>NZ_OZ409872.1:0-5362838 GCF_979258665.1 Pedobacter sp. AC163 | reverse complement strand
TTTCATCCACATATTGTTTCCAAAGGTCATAAGCTTCTTGATCTTTCTCTAACCCCTCCTTTTCATCACCCTCAAAATAAGTAACGTATAATTTCTCTTTCGGAATTTTGTAAACTTCAGTCAATAATTCCCAGCTCCAGGCAATTGCATCTTTCTTAAAATAGTCGCCGAAACTCCAGTTGCCCAACATTTCGAACATGGTATGGTGATAAGTATCAATACCCACCTCTTCCAAATCGTTGTGTTTTCCAGATACACGCAAACAGCGTTGAGTATCAGCAACTCTCGAATATTTTATAGCAGCCTCACCCAAAAACAAATCTTTAAATTGATTCATTCCGGCATTGGTGAACATCAGAGTTGGGTCGTTTTTCACAACAATTGGTGCCGATGGAACGATATGATGTTGTTTCTGTTCGAAAAAATTTAGGAAGGCTTGTCTAATTTCTTTAGCTGTCATTACTTTATGATTGGAGGAACAAAATTAAAATTTTATTGCGTTAATAAGGAAAAATCGCACTACATTTGAATACTTTAATTAATCGTTGTAATACCCTAATAATCAAGCACAATTTATGCCCTATAAAGAAAGAGAGATTAATAAAATGTATTATACCATGGGTGAAGTGACTGAAATGTTTAATGTGAACGCTTCACAAATCCGTTTTTACGAAAAGGAATTCGACATTCTTCAACCCAAGAAAAACAAAAAAGGCAACCGATTATTTACTCCTGAAGATATTGAAAACCTAAAGATTATTTTCAACCTTGTTGATGAAAAAGGTTTCACTTTAAAGGGAGCAAAAGAGCATTTAAAAAATAATAAGGGCGATGTTAAAGAGAATCAAAGGATTATTGATTCATTAGAAAAACTAAAGGGATTTCTAGTCAACCTAGCACAGGAGTTGTAAAAACAGATCTTGTTCGAAATTCTAGCAAATACGCATCTTCACCATTACCGTTGAAAATTCGCTAAAACCATTTCTCATTGAAGTATTGGCCAAATAGATGCCAAAAACATTTTTACAATGTAATATTTGGCGTACAAGTTTTCAAATGACCTAAAAATTTCCAATTTTAGGAGATTAAATCACCACCAACAAATTAATTCATTTCAAAAAATGCAAAAAAGACTAACTATTATTCTGTTTTTCGTTGTCGGCATTGCCTATGCTCAGAAAAAACCATTAGATCATAGTGTTTATGATAAATGGGAGTCAATAGGTACAAAGCAATTATCAAACAACGGTACTTGGGCAATGTATAGTGTGTTGCAGCAAGAGGGCGATGCGCAACTTTATATTACCAATATCAAAACAAACGCTAAAATAAATGTCCCTCGGGGAATGAATTCACAATTTAGCAATGACTCTAAATTTGCTGTTTTCAATATCCGTCCATTAAATAAAGATTTACGCCAGGCGAAAATAAAGAAAAGAAAACCTGATGAAATGCCCAAGGACTCTTTAGGTATTGTAAACCTGACCACAAATGCAATTACCAAAGTGCCTCGTGTAAAATCGTTTAAATTCCCTGAAGATGGCAATGGCTTTATGGCTTACTTAACTGAAAAACCAGACACAGCTAAAAAAACACCAGCTAAGCCTGTTGAAAAGAAAGATTCGGAAATAGATTTTGCTGATGATGAACCAGCTGGTAAAGGAAAAACAGAAGAAGGAACTGATCTTATTGTTAAAAATTTACTAACCGGAACCGATAAAACCTATAAATATGTGACCGATTATTCTTTTAGTAAAGATGGAAAACAATTGGTTTTTGCTTGCAGCGGATCTAAAAAGGATAAAACAGCTCCTCAAGGAGTGTTTTTATTAAACACCGAAAAAGGAACCCTTAAAACCTTGATCAAGGGAAAAGGCAGTTTTAAAAATTTTGCCTTCGATGATGAAAGTGAGCACTTAGCGTTTGTTGGCGAGCAGGATCCAGAGAAAAAGGAAATTAAAAATTACAATGTTTATTACAACTCTTTAACACTAGATACGGCACAAACCATTGTAGACTATGACATGCCAGGTTTACCTGCAAAATGGTCGGTTAACGGCGATGGCCGGGTGACTTTTAGTAAAGATGGTAAGAAACTATTTTTTGGCATCTCTCCTATTAAAAAGCCAAAAGATACGACTATTGTAGATTTTGAAGTGGCTAAAGTTGACGTATGGAATTACAAGGACGATTACTTGCAGCCAATGCAATTGAAAAATGCAGATCGCGATAGCAAAAAAAGTTATTTATCAGTTATCGACGTTTATAGCAGCGATCCAAAAGCAATCCCGTTAACAGATTTAAGTTTACCTGACGCTAACATGGTTGCAGAAGGCGATGCAAATTTCGTTTTGGCATCTACAGATTTCGGACGTAGAATCGAATCGCAATGGAGTGGCGCAACATCGAAAGATTATTATTTATTGGATACTAAAAATGGCCAACGCAAAAAGATCATCAGCGAATTAAATGGCTATGCCATGGCTTCTCCGGGTGGTAATTACATTTTGTATTTCGATAGAAAAAACGGTAATTGGTACACTTACACTGTAGCAACCGGCAAAATTGTAGCCTTAACAGAAAGCTTAAACGTAAAATTTGTTGATGAGGACAACGATGTTCCAGATCTTCCATCAGCCTACGGAGTTGCCACCTGGACAGAAGGCGACAAAGCAGTTTTACTAAATGATCGATATGATATTTGGTCGTTTTCTCCAGATGGAAAATCGCCTGCTAAAAACATTACTGCTGGTTTCGGTAGAGCAAATAAAATCACCTTCCGTTATGAACGCGTTGAACAAGATAATAATCCCTTCAATCGCATGGTGGATAATAAATTTGTTAAAGCGAACGAATTGGTTTGGTTAGATGGATTTAATAACCTGACTAAAGAAAATGGTTTCTACAGAACGAATGTAGGTTCGGTAAAAGCACCAGAATTGGTGGTTATGGCAAAATATAAATACTCAAATTTAGTCAAAGCCAAAGATGCGGATGTTTATATTTATGACAAAGCAAACTACACAGAATCGCCAAATGTTTATGTTACGAATGATTTTAAAACAGAAACAAAACTAAGCAATACCAATCCTCAACAGCAAAATTACAATTGGGGCACTGCAGAGTTGGTTAAATGGACCACACCAAAAGGATATAAAGCCGAGGGAATTTTGTACAAACCAGAAAACTTTGATCCGAATAAAAAATATCCAATGATTGCTTATTTCTACGAAAAGCTTTCTGATGGATTGTACACTTATCAGGCTCCAGCGCCTACCCCTTCAAGATTAAACATTTCTTTCTTTGTGAGTAATGGGTATTTGGTTTTCGCTCCAGATATTAGTTACGAAACTGGTCATCCAGGTCAATCGGCAGTCGAATTTATCAACTCGGGCGTAGAGAGTTTAAAGAAAAACAGTTGGGTTGATGGAACAAAAATTGGTATTCAAGGACAAAGCTGGGGTGGCTATCAGGTAGCCTATTTAATTACTCAAAATGACATGTATGCTGCAGCTTGGGCAGGAGCGCCAGTTGTAAACATGACCTCGGCTTACGGCGGTATTCGTTGGGAAAGCGGAATGAACCGTCAGTTTCAATATGAAAAAACACAAAGTAGAATTGGTGCAACCCTTTGGGAAAAGCCAGAATTATATACCGAAAACTCCCCTCTATTTATGTTTCCAAAGGTAAATACACCAGTGGTGGTAATGGCCAATGATGCGGATGGAGCGGTGCCTTGGTACCAGGGAATAGAAATGTTTACCGGCTTACGCCGATTGGGCAAACCAGTTTGGATGTTAAACTATAATGGGGAAGCACACAATTTAGTGCAACGCCAAAATCGTAAAGATATTCAAATTCGTGAACAACAGTTTTTCGATTATTATTTAAAAGGTGCAAAAGCGCCTGCCTGGATGACCAGTGGAATCCCGGCAACTGAAAAAGGAAAAACATGGGGTTTCGAGTTAACTGATGACAAACCTTAGCTAGTACAGAGTTTAAAGTCTGAAGTCCATAGTCTTTAGTTTTATACTAGGAACTATGGACTTTTTTGATTTCATAATTTGTAAACTTAAGACTGAATACGTATGACTGCAGACTTTGGACTTGGCCATGGATTTACAAACTAAAACCCCTATTTTACACCAGTTAAAAAACTAAACAACCCTAATGGCATTAAGTAGAATTTGGTCTGGATTTATTGTTATCGCAATTTTAGTAGCGGCGGTAAAGTGCTTCTTTTTCGGACAAACTGAAATTTTTAGTTGGATGGTGATTGGTAAGGCAGATGATCCAACCAACCTCACGAAAGTTAATGGCATCATCGAAACCTGCTGGACATCAGTTGAGTTGTGCCTTAAATTAATTGGAATTCTAGCCTTATTTATGGGCTTTATGAGCATTGCTGAACGTGCTGGCGGAATTCGCTTATTATCAAGAATTGTGGGTCCTTTTTTCTCAAAACTTTTCCCGGAGATCCCAAAAGGTCACCCTTCAATGGGGCACATGATTATGAATTTTTCTGCAAACTTATTGGGATTAGACAATGCTGCAACCCCATTTGGTTTAAAAGCGATGGAAAGTCTGCAAGAATTAAACCCAAGTAAGGACACTGCGTCAAATGCTCAAATTATGTTTTTGTGTTTACACGCTGCAGGTTTGAGTTTAATTCCCGTGAGTGTAATAGCCATACGTGCTTCGCAAAATGCTTCTGATCCTACTGACGTTTTTATCCCATGCTTAATTGTAACTTTTGTTGGAACGATGGCAGCCATGTTAATCGTTTCTTTTAAGCAAAAGATCAACTTGCTCCAGCCTGTAATTGTTGGTTGGGTTTTGAGCATATCTTTAGTAATTGCATTGCTTGTTTTGTATGTAACCTCATTAAATGCTGATGGTATTAAATCATTTTCAGGCTTATTAAGCAACGGATTAATTCTATTTGTTTTCTTAGTAATTGTGCTGGGTGGATTATATAAAAAAATCGATGTTTTTGATGCGTTCATCGATGGCGCAAAAAATGGATTCGAAACTGCAGTAAAAATTATCCCTTATCTCGTTGGCATGTTGGTCGCCATCAGTATGTTGCGTACCAGTGGAACATTTGATGTGGTAATTATGGGTATTAAAAATTTATTTGTAATGCTTGGTGCCGATACCCGTTTTGTAGAGGCGCTGCCAACTGCTTTGATTCGGCCGCTAAGTGGAGGTGCCGCCAGAGGAATGATGGTGGATACGATGACGGCTTATGGTGCCGATTCATTTCCAAGTAAGTTATCTGGTATATTTCAAGGTGCTTCGGACACCACTTTTTATGTCATTGCGGTTTACTTTGGTTCAGTAAGTATCAAAAATACACGCTATGCCGTTGGCGCAATGTTATTGGCCGATTTAGTGGGTGTTTGTACCGCAATTGGCCTGGCTTATTTATTCTTTGGATAGAAAATATCAGACATAAAAATCCCTGCTTTAGAAACTACTTAAGCAGGGATTTTTTTGAGCATTATTCTGATGGATTGTTAAGAGACTTGCGGACGAGGCGATATCCTGTTGATGATTTCATCGATCGCATCTGGATCAATAGCCACATTTTTAGATGCACACCACTTCTCATTTTTATTATCTAACCAGATACAAAAAGAATGGTAGCCATCTAAAACAACGGCATAAGTTTCATGAAAATCATCTTGAATACGCATGCAAAATCCTTTAAAAATCTTGCCTCTAACAATAAATTGCAGGGTGGAATAATTTTCTAACATGGCTCATTATATTTTTGGTTAAGTTACAACAATGTATTAATGAGAATGTTTCGCTAATTTAAAGGAATTAACAAATTATTTTAAAGCTTCAAAGAATGTGTTAACCTATGTTTAACATGTTCGAATATCCTTTGGCTATTAAACGTTTTTTTGCTGGTAAATATATCTCACACTGAAGATTTAGAATTGTTTTCCCTCGCTTCACAATTGATGTTTCGGCAACAACCTCGTCTCCTTCTTTCGCAGGGGCAAAGTAATCGATATAATTATTTACGGTAGTGTAACGATCGTTTAAACCCATAGTGTAAACTGTTGCACCAATTAAATCATCAATAATTCCAGCGGTAACGCCGCCATGCAAAATTTGGTAAGGATTGGTCATCTCATTACGAATAGTATATTGACACACCAAAATACCATTTTCAGCTTTGATTAAAACCGGGGCCAACCAATTCATGAAATTCGATGGTGAATTAGAGATCACCTTGCCAATAGATTGTCTGAGAAAATTTAATCGTTGCTCACTTATTGATGGTTCCATGTTTATGTAGGTTATATTAAACTAAGATGGATGAAGTAAATATAGCGATGGAAACGTGATGTTTGAGATGGAAAGCTTATTTTTTTCTCTATTCACAAATATTTAAAAACCGTCCTTCTTACATGATCAATATTACATTTTCCATTCCCTATTTCCTATTCCTCATTTTCCGCAACTCAAAAAGGCACAATCACTTTAAAGCTCATATTCCTGCCCATATTGTAAATTCCAGAGCGGCCATTGGGCGATGATTCATAATACTCGAAATATTTTAACCGATTTAAATGCGATTGATAGGCGATATTGAAAACATTATCCGCCTGAATAAAAATATCCAATACAGTTTTACCAGACTTAGCTTTGATAGAGGAACCAATGCCAGCATTAATTAAAGTATATCCTCTAGTAAAAGTCTCGGTATCATCAAGCGCATAAAACTTATTTTGATCTGCAAATATTGCGGCATCAATTTTAAAATATGGTTTATCCAAAAAGCCGATACTCTTTTGCGCTGTCAATTTTATTTCAGATCTGATTTGCAATGGTGGAATAAATGGTAAATATTTTGCTGCTTTTCCATGTAAATTCAATAAAGTTTCATTTTTATTTAAGCCCACTACATAAGCAACACTATTGTTAAAGGTAAACCACTTTAATGTTGATGGGTGTAAGTTTATGGCCAATTCAGCGCCATACAAGCGGGCTTTTGATTGCTGATATTGATAAGTTAAATTCCCTGGAACAATAACCACCGGATTTCCATTCTCATCAGTTAAACGCGATTGATAGATGTAGTTTTGAATGTTATTGTTGAATATTTCCATGCTAATATCTACATCTTTTAAATAGGCGATAATGCCAATATCCTGTTGAAGATTAAACTCTGGCTTAAAAGTTCTGTTTCCCAAATAAACGATGTGCGCACCTGGATCTAAACCATTTGAACCGATTTCGGTAATGTTGGGCGCTCTATATCCTCTAGCTAAATTTGCCTTGATTAAAAATTTATCTGATAGATTATAGGTTAATCCTAAACTCCCAGAAAAGCCATAATAGTTCTTATTAAATGATGGGAACTGCAAATCAGCATTAGCATCATTCACATCAGATTTTTGCCCAAAACCAGTTAAAACATTCGTTCCTACATAGAAATCATTCCAATTAATATTTCTCCTATCCATCCTCACGCCTCCTGAAATATCCAATTTCCCAAAAGACTTTTTAGCGAAATAAAATGCTCCGATATCAAACAAGTCATAATCTGGAATAGGGAAATCTGTAGCATCTTTACTGCGATTTGTTTGGTACATCCCATTGATGCCTAAAGTACTTTCAATTCCAGCAAAATCTGAAAGATTGTATTTGACATCATAGTTCAACGTATTCAAAACCACATAAAGTCCAGCCTGATTTGGGATAGTTGGATGGTTATATTCTCTTCTTACACTTTGCTGTCCGCCAACTAATATGTTTAAATCGCTATTTGCAAACTTAACTTGACTGGCATTATAAAAACGGAAATGCTGAATATGCTGATGTAAAGGATTTATAGTGTAGGTCTTTAAATCATTTGAAGGCACTATCGGTCTGTTTTTAATATCGTCTCCATCATCAAAAATTTGTCTCGTAAATCTACGAGTGGTAGAATCTCTGCTCCCATCCGGAATCTCCATGAGGTTGTCGTAGTAAGTGATAGCCGTTTTCGAAAAACCCCAGTCTTTATCTACCCTCGCACTTGCTGAAAGATTATATTCTCTAAATGCAGTTCCATAAACATACCCATCAACTTTGTTATAATAATTATGGGCCGCCTTACCTGTAGCACGCAAAGTATATTTCCAATCATTTTTAATGTAAGCTAAACCCAGTGACGAACCAAACATTCCATTATTGCTTTGAAAGTTAGTGGTAAAATCACCTTTCAATTTGCCATCTTCGAAATTTGGCGTGGAGGGAATCATGTTAATTACCCCTGCCAAAGCATCAGATCCGTAGGTTAAACTCGCCGGTCCTTTCACCACTTCAGCCCTCACTATTCCATACTCATCTACCTCAATTCCATGTTCATCGCCCCATTGCTGTCCTTCCTGACGCAGGCCATCATACAAAGTCAACACCCGGTTATACCCAAGTCCGCGTATAAATGGTTTAGATACATTTGGCCCTGTTGTAACCGCCGTAACTCCAGGAACGCCCTTTACAATCGCTTCGATTAGGTTTGTGTTTACGTTTTGATCCATTGTTTTTTTAGATAAGACCGCAATTGGCACTGGACTTTTTCTTAGCGATGTTGCTCTGTTTACGCCTGTTATCACCACATCGTTAAGGTTGGATTCAGTCTCCGATATTTCTACATTTAAACGCAGTGTATCGTTTTGCACTTGGGCTTTTATCCGCTTGGATTGATAATTGATCCCCGAGAACTGCAGTTCAACTGGACCACTCTGAACATTGCCAATCTGATACAAACCCGCTTGATCGGTTTTTGTGGATTTATTGGTTCCAACAATTTTAACATTAATATTCTCCTGTACTTTTCCTTTTGACGAAACCTTACCTGTAATTACATTTTGGGAGTAGCTATTGGAAAACGTGCAAGCAATTAAAATAAGTAGTATGGCTATTTTCATGGAATGATATTATCTAAATATATTTTTAGACAAATCTAAATTTATTTTTAAATATATCAAATAATAAATTTTGACAAACGAACGTCGAAGCAATTATCATGAAAATGCAATTTAGTTGCAAAGAACAACAAATGCAACTTAATTGCTTTTATATTTGACTGGTAAACTTATGATGATGAAAAATTTTAAAACGATAAATCTTGATAAACTGGGTATAACAGCTTCTACTGCCTGCGCTATTCATTGTGCACTTCTGCCATTTGTATTTACGCTTCTACCCTTGTGGGGATTAGAGTTTTTAGCCACTCCAGCATTAGAAATTTCGATGATTCTTCTTTCCCTATTTATTGGCGTATGGGCTTTAAGCACATCCTATCGAAAAGTTCATCATAACCTCTATCCGATGGTAATTTTAGCACTCGGTTTTGGCGCCATACTTTTGGGGCATTTTTTAGGTATCGAAATATTAGAACCCATTTTAATTCCGCTTGGCGGATTTACAATTGCTGGAGCACATTTCTTCAACCTAAAACTGGCAAAAAGCTGTAAGCACATCCATCAATAAAACAATCAATTATATTTTAACTATCCTATTTAAACAATTTACCTACTAGAAAAGGATTATATATTTGTACCATGCAAAGAAAAATTAAACTACTTTTTGTTGCTGCACTTTCTTTCATTTGCACCCTAAACCCTGCTTGCAAGCACGGCACCGATAATGCACAAGAACTTTATCGCCGCTACGCAATCAAAAACATTCAGGTAATAAAAAAATCAAAATAAATATGATTAGTATTCAATCGCTAACCCATAACTACCATAACGGTCCGACTCTAAAATTTCCAGATTGGGAAATACTTAATGAAGAACAGTGGTTGTTATTAGGTGCATCGGGAAGTGGGAAAAGCACTTTGTTAAATATCATTTCAGGTTTATTGAAACCAGAAAATGGCAAAGTAAAATTAAACGAGACTGATATTTACAGCTTATCTCAAAAAGAAATGGATCGTTTCAGAGGACAAAATATCGGCATTGTATTTCAAAAACCTCACTTAATTAAAAGCTTAAATATATTCGACAATGTGGCCCTGGCTTCCTCTTTGGCGGGAGTAAAAGTTAATAAATCAAGAGTAATGGATCTGCTTTCATCTTTGGGTTTAGCAGATAAAACAAAAAATTATCCTGAAGAATTAAGTCAAGGCCAACTACAAAGAGTTTCCATCGCACGGGCATTGGTAAACAAACCCGCTTTGTTGATTGCTGATGAACCAACATCTAGTTTAGATGATGAAAATGCTGATAATGTACTTAAAATTTTGACTCAACAGGCAGCAGAAAATCACGCTTCGCTGGTTATTGCCACACACGATAAAAGAGTAAAAGATAAACTTAACAAGGAATATTTATTGTAATGAACATATTAAGGCTAAGTACAAAAAACCTATTAAGGAATAAGCTCACCACGTTTCTAAATATTATATTGGTGGCATTTGGTGTAGCCATTTTATCTATCCTTTTTTTGGCATCTACACAAATTGGAAATAAGCTGGAGCAAAATGCCAAAGACATCGATTTAGTCGTCGGCGCTAAAGGAAGTCCGCTTCAGTTAATTTTAAGTAGCATTTACCATATCGATTTCCCAACCGGCAATATTCCGTTAAAAGATGCAACCGAACTGATGCAAAACCCAATGGTTAAACGAGCGGTTCCTTTGGCTTTGGGAGATAACTTTCAAGGACATAGAATTGTGGGTACTGATTCGGGATTTGTTAGTTTATATGGTTTAAAATTGGCTGCAGGGAAGTTTTGGTCGAGAGATTTAGAAGCGACAATCGGTAGCGGTGTGGCGGCAGAAGCGCATTTAAAAGTGGGTGATAAATTCTTCGGCGCACATGGTTTAAGTGATGCAAGCGACGAACACAAACACCATGCATATACTGTGACAGGAATTCTGCAAGCGCAGGGAAATGTTACGGATAACTTAATATTAACCAATATTGGAAGCGTTTATAAAATGCATGAGCCCAATCATGATGAACACGAAGCGCCTGAAAAAGCTGAAATTAACAATAAGGAAATTACCTCCATCCTTATTCAATACAGGTCGCCAATGTCGGTTGTCATTTTTCCCAGAATGGTAAATCAAAGCACCAATATGCAAGCTGCATCTCCTGCGATGGAAAGCGCAAGGTTGTTTTCGTTAATTGGTGTGGGTATAGAAACTTTAAAATGGTTCGCTGTATTGATCATGGCAATATCAGCCTTGAGCGTTTTTATCAGTTTATACAACGCAATGAAAGAGAAAAAATACGACCTCGCTGTTATGCGTTCTTTGGGTGCCTCCAAATCAAAATTATTTTTCTTGGTGATGCTAGAAGGTCTGCTAATTACGGTAAGTGGTGCCCTTTTAGGATTGTTTATCGGACACTTGGCATTACACATGATTGGCCATTATCAAGAATCATCGCAAGCCAGATTAACAGGATTATACTTTGTAACTGACGAACTTTACCTTATTATTGCCGGTTTAATTATTGGCGTCGTTGCTTCTATATTGCCAGCCATCCAAACATATCGAGTTGATATTGCCCGTACACTTTCAAAAGAGAAATAATGAAAAAAATAGTAATCATCACCTTCTTATTAATCTCGATGCTTGAATTAAAAGCACAAGTAAAAGTGCATAAAGATATGCGTACCAAAAATTGGAACTTGATTGGGATGAGGTATGAAAAGCAGGTTGAGCCCTTAAAGTGGGCAAGTATTTTCCCTCCAGAACTGATGGCACTCAACAACAAAATCATAGAATTGCCCGGTTATATCTATCCAACCAAAGTGGGATCTAAGTTTTCAGAATTTCTTTTATCAATTGTTCCGATAGAGTCATGCCCATTTTGTGGAACGGGCGATATTCCATCAATGATAGAAGTTAAAATGGCCACCCCGCTCCCATTTACGGAGAAGCCCATTAAAATACAAGGTAAATTTGTAATCAATAATTCTGGAGATAACCGATCAGAATTCTTTTTGTTGGGTGCAAAACTGCTAAAATGAGAAATGGATTAATCATTCTGATGTTTCTGATAGTTCAAATAGCATCAGCCCAAACTAAAAAACACAACAACAACGATCAGTTAAGATCATTGAATTGGGATGTAATTGGAACGGTGAAATTCGAACTAACGGAGAAAAACGAGTTACTGCCTATTTATGGTGAAAACATCACCAGATTTAAAAACAATACGTTTGATTTGCAAGGATATTTAATTCCCATAAAAAATAGCCAGAAGCATCAAAAATTTTTACTGGCAACTTTACCCATAAATCAATGTTATTTTTGTGGACAGAACGGTGTTCCTATAATGGTGATGATACAAATGGAAAATGCTATTGCATTTACAGACAAACCCATTCGGGTTAAAGGCATTTTAAAATTAACTAATGATAATGCCACTTACCAACCACCGGTTTCTGTTGTAAATGCGAAGTTGATTATTTAAAAATAAGGTTATGAATACTATTGAAGCGCAAGCCTACGAGGATTTATTGTTGAAAAATGGTTTGAAAAGAACTGGCGCTCGATTACAAGTGCTGGATGTGCTTACTCATCGAAATTCGGCCACATCTCAACCCTACCTGGAGAATGTAATTGGAAAGGATATCGATCGGGTTACCTTATACCGGATTTTGAAAACTTTTGAAGAAAAGGGGATTATACATCGGGTATTAGATAAACAGGGAACGGCTAATTATGCCATTTGTTCCAGTTCATGTACAGAAAATCACCATCATGATGAACACGTTCATTTCAATTGCAATAACTGTTTAAGGGTTTATTGCCTTGATGATGTTAAAATCCCATCATTGAAAATAGAGAAAGGGTTCAAAATTGAGGATATGAACCTGATTGTTTCGGGCATTTGTAAAGATTGTAATCAAGCTAATTAATTAGTTTTTAAAGCTTTAAAAGCGACCTAAAAAAATCAACAGAAATAATTAAAATATATTTTTGCTTATTAGATAGAACTTCTATATTTGCAACTCGTTACAAAACGGGCCTCGGTAGCTCAGCTGGATAGAGCGTCGGTTTTCTAAACCGAGGGTCAGGGGTTCGAGTCCCTTCCGGGGTACAAAAAAGAGTTTCTCTTTTATCAATTTAAATCAAAAAGCCTTAAATACAACAATTTAAGGCTTTTTTGTTTCCCGAAAATTCCATTTAGCCTTAACACAATTCAACACACATAAAACACATTGGTGCTTTATGTAGTGCCTACCTTGTTATTTCGCTTAAAAAAGCACCTATTATTTGATATTCTAATATTTATATAAAATATCATATATTTGTTCTGCAAGACAATTATTAATTTTTAACAGATTAGGCTACATAAGCATTCATTTTTCTATTAGCCAATATCTGATTTTCTTATAAATGAAACTCTATGGAAAACACATTAGAAAACAAAACAAAGTTCTTTGCTCAAAACATAGGAGCTGATGTTCACATAACGGACGGAAGTACACAAAAATTGACAGGTGTTTTTAAGGGTAAATATATTGAAGAAAAAGAACCTACTTGGTGGTTTTCTATGAACAATGAGAAAGATTTAAGCCTGTTAATAAAATACGGCTCTTTAAAACTCAAACCCCTTTCATCAATAACAGATGAAGATAAAATAAAAATAAGCCTACTTCATTTAGAGATGGTATCAGCACCATTCGAAAATGTTCTATACTGTTTTAAAAACACCGTTAAGCCTTTATTAGAAAAACCCGACATAATGCAGGCAAGGATTATAGATTACCTCCGATCAAAAGGCTACGCACTTCCTTACATGGGATTGAGTGTTGAAAAGCTAATCGAATATGGTTGGGTTAAATTAAATGTATCAAACGATGAGTAAGCTAAACATTCTATTCTGGGTTCGTGCCTCCGCGGCTAACAAAGAAGGTAAAGCTGCATTAAAAATCAGATTGACTTTACCGAATAAAGATATTGCCGACTTCTCATCTGGCCATACCGTTGATGTAAAACAATGGAATTCCATGCGGAAACAGGTAATGGGTAAATCTGCAGAAGCTACAAGGGTAAACCTTTACATTTCAAGAAGCGAGGCAAAGCTTAATGATATTTTCGATGATCTTCTCAAAGAAGATAAAGATATTTCATCTGAGCTCATTAAAAACATCTTTCTTGGCAAAACACAACAGAAGATAACCATACTCGCGGCGATAAAAAGCCATAATGAAATGTTTCAGCAGCAGATTGATATTGAAAAGAACCTTTCTCAAAGAACTTTGGGCAAGTACGAGCAGATGCAAGAGAAATTGGTTTCGTTCATGGGAGATAAATTCAGCAGGAAAGATATGTTCATTACTGAACTGGATTATTCTTTCATACAGGATTTTAGAACCTGGCTATTGCAGAAAGGGAATTACTTCACTGGCGGACCAATGCATCCCGATAGTGCCACAGGTGTATTAAAGAAACTCCACAAAGTAACCAACTATCTTTTTAAACGAGGGATGATTAAATCAGATCCATTCGTGGATATAAAATTGAATTGGGTTGATCCAACATCTGAAGGTTTAACTGAGGAACAGGTTGAAGCCATGAGAAATCTGAAATTAAATTCACCTCGGTGGCAGATGGTTCTTGATCGGTTTATCGTAGGATGCTTTTCTGGTATGGCCCACAGCGATATCACCGCAGCTACCCGGGATAATATTGGCACCACCCTCTCGGATGGACAGAAGTGGTTAACCATTGAAAGGATTAAAACGGGCACTAAATGTAAAATACCAATCCTACCACCGGTACAGGAAATTATCGATAAGTATTGGGATTATCCACCATGTGTTAAGAATAACACGCTTTTCCCAAATGTTCACCTGAATACTGTTAATGAATATCTGAAAGATTTAGCTGGATTAGCAGGAATAAAAAACATTAAGGTGAGCTCTCATGTCGCCCGCCATTCATTCGCAATGTTAGCCATGGAGAACGGAGTAAGCATTGATGCAATTGCGCAGATTCTCGGTCATACCGATTCCAAAACTACGCGAACAACTTACGCCAAGGCATCGCATCGTTTTGTCGCTAACGAGATTCAAAATTTAACTAACAAGAAATTCCCAGAAATGAAGGTAGTTCGGGAAGATAAACAAGCTGGGTAATAATGGAAGCGAACGAATTAAGAATCGGTAATTTGATCTATTTACAGGATAAGATTGTTAGTGTTGGACTCACTACTCTTGAAAGGTTATTGTTTCCTGAAATGATTAAACACCAAAAATTTAAAGATCAGTATTCAGGCATTCCCCTTTCAGAAGAAATACTTTTGAAGTGTAGGTTCATGAAGGATAACAATTACAGCGGATTCAATAGCAAAATTGGAGCATTGGAAATAAAAATTAGATTTAATTCGAAAATACCTTATTGCGAAATTGGAGGTATTTACTTTGGAGATCGATTTAAGTATTTACACGAATTACAAAATGTTTGGCACTCTATGTCGGGGCAAGAACTTAACACATCGGGATTATGAAAACGTTTACTATAAGTTATTATCCACTTTGGTCACAATTTACAGTTGAAAGTAAAACAGTAAAGGCTAATAATGTTGAACAAGCAGAAGCTAGATTTTGGGGTTCATCATTAAGCGATAATTGTCAATATATAATTAGAATTGATTGGTAATATGAAAGCAAGCGAATTAAGAATAGGTAATTTAATATGGTGGTGCCATGAAGAATCAGAATCTATCAAGGTTACTGATTTAGAGATACTAGATGATTTGATTTATAACGAAAATGAGCCAAGTGATCCAGAAGATAGATTTGCCAGGTTTGGTTGTAATTATGTCCCCATCCCCCTTTCAGAAGAAATACTTTTGAAGTTAGGTTGGATTTGGAATAAAGAATGTAATAGCTATGAAAAATATCCTAACGGAGACAGTAGGTTATTTATTACTAAAAAAAGCGAATTGTCCGGTAAAAGAATAGTATTCAATTATGTTTTATCAGCTAAAATAGCGGAAGTTACTTACCTCCACCAACTCCAAAATCTTTACTTCGCGCTTTGCAGTCAAGAACTTAACACATCGGGATTATGAAAAGCGATATGCCTGACCCATCAACAGAAGATTTGGAAGAAATAAGATTTGTATGTATGGATTGTCAGAAAGAGTGCGATACTTATGAAACTGTTTATACAGGTGACGAAGAGGCATTAAGAGGATGGGAGGTTTGGTGTTACTGTAAAAAATGTGACATAGAAACATTTCATCCAATCAAGCTTAAAACCAAATGATAAAGACATCGGGATTATGAAAATAACATGGGTAAATCGTTATTCTGAAACTTTAGATGATGATAAATTAGGCAGGTGGGGCATAACTGCAAACGTAGGTGATTATTCCAGTATATCTACAATTTTTATTGATGGAAAATTAAGTGTTTTTGAGTTGGGATGGATTAAGAAGTTAGGTGATAAATTTTATTTCCAATCAAATTTTCCATTTCATATAAAGTTAATATTTGAATCTGTTGATGAATGCAAGTTAGCTATAGAAGAGGAATTTAATAGATTTATAAAAATTGTAACCAAATGATAAAGATAGAGTTTAAGCAGTATCGGCTAAAAGCCCGATATTCTCAATTATCGGCTAATATGCCGATATTTACCTTTTAATGTTAGCAGAATACAGTTCTTTGTATCTCTGAGGCGATATTTCGTTACCAGAACGCTTCACTCCAGGAAACCGAAACCCTGTTGTTTTGCTTCCGGCCCATCCATCAACAACGGAAAGTCCGGGCATATAGTTGTTATCGTAATCGAATGAATTTACATCGCCATTGAATAAACTTCCATCTGGCGCTGTCATTTTCATTTGACCGGCTTTAACCTTATTGATGAGTACGTTTCTATAATCAGATATTTCTTTTTGAATTGCAGGAACGTACTCATCGTAATTGTATTTGGCACCGTTGGCGGATTTAAATTCATCAAACAGTTTCCTGCTTAAATTCTGATCACGTTTATCAAGTTCAGGTGATCCGGATAATCCTTTTGAAGCTATATAATCAGTAAACTCATTCCAATAAGCCCTATCATCTGGGTTAAGGGTGATCGACTTTACTGGCGCCGCTGTTGGCATAGATGGTCCTTGCTGAAATGGCGTATTAACCATGGCAGCATTTTGAACATTGATAGAAGGTCCGGAGGATGCTTTGGTCTTTGCAAATTTAACGTTGCTTACAGCCGCATCCTTTGGATTTACTTTTTTAGGCTTTTTAGGATCATCTTGCATATTCATCAATTTATAAAAGGCCCCTCATTTTTTGAGAGGCTTTATTTTTATAGCTTATCCCATGCTGATCCATTGTATCGATACAACCCAGGAGTACTATCGCTTTGTTCAATTACCACACCTGCACTTAACCCGGTTAATGTGTTTCTTTCCGCTAACGTCATTGAGGCGCTTAGCCTATCTACATAAGAAAGTCCACTCGTTGTTTGGAAAGTATTCTTGAAAGCTTTTAACTTATCCTGATTAAGGACTTTCCAAGTATCATTGATAATGGTATTATTATGGAATAGAGAGAAAGTGTTATCTGACTGGGCTACATTAACTGATACAACTCCTGCTGAACCAGCTGTACTACCCGTTAAATCAAATATACAATCTTGTATAATCCAATTATAACCCCAAATAGGGATAACATTATCTCGACAATTCCTACTTCTAAATGTACAGGCATTAGTATTAACCTTTCTCCATTTTTCAACGGTTGCATCAATTGCTCTATCTGTAAACCCCGTTATTGTAACCGCAGTAAGATCAACATAAGCGGCAAAGTCACTTATGCCATCATAAGATAAGGGTTGATATGTAGGGTCAGTAGTCCTTGAACACAGTTTAACCCCCCTAAAGTCATCTGGAGTTGTGGCATGAAAACCTGTTCTTCCAAAGGGGTAGGTATAAGTACCTCCATCTATTTTTAATTGGAATCCATACATTTCTACGAAAGCGATATTACCCACTTTTGCACTTGGGGCAATTCCACCGCTTGTCGTTGAGTAGGGTACAATCTCACATGATCCTCCACTAATTTGGCCACTACTTGTTCCTGTGACCTCTAACGCACTTCGATCGATGGATTTTAGGGTTAGGTTATCTAAAGTAAATTGTGCTGAATCAATAGATACCAAAAAGCCACCATTTCGTTTAGCATACTTAAATGTACAACCCTGGATTTTTAATTGGGCTCCTAACTTATTACCGTTTAATTCAACAGCCATAAAGTTATTTTGGGAATGGCAACCAGTAACGATGTAATTCATGAAATTATAAGGAACGTTACCATCACCACTATAACCTCTACCCCAAAGAAATCGTCCACTGGTATTATCACAATAACAACTTTCAATAATTACCCTAAGAGAACCCTCTAAACTGATCGCATTGCTTTTGGTTGCATCATTATCAGTGAACTGATTCATGTTATTTGGGTCTCCAATATTATTGAAAACACAATGTTTAATTGTTAATCTATCACTAGAGTGACTTTCACCTGCACCCTGAAAGCTAATACAATCAGCCCAAACATCTTGGAAGATAACATTGGTAAAAGTAAAATCCGAAACCTTATTTGGGAATGAGTTGATTTTGAAAATACCGTCAATCTTTTTGGCATTCCCTGTAATCATCATATTAGAGAACCCTATTTTACCCTCTCCGTTTGGGTCGAACAAAGCATTTATACCCACATAGGTTTCATCAAACTTAAGAATTGTTAAACCATTATCTGAACCCCTAAAGTGCATATTTTTAGGTATCCCGACGTTTGACTTTAATAAGAAAGTGCCGGGCGGTAATATGATATCCCTTTTATTGTCTCTCGCATAATAAACCGCATCTTGTATTGTAGGCTGATCATTTGCTACACCATCACCCAGGGCACCGGGAATATCAGTAATAAAGGGCCTTCTCAAATTGGCGTCATATATAGTTTTCTTACCTGTAATGTTCTGAATTCCTGTGGTATTAACATCACCACCGCCAGGTAAGTTTACGCTTCCCATAAAGTTGGCAGCAACCCCATTGATTGTGAATAATTGGTCGGCACTTGTTAATACGTTCTGCTTCAAAACCTGTAAAGCCTGTACAAATGTTTTACTGACTGCTTGATTGGGATTACTTGCATCATTAACAGCTAAAGGAACTGTTGGGATACCTGTGAAAGCAGGAGAATTTGTATTTGCTTTGGTAGCTGTATTCCCATTAAGTTTATTAATTGCTTGTAGAACCGTATCTGTAGCGGATACAGAACCTGCGCCACTTACATAGCCTGTTATTATGTTATTAGCTTTAGCGTTTAAAGCTGTTTGTTGGGCTGTAGATACGGGCTTACTTGTATCAGAAGTATTATCTACATTTGATAAGCCTACTAATGTTTTATTAACTTCGGCTTTCAATGCTACATTATCGGATAGTACAGCATCTGGCAAAGTACCTGTTAATTTTGAGGCATCGGTCGTACCGCCACTACTTACCCTAATAAAAAAATTATCACTTAGCTCGTTGAATAATTGATTAAAGTTTCCACTCCAAGCAGTCTCTACCCCCTCTTTAATTAATGCTGTAACACCAGATATTAGAACTCGATTAGTACCATTGGTAGCATACATTCTAGTACCTGTACCAGAATCTGTTTCTAGACTATACCCAACCAAGTTGTATTTTGGCTTGCCGTTTTTATCGGTAATCTTAACCGTATTTTTGGCTGTAATTTCTATCTTCATGAGTTATGTTTATTTATTTTTTAAACCTTAGGTAAACTAAATATGCTACGACTAAAGCAAAAGCTATCCAGCCATAATTATTTGTTGATATTGATTTGACTTTTATTTTGACAACTTTGGTGATTTCGCGGGTATAACGGATTTTGTAGGTGTAGATAAACGAGGTTTTAATCTCTAAGGTGCGATTTGTCGTTTTGGTAGACTTATCTGTTGACTTCTTATTTGAAGTTGTTGTGGTGCGTTCTTTTACGCTGCCATCGGGATTTAAAACTTCCTTAACTTTGGTTGTGGTTTCAACCTTCTCTTTATCCTTTTGATCAACAATCGATTCAGATGATTTGGTTTCAGATTTTGATTCTACCTTTCCAGATTGGGTTTGTTCAACTTTATCTTTTTCGGTTGTTTTGCTGATATCAGTTTTTGTTTTCCTGGAAGCGCATGCCGAAAGAAAAATTAATAGAAATATTACGATTGCTTGCTTCACGATTACACCTCCTTTACATCCAATCCAAACATTTTGGATAAACCATGAACCAACGCTACCGCTTTGATCGAGTACATAGCAATGATACCTTTAGTTTCAAATGGTATTTCCGGGAATACATCAATGATTAAATTTCCAACTGCAACCGCATATAGGACTACCCGAAAGATTTGAGTAGCAATCTTGGGCGTTGTTTTTGTGATTTGGCCTAAACCAAATTTGACCACAGTATCCTCAACGGGAACTGCCTTATTTTCAATTATAACTTTTTCCATAATGTATTATTTAGCTATTTCGAAGTGCATGAAATCATAGTTTTTTTCTCTACCAAGACTTATGAACCCATGCTTGTAAAAAATATCAATCATAGGCTTGTATTCAGGACGTGCAAACCTTGCTGTTTTTGCTGTTTCATGAAGTAGATTACGATCTGGATCTAAATCCAACGCCGTTGCCCATGAATGGCGAGATAAAGTAGTGGTACTACCACGCATTAATCGGTAGTTGAAACACCCTCCATAAAGATCAATACCTAATTCAACTATTTTCTCATATCCGTAATGAGCCAATAAATCATTGAAAACATTTAAAAATGCCTGAGCTACCAATTTATGGCACTGCATTTTCGTTATGTAAGTTTTTCTATTCCATGCTACACGCATTTTATATGGCAAAGTGATAGTCGTTAAATATCCTTTACCAGTTGCATTTGGGATGCCATACTTTTTATTTAATTCGGATGTAGTTATCATGACTTATTAGTTAAATGGAAATTTGAATAAATCGTATCTTACACCAAAGGCCGGGGTAAATCTGTGTTGCTTCTCCCCGGATATGTTTTGATTGCCCTGAGTAGAGTTAAAATTGAGAACCGCGTTTATTGAAACGTTATTGATTTTAAGCTCTGCGCCTACTCCAACTGATGACCGATTGCTTGTTGGGTTATATGCTCCACGCAACTGAATCATAAGCTGATAAATATTATCGTTCCTTAATTCGTAATCGTAGTATGGTAGATTATTTACTTTGAAAGTGTCTATGCTATTCGTAATGCGTAAATAGTTTCGCTCCGGACTGAAAAGACTTTTAGGGTTACGTTTGGTAGCAAATTCATAGAAGTTGATGAAGGCATCTTTATTTGTTCCCTGCTGTCCAGGTTTAATGTTTTGGACAATGATATTCCTTCTTGCTTCTGTTGCTAATGCTAATTGTGTCGTTGCGTTTAAAAATTTTGAACGAAACATATCAATACTGTCACGCATTGATTTACGCTCAAATTTGAACTGATCTCTCAATTGTTTTTCAAGGGCCAGCTGAACGGTATCCATCTTTTTATCAAGGGCTGAACCGTCAATCGCCGGAACCGGTATCTGCTCCTGCTCTATGTGTTCGGTATCAACCGCTTCCTTTATCTCCTTAATGCCCTGAGCCACTTTAGGAAGTTCCTTTTCAAATATTTTATTGCTTTTGACCACAATGGTATTTAGCTCTTTAAGCCTATCATCCAGTTTATAATTGCAGTACGCAAAATATCCTGCCGTTAGCCATCCGGCTATGCCAAATAATAAAATTGCTTTATTTTTCATCTTTTAGGATTTTTTGTGCCGGCGGAATAAGTCCGGAATTAAGTTTTACTTTTACCATGCTTATCGTATCTCTCGCTGATCTCAAATCACGTTTTAAATCTTCATTCAGTTTATAATCGGCTATCCTGCTTTCCTGAACTCTAAAGGTTCGTTCATTCGCCTCAGCCACTTGCTTTGATAATTCTGATCGTTCTTCTTCTTTAAGTCCACCCTTATTATTTAAGATGAATACGAGAAGGAGAATAATCACCCCAAATTGAACCTTGCTCACTGCCGCCCAGGGAAATTTTTGTATCTGGTCTACTGTTGGGATTTCTGGTAATTGCTCTGACATCGACAAGCATATTCGGTTATGATATAATATTATATTAATCGTTTATATTTTAAGGCGTAAGTTTCCCTACGCCTTAAAGCTTTCTATCCTAGACGATAAATTTTTGCTACTGTAGCAGATGTAAAGTATAAACGGAAGATACCTACAGCGCCGGCAGCAGTTACCAATGAATCTCCACCAGTAATAACCGCAGTTGCAGCGGTAATACCAGTTGCTAAACCTAAAGTTACAGCGTTCGCTCCTGCCGAATTATCTACAGCGAATTCATACCATGTTCCTCGGGCAGCTTTTAATGCCGTAGCTAAAGTTGTTGCAGTTGGTAACGTTGCCGTAACAGCGGCCGAAGATGTACTTGTAATTACACCGGCCTTCAGCTGAGCAACTGTTAAACTACCTGTTGCATTCTGCGTTACCAAACGATGCGTTTTAACTGAAGTCTGGAAAGGCATCAATGCAGATGGTACATCAACTTCATTACCTAAATAAAAGTTGTGTGGTTCTTCCTTCACAAATAATTGCGAGATTGAACTGAATTTTCTTGTACTTGCCAAGAATTTTGCTAACGTGCCATTAAAGGGATTTAGCGTTGGGATAAGCTTCATAGCTGTTTATTTAAGTTAAGAATTATATTTAAATTGTTCTACCAGGAATAATCACGCGATGTCCTGTTCCACCTTCCGCCTGCATACCAAACCAATAGTTGGAGTCCATTGCTACCTGACCGTTCGCTCCTACACCTGTTGAAGCTGTTGGTATACATCCCTCAAACAAAACTTTTTTACCATCTCGTAACCAAAAAACCTAACTAACCTTAAAATTATCATACTCATACCCCCCTCCATTTGGCCCGCCATCCTCGATCACAAAGCCAACGAAAGTATTTAAGCCTTTGTTAATCGAATTGACTTCCAAAACAATATTTCCATCAATGAATACATAGATATAATTTATATCGACCTTGACCTTGATAGACAAATTAGTATTTATAGGAGTTACCCTTGCTGTTGCTCCTAAAACTTGATATTCATCATCAAAGGCATAAACTTGAATAAATTGTGGGTTAAGATATATACCCACAAAATCTCCGTTAAGATCACCTCTTACTATTAACCCTCCGTTGCTGTTCAAGGCTTTTAGGACAACATCACATTCAATCGTGTACCTGACATTTTTAGTGTCAAATAGTAATTTGTTTGTTCTAAGCGATCCATTTAAAACGGAACAGTATAGTTTATTATCCAAAATACCCCATGTACCGCTCAATGGTATCCAAGGTTCATTCGGCAGCACAAGGTTTCCAGCACTTATTGAATTATTTGCTCTATTAAAATCGTCATATATGACGGTGGAGATTGAGGGTTTATAATCGCTATCCCCAATTCTGGAATACCTTATTCCAGGAGAAATAAATGGGGATGCTTTTAAATAATTTAGTTCTGAATTTAAGTAATTTTCAGGACCAACTATATGGTATTTGATGTTTGCGAAACTACCTGTATTGTTATCTAAAATATCGTATTCGTTTTTCATCCACCCAAGAGAGGTATTTTCTGTATCCAATTCACCAATTACTATAAAGGCTTTTCCTTCAAAAACGATGTTATTTACGCACCATTGCGCTAGAATCCTTGACGAAAAGCTAGAGTGAATATTTGATTTAACAACATAACCATTTACACATGTACCAACATAAAGGTTATGATTGTCTGAATGTTCAGAAAGCGATATACCATTAAAGTAATTTGCAACATAAATATTTCTTAAACTTTGATAACCCCAATTACATGTGCTTTTAGTTCTTATTCCCCATCCCTCTGTAGGTTTAATAGATTTAGATGGTGCTGACTCATTGTCACAAACGACATTAGACATATCGATCATCCCAGCATACTCCATATCTATTGCATTCATGTTATTTTTAACATCCAGAACTCCATTTGTAGAGTTTACCCTACACCTAATGTTAACTATACTTATAAATGTGTTATTAATCAAAACTGCTAAACCGTCACAAATACCGCCCAAATCCGTATATGATAACCCTAATAGACATGCGTTTGACTGATTAATAGTAGATTGCAATATTATGCCTTTCTTTGGGTTCGACTGCGATCTAGGTAAGTAATCAGAGTATGGGTTTGGCGGTAACTCCCCTACAAGAGATATACTTCCTAAGTTGTCGATTGCTGAAAAACCACCACTATAAGGGAAATATATTTGTGCATTATTTACTGGATTCCCATAAGGGTCAACGTTTCTTGGTGAAGAAGTAAATAGATAAGGCTTTGTGGAATAAGGCACATAAACAATACCATTATACGTGCCGTCAATTAAACATTCCTCCATTGAGTCCTGAAATGCCTTAGTATTATCAGTTCCGTATAAACCTATCTTATCAGAAACCGTATTGGATGCGTTAATAGATAGAACCACAGACGTTGCAGATACAAAGGATAATATAGTTCCTATCAACCTGCCCCCAGACACACCAGCTTCTCCTACTTCTATATATTTACTCACATCGCCAGATACAAATATTGGAGATGCTACAGTAAGCACTGGAGAGCCTGATGTCATTGAAGCCCCATTGAAGTAAGTTCCGTCACCTATAGCTCCATAAGTCACTACACTAATCTTTCTTCCCCCTAAAATATCGTATAATTGATTAACAGATGGTTTGATTTGATTGAACTCTTCTGCGGTTAGCTGTTCTCCTGTTGCTTTTAGTGGTATTGTTATTTTTGACATAATATTTTATCTTAAGAAAGTGTAAAAGGAAATGTATAAGTAAATTGTTCTGTTGGTGGTGTAATAGGATTGGTAACGGTTATTTCCTGATCTCCACTAGATACGGTCTGATATTTATCAGGTGGCGTATAGGTTGTTACACCAATCTTAAATGGTTCATCTGAGCCTATCTCTATAATGTCTCCATCATCCGTTACTATAGTTATTGAATCACCCGATGGTATGACTTGATTATCTCCATTTGGCAAATAAACGGTAATGTCGTTATCCGTAGTGTTGTGGATTATAATAAATACATCTACGGGTGTTGGCGTATAAAGCTGATAGTTGCCCATTCTAAAGTACTGGCCATCAAAAAATCCTTTTCCTGAATTGAAAGTAATTGTACCTAATCCATCATTCTCATAGTCAATACCAACTTGATACATCACAACACCCTCTTTTTGAATCATTGGATTTAATCCAATTAGGATAGGGTTGTAATAAATCAATCTTTCATCTTCTCCATTATCCTCCATATCAGCCCAAAAAACATCTAGCCAATCTGGTCGATCATCTCCATCAATAATTATCGTAACATCACGACCTGGAATGTTTACATTTGGATCTAATTGGTATGAACCGCCAAAGCCATGAATACCCATCATCAATAACTTATATATCGCCTGAGTGCCATCATCGTTAGAATTTTGGACTATATCATAGGTTAAGGCATTAATCCATCTACGAATACAAATAAGATCGCCGAAAGAACAATGGCGTTCGCCCTTTTTTATTCGGCCACGAAGCTTTTTTAATTCGGAAAGATTATAAAGTTTTGCTCTATTTACACCATCCTGTATGATATCCAAACCAACCATAATTAAACAGCGGTTTTTAGGAAGGTATTTGCAGCATCAATATTTTCTTGAAATTCGATTGAATCACCAATTGGAATAGCATCTTCTGCAGCATCTTTGAATAACTGAGATTTACCGAACGCATCACAATGTTTCATGTGGCAACATCCACCTTGAAGATAAGGCTTAGCTGCTTGCATGTAAATCCTGTAGAATCCCGAGCGAACTAATTTGGTGTAACTTGCCACGCCCGCCAAAATCAAAGTGGCATCAATCCATTGATCTTTCTCTATTGGAAAACGAATAATGTTTTTATCGGATCCAGATGTTGGAAATTGAATAGTGGCAATTACATCTCCGTATGCATCTTTAACAATCAATTGATTTGTGGTGAATTGACTTTCCTGATAACCCTGATCGTTCGTTCCAAAATTGGAAGTGTTTGTGTATATAATGGTTCTACCATCATCACTTTGTTGTACAGAAAGATCGGGAGTAAATACCATTTGAAATACTATAATTATGTATAACACAAAATTATCTTATTTGAGTTGTTATATAGTTTATATGGCATAGCATTATAGTTCGCAGAATACAGCGTAAAAAAACGCCTAGCAATTTAATGTTAGGCGTTCCGTTGGTGCAAGCAATCTAATTTTCAACTGCCTCGAATGAGGCTAGGAAGAACACAAATATAGTTTCAATTAATTTGCGAATAAATAGCATTATACTTCGCTTTTTTATTTAAGAAACTTAGCCCATTTCTTCTGAAAGTCACTTTGCTTTTTCTTTAATTCTTCAAGATTCTTATAACCACCTTCGATGCTTTTCTGATATTCGGATTGTAAACGGTCAAGACTGTTCTGGTAATCAGATGAAGTTAACTTTCCTTCATTATAATTTTCTTGAAGGCGTTGCATCTTTCTTGCGTTTGTGGCTGCAGTATTCTTAATGGTTTCAGCTTGTGAACGCAAGTCATTCGTGATGGAAAACAATTGCTTTTCAGCTGTCTTTTTATAATCACCATCCTTAAAGTCCTGAATCTTAACAGCGAAATTAATCAGCGACTGCGCCATGGTTCGGGTTCTGCCATAAAAATCTTCTCCATACTTAGCGTTCAAGTAAGTATCCTGAATAAGCCCACCATTTGGAATCCATGTCCTCAAAGCGTTTGATGCTTTGTTTTCCATCTTTTTTTGATCAGTAACGCCGCTAGCCCGGTACCTTGTAGCGTCCGGATCCTGAATAGACTTACCTCTAAAATCAGTATCAATCATTATATTGTAGAGCGTACCTAAAATCGGGTCCTGACCAAATGGAACATCGAACTCATTTCCCTTTCCATATCCTTGCATGGTAACTGTTTTAAACGGAGCAAATTTGCTGGCCATCGAACTTAATGCGCCATCTTCTGCATTATCGAAGTAGAAATAAGGCGTAAGATACCTGGCGAGATTAACCTCTCCTATTTTAGTTTTATAAACCAAAGGAATATTCACAAAACCTAAATCCATTTTTGGGATGAAAGGCCTACTCTCACGAAGTTCTTTTTCGTCTTCCGATTCTGAAGCGCCGATTTTAAGCAATTGAGGAAGCATGTAAAGTCCGGCCAAATACAAAGCTGTACTCAATGGTTTTTTTGACACAGCATTACCAGTAATCCTCATTAAATCTGCAGGGAATTTAATGAAAGGATTCCCAAAAATTGGAGTTTTACTTGCAACATCCCATGCCTTACCTACCGTAGCATAATTTTGAAATCCTTCGTAAACTTTTTTCTGAGCTTGCTCATTTGTCAGACCTTCTGCCTTAAATATTTTGTATGCATTAATTTTTGCCCAATCATCGGAACCACCATACAAATCCATTGCGCCTTTATCCAGCTTTTTCCACCATTTGTATGGATTCCAGTTTTTATTTCCAATGGAGTTTTCTTCTTCCGCTTTAGCTTGTTGCAATATAGAATTGGCGTTCTCAGTATTAGGCATCAAATCTGATCGTAAAATATCAGTTCCAATTAAGCCTGTCGCCAATAATTCTTCATAATCACCATCTTTTGCCTTAATACTTTTATAAGCTGCTTTGGCGCCACTAAACCAACGAACAAAATCTATTCCCGCCATCTGAGCGAAAACAATATTAGATGTAAAGTTACCTAACTGTACAAATGGATTAAGTACGGTTAACCCCTTCTTTATGCTTTTTCGAGCCCATGTTCTATCGTACATTTTCAACCCATCATAAAGTAGATTGAGTTGTTTATTAACAAACATGTATCCCTTTAAATCTTCGGCGACAAATGATGCAACATACTTACCATCCAAAGCTCCGTAAGCTTTACTTTCCATCTTAACAAAATTTGCTGGAATATTACCAGTGCCCGTATGAACAAGTTCTTTTGCGTTACGATTGATGTGATTGATATAAGTCATGATGGCACTGTTCGTGTCCAATTCCATCATCCTTTTTGCCACCAGATAAACAGGGTCGCGTAGTATGGCATTTTTACTTTCATCAGAAAGTGCATCAAGCCCTTTTCTGCGCTTGAAGGGATTGAGGTTTAACTTGTCGCCAACTTGTTCCTGATAGCTGTCAAGAGCTTCTTGAACCTCTGAAGGTAATTCAAATGTTTCGTACATACGCGGAACGTAGGTTCCTTTATACTTATCGAAAACATCTTGTGAAATAAAGCCTAAAGCAAAGTTTTTGAAGTGAACATCATCCAGATTTTTCCTTACCTCATCAAATAATTGTTTTTCTTCTGCAGTTAAATCATTGTATGTCAAATTCGGTGGAACGTTTGGCTTATTCATATTGGTCTGTCCTCCTAATCCTTGCTGATAAAATTCAGGATCCAATACAACATGAACTCGTTCTAAGCTTTCGGTATTACCGTCAACGATAGAATAAAGACTTCTCATGATTTTACTCATGTTATGAACAGCCATATTCTTGCCGCCGATTAAACCAAGCTTCATATTGATATCATTCGCATTCCTGGCAATACCGCCTAAAACAGAAGATGCCAATGATGATGCCCATTGTTTAGCAGTGCTTTTGGAGGTTCTCCACGCTTTTAGATTATCTGCGACTGCATTTGTTATCCGAGAAGTAAGCTTCTCGAATATTGCAGTTTCAAGTTTGTTGACACCTTTTTGGATGGCAGAAACTATCTTAAACGGATTTAAAACAGATTGCGCAATAATTTTGGCGTCAGCATCCTCATTAGTATTTGCCAAATCAACTTCTTTGCCATCTATTTCAACTTTTGACGGATTAATAATGGTATTCACTTCCGAAGGAACAACTTTACTTTCTTTAATAACCCGTTCACTTAACGTCATCAAATAATCTGCAAGGTCTTTATCTTGTATGTCGTTTTTCTGCCGGGAAATATCTTTTTCCCCATAAAATTTAGCTTTAAAAAATGACACAATGGTATCATAAAGTCTTTGAAGCAGGTTTTTTTCTTTAAATTTTATGGTTCTTAGTTTATCTGCAAAACGTTTATTAGTAAACACTTCTGATAATAACTCAAATTCATTTAATGTCCCATAATACTCATATGGATTAATCTGTCTACTTTCGATCAACTTTAAAATATCTTTCTCATTATTGGGTAATCCTAAAGTTTCTCTTATAATCTTCAAAACATCTGAAATCTCTTTTTTGAATGAGTTATTATTGGTTAGTTCATACTCAGTTGCAGCATGAGTTAATTCATGTAATAAGGTGTAAAATAATTCGTCAGCATCTTCCAAATTGGAAGAGTTTATTAAAACCTGACCCGTATCAGTAACATACAACCCTGCGAAGTTCTTTGAAATTGAGGCATTAGCATCTATTCTAATGTTTTTGTTGGTAGATAACACTCTTTCTAAAAAATCTAAAGTTCTATTTGCATATTGATCATCTAGGAAGAACTCGCGAGCGCTTTTTATTGCAGATGAAAGGTTTTTTATAGAGCTGATGATATCTTGTGTAATAGGTACACCGCTATATCCAAAAGAGGACGTGAGTGGTCTGACGTTTTTTGTGTTAGTATGTTTTTCTATCTCTTTGTCATATTTTGAATTGATATCATTAAACTGCTTGGTAAAAAAAGACCACATGCTTCTTCCGTTTTGATTTCTATTTAATCCACTTCGCCTAATGAACTCTTCATAGTCATTTTTTTTAATTAAGTCTATTAATGGACCTTTTTTGTTTAAATCATACCAAGGCTTAACAAAAACATTATATAATTCTATTGTTCTTAGTTTTTCTATTTTTTTAACTTCCGCTGTTGAATCAGGTAATTCCATATCAAATTGACCTTCGGCTTCTTGTGCGGCTGAAAGTTCTTCACGAGATTTAGCTAATTCCTTTTGAGCTTCACGTAACTCGTTTGCTTTATCAGTAACGATTTTTTGCTGATCAGCTTTATCATTGAATAATGATTGAGTTTTATTATCACCTAATAAGTTGGATTGGTTTTCCTTTAAATTTTTATTCAATGATTCTTGAAGCTTGCTGGCTTCACGCTGTAATTCAACTACTCGGTTGGTGGCATCGGCAACTGATCGCTCTGCGCTGGCAATTCGTTTTGTTCCTTCGGTATCTCCGGCTGCTGGCTCAGTTGTTGTTCCTCCGACTTCCTCTGGTCCGATCTCTGCAAGATTTCCTGTACTTTCGGGTTCAACGATTTCTTGATCCAGTTGCGTTTCTCCTGGGTTGTCATTTCTTGTTCCTGTTTCATTATTTTCGAAAATTAGTTGTGCTTTTATGTCATTAAATACTTCTTCTCCATAGAGAAATTCCATTTGTTCCTGTAGAAAATCAATATTATTTAAAGTTATGCCTTCTGAATCAATTACACGAGTTAATTCAGTTTCAATATCATCAATTTGTTCATCTGGAGTATTATTGATTGTTTCCAATGATGCATCAACAATTTCCTGAGCTGAACGCTGATTAAGTTTCTTTCCTGTTTGTTCAAAGTAGGCTTCGTTAATTTGGCGTAAACGAGCATTACCACTTGGTTGCCTAACGGTTTGTGGCCCATTTGGATATTTATCTATAAAATCAATGATATCCTGTGGCGTAACAACTTCGTTTCCATCGAACTTAGTATCGTTTATTTCCTGGGCAATCTGATCTGCACTTAATGCATCTTTCTTAAAATAGCTTCTTGCTTTACTTGCAGTAATATTGTTTTTATCACCAATATCGCCATAGCTTTCGCGGTTTATAGAGAAAGGCATATCAGCAATCGCTGATTCAATATTTGTTAAAGAAGGAGCATTTACTTCTTCATTATACATTGTAGCTAATTCATCGGGCGTTTTTCCTGTAAATTCAGTAGCCTCGACTTCTGTATCATTACTGAAATTCTTTGTTGTATAATGAATGTATTTTTCAAGGTAATCCTGGCTACGATAATCATTGTTGCCAATAAGCTTTTCTTTAGTTCTTAATACCTGATCAACTTTATTATCTGGAATGGATTTGTTATTTATTGTACTAAGTATATCGTTTATTCCTTGATTAACGGAAGTTTCATCGTTAAAATCGATGTTTGCTAAAGTTGCCAATGCTGATTCGCCCTGCTCTCTGCTGTTTTCGTTATAATCAAGTTGCCTTAACTGATCGACACTTCCCTTTTCGGATGATTGATTAGTATTGTTAATGTTTTTAAATTCCACACTTTTTTGGCGAAGGAATTCGTACTTCTTTTCACCCTCTAATCCCAATCGTTCTGCTTCCCATACCGCTTGTTGGTAAGCATTTTGTTCAGCCTCAGTATCAAATTGAAGGTTATTAATATTTTGATTTTCCTGATCAGCGATGGTATTAGGCAGAATCGGTTCCACAGGTGGCTTTGGTAAGGTTACAATTTGTTCATCGTAAATACCGTCCTCTACTGTTGCGATGATTGATTGGCCATCTGCCAATTGTTCTTTATAAAACCCTGTTCTTTTTTTACCATCAGCATCAACAAATTCAATGGTGGAACCAACCTCAAAGTTTTGTCCTTCTGGAATTGTAGAGATAACTGATTTGCTTTCTGATTTATCATCTTGTACTAGATCATTTTCAGCAATGCTGGTTAATTCCTGTGAAGATTCAATACCTGTTTTAGAGGCCTTCTCTGCTCTAGCTTTTATTTCTGCTACTTCTGCTGGAGTGGTTGCGTTGGCAAGTTCTTCTGATAAGGATTCAAGTTCTGCTGCAGATGTTTCAATGTTTGAATTTAGCTCAGCCTTATTTTCGGCTGTCGGATTTTCTGCTTCGGAATTGGCTGCTAACAATTCTTGAATTTTAATTTTTTGTTGAACAAGGTATTCTCTGGCCTTTTCACTTAATCCCGGATCTTCTAATTCTTGATTGATGCGCTCATAAGATTCCAGGTTCAACTTTGTTTTTCTGCCAGCCACACCATTAATAATTGATGCGCCAACACCCATTATTCCACCACCAACTCCTTCTTGTGCTCCGGCATAGGCAACACGTTTGAGATTATCAATTATACCATCCCACGATTTAACATCAGATGTATCGAATATAGGCTTGCCAGTTTGCTTATTTAGCAACAATTCAGAACCAATCGTAACTACTTCCTGAGAGGAACCAGTTGCAAATTCAATCAGAAAACCTTCAACTGCTCGTTTACCTACTTTTCCAAACTTTCCTGTTAAATCAACTAAATTGGAATTTATAAATTTTGTAAGTGCATCAGCAGTAACTTTTCCACCTCCAGCCTCAGCCGCTTCGCTAATAGCTCTATTAGTTATTGCTTGGGAAATTTGGGTTGTTCTTGGCCCAAATATTCTATCAAAACCAGCTTTTTCTAAAAGTCCGTTTACGGTACCAACTCCGAGAGCGTAGATACTTTTTGTTAAATCATCAATTTCCCCATTGGTATCATTTGCTTCTACAGATTGAAGTCCAGCATCGTAACCTTGACCGATCATTGCCGCCATTCTAATTGGTGCCGGCGCAAGCATAGCGGGAATCGATTGCGCTACCCCACCAATAGAACTTGTAAGAAACTCATTATCATATCTTGCGGTTAAGCCATCATCAATATCACCACCTATTTTTTCAGAAAGATAATTTCTAACTAATGGTGCAATTTCTTTACGGTAATCTGTAAGTATCTGCTTCTGCGAAGCAATTTCCTCGGCGGTTCTCGGCTTAGGTTGGAAATCTGCATTGTAACTATAACCTTGATCTGGCGAATTAGCCATTACTGTAGCACCTAAATCACCAACAAAATTGACCAATGAACCAATTCCATTCAGTAATTTATTGTAAACGTATGTCGCCCGGTTTCCATCACGATTTTCATCTGCAACACCGGTAGTAATAGAACCGCTATCTGAGGATAAGGCATTTAATCCCTTATCTAATTCCTTTTTATCCCCTTGGTAAGCTGATTGAATTTGTTTAAGTTTCTCAGTTTGTGTTTTTAATGCAGGGCTAATCCTCTCATTGTTCATCAAAAGGTTTGCTTGCTCAGTCATATTATTTGACTGAGGCATTCCTGCATTAAGTGGATTGTTTGTTAACGGCTTACCTATTGTTACAGGAAAAGGATTCTTTTCTCTGTTAATTACTTCTTCCTTAACATCAGAAGGAACAACATCATTTAAAGAAAAACTTGTAAACGGATTTACGGAACCAGGAACTGGTTTATTAATCGGAGCTTGGAAAGTGGGTGATGGCGTACCAGATGTTGCCAATCCATTCGGCGAAGCGACTGGAGAAACTACGGGCGTTTTTTTTTTAGTATCCGTTACATCATCGAAATCTTCCGGAGTGAAAACCCTTTTTGGTTGGGTAGCTACGGCTGCTGGTTTTTTATTAATTACAAACGGATTATCCTCTTGACTTTGGCTGTTTTCCATTACTGAATACTATTTAGGTAGTTTGCTGCTTGCGCTTTTAATTCTGCTTCACTAAAGTTTTGACCTTTATTATATTGACGAATTACTTGTAGTGCTGCTCTTTTCTTGTCAGATTCATCCGGCATTGATTTAATTGCCGTATCCCACATCTTAACTCGATCATAAGCTTTATCGAATTTCTTATCTAAGGCTTGGCCAGTTACAGGAACTATGAGTTTTCTTGAAGTTGCTTTTGATAAAATATAGTTTGGATCTGCCGGCACCTTTTCTTCGCCATACAATAGTTCGTCATATTGGATGTTGCCATTTTTGGGCACCTTTTTACCTTTTATGATAAGCTTTCCTTCTTTCATTAAACGAAGCATCTTATCATCTAGGATGGTTTCGTTACCATTGAATCGTAAAACGGGTTTAATATGAACCTGTCCTCCTGAAATATTAAGAGGAGAAGCATTTTTAGTTTGTTCACCCGTTTCAGGATTAAAAGTTGACAAAGGAAGAAATGGTGTTTTTGAATTACCAACGTTTGAAGCAGCAAAAGAAGTAGATGGCCTCATTTCCTTACCTTGTACTCCTAATTTCGGAACAGAAACATTTGTAATAACATTGGATACTATCGCATCAGGGTTAGCGGCTAACGCTTCATCAGCCCATTTAGATTTATTATGGTTATGACTTTCTATAGCTCTACCTTCGGCGCTTCTAGCACGTTGGTTTTGTTCTGCGGCGAATACCCTCGTGATATCGGTAGTGGCTTTGTTTTCAAGGTTATCTGCATAATCTTTCACGTATCTGCCAGCTGCCTGGTTTTGTTTCTTTGCAAAATCAAAAGCCGATTTGCGGATTGCATCTGTATTACTTACATCATAGCCTTTCTGTTGAAGATAGGCTGGTAAATTTGGATCTGTAGCCAGGGTATTGATAACGGCATCTTCGAAATTTTTTCCTTCAGTGTTAAAATACGTTTTACCATCTTGCGTTCGCGTAGGGAAACCACCAATGTATGCGCCGGTGTCACCTCCAGATTTTTCAATAAGATATTTTGCCGCCGGCGTATTCAAAGAAGAAATAGCTTGGCCAACATTACCGCTGCGATTTACTTTTGTGGTATCGTAGGTTCCATCATTACGTTTGACGTAGGATATTTGACCGTTAGAATCTTTGATTGCATCAGACGTAGAATAAATCCGCTTCAATTCTTGTGGCTTGAACTTACCACTCATGAAATCATCAATAGAAGCATTCTGGTAAGATTGTAAAACTGGAATGCCGTTTTCAAAACGATCAGGTTCCTTCCCTACCATTGCGGCATCACGTTCGTATGCTGTTTGCAAATCTTTGGTGGCAGATGCTTTAGCTAATAATTGGTTTCTTTTTTGGAGAAATTCTCTATCTGTATTTATTGATTTACCGTTCTGGCTTGCTGTTAATGCATAAGTATTTAGAGCATCAAAATCTTTTTGAAGCTCATTTGCCCTTGCGCCCCAATGTGAACCTATTTTTAAATCACCAATTTCTTTTGCGTTGGCATCTGAAATTTCCTGCTGACGTTTTAATAATGCAGCCTGACGTAATCTTTCACGTTCATTCGCATCAGCAATACCAGCTTGATACACACCAATGGCTTGGTTTCTTGGTAAAACATATGCTTGACCAGATCCCTCTTGTCCTCTGTAAACGGAATTTAAGCCTTCAATTAATGCCATTGGAAATGTAAATTATTGTAAATCTAAATAAAATAATAATATTGTTTATATTTTATGTTATTGTACACGCATTTTTTTAGTGTACGGATCCCAAACCATCGCCTTACTCAAGCCTGGATTAACGCCTAAAGAACCGTATTGATCAGTTCTTCCATACCCTAATTCTTGTTTCAATGGTTTGAACCTTGAAATTCCATTTGGATTAGCTGCTGAAACCAACCCACTACTTTCGCCGGATTTAAAACCTCCATTTAAACCTACTGTAGTAGCTAGAGAAGATAAATCATTTACCGCTTGTCCTGTGTTTTGATTACCCGCTCCGATAAGCGCACTTGCTGCAGCTGCTTTCTCTTGATATGGAGCATCTTGGTTATAAGCAAATTCTTTATCGGCATATCTAGCACTATCATCAAGTTCACCTTGAAGTTGTCTTAATTGATTTTGTTTAAAGGATGCTTGTTGAGTAGCAAGATCATTTGTTTGTAAGCCTTCGTTAAATTGAACCTTTGAAATTCCATCGAGAACATCGCCGCCAGAAGATGCTGCTTGAACAATGTTGTCCATAGCATTAGCACTTGATGCTGAAATGTTATTTCTGGCAACCGTTGTGCCTGGCATATTTCCATTGAAGTAATTTTGCTCAGCCAACGCAAGCCCTTGACCTACTTCCGTTGGACGAAAATAAGTTGGCCTTACATTTTTCTGCGCCATCTTCTTTCCTTTATTGGATTGAATAATACCTGATATCCCTTGAAATAATGAAGGGATTGCTGCTGCTCCTGCGGACCATGGATCAAATGCCATAACTATATGATTTAAAAGTTTCTATCCTGCGGAGAACTGTATAAGAATACACCTCTCAGTTTAATTTCCTTTGTTTCTTTCGTTTCCAATTTTGTGATTAAAATCGGACCTTCAATAGTTCTTCCTTCGAATAGAGCTTGCAACTCATCAGTAAAATTTGGATCCAACATATCACGTTTTATGTCAGCCCAATATTGGCCACCATCCAGATCAAAATTATTCTCGTGTAAACGAGTTTTCATTCCTTGAGGATGGGTTTCATTCGGCTCAGTTATCATTTCAGGAGCACTCCATCTACCATTACTATCAATTTTGATTTGAAACCAAAGTTTATTCAGTTCTTTATTTGCATTTGCAACAAACTGAATTTGACTGGTATATTGTACTCCGAAAAAATTATTGAAAATAGGATTAACACCTTGTTCCCAAATTGTTCCGCCACTAAAGGTAAACAAACTATCAATATACTTGGCGTAGAATTCTGGAACATAAGAATGGTAACCACCAAAAAAGTTAACATCTTCATTAAAGACAAGAGTTTTCCCATTTCTCGTTTGGTCAACAGGGAATACGCGTAGTGCTTTTACATTATTTTTTCCGGTGGAATAGAACTTTACGAAAGTGCTCAGATCAACAACATTTAAGTTCACTGAGTATTTACCCTCTGTAGAGATTTCTGGACCTTCGTTTTCCCCTGCTATTACCTTTATAATCCCAGAAGTAACAGGGCCGACCTCAAACTCAAAAGTGTAGATACCAATTTCATCGAAAACAAATAATCTTTTAATTGTTCCTGGGTTACAGCCATCATGATAAGCAATACCATCCGACACAACCCATCCCTGCTCAGAATATGCTTCTCTAAGATCGATATCTATTGACGAGTTTTTGTTTATCGTATAATTCATTAGTTCACAGTTAACCTAAAACCCTGTTTATCAACTCCTGTAAAATTATGAGTGTCTCCTGCAGCGATATTTTGTGTATCAGTAAATGTTCCCCCATTTGGTGTTGTAGTTACAGTTACAACAATGTTTACTCCAGAAGTATTCTGAACTGGTATTGTTTGAGTATTTGAATCATTCTTTACATTGTATGCGCCTTGGCGTGCGCTTCCCGTTGCTGGAACATTTACCTGAGAAGGTGATGCCCCTAACATCGTTAATGAAGTTGTAGTGTCGATGGCGCTTACCTTTATTAATCCATCAGCAATAGCAGTGTTATTGATCAACTCGTAGCCCATAACAGGAACTTTCAAGCTAGCATCATTACTTGAAGTCGTTATCTCAATAGTATATTCGGCCTCAGTAAGTTCAATGGGGTGAACGTTTACATCAGCGGCACTTACACTACCTCCGGTATTTGTGTAGATTATATCCCCGGAAATACCTCCTTCTCTCACATTCATAGTTAAAGAAGCATCATCCGGCCATCTTGTCGATAAATGATAATGAAAGCTATGAACGGTCATCACATCGCCTACAAGAAATTCTAAACCTGAATCTGTAGTTCCAGCAAAAGTAAATAATTCTTCGGCTCCAGAATTTTTCCTTAAACCTAAATTGCCTTCAACATATGGTGAATTATCTCTCGAGATATTAACGTGAACAATTACGGGTGTTGGTGGTAAGGGTAATGGACAAGCGGTAGTATTATCAATTGGCTGAACGTAATCTGAATCGTCAACTGTGTTTGGTTTTTCTTGGCCAGTCAATGTACCATCGCCCACATAATATTCTTCTAATGTGGTCCAACCTTGTTTTCCTGTGTTTATTGTTATAGCCATTTCTTATTAATCAGTTGATTCCTCTTGAATACAGTATGATGACGATTGTTTAACTCTCCATGCAGTAGGTTTTGGTTCTTGTACACAAAAAGCGGTACTCGCTTTTGGTCGCCAGGCCTTCGCTCTATCGGGTACGTCAACAACGGTAAAGCACATTTTTTTTGGCTGGCTCCACTCTCCATTAATATTTACACGATAGGTTAAACTATCTGTTCCCACATAATTGGAGTTACCAGCATATGAAATTAAACCATCTTCCGAAATTGAAGCGGTTCCATTTGTAGGTTGTGTAACAATTTGAAAGTCGGAATCTTCAGCAACCTTTTCATCCAAAATTTGCCAACCTGTTAACCCATCGAAGTATATGTATTTGTTATATCCCTCAACAGTAATCAGTAATAATCCCAACTTCTTATCGAAACCTAAAAATATCTTTGCTTTGTTGTTAACAGCCTCATTGATAATTGATCTTACCTCTTTGTTTAAATTGTAGGTTTCTGATAATGGTTCCTCGCCATTTCCCCCAATTCTAACTACTACACCAGAATTTGGGTATAAAGCATATAGATGTGTTCCATTCACACAAAATGCTTCCGGGTTATTACCAACTCCACCATTTTCCCAGGCTAAGTATTGTATGTTGTTTAGGAATTTTGTAGATGCAGCTCGTAACGAACTTCCACTTTCATCAAGTGTGATGGTTGCGTTAACAGGTACATACGTTGTTCTCAGTTGCTTAAATCCAAAAATATTATTATTTACAAAAAAAGTACGCATGAAAATTCCATACTTGTCATTGTAATCTTCACGATCAAGGTTGTCAAAATCATTTAATCCATTGATTTTGGTATCCTCAATTGAATTATTGCTATACCGGTGGCGATTACCAAAGGTTACTTCTCCAACGCCTGTATCCTCGCTGTTTGGCCTTCCATTATCATTAATCAATGACGGATAGAAATCTGAATAACTCCCATCTTCAATATCTGAAACAATAACCTGGGCACCCGGAACTGTATTGGTGATTGGTAGTTCGCGGTTTCTCACATACGCGGTTCCCTCACTTATTTCAATAATAGCTGGCTGAGTTGCAGACTGACTTTGTTTATCACCTTCATGATAAGCATTATCGGTTCCTGCATTTAGTATATTGAATTTCTTTTGAAACTCAAAGAACTGAGCATTCTCTCCGGATACTTTGGAGGATGGTTTAAAAATCTCAACCAATGGAAGATCAGCAGTGAGCAAATCAATCGGTGCAGCTGGTTTTCTAATCCGTATTGTACCTCTATTATCAACTAAGTCATAATAATTAAACGTCTTCGCATCACTTGTTCCAATAGGCGCATTCAAAGTATAAGTTGTTGCGTTATCAACACCAACAATTTCTCTTTCCGAACCTTCAATTACTATAAACCTCCCTATATTATCTGATTTTGCACTTGCTACAGTTACGTTGGTTGAACCATTGGTTGTAATGCTTGACTTGATTTTTTCAGTTACAACTTCTTGATAGCTTAAAATTTCCGTTTCGAAAAAAGGATAATAAGTTGCATCGTTCAACTTCTTGATCAAACGTAAACGATCACCAGGCTCAAATGAATAAGATAAATTACTATTCGGGTGAACTTTATTATATGTAATCAAGCTGCCGATAATTAAATCTTGATACTCACTTGTGGTTGTAGTTTGAACATCAATCACATTTTGTATAAGCATCTGAATATAATCACTGTAAATCAAGTCACTTGATCTAACGATTTGATAAAACTTAGCCCATTTTGGTGCCGGATGATTTATCTGTAAAGTGATCACAGTCTTTTTTATTCCACCAAGATCATTAATAGATTTGATTGCAATTATTAATGCATCAACGGTATAGGTTAATGATTTTCTGCCATCGAAATCCTCATAAATTATTCCCAGTTTTTTAGAGCTGCCAAGCTTTATAATTTTGATGCTTTCGCCAGTATCTTTCAGGGAATTGTATTGAACAGGAGTTACGCCTCCAGTTGAAAGATAATATCCCGATGACGGGTAATCAATAATTGAAAATTCAAAAGAGATATTGCCGGATCCATCATCCGTATTTGTGTAAATGTTTCTTTCTGGCTGAATTTCTGAATTACTGTTTCCCCTAATTTGACGGATGATATTTCCACCATTACCTCCGGTTTGTGATAGGAGTTGTTGTTTTATCTTGTTTGCAACTGTAATAGCTGTATCTGTTACAACGGCTGTATAGTTTACATAGAATGTTTGTGAGCCATTGGAAATACTTCCTGAAAAAATGTTTCCTGCCTTCACATCGTTACCAATAGTAACCTTATGGGAATTGGCTCTTTTGTTGGCAGTCACGTAATGCGAAGTGCCATCCAAATCCATGTATTCGCCATGGTTTAGATTTCGGTTATATAGGTAAGCGCCAGTATTAGCAATATCCGAAAAAGTGAACAATGGTTCATTAAATTTATTTTCAGTTCCGCTCTCAATGAATAAATCTTCATAACGAACAGTTGCCGAAACATCTATATCAACCACCGGAGCACCTTCCTTACCCCCTGTATAAACCAAAGCATTTTTGGCGATGATTTGGCAACGAGGAACTTTCGGAAGAAAGTTATAAGGCCTAATTACCTTTTCATATGCAGTAACGGGATAAACAACATCATTATAGAATTTGTAAGTGTATGTTGTGTTGTCATTTATCTTTAAACGCTTCTTGTTCAGCGTACCTATAAGCTGCCATTGAAGTATTGATTCATCATTTTTCTCGCCACTTGTACTTTGCATTCCAATCTCAACCTTAACAACGGTTCTATCTCCTGTTTCCACAGTGATATTTAATCCGTTGTTATTGGTTGGTATGAATTTGACACCAGTAAAAGGTTCTTTGTCTGGAGTAGCAACTGCGCTAAAATCGCTCCAATTACTTTTCTCACCATCATCATAAATGAACCTGGTTGCAAATCTTCTTAATGCTCCGTAAATCCTGTTAAACTTTTTTGTGGCATCTGAGAAATAAGAAACTACCGGAGGAAAGTCTGCGGTTCTTTTGTAAGCATTTATAAAGCTTTCGTATATAACCGGTCCATAACCATCAGACGTTTTATCAAACAGTTTGGATATGTTGGTTTTACGGGCGTTATTTAAAGCATCGACCCAATACAATAGAACGCCTCTGGCAATATCAGCGTGGAGTATCAAAAAGTCTTTATTAAACTTTAAAATATCAATACCATTTGTATCGGTAAGATTAATTAAAGCCGGTAACACAGATTTGTTCTGTCCATTAAATTGGTAAATTCCATGGTATCCGTTTTCATTCCAGATAAAAAGAATGAATTTCTGATTTTCAGAATCATCTGCGGTGCCAATACATTTATTTTCTCCCGCTGGCAATAAGAAAGGTATCTGTAAATTACCTTTAACGTTCTTAACAATTCCTTTACCACCAACACCAGATGAATTATTTACAATATTTAATGCATAGATAAAATCTCCTTTAGGTAAATTCTCTAAAGAAACATCTGAGTTTTGTCCTCCAAAAAAGGTGATTTCCTCAATATTGCGTTCGTTTTCCTCAGCCATTTATCTATTTACTACTGCTCTAATCCAATCTTCAATTGTTGTATCCTGGTAGAACTTTCTTAATCTATACTGTTCTTGCTTATAATTTTCTCTTGAACGATCACTTAACCCTTTATCCGTTCTCCTGTAATATTTCCAAAAAACGTACTCATCAATACATGCCTCCGCTTCAATTGGAATATGAGAAACGCCTTTTGAAATGCCTCCATCAATGAAAGTAAATTGAAAGGTATCGCCTGGTAAGGTTTTGAATTTCAAATTGGTTATCCTTCTTTCTTTATCATGAGTAACCGCATTTACTTTATCGTAACCTAATCCGTATCCCGAAAGTGATAATCCATCGTATGAGAACTGAGGTATTGATGTTGAGCTTCCAGAAATGGTATTTTGGATATCCGCTTCAACATCTGTCATATCTCCGCACCCACAATCAGAAGCAGATGAAATTCCACTATCCACAGAAACGTTGCAGATTTTACCGCCTCGTTTCAATCCAATCAATAAAGGCTTAACACAATCACAAGGCCATGGCAAGTTTTTCAAATGATTTGCTTTGATTTCAACAGTAGTTACGCATGGCATAACATAAAGCTGTAAATCAATCAATGCACCTCTAACATGACTTAAAATGGTATCGTAGTTTTTAAAATCCGGTTCGCCTGTTTCTCTACATAACTGGCGTATCTTCTGATCGATTGGAGTTGTTGCCATTATGCAGTAGGTTGAATGTCTTTATTAGTGTTGTAATAATCTTTAGGAAGTTGGCGTTGGCCAAGGAAGAATTGAACCATCAAATCTATAACCTGTATTTCTGCCCCATCTGGTAATGGAACTTCTTCTTCGTTGCCTAAATCAGCAGCGTTTACAATCATTTTTACCATTGCTACGCCGCCATCAGCAAACAATGGATCCAAATTATGATAAGTAATATTCTTGCCTTCCAATTCATAACTGGTTTGACAAGCTTTAAAACCACCGTAATAATCTTGCATGGCTGATCCACCTTGCTCAACAGGAACAAAGTGCTGTCCTAATACAGTACCAACAAAAGAAACCGCCCTGTTCTTTGGTAGAGCCAATGGCCGGTGGGGTAATACGCTTGTGTATTTCTCAATATCAGTTTGATAATTGATGGCAATGTTCTTGTAAGTCTGAATGAATAAAGGCTGAATTATTTTTTCCTCGCCTTCGTCACGCTTCTGAAGAAAGTAATCAGCATTCATAACAAAGTTGATCGCCGGAGCCAATAAAATATCAACATCCTCCCACCATGTAGAGTTATCCGTTGTAGGATATCCACCGGTAAGTTTTAAATAAGCGGCACCTGTTAATTCTGCTTTTGTCATTTCAGATTATTTACTTTCTTCAGTTTTATCAGAATCCTTTTTACCTTTCTTAGCAGCCTTTTTAGCTTCTGCTTTAGCTGTTAAATCAGTTACCATTTCAGAAACATATTCCTGCTGAGCAATAGCATCCATTCCTTTTCCAATACGGTAAATTGAACCGTCTTCGAATACAAGAGTTGCTACATCAAGTCCACTAACCTTGATTACCTTTGAAGTAATCTCTTGGCCCATAGCTAAAGAAAATAACTTCGATGTACCAGATTCAAAATCCTGTTCATGAAATTTCTCTTTGGTAATCTGCTTTCCTGTATATAATTGGAAGTTTTGCGCTTCTCCCTCAGTAAATAATACTGCTTTTGTTTTTGGGGTTGCCATATCGTTTATGTTATAGGTTTAACTTCTTCTTTTGCAATGCCTAACCGAGCATACTCATTTAACAATGTATCGCGTACGGATAAACCCATCTTGTCCATTGTCATGTACAACAAGAGATTGAAAACATTCATTCCCCAGATCATATTTGTTTGTCCGGAAATGATTCTTTTCGATTCACCGTTTACGTCAGTATAGGTGTATGTTACCGAAGCATCGGTTGGGTACTTGGCATAAACCACTTTGAAATTCAATTCCTGAGCTGGCATCACGTTAATTCCTGCACTATCAAAAGTGTATAAAACTCTATTTTTAGCCAGGTCGGCCCGGCGTTGTGGTATCAACTGAATGATGTCAACCTGATTGGTGCCAACGTATTGAGTTTTATATGTCTGCGTGCTGGTCTTTTTATAAGTCAGACGTAGAACATGATTAAAGCTGGTAGGAAAAGGAATAATGCCAGATGAATTTGATGATACCGAGTTGGCTGTTAGTATCAGTGGCGTAATGTAATCTACAACCTTCTGGTTAAATTCATAAATACCAAAAAGATATTCGGCCAACTCTCTTTGAGCCATGTTGATGTAATTGGAAATATCCTTTCCAGTACTGAATCCGCTTTGATTTTTCTTAGCCAGATTCTCTAAGGTTTCAATGAAAATTGCAGTATCTATCATCTTTTACCTATAAAAGCCGACTACTTTCATAGTCGGCTGTTTATTTTTTGGGTTATGTTATGCTACTTCAACGAGTTTTAAAACCGGTGGAGTGGCATCTTCTGGTAGTAAGCCAGCTTCTTTATCTTTATTCCACTGCTCAATGATCTGATCGCCTTTTTCTAACATCGCTTTCTTCGATGCGTAGTGCAAATCAGGGTTGTTTACGTCCTGATCAAAATACTTTCTAAGCTTATCAGCAGCTTCTTTTTCAGCGGCAGTTTCAGACACAACTTTTTTATCGTCCTTATCTAAGGTCGTATGAACATGAGGTTCATCGCTTTTCCTTTTGAATTGGTCGAAATACTTATTGTTCTCTGGTTTCTTCAATACATTAGCACTAACCTTTGCCTGGATGCCGTTTTGAATTAGAGGGAAATAGTGATCTAAATCAGATTCGATTTCCGCACGTAAATAAGGCATGTGAGGATTGCCAACCGGAAGTTGAGCCAATTGTTTATCGCCAAGAATAAATGTTCTTACGTTACCTTGAAGTGATTGAGTGATAATACCTTTATCAATTGCATCCTGAATAATACCTTCAATAGCAATTTCATTTGATTCTAAATCCAAAGTGAACTGAGCTGGATTTTCTTTCAGTTTTGCACGTACCATTTTACGTACTTCAACTTCCTGCAAATCATCAACGCCAAACATCTTGTATCCTTTTGCAACCTGGCGTAATTGCTGTTCGCCTAACCCTTTTAATAAGGTCAATGCTTCAAACAATAATTCCTCTTTATCATCTTCTTCTTTGGCCAGCTTTGCTGTGTCATTGAATTGATAGATGCAGTTAGGGTTTTGCTTACCAAAGTTTAAAGGACTTTGTTTGTTGTAGGTGTGAATGAAAAGAAAGAAAAATTTAGTTTTCTGATCATCCGTTAGCGCCAAGCTTAAACCTTCCATCATTAGATTCAATGGAGTATGTTTCAACCTGGTTAAACCGTTTCGGGTTTCTTGACGAGAATTATCAGCATAGGTAATCTTTACTGATTCACCATTTTTGAGCACCACATTAATTGAGCATGGAATTCCATGACCGCGAGGTACAATTGGTTTTTGATTTTGTGGATCTCTTTTATTGTCGAATCCAAGTCTTTTAAAACTACGGTTCTTCGTTTGAAACGGAACCTCAGTTTTTTTGATATCTAATAGGACGCAAATTTCATCAATGTTAGATGGTTTGTCATCAATATATAACCTCATAATGGTCTTGAAAATTAGTTACACTTGTAGAAACTGAAATAAAGCATCCAGATTAAACCGGATGCTTTAAGTTTTTTATTCGGGAACGATTAACCTACGCTTGTAGATGGACGAACTGCAATCCATTGAGATACTAATCCCCAATCTCCACCCATTTCTGAACGGAAATCCCATGATTTAGCATCCAAATCGGTTGTTGGATTGATCATATCGGCACCGCCTAATTTGATCGATTCCATTTTACGGCTATAACCACCCAACGAACGGTATTCAGCACCGATAGTCGGAGTATCTGCTTTCTTACCTTTGTTGTTCATGGTAGAATAAGGAATGATTAAACCAGATTTGGTATAGTCATAACCAATTGTACCTAACGACTTAGGATCATTGAAATCAGAAAGTTTTTTGAACAAGAACTTACGACCGCGGAAAGCGATACCACTGAAACCAATCCAGGTAAAGAAATCATTTGCATCTTGACCTTCAAGAACCTCTGGTTTAAAACGTGACTTAGCGTATTCAAAAACGCCATGCTGAGTAGCGCCAAACTCCATTAAAGCAGATTCAACCGAGCCTTGCAATTCATATCCCATCAAGAATAAGAACATATCAGCTGCAGTTCTTTCGCTTTCCTGGTAAGCTGCTGCTTCACCAAAATTATCTAAACCGAAATCACCATCAGTGTATGGTAAAACACGACCTTTGTTTTTAGCAGCGGTCCACGCACCTTCAGTACGATACACTTTAGTATCATGACCTAATTCTTCTGAAAATGCTAACTCAGTATCTGATTTGATACCAGTTAAAAGCATGTTCGATAAATCGATGATGTGACGTTTCTCGGTGTCCTGAGTATTACGAGTGATAAAGATGTTTTTACCATCGCTTGAATCAGCTAACGCATACGGCGCTTGCAAAGTCAAACCTGTACCAGTTGAAGAATAACGAGATTTAACAATTTGATACCAGTTATCAAAGTAGTTATCCAAACTTGTAACTGGCTTTGCAGCGCGGCTACCTTCTGGATAAGCATTACCAGTTAATGCATAAGTACCGTTGGCAACAATTTTACCAGCAAGGTTAACTGTTGGATCAATTGGTTTAATACGTAAACGGTGTAATGTTAAACCAGTTGTTAATTTTTCAAGAATAACAACCTTCTCGCCAGTGATTGGAATTTCAATTTCCTGTCTCGATTGAGGATAAGAAATGTTAACTCCATTTTGAGAGAAGTGAGAATTTGCCGCCAACTCAATGATTACCTCAGTGTTTGGACCGGTTGAAGCCTGGATGATTGCGTTAACAGTGAAGTTATCAGTCAACCAATCATCTTCTAAGTGCCAGATTTTAGCTTGGCCTTCTGAACCACGAATTAGACCTAAATTGTCTAACATCATGTAAAAATTATCAGGATAAGAATGACGTGTCATTAATTTCCTTTTATCTGCATTGGTACCGTACTTTTGTACGTACTCTAATGCGGTATAGAGTTCGTTACTCCAACCAACCTGTGCTGCTGATACTTCTGGCATTGTATTTAAGTTTTTTTTGGGTTTTTAATTAAAATGTTTCAGCTATTTTCGAAGCAGTTGCCTGTCTCGAATTTGCTGCTGGTACTGCCGGATTATCTTGACCTCTGTTGATTGTTGATGGATTATGGAATTCTGCACGAATTGATTCATCACGAATGTTGTTCACATGAATGACGTGAGCATCGTACATTGCTATTTTAGCGAGATTTGTTGCGTAGGTTTTTAAGCCTTCTACATTCTCTGGCTTAGTAGTATCTATTTGGTTTTCTAAAGCGAACTGTTTTACTTGGGTTCCGATATGAGTTTGAATCTCTGCTGGAACTGGCAAAGCAATATTTACGGCTTTATCACCTTGTAATCCATTTACATTTACATTGGAAAAGAAACTCGGTAATTCGGTTTCGATCTGCTTGGCAACTGGAGCAACTTGTGCTTCGAACGCTTGTTGTCTTGCCTGGATCTGCTCCGGTGTTTCTGTTACTTCTGGTGCTGGTGCTTGGGTTTCGAATGATGCTTGCAAACCTTTTAGGTATTGCTTTGCTTCATCGCCTTTGATTTTCAATTGGATGTTGGCAGCTTGAACATCTTCTTCGGTATGAATGGTGTCATCCGTTTTGTAAGTTGTTTTAAGCATTACCTCAGCATCGCTTTCTGATAGATTGTGTTGTTCCATCAATTGCCATTTTACGGCATCACGACTTGGCAATGCGTTTACATCACCTAACTGATTGATTCGATTGAAAAGGTTAACCTTATTTGCATCTGCCCCGGAAGCATAAAGCTCATTAAGCTTTTTTATGTAATCGTTGGCGTATGGATTCACACTTTTTAAAGCCTCAACCTCTTGGTTCCTCTGCTGTAATTGACTTTCTAAGTCAGTAGCTTTAGTCGCTTGGGTGAAAATGTTTAAAAAATCTTCTTCACTTTTAACCGAACCATTACTGATCTCAGTAATTTTTTCTGTCCATGGTGTTGAAGGTGTTTCCGGTACGGCCGGTGTTTCTGGGGTTGATGCTGCTGGCGGATTAGCTGCAACTGGAGGAACTACAGGTGGAGTTTCCGGCGTAACCACTGGTGGCACCGCTGGTGGATTGTCATTATTTACAATTGGTGCGATAGGCTTCTCGCCTAATAGATCATCAATTGCCGCTCTGTGATTCTGTTCCGATGTTGTTGCTTGCTCAGACATGCTTTTTATTGTTGGTTCTAACTAGAAATAAATATTCACTTATCTAATATTTTTATTAGATTATATTATATTTCAAATTTAGTTTTATATATTTGATGTAGTTATAGCATTATAGTTCTACCTCAAAGCAAGCATGGTAAACAGGAACACAATAGATATTTATACAGATGATTGCGCTACATCATTTGGGAAGCAAGTCAAAGCGAGAAGGGATGAATTGAACATGTCAGGCAATGAACTTGCTAAACAATGTTTGATATCAAGACGGTGGTTGCAGAAAATTGAGAAAGGGAAAAAGGTTCCTTCTCATTATATAATTTCATCCATCAGTAAAGCACTTGATCATTTCGAATGGGAGTTTTTCACCTTAAAAAGATTTTAAGAAATGGAGAGCTTAATCCACCCTGAAATAAATAACCTTATTGGATTTATCGATACGATAGATGGTGAACTCGAAACATTTGTAAGTTCTGAGGACGGTAACAATATTTCCAATAAAATAGGAAGGCTAGTTGCTTTGGTTTCTACTAGCGCGAATGCGGTAGCATTAGCAGGAATGATCTATAATGAAAGACTTGGAGAGGAACTTGAATTGCTTCCATCAAAAATGTCTGCTACTGATAAGAAATTGGTTCTAACCGGAAAACTTTCCAAAGAAACATTCTATAAAACACAAGTTGAAAGACAAAACGCTGCATTGGTTCATGCTATTGATGGATACAGAAGTATGCTTAGTTTTCTTAAAGAAGATATGAAATTGAATAATCAATACACTCCTAACCCACAACATTAATGGAAAGCAGATCGGTATTCATTAAACCAGATGCTCCAGTGGAAAAAACTGCATCAGGAATATTCTTGCCAGAAAGCATGCAAGAAGCAAACACAGAAAATATTGGTACCGTAATTACTGCGGCGCCAGGTACAGAAGAAGAACCAGTGTGTTACCGAAAAGGTGATCGTGTTAAATACGATAAAAACGCTGGTCGTGATTTTGATTTCGAAGGTGAACATTTAAAAATGCTGGCCGATACCGATATCTACTGTACCATCATAGATATACCTCCCTCGTCAGGTGGTTCATAGGGCGTGACAATTGAACAGTTGTTTGATTGCAACTGTGTAGCTGATTAATACTGATTGCCTTTCAACCCTTTTGATTTAAACGTTAGGCATTTGCACAAATCCGGTCACTTAAAAACATTGGGACATTAATCTTCAAATCGGTCCGGCACTAACCATAAAGTGCCCTTTTAATTTTATATGGGAAGTATCAAAATGAAAATGGGTTATTGCCCTATTTGCGGCAATCATGAGCCTAAGCCTGTCGTTGCTGGTTTGTGTCAGTACCATTATTGGGCGAGTAAGAAAAAACCATTGGAGAGAAAGCCTGTAAAAATCCCAAAAGTAAGCGCAAAGCAATTGGATAACCTAAAGGTTTATCGTAGAGCGAGAGATAAGTATTTTAAAGACCATCCAATATGCGAGCACCCGGAATGTAATTCAACTCAGGTTACTCTCCATCACATGCGTGGTAGAACAGGTTCATTCCTTACTGATAAAAGATATTTTAAATCATTATGCTGGCCACACCATCAATGGTGCGAAGAAAATCCAATTCAAGCAAAAAGGTTGGGATTATCTGCAGATAGAGTTTCACAATAAAATAAATTATATGAAGTACACAAAAAAGCCTGTAGAAATTGAGGCATTTACATTTGAAGAATTTGTTGAGTATGCTAAGGCAAATACTCCAGAACCACATTGGTCAATTGATTTTCGAGGGCATGCTATTACTCATGAAAACGATAGCCTTTACTTAATTCCAACTCTTGAGGGAGTTCACAATTTCACACCAGAGGACATGCTTATTGTAGGAGTAAAAGGAGAAATATATCCTTGCAAAAAGGACATCTTCGCCATGACGTACAATACTTTAAAAAGCGATGGTGGAGAAATAGGTTTAGCGAAGAGACTTTATGATGCTTATTGTGATGCAGTTGGAGGTCTTGCGTTTAATGGTGATCCGCTCCCTAAATCGGATGAGTTCTTTGCTGATGAATCTAAAAAGAAACAATCAAACGCTTGGTTAGCATGCTCAAAAGAAACCTATGATATTATGCTAGAATCTATAAGAAACTTAGGTCACCCAGCATACAACCAAAGTTCTTCGGTTACCGATGCGATTGACAAATTAAGAGAAAAGGGATTTCTATTCCTGGGTATTCAATAATTTTAACAGACCGACATAAATGTCGGTCTGTTGTTTACTTTATTGTTTTACAGTCTTTTTGTACTGATCTGAGGACCAGCCATAAATATTTGAAATTGCTAGTTCCTTTCTCTTATTCTCACCTTTCAATTTTTCCAATTCCATTTCGGCTTGGATTTCCATCATCTTTTGACTTCCGGCAGCCTGAGCTTCAGTTTGAATTTCAGCCTGTTTGTTCTGCGAAGCTTGCTGATTTGATTGCTGCTGAAGCTGAGCATTTTCTTGGTACCGCTTTTCAGCGATCTTCTCATCCTCCGAACTTCTGTATTCCTCGATGTTAGCCAATGTTAATCTCGCCAATTTAATATTGCCAGATTTGATGATTTCAAATACCATTAACTCATCAGATGGTTTAATTCCACCTGTTCCGGTTTGCCTACGTAAGTCTGCTAACTGGAAGACACGTTGTGTCAACATCAATTTTTCATCTTCAGTTACGGATGCCTCCAACTTGATGTTATAGTTATGCCATGCAATTTCTTTTCCGATACGGATGTATTGCATAGAACGATCAGTAGCAAAGTTATCTCTTTTATTATCATCCATGAAACTCGCTTTAACCTTCCATTTGTTAGCAGAAATTTCAAGTCCGCGTTCATAGTGCCTTTCGCGGGCTTTAATGATTGTAAAGATTGAATTCTCAGTTGCGTTGATGGCAATTTTTGAAACGCCTAAACCAGTTTCCGAATTTGGAGTTGAAGCAGAGAACACAGAGTTTAATCCGGTAATTTCCTCGATCATTCTGATATTCCATTCCAGATCATTCCTGCACTCCAATAAACGCTGCGCTACATCGGATGGGATGATATCAATTGGTCTGCTACTTCCATTGTTTTGACCCCATGGATTTTTATCATCAACGATTAAGAAACCTTCATCGCGGAATAAAGCCATCAAATCTTGTGGCTGCTGTAGCTTGTTGTTAATTTTTACGTTTTCGAAAGCAGATGCATTGATTCGGATGTTGTGACCAGTAGTTAAATTTTTAATGATCATTCTTTTCTTGAATAATGCAATGTTTGCATCATCGACAAAACCCATACATCTTTCGGTTAATGAAGGACCGGTAAGTTTGTAGAAGTTGAAAGAAAGAACCGGGCACATCTGGCCTTTATCATTTTTCTTGTAAGGGATATCGTTCTGAATACCGTAATCAAATATTTCATCGGTACCTAAAATCATTTTACATTTGAATACGGTTTGATGAGTGTATTTATTCAACTCCTTACCGCGTTTTCTATCAGCATCCTTTAATTCATAATCATCAGATACTTTATTTAAGGCGATGTTTCCTTCTTTTTGGCGAGTGACTTTTGTTTGGGCAAATGATTTGCACCCTAACCATTCCACATCAGCCACATCGACCTGAATACTATCAAGAACAGCTAAACCTAATCCAGAATCTTTAGATTCCTGAACCGAGTACATGAAATTTGAAAGCTTATGTTGCGAATTGAAATCGGCATCATTATACTTCTTCGCAATTTCGATTATTTTACTTTCTGGAAGATTTGTTTCCCTTCTTAAACGGCCAATTGTATATCGAGTAACGGTACCGGCATAAGTTGCATCATGAAAATCAGCATACTTTGACCATGGTACCATAGCATGTTCCATATCAACGTGATCATAAAGCACATTATCAGAACCAGGTTCAGTGTAGTGACGTTTACCGCATTTTCCAATATGGAGTAAGTCTTCAATTATTAAATCATCGATAATTTCTTGACCACTATCTAAATCGGTTTTATCCAATAGAATTTTAATGGCAATTTCCTGTAGTAATTGAAAACCGCCTGTTGCTGCAAATCCATCGACCTGTTGTTCATTCTGAAACGGAACTGCAGTAGCAGCTTGACCAACTAATTGTCCTTCCGGAGAAACTGCCATACCTCCAGCTGCCTCATTAATTTCAGCATGAAGATTTTTCATCAAATCATTCGTCATTAATTTAGTAGCGGCCTTTACCATATCCTTTTGGAAAACCGCTTGGGGATCAATTGCCGAAGTAATAATATCGTACTTCAACTTTTGCATGTAACCTTTAACATCACCCAATTTCTTAGGAAGGATATCAAGCGTTTGCCAGTTGATGTTGATCGTACTTTTTCGGCGGCAACCGGTAACTGGATCTTTCAATCCAATCAAATAATTTTTGTATCGGTCGGCCCCTTGTTTCCCGTAAGCATATGCTCTTAATTCAGAAATGCTATGTTGACTTTCAAATTTGGTGTACGGTAACTCACAAAGGTTGTTCAAATACCTGGTAACAATAGCTTGGGTAGCTTGCCTAAAATATTTTTCATCATCCTTTACTGATTGAGGTAGATTATCAGATGGGAATGGATAATTCTTTTTCTTATCCCCTTGGTAATCTGAAGCGAATTGTAGTTTCATGGCGTGTTAGTTTGGTACGTATTCAAAATGTGTTAACTCAACCTGAGTTTCGGAGTATCGATCTGAGTAGCTTGGAAGATTTGCGTTAACTGCAAGTAGGCACCATCCAAAGGCTACACCTAAGTCCATTTTCCCGATATTATTTCTATTCATGCTCATTAATTGAAGCACGAGTGTTTTGAATTTCATTGCATTGTGGTAATTGTAGATGTAGGTAGATAAGGCTGAGAAGTATTGGTTAATTGTTACATCGGATGCAGCGATACCCTCCTGTTCCTTATTATTTCCTTTATCAGTTCTGGTCATTGTTTCAACCGGCCTATTCATAATGAATTTGCCGTAATGCCATCTATCGAAGTACCTCATCAATCCCGGTTTCTGAGATTCACAAAGAAGTGGTGCTCCATAGTATATGCTTTGCATAAGCATATCTTCATAGAATAATTCAGGATCGTCTTGGCGGTATAGGTAGATACAAACTGGTTGATTTGTGAGGAAATTTAAACCACCATCAATAGCGATTTTAGTACCACCATTCATTTCGAATTTGATACCATCCTTTAATTCATCGTATCTTTCGAATGTTACGGATGCACCTTTTGATCTCCGTCCATCAGAAGTATCTTTGTGGTCAAATGGATCGACACCGGTACGAAATAAATCAACATTTCCAGGTACATTTTCACCGTACATGTTAATAACGAAGTTATCCTGTAAGCCATCAAGCTTCGAAACTTCCCAACGTCCACCATCTTCATCAATCTGGAATACTACGCGAGAAAAACGAACTCCATTTTCCCATTCAAAATTACCCCGGATAACATCATTCTCTTTACCCTTTTCCGGGAAGGTTAATCTATCAAGGGTTTCCTGTAATCTTTCTTTATGGAATGCGGACTGATCACCAGAAGGCGCCAAAGCATCTTCAATAGTTAAAGGCATTTTACGGCGCTCATCAGCTGCTTCCTTAATTTTCCCTTTTTTCTTTAAATCCTCAATGGTGTTTTGAATATAAATTCTGGTAGCAACTTCATCCACCAAGCCATATTCATCGGGTTCTCCACTTTCTGCTGCGGAAACGAATATTACATATAATCCAGATGTTGTTCTTCCGTTTTTATTTCGTTCAGCAGGATTGCTATCTTTATAAAGTTCAATTACTTCTTTTAGCTGGGCATCACTCAATTCCTCAACTGTACTTTCGAGGTGAAGCATTCCAACTTTTGTTTTCAAACTATTTAAGGAAACACACTGGCGAAGGATGGAAACAACTTTGGTTAAACTCATTCCCTCCAGCTTTCCAAACTCATTAAGAATAACATACATTCCCTTTCCACCATCAAAGTGAGTAGCAACGCATGGCCCGTAAATAATTTTACTTCCTATCTGATCATCCTCGTAAATAGTTTCTTTATCAACTCCGCTTTCGGCGATATCCCTTAATGATTTGCTAGTAATAACTTCGGATGGATATTCGAAAACCAAACCGTCTTTGTTTTTCGTTGAACCAGAATTTACCGGTTTAACGAACCAAATCATTTTGTTGTGGGCATTCAGAATACGGTTATAGTTATTCTTTACAGTATCCTCAGTTTTAGACTGCATGAACATCTGCTTATCAGAATACCTGAACATCTGGAAATAACCCCTATGTATGGTCATTTCGGTCGCTCTCATCCGGCGACCTTTGTACAAAGCTGTTCCTAAGCATTTTGGATCTTTATCCAACATGCCATATAGGTTGTAAAGCTTTTGCTGCGGTTCATAAAAGAACGGCGAACTGCCATCCTCAACTGTCCAATAATTTAAGAAATGATAATAATCGCCAGGAAGGTAGTACGGTTTACCTTTGATGAGCATCCAAATACCATTGTCGAATTTATGGTATTCACCTAAAATGAATTTATCTTCATCTGGCGTTGTTGGTTTACGCTTCGATAAGCCCGGAGGAATTATTGTTTTACGAAACTTTTGTTGCTCAATTGGCAATTCAAAGTTTTCCATTTCCGAGAAATGTGGCATTTTCGGAAGCGGAACAATATATCCACTTATCCTAATATCGCCGCCATAGTCCGACCAATCAACCGTATATAACTCCTTATTCATTCGTTATGTATTCGGTTTTCTTAACTAATTTCTCTGGCCAGTAAATTGCTTTGGCAACTGTGTTTACAACAATCTGCTTAATTTTTGAATCACCATAAACCTGCTTTTCGTAATTAGCAAGCTTGCCCTGCATTTCCAGAAGTTTGTCGGTAATCTTTTGCTTCCGCTCGAATTTTGCTTCAAATTGGTAATCTTCTGGATCGATTTCCATTTGGGCCATGGCGTTGGTTTGCTGAAAACTTGACCATAGCGAATACCAAACGGTATAGGTGTTTTTATCTAGGATGATAAAGTACTTGTAGATTTTTGCATTAATGTTGATTCGGAATTTTTCTTGAATTTCCTTTTCACGATCTAAATCGCCATCAATGTATTTTTTTAATGATGAGTTATTAAGATTTAGATGTTTGAATACCGCTTTGCCGCGTTCTTTAAAATCCCTGTAAGTTTTAAAGAAAGGACTTCCATCATCTACCAAAAGAATAATCCAACGAATTAATTCATCTTCCTCTTTTTTGGCGAACTCCACATAATCAGAAAGCTCAGGATAAAAGTCAATAACTTTACTTCCTGCAGGAACTTTACTTATATCGTATTTAAGATTGCTGTAATCTAATTCCATTAATCTACATCATATATTTTCTCCTTCCTTTGCTGAAAATGTTGCTTGCGGGCATTGTGAATTAATAAAGGACACCTTCGATGGCCTTAATATCTTTACGTTTAATCTTGTATAGCTTTTCCATACCATCCGTTTCATGAAGCGAGTATTCCAATGGTGTTAAAATCCCTTCATTGAAAATTATACGATCACCAGGTTTAATGCCATCGAAATGTTTATCGCTTAACCTGGCAGCCATGTATTCCTGTATTGGTTTCCCAACCTTCACTACCTCAGCATGATACTTAACTGTTAAATCAGCATTATCAGCCATCACCAATCCATTGCCCAAATCTTTCGAACTTTCATAGCGTTTAATCCAAATCCAACCGTTAATCGGAATTGCTTCCCCATTGCGTTCGCGGATGAACAACCTTGAATACTCAATCAGAATACATTCGCCATGATCTTCAAGGGTTAATGTTTTCATTTCGGTATTTGCATTGATGTGGGCCAAATAATCAAACCAAACTTTATCGCCAACAGCAACTTCCAGTTCGGTTTTATATTCCATGCTGCCATTTACCATTGTAGCCAGCTGCTTTGCCTCATCATCATTGAACTTCCCTTGCGTTCTGTTCCGTAATCGCTTAACCTTCTCCCCACGATAAACCAATTTATCAGGAATCGTTATAACCGTACCAGTTATAGCATAGTGTCTTGCCTCAGTAGTTGATGTAGTTCCGATATAAAGGCCATTCTTTAGTTTTTTGTGGTCTGAATCAGGTTTAACCAACACATAGTTGTTTTTTATTTTAATATTTCTTGCATCCATACAGACACAAATATATGTTAAATTGAAACAAATATATTATTTCATTATATTTTTATTTGTTTTTCTAATAATAAGTTTTACCTTAGCTGATGCAAACAATAATTTTCATTTACAGTAAAATCTTATGAACGAGAAATTTCCAGAGACTATGCCTGAGCATATTCCTACTGATACTACAGGAATTGTAATCCGTACTTCTGGATTATGGAAAGGAAGGTTTGCTAAAAAAGGTCACTCTTTTATAATCGTGACACATAAGGACAAAAAAACCGGAGCAAAAGCAACGATGGCACAAGAATATCCTTCTGCTGATATCGATCCAATTAATGAATTGGCTATAAAAGGAGAAGTGGTTAAAGCATTTAGAAAACATTTTAAAATATAAAAGTCATGCGAGCGGGCGATCCGCGTAGTGCATGCAAAACCTTAAAAAAGCGCTTCATTAATACCTGTTTCATTGGTAGAATATGTTTGGTTAGATTCTAGGCTGGATGGCCGCAAAGGTTAGCTTTCCTTTGTTATTCCAAGAGGTGGGAATGTTTCGGATTCGGGTTGCATTAGTGAGCGTTAATAGTGCGACAAACTTAAATCATAAGTGCTCAGTGATTTATTTCAAACGTTTACGCTTGAAACACCACCATGAACTATAGTTGAGCGACAAGACAGCCTCCATGCAGAAACGCATGGGGGCTTTGTAGGTGAGAGCGTTAATTTAGATTGTGGGCGATGCCTGAAAGATTGCATCCCCACTGCTAAAAATTTAAACTTCTGGGTGGCGGAATGTGGTAGACGTTAGATCAGTTAAATAAAGAGCGAAGGCGTGCTCGGCAGAAAAGCGATCAAGCAGTTAACGCCTAAAGCATGAGGGTTCGAATCCCTTTCCAGAAGCACAACTTAAAACCCGGTGTGCCAGCTACAAGAAAAGCGGAAACGAGCTGCATAGAGATATGCGGCTTTTTTAGGTACAAACATTTAAGCAAGCAATGAAAATTAAAATTAAAAAACTAATTCCACAGGCTGTAATACCAAAATACGCACATGTGGGTGATGCAGGAATGGATCTTACTGCCGTTTCTAAATCAATCGATGCTCATGGTAACATCGTTTACGGTACAGGTTTGGCATTTGAAATTCCGCAAGGATTTTTTATGATGCTTTTACCTCGATCAAGCAACTATAAAACCAACTTAATGCTTACTAATCATTGTGGTATTGTAGACAGCGGATACCGCGGCGAAATTTTCTTCAAGTTTGCGCCAATAATGCGTAAGGAATTCAAATTGAATATCGACTACGAGATTGGTGATCGTTTAGGTCAGCTGATTATTCTTCCTCATCCAACAATTGAGTTTGAAGAAGTGGATTCGCTTGGTGATTCAGAAAGAGGTACAGATGGATATGGAAGTACAGGTAAATAAAATACCATACGGACCATTCCTTGAAGAATGGAAAGATATTATTGGATTCGATTACCAATATATGATTAGCAACTACGGAAGATTTTTAGTAGTAAACCCTTACTTGAATAGAGGTAAAAATAATCCAAAAATAGGTAGAAAAAGCAAGGGATACTTAAGAGCTTCTTTAACACTAAATGGGAAACAGAAAACCATTAAAATACATCGTTTAGTAGCAGAATATTTCTTATCTAATTACAACCCAATTCTAACCGTAAATCATATAGATTTTGATAAACACAACAATTTTTATCTAAACCTTGAAATGCTAACGTCATCAGAAAACTCATTGCATTACATCAATTATAAATTGAAGAAAACTACCTCAAGCAAAACAAAGGGAATTGGATATCATATTGGCATAAATAAGTGGACTACTCGGGTCACAATTGGTGGTAAAAGGTTTAGCCTAGGAACATTTGACACAGAACAACAAGCAATAAGAGCCATCAATGATTTTAATAATAATGTTTCTAAAGACATAAAGAAGGGAAAGGGCTCTGGTAATATTGGTAAAACTAAGTATAGTGAACATGATTTAGAAGAAGCTCTAAAACTTTCTGACAAAGTAGGAGCAATTAAAGCTGGGAAAATCACTGGTATGGGAAGTACAAAAATATTTATACTAAGAAAAAAAAGAAAGATTTCATGAAAAACCTCACTCCCACACAAGAAAAATGGTTCCTTACATTGGTTTACGTTATCTGTATTCCGATTATTCTGATCGGAGCATTCATTTTAGGCTGCGGAAAGTTGTTTTCGGCTTTAGGCTGGCTAATGATGTTTGAAAGAAAGCAAGCTGTTAAACAATTTAAACTTCCTTAATCCTATGGCAGATAAAAATCAAGAAGATTGGGGAATAAGCGAAGACCAACAAGCGCTTTTCCATAAAATGACAGGATGCATGATGGCAAACGATATCGCCATGGACTATAATCAATACCTATCGGTGCTATTCAAAGATAATGGCTTCAATTACCTGTCAAATAAATGCCTTGAAATGCAGAAAGCTGGATTGAAATTTATGAAAGCAGTTAAGTATTCATTCGAAAAACAAAATCCGGATTATAAAGAAGTGGTTTTATTCAATAAAAATTTGATTGATGATATCACCACGCTTTCGATAGAAAAACAAAAGCGAGTTATGGCTCTGGTTAATAAACTTAAAAAGGAGGAAAATTAAATGCATGTATTTGTAGTTCAAGATCAACACGCAACATTCAGCATGGCCCTTGCTCACATGAAATTGGGCGGAGTTATTAAAGTTCCTGAGTGGAAAGGCTACTGGTTCATCAAAGGAGGTGAAATTAAGGTGAAACTAGAGAATGGTTCAGAGGTTAACACGCCATGGTACCATCAAAATATACTTCGAGAAGATTGGCAGTTGGGTTCTTTGGAACTTGATAACTCAATTATCGATGCATTAACTAAATAAATCATAAAAACCTTTCGGCGTAAAGGCTAACCGACAACCAAAACATGGAAAATTTCAATAAAATCAAGCAATTACTTTCTGATGCTGAAGGCGATGCTAAAAAATTCTACGACCAAAACAATGCTGCGGCTGGTACAAGATTACGTAAAGCACTTCAAAGCATTAAAACTGCAGCTCAGGATGCTCGTAACGAAATTACAGAACTGAAAGCTGAAAGAACTAAGTAATTTTTGTCCGGTTCTAAGGCCGTAAAAATTTTGAAGACATTGGTTGCTCCCTTAATACATAAGAGGTCGAGTACAAAAGTGAGTAACGTTCCACGAGTAGGAAAGGGAAACGAGCACCAATGTAAAAACCACAGAAATTATGAAGATAATAAGTCTATTAAAAGGTTTTGTTAAAACCATGCATTCCGAAAAAGTAGAATTCGATACAATCGGTATTAAGCTACCAAGCTCCGAATTTAAAAAAGTTCAGCATGAATTAGCAGATTACCAGGATGTATCAGTAGCCTTTAAATCTGATGATAAGTTTGAAGGATTTTACATAAGAGCTTATGGTTTTAGGTTCATAATCGAGGAATTGAAGCCATGAGATATTTTTTCGAAGAATTAAGTGAAGCATTGAGGCAATTTTTTAAAATACTTGCTTTTGAAGCTTATGACTGTTCTGGAAAACGTGATGTTGCATTGAGCCACTTAACATGGGCACAAATTCTTACCATTTTGAGCAACCTAATATTGATAATCACACTGTTATAGGCTGTTCATAATCATAACTACTTAAATTAAATGATTAATTCAAATAGATACACTCACAAAGCCAAATACTACGGAATTCCGGTATGGTATGATCAATATGAAGAAGGTGATGATTGGATTCGTGGAACAAATGAATTTTATCACTTTTTCGTTGTATGGCTTTTGGTAATTGATTTTTTAATGAATAAACCATATGAAGTTTATGATGCCAAAGAATTATGAAAATGACTGACTGGAACGCCGAAGCTGAGCTTTTAAAGGAATACCTCGCATACTGTATTGAATGGAGGTTTAATCAAATGGTTTTTTCAAATATATCACTTGATTTTAAATCCATTCCATACAAAACTCCTGAACAGATGATCGAATTATTCAACCAGCAGGGTTTTATGATTATAGATGATCTTCCTACAGAAAATACCATTCTAACTTTTGAAACATGGAAGTCATGCAGTAAAGGAAATTTTGTCTGGGAAGATGGACCAGATAGTAAAGTGGTTTTCCAACCAGATGAAAACGGCACATGGACCATCGCCACGCCGCCGCAACCTTAACACCAGTATAAAACCGCAAGGTTTTCGAAAAATTTTTTTGAGCAGACAAACCCACATCCCAATGGAAGGAATAGAATTTGAACCAATAGAATCACCAGAATACATTCAGTTCTGTGAGGAAGGTAATCGCGGATATCGTCATGGGATAAGTACCTGTGGTAAATGGATGCGCCAAAAGTGCTTTAATTCAAACGACACCAAAGATAAAAGCTTTCGGTATGTGATAATGAGCACATTCGATCCCTTTTCTTCTCAGCAAATAGCATTAAAACCATATCGAATAAGCTCAGTTGATGGAACTTATAAAAGCGCAAGTGATCAAGTAAAAGATTTTCTCAATAGCATGAAGCATGGTTTAATGATGCCGAATGGAAGTTTTGAAGAAATTAAAGCCCCAATGTTTGGAGTTGAACATAAAAAAGATGAGTAAAGGCCTACACGTAATACAAGGGATAGATTTTGGCATCTTCACCGGTAAAATAGCTTTCGCTTGCGGATATTCAATCAAAGAAATGATTGAGTTCTACAAAAGCCAAGGATGCAACGATTGGGCAGGAGGATTAAGAGGTCAATACATGCCAGAAGGATGCAGAGGGATGGCTATTCAACGTAGATACAAAGGTATTTGGCTATGGTACCTAATAATGAAAGATCCATTCAACTTCACCGATGAAGAATACGTAACACTCGCCCATGAATGCATACACCTCGTTCAGTTTCGTTTGAAAGATGTTTTGGACCGAGATAGAGAATATGAATGTGAAGCTTATCTGCATAGCCATTTAATGAGCCAATGCCTGAAAGCGTTAAGAGGATAATTTTTTTTAAATTTTTTTTCGAACCATGAATCGATTATTTTATCAGCTTAAACAAAGTCAATTCTTTTTAAACGGGGTGGGTATGAGATATTTTTTATTTGTGGGGTTGTTTCAACACACTTACTATAGGCTACTGGGGCCGTACATTTTCGTTCCCCAAACCGATTTGACCGGACCGGGTGGGTGTTATATGGGCAAAATGTGTGCTTGCTCCTGGGCGCGAGATCACCCAACTAATTAGACTAATCGCCAGCAACTAATTTGCTTTATTTGGTCATGGTATTCTCTTAAGGATTCACACCTATTTTTAAAATATACATTACAAGCGTTTACTAAGTCATTAGGGTAACGATTTAAAAACACAGGCACCATAACAGGCACCACTTGCCGGTAAAGCACAGATATATATACATTATAATTATCGTAATCTTATAGCCTTATCATTATCATATATGCAACACGCTCGCCGATGGAATTTAAATACTGATAATTTAATGTACTTTTGATTATGATATCGACAAACAACCAACTCGATAGCTACAGTAAGCGGATGAACGAGACAACAATAATTTCAAATACATGTTTATATACGCTTAATAAGGTTGCACCCTTTTATTCTATCACATTAAAGGACTTCAATATAATGTTGGGGTTTAAAGTTGCTACTATAAATAAGGCTCGTGCAATAGCTATTATACTTTATCACCTAAATCAATACCCTAGATCATATCAAACTAAAATCTTAAATCTATATCAATTAAACTATAGGATTGTTAAGCCTGTGATAAATGATCTATTAGCTAACGGATATTTAAAAGATGGTGTAAAATCTACTAGAGCAAATTTGGCTGCATATGTTCCTGTTAAGGTTTATTCACTTACACTGAAAGGCAAAGAGTTGTTAAATAGAATTGATAGTACATTAGCTTTAAAAATTGCTGGGATAAAAAAGGTTAAGTAATACAGATGTGCTGCTAATCTAGCCAAAACTTCTGTTATCCTGGTTTCTAATGGCAAATGCTTGCGATATTCAAAATTGATCGGGCAATTGTCAAGGCTGTTTAATTGTCAATATAGTTTAAATGGGGTTTTTCCCTTAAAGTTGTTGCGTGGTGCTGGTTGAATTCCAGATGTGGAAACCTATATAATAAAGGTTGACTTATAGTTTAATGTTAGAATGCGCATGTTATTTAAAACCCTGATCTTTATTGGTCGGGGTTTTGTTGTTTTGGGTTTGCCTGGGCTTCGCCCCTGCCGGCCGTTGGCCTGGCTTGGTTCTTCTCTCCTTTCTCTTTGTCTTCTTATATGGGTTTAATAGTTCCTTTAGGTTTTGGAAAGGTTCTTCTTTGCTCTGTGGGTTTGGTCCTGTCCTGCTTTCCGCTTTACTCGCTGCGCTTCGTGCCCGCTTCAATCAGTTTTATATACAAAGGACTGTACAACAACCAAAAAATAAAACTAATACTTTACATTTATTTTGTGCCTTTAATCAGGTTTAAATGTATTATTTAACGTTAATGACAATTTACTGACAAAATAAAAGAAACTAATACTTGACACGTAAATAAATTATGTGTTACTTTGTTGTAAGCAAAAAGGAAATAACCACACTAATACTTTACATCATGAAAAATTTAAACACTTTATTAACTGGCTTTTTTAGCATCACGTCACTATTAACATTAATAGCCTTTACATCTGTTGTACTTGACAACATTAAAAACAGCATCGTTACTACTCAACCTATGATTGTTTGTCAGTTGGTTGTTATGGCGGTGATTGGTTTAGTTTTTTGTTTAATGGTTAGTTTGTTCTTGAATAACGTTAAATCAAAATAATCATGCAAGCATCAACAAAAATTCAAATCCTGGCTAATCATGGTATTAGCACCAAAGAGGTAGATGGTAAACTAATGGCTTTAGCCGGTTCAAATGGTGATGGCTCGGAATGGTGGGAAGATGTGACCAATTTAAACACTAAAAATTCAGTTTACATGTGGTTAGGTTACGATATAGAAACTAATTAATCAATTTATAAATCTTTAAAATCTCAAACAATGAAAAGATCAATTTTAAAAGCTCTGTTATTTATTGCAGCGTTCGCCCTTTTGTTTATTGCATTCGTTCCGATTAATGCACAAACAGCACCAAAAAAAGCCGATAAGGTTTTAAGAGACACTTTAGTTAAAGGTGTTAAAACTCAAATATTTGTCGGCAGTCGTGGAGGTAAATACATTTTAGTTACTCCGGCATCTGGCAAGACTTACAAAAAATACTTAAAAAAATAGTATGGGTTTTTGTTTGATCGATAATATAAACGATCTTATAATTATATCCTGAATCAATATAAATAAAAAAATCCCGGTGTAACTAGCACCGGGATCAAGTTCAAAAAACAAGTAAAAACTCATTCTCAAACATTTAAGCAAAACAAAGTTATGAAAACTTTAACAGATTTAACACAGGCATCTATTTACGTTGGTACGTACGCAAAATATAATAATGGTTCTATAGCTGGCGAATGGCTAAACCTTTCTAATTATTCATCTACTGATGAATTTTGGGAAGCTTGCAAGGAATTACACAAGGACGAAACAGATCCAGAATATATGTTTCAAGATTGGGAAAACATCCCGGATTCATTAATCAGTGAAAGTACATTGTCTGATGACATTTACGAATACATTGAGATTGCAGAAAAGCTTCAGAATTATGATGATTCGGATTGGGTTAGCTTACACAATGAATTTTGCAGCAATACTTCACGTGATAACGATGAAATATATGAGTTTGATGAAGACTTTTTCAATACTTTTTTTGAAGGAAAACCAATGGAGGCAGCCAGAGCAGCGATTTTCGGCGATGTTAGTTGGAATCATGAATATATCACCTTTGACGGCTACGCCAATTTAAAAAGCATTTCTAAATATGCAGTATTGGCCGAAATCGATCAGGATGAAATTATAGCGGACATAATCGAAAACCCTTCTAACTATTCAATCTAATGGTAATTATCATAATACTAATTGTGGCTTTGGGTTTCTTCCTTGGGCTAATCGGTTTCGGGTTGCTGTGCAACTTCGTACAAAAAACATTTGAAGACTTAGATAATTAAAAAGCCATGAGTAACAACGAAATAATTGAAAATAACAAGCTTATAGCTGAATTTATGGACTTCACAAAGTGTATTGTTAGAAGCGAAAAAGGTGTTCCATACGACTACAATATACTTAATGGTTTCGAGCTGATTAAAGAAGTTCAAACAACAATAGAAAGTGAATGGTGTGAAATTTTAGAATATCAAGACTATTGTATGGCAGCAGATTTGAAATTTCAAACCTCATGGGATTGGTTAATTCCTGTTTTAGATAAAATTACCTCTCATGATAAATACTACGATTATACAATATATAACTCCAGTATGATCAGCGATGGCAGAATAGAAATTAACACAAAATTTATATCAAATACTTACGCGGAAGTAGTTGATTTTATCAAATGGTTTAACACTCAATCTAAATAGTTATGAAAATATGCACTTGTAATAACTGCGGTAATATTTACGAAGATATGAACCCAGGAGATGAATCTATAGAATATAAAGATGTTTCTATCCCTCAATTGCCTTTGTTTGAATTCAATGGGCCAGAAGATACTTTTTATGGCTGCAACTTCTGCGAGACAGACGAATATTTAGTTGACAACATCAATATCAACGCCATGAGTGAAGAACAAAAACAATTTGGGTTCACTATAAAAGAAATTTAGCCATGAAAAATACAAAATTAAATAATTGGCATCTATTAAGCTTTAACATTCAAGGCTTAAAAAAATCTTCTGATGTTCCCCACGTAATAACGTCAGTTCCTTTTGATACTATTTCGGAAGCAAAAGAATATTTAACCAGTTATTACAGCAACCTACTTGCAGGGGCTGAAATTATAGACTTAAAATTTAAATAACCATGTCGCACCAGACTGTTATTATAATGGCATCCAACAAGAAGGAAGCTATTAAGCTGTCAAAAGAAGATAGAAGTTTTGAAAGTATGACTTATATAAAACCTTACCGATATGCGAGTAAAGGAAATAATTTCTATGAGTTTTCAGCATTAAAAACAATCTAACCATGCAAAAATACAAATCAACTGCAACCGGCAATATTTACGAGGTGGAGCAATTACCACAAGGGCTTGTAGATGTAACGTTAAGATGTGAGGATCCGGATTTAAACGGCCGTACTATGGTAATGGACAAACACGCTTTAACGTGCTTAAAATTGGAGGAAATTACACCATGATACAAAGATTTTTAAATAGGAAGCTAACAACCTGGATGCTTTTAAAGCTTGGGTTTTATTACACATTGTTTTTGTTAGGCTTGATCTGGCTTTGTTGCCTTGCTTCGTGTAAGGCAGTAGAACCGCAGCGAACAGTCACCAGGCATTTAGTAGCTGATCAAACCGAGTTGATAAAGTTCGGCAATCAAATAACGATTGAAACCGTAAACGATCAAATATTTAACGAATTAAAACAGGCTTTTAAGGTTCGTTATTCGATCACCGGCAAAACTTACCGTATCAGCTTTAAAACAGCAGACACAACCAAATTGAACCAATTTTTTAACCAGTTAGAATATAAGAAAATATGAACATTAATAATATTAAGGAAGTCGCAAAAAATCTTATTGATACGGATAACATAAATACAGAATATAACCGAGGAATATGCGAATTGATAGCAGATTTAGATGGTAAAGAAGATATTAACCACGAAACCAGGACGGACCAAATCGCTATTGAATTAGGCATAATAATATAAAGACACTTTTTGTTTGAGAGCAGAGAACGCCGAACACCTCGACACCTTAAAACGGTTCGGGGTTGTGGCGGTGGGTAGAGATTGAGAACCTTTAACCCCTCATAAAGTGAGAGCGTTTAATTTAAAATAGCTCGGCCCGACATCTGGATAGATTCGGGCTTTGGGCATTAAAAAGCATTTATAAATATTCATCATATGGGAAACAAAAAAACATTTAGCGCACCCGCCAACGCATTTGGATCTGGTTCTGAATTAATCGGTAAAACTTTTAAAGGTCATGCAATCGTAGATGCAAGCCGAAAATATATGCACTTGGATAATGGCGAATCAGTTGAAAGAAAAGGAAATCGAGTAAACTATGAAGGTGAGGCAGCCGAACACAAAACATGTAAACCTCAAAAATATGATTTTAATGGCTATCCAATAGATTAAAGCCATTAAGAACAAACTTAGAAGCGCAACGCCATTTATAAGGCTTGCGCCTTTTTAGGTAAAAGATAAATGTATTATGAAAATCCCTAGAAAATTAAAGAAAGGTTTAAAATCACAATTGATGAAAGACCACCCATCCGCCACCTGGAAGACTAAGGACTATTTTATTAAAGATGTTGCTTCTCCTGTTCGGGTTTTAACTAAAGGCAACAATAGATGCTTTAAAAACAAATGTGTAAAATCTTTTTCATTGGGTTATAACAAATAATTTTCAATGAAAAATTTACTCATCCTTTTAATCGTTGTTGCTTTATTTTCAAGTTGTGCCGGTAGCTATTGCGCTGCATATAGTAACGGTTCAGGCTACAAGGCTAAAGATAGACGATAACCAAAAAACCTTTATTTCTCATTCAAAAACAAAACATTTAAGCAAAATGAAAAAATCAATTCAAACGACTTCAATCCGAACGCAACAACAAATTGTGGATTGGTCCACTGCAAAGCAGAAAAAACACGATGTATCGATGGTAGAAAGTCCTGCCGTTTGGTCATTCGTAAAAGTTAACGGAGTGTTCACCCCTTACGCTGTACTATAATGGAAAACTACACTAACGAACAACTAACTGAAATTGTGCTTCAGCAAGAGCGCAATTTCGAAAGGACTGCAAAGTCTGGCGGGTATGCTGCAAAAGTTGCTAAAGATCATTTAGCAATTATACAGGCTAAACCAATGGCGATACGCCTAGAGGAAGCCCGGGAACAAATGGAGAATTTTTCAATTTCAACTTTCTAAATACAATCCGAACGGAAATATGAAAGATCATTCTGGATGCTCGAAAGGCTTCCATAGAAGCAGTAAAGCAATTTATAAAGACGTTATTGATGGATTACGGATCAGTATCGGTATGTATCATGAAGACGGTTCAACTAGCGGGGAATTTTGTATCCACTGGGTTGACTTTGGGGATAGAATGGTTCCTCGGTTGGATGTTTACGATGATGCATGGAGCGCACTTAATGAGTTTAAGGACTTATTAGAAGTTTTGGCTAAACATGATGGGGAAGACATATCCGAACAAAAGTTATACGATTTACTCATCGAACTAGGGATTAAGGATTTAACAAAATACAAGTAATGCCAAAAGCAATAACAAACATAAACAAAACGACTTTCTCCAGTACGGAGGAAGCGTTTGAAGCGCTAATCTCCCGCCGGGAATGGTATAAGGGGATTTTAATTGACAGCAAGGAGATATCAAATTCAAATGCTGGTCAGATTAAATACAGATTTGGCAAAGGCCGGGTAACAGTTGACCTTATGGAGCAACTTCTATTGGCTGCAGGGTATAAAGTTATTAACGAAAAATCTTGGGGGAAGTAATTATGGATAGCAAAACTTTAAATGAAGGAGTTAGGCTCCAGAAAGAAATAGGTAATTGTTCGATACTCAAAATACAACTTAACGTGTCGGAACCGGCTTTTGTCATGGGAAATATTGAAAAGGACTTTACCTCTGGAAAAATTGTCTATTCGAAAGAAAAGGAGTACTCAATCGATTCTCCTTTAATAAGGCAGTGGATTAAGGAAAAGCAAAAGGAGTTGTACGATATAATAGATGATCACGAGAAACAATTGAAACTAAAATTTAGCGAACTATAATCATGGCAGTAACTAAATACGATAACAAAGCCGGAGGCACCTACGAGTTGCCACGATGCGAATTCTTGCTTCATAGAGTTAAACAGATTGAGGTGAACCTTATACAGTGGTTTAAGGAAAACAAGTACAACCAGGGCGATGATTATTCATGCTGGATTGATGAGTATGGAAATTGGGTTGTGAGCTATTCAAACGATTATCCACTTCAACATGGTAAAGGATCCAAACACACATTTACCGATCAACAATTCAAAGAAGCTCAGAAGTTAAACGCTAAAGTATTTTAATTATGGCAGAAATACGATTACACAGAAATACCATTTTTGCCGACTTCGATGTCCGCGGTGAAAATTTCACATTAAAGGTTCCACATCACTCTAAGTGGATTAAACTAATTAAGTTTTTGACTAAAAGAGGTTTTACCGTAACAGAAAATCCATCCTACAAAGAACACTACAATCGTTTAAGCAAGTACCACAAAATTGCCTATAAAGGAAATGTAGCTTCATTGATGGAGATTCATTGTCAAAGCATAGAGATAAGCTTCGGTAACATTAAGAACCTTTGGACCGGTATAGCGCAAAGTTTTTGGGATGATCCTTCGGATAACAGATTTACTCCGCTTACATACCTTGAAGGTATTGCTGTAAAGCTTGAAATTCATAAGACTATTGAATTATTTAAGTCTTTTGGAATGACTGTTAAGGTGAATAGAGAGGATTTATCGCCTGTTGAAAAAATCATTGAGGAAAACAGGGTTAATAAACACTTCCATAATGGGCCAATTGAGAAATTAGAGGACATTAAATCCTATATGGAAAGACCAGGAAGTGGTTCCTATGCATACCACAACAAAGATAAGAATGGCAAGTACGTTAAGTGCGGAGAAAGGAAATTCTTTTATGACTGGCGCACAAAGAGATTAACTTCTGGCATTGTTTGGCATTCAGCTAATTCCAGTTGGTGGGTAATTGTTCATGATAAAAGATTGGAATGCATTCAGAGCTCAGATTTATTTGATCGATTTGACAATATGCCCAGAAGAAAACCGGCAGATGTACGATCACTAAATTCTTTACTAAGGAATTTCATCGAAAATAAGGAATTCTTCAAATGCCAAATGATTCAATCAAGGTTAAACGAATTAGAAAAAGCATCATGAAAACAATTGAGGACGTTGAAAAATACGTAAACGAAACTTACCCAGAATTATCAATTAAGGGAACTAGAAACCTTTGTATGCAGATTTGGGGTAAAATTTATGCCAACGCTAAACTTGATGAGGCCGCAGACAAGGCAAAGGTTAAAAAATTAAAGCTAACACATAATAACATTGTAAAATACGTGTATGTGGTAGAAAGCGAATCAATCCTTTCACTTAAAGATAGAGTATAATGGAAAATACATTCGAAATATTACCAGCAATTAAACCAAAAAACGTTGGGTGCTTATGTTGTGGAAACAAAGATAAAAGCCATTTATCATTAGATACCGTACTGTATAATGGTTTCGGTGGCTATCATGTTACCAAAGACGGAGAGGTGTTTTATGAAGCCGATTCAAATGCTGATTGGAATGAGTTTCTAACAGCAAGGAATATAGAGGTCTATGCACACCACGATCCAGATCATGACTGGAGAATAATTTGCTTCACCCCTTTACATGGAGAAACATGGCAAAGGCAAGAAGGTAATTGGGTTTTAGTTGAAGAAAATTTAGGATTCGCATAATATGATACAACCATTCGAAACAAGCAAGGGGAAATTCTTAGCTGTCAAAATGCCTGAGCTATTTGTATCCGCAATTTCCAACATGGGATACTTGCTTATTAAAACCTGGAATGAGGCAAACGGTGTAACCGATGAGCAGCTTTCGGATCCTGTTAAACTGGATAAATACCTAGCCAATCACAACCCCGCGAAGGAATATAAGGAACAAGCAATGAAGATACCATTCGAAGAATGTATTGTAATCGGTGTTTCTGATAAGATTACAGAGGAACAGGCGATTGAAATAGTTGATTCAGAGGAACTATTCATCAACGGTAAAAGTCAGGGAGTTCTTTATGAGGACTATTTCGATGATGATGTATGCGAGTGGTATTCTAAAGGTAAAGATTCATTCCATACGCTTATGGCTTTCCATAAAATCTATCAAGACAATCCAATCATTGAAAGATCGGATGAGGATAAAAAACGTGTTGGCACCTGGTTAATCTTAAAGGAGGTAAAGTAATGGCAACAACAACTAAAACATTTGACTGCCCAGAATGCGAACTGAAAAATAATGTAGAGTTCGATTATTTCAATCCTGATGATGGTGATGAATTGGATGAGCTTGTAATCTGTAAATGAGGTTGTGAGTTTACAGCAATTATTGAAGTTAGCGTTGAGCGGTACTACACCTTTTCAAAGATGGATCCAGAGATCGTCACCAGCGGAATAAATAAACCAGAGTTTGATATCAACGATACCACAACCTGGCCACAAGAAAATAATCCTAACCAATTAGAAATATTCAAATAATGGTAGACTACAATAAAATATTATCGCTTTGTGTTTCTAAATACAAAGATTCATGGCTTTCCAGACCATTTATGGTGGGTGGAAAAGTAATGGCAACCAACAGCTATATGGTTGTAATTATTGATGAGCATTTGGCGCCTGATGTAATTGATGAGCCGGAATCAGATGTGATGAAAGTTATTCCATATTCAAGAAATTTGTCTCTCAAACTATCATTAGAAAAAATCAATAAGGCGCTTGATAAAGTTCCCGATGAACCATTAACGAAAACCTGTAAGTATTGTGAGGGTAACGGAACGGTTCAATGGCATGTTGAATTAAAGAACCAAGACTTTTACGATGATTTTGATTGTCCTGTTTGTGATGGTCATGGAGATAAACCTAATGGATTATTCCATAAAGAGGAAGATTATTATTTTAAAATTGGTTTATCACTTTTCTCTGCTAGGTACATTGAAATATTATCAAAAATTGCCAAAGAGGTAAACACATCTGAGGTAACGCTTGTTTCCCAAGATAAAGAATTAGGCGCTTCGCTATTTAAAATTGATGATGTGGAATTACTCATTATGCCTGTAACACCAACCAAAGATCAAAATATTGTATTTTATTCAAACTAACCATGGAACTAACACCAGAACAACAAGAACGCCATGATAAATGGGGATGGGAATATTATTTTGAGCCACACACTAATTCTATGGAATTTAGTCAGGTAAGAACCAACATGATGAAAGATAAGCACTATGTTCCTTACTGCATGACATCTGGATGCCAAAGATATATTAAAACCAATGTGATAGGCACGTTAAAGTGCCATACATGCGGCGATGTAATCACTTATCCAAAAGAATTCATTGATAGGTTCAAAGCAAAGCATAATCTTTAAATGCAAATCGCTATTTTTAAATCATGGATGAAAAAACAATTAACGAACTCGATTATTTATTGAAGTGGAGAGTTACAATGCCAATGTATATTTCTTTCTCTGAAATAACGGCTTACTTAGGCCATCAAAAAGAACTTAACCTTCGATACCTTGTAAACCAACTTTGTGAAGATGGTTTGTTTGAGTTATCTGGAGGGAAGATTTACCTTACTCCATTAGGAGAAATAACTTCCCATTCGCATTATAGAGAATTTCGACAAAAGAAAGATGCTGAGAAAGCTGAAGCAGGAAGAATAAAACAACTCGAAATAAGAAACCTGGAACAATCTGTTAAAAAGGGCTCAGTTGAATACTGGTTTATGATCGCCGGTGGTATAGGTGGTTTTATTTCTTTCGCCATCACAATATGGCAGCTGTTTGAAAAAAAATAAAAGGGATTAATTTCCCTTTTTTATTGCTTTAAATATTGTAACCGAGCACCAGTACACAATCCAAAATACTCCCGCAGCAATGGTGAATAGTATAACCATTCTTAAATCAGCAGATTTTACTTCAACATAATTTTGAATCAACATCAAAGCATAGCTGCCGGCAAAGCCAGATACTACTATTAAGGCGATAAACAGAATAAAGATCAATGCTTTAATCAGCATTAAGGAATTTTAACATTTAAGGTTGTTCCGGTTGGCCCGCCGATATTACCTCCTGACACATTTACAATCGAACCATTGAATTTATATGTGATATCCGCAGCGCCATCACCCTGGGCGTTATTAGCTTTTGTAGAACTATAATGAACTTTTAACGTATTTCCAGAAGTTACTGGATTGGTTTCGTAGGTTTTATTTCCTAATTGCTTAACCACTGTTAAAATTCTATTACCTGATTGATCGTCAACTTCGATAGATAAATCTGTTGTGGAGGTTAATCCAGTAACTACAATTTGTAATGGAGCAGTTATTGATTGCTTTTCAACTTCTTTTTTCTTGCAGCCAGCAAAGATTGAAATTGAAAGTAGTGAGAGTAATAGTAAACGTTTCATCGGGATTAGATTTGTTGCAATCCAAATGTATGAAACTTTGACTTTATTTTAGCTTGTCTGCTGAAAATTTTGTCGTTTTGGGGTAACTATACCAAAAAGATATTTAAAATCGATTTATACTATATTAAAATAATAAAATAAACTATTTTATATTCATACTCATAAAGTGTTTTATAGTTTCGATAGTTTTGGAAGTAATAAGCTGATCTGGAGTAACGGTTATAAGCCTCCATCCTAAACCCTGCATCATGGTTGACTTATCAAAATCCCTTAACAAACCTTTGGCAGATGTATGACCAGAATTACCTTTAGCGTAAATTCCTCCATGAACTTCTATTGCTATCTTAACAACCGTTCCGTCTTCTAATACAGGGATGCAGTAATCGGTACGGTATAACCTTTCGGTATCAAAGTAAAACTCTGGCCATACCAAATCAAAACCGAACTCTTTTTTGATGAGCATCCGGAAAGTATCGTGAATTGTTTCTCGGTTTTTGAGGTTACGACTATCATCAATCCAACCAGTGCGAACAACCTTCGATCTGGATTTCTTCTTTGGCTTATTATTTAGTCCCAAAGCAGCGGCCTCAGCTGGTGTTCGGTAAACGTTGCCATCCAATACCCATCCCCTTTCGGTTATGCTTTTAATGAGCTCCTTTTTTTGTTCTGGTTTCATGTACTTTATTATTTGGTGAATATTAAAGTAAAAAGCACATTGAATAGAACGTACAGGCCGACAAATACTATCAGCATTTTTAATAACACGCTCATATATTATCTATGTATTTTTTTATTGATGTCAACGATTTGAAAAATTCATTAAAAGATTCAGAATACCAATAACCATCGAAGGATAAAACAATTCTGTGTTCTTTGTAATAAACAATATCTTTCATATCAAATTCGATGTGTTAAGTTCTGTTCTCTTGCAGGCGAAATATAAATTCTGTAGATCATGTAAGTAGTCAACATAAAGAATCGTCATTCCTAAACCCCTGAATACAAATCTTCCATTAAGTTGATCTATGTGGAATTGGCCGTTATCTACACCTTCAAAATCAAATCGCTCTGGTCTGAAGTGATTCTTGGTCATACCTAGCTTTAAAAGTATTTCTTCCGAAAGGGTAATTGGAACATAATTACACCCAAACCTGGCAAATCTATCTTCCGGGTCACTAGGTTCATTTTCATTATAAACTAAATCATCTAGTATTTTTAGATCAACAATGTTAACAGATTCCGATTCTTCGTGGCACCACCATATTAAATTACCTATCCTTAATTCGCTTGCTTTCATAATTATCTTAAATATCAAATACAAAATTATTGGGTATTTCACATGAAGCAATCTGCTTCCATGCTCTATCTTTAATATAAATTAATGCAGATGCTGACCATTTTTGCATAATTTTTTTATTGAATTCTATAATAGTATCGCTTTCACCTACTGGATAGTTTTCTATTAGCATAACATAGAAAGGAACAACATCATCCCGGGTAAGATTATCGAGGATAATGTCGTGGCCATTAGCGCACTTCATTGTTTTCCCAATAAATACAAAGCATTTACATACTTCGCACAGTTGAATTTTTGATTTATTTTCCATTATCTTGTTTTTAATTTTCTCATTATAAACTTCATTTCGTATACAGCTAAGTCTTCCTGATTATCAATTATGAAGAAAAAAGGTTTACCATCCATTCTGCCGGTTACTTGATAAGTGTAGCCATCGAAAATCCAAAAGCCATTTTCATTCTTAATCATTTTTTCCAACTTTATTACTCTACATGGCACCCATTCACGAATGGAATCCATGTAAACTTTTATTTTCTGTTGGTTTTCTATGTGTTTAAATAGCATTTAATTGGTTCATTAGTAAATAATTATCTTTTTTAAGCTGCTCAATACCTTCACGAAGGGAAATGATCTCTTTATTCAATTCAGCAACCTTATCATTGAATAGCTTCTTTTCAAAAGCGTTTAAGGTTAAATCCGTTTCCTTACACGTACAATCTGAAATATCATTCGAGTGAACAACCGGCCAGCATCCAGGTATCAATACCTTCGTGTTTGTTTTCTGATCGTATGTGAAGTAGCAGTTCATCAATCTGGTTATTCCTCTCTAAATCCCATTGATGAGATATTGATATCGCCATCTGGATAAGCGTTGTTCCCTAGAATGTGAAGCCTATTAATTAGTTTTTCAACCAATCTCATACCGCTGGTGGTGTACATAAAATCTGCACCCACAACATCATCTGGATTATTAGTGTCGCATTCTCGAACGTAGGGTTCCCTAAGGCTAAGGCAGAATTCCTCTAATATTTCAGATGCATATTCACTATATGTGTCAGCATCATAGATACCTTTTTTTGGCTTGAATACCGTCTCTATTTGTTCTATTTCATAAATGGATGTAATCCCGTAAAAAGCATGTTCTCCTAATTCCAAATCCCGTTTTTGATATTTTGCTAAAGCATCTTCCTTAGACGTTGCAACCATTTTAAATGGCGAATCGATTATTTTAAATAGGTATTCCATAATTTATCAATTCAAAAGAGTAAGCACTTTATTCAATTTATCACTAAGCCTTTTATCAATCCTGGGCAGCTCCCTAACATCACGAAGCTTATCTCTATGATAAATAACCGTTGCATGATTGGTGACACCAAAGATTTCTGCCACCTTTTTAAGATTTAATTTGTGCTCATCCAGGATAAGCCCTATTGCTATACTCCTTGCTTCTGAAACACCATCTTTACGATAAGTGCTTTTAATCCTACTTGCAGGAATATCAAGCGCTTTGCATACGACTGCAATGATCAGCGATATGCTGTGCTTTGGTTTTAATTGGTTTTCCATTATTGAATGTCTTTTGGTTTATGTTGATTAATTAATTCTTGTAGATCAGATTCCTCCATCATTAAAGTCTGGAAGTAAGAATAAAGACCTAATCTTTGCGCCTGGATAACAACTTTTTCATTAAGCGTTTTATTTTCTTCCAGGTTTAGGTTTTCCAATACCCTTCCGATATCCATTCTTTTGAACTTATCTACGGTTGTTGCCTTTTTGTTGTTTAAATGAGAAATTGTCTGCTGCTTCGCTTCTTCCATGAATTCTGTCTGTTCCTCATCCGTATATTGGAAAAGTTTAATTCCGCGAAGAAAGCGGTAAACTGCAGGAGCAACTAAATTGATATCGGTTTTAGCCTGATATGCTAGGTAAGCATCCATGGCATTTTTAGAGGCAACCGTAAATCGTTCTTGAAGTGTTGGCTCTTTAGTTTCCGAAATAGGCGTTGTAAGTTTGATTCGGCTTTCTTCCTTCAGGTAAGCCCTGAACCAATCAACAAAAGTTGGAAAGCTTAAACCTTTGTAATCTCCATACTCTTTTGCAACTCCACGAGTGAATATGATTGGCAATTCTCTTTCACGAATCGCTCCAAAGCTTGATTTAACTTTCTTTAAAGTTTCATCAGCAATTATTGTAAGTTCATCACCAACTGGAGAAGTGTATCTTGAAACGATATAGGATTTAATAATTACAGCTTTCAAAATTTCGAATAACTCAACATTTGGAACATCCTTAACCATTCTACTTTCAAGAGCAACCTGTATTTCATTATCCCTTACCGGGATTACCAGGTTTGTATTTTGCTTGTATATTTCAATGTTGCTCATTCGGCGTAAGGATTATGTGAATTATTATATGATTCTTGGGCTGTTGCTAATTTGTTTTGTGGTGAAGATGCTTTGTGAATTATTTCATCATCCCACGATTTGTTATTGAGATAAGTTGCTGGATCCTTTCGATACTGCTTTTCCGGTTGCGAAACTTTGTATTTAGGAATATGTTCAAGAATTTTATTTTGAATATCAAATGAAAGCGAATACCATTTCTTTTTGATTTTATCTTTATCTCCAACTTTTTTATCGTAAGAATGCCAGAAAAAATCAAAATCAACGCTTTCTTTTTTTATTAAATTATATTCATTTTCATCTTCATATTCACTTTCAGTGTTTGCTTTACTGTTTGCTTTCTTTTTAGCTTTAGCAAATTTTTGTGTTGTTTTTCCACCCTTCTTTCCTACCTGAGAGCGTATTTCGCTAAGATTTGCATCCTTAATCATTCTCTTTTGTACAAGAGAATCTCCATCAATTGATAGAACTTTCGTGTCTAAAAGTTCATTTAATGCACTCGAAATTTCTACCAAATCATAAGGCAAAAACTTAGCAAGTTTCTTAGCAAAATTTAAACTTTGGTTGTCAGTTTGCTTGTCATTTTGCCTAAGCAAAATAGTTCCGTAAACTTCTTGCTTATGGAGAATGCACATGATTTTTATGTACACTCCAGTGGCCGAAGCTGAGCATTCCATTAATTTTTCATCCGTTAAAAAGTCCTGAACATAAAGCGGAAGATATGGTTGATCTCTAAGAGCCATAATTAAACTCCTTTACATATTTAACATCTTCTGCACTCAAATCAAACCACTCTCCCCGCTGTCTTTTATCTTTAAAGTATTTGTGTAAAACAGCTTCATTTGTTTTTTCAGTTATAGGGCTGATAAATACTTTTGAAACATTAGGTGTTTCTGATTGAATAGTCTTCTCTCTGAATGTGGGGTTTATGCTTCTTCCTATTTTATGAAGACCGGTATTATTGCATTTAAACAAATAGATGTGGGTAAACATTCCTGCTGCTTTCTTTGATTTATTATAATCATAGATTACTTTTAATTCTTCCCTATAAACAGATAACTGTTTAACTAAAAAATCAATCTCATATACTGCATCAGTCCACCCAGCATGATGAATGGCTACAATTCTATTTTTCTCGAATGTTATATCTAGTCTTAAACCATAGGTTTTAGTAATATCTTCCCAGATATTTAATGGTGGATAAATTAAATTCTCTGCCATTGTATTTAAATAAAAAACCGTACTTGGCTTCGGGTGTCCACTCCCTAGGCCAAATACGGTTTAAATGTTTTTAATGCTATCATAACTGGACATGGATAACACACCGTAAATATAAGAATATATTATATCAATATAAACTGGTTTATATTTTATTTTGATAAAATTGGATCTTCTGGTTTTACATACCAGTATTCCTTGAAACGCTTTCCTTTGCGTTTAACCCATTCAGATAGGATTGTCATGCCATCTTTTCGGAGTTGGGCAACATAGTGGCGAGTTTCGCTTGTCCTTGCTGCCATCCAAACTGATTTTACAGAGATACGCTCACCAGATTCGAGTAAGGTCTTAACCTTTTGTTTATCGGATTCATGTTCTTGAAATTCTTCCATGATTATTCAGATTTTGAGGTAATTAATAATTTCCTTTGCCTATCCGTTGGGAAACCTTTCAGCCTGGTGTTTACAAAAGCAGAAATATCTTTTGCTTCGTACATATCTGAAATGGTTTGGGCATCCACTCCGAAATAGATGTAGGTGAAACCAGAATTGAATTGGACCATTACCTGCATTGCTTTACTGCTTCCAAAAAAGGAAACGTTTGTGCTGGCAGCTGCTTCGATCTTAAAGCCTTTTAGCTTTTTATCTACGTTGTATTCGATGTTGTTTATTTTCATTGCTACAATATTTTAACTTCATAAAACTTAGACTTCTCACTGGTGCTGGATATATTTTCGAGGATGTAGTTGGCAACGTTATCTTTTCTGCAGATGCTTCCAATGATAAATTCCTCTCCTTGAATTAATACCCTGTCAAACATTGCTATATCCACATTGGAAATGACGTTCAACTTTTTTTCTGTTTCCCATACATGGCTGCGTGGGTATAACTCTTTGTTGGTTAGATCGTGTTTATTCATTGTTAAAATATTTGAAGTGAATCCCAGGCTTTGATGATTTCATTTATTTCATCTTTATGGATGACAATGTTTCCGTCTGGTTTAGGTTTTTTACTTAAATCTATTGTGATAGAATCTGGAGTGACTACTACCGGATAAGTAGATTCTTCGCCGATAACAATTTTAGTTGGCAATTGAGATATCAACCATTTATTGGCTGCTTCTTTAGTCGAGAAATAATGATGTGTGTCCTTGTTAAAAGTGTCATCTTTTGTTATGATAAACTTATCATTTCCGATGTACATACCTTCAATATTGACGGTAACGACCAAATCTCCATCGAATTTTTCAATCCCATCAAACGTAATCACTCTCGCTTTTTTGATCGAATGCTCTTTAGCGAAGTTTTCGAACGATATTATATTGTATTTACTCTCATTAAGGTTCCACTTAAAGTTGTCATTATACTGAACACAAAATGGATAGTTTTCTTGATTTACATTACCTATTGCATAATCTGATTCGTTCCCTCCCGACCATTTCCAGCCTTTTATTTTGTAATACCTCATCAAAGCGGCAAACTCAATATCATTAAATACCTGGATAGCTATTTCTTCACCGACTATTTCAGCCCATTTGCCAGAACCGAATATAAAATAATGAGTTTCAGAATCTTTAACTCCATGTTTATCGGCATAAAATTGACCTGACGTTTCACATATATTCAGTTCTGTTGAACCTAAGTTTTTGAATCTTGTGCCTTTTGGATAGTTATCGTAGGCAAATTTCAGTAGTTCGTGTTTCTTTTTCATTTTTTGCTTAAATGTTAGAATGGTGTTGTGTTAAAATCGATGATTAAGTTTTTCTTAGCCACCGTTACTTTTTTTTGGGTTTGGTCATAGACCTTTTGCTGGAATTCCTCGGCGTTCGAGTTACTTTCAGATAAATGGATAAGAATCACTTGGTAAACCTGGCTTAGATCATTTGCTTTGAGTAATCCCAAAGTAGTATCAATGCTCATGTGGGATTTGTAAAGCCTGTTTGCTCGCCAATCCTGTATTAATCCTAATTGCTGCTTTTCATCCAGTATCTTCGGACAGTAGTTGGCTTCGATGATGATGTTGTTCAATCCTGAGAAGCGCTGCTCCACCATATACGAATCGGTAACAAAAACACACTTTCCACACTCCGGATGATGGATTAAGAATCCAAAGCACTTTACATCATGTTTAACCGCGAAAGGCAGCACTTTAAATGGACCAAAGGTGTAAGCTTTGTTTTCCTCTATTACGTTTAGTCGATGTGATGAAAACGTTAATGCTTCAATAGTTTCTTTAGAGCAATAGGCATCCAATCCAGCTGCACATAAATCCTTCAATCCTTTGATGTGATCGCCATGCTGGTGAGAAATTATTGTACCCACTACATTTTTAAGGTTGAAGTTCAAGGCTTTCTTGATATCCTTGAATAATACACCGGCATCTAAAATCAATGTTTCTCCGTTATCAGCGATAAGGAGGTAACTATTGCCTAATGAGCCACTAGAAATTACGTGCAACGTCATTTTACTCTCCTAATGCTTTTTTAAGAACTTCCTCGATCTTATCTTCTACTTCTTGTGCTGTAGAAGTGTAATCATCGAATTCGCTTCCTTCCGTACAGTCAGGATGAACATTCATTGATAGCTTTAAACTGCAAATAGTATCTTTGGCAACTTGAAGCGCTTCTAATAAATCCGGAGCAGATGAAATAAGTCTTGCGTTAGCATGAGCCACATCCACCCCAACTTTATCGCAGTCTTGTAAATTAAGACCATTGTAATTTGGAGTATCTTGTACGTTTAAATATCCTGCGTAGTCAACTACGTGCCAGGGTCCAGGTGTTCCTTTAAATTCTTGCATAAATTTTTGATTAAGGTGGGCTATCAACCCACCTGTTAATGATTAGAAATTCATTTTTGGTTGTGATGGATCTTCAGCGGGTTTTACATCTGATTTTTCCATAACTACTGTTGCTGATGGAATTTTAGCTTCCGAAGCTTTCGTTTCAGGAGTTTTAGCATCAAAAGTTTCTGAGGGTTTAATTGCAGATTTTCCCTCCGTTACATCTTCCTTTGGTTCATCCTTCACTTCTGTAAAATCAACTGTTTCGGTATTGCCTTTTTCAGCAATTTCCTGGGCCACCTCATCCGCTACATCATCATTATCGATATAGCTTACATCCATTGTTTCAGCATCGTTAACGATAGCTTGATCGGCTAATTGGCCTGTTTGCATTTCGATTGAAAGTGGGGCAAACTTTGAAAGCAATAGCTTCAATACGGTTTTGTTGGCCATACCATCAAAATCAGTTTTCCAAAGTCCGAATGCCTGGCTGAATGTTTTTGAATACTTAGCGCCATGCTTATTCATATCAGCAATTGTCATGTAAAGAGTTTTGCTGAAGCCGTTAAGCAATTCGAAGTGGGCGGCATATCCAATAACGGTATCGCTTTTTTTCTTTTTGAAATCGAATACAAAGCCAGTTAATGGATTTTCATCTACCAGCTGTCCTTCATAAATTGGAGCACTTGAAATGGTTTTGAATTGGCCGCTACGTTGTGCAAGCTGAATGAAACCTTTATAGCCTAACTGGAATTGTGCTACTGTAGTCCAGGTATCTGGCTCATCCTTGTTTTTTTTCTTATTCTTTACGTTGTAAGGAATAATGTAAGCAAAACCAAGATTAGCATTCAATGGCAAATCCAGTGTTGCAGCGATCATTGCACTCTGGATAACGCTGTTAGAATCTGCTTTAGCTAACAAATCGTTTTGGGTAGAGATATGCAAGACAGATGCAATGAATCCCTGTGCTTTTTTACCTAATACCTCAATGAATTTCTGCTTAACGATGTCGTTATTCAACTTTTCTTTTAAAACCTGTTGTTGGGTTTTCTGTGCAACTTGCTGTTGCTGTTGTTGAGCTACTGCTGTCATATCTAATTGTTTATGCTATTTTATGATATAAATATAAGATTGTTTATATTTTAGGATATAGTTAAAGACTTCAATCCCTCTACAACTTTCAAATAGATCATTTGTGATTCCATTTTTATTTCTGAGGTAATGCTTTCTGAGTTGTCCAAAAATATAGGGGTGTAAATGTCATGCTCTTTGCTAAGCGTTTTAATCACATCCAAACCAGCAATGATTTTGTTTGCATAGTTGGTGTCAGAATAAGGAACGCCGCCGATATAAGCTTCACAAACCGGAACCTCTGCCCCATTTACCTGGAAATCGAATAGCTTGAATTTCACCAATGAGAACTTAGCGTTTACCGTTTCTTCAACCGCATTGATTTTCGCTTTATCAAAATCAGTGATATCGTTTTCGGTATGTTCAAGGTCCGCAAGTTCCTGGGCGTATTTTGTTTCTTTATCTTTAAGTTCCTCAATACGTATCGAACTTAGTTCAATGATTTGCTTATTGTTCAACCTCGTTTTTAAAGCATCAATTTTGGTGGAAAATTCCGATTTTTCAGTTTTTAGTTCTGATTGATCAACTGGTTCAACCTTTTCAATATCTCCTTCCGCTGATTGAATCTGTGCTACAATAGCAATGTGATCTGGATGAGAAGAAATAATTTCCTCAATAGTTTGAGTAACCTCTGGAGTTTGCTTGTTTAATTCAAGGAATTCTGCTTTGAAAGTTTCAAGTTGTGCCTCGGCATTTTCCAGGTCATTGTTAAAATCAACCAACTTCTGGTTCATTTCATTAATCTCAGATGTTAAAGAACCACCGACAACATTTATATCAGATAGACGTTTAGCTTTAGTTTCTGAGAAGTTTTTTACCAGCTCAGCACGTTTGCTTTCCGCTTCTTCTTCCTTGATAGGAGTTTTACATGTTGGACAAACGAATTCATCATCATTAATTACTAACTCAGATGCGTTGATTTCTTTAAACTTAACACGCATCTTTTCGATCTCAGCATTCTTCCCTTCAAGGTTTTGAACCGTCAGGCTTGCATTCTTTTTGATAGACAGAATTTCGCGTTCCGTATTATCAATGTTGTTACGGCATTCCTGTTTCTTCACAGCTAGGTCGTTACCTTTTGAGCTTTCGGCTAACTTGATTCTGTTTTCGATGGATTGCTTTTCAAGCTTCAAATCCGAAACCTTTTGTTGCTTAACCCGTATTGCTTCATTAGCGGTATTCTGAGCGGACAGTTGATCATTTATAGTGATATCAATATTTAATAAACGATCACGTAATCGTTCCAACTCAGTTTCTAACTCATCAAAATCTTCGGCATCTGGACGTGCCTTCATTTCCTGATCGATACGAATTGGAATAGCTTTCAACTCATCTTTAAGCTTAGTTTTTTGACCGGCAATCTGAGCTTTGTATTCCTTTAAGGTTTTGTTATTGGTCAATGAGGCAAGTAATGCAGTAAACTTTTCGTTACCAGCAGCTACTTCCGCATCTGATACCTCTGGCGCCAGCTTTAAAATAATTTCACGCTGTTTTGCCCATGGCATTTTATTAAAGAAAGAAACGTTGGTTAATAGCTTGAATAAATCCTCCTGTACCAAAGCATCAATCTTTTTGTTGTATTCGCCTTTTTGAACCGGAACGCCATCATAGTAGTACAAAGTTTCGTGCCCATTGAATTCAGTGGTTTTGCTGCCATGCTTTTTAACGTGCTTCTCTTTGAATATCTTTTTTAATTCGATATCAGATCCATTCACCTCGATAATCGCGGAAACAATATGCTCCTGTTTGTTTTTTTCGATATCGAAAGTACTCTTAATGTTGAAGTCTTTACGGTCCTCAGCATTTTTATCGAAAAGAAGGTATATCCATGCGTTTTGCAATCTGGTTTTACCAACACCATTATCTGCAGATACAGTACTTTCGATACTGTTGAAGGTGTGGGTTTCTAAATTTGAGCCGGCAAAGTTATCCAGCGTTAGTGATTTGAGTATTATTTTCATGCTTGCCTAATTTTTATGAGTTAATTAATTCTGGATTTTGGTGGATGTTGCCGATAATTCTGCAATCTGAAAGTTCGATATCACGTACTTGATCGATGGCGTGGTAATTATTTATCTCACCACTACCGATACCTAAGCAATCGCCCATCCAAACAAGTACACCAATTGAATCATCTGGAAATTTAACAATGTCATCAAAGAAATACATTGATCCTTGATTGTCTTTGATGCCAACTGATTGAACAACCTTATATACATCACCCCCGTCAAATCCATATACTTCAACCAAAGTAGTGTCTTGCCAATCTATGTAAACTGTTTTATCCGCATTGCTTTCTGTGGGATATGCATTGAACTTAAGCTGCATCATGATTTTAAGTGTTTAATGATCAGAAGGATGATTACGATACCGGTAACTATTACCGCTTTCTTTGCCAGGCTATCCTTTGGGCTTTCTGGTTCGAAGTTTATGTGATCGAATACTTCCATTACGTTACTATTTTAGTTTGAATCCAATTTTCAACATCAGCCCTAGTGTATTGAATCTCCCGGCCGGTGGGAATGAATTTTAATTTACCGCTTGCTCTTGCTATCCTTTGATGGTAGGAAGATTGTTTAAATTCCTTTTCTACATCCAATACCGTCATGATTAATGACCTTTCATTAGTACTGGACTTACTTAGGTTGAAATTTTTAATTAAGGAACTTAAATCATCAATCTTACCCTCCAGTCTAAGGAAGTCTGTCATTGATGGTATTTCCATAATTACGTGGTTAATTGATCAACTAAAGAAGGATTTTCGTGCTTGTTACCAAGAACAGTTACATTTTCAACACCCAATAAATACAAAGGGGTATCGATGTTCGGGTTTTTACTTAATCCGATGTACTGGCCATCTTTAAGATCAACTTCAAATGTTTGTTTCTGACCTGGTTCAAAACTTACCTCAATAACATCGCCCATGAATAAAGGCTTGCCTTGATTAAGATTAAATGGTGTAGACGGGATTTTTTCGCCGTTGATAACGGCAATTTCTGGAATGAAATAGCTCATAATTTTTGTGAGTTAGAGTGCTTGCGTTTTTTTACTTTGTTCGGATAACTACAGTTACCCCCTTTTTTGTGCGGACCCGAAAGACCTTGTCTTTTCCAATGTCCTTGTAGAAGTTATTAATGCCCTGTCGCCAACTTTCTTCCAACTCCGATTCTATCGGGAAGAACTGGTTAAGTTCCAATCGCATTAAATTTTCTTTTTTTGTCAAAAAGTCGTTTAATTCTATCATGGTTAAGTTTTTATGTTATATTTGCATTACATTTGAGATATGTAATAGCAACTAATACTTTACAAATATATAACATTTTCAAATAAAAGAAACTAATACTTTACATTTTTTATTAACATCTACCAATTTTTATATAAAATGAGTTCTTATAACAGAAAAATACTTGGACAAATAATTAAATTTCGGCGGGAGGAAATAGGCTTAACGCAGCATCAACTGGCTACAATGGTTGAAATAAGTCGGCAAGGATTTATAAATATTGAATTAGGAAATTCTTCCGCACCACTTGACAGAGTAATTTCTTTAAATAGAGTTCTTGGTGTAAACCTAATCGACAATGATCTATTATTTAAGGAAGGTGATTCGATTACTTATGATGAATACAAGTCATTTTACCAAAGCGCTAAAGCAAGTTCTTTAGGAGAACAGTTAGAGAGCATTGCAAACAGCCAGAACAAAAAAGATCGTTTCATTCAATTGCCAAACGGAAAGATTATGATGGCGGTTGATCTGGTGGAGCCATATGCGGAAGCTGGGTTCTTAAGTCAATACAGAAGTGGTGAGCTCACTATAAGCCCAGAGAAACACTGGATGATTGTAGATAAAGAGCATCAAGGCGAATATCTTGCCTGGAGGGTTAAAGGCCATAGCATGGATGATGGCACCTCTGAAAGCATTCCAGATAAATCATTGGTTGTAGGCAGGAATATCAAACGTGATCTTTGGAAAGATGGCTTACATCTGCATAAATGGAGATACTACATAATTCTTCACAGAGATGGGATAGTAACAAAGGAAATAACCAGCCACGATAGAAATACTGGAATTCTTAATATTCATTCTTTGAATATGGATAAACATGACTATCCGGATTATGAAATAAATATCGAGGATTGCTACGCCATATACAATATAGTTGACAAAACTCTACCAGTATAAGTACATTAAACCTATAATTTATATTATATTTTTATAATATATTTGTATATATTATATAATAAACTGATATTTGTATCATATTCAAGAGATACAATGTTAAATCATAATAAATTTAGAGAAGGAATGGGTTATAGACTGGCCCATTTTAGAAAGTCACAAAACTGGAATCAGTCTACTTTGGCCGAGGTACTTGAAACGTCACAGGCGAGGATTTCACAGACTGAAAACGGTTTTGTAGATGTTGAGCCTCAATGGATGGTTTCGCTGGCTACAAAGTACAAGTTAAACCCAATGTTCATTTTGGGATTAAGCAGGAACCTTTACATCCGCGAGTTAAAGCAAGGCTATGATTCGGGTGCTAAAATTCCATTTATGTCTTCCCCGGTGATGGAGCAGCCGAACATTGGCGATGAAGACTAAATAATTGAAATGGTGCCTAAAATGGTGCGGGCACTTTTGAAATACATAGCATAGGTAAATTTAAGGCCTATATTTTTTAAATTGACGAATCCCTTCCGGGGTACAATTCAAACCTTCAACTTTAAAGAGTTGAAGGTTTTTTTATTTACCAGCCATCTAACTTCAATTCATTTTTTTTACTAATTTTGTTAGCATTGAAAAGATCAGGAAGTGCAGATTTACCTTTACATTACGGCCAGGTACCACCTTGGTTGGCGCAACGCATGGCTAAACTTGGCTTGGCAATAACGGAATCTATTTTGATGGAGTATGGAAAAGCTGAAGTAATTCGAAGACTGAGCAATCCATTTTGGTTTCAAAGTCTGGGTGCGGTGATGGGAATGGATTGGCATTCGTCAGGCATCACCACATCTGTAATGGGCGCTTTAAAGAAAGCAATTAACCCACTCTCCAAAGAATTAGGCATTTACATCTGTGGTGGAAAAGGCAAGTTCAGTCGAGAAACGCCAAATGAACTGCTAAGAATTGCAGATCAAACAGGTCTTAATGGAACGGAGTTGGTTAGAGCCAGTAAATTGAGTGCCAAAGTAGATAATACGGCGATTCAAGATGGCTTTCAATTGTACCTACACAGCTTTATTTTAAGCAACGATGGCGATTGGGCAGTCGTGCAGCAAGGCATGAGTGATGAAAGCTCAACTGCTCGGCGTTATCATTGGCATTCTGAAAACCTCACATCATTTGTTGACGAACCGCACACCGGAATTTGCGGTATCAATCAAGGGCAGATTCTCAACTTAACTTCGAGCCAGGCAAATATTACCAGGCAAACGATGATGGAGATTACTGAAGAATCTCCAGTGAAAATGATTTCAGAGATTCAAAAGTTAGTCATGCCGAAACATCACGATGTAAAAGCAAAAGACATTGATTTAAAAAGATTAGGCAGTATTTTATGGCTGGCACAAGAAAAGCAACCAGCAGATTTTGAAGAATTACTTTTATTGGAAGGAATGGGGCCACGAACCTTGCGATCATTAGCTTTGGTAGGCGAGGTAATTTATGGTACCCCGTCACGTTTTTCCGATCCTGCAAGGTATTCATTTGCTCACGGAGGAAAAGATGGTCATCCCTTCCCTGTTCCCGTAAATGTATATGATGAAACCATCAGCGTACTTCAAAATGCAGTTGAAAAAGCTAAAATCGGAAATGCAGATAAACAACAAGCTATAAAATCTTTACATCAAATCGCTCGAAACGCAGAAGGGGATTTCGTCCCGAATATGGATTTCGATAAAGTAATTGCAAAAGAAAGAGCTGAAAGCTGGAAATATGGAGGAAGAACAATTTTTGGAAAAGAGAAACCACCCAAGAATGACCAGCTAAGGTTGTTTTGACAGATGCTGAAAGAATGCCGGAGTCAATAAACATAATGAGATAGATGCTGAAATGAATTACCATTGACGTTTTTAACTTTCCGTCATTGCCTGCGGCAGGCAGGCGATCCCGATTTTATCGGGAGAAGCAATCTCATTTGTTGTATTATTTTATTAAGGAGATTGCTTCGTGCCTCGCAATGACGACCGTTTTTAACGTCATTTATATTGATTTTTATGAAATAAATCACCTCTCAGCATTACGAAAGTTCGATGTCAATTCCGTGACTTCAGTGTTTCCGTGGCAAAAAACTAGCTTCTGTTAATATTCGATAATCCATAAAAGAAGGTCGCTGCTTTCAACACCACCTAAACTTGATGACAACTTAAGAGATTGCCACAGCCAAAAGAGAAATTGACCTCTCAAAGACGACCCTGTCAACAAAAAAGGTCGTGGCTTGCACCACGACCCTAAAAATATAAAAATTAAAAACCTGTTAACTAAGCATAAGCTACAGCATCTCTCGATGCCAGTTTTGTAGTTCCCATCAAGTATTCGTCTACTTTACGAGCGGCTTCTCTCCCTTCGGAGATTGCCCAAACTACTAAGGATTGTCCCCTGCGAACATCACCAGCTGCGAAGATCTTCGCAATGTTAGTTTGATAAGTATGTTCTGAAGCTTTTACATTCCCTCTATTATCCAATTCGATACCAAGCTTTTCGAGTAAACCTTCTTTTTGTGGATGCAAGAAACCCATGGCCAAGAAAACCAATTCACATGGTAAATCTCTTTCTGTACCAGCCAATTCTTTAAATGAAACGGGACGTCCAACAGCATCAATTTCCCACTCTACATCTACTACCTTTAATGCTTTCAAATTTCCGTTTTCGTCAGCAATAAAATTTTTAGTATTAACCGACCAAGCTCTTTGAGCACCTTCTTCATGAGAAGAAGTGTTTTTCAAAAGCATTGGGTAATTTGGCCAAGGCATATTTTCTGTGCGTGTTTGCGGCGGCATTGGCATAATTTCAAATTGGGTCACCGATTTAGCGCCATGGCGATTCGAGGTTCCGATACAGTCGGAGCCTGTGTCTCCACCACCAATCACAATTACATTTTTACCATTAGCCAAAATATCTTCAGCAATAATTTCTCTGTTTGCAACACGTTTGTTTTGCTGCTTTAAGAAATCCATGGCAAAGTGAACCCCTTTTGCCTCACGACCAGGAATTGTCAGATCACGAGGAATGGTTGAACCTCCAGCCAGCACTACAGCATTGAAATCTCTTAAGAGTGTACTGATTTCTACGTTCACACCTACATTGGCATTTGTTCTAAAGATTATTCCTTCTTCTTTCATCAAATCAATGCGGCGATCCACCACATTTTTCTGTAGTTTAAAATCCGGAATACCATATCTTAATAAACCACCAGGTGCATCATCACGTTCGAAAACCGTAACTTCATGCCCAACCTTATTCAGCTGAGCAGCAGCGGCTAATCCTGCTGGACCTGAACCGATAACGGCAACTTTTTTACCTGTTCTGATTAATGGCGCTTTTGCTTTGATAAAACCTTTGTCAAAAGCAATCTCTATAATATGCTTTTCAATTTCTTCAATAGAAACTGGCGGACGATTGATACCTAACACACATGCAGATTCGCATGGTGCCGGACAAATTCGACCAGTGAATTCAGGGAAATTGTTAGTGCTTAATAAAATTTCCGCTGCCTGCTCCCATTTACCTTGATAAACGGCATCGTTAAATTCTGGAATCACATTACCCAATGGGCAACCTGATTGACAAAACGGAACGCCACAATCCATACAACGGGCAGCTTGATTGTTTAATTCTTGTGCGGGTAATTCATTTAAAAATTCCCCATAATGTTTTACACGAGTTTTAGCCTCTTCTCTTGTGGGCGCAACTCTATCGTATTCTTGAAATCCTGTTACTTTTCCCATGGCTTAGTGTGTTTTTACTTGTTGATTACGTTTTGCTAAAACTGCTTTGTATTCCTTAGGAAATACCTTTACAAAATGATTGGATTGTGTTTTCCAATCGCTTAAGATAAATTCTGCTACTTTACTATCAGTCAAACGGATATGCGTTTTAAGTAAAGCGAGAATTCTTTGTTCATCTTCAGTTTGTAATGGATCGAGATCAACCATTTCTTTATTGCATTTACGAGCAAAAGTTCCTTTGGCATCATACACCCAAGCCACGCCTCCGCTCATTCCTGCTGCAAAATTACTTCCGGTATCACCAAGAATCAGCACTTCACCACCGGTCATGTATTCACAACCGTGATCTCCAACGCCTTCTACTACTGCGGTTGCACCCGAGTTACGAACTGCGAAACGCTCACCAGCTTTACCACGGGCGAATAACTCACCAGAAGTTGCTCCATAAAGCGCTACGTTACCAATGATAATATTTTGCTCTGGAATGAAAGTTGAATTTGAAAAAGGATAAATGGCTAAACGAGCACCAGATAAACCTTTACCCACATAGTCATTTGCTTCACCTTCTAAAGATAACGTAACTCCACGGGTATTAAATGCACCGAAACTTTGTCCTGCCGAACCTACAAACTTGAAGTTGATGGTATCGGGCGGCAGACCTGCACCCAAATGCACTTTAGAAATCTCGTTAGATAACATAGTTCCTAATGAACGATCTGTATTTTTCACGTTAAAGCTCGCAAAAACAGGCTCATTATTGGTAATTGCAGGTTGTGCAGCTGCGATTAATTGATGATCTAAAACGTGTGTCAAGCCATGATCCTGCTCTTCCGTATTAAATAAAGGCAATCCGTTATCTTCCGCTTTAAAAAGAATTGCAGAAAGATCCAGATACTTTAATTTCCAATCTTCTTCTGGTAATTCCCTAACCTTTAAAATATCGGCTTGTCCAATCATTTCATGAATGGTTCTGAAACCAAGTTCAGCCATAATCTCACGTAATTCTTCAGCGAGAAAATGGAAAAGATTCACTACGTGAGCTGCATCACCACTAAATAATTTTCTTAGTTCAGGGTCTTGTGTCGCCACACCAACCGGGCAAGTATTTAAATGGCATTTACGCATCATGATACAACCAGCAGTAACCAAGGCAGCGGTAGCTACTCCCCATTCTTCAGCACCTAACAAAGCTGCAATAGCAATATCTCTACCCGTCTTTAGTTGTCCATCCGTTTGCAGAACGATGCGGTTACGTAATCTGTTTTTAACCAAAGTCTGGTGCGCTTCTGCTAAACCAAGTTCCCAAGGTAAGCCAGCATGTTGAATAGAAGTTAATGGCGATGCACCTGTACCCCCATCAAAACCTGAAACCAGAATAACATCAGCATGTGCTTTAGCTACTCCTGCAGCAATGGTTCCAACTCCAGCCTTAGATACCAATTTTACATTGATTCTGGCAGCACGATTGGCATTTTTCAAATCATAAATCAGCTGTGCTAAATCTTCGATTGAATAAATATCGTGATGCGGAGGCGGAGAAATCAAGCCTACGCCTGGTGTAGAGTGGCGCACTTTTGCAATCCAATCATCCACTTTATGACCAGGTAACTGACCACCTTCACCAGGTTTTGCACCTTGAGCCATCTTAATCTGTAACTCATCAGCATTGGTTAAGTAGTAACTGGTTACGCCAAAACGAGCGGATGCAACCTGCTTAATCGCCGAACGCATGCTATCACCATTTTCCATTTTGGTGTAGCGCATTTCATCCTCACCACCCTCACCAGTATTGCTTTTACCACCAATGCGGTTCATCGCAATAGCTAAAGTAGAGTGTGCCTCGTGGGAAATTGAACCAAATGACATTGCTCCAGTTGCAAATCTTTTTAAGATTGCCTCGGTAGACTCTACTTCATTTAATGGAACCGATGGTCGGGTATAATTAAAATCAAACAACCCACGTATGGTATAAGCTTGTTGAGTTTGCTCATTTACCAACTTTGAATATTGCTTGAAAATGTTGTAATCATTCTTACGTGTCGCGTTTTGCAACAAGTGTATAGTTTGCGGGTTAAACAAATGTGCCTCACCCCTGCGACGGAATTTGTAAGTTCCTCCTGCCGGCAATAAATTCTCCGTTTGTGTTGCTGGTCCGAAACTGCGGTGATGTTTAATCAAAGTTTCCTTTGCTATTTCGTCCAATCCTAAACCACCAATACGAGAAACTGCTCCAGTGAAATAAGTGTTTACTACTTGTTTATTCAGACCTAGAATTTCGAAAATTTGCGCACCTTGGTAAGACTGCAAGGTAGAGATCCCCATTTTAGAGAAAATCTTAAGCAAGCCACTGTTTACCGCGTAGATGTAATTTTTTGTTAATTGCTCTGCTGATAAACCAGATTCTTCTTGAAATCCATTGATTGTTTCCAAGGCCAGATATGGATTTATAGCTGTAACGCCGAAACCTAATAAGGTAGCAAAATGATGAACTTCCCAAATATCTCCACCCTCAATTACAATACCTACAGCGCCACGATAGCCTTTACGAATTAAGTGGTGATGTACAGCCGAAACAGCCAATAATGATGGCATTGCAGCATGTTCCGAATCGATCGCCCTATCCGTTAACACAATCACCTGGAAACCATCTTCTACGGCATCAACAGCATAACGGCATAAGCGATCTAAAGCTTTCGCCATTGCACCTGGTTTCCCGTCGGCCCTAAAATAGGTTTGCAATGTTTTTGCTTGAAAAACCCCGGTATCAATACTTCTTAATTTCTCTAACTCTTGATTAGTTAAAATTGGATGCTTGATGGCCACACAATGTGATTGCAAAGGATTTTCTTCTAACAAGTTACCATTGCTGCCCATGAAGCTAGCTAAACTCATAACCACTTTTTCCCGGATCGGATCGATTGGAGGATTAGTTACTTGTGCAAAAAGTTGCTTAAAGTAGTTTGATAAATGTTGCGGACGTTTTGATAAAATGGCAAGTGGCGTATCTGTTCCCATTGAACCGATTGGCTCCTTAGCCTCAACAGCCATTGGTTTCAACAACAAATCAATGTCTTCTCTGCTGTAACCAAAAACCTGCTGATATTTAAAGATAGATTCTTCAGATAGTCCCGTAAACATTACACGTGGTTCAGGCAACTCTTCTAAACGAATTTGATATTGGTTAATCCAGTCAGCATATGGACTTTTACTACAAACCTGAGTTTTAATTTCTTCATCACTGATAATTCGTCCCTGTTCCATATCAACAACAAACATTTTACCAGGTGTTAAACGACCTTTTTCAATAATTGTGCTCTGGTCGATTGCTAAAGCACCCGCTTCAGAACCCATTATTACACGATCATCAGAAGTGATGGCATAACGCGATGGACGTAAACCATTGCGATCCAACGTAGCGCCAATTAACTTGCCATCGGTAAATGCAATTGCAGCCGGTCCATCCCAAGGCTCCATTAAAGTAGCATGGAATTCGTAAAATGCTCGTTTTACGGGATCCATATCTTCATTGCCATCCCAAGCTTCAGGAACTAACATCATTAATACATGAGGCAAAGTTCTTCCAGCATGAAGCAATAACTCAATAACGTTATCTAAACAACCTGAATCTGAGTTCGTTTCATCGATAACCGGCAACAACATATCTAGTTCTTCTGGTGTAAAATAGGCAGACGCAAAAGATTTTACCCCAGCCCTAAACCAGTTTAAGTTTCCTTGTAACGTATTGATCTCTCCATTGTGCGCTATAAAGCGAAATGGCTGAGCTAATCTCCATGATGGAAACGTATTGGTCGCAAAACGTGAGTGAACTAAGCCTAAGGCAGAAACCACACGTTTGTCGCTTAAATCATTAAAATAGGTACGAACCTGCAAAGAAGTAAGCTGACCTTTATAAATGATCGTTTGCGCAGAAAGGGAAACGATATAAAAATCTTTACCACCATGAACCGTGTTTACGATTAGCTTAATGAGGTAGTTTTTAAAAATGTAAAGCTTGCGCTCAAAATCAGCACCGGGATTAACTGTGTACGGACGACCGATAAAGACCTGTTCAATTTCAGGTTCCACAGAAAGCGCCATGTTACCGATATCAGTAGTATCTACATCAACCTTTCTAAATCCTAAAATCTCCAGACCAAGCTTTTCTGCAGCACGGTAAATAAGTTCACGGCACTCTTCTCTTGATCTGATATCCTTTGGCATAAATAACTGACCCACACCGTAATTATTGGTTTCTGGTAAGCTAAAGCCAGCTTTTAAACATTCATCATAAAAAAATTCGTGGGGAATTTGAATCATTATACCGGCACCATCGCCTGTATTTGGTTCTGCTCCACATGCCCCTCTATGATCTAGATTTTCTAAAATAGTAAGTGCATCGGAGATGATTTGATGCGATTTTCGCCCTTTCACATGTGCAACGAACCCAATACCGCAGGCATCGTGTTCAAATTGCGCATCGTACAATCCACTGTTTGGTTCCATTCTTTGCTCGTTAGTTGTTAGTGTATAGGAAACACTAAGATACAAAAAACGAATTTTAAATTACAGAGTTGTTATGCTTTTTAGGATTATTTTAGTTTAAAAGCAAATATCGACATATTATTTGCAAAATAATTAATTTTAAAAGTAATTATTTACGGATTTCATAATTCGATTTTTTCTCGAAATAATAGCTTTTGTCAGGCCTTATCAAACAAAAACGATTTAGCAAATAAAATCATATATGAAAATAACGTTTATTAATAAATTTCGAGTGTCACTGACCCTTACTAATTAATTATCGTGTTTAAGTGACTTCATCAGCTGCATTTATATAGATGCATTGCGCAACAGTGGTCATCACTTAATTTTATTTTGGTATGAATCAGTTAGATAGCCTAAATGACTAAAAATTTAAAAAAATGCATTTTGCAAAACAACATCTTTTTCTACCTTTGTGGCGGGCAAGTCTTTTACGACCAGCTCCCTTTGAACTCCCCCAGGATGGGAACATAGCAAGGGTAGAAGGTTGTAGCGGTGCGATAGAAGGTGCTTGCCCTTTTTTTTCTTTTCCCTTAATCCCCTGAAGGGGGAATTAAATTCTTCAGGGTTCAATTTTGAAACTCAAATACTTAAGAATTTATAACCATGAAATTTTTTATTGACACAGCAAATCTTGATCAAATCAAGGAAGCACATGATTTAGGCATTTTAGATGGCGTGACCACTAACCCAAGCTTAATGGCGAAGGAAGGTATCACTGGCGAAGAAAATGTAATTAACCACTACAAAGCCATTTGCGATATCGTTGAAGATAATGTAAGTGCAGAAGTGATCTCGACCACCTTTGATGAAATCGTTAAAGAAGGTGAAGCACTTGCTGCTTTAAACCCAAAAATAGTTGTTAAAGTTCCGATGATTAAAGATGGTGTTAAAGCCATCAAATATTTCTCATCAAAAGGGATTAAAACAAATTGTACTTTAATATTCTCTGCCGGACAGGCTTTATTAGCTGCTAAAGCTGGCGCAACTTATGTTTCTCCATTTTTAGGTCGTTTGGATGATATTTCTAGCGATGGATTAGTATTGATTGAAGACATCAGAACAATTTTTGATAACTACGGTTACGAAACTCAAATCTTGGCAGCATCAATCCGCGGACCGTTGCATATTGTTAACTGTGCTAAATTAGGCGCAGACGTAATTACAGCTCCATTGGCTGCGATTGTTGGTTTGCTAAAACACCCATTAACTGATAGCGGTTTAGCTACTTTCTTAGCAGATCACGCTAAGGCAGCAGGTAAATAAGCTTTGAGTCTTCAGTCGAGAGTCTGGAGTCTAAAAAAAGTCCTAAGCATTGAGTTTAACTCTTACTTAGGACTTTTTTATTTTTAAAGATATTAAATGAATAAGGGAAGTATGAGTCTTTTTCGGCTTCAGCGCTTAGCATACGCCGATCTCAAAACTAAAAACTTCCAACTTTAAACTCAAAACTCAAAACTTCCTTCACTTTCTCGTAACTAATCTGCTCGTCGGGCTCAATCAGAATACCTTTCACTCCTGCCCCATTTGCAGCCTCAACATCTCTTGGCTTATCCCCAATCATTACCGATTGAGCAGGATCGATATCATACATCTCAATAGCATCGAGAATCATTCCAGAGGCAGGTTTGCGACATTTACACTCCCCGCCAACAGTTGGATGGTGTGGACAATAGTAAAAACCAGCAATATCAGCGCCTTTTGCTACAAAAGCATTTCTCAACATTTGATGCATAATTGCCAGCTCTTGCTCGCTATACCTTTTTAACGCAATGCCGCCTTGATTTGTAATTACAATAAGCAGAAAACCTTCATCATATAATTTCTTCAGTACGGGAATTTGATACTCCAGGATCTTAAAATCTTCAACTCGACAGATGTAATCATAAATTTCGTGATTTAAAACGCCATCACGGTCTAGAAAAATAGCTTTATTCATTTAAATTCGGGATTGGAGACTCCAGCTTAACTGAATTATCTCTAGTAAAAATTGATTTGCTAAAATATATAAAATATAATAATCAAGTGTATTAGTTATATCGATTGAACTTTAAACCTAATGCCCAAATCGGGTAGCAAAAAATAATTTCATCAAACATCAAACTTTTTATTTTATCAGGGGTTATCTATATAATTCACATTATACTAATCTTTTACAGATTAATTTGTTTGGTTTAAAAAAGGGATTTATGGATATAGATCCCTTTTCTTTTGAGCAAAAATTATTTACTTTATATTAGCTTTTTATATCAATCACTTCCTTAAACCAGATGAACAGAAAAAAATTCCTTTCCTCTTTTATTGCAGGTGCTACCGTAATGCCCATTTTTAAAAGCTTCGGCAATAGTATTGAAAGTGAAACTTCATCATTTAAGATACCACCATATTTAAATCGCGGCGATTGGATTGGAATAACAAGTCCGGCTGGTTTTATCACTACGGAACAAGTGCAGCCTTCAATTTTGCAGATGCAAAGCTGGGGTTTCCAAATAAAAATAGGTGAAACAATTGGAAAACGTGATTTCACTTACGGCGGCACAGATGAGGAAAGATTGAAGGATTTCCAAACGATGTTGGACGACCCTAATATAAAAGCCATCATGTGTGCCCGGGGCGGATATGGCTTCGTCAGAATCATTGATCAACTAGATTTTTCATCATTTAAAAAAAATCCAAAATGGATTATCGGATTTAGTGATATCACTGTTTTACATTGCCACCTAGCCAAAAACTATGGCATTGCTTCTATTCACTCCAAAATGTGTAACAGTTTTCCAGATGATTGGACGAAAGCAGAACCCATTCAGATCGAAACCATCTTATCAATAAAAAATGCCTTAATTGGAGCACCAATGGGATATTCAGCCCCCACAAACATGAATAATAAACCAGGAAGCGTAGAAGGAGTTTTAGTTGGTGGAAATCTTAGTATTATTGAAACACTGTCTGGCAGTGATTCCGATTTGGACACCAAAGATAAAATTCTCTTTATTGAAGATACAGGTGAATACCTTTACAGCATCGATAGGATGTTATGGAACTTGAAACGTAGCGGTAAACTAAAAAACCTGAAAGGTTTGATAATCGGAGGTTTCAAAGTTAAACCAGATGATACTGGCGAAGAGTTTGGCAAAACTATTTATGAGATAGTGTTGGAAAAAGTTAAAAACTACAACTACCCGATCGCATTTGACTTCCCTGTAGGGCATCAACGAAATAATTTTGCACTAAAATGTGGCGCAAACCATAGTTTGAGAGTTACTGAAACAGGAACTACCCTTCAAAGCCTTTAATAATCATTTACGATATCAAAGTAGAGATCCCGGAGATGATAGCGTAAGACTAAACGGTTTTTACTTCATCTTCACTGTAATCTTTAATATCGGTGATGTAACCGTTAACTAAAAGGAAATCAAAAAGTGGCTTTGCCTCAGGCGTAACAGGCATATTCGAAGTTGTAATTACTTCATTTGTTTTTTTATCTAAAAACGGATAGGCAAACAAACGAACATTTGTATTGAACATGTCGTTAACATAACTCAATAACTGACCAGAATAATTTTCACCTTTAAAATTTGTAGAGTTAAAAACGAACTTCAAGTTGTTAATGTTGGTAGCAAGGCCAACACTTTTTGGCTTACAACGAGCCAAATACTTAGCTAACCGATTATGACGAGTGAAATTTGAAACGATCACAATATTTCCAGTATCGCACATTTCTTGCGTACGTTTAGCAACCGATTCTAAATCAATATGGTCTGGAGTTTCTTGTTCATCCGTTAAAACATTGGTCAATAAAACCTCAATCATAACAGCAATATTTCCCTCTTCTACTTTATTGGTTCGTTTAAATTGCTCTGTAGCCTTGTTAAATAGATTGAAATTTGGTAATGATTTCTGACCATATTTGGTTCGCAAAATCATGATGTCCTTTTTGTACAATAAATCTTTAGCTTGGCGTGGGTGAGTATCTGCGTCAAAAATAGCTGCCGCAGAAAAATCTTTCATAATCATGTATAAATTAAGTAAGATATTATCTACCCCAGGAAATGCCGGTCCCTTAACCGAGATTAAATCTATTTCAACCGAACCGATCGTTAAATTATCAGCTAGAGATTCAACCATTAATTTTGGATCTTCATTAAGATAGAAGGCTGCATAAACCAAATTAACGCCAATAATACCAAGCACACGCTGTTGCATATTTACATCGGTATCAAGCAAGCGAACATGGAAAAATATTTCATTTGGAGCACCACCTGGCTCGTTTTGGAATCGAAGTCCTACCCAGCCGTGAGGTTCATTTGTACGTTTATAATTTAGTGTGGTAACTGTATCGGCAAAAGCAAAAAATGTTCTACTCTCATATTTTTCGCCCGATAATCTTTCGTTAAGTAGGCCAAATTCATGATCGAGCATTTGCAAAAGTCTATTCTGGCTCACATAACGACCATTAGTTTCAGCACCATAAATCGCATCGCTAAAAGTCATATCATAGGCCGACATCGTTTTTGCAACGGTTCCGGAAGCTGCACCAGCGTTAAAAAAATTCCTTGAAACTTCTTGCCCTGCACCAATTTCGGCAAAAGTACCGTATATCCTTGGGTCAAGATTAATTTTAAGTGCTTTACGTTTAGTATCCAGAATTTCTCTTTCCATGGCGCAAAAGTACAAAAAAATGACGTTAGGCTAACTTGATGTTTCAACTTAAAATCAATCTAAATATAAAAAATAAGATTAACGTCATCCAACGTTAACCTTATAAAACCTAAACTTAAACTATTATGAAAAACCCTCTTTCGAGAATATTTTGTTCTACGATACTACAATTTCTTTGTGTTGTAATTTAGTATCGTCTTTTTTGCCGATGTTAATTACCAAAATACCATCTTTATATTCTGCGGTAATTTTTTCACCATCTGCAGTTTCTGGTAAATTAAATGATCTGGCAAACGAGCTAAAATCAAATTCTTTACGGGTATAATCTTTGGCAATTTGTGTTTCGTCTTTTTTAACTTCTGCCCAAACAGAAAGCGTATCTTTTTTTAAGTTGATTTGAAAATCTTCTTTCTTCAAACCTGGTGCCGCCAACTCAATTACATATGCAGTCACATTTTCATGAATGTTAACGTTTGGCGATTTATCAACCATTTTGTTTTTACTTACTGCTTCACTAAACAATGAATCAAAAACATTGTTAAAGTAAGGTGCTGTGTTGCGGGTTCTGTTGTTAAAATTTACAAGTGTCATATCTTTAATTTTATTTTTTTAATCTGATATCAGTCGTTATTCAACTTACATACCAAACCAAATTTTTATGATTTTTAAGACATTTTGGCAAAATAAATCGAAATCAAAAGACAAATTGTCAGAAATACGTGATTTTTCCGACAAATTCAACTATAAAACGAACATTCATCTTCGTTTTGTTGATTTTGATTTAATGGGCCATGTGAATAATTCAGTATACTTTACCTACTTGGAAATTGCGAGAACTAAGTATTGGGAAGAAATTGTAAAGTGGGATTGGAATAAAACTGGAATCGTCATTGCTCATGCTGAACTGGATTATATCCTGCCGATTGTGATGAATGATAAAATAGCTGTTCATGTGAAAACATCACGAATTGGCAATACAAGCTTTGACTTGGAGTACCAAATTGTAAAACTAAAGGGAACCGAGGAAGTAATTTGCAGTAAAGGAAAAACAGTCTGCATAGCGGTTGACACTAACACAAAAAGACCAACTATAATACCTGAGGCTGAAAAGCAAAAAATGTTGACTTTTGAGCAGCTAATTTAATATATCGTATGCTTTAGCAATTAAATTCAATGGTAACTAGGCATTTTATATGCTATTAATTGAGATTGCTCCTTCGAAATAACCGAATTTTTTTCGGGAAATAAGATAACGAAACGACTAAACATTTTTGCTCCTGATCGGAAGAAATCATTAATTTTCTAATCAGCAAATACTACCTTGTTTTATAAAAAAATTGGCCGATTTGCATTCCATTTTCGACGGTAAATTTTCCATTTAAAAACATATCTTTGCGCAAAGATGAAGCATATACGTAATTTTTGCATTATTGCACATATCGACCATGGCAAGAGCACTTTGGCTGATAGGTTATTAGAATATACAGCGACAATTTCGCAGCGTGAAGCGCAGGCGCAATTGCTCGATAATATGGATTTGGAGCGTGAGCGAGGCATAACGATTAAAAGTCATGCCATACAAATGAACTATAAGGTTGGAGATATTGAATATAACTTTAACTTGATTGATACCCCTGGACACGTCGATTTCTCTTATGAAGTTTCGCGTTCTATCGCTGCTTGCGAAGGCGCTTTATTAATTGTAGATGCTTCGCAAGGGATTCAGGCACAAACCATTTCGAATTTGTATCTAGCTTTAGAACACGACCTCGAAATTATTCCAATCTTAAACAAAATGGATTTGCCTGGGGCGATGCCTGAGGAAGTCAAAGATCAGATTATTGATTTAATTGGCTGCAAACGCGAAGATATTATTCCTGCATCGGGGAAAACTGGCTTAGGAATTCCCGATATTATTCAAGCCATTGTAGATCGTGTTCCAGCACCTGTTGGCGATCCTGAAGCACCGTTACAAGCCTTAATTTTCGACTCGGTTTTTAACTCTTTTAGAGGAATTATCGCTTATTACAAAGTGGTAAACGGCGAGATTAAAAAAGGCGATAAGGTTAAGTTTATCAATACAGGAAAGGAATATCTTGCTGATGAGGTAGGAATTTTGAAACTAGATATGGCACCACGGAGCGTGGTTAAAACCGGAGATGTGGGTTATATCATTTCAGGGATAAAAGAAGCCAGAGAAGTGAAAGTTGGTGATACTATTACAACGACTGCCAGACCTTCTTTAGATGCAATTCAAGGTTTTGAAGAAGTTAAACCAATGGTTTTCGCCGGGATTTATCCTGTTGATACCGATGAATTCGAAGAACTTCGTGAAGCAATGCACAAGCTGCAGCTGAATGATGCATCTATCGTATTTGAACCTGAAAGTTCGGCAGCCTTAGGCTTCGGTTTCCGTTGTGGATTTTTGGGAATGTTGCACATGGAGATCATTCAAGAGCGTTTAGAGCGTGAATTTGACATGACGGTAATTACAACCGTTCCTAACGTATCCTACATCGCTCATACTACAAAAGGAGATGAGATTTTTGTAAACAATCCATCAGACCTCCCTGATCCGAGCAAACTGGATTCTGTTGAGGAACCATTTATCAAAGCCAATATTATTACTAAAGCCGATTTTGTCGGACCTGTAATGTCACTCTGTATTCAGAAAAGAGGAACGATTGTAAATCAATCCTACTTGACTTCCGATCGGGTTGAACTGGTTTTCGAAATGCCAATGGGCGAGATTGTTTTCGACTTTTATGATAAGTTAAAAACCATTTCAAAGGGCTACGCATCTTTCGATTATCACCAGGTGGGTTACCGCAAATCAGATCTGGTTCGTTTAGATATGTTAATTAATGATGAACCGGTTGATGCCCTTTCTTCACTCATTCACAGAAGTAACGCTTACGATTTCGGAAAGAAAATTTGTGAAAAGCTAAGAGAATTAATTCCTCGTCAACAGTTCGAAATTAAAATTCAAGCCTCTATTGGCGCAAAAGTGATCGCTCGTGAAACACTCAGTGCTTTACGTAAAGATGTTACAGCTAAATGTTACGGTGGTGATATTTCCCGGAAGCGTAAATTATTAGAGAAACAGAAAAAAGGTAAAAAACGCATGCGCCAGGTTGGAAACGTAGAAATTCCACAAAGTGCATTTATGGCGGTTTTGAAATTGGATTAAAAATTAGATATGAGATAATAGGCATGAGACATTAGACCATTTGTTCGATCTCAGATCTTAAATCTCACTTTTCACATCTCTTCAACAATGAAATTATTAGACGGTAAATACGTATCAGAAAAAGTTAAAGTTCAGATTGCTGAAGAAGCTGCAGAATTTTTAAATAGCAATGGACGCAAGCCTCATTTGGTTGCCATTTTAGTGGGCAACGATGGCGGAAGCGAAACCTATGTGGCCAGTAAAATGAAAAACTGCGAGAAGGTGGGTTTCAAATCTTCACTTCACCGTTATGATAATTCGGTTACTGAAGCTGAATTATTGACTAAAATCGAAGAAATTAATCAAGATGCTGATGTTGATGGATTAATTGTCCAGCTCCCTTTACCAAAACATATAGACCCTGAGAAAGTTACGGAAGCTATTGATTACCGTAAAGATGTCGATGGTTTTCATCCTGTAAACTTGGGCAGAATGATGCGTAATCTACCCTGCTTCATCCCTGCTACACCTTATGGAATTTTGTTGATGTTACAGGAATATAACATTAATACCTCTGGGATGCACTGTGTAGTAGTAGGAAGAAGTAATATCGTTGGCAGTCCGATGAGTATTTTAATGGCCCGGAATGCAAACCCAGGCAACTGCACAGTTACGCTTACGCATTCCCGCACAAAGGATTTAAAAGAACAGGTTTTACAAGCCGATATTATTATTGCGGCAATTGGTAAAAAGAATTTCATCACCGCCGACATGGTAAAACCGGGCGCTATAATTATTGATGTGGGCATCAACCGTGAAACATCTACTGAAACAAAATCTGGTTTCAAATTATATGGAGATGTAGATTTCGAAAACGTAGCGCCAATTTCATCTTACATTACACCTGTTCCCGGTGGAGTCGGTTTAATGACGATTGTAGGTTTGTTGAAGAATACATTAGCATCAGCCAGGAAAGAAATTTATTCTTAAAGCTGAAAGCTTAAACGCCAAAGCGAAAAATCCACGGTTCAAAAATAATTAAAAGCAATTCAAATAATGGATTGCTTTTTTACGTGTAAATATTTTTTATTATACGTAAAATAATTATATTTGATTATAAATATAATGTTATGGATTCGAAACTAACTCTAAGCTTTAACCAAGACGTAGTAACAAAGGCTAAGAAATACGCTGCTGATAACAATATTAGCCTATCGCGTTTAATTGAGCATTTGTTAACTCAAGTTACTTCCAGTGATTATAAATCACTAGAAGATTACCCCATTTCTGATTGGGTAAGTATGGTTGCAGAGGGCGAAGTAGAATATAAAAAAACCGTTAAGGCTGGCCGCAAAGCATCAAAAGATGAGTTCTTTTCTTCTAAAAAATAATCGATGAAGATATTTTTAGATGCAAACGTTTTAGTTTCAGTTTTGAATAAAGAATATCCCCTTTTTACTTATTCTTCAAGGATTTTAAGTTTGGCATCTCATCCAAAATTTGAAGTTTATACTTCGCCACTTTGCCTAGCAATTGCTTTTTACTTTGCAGAAAAAAAACATAAATCACTGTTAGCGAAACAGAAAATCGATTTGCTCTGTCAACATATTAAAATTGCTGAAAACTTATCAAAAGGTGTTTCAGATACACTTGCAAACAAGTCTATTCATGATTTTGAAGATGGATTAGAATATTATGCTGCTGAATCTGTTAACTGTAAATGCATCATTACCGAAGATGTTGATGATTTCTATTTTGCTGAGATAGAAGTTTTAAATTGTCAAGAGTTTTTTAAAAGGTATTTACTAAACTGATTTAACCACAGATGGACACAGATAAACACAGATTTGTTAGCAACGAAAACACAGAAGTTAAGCTCGTTTCTATTCATTAAGGTTTCGGTGGCTAATATTTTTGCTTAACTCTATCTGTGTCCATCCTTTTTTATCTGTGGTTAAACTTATTCCCAAAGTTTACTCCACCAACCTTCTTCAAAACCAATATACAAGCCATCTTCTCTCAACTCACTTGGATAAATGTCAATATAATCGCCCTGACCCTCCGCACCTCTTCCGGTTTCCAAACTGTATTCATAGCGATGTATCGGACAGATCAGATGACCATTCTTGCACCAACCACCAGAAAAGTGGCCGCCAGCATGTGGGCAAGAAGATTGGGTTACCACAATTTTTTCTTCATTATTGATTACGCAGAGTTGTTTGCCATTAACCTCAAGGGTCTTTATTGAATTGGCATTCGGGATTTGATTAGTATTTAGCGCTTTGAACCACTTCATCCAGCTAAAATAACTATTTAAATATCAGTCTTATTTCATCTTTACATTAATTTTTAAAAGAGGAACCGCTACACCGTATTTTTTTAAGATATTTGCATCCTCAAAAATGAAACAAGATATACCAGAAGACGGCACATTACTTCCTTTAATGGAAGAGTTCTATACTATACAGGGCGAAGGATTCAACACCGGAAAAGCAGCTTATTTTATCCGCTTAGGTGGTTGTGATGTGGGATGCCACTGGTGCGATGTGAAAGAAAGCTGGGACGCTGAAATGCATCCCTTAACTCCTGCTGATGTAATTGTAGAAAATGCAGATAAGTTCCCAGGCAAAGCTGTGGTAATTACTGGCGGTGAACCACTTATTTACAATCTTGACTACCTCACTCAAAAACTTAGAGATAGAGGTATCTTAACATTTATTGAAACTTCGGGTGCTTATCCTCTTTCAGGCCATTGGGATTGGATCTGTTTATCACCAAAGAAATTTAAAGCACCCAGACCCGATATTACCCCTTTCGCCCACGAGTTGAAAGTTATTGTTTTTAATAAAAGTGATTTTAAATGGGCAGAGGAATATGCGGCAATGGTATCGCCAACCTGTAAGCTTTATCTTCAGCCAGAGTGGTCAAAATCCAAGGAAATTACCCCAATGATTATTGAGTACGTAATGGCTAACCCGAAATGGGAGATCTCTTTGCAAACGCATAAATTTTTAAATATTCCTTAAATAGTCTACATTAGCTTTGATCACCAAATGTTGATGTAATGAAATACTGGTTTCTCTTATTCTTTAGTATATCAGTTGTTTTCTGTTATGCTCAAAGTTCACCTAACAGAAAAGCACAAACTTTTTTCGAAAAGGCAGGACCATACATTGAGAAATTAGATTATGCATCTGCTGAGCAAGTTTTGAAAAGTGCTGTTGAGGCAGATCCCCTATTTCAAAATGCATTCGCCTTACTCGGCGGCGTTTACAAAGCGCAAAAGAAATATCCAGATGCTAAAGTCGCTTACCAAAAAGCATTACTGATCAATAAAAATGTAGCTCCTGAAGTGATGTATGGCTTAGCCGAGATGGAATTTGCCACACAAGAATACGATCAGGCAAAAAAACATTTTAATGAATTCTTATTATTAGATAATTCTTCTGACCGGGGAAAACGAGCAAGGAAATACTTAATGGACTGTGATTTTGCATCCCTTGAAATTAAAAAGCCCGTGAAGTACGCACCAGCTAATCTAGGAGATGGCGTTAATACAAACGACTCAGAGTATTTCCCTGCTTTAACAGCCGATGGAGAAACATTGGTATTTACACGCCTAACGAACGGGAACGAAGACTTTTGGACTTCTCAATTCAAGAATAATTCATGGAATTTAGCTACGCCTTTATCAGCCAACATTAATACGACTAGATATAATGAAGGCGCTCAAACGATATCTCCAGATGGAAAATATTTATTTTTTACGGGATGTAATCGCCCAGATGGGCTGGGTCGATGTGATATTTATGTTTCTCACCGTGAAGGCAAAGATTGGGGCGAACCTTATAATATTGGCAAACCTGTAAATTCTGAATATTGGGAGTCGCAACCTGCAATTAGTCCAGATGGTAGAACTTTATATTTCATCAGCAACCGTCCCGGCGGTTCGGGAGGCTACGATATCTGGAAAAGCACTATTACTGATGATGCCAAATGGGGACCTGCTATAAATCTTGGTCCTGAAATAAATACAATTTACGATGAAAACACCCCCTTCCTACACGCTGATGGAAAGACACTTTACTTTTCCTCAGATGGATGGCCAGGTTTTGGAAACAAAGATATTTACTACAGCAGAATGGATGTTGGAGGAAAGTTTCAAAAACCTGTTAATATTGGCTATCCAATAAATTCATTTGATGATGAGAGCGGTTTAATTGTTAGTGCTGATGGAAACATGGGAATGTTTTCCTCTAACCTAAAAGACGGCTTCGGTGGTCAGGATATTTATAGTTTCGGTTTGCCGGAAATTGCGAAACCAATGAAAGTTTCTTATGTTAAAGGAATTGTGAGAGATAAGGACACCAAGAAAACGATAGAAAGCAATGTTCAGGTTATCGATTTAAAATCAAACAATACACTTTTTGATGACTATACCGACCCCGAAACTGGCCAGTTTCTAGCTGTTATGCCTATCGGAAGTAATTATCTTTTCAATGTTAATGCAGAAGGTTATTTGTTTTATTCTGAAAACTTTGAATTAAAGGCTGGCGATATTAACAAGCCCTACCAAATAGAAGTTTACATCGAAAAAATTAAACAAGGTGGAAATGTAACTTTGAGAAATATTTTCTTCGACACTAATAAGTACAATCTTTTGCCGGCATCAATTAGAGAACTGGATTTATTGATTGAGTTCTTAAATCAAAATCCAACGGTCGATATCGAAATTCAAGGTCATACAGATAATATAGGGGATGCTAAATTGAACGAAAAGTTATCACTTAATCGGGCAAATGCCGTTTATGAGTATTTATTAAAAAACAATATTGAAGCCAAAAGACTCACGTTTAAAGGATTTGGGGCAAATAAACCAATTGCAGATAATAAAACCGAGCTCGGGCGAAAAAGCAATAGAAGAACATCATTTTTGATAACTAAAATTTAATTTTTAATAGAAAACAAAATCTGTCTTGGATTATTAGAAAGGCATGAGCTGTTTGTCAACAGATTTTTCGTTCCACTACCATTGACGTTTTTAACTTTCCGTCATTGCCTGCCTGCGGCAGGCTGGCGAAATCGACTTTTCACCGATTGAACCTACAGCGAAGTGCGTTTGCCACAATCCCATTTGTGGCATTATTTTATCAAGTGAGATTGCCTCGAAACTATTAAAAATAGTTTCTCGCAATGACGACCGGTTTATAGCGAACTAGCCTATGAAAATACTATTACTGCTAAAACTTCTTCCCTTTCAAAACCCTAATTTCTGAGCCTTCTGCGAGCATTACTGAATCTGGTTCAGCATGGTTAAGAAAAGCGAAATCACTTCCGTAATTAATCCCAAAATCAACTTCAATTTTGTATTGTTTAACTGGGTAAGCTTCCCAGCGTGGATGTTCTACGCCATATTCAGAAGTTCTATTCAATCCAATCTTGGTATAACCCCAATAATGTTCGGTAATGAATTCTTCTTCGCTGCCCACAACAATTTCCTCAGCTTTTGATGAAGCGGTAACAGAAAACTTATTCCAGGTTTTGTTCTTCCAAAGATAATCCACTTCAAGCTGATGTTCCTGCTCAATCCAAACATGTTTCATCGGCAAGGTCTGGTAGTTCTCTTTGTAAACTGTATTTGCCACAAAGGTGATGGCTGGCAACGGCACAATTTCTTTTATAAAAACAACGCCCCTCTTCCACTCATCACCGTCTTGGTACTTAACGTAAAAACGAAGATTAACTTCTTCAAAATTGGTATGAAACGGGATATTAAAGCCTCTCAATTTTACATCTACGAACATAAAACCAACTAAGCTCACATAATATTTACCTTGCCAATCATCCAATTCTGTATTGGGCGGTATGTATTTCGAAAGCACAGCCTTATCCACAGCATATTGTGCCAAAGCAAGTTTTCGCCATTCGGCAGTAAGAAATACCTTTGAGTTTATCATTTTTAAAGAATAGCCTGCCTAATCCGGATTAACCTGGTTAAAGTTTCTTCCAATAAATCTAAGTGCAACATATTAGCCCCATCTGATTTTGCATTTGCTGGATCTGGGTGAGTTTCGATAAACAAGCCATCTGCACCAACTGCAATGGCAGCTTTAGCAATGGTTAAAATTAACTCGGGTTTACCTCCAGTTACACCACTCGCCTGATTTGGTTGCTGTAACGAATGCGTACAATCCATCACAACGGGAACACCGAAGCTTTGCATTTCGGGTAAACCCCGATAATCAACAATTAAATCCTGGTAGCCAAAAGTATTTCCCCTATCCGTTAAAATTACTTTTTCGTTCCCAGCTTCCCGCACTTTTTCAACTGCAAATTTCATTGAACCAGCAGAAAGAAATTGACCTTTTTTTACATTAACTACTTTATCAGTTTCGGCAGCAGCAATCAACAAGTCAGTCTGGCGACACAAAAAAGCAGGGATCTGCAAAACGTCTACATATGCAGCAGCCATTGCAGCCTCACCACTTTCGTGAATATCTGTAACGGTAGGCACGCCAAATTCGCGACCAATACGCTCCAAAATCCTTAGGGCTTTTTCATCGCCAATCCCAGTAAAAGAGCTGCCTTTGCTCCTATTTGCTTTGCGATAAGAACCCTTGAAGATGTAAGGGATTTTAAGTTTATCTGTAATCGTTATAATCTTTTCAGCAATGCGCATGGCGATATCTTCACCTTCTATTGCACATGGACCAGCCATCAAAAAGAAATTTCCGGATTCTGTATTTTTTATTTTATCTAAATAGTTTAGCATAATTGAGATTTGAGACTTGAGATTTGAGATTTGAGATTTCAAACGTCAACCGTCTAAAATCTAGTCTCTTTATCTCAAATCTAATTTTAGTTCCCTAGTTCTGACATGAATTTTATTCGCATCAATTGGATTTCTTCGCGTGTATAGTCAGTTTCGCCAAGTTCGTTAAGTGCTTCATCGATCGAATCGCTTTCGGCAGCACGGAAGTAATCAAAAACCTCATCTTGTCTATCATCATCAATGACTTCATCAATAAAATAGTTTAGATTAAGCTTAGTGCCCGAGTTTACAATTGATTCTACCTCCTTTAAAATCTCTTCGTAAGTAATTCCTTTTGAATCCGCAATATCTTCTAAACCAATCTGTCTATCAATATTTTGAATAATAGAAACTTTCATTTGCGATTTATTGGCTTGAGTTTTAATAATCAAATCAATTGGTCGCTCAATGTCGTTATCTTCTACATATTTCTTGATTAATTCAATAAAAGGGCTACCAAATTTCATTGCTTTACCAGAGCCAACACCATGTATTTGTCGAAGTTCTTCCATTGTAATTGGATAATGCGTACACATTTCCTCCAAAGATGGATCTTGAAAAACAACAAAGGGTGGAACACTTTTTTGCTTGGCAATTTTTTTACGTAAATCTTTTAGCAGCTGTAACAAGTGGGTATCTAAGGCTCCAGGACCTTGTTTTACATCATCATCATCATCATCTGCGCCCGTTTCAATCGGCTCATTTAAGATGAATTTCAAGCTGTAAGGATTGATAATAAAGTCTCTTCCTTGTTTAGTTAGCTTTAATAAACCATAATTATCAATATCCTTAAAAAGGTAATTATTTAGAACGGCCTGGCGGATAACTGATTTCCAAAACAGAATTCCTTCTTCTTTACCGATTCCAAATTCCGGAACTTTGCTATGCTCATAAGCAATGGTTTGTGCAGTTTCCAAGCCCAAAAAAACGTTTAGCAAATGCGCATCGTCAAACTTCTCGCCTGTTTTTTCGATGAATTTTAACAAGGTTGATAGCTGGTCTTCCGCATCAAATTGTTTTTTAGGTTTCTTGCAGTTATCGCACATGCAATTGCAACCTGTTTCATTAAAATTTTCTCCAAAATAATGAAGTATCTGCTTACGTCGGCAAACGCCTGATTCAGCATAATCAATAACTTCTTTTAAAATTTGTGTACCGATTTCGCGTTCAGAAACCGGCTTATCTTTCATAAATTTAGCAAGCTTATCTACGTCTTTTTGAGCGTAGAAAGCAATACAAACTCCTTCGCCCCCATCACGGCCGGCTCTACCAGTTTCCTGGTAATAACCCTCCATACTTTTAGGCACATCGTGATGGATAACGAAACGAACGTCAGGTTTATCTATCCCCATACCAAAAGCAATTGTCGCTACAATCACCTCTGCATCTTCCATCAAAAAGCGATCTTGAGTTTCAGCTCTAATTTTCGGTTCTAAACCAGCATGATATGGCAAAGCACTAATTCCATTAAGGTTTAGCGCTTCTGCAACTTCTTCTACTTTTTTCCGACTGAGACAATAAATGATTCCCGACTTCCCTGGATTAGATTTAATATACTTTATGATTTCTTTTGTGATATCCCTTTTTGGGCGGATTTCATAAAATAAGTTGGGCCTATTAAATGACGATTTAAATAGTGTAGCCTCGGTCATGCCAAGGTTTTTCATAATATCTTGCTGAACCTTCGGTGTGGCAGTAGCTGTTAAAGCTATAATAGGAATATTATTGCCCAAGCCTGCAATCACCTGCTTTATTTTACGGTATTCAGGTCTGAAATCATGACCCCATTCCGATATACAATGCGCTTCATCAACCGCGACAAAAGAGATCTTTATTAAATTAAGGAACTCAATATTATCTTGCTTAGCCAGCGATTCTGGCGCAACATATAACAACTTCGTCTGGCCACTTAAAAGATCAGACTTAACTTGTGTAATTTCAGACTTATTTAAAGATGAGTTAAGAAAGTGTGCGATACTATCATTTCCGCCAAATGCTCTTAATTGATCCACCTGGTTTTTCATTAATGCAATTAGAGGAGAAATTACAATCGCCGTTCCTTCGCTCATTAATGCTGGCAATTGATAGCAAATAGACTTTCCTCCGCCGGTTGGCATAATAACGAAAGTATTATTGCCTTCTAATATATTTGTTATGATCGACTCCTGATCACCTTTGAAATTATCAAACCCAAAGAAATTTTGTAGGTTATCAAATAACGACTTTTTCACGTCCATTTTGTGTAATAAAATATGCGATGCTATTTTTCTATCCAAAATAACATAATTTTACAAGAATTTCAAGTATTCACCAACAATTATTTTCTCTTTGAAAAGTAAAAAATACATAATCCAATCAGCCATAAGCACTTTAGAGCTTGAAGCAGCAGCGATACTAAATGTTGCGAAAAACATTAACGATGATTTCGAGCAAGTGGTATCTACCATTTTAAATTGTGATGGAAGAGTTATTGTAACGGGCATAGGCAAAAGCGCTATTATCGCTCAAAAAATTGTTGCTACTTTTAATTCTACTGGCACGCCTGCTATTTTTATGCATGCCGCAGATGCAATTCATGGCGATTTGGGTATGATTCAAAGAAATGATGTCATTATTTGTTTATCAAAAAGCGGAAATACTCCAGAAATAAAAGTGTTGGTTCCATTGCTTAAATCTGCAGGAAATAAACTGATTGGAATGGTTGGGGAATTAGCATCGTTTTTAGCCGAACAGGCAGATCTTGTATTAAATACCTCATTTGAAAAAGAGGCTTGCCCACATAATTTAGCACCAACTACCAGCACAACGGCTCAACTCGCCTTGGGCGATGCATTGGCTATTTGTCTCTTAGAATGTAGAGAATTTAATGAGTCTGATTTTGCGAAATATCACCCCGGAGGATCATTAGGAAAGAAACTTTATTTAAAGGCCAAAGATCTGGCCCTTTCCAATGAAAAACCTTCAATAAATCCCTCGGCCTCCGTTAAGGATGTATTAATAGAAATTAGCAAAAACCGTTTGGGTGCTGTTGCTGTTGTTGATGAGGAAAATAGTGTTATTGGTGTAATTACCGATGGCGATATCAGACGCATGCTTGAGAACAATGATTCGGTTACTGGACTGAAGGCCGAAGATATTATGGGAAAGCAGCCAAAAAGTATACAATACGACGCTCTTGCAGTGGAAGCACTACACATAATTAAGGAAAATAACATTACGCAGTTGTTAGTACTGAAACAAAACACTTACTTTGGAATTATCCATTTGCACGATCTTTTGAATGAAGGAATAGTGTAATTTTAAATCATAAAATGAATAAAGATTATTACGCCCTAATAATGGCTGGCGGAGTCGGAAGTCGCTTCTGGCCGGTGAGCAGAACAGAATACCCTAAGCAGTTTATCGATTTTTTTGGAGTTGGTAAAACACTGATTCAAAGCACTTACGAAAGGTTTCTAAAAATCTGTTTACCAGAAAATATATTTATCGTTACCAATGAGATTTATGCTGATCTTGTAAAAGAACAGTTACCACAACTCTCAGATAATCAAATCTTGGCGGAACCTTTATTAAGAAACACGGCCCCTTGTGTAGCTTATGGAAGTTTAAAAATTCATGAGCTTAATCCCAATGCGACTATCGTTGTAGCACCTTCAGATCATACTATTGCTAACATAGATGGTTTTATCGATTCCATTGAGCAATCGCTTGATGCCGCTTCGAAAAATGATTGTTTGATTACGTTAGGTATCAAGCCTAACAGACCTGATACGGGTTACGGCTACATTCAGCACACCGACCATGTATTAAATACTGATACTGATTTACATCGGGTTAAAACATTTACCGAAAAGCCAAATTTAGAACTAGCCAAATCATTTATCCAAAGTGGTGATTTTTTATGGAACGCCGGAATTTTTATTTGGTCAGCAAAATCAATTTTGAAGGCATTTGAAAGGCATTTACCAGACATGTACGAAATTTTCAATCAGGGCCGTTCAGAAATGAATACCGAAAGAGAAAATGATTTTATAAATAATGCTTATCTGCAATGCACAAATATCTCAATCGATTTTGGTATTATGGAGAAGGCTGATAATGTTTACGTTTTACCTGCTGATTTCGGCTGGTCTGACCTAGGTACCTGGGCATCAATTTATGAAATGGCTGAAAAGGATTACGTTGGTAATGCGGTAATTCCTTCCGAACAGGTGATTATGTTCGATTCGTCTAATTGTATGGTGAATGTACCGAAAGATAAACTGGTCATCCTACAAGGACTACATGATTACATTGTAGTGGAAAACAATAATATGTTAATGATTTGCCCACGTAATGAGGAGCAAAAAGTAAAAGAATTTGTAGCCGAAGTTAAATCCAGATTCGGAAATAGATTCATTTAATCTTTCAAAAATCTTAAAATCTCGCCAACATCTTTTGGTTCGAAAATCCTAACTGTTCTTAAAACTAAGCTTTGAGAAAAGTTAGGATTTATAATATTTTTGGCTACTACATTAATTTTATCATCCAGATTTTTGATGTAGCCCTGATACGTATTCGTTTGCAGAACGGAGAGGCCAACAGCATTTGCCCAAGCGGTGTTTCTTGCCGCTGTAATGCTAAAATTGATTACAGATTCTTTGCTTTTATTATCAACATATTTTAATAATTTCATCGGGGCACAAATCTCTTCCAAATCCTTTTGGATTATATTTATCAAGCTACCAATAATATTGTTGATAAGATTGAAATCTTTTTTAATCAACTGGATGTCAGAACCCTTTGCAGTTTCAGCAGCAGCGATGCCTAGATCCAAATTAATATGTGCATTCATGCCCATTAATAAATGTTGAATGACAGTGTAAGGCTGTAAACTGGCATCGAAAGCAGATTTCCATGAAGAAGTTAGTGGAGTCTGGTTCAAGTTACAGAAATAAGCGTCGATATATCGATTTGCAAAAATCACATCAAGCTTTTCCATTCTCTGTCCGTCCTCAAACAAACCGTCATTTATCCCATTTTGAACAGCGATGGTCATTTTTCGATACAAGCAAGCAAAATATCCAGCTCTGGATTTTTTGGCTATGCTTTGATTGATAATGTCATCTAGATGAGTGATAACTTCGGTAATGTTTTTTGCAGGAAGCATAAATGGAATTTCTAATTAAAAATACATAATTATATTCTTAACTACGAAATTAAAAGGACACCATCCTTAGGTAGTTCTTTGCCTTACAGCCTCATACAAAATAACACCCGCAGAAACCGACACATTTAATGATTCTATTTTGCCAGCCATTGGAATTTTTGCTAAATGATCTGCTACTCTTAAAAGATCGTTGGAAATCCCCTCATCTTCCGACCCCATAACGATTGCTGTTGGCATGGTATAATCTGGCGAGTAAATTAAATCTGTAGTTTTCTCGGTACAGGCTACAATTTGCAAACCGCTTTCTTGCAAAAACAAACAGGTTTTATGAAGGTTAGCATGTCTGCAAATAGGGATATTAAATAGGGCTCCGGCAGAAGTTTTAATAGCATCTGCATTTATTTGTGCAGCATTTTTTAATGGTACCACAATAGCATGCACGCCTACGCAAGCAGCTGTACGAGCAATTGCACCCATGTTACGTACATCAGTAACACTATCTAACACCAATATCAACGGCACTTCGCCTTTTTCAAAAACAGCAGGAACAATATCCTCAATATTTTGATAAGTGATCGGAGAAATAACAGCAATAACACCTTGATGATTTTTTTGAGACATTCTATTCAATTTCTCAATTGGAACAGCGTTCAATGGGATCAAGGTATCTTTAAGTAGTGCTTTTAATTCCAGAAATAATTCTCCTCCCAGACCACGTTGTTGATAAATCGTTTCAATATCTCTACCAGCTTTCACCGCTTCAATTACAGCTCTAATGCCAAATATAAACTCATTATTTTCCTTTGCTCTTTGTGGTCTTCTAAAATTATCCATGATGTAAAATTGTTTGCAAAAGTAGTTGTTTTTCCGGCAAGGCGAGCAAAATTATTTGCTATTGGAAAATATGGACGTAAAACAGAGGATTGATTTTTATTGGCAATCGAATTATAGAGGTAATAGATAATCGGAAATACGAAGTTCATCAGTCGAATTTAAAAAAAGTACTGTTACATTTTCTACTATTGCCAACTACCTCTTCCCTATTTTCAATTCCCTCAGTTATCCATTCCCTATAAACCCATGTTTATCACCCTTCCATTATCAACATTTTGTTGTTCAGAATTTTGAGATCTTTTTAAAATAACGAAAACTTAATCTTATTCTTCTTCAATTTGTTAACAAACAGCTAAGAACTTGTTAAAACATTCGGATCAAAAATTAACTACTTTTGTAAAATGAGTATCGATAACGAACAAGGCGGAAAGAATAGTATATCATCCCGAAAAGCAAGATTAAATACAACAGTGAGTTCAATGGGTAAATTGCCTCCCCAAGCATTAGATTTGGAAGAGGCAGTTTTAGGTGCATTGATGTTGGAAAAAGATGCGCTTTCGGCTGTTATCGACATTTTAAAGCCTGAGGTTTTTTATCATGAAGCCCACCAAAAAATATTTGCAGCCATCCACATGCTGTTTGAAAAATCGAAACCAGTAGATATTTTAACAGTAACATCAGAACTGCGCCAGATGGGTACTTTAGAAATGGTTGGCGGAGCTTATTATATCACTAACCTGACTAACCGGGTAGCTTCTGCCGCAAATATTGAATATCATGCCCGGATTATCTCCCAAAAATATATTCAGCGTGAATTGATTAGAATTTCTACTGATATTATTACGAATGCGTATGAAGATACCACTGATATTTTCGATTTATTAGATCATGCGGAAAAAGGATTGTTTGATATTGCCCAAAATAACTTGCGGAGAGATACGCAGAAAATGGACGATATTATCAAACAATCACTGGCAACCCTAGAAGAACTTCGAACAAAAACAGATGGCTTAACGGGCGTTCCGACCGGATTTACTGGATTAGATCGCATCACCGGAGGTTGGCAAAAACAAGATTTGGTTATTATTGCTGCTCGTCCGGCGATGGGAAAGACGGCCTTCGTACTTACTTGCGCAAGGAATGCGACAGTTGATTTTCAAAAACCAACAGTAGTTTTCTCTTTAGAAATGTCTTCTGTTCAGTTAGTTAACCGTTTAATATCGGGAGAAGCTGAAATAGAGCAAGAAAAAATCAGAAAAGGAAATTTACAAGAGTGGGAATGGCAGCAGCTTCACAGTAAAATCGGTCGCTTAACTGAAGCTCCCCTACTTATCGATGATACGCCAGCGCTAAATATCTTTGAATTTAGAGCAAAATGTAGAAGGCTTAAATCACAATACGATATTCAATTGGTTATTGTGGATTACTTGCAGTTGATGCATGGTAAAGGTGAAGGCGGTAAAGGTGGTGGTAACCGTGAGCAAGAAATCGGTAGTATTTCAAGAGCTTTGAAATCAGTTGCAAAGGAGTTAGATGTTCCTGTTTTAGCCTTATCACAGTTAAGTCGTGCGGTAGAAAGCCGACCTGGTTTGCAGGGAAAGAGGCCAATGTTATCCGATTTGCGTGAATCGGGTTCAATTGAGCAGGATGCTGATATGGTTTTATTCCTTTATCGTCCTGAATATTATGGCATTACCGAAGATGAGCAAGGAAGATCGCAAGCGGGAATTGGCGAAGTAATTATTGCTAAACACCGTAATGGTGAAACCGGAATTGTACCACTTCGATTTATTGGTAAGTTTGTTAAGTTTACAGATTTGGAAGAGGATTTCACAGCACCAACATCATTTGCTTCCGCAGATCCATCTGCAGGAATGTACCCATCACAAGATTTTGAAAAACAAAGCAATGTGATTATTCGACCATCAAAAATGGACGATTATAATGATGATGATCCACCATTTTAATGGGGGTAAATAAAAAAAGGGAAATCGAAAAATTTCCCTTTTTTATTTAGAAAAGATATCCGAATAATATTCCTGCTAAAACAATTAAAGGCGGGCTCACTTTGGTGAAGTTTAAAAGTAGAAATGTGGCTACCATTATCCCTAAAAACAACAAGTTAAAACCCATCGGGATAAGCAACAGAATAAAGGCGGCAATAATGAAACCTACGCTTACCGCATTAATACCAGAAAGACTATAGCGAATCCTTGAGATTTTTTTCAAATCATCCCAAAAAGGAACGATAAATAAAACCAAAATTAATCCTGGTAAATTAATTCCGATTACACCAATTAAGCCGCCCAGCACCTGTCCCCATACGCCGTAGCCAAAGTTCTTCATGCTTAATGCCCCGAGATAACTGGTGAATGAAAATGTTGGGCCGGGAAGCGCTTGCTGTAAAGCAAAACCTGATAAAAAACCTGATGAAGGCAGATAATGCTTCATTTCTACAAACTCCGTAAACATTAACGGAACGAGCACCTGACCACCACCGAAAACCAATATTCCGTTCCGGTAAAAATTTTCTAACAAACGAATTGGCAAGCTGAAAGGCGATGTTCTGTTAATAATGGCACCAACAAGTGCGAATAAAAGTAGTGCACCTAAAAAGTAAATCATCTTCTTAGGATTAATATTCGAAAAAAGTTTAACTCGTAATTCCGTTTCCTCTTTAGGCGTTTCAATTGCGGAAGAAATTATCCCACCAACTAAAATTGCTAGTGGAAATACATAGGCATTACGCAGAACAAAGGTTGCCACAACGGAAGATATGGCTAAGAAAATGGAGACTTGGGAAGACAAAACTTTTTTACCCAACTGCCAGGCTCCGTAAGCCACAATACCCAACGCTATGGGCTGAATATACTCCAGAATATCGCTAAACTTTTGCTTCTGATCAAGCAAGGCATAGCTAATCGCAGCAAATGTCATAATTGCTGCTGTTGGCAAGATCCAAATCAAAAAAGTAAGGATTGCCAGCTTCAGTTTTCCCACTTTCCAGGCTATCCCCACCAGTGTTTGTGTAGATGCTGGCCCCGGTAAAACCTGTGCTAAAGCGTTCAGCTCCAGTAACTCTTCTTCCGAAATAAACTTGGAATTTTTAACGAAATACTTTAACAGCAATGCTAAATGTGCTTGTGCGCCACCGAAAGAAGTGAAAGTGAACAATACGACATTCCTGATAAATAGCCACTGCTTTTTAGCAGCGATGGGTTTAGCTTGCATTTATTCTAGCTGATTAGCAATAAACAAATAATTGAAAACGACTGAGTAAATTATTCATCTTCATAATCTAAACCTGCAGCAGTGTTGTACGCACCTTGTAACTCAGAAAATGCATGCATATCTCGCTTATTACGGGCTACAGCCATTCCTTTTTGATATACCTCAATCGCTTTATCTTTTTGATCATCTTTTTCCAATAACTTACCCAAATGATAATAAGTTCCTACATAATCTGGATGTTTATCCGTTAACTGAAGGTAAAAAGAATAGGCCTTTTCTTTATCATTTTGAGTGTTATACTCTGTGGCTAAGGCATATAGTATAAACGGATCGTTCGGATCACTTTCTAAAAACTCCAATAACTTTGCTAAACGGCTTGATGACATTTTATTTCCTTGCTTTTTTAATTAAATTTGCAGAAAGACCATATATAAATAAGACCAATAGTATGATTAATCAGGAGCCTTACTTTAAGCTTTGATAATTTCATATTCACTAAAACCCAAATTAACATATGAAAATATTAGTTTGTATCAGTAACGTGCCCGACACGACGACAAAAATAACTTTTACCAATGATAATACCGAATTCAATACAGCCGGAGTACAATATATTGTTAATCCTTATGATGAAATTGCATTATCAAGAGCAATCGAGTTAACTGAAGGTGGTAAAGGAACAGTAACTGTAATCAATGTTGGCGAAGCTGCAAACGATCCAACCATCAGGAAAGCGCTTGCAATTGGCGCAGATGACGCCGTAAGAGTAAATGCTGCTCCACGTGATGCCTATTTCGTAGCTAAACAAATTGCAGAATATGCAAAGGATAAAGATTTCAATATCATTTTAACCGGACGGGAGTCTATTGATTATAATGGAAATCAGGTAGCCGCAATGGTCGGAGAATTTTTAGACATACCTTCGATTTCTATCATCAAAAAACTTGACATTGATGGAGATAATGCAACTGTAGAAAGAGAAATTGAAGGCGGAAAAGAAGTAGTTACCGTTACCGGTAAGTTTGTAGCAAGCTGTGCTGAAGGGGTTGCTGAACCAAAAATCCCTAACATGCGTGGTATTATGAGCGCAAGAACAAAACCTTTAGCTGTTGTTGATCCAGTTTCGATTGAGGAAGTTACTAAGGTGACTAAATATGAAACTCCAGCTCCACGCGGTACAGTGAAATTAATTCCTGCAGATCAAACGGAATCGTTGATTGGCTTGCTACATAGTGAAGCGAAAGTGATTTAACGGATCCAGTTAAGTTTGAACTTGAAATAAACAGAGATAATTAATTGAGTAGATAAACATCTCCATCGGAGATTTAAGATAAAAATATGTCAGTATTAGTATATGTAGAACAAGCTGAAGGGAAGTTTAAGAAATCTGTTTTCGAGGCAGTTTCATACGCCAAAGCCATTGCCGATCAACAATCGACAAATTTAATTGCCATTTCTATCGGCGATGTTGCAGAAAGTGAATTAAAAGAGTTGGGTAAATACGGTGCATCGAAGGTTTTAAATGTAAGTGTAGATCAGTTAAAAACGTTTGTAAACCAGGCTTACGCAAGCGTAATTGCTGCAGCTGCTGGACAAGAAAATGCAGACATCGTCGTATTATCAAATTCATTCTCTGGCAAAGGTTTAGCACCTCGTATTGCAGTGAAACTTAAAGCTGGTTTGGCAGATGGAGCTGTCGAGTTGCCTAGTACAGATGGGAAATTTTCGGTTAAAAAAACTGCATTTTCTGGTAAAGCCTTTGCCATTACCGAATTAACGTCGGCAAATAAGGTAATAGCCTTAAACCCGAATGCCTTTGGTGTGAAAGAAAATAACACCGAAGCTGCTATTGAAACCTTCTCTGCTGATGTTAAACAATCAGACTTAGGAACTGTTATCAAAGATATTGTAAGAGCAACTGATAAAATTTCACTTCCGGATGCAGAGTTAGTGGTCTCTGCCGGACGTGGTCTAAAAGGTCCTGAAAACTGGGGAATGATTGAAGAATTAGCAGGTTTATTAGGTGCTGCAACCGCTTGTTCAAAACCAGTTTCTGATGCAGATTGGAGACCGCATTCTGAACACGTAGGTCAAACAGGTATTTCCATCAGCCCGAACTTGTATATTGCAATCGGCATATCTGGTGCAATTCAACATTTGGCTGGTGTAAGTTCATCAAAAGTAATCGTGGTGATCAACAAAGATCCTGAAGCTCCTTTTTTCAAAGTAGCAGATTACGGTATTGTTGGTGATGCTTTTGAAGTTGTACCAAAATTAATAGAAGCTTTAAAAGCACATAAAGGATAATAAATTACTTTAAACCTCGCGTATCTGAAAATATGTGAGGTTTGAAAACGATATATGAAAAAAGTTAAATTAGATATTGTAGGTTTATCTTATAGCCAGACGCAATCTGGTGCTTATGCCCTGGTTTTAGGAGAAGTAAATGGCCGCCGAAGATTGCCCATTATTATAGGCGCATTTGAAGCTCAGGCAATTGCTATTGAAATTGAAAAGATGACTCCGAGCAGGCCATTAACCCACGATTTATTTAAATCAATGGCTGACACCTTTCATATCAACATACAAGAAATCATAATTTACAATTTGGTCGATGGTGTTTTTTATGCAAAACTAATCTGTAGCGATGGAAAAACCACCCACGAAATTGATGCGAGAACCTCAGATGCAATTGCACTTGCGGTTCGGTTTAACGCTTTAATTTATACTTATGAATTTATATTGGCCTCTGCAGGGATTGTAATTGAAGGAAATGATTTTCTATTTTTAGAAAACATGGATTCGATTGCCAAAGAACCTGATGCTGATGTAACGCCAAGTTCATCGCAACAGCAAGGATTTGGTGATTTAACAATTGAAGAACTTCAACAGAAACTCCAGGAAGCAATTGCTGACGAAGCCTATGAAAAAGCTGCCCGATTGAGAGATGAGTTAAACAAAAGAGGAACTTCCTAATAAATTGTTATTGATTCTTACCTAAAATCCTCCTAAAAAATGGAAATTTAAAATGAACCCAAATTGTTTAAAATAATTTGGGTTCATTTTTGAATAATGTTTTAAAATAGTTCTATATTCAGCCTTTACTTTCAAAAAAATCAAACAAACGAATATGATGAATGTTAAGTTCCGCTTAACCGTGATGAGCTTTATGCAATTTTTTGTGTGGGCAGCATGGCTTATTACAATTGCAAACTATTGGTTCGGAACCAAACAATGGGATGGTGCAGATTTTGGAATCATATTTTCTACAATGGGAATTGCCTCTCTATTTATGCCTACCTTAACTGGTATTATGGCAGACAAATGGATTAATGCAGAAAAACTGTATGCAGTTTTACATATTTTGTACGCCTGTGTAATGTTTTACTTACCACAAGTTACAAGTCCTAACAGCTTCTTTTGGGTGATATTATTGGCAATGTGTTTTTATATGCCAACCATCGCATTAAGCAATTCTATTAGCTATACAACGCTTAAAAATAGCGAATTTGATGTTATTAAAAGTTTTCCTCCAATAAGGGTTTGGGGAACCGTAGGATTTATTGTAGCCATGTGGATTACCAATTTAACAGGTAATAAAGCAAGTGCAAATCAATTCTACATAGCTGGAGTAAGTGCTTTTGCATTAGGCATTTATTCATTTACTCTTCCTGCATGTAAACCATTAAAGTTAATCAGCGATAAAAAATCATGGGTGCAAAAATTAGGACTAGAATCGTTCAAATTATTCGCAGATTATAAAATGGCATTATTTTTTATTTTCTCAATGTTTTTAGGCGGAGCATTGCAATTAACAAATGCATATGGAGATGTGTTTCTTGATGAATTTAAAATGTTTCCTCAATATGCTGAACTCTATGTAGTAAAAAGATCCACCTTAATTTTATCAATTTCTCAAATTTCCGAAACATTGTTCATTCTAGCCATCCCCTTTTTCTTAAAAAGGTATGGAATTAAGAATGTAATGGTTATTTCTATGCTGGCTTGGGTATTCAGATTTGGTTTATTTGCCTTTGGAAACCCGGCGGATGGATTGTGGATGATCATTTTAAGTTGCATTGTTTATGGAATGGCGTTTGACTTTTTTAACATTTCAGGATCATTATTCGTTGAAACTTCAACTACTCCAAAAATGCGTTCCTCAGCCCAAGGTATGTTTATGATGATGACAAATGGATTTGGAGCAATATTAGGAAGTTTAACATCTGGCTGGATCATTCAAAAATATTTCACAAGCGCATACACTACTATTCAAGAATTAGCAACATTAGTTTCAGCACAACCTAATAATAAGCTATTAATTAGTTTCCTAGGTTCAAAAGGAATTTCTGTTTTAGATAATGGTCAATTGAGTAGAGCAATACCGGTTATTAACTGGCACAGCGTGTGGCTAACATTCGCCATTTATGCGTTAATCATTACGGTCTTATTTGCATTATTATTTAAGCACAAACACACCAAAGCAGAAGAGAAAGCTATTGATGCCATTACCCACTAAATATTTCGAAATCATTTATGTCAGCTGGTAAGTATAGAAAAGAACACAATTGTTTAAATTGTGGCTCGCATGTAGAAAAACATTATTGTAGCAATTGTGGGCAACCCAATCTAGAATTAAAAGAAAGTTTTTGGGGCTTCATTAGCCATAGCATTGCACATTACTTCCATTTCGATAATAAATTTTTTCAAACACTTGTTCCCCTTTTAACTAAACCTGGTCAGGTTACGTTAGATTATTTAGCAGGAAAAAGAGCCAGGTATATCAATCCGGTAAGCATGTACATTTTTGTGTCTATTGTTTATTTTTTGGTTGCCTACTCGCCTACTCATGTCGAAATAGAAAATGAACACAAGCCTGTAACTGCTGCCGAAACTCAAAAAAGAAAAGCTACACTCGATAGTGTAAACAAAGTATTGAAAAACGCTGGACTGGTAAAAGCAGTACCAGGTATCATGAATGAAACTACGAAGCATATCGCTGAAGATTTAGATCGAGAAGATTTCAAAGCCTTAAGTTTCAAAGATCAAAAAATAGCCTTAGAAAATCTGAAAAAGCTGAATAAAGCCAATCGATCGGATTCGTTAACTAAGGTAATTGGAAAGTTTAGTGAAATTCACGATGATCGAAATGACAGTACTTATGCTGCATATTTAGCGAGACAGAAAACTTTAAATCCGATAGAGCAGGACAATTGGTTAGATAGAATGATTAAGAAACGAGCTATATCGATTGGGGAAAAAGCAGAAGTTATTCAGGAAACCCTTGAACACAACAGACCGAAGCAGTATTTTCTGATGATGCCTTTGCTTGCACTTTTCATCATGTGGAATTTTAGAAGAAATCACATTTATTATCTGGATCACCTGATCTTCACAATACATGGAATGACTGCATTTTTTATAGTCTCCATATTTACCAAACCATTAATAAAATATATTTTCGGAGAAGATTCTACCATGTCAAACCTCATCGGAATAGCTATTTTCGTGTGGATCTGCTGGTATATGTTTAATGCGTTGAAAATATTTTACCAACGGAAAAAAGTAGTTGGGAAGATGATCATGATCATTATACTATACTTCCTATCACTTAAATTAACTGAAATGGTGATGCTCAACTTAATCTATTACGTAGTAACCTGATCAAAATAAAGGGTATAAAAAAAGCTTCAGAATTCTGAAGCTTTTTTTATAGACTAAATAATTATTATTTTCTGCTCTTAATATCAACGAACGCCCTATCAGTTTCACCAACGTAAATTTGACGTGGACGACCAATCGGCTCTTTATTTTCATGCATTTCTTTCCATTGAGCAATCCATCCCGGTAAGCGACCCAGGGCAAATAACACGGTAAACATTTCAGATGGGAACCCTAATGCTCTGTAAATGATGCCTGAATAGAAATCTACGTTAGGATATAACTTTCTATCAATGAAATACTGATCAGTTAATGCTGCCTCTTCTAATTTTTTAGCTATTTCTAAAATCGGATCATCAATACCCAAGTTTTCCAAAATATCATCACAAGCTTTTTTAATGATTTTTGCCCTTGGATCAAAGTTTTTATAAACTCTGTGTCCGAAGCCCATCATACGGAAAGGATCGTTTTTATCTTTCGCTTTGGCAATCCATTTCTCTGTATCTCCGCCATCGTTCTTAATTAGCTCAAGCATATCGATAACAGCTTGGTTTGCACCACCATGTAGTGGCCCCCAAAGTGCCGCGATACCTGCCGCAACTGAAGCATACAAATTACAATCTGATGAGCCCACTATTCGAACAGTAGATGTTGAGCAATTTTGCTCATGATCTGCATGTAAAATCAGTAACTTGTTCATGGCATTCACCACAACCGGGTTCACATCGTAATCCTCAGTACGTTGTCCAAATGTCATCCAAAGGAAATTGGTTACGTAATCATACTTATTTTTTGGATAGATAAGCGGATGACCCAATGCTTTTTTATAGATAAAAGAAACGATTGTAGGTAGCTTAGCCAATAACTTAATAATAGTTAGATTTTGCTCCTCAGCAGTTTGATTAGGCTTTAAGCACTCTGGATAGAATGTTGATAGTGAGAAAATTAAAGAACCCAATTGACCCATTGGATGAGATCTCGATGGATAACCATCGAAAAATTTCTTCATATCCTCATGAATCAAGGTATGCTTACTTATTTCACCCTGGAATGCATCTAATTGCTCTTGAGTTGGCAAATCACCATATACGATCAAATATGATACTTCTAAAAAGCTGGATTTTTCGGCAAGTTCTTCTATAGAATATCCTCTATATTTTAAGATTCCTTTTTCACCATCTAAAAAAGTGATTTTACTTTTTGTAGAACCAGTATTTTTAAAACCAGTATCTAAGGTTACAAAGCCTGTAAGATCTCTTAACTTAGAGATATCAATGGCCTTTTCATCTTCTGTTCCTGTAATTACTGGCAATTCTACTGTCTTACCATCAACTTTAATCTCTGCAATATCTGACATATTATTGTATTGTGTTTATAGCTTTCTAAATTATATAAAATTAATATACATGCATAACAAATCTGTTAAATTAATATGAATAATCAGTCAAAAAGACGTAACAATCATGCTTAATTTTTCCCGACATTCATGCTATTTTGATTTGATCTCTTCTGCAACTCTTCCACACTCAAGCATCTCATTACCATAATAAGGGTTTTTGATTTCCTTTTCTTTCGATAGCCAGTCTCCTCCATCTCCCTTGTTAGCCATTGGGCAATGTTGAACATAAAGTGTTCCTGATTCTATCTCTGTTGATTTGAATAAGGCAATGATATCTGCACTTAAAACAGTAAAATTTTTGCGCTGTATGGCAAGGTCATTAGTGCCTGCAATTTTCGCTGCTATTTCTGCCGTGGGTTCACAACCTGCGTAATTTGCTAAACTTTTCTCTAACGCCTTCGCAGATTTTTGTCCAACTGCAGAATCTGAAGCTACCAACGCATTTTTAAGATCTACATATTGATTTAAAATCTCTGATTTTTTAACATCGTTGATTTTTACCTCATTTGATACCTTCGCTGCGTTGTTCTGGGAAGTGTCTTTATCACCTGTAGCTTTTTTCTCCGCTTGGTTGCAGGCCAGTAATGTAGCTAATATGGCAATGCCGAATATTTTTTTCATTGTATTTGGTTTTCTGCTCAAAATAGCAATTATAATATTAATTAAACAAAAAAAGCCCCGCAAATTGCGAGGCTTCTGAAATATATGATGCTATAATTATAATTTAAAATTATAAGCGATTCTTAAAGCAAACTGACCTGTTTGTCTGAAATAAGTTGTAGAAGCTACATCATTTACATAACCTTCATATCTTGCACCAATATCAAGACCATTATCCCACTCATAACCAAGACCACCTGTATAAATAAAGTTAGTTTTAGCGCCATCTTCAATACCAAAACCTGCACCAGCTTCTGCAGCTAAATACATTCTTTCAATAGCAAAAACTTTAACACCACCTTTGGCAGGAATAAAACCAAAATCTAATGAGTTATTTCTACCTTTTAATTTTGTATAACCTCCAGATGCCGTAATAGCAACATCTTTAGTTAAATCCCATTGAAGTTTTAAATCGGCGCCATAAGCATACTCCATTGGAGAACTTTTCTTGAACAAACCACCATTTAATCCCACCCCTACCTTAAAGGCCATTCCATTGTTGGTAGATCCGGCATCCATAGTCGTCATGGTTTGTGCATTTAGGTTTGATCCTGTAAAAACAGCACCTGCGACAAGTGCAGCTGCAAAAAATTTAGTAATTGTTTTCATGTTAGATAAATTTAAATTATTAATTAAGGGTTTTGGATTATATACGATAAATTGATTCTAACAGATTTTATAATTTTCATTTTATTCAGAAATTTTTAAAATAAAAAAAAGCCCTGACTTCCGTCAAGGCTTTTTTTGAATTATTTTATTGATGGATTACAAGCTAAATCCGTAAGCTAAACGTAAACCGAAATAACCAGTGTTAACACTATTTTGCGATAATCCTTCATATTTTACACCTAAATCCAATCCATTATCCCAAGAATAACCAACTGCTGGTGAATAAACAAATGATGTTCCGCTACCTTCATTAGTACCAAAACCAGCACCTAATTCTGCTAAGCCATACAAGCCAGATCCAGACTGATCAAAGAAATATTTAGCACCAACTTTAACTGGGATATATCCGAAGCTAGGATAATTAAATCCTGTATCGCCAATTTCTTTGCCGCTGAAGTGCGTATAACCCGCTGTAACAGGGATTGATAATTGTTTGTCTACATTAAATTGGTAACGAAGATCTCCGCCAATTGCGAAACTATAAGCATCGCTAGTCGGTACGCCAACATTTAGTCCAATACCGAAGTTACGAGATTGTGCGTTAACATTTGTTGTAAAGAATAGAGCCACTACAGCTGCTGAGGTAGCAATAATTTTAGTAATTGTTTTCATTATAAGTTATTTTTTTGAGTTAAACTATATGCGAAACAAATACAAAATATGTGCCAAAAGAGCTTTTTTGTTTAATGAAGCGGTTAACGTAATAAGAACGTGCTTATTATGATTTTCCGAAAATAAACTAAAATGAAATTTTTGTCAAAATCTGTTTAGTTATTTGGTTAGTAGGCAATGATGCATCAAGCCAATTTATTAGAACACCATCTTTTTCCATTTTTCTAAAAAATGTATTTTGACGTTTCGCATATTGGCAAATAGCAATTCCTAACCTCAATTTAAATTCATCATAATCCATTAGGCCATTTAAGTATTTTACAATAAATTTATACTCCAACCCATAAAAAACTAGCATATCTTTTGAAACTCCGCATGAAATTAAATTCTCAACTTCATCGATCATGCCTGATGATAAACGATCGTCCAATCGTTTTAAAATCTTTGCTCTGGTTACTTCAACCTCGTTTTTAAGTCCGAATACAATAGGATTTATTTTTGGAGCTGTATTTATGGTGATATCGTTGTGCGCTAAAAAAGTAGCAACTTCAATTCCCCTTATCAATCTTTTCTTCGAATTTAAATCAACATAATCTACATCGTTATATTCTTTGAGCTTGGATATTAACTCTTCCTTCGTTTCAAGTTGCAATTTTTCTCTCAAACTTTCATTCACAGGAACAGCTGTATATTCCTGGCTTTGAAGTAGGCTATGGATATACATGCCAGTACCACCACATAAAACAGGAACTCGACCCCTTGCAGTAACATCACCAAATACCCGATAAAAATCCTTTTTAAAGGCATCTACGTGATATCTTTCCCCAGGCTCCAAGATATTTATCAAATGATATGGTATTTTACTATTTTGAATCGTGTATTCATCAAGATCTTTCCCAGTTCCAATGTCCATTCTTTTAAAAACCTGGCGACTATCGGCACTGATTATTTCCCCGTTAATGGCATGTGCAACATGAGCTGCTAATTTTGTTTTACCTGAAGCAGTTGCTCCCAAAATAATAATAAGATTAAAATCTTTCATGTTAAAATTTCAGGATATACTTTAAACTTCCAGTATTAAATACGGCGGCAGATGACAACGAATTCTCTTTAATTATGATCCGATTTAAATTTATATCTAACGAAAAAAACTGCGGATTTAATAGATCGGTTCGGATAAAGTTTAACTTTTGGTAAACCTCTCCCGCCGACCAATCCCGATCAGCATAAGTCATGATATCATCAGGATTATACAACGCTGAAAAGTGCGTGATTAACTTACTTAGCCCCCCAATAACAGAATATCCAGACTTCACCGCAAACCTGATCAATTCTGCTGATTTATAATTTTCTTTATAATTCATTTTGCGAAGTGCAGAAAAAGTACCAACTGCTACCAATTCATCTTTTTCAAACAACCCAAATTTGTGCCTACTACTTACAAAACCCTGTAAATGATTTTTGTTTAGAAACGGTTGTGCAATAGATTTATCGATTTTTTGAACAATGGTTTTTCTTCCGTGTATCCTTTTATTTAAACCTAAGATAGACTCAATTCTTCCCAAAACCTGGTTAGATTTATTAAACCAAACATCTTCCCATAAATGAATAAGCTTGGTTCCCTTAATTAAATATGATTGCTGTAGATCGATGAGTTGGTTTGGTGTAAACGTATTGTCGATATTTACTAAATGGACAATAACGGATTGACTATGAATAGAAAGCAAATTAAACTCACCTTCTAAAAAAAAATGGCACTCCAAATTCAAATCAGCTAATGCCGATTTAAGTTGTGTGTGCCATGAAAATATTATGGGTGGTTGGAGAATGTTCAATTATTCGATTAATTTGCTGATTGGCGCAAAATTAATCAAACAACTTTAAATCCATTCATTTTCTTTGAAGTGAGTGTGAAGAATTTCAACTAACGTTTCTATCTCTTTCAATTTAGCTTCATCTAATTCTGAAATTTTCAATCCCAGTTTATCATCCCCAAAGCTAACAAGGGCTTGGTTTTTAAATGTGAAATCTTTGCTATTCAGCTTAAGTTCTACCTCGCTTCCATTGATGTACAAGCCCACGAAAAACCTTTCAGTAACTTTAATGTCGTCATATTGAATATTTTTTTCGCTGTATAGATCGTAACCTGTTTCAGAATTTTCGTGTACCGTATAACCTCGAGTGGCATATGGTTGTACACTGGCTCTTATGGTTTGAAAAATTTCTACAAGATCGGTTTTCATATCAGTTGATTTTTAGTTTTTAAACAGCAGAACTATATTTTTGTTTAAATTTTATTGATCAAGCCACCATTTGAAAGTTGGCATTTCAGTGTTTAAAATCACGGTTTGGCCTAATTGAGGAGTAACAATTGGCATTTGTTTTTCATGGGCTGCATCGACCACTCTTTTTATTGAATCATTCCAAGGATGCATGGCTAAGCTGAATTTACCCCAGTGCACAGGCATTAGCACTTTTGCATTTAAATCAATCGCCGCCTGTACAGTTTCTTCGGGAAACATATGTATATGAGGCCAATAGGCATTGTATTGCCCACACTCGAGTAAAGCAATATCAAATGAACCGAACCTGGTTCCAATTTCTTTAAAATGATTATCGTATCCAGAATCTCCGCCTAGAAAAAGTTTCCAATTTTTATACTCCAGCACAAACGCCGACCAAAGTGTTTGATTACGTTTGAATTTTCGCCCTGTAAAATGCCTTGCCGGTACCGCTGTAAAGGTAATTCCATTCAACAAACTAGTAGTTTCATTCCAACACAACTCTTTAATCTTGTTTGGAGAAATCCCCCATCTTTCCAAATGTGAGCCCACCCCTATTGATGTAATAATGTTGGCGGTCTGGGGAACCAATTTTATGATGCTTTGATAGTCCAAATGATCATAATGATCATGAGTGATTAAAATCACATCAAGATCTTTAAAATCTTCAGCTTTCACAAAGTCAGTCCCCGCGAAAGCTTTACTCCCAATAAAAGAAAATGGAGACGGTACCTGACTAAAAACTGGATCAACTAAAATCCTTAAACCATCCATTTTAACTAAATAAGAAGAGTGGCCAAACCAAATAATTTCTGGAGCAGCCGTTGCTGGTTTACTATTTAAATCCGGTTGGATATGTTTTAAAGATTTTTGAGGGGTCTTATTTGGATGGTTATCGAACAAGAAAGCTTTCAGTACCTTGAAGAAACTTACGCCTTCGGGCTGCATTGGGGTGATCGATTGATTTTGTAAAGCACCATCACGATAATTGCTCAATTGATGGATTCTCTCAAGTCTGAATCCTCTTGGTAATCTTCCAAAAACAGGAAGGTTGGTGATCACTAAAAATAAGACGACAAATAAGAGTAAAAAATATAGCGCAATCATTAAGAAAAATTTTGGCCAATGTACGGATTAGATTGACCATCACTTCAATACTTAAGTCAGCGGAAAGCAAAATAAAAAGCCCCAGAAATGTGCTGGGGCCTTTGGTAATTTCAATAAAAATTAATTTTGAACGTTTTAAAGTGATAACTTTGATATCGGCTCAACATATAGCTTAGATAACTTATGTAATTCAAGTGAATTCATTTATTTGAAGTGCCATTAAACGGGGAGTGGTTATAACACTTCTCGTTTTACTTCATCACTTGCTTAGTGATTGCAAAATCGCTTCCTATCAATAATCATCATTTTGAGCAAATATTGGCTTTCTGCTCATCCATTTACCTCCTGTAAAATCTGGAAACTCCACTGTTTCGTTTCCTAACTCTATTGATTGTTCACTTAAAGGGGTAATGGCGCTCCAAGTTGCAGCGTCATAAACATCGAGCGGTGTAGGTAGCTTCCTTTTGGCTGATTCGATGAACGCGTTTATCACAAAGAAATCCATACCTCCATGTCCTGCACCCTGGGCATCATTTCCGTATTTTTTCCATAGCGGATGATCATACTTTTCGAGCCACTCTTTAGCATTATCCCAAGCATGTGGCTTGCTTATGCCTTCTACATAAATACTCTTGTTCACATCCATCCATAAACCCTTTGTACCCTGAAAACGGAAACCTAAAGAGTAAGGGCGTGGTAAATTAGTATCATGCTGCAAAATAATCGTTTCGCCATTTGCACAATCAATTGTGGTCGTTACAATATCTCCTAATCTGAAATTCACTTTAGCATTCGGATGGTTTGCACCTCCTTTTTCAACAATATAGTTATGCAAGCCACGAGATTTGGTTGCAAAGGAATTTAACTTCAAAAACCGGTTTCCCCTATTAATATCTATACATTGAGCAATCGGGCCGACACCATGTGTAGGATATAAATCACCATTGCGATGAACAGAATGGTTTGTTCTCCATTTGGCTTCTGAAAATCCTTTGTCACCAAATTCCACTCCGTGTCCATATGGATTAACGCCATCGTTGAATTTAACTTCCCTTAAGTCATGCTGATAACCGCCTTGAAAATGAATCATCTCCCCGAAAACACCCTGTCGAACCATGTTCAAAGCCGCGAGAACATCTCTCCGATAACAAACATTTTCAAGCATCATCACATGTGCATTACCTTTTTCTGCAGCGTGGACCACATCCCAATGATCTTGCAGGTTAATTCCCAACGATACCTCGGATCCTACGTATTTTATGCCGGCATCTATTGCACCGATTATCATTGGTTTATGCAGTTCCCATGGAGTAGAAATCACTACAGCTTTAATACCCTTTATTTCCAGCATTTTTCTCCAGGCATTTTCATCACCTGTAAAAATCTTTGGCATTGGCTTACCACTTTTCGCAACAATGGCTTTACTCATTGTTAACATTCTGTCATCTATATCGCAGATAGCCACCAATTCTACATCATTTCTTTTCAAAAGCAATTCCAAATGATTTTGGCCCCTTAAACCTACTCCGATCATCACCACTTTAATTTTATCATTAACGGGTGATGCAAAAATAGATTGATCTGGAAGGGCTGCGAAAGCAGCGGTGGTTAGTCCTGCGTTTTTAACAAATTGTCTTCTATCCATAAAGCTCAAATATTTTATATTGGTTACCCATTAAAAGATATTCGAATGTATCGATATTTAAATCTTGATTATAGGAAATGGAGTAAAAAAACAACGCAAACGTTTGATTATTTTCGTAATATTACATCACGAAGAAGTAGTTTAGCAGTCAAAATGCAATCCAAACCAACCACTATAAAAGAAATCGCCAGACTTTTGAACATTTCTCCTTCTAGCGTATCTAGAGGCTTACATGATCATCCCAGTATTGGAGCAGTAACAAGAGAAAAAATTAAGCAGTTGGCAAAATCACTTAATTATGAGCCTAATAATGCTGCAATTTTATTTCAAAAGGGCAAAACCTATACTATCGGTGTGATTTTACCTGAACTATCAGAGCTTTTTTTCTCCACAGCTATATCTGCAATTGAAGATGAGGCATTAAAAAAGAATTATACTGTAATTTTTGCCCAATCACATGATGATTATGATCAGGAAGTGAAGTTGGTAGAAAAGATGAAAAATCAACGTGTTGATGGCTTGTTGGTTTCTATCAGTAAAGACACTTCTAAATTTGATCACTTTGAAAAATTAAATTCTTTTAATATTCCTGTCGTATTTTTCGACCGCATTCCTCCCTTTAAAAATGTTCACTATGTAGCTTGCAGCTTAGAAAGCGCAACCGTTAAGGCTATAAATTACCTGCTTAAAAAAGGCCACAGAAGTATTGGGATGATAAACGGGCCGACCACCTTGTTCGCGAGCGAGGAAAGAAAAGATGGTTATATGCAAGCCATTACCTTTAACCGGCTGAAGTTCGATCCGTCTTTAATTGTTAACTGCGATTTAACTGAAAAAGGCACTATAGAAGCTGCCAATCAATTTTTAAATCATAAAAGGAAACCAACTGCAATTGTAGCCTTTAATGATTATGTTGCCTTATTTTTGATCAAATATTTTAAGAAACTCAATGTAATTAATGATTTTGACATTGTTAGTTATGCTAACTTACCCATTATAAGCTATATAGATCATTCACCAGTTGCATCAGTAGAACAGTATCCCTATTTGCAGGGACAGAAAGCCGCAAACATTCTTCTCGATTTAATGAATAGTCCCAATTCAGAAAACCAGGCATTTTATAACACCATAGTAGAATCAGACTTGATTGTAAACGAAGGCAAAGATTAATCAACACAAACGTTTGCGTGGAGTTTTAGATTTTGTTCAAACTTCCTGGTAAAATTTTATAAAGCTTTTTAAAAGCGTATATAAAGTGCTGTGGATTTTTATAACCTACTAAATACGATACCTCACTTACACTTTTTTTATCCTGAGTTAGGAAATGATAAGCCTGTTCCATTCTAATTTTATACAAATAACCAAATACGGTATATCCCGTAATTTCTTTAAAACCACGTTTAAGCTTGTAATCGTTTATACCAACCTTTCTTGCTAACTCGACAAGCGAATGCGGTTTTTGGAGATCAGACTCCACCAGCTTCTTTGCTAATAGAATTTTATCCACATCATCTTTCTTAATAAGAAAGCTCTCTGGCTTATGTTGCTGATCGATATAGTAAATAATCAGTTCAAAAATTTTAGATTCGATAAACAACCGATTTGCTCTACCAGCATATTTTGAATTGATAATGGATTGAAAGAGTAGCTCCATTTCTGGTGTTACCGTTTTTTCTTTTGGAAATGATTCTGCTTCGAATGTTTTATTGGCGATTCTTTGATAGTAGGATGAGGTAAGTTGAATATATAAATATTTAACCCTCCCATTAATATGGAGTACGGTATTGTTTAATTGTCCAAAAGCAATAGACTGTTGATTAGCGTTTATAATGACCGGGTCACTTGCTTCATCGGCCTTATTAATGAAAAGTACTCCTTCAATGCAATACAGAAAGCCAATATTTTCTTGAGCTGAGCTGTATCTAAAATCTTTAGGCTGATTGCTTTCAATGTCTGCAACAGTAACATGGATGCCTTCAAACCATTTCTCGCTGATTTTTATTTGATAATCAGCATTCGCTATTTCGCTACTGTGTTCATCAATATCCTTTGCAACTTCGAAATTATATGGATAGGTATTTGAATAAATAGGTTCTTCTGTAGCATAGTCTGATATTTTAATTCCCATGTTTTTTTAATCCGTATCACGGCATTAATTATCCGTTTGGCGTTATCTGATGTTTCTGATTATCGACAAATTTGCATAATTATTTATAATTAGTCTAAATAAATGAAAATATATTTATCCATCTTTTTAGTGTGTTGTGGATTTTTAACTGTGGCCCAGGAAATTAAAAAAGATACCACCAAGGCAACTGAATTGAAAGATGTTGTGGTTACTGGTCAGTTTGGTCCTCAATCGTTAAAAAATTCAGTTTACAATGTGCGAACGATTAGTGCAGAAAAAATTCGTTTACGTGGAGCTGTTAACTTACAGCAAGTTTTAAATACCGAATTAGGTTTCAGGTTTAGTAATGATTTAACATTAGGAACAACCGATGTAACCATAATGGGCATGACTGGTAGAAATGTAAAGGTCTTACTGGATGGCGTACCGATGATAGATCGATCTGATACAAGGGAAAGTTTAAACCAAATTGATATAAATACCATAGAACGTATTGAAATTGTTGAAGGGCCAATGTCGGTTGTTTACGGGGCTGATGCCTTAGCTGGTGTGATTAATATTATTACCAAACGTGCTGGAAAATCCTTGTTAAATATCACAGCAAGATTGCAGGAGGAAACTGTTGGAAACGAGTATAGAGTATTTTCGGACAAAGGAAATCATGTTCAAAATTTTGGGTTAAGTTGGCAAAACAACGGCTGGAGTGCCTTGTTTGGCGTAACGCACAACGATTTTGCTGGCTGGAACATTAAACCAAGCACTACTTCCAGAGACATTGTTGATCAGGATTTGGCGAGTGGCAACCGTTGGAAACCAAAAGAGCAGTGGCTTGCCAATACAAAGATTGGGTATAGAAACAAAGATTTTAATATTTGGTACAGATTGGATGGGCTGCAGGAAGAAATTATTAGCCGTCTCGGTATGAATACGCTGAATTACATCGCTGAATGGCAGACTTATAAAACCAAGCGTTACACCAATCAATTACAATCTGAATGGAGATTAAGTAATTCATTACAATTAACTGCCATAGCTGGTTATTCTGATTTGAAACGTTTAACCAGAACCATGAATCACAATTTCAGTACAGGTGCAGATGTGCTCAGTACCGAACAAGGAAAGCAGGATACTGCCAAATTTAACTCCACTATTTTCAGGGCCACAGCACAGTATATTTTAAATTCCAAAATTTCCTTTCAACCAGGTTTTGAATTTAACAGAGATGCAGCAAGTGGACAACGAATTAATGGTTCGCCAGTAATAAATGATTATGCGCTTTTTATTTCATCAGAGATTAAACCTATTGAAGGGATAAATATCAGGCCGGGGTTAAGATTTGTCAAAAATTCGGTGTACCCCGCTCCTCCTGTTATTCCATCACTAAACACCAAGTTTGTTTTAAGCAAAAATTTCGATTTGAGATTGGCTTACGCCCGTGGCTTTAGATCGCCAGCACTTAGAGAGTTATACTATGATTTTGTTGATGCCAGTCATAACATTATTGGTAATCCAAATTTAAAAGCTGAAGAGTCAAATAGTTTTAATGGCTCATTAACCTGGGCGGGACTAAAACTTGACAATTTACAAGTCAGATCAACCTTGGCAGGATTCTATAATCTTTTTAAAAACCGAATCTCATTTGCCCAATCGGCACAAGATGCAACGATGACTACGCTATTTAATGTAACAAAATTTAAAACTGCAGGATTTACCTTAGACAATACCATCATCTATAAAAATTTAAACGCAACCATTGGTGCATCCTACATCGGAAGATATAATGAACAATTACAAAATAATCCCGAGTTGACAATACCTGAATTTTCATGGTCGCCAGAAATTACCGCAACGATCTTATACAGCTTTTCAAAAATTAGAGGAAACATCAGTCTATTCTATAAATATTCGGGCGCTGTTCCGAGTTATCAAAGTGTAAATACCAATATTACAGATTACCAATTGGTTGAGATTGGTGGGTTCAGCTTAGCAGATTTGATGTTTAACAAAAGCATTTACAAATACATCACCATCAATGCAGGTGTTAAAAACCTGTTTAATGTAACCCGTTTGAGCAATACTTCAACCGCATCTGGAGGCGCACATAGTACGGGTGGTGGTGCAGTACCCTATAGCTATGGCCGCTCTTATGTACTTGGCTTAACATTTAACTGGAACAAATAATTTTTAAACACAATAAATAAGAACATGAATAAACTTAACTCAATGATTGCGATTGCTGCTTTGGCGATAACTTTTACGGCTTGCAAAAAAGATAGCGAAGAACCTATAATTGTAGTGCCACCTTCTGATGGAAGTACATTAACCCTTAGCGGTAAAACTGCTGAATCAAATTACGCAAATATTGTTTATGCTGATTTGAGCACTGATAAAGCGATAGCTGTTGAAAGGAAAAGTTTCAATTTTGGATTAACTTCAGATAGCAGATTTAGAGTTGTACTAAATGCAGCATACCAAACAACAGCTGTAACTACCTCAAAAAGTGATATCTCTGCTGTGACACTCGCAGATCCGGGTACCTCTGTAAACTTGAATCATGACATCACCGACCCCACAACTGTCTCACTTGTTGATTATTGGGATGGTGACGTTACTAAAACGGCAATCCCTGAAATAAGCGCTGTTGATGCGGAGAATAAAGTGTTCCTAGTCAGTTTTGAAGGAAGCAAAGAAAAAGAAAAGTGGTTTAAAGTTAGGATTACCCGGAATGGAGCTGGCTACAAAATTCAATATGCAAGATTAGGTGAAGCAGCCATTAAAATTTTGGATGTTGCAAAGAATGCTGATTATAACCTGGTCTTCGTTTCACTAGAGAATAATAAAGCTGTAAGTGCTGAACCTAGAAAAACAGAATGGGATTTTGCCTGGAGTTATGGAACATACAATTCTGGCTTAGGTTCACCTTATTGGTTTCAAGATTATATCGCGATTAACAATCTAGCAGGTATTTCAGCAGCGGAAGTTCTAAATACAAGCACATTAACATATGCATCCTTCGCCGAATCAAATCTATCAACTTTAACTTTTTTGACAACTAGAGATGCCATAGGAAGTAAGTGGAGATCAACTACAGGGACAGGTATTAAATCTGACCGTTTCTATGTTATTAAAGATGGTGCTGGTAATAATTATAAACTAAGATTTGTAAGTATGGGTGTTGGAAGCGATGGTGGTGAGCGTGGAAAACCTGTATTTGAATATAAGTTGGTTAAAAAAGGTTAGCCTGAATTATTTGCTCTCAATTAAAAATATGTTTTGTTAGTTGGATAGATGCTCCCCGCGATGGGGAGCTTTATCTTTTATAGGGCTTCGGGTTAATTGTTGGATGCTCAATTGTTGCATTGTCACATGCTAATTCCCAAACTGTCTTTTAAAGTTACAATCTCTAATAAGCAAATTGCCTGTTAGAGCTAGCAACGTTACAAGCTGCAAACTAATAATTAGGATGCCCACTCTTTTGCAGATAGTAAGTTTGGGATAACGATAGCTACTCAAAATGCACTAAACGCAAAAAGGGCTCCGGCATACCGAAACCCTTTTTGTTCTTACTCGCGAAATATTATTTTCCAGAGTTTTTCTTGTCAGTTACTTCTGCACGGATTTCTTGTGCTAAAACTTTAAGATCTTGCATTGCTTTACGCACACGAGTACCAGCAGCTGCATTGCCAGCATTATAAAATTTTTCTACATCTGCTTCAATCGCAGCAACAGCAGCTTTAACTTTTGAGAATTTTTCCATCGCTAATTGATGTTTTTAAGGTTTAAAAAATTTATTTTTTTCAATAATACATATTTACCTTGAATTAACAACAGAAAGCAAATTTTAATTTGAAAGAAGTTTTGCACATTCTAACAATCAAAAAAATGCCTTAGCAGTATTATAGATGTATTTTTTTGATTTTATCAGGCCGAATTTGGAAACCTAATTAAGCTGTTTTGATAACTTGATCAAATTATTAAAGGTTTCATTAGCGCTTCTAACGCATCGCTCGTAATCAGCACTTATAACACTTTCATTCAGTATAGTTACAAAATTTTTCCATTTTGAGCCTAGCTCTTCCCCATAAACACCATAATAGTTTAAACCGCCTTCGTGATTAGAAAAATTAGGGTTAGCCAAAATATGCTTCTTAATTACGTTTCCACCCAGTGTAGCGCCTTCCAGCACATATAATGCGCCTAATACTTCTGCATTGTTTTTTTCAGGCACAAATAATTCGAAGTTAAGCGCTGGCAAAGTCAAACTATCAATTTGCCAATACGCCAGGTCCTTTTCCAGCGCAGCTAATTTTAGTCTGTTCTTCATATCCAATCGATCAGCCAAATCATTATCTAACATATTGGCTAACTTATTTTCTAATTTTTGATGTATAATGTAATTAATGGTTAATAGTTTTTTATAGTTTTCAATGCTTAATGTATTGTTCATAATTTCATTTACAAACATTAAAGATTCTAATGCCGCATGATTTTCAGCGGTTTCCGTTCTCAATAAATTGGCAATCATATTTAGGTGATATCTAAAAGTAAATTGTAAAAAAGAAAAGATTCGGATTGAAGCCCGAATCTTTATTGTTATATCTAAAAAAATTAATTTAAACGTAAATGCTGGTTAAACCAAAAGTCGTGTACGGAGTGTACACATTTCAGTAAGTTATCGTAGCCATCGGGTTTTGTTAAATAAGCATTGGCACCAAACTCTATTGATGCTTTTACATCATCCGGATGATCTGAGGTGGAGAATAAAATCACCGGAACAGATTTTAAGTAAGGAATATCTCTAATAAATTTCAATAAATCTAACCCAGACAAACCTGGTAAGTTTAAATCCAATAAAATTAATTTCGGTTTGGTTTTAGTATCAGCGAAAGCCTGCAATTTTTCCAAAGCCTCTTTTCCGTCTTCTACAATACTCAGATTTAGCGTTTCTTTAACTTCTTGTACGGCGTTCTGCATAAAAAATGCATAATCCGTATCATCTTCTACATAAAATATGTCTGGCGTCATTCTATTTATTTTTAAAAGCCACATAGAAAGTTGAACCTGCATGGAGTTTGCTTTCAAACCAAACCCTACCGTTATGTCTTTCAACTATTCTTTTTACAATGGCTAAACCCACACCTGTTCCCTCAATATCCTTAACATTTTCCATGCGCTTAAAAAGCTCAAAGACTCTGTCGTAATAACGGTTATCAATTCCCATACCATTATCTTTAATCGTATAAATAGTTTCTCCACCATCTATAACAGCACTCACTTCAATTTTAGGGCTTTTAACCATTGACGAGTATTTTACAGCATTGCTGATAAGATTTGTAAAAACTTGAGCGATCATTGTTTTATCACCTTTCAGATCAACCAATTGCCCTAAAATCAATTCGGCATTGTCTGCTTTAAAAGCCGACCAGACTTCAGCGCTAACCTCAGCTAACAACGATTGCATATTTACCGTCTCAAAAACGATTTCAGAACGGCCTACACGAGCTAAATTTAAAATCTCCTTGATTAGAAAATTCATTTTGTTAGCACTGTTAACAATCCTATCCAGCATGCTCTTTCCCTTATCATCCAGCGTTTTGTTTTTCAACATCAGCTCTGCATAGGTTTTTATAGAGGTAAGCGGTGTTCTCAAATCGTGAGAAATGGTATAACTAAAAGTATCCAGTTCCTCATAAGCTGATTGTAGTTTCTCATTTAACAATCTAATCTCGTTGGCTTTCTTATTAATGTGAGCAACGATAATTTCCCGGATGCGCAAAACGGAAGTAATCTCTTCCGGCATCCATTTCTCGGATGTATTATTAACCACTTCAGACCAAGTTTCGAAAGACTTTCTTGGAGATAGACTCGCTAATCCATCCACAAAAGCGGTTACGGGTTTATCAGGATTTCCTGCCCAATTAACGGTAGATATTTGTTCTGGCTTAAACCAGATCATGATTTCAACGGGATCTTTACTTAGCGAACATGCCAAGATTCCAGATGCTATATCTTTATACTTTTTCGCTGGATGAAAAATTTCGGAAAGCCGATGCGTATAGTAAATCGATTCGTCGCTATTATCTTTAAGCCAGGCGACTAACTCCCATATCGACTCATCATCCGGAACTTCACCAATTGTTTTTAGCTCGTTTTCGAAAACAATCGCCACACCGGTTCCATGAGTAACATTCAGTAACGTTTCATCGTAATTGGTTAGTGCTTCAACTAGATACTTATCTCGATTGAGGTGTTCAGATAGTACATTCGCAGTGTTGTTGAATAATTCTACTGTTTCCGAATTTTCTTCTTCCTGTCTGTATTCCAATGCAGAAGACAAAATTTCGCCAATGAGCTTAGCGCCTTCGCGAGCTTTATAATCTATAAATTTAGGACTATAATTATGACAAGCAATCAAACCCCATAACTCGCCATTTGCGATTAACGAAATACTAAAGCTCGAATACACCCCCATATTTTTTAAATATTGGATATGGATAGGCGAAACAGCTCGCAAACTTCCGTTAGTTAAATCTAATGCGGTGGCTTCGTTGAAAGTTATTATAGGAGAATCATCGGTATTAACATCTGCAATTAGGCGTGTTAAATTTAGCTTATACAATTCTCTTGCTTGTTTCGGAATATCTGTCGCTGGATAATGTAAACCAAAAAATGGCTCTAAATGATCTTCCCTTTCTTCGGCTACTACTTCTCCGTGTCCATCATCTAAAAACTTATAAATCATGATACGATCATAACCAATAAGCTTTTTAACTTCGGAAGCGGCTCCTTTTAATAAGGCTGATACCGATTTACCTTGCAGCATTGCAGAGGCCGATCTGCCAACTAAACTTTGAATATCATATTGTAAACTTACTGGCTCAAATTCTAAAAGCCAATCGTTAACTGAAGTATTTATAATAAGATAAAATGGCTTTTCGTTTATTGCAATGGGATATGGACTAATGGCATCGAAACTTTTCCTAATCACCCCTAACTTTAATAAGTTTTCGATATTAAAATCAGGTTCATGAGCGAAATGATTTGACAATACCGAAATAGGCTGATCCAATAAATTTTTAGCTGGCGTAGAAAGATAATCGCTTGTGTTCTCACTTATATAGGTGATAGTGAAATCAATTTTATTGATAGCGATTAAAAAACCATGCGACTGAATTTTGCCGGGAATGTGAATAGGCTCTTTATCACAATTGGTTAAATCAACAGAAAATTTATTCATAGGATGTATTAGCACTTACAAAAGTATTAGAATTTTCTAAATGGCAAATATTACTGTTCTTTTAGAATGACTCTAATTTGCTATATTCAGTTTAGAGATTTATTTTTTATTTTATCTTTGTTCAAAATTTAAAAATCATCCCAACCTTGTCAAAAAAGAACATTCTGGTTATAGAAGATAACCATGCAATTTTAGATGTTATTACTCTTATCTTAGAAAGCGAAGCTTTTAATGTAGCGGGGTTAAACAAAGGCGCAGATTTTATTGAGCATGTATCCGAGTTTAATCCAGATGTTATCATCATGGATATCATGCTGCCGGATATTGACGGAAGAGTTCTTTTGAAAGAATTGAAAGAGAAAGACTCAACCAGCCATATTCCTGTGTTAATGATTTCCGCCCGTTATAATGCCACCAATTACACACTTGATGGGGTTTCTGCCGATGACTTTATGGCGAAGCCGTTTAATATTGATGAGCTGATGGATAAGATTTATGCACTTCTGAAAGCATAAATTAGTCTGGCATTCCAGGTAATTTTACCCCGCCATTTTTTAAATTTTTCATTAACTCTTGCTGAAAAGATAACTTTGTATCCATAAACCCATGAGCTTTCACCCAAATGTTCATGGCCACTTTGTAACCACTATCTTCTAAAGTCGATACCCCTATTCTACGTTCTGGAGTGTTGAGGCATTTTTTAAATTCGTCAACCGTTTGGTTAAAAACTTTGACTATTTGCTCAAATTCAATCCCATAACTAAACTTAATTTCAATATCTAGCCTTCTTACGCCTTCTTTGCTGATGTTGATGATTACTTCATTCGATAATTTACTGTTCGGTATTACTACTGATCTATTGTCGAAAGTTTTCACAATGGTATAGAAAATCTGTATTGATTTTACTGTACCTTCCTGCCCCTGAGCGATAATATTATCGCCTACTACAAACGGTTTTAGCAATAGTATCAGCACCCCACTTGCAAAATTTTGTAAAGTACCTGATAGCGCTAAACCGGCGGCTACTCCTATACCACCCACTAATACAGTTAAAAATGTCAGTTGGATTCCGATAATTTGCATTACAGTTAAAACCAAAAGCACTCTTAACGTAATGATGATTAGACTAGTAAGAAATGGTGTTAATGAAGGGTTTACTGCCCTCCGCGTCATTGCTGCTTTTGACCATTTACTAAAAATTTTAATAAGCCATAAACCAACAATTAATACAGCAATACCTAAAAGAACAGCCGGACCTTTCGCTATTACCCAATCAAAAATTTTATCGTAAAACCGATTAATATTATCCGAATCTATCTTCATAAATTAAACTCACTTACTTTTGTCTTTGTTAGGCGACTCCTTACTCACATCTACTTTTTTAGCGTCTTTTGCCGAAGTAACCTTTTCATCGGCTCCTTTTGCTTTTTCATCTTTTGGTGCAGTAGCTTTGCTTTTTTCTGCCGAAGTTTTTGAATTTTTCATCTGTTTTTAATTATTTAAGTTAACAAAACCCTACTCACTGCATGCGCCAACTAAATTACTCATCCCGATTGTGGCGTGAAATAGAGCGGATTTCATAGTTGAATATTTAATTTAGTTATCAGTAATTAACCACGCTTTGGCTTCTTCTAGTTCATCTGGTTTAAAACCTTTTGATGAACCTGGAGTTGCTATTGAGAATGCATCTGAAAACCATTCTACACTTTTCTCGTGGCTTAAAACAGCTATTTTTTTCCATTTAGTGAAATTTTGTAACCCCGCCTTAGCATCTTGAACCCAGGCACCAGCGGTAAAATTCTTTACATCAGTTTCCAACACCAATAAATACCTTATTTCGTCAAATCGATCTGCCGTTCGTTTTAAGCCGGGTAACAATACGTTCTTCAAATCATCACTGGTAACTTCGCCGGTAGCCCTCACACCAAATACATTATCGGGTAACCCTGTAATTTCTGTTAACATATTATTTAGTTTTTTATAGAACAAGTTAATTGGTGTAGATGTTTGGAAAGCGATTAAATTCTAAAAGGTTGTGTGTAAAACCAAACTCTAACTTCCTGATAACGTTATAGAAGAAGCATTTATAAAAAAAAGTATCCTATGAAAACCAATTTATTAAAGTTGTCATCTGCCCTTTGTGCGCTGGCGATGTCACTATCTGCCTGCACCAGTGGAGATAAAACAACAAACACTACAGATTCTGTAATGGCCGATTCGTCAACTGTCGTAGCGTTGAAACCAGCCGGTCCTCCGCCAGAGTGGGGTAAAACAATTAAACCGGAAATGCAAACTGTAATTGAAAAACTAGCGAGTTATGGAGATCAGCCTTTGGAAACCTTAGATCCAGCTGCTGCTCGTAAAAACCATACGCCAACCGATGCCGTTATGGATTTAGTAAAGCAAAATGAGATCAAAGTTCCAGCACCTAAAGTTGATACCAGCGGTAAGGACATCAATGTTGCTGGTGGAAAAATTCATGTTCGCATTTACACTCCTAAAGCCGGAAATGGTCCATATCCAGTGATTGTTTATTATCATGGTGGCGGTTTTGTTATTGCCAACTTAGATGTTTACAATGCCTCTGCACAGGGATTAGCAGAACAGGTTAATGCTGTAGTGGTATCCGTTGCTTACAGGCTTGCTCCAGAGAATAAATTCCCGACGGCGCACAACGATGCGTTTGCAGCCTATGAATGGGTAGTCAAAAATGCAGTTAGCTTAAAAGGTGACCCAGCGAAAATTGCTGTTGTTGGCGAGAGTGCCGGTGGTAATTTAGCAGCGAATGTATCTATTACGGCAAGAGATAAAAATATAATGATCCCTTTACACGAGGTTTTGATTTATCCTATTGCACAATCAAATATGGATACAGAATCTTATAAGCTTTATGCCAATGCTAAACCATTAAATAAAGCAATGATGGGTTGGTTTACAGAAAAATACTTAACCACAATGATTGAAGCACAAAATCCAAAAATTTCGCTGGTAAATGCAAATCTAAAAGGCTTACCTCCTACCACTATCATCACTGCAGAAATTGATCCTTTGCATGATGATGGAACAATATTAGCCAATAAACTAGCTGAAGCTGGCGTGAAGGTGAATAGCAGAAATTATGAAGGCGTAACACATGAATTTTTCGGAATGGCCCTTGTTGTTCCAGAAGCTAAAGCGGCTCAAGCTTATGCAGCAGAACAGTTAAAGGCTGCCTTCAAATAAGATAACGAAAAAAGGAGGCGATAAGGCCTCCTTTTTTTTTCATTCCAACACACTTAAGCTCCTTTTTTTGATCCCAAACTTTGCATCAATTGATCATATAAATCATCGCTCGTCGCTTTTTGTGGTTTCATTTTCTTTACTGTGGCTCGTTTGCCTTTGGCTTTTGCCTTAATTATTTTTAACAATTCTTCGCTGTAGTCATCTTTAAAAGCACTTAAATCAAATTCCGAACTATATTGTTTAATCAGCGCTAAACCGACGTCCATCTCCTTTTTAGTAATTGTGATGTCCGTTACTTTATTAATGTCTGATAAACTTCTAATCTCTTGTTCAAACCGAATTTTGGTAATTACAATTACACCTTCCATAGGATGAATAACGCAAAGGTTTTCGGTATTTCTTAAAACAAACCGAGCTACACCGGCTTTGCCAGATTTTTCTAATGCTTTTAATAGCAGTGCATAAGCCTTTCGACCCTGCTTCTCTGGTTCTGTATAATATGAGGTTTCGTAATAAATAGGATTTATCTCTTTGATATCGACAAAATTTTCGAGTTCAATAATTTTAGTTTTTTCCGGTGAAGCTTCTTCGAAATCGTGTTTATCTAAAATAATGTATTTGTCTTTAAGAAAATGTCCTTTAACAATTTTATCAAAAGGTACTTCCTTATGCGTTTTATCATTTACACGCATGTACCTAATTTTTTCATGATCGCGTTCATCAAGCATATCAAAATCCAGGTGCGTAGTTTGCACTCCTGAAAACAATTTTACAGGAATATTAACTAAACCGAATCCAATTGAACCTTTCCAAATCGATCTCATAGCAATAATGTTTAAATTTTATAGGTAACAAGACGATAATTCATATTGTTTTGTCATAATCAACAGAAATCTATCGAAAACAAAACCATTTACCATTGGCTATGTTAAATAAGGTATATCAACCTATTAGTACTTATGAAGATTGCATACATATCCACTTATCCTCCACGCGAATGCGGGTTAGCAACATTCAATCAGAATTTAGTTAACGCTTTAAGCTTAAACTCTTCTTATGATGCTCAAAATAGTTTCGTTGTTGCATTAAATGAATCAGATAATCTTGATGAGCATGCCTATCCGAAGGAAGTTAAGTTTGTAATAAGACAGCAGAATCAGCAAGATTATTTAGAAGCTGCAGATTTCATAAATAACAGTGATATCGAAACCTGCATCATCGAACACGAATTTGGAATTTATGGTGGTAATAGCGGGGTATTTTTACTCTCATTTATCAACAGATTAAAAAAGCCTTTTATTACCATCCTGCATACGGTATTAAAAGAACCCAATTTCATGCAGCAAACCATTATTAAAGAGATTGCATTAAAATCTTCGAAAATAGTGGTGATGAGTAAAAAAGCAGTTTTATTTTTAACCAGCATTTACCAAATTCCACAATCATCAATAAAATTAATTGAACATGGCGTTCCAGATCTGGAGCCTATTTTAAATAATGAAGTTGCTCAAAGTGAATTATTTAGAAACAGGAAAGTGCTATTCACCTTTGGCTTAATTAGTCGTAATAAGGGATTAGAAACGATGATAAAGGCGCTTCCGAGCATCGTTGCCCAACATCCTGATGTTTTATATGTGATTTTAGGAAACACACATCCGGGTGTTGTTAAACATAATGGAGAGGAATATCGCGATAGCCTTAAAGCTTTAGCTAAAGAGCTGGGTGTGGAAAATAACATTGCATTTGTAAATAAATTTGTTTCTGAAGAAGAATTACATCAATATTTAACTGCCTGCTACATTTATGTTACCCCGTATTTAAATGAAGCGCAAATCACCAGTGGAACACTATCATATGCTATTGGAGCAGGTGCAGCTGTAGTTTCTACTCCGTATTGGCATGCGCAAGAATTACTTGCAGATAACAGAGGTAAGTTGTTCGATTTTAAAAACGATGAGCAGCTAGCAAATGTAGTAAATGAATTATTAAATGATCAAAATAAGCATCAACAACTTAAATCAAATGCATACCAATATGGGTTAAATTTAAGGTGGCCAGCTATTGGAGATGTTTACATGAACGTTTTAGAGGAGGCATTATTCGCAGGCCAGAAACCATCTAGAGTTGTGCCGCCGATTATTGATGTTGAAGGAATGCCGGCTCTAAATTTAAGTCATATTTCTTTGTTGACTGATGATACAGGAATTATACAGCATGCCCGTTTTGGAATTCCGAATTTGAAGGAAGGATACTGTATAGATGATAATGCCAGAGCATTAATTATGGCTTTAATGGCTTTTGAGCAAGATAAAAATCAAAAAGCCCTGAAGCTAATTCCAGTCTATTTAAGTTTCATTCAATACATGCAGCGGGAAGATGGAAATTTTAGGAATTTTTTAAGCTTTAACAGAAATTATCTGGATGAAGTTGGATCTGAAGATTCGTTTGGTCGTACCATTTGGTCATTAGGTTATTTAATAAATGTCGCCCCAAATAACTCTTACCGAGAATTCGGAAGAGAATTATTCTCACATTCCGTTTCTCATTTTAAAAGTTTGAAATATTTGAGAGGCCAGGCTAACACCATCATTGGAGTAGCTTATTATTTAAAAACCCACCATGGTGATGAATTACTAATCAATGAAATTAACACCTTGGCAAATACACTTAAACAAGCGTATAACATTAATAAAGATGGCGAATGGCATTGGTTTGAAGATATTTTGACTTACGATAACGCCATTTTACCGTTGGCACTTCTTCATCACTATGAGGCTACCGGTAATATAGAATCGTATAAAATCGCTATGGAAAGTATTGAATTTTTAAATAAGTTTTCTTTCGAAAATGGTTATCTAAATCCTGTTGGGAATGATGGTTGGATGAAAAAGCATGGTAAAAATCCAATATATGATCAACAAGCTATTGAAACAATGGCGATGGTTTTGCTTTATGCCAAAACCTACGAGATTACCAAAGAAGAGAAATACCTTGACTTAATGCAGGTAAGTTACGAGTGGTTTTTAGGCAAAAACAGCCTCCACATTCCTCTGTACGATTTCGAAACCCATGGCTGTGCCGATGGCTTACAGTTTAACAGTGTGAATAGAAATCAAGGCGCTGAAAGTACGTTAGCTTATTTTATCTCCCACCTAGCCGTATTAAAGGCTGCCGAAGCTGAATATGCAACATTATCTTCTCCATTAGTAGAAAATGAAAAAGTAGAAAAATAGACTGTTCGAGCAAATAAAAAAAGGCTGATTCATCATCTGAATCAGCCTTTTTTTGTCCATTAGAGTTTAACTATTTATCGTTGTTTTCTAATAAACGATTTAGAAGTAACTCTAAATTTACGGTTGCGAATGAAGAACTGTAATCGGATAAACCGTAAGGTATAATCAACTCTCCATTGCTGATAATTGACCCACAAGAATAGACCACGTTTGGAACATAACCTTCACGCTCATCATTATTGGGTATAATTAGTGGTTCCATTAAATGCCCTATTTCTTTGGTTGGGTCGTCTAAATCTAACAACACTGCCCCAATACAATATCTCCTCATTGGGCCAACACCATGGGTTATAACCAGCCAACCCTTGTCAGTTTCAATCGGCGAACCACAGTTTCCTATTTGTACAAGCTCCCAACAGTAACGTGGTTGTTTTAGCAAAATTGGATTTTCCCAAACATTCACTTTGTCAGAGAACATGATGTAATTATTCCACCCATCTATCCTACTCATCATTACATATTTCCCGTTTATTTTACGGGGGAATAATGCTAAATTTTTATTTTGTGCACCATCTCCATATAGCGGAATCACTTTAAATTCATAGAAATCCTCCGTTTGTACCAATTTCGGAATGATAAGTGATCCATCAAATGCGGTATAAGTCGCGTAATACACTACTCTTCCATCATCTTTTATAAATTTTACAAACCTGGCATCTTCAATTCCTTTTCTTTCAAACTCTGAGATCGGGAAAATAACACGATCTGAAATATCGGTATCTTTTGAAAAACTTATCGTGTGGTAGGTATCAGAAAGCCAAAGCACTTTATCGAATTCAACCGATTTAACTGGGTTATCTTTATGTAAGCTTTTAGAATCTTTAATGATATTACTTAATGCAGTATACTCAAACTTATCATCCAATTTAGCTTCAATCTCCTCTAAAACCGAAGGATCAATTTGTGCATAGGCAGCCTTTTTAAGAAAAAGCTTTTTAACATAAATTGCATTTTTCACCACCTCAGCTTCATCAACATAATCGCCCACTGGCAGCACCTGAATATTATTATTTTTATCAATTAATGCCCTTCGGAAAACAATTGATGAAATGTGGCCTTCTCCAACAGCCCTGAAGCTTATAATTACTCTTTTCTCACCTTCCACTAAATCCGTTTGATCAGGATCATCTACAATACTGGGATTAAAAAAAGCAGCAGATTCAATTGAATATTCGTGTGTAAAATAAGCGCCGATCAATAACCGCTTATATTGATCAAGGTCTTCCATATCGGTATTTAATGTGGTGAACTGCTTTTTAAGCTTTTTACAATGCCGATTTAAAATCTTTGTGATATTCCTATGTCTTTTTGAGTATTCCTGCAGAATTGGCGAAATTAAGGAAAAAACTTTTTCGTCAGAAAACTCTAAAACTTTTCTGATCACCTCAAGTGCTCTTTCCTCTCCGTTAAAAAAAAAACGGGCAATAACACGTTTGGTATCGGGGTTTACCTTAACGGGTTTTCGTTCAATATATAATCTCATTTTTATGTTGATTTGATCGTTAATTCGAATTCTTTATCCGAATATTTTCAATATGTATATTAACTAAATTTACTATATAATTGTTTCTTTTTTTATCCTTTTGAGGATAATCTTTACCTTTAACATTATTGCTGTTCTCACCGGGATCAGCATTCTAAAAATACCATCATGCCTGAAAACATTATCCCAATTAATAGCGACAGCCGATTAGAAAAACTTTTATATTATGAAATTTTAAATTCACCAGCAGAGCACACATACGACAATATCAGCTGGTTGGCGGCTGCCATTTTTGAAGTGGAAAATGCTGGAATTTGCTTTATAACCAACGATGATATTTTTATAAAATCGCAAGTTGGAAAGAAGATTGAATTGTCAAAGAATGATAGTTTTCTATCTCCAGAATACTTAAAAGACTGGGGGGCAACAACAAATAATAGCGCAAGAAGTGATGAGCAAACTAAATATATAGCTGTACCCATCAAATCTCCTGATCATTTTGTAATTGGAGCACTTTATGTGTTTGGCGCTATCACGGCAGAACCAACGGAAAAACAAAAAGAAATGTTATCAACATTAGCAGAACTAGTTATTGATAAATTAGAAACCAGGATTGCCATCAGACAAACACTTACTGCGCAGGATGATCGCTTGCATGTACTCATTCACGATTTAAAAAATCCGATGACTACTATTTCTCTGCAATCGGAATTGGTGAGTAGAATGCCAAACATCGATGAAAAAGCGGGCTTGATTGCTTCAAAAATTAATTTGCAATCAAAAAAAATGGTCGGTAGTTTAAACGAAATTTTAAGCTCGGCTAAAAAAGTAAGTGGTTCGTTTAAACCACAAAAAAATAAAATCGATCTCAGAGAAATTTTAAATTCGGTTACCCAAAAACTAGCGCCACTAGCTAATAAAAAAAGTCAAAACTTTGATATTAAAATAAATTCGGCTTTAGAAATTTTTGGCGACGATGAAAAGATAACGGCACTGTTTTATCACATCTTACATAATTCAATTAAATTTTCTCCTGAAAATAGAATCATCACATTGTCGCATCAGCAAGAAGAAAATTTAATTACGATAGCTGTTAAAGATGAAGGCGTAGGTTTAAATGATATTGATTTGGAAAGACTTTTTATAAAATTTGCAGATCTAAGCGCCATACCAACTCATGGCGAAAATTCTAATGGTTTGGGCCTTACAGCTGTGAAAATGTTTGTAGATATGCATAAAGGTAAAATTTGGGCAGAGAGTGAAGGCAAAAATAAGGGCACTACTTTTTTTGTTCAGCTACCGATTAAATAATTAATCGAGCAATTCTGCCAAGCTCATTTCCTCAAGCGCAATTCTTTCTGGAGTTCCATTTTTCAGAAATGACCACTTGATTAAACGTATTACTCCATTTTCAATTTCAATGCCCGTAATATCGCCATCACTAAAACAACAACAACCACTATTAAAATAGCCCGGTTTGTACTGTTTAAATTCTGGCGCCTCATCCCCTTCCCGAATTCTTTTCTTCAATTCGGCATTTAATAAGTCAATTTCTTGTTGATTATTACTTAAAGTCGCTCTTTTTAACTTTAAATAGATCCGCTCCAAATGAGTGAGTGAAGCAAAAACAGGCTGATGCGTATGCCCGGTAATCAGCGAGGTATTTAGTTGTTTTATTTGCCAGCTATACATCATGCTGTTATGTTCGGTTTTAAGCTGATTATCGTAAGCCGGAGTATTAGGGTTAATTCGCAAAAAGGATTGTAAAGGTGCCCAAATTGTACTAACAAACCACTTACTAAACCAATTTCCGTCACTTTGTAAATCACCTTGATGACCATGAGTAAGGAAAATATTTAATTTTCTATCTGCTATAGTCGTTCTTAAAATCGCACCCTCATAAATAGGTATCTTTTTTCCGTAAATTCTATTTAGGTTGAAGCCAGCAAGTGGATCGTTATCCCAGTACAAATCGTGATTACCGAATATCTTTGTGAACGATTCAGAGAGTATAAATGCCTTCTCTGCCTCGAAAGTAGCTTTATTGTGTTTAATTACAGATTCCATTAAATTTTCCCATAGTTCTTCACTATCTCCCAGGTTGATGTAATGAAAATTTTCTCGATGATAATGAGCAAGCGCCGCTAAATAGTTTTTCTCTGCCAGAGCGAAATCATCAGCATAGTCTCTTGCGCCTTTATGCTGATCGGAAAAAATGATAAATTTATCATCCGGTTGTATATCGAAAACCAGTCCTCGTTTGCCGGGCTCGCCCAAAATAGTCTCATAAAGTTTCGTCAATGCTTCGTGAATACGTATCTGATTAGGTCGAGAACCAAACTTGTTAGAGAGGCTAATTACCCATTTTCCTAATAATCTTTGTAAAAAATTTCGCCTTGAAACTATTAATATGTAGATGAAAATAACAAAAAAGAGCTACAAACGTTTCGAAATCCCCATATTTAAAACTCGGTAACTTTTGCAGGAAATGTTCGGTAACAAATCATTTATTTTGGTTTCTTTTTTAGCTAATATACTTACATTAGTCTGCTAACCAAATGAAAACCAATATGACACCATATCAATTTAATAAACTACTAAAACCTTTTAGCTTAGCCATTGCCTTCCTTACTTTCAATAGCCTTTGCGCTTTGGCACAAAACAATAAAACTCCTGAATTACAATTGAGTAATGTCAAAAAAATCGCTCGATTAACAGGAACACCACTCAAAGGTGAACAACTTCCCAGTCCGAATAATACTGCAAAGGACTATGATGTTGGTGGAACTGATCTGGGAATTTTTTGGCAAATGGAAGGTTCAAAAGTCGGGATCTTTTTCGGTGATACCCATGGAAGAGAATTTATTGCTGAAAAAGATGGTAAAGGCGGTGGCAATGGTGCTAATTGGCGATCAAATGTTCTGGCATTTTCCAGCGACAATAATCTGGAGGATGGAATTACAATTGATTCTATGGTATTGGATGAAAACGGAAGTGCCAGAGAAATTTGTGCTGGTGGAAAGACGAATCCTAAAAAATACAATACCTCTATTCCAACAGCAGTTATTCGAGTAGGTAAAACAGATTATGTGCATTACATGAACATTTTTGATTGGGCAGGTAAAAATGGCCGATGGCTTACTAACTTTTCTTCGTTGTATGCCTCAGCAGATGACGGAAAAACCTGGACAAGAAAAGGAGAAGTAACCTTTAATGGCAATAGTAAGTTTTCTCAGATCTGTTATGCCAAGAGGGATGGTTTTGTTTATATGATAGGAAGCTTAGCCGGTCGTGGTGGGCCGGGATATTTGGCTAGGATTAAGGAAAAAGAAATGCTGAATTTAAATCAATACGAATATTGGAATGGTGATTCGAAAAAGTGGTTCAAAGCTGATGAAGGTAAAGCGACCATTATTATACCCGGACCCATTGGTGAGGCCTCCCTCCTATATCATAAGAAATTTCAACGATGGATCATTGCTTACAGCTACGATTCAGCTTATGATCCAATCGCGAAAAGTAAATTCCATGCCATGGTTTATCGCGATGCCAAAAGTATTAATGGAACCTGGAGCAATCTAAAAATATTAGCCGATGTTAACCAATTTAAAGGATTATACTGTCCTTATATTTATCCATTAAAAAATAACGACGATCATTTATACTTTACTATGTCGCAGTGGGAACCCTATAATGTTTACCTCATGAAAGCTGATATCAGCACGAAATAGCTAGGCATCTTCCCCATTCCAAACATCATCATCCGCATGTTTTATCTCATCATGGCTAGATGTTGATGACTTGAAAAGCTCATCATGGTGGTAATTTCTTTCTGGATTTTCAGGTAACATATCATCATGTTGCAATGCTATTTTACGCAGGTGCTCTGGTTTTTTAACTTCTGGTAAATCATCATGAATTACTGAAGGAGTTAAAATTTTTTTACCGGGATTAGATTTGTTTTCCATAATGCGAGTTGCTCAAATTTCAAGCCATAACTTGATTGTAAAAAACAATACCCGCCTATTATTTGGCAGGTATTGTTATAAAAATTAATAGTTTCCAGTTACTCCTACTTCCAAACCTCTCAGTTCTGCAAGTCCGCGTAAACGCCCAATGGCCGAATAACCTGGGTTGGTCTGCTTTGCAAGATCATCCAGCATCTGGTGCCCATGATCCGGACGGAAAGGAATCGGCTGTTCTCTTTTGGCATTTTCTTCCGTCAGTGCCTTCATTATCTCGAACATGTTTACATCACCGCCCAAATGGTCGGCCTCATAAAAACTGCCGTCATCATCTTTTTTAACGTTGCGCAGATGCGCAAAATAAACCCGCTCTTTAACTGCATTAAAAATGGCCAGGGTGTCGTTTTTCATTCCCGCACCCAAAGATCCGGTACAAAAACAAACGCCGTTAAAGGCCTGATTTACCTCGTTGATGATATATTCAAAATCTTCCAGCGTACTCGCTATCCGTGGCAGACCCAGAATTGGATAAGGCGGGTCATCAGGATGGATCGTCATCTTTATCCCTTCTTCGGTACAAACTCCGGCAATGGCGTTAAGGAAAAATTTCAGGTTTTCTTTCAGTCCCTTCGTACCTATTGCCGCGTATTCGTTTATGCTGGCCCTAAGGGTTTCCAGCTCAATTTCCTTTTCGTTGGGAATGCCCATCAGCACATTGGTGCGCAGATCCTGCAGTTCCGCTTCGTTCAGCGTGGCGAATTTTTCGTTTGCTCTTTTGAGGATGGATGAATTGTAATCAGCCTCCGCATTTTCTCTCTTCAGGATATGCAGATCAAAGATGGCTAGATCGATCCAGTCGAAATAAAGTGCCTTTGACCCGTCGGCCATCTCCAGATCGAGCTGGGTACGTGTCCAGTCCAGAACAGGCATAAAATTATAGCATACCGTTTTGATGCCGCACTGCGAAAGGTTGCGAAGTGAAATCCGGTAATTTTCCAGGTAGTGTTCCGCATCATGTCTGCGGGTTTTTATCGCCTCGTGAACAGGTACGCTTTCCACTACCGACCAGGTTAAACCTGCAGCTTCAATAATCGCTTTGCGCTCCCTGATATCTTTCAACGGCCAAACCTCGCCATGTGGAATGTGGTGCAAAGCAGTTACAATTCCGGTTGCACCGGCCTGTTTAACATCCTGCAGACTTACCGGGTCGTTCGGACCATACCAGCGCCAGGTTTGTTCCAGTTTTTTATATTTCATTTCCATAATTTAAACTCCCGAAAAAGCACCAAAACCGCCGTCAAACTTAATTTTTTACACAGCGAAAAGTCCGTTTCTAAATGCTCTATCTAAAAGTCCGGCTAGCATAACAACCTGATTTTTGATAGAAAACCGTTGCTGGATATTTCTGCTATTAGTTTTCTATCTTATTATTCTACGACTAACGTGGCAATGGAATGCGGCAAGCTAGTTGTTGTTGCTGCCATACCTTTTATCCATAAGCTGTACTTTAGCTTTTCATCCGATTGATTCATCACCACAACAACTAATTTTCCATCGGAATTTAAAAACGACGTAGATTGTAATAGGTCACGGCTGGATGCAGAACCAATTCTTTTCGCTCCAGGACGAATAAATTTAGAAAAGTGCCCCATATAATAATAGGCATTGGTATAAATCAACTTATCATTCTTGGTATCTGCATGCACCGGAGCGAAACAGAAGTTGCCTACATGGTTTGGACCTCCATTTTCATCTAACAAAATATTCCAATCTGTCCAGGCAGCTGTGCCCGCATTAAAATCGTTAATCATTGAATAACCGTAGCGCTCGCCCAAAGTCCAGTCGTCCAATTTATTCACATCGTACTTCTCTTTACATCCTTCAGTAAAAATTAACGCTTTATCAGGATAGGCTTCATGCACCTGGCGAACGTTTCCGAACTGCATTCCACTGCCTGTCCATGTTTCATACCAGTGAAACCCAATTCCCCAAACATATTTTGCAGCTTCCTTATCGTTTAAAATTGTACTTGCTCTTTGGAAAATCTGATCACGATTGTGATCCCAAGCGATTAATTTTTTACTACTCAATCCTGATTTTTGCAAAGTTGGACCTAAAAAGTTTTTAATAAAATCACGTTCTTCCTCTGCAGTGTACACGCAAGATTCCCAGATTTGTTTCGCCATTGGCTCATTTTGAACAGATAAACCCCAAATTGGCATGCCCATGGCTTCATAGGCTTTAATGAATTTTACATAGTGGTTGGCCCAACTCTGGCGATACTGAGGCAATAAATGTCCACCTTTAATTAAACTATTATTATCTTTCATCCAAGCTGGGGGCGACCACGGACTTACATAAAGCGCTAGCATTCCTCCGGCAGCAGCAGTTGCCTGCTTTATTAAAGGAATTTTATATTGCTCATCATGCGCAACGCTGAATGTTTTTAAATCTTTGTCGTTATCCTGAACATAGGCATAACTTCCGCTCGAAAAATCGCAACTAGCTATATTGGTACGTGCTAAAGTGTAACCAATACCTTTATCTTTATTGTAATATGCTGCTAGTAATTCTTGCTGGTTTTTCTTAGAAAGCTTGGCAAATGTTTCTGCAGAAGCATCTGTAAGTGCTCCACCAATGCCTACCAGCGTTTGATACTTAATTGTAGGATCTACAAAAATAGTCGGCTCCGTTTCAAAAGGCTGCTTATTCTCTACAAAATTTAAAGTTTCAGTTTTGCTTATGCGATAATCGGTTTTTTCAGCGGTAGTATAAACCGTTACTTTTTTATTTCCGATGTTATACTTTTCAACTGTTTGACTAGGTTTTTTTTGTTGTGCAACTGCTGTAAATACAGTTGCTAAAACCAATAGGATACTTAGCTTTTGTTTCATTTTATATTTTTTAAATCAACAGCCTTTTGTTTGGCCATCATTCATTTCAAACTTCGAATTTCCGAATAAAAGATTCATTAAAGTCACAAAATGATAATTATTAGCAATTATTTTTAAACTTTTTAGATAACCATTTATCTATCAACGACTATAGCCATTGTGCTGGATTGTTACTTATACTTCTCCTGCATTTCACCATAAAAATTTTTCAATACGAAGTAAGCTTTTTTCTTCTCGCCAGTTTCAGAGATAAGGCCTTTTCTATTCCAAAAATTTTGGTACACTGGATGCTGCCTACGCGGCGATCTGAAATCCGTTAAAATCCAAGGGGTAATCCCTCTTAATGATTTTATTTTGCTCAACATCGTAATTTGATTTTTGTATAAAGCTTCCTGATATTCCTCGCTCCAACGTGTATTTTCATCAGCATGGAAACCCGCTAATGCATCGCCACCAAATTCGCTTATTACCACTGGCTTATTATATTTAATATTGAAATCGTATTTTGTAATTTCACTTGGCACACCGCCGAAATACCAGCCAGCATACTCATTAAAGCTTACCAAATCAATTTTTTCGCCGAGCGGATCATTCAAAATCATCGTGTTTCCTTCGCGATGCACCTCGAGTGCAGCTGCTATTAAACGGGTATCATCTAAAGTGCGGGCAGTTTCCACCAAATTACTCATGAAACTTAAACGGGCATCGCTTAACGGCGTTTCATTACCAACCGACCAAATAATTACACTTGCCCGGTTTTTATCACGAACAATTAAATCTGTAAGCTGCTGTTTGGCATTGGCGTAGGTGGCTGGGTTTGTCCAGCTGATGGTCCAATAAACCGGTACTTCAGCCCAAACCATTAGGCCCATTTCATCGGCCAAACGGAGCATTTTTTCATTGTGAGGATAGTGTGCCAGCCTAACATAATTGCAGTTCATATCTTTTGCCCATTGCAGCATCATTCGCATATCTCCATCAGAACGCAGGCGTCCTGCCAGTATAGGATTTTCATCATGAAGCGAAATACCCCTTAAAAAAACAGATTTCCCGTTTAACAAAATACTATCGCCTTTTGCCTCTATCGTTCTGAAACCAATCTTATCATCGATATTTTCTTTATCAGATTTAATGTTTGCAGCATATAATTTTGGGCTTTCAGGCGACCATAAACTTAAATTGTTCCAGGTAAATTCATCATTAACTTTTCCTTCACTATCTGTTTTATATTTCTTCTCAAGCTTTAATTCCGGAATTGATAGTGTGATATCTTGTCCAGCAGTGGCATCTGATAATTTTAAAGAAAAACTAACTAAATTATTGTTTCCTTTTACCAGCTGCAATTTATAATCGCTGATAAAATGATCAGGGAATTCAGCTATATACACCTCTCGTGTGATGCCACCGTAATTCCACCAATCGGTATTTACAGTTGGAATTTCATCCGGCCTTCTGGTATTATCAACCTTCACAACGAGTGAATTTTCGCCAGTTTTTAATTTATTGGTTACATCGAATTGAAAAGGCGTAAAACCACCTTTATGCACACCGAGTTTTTTACCGTTTAAATAAACATGGGCTTCATAATTAACAGCTCCAAAATAGACAAAGTATTTCTTACCCTTCTCTGGTTTGGCGTCAAATCTTTTACGCAGCCAGATTGTGCCTTCATAAAGTTCGAGTTTTTCCGACTGCGAATTCCAATCGCCGGGCACATTCATTTGAGGAGAACCAGTAAAATTGTATTCTATCAATTCGGATTTATCTTTCTGCTCCCGATCGTCAAAAAAACCGCCTGTTCCTGTTTTGGATTGATCATACGGCTGATGACGATAATCGTAGTATCCATTTTCATAGGGATCGATAATATAATTCCATTTGCCGTTTAGACTTTGAATATTTCTACCTTGAATGTTTTGTATTGAACTAACTTGTGAGAAGCAAATAGATGAAAGAAGCGTAAATAGAAGTAAAAAAACTCTAAATTTTAAATTGGGCATAATGATTTAATTTTTAGGGTAGCAGCACATACTTATCATGCTTTCGGAATGTATAAAAGCAATTTTTAAACGATTAAGCTACCCCCATAAAGTAATTTAACGCAAATAACAATGCCAAATATATTGAATTATTTGAAAGGCTTTGGATTGGATTTGATTTTAAAAGAACAAGGTAACAAGTTTTCTACGAGGAAGTTTCCTTTGTTTACGTAAGCGAAACAGCATTATTTTTAATCTCATTTCGATGTTTCTCATTGTAAATAAAAGCACCAACAATAAGCAACCCGGCTAGGCCCTCGAAAGCTACAACTGTTTGTGTACCAAATTGATGTGCGAGATACCCCATAAGCAAACTTCCTATTGGTAAAACGCCCTGATAAGCCATAATATAATAGCTCAAGGTCCTTCCCCTCATTAAATCATCAGCATGCGTTTGCAAGTAAGTATTTATGGATGAAGTTTGCGCCATTAAACCCAGCGCAGCCAAACCTGTACAGATTAATGCTAAAATTAACGAAGGACTAATGGCTAAAGCCACTACAGAAACAGCCAGCAGGATGCCTGAAACCATCACTATTTTTTGTAAGTTTTGATTCACCTTTAGTGTGGCCATATAAATTGCACCGAAAAAGGCACCGAAACCTGCAGCACTTTCAAACCAGCCGAAAGTGGTTGCTGTTCCGTTGAAAATATCTTTTGCAAAAACAGGTAATAAGGTTGTAAATGGGATGACTAACAGACTTGACGCTGCCATCATTATAATCATTGATGCCAAATCTGGCGATGATTTTAAATAATCGTAACCTTTTCGAAGATCAACCCATATATTTTCTCTTGATTTTGAGTGCTCTTGCAGTTTCAGTTTCATCATCACTAAACAAACAATTACTGCAATAAAACTGAGGAAATTAATCAAAAAGCACATATCCTCTCCCAACGTACTTAAAATTACTCCTGCCAAGGCTGGGCCAACCAATCTGGCTGCATTAAAAACCGAAGAGTTAAGTGCAATAGCATTTGGTAGATCTTCTTTGTCCTCTACCAGATTAACCATAAGCGACTGTCGGGCAGTCACATCAAACGAATTTACCAGGCCTTGAACAAGCGATAAAGCAGCAATCCAGAATATATCATAAACTTTAAACCAAATCATTACCGCAAGCGCTCCAGCTTGAAGCATCAGGATGACCTGAGTAATCATTAAGATTTTGTACTTGTTATGTCTATCCACATAACTCCCGGCATATGGCGCCAAAACTAAAGATGGGATCAAACTTAAAAAAGTAATTAAACCCAGTAAAAATGCAGATTCGGTGATTTGGTACACCAACCAACTTACCGCAACACGCTGCATCCAGGTGCCTACAAGCGAAATGGCTTGGCCTGTAAAGAATAATCTATAATTGTAATGTTTTAATGAACGAAAAATACCCATATCTAAAATAGTAAAGTAACTTTACAAAAGTAAGATTTTAAACGGGATACAAGAAATTGTAAACAGGATATTTAATCATTTTAAAATCATAAACGAGACATTATTTTGGATCAGGAGAGAATAATAAATTAATATTTACCGTATATTTGTAAAGCTTATTTACTAAAAATGCAAACAGAAACTCAAGAAATTGCCGCTAAATTAAGAAGCACAGTTACCCGTTTAACCAGACAGTTGCGGAAACAGAATGTGAGTTCTTCATTTAGTAATGCTGAACTACTGACGATGTCGTTACTGGAACAGCATGGTAAAATGTTATCTACAGAGCTGGCAGATTTGGAACGGGTTTCTAAGCAGGCAATCTCTCAAATCATCAATCGGTTGGTAGAGGCGAAATGTGTCGAACGCCAACCAAGTGCAGACGACAAACGAAAAACTTTTATCAGCTTAACTAAACTGGGCGAAAAACATATCATCGCCACAAGAAAAATTAAAGAAGAGTGGCTTGTACAAACGATGGAAAAGATTTTCTCAACAGAAGAGATTATGCTTATACAAGCTTTTCTCCCTTTACTATCTCGTTTGGTAGAACATAATGGTGCAAGGGTATAATTTACTTTATGATTATGCAAATAAGCCGTACCTTGCAAATTCAAAATGGCATTATATTTTACCTCTATAAATTCGGGCAGCAACGGCAATTGTTATTACATTGGTAACGATGACGAAGCCGTTTTGGTAGATGTCGGATTGACTTGTAAAGAGGTAGAAACCCGAATCAATCGGCTAGGTTTATCTTTAAAAAAAATCAAAGCCATTTTCATCTCACACGAACATAGCGATCACATCAAAGGTTTAAGCGTTTTCGCAAAAAAACATCAGCTACCTGTTTATATTAGTACGCCTACTTATAAGAGCAGCAAGCTGACTTTAATTGAAGATAATGTTTTTACTATTTCTCATTTACAAGAAATTAAAATAGGCAAATTGAACATTCTTGCTTTTTCTAAATTTCATGATGCTGCAGATCCGTATAGCTTTACCATAGAATGCAATGATGTGCGGGTTGGAGTTTTTACTGATATTGGCGCCATTTGCGATAGATTGATTACGCAGTTCAAAACCTGCCATGCAGCATTTTTAGAGGCAAATTATTGTCCCAACATGCTCGCTAGCGGAAGCTACCCTTATTTTTTAAAGCGAAGAATTACAAGTGGCCACGGGCACTTAAGCAACACACAGGCCCTTGAGCTTTTTCAAAATCATAAGCCTGCTTTTATGACCCACCTATTGCTTAGTCACCTTTCAAAAGATAATAATAACCCTGTTTTAGTTGAGGAAATTTTCAAAAACGTAGCCGGAGAAACGTTTGTTCAGGTAGCATCGCGTGATCAGGAAACTCCGTTATTTTATGTAAATAATAACAACGTTCAAAAATCTACATACCATTTTAATCCAACGGAATACGTTCCTGATCAGTTAAACTTATTTAGTTAAAAAAATGGGTTTAGATAAGCTTAGAAAAAAATCTCTCAAAGCAAAATAGTAAATTTATTTTTTTTCAAACTTTTTTTTGAGCTATTGGTTATCTATATACTTCATAAATAGTTTGTTTGGTTTATTCGGGGCTTAAGGATTTAAGCCCCTTTCTCTTTCCAAACCACTTCAATTCAGAATATATAAAGCCCTAATTTTAAAATCATAATTTTTAATTTACATTTGAGCAAAATCTCCCCCTATTGTTTTTTTTAATCTTTTAATAAAAATAAAATGGAGACAAGTAAATTCTCAAAATTTAGCGCCGAATTTCTAGGCACTTTAGTATTAGTTTTAATGGGTTGCGGTAGCGCAGTAATAGCCGGTGCAGACGGCACTACGGGCGTTGGCCTACTCGGTATTTCTTTTGCATTTGGCTTATCTGTTGTTGCGATGGCTTACGCGATCGGGCACATTTCCGGCTGTCACATTAACCCGGCAATTTCCATTGGTATGGTAGTAGCTGGCCGTATGAAAGCCGGAGAAGCAGCATATTATATTGTTGCCCAAATTTTGGGTGCTATTGCAGGTGCTGGTTTGCTCTATCTAATTGTAAGTAACCAGGAAAATTTTGAAATGAAAGAATGGGCTTTAGGCTCGAACGGCTGGGGAAAAGGTTATTTTGCAGAGTATAACTCTACTGCTGCATTCATTGCTGAAGCTGTATTCACCTTTATTTTCTTGTTGGTGATATTTGGAGCAACCTCTACTAAAAATATCAATGGTGGTTTCGCAGGCTTAGCCATTGGTCTTTCATTGGTACTCATTCATATTGTAGGCATCAAAATCACAGGAGTTTCAGTAAATCCTGCCCGTAGCATTGGCCCGGCGATATTGGCTGGAGGAGAAGCTTTAAAACAAGTATGGCTATTTGTTGCGGCGCCAATTGTAGGTGCAGTATTGAGCGCACTAGTTTGGAAAAGCGTTTTAGAGAAGAGCTAAATGCAAATGGTGGAAGGTTGAAGGTAATAAGCTCGAGGGTCTAACCATCGAGCTTTTTATCCATCAACCTTCCAGCCTTTTATAAATTCTTCACAATCGCCTGATCCATTGGTTTTGTTTTTGAGCGGAAACGGTGAACCAACTCCCCTTTTTCATTTATCAAAAACTTTTCAAAGTTCCATTTAATATCACCTTGTTCTTCGGTGTTGGTTTGCGAAGTTAAATATTTAAACAGCGGACTAATATCATCGCCTTTTACACTGCTTTTTTCGGCAAGCATGAAAGATACATTGTATTTGCCAGTGCAAAACTCTTTAATTTCAGCATTGGTAGAAAACTCTTGTCCACCGAAATTGCCTGCTGGAAAGCCAATTAGCACCACTTTTTTACCGTATTGCTTTTGGAGTTTTTCTAAATCTTCATATTGCGGCGTAAATCCACATTTGGAGGCCGTGTTGACAATTAAAATTTTCTTGCCTTTAAATTTAGATAATTTGACCTCTTTGCCATCAATAGTTTTGAAGCTGAAATCGTAAACATTCTTTGGCGGATTTGGCACCAAAAAGTTTAATAGGATAAGGATAGTATTGATCATTGTTTTTTGTTTTTATATACGAATATAGACACAAATAGTTTTCACTCATGTGATTTGCATGTAAATTAAATGATAATCCTCAAAATTAAACCAAAAGTATAAATCTATGTCGTACCAATGAACCAAACTTTGTTGCTATGAAAATTAAAATCATACTTATAATTATATCTGTATCACTTCTTGCATGCAAAAAGAAAGTTGATGAACCAGCTCCGACAAATTCTGAGCACATGTACTTTCCTCCTACGACTTCAAGTGATTGGGAAACAAAATCGATTTCGAGTCTCGGCTGGAAACAAAATGCTGTAGAGGACTTAAAAAAATATCTTGCAGAGAAAAATTCTAAATCATTTATGATTTTAGTTAACGGAAGGATTGTATTGGAAGAATATTTTAATGGTCATACAAAAGACGCCACCTGGGAATGGAATAGTGCCGGTAAAACACTCGTTTCTGCCACAACCGGTATTGCCCAACAAGAAAACCTATTAAACTTAAACAATGCAGTATCTCAGTATCTAGGCATGGGTTGGACCAGCGAACCTATCGTCAAAGAAAATCTAATTAACGTAAAACATCTCTTAACTATGACATCAGGATTGGATGAAAGCAGCGAATTAGTGATCAAATCGAAATTGACTTATGTAGCTGATGCTGGGAATCGGTGGGCCTATGCTAATGTTTTTCAAAAACTGATGGATGTGGTTTCTGCAGCAAGCAAGCAAAGTTTTGAAGCCTATTTCAATACCAAAATAAAAAATAAAATAGGTATGGATGGTTTTTGGAATGACGGATTTATTTTTAAAATATATAACAGCAATACCAGAAGCATGGCCAGATTTGGTTTGCTAGCCTTAAACAAGGGAAAATGGAACAACGAGCAAATTTTAAATGAAACCTTCTTCTCTGAAAGCACAAATACATCACAAAATATAAATCCTTCTTATGGTTATTTATGGTGGTTAAATGGTAAAGGGAGTCATATGATACCGGGAAGTCAAAGTATTTTTCAAGGCAGTTTAGTTACGAATGCGCCAGGTGATATGTATGCTGCTATGGGCGCATCAGACCAACGTATTTATGTAATACCGAGCAAAAGTATGGTTATCGTGCGTATGGGTAATGCCTCTGACCCAGCCAATCCTTCGTTCGCCGTTTCGGGATTTGATAATGCGCTTTGGCAAAAAATAAATGCAGTGATAAATTAAGTGATGATTCGGGTCAATGAAGCTTTTCTGACGTTAAATTTCAAGAAAAATTCAAAAAAAAATTGTATTAAATAATGCGCAAGTTTGGATTTATACTTTAATTATAGCTTTATTTGCACAAAATCGTTATTTCATGGCTAAAAACTTATTAATCGTCGAGTCTCCCGCAAAAGCTAAAACTATAGAAGGCTACCTAGGCAAAGATTTCCTTGTGAAATCGAGCTATGGCCATATTCGGGATTTAGCTAAAGGCGATATGGCGATTGATATTGCAAACGATTTTGCCCAGACCTATGAAGTGCCTGCCGATAAAAAGGCATTAGTAGCCGAATTAAAGAAACTTGCTAAAGATGCCGAAATGGTATGGCTAGCATCCGATGAGGACCGTGAAGGGGAAGCCATTTCCTGGCACTTGTTTGAAACTTTAGGACTGAAAGTAGAAAAAACAAAACGTATTGTTTTCCATGAAATAACAAAACCTGCAATCTTAAAAGCAATAGATAGCCCACGAAGTATTGACTATAATTTAGTGAATGCACAGCAGGCTCGTCGTGTTTTAGATCGATTAGTAGGTTTCGAACTTTCCCCTGTATTGTGGAAGAAGGTTAAACCCTCTCTTTCAGCAGGTCGTGTGCAATCTGTAGCAGTTCGTTTAATTGTTGATAGAGAAAGAGAAGTTCAAAACTTCAAGGCTGCTGCTGCATATAAAATCACTGCTCAATTTTCTACAGGTAAAGGAAAAGAGGTTGTTAAGGCCGAATTGCCACAACGATTCGAAAGTGAAGCCGATGCAGAAAAATTTCTTCAAGACTGTGCTTCAGCTAAGTTTGACATCACTAGCTTAGAAACCAAGCCGGCAAAACGTAATCCTGCTGCGCCATTTACGACTTCTACCCTACAGCAGGAAGCATCGCGTAAATTAGGATTCCCGGTAGCAAGGACAATGCAGGTTGCGCAACGCTTATACGAGGCCGGAAAGATTACTTACATGAGAACAGATTCTGTAAACCTATCAGAAACTGCTTTAAACGCTGCTGCCGCTGAAATTAAATCGGCATATGGCGACAAATACCACCAACAAAGAGTTTACAGAACAAAATCGGCAGGTGCACAGGAAGCTCACGAAGCCATCCGCCCCACCTATTTCGATCGACATACTGTTGATGGCGATATTTCTGAAAAACGTTTGTACGATTTAATCTGGAAACGCTCCATCGCATCGCAAATGAGCGAAGCGTTATTCGAAAAAACAACTGCTCAAATTACGGCATCTACCAGAAAAGAGCATTTAGTTGCAGAGGGAGAAGTTTTGAAGTTTGATGGTTTCTTAAAAGTTTATTTAGAATCTACGGATGATGATGAAGGCGAAGAAAAAGAAGGCGGTTCAATTTTACCTCCCTTAGCCAAAGGGCAAGAATTATTTTTAAAAGAAATGCAGGCAACGGAACGTTATTCTCGTCCGCCAGCAAGATATACGGAGGCCAGTTTAGTTAAGAAGCTGGAAGAACTGGGCATCGGCCGTCCTTCTACTTATGCACCAACCATTTCGACGGTTCAAAATCGTGGTTATGTGGTTAAAGAAGATAGAGATGGTAAACAGCGTAAATTTACAGCCATTATTTTGGCTGATGGAAAAGTAACCAAGGATACGAAATCAGAAATTACGGGTGCTGAAAAACAGAAGCTCTTCCCTACTGATATTGGCGAAGTGGTAAACGATTTTTTAGTTGAACATTTCAAAGGAATTGTAGATTTCAACTTCACAGCTAAAGTGGAGAAAGAATTTGACGAGATTGCCCAAGGTTTGCAGGAATGGACCAAAATGCTACACTCATTCTACAATCCTTTCCATTCGGAAGTTGAAACGACTTTAGAGACAGCAGAACGTGCCACAGGTGAACGCTTATTAGGGCTGGATCCGGCGACAGGTAAAAATGTTTACACAAAGGTTGGTAAGTTTGGTCCGCTGGTTCAGATTGGCGAGCTTGATGAAGAAGAGAAACCACGTTATGCGAGTTTAATGCGTAGCCAATCAGTGGCTACTATAACATTAGATGAAGCACTGGAATTGTTTAAATTACCAATGCAATTACCCGATTTTGAAGGCAAAGAGGTAATGATTGGTGTAGGCCGTTTCGGACCTTACGTTAAATGGGGCGAGGCTTTTATTTCGCTACCTAAAAATGAAGAGCCTCTTTCTGTTACTTATGATAGAGCTGTTCAAATTATACAAGAGAAAATGGATGCCGATGCACCTATCGCCTATTATGAGGGTTTAGGTGTAACTAAAGGCAAGGGTCGTTTTGGTCCTTTCATCAAATGGAACGACTTATTTATCAATATTCCCGCTAAAGGTTACGATTTTGATAATTTAACGCAAGCTGATATCGAGACACTAATTGGCAAAAAAGTAGAAAAAGAGGCTAACCGCTATATCAAAACTTGGGATGCTGAAAAAATTTCAGTCGAAAATGGCCGTTGGGGACCCTTCATTCGTTTTGGCAAATTGATGCTGAAATTAAGAAACAACGAAGCTACTAAACAAAAATATACAGCTGAAGAATTGGCTGATGTAGATTTGGAGGTAATTAAAAAAATGATTGTTGAACAGGTACCTAAAGCTTTTGAAGTGAAGAAAAAAGCTCCTGCTAAGAAGAAAGCTCCGGCAAAAAAGACTGTAGCAAGTAAGAAGTAAACCTCGAATAAAGAGTAAGGAACAAGGATTAAGGATAAATACCTTAAAAATATAGTCCTTGTTCTTTTATCCAAAAAATAATTTAGAACAAAAAAAATAACAAGGACTAAAGATTAGAAGTAAATTCCTAAAAATTCTTGGTCTTTGTTCCTTGTTCTTTTATCCTTAATCTCAATGAAAGCCGATTTACCAGAAAATTCAGTTGAAGATATTGCAATGGCTGTTGTATTAATGAGTGAAACTCCAGAAGTAAAAAACTGGACTGTTTATCTTGTTAACTTAAAAAACGAGCCAATTACAAATGTTTTAATCAGCTCAAAAGGTTATGGTGAAAAAGATGGCAAGCAAGTTAAAACCTCTGTATTAAGGCATTTCATTGGCGATATGAAAGCTCAGGATTTCAAGGGCGTTGAAGCCATTGATCCAGAAGTTTTCGGGTTAACGAATGAATATTGGTTAAGCTATTATGTCGGTTCAACCATTTACGATAAGAAATTTATTTTCCTTCCTGAAAGTATTATCGATTCTAATTTGATTAAAATTCCGCTGGTTAACAGACCAGGTGTGATGATCAAATGAGTCGTGAGTGCTGAGTCAGAAGTCAAACCTTAGCTGCAGAAAAGCCGATTGATTACTATCTAAATCCAAAACGCAAGACTCCGGACTAGAGACTTTGGACTAACTAAGGCACCTTAACCGCTTGTCTACCAAGCAACTTCCACCCTGCTCTTTCCTTACTCCAAACCAGCAGGATATTTAATTTCACATTTCCGGGAACATTTTTATCGTTGGTTTTCGCATTTAGCGTGTGGCGCACCAAAGCTGTTTTATTCTGAATGGTAACCGTTTGATCGGTTAAGTTAATATCAACAAAGTCAGATGATCCAGACAATAGCGATTGCATAAACTGTTGTTTGGTTTCTATTTTTCCACTGGAGTGGCCATAACTTAAATTATTCAAAATCAACTTATCTAAGGCTAAACTATCAGGAGTAACCATCAGTTTCGTTAGCTTGTTTACTGCATTCTCCACTTCATTTTTTTGCGCAAAAGAAAAATTTACTATCATAATGAGAACGGAAAAAATAACGAGTTTCTTAAACATATCTGGTTTTTTTAGGTGATTTGTAAACTTATCTAAATCCAACGAAAAGTACAAATAGAAAACGCTAAAGGAAGTTCAAATGTGTAAAAGTATCAAGCAAATCAATACAAATAATAGTTCGAAGCGGGCAGAAAATAAAGAAGTTTCTACAAATATACATCTGGAAAAAATCGATAATTAAAAAAGAATAGCTTTATGGATATACAAATTTTAAGTAGCTAAATCCCAACAAGACCCTAATTTTCAACAAAATTCAGTTTAACGAGAATTTTAGTTTATTTTGAATCACATCTAATCAGCATTTAGAAAATGGAACAGCCCTCTACCTATCAATCATCCTCAAAAAAGAAATTTATTTTTATTGGATTACTGGCGATTTCAATTGCAGCAATTCTCTTTATTTATTTTGGTCGCAAGAAAAAAACAAATGAAGAGAACCAGGCTTATGCAAAATACATTGAGGCTTATACCTCAGGTACCATCTCAAAAAAGAGTTTTATTCGGGTACATTTAGCCAATGCTGCTAGTGGAATGCAAGATTTAGGCAAGGCTGATTCAAGAGACTTATTCGATTTTTCGCCATCCATCTCTGGAAAAACCTATTGGATAGATCCGCAAACTGTGGAATTCCGTCCAGATGAACCTATGAAACCAGGCAAAGAATATGAAGCTACTTTTAAACTCTCTGAAGTTTCTGCCACCGAAAAAGGTTTGGAAGATTTCGATTTTGAGTTTAAGGTGATTACGCCTGGCGTGATGCTTTCCCAAAATGGTTTGGTTTCTCAAAATAATACTTCTATGGATTACATGAAGTTAACCGGAGAAGTAGCAACGGCAGATGCTGAAGAAATTTCTAAGATTGAAAAGATCATTGAGCTGGATTTTGATCAAAAATTAAAAGTAAAATGGCAACACGACCCTGCGAAAAACATTTCGAAATTCACTATCGATAGCATTAAGAAAAAGGCATCCGATCAAACTTTGAAAATTGAATGGGATGGAGATGCCATTGATGCTGACCAAAAAGGTGAAGAAGAAATTAGAATTCCTTCTTTAAGCAAGTTCGAAATTTTGGATATGAAAGCCATCCAAGGTGAAGAAGATTACGCTTTGGTGCAATTTTCGGAGCCGATTGGTGTAGGGCAAGATTTAACCGGATTGATTTCACTTGGTAACCTGAGTGATTTGCGTTACACCATAGATGCCAGCCAGGTTAAAGTTTACGCCGCTGAAGAGCTGAAAGGCGATTATATTTTCAACGTGAACAACGGCGTAGAAAATATTAATGGCAAAACGTTAACAGGTGGAAAAACAGCAAATCTGGTTTTCGAAGACAAGATTCCTTCGGTAACTATAGCTGGTGGAGGAACAATCCTGCCAAATTCAGGTAAGTTGGTTTTGCCTTTTGAGGCCATCAATTTAAAAGCTGTAGATGTAACGGTAATCAAAATATACGAAAATAACATCCCTCAATTTTTCCAAACCAATAGTTACAAAGATGGTAATGAACTCCGACGGGTAGCTAAGCCAATCCTTCAAAAAACAGTTCGTTTAGATGAGGATAAATCTTTAAACCTTCATAAGAAAAATCGTTTCACTTTAGATTTGGATAAGATGATTCGTACTGAACCGGGTGCTATGTATCGGGTTACCATTGCTTTTCGCCGAGAATATAATGCCTATAACTGTAAAGCCGGTGAAGAAACGGCAGGCGATGGAGACGGCGAAGAAGAATATGGAGATGGCGATAGTTACGGGGAGAAAATTGACGAAGATGACGATTTTTGGATGCGTTATAACAATTATTACCCACAAAACTATCGTTGGGCTGATAAAGATAATCCATGTACCTCATCATTTTATACCACCCAACGTTGGGCCAGCAGAAATTTAATTGCATCGAACATTGGTTTGGTTGCGAAACGTGGAAATGATAATAGCATGCTCATTGTAGCCACTGATTTATTAACGGCAAAACCTTTAAGCGGTATCGATCTTGAATTAATGGATTATCAAAAGCAAATTATTTTTACCACTAAAACAGATGGAGATGGTTTTGCCAGATTCGATTTGAAACGACAACCATTTCTTTTAATTGCAAAAAATGGCTCGGAGCGTGGCTATTTAAAATTAGATGATGGAAGTTCATTGCCATTGAGTCGCTTTGATGTGGGTGGTGACGTTGTTCAAAGTGGTTTGAAAGGATTTATTTATGGAGAACGCGGCGTTTGGCGTCCGGGCGATAGTTTATTTGTGTCATTTATATTAGAAGACAAGCAGAAAAAATTACCTGCCAACTATCCAGTGACCATGGAGTTCTATAACCCGAAAGGGCAGTTATATAAACGGTTGATTAACGGCAAACCGTTAAATGGATTTTACAGTTTCAAAACTTCAACCGAAAATACCGCCCCTACTGGAAACTGGATGGCAAAAGTAAAAGCTGGTGGCGCTACATTTACTAAAACGCTTAAGATTGAAACGGTAATGCCCAACCGTTTAAAAATTGATTTTAATGTAGGCAACAGAACTTATTTGAGTTCTGGTACATCTGCGGCAACCTTAACGGCTAAATGGCTTTTCGGTTCTCCGGCGCAAAATTTAAAAGCTAAGGTTGATGTTAACTTAAATACTACCGAGACCAAGTTTAAAGGTTTTGAAGGTTTTAGTTTTGATAATCCTACCATTAATTTCGAATCTCAGGTAAAAACTATTTTCGAGGGTTCTTTAAATGGAGCTGGAAGTGCCCAAATCAATACCAATTTAAATGAGAACAATACTGCTCCGGGGGTTTTAAGAGCCAACTTTACTACAAAAGTTTTCGAGCCAGGTGGTAATTTCAGTATTGATAACTTCAGCATTCCTTACCATGTTTATAAGAGCTATCTTGGTGTCCGTCCGGAAAAAGGCGATAAGCTAAGCGGTATGCTGGTAACTGGAAAAGATCATAAAATTGACATCGTAAATGTAAATACTGATGGAAAATTATTGGCTGGAAGTAAAACTGTTCAAATAGAATTGTATAAAACGCAATGGCGTTGGTGGTGGGAACAAGATAACCAATATACCTATTCAAATTTTACTCAAAACCAATACAATAAGTTGGTCGAAACGCACCAGGTGAATTTATCAAACGGAAAAGGCAGTTGGAATTTACGGATCGATGAACCAGAATGGGGTCGTTATTTGATTCTAGTTCGGGATGAAAATGGTGGTCACGTAACCGGAAAATCAGTTTATGTAGATTGGCCGGGATGGGCACAGCGTGAACAAAGTGCAAATCCGACAGAGGCATCGATGTTATCGTTTACAGCTAACAAAGGAAAATTTACCGTTGGCGAAGACATTACTTTAACTATTCCAACCGCAAAAGATGGCAGGGCACTAATTTCTATCGAAAATGGAAGTCGCGTTTTAAAAACGTTTTGGATTGATACCAAAGCCGGCCAAACGCAATATAAATTTAAGGCAGAAAAAGAAATGGCGCCAAACGTTTTTGCGAACATTACCTTGTTACAGCCTCATGCGCAAACGGTAAACGATCTACCAATCAGGATGTACGGTGCAATACCTATTTCTGTTGAAGACCCGCAAACAATTTTGAAACCAACAATTAAAATGTTGGATAAAATTAAGCCTGAAACCGAAAATACGATCACCGTTGGTGAACAAAACGGCAAAGCCATGACTTATACCATTGCTTTGGTTGATGAAGGCCTATTGGATTTAACACGTTTTAAAACCCCAGATCCACATGGTGCATTTTATGCACGAGAAGGTTTAGGTGTTAAAACATGGGATTTATTTGATTATGTGTTGGGTGCTTGGGGTGGAAATCTGGAACGCATATTAAGTATTGGTGGCGATGGAAGCATTAATAAAAATCTAAACCCTGCAAAGGCAAATCGATTTAAAGCGGTGGTGAAATTTATGGGGCCATATACGATTGGTAAAGGCGAAAGCAAAACGCATAAATTCAAATTACCACAATACATTGGTGCAGTAAGAGCGATGGTAGTTGCCGGACAAGATGCCGCCTATGGTTTTGCAGAAAAATCGGTTCAGGTTAAAAAGCCTTTAATGGTTTTAGCTACCCTACCGCGGGTTATTGGTCCGGGTGAAACGTTTACGTTACCGGTTACTGTTTTTGCCACAGAAAACAACTTGAAAAACGTTTCTGTTCAACTTCAAGCGAGTAATTTAATTGTACAGGGAACAAATAAACAACAACTCTACTATCAAAAAACTGGTGAACAAATGGCTTATTTTGAAGTTAAAGCACCAGATAAAGTGGGCATCGCAAAAGTGAAAGTGACTGCTCAAAGTGGCAACGAAAAAACGGACTACGATGTAGAGATGGACATCAGAAATCCTAATCCTTATATCACCAATGTGGTGTCGGCTACCGTTCAACCGCATACCAAATGGGCGGTAAACTATCAACCTATCGGGATGGCAGGTACCAATTCGGGTTCACTGGAGGTTTCTTCAATTCCAGCTATTAATTTAGGCAAGCGATTGGGTTACTTAATTCAATATCCTCACGGATGTATTGAGCAAACTACTTCGGGTATTTTCCCTCAATTGTATCTGGATAGATTAAGTCCTTTAAATGAACAGCAAAAAGCCAAAACAGAGAAAAACATCAAGGCTGGAATTACCCGATTGAAAGGTTTCCAAACCACTGATGGAGGCTTATCTTACTGGCCTGGCGAAGGCAGTTCTGATGAATGGGGAACTAACTATGCTGGTCATTTCTTAGTGGAAGCTCAAAATGCTGGCTATACATTACCAGTTGGTTTGCTGGATGAGCTGTTACGTTATCAAAAAACAAAAGCTGCAAATTGGGCTCCTAATAGCAATAATTTTTACGGCGGAGATTTATCTCAGGCATATCGTTTATACATGCTTGCGCTGGCAAAAAAACCAGAAATGGCTGCAATGAACCGTTTGAAAGCATTCGAATATCTATCAGTGGCCGCAAAATGGCGATTAGCAGCGGCGTACAAATTGGCCGGACAAAGCAATGTTGCCTCCAATATGATTAGTGGATTAGACACTTCAATTCAGCCTTATAAACAGCTCGGAGGCACCTATGGTTCTGACGTTCGCGATCAGGCAATGATTTTGGAGACACTTACATTGCTTGGCCAAAAAGCAAAAGCGGCGAGTTTACTTCAACCATTGGCTGCCAAACTGGGTGAAAATACCTGGTACAGTACGCAAACAACGGCCTATAGTTTATTGGCTATTGGTAAGTTCTGCGGTTCTAATCAGTCATCAAATAAACTACAATATCAATACGTGTTAGATGGAAAATCAGTTCCTGTCAATTCAGATCAATATCTGAATAGCACTCCAGTTAGCTTCAAAGGCAGTACGGCTTCGATCACCAACAATGGCAATAACGTGTTGTTTGTTCGTTTGGTTTTAGAAGGACAACCTGTTGCAGGTCAGAATAACTTTTTACCAAACAGACCTGAAGTTTTGGATATGAACGTAAGCTACAAACGTTTAAACGGAACAACTTTAGATCCGACAACATTAAAACAGGGAACCGATTTTTATGCTGAAGTAGCTGTAAAAAATCCAGGAAGAATGGGCTATTACGAACAAATGGCGTTAACCCAAATTTTCCCTTCGGGTTGGGAGATTATCAACACTCGTGTTAATGATAACCAAAGTATCCTGGCTTCATCTCCATTTACTTATCAAGATATTCGTGATGATCGGGTTTTTACCTACTTCAATATCAGAGAAAACGAAAGCCTGGTGTACAAAGTATTGCTCAACGCGTCGTATGTTGGAAAGTATTATCTATCGGCAGTTCAATGTGAGGCGATGTATAACAACGATATTTCAGCAACACAAGCTGGAAAATGGGTGCAGGTGGTAAAATAGTGGTTTCTTTAAGAAAATTCACGCCATAATGGCGATGAAAAACCACCCCCTAACCCCTCCTTAAAAATAAGGAGGGGAATTAGACACTGCGGGTTGAAAATTTTACAATAATTTTTAAGCTGGTGGGTTTAATCCCAAAACCAATAATAAATACAGAAAATTACCCTTATTTCTTACAATTCCCCTCCTATTTTAGGAGGGGTTAGGGGTGATAAAGCAAATCGATTCTTACAAAACCAATGAGCAAAATCCCAAAAGCATTTTTAATCGCCGATATCGCTTGTTTGGTCATGCTTTTGGTTTTTCTTTTTTCCTTACCTTCAAAACTCTTTAAATCTCCCACCTCTTTTGTTATTGAAGCCAACAATGGAAATTTGCTTAGTGCTGCTATTGCAAGCGATGGTCAGTGGCGTTTCCCCGTGGCTGATTCAGTTGCGGTAAAATTTAAAACCTGCATTATTGCTTTTGAAGATAAACGGTTTTACGATCATTTTGGCCTTGATTTTTTAGCGATGGGCCGAGCCATGCGACAAAACTTTAAAGCCAAAAGTGTTGTGAGTGGAGGCAGTACGCTAACCATGCAGGTAATTCGATTGTCGCGACAGCAAGACCGAACCATTTGGCAGAAGTTGTTAGAAGTGATTTTGGCTTTACGCTTAGAATTAAAGTATTCAAAGGAAGAAATTATAAATCTTTATGCGGCCAATGCACCCTTTGGCAGTAATGTTGTCGGGTTGGAAGCCGCAAGCTGGCGCTATTATGGCCGTGATGCTAAGACACTTTCCTGGGGTGAAATGGCCACTTTGGCTGTTCTTCCAAATAGTCCTTCACTGGTTCATCCAGGCAAAAATTCTGCCCGTTTAATAAAAAAACGAAACGATTTGCTGGATAAATTAGCTAGGTTGAAATATATAGACCAAGCTACCGCGAATCTATCTAAACTCGAACCTGTTCCTGGCAAACCGCTTCCCTTACCTCAAAACGCACCCCATTTACTTAACCGGTTTAAAGCAGAAAGAGCAAGTCTTGAGATAAGTTCTACCAAGATTAGATCGACACTGAACGAAGATATTCAACTTAAAATCAATTCAATTTTAAAGCGATACAATAACCGATATAGAGCAAACGACATTAACAATATTTCTGCGTTGGTGCTGGATGCAAAAACCGGGCATGTGGTTAGTTATGTTGGAAATATTTACCAACCTGAAAATGCCGATCTGGAGAGTCATGTAGACATGATTAAAGCACCACGCAGTCCGGGCAGTACATTGAAGCCACTCCTTTATGCAAGCATGCTCAATGACGGATTCATCTTGCCCCACACTTTGGTTCCTGACATCCCGACTCAAATAGCCGGATATTCTCCGCAAAACTATGATTTAGGATACGATGGTGCAATCTCAGCTGATAAAGCATTGAGCCGCTCCCTCAACATTCCAGCGGTAAAAATGTTGCAGCAATATAAGTATGAACGTTTTTATGATAAGCTAAAAAAGCTTGGAATAGGTACCTTGAATCAACCTGCCGACCATTACGGTTTATCGCTAATTTTAGGTGGTAGTGAAGTGACCATGTGGGATTTAGCCAATACGTACATGGGCATGGTTCGTACTTTGAACCACTTCAACACTTATAAAGGTTTGTATAATCCAAACGATTATAATCAAGCTACTTATTTTGCTTCCGATAAAAAGGATGAAAAAGATTATCAACGCAATTCATTTTTTGACCATGGTGCTATTTGGGCAACTTTTAATGCTATGGAAGAAGTAATGCGCCCTGGTGATGAAGGTTTGTGGGAGCAATTTTCATCCTCTCAAAGAGTGGCGTGGAAAACGGGAACGAGTTTTGGCTTTCGTGATGCCTGGGGGGTTGGCCTGACACCGAATTATGTGGTCTGCGTATGGGTGGGCAATGCCGATGGTGAGGGCCGCCCAGGGTTGGTTGGTATTGAGGCCGCTGCACCAGTTTTATTTGATATTTTTAGGTTGCTGCCTAACGGAAAATGGTTTGAAACACCAACTACAAAACTTCGAAAAACTAGAGTCTGCAAACAGAGTGGTTACAAGGCAGGAGAAAATTGCCCTGATGTTGTGAATGAATGGATCCCCGCTTCTGGCGAGAAAACAGCAGCCTGCCCTTTTCACAAGCTGGTTCATCTGGATAGAACTGGAACTTACCGGGTAACCGACCAGTGCGAAAGCGTAACCAATATGCAACACAAAAGCTGGTTTATTTTACCGCCAGCGATGGAATATTATTATAAAATTAAAAATAGCGATTACAAAAGCTTACCTGCATTTATGATCGGCTGTGAGAACAACGGCGGTAATAATGTGATGGAATTGATTTATCCTAAAAACGGTGCAATTGTTTATATCCCTTTAGAACTCGATGGAACAAGAGGTAAAATCGTATTAAATGCTGCACATCGGAATCAGAATTCCAAGATTTACTGGCATATCGATAATGAATACATAGCAACCACCAGCAATTACCATCAATTGGCTATTAGTCCGGCACCAGGGAAACATACCTTAACTTTAGTTGATGAAAATGGAGAAAGATTAGTACAGGTTTTTACTGTCTTAGATAAGGAGAAAAAGTAGAAGGATTAAAGATCAAAATTCAGAAATTAAACCACAGATTTTTTTAGCCGATTTCCTATTTATTGCCGTCGACTTCAGTCAACGGTTGCTTGTTGGCTATGAAGAGGTATTTTTTTGCAATTTCTTGAGTTTAATAAACCCGATAGAATGAATCCCGATTTTTCATCGGGAGAAAGGATAGCGGGACTGCTGTAACCGATAATTGCAGAACACTGCTTTCCGAAAACTAAAAGCATTTCTTAAATCTCCGTCTTCGTAACTACTAACTTCCTTTCTACTGTTCCGTAGACAATTAAATATTGAGCAATCATATAAGTTGCCATAATCAAAACGCCTGCCTGTGGAATGGGTAGTGCGAATTTATTCACGGCCAGCGCACTATCTGAAAGCAGGAAAAACAAGGCTCCGTAAACAATCAATTTGTAACTAAAGATATTTACTTTACCGTATCGATTTACTGCCATTATCGCCATGAAAGTGATAATAATGGCGTAAAATAAAACGGCAAATTGCATGGCGCCAAGGAAAGGTTGTAGGTAGAAAAACAAGCCCACACAAAAAATGATCAAAGCACCTACAACCCATAAAAAAAATCCATTTTTTAGGCTAGGGTTTGATTTATGATCTAGAATGAATGCCCTGATATAAAAAATGTGGCAAAGTAAAAAAGCGATTAATCCGTATATAAAAAAACCGGATCGACCTGTTTGCAGCATTAAAAATATATCTCCTGCTAGGGCAAAAATCAAACCTGTAAAAATACGTTTATGGAACCTGCCTTTAAGATTTGTGCTTAAGTAAAGCCATGCCAGAAGAGTAATAACAATTAGCGGTTTGGAGAAGTTACGCAATTGGATATTGCCGACTGTTTCTGCATAAAGCTGAATAATAAATACGATTGCAAAAATAAAAGAGAATAGCTTAGTTTTCATCAGTATTAGGGTTTGCCTGTTGCAAATTGAAGAACCAAATTACGGATATTAACTGTATGCCTGCAAATATTACTTGATAGCCTATTGGAAATTTTAAAACTACCACCAAGAGAAAACCGAGTGCTAATCTAAAATATTCAAATTTTGCTAACCATTGTTTCTGCTCTAACAAAGCGCCACATGTTGTTAATGTACAAAGTGTGAAAACAGCGCCTGAAACGAGTGATATCGTATCTAATTTAGTATAAGAAAATAATATTACTGAACCAGCAGTCAAGGCTATTAGGAATTGTACTAAAACATATCCCGTGAGCTTTGACTGAAATTCTGGATTATACTTTTTGTAGCTTGTTGCATCTATTTCAGGTGCATTCTGAAAACCGCCCAAATAATCAGGAAACCATCCTGGAGGCTTAATAAAAACCTTGATCTTGTCGCTTATTTTTGGTGATTGCCGAGCTGTTTTAACTAAATCATCCCAATAATGGATGTTTGCCCAAAAGGGATTCCAGCTGGCCAAAGGCTTAGTTATCCCATAATAAACTTCTTCTTCTTCCTTTTGAAACGTACCAAAAAGCCTATCCCAAATAATGAGCGTACCTGCATGATTTTTATCAATGTATTTTGGGTTGGAGCCATGATGAACACGATGATGCGACGGCGTGTTTAGGATATATTCTAGAAAACCCATTGATTTGATGGCTCTTGTGTGAATCCAGAATTGGTACAAAGTGTTGAAAGAACTTAACGTTAAAAACATTATTGGGTCGAAACCTGCAAAGGCTAAAGGCAAATAAAAAACCCAGCTAAACCAACCTTGAAACCAGCTTTGTCTAAGCGCTACCGTCAAGTTATATTCTTCTGATTGATGGTGAACAATGTGTGCCGCCCAAAGTGCATTTACCTGATGGCTCATCCGATGAAACCAGTAATAGAAAAAATCAACACCTATGAAAAGTATGATCCAAATCCAAATGGTTTTTGGCAGATCAAACAAGCGCCAATGTTCGAAAATATATTTATAACCAAAGAACAAGGCTGTTTTCATGAAAATACCTGTAAGCTGCTGCCCTATCCCCTGACTTAAGTTCGAGATGCTATCGTTTAGCCTATAATAATTCAACTTTTTATAAAAGTTATAAGCAAGCTCTATCCCAATCAGAATAAAAAATACAGGAACAGATAAAGCGATGTAATCTACTTTCATAAATAAAATATTTGGTTAGAATATTTTTACAATTTAAAAAATATTTGCGATTAGTTAAATTATATCGATCAGAATATGAGATGCTTTTGTGCTGGAACTTCATCAAAAAATCAAATACGATGAAGTTTAAAAATACTATCGCCACCAATTTGTATTAGAATTACAATGCTTGAAGAGGAAGCTTTTTGAAGTAGCTGGATGGAACTCGCAAATAAGATGAATTATCGGCATAATTACCTGTTGGACTTGCAGTTTGCGATTGTTACCTATCAAATTGTAATAAGTAATTTAATCTTCGGCTACGGGATTTAATCAACAAACTTGTTTTAGCTTTCGCACTACAATTTCCCTTTGGCTATCCAATCCGAATAAAAATTGTAAAAACTCATCAGTTTCCTGAATTTCTATTTTCGTAATTTTACCAGAAGCGTTCGCATTTTCAATGTATTGCCCCAATTTGAGTTCTAACAGTGTCGATGTAGGAAGATCATCATTTACAATCATTTTAAAGTCGGTAGAATAAGCGTAAAACAAGTATTATCTTCGTTAGAGGTAACCTCAAGTGATCCACCGTGTGCTTTTGCAATTTCAGAAGAAATGTACAAACCTAAACCAAGTCCTTTTTGGTTTGGCTCTACCTCTCCCCTCGAAAAGGGTTGAAATAACCTTTCCATTGCAGCCTCAGGTATTTTTTTACCAGGATTAGCTACGCAAAGTGTAAACTGACTTTCATTGGTTACCGCCGAGATATCGATAGTAGAATCTGCTGAACTATAAGCCAAGGCGTTGCCCAACAAATTAGAAAACAGTTGCGCAATCCGCTTTCCATCGGCATGAATGGGATGTGCAATATCAAAGTTCAGTTTCATTTTCTTATCAGGAGAGATGGCGTGAATCTCTTCGATAACCTGGTACAAAATCTTTTCTAAATCTTCATCAGGAGTTGGAGAAATGTTAATCCCGCCTCCCAATCTGCCGCTTGCAAAATCGAGCATATTTTCAATTAAGCCGTTCATCCGGAATGAAGAATCTTTAATGATGTTAACCAACTTTTGCGTTCGATCTTCGTGATTGATACGGGCCAACAATTGCGCACTATTAGAAATTGCATTTAATGGATTGCGTAGATCGTGACCTAAAATGGCAATAAACTGTTCTCTAACTTCAGCGGTTTCCTTCTCAATTTTTAAAAGCTCTTCTGATGCCGCCAATTGATCCATCGTATCTAAATGAAAGGCAATCAAATCAGCAAACATCTTAAACATCCCTATTATGGTGGGGTTGTTAAGTTTAGCTGGTTTAGGATCGATGGCGCAAAGTGTACCGAAGAAATCACCATCTTTTCTTACGATTGGAACAGAGATATAACTTTGAAAGCCGTACATTTTTGGCGTATGATGATTAGCAAACTGCTCATCTTCGGAAACATGATCGATAATCACCGGATCATGATGTTGCCTTATTTCATTACAAATTGTGGTTTCTAAATCTAATTCCCCACCAGGAATCAAACCAAAATTTATTTTGTCATTAACGGCACAAACCACCCATTTGTCTGAGGTTACTCTGGCAACTGCAGAAAAACCCATGCCTGTAGCATTGCAAACTATTTCTAAAATGTTTGCAACTGCAGGAATTTTGCCAATTGATTCTATATCAGCAAGAATGTTATTGTTATTTGTTTGCAAGTGTTAATAGGGATAATGTTGCACAATTTACAAAAATAAATTCGGGAAGAAAAGCCGCTTACTTTTATAACATTCGTTTTACACAAGATACCCGATCAGCTCTCAAAACCTAAATAAAATTTGGCTGCCGAATTAAAACAATCGGGCAGCCAAATATTTATGCTTTTAACAAGTTCGGTCGTTCGTGGTAAGTTCTCCATAATAACTCGCCGAATAGCGTGTTTGACCAAGCAAACCAGGCACGGGTAAAGTTTGCCGGATTATCTTTGTTAAACGATTCATGCATAAAACCTTTTCCCGCATGAGTTTTACGAAGCGTATCGATACAATATTTGATTTCTGTATCGTCTTTTGAGGTTAAAGCCCTCATGGTGATACTCATTGGCCAAATCATATCTTGACCAGCGTGAGGACCGCCGATACCTTCCGCAGCGGTGCCTTTAAAAAAGTATGGATTATCTTTTGAGAGTGCAAATTTTCGGGTGTTCTTGTAAATAGGATCATCAACACTCATGGCTCCTAGATAAGGTAAACTAAGTAAGCTTGGCACGTTAGAATCATCCATTAGATAGGCACTCCCGAAACCATCAACCTCGAAGGCATAAATTTTGCCATATTTTGGATGATTGATAATGGCATGTTTTTGGAGCGCAGCACTCACTTCACTTGAAAGATTTAACAGGCTGCTTTCTAATGTTTTATCAGGCTGTAATGCCTTGATCATTTCTGCAGCTTGTTTTAAACTTGATACCGCAAAAAAGTTGGATGGAACCAAAAATGGGAAAATAGTTGCATCATCACTCGGACGGAAAGCCGAACAAATTAAGCCAACAGGATTTACCGGAAAACCATAACCTGCCATTGGCAATGAATCTGTCGGTTGAGTGGTTTCACGTTGAAAGTGATATGGTCCTTTATCCGCTTTGCGTTGCTGCTCTTTGAAAGTTTTTAAGGTGGCTTCAATGCCTTTTTTCCAATCGGCATCGAATGGAGTTTTATCACCAGTTTTTTTCCAATAATGATAAGCTAAACGAATCGGATAACATAAAGAATCGATCTCCCATTTACGCTCATGCACACCAGCCTGCATGGCAGTTTTATCAGTTTTCCACTCACCTACCTTATTTGGATCGCCATAAAAAGCATTGGCATATGGATCTTTTAATACACATTGAGTTTGGTGAATAATTACCCCAGCTATAAGTTTTTTTAGTGGCTCATCTTCATTAATAAATTGAAGATAGGGCCAAACTTGCGCAGAGCTATCGCGAAGCCACATCGCATCGATATCACCAGTGATTACATAAGTATCGGGTCTGCCTTTTTTTTCCTCGTAATAAACAGTGGTGTCCAAAGTATTTGGAAAACAATTCTCGAAGAGCCAGGCTAACTCTGGATTTTTAACATTCGATTGGAATGTTTTGATAGCAGCATCTACTGCTTTGCTTTGAAAATGTCTCTTCCCCGCTGTAACCCTTACTACTGGAAACTCAGGTACAAGATCTGCTGCCAGAGAAAATTTTGATGCCAAAACCCCAGCGCCTAATAAACCGGTGTTTTGTATAAATGTTCGTCTTTTCATTATGGATGTTTATTATAATTTGGTTAATTTAAGTTGCGCCAACCGGGCATAATATTCCAGCATTGCCGCTTGCATAATTAGCAATTTGTTTTTTTGTTTTCCTAAGAGGTCGTTGTCATCTCGTTCTTCCGCCCAAATTCGCTCGCCTTCATCAATTAGAAATGATAGTCGACGAGGATCTTTTTCAACTTCGAACAACTCGAGATAACCACGCATTAAAACAACATTGAACCAATAATGGTCGCCAAGTTTATTATTGCTGTAAAAATGTTTTTGGGCATTACCGGCAATAAACTTCGCCTCATCTAAATACTTTTTATCTTTTGTAATTTGATAAAGGATTACATTGGCTTGCAACATTGTACCAGTGTTGTATGTGTATGTTGCCGAGTCTATTTTTGAATTTTTTATGCTGATGGCATCATAAAATATGCCTTCTGGAGATCGAAGCATTTTATTCGTCCAATTATAAACAAGCATCGCGGTATCCAGGTACTTCTTTTGTTTAGTGGCTTTGTATAATTGTAGTGAAACCAAAACATTCGGTCCGTTTGAACAGGTATTTTTAGATGTTTTTTCATCCTCTTTCCAGTATAATCCTCCACCAAGTTTTTCATCGTAGCCGGTTAATAGCCATTGGTAAATTTCTTTGGCTTTTGTTAAATAAATCGAATCTTTCGTCCGATTGTATGCGTCCAGATATGCGATTGCAATCCATTGGTTGTCATCGTAAAATCGTGAACTTTTATTGATATACGATTGATAGGATGGCGAGGGAGATGCTGTGGTATAATATTGGTCTATCGCAGAAATTACAGGCTTCATTGCTTGCTTCCTTCCAAGGACCTCAGTTTCATTTGCCGCCTGGATCAAAGCACATAAAGGCCACAGATAGGAATACGGTTTCTCGTGCTTCCCGATGTTTTCCAAATACAAGCCTTTGTCTTTTACTAAAAAATATCTGTTGATATTTTTTTCGATAATATCTACCCTTTTCAAATACTTTTCTGTTTTATGTTGCGCATAACTTGAGGCAACATAAAAAAGAGCAGTGAATGTTAAAAAGAATAGTCTAAAGATGTATCTCATTAATGGCGGTTTTTAAGCAGGCTAATTTTTCAGTGTTAATTAATCTTCACTTAATAATTAATTCCATCGTTTAATAATAAGCTATAAAAATATTCGGTTAGCACTAAAAACAAATATTAGTATAATTTCATTAACATCAAAATAAAAAAGCCAGTTAAGCTATTCCTAAATCGATTTTCTTGAAGAGGATAAATTTGACTTTGTATGAAATTATTTTTTTGCTTTGATGGGATAATTCTATTAAGCCGAGTGAAATTTGGATTGGTACAAAAGAAAAATGGTCAGATCTCGAGAATTTCTAAAGTTGACTCTAAACACATGCTGAAAATTACGGATTAATCTAATTTGAGAAAGGTAATGTCAGGTGTTTCACTGGTTCTCGATGTTCATCACAGCGTTTTGTATTTGGGTTCAATGTTTTAGGATTTTACTAATAAAAGAGAGAATTTCAATATAATAAACTCGGTCGGCCGAACCGCAGCCAAACCGATTTCAATAATTAATCTTCCTTCTAAAATATCTAGGGATGTCATGGTTACGCCCAAGCCTACATTTACAAAATAGGCATGTTCTGGTTTCGCCCCTGCAAGTGCACCTTGGCGCCATAATTGATTTAAAAAGTTCTCGCACATGGCTTTTACCCTAATCCAGGTATTGGCATCATTTGGTTCGAATACAACAAACTCGGTTGCTTTTTTGATAGATTCCTCCACCATGATAAATAATCTCCGAATAGGAACGTATCGCCATTCATTATCATTTCCCGCCAACGTTCTGGCGCCCCAAACCAAAGTGCCTTTACTATCAAAATTCCTAATGGCATTTATACTTTTTCCTCCGATAGGATCGACATTGAGGTAATCTTGTTCCTCATTACTAATTGTAACTAGTGGTTTATCAACTGTTCTAATGCTCTCATTTGCCGGAGCTTCCCAAACGCCTCTATTGTTATCTACCCTGGCCATTACTCCAGCCACCATTCCTGATGGATAGAGTGGAACGGTATATGCATTTAATGCAGCCTTAATTTCGTGAAATAACGTAAAATCTATGCTATCAAAACCGCCAGTTAAAGCTGGCCCACTCAAAGCAGCAGCTGGTGTTTTTCCTTTAGGGTCATAAACCATGGAGATATTATTGCCGTCATTTCCGGCGGTAACCGCAGTTAAGGTAGCAATAGTGCCATCTACAGTTGCAACTACCAGAGCAGAAAGATTGGGGTTAGCCGCAATAGCTGCCCTAAGTGATTCGGCAGATACCTCCCCGCTTCCTAAAGGGATACCATCACTTCCTCCAAACTTAAAACTGATACCTGCTATGCAGATAGAATGATTTTCAAGATCATTAGATTCGAAAGTTATAGTTCCAGAGGCCTTTAATGCAGTAACGGGATTAGATGTATCAATAATTTTGGTAATTGACTGTTTAGTATCACCAACCTTCTTGTAAATATCATTGTTTGTTCCTATACCCCTATTATCAGCTGCAATCTTAATAAAATCATCAGCGGTACGATTATAGGTAGCTTTTGTTTGAATTTTCGGATAATAAGCTGCTCCATACTTTAAATGATCAGCGCTAACAAAATCGCTACGAAATGTATCGGCATCGCGAATAGGCGTAGCCGAGCCAGATTGTGGCACATCAAGTATGGAAAATCGATCTTTCAACTTTGCGCACTGAGCAAGCATGGCATCGTTCAGTTCTAATATTTCCGACGCCGACGATAGCGCTGTAATTTCTGGAATAGCGAGTAAAGTAATCGCATCCTCTTTTTCACACGCGTCTAATCCATTTTTTAAATCGCTTTTAATTATGACTGGTGTTTCGGCAAAATCACCTACAGAAACAACGAAACATGGACCGCCACCATTATCATAAAACATTTTTACATGATAATAAAGTAGATAGCCCGAAACTGTAGTTGTTGGATTTACTGCAATCTTCGGCATAGTAGAACCCTTATCCGGATTTTCTATGGTTACTTCCAAAAGCTCAGGATACGCTAGCCCAAAATATTGTTCAAATTCTAACAACGAAGTAATGCGCTGTGGTACATTTACATCGAAAGCAATTCCGTTTTTTTCTCGCTTAGCGGTATAACCAATAAAACCCGGTATAGCAGTTTCTAGCTGGGCAATGGAGGGTGGAAAAATTGAAATCTCTTCAACATAAACTCCCGGATTTTTGTATTTTAAAGCCATTTTTTTTAAGTGATTGATTTTCAAGCTTATGTTGCATTTCTTTTAAAAGTGTTGATTTCCAGGTATTCAAATTTTTTAATGGAAATAAATTCAACTCTTCCATGCGTAACCTGCTGTACGTGCTCTCAAACGCTTGACATACGGAGTTTGTAGATCACCGACGGAAGATAACTGTGTCCGATAGCGCTCCATAAATGGTTCATTTGTTCGAAATTAAGATTCACAAGCGCTATACTTAATTGTTCAATGTTAGAATCTATGATAGATAATTGAGGCGAATTGGACGGTGTAAAAACATTTTTATTCTGGAAGAAAGAAATTACTTGCGATAACCTTTCCAAACCTTCCAGATAATCCGTTCGGGGCGTTATAGTTGCTTCGTAATGAAAGTTTGCGGAGATTAGGATGTATAAGCTAAGGCACATACCATTATCTCTGGATTTAACCTCACCCGGCATGTTTCTTACAGTTACAAACTGATTTTTGGCAACAAGATCTTCTTCAATGTTAATTAAGGTTAAGCCCAGGCTTTTATCAGGAATAGCTAATTTGCCGTGGTAAACGAGATTCGAAACAACAATATAATCTTCGTTTGTTGTTCCGATAAGATTGTTGAAATAGCCATTAATTTCTTTCGAAATGAAATCTAGAGCAGTATTAATCATAAGCAAACTCCATGTAAGATTATACTTGTAATTAAATGATTACCATAAACTTATCTGTGAAAATAGTGAAATTTACTTACAATTTTTTAAAAAATCATGAATCAAATCTTCGTTTACTTAAAGAATTCCATCAATTATAAAAAGTAGCCTCATTGGGCATTTCATTCTTGATCGAATCTTATTAGTTATCTTAATTAGAAGAGTTTCTCTAAATCTGTAATTAATAGATTATCGCAAAATATTCTTACTCAGCCAATTGATCGTTCGGGCGCTTGCCCCACAAAAAAACCGCTGGCCTTAGCCAGCGGTTTAAACAACAATAAAGATAATTTTGAATCTTATTTCTTTGGTTTAGCGCTCATATAAAAAGTGAGCTTTCCACCATTGGTAATGTCAGTATGCTTTATTTGATGGTTTGTAATTTCCTTACCATTCAACATTACTTTTTGAACGTACACATTTTTATCGCTTTGCTTAATTGCTTCAACAGCAAAGGTTTTTCCGTTTTCTAAATTAATCACAGCATTATTAACCAGCGGACTTCCTAATGAGTAAAGATCTGAACCTGGTGCAACCGGATAAAAGCCCATTGCTGAGAACATATACCAGGCGCTCATTTGTCCGCAATCGTCATTTCCACCTAAGCCATCAGCAGTAGGTTTATATTGCATATTTAGAATGTGGCGAATTTGTGCCTGCCCTTTGTAAACCTCGTCCGTCCAGTTGTACAGGTAAGCGACATGATGTGCGGGCTCATTTCCATGAACGTAACCGCCAATAATACCTTCACGTGTAATATCTTCTGTATGAGCGAAAAACTCATCAGGCAGGTGCATGCTAAATAACGAATCTAAACGAGCTGCAAATTTCTTTTTTCCGCCCATTACTTCCACTAAAGAACTTGGATCATGTGGCACAAAGAAACTGTAATTCCAACTGTTTCCTTCAATAAAACCTTGCCCTTCTGTGTCTTTAGGGTCAAATGACTTTTTAAAAGTTCCATCAGCTAAACGTGGACGCATAAAACCCGAGGCAGCATCGTAGTTATTCCTCCAGTTATTAGAGCGTTTAATAAATTCGTTATAAACGTCCATTCGGTTTAATTTTTTTGCCAATTGTGCAATCGCCCAATCATCATAAGCATATTCTAATGTGTTTGAAACTGATACGCCACTTTTTTCTGCAGGAATATAACCCTTATCCATGTAGTAACCAATCCCTTCATAATCTCGGTGTTTAGCAGTTGTTACACAAGCATCTAAAGCTTTGTTCGCATCGCCGTTATAGGTACCTTTAATAATGGCATCCGCCAAAACAGAAACACTATGGTAACCACTCATACACCAGTTATCGTTTGCATAGTGTGACCAAATCGGCAGCATTTTTAAACTGCTCTGATCATAATGGGCCATCATCGATTTTACCATGTCATTGCTTCTACTAGGCTGCATAATATTAAAGAATGGATGCAAAGCCCGGTAGGTATCCCATAGCGAAAAAGTAGTATAATTGGTAAAACCTTCTGCTTTGTGAATGCCCTGATCCAAACCTTTATATTCTCCATTTACATCAGTGTAAGTTGTTGGATTAATAAATGAGTGATATAGTGCAGTATAAAAATTTATCTTATTATCGTTTGAAGTAGTGACCTGAATTTTATTTAACTCTTTATTCCAGGTAGTTTGTGCCTGCGTTTTAACTTTATCAAAATCCCATCCTGAGATTTCAGCACGCATATTTTGTAAGGCGTTTTCCTGACTAACCGGAGATAGCGCAAACTTGATTTTTACCTTCTCTCCCTCCTGCGTATCAAAATCAAAATACATTTTTAGCTTTTTACCAGCAATTTCAGGAAAGTTTTGGTCTTGGTTAAACTTGCCCCAGAAACCGCGATATGCCTGTTTGGCATCGTAACTCTTACGGCCATAGCTTTTAAAAGGTTTAGAAAAACTCATAGCAAAATAAACGGTACGTGTTCTTGCCCAACCATTGGTTTGGCGGTAACCGGTTACTAAGGTATCGTTAACTACGCGAACATAAGTCCATACGGTTTTATCCTCATAATTGTAAATTCCAGCCATCAAATCGAGAATGATGTGCGATTGATCTGATTTCGGAAAGGTGTACTGATGCATACCGACTCTATTTGTCGCCGTTAATTCAGCAGTGATATTGTCGTCATCCAACTTTACTTTATAATAACCCGCTTCAGCTTTTTCGTTTGCATGAGAATATGCAGAGCGATATCCACCTTTTGGATTGTCGGCCGTACCCGGATTTAACTGGAGCTTTCCTTGGGTAGGCATAATTAAAAAATCACCCAGATCTGAGTGGCCTGTACCGCTAAAGTGCGTATGACTGAAGCCTGTTATCGTTTTATCTTCGTATTTATAACCTGCACAATATTTATAAACATCGCCATTATATTTACCATTTACCTCGTAAGATAGCGTATCCGTTTCCGGACTTAACTGTACCGCACCAAACGGAACCGTAGCTCCGGGATACGTATGTCCCATTTTTGAGGTACCAATAATAGGTTTAACATATTGAACTAAATTCTGCTGTGCCGAGGCCATAAATGACGACAATAACAAACAAGGCAGGATAACTTTTTTAATCATATTTGTTTAAAATTGAAACTTTATATTTTGAAGATTCTAAGGTATTAATTAAAAAACTAATCTGCATAAAATCTTAAACTAAATCGTTTAATCAATAGAAAAAATACAATTGACATGGAAGCCTATTTTTGATTTGGAAAGCAAGTTTCTGTGCTTTTAGTTTATTTCAGTCCTGCTCTTTGCTTATCCCGATGAAAAATCGGGAACCGCTGACGATCAGGTTTAGACACAAAGGGGCCTGCTAAACATTAGGTTTGATAACGATCGTCCGAAACCCTTGTTTAGGGAAAGTAGAATGAGAAATAGCGAGTCATAAAGAGATAGGCATTCAGAAAGGCTTTCTAAGTCAAGATTTGAACAGATGTACGATCTGCTTTTTACAAGTAACTGACTTGCTTTAAAAAAATTGAGGTAAATAAACCTTATTTTTGCATCCAATTATTTTGAAATGAGTAAACACGGTAGAATTCTTGTAGCCATGAGTGGCGGGGTTGATAGTTCGGTAGCGGCAGTAATGTTGCATGAGCAAGGCTATGAAGTAATTGGCTTAACCATGAAAACCTGGGATTATGCCAGCGCAGGCGGAAGTAGCAAAGAAACCGGCTGTTGCTCGTTAGATAGTATTAACGATGCCCGTACACTTGCGGTAAACTATGGTTTCCCACACTACATTTTAGATATCCGCGATGAATTTGGCGACTATGTAATCGATAACTTCGTTGATGAATACTTAGCTGGAAGAACTCCAAATCCATGCGTTTTGTGCAATACGCATATTAAATGGGAAGCTTTGTTAAAACGTGCTAATAAACTAGATTGCGAATTTATTGCCACTGGTCATTATGCAAACATCCGCCAGCAAGATAGCGGGCGTTATGTTATTTCAAAAGGAAAAGACGAAAATAAAGATCAGTCATACGTGCTTTGGGGTGTTTCACAAGAAAATCTTTCGCGAACTAAATTCCCCTTAGGAAGTTTTGCGAAGTCCGAAATCAGACAAATGGCATTGGATATGGGCCAGGAAGAGTTGGCTAAAAAATCAGAAAGCTACGAGATTTGCTTCGTACCTGATAATGATTACAGGGCCTTCTTGAAACATAAAGTTGAAGATTTGGAAGACAGAGTTGCCGGTGGAAATTTTATTCTAAGCAATGGAATGGTTGTTGGCCAGCATAAAGGTTATCCGTTCTATACCATTGGGCAACGTAAAGGTTTAGGTGTGGCATTTGGCGAACCTATGTTTGTTACCCAGATATTGCCAGAGAGTAATACTGTTGTTTTAGGAAAAGCTGAAGAATTGGAACGTAGAGAAGCAATGGTGCGTAACATTAACCTGATTAAATATGCAAGCATTGAAGAACCAATGAACGATGTAATTACCAAAATCCGTTATAAAGATGCTGGCATGTTAAGTACCATTGTGCAAGAAAAAGACAGAATGCGTGTAGTTTTTGATCATAATGTATCGGCAATTGCACCAGGACAATCTGCGGTTTTTTATGAAGGAAACGATTTACTGGGTGGCGGTTTCTTAGTGTAAACACCTCCAGAAGATATAATGATCCCGACTAACGAAAATTTAGTCGGGATTTTTTTTGCCCAAACATTCTTGCAGGTGCTAGCCAAATGCTGAGGTAAGCAAACAAAAAACATTTAAACTTATTTATTAAAGGAATTGACCCATTACTAACAGATATGAATCACACAAAACGACCTTTTCAGCCAATTGAAAATTACGGCATCATCGGCAACCTCAAAACCGTTGCTTTAGTATCCTTACAGGGGTCGATTGATTTTATGTGTGCACCAAATTTTGATTCTCCTACCGTATTTGCTACCATGCTCGATTCGAGAAAAGGTGGTTTTTTCGCTGTTGAACCCGATTTAGAAAATTTCACCAGCAAACAACTCTATTTGCCTGGCACTGCAATTTTACTGACCCGCTATTTTTCTGATGCAGGAATAGCGGAGCTAACCGACTTCATGCCTATTGAAAAAGGGAATGTTGCGCTTAATAGTGCTATTGTAAGACAAATTAAAACCGTACGTGGAAGTATAAATTTCAAGGTGAGCTGCGTTCCTCGCTTTGGTTATTCGGAAAGCGACTACGAAACCGAATGTTTGGAAACAGAAATTAAGTTTACCTGCAAGAAAGAAAATCTGCAAATCAATATGATTTCGGATAAAGCCCTAAGGGTCACCAAGAAAAACGGCTATAGTGAATTTACCTTAAAGGAGGGCGAAGTGGCCACAATCGTTATCGAATTTCTGGAAATTGGTGAAGCAGGAAAAGACTTTGAGTTTTATAAAGATCAATCCTATCACCAAACGAAAGACTTTTGGATTAACTGGATTAACAAAACGAGTTACACCGGAAGATACAGTGAACTGATACGACGATCGGCTATTACACTAAAGCTACTTACTTCTGTAAAACATGGCTCAGTGGTAGCCGCTCCTACTTTTGGCTTTCCAGAGGCCATTGGAGGAAACCGAAATTGGGATTATCGTTATACCTGGATTCGCGATGCGGCCTTTACCATGTATGCCTTTTTAAAATTAGGGTTTAATGATGAGGCAACCGCATTCATCGACTGGATTTTTAGCCTCTGCCAACAAATTGATTTGCAGCTGGTCTATCAAATTGATGGAGAAACAAGCATCGAAGAAAAAGAGCTGAAACATTTTGAAGGCTACCGTTCTTCTAAGCCCGTTAGGATCGGTAATGCTGCAGCAAAACAATTGCAAATTGATATTTATGGTGAGCTGATTGATACGATCTACATCTATAATAAATCTTATAAACCAATTACGTATGAATTTTGGACGCTTATCGAAAAACAAATTGCCCAAGTGATCAAAAACTGGAAAAAGGCTGATCACGGAATATGGGAAATTAGAAGTGAGAAAAAAGAGTTTCTCCATACGCGTTTGATGTGTTGGGTTGCACTCGATAGGGCAATTAAAATAGCTGAACATCGCTCGTTTCCCTATCCTGAAAATGAATGGCATCAAATCAGGAGTGATATCTACAACGATATTTATCACAACTTTTGGAGTGAAAAACTGGGTGCGTGGGTACAATATAAGGGTGCGACACATGTAGATGCAAGCGTTCTGCTGATGCCTTTGACTCATTTTATTTCTCCTATAGAACCGCGTTGGCTTTCTACTATGAAGGTTATTGATGAAGAATTATTGGTTGATGTTCTGGTTTATCGCTACAATAACGGCTTAAGAAATATCGATGGCCTTGAAGGGGAAGAAGGCACCTTCAATATGTGTTCTTTTTGGTTCATTGAAGCTTTGGCTAAAAGTGGAGAAATAGAACGTGCGGTAGAAAACTTCGAAAAGATGATAGGTTATGCCAATCACCTGCATTTGTTCAGTGAGGAATTAGGAAAAAAAGGCGAACACCTAGGCAATTTTCCTCAAGCGTTTACCCATTTGGCTTTAATTAGCGCAGCAGTAGAATTAAATAAACAAATAGAAAGAAGAACCAGTAAGCTTTAGCTTACTGTTCTTCGTAGTGATAGGTTAAGCCACCATCAACAAAGTAAGTAGAGCCTGTTACATAGCCAGCTTCATCAGAAGCCAAAAAGGCTACTACTGCAGCAACATCTTCCACTTTACCCATGCGCCGCATCGGAATATTCTCTAACAAACTCTCCAGCTGTGCTTTATTATTTAACAAATCTTGATTAATTGTGGTGGTTACTGCACCTGGTGCAACATTATTAATTCGAATATTTAGAGGTGCAAGTTCAGTCGCTAAATTCCTGCATAACATTTTTAATGCTCCCTTACTGGCGCAGTAGGCTGCGAAGTGCGGAAATACGATCTCTTCGTGAACAGAACTCATATTAATGATGGTACCCGCCCGATTTTCTCTTTTACAATATTTGACAAAGGCTTGAATACCAAAAAAAACACCTTTGAAATTCGTATCCATTACAAGGTCGTAATCTTCTTCTGTTACCTCCCAGAAATCTGCCTTTTTTTCTAAGCCTGCATTATTGATTAAAATGTCCAGCGATCCAAAAACTTTTGTTGCATCATCAATCAGCTTTAAAACTTCGGTAGTTTTACTCACATCAGCAGCTAAAAATTTGGCTTTTCTGCCCATGGCTTCGATTTCGGCGATCAATTTTTCTCCGCGTTCGTCAAATTTGCGTCCATTTAAAATAATGTCAGCACCTTCTTTGGCCAATCTCAATGCACAAGCCTCTCCTATTCCCTGGCTGCTTCCTGTAATCAGCGCTATTTTATTTTCGTAACGATTCATCATCAAATTTTAAATACTAAAGTTCTGTTTGGCCTATAATGTTTTAAAAGATTTAAAAAACGACTAGCACTTGTTGTAGATAACGGAAGCACTTTTTTGTAAAATTAAAAGGAGTACCATTTTAGATATAAAGAATGGTTTTTAGATAGCTTTTGTATATTTTTATGCGTTCAGAGCTGCTCATAATTCAAATGCTATTAATTAAAAACTTAATTCATTGCTATTTAATAACATGTAGTTTCATCACATTAAATCTATCTCCTAAACCCTGTTGAAAACGGGGCGTGAAAAATAAAAAAATGAGTCAACAAAATAATTACGATGCAGAATTTTGTGGAAATCTTGCCATCCATCAAACCAACTCCATACAAGATTTCGGATATCTCTTAGTCCTAGATACCGAAAATCTTAATATCATTCAAGCCAGTGAAAATGTTAACGAAATAATTGGTTGTATCGCCAAAGAATGCATATCTAATGCTTTTCAGCAGTATTTATCTGATGAAGATTTTGAACATTTTAAAGCTGGAGTGAGTAAAGGCCTAAGAAATCGTTTGCCCTTCCAGTATTCACTAAAAAATGGATCGCTTGCCGAACCAGTAAATATTCTGGCTCATGTTAAGAAAGAATTTATCATCCTTGAAATAGAAAAGATAGATGACGAACCTGAGCGAAGTTTTACCAAAGTATTTCAAGAAGTAAGATCGTTTATTTCCACATTAGAAAGTACCGAAAGCCTGCAAAATGTTTGTGAGGCGAGTATTAAAGAGATTCGAAGAATTTCTGGTTTTGATGGGATTAGAATGTATCGTTTCGATAAAAACTGGAACGGAACCGTAATAGCCGAAGAGATAACTGGTGATTTAGAAAGTTATTTAGGACAAACGTTTCCTGCTTCTGACGTTCCGAAGCAAGCCAGAGCACTGTATTTGAAAAATCCATTTCGTTTGATTCCGAATAGAAATTATCAAACCATTAAACTTTTCCCGGTTATTAATCCTATTACCAATGGTTTCTTAGATCTTTCGGATTGTAATTTACGCAGTGTAGCCAACGTACATTTGGAATATATGGCCAATATGAATGTAACCGCATCTATGTCTATACGCATTATGGTCGATGGTACCTTGTGGGGTTTAATCTCCTGCCACCACATTACCAGCAAATATCTCAGCGTAGAAAGCAGATCAGTTTTTGATTGGTTAAGCATGGAAATTTCCTATCGGATTTCGTCCATTATAAAACATGAGCAGTTAATAGATCACGCTAAATTGTTGCATCAACGAAGTGTAATTACGGACTTAGTTTACTCCGAAAACGACATCGTTAAAGGAATTTTAACAGACGAAAACCAAAACCTGCTTTCGTTGTTTAATGCTACTGGTGCGGCCTTGAGCTTAAACGGAAAAATTAAAACTTTAGGAATTGTACCAGATATGGATGATTTGGAAAATCTTGTACTTTGGCTTGAAGGAAAAGGGATTAATAAAGTTTTTGCGAGTGAAAATTTAGGAGAAATTTACGAGGAGGCGAAAAACTATGCTGCTGTAGCGAGTGGTTTACTGGTTATTCCAATTGAAGCAAGCAAAGGAGAGTTTTTGATTTGCTTTAGGCCTGAGGTAATAGAAGATATTAAGTGGGGCGGAGATCCTAATCAGGCTATAAAATTCGAAAAAGACGGTGTTAACTATCATCCAAGAAATTCATTTAAACAATGGTTACAAACTATTTACGGGCAATCTAGCGATTGGCAAGATACTGAGTTGGAAATGGCGGAATCTTTAAGAAACTTCCTTTTTGAATTTAGGGCTAAACAAATTTATAAATAAACGGAATGACTGAGCAAGTAGTTAAAGAAACTTCAAAAAGATACGATAAATATATTGTTGCAATTGGAGCGTCGGCAGGTGGTTTAGAAGCTATACATGAGTTTTTTGATCACATGCCTAGCAACACCAGCTTCTCTTTTGTAGTTATTCAACATCTCTCATCAGATTATAAAAGTTTGCTGGTAGAACTTGTCGCCAAGCATACCCACATGAAGGTTTTTGAAGCAGCCAATAACATGGCTATTCAACAAGATTGTGTTTATATCATCCCCAACAATAAATTAATGACCGTAAGCCAGGGGCGATTAAAACTGGCAGACAAGTCCGTTATCAAAGCACCTAATACCGCTATAGATCATTTTTTATACACGCTAGCCACAGATAAAAGAGAAAAAGCAATCGCCGTAATACTTTCAGGCACAGGTACTGATGGCACCAAAGGGATTCAGGCCATTAAAGAAAATGGCGGTATGGTTATCGTTCAAGAACCCTCAACCGCAAAGTTTGATGGAATGCCCAATAGTGCAATCTCATCTGGCAATGTAGATCATATACTTGCTGCGCCAGATATGCACAAGGAACTTTTCAACTATGTGAATGAGGAGCCTGTGAAAGTGCTTGAGAATGGTAAAATAAATGAAAAGCTCTTGGATGAGATTTTTAAACTCGTTCATTTACAGAGTGGCAACGATTTTAATTTATATAAAACGCCAACAATCATCAGGAGAATTGGGCGAAGGATGAACGAGAATGGTATCAAAACGCTCGATCAATACGTCGCATTTCTGAGAAAAAACGAAAAGGAAGTTGCCATTTTAGGGCAGGATTTTTTAATTGGAGTAACTAAATTTTTTAGAGATAAAGGTGCTTTTGAAGCATTTGCCGACCAGGTTAATCAAGTTTTAAAAGAAAAATCTGCTGGTGACACGCTGAAAATATGGGTTTGTGCCTGTAGCACCGGACAAGAAGCATATACTGTTGCCATTATAGCCAATGAATGTGTAGAGAAATCGAAAAAGAAAATTGATATCAAAATTTTTGCTACTGATATTGACGACAAAAGCATTGAAATTGCTTCCAGAAACCAATATCCTGCGAGTATCAGTAAAGAAGTGCCACCGAAATATTTCAAAAAATATTTTCATCAGGATGGCAAGTTCTATGGAGTAATTCCTAGCATTAGGAAACAAGTTGTTTTTGCCAAGCACGATGTAATTAAGTCGCCTCCTTTTATTAAGAATGACTTGATTACGTGCCGAAATATGCTGATCTACGTCAATAGCGTTTTACAAGAAAAAATACTGTCCATATTCCACTTTTCGTTGGTATCGAACGGTTACTTAATGCTGGGCTCAAGTGAAACTGCATCGTCTTTGCGAGCTGGATTAACCGAGGTTTCGAGCAAATGGAAAATTTACCAGAAAACCGGAGTGATCAACTATTCCAGCTATAATACCTACAACACCGGATCGAGACAGACTTCAGATCAAGGCAAAAAGAAAAGCAGCTCCAGCGATTTTGCCATTAGTCCAATTGAAAAAAGTTTCAATAACTTTTTAACCAGAGATTTAGGCTACGTAGGCATTTACATAGATAAATCGTACGTGATGCAAGATGCTATCGGTGATTATCGCAAATTTCTTTTTCTCCCTGAAGACAAACTGGAGCTGAATATATTGAAAATGGTACCGAAAGAAATTTCTATCATTTTAAATACGGCTTTGAGAAGCGCTTGGAAAGACAACAAAATTACCCATTTAAAAAGAGTTAGATTTTCTTCAAACGACAAAGAAACCTATTTAAACATCTCTGTTCAACCCCCACAATCTACAGATACCAGTACCTTCACCCTGGTAGTTTTTGGAGAAAGCACTTTAGAAACTATTCCTGATAAAGATGATTTAGGATCGGTAAATTACCATACCGGCGATCAAAATGAGTATATTTTTGAGCTGGAGGCAGAGCTTAACGAAACCCGTAACAATCTGCAATTGGCGGTTGAAGAAATGGAAACCACCAATGAGGAGCTTCAATCTACCAACGAGGAACTGCTTTCTGCAAATGAGGAATTGCAATCGAGTAATGAAGAACTACAATCATTAAACGAAGAATTGCATACCCTAAATACCGAGCATCAGGTTAAAATAAAGGAGTTAATTGAACTCAATGATGACTTGGATAACTATTTCAGAAGTACCGATATCGGGCAGATTTTCGTTGATTCAGGGATGTACATCCGCAAGTTTAACGCAGCTGCAATTAGTATGGTAAATTTAATTGAAGCTGATATCGGTCGCTCAATTGAACATATTTCGAATAACATTAAAACGGATAACTTAAACAAGGATATAGATTCGGTTATCAAAACAGGCAAGATTGTAGAAAAAGAAATCCACATCAAAAATGGCAACAGCAGTTTGATGCGGATTATGCCATACATCAGAAAAGACAAGAAAATTGATGGTGTGGTGATTACATTTGTTGATATCTCGAAACTAACCGAGCTAAGTAACATCATTACTGCAGTTTTTAATGCCAGTTTAAATGGTGTAATTGCTTTTAAAGCAGTTCGAAATAAGCAACATTTCATCACCGACTTTGAATGTTTATCTTTTAATGAGGCTTCCTTAAAAATTCTTGGCAAGAATGAAAAAGAACTTGCTGGCGGAAAACTTCTCGAACATTTGCCTGAAATTGCTGAAGGAAATATTTTTAATAAATACATCAATGTAGTAGAGAAAGGCACATCTCTACAGTTTGAGTTAAAATTTAACGATAAGGTTTGGTTAGAAATTGTTGCCGTGAAAATGGCTGATGGTTTTGCTGCCACCATAACTGATATCACAAAACAAAAATTATCAGAAGAAAAGTTAAAACGCAACTATAACGAGTTACTAGGCACCAGAGAAAACTTAAAAGAATTAAATACAGAACTGGAACAAAAAATTCTGGAGCGTACAGTTAGGCTTTCCGAAAGCGAAGAGCGTTTCAATCTCGTATCTCAGGCCACCAATGATACCATTTGGGATTGGGATTTGGCCAATAACACGATGTGGCGGAACGATAACTTTGCCACAATGTTTGGTTATGAAAATAATCCAGGTAGTCAGAACATTTCATTTTTCTTCGAAAACATTCATCCTGATGATAGGAAACGGGTAAAAGACAGTGTTTACGAAGCCATTAATAATTCTGAAACGCAGTGGACCTCGCAATATCGACTTAAAAAAGCCGATGGAAGCTATGCTACCATTCTCGACCGGGGCAGCATTTTGTTAGATGATAATGGCATTCCATATCGAATGGTAGGCTCTATATTGGATATTACCGTTTTAATTGATACAGAAACAAAACTGAACTCAACCGAAAAGAAATTCCGCAAAATTTTCGATTCGAATGTAATCGGGATGATCTTCTCTGATGTTAAAACAGGAAGAATTGAGACAGCTAACAAAGTTTTCATTGATATGCTCGGTTATACTTCGAAGGATTTAGAAAAAGGTATAATCAAATGGAATGACATTACCCCTCCTGATTTTATTCCGATTAGCAAAATATCGGCCGATATGGTTAAAAACGAAGGTTTTTGTCCGCCGTTTGAAAAGCAGTATATTACTAAAAGCGGTAAAACGATCGATGTATTGGTAGGCTCTGCTATTTTAGATGATGAAGATGGAAAAGATGCTGTTTCTTATATTATCGATATTAGCAAGCAGAAACATAATGAAAAACGCCGCAACGAACTTCAAAAGTTAATCAAAAAGCAGCAGGATGAGTTTTACAGTATTTTCAAAAAAGCTCCTGCTTTAATCTCCATCAGAAGAGGTAAAGATTTAGTTTATGAGTTTGTAAACGAAGCTTTTATTCAATTTGACGGGGGCAGTAACTACATTGGAAAAATACAACTCCAGGAAGGATCGCAATTTGAAACTGAAGAGCTTAAAAATATTGAAAAGAAGGTATTAGCTACCGGAGAAACATTTATTGCGAACTCCTACAAACTTCAGCAAAAGGACGAAAACACCGGAGCAATAAAAGACAGTTGGTTCGATATTATCCTTAACCCTGTTTTCTCTGATAATGGTGCAATTGATGGTGTAGCGTTTTTTGCCTTTGAGGTGACCGATTTAATGATTGCGCAGGAGGCGACTAAAGATCTGATGAACAAAAAAGATGAGTTCATGAGTATTGCCAGCCACGAATTAAAAACCCCTATCACCAGCATTAAAGGTTATTTACAATTTGCGCTTAAAATGGCTCAACAAGAAAAGTTCGAACATATTTCGGGTTTTATTGATAAGGCCACTAAACAAATAGGCAAATTGACTTCGCTGGTTGATGATTTACTGGATGTTACCCGGATTCAAGCTGGGAAAATGGTATTTACATTTTCAGACTTTAATATCAATGAGGTAATTGAAGAATCAGTTGATGGCATGCAAGGAAGTTTGGGAAAACATTCGGTAACCATGGAAATGGAAAAAGATGTTATTGTACATGCTGATAAGAACCGAATTGAGCAAGTGGTTTCTAACTTCCTTTCTAATGCATTGAAATATTCGCCACATTCAGACGAAATTATTATTAAAACAGAGCTAAAAGAAGCCAGTTTACGGGTCGCTGTAAAAGATTTTGGTATTGGAATTCCGAAAGACAAAGCCGATTATATTTTCGACAGGTTCTTTAGAGTCGAAGAATCTTCACACTTATTCTCTGGACTGGGCTTGGGATTATATATCTCGGCAGAAATTATTGAAAGACATGGAGGCGAGATTGGCGTAATTAGCGAAGAAAATAAAGGGTCAGAATTTTGGTTTGAAATCCCTCTTTAATGAAGGTTACTTTAGTGCTCAAGTTCAATATCATCAAGCGAACTTGGGCCAACTTTATTTGATTTTTTAACTACCGTAAAAGTTCCATTTAACTCCATTACCACCGCTTGAACATCTTCCAGACTTTCAAGCCGATATTTTCTGATTTCAGAGTAAATCTCCTCTTCGGTAATCACTTCCTTCTTCATGGCGGGTAGAATAAACTTTCCATTATAATACAAGAGTGTAGGAGTAGAATTGATCATATCCTCCATTTTTGAAGAGTTTTTAGCCAGGAATGCCAGGAGATATTGTAAGGCAATAATGGTGATTAGGGCAACAAAACCCTCGACAAGCGGTACCTTTTTTAAAATCATCGACGATAATGTGGAACCAAGTGTAACGGTTACCACAAAATCAAATGCATTAAGCTTGGCAAGTGTTCTTTTCCCTGAAATCCGGATAAAGATGAAAAGAACAATATATGATATTACTGCACAGATGATGATGTGAAATACAGCTGGCCAATCTTTAAAAAACAAATGTTCCATGCATAAAATTTAGCGCCACATTCTCCAGAGCGGCAAATCATTTGATGCGATTTCGTTGTTAATCTCATCCCAAAATGCTCTACTGATGTCGTTAATACCTGCAACCGTTCGGTTTTGTTCCTTATTGTGTGAATTAGAAACTGATTCATTTTCCTGACTATTGTTGTAGTGATTCTCGTGATTGATATCCATAGTTAAAAATGTTTTGATTAATATTTCTAACATAATGAACGAAAAAATGTTTATTATAATCTGAATTTCAAGTGTAATAATCTCGAAAGGTTAGTGATATTCCACCGATAATAAGATCTCTATAAAACAAAAAAGGGCACCTGAATGGTGCCCTTAATTATAAGTATAAGCATTATTTTAAACCAAATCAAAACGATCTAGATTCATTACTTTAGTCCAGGCTGCCACAAAATCAGCAACGAACCGTTCTTTAGCATCCGAACCAGCGTAAACTTCGGCAATTGCCCTTAACTCTGAGTTTGAACCAAAAACAAGATCGGCACGTGTAGCCGTCCATTTTGGCTGGCCAGTTTTTCTATCGCTACCCAAATAAACTTCCTTATCATCAGAAACTGCTTTCCATGCGGTATTCATATCCAACAAATTCACAAAGAAATCGTTACTTAGCTGACCAGGTTTTAACGTTAAAACACCGTTTTTAGATCCATCGAAATTAATATCCAGTGATCTTAAACCGCCTAACAACACGGTTAACTCTGGCGCTGTTAACGTAAGTAATTGCGCCTTATCAATTAATAACTCTTCTGTAGAAACGGTGAAACGCGTTTTGCTATAATTACGGAAACCATCTGCTTGTGGCTCCAGGTATCCAAACGATTCTATATCAGTTTGTTCCTGAGAAGCATCCATCCGCCCTGCAGTAAAAGGTACTTTATTGGTAAAGCCAGCATCGCTGATCGCTTTTTCAACAGCAGCCGAACCAGCTAAAACAATTAAATCGGCGATAGAGATTATTTTACCGTCAACCTGTGAAGCATTGAAATCTCTTTGAATATTCTCTAAAACAGACAATACTTTTTGCAGTTGCGCCGGGTTATTCACTTTCCAATCTTTCTGTGGCGCCAAACGAATACGTGCACCATTGGCGCCGCCCCGTTTGTCAGATCCTCTAAAAGTTGAGGCTGAAGCCCAGGCTGTAGAAACCAATTCGGAAACGCTTAAGCCAGATTGCAATACTTTCGATTTCAATAATTCTACATCGGATTCAGTTACCAGGGCATGGTTAACTGCTGGAATTGGGTCTTGCCAAAGTAATTCCTCAGTTGGAACATCAGGACCAAGATATCTTGCAACCGGACCCATATCGCGATGCGTTAATTTAAACCAGGCTCTTGCAAAAGCATCCGCAAACTGATCAGGATTTTCCAGAAAGTTTCTGGAGATCTTTTCATAAGCAGGATCGAAACGCAAAGAAAGGTCTGTAGTTAACATGGTAGGTTTGTGCTTTTTCGTCGCATCAAAGGCATCAGGAATAATATCATCTGCATTTTTTGCGATCCATTGGTGTGCACCTGCAGGACTTTTAGTCAATTCCCATTCAAACCCAAATAGATTTTCGAAAAAATTGTTACTCCATTGCGTTGGAGTGGTGGTCCAGGTTACTTCTAAACCGCTTGTTATGGTATCTTTACCAGCGCCTGAACCATAACTATTATGCCAGCCAAATCCCTGGCTCTCGATATCAGAAGCTTCTGGCTCTTTACCTACATGATCTGATGATGCAGCCCCATGGGTTTTGCCGAACGTGTGTCCGCCTGCAATTAGAGCAACCGTTTCTTCATCATTCATAGCCATTCTTCCAAATGTATCGCGAATATCTTTCGCCGCTAAAATTGGATCAGGGTTGCCATCGGGTCCTTCAGGGTTAACATAAATTAAGCCCATTTGAACTGCAGCAAGAGGTTTTTCCAGGTTTCTGGTATGCACATCTCCATCCGCATTATCATCACTAACCAAAACGCCTTCATCCTTAACGCCCTCAGATCCATGCGCATAACGAACATCGCCTCCAAGCCAGGTTTTTTCCGAACCCCAATAAACAGATTCGTCGGCTTCCCAAACATCTTCTCGTCCACCAGCAAAGCCAAAAGTTTTAAAACCCATTGATTCTAGCGCCATGTTACCAGCAAGAATCATTAAATCGGCCCAAGAGATTTTTTGACCATATTTTTGCTTAATAGGCCATAGCAATCTTCTGGCTTTATCCAAACTTACATTATCTGGCCAGCTGTTTAGTGGCGCAAAACGTTGTAGCCCTGCACCTGCGCCTCCCCTGCCATCGCCAACGCGATAAGTACCTGCACTATGCCAAGCCATCCGGATGAATAAACCACCATAATGACCGAAATCTGCTGGCCACCATTCTTGCGAATCGGTCATCAGCTCATGAAGATCACGTTTAACCGCTTCTAAATCGAGGCTGTTAAATTCTTCAGCATAATTAAAATTTTTACCTAGTGGGTCAGACAAAGAAGAATTCTGACGTAGAATATTAATTTTCAGTTGATTTGGCCACCAGTCGCGATTTCTGGTTCCGCCGCCACCTACATTTTGCTTCATGCTGCCATTATGAAAAGGGCACTTACTGATGTCGTTTGAGTCATTCTCCATTATAATAATACATTAAGGTTTTACAGTCTAACTACCTTTGTTTTGATAGTATTATAAAAGTAACGGATTAACACTGATAATCCCAATCATTTAATTCTATAATTTGATAGCCAAAATCTATTATAATGATTGAAGGTTTTCTGAAACTTTAACTTTTCCCAACTGTTCTTATCAATATGGAAAACGATAATAAAAACAATGTCGATCTTAAAAATGAAAGATCAGATCAAGAGCAATTGAGCCAAAAAGCATTAGGTAATACAGATGTTAATGATCAACTAGATCAGAGCGACAATGACATCCTGAGCACTCCAAAAACTTCAGGAACTGGCTCAAATAATGCGGCCGCAGCTCCAGATTCTCTTATTGTACATGAAGATAAAAAAGGAGATGAGCGTTATGAGCAAGGAAACGAAAAAGAAGAGTAAGCTGATTTCGCAGACTTAAATATCGTCCCTGAATGGACAAATTTATCTCGGCCAAAAATCACTCATAAAAACGATTTAGGAAGTATTAAAACTGTATAATAAGATTATTACACGAGGTAATCTTATCTGTTTTATATTTTATCTATTTTAGTTTATTATGAGAAAACCTTTCCTTATTTGTGCACTAATTTTTTCTCTTAAAGTTTGTGCACAAACCAAATCCGTAGATCTTTCTGCATTTAAAAAAAATGGCTCTGAAGTTACTGTTAACCAAAAAGTAATTACTTTAACATGGCCTGCCGGAAACAATTTCACTGGCAAAATGCTTATCGACTTAGAGAAAGACCGCCCGATGCTAAAGAGCGTTCAGTTGGGAAATAATAAATCTTTTAAGGAAATCGGAGCTGATCTGGATCCTGCATTTGTACTTACCATCGGAAAACGTTCTTTAAGTCCATCAAGCGGAGGATGGGATGTTTTTTTTGATCGGGTACCAAAGAAACCATTTCAATCTTACCCGGTTACGATAGACAAGCAGCACGCTAAGGTAAGCACGAAAGGGCAAAGGACTATCATTACCATAGATGGCGCAAGTGCTGATCGTTTTAAAGGTACTGTTGAAATTACGCTGTATAATGGAAGTCCGCTTTTTAATGTTGCCGCGGTAATGGCGACCGACATAGATTCTACAGCAATTTTATACGATGCCGGATTGGTGAATAAAAAGGCGATTTGGAAAAAGATGGCTTGGGCAAACGTTCAGGATGAGCTGCAACAAGCTACGCCACAAGCGGCAGATAGTAGTCGGAATCTGGAAGTAAAGTACCGCACAATTATCGGGGAGAATACTACAGGTAGCCTGGCGTTATTCCCAGCGCCACATCAGTATTTTTATCCATTGGATGAAGCCTTTAATTTGAAGTTTACCTGGTACGGAAATAACTTTCATAATTTGATTCCAGGTTTTGGGATGGGTATCCGCCAGGATCCTTACGGTGATAACAGATATGTACCATGGTTTAATGCGCCACCGAAAACCCAGCAGCGATTAAATTTCTTTTGCTTACTTGATTTAGGAAATGCAGCATCTGCGTTGGCAGAGGTGAAAAAATTTACCCACGATGATGCTTACAAACCAGTTTCCGGATATAAAACAATGGCTACACATTTCCATAATGAATTTATATCTGATGTGGTACTTGCGGGAAAACCTATTCCGGAAAAACCCGAATTTGTTGATGTACTTAAAAAACATGGGTTAGATATTGTGAAATTGGCAGAATTTCATGGACCGGGGCATCCAAAAGGACCAGATAATGATCGATTGAAAGAGTTAACAGCATTATTTGAGCAAACCAAAAGATTATCAGATAATAAGTTTTTACTGCTTCCGGGTGAAGAGGCAAATAACTTTTACGGAGGCCATTGGCTTGCTTTTTTTCCTAAGCCAGTGTATTGGGTGATGTCGCGAAAGGGAAATGAGCAATTTGTGATGAATGATCCTAAACTAGGAAAAGTGTATCACATCGGGGATAAAGCAGAAATGTTGAAACTCTTGGAATTGGAAAAAGGTTTAGCCTGGACCGCTCACGCCAGAACTAAAGCCTCTACCGGATATCCCGACGCCTACAAAGACGAAGACTTCTTCAAATCAGAAACGTTTCTTGGAGCTGCCTGGAAAGCTATTCCAGCAGACCTTTCGATTCCAACGCTCAGTCAACGGGTACTTAAATTAATGGATGACATGGCCAATTGGGGATTGAAAAAGCATGTAATTTCCGAGGCGGATATATTTACCATCACGCATCAAAATGAAATGTATGCCCACCTAAATGTGAATTATTTGGAAATGGATAAACTGCCAAATTACGAGCAAGGATGGCAAAGCGTATTGGATGCTATTCGTAAGGGGAAATTCTTCGTGTCAACTGGTGAAGTATTGATTCCAGCTTTCAATGTAAATGGAAAAAAATCTGGAGAAACGTTAAGCCTAAACAAGGGTGGAAATGTAAAAGTGAATATGAATCTTGATTGGACTTTTCCTTTAAATCACGTGGATATTGTCTCTGGCGACGGAAAGGAAATTTATCGGGAAAGAATTGATTTATCTTATACACGAGCATTTGGAAAACAACAATTTAGCTGGCCAATAAACTTATCGGGCAGAAAATGGATAAGGGTTGAAGCCTGGGATATTGCTGCCAATGGCGCCTATACCCAAATGGTTTGGTTAGAAAACTAATAAGATAAAGTCTTTTGAATGAACTCTCGCTTTCGTTGATTGAAACGAGAGTTCATTATGGTTTAACACGGCTAAAGTGATCGTCGATTTACTGGAACCTATTGCATACCTTAACTAAAATGCCGAGCTAATTTTTGTCTTAATGCTAAATTCCACGGGTTAGCGGGTTCTCTTGATCTTGGTTAGGCTCATGTTCAATATCATCCAAATGGACTTTCTTTTTTGTTGAATTTAAACTACCTGATCCGGCTATACCACGATAATCAGGTTCCTCTGCCAGCTCCTTCTCTTGCTCCGGAGTCTGTTCGTTTTCATCATTCATCTGCTTTTTCATTTAATTTTTTATTGATAGAGACCTTAATTGTGAAGTAGCTAATGGCACCGGGCAAAGACTGAGCAAAATCCCCCTATAGCTTACCCAAAAGCATCTGCCCTCTTTCGGTATGTTCCTGAATAGTTGCCAAAGCAAGCGCCGTTACATTTTTGATGTGTTTATTGCTGCTGGCATTCATCAGTGCACTTACGGCATCCTTCAGTTTTTTATGGGTGTCTACCTGTCCTTGCATAAATGCTTTATCAAAAGCAGCCCCGCTTAATGTTTGTAGTTTGGAGAGCATCGCCTTTCCCTCTTCACTTGGTGCAGGTGTTGGCGTTCCCAAGTCCTTCAAAATCTTGCCCATCACCTCTTGTTCGGCAGCCTCGAATTTAGCGAAGAGCTTCACATCGGGATTAGATGCTTTGGTTAACGCAAGCTGACTGGTTTGAAGCGATGCTGTACCCAATACCGCAATCTTCGCTTGTAAGGTCAAATCGGCACTTTGAGCCAAGGCTGCAATTGGATTTAAAGCATTGCCTAGAATAGATGCACCGGCACCCAGCACCATTGCTGTTTTGATCGATGTTGCCAGGAAATCCCGGCGGGTGTTGGTCTTTGTTGTTTTCATAGTGATTGTATTATCTTGTTTCAAATCATTTAGCCTTTTCTTTACAGTCCCATAACTGCATTCTGCATCGCAAACTGTTTCCACTGAACTGCTTTATTGTCTGGCAGCTAAATGAAATGGACATCTCCCTGCAAATGGATCATTGGAACTGCCTGTACTAAAAACAAGCATGAGAATGACTTGGTTTACCGCATAAATACCTTTTTTGATACGGGATTTAAGGCATTGCATGAGGATCAATGGATGAATGGAAATACCTTAAACTTAATGCTAAACCAGATTCTATAACCACACAGATGTGCTGGCTTGAAGACAAATCAACGCTACTCTCGCTTATATGAGGCCATCACCACATTTAGAAAAAACTTATTTTCCAGTTTCTATGTGAGGTGCATCTACAGGCTTAGATTCGGGCGAACCCTTTTGCCGCAGATAAATGGTAAGAAATACGATTGAAAAAACAGATAAAAACTCACTCTGCCAATTTTGAAAAGTTTCGAACCAAAACTCAGGTTCTGTGAGGTACTGGAAAACACTTTGTTGAGGAAGGTTCTTCGCAAGCTGTTCAATGTTGTTGTTTTCCCAACTTCCATAAAGATGCATTGCCCAACTGAACAGAAACAAAATCCCAAAGGCGATGGAAAGAGAATTTCTATACAACATTAGCACCCATCCGCCCTTTTTTACAGGCCATGGAGCATCTGGCCTGTTAACTGGCTCGCGGTCAACTTCCTCCTTGTCTTCCAGGCTTTTGGATTCGGCTGACCCTTTTTGCCGAAGAAAAATCGTAAGTAGCACATATAATGCCATCTGCAAAAACTCGCTTTCGAAATTTTCAAAAGTGGCCGAAATAAAGTGTCCGCTTTGTAAATAAACTGAAAACGCAAGCTGATCTTGCTTCAACTCCATCAGTTCCTGGTTATGCTGTTTCCAGCCGGTTAATGCTTGTGCAACCAGTGTAATTAAAAATAGCGATATAAAAACGATACTAAGCCCGTTCTTGTACAAAAAAGACCTGCGTTTATTGGCCATCGTAATTCGAGTTTTGGCTTAAGGTGAGTAATTGTTTAAGATCAAAAACGGGAAAAGACACGCTTGAACTTCTCGCTGTCAAAACCGCCACTGTATCACTCTTTTTATTTCCGGATTTTTTATGATTTGTTTTTTTTCTGAACATCTCTATTAAAATTTTTGATGTGTAAATGTTGAGTTTAGATTTTATTAAAAAGCGAATGAACCTTAGTCACCGAGTTTGAACATGCTCAGACTATTTACAAATGCGGAGGATTTCTTACCGGTAGCTCAAATATTTCGCCATCGGAAAGGATGGAAACCCTCAGATCGCGAATGGTTATTTTTCTGTTTTCGTCAAACCTGGTAATATTACTACCCCTGCTCCTTTCGCCATCGATAGTAATGACCACCCCACAGCCCATTACCTGTGCTTTCAATCCTTCGTTGATGATGATTGCGGTGTTTTCTTCTATCCCTATCCCAATGCAGGCCGGGTTAGTTGCAATAACCTGAGCCATTCTAACAAAACGACCTCGATGTACAAAATGAGTATCAATGCAAACATCTTTCAAAAATTCGAAACCAGTTGTAATTTTCACCTCCCCCGCTACCATTTCAGTCTCGCCACTTCCTGCAAAAATCATTGGCGTCGACATGGCCATGGCGCCTGCACTAGTTCCCCCAATAATGATTTTATCGTCGATATAGCGTTGCTTAAGCTGACTCATCATTTTAGTTCCTCCGTAAATAGAGGTCAATTTTAACTGATCTCCACCGGTAAAAAAGAACCCGTTTGCAAGGTTTATTCGCCCCAAAAGGTCATCACTAACCTGCTCTCTCAAATCGTGATGAATGTGGCCGGTTGATTTTGCACCTAGTTTCCGAAAACAGTCATCGTATTGCTTATATGTTTCATCTATTTCTTCTGTACCAGCCGTAGTAATAATTTCAATGTGTTTGGATTTTCCACACAACTCTAAAAAGTGGAGTAAAAGATCCTTGTGTGATTCCGGTCGATTATTACTTTCTTTTTGCTCTGCACCGCCGATGACCATCAGCTTGCCATTAGGAACCGGGGCCGAGGTAGTATTATTCTTCATACGCATTTGGTTAGAAAATCAATTTGCAGTTAATAAAAAACATGGGCAGTCTCGCCGCCCACGCCTTTAAAGTAGCCCTCGAAGACCATTTACTGTTGCCAAAGTGATCAATGGTTTAAACTTACCGCTGATCATCTTGCTGCTGGTCTCTTTGTTTAGACACTTTGTCTGGGTTAGGGCGTTTTCCCTGGCCAAAGACGGATTTTTCTTCGTAACAGGAGTTAATTTTAAAATCTTATTAACCTCCGTATGAAGCAACTCTTGACGTTGTGTGGAATCCGCAAACCATCCTTCTGCGCTGTTCATCATGCTCCTTTTTTTTGGTCATGATAACAACATTAGAAAAGGTCGCCCGGTTTTGTCAGAAAAAAAATTGTTGGCTAATGGTAAATGAAGGTCTGAGATGAAATAACTACCAAAAGCATATTTTTACAAGAAAAAATAGATTGGAATACATATAAAGTCAGTCGACAGCTTGCTTGATTGTAAATCAAAATGCTGAAAAAGAGCATCAAACCTCGACTTCTAAAAATTTTTTATCGGGAAATGAGAAATTCTCAAACAAAAAGATAAATTAATGGTTACTAACACGTCATTACCTATGACAAACATATACTTTGGTTAGTTTACGTTAGAAAGCCTTCAATAATATTGAAGGCTTTTGTGTTAACTGAAAAACGCCCTTCAAAGGGCGCCTGGATATTGAAATTTCGAAATGAGCGATTGTGCCTAATTGGTTCTAGCTATTATAGCTTATTAAAAAACGTCGCAATTGTATCCTGCAAATGATTTATTTCATCTATTGGCAAATCAATATGCTTCAACTTCGATAATTGCTTTAGTAAATCTTTTACAGGATTTAGGTATTGCAAAGTATGGATGTTCATTGCTGATATTAACCCATTAATCGCATCGCTGTTCAATTCTAAGTTTATGTTTGGAAAACTAGTTGATAAAAGGTGTAATTGATTAAACAAAACCTTTTCAGCATTTAAGATTCTTTCCATAATTAATTTGTTTATATACTTAAACCCAAAACCGTGCCAAACACCTAATAATTGTGGTTTTTCCTACCCTATAAACTGCTCTAAAACAGCATTAAAAGCACAATTGCCTATTTACAAATCATCGCGGCAAATCTCTAGATAAAATTACTTTATCGATTAGTTAGGCTAGGTATTTAGCGCAGCGTAGCAATAGTATTTTCAGTATTTAGCGCATAATTAATTATGCTATTTTAACCAACCTTAATTTGGACGGATGACACTTTCTGGTTGAGATTGACCTGATGCTACCTGCATCAGGTTTTTAATTATTCGAAAAGCTATAATCAATAATGATATGAGAAATAAGACGCAGGCTAATTATAGTTAGTTATCTATCAGGTTTCCACTGCAAAACTTGTATAGCAGTTGGCGCCGCTTTTGTTTTACCTTCTCCATCAACCTGTACCACGTTTTGCAAAAACAGGTTGAGCACTTTTTTACTTTTCCAGAGCTCAGTATCGTAACTGGGCTCCCAATCTCCAACCGACTCGGTGCTTAAGTCATTAATTTTCCAGTTTCGGCTCATGATATCATTATTTACCGCCATCGAAACTTTATTACCTCTTTCCAGGTCTCGAAAAAGGAGGCCAGCAGCGTGATGTTTGCCATTTTTCCAGGTGATAATTTGCGGACGTGAAATCGGAATCTTTTTTGTTCCACCTCCACTCAAACTGAAAGCTGTTTTTCTGAAGTCTAGGTCGTTCACTGCCCAGCGTTTTCCATCGTTAAATACGATGTGATATTGAGGAACTTTATCTGCTGCATTGCGCCAGTAACTGGCAATAAAAACTCTGCCGGCATCATCAGCAAACATTGACGTTTGATTAATTAATTCACTCTTCTGAGGAATTTTAACCGCATATTCGGCATTAGTTGCCTTTATCGGTAAGGTATACAACTCACCTGTCGATTTCTCCCAGGTTACTCCTCCATCTTTCGATTTTGCATAACAAAGGTCGTGGTTACTGGCCACGTCCGGGCTTTCACGCCATACCCAGGATAAATGTATGGTTCCAGCCTGATCGATGGCTACTTGCCAATATGCATTTCGCTTGCTCTCGCCATCTATCATTCCATCCTGAATACGCTTCCAGGTTTTATCCGTAACACTATATCGGTTAATCATCAAATTCCCATTCCCAGAACCGCCATCTCTGTAAAAAAAGAGAAGATCGCCATTACGCAAATTGTAAAACTCAGGATAACTCACCTTTCCTTCTTTTTTTTTCGAAACCATGCTTTGCTTCTCTCCAAGCTTGATCGAACCTGACGAAATACCCTTTGCATAATTTAAGGCATTGTTATGCTGATCCCAGGCTACATGTAAAAAACCCGCACCATCAACCATTATACTAATGGATTTATGAGCATCTGTAGCATCGCCCTTGTATTGAGTTTTTTCGATAGTCCAGTTTTGACCTCCGGATTTTCTTTTAGCTAGAACCAAAAATTGTTCGTCATCGTAATAAGCGGCATATTGATTTCCGTTAAAGGTTACCAGCGAATTTTTCCTAAAAATCACTGCATTGATAGAGTTATTTGCCCAACCATTGGAAGCAATCGTGCTGATTTCTTGTGCGTGTGCACCAGCAAAACTCGCCAATAGAGACAGCATTAAAACACATATAAACAATTGTTTGTTCATTAAGGTCTTCAAGCAAGCAGGAAAAGTGAAATTTAAATCCATGTTACTGTATATATATTACTTCAAACTCGCACTATGATCATTCTGAAAGTCTTCTCCACCCCAAATCTTTTGTGCCGACCATTTTTCTGCAGGACTTGCCCAAAAGGGATCGTTTTCTGATAATCCTAATGGAAGAAATATGTTAGTAGCGATGTAAGGGCTACCTTGATTGTTATAGAAATCGCCCAACGAAGGCTGTGCTCCATACAATCCGATAGTTAACCAGCCTGCTTTGTAGGTCGTTGGGCTTTCTAGAGTTTTCTTGATAACCGCAGTTAATGCACCTCTAACTTGCGCAGGACTAAGCTGTTTCGGCAAAGCCTTTCTTAGCGCAACATCGGCCAGATGATGAAAAGCTGCACCACGATAAATAATAGATCGACCCGTAGCAGGATAACTTCCATCTGCATTAATTAAACGCTCCTGTATAATGGCATAACGCTCATTTCGCTTGCGAATTTTCTCGAACATCGCATTGTAAGCGTTGGTCTTTTTACCAATGATATCGGCAATCTCTGCCAGATAAGGATGAATGACATAACTGTTGTAATAATCAAAAGCGAAACTTGTTCCGTCCGTGTACATGCCGTCGCCAGTGTACCATTGTTCCATCTGCTGTAGTGCATAATCAACACGCATCGGATCCCAATCAAAGCCGAACCTGGCCATAAAAGCTTCATTCATCGCAGAAAAAAGGAGCCAGTTAGAAAAAACTGGTTTAAACCTTCGCGTCGTCGCGATTGATTTAACCAATAATGTCTGATTCTTTTTATCTAAATTTTCCCAAAGCCATGGCGCCCTGGTAAATGCAATGGCCAAATATGAAGCATCTACAAGTTGTTGTCCGCTAATATCAAAGGTCATAAAATCTTTTGCACTAGAGTCCAAAGCATTTTTCACACCTTGCAAGGCCCATTCCCGATAGTGATTTCTGAGTTCAACTTCTTGCTTGCTCCCCCCTTCTAGCTGTAACCAGGGTGCAATTCCACTTAATACGCGACCTAAAACTTCAACATATTGAACTTTAATCCGATTTGCCTTGTTATCGACATGGATGGAGGTTACCTGCGGCATGGCTATGCGTAAACTGTCTTTGGCCAGATTATAAATTACAGGCCGAACCATCTTATCCATCTGGGCCAACCAAAACTGACGGTCGGTAAGCATTGAGGTTTGTTTAATTTTGGTTTTCTTTTGCGCAAAAGTGATGGAAGTCATCATGCTCAGAACGAGCAAAATCAGGTATTTACTTTTTATAGTCATGGAAAATTTATTTGTGTTTGGTTAGAAAACGATAATATTCACAGCCAGCAAGTAAAAATGCGCCAACTCCAAAATTTGCTGTAGAGTTTGCATCAACAATTTGCCCCGGGATGGCTTTTTCTCCTATTGGCTGTACAAAACCAACCCTTCCATCCTTTTGAAGCGCAGTTTGAGAGAGATAATTCCATCCTAATTTAGCGGATGGTAGAAATTGTTTTTCTTTTAATATGCCGTTATTAATGCCCCACAATAGGCCGTAAGTAAAAAATGCGGTTCCACTGGTTTCTGGTCCTGGTGCATGTTGTGGATCAAGCATGCTTCTAGTCCAATAGCCCTCCTTTTGTTGCGAATTAAGAATAGCGGTGGCCATACCTTTATAAATGTTAAGATATTCTTTCCGGTGAGAATCATTTTTAGGTAAGTCTTTAAGCACCTTCGCTAATCCAGCGAAAACCCATCCATCCCCTCGGGCCCAGAAATCCTTTCCGCCATTGCTCGATTTATGTTTTGGATATACATATTTGGCATCACGATAGTAAAGCTTCGCCTGCTTATCGTACATGATACCGTTTGAATAAGTGAGATATTCATGGAGTTTTTCCAGGTATTTTTTATCTCCCGTAAGCTTATAAAGTTTGGTCATTACCGGCATCACCATATACAATCCATCGGCCCACCACCAATAATCATTTTTATCAGTGTTTATTTGATAGCCCATTACCTCTTTCGTCCGGGCTATTTTGTGTTCATCAGGTTGAATATTGTATAAATCGATATAGGTTTGAAAACAGATTTGCCAGTCACCAAAAAGCACATACTCATCCTTTTCACCGTATGTATATTTCCATTGAGACTTATCAGTTGACTTGGCACCCATCCAATTGTTATGGTTAGCCCAATCTTCCGAATACTTCCTGTAAGTTTCATTTTTGGTGAGTTGATAAATTTCCATGTTGCCCGTGTGGTAGGCCGCGTGGTCCCAAAATGCTCTTACCTGCGGTTTGTTATTGGTTTGCCAATACTGATTAGCCAAATTTATTTGAGCAAGAACCGTTTCACTTTCCTGGGCATGGGTAAACGCCAACGCAAAAAGCACCAGGAACAAAATCAGCTTGATGGTTTTATTTTTTCTCATTGTTTTGGTTGATCATTTTATTTGGCTATCAAGCTTTTCTACTACTCAATTTGAGATCTATGTCTTATCTATATTAATTTGTTGAAGATCGATCAAATCCATGAGTTTTTAGTTATGTTATGGAAGTTTTTTTTATCGATTTTTCTTTAAAGCTAAGCCTTAAAAGACAGCTAAAATACTTGTTATCAATACATTAATCAGCAAATAGGATTAAATCACAACAAAGTTATCAGCTGCTCTGCATTAAAAATCAGGTAATTATAAACGTGTTAGTGACATTTAAAAAATTATCCGTACTTTTTCTGCCATAAAACCAAATATTAAAACCAGCCAGACAAGCGCTAAAAACCGATTTTGTTCAAATCAATTTTCGCGTAAGGGTAAGCAATTGCTATAAAGCTGACCATTTAGTGTTTGGTTTAACCAATTTTATCTAATCGAATATTTTATGACTTCGTTCAAAAAAATTTCTTGTGCATGCTTACTTCTATTTAGTTTTTTAGCATCATCAGCTCAAGAACTAATGGTTTCTAGTCCTGATAAAAAACTTAACGTTAAACTTACTTTAACAGATGGAAAAATTTTTTACGAAGTGAACTTTGCAGGCACACAAATGCTTGAAAAATCTCCTTTGGGTTTAAAGGGTACGAAAGTAGATTTGTCTGCCGGCTTAAATTTTGTAAGCCAGCAGTCGCGTTCTATTGACGAGACTTATTCGGAAGCCAAAATCAAAAAAAGCACTGTTAGGTACCAGGCCAATGAGCTTACTTGCAAATTTGCAACCGCGAATAAAAACGAACTACAGGTAATTTTTCAGGTGAGCAATAACAATATAGCTTTCCGTTACTACATTCCGCAGGTTGGCGAACCCGCTAATTTTACAGTAGAAAAAGAATTGAGCGGTTTCAACTTCCATGCAGCTACCACAACATTTTTAACACCACAAGCCAGCCCAATGATTGGCTGGATGAAAACCAAACCCAGCTACGAGGAAGAATATATTGCCGATCAACCGATGGGGACAGCTTCCAAATATGGCGTTGGATATACCTTTCCTGGTCTTTTTCACTTGGGCAATAAAGGCTGGGTGCTGATATCGGAAACTGGCGTAAACAGTTTGTACTGCGGATCAAAACTTAGCGAGGGTACCAAAGATGGGTTGTATCAAATTGCTTTTCCGGAAATGGGAGAAAACAATGGATTAGGAAATGCTAAACCAGCAATGTCGCTTCCAGGTTATACGCCATGGCGAACCATTACCGTTGGCAACGATTTGAAACCGATTGTAGAAACGACCATCCCATTTGATGTTGTAGAACCTCAATATCAGGCTTCAAAAAACTACAGCTTCGGCCGTTCTACCTGGAGCTGGTTACTATGGCAAGATAACAGCATCAATTTCGATGACCAGAAAAAGTTTGTTGATTTATCATCGGCCATGGGTTATGAATTTGTATTGGTAGACAATTGGTGGGATGCCAAAATCGGCAAAGAAAAAATTGAAGCGCTGGCAAAATATGCCAAAGGTAAAAACGTGGGTGTTTGTTTATGGTACAACTCAAATGGTTTTTGGAACGATGCGCCACAGACGCCAAAAAACAAAATGAACAGTGCTTCTGCCAGAAAAAAGGAAATGGCATGGATGCAAAGCATCGGGATAAAAGGAATTAAGGTGGATTTCTTTGGTGGCGACAAGCAGGAAACAATGAAGCTTTATGAAGATATTTTGTCGGATGCCAATACTTATGGGCTTAGCGTAATTTTTCATGGCTGTACCTTGCCGCGTGGCTGGGAAAGGATGTATCCGAATTTTGTAGGTAGTGAGGCAGTATTGGCCTCAGAAAACCTAATTTTTACGCAAGCAGCAAATGATAATGAGGCATATAACGCCAGTTTACACCCATTTATTAGAAATGCTGTAGGCGCCATGGATTTTGGTCCTGTGTTGCTGAATAAACTTCATAACAAAGAGAATAACGGAGGGAAAATACGCAAAACTACTGAAAGCTTTCAGCTGGCAACCGCTATCTTGTTTCAAACACCTGTGCAAAATTTTGGCATCACTCCAAATAACTTGACGGATATGCCTGCCCATGTGATTGATTTTATGAAGAACGTACCCACCACCTGGGATGAAACGATTTTCCTGGCTGGTTATCCTGGTAAATTTGTAGTACTCGCCCGTCGCCATCAAGATACCTGGTACATTGCTGCTATTAATGCCGAAAAAACTGAAAAAGAAATTGATATTGCCTTACCAATGCTAACGAATAAAAGTCTGCAAGTTTATAGTGATGGCACAAACCGTGAACCTCAACTCAATAAACTTTTGTTAAACAGCACCAACCAAATGAAAATTAAGCTACTGCCAGATGGAGGAACGGTATTGGTCGGAAAATAGACTTTTGAAAGCAAAAATCTCGTGTTCAAGCGAATCTATCATTCAGCTTATCGTCGCATATAACAACTGAAGAGACTCGACCTATGCAGCAGCTTTTTTGCTCTGCACCTGATCGTCTTGTCTTTTTGTCATCGAGATTATAAATAAACTCACATACAATTCAACGATGATTACTGATTATTCGATTTCGCCATCAGCTAAGCCTTCCAAAAACCAGCCAGATTTATATTCAAATTTGGCAAATGCTGTTCTACTTTCGTTTGTAACCGTGCCGGCAAAGTCATGCGCAATTTCTTTTTGCGACTCCAAAACCTCCTTAATCACTATCGCATATTCTTCAATGTTAAGGCCATCTTTAATTACATAGCTAAGTTCTCCATTTTCACTCCATATTGATTCTACAACACCTTGATCAAATTTTGCCTGCGTTTCTTTGCTTATTTCGCTCATCATGATTTAATATTTACCTCTTTAAACTCTCCAATCCACTAAAAAGTTTGCAGGTTGTATCTTTCCAATTAAACTGATGTTGATATATATTGACTCAATTAGAATTGTCATGTTTTAAACTTTTGCGAACCTTTAAAGCTTATGCACTGTTATCCATGTACTAAAACTAAGAATTATGATAGACCCAAAAGACAAAAACAACGAGGCGGAGAACGAACAAACGCAACCTAGTGATTCGCAAGCTAAACAAGAAGAAACGAATTGGGATGAGCATCAGCGTATAGATGAGGAAGGAAACGAACTGGATGCAGAAGATATTAAATAAAGAGAAATGAAAAATATATTGATGATATTAACCTCGCACAGCGAGATGGAAAATACCGATGGCAAGACAGGCGTATGGCTGGGTGAATTTACTGATCCCTATTACGAATTTATTGATGCTGGATTTGACGTTACGCTTGCGAGTGTAAAAGGCGGAAGACCACCGGTTGACCCTATGAGTGAACTCACCGAAAATATTACTGGTGCAAACAGAAGGTTTCAAGAGGATGAGGTTGCAAAAGCTGCATTTTCGCATACGCAGCCGCTAAATCAGATGAATGCTTCGGATTTTGATGCCGTGTTTTATCCTGGAGGCCATGGCCCGATTTGGGATTTAGCTAAAGATAACAACAGCGGAATTTTGATTCTTGATTTTATTGATGCAGGTAAACCTGTTGCTGCTGTTTGCCATGGCCCAGCTGCTTTAATTAGCGCAGAAAACCAACGCCCAGGCTTTTTGAAAGGGAAAACTATTTCTGCTTTTAGCAACACCGAAGAAACGATGGTGGGTCGAAGTGGAAATGTTCCTTTTTTATTGCAAACAAAACTCGAGGAACTAGGTGCGGAAGTTAAAACGGCATTGGTTCCATTTTTATCGCATGTGGAAACGGATGGTTTGCTCATTACAGGTCAAAATCCGTTATCCGCTGGCCCGACCGCAAAAGCACTTATTGAGTTCCTTAACCAAAATAACACAACGGCAAATCAGCAGATTAAAGATGATGAAACTCCGTTAGCTGAGCAAAAGCAATGGCAAGAAAATGCTGAACAATATATCGCGGCGAAACCTGATGATTTGAATTAAACAAGGAATATTTTGTAAATAAATAAAGGGATTATTGATGAAATAAATCCCTTTATTTATTGATGGAAAGAAAATGATTTCGATTGAGATTAGGTATCGTATTATATTCAAGTATCTATTGTTGAAGTGGTTGATCTCCAGATAGAAAAGTAACGTTTTGAAGTAAGGTTTTGTTGGTAACAAACTAAACCACACTTTTTCAACTGTTATACCTTTAGTAACCCATATCTATATGCAAACGATACCAGGGAAGCGGTATTTCTCGTTCTTGTTTTGCTGATCAGAAGCTTTCTTAGGGTTTCAACTTTGCTTGGCTTTACTTTAAGTTCCTCGCTTATTTCACTATAAGTTCGTCCTTCAGCAATTAATTCGATCATTTTAATATCCTGGGTATCAATACCCATAATACTTGGTACAACGTCTTTTTCTCGGTTCATGTCTCAAACTTAAAAAAAATTAAACGTTTAGTAGCTAAAATGACTGTTTACAACTACAAAACAGGCTTTTTTTTGACATTTATCATCATTATTCGTATGGATTTGTAATATTTAACATTCAAAGTAAGATCGAAAAAGTAGACAACTGATCATTTTTTGAGACCGTTTCAACCGCGAATACCGTACTGGTCGACCAAATGTGATAGACCTTTTTCTAATTCACTGACTGACAGGAATATTTAAGATCTGAAAACGATCAATAAATCACCCCTGAAAACTCTTTTTTAGCTTGTTGCAATTGGAGTTCATATTCCATTGGCCAGCCAAAAGCTTTTTCAGCGGTTTTCTTTAAATCCACGCCCGCAGCCCCACTCCAAAAATGAACAAATTCCCCATAGTTTAAATCACGTTGAAAGCGGTTACCCCTACCTTTTGGAAAATGCTGTGCCAGCAAAGCGAAATATTTGTTTAAAACTTTGCCCTTTCCATAACCGCTATAGATCGGATAAAACCAATTTTTAAACCATTGCGTTCCGGCTCTTGGAAAATCATCATACTGTGATTGCATTTGTGTAAACACTTTTTCCGCTTCTGCTCTCATTCCAATATTTAACAGTACATCGTAATTGAAGATTTCCATAAATTTACTGTCGCCCCAAAGCGCATCAGATGGCGAACCTTTTGCACCATGACTGGCACTGGTAACGATATGGCCCATTTCGTGAATAGGCATACCAATCTGCTCACCTACGGGATTAGTCCAGTTTCCAAGCCCACAATCGATTACGTTTTTATAATCATGGCTTCGATCAAAAAATGGCGAAGGATGCCCACCACCATAATCTTTGCCATTTACCTGATGGAGGATAATGTATAATTTTGGATCAGCGCCAAAAGCACCATAATTTTGTTTTACATACGCCCAGCACTTACCCATCACCCCTATTGGCCAGCGTACGGAGTTTGGCATCTGCTCGTCATAGTAAACCGCAACATCATCATTACTTCCTACCAACTCAAGTTGCTTTTTATGCTCAAACCAATGTTCCTGCCATAGGCTATCGAGGGGCTTTTGACTGGTAGAAGAGACATCAGCAGCTAACTGTTGGGCATGTATTTCTTTTGAAGAAAAAAATAAAGTAAGGAGCAGCACGAAATAGAAATGATTTCCGCTAGAAAAAATGTTCATGTATAAAATAGGTGTTTAAAGAATGACAGAGATGAGGATTAATTGGTGAAAAGACCAACAATAATCCAATGAGAAATAAAGGTGGGCAAGATCATTCAGATCAATGTGCCCACCCTTTCTTTTATTTGTTCCAGAAAGAAACTTCGCTAATGTTGCTGTAGTAAGCATCGCCACTGGCAACAGAGATTACCCTGATTCGAATATATCTTACCGTTGGTAATCCATCAGGAAAGGCCACTTTGAAAGGCGCAGATCCGTCATCGCTTCGTTCAACCGTTTTAAGTAATTTCCAGCCGCGACCATTAGATTCGGCGGTCCATCCCGGTGAATCTGCCGGCGATTGCGTTTGGGCGCCTGTTAAATCGGCAATCCCCCAGATTTCAAATTTAGTTGGGTTGTTACAGCAATCACGACCAATGATTTCAAACTGGGCAAGGTTTGCCACCTGTTTTCCCATATCAAAAGTGAAGTGGTGAGGCAATGGTGTGCTATCATCACTATGAAAAATATCAGGGTAACCTGTTGGCGCCTTATTTCCATTCCATAATTGCGATAATGAAGTTTCACTGCTATACGTACCTACATCATTAGTCAGTTTTAAGGGTTTAAACAACGATTTATCTACCGGGACCATGATATTAGCCAAAGAGTCGAAACCTGCGGTATAAAAGGTATCAATAGCAGATTGAACAGGAACATATGATGACCTGAAATACACTTTGGTGCCAACCTTGTAATCTGCTAAACGTATCGAATTTGCATCAGGCCCAAGTTTTGCCTGGCGAACGGTTCCATCTTTGTAAGTATATCGGATTTCGGTGCTGATGTTGATCGTATCGGGGCGTTCAAACTGCAAAGTGATGCCATTGTCATCAAGCTGGTAAGGCGCACTAGCCACCAGGAAACGATTGGTTAAACTGGTTTTATAGCTATCTCCATACACTTTAACATTGTTAATCTGAACCGGAACGGATTTATTTCCAGCTTTATCAAATGAGTAAATGGTAAATGAATAATTGTATTCTACCAGATTTGAAATGATTACTGAAACGTTAGTCACCGACCGGTCTGGCGCCTGCAATGCCAGTGAATCTTGTGCATTGTTCCAATAAATCATATAGCGGCTTACACTTGGATCAGGACTGGCCTTCCAGGTAAGCTTAATACGATAGTTTCCTGGTGATGCGGTTACCTTTTCAGGGAAACCGGGATAAATTTTTTCCTTACCGTCTAAATAATCTTTATAATCAAGCGCATCTTTACTACATCCGTAAAAAAATGCGATAGCCACAAAGGCTAATAAAATCCGCGTTATATTTTTAGTTGCCATGTTTTCCTTTTAATTGGTATTTCCCCAAAATGATAGTTCCATTACGTGAGCAAAATCTGCATTGCCCCAGGTACTGTTTACAGCTAGCCTGATAAATCTAACTTTCGGCGCATCAATGCTGATATTAAACTCGAAACCAGCTTTTACGGCTGCTAAATCTGCAGGGGTGGTTTGCCCTGGTGCATTGCCCGAAGGCGGCGGCGGACAGGTGAAGTTGCCGAGATTTACCCAGTCACCCACTACGGTACCTTTTGCAGAGGTAGTTGGTAAATTTGTATCTACAGGAGCCGTTTTAGATGAACCCCAGAGTGTCCACGTTTTTGGGTTACCATGATTATAAGAATAATCATTTCCATAAGCTTCGCCCCGCTCCCATAACTTATATCGGCTCAACTTAGCTAAAACGCCCATATCGAAAGTACAAAGCTGTAAAGGCTTACCAAATCCAGCCTCGGTATGCCAGCCAGGGTCGCTGGTATTGTTATCCCATAACCTGGTGGTATTCCATCCCAAACTGGTAGCACCTAAAGGAGAATCTGAAGCCAGGCGATACTCGCTAAACCTTGTTTTTGGAACAAGCGTTTCGAAAATAGGATTGATAGACTTGTACAGCGTATCAGAAATATTTCCCCATCTATCTGTAACGTACACGCCGAAATCTCTCTTTAACGTATCAAAACCGCGTACACTGAAATTTATGGTTTCAGCTTCTGTGTAAAACTGTTCTACAGGCAATAATTTTCCAGTAGTTTTATCATTAGAAATAACAATAACCCCAATTGCTTTTTTTGATGGATTAGTGGCCGAGATATTTACACCACCAAAATCGGCCTGAAGTTGGATAGTGGGATAAGCCATCAGGTAAGCCGGGGTGGTTGGCCTTACATTAACTTTAACAGGATCGCTTTTAACATTCGCACGCGATACTGCGTAAAGCGTTACTTCATAATCAGCGGCTTTTTCAAAACCTTCTACCCTCAAGGTATCGCTGTAATAAGAAGCTTTAGACTGGCGTACTGTACGCGAATTGATCCGGTATTCTGCCTGTACATAAAGTAGGTTTCCAGAATTGGGCAGCTGATAAGAAAGCACTGCCGCTCCAGCCTGGTTATCTACCCGCACACCGGTAATGATGCCCGGTTTCGCCATATCCTGAGATACCACATCGTTAAAACCTTCTGTTTCTTTACACGCATTAAGCGAGCATAGAAGAAGCAGGGCAGCCATAAGCTGCACCATGCTCCAACCAATATATCTTATTGAATTCGTTTTCATCATCTTAGTTTTTAAATTACCAGTAAGGGTTTTGAACAAGATTTGGATTGACAATTAAGTCGTTATATTTTATTGGCCATAAATAATCTTTAAGGCCGAAGGATGGAATCACGAGATTTCGCTGTCTGTAATAACCTTCAGGCGTAGCATCCTGAATGTTCCAGCCTTGCAATGGTTTGCTTAAAACATCCTGAATAATTTTCCAGCGGCGAAGATCCCAGCCGATACGTCCTTCGAAGCAGAGCTCAATTCTTCTCTCCTGTTGGATGATAGCTCTTAAACCATCTTTAGAAGCCGCCTTACCCGGATTTGATGAATATAACGACCACGATTCCTGAACACCTTTTAAACCAGCACGGGCACGAACTTTATCAATGTAACTATAGGCTTCTGCCGATGGTCCGTTTACTTCATTAAGCGTTTCTGCGTAAAGTAAATACAGGCCAGCTAAGCGCATCAGCGGCAGTTTAAAACCTGCCTGAGTAACTTCAGTTCCGAAAACGGATTGATAGTTTACCAGTTTACTTGGCCAGTAACCCGATACATTTACTCGAATGTTATCCTTAGGGCCAGCGATAGAGGTTGCGCCACGGGCTTGAACAAATAACATATTTTCAGGATCGGTTTGACCGTTTCCAAAGAAACAGCTTCCATCAAAAGATAAATCTGCATAGAATCTCGGCTCTCTATCCATGTGCATTTTAATGGTTTGATAACCGCTTTTCATATAATATTTATGATCTGCAGCAACTGTTGCAACGGAATACCTTCCGCGATAATCGTAACCTGGATCTTCGTTAATTGGAACGCCATTTTTTGAATAGAAAAGTTCAGCCATCCCAATAGGCACGGCAAAGTTTCCAGGCGCTCCGCCCATATTCTGTACCATCGCAGCTGTTAATCTTGGCATTGCCATAGATTGCAGGTTGAAAGTTGAATTTAACGCCCAGATCACCTCCGAATTTTTTTCCCAGTTTTCGGTTATACTCTGCCTGATATCCATAACCGTTTTTAGCGGCGCAGGAATAGTTGGAAGATTACCCGGAGAAACAAAGTGATAAAGGGACATATTGCTTTGTTCACATGCCTTTACCGCTTCCTGACACGCCAACATCGCTTTCGACCATTTTTCTGCCTGAAAAGCTGCAGGAAAAAGATTTACGCCGTCTTTATCTTTGAAACTGGCATAATCACGGTTTCCATTAAAAAGCGGACTTGCCTGAGTGGTCAGAATCTCCGCTTTTAAAGTAAGAGAAATTAGTTGCGTAATTCTGCCTAAACTTTGTGCCGGATCCTGTATTGTTCTTGGTAAATCTGGCGTGGCCTCATCCAATAGCGAGGTGATGTATTGAAAACAGGCATCGACTGGTTCACGCTTTACCCGCACCTCTTCTGTTCCAGCATCAATTGCCAAATTATCTTTTATCAAAGGAATAGGACCATACATTCTGAGCAGATAGAAATGATAGTAGGCTTTTAAAAATTTCACTTCAGCAATCCACCTGTTTCGCTCAAACTGCGGTAAATCTTTTGGTTTGCTAATATTTTCTAAAAATATATTGCACCTTCTAATCGCTTTAAAAATAGGTTGGCCAAGTTGCTCCCCATCCCAGTAATTGAGCGATGGATTGTCGGTATTCTGTACCCCTCTAATTAAATGGAAACCTTGTTCTGCTTCCCTGTTCCCTAAGGTAGCTTCGGTAAGCGTATTTGGAAAATAAATTTCACCAGAAGTGGTAAAGGCTGCATCATTGTTAGATGGCACCATATTTTGCAAGGTAGAATAGCAGGTGAAAAGATAATTCTCCGCCTCATTTCTATTTCTGAAAGCGTAATCGATGGTGGCCACATTATCTGGCGTAACATCGAGGTATTTTTTGCAGGATTGCACCATACCCGCAACAATTGCGATCAGTATGATTATTTTATAATTGAGTTTCATGTGATCTGCTTAAAGATTTACGTTGATTCCAATGTTATATACTTTCTGGATAGGATAGCTAAAGCCGTTCGAAGCCAACTCCGGATCCCAATCTTTAAACCTGCTCCATGTAAATGGATTCAAGGCATTAAAGTAAATTCTACAGTTTGAAAGGAAAGCCTTTTTCGCCAGTTTATCAGGGAAGGTATAACCAATTTCAACCGATTTTAAACGGATAAAAGCACCGTCTCTCATCCACCACGAGCTCGTTTGCAAATTGTTGCTAATCTCTGGTGCGGTAGTACCCAAACGTGGATATTTAGCATATAAATCCTGGTTTTCTTCTGTCCAATGGCTATCGGCAAAAACCTGTAGCACCTGGCGGTTCTGTAAAAATGGACTCACATCAGATGGATTAATGAAAAAGCTGGTTCTGCCTACGCCCTGGAAAAACATCGACAAATCGATCTTCTTGAAACCCATAGATAAACCTGCTCCATACACAATTTCTGGTGTAGATGGCAAACCAAGGAAAACCTGATCGGCCTCGGTAATTTTGCCATCATTGTTCAGGTCGGTGTATTTAATGTCTCCACCTTTTGGTGCAGAAGCGCCTGAACCGAAAAGCTGTGCCGGCGATGCCGCAGCCTCCTGATCATCCACAAATAAACGTTCGGCGATGTAACCCCAGCGTACGCCGATTTTTTGACCGGAAAGTATTCTCCAAGGTTCGCGGTAAGCCGGTTGTTCGTATTGACCATATTTATTTTGCGAGAACGTGAAGTTCATTCTGCCTGACATCCAGAAGCCACCGCGGAAAGTTTTGCTGTAATCGGCAGAGAAATCTATCCCTCTCGAATCAGCTGTACCCAAATTTGCACTCACTGCTGATTCTAAACCCATACTGGTGGGAATCGAAGCTCTTTCCATTAAAATATTATAACGATGTTGTTTGTAAACCTCCGCGATAATGTTCAGGCTGTTAAAAAAGCTCATCTCTAAACCAATGTTCGTTTGGCGAGATGTTTCCCAGGTTACTGCATCGTTTGCATAATTTGTAATGCTTACACCCGGACGGGTAACGCCATTATTTTGACCAAAGAAAGCTGGATTGCCGCCATTTAAATTCACATTCGAGAGATAGAAAAAGCGTTGCGCACCAATCGCATCATTACCCACCAAGCCATAACTGGCCCTAAACTTTAACTTATTCATCACCTTTTTAACATCTGCATTCCAAAATGCTTCGTTTGATACTACCCATGAGCCGCCAATGGTCGGAAAGAAACCAAACCTGTTCTTCTCGGCAAAACGCTCTGAACCATTGTATCCAAAATTGAATTCGGCGAAATAACGGCTATCATAAGAGTAGCCTAAACGACCAGATATGCCCACATTTCGGTAAGGAAGTGAATATTGTAAACTTGGTAAATTAGTTTGCGGATCAGTTGCGTTTGCATATAGCCGTTGTTGCCTGGTGGCAATAATGGTACTGCTGATATTGTGTTTGTTACCCAATTGTCTCGAATAATCTATCACCCCCTGCATGTAAACAAAAGTGTTCACATCCTTAAAGCCTGGCTCAAAACTCAAATATTCTGAGGCCTGCCCTGGCTGATTATTGATCCAGTTTAACGAATATTGATTGCTGATTCTATCGTAAGAGGCAACATTGTAAAAGAACGGAGAATATTGTCTTGTTAAATCGAAATACGAATATCTGTTGGTATTAAACATACCCTTAAACGAAAGGCCTTTTGTTAAAAATCCTAAATCCTGATTAAGTTCAAGCTGAGCCGACATTCTGGATCTTGAAAACGACTTATAGCCTTTCATCATGTCTGCATAAGGATTTGAATAACCCACGGTGTTACCAGTGCCTTCTGTTGAGCTGTTCCCAAACAAGATGTGCGTGTCGATACCTGTCGAAGGATCAGCAGGGTAAAATGCTGGAAAAAGTACCGGACTGGTATGCAACGCTTTTTTGTACAGATCGGCAGAGAATGAGCCATCATCTGTAATTGGACCGTTATACTCATCAAAAGTACCCGAAAGCCTCAGCACAATTTCGGTAGTTTTTGTTACGTTGATATTCACGTTAGAGCGCAGCTGATAATTTTCCAGCTTCACATTGTTATTGAAATTGTTGACTGGACTCACCTTTAAAATTCCATTATCACGGTTATAAGATGTTCCTATATAATATCTGGCTACCTTGCCGCCACCACTCACACTTCCGTTTAAACGCTGGTTATTTGTACTTTCTTTAAATAATTCATCAATCCAGTTTACTGCCGGATAAACATATTTATTGCTTCCCGGAGCATTGTTAATGGTTTGCTCACGGTTAAAGATATCATTTTGGGTAAAACGAGGAACGCCCAGCGGATTACGGGTGGTAATTGCTTCGTTATACATCTTCATAAATGTAATCGGATCAGCAATATCCAGGTTTTGGGTGGATTGTGAAATAGAATTCTCGAACCTCACATTTACCTTTGCATTGCCCTCCACACCTTCTTTGGTGGTGACCAATATTACTCCGTTCGCACCCCTGGCGCCATATAGTGCGGTTGCACTGGCATCTTTCAGAATAGAGAAACTAGCGATATCATCAACCTGTAAACGGGCAAGATCATTGGCAGTAAGTTCTACGTTATCTACCAAAATCAAGGGATCTTGTTTATATCCAAAAGTAGTTACCCCTCTAATGAAAAATGACGAATTATCAAGGCCGGGCTGTCCGCTGCGCTGATAAGCCACTACACCCGCAATTTGTCCGGCCATTGCATTGGTTAAATTACTTGATGGAATTTTTAGTTTAGATGGCGTGATACTGGTTACCGATCCGACCATTGCTTCCCTGCGTTCTTTCTTTCCGAAAGCAGTGACCACAACATCGCTCAGGTTATTATCATCGCTGCTTAAAATCAGGTCTACCCTAGTTTTATCCACACTGGCGATAAATGTTTTGGTTTTAAAACCTACTGAAGACACCACGACTGTTGCATTGGCAATGGCGTTCAAGGTAAATTTTCCATCGCCATCGGTAACGCTACCCATATTGCTTTGTCCTTTTACCTGCAAGCTTACGCCTGGTATACCCAATCCAAGAGAATCTTTAACGGTTCCCGTGATTTTAAATGAGGTGCCCTGTTGCGCCATCGCAGGGTTTATAAGTTGTAGAATTCCGATGCCGAGAATGGCAAATAGTATCCACAGGTTTCCTGAATAAGGCCTGCGCCTTACCCGAATAGTAAAATTTTGGTTCATAAGTTTGGTTGGTTATAGTTTATTTTTACTGAATCATCAGCACAGTTAATTGGTTACTTGTAATGGTTACATCATAGGCTGCAATTAGGAGTGGGTTTTAAATTTATATTGATGAATGAAAGCTGCAATTTTATAGGAAGGCATGATCAATGTGGAAGCCCGGCTAAACCTTGCGATGTTAATTCCCACAAAATTCCCTTCTAAATCGTAAACAGAAGTTCCTATTTGTTGGGGCAACAACGCTAAGTCATGAGTATAAACGGAATCAAAACCATCTCTCCTTTTTGATTTCCCGCCGGCAAACCGATCTACCAGATGCTTCGAAACATTTTGTGCCTGCCATGCAAAAGTGACCGTTCCATTGTAAAGCTTTTCTTTTCTTTTCCAGCTTATTGGCACTTGATCAGCAGGCCAGTAGTGAGAAACCGCAGCTGCAAATTCCTTGCTACTTTTTAGTTCCTGCCCACCGAAGCTCACCAGCTCGTCACCTACCTCAAGTCCCAGTGCTGCCGCAGGGCTTTTTTGTTTAATCAGTGAAAAAACCGCCGGACTAGATTCATACACCACCATTGCACCCAAAAGTGGCTGACTCATTATTTTGGGCAAAGTGATCTCCTCGCTTCCGATGATGCTGGCCACCATTTTACCATCTGCCTGCTTTGTAAAAACAAATTTGCCCTTCAACTTCGGGTTATTAACGTTGTAGTTACTGTCCAACTTTACTCCATGCTTAAAGTGTTTGGTAGTCGCTAGCATGACGAGATCATTGGTTTGATCACGGGCTAAAATGTTCAGGTCGTAAAATTTGCCCTCGTAAACAAGATGGGCAGAATCGCCAATCATACTGCTCTTGCTCACCAAAATCTGCACCGGTTTACCAAGATTGTTTCTTAGGTTAAATACACTCGCTGACACCTCCAGCTGCTCCCCGTCTATAAAACTATTAACCACCAGAAATGCTTGCTTAGCATTTTGATCTGTACCTAATTCGTTAAAAGCGTACTTTTTGTTTGGGCTGAGGTGAGGAGAATTTTCGGTGCTGTTATCAGCAGTAGCTGGCAATGCACTGTAATTTTTTTCTAACTTCAGGGCCGACCAATATTTCCGGTAAATATCTACCGGTATCTCAAAATTCATATCTTCCGAAACGTCAATGGCACTATGAATCGCAACTACTTTTCCATCAAGGTCAAATAATGGTCCGCCAGAGTCGCCAGGTTCCATTTTGCAAGACGACTGTACAAATCCATACTGGTTTTTTACATCTAAAATCTTCCCGAAACGAATAGTGGGCAATTCCTGATTAAGACTCTCGGGATAAGAAATGCTGAGGCAAGCTTCACCATTCTTCAACGAGGACGAAAATCCCATTGCAGCGTATGGCCAATTTCCATTACCTGTAATCTTCATCATGCCAACATCTGGTATGCCTGGAGTTTCTTTCACATCTATTCTTCCGAGTGCCACAGCGATAACATCTTTTCCATCAGGGAAGAAAACTTTGTAACTTTTACCTGGCTGAATAACATGTGCGGCGGTTAGAATATAGCCTTCGCCACTTACCACAACCCCGCTAAACTGTGCGGAAGTACGTTCATTTCTTACCGTATCGAAACCCCAAATTCGCACACTTGCCGAGTAAGCTTTATCCACCGCTGATGCAACATGCTGTTCCAATACTTTTGCGCCATTTTTTTGTGCATAGCTTGTTAGGGTACTCAGGATGCAGCATAAAGCGACACGACCAAAGATCGAAAACCAACGAAGAAGCACAATACTCTTGAATCGCATAATAAACTCGTTATCAGGAATTAATTAAATAGTGAAGCTAATTTCTTATTCAAATCTTCGCCCCTCAAATTGCTGGCGATCACTTTTCCATACTTATCTAAAAGGAAGTTGGCTGGTACTGCCCGTATTCCGTATAATCGGCCAACTTCATTGTTCCAGCCTTTTAAATCGGAAACATGAAGCCATGGTAACCCATCCTGTTCAATGGCTTTTAACCAGTTTTCTTTTGATTGATCTAACGATACCGCAAGAATTTCGAAACCTTTTTCTTTATATCTACTATAGTCTTTCACCAGGTTGGGATTTTCTGCTCTGCATGGACCACACCAGCTTGCCCAAAACTCTAGCAGGACAACTTTTCCTCTTAGCTGCTCAAGCGATACGGGTTTGCCAATCACATTATTTTGAGAAAATAAGGGTGCAGATGAACCAATTGCGGTGGCGCTATTTGCAGCAATTCGCTGGGCCAACTCTTTTCCCATATCCGTATCTCGCAGGTTTTGCGCAAGTGCCTGATAAACCGGCGAAACTTTGGCAACATCTACACTGGTTCCAGCTGATTCGGACAAAGCGACTAAACCGAAATATGAATTTGGATGTGTTTTGGCAAATAAGAACTGCTTTGCCTCTCTAGCTTTGATGTTGTTCCTGAAACGGGCATCTACCGCTTTAATGTAAGCAGAGTCTCGCTGTTGTTCTGGCGTACCGCTATTAAAATCTGCATTTACAGCTTTTGTTAGCGCCATGATGGTTCCGCCGATTTGTTTGTTGTACGCTACAAATTCATCGTAAACTTTCGAACCACTCACAACAGCATTTTGTAAAGAGTCTTTTGAAGTGAAAACAACCTTTTCCTTACCGAAGTAGATATAAACCACGTCGCCGGTATAGATTGCTTTTTGCTTTCCTCCACCATCATGATCCAACGCCAGTCTGGCATTTGCCACTCCTGAAAGCGGCCCTGTAAACTGGAAGGCTCCATCCACCACTTCGGTCGAATCTTCGTGGCTCACGCCGTTATCCATATAATCTAGGTAAGCTTTTGCAGGCTTACTAAGGTTTCCAATTTTGCCGGATAGCGTGAAGTCGTTTGCTTGCCCAAGTGCAAACAAGGGCAAGAATCCTGACAGTAATAAAAGCGTTTTAAATTTCATGAGTATAGCGTATTAAGCGTAATTTAATATTGAGGTAAATTGGAGGGTTGGCACTTAATTGCGTTCATTAAATACGGCGAACTCTGCTATTGCCGGCGCATGTTTAAAACCAGAAAGGTTCACCCTGATTTTCTCACACCAGATTCTCTCAAATCTGAAAATGCTCACCTTTTTCTCTCCAGCTGCTTGTGCTTTTAGTGGTAGCCATTTGCCATCTGCAAAGTATTCCAGATCATATCTGGCACCAGAAGAATTACCCGCAGTAATCACAATCATGTTGCAAGGCATTGATTTTTCAAACTTTACCTCGTACCATGGTGCTTTAACAGTAGGATTAGAAGACCAGCTCGACCTGAAATTATCGTCGTTTGCAAAATCCATGATATTCATATCATCACTCCAGGTACTGTTACTAATTACGCCTTTTGCAATGTTGCTTGAAATAATTGGCGCCGGATGTTGTGGCAATTTTGGTGGATTAGCAGAAGGCTTATAAAGTTTTCCCATTTCTTTTAATGCGGCAAGGGCATTATCATCGATCAAACCATTTTTATTCGGAGCAACATTTAAAATAAAGTTGCAATAAGCACCATTGTATGGGATAATGAATTTGTTAACCAACTCATTTACATCTTTAACAGGCGTAGTTGGAAATGATGTTTTCCAGAACCAATTTTGTTGTAAAGGAAGGCAAGCTAAAGCAGGTAATTTGTTGCTTTCTTTAGAGATAAACTGTCCGGCTCCTTGCTCATAAGATTTGATATCTGTATAAAAGAGTGCTTCCGTTGGGTACTTAGCTGCATTTAAATCCATTACCAAACAGTTTGGCTGTAAAGATTTAATCAGATAGTAGATATCTTCGAAAGGAACATCATCATAAGATATTCTCGACCATGGGGCATCCCATCCATCAATAACCAGTGCAGTAATCTCTCCATAATTGGTTAACAACTCCGTAATCTGCTCTTTAATTAATTTGATATGGGCAGGCGTAATTTGGTTTGGACGTATACCGTTATGGGTATCCAAAATAGAATAGTACAACATCACTTTTAAGCCATTCTTCCGAAACGCATCAGCATATTCCTTAACCACATCGCGTTTAAGTGGCGTATTCATCACATTGTAACTGGTTGTTTTGGTATTCCAGATTGGGAAACCGCTATGATGTTTGGTAGTTAAGCAACCGTAAGTCATATTTGCAGACTTTGCCGCTTTCGCCCATTGATCGGCATCAAGCTTTGGCGATTGAAACAAATTAAGCGCTGCATCTGGATCAGACCAATCCTGATCCATAAAAGTTGGCATACCGTAGTGGATGAACATGCCTAAACCCAGATCAACAAAATCTTGTTGTAAATCGGTTAAGTTTTTCTTTTTTGCATTTTGTTGGGCAGAAACCTGCTCAACAGAAGTCAGTGCTGAAACGAAAAGGAGAAGCGCTATGATTTTTTTAATAGTCATCTTTACTGGAAATTTAGGTTTGTAGGGTTTTTAAAGGTTCATTTAAGAAACAACTGATCGGTTACAATTCACTGTAAATCAACGCACAGGAGCAATCGATGTTTCTATAATCCAAAGCTAGTGTGGCTAAGGCAATAATTTATCTAACGGAAACCTAACAAAAGCCTAACAAAAACTTAACAGCATAATATTTCGGAATAATAGACCTATTTTTAGGCATAAAATGAAAGATCGCATCTATAAATCCGTCGTATTGGTTAGTTTTCTCATCCTGCTTTTGGTTCAGCTGAGATTAACCTACAATACTTACATGCTTCGCGATAGAGAATACAGCATCAAGGATAAAACTTTGATTAATGATGAATATGGGCGGAGTATTTCTGATGATAAGTTGTATCCTGGCGGCGGAAAGATCATCGATACCATTTTATCCAGGAATATGTCGCGGCTTAAATCTGCCTACTATGCCAATAAAAATGAATTTAAAGCCTTATCACAAAAAGTGAGTGATACGTTATTGCTGAACCTGAGAGCAAATAGCTCGATGGATAGCATCTTTAAATCAATTGTTAAGCGTAACGGCTTAGATGCTAACCTTCAGTATCTGCTTACTTTCGAATCCATTGAACTTACTTTTACCAAGAAAATGGGAAACGTGTTCATCTTTAAACAGAAAAGCGACAATGAAACTTTACTCCCAGCTGTAAATCCTTTTGGGGTAATTATCGACGGCACGCTCGCTAGCCCGAATAGCCAAAATCGCGTAACTAATCTCTCTGTGAGCGGAACATTGGTTTACGATTATCGCATTACCTTTAATTTGTTTGTTGATGCTCCAGGTAGACCATTAAAAGTGGCGATGGAAATGCTTCCAACGTTCTTGCTGGTGGCCTTATGCATTGTAATAATTGTGGGGATAAATTATTACACCTACATCAATTGGATGCGCCAGAAGAAAGAGGCTGAGGTAAAATCAGACTTTTTAAACAGCATCAAACATGAGTTTAATACCCCAATTACGACCATTTTAGTAGCCAGCAAAAGCCTGGATGAAGAGGAAGTGCTAAACGACAGGAGCCGGGTAAAAGCTTTGGTTCATATTGTGGAACGACAAGCAATGCGGTTGCATTCTCACATCAATCAGATGCTCGAAATTTCTGAAATAAACAACAACATCAACCTGGAAGAAACCGATCTGAATTATATGGTGCTCACTATTGTTAACGATTTTAGTATCAAAGTTGAAGAACCACATTCCCTTACTTTTGATCCCTATCACCATGAAATTTTGCTAGTAATCGACCCATTTGTTTTTACAACGATGCTGCAAAACATGCTCGATAACTCTTTTAAACACAATCAAAGTACCGCTAAAAAAACTTCCATTTTTATTACTGAAAATGATAATGACTATACCCTCCACATCGCGGATAATGGCAAAGGCATAGAAGAAAGTAGCAAGCCAAAGCTATTTGATAAATTTTTTAGAGCAGACCGTGAAAAAACTGTTTCTGGCTTGGGCTTGGGACTATATTATGTTAAACAGTGCCTTGATTTGCATGGTTGGAATATTGAAGTAAATTCACATCTCGGTTCAGGCACCGAATTTATGGTACACATCCCCAAAAATCCTGTTAACACAAATGAGCACGTAAACTAAAGTTGAACATGAAATATGATATCATAATTATTGAAGATGAGGTTGACTTGGGAAATGTGATTTCGGAGTATTTAAAACTTCGGGGTTTTAGTGTACTCTGGTTTAAAACCGCTACCGAAGCACTTGAACATTACCGCCAGCATCAACTCGACAATAAACTCATGATTGTAGACATTCAACTTCCTGATATGAACGGCTTTGATTTGAGTACAGAAATTATGAAGCTTAACCCCAACCAGGCATTTTTCTTTTTAACGGCACATAATGAAAAACAGGATCGCCTACGCGGATTAAAAATTGGCGCCATTGATTACATTTCCAAACCATTTGAAATTGAGGAACTGGTGCTTAGGATTGGAAATATCGTAAATAAGTTCTCAGATACCACGATTATCTCCAAAACGCAGGTGGCCGGCATCATTAAAATTGGCGACATCAGCTATCAAAAAGATCAGCTTTTTGTGCTTTTACCTGATGAGAAAGAAATCTCTTTGACAGTGAGGGAAGCCGAAGTTCTGGATCATCTATCGGCAAATATCAATCAGGTGGTAAAGAAAAAAGACTTGCTTTTGGCTTTATGGGGCAATGATGATTACTTTAATGGCAAAAGTCTGGAGGTTTTTATTTCCCGGCTAAGGAGGCTTTTTAAAGCTTCTGCCCAGGTGAGTATAGAAAATGTTTATGGACTCGGTTATATCTTAAAGGTGAAATAAAATTGAAACTAAATCCCTTTTCAACAATATTCAAGTGGTTATAATTTTATCTTTTGAACCTCATTGAGATTGTCTCGTAACGAAGAAATCTTTTCTCTTGCCCAAACCCGCAGTCGTTCATCCTGCACACCCTGGTTAGATGAAGCTTTTACATGGAGTCCGATCAGGGTTTGATCAGAATCAATAAGCATTGTCAAGAGCGTACGCAAATGCTCCTCTCCCATTTTTTTATCGGCATTCTCCAGGTTAAAGACATGCTTCTCTGAGAGATTGAAAGTATCCGTATCCTTTAAAAAATCAAAGCTAGCCAGATCGTTATTATAAGCGGTGGAAGATAATCTCCTTTTGTTCACAAGGTCAGCAAGTGCAGGATTTCCCTGGCTTTTTTCCAACCTAGCCAATATATCGTTTTGATAAAGATGCTCCTGTTTTACAGAGATGGCAAATTGTTTGCCATCCATCACATAGCCTTTTTCATCTTCTTTATGGCAGGCACTGATGAACATTCCAATCAACAAAAGAAGTCCAAAAACACCTGTTCTTTTTTTTAGAGAAATTTGTTTACTAATCAATCTGCCCATTAAATATGTTTTGTGATGGTTTAATATTTCTTAAAATCTTCAAGGATAATTGTTTTCGTCATCACCCAAAATGACGATCAAATCTGTTAAGAGTAAACATGCCCAGGCTTTTTAAAGTTTAAAATTTTTATTTTTTTCCTGCAGGAATCAAGCATGTTGTTTTGAAATCCTGAAATTGAAAACAAGAACGCAAATACAGTAATCCACTAAATGATTACAGAAAATTATTTCAACTTTAACCAGAATTTATATATTTGCTGCTGTTGCACGGGGTGCTTTTAACAAAATGTTAAAGGCTGAGATGAATACCCGCGAACCTGACACGGATAATACCGGCGTAGGGATGCACCTGCTCAAATAGATTGCGGCCAACCCGGCTGTTTGAATTTAAGCGCTGTTCACTATCCGAAATCCGGTAAACAGTAAGGCGTTTAAAATTTTCAAGCATATGCAATTAGAACAAAAAAGTTTCAATGTACTTTCCGAAAAGCTTAGCAACTGGCAGGGCCGAAAGGAATGGTTTTTTAACCGTGAACATACCGACACCTACGAACAGTGGTATGAAGGCCGGTACAAACGTGCCGAAGTTTGGCAAAAAAAGGTGATGGCTGAACTTGTGGGGAAGGATAAAAACATTAGCGAGTTATTGGAATTTGGCTGTGGCACAACCCGCTTTACTAGATGGTGGAAAGAAATAGGGATCGAAGCTACTGGCGGCGATCTTTCGCCATTTATGCTGGGGCAGGCAGTTCATCTTTTTGATGGCGATCTGGTCAATGCCGATTCACACTTTATGCCCTTCAAAGACAACAGCTTTGATGCCGTGGCCTTCATTACCACATTCGAATACTATCGCGATCCCGTTCAGGTGATCAGGGAGGCTGCTCGGGTAGGCAAAAAAGGAATTGCATTCGGAATGATGAATAGAAATTCACCAAAAGTGTTGAGAAGAAGAATTCAGGAAATCTTTGGCCAAAACCCCTTTTATCTTACCGCAACATTTTATACCCCAAAGTTGCTCAGCCAAAAGATTCATGAAGCGTTAAAAGGACGTGAATATACCATAGAATGGACCTGTACAGGACTTCCGAAGTGGTTTCCTATGCAACAGTGGAGCTTGCCGATTGGTGATTTTTTCGGTTTATATGTTCGATTTAATGACTGATAGAATATGAGCTCAGGAAAAATCAACAATACGGAATTTGAGGATATCATTTTGAAAAAAACCGGAAAAGACCGTAGCGAAATACACTGTGGACCAGCTTTCGGAGTAGATGTATCTGTTGTGAATTTGCCCAATGGTTTGGCTTTGGCCATGACCAGTGACCCACTTACGCTCATCCCCTCCCTCGGTTTGCAAGAGTCGGCCTGGTTATCGGTACATCTTATGGCTAACGACATGGCTACCACCGGCTTTGCACCCATGTACGCACAGATGGTTTTAAATCTGCCCACTTCACTCAGCGAACAGGATTTCAATACCTATTGGACCTTTGTGCATCAATATTGTAGCTCGATTGGCGTAGCCATTACGGGCGGGCATACCGGAAGGATTGAAGGACAGAACTCCACGATTTCCGGAGGTGGTACAATGATGCTTTATGCCCCTCGCGAGAGCATTTTGTTAAGCCGATATGCACAACAAAACGACCTGATCCTGGTAACCAAAGCCTGTGCGTTATCTTCGTCAGCAATTTTGGCGATGAGTTTCCCCGAAACGGTGAAGAATGCTATCGGAAAGGAACATTATGATCTGGCTTGTAACTTGTTTTATCAAACATCCAGTTTGGCTGAGGCTTTAATAGCGAAAGAATTTGGGAACAATGCTGTTAGCGCCATGCATGATGTAACTGAAGGTGGAGTTTTAGGAGCGGTTTATGAAATGGCCATTGCTTCCGGTAACGGGGTCGAAATCGAAAACAGTGCAATTCCCGTAAGCCAAACGGTACAGGAAATTTCTGACTTGTTTGGCCTTGATCCAAGATTCACTGTAGGTACCGGCAGCATGGTTATGGCAGTAAATAAGTTTCAGGCAAATGCACTTATAAAAAAGTTAGCAGACCAGCATATTCAGGCCACTATCATTGGAAAGTTTACATCAAGAGAGCGTGGGTACAAGCTCATTACCAATGGCGACGTTACCGACTTACCCTACTTTTCTACTGACCCTTATTGGAATGCATTTTTTACTTCAAAACAAAAAGGATGGAAATAGTAAAAAAAACAATCGAGGGCGGCATTTATTTGGTAGTGGATCCTGCTTTGGAAAGGGAAACATTACTCAAAAGCATTGAATTGGCATTAGTTGGAGGAATAAACATCGTACAAATATGGGACAACTGGCCTGCGCAAGTTGATAAGTTGTCGCTCATTAGCGACATCGCCAGGCTTTGCGCCCCCTACTCTGTTCCGGTACTGATTAATGAGGATTGGAAATTGCTACTTGAAACCGATCACCTCGACGGCGTACATTTTGATCAACTACCAGGTGACCTGCTGAACATTAGACAGGCTGTAGGAAGAAAAATCATTATCGGAGTAACCTGCTCGGGCCATCTGGATACCGTCCACAGCGCAAACCAGTACAACATTGACTATATCTCCTTTTGCGCCATGTTTCCATCAAGCTCAGCTGGGAGCTGTGATATCGTTTCGCCAGAAACGGTACAACAAGCCAGAGCGATTACCAATATTCCATTTTTCGTTTCAGGTGGAATGACTCCAGAGAACACCGCCATGTTAAAACTAAAAATACCATTTGATGGTGTTGCTGTAATTTCAGGAATACTTGGAGCGAGCAATCCCGAAAAGGAAGCAAAGGCCTTTCAACTTGCACTAAATAACCAAAAGAATAAGATATGAGAATGAAAACCATAAATAAGTTATGCTGTCCTTTTGATAAGGCGGATCTTCAATTGAAAATTTTTGTAAAAGACACCAACTTGAATGTACTGGAAGGCATTTTATCCTGCTCAGCATGCCAAAGAAACTATCCCATTGTACATGGTGTGCCCATTATGTCGCCTGATGAATATCGGCAGATTGAGCTCGAACAGCCCATTATAGAAAACTGGAAGATTGAACACGGACTGGAAGAAATCCGCCTTATTCCCGGCCAAATCGATCAAAGTTAAAACATTTTCATTTTGCCTACATCTTGTTCAACTATACAAAAATGAGCTTGATGTAGGCAATGTCACCTGTAGCAAGCTTTCTTATCATGATGAAATTGACTTGCATTCGAGGAAAATCGGGACTGACCGCAGAACGAAATTAGAACGTGTAGTAAATCAATTCACCACCCCTAATCAAATCTGCGTGATTTAATCGATAGCCTTTTATAGCTTTCCCATTGAGTACTATTTTTTTAATGTAGCCTTTACTTTTCTGCCCTGATATCTTTTTTATTTTTAGGGTTTTACCATTTGGGAAGCGCACCAATACTTCATTAAATGAGGGTGTAGTTGCTTCATAAAATACTGAAACCGGATCTACCGGATAAAATCCGAGTGAGGCAAAAACGTACCAGGCCGACATTTGGCCAGCATCATCGTTTCCGCTTAAGCCACCTGCTCCCTCATCGTATTCTTCATTCAGGATTTTGTTAACCTGCAGCTGGGTTTTCCATGGCGAAGCGGTAAAATTGTACAGAAAAGGTATTTGATGACCAGGCTCATTTCCATGCCAATATTCCTGTTTGTTAAACAAAGAATCTAATTCATTCTCTAGTTTCTTAGGTCCACCCATTAACTTAACCAAACCTGGTACATCTTGAGGCACATAAAAACTATACTGTCTCGGCGTCCCTTCTGTGATATAAGGTTCACGGTGATCGGCAAGAAACGGTTCGAACCAAGTTCCATTCTTGTAACGCCCTCTCACCATCCCGACACTTGTATCGAAAACATTTTTATAGTTTAATGCCCTTTTATCTAGCGCATTAAAATCTTCTGTTTTACCCAAATCTTTTGCGATTGTACTCAATGCATAGTCATCAAATGCATATTCTAGCGTTCGGCTAACCTGCTCCTTTTTATGAAACGCATTCGGAATGCTATCTTCCATCGGGATATAGCCATATTTTAGATAGCTGTTTATTCCCCGTCTGCCTTTTCCATTTAGATAATCTGCAGAATCTGGCATCTCGAAAGCATTTTTCCTCATGAGTTGATAAGCTTTCTGGATATCATAATCACGAATCCCTTTGTTGTAAGCAGAAGCAATGAAAGCAGTTGAATGATCGCCAATCATCGCAGCAGTATAACTATTCCAGCATGGAAAAATAGGTAACCATCCACCCTGCTCGCCTTTTGATATTAACGATTGAACAAAGGCATTGGCCAGCTTTGGCTGCAACAATTCCACCAAAGGAAGCTGAGCCCGGTAAATATCCCACATGGAGAAATCATCGTAATAATTTCCCTTAGCTATTTCGCGTTGATAGTTTCCAGCAAAACGAGGGTAACCGCCATCAACATCATTAAAAAGCCTTGGATGTTGCTGGGCATGATAAAGTGCCGTGTAAAATATTTTTTTCTTTTTCTCATCCCCACCTACAATTTTAATTTGTGAAAGCGATTCAGACCAGCTTTTTCTGGTCTTGCTTCTCACCTCCTCGAAACTTAATGAGCCAATTTCTTCTTCCAGATTGGCTTTTGCAGCTGCTATACTGGTAAAAGAAGTTCCGGAAGATATGACAATTTGCTCGCCGTTTTCCAGTTTGAACCCAGCATAAACGCCAATGTTTTTCTTATTGATTATGGATGTTGCAGTATCCGTTCTGCCTTCGCTAAAAGTACCGCTTCTAGTAAATTTTCTATTAATTTTGATGAAGAAGTAGCCGCTAAAACCAGCAGGCTCTCCCCATCCCTGATAAATACGATGAACAGGATTGTAGCCAGAGATTTCACCCTTTGATTGATCAATTTTAATGAAACCCTTTTCCTGATCGCTATTTGGGCTAATTAACAGATAAATACTGTCTGCTTTTAATGCCTTTACCCGAAGCATACCACTGCGGAGCGTAGCCGTGATTTCTGTTTCCAACCGATATTTCTGAAACACTGCCTTATAATAATCCGGCTGCGAGATCTCGCCTTGATGACTATAATTTTCGGCATAATCATGGGCGGCAGTTTTCAATTTTCCGGAAATTGGCATGATGGTAAAACTGCCATAATCCTGCGTACAAGAACCACTAATCCAGTGACTGGCTCTAAAACCAAAAATCTTATCGTTATTGTAATAATATGGTGCCAGACATTTTTTCTCGCTAAGCTGTGTTTGCGGTGTCCATTGCGTCATTGCAAAAGGCGGTGCAACTGCCGGAATGGTATTCGCCAAGCGCTCCGTTTTATCCTCAACATGTTGGCTTGCTTTCGTGGTACTGCCAGAAGTTCCAGAAAATGGCTGGACATATCGAATCAAATCCTTTTGTTGCGCAAAAGAAGAACTAAAAAACAGGCAAATGATCAACGTAATCTTCACGAAGAATGCAAACTCATGTTTAAAAAAACCAGTAACTGCTTTTTCGGCCAAATCTGTCGAGTAATTAGTGTTAATCGATTGAATCATTGTTTTTTCTGATGGGCTTCTCCAATTTCTTTTCTGTATTTCTTATACATCTCAATGGAAAGTGTTACCGGATTTCCAACTGTTTTAGTAGGATAATCCTGGCGTTTGTTCACCCACTTCCATTCCCAATCTGCTAATTCAGCTTCAATGGCTGCAACATCCAGTTTCTTATTTTGGATGATCGCATTACTCGCTTTAGCAATAAACATTTGCCAGCGTGGTTTATAAAAATCACTTAATAATCCGCTCCATTGGCGGCAAGCATATTCATTTAGCGGACTTTTAGCATCGCCCCAAAGGGTGATTAAATCTTTCGCATTCATTTCGTAAAGCGCCTTTTCTTTTTCGGTTTTGCCCCATCTTCTCGCATCGCTTACCCATGGACCAAGTAAAAAGTCTTGTCTTGAGGCTAATAGTTTGTCCATGTCATCAATCAAATTTAAAAATCTTTTGCTCTCGATCTGGAATGCCTGAAGATCCTTTCTTTCATATGCAGCAACAAATTTTCTTTGAATCGGCAAGGCATAATTGGCGAGTACCTGGCGGGTTAAATCAACAATATCGTATTGATAACCATCACTGGCTTTACAATTTTTACTGGCTTTTATCAACGCATCCCATGCTGGAAGTAAATCCTTCTCATGATAGTTCAGCGTAGTTTTCGCCCATCGTGAAAGGGAATCTAAAGTTGGTCTGGCCTGAATTATAGATTCTGCACCATCTCTGATATATTTGTCAGCAGGTACATTGTAAACCGTTTTCCGTAAAATTTTCCAAGCATCTTGTGCATGCTGATCCTTGGTTCCATAACGGTTGTTAACAAATTTAGGGAGCCATTTATTTAAATCGATTGGTGTTTTTTGCCAGGTATTGGCCATCATCAATTCATATAAAACCGGATTTTGTTCTATCCCTTCCATGCTCAAACCGATACCTTTCATTTTACCACTTTTTGGATTGGCCAGCGCTTCGGCGGGTGCGGTTGCCACCACATCCATGCGACCAAATAAATTGGTGTTGCCGCCAAAATTGTGAAGCATATTCCAAATCCAGGGCTTACCATAAAAGCCTTCCGTTCGTTTCCAAACGGGTTCAATTTCTGTAGCCAGATCCAATAAAATCATTTTATCGTCCGGAACTGCTTTTAACAAAGCTTCGGTTTGCGGCTCTTTCCAAAATTTTCTGTCACTATAAAAAAGCCATCCTTGCATCACCCAAACGGCTTTTGGATCGGCCTGAGACATTCCATCATAAATTCTTGCGCTCAGTTTACCTAAATAATCAGGTGCTGATGATGGTGGCTCATTTTCATTAAAGGTATCTGCAGAATAAAGATGATCCGTTCCTAACAGTTCCGTTTGCTTCTCCAGAAACTTTTTACCTATTTGGGCAAACATCGGATCTTCAGAATCCAGAATATAAGTATCTGCAAAACCATTGGTCCAGTTGGTTGCTTTTAATTTTGCATTCGGGTATTTTGCCTTAAAGGCGGCAGGAACGTGACCAGTAAATGCCGGAAGCACAGGTTTCATACCAAGTGCCCGCTCCCTTTGTAAAATTTTCTTTTGCAAATCAAAGTGTTCTTTCATCCATGAAACAGGTAAAGGACCACCCCATCCATCGATGTTGCCCATCCAAAACCATGAGAAATATGCCGGACCAGTAAAAAAGCCACTTAATTCTTCATCAGAAAAACCCATTTCTTTATATAAAAGATACCAGGTATATTCTTCGCCGGTAATTGCCAGTGGCATATTGATTCCGTGTAAAGCCATCCAATCAATCTCTTTTTCCCATCTGGCCCAGTCCCACCAACTCATACTGTAGTTAAATGTACAGTAGTTCAAATAGTAACGATATTCGTAAGGCGTTTCTTTTCGCACTTTGGCTGGTACCTTTGGAAGCGTAGCAGGCAGTTTTAAATTAGTGCCGTTCCAGGTGATTTGACAATGTGCGTACTCAGTTAAATAGTGATAAAATGCTGAAGCGATGGCCACGCCGCTTGAACCTCTTAATAGGATTTTGTTGCCCTTGCTTTCAATTTCGAAGATATCTTTTCCATCTTTGGCGTTCAGTTTTTCCGTGAGAAAATACGATTGATGCTTTGGAACCACCCTTGCAATAAGTTCGTTTGATGTTTTTAAATAATCTTGCGACCACGATTTGCCGTAGCCCAATAAACAGATTGCAAGAACAAAAAGGAATTTCAATTTCATATCAAATTTTTAAGAACCACTTCTTATCGTAAAGAAATTTAAGGATAAATAATTGGATGCCGAGGATTGCAGTCCACAAAAGTGCCGATTGCCAGATTGCCGGAATCTTTTGAACTAAGCCACCGAAAATAAAAACCGCCGTAGATTCAAAATTAATCAGGCCATGGGCACAAACGTATATGAGGATGGAGTTGCTGCCAATCCACAGAAATGGAACACACCATTTTTTAATCGACTGCACATCAATAACATAATAAAATAGGGTAAATAACAAAATGCTACATCCGCCAGCAAATAATACGAAAGTACTGGTCCACATGGTTTTGTTAATGGGAAAAATGATCGACCAAAGTAAACCTAAAGCGATACATGCAATACCTGCAAGAAATAATTTGAATACTTTTTGCTTGGATGAGCTTGATTCGGATTTAATAAAAGTACCAGTAAATATACCAATCATCGCAGAACAAAATGCAGGAATATTGCTTAAAATTCCTTCCGGATCGTAAACAATTCGATGGAGTTTCCCTGGCAAAAGTAACCGATCTATATAGGCTGATAAATTTCCTTCAGGTGTTAGCACGCCAGCACCAAAATGAGGAACCGGAACATACATCATGATAAAATAATAACCAAAAAGGATGGCTAAAAACCAGATGACTTGTTTAGGTAGCGAGAAGTTCAGATAAATCAGAGCAGCGAAAAAAGTAGAAAAAGCAATTCGTCCGAGTACACTGGCAAATCGAGTATTTTCAAAACCATTCCACTGCAATAATCCATTCACAATAAAACCCAGTACAATTAAAATCAAGGTTCGTTTGATCAACGAATAATAAACCTGATTAGAAAGGCTTTTGTCTTTCGCCCTATTTTCAAGATATTTTTGGTACGAATAAGGCATTGATACACCTGAAATAAAAATAAACAAGGGAAAGATCAAATCGTAGAAAGTAAAGCCGTTCCATGGAGAATGGTGCAGCTGATTGCTGATACCGACCATCATTCGCTCTAAAAGTGACAAATTTTCTGTAGCTATAATCTGCCAGTCTTGATGGTTTTGAGCAAGGCCATGCTTTTGCTTTACGGCGTTGGCTAAACCATGGAAAATCCCTTCGCCGCTAATAATCCAAAACATGTCGAAACCACGCAAGGCATCCAAAGAAATTAATCTTTTTGGTTTACTTACTGGCAAATCGATCCTGGCGGTTAATTTCATTTAAATGTTGGTGGTGAAGATTATTGATTAATTTTTGCTTCCGCAGGAACTATTTTTTTATTGCAGTTTGATAAATCACGTAGCCTTCGTCGTTAATCACCTGAACATTTAGGCTGTTATTGCTTACAGAAAACAGCATAAAGCCATACTCTGATGCGACCATCTGGGCATCAGGAATCAGTTTAACCGGCGTTTTCTCTGAAGCTGCACCAGAAATGAAATGATGCGTTTTGCCTTCAGGTTTAATATACTGCAAACTATGCTCGTGCCCGGTTAAATATACATCAACCCCATTGCGATCTAGCAGTGGTTTCAATGAATTTCTAATGGCTTTGGTATCATAACCTTCCGTTCGGCTACCACCGGTAAACATTGGATGATGGCCTACCACAATTTTCCACTTAATGGAGGAATCTTTTTCGGCAAGTGTTTTTTCGAGCCATTTTTTTTGAGCCGTCGTATCCTGACCTTTCACATTTGGTCCGTATTCGGCGTTTTTGTAAAACTCAGGAATCAATGGATTGGTATCTATAAAAGCAATTAAAACCTGATTATTCAGATCTCCATTGATGGGGAATTTCTTTGAAAAGTATCTTGCAGGCATTTTCCAGCGTCTGCTGATTTTTGAGTATTCAACCTGAGCATCGGGATTTGACTTATAATCGTGGTTACCGAGAATAACATACCAGTCCCATTGCAATGAAAAATCAGTGTAGATATCTTCAAAAGAATATTTAAACAGCGGATCTTTTTCGCTGATGACACCGCTAGGGTAAAAATTATCACCTGTGGAGATTATAAATTGAGCCTTGACATCTGCAGCAGTAATTCCCATTTGTTTCGCTACCTGTTTCTGGTGATCGGCACCATTTCTGCCCCAATCGCCCATGGCAATAAAATTTAAAGTACCAATTTCTTTTTTGAGGGTTTTTGTTGCAGTAACCGTTTCTGAAGGATTTTTTGTGATTATTTGCGCAAATAAAGATCCTGCAGAAATAAGTGGAAGAAGAAATAGTAGTCGTTTATTCATGAAAATGAATTGGGTCTTTTAATGAAATGGATAAAATTTTAAAAAAGAAATTTCTCTAAAGATAAGCCTAGAGAAATTTCTTTTCATGTTATCCCAATTAATTGTAACCAGGATTCTGTTTTAATTTCGGGTTTAAGATCATTGCCGAATTAGGAATTGGCATCAGGCGGTGGAAAGTTTGTGCATCGGTTTTGAAACCCCAAGATCCTTCATACTTACCAAAACGAATCATATCGTTGCGGTGCCAGCATTCCCACGAAAGCTCTCTGCAACGCTCTTTGTATATATCTTCCAATGTTACAGAAGTCCACGCTGGTGAAGTGGTTCGCACTGCTCTTAACTGATTTACCAATGATAATGCAGTTTGACCTTGTGTTGGAGTAGCGCCTCTTAATATCGCTTCTGCTTTCATCAACAAAATATCTGACAACCTGAAAATGGGCACATCATTATTTTGATTTCTGTTTGAGGAAGTACTATCGCAATAGAATTTATTGTTGCGGTAACCCATGTTCCAGGCCACTTCATCATTTCCAACGTCGAATGGTCTCGATGCATCTCTCAAGGTTAAATTAGGTGTAATATCGACCTGATAAGTAATTGGAGCGGAAGCATCTGCACCAGTGTAAAACTGGTCGTAACCTTTTTTGGTTGTAGCTACAGTAACCGGGCGGCCATCATAAAAAGTTTGTAAACCTCTGATCCATTGCGCATTTCTTTTATCATTAGGATCGTTGAAGTTTGCATAAAATTCTGGCAAAGTACTCATTGGTGCACTTGGCGTATGTTTAAGACTATATTTCGCCTGCAATGATCTTGGTAAAGAATACCTCGAATAAATCATAAAACCGTTACTATATCCCGGATCGTAAGGGATTGCAAAAATAAATTCTTTTGTTTGAGGTCCGTTATCAATAAAGAACATCTTTCTGAAATCAGATTCTAAACTATAAGGTGATCCTGTTGCCGTTGTAATCAAATCGCACATGGCTACGGCTTCATTATAACGGGCAGTTCCGGTATACACTTCAGAGTTAAGATACATCTTCGCCAAAATCGCATAAGCGGTGTATTTGTTCGGTCTGCCATAATTTGCTGCACCTGTAGCTATGCTTAGGCTTGGTAATATATCTTTTAGTTCTGCCTCTATGAAAGTAAATACTTCTGCTCTCGGTTTGGTTTCTGGAGAAGTTGTTTCGCCGAATGAAGTTACAATAGGGATATTGCCCCACAAGTCCATCATCATAAAAAGGGCTAAAGCTCTTGTTGCACGAAGCTCGGCTATTGAGGTAACTTTCGCAGGTGATTCTGGTGCATCTTTTAGTAAAAACAAGCTCTGGTTTGCTTTACTAATCACACCCGAAAGCCATCCCCAACCACTACTAACATGTCCGTTATCTTTAGTCCAGGTATGTTTATGGTGCATTTCATAAGTTCCGCCATCATACCAGTTACCACCTCTTGCAGGCATAATCGCCTCATCGGTACTTAGCGTTTGCATGAAGAAATAATCGGTACTCCAACCCTGACGAAGCTGTACGTACACCTGGCCAGTAAGCTGAACAAAATGTTGCGCCGTTTGCGGAAATGTTTCTGGGGTTAACTGAGTTTCAACTTTTAAATCCAGTTTATGGCAAGAGCTTAACACACCTAGTGTTAAAGCTGCACCTGCGATATATTTAATAAGACTTTTCATCTTTTTTGATTTTAATTAAATGATACGTTTAAGCCGAACAAGAATGTTCTGGTTTTAGGATAAAAGTTATTGGTATCTACACCCGGAGCAATACCGCCCTGGTTAATCTCCGGATCGATGCCTTTGTAACCAGTGATCACAAAAAGATTGTTAGCAGTAGTATACAACCTCAACGAGTTTACACCTGGGATCAGTCCTTTTTTGAATGTGTAACCCAGCGTGGCATTATCTAGCCTTAAGTAACTACCGTTTTCTAAAAAGCGGCTTGAATATTTGTAGGAGTTAAAATCTGATGCTGATTCGTTTTCTACCTCAACCGGGATATTGGTGAACTGTGCTGTGCTTGGGCGGAACAAATCGGCACGGGTCACGTTCATGATTTTGTTACCCAAAACGGCTCTCATAAAAATACTTAAATCGAAGTTTTTGTAACGAACATTGTTGCTCCAACCGATTAATGCTTTTGGCTGTGCATTTCCTAAAATATAATAGTCAGTTCTATTTAGTAAACCCTGCGTTTTAATATTGCCTGCCGCATCGTAGTATTGCGAAACACCGTTGGCATCTTTCCCTGCATATTTAAAAGTATAGAATGTTCCAATCGCCTGGCCTGGTGCTAAAATCTGTAATGATGCTCCACTTTGACCTGCACCATCAGGAGTTACCGTCAACCTGTTATCGATATTGAAACGAGTATCAGATAAGGTAATAATTTTATTTACGTTTCTGGCAAGATTGATGGCTGTTGTCCAACTGAAATTATCGCTAATTACAGGCGTACCATTTAAAACCACCTCTATACCTTTATTACTCAGTTTGCCCACATTTGCGGTAAGCTGACCAGAAGGATAAAGGTTTTGATCAACATCGAAGGTTAAAATTAAATCAGTAGTTTTTTTGTTATACCAATCTACCGAACCACCTACTCTACCACCGAATAAACCAAAATCTACACCTAAATTTGTGGTTGCTGTTCTTTCCCAGCGTAAATCTTTGTTTTCATTTTGGATGGCGCCATAGGCACCCTCTCTAGGTGAACCATTGTAATAAAACTGACCTACCTGACCATAAATCAATTTGGTTGTTAGTGGCGCAAAACCCAATGAATTCCCGGCAATACCATAACTTCCACGTAATTTCAATGACCTAACTACGTTTTGATTTTTCATGAAATTTTCCTGGTCAAGGTTCCATGCTGCACCAACTGATGGATAGTAACCCCAGGTTTCATTGATACCAAATACGTTAGATCCATCTCTTCTAATCGATCCCTGAAGTAGATATTTATTTTTATAATTATAGTTTACTCTTGCAAAATCAGAGATCAACAGAATTTCCTGATAGGTAACACCAGGGTTAAAATCTACCCTGAAATCGGTTACCGCGTAAGGATTACCTAAACTTAAGTTGTTATAACCCACCTCATTTACAGGAAAATTAGTAGAAGTTGATTGGAAACCATCATTATTTAAAGATTGTTGATAAGAATAACCAACCACCGCATTAATATCATGATCGCCAAACTTTTTGTTCCAGGTAAGATAAGTTTCTATAATCTTATTGGTGTTTTGATAAGCGTTTCTTACTGCCACACCATTCTGACCCACTAAAGAGACGAAAGTTGGGTTTGCTGGCGGATCTGGTGTATTTCTTACGTTGTTATAACGAGAAGTATAAATGCTATTGTAAAACGCACCATACACATTTTGGGTATTTTGATAAGATACGTTTACATCATATGTAAAACCAAAAGGAAGTTTTAAGTTAGCACTCAAGTTCCCTAAAATATTTTTAGTTTTTAGATTTTCTTTTGCATTCTCCAACATCGAAACCGGGTTATAATAACTGGTTTGAACCAAGTTATCAAAATAACTACCGTCGGCATTTCTTACCGGTGCAGTTGGCAAATAAGTAAGCATTTGCGATAATATCGTGTTTCTGTAAGGAACCAGATCTGCATTACTTACAGAGTTGCTTAAGTTGAAAGAGATTTTCAATTTATCATTGAAAGCTTTTTGCTCAACGCCAATACGACCAATAAACCGATCTAATCCGCTGGTTTTAATTATCCCCTGCTGATTGAAATAGTTAACACTTGCATTATAGGTTGTTTTTTCGGTACCACCACTTAATGAAACGTTATGGTTTTGAGACATGGCATCGCTTCTTTGCACTTCATCCTGCCAGTTTGTATTTGCACCTTTATCATTTGCTGGTGTTAAAGCAGAGTTTGTTTTCGCTAAAAAAGCCCGCAACTGGTCTGCATTCATCATATCATAGCGATTGGAAACATTTTCAATTCCAAAATAGCCGTTATATGAAATTTGTGTTTGCCCACTCACGCCTTTTTTAGTGGTCACCATAATTACACCGTTTGCCGCCCGGTTACCATAAATAGCCGCTGCTGCCGCATCTTTTAATACATCAATAGAAGCCACATCATCTGGTGCAATAATTGAAATATCTGCGCCAACTACACCGTCGATAACGAATAAAGGAGATTGAGCGCCTTCACGAAGTGTAGATGCACCTCTCATGATAATCGCGGCGTTACGGTTTGGATCTCCGCTACGGCTAATATTTAGTCCCGGAACTTTACCCTGTAACATCTGGCCAACATCACTAATGGCGCCTTTATTTAAATCTTCGCCTTTTACGGTTGATATTGAACTTGTTAATGCTTTACGGGTGCTTTTACCGTAACCCACAACTACAACATCAGTTAGTGATGCCGTTGCTTCTGAAATGGTTACCTGATAAGTTGAAGCGGCCTCTACCGTTAGTTCCTTGGTTTGATAACCTAAAAAGCTAAAAAGGATTTTGTCGCCAGTTTTTGCAGAAATCGTAAAAGATCCTTCTGCACCTGTTGAGGTAACTTTGCTGGTTCCCTTTACAGAAACCGAAGCCCCTATGATAGGCTGTTTGGTATTATCTATTAAGTTACCGGAGATTTTTCTTTCTGTTTGGGCAAATGCCATATTGAAAGACTGGCCGATAAGTAAGAACAGCAAAAGAAAGCCGCCATACTTTATGCTCGTAAAATTAAATCTCATGATTTTTGTAGATTTAGGTTCATAAATGGTTAGTTAAATTTTTTTAATGTATATGTTTTGTTTTTGTGTTAAAATTTGATGGTTGCCGGTAGGTATTTATTAACAAGCGCCTCGTAATAAGGCTTTAATTCTTCCCAGCTTTTTTGATTAGGGTTCTTAGAATATAAATCATAAGGGTTGAATAATCTTACCCATTTAAACATTTCGTGGTCTTTCTCACTCATTAAATGATCGTAAGCATTTTCTTTATGTTGCGAGTAAAACGAGTGGTAACGCAGCATGTATAATCCTGGTTCAGGGATATATGGTTTCATCATGTGGTAAACATACTCATCGTGCCCCCAAGACATGTGAACGTTATCGAGGCCGCAGTTTTGACTGTAAACACCCAATTTAGTTTGGTACTCTGGATTCTTGAAATCAGGATTCAGTTCAAAAAACTCCGGGTAAACAATTTTATCTGAATAAGCACAACCAACCGGAAATGTATCGCCCACAACTGCCCATTGAGGCTCACCGTAAAGGCAAAGCACTTTTCCCATATCATGGATTAAACCAACAAGCACCATCCAGTCCGGATGGCCATCATTTCTAATGGCTTCTGATGTTTGAAGCAGGTGTTGCATTTGATCTAAATCTGTATCCGGATCAGAATCATCAACTAATTTGTTCAGAAAATCAAAAGCACTCCATACAGGCATTTCTTCCTTATCAAACTTCAAATAATCAGCTTTTTTCTGCTGAACAAAATCATAAGTTTGGTAAGTGTGGTTCAGTTTATAAAACTCTTTTACACCATCTTTTTCGGTTTCGTCGTAGTTTCTAAACTGTTCTTCTTTTTTGTCTGAATTGATATTGGACGGGTCTGGATAACGGATTAATAAATCCTCTTCCCATTGATCAATATTCTTCAATGGATTCTGATCTTCCTTCGAAAATATTTCTTCGTTTCTCATAAGGCTAGAAATAATTTGGTTAAAATATGCTTTGTTTGATGATCTAAAGTTGAGTTTTTGAAACCTTAGATTTTTATGATTTGGGATTTTTATTTACGTAAACGATTAAGTAAATCGTGATATTTTAATATAAATCACTGATTAATAATATCTTGCAATTTTACTCTGTACAGATTGATGCAGCGTTGGGTTTTATTAAGCAACCAAGAATGCTGGCACCTAAATAACTAAAGCAGGTAGGCAAATTGTTATTATAATTCCTTAGTTTAGTAGCAACGAATTTGTTACGTTGCATGCAACTTTCAAATTCGTTTTTGATAACCAGACAATCATCCCTGTAAGTGAGTCGTGGAGAAACAAGGCATATTATCATTGGATACATATCTTCCAATTTTGGTTTGTAAATCCAGCTGAAATGATCATCATTACGAGATGAAAAATGTTTTTGGTTATCCAGATTAACTAACAAAACGAGTAACCAAATGTCGGGAGAGGTAAATATCAAAAGACTTGCGCAGGAGTTAAACCTGTCGATAGCAACTGTCTCAAAAGCACTTAATGATAGCTACGAAATTAGCTTAAAAACAAAAACAAGGGTATTAACACTAGCAAAAGAACTTAACTACACTCCAAACCCTGCGGCCAGTAATCTACGTAGCAACAAAACTAAAACCATTGCGGTAATTATACCGAACATAGCCAACAACTTCTTTTCCCTGGCCATCAAAGGAATAGAAGAAATTGCCAGGCAATATGGTTATCATGTGCTCATCTATCAAACACATGAAGATATTGAGATGGAAATGTTATTTACCAATAGTTTACTTAACGGCCGGGTAGATGGCATTTTGACTTCTGTATCGAGCAACGAATACAATAATGATTATTACCGCGATCTGGTTAAAAAAATTCCGCTGGTTTTTTTCGATCGGGTTTATGAATCTTTAGATGCCTTTAAAATTACCACTGATGATTACCAGATTTCCTTTAATGCCACCGAACATTTAATTGAGTGTGGCTGTACTCAAATTGCCTATTTATACGGTTTGGAAAAACTACCTGCCGGCCGAACGCGATTTGCCGGATATAAAGATGCACTGGCGGCACATGGTATCAGCATTGATGAAAACCTTATTTTACATTATCAGCCGGAAGAAAATGAGAACGTGGCCAACATTATCAACTTGTTCCAATCGCATAAGCCAGATGCAATTTTCTCTTCGATAGAAGAATTTGCAATTCCGGCATACCTTGCTTGTAAGGAATTAAAACTGCAAATTCCAGGGGACGTAAAAATTATCAGCTTTTCTAACCTGAGTTCTGCAAAGTTGCTCAATCCCTCTTTAACAACTATTACCCAACCTGCATTTGAAATAGGTATTGAGGCTGCTAAATGCCTGTTTAAAATCTTAACTAAACGTGGTATTGGAGATGATCAAAATATTGTGCTCAAATCGGTGCTCATCAAAAGAGAATCAACTGGTTGCTAAGAAAAACCTGCTTAAAATCGGTTAAAACCCGAAAACGTTTACGTAATTAAATACCTTCTTTCATCCGCTTTGATTCGGATTTTTTCTGACTTTTAAAAAAACCAAATATATTACAACGCTATGAATCACCTTTCAGCGCTTGACTGTGCCGTTTTCTTTTTGTATTTCGTTATCGTTTCGGCCTACGGTTATTATGTTTATCGATCTAAAAAACAAAAGAAAACAGATACTAAAGACTATTTTCTTGCTGAAGGATCTTTGACATGGTGGGCTATTGGCGCATCCATAATTGCTTCCAATATTTCTGCAGAACATTTTATCGGTATGTCTGGCTCAGGCTTTGCCATGGGACTGGCCATCGCCAGTTACGAATGGATGGCTGCAGCAACGCTCATTATTGTAGCGGTTTTCTTCCTGCCAATTTACCTTAAAAATAAAATTTATACCATGCCACAGTTTTTATCTACCCGGTATAACAATACCGTGAGTACGTTAATGGCTGTCTTTTGGTTGCTGGTTTATGTGTTTGTTAACCTTACCTCTATCTTTTTTTTAGGTGCTATCGCCATAGAAACCATTACAGGAATTCCTTTTAGTACCTGTATCATTTTTCTGGCCATATTCTCTGCATTAATTACCCTTGGGGGGATGAAAGTGATTGGCTATACAGATGTCATCCAAGTTTTTGTTTTGGTTATCGGCGGATTAATCACTTGCTACATGGCACTCAAACTGGTGTCGGAAAAACTGAATGTAGATACCGTTTTAGGTGCGCTGCCGATGTTACGCACCGAGGCAGCTGATCATTTTCACATGATATTTTCAAAGGGCGATAAGTTTTACAACGAACTTCCAGGTGTGGCTGTATTGGTTGGCGGTTTGTGGATTAACAACCTCAATTATTGGGGTTGCAATCAATACATCGTTCAAAGGGCTTTGGGGGCAGATTTAAAAACCGGAAGAAGCGGATTGATTTTCGCGGCCTTTTTAAAGTTGCTGATTCCAGTTATTGTAGTGATTCCGGGTATTGCTGCTTTTGTGCTTTACCAGCGTGGCTATTTTCAGGCAGAAATGTTAGACAGTTCAGGCGTACTCAAACCAGATCATGCCTATCCGGTATTAATGAACTTATTACCTATTGGCGTAAAAGGAATGGCTTTTGCAGCATTAACGGCAGCTATTGTGGCTTCGCTAGCAGGAAAATCAAACAGTATTGCCACCATTTTCACCTTAGATATTTATAAAAAATATATTAATCCTACTGCAAGCGAAACACGGATGGTCGCCGTTGGGCGATGGTCAGTGGTCATCGCATCGGTAATTGCCATTATTGTTGCTCCGGCGTTAAGAAGCTTTGATCAGGTATATCAGTTTATCCAGGAATATGTCGGTTTTATTTCGCCGGGTGTATTTGCCATTTTTTTACTTGGCTTTTTCTGGAAACGAACAACATCAAGGGCAGCACTTTGTGCCGCACTGCTAACCATTCCTCTTTCCATCTTCTTCAAATTCCTGCCCTCAATAAGTCAGGGTTTAATTGATGATATTCCTTTTCTAAATAGAATGTCGTGGGTTTTTGTGACTATTATCGTGGTGATGGTGGTAATCACACTTACCGATCCTAAAAGTAAGAACAATCCGCAGGGCTTAGAGATTGACAAAACGATGTTTAAAGTTACGCCTGCATTTATGGTTGCATCTGTAATTATTGTAGGCATTATGGCCGCCCTTTATACAGTTTTTTGGTAAAAATTAAATAGTACGCTAAATATAATATAGATGAAGTTAAAATTAATTCTAGCAATCTTCCTTCTTTCGGGCTTTTTTGCCAATGCGCAATCAAAATTTAATATTAAAACCTATGGTGCGGTTGGCAACGGCAAAACCAATGATGCAGTGGCGATTCAGAAAGCTATCAATGCGTGTTCAAAAGCTGGCGGTGGCCAGGTAGTTGTTCCCGCCGGGCATGTTTATCTTTCGGGGCCCTTCAACTTAAAATCATTTGTAGAGTTAAGAGTAGAAGGTGGAGCCAAAATTTTAGCAAGTCCGGATGAAAAACTTTATACGGAAAGTGCCTTTGGCGATAACAGAGGTGAAGGAACCGTATGGATTGGTGGAAAAGATTTGCAGCAGGTAAGCATTACGGGTAGCGGTGAAATTGACGGAAATGGCATTTCATTTATGGGAGAAGAACTAGACGATTCTTATGTGCTTAAACCTTTTAATGTTGTAGATCCGCGGCCACATTTACTCACTTTAATTGGTTGTAAAAAATTAAATATCGACGGCGTTACTTTTAAAAACTCTGCTTATTGGACCGTTCATTTAATAGGTTGTGATGATGTTGCGATTTCAAATATCACGTTGCTCAATAGTATCAAAATTAGAAATAGTGATGGTATCGATATCGATCATAGTAAAAACGTAAGGATTAACAATTGTTATATCGAATCGGGAGATGATTGTATATGCTTAAAAAACAGACGTGAATTTGAAAAATATGGTCCATGCGAAAATATTGTTATTAGCAATTGTACCATGACTTCCAGCTCTTGCGCCATTAAAATCGGCTCCGAAAATATGGACCGCATTAGCAAAGTGCTGATCAACAACTGTAATATTGTTAATAGTAATCGAGGCATAGGCATTCAAAACAGAGATGAAGGAACGGTAAGTGATGTAATCTTTTCAAATCTGGTTATCGAATCCAAATTATTCTCAGATGTATGGTGGGGCAAAGCCGAGCCTATTTACATTACCGCATACCCACGAGCAACAAGCAATAACAAAGATGCGGGCTGGCGGTTACCGAAAGGTGAAACAAAAGGCCGTGTGGGTGCTGTAACAAATATTTATTTCTCCAATATTAGATGCACTGGAGAAGGTGGGGTTTACATTAGCGGCGAAAATCCTGAGAAGATTTCGAACATTTATTTTGATCAGGTAACTGTTGCAATGGAGAAAACAACTAAGCAGCCTGGCGGAGTTTATGACCGCAGGCCGAGCAATGTAGAGGGGATGGTAAAAAGTGATATTGCTGGTTTTTATTTCGAAAATACAGGCTACATCAGTTTACAAAACAGCGAAGTAATTTGGGGTAAAGCCAAACCTTCTTATGCAGGTAAAGCATTGGAAACAAAGAATGTAACTAAAATTAAATCAGTTAATTTTACAGAAAGAGATGCGGATAAATAGAAACAACAAAAATATTGGCAGTTTTTCAGCATTGCTGATGCTGATGCTTATTTCGCTATCATCGATGGCGCAGCAGGTAAGTAATCCTATTATCCCCGGGTATTTTGCCGATCCAACAGTTATAAAGCAAAATGGCACCTACTATATTTATGCCACTATTGATCCATGGGGCGGAGATGAACTGGCTGTTTTTGAAACGAAAGACTTTGTTAACTTCACACGCCACCATTTAAATTGGCCAACCAAAAAAGCCTGTAACAGCCCAACCTCCAATAATTCGATGGTTTGGGCGCCTTCTGTTGTAAGAGGTAAAGATAAGAAGTTTTACATGTACGTATCTGTCGGGAGCGAGGTTTGGGCTGGAGTAAGTGATCAGCCTTTGGGGCCGTGGAAAAACCTTAAAAAAGATAACACGCCGCTAATTGCTGCGAAGGATTTTCCTGCCGTTCATAACATTGATGCTGATTGTTTTATTGACGATAACGGCGATGCTTTTCTCTACTGGGGTTCAGGATTTAACTGGATTAATGGAAAATGCATGGCTGTAAAGTTAAAGCCAGATATGTTCAGTTTTGCAAATAAGCCAGTGGAGGTAACACCACCCGGTTATTTCGAAGCACCACACCTGATTAAAAGAAATAACGAATACTTGCTGATGTTTTCTGAAGGAAAAGCAATTGATGAAACCTATCGAATAGGATATGCAGTAGGCAAAACGCCCTTTGGTCCTTTCCAAAAGGGAAAAAATAGTCCAATTCTTTCAACTATACCTGGTACAGCAACAATAGGCCCCGGTCATCATACGGTAGTCACTTTAGGAAAACAGGATTACGTTTTATACCATCGCATTGTTCCGCAAAAGGAAAAGTATGTGCTTAGGGAACTTTGTTTGGATAGCCTTAAATACGACAATAAAAACCAACTCATGAAGGTTGTTCCGGTGAAAACGAAGCATATTAATTGAGCTAAGCAAATGCGGTTTTTTACGTAAACGTTTACGCAAATAAAGTAGCTCAGATTTAGTAAACCGACGTCTTTTTTTTACAATTTACAATAGACATCAAGCCAGCCATAATTTAAATTTAATTGTGCTTAATATGCTTTAAGGGTACTTTTTAAATATGGAAACATGCTTACTGTAAACGTTAAATGGGAAAGAAGGTTAATATACTTTTTGATTCGACCAATGATGGAATACTAGATTTCCAGCTGACTTACCATGTAACAGCGTCTCGCCGGAAATGGAAAGTTGACTGTTCGATAGTCTTATTATCTGATCAGAATTTTGAATGGTTGGAAAATGATTCTTTTGCTTTCAATGTTCAATCATTATTGATTGAAAACACCCTTGTAATCAGCTTTGGGAAATTGCAACCGCAAATTAATGCAGAGTATTACAAGCTGATGAATATTATTGCAAACTACGTTCAACTTATTGACTGTGACATTAATTGGGTCCCAGACCAGGAACTGATCATCGGCCCGCAACCGGAACAACTGGTAGACAATTATTAGCGCAGTGTTACTTCTTATTATCAAGAAAATTCACAAGAGTCAGAGCAAATAGATCAAAAATTAAGGGTTAGCAACATTCTGAATTGCTAACCCTTCAAATTACTTTTATTTGTGCAGTCGAGATTGGCTAGCCTCGAATTAAAGCTTCATATTAATCAACTTTCCATTGTAGGTAATCGACTTCGAACGCCCAGCCGATTTACCATCAGCAATTAATACCACATTAAATTTCCTGGCACCTAACATCCCTTTGAAACTACCGGTTCTATCGCCTACACTTAATGTTTTTTCTTGATTATTCCATTTAAATGTGATGGTAGAGAACTTTCCTTTTTCATAATTATAGTTATCATTTTCATCTTCGTACAATACAAATTCACCGTCGGCCCCACCATAAACACGAACAGTTAAATTATCCCATTTTTTTTCTGTTGAATATTGAACATCCGGTCCGATTGGAATAATTGATCCAGCCTTAACATAAAGTGGAACGATGTTTATTGGCGCATCAGTGTTTACCTCTCTCCCACCGTTGTAATATTGGTTGGTCCAGAAATTATACCAACCGCTTCCCTCTGGCAAATATACAGGCCATTTTTTAGCCTGATATTTCGTTACCGGAGCAACCAAAATCGATCGGCCAAACAAATATTGATGACCGATTTCATGTGTTTTTTTATCGGCAGCAAAATCCATCACCAGCGGACGCATAAAGGTTCCATCATTTTTACTAACATCCCACGAGGTGCTATAAATATAAGGTAACAAGCTGTAACGGAGCTTGATAAACTTTTCCTGTGCATCAAAACACCAGGTACCGCGGTCGCCAAAATTCCAGATTTCTCTTGGCAAGTCTGTTCCATGAGAACGCATCATGGGACTAAAAGTTCCAAACTGCATCCAACGAACGTAAAGTTCCTGAAATTCGGGATTTTTATTTCCACCTCCATTACGCCAGCGACCAGCAAAAAAGCCACCTATATCGCTGTTCCAGTTCGGAATGCCCATAAGCGTATAATTCAAAGCCGCAGGAATTTGTTTTTCGAGCATATCCCAGGTAGAACTTACGTCGCCACTCCAGGTATTAGAACCATACAACTGCTGACCAATAAAGCCAGATCTGGTGAGAATGACGCCTCTTTTCTGGCTGTTCGTTTCCCGCTGGTGGGTTGCGATGCCTTTATTATGCATCAGGCTGAAACCATTTTTTACACTTCGGTAACTGCCAAGGTAAGTGGGCAAATCGAAATCAGATTCTTTTTTATTGATGTGATCCGGCTCTGTAGAATCCAGCCACCAACCATCGTTTCCGATATAGCTAAAAATACCTTTATCCAGATATTTCCAATAAATATCTAATGCCTTAGGATTGAAAACATCATAAGGCCTCGCCCCACTGTTTGGTGGCCAGGTATCAAAATTAATGATCATCTTTTTACTATCGAACTCTTTGCGCTGATCCGTTTTTGGACCAAAGCCAGGCCACGTAACAATAAGCAGTTTAGCATTTAACTGATGAATCTGATCCACCCACTTTTTTGGATCTGGAAAGCGTTCTTTATCAAAACTTTGAGAGTTCCATGCACTATCACTTTTATTATATTCGGGCCAGTAACGCCAGTCTTGGATTACCACATCAAGCGGAACTTTTAAATCGCGATACTTTTTTAACACATTTAAACTTTCATCCTGACTGTTATATCGCTCCTTACTCTGAAAAAAACCATATGCCCACAATGGAAGCATGGGAGCTTTCCCCGTTAAAGTTCGCACTTTTGAAATTACGCCATCGGCATTTTTACCGTACATAAAATAGTAATCTGAGCAATGACCTAAACCTTCAAAAGAAAGTTCCTGAGGATTATCATTAAATTCTGAAATGGAATAGTTATCCCAAAAAACGCCATAACCCTTTACCGAATGAAAAAACGGCGAATAGGTTGACATATTTTCATTTTGCATGTGATGAGCAGAATTGCGGCGGTTAAATTTGTTATCCAAAACTTGTCCTACGCCATAAATAGCCTCATCTTTATCCAGCAAAAAACCGTTTCGAACTTTAAACGATGGTGTACCAGCATCATCTACGGGAGAAAATTGTGTTCCATAATCTTTATCATTCAACAATTTATTTCCCGAACGATCTGAAAAATAAATACCACCTGTTTCTACGTTTACTTCAACCTGAATTGAATCGCTTTTCAGCAGTGTATTTTTTCCGATCTGAGAAAATTCAATCGGCGTTTTCACCACTTTACCAACCACAGAGAGGCTCTTTTTGTCGTATGGTTTTCCGCCAGGCGTTTTAAACACATGCACAATGCTCGGCGAATAAAATTCAATTTTAATATCCATCCCCTGAGTGGAAAAGGAAATTCCCTGCGGAAGTTTTTGAACTGACTGTGCGTTTATATCTCCCGAAAAAGTCAGCATTAGCGCTGCCGTTATAAAATAAAGCCTTTGATAAATTCTCATATTATAGGTTTATATTTGGTATTTGATGACAGCAAAAATAGATTCAACAACCTCAATAGAGACAACACCAATGTTGAATTTTTTGGTATTTAGGTTGATTTTTTCGCGTTTTGAGCATATTCAGAAGGTTTACAGCCATAACGTTCCTGAAAGCATTTGCTCAAATAGCTCGAACTGCTAAAGCCTACACGATCGGCAATTTCAGAAATATTAAGGGTTCCTTCAAGAAGTAATTCTGCAGCTTTTTCCAACCTGATGTTGCGGATAAATAACGAGGGAGATTTATCAAGTAAAGTAATCAATTTGCGATACAACCCGGTACGGTCCATATTCAAATCGCTGCTAAGCTGCTCAACAGAATAGTCGCTTACATTTAAATTATTCTCGACCAGCAACATTGCTTTCTTTAAAAACGTAGCTTCCATCGGGTTCATGTTTTCCGTAGACTGAGGAATTTCTGTTCTTGGCGGGGAAGAAGGATTTGCAAATTCGAGTTTCCCACTTAATAAATTTTGCTGATCAATTAAGCTCCTGATTCTGAGCAGGAGAAGATCTTCCCTCCGATTTCGTTCTGCATTTTTTCTGGCGTTACGCAAATAAAACCTAATGCTAAGCCAAATGGCTACAACCATTAAACCAAAATAGCAAAAATATGCCACCGTAGTTCGCCACCATGGAGGATTAATGGTTAGGTTGATTGTAGTGATTTCTCCTGGCCATTCCAAATTGGTAGTAGAAGCCATTACCTGAAGTTCATATTTTCCTGGCGGAAGATTGGTGTAAGCTATTGTGAGCACTCCATCCCTGCCAGAAAAATCGTTTCCCTGTGCACTTCGGTTTTCTCTCCACTCCTGGTCTATACCAATCAGTTTGTAACGATAGTAAGTTTGGGCAGGATTTTGATAGTTAAGTGCCGAAAAACGGAAGGTGATAAAATTTTGGTCGTATAGTAAAACTAAGCCGCTAGTATAAGGCACCGTTTTGTCCAAGATATTATTATCCCCTTCAACATCTATCTTCTTTCCATGCACCAAAAAATCAGTAAAAACCGGTTTAAATGGTAATTTATCATTTTGTGAAATATTTTGGTTTAAAACCGAAAAGCCATTTACGCCACCAAAGTAAAGTGTTCCATTTTTGCTTTCAAATACAGCATTTCGCAAGTATTCGCCTTCCAAGGCACCTGTCGAAGCATCGTAGTTGATAAATGTGATATCCTTTGCAGCTTTACTAAGTTGCACCCGGTTAATTCCATAACTAGTGGCAATCCAAATATTTTTACGGCTATCTTCAAAAATCGATTGTATGAAGTTGTTGGAGAGCCCGTTTTGAGTATAGAAAAATTGTTCCTTACCAGTAACAGGATTTAATACACTCAAACCATCTGTGGTGCCCGTCCAAATCCAACCCTTACTATCTTTAACTTTGGCTGTTTGGTTGCCAGGCAAGTTTAATACCTCCGTTTTCAAACCTTTAAGTACTCCAGAAGGAATTAACTTTGGGGGCAGAGGTCGTAGCGAATCTTCGTTTCCAACTCCGGGCTTGTACAAATATACTCCAGCCTGCGTTTTAACATAGATGTTACTGAGATCATCTTCGGCAAATGACTGAACCATCACCTCTTTAAAAGTACTACCCGGAAACGAAGATTTTTTTACGGTGTTAAATAAATACCGATGCGGATGATGGTATAATAATCCTTGATTAGCAGTTCCGAGCCATAAACCACCTTGTTTATCGTATAATAGCGTACTTATTTCTGTATTGAGTTTAGTTCCATCTGCCTGCTCAATAACTGGAATATACCAGCTTTTATTATGCTTTACATCCACAATCCAAATTCCATTCGCACAGCTGATGGTTGCTTTTCCATCCCCATCTACCACCAGAGTATTGAGGTGATATGGCGTTTCCAATACTTTTTTCCAATCGCGTTTACAGGTATCAAAAAAGAAGCAGCCACCATTACTCCCATTCCGAAGTTGATAAAATCCATTTTTCGCCTTCACCACAAGTGATGTACTTTGAAATTTTGACTGTTGAGCAGCAGGATATGCAGCCAGTTTAAATTGCTGGCGCCTTGCTTTCAAATTGTAGCAAATTACTTCGCCGGTGCTGTAAAAAAGAAATAAATCGTCTCTTTCATTACTCACATCTTGCAGTAGCCCAACATTATGATCTAGATCTATTGAATATTGATGATTTTTCGACTGTAACTTTTGGTTGTTAAGAAGCCACATTCTACTATCTGAATCTAGAAAAAAATCATCAATTGCGCCATTAAAGCCAGCAGTTTCGAAATAGCGGTTAAGGTTTGATTGGTATTTTCCTTCATACAAATCAACCCGCATTAATTTATGATGATCTTTTATCCAGAGAATGGAATCCCCACTCTGGTAAATCCGATAGAAACCATCGTAACTTTTTAACGCATAGCCTTGCTTACTTTTATCATGAATATAGGTAAAACGCGAACCATCAAAAATATTGAGGTTCCCACTGGTTTTAAAAACCATTCGGCCGTCTGGAAGCTGGATGATGTACCGTATTTGGTTATCACTTAGTCCCTGCGAAACGGTTAAAGGTGAAAAAACGAAATCCTGAGCAAATAGCTTTGGCATTAAATTCAGCAGCAATATAATGGTCAGTAAAATCGGCTTCATTTATAGGATTTAAGTTTTGTTGCCTTTAAAGATTTCGTTTTAAATGCTGAAATTAAGTCGCAGCTATCAGTGAATAGGTTTAGCAATTATGCAAACATCAATGCGGTTTTCGTTTGCAGTATTATTTATTTGGATTTAACTCAAAAACCTGTTTCATTAATTGCCATTTTTCTCCTGGCGCCGACCCGGGCAAAGGCTGTTGAAATTTCCACATCAAAGCTTCCCATTCCAATACTTTCTCATTTGCTTCGTCCATCATCTTCTTATTTTCAAACGTAAAGTCATCTGTTGTTTCCATCACCATAAATAAACGGTTCGAAATGCGATAGATTTCCATTGAGGTAATGCCAGAATCTACTATACTTTTGGTGATTTCCGGCCAGCCATTTTTGTGGTATTCCTCATATTCACTGATCAGTTTTTCATCGTTTACCAGATCAAGCGCAAGTGCATATTTTTTCATAGCTATAAATCGTGATGTTGTCAATAACCCAATGGTTATCTGCCTCTTGGCTTAATTAAACAATTTTCAAAGCAAAGGTGTAAGCAAGTTTAGGTTTATAATCATTGATGTCGATCTCCAGATAATTTTCATTCTGTTTAAAAGAAAGCTTTTGCACCGTACCTAATAAGCCAATGCTGCTAATCGCTTTTTCCAAATAACTGCTTCCTTGTCTCATCGATTTTATCTGTACGATACCATTTTCTGGCCAGGCCATCACCACGGCATAAATTGCATCTCCCTTGGTGGTGAAGCGAATATCTTCCGATGTAAAAGGCTTACTTTTACCTTCATTAAAACCCTGATCTTTTAAAGCCTGATTATTTTCAGTTGAAGGTCCCTCACCAAAAACTTTCCATGGCCGGGTATCATAAATCGCATCACTATTGGCCTGCATCCATTCTCCAACCTCTTCTACAATGGCACGTTCCAATTCATCAATACTGCCGTTGCCACGCACAGGGATGCTCAGCAGAAAATTACCGTTTTTACTTACCACATCGGCCATAATCTGCACTACGGTTTTTGCACTTTTATAGCTTTTTTTATTGTAAATGGTTCTGTCGTAATGCCAGGAACCGATGCAAGTATCGGCCTGCCATGGCAAAGGTTCAATTTCATTGCTATGGCCGCGTTCAATATCCCAAACCATACATTTACGCTGCTGTTTATCCAGTATCTTCCCGAAAATGACCGCTTCAAGTTTGTTATTTTTCTGAATACTTTTATTATACATGTAAGACGCTAAACGCAATCCGACGTCGCTCACTGGCCAGAGTGGTAAGGCAGTATCATCGAAATAAATAAGATCAGGACCATAGTTATCAATCAGTTCTACGGTACGATTGTAAAACTTTTCGCAGTAGGCTTTGGAAGGGATAGCGGCTCCGTTACCCCAATCCCACTGTTTGCCAGAAGCATCGTTATCCTGACTATCTTCGCTAAGCGGATGATTTTGAGCATACAAATCCTGTGGATTGAGACCATCCCACCATTTCCCTTTTCCATCGGCAGCTGTTAGCTTTCCATCATAAGGAACGCCCGCTAAATCACCTTTCAAATCAGCACGCTGGGCAGTTTCTAGCCAGGTCCAGGCATGTGCTGCATGAACGCTCACGCCGAAATACATTCCATTTGCCCGGGCTGCTTTTTCCCAACCTTTTATAATATCCTTCTTTGGGCCAATTTGGGTGGCGTTCCATTTTTTCTGATAAGTACTTTTATACAGATCAAAATTATCGTGGTGATTGGCGAGCGCCATAAAATATTTTGCTCCTGCTTTTTTATACAAGCTTAGCAGCTCCTCCGGATTCCATTGGTCGGCTTTCCATTCATTGATTACGTCTTTAAAACCAAATTTAGAAGGATGTCCATATTTTTCAAGGTGGTATTTATACTTCTTGCTCCCCTCCATATACATTTCCCGGGCATACCAATCTCCATACTCAGGTTCGCATTGCGGACCCCAATGTGCCCAGATTCCAAACTTTGCATTGCGGAACCAATCTGGTGTTTTGTAGGCAGAAAGTGATTCCCAGGTCGGCTTGAACGGACCCGGCAGGTATCCTATTCCTGGTGCATTGAAAATGTTTTGGGCTGCATTCAGATTTTTTCCCAATGCTAAAGCCGGCACTCCAATGGCAAGCTGCTTAATTAAATCTCGTCTATTCATTGTGATTTATAGGTTTAGGATAATATTTGATTAGCGTCTTCGATATTATTCCTTGTTTACACTTTATTTTTTTGATACTCTGAAGGAAGCTGACCGAACTCCTCTTTGAAACACTGCCTGAAATAAATGGAACTGTTTATTCCCACCATGAACGATACTTCGTTGATGTTGTATTTCCCCGAATCAAGCAATTGAGCTGCCTTTTGCATTCTCACTTTTCTTACCAGCTGATTAATGTTTTTCCCCGTTAGCGCTTTCAATTTCCGGTATAAAGTAGATTGGCTCATATTCATATTTTCGGCCAATGTAGCAGCGTCCAAAACTTCCTGGTGCATTAATTTTTCTACTAAATTTGCAAACTCCTTAACAAAATCGTTTTCACGCCAGGGGTCGGCTTCCACTTCAGCAGCTATAACTTCTGTACTTTTTATTTGATTAGATAACTGAGACAGCACTTCGTCATATAAACTTTTCCTTTTGGAAAGCAAATTATCTATCCTTCCATAAAGCAATTGTGTGCTAATCGGTTTGGTGAGATAGGAATCCAAACCCAGCTCGTAGCCACGGTGTTTATCCGTTTCAGAACTTTTCGCAGTGAGTAAAATTGTTGGAATATGGCTGGTTTCGCGTTCCAGTTTCAAAGCCTTTAGCATGGCAAACCCGTCCATTTCAGGCATCATTAAATCGCTTACAATGATATCCGGAACATTGCTTTTTGCTAGTTGAAAGCCTTGCTCACCATTCTCTGCAGTAATCACATTGTATTTTGATGCTAACAAAGTGGATAAATAAGCCCGCAAATCAACATCGTCTTCTACCAGCAAAACCATTGGCAACGATTCTACCTGTGGTGTCTTTTGTTTATCAAGCACTGCATCGTGTTCGGATAGATAAGGAATTTGGGGCGATAACGGATTAGCCAATAATCTGACACAGAATTCGCTTCCCCAATCCAATTCACTTTTTACACTCACCTGCCCGTGATGGATAGCGGCCAATTGTTTCACCAGTGATAAACCGACACCAGCGCCATCGCCTGTATTTTGAGGAACCTGATAAAACTTTTCAAATATTTTTTCCAGATGTGCTGACGCTATTCCACAACCTGTATCTTTCACTTTTATAACTGCCCAGTTTCCCTGGCTATTTTGTTCATAAGCTAAAGAAACCATTACGCTGCCAGCCTTTGTGTGTTTGCAAGCGTTTGATAAGAGATTGTCGACAATGAGTTGTACAATTTCTCGATCGAACATGGTTTCAAAATCTTCAGTGTTGGCCGTTAAACTGATGTTGATATTTTTGCTTTGACTAGCCTCAACATATTTTTGAACAATGTCTTCTAAAAGTTGCCTTAAAAATCCAGGCTGCAAAGCAAGTGGTTTATGCTGAGATTCAACTTTTCTAAATTCCAACAGTTGATTAACCATCGAAAAAAGCCTGGTGGCACTTTTTTGAACAATTGAAAGCCGTTCCCGGTGTTTAGTCGACAGTTGGTTTTCATGCAAAAGATCTTCCAGCGGACCCAAAATCAATGTTAGCGGTGTACGTAGTTCATGCGTAATATTGGTGTAGAAATTCATCCTTTCGGTATGCAAATTTCCTTCTTGTTCCAGTTGCTGCTTCTTTAAACTGAGTTGCGCTTCTGCATTTATTCGTTTAATGTAAAAGAAAAAGAATGCAATTACGGTGGCCAAAACCACAACGATATAAAATGCAATGGCCAATATGCTTAGGTAAAAAGGCGGCTTAATCGTGATATGGAGACTTTCATAATCTTCAGACCACTGCTCATTTTTTTGTCTGGTTCTAATTTTAAGTTCGTAGCTGCCGTAGGGAATACTGCGGAAATCTATATTTTTTTCATCACCGAGAGAAATCCATTTGTTATCAAAGCCCTGCAACTTATAACTGAATTCCAGAAGATCATTCATGGCATAATCCATCACAGCCAGTTCTATGCGGAAGCTGTTTTCGCCGTGCTTGAGATGAATTCTCTTTTCAGCGTCTGGAAATTTTTCAGTTTGTGCCCTGCGTTCATCCGTGTTGAAAACCATCAGTCGGCTGATGTTAATTGGTGATGAAGGAAGTTTTAACGGGATGTTTACCGGATCAAAATAACAAGCGCCACTGGGCATTCCGAAAAAGAGTCGTCCGTTTTTATCTTTGGATACGCTGTTGTTTATGAAGCCGCCGAGTGGCAATCCAAAGGCCTGATCGTAGCTTAAAAGCCTTTTTTGAGCCGGAAGGTAACGGATTAACCCCAATTTAGTTGCACACCAAATATTTCCTTTCGGGCTTTCCGTGATGGAATTGATCGTTAGCCAGGCATCTCCGAGATGAAGTGGAAGAGTTTCAATTTTCCCCAGCTGATTGCCCGATGATTGATAAGACAAACCTTCATTTGTCGCAATCCAAATCGTATTTTCCGAATCGCGATACACATGGTTAATGGTATTACTGACCAATCCTTCCGCTTTGCTGACGCGTTTGATTAATTTCCAGTTTCGATCGTAAATATAAATTCCCTGCCCGTAAGTGCCCACCCACATATTACCAAGATGGTCTTCTACCAAAGTTCGTGGAGAAAAATCGCCCATCATCGGCGTGGTGATGGTGATTTTCCGCAGCGTGTCTATCCCCTGATCAAGAATAAATAGGCCTTCCTGAGCGGCAAAACAAATATTTTTTCGGCTATCTTGCATAATTGCCCTAACTTCCGACATGCGTTTTCCGCCATCAATTTTCTTCCAGCTATTGCTAGCTGGTTGATAACAGGAAACGCCTCCCTTTTGTAAGCCAAACCATTTATTGCCGCTTTCATCTTCAAAACCCGACAAAAGGAAATCATCTCCCAGCAAGCTATTATTGGCATTAATGTGATCAACACGGCCACTATTGTCTATCTCTAGGATACCTTCACCGGTGGTAGCCAGCAGGGTTTTGTTTTGCTGATCGTTAATGACGGCTGTAACGGTAGCCGTTTTATTTCTTTCGCTAGAAAATTCTTGCTGTGGAAGAATAGAAAAAAACGGTTTTAAGTGAGAGGAAAATGCCAAACCACCACTATAAATGGCTAACCAAACATTCCCAAACTGATCCTGATCGATGTTTTGGACGGAGGTATTGCTTCCATGAGTAAGCGCCAACGGCAGCGACACGCTGTAAGAAACTTCGTCATTATTGATATTGAAATTGGGCGTTAAAGCAAATAACTGAGAAGACTCTGCCCCCACCCAAATTTGATGGTGCACCTCTTTGATGGAAAAGATAAACGGTTCATTACGTTTAATCGACTTACTACTGAGTTTAACTTGATTCAGTTTTTTTGAAACCGGGTTATAAATAGCGAGCCCTTTTCTCGTGCCAATCCAGATGTTATTTTTGCTATCACAAAAGAGCGATTTCACTTCATTATCTGGTAGAATTCCACCCGTAGTTTTTACATCCAGCAGTTGAAGTTCTTTGGTTACCGGATTTAATATCGAAACCCCTTTATTTACATGGCCAATATACAAGAGACCGTTTTTATCTTCAGCAAGCGACCATACACTATTCTCTGGCATTGCAGGAACACTCTTTTGATTAAAGTGAAGGAACTTTTTTGAAGCCGTATTAAATTGTTGAACCCCCTGGTGAAATGTAGCTAACCAAAGTTTTCCATTTTTACTTTTGATGATATCAGTAATGTCGTTCGTCGAAATTGAACTTTCATCCTTGGGGTGATGTACAAAATAGGAAAAGGTGTTCGTTTTTAAATCCAGTACGTTTAAACCATCAGATCGGGTGCCGATATAAAGCTTTTGGTTATCGTACAAAAGCGTATTTATTTCACTGCTATTTACCGATTTACCATCCGGCTTTTCCGCTTTGTAAAAGTGTTTAAAAGAATTGCTCGAAAAACGATTCAGCCCTAGTTCAGTTGCTACCCAAATAAATCCATCGTGATCATGAACGACATCTAAAACCTGCTGATTTGATAATCCATCTTGTAAAGAAAGGTATTTCGTTTTTCCTTCCTGAGCAAACGAGGGAGCGGACACGTAAAATAGCAACACCAAAATAAGACCACTCAAAAAGCCACAATCTTTCAGTCTGTTAATAAAACTTTTGTGGATTTTCTTATTCATAGCTTTTGTGTTGAGACTATTCTGTTTCCACGCGAAAAACTGGAAAAATAGTATCAGCGATATATTTGGTCTTTTCAAATATAGCAATAACCGTTAAAATAACATTTATAAATGGACTGATTTTAGTCTTTTAATTTAAGCAATTATTTTCGGCCTATTCCCTAATTTTATTTTAGCAAATGCCTAACTATCATTTCAAATTCATGCAGCCAGAAATTACTTATTTCATGTAAATTACTGTTCCACCATTTGGCGCCAAATCGAATTCAAACACCGTATTCTGATCAAACTTTTTAGTATCTAATTTAGCGTCCTTTCCAATACCGTCGCTGATAATTATTGCATTTTGACCAGCTAGCATTGATAATGTCACTTTCACTTTTTTTGCAGTATTTTCTCCGTTAACAGCGGCGATAAACCATTTCACACCTTTCCGTCTGGCCAGAATGCAAAACTTGCCCGGGTAACCGTCAATCAGTTTTGTTTCATCCCAAACGGTTGGAACAACTTTTAAAAAATCGAACAGGAAAGATGGCTTTTCTTTTAGATTTTCTGGTGTAATTCCCCAATGCTGTATTGCAGAAAAGAACAAGACGCCAGTCGCAATTTCAAAGGCATCGGTTGTTTTGCGTATGGTACCCTTTTTAGGGTCGCGGTTTAACCGATCATTTAAAAAAACAGGACCGAAATCCATAGAAGCTACCGCATTCCGGGTAAACGGGTAGATGGTTGCCGTTTGTGCATAACGGTCGGCAAAACTTTGTTCAAAAACTAAATTTTCTGATGCCATTACCGATTCACTTGTGGCAAATGCAGGATACATGCGTTCCCATCCCCTCGGTAAGGTTGTGCCATGGAAGTTAACGCTTAACCCAAATTTCGCGGCATCCATTAAAATATCGTGGTAAAGCTTCATCGTCACCTGCTTATCGCCACCAAAGAAATCCACTTTCATGCCTTTAACACCTATCTTTTGCAACCAGGCCATTTCATTTTGTCTGGGTTCAGCAGTGTTCATTAAATTTTTTGGTGTTTGTGGTGCATTATTCCAACTGCCGTTAGAGTTATACCAAAGCAGTACGCCTACATTTTTCTTACTGGCATACTTTACCAGTTCAGCCATTTTCTCCCTTCCAATTTGGGTATCCCATAAAGCATCTATTAGAATGTATTCGCAATTTAAAGTAGCCGCAAGGTCGATAAATGTCACCTGATCATCGTAGTTGCAGCTGGCATCTTGCCAAACAATCCAGCTCCAGGTTGCTCTGCCAGGGTTAAAGATTTTTGTTTGTGCCGACAATGGTTTAACCACATCCGTAGCTGCTGTAGATTCGACAATCGCACTCAAATTTGTACCAAGGGTAATTGTTTTCCAGGAGGTTTGAAAAGGCAATTTGGCCGTAACTTTGTTTGCACCAACACCTCTATTTTCTCCTGACTGGGGGAATGAAACTTTGTAAAGTCCACCCTTAGAATCGCTTAAACGCGTTCCGACATAATTTTGATCCACTCCCGTTTCAGAAATCAGCATCCAACCCATGTTGCCAAGATGGAAAAGTGCCGGATAAGTGTAACCTAATCCGTATTTAGATTTGGTGTCAATCGGCTCTTCAATGGTGTAAGCTTCTTCGTAAGAGGGTTTGGTATTTTCCCAACCGCTTTCAGCTGGTGCCTGCGGACTGATAAAAGTTGTACTTCCATTTGGTAACTGAAAACCTGTGGCTTCTGATTCAATTGTTGCATTTGTTACGCCATTTTTGCTTTTCGGCAGGTAATAGCTGAAAGCCACGTCTCGGTTAGTGATTCTAAAAATAATCTGAATAGCATCGTTTTTCGAATTTACCAGCCAACAACTTAATTCATTTGCGTTATAATTTACATTGCTTACTTTGGAATGTGATAAATTGTAGCGCTCTTTAATTTGCTTCACCTGATGACTTTTGAGTTTTAGCCCCTGGGTAAAATCTCCTACAGAAGTGATTAATCCGAGCGGAGATTTACCCATAAAAACTTTATTGTTGTAGGTAATTTGATAGGTAGGTTTTCCTTCTTTTATCTCCAACTCGAGGCTGAGTTTCTGATCGGGGCTTCGCTGAACAATTTTATTCTGCGCATGAATAAATGTTAGTCCCAATAAAAAATTTAACATCAATAACGCAAAAAACCTAAGATTGAAGATGTACACTTTACTTTTATATAAATTCATTTAAAATTTTGATTTTTAGAGTTTTATACCTGATCACCTACAATTAAATAATAGTTATTCTAAAATACTTTAACTTTAACGTCGGCTTTGTTAAGCCATGGAGAACTAAACCTTACCAATACCTCATCATTAGCTTTTCCAGTCGCTTGTACATAAACAACCATTTTACCATGAAAAACCCGTTGGCGGTTGTCGGTATAGTCTCCCATATCGCTATTGTTTCCAGATTCCATCCCTAATAATCTTGCATTACCAACAATTTGACAGGTAATTTCATTATCAGACAGTTCTACGCCGACGCCGTTTTCATCAACAATTTGAATTTCTATTTGCGCAACGCCTTTATTTCCTTTAACCTTCATTTCTGAACCTTGCAGAATTTTGATGGCGTTTGGGTTTTTGCTTGTTTGTAATTCGTGACGGGTGATTTCTTTATCATTCTCATCAAGCCCTACCGCTTCTAAACGACCAGCTGCATAAGGTATATCCCAATAAATGATCCCATATTTATCATCGTATGGCTTGGTTTCTCCAATCTGTTTGCCGTTGAGTTCTAATTTTGCTTTTTTAGCATTGGTATAACAAACCACCCGAATTTGCTGCCCTTCCTGGTAGTTCCAGATTGGCCAGGCATCCATTGATGGTGTAATATCTTTTTTCGCTCCCTGGCCAGACTCCAAAAGCGACCAGGCATCTTGAGCATTTCCACCATCTTTAAGCGGATAAGTACCCAGGTAAGCCATTGGCTTGTTAGACCAAAGCGCCTGGCGGAAATATCCGCGTGGCTTAACGAAACCGGCAAAATCAACCAAACCTGAATAAAAACCACGGGCAGGCCAGCGGCCAGATTCACCAAGGTAATCGATACCCGTCCATAAAAACTGACCGAAAATATGTTCGTTATCACGAACGGCTTTCCAGGCTTCAAAATCATGACGGTTTTCGCTACCAAAAAGAACACGTTTCGGATAGCGTTGGTGATCGGTTTGGTAACGGCTTTCGGTATAATTGTAACCAGCAATATCAAGCGCTCCAGGATATTCGGTTTCGTTAGACATTGCTACACCAGCCAAACCTGCTGTAACCGGACGATATGGATCGTATTTTTTAACCACCGCAACAAGCTTTTTAGCGATATCACCCAGATGCATCGCATTCGGCGCATCTTTTTTGTAGCCTCCAAAAATGGGCTGTGTAAATCCACCTTCTTTTGCACCAGCCAAAATTGGATGAGAATATGGATCGTTAGGATAATCAACCTCATTACCGATACTCCATGCGAAGATAGAGAGGTGATTACGATCGCGTTTTACCATATCTGCTAAATCTCTTTCGCCCCATTCTTTAAAATAATCAAAAGAACCCAGGAAACCCGGAGTGCCGACATTCCAGCCCTGCAACCATTTCCTCTTGGCGAATTCCCACTCATCAAAAGCTTCATTTAAAACCAAAATACCAAGCTCATCACATAACGCATATAGCGATGAAGCCTGCGGATTGTGACTGGTACGAATGGCGTTTACGCCGAGACCTTTTAAAGTTTGCAACCTGCGTCGCCAAACTTCGGGGTAAACTTCTGAACCTAAAACACCTGAATCGTGATGCAGACAAACACCTTTTACCTTAAGTGCCTTACCATTTAGCGTCATGCCATGATCAGGATTAAAACGAATATCTCTAAACCCAGTGATAGTACTGGTTTGGTCTATTGTTTTACCATCCTGAACTACAGTAGTTCGAAGGGTGTACAGGTTTGGTTCATCGATACTCCATAATTTTGGCTGATTAACTTTCAAATCAACCGACAGTTCAAGGTTAGATTGTCCCGATAAATTTGCCTTTGCTTCTTTTTTAGCCACCACTGCACCGTTCTGGTTAAGCAATTCATTAATGACTGTCACTTTTGCTGCTGTTGGTAATTCGTTATTCAAAGTAGTTTGCACTTTCAAATTTCCGTTAGCGCCTTGCACCGTGGCGAAGGCATAAACACCCCATTGTGCTAAATGAACCGGACTAGCCTCTACTAACCATACATCGCGATAAATGCCAGAGCCGGTGTACCAGCGAGAGTCGGCATCTTGTGTATGATCTACTTTAACCTGAATTTTATTTTCCTGGCCGAATTTTAAAAGCGGCGTTATTTCGTATGCGAATGAAATATAGCCGTTAGGACGTTTACCAACTGATTGTCCGTTGATAAAAACTTCGCTTCGATTGTAAACGCCCTCAAAATAGATGAAAAACTTTTTTCCCTGATCTTCTTTGGCAATGGTAACCTGTTTCTGATACCATCCCAAGCCCCCCGGGAGATAACCGGTAGCACTGGCCAACGTTGGGCTTAATGGTTGTTTAATGCTCCAATCGTGAGGCAGCTGTACGTTTTTCCACGATTTTCCATTGTCTTCCAAGGCTGCTTTGTCATCAATGTTTCCAAGATGAAACCGCCAGTTATCATTAATTTTTTCGGCTTTTCCGAAACCTGGCTGGGCAAAAGTATTCAGGCTCAACAGGATTGCAGCCAGAAAAAAAATGGTATATTTTCTCATTCGTATCATTCTTAATTATAGTGTAGGCTTCACTGGTATAATATTTCCTTGAGCATCAAAATACATCTGATCGATGCAAACTTCACGGTTAAAACCTGCTGCATCGCCCATTGTTATGCCATTTGGATAATTAAATCGATGGTAAACGATATACCATTCATCTTTCCCATGCACCTGGAGCACCGAGTTATGGCCAGTACCGTAAATGCCTTTTGATGGATCTTTTTGTAGAATCAGATTGTTTTCTTTGATCTCGATAGGTCCAAGTGGAGACTTAGATGTTCCGTAACGAACACGGTAATTTTCACTTCGCGTATCATCTTCCGACCACATAAAATAGTATGTTCCTTTTCTAAAAAACACATAACAACCTTCCCTAAAAGTCTTATCAGTGTTTAAGGTTTTAATGCTGTTGGGCTTCAACGAAATCATGTCATCGTTAAGTTCTGCTACAGCCAGGTAGCCATTTCCCCAGTACAAATAACTTCGTTTTGTTTTTGGATCAGTAAATACCGCCGGATCGATCTCCTGACCACGTTTGATGCCATCTGGTTTGAAGTTTACCAATGGTTTTCCAGAATCTTTAAACGGCCCAGCAGGATGATCGGCAACGGCAACACCAATTTTTTGCGCAGCGGTAAAGTAGTAGTAGTATTTATATTTTCCTTTCACTTTTTTCTCGGCTATTGTTGGCGCCCAGGCATTTCGGTCTGCCCAACTCACATCTTTCTTCAAATCTAAAATAACGCCTTCATCTGTCCAGGTTTTTAAATCAGGAGAAGAAAAAGTTTTGAAATAAGAACCGCCCCATCCATCAAAGCCATCACTGGTTGGATAGATGTAATATTTTTTTGTCTGGTTAGAATAAATTACATCTGGATCAGCATAAAAACCATCTAATACCGGATTTTTACGAAAAGCCAATTCCTTTCCTTTAGGTGTTCCCCAACGGGCAGTAACATTAAGCATTTCCTGGCGTGAAAGTGGAATGATGGTACCATGTCGTGGATGGAAATCCATCGTTACTTCATGATCGATTACTTTAAACTTATCCAAATCTAAACTTTCGCAGAACTGATATTTCCCTTTTCCGTAAACATCATACATCAAAATATATTTATCAGAATTGTTTAGTTTAAAAACGCCCGAACCTTCAACAGCATCTCTGGTTTGCTGTTTGTATCCATCCTGCTCAATCCATTTCCCGCTCGTTAACGAATCGGTGATAGCCAATTTTATCCCGTTTCCATTCCCTTCAGTTTTGTAAAAGAGATAAAATAAGCCATTTTTATTGGTGATGTCTCCATCGATACAAGACTTACCATTTTTCGGCGTGAAGAGCACTTTTGGTTCTGAAGTGAAGCCAGTAAAATCATCATTTGCATAGGCATAGTAAATGATATCAGGTCCTTGATCGTGTTTCATAGACCAGTAAACCATATATTTTTCTTTTGCTGTATCGTAAATGGTTTGTGGGGCCCAAACCCGTTTTAAATTTTCCTGTCCTTTATAAAGTTGCTGAATATTAACAATGGAATGTTTCCAGTTCACCAAATCAGTTGATTTAAGCATCACCATTGCCCGGTTAGAATCCCAACCTTTTGAAGAAGTCATATCGGTAAGCACCATATAAAAGGTTTTACCATCTACGCCGCGAAGAATATGAGGATCTCGGATTCCACCAGTAGAACTGATTTTATCAGACGCTAGTACCGGTTGATTATTGTTTAAAGCTTTATAGTTATATCCATCGGTACTGATGGCATAACAAAGTGCTTCATCGTTTACGGCGTTGCCTTTAAAATACACAAACAAATAACCTGCATAATCTTTATCGGCAGGCCCTGCCTTGTACTGTTGACTAAAAAGATTGAATGGTGAAAAAAGCTGCAGCAGCGCAATAAGGAAGATTCGGAATTGTAGTTTGTGGGATATCATCAATTTTTCAATAGAAAGTGCTGAAAATACAAGGAGGCGTATTTCCAGCACTTAATTTAATTTATTTTAAGCTAATTTTTTGTACCGGCGAATAAATATATTCTCCAGCCGAGGTAGATTTAACTCCTACTCTGGCATAAACAAAGTCGAGATTTTTTAAATTATCAGGCAAAGCGCCTGAAGAAATTTGCAGTTGCTGCCCTAGAACTACATTGCCTAAACTGGCATCTACCCTTACTTCGCGTTGTACCTGATCGGTTAAAATCGACTTGCCCAGATATAGGCGTACAAAATCTAGATTTGCAGTAGGCACCACCTTACTCACAACTAATTTTGCAATAATACTGGTTCCTGATTTTTCAAAAGATTCTCCTGTTATGGTAAAATATGGCGTTACCGGAACATCAAGATTCATATTTGCAGTCAGGTTAACGCGAACAGTATCTGTTGCCTGTTGCAACCATGGCGCATCTGCCCGGCGTACCAATTTGTATTGGCCTGCAAACAGTTTAGCAGAAAAGCTTCCATCCTGTTGCATGTAAACCGTAATGGGAGAACGCAACGGAAAGCCATCTTGCCAAAGTTCGAGCTGTGGTCCATTATTTCTCACACTAAGTGCACTACCTTGATAAACTACACGACCCGATAAAGTAAGCTCTGGCGCATCGAAATTATCGTATCCGCAGCTCGCCAGAAACAGGCTGGCAGCTGCAGTAAATATGATTAAAAATTTTAGTTTCATAATTTGTGTTATTGGAAAGGATTTCTAACAATTTTTGGATTGTTGTTTAAAACATCTTGTGCAATTGATGAATAGTAATTCGTCATACGGAAAAACCTTGCCCGTCTGAAACGTGTTGGTCTTACTCTTGCGTAGATGTATTTGCCATTATCTGGATGCCCTGGACGTATAACCCGGTAAGAATACAAGCCCATAACTACTGCATTTGGATCAGTTTCTGAGCCATCCCAAACCAGGTGGGCAATACGCCATCTTTTCAAGTCAAAATAACGGTGATCTTCAAAAGCAAGCTCTACACGGCGTTCGTTACGAATGATGTTATTGGTTAATGCGCTAAGGCTATTTGCTGGAAAACCAGCTCTTGCCCTGATGGAGTTTACATACCCCAGTGCTTCGGGTCTGCCTAATTCAAAAGCAGCTTCTGCAGCGTTCAGGTAAATTTCGCCCAGGCGAAACCATGGCCACCAATTTGCTGCAGATGTACCTCTTGTACTTGCAGCTGGCGCATCGCTAACCATTTTGCGAATATAAAATCCTGTATTACTTACATCAACAGCATCATCTTTCGGCCCGTCAAACCCTGTCCAGGTTTGGCCATCGGTATAGTTTTTACCCAGCTCGGCCGAAGTAGATAGTTGATAGGAAGTGTTATTCCAAACAGCAACACCTGCCTGTAACCTTACCGGACTGCTTTTAAATGTAGTACCCGGGTAAATTACTGTTCCAAATAAACGGGCGTCTTTTCCAGCAAAAATATCCATAGGGTTACTGTAAGCGATGTAATTACCATTTGCATCCTTATCACGTAAAGTTCCTCTGGTTCCGTCTAGATAATCAAAACTTTCTACCAAACTTAATGAAGGCGATATTGCTGAAGAAGCCTCATTATCTTCAGTCATGCTTTTCACAATATTATCGTAAGTAAAACGATGCACTTTCAAACCAACCGCAAAGTCTTTAGCAAAAATTACCTCACTACCGGTTTTTTTATTCAGCATGTCATAAAAATTGCCGCCCTTATCTGCGTTTTCATTAAACAAAGCAAAAGGACCGCTCATAATTTCTTTTGAGGCGGTTAAAGATTTGTTGTAATAATCTGTAGCCATAGCAGCCGGAATGCCAACTTCGCCGCCTGGGGTACTAATTGGCGCAGCCATTAAACTGTTGTATTTTGCAATCGACGCCGCGTATAACATCGCTCTGCTTTCTAGCGCCAGCGCAGTATATTTGTTCGCCCTGGTTTTGATCCCATTATTGGTGGCCAGATCATTTTTAATCGCTTCCATTTCGCTGTAAATGAAATCGTAAACTTCATGTTCTTTAGCTCTTGGAGTTTGTAAAGGCGTCGGGTCACCACTAAAATCGTAAATCAGCTGTCTGGTAACCAAAGGCACTCCACCCATCCGCTTCACCATCTCGAAATAAACAAAAGCCCGCATGAAGCGCATTTCTGCTTTGAAAAGGTTTTTCTGTTCAGGAGTAAGTTTGATACTGAACTGCTCTATGCTTTCAAGCGAAAGGTTCAAATCACGAATTAGCCCATAATCCCAGTAGCGGCCATAATCACTTCCGTACTGAAAATCATTTTTCCCATTCTGATCTCGTGTGCCAGACCACATGGCATCGTCAATCTCGGTCATACCGCCCGTGTTAAACACTCCATGTAAGGATGGTAGACGATCGTAATAATTGGCCAATTGCGACGTAACGAGTTTAGGGTCGTTCCACAATTGTTCATCGGTGATGGTTGTTTTAGATTCGCGTTGAAACCATTCATCGTGCTTGCAGCTGCTAAGCCATAAGCAGGAAACCACAATACCTATATATAATTTTTTCATCTTTTTGCTTTGTTAAAAGGTTACATTAAAACCAGCCATAAATACTCTTTGCTGAGGATAAACTACCGCTGCTGCTGCTTCAATTTCCGGATCAATCTGGTAATCTTTCACATTATCGAAAGAGATCAGGTTTGAGCCATTTACATAAACGCGGATTTTTTGCGCTTTAATTTTCTGCGAAATGGTTTGAGGCAGTGTGTAAGCCAATTCTAAATTCCGCACCCGTAAATACCGTACATTCGTTAACCAGAAATCGCTGTTCCTTCCATTCGGACCACTATTTCCGTTGCGTATTGCAGGATAATATCCCGGAATCCATTTACTGTTTCTGTCGTAAGGATCTTCACGGTGCCATCTATCTTCTAATAAATAGGCAGGTGAGTTACCTCCACCATGGAAAGCGTTTCTCAATTCATAATCCTGATTCCACGACTGCATGCCGCCCCCAGCAAAATCAACATTCAAATCAATTCCTTTGTAGTTTAAGCCGATTCTTCCACCAAAGGTGATCATTGGTGCCCATCCTGTTGGATAACCAATCGGACGTTCATCCATATCGTTGATTATTCCATCACCGTTAACATCTTTGTAAATAAGATCGCCCGGTAATTGGTTTCTATTGTTATTACCATCATTATTAACTGGATAGTTACGAATTTCTTCTTCTGATTGGAAACGACCAATTACCTGGTAGCCCCACCATACACCACCCCAACGATCTTCGGCAGAGTTTCTGTATTCATTCAAAGAGTTGCTGAAACGTGGTTTGTACGATTCAAGGTTTTTGAACCTCGAGAAAGTAACGTTACCGCTCACTACATAATTTAAATCTCCAACTTTGCTGCTATAAGTAATAATACCCTCTGCACCGTAGTAACCATTTTTACCTAAATTTTCGTTTGGCAACTCATAACCTACTTCACTTGGCAATAAAACATCATATTTTTTTCCAGGAAAGCCGGTACGGATAATTTTAAAGGCATCAGCAGTAATGGTTAGTTTGTTATCGAACATCCCTACATCGATACCGATATTGTAGTTGGTGTTTTTAACCCATGATAGATTCCTTATTGGAAGTGATTTCGGACGGATACCTGGATAAAAAGTACCATTCAAAATAGCGCTTCCCGAACCGAAGTTATAACCAGATAAATAATCAAGCATTCCTACACCCTCTTCTAAACCTGTCTGACCAACAGATGCTCTCAGTTTTAAATCGTTAACTACATTTTTTATTGATTTGAAGAATGGCTCATCAGAAATTCTCCATCCTAAACTGGCGCCTGGGAAAAGGCCCCATTCTTTACCTTCATAGTATAAATAAGATCCATCATAACGACCTAAAACCTCAACAAGGTACTTTCCCTTGTAGTTGTAATTGAAACGACCAATGAAACCTGCTCTCGCCTCGTACGACCATCCATCGGCAATGCTGTTTAATTCTGCAACCTGATTAACCAAAGGAATGTAGTTGTTGGTTGGATTCGAACCAATCGCATTGTAGGTTCTGTCCCAGTCAGAACGTTCGTAACCAGCCATTACAGAGAAATTATGATCTCCGATTTGTTTGGTATAATCTAACTGAAATTGGGCAAAACGTGATACTGCAACACGGTCAGTCTTGTATCTCCAACCAGAGTTGGTTCCATTGCTTCGAACATAGTTGTTGTTTTCGTAGCGATATACATCATAAGTATATTGAAAGCCATCAAACTTATTATTAGTGTAATTATACGAAACCGTTCCTTTAGCAGATAAACCAAACTTAGTTTTGTAAGATGTAGTTAAATTTACGTTTCCACTTAAGTACTTATTGTCTTTATAACCTGCAATATCTCTACTAAAAATAGCAGGGTTATAGGCAAATTCATTTGTTTGATTAGGATAAAGTGGGTTATCATTTGCATACGGACCAACAGTTGGTCGGTTTTTGAAAATGGACAATATTGATGAAAAGTAACCGTCGCCACCAGGCAAACCAACATCTTGCGTATTTTCTTGTCTGCCAGAAATTTGTGCCCCAACAGTAAGACCTTCTAAAATGGTCGCCTCCATGTTGGCTTGCAGATTGGTACGTTTGTAGTTAAAATCTTTAATTACGGCATCCTGCGTTAAGTGACCAAAAGAAAGGAAATAGTTTGATTTTTTGGCACCACCAGATACGTTTGCATTGATGTAACGTTGAGGGATATTTTTACGAAGTACAATGTCTTCATAATTATAACCCTGATAACCTGGTAAGGTTCCGGCTTGCCATTTCGCCAATTCTTCACGTGTATATACTTGCGTAGGGTTGCCGTTCGGATCATTTTGAGCCGCCTCTACCAATCCCCGGGTATATTGCGCTGCGTTAGCCATGGTAGGAAAACGCGTTAGGTTTTGCCAGCCTTGGTAGCCGTTAATGTTAATTTTGGCTACTTCATCTCTCGAGCCCTTTTTTGTAGTAATTAAAACTACACCTTTTGCTGCACGAAAGCCATAAACAGCTGCTGCAGCATCTTTTAAAATAGAAATACTTTCAATATCTTCCAGGTTTAAAGCGTTAAAAATATCGGCACCAGATGCATTCTGCGTACCAACCCAATCCGTACCACCTTCACCACCATAAGCTACACCATCAATTACATACAATGGGTTACCCATATTCCGGATTTCGATACTTGCGCCTCTGCCCGGACGAGCATCTTTCGCCCGAACCGATACACCTTGTACTTTTCCGGCAAGCGCACCAGCAGCAGTGGTAGAAGAAGTACGTACAATATCTTCAGCTTTAATATTACTTACCGCACCTGTAATGTTCCGTTTAGATTGTTTACCGTAACCCACTACAACAACCTCATCCAAACCCTGATCATCACTTTGCAACACAATATTTAATTGCATTTTGTCGGTTAGCGTAATGCGTTGATTTTTGTACCCGATGTACGTTACCAGTAAGGTACCTTTGGTTGCCGTAAGCTGGAACCGGCCATCGGCATCTGTAGTTGTGATTTCTCTCGGAACAGAACCTTCTACCAAAATAGTTACTCCCGGAAGAGGCTCATTTTGTTCGGTTAGTACTTGTCCGGAAATCTTACGTTGTGCAAATGAATATGTGGGAATACCCCATAACATTACGCAGAAAAAGAAAATTTTCAGGATTCTCATATTATATTTGGTTTAAAGTATAAGCGTTTTGAATAGCGATTATTCGTCCGGTTACAGTTGATGACATTCGAATTCGTTTCGAGAAACGGATCAAATTAATTTCTTTCGTTTTGATAATCCCTTGGGAAATATCAAATTAAAAAAGGTGAGTTAGCCTCGTAAGTTGTGGAGGGTAGCTGCTCATCAATGAAAGGATTTATAATTGGTTTTCGAAATCAAACTTAATTGATTTAATCAGGCACGGACATACACATATCCGTCAATTAACATTTAATTTTTCGTCAAAAGGAGTCAAAATGCGCCGTATAGGCTGTTTTAGCAATATTTATAAATAAAGATTGCTTTCGATTCTCAGATTAGTTTTGAGAGAGAAGCAAATGTGATAAAAGGGTTTTATCACATTTGATGACAGATCGATTTTTGAGGTTACTTACGTTTTGACTGTCGTTAATACATTTTTGGTTAGAAGATCAGTTAATTGTATAGCTGCGTAATATTCCTTTGCGAACCATACTTTCAAAACCAAAGCTCGTATACAAAAAAAAGGCAGGTTATTTTTGTAGATAACCTGCCTTGTTCTTAATAGAAACGGTACTTTAAAAATTCTATCGCCTTATCTTTTTCACTTTCTGAAATTCGATGATCCCAATATAAGATAGTGAATAAGAGTATTTATGGATTCACATCCAATTTTTTCCCCGCGAGGTCTTCCCATCGGTAAAAATGGAAGGTTTTATCATCGCTCATCGCCACCAAAAGCCCATGTTTAAAATCGGCATTTAATGGTACTGAAACTACATCAATTCCATCAGTTTGATTTGCAGCATATTTAATGGTGGCTAATAGTGGATGTTTATTCACAGCGCCAGCCTGACCAGTTCTGTTGTAAACTTTTAACTGTCTGGCACCTTGATCTGAAACTAAAAGGTAGCCATTGTTCCCTTTGGTTTTATAAATCGCAATCCCTTCATTGTCCACGGCAAAATCGCCTTGCCCAAATAAGGAAAGTTCCAGATTTCCCTTTGTTGGATCCGCATAATACTTACGCACACCAAACTGCTCATCGCAATAATAAATATATCCAAGTTCGTTATCTACCGCAATGGCCTCAATTTCTTTCTTACCACTGTACTTTCCAAACTTTCTTACCAAGCTTGCTTTTACTATTCCTTTACCATTATCTGATAACAAATACTGCCACAAATAACCGCCCTCTTTTGGTCCTGATTTGCGGCCAACAACAGCATAAATTTTCCCGTCAGCGTCGGTATACATTGCAATACCCATTAAATCCCTGAATTCAGCCTGGGTTTCTCCTTCGAAAACTGGTATTCCTCCACCATCTAAAGGTTTCATATCTGGAAGACTGTAAATTCTTAGCTTATGTGTATAACGCTCTGTAGTTACCGCGATATCAGTTTTTTTCCCACCGAGATCAAGTCCGTAAGCAATATCTACATTATCAGGTCTTTTTAACCCTTTAACAGTTTTTGCAGGGATAATTTTTCCCTTGAGGTCAAAAACGTATAAGCCTCCTTTGGTATCTTTATCTGTTCCAATAACTAACGATTGGGCCGGGTCTTTCGCATTCACCCAGATCGCAGGATCGTCGGTATCAAAATCAACAGGATCGGATATATAGAGCGGCTTTACCGCATCCTGATCTACCTGTTGGGCGGTTCCATTACAGGAAAGGATCAGGCATAAAAGGCCTGCTGTAGCAACATTTATGATATGCGTTTTCTTCATATTAATTTTTAGTTCCATATGCGCCAACAAAGGTAGATGGTGCTGGTGAAATGTAAGTGATACCGTTTTTCATTACGATACCTGCCCCATGATGACGGGTAAAATTGGTAACGCCTTTTGCCAATGCCGGCGAATTACCTTGCAGGTGGAAATCCCATGAGGTGTTGAAATCAGCATTGTTCACCGCTGTATTTAGCGGATAATTCACAAATTTGGGATCATTTTCTCCCGCCACCTTACTAATTACATCATTTTTTCCGCCTATTACATCATTGCTCCCTGGCTGAAACTGATTAACCGTTACCTGATCAAAACCATAGTACCAGTTATTGCTATAAGCTGAACGGGCATCCTCAGGTTTTTTAGGATCTCTTTTTATCCCAAAACGTGTGTTGGCAAAAAGGTTATTGTACAAATCAGCACGAACGGTGCTTTCCACCCAAACAGATCCGCCTTTGGCTGTCGGTCTTCTCCAGCCTGTATTTACCAAAGTATTATTGTAAATGATTATATAGGTTTGTGGCGTCTTATCTCCGGTATTCGAAAGTTTCAGGGCATTGGTATTTGTACTATAAACCAGATTATAAGCGATATCGGCTAAACAACCAGATTTGAAATTCATCGCTTCGCCACCGGTAACCCCTGTGGTGTAGAATACGTTATTCGCGAAAATGATTTTGCCGCCCTCAATGTAAGTGCAATCTTCCTGAAGATTCCTGAACACCGTATTTTGCACCACTAGCTTTCCTTTTGCATTGGAGAACCATAATGCTGGTAAATTTTCTCCGGCAACTGCCTTGTATAATCCCATTTTTACTGATGTTGATGCATCAGAAGTGGTTGAACCTGCATATTCAATAACGGCGTGATCCAACACCAGCTCCTCGCAGGTGGGGCCTGCCAAAATACCTCCCCATAGTTTACCAAATTTCTTCTGTGCAGTTTTGTAAAATTCATTCACAGTAAACTTAATTGGATTTTCGGCAGTTCCTAATGCGTACAAATTACCTTTTACTATTATTTCCGGCTTAGCCAGGGTATCCATCAATACCGTTACCCCCTCTTCAATGGTGAGCGATTTGCCTTCCGGGATAACGATATCACCCTTAATTACCTGGGTACTTCCTTTTGCCCATACGCCCGAAACTTCACCAATTGCCGAACCATCGACAACTGTAGTATCCACATCGATATTTGCTTTTTCGCAGCCGGCAAGTGCCAGCAGGGCAAGCATTAGCAATTTAAAAATCTGATTTGATTTCATGTTTTTATTTTTAAAAATTTAGCTTAATTAAACTTGTATCTAAAGCCGATCAGATAATTCTGTCCGTAATAATCACTTCTCACCAAAGTGTTTCCATTCTTTACCAAATCTTCATTGATCTTGTTATTCTCAGGATTGGTTCCTTTGATAAATAGCTTCGTTGGTGTATTTAAGATATTGTTTGCCTTTACGAAAACACTAATGCCGCTTTTAAATCTTTTCTCTGCCGAAGCATCCATCTGGATGAAACCTTTTTGCCAGAGATCATTGTTTAAAAACTGAGAAACCGTGTTGATCCGCGGACCTGTGTAAGCTCCGGCAATCTGCGCATCCCAGCCTTTCTTGGTATCCTTAAATAATAAAGAAGCATTGGCAATATGTTCAGATTGACCGTATAGTGGACGTTTCTGGTCAACCGAAAGTGCCTGTATATCGCCAGTGGTTGGATTGATGGTTCTGGTTGTTTTTGGTGTGGTAATGCTTGAATGGGTATAAGTGTAATTTGCCTTTACCCCTATCTTACTGAAGTATTTGATATAATCTACCTCTGCACCATAGTTTTTAGCATCTCCAAAATTGCCAGGGGTGTAATAAATGTCCTGTCCACGAACAGCATCTGCCCGGAAAGTATATTCAATCGGATTTTTTATGCGTTTATAGAATGCGCCTACAAGCAATTGTTCAGATGCACCCGGAAAAAGTTCGTACCGCAGGTCAAAGTTATCGGCAAGCGCACGTTGTAAATCAGGGTTTCCACGTTCCTGAAATTCCTCATTTACTACTTTGCCTGGCACAATTTCGTAAAATCCAGGACGATTAAGCGCTTTGTAATAGGAAGCATGCAACTGTGCCTTATCTGTTAAGAAATATTTAGCCGTTAAGCTAGGCAACACATCTGTATAAACCTGTTTTCCTTTTGGAAAAGTCTCGCCGGCAGGAAAAAGCAGATTATAGCCTTGATTGGTGTGTTCTACCCTTGCACCTCCAGTAACTTCTAACTTAGCGGCTGTATACTTAAACATGCCATAACCTGCTGAGATTTTTTCGGCTGCATCATAAGTAAGTGGATTGGCCACCGCACCTGTTGGGTTGCTGACCACTAAATTAAGCTCGGTGTAGTTTTGATAATCAACACCGTAAACCTTACTTGCGTCGGCAGCATTTGGGGCCAAAGTGTAATTATTGAAAAAGCTACTTCTCTGTTTATCCCGGTATAAACCGCCAGCCATAACTTCTAATTTATCCGTCCCGATATCAAAACGGTAGCCCAAGTCCAGGTATCCTGCTAAATCCTCGTCGGTATTGCGTTCCCATCTGCGATTTACAGGCGAGGTATTCACCAAACTCAAACGGCGGCTCTGGAAATTTTGCTGTATGCCATTTAAACTGATACTGGTATTTTCCGGTACATCATTTTTTGCAGATGAATAAACCGCTGACCATTGCACTTTAAATTTCTCATCAAAAAATTTATGGTCGCCGTGAAGTGTACTGTTATAAATTTGTTGCTCGGTTAAACGGCTACGGGTATTGTAAACCAGTTCGGCATTTCCTGCAGTTGGATTGTAAACACCATTATAGGTTGTGGTCACTGCATCTCTAAGCTGCTGGTTTTTCAAATTAACGTACACGTTGTAAAGACTTAACTGGTGATTTCTGTTGAAAACATAATCGACTTTTCCATGTAAACCAGTGCGTTGTTGTTGTTCTGAGAATTCCCTGTAGCTTTTATTGGTGATCACTGCAAAGGCGTCCGTCCCGTTTACGGCTGTATTGTAAAAAGTGCTGTTGCTTCCGCGGTAGGTATTTTGATAACTTCCAGCCAGTACCACACCCAGTTTATTATCTAAAAATCTCTGGCTTAACGATAGGCTACCAATTAAATTAGGTGCCGGGTTTTTATATTTATAATCCAGTGTAGCCTTTGTAAAATCGTTTTGGGTAGCGTTATAATTTTTTCCGTTCAACTCATAAGGGGATTTATAGTTGATATCTGAGGAATTAAAACTGGCAAATTTTCTGTCGATAAATAGTTGGCTATAGCCAGATGAAATGTTGGCATTCAACCGAAATTTACCAGGAGCATTTTTCATCACCATATTGATACCGCCACCAATTGCATCTCCTTCTAGATTTGGGGTTAAGGTTTTGTAAATCTCCAAACGATCAAGCAAATCCGAAGGAAACAAATCAAGAGGCACATAACGGTATTTGTTATCCGGACTTGGAATCTTCACGCCATTTACCAAAGTGTAGTTATACCGCTTGTCCATCCCGCGAAGGATGGCATACTGCCCATCTCCATTACTGTTCCGTTCAATGGAAACGCCAGAAACCCGTTGCATCACATTCGCCACTGTTAAATCAGGCGAGATCTCAATTGCTCTTCCAGAAACAATATTCATAATTTGCGTTGCATTTTTCTCCAATCTGCGGGCACCCTGATCGGTAGAACTAACTACATTGGATTTGATGGTCACATCGTCAAGGGCTTTTGAATCGCTTTCCATATAGAACTTCAAATGCTCATTATCTTCTTTCTCCACCATAATTGTTTTCGTGATGGTTTGATAGGTGATGTAACTGACGCTAATTTTAGCCGAACCCGTTACCATTCCTTTAAACTCAAATGTTCCATCCAAACCGGTGTTGGTTACGCGTCTTGGGTTTTCAAGCACTACTGTGGCACCAACTATTGCTTCTCCGGTTTGCTTATCATAAACGTGCCCTTTTATTTTAGTTGCCTGAGCGGTGCCGGCACAAATAAGGAGTAAAAACAGAATTCGTAAAAGTTTATTCATTTGTTTGGTCAAGTGTTTTTTATTCTTGACGGAGCAAAGGTGTGTACACACTTCGATACCGAAAAACTTTCGGGGTTACATAAAGGCAACACCGTTAACAAGAGCGTATATAAAAAAGCAACAACATAATATAAACAACTGTTAATCAAATAGATAAAACTAACATAAAACTCCGTTATGCTTTTATTACCGTTACATTAACAAATTGTTAAGCAGAGAAAATCACCTCAAAACGAAATTTTCAGACCAATGATGTAACGATTAAAGTGCCTGTATAAATGCGGATAAATTATCGCCCTGCGCCAGATTTAGTTTTTTTCTCAACCGATATCTCGAAACTCGTAAGCTATCGGTGGAAATACCCAGTAAGCTGGCTACATCAGTCGAATCCAGATTCATTCTCAGCAAGGCAATTAAACGCATATCGGCTGAAGTAAGTTCATGGCTAAACTTCTTTAGGTTTTCCAGAAACTGATGATGAACCTGCTCAAAAGCGACCGTAAATTCCTTCCAATTTCTTTCATGATTGAAGCTTTGGTTAATTTCAGTCAAGATCTGGTTCATCTGTTTTTTCTGATCTCGCTTATCGTCTTTTACCATCGCCTGCAAGGTATTGCGAAGGTTATCGAGGAACTGATTATTTTTAATCAGGTTTAGGGTATGCGTAGATAGCTCCCTGCTTTTTACTTCCAGTTGCTGTTTTAAATTTTGCTCTTCCAGCTGAAGATTTTTAAGTTCAAGGCTGGTCAAATCGTGCTCAATTTGATTTTGCCTGGCTAGCATTTTCTGATCTTTTAATTTAAAGCGTTGCCTGCTAAAAATAACAAATCCAAGTACAACAAGTAACAGTATGACTACAGTTGCAGAAAAAGCAAGGATACGGTTGATCTTTTTATCAGCCTGCAATTGATTAATCTCATCCGATTTTTTATTGATATCATAAAGCACCTGTAAAAAAGCAACTTGTTTGGCACCATCTTCTGAATATAGGTCCAAAGTGTACTTATAGCCTAACTGAATATAGTGGTAAGCGCTGTCCATTTGGTTTAACAGCTCATATGCTTTGCCCATATCCCTGCAGCAAGAAGCCAGCTGATAAGCATTCCGCAACTTGCCGGCCAGTTGCATCGCCAACCTGGTTTCCACAATACTTTCCTTATATCGGCCTGTTTTGCGCAGGATATCTCCTAAGTTGTTAATCACTTCAATACTGCCCAATTCATTTCGATCCTGCTGATACAAACTGAGCGACTTTTTAAAGTGGCTACCAGCCAGATCATATTTTTCCAGGTCTTCATAAATGCTACCCAGATTTTCGTAAATCTTCGCAGCTCCGCTGATGTCATTTGTCTTTTCAATGATTTTCAGTGCCAGTTTCTGGTAAATAAATGCGCTATCAAAGTTCTTGCGCTTTTCATAAAGCTGGCCAATATGGCCATATACGGTTGCCTGACCTTTAGCATAACGCTGCTTTCTATAAATATTCAGCGCCAAGGTGTAATTCTTCATGGCTTTTTCTGGCTGCTTAAGATAATAATACAAAATACCCATATCACTCAGGTTATCTGCAAGTGATAAAGGTTTATTATTGGTATTGAAGATTTTCTCTGCTTTTAAAAAGAAGTCCAGTGCTTGCCGAAAATGCCCTTGTCGATAACATATGCTGCCCATTTGTTGTAAGCACTCTCCTTCCAAGATTACATCATGCTGCTCGATGGATTCAGCATATCTCTTTTTGAGTTCTGTAAGCGATTCAATTGGTTTTTGAGGAATGGTATCTCGGATGCTGTCGAATGCTACATCTTGCCCAAAAGCACTCAGCGTAAAACAGAGTAACAGGAGGCAGGTAGCAAAATAAATTTTCATGCTGATTGATTTTTCGACAAAGAACGATCAGCTGTGTTAAATTAAGATTAATAAGGAAAAGAAAATATGGTTGAATGGAGCGATATTCGCAGTGAATATTGGAATCTGGTATCCAATCTACGAAATATTGTTTTTGCCTGAGATAGATAGTTTACAATTGATGGAATCGCCGTAGAATTAGTTTTTTTAATGATTTACTGGCGCACTGCAGTTTAGTATTGCAGCAGCCAATAAATCATCATGTGCTTTTACTAATTTCGTCGTGCCTGCGCAACGATGTCTTGTGCTATTTTAGTTCCATATTGCTCAAACTTCACTTTATCTTCAGCATTCATTTTGATTTTTAAAGCCGCTATTTTCTCTTTCCATGGTGCAAATTTCTCAGCCATTTCTTTCCCTATCTGTTTCATTTTAGCTTGATCTCCATTAGCCAGCTTTGCTTTCTGCTGTGCTTCTTTCATGCCCTCTTTGAAATAAGTAAACCATTCTTGTGCTTCCTTCTGAATTTCAGGTGAAGAAAATGTTGGCATGCCTTTCATCGCTTCATCTACATCTACTTTATTCGCCTCCAGTTCGGTGTTCGGGTTTTTCGGAGCGTTCTCTGGAGCTTTTTTATCATTATTACAAGCGCTTAATGCAACTACAGTGGCGAGCGAAAGAAAAATTTTGTTTACTGTTTTCATAATAAATAATCGATTAAAAGTTAGTATTTATGTTGACGAGTTGTGTGTGCTCAAGCTAAATCTGAGGCTAAAATCTACTTCTTTGAATTAAACTTCTCGTATTTCGCAATGCATTGTTCCTGATAGTCGAAATTAATGGCGTCGCCGAACGTCTCTAAATAAGTTTTCGGATAGGTAATTTCAGAATTTATCAATGTTGTTAATGTTTTACCTTTTACCTCTCTTCTAATTACTCCAACATATTTGTTGGTTAACAAATTGATGCTAGACTCAAAAAGCCCTTCGTTGGGATGATCTCTACCGAGCACATCATCCGTTCTACGCATTTGCACCAGTTGCATTTTTTTAGCCGTTTTGCTGTATGAAAAAACGCTGATGAAACCTGAACGGTCATAGTTGTTCCAAAATTCAAATCCATTTCTGGTAGCCACCAAGGTATTACCAAAATTTAGGTAGTCAATAGGTTTGCTGATTACTATTTTATATTTCTGAGTGGATAACCGCAAAACCAATGCTTTCCGGTCACCATCAATACGGATAGTGTCCTTCTTTAAGTCACCATCAAAATCCTTCACAATTTTCCGGGTGCTTTGCGCAAAAACGGTCAATGTTAAAAACGTCAACAAAAACAAAAGAGCGTATTTGAGTTTTTTCATTAGCTACATAGATCTTGACTAAAGATGGAGATTATTATTTTCCATTTACTGAATGATTGGTATTTGACGTGTTTGGTTTATCATTCGCTGGATATGGTATAATATTCGCGTCCAACTTTCTTCTTCGAGTGAACGAACCATACTCATGATTGATTTCCCTTTTAAAATGATCTACATACATCAATTGACCTTAAATCCTTATCTTCATCCCAAATCATTCTTTACAATATGAAACACGTTAAATGGGGCATTATTGGTTGTGGCGATGTGACAGAAGTAAAAAGCGGACCTGCTTTTAATAAAGTTCCGAACTCATTGCTGGTTGCGGTAATGCGAAGAGATGCCTTAAAGGCTGCAGATTATGCCAGGCGTCATGGTGTAGCCAAATGGTACGACAATGCAGCGGATTTAATTAACGACCCCGAAGTAGATGCGGTATATATTGCTACTCCCCCACTTCAACATGAGGAATACACCATTCAGGCGCTTGCAGCTGGAAAACCTGTTTATGTAGAAAAACCAATGGCTATAAATGCGGAGGCCGCTAAAAGAATGGCTGCCGCTGCTGATCAATATGGCGTAAAATTAACCGTAGCACATTACCGTAGAGAACAGCCGCTCTTCTTAAAAATTAGATCTTTGTTAGCAGAGCATTCCATCGGTGATATCCGCTTTGTTAATTTGAAAATGCTACAACCTAAAAATAACGATTTAATTGCAAAGGCAGAAGACAATTGGCGCCTGAATCCTGCTGTTGCAGGAGGTGGATTATTCCACGATTTAGCGCCGCACCAACTCGACTTAATGCTTTACTATTTTGGCAACACCAAAAGTTTTCATGGCGTTTCAGTTAACCAGTCTGGAGAAGAAAACGTAGATGATTTGGTTACCGGGCATATTTTATTTGAAAACGACATTGTATTTACTGGCGTTTGGTGTTTTACGGTTGCCAACGGAGCGAACGAAGATATCTGCGAAATTTATGGATCAAAAGGAAAGATAAGCTTCCCAATGTTTGGGCATGAGATAAATTTGACCATCAACGAAAAAACAGAAACACTGAAATTCGAAGCGCTTCAACATGTAGAGCAACCCATGATCGAAAAAGTCGTGTCCTATTTTCTCGATCAAGCAGAAAACCCATGCAGTGCCCAAGAAGCCATCAAAACCATGGAACTATTAGACGGATTTACATCGAAATAAAGATGAACCATCGTCGTATCGATAGTATATCGCGGTATTTACACAAACACATTGTTTTATAAGCTGCCGATATTTAACTTTGTGCTACCAAACAGCTGCTAAAAGCTTGTTGCCACCCAATCATCCATCTATTATGAAAAAGTTATCTCTTATTTTGTTCATCTGCATAACTGCTTACAAAGCAAAAAGCCAAACCTTAATTTTAGCTAAAGATGCAGCACAATATGTGGGTAAAAGTGTAAGCGTGTGTGATTCTGTGTACGGAACAAAAGCATTGGAAAAGTTAAGCTTGATAAATCTTGGCGGTGCTTACCCTAAAGAGCTGTTAACTGTTGTTGTTAATAAAGAAGACCAAGCCAAATTTACTTCTGAACCGGCTTCGATGTTTATGGGCAACAATATCTGTGTAACGGGTGTGGTTACCGAATTTAAGGGCAAGTATCAAATCGTTGTTACTGAACCCAAGCAAATTGTTGTGAAGTAATTAATCACTGATAATTGGGATGACACCCATTTTTGCAGCTTCAATAAATAAGGCGATTTGATTAACGCAAAGCGATAACTTTTCTTTAACCTCATGCTCCCAAAAGCGCATCACCGTATAACCTTTTGCGGTTAGCAGTTCGTTTACTTCTTGATCCCGTTGTATATTTCGTTCGATTTTTGGAATCCAAAACCCTTTATTGGTTTTAATTACAGCTTTTCTATTCTCCCAATCGAAGCCATGCCAAAAATCACCATCAACAAAAATGGCCAATCGATATTTATTAATCACTATATCAGGCTTACCAGGAAAACTTTTGGGATGAATGCGAAAGCGAATGTGTTTTGCCCAAAGCGCTTTACGTAAAAACAATTCGGGCAGGCTGTTTTTCGCACCAATTTTCGCCATGTTTTTGCTTCTGCCCGGCGTGGTGTAAAAACCTGCACTTTCTTCAAAGCGAGGAACTTTTATCGCTCCTTTATTGTTGTATGGCTTCCTATCCATAACTAATAAACTCATTTTTATAGGGTATTGTTTACTACAGCCGCTGCAAACAATCTCTTTACAGCATGTGTTTCTAATAAAATTCAGTTCCATGAAAAAGTTTATCTATTCATTCTTATCACTTATACTTGCAATAAGTACAAGCACTTTCGCTCAAGAACCGCAACAGGATAGTACAAAACGATATGTCAAAACGCCTGCAGGATTTTTTATGGTGTTGCGCCAGGGTGATGATGTATTGGCGCAATTGGAAAATTTTGCCCTCAGAGAAAACATCCCAAGTGCAAGTTATTCGGGAATGGGTTTCGTAAATGCGAAATTTGGTTTCTTCAACTTCAAAACGAAGGAATATGAGCCTAAAGAATTTGAGAGTGTAGAATTGGCAAGCATGAGTGGCTCCATAGCCTGGCAAAATGGTAAACCTTCACTACATACTCATGGAACGGTAACTGGAAAAGATTTTAAAGCCTATGGCGGGCATTTGCTTTCTGCCACAGTAGGAACCGGATCGGTAGAAATAACTATCACTGTACACCAACAGAAATTAGAAAGAGTAAAAGAAGAACCCCTGGGTGCTAATGTTTTAAACCTGGGTAATTAACTTTTTGCATAAAAAGTGTTTGGCAATCATTGGAAAATGATAGTTTTGAAACATTCAACCAATCTTAAATGCAATTAAAACGTAATACAGGCCTTGTCATCTTATTTCTATTGATTCTGGCTTTCACCATTTTAAGTATTTTTATTGATCATAACCCCATATTGCCATTTGATACCCGGGCTTCTTTATTTATCCAGCAATACCAAGCAGATTGGCTGGATAAAGTAATGCTCGCTATCAGTTTTTTTGGCGAATTGCCGTGGTCGTTGATATCTGTTCTGGTGGTTGCGGCTATTTTTTATTGGCAAAAATATAAACGTGAAGGCTTGTATATTGCCTCTATTTTAGTATCGGGATTGATTATCCTGGCGATCAAAAACCTGATCAACCGCCCACGGCCTACTGCATTCTATGTTCGTTTAGTGGAGGTAAATAGGTTTCAAAGTTACCCGAGTGGGCATGTGCTATCTTACGTACTGTTTTTTGGCTTTCTGATTTTTTTGATGGACCGTATGACTACTATTCCAAAAGCTACCCGGAACGTTGTCACTTATCTTTCTGCATTTCTGATGATCTTTATTGCACCCTCAAGGATATATTTAGGTGCACACTGGTTTACAGATACATTAGGTGGATTTTTACTAGGATTAATATGCCTGTTCCCATTGTGCTACTTCTATCTTAAAAAGGAAAACACAAGTATAAACTCAAATTAGGCAGCTGATTCCAATTTTTCCTTTTTCCTTATCCTACTTAATGTTTCTATTCGCATTCCTAAATAGGTAGCTAAAAATTTAACTGGTACGCGGTTTTTCAGTTTCGGATTACCGAGCCTAAACTTATTGTATCTTACTTCTGCAGACGGTATTCTGCACAAAATAGAGCGCTCTTGCGACATGTTAAAATGAAGCGCAAGAAGTTTTCTTGCCAAAATATTCATTTCGGGATATTTCTTGTAAAGTGCATCGATAAAAGAATATTCTAGAACTAATAATTCAGAATTTTCTAGTGCTTGAAACTGTTCCTCATAAACAGAATGAGCCACTCCAGGATTACGAACGTGGCCTACTATGTTATTTTCATCAGTTATTACAGTAGTAATATCTTTTCCATTATCTAAAATAAATCCTCTAACAATACCTTTTAGGACAATAAAAATGCATTCCTCACCAGTATTATTTATACTCGGAATCAGCTCATTTTTTTTGACAATAATTTGAAAGGTTTTTTTTCGAGCCAATGCAATTACCTTCTTACTAAGGGGATGAAGGCTATTTAAAAATGCAATCAAGCGCTCGCCGTCATCTTTAATGTGGCTCATAAAAACAAAATTTAAGGTTAGGGTTAATTCTACTGCAATGTATTATTTGTAAGTAGATTTTCCAAACAAAATATGATGGCTTAAACTATTTTTAAGTAGATATTCTTGAAGATGAACATTTTGGAAAATTTTAATTCTTCCGTCAAAATCCAATGATTAAATTAATTTAACGCATTCCTTAAAATTTCTGATAATTTTGCGGCATGATGAATCAAAAACCAAAGGCTTTTCTTTTCGACTTAAATGGCACTATGATAAATGACATGGAATTTCATAACCATGCATGGCATTCCATCCTAACAAAAGATTTGGGAGCGAGTATTACTTTCGAGGCTGTTAAGAAAGAGATGTATGGCAAAAATCAAGATCTTTTGGAGCGGGTTTTTGGGGTTGGTCACTTTTCGCAAGAACAAATCGACCAAATATCAATCGAAAAAGAACACCGTTATCAAGCCGCATACAAAAAACATTTAACATTGATTTCTGGCTTAGATCAGTTTTTAGAAAAGGCAAAAGAATCAGGAATATTGATGGCCATTGGCTCGGCAGCAATACCCTTTAACATTAATTTTGTGTTGGATAATTTGAATGTTCGATCGTATTTCTCAGCCATTGTGAGTGCAGAAGATGTTGAAAATAGCAAACCAGATCCAGAAACGTTTAGCAAATGCGCTGCGCTTTTAGGCATCGCTGCTGAAGAATGTGTAGTTTTTGAAGATGCACCAAAAGGTGTAGAAGCTGCACAAAATGCAGGAATGAGTTGTGTGGTTTTGACCACAATGCATACCGCCGATGAATTTTCGGCATACAACAACATCATCGCGTATATGGAAGATTATAACGATCCTGCTTTGCAGGATTTATTTTAAACAAAAAGAACTGCTTAATCGCAGTTCTTTTTGTTTGGTCTAATCAGATTAATTTGAAAATTTATAAATAGAACTCGTTTTGTAAACTTGCCCAGGTTTTAATACCGTTGAGGGAAAGCCCGGCTGATTTGGAGAATCAGGAAAATGTTGCGTTTCCATACAAAAGGCGGTTCTGAAATCGTCTTTACTTCCTCCTTTAAATTTATTTTTGCTTTGCATAAAATTGCCACTGTAAAATTGTAACCCAGGTTCTTGCGTGTAAACATCCATTACAATTCCAGATTTATCTCCTTTTACACTTGCAGCCTGGAACATATTCATAGCCTTTGTTTTGTTGAGTACATAATTGTGGTCATATCCTTTGCCAAAAGTTAACTGCTCATTATTATCCTTAATTCTTGCACCAATGTTAGTGGCCGTAGTAAAATCAAATGGAGTGTTTTTAACTTTTTCAATCTTCCCGGTCGGAATTAGTGTAGAATCAACAGGTGTATATTCATCGGCAAATATCTTAACCTCATGATTTAAAATATCACCACTCCCCTCACCATTTAAATTAAAAAATGCATGATTCGTTAAATTTAATACGGTAGTTTTATCAGTACTAGCCTGATAGTCCATCTTCAGTTCATTATCATCCGTTAAGGTATAAGTTACCGTTACTTTTAGGTTTCCAGGGAAATTTTCCTCACCATCTTTTGATAAATAATCGAACTGAATGGTGTGTTCGTTAATTTGCTTAGCGTCCCAAACTACATCCTGATAACCCTTTTTACCGCCATGCAAAGTGTTTTGCCCGTTGTTCGTAAATAATTGATATTGTTTCCCATCCAAAGTAAATTTCCCTTTGGCTATTCTATTGCCAAATCGACCGATAGTGGCACCAAAATAGGGTTCGGTGGAGTTTTGATAGTCCGAAACACTCTTAAATCCTACTACTACGTCGACCGTCTTTTTATCCTTATCAGGCATCAATAAACTCACTAGCCGCCCGCCATAATTGGTAAAAATGGCTTCCGCTTGGTTTTTATTTTTTAAGGTATAAAGGCCAGTCTTTTTGCCGTCAATTTCTTTTTGAAAAGAATCTGCAACTAATTTTACAATCGTTATTGAATCAGTAGTTTGTGTATTTTCTTTGCTGGATTTTCCGCTTTCAGACTGGCAGGAAGCTAATGCTAGTATAGCAAGAAAACACAGACCTGTAAAAGATTTTAGTTTCATCATTTATTAATATTGGGTTAGATAATGGGCTAATAGAAGCTTATTAATATTTCTTTTATTACAAATAAAACGATTTACATCTATATATTGTGATCGTTTTTTGTATCTATTGTGATATAGAAAGAAGAAACATAATTCCCCTTTTAATGAAACCTTGTTTGTTTGCGAAACTTAATTATAAATTAAACTTAGATTCTGTTTATTATTGCCAATAACTTCAAAAATGATGAACAATATTGTATCAGATAATCGCTACGACAAAATGTTATATAATCGTTGCGGTAATAGCGGATTGAAACTGCCGGCAATTTCCTTAGGGTTATGGCACAATTTCGGGCATGTTAATGTTTTCGAAAACAGCAAAGAACTTATTTACACCGCTTTCAACAATGGCATTACACATTTTGACCTTGCGAACAATTACGGACCGCCGCCGGGATCAGCTGAAGAGGTTTTTGGTAAAATTCTTCATCAACACCTTAAAGGTTATCGCGATGAAATGGTAATCTCGAGTAAAGCCGGTTATCATATGTGGAATGGCCCTTATGGTGAATGGGGATCGAAAAAATACCTGGTTTCCAGCCTGGATCAAAGTTTAAAAAGAATGAAACTTGATTATGTTGATATTTTTTATCACCATCGCCCAGATCCTGAAACACCATTGCAGGAAACTATGGACGCTTTAACTCTGATGGTAAAACAAGGGAAGGCCTTATATGTGGGCATCTCCAACTATAGTGCAGAAGAAGCTGCTGCTGCAATTAAAATCTTAAAAGAAAACGGAACGCCTTGTCTCATTCATCAGCCGAAATATTCCATGTTTGAGCGCCGGGTAGAAAATGGTCTATTGGATGTATTGGAGGAAAATGGTGTAGGCTGTATTCCTTTTTCACCGCTAGCACAAGGTTTATTAACCGATAAATATTTGCACGGTATTCCAGCCGATTCAAGGGTGGCCACAAGTGGGATTTTCTTAAAAGAAACCAATATTACTCCAGAAAAACTAGCAGTAGTTACTCAATTGAATGAGTTGGCAAAATCTCGTGGTCAGAAACTTTCGCACATGGCGCTTTCATGGATCTTAAAAGATAAGCGGATTACCAGTGTTTTGATTGGCGCCAGCAAACCAGAACAAATAACAGATTCAATTAGAGCTTTGGATAACACTACATTCAGCGATGAAGAGATTAAATTAATTGATGAGATTTTGAAATAACTTCAACGAAAAAGCACCAAATGAATTGAATCAATTTGGTGCTTTTTTATGTTTTAGGTTTTTTATTTTAAATCACCTGCAAAACTATTTTACCTCTAGTATGCCCATTTTCGCTTTCGATATGTGCTTTTCTAGCATCTGTTAGCGTATAAATGGTTTCTACAATTGGCTTCACTTTTCCATTATCTATCATGTCACCAATCTCCTTCAATTGATTGGCCTTAGATTGCGCAGTAAAACCAATGAGGTGAACTTTCTTTGCCTTGGCTTCAGCTACATATTCGGGCGCCAAAACAGTAATTAATCTGCCACCTTCTTTCAAAACATCGAGAGATTTCAGTTGCGTTTCTCCGCCAATCGTATCGAAAACAAGATCGATATCGCTTAACACTTTTTCAAATTCGTCCATGTTATAATCGATCACCTCATCGGCGCCCAAACGTTTTAAAAAATCGATATTATAATCAGAGGATGTCCCAATTATGTACGCCCCTATCGCTTTAGCAAATTGAACCCCATAGGTTCCAACACCGCCAGCAGCTGCATGGATTAAAACTTTTTGCCCTTCTTTTAATAAACCGTGATCAAACAGACCTTGCCAGGCAGTTAAACCAGCCAGTGGAACTGCTGCTGCCTCGGTGTGGCCAATACTTAAGGGCTTTACGCAAATGGTATTGGCTTTGACAACAGCATATTCTGCGTAGGTTCCATTTTTTGTTAAATCCGGCCGACCATAAACCTCATCTCCTTTTCTAAATGTTCCCACTTTTTCGCCTAATTCTTCTACTACTCCAGAAAAATCCCAGCCAATGGTTAGTGGAAAGGTTGAAGGAAATTTTTCTTTCCTTAAACCGGCCCTGATTTTCCAGTCAACTGGATTAACACTTGTAGCATGAATTTTAACTAGTACTTCGTCTTTACCTGGCTTTGGTATTTCAACATCATCAATAGATAAAACTTCCGGACCACCAAATTCATGGATTCTAATCGCTTTCATAGGTTGCTATTTAATATGAATTATTTGATTGCAATTCTGCAGGTTTTAAACTGCTGTAACATCAGGCAAAAAAACTAATACGATTTCAGCCCTTATAATTCTAACAACCAATTACAAAAAATTGTGTTCGATAATTTTTCTTTATCGTTTGGAAAGATCCTTTTTATCAAGGCAAAGATTATTGCATATCTTTAATTTTCGCCTTCAAAACTGCTGCAGCCTTGGTGTAACCACCTTCCGCACCATCAACAAAATGGATATGGTCATCTTCTAAATCGCGTACGTAGCATGACATTACCGATTCGCCGCTAACATAGATTCCGTATAAAATTTCGCCATTTTTTTCCAGGGGGTCTAATGCCTTTTCAAGCTTGGTCCGTTGCAGCTTAGTACCTGTAATTACTGTATTTAACCTTCCATCGATCACTAACGTATCCGACATTTCGACCATTTGATTTAAATACTTTTTGCCGCTTTCTGTTCGAAAATAAATGTATCCATATGCGTTGATGAACCAGGTTTTAATAAGTTCGAAAAACTTTATTTTACCCAGCCGATGCCGCATTTCTCTACCCAGATTGTTGAAACTTGTTCTAAAAATCAGTTTAGGAATAGAAATGGGTTGGCGCTTTTCCGGAGTACCATAAATGATATCCAGCTGTCTTATCACATGGCTTAATACTTCCGCTTGCCGATTAAGGTTTTGTGCAACGGCGATCAAAGTAACTACCTCCTCACTATTTTCGGGTGGTTGAATTTTGTCCCAGCGACATTGCATCCCACTCAAATCCAATTCTTCATCGAAAGCATCATCTTTGGCAAATAAGTAGTTTTCTCCTTTGATAATTTTTTCTGCATAATCCAATCCGTTTCCCAGAATGATGGGAATGGAGAAAACTTTAGAGATACTGTATCGGCTAATATTTAATAGATGGCCTAATTCGTATATTTCTTTAACCGGAACGATCCCCGCACGAAGATCTAAATTGAAATTTTGCAAGGTATTTCTTCTGTAAACCTGCAAGGCGCTCATCGCTTTATCTACAATAAGTGCAGGAACAATAAAAGTTGCGCCATCTCCACCAAAGAAAAATGGTATGGCAATATTTGCCTTAAAAGCGATATTGAGCACAGTAACAATGCTTCCGGTTGCAATAAGGTTTACATTTTCGTGCAAGCCCGCATTAACTGCTTGTGTAGAACTTTTAATATCAGTAATGATAATGTGCCAGTCAATTGGAACTTCTTTAAATAAATCTTTTCTCAACAGAAGTTGATGCAGAGGCGTTTTGTGAATTTGAAGATTGGAATAAAAATGATCCTGATCGGTTGTTATCATAAAAACCAATATAGTGAGATAATTTACGAAACTGATGCAAAAGCATTTGAATATTTTACAGTTTACACAATCATCAAAATAGTATGTTGTTTGTGAAGATAAAAATAGTAGTGAAACTGCTTATTACAACTAATCTTTTCTATCTCTATAACCTTTCCGCTATGACCAAATTCATCAGCAATAAGATCACCTATCTTAATATTTTCAAGCTGCAAAATGTTTATTGAAGCTCGTTTTAGGAGTTTTAATTTATCCATGATTGCCCTTTTCAATATTTACGTTGAGCGAAGTAATATGGATTTGTGGAATTAAAGTTTACCTATTATTGAGTAGGGTTAATTTTACAAAGATTGATATTTATGTAAAAAAACTTGTCGTGATTATAACTTCGGGGGATAAGCAGCTGAAAATGAAGTTGGCTTAAAATTGCTGTAAGTAAAATTCAATTTTTGAGTTCAAAAAGATAAAATGATATCGGAAAAAACGTCCTTCCCGCGAAAGCGGGAATCTTAATGCATCATGAAAAATGAAAAATTCTTTTTAATGCATTAGTATGCCCAGTCAAGCTGGGCATGACGGAATTGCGAATTAAATGTCAAAGTAAATACTGAATTGGAAATTGCAATCCAACTTTCTTAAATCTTAATGTGCGTCGTAAATGATCACTTTATCGAAGAAGATTTTGAACTCATCTAGAAACGCTTTATGCAACGGGTGAACCTGGTAAACATCATGTGCGGCTAAATCTTCGAAAAACAAAATCAAACTGAATGTATAAGTAGTATCTACAACAGCCCTTTCGATAGGTGCAGGCGTACCTACGTGGAAGTTTTTAACCACTTCAATATTCTCTAATGTTTGTAGGCTTTTACGGAATGCAGTTTTCTGTTCTTCGGTGGTATCGGCTTTAAGCCAAAATAAAACGTGGTGGGATATCATTATTTTCTATTTTTTTCCCAAATATAATAAATTGCAGAATGATCATTAAACTTAGCCAAAAACACTTTTAGCCTTGCTAATGGCTTTCTTTAAATCAATTCCTTTTCCTAACACGCCTTTAAAAAGATCGCCTTCTACTTTTAACCGATCTATTGCATTAAAAATATTAAAATCCTGCATCTTTAATCCTGGCTTAACCTCATCCCAATGCAAAGGCATAGAAACGGTTGCCCCAACTTTTGGTCGGAGGGAATATGGCCCCGCAATGGTAGCTCCTGGCCTGTTTTGTAAAAAATCTAAGTACATTTTACCTTTTCTTGCCGAGATCATGCGCTCTAAAGAAGTATATTCCGGTATTTGATCATGCACCAGGTTAACAATAATTTTAGCAAACATCTGACTCTGATCGTAACTGTACTTAGCGTTTAGCGGAATGTAAATATGCATACCCGTTGAGCCTGAGGTTTTGCAAAAACTCGGCACTTCTATCGCATCCAATACCTTTTTAGTTTCTAATGCAGCTTCAACCACCTGATCAAAAGAATGCTTATCCGGGTCAAGATCAATTACGCAATAATCTGGATTGTCCGGGCTTTGAACGCGGCTAAACCATGGATTCATTTCAATGCAGCCTAAACTGGCCATCCAAAGCAAGGAAGCATCATCAGTGCCCACCAGATATTCTTTCTTCTCTCCTTCGCCGTTTTCATAAGGAAAAGTTTTTGCCCAATCGGGTGCTTTTCCCTTAACATCTTTTTGGTAGAAACTTTTGCCATGAATACCCCCTGGGAAACGATTTAGCGACTGTGGCCGATCTTTCAAGTATGGAAGAATATATTCGGCGACCTGGTAATAATAATTAAACATGTCCCTTTTCGTCACCTTATCTTCGGGCCAGTAAATTTTACTTAAGTTGGTAAATTTAAGCTCGTGCCCTTTAATCTTCCGCACTTGTGTTTCATCTTTCGGATTAAGCAGCGTTTTTTTATCTTTTCCTTTTGGTGGATTGATGGCTTCCGAATGTGTTTCTTTTTGATCTGATGCTTGATCTATGATCGCTTCAGTAGGAACTTCTGTTTCCCTAACCACATCCGCCGCTTTTTTATCTTCACGCATGCCTTGAAAAGAAGGGTGACGAAAAACACCATCATCCGTAATTTCGGTAAATGCCACTTCGCAAACAAGTTCTGGTTTTAGCCAGGTAGCTTTTGCTTTTGGAGGATTTGGACGAAACCTTGATGGTTTGTTTACATCAGGCAATTCATCAAAAGGGCTTTTATCAATAATTAGTTTGTCGAACTGCTTCACCAACTCCTTTTGCAGTTTATCCGAAAAACCTGTCCCAACTTTACCTACATATTGAAGCTTTTTATTTTCATAAACGCCAAGGAGCAAAGAACTAAAAGACTTAGAGGTGTCTTCATTTTTGGTGTAGCCTGCAATAATTACTTCCTGGCGCTTATGCACTTTAATTTTCAACCAATCTTTTGATCGGCGATCGGCCACATAAGTACTTTCAATTTTCTTTGCAATGATACCTTCCAAACCCATTTTCTCGGCTGCAGCGAAAAAATCTATTCCGCTGGCCTTAAAAACCTTACCAAGGCGAACCCGATCATCGTCTGTTGGAAAAACTTCGTTCAAAATAGCCTGCCTTTGATAAAGTGGTAACTCCATTAAGTTTTTACCCTCATACCAAAGCAAGTCGAATACGTAAAATACAAGCTCCCCGTCAGCCTCGCTTCTCCAATTTTGTAATGATCCGAAGTTCGAAATTCCTTTTTCGTTCAATACTAAAATCTCACCATCCAAAACGGCATTGATGCTCCATTCCTGAAGCAAATCGTATATTGGGTAAAATTTTTCGTTGAACGATTTGTTATTTCGGGAAAGAAGATTCACCTGCTTTTTATTGATAAAAGCCAAAGCACGATAACCATCCCATTTTACTTCGTATTGCCAGTCCTCATCATCAAAAGGTTCATCAACCAGTGTAGCCAGCATGGGCTTTATATCTTTGGGGATTGCTGTTTTTGGTGCCTTTTTTAAGATTTCCTTCGGATCTAGCGTTACAGTTTCACCGACTTCTTTAGTCTCCTTTTTTTTAGATTTTACAGGTTTTTTTTTCTCAGGCTTTAGTGTCTGTTCCTTCCCATCTTTCCAAACCTTTTCAGAAGATTTTTCCATTCCTTCAATGGTTTTACCAGACAAAACCGATTTGTCTTGTTTTGTAATGTCTTTGGTTGAAGCAAAATCGTCTTTATGTTTAATCAATAACCAACCGTTTTCTCCCATTCCGTGGGTTTTAACCAAGGCAAATTCACCCTTCAACTTTTCGCCGTTCAATTTTATTTTAACCGAACCAGACTCCAATTGCTTGAGTAAATGTTTCTCTTGTGCTTTTTTGCCTTTGATATCTTCGATTGGCTCGTAGGTTCCTTCATCCCAAACAATTACTGTTCCGCCCCCATATTCTCCCTGTGGAATAATACCCTCGAAATTTCTATAATCAAAGGGATGATCTTCAACCATCATCGCCAATCGTTTATTTTTTGGATCTGTTGAAGGACCTTTTGGAACTGCCCAACTCTTTAATACACCATCCATTTCTAACCTAAAATCATAGTGTAAACGAGATGCATCGTGTTTTTGAATCACAAACATCAATTTGGTTTTACTCTTACTCCTACCCGATTTCGGTTCGGTTGTTTTTGAGAAATCTCGTTTAGCTACATACTTTTCCAGGCTCATAATTATTATTTTACTTTTTCAAAAAATTTTCAACGGCAGTAACTGATGTGCCAACCGTTTCCACTGCGGCTTTGAGTTTATCTTTGCTCACTGCAAATTTGTTAGACCAATAATCTAGCTCATAACCTTCGTTGATGTTGATTCTACTGCGATCAGCACCACCTGTTTTAGTTTTATCATCCATAATAATTTTGATTAGATAACAATTAAACAGTGCTTTAAACCAAAAAGTTTTAAACGCATATAGCCGGCTTTCTATCTCAATTAGACATTTATATCATCTAAAAAACATAAATAATCACTTCTCAAATAAAAAATTCATTTCTCAAAACTAAAGCGACAGAGATAGTGTTTTCAATGTATTATCACTAACCAATTTATAAACCTATGATATACCAAAACATTTCGACAACAGCGAGGAAAGAAGTGGTTGAAATTGCCGATGAGCAAGATCGTAACTACTGGGCAACAAGACTAGGCGTAAGCAGCGAGAAATTAAAGTCTGCCGTTAAAGCGGTACAAAGCATGGAATTTTCTAAAATAAAGGATTATTTAAGCTTAGAAAAAATTAAATCTGCTAGCACTTATCAACGTTTCGTTAACCATTAAAATTTTGAAATGGATAACAAATTTGAAGCTAGAAAACATCAGGTTGATCCTAATGCCCTAATAACAGATTGTGCTCATTTGATTGATTTACCCCCTCAAGCCAGCGTTTTCTCTAAGAAAATTACTGATAATGCTGTTCGAAACCCAAAAGCAACAATTAAAATATTAACTGTTTTTAATCCTAAAAACGGTTTATCAAATTTACTTTAAATGCTAAGCAGGTTCCTTAAAACCTGCTTTCTTTTTATGCTGATTTGAGAACGGTTACGGATCTTCCGGCAACTGCTAACCCTTCAGATGCAGTGAATAAACCTAAGCCATCTTTAGCAATTTCACCAGTCGCAGTATCTAACACTTTCTTCCAGCTTTTCCCATATTCTTCCTTTGGAAGTTTATAATCTAAAGCTTCGTAATGTGCATTGAAAATGATAAAAAAGTGGTTATCAAGAATATCTTCACCCATCGGGCCTTTGCTTTGTATTCCTTCACCGTGAAAGTAAATTCCAATAGAACGGGCAAAATCTTTTTCCCAGTTATGTCCTTTCATCGGATTTCCATCAGGTGTAAACCAGGCAATATCTTTTATGCCATCCTCTCCTACTTCTTTACCAATAAACCACTTTCTCCTTCTTAAGCTTGGATGGTTTTGCCTCAACTGAATCAACTCTTGAGTAAAATTTAATAATGATTGATCTGCATTTGCCCAATCCAGCCATGAAAGCTCATTATCCTGACAGTAGGTATTGTTATTTCCTTGTTGGGTTTTTCCCATTTCATCGCCAGAAACTAGCATAGGAATTCCCTGTGATAAAAATAGTGTCGCTAAAAAATTACGCTTTTGCTGCAATCGCAGGTTGATAATTTCCTCGTTATCAGTTTCTCCTTCTACCCCACAATTCCACGATTTGTTATGGTCTTCGCCATCATTGTTATCGTCTAAGTTGGCCTCATTGTGTTTATGATTATAGGAAACCAAATCATGAAGCGTAAAACCATCATGCGCCGTAATAAAATTAATACTCGCAGTTGGGCGGCGATAATCTTCTTTGTATAAATCCGGGCTTCCGAGAAATCGCTGTGCAAATTCGCCAAGCATATTCGGATTGCCCCGCCAATAATCACGCATTACATCCCGATACATGCCATTCCATTCTGCCCATCCAGGAGGAAACTTTCCAACCTGGTAACCTCCCTCTCCCACATCCCAGGGTTCGGCAATCAACTTGGCCTGCGAAATTACCGGGTCTTGGTGGATAATATCAAAAAACGCACTTAACCGGTTAACTTCATGTAGTTCCCTGGCTAAAGTGGAGGCCAGATCAAATCGAAAACCATCAATATGCATCTCCAAAATCCAATACCTTAAGCTATCCATAATAAATCGGAGCACGTTCGGTAACATCGAATTTAGGGTATTTCCAGTGCCGGTATAATCTGTATAATACCTTTTATCGTTTTCCAATCTATAATAGCAGTGGTTATCGATCCCTTTAAATGATAAGGTTGGGCCAAGGTGATTTCCTTCTCCTGTATGATTATAAACTACATCTAAAATCACTTCGATTCCAGCTTTATGTAAAGCCTTTACCATATCCTTAAACTCGCGAACCTGATCGCCCCGAATATCTGAAGAAGCATATCGAGAATCGGGGGCAAAAAAACCGATGCTATTGTAGCCCCAATAATTTGTTAATCCCTTTTCTTCGAGGTGATGATCAGAAATAAATTGATGTACAGGCATAAGTTCGACGGCCGTTACACCCAATTTTTTTAGGTAGTTGATTGATACCGGATGAGCAAGCCCTGCGTAAGTTCCCCTCAAATTTTCGGGGATATCAGGGTGGGTTTTTGTAAAACCCTTAACATGCATTTCATAGATAATTGTTTGATTATAATTAATTTTTGGGTGCCTATCATCTTCCCAATCATACTTTGAATCAATTACAACCGATTTTGGCATGTATGCTGCACTGTCCGCTTCATTGAAGCTCAGATCCATTTCTTCTGATCCTAACTGATATCCAAAAAGGGCTTCGTTCCATTTTATATTGCCGGCAATGGCCTTAGCATAAGGATCTAGAAGCACTTTGTTGCCGTTAAAACGATGGCCTTGCGATGGACGGTAAGGTCCGAATACCCTATAACCATATAACTGCCCTGGCTTTACATCAGGGATATAGCAATGCCAGATTTGATGCGATCGTTCTTGAATATTAATTCTCACCGTTTCTTCTTCAGCATGTTCATGATCGAAGAAACACAACTCTACAGCGGTTGCACTTTCAGCATAGAGTGCAAAATTAACTCCGTTTCCATCCCATGTTGCGCCCAAAGGATAAGCTTCCCCCGGAAATTGTAAATATTCAGCCATACTATAAATCTGATCGTTCGTAAATCAAAACTCGTGTTTGATTTAACAATCCGTTTGACTTATAAAATGTTTTGAAAATTTATCATCGACAAAAAGCTAACTAAATTGCGAATACCTTATTTAACAAAGTTTTGATAAAGGCTATTGATGGCATCGCGACTAAAATCAGGAAAACCATCTGTGTAGGTAGGATTTATCCCATTGGTAATAATAACGAAACCAAATTTTTCTCTTGGATTGAAAAACATCGTACTATAAAGCCCGTAAGCCGATCCGGTATGACCCTTTAACTTAACATTTGGAATAAAATTATCGGCACTTCTAATTGCTAATCCGTAACCTTCATCAGCCGTAATAGCAGTTTGCATTAATTTGGAATGCTTTTTTGAAATAAGCCTTACTCCATTTGATTGACCATAATTCATATGCATCATCATGTATTTTGCCAAATCTGTTGCCGATATTTTCATTCCTCCTGTTGGAGAAAATATGGGTGTAGAATAGCCCATAACGTAATTTTGAATTTCAGTTCTGCGTGGTGCATACGCTGCTGTTGCGTTGGCAAATTCGCTCGTCTTCGAGTTGTATTCGTAAAGCTTAACAAATCGGGTGCTATCTAATGAATCTACACAGTAACCACCATAAAGCCCCAAGGGCTTTAAAACATGATTTTTAACGTAATTATCGAATCGCTCACCAGATTTCTTCTCTATAATCGCTCCGATGATATTGAAATTTAAATTACAGTAATCGAACTTACTTCCTGGAGCATAATCATTGTAACACTTGGCCCAATTTGGATTTTTGTCCGGATTAATCAAATCGAGGTTTAAGTATCCCTGAGAATCATTCAAACTCGAAGTGTGCGAAAGTGCCATTTTCAAGGTTATTTTTTGATCTGGATATTTCGGGTTTCTGATCTTAAACCCTACTAAATCTCCAAAATCGTCATCTAGCGACAGTCTACCCGCCTCTACCAATTGCATAATGGACGTTGCCGAAAAGGATTTTGAAATAGAAGCAATACGAAAAATATCGCGATCGGTCAGCTCCGTTTTTTTATCTAAATCTTTTAGTCCAAAAGAGTGTGTATAAATTATTTTCCCGTTTTTTACTACCGCCACTGAAGCACCTACCGCATTAAACTTTTGCATTACAGCCCTAAAATCTGCTTCTGCTTTTTCATTTTGAGCATAAATAGTCGTGCTGATCAATAAAAACACGAACATCATCTTTAAAAAAATCTTAATCATAAGTTGGAAATTATAATAGCGTAGAAATATTTATTTAGCGTCGTTTACCTCCAGCCAATGACCATCTGGATCTTTGAAATAAATCTGTTTTACTCCATCAAGCCTTAAGTTGATGGCGCCAACTTTACCCGCCCAATCTTCAAATGGAATCTTTTTATTATTCAAAGCGGCAATAAATTCATCGATTGATGAAACGCTGAAACACAAATGATCATTTCTATCAAAGATTTGATTGGCCTTTTGACCTTCAATTAAATGAAGTGCACCAGCATTTCCCAGTGAGAACCAAGTATGCTTGCCATCTTTAAATGGTTCAGGAATTACTTTTAGACTAAAAACAGTTTGATAGAAGCTTGTCGATTTCGTTAAATCGTTCACGTAAACAGCGATGTGATTAATTACAGCTGGTTTCTGAGCCATGGTTTTTGATACAATAATTGCTAAAAATAAGAATGTGATTGAAGCTATTCTTTTCATACCTAAAGATCAAAATATTAGTTTAACAAGTGCAAAGATTTAACTTTTTATTGTGCAACAATATCATTGAAAGACTTGCCGGATGCTGTTTCTAATTTAACATCCTTTCCCAATTCACTGTATTTAGCGATAAATGCTGTTTTACTAATCAGCTGTAAATAATTATAATCGATAGAGATTTGATGGCGCTTTCTTAATCGGTATAAAAAATGGCCACCAAAATCGATGAAAATTGGACACGAAGCATTTAGCCATGCTTTGTGCGCATTGCGCCAACTAAAAGAATAAAAATCAGCTGAGACTGGGATTGATTTTAATTCCTTATGGTAAAAATTAAGCACTTCCGGTTGAGGATTCTTAGCTAAAGCATCGATTTTACGGATGACCGATAAGTGCTCAGAAGCACAAAATTCAAATGGATCTAATAATGGGCTGAGCGGATTTGGAATGGATTTTAAGATTTTGAAACCTTTAAACTTCAAACCATTTACCACCCAGATTAACTTGGGATAAAACCGTTCTCTTGATTGAAGCTCTTCGGTGGTTATAGGCGAATTTTGAAGTTCGATGGTTAGACCCGATGCCGTATGGATATCTGCCCGATGAAATTCGTTCAAAGACTCGTCATAAAAGCTTACTTCACGAAATTCGGGTGCAAAAACTTCTTTCCATTGGCGATGCCATAAAGTTTCGCTTTCCCACCAGGAATCGCAATGGCTAAGAAAAACATGTGCCCAATGATGGATTTTTATGGAACCACATTTTGCAATTACTTTTTGCCCACAACCTAAACAAACGGCACTTTTGCCTTTTAAAGCTTCAACCCGATTTCCGTTTAACAACGCAAACTGCATGATTGACGTTACTATTCGTTGCCTTTAAAAATATTCATTACGGCAGTTTTCCATTGAATGTATCCTAAATCGCCACAAACTTTTGCTACAAATCCTTCCACTTCATCTGGTACATCATTTACTATGCGCCAACGGATTTTATATTTTGGGTTATAGCTAATATAAACGACCACATCATCAGTACGTTGTCCCACAGATTGTAAAGCCTGCAAATGAATATCTCTTAAGTCATCGGCTGCGTTTTTCAATCGCTCATTCATGATTTTCCCTAAAGAAAGATCTGGTTTAAAATCTGTTTCTAATATTGCTAAAACTGTAACAGTCATATCACTCCTCTTCGTTTGAAAGCCTTATAAACAGCTTTCTTCCTTAATTGTTTAATGAATCGCCAGCAGCGAATTAAACAAATTTATACTAAAATAATTAGCAAACAAAAATATAAACAGTTATTTTTAACGCTTAAACATCAATCAATTTAAACCAATTGATTTACAGAAGAATAAAAATTAATAAGGGAAGAAAATTTAAGCAGACAAAAGAGATTAACTTTTAAATTGATCTCCTTGGAGGTCAGGCTAATCATCATATTGGTTTAAATTGTATTTGAAATCATGAAAATAGCAAGCCATGATTAAACTACAAATGTGAATAAATCGGCTTGAAATCAGGCAAAGCATTAGTGACATTCTGTGCATCTTTGCATAAATATTTTGATAAATTAAGAAGGATCCCTGCATAAGATGAACGAAACTGATACTAATCAATCTACTCCCGATAACCAACTTATTCTCGATTTTATAAAGTTCACAAATCAACCTATTTTTTTAACTGGAAAGGCAGGAACCGGAAAAACTACGCTGCTAAAAAAAATTAAAGAAACTACACAGAAAAATTTCGCTGTAGTAGCGCCAACTGCTGTTGCCGCAATAAATGCAGGTGGAGTTACCATCCATTCGTTCTTTCAAATGCCATTTGGACCAATTATTTCTGTGGCTAACGACCAGCAATTTAAAGAAGTAAAATACAATGAAGAAAAGATAAAGCTCTTGAAATGCCTGGAACTTTTAGTTATTGATGAGATTAGTATGGTTCGGGCAGACATGCTCGATTTTATTGATCAATCTTTAAAAAAAGTAAAAGGTTCTAACATGCCATTTGGCGGTGTACAAGTTTTAATGATTGGTGATTTATATCAACTATCGCCGATTGCACATGATGCATGGCATATTTTGAAAGAATATTACCTAAGTCCTTACTTTTTTGATAGCCATATTCTTAAATCAATTTCATTAACCACCTTTGAGTTAAAAAAAGTTTATCGTCAATCCGATCCGTTATTCATTGATATTTTGAATAGAATTAGAGAGAATGATTTAACGCCAGCACTTTTAGATAAACTCAATTCACATTACGATCCAAGTTTAGAAGATAATTGGAAAGATGAGTACATCACCTTAACCACACACAATAATTTAGTTACCCAAATTAACAAAGATTGTCTTGAGAAATTAGATGGTGAGCTTCACACCTTTAGTGCAAAAATAACAGGCGATTTCCCTAAAGATGCTTATCCTGTTGATGAACTACTGCAGCTTAAAGTAGGTGCCCAGGTGATGTTTATCAAAAACGATTCGTCGGGTAAAAAGCAGTATTACAATGGGAAGGCGGCAAAAGTTGTGTCTATCTCCAATGATACGATTAAAGTGCAATTCTTAGATGATTCGGCTCATTTTGAAGCGGAGCGAGAGGAATGGAAGAATTTGAAATACAACCTGGATCAGGAAGAAAATAAAATTGAAGAAGTAAATACGGGCTCATTTTCTCAATATCCATTTAAACTGGCCTGGGCAATTACCATTCATAAAAGCCAGGGCTTAACGTTCGAAAAGGCAATTGTTGACATTAGCGCATCATTTACCCATGGACAGGCTTATGTGGCGTTAAGCAGGTGCAAAAGTTTGGCTGGCCTAATTTTGAAAACCCCGGTGAAGATGGAAAATATTATTACCGATAAAAGAATTATCGGTTTTACATCAAAGGCGGTGACCCAGGTACCAACTGATCAAAATTTAGCGCTCTATGTTAAAAAATACACCTGGGATTTGATTGAAGACTTGTTCGACTTCAGTTCTTTAAGCGAAAGCTGGGCCAAGATAAAAGATGTTAGTTTTAATGCTTTCGATGAGAATGCGGCCTTTAAAAATATGTTAAATAATACTTCCGACGTTTTGGATGCTCAACTGATTAGAGTGGGCACAAAATTTAGAAGTCAGGAAGTTGCCAAAATTTCTAAGGAAACCGATGTTGCTGACGAGAAACTATTTCTAGATCGATTAAGTAAAGCTTCAACCTATTTTACACCAAAGATAAATCAGGTAATTGCAGAGATATCCAAGTTTACATCTCTAAAATTTTTGGCTGATGAAAAGTCGGAAAGAACGGTGATTACGCTGATATCAATTTTAAATACCTTAAATGTGAAACTGGCCTTATTTGGTTTCCCGTGGGCAAAATTTTCGATTGCAGATTACACCAAAACTTTTTTAGACGCCAGTAATAAATACGAGATTACTCCCAGGAAAACATTTGTAGCTAAAATTGATATTCCTAAAGAAATCACCAATCAAAAACTTTATCAGCGCTTACTTGATTGGCGCAGTGATTTGAGTAGGAAAAGAAACGTTCCTGAACACACTATCCTTTCTGATGTTGCTTTGGTGAACATTGCATCGAAACCACCGAAAACTACCGATCAACTCGCAGCCATTAGAGGTGTAGGAATTGGTAACGCCGTTGATTTGGGAGGAGAGATTATGAAGATTGTGAACAGCTTTATGGGCGCCAGCACATTATTTTAACCTTTGTAATTACTTGAAAAACAGAAAATAGCAAACGGTTAACGCAATTCCGATAAACATAAAACCAACACGGGCAAGCCATTTGTTTAAGATACTTTGGCCTTGTTGGGTGATATTTTTTTCGAGGTTTTTGAGCAAAATTTCTTGCTTTTCTACCTTTTCTTTAAGGTCTAAATTTTCAGTTTTAAGATCGAAAATGCTTTTTCCGGTATCTTCTTCTAATTTGTTTAAAGCGTAGCGCCGTTTAAAACCACCCTCACTAATAAACATATCTACACCTGCTTGTTTACCCACCATTGCAGGTAATGGAACGCCATCTACCTGTCCCACTAAAATAACGAGATTCATTTGAACTAAGACATCCAGATAATCAGAAGCCAGCGTACCATTTCCTCTAAATATTTTAAGTACCCTATCGGATTTGATGTAAACTTCCTCCTCAAATTCGTTAAGGATATTGTCCAAAAGCTCACATTTAGCTGGAGTTAAACTTATGGAGAGATTTTTCATTTAGGTGAACGTGAATTATTCGGCAAGAAAGCAAAAAATAATTTAAACAGAAAGTTTTATTGCAAAATAAGCCAGAATAGCACATTTGGAGCGGGAAAAATGATATTCCTCCATGTTGTTATCATCTTTCATCAAAACTTATGCTAAAAAATCAATGTTGTTTATATAAAAATCATACTATGAAAAATCCAGATCAAGAACCAATTAAAGACGATGAAATTCCAAACATAGCGCAATTTCAAGTCGATCGCTCAAACGGCAATGCGGCAGAAGGCCATGCCCCAGAGGAAGAAAATGATGATGAAAGTTACACCGAAGATGAGATTCCTTTTGCTGATGGAGAAGGAACTCAGCTTGATGAAGTTATCGATGAGCAAGAAGGAGATGAGGCGTTAGCAGATGATGAGCTAGAGGATGACGAATTACAAGATGACGAACTAGAAGGTGACGAACTAGAAGATGACGAACTAGAAGATGACGAGTTAGAAGATGATGATGAACCAAGTCAGATTTAATTAAATTGAAGCTGTCTCAAAATCAATTTGATAAATGAAAAGACAAAAAAAATCTTGAATATCGCCGTTCCCAGGCATCAAGATTTCTCAAAATAGTAATCTTGGAAAATATTAAATTCGCAATTTTGAGATGGCTTCTACAACATCTATTTAAGCGTTTAGTTTAATTATCAAACGATTACAACTAATTAATCTTCTCAATAAGCCCAAAATATTTATTTTTTGAAAAATCAATTGTTATTTTCAAAAATAAATGCAACTTTGTGGCGTAAATGATTAACAGAAAATTGAAGAGAAGAATTGATTTAGTGAAAGCAGTGAGCGCACTGCTCATCTTTACTTTCTCTTTTATTTCTGTAATTCAAATCATCCACAACCACAACACTGACGATGTTGAGCAGGTGGGTAATCAAAAAGGTAATATTTCTTTTACCGAAAAATGTTCGGTGTGCGATTATTTGGCACATAAACATGGGAAAGAGATTTTGTTGCCTCTACCCTTTTCTATTTCATACCCTTTACCAAAAGCAAATCTGCTTAATACAGGCACATTTTTAGCCAACTACAAATTTACACTTCAAGGCTTTACCAATAAAGGTCCGCCTATTTCTGCCTAGAATGCCGTAATCGGCATTTCCAATCTCCAATATTTTCTCAATTTTTTAAACATGATTAGTATGCCAATGCTTTGCATATGCTAATCCTTTAACTATTGGCTTAGGCCATCTGCAATGCGTAAATTTTTAATTTTAATATTTTCCTTTTTTGGAACTGTGCAGGTGTATGCGCAACAATTTCAACTCAGTGGAACCGTTTCTTACGAGCTAAAACCGATCTCCAACGCTACGGTCCAGCTAGTTCAGTCGCCAATTTCAACCCGTACAGATGATCGGGGTAACTTCACATTTCCAGCTTTGGAAAAAGGAATTTATCAACTGATCGTTAGTGCAGTAGGCTTTTCCAAAACAATAATCACAATAGAAGGAAGCGATCAGGCTGTTATCAAAAATGTGGTTCTTCAAAAAGAAGTTAAGCAGTTAGCTGACGTCACCATAAAAGATAAACATGTAGAAAATCGCCGTAAAGCGGAATCGTTGAATATAGAAATTGTTAACCAGGATTTTATCCAACGAAATTTGGGCGGAAGCCTGATGAAAAGCCTGGAGCGCTTGCCAGGAATTAAGACCATCGGCATTGGCTCAGGACAATCGAAACCGTTAATTAGAGGCTTGGGCTTTAATAGAGTGGTTGTTGTTGAGAAGGGTGTTAAACATGAAGGGCAGCAATGGGGAGCCGATCATGGTTTGGAAATTGATCAATTTGCCACTGGAGAAATTGAATTAATTAAAGGTTCTGCCTCATTTATTTACGGGTCTGATGCCATTGGAGGCGTAATTGACATTTTACCCGTTGCCATTCCGGCGCCAAATAGTCTTGGGGGTTCGGTAGATTTAATTGGAAAAAGTAACAACAATCTATACGGAACATCAACAAATTTTTATGGCAGAAACAAAAAATGGTTTTTCGACTCGCGATTTACTTACCAAAATTACGCCGATTACCGGGTACCTGCAACCAAGGTTTATGTGTATGATTACGAAGTAAATTTAAATAACAATCGCTTAAGAAATACCGCAGGAAAAGAAACTGGAATTCATTTCAACACTGGTTTTGTTGGTGATGAGTTTAGATCGATATTTTATCTAAGTAATACCTACACCAAAAGTGGTTTTTTTGCCAATGCTCACGGACTAGAGCCGAGACGTGTTGATGAGCAGCTCCACGATAATTCAGATCGGGATATTTTACATCCGTATCAATCGGTTAACCATTTTAAAATCATTAACAGATCTAGCTTTCAATTAGAAAACCACAACATTGAAGCTGAATTAGGTTATCAAAAAAACTTTAGGCAAGAATTTAGTCAATACGTCAATCATGGCTTTATGCCCCCTATTTATCCTTCATCGCTATTGATTCAAAGCGATTTAGAAAGGGAGTTCGATAAATCAGTTTACTCGGCAAATCTAAAAGATAGAGTCAAAATTGATGCTCACGAATTAACCGTTGGAATAAATGCAGAATGGCAGCGTAACAACATCAACGGATGGAGCTTTCTGGTTCCGGCATTTAACCAAAGTACAATTGGCGCTTTTGCGTACGATAAGTTCAAAATCAGCGAAAATTTATTGCTACATGGTGCGATAAGGTACGATAGAGCACAAATTAACATGTTTGAATACAAGGACTGGTTTCCATCGCAAGTTAATAGAAACGGCAATTTCGAACAGCAAAATCTGCAACGGGCTGCCAATTTGAATCGAACTTTCAACAGCTTGGTATGGTCTGCTGGATTAAATTACAATCTATCGAATTTCAGTTTAAAGGCTAATATTGGCAAAAGTTTCAGGATGCCAATTGCAAAAGAACTTGGTGCAAATGGCGTAAACTATCATTACTTCAGCTACGAAAAAGGGAACCCAAATCTTTCCGCTGAAAAATCATATCAAGTAGATCTAACCCTGGGCTGGAGTGATGCAAAATGGTCGGTTCAACTTAGTCCCTTTTACAATTATTTCCCAAACTATATTTACCTGAATCCGACTTCCGGCCATGATTATTCATATGGTGCAGGTAACCAAATATTCGAGTATGAAGAGAGTCGGGTACAGCGCTTTGGTGGAGAGATTCAATTGGAATATGAGATTTTCAAAAATCTAAGCACTCATTTTTTAGGAGAAATATTGCAGGCGAAGCAATTATCTGGAGATAAAAAGGGATTTACGCTGCCATTTTCTCCACCAGCTTCTGCCTTGTTTAACCTCACCTATTCTCCTAAACTTAATACCAAGTTGAGCAATACCTATTTCTCGGTGGACTACCGCATTACCAGTAAACAGGAAAATATTGTTCCTCCAGAGAAAAAAACACCTGGCTACCAACTGGTGAATATCCAGATTGGAACTAAAATATCACTTTTCGAAAATCCAATTCAAGTCAGTATTCAGGCACAGAATTTATTCGACACAAAATATCTCAATCATACCAGTTTTTATCGCCTTATCGAGCTTCCTGAAGCAGGACGAAACCTCATTCTCTCGGTAAAAATCCCCTTTTCAAAATAAAATAATCAGTTATAACCCTTAAAAACACCCATTATGAACAAATTTAGAAAGCCCTTTTTAGGACTGTTGATGATTGCAGCAACTTTTACAGCCTGTAAAAAAGAAGAAGTAATTCCAGATGCGCCTTCTATCACAAACTTAGAAATTGGCACCAATAACAACAAAACCGCTTACCCAGGAACGGACATCCACCTAGAGGCCGATCTTTTTTCGGCTAGCAATTTAGCCGGCGTTCAGTTAACCATCAAGCCCAAATCTGGCTCGGGCTGGAACTTTAGTCAAAACTATACCGACGGTTTTGTCAATATCAAAAATGCAAGTTTCCATAAACACATTGATGTACCAACTACGGCTGCTTTGGGTAGCTACCTGGTAACCATTACCGTCACCGACGTATTAGGTAAATCGACAGTAGTTGTGAGTGATTTGGAAATTAAATACGACCCAACACTGCCCAATGCGACAGGTTTTGAAGTGGGCTTAAATACTGCTGGCAATGATTTGCATGTAGAAGCATCAGTTTCTGCCATTAATAAAATTGCCAAAATTGAAGTAGAAGTACATGGATCGGCCTGGGAAGAGGACTTTTGGTTCACCGATGTTTCGATGGTTGGTTTAACCAACTACAATTTCCATAAACATCTTGATGTTACCGCAGCACCAAAAGGCCATTACCACGTACACCTTAAGATCGTCGATCAGCTGGGGAAAGAAAATGAACTTGAAGAACATTTTGATAAATAAAACCTAATGAAAAATAAATTTAATCCAAAAAGAACGGGCTATCTAATTTTAGGCTTCGCAATGGTGTTTCTGCTGAGCAATTGCAAAAAAGAAACCGAAGAAATTGATACCAGCTATCCCGAAATTGTTGCGAGTGCAAGCGCTTTTCCACAACAGTGTAGCATTATTAAACGTGGCGAATCTTTCATTTTTAAGGCTCAGGTAAGTGATAACGTAGCACTTGGATCCATGAGCATTGATATCCACCACAACTTCGACCATCATTCTCACAGTACTGAGGTAAACAGCTGCAATATGGAAGCGACTAAAACTCCAGTAAAACCGTATCTACTCATCAGAGAAATCAATATTCCGGCAGGGCAAAAAAATTATGAAGCCACAGCAACCATCAATGTCCCGGCAGATATAGATCCAGGTGATTACCATTTTTTGATCAGAATCACCGATAAAGCCGGATGGCAAACGATCAAAGGAATCAGCATAAAAATTAATTAATCAATTAAAATCAAACCCAATGTTATCCAAAAACAATTTTAAGAAAGCAGCCCTGTTTGTTGCCGTTGCTGCAGCATTTACCGCTTGTAAAAAAGACAATCAACAACCTGAAGAGGAACCAACAAACGTTGCAAAGGAGTTTAAATATGTACGTTTGTTAACCTCAGATGAAACTTCGAACAAGTTGACTTTAATTGACCCATTTTCGGCAGCTGTTTCATCTTTCGATGCCAAATATCCACTGGCAAATCTTTATGCTACTTCTTCTGGTAGGTATGCAGCAGTGCTTTATGGTACGCAAAATTTAGCAGAGGTTTTTGACAGCGGTCTGTCATCACATGTAGATCATATTGATGTATTGCACAATCCAAAATGGGCCAGTATTATTGCAAATGGCATAAAGCCAACCCACTTTAAATCGAAAGCCGATGAAAGTTTAATTTTTAATGATGGCGATGGAACTTTGAGCCGGGCTATGGAAAGTGATTTTAATACTACAGGAGCAAGATTTTCCACTGTGAATGCCGGCTTATTACCTCATCATGGTGCAATGGCACAATTTACAAACGGAACCTATGCGGTCACTTCTACAACAACAGCTGGAGCATCACCCAACAGGGTTTTAATCATTGATAAAAGCGGCAAAACCGTATTTGCTTCAACCTTAGCCATTGGGGCGATCCATGGTAACGCAACTGATGGCACTCATGCTGTTTTCGGTGGTTTTACCAATGCCGCTGCAACTGCAGGTGGCGTTTTGGTGGTGAAATCTAACGGCGAGCAAAGATTGATTCCAAACCCCGATGGGTTTGGCGCATTTAGGTTGGGCAGCATTTATTATGCAGAATCTGCGAAGAAATTTATTGGTTACGTGGCTACCAAAGGGGCTTATTTAATTGATTTGGCTGGGGATAAGATCACCCCTATTTACAACGGTGCTGATGCATTTCAATGCAAAGTTGATTATGCCGGAAAAAATTTGTTAGTGTTAACTTTGGATGGAAAACTTCGTGTTTATGATTTAGCGACTGGAGCTTTGAAAAAAGAAGGTGCTGTAATTTCAGCAACCTCAAGCACTGACACCTATAAGCCAGTTTTAGAAGCGACGGCAAAATTCGCCTACATCGCTTTACCAGGATCTGGTGAAGTGCATCAGATTGACCTCGACACTTTCACCGTTTCCACAAAATACAAAGTATCTTCAAAACCAGTTCGATTAACGATTTTCGGTTTTGAAAGTAACGCTTCGCATTAATTTTACAGGAGGTAGCTAATTTCATCGCTACCTCCTTATTTTTATTTCATCATCGCATTCAACTGAGCTAAATGTGCTTTAAGTTTCGGTAAATATTTAAGGGCATATTTTTTCACATCTTTATCCGATGATTTAGACCCTGCCTCGAAAAGTGCAACCACATTTTGATGATCCTTCAAGCTAGCTGCAAGATAAGCGTTGTCAAAATTTTCGCCTTTCAATTGGTTAAGTTTAGTGATTGATTGTTGCATATCAGCATCACTAAGCATCGCAAAGCCTTCAACCATAACACCTTTTGGCTGACCCGTATTCCCTGCTTCACCTTGATTTTGATTTCGCGAGGTATCCAACAAATTTGTAGGAGACGAATCCACTCTGCCATCGGGCCTTTGTCCTTCCGGCAATTTACTCGTTGGTAAACTTATGTTTTTTGTTTTTGCCAGGCTTAAAAGCTCCTGGTTTGCTTTAGTATGCAAGTCGAGAACGCTTGTTGAAAAACTCCTAATTTTTTGATCTTTAGAAATTTCAGCGGCTAAGCCGCTCATCTGTAAACTTTTTATTCCATACCGCATTGCTTGAGCCATGAAAACTTCAGGCGGAAGAACATTTTGTTTTCGTTCGTGACTGATCACATTTACTGAAGGCGTAATACGTTCTGATGCATTAGCGCTTGCGGCAATTGATAAGCCGATAACGAATGCAAAGCTTGATTTAAGATTTCTCATAATTTTAATAGCTGATGTAGTTAATCAACTTAAAAAAACATAAAAAAGTTTGCGAAAAATTTGATTTGAAATAGACGGTGAATAAAAGAAGTTAATAACTCAGGCAATGTGAAGAAATAACTTAAACATCTGAAAATGAAAGACGTTAAGCATACATTGCTCAACATAAAGCTTATGAAAAAGTGCATATATGTAGTAGAAGATAATCCCAATATCAGAGAGATTATCGAGTTCTTACTCACGGAGGAATTGTATGAAGTAAAAGCTTGTAGTAATACCAGCGATTTTTGGAAACAAATGCGGCTAACTATTCCAGACATGGTGATTTTGGATATCATGTTGCCTGATGGAAATGGCATTGAGATTTGTACACAATTGAAAGCCAATGTTAAAACTCATCACATTCCGGTAATGATGATGTCGGCAAATAATCACTTAAACGCGGTAAAAGCGAAATGTACGGCAGAAGATTTTATTAACAAACCATTCGACTTGAATGATTTCGCAGGTCGTGTAGAACGTTATTTACCGAATTAGTTATCTAAAAAGTGACGAGCCGCAATGCTTACAAAAAAGCGCATCAGAATCGTGCCCTTCCAGGCTGCAACTTGGGCAAGATTCGGGCATTTCCTTTTTAGATTTTGCAGCAACAGCAATATCATGAGTAATAATTCCTGTTGGTACAGCGATAATGGCGTAACCAATAAGCATAACCACTGAAGCAACAAATTTTCCCATTGGGGTGATTGGAGAAATATCGCCGTAGCCTACCGTCGTTATGGTTACTATTGCCCAATAAATACTTTCCGGAATATTCGAAAAACCATTTTCCCGCTGCTCTACCAGATACATGATCGAACCTAAAATTACGGTGATCGTTAATACCGTAAGCAGGAAGATGCTAATTTTTCTAAAACTGTTTTTCAGCGCCTGCGTAAGGAAATTAATTTCGCTTAGAAATTCTCCGAGTTTAAAAATCCTGAAAACCCTTAATAATCTTAATGCTCTGAAAGCCAAAAGCGATTGTGCACCAATAAAAAACATACTTAAATACGACGGCAATAATGAGATAAGATCTATAATCCCCAGCAAACTAAATACATACCTCACTGGCTTTTTAATACTGATTAACCGTAAGATGTATTCTATGGTAAATAAGCCGGTAAACACCCACTCCACATGATAAAATAAGTTACCGTATTTATTGTGGATGCTAACAACACTATCAAGCATTACTACTATGATACTGGTAAATATGGCAATGAGTAAACCCACATCAAAAGCTTTGCCTGCAGGCGTATTCGATTCGTAGATCACCTCGTGCAAACGGAAACGCCAATGCTTAGATGTTGTTGGTTTCATGCAGTAAAAATAATCATTTGGTCTAATAATAGAGACATTTTCCGAGATAGCAATTGAGCGAAGCAAGTTATCGGATCAGGCTCTGGAGCGGAAAAAAACTGTTCGTTAATTGCTTACTAAACATTAATCATTGTAAATCTGTTAACCTGAGTATGGAGAAACTTTTACTTATTTTCAATTTCATCTTCGTATTTCTTAATGCATCGGCACAATATAGCGACAGTACGAATTACCATATTGTGCTTTCCTCTACAGGTTCAATTAACAGAACAGACGATCAGCGTGCTTATTTATTAAACAATGGTTTAAACTTTGGAATGAAGAAGGAAACCTTCGTTTTAAACTCTAACACCAGTTGGCTTTATGGAAAACAAAACAACAACTTAAGCAATAATGATTTCTCGAGTACGCTTAACTTCAACCTGTTTAAAGGGCCAGAACATTTTTATTATTGGGGTTTGATCAATTACAACACCAGCTATTCGTTAAAGCTAAAAAATCAATTACTTGCCGGCGGTGGTATTGCCTACAGTTTTCTTGATGAACCGAATTCCTACATCAATTTGAGTAACGGCATTCTATTCGATCAAAGTAGTTTGGTGGTTGGCGAGCGTTATAATACCTTACGTAATTCGCTCAGGTTACAGTTCCATTTCGCAGTTAAAGAAATTATAACCCTAGATGGAAGCCATTTTTTACAAAATTCTTTTTCAAGAGGTGGCGACTATATTATCAGATCATCTACAACAATAGGCTTAAAGCTAAGAAAGTGGATTAGCCTCACGACTACGCTGAACTATAATAGATTGAATATCACAGAAAGAGAAAATTTAAATTTCACCTATGGTTTAAGTTTAGACAAATATTTTTGACCTCAAATCAACTGACCCATCTCATTTATAAGGAAAAGCAAAATTTAATTGAATGATAGAAGATGTTGAAAATTTTTAACCGGTTTAAATAATTGATAAACAGATGAAAAGCTCGTGATTTTATCTTTATCGAAATTTGGATACTTCAATTTCACATTCAAATTATAATTTTGTGTTATGGCAAACACGAACGTTAGAAAATCTATACAAAGTAAAATAGAATCTTTAGGCAAAGAAATCGAAAGCCTTCAACAAGAGTTAGCGAAATGGGAAAAGATAGCTGCTGATTACGAAACAAATTCGGAAAGTATTGATCTCATCCTTTCTATACAAATACCAGAAAAAAACGAGACAAAAGCAAAAAAGATTAGACTTTAGATAGGCGTTTCATTATTCCAATTCGATACTCTTAAAACTTAATCTGGAGGCTATACATTCTTAACTGTCTTTTTTGAAAAAAAGACAAAACCTTTGGAATAATGGTGCTGTTTTACAAGTAGTTAAAACAAAAATTATTCCTATGAAAAAGTTAATGATTGTAATGCTACTTGCTAGTTTTAGCTTGGGCACTATTGCGCAAACCCGGCCAGATACCGTTAGAAAGAAAACTGAATGGCCTAAAAAGAAACCAGATAGAAAAGATCCCTCAAAGAGAGATACCATGAAAAGGGATACAATGAAAAGAGATACGACAAGGAAATTACCACCGAGGTAAATAAACTGAAAGCCCAGATGATTCGTCTGGGCTTTTTTTTATAATATCGTTCCGAAAATCAATAAATTTCTGAAACATATTTTCCAATCAGAACAATAACAAGTTCTGAATGTTAACTTTATCATAAAAACCAATTTAAAAAATTATGAGTTTAACATTAGAAGTAGTAGAAAAAATATCAGCCGCCGCTAAAGCAAAGGCAACTGAAATTAGTGTTCCCATGAACATTGCTGTTGTAGATGAAGGTGCAAACTTAAAAGCATTTCATAGAATGGATAATGCTTGGCTTGGATCTATTGATATTTCCATAAAAAAAGCAAAAACGTCAAGATTTTTCGACATGGATTCTGGCGAAATCGGCAAGTTATCACAGCCTGGTCAACCACTTTACAATATCGAACACTCAAACGGAGGATTAATTAGCTTTCCAGGTGGAGTAGTTTTGAAAGATGAATCAGGTAAGGTAATTGGCGCCATCGGTGTTTCTGGAGGAAGCGTTGAGCAAGACCATGAAGTAGCAAGTGCAGGAGCTGCAGCGCTTAAAAATTAAAAATCCATAAATGTTAGATGCACTCATGCATCTAACATTTTTTCATCCAATACATCTTTAAAAATCCCAAAATCATTTCTTCCCTAACTGCTGTAATCTATTGCCACGTATTACTATGATCTTAAACATCGACTGGAAAAATTTCTTCATCGGAGAAGAAAACTGGGAGTTTATGTTAGAAATAGCACTCCGAACTTTTATTATGTATTTTATAATTTTAGTTGGGTTAAGGCTTTTAGGAAAACGTGGTGTAAGGCAGCTTTCTGTTTTTGAACTCGTAGTGATTATTAGTTTGGGTTCTGCTGCCGGAGATCCGATGTTTTATAAGGAAGTTGGGCTTTTGATCCCAGTAATCATATTTTTTATTATTGTTGGCGCTTATCGGCTCACCACATTTTTAACTGCAAAAAGCGAAAAACTAGATGATCTGATAGAAGGCAAACCTGTTTATCTAATCAAAAACGGACAGTTCAATATTGAAGAGTTTAAGAAAGAAACACTTGCACAAGATGAGTTTTTCTCTGAACTGAGGCAGCAAAGCATTTCTCATTTAGGGCAAATAGATACCGCTATCCTTGAAACATCTGGTACACTGAGCGTATTCTTTTACACAGATGATCAAGTAAAACCTGGCTTGCCCATCTTGCCAGAGTTATTTGCTAAAAAAACCAAAATACTTCAACCAAAAACACATTACGCCTGTACATTTTGCGGACACGTAGCAGCAGTAAATGAAGAATCAACTTTTCTTTGCCCAAACTGTAAACATGAGGAATGGGCAGTTGCGCTGCATAATTGCAGGATTAAATAACAGCAAGTTTATTCAAATATACTGGCGAACAATTTGTTTGAATAAAGCTTCGCTTGATGATCATAAATATGCGAAGTGCTCATAATTTCATTCACTCCAAATTTGGAAACAAATGCGGCTAAGTTTAATTTAATGGTCTCTTTACTACCAATAAAAGAATAATATAACATTTGCTCAACAGCTTCTTTTTCCAGCTGATCCCAATGGGCATTGATATTTTCTACAGGTGGCTTAAGTCGCTCTCTCCTACCAGTTATCACGCCTAAAAACATTTTCTTAACCGAACTCGATAAGAATTCAGCCTGCTCATCTGTATCGGCCGCAACCACATTAACGCAAGCGATAACATAAGGTTCGGCAAGAAAAGCAGAAGGTTTAAAATTATTTTTATAAATAGCCACTGCCTGTTCAAATAATGCTGGTGCAAAATGACTGGCAAAAGCGTAAGGTAATCCTTTCTCTGCTGCTAATCTTGCACTATCGGTACTAGAGCCTAATACCCAAATTGGAATATCGAGTCCTTCGCCTGGAATGGCACGAACTTTTGAATGAAGATTATCGGCAGAGAACAGTTGCTGTAATCGCTCAATATCTTTTGGAAAGTTATGTGCAGCATGCATATTTTCTCCTCTAATCGCCATTGCAGTAATTTGATCCGTTCCTGGTGCTCTGCCTAAACCTAAATCTATTCGATTTGGATAAAGTGAAGCCAGCGTTCCAAATTGCTCGGCTACAATTAACGGAGAATGATTTGGCAACATAATCCCGCCCGAACCTACACGAATAGTTTTGGTACCTCCGGCAATAAAACCTATCAATATCGCTGTTGCCGAACTTGCTACGCCTGCCATATTGTGGTGTTCGGCAAACCAATAACGGGTATAGCCAAGAGCTTCTGATTGTTGGGCAATTTCTAAACTTGTTTTAAACGTATCGGCTGCAGTATAACCATCTAATACGGTTGCTAAATCGAGAACGGAATAAGGAATATGTTTTAATGAAGTGATATTCATGTGCGCTTTTTGTAATTAAAGCACAAAAATATCTTTAAAAAACATGGCTTGCATCTTCTCAATTGTTATATGACCTTCAATATACAAATGCGTCATTTAACAGAAAAAGTAGGTGAGTAGTATACATTGACGGCAACAACTTGTGTATTTTTTCATCAGTTTTTGTAGTGTGCTACAGTCACCATGAAAGTTATCATCTTGTATATCAAATCCTTTACAATCATTGATTTTCCAGTATTTATCCAATTAAAAGTACTTTTAATGGAACTAGTGGTAACGTAATGCAAATAAGCTATTATTAATAAAAATGCATTTAGCGAAAACACCATGAGTAGTTATACGCGAATAAATAACAGTTAATGTTAGCGGTATGAAGTTTGTCCGTTAATAGACAATCACCTTAAAACATTATCCCATGAATAAAACAGAATTTAGCAGCATTGTTAATAGCAATGCAAGCTCGCTCCGCTCTCATGCGTTACAATTTACCAAAGACCTGGACGACGCCAATGATCTTGTTCAAGATACATTGATGAAAGCTATCCGGTTTTTTCACAAATTTGAGGAAGGATCGAATTTAAAAGGCTGGCTCTTCGTAATCATGCGTAATACTTTTATCAATGATTATCGTAAAACAGCTAAGAAAAATGCGCTGATTACCACAGAGGAAGAAATCACGTATGCAAATTTAAGTCATAGCGCAACCAGAAATGTAGCTGAGAACAAGTTTATGATGAACGATATTCAAGGTGCATTGGATAGATTGCCAAAAGCTTACCGCGATCCATTTGTGCGCTACTTCGAAGGTTACAAATACCATGAAATTGCAGAAGAATTAGGTTTACCCATTGGTACTGTAAAAACACATATCCATCAGGCCAGAATTGAATTAAAGAAAAACCTCAAAAATTACAAAACAGACGCCTACTACAGGCCATAATAAAAAACCCCGACTCAAAATCGGGGTTTTTTATTTAGGTTGATTTTTCATCTGCATCAGCATCAGAACCACTTTGATCCGTGCTAACAGCTCCTAACTGGTTAAAATCGCCATTCTCATCATAAGCTTTATCAGCATCACTGCCATCTAACTCCTCATTAGGTATCACTCCTAACTTATCTTTTTTGTCTTCATCCTTTTCTTGATGATTCTTTTTTTGATTGTCCGTGTTCATAAGCTTGATATTTCTTATTAAACAATCAATCTAATAGCTAAAAGTTTGAAGTTTTTAATTTTTGTTAGCTGTAATCTTATCTTCCTGCTCGTTTTAAAACATTATCGCAGAGCAACAAGCAGCTTAATCAGTGTTAATTTTCGTTGTCTAACGGCAGTTCCTTAGCTTTCAGTAGGAACTAGTATCAATGCTTCATCTTTGGTTAACACTGCCGATACCAATCTATTTCTACTTACGGAAGCCACCATTTTCAAATTCTCAAAACATTAAAATGTTAATGGTGTTGATTTTTTAAAGGATTAACATGAGAGATACCCATTATATACTAGCGGCATTGTGTTTTACGGTTGTAGCAAGCTGTACAAGTTCAGAAAAGAAATCCGAGAGCGGTCAAAAACTAGCTTCTGATACTATAGTTGCCGATACCGGAATCAGCCAGATTAGCAAATCAATCACGTTAGACAGTACCGACACAAAGTTTTTAAAGAATGTTGCACTAAGTAATTTAACTACTATCGAATTCGCGAATAAGATGATTCAACTGGGAGCGAAACCTGATCTAATTTCATTGGCGAAAGAACTAGTTTCCGATCATAAAGCCTATCAGGTTTCATTGGAAAATTTAGCGAAGAAGAAAGGCTATCAATTGCCACAAACGCTGCCTCAAACCCCAATTCAAAATGTAAAAAAACTAGATACTTATGAAAAGGAAGATAGAAATGAATATTTTCTTCAGTCGGTTATTGAAGAATATCAAAAGACAATAGATCGTTTTGGACAGGCAACAACTTCCAAAGATGCAGACATAGCAGCCTTCGCAACACTCACTAAACCTAAATGGGAAGTTACATATGGACAAAGTAAGAAACTTGAGAAAGAGTTAAGAGCGCAGAAAACAGGGCAAGGAAATGACCCAAGGCAATAAAATACTCCTTAACGATTTTTAAAAATCATGCTCATTTCTGGAAAGCCTTTTTTCAAAGCAGGCTGAATAAAGGAGAAAATTACTGCCAATACAAATGCTGCTAAAATACAATAGAAACTAGCTTTGGAGCTAAATTCCATTTGATCAGGTCTTCTGCCTTGTTCCATGTTAAATCAAGAATAAATTATAGGGATAGTAGATCAAAGACAATTAAAACCAAAGAATGTTTTACAAACAGAAAAATATTCTAATATTATTTTAATACTAAGTTAATAATGATGACAAAACGCAATACACACAAACCCTACAATCTCCTCATTGATGGCCTTAGTGCAATAGGCATGGGATTAGGAATTTATTTGCCGCGACCAACAATAGAAAAAAGAATAGCGAAAAGTGTAAATTTAGCTGATTCAAGCATTAATAAAACACTATCACATTCGCCTGAAAAAACATTTTCCAGTCCGCTAACTTTTGAATTGGCTGGTTTAGGTGGAATAGCGGTTTATCGCTTCTACCAAGGCTTAAAAAAAAGCAAAAAAGCAAATATTGTGGAAGGATTTTTTCTAACCTCTATATTGGCGGCAGCCATAATTTACCAGGCTAGCTTGCCGAAAAATCGATCAGTAAAATAGACTAGATAATGAGGAATCTTATCAATTCGATATTTTCTATGATACAAGAAATAGTTGCTAAGTAATGCCCGGCTTAACTGGGCATCGCGATAGTGACAAGGAAATTTTAGGAGCATTGTAACTCCCGTTTCACTTTGAACCATTCGTTTTTATGAAAAAATTAATTGATGGGATTCTCTATGCGCTTTCGATCGTGGAATACCAATTAATAGGATGAGATCGAAGACTCATTCCGTCGCGTTCTACGTGGTATAAAATGATTGGAATAGAAAAATCGATCATTCGTTCTACCTTCTTTGATAGTCGCCCCAAAAAGTCGATACTTGAGATGCCTTCTTTCAGGTGAACGTAAATCACTGTTGGTGTTTTAAACTCGAAACGATCAATCATTCCTGGCCATTCGTTCCTAATACGATTGAGGAAATTAGGAATTTTAATGTACTCTAAATTTCTTTCCATAATTAAGAATTTGATTGCCTTAAAATAGCAAATCTATCCCGCTTTACCTAGAAAACACTACATCTCCACAACTTTTTTACAAAGGCTTTTGTTCATTAGAACACCATTAAAGACCTATTAAACGTAATTTTTAACGTATTTATTCGGGTTCGTTTGAACTGTGAATGGTTAACTTTATCGTTTTAACCAGTTAAGTTTATGCACAATCGAATTTTGGTATTGGATGATGACCCCTCTAATGGAGATGTGCTCTGCATGATTTTAGAACAAGAAGGTTACCAAACTAAGTGTATTTATTCCGCATTGAACGTTTTCGAAATCATAAATACCTTCAATCCTCATATTCTCTTTTTAGATATTCATTTAGGTGCCGATGACGGGAGATTATTATGCAATAAAATTAAGGATCAGTTATGCGCTAAAAAGTTACCCATCATATTAATTTCTGCAATGTCGCCCAATCAAATCGATACGATCCAATCGAAAGCAGATGGTATAATTTATAAGCCATTTGAAATTGATGAAGTAATTGCTAAAGCTAAAAAATTCACTCAGAATCAATAAACGTTCGATTTGATAGCGGCTAACCGACTATCCCTAAAAGTATTAGTACGCGATAATATACTCATTTTAAAAAAGGCCAAATTTTCGAGCGAAAATTTGGCCTTTTGATTAGATTGCGTAACCGTTCAGAATAGAAAAACGTACTAAAGCTGCTGTATTTTTGCAACCTGTTCTATCAATTAACGCCTGCCTTAAACCTTCAACTGTTCTTCTACTTAGAAAGAGTTTATCAGCCATTTCCTGATTGGTCATTCCCTCACCTATCAACTTTAAAACACTTAATTCTCTTTCTGAAAACTGAAGACGATGATTTTGCTCAGGAGACAACATAACTAGCTGACTATTATATCTTTCCAATATAGAAATACATAAACTCGACGAGATATATTTATGCCCTTTCATTACATGTTGAAGGCAAAACATCAATTCATCGGCACCTACACTTTTTAATAAATAGCCGTTCGCTCCAGCTAAAAAAGCGTTAGAAGGATATTTTTCATCCTCCAGAACACTAAGCAATACAATTTTTAGGTTTTTAGATTTCTTTTTTACCAGCGGAATCATTTCGATACCGTCCATTTCGGGCATCATTACGTCCGATAAAATGATATCAGCCTGAATGCCAGTATCAATTAAATTAAGTAGTTCTCTTCCATTGGCAACATCGGCTACAACTTCAACCGATTCGTATTTATCCATAAGTGCGGTAAGCGACTCACGCATCAAGTGATGGTCATCTACCAGGATTATTTTGATCATAAACCAAATATAATTGAAGGAAATTGATTCAGAAAATGGGGCATTTCGCTTAGTCGCGAATATGGCTCGAAAAGCAGCGATTCAAGTATTTATTTGGGTAATTCTACAAAAAAAGTGGTCCCTTTTCCTGTTTCGGTTTCGAACCAAATTCGTCCGTTGTGTAACTTTACAATGTTGTAAATAATGCCCACTCCTAAGCCACCAGAATCCCGGCCAACCAGGCCAGCTCGAAATCCTTGCTCTGCCCTTTCAAACAAATCTGCCCTCATGTCTTCAGGTATTCCTCTGCCATTATCATAAACTGAAATCACTACTGCATTCCCTACATCATTTACGGTTACGCCAATAGTGCCATTTTCATCAGTAAACTTTATCGAATTTGAAATTAAATTGTTAATTACCTGTAGAAATTTCATTCCATCAATCGATAGGTAAATTTTATCCTGATTGCTGCTGAACTTAAAATTACGAACATTGCTCAACCTTGATCGTCTATAATAACGTAAGGCATCTTTTAGCTCCCACACCAATTCCAGCCTGTCTTTATTAATTTCTATGATGTTGCTCTTTATAAATTCGTGATTGATGACGCTCCGCACTAATCGCGTATTTCGATCACACATATCAACGATAAAGCTTAACGACTTTTGCAGATTTTTATCACCAATTTTAGCTACCTCTTTCTCCATCGATGATGCGGTTAACTTCATCATGCCAAGAGGTTCCTTTAAATCATGTGATAAAACTTCGAGTGTAATATTTTTTCTGTAATTGATTTGATCGACAAGCAACTTATTATGGCGTTCTACAGTGATATCCTCGGCTATGCCACAAATGATTACTTCCTCATTTTTAATCGGATACAAACTCACTTTTACATATTTCTCTCTGGAATTTTCAAAACCTAGTCGAAATTCATATTTCTTAGGTTCCATGTCTTCCAAACATTCTTCGTAACAGGAAATAACATGTTCTACATCATCGCTGTAAACTTTGCTCAAAAATAATTTTGGTTTCTGCAGAAGAGATTCTTTGTCGACTTCCCAAATATCGGCCAATGCAGTATTAATGTAAATAAAATCTTCAGTTTGCAAATTGTAGATGAAGTATCCATCGTTAGCACTTTCCCCAATTTTATAAAATAATTCAGTACTTATCTCCTTCATTTGGTGGTGTATTAATTAGGCATCAAAAGCAATTCATGAACACAAAATAATGCTATATGGTTTTATTTATTTTATTAATGGCGTTTTAAGGCTATATGATAGCTTTTGAAAACTTGGCCGTAAAATAAAAGGTATTGAGTGATAGCTAAATGATAAAATGAACCAGTGATATTGAAATCTATTAAATTTTCATTTGTAACTTAGTGGCATGACAATGCAGGAGCTCCAAGAACTAGAAGATTTTTTTACAAAAGCAGGAAAACAACCTGTGCCTATTTTTTTGAACCAAGCAACAGAGATTACAGATTACGATCATTTTTTGCAAAGTCATTTCCAGCCGTTAAAGGCCAACCTCACATCTAAAGTAAATCAGCCGCTTATTTATAGGCTTAAAACCCTTAAGTTGATTATCGAATCGAACGCTTAGCAATTATTTACGATCGGTATGCCCTAAATCCTTATCCGGACTTACATGATCTCGAACTAATTTTTCAGTTCCTTGATTTCAGGGAAACGTTCCATTACACTGCGGTCAAAAATAACCTGGTTATCAATAGTGATGGTAAATTTACCACCGGTTTCGCTTGGAATTAGCATTACGCCCCTAATTTCATCTGTAAAAGTGTTCAAAATTTCTTGCGCCATATAGGCCGATCGCAACATCCATCCGCATTTCGGGCAATATTCAATGGTGATTGTAGGTTTCATTTTACCAATATATCAATATCTTTTTATTAGCCTTTTTAATTTCAAATTTTCAGCTGCAATTAGGTCGGCTACTTTTTTAATATAGATTTAAAAAATTTCCAACTATATTGGCAAAAGTTAGTTATTCTAATCAGCCTTATCCTTTTTTTATGACGAAGAACATCTTTATAGCATCTGCAGAGCCTTATACCGGAAAATCAGTGATTGCATTTGGCATGATAAACATGCTACTGGCTAAAACCCAAAAAGTTGGTTATTTTAAGCCAATCATTGCTCAAGAAGATCCAAATCAAAAAGACGAACACGTAGAAGCAATGCTTGATTACTTCGCATTACCGATTCGTTACGAAGATGCTTTTGCCTTTACCCGACAAGATATGCTTCACCAGGCTGAAGATAGCGGCACAATTATCAATACCATCATAAGTAAATATAAAAAATTAGAAGATAATTATGATTTCACTGTAATTGAAGGAAGCGATTTTTTAGGCGAAGGCAGCGCCTTTGAATTTGAATCGAATGCTTTAATGGCCAAAAACCTGGGTGCCCCGGTTTTGATTGTGGTATCAGGAAAGGGAAAAACGGCAAGTCAGTTATTTAAAAGCGCCATCAATATTTACCGCAACTTTTTGTTAAGAGATGTGCAGGTCTTGGGTGTAGTGGCCAATATGGTTAATCCTGAAGAAGCAGAACGTATTAAACAGGCCTTAACCAATCAATTACCGCCAGAATTATTAATAGCCGTAATTCCCATCGAAAGTGGTTTGCAAAGCCCAACTATGAAAGAAATTGCGGCTGCGCTTGATGCTGATATTTTATTCGGCGCCGATTTGCTCGATAATCAGGTTGATAATTTTGTAACTGGTGCGATGATGCTGCCAAACTTTTTAAGGCACATTAAAGATAATCTGCTCATTGTAACCCCTGGTGACCGGGGTGATATTATCATCGGATCGTTGCAAGCCAACTTATCTGCCAACTACCCTAAAATTGCCGGAATTGTACTTACAGCAGGAAGTTTGCCAGATGAACCAATGATTAAACTTATCGAAGGTTTGCAAACCATTATCCCAATTATTGCGGTTCAAAAAGGAACGTTCGAAACCACTACAACTATTGGTTCTATTCATTCTAAAATCACGATAGATAACAAGAAAAAAATTGAGTTAGCCATAGATATTTTTGAAAAACATGTCGATTTAAAAGCGCTTGATGATAAAATTATCACATTCAGTTATCAGGGCATCACCCCGCACATGTTTCAATATCAACTGGTAAAATGGGCCAAAAGAGAGAAGAAACACATTGTTCTTCCCGAAGGAAATGATGAGCGAATTTTGAAAGCCGTTGAGAAATTGATTGCGCAAGATATTGTTGACATTACTTTGTTGGGCGATCCATTGGAGATTAGTAATTCTATTAAACGGCTTGGCTTAAACCTGGACCTGAACACCGTTCATATCCACAATCCTGCGCTTTCCGAGCAATACGATTCTTATGTGGAAACCTTGCACGAGTTAAGAAAGGCAAAAAATGTAAATCTGGAAATGGCTCGGGATATGATGACAGATGTTTCTTATTTCGGAACGATGATGGTTTATAAGGGCGATGCCGATGGAATGGTTTCTGGCGCAGTGCACACCACTCAACATACCATCCGCCCGGCCTTGCAGTTTGTTAAAACGAGACCAGGAGTTTCTGTTGTTTCATCGATATTTTTTATGTGTTTACCCGAGCGGGTAGCCATTTTTGGCGATTGTGCTGTAAACCCCAATCCAACTGCACAACAACTTGCAGAAATTGCTATTTCATCAGCAGAAAGTAGTGCCAAATTTGGCATTGAACCAAGAATTGCCATGCTATCTTATTCATCCGGTACCTCAGGAGAAGGGGAAGATGTAGAACGCGTGAGAGAAGCTACTGCAATTGTTAGGGAAAGATATCCTGAGCTTAAAATCGAAGGACCGATCCAATATGATGCCGCTGTAGATCCTATAGTTGGTAAGCAAAAAATGCCGAACTCGGAAGTTGCAGGCCGGGCAAGTGTTTTGATTTTCCCGGATTTAAATACAGGGAACAACACATACAAAGCTGTACAACGCGAAACTGGCGCATTAGCCATTGGCCCAATGTTGCAGGGATTAAATAAACCTATTAACGACCTTAGTCGGGGTTGTACTGTTGATGATATTTTTAATACGGTAGTGATTACCGCGATACAATGTCAAGACCTATAAAAAAATAACATGAATATTTTAGTTATAAATTCTGGGAGCAGTTCCCTTAAGTATCAGCTTTTTAAAATGCCTGAAAAAGCGCCAATTTGTAGCGGATTGGTTGAACGCATTGGCATTGAAGGCTCTTATATTAAACATACGGTTTACGCAGGCGGAGAGAAATTTATAACCGAAAAAAATGGTTTCATAACAGATCACGGCGAAGGTTTGAATCAAGTTTTAGCTTTGCTAAGCGAGGGCGAACGGGCGGTTATTGCTAGTCCAGATGATATTGCTGCCGTTGGCCACCGTGTGGTGCATGGAGGTGAACACTTTTCGGGACCTACGTTAATAACAGAAGAAGTGAAGGCGCAGATTAGAAAACTTTTTTCTCTGGCCCCACTCCATAATCCTGTTAACTTGAAATGCATAGAAGTTGCCGAACAAACCTTTACAAAAGCTAAACAGATTGCGGTTTTTGATACCGCTTTTCACCAAACTATTCCTCAGGAAGCTTTTAGGTATGCCATTCCGAATCGGTACTATAAGGAACATGGAATTCGTGTATATGGATTTCACGGAACCAGCCACAAGTATGTGAGTGAGCAAGCGATTAAATGGCTGGATAAAAAAGATTCAAAAATTATCACTATCCATCTGGGAAATGGTTGCAGCATGACTGCCGTTGAAAATGGAAAATCGATAGATACAAGTATGGGTTTTGGCCCCTTAAGTGGATTAATGATGGGTACGCGTTCCGGCGATATCGACCCATCGGTGATTTTTCATTTAATCGAGCATGCGGGTTATAGCCTCGATCAGTTGAGTACTTTGTTTAATAAACAGTCGGGATTGTTAGGCGTAGGCGGTTCGAGCGATATGCGTGACATTGGAAAGCTGGCTGCTGAAGGTAGTAATGGTGCAATTTTAGCACTCCAGCTTTATGCTTACCGAATTAAAAAATTTATCGGTGCTTATGCAGCAATTTTGAATGGCCTTGATGCTATAGTATTTACAGCCGGTGTTGGAGAAAACGACAAATTAATGCGTGCTTCCGTTTGCGATGAGCTGAATTATCTCGGTATTGAAATGGATGCCGAAAGTAACTTAAACTATTCGGGCGGAATTGCAGATGTAAGTACAGATAAATCCCGAGTAAAAATTCTGGTGATCCCAACCAATGAAGAATACGAAATTGCCTACCAATGTTTTGGACTATTGGCTTAATTAAAAATTCATCAATCAGCTGAAAGGAGCTGATTGATGAATTCAATTTTACCCTTCCAAAACCGATAGAATATTTCCGGATGAATCTTTAAACCAGGCAATCTTCGGCCCTTGCTCGCCTCTCGAGATGCCTTTCTCATCGGTTTTAATATATTCTGAATCGTATTGTTCGAATTTTATTCCTTTAGCAATCAATTCATCAACAGCTTCATCAATATTGTTCACAGGAAAGTTTAATACCGTAAAAGTTGCCGGTTCATGATTATCTTTTGGGTAGAGCATGATGTTTTCATTCCCTTCTAATGCTAACTCCAAGATGCCCATCTCTCCTACTTTGGTTTTCAAACCAATTAACTCATAAAAGGCTTTTGCCTCTTCAATGTTCTTTACAGAGAATGAACTAAATGCTTTGCTTGTTTGTAACATGATCATATAAAAATTAGTGAAACAATATTTGTGACGCTTGATTAGTTAACTCTTCCAGGCACCGATTAATCTTCTTATTACTATTATTTCTGCAGTGTGATAAGCATTGTGATCGGCAATTTGCAGCGTTTCGCGAAGTAGTGCTTGTCCCTGCCCATGTGAAATTTGGCTGTAAAGATCTGCCGATTCCATTAATTCAATAAACTCTTTCAGGTCAGTTTCTATACTGGTGATGGTTTTATTCCAGGCTTCTTCGCTTTCTGGAGCAACCTCTTTCGGCCAATACTGCTCCGGCCATTTCGGAGACTGATGATTACCATCTTTACTAAATTCAAGCATATCCCATTGGGCTATACGGATATGTTCTGCCAATTGCCAGATGCTGTAAGGTAGGAGATCAGGCTTTTTTGAAACCTGCTCAATCGTTAAATCTGCAAGTGCTTCTTTCAAACCTACATGCGCTCCTCCGCCACCCAATAATTTTTTAAGTTCGTTAAGTAAAATTGAAGTATGATTTTCCATTTGGTTAAGGGTATAGTAAAGAATTAACAAAATAGAAAGCTTATGGTTTGGGTAGTTATTTTCTATTACTTTTGATCATGAACTTTCAAGATTTATTTCCAGTTTTAAATCACAACACCTACCTAAATACCGCTTATTCAGGCATTCTAGGTAAACCGCTATTAGAATGGCGCAACAAACACGATGTTGATTACCTTAATGAAGGGAGCAATTTTAGGGTTAACCAGGCTACGATAATCGAAGATTTGAGAAAGAAAGTTGCTGAAGTTTACCAGGCAGAACATATCTTTCTAACCCCAAACTTTTCGTTTGGATTTAATACCTTACTGAATGGACTCGATGAAAACCATCGATTTTTGCTTTTAAAAGAAGATTATCCTTCCCTTGCCTATCCGGTAAAAACTCTAGGCTTTGAATTTACAGAAGTTGATATTGATGTAAACCTGGAGGAGAATATTATTAAAGCAATTGAAGATTTTAAACCTACCGCATTTGCATTCAGTATGGTGCAATATATTAGTGGTTATAAATTATCAGAAGATTTCATCAAGAAAATCAAGCAAACCTATCCGCAGATTTTGTTGCTAGCAGATGGAACACAGTTTTGTGGCACAACGCCATTTAACTTCAAACAATCAGGTTTAGATGCATTAATTTCGAGTGGCTATAAATGGTTACTTTCTGGATTTGGAAATGGATTCACTTTGTTATCAGAACAATTAATTGGCGAACTCTATCAAGATCGAGTGAATAAAAAACTTCCAACAGCGCCATTTTTAAATGGAAAAAGTCATTTGGAGATGTGTTTTGAACCTGGCCATTTAGATACCTTAAATTTCGGCTCGCTTTATCATAGCCTTAACTTCTTACAATCTACCGGGTTTGAGCACATCGAAAAAAGCAACCAGTTCCTTTGCCAAAAGGCGAGATCAGAATTTCACAATAGAGGTTTACTCCCAGTTTGGATGACAGAGAGAGAAAGCCAATCAACCATTATCAGCTTACCTTTGGAAGAAAAATTAGTGCAAAAACTGGCTGAAGCTAACATTCTATGTTCAGCAAGGGGCGCCGGAACGAGATTTTCGTTCCATTTTTATAATACTGAGGCTGATTTACAGAAACTGCTTGATGTGCTTGATGGCAAAAGTTAATCTACTTTCCAAACGGCATCTGTAAAATATTTCTGATGATCGAAAAATCGATGTATCGGGTTGAAGCCAGATTTTTTAGCCAACGCATCTACATCTTCAAGAGAATATTTTTGTGAGATCTCCATGTAGATAAATTCATTTGCAGTGAAGTGAATGGTTTCATCGCCTACGTTTACCCACTGCTCTTCCAAACTGATTAAATAACTTTTGCAAGCTCCGGTTTCAGGATCGTATGATGCGTAATGATCGAACTTCGAAACATCAAAATCACCACCTAATTCATTGTTTATCCGATCCAGAAGATTCAAATTGAATGAGCGGGTAATCCCCGCAGGATCATTATAGGCTGCCAAAATCTGTTTCGGATTTTTCTTTAAATCAAATCCGATAATCAGTAAATCATTTGGGGAAAGCTCATTCCGTAAATCACAGCAAAACTGCTCGGCGTCGCTTAAGTTCATATTACCGATATTGGCTCCCATAAATAAAACCACTTTCCGGCGACTGGAAATCTCTTTTGCTTTTTTAAGCATCTTAAAGTAATCGCCATTAAGTCCCTCCATTTTCAACTGAGGAAGTTTTTTAGGTAGATTTTCTTCCAGATCGTTGATTACATGCGTTGAAATATCAATAGGAAAATAGGTAAAGGTAAGCTGTTGTTTTAACAAGGCATTTAAGAGATGAATAGATTTTGTCGCATCGCCAGCGCCAAGCTCAATCAAATCAAAGGGTTGATCATCAACCGCAATAAATTTCGCTAATTCTGAAGATTGTTGCTCCATAATCTCCATCTCTGCATCAGTAAGGTAGTATTCATCCATATCCATGATTTGCTGAAATATGCGATCGCCTTTTTCATCATAGAAATATTTGGAGCTTAAAAACTTAGGTTTACTTTGCAATCCTTGTAAAACATCAGTTAAAAATGATGTACTAAGTGGTGCAATCTGATTGGTAATAATAGAATCCATAGGTTACTTTGCTAATCTTATGCCTGTAAATTGCCACCTTAAATGTGGATGAAAAAAATTGCGGTAGGTGCTGCGTTCATGTCCTTGAGGGGTGGCAACCGATGCACCACGAAGCACTTTTTGGTTTACCATAAATTTGCCATTATACTCTCCAAGCGCACCTGGCGCTTTACTAAAACCTGGATACGGCAAATAAGCACTTTCAGTCCACTCCCATCTTGCCCCCCAATTCAATTGCTGTGCTGCTATTTCCCACTCAAATTCAGTAGGCAAACGCAAACCCTTCCAACTGGCAAAGGCATAAGCTTCGTAATAACTTACATGCGTTACAGGCGCTTTGAGGTCGATCGATCGCAAGCCATTAAGCGTGTAGTTAAACCAGGCGTCATCTATCTTGCTCCAGTACATGGGTGCTTCAATTTGATTATTATTTACCCAATCCCAACCTTCCGCGTGCCAAAGGCTAAAATTTTTATAACCACCGGCGTCAGTAAAATCCAAATATTCTCCGTTCGTTACCAAAGCGGTACTTATGGCGAAATTCTGAAGATATACTTTGTGTCTCGATAGTTCATTATCAAAGCAAAAACCGTCACCGCTGTATCCAACTTCGTAAACGCCTTCCGCAATATCTATCATTTGTGGTTCAGATGCCGGTATATTTTTATCTTTCCAATTTATATCGTAAACTGGAAACAATGGATTATTACCTAAAATATATTTGATATCGGTTAGCAGGAGTTCCTGATGTTGTTGCTCATGATTGAAACCCAAATGCAGCAATTCTGTTAACTTCTCATCTACAGGGCAAGAAAGTAATTTAGCCATGGCTTCATCTACATAAGCACGATATTGATAAACTTCGTTCACGCTTGGCCGGCTTAAATTACCACGATCGGTACGGATTACCCTTGCGCCAACGGTTTCATAATAGCTGTTAAAAACGTAATTATAATCTGGATTAAACTCCTTATATTCTGGCGAGAAGGGTTTCAAAATAAAGGTTTCGAAAAACCAGGTGGTATGGCCCAAATGCCACTTTGGAGGGCTAACGTCAACTATCGGTTGAACTACATAATCCTCCGTTTGCAGAGGCTCACATATTTCTTCAGAATGCTTTCTAATTAGCAAGTATTCTTCGCTTAAATTCATTTGTTGTTGTCTAGATATTGCTTCAGATCTGTGATAGAATAAACACCAAGTTCTTTTGATTGTTTTCGGCGCATCATTAAAGCATAAGAATTATTAAAACCAATTGGAGTTAACCATTTAATTCCGAATTTCTTAATGAATTCATCTTTAACGTAGTTATAGGTTTTATCTTTATCATGAGCAATTTTCTTTGCAAAATCTGCATTGGGTTGTAGCAGAACCAACAATCCGGTTCCTGTATATTCAGGATAAAAATCTATTTGATCGTTAACCAAGGCATCGAAGCAAATTTTTGTGCCGCCCAAACCCGTTTTAGTAGCCACCTGATAGTTTGTATTTCCCTGAATAAGCATTTTATACATCTCTGCAAGAATGTACTGTTCGCCGAAAATTTTAGAACCTATGCGTACCGTTTCTCCCTTACCATTTAGCGGCGACTTATACAAATCTTGACTTACCAGAAACTCCTTCGCAACCCGCTCCGGACTTTGGTGTAACTGATCCGTTTTGTAATTAAGATCAGTCATAATAGAATCGTTAATTTTGCCTTCTAGAAGATTTAGTGTTTTTTCTAATTCAGGAAACTTTTTTAGGGAAGATGTTCTAACAATTGGCGCTGCATAGTAAGGAGGAAAAATACCTTTGTCATCCTTTAAGATGATCAGGTCGAATGCCTTCAATCTTCCATCGGTAGAATATCCGCTAATTACATCCAATTCCTTCTCAAAAGCTGCTTTGTACATTACCGCATCACTAATTACAATCGTATGGATTTTTAAACCGTAAACGGACTTTAATCCTAAATCGCCATCTTGCCTGCCCATAAACTCTGGCGTAAAACCCGCAGTGAGCGAACTTCCGTAAGCTTTAGGCAGCAAATAAAAGCAACCCAAAATTAAAATTACAATAGGAAGAAAGATCAATACCCGCTTTAGTTTCTTGATATTTAGGTTTTGAAGTAGCGCCAATAAAGCATCTAATAAAATGGCCAAAACTGCTGCAGGAATTGCACCAGCAAGAATCATATTGGTGTTGTTCAATGATATTCCCCCGAAAATAAATTCACCCAAACCACCCGCAGCGATGTAAGATGCCAGCGTTGCGACGCCCACATTGATGACGGTAGCGGTTCGTATTCCAGCTAAAATTACAGGCATGGCTAGCGGAAGCTCTACTTTGAAAAGAATTTGTTTTGCACTCATTCCCATCGCCTTCGCCGCCTCTCGTACATTAGCATCTATGCCAACAATTCCCGTATAAGTGTTTCGAATAATGGGCAAAAGCGCATAAATGAGCAACGCAACAATAGCGGGTTTTGCACCAATTCCTAATAATGGAATCATAAATCCCAATAAGGCAATGCTCGGAATAGTTTGCAAAACACCCGCAAAAGCTAAAACCGATCCTGATAACTTGCGCTTTCTGGCTATCAAAATTCCTAAAGGCACACCAACCAAAACCGCAAAAAACAGCGAAATAAATGTTAAACCTAAATGTTGGAGGGTTTGATTGAACAGCTTATCTGACTGTTCTGCCATGAATTGCCACAAGCTTTGCTGGTTCTCATTCATGGCGATTCCTTTTTTGATATAAACTAAATGCCGCGGTTAATTTATCGAAATCGATATTTTTACAACTACCAGATTGATTTTTAACCTCAATACTATTTTGCATTTGCAGCTTTTCCATTGTATCCCATACGCTTTCAGTAGATGGAATAGCGTTGGGTGTTCGTATATCTGATGTTGGTAAAAAATACCATAAATCATCTAATGAAACAGCTTTAAAGGCTAACGATAACTTTTCGCCTGCCAAAAAATCCTTTGCAAACTTATTTACGGGCTTAAAAAGTAATTCTTTTGGTGTTCCAATCTGAATAATTTTTCCTTTATCCATTAAACAAATGCGGTCTGCAAGTTCAAAAGCTTCGTGAATATCATGCGTCACCATCACCATTGTTTTCCGTTTAAGTTCTTCTAGAGCCTTAAATTCTTTTCTGATGCTGGTTCGGGTTACATTATCCAGAGCGCCAAAGGGTTCATCCATCAATAATATAGATGGATCGGTTACCAATGCCCTGGCTAAGCCAACGCGTTGTTGTTGTCCACCGCTTAATGCATTTGGAAACATAGATAAATATTGTTCTGATAAATGGAGCTTTTCTAAAATTTCCTGAGTTCGTAATATCGTTTTTTTACTATCCCAGCCCAGAAGTTTGGGTACAATGGCAATGTTTTCTGCCACCGTGTAGTGTGGAAACAAGCCATTATTCTGCAGCACGTAACCAATGCTTCGACGCAAAATCTCTGGTTTTTCGCCCGCAATATTTTTGCCGTTAATGTTTATCTGTCCCGAATCTGGTGCAATCAGTCGATTTATCATTTTAAGGGTAGTTGTCTTGCCACAACCACTTGTGCCCAGAAGAATCAAGCTTTCTCCTGGCAATACGTCAAAAGAAATCTTTTTAACAGCCTCATTGCCGCCAAAACTTTTACTTATTCCATTAACGCTAATCATCCAATTTCATAAAAAGATTATTCAATGATTCTGTATAAGTTGGGTGGGCAAAAATGCCATATCGAATTTTATCATAGGTGATACCGCCTTGCATAGCCATTTGCAAAACCGACATAATTTCGCCCCCATCCGCAGCAATTACTGTAGCTCCTAAAATTTTCTTGGTTTTAGCATCGACCACCGCTTTCATCAAACCAAATGTTTCTCCGGTTTCAATACCTCGGGCAACATTAGCCATTGGCAACACGGCAACTTTGTAATTTAAACCTCGCTCCTTTGCTTCGTTTTCCGAAATTCCTATCCTTGCGAGTTGCGGATCAGTAAACATGCAGTACGGAACCGGACGCCCCTTTGTAGAAAGGTTTTCCTTTTTCACCAGGTTTTGGTAAATGATTACATGGTCGTTATAAGCAATATGTGTAAATGCCGGACCGCCGTTAACATCGCCCAAAGCATAAATACCTTTAACATTAGTCTCTAACTTCGTATTCACAATCACATGACCTTTCTCATTGGTTTTTACCCCACAATAGTTTAGCCCCAGATTCTGGGTTTGCGGTTTTCTACCAGCCGCAACCAGTAAATGAGTACAATTGATGGTTTTATTTTCTGATTTTTGCTTCAGATCAATTGTTAACCCACTTTTCACTTTCTTAATTTCAGACACTTCTACTGAGGTCAAAAACTTAATATCTTCATTCCCTAAAACTTTGCAAAGTTCATCAGAAACATCATGATCTTCTCTTGCTAAAACATGGGATGATTTTTCGAGAATAGTTACTTTGCTGCCAAAGCGGCTAAACATTTGGCCAAACTCCAAACCAATATAATTGCCACCAATGATAACAAGATGCTCTGGAATTTCAGTTAAATCTAGTATAGAAGTTGAAGTGAGATATTCCACTTCATTCAAACCTTTAATATCTGGAATTACCGTACTCGCACCGGTATTGATGAAAATTAAATCTGCTGATAAGTTTTCGCTTCCTCCATCATTCATTTCCACTTTGAGTTCCTTTTTCCCTGTGAAAGTAGCGGCTCCCATATATAGCTTCAAACCCTTCGTTGATTCAATTCCTTTTTGAGCCGACTCTTGAAATAATTTTACAATTCCATCTTTCCGCTTTTTGATTTCTTTAAGATCAACTTTAATATCTCCAATTACAACACCAAGTTTTTCGGCATTTTTGGCTTGGAATGCTGCCCGGGCTGAGGCAATCATTGTTTTTGTTGGAGTACAACCGTCGTTAATACAGGTACCACCCACAATTCTTTTCTCAACAAGCGCTGTTTTCATCCCTGCATTTGCTAATTTTTTAGCAAGCGGAATCCCCGCCTGTCCGGCTCCAATGATAATGACGTCGTAGTGTTTCATGTTAAGTTATTACAGCAGTAAAACGAGGAAAACGGTTCATTGTTTGAACGGCTTCTCCTTTAGCTGGTAAATGAATCTTCACTTTTCGAAAGAAATGGATCTGGAGTGGTTTGCTGTTCGGCAAAGGTTCCTGTTTTAACATCATAACCAAAAGGATCTACATTGGGTTCATTGCCTTCACCTTTGGGGTTGTCGCCGTATTCGTTAGCGCCGTAATCACCAGCACTAAACAGCATTACGAAAATATAAAATGGGATAAGCAAATACCAACCAGAATTGCCTAAATCATGACATCTTTTCGCTCCCTGCGAGATTAAAATAAAAACGGGCAAAAGAACAAATATACCTGCCCATTCCATTCCTGGGCTTTCAGCCAGAGCGCTAATGATAAAAAGACACAGCCAATAGGCAAGAAAAGTAATGCAGTATTCGGTACGGCGAATTCGACCGTAAAAAGAGAAAATGTCTTTAAACATGGAGCGTGAGTTTTATTTTCAAAGTAAGATTGAAAATAAAAATATTCATCGACATTACAAAGCCGCTAATCGCTTTTGTTTTGTACTTTTTATTGCCCAAAAAATAAGTACAGGTTGAAAAAATAATCGCATCAACCGTTTTTGATCAGTATCCAAACCAAAACCATCACGTTTGTTTAAGTATTGAGAAACATTACCAGGAAAAACGGCAACAAACAATGATGCTGCTAAAATGCCGACTGTGCTTCTGTATTTTACAGGAGCAAAAACCAGTGCTGTTCCCATTGCAATTTCAACTAAGCCTGAATAGATAACAGTGTCATCCTTTTTCAGCGGAACCCAATCTGGTACTTGTGCCTGAAATTCTTTCCTGGCAAAAGTTAAATGACCAACGCCGGCAATAATCAGTCCGGTGCCTAACATGATCCTGGCGATATTTTTAGCAGTATTGTTTTTCATCTTTCCATAACAAACTCCTGTCGCAATGGTTTCTAAGTTAAACTTATTAATAAAAAAGTTTGATGCTATAAGCCTGTTGTTTATTAACATTTATCTAAAACTTTTTGTCCTGATGTCTTGTTATCATCCGGAAATTAGCCACTCAATACACACCAAATGATCAAAATAAATAACGACCAAGACTACAAGAAAGTTATAGCAAGACTTAAACAACTCTCTGAAAACACTAATATCCAGTCGATATTTCTATCATCAGAGATAAATGATCTTCGAAAAACGGCTATAGCTTACGAATATAAAAGATACGATTTAACAGCCATTGAAAATAATCATCAACAGCTTTCAGCTACAGGTTAATTTTAGGTATTTACCATTCCTTGCTTCTACTTTTACTTGCGTCAATTCAGCTTTTAAACCAATAAATAGAGAATCAGTTGTATTAACCACAAAATTTAACCGTATTTATTACGTAATTAATATCAATACGGCTATTTCTGGTACCAAGTTGCAAACCATGTTCTAGCATTCATGTTATAATATTTGATAAAGAAAATTATCAATCATGTGATTGATAAAGATATTTAACCAAATCCCTATAATATGGATCAAATAGAATTTAGCCACAATGCCGATCGGCATGCTACATCCCTATATTCGCATGCGATACGTTTTACCAAAGATGAAGATGAAGCCAAAGATCTGGTGCAAGACACGCTGATGAAGGGCATTAGATTCTGCCATAATTTTGACGAAGGCACCAATATTAAAGGTTGGCTATACGTAATCATGCGGAATACTTTTATCAATAATTACAGAAAAGACCAGAAAAGGAACGAGCTAATTACGACAGAAGAAGATATTTCGAGTGCGCATCTATTAAAAAGTGCTTCTAAAAACGCATCTGAAGGGAAGTTTATCATGGGTGATATTCAAAAAGCACTCGCCAGTATTCCACAAAATTACAGCATTCCTTTCCAACGTTACTTTGAGGGCTATAAATACCACGAAATCGCAGAAGAGTTAGGGATACCTATCGGAACGGTGAAGACTCACATCCATCAGGCACGTATAGAACTAAAAAAGTACTTGAAAAATTATAAAGGAAGTTATGGCATCTGATAGCCTTTAACTTAGCAATTTTATTGTCGGTTGACTAATTATGTTGACCGACAAACCCTCCCACTCTTTGCAAAAGATCGAATATATCAAATGGTTTTGCAATAAAATCTTCCGCCCCACATTGTTTCTTCATTTCGCTAAGCGCAGCATGTGCACTCATCATCATAATGGGAATATTCTTAGTTTCCGGATCTTTTTTAAGCATTTCGCACACCTCAATTCCATTGCCATCGGGAAGTTTTACATCTAACAAATATAAATCTTGAGAGCCCTTATCATCAAAGGCCATGAACTCTTTTACATTCGAAAATCCAAAAACTTCATAATTCTCTTCAGTTAAAATCAATTCAATAATCTCCTTAATACCCTGATCATCCTCGAGCAGGCATATTTTCTTACCCATATAATTCTAAGTCAAAAATAGTTTGCAATTGCGTATTCACTGTGTGAAACCACCAATATGCAAAATTGTTTTAGTTATAGAACAGAAAATTGACATATGTAAACAAAAATCGAAAGATACAGGGTGGTAAATCTTATTTTGCTTAGAAGTTTTTTATTGGTTTTAAACTGTCTAGCATTGGTGAAGATTAATATTAAAACAGTTTTTGCATCAACATTTCCTTTTTTTGAACCGAGACCTCTATCTCTGCACCATCTGATAATTCTAATGTCCCTCCATCTCCTTTTCTATATTTTACCACGTAATCTAAATTAACAATCACCGAACGGTTTACCCTCATAAATTGGGCATCATCCAAAACAGGTTCATATTCTTTCAATGTTTTCGAGACCACAATTTTTTTGGCATCTGCAAGTATAAAAACACTATAATTACTCATAGCCTCAACCCGCACTATATTTACTTTATCAATTAAATAAATCCCCTCGGCAGTGGGCAAGGCCAGTTTATTCTTAGGTTTTTTTTCTGGTATAATAACTTTGCTATAAGCTTTTTCGAATACTCTTTTCTTAAGCCGGTTAATGGCCGTTTTCAACTCGTCCTCATCAACAGGCTTCATCAAATAATCAACAGCGCTTAAACGGAGTGCCTCCAAAGTGTAACTGTCATAAGCAGTGGTAAAAATCACTTCAAAGTTGAATGTGCCCAGGCGTTCTAAAACCTGGAAGCCGTTCATTCCTGGCATTTCAACATCTAAAAAGAGCACATCTAAATCTAGTTTAGCTATAGCATCAACAGCTAATGTAGCATCATTAAATATGCCAACCACCTGTAATTCACTTTCAAAAACATCAAGCTTGTGCGCAAGCAATTTGCTTCCTCTTATTTCATCGTCTAAAATTGCTGCTCTTAACATCGATTTATGATTTTTACTAAATTTCGGCTATTTATTTTTTGGAAGCAACTCGAAACAAAATTTAATAGAAAGGCAGTTAAACATAGTCGGATAAATCTGACCGAGATTGATCCGCTAGATGGCTTTCATCTGTAAACTTATAACCCTTATTCTACACATTTTATGTTAATGATTGCAGGCGCAGTGTGGATGAGTGAATACAGGCTTACAATGAGTAAAAAAATTGAATAGAGTTACGTATGCGAGCAGGAAGCATGAAATGCAAAAAGTATGAGATTTGAGATTAGATGAAAACCTATGTAGAAAATCGTTTAATCGTAATTGATAAAGTAGTTAAGCCAGTGGCAAACTAAATTCCACTTTTCACTTGGGCTATATTTCCTAATCACAAAACATAGAAATAATATCTTACCACCGCATAATTAGCTTCTTTATCGGAGCATCAATACTAACCTACTGATAGAAGGGTATTTAAAATGATTGGAATACTAGAATTAATGATTGAACATTCATTCCTTTTTACATTTATTATTCTAATTTAGGTATAAATAAATCTGCACAGTTTTATACGTATAAACTTGCAGAGATATGTAACAATAATTTACTCCAAAAATTTAACCCAAATTCAGATGAACGCACCTAAAAAAAACGCCAACATTGGCAAATCTTCAGTGGCTGGCAAAACTGCGAAACCAAAACTATTCGAGAAATTAAATCCGGCAAAAAAAGTCCAGTTTGTAGTAGGAAAAGATGTAGATTTTAATGATTGTGAAATTAGAATCACCTTCAAGGGGAATAATATTGTCACTAAGTTTCTTTTAAAAGGTGTGCCTATAAGCGAGCAGGTAATTCTAGTGAAACCAAAACCAACTCCACCTCCTATCCCTACAATTGAATTTAAACAGGCTAGTCAGATAAAACTTTAGCTATCGATGCTTTCCTCGAGATATTGTTTAGTTGCCAGTTTATTATTAATTCATTTCTTGGGGTTTTCTCAAAGTAAGTACAAGCTATTGGTAGATTCTGCAAGGCTCTATACCCAAAGTGGCAAATATCAAGATGCAATTAACTTCTTATTTAAAGCCAAAGCACTTAAAGGAATAGATAAAAACTACTCTGAAAGAATTAACATGCATTTGGGAAACAATTATGAATCGCTAAGCAAAATAGATTCGAGCATATTTTATTATGGTGAAGCGATCAAATTTTGTGAAAGCAAAAAAGATTATCCCGCCTTATCATTTTTATTCAGTCGGCTAGGGAACATCGAATTAAGCTTTGCAAAGCGTTATCTTACTGCAATTAGCTACTTTAAGAAACAGCTCTATTATGACAAAATCCTAAAAGATAGCACCTACTTATTTGATAACTTAAATAATATCGGGCTGTCATTCAAAAGCTTAAATAAACTCGATAGTGCACTTTTTTACTTTAACAAAGTGACGCAAGATCCGTCGAAATTTAATAATTCTAAAAATACGGCATTACTATTTACTGCTGATATTTATTCTTTAAAGAAGAACTATAATAGTGCTTTAGCCAATTACAAACAAGCCATTAAAGGCTTAGCATTGGCTAAAGATAGTATTGGCCTATATGCTGGCTACGCAAATATTGGCGATTGCCTAATGCAACAGAATAAATTTGATGAGAGTATTGAAAATTTAAGAAAGGCAGAGAAATATCTATCACCTTACATTACCGACGCAAACAAAGCTGTTTTATACCACAATTTTGCTTACGTCTATGGCAAACAACAACAATTCGATAAGGCATATTATTTCAAAAATTTAGAAAATATTACGAAGGATAAAATCAATACCGAAAGTATTGGTAACGCCATTGCCGAGATGGGTGCAAAATACGAGCTACGCCAGAAGCAAGACAGTTTATTTATCAATAAGCAAAAATTGGTACTTGCGAACGTAAAAACCAGCCAAAAAGAACGAAATTTTATCATTCTATTAATTGCATCAATTGCTATTATAATTTTTATTTTTAGCATCTACCGCATTAGGCAGTTGAGGTATAAAAACACCTTACAACAAAAACAAGCCGAACAAAATGCGCTTAATTTAATGCATCAATACCAACTTTCAGAGAGCGAACTAAAATCAATTCGCTCGCAAATGAACCCGCATTTTATTTTCAACGTATTAAATTCCATTGAGTCTTATATCATGGAAAATGATAAAAGAACAGCCTCCCGCCTAATTCAAAAATTTGCTGCATTAAGCAGATTGATATTGGAAAATTCAACCAAAAGCTTAGTCACGGCAGATAAGGAATGGAAAGCCTTGATGTTATATACCGAATTGGAAGCCATGAGATATGCTGGTGCGTTTACTTATGCTTTTGAAGTAGATGAGAATATTCAGTTAAAAACAACTTACCTCCCACCTATGCTTATTCAGCCTTTAATAGAGAATGCTATTTTACATGGATTAATACAAAGTGATAAAAAAGATGGCCACCTATCGGTAAAGATTAAAAAGATTGAAAACGGGATTTGTATTACGGTAGCAGATAATGGAGTAGGATTGAATTACAAAGAAAAACCTTCGAGATTTACTGATATAAAAGAACAATCATTAGGACTGGCATCTATAAAAGAAAGAATCAAAATGATTAATAAACAGTATAATGACTGTGCAAGCTTTACGCTGCAATCTGGAGCAGATTTAAAAGGTGCAATTGCCGTTTTATGCCTACCGGTTTTCGAAGAGCAAGAGTTGCGAGGCAGATTAAGTTTAGATGGATAATGATTACAAATTGATAATAAGATTGTTGCGTTTCTACGCTATTGCTGATGGTGAGTTTGTCTATCTTTGTGATACAAATGAATAACCCCATCAAGCCTAATTACATACTTAAAGTAAGTATCGTCCTGCTCATTTTCTTCACTACGTTAAATAAATCTTTTGCGCAATCTTCACCTTCATCTGTTGCCTATGTAACTGTTAATGAAGGAAAATTACAAGGCAGAATTGAAAAGGATGTATTTGTTTTTAAAGGTGTGCCTTATGCTGCGCCACCGCTTGGGCCATTACGTTGGAAAGCACCTCAACGGCTAGCACATTGGTCTGGCATACGCAAAGCGACAGATTTCAGTGCCCGTCCGGTTCAAAAATCTGGTATTTTATACGAGTTTCGATCAGAAACCATGAGTGAGGATTGCCTTTATCTTAATATCTGGTCGACTGCAAAACGCGACGATAAGCCTCATCCGGTTTATGTGTTTATTCATGGCGGCTCATTTATTCATGGAGATGGATCTCAACCCGCTTATGATGGCGAAAGCATGGCGAAAAAGGGTATTATTTATATTTCCATCAATTACCGATTAGGTGTTTTTGGCTTTTTAGCGCATCCTGATTTGGGTAAAGAGAATCAATTTGGCGCATCGGGTAATTATGGTTTGTTAGATCAGGTTGCTGCATTGAAGTGGATAAAGGAAAATATTAGTGCTTTTGGTGGAGATCCGAAACGCATCACTATTGGTGGCGAATCTGTCGGCGCTCAATCTATAAGCGCTCATATGGCCTCGCCGTTATCTAAAGGATTATTTTCTGCGGCCATCGCACAAAGCAGTTCTTTACTCGATTCAAGAAGACTAATCAGATCAAAACAAGCATCAGAAAAACTGGGAACTGACTTTGCCCTTTTCACCAAAAGCACTTCCATTGAAGAAATGAGATCCATTGATGAAAAAACTTTGCTGAAGCTTGCATCTAAAGGAGATCCACGGCGCTTTAAGCCAACGGTTGATGGCTACTTTTTACCAAAATTCCCAACGGAGGTTTTCGAAGCTGGTGAACAAGCTAAAGTTCCATTGCTCGTGGGCTGGAATGCTGATGAAGTACCTTCCCTGGCTTTTTACAGGTTAAAAAGGGCGACACCAGAAAACTTTTATAAAAGAGTGCGAAAAATTTACGGAGAGGATGCAGCTGAGGTACTAAAATATTATCCAGTAAAAACAAAGAAGGAGGCAAAAATAGCAGGTGCAAAAGTAGGTAGCGATTGGCTTATTAATTTTGGCACCTGGCGATTGGCAGAACTTCATGCAAAGAGCAAAGCACCTGTTTATCGTTATTTATTTGATCAACCCCACCCTGGTTTAACACCAAAAACCATTAAAGATGGAAATGTTTTTCAGGTGCTGCTTAAGAAAATGATTAATAGAGCTATTACAGGTTCTGCTTTTCACGCAGCTGAAATTGAGTATGCTTTAGGGAATTTAGAAGTACAAAAAAATTATGCATGGAAGTCGGCAGACTATCAGGTCTCGGAACAAATGCAGGCTTATTTTTCAAATTTTATCCACAACAGTAATCCAAATATAGGAAGCAAAGAGGTAACGCTTGTGAATTGGCCGCAACAAACAGCGGGGGCAAAACAACAATATCTTCGAATTGGTTTGCCAAGTAAAGTAGAAATAGAACGCGACACCACGAGAGATAGATTTTTGTTATTACAGCGAATCAAGTTCGCTGAGTAAACTTAGAAAACCTCATCCAAAAAGATGACAAAAAAAAGCCCGCTGAAGATCTTTCAGCGGGCTTCCAAGTTAAATTTTATAATGCTTTATGTGCATCTCTTAAAGCTTTAATTGCATCATGGCTAACATTAATTCCATCTTGTTGTTTTAACAAAACAGTTCTTACATTTTCGCCCAATTCGTTTTCTTGAAGTGCATCTCTGTAAGCTTTTTTGATCGCATCTTCACCTCTTTCGCATTCTGCTAAAATGCTATGGCGATCATCACCACCAAAACTTGCTTTGATATCGATCCAAGCTCTGTGCAATGTACCTAAGATCGTGTTTCCAGTATCTGGATCTTCGTTATTCCTACCTACAAGACCTGCAAGTTCGGTCACGTTGTCTCTACTGTCTGAAGAAAGTTTCTCAAAAGTCGCTTTTAAATCGATGTTCTCATCGCTTAAATCTTTCGATGCTTTATCAAAACCATCTGCTCTGTCGTTGTTAATTTGAATAAGGTCATTTAATACCTCAACTGTTTTTTCTTGATTTTCCATAGTAAATTATGATTCTATAATTGGTAGATGGATTTACAACAACATCGTTCATTTAATGTTTTATTAATTGAAAAATACTTCCATAATTTTAAACCGTGAGATGTAAAATCTTAAATCCTTCGATCATTTATCTATTAGATTTTATAAAACACTTTCTGCTGACAAACATAAAGGTTAGACAACCGTTACTTGTGTATATATTAATAACAAATAATATGGCAAGTTTAAAAAACAAGGTGGCTTTGGTATCAGGCGCCGGCTCAGGAATTGGCAGAGCAATTGCCATTACCTATGCACAAGAGGGTGCGAAAGTAGTAGTGGCTGATATCAACGAGGAACATGCAGCTGAAACCGTTAAATTAATTACAGACACTGGCGGCGAAGCAATTGCAGTAAAAGCAGATTCTTCCAAAGCTGAAGAAAACAAAAGGCTAATAGATGAGGTCGTTCAAAGATACGGTCGTTTGGATATTGCGTGTAACAATGCAGGTATGGGCGGACCCGCTAAACCAACAGCTGAATACGAGCCAGAGGAATGGGATCGGGTAATTGATCTTAATTTAAATGGTGTATTTTATGCCTGTAAATATCAACTGGCTCAAATGGAAAAGAATGGAGGTGGTTCCATTGTTAATATCGCTTCCATTCACGGACAAGTGGCTGCACCAAATAGTCCAGCTTACACCGCTTCCAAACATGCTGTGGTAGGTTTAACTAAAAATATTGCAGTAGAATATGCCCAGAAGAACATTCGGTGTAACGCCGTAGGACCAGGCTATATAGAAACCCCATTACTTACTGCAAATTTGAATGAAGAAGGCTTAAAAGCAATAGCTGCAAAAAGTGCCATTAATAGATTGGGAACCGTTCAGGAAGTTGCTGATTTAGTTGCATTTTTAAGTTCTGATAAATCATCATTTACAACAGGTGCATACATTATTACTGATGGTGGATACACCGCGGTATAATTGATATCAACCTACAGCAAAAGATCAGGACACCCCCAAGCCTTATCTTTTTTGTGAAAATAGCTTTCTACATATACCAGCTAATGAAGTTTTTAAATATTTGCAAACCAATTAGTTATTGCTCTGTTAATCATAATAGGAAACTAAATACATACTTATGAGATTCACAATCAACTCCATTTTTATAGGATTTTTCCTATTGATCTTATCTAGTTGCTCAAAAAATGAAGATTTCGACGAGGTTGATCCTGATGTTATCGATGGGCCGGGTGTTGAAACTGCTGCTCCAAATACCAGCTACTCTCCTGCTTTTGCAGGCCAAACCAGAGTAAAAGCTGTGCGGACAACAGTTGCATTTCAAGGTACGGCCATTAGTACAGGACTAAATGCACCTTGGGGAGTGGCAGCACTTCCTGACGGTAGATTGTTAATCACTCAAAAGGCTGGAACAATGCGCATTGCAACAACAACTGGTACGCTCAGCGGCCCCATCACTGGTATACCAGCAGTTAATCCAGCTGGGCAAGGTGGATTGCTTGGGTTATGTATCGATCCTCAATTTGCCAGCAACAGAATGGTATACTGGGTATTTTCAGAAAATGTTGCCGGCGGCACACAAACATCGGTTGCAAAAGGAAGATTGGCACAGAATGAACAGTCAATCGAAAACGCAACAGTAATTTATCGGGCTGGGCCAGCATACAATGGTACTCTTCATTATGGCGGCAGAATCCTTTTCGATAGAACAGGGAATTTGATTGTAAGCACGGGTGAACGGTCAGACCTGGCAACAAGACCACTGGCACAATCTGTAACTGCAGGACTTGGTAAAATTATCCGTATTAATACTAGCGGGCAACCTGCATCTGGAAACCCGACATTTTCCAATAGTGCAGCATTGCCAGAGCTGTACAGCATTGGACACAGAAATCCTCAAGGGTTGGCCCTTCATCCGACTACCGGAGAAATTTGGCAAAGCGAACATGGCCCGCGTGGTGGTGATGAAATTAATAGGTTGCAAGCGGGACGAAATTACGGCTGGCCAACGATTACTTATGGAATAGAATATAGTGGAGCCGCTATTGGCGGTGCCATACAACAGCAAAATGGCTTGGAACAACCCACCTATTACTGGGATCCAGTTATTTCTCCAAGCGGCATGGTTTTTTATAGCGGCAATCGGATTGCTGAATGGCAGAATAATTTATTTATTGCTGCCCTAAGCGGTACGCATATCGTCCGTCTGGTCATCGAAAATAATAGGGTAATTGGCGAAGAGCGATTGCTGGCGAGCGAGAATCAAAGGTTTAGGGATATTACGCAAGGAAGCGATAATAGCTTATATGCAATAACTGACGGTGGAAAATTGTATCGCATAGATAAATCTTAATATCAAAAAATACGAAAACTTATTTAGTCGGTGCAGCAGAAAATATTCTGGTGCACCTTTTTTTTGCAACAAAGCCTTGGATCTTAGATGAAATTCAGATACAACAGTGAAAATTCTCAAAAACAGCAAAAATATAGCTAAATAATTGGCTATTAATAAAATATATTATTAAATATTTTGTAAAGAAAAGTCAATTTGCTATATTCACGGTAATTAACAGCAACTAAATCAGATCATTATGAAAAATTTCCTATTTTTCCTATTTTCATCTCTGATATCTGCTGCTGCAGTATTCGTTTCACAAAAGATTTCAGATTTTGAGTTGGGAATTAGTACAGTAATTTGTATTTGGACGCTATTTGCCTGGAGCCTGATTAATAAAGCTAGCCAGGGCACCGATAGCCATAGCTAACTTTATTATCTCACTACTAAAGTTGTAAAAGTGGAAGATTAAATTTAGTCTTCAGGGTTTCCTGCTGCATTACCAGCTAAATCTCCAGCTACATCTTCATCCTCATCCGTCTCTCCTGTTAGCCCCTCCTGAACATCGTTGTCTTCGTTTGTCTCTTGCTTATAGCCTGTTTCTTTATGCTGATCATCCTGATCATCATTCTGAATTTTGTCTTTTGGATCCGTATTCATAACAAATAGATTTTTAACAAACAACAGTGTCCAGAAGAATAAGGTTTTCAAAAATTAAAATCGAAAAAATATAATTGAATAAATCACAGGCAATCAAGCACATTCTTATAAAAATGTTAAAAACCCGATGATGTTGAAAAAATCGATCAAACAAATCTTAAGGTAAGTCCTTTAACTGTTATCTAAAAACGAATAATATGCAAAAGACAACTACTCCACCAAACGATCTTCAACAGTTTATTGAAAAATTTCAGCCAAGTAAGTTTAAGTTATTGAGCAGAGGGATAGAAATACGAGGCAATAACGATGTTTACAGAAGTATTACCGCAGCTAAAGAATTGATAGAAAAAATGAAATTAAGATTAACCGTTAAGCATTCTGCAGAAATGGCCATGTACGGTGGCTTCGAAGTAGTACATGCTGCATAGATTTTATATCCCCAAATTCGAATATGTTTTTGGGGATATATTATATTACAGGTAAAAAGGTAATTTTAAAATTGATTCATCCCAACCTGCCCTAATATTCTCTTAGTAATATGATATTTTCCGGATTTTAGTTTCAATAACTACATTGCTTTTATCGTAGGTAACACATTTAATCATGTCGCCATTTTCGTCATATTGATAAACTAGTCTGCCATTGGGCACCTTTTCTTCAGGATAGTAATAAACCAAAGTTTCTACGTTGTTCTTTTTCGCATCGTAGTTGTATTTTTTTCTCGAGTACCACTCACCGTTCTGCTGATACTCTACTTCCTCGGCTATTTTATGGAAACTATTATACTGAAATTTCTTTTTGACATTACTGACTTTATCAAATTCTTCAACTTTATTTCCTAAGGCATCATATTTAACGTCAATTTCAGAAACAATCTTTCCAGAATTGTATTTAATCGTTTTTATTACGCGTTTCTTATCATCAAATTTCTCAATGAATTCCCACCCTTTGTCGTCGTTTTTTTCGCTCGCCCTCCAAGGTTCAGTGCTCTTCAATTTACCATGTTCGTACATCTTGGTTTCCTTTGGCGCTCCGTTTTTGTAAAACGTTGTAGTTGTAGTAAACTGTCTTTTACCCAGGGTTGTTAAGGCTTCTATGCTAGTACTTACTTCCTTCACATTTTCTTTTACGCCAAAAAAGTCCTGAAGTTCCTTTTTTTCGGTTGGAGTAAGTTTAGGCCCTTCCTGGGCATTGCAAGAGGTAAGTAGATGTAAGGCAATTATCAAAATATAGTTTTTCATCTGTTGTAATTGGATTAGGCTCTTATAATTTCTGCAGCATCCTATTCTGCAAACATATAGGTATTATCCACCCTGTGTTCGGGATCTATATTAATGCCTTTGTAAAAAACAGTTTCATGCTGCAAGCCTGCATCAATGCTATACATTACGCCGTTTTGGCAAACATAGTAATAGTTGTTATTGGCAGGATAAAGCATGCCATAAGCTTCGCTAGCCAGTTTTTTACGAGCTATAATTTTACCATCGTCATCTAACTTTAATAACTCTTTTCGGGTGCTCACCATCACGCCGTCATCACATTTGGCCACACTAAGTAATGCATTGTCATCTTTATACAATTCGGTCTTCCAAAGCAACTCCCCTTTTTCTTTATCTACGGCAAATAAGGTGGAGCCGCCAAAATACACGGCTTTGTCTGTTATAAACATGTTGTGAGTAGAACTTTGCGAGGTATTATCCGCTTTAAAATCCCAAATAGAATTATATTCAGGTGTAAAGGATGATAACAAATTGTTCTGACTAAGTGTAAAAATATTGCCACCATCAATCACCATTTCATTGGTAACAGGTTCGTTTTCATCATAATTAACGGAGGAAACTTTTTTGCCGGTTTTGATATCAATCGCAATCATACTTCCGTTTAAGCTGACCAATACTAAGTTTTTTACCACTTTAGGGCTCGAATAAATAATATTGGGATTGTAATAAATCCAGTTCACTTTTTTAGTCGCTATGTTTATCGATTTTATTTCACCATGGCTGTTGGCAAAAATAATATTGCCGTTTACCACTAATGGGTATTGGTAAAACAATCGAAATGCTACCTCATTGAAATCAAAATTATAGAGCTTTGCGTCTGGTCCATCAGTATCTTTTATTTCCCACACTTTATTACCAGTTTTTTTATCGTATTGCATAATTGAGCCGTCAATATAAGCTTTGGTTAAATGTTTTTCATCAACGGTAAAAAAGTTAACCTCGTCATTTTCTTCCTTATTGAAGGCTTCAACATGCCACAATAACTTTTTCTCTGCCAGGTTAAATGCATATACATCATTTGCGCTGGTGGTTAAATACAGGGTTTTCTTGGGTTGATCCTGCTCTTTTTTAGTGCAAGAAAGCAGTGACAGAATCAGCAAAGAAAGGATTGAAAATCTTACCATGGGTCGTTATTTAATACATAATCATATGGAATGCTCTGGCTAAAATCGGCCAGGTGCCAGGTTGCAGGGTCTGATTGATACTTTACAAAATCATAAATTACATTTAAAGGCACCTGAATATTACCCAGGTTTCCCTGCTCTTTATTGAATGCCGAAACCATTGCGGTTACCCTGGCTATTTCTGTATCTCCATCCAGTTTTTGTAAAGGGGCAGCATAACAGACACCAATTTTTATATGGGCTTTATATTTTGAGAGCAAGCTTGTCACCTCATTCTGATAATTTCTAACAATTGCCTGTTGTGCGTCGTCGTCGCTTGGTTTATCCTCGGCAATTTTGAGCTTAGAGAAATCTCGCTTTTTATATCTATTGATATCCTCTAATACACTCTCCGGAATGAAATCCTTATTTTTGATGGCATTCGTCCACATCGTTGTATCTACAGGACTTTGTGGTGCCTCTATCAACACATCTACCATATCCGGCCTTGTATTTGCTTCGGCCTGCATACGCTTCATATTTTCGTAATTAGCCCAATCTTCTTTGTTATAGGTTAAATATTGCTGTACCTTATACATCGGACTTTCTAAACTGTCTTTGTACATATATTCTATACCAATAATGATAATAACTAGACCTATGATAGATAGGCCAACAATTTTCAATATCTTTTTTGATTTCGATTTTCTTTCAGGAACTGATTGCATTCTTTTATTCGCTAATTTCAATTTAACTTTAAAAATAAAGTTTCAGCATTAAAGTATTTTAGCTGATGTGAATTCGCTGGAGTTAAATGATAATTCGCTGGCCTTTGACTGTTTTTCGGAAAGAAACTAATGCATGGATACCTTAAATGAAAAGGATTGATTAAGGTTTGCTTTTCAATATTTCACAACCTTTGTAAACCTTTTTAGCAATTATTTTTCCATCATGATCCCAAGTACTTTCTGTGCCACAGGGAGAGGTTTCGCAATCATCGCATGCCGCATTGCACGAATACTCTTTAACCAATGCCCCTTTGTCAAATTCTAAAGCATGCATAAAATACGGCGTAAAATCGCAAGTGCTATTTGGTGATTGAAAATAACGCTTTGTCCAGCTGGAAATCTTATTACCACTATCATCAAATGCTTCATAACTTAATGGTTTCCAGCAAGAACTGATGGGTTTAAGAATGGTGATAGACTGTAATTTATCAAATGAGCTATATTCCTTTATTGTTTTTATCGTGTCCGACTCTTCAGTTTTGGTGTAAGGCATTTTTATGGGACGTGGCAAAAGCCAGGGATTTGATATGGTTGGAGCGTCTTCGCCAATAAAATAGGCTTTATTTTCCTCCCATTGGATATCGGTAATCGTCCACATAATAGCTACAGGTGCACTGTTAATCACCTGTTGTTTTATCTCATCGTATAAGTAAACCTTGCCCGAAGCATCACCAGACCCGCCAGGCATTTTAAATAAAAAACGTTCGTAAAAGTATTTGGAGGCATAAACAGAATACTGCCTATCCGGACTAAAAGTTTGGTAATATTTACCGCTGGTGGAAAACATCAGAACAACGGCTAAAACAAAACAGAGCAGGGAAACGGCTAATGTTGCAATGATCTTTTTATGCATTGGATCTCGATTAATCGTATTTATCTGCCAGCATTACAATATAACAAATAGTAAGCAGCAAAACCACAATAAAAGCTAGCGTTGCTGGCATTAACCATATTGCCGATTTTTGCTTCGACTTATTGGCATAAATCAAAGCCATAATTAATATAGGTAGATTAACCAACGCCAAAATATTGAGCTCGATAAATGCTACCGGAAATTGACTGCTGCCGTACTTATAACTGTAATATAAATGCGCCCAACTTAGCAGCTGTAATATTGCGATTGATACAGGCAAGACTTTAGTACTCCGCATTTCATTTGAAATTTTATCTTGTTGGTCTTTCCTACTCATAATTATTAAAATAGAAGAAAATAAATGTTTTACCCAGCTTTTTCACTTTTTGCGGGCGATGTATTTGTCTTAAATCTTCAAAATCATTGTTTTCAATATCGAAATCAATTCTATCGATATAACTTTTTACTTCTGGGGCATCATCCCAATGGGGTTCTAACAAAGTGTAAGCAAGTAAAATTTCGCCCTTTTCATTAGTGCGTACATTCTCCATATAAAACAGGTTGATGCTGAAATCTTCTTGATATTCTTTCGCATCATCATAAAGCGTTTTGTATCGCTCAAAACTGTGCAATTCGCCATCTTTGCCAATGCCAACCAGTTGTGGCCTTGCCCTATAATTTCTATATAACCCTGTTAACGAAAACCTTAACGACATTAAATAAAATTGAGCGGCTTCCTTTTGTACTTTATTTAGTTTGTAATAATTAGCCACCAATTTTATTTTTGTGCTATCTGTTTTTTGAGCAAAAACCTTTGATGTACAAATAATTAAAAAGAAAGCTATGTAAATTAGTTTTTTCATCGCCCTGCTTTGTTTTTAAAATATTCTGAAATCTCGAAAATCCAGTCGCCACCTTTTGCAAATAGTACGGAAATGATAATTAGAAGAACCGAATAGGTTGAAAGTCGTTTAATAAAGCGTTTATATTTATTATCATCAGCTAAAAAATTAGCATCTGTAATTAGAAAAAGTAACCCAGCAACTATGCCTGATGGAATGCCCCCATAAATAGCAGGTATTATCCCCCAAAAATCATTGTAAAAAACTATATACCAACTCATAAAACTGATGATTACGCTCATTAGAAGAATTAATAATCCACCGAGGATTTTTTTTCGCATTAAGCCGTACATGCCTAGAAGCATTGCAAGACCTAATGTTATAAAGGTGTAAACCAGATCTGAAATAAACTCACTCTTTTTTTCTATTGGAAAAATAACGCAAAGGCTAACTAACAAGGTTATCCCAGAAGCAATTAAAAACCATTTTCTGTTTTTCATTTTGGTTAAAAATTAAGGAACATTAATGATGAAATTGCGAATAACACCAAGATGCAGAAATTGCAAACTGCCAATGTTTTCTTTTTTTTCTCGAAAAGCAAAACCATCTCTACTGCCAAATAAAGACCATAAAAAAATGCCAATAAATTGAGTATTAGACTTGGATTGGCAGGCACAAGTTCATGTTTATGTCTGGGGCTTACATCGAACAGAGTTGGATTTAAAATCAAAATAAAAACAAGCAAAATTCCGAAAGTTATGATCGGAATAAGAATGCGTTTTAGCAGGTGAAATATGCTGTTTCTATCCATTCTAATGAGTATCTCTTCTTTTAAAGATATAAACTCCAATTCCTAACACTAACATCACGCAGGTAGCAATTAAATAATAGTTCAAAGGTTCGCTAACTTTTTTTTTAACCGAACCTTTCACATCCTTAATTTTATAAAGTGACTGGAGGGTTTCGTAGTCATCTATTTTTGTATTTTCTACATCGGCAGTCTGTATAATTTGCAAGTGATGTTTCTCATTGTCGAAATAATAAACATGATTGGCATCTTTAAAAAAATTATGATAGTTAACCTTAACCGATGGTGAATTGGGCATACTGTCAGCGCACTCATTTATAACTTCGACAAACGAACCTAAATAACTCAAGGTTTCCTCATCAGTGGTAACTGGATACAATTTTTCTCCATCATATAGCGAATGGTTAAACAAATAAAACATTCCCAATTGCTTTACCATTTTACTGGTTAACGCCTTTTTATTTTCCATGTGGATATTAAACCTGTCGCCAATAAAATAGATGTATTTATCATTAACTAAAGCTTTTGGCAAATAATTAAGGTAGCTTCCAATGCTTGGAAAAAATTTTGCATCGGCTGAGATATTGGTACTGATGATTTTGAAATCGTCATCCCCTTCGATATAATAAAAGTCATCCCCTCTAAATAGTTTCCCTTCAATTAGTTTTAAGCTCTTTGCATTAGTTTTCACATCATAAGGCTGACTAAAATGATCATCCCAAATAGGATAAATTTTACCACGAAAGAGCGTGTAATTACTGTTAGCATAAAGTGGCTGCAAAATTTTGCCTGAAGAAAAACTGTAGTCGATATCGATTTCCTCACCTGATACTGGATCTCTACCCGTGGTTGATGTACCTTCTCGTTTTTTTAGCAGTTGACCATTTAAATACCACGATGGCAAATTAGTATCTATAATTGCAAGTTTATTCATATCGGTTTTCAGTCCCAAGGCCAGCATTTGAGGCGTCAGGTTCTCCGCAGATCCCTCTCTCCTGATCGAATAAAGATGGCTCGCATCAGCAAGAAAATCTTCGTTATTTAATGGGTTAAAAGCATAATAGACTGTTGTTGCAGGGTTTAAATCAGGAACAATAGCCACCTTGTATTTTGGCGACGAGGCTTGATCAACACTGACTACAAAAACATTTTTATCGCTTTTAAGATAAAAACCATAGGCATAACTTTTAATGTTATTGATATTTTGCGGTAATTCGTTTAGCACAATTTTAGTGATGCTCTTTTCCCATGCATCCAGGTAAGTCCATTTTCCGTTTAATAAAAATAGCCTGCCATTTATATGTTTCTGATTAGGATTTGCACCAAGAATTTTAAAATAAACCGATGTGTTTTTATCGTATTGTTCTCTCTTCGGAAGAATATAAAAACCATTTTTATCGCCAAACATCAGCGTTTGTTCATCTTCGCCCGTAGCCTTGTATGTTAAGGCATCAATCCCTTTTAGCAGAACATTTTGCTGTTTCACATAGCTGAATCCATTTTGATCTTTTTGCGTAAACTGATAGTAAATACCATCACTTTTTTTCAAAATTTTAAAGGTGGGGCTGGTACCATTGTTATAACATTCACTAGCCAAAGCCATTGTTGAAAGCGACAGTAGCAACATTAATCCGCTGAAATATTTTGAGACTAAGTTCATCACCAATTTGTTAGTTTTTAGGAGTGGGAACAGCATATACTGGCGTGTTATTATCCACTTCTCTAGTCAGGTTAAAGCTGCTCCCTGTCCCCCATTTAACTTCATAATCAAAGGAACTAAGCCAATATCTAAAATAATTTGTTGTATTTTTTGGAGCGATTTCGACCATACCTACCAACTCAGGCACTTTATAACCAGGTTTGGTTGGTTTTTGAACTGCAGGTGCCATTTCAAACTGAACTTTGTTTTCGTAAATACCATGACCAATCGAGTTTCTATAAAAATGATAAGTACCTAAAAGATACTGTCTTTTCTGAGGAGGTCCATAGGTTAGTTTCATATTAAAATCATCCAGAAACTCGAGTTTAATATCGGTGGTTTTATTTTTTGTAAGTGAGATTACGTACTTGCTTATATCTTCATTTTTATTCTTAACCTCAGTTTTTTTGGTGTCTAAATACCATACGGTGTTCTGGAACGGATAACTCTCAACATATTCAAACCTTTTTCTAGGCTCTTGATTTTTATCTAGTTTTGCAGAATCTAACTCATTACGCTGTGTAAAACTGATTAAATTGTACGTTTTATTTTCGAAAGAAACTGCTCTTTTAATCTCAATTTTATAATAAATTCCTTTATAGGTTTTTTCGAATTTATCTACACCAGTTTTATCTAGACCACTGTTTGCGGCACGTTTTACAAAGCGGTCCAAATTGTTGTTTGTGAGGTAATAATTTACCTGAACTTCCAAAGATTTATCGCTGTTTTTCGATGTCACTTGTATCACTCCAGACAAATCTTTTTTAGCATATGTGCTATCATTTTGCAATAAAAAGCCTTTGTGGTTAATGTAGTTATCATTGATCTTAATTACATTTTTGTCATCGGTATAAATGATAGCCGTCAGATTTGTTGGATAAAAATCTTGTGCACTAAGTTTGCTGATCAAACCCGAAAATAATAAAACTGCCCACAGAAATGTTTTTGTCTTCATAAAATGCGATGTTTTATATAAACATACCATTTAGCCGAAAAATAATCTTCGCCAATTATAATTCGCTGGGTTTGGATTATAATTCGTTGAGAAATAGGTTGAATTAGCGTCGCCAGCTATTGGCAACGAAGCAATCTGTGCGCAAACTTTGATAGGTTGAAGTTGAATTTTTGGAGCATGCCCCAATTGAGAAGAAAAATCGGGATTGGGTAGCTGTTTATTCAAGCACCTTCGCATATTCAGCTATTTTAAACTGATTTACAGCTCTGCCTAAGCTATTTGAGTAGGCAATTTGTGATTCGTAAATAGAGGTATCACAAAATTTTTTATAATCATTGGTGATGATTGGTTGCCCACATGGTAAAGTAAAATCAATTTTTCCAATCATACTGAAACAGTCGAAAAATTTTTCCAACTCTTTTCTTTCAGCTTGGTTTACCCAAACAGATAGTTTGGTGGTGATTGCACCTAAATCATCTACTGTTGGTGTTCCTGATGCATAAAATGTACTCTGCAAAAAATCTTGCAGGTTTGGCTTATGTACTGTTGTATCACAGGTTCGGCAAATGGAGTAAAGACTGAAGCCAGACATTTTATAAATATCTACTATAAAAGCTGTTCCATAATTTCTGTCAGGGTACTGAAACGATAACACGTCGCCAATATTGAACAGATTGGGTTTAGGTTGCTTTTTTACTCTTTTAATTGGATTAAGATTGGGCTTACTTATTTTTTCAAGAAGCTCATCTAGTTCTTTTTGTCTTGCTTCCGCAGTTTCTTTTCCAACTTCTTTTGCCCAATAATTAATCGTATTTTTTTGGTTGATGACCGTTTCCACTTCTTGGAGCATAATTTCTGTTAAAGCGCCAATTTCCCAAAAAGCCAATCCATAAACGGTAACACAAATCTCATACTCTTTTGTGTTCTCAGAAAACTGAGCTTTGCTATCCAAAAATTGCTTGTTCAATTGGCTAACATTCCTGCCTTCTTGAAAACTATCCATAAAGTGAGCATATAGGTCTTCGGCCAAATCGCTATTAATAATTTTTACTCCATCTGTTGCCATTTGTTTCTGTTTTTTGAGGTAATTAGATATTTTTAACAAGCCCTTTCTTTTTTTAGCGCCAGTTCAATGCAGAATTCTATGATCATTCTCAGTCTCCTCATAGCTTTCTGGTTCATAAGTAACACGGGCAAAATTTCTCATTATCAATTCTGTTTCAACAATTTTACCGCCCTCAAACTTCATCAGTTTATCTCTCCAAATTTCATTTTTTCGGTAAAATTGACCATCGATTTTCAAAAATTGATGGTCTTTTTCCACGACATGATAAGCATAGTTTAATTCGGAGTTAACGCGTAATTCGCCCTCCAAACACTTATCGCTAAACCATAAGTTAATTTGAAAAATATGTTCTGTATTGTTGATAAACTGGTAATCTATATAATTGTAGAAAACTGTGGCTCCGCTGCCAAAAGGTAGAACTCTCCCATCATCTGGAAATGGGTCGAAAGAATGGTGGCGGCGCTCTGTAACCGTAAGCGGACTATGGATAACCAACCAGTGGATAAGGTTGGAAATCTGGCAAATTCCACCGCCAATGCCTGCTTTAGCTTCTCCGAATGAAAGTTCCATTCCTGGTAAATACCCTTTACTTTTTGTAGGTAAACCCACCAGCTTGCAAAAAGAAAATGTTTCGCCAGGTTTAATAACAATACCGTTGATTTGCGAAGCAGCAATTTTGAGGTTGGTAATTTTGTTCAGTTGCAACTGCTCATTATTTTCACCTAGCTTTTTGAGCAATACCGATTGATGCTTTTTGATCCTGAATTGCAATTTATCTTCAGTTTTCGTCTTCGCATATTTTTTGCCATCGAAAATCCATTCCAAACGACGTTTTAATCGCCTCGCCCAAACTGCCAAAAAATACAAATATGGGTGCCTTTGACTTAGTAATTTTCTTTGTTTTGTATGAGAAGATTTGCTAATCAGCATTTTCTTTTTCCCCTTTGAATAGAAGTACCAACCAACAATTAGAAGTAAAAACCCAATAATTAAAACGAGCAACGATGCCTGAAAAATTGCTTCACCAACGTCTTGATTTTCACCTGAGCAGTTAACCTGATCTCCAAAAATGGTTAACCCTTGCTCACCTTCAAACATCGTTTTCTCGCATGCGAAATATTCTGGTGCAATTAGCCAACAAAATAATCCCAGCAAAAGAAATAGGAAAGTTGCATAAGATATGAGCAGAATTTTAAACGCTTTCATTACCAGTTTTATTTAATTAGTTCTGCCGCAAACTCTTTGAAAGTTTGTTGTGCACCACCAATTAGGTTATCCAAAACATTTTCATTTTCACCCTCACGAGTAATTTTTTCTATGTTATGTTCACTGTTATAGACGAAAATGTAGGTCTCTACTAAATTTTCCATCTGCTCCTCATCAATATAGGTATCAACGTCAAATACCACCTTAATTGATGTTGCATTAAGTTGATTGATATCTTTTACATTATAAGTCATTGCACAACCAGAACCACAACTAATCGCAAAAGATTGTTTTTTGATGCGACTAAAATCTTTCTTCGAATTTGCAGCTTCTTTCTCCTTTGCTCTCGGCCTATTTTCTATAGTATCTATAACAGGCTTTTGCTCTGATTTCTTTCTTTCTTTACACGAAATAATTACGACTGTCGCAACAATCAATAGATATAATTTCCAATTTAACATCCTTAATTTCATTTTATTTGCATCAAAACAATCTCAATTGACCTTTACATAATTCAAACTACTCTCCTGCCGAAACAGTAACCACCAATCATTATTTAACTTTGCTGCGTATTGCAAATGGATCATGTTGGTATATTCAGGCTCTTCTAGCGGAAGAAATTGATAAATACACTGCTTATTTGTAATCTCCAAATCACTGCTGAAGGTTAGCAATTGGATACCAGAATGTTGTTCGAGCTGAAATGGCGCAAACAATTTATAGTTCGAGCCATCATAAACCACTAAGCCATCTTCATCATAATACCAATTTTCTATCAACTTATGTTGCTCGCTTAATTGCTTTGTTAAACCTTTATCAAAGGATATCTTCAACAGATTATTGTTATCTGATTTCAATACATCAATGGTTTTATCATGAACAAACAAAGTAGAATGGCGCAAGGCTTTGGTCGTTTTAATGCACTTTACATTTTCCAGTTTTTCATCGGTTTTTACCAGATAATATTCATCGCCCTGCTTAATACCGAAAACAAAGTCATTACTGCTTTTTAACCCATATTTCAGATCAACCAGCTCAAAATTTTTCCGGTAGTCAATGGCAGTATTGTCTAATATATCTTTCAAAGACTTCGTTATCAAGTTCTCTCCGGTTTGTGTTTTTAAAACGAGGGCATAAAATTCCTTTGTTTTGTCATTTTTTGTGATGGCATAAGTTAACTTCTCACAAGTTTGTAGCTGTTCGACATAACTATCGGCTCTTCTGCCTGCACTTTCTGGAATGGAGATTTCTTTTTTCGCTTTAAAAACATATTGATTTTCAACAGTATCGAACTCAAAAAGGCTCCAATTCCCGTAATAGTCAAAAAAGTATAAGTTTTTATCTACGCTTTCAAATGCTCTGATGTTAAAAACCTGCTTCTGTTGCTCTGTGTAATAGTCATATTTAGCATACTTTGAACTATCAATCACAACCATTTGTCTACCTTGATATTGATCTACGTTATAGGGTAACATTTGTGCCCCAATAATTTTACCACTACTATGATCTGTACCAAATATCATGGTATTGCCATCATCATATTTATAAATTTGGCTGATACTATGTTGGTTCGGGTTGCAGTCTTTAAGCGCTGGTTCCTGATAGTTAATGGTTTTCTGAAACCAGACTTGCCATTGTTTTTTAGTCCATTCTCTTCTATCTCCATTAAATAAATTATTAACACGATGTAAGCGTTCTTTGGCTAATTCTTTCATCATTATTTTCGAGAATTGTACCGATGAACCGCTGCCTTTATCCGTATCGTAAAGGATATAACTTTTTAGCGTTACCTGCTTCTCATTATCTAAATTATCAATCCATTGTTTGGTATATAGCAAATCAGATCGGGTAATCTCATTCCAATCCACAGTATCTTTTAGCGAAGGATTTTCAAATATTTTTTTCCCGTAAGTTGCTTCACTATCAGCCTTACTTTGTTTGGTATAAAAAACCGAGGGTTCATTTTCACTTAACTGCACCAAATCTAGCTTCACCAAATTTTTATCACTTTGATAAATTTCTGATCTTAAAGGAATGACCAAAATATCATCGAAACCAACTCTAGCCGCATCTTCTTTGGTGAGATTAAGAAAATAACCGTTACCATATTCTGGAAGTTTTAAATGGCCTTTGGTTTTGATAAAGAGTAACCTATTTACTTCATTACTAAGCCTAACTGCCCGATAATTTTCTTTAAAAAAGCCACTAACTGTGATGGTATTTTGAGCGAAAACCAATTTACTTAAAATCATGAATACGGTAAAAATTAGAACCTTCATCCCTAAATATGAGTAAAAAGTAACATATAAATCGTTCCGATTGATATTCGCTGGATATGAATTATAATTCGTTTAAAAACACCTGATCAAATTAAAAAACACGCATTTTCACCAACTAAATAAGCCCATTGTAATTACAACTAATATGATTAGTAGATAGATAATGATTAGCGACGAAATCACTATTCCAATAATAGATAACCGTTTGGCCGTTTTTAGATTTTGAAATTCTTGCGGCGTAAACTGCTCTACTGGCATTTTTAACTCTTTGTTAGTTAGCACCAAAATAAGAATGGATAAGGTTAAACTAAAAGCTGAAAGCTCCATAAAGTAAGAAAGGCATGATAAAATTATCGCGGCTATCGATAGTATGAGGTAAAGTTTAGGATTTCCCATTGTTTCTAAGCTGCTTTGTTTTTTTCCTGGCAAACTCAAATAATTCGCTACACTTATCTGCATAACTATAATATGTGGCATCACTAAAATCTTCCAGAAAAATTTTATTGTAACTCATTTTCGTTTTAATGGCTGGTAATTTAATTAATGCACCACGTTCATTATTAGCTAAAGGGTCAAAATAGTTCCATTCACCAATGTAATCTCCAGTAAGCAGGTTTACACTGCTTTCGCCGCTCCCATCATTAGCAGCATTACCCAAAGCGTATCGGCTCATGCCAATCAACTGTACCCTTTTTAGGCTTTTATTGTATCTAAATTGATTGGCATAACCGGCACGAATCCAATCGACCCGGTACTCAAAACCATTTTTTGTAGGTTCAATAATAGAATTTTCTGTGGATGTCTCGCTGCCTTTACTTGTAATTTTCTTGAATTTCAAAGTGGATAATCGACAAACGATTTTTGAAGTTTTCACATCCACATAAACCGTATCCCTAATGCCATCAAAATCGATGTCTTTAACCAATTTCTGCTGTGAAAAAGCTGAATTGTAAGAAATCAGAATCGAGAAGATGATGAGGTATTTTTTCATAATAACTAATTTTGTTTACTGATCGCAATTTCCTTATGCTTAACAAAGAGGGCTGAAGATTTACTCAAAAAACTATCATAAATTCGCTCGCTGAAATCGGATAAATATATTTTCTTAAAAGGCATTTTTGTCTTAATTGTTGGAACCTCGATCAGATAGTTCCCTTTTTTTACATCATTATATGCCCAGTTGCCAATGTAATTCCCAAGAAGCAAATTTACACTCGCCTCTCCGTTGGCATCGTATTCTGTTAAACCGTTTTCTCGATGCTGCATACCGATAAGTCTAATTATGTTGGTCTTCTTTTCGAATTTAAACTGACTTACACTACCGTAGCGGCTATAATTGATAAAAAACTCGAAGCCATTTCTATTGTTGCGAATGCCGTATTCTGATGAATATTCAATATTTATCGGCTTGCTTGAGATAACTTTAAATTTTGTGGACGAAAGTTTCGCTATAATTACCTTTTTCTCCGTGTCAAAATAAACGTTATCCTGAATGCCATCAAAATCTAGATCCTTGACTAATTTTTCTTGTGCATATGAAGCTGATGATGCAAGAAATAAAAAACACGTTACAATTAGTCTGTTCATTTTTCGATTTTAATCTTTAAAACTGTATTTTTTTTTGAGCCTTTTACTAAAAATCCGCTAAACTGAACATTTATCAACCTACTACACCGCCAAGAATCATGTTCAATCCAATGAGTGATATCCCGGTAAAGACTAATAAACTCATGTACAAATAGTTGAACAAATCGGTTCGTTCTCTTTTAAAGATAATGGTAAGGAAGACTGATAAAATCAGCTGGAAAGTTAAAATGTAAAGCCCAAAATAGTGCATCCAAATTGGATTTAAAATTTTATAAACGGCATTTAACCAGTTAGTATCTAAACCTCCCAACTGTAAACCAGTGCAAACCAAACTTAAAAATATATAAAAACTGATGGCATAGTTAATACGCCAAAACCATTTCCATTTATTTGCTTGCTTCATCCTTTATCAATAAACATCACGACATCTATTATCAATTTCCGAACTGAGGCTATCTCATTTCAATAATCAATACGGTACTTTTTTGAATTAAAAACTTGATGGGTTTTGAATTTTATCTTTGAGCTTTAGTCTTTACAATTCCCTCATTAACAATCGCCTTGTAGCCTTCTAGTTCCTTTTTGTTTAAATTAAAAATCAAATAATCAGGTGCCACTTCAGCCCAAGGCATTCTTTCTTCAACTTTTAATTTGTTCCCAGCTTTATCATAATCGGTCACAATTATTTTATCTAAATCATTACTATTTGGCTTATTAATAAAATCAAAAGTTCGGCTCAATTTACCAGGCCGATATTCTTCTGTTCTATTTTTAAGAAGTATTTTCTTGAAATAAAACTCGCCATTGCTTAGGTATTTTTCTTCAACATTGCCGAAATGTTTTTCTTCCAGGTTGCCATATTTATCATAAATGTTTACCGTTTCTTGTTTACGATCATTCCTTAAAATCAATGTTCCATCACTAAACTTTTCTTTAAGCAAAGGTTTTTCATTTAGGTATACCATAATGGTACTATCGTTTCGTTTCTCTCGTCTAAAAGTTTGGGTTATGGTAATCAGGTAATCATTTTTCTCCTTTTTTACATCAACCTTTTTGCTTTCTGTACGAAAAGAATTAATTCCGATAGATGAAGTTAATATGCCATTTTTATAAGTTTCTTTATAAGAGTTTCCATTTTTATAAACCCTCGAAGAAGGCCCATCAACATAAAAGTTTTTATTCAGCGTGAAGCTAAAATCACCATCCATAGTGCTCGCTTTGTAGTTACCTGCTTTTTTAAGTTGTACATTGTTTTGACTGTACACAATTGCGGTACCAAAAGCAGTGGTAGACATTTTATAGAAATCCTTTTCGGCAAGTTTTACGGTATCTTGTGCGCTAACTTTGCCCACCATTGCCAATAGCAGTAAAATGCTGATGTATATTTTCATTTAGTTATATTTTGATTGATAATAAGCGCTCCGAAAAACCCTTGAATTTTTTCTTAGATGAAATTTTCTGTTTGATTGTTTGATCTGCAATTATAGCGCTAGCGAACAACATTAAAGTGAACCAATTATAATTCGCTGGGGATGAATTATAATTCGTAGATGAAGAACCACTTTTTGCGATTTTGGAAGGAAGAATATAATTGGTTTCGGCAGTTTTTGAGAAAGGTTTTCTTGAGATGCTTGTCTAGCCGGGCTAGATGAGGGACTCGTAATTGTAGAGTCTATCTTGATCAATTACGCAGGTAACGCAGATTGAAATGATTTCGAATACAAAAGCTAAGTCAAACTAACAAAAAATGAAAGGCAACTAGATTGATTAATCTTTATCGAAAGCACCTTCTAACTTTCTGTAATTTAGTACCATTGCTAAGGTAGTACAGATAAAAATACTTGCCCAAACTCGCATAATGGTAGATTGGTTAGTTTCGACCATGTATAAAAGGCAAAGCAAGGGGAAGCTTAATAATGCAACAAAGAAGCAAATTCCACCAAGGCAAGAGAAAAAATCTTTACCAAAACCTGAAAGTCTGGCTCCCATCACACCAAATAAAACGCCTAAAATGGGTACCCCAAAAAAGCTCAAAAGTGCAAATGCTGTATTTTGTTCTTCATGTGGTCTCGCGGGTGCTAAAAACAAAAAATAATTTACAGACAGGTACATCAGAACCAAATAAGGCATCAAATATTTAAAAACCCTGAAGGATTTGATGGTTTTATCTTCAAAATCGGGCGTGGCTATCACTAAGGGTTGATTGGCTTGCGCTGTAAGTTCGTAAGCATAGTTACTGTTCTTTACAGCATAACCTAAAACACTAATTAAATCGCCGTTTTTTAGGGTTCTCTCCGTATAACGAATATCATCAACACCATACTTGATGCTATGTTTTGTATCCGATTTGGCTTCTAAAAGCGTTAAATTTAAGTCTTTTATTATGATTTTGATTTTACCAGTCCCGTTGCTTAAATGGAAATCCTGAAATTCTTTTCTTGACGAAGTTTTTGTAACATGCTCCGAGCCACTTTCACTGTCGTAAGTTATATTTCCTTCTTCGTAAGTATAGGCAATGCACTCTTGTTTAAAATATGGAGTTACGAAAGTTTTGGGTGCGCTCACGTTGCCTTGTATTTTAACCCAACCTTCGGCAATCTGATAAATGGGTGTTGTTTCCGTTCGTACTAATTTGCGCTGCGTTTTGGTAACATACCATATAAAAATACCAATAAGTGGGGGCACTAACGGAATGAGAATTTGACTGAAAGCTAAACCTAAAAATAACACCAAACCAATGCCTAAGATAAACAGACAGCCAATTTTTAATCCTACTTCTTTAATTTGCATCCTGTTTTATGTTTGTTAATTTGTGTATAAAAGGGTTCCTCCTCAGCAAACATCTATTTGTAATTCCCATTATTCCACATCCATTTTTTATAAGTTTGATGAGTGTGAAGTTATTTAGCTCCTATTCAGTTATTTTTCAAATTAATTATTAACCTTTCCCTAATGAAATTGATCAGCCATAAATCACCAAGCTATTCATAACAAGTCAAAATGCCAATTCGCCATTCTATTTTATGATTTGGATGAGGTTGAAATAGTATCATTCTCAAGTTTCATGGCTTCTTGTCTATTTATTCGATGGCTTTTTCTTTTTCAACTTTGGCTTTTCAACTTTTGCAGGCGCTACTATTGTGGGTTGCTGTCCTTGAACTTCGGTAGTTTGCATCAGTTTAGGCGCTGAAAAGTTTTCTTCCAATCCATTTTCATCTGTTTGTTTGTTCTGATCAGCAATTTTAAAAAGTGCTTGCGTACCTACTTTTACTTCACCAAAATCGGTTAATATTTGTTCATCTACATCGATATTATCATATTTCAAGATGTAACTTTCGTCATGATAATCGCTAACCAAAGCATTGCTGTAATCTATTCCTTTTTTATAAATATCCTTACCTATAAATTTATTCGAAGCCTCATCTAAAACATAATTATTAATATCGAAGGTGGAAAATTCTTCTGAGAGGTGATTGAAACCTTTAGCTGTTTTTAGCTGATCGTTAAAGTAAAACACTTTAACATCTTTATCTTTAAGGGCTTGCTTTTTATAATTATTTAAAAACGTTTCGAACTCTGTATCCTTACCCGATTCATATTTTCTAAATTCACCCCAATGAGATTCAAGTACAGTTTTACCCTTTTCGGTTTTAATGGTTGCCGAAAAAGGCCTTTGCTCGCTAATCGTTCGGTGGTAAAAAAGCAGAAAATCGTTGTAGGCGCTATCCAGCTTGAAGCTATTGGTGTTGTATCTGTACAAGTGGTTTACCGTGTTTTGTGCTAAGCTTATCGTCTTCGGATGGTAAGGTAAGTTGCTTACATAATCTGAAGCTCCACCATCATAATTTTCCTCAAAAGTATTCATCAAACTATCATTATCGAGTTTGAGGTAAGTTGGGCCATCATCTAGAAACGCTCGGGTAAAAGTAAACTTTACACCCTTTTTGATATTTGGATTTTTTCTACCCAAAACGGTGAATGCTTGTTTTGGAATATCGGGAATGAAGTTGATATGGTTATCAGTTAGCGTATATTTTCCCATTACGAGCGTGGCATAACCGAATAGCGCAAAAGTACCATCATCGTAAACGTAAATGCCGCCTTGACTCCCTTGTCCGTACATGCCGGAAGTGTTATTTTTCATATTATTTTCGATTTGTGCGAATGCTGGTGTTGCAGTCAAAAAGATTAAAATCAATAGATAATTTTTCATTGTGTATGGTTCTTTCTCTGTGATATTTGAATTTGCAACGACTAATTTTACAATATTTTTTAGTGATACTGAAAGTACTTTTGTTAAATTAGACGCTATAAATGAATTTGCAAGTCGCTGGGTTTGAATGATCGTTTATTTATACCAATAAGCACGGTTACGCCGCTAAAAATTCCAACTGTTGTAGGAATTGGTGGCTATTCTTGGATTTGCCAAACAAGCCTCATCAATCAAACTTCTGGTTAACATTAAATCGCCAAACCTGTAATTGAGCGTTCCAGATACGGTTTCAATTGCAATTACATAACTAATTCCTTTATAACTTACTCGGGTGATATTTATGCGGTTGATATCAAAAAAAGAAACTGTGTGTGCTTTAAAGAGCGTGAAAAAAGTAACTGTATTTTTTTTGAAAATACAAGAGGGATTATATTTTTCCATCATACCAACCTTAGCCGTAAGTGCTTTAAGCCTATCTACATCTTTAGCCTCAAGTGAGTTTAAAATGATCAGATATCGATTAAAAAACTGATGTAGCAAAACTGCAAATGGAAAAATCACAACCAAAAGAGCAATGAACATTACTGCAGCATATAAGTAGCTATCTTTCATGCGGTCGTTATATCTTTCAGCACCCAACAAATCTTTTCCGAAGCCATTGGTTTCGTTAACGCTATAAATAAAAAAAACCAATGGAATAATTATGCAAATTGCCAAGCAGCAAATTAATATGAGCTTTTTAACAAATTGGTTCTTCCTCATATAATGTGCTAAAAAAGCATGTTGTTCTGTATTCATTTGCTTCCTCTTTTTAAAACTGATCGAATCATTGATGGATCATAAATTCTAAATTTTTCAAGAATAATCTGACCAATTATTAAGCTATGCATTAAAAAACTACTTGCCATTATCCTGAAAAGCTTTTATTATAATTTCCCTTGGATCGCTGTCCGCAAACAAAACTTTACCAAGCTTATACTTTTTTGTTGTGGTTTTGCTGGGCATATCCTCTTTCATGGTATTGATATCCGTTTGTTCAAAAATACCCTTAAGCAAATCTAATTTGAGTGCTGTTTGCCCACCAGCACCCATGGCAAAACTACTAACCTCGGTTAAAACCAGCTCGTTATTGACATATTTAAACGTGCTATTTAAAGTTCCGTTAGGTCCAGTGGCTTGTTGGGAGAAAAGAAGATTTCCGTTTTTATCAATGGTTACGTCTTCAAAATCGTAATTCTGATAACCATCTTCCCGATACTTTGGCTCGATCACCGCAAAAGATATAGCATCAACACTGTAAGCGTCACCTACTTTTAACACCACCAAAGTTGGCCGACGTGCGGTAGTATCCCTCGTATTAATTAAGACAAGGACCATATCTTCCAACCCATCATGATTTAAATCGCCACTTGCTTCCATATCGATATCGAAATATTGCGGAATTAACTCTTCGATTTTATTCCCACTTGTAGGAAAATCGGGTTCCGGATATTTTAGCTTAGTATCAGGTTTAGTATTTACGCTTACCGTGTCAGTCTTAACGACCGAAACGGAATCGATAGTTTGCTGTTTTTTTTCGTTTCGGCAAGCGCAAATTGAACACAAAGCCAAAGCCAAAACTCCGGTTATCGTTATTGCTTTATTTATCATGTCCTAAATTGTTTAATCAGTCCTGAGGTTAAAAAATGTAATGAGCCTAATATTAAGATCCCACACGTACTTATCTCTAGAAATTTATTGTCGCTAGAATGTTTTTGATTTATAAATTCATCGTAGATGGCTTCTTTTACTGCTAATTCTTTAGGGTAGTTTTCAGGCATATCTTGCATGCCCAAAGGCGATTCGAAATAATATTGAAAAGTTGGCCGATACTTTAAAAACAAGCTGTATTCATAAAACTCATCATCACATTTTATGCCCGTAAATAACCAGGTAGCTATTAAAAAACAAATGCCTACTTTCAATTTATTGTTCATCCACACCTATTTCAACCTTTTCTTTTATTATTTTGTTAGAAGCGGATCATTCAGGAAACCTTGTTCCTTTGTCAGCATAGCAGAATTATCCTTTTTACCATTGATGATTTCGAAATTCCCCATCTCACAATCGCAGCTGCCAACCGGACCAAACATTCCGTAATTGAAGGATGCATAGTGCCTAATGCCAGATAAGACAAAATATCTATCACTTACTTTTACAATCACCCGATCGTTTTTGTTAAAATATTTAAAAGGAAGCAGTACATCTTGTGCAGCATATTTCGGGTTAAAATCTACTTTCATTATGGTATCTTTTTTCAATAACTTCCCCTGCTGTAAATAAAAATGAACCTTTTTTAATTCCTTTTCTTTAAAGCCAAATATCTTCAACTGCACCGTTTCATTTATAATCGTAATGGTATCGCAAACCTCTTTTTGATAACGAATTTTTTCCTTTGCTTTGGCATATCTATTCCATTCCATCGAAGCCCAGATAATCCCGAACAATAACAGACAGATTGCTATCACAATCGCGATGAGAATAAGCACAACCTTGAGAATCTTTTTAAGCATAGTGATTATGATCTGATTTTACTGCAAAGCAAATGTTACCGGTATCCTAAAGCGGTAATTTACCGCTTTGCCATCTAACTTTGCAGGTATCCATTTTGGCATTCTCTTCAATACCCTAATCACTTCTTCATCACAACCATGACCTAATTTCCTATCGATTTGAATATTGGTAACTACCCCGTCTTTAGCCACAACAAATGAGGCAAATACCTTTCCCTCAATTTCCTCTTCTCTCGCATCGTCAGGATACTGCAAATTGTTAGCAATATAAGCCCGCAAGGCATTTATCCCCCCAGGAAATTCTGCAGGAAAATCAACATTGCCCGACTCATTAGAAGCAACACGAATACGGCCGGAATCAGATGCGGGTAAGGCGGCAGGCAAGAATCGCTCTTCACTAATGGTTTTTATAAAATTATTTTTAAAGGTTAGTGACCCACTTTTTTGCTGGGTATAAATTCTATGATAAATTGCATTTGATGCCGATTGAAAAAAAACAATAGAATTTTGATTGATTTTATAACTTGCTGATGCGATGGTATCACCACTGCCTTTATCATAAACCGTCTTGATTTCTTTAGCTATTGGCTTTAATTTACCCACCCTAAAAAGCTGGTAAAATGTAGTGTCTTTTTGATGCTTCGCCGCCACTTTCTGTTCAAACAACTGATAACTTACCGTACCAAGCTTAAAACCTTTAACCAGCTTTTTCGTTTGTCCAAACGAAAAATTAAAAACGAGAACGAAACTTAGGATGAGGGCTATTTTTAATTTGATGTGCATGTTTATGATTTTTAATTTGAAAATGAAAGTTCAGTTTTTTATAGCTTTGTGTAGTCCTGGCATCCGCTTTACTCACCCTAAAAAGCGGGTTTCGTGCTCGCTCCTGTCAGGTTTATAAACTACAGCTTTGCGCTTTTAGCCAAACCATACAATTTGCTTATTGCTCCTTTAAAAACTCTTTAGCGTCGATGGTTTTAAATTCCTTTTCTTCTTCATCCCATAAATACGATTTATAATAAACAGCCTCGTCATCCATTTTCTCCTTACAAATACCAGCAACAAATAGCCGGCTGGTAGATTTGCAAACTACACGATCTTCGGCAAAAAGGCATGAATTTTCTTCGCCCAAAGGCAAATCGTAAATTTTCCCATCCCGAACATCCATCATAAAACCCATAATACAACTGGCACCACAACCAAAAGTTGCTAAAATATAATGTCCTGCGAAATCAACTTCATCTCGCTCGTACGCTTCGGTAATTCTGGTTTTAAAATCTTTTGCTTCTGGGTAATCTGCCCAATTTAAGGGTGCTTTTGTAAAGTTTTTCTCTTCCTCTACAGCATATTTTTCAAAATTTATAGCATCCCAATAGTTTGGCTCAACTTCAACTGTTTCGTTATCCGTTACTGGCGTAGCCGTAGTAGTTGTATCTACCATTTGCTTGGGTTCATCAACCGGTGCCGCAATTGATGTTAGCGTATCCGCTCTTAACTGTTCGGCATCTTGTGTTTTAGGCTTATTATTGCAACCAACAGCAATAAAAATTATTACCAAAAAAGCTATCAATCGTGTCATATTGCTGGCCTACAATTAGTTGGTTTTATATTTATTTACCGTTGCCTTATTATAGAAAGTAATACCGAATTTTGTTTCTCCTTTTATAGGGTCGTCCTCTAAAACTTTTTCTTTGGTAATCACAAAATTTTGACCGTTTTTTTCCAGTTCTACCCGTTCTGGAGTATCATCAATAACTTTTGCACCTTGCTTATAAAAGGAATAAACTTTACTAATATCATCAGATGTAAAGGAGTAGATATCTCCTTCCAATTCATTGTTCTTATCGGTTGATACATTAATATAAGTAGCCTGGCTACCTGGATACATTTGTAATAGTTTGGCCACCGGTTCGGGATATTTATCGGCCCCCGAACCTTCGCGGTAATAATAATTCATACCACCTTTATCATTGGCCTCCCCTTTCTCTGCTTCGTTATCCTCAAAAGAATTTATCGCCCAGGCCGATAAGAGTAGAATTGGCATACCGATTAAGATGCATTTCAGCAAGAATTTTAATCGCTCCTTATTGGTTAAAAAGAATGTTACGTTTGACATCGTTCTTGATTTTTATTTATAAAAGATTTCAACAATTATTTTTCAGCTTTTTCAACATTGATCAGTTTTCGATCACTAATCATCTGCTCTAATTCACTCTTTGTAAATTTGGTTTCATTCTTCGAATAATTATCAGCTTCATTCTTCATTAATTGATCAAGCTGACTTGCCTTACGTGCAACTTCATTGTGCTTTACAACAGTAACCGTATCGCCGTTTACGGCAATTACTTTATACAAAGCATAGTTTCTATTTCCGTCTTTTACTTGATAAACATCATTAACAATGGGTGTTTTAATATCAGCTTTGCTAGCCCCACCAAAAACAACAACGCCAATAACGAATGCCATAAACAAACCAATTAAAATTAAGCCGGTGCGGTATACCCACGGTGTTTTTGCTTGGGACTTTTCTTGCTCGTAAACCGTTTTCAATCCATCAGGCATTTCGTTATTATATAAAACCTGTTTGCAATGGCTGCACTGGCTCGCCCCAACTTTGCTATATGGAAACATGGGAATCCAAAAGATGTGAAAATATTTAACCGCAAAAACTAAGCTCACAGTTTGCGTAGATCCACAATTGTGGCAATTCGCCTTGGCACCAGTGCCTGTCAAAATTTTTGATCTTGTTCCGAAGATTATCATATCCTATTGTGTAAAATGATTGAATAGTTTATGGATTAAACATATTCACAATCTGCTGTTTTAACTAGCGCCAATTATAATTCGCTGGGTTTTGATTACAATTCGTAGTCATTTGATTGTTTTTTAAAATCCATTGTTGAACATTAACGCTTTCAAGTGATCTATTTTCCGAATAATTAATCTTTATGCATCAAATTTGATTTTCTGATTTGCTTTGCATAAATTGAAAACAGTCTTAAAGTAATATAACCTATGAAAAGATTTCTGCTAATCATATTTTTAGCCAGCACATTATCCTTGCAGGCACAAACCCTCATGAACAATTATAAATATATCATTGTGCCTGAAAGGTTTAGCTTCTTAAAAAAGGTTAATCAATACAATTTAAATGCACTTACGAAAAGCTTGTTCGAAGAACGCGGTTTCACCGTTTATTACGATAATTTAGAATTACCAACTGAAATTGCCAGCGATAAATGCAAGGCGTTAACTGTTGATATTGAAGAGAATAACAGCATGTTCTCTACCAACCTCACCCTTTTACTAAAAGATTGTAAAGGCGCTTTAGTATTAAAAAGTAAGCAAGGGAAAAGCAGAGAAAAAGATTACCAGGTTTCTTATAATGAAGCGCTAAACGCAGCTTTTGCATCGCTCCCTGATTTAAGCAAAACGCCAATAACTGAGGCACAAGCCATTTCCGCTGCACCTCAAGCCGAACCTGTAAAAGCAGTGGTGATAACGGAACCTGTAAAGGCAGTAAAAGAGGAAGCCTCGCCAGCTACAGCCAAAGAAAACAAACCGTCGGCAGCCATGCTGAATCCTCAAGCGAATGCGCTTGGCTTTGATTTGTTAGATGCCACATCAAAAAAGATATTTACCCTATTAAAAACTTCTTTAACAGATGTTTTTATTGCCAATACAATTAATACAACTGGCGTTGTTTTCAAGAAAAAAGGAAATTGGTTTTACGAATATTATAAAGATGGGGCCGTAACTACCGAACAGCTTTATATCAACTTCGATAAATAAGGCGGAAAGATCTGAGCAGCGAAAATACGATAGCTCGGTATTGAAGAGAGGATCCAATGGGTTTGAAAAATTTAACCCATTGGATCCAACTTATGTTTAGCGTTGCTCAATTTCTTTTAAGCTGCTCATCTTTTTGTTGGCTAGAAATCCTTTGATATCTTCGAAATGCTCTCTTACCCGTTTATTCCCGAATTCGAAAACTTTTGTTGCCAATCCATCTAAGAAATCACGATCATGGGAAACTAAGATTAAAGTGCCATCAAAATCTTTCAAAGCATCTTTAATAATGTCTTTTGTTTTCATATCCAAATGATTGGTAGGCTCATCCAGAATTAACACATTTACAGGCTCGAGCAATAACTTAATCATGGCTAAACGTGTTTTCTCCCCACCACTAAGCACTTTTACTTTTTTAGTGGTATCATCGCCACTGAACATAAATGCGCCCAATAAATCTTTAATTTTAATGGTTCCATCCGTTAGCGGAATCTGGTCGATAGTTTCAAAAACAGTTAAGCTTTCATCAAGTAAAGCAGCCTGGTTTTGAGCGAAGTAACCGATTTTGGCATTGTGCCCAACTTTTAAAGAACCGTCAAAATCAATTTCGCCCATAATTACTTTAATCATGGTTGATTTACCTTCGCCGTTCTTTCCTACAAAAGCTATCTTTTCACCTCTTTCAATCACCATCGATGCTTTTTCAAACACGACGTGATCGCCATATTTTTTGGTGAGCTCTTCTACCATTACAGGGTATTGGCCCGAACGCGGTGAAGGTGGAAACTTTAATCGCAAAGCTGATGTATCTACTTCATCAATTTCAATAACATCCAATTTCTCGAGCATTTTAACCCTTGATTGTACTTGGAGCGTTTTCGAATAGGTGCCTCTAAACCGATCGATAAATTCCTGATTATCTGCAATAAAACGCTGCTGTTCTTCATAAGCTTTCAACTGATGAATCCTTCGATCAGCCCTTAATTGGAGATAGTGACTATATTTGGCTTTGTAATCATAAATCCTTCCCATGGTTACTTCAATGGTGCGATTGGCAATGTTATCTACAAAGGCCCTATCGTGCGAAATAACCATTACCGCTTTGGCCGAATTGATTAAAAAATCTTCCAACCATTGAATACTTTCTATATCCATGTGGTTGGTAGGCTCATCAAGCAAAATCAAATCCGGTTTCTTCAAAAGTATTTTCGCCAGTTCGATCCGCATGCGCCAGCCTCCAGAAAATTCCGAAGTTTGTCGCGTAAAATCCTTACGCTCAAAGCCCAATCCTTTTAAAACTTTCTCTACTTCCGCATCATAATTAACCTCTTCAATGGAATAAAATTTTTCGCTCAACTCTGATACCCTTTCAATCAGCTTCATGTAATCATCGCTTTCATAATCGGTGCGAATAGTGAGTTGCTCGTTTAGCTCGTCTAATTCCTTTTGCATCTGATTTACCTCTTGAAAGGCTTTCATTGTTTCTTCAAAAACAGTTACCTTATCTTGTGTAAGCAAATGTTGTGGTAAATAGGCGATTACCGCTTCTTTCGGACCAGTCACATTGCCAGTGGTAGGTTTAGAAACATCGGCAATGATTTTTAAAATGGTCGATTTACCTGCACCATTTTTACCCATTAGGGCAATTTTATCGTTTTCGTTGATGGAAAAAGTAACGTCGCTAAAAAGAGTTGTTCCGCCAAAGGAAACGGAAATATTATTTACATTAATCACAATTATAATTTTAAATGATTTTGCAAAGATAAACGAAAGCAGATAAATGCAACCTTTTTATTGAAAGATCACGTTTTACATTTTCAATCCTATGCAATCGACCGACAGCCCGAAATGAGCTTTGGCTATGAATAGAAATTGACCCAGATATCAATTCCCTATCGTTCTATCTTCAACCACAGCTGAGCATAGGGAGCGAGTTGAATTTTGTCTTTGTTGACCACCTTAAAATTACCAATCAATGCCTTTTCATTGCCTTGCAGTGGGAATGAAACGGTTGTTCCAGTGTTGCTGAAATTATGCAAAACAATGATTTCTTTTTTCGGAGTAACATATTTTATGCCGAGTACCGAATTGTTTTTTACTTCCATCAGTTCCCAATCGGCAGTGCCAATTTCGGGTAGCGAACGCCTTAACGTGATTAGTTTTCTAATGAAGTTTAAAAGCGAGTTTGGGTCTTTAGATTGATCTTCGACATTTACCTTTTGATAAGCAAAATCTCCATAGGAAATTACCGGTCTTATTGTTTTCGAAGCGGTGCTAAATCCTGAATTTTTCGCTCTGTTCCATTGCATAGGTGTTCTAACCGAAAGGCGCTCGGCAAGGGTAAGATCATCGCCCATGCCTATCTCCTCTCCCGAGCGGATAACTGGCGCCCCCGGAAGCGAGTACAATACACTATATGCCATTTTTATTTGTTCTGGCTTACCTAGCATCGGCGCCAGTCGTCGCCGAATGCCTCTATTATAAAGCTGCATGCTGGGTTCGGGCCCGAATTTTTCATATACTTTGTTCCGTTCCGCTTTACTTAATCTGCCCAAGTCAATTTCATCATGATTACGAAGAAAGTAAGCCCATTGTGAAGGCTCGGGCTTTATTCGGGTTTCATGTAGGGCATCTTTAAACGTCGAAACATTTTCATCGGCCATTGCATAAAACAAATGTTGGTTGGCATAAAAATGAAACATCATTTGTAAACGGTCGCCTTTCTCACCGAAATATTCAATGTTTTCTTTAGGTGAAACATTTGCCTCACCTAACAATACGGTTTCCTTGTCTATAGATTTTGCTGCTGTTACAATCGAATCCAATACACCAAACATTTTTGCAGGCTTTGCTGCACCAGATTCAGGTACATCAATGATAAAGGGGACGGCATCTAACCTGAAACCCTTTATGCCTTTTGCCGACCAATAACGAAGAATTTTAATTGCCTCCTGTTGAACCTGCTTATTTTGATAGTTTAAATCTGGTTGAAAATCATAAAAACGATGGAAGTAGTACTTTTTTGCAATGTCATCATAAGTCCAGGTTTGAGATTGAAAACCTTCGAACACCATACCCTTGTCAAAGTCTTTGGGCTTGGTTGCAGACCATACATATCTGGATTGAAAATTGCCTGTGCTATCGGTGCGGGCTTTTATATACCAGGGATGTTCAATTGAAGTATGATTCAAGACCATATCCATCACGATTTTGATATTGCGTTGCCTGGCGGCGACCATGAAAGCTTCGAAATCGGCCATGGTTCCGAGTCTCGGGTCAATTCCGTAATAATCTGTAACATCGTAGCCATCATCATGATCCGGAGTAGGCTGAAATGGCGAAAGCCAGATGACTTCTACGCCTAAAGAATCGAGGTAAGGCAACTTTTGTGTGAGGCCTTTGAAATCTCCAATACCATCCCCATCACTATCTTTAAAAATATCTATATCCAGATTGTAAATGATAATGTTTCTGTACCATGCTGGTGCTACTTTGGCTGAGATTTTTTTGGGATCTTGTTTACAGGCGCCCAAGAGCAAAATAATAGCCCAGACGAACGACGTGAATTTTAGTAAGATAAGGTGCTTAAGATGTCTTCCTCCGCTCATCAGCATTAATTTTTAATAGGACGTTTTTTCGTTAAATCTTTTCTGGCCACTTTACGTTTCAAAGAATCCTGCCGTTTATCTATTGCTTTTAAGCTGTCGCGTTTTGGCCACTTCGCCGCTTTCGGATTATACTTACCTGCTTTAGGCACAGGTTTCTTTATCAAAGTATCATTCGTGCTTCGTTGCCTGGTTCCGGTAGGTACTTGAGCCAGTAAAGTGAAATGTACCGATGTGATTAATGTAAAAATGAGTATGACTTGTTTCATAAAATGATCTCTTTAGCTGAGGTGTTTCATCAATTCTAATTAAAAACAACCCTCCTATTTTAGAGAATGTTTTAGCTAATTCATTTTTGTGATAGCAGATATGATGTCATCCCATGTAAAAAACGGCTAAAGGTTGAGTGCCAAAAAATTCAATAATTTTAAAAAAACAAAACAAAATTTTAACCAATAGGATTTTATAAAGACAACTTATACGACTATGAAAACGAAAATAAAATCGACAGTAGCTTTGTGTTTAGTAGCAATATTAACAGCCTGCACGAACTACAAGCCTGAGAAAGGAAATCACTATAAAGATACAGAGGATACGGTTAAGAAAGATTCGGTTCAAAAACCTACCAATTTAGATAATCGTGATTCTGTTAAGAAATACTAATTTTTAATTTGGAAGAATAGTTTCAGACTTAAAAATGGACAATAAAAATTTATACGAGAAGATTGGCGAACTGTTAATAGCACATGATTTTACCATTGCATTTGCTGAAAGCGCCACTGCCGGAAGATTATCAGCTGATTTTTCGCTAATTGAAGATGCTGGAAAATTTTTAAAAGGTGGTGTAGTTTGTTACGATGCCTGCATCAAAGAAGACATGCTTCACGTTGACCATGAACTTATTGAAAAGTATACACCAGAAAGTATGGAGGTTACGGAAGCGATAACCTATGGCTTAATGAAAATTATCAAAGCCGACATTCATATTGGAGTAACAGGCCTAACTTGTCCTGGTGGGAGCGAAAGTGAAAGTAAACCGGTAGGCACCATGTTTATATATGGCAGCTTTCAGGGTGCGCCTATTTTTGCAGAGCGAATAAAATTCGACGGTAATAAATCAGAAATCATCTCTGCAACAGTGAGCCACTGTGCCACGCTTCTATATCGGTACTTACAATCTATTAGTCGGTAAACCAATTGTTAACCGTAAACCAAAAACCAAGGTTGGGCTTATAGAGGCTTGTACTTTTTCCAGCTGCATAAGGATAAAATTGATTTCTTTTCAGCTGGTAAACTTCATTAAAATTTTCGTTTACACGAGTTAAAACATAAATATTAACCCCTTTCAAATGTGAATTCTCCACATCCAACGCTTCTATAAAACTAACCTCTTGAGCCATTTTCTCCACTTTTGAAATGGGTTCCTTAGAAAGGTAAATCAACGAAGTGCCAACCAACTCGGGTGGAGATTCTAAAATGAAACTATTGCTGGCCGAGATAATCTGCAAGTTATTGATCTTTACATATCGTTTCAGGGCGCCTGCAATAGCGTAATCATCAGTCAAAATATATCTTGCAGGTTGATTTTCGATTTCATTTACGGCTAAACCAACTTTATTTGCAGCGATTTCCCAGCCAGACATATCAGCAAAAAATTGTGGTATCGAGCCCTGAGAACCGTCTTCCCAAGTCATAGGCCGAGAAAAACTGGTTAATGCTACCATTTGCCTGATGTATGTTCTGCAATTCCCCATCGATAATATCGGAATGACCAAAGGCAAACTTAATATTCCAAATAATGAGATCATCAAAAGAAAGATGGTCTTCTTCACTCGGCTCAACCTGGTTAGCATGATTTCCCAGCAATATCCACCCGCAGCAAATAGAAAAGGAAACATGCCTAAGCCATAATACAGTTTGCCTTTCAACAAGGCCAAAGCCACTACCAAAAGCAATGTTGATATAGGCCAGATTAACAAATACCGTCCACCTTTTTTGGATAGCAACAGGTATAGAAAACCCGCCATCCACACAGAAACGCCGGCACCATGAAAAAATACGAGCTGAAATAAATAGTCGGGGATGTTTAAAACAAAAGCTTGTTGACCAACTAAGCCTAAAAAATTAAAAACAGGAAAACCATGTTGTGCCTGCCATAAAATGTTGGGCATCATCATAATAAGGAAAAGAATGGAAGCACCAGTCAGTGCAGGCAATCCCACCTTTAAACGTCCTTTAAAAACGATAAGCGAGGCCAAGCCAAGCGTCACTAAATACATGAAGATGGTGTACTTATTTAACATCCCAATGCCAAGTACCGCACCAGAGAGCAATAAGTAAGTCGGTTTTTGGGTTTGAAAATAACGTAATAGCACAAACGCAAAAAGCGTCCACAAAAATTCATCGAAAACTACGGGTTGCAACAGATAAGAGGTGGCTAAAAAAGACGGCGACCAGATTATTGCCAAACAAGCGATAATGATCCCTAACCTTTTAGCACCTAAATAATGTGCTATTAAACCGGTGAGCACTACCGTGAAACTAGAAAACAACGTGGGAATAATGCGCCATGCCGCAACACTATCGCCAAATAATTTTGCCGATAGGCCCGCTACCCACGTAACCAATGGCGAAATATCTGGGAATCCCCATTGAAAATCTTTCCCTAAATGAATGTAGTACAACTCATCGGCATGCAATCCGTACCGCGGAAGAAAGAATACATGAAGCGTAAATTTTAGTAAGCCAAAAAAAACCAATAATCCAACCGTGGCTTTGGTGAGTTTAAGATTATTGGTGTTTGAATTTCCTGCAGTAGTGACGGATGTTTCCCAATTTGGGTTCGAATCTGCTTTCTCCAACTGATAAATAGGCGAATCAATTAACATGCGCATTCTTCTCCCCTAAAAATAAGTGGTTTTGGGAAGATAAGTATCGAAATCATAAACCGAATCACCAAAATTATTAATTGAAAACTGAAAACGAAAAACCTCCGCCTGGTAAATAGCGAAAGTAAAGTTATTTGTTGCCTTCAACTGGATGTCGAAGACAATTTTTTTTATGTGCTTATCAACTCCGTGTGCTATCAGGAAACTGAAATGGAGCGAAATAAGGTTAGGCAATTGAAACCCGATGGAACTGATTTCACCTCCATAATGATAAAAAAGCGCTTCCAGTATAGCTAAGCCTGGTTGAAATTGCAAATTGCGGTCATTTTGCGAAATCATCGGGTTCATCATAGCGATATAACATCGTTTATGGCCAAATTGATTTGCAATTAGCAAAATACACGATGTTTATTTCAAACAAACAGTTTCAATATATTCCTCAAATGTTTGTATCTAAGATATTGTGCCAAATGGAAAACTTTCTTTCTTTATTCATGTAGTCTTTATACAAAACATTAACTGTGTCCTGTATTTATGAAAATTGGAATCATAGCGCATCTCAAGCATCCTATTGTTGCGCCCTTTGCTGGCGGCCTTGAAGTTTTTACTCATCAGGTTACTAAAAGCTTGCAAGCCCTGGGGCACGAAGTTATACTTTTTGCCAGCGATGCATCAGATAATACCTTGCCTTTAGAACCCATTTATTCTGATGAACATTACGATAATAAAACAAAAGTTAGAAAAAAGCAAAGGGATCTTCCCTCAGAATATATCGCAGAGCACCATGCTTATTTTAACCTGATGATGCATATCGATGATTATGAACTCGACGTTATTTTTAACAATAGCCTCCATTACATTCCCATCACCATGGCTGCTACGCTGGAAACGCCGATGATAACGGTTTTGCACACGCCTCCTTTTTACGAACTTAAAATGGCAATCGAAGCAGAGCGCCGCCAACCAGTAATTGATTACATCACCGTATCGCAGCAAAATGCCCGAAATTGGAGTGAGGTAGTATCAGACTGTGCCGTCATATTAAATGGAATTAAGTTAGCTGAGTGGCCTTTTAATCCGAGCACAACCATAGCAAAACATGCACTTTGGTTCGGAAGAATTCATCCTGATAAAGGATTGCACCTGGCTATTGCAGCGGCGAGAACTGCCGGAATACCACTACATGTTGCAGGCGGCATCGCCGATCAAAAATATTTCGACAAAGAAATTAAGCCAATTCTTGGTGAGGATATTAAATTACTTGGGCTATTGAATCATGAGCAATTAAGTAAAGAAATTTGTCAGGCCAGCGCTTGCCTGATTACGCCGTGTTGGGAAGAACCCTTTGGTTTTGTAGTTGCAGAAGCGATGGCTTGTGGTACTCCTATTGCCGGTTTTAAAATAGGTGCATTGCCTGAGTTGATTGCTCCAGAAACAGGCATTTTAGTCGATTTTGGCGATACTGATGCATTAGCTGAAGCCCTAAAAAACGTGACGAAGCTAGATAGAAAATACATTCATGAGTATGCCAATGAAAAATTTAGTTTCGATAAAATGATAGCAAATTATGTTTGCTTTATGGAAGAAGTAGCCGATAAAAAGAAAAACCTAAAATACGCCGGATGAGATTTGAGAATGATACCCTAGCAGCACCAAAAACCTTTGATTGGTTACGGTTTAGAGAAGTTCTCATCGAAATTGAAGCCATGGCGGCTGAAACTGAAAATGACCCCAACGGACCGGTAAAAGAATTTGAATTGTTACATCACTGCGGTGCACTGGAGCTGGTTTTACCAGATCATGCCCTGGATTTCAATCGTCCAAATACGCCAGCCTTATTGCAACTGCTAAAGGATATTGGCAAAGCAAACCTTTCCGTAGGACGAATTTTTGAGGGTCATATCAATACCCTGTACCTTATTCATTTATATGCAACTCCTGAGCAGCGCCATAAATGGTATAATGGGGTAATAGAAAACGGCGATATTTTTGGCATTTGGAATACGCAAAATCAGAATGGAATCCAATACAATGAAACAAATAGCCAGCTGGAAATAGCCGGGAGTAAGACATTTTGTTCGGGTGCAATGCTGGTTAATAAAGCACTTATTACCGGCAACATTAACACTGTTGAAAGAGATGGTTGGCAGATGGCTATTATTGATATGGATCGAATTTCCAAGGATCAGATAGATAAAGAGAGTTGGAAACCCCTTGGAATGAAAGCTTCTGGAAGTTATACCGTTAACTTTAGTGGTTACCAGTTAGATGATTCGGAACTATTGGGCGAACCCGGTATTTATTTAAAACAGCCTTATTTTAATGGAGGAGCTATTCGTTTTGCTGCCGTACAACTTGGCGGAGCAGAAGCCGTTGCCGAACACACCACTAAGTACCTTAAAGAGTTAAATCGAACCGACGATCCTTTCCAGCAATTGCGGCTTTCGTGTATCATGTCGGCGGTGATGTCGGGTCGTTTGTGGCTGGAGCAAGCTGGTAAATATTTCGATAGCTGGGTAAACGAAGGTAATCATGATGAAGACCTGATTGCCTTTGCGAATATGACGAGGGTAAATATTGAGGAAATTTGCCTCACCGTGATGGATAACAGCAACAGATGTGTTGGGGCAAGGGGTTTGATGGAAACCGGAAATCTGGGTCGAATTTTCCGCGACCTGACCTTTTATTTAAGGCAGCCAGCACCAGATGCAACCCGACTTAATGTTGCAAAATTTTTCATCAATAATCCATCAGCTTTTCATGAATAATCCTTTCGATAAACAAAAATTTTGGAAAACTGCCATTTCCATAGCCCCACAAGATTTAAAAAACTATAGCACTTGCCTGGTCATGGTTCCCCATCCGGATGATGAATCTTTGGCTTGCGCCGGACTTATTGCTACCTTGATTAGCCTGAATGTTGAAGTTTTTGTTATACTCACCACAGATGGAAGCAAGTCGCATCCAAATTCACAAAAATATCCAGCAGAAAAACTGGCTGAGCTTAGGCTATCAGAGCTTAAAAATGCCTTAACTTTATTAGGTACGAAAGAAGAAAACTGGCGGTTCTATGGTGCTGAAGATGCAGCAATGCCTGGAAAAGGAATGCCAGGATTTGTAGAATTAGTTGATAGGCTAGGTACAGATTTAACACAAATTAAACCCGACCTGATCCTGGTTCCCTATGAGTTGGATCCACACTGTGACCATAGAGCAACGCATCAACTGCTTATTTCTGCGCTTGAACAATCGAAAATTGGTCGCCCCAGGATTTGGGAATATCCCATTTGGCTTTATGAACATGCCATTGCGGAAGACATACCGAAGCTCGATAAAGGGGAATTATTAGCCCTTGAAGTGAGCAATTATTTACCGCTTAAAGTGAAGTGTATCAATGCGCACCAATCTCAGGTAAGCCACTTAATCGATGATGATCCACATGGTTTTATCCTGTTACCAGAAGTGATTGACAATTTTTTAACGGAGCAAGAGTATTTCATGGAGCGAAAAAAAATCAATCCGGAGGCCACTTTATCCGAAAATTATTTTGAAGAGCTATATTCGAAAAATCGGGATCCTTGGAATTTTGAAACAAGTAAATATGAAGAAGAAAAATATAATGCTACCATTGCTGCTATCCCAGCCGGCAATCATAATCAAGCATTAGAAATTGGCTGCTCCATTGGTGTTTTGACCGAGAAGATTGCCACACTTTGCAACCACCTTGTGGCAATTGATATAAGTAAAATGGCTTTAAATCAAGCAAAAGAACGCCTTAAATCTGCTTCGAATGTCGAATTTCGATTGGGCGGCATTCCTACAGCTTTTCCAGAAGGGAATTTCGATCTGATCTTAATGAGTGAGGTAGGTTATTATCTCTCTATGGAAGATCTTCTCCTTACCCGAGCAAAAATATCAAATGCCCTAAATCCCAACGGCATCCTGATTTTGGTGCACTGGACTCATTTTGTGGCCGACTATCCCTTAACTGGAGACGAAGTACACAATTGCTTTATAGATCAGGGGTTTTCTCGCTTATACCACAGCGCCACAAAAGATTATCGATTAGATGTGCTACAAAAATTAAACTAATGCCTTTCACCATCGCATTTTATGTTCACCATCATGGCTCAGGCCATTTGATGCGCACCATGCAAATAGTAAAAGCACTTCCTGAATATAAAATCATTTTGTTTGGAAGCGCTCTACAAACGGTAGATCTTGCTAATTTACCAAATGTAACGCTTATTCATTTACCGCTAGATTTCAATGATGTAAATATTGACGAAGAGCCTGAAGAGACGCTCCCCGAAACCTTTCACTATGCGCCACTGAATGTACCTGGCATAAAAAAAAGAATGGCCATAATGGCCAACGTTTTTGAAAAAGAGTCACCGATGATTTTAGTGGTGGATGTCTCAATAGAAATTACTTTATTCGCCCGTTTGTGCGGCATCCCTACCATCGTAATGGCGCAGCATGGAAACCGAAATGATTTGCCACACTTAATGGCATTTCAAAGTGCAGCGTTGATCCTCGCACCTTTTCCTGAATCACTTTATGTTGGCGAGCGCAATTGGGTATACGATAAAACATTTTTCACTGGCGGATTTTCCAGGTTCATTCCTGATGGAAGACATGAAGTGAAGGAAAATGAAATCGCCATTCTCATCGGTGCTGGCGGCACTTCTATAAATGCCAGTTTAATCAAACACATTGCTCAACAATCTCCGACTCTTATTTTCCATGTTATTGGGGAGGAGATAAAAGATGATGAAAACGCCAACATTTTCTGGCATGGAAGAGTTGATCATCCAAAAGAGTTATTGGAATCTGTCAGTATTATTATTGGCAATACCGGTCACAATACGGTGATGGAAGTGGCTACCTTAAATAAACGGTTTATCGGCATTCCTGAATCGAGGCCTTTTGCCGAACAGGAACAAAAAGCAGAAGCAGTAGCTGGGCGGCAAGGAATTTATATTATTAGTAGAGATGACTTGTGGCACACAAAATGGCAAGATATTTTTGAGCAAATTATTCGAGAGGAACCAGATTGGAGCGATGTAATTTTACCAAACGCCATAGACAATATGGCCAAAGCCATTGTGAACACCGGCAAAAAATTCTTTAAATCTTAAACTTTTTTAGCGTTTAATATTTCTCGTTGATTAGGCTTTCTGAGGATGTGAAGTTGATCGTTATCCCTATTGATGAAACCCAAATCTACAAAGCTTCGCAGCCATCCTTCCATGGGCCATTTTTTCCATTTTTTAAAAAATACTTTCGCATTACGAACGATATCATCAAAATGATTAAGTGGTGGTTTGTACTGCTCATGATATTGGTGATAGGCTACTGCAGCTATTAATTTCATACCGACTGCCTGTTCCCGGGCGGTAAAGGCGAAGTCAGTATCTTCTGCTCCATAACCTGCGAACCTTGCATCAAAACCCCCAATTTTCCAGTAATCTGCTGCAAAACATCCAAAATTAAGCGACCAAAATAGTTCGTGTGGTAATGTTGTCATTCCAAACCTTATGGGATCTGGCTCACTGCTTGCCCCCAGCTCCGAAAACCAATCTGCACCCTCATCAAAGCCATTTTTTAAATAACGAACTTCACCATTGACTAAAAAGCCCACTTGAAAATTATTGAGATACGTTTCTACGAGGAGCGATGAGGGAATGCAATCCACATCCAAAAAAATCAACCTATCTCCTGCTGCATTTTTAGCCGCAAAATTTCTGGCCGCGGCCAAAGGCAAATCTTCACGATGTGAAAAAGAAAACTGTTTAATAATAAATGGCGCATCTGGAAGGTTACGCTCAGGCTCATTCATAAATACAACAACAAGCTCGTCAGGCAAAATGGTATTCGCAGCCAAGCCTTTAATCAAATTGTTCAAAGCACCGGCTCGGCCCTTTACTATGGTTAAAACAGATATGCTCATTTTAAACTGCCATGGCTATATCATTCAGTTCAGTTTCCTCGCTATCAACAGTCGTTTGTGCTGCAAAATAATTTCTGAAATCCGCTATTGCTTCTGATATCGGGATCAACACTAATAAATCGGGAAAATTTTCGATTAAATGCTGTTCCATTAGCTCCCAGAGTGATTCGAAATATTGATGTTCATTAATCAATGCCAGTAATGCCTCATCGAAATGGAGTTTAAAAGCCATTAAATTAATATCACGAATAACCTGCCTGTCTGCTTTGGCATTTTCCCACAATTGCCTTAATTCCTTTTTGAAGGAGAACTTAGTCATAACCGTTTCCAACGATTCTACCATTTGTTCTTCTCTCTTTAAACTCATATTTTTCCATTGCTGAAGCTGAACAGAAAACCCAAAATCTACTCTGCCTTGCAAGCGTGAAGAAGTATAAACGCGAACTTTCGGCGAATGGCGCATAATGGCATCTACCCTTTTAAGTGCCTTTCTAAACTCTTCATCTTCCAAAAAAGGAATAGCCGGAATTCTGCCAGCCTTTTCATAAATATCGCAGGTAACGGCAAGGCTCGGACCATAACATTGGAAGTGCCTTGGCCAGGGATTTTTCAAACAAGGATCAATTTCTGCCTCCATCCTCGTTTTCAAAAACCGATAGGTTACATCTCTTAAATGATGAATTTTTGATAAGCTAGGTGTATCGCTTGGAATAATTCGTCCTCCTACAACATCTACTCCTTGGTCCATTTCGGTCAGGATATGATGTATCCAGCAGCCGTCAACTTCGCTATCGGCATCTGTAGACACGATGATGCCTTTTTTCCCTGCGACCTGATTCAAACGAGAAAATGCAGCATCCATCAGGAGCCGCCTGGCCGTACCAATATGAGCTACATCCTTATTCAATTCTAAACATTGAACATATAAGTTAAACTCTGGAAATTTCTGCTGATACCTTTTGCAGATCTCGAATGTTTCGTCACTGCAATTATTAGCCAACACTAAAACCTCATAGAGCTGATGCGAAACAGGATTTCCAAAATCGTCGAATTGTTTTCGAAGCGCATGAAGCGTCGAGACAATAAACTGTGCTTCGTTTTTTGCCGGAACGATTACGGATAATCGCAAAAGCGGATTTGGAGATTCGGGAAAGCAGAGTTCGGACTTTAGATGAAGTATGGAATCCATAAATGGTGTAAATTCTTAGTGTCAGATTTACAACATGATGGAAACGATAAAGTTCTGCGTATTTCTATCCTGATTAATACGGTTCCCTACTCTAAATGATGGTGATGCATCTATCAGCAATAACTAAGGAACAATGGTATAAAATAAATAGGAAGCAAAGATTACTAAAAGCACTACACCCTGCTGGGCATTGGTTTTACCAGTAGCCAACGAAAACATAATGGTAATCATGGCCAGCAAAAGCAGAACCGTCGAACTCATGTCGATACCGAGGGTAATGGGCATGCCGAATACAATAGAAACGGTAGCTACTGCAGGGATGGTCAAGCCAATACTTGCCAACGCAGATCCCAAAGCCAGGTTTAAACTGGTTTGCAAACGATCAGATTTTACTGCCCGATAAGCAGCCATTCCTTCTGGCAAAAGCACAATTGCCGCAATAATTACACCGACAACAGATTGAGGAGCGCCTAAACTAATCACCATCACTTCTATATCTTTCGATAGATATTTAGCCAGCAACACAACGGCGACCAGACTTATCACCAGTAAAACCATACTGCTACCTGCGGTGATCCCATTGGGCGCTTCCACATGCTCGTCTTCCGAGCTGGTATTTTTGGGTAAAAAATAATCCCGATGTCTCACGGTTTGCATAAAAATAAAACCACCGTATAAAACCAGTGAAACAATGGAAACAAACACCAGCTGACTTACCGTATACTCTCCTACTGCACCACTAATGGTATAATTTGGAAGAATTAAGGTGAGCACTAAAATAGCCGCCAGCGTAATTAAAGCGGCATTTACACCCTGTAATTTGTAAAGTTGCTCTTTGAATTTGATTCCTCCTCGCAGTAAGCAGATGCCCACGATAGCGGTAAGGATAATCATTACGGCGGCAAAAACGGTATCTCTCGCTAAAGAGCGGGTTTGTTCGCCACCGGCAAGCATTAAAGAAACAATTAAGCCAACCTCAATGGTAGTAATGGCCAGGGCAAGTATGATGGTACCAAAGGGCTCGCCAACTTTATGAGCGATTACTTCTGCATGATGAACTGATGCTAGAACACTACCTATTAACAATGCGGCCAAAGCGACTTTTAGATAGATACTTGAATCGTTACCGCTAAATAAATATACGATGACACTAATTATTGGGAGCGCAATTGTCCATTTGGGTAGGTCGATTTTCTTCATAAGTAATTTTGGTATCAACAAATAAGACCTTCTATGGTTTGAGTAAAAATTATCATTAACCTTAAATCAGGCTGCCCCAACTCTTCAATGAACAACGCTAATCTGAATCTGCAAATGGCTAAAAGCTTCCTATACTCCAACCAAGAATGAATTACAGCCTCATTTATAAAACCTTTTTCAATTAGTCGGTGTCATTAATATAAAATCCATTGCAGTGAAATTTAAGAAATTCAGTGTACCAAAATTTATTTAAAAACATAAACATCTACCTAAAATATATCACATGAAAAACGAATTAATAACAAGGCGCCAGGCGGTAACCGGCCTTGGCGTTGGCTTAGCCGGACTGGCCGTTTCGCCAGTTTTCGGTGCCGACGGAGTTCCTTTAAGTGGCGCTGCAGCAGCTGCACTTCAAGATCCGACAACAAAGTATCCACGTCCGCCTTTTAAACCGCAACAGCAACCTTTTCCAGGTTTAGCCAGCAAAATGGATCCTAGGCCAGATCATGGCGAGGAATCATACAAAGGTTCAGGACGTTTAGCAGGAAGAAAAGCACTCATTACCGGTGGCGATTCGGGGATGGGTAGAGCCGCAGCCATTGCTTTTGCCCGTGAAGGTGCAGATGTAGTAATTAATTATTTGCCCGCAGAGGAAGAAGATGCCAAAGAAGTAATCGATCTAATTACTAAAGCTGGAAGGAAAGGATTTGCTATTCCTGGCGATTTAAGAGAAGAATCTTTCTGTAAAAAGTTAGTGGATGACAGTGTAAAACGCTTAGGCGGATTAGACATCGTAGTAAGCAACGCCGCCCGACAGCAAACAAAACCATCGATTCTGGATATTAGTACCGAAGATTTTGATGCCACGATGAAGACAAATATTTATGGTCCTTTCTGGTTGCTTAAAGCTTCAATTCCACATCTTAAACCCGGATCAAGCATTATAGTGACTACTTCCGAACAGGCAAATGATCCTTCACCAGAATTATTTGACTATGCTCAAACCAAAGCAGCTAACACCAGTACGGTACGTTCATTAGCAAAATTTTTAACTCCAAAAGGCGTGCGGGTAAATGGTGTAGCACCCGGACCAATATGGACACCATTACAGGTTGGAGGCGGCGCCACCAATGAAAAATTAATGGAATTTGGAAAAGCAACCCCAATGGGCAGACCAGGGCAACCAGCGGAGCTTGCTTCAATTTATGTTCAGCTAGCTGATAATAGCGCAAGTTACTCAACTGGCCAAATTTACGGCGCTATGGGTGGCGGCGGGCAACCTTAAAGCCAGTTAAACTTTTCAAGTTTCGAACCTCTTCTTGCAACCGTTATATTTCAGGTTGTAAGAAGAGGTTTTTTTGAGCTGTTATAAACCTAAACCCGAAAGAATAAAACCTGACTTCATTCCGTTATGGCGTGATGTTATTCCATTATATTGCTTGCTGATTATCAGCATTTCGCACCACCGCTAATTTCTTCACAGAGTGAGGCATCAACATTACTTAAGCCTTAGGAGTAATGAACATTTTTTACCGGAAGTAAAACCATAATCCAACACTGCTGTTTAAACTTCATTGGTGTTGTCTAATCAACGCTATATCAACTGTTTCAACCTGAAAACAGCAACATGAAAAACAACAAAACAAAGCTAACCCCCGAAGAGCACCGACTTTTTGGCGACCTCATGCCAGAAGAGTTAGAAGATGTACTTCACTCCGGATTTAACCGCCGTCATTTTGTAAAACTAATGGGCCTGGCCACAGCTGGTTTGTTAGCGAGCTATGCGCTAGGAGCCGAACAACTTTTTGCCAGGGCTGTAGAAATGGAAGATATTCCTGACTTGATACCCGAAGCAATTGAAAATGGCGTTACGGTAAATTTCAAAGTTAATTCAACTGCCCGCAATGTGCTTGTCGATTCGCGAATGACCTTGCTGGATACACTTCGGGAAAGAATAGGTTTAACCGGCTCAAAAAAAGGCTGCGATCATGGGCAGTGTGGTGCATGTACGGTAATTGTAGATGGCCAACGCGTTCTTTCATGCCTCACTTTAGCTGCAACCTGCCAGGGAAAATCCGTAATCACCATTGAAGGCCTTGCAAAAGATAACGAACTCAACCCGATGCAAGCAGCCTTTCTTAAACACGATGGTTTTCAATGTGGCTTTTGTACACCGGGACAAATTTGCTCTGCCGTAGCATTGATGAAAGAAGCTAAAGAAGGACAGGCAAGCTTTGCAACAAAAAAAATAAGTACTGATCCAAAATCTATTATACTCTCCGACGAAGAAATTGCAGAGCGAATGTCGGGGAATATTTGCCGATGTGGTGCTTATCCAAACATTGTTGCCGCAATAAAGGAAGCACAAACAGGCAAGAATGTTCCGCAAAACTGGCTATTTACCGATTAACCCGACGCAGTTATGAAACCATTTAAATTTAGTGCAGTAAATAACCCAGCTGAAGCAATTACCTTAATCAACAAAAATACAGACGCTGCCTTTTTGGGTGGAGGAACCAATCTGCTCGATCTAATGAAAGAGCATGTTGCCCTCCCAAATGAAATTATTGATATTGGAAACCTCTCGCTAAAAGAGATTAAAGCAACCGCTTCAGGCATTTCTTTGGGTGCTTTAGCCAAAAATACCGAAACAGCAAACCATCCGCTTATCCGTAAAAATTTTCCCATGCTTAGTAAGGCGATACTTGCTGGTGCTTCTGCGCAAATTAGAAATATGGCTACAAATGCTGGGAATTTATTGCAAAGAACCCGCTGCAGCTATTTTTACGATATCGCTATGCCTTGTAACAAAAGGAATCCAGGAAGCGGCTGTTCTGCAATTGAAGGATTTAACAGGATGCATGCCATTTTTGGCTGGACACGAGATTGTGTAGCAGTCTATCCCTCAGATATGGCCATTGCCCTTTCCGCTTTAAACGCTAATGTTAAAGTGATAAGCAGTGAAAGGGAACGCACTATTCCTTTTCAAGATTTTCATATCCTTCCAGGGGCTCACCCCGAGAAAGATAATAGCCTCCAACATGGTGAACTGATTACAGCTATTGAAGTGCCCAAAAATGATTTCGCAGAACACTCCGCCTACGTTAAAATACGTGATCGAAATTCATATGCTTTTGCTTTGGTTTCCGTTGCTGCAGGTTTAACGTTAAACGGAAATACCATTCAAACCGCAAATATTGCAATGGGTGGTGTAGCACATAAACCCTGGAGAGCACTAAATGCGGAAGCATATTTAAAAGACAAAGCTGCAACTGCCGCCAACTTTGCAAAAGCTGCCGAAGCAGAAATGGCATTGGCACAGCCTTTATCACACAACAAGTTTAAAATAGAAATGGGTAAAAAAGCTTTGATCAATGCGCTGGAAACAGCTTTCAAAGGAAATATTTAATTGTAGAATATGGAAAACAGCAACAAATCCATTGGCAAAGGGATAAACCGCATCGACGGGATTTTGAAAATTACAGGTAAAGCCACTTATGCCACAGATTATCCAGCAAAGAATATGGCCTACGCGGTATTGTTTAAAAGCACCATTGCTGCAGGTAAAATAAAAAGTATCGGGAGTACAGAAGCGCAGAAATATCCTGGTGTGATCAAAATAATTACCCATGAGAATATTCTGCCCTTAAATACCAAAGGAGGTTTGCGGGGTGGTGCGCTGTTGCAAGGCCCAGAAATTACTTTTCATGGCCAGCACATTGGAATAGTGGTAGCCGAAACTTTTGAACAGGCAACTGCAGCTGCTCATTTAATTACAGTAGAATACAATCAGAAAGAAGAAAAAATCGACTTTGACAAACTCGCCAAAACACCTGAAATGCCAAAAGGTAAGGAATTGGCTGATTTAGTACGGGGGGCAGGAAAATCAGCACTTGCAGATGCCGAAGTTAAAATAGAGGCGAGCTACGAAACGCCGATTGAACACCACCATCCAATGGAGCCACACGCTACAGTAGCGGTATGGGAAGGCGACCAGGTAACGCTATACAATGGATCGCAAATTATAAACGGTGCCCAAACCGCTGCGGCAGCCACATTAAACATCAAACCAGAACAGGTAAGAATCATTTCTCCATTTATTGGTGGCGGCTTTGGTTCGAAAGGCGGACAGTGGGCAAACTTAGTACTGACAGCTGTAGCCGCAAAAATGGTTGGCCGACCAGTAAAATTGGCGCTTACCAGGCAACAAATGTTCAATTCTGTAGGTTTACGCCAAAGAAACATACAACAACTAAGCATAGGCGCAACCAAAGAAGGCAAGCTGCTCACACTCGCACACGAAACAATTTCGCACACTGCGGTAGATAGTGAATATATCGAGCCCTGCGGAGATTGTACAAAAGTGATGTATGAAGTTCCGAACAGCTTAATCAGTTACCGCGTGGTTCCCATGAACCTCATCTTGCCCACTTATACCCGTGGCCCGGGAAAATCGACAGGAAGTTTTGCGCTCGAATCCGCAATGGACGAGTTGGCGTACACGTTAAAGATGGATCCCATTGAATTGAGAATAAAAAATGAACCCGCAAAAGATCCTTCCAACGGAAAACCCTGGTCATCCAGAACAACCGTAAAATGTTTGCAGGAAGGCGCAAAAGCCTTTGGATGGGCGAAAAGAAAACCTGAACCAGGTACAAATAAAATTGGCGATGATTTGATCGGTTATGGCGTAGCCTGCGGCACCTACCCTGCCAGGCAAAGGGATAGCTCAGCCGTAATCAAACTCAGTTTAAAAAACAAATTAGTGCATGCAACTATAGAAATTGCCGCCTCAGATTTAGGAACCGGTACCAATACCATATTGGCACAAACAGCCGCCGATGGATTGGGTTTGCCGGTAAAGCAAATCACTGTGAAACTTGGTGATTCTGATTTGCCGCCTGCAGCAGGCTCAGTAGGTTCTGTAGGCGCATCGAGTTTTGCAAACGCTGTTAACGATGCATGCATTAAAATTACCGATGAATTATTGGCGAAATCTGGCAAACAGTTTTTTGTAAGACCGACAGCAGCAGCGCTGATGATTTCAGAAAATATAGCCGATTTTCAAACCCGGTCAGATTCTAAAGCTCCTGCCGAAGCAGAAAAATATTCTGCCCATAGCTTTAATGCCAACTTCGCCGAGGTAAGGGTGAACAGCGTGACTGGGATGGTGAAGGTTACCCGTTTCTTAGCTGTTACAGGTGCCGGAAAAATTCTGAACCCGAAAACTGCCCGATCGCAGATTATTGGCGGTATTGTTTGGGGCATTGGTATGGCATTAACCGAAGAATCCATCATCGATCCACGTTATGGAAATTTTGCAACCCGTTCTTTTGCAGATTACCACGTTCCTACCAACCTCGATATTGGTGATCTCGACGCTATGTTTATCAATGAGAAGGATTTCGTTCCAAATAAAATGGGCGTAAAAGGAATTGGCGAAGTGGGGATTGTGGGAGTAGCCGCCGCAGTAGCAAATGCTGTTTTCAATGCAACTGGCAAACGGGTTCGTTCACTTCCGATTACTCCAGATAAATTGCTTTAAAAAATCTTTTCTTCTGCAGAATTTACCTGGTACTGTTCAAAGCATCGAAACAATATCTGCAATGATATAATTGTTAAAGAAACTTAAAAAGCTCAAACTTATCCGCGTTTTTGAATGTTAGCAAATGAGTACCTACCACTAACAATTCAGCATGATGCGAAGCGAAACGCAAAACCTCAACTATTTAAAGCAAGGCGACTGTACGGTAAACCTGACCGTTAACGGTGAACAAAAAATTCTTCAGGTGCAACCTTGGGTAAGCCTTTTGGATGGTTTGAGAGACCATTTAAATTTAACAGGGACTAAAAAAGGTTGTGATCACGGCCAATGTGGGGCATGTACAATTATATGCGATGATAAGCGAATCTTAAGCTGCCTCACTCTCGCTGTAATGAAAAACGGCTCCGAGATTACTACTGTGGAAGGCATCGCTAATGGCAACGAATTGCATCCGATACAACAGGCATTTATCGATCATGATGCTTTTCAATGTGGTTACTGTACTCCCGGCCAACTTTGCAGTGCTATTGGTCTGATTAAAGAAGGAAAAGCGCAAACCAGAGAGGAAGTAAAAGAGCTGATGAGTGGAAATCTCTGTCGCTGTGGCGCTAACATCGGCATCATCGATGCCATTATGGAGGTTAAAGCAGGAGGCGGCCATGAATAACTTCGAATACAAGCAAGCAGATGATATCGCTGAAGCCATTAACCTCATTAATGACCAGGACAACACAAAGTACTTAGCTGGCGGAACCAACTTACTCGACCTCTGGAAATATAACCTCACCAACCCAAGCCGTCTGATAGACATCAACCGCATTAATGGTCTCGCAGAGATTGAAGAACTGCCGAATGGAGGAGTTAGACTCGGCGCCAATTTCAAAAATGCCGATACCGCCTATCATCCCATTATTGAGAACAAATATCCCCTACTCTCTAAAGCCATTCTTGCCGGCGCATCTGCTCAAATCAGAAACATGGCAAGTAATGGTGGCAACTTATTGCAACGCACCCGTTGTTACTATTTTTACGATCCTGATGTGCCTTGTAACAAAAGAAATCCTGGTTCTGGCTGCCCGGCCAAAGAGGGATACAACAGAATCCATGCAATATTAGGAACGAGTGATGATTGTATTGCGGTTTTCCCATCGGATATGTGCGTAGCGCTCGCCGCCTTAAATGCGCTGGTTAATGTAGAAGGACCCGAAGGAAAAAGAACCATTGCTTTCGCAGATTTCCATCGCCTGCCAGGTGATCGGCCCGATTTGGACAATAATCTTAAACTTGGCGAACTTATTACATCAATAGATCTCCCAGATAAAGGTTTCGCTGAGAACTATTCTTACCTCAAACTTCGCGACAGACATTCTTATGCCTTTGCCCTCGTTTCCGTTGCTACTGCATTAGAATTGGATGGAGAAATGATAAAAGACGCAAGGATTGCCCTTGGTGGTGTAGCGCATAAACCCTGGCGTTCAACAGAAGGAGAAAATTTCCTGATGGGTAAAAGTGCAAATGAATCAAATTTTGCCGCCGCGGCTGATATTATTTTACGAGATGCAAAAGGTTACGGCCATAACGACTTTAAAATCGCCCTCGCTAAAAAAGCAATTATTCGCAATGGCCTCATGGCGTTAAACCCTCAATCGCAACTTCCAGGAGCAAAACCATCTGCTTAACTACAAATGAACAAAAATGGATTTTAACAAAAATGTTGGTCAGCCCGTTAGCCGTTTAGAAGGAAAGCTAAAAGTTACGGGCCAGGCAAAGTATGCCGCAGAATATGAAGCAGATAACTTGCTTCATGGTTATGTAGTGAGCAGCCCGATAACCAAAGGGAAAATTATCAATATCGATATTGCGCAAGCAATGGCTATCCCCGGTGTGGTGGATGTGCTTTCACATAAAAACCGTACAAAACTGGCCTGGTTCGATTTACAATATACCGATATGGATGCGCCGCCGGGAACGGTTTTTAAACCACTAGCCGATGAAAATATTCTTTACAACGGGCAACCTATTGCCTTGGTAGTGGCCGAGAGCTACGAAACGGCTAGATACGCCTCCACGCAAGTTATTTTTGAGTATGAGCAGGAAACTTTCCAAACCGATCTGGAAAGCAATATTCCAAATGGCCGTTCTGCAAAAAAAGGATTTGCCACAGCTTTGAAACCGCCTCCACCTCCACCAACAGGCGATTTCCAGACTGCTTTTGAACAGGCACCTATAAAAGTTGCTGCAACATTTCAGCATGGTACAGAGCACCACAACCCCATCGAACTGTTTGCCACAACAACGATATACGAAGGAAAAGGGAAATTAACAATCTACGATAAAACACAAGGCACCATTAATAACCAGCTCTATGTGGCCAACATTTTCGGTTTACACTATAAAGACGTAAGGGTGTTGGCGCCGTTCGTTGGTGGCGGTTTTGGTTCAGGCCTTCGTCCACAATATCAGCTCTTCCTCTGTGTGATGGCTGCTCTTCACCTAAAAAGAAATGTCCGTGTGGTATTAGAGCGTAAACAAATGTTCTTTTTTAGCCATCGCCCCCCGGTTAAACAAAACCTGCGCTTCGCCAGTGATGTAGATGGTAACGTTACCGCCCTGGGCCATAGCGTTTTTTCTGAAACTTCCAATTTTGAAGACTATACAGAAGCGATTGCCAACTGGAGCCATAAACTTTACCCTGCTCCAAATACGCTTTTCGATCATAAAGTGGTTCCCCTTGATGTGTATACGCCGCTTGACATGCGGGCACCGGGTGGAAGCACAGGGATGCATGCCATTGAATGCACTATGGACGAACTGGCACACAAGCTTAAAATCGATCCTTTAGAACTTCGCCTGATTAATTATTCGGAGATCGATCCATCGAGCAACAAACCATATACCAGCAAAGCCCTTCACGATTGCTATCTTCAGGCCGCAGATAAATTTGGATGGAGCAACCGAAATCCTGAACCTCGGTCTACCAAGCGTGGAAATAAATGGGTAGGTTACGGGATGGCTACAGGAATCTGGGATGCCTTTCAGTTTCCTGCACGGGTGGAAGCCATGATTACCAAAGAGGGAAAAATGGTACTAAACAACGCCACAACCGATATTGGTACAGGTACACTAACTGTGATGACTCAAATTGCAGCAGATGAGCTTGGTCTTTCGCTGGCAGAAGTAGATTTCAAATATGGCGATAGCAAAAAGCCATTCTCGATGTTTCAGGGTGGCTCGTCCATTACCTCATCTACCGGAGTAGCCATTGTGGTAGCGGCAAAAGCACTGCGTAAAAAACTATTGAAAAAAGCGACAAAAATGCCAGCTTCTCCCTTTAAAAATTCGGAAGATTGGGAGGTATTTTTCAGCGCAGGAAACATGCATTTAAAAGATCAGCCCAATGTGTTCGTGTCCCTAAAAGACATTATTGCCTTTAACAATGGCAAACCCATTAAAACCACCAATATGGGCAAACCGCACATGTTAAAACTTCGGAAATACAGTTTGGCTACCCACAGCGCTTCTTTTGTCGAGGTAGAGGTAGATCAGGATCTTGGCACCGTGATGGTAACCAGAGCTGTAACCGCGGTAGCCGCCGGAAAGATAATTAACCCAAAAACTGCTGCTAGTCAAATATCTGGATCAATGGTTTGGGGCATTAGTAAAGCACTGCACGAAGAGACCTTTATGGATCATAATCTCGGCAAGTATATGAACACTAATCTCGGCGAATACCATATTCCTGTACATGCCGATATCGGCCAGTTAGAGGTTATTTTCGTAGAGGAGAAAGATGAATTAATTAACGAAATTGGTACCAAGGGTGTGGGTGAGATTGGTCTGGTAGGAATGCCAGCAGCCATTTCAAATGCAATTTTTAATGCGACTGGCAAAAGAATCTATAAGTTACCCATTCACTTTGATGAATTAATGTAATGGATCTCAAGCTTCTCCGACAAGGACGAAGCTTTTGTTTTTTACAGCGAATAATCGCGAACAATCATTAGTCGCTTATATTTTCGTTCTGGCTAATTTTAATGCGAACAGGCCCTTTGATATGATCCAAATCAATAGGTACTCCTTTCTGTGTGATTACCACCTTACCATCCCGATGCAAACCAATGGCCACGTCCCGCACCTTTCCCATCTCCTTTCGCCAATCATCACCAAAAAGCATCCGGGCAATCTCCGAAGGACAGGTACTTTTATCTGGTCCACGTTTATCCGCCTCAGCTAAAATGGTTTTCGATATTTCTGATAGCATCACCATAAATGGATAACAAATGTATGAGGCTATTGCTTTAAAATGCCCAGAATATTTTTCGAACTGTAAATGGTTTAAGCTAATCTTCCCCTTATTAGAAGCTTTCAATTGAACAAAGTATTCGTGCTTTTTGATGCCTAGCAGCCATTTCCTAAACAATTTATATAAGCCACTGGTTGTAATGATATGACCGATAAAAAAAGAACTGTTGTCATTACCGGCGCATCAAGTGGTGCGGGAAGAGCTATTGCCCTTACTTTCGCGGCGAATGGCGATCAACTCATCCTAGCTTCGAGAAATATGGCTGCCTTGCAAGAGCTTGCCGAAGAATGTCAAACTATTGGGGCGGAAGTTAAATGTATCCAAACCGATACCGCTCAATATCATGATGTGATTAATCTGGCAGCTGCAGCGGCCGATTTTGGAAATACGATTGACGTCTGGATTAACAACGCAGGCGTGCTTGCTGTGGGTGAATTCGACAAAACACCCATGGAAGTAACCGAGCAAGTAATAAAAACAAACTTGTTAGGCTACATGAATGGTGCACATGCAATCCTCCCTTACTTCAAAAAACAAGGCTACGGCATCTTGATCAATAATATATCAATAGGTGGATTTTTACCTGTTCCTTATGGGGTAGGTTACTCTGCCAGTAAATTCGGCCTGCGTGGATTTAGCGCCGCACTGAAAGCGGAACTTTCTGCTTTCAAAAACATTCATATATGTGATGCATTCCCTGCCTTTCTTGATACTCCAGGCATCCAGCACGCTGCAAACTATACAGGCAAACAGCTAAAACCTGCACCACCAATATACGATCCCAACCGGATTGCTGCAGACATTTTAAAAATTTCACGCCACCCGAAACCTTCAACAATGATGGGCAGTACAGCCGTTCTTTTGCGTTATGCCTACGCACTCGCCCCAGGCTTAACAAGGGGAATAGCTGGTTATGTAATATCAAGATATTTGAAAAATGCAGCTGAGCTTCCAGCTACTAATGGAAATATTTTCAATACGGTAAAATATGGCAATGCTGTACATGGCGGCTGGGGAATACCTGGTAAACCACGAGCCCATCATAAATATCTCTCTCTAGGGATACTTGCCCTTACCGCTGGAATGATGCTACTGAATAAATCTAAACGTTAAACAATGCCTGTAATGTTATTTTTTGGCGATAGCTTAACTGCTGGATATGGCTTAAAAGATCCGCTACGGGAATCTTTACCTGCACGGATCAGCGAGAAAATTGCAGCAGAGAACTGGAACTTTCAGGTCATCAATGCCGGAATAAGTGGCGATACTTCCACCACCGGTTTAAACCGTATTGACGCCGTAGTGAATCAAGAAATAGACATTTTTGTATTAGAGCTTGGTGCCAACGATTTGCTCAGAGGCCACCAAGCCCATATACTGAAAGCCAATATGCAGCAAATCCTAACTAAAGTAAATACTAAATATCCCAAAGCAGACATTTTAATTTTAGGCATGAGGCTTCCAGCATGGATTCCGGAGAACCGGGCGCCGGGTTACCGCACCATCTATCAGGAACTTGCACAGGAAAATAATTGCGAACTGGTCCCATTTTTATTGGAAGGCGTAGAAGGGAAAAAACACCTCAATATGTTTGACGGGGTTCATCCCCTGGCAGCAGGTTATCAAATCATAGCCGATAACATTTGGCCAAAACTAAAATCAATGATCGCCAGACACAGTGCGGTTAAAACATTATAGTTTTATTCCAGCTTTCTCCGTAATTGCGGGTTCAAATCACATTTTGAATTAAGTGTTACTCCAAGTTTTACCGATCGATGCTACCGACATTGATCTCCTCAAAAAAATCCGATAAAACTTTTTTTTATTTGACCATGTTGAATTAATATCAACAATCGAGACATGGAAAACACAAAACTTTTCACACTAATTACCGGAGCCAGTAGCGGCATCGGTTTAGAATTGGCAAAACTATTTGCTCAGAATGGCCACAACTTGATTATCGTAGCAAGAGAGGAGGAAAAATTAGCCGAAGCCGAAAGCCTACTAAAACAAAATGGTATCGAAGTCTGCAGCATCAGTAAAGACCTTTTTCAGCCAGATGGAGCAACTGATCTATACGAAGAAATTAAACAAAAAGGATATGAGGTAGATGTATTGGTCAATGATGCCGGCCAGGGAGTTTATGGAAAGTTCATTGAGAATGATCTGCAACGCGAATTGGACATTGTACAGCTCAACATTTCATCGCTGGTTACCCTTACCAAATATTATGCAAAAGACATGGTTGCTCGTGGAACTGGCAAAATCTTGAACGTAGCCTCCATTGCCAGTAAAGCGCCGGGGCCATATCAAGCGGTTTATCACGGTACAAAAGCTTTTGTGCACTCTTTTAGTGAATCCATAAGAAGAGAATTGAAAGATACCGGAGTAACTGTTACTTCACTGCTGCCTGGCCCAACTGATACAGATTTCTTCAACAAAGCTGACATGCTTGAATCCAAAATTGTGCAAGAAGGTAATCTAGATGATGCTGCAAAAGTAGCAAAAGATGGTTACGAAGCCCTGCTCGCTGGCCAGGATATGGTGGTTTCAGGTTTCAAAAACAAAATGACGGTAGCCATGGGTAACATCACTCCTGACAGTATGCAGGCAGCGCAAATGGAAAAAATGCAGGAACCTGTAAATGAAAAGAAGAACGAATAAATGTGGCAGGGCGAAGTAAAGCTGCGGAAGAAAGAAAGGATTTAGGCGGTTTATTTGATGCGAAAGTGCATTAAATTGATAAACGGGTAATATTCTATAAAATCAGAATAATAAATAATGCATCTTTTTAATGTATTATTCACAATAGGAAACGCTACACCTGCTGATATTATAATTTTGTGTAGCATCAAGCATCATCTCCACAATACCGTCAAAATTTCGATCAAATGGACTTAAGCCACCTATCCCAATTCCTAATCTTCATGCAATAGAAGATCTCACTTGGTCATGGTCTAGCTTTTCCCCTTCAATCTCACTAGTTTTGACTACATCCTTGGTTAATGTTTGCAACACGGCTTAATTTTGCAGATCGAAACCTAACTGTTCCATTTCACCCAATAACTTACCTTACTTAAGGTGTACTTCGCTAAGCAACAGTGCTAAAGTCGACATATCCCAAGTAAAGTTAGGCCACTGATTAAGCTATTCTCCGCATAAAACAATTTATTCTCCGCATAATTTGCGGAGAATATAGAATGAATCTCCGCAAAATAATTTAACTAGAGAATAAGAAGAAATAAACGTAGGCTTGAAAAGGAAGGCAGTAATTTTAAGGGTTACTTTCCGATACAAAACTTCGTAAAAATATTCTCCAGCAAATCGTCCGTAGTAACCGTACCCGTAATTTCTCCTAAATAATGTAAAGCCTGTTTAATATCCATGGCTAAGAAGTCAGAGGTAACAGGATTATCTACATTATTTAGCACACGTTGCAAAGCATTTTCGGTTTGTTTTAAAGCTTCTACATGGCGGATATTAGTCACTAAAGTTTCACTCGTGTTGATATGATGAAGATTAACCTGTTCCAGCAAAGTATCTTTCAACTCTTCTATCCCTTGCTTCTCTTTAGCTGAAAGGAAAACGACATTCATATTTCCATAGGCTTTTCGCTGATCGTCGCTGATTAAATCGGCCTTATTAACCAGAACCAGATAGGGAATTTCCAATTGGGTAAGTCCCCGCACCTGCTCTTCAATTTCAGGGAAGGTTTGGGCAGCATCGGCCATATAAATAATGAGCTTGGCCTGCTTCATTTTCTCCAGCGTCCTTTCTACGCCTAAAGCCTCAATAATGTCAGCTGTATCCCGGATGCCGGCAGTATCAATAAAGCGGAAAACAATCCCACCTATCGTCAGTTCATCTTCAATAGTATCTCGGGTAGTACCTGCAATGTCTGAAACAATGGCCCGCTCTTCATTCAATAAGGCATTCAAAAGGGTCGATTTGCCCACATTAGGCTTGCCGGCAATAACAATTGGAACACCATTTTTGATTACATTCCCCATCTCGAACGAAGAAATCAAACGCCTCAAAACATGGTTGATTTTATTGACCAACGTGGTGAGCTGTTCCCGGTTGGCAAATTCTACATCCTCTTCAGCAAAATCCAGCTCAAGCTCAATCATCGAAGCAAAATGAATCAATTGTTCCCGCAAGGCTTTCAACTCATTGGCAAAACCTCCACGCATCTGTTGCATGGCCACATCATGAGAAGCTTTCGAGTTCGAGGCGATCAAATCGGCTACGGCCTCTGCCTGACTGAGATCAAAAGCGCCGTTTAAAAAGGCCCGCAAAGTGAATTCGCCAGGTTTGGCTGCTCTTGCGCCTTTGGCAATCAACAGGTTGATAATTTGCTGAATAATATAATTGGAACCATGGCAGGATATTTCCACCACATTTTCCTTCGTATACGATTTCGGCGCAACAAATAACCCAGCTACCACCTCATCAACAATATGATCCCCATCCTTAATTAAACCAAAATGCAAAGTATGCGAAGGCTGTTCCGCAAGGTTTTTACCAGCAAAAACAGCATTAGTAAGGTTAATTGCATCCGGTCCTGATAAGCGGATCACGCCAATGGCGCCCGATCCTGATGGGGTAGATAAAGCAATAATGGTATCTTGATTGTTCATGTTTCCTTTTCGAACCGCAAAAATAAGGCTATTTAAACAGGATAAAGTGGGTAGAGGGTAATTTTTTCGCTTTTCTCCTGCGCTTTCGCTCAACCAACCTATTGCATTCTTCAGATGAGATTAAACAGATCCAGGTTTGCAAAACCAGATCAGAAGCATAAATACATGCTGCATTAAATTGGGATTGATCTTCACATCACATTTTTTTTTAGTTAAGAAGCATTTATTTTTAGCCCTTTCGTTAAATTTGAAGATGAAAAACATTGGTGATGCACCGGATGAGGCGCAAAAATTCCCCGAAAACTTCAATCCAAATGGGGACGACCTCACCTCACTGCTGCTCCTGAATGCGCTTCCGCAACAGGTTTGGACGGCAGACGCCAAGGGTATCATCAATTATGTAAATGATACCATTTGCCGGGATTTTGGTCATGCACAATCCACCATCATCGAAAGCGGTTGGGAATCATTTTTACATCCCGAAGATCTTCCCGAAAGCTTACACATCTGGCACGAATCGCTCAATACAGAAAAAGAATACACCACAGAGTTCCGTTTGCGATTTGCCGATGGCCACTATTATTGGCACCTGGCCAGGGCCGTACTGGTAAAACGCGAAGGTAAACCCAACATTTGGGTGGGTACGAACACCAATATACAAGACCATAAAAACATCGAATTCCGTAAGGATGAATTTATTTCTATTGCTAGCCACGAAGTCAAAACGCCGCTCACTTCCATAAAAGGTTATAACCAGATGTTGCTTCGCAAAGTGGAAGACGAAGCCATTAAACCCTATCTTTTGCGTACCGAAGGCCAGCTGAGCAGGCTCGAAAAATTGATTAAAGATCTGCTGGATGTGAGTAAAATCAATGCAGGAAAAATGCTCTTGAACATCGAAAGTTTCAATTTTTCGCTCATGTTGCAGGAAGCTATCACCGCCATGCAGCAACTCTCGCCAAATCACGAGATTATTCTGGATAACCAGCTCGAGCTTCAATTTGAGGGCGATCATTACCGCTTAGAACAAGTGGTGCAGAATTTCTTATCCAACGCGGTAAAATATTCGCCTAATGCAGATCGCGTACTGGTCACCACAGCTTTAAGAGACGGAAATGTGATCGTTTCCGTAACCGATTTCGGGATAGGCATCGAAACAGCGCACCTGGGAAAATTATTCGATCGCTATTATCGGGCCGACAATTCTTCTGCCCGTTTCGATGGTTTGGGTTTAGGCCTTTTTATTTCTGCAGAAATCATCAAACGCCATGGTGGAAGTTTTTGGATAGAAAGCGAGCTAGGAAAAGGTTCCGTTTTCTCCTTTAAATTACCTTTAGACCCTGGCCGACCGATTGTGCCCGAAATCAAAACTACAAATCATTATAAAGACCGATACCTGACCATCTCCTGCCCCGAAAATGATGACATCATGTACGTCGAATGGGTGGGCCATCAAGACATGCGTTCGGTTAAACACGGAGGCGCATTGATGATTGAATACTTAAAAGCGAATCCCCGTTCAAAAGTATTTAACGACAATCGCCTGGTTTTAGGAACCTGGTCTGAAGCATCTGATTGGGCCGCAGAAACCTGGTTGCCACTAATGGAACTTGCAGGCTTAAAATTCTTCGCCTGGATCTTCTCAGCGAGTGTGTTTAGTCAACTATCAGCACAAAAAAGTGTTGATAACGAAGAAAAAACCGCAGACATTAATTTTTTTCATTCCGCAGATCAAGCAATGATTTGGTTAAGGAAATGTGAGCCAATTTAAAATATTAGAGACACGTGAAACTTAGTTTTATACAAAAAGCACAGAGAAACTGATTATAATAATCAGCATTCGCTGTGCTTTTAATCGTTATTGCTAATTTAAAAAATGGAGTGCTTACGTTTCTTAAGGGATTATAAGTAACATCAACTTAAAATCCAGTCAGCTCACTGTTCTAAATCATGCTATTCTTCTCCTTTCAGGGAGAAGGTGCCCGCAGGGCGGATGGGGACTAATTCCAACCCCCGCCTAAACTTCTGTACAAACCAACTACGGCATTTAACTGCTCTGTTTTAATGGTGGTTAGCTCTAGTTCACTTTGCAACAAATTTCCCTGTGCGGTAATCACCTCCAGGTAGTTGGCCATACCGCTTTTAAACAATAAGCTTGCATTTTTCGAAGCTTGTTGAAGCGTTTGTGCTCTTTTCGCTGCAATGCTGTATTGTGCTTTCAGCTTTTCTACTTTTGTTAACTCATCAGAAACCTCACCTACCGCATTAATTACCGACTGGCGGAACTGAATAACCGTTTTTTCGCGGTCAATCTTTGCCAGTGCCAGATTAGATTTCAGCTGTCCCCGTTGGAAAATCGGCTGTGTAATTCCTCCGGAAACCAAACCGAACAACGATGCCGGCATACTAAACCAGTTGCTTGCTTTGAAAGAATTCACCCCACCACTTGCGCTGATCACTAAAGAAGGATATAAACTCGCAGTAGCCACCCCAACCTTGGCATTGGCCAAATTTAGGGCCAGCTCAGCAGATTTAATATCTGGCCTGCGACTTAACAAAGAAGAAGGAAAGCCTGCATTTAAATCCTGTGGAATAGCCATTTTATCCAAACGGCTTGTACGGTCTATCGCCTTTGGCAAGGTGCCGATTAAAACGCTCAAAGCATTTTCCTGTAAAGTAACATTTTGCTCCAATCTTGGAATCAGCTGCGCTGCATTTAACTGCTGCGCCTCTGCTTGCTGAATCGCCAGTGAAGTCACTTGCCCGGCATCAAACTGTAAATTAATAATCCGCAAAGTGCTATCATTTAGCTTTAAATTTTTCTTGGCGATTTCCAGTTGCGCATCCAACATCAACAAATTATAATAGCCTTGTGCAACATTGGCTACCAATCTAGTTTGAACTGCTTTACGGGCTTCTTCGGTTTGCAAAAAACTGGCTAAAGCACCAGCTTTTTGATTGCGGATTTTACCCCAGATATCGGCTTCCCAAAGTACGGCAAGGTTGGCCGTGTAGTCTTCAATATGGGTTGAGCCGGTAAACTGATTCAAACTTAATCCATTCAAACTATTATCAGATGGGCGGCTGGAACTCGCCGCAACCTGCAACTTCAATTCAGGTAAATAACCCAGCTTCGACTGTTTGAACAAAACTTCAGCAGCATCGATGTTTTTCAAAGCAAGTTGCATATCAACATTTTTAACCAAAGCAGTATCAATTAAGTTTTGAACCGTAAGATCGTTGATGAAGCTTTTTAAAGGCAAATCTCCAACACTGGAAGAGTCTTTTTGTATGGCGTTTCTAAATAACCCCGGCACAACATTTGGCAAGGATACATCTTTGGAAACTGAACACCCGCTCCAGATTAAAGCAAGGAGCAGGATGGTAAGAATATTAAACCGTTTCATATAATTCATGATTTATAGGAGCTTCTTCATAATAATGTGGAACCTCCTCTTGTGATTTTTTTGAAAATTTTTCCTGGATGGCCTGGAAGATGACAAAGAGTACAGGAATGATGAACAAACCTAAGATTACGCCCGAAACCATACCTCCGGCAGCGCCGATACTAATCGAATGGTTACCTTGCGCCGATGGGCCAGTTGCCCCCATCATCGGTATTAAACCAACAATAAAAGCCAGTGAAGTCATAATAATCGGACGTAGCCGCGATTTTGCAGCCTCTAAAGCCGCAGCCACTAATGGCTGTCCTGCCCTCCTTCGTTGCACACCAAACTCCACAATTAAAATGGCATTTTTGGCGAGCAATCCGATTAGCATAATCAATGCTACCTGTACATAAATGTTATTTTGGATTCCTGTTAAACCAATGGCAACAAATACCCCGAATATTCCGGCAGGAATAGATAAAATTACCGCCAATGGTAAGATATAACTCTCATACTGTGCCGAAAGTAAGAAGTAAATAAACACCAGACACAACAGGAATATCACGGTAGATTGTCCGCCTGAAGAAATCTCTTCACGTGTTTGTCCTGAAAATTCATAGCTGTAACCGGCAGGCAATTGTTTCTCTGCAACTTCTTCAATGGCTTTAATCGCTTGTCCTGAACTAAAGCCTGGTTTTGGAATGGCGTTGATAGAGATAGAGTTAAACAAATTATATCTCGAAGCAGTTTCAGAACCATAAATGCGGCTCAATTTCACCAGCGTGTTAATCGGTACCATTTCGCCTCGGTTACTTTTCACAAATACCCTGTCAATAGTGGATGGGTCTGCCCTATCCTGAACATCAGCCTGAACCACTACACGATAATATTTACCAAAGCGGTTAAAGTCTGAAGCCTGTGCACTCCCGAAATAGGTTTGCATCGTTTGCAGAATATCTTTCACATTCACGCCCAACTGATCAGCTTTTTCATCATTAATATCCAGTTGTAATTGTGGATAATCTGCTTTAAAACTGGTAAAAGCTACCGCAATCTCCGGACGTTTCATCAACTCGCCAATAAACTCTTGCGAAATGCCACTAAACTTATCCAGTTTACCACCTGTTTTATCCTGAAGCACCATATCCAGCGCTTCCACATTACTAAATCCTGGTACCGTTGGGAAACTGAATACAAAGAAACTTCCTCCAGAGATGGCACCTAACTGACCACGCACCTGGTTCATAATCTCTTCAATATTTTTTACAGCACCCCGTTCTTCATTTGGTTTCAAGAGTACAAACACTACAGCCGATGATGGACTGGTAGAATTGGTTAAAAGGTTGAAGCCGGAAATCGCGGTAACATCTCTTGATGCATCAAGTTTGCTCAACAAATCCTCGGCTTGTGTCATTACTTTCTGCGTTCCATCCAACGATGTTCCCGAAGGCGTGTTTACTGCAATGGCAATGAAGCCTTGATCTTCTGTTGGAATAAAGCCTGCAGGAGTAGTTTTAACCATGAGAACCGTTGCAAGTGTTATTAACGCTAAACCGCCCATGCTCAACCATTTGTGTCGAACCAAAAACTTCAATCCGCCAACATAACGGTTAGTTAAGGAGTTAAAACTGTGGTTAAACCCATTGAAAAACCTTTGCTTAAAGTTTGGTTTAACAGCTGGCTTGTCACTAGGTGTAGAATGATTATCTTTTAGAAACAGAGCCGCTAATGCCGGACTTAAAGTCAACGCATTTACCGCCGAAATTACAATGGCAATGGCCATGGTAAAGGCAAATTGCCTGTAAAATACACCTGTTGAGCCCTCCATAAAACCGACCGGCAAAAATACCGCTGCCATAACCAAAGTAATGGAAATGATGGCGCCAGTAATTTCATGCATCGCTTCATGGGTTGCCGCTTTCGGACCCAAAGGCTTATGTTCCATCTTCGCATGCACCGCTTCCACCACCACAATCGCATCATCAACCACAATACCAATAGCCAGAATGAGAGCGAAAAGTGTTAACAGATTGATGGAGAATCCAAACAACTGCATAAAAAAGAAAGTACCTAAAATGGCCACCGGAACGGCAATAGCTGGGATCAGGGTTGAGCGGAAATCTTGCAGAAACAGGAATACCACGATAAATACCAATATAAAGGCTTCAACAAGGGTGTGCTCTACCTGCTCAATAGATTGATCTAAAGAAACTTTTGTACTGTAGAAAATATTCTTTTTAATTCCGGCTGGAAAACTTTTTTCCTGTTTATCCATCAGCTTGTTAATCGCAACCTGAATATCGTTCGAGTTGGACCCCGCCAACTGGATAATGCCCATTACGATCGCTTTTTTACCGTTGATGCGGGTAATACTATTGTAAGAATAAGCCCCAAGTTCTATCCTCGCTACATCTTTCAGATGTAAAATAGAACCATCGGCATTGGCACGTATAGCTATATTTTCATATTCTTCGGGTTTGGTTAGTTTACCTTTATACTTGATTACATATTCGAAAACTTCTTTACTTTTTTCGCCGAATTTCCCTGGAGCTGCCTCTAAACTTTTATCCTGAATGGCTTTCATGATTTCGTTTGGCGTAACTTGATAAGTAGCCATTTGGGTTGGGTTTAACCAAACTCGCATCGAATAATCTTTTACTCCACCAAAAATAGCGGCCGAACCTACGCCAGGGATACGTTTGATCTCCGGAATGATGTTGATTTGGGCATAGTTGGCAATGAAAGTCTGATCATATTTCTTCTCGTCATCGGTGTATAAACCAATGGCCATGATAAAACTGTTTTGCTGTTTTGCCGTGGTTACCCCTTGTTGTACCACTTCGGAAGGCAACTGGCTGGTAGCCTGGGCCACACGGTTTTGAACATTTACCGCAGCCTGATCTGCATTAGTACCTAATTTAAAGAAAACGGTAATGGCTAACGAACCATCGTTACTTGCAGTAGAACTCATATAAGTCATGTTTTCTACCCCATTGATGGATTCTTCTAACGATGGTGCAACCGAACGTAAAACCGTTTCGGCATTCGCACCTGGATATACAGCCGTAACCAAAACCGATGGCGGCGCAATATCAGGGAATTGTTGCAAAGGCAACTTCGTAAGACCAAGTACACCTAATATCACCAATAAAATGGAGATTACGGTTGCCAGTACCGGCCTTTGTATAAATATCTTGAACATTGTTTTTTTTTTATTTTTTTGTTCTTATGGTATGCTTTAAGTTTTTTAGTTCGAAATCAAGGAATTTTAATCCAAACTCCCGACTCAAGACTTTCGACTTAAGACTATTTTTTTAAGCTCGCTGCTTTGTCAGTAGCTTTTTCAGGGCTAATCACCTGTCCTTCCTGCAAACGATCTAAGCCACTTAATACGATCTGGTCGCCAGATTTTACGCCGTCTTTGATCAGGTAGTTATTTCCACTTTTACCGATAACAGTAATAGGCATTTTGCTCACCTTGTTGCCTTTGTTCAAAGCGAACACGAAAACTTTATCCTGCATTTCTACAGTAGCCGACTGAGGGATTAAAATGGCATCATCGTGTTTCAAACCAAGGCGAAGTTTGCCTGTATTGCCCGAACGTAAAGTTCCGCTGGCATTTGGAAAACTTGCTCTTAATGTAATTGCACCAGTATTTTTATCAAATTGACCATCAATCATATCAATCTTTCCTTTGATTGGATAGATAGAATTATCAGCAAGAACCAACTCAACTGCTGGCAGATGTTTAATTCTGTCCGCAGGAGATTTACCCGGATAATTCGTATTGAAACTGTTGAAATCATTTTCTGCAAGGGCGAAGTAAACATGTACTTCATGGATATCAGATAATTGAGTTAAAGCAGTTTGATCAGTTGGCGATACCAAACTTCCTTGCTTTTTAGGTATGCGGCCGATGTAGCCACTAACCGTTGCCTTAACATTGGTATAGCCCAGGTTAATTTTGGCTGAAGCGACACTTGCTCTAGCTTGCTCGGCATTTGCCTGGGCAATTTTATAGGCTGTTTTAGCCGTTTTCAACTGAAATTCAGAAACAACCTTATTCTGAACAAGTGGCGTTAGCTTATCAACTTCCAATTGGGCGTTGAGAATCGCAGCTTCAGCAGCATGCAAGCTTGCTTTTGCATTGTTCAGTGCTTCACGGTAAGGGTTTTCATTGATTTTGAAAAGCGTTTGCCCAGCTGAAACAAAGGCTCCTTCGTTAACCAACACATTTTGTAAATAACCGCTAACTTGTGGTCTGACATCAATATCAACAGCTCCCTGAATAGATGCTGGGTATTCAATGAAAGTAGTTTCTGTGCTTTCATTAACCATACTAACAGGCAAAACAGGCGGTGGTGGTGCAGCTGCAGCTTGGTCAGGCGATGACTTGCAACTTACTAAAGCTACAGAGAGTGTAAATAAAATTAACACTGACTTAACATTATTAAACTGTTTAACAGTGTTAAGTAAAATAAATAGGCGATGGATAGCATTCATATGAAATATAATTTATTATGGATTTAAAGTGTATAAATAATCTAACAGTGTTAAATGATAGATTAAAAAATTTTTAACTGTTAATGGATAGCGTAATGCCTTTAATGGCGTCTTTTAAAATTTGTTGATTAAGTTCGTCTGTGGTTCTACCATTTGGGCGCACAAGGTTAATAGAGATCAGCCCGTGAATGATTGACCAATAGGTGTAGTACTTCATGCAAATATCATCTTCAGATACCGGCTTTTTTGTAAATAAAGATTCAATCACATCGCCTAGCATGGCAGAAACTTGTTCAGCTTCTTGCATAGAATTTTTTACCGTACAACAAACCATATCAACACCGTACATTAACTGATAAAATTCCTTGTGAGAAAAAGCGAAGTTCCAATAGGCTACCCACATGGCTTCCATTTTATCTTCAGGCTTTTCGTGAACATCACGGGCTTCGCGGATTGCTTTACCCAAGATCTGATAACCTCTTCTAGTTAATTCAAGTAAGATACCTTCCTTGTTGGGAAAATATTCATAAATGATCGGCGCTGTATATTCAATCTGGTCGGCAATTTTACGCATACTCAAAGCCTGCCACCCTTCCGTTTGAACGATATTCAAGGCTGCATCCAGAATACTGGTTCTGGTTTCTTCTTTTAAACGTAGAATTCTTTCTTTGCTTCCCATGACTGGAATTTATTAAGTGTAAATAATCTAACACCGTTAAGCAAATGTAGAACCATTTCAGAAATTGACAATCATTGAATTGTCAAATGAAATTTGGATATGGTAACTATTACCTGCAGATAGTTTAAACAAGGATTTTAACAGTAATTAATTTTATAGACAGATTTTGGCCGCTCACAAAAATCGTGACAAGCAGACGTTTTTCTTTTTTGGAAAGCAACTTGTAGTCATTTCGAATGAAGCGCAACTCAATTGAGAAATCTTTGAATCATGCCAAACTCGCTTTAGAGTTCCTTTTTTCTATCGGTTGGTGTCTCACCAACCGAAACGATCATTACCACGTGGTTGGGAAGTTACCGATCACTAAGACAAAGATTTCTCCACTGCGGTCGAAATGACGATTTATGAAAAAAAATCAATATTTTAGTTTTTATGATTTACCGCCAGGCAGAAATATCTGATATCCCTCAAATCCAAATCGTTCGACATTCCGTTAAGGAGAACACCTTGTCTAACCCTTTACTAGTTACCGATGCAGATTGTGAGGAATTTTTAACTCAACGTGGCCGAGGATGGGTGTGCGAAATTGATGGAAATATAATAGGCTTCTCTATCGTTGATCTGAAGGAGAACAATATTTGGGCTTTATTTTTAATGCCAGAATTTGAAGAAAAGGGAATCGGCAAAGCGCTACATCGATTGATGATGGATTGGTACTTCAATCAAACAAAAAAAATGGTTTGGCTAGGAACTGTACCGAACACCAGAGCCGAAAAATTTTACGAAAAGCAAGGATGGAAAAATGTAGGGATGGTAAATAAAGGCGAAGTAAAGTTTGAAATGAGTTATGAAGATTGGATAAGATAAAAACCCAAAAAGCTGTCATTTCAAATGAAGCGCAGCACAATGGAGAAATCTTTGAATCTTCCACCAACTCATTGAAAAGATTTCTCCATTGTGGTCGAAATGACTATTTATCAAAATCTGCTTATACAACTTATCCTTCCATCAAGCTAAGCCTTACCACATCATCCCCGTTCTGCTTCAATCCGGCCTAACAAATTTTTCGGGTTAGCATATCCAAGCCAAACCACCAACTTTAAAAGAAAAATTTTCAGCCGGGAGTTTTGTTTCTTTTGCGGTCAAAAGAAAAAAGCCAGTCTGGCCAGGACACAGAAAAACGAGTTCCAGAATTTATCACTCCGTTTAGTCTTTCCACCCAACTAAGCCTTACCACATCATCCCCGTTCTGCTTCAATCCGGCCTAACAAATTTTTCGGGTTAGCTTATCCAAGCCAAACCACTAACGTTGAAAGAAAAATTTTCAGCCGGGAGTTTTGTTTCTTTTGCGGTCAAAAGAAAAAAGCCAGTTCGGTCAGGACAAAAAACAAAAGATCGTAGCGAGACGCTACGACCACAATTGGTCAAAAACGTTAACCTTTAAACTTCTTCATAAACTCACTTACATTCTCTTCGATATCCCCATTCTCGATAGCTTTTACGAAAGCAGTACCAATTATTGCTCCATTTGCATAAGAACAAGCCTTATCAAAAGTTTGTTTATCGCTAATACCAAATCCAATCATGGTTGGGTTTTTTAAATTCATATTCTTAATTCTGCTAAAGTAGTTTTCCGTGGTATCGCCTACTTCAAGGTTTTTACCAGTTGTTGCTGAAGAAGAAAGCAGATAAATAAATCCGTTAGTCAATCCGTCAATTTTATGAATACGCTCGTCAGCGGTTTGTGGAGTAATCAAAAACACATTACTCAGATTGTGTTCTTCGAAACAGCCCTTGTAAAATTCTTCGTATTCTACCATGGGCAAATCGGGTACAATGCAGCCATCTACGCCGACTTCAGCACAAGCCTTACAAAAATTCTCTACACCGAATTGCAAAACAGGATTTACATATCCCATCAGTAAAACAGGAATAGTCAGGTTCTTACGCAAATCCTTAAGTTGCTCAAACAGTAGCTTCAAGTTCATCCCTTGATCTAGCGACTTTTTACTACTGGCCTGAATTACCGGACCATCAGCAACAGGATCTGAATACGGGAATCCAATCTCTAGCATATCAGCACCAGATTTTTCTAAAGCTTCAGCAATTTTAATCGTATCGCCAATATTTGGGAAACCAGCGGTATAATAAATTGACAATATATTTTTTTTCTCTTCGAAGAGTTGTTTGATTCTGTTCATTGTTTTCTACTTTTCGTCATTGCGAGGTACGAAGCAATCCTAAAACGATAGCAAGGTTAATAAAACCAAAGCAATAAGATTGCTTCGTACCTCGCAATGACGACTTATCTTTATAATTTAAAATATTTAATGTAAGTATCTAAATCCTTATCGCCCCGGCCTGATAAGCAAACCACAACATTTTCGCCACCTTTAAATTCCATTTTCTCTAAATAGGCCAATGCGTGTGCGCTTTCAATTGCGGGTATTATTCCCTCTAATTGTGTTAACAACAAGCCGGCATCCAAACTTTCCTCATCGGTAATGGAAACGTATTTCCCGCGACCAGTTTTAAATAAATGAGCGTGTTGAGGGCCTATACCTGGATAATCCAAACCAGCAGAAACTGAATGTGGCTCTACCACCTGTCCATCATCTGTCTGCATTAAAATACTTCTGCTTCCATGTAAAACTCCTTCTTTCCCAAGATAAGTTGTTGCTGCAGAAAAACCACTTGAAACACCTTTACCAGCCGCTTCAACAGCAATAAGCTTCACATTTTCATCATCCATAAAATGATAAAACATCCCCATTGCATTACTTCCACCACCAACACAAGCCAAAACATAATCTGGTTGATCGTTGCCGGTTTGCTCAATTAGCTGTTTTTTAGTTTCCTCAGAGATAATGGACTGGAAAATGGCAACCATATCTGGGTAAGGATGTGGGCCAACCACCGAGCCGATGATGTAATGGGTATCAACCGGATTATTGATCCAGTCTCGCATGGCTTCATTAGTAGCATCTTTAAGTGTCTTACTTCCAGAACTTGCCGGTACTACCTTAGCGCCCAACATTTTCATCCGGGCAACGTTTGGCGCCTGGCGCTCAATGTCTACTTCGCCCATATAAATTACACATTCCAAATTGCGCAGGGCACATACAGTAGCCGTTGCCACACCATGCTGACCAGCACCTGTTTCGGCGATGATTCGCTTCTTTCCAAGCTTTTCTGCCAAAAGAATTTGACCAATAGTGTTGTTGATTTTGTGTGCACCAGTGTGATTCAGGTCCTCTCTTTTTAAGAAAATATTCGCTCCATATCTTTCTGATAAACGATTTGCCAAATACAATGGCGAAGGGCGACCTACATAATCCTTCATAAGTTGATGAAATTCTTTTTGAAAATCGGCATCATCAATAATTTTCAAGTAGTTTTGGCGTAATTCTTCCACGTTCGGATAGAGCATTTCCGGAATGTATGCTCCACCAAAATCTCCGTAATATCCTTTTTCGTTTACTTTGTATTTCATAATATCTTTAATCAATATTGTGTCGCTTAAAACCGACGGCAATGAATCATTTTTCATTTACTCTGTATTCGTTAATAATGGCGAATTATGCCATTTGTCATTCTGAGGAACGAAGAATCTGTTAATATTAGCAATAGCTTTTCACCGCTTGCAGATACTTAGTGCCTCCGTATTACATTTTCCCCTATTCTATTGCTATCATAAACGCTTTAACCTTGTCTACATCCTTAACGCCTGGCTCAATCTCGAATCTACTATTGATGTCCAAAGCATATAATCGCTCATCTTCAATTTTCTTTATTGATGCTGCATGGTCTAAATAAATTCCGCCACTTAAAAAGTAAGGCTTGTTTAATTTATAATCCTCCAAAATCTTCCAGTCGAAAGTTTTACCTGATCCGCCATGTGCTTTTGTTTTTGTATCGAACAAAAAGTAATCGACGTTACTCTGGTATTCAGTTAAAACACTGAAATCAAAATCTTCGTCTACTCCGAATGCTTTAATTACCTCTAAATTTTCAAAGTGTGTTTTCAGAGCCTCACAGTATTCAGCCGATTCTTTGCCATGTAACTGAACAGCTTTTAACTGATAAAGATTTACTTTTTTCTTAACAACCTCCAAATCTTCGTTTACGAAAACGCCAACAGTTTTAATTTGAGGAGGCACATACTTTATCAATTCGGCAGATACATCAGAAATAAATCTCTGCGACTGCTCATAAAATATGAAGCCCAAATAATCTGGTTGTAGTGCAGCGACAGAAGCAATGTTCGCTGCAAACTTCATCCCGCAAACCTTTAGCTTTAAACTTCTCATTAGGCTACTAGTTTTTTAAAACTTTCTAACGCCTTTTTGCTTACTAATGATTCTTCGGCTTCGTAAAAACAATCTGCAAAGCTGGCGGTTGGTTTGATTGTTTTGATGGCTAACGCTGAATTGCAGAGCACCACATTGTTTTGTACATCAGTAGCTTCACCGTTAAGTACATCCATAAATATTTTTGCAGATGATTCTACCGTGTCTCCACCCTTGATATCATTTACTGCAACCTTTTCAAAACCCATATCGTTTAAGGTCAAAATACTTTCACCTTTGTTATTGAAAGTTTTCACATCGCAAGTGAGCGAGATCTCGTCGTACCCCTCAAGCGCATGCACAATGGTGTAATTTTTGGTAGTATCTTGATATAAATAATTATACAAACGGGCAAGTTCTAAACTAAATACCCCAACCATTTGATATTTGGGTTGTGATGGATTAACCATTGGCCCCAGCATATTAAAGAAGGTTTTGATGCCCAAATCTTTCCGTATCGGTGCCACAATTTTCATTGCCGGGTTAAATAAAGGAGCGTGTAAAAAACATATTCCAGCGGCATCAAGGTTCCGTTTCAAAATATCCTGATCGTTGGTAAAATTATAACCCAAATATTCCATTACGTTTGATGAACCACAACCTGAAGAAACGCCATAATTACCATGCTTTGCTACTTTATGTCCTGCACCAGCCACCACGAAAGAGGAAAGCGTGGAAATATTAAAAGTGTCTTTTCCATCTCCACCGGTACCGCAAAGATCAATTAATTCATAATCAGAAAAATCTGTTTTAATACCTAAATCCAGCATGGCATCGCGGAAACCCTGAAGTTCATCAACCGTGATATTACGCATGGCGTAAGCAGTAATAAAAGCCGCAATTTGCGAAGAATTAAATTCGCCCTGTGTAATGGAAATGAGTATATTTTTTGCCTCTTCCCTACTGAAACTTTTATTTTCGAATAAATGATTTAAGATTTTTTTCATTTTTATTGTTTCCCTGATTAGTCATTCTAAACTGGGTTCAAAATTTTTTTTTTACCAGATGCTGAAATAAACTCAGCATGACGACAGCCCATAAAAAAAGGATTGCTTTTTGGGCAATCCTTTTCATCGTTTATAAAATATTTTAAAATATATAACAACAGAATTTGCCTAACGAATTTCGTTATGCCACCACCAATTGTTATTTAAGTTTTTAATTATCATGTTTATATAGAACAAATATTGATATACTTTTTTATATTTCCAAAACCTTTTTAACAATCTATGGCATTTTTTAAGCGAAAAGTACAGTTTAATGATGATTTGGGTTTTGGCTCAAGCCCCGTAATCAAAAATCAACGCGTTCTAAACACCGATGGTACGCCAAATATTGAACGTACTGGTTTGCCCTGGTTTAAATTTGATGATACGTATACTCGATTAGTTACCATGAGTTGGCCACGTTTTTTTCTGGTGATACTCATTGCCTATCTTATTGTAAATACTTTATTCGCTGTTGCTTACAACGTTATTGGAATCGAAAATTTGAATGGAGCAAATGGCAAAACCCTCCGCGATCAATTCTTCGATGCCTTTTTCTTTTCCGCACAAACCATTTCTACGGTTGGTTATGGCCACATTTCACCTCAGGGTTTTATTACCAGTGTTCTCGCTGCTTTCGAAAGTATGTTGGGCTTGTTGGCTTTCGCACTGGCTACCGGATTGCTCTACGGGCGTTTTAGTAGGCCTACTTCGAAAGTAACTTTTAGTAAAAAAATGGTTGTAGCACCTTACCAAGACGGCTTTGGATTAATGTGTAGGCTAGCAAATTTGAGGAAAAATTCTTTAATAGATGTTGAGGTGGAAATGTTTATGACTTTTAACGAAACCGTTAACGGCAAACTCAAACGTAGCTTTTATCCATTAGAATTGGAGCGTAGTAAGATTGGTTTTCTTTCTTTAAACTGGACTTTAGTACACCCCATAAATGAGGATAGCCCGATTTTTGAAAAAAAATTAGATGAACTAAAGTTAGCCGAAGTGGAGATTTTCGTGATTTTAAGAGCATTCGACGATACTTTTGCACAGACAATCCATACCCGTACCAGCTATCAGGATGAGGATATTGAATGGAATGCAAAATTTAAGATTATGCATTACCACAATGAGGCCGGCAAAACGGTTATGGATTACAGCTTATTTGATCACACAGAAAAGGTAATGGCTGATTGATTATTACCACACCGGCGGGGCATAAAAATTTTGCAAGTTTTCGCAATCATAACCAAATTTGGTGAGTAGAGATACCGCATCTCCAATTTTATCAACGCTTGAATCTATTCTAAGTATTTTATCAGCGTCTGAAAGATCAACACTCCACGTTGCTCCGGAGAGTAGGTTGTTTAAATGTTGGGCGATTTTATTGAGTTCAACTCCTGTTTGAATATTCGTTTTAAAAATCGAGATCATAGGGCAATTTCTTAATTACAATGTTAGGTTATCAGCATTTAAGACGGGTAGAAAAGAGAATTACTTTAAAAAAAATGAAAATAATTTCAATTTATTGATTTTCTGATACTTAAAATTATTGTTGAAGAAAATGTAGCATCTCAACGACAGCTGTCGTTTTGATTGTAAACTTAAACCTAAAATCATGAAATTTAAATTTTTCTCATCTACTACATTACCTATTACAGTTGTTATTCTATCGTTATTTCTATTTCTCTACGGCTGCAAAAAGGATCAATTAACAATAAATGAAGAGAAGCAGTTTTCGGAAGTGGGTTTCAAACCTAATCCTTCAAATCCTTATGATGGAGGTTGGAATCTAACATTAAAACCTGATGGTGTAGTTGATATTACGCCAGGTGGGGATGTTATTTACCGGGGAACTTATAAGATTAGCAGCAAAAACTTAAAGGTTAGCACTGATCAGATGAAGTTCAATTTTGAAATTTTATCTGATACTGAAATAAAAGAAAAACAATATGGTACCATTCTCAGACTGAATCCATAACTTTCCCTAGTAAGCTACCTTTGAACGTTAATAGATCTACAAACGGAACGGTGCTAAACCCAATTGAAGTGAACACGAAACCCGATTTTTCATCGGGTAAGTAAAACGAGCGGAAATGACGTTAAAATTGAACCCAGGTTTTGCTTTCCAAATCGAAAAAAGCTTTCTCCCGCAGATTTAAAATAATTATCGCAAAATAAATGACTTAAAATCTGCGTAAATCCACTTGATCTGCGGAAAAATATTAGCTCTTATGAACAATAACCGAACACATTTTTTAAAATCATATTTTAGAAACTCACTCCCGAAATATGGTGTGTAAAACTAAAGCGTTTCTCTACAGTAAAAATATTTTTAATAAGGATTAATTCTCGATTTAAAATTACATTTTTGCAAAAATTATTTAAAAGTAAATGCAGAGTTACTCAGAATTTCTCGATCTAAGCGTTGGCTTTCCACAAGAAGGCTTTGATGTGATAGATGATGAATTATATTTTCAGGATTTGAACCTGATGGAAATGATTGAAACTTACGGTACTCCCCTACGTTTCACCTACTTACCAATGGTAACTAAGAAGATTCAGCAAGCGAAAATTCTTTTCCAAACTGCCATTTTAAAAAACAATTACCGCGGTGATTACAAGTATTGCTACTGTACTAAAAGTTCGCATTTCCGACACATTGTAGAGGAGGCATTGAAGAATAATATTCACCTTGAAACTTCATCTGCATTTGATATGCCAATGGTTGATGCTTTGGAGAAAAAAGGTCATTTAACTAAGGATACTACCATTATTTGCAATGGTTTTAAAACCTACCAGTACAAGCAATATATTATTGATATGTTGCATGACGGTTATACCAATATCATCCCCGTTTTAGATAATAAGGAGGAATTTAACCTTTTTGATGATGAGGTTGACATTGATACGCCATGTAATCTTGGTATCCGGATTGCAGCTGAAGAGCAGCCTGATTCGCAGTTTTATACTTCTCGTTTAGGGGTGCGGATGGAAGATATTATCGACTTTTACAACAACAAAATCGTTCATAATCCTAATTTCCGTGTGAAGTTGTTGCACTTCTTCATTAATTCTGGTATCACGGATTCTCCGTATTATTGGAACGAATTAGAAAAGTATGTAACGCTTTACTGCAAGTTTAAAAAGATTAATCCTGATTTAGATACCCTGGATATTGGTGGCGGTATGCCATTTAAAGATTCATTGGTTTTCGATTTCGATTACGAGTACATGGTAAACGAAATTGTAAAAAGGATTAAAGAAATTTGTGCCATTCATGATGTAATGGAACCAGATATTATTACTGAATTTGGTAAATACACGGTTGCAGAAGCATCAGGAATTTTATACAAAGTTTTAGGCAGAAAACAACAAAATGATCGTGAGCGCTGGTTGATGTTGGATGGTTCTTTCATTACCAATTTACCGGATGTTTGGGCATTGAATCAAAAATACATTTTGCTTCCAATTAATAACTGGGATGCTGAATATGAGCGTGTTAACTTGGGAGGCATCACTTGCGACGGACAGGATTATTATAATCAGGAGGCGCACATGAACAGTGTATTTATGCCGAAAACACGTAAAGTTCAATACCTTGGTTTCTTTCACACCGGAGCTTATCAAGAGGTATTAAGCGGTTACGGCGGTATACATCATTGTTTGTTGCCCAGTCCGAAACATGTGCTTATTCGCAGAAACCGCGATGAAAGCTTCAACTTCGAAGTTTTTGGTGAAGAACAGAATAGCAAGCAGGTTTTGAAGATACTGGGTTATTAAATTAACCGCAAAGAACAAAAGTTTCTGTAAATGGCACCGAGTTTATACTCGGTGCTTTTTTTGTGTCCTAATATTTTGTATATTTATTTATGAAAAGTGAGGAAAGTAAATTATTGGAAAGAATTACATTCATCCCTGGACTAATGGGCGGAAAGCCAACAATTAGAGGTAATCGATTTACAGTTATCGATATTATCGAACTTTTATCGTCAGGAATGACACACGAACAAATTTTAGAGGAGCATCCCATCCTCGAAGTTGATGACATAAAGGCGGCGTTGCTTTTTAGTGCGAAACAACTTAGGGATGAATACATCTGCGAATGATTGGGAATTCTGGCTAGATGAAAATATATCTCCCATAATTTCAAAATGGCTAATGGATGAAATCAAAATCAAATGTATTTCATTTCACTTTCTTAAGCTTGCCAATACATCAGATCTCGAAATCTACCATCTAGCTCAAAATAGAAGTAAGGTAATAATTATTTCAAAGGATATTGATTTTCGTGAACTAGTTGCATGGAAAGGCACTCCACCCAAGTTGATTTTCTTAGCTTTTGGGAATTGTTCCAATAAGGTTCTTTACCAAAAATTAAGAGCTAAAATTTTTGATGCTATCCCTCAACTTATCTATGGAGATTTAGATATATTTGAAATAAATAAAGATTAATATGCAATTCGGTAAAGTAGACGACCCTTCGATTATAGATTTCACCCTCCCCGCAGATGCCCCTGAAACAGCAGGAATCTTGGCAGCAAATAAACCTCAACAAAATTTTCAGGCTTATGTGGGTTGCGCTAAATGGAATAAAGCAGATTTAAAAGGATTTTATCCGAAGGGAACAAAAGATGAGTTAACCTATTATGCTACACAGTTTAACTCGATTGAGCTTAACGCTACATTCTATGGAATGCCAAGCAGTGAACAAGTGATTACCTGGAAGGAAAAAACACCTGCTGACTTTAAATTCTTCCCTAAATTAACCAACACGGTGAGTCATTTTAAAAGGCTAATTAACGTTAAAGAACCTGTTGAGCAATTTGCTGATGCGATCAGTAACTTTGAAGACAAACTTGGCATGGCTTTTCTTCAACTACATGATAATTTCAAGCCGAAAGATTTTGAGCGACTGAAAATTGTGGTGAAAGAGTTTCCGAAAGTGATTCCGTTAGGCGTTGAAGTAAGAAATGCAGAGTGGTTTTCTAACCCGACTATTGCCAGCGAGTTTGCTACACTTTTCGAAGATAATAAAGTAGCCAATATCATTGTTGATACTGCTGGTAGAAGAGACATGCTGCACATGAGGTTGACGACACCAACCGCTTTTGTACGTTTTGTTGGTGCAAATGACGATGTAATCGACAAAAAACGTTTAGACAATTGGATAGACAGAATTGTGGAATGGAAAAAGCAGGGCCTTGAAAATCTTTATTTTTTCGTACACCAAAATGTTGAGCTTTCATCCCCATTATTTTCAGCTTATTTTACAGAAAAGTTGAATGAAGCTGTAGGAACAGTATTAAAAATTCCGGTAATGGCTAATTCAAATCCTCCATCACTGTTTTAAATGAAAAAACCTCGCTGATTTTAAAAACCTGCGAGGTTAAACTCGTTTGTAAACGGCCTCAATTGCTTTCGCCTCTTCTTCTCCTGGCATAATATTATACGCTGAAAAAACAATTTCATCTTTACTAACAATTTCGAGTTCTGTACGCCAGCCAAAAAGTTGGTCACCATATTCCGGGTTTCCCCATGAACCTAAAATAGAAAAACCTTTTTCAGTTGCTTCGCCCGTTGCTTGCATAATCTGCGTACCCATGTGAAAACTATCTATCCAACTGAAGGTAAATTTCTGGTATGGGATATCGAAACCAATAATCATCTTACCCTCCAAAGGCTTTCCGTTTAAACTACTTTGATAGTCGTATGAAATGAAACGCCCATCCAAAATCGAAGTTATTTCAGCTTCGGCAGGAGACTCATCTGCTAATACATCTCTTTCAAACCAAGTTTTGGCTGTTCCTTTCCAACTGCCAACAATGTTTTTTAGTTTCTGGTGAGCACCATCTTCTAGAGATTGCTCAAATTTACCTTTTGCCATACTCAAACTTAAAAAAATATTATCGGATTGTTAGATTGATTAATTGAAGATTGTTCCCATTGAAAATTCGGTATTGCTTTTTGGTTATTCATAAAATTAGTATCTTGTTTCATGCTAAAAAAGCTCGATTTAAGTCAGGTTGTAGTATTAGATATTGAAACAGTACCTCAATATCCATCCTTCAGTGATGTTCCGCCTCATTTACAACAGCTTTGGGAGCAGAAAACGCATTTTCAAAGGACAGCCGATCAAGGTGCAGACGAATTTTACGAGCGAGCCGGCATCTTAGCCGAATTTGGAAAGATCATCTGTATCAGTTTAGGGATTTTCAGCTATCAAAACAAATCGTATTCCTTACGTCTGAAATCATTTTATGGCCACGACGAAAAAGAAATTTTAACAGAATTTTCTAACCTGATTAACAGGCAAGTGCCTACATTGGCATTTTGCGCCCATAACGGAAAAGAATTTGATTATCCTTACATCTGCAGACGGTTGCTGATCAACGGCTTAAAAATTCCAACTCAATTAGATATTTCTGGTAAGAAACCTTGGGAAATCAACCACCTGGATACCATGGAGATGTGGAAGTTTGGCGATCATAAACACTTTACTTCGTTGAATTTATTAGCGGCAATTTTGAATATTCCAACGCCAAAAGACGACATCGATGGAAGCCAGGTTAGGCAGGTTTATTACGAAGAGCAAAATCTGGATAGAATTGTAACCTATTGTCAAAAAGATGTTGTGACTACTGCTCAAGTGTTACTAAAGTTTAAAGGAATGGATATTATTTCAGCAGAAAACATTACCATCGTATCCTGATGCTAAACGTTGAGAATTTAAATATCGACTTCTACAATCAAGAAGAAAAAACCTGGTTTAAAGCAGTTAAAACAATCAGTTTTAATGTTAAAAAAGGAACTGTTTTGGGGATTGTTGGAGAATCTGGATCGGGCAAATCCGTAACTTCTTTTTCCATCATGCGCTTGCACGACGAACGCTCAGCTAAAATTACTGGCGATATTGATTTTGAAGACATCAGTTTGCTCAACTTAAGTTCAAATGAAATCCGTCAGATTAGGGGAAATCAGATTTCGATGATCTTCCAGGAACCAATGACTTCGTTGAATCCTGTTTTTACCTGTGGCGAGCAAGTGGCAGAAGCCATAATACTTCACCAAAAAGTTGATAAACAAACAGCGAAAGAAAAAACCATTGACCTTTTTAATGAGGTTCAATTGCCGCGACCAGAAAAAATATTTGATAGTTACCCGCATCAAATTTCTGGTGGACAAAAACAACGGGTAATGATTGCAATGGCTTTAAGCTGCAACCCGAAACTGTTAATTGCCGATGAACCTACAACTGCCCTCGATGTTACGGTTCAAAAAACCATTCTTCAACTACTTTTAAAACTGAAAGAAGAGCGGCACATGGCCATGATTTTTATCTCGCATGATTTAGGCGTGGTAAATGAAATTGCAGATGAGGTTGCAGTAATGTACAAAGGCGAAATTGTAGAGCAAGGGCCTGCAAAGTCAATATTTGAAAATCCCCAACACCCTTATACCAAAGGCTTGCTGGCTTGTCGCCCCTCTCCTAGTTTACAATTGAAGAAACTGCCGGTTGTAGCCGATTTTTTAACTGGAGAAATTGCTGATGCAAATGCACACCTAAATGCATCTAACCAGATAACAGAAGAAGAAATCGCCTCACGTAGAGCATTGCTTTACGCTAAAAAACCTTTGCTTCAGGTTAAAGAACTTTGCACCTGGTATCCGATCCACAATGGTCTATTTGGAAAAACTACCGATTACGTGAAAGCAGTAGACCAGATTAATTTTGAGGTTTTTCCCGGGGAAACCTTAGGCTTGGTCGGCGAATCTGGTTGTGGTAAAACAACTCTTGGCAGAACAATTTTACGATTGATTCAACCTACATCAGGAACTATCATGTTTAACGGTCAAGATATCACAAACATCAGCAGATCTGAATTGAGGAAATTAAGAAAAGATATTCAGATTATTTTCCAAGATCCTTATGCCTCCTTAAACCCAAAACTTAGCATTGGCCAATCAATTTTAGAGCCCCTGCAAGTACATCGTTTATACAAAAATGATGCAGAAAGAAAGCAAAAAGTGCTGGAACTATTGAACAAAGTAGGTTTAAAAGAGGAGCATTTTAACCGTTATCCCCATGAATTTAGCGGCGGGCAGCGGCAGCGGGTGGTCATTGCCAGAGCTTTGGCTTTAGAACCAAAATTCATCATTTGTGATGAATCCGTTTCAGCATTGGACGTGTCTGTACAAGCACAGGTATTAAATTTAATTAGAGATCTTCAACGCGAATTCGGTCTGACATACATTTTCATTTCACATGATTTAGCGGTCGTGAAACATATATCAGATCGTATTTTAGTAATGAATAAAGGTAAAATTGAAGAAGAAGGTTTTCCGGAACAAATCTTCTATGCACCAAAGGCAGCTTACACCAAAAAACTAATTGAGGCGATACCGGGTAGTTAATCTAAATAACTAAATATGTTGAATGATGCATTTTTCCATATTTAACTACTCATTTACCTATATATGTCATCAATCCTTTTTACGTCATTCGTCATCCATTTTACACCACACATTAACCATCGTTTATATCTTTTCTGTATCTTCGGTAAATTCAGTTTTAGCGTATGGCAAAGAAGAAATCGGCAAATATAAAATTGGTTCTAAATCAATTGGTTAGTGATGTATTTGAAAAAAACAACAATCAGGTTCTTAACTATAAACAGGTTTCAGCTAAATTAAATCTGAATGATCAGGAATCAAGAGAAACCATCCTGGAAATATTAAAAGAAGGTAAAGGTGCCGGTATTTTCCTTGAACCAGAAAAAGGAAAATTCAAGCTTAAAGATCTTCAGAATTTTATAATCGGAACTGTTGATATGACTGCTGATGGTTCTGCCTATATCGTTCCGGAAGACGAATTTGAGAAAGACGTATTCGTAGCTCCTAGAAAATTGAAAAATGCGTTGCATGGCGATACCGTCAAAGCCTATGTTTTTGCCAAGAAAAGTGGACGAAAAAATGAAGGCGAGGTAGTAGAAATCCTCAAACGAGCCAAGTCAGATTTTACGGGTGTAATTAAAATATCCGATCGATTTGCATTTGTTATCGCTGATGATAAAAAGATGATGCATGACATTTTCGTACCATTGGCTGATACGTTGGATGCAAAAAACGGTCAACGGGTTTTAGTAACCCTATCAGATTGGCCCGAAAGCGCTAAGAATCCTATTGGTATTGTAAAACATGTATTAGGAAACCAGGGTGAAAACAATACCGAAATGAACGCCATTTTGGCTCAGTATGGTTTTCCTTTAGAATTTCCACCGCAGGTAGAAAAAGAGGCTAATGCAATCCCCGAAGAAATTCCTGCGGATGAAATTGCAAAGCGTAAAGATTTTAGAAATATACTTACTTTCACCATCGATCCTGCAGATGCTAAAGATTTCGATGACGCCATTTCCTATCAGAAACTTCCGAATGGAAACCATGAAATTGGGGTGCATATTGCTGATGTTTCTCATTATGTTATTCAAGGAACCGATTTAGATAAAGAGGCTTACAGTCGTGCAACGTCGGTATATCTGGTTGATCGTGTCATCCCGATGTTGCCAGAACGTTTAAGTAATGGTGTTTGCTCGCTTCGTCCAAATGAAGACAAATTGTGTTTTGCTGCAGTGTTTGAACTCGATGAGCAGGCCAATATTCAAGCTGAATGGTACGGGCGGACTATCATTCATTCTGATAGACGTTTTAGCTATGAAGAAGCGCAGGAAGTAATAGAAAATAAAGCTGGTGATTACGCCACAGAAATTCTAAAACTTAATGAGCTCGCCTATATTTTACGTGATCGTAAATTTAAAAATGGTGCCATCAGTTTCGAAAGTACCGAAGTAAAGTTTAAGCTTGATGAATCCGGCAAACCAATCGGAGTTTATGTAAAAGAGAGAAAGGATGCGCACAAATTAATTGAAGATTATATGCTTCTGGCCAACCGCAAGGTGGCAGAATTTGTAGCGAAAAAGCAAAAGGGCGAAAAGAAACTAACTTTCGTTTATCGGGTTCACGATTCGCCAAATATGGAAAACCTCACTTCTTTCGCCACATTTGCTTCCCGTTTCGGTTATAAAATCAATACTAAATCGGATAAGGAAATAGCCAAATCACTGAACCATTTAATGGCTGATGTAGAAGGCAAAAAAGAACAGAATATATTAACATCATTGGCCATCCGGTCAATGGCTAAGGCTATTTATTCTACTAAAAAGACGAATCATTACGGCTTGGCCTTCGAATACTACACCCACTTTACTTCGCCAATTCGTCGTTATCCCGATGTAATGGCACACAGGCTGCTCCAAACCTATTTAGATGGTGGTAAATCTGCTGATGCAGAATTTTACGAAGTAGCATGTGCTCATTCTTCTGCAATGGAAAAACGTGCCGCTGATGCAGAAAGAGCATCAATTAAATACAAACAAGCAGAATACCTCGAAAATAACATTGGTACTGAATACAAAGGGATTATTTCTGGAGTTACCGAATGGGGCATGTATGTTGAGATCGAAGAAAATAAATGTGAGGGTATGATTCGTTTGCGTGATATTTCTGACGATTTTTATGTACTCGACGAAAAAAATTATTGCATTGTTGGCCAAAGAAAAAAGAAAAAATATCAACTTGGTGATGAAGTGATGATTAGGGTAAAGAAAGTCGACCTTTCTAAACGCCAAATTGATTTCACCCTTATTCCTGATTAAAAATTTAAGACATTCGTGCCCAAAGACACCGTGTTTACGTAAAAGATGCATACAACAGAACAACTACAACAAATCTTAGATACAGCAATAAAAAATTTAAAGTTTCCTGATCAGCCTAAACAGCTTTATGATCCGATTACTTATATCATTAACCTGGGCGGAAAACGTGTTAGGCCACTTCTGGTTTTAATGGCAACCGAACTATTTGGTAAGGATGCTCACGACTCCATCCATGCAGCCATGGCAATTGAAGTTTTTCACAACTTTACTTTGGTGCATGATGACATAATGGATAATGCACCTCTGCGCCGGGGTAAAGCAACCGTACACGAGAAATGGAGCACCAATACCGCTATTTTAAGTGGAGATGTGATGATGGTTGAGGCAAATAAAAACCTAGCCAAGGTTAATCCAATCTTCCTGAAAGATGTTCTAGATACCTTCAACTCAACGGCTCAAGGTGTTTGCGAAGGACAGCAACTCGATATGGAATTTGAAAGCCGTGATGATGTAAGTATTGAAGAATACATTAATATGATCAGGTTAAAAACGGCAGTTCTGTTGGGTGGCGCTTTAAAGTTAGGTGCTATCATCGCAGGGGCTTCAGAAAAAGATGCTGATTTGATTTACCAGTTTGGAGAAAACATCGGAATTGCTTTTCAATTACAGGATGATATTCTGGATGTTTATGCTGATCCTGAAAAATTTGGAAAGCAGGTTGGCGGCGATATCATCGCAAACAAGAAGACATTCTTACTACTAAAAGCATTTGAACTGGCAGAAGGCGATATAAAGGAGTCTTTAGATACCTGGACGGCTTATAAAGATTTCGATATCAAGGAAAAAGTCGCAACAGTAACTTCAGTTTACAATACTTTGGATATTCAAAATATTGCTAAAGAAACGATGAATAACTACCTGGACAAGGCATTAAACTTTTTTGAGCAAATTAATGCGAGCACAGAGCAAAAAAACAACCTGCTCACATTAACTAATCAGTTAATGGCTAGAGAATATTAGCATTCATTGAAATGCTAATGATATTGATTGCTGAAATCACTTTATTTCAGCAATTAATTTAGATTGCTTTTTCAAAGAGATCGTTATTCCCCTACAGGAGCAATCTTGTGCTAATAAATCGTATTCTGATATCTATAAAAAAGACACCATAAAAAAAGTCCTGATTTTCATCAGGACTCTCCAAATATCGATTAATACTAATTATTCTGCAACAGCAGCTTCTTCAGTAGCTTCGTCTTTTTTAACTTTTTTAGCAGGTGCTTTTTTAGCAGCAGCTTCAGCAGGAACTTCTACAGCAGCAGCTTCTTTTTTAACAGCTGGTTTTTTAGTTAATGCTTCTTCGATTTCAGCATCAGAGATAGGAAGAACAGATACATAAGATTTGTTATCTTGTTTCTTTCTAAAAACTACAGTACCATCAATCAAAGCGAATAATGTATGGTCTTTTCCTAAACCAACATTTTTATCTGGATGGTGTTTTGTACCACGTTGACGTACTAAAATGTTTCCAGCGATAGCTAACTGACCACCGAAAATTTTAATACCTAAACGCTTACTATGCGATTCACGTCCGTTTTTCGAACTACCGGCTCCTTTTTTGTGTGCCATGATTTTATATTTTTTAACTCGCTAAAAGCGAATTATTGGTTAACTAATGAATTTATAACGTGATATCAGAAATCTGAATCTTTGTGAAAAACTGGCGGTGACCATTTTTCTTTTTGTAACCTTTTCTACGTTTTTTGTGGAAAACGATTACTTTATCACCTTTTAAATGAGATACGATAGTAGCTGAAACTTTAGCACCTTTAACCGCAGGAGCTCCTACAGTGATTGCACCACCATTATCAACCAACAATACATTATCAAATTCAATACTAGCGCCTTCATCTCCTTGCAATCTGTGTACAAAAAGGTGCTGGTCTTTAGCAACTTTAAATTGCTGCCCTGCTATATTTACTATTGCGTACATTGTTTAAATATTAGTTTTTTAATTTTTATTTAACGAGGTGCAAATATAGAACAAATTCAATTAACACACAAACACATATCGAAAATATTTTTAACTATAATCCTTCGGAACCAAGATTTATAGGATTACCAGATTTTAAGATCGAATTGTGTTATGTTTTTCACTCGATTTTGGAAAGCAAAATCTGAATATATTATGTTACTCCTGCCCTGCTGTTTATTACAAGTCCTCGCTGCGCTTCGGGCTTTTCATTACCATCAGGTTTATTTTACGCAGGCCGGTATTTCAAACTGTCGTTCCGTCCCCTCAAACTTTACAACAATTTTATTAAATGCGCTGCTATAGAAAACATGCCTTCGTTTATAAACCCGTATTCTATGGTTTTTGCAAATAAATTTTAAAATATTTAGGCAGCATTATAAAGATCTTTCTTATAGGGTCTGTCTTTCAATACTGCTGCAAAAGCTCTGCTGACCAGTTTGTTTCTCAATACGTTTAGAACAGCTGAATGATGCTTTCCTTCTTGTATCTTTCTGTCATAATACCTTTTGAACTCATTATCCTTTTTGATTGTGTTGAGCGCACACATGGTAAGTAGTGTTTTTATTCTTTTATTTGCCAGGTGGCTAACCTTTGGTTTCCCCTTTAGTGTTGTTCCAGAGGTATTTCCGAAAGGGGCAATACCACAATAACAGGCAAACTTCCTGGGATCCTCGAACAGACTGAATCCTTGCGTAAGGACCACGATAAACATCGCTGTCTGAGGCCCTATACAGTATACGGAGTTGACCAGACGATATTGCTTTTCAAGTAGTTTGTCCGCTTTTACACATCTTATAAGTTCCGCTTCAATCATGTCAATTTTCTTGTCATATTCTTTGATCAGTGACTTCCTGATCTCCAATGTAAAATCCGCTGAATCTCCATCGAAAGCTTCCAGCTCTCCACTTGCGTTTTTTAATGCCGTCTGTTGCTTCACAAGCTGCTTTCTACAGCTCAATAAATGCTTTAGCTTGCTTATGGTTTTGCTCGGAAGTTTAAAAAGAACAGCTTTGCGCCTATGTAAAAAACCATAGTTGGCTATTTCGGCAGCATCTGCCTTATCAGATTTGCCACGTTTTAGACCAAGGGAGCGCTTAAGCCTCAGGGCGTTCTCAACCCAGAGATTTCCGCCCTGTCCGTCAAAATAGGTGCAGATAGGAAGTGTGTAGAGTCCGGTATCCTCTGCGCAAAAAAGCATCTCAGCAATCGAAAGGCCGGTAAGCTCCTGCATCCAGGCCACCATTTCCTTACAGCCTTCCTCATTGTTGCTAAAGGTGCCATGAAACTGCTCATCAGGATTTTCAGTAAGAAAAAACACTACATCTGTTTTCATTTTTGAAACATCGATGCCCGCAAATAATCTGTAATTCATAACTTTGGGTTGTTAAGTGGAAAAAACAAACCTTAATGTTGAATAAAACTAAATCCCTTAACGGTCCAGCGAAGACTAAAATTCTATATGGTTCTTGTTCAACAAACGGCAGTGCTCTGATACGGGTTTTAGGTCTTTAACCTAGATCGAGCCAAAGTGCAGCACTGCCGTTAAGGTTTTATTCAAATCTCAAATATTTCTAAGAATATTCAAACCTAAGGGATTGAAGTGAAAGCCTCCGCTATTCAGCGGCGCTTATAACGTAAAGCGGGACTGCGTTCTGCCAAGCGAAGCTAAACATTCATTTTCAAAAAGCATCTATCAGGAAAAAGTCGTTAAAAAAAAAGAAAAAATCTTAACGAAATCATCCTAAAAAGAAAAGGCTTAATTGTAAACCGAAAATTTAGGTTCACAATTAAGCCTTACAATATCTTTTGTAATGAAACTATTTTCCGGATCTTATCTCGGCCTGGTTTAAAGTTTCCTGAATAACTTTACGCATTTGAACGGCAGCATCCAACAACTTTGGGTTTCCATCGAAATCGCCATATATCACTACATGTTTCGATTTTTCTTTGTAATTGAAGGTGATATCGTAACGTGGAACTGCTTTCGATTTAGCACTTTTTTGGCCAATCGTATCAGGAAAATTCCAAAGACCAATCTCATTCGCCTTTCTGTGCATGTACAAAATATCGTCGCTTTTTAAGAAAACTTTCTTGGTAATCACCGAGTCTCTATTGTTTACATATTGATAAACACCCGTTTTTGAATCATATTTATTTTCTAAGGTATCTTTTAATCCGTAGCTAAATTGCATGGAAACAAAATCAGCCTTGCGAAATGGTGCATTCTGAATAATGGGCTTGTAATAGATATAGCAGTAAATAATCATCGGTACGATGATGGTAATGGCTAAGAATATTTTTTTTCCTCTACTTGACACTTGAGTTAATTATTGAATTTTGAATGACTGAATTATTGGACTATCAAATTTTGAGTGAATCCAAAACGATGCAAAGTTTAAAAAATTTTGTGAACATCGAAACATCCCAAAATCATTTATTAAATACATACTAAACTTAAAACTTCAGCTGGCTGACTAGAACTTGCAATTACGAATCTTTCAACTCCCCTTCCCACTTACTTACTACTGCAGTTGCGATACTGTTACCAACAACATTAGTTGCCGAGCGGCCCATATCCAATAGCGGATCGATACCAATTAAAAGAGCCAAACCTGCCTCTGGAATATTGAAACTGGCAATGGTACCTGCAATTACTACCAATGAAGCTCTAGGTACACCCGCAATACCTTTACTGGTTAACATTAAAATCAATAACATTGAAATTTGCTGTTCGAAACCCAAATGAATGCCATAAGCTTGCGCTATAAAAAGCGATGCAAAAGTCATATACATCATGGAGCCATCTAAATTGAACGAATAGCCCAACGGCAATACGAAACTCACAATTTTATCTTTGCAGCCGAAACGTTCTAACAACATCATGGTTTTGGGATAAGCAGCCTCGCTACTGGCTGTACTGAAAGCCAAAATTGCCGGCTCTTTCATATCGCTTACTAGCTTGAAAACTCGTTTTTTAAGGATTAAAAAGCCGATGAAAATCAGCATTGCCCATAAAATACCTAACCCCAGGTAAAACTCTCCAATAAAAATAGCGTAAGTATTAAGCACATTTAGTCCTTGCTTGGCTACTATGGCTGTCATCGCACCAAAAACTGCTAATGGAGCGAAGTTCATCACATAACCTGTCATTTTCAAAATCACATGAGCAATGGCGTCGAACGCTTTAATTACTACCTGGCCTAAGTCGCCAATGGCAGCTGTGGCTACACCAAAAAACAAAGAAAATACAACGATTTGAAGAATCTCATTGGTGGCCATAGATTCGGCAATACTTTTAGGAAAAACGTGGGCGATAAAATCTTTTACGCTCATCGCAGCCTTCTGGATCCCGGTATTTACCATTTGATCTGGCAAGGTTAACTGCATGTGTTTTCCAGGTTCGAACAGGTTGACTAGAATTAATCCAAGTACTAAAGACATTAGCGACATCGCCATGAACCACCCTAAAGTTTTACCGCCAATCCGGCCTACGGCTTTAATATCGCCAACTTTAGCCACACCAACCACCAAAGTTGTAAAAACCAAGGGCGCCACAATCATTTTTATCAAGCGAAGAAAAATATCACTCAAAAGCGTAAAATACTCAAGCTTCTTTTCCCGGATATCTTCATTCTCCTTTTTAATTTGAGCATTCGCTTTTCTTTCGGCTTTAAGCTGGGTAAAAGTTGCAGATGTTGTATCGGTAGCTTTTTTAATGGCTACCTCTATGCTTTTTACCTGCGCATCGGCGTTTAGGATTTTCTGATTGTAAACATCAATCGAATTAACGTTCAGAATATAGCCTAATGCAACTCCGGCAATCAGCGCTATAAAAATGAACAGCGTGAGTTTGTTTTTCTTCATGAATATAAAAAGTTTGTGGCTCTGTTAATTTGGTAAAACTACGATATTTACTGTGGCTAACAAATTTTGATCGCCAGGGTGTTTAAAAATTATTTAATTTTCTAATTTCGCTGTAACAAAAAACGCTAACCTCCATCTAAAAAACACCTACAAACCCATAAATGGAACAAAAAGACAAGCTATTTAAAGAAATCTTCGATTCGAATTCCAAAAAGATCTTCCATTTATGTTATGGTTACACGGGCGATACCGATGCTGCTAATGATCTTTTACAGGAAACCTTTTTAAAGGTTTGGCAGAATCTGGACAAGTTTAGAAACAAATCATTAATATCAACCTGGATTTATAGAATTGCCGTCAACACTTGCCTTACCTATCTCAGATCGGAAAAAAGGCAGGCAAAAGACGAGTTGACAGATAACATTATCGAAAACAAAATTGAAGAGTTTTCAGAAAAAAATGAACAGGTAGCCCTGCTTTATAAATGTATATCGAAGCTTGAAGAAAACGACCGTTTAATTATTACCATGGTGCTTGATGAGCTTCCATACCACGAAATTGCCGACATCTCAGGAATAAGTGAGGGAAATTTGAGGGTTAAAATTCATCGTATTAAACAAAAATTAACAGAACTATATAACCAGTATGCAAGCGTTTGATCAAATACAAGAGTTGTGGCAAAAACACGATGTAGAAGTTAAGGTTTCTGCTGATGAAATGTTACAGCAAGTAAAGAAAGAAGTGAATGGTTTGAAGTTAAAGTCTGCTTTAAATATCCTTGGCATGCTTGCATCATTTATTGCAATCGCTGTTTTATGGGTGTTCTTTCATTTCGAATCGTGGACCACACATGTCGGAATTAGCATCACTTTGCTAGCGATAGGTGTATATATCTTAATTCTATACCGGGATCATCGTTTGATTTCAAAAAGCGATTACACCCGTCACCCAAATGAATATCTCAGTGATTTAAGAGTATACCAGTTAAATCGGTATAAGCTATACAATTCCCTTTATTGGTTTTATACTGTAGCACTTTCACTTGGACTAATTTTCTATTTCATCGAGATACTTGCACACTTAAGTATCACCATGACGATTGTAGCGGTTAGCTTCACATTTCTGTGGATTCTGTTCTGCTCTACAATCCTTAGAAATGCGGTTATAAAACGCGAAAAGGAGCGTATATCTCTACTAATTGAAAAATTTGAAAGAATAAGTGCACAAATTTCAATGCCATAAAATTTTAGGCACGGTTTTTTCAATCCAATTTTGTGATGAAAACACCTCTTGCAATTTTACTGCTTACACTCGTACTGCCGTTTACTTTCGGTTTTAAGCAAGATTTTACTCAGCCCGTTCAGCTGGATTGGGAAACTTATTTTAAAGGAAAGCCTGATACGCGTTCACCCTTTTTTGCATTAACGGCAATGACATGGAAGTACAGTTACGAATCTACCATCTATAGAAATCGAGTGGCTATCAACCTTAAAAATGAAATAAGCATCGATAAAGACCGCTCATGGGTAAAATGGGATAAAATTAAAGATCCGAATGTGAGTGCCAGCTTGCTTCACCATGAACAAGGACATGTGAACATCCAATATATTTTACTTTCGGAGGCGGAGCGTGTTCTAAAAAACAGAAACTATTCAATTAAAAATTATAAGGCTCAGATTTCTCAGTTAGCGAATGAACTAAGCAATTATTTCGACACCATGCAGCGCAATTATGATGAGGAAACCGAACACGGAAGCAATCATAAAATGCAGGCACGTTGGGATAAAATTATTGAAGATAAAATGGCCGAATCTCGAGCTGCTACCCTAGCCAATGATTCGCGATAATTTTGGGAGGAAGATGATTAATCCCACAACAACTGCCAACAAAGCAGCCATTAACACCGCGGCAGCGGCTAAATCTTTAACAACTTTAATTTTAGGATGATATTCTGGAGAAACAACATTGGCTAATTTTTCTATCGATGCATTGATTATTTCGGCTACAATTACCGAAGTAATGACAGCCAAAATTGCGATCCACTCCGATGCAGAAAGCTGTAGGTAAAACGATAAGCCAATAGCGATTAACGCTGCAAATAGATGAATTCTGCCATTATGATCATTAATAAAAAATAACCGCAATCCATTAAAAGCATATTTAAAGCTTTTAATTCTATCTATTACTGAGAATTTGCGATTTTCCTGCATTTCGCAATTTACTAAATAGCATATCAAAACAAAGCAGCATCTCTGCAAATAGCGAGAGATGCTGCTTTAAAGGCTTCTATAATGATATGTTTTAAAATTTTAACCCTTTATCAATTCGCAGATTCTTATTTCTTTGCTTCAGTTTTTTCAGCTGGAGCGCCATTATCTAAAATTGTTTTTGTAGTAACACTTCTTTTTCCGCTCGGCGCAACAACTATTGTTGTTAAAACCCGTTTTTCGCCTTGTGGAACAGTTACTTTAATTGGCGAAGTGTACAAAAATGCATTTTCTGACGGTCTTGACCCGTCTAATGAATAGTAAATTTTTCCGCCAGTAATCGGAACTTTTAAATCAATTGTAAAATCGCCGCCTGTTAAAGGTTTATCACTTTGACCGATTGGTGTTGGCACCCAAAGGTTGATATTCATTTTATCTAAACGAGCTAAATGCTTCGGTAAACGTTCCTCCGAAAAATTCTTTAAGTCCTTGCGTTCAACTGGGCTCCAGGCAATTTCAGATAGCGCTAATAAACGTGGAAAAGCATGGTTTTCTGCTTTCTCAGGCGTTTTGATGTATTCAGTCCACATGTTAGCCTGCACTCCTTTAATGTATTTTCGCTGATCGGCTGTTAAAACTTTCGGAATCGGATCGTAAGCATAAATTTTTTGGTAAGGTGCAAAACCACCGATGGTAACAGGTTCGTCAGGAGAATTTGATTGTTTATGGTCGATGTATAGCCCCATGGAACCTGGAGTCATAATTACATCGTGATTTTGTTGAGCAGCTGCAATTCCCCCTGCTTCACCTCTCCAACTCATAACCGTTGCATTTGGCGCTAAACCACCCTCTAAAATTTCATCCCAGCCAATAATCGAACGTCCTTTGCCATTTACATGTTTTTCAATCCTTTGAATGAAATAGCTTTGTAATTCATGTTCATCTTTCAAGCCTTTTTCTTTCATCAAAGCCTGGCAAAATGGCGATTCTTTCCAATACGTTTTCGGCGCTTCATCTCCTCCAATGTGGATATATTTAGAAGGGAAAATTGCAATTACCTCATCCAGCACATTTTCTAAAAAGGTAAACGTATTATCTGTTGGAGTGAAAATATCATCAAAAACTCCCCAGGTTTGCTGAACTAACTTTCCTTTTCTTGCTCCTGCCCAAGGTGTTTTATCACTTATAAATGTATCACGGTTAGGAAATGTACTTAATTCTGGATAAGCCGCTATTGCTGCTGATGCATGGCCAGGCAATTCAATTTCTGGTATCACGGTGATGTACCGCTCTGCGGCATATTTTACAATATCTTTAGCTTCATCTTGTGTGTAAAAACCCTTTACTTCGGTCAAATAATTGCCATTGCCAGGATAATTGCCAATGATTGTACCAGGTCTGGTAGAACCGATCTGAGTAAGCTTTGGATATTTTTTAATTTCCAACCGCCATCCCTGATCATCAGTTAAATGCCAGTGAAAAGTGTTTATTTTATAGTAAGCCAACTGATCGATGTATTTTTTGATAAATGAAACTGGAAAATAGTGGCGGCAAACATCCAGCATTGCGCCACGATAACCAAAACGAGGATAATCATTGATCATCACCGCCGGAATAGTTATTTTGTCTCCAATTTTCTCTGGTATCATTTGCATGGCAGACTCTACCCCGTAAAATAAACCCGCACCTTTTCCTGTAATTACAATCTGAGTTGGGCTGACCTTGATTGTATATCCTTCTGCTGGCAGTTTATCTGCACCAGCTGATGTTAGCAAAATACTTTTTTGGTTTGGTTGAGGCAATTTACTTTCTCGCAATGCGAAACCAGCTTTGTTTACAATGAAGGCATTTAATAAATCGGCCGATTTTGCGCCATCGACACTTTGATTAATTAATAAAGTTGTTTTGTCGAGGATGAAATTACCACTCGCTCGGGTAATGGATACGGGTGCAGGAATTATCCCGAGGTTTGGATCGCCCTGCGCAAATGCACTTGTGCTGATTAATACTCCAATAAAAATCGATAATGCTTTGTTCATGATTGGTTTTGGTTTAGAAAAATAGTTTATTAAATCTTACCTAAGATATAGATTACGAAAAGAATGTATAGCTCACTTTTTTGTTACACTCTTAATCAAACGTTTGTTTTGCGAAATTTAAGACAAAAAAAATCTCCTCAAAAAGTTGAGGAGATTTAAAATATTGTCAAGTGAGGTTATGCCTCAACCGGATGTTCTTTAGCAGCAAGATAACGCTCAGCATCTAGGGCAGCCATACAGCCTGAACCCGCAGCGGTTACTGCCTGGCGATAATACATATCCTGAACATCGCCACAAGCGAAAACACCTTCAATATTCGTTAATGTAGAACCTGGTTTAGTTAATAAATAACCTGTCTCGTCCATTTCCAACTGGCCTTTAAAAATATCGGTATTTGGTTTGTGCCCAATGGCCACGAAGAAACCTTCAACTGGAATTTCTGAAGTTACGCTGGTTTGATTATTAAGCACTTTTACAGCGGTTACATTTTTACCATTACCCAAAATCTCTTGTGTTTCGGTATTATAATGTACTACGATATTTGGAGTTGCTAAAACACGACTCACCATTGTTTTTGAAGCTCTAAACTCATCGCGACGCACCAATAAATGGACAGTTTTACAAAGTTTAGCTAAGTATGTAGCTTCTTCAGCAGCCGTATCTCCGGCGCCTACAATTGCAACATCCTGGCCTTTGAAAAAGAAACCATCGCAAACGGCACAAGCTGAAACTCCAAATCCATTATATTGTTGCTCGCTTGGTAAACCCAACCATTTTGCAGTTGCACCTGTAGCAATAATTACGGTATCGGCAGTGATGGTTTTGATTTCATCAATTACGACCTTGTGTGGAGCAGAAGAAAAATCAACAGAACTTACATAACCGAAACGGATATCAGTACCGAAACGCTCCGCCTGCTTGCGAAAATCTTCCATCATTTCTGGCCCCATAATTCCTTGCGGATAGCCAGGGAAGTTTTCTACATCAGTGGTTTGCGTTAATTGACCGCCGGCTTGCATACCGGTATACATAATTGGTTTTAAATCTGCTCTAGCTGCGTAAATCGCTGCTGTATATCCTGCCGGACCAGAACCTATAATTAAACACTGAACGTGTTCGTTTTCTTGTGACATTATATGGTGTGTTTGAAATTCATTAATTGTAATGCAAATTTAACGCATTAAATAATCGTTAGCAAATGCGCATTGTCAACATAGTTTACTTATTAACATTGAAAATACCATGTTTCACCCCTCATAAAAATTATCTTGGAGATAAAAAATTGTATCGATAAAATATACTATTCCATTATTCGAGAGCACATTTTCATCGTGTAAATCTTCGAAAATAATTCCTAAATCTTTATTGATATAATCGTGATTTCTGTTATTTACGAAATTATTGAATAAAAGAAATTTTTTAACAGATGTTAAGTTTGTAAGTTCGTTCGCAATTATAAATTCTTGCTTTACTACTGCGAAAAGCTTTTCATTTATTAATTTAAAACCTAAAAAATTGTAAGCTGTCGCTTGAAAGAAATAATTGTGAATAAGTAAACTGTTGAAGTAATCTAACCAATGTTCATAAAAAACAGAGTCGTTCAGTTTAACGACATTGCAGTCGTCATATCTATAAACTCTTTGTTCAGCTCCGGCGCTTATGAATTCATCTTCTGAAATTTCGTTCGAATAGATGAGATTTTCTTTAATAGCGAAATCAATTAATCTGATTTCTTCTTCACTTTTGAGATACTTTTGTTTTTTAGCTCTGAAGCCTGTCTGCGCATATCTTCTAAGGAACTTTTGCGTTTTTTTGAGTTGGCTTGTTTCGCTAACTGATCCATCGCCGACAATGATATTTCGTAATTCATCCTTAATATTTTTCATTAAAATATGATTTAAAGATACGAAATTTCCCACATATGTAAGATGTTCGTTCAACTAACTTCCCTTGTTCTCCCTAATTAATCGAATCACATTTCCACCAAGGATTTTCTTAATTTCACTTTCCGAATAACCATTTTTAATCAGCTCTGCAGTAATTTTAGGATAGTCAGCAACACTATTCATCCTTGAAGGAAAGGATTCTGCCCCATCAAAATCAGCACCTAAACCCACATGATCTACTCCAATTAGTTTCACAATATGGTTGATGTGTTTCACCACTAAAGCAATTGGCGGCCGGATTGCTTCGGCATCAGCCCCATGGTTCGAAATTAGCGTATCGATAGCACTGCTCCTTCCATATTTAGCGGAAAGAATTTTTAATTCCTGATCGTATTTTGCTAACAATAGCTTTTGGTTTTTATTAAATGTAGAATCTAAAAATCCGCTGTAGAAATTAATGCAGATCACGCCTTTATTTTTTCCGACAGCCTTAATTTGTTCATCTTTCAAATTTCGTGGAACAGGATTCAAACTGTAGGCACAACTGTGGGAAACAATTACAGGTCTGGAACTGGCTTCGATGGCATCATAAAAAGTTTTTTCGCCAACGTGAGATAGGTCAACCATTACCCCTAGTTTATTTAGTCTTTTCACCACTTGCTTGCCAAAAGCATTCAAGCCAGCATTTTTTGGTTTCACTTTTCCAGAAGTTTCTTCGGCTGCTGAGCTTGCCCATGGCGTACTATTGTTCCATGTTAAGGTTAAATAAGCCATTCCACGTTTGGCCAGGCTATCGATATAATCTAAACGGTTTTCAATCATGTGTCCGCCTTCCACACCAATCATCGCAGCCATTTTTTGTTGCTTCACCGATGCTTCTAAATCAGTGGCGGTATTAACCAACTGAATTTTCTCTGGATATCTTTTAATTAAACTGTAAAGAGAATCTAACTCTTGATTAGCGAGTGCATAACCCCCGGTTTCATCACACCAAATAGAAAAAAACTGAACATCCAAACCACCGTCTTTTGCACGGATAAGATCGAAATTCCCTTTCGACTGGAGTTTACCAATATCAATTCCTGATTTAATTTGATTGAAGAGAATATCACCATGGGTATCAATTACGATGGCTTCCTGGTGGATTTGATTTGAAACTTGTGCCAGGATTTTGCTTTGAAGCAGCACAAAAAAGAGAAAGAAATAAAGGGTTTTCATAAATTAAAATTAAGCATTTGAACTTTTAATCATTCAAATGCCTAATCTTAATTTTGCTATTTAATTTTAGTGACGTAAGCATCAGCCCCGGTTACACTTGAAATTGCCTTTCCATTTTTATTTGGACTTGATTTATATGCCACGCCCGAATCTGCACCTTGAACCCTAATGGTTCTTACACTTTGCGCCCTTACTTTGATGGCTGCACCAGTAACCGTAATGGTATTACATGCCCCAATGATGGTTACATTGATATCACTACCGGAAATATTGATATTTTCATTTCCTGTAGCTTCAACTGTTTTGGTGATACCGCTACCGACAACATTTATCGTTTCCGATGTTTCCTTATTGGTCGTCTGTGCTTGCGAAATTAGAGGCATTGTACATAAAAACGTAAGCACAAATAGCCAGGCAATCTTCCTTAGATTTTTCATATTTGGTTGGATTAATTTCCTTTATCCTCACCAAATATCATACCATACGAATATTATGTTTGGATCACACCAACATTAAAACGCTTGGTTATTGGCGACTGATTTGCAGCTTCAATGCCCATTGATATCACTTTCCTGGTTTCTAAAGGATCGATAATCCCATCTACCCAAAGTCGGGATGCTGCATAATATGGCGTAGTCTGACTATCATATTTGTCAGTAATTTCTTTCAACATCTCCGCTTCTCGTTCTGGCGTTATCACTTCTCCTTTTGCTTTTAACGAAGCCTCTTGAATTTGCAACAACGTTTTAGCCGCCTGTGCACCGCCCATTACCGCAATTTTGGCCGTCGGCCAGGCATAAATTAATCTTGGATCGTAGGCTTTTCCACACATAGCATAATTGCCAGCTCCATAAGAATTTCCCATTACGATAGTGAATTTTGGCACAACTGAATTGGCCACTGCATTTACCATTTTAGCACCGTCTTTGATAATTCCGCCATGCTCTGATCGACTGCCAACCATGAAACCGGTTACATCCTGTAAAAACACCAATGGAATTTTCTTTTGGTTACAATTCATGATAAAGCGGCTTGCCTTATCTGCACTGTCAGAATAAATTACGCCCCCAAACTGCATCTCTCCCTTTTTAGATTTAACAACCTTGCGCTGATTGGCCACTATTCCAACTGCCCAACCATCGATACGGCCCAAACCACAAACGATACTTTGTCCGTAGCCCTGCTTATATTCCTCAAATTCAGAATCATCAACCAAACGGTTGATGATATCCATTATCTCATATTGTTTATCTCTGTTTTCAGGAATAATCCCGTACAACTCTTCTTCTTTGGCTTTCGGTTTAGCAGGCTTAATCCTATCGAAACCGGCATTTTGAGGTGCACCCAACATGCTCATGATGTTTCGGATACTATCCAAACAGGCCTGATCATTGGGATGTTTGTAATCCGTAACCCCAGAAATTTCGCAGTGTGTGGTCGCACCGCCTAAGGTTTCATTGTCGACTTCTTCTCCTATCGCAGATTTAACCAAATAAGATCCGGCCAAAAATACCGATCCTGTTTTATCAACAATCATGGCTTCATCACTCATAATAGGTAGGTATGCACCACCGGCAACACAAGCGCCCATAATGGCGGAGATTTGTACAATCCCTTCGGCCGACATCATTGCATTATTTCGGAACATTCTGCCGAAGTGTTCTTTATCAGGAAAAATTTCATCTTGCATGGGCAAATACACACCCGCACTATCAACTAAATAAATTACAGGCAAACGATTTTCCATGGCAATTTCCTGAGCCCGAAGATTTTTTTTAGCTGTCATCGGAAACCAGGCGCCGGCTTTCACCGTGGCATCGTTAGCAACAATCATACATTGGCGACCGCTCACATAACCAATACCACAAACAACCCCTGCAGATGGACAACCGCCTTGCTCTTGATACATTCCATCAGCGGTGAAGGCACCAATTTCCAGGAAATCAGAATCTTTATCAATAAGATAAGCAATGCGCTCCCGGGCCAATAACTTCCCTTTCTCTTTTTGTTTAGCCGCGTTTTTTTCGCCACCACCTTGATAAATCTTTTTGAGTTTGGTTTTAAGCTCGTAAACCAGCTGTTTATTTACATCCTCGTTTTTGTTGAATTCGATATCCATGGTGGCAATTTAAATTTATTTTCAGAAATATAGAGAAGACTGAAATGGTTTCTAGTCTATAGGGGCGAATATTAAATACCGAGTACGCAAAGAAGGCATAGAATGGTACGAAGAAAATATTGACCTCGAAATATAAAACCTCACCCTATCAAAGTTAGTAGTAATTGTTCTGGTGTAGCAATCCCTCTCCTTGAAGAGAGGGAAACAATGGCCTGTAGCAATTGGGCTTGTGTTCTTTGCGAAAACTTGTGCCCTTTGCGGTCAAACAAACAGAAAAAAAAGAATAGAGAAATAGGCGAAGGGAAATATAAAACCTCACCCTATCAAAGTCAGTAATAATTGTTCTGGTGTAGCAATCCCTCTCCTTTAAGAAAGGGAAACAATGGCCTTTGGCAATTGGGCTTGTGTTCTTCGCGAAAAACCTTGTGTCCTTTGCGGTTAAACAAACAGATATCCAATTAAAATAATATTTTTGGATAAATCTCAATAAATGGAACTCACCGTAAATATCCCGGCATTATTATTTCCTGCCATTAGCTTAATCATGTTGGCCTATACCAATCGCTTTTTAGCACTGGCTGCCCTGGTGAGAAGTTTAAAAGCAAAATACGAAGAAAGTGAGAAAAATATCGGTTTGCAAAACCAAATCAAAAATTTGCGCTACCGGTTAAAGCTTATTAAAAACATGCAGGCTTTTGGCGTTTTAAGTTTTTGTCTTTGCCTTTTTTGCATGTTCTTTATTTATCTCGAATGGAATATTGTTGCAGAAATTCTTTTTGCTTTAAGCTTGATATTCTTCATGATATCGCTGATTATTTCTTTAATCGAAATTCAGATCAGTACAAAAGCACTAGAACTCGAACTGAGTACCTTGGAAGATTTAGAAGGTGAATCTCTAGGTGGATTGATCAAAAAGAAATTTAAGAAAGATTGAAACTAAAGTCAGATGTAAAAAGTAAGGCAATTTTAAAATTTACCCGAAATACAATAATTACAAATACCAGAATGGATATAGCTACAGACCTTATAAATTTCAAAAAAAAAATACTTTTTATTATCATTTAATTGCTGATAACTAGACGAAAATCAAATCTGATTAATGAATTAGCATTACGAATGCTATTCTAAAATGAAATAAATTTTGCTATTTTCGTCTATATTTTCAGTAAAGTTCGCCTTCCCTATTTGGCTAAGCCTAAATTTTCATCCTAGATAATTTACTTATATACATTTGATGAAAAATCTTTTTACTTCAGCTTTTTTACTTTTTTGCTTATATGCAAACGCACAAACTTTTTCTTGCGAAGAAAAGGTTCAAACACTTTTAGTTGATAAAATAAAAAAATACAATTCTAAAGATTTAATTCCGTATATGGATAAAAAAGAAGGCCGTTGGGGTTATTTTCATAGAACGACTAAGAAAATTTTAACTGCGCCCATAATGAATGAAGCATATTTTTTCCATCCACATATTAATTTCAGCTATAGTTTTGAGCAAAAAGGTGAAGATGGCTGTAATGGAAAAATTTATGGTAGTGGAATTGAGTACCGCATTTTAAATTTAGAAAAAAGTGTTTATATCCCAACAATGGCGATGGCACCAAACCAAGTAAAGCCAGCATTTAAAAAATTTATTAAACCAGAAATTTCGGGTTTCGAAGTAGATGATAAAGGAAGTTTAACCTACTTTAATCCGAAATTTTACAATGAACAAAAAAGTGAACCACGAATTATAGATATTTTTAAAGCTAATGGTGAAAATTATGCAATTACCTATTTTAATGAGGATACAGGCCAATATTACTCCGTGATAAATCAACACGGGGTAGCAATTAAAAATTTTGAAAAATTAAAAGGATATCCAACAAAAAAGCAGAGTTACAACAATGAAAAGGATGTATGGTTTTGGGTTAGCACAAATGAAAATGAATATATTTTCAGGTCGCTTTTAAGCGGACAAAGATTGAATGAAACTTTTAATAACTCTTCAACATGGGAATACTACGCTCAAGAATTTGGTTATGCAATTTTAGAAATTGGGAAACAGAAAGGATTAATGGACTTAACTACCATGAAGTGGAAAATAAAACCATCAATAAAAAATGATTTCGATTTTTTAGTTTATGCTAGCTCAGAACATTTAGACTACAATTACAATAAGGATGAGTATTCCCACAATCCAAACATTATTGCCTCTATTGAAATAATTAATACAAATAGGAAAAAATCCTATATCTATATTCAAAACAGCAAAAACCAATTTATGGATTTAGATTTAAAATTATACAGGCCAATTAAATAACTTATAGCTTTTATTTATTTCTAACAAAGCCATAAAATTTTGGTCGAAAGGTAATTTGAACTAACAGCAATAAAACAGCTATAAAATATTAGTACTCAGAACGCAGATAAAAAACAAAAAAGGATAAGCTTTCTAACTTATCCTTTGTATAACTAATATTCTTTAACCGATAAAATGATATAAGAAAACAACTTCGCCAGTAAAAGCAGGTTTTTTTTGCCCTTCTATTTCCATCTCTATTCCCATATGCACTTTTGTAACTCCTCGCAAATTTACAATTGAAGCTAATTTAGCTTTTAACCGGATTTTACTGTTCACCAATACAGGTTGTGCAAATTTCAAACTTTCGATGCCATAGTTAATTTCCATTTTTAAATTTTGAATATCAACAATCTCTTTCCATAGAAATGGGATTAATGAAAGTGTTAAATATCCATGTGCAATGGTACCTCCAAACGGACCTTCGTTTTTTGCTTTCTCCTCATCAGTATGAATCCATTGATAATCTAAAGTAGCATCGGCAAACTTGTTAATTTGGTCCTGAGTAATGGTATGCCAAGATGATACACCAAGCTCTTTACCTAAATGTTGTTCAAACTCTGCGTGTGAAGTAATGATCTGCATTGGAAAATATTTTAGCCCTGCGTTTTAGCGAGAGCGGTTCAAAATTGTTTAATGTATGTTATAATCTTCTTAAGTTAAGTTTCTGTCTTTAAACCAAACTTCATCCGGAATAGCAGAAAACTCGTCCATTTTATTAACCAAAGTTTCTGCATCTGCTTCGTTAAAAACCAAATCACGGTTTGCTGGTTTTAAAAATCTGCTTTTCACCATCATTTCCATTTGCGCAAATAATGGATCGTAAAAACCACCTACATTTAAAACGCCAATGGGTTTATTGTGCAAGCCTAGCTGTAACCAGGTTAAAACTTCAAAAAATTCTTCAAGCGTACCAAATCCACCTGGTAAAATGATAAATCCATCACTTAAATCAGCCATTTTTTGTTTACGCTGATGCATATTTTCGGTGATAATCATTTCCGTTACGCCTTTATGTCCAACTTCTTTATCCATCAAAAATTGAGGAATAACTCCAGTAACCGAACCACCTGATTGTAACACATCATCTGCTATTACACCCATTACGCCTACGCTCCCACCACCGTAAACCATCTTAATGTCTTGTTTCACCAAAACATCCGCCAGTTGTTTTATCGCATTCCGCAATTCCGGATCGCCATTAAAGTTTGAGCCACAATACACGCAAACTGCTTTAAGCTTATTCATTTGGATTAAAATTTTTCGAAGTTAAGATTTTATCGGCTTTCTGTAAATTTTAATTCTGCACAAGATGGTTAACATTCATTTTTTAAAAGATTTGGAAAGCAGTTGCAGAAGTTTATTTTAAAGTTTGCCCTTCTATCACTTCAAGTCCTCGCCCCGAAAAAAAATCGGGGCTGTGGGCTTTCCGCTTTATAAGGTTTAGGCACTTTGGCTGGCAAAAGGAACACTGACCAACGTAAAATAGACCTGATGGAAGTGAAATACTTTTTGTTAGCAGCAACCCTGAATTTTCTGTCATGCTGAGGCACGAAGCATCTGCAACCGATGAAACACTTGCCTGCTGCAAGCAGGGATACTTCGTACCTCAGTATGACAGCAATCACAAAAAGATTGAACGTACAGCAGGATTGCCGTAACCGAATAGTACCAAAGCCTGCTCTCCAAAACAAAAAAAAGCGCCGGACAATGCCGACGCCTTCAACCAAATATAACAGAGAACGTTAAAAGCTATAACGAAAGGTTGCGCCATAAGTTCTTGGGTCGCCGAGCACCCCAGCGTATAAACCAGAGTTACCTGCCGCAGCCTGCAATTGCTCGAAATAGTTTATATTGGCAATGTTTCTGCTCCACACAAAAACAGAAAACTTTTCTGATCTAAACCCTAACCTGGCATTAAGCAATGAATATCCCTGAACATTTAACACACTTGAAGGTGTTGGATTTGAAGAATAAGTGGAGCGGTAGCTTGCATCTCCAGCAATAAAATAGCGACCAGGTTTGGTAGCCAAATTACCTGGCGTACTCAATTCTGCACCACCAGAAACATTCCATTTGGAGATTCCTGGCAACCTGCCACCAGATGCATCTTTAAATGCAACCTGTGTAGCAACACCATTTATAGTTTCGGTGTGGCCGGTTTCTTCTAAAGGTAGTGGCGCATTAGTGAAACTTACATATTTACCATCCAGGTACGCCAATGCAGCGTTTAAAGTTAAAAATCGCTCTAACTGATAGGTTCCATCAATCTCCAAACCCTTAACATTTACCTTTTCAGCATTCGCTAAATATCCTCTGTTTACGCCTAACTGCGGTGATTGGACATTGGTTTGATAATCTTTTATATCGGTGTTGAAAGCGGTTACATTTAAAATTGCACCTTTAAATGGCTTTGTTTTCAGACCCAGTTCGTAGTGTTCTACATATTCAGGTTTAACAACTGCCAAACTCAAATCGGCCTGACCGTTGGAAGCTGTTGGCAAGCCACCCACATTTACCCCAACTGGTTTATAAGCGGTAGAAAAAGTTCCGTAAACATTTAATTTTGGTGTAGGACGATAGGAAACTGTAATATTTCCAGACAAATTGTTGTTATTGGTACTGGTATTAAATTGCTGATTGCTGTAAACTGCTGATTTCAGCGATAACAAAGCGGCATCAGTTGTTTGCAAACCACCGTAAGTGTTTCTGTCATAATCAACATCTTTTTTATCATAAGTAAACCTAAGGCCTGGTAAAACATGCAGATTTTTAAGCACTTCCCAATCCACCTGACCGAAAACCGCTGCACTTAACGATTTGATGGTGGAGTTTGTTCTGATTCCAAAACCATCTAACAATCCAGGTGTAGAATAGAGTGCCTGTGCGCCTGTACTGGCAGTTTGTACAAATCTCCATTGGTCTTTGCCAACTTCTTCTGTTTGGCCCAACCCCTGTAAGTTTTGACCCAATAAAAATACGCCAACCACTCCACTTAGTTTTTCGCTGATGTTACCGGCATATCTAATTTCTTGTGAATACTGATCGTGACGCGAATTTCCTTGTGATTTTGTCAAGGCTGATAATTCAGAAAAATCTCTATCGTTTGTTGGATCCCAGTTCCAGAATCTCCATGCTGTGGTGGAAGTTAAGGTTCCGCCGCCAATTTTATAATCTACGTTTAAGGAGATTCCACCTATTGATTGATTATGTCTCCATGGCGTATTGGTATTGATTTCTCTTGAAAATGGATCTATTTTAGGTTGTTGGTAGCCCAAATCAGAAACTATTCGGGCGTACTGACGGTAAGCACTTCTTTCGGTTGGCGTAACACCAACAATTACCAATGGATAGCCTGCCGGATGCTGAACGCTCACATCTCCACTTAAAAGAATTTTCAACCGATCTGATGGCGTAAAGTAAAGCTGCCCTTTAAAACCGAGGTTATTTTGTCCGCTGTAACGGCGTTCTTCCCTGGAATTCCAAATGGTACCATCGCGTTGCGTTCCAGAAATGGAGATTTTTGCAGCAAGATTTTTTGCCACACCACCGGAAACTGATGTTTTGGCCTGGATAAAATTATAATTACCCACACTCATTTCTACTTTAGCTGTTGGGGTTTGTGTGGGTTTTGTTGTGGTAATATTAAAAGCGCCAGCAGTGGTGTTCTTTCCAAAGAGCGTTCCCTGCGGACCGCGGATTACTTCAATTTGTTCAATGTCAAGAAAATCGGTTGAGGTTGCAGCTGGTCGGGCATGGTAAACACCATCAACATAAAAGCCTACACCGGGGTCGATACCATCGTTAGTTAAGCCAAAAGTTGAACCTAAACCACGAATATTTAATGTGGTATTACGGGCATTTGAGGCATACAATTGAACTGATGGAACCAACTCTTTTAAGCGGTTGACGTTGAAAGCACCAGCATTTTCTGCTGCCTGACCGCCAATAACGGTAATTGGAATCGGCACATCCTGTAAAACTTCCGAGCGCCGTCTGGAGGTTACTACGATTTCGTCAAGCTGGGTATCTTCAACCAAAATCAGCTCAATTGGCGTTTCCTGCAGCTGCAAAACCTGAAAATCCTGAGGCTTGTAACCCACATAGCTTACCCGGATGTAAAATGGAGGTTGTTGTTTGGCATCGATCGTAAAAGCACCATTTGTATCTGTAACCGTGGCAATTTTAGTACCACGTACGGTGATAGTAGCTCCAGGTATTGTAGTACCGTTGCCCCCTTTTACAATTCCTTTTACTGTATTTTGAGCGAGTACAGCAGAGGCTGAAAGTATTAAAGAAAAAATGAATAGTAAACTTCGTTTCATGATTGTATTAATGTGTTTTGGGTTAGATTTTATCTTTTAGTTATCCTTTCGGAAATAGTTGAATGTGATGGTTTGGTGGCTATAACAACAACTACATTTGACGTTTTTTGCTTGCTTCATATTAAAATATATAAATCCTATAGATTTAGTCGACAAATATATTAAAAAAAAGTATTTGCCAAATTTTATTTTGTTTATTTATTTAAGCAGGAGGATTTTTCACAAAGCGTTTAAAATCTTGTATATTTAGAAAGTCAAATCCTATTGTTTTTCGCATCCCACAAATCATTTAAATTGTGGGAAAATTTAGTTTATTATTTTTTTTGATAATTATATTAGCATTTGCAAATAATTATTGCTTTGCTCAAGGATCAGCTGCTGGTTGCTTAATTGAATCTCGCAATATTGTATATACGAATGTTCCTAAAACTATCTACGACAAAAATTCAGGTGTTTCATTATCAAATAATTATTGTTCATGGGCTCCAACATCGGGACTTCCCTGCGAAGTTTGTAATGGAAATTTAGTTGGTAATGGTAATTGTCCGGGAAACAGTACCACGCCAGGAATAATTGGAACTTTCACAATGGTTGAATGCCCATTAGATCAAAGCTTTTTCTTCCTTGGTTTTGGAATATTAATTTCGATTATTTCGGTTAGAAAATTAAATTCAAATAAGCCGATGTTATCAAAAATCTGCACTTAATCTTAATATTTAGTGCTTTAAGATTGCTTTCCCGAAAAATCGGGACAAGCAATCTATTTAGCTAATAAAGATGCTTCACCTCGCACAAGCTCGGCTTCGCAATAACGACCGTTCTTGTAAAATGTGCACAGCTATTGTAAAAGGCATTTTAATAAGAAAGATTTCTTAACCGCGAAGCGAAGCCGTTTTTCATGGCTGTGCCAATTTCATTTAACAAATTCATCCCGAAGAAAGATTTCTCAATCGCGAAGGGCGCATTTCGAAATGACGGAATGTGCGAAAAAACTAAGCAACCAACAAACTAATCCTGTTGACGCAAATATGTTTTTATGAAAAATTAACCCTCGCAATGACTAATAATTTTCATATAAGCACCAAAAAAAAGCAGGGCTATCATAAACGACGCCCTGCTTTGTATTATGTCTGTGGATTCTTGACTTCCGACTCCGGACTAAAGACTCCGAACTAAAAATTACCTCGTATAATTCGGTGCTTCCTTAGTAATCGTGATATCATGCGGGTGACTTTCACGCATACCTGCTGCCGTAATTTGAACAAATTGTGCTTCTTGTAAAGCTTCGATACTTGCTGCACCACAGTAACCCATACTGGCACGTAAACCGCCGATGTATTGATACATCACTTCGGCTAAAGTTCCTTTAAATGGTACTCGACCAACAATTCCTTCAGGAACGAGTTTTTTAATATCATCTTCTACATCCTGGAAATAACGATCTTTCGAACCTTGTTCCATTGCTTCGATAGAACCCATTCCACGGTAAGATTTAAACTTACGTCCTTCATAAATAATGGTTTCACCTGGCGATTCTTCTACTCCCGCGAATAAAGAACCCGCCATTACCGTACTTGCGCCAGACGCAATGGCTTTGGCAATATCACCTGTGTGTTTAATACCTCCATCAGCGATAACCGGAACACCTGTACCTTTTAATGCTTTAGCACATTCATAAACCGCGTATAATTGCGGAACACCAACACCGGCAATAATTCTGGTGGTACAAATAGAACCCGGACCAATACCAACTTTAACAGCATCAGCACCAGCATCAGCTAAGAATTTAGCGGCAGCACCCGTTGCAATGTTACCAACGATCACCTGTAAATCTGGATATTTTGCTTTAACTTCTTTTAATTTATCCACTACACCTTTAGAGTGGCCGTGAGCCGTATCAATTGTGATCACATCAACGCCTGCGTGAACCAATGCATCAACACGTTGTAAGGTATCGGCTGTTACGCCAACTGCAGCACCAACACGTAAGCGGCCGCGATCATCTTTACAAGCAGCAGGATAGTTCTTAACTTTAGAAATATCTTTAAAAGTAATTAATCCACTTAAGTAGCCATCGTTCGAAACAACAGGTAATTTTTCAATCTTGTAATTTTGAAGAATTTCTTCCGCTTGAACTAAATTTGTTCCTTCCGGAGCAGTAATTAGATTTTCTTTGGTCATTACCTCGGCAATTGGTCTTGCCATGTCTTTTTGAAAGCGTAAATCGCGATTGGTAATAATGCCTACTAGTTTATTATCGCTACTTACTACCGGAATGCCACCAATTTTATGTTCTTTCATGATCTTGAAAGCATCAGCAACTACCGCAGTTTCCAATAAGGTAACCGGATCCTGAATCATTCCGCTTTCCGATCTTTTAACTTTTCTCACCTCTTCCGCTTGTCTGTCGATCGTCATGTTTTTGTGCAACATACCAATCCCCCCATTTTGCGCAATGGCAATGGCAAGCTCAGCTTCTGTGACCGTATCCATGGCTGCAGAAATCAATGGAACGTTAAGCTTAATTTTTTTGGTTAAGAAAGTGGCTGTATTAACATCACGAGGCAGAATTTCTGAATATGCGGGTACCAAAAGTACGTCGTCATAAGTCAAACCTGTAGCAATAAATTTTGTGGAGTCGAGTTGCATAGCAAATAAATTACGATTTATTATTTGCCAGGCAAAGATACAAAAAAGCCAGGAAAATCAAAGGGCAAATATAGAAATTGGTAAATATTGAGCTGGGGTGACAAATGAAATTTTTTTGGAGATTTACAGTTTGTTCAATTGCTTTGTTATAATTGCATATTATTCTAAAGCCCCAGATATGATAACAGAAAACACCTATTTTGAAGGAAATGTAAAATCTTTAGGTTATGAAACCGGAGAAGGAAAATTAACCGTTGGAGTAATCAACGCTGGTGAATATACATTTGGAACCGCACAGTTAGAAGTAATGTATGTTATTGAGGGAACATTAACTGTACATTTACCCCACGAAATGGAATGGAAAACTTTTGAGAAAGGTTCGCATTTCACTGTTCCGGCCAACTCGTCATTTTCTGTTAAAACACTTGTTCAAACCGCCTACCTTTGTCAATATCGATAAAAAAAGAAAGTCAGGTAACAAGCCTGACTTCCTTTTTTTAATAACTATTTCTTCCCGATTACTACCTCTGTAAACTCGCTGGTGTTCAAATATTTGTTGGCTAAATCTTTTATTTCTTCGGCAGTTATACTTTTTACTTTCGCGATGTAGCGATCATAATAATCGTAATCTAAACCGAAAAAGTAGATATTCTTAAACTTATCAGCATGAGAAAAAATATTCTCTAAACTACCCAGCATGGAGCCCAGCATATAGTTTTTCACTAAATCGAGTTCCTCTTCGCCAATTAACTCATTTTTTAGCAAATCTATCTCTTTATAAATTTCCACCAATGCATCTGCACAAACCTCAGCGCCAACTTCTGTCGCGATGAAAAAGTACCCGGCATCCTGTAAAGATGATATTCCTGATCCGATGCCATAGGTATAACCCTTATCTTCCCTAATGTTGTTCATTAAACGAGAACCAAAATACCCACCCAAAACTGTGTTTAAAATCTGCAACCCAGGGAAATCTTCATGCGTACGGTTAACTGCTATTTTACCAATCCGAATGGCCGACTGTATAGCTTCAGGTCTTTCCCGGTAAACCGATTGATTAATTGAGTTTGCAAATGTTAATTTATTCGTAATTGAATCACTTTTATCCCAGTTATTTCCAAATTGTTGGTTCAGCAAGTCGAAACTCGCTTCATCAAACTTTCCTGATACCACTATCGTACAATTATTTGGCGTATATGCCGCTTTAAAGTATTCAACCAGATCATCCCTTTTCAGCTCGTCGTAATGTTTTGCCTGGATATCGACACCATAAGCAGTGTCTCCAAATAAGGCATGAGCAAATTCCTTCCGAGATAAAATATCGTTCTTCTGCAAGTTTACCTGCATTTTTTGCTTTTGGTTTTGAATATAAATGTCAAGTTCCTTTTGTGGAAATTGACTATCACTCAATACATCTTTAACGATTGGAAGAACCGAAGCCAAGTGCTTGTTTAAGGTATAAAGTGTTACCGTAGATTGATCCTGAGCATATTCGGTTTGGAAAAATGCGCCATAAAAATCAATTTGTTCGGCTATTTCTTTTGATGAAAGTTTGCTGGTTCCGTTATTCAACATTGCACTTACAGCAATAGCCTGCAATGGTTTTTCCACATTCCAATTCACATTGTTAAATATGAATTCAATACGTACTAAATCTTGCTCGCCCGAATATACGATGTAAACGGGAACATCATTCTGCAGCTTTTTCTGCTGTGGCTGGATAATATTTATGGTTGATACCTGCTTAAAATCAGGCGCCTGTTGTCTGTTAAGCATTATTTTCAGTTAAATAGTACAAGGTAGATGATGATTCTTTTTTGAAGGTATTATTTGAAATACGTTGGATATCTTCAGCAGTAACTTTTAAGAATTCGCCAGCTTCTTTATTCAATAAAGCTGCATCGCCAAGCAGTTCATAGTAAGCAAGATTCATCGCTTTATCCAATAAACTCATCTCTGAAAATACAAGAACAGATTCGACCTTATTTTTCACTTTAGTAAGTTCGTTATCAGTTACCAGTTCTGCCTTCAACTGATCGAGCTCTTTCCAAATTGCCTGTTCTGCCTGTTCAGTTGTGATGCCTTCCACCAATTTCCCTTCCACAACAAATAAGCCAGGATCAAGACTGCTTGATATATAAGCATTGATATCGCTGAATAACTTTTGCTCTTTTAATAAGCTATTGTACAATCGTGAAGATTGCCCTCTAGACATAATATCTGATAACAAATCGAAAGCATAATAATCTGGATCTAAACGACCAGGCATTTTAAAACCCATGTAGATAGCATTCAAAGGCACATTGGCTTTAACAGTTTCAGTTCTTTCTTCGATTTGAGGATCTTCCTGAACTAGATCACGCTCGTATTTTTCTCCTGCCGGGATGGGCTCAAACCATTTTTCAGCCAGTTTTTTAACATCTTCGGTTTTCACATTTCCACCTACTACTAAAATGGCGTTCTGTGGCGTATAATGTTTCTTAAAAAATGCCTTAACGTCTTCCATCGTAGCATTTTCGATGTGCGAAAGATCCTTTCCAATCGTTGCCCAACGGTACGAATGTTTTTTATAAGCCAGTGGACGAAGTTTTAACCAAACATCGCCATAAGGCTGATTTAAATAACGCTGTTTAAACTCCTCACTCACTACGTTACGCTGTGTATCTAAGCTCTTTTCTGAAAAAGCCAGGCTTAACATACGGTCGCTTTCCAGCCAAAAAGCTGTTTCAATATTTTCAGCCGGCAAAGTGATGTAATAATTGGTAATGTCGTTACTGGTGAAAGCATTATTTTCACCTCCTACTCTTTGCAAAGGCTCATCATAATTCGGAATATTGATAGAACCGCCGAACATCAAATGCTCAAATAAGTGTGCGAAACCAGTTTTTTCCGGACTTTCATCACGAGCGCCAACATCATATAAAATATTTAGAACTGCCATTGGAGTTGTTGGATCTTCATGAACCAAAACCTTTAACCCATTAGCAAGTGTAAAACGATTAAAATCTACCATATAATTTTTTAGAATCGTAAAGATATACTTTTAGGGTAAAATGTAAGATGGAAAATGTAAGATGGAAGACATAATGTTAAAGGGATTAACGATAGTTTATTTCGACCTTAAAATCTTTGACTAAAGACTGACGACTTTCGACTTTCGACTTAGGACTTTTGACTATCTTTGTGCTATGAATACAGCCGATTTACTGCAAAGGGCCTTGCATTTTGATTTTTTAAGCCAAGAGGAAGGTGTTTTTTTATACCACAATGCAGATACTGCATCGTTGATTTTTGTAGCAAATGAGCTAAGAAAAATTCAAGTTCCGAGTGGTAAAGTTACCTGGCAAATAGACCGAAATGTAAATACTACTAATGTGTGTATTGCTAATTGTAAATTCTGTAATTTCTTTCGCCGACCTGGCCATGAGGAGAGCTACATTACTGACATTGAAACATATAAAGTCAAGATTGAGGAAACTTTCCGTTTAGGTGGCGATCAACTGCTTTTGCAAGGTGGGCATCACCCCGATTTGGGCCTGGCCTTTTACGCTGATCTTTTCAGAAAGTTAAAAGAATTATACCCTGATTTAAAACTTCATGCATTGGGCCCGCCTGAGATTGCACATGTTGCAAAATTAGAAGGGATTTCGCATACCGAGGTTTTGCAAACCTTAAAAGATGCTGGCATGGATTCATTGCCGGGTGCTGGTGCGGAAATTTTAAACGACCGTGTACGCAGGTTAATTTCTAAAGGAAAATGCGGTGGCCAGGAATGGCTTGATGTGATGAGGGCTTGCCATCAGTTGGATATAACCACATCGGCAACGATGATGTTCGGACATGTCGAAACCATTGAAGAGCGCTTTGAACATTTGGTTTGGATTCGCCAGGTACAGAGTGAAAAACCTGCTGATGCCAATGGTTTTCTGGCATTCATTCCATGGCCATTCCAGGATGATGGAACTTTATTGAAACGTTTACGTGGCATAAGCAATAATGTAACTGCCGATGAATATATCCGGATGATTGCTTTAAGCAGAATCATGTTGCCAAACGTTAAAAATATTCAGGCAAGCTGGTTAACAGTGGGTAAAGCAACTGCACAACTTTGTTTACATGCCGGCGCAAACGACTTTGGTTCAATTATGATTGAAGAAAATGTAGTTTCTGCTGCTGGTGCACCGCATCGTTTTACGGCAAATGGTATTCAACAATCAATAAAGGCTGCAGGCTTTGAACCGCAATTACGAGGACAAAAATATAATTACCGCGATTTACCAGAACATTTGGAAGAACAGGTAATCACTTATTAGGATAAATTAGTGAATGTGAAGATTATTGAATGGTTTTTAGATCAGTAATTGCGAAGCTAGACTTTAGGAAACTAAAGCAAATTGATTTTATAGATTGAATAGTGAACTATGCAATCAAATACCAAATTTACTTAAATGACAAACAAAGCTTTCATAAAAATGGAGGCTTTTATTTTGCTCCATGCTGAACAGGTTAAGTGGAAGCGTACTGACGAGAGTTTTTTAAACCTGATTGGAATGGAAATCCTTTTTTGTTGTACTCTGAGCGCAGCGAAGGACAGCCAAAAAGATTGTAATGCAAAGCAGGACTAACTTAAATTGGAAAAACAGAACCCTGATTTTCCAATTTAAAATTTGAGGAAGACTTTGATCTTATCATCCTTAAATCCTCAAGAATCCTGATCAAAAATAAAGGGAAACAGAACTCAGTTCTGCCTCCCTACCTTAAACTAAACATTACCTAATCAATAATGTAAATTCTATTTTGGCTTAGGTTAATTTCGAACCTGTTCTAAGGAACAAGTTTGCAATTGTTTTAACTTCAGCACCTGTTAAAAACTCATCGAAAGATTCTGCTGCTGCAGCTCTAGTAACAGCAGTTCCATTAATACCTGTAATTTCGATGTTAGCTTGAACTGTGTTATTTTCACGAGCATAAACCGGATCTACTTGAGGAACACCAGTATCGTTTGAGACACCGTTAGCACCTAAACCTACCCATGGTTTCAACGGAACATTTAAAAACGCTGCTGTCATCTGGCGTAAGTGAGAAGCGTGACGAGCCTCTACTGAGTGAATTTGTAATGCAGTTGTTAACACTGGCATACCTTTCAAAACCGGCGCCTGACCTTTGTAAGCTCTTACACCTGTATCTTCGAAAGCTGTGGCAACTTTTAAGAATGTTCCATAATTTGTGAAAACATCACCGAAAGTATTTCCAGCTGTAAAATCAAAGTTAGCTTCTGTTAAGGCGATAGGCGTACCTCCAGCCCCTGTAATAGCACTTCTCAATAAGTTTACGTGAGCTAACTCATGAGCACGAATAGTAGTGATTGCTCCTGTTGCAGCACCTGCTGGGATTAACCCTGTGCTTAACAAAGCTCTGTTATAAAAATTATATTCTAAATGCTCTAAAGCCAAAGCAAAGTTTAATACTTCTGTAACATTTGCTGGGTTCGATTGACCATAAGCTTTTTGAAACATAGAACCTAAAGCCAATGGTAAAGCTGCCAAAGAAATTTTCTTTCCAACGTTGAAGAAACTCTTCATTGCTGCTCTACGTGGATTTAATCTTTCATAGATCTCTCCATCAACTTTTTCAATTTCGTCTAATATATTTATGATATTCATGATTTCTGAGTTTAAGATTATAGGTTGATAACGTTAATTTTTGTTTTAATGAATGGAGCAGCTAATGGCAATACTTTATCTGGAGTTAATGCTCCATCTAATCCGTTTGCATCTACAGCGCCGAATGCGGTTAATGTACCTAAATCAGCAAACGTACCGTTAGAAATCTGATCTCTTACGTATGCCGCGTGGCGAGCTTCAACCGAAACAATCTGACCAGCGATTACCAAGAAACCAGTATCTTTTAATCTTACTCCAGCACCGTTATATGCTGCTACGCCTAAATCTTCAAATGTTTTTGCTGTAGCTAAAACGCTAGCACCACTTGTAAAATCTACTGCTGAGAAGTTTACTTCTAAACTACCAATTGCCGCTGTACTTAATGCTTTTTTAAAGAATTCTCTGTGTGCAATTTCATGGAATTGTACATCTTGAAAATATGCTTTCTGTGCTGCAGTAAAACCTGATGGATTTGAGTTAGCAACCTGGATGTAAAACGCAGCCTCTAATTGCTCTAAAGCGTAAGCATAATTTAATACACCAAAATCATCTTTAAAATCAAGGGTTACACCTGCTACAGGATCGGTGTAGTTACGGTCTTTTCTACAGCCAGCAGCTACTAAAGCTAAGGCTGCTGCACTTGCACCAGCATATTGAAGGAAACCTCTCCTACCAACAGTGCTTTTTAATAAACTTTCCTCTTGAAGTTCACTTTTTGTTTCTAGTTCATTGTTTTTCATAGTGACTATGTTTAGGGTTTTTTAAATTCGTTGATGATACATACGTGACAATTCTATCCTCGGTTTTTTGTTTTTACATTTTTTTTTATTGATCGATTTTGATACATTCACAAACCTATAATTATGACAGTACTAAAAGCCATTATTGTTGATGATGAGGAGTTTGCACGTTCTTCACTGTTTTTTTTGCTTCAGCAAAATTGTGCCGAGGTAGAAATTACCGGGATAGCCAGATCTGTAGCCGAAGCACAGGATATTTTGGCAAGTCATAATATCGATCTCATTTTTCTCGATATCGCCATGCCAGGTGGCAACGGTTTCGATTTAATACCCGCTGCACAAAAGCAAAATGCTGCTGTTATTTTTACTACCGCATACGATCAGTATGCTTTAAAAGCTATTAAGGCGAATGCCCTTGATTATTTGTTAAAGCCTATAGATATCGACGAACTTAAGACTGCCGTTGATAAGGTATCGCAACACATTAAGCTTTTTAAAAATCGAAATGAAAATGATGAACGAATTAATAATCTGGCTTCTACCTTAACTTCCAGATCGGACATTAGAAAACTTACCCTCCCTTATGGGCAGGGCTTTAAAATGATAGATGTAGATGATATTATTTACATTGAGGCCGATAGCAATTATTCTATCGTTCATTTAAGCAATCAAGAAAAAATTACTGTTTCGAAGGTATTGAGAGAATTCGAAGAATTGTTACCAACCGAACAATTTGTTAGGGTCCATAAATCGAACATTATCAATTTAAATCACTTAAAAGAATACAATTCGAAAAATGGTTTGCAGGTTTTTTTAAAAAATGGCGAAAGTATTAATATCTCCAGAAGAAGGGCGAGCGATTTTTTTGATAAGATAAAATCATTTACAAAAGCTGGAAGTGATCACTAAATCAACTAAAATAGCATCTAATCTAGTCTCAAAGGCTTTATTTCTTATCTTTAGGAAAGGTTTTTCAATTACCTTTTTACTTCTGATTTTCTTGTTGATCAAAGAATCAAATGCTGTGGCACAAATGACCTATCTGCCACATTATACCTCTAAAAATGGTTTAGCTAGCAACAATTGTTATTATATTTTGCAAGATCAAAAGGGCTTTATCTGGATAGCAACCGATAATGGAATCAGCCGTTTCGATGGTACAAACTTTCAAAATTTTACCATTGAAGATGGTTTGCCCGACACGCAAATCCTTCAAATGAAAGAAGATCAATTTGGAAGAATTTGGTTTTTTGCATTAAATGGGCAATTAAGTTATCTGCAAGACGGCAAATTTTATAACCAGGATAACAGTCAATTATTAAAGCGACTTAGCCTAAACACTGTTATTGTTTCTTTTTTGATGGATAAGCAAGGAAGAATTTGGTTAGGTACAAACTCAAATTTAATTGTTTGTTGGGATGGAAAACGAATTAGAAAATATGTTTCGCCAAATCCGAAAGATAAATTCATCAACGCGTTTATTCACGAAGACGAAAATGGCGACATCTATTCGTATAGCGATTTAAGTGTTCAGAAATTTAATGGCACTACTTTTTCGATCTTGAAATCTAATGTTCAGCCGCTTTCTTACATGACAGCGACCAACACTAAATCAAAGTCGTTAATTTATCTGGATAAAAGTGGGCTAAGAGAATTGAGCAAAGGGAATATCAATAGCTTAATTTCCATTCCCCAAAACCTGATAAAAAACATGTCTGGTTATTTCTACTATGATAGCGCAGCTAAAGAAGTTTGGATTGCCAATGCGAATGGTTCGTTTGCGTTAGATAAAAATGGAAAAACAGTTCAGTATCTTCAGGATATTCCTGTAAACCAGGTAATAAAAGATAGCAACAAGAATATGTGGTTTGCCACCAATGTTGGAATTTATATGTTACCCAATGCAAGCAATCGTTTATCGATTATTGATGCAGAATCGGGTTTGAGCAGTAATGTCATTAAAAGCATTACCAAAGATGGTAAAAACAGACTTTGGCTAGGGACGGATGATGCTGTTATTGATGTTTTGACTATCGATAACTATCAGGTAAATGAAATTGGATTAGATGATTTTAAGAAATACAAAACCATAAAGCAACTAAACTTCGACCCAAAAAATCAATCGATATATTTTTCTTCAGATTATGGAATGGGTGTTTTCAAAAATATCTACAGCACCACAAATGAAGTAAACTATTTAAAGGAAGCTAATAATTCCATGTTTGTAATTAAACATTTTAGCGTTGATGAAAAGAGCAATCGTTTAGCCCTGGCACTTTCTTCTGGGGTTGTTTTTTTATCTGACAGAATAAACAACTTTGAATTCAATTCCCTGAAATATCGAGAGAAGGAAGATTTCTTTAAAGATCGCTCTTACCATGTGTTTTACGATCGGACAGGTAATTTGTGGTTTTCAAATATTAATGGTTTATCTCAGTTTGTAAACGGAAAACTCATTAAGCATTTTGAAAAACACACCTTACTCACTAAAAGAATAAATGATATTCAACAATTAGCTGATGGGACATTGATTTTGGCTACAGACGGATATGGATTGCTTTTTTACAAAAATGACCAAATTGTAAAACAGATCACTCAAAAAGATGGCTTAACCAATAATATCTGTACTAAAATATTCGTTAAAAATAACGAGATATGGGTGCTCACCAACAAGGGCGTTAATAAAATTGCCAATTATCCGCAAAAACTTAGCGTTGCCAATTTCGATTATGGAAAAGATTTATTAAGTGATGATATCAACAGTTTATTTATTGATGACAGCACGGCCTATTTCGCTACCAATAAAGGGCTGATTCTTTTTAAGTACAACAATAAAAACATCAGCAGAAATTTACCGAAGGTTTATGTAACCTCTATCATCAAAGACAAGGATAGATTGCCCGTAAATCAAAAAAACTTCACCTTCGAAACAGGAAATAATACCATCCTATTCACTTTTAGCGCAGTAGATTTTACCACCAGTGACATTACTTATCGTTATCGGCTAAGTGAAAATTCTGCCTGGGTAGAAACCAGAACCCGCCGTTTAGATTTTTCATCGCTTCAATCCGGAGAATATAATTTCGAAGTTTCGGCCAAAAGCCAAAACGGAAATTGGGGACCATCCGCAAAAATTTCATTTACCATTACCAAACATTTTTGGCAAAGCTTATGGTTTTTATCCATCTTAATCCTTTTGGTGGCCTACATTTTTTACAAAGTTGCGGTGTACATCACCAGAAAACAAAAGGATAAGGAACAAGAGCAGCTTTTGCTAAAAAACAAGGTGTTAATGTTAGAGCAGCAGGCTTTACAGGCAATGATGAATCCACATTTTGTATTCAATGTGATGAATTCTATACAGCATTATATTAATACGCAGAACACAGCATCAGCTAATCGGGTATTAACTGGGTTTGCTCGGTTAATAAGAAAAAACCTGGAAATTTGTACCAAAAGCTATATCTCTCTGGAAGAAGAACTTGAATATTTGAATTTGTATTTAAAGCTCGAGAAAAATAGATTCGGAGATAAGTTACAATACTCCTTTTCAATTGATGATCAAATAGATAAGGAAGAAACTTTAATCCCATCGATGTTATTACAGCCTTACGTAGAAAATGCAATTTGGCATGGCATTATGCCGAAAGAAACGGGTGGCGAAATACAAATCAATATTAAAATTGATGTTCCAGAGTATTTAAACATCGAAATAATTGATGATGGTGTTGGTATTGACAATTCTTTGAAGGAGAAAAAGGAAACGCACATTAGCAAAGGCATGCAGCTTACCAAAGAAAGATTGCATTTGTTAGGACAGATTGCAGCAAAACCTATACACCTCAGTGTTAAACAAAAGGGCACAAATGGTACAATCGTATCTATATCTATACCGTTAAAATAGATTTTTTACCGTTTACTCAATTATTAATACCACTCACTAAATAGAACTTACACCGAATCTCGTTTAGCCTTAAACTTGTGTTAGAAATAAACGATAGTGTTTATCAAAACGTTCTTATAGAATTGATATAGATATTTAATAACCTAACCTAAAACTATATCTTAATTCAGGTTTCATTTGTGTGTTGAAAGCGGTCTTGTTTTTAAAAAGCGAGACCGCTTTTTTTATGTCCAAAAATTATATTTTTGTATATGTTCCAAACCAATATTACCAGGCACATAGAAGCGCTCATATTCTCTTCTGTTCAAAGCATTAGCGTTCAAGAAATCATCTTAGCTTTAAATGCGGTTTTCGAAGCAGAGTTTATTGAAACACAAATTTTTGAAAGCTTAGATCTTATTCAAGAAAAGTATAAACATGATGATTTCGCAATCGAATTGGTAAACCTGAATAACGGATATCAGTTTCTAACAAAAAAGGATTACCATGAAACGGTAAATCAACTTCAATTGCATCGCTCAAAGAAAAAGCTGAGTCAGGCTGCTATGGAAACCTTAGCCATTATCGCATACCGCCAGCCGATTACTAAATTAGAAATTGAACAAATTAGAGGTGTAAATTCTGATTATTCTGTTCAGCGATTGCTGGAAAAAGAACTTATAAGTATTGATGGTAAAGCCGAAACTCCAGGCAGACCTATTCTTTACAGCACTAGCAATATTTTTATGGATTATTTTGGTTTAAACAATTTAAACCAGCTTCCACAGCTAAAAGATATTACGAAGGAGGAAAATACGGTAGGTGAAAATGCAGAATAGCAGAAATTAATTTATTTGTTTTCAGGTTGTTATTAGAAAAAGTTTTTTTGTATTTTTAAAGTAGAAAAGCAATTTTTATTTTTGTGATATGAAAGCGCCAAAGAAACTCCCTACTAAGCCGACTACCAAAAAACAGGTAGATGAAGACGATGATCTTGAAGATGACGATATTCAAACCACGAGAAAAAACCCTCGAGATGAAGATGAAGACGATTTTGATTTGCCATTGGATGACCTTGATAATTTCGACAACTTCGACGATGATGATGACGATTACTAATCATTAAAAAACTATATATTTGAAAAAGCATCCTGCCATTAGGCTGGGTGCTTTTTAATTTTAAAATCTGCCCATGCAAATTATATCAGTAAGCAATTCATCACTAAAAAAAGACTTCTTAACGGTTCCAAAAATCCTGTATAAAAACGATAAAAACTTCATTTGTCCTTTAGATAGTGAAGTTGAAAATGTTTTTAACCCAGAGAAGAATAATTTTTTCAGTCATGGAAAATGTAACCGTTGGGTTTTAAAAGATGATGCGGGAAATTTAATTGGTCGGGTTGCTGCTTTTATTAACGAAAAAAAAGCATTTAATTACGATCAACCAACCGGCGGAATGGGCTTTTTTGAATGCATTGAAGATGAAAATGCTGCTTTTTTACTCTTTGATACCGCAAAGGAATGGCTTATCGAAAATGGAATGAAAGCAATGGATGGCCCCATCAACTTTGGCGAAAATGATTCATTTTGGGGTTTGTTAGTGGAAGGTTTCACTCCTCCATCATTTGGAATGAATTACAATTTTCCATACTACCAGAATTTTTTTGATGCTTACGGATTCGTAACCGAATATGAACAGTTAACCAACCATATCAATTTAACCATTCCTTTTCCAGAGCGATTTACCAAGATAGCCAATTGGGTAAGGAACAAGCCTGGCTACACTTTCGAATATTTTAGCAAAGCAAACGCTGAAAAATACATTGCGGATTTGATGGAAATTTACAATGATGGCTGGCAGGATTTCGAAAACTTCGTTCCGATAAAAAAGGAAACTCTCGAAGAAAGCTTTAAAAGTATGGAACCCATTATGGATGAGCATTTGATTCAATTTGCTTATTTTAATGGTGAGCCTGCTTCATTTGTGGTTTTAATTCCTGATGCTAACCAGATGATTAAAGGTTTTAATGGAAAGCTTGGTTTATTAGAGAAGCTTAAATTTGCTTATCGCCGATGGGTGGGTGTTACACGTATGAGAGCAATTGTAATGGGTACAAAACCAAAATTCCAGAAACATGGCTTAGAATCGGTTCTCTTTATCAGGCTAGGTGAATATGTGTTGCCAAAAAATCAATACAAAGAACTGGAATTGAGTTGGGTTGGCGATTTTAACGAGCAAATGATTGCCATACATAAAGCTACTGGCGCTACATTTGGTAAGAAGCATTTAACGATGAGGAAAGTGTTTTAGGAAGATAAGAGAATACTGCGCAAGTAATAAAGCAATCGTCAATGCGAGGCACGAAGCAACCTTAATGCTTAGGGTTGAATTATATAGCGATCGTTGTAGGATTGCTTCGTGCCTCGCAATGACGTGATTAAATTCCCAATTTATCATAAAGATCAATAACCTTCTTTCTAAGTTTATTGATCTCTTCATCTTTTTCCAGAAGTTGTTCTTTAAGTTCAATTAAATCTTCCGATGAATTTGATGACTCCTTTTCTCCGGTTATTAATTTAATTATTGATACCTCAAATACTTTAGAAATTTGCAATAAACGTGAGATATTCAAATCTGTTTGTCCGGTTTCTATTTTACAAAATGCGGGTGTAGAAATATTAAGCATCTTCGCAGCTTCAGCTTGATTTAAACCTAGTGCTACCCTACTCTGCCTAATACGATCTCCTAGAACCTTCATTTAAAGATTAATTATTATTTTGGTAAAGCCGCAGCTAATTCAGGCAAATCAAAGCCTGCATAGTTTCCAGAACTCATCATTAAAAGATTTGCATTCTTATAGTTCAAGCTTAACAAATAGGCTTTCAATTGAGCTGCATCGTTAAAGAATTTTAGCTTCGGGTTAGCAAAAGCCTGTTGAACATCTTCTTCTGAAAATGGCTCCATTCTTTTTTGCTCAAAACTTTTAAGATCGATAAATACGATTGCTTCATCAGCTTTGTCCATTGCGCCAGCGTATTCCTTTAAAAAATCCTTATTCAAGCTGCTAAAAGTGTGCAATTCGATACAAGCGATCAGCTTTCGATCTGTAAACTGTGCTTTAACAGCCTCAATCGTAGCTTTCAGTTTAGATGGAGAATGGGCAAAATCCTTATAAACGTTGGTAGAGTCATCAGCTGAGATTACTTCTAAACGCTTTGCAGCGCCGGTAAATGAGGCAATTGCAGTATCAAAATCTTTTTGACTTATATCTAACTGCTCACAAACTAATTTAGCTGCATTTAAATTCATTAGGTTATGGTCGCCAAATATTTTTAAAGCAGTTCTCTCTGGCAATAAGTAGGTTATACCATTTTTAATGTCGTGTTCAGGAATTGCATAACCTACCTTGTGAATCTTTGCTTTTGATTTTAAAGCAATTTCATTTAAATCTTGGTCTGCTTCACAATATATCAGTGTCCCATTTTCCTCTATGGTATCGATAAACTTATCGAACTGCAAAGTATAATCTGCATAAGTAGGAAAAACATTGATATGATCCCAGGCGATGCCACTGATCACTGCTACATTTGCTTTGTAAAGATGAAATTTTGGCCTTCTATCAATCGGTGACGATAAATACTCATCGCCTTCGATAATCATAACTGGTGCCGCATCTGTAATTTTTACCATGGTTTCGAAACCAGCGAGTTGTGCCCCAACCAAATAATCAAAATCACGATTGTAATGATTGAGCACATGTAAAATCATACTTGTGATGGTAGTTTTACCATGACTGCCGCCAATTACTACACGCAATTTGTTTTTACTTTGCTCATAAACGTATTCTGGATAAGAATAAATTTTAATACCCAGTTCTTGCGCTTTAATTAGCTCAGGATTGTCAATACGAGCATGCATACCCAAAATAACGGCTTCAAGATCAGTAGAAATACGATTTTCATCCCATCCCATTTGTGCCGGCAATAAACCATATTTTTCCAAACGAGATTTTGCTGGTTCAAAAATCACATCATCAGAACCTGAAATTTGATAACCTTTTTTATGAAGTGTAATGGCCAGGTTGTGCATTGCACTTCCGCCAATTGCAATAAAATGTATACGCATATTTTTTTTCGATTAAAGATAAAAGAGCAATGATTAAAGGTTTAGTAGCCTAATGTTAACCATTTTAGCTTTGTTATTTTATTCTTTGCTCTTTTATCCTTGCTCTTTGCTCCATTTATTTTTTCTCAAACTGGGCAGCAACCCAATCACCATTTTGTTTGTGATCGAGGTATTGAATACCATATTTAGCACACTCGGCAGTGATCATTCCTAAATCGGGATCTAAATAAAAACCACTGAAAAAGATTTTTCCACCTGACTTTAGCACCTCTGCATAACGATGAATTTGATCAAGCAAAATATTCCTGTTGATGTTGGCAAAAATCACATCATATTCTTCGTTTGGAATAGCTTCTTTACTTCCACAAAGCGCTTTTAGATTGGAGATGTTATTTAACGCCGCATTTTCGATGGCACTTTCGTAACATACGTTATCATAATCTATCGCTACCAAATTCTTTGCACCAAGTTTAGCGGCAAGAATTGCGAGGATTGCGGTTCCACAACCCATATCTAAAACAGTTTTATCTTTTAAATCTGCGGCTAGAATATACTGCATCATCATTGATGTAGTTTGATGGTGACCTGTTCCGAAAGACATTTTCGGATCGATCACAATCTCATAAGGATAAGATGGTTGCGGCTCATGAAAAGTTGCTCTCACGTAACATACATCATCAATAATCAACGGATTGAAATTCTTTTCCCACTCGGCATTCCAGTTTTCATCGGCAACATCTTCCAAAGTATAATTTGTTGCAAAATCATCGGTATAATGAGCAAGCAAATCTTTCAATGCCTGCTCACTGAAATTATCTTTCATTACAAAAGCAGTGAACCCATTCTCACTATCCTCAAATGTATCGAAACCTAAATCAGCAAGATCACTGATGAGTAGATCCTGCTGAAAGTCTTCGATATTTTCGAATTTAAATATTGCTTTTACGTATTGCATTTAGCTATTTAATGCTTTAATAATATCTGTGAAATCACGAGATTTTAATGATGCGCCACCAATTAAACCACCATCAATATCTTTTTGAGCGAATAAACTTGCCGCATTGCCTGGATTACAACTACCGCCGTAAAGAATTGTAGTATCATCTGCAATATTGAAACCATAGTTAACCTCTATTTCAGAACGGATGAATGCGTGAATATCTTGTGCTTGTTCTGGCGAAGCGGTTAAACCTGTACCAATCGCCCAAACTGGTTCGTAAGCAATTACGATTTTGGAAAAATTAGTATTGCTTAAACTGAAAACACCTTCAACTAATTGCTTCTTCAATACTTCATAATAGCTTCCGTTTTCACGTTCGTCTAATGTTTCGCCGATGCAGAAAATTGGTGTTAATCCATGAGCCAAAGCAGTTTTGGTTTTTGCAGCCAAGAGCTCATCACTTTCAGCCTGATATTGTCTGCGCTCTGAGTGACCTAAAATTACATACTCCACGCCAACAGATTTGATCATCTTTGCAGAAATTTCGCCTGTGTAAGCGCCGCTTTCTTTATCGTGAATGTTTTGAGCTCCTATTTTAACATCATTTCCACCCAACTTGGCCAAACTATTTAAATGAATAAAAGGAGCACAAATAACAGCTAATTGATTACCCTTACGTTCATCCTTAATCATATTTACAATCTCACTGAATAACGAAATACCTTCATTATAATCTAAATTCATTTTCCAGTTACCGGCTACTATTTGTTTTCTCATTGTGTTTTATTTTGTTAATTTCATGATTTCTATTGAAATCATGGTTAAATATTAAAAGTATCTGTGAGGAGCTGTTAATTCAAAAACCTTTGTTAGGATATCTTTTTCTGTATCGTCGAAAATAATATTTTTTCTTGCGAATACTTTCTCCGTTGTTTCGAACATTTTATTCAGTTTGTAATCCAAAAAGCCATCTGCACCGCCCCAGCTAAAATCTGGAATATGATTTGGAGGCAAGCCACCACCAAAAATATTTGCGCTTACGCCTACAATACTGCCTGTATTAAACATCGTGTTAATGCCCGATTTAGCATGATCGGCCATAATTAAGCCACAGAACTGTAAATTGGTATTACGCATTTTTTTAGTTTCGTAATCGTAAAGCTTTACTTCGGCATAATTGTTCTTCAAATTCGAGTTATTGGTATCGGCACCAATGTTAACCCATTCACCAAGTACCGAGTTGCCCAAATATCCATCATGTCCTTTCGCAGAATTGCCCCAAATTACCGAATTATTAATTTCGCCACCTGCACGGCTATTTGGCCCAATGGTAGTACCTGAATAAATCTTCGCCCCCATTTTAATTGATGAATTTTCGCAAAGCGCAAAAGATCCCCGTATTAAACTGCCTTCCCAAATCTCAGCATTTTTCCCAACATAAATTGGTCCGTAGCCAGTATTTAAAACGCTGCATTCGGCTTTCGCACCTTCTTCAAAAAAGATATCATCGCCCAACAATTGATTCGTATTGCTGATTTTTGCAGAAGTACGTCCTTTGGTTAATAATTCGAAATCTTTTCTAATTTCAGCTGGATTATTTGCGAAAATATTCTCCGGATAAGTTATTTTAACGAACTCAAACTCATAATTTATGGGCTTTAATTGCTGTTCAGCTTGCTTATAAGTCAGTTCTTCATTGCAGTTGAAAGCAATAATAACACCTTTGGCTACGAGCAATTCTCCTTCTTTAAGTCCTGAAATTGCATCGAGCAAATTTTGATCAGGACAAATTGAGCCGTTTATAAAAAGACTAGCGTTTTTCTTGACTGCATATTTTATAGAAAGATATTCTTGAGTTTGGAAACCGAAGTCGGCATTTAAGTATTTCGCCCATTTTTCTGCAATTGTTAAAATACCAATTCGCAAATCAGCAACGGGCCTGGTAAACGTAAGCGGACGGAGAGACGCCCAGCAAGCATCATCAAATAAATTGATTGTCATAAGCAACAAAAATAAAAAAAGTCCCGATGCTTTTGGCAAAGGGACTTTAAAAAATGCTTTTTACAGCTAAAATTATTTCTTAGCGTAACGGTTTTTGAATTTATCGATACGTCCTGCAGTATCAACCAATTTCATTTTACCAGTATAAAAAGGGTGTGAAGTATGAGAGATCTCTAATTTATAAAGAGGATACTCATTACCATCTTCCCATTTAATAGTTTCTTTAGTATCTACACAAGATTTTGTTAAGAAAGCATATTCGTTAGACATATCTTTGAAAACAACTGGTCTGTAGCTTGTAGGGTGCAAATCTTTTTTCATTTGAATATTATTTTAAGTTATTTGTGTGAAAGCATCAAGAACATTCTTGCAATTTGCTGGCAACAACGCTTATGATAATTTCTATTAGTCTTTTCTAACCTCTATTTTAGAGGATGCAAATATCCTAATTTTATTTTTGATTTACAAGAGACTTCAAGAAATATTTTAAAACACCGAAATCGATGGCGAAACTTGATCTGTATCAAAAACTACCCTCGCCTCACCTTGTTTAATAAATGTTGTTCCCCCTTTTGAGTTATCAATATTAATTAAGCCATAGCGAATATTTCTGAGTTGTGTTCCATCTTTCTCACCAGAGATAATTATTCCAAATATAGCAGAATCGCTACCACGAACAGATTTAACCTTTCCGTAAACTGTAAAATTGTTTCCATTGCCACTTATTGCCGTAACCAAACTTGTATCTGCACTATTTAATAAAGATTTGCCAATTAGCTTGATGTTATTCTCGCTGTCTTGTGCGAAAAATTTAACTGAGCCATCAACAAACGACATATTGGCGACATCTTGTGTACGGTTACTTTTCAATAGCCGAAGAGGCTTAAACGCATAAGCTCCTTCAAGCATCGGTGGTGTCGTTTCCTGATTAAGTGAAATACCCAGTTTGGTGAGGGTATCCTGGTACTGCACTGGAATAATGTCTGCAATTTTACGCTTCATTTCTTCCTTGTTGATAGTTTCAACTGCATCATCACGCTCTTTCTTTTTACAGGCCACAACGGCTGTGATAAGAAAAATAATTAATAACCACTTTAGGCTTTTCGTAATTGTTTTCATGTTTTCTTAATTTATGTTTAATTCTGATTTGTTAATCAAAATTGAAGCATAAATTATCGCCTGGAAATACCCCAATGAGTGATTTTACTAAAACAATCCCTGTTGTTTAGCCTTTAAAATCGCTTCGGATCTTGAAGCTACATGCAATTTTTTATAGATATGTTTAACATGGGTTCGAACTGTTTCATAACTGATAAAAGCTTTATCAGCGATGCTACGGTAGTGATTTCCTTCCGTCATCAATAAGAGAATTTCCTTTTCACGGGCACTTAAATCAAAGTCGGTTTCTTGTGGCTGCACCAGAATGACGTTCTTACGCACAAAAAATTGCATCACCTTTTGGGCAATTGCTGAAGACATGGAAGCGCCACCATTATAGACCTCCTCAATAGCCTGAAGCTGCTTTGAAGGTGAATCAGTTTTTAAAATGTAGCCTGAAGCCCCAGCGCAAAGTGCATTGAATATCTTATCATTATCATTAAAAACAGTTTGAATTAGCACTTTTACTTCTGGAAATTGTGCTGTGATTATTTTAGTGGCTTCAATGCCTGTCTTTCCAGGCATTTCAATATCCATTAGTACCACATCTGGCCGACTAAAGCGTATATCCGCTTCAATTTGGTTTGCGTTAGGGAATGTGCCCGTGCAAATAAAGCCTGGCGTCCCGTTTATAATAGTCTGTAATGCCTCACGAATGAGTTTATTGTCTTCGAATATCGCTATCTTGATTTCCACAACTTCAGGTTCAGGCATAAATATGAGCAGTTATATATTATAAACGTATCCCCCATTAGGTGATTTTGCAACTTAAATTAATCTCTGTACCCAACCCAATATGACTATAGATATTTAGAACAGCATTGATTTCTTTTGCTCTATTTCTCATATTTGTTAGTCCATTTCCTTTCCGAGCTTCATCAGGTAAAAAACCATTCCCATCATCTTTTAATTGAATATTAATCATTTTATTTTGATGATAAACTTCCACTATAATATGCTTACAGACGCTATATTTCACGGCATTGTTGATACCTTCTTTACATATTAAATAGATATTCTTTCTTTGTTCCATTGATAACTTTAAAACGCCAAGCGATTCTGGAATATTAAAATTTAGCTCAATTTCTTTTACCGCCACCAATTGAGCGGCGAAATCTTTTAGTCTTTCTAAAAGCGAACGAAGGTTATCATCATGTGGATTAACAGCCCAAACAATATCGTTAAGTTTTGAGACCATTTCGCCTGCATTGTCTTTAATAATATCGAGAGAATTGTTAACGGCGACATGCTCCTCGTTTTTAATCTGTTCTTTTGTAATGTAGCTGTACATGGCTATTCCACTTAAGGTAGCACCCACTTCATCGTGTAAATCTTGACTGATTTTGCTTCTCAAATTTGCCAGGCGCAAACGCTGCATTGCATAGTACCGATAAGCAATAAAGGCAATAATGATAGAAAGTAAGGTTAACAACAATACATAAACTCTGGTATTGGCCAAACTCTGCTTATTTTCGACTTTAGCTAGTTCTAAATTGAAAATGAGTTTTTCATTTTTTAACCCTGTTAATAAAAGAGTTTGTATTTGTGTGTTATTTCGGGCGTAAGTAGCCGTTTGTATTTGATTTTTAAGTTCGAGGGTATTAATTAAATCTGCCTGACTATTATATTGTTTGTAAACTTTAATTGCAGTCTCTAAAAACATAAGCGCATAAAAATCATTTAATTGAGGATATCTTTTGAGCAAAGAGAATCCTGTTTTCAAATGATTGAAGGCTATTATTTTTTCATTCGTTCTCGCTGCACAACTCGCTAAACCACTGTAACTATTCAACTCGACATCGAAATCTTGCCCATTCATTGCTGCAATACGTGTTAAATCAAAGTATTTACTTGCACTATCATTGGAATTCTTTTGAATGAAAGCACTACCTAAATTTAGATAGGCTGTGGCGATACCTCGTTTAGCACTTATTTCTTTTGCCTCTTTGAGTGATTCTCGACTGTAATAAACTGCACTATCCAGCTTTTTAAGCTTTTCAAATGCCTCGGCCAAATTGCCATAAACATGGTGAGGTTTCGATAGATCGATATACTTTGATGGATATGGAGGTTGATGAGCAAAATTTAGTGCCCGTTTAAAATATTTAACTGCATTGTTTAGCTTATTGTTATTCATATAAAACAAGCCGATAAAGTTGCAAGCATCGGCCATAAGGATGCTGTCTTTTAATATCGATGCGATGTTTTCGCTCTTAAAAGCTTCTTGCAAGCCTAGTTCATGCAGATTATTGTAATAGTATACTTCTGCTTGCCGGGAAGTTAAGAAATAAGAAAAAAGAGATGGTTTGCGATAGCTAACTTTTAAATAAATTTTATTTAACCATAACTGTGCCGAATCATAATGATCCGAATTCATGTAATTATCAGCATTGTTAAATGCTTTTAAAACGAAATCCTGATCGTTCTTCTCAAGTTCGGAATTCGAATTTCTTTGAGCAAAAACGAAAACAGGAAACAGTAAGATGATCAGGAAACGGCAACTCATTACTTAAAGGTATTAAAATACAAATAATTAGACGATAATAAATTTGTCGGCAACTACTTACTATATTTTTTCCAGGTTTCAATTTTTGCCATTTGCCTGGCGATATAGGCATCTGCAATTACCTCTGCTGAACTTTTTCCCTCGACATTTTCTAACAATTCTTTCAACTTGTACTGATCAACATCTGCTTTATATAAAATTTGAACGAGTTTAGGAAAGTCATTATCTACTAAGTAAGCAAATGCATTCACCAATGTTTCCCGAAGTTGGCTTTCGGAAAGTTCATCAGGAAGATCAAAATCTTTATTGATAATTTTAATTAGCGACATGGAACAGATTTTTGGGATTGAAAGATTTTAGGCTTAGTTTGGTTATTTGTTGGGTTAGAATTACTGCATGACGTTAATTAAACCTGATAAAAGCGGTAGCTCCCGATTCTTCATCGGGACTATAGTGGTTAGCAGGGCTGCCGTAAGCGATAAAATCAGAACCATTCATTTTCAAATAAAACAACTTCGTAGGCATTCTTCAACCTTATCCATTTCCTATTTTCAATTAACATCAGCTATCTTTCTAAACCCATTTAATTTCCTGGCAAAGTTCTATTAAAACTCCATTAGTATCTTTTGGATGTACGAAACATACCATTTTATTATCGGCGCCCTTTTTTGGGACGTCGTTAAGCAGTGTAAAACCATTGGCTTTTAGTCGCTCCATTTCTTCGATAATGTCATCAACCGCAAAGGCAATATGGTGAATCCCCTCTCCTTTTTTCTGCAAAAATTTCGCTATTGCGCTATCGTCGGAAGTTGCTTCTAAAAGTTCAACTTTATTTTCACCTGCTTTTAGAAATGCAGTGTTAACGTGTTCTGATGCAACAATTTCCGTTTTATAACAGGAGGTATTTAATAAGAGTTCGTAAAGTGGAACTGATTTATTGAGGTTGTTTACGGCAATACCGATATGTTCTATCTTGTTCATCGTTTAAAAAGGTTGGGTGAATGTAAAAATGCGTGTTTTATCTATAAGGTCATAGCTATTAATTATAATTGTTCGAAAAGTTTTTTTGTATCTTTGTGATCATAATTAACAGAATAGAGATGAAACAGCCGATATATTTAGATAATAACGCAACAACACCTTTAGACCCTAGAGTGTTGGAAGCGATGCTACCTTACTTTACTGAGAAATTTGGAAATGCCGCAAGCCGTAATCACGCTTTTGGATGGGTGGCTGAAGAGGGAGTAGATTATGCTCGTGAGCAGGTAGCCAAATTAATCGGCTGTACTGAAAAAGAAGTAATTTTTACATCGGGCGCAACCGAAGCTGATAACTTGGCGATAAAAGGTGTGTTCGAAATGTATAAAGATAAAGGTAACCACATTATTACTGCGGTTACAGAGCACAAAGCCGTTTTAGATACTTGCAAACACCTGGAGAAAAACGGTGCAAGAGTAACATACTTAGGCGTTAAAGATGATGGTTTAATTGACTTGGCTGAATTAGAAGCTGCAATGACTCCTGAAACGATCTTAGTATCGATTATGTACGGTAACAACGAAATTGGCGTAATCCAACCTGTTAAAGAAATTTCGGCAATTGCACACAAACATGGTGCTTTATTTATGACTGATGCTACGCAGGCAGTTGGTAAAATTCCAGTTGATGTTAATGCAGACGGAATCGACTTAATGGCGTTTTCAGCACATAAAATGTACGGACCGAAAGGCGTTGGTGCACTTTACGTTCGCCGAAAAAACCCAAGAGTTAAGGTTACTTCACAAATGGATGGCGGTGGCCACGAGCGTGGCATGCGTTCAGGTACATTGAACGTTCCGGGTATTGTTGGTTTGGGTAAAGCATGCGAACTTTGTCGTTTAGAGATGGAAAGCGAAGCAACTCGTTTATCTGGTTTACGTGATAAATTAGAATCGACTTTAAACCAAATGGAAGAAAGTTATGTTAATGGTAATACACAACACCGTTTACCACATGTAGCAAACATTTCTTTTAAATATGTGGAAGGTGAAGGTTTAATGATGGCTATGAGCGATTTAGCGGTATCTTCGGGTTCAGCTTGTACTTCGGCATCTTTAGAGCCATCTTATGTATTAAAGAGCTTAGGTTTATCTGATGATTTAGCACACTCTTCTATCCGTTATGGCTTAGGAAGATTTACTACAGAAGAAGAAATTGACCAGGCGATTGCGGTTACTCAAAAAGCAGTGAATCACTTAAGAGAACTTTCTCCACTTTGGGAAATGTTTAAAGAAGGAATTGACTTGAGTAAAATTGAGTGGGCAGAACATTAATTTGCGAAGCAAATTAATGTGTTAAGAGTTTTAAGTTTTAAGTCTGGGAGCATAAGTAACTTGTTTATAACACCTGACCTGTAACATGCAACTCGAAACGTATAACAAAAATTAAAACCATCCCGCAAGGGATTAAAAGAAATATAAATCATGGCATATTCAGAAAAAGTAATTGACCATTACAATAACCCACGTAACGTAGGTACATTAAATAAAGACAGCAAATTTGTAGGAACTGGTTTGGTTGGCGCACCTGAGTGTGGTGACGTTATGCGTTTACAAATTGAGGTTGGAGAAGATAACGTAATCACCGATGCTAAATTTAAAACATTTGGTTGTGGTTCGGCTATCGCATCTTCGTCTTTAGCTACAGAATGGTTAAAAGGCAAGACAATTGATGAGGCTTTGTCTATCGATAACATGGATATTGTTGAAGAATTGGCTTTACCTCCAGTAAAAATTCACTGCTCGGTGTTGGCAGAAGATGCAATTAAATCTGCCATTAACGATTACCGCGTTAAAAATGGTTTAGAGGCAATTGTACTGGAAAAATCACATCACTAGAAGAGTATATAGTAGAAAGTATTGAGTACTTAGATTGGTACGCTATTTGTCTTTCTACAATGTTATTTAAAAGTAGGTTGATCATGAATTTGATCTAGCTACTTTATACTAAATACTAACTGCTAAAAGAAATGATTACTATAACAGATAAAGCAAAAGAAAAAATCACGCATTTAATGCAGGATTCAGAGATGGGTTCTGACTATTTCTTACGTGTTTCCGTAAAAGGTGGCGGTTGTTCTGGCTTATCGTATAACCTGGATTTTGATAACGAAGAACAAAAAGGCGATCAGTTTTTTGAAGACAGAGGAATTAAAATCGCATTAGATATGAAATCTTTCCTTTACCTGGCGGGTACGGAGTTAGATTTTACAGATGGATTGAATGGAAAAGGTTTCAACTTTATCAATCCAAATGCCAGTCGCAGTTGTGGTTGTGGCGAGAGTTTCTCCGTTTAAAATTTATCACAAATAATATTTAAAGGTCTCGATTTTTTGAGACCTTTTTGCGTTTAAAGCACTTAATATTGCTAATGAAGCAATCTTGTTTTTAAGACTAGAATGAGATTGCTTCGTTTCTTTAAAGCAATGATGATAGTACTATAATCCGCGTAAATCTTTTTAATCTGCGGGATATAAATCTTTATCAACATCATTTAAATCAAGCTTGCAAGTCACTTACATTTTCTCCCGCTGTAACGCAGATCTCGCAGATTAAAAATGATTTCTGAGCTTAGATTTTAAGGAAATAACTAATTTTTAATTCAGAGATTTTTTTGATCTGCGGAACAACATATTCAAATCAATATCAGCGAGCGTACATCAATTTGCTTTTTTAAACCAAAAAGCATTATTATTGTTAATTATATTGACTACCAAATAACGAGCGATGCCATTAATTAACGAATTTTCAACCATCCCTACCCTTTTAAGAAATGTTGTAAAAAACATTCACAAACCCGAAGAAACTTTTTTAATACATAAACAAGGTGCTGAATGGGTGGAGATATCATTTGAAGATACTTTAAAAAGAGCTGACGCTGTTTCCGCTTTCTTTTTAGAAAAAGGAATAAAGAAAGGCGATCGGTTAGGATTAATGATTGAAAACTCGCCCGAATATGTCTATTATGATCAAGGCATTCAGCAAATTGGCGTAATTAATGTTTCTATTTACCCAACGCTATCAGAACAAGAAGTGGCCTACATCATTAATGATTCTGGCATTAAAGGAATATTAGTTGGAAATAATTTTCTCTATAGAAAAGTACTTAAAGTTGCTTCAAACTGTAAAGACCTAAAATATATTATCCCTGCTTTTAAAGATTTTGAGAAAGTAAAAGTGCCATTAGATGTTGATGTAGAAATTATATCTTTTTCTGATATCTTAGCCTTAAAGCATCAAATTACAGCAGCAGAAAAAGCAGAAATAAATCAATGCAGAAGTTTAGTGCTACCAGAAGATGTTTCGTCTTTGATTTATACCTCTGGTACTACAGGAACGCCAAAAGGGGTAATGCTTACGCACCATAATTTTGTTAAAAATGTGGAGGTATGTCTGCAACAAATTCCGGTAATCGATCAAACTGAAACTTTCCTTTCATTTTTACCTCTGTCGCATGTGTTTGAGCGCACAGCCACCTATCACGTCTGCTGCACTCAAGGCTGTAAAATTGCTTTTGCTCAAAGCTTAGAACTCCTGGCGAAAAATATGGGCGAAGTTAGGCCGACAGTAATGAGTTGCGTACCTAGATTGTTAGAGCGCATACATGATAAAGCAATTAAATCTGGCACAGCTGGCGGAGGTACTAAAGCTAAAATTTTTACCTGGGCGCTAGAAACCGGTAAAAAGTATCGTGTAAAAAAAGAGGCAGGTGAAAATCCTGGATTCATTCTATCAACCAAAAAGGCCATTGCCGAGAAATTAGTTTTCAGTAAAATCAAAGAGAAAACGGGTGGCAGATTGAAGTTTATGATTTCAGGAGGTGCTGCCCTACCGAAAAATGTAGGTGAATTTTTTGGCGATTTAGGCATTAAAATTTTGGAAGGATTTGGCTTAACCGAAACTTCGCCGGTAATGTCTGTTACCGAATACCATCGCCAGGTTTACGGCACTGTGGGTCGTGTAATTCCAGGTATTGAAGTAGGCATTCAGGATGTAGAAAGCAAAGAAATTATTAACATCCAAACCCATGATACATTTAATGAAGAGTTTGAGTGTGCTGAGGGTGAAGTAATTGTTCGCGGCCACTGCGTGATGAAAGGATATTTCAATAAGCCCGCAGAAACGGCTGAAGCAATTGATCGGGAAATGTGGTTCCACACGGGTGATATCGGTCGCTTTTATAAAGGCAACTTACAAATTACAGATCGCCTCAAAAATATGATCGTTAATGCGTATGGCAAAAACGTTTACCCAACCCCTGTAGAAAATATCTATCTGAAAAGTCCGAAGATCGATCAGTTATTTTTAATAGGAGATAAACGAGAATTTATTACCGCTATCATCATTCCAAATAGAGAAACATTAGAAGAAACATTTAAACTAAAATCATCTTATTTCGAAGATGCCGATCCATTTATACGCGAACAGGAAATAATTGATTGGATGGAGCAAGACATCAAGAAAATCTCGAACGAACTTGCCAAATTCGAACGCATCAAGAATTTCAAAATTAAACGCAATCCATTCAGTATTGATGAGGGAGAAATTACTCCTACAATGAAAGTTAAACGAAGAATTGTAGAAAAGAAATATAGTGATGCGATCGACGCAATGTATGAAGAAGGGATTGAGGCAGAATTATAAAGAATTACTTGTTACAACTTACTTTCCTCAATTACCCTAATTGTGATCGATTGAAAGCGTTAGATTGATCTAATTTCTTTTATCATATAAAAATTACCTACCTTTCAACTGTCAGAGTAATGTAATCCGCATCACTCTTTTAAACGCGACGGAAGTGAATATGGTTATAATAAATAGTTTTAAAGAGTACGAATCTTTTTTAGGAAAAGAAATTGGTAGCTCTCAGTGGCACAAAATAGATCAGCAACAAATCACAAAATTTGCTGAGGCAACTTTGGATTTTCAGTGGATTCATTGCGACGAGCGGAAAGCTAAAGATGAAGGACCATTCGGTTCTACTATTGCGCATGGCTATTTAACCTTATCTCTTATTCCTTATTTATGGAAACAAATCGCTGATATTCAAAATGTTAAAATGGAAGTGAACTATGGAATTGAAAAATTTAAGTTTAACAAACCTGTTTTAGTAAATGATGAAGTTCAATTAAGGGCGAAACTAATTGCAATATCTGATTTGAGAGGCATTACAAAAGTGGTAATCGAAGCCAATCTTGACATTAAAGGCCAAACGAAAACAGCGTATACCGGCAACGTAATATTTCTTTACCATTTCAATTAAAAGCAACTTCGACAGGATCAATAAAAAAGTATAATTCTTTTCTGCTTGAGGAGAGACAAATACTATTATTAAACATCTTGCAAAATTCTTACTTTTGCAAAAAATACCTGAAATGAGTATAGGATTATCAGAACAAGAAATATTACGACGTGAGTCGCTAAAACAATTACGAGCGTTAGGCATCGAGCCTTATCCTGCAGAATCTTATGATGTAAATGTAAGTGCTGCTGATATATTGAAGAACTACGAAAAGGATAAAACTGCTTATAAGACGGTTAGCTTGGCTGGTCGTATTATGGGGCGTAACATCATGGGCGCTGCTTCTTTTGCCGAAATTCAAGATTCTACTGCCCGTATTCAGGTTTATTTAAAAAGAGACGAACTTTGCCCAGGCGAAGACAAAACATTATACAATACGGTATTCAAAAAACTTTTGGATATTGGCGATTTCATTGGAATTAATGGCTATGTTTTCACTACTCAAACTGGTGAAATTTCTATCCACGTTACCGAATTTAAAGTATTAGCGAAATCGCTTCGCCCCCTTCCTATCGTTAAACGAGATGATGAGGGCAATGTTTACGATGGATTTACAAATCCGGAATTGCGTTATAGAATGCGCTACGTGGATTTAACCGTTAATCCAGATTACAAACAAATTTTCATCAAACGGAGTAAGGTAATTAACTCGATGCGCAACTATTTTGATGAGCAAGGTTGGATGGAAGTAGAAACGCCTATTCTTCAACCAATTCACGGAGGTGCAGCCGCTCGTCCTTTTGCTACGCATCATAATACTCTAGATATGCCGCTTTATTTGCGTATTGCAAATGAGTTGTACCTAAAAAGATTAATTGTTGCTGGTTTCGATGGCGTTTATGAATTCGGTAAAATGTTCCGTAATGAAGGAATGGACCGTACCCATAACCCCGAATTTACTTCAATGGAAATATATGTAGCCTATAAAGATTATATCTGGATGATGGCTATGGTTGAAGAATGTTTGGAGAAAGTAGCGATTGCAACCAACGGCTCAGCGGTGGTTAAAGTGGGCGATAACGATATCAATTTCGAAGGACCGTATGAGAAATTAACCATGTACGAGTCAATTCAGAAATATACAGGAATTGACGTTTCTGCAATGGATGAAGAAGCGTTGCTTCAAACCTGTGCAACTTTGGGAATTCAAACCGATTCTACCATGGGCCGTGGTAAATTGGTAGACGAGATTTTCAGTGAAAAAGTAGAAGCGAATCTCATTCAACCTACTTTTATTACCGATTATCCTATCGAAATGACACCGCTGGCTAAAAAACATCGTTCGGCTCCTGGTTTAGTAGAGCGTTTTGAAATCTTTGTCAATGGTAAAGAAATCGGAAATGCTTATTCAGAATTAAACGATCCTATCGATCAGAAAGAACGTTTTGAAGATCAATTGACACTTGCAGATCGTGGTGATGATGAGGCAATGGCAATGGATGAAGATTTTGTTCGTGCTTTGGAATATGGTATGCCGCCAACATCAGGTTTAGGTTTCGGTATCGACAGAATTGTAATGTTAATGACCAACCAAAGCACCATTCAAGAAGTATTATTCTTCCCGCAAATGCGCCCTGAGAAAAAGAAGATTGAATTATCTCCGGAAGAAACTGAATTATTTGCCTTGGTAAAAGAAGATGAACAAGTTTTATTAACAGATGTTAAGGCTAAACTTACAGATTGGAGCAATAAAAAGTGGGATACTACCCTTAAAGGCCTAACTGGTAAAAGTGTTTTAAAAGTAAGCAAAACCGACGAAGGTTTATTTTTGTCGCATAAATAAAATTTTTAATAGACTAAGTTTACATTTTTAACTTAGTCTATTTCATCCCCCAATAAAATACATCCGATAATATTTTTATCGAGATAATATGGAGATTTTTGAAGAATTAGAATCTTTGAAAGAAAATAATTATACTTCTAAAGAGGCTAAAGTTTATTTAGAAAAAAAGGGTTTTTCGAAAAAAGAAATTGCAAATAATATTTCTCATTTCTATAGAAAAAAATCTGAGGTAAGAAACTCATGGCTGTTCAGGTTATGTATTTTAGGGCAAATCTTTTTTTTAGCAAGTATTTATATCCTGTATAGTGAAGGTGCAAATGACTTATTTTATCTTCCCATATTGTTTATAGCAGCTATATTAACAGTATTGTTTTTTAATTTAAACAAAATAGCAGTCCAAATCTGGATTGCATTATTACTTCTTTTCACAGGTATAATACTATTTTTTATATTAGCTGGCAGAAAGGATTTTTGGTTTATTGCAATCATTTTTTCTTTTTTCACTCAAATTAGCTATTCATTTTATACAAACAATAAATCAGATTTTGATTAAAAACCACCGTTCAGAGATTCCAATTGTTTTAATTATAAAATTGCGACATCCCTATTTTCTGCTTAGGATCTTAACATAAACATAACAAAAACTTAAAAGGCTTGCTAACAATTGTTTAGCAAGCCTTCTCTATATTTACAGCAATCAATAGAAAAAGATTGCCTTATGAATACTTCAAGCTTAGAAATCAACGAAAGAGAATACTGCATTAAGCTGAGTAAAGATGCATTTGATTTAACCCTTGTTCGCCAATTAATTAAAAGAATACAAGCCGAAGCATTATTCTTCTCTAAAGTTCAAAATGAAGAAGATGATATCCTAAGCAAGAGATCTCAACGAGAAGAATTGGAAGGATACGACAGTTTGGATGATAAATAGCTGATCATTTACCTGTTACGAGTTACAGGTTATGCGTTATTAATGGCGTCATACACTTTCAACTTTTAACCTTCAATTTTTAACCCTACTAATCAATATCCAACGTACCTTCCACCGAATCATCCATGGTTTTGCCGGTAATAACAGAGGCTGCCATCTTTAAAAATGCAACGGCTGTTCCGTTTTTAGTATCCCAATAATAACCTTCAGATGGGATTACCTTTATCAACGTGATATTTGGATCTTCTTTCCCACCCTGAAACCAGGTTTTAATAAATGGACTCCACAGCTCATCAATCTTGGCTTGATCTCTGCTAATTTCAGAAATGCCGTAAATGTTTACAAAGCCAGAATGTGCACCAGCTTGGAATAGTAAGTGTGTAAAGGGATCGGTAGCTATTTCGTCATTTTTATGACTGTCTTTCATACTCATAAACCAAATATTTCCTTCATCATCAACCTGCTGAATAGCCATTGGCCTTACCGATAATGGAACTCCGGTTTTAATATTGGTACAAAAAAAGCAGCTTTCTGCCTTTTCAGCAAGGCTGCGTAATTTTTCAACCGCTTCTTTGCCACCTAAATCTTTAATGTTATCTTCTTCCTGAGTATTGTTAGTACTTCCTTCTTGTGATGTTGCCATAGTATAGAATTTTCTCTTTACTACAATAAGAATGCGAGTTTAGTTTTAAATTTTGAAAAGCAATGTTATTGCTAGTATCTACGTTCGCCCTGCTATCACTAATATCTTTTTGCTAGCGGCTATCGTTTATTTAAAACTTGTGCAACAAAAAGTATAACCGTTCTATCAGGTTTAGCAAACATCAACCTGAATTTAGTCACTCAAATTTCTGAAAGCAGGCCTTCAAACGTATGCTAAAATTCATCGACTGAAAGTACTTTCTTAGCCAGTTTATCTACTATTAAGCCCTGTACAATAATAAAAAAGAACACAGCAAAGTAAGTTATCCCTACCAATAGCGGCTTGTAAGGGCCTTCATCCATTTGATAATACTCTCTCCAAAATATCAAATAACTTCGACTAACCTAAATTACTTTTTAGATTATGACTTTACATGCTGTATTTTTAAGCACAAAAAAAGCCGATTTGCATCGGCTTTAATTTATTTCAATATCGGGAATTTATCTATAACGAACTTGCTGTTGTTTGTCCATCATCCCCATCTGATCTTTCATTTGTTTTATCTGATCAGCTAATAATTTATTTTTATCGGCTTTCTTAGCCTCTGATAAATACATCGTTGCTTCACGTTTATTGCGTTTAGCCATTGCGATTCCTGCTAAACTTAACTTTGCCAAGGCAACATTATGTTCCATCTGCATACCCAGGTTCAAAGCAGTTTTAAAATATTTTTCTGATTTTAAAGGAGCAGTTCTGCTTTCAATTAAACCAACAAGTAAGTTATAATAACCATGTTGCACCCTAATCAACTGCTTTTCATAATTTGTAATTCTATCTAAGTAAGCTTTTGCCTTTGGCATATTGTCTTTTCTTAAAAACCACTGCGCTAAAAGCATGTTTTCGTTAAAAAAGAAGGTTACTAATATAATTAGCCCTAATAAAATAGCCACAATTCCCCATGGCCAAAAACCGAAAATAAATAAAGCTACTGCGCCACCCAGTAAAGCAACCCCCGCAATTAATCTGATAATATTTGGCATAAAATTTATTCTAATTATTTTTTTTTGCAAATATCGTTTTTAAATGGCATAATTTAGATTTTAAAACAATAATTTCATTAAAAATTTCACAGTCTAAACAATTCATCAAATTAATATGAAAATTCTCTTATCTATAACCCTAATCGTACTTGCCATGAACGTTTCAGCTCAAGATATTAACAAAAAAATTCACGACCAAGCTAGAAATAAAGATGTATTAATAAACGTGTGTACAAGGGAAGGTATTACCACATTCCCAGAATTTAAGGAAATGTACGATCCAATTTATGCGGCTTATGTTCCTGACGCGGCTACACTGATTGAATTAAAAAAGCTGGTTAAAAACGAGAAGATCAAAATTGTTTTTGGTACCTGGTGCGGAGATAGCAAAGTGAATGTTCCTAATTTTTTCAAAGTTTTAGATGCGCTTCACTTCAAGGAAAAGAATGTAGAAATTATTGCTGTTGATGGAAACAAGAAAGCAGAAAACGGCATTATTGACGGCTTAGATATCCAAAGAGTACCTACGTTTATCGTTTTTGATAAAAAAGGAAAAGAATTGGGTAGAATAGTTGAACATCCTAAAGCAACACTTGAAGCAGATTTGCTAGAAATCTATAAAAAGAAATCATAAAACTTTTAGGTGCGGGTTTTGGTTTTATCTCCAACAAAATAACTACTAACTCTTAAAAATATAATAATAAATACATGTCTGCAGCACTCGAACCTGGTTGGTTATCTGTTTTAGAGCAGGAGTTTGAAAAAGATTATATGATCAATCTTAAGTCTTTCCTCAAAGCTGAAAAGGACGAGGGCGTTAACATCTATCCTAAAAACGCAGATATTTTTAATGCGCTGAACACCACTCCGTTCGATAAGGTAAAGGTGGTGATCCTGGGTCAGGATCCGTATCACGGAGCAGGCCAGGCTCATGGTTTATCATTTTCTGTTCAGCGTGGCGTGGCTGTTCCTCCATCTTTAAAAAATATTTACAAGGAATTGGAAAGCGATATCGAAGGGTTCAAAGCTCCTAATCATGGTCATTTAACGCACTGGGCCGAACAGGGTGTTTTGTTATTGAATGCGACATTAACTGTCAGAGCATCTACACCTGGATCACACCAGAATCGTGGATGGGAAATTTTTACAGATGAAATTATCAAGGCCATTTCTCAGAAACTAGAACATGTGGTTTTCTTACTCTGGGGGAAATATGCGCAACAAAAGGCAACTCTAATTGATCAAAAAAAACATTATGTTTTAACTTCTGCTCACCCCTCTCCTTTTTCAGCACATACTGGCTTTTTGGGTTCCCGGCCGTTCTCAAAAACAAACCTGCTGTTGATTCAGAATAATCTGAAACCAATCGACTGGAATTTGCCCGCTTAATGAATACTTATTTCATTAGCGGATTAGGTGCCGATAAACGTATATTTTCTCGTTTAAAATTACACAGAAACATTAACATCATCCATGTTGAATGGATCGATCCATTAAGGAAAGAATCGCTGTCTGAATATGCCAAAAGGTTAAGCGAAGTAATAGATACTTCGGAAAAATTTGTGTTGATTGGCGTTTCCTTTGGCGGAATGATTGCGGTTGAGATCGCTAAAATTCTAAATCCGATTCTTACAATTGTAATCTCGAGTACTGTTCAAAGTAATACACTACCTCCGCTTTATCAATTTGCAGGTAAGCTAAAGTTGGTTGAAATAATTCCGTCATGGTTGATGAAGTCGTCAAATAGGCTTACCCAAAACTTCTTTTTTGGTACGCAATCAAATGCTGAAAAAAAACTACTAACAAAGATTATTAACGATACCGATCGACGATTCCTAAAATGGGCAATTGGAAGTATTTTAAGCTGGAGAAACGATTTAATACCTGAACGATTATACCACATTCACGGCACGAAAGATAAAATTTTGTATTCAAAAAAATCTAAACCCGATTTTGTAATTGAAAACGGAACCCAATTCATGGTTTATCAAAATGCAGCCGAGATTTCGGAGATCATTAATAAATTAATCATTAACGCATAAGATTGCCCCGTTCAGACGAAAATCGAAAATAGTGATGGCAATGGCTAGAAAAAATCCTCCAGGTTTTGACATTAATATTCCAAAGGGACAATAGGCTCTTTCTTTGTTGTCGACATAATCATCATGGTTTGAAAAGTTTTAACCACAGAAATTTTGCTGATTTTTTCCATAATCAATCGTTCATAAGATTTAATGTCTTTAACATAAACTTTTAAAAGGAAATCTGCCTGGCCTGTTACGTGGTGACACTCAGTAATTTCTTTAATTTGGTTTACTTCATCAAGAAAAATCTGAATGGTATTGTTTTTATGGAAATCAAGTTGAATTTGAATAAAAGTCTTAATCCCTAAACCCAATTTTTCTTCGTCAACTAAAGCATGGTAGCTTTTAATAAAACCAGCCATTTCCAATTTACGAACACGCTCCAAAGTTGGTGCTGGCGATAAACCAATTTCTTGTGATAAAAGCAAGTTGGTAATTCTACCGTTTTCTTGTAAGATTCTTAAAATTTTAAAATCGATCTTATCTAATTCTGATGCCATATTAGTTCAAAGGTATTGAGAACACAAACATAACCAAATTATATTCTAAATTTTAACAAAATTTATCTAATATATTTTAAACTATTTTTTTTAGATTTACCTAAAAATTTAATTAGATAGATATAAATGCAAAGTTTTACTGAAGAGAATTATCTTAAAATAATTTATCATTTAGCAGAAATTACTAATAACGTACAAACCAATGCCATTGCCGAGCAAATGCAGACTAAACCGGCATCCGTAACGGATATGATTAAGAAACTTGCCGACAAAGGGTTTGTAGATTATGTGAAATATCAAGGCGTTACCATGACCGAAAAAGGAAGGAATGCCGCTATAGATATTGTGCGAAAGCACCGGCTTTGGGAGGTTTTCTTAGTTGATAAACTTAATTTCAAATGGGATGAAGTACACGATGTTGCCGAGGAATTAGAACATATCAAATCAACTGCGTTAATCGAACGGTTAGATGAATTTCTTGGTTTCCCGAAATCAGATCCTCATGGCGACCCTATTCCAGATAAAAATGGAAGGTTTGCAAAAACTCAGTTTACAAAACTGATCGAACTGAAAATTGGCGATTCAGGAACAATCACTGGCGTTAGTCAACACAGTTCAGCATTTCTAAAACACCTTGAAAAACTGGGATTAACGTTAGGCAAACAAATTCAAATTAATGATGTTACCGATTTCGATGGTTCTGTAGAAATTGTGATTTCAGACAAACAAATTAATATTAGTAGAGAAGTGGCAAAGCATATTTTAATTAGCAGTAATGGCAAAAACTGAATCGCTTAGTGAGGTACACCAAAGTGTAAGCACAGACAAAAGAAAAGGTTGGCGTCGCATTTTAGCTTTTATTGGCCCAGCTTATTTAATAAGCGTTGGCTATATGGACCCAGGAAACTGGGCCACAGATTTAGCAGGTGGTAGTAAATTTGGCTATCAACTGATATGGGTATTGCTCATGTCAAACCTAATAGCGCTTTTACTTCAATCGTTAAGTGCACGTTTAGGCATTGTTAGAGGATTAGATTTGGCACAAGCCTCTAAACATGCTTATCCCCGCTGGGCAAATATTCCTTTATTTGGATTAGCGCAGACCGCAATTATTGCCTGCGATCTAGCTGAAATAATTGGAATGGCAATCGGTTTACAGTTACTTTTTGGTTTACCATTAATTTGGGGAATCTCCATTACCATATTTGATACCATATTGCTTCTATTTCTTCTTAACAAAGGAATGCGAGCAATGGAAGGTTTTATAGTTTCAATGGTGTTCATTGTTGGAATATCGTTTCTAGTGGAAATGTTTATTGTTGAACCCTCATTAAAAGAAGTTGTTAGAGGTTTTGAACCTTCTATTTTAGGCGGCGATGCTTTATATATTGCTATTGGCATTATTGGCGCTACGGTAATGCCACACAACTTGTATTTACACTCTTCATTGGTTCAAACCAGAAAAATCGAACGGACAAATAAAGGAATAAAAGAAGCACTGAAATTTAATTTAATCGATACTACAGTTGCACTGAACCTGGCTTTTTTCGTAAATGCGGCGATTCTGATATTGGCTGCAGCTGCTTTTTATAAAAATGGATTACACGAAGTAGCAGAAATTCAAGACGCTCATAAATTATTATCAAATATTTTTGGTGATGTTGCGCCAGCTCTTTTCGCAATAGCTTTAATTGCCGCAGGACAAAGTTCTACTGTTACGGGTACATTGGCTGGTCAGATTATCATGGAGGGACATATTAATCTAAGAATCCAGCCCTGGCTACGAAGATTGATTACCCGATTATTGGCAATCATTCCCGCATTTTTTACTATTCTTCATTATGGTGATGATGCTCTGGGGGGGCTTTTGGTTCTGAGTCAGGTGGTGTTGAGTTTGCAGCTGGGCTTTGCGATTATACCCTTAATCCATTTTACATCAGATAAAAAACTGATGAAAGATTTTGCGATAAAAACATGGGTTAAAGTATTAGCATGGGCCAGTGCATTCGCTATCATCGCCTTAAATGTCAAACTGGTAGTTGAAGAAATAAGCGGATGGACCAAAGAGGCCAATACCTGGTGGATTTATGTAATTATCGTTCCCGCCTTAATATTTATTGTGTTTCTACTACTTTATGTATTCTTTCATCCGATGATTGAAGAAAAAAATAGAAACAGGCAAATGGTTCCGCATGGCAATGCTTTGGACATTGGGAAAATTGATAAGATTAGCTATTCCAGAATTGGTATTGCAGTAGATTTTTCTAAAAATGACCGGAATACCATCCGACACGCACTTATTCAAGGTGGAAAAGATGCTCACTATTACCTCATCCACGTAGTAGAAACTGCAGCCGCCAGATATCACGGCCAAGAAGTTATGGACCATGAAACACAAAGTGACCGCGAAAACCTTGAAAAATACAAAGCTAATTTAGAAGACCTGGGTTATGATTCAACGGCATTTATAGGTTTTGGAAGCACTGCTAAAGAAATTGCAGATATTAGTAATAAAAACGAACTGGAACTTTTAGTAATGGGCGCTCATGGTCACAAAGGACTTAAAGATTTGATTTTTGGAACGACGGTTGATTCGGTGAGGCACAAAGTGAATATTCCAGTATTAATTATTAGATAGCTAATTTTTAACCACTTTCATTAACTTTTTAATTCCTCCATCACCCGAATTATGAATGATAAGTTTTCCTGCTGGAGAATACAAATACATAGCAGGATACATTTTTGGCAAAAACAACGGAATGAAAAGTTTATTTTTATCTTGAAGAATGGTAACGTTTGGTTTTGTATTCAAACCTTTAGCGTAAGTATTAAAAAACTGTGGAATGATATAAGCCTCATCTAAGGTAATCATGTAGATATTTACGTTTTTAAATTGTGCATAATTAGCACCCAGTAGTTTAGTTTCTCGTTGGCAATGCTCGCAGGTAACATCGAAAAGCATAAACAGATTCTGTTTGCCCGGAACAAGATTTTTATTCGAAAATGCTTTACCATCCAATTTAAAAAACGTGAATTGTGGTAAAATTGTAGGTTGCTGCGCTTGCAGATGAGAGAAAAAGAAAAAAGATAATGCTAAAAAAAGGATTCTGAATTTCATAAATAGCTTTTAAAAATCAAACATAAATAATAAATTTCGTTAGCAATAGATATATCCTTCAGCTTTTACAAACAGATGAATATAAAGGAGTGTTATTAATAGCTGAGAACGAAATAAATAAAAACGAAATTATACCCTCAAATTTTAAGATATTTGCAACCCAGCATTTTGCTGTTTTTTTAAATGTAGAAGCAGATCTACCTAGAAATACAAATTAACTTTGAAAAACGATATTAATATAAAAAACAAAAGAGCATACTTTGACTATAATTTACTTGATAAATATGTGGCAGGTATCGCACTTTTGGGAACAGAAATAAAAGCCATTAGACAAGGTAAAGCCAATATGACGGATGCATTTTGTATGTTCATAGGCGGAATTTTGTATGTCCGAAATCTTCATGTTTCTGAATATAGCCATAGCTCCTTTTATCATCATGATATAAAAAGAGATAGAGCATTACTACTTCAGAAAAAAGAAATCAGAAAACTTCGTCTTAAGGGTGAAGAAAAGGGTTATACAATAGTGCCTTTAAGGATTTTTATCAATGAAAGAGGTTTCGCTAAAATGGAAATTGCATTGGCACAAGGTAAAAAAGAATTTGATAAACGTGATAGCATTAAGGATAGAGATACTAAACGTGAATTGGATAGAGCGCTGAAGAGATAACTGAGTTAGGAATTGAGGGTTTGGAGTTTTAGTACTCTCAACTCCCAGCTTGTTTACCATGCCTGATCGCCAACTAAAGGCACAAATCTAAACGTATCTAATATTATTTTATCGTAATCAGTTTCGCTTACTCTAATAACGGTAACCATTTTTTGCGTGCTTTCATCTCCAACTGGAATAACCAAAATACCTCCAATTTTTAATTGTTTCAATAAAATCTCTGGAACAAGCGGGGCACCAGCGGTAACAATTATTTTATCGTAAGGAGCATGTTTTGCAATTCCCTTTGAACCATCTCCACAGTAAAATGTAGGTCTGTAGCCCATACCAGGCAATACTTGAATGGTTCGGTTATAAATGTTCTCTTGTCTTTCGATGGTAAAAACATTTGCACCAAGTTCCATTAAAATACAAGTTTGATATCCGGAACCTGTTCCAATTTCTAAAACTTTATCGCCTTTTTTAATGTGTAATAACTCACTTTGATAGGCAACAGTGTAGGGCTGCGAAATGGTCTGTCCATCACCAATTGGGAAGGCAATATCTTTGTAAGCCTGATTCCAGAAAGTCTCATCAAAAAAGAAATGACGTGGTACTTTGCCAATTGCTTTTAGTACATTTTCATCTTCAATTCCGCGAGATTTTAGGAGTTCAACCAACTTCTTTCTCGCACCACGCTCTCGGTAATTATCAACAAATTTATAGGCCATGAAGTCTCAAAATTAGCTTTTTCAAGCGGTGATACAAGATAAAGAAATCAACATTTATATAACTTACAGTAAATCAAAATAATGGGATTTTCGTTAGTGTAAAACATTAATTGTGTGTATTAAGGAATTATTTCTACTTTTGAAGACTTATATAAATTACCTCAACTGTCTACTCTTACATGAAAAAAGGACTAATAAGCATATTCATATTATGCACTTGCATCACATTTAATATACTTGCACAAACCAGTGCTGATTATAATTATTCAATTGCAGCAAGAGGTTTTAGCATGATGCAACTACCGAAAATATTAAATCAAACAAATACCCAAGATTATACAAAGATGTATGGTAATGGAGTTATTCTGAAGTTCAACGACAATCAGATAAGTTACCGAATCAGTGGAAATTATTTCCGCAATAATGATGTTCGATTTCAAAACACTTGCGAAACCTGTGAAATGGCTAGCGGAAAAGTAACAGATTACTCTTTCAAGATAGGTTTTGAAAAAAACTTCAATTACTCAAGAGTTCAACCTTATTTCGCTTTTGATATTGGATACCGCTCTAATAAATTTACAGGTGTTATATCACCACAAAATGCATTGGTTGGCTCAACAAATCAGTCGGCTGATGCGAGTAAGAATGGTTTGGTAATGTCTCCAACGTTAGGCTTCAAAATCAACATCATTCCCAACTTAGCAATATTTGCTGAAAGCAGCCTGGATTTCAACTATTCGTATGAAAAGCAAGATATTACCCAACCGAATCTTACCGCCAGAACGGTAAATACTTATAACAAATGGGAGTTTTTATTGAACCCCGTTTCTGCAGGTATTCAATTTAATTTTAATAGTAAAAATTAGTACGGATCTACATCAATTTGGGTGAAAACGCCTTTAAAATCTTTAGTGGCATTGAATTGTGTTAGTGTTTCACGAAGTGCATCTTTAACTTTCTGAATGGCAGTATGCTTATCGGCTTTAATGATAATTTGTTTGATATACAGATTACGTACACGGCTGATTAATGGTTGCTCCGGCCCCAATACACGTTTACCGAATTTAGCCTTAAGAATATTTGCCAATGTAAGTGCGGCATGATCTAATACATGAGAATCTTTATGTTTGACATAAAGAAATATCATCCGAGAAAATGGCGGATACAGAAATTTTTCACGCTCTGCTATTTCATCATTGTACATGCCTTCGTAATCGTTATTAACAACTTGTTTAATAATCCGATTATCAGCATCGTAAGTTTGAATGCAAACATTTCCTTGGTCAGCTCGTCTCCCAGCCCTTCCAGCAACCTGCGCTAACAGCTGAAAACTACGTTCATAAGCCCTAAAATCAGGATAACCCAACAAGGTATCTGCGTTAATAACGCCAATCAAATTTAAGTTATCGAAATCTAAGCCTTTAGCAACCATCTGTGTACCGATCAGGATGTCCGTTTTCTTTTCCTGGAAATCGGTTAAAATTTGTTGCAAACCATTTTTTGTCCGGGTGCTGTCCATATCCAAACGGGCAATAGTAATGTCTGGATACAAAAGTTTTAGCTCCTCTTCAATACGCTCCGTTCCAAAGCCTTTCTGCTCTACGTGAACAGAGCCACATGCCGGACAAATATTAACGCTGCTTTGTTGAAAACCGCAATAGTGGCAATGCAGTTTACCACTACTTTTATGATAGGTTAAGCTTACATCGCAATTCACACATTTTGGAGTATAGCCACAAGTAGCGCAAATTAAAATGGTTGCATAGCCTCTTCGATTTTGAAAAAGAACAACTTGCTCCTTTTTTGATAAGGCAAGGTCGATATCTTTAATTAATACGCTAGAGAAATAAGAAACCATGGTTTTCTGTTTGGTTTCCTCAGCAATACTCACAACCTGTTGGTTGGGTAATTGCACACCCCCAAAGCGCTCTTTCATCTCAACTAACCCATACTTTCCTTGCAGCGCATTATAGTAACTTTCTAGTGATGGAGTTGCAGAGCCCAAAATAACTTTAGCCTGATGCAAATGAGCGAGATAAATCGAGGCATCTCTTGCTTGATATCTAGGAGCGGGATCATATTGTTTGTAAGATGGCTCATGTTCTTCATCTACCACAATTAATTTTAAGTGTTGAAATGGTAGAAATACGGCCGACCTTGCCCCAAGTATTACCTTATAAGCGCCTGTTCTTACCTTATTCCAAATTTCAACCCTTTCGTTATTATTAAATTTCGAATGATAAACGCCAATTGCATTTCCAAAATAATGCTTAATACGTTCAACAATTTGAGTAGTTAAGGCAATTTCAGGTAATAAGAATAGAACTTGCCCATCAGTGTTTTGAATAATTTCTTCAATTAATTTAATATAAACCTGTGTTTTACCAGAAGCAGTTACTCCGTGAAGTAAAACAACATCTTTTTCTTCGAACGATTGATTGATCAGATTTAAAGCGGTCTGTTGTCCGGTATTTAATTGAAAATTGATACTAAATTCTTCATCATGATTAGCTAACCTACTTACAGGACGTTTCATCACTATAAAAATCTCTTTATCTGTTAGTGATTTTAGGGCACTTATACCACAGTTGCTCTCTTCTAAAAGCTGTTCTTTAGAAATGGGAAGATTTAATTTTTGCAGTTTTAGATAGACAAGCAAAGCATCAAGTTGTTTTGGTGCTTTCTCCAGAACGTTAAAAAGTTGCTTTAAATTTTCTTCATCGGTGTAAAAATCATTCAAGGTGACGAACGATTTTAAAAGGGGCTTATATTTTTGCACCACTTCTTCTGCCACCAGAATTAGCTCCTTTTCTAATAAATGATTGATGATTGGATAAATTGTTTTTTGACCTAACAATTTTGAAACATCATTTACTGTCAGTTTTTCTTGCTTTTTTAGCGCTGAAATAATGATCTCCTCTTTTTCGGTAAGTACAATCTCATCCGTAAAATCATCACGGAGAACGAGTATGGTTTCGCTGGCAAGTTTCAAACTAGCGGGTAACGCCGCAGACATCACATCTCCTTCATTACACATATAGTAATTCGTCATCCAACTCCAGAACTTTAGTTGCGTGGGGGTTACTACCGGCTCACTGTCAATTATATCGATAATATATTTCGCCTCATAAACTCCAGGAGGATTCTTGGAAATGGCACTAATTAAAGCGGTGTAGATTTTATGCTTGCCAAACTGAACAACAACTCTTTTCCCAATCGCAACCTCATCATTTAAATCAAATGGTACCCTATAGGTATAGTTTATTGCCAAAGACAAAGGCAAGATAACTTCGACAAAAAGTGTTTCTCTTTCTGCAAAAATATCGTTTCCAAAGCTATCCATTATTTATCCTTAAATGCAGCGAAGAACAGCATTATCCAACCTAAAACAAACAAAAGACCACCAATTGGCGTAATTGGACCAATTAGATTGATAAAATCCAACTTTAATATGCTTCGGGTCGCCAACAAGTACAATGATCCCGAGAAGAGAACAATTCCGAATGTAAAGCAGAAATAGGCAATGTTGATTAACTTGTTTCTATATCTGGCAAAAGTTGAAAGGTACAAAAGCGCAAAAGTGTGATAAAATTGATATTCTACCCCTTTCTGCCAAATATCTATTGAGGGTTGATCTATTACGGCCTTTAAACCATGAGCACCGAAAGCGCCAAGTAAAACAGCCACCACGCCAAAAAAAGAAGCAGTAAGTATAATTCGTTTATTCATAGTTATTGCTTGAAGCAATTGCTAAATTAATAAAATGACATAGAACTTCGCTGTAATCAATGTAATAAATTAAATTTGTTGCACGCACATGAAGAAAATTATCATTTTAACTATTGCATTATTTTTGGGTATTGCAGGGATGGCATATCTGTATTTCTCAAAATTGGGCAATGAAAATAACGCAAAAGATTTAGCATTGCAATCTGCAACGAATAATGCTGCAATAGTATTTTCATTTCAAAATGATAAGGGATTTTATGAAATTATTAAAGCGCAAAACCTTATTCAGCAGGTATTAGGCGAAGATAAAATTCAATTACTGATTCAGCTTAAGGATTTAATTATTAACGATAATGCGCTAAATAAATTCATTCAAGATCAATATATTTATATAAGCGTACTTCCAGACACCAATAAAACCCTTAATTTTTTAATCACTGTTCAACTTAAGGCAGATGAAGAGCTGAATAAATTTAATCAGGTAATCAAATCGAAAAACTACATCACCCCTTTAAAGAACGGGCAATATTCTTTAAAGCTCAACGATAGTGTTTCTGCTTACGCAAATCTCAATGATAGAGTAATAACCCTGTCAACATCGCTAAAACTTATTAATGATGCTGCTATTCGATTAGCTGAAAATCCTTTCACTGATTATATAAAAGAGAATAATGCTGTTAGCAGAAGTGCCCTGGCACAAATCTATATCAACTTTAATCATGTACCACCGGTGCTAAAGAACATTTTGGCTGGCAAATTAAATGGAAGTATTGAAGTTTTAAACAAGCAAAATGCATTTGCCTCTTTAAGTTATAATTTTAGCAAAGAGCGTATTCTTTTTAACGGCAGCACAACGTTAAAAGATGATTTTAGCTATCTTAAATTATTTGAACAAAGCGCAGCACAGATTACAAATATTCAAAACATCTTACCTGATAACACAGCAAATTATGCGATCTACGCATTTGATGATTATAAAACCTGGTTTAAAAGCCTGAAGACTCTACAAACTAAAGCCAATCAAATTTCTCAGGCAGACCAAACGATTAGTTCAATTAAAAATGATTATAGAACAGATTTAAATTTAGTATTTCCATTGTATGCTAAAAATCAATTTGCAACATTTCAATTAAGTACTAGCGAAAAACTGGGGGCGATACAACTTACTAATGGAGAGAAAGTGAAACAATTATTATTTGACGTGAGTACAGACTATAGTGATGAGATTAAAGTTTTTAAGTCGGCAAACATTCTCCAAGTATATTTTGGAGAGGCTTTTAAAAATTTTAGCAAACCATTTTATGCCATCATAGATAATTATTTAATTGTGGCTAACAATGCAAGCACAGTAGCATCCTTTTTAAACAGTTATAAAAACAATAGGTTAATGATTCAAAATCCTATTTACATGGATGCCATGAATCAAATCTCTACCACTTCGAATATTAGCTATTATGTAGATCTTCAAAAATCTCAGAATATTTTTAGAGATAATATTTCATCAAAATACTACAAACATTTTAGGGCAGATAGTGGCCTTAAAACTTTCGATACTTTCTGCTACCAACTCATAGCCGATAAAAATAAATTCATCTCTAATGTACTATTAAACAAATATGTACAACAACCAATACCAGATTCACTTAGTATCCGTTAATAAGAAAACCAGCCTGAAAACCAATAGATTTATGAAGAAACTTTTACTTGCTTTACTTATAGTTGCTAGTTTTAAGGCTGCCAACGCTCAGCAATACGCCCTTTTTGGCACGAGAACTATGTTCGATGCTTTCGAGAACCCTTCTCAGAAATCGTTCACATTAGATTCCTCTCGCAAATTCTCCTCTAATTTTTTCTTGCCCTATTTCGGCATTAATGCGGCAAACAAGGGTGAAGCAAATAACGTAATTAGGAGACTTGCTCAAACCGGATATCTTGATACGGAAGGCTTACCCCTATTAAATGGTGATGTAAACCACTTCTACCAAAACAGTAATATTTATGTTGCCACTTTTAGGTTGTTTCATTCATACAAATACCAAAAAGAAATTGGTCTTGCGTGGCAAATTCGTTCTGATGCGCAAATTGATTACACCAATGAAACGCTTGCAATTTTTGATTCTCCCAATAAATTTCCAATCAATACTCCGTTACGTGGAATTTTCAACTCATCCGGATACCAACAATCCTATCATCAATTTAGTATAAGCTACCGCGAAAATTACAATAAGCGATTAGCGTTTGGTTTGAAAGCCAGCTTATTAAGCGGTATTTTGTACAATAAAATCGATATCACTGATTCGTATCTATATTCAGACCCAGAATCAAACACCCTCAGTTTAGGGTTGGCAGCCAACTATAGAAGTAATTTTACAGAGGGAAGAGAACTCAGAAAAAAAACATTACTTCCATTCAAAAATCCTGGACTATCATTGAGCTTTGGAACGAATTATATCACAAAAAAAGGTTTAATGTTGATGGCAAACATTAAAGATTTGGGTTTTATTTGGTGGAGAAAAAGTACTCAAGAAACAATTGTCAACTCATCGAATATTACGATAAATACGTTCGCAAATCGAAACAACATTAATAATAGCATTACCGATATATTTACTGAAGCTCAGGAAAGCAAAAAATTCCTTGCACCAACAAACGCAAAGATTGATCTATATGTTTCAAAATTTTATGGCTTCTACAAACCTTCGTTTATTGTGTCGAAAAATCTTTTTTACAAGGGAGGAGATATTGCTTTGGTTAACACCTTTAATTATAAAAATTTCTCTGGAAGTGTTACTCCGCTTTACAACCTTAACAATATTTTCATGGTTGGTTTACAAGGTAAATATCAAACGCCAAACTTTGAAATTTTCCTTGGATCAGACAATTTAGTTTCTACTGCCTATACTACAAAGGGCATAATATCCAGCAATGGAAGTACCGGATCTTCTACTAACGGAGTCGGCGCTTCAGTATATATGGGTATAGGGATTAAATTTGGAAATGTTGTCAACCACCCCCAGTTTAGCGATGTAATGCCTGGTATAAATGACAATGAGGGGGGCAGTTTCTTTAAAAATCTATTTTCGATCTTTAAACGAAAATAACCTAAACTTTCTTTTTTGGTTGCGTAACTACAAAATCTTTTAAATAAAAAGGTTCGAAATAGGCTACGTCTTCAAAATTTCGCACCTGAAATGCCTGGTATGCTAAACCTGAAATATACTTTGCAGAGTTAAAATTCTTATCGTTGAAAAGCGCATTTTGGTGATTTAGAGTATCCTTACATTTTGCAGCTCCATCTCCTAAAAAAGTGATTTCATTTTTCTGAAGCAATTCTACATAACTATTTTCATCGATTATTTTAGCAGAGGTTGGCTCCAAAACATTCAAATTGCTATCAAAAACAGCGCTGTAAACCTCCATTCTTCGGGCGTCAATCATAGGGCAAATGAGTACAGCGTATGTCGGATTTTCCGTCATAAAACCATTAGCCATCATTTCTAGCGTATCAACAGCAATCAATGGCTTTTCTAGTGCATAACAGAGTCCTTTTGCTGTAGATACGCCTATCCTCAAGCCCGTATAAGATCCTGGTCCTTTGCTAACCGCAATGGCGTCTAAATCATTGTAAGTGAAGTGAGAAGACTTAATCACTTCATCTATAAATAAAGTAAGGTTACTGGCGTGCAAGTTTTGACCGATCTCTTCTTTGGTATAAACTGTTTCCCCATCAATTGATAAAGCTACAGAACAAACCTGTGTAGCTGTTTCTATTTGAAGTATTTTAGCCATTTTACTTGAGTTATAGGTTATGGATTGGGTTTATAATTGTTTTATCCGAAGGTTTAATAAGTTGATTTTTTTGTTTTTTTCTGCATCAAAATCCACGTCTCAATAATTTTTGCATCCAAACTGGTAAGTCGCAGTTGATAACTAAAAGTTACGGAACAGGATCGTGTCCATGTGCGCCCCATGGATGGCAGCGACCTATACGCTTTAATGCCATCCAACCACCTTTAAATGGTCCAAATTTCCGAATAGCTTCGATTCCGTATTGCGAGCAAGTTGGGGTAAACCTACAATTTGCGCCAAGCATAGGCGAAATGGCATATTGGTAAATCTTTATCAACCCTAAAAAAAGCGAACCAAATATCTTATTAATGAACTTCATTTGGCTGAATTAAAGTTTTAAAGCGCTTAAAAGTTGACACCATTTTTTTTTGAATAAAAGTAAATTCATACTTCTCCTTCCCCACAAATTGGATGGAAAAAAGCAATAATCCTCTATCATCAGGTAATTGACTGTAAAACTCTTCTTGTTTATTTAGTCGGTAAGCTTCGCGAATGCGGCGCTTGAGTAGGTTGCGATCTACAGCTCGTTTATATCTCTTTTTAGGAACATTAATTACTACCTGCGCTGGAACATGAGCAGCTTCATCAATAAACAGATAAGAAATACGAAAAGGATATAATAAAAAAGAAGAACCGTTTTTAAACAGCAGATCTAAATGTTTTCTGCTGCATAACCGTTCTTCTTTTCTGAATGTGTACATATATTTTGATTGATAATTGCAGATTTGATCTGCCGATTCCGATTAATCGGAAAAGCAATCAAAAATTATGCTTTATGCTTGCGTTCGTCAGAAACTGTTAATCTTTTTCTTCCTTTAGCACGACGTGATGCTAATACTCGTCTGCCGTTAGCTGTTGCCATTCTTTCGCGGAAGCCGTGTTTGTTTCTTCTCTTTCTTTGCGAAGGTTGGTATGTTCTTTTCATGACTGTATATTATCTTATTATAATTTCAAAATTAAGAGGTGCAAATATAAAGCGATTTCTCTATAAATGCAAGTCTGTTTAGTTTTATTTTTTATTTGAAAAGCAAATGTAGTAATTCTTTTTAAAATTCAGTCCCGCCCCCGCTTCTGCTGGCAAAAAAAGCCAGCATCTCGCTTCAGTCGGGTTTATTTCATAATGGCCACTACAATTAGGTAAGGAAGTCCTGCATGCGAATAATTCATAAAACGTTCCTACGGAACGAAACGATTGCAAAACAATTTTTGCTACCGAGAAGTCGTCCCTACGGGACGGTAGTAAATTAGCTCTCGGTATATGAATATTATTTTTCAAAACACTTCAAGAAAATTATCTCTCATCTCATTGGAACAAATCATCGATAGAAAAAATCTATGAACGGTTTTTCCGTACCATAGGAACGTTTCTATGGAAAATTGACAATCTTAGACGCAACAAAGATCGACCAAATTAAAAAAAATGCATTCGAGGTTTTGTTCTAAAACACGGCCTAGCTTAACGGTAAGAAAAGTTCTTCCCCGTAACGTAGCAACGGCTCACCCCTAGAAAAAATCTATGAAACGTTTTATTTTTCGTTCCTAAGGAAGGTTTTTTGTGCAAAATCGACAATCTTAAGCGCAACAAAAATCAACCAAATTGAAACAAAGCATTCGAGGTTTCATTCTAAAACACAGCCTAGCTCAACACCGCAAGAAAAGTTTTTTACCGTCCCGTAGGGACGACTCACCGGTAGAAAGAATATATGAAGGTTTGTTTTTTCGTTCCATAGGAACGTTTCTTGTATATCGTTCATCTGAAACAACCGTAAATAGAACTATAAGCCATGCCAACTAAACCTGGTTGTAGTGGAAATCCTTTTTGGCGCACCCGAAAACCTATTCTACGCTGCCATTCTCAAAAAAATTGAGACAAAAAACAGGACTAACGATAAGTGTTACGATGTGATTGCTTTCCAAAAACTATTGTTTATCCAGCCTGAAAATTACCACAGCGATAAACACAAAAATATTACTGATTACAAGCCCAACGCTGCTTTCAATTTTATGTATCCTGTTTTACTCACGGGCAGCCAGATATCTGATTTCAGCAGCACCACGTAACTATCTTTCTCTTTTAATTCGATTTTTGTAACCTGAGCAAGGTTAATGATATAAGAGCGATGAATACGGATAAATTGGCCGGGATCAAGAGTTTGCTCAAAGTAAGCCATGGTTTTATTTTTATAGAAAATACCATCTGCTGTACTTAATTTAACATAATCATCATCAGCCTCAAGGTAATTGATATCTCCGGTTGGAATAATTTTAATTACGCCATCCTTTTTAACTACTACCCTATTATTTTGTGCCGGACTCAAAGCAGCGGCATCCAAAACAGCTTCGGTATTTTCTGTTTGATTTAATCTGGAAGGCAGCTTTTTGATGGCAGCATCGAAACGTGCCTTATCTATTGGTTTGAGCAAATAATCAACGGCATTAACTTCAAAAGCTTTAATGGCATACTCATCAAAAGCAGTTGTAAAAATTACAGCGGGCTTATCTTCAACCAATTCCAGCATTTCAAATCCACTAATTTTTGGCATTTGAATATCTAGAAATATCAAATCGGGCTTATGTAAAGTGATGGCTTTTAATCCCTCGAAACCATCGCAACATTCAGCAACAACTTCAATTTCAGGATGATCGGTAAGATAAAATTTAACAATATCTCTCGCTAAAGGTTCATCATCAATTAATATCGTTCTGATCATTTTTCTGTGGGATTTTTAGAGTGGTAATATATAAATTATTTGCCTCAATTTCGGTTTGCAGCAAATGCGGATTTGCAAATAACAAATATAATCTACGTTTAATAGCCGTTAAACCGAATCCGGTTCCTCCCGCGGCTTTCATTTCCGGATCGAAAGGATTTTGCACCCGCAACTCCAGAATATTACGATCAACTGTTACATCAACCTTAATAGTTATACCAGCAGATGTGTTGTACAAGCCAAACTTAATAGCATTTTCTACAATCGGCTGCAATAAAGTTCCTGGCAAACATAAATTCAAAGTATCGTCGGCTACATTTACCTCAATATTTAAGCGATGGCTAAAACGAACCTTTTCAATATCAAGATAAAGCTGGATATATTCCATTTCTTCTTCTACAGAAACCCACAATTCGTCATCGCGTTTTAAGGTTCCGCGAAGAAAGGAAGCCAACTTGGTAATCATTACGCCTGCCTCTTTGGGGTTTACCATTGTAAGCGCAAATACCGAATTTAAGCTATTGAACAAAAAATGGGGTTGCAATTGGTGACGAAGCTTATTTAGCTCCGCTTCTTTTGCCAAACTTTTTGCCGCCGAAAGCCTTTCGTGTGTTTCCGATTGTTCCTCCAGTCTGTACCATAAAATATTGGCCAATGCACACCAAGCCAAGCACATAAAGGAAATTAAACCACGGAAGGCAAAAGAGAAATTATAGAAATCTAAATACTCCTTAAAATCTGAAAATATGTATAGCATCGCATATTTTGCAGCATAAATAATTACGAACGTAAGCGCCAATGTAATGATGAGCACATACAATATTCGTTCGTTTTTTGGCTGATAGTAGCCCAGCATATTACTTATGGCAATGCAGGCCATCACCAGTAAGAAATTACTCAAAAAACTATCTGCAAATGAAATTAGCCAAGAAAAATTCACCACATAATGTAGGCCAACGGCACATAGAATAAACCAAGCAATAGCTATAGCTGCAGAGGTTTTTTGAATTTGCGGAATGGATAGCGGTCTAGTTGTCAAAGCGTTGTTTGTTTAGGTAATGATAAACGAAGTAAACGACCAGAAAATCTCTGATCATTTACTTTTGATTATGGTTTTAAAAACTTTTGATTTCGATTCCCCCGAAAAGTACGGTTCCATCTAAAACTAAGGTTTTCTGCATTTGATCTATCGGCAACATGTGGCCCCTCTTGTCTTCTACACTACCAAATATTGCTGTAACATTAGATTGTATTGCCCAATTTGGTGGCACAATTAATTTGATACCTCCAAAAACTGCAGTAACATCAATCACCGCAGAATCCGTAAAGTCAGCTTGCGTCATTATGATATCCGATCCGCCGAAAACTGCAGTGACATCTCCTCCTTTAAAATTTTTAGAATAAACGGTTTGATTTGATCCCCCAAAAACGGCTGCAACATCAATGATGTCATTTCTATTTGCTTTCTTATCTGCTTCGTCATCAAGGTCTATCTCTTCATTTACACCGAACTCGTTCCTAAGTGCACCTTTAAATGACTTCCTCCTTTTGAAAGTATCCTTTGGTTTAAAAATCAAAAATCCACCAACAATTACAAGACCTATTCCCAGGGCGTATTTAGATATATCAAAATCGAAGCCCATATCATCTATCGTTTGGTATACGCCAAATAAAATAAGAATAAGCCACCAAACGCCTTTAAAATTTTTTCTTACACCAACAAACACCCCAAGCGCAATTAGAAATGTCCAAAAGCTAAATACCCAACCTGGAATATTTAATCCCAAATTATCTAATAAAAATGCTAGCCCAATAATTAATATGATGGAACCACTCCAAACTCTACCCGAGTTTTTGATGTGATTATTTTCATTTACATTTTCCATGTGTTCATTTATTTAATATCCAAAAGTATTTATAAATTAAAAGTTAACAACTGTTGTTTTCTTCAGCATGGGCAGAATGGCGGTAAGTGGTATCATTTCATCGGCGAAAAATATTTTCTTATTTTGAGCACATGAAATATTTATTATTTATATGCTTCGTTGTTTTCAATTTTGATGTATTTGCCCAAGATTTAGCATCACACTATAAAGTTTATGATGTTAAAAAGGACAAAGTAATTTCTTTAGATGAAGTAATTACCGACATGCATAAGGCTGATGTTTTATTTTTTGGAGAAGAGCATAACGATTCTATAGGGCATATTTTGGAATTTACTATTTTCAAAAAATTAACTGAACAATTCCCTAAAAAAACCGCTCTTAGTTTAGAAATGTTCCATACCGATATTCAACCCGTGGTAGATGAATATCTAGCCGACTTGATATCAGAAAAGAATTTTATCAAAGAAGGAAGGGCGTGGTCAAATTACAAGGACTATAAACCCTTAATTGAATATGCTAAAATGAATAAGCTTGCTGTAATTGCTGGCAACGCCGCCACTCGCTATAGCAATGCAGTGACCAAAAATGGGTTGACTGTTTTAAGTGGCTTTCCTAAATCATCACTAAACATTTTGCCACCTCTCCCTATTGATACCGCTACCGGAAGATACCTGGAAAAATTTACCGAACTATTGGGAGGACATAGCATGGGTTCGATGAAAGTCTATCAGACTCAAAATTTTTGGGATGCTACCATGGCTTGGTCAATCGCTAAGTTTGCGAAAGCAAATAAACGAATTAAAATTCTACAACTAAATGGCCGATTTCATAGCGATGAAAAGCTTGGAACATTGGCCAAACTTCAAAAATATGCTCCAACACTAAAAATTCTTAATATTTCATCATTTAGTGATGAAAATTTTGAGAATCCGAACTGGGAAAAACATCGAAACCTTGGTGATTATATTATAATAACAGATCCGAAAGTGAAAAGGAGTTTTTAAAAACAAAGATCTGCCCTTGAGCAGATCTTTGTTTTTTATGCTTTTGCTTTAAGCAAATCTCGTATTTCTGCTAAAAGAACTTCTTCTTTTGTTGGTGGTGCTGGAGCTGCAGGAGCCGCAACTTCCTTTTTCTTAAGGTTATTGGCACCTTTAATAATCACAAATAACACCAAAGCCACAATAATAAATGTAATTACTTGCGATAGAAAATTGCCGTACTTTATTGCTGTTCCCGCAATAGTGAGTTGGCTTAAATCTTCTAATCCGGCTGCTTTTAATGCCGGACCCAGCACTGCTGGCGTAATAATATCCTCCACTAGTGAGCTTACAATTTTTCCAAATGCAGCACCGATGATAACACCGACAGCTAGGTCGAGAACGTTCCCTTTAACCGCGAAGTCTTTAAATTCTTTAACAAAACCCATAATTTTTAAGCTTAGATGATTTATATACGAAAATAGCAAACATTCAACTGAATCCAAATGTTTAGCAGACAATTAAACCAAACATTCAAAAGCATTTACGTTAATTCGAAAGAATATCTGAAATGATTTGTTTATTTTTGCTGCAATCCTGAATACAAAATATGCTAAAGCAACATCTACAACAAAAATTATTACAAAAGTTATCACCCCAACAAATTCAGTTTATAAAGTTGTTACAGGTGCCAACGGTTGCTTTAGATACGCGTGTAAAAGAGGAATTGGAAGATAATCCTGCTTTAGAAGATCCTAGTTTGATGACACAGGATGAGCCTAAAAGCGAATATGATGATTTAAACGATAGCCCTGAAGACTTCGATGGACCATCTGAAGATACCAGCATGGATGAGTTTAATGTAGACGATTATCTGCAAGACGACAATACCAACGATTATAGTACGAATTACAACAATGGTGATGATGACGAAGAGAAAAAAGAAACTCCAATCGCTATTGAAAGCACCTTCTTTGAAAGTTTACAAGAGCAATTAGATCTTATTCCTCTATCAGACCAGGATTTTATTATCGGTAAGCAAATTATCGGAAGTTTGGATGATGATGGCTATTTACGCCGCCCTTTGGGTTCTATGATTGACGATTTGGCTTTTTCTCAAAATGTAATGGTTGAGGAAGAAGATGTATTGGAAATGTTAAAACTGATTCAAAGTTTCGATCCTCCAGGCATTGGCGCAAGAGACTTGAAAGAATGTTTATTGATTCAATTAAAAAGAAAAGACCCCAATAATCCGATAATAGTTAAAGCAATGAATGTTGTAGAAAACTATCTGGATGAATTTACAAGAAAACATTACGACAAACTCGAAAAAAGCTTAGGCCTAGATAGCGAAGAACTTAAAGAGGTAGTCAACGAGATTTTGCGCTTAAATCCAAAACCAGGTGATGCAAATCAGGTAACGACCAAACAAATGCAAATCATTCCGGATTTTCATATTAGTAATAATGATGGGATTTTAATTTTAACACTGAACTCTAAAAATGCACCTGAACTAAAGGTAAGCCGCTCTTACCAGGAAATGTTTGAGCATTACGATAAGGCTTCATCAAAAGATAAAAAGCTTAAAGAAGCTGTTCAGTTTGTGAAGCAAAAATTAGATTCGGCTAAGTGGTTTATCGATGCCATTAAACAAAGGCAACAAACTTTGTTGAAAACAATGAATGCAATTATGCATTATCAGTACGAGTATTTTTTGACGGCGGATGAACGCAAAATGCGTCCAATGATTTTAAAAGATATTGCTGATAAAATCGACATGGATATTTCTACCGTATCTCGTGTAGCCAATTCGAAGTATGTGCAAACTGAATTTGGTACCTTTCTGTTAAAATCTTTCTTCTCAGAAGCCATTCAGACAGAAAATGGAGAAGAGGTATCGAACAAAGAAGTAAAAAAAATACTCGAAGATTGTATTGGAAATGAGGATAAACGCAAGCCTCTTGCCGACGAGAAATTGACCGATATTTTAAAAGAAAGAGGTTATAACATTGCCCGTAGAACTGTTGCTAAATACAGAGAGCAAATGAATATTCCGGTGGCGAGGTTAAGAAAGGAACTTTAGTCCTAGGGCAATTTTTTGTTTTCAGTTGGTATCAAGCCGTATTTTTTGGTTTATTTGGATGTGCGTTTGAACTGAATTAGCCTATCTTTAGTTCGTTACCACATTCGGATATACGAAGGTACTTTATAAATGTTGTTGAGTAGTAATCCCAAAACAATTTCATGGCTACCATTGCTTACCTGATTCAAATCTGAAGTGGTAAAATCGTAAGAGTAGGTTAGATTTAACATCTTACCAATATTGAAACCGGCCATTGCCGAAAATGAATCATCCTTGCGATAACTTCCCCCAAGCCATAACTTATCTCTAAAAGCTATTTTCATATTTAGATCTACCGATACTGGCGCTGGCTGCACATATTTAACCATAACGGAAGGAATTGCTGCAATTTCATCATCAAGAAAAAATTTATATCCCGCTGTACCAAAGAAATGCGGAACTGCTTTTCCTTGATTATAGGCTTCATCTCCCGAAAAACTTAATTTTTGAGATAATATCTGTTGAGCCGATACTCCTGCAAACATTCTTGCACCGTATAACCAAACACCAACGCTTAAATCTGGACGTAATTGGTTGGTAATTGCTCTATTAAGTGATGGTTCATAAGGATTTTCGAATGTCAATGCATTTATATCTAATGAAATACTAGATAAACCTGCTGCAACACCTGCAGATAAATTAAAATTATTGCTCAATTGCAAATGATAGGCGTAAGTTACATTGGCATCCAATCTTTTTATCGGGCCTGTTTTATCCAAAACTGCGGTAACACCCATGCCATGATGTGGTGGTGATGAAGTATAATTCTGCATGTAATTCCGATCCATTGGATTGCCCGTTTCTTCGGGAAATGAAGTGAGCGCATTACTCCACAACTGATTATCGCCCAATGCCCAATGTGCTGACACGAAAGAGGTTTGTGGCGCATCATTAATTCCAGCCCATTGTTTCCGATAACCTGCTTTAAAATCAATATAATTTTCTATCCCAGAAAGCGCCGGGTTAAGCAAATATTGATTAAAAATATACTGGGTGTATTGTGGCTTTTGCTGAGAAAAAGCTTTGATAGAAACAAGTAAGGCAAATATAAGGATATACTTTTTCAAAATTTATCTGATTATTGTGAGCGGTCCGGTAACGTTTTTCCTTCCATTTCGTGGATTTATGATGTAGTAATAAACACCAACCGGAAGTTGTTCATTTTGATAATTCCCATCAAATGGGGTTGTATATCCAGCACTAAAAAATATTCGGCTCCCATTCCGGTTAAAGACTTCTACAGTTGCCTTTGGATAACTTTCCAAATACTTGATATTCCATACATCATTAATTCCATCACCATTTGGAGTGAAACTACTTGGAGGATTAACAGCCTGTAAAACCTTAACCGATACCCGTAGTACTGCAGTACATTGCTCCGGACTGGTAGTTACAGTTAAGGTGTAGTCAGTATCATCTTCCGGTGAGGCAATTGGATTCAAGACTTTGTTATTATCCAACCCTGTAGCCGGTAACCACTCATATTTCAATCCTTCTCCTGTTGCTACAGCAGGAACTTGTATTTCTCCTCCTGCTAAGATATAAATAATTGAGCCGCCATCAACCACTGGTGATTTATTTACAAAAATTGATTTTGTAACCGTAGCACTACAACCATTATCTGCTGTGAAAGTATAGGTGATGTTATGAGGCCCGAGCCCGGCCAGTTTCGGATTAAACGTTCCATCAGGTTTCAAACCGCTTCCATCACTGCTATAAACTCCAACGCCTGAAATTCCGTTGGTTTCATGAAATTGATTGATAACAACATTACCATCATTCTCACACACAGGCAAAATTTCATCAACTGTTATTGTTGGAGATGCGTTCAATGTAATGGTTTTAATGATAAAATCAGAGCATTGGCCTCCTGAATAGGCAACTACTTTAATCTGAACATCTTTAGTTAGCGGGGAACCAAAAGGTGCATAATTCAAATCTATTTGATCTGGTATTGGAAAATTAAAAGTTTCCATGCTCTCCGGCTGGTTATCTAAATCTTTATAGACTTCAATCTTTGTTACCTTTCCAAAATCTACCGTCGATGTATTTTTAATTGAGATTACCGTGTTGCTGCAATAATTATTGGTAGTCAAGGGTTCAAAGTTAGCCTTAGGAACAGATCCGTTGACGGTAAACTGTTGTTTAACAATATCTGTACATCCGTTTGTGTTAGTAATGGTCAGGGTAACATCGTAATTATCGGCTACGGTGTAAGTATGTGAACCATCTTTCGCATTTGATGTGTTTTTTACCAAATCAGCGGCCGATAAATATTTGTCTCCAAAATCCCATTTATAAGTTAATCCGTCAGCCGTACCGTCTACATTTACTGCTGTATTGGTGAAATTAGCAACAGCATCTTTCAAGCAGATATCGGGCATTTCAAAACCTGCTTTTGGTAGCTCTGTAACATTGATTTCCCATTTCTTTGCTTCGCTTACGCAATTATTCGACGACGTGGTTACCAGTGAAATAGTATACTTTCCAGTTTTAGTATAGCTATGTTTTGGATTTTGATCAGTTGAAATTGCTGTTCCGTCATCAAAATTCCAAGCCCAGCTTTTAATGGTATTTACAGATATATCATTGCTTATAGCTGATAAGTCTTGAATTGTAAATTCGGTATTGGTGCAAGTTTCAGCAGGAGCTTTAAAATTTGAAACTGGCTGTGGGTAAATTTCTATTTCTTTTTCAACAGGTTCAGAATAACAGCCTGTTCCAGATTTTACCGTTAATAAAACTTTGTATTTACCTTCTTTTAAAAAAGCATGTTTTGGGTTTTGATCGGCTGATGTCGTGCCATCTCTAAAATCCCAAAGCCAATTTGTAATTGCAAAATCGGTTGTTTTAGAATCACTTTTATCTGTAAACTGAACTTCAGTATTGGCACAACCTGTCAACTTGGCTTCAAAATCGGTAATGGGCAAATCGTAGATATTAAAAACATAGTTGGTTGTAATGTCGCCTGTAATACAATTATTCGCATTCGTTGGCACATGCGCAACCACTTCTAAATGGTATTCACCGGTTTGAGTATAGGTTTTATTTACAGGATATCGGTAGACATAAATAGTTTGTCCGTTTACAATTTTCTTTTCAGGTACCGGGTTTGGAACTGGTTCTGGCACCCCACCTTCCAAAGTCCAGGTGATCCGATCTGGTTCATAAGGCAAATTGACTTTAAAATCAACAGTTTGTCCAATACAACCATTAGGACTTTCCTCGTTTCGGGTTTCATCAATAACCGTTAAATAATTGTTTGATGATAAATTGGTCCCGGCTGAATAGGAATATGATTCGGCATTACCAAATCCGTACGCAATTGCATTAAATCCATCATCAGCTGTCAACGTTAAACTGCTTGCTGTAACAGAAATCTGGGCAAACGAATAAGTAGAATTGCCAATAAGTGTACTCCATGATGCTGTAGGAGCTACCCCATTAATTTTAAAGCTGTTTACTTTATTTGTTCTAATTAGAACGTTGATATACTTATCCACTATTGATTCCAAATCAGATGAAAACACGGTAACGGTTTTAATGCTGAATTCAACTGGATTAAGAATAACCATTTCCGGATCGCCAATAATAGCGTTACCCAAAGCTGAAGAACAATTTTGAGTAAGTGAATATTGTGCAACACTAATTAATTTATCAGCAGAGATAAATGTAGATTGGGTTAAAATGCTGCTTTCATAGAATTCGCCTTTATTTAAAGTAATAGAAGTACCATCTAAAGTGAATTTTGTATTATCTTCTTGAGCCAAAATTCTTAAGATGTACCGCCTATCTTTGAATGGGACAACGCCATAGTTTCTTCCCCAGCTTACTGTTGGATAAAGTTGTTGATATAGTGGATCTTGAGAACCAGTACATGGGCCTATTACAATTACAGATGAGCCAGAAAAAGCAGCAAATCTTTTGCAAGATGATTTTGTTTTATCTGTTTCTACATAAACTCCGGTTAGATCACCAGTACCTGCGATGTATTCGTATACATCGCCTGCTTTGGCCAAAGTAACTGGTAAAGTACTGCCACCTTTCTCATGAATAATAACACTTGTATTATCTTCTGCAGCTACGATGGCCAAGTAATTTCTTCCCCCTGCAGATTGAGTGTAGTTCATGGAATAATAGGTTTGGCCAAGTGTTTCGAATGGAAGTATCAACGAAGCTGCTGATCTTGCTCTTCCGTAAATGTGAGTGTATGCAGAAACTTTGGGTAAACCATCGGTTACGCGGATACGTATTGCCCTATCTAATAAAACTGTATTTGATTCTGATTCTTCTATATACGCCGACGCTCTAGGTACATCAAATCGTATAGCTTGGTTGGCTGGGATTGTTTTTTTTAACGACCATGTTCCGCAACTAACCGTAACCTCTGTATTGAATTTGGAAGTTACAAAAACCGCAATGTTAGCTAAGCTATTTTGGCTAGGTACATGCGTGGGGAAAACTGCCCAAAAGTCTGTCCCTTCGTTGGAAACGTTTTGAGCACGAGAGCGCATTGAAACCAATAAAAATATTAGTAAAGCTAATAATCCAGCTCGCTTCATTGGTATTAGCTAATTAGAAAGGTAATTCATTTGGAAAGTTATAGAGATGCAATATACTATTTATACAATATAAGAAGAATAGGTTATAAAGATTTATAAATTTTTAACTGGGCAAAATAACCATTTCGTGTAATAATTTAAGGGGTTGATGTAAAAAAAACATATAAAAATAACAAATCACGTTCTAAGCCGTTCCAAATAAGTATCCCCTAATACAACAGCATTCATCCCATTTATCAACTTAAGATTGTAAAAGATGGAAAAGCTAATTAATTCCTACCATTACTTAATAAAAAAAATTTATCCTGCGAGAGTGAACGACGGGGCAGATTTGGAACTGTACAAAGAAGTAGAAAAAGCGCATTTTAGACTAGAACATGCTTCCAAAAAAGATGAATCTCTATTTTTGAACTATAGAAATGCATTTTTCTTTTTTAAGAGAAATATTAATAATGCAATAAAAGATGGTTTTGGCTTAATCAAAAATCAGTTAGACGATACCGATAAGAATCAACTGGAAGCAACTATTAAAAAGCTGGATGGCGCTTTATATGATATTAAAGAAATAGAGGAAATTGTGTCTTACAGCAACATGATATTTTCCTCATACGATTTGGACACTCCATTAAATGATGATCACTATGGAAAATTGACTCAAAGTGCTTAAACTATATATATTCATTGATTCGCTTTACCATCAAACTTCTCAGAGTATTCCTTCGCTTTAACGTCGGCGTCAGTATCATTACGATCTTCTGGTTCAAGATTTTTATCTAAACGATCGTTCCAATCATTCAAACCCTTAGAAGAATCTTTCTCAATTATTTCACTCGTATTTTTCTTTGATTTTTCTTGATTCTGATTTTCCATGTTTTCTGCGTTTAAAAGAAAACACAAAAGTTAACTTAAAGTTTGAATCGTGATCTCATTATTGGAAAGGTATTAATGATAAATAAAAATTATTTACTTGAACCTTCCTCCTTTGCACTTTTAAATTCTTTAACGCTTTTTCCAATTCCACGCATTAACTCTGGCAGTTTCTTGCCACCAAAAATTAATACTACAACTACACCTATTAAAATAATTTCTATTACAGACATATCACACAATTTTGTCTAATATACAGCAAAGAAATATCATTGTTTCTATTTTCAATTTAATTAAACAAGCAAAGCTTTCAAGGTTCTGGGCTTTATTTTAGGCAAATCTCCATGTCGAATATATTCTGCAAACCCACGAAGCTGCTTAATGGATTTAATTGCTTCGTAACCTTCATAGGTAGTTCTAATTTTATTTAGCAGTAGCGTATCGGTTTTAAACATATCACTCTCTCTTAAAACACCTTTAATTATGAAACTTCTTATTAACTCGGCCATTTTGCCGTTAGCATATAAGTGTAGCGGAAGCTTAAAAAACTCACTATTCAATTTTTCAAAAACTTCATTTATCCAATTTACCTGAGCATTATCATTCACAGCAATTTTACCTCCATTGATCACTATGGCACTAAGAAACTCACGAGCCCTTTGCCGTGATATGATCCCTCCGTGTACACCATCCCTTAAAGTGTAATCTAATCTATCCGCACAAAGAGATGGCAATGGTTGTTCTAAAATGTTAAACTTTCCGTAAAGAATTTGATTAACATCATAACCATAGTTCAACAGAACATCTGGAATTTCCGACTTATAAATTACCTCAGCAAAAACCTTTTCGTGGTAATCTTCATCCAGGTGCTCAAACACATAATCGCCAACGTGAGAAAAAGCGGTATGCGAAACGTCATGTAATAAACCAGTTATTTGCTCCAGTTCCGAACCTCCTAACTTTTTGATTAGCATGGTTACCCCTATTGCATGCTCCAGTCGTGAATGGCAAATGTCGGGATTTACCAAAAAAATAGCACCGCTTTGGTGAATTCCAGCTAAACGTTTTAAAGCTTCAGTATTTAACAGGTCAGAAAATACTTGTGGAAACTCCATTTTACCATATAAAAAGTCGTTTAGCTGGATCATATTAATAAAGATTAAATTGAGCTCAATATTACTAATATTTTTAGTTTTACAAAACTTTTTATTTCCACAATGATATTGTAATTACTAAATTTACTAGGCAAAAAACCAACTTTCAATTATTTTGAAAGCTATTATTACAATTGCGTGATTAACAATTACTCCCATCAGAAAACAAGGGTTGATATTTAACGTTATCATTGTAAAAAAGGAATAATATGGCCACCGCTCAACAAATAAGAACTGCATATATTGATTTTGTTTTAACCAACAATGAGAAACCAAAAACGGTATATAGTTTTGCTAAAAAATTAAAAATTACTGAGGCAGAATTTTATCAGTTCTATTCCTCATTTGAAAGCATTGAGAAGACCATCTGGTTTGATCTTACCTTTGAAACGATTAGTAAAATTAAAGATCAGGAAGTTTGGCACCAATATACATCCAGAGAGAAAATGTTATCCTTTTTCTACAGCTACCTGGAGAACTTAAAAAGCGAACGTAGCTTTGTAATTTATAGCCTTAAAAATTATCAGGGTAAATTTTCTACACCTAATGTTTTGGCAGGAGTGAAACCTATTTTTGAAAACTTTGCTCAAGAAATTATTGATGAAGGGCTCGATAGCGGTGAATTAGCGGAGCGCAAATTTTTAACTAAAAGATATAAAGATGCGCTCTGGGTTCAATTTGCATTTATAGTTAATTTTTGGATCAATGATGATAGCGATGGCTTTGAAAAAAGTGACGAAGCCATTGAAAAAGGCATTAATGTAACTTTCGATCTCTTTCAACATTCTCCTATAGATAATTTGATTGATTATGGAAAGTTTTTATCGCGTAACGGAAAGTTTAAAGAAAAGATGGGATTTTAGAATTGATGAAGGCACAAGACAGTATTCCGACAACAAAAGTAGAACGTTCAGCAAAATTTGTTAAAACAGGTTTTCAAATTGGAGGTAATTACATCAAACACTATTCGAAAAAATTGTTCAATCCTGATATGGATAAAGAGCAACTTAACGAAGATAATGCCACCGATATTTACAAATCGTTAAGTGAGCTAAAGGGCAGTGCATTGAAAATTGCTCAGATGCTGAGTATGGATAAGAATATCATGCCTAAATCTTACGTAGATAAGTTTACGCAATCACAATATAATGCTCCTCCCCTTTCCGGGCCACTCATTGTAAGAACTTTCACCAAAAACTTCGGCAAAACGCCTGATCAGATTTTCGACACCTTTAACCTTAACTCAAGCAATGCTGCTTCAATCGGCCAAGTGCATCAAGCCACTTTAAATGGCAAAAAACTCGCTGTAAAAATTCAATATCCTGGTGTTGGAGACAGTATCTCATCTGACTTAAAACTGGTTAAACCTTTTGCATTTCGGTTATTGGGCATGTCAGAAAGAGAACTTAACATCTATATTAAAGAAGTTGAGGAAAGGCTATTGGAAGAAACCGATTATGAATTGGAAGTTAAGAGATCTATTCAATTTTCAGAAGATTGCCAGAACTTGGATCATGTTGTTTTCCCAAAGTACTATCCCGAACTTTCCGGTAAGCGTATTATCACGATGGATTGGCTTGAGGGGTTGCATTTAAAAGAGTTTTTAAAAACTAATCCATCACAGGAGCTAAAAAATAAGATTGGGCAGGCTTTGTGGGATTTTTATAATTTCCAACAGCATGAGTTAAGAGCTGTACATGCCGACCCACACCCAGGAAATTTTATGATTACGCCAAATGAAGATTTAGGTGTAATTGATTTTGGCTGTATTAAAGAATTGCCAAATGATTTCTACTATCCATTTTTCTCATTAATTTCTACTGATGTAATCAACGATAAACAAAAAACCATTGATGCTTTTAGAAAGCTTGATATGATTCACAATGATGATACGGAAAATCAAGTCGAATTTTATTATAAAGCCTATAAAGAAATGATCAGCCTTTTTGCTAAGCCCTATATCAATAAGATATTTGACTTTAGCAAACCTGAATTTTTTGATCAACTATATGCTTATGGCGAAAAAATATCTAGAATGCCTGAATTTAAACAAGCTAGAGGCGTAAAGCATTTTATCTATGTAAACAGAACGAATTTTGGGCTTTATCAAATTCTGCATGAGCTGCAGGCTACGGTTAGCACGGATACTTACGAGCCAACGCTGAATAGGTAGTTACAGACTTTCCTACCAAATTTAGATTTTACTTTTGCTGCGTGATTGCTATTCCATCGAAATAATTTCCGTTTTGCAAACCTATGGTTAGCAATCTATCAAAGCCGCTCGTATTTCGATTTATGGTTATAACTATTGTATTGCCATTTATTCTTCCCACTTTGAAATCAGTATGATTGACAACGAAATTTTTATCTGTCTTTTTTACTGTCTATAAATCAACATCAACTTTGTTAAGCATGATGTTATTTAGCCACCAACTAGTTGATTCGGTATTAATGGTTATCGAATTTAAATTGGCGTTTAATGTCGCCGCTTTCTGAGATAATTTAATATTATCTTTCCATTTTCCTATTGGCTGATCTTTTTTACAAGAAATAAGGAGCAAAATCATCACGGAAATTAAGATTCGATAAGGAATATTTTTCATCAGAATTAGCATGAGAAATTCAAATAGCGGCTTAATGTTAAGCGTTTTTCTTTACTACGTCAACCATATGATCTATATCAAATGGCTTTTCAATGTAATCGTCAGCTTTACACTCTTCCGCAGTTTTTGGCAAATCGGCAGAAGTTGATGTGAGTACTGCAGAAACGTCCTCCGTCTCCGGATCAGATTTTAATGCCTTTATAATCTCAGATCCTTTAACTTTTCCCTTGATATGGTCATCGACTATCACTAAATCAGGATCAATTTCTTCTATATTCTCGATAGGTTCGGTGGTTAAAGATGGTGTAACATCAAAACCCTCCTCATCTAACACTTGGTCCATTATATCAAGAATATCTTTATTATCCTGAACAAGTACAACCTTTTTCTTCATAAACTAAATAGGAATATTAATCCATAAATATAGCAAAAAGAATAGTTGCAAGATATACTATTATTTTTTTTACGTGTCAACAACAGTGTACGCTTGAAGTTTCAAATTAACGTGGTTCAAAAACTTCTAGAAAGTTTCATGTTTTCGTCTTGAATTTATGCCCGTTCGTCGAGAATTACATGAGACTGGTATAATACAGACAGAACGCTTGCAACGTTTTCGATTTGGGAGCGTCTTATCTACAAAACAAAAACAAAATTACCTAAACAATTCAATAACAATTAATTAACATTTAATTATCAAATAAAAAACATTATGAAAACCTCAATCAAAACCCTAATCACATCTTCATTTGCAGCAATCGTTTTATCTACAACTCTATTTTCTTCCAGCATTTCGGCTACCGAAGTTGCACCAGTAAAAGTTTCGAGAGTTAGTGATTTTAAAAGAATTTCGGTTAAAGGAAATGTTGAAATTACTTTAATTCAAAGATCAAAAGCTGGAGTAACCTATGCAGATGATAATATTGGAAGTGCAAAAGTTTTTCAGGATGGAGATAACTTAAAGATCTCATCATCGGATAAGGAACTAACCAAAGTAATCGTTTATGTTAATGATATTTTTAGGATAGAAGCATCGGAAAATGCCATTGTTAAAACTGAGGGCAAATTGACTACCAAATTTTTACAAATTTTCTTGAATGGCAACGCACACGCAGATATCAACACCAGCACTGAAGGTTTATACACGGTAATTAAAGATAATGCCGATTTGAAATTAAGCGGTTCTACCGACAGCCACACACTGGTAATGGGCAAGAATCAAAAACTAACTATCGATAAATTTGCAGCTTTGAAAACGAACATGAGCTCGGTGGAAACAGTTGCTATCGAAAAGGAAATTGCTTCAATAAACTAAAAATTCACACACAAATAAAACGAAGGGCTTTCTGAGATGATCAGAAAGCCCTTTTTAATTTATCGCTAAAATACTGTTGAAGATCATCTAAAATCTATACATTTCTTTACAATCTTCAACACGATCACTTAATTAGGAGATCAAATATTTTATAATGCTAATTCTGGAGCATTTTAGCTATCTCTTTTTCAATCGATTTGAGTTCTCTTGGCTTTAGCTTCTTTGCAGCATCGCGTTTGTCATCTAAATACTTCACGCCTACACGCAGCGCTTTTAATCCTGAAACACCTTGTAATTCATCTAAATCGAGTAACTCAACATCGTTAGTTAAATAGCCTTGAACCTGCATGTATTTGATGTATTCAAGATATTCCTTAGCTTCTTCCTGGTTAAAATAAACCATCGAAATTTTATGTGGTTGCGTCAAACGTTCGCTGGTACCCTTAATCAAAACCTTATCTATTCGCTTTTTAACAACTTCATAGCGGATATTATAAGCGCCCTCTACATCGAAGCGTCGTTCGTCATTTCTGAAACTAATATCAATGGCGTTTGAATGGATAAATATCAATTGTGTTGTTTCTAAAGGCCGTGGCATTTCGCCAATTAGGCTTTTCGATAAACGGGCAATATCAACCATCGAAGTCAATTGCCATAATCGGATATTTTTTAAGTATAAAATATCGAATGGCTTCTCTGGAGCAATTTCCTGTCCGATATAAATATCATATTCTACCCCATCTGTTCTAAACTTGGCAAAATAGCAAGGATACGATGCCTGCAAATTAGCCTGCGATTTTTCTAAGTATTGACTTACTTCCGTATTGATTAACTGCATCGAAATTTCCAACTGCCGGCGATTTGCATAGGCAGCTCCGGTTTCGGGCACAATTACAGTAAAATACTCATTAACAATTTCTGCAGTTTCTGGGTGATTTGTTTTGATAATAGATAAGAATGGATAAACTTCCATCTCTAAAAATTCTCTTAAACGATTTTCTTCATTCGATGAAGCAAAACTTCCAATCTGTTTAATCCAATCTTTACAATTAAATAAAAGCTTGTCAATCAGATCAAGTTTAACTGTTTTTTTTATGGCTTTTAGTGCATCCATTAAATGATTTAATAGTACGTTTAAATCATCTTTAAGTGCCTTGTTGCGTTCTGTTGTCGAATTTCTAATATCAATTGCACCAAACAATGGGTACATATGCTTGAAAGTAACAGTTTCTATTTCTTTTACTTTACTATTGGTATTCTGACTTTGAAGAAAATGCCATACCGCTTCATTGAATTTCCATTGAACTGATGGTTGCAAGGCAGTAAACTTATCCATTAGTACCTCATCCATTTTCGCATCAAACTCTTCAATGCTATATTGAAAAAGCTGGCCAATTAACGGCATTGCCGGACGTAATCTTGAAAGCAATTTATCATCAACTAATACTTCATGGTTAGAATAAACTTCTAATACACCAGCAAGCTGGTTATTGTAGTATACCGGTAAAACAGAATAAGAACAAACTCCAGCTGCTTTTAATACCCTTAAAAATGGATCTTTCGAAATTTGATCATCATTAATGGCGCTTACAAATATCGCCTTTGGATTTTCCTTGTATTTATCAACTAATGAATAGAATACTTCCTCTTCGAGATTTGCCGCCTTTGCCGAATTGATCAGCATACTTTGAGAAAACTCTTTATTATCGAAAACCAGTTTGTTATTTACCGTTAGAAACGGCATCAGCCCAAATTCTAAATCCCCATTACCACTTAAACTTTTTAAAGCCTGGATAACGTGGGTATAAGCCTCGGTTTGATAGTTGTGATTTACCAGAGCATCACGAATACCATCAATTGAGTTTTGCAAAGTAACATCGGTAATGGAGATGATACTAAAACCTTCGAAGCAGAAGTTTTGCAATGGCAAATGAGTAATCAAATATTCCAGCTCATTATCTTCCTGAAAATAACGACCTAATTCCTCAAAATTAATTTTAGGCAGGTCGCCTTTGTGTTTGATATCTACAAATTTGGTATCAGTTTGAATATTATAATACTGTGTAAGCTTCGATTCTTCGTTAACATGTCCGTAAATAATTTCATTTTTAAGTACGTAAGTGAAGTTATAAAAACGGCTTAAAATGATATTATAAATAAACTTAAGCTGTTTCTTTTCAACCGGCTCACTATCTTTTGTAACTTTATTTTTAGGATCGTGATCTTTGAAAAATTTATAAAAGGCGTTAGTACTAAAGAAAATCTGATCGGGTATTGGTGTACTTAGCGCCCAGAACAAATCATCTTCATCACCCATTAACGGGGTAAGGATGGTAAAAATTAACTCTAATGTATCTTTGTATTTAGATAATTCTTCAGCGCTGATGCTTGTTAAAAGCACTTTATCTTTTTCAATTTTTTCGAGTAAAAATCTGTAAAATTCAGATTTAACTGATTTTTCTGTTTTTAATCTATCTTTTAAGTACTCCACGAGGGGGCGGAAAGACAGAGAAGATTCTACCTGGCAACCTATACATTCGTTTTTATGTATTTTTATTACGTTGGTATTCATTGTATAAGTTTTTCTATAGTGTAAATTTTATAGTTATCTAATTAATTATTAATCCGTTGCAAAGGTAAGCACTGGTTAAAGCAAAATCGTCTTTGAAACGTAATACTTGGGTTTAGTATCTATAAGGATGTTACACAAATTTAGTACCTAAAATTTAATGATAGGTATGGATACCAGCCATCAGACGAATGTCCCATCACAAATCTTACAACCGTGAGTGATGCCGGAGCGAAGTAAACGCCTCCACCAACGCCATGGTGCCATGTTGTTGAAATTTCATTGCGTTTCCAAACCCTACCCACATCATAAAAGCCAAGTAAGCCAACTTGTCCGGGTAAAACATAACTGACTAAATCACCAAGTCTTGCTCTTAACTCTAAGTTGTTATAAAAAATGTGCTCTCCAGCGAATCTGAACTGGCGATAACCTTGAAGGTTGCCTTGTCCTCCAAGATATAAAGCCTGGTAAAAAGCAGGTTGTCCTACCGTTACTCCTCCCCCGAATCGATCAGCCAAGATGAAATTTTTTCTTCCATCTAAGTTTTTGTACAACGATACACTGGCGGTAAGCTGACCAATAGAATTGGAATACTTGTTTACACCCTTATACGCAAGCAATTTGAAATCTACATAACTTCCTAAAGTTGGAAGCAAATCATTATCACGTGTATTGTTTACAAAATTTACAATCGCCCCAGCAAACATTTTTTCATTTCTAACCGTCAAACTGTCAGCTGAATGGAGCTGACCAGGATTTAAAATAAAACGCCCATCGTTGTCCTCTTTGTTAAATTTATAATATTGATAAGATGGACCAATAGAAAGAGTCGACTTCGGTCTTCTCCAACGAATGGCAGCATCAACCTGGTAAAGATTAAATCGAGCACGATAATACCTGATATCATCTCCATGTTCATCAAAACGGGTGTCATTACCTAAACCGAAAAAGTTTTGCGTATTGTTCGGAGCATAAGCATTGGCATTAACCAGCAAATCGCCTTTACCCAAAGCCTTTAGCCACTCCCCTTTGTAATTAAAACGGAATGCTTTGGTAGAAAATGAATGCAAAAACGAAACAGTCTGCGAGTTTCCCCAAGGTTGTTTCCTAAAGCCAGGGTTAGTTTGTTTGTAAACCAAGCCCAATAAAATTCCATCATCTCTGTTGTAACCTGCATTGAGATTGTACGATCTTCTAACGTACATATCTTTTGGGATGTAGCTAAAATTGGCCGTATCATTAGAAATTATTTTTTTGATTTTATCTTGAGATTCTCCTTGATAAATTGCTTTATCGGTTCTTCCGTACAACCTTACAGTGCTGTTGCTATTGGCGAAATCATAAAACTTATTTCCCTTACCCCCGATGATGCGAATTTTAATCTTAGAATTTTTATTATCCAAAAGCAAACTATCGTTACCATTGTGCATGTAAATCCTGAGCTCCTTTGTTACGTTAGGATCGAACTTGCGATCAAACAGCTCATCTTTGATATTTCCTTCTTTTGATATCTTATTAATTTTAACCCTTAAACCATCGTTCTCGGCATCGGTAACTTTAATAAGTTCGTGTTTATCGGTCATTTCAATATCGACAATGCGATTGAAGAAATGATAATAATCATTCATCATTTTTGGCAAGTTTGCTACACGCTCACGCAGTGTGGTTAAAAATGCATCGTGATGAAGGGAATAACTAGGTTCTGGCAGTTTCTTTAATGCTTTTTCAAAAACTTCATCATTATAGTTTGCGCAAAAATCTTTAACAATCTTATTAAATTCCTCCTCGTCAATATTGGCCGTCCAACGACTGCTAATTTCTCTTCCTTCCCATAAAAACCAATTGATATTTTGAATTGGCCGTTCGTAGCCTTGCATCATAGGCAATAATGAAGAGGATTGCGTAAAGCGTTGTAATTTTCCATCGCCACGAAAGAAAACCTGATCCCGATCGCGGGGAACCGGCGAATAGGTTGAGCCCTCTTTTGTTTTTGTTTCCTTCCAACGCCATTGGTCTTCATGCCTGTCCCAATCGCCAAGTAAAACATCCAATGCTCTTGCTTTCACCCACGCCGGACCATCTAATTTGTTATCATTATCTTCAGTTAATTTCTTATCCATTTTTGGTGAACTGTCTGATTCTCCAACAGGTTCACGCTCTTCGAACAAGCATAATGTATTGGCAAAAGCAGATTCAAACTCACCTAAACCATCATCGGGTGAAACCCAGCCTATTATCGGATTTGAATGTGGTATGTTTGCCGCTTTAGCCAATTCTGGCACTACCAATGCAGAAAATGGATGCTGTGCAGACATGTTATCCTTAATAATGTCTTTCGCAAAAGTATTTCTTAAGCCTTCCGGCAGCAATACTTCGGGAAATTTTTCTACACTGCGTAGAACATATTCTTTTCCGTTTTTATCTTCTAAACGTAAAGAGCGTGATTGATTACCACCTCCACGCTGAGTGGCTTTTAAGCCTCCCATCATTTTTGAAACATGAAGTACCGGAACTTTGGTTCGCTCAGCATATTCCTTTCTGTAATTTTCGCCAAAAACATAGCGATGAAAACGCCCAACACTATCGTATTCAGGTTTAATTTTCACAAAAATACTATCAGCGGTAATTGGTTTATCGCGGTTACGAACCTTTGAAGGAATGGTTTCGAACTTCTTAATATAGCTATATACTTTTTTCACACTGGTATCAGAATAAACATAATACTCGTAACGCATATCGTTATTCATCAACTGATCGGCAACAACATAACCTTGCTCCATCGCATGAAAAAGAGAGGTTTTACCTTGTTTATTTGGAGAGGTTTTTGAACCTGAACCACTCACAATCTGAAGTTGCTTTCCTTTGATTAACTGTAAACCATGTTCATGACCAGCTACATAAGTTACATTTGGATAATCGCCAAATACTCCGTTTACCGATCTGATCATATCTTTATACGCTGGATGATTTAGATCTTCAGGGCTTAAAAGCGTTGACCTTAAGAAAGGATAAACAGAACCTAACACCGGCATTGGGATATAAAGATTTTTGTTTAGAGAAGTTAAAGGGAAAAGGTGATTTCTTAGATTAAAGTAACCACCATGAGGGCCGTAACTTTGAAACGGATGGTGCGAAGCCAACAAAATTACTTTGTCTTTATTTTGCTCCAACAGTTCTTCCATTCTCACTAAAACCTCATCCTTTGTATTGCAATCGCACTCACTGGCCGCATTGGCTTTGTTGTAAGGAAACAGCCACCATTCGCTATCATAAGCAATAATGGTTAATTTATCTGTTAATTTAATAGCTACCGGATCAGGGCAACCATTATCAGGAATTAATTTTAAAAGCGGATCGCCCTGAGCCTTTAAAAAATCATCTTGTGCTTTAATTTTTGCCAAGCCTTTTGGTCCGGATTTATCCCAATCATGATTGCCGGGAATAAAATAAACCGTAGCACCCATTGAGCGCATAGGCTCATACTGAGAACGCAAAATTTTCTTGGTATCTTCCTCTTCCAAACTTCCTGGCAAACCCATACCCGTTGGATAAATGTTATCGCCTAAGTAAACTACTGTGGTTTTTTTAGGGATGATTTGTTTTGCAGCATTTTTTAAATCCTGCATTTGAGCGGTATTCATCTCGCCAGCATCGCCGAAAAGAATAACACGATATTTTACATCGCTTTGCGCAAAGGCAATAAGTTGGGTTAAAAATAAGATTGCTAAAAGGGTAAATCTTTTAATCATAGCCAGGCGTTTGTATAAAGATAGGATAATTTAAACTGCTTACTTTTTCAGCTTAAACATTAAAATATTTCCGGCAGATAAGTCACCACCTTCGTTTGAGATATAAAGATTGTTGTCCCGATCAAAAGCGATTCCTTCTGGCTGATTGAATGAAGTACCTTTTAATGGATAAGTTGCCTTCACTTTAAAGTCAGCATCGGTAATTACCAATAACTTGTTAACCGAAGAAAGAACATACCACTCGCCTGTTGAAGTATTTTTTGCCAAAGCCGAAGGACGAAATTTAAGTTTTGATTCACCTGCCAAATCAGCTATTTCTTTATATGGTAAGGAGAAAGTTCCGGCAGGGGTAAATTTCCCTCCCTCGAATTTAAAAGCGAAAATATCAGTTGCTTCTTTCTTTTCTTTTTTAACCTCTTTGGTTAAAACATATACCATCCCATTACTTTCATCGGCTGCTAAGCCTTCATATTCTGCTTTTGGAACCAAGTCTTTCGTTTTCTCCACGTTCGCTACTTCAGTCTTATTAATTTCTGAAATGGGAAAAGTATGCAGTTCGCCATTACTTTTTAAAACAATCACATAATCCTTTACGATCGCGACGTCTTCATAATCGCCTTTTCCGCCAAATTTGGTAAACTTTGATTCCTTATCACTCAAGCCCAGATAGAACAAATCTCCATCTTCATCCTGAATAGCAAAAACCTTACTTGGGTCGCCTTTGTGAAAAACAATACCAGAGATTTCGAAAAGATTTTGCGGCATATTGTATTTAACCGGGTTTTCTAAATCATAAGGCAGATTGGATTTTGCCTCGCTATTTTGAGAAGTTTCAGTCGTTTTCGAATTATCGTCGCGTTTTTCGTTTACACAAGAAACACCAATAAAAGCTATAGCCATTAATGCAATAGACATTGCTGTCTTAGATCCTATTTTATTCATGGGAAGAAAATTAATTTTTATTTTTTAAGTATTCATAAATAGCATGCTGTGATGAAACCTGGATCTGATCGTTTTTAATTGATACGTTATCCATGTTTTCATTTATAAAAACAGCTTGCACATTATCCTGTTTTTGAAGGTTGATAATATCTAATAATTCTTGCTTTATTTTTTGATCATAGATAGGAAAGCAAACCTCTATCCTACGGTAAATGTTCCGGTTCATCCAATCGGCCGAGCCCATATAAACCTCTTCTGAGCCAAGATTATGAAAAATAAAAACCCGACCATGTTCTAAATAACGGTCGACGATTCGGATTACCTTAATATTTTCACTCATGCCCGCTACGCCTGGGATCAGCCTGCAAATGCCACGAATAATCATTTCAATTTGCACACCCGCAACAGAGGCTTCATATAATTTGTTAATTAAAACCTTTTCTTCGAGGTTATTCATTTTTATGGTAATCGCGGCCGCTTTCCCTTCTTTTGCATATTGAATTTCACGCTCAATAAGTGAAATAAACGTTTGTTGCAAATTAAACTGTGCTACCAATAACTCATCAAATTCGATAAAATTATTTGCGCTTGGTTTAACACGTTTGGCCAGAAAAATAAAAAGCAGTTCTACTTCTCGTAACATCTCTTTATTTGCAGTCATCAAAATGTGATCTGTATAAAAACTGGCGGTAGTTTCATTGAAGTTACCAGTGGCAAATAAACCTACATACCGCATTCTACCCTCAACCTTGCGCTTAACCAAGGCAACTTTTGCATGTACTTTTAAAGCGGTAACACTGTAGATGATATCTACCCCAACCGCTTTCATTTTTTTTGCCCATTTAATATTGTTTGCTTCATCGAAACGGGCTTTAAGCTCTACTAAAACAGTTACTTTTTTCCCGTTTTTTGCAGCGCTGATTAAGGCATTTACAATTTTCGAGTCGCTTGCTACGCGATAGAGTGTAACATAAATCTCTTGTACAGTTTCGTCAATGGCTGCTTCATTAAAGAAACGTAAAACACTATCGTAACTCTGATAAGGGGTGTGTACAATGATATCGTTTTTATAAATAGCCTCGGTTAAAGAACCATCAATAAGATCGGTATCACATATTTTCGGCCAGGAATCATTGGAAAGCTTATCCGATTTTATAGGAAAAGACATCAGATCTTTCAGGTTGTGGTATTGACCTCCCTCTATATTGTTGGCTTTTTTTAGATTGAAGATTTTCTTCACTAAAACCAATACATTAATTGGAATTCCAGGCTGGTGGAGAAAACGGGTAGCTAAACCTAAATCGCGTTTTTGCAATTGCTTCTCTAATTGCTCCGACAAACTTCCGGAGTATTCATCCTTGAGGTCAATCTCCGCGTCTCTCGTTATTTTGAAACTAAAACACCCCGTAATTTCATCATTCGGAAAAATGCGATTTAAATGAAAACGGATAATATCATCCAAAAAAACAACAAAGGTTTCACTCGCCGATTCTACTTTGTAAAAACGAGGCAATTCATTTGAGGGAATATTTAAAATAACAGCTTTAGTATCTGAATCTTTTTTTAGTGTAATTAAGAAGTACAGCTCATTATTAACTGGAAAGAATTTGGTTTTCTCATTGATAAAAACTGGCTGCAAAAAAGCTAAAACCTGACTTAAAAAATATTGGGTGATTGATTTTTGAATTTCTGCTGGATAAATCTCTCCATAAACGAGATTTATTTTATTTGATTTAAGCGCTGGAATGATATTGCCTTTTAATATTTTCCCGAAGCGCTGTTGCTGATCAGAAATTAATTGATTGGCTCTTTTTAATAGATCTTCCTCGATATGAATATCGTTATCCTCTCTGCTGCTCAATTTTTCCAAAGCTAAAAGTACAGGCATGCGTACCCGATAAAATTCATCAAGATTAGATGAAAAAATTGATAAAAATTTAATTCTTTCCAGTAATGGAACCGATTCGCGTTCGGCTTCCATTAGCACACGTTCATTAAATTTCAGCCAGCTTAAATCGCGGTTAAAAAAAGAAGTTTCGATCATTGCAGCCATTAAAGTTTACCGTAAGCCGCATAAGCGATTACAAATGCAAAAACCGCAGCAATTAACCCCCACATAAAAATATTGTAGGCTAAACGAATCAGTTTATATTTCCTCCCCAATACTACACCTTGCGAATAAACATCTGTTATCAAGGTTCCATAAAGAAAATCTTTGTCGTTCATTACTTTGATCATCCCCTCGGTATAACTAGGCAAGCTCATTTTATAGAAATTACCAAAGAAAAGTAAATTAACCTTCTTATCATCCATATCTTGCTGCGTAAATTCTCCTTTAGGGATGGACGGCCTAGTTGATAAAATAGAAACGACCACACAGGTTAAACTAACAATAAGCAAAATAAATGTTGGAATAATTAAGTTTCCATGATCTTCTAACCTTCTCAGCAATAAACTCACAATTAAGGAAAGCATAATAGAATTTACGGTAATCAGGATGTGGGCTTTATTATCAGCCATATCACTTAAACGCTGATTATTGGTTGCTGTAATCCTAAACATGGTCTCAATACCTTTGTCTGGCCGATCATCTTTACCTTTCTTTTTAACCTTTGACAAATCTATTGCCGGCGCAAAATTTTTCGGCTCTTGCAATTCGGTATTAATGACCTCCTGAGGCGTTAACTTGCTTTTCAGCTTGCTAATATTGGCTTGCTTCTGGTCGTTAAGTAAAAGAATGGCATAATCAGTTTGATAGCGGTGAGATTCCATAAACTGAATATCTTTTTTTCGCCATTCCAACTTACTAATGTCTTTTTTATGGATGAGCTCGGCCTCCTTGTGCATGAGCTTTCCTTTCTTTCGAAAATCAGGTAATCCAAGGTGAAACAAATCTGCATCACAAACAATTTTATCGATTTGATTTTTAGGAGATTGAGGTATTTTTGTAGCCATAATAGCACTTTTTACCTGGTCTCTGATTTCGGTCTCCACATTTTGCTCAACCAAAAATTTATCTGCAAGCTCTGCCCCTTTAACTTCATGATTTAAAGCATCATCGTAATAACCCGTATCGTGGAAGTAGGCGGCAACAGTGACCGTAAAAAAATCCTGATCACTAAGCTGATAGTGGTTAGCGATTTGCTGAGCGGCCTTTACTACCTCTTCAGTATGCTCAAAATTATGATAAACCAATCGCGGATCGCTGTGGTTGCGAAAATAATCGCTTACGTACTTTTCTACGTTTTCCTGCAATTGTTTATAGCTCATGAATAGATTCTAATTGTACTAATTTATTTGTTCGGGAGAAATGCATTTTCTTTAAATACTTTAAGGCTAAAATTGTTTGCCAATATTAAATATAAAATTACGCTAAATTTTGCAAAAGTGATGCAGGAAGGTTCAGACTTGTATTAAGCTTTATATTTTACAATTCTATTATTGATTGTGAACGATTTAAAATATCTGAAATATCTACTGTTGGTTTCGCCTGCCCGAGCGGCTGGTTTTATACTGCTGTGTTTTTATATTCTCCCACATAATTAATTTATCTTCAATTTTAGAAAAGGCTCTAATTTCTCCATCTTGCGAAATCACAAAACCAAGCGCCGAAGGATGATTCCAACAGTAGGAAATCATAGATCTGTGTCTGGTTCCGTAATGTTTAGGATCATGCGGTACAAGCGATTTCGGAGTAGCTGTAGAAGTATTGGAAACAAAGATTTTTCGAGGCATTTTCTTCGATCTTAAAACCGCTCCAAAACCATTTGCAACCATGCTTTCATTAAATAATATCACTCCATCTACGCAACTTTGCGATGCTATAAAACTAATAGCGCCTTTAATTTCATCGGCTGTGCCTTTTTTATGGAAGAACAGCTCTGTTTCTTTTTGATAGGTATTTCGGGCAACCGATCTTCTTCCTTTTTTAAAATCACTATAAATTCTATTTTCAACTACATACTGGTCTATGGATGCTTTTGCATGTGCAATCAAGGCCTGTGCAAGCCGATCGTAGTGTATTTTGTATTTAACATCTAAATCAATTGTGTCCGGAGCGATTAAAATTGCGCCACCGTGCTGATAGTTTTGAATTTTCAACAACAGTCGTGAAAAGGTTTGAATCCATAAACCATCCAAAAACTCTTCCCACTCTGTGTATTGTTCCGTTGGATGAACCTGATCGATATATGTTCTTAATGCAACTTTCAAAAAGTCAGCATTTTTCTTAATCATTTTAGATATTGGTCCAATAGTTAGTACGTCCAGGTACCTTTTAACCAGAACATTTTGTTTAAGTGTAGCTAAAAGTTCGTAATCAAAAAACACATGTAGTGTACCAATGTCGCTCACAGCAACCTGAAATAATCCTGGTTGTTCAGAGTACATATCAGACTCGTAGTTGAGAAAATTTTGATAGTGCATGGCCTGATCAATCATTCCCCAAACATAAAGGCGCCCTTTATCGTCAAAATATACTGCCAAAGATGTGCTCGCAGGGTCGGCCGCTTTCGATAGTTTGGCCAATGATTTGGTCGTCATGGGGATTCGTCGATCGAAAGCAATGCAACTCCAGCGCTCTGGAACTAAGTTTGCTGGCGGAGCAGGATCGGGATTATCGGGATTGATTAACGTAACTGTAACTCGGGTCAAATCACTTTCCTCTTTACACATACTAGAGTAAAAGAGACAATCGAACAAATTTTCTAACACGGCCAATTCTGGAAGCAATTGTTTACTCCTGGTAAGACGAAGTTTGTGCTGAACTAATAAAGCAAGATCAATTGGGCGAGAATTTTCCAAAGTGAATGGTTTATCAAATAAACAAAATGAGACCTCTAAAGTTTGTTTACAAACATTAAAGTTGTGGGATAGCTAACAATCTTTCGAATATCATGATGATCCAATAAAATGAATTAAATAGTGATTTTTCATTTCAATAAATCAATTTTCCAAACTTATTTGAAAAGATCATGTTAAGTTATTAGGCCAATTCAGTTCGGTTGCGCTTAATACATTTAAAATTTTATGATGAAAATAAGTGATGAGGGGTTATTGATTCCCAACGATTATTACAGAACCCAATTTATAGATAGTTTTCGAGGCGGCATTGAAGGAGACAACACGATGACCTTTATTGTGAAAGATGATACCGATTTGGTTGTTTATGCCAATGCGGCAAAACTGGTTTGGGAATCTGTTGGAGATTACCCATCAAGCTTTAGAGGAATTGTTCGTACAAAACATGGAAATGCTTTTGCCACATTTGAATATGTTGGCGCTTTGAGTGAATCGGTTTCAGCCGCTGGGTAAATACATTATTTAAAATATATCTATTATGAAAACGAAATTATTAATAATTGGCTTAGCTATTTGTGCTTCGTTTGCAGCCTGTAATGGCAAACAAGCCGATCAGGAAAATGCTGATAAAATGAATCAATATACTGATTCAACATCTTTGGATACGACAACAAAAGATAGTACTAACGCAAACAACATGGCAGATTCTACAACAAATGCTCCCGCAGATGCTAACCATTAGGTAGATAATATAAGACCTGGTAAAACCTTGTGGAGGAAGAAGTGTTTGTTTTAAAAATATTCGATATTATGACTGAAGAAAAAAAACAACAAGCAATAAAATTGTTAAAGCAAGGGTTAGAAACGGTTGAAGAACGTGAATACACCGAAATTGCAGAAGTGCCAACCGAAGATAGCGATCGGTTTGAAGTGAAATATAGTTTTTTACATGATAATGTAGAAGGAATATTCACTGTAGTAGGCCGCAGTAATGAATTGCATGCATCAGATGAGGAAAAAGATTTAAAAATCACCTTACTGAGCGAATTTGCCGAGGACTCTTTACATTACGATTCGGCAACAGCGAAAGAGCAAGTTGATCACGATTTAATTAACGTTGAAGAATATCTGCACCGCCATATTAATGAGGGATAAATATTGAAACAGAGAGGATAAAATAGTTATCTATTTATCCTCTCTGTAATATTAATTTCCTAACTCCTTTTTAGCAAGCCTTTAACAAGGCTTTTCCATTGTGGATAAGAGAAGCCGATTCTCGCGGCTGTGCCTACTATAGCATTTCGAAAGTTATCTAATCCATTACCAGTTTCAAAATTTGGCGATTCGTTGCGAGCATGTTCCTCTGCATACACGAAGTTTTTGATTCGTTTAATTTGAAATGTAGAAGTGGCTCGCGACGTTAAAAAGTGAGCGATTTTTCCATCTGGCTCCAGTGGATGTGCTGATGGACGAACTCTAATAGTAAAAATGTCCTGATCGAAATCTACTTCAGAAAAAACTGCTTCTACATGCACCCAGTCGTAACCCTTTCCTAATCGCGTTCCTGGTCCGGGAATATCAATTCGGATGTAGTCGCCCTCCTCCACTTCACGATCGCAGGCACGGCCAGCATGATCAAAAAGTTTGAAAGATGATAATGGAATACTGGATAACGAACCCCAATTATTTACATCCGATAACCGATGCTTAACAACTTGATAAAATGCGGTAGCTTCTTGTTCACTGTCGAATTCAACATTTTCTACTGCATCTGTTTCAGCTCCACTTTGATGTACTGGAACATGATCTTTTCCGATAATTTCTCTTTCCATTGCGATAAATGTTATCAGTTTTTAACTATCCAATTAATAACACAATCATTTATTTAGAGGCTTTGTTTTATCAAATTAAGTTTTATACCGTCGATGCTAAGAAATTAATCCGCCCAATGAAACTTATATTTAAGCTAACCTAATTTAATTTTCCATTGCTGTTTCTGACTTCGATAATCCGGATCATTCTCTGCCCTTTTCCAAAACCCATAAAATATATCGGCAGCTTTTGCCTTCTCCTCCTCACCAGTGCCACGCTCCAGAGGCGAGTAACCGTTCTTCGCATCGTACTTTTTGCCGCCTTTATAATTTGCATATCTCCTTGCCCGGGTATAACCCATTTGCAGGTATTTCCTGGCGAGATCAGCACCAACAAATTCGTTATTCGATAAATAAGTTTCAAATAATTGATAGATTTTTTCAGCGCTTTCCTTTGCGATTTCCTGATTTTTAAATCTCCAAAGAGGACCGATTTCTGATTTATAAGGCTCGCAGATTAAAACGCCTTGTTCACCTTTTCCAACCTTATACTTTTCTGGATTTTCCCTATAATCAATATCTGGCTTCCAGGCATATTTAGAAACGTCAAAGTCGAGATAGGACGGCGTGGATAATTTTTCTTTTGCTGGATGATCTTTCACGTACATCTGGTTTTAGTATTCGCCGATATTGCTTTCTTCAATCATCGATTGAAGTGTGCTGATATTTTCATGTGCATTTCCCATTGTGTTGTTGAAGTAAATAAAAACTTTCTTTCCTTCCATCATCCAGTCTTTTATATAGCTAGCATATTCAGAAAGAAACGCCTCTTCATAACTCCCTTTATAATTTCCATCAGGTCCATGAAACCGCAAGTACACAAATGAAACATCATTAAACTCCATCGGACTAGCACTGAAGGACTTATCGTGAATAACAGAAGCGAAACTAAATTCGGTTAACAATTCGCTAATTTCTTCAACATAAAGAGATGGGTGCCGTAACTCTACCGCAATCTTCCATTTGTTACCGATATTGTAACTGTGTAAATTCTCCATCAAGCTTCGCAGCTGCGAGAAATCGCCAAGGCGAATACTCGGCGGTAGCTGAACCAACAGGCAACCTTTTTTATCCTCAACACGGTTGATTACGTTGAAAAATTGTGAGATTTCTGCAGGATCAAACGCCAGTTTTTTTTTATGGGTAATTCCCTTAAACAGTTTAAAAGTAAACTTAAAGCTTTCTCCAACTTCTTCCCGCCATTTGCTTACTGTTGATGGTTGCGGAATTTTATAAAAAGAACTGTTAATTTCTATGCTATTCATTAAACTGCTATAATAAACCAGCCTGGATTTGTCCTGAAATTCTACCGGATAGAAAGATTTATTTGGTACTGGCAAAAGCAAACCACTTGTTCCGAGATAATATTTTTCAGTGTTGATGTTGTTCATAAGCTACTATTCAACATCTATTTCGAGGTAATTGTTGTTACCATTAGCACTTTGCTAAACAATTGATTGCTAAAATTAAAACCTAATAAACTTTAATTGGTTATATCATCATGAATGGACTAAGCATACAACAACTTTTCGATCAATACTAAGATATTATATTGGAGGTTGAATTAGCGAAGAAAAATATTGATGAAACGCCATTGAAAGATCTTTCCGAAGAAGATTATATCTCTGCGGATGAAGCAGAAAAATATGTGACCAATTACGCAGAAAGGGAGCGTAAAATGGCGCACTTAGAAAGAGTAAGCCAGGAATGGTCGGAAATATCTGATGAACTTGCCGCCAAATTGTGCATTATTAATACCAAAGTTTTGGTAAATGATAAACGTGATGATACTAAAGCATTAATTTATTGTGTAGATGGAGCGGTTACAGTTGAGGAGATTGAGTAATCTCAAATTGAAATGCTGGTAATAACAAATTACAAAAAAGCCCTTCAGAATAAACTGAAGGGCGACTTTTTGTATGTGGGCCCACCTGGGCTCGAACCAGGGACCAAAAGATTATGAGTCTTCTACTCTAACCAGCTGAGCTATAGGCCCGAAAAACTTTCGTTTTTTTTGAGAGTGCAATGTTACAAATTTGCTTCGAATATTGGCAAATCTTTTTGAAAAAAATTATCGGCTAAATATTCAAAACATTGTATTTCAGCAATAAATTTTAAGCAAGTGGAAAATAATCAACGTGCTTCCAAGGTCCGCCAAGGTACTCCCACAGATCCAAACCTAAGGCACAGCAAGTGAATGGAACAAAATTTTCGGATAGTTTACGGTAAAGTTCTTTTGCCACTTCTGCCTTAACTTTATTTTGAACAGTAACATGAGGCCGATAACCTTGCCTGTCTTGTGCCGTTAAGTTATCCCAAAAATGTTGCGCAATTTTTGATCTAAGGGTCTTTAATTCTTCACTTTCAATTTTATAAGCTACCCCATTGCCTAAAAAACGCAGGGAGTTTACTTCCAAATCAAATTGTTTGACAACCAGGCTTTTCAAAAAATTCACAATGTCATCGTAATTAACCAAATGGTGGAAAAGCGTTAGGTGAGCATTAAGTAAATTTCTTTCTTTAGGAAAATAGGCTTTGCGTTGCTGATCAAAAAAATCTTGGCTTTTTTGATCTATTCTGAGTGTAAGGATGTAAACTGGCATTAAAAAAGCATCATCGATAACAAGTAATTTATATACTGCTAACAGCTGGTGCCTCAAGATGTTTTTCAGTTAGCTAAAGAATAAAGAGAATTCTATTAATTGTTTTTATCATAAAACTTGAAAAAGTCGTTCAATCTGAAAATTTTTGTGAGGTAAGAATAATCTTGATTAACGCGATTATAATTTTCAAAATCCGGCTCTTCATCGTCGATATTACCTTTGCCCATTGTTCTGTCAGGAATAAATAAATCGGTGGTCACTTCAGGTTTGCCTAAAAGCGAATAAATTTCCCGGTCTTCTATTGCATAAGCTTTAAACTGACTTCTTAAATCTTTTTTGGTGTAGATGATATTATAAATTACATACTTTGACTTTGTTGGATTTATTACACCGTATTCTGTCGGATCTAAATATAAATCTGCTGCAACTATGTTATAATCTTTACAGTCAATTTTATGATGACCCATTTCTAAATCGACTTTTAAAAACGTATTTGCTGGAACTTCATACTGCTGATCGTCGATGTTAACTACTAAAGCTTTGTTTGTAGGATTATCAATTAAAGTAGAACCGTTGATTTTTGCTTTCCAAACCAACTCGTAATAGCCGTAGCCAACAAAAGCCAGAACCACGAATAAGAGAACTAAAATTCCGCCGGTGGTTAGTTTTTTGGATGGTGCTGCTGTATGCTCTGCCATATCATTTAATTTTATAATGAATAAGTTTAAAATTTCTGTCGTTAAAAATAACAACCTCCTACATTAAAAATCTCATCCAATTATTATTCGCGGATTTTCAGGACAAATTTGTCAACATTGAGCAGCTATAGCTAGTCTATAATTTCCATTCACTCCTTTTTCTAATCCTGTTTTAATACTAGTATAACATTTAAGTTATCAAACCCTCAAGCTTTATGAAATTGACTTTTGCATGAAGCTTAACATCCGATACAAACATTTTCGCCCCTATCTTTGTATATAAGCGATGATGATGAAGCACCTGAGAAATAATTTTACCAAAAGCACCTTTGGCTTTTTGCTGCTGAGCATGCTGATGTTAAAATTCTTTTCTTATTCTATTTCTACATTCGCATCATCGAATAGTTCATATTCAACCGAAAAAGGCACAGAAGATAATCAAGATAAAGATGAGGAGTCTTTTGAGAAAGCAAAAAAGAAACTTCAGCTTTACGAATCTTCAGCAACTCATAAGGAAAATTTGCATTACATTAACCGGATGTTACTTCCCGCTCAAATGCAAAAAACGAAGCTGCATATTTTTCCGCCCCGAAATGTTCCAACACCGCCTCCCGACTTTTTGATATAATCTATTTGATTTATTTCAAAGAGAATCGATGGACGTGATTAGGTCTCCTGTTACATCCTGCTATCTCCTTGAGTTTTCTGCAAAGCATTTAAACTATTTTTAATCGTTAATATAAATGAAAAATCAACATATTGCCGGTGCACCAACGCCCTGGCAACGCCTAGTACGCATGCTCCATTTGGAGCGAAAAACCATCAATTACATCTATGTATATGCGTTACTAATAGGCTTAATTGGATTATCTCTACCTCTGGGAACAAGTGCAGTTTTTAACCTACTATCTAATGGAGCTGTTTATAGTTCAACCTATATTCTTATCGCAGTAATCCTGGTGGGCATTGTAATCGGTGGAATTTTATTAATTGGCCAACTTACACTGGTCGAATTTTTGGAGCAAAAAATATTCACCAAGGCTGCATTAGAATTTGCATTTCGTTTACCCCGAATCAAAAAGAAAGCGCTGGAAGGTGAGAATCCCTCAGAGTTAGTTAACCGTTTCTTCGATATTTTGACCATTCAAAAAGGCTTAACAAAATTACTGGTGGACATTATTGCAGCTGGAGTCCAGATATTTTTCAGCGTGATTTTGTTATCATTTTATCATCCTGTTTTTATGGCCTTCGGAACATTTGTATTGTTTGTAATTGTTTTGGTGCTAGTGATATATTATCGTCGTGGTGTACAAACCAGCATGGAAGAATCGAGCTATAAATATGAAGTGGTAGCTTATTTGGAAGAGATTGCCGGAGATTTAGACACTTATCGCCAAAGCAGTTCGAAAAGAAAGGAAATTATAGATCGCACTGATGAAATTACCGCAAATTACATTCAAGCCCGTAATGATCATTTCACCGTGTTAAGAAACTTTTTTATGAGTGCAGTGGCATTGCGTACCGTGTTAATGGGTGCACTACTGCTAATGGGATCTTATTTTGTAGTAGAAAGACAAATCACTTTTGGCCAGTTTGTGGCAGCAGAAGTGATTATCGTACAAATTAGTTATGCCATTGAGAAGTTGATGACCAATTTAAATACAGTGTTTGATATGGTTACCGGAAGTGAAAAATTAGCCGTTGTAACCGATTTAGAATTAGAGGAAGGAGACTTGAACCATGGGTAAAATTAGCAACAATTTGGCTCAGATTAAAAATTGGGAAGAGCTTTCAACGCATGCAAATAGCAGAATTATTGATGCCAAAGGTTCAAAACGGTTAGGGAAAGTTGCACTATTTGTCCTTGTTTTCTTCATCATCCTCCTATTTCTTCCATACCGCCAAACTATCCCTGGCCGAGGTACAGTTACCGCTTTGCGGCCTGAAGACAGACCTCAAACTGTACAGAATCAAATTGGAGGAAGAATTGAACATTGGGCAGTTAGAGAAGGCCAGGAAGTAAAAAAAGGAGATACCATTTTAGTGATCTCGGAAACGAGCCAGTCGTATTTCGACCCAGAATTACCCACCCGATTAAATGAACAATTAGACGCCAAACGCGGAAGCGAAACCGCAGCGGCACAAAAAATGGATGCCACCAGATCTCAAATTGATGCATTGAGCGATGGCTTGCGTTTCCAAATGAAGGCTGCAGAAAACAAGGTTCTTCAGGCCAGAAATTACTTAAGCATAGATAGTGCAGATCTTTTAGCTGTTCAAAAATTTTATGAAACTGCAAAAGCTCGTTTAGAACGATATGAAGCAGGTTACAAAAACGGCCTGTTCTCTTTAACAGACATCGAAACCCGTAGGTTAAAATTACAGGAAGACAATGCCAAAGTCATCAGCCAGCAAAATAAGTTGGGTAACTCCCGCCAAAATCTATTGAACTCGATTATCGAGCTCGACAACATCAGGGCGAAGTATCAAGAATCATTAGCAAAAGCGCAGTCTGATATGAGTTCGGCTATTTCTAGCAGGGCAAGTGCGCAGGGTGAAATTGCCAAATTGAGAAACGATATTTCCAACATTAATGTAAGGAGAAGTTTATACGTTGTTCGTGCACCACAAAACGGATACGTTGTAAAAACGCTAAAGGCTGGTATTGGCGAAAATATAAAAGAAGGAGAATCAGTAGCCACCTTGCAACCAAAATCGCCTATGGTAGCAGCAGAATTATACGTTAGCGCCATGGATGTTCCGCTAATTCTGGATACCAGCAATGTGCGGTTGCAATTTGAAGGTTGGCCATCCGTTCAATTTTCGGGCTGGCCATCTGTTGCTGTGGGTACCTTCGCTGGCCAAATATTCTCTATTGATAAAGTGAGCAGTCCTGACGGAAAATATCGCGTTTTGATTAGCCAAACCAATCCTGTACCTAAAAATGATGAGCCTTGGCCACCGCAATTACGACAGGGATCTGGTGTTTTCGGTCGCATCATTCTTCGATCTGTTCCATTATGGTATGAAATCTGGCGGCAACTTAATGGTTTCCCTCCAAGTTTAGAAAGAGAACCTCCAAAAAGTTTGACAGATACAAAATAAAGAAGCATTTAAGATGAACATAAAATTGAAAAGCTTTTCTGTCTGCTTAATATGGTTTTTGTTAATAAGCCAAATTGGTGTTGCACAGCTAAAGCCGAATACCGTTGTTAAAAAAAGTTACGATACCGCCCGGGTTTTCTCTTTGGAAGATTTACAAATGCTGGTATTTAAATATCATCCAATTATTAAACAAGCGGCATTATTAAGTGAGGCTGCACGGGCTAATGTTTTGCAGTCGCTGGGCTATTTTGACCCTACACTAAAAGCAGGCTTTGCCAGAAAGTTGTTTGGAAACACTGAGTATTATAATAAATGGGATAGCGAGCTTAAAATCCCTTTATGGTTGGCCGGTGCAGATTTAAAAGTGGGTTACGACCGCAACGTTGGAACTTACGTTAATCCAGAGAGTCAAACCAGTTCACAGGGTCTATCGGCAATTGGTATTAGCATTCCATTAGGACAGGGCTTAATTATCGATGCCCGCAGGAACACCTTGCGCCAATCGAAAATTATGGTGCAATATGCAGAAGCCGATCAACTCAAACAAATAAATAGTGTTTGGTATGGCGTGGCCAAAGATTATTGGAACTGGTATTATGCTTATAAGCAATATGAGTTGATTGAAGAAGGACTTGATTTGGCCGACCGACGGTTTAAGGCATTAAGTACGCAAACCATATTGGGAGATAAACCTGCTATTGATTCGGTAGAAGCTTATATCACCGTGCAAGAAAGAATGATCCAGCGGGCCAAATCAGCAATAGAGCTGCAAAATGCTCGATTGGTTTTGTCAAACCACCTTTGGAATGAAGATGGAAATCCATTGGAATTACCTGCAGACGCTATTCCGCAAAATGCAACCGAAACCCCTGCTAAACTAAACCCTTTAATTTTGGATTCGCTATTGGGTCAATCGGCAAACCAACACCCAGAGTTGGTAAAGTTGCGTACAAAAGGTGCTCAATTAGCCATTGAACGAAGTTACCGCCAGGAATTACTGAAACCTAAACTAAATGTTATTGGTAATTTAATTTCGAATAGAACCAGCTTTAACAGTAATATTCCGGGTTACTATGATTTTAACTGGAGCAATTACAAGTTAGGGATCGAATTTGCCTTCCCGTTATTTTTACGATCTGAACGTGGTAAGCTTAGAGAAGTAAAAATAAAACAGCAAGAGCTAAATTTTGAGCTGCAGCAATTTGGAAGGGAAATTAGAAATAACATCGTAGCATCATACAATGACGTTGCTGCCTACTCCGCTCAATTGGCTCTTCAACAAAAAAGTATAGAGAATCAGCAAGTTTTGGTTAACGGCGAAAACCAAAAATTTACACTCGGGGAAAGTAACTTGTTTTTAATTAACAGTAGGGAAACAAAGTTAATCGACATGAAAATTAAACAAGAAAGTATGATTTCGAGTTACCAGAAAACGATAGCCGAGCTTTACTACAAAGCGGGTACAAGGCAGCTACAAAATTAAAACAAATAGGTTTATGGCGGGATATTCCAATAGTTAATCTACTGGAATATCCCGTTTATATTTTTCAGCAAACTCTGTTGGCGTGAGTTCAAATTGCGTGAAAAAGCATTTACTAAAATACGAATGGGAGTTGAAACCTACCATGTAACCAATTTCTGAGATCGTGTACTCTTGTTCTACCAATAACTTCGCAGCTGTTTTTAGCCTAATCAATCTGACAAACTCATTCGGTACGTGGCCAGTTTTAGCTTTAATTTTCTTGTATAAACTAGATCGGCTTAAACCCACTTCCCTACCTAAATCTTCTACTGATAATTGTGGGTCGGAAATCCTGGCTTCGATTATCTGAGTAATTTTTTCCAGGAATTTTTTATCCCTATTGCCACTGATTAAAATTTCAGTTCCTTCCAAAGGGCTTTGAGAAAAGCGTTGCCTCAAATTCGATTGCAGCTCCAACAGATTTTTGATGACTAAAGAAAGCTGTTTCCACTTAAATGGTTTTGAAATATAGGCATCTGCCCCACTTTCCAAACCCTGTATTTCTGCATCGGTATTGGTTTTAGCCGTAAGCAGCACTACGGGCAAATGGCTGTAATCAATATCATTTTTTATGATTTTACAAAGCTCAATCCCGTCCATCACCGGCATCATCACGTCAGAAATAACTAAATCGACCTGATGATTATCCAGTTGTTTTAGGCCCTCTTTTCCATTTTTTGCTTTTAAAGTATGATAACCTTCAGCAATAAAACTTTTTAACAGAAAATCTAACAATGATGGATCATCTTCTACTACCAAAACCGTTTGTCTGCCCTCCCGATCTTCATTTAAGGCATCTAAATCATCAGTGATGCTTATTTCGTTTTGAATAAACGGGATCAAAACGGTGAACGTTGTTTTTACACCCTCGGAGCTTTGCACTTCTAACCTGCCGCCATGCTTTTCCGTTAATGATTTTGCCAAAGCAAGGCCAATCCCTGTTCCGCCTAAGTTTGTATACTGATGTTCTGCTGTAGAAACCTTAAAAAATTTCTTGAAAATTGAGTCCAATTGCGCTTTTGGAATCCCAATTCCATCATCTTCCACGCTAATGGAAATCATTTGTACGCCGTTTTCACTCGTGTACAAATCGTTAACTTTTATTTCCAGTTTCTCTCTTGCAAATTTAAACGCATTGATTAATAAATTGCTTAATATCTTCATTAAGGCCTCAGGATCGGCGTTTACTTCTAATGTTTTGAAATGGCTTTGTACAGAAAACGCTAATTCGCGTTTGGTAGCAATTGGCGCAAAGCGATCGCGGATGCTGTTTATTAAATAAATAAGTTCAATGGGTTCTGGGTGGATTTCGAAAATATCACTTTCAATACGCCTGAAATCCAATAGTTGATTAACCAGAGTGAGCAACCGATCTGAATTTTCTTCCATCACCTGTAACTGGCTCAAGCTTTCCGCATCTTTCTCCTTTCGGGATAAGAGCCTTTCTAGCGGAGCGATAATCAACGATAATGGCGTACGGATTTCATGCGCCATAGCCGTAAAAAACTCTATTTTTTGTTTGTAAAAATCCTGCTCATTTTTATTTTTAAGTCGCTCAAGCTTAATTTCATTGCGCTTACGTGCTTTCGTATAAACATATCTTCGCAGCCAAAAAGCACCCGAAACAAGTATCAGAAAATAAAAAATGTAAGCCGGTATGGTTTTATAAAATGGTGGCAGAATGGTAATTTTAATGCTGGAAATCTTTCCCGTATCTGCGCCTAAATCATCAATTACTTTCACCTGAAAGCTATATTCACCCGCTGGAAGATTGGTATAAGTTGCCTTACGCTGACTTCCCACGTTATTCCAGCCCTTATCAAAACCTTCCATTTTAAATGCGTATTGCAATTTGTTAGGCGCTATGAAACTCAAAGAGGCATATTCGATACTCAAAACCGATTGATTGTGGTTTAACACCACCTCATCCGTATAATTAATGGAACGTTTTAATGGACTGTTTTCATCATTCAGATCTAAATCTTTGTTAAATAACTGAAAGTTGGTAAGAGAGACTTTCGGGGTTGTTGTACTGCTTTGAACCTGGTTGGGATAAAAAGCATTAAAACCATTTATACCGCCGAAGTATAATTTGCCCGATGAATCTTTGTAATACGCCTTGTAATTATATTGCTGACTTTGAAGATTATCCCATTTACCAAAGCTCTTTTTTGCCTTCGTTTTAGGATCAAATTCAAACACCCCGTTATTGGTAGAAAACCACATTTTACCGAAATTGTCTTTTACGATACCATAAATTACAGCACTTTTTATCCAGTTTTCATCATCGTACGATTTAAACTTACCTGTTTTCTTGTTCAGTACATTAAGGCCGCTTCCATCAGTTCCCAACCAAAGATTGCCTTCTCCATCATCGAGTATACAAATTACCTTGTTCGAACTTATAGCGCCTGGATTTTTCGAGTAAGCATATTGCTTAAGTTGATTATTCGGATCCATCCGAATCAATCCATTGTCGTAAGTGGCAATCCATATAATATTGTCTGTATCTTGATAAACCTGATAAATACAGCTCTTTTCCAGGTTCTTTCCTTTTATTCTGATGAATCTGTCATTTTTTTCATCATAAAGATTCAAACCTGAAATGGTGGACACCCAGATTCTACCCTGCCGATCTTCTTCTATCGAATAAACACTGTTGTCACTTAAGGTATTGGCATTATTCGGATCGCTTTTGTATCTTTTTATCTTCCCCGTTGATGGATTTAAGACATTTAAACCTCCTGTGTACATCCCAATCCAGATATTTCCAGATTTGCTTTTGTAAAGTGCATGAATATTGTGGTATGAAAGACTGTCTTGCCCTGCCGAAAACGGGAATTTCTTAAAAGTTTTATCAGCACTGTTAAAAAAGTTCAAGCCACCATCTTCAGTTCCGATCCACATCTGGCCGGGTTTAGTTTCTAAAAATGCACTTACCGCATTTCCAGACAGCGAATTTTTAACTCCCGATGGATAATAGAATTCAAAACCTGAGCTTCCCTCGTGGTAATAATTCAATCCACCAAAATAGGTTCCCACCCAAATACCACCTTCTTTATCTTTAAAAACGTTGTAAACGGCATCGTCGTTAATACTGAAAAGATCGTTATTTTTGTTTTGATAAACAGTAAAGCGATTATTTTTCCGGTCGAAGATGTTTAGGCCTTTTTCGGTGCCCAGGCAAATGTAGCCAGGTTTGGGTTCATAAATCGTGCGAACAATATTGTCGCTTATCGAGTTTCCGGCAGATTTTTGATAAATGGTAAACTGATTGGTTTGATGATTCCATAGGTTTAGACCGCCTGCCATCGTACCGATCCAGATATCGCCGTTGGCATCTTTATACAAATCAAGAATTACGTTGCTGGATAACTTTGATGTTGAGGAGGTGGTGTAATGGCGAACTTGGAGTGTTCTGGGGTTCAAAACATCGATCCCCTTTCCGTAAGTCCCCAGCCAAATGTCGCCGGTATTGTCCTGCAAAATTTTTGGCACTTCGTTCGATGAAATTTTAATACCCGAGGAAGTGGAGAAATTGAGTAATCCCTGTGTTTTCGGCGCATAACAGTAAATGCCCTTCTCCTTGGTCGCAATCCAAATTTTCCCATCTTTGGATCGCATGATATCGTTTATGAAAAAATTTTTGAGCGGTTTAAAGAGCGTAAATTTCTCAGTCTCTAAATTGAAAACATAAATACCTTCATCTGTTCCAATCCAAAATGTTTTTGAATCATATTTGAAAATTTTTCTGATGAAGTTATTGCCTATCGTGCCCGGAATCCCTTTTTGGTATTGAAAAGACTTGAAATCGTAACCATCAAACCTGCTTAAACCATATTTGGTTCCAAACCACATATAACCCTGATCATCTTGCTCAATATCCCAGATTGTATTGGCACACAATCCATCACTAACGGTATAATGCCGAAAAAAAATCTTTTGGGCAGATCCATTTTCGGTCAGAAAAAAACTAAAAAAAAGTAGCAGGGCTATCGCCCTGCTTAGTTTTTCGAATTTCATATAATGGCTAGATAGAGCACACAATATAGCGATCTTTGCTGTGCAGCACCACTATTTTATATCATTAAGTTTTTTGATTACTTCAACCTCTTCCTTTTTGTAAGGTGTTCCATCTTTTCTAAAAACTTCATGAAACCATTCTTTAGGTTCTTCGCCATTTGGAAGTGGCGTATCCCAGGCATATTTGGTATTTGATTTTCCATCCACCAAACCCCAGTTAATGGCGCCGATATTTTCCTTTTTCAAAATTGGCATCACCGTTTCAAAGCGGCTGCCCCTGGTACGAGCCATGTATTCGGTACAAATCATCGGCCTGCCATGAGATTTTAACATATCGATAACGCGTTGATGCCATTGTGGTTCTTCATAGTCGTGGTAAGTAATTACATCAGAATTTAAGGCCTGGAAGGCGTTCAGCTCTCTGTAATCCCAGGCCCAAAGTCCGGCACTAATTGGCTGCTCTGGATTTACCGCTCGTGCCCATGTAAACACCGCCTTTAGTAAGGGATATGAGGTGGTCAGCTTACCAGAGTTTCCTGGCTCGTTGTACAAATCCCATAGCAAAATGCGTTTATCAGTTTTAAAACGGCTCATTACATCTTTTACATATTTCTCTAAAGCCGGAAAGTTTGCCTCATTTTTTGAATCTGGGTCGCCTGGATCCTGAACCCATCCCGAATTGTGAATACCCGGTTTTGGGGCAGGTTGCTTGCCGATTTTCGCTTGCTTGTTCCAGCAATCATCAAAAAACACAAAAATGGTTTTGATCTTGTGTTTATCAGCAATGCTGAGATATTGATCCATTCGCTTTTTGAAGCCTTCTTTATCTTGTTTCCAGGCCAGGCTATGTAAATATACCCTCATGGTATTAAACCCGATGCTTTCTGCCCAACCCAATTCCTTATCGATGGTTGCCGCATCGAAAGTATCTGCCTGCCACATTTCCAACTGATTGATGGCTGTGCTTGGCAAAAAATCCGCTCCGTTAATCCATTTATATTGTTTGTACCAGGCATTTGCCTTTTCTATCGACCATACCTTTCCAACAACCGGTGTAGTTTCCTGAGCATGAGCCAAAGTGCTGAGACCCAAAAAAATTATTAATAAGTAACTGAAATATTTTTTCATGATGTAAATTTTAGCAGGGCTTTTAAGCCCTATTAATTATTTAGTTTGTGATGGAATTTGCAACTCCTGACCGCTTTTTACAGGAACCCCAAAATTTGGAGAACCATCGGCATTCCAGGTAAACTTTTGTGCTCGTGGCGATCGTTGTCCGCCGCAGCCTTGTCCGGGTGCCGAGTTTGCATGATATAAAATCCAATCTTCTTTCCCATCAGGAGATTTAAAAAACGAGTTATGCCCCGGAGCGTAAACGCCATTTTCTGGTGATTGCTTGAACACTGGTTGCTGGCTTTTTTCCCAGGATGAAACATCCAAGAGATCCTTTCCTTTCAATGTGAGCATTCCCAAAGCATAAAAATCAGTCCAACAGCCGCTCGCCGAATAAATTAAGAAAACCTTGCCTTTGTTGAACAAAATTTGCGGTCCTTCATTTACATCAACATGTGGCGGATTGCCTGGATCGTTTAAATCACCGTGTTTTTCCCATTCAAATTGTGGTGTAGAAATTTTATGTCTTGCGCCATCAATTGTCCAGGGGTTTTTCATTTTTGCAATGTATATTTCCTGTTTCTGGTTGATGTCTCCTTCCCAGCCAGCCCAAACCATATACAACTGTTTTTTGTAGGTAAAAACAGAACCATCGATAGCCCACTTATTGGTTGCATCGCCCACTTTTCCTTTAAAAACCCATTCTCCTTTTAGCGGATCTTTTGACGAGTTTTCAAGCACATACATTCGGTGGTTTTTGTTATTGCCATCATCAGCAGCGAAATACACATACCATTTACCCGCAATAAAATGAATCTCTGGTGCCCAAAGTTCTTTAGAATAGGCCGTATTTGGCGGTGGAATAAAGATGGTTTTCTTTTCGGCCGTTTTTAAATCAGCCAGATTTTTGGTTTTCCAAATCACCAGTTTATTCTGCATAGAATGGGTATAATAATAATAGCCATCTTTGTAAATACTCCACGGATCAGCACCAGAAGGCAGCAAAGGATTGGTGAAGGTTTGCGCCAAACCCAACTTTGCAACCAGAAGGATACAAACTGTGAGCGCAACCTTATAGATTTTATTTTTTTTATTCATATTACTTTTCTCCTGATGGTCTGGCAATTTGTAATCCTGTTGCTACAGGAGTACCGAAATCCGGACTTCCATCTGCTTTAAACGTAAATTTTTGCATCCGCACATTTCTTAAATCAGCACAACCCTGATTGGTTGCAGAGTTAGCATGATAAATGAGCCAGTTTTCCTTCCCATCCGGAGATTTGAAAAACGAATTATGCCCTGGGCCAAATGCATTGCTGCCGGGTTGTTTACTAAAAACCGGAGTGGTAGATTTTGTCCAGTCGGCTTTTACCAAAGGATTTCCTCCCGCTTTTAAACTGAGCTGACCCAACGCATAATCGTCCGTTCCGCAATAGCTGGCAGAATAAATGATAAAGGCTTTGTTATCTGGCCCTATTAGTGCCTGCGGCCCTTCATTAACCCCAAATCCATTTTTTTCCCAGGCAAATTCTGGCTCGGTTAACTTTGTTGCCGTACCTTCTAGGGTAAAAGGATTGGTCATTTTAGCGATGTAAATATTTTGTGTCAAATTCACATTCGTTACATCGGGACGCCCGCACCAAATGAAGTACCTGTTGCCATTAACTTGAAGAACAGAACCGTCAATTGCCCAAAAATCAGCACTTGGACTGAAAATTTTCCCTTTATCTACCCAGGTTCCGGTTGTTGGATCAGGACTGCTATTCTCCAAAACCCAAGTGCGCTGAGTTTTATCATCACCACTACCTGCAGTATAATAGATGTACCATTTACCATCGAAGAAGAACAATTCTGGTGCCCACACATTTCTAGAGTTTGCAGCACCAGCAACTGGAGTAAATACGGTTTTTGGTACAGCCGAACTTAGTTTAGACATTGCCGTGGTGCTCCATAAATTGATGGAAACGCCATTGGTTTGCAGATAATAATACACACCATCCTTTTGAAATACCGATGGATCCGCACCGTTCATTAAAGGATTGGAGAATGTGCTAGCCGCCACCGGTGGTTCAGGGTCGATGGGTGTTGGATTACTTGTTTTTCCGCAGGATAAGCCCATTGAGACCGCAATCCCCAACCAAAGCAGGTGAATTTTTAATCCTTTTGATGTTGAAATATTCATATAGGTGATGTTAAAAAGGTTAGCAGCTATACCGCTAACCTTAGTATAATTAATATTTAGGATTTTGCGTCAAATTAGAATTCAAATCAATATCACTCTGTGGTATTGGATAAACTTCGTGTTTGCCAACAATAAATCCGGTAAAATCAGCATCTCTGGTTGCTAACGCCGGACTTAAATCACCCCAACGTTGCAAATCTGCCCAGCGCCAGCCTTCTCCAGCCAATTCCGTTACACGCTCATGTTTCAATTGTGTTAAAAACTGAGCCTGGTTTAAACCTGGTTTTGCTACTGTTAAGGTGGCTAATCCAGCTCTCTGGCGAACTCTGTCTACATAAGGGTAAGCCTCAGCCGTTCTGTTTAAGCCATTTAGTGCTTCTGCATACATCAGCAAAACATCCGCATAGCGAATTAAACGATAGTTGTTAGGAGAACGGAAACCTTCCTGATTTTTCCAGTGATCATTTAACAATTTACGAAACCAAACGCCATTTGCATCAGGTCCGTTGCCATAACGACTTTGAAATGTTTGGCCATAAACGATTGTTGCAGTTGGGCCAGCTGGATTTGCGTTATTAAAAATGAACGATGCTGCTAAACGTGGATCTTGCGCATTGGCTACGGTTCTTTCCTGCAAAAACTCGTCAACTACCCATCTGCGGGCACCACCATCAGAAAAACCTACACCCGGAGGCGCAAAAAATTGTGCAATAGAAGTACCGGTATTGTTAATCGCACCCTCATTTACATCATCATCTGTATTCTCATTTACATTTTCGTTAAACTGAATCTCAAAAATAGATTCGCTGTTGTTTTCTTTCGTGATGATAAAATTGTCGCGATAATCGGCTGTTAAAGTGTAAGTTGAAGCACCTGCACCAGTAATTAAGTACGCAAAGGCATCTGCTGCTTGCTGATACATTTTTTGCTGAAGATAAGTTTTACCTAAAAGTGCATAAGCTGCACCTCTTGTGGCCCTGCCTAAATCAACTGCCGGATAACTTACCGGTAAATCCACAATGGCTTCAGTTAAATCTTTTGCCACCTGAGCATAAGCTTCAGTTGTAGTGGCATTTCTTGGAACATCTTTCGGTTGCGAAGGCGCCAACATTAACGGCGGGCGACCATAATAAAGTGTTAAATTGAAATAGAATAAAGCCCTTAAAAATTTTGCCTCAGCAATAATTCGTTTCTTTGTCGTTTCATTCATTGTAATGTTAGGCACATTTGCAATCACTTGATTGGCTCTGAAAACACCAACATAGAGTGTTTGCCAGGTATCGGCTGTAAGCCCATCATTATAATTAGTTTGATTGAAACGCATTAGATTGTTCAATCCACCATCTCCACCCGATCCAAAACCTTCATCAGATTTTAAAATTCCATGGTAATAAATCCATCGGGAATATAAACTCGCCGTACGGTAAAAAGTACCATAAACTGCATTAATTCCTTTTGTCGCATCGGTTTCGTTTTTCCAGAAACTTGCAATTGTTGGTGCATTTGGGTTAACTGCATCAAAATCTCTCTTACAGCCTGCTAAAGCAATAATCGTAACAGTTAATATGACTATATATTTTTTCATGATCTATTTATTAAAATTAAAAACCTACGCTTAAACCAAATGAAATGATTCTTGAGGATGGATAATTTCCGTTATCTACTCCTGGCTCAAGGTTTGGATTTGCACCTACAACATCAGGATCTAAACCGCTATATTTCGTAATGGTGAACATGTTTTGTCCACTCACATATAATCTTGCACTGCTAATGTTGGCTTTAGAGATTAATTTCTGCGGGAAACTATAACCCAATTCTACATTGCGTAATCTTAAGAATGAACCATCTTCAACCCATCTATCGCTATTTCCTCTTGCGTTTTCGTTGATTCCTCTATCGTTTGCAGCAAATTGATAACCCAATCTAGGGAAAGTCGTATCGGTGTTACTTGGTGTCCATGGATTGATATCTCTTCTGTAGTTTGAGTTACCGTAGCTGTCCAAATCTCTCAATACATCGTTATATAATTTCTGTCCGAAAGCGCCATACAACTGGATAGAAAGGGTGAAATCTTTATATCTGGAATTGAATTGCAAACCGCTTGTAAATTTCGGAAATGCTGATCCTGCATAAACACGGTCTTTATCATTTATATCATCATTTGTTCCACCATCCACAGTATTTTGATAGCGAATGTCGCCTGGTTTTGCATAAGCACTTTGTGCCCGGTGTGCATTAATTTCTGCCTGATTCTGGAAAATGCCATCAGTTTTTAAAACGAAGTATTCTCCAATCGATCCACCAACCTGCGTTCTCGTATTGCCAGACTGGATATAATCTTTCGGTAAACCTGTTTCGGTATCAATACCCAAATTACCCAATGACAATACTTTGTTTCTTACGATACTGATGTTACCAGCAATGTCCCATTTAAACGCACCATCTGATTTTGGACGATAACCTAAATTAAGTTCTACCCCCTTATTTTGAATCGAACCAATATTTACGATTGGATCACCTTGTAAATTACCCAAATATCTTGGCAACGGCTGGCTTAGCAATACATCTTCAGAAACTGATCTAAACAAATCAAAGTTGATAGTGAACTGATCTTTAAAAAGAGAGGCATCAAAACCTAAATTGGTTGTTTTTTTCTTTTCCCATCTTAAATCTCCAGAAGCAAGTTTTGCTTGTATCGCACCTGCTGTAGTTACCTGGTTTGGCCCTAAAACTACATCTGGCGCCTGGTTTAAGAAACCGATAAATTGAAACGGACTTAACGTATTGACACCCAGCACACCATAAGAACCACGTAATTTCAAATCAGAAACCCAATCAACTTTAAAGAAATCTTCTTTAGAAATTCTCCAACCCAAAGCACCAGATGGGAAATAACCCGTTCTAAATTGAGGAGAGAAACGAGAATCCTTATCGGCTCTAAAGGTAAAAGTGGCTAGGTATTTTTCATCATAAGTATAGTTTAATCTGCCTAAATAAGAATCCAATAAACTTTTATACAAGTCACCAGAAGATGTTCTGCTGGCCGTTGGACTAGAAACAAGCGTAGTAAAATATTCGCCATTAAGTTGAGTAAGGTTATTGGCATTACCCGAAACAAAGTCGGTTTGTGTAGTTTGCTGCGTGTAACCTACAACACCATTAATGCTGTGTTTACCGATGTTGTAATTGTAATTTAACGTGTGCTCTAACAAATAACTTAAAAATTGAGAGCGACGTTCGCCTAGCTGACTAAGTTCTGGTGATTGATTTTGATACCAAGAACCGTCTTTCCTCACTGATTTACTTTTATCAAAACTGGTTTCTATACCTGCATTAAACTTGTAATTTAAGCCTTCGATAATTTTGAAATCGACGTAAGCGTTACCGATTAACTTTGCAAAATTAGATCTAACAGAAGTAATGTTGGCAATGGCAACCTGATTACGCGAAAAAGTGTTGATGTTCGCATTTGAACCATAACCCCACCCTCCTGGATTTGCAGTACTGATTAAAGCATTGTCCTGAACCGGAATTAATGGAACACTTGAAAACATGTCGTACCATGGGTTGCCAGCAAAGGCGCCACCTTGAAACGGCGCTTTCGAAGTAGAAGAAGAGAAAGCAAGGTTTTCACCAAATTTGAAGCGACCTTTAGTTGTTTCGGTATTAACACGGAAGGATGCACGTTCGAATTCACGGGCAATTAATACCCCTTTATCTTTGAAATAACCACCAGAAATAAGGTATTTTGAACCATTACCACCACCAGAGATACTGGCATTATAATCCTGAACAGAACCTGTTCTTAATGTTTCATCCACCCAATCGGTATTAATTCTGCCATTGTAATTAGCAACACCAGGTTGAATAGCCATTCCTGATGCCTGATAAGCACGGGTGTTTGTTGCTGCATATTCCGCAGCATCCATCATATCGTAAGTTTTTGGAACCTGAGAAATGCTATATCTGGTTGCAATGCTGATTTTGGCTGGCCCTTCTTTACCTTTTTTCGTAGTGATTAAGATAACTCCATTACCTGCTCTTGAACCATAAATGGCAGCTGCAGATGCATCTTTCAAAATTTGAATGTCTTCTACATCATTTGGATTAACGGTAGTATTCGGGTCTGCAATCATTCCATCAATAACATAAAGCGGACTTGCATTACCGAACGTGGCTAAACCACGAATATTAACTACAGCTTCTTGTCCTGGTGCTCCACCGTTCCGAACAGAAACACCAGGTGTTTGACCCTGTAGTGCTTCGGGAAGTGAGCGGGACACTAATTTTTCAGTATTTCCTGTATTCACAGAACCCGTTGCACCGGTTAAATCTTTTCTTCTGATGGTTTGGTAACCGATGACCACCACATCATCTAAAGCAGTATTAGACGATTCTAAGGTTACATTAATTACAGGATTTGACCCGACAACAACTTCTTTTGCGCTGAAGCCAATGTAATTAAAAACTAACGTAGCATTTTCCGGTACGGTAATGCTGTACTTTCCCATTGCATCAGTAACAACTGTTTTACCACCGCCTTTAACGCTAACAGAAACTCCAGGCAGCGTTTCACCGCTGGCATCTTTTACCGTTCCTGAAATTTGAATGTCGGCTTTAAAAGCTTTAATTTCTAAAGCATTTTTATTTGTTGATGAGGCATACCCCGGCGTAATGATCGCTGCCATTACTAAGGGCAAAGCAACTAAGCGCATGAAGTTACCAACCTGATGAACATGAAATAGATCGAGTAAATTTCTTTTTTTCATAATGTTTACATTTGGTTTTTTTTTGTGGAGAGAAGTAGATATCCGTCTGTTATACGACAGATTTTAAGCAAAGATGTTCGGCTTTTTTTCATCATTTAGAAATAAGTTTATATCGGTTAGTTTGTCAAATCAAAAGAGATTTAACAATAGCAATGTTAATGCTTTGCACAATAAAGCGGTATAAAAATTGTTTCTAAATCTATAACAAATGTAGCTTCTGCTTTAAAATATATGTGCCAGAGGAGCAGAAATGGAGTTTTACTAAAACTCATCGTTCGGTAGTCCAAAAATTTGAGCAATCTTTTTTTCATCTAAACAGCTGAAACTAAAAAAACCATATCATGAAATATGGCGTTATTTAAACACGTGTCGTTAAATAAATTTTATAATTTTACTGCCTAACATTAATTATTAATGCCAATCCTTTCTCTTTCGCCAAAAGACCTTTCAAACTTCGATAAGCAGCTTGTACAATTATCCTCAACCAAAGATAAATTTGAATTAATCAGAGAAATTTACAAACGTGTATCTGTTAATGAAACCGAATTGGAAAAATTGGAATTTGCCGTAAATTTATTGCAGGTTCAAGGCAATTATGATTTACAAAAAGAAGCATTAAGGAAGCAGCACCAAAAACTTAAAGATATCAGACAAACGATAGACGATAGGATTTTGGTTGTTGAACAGAAACTGTATTTAGGGATTCCAGAAGACCTGGATGAAATGGAGCGTTTAATTACCGAGCAGGAAGCGATTGTTGCCGATCAGGAAAAATTAAATGATGATGAGCTTTCACTGCTGGAAAGCATGAGCCAAATAGACGTTGCGTTTGGGAAACAATTAGCAGAAATCGACCAATCAAGATCCAATCGAGATTTGCCTTTAAAAGCGAAATTAGAAAGAGAACTATTACAGGTGGAAGAAACTGAGAAAAAGATACAGTTCCAATCCAAGCTTTATTCTTTTGTTCCCATTCTAATTATTCCAATTATTTTAGATTATTTGGCTTATCGATTAGGCTTAAATGGGACAAAACAAATTATTTTTTCTCATTATATATTTTTAGTTTCCTTTTTGGGTATCCAAATATTTTTCGCAGATACCATCATTCAAAAAATAGGAAATTATTTGGCCAATAAGCAAGCAGATGTGTTTTTAAAACAAATTTCTGATGAGGTAAATCAACTTGACAAAGCCAAAAGGCAAATAGAGAACAAGCATGGAATCAAAGTCGAAGATATAGTTGCATTAGATATGAACTATTGATTTGTATAGTTTACCTTTATCACAGCCGCTGTAACCATTAATTGCCCTAAATGCCTCATGGTATGCTCGGCTCCATGAAAAAGTAAACCCATTACGGTAGAAGGTAAACCCGCTCTACCGATTCCTCTAAATTCAGTCAGGGTATTTACCTCAGTTTCTCTAAGTTGCTTCATGGCGATAATAATTTGCCCATCAAACCTCTCCATCAATGATTGAACAGTGTATCCGGTTTTACTATCAAACCCCTCTTCTTCCAGTTGCTTAAACTGAACTGGTGTTAAACTTTCGTTTCTGGCGTAAGTAAAAACACGGTCCAGCACGCCTGAAAGATGTTGCAGATGAAAGCCTACAGATGCCATACCAGCAGGCTTTTGCCACAAAAGTGCAGTAGGAAAATCGAGCAGATATTCATGTAATTCTTCTTGCGCCTGTAAAATCGCATGACCAACAGGCTGTAACAGAGGTTCGAGGTCCTGTAATGGTCCTCTCTGCCAAACTTCTAATTTTGCCATAAATAAATTTTAAGAAATGCCAATTTATAACAAATAGTGCAAGTTTGATCTTCCTAGATGATCATTTTTAAAAGTCAATAAATGGTAAACCGACTCTTATAGAAATTAAACTTCGTTGGTACCCATTTTTTTAAGCATGCGATAATGGGAAGCCAAAGCTTTTAAGAAAGTAGGGTTTTCATGATAAGGCAATCCGAACTCGGATGCTGTTGCTTTTACTATTCCTGATATCCAGCCATAATGAACATGGCATATTTTCGGAAAGAGGTGATGTTCAATTTGCCTGTTTAATCCGCCAAGAAAAAAGGCAGCAGCAGGACTATTTGTAGCGAAATTTGCTGTGGTATGCATTTGATGTTCAGCCCAAACTTCTTCCATATTACCAACGGCATCAGGAACTGGAAAGGCCGTTCCCTCAACTACGTGTGCCAATTGAAAAACCAACCCCATGGTTACCCCTTGCGCAATATGCAGGATCACAAAACCAATTAACACCTGCCACCAGGCAGCATCCATCACCAGAATTGGAACCGCAATAAATAAAAAATAATATAGAAACTTATAAAAAAACAGGTTAAAATATTCGATTTTTGGATGAACATTTTCCCTCGCACCAACCCGCTTCTGAAAGAATTTTTTATAATCTTTTCGCAACACCCATGAGATCGAGGCCAAGCCGTATAACGGAAAAGCGTACCACTGTTGAAAACGTTGATGCGGCTTTAGTTCATCTTCCTTACAAATTCGAATTAGTCCTGGCGCAATTTCAATATCTTCATCATGACCGGGAATATTAGTGTAAGTATGGTGAACCACATTGTGTGTAATATTCCAAACATACGGACTTGCGCCAAGCAAGTGGAAGATCATTCCTAATGCTTTATTTACCTTTTTATTTGCAGAAAATGAACCATGAATGGCATCATGGCAAACATTAAAGCCTATAAATGCACAAGTGACGCCCAGGCTCAGAGTGAGCAGCGTTAAATAAATAAACTTTACATCCGAAAATAAAATCGTAAAATACAGGATGCAGAAAATGCTTAGAAATATAATCGTTTTCAGCCACATAAATCCATTAGCATTAATCGTTAAACCGCGATTTATAAAACCTTGATTTACCCTTTGCCTAACTTCTGCATAAAAACTGTTACAACCCGCTGAAGGAAATTTGGTGATGATTTTCATTTTTCTCGTTTTACCTACCCGCTGTACAGGGGCGATACTCCGAGTTCATCAAGATGACATCCTCAATTGGATGACGTGTAAAGATATGAATGTAATATGATATACTTTGGTTTTCAGGCGCTTATTTTATCGCTTTAAAATAAATTTCAATATTGTTATTTATTAAGCAATTTTTTGCAACATTTGCGCCTTAAATTATTTCGAAAAAGTAGTTTTCAGCTTTTGCTTAATCAGTTTTATCATATCATTTCAGCATAGCTGAATATAGGTCCTGCTTAAAATAAGGATTTCTTAAACACATACAAAAATTCGTTAACCATGAGTAAGTTTCTGTACGGTATCGACTTTGGGACAACCAATTCGGCGCTATCTATATATGATGAAGAAAAAAAAGTGATTGTGGAAACCATCTCCATACCCTCTTTAATTTATTTTACAGAAGCGAAAAGCTTTGTAAATGGCGAAAGTCATATTGTTGGCGAAAAGGCAATCGAAGCCTATTTGAATGATGGAATGAAAGGCAGATTTATCAAATCTATTAAGCAAATTCTATCAAGAACAACCTTTACCGAAACCAGGATCCATAATAAAAGATACACTGCAGCCGATTTAGTAACGTTGATTTTGCAAGATTTAAAGGCAAAAGCTGATAAAATTATTGGTGGAGAATGCAAAAAGGCAATAATCGGGCGGCCGGTGTTTTTTGATGATGATAATACACAAAAAGATAGTCTGGCGCAGAGCCGATTAAAGAAAGCCGCAGAAAATGCGGGCTTTACAGATGTCCGTTTCCAATTTGAACCGATCGGCGCCGCCTTTGCCTATGAAAAAACGATTACTAAGAAAGAAAGGGTGTTGGTAGCCGACTTAGGTGGAGGAACAACAGATTTTACCTATTTGATTCTAGATCCTCAAAAAGTTGGCAGCAAAGACAGGAAGAATGATATGATCGCTTCGGGAGGCATTTACATCGGTGGCGATAGTTTAGATTCGGCTTTTATGTGGGATAGAGGAACATCATACTTTGGAAAAAATACTACCTATGAAGCGACACCAGGTAAAATATTAAATGTTCCTAAATCGCTATTTGCTAACATTTGTACTTGGGATAAAATGAATTTCTTTAATGGTTTAAAGATTCAAAAAGAGATTGAGGAGTATTATTATTACTCAGGAAATGATCCGAAGTTTAAAAATTTAATTACACTGATAGAAAATAACCTCGGCTACTCGTTATTTAGATCGATCGAAAAAACAAAAATAGAGCTGTCTGACCTTCCTGCTTCCGACTTTAAGTATTCTAACATGGATATAGAAATTGATGAAAATATTTCATTAAATCAATACAATAGCATCATCGAAAAGGATGTAAATAAGATAGAAGTTTACCTCAATCAATTTATGGAGACTTATAAAATAAACGCCAATGAGATCGATTGTTTATTTTTAACTGGAGGAACATCGATGGTTTCTGCGATACAAAATCTATTTAAAACTAAATTCCCCCATATTCCGCTAAATTCTGGTGATAACTTTAAAAGTGTGGCCAAGGGCTTAGCTTATAGCGGATATCTCTTTGAAGATTAGCATAGACCCTTACCTGTAGCTCATTATTGACATTTAATTTGAATTAAAATTTCTTCTTTTTAGAATAGAATTTTTAATTTAGCTTTAAATTAATGCGGCTGAATAGAAACAGCCAGACTACTTTACGCGTATGGCGCCGAGGCAAGATATGTGGTGAGGTAATAAAACCTGTTTCTTGCAAGAAATTAAATCTAAATAGATCTATTTCTTAACAGCAGCATTAATTTTTTATTCCTGAAGCGTAAATTGATTTACCGAAATACCCTTGTATCTTCTAAAGTTTGTTGTAAAGTTAGAAGTTCTTTCAAAACCTAAAATAGCTGCAATTTCATCTACCGAATAATCAGAATGTAACAGAAGTTCTTCTGCCTCTCTCATTATTCTATCTTTAATCAGTGCTGATAGACTTTTGCCTAAAACATGGTCCAAAAATAAATTCAGTCTCCTTGGACTTATCCCCATGCCTTCCGCGTAAAATTTAATAGAACGTTCTTGCTTATAAAATTGCTCTAAAATTGCCCTAAAGCGTAAAACTTGTTGAAGTTCATCTAAACTTAGTGCAGCCAGATAGCCATCTAAATTTGCGGTGTAACCTAAAAATAACGACAAATATTGTGAAAGGTATGCAGCATCTTTTTGCGCATCAATCTCTTTTTGAAGTTGTTTGAGCAAACTAAAAGTCTTTTTCGAACCGTTCTCATCTAAATCCTGGTATGAGAGTTTAAGAAAAAGATTTTTTGCTAACGGATCGAGGTGTTGAAGGAGGAATTCGGCATATAAAACACTACTAAAAGTTAACCAATAGCCTGTTATTACTTCTCCATCCAACCGAACTAAACCTTCCTCAGGAATAAAAAATATTCTTCCATTTAACAGATCATAATCTCCAGAATTCATGCGCAAACATCCGCGAGCCTCTTTTACAACCAATATTCTCATTGGGAAATTGGCTGGCAACGCCATTTCACTTTTGTAATGTCCGGTGATAACCTCCAGCTGTATCATAGAGGTATTAAGCTTTTTTAAAGGATTTCGTTCGCATTGTATATGAGACAGTGATTTAGATATTAGGTTACAATATATTAAGTTTTTATAATTTTATCGTCTTCGCCATTCAGTAAATTTTCAGAATATATCTTTTAAACCGCAATCCATATAAGAGTTAGCGATGCCTGTTTACCAAATGGTCTTTCATTTTAAACGCAAGCTATATAGCATGTCAATGCATCCGGACGCCAAATTTTACTCCAAAAAAAAAGCAAACTAGTATTAGTTCGCTTTTTAAATATTATTAATAGATGATGACTTAAGATTTTAAAACTGAAACTTTGATCACCTCAACATTGCTATTCGAAAAATTCAAATCAAAAACCACAATATTTTTTGTTTTAATTTTATCAACCAATCCTTGAGCAGAAACAACCAAATCTTTCCCACCGTTTGAAGGCGTTATTAAGCCGAATCCCTTTTCATCATCATAAAATTTTACTGTTCCTAACCGCATCACTTAAATTAATTTAACGTTAACAGCATTTAACCCTTTTTTTCCTTGAGTGACCTCGAACTCTACCTGATCATCTTGGTTGATTTTATCAACCAATCCAGTAATGTGAACGAAGATTTCTTCTCCGTTTTCAGCTTTAATGAAACCAAAACCCTTTGATTCATTGTAAAATTTAACTGTGCCTTGCATTTATTTTGAACGTTTTAGATTAATAAACATATCAAAATAGATAAAGTTTGAAAAACATAATAGATTGGAAAGGGAATTAAATAGAGAAACCTGCTAAATCAGAAGTTTAGCTGGCTAACATCAGAATTTTGCAGGCTTATGATGATTTCAATCTTTTAAGTGTGTGATATTTATGGCTGGTTTAGCTATATTTTCTTACTTGCAAAAATTACCCAAAACACAGAAATTCCGCTCAAAATAAATACAAGGCCTAAGATAAAGTTCAATTTGTCGTCCATTTATGTAAGCTACAACATTTTCGATGACATTGAAATGATTTATGTTAAATACAACCTATAGTTTTGGTTTTTATAAAATCATCAATTGGTGGAAGAGTTTAGCCATCCCTCATGGAATGTCCATAACTTGTTTATACTCCAATCTTTTTCGAAACGCCCATAATGTTTTTGGCAACTGTTCCTTTTTTAGTTATAGCAAGGTCGAATTCTACAGCGCTCCCAATGAAGAGACCTTTTGCTTTACAATCTACGATATCAAAATAGATACTTTGTATTACTAATTCCTGGGAGATTAAGCCAAAACCTCTCTGCTTGTTGTAAGCTGTAATTACACCGTTCATAGTTTAGTTAATTGAGCGTTTGTTTAACAAAACTATTAAATGAGAATTAATGAATGCGGTGTAGTAGATATGCAATCGTAAATAATCGATATTAAATGATTAAGAGTTGATTACGTAAAGAAAACAAGCTTTGGCACCTAAAAAAACTTATAATCGTTAAGAAATGTTTAATACTATATAACAAAAAAATGTTCCTATCATGAAAAATGTAAATAAAAAAACGTCATCGAAAGTGCTTGATGATGTTAAAGAAGGAGATCTGATTAAAGATGATACTGGAAAAAAAGGTGAAGTTGAACAAATTGAAATACTTAATCGAAAAAAAGAGAAACAATACTATTATAAAATCAAAGATGATGGAACGATTCTAGTTATTAAATAATTTCGAATAGAAACAGTGTTTTTCAGTTTTCTGCCTACATTATTAAATATTTGGAGATATTTGCAAAAAGTTTAACTACTCATGCAAAATATTAAAAACATCATTTTTGATTACGGCAACGTAATTTTCGACATTGATTTTAAAATCGCTCAAGCTTCGTTTCAAAAGCTTGGCATAACTGATATTGAAAATTTCTTTGCGCATAAAGCACACAATCAATTATTTGATGATTTTGAAACAGGCGCAATTTCTCCAGCCGAGTTTAGAGCCGGTATCAGAAATGCTGCAAATAAACCAGACCTAACCGATGCACAAATTGATGAAGCCTGGAATAGTTTATTAGTAGGAACAATCCAGGAAAACCATGCTTTATTATTAGAGGTAAAGAAGAAATACCGTACATTTTTATTAAGTAATAATAATGAAATTCATTACGATTGGATCATCAATTACTTAAAAACTACTTTTGAACTAAATAATTACGATGACTATTTTGAGAAAGCTTACTTTTCTCAACACATGAAATTGCGCAAGCCAAATACAAACATTTTCGAACAGGTTTTGAAAGAAAATAGTTTGGATCCAACCGAGACTTTATTTATCGACGACAGTCCTCAACATATTGAAGGTGCGAAAAAGGTGGGATTAAACACCCTGTTGATGACCGAAAAACCCGCTCAACTTGAGGATTTCTTGAGGAAAAATGGCATTTTGTAATTGAAAAATGATAGAACAGAAATTCAAATCACTTAAAGAATTTTATCCTTACTATTTAAGTGAACATAGCAACACAACATCCAGAATACTTCATTTTGTTGGAACTGGCCTAGTAGTGCTGGCGTTTTTTACAGGCTTTTTATTCCACGATTGGCGTTTCTTCTTAGCAATGCCGGTTTTGGGTTATGGCTTTGCCTGGGTGGGGCATTTATTTTTCGAGAAAAACAAACCTGCTACATTCCAATATCCAGGTTATAGTTTAGCAAGTGATTTTATTCTTTTTTATGATTTGCTAACAGGAAAACAGGGATTTGTGGCGAAGAAATAGTAGAGTCCTCTTCTCAATTTCATCGAGGATCTTATCCATAGCCAAACGGTTGCCACGGAAACACAGAATACACGAAAAAATGGATAATTGCCGATTATTAAACTAACTTAAGGTCTTTAAACCCGATTGCAGCGTAAATACTTTTTGGTGCACATCTTCAACAAACTTAGGCTGACAATAACAAAAAGATTGAAGCAAAAAGCGGGACTGAATTTTCCGAAAAACTACAGAACGCTCATTTCCAAATCATCAAAGGCATCCTCGAAAAACAATTAAAGCTTTCTCCTCTTCAATTCCCTTTCTATTAAACCTAATTCCCTACCCGTTTGTCCGGCAACAGAAGTATTTTCCTGCGCCCTTCTAAATAAATAGGGCATCACTGCTTTTATCGGTCCGTAAGGGACGTATTTTGCTACATTATAGTTGGCATCGGCAAGATTAAAACTCAAGTTATCACTCATCCCTAAAAGCTGTGCAAAATAAACATGGTGATGATTATGCGCTATCTTCTTCTCATCTAAAAGATAAGTTAATAGCCGACTGCTATCCTCATTATGCGTTCCGCAAACGATGGCAATTTCCTCAATATGATCTATACAATAACGTAAAGACTCATTGTAATCTCTATCTGAAGAAGCTTTATCTGGCTGAATTGGAGAAGGATAACCCATCTCTGCAGCACGTTTTCGTTCTTTTTCCATGTAGGCACCACGAACCATTTTTACCCCCAAAATGAAGCCAGCAGCTTTAGCAATCAAGTGATCTGCCTTCATATCTGCTAGTTTATCATGGCGGTACATTTGGTAAGTATTGTAAACAATTATGCGCTCCTTATTAAATTTACGCATCATATCCAGCGCTAATTCATCAATCGTATTCTGAATCCAGGTTTCCTCTGCATCAATCATTACCGGCACGCCTTTATCAAAAGCGGTGCGACAAATCATTTCACAACGTAATTTCACCTTGTCGAATTCTGCATTTTCATCTGCAGTTAAAGCCTGTTTCGCATCTAATTTCTCTAACAAAGCAAAGCGACCAATTCCTGTAATTTTGAAAACCGTTATCGGGATATTTTTATCGCCATCAGCACGCAAGATAGTACGAATAATTTCCTGGCATGTTTCATCAAAAACCACCTCTTCTTCCTCACCTTCAACCGAATAATCCAGGATCGTTCCAACACCACCCTTCGCCAATTGTCCAATGGCTTTATCGCATTCGGCAATGGTTTCTCCTCCACAAAACTGTTGAAAAATAGTGGCCTTAATGGCACCTTGGATAGGTAAACCGATATTGAGAAAGAAATTAGTGATTGGTGGGCCTACTTTAGTTAGAAAGTTGCTCCCAATCATTTTAAACAACCAAAACGCTTTTTTTAGTTCGGCATTGCTTTTTTGACGAAAGGCTACTTCTGTATTGTCGAAATTGGGTTGTTTATTGGGTGATGATTCAATCATTTGTTATATAATAAGTCAGATAGATGCAAAATTATAAAAAGCATCCATTCTACGAACGTAAAACCTCGAAATAATCGTATTTTTGCAGCAAAATGATACAATTCAAATTAGAAGGCGAATTTATTCCACTTATCCAATTGTTAAAAGCGACTGGATTAGTTGGTACTGGTGGCGACGCTCAGGCGGCTGTGATGGATGGTCTGGTAAAATGCAACGGTGAAGTAGAATTTCGCAAGCGCTACAAAGTGAGAGTTGGCGATATCATCTCTTTTGAACAAGATAAAATTGAGGTAATATAATGGAAACTTTAACTAGCGCAGGTCATTCGCTTTACTTCGAAAGTAATTTAGATGCCTTAAAAACACTTCTTGAAAGCAATAAATACAGCAAGGTTTTTATTCTTGCTGATGAACATACCAGCGAAATTTGTTTGCCCGTTTTTCAGTCGATGATGGATGATTTCGCAGAGTTCGACTTGATTGAAACTTCTGCAGGAGAAGAAAACAAAAACATCGATTTCTGCATTGGGATTTGGAAAACGCTTTTGGATTTTGAAGCCGACCGTAAAAGTTTGATGATAAATCTGGGTGGTGGCGTAATTACGGACATGGGTGGTTTTATTGCCTCAACCTACAAACGCGGCATTGATTTCATCAACGTTCCCACTACCCTACTTTCGCAGGTTGATGCCTCCGTTGGTGGTAAAACCGGTATTGATATCGACAATGTAAAAAACATGGTAGGTACCTTCACCCTACCTCAAATGGTTTTTATCGAAACCGAATTTTTAAAAACCCTGCCCAAACGCGAATTGCTATCTGGCTTTGCCGAAATGATAAAACACGGTTTAATCTACGACAAACCTTATTACGAGAAATTAAAAACCACCGATTATTTAACACCATCTGCCGAAGATATCTATCGGTCAGTTGAAATTAAAAACGAAGTGGTAACGATTGATCCACACGAAAAAAATCTGCGGAAGATCCTGAATTTCGGCCATACTATCGGGCATGCCGTAGAAAGCTATTCACTGGCTAATGACGAAAATCCTTTAACTCATGGGGAAGCAATTGCTATTGGTTTCGTTTGTGAGGCCGCTTTATCTGTTAAAAACATCGGGTTAGCAAAGGAAGAATTGAAAGATATCAGCGATTATATTTTATCGTTATATCCTAAATATGAGATTAAAAATGAAAGTTTCGAAACGCTTTTAGAATTAATGAAAAGCGACAAAAAGAACGAGGATGGAAATATTTTATTCTCCCTTTTAGAAACAACAGGCAAATGCACGTTCAACTGCCGTGTAAGCACAGCCGATATCTTAAGCAGTTTAGCGTACTATAATAGTTTATAAAATGAAGTTTACCGGAAGCGACGTATCGGTTGGAGGTTTGTTTGGCTTTGTGATTGTACTCACCCTGGTGGAGATGTATTTCAGCTACGCTCACGATAAAAAGCTATACACCAAACGCGATACCTGGACAAATATCTATCTGATGATTGTTGCCGTGGTGATTAACCTCGGCATGAAAACCGCAACATTTTTCCTGTTGGAATATTGCTATCAGTTCCGTCTTTTTGAAATCTCTAATATTTGGATCTATTGGTTAGTCCTTATTTTGGCACAGGATTTTCTTTATTGGTTTCTGCATACCGTTGGCCATTATGTCCGCTTCTTTTGGGCAATGCATGTTACGCATCATTCGTCAGAGCATTTTAATTTAACTACAGGTTTCAGGTCTACCGTTTTTGAGCCGCTTTATAGGGTATTCTTCTATTTGCCGTTGGCATTTATGGGCTTTACAGCAATGGATATCCTTTTCGCTTATCTGGTAACGCAGATTTACGGAAACCTGGTTCACACGCAGTATAAAATTAATTTCCCCAAATGGTATGAATACATTTTTGTAACGCCATCGCATCACCGCGTGCATCATGCCAGTAATGTGCGCTACCTGGATAAAAACATGGGAATGGTTTTAATCCTTTGGGACAGAATGTTTGGCACTTTCCAAGCCGAATTGCCTGAAGATAAAATCAAATATGGCTTAACCACTCAGCCAACAGATACTGGCCCCGTTAATATTATTTTCCATGAGCTTATTGCCCTTTCTGCTGATGTTAAAAAGGCTCCTACTTTTATGGATAAGGTAAAATATATTTTTAATCCTCCAGGTTGGAGCCACGATGGAAGCACGAAGATTGCGAAGATTATGCAGCAAGAATTACACGAAGCCGAAGCATTAGCAACCAATAATGTTAAAGGTTTTGATGAAAAACAGCGAACGCTAAGTTCAACAGGATAATATTCTAACGATCTGTATTTGACAGATCGTTTTTTGTTTAAGGAGATTTTGGAAATGAATGCTCGGTACTTTTGGCTTATTGAGTGCTGTTGTTCAATTGTTTAAAAAACTTATCATTCTTAGCACGACAAAAGTCAGTGTTCCGCAGGTATCTGTTTCATAGGTTGCAGATTCTTCGTGCCTCAGAATGACAGAACATTCAGGGTTGCTGCAATGTAAAAGATTACAAGCAAATTTTATATTGTAATCGAAGTAAAATCCTTTTATTTCGATAATCAACAGCCAAAAATACTCTCAGCATGGCAACAATTACCGATCCCGAACTGAGTATTTTCCAAACAACTTATATCTTACCGTTGCTTTCAAGTAACGGCGACTACAATTAAAATCCCAGAATCAACGATTTCATACCCATCTCTAAAACAGTCTAAATCAAAAGAAATTAAATTTTATTGAAAATATTTTAACTTTCCTATTGACAAATTAAATTTTGTTATTACATTTGGCTCATTCAAAAACGAAAATGAAATTATTCAACACATATTACTTTGGTTACTTTTACTATTTTAGTAAGAGCCGGGGCTAATATGCAAAATGATAGATAACAATATTAAAATGTATAAAAAAGTCCCGGCAAACAGCCGGGACTTTTTTGTTTTACGCAAAAATGGAAACGACAAAACGAGTAGCAATTCAAGGTATTAAAGCATCTTTTCATGAAGAAGCAGCCTACAAGTTCTTTGGTAAAAACATTGAAACGGTAGAATGCAATTCCTTTAAAGAAACTTGTGATAAATTAGAGAAAAATGATGCCGACTTCGTAGTGATGGCTATCGAAAACTCAATTGCTGGCAGTCTTTTACCAAACTACACTTTAATCAGAGATTATGGCTTCTCAGTAGTTGGGGAAGTTTATTTGCCTATCCAATTACATTTAATGGCCTTGCCTGGGGTAAAATTCGAAGATATTAAAATCGTCACTTCACACCCTATCGCCATCCGCCAATGCATTGATTTCTTTTACGATTATCCACACATTAAAATCGTTGAAAGTAATGACACCGCAGCTTGCGCAAAACGTATCCAGGAGGAGAAATTAACAGATACAATGGCTATTGCAAATAGTTTAGCAGCAGAGTTATATGGCCTTAATATTTTAGAACGAAGGGTTGAATCAAACAAAAAAAATTATACCCGTTTTCTGATTCTTAAGAAAGACAAAACCGATGAGGGCAAAAAAATAAACAAAGCATCTATCTGTTTTCAGGTTGGCCACAAAGCTGGCTCATTGGCAACCGTATTAAACATCTTTGCAGAACAAGAGGTAAGCTTAACAAAAATACAATCTATGCCGGTGTTGGGGAAAAGAAACGAATACTATTTTTACGTTGATTTAGAATGGCCCAGCACTGAAAAATACGACAAAGCAGTTCGGAAAGTATTAAAATATACTTCAAACTTTAATATTCTAGGCGAATATCAAAAAAACGATAAAGTGTAGAAGAGTAACGATTTTAGATTTACGAATTACGATTAAAAAAAATTAAAAAACTATCAAAATATATCTTCGGACTTCAGAATCCGGACTAAAAAACAACCCATAAATCATGAAACTTAATTTAAACATCCAGCCATTAAACACTTGGTTAAACGTTAACAACGAACCATTAATCATCTCGGGACCATGCAGTGCAGAAACTGAAGAACAATTACTCACCACAGCACACTTGTTGGCTGCAACTGGCAAAGTATCCGTTTTAAGAGCTGGTATCTGGAAACCACGTACACGCCCGGGAGAATTTGAAGGTATTGGAAGCATTGGTTTAGAGTGGTTGAAACGTGCTAAAGCCGAAACAGGTTTACCAACCGCTGTTGAAGTTGCCAATGCAAAACACGTTGAAGAAGCTTTGGCAGCTGGTGTTGATATTCTTTGGATTGGAGCACGTTCTACAGTAAATCCTTTCACGGTTCAGGAAATTGCCGATGCTTTGAAAGGTCACGATGTTCCGGTGTTAATTAAAAATCCGGTAAACCCTGATTTACAACTATGGATTGGTGCTATCGAGCGAATTAACGGAGCTGGCATTACCAAAATTGGAGCAATCCACCGTGGTTTCTCTTCATTCGAAAAAAGTTCTTTTCGTAACGAACCAATGTGGGAACTGGCTATTCAATTAAAAACTTTATGCCCGGATTTACCGATCATCAATGATCCAAGTCACATTTGCGGGAACCGTGAATTAATCCCATACATCTCACAAAAAGCGTTGGATTTGGATATGCAAGGCTTGATGATTGAGTCGCATGTTGATCCATCAGTAGCCTGGACAGATGCTAAACAACAAGTTACGCCAGCAGCATTATCTGAATTGGTTGATCGTTTAACTGTTCGGGAGCCAGAAGCACCAAATGAAGCTTTCGCTGATAAACTTGCCGATCTGCGTAAAAACATCGACAAAATTGATGACATCCTATTGCAAAAACTAGCTGAACGTATGGCTATTGTAGAGAAAATTGGTGAATACAAACGCGATAATCAAGTAACTATCTTACAGGTTAACCGTTGGGATGCCATCATTAAAAAAGGTCATGCTTTTGCAAAGGCTTTGAAATTAGATTTAAACTTTACAGAGAAATTTTTAGAATTGATGCACGGTGAATCAATCCGTAAACAAACTGAAATCATGAATGCTGGCAAAGCTGCAAAAGGAATCGCTGCTGAGCAACATACTGAAGTTTCGAAATAAGGTAGAGGCTTAGGTTTAAAGGTTAAAACTAAATACTTAACCGTTAATTCCTCTACAATCCGTCATTGCGAGGCACGAAGCAATCTTAATGCTCAAAACATTAGAATTCATTTATCCTCATAATTACAATTACAAAATACAATGATGTTGTATTTAAGAAGTGTCATTCTGAGCTTGTCGAAGAACTTTTAATAGTGTTTCGACGGGCTCAACATGACAAGCAAAAAAAATAACGCATCGAGAATAAAACCAGAATAAAATGTCTAGAAATGCCTTAGTTTCTTTTAAGGGAACCAAGAATATTAATACGGAAATCCAGTTAACAGGCTCGAAAAGCGAATGCAACAGAGCCTTGATTATAAGCGCTTTAAGCAAAAAATTGGTTAAGGTAGAAAACTTATCAAACGCAGCTGATACAGTAACACTTAATGGTATCCTTAATAATCTTGAAGAAGAGTTAGAAGTAGAAATCCAGGAATCTAAAACAGTAGATGTTGGTCCTGCGGGAACAGCGATGCGTTTTCTTTCGGCTTATCTTTCTGCCAAGAATGGAAACTTTTTATTAACCGGAACCGAGCGTATGAAACAACGCCCAATTGGAATCTTAGCAGAAGCTTTGAAAACTTTAGGGGCGGATATTTCCTATGCAGAAAACGACGGCTTTCCGCCATTAAACATTGTTGGTCCTTTGAATCAAAAGACAGCAGAGGTAAAGATTAAAGGTGATATCAGTAGCCAATATATTTCGGCTTTATTGATGATTGCTCCTATTCTGCCTCAGGGTTTAACTTTGGAAATAGAAGGTGAACTTACTTCGAAGCCATATGTTGATATGACCTTGGATATGTTGGCTGAAGTTGGTATTGAGCACTCCTGGAATGGCAATTCTATTACGATAAAACCACAATCATTTAAACCAGGAACATTGGTTGTTGAACCAGACTGGAGTGCAGCCTCTTATTGGTATAGCATTGCGGCTTTGGCTGATGAAGCTAAAATCGATTTGCCTGCCCTAAAAGAAAAAAGTTTACAGGGCGATAGTCAAATTCAGAAAATAATGAAAATTTTCGGGATTGCTACCGATAAAACTGAAAAGGGAATTTCCATCAGCAACTTAGGCTTATCGTTGGAAACAACGCAGGTTCTAGATTTAAAAACCTGCCCTGATTTAGCGCAAACGATTATTGTCATCGCAGCAGCCTTAGGCAAAAATATGTCGTTTACAGGTTTGGAAACCTTAAAGATTAAGGAAACTGATCGCATTGCGGCATTACAAAATGAGCTTGCTAAAATCGGTGTTACGCTTACTGAAAACAACCTGGTTTACACACTTAATACCGACGAACTTCATTTTCCTAATAAGATTACTATTGCAACTTATGAAGACCATAGAATGGCGATGGCTTTTGCACCTCTTGCATTGTTGATTGATGAAGTAGAAATTGAAGAAATGCAAGTTGTAGAAAAATCTTATCCTTATTTTTGGGAGGATTTGAAAAAAGCTGGATTTTTAGTTAAAAGTATTTAGTATAAAGTATCAAGACTGGATGCAAAAATCGCAACTTAAAATCATTTTTACTAAGAAAGATCAACCTAACGACTAAATACTAACTACTTTATACTTACAAAATGGCAGGCAACTCATTCGGACAACTATTTCGCATTACCACCTTTGGCGAATCTCATGGCGTTGCTATTGGGGTAATTATTGATGGCTGCCCGGCGCAATTGGATATCGACATGGATTTTATCCAATCTGAACTGGATAAACGCAGGCCAGGTCAATCGAAAATTACTACGCAAAGAAAAGAAAGTGATACCGTTCAAATTCTATCAGGTATTTTCGAAGGGAAAAGTACAGGAACGCCGATTGCTTTGTTAATTCCAAATGAAGATCAACGGTCGAAAGATTATGGCCATAATGTTGATGTTTATCGTCCGAGCCATGCAGATTATGTGTATGATGCAAAATATGGCATCCGCGACCATCGTGGTGGAGGACGTTCATCAGCCCGTGAAACTGCTGCCCGAGTTGCTGCAGGTGCAATTGCTAAATTGTTTTTAAAGCAACAAGGGATCGAAATTTTCGCCCATGTAACTTCAGTTGGAACCATAGAGGCTCCAAATTTAGAAAGCAACGATTTATCAGCTTTGCTTAAGATTCGGGAAGAAAACATCGTTCGTTGTGCAGATCCGGCTACGGCTCATGAAATGATTGAATTTATCGACTCCGTTAGAAAAGATGGTGACACCGTTGGTGGTAAAATAGGCTGTGTGATTAAAGGTTGTCCGGCTGGTTTAGGTGAACCTGTTTTTGACAAGCTACATGCCGATTTAGGCAAAGCGATGTTAAGCATCAATGCCGTACATGGTTTCGAATATGGATCTGGCTTCGCCGGAAGTGAATTAAGAGGCTCTCAACACAACGATATTCCTCAAGCAAAAGCCGCTGATTCAAAAGTATTTAAAACGACTACAAATTTCGCTGGTGGCATTCTGGGAGGTATTTCCAACGGAATGGATATTACTTTCAAAGTGGCTTTTAAACCTGTTGCTACCATTATGCACAATCAGCAAACCATAAATGCAGCCGGTGAGGTTTCTGAAATTAAAGGCAAAGGTCGCCACGATCCTTGTGTGGTACCAAGAGCGGTTGTAATTGTTGAAGCCATGGCAGCATTAGTATTGGCAGACCAGTTTTTGAGAAATAAAGTTAGTGTGATCTAGATTTAAGCCGTCATTTCGAACGCAGTGGAGAAATCTTTGGATAATAAACTTGATTCCAGGATTTCTTCCTTTCTTAACACTCAACCTGAAAGCACTTAAAAAGTCTTCGACAAGCTCAGACTGACAACATATATTGACGATAGATCATGATAAAACTCCTTCCTATCTTATTTCTTTTCTTTGGTTTAAACTCTTTCGCTCAATCCTATTCGGAGCAAATTAGCACACACCGCGAAAAATATAAACAAGATTTTATAAAAGAATCCAATTCCCCCTTAAAAGAAAACGATTTGCAAAATCTTCACTTTTATGATGCAGACAGCAGTTATAAAATTTCAGCCGATGTGGAGATTCTAAAAAATGAGAAGGTTTTCAAAATGCCGACATACGATGGAACGAGCAAGGAATTTTATCGCTATGCAAAAATTAATTTCAATTTAAATGGTAAAGCCATAACGATGACTTTATATAAAAGCATTGCTTTGGCCAGTAACCCAGCTTATAAGGATTTACTCTTTCTGCCCTTTACCGACGAAACGAATAATGTAGAAACTTACGGTGGCGGCCGATATATCGACCTGAGTTCGAAAGAAATTAGCGATAACAAGATAGAAGTAGACTTTAATAAAGCGTACAATCCTTATTGTGCTTACAGCGATGGTTATCGCTGCCCGGTCCCTCCAGAAGAAAATAATCTGGAATTAGCCATAAAAGCAGGAGAAAAAAAATTTACAGGAGAAAAGAAACATAAGAAATAAGATTAGTAATAATAACGAATAGGGTTATTAAAAAATTTTTATATCAATCGACATTATTTTGAAGTATATTTAAAACAATACGGTGTTAAGCCTGTACTATTATAAATTTAATAAATCCAACAATGTTGTATAAATGTATTATCGTTGACGATAATGAAATTGAGCGAGATGCGCTCGAAATGCACCTCAAAAAAATTCCATCATTAGAAATCGTAAAGGTTTGTACAAACGCTATTGAAGCAGCTAGCATATTATCCAATACTGATATCGACATTGTGTTCTCTGACATTGACATGCCTGATCTCTCTGGAACCGCCCTGTTAAAGATTATTAAACAAAAGCCCTTATTTATTTTCATTACCTCGCATAGCGAATATGCGGTAGAAAGCTACGATTTAGATGCGATTGATTTTGTAGTGAAACCAGCCACATTTGAAAGAGTTTTAAAAGCCACAAACAAAGCAATCGAATACCTTGAGTTAAAAAAGCAATTTATTAATGATGGAACCGATCATAGCCAATCTAAAAATGATCAAAAAGATTTCTTTTATTTTAAGGAAACCAAAGGCATAAGCAAGCTAAAATATGATGATGTAATCTATATCGAAAGTATGGGAGACTTTTCCAAACTGTTTACCAGCAGCGATAAACACATCATCTTGGTTAGCTTAAAAAATCTGGAAAAACAGCTTCCGAAAGAAATTTTCGCACGTGTGCACAAGCAATATATTATCAATATAAACCATATTGCCACATTAACTAACCATGAGGTTCATTTAGATTTCAATTTTGTAGTTCCAATCAGTTCGGCAAATAGACAAGAATTGATGGAAAATTCAATAGATAAGAAGATACTATCCAGATTTACTAAATAAGTTGCTGATTCCTTCTGGTGAGCAGAAAGAAGTTAAGATTTAACTAGCAGCCAATATAATTATTTAGGTAAGGTTATTGTAAATGTAGTTCCTCTGCCCTCATTTGGCTCTACCCTTATTTGGCCTTCCATTAAGGTTATAAATGTTCGGCAGAGCATTAATCCCAGCCCAGTCCCCTTCTCATTGTTGGTGCCTAAACTACTTTCACCAGTCGCCAAATACTCTGATTTGTTGAAATGATTGATTTGGCCAGAACTTAGTCCAACACCACTATCGGCAACTTTTATTTCAATATTATTCGCATTTGATATTGAACTCAATGTAATTTCACCACCTTGAGGTGTAAATTTAACCGCATTTGTTAGAAGGTTCCGGATGACGAGCGCCAGCATATTTGCATCTGCTTTACACTCTACTTGCTCGTTTATATGATTTGTTATGGAAATATTTTTTTGCTGAGCATGATCTTGCATTGATTTTATCACGTCAACCACTAACTCTTGAAGTTTGAGCACCTCCAAATGTGGATTAAAGCCTTGCATTTGGCTGGCTGCCCAATTCAATAAATTTTCCATCATCGTTGAAGTATAACTTAAGTTATTTTTTAAAGATGAAGCATATTTTGTTAATTTCTCTTGTTCGATATTTCCACCTTCCAGGAGTTGTATAAATGATATGAGTGAATTTATAGGTGTTCGCATATCATGACTCACCACACTGAATATCCGATCTTTTACTCTATTTAATTGTTCTAACTGCCTTTTTTGGGTATTAATTATAATATTTAACCGAGTGGTCTTCCTTTGATTTAAAAAGATAAGAAATGCAGTCAGAAGCACCAGCGTAATTGCAGCTGTAAGAAATATTTTTACCCGCCAATCAAAATTGATTTGCTGTTCCTGCTTGATTATTTGTTTATCGCGTAGCGAAGTTTCATACTTTGATTGCAGCTTTGCTCTTTCAAACTTGTTCTTTTGCAATTGCCGATCCATCTCCAGATCAGCTTGTTTCTTCAAAAAGGTAAAGCGCTGTAGTGTTTTTTCCTTATCACTCAAAATCAATTGCTGTTTTCTTAAAAATAGCTCTTGTTGCTGCTGCCTGGCTAATAAAACCTGTTTTTGTAGCTCAATGTCCGTTATCTTTTGTTTAAATTGATAGTCCTTTTCTTTAAATCCGAAATCGATCTGCATTTGCCTACGGGTAATTTCCCGTTCCTTTTCCCTGTTAAAAATTTGATCCCTTACTAAAACATATTCCTTATAAAATGCCAAAGATTCATCGTAATTATTCAAAACTTCATAAACATCACTTAAACCTAGCGCCGCGTTCTTCTTTGTCTCTAAAAAATTATTTTCTTTCGCTATCGCGAAGCTGCTCGAATAAAGCACTATTGCATTATCAAAATCTTTCTGCTTGCGGTAAAAGTGGCCTAGCGCATATAGACACTCTGCATGCATACTCTTATCGTCACCAACCTGACTTATTTGAATAGCTTTTTGATAAGATTTTAAGGCCAGATCATTTTCACCCATTTCGTTGTAAACGTTGCCGATATTGCGTTTATTTGATGCGATTAGTCCATTATCCTTTAATGATTCGGCGAGGGCCAGAGATTTTTCAAAGTTGAAAAGAGCAATTTGCAAACGCTCTTTATCTGTGTTGCCCATCTTGTTTAATTCCTCCTTGGAAGCATCGAAATAGGCAGAACCCATTAAATTATAAACCACAGAAACACCTCTCACACTTTCATCATCTTTCATAAAAACCTTAAGGGCCATTTGAAGATAAATTAGCGATTGACTGGCTTTTCCAAGATTCTGATAGATACTGGCGATGTTGGTGTAACAGCTCGCCATATCTGATTCGTTGCCCATTTTTTCATAAATGGCTATCGCTTTTTGGTTTACCTCGAGTGATTTGGCGTAATCTGGTATCCCGGCATACATGGCTCCTAAGTTTAAATAGGTACCCGCAATCATATCTAAATTTTTGAGCTGATTATATTCACCTATCGCGGAAAGATAATTTGTTTCAGCTTTGCCATAATTGGCTCGACCATGATAAAACAAACCTCTTCGATAATAGGTAATGGCAACAAACTTTCTAAGTTTTAATTGCTGTGCCAGCTGTATCGTACGATCGGCATAATCTTCCATGCGATCTACATCTTTCATGCGCATGTATTGTCGATATACTTCAGTAAGTATTTTAACTTTAGTGCTGTCGAACTGATTATAATTCTGATTTTTAGCCAGTAAGCTATCCAACCTTTTGTACTGATCTGCAGTTTGCCCTATTGAAAATAACGGAAACAAGAGTGTCAAAGTGAACAGCGTAAATAGCAAAAGCTTGCTATCTGTAGGCGTACAAAATCGCCTCCCGCTGGAATATGTTGTTAACTTCCTCAAAATATTGATACCTTAAGAAAGATAAGTGTAGGAAGAATTTATAGCATCACTGATGCGCAGTTGAAAAATAGGAAGCATAGTATAGGGATGATAGACTTTTAACTACGTAATATAACTGTTTTATTACAAAAGTAACCGATTTATCAATAATATTCTATAATTGCCTTCCGAATCTTGGGATATTACATTTTTTTTAACAGAAAGTTAGTAGATCGAAGGATATTTTGATGGATTGGCATCATGCATCATCTCATATATGGTTTCAATAATATCATCAACCGAAGGTTTACTAAAATAATCTCCATCTGACCCAAATGGCGGCCTATGAGCCTTTGCCGTCAATGTCTTAGGTTGGCCATCCAGGCTAAAATACCCTTTCTGACCCTCCAATATCTTCTGTAAAATATAAGCTGATGCACCACCTGGCACGTCCTCATCTACAATTAATAACTTGTTTGTTTTCGCTAATGAGCTTGCACAAATATTGGTTTTATCAAAAGGCAATAATGTTTGTGGATCAATGATTTCGACCGAGATACCCATCGTTGCCAATTCTTCTGCCGCTTCCTGAACCAATCTTAAGGATGAACCGTAGGAGATTACGGTGATATCTGTTCCTTCTTCTAAAACTTCGGCAATGCCAAGCGGAATGGTAAATTCGCCCACATTATTGGGCAGGTTTTCTTTTAAGCGATAACCATTAAGGCACTCGATAACCACTGCCGGTTCATCAGCCCTGAAAAGCGTGTTATACATCCCCGCAGCCTGAGTCATGTTACGAGGAACACACAAATGCATTCCTCTTAAAGAACCTAGCAGCATACTTATTGGCGAACCCGAATGCCAAACTCCTTCTAAACGATGTCCACGGGTACGTACAATTACTGGTGCTTTTTGAATTCCTTTTGTTCGGTAAGATAATGATGCTAAATCATCACTTAAAACATTCAGTGCAAATATTAAATAATCCAGGTATTGAATTTCGGCAATCGGTTTTAATCCCCTCATGGCCAAGCCTATCCCCTGTCCCATGATAGTCATTTCGCGAATACCGGTGTCAGTAATTCTCAATTCACCATACTTGGCTTGTAAGCCGGCAAAACCTTGATTTACATCACCAATGTTTCCTAAATCTTCCCCAAACGCAACCAATCGCTGATCGCGAGCAAAATTTTCATTAAAACAAGCATTCAGCACTTCCCTGCCATCAACCATTTTAGATTGATCGTCGTAAACTGGATTTATGATTTCAATTTGGTCGGGACTTTCTTTACCATCTGTATGGAGTTTGGAATTGTATCTCTCCTGATTCAAGACCTCTTGCGCCTTATACCATTTTAGCAGTTCATCTCTTTCTGTTGATGGAAACTTTGTTGATAAGCGAATAGCCTTTCTGGCAGAAGTAAACACTTCTCGGCGCTGCGCATCTGCCGTTGCCGCCAATTGAGCGGCGATTTTTGCCAATTCTGGTTGGTGTTTAACCATTCCATTTACAAGGTCGACAACCTTTTTTTGCTCTGGTTTTATACTATCCAAAAATTCGTTCCATGCTTCTTTTTGTGCATTGCGAACGAATATTTTTGCATTTTTTTCTATTTCCGAAATTTCTTCTTCCGATGCCACAGCCGAATCAAGCATCCATTCACGCATTTTTAATATGCAATCATGCTCATTTTCCCAAGTCAATCGATCTTTGGATTTGTATCTTTCATGAGAACCAGATGTAGAATGTCCTTGTGGCTGCGTAAGCTCGGTAACATGGATTAAAACAGGTACGTGCTCCTCTCTACAAACGGCAATAGCTTTCTCGTAAACTTCGCATAAAGCCGGATAATCCCATCCCTTTACTTTAAAAATTTCGTAACCAGGTTGTTGTGCATCTCTTTGAAAACCTTTTAAAACTTCAGAGATATCTTCCTTTGTAGTTTGGTATTTAGCCGGAACTGAAATGCCATAAGCGTCATCCCAAATTGAAATAGCCATAGGAATTTGTAATACTCCTGCAGCATTTATGGCTTCAAAGAACACACCTTCTGATGTTGAGGCATTGCCTATTGTACCAAAAGCCACCTCATTTCCATTTACAGAGAAATTTTTAAGATAGTCAAGCTCTTTGTTGTTTCTAAAAAGTTTAGACGCATAAGCCAAACCTACCAGTCGGGCCATTTGACCGCCAGTTGGAGAAATATCAGATGAGCAATTTTTTATTTGAGTTAAATCATTCCAGCTTCCATCTTCATTGATAGATTTGGTAGCAAAGTGACAATTCATTTGTCTTCCGCCAGAAAATGGATCTGCCCCATCAGTTGGATTTGCGTATAACTGGGCAAAGAATTGCTTGATGGTAGATATACCCGTAGCAAACGCAAATGTTTGATCGCGGTAATACCCAGAACGCCAATCGCCGTTTTTAAAAGCTTTAGCCATTGCCACCTGCGGCACTTCTTTACCATCGCCAAAAATGCCAAATTTAGCCTTCCCTGTTAACACTTCCCTACGCCCTAAAATACTAGCTTGTCTGCTTTCAAAGGCGATTTTATAATCATTAATAACGATACTTTTAAAATCGTTAAAACTTAATTCGGAACGGTCAATAGAGTTGGTTATAAATTTTTCATTCTGCATCATAATCAAATATTGGTTGCGGCAAATATATACAAAATTAAAAGTTTGCCTTTATCTTGAATTGTAAAATTATATATGGGAGGGGAAAATATAATTGGAATAGTTTTTGTTTTAAACTGAAAACATTAAATTTGTTTTAATAAAAATTGAAAAATAATTTCAACATAACATGAAAAAGATCTTAGTATTATTCGCTTTTGTTTTAGGTTTTGGTATCGCGGCAAATGCGCAGGCTAAACCAGCTGAATTTAAATTTGAATCTGAAACTCACGATTTCGGAAAAATTGCTTTAAATAAGCCTGTTACATTTGATTTCAAATACACAAACGTTGGTGAAGAACCGTTAATTATTTCAAAAGCAGAAGCAAGCTGTGGTTGCACAGTTCCAAAATATACAACTACACCTATTAAAAAAGGTGAATCAGGTGTAATCTCAGTTACTTTTAATGCAGCTGCAGGTCCATCACCGTTTTCAAAAGCAGTAACCATTTCTTCAAATGCTAAAACACCTATTAAAGTGCTTTATATTAAAGGTGAAACTGTTGCAGCTACATCGAAATAATATTTAATTTAAATTATAGTTAAAAGTCCCGATTTTCATCGGGACTTTTTTATTTTTGTGCCATGCCAAAAATTTCACAAAAAGGCCTGCAGATGCCTGCTTCGCCAATCAGAAAATTAACTCCATTCGCAGATAGAGCAAAACAGGATGGGAAAAAAGTTTTTCACCTCAATATAGGCCAGCCAGATATCGAAACGCCTGAAGGAATGTTAAATGCTATAAAAAACATCGATTTTAATGTTTGGGCATATACCCCCTCAGAAGGTACATTGGCTTATCGTTTAAAATTAACCGAATATTATAATAAGCTAGGCTACAATATTAAGCCAGAAAATATCTTGGTAACTGTTGGTGGCTCAGAAGCCATTACCATAGCCATGCAAACTTGCGTTAACGAGGGCGATGAAATCATTATTCCTGAACCCTTTTATGCAAATTACAATGGTTTTGCCTGCATGAGTAATGTGGTTGTAAAACCAATTTTATCATATATCGAAAATGGTTTTGCATTGCCCCCAATTGCCGAATTTGAGAAGCTAATCACAGAGAAGACTAAGGCGATTATCATTTGTAATCCTAACAATCCAACAGGCTATTTATATTCGAGGGAAGAATTAGAAGCTTTAAAAACATTGTGTGTAAAATATGATTTGTTTTTATTCTCTGACGAAGCTTACCGCGAATTTTGCTATGATGGCCGGGAATTTATCTCGCCAATGCACTTGGATGGATTAGATGAAAATGTGGTGATTATGGATACCGTGTCGAAACGTTATAGCGCTTGCGGTGCTCGGTTAGGCTGTTTAATTACTAAAAACAAAGATGTTATTGCTTCGGGATTGAAGTTTGCGCAAGCAAGATTAAGTCCGGGTATGGTTGAACAGATTGCTGGTGCAGCAGCTGTTGATACGCCTGATAGTTATTTTGAAAAAGTAAATACTGAATATACTTTACGTAGAGATACCTTAGTTAACCGTTTAAATAATATTGAAGGTGTTTTTTGCCCTAATCCAGGGGGTGCATTTTATGTGGTTGCAAAATTTCCGATTGATGATGCCGACAAATTTTGTCAGTGGATTTTAGAAGATTTCAGTTATGAAAACCAAACCGTGATGATGGCGCCAGCTACTGGCTTTTATTCTACACCCGGTTCCGGTAAAAATGAAGTCCGTATGGCCTACGTGTTAAACACTGCTGATTTAAATACAGCGATGGACTGTTTGGAAGTTGCGCTACAACAATATCCCGGAAGGAAAATATAATAGAATTTTTTGTAAACTAAAAAGGGGTTGTATCATAAATTAATTTCTCCCTGGATATTGTCACGTTGAGTTTATCGAAACGCTACTTAAACCAATTTTAACGAGTCCTTCGACAGGCTCAGGATGACATCTTCCGTCTATGATACAACCTCTTTTTTGTGGAGCCAGTATATTCCCCTCGCTGTCGCACGCGTGTCGCGTGTGCATTTAAAATCTCAATACCAATCATAAATAGCTAATATCAATTTCTCCCTGGCCACGAGAGGCTATTACACTATATACTTCCAGTGCCAAGCTCCATTTACAAATCCTGAAACAACAGAATTTTCATGTAGATTAATCTCTTTTGTTCAACAACTTCTATATTCCATAAGTATAAACCCTCTTCATTATAGAATTCGTATTTACGGCTCATGGTATTTCCATTTTTATTCACACGAGGTACGCGTGCGCCAGCGAGGTAATGTATTAGGTATCAATGGCAATGCGTTATGATAATAAGTATGATCTGCCCAATTAAATACAGCGGCTAGTTCAGCATCTTCTAAAAAAATATTCTCATCGGTATCGATATAAAAGCCCCCCCCTCCTACATCCATATACAACATTAAATTAATGGCAACAAAAACTCCTCCCGGTTCTATTCCAGAAAAGTTATAATGAAAATCGAATCTACCATTATCCGGAATTGGTGGGGCACTTGAAAAAAAAGAGCCCAAATCCTCCAAATAGAAATATTTTCTAGTATCAATAATTTCATTAGAATTAATGTCTATTGTTTGATAAGAAATTGTTTTCCCAGTACTGTTCAAAACTTCTTTGGCTTTATAAGTTTTTGTGGTATTAACATAAGATTCAATATCCCATATTGTATAACCATTTATTAATTGTTTGTTGAAATAAAATCCGATGTTAACATGTTGATCTGCAAAATCAACAACTGCATTTGCTAAATCCTCATTTTGTCTTAAATAGTAAGTTCTTTCTATCAACTCCCCAGACCGATCAAAAAATTCAGACATTCTTAATTCAGTATCCGCATAATATTCTTTATTATGATAGTCTTGAATATTTTGAGCTTGCAGAGCCGTCATTTGCACTCCTGATAGATTTGTATATTTTATAGTTGTACTCATATATTTTATTTAAATGGAATAAATGGGCCTAAATCCCCCCTCGCTGGCGCACGCGTGTCGCGTGTGCATTTAAATCAATACAAATCATAAATAGCTAATATCAATTAATCCCCTCGCTGGCGCACGCGTGTCGCGTGTGCATTTAAATCAATACAAATCATAAATAGCTAATATCAATTAATCCCTGGACACTATAGGCTATCACACTATATACTTCCAATGCCAAGCTTCATTTACAAACCCTGAAACCACCTGATCATGTAGTTAATCTCCCTTTTTATTCAATAACTTCTATACTCCATAAGTATAAGCCCTCTTTATTATAGAATTTGTATTTACGACTCATGGTATTTTCAATATTCATTCACACGCGGCACGCGTGCGCCAGCGAGGGAAATAAAATCCGATATTAACATGTTGATCCGCAAAATCAACAACTGCATTTGCTAAATCCTCATTTTCTCTTAAGTAGTAAGTTCTTCCTAGCAACTCTCCAGACCGATCAAAAAATTCAGACATTCTTAATTCAGTATTCTCATAATATTCTTTATTATGATAGTCTTGAATATTTTGAGCTTGCTGAGCCGTCGTTTGCACTCCTGATAGATTTGTATATTTTATAGTTGTACTCATATATATCTTATTTAAATGGAATAAATGGGCCTAAATCCCCTGCCTGGCGCACGCGTGTCGCGTGTGCATTTAAAATCTCAACACCAATTTTATTTCTAGGTACTGACTAAGTACCTTTTTTAGTACCTAAGATTGCATTTATAACCTTAATTATTCAACTAAAAATAGTATTTTAAAAACAAAAGACCCACATAACTTAATATGTGAGTCTTTTTTTGGTGGAGCCGAAGGGAGTCGAACCCTTGTCCAGTTGTGAGATAACTTATACCTTCTACATGCTTATTTTTCAATTGATTTTCGGGAAATAAACGGGCTGAAAACCGACCTTATTTAAATCCTTAGATGCTTTATCTCACTTCAAATCGCATCTCTTTGAAGCCAGCTTTGTTGTTTCGATGCCCCAGATTCTAACCCAACAATGCAGCAGCTAGAGGGACAAAAGCTAATTAGTTCTAAACTAAGCAGCTAAGGCGTAAGTATTTTCGCCAACTAAAATGTGAACGTTCTCTTTTAAGTGCTCTCCGTACAACGCACTGCATGCTAACATAACCTTCGCCACCCTGTCAAATCCAAGAACGGCCCCAGTTCAGTTTTCAGTTTGTAGTTCTCAATTATTTATCATAACATAAAACCAACTGTAAACAGGACTGCAAATATACAAAAAGCAAGCCAAATAGATACATAACGCAGCTGTATAAAATATTTAATCTCAGATTTCTCCTAAATTTATTCATCAAACATTATTTCAATAAAACCTAAGCGGTAATTTCAGTCAAAACCTTCAGTTACTTTTTTGGTTAATTACTAAAAGAATAATATGAAAGTAAGCTTTTCAGAAATATTTGATGTTGTAGAAGGTAACATCAATCCAAAGGTACCAGTAACCTATAATGGCTCTGGTTTAAATCCCGGACAAAGTTTTGCATTGGGCGAAACAGTTATGGGGGTAAATTTTTCTCAATATACCAATGGATATTTGGAGGTAATTAAAGAAGATGGAATTTACCATATTCAGTCATTCTATTAATGTCTTATAATTAAGATCGAATTGTTAACATATGAAAGATTTTAGTTTTCATCATCTGAGTCCATAGATGAGCCAAGATCTAAATAATAAGTTTGTTTAATTGTTGAAAACATCATCCCATAAGTAATCAAGGATGTATTACTTTTGTCTACAATGTTGTCCAACTATAAAATACTATATCTTTTTGAAAACGCTGAAACCCTGATCATGGAAGTTAAGCGTACTGATCTACCTGAAGGTACTGATATCGCACAAGTTTATCATTGGCTCTACCTGGATAAGCTAACCTCTTCAATGGTTAAATTATGGTTTAGGTCGATGGATTCATCGGCAGAAATAGAGGAAAGATTTTTTGAGCAGGGTTATTTGAAATTTAGTAACACCGAAGCAACTTTTATTGAGAAATACAACTCATCTCAACATAAATTAGTTAATTATACTCATCATCCTCTGTCAGAGGATACCCATCATTTAATTGAAGATTATTTTAAACAGCCTAGTTAATGCTGATTTTTTTAAAAATAAAAAAGCCCCTCAATCCTGAAAGGGCTTTTTTTGTTGTCTATCCCTATATTCTAGGAAGAACAAAATTAACTAACATGATTAATAATTTTGAGGTATGAATAAACTGAACAGAATTATTTATCTATTGAAATGATTTGGAGTTTCTGCCTCCTACTATAAGCTAGACTTAACAAGGAAAGCGCATTTTCTACATCAGTTTGGTTTTTAATATATAGACTTACCCAACCCGATTTTACAAAAATGTGATGCTCTCGTGCAATTCCATCGGCAATAAGTGCCTTTTTTGTCTGTACACTAAAACGTATGTCAAGGATACCATTGCTGTGCAAATGCCCTAATTCTTTCTGTTGATAGTTAAATTGCGTGCCACCAAATTTGTGTAAAGAGATAGACGTACCGTCCCAATTCAATACTTCTTCTTCGATTTCGTCGAACCAAGAAAGCATTTGCGGATTTGAAATGCATATCCATATTTTTATTAAACTATCGTAAATCAAACCGAAGAACGGGATAGATTTTAAAAAACCTAAATATTTCACAACAAAGCGAAATATCATTTCTCGCTCAATAGTTTGATATGATCCATTACTCTTAAATGAACATTTCTGGTAATGCTTTCTGCCCAAATATCATAATACCATATTGGAAAGACATGAAGTTTATACCAACTATTCCCGATAAGTGTTGTGGTTCCATCGCCATTGTCTTTTAAAATAAATTGTCCTTTATCAATATCGATATGCCCCATAATCTCTGGATCTTGAGGTTGATTGACAATATCAAAAGTTAGGTTTTTATTCACTTCAAAAGCAACTATTTTCTCGTCGAAAGTGTATCCATTGCTAAAAATACATTTTCTACCGGCGCCAAGTTTATTTGCTGTAACTGTGGTTTGCATCGGGCTTGGCATGCCTAGCTTGAATAACCAATATTGATTTGGCTGCTTAATTTTTTCAAATGCAATAACATTTTTCCAAATTTTATCTGGCGTTGCTTTAATGATGATCTCGTCCGATACCATATTCTCATATTGGTGGTCGGATACCGAATCAGCAATAAAGATTAATAAAAGAAGGGAAACAAAGCTGATGTTCATTTTCTGGTCACGCCTTTTAAACATCACCTTTCCAATAAATGCTCCGGTAACTACAAATGCAAATATCAATGGAGATACAATTAATAAACAAATTGTACCTTCTCCCAGAAAAAAATAGCTTAGCAATATTGCGATAAAACCATTTAAAATAGAATTCCATATCAAGGTTTTGTTAGATAATTTATAGTCTTTCCAAAACCAGGCGCTCATAATTCCCATTAGCATTGGTAGAATAACAAATTCGGAAAATACCAATACACCCCCACTGGATGGGTTAAGCATCTTATTATTACCGATGATAGATAGGATGATCAGGTTTGGAATGATGAAACCTAAAATCTTTTTGTTTGATTGATCCATTGCGTTAATCTTTAAACAAACATAAATTAATATCTCAAACTTTCAAAATATACTGAAAATAAAATATCAATTACAACTAATTCAAGAAAAGCAATAACTATTTGCGCACTTACTCAATGCCTTTTACCGTAGTCTCTATCTTGTAAAGGGATTTTGATGCGGTGATAAATAAGATATTTTTGTTTTTTCCTCCAAAACAAAGATTACCACACCATTCTTCGGGGATGTTAATATGACCAATCTGTTCGCCAGTTGGCTTGTAGATATTCACGCCTTTTCCTGTTACATAGATATTTCCGTTGCTATCTAAAGTCATACCATCAGAATTTTGATTGAGGATAACTTCTCTATTACTTAAAGATGCATCACCATTAATTTTATATCGATAGGTTTTATTGGCAGCCATATCAGCAACGTATAGGAATTTCCCATCGGGTGTTCCAACTATTCCATTTGGTTTTTGTAAATCATCTGCAACAATGATGGCCGTTTTCTTGCCTTTTGGAAGGTAATAAACGCGTTGTTTTTCAAGCTCCGGTTTTTGCCTTTTCCAGTAATTGCGTTGATAATAGGGATCGGTAAAGTAAATTCCTCCCTTGTTATCCAGCCAAATATCATTCGGTCCGTTAACTTTTTTACCCTCAAAATCGGAAAATAAAAGCGTTATTTTTTTGTTTTTATCGATAGACCAGATTTCATTATTTTCATCAGCACAAACAATCAGGTTTCCTTTTTTATCAAAATAAGTGCCGTTAGCTCTCCCCGATTTATCCATAAATAAACTCAGCTTTCCATTCGTATCATATTTCCATATCTTATCATTAGGCTGATCGGTAAAAAAAACATTTCCTTGTTTATCTACTGAGGCACCCTCGGTAAATTTGAACTGAGAAGATATAAGCTTTAGGCTATCTTGAAAAAAGATTGGCTTTGGAGATTGTGCATATGAAAATAAGGAGACCAAGATTAGACAAGAAAGGGAAAAATACTTTTTCATGGGTTAATATTTGGTTGGGCAAAATGCCGATTTATCTCTTGCGATGCAAGTAAAAATGTTGTGTTAGATTTTATCTTCTTTGCACGAAGCAATCTGTATGTGCTAGCTTAAAAAACCATAGTAGTAAGATTGCTTCGTGCCTCGCAATGACGAGTGTAATAAAATAACGATGAGCAGTTAACTCACTCGTTTTCCTTTGAGTAACATATCAAGCGCATCATTAAGGGTTCCAGCCTTCTGCACTTCGCCTTCGTTTACAAAGTAAATTTCATCGGCGTTTTCGATAGTATTTAAGCGGTGTGCAATGATTACTAACGTAGTTTCCTTTGATAATTTTGCTAAAATGCTCCCCAACAGTTGTTCGGTTATGGTATCGATATTCGCAGTGGCTTCGTCTAAAATTAACAATTCGGGGTTGCGTAAAACTGCCCTCATAAAGGCAATCAATTGTTTTTGTCCTAAACTAATACTATCAGCGCCAGAAGCAATTGGGGTATTTAATCCTTCATCAAAAATAGCCAAAAGGGCGTCTAGGTTTGCATCATGAATAATTTTTTTCAGTTCATCATCACTCACGTGTTGGTATTGGCTATTGCCATAAAGGATATTGTCTTTCACGGTTCCGGTGAACAAAAACGGCTCCTGCAATATGAAACCTATTTTTTTTGTTCGTTCTTCTGCAGTAAACGAACGAATATCTTTGCCATTGAGTAGCACTGTTCCCTTTGTGGCATCGTATAAGCGTGAAATTAATGAAGCAGTAGTTGTTTTTCCACCTCCTGTGGGTCCGATTAAAGCATAAGTTTTACCTTTCTCGAATTTCAAATTGATGTTATGCAAAATCTCTTTCGAATCATCGTAAGAGAAATGAACATTCTTAAATTCCAACAAAGCATCAGATGTAGTGGCTTTTGAATCTTCAACCTGATCCAAATTTGTTTGTAAAAACAGGATTTGCGAAACCCTGTCCCAACTTGCCATCGCTACCTGAAAACTAGTCCAAAGTGCGGCTAACTGCCTTAAAGGGTTATAAAAGTTTGTGCAGTAAGAGAGGTAACTTACCAGCAAACCCAAGGAAAAATGACCAATAGAAATTAAAAAAATACCGAATAGCAAAACAATTAATTGTGCCGAGCTAGAGAGTAAACCATAAACCGGAACAAAAATATTATTGGCTAATCCTGCTCCAATAGCTGTTTTGTAATTTTCTCTATTTGCCTCGTCAAAACGTTTTCTAAAATAATCGCGACGGTTAAAAGCAATAATAACCTTAAAATTATTTAAGCTTTCCTGAATTTCGGCACTTAAACCGCCAACACTTTTTAAGTTTTTGGCATTTTTATTTTTCACCCATGGAGACAAAGCCATAGTAAAAATAACGATAAGAACTGCTGGCGAAAGCGCCGCAGCACCCAGTTCAAAATGAATGGACAAAAGAAAAACACCGGCACCAATCATGGTGATAATGCTGCTTACAAACTGCATTAACGATTGCGAGAAAAACTGATTAAGCTTGTCGGTATCGCTGTTAACCCTCGAAATTAAATCGCCAGCCTTGTTCTCATTAAAAAACGAAACAGGTAATTCCTGGAGTTTATTAAAAATTGCATTACGCAGCGTAAATAGCATTCTTTGCCCAATTCCACCCATTAATTTCGTCTGCGTATAGCCGGTAACCATGGCAATAAGATACATTACCAATAAAATTCCACCAAAAACCAACACACCATGAAATTGCTTGGTCCTGATGTAGGCATCGATGGTATGTCCAACCAAAAGCGGTCCGAGCAGTAACAATCCTGAGTTTACCAAAATGGCAATTAAAGCCAACCAAAGATTTTTATGCTCGCCAGAAATGAATTGGAGCAATCTTTTAAGCGCCTGGTAGGTGGATTGCTTTTCCTGCTGTGATTGCAGCTGGTTAAGATTGTATTTCATAATTACTGGTACTCTGTTGTGAATTATAAATTTGAACATACTCAGGACTAGTTTTTAGCAGTTCCTGATGGGTTCCTGACGCAATAATTTCGCCTTGCATCAGCAAAATAACTTGATCGTAATTTTCGACAGAGGCTATCTTTTGAGTAACCGATAACAAGGTTATACCGGGATAATTTTGTTGGATATTTTCTAAAATCCGTTTTTCGGTGTTGGTATCTACCCTTGCAGTAAAATCATCAAGCAATAAAATCTTCGGATTTACCGCCAATGCCCTGGCTAACATGATACGCTGCTTTTGCCCACCAGAAAGGCTATTGCCACGCTCAGAAACGATGGTATTTAACTTCTCTGGAAGACTTTCTATAAAATCTTTCAATTCGGCAGTTTGAATTGCTTTCGCCAAAGATTCGTCGGTTACCGTATCGCTGAAAGCAATATTTTCGCGAATACTCATATTAAACATAATACTGTCCTGAAAGACAAAACCAACCTGTTTATGGAAATTCTCCTGATCATATTGATTCAGCTCCTTGTCATCAAACAGTATTTCGCCAGAGTTTGGACTAATTAATCCTGTTAAAATGTAAAGCAATTGCGTTTTCCCTGCAGCTGTCGGCCCTATTATAGCAATTCTCGAACCTGCTTTCGCACTGAATGAAATCGATTTCAGGATTGGTTTTTGTCCGATGGTTAGCGAAATGTTTTTGGCTTCTACATTACCGATAATCGGTGCTGTTAACAGGCCGGGATGATTAATTTCTGGCGCATTTAAAACACTTTCAATTCGTTGATAAGAAGCTGTTGCCTGAGCAATTACATTACTCATAAAACCAATTACCAAAATCGGGAAAATGATGAGCGCTAAATAGCTGTTAAAGGCTGCAAACTCACCCAAACTAATGCTATTGTCAATCACAAAATGCCCACCCAGCACTAAAATTGTCAAGCCTGATAAGTTCGCAACGAAAACGATAATAGGAATTAAACCTGCAAATAAACGAAGAATGGATAAGCCTAAGTCTCTGGCTTTCGCATTTGCATCGAGAAATTTATTGTACTCAAGTTGCTGCGAATTGATTACCCGAATTAGCGCCGAGCCTAAAATACTTTCGCTAATGACCTTGTTTAGCCAATCGATTACCTCGCGACTCTTGATAAACAATACCCTCACCTTTTTTAGTACAAAAAAGAAAGCGCCGCCAATAATAGGTACAATCGCAATAACACAAAGGGCCAGCTTCCAATTTATCATCAGCAGTAAAATACTGGCACCAACAATTAAAAATATCGATGAGGCAAGCGAAACAATGGCCTGAGAAACAAACATCTTGATCGAATCGGCATCGGAAGTGAGGTTTGTAAGCAATTTTAACGGATTTGCCTGAAGAATATAAGCATGACTCTGACGCGAAATCTGGTCGGAAAGTTTAGTTCTCAGATCTCTTGCCACCTTCTCGGAGGCATAAGTTTGTACAATACTTTGTAAGTAAGTGAAGATAAAAACCAACATAATTGCCAGGGCAAATTGAAGTAATATCGAATTTAAATTAAACGTGTTGTTGGTGTAAGAATCGATTCCTTGAGCGATAATTTTCGGTAGCAATAAATTAATTCCATTACTTAACAATGCGAATAAGATCAGCAGAAAAATTAAGCTTTTATATGATGCAAGCAAACTAAAAACACTGGGTTTTTTAGCCTCTTTGGGTTTTGCCATGTTGGGATACGAACTTTTGTAAAATTCAAATTTAACCCAATTATCTGAATAGATGTTATGTTTAATTTAAATTATTGAAGTAATACCTGGTAACCCAATCTACCTTCATTCTCGCAAATGCAGGAATCTTGGTAAGGCAGATAGGCACCACTTTGCTCCATCCTTTGTTCCTAAACGGGATGGCAGCGATATACTTTTTGAGAGTTGACAACTTTAATAGCGCTGTAGAAAGAAAGTTGTCAAAACTCTTTTTACAAAAAGATTTAGCGAACAGCCCGGCTGCAAACCCTATGAAATACTTCAGCACCTTTTCAAATAATTTTTAAAACATAATCCACTCAAACATTGCTACCTTTACAGCACAACCATTGAAGAAAATGGTTTCCATATTATGATTGAAATAGGAAAATATAACGAATTAAGGGTTTTAAGCAAAACAGAGGCTGGTTTAAACCTATCAGACGGCGATAAATTGGTCATTCTGCCTTACCAATATGTACCAAAAGGCTTGGAAATTGGCGACAATGTAAACGTTTTTGTTTATATCCAAAAGGATGGTCGCCTTACAGGAACTACCCAAAAAGCTTATGCCGAAGTAGGCGATTTTGCTTTTCTAAAAGTTGTTTCGGATGGAGAAGATGGCACTTATATCGATTTAGGCATTGATAAGGATGTTTATGTGCCGACCAAAGAACAAAAACGGCCGATGCAAAAAGGCTATAAATATGTGGTTTATTTGTATCTGGATGAAAATAACGAACGCCTTTTGGCTTCGTCAAAATTATACGATTTTGTTGAGGAGGAAGATTTCGATTTCGAAGAGGGCGATGAAGTGAGTTTGTTAATTACTGAAGAAACAGATTTGGGTTTCAACGCGATTATTAATAACACTTACATTGGCTTGCTGTACCATAATGAAGTTTTTGATAATATTCAGGTTGGAGAGCAGCGTAAAGGCTGGATCAAAAAGATCCGTGTCGAGGGCAAAATAGATTTGACTTTACAACCGAGCGGATATGGTCATATTCTGGATTCGAAAGAAATGATTTTAGCCGAATTAAAGAAAAGTGGCGGCATCATTGAACTGGGCGATAAGAGTTCTCCTGAAGAAATTTACCATCGTTTCCAGATCAGCAAAAGCGCTTTTAAGAAAACGATTGGTTCACTTTATAAAGAGCGTTTAATTGTACTTTCTGATGATTCGATTCGGTTACTCACTGATGATGATGCAGAATAAGTAGACTTTTCGCCACAGATTTGCAGATTATATTTTCTTCATCAATTGAGATAATCCGCGAATCTGCGGCGAAGTTTAATTCAAATTAAACTTATCATTCTGGATTTTTACCATGTTTGATGCCGAGATAATCGACACAATCATAATTCCGATAAAAACGGCCAGAATACCTTGAAAGGTTGAATAGATTTTCGTTCCTGAAACAAAGATTTTAGAATCCCTAATCAGCTCATCCCCCACTTTCGACTGAATTTTAATTAGGGCCGAAAGTTTTGTTAGCGTTTGAGCAGTAGCACTTCTCCCAATTGACTCGTAGATTTGTTTTCGTTCACTACCTGTAAGCGCAAGTATCTTACTTTCCAATTGCTCTTGAATATTTAGCGCAATTTTTAAATCTTTAAGAAAAGCTTTTTCTTGTTTTACCAGTAAGGTTAATTCGTATTTATTAATAACGGAATCGATTTTTTGATTGTGTTTTTTAATCTGTAACTGGCTATTTAAGGATTGACTTTCATTGTTTACCAAAGCATCCTGGAGAATGGTGTTTTTATGATAAAGATTTTCCGCAACAAAGTATAAATCGGTCGCTGGCACCAATCTATCGTTATACATTGAGATGAAAGATTCATTAATTTTATTTACACTTTTGTCTTCCAAAAAACGAATGAGCAAAGTGCAGCACATAATGCAAAACAATAAGAAAGCTATCTTCAGTTTGTTTTTAAGGCTAAATGCGAATTTCATAGTGTAGATTTGGTTAGCGAGTCAAGGTAAGAATTAAAGCGTAATAACTGCAAAAGATATCATTTCTAACCCTAAGAACAATTAATCTAACATGTTCTTAAATGTATCTTATGCTAATATTCTAATCTGCTATAAAGGCAATTCTATCTGTGCTTATCTTGTCCATCCGTGGTTGATATTTTATTAGGGCAAGTAAATCTGTGCAATCATCATCTAAAAATAATCTTCCTGTGCAGTTTTCGCGAAAAGCTGTGGAGCAAAATTAACCAGATACAACTCCTTTTTGGCCCTGGTAACTGCCGTATATAACCAACGCAGGAAATCCAAATCAATCATTTCTTCTGTCAAATAGCCCTGGTCGGCAAAAACAGCATCCCATTGGCCGCCCTGAGCTTTATGACAAGTAACCGCATAGGCAAACTTAATCTGCAAAGCGTTATAAAACGGATCGGCCTTGATAGCCAGCATCCGCTCCCTTTTATTTGCTATATGTTCATAATCTTCATTCAAACCATCAAAAAGCTTTTTATTCTGTTCGTAAGGTAGATTTGCCGACTCAAGATTCAAAGTGTCCAGCATCACTTTGCAACTAATCTGCCCGGCAGCAGGGAAATCCATAAATTCTAACGTGGCATCGGCAAAGCGAAAACCGTAACGCTCTTCTTCTCCCCTTACTCTAATTACTTTGGCCATGTCGCCGTTGGCAATAAAAGCTGTCTCCTCGTTTTCAGGGAGCCAGAAATAATTGTTTTTAACCACCATAATCTGGTCACCACCGGTCAATTCCTCTTCGCGATACAACAACCTGGCCCTGATTTGCTGATTATAAACATTAGCAGATTTATTAGAGCGGCAAACCACCAGTGTATTTTCTATCCCAAATTTTCGGTAAGCATATTCCAGGCCTTCAACCAACCGGGCGCCTGCCATGTTGTAAATATCTTTATAATTCTTTGTTAAAAATTTTGGCAAAGGATTTTCAGGATTTTTAGAAATCTGATTCCTCAACATGGTTGCATTGGCTAAAATGCCTGATTTTTTTTCCTGCCGAACCACCTCCTTTAATTCCACAGAAGTGACCGTCAATGCAAATTTATCTTTCAAATATTGCTCGTTTAAAGCAGGACTTTCCAAACTTCCAACAGGGGGCAATTGTGCCGTATCACCCACAAAAAGCAGGAAACAGTTTTTGGTATTGTACACAAACTCAAGTAAATCCCTCAAAATTGAAGAACCAGTTTCATTGAATTCATCAGCGATCATTGAGGCCTCATCAATAATAAAAAGAGTATTCTCTGAGAGATTTGGCGCCAATTGAAACTGCATTTCGGGTGATGCTGCTGAACGTTTTCTGTAAATTCTTTTATGGATGGTTAAGGCTTTGCGATAAGAATACTGGCTCATTACTTTGGCTGCCCGCCCGGTTGGAGCCAATAATTCGCTCCTCAAATTAAACTTCGCCAACACTTTTACCAACGCTGCCACGGAGGTCGTTTTACCGGTTCCGGCATACCCTTTCAACACAAAACACCTGTATTCATCGTCCTCCTGTAGAAATTTCGACATCCGCTCGCAAAAAAGCAACTGTTCTTTTGTCGGCGTGTGTGCATAAGCTTGGGCAATGAGTTCACTTTTATCGAGGTACATGGATTGTTGAATGGTTCTACTTTAAAATTGTTTTAAGCAGCGTTTGTTTTAATAATTTGGAAAGCAATAGTTTTGCTAATCAGTTGCTGCAGTCCGTCTTTCCCTGCCCGTCTGGCAGGCGGGCGCTGTATCTTTAAAAACTGATGTCATGCTGAGGCACGAAGCATCCCTGCCTACCGCAGGCAGGTGTTTCATCGTTTGCAGATTCTTCGTGCCTCAGAATGACAATGTAAACGATTTGCTGAAATTTAATAAGATGCCGCTGCAATACGGTTTAGGTGGCAAATATAGAGGTATTTTTAATGTTAGTCCCGGCGAAATGGAAAAAGCCAAAACATTAACTTAAATAGAAAAATTGTCGGCTTGAACTAGATCGAATTAAGATTGCTTCGTTCCTCTCAACGACGACTTTTCACTTACAACAATAACGTTTCAATGCGATGTGCCATCACCATATTCTGTTGCTTACTCCAGCTAAAAATAGTAAAATGTCCATCCTGCGAGGCCACTAAACCAATTGCCTGCGGTTGATCATTAACGAACTGTGCGACCGAAAAATGCCGGGTCCCCCCCAATTGCCCTGGATACAAAATTGCATCTTCACCCCCAACAATCGGTTCCGAAAAAGCAATTTGTTCTACGGTGGGTTTACCCTTCGCCCGGCCAATCTTTGCGCCGAAAGCAATCAAATCGAAATCCTCGTTAATGATAGTAGCACCATCAACCGCGGTTAACCCAGCTAAATGTTCCACTTCCCGACGCAAAGCGCCTTGAGAAAAAATTTCCGTTTGATTTCCACCTTGTTTAGCCAGATTTGATAGACCACAAAATGGTGGTTCTACCAGATATTGTATAGGATGAATAATCGACTCCTGCCACTTGGTATCATTTTTAGGCACAATTAATAGTGCGCCGCCCCTTCCGTGGCTCCGCATCGAAACCGAGAATTGAATCAGGATATTAATCGGATCGTTCCAACTAGCCAATACGGTCAAGTCAAGCAAAGCTTTCAAAATCGGTGGACAATCCCGGTTAGAACAGGAAGTATCATCTACAATTCTAATCTGCTCGCCTTTCAAAACAGCAACATTGGTGTACTTGCCTATTCCGTAAATTCTGCGGTGCTTAATCACAATAAGTCCGGGCTCCGAAACATCAACAACGAAACAGAAATTGGGTATATTTAAAGTTGTTCCCCAAATATAAAGTTCTCCATCTTCCTCCCACACCCCAAGGTGGATACCCGAACGTTCTACACCAGGCGCAACTTTAGTTATGGTATTTGCGTTAAGTGGTAGTGGCTTAGCAAATTTTAAAGGTTTGGAGGTTTGCGATGGGGGTAAAAAAGCAATAGAAATACGTGGCGAATGTCCTTCTTCTTTTCTTAAGCTACTCCAAAAAGCGACATCAATCAGTGCCTCAATGATTTTTCGATTAGGCTGGGTGGCCAGATCAAGTTCACCTTGGGCAGCTGCATTTGCATGCAGTTTAACAAAATGTTGCTCAATTTTAGCCGAAACAGTATTGGCGGCTTTATAAGTAGGCTTGTAACTCATGTTCCGAATTTAGGTTGAATATTTCAGATTCTAAATAAGCGAAAGGTTTGATTTTGGTAAAAAGATTTACGATGATCTTAACCGCAAAGAGCACAAAGATTTTGTTAACCACATAATCCGCAAAGAGCACGAAGTTGGGTGCGGAGTATAAGGTAAAAATTTTGAGTAAAGCATTTGCCGCAGAAACACTGAAGTCATGGAAAGGAAAACATAAAGTAAATTTTCGCGTAAATCTGTGTTTTCGTGGCAAAACTAAGCATCATGTCATACCGAAATAAATTTAGAAATAACGACCGCCTAAAAACCCAGCAACTTTGCGCCCTTTGCGAAAAACTTAGCGAGCTTTGCGGTTAATCCTTAAAAAACTCTATTTTTGTTTCAATGAGTAAAAACAGTCTCTTATTAGTCGATCCGAATATTAAAACTGATGCCTCGGTAAACTGCCATTTATTGTTAAAAATAACGAATGACAGCTTTTCTTATGCGGTGATTAACAAAGATTCTGATGAGGTTAGTATTATTTTTGATAAACAAGGCTGCGAAGATTTGGAAGAAGATTTGAAATCTGCCTTCGAAACTGATGTCTATCTAACTCGAAACTATGGTGAAATAAAGGCTGCTATTCATACCTCAAATTTCATTTTTATTCCTGACGAATGGTTTGATGCTGCTGATCTATCCGTTTACTCCAAATTTTTAGGTGGCGACGGAAAAATTTACACCAAACACCATGATGAATTAGGCTTCAATACACTTTTCTCATTGGATGAAAAAATGGAGAAAAAACTTCCTGAAAACACGAAGTTTTATCCTCAGTCTTCACCCTTATTAGCTTTGTTTAGTCATTTATCAGCTGATGCTTTATTGATTGATTTTACGGCATCTTCGTTCAACGTGCTTCTTGTAAAAAACAAGAAGGTCAATTTTCAAAACCATTACGAAGCGGAGAATCCAGAAGAGTTTAACTACTTTTTATTATTGATTATAGAGCAATTGGGTTTAACGGATGCTATTCCGGTTTACTTGCAGGGCATCATCAACGAAGACGACGATTTTTACAACACGCTTCTAAAATATTTCAACAACCTTTACTTTTTTCTTCCCGCAGGAAAACAAAACAGTGAATTGTTGGCTGATATGCCTAAACACTATTTTAGCGGATTACTTGCTTTAGATTTATGCGAATAATTGGAGGCAAACTAAAGGGAATTCGTTTGCAGCCTCCTGCAAATTTACCCGTTCGCCCAACAACAGATATGGCCAAAGAGGCGCTTTTCAATATTTTAAATAATCAGTTTGATTTTGAAAGCTGTACCGTTTTGGATTTATTCAGCGGTACGGGAAACCTGACATTTGAATTTGCTTCCCGCAATGCAGAAAAAATTTTAGCAATCGACATGGATTACGGTTGCGTAAACTGGGTAAAAACTACTGCGAAGAAGTACGAATTCAATCAAATTGAAGTACGCAAAGCAGATGTTTTCAAATTGTTGAATCAAATGACGGGTTCGTACGATATCATTTTTGCTGATCCACCGTACAACATGCCGAACATTCCCCAAATACCTGTGTTAGTTGCATCGCAAAAGCTACTTAAGCCTGATGGACTTTTGGTTGTGGAACATCAAAGTAATATGAAACTAAATAGCCAGCCTGGCTACACCGAAACCAGAAAATATGGAAATTCTTCTTTCAGTTTTTTTGAGTTTAGTTAACCGCAAAAAACACTAAGTATTTCGTAAAAAGTATGAAGGTTTTAACTGATTACTTAAATAGTCGTCATTGCGAGGCACGAAGCAATCTTTTTTTTAGGAATGTATATATCCGGATTAAGATTGCTTCGTGCCTCGCAATGACGTGATTATGAAAAGGTTTGTGCTCTACCCTTTTTCCTTTCCGCTTAAAAATCTATATTTGAAATATGAAGATAGCGCTATTTCCAGGTTCCTTTGACCCCATTACCATCGCTCACGTTAACATTTTGCAACGTGCTACTCCCCTTTTTGATAAGATTGTAATCGGCATTGGTTTAAATAGTTCCAAGCAAAATTTTCTTACTGCTGAGCAGCGACTTCAAATTTTAGAAACAGTTTTTGCGGGTTATCAAAACATCGAAATTCAAACTTACGAAGGTTTAACTGTAGATTTTTGCCGCAAAATAAATGCAACTTATATGGTTCGTGGTATTCGCTCGGCTTCAGATTTTGAATACGAAAGAGCGATTGCTCAAATTAATCAAACCATGATGCCCGAAGTAGAAACCATTCTACTTTTGAGTAAACCAGAATACTCAGCCATTAGCTCAACCATCGTCCGCGATATTTTAAGGAATCATGGCGATGTAAGTCCATTCGTACCCAAAGAGGCTTTAGGGTTTTTATAGTCGTTCTGACAAATTAATTTTCCGATAAAAAAAATGTAACGTTTTCGAAAAACCGTTACCAATGGAGTAAATAAATATAAATGAAAACTCGATTGGTATATTTTCAGATGATGAAAAGTTTCTTGAATTCCTCACTAATTCCGTTCATTTAGTAAAAACCGAATGCCATTGATGAAGGAAACTGAAACGACATTTCTGACCCTGATTAATCAGCATAAAGCGATTATACATAAAGTTTCGAAAATGTATATGAACGATGTAGAGCTGCAACGCGATCTTTTTCAAGAAATAGTAATGCAGCTGTGGAAAGCTTACCCATCTTTTAAAGGGAACAGCAAATTTTCCACCTGGATGTATCGTGTTGCATTAAACACGGCTTTGGTTTACTTTAAAAAGGACAATCGAAAAGTAGATAAAACACCTCTTGATGAAAACATCGACATTGTTGATGTGAATGAAAGTGAAATAAAAGAAGAAAAACTGGCCTACTTATATAAGGCAGTTCAAGAATTAAATGCTGTAGAAAAGGCTTTGATTTTTCTTTTCCTTGAAAACCAATCACACAGAGAAATTGCCGAAAATCTTGGAATAACAGAAGTTAATGCGAGGGTAAAGCTCAATAGAACCAAAGAAAAATTACAATTCATCATAAAGAAGAATGGCTATGAATTTTGACGATTTGAAAAACGACTGGAATGCAGATGGAGCTGAAGAAAACAACATCTCTGAAGATATGCTTAAAATGAACGAAGCACACACACTGATCGACATCATTAGAAGGAAAATGAAAATTGAGTTTTTTTATCAGATGATGGCTTTAATATTCATGGGGACCGTCCCTTTTCTCTTCGGCTTCGCCGATAATATGAAATTTATTTACATGGTGTTTTTTGGCATCACTTGCGGATTTACAACTTACTACTTTTGGAAATTCTACACCTTCTATAAAAATTCTTACGATCTGAGTTTAGATAGCCGTAAAAACATCATGTGGTTTTTTTACGAAATGAAATTAAACGTTGAACTTTATAAGGCATTGACCTACATTATTGTTTTTATTTGGGTAGGCTTTCTGGCAGTTTATCTATTAATTGCAAAAACATGGGCAATAGACAATGTTTTTGCAAAAATTTCTTCAACGTATATTGTGTTGAATTGCTTTATTACCATCTTAATTATTGGCGTAATTACCGAACTATGGGCATGGTATTATTATGGAAGGTATTTAAAACGCGTTAAAGCGATAGTTGATGAGCTGGATTTTGAGTAAATATTAGTTTAAATGACTATTGGTCGTTTTCTTTAACCGATCGTCATGCTGAATTTACTCCTGCGCTCGTTTCTAACAAGCGCATAAATAACACAGCGATTTAATCGCTAACTATGAATTTCATGCTGAATTTATTTCAGCATCTTTCTTGCTACTGAGACCCTGAAATGAATTCAGAGTGACGCAAAATGTGAGCCTGCGCTCGTTTCTAACGAGCGCATAAATAGCAAAGCGATTTAATCGCTAATTACAAAATCCCTCCAGCCCTTAACACGTCCATAATGGAAGGAAAAGTATTTTTCACTACCGGGCCAAGATGGTTTTTATCAAGCCAAACGGCCTCGTCTATCCCCTCTTCCTTTTGAGGAACCAACTTTGGCTCACCTTTTACAGTCATCCGATACCAGTTGGTTTTCTTGATCACCATTTTTGAACCATAAGGATAAACATGGTAAGTTTTACAAAGCTTTTCTTCTCGTTTAGCCACTTTAATCCCGCATTCTTCCTCCACTTCCCTTACCGCTGTTTCCTTCATATTTTCACCCTCCTCCAGCTTTCCTTTTGGCAAATCCCACTTTTTATTCCTAAAAATAAAGAGATAATTTCCATTAACGCTTTCTACCAACCCGCCGGCTGCTTTAATAATCTCACAGTTCTTTTTCAGCTTCCTGAATGTTTCCTGAGGGTTTTTGGTTAAGAAGATGTAGCTTTTTTTAGACCCATTTTTTAATTTTTTGTAAAATGTCTGCAAATCAAAATCCTGAAATTCAAGCTGTTGAATTTTTTCTTTTTGTTCCGGTAAAACATCTGATATAAAGAGGGTGTTATCGTTAATATAAATTCTGTATTTTTGGGCCATGTATAATAAAAGTGATATTGAACTAAAGGTAGCGGAATTTTTATTACAAATAAAGGCAATTAAATTACAACCTAATAATCCTTTTACCTGGGCATCTGGTTGGAAGTCGCCAATTTATTGCGATAACCGAATTACGTTATCTCATCCACAGGTGAGAACGTACATACGCCAGAAACTAGCACAGGCCATCCAAGAAGAATTTGGTTCGGTAGATGTTATTGCTGGAGTAGCAACCGCTGGAATTCCACAAGGCGTTTTAGTAGCTCAAGAGTTGGGATTACCTTTTATTTATGTAAGAGCTAAAGCAAAAGAACACGGTACGGGAAGCTTAATTGAAGGTGAAGTGGTAGAAGGGCAACGAGTAGTGGTGATTGAAGATCTTATTTCTACAGGAAAAAGCAGTTTACAAGCCGTGGATGCATTGAGAAGCGCAGGTTTATCAGTTGCTGGTTTAGCTGCAATTTTCACATACGGATTTGAAAAAGCAGATGAAAATTTTGCAGCCGCTAAGTGTCGCTACCTAACTTTATCTAACTATGCTGCCTTAATTGATTATGCTGCCGAGCACAGCATCATCGCCAAAAGCGACATGGAGTTATTAGGAAAATGGCGCTTAAACCCATCAGAATGGGGACAAGTTATCAGTCCTGAGTCTTAAATCCAGAGTTCGCAGTATTTTAAAATTAACCTATAAAAATATATAATGACGATTATTGAAAGCGCTGTAGAGGTAAGTAAGCCCGTTGCGGAAGTTTATGCTTTTCTCTCAAACATGAATAACCATCAACAATTGATGCCCGAAAATATCTATAACTGGGAATCTACAGAAGACGAAGCTCGTTTCACCATTCAAAACATGGCAAAATTAGCGATCGCCATATCTAATCGTGTTGAAAACCAAGAATTAACAGCAATTCCCACTGAAAAAGCACCTTTTGAGGTGGAATTAAAATGGACAGTTGCCGATAATGGAAATGGCACTACCACTGCAAAACACATCATCTCTGCAGATTTGAATATGATGATGAAAATGTTGGCTTCTGGTCCACTCCAAAAATTAGTCGATCATCAGACACAGAAATTAAAAGAAATTTTGGGGTAAAATATCGCTAATTGCCAAACTAGTTAAATGAGCCTAAAAACATTAATAGGCCAAAACATATCGAAAAGCATCTGTTCACCAAAAACGCAGATGCTTTTTTTTGTGCGTTTAGGTTTTCTTGATAGATGCAGTATTCTAGCCACCTAAACCTTATTGAAATGGAAAGCACCCGATTTTTCTTCGGGACTTGTAATGGAAAGAAGGGCTACAATTGCCAAGAACCAGTTACTTATGTTTCCAAATCATTTCAACTATTTAACAAGACAAAATTTCAGCACAAATCTTTAATAATCAGCAAATTAGTCACTATAATTTATACCGAACCGACAAAATTTCCGATTGTAAAATCAAATTTGCTGTGGCATTTGTTTTGATTAAAACGGTTATATGAACTTCAACAACTTTACAATAAAAGCCCAGGAAGCAATTCAACAGGCTTCTGAAATAGCCCAAGGCAACCAGCAACAGGCTATTGAAACGGCACACCTGCTTAAAGGTTTGCTTACTGTTGATGAAAACGTGGTTTCTTATGTTTTGAAGAAACTAAACGTGAACCTTAATTTACTCAACCAAAATCTAGATGCAGAGATTGCAAGATTCCCGAAAGTTAGCGGAAGCAATGTCTATCTGTCATCAAATACAAATAGTGTTTTGCAAAAGGCACAAACATTTTTAAAAGAATTTAAAGATGAATTTGTATCGGTAGAGCACCTCCTGTTAGGAATTTTGGCTGTGAATGACAGTACATCCAAATTATTAAAAGAGCAAGGTGCTAACGAAAAAGACCTTAAAAAAGCCATTACTGAACTCCGTGGCGATAACCGTGTAACCGACCAAAATGCTGAAGCTACTTATCAGGCTTTGGGCAAATATGCCCGTAATTTAAATGAGTATGCCGAAAGCGGAAAGCTCGATCCGGTAATTGGCCGTGATGAAGAAATCCGTCGGGTAATTCAAATATTATCTCGAAGAACAAAGAATAATCCGATTTTAATTGGCGAGCCAGGTGTGGGTAAAACGGCTATTGCCGAAGGAATTGCTTTCAGAATTATAAAAGGCGATGTGCCTGAAAATTTGAAAAGCAAAACCGTTTATTCCCTTGATATGGGCGCATTAATTGCTGGAGCAAAATACAAAGGTGAATTTGAAGAGCGATTGAAAGCGGTAGTGAAAGAGGTAACGCAAAGCGATGGCGATATCATTTTGTTTATCGACGAAATTCACACCCTCGTTGGTGCAGGCGGAGGCGAAGGTGCTATGGACGCTGCTAACATCTTAAAACCTGCGTTAGCTCGTGGCGAATTAAGGGCAATTGGTGCCACCACTTTGGATGAATATCAAAAATATTTAGAGAAAGATAAAGCCTTGGAACGCCGTTTTCAAAAGGTGATGGTAGAGGAACCTGATACACAGGATGCAATTTCTATTCTTCGTGGTTTGAAAGAACGCTATGAAACCCACCACAAAGTGCGGATTAAAGATGAAGCAATTATCGCTGCCGTAGAAATGAGTCAGCGTTATATTTCTGATCGTTTCTTGCCAGATAAAGCCATCGATTTAATGGATGAAGCGGCTTCAAAATTGCGCATGGAAATGGACAGTGTTCCAGAAAATGTAGATGCTTTGGATCGCGAAATTATGCGACTTGAAATTGAACGTGAGGCGATCAAACGCGAAAAAGATGACCGTAAAGTTCAGGATCTATCAGAAGAAATTGCCAATTTATCTGCTGAACGCGATGAGCTGAAAGCAAAATGGCAGGGAGAAAAAGACCTTGTTGATGCGGTAAATAATCAACTGGAACAGATTGAGCATTATAAATTAGAGGCTGAACAGGCCGAACGTGCCGGAGACTATGGCAAAGTTGCCGAAATCCGTTACGGAAAAATTAAAGAAGCGCAGGATCAGGTAGAAAAGCTGAAAGCTGATTTAGAAAACCAGCAAACAGATAGCCGAATGCTAAAAGAGGAAGTAACCGCCGATGATATTGCAGGCGTGGTAGGTAGATGGACAGGCATTCCGGTTACCAAATTAATTGCCAGCGAAAGGGAGAAATTGCTGAACCTTGAACACGAATTACACCAGCGTGTAGCTGGACAGGATGAGGCTATAGAAGCCATTTCTGATGCTATTCGCCGCTCGCGTGCAGGTTTACAAGACAAGCGCAAACCAATTGGTTCGTTTATTTTCCTGGGTACAACCGGGGTAGGTAAAACAGAGTTGGCAAAGGCCTTGGCAGAATTTTTATTTAACGATGAAAATGCCTTAACCCGGATCGACATGAGTGAATACCAGGAGCGCCATGCTGTTTCCCGCTTAATTGGTGCGCCTCCAGGATATGTAGGCTACGATGAAGGTGGGCAATTAACAGAAGCCGTTCGGCGTAAACCTTATTCGGTTGTATTGCTTGATGAGATTGAAAAAGCGCATCCGGATGTGTTTAACATTTTGTTGCAGGTATTAGATGATGGCCGTTTAACTGATAATAAAGGCAGAACGGTGAATTTTAAAAATACAATCATCATCATGACATCGAATATTGGAGCGCACTTAATTCAGGATAATTTCAAAAATCTAAGTGATGAAAACCGGGATGAGGTAATTGCAAAAACTAAAAATGAATTATTCGAGGTATTGAAACAAACCATCAGACCAGAGTTTCTAAATCGAATTGATGAATTAATCATGTTTACGCCGTTAAATCGCAATGAACTTAGAGATATTGTGGCTTTGCAATTTAGACATGTACAGCAAACACTTGCGGAAATGGGAATTGAAATGGATGCAAGTGAGGAAGCACTTGATTGGTTGGCACAGCTTGGTTACGATCCACAGTTTGGTGCCCGACCACTAAAAAGAGTTATTCAAAAAAGAATCTTGAATGAATTATCGAAGGAAATATTAGCCGGCAAGATCGATAAAGACAGTAAAATTAAGTTAGATATGTTTGATCACAATTTTGTGTTCCTGAACCAAAAACAAGATTAAATATCATCTCGATAAATGAAATCTCGCAGATTAATTTATGCGGGATTTTTTTTCATTTATTTTTTGATGGATATTTCATTTTCATTTAAGTCCTGCAGCTTTAAGCTCCCCAGCCAAGCTGAGAATGACGGCCGTTTATAGTTGGCATTTAAACACCTTTTACGTCAGAAAACCTGCAGCTGTAAAATTGATTTTACAATGCAATACGTTTATTTTAGGCTATTGTTTTTTGTTTTGATAATGATTATTATTGATTACACACAAAAACACAACACAAATGAAACCTAAATTAATCATCTTGGTGCTTCTATGCGCCATTAGTTGGCGTAGCCATGCGCAAACTGAAAAGGGTTCTGGCTTCGCCGGAATAAGCCTGAGCTTCGGAACCTCGAAACAAAATGATGCTATAGCCAGTATCAACACCTTTACGGCAACGCCTAGGGGCGGCTATTTTATTGCAAATAATCTCGCTATCGGGCTTGAAATTCCTTTAAATCTTTCAAAGCTTCGCGGGGAAAGTTACATTACATGGGATGAGGAAGATGGGCGCTACGAAGACCGTTATGGTCCGAAAGAATTTAGTTTCGGACTCTCGCCTTTCATTCGCAAGTATATAGATGTTAAAGAACGATTTAAATTTTTCGTTCAGGCGAATCTGCTACTCCAAATTAACACATTCAATCGAGTAGATGATGCAGGTTATCTGATTCGAACAGATGCACGAGCAAAAGGTTGGGGTGCTAGCTTAGCTCCTGGCTTCACCTATCTATTATCTGATGATTCGAGCCTCGATTTTTCATTCCCAATCTTAAGCTTTTTCCACCAAAATTATTATGCTGAAGAGTCGCTGTACAATTTCGATAAAAAGAACAATTTAAGATTAGCACTTGATAACTTCACACCCACTTTTACCATAAACTTTCACTTCTAAAGATTCTCTTATGAAAAATTTGTTTAACCAAGTTATGGGCTTAAGAAGTTCCGTAGTCGTTATTCTGCTATTCATTACCATGCAGGCAAATGCACAAAGATTCCGTGGGAAAATAGATTATTACAGTAGTGCACTATCTGAATTTGATGGAAAAATTAAATCCATTGATGATGTACAGATTGAATATTATCTCAGTGCACTTTCTGAATTTAATGGAAAAGTTAAAGCCATTGGAAATATTTCAGTGGAATATTACCTCAGTGCCATACCAGAGTTTAATGGTAAAATAAAATCTATTGGCAATAAAAACGTAGAATATTATTTATCTGCCTTACCCGGAATTACCGGTAAAATAAAATCCATCGGTTCCATTAAATTCGAATACAATTTTACTAATTCTCCAAAAAGTGATGGCAAGGTAAAATCTATTCAGAATGACGGTGACGATCTGGATTCTGAAGATGCATTAGACAATTACTATTTAATTGAACGATTGAATCGCCAATAATTTAAAATTTAGAAGTTTATAGGATGTATCATAAATCAATATCCCCGAACGTTGTCGCGTTGAGCTTTTCGAAACTGCTTTAAAGCTTTTGAGCAAGTTTTTACGATAATTTCGGGTTGTCATTTCGTATTTATGATACATCCTCTTTTTTATTCAATATCCACTGAAAACCCATTGAAACCATAAGCCGACAGAATTTATTCCGTTATAATTTCCTTAAAAAATCTTTTCTTATATATTTGCATCGCCAAATCGGCTTGCTAAATATCCTTATAGCAATTACATCCTGTAATACCAGCTTTATTTAAGCTGCTTTAAATTTAAATTTTCTTTGTAAACGGTTATCTCCTATCGGGATAAATGATTTCGAACCTACGCTTGACGTTAGTTTTTGGAATAAAGGAAGAGAATGAAAACCAGAATTTATTAATTACCCATAAAATCAATTGTTTAAAATGAAAAGAATTATTACTAGCTTATTTTTACTGGTTATTGCTTACACACAGGCAAATGCACAAAGTGATGCCTACAAAGGAAAAGATGATTTACGATTTCAGGTTGGCGCAAGTCTCCAAAAATGGGGTACCGGAATTGTTACTACGCTTGATTATGGCTTAGGCCAAAGCTTCTCCATCGGCGCACAGGCCGGCTATCTACTTGGTGTAAAATCTTTCGATGGGATTGAAAAACCAGGCTTTGGCGATCGTTTTGATCTCAAAGCTAGATTTAATGCAAATTTAGGAAGTGTGATTGGTTTGCCCGCTAATGTAGATTTATACCCTGGATTAAACCTGGGCCTTAAAAACTTTGGAGCTCATGTTGGCGGAAGAGTTTTCTTTGATAAAGGCTTCGGACTTTTTACAGAAGCACAATTTCCGATCGCAAAATATAATGCTGATGCAATTGGCTACGAGCGATTGAACAACCAATTCTCCTTTAACATTGGGGTTGCCTTCGATTTAGGGAAATAGTACCCTAAAAATCGCAGTTTTCAGTTAAATTCAACCGTTTAAAAGCATCGGCATTTGAGCCGATGCTTTTTCATTTCATGAAGTTTTATCTTTTTTTAAACCACCTAAAAAGCTAGTTCTTAATTTTTTTTGTGTTATAATTTGGTCAGGCTAATTTCGATGTTGCATTTTGAAGATTAACCAATCATTTATTTTTTATTGCTTTCAATATTTGGCAAAAATCCGGTTAGTAATCCTATCAGGGGCAAAAAGGCACAGATATTAAAAACATATTCAATACTGGTAGAATCTGCAAGTTTGCCTAACAGTGCAGAACCTATCCCTCCCATTCCAAAAGCAAAACCGAAAAACAGTCCAGCTACTAAGCCAACCTTCCCGGGAATCAATTCTTGTGCATAAACCAGGATGGCAGAAAAGGCTGAAGCCAAAATCATCCCGATAGGAACGATTAAAATACCTATCCAAAATAAATTGGCATGAGGTAATAAAAGGGCAAACGGTGCTGTGCCTAAAATTGAAGCCCAAATCACATATTTACGCCCAATTTTATCGCCAATTGGACCACCTAATAAAGTTCCTGCAGCTACTGAAAACAGGAATACAAATAAGTAAATCTGCGAGGTTTGTACAGAAACGTCAAATTTATTGATGAGGTAAAAAGTAAAATAGCTGGTTAGACTGGCCATGTAGAAGTATTTCGAAAAAATAAGCAACAACAGAATAACCACCGAAAAAACAATTTTATTTCTCGAAAACTGATTGGCGACAGTAGCAACAGCAGCTTTTTTGCTTCTGGAAAGGACAAAACCTTTGTACCAATTACCTACATAACTCAAAATCACGATGGCCAATAATGCGATAATAGAAAACCAAACCACACTAAATTGGCCATAGGGTACAATAATCCATGCAGCTAACAGCGGCCCTAAAGAGCTCCCTGCATTTCCACCCAATTGGAAAACCGATTGTGCCAAACCTCTTTTCCCTCCAGATGCGGCATGCGCCATTCGGGATGCTTCAGGGTGAAATATAGATGAGCCAACACCGATTAGCGCCACCGAAATTAACATGGTGTAAAAATGGGTGGATTGCGACAAGGTAATTAAGCCGATTAAAGTGAAACCCATGCCGACCGCCAATGAATAAGGTTGCGGTTTTTTATCGGTATACATCCCTACAAATGGCTGCAATAAAGAGGCGGCCAGCTGGAAGGTTAGCGTAATTAAGCCAATTTGAGAGAAACTGAGTTTGTAATTTGTTTTAATGATAGGATAAATCGCCGGAATAAGGGATTGAATAGTATCATTTAATAAATGTGAAAAACTTAAGGCAAACAATATCGGGAATACGGTTTTTTCGATAATGGCTTTTGAAGGATTCTGCTCGTTCATAAAAGGGAATAAATACGATGGCAAAAGTAGTGATAAAAATTTCTAACATTATTAAGTGTTACAGCGTGACTCTCAAACATTTTTACCGAGATGTGGTTTAATCCTTATGGAAAAAAACAGAAAAATTGTGGGCCTTTGTGGAAGTCTTAGAAAAGGCTCTTACAACGCGATGTTGCTTAAATTTGCCGGAACGTTAGTGCCAGAGGGTACAGAATTTGAAATCGTTTCTTATTATGATGTTCCGGTTTATAACGCCGATTACGATACACCTGAAATGCCAGAAAGACCATCAAGTGTAGTTAAATTTAGAGAGGCTTTAGCGCAGGCAGATGCTTTTATCATTGCCTCCCCAGAGTACAATTATTCTGTTCCCGGAGGATTGAAAAATGCAATTGATTGGGCCAGTAGAGGAAAAGATGCGCCATTAATGCACAAGCCCGTTGCGCTACTAGGTGCTACTCAAGGCATGTGGGGTACAGTTAGAATGCAAACTGCATTTCTTCCAATTTTTACTTTTTTGAATATGAACCCCGTTTTACAACCGGAAGTTTTAATTGCGCAAGCACAAGATAAATTTGACGAGGAGGGAAATCTAACTGACGAGAAAACCATCAGTTTGATCAAGAGAAAGATTGAGAACCTGATTGTTGCCTCCAAGGTTTAAGGCATTCTACAAAAGATTACAAGCTCTTCGCTTGAAATGATGATTACTATCCGTTGAGGTTGGGTAGCTTGTCGAAACACTTGATTAAATATGGTTAAGGTGTTTCGACAGGCTAAACAGGACAGCATCTAGGCAAAATGGTCTTTATGATACAGCCTTCTCACTTTGTAAGTTAAACACAATTGCTTTTCACAGTCGCGATTTTATGTTTGATTAAATTAACCCGCAGCATGACTGCAAATGTTAAATCATATTGAAGGCTCAGCTTCGATATCCTCCACTACAACTGAAAAATTACTTTCGGTGATATTCCTAAAAGATGTCAAAGCTTCCGAAAAAAGCTGACAAGAATCGGAAATAAAACTAAATTGTCAATTTGGCACCTACCAAAAATTAATCACTCGATTAAGTTTTAGTCACACAAAAATAATAAAGAATTAACATGCATTTTATATCTAATTCGCTATTAGGCGATTGGCTAAAAACTGATTTTTTAATGACGCTGAGAGCATTTTTTGGCACTGACATTGACTTTTAACCAAATATAGTCAGAAATTAAAAAAGTAAAACTGACTGTTTTTTTTAAACAAATAAATAATAAAAAAAGATGAAAAAACTATTATTATCAGTAGTAGCAGTTGCAGGTTTAGTGTATGGAGCAAATGCACAAACAGAAAAAGGAAAAGTAATTTTAGGTGGTAATGTGGGCTTCAATTCTACAAAAGTAGAAGGTGCAGCAAAATCTGATGTTAGCTTCAGCGTAGTACCAAGTGTTGGTTATTTTGTTGACAATAATTTCGCAATTGGTACCGGCGTGGGTTACAATTACAATAAACAAGTAAGTGAAAATACCTTAAACCAGGCATTCGTAGTAGCACCTTTTGGCCGTTACTATGTTGGTTTATCAGATCAATTTAAATTCTTCGGACAATTATCGGTTCCGATGGCGTTTGGAAACAATAAAATAGTGAACGACAATGGCGATACTAGTGCTAAAGTAGCCTCTACGACCAGCATTGGTGTAAACATTGCACCTGGTTTTGCTTTTTTCCCTACCAAAAGAATTGGTATTGAAGTATCAGTTAACGGTTTAGGATACAATAACCTAAATGTTAAAAATGAGATCACTGGAGGCGAAGTTTCTTCAAACTCATTCGGTTTAGAAGCAAATACTTTCGCTCCAAAATTGGGCGTTCAGTTCCACTTTTAATCGGAACGTTTTGTTTTAAAAAAGGCCTCAGATTCGCAGATTCTAAGGCCTTTTTTTTGCTTTCGTCATTTCGACCGAAGTGGAGAAATCTTTAAAAAATGAGTAACACCCTCAAATAAATTCAGGAAGGGAACGGGTGAAAAAAAATCAATGAACTACTGATTCTTATTTCTTTTCTCGTATCGCTTTAAATTCCGATCCCTCCTTCCACTTCGGATAAACATCTTCATTACTTAAACGGTAACCCATATCAAAAACCAATCTCACATCTTCTACAATTCCAGATAAATCCCAGGTTTTTGCATCAAAATTATCTTGCGGTGAATGATATCTGAATTTAGTAAAGTCAGCTACTTGTTTTAAACCCCACTCCCGGCCATTCTTGACATTATCAACTCCAGAACCCGTAAATAGCGATGGTACACCAACTTTCGCTAAGTTAAAATGATCAGAGCGGTAGTATAAACCAGAAGAAGGAACCGGATCTGGAACCACAATCCTACCCTGCTTTTTAGCTGAAGCAGAAGCGTAATCTTCTAACTCAGACTGACCGAAGCCATAAACTACAATATCTTTGGTTTTGCCAGCAATCCCCATCATATCCATATTGATATTGGCAACCGTTTTATCTAGAGGAAAAGAAGGATGTTTGGCATAGTATTCTGACCCTAGTAAACCCTGCTCCTCCGCAGTGTAGGAAATAAACAGAATAGTTCTGTTTGGGGCTTTTGGCAACTTCTTAAATGCCGAAGCGAGTTCGAACAATGACGCTACACCAGTTGCGTTATCAACCGCACCATTATAAATAGAGTCTCCCTGAATCTTCTCACCAATACCTAAATGATCCCAGTGAGCCGAATAAATAATAGCTTCATTTTTTCGGGTAGTGCCCGGTATTTTTGCCAAAACGTTATAAGTAACCGATTTTTTGATCGTATTCTTTACGGCTAAGGAAGTGGTTGCATTTAAATCTACTGCCTTAAAACTTTTGCTCCTGGCAGCCGAAAATAAGGCATCACTCTGACCAGCCATTTTGAAAAGTGCCTTGGCCTTATCCAAAGAAATCCAGCCCTCAATAACCGTTCGGTTCATGCCGTTATCTGCCGATTGCAAATTCAGTTTCGATTTCGACCAGCCACTGCGCACCACCGTCCAAGGGTAAGCTGCAGGTTCAGTATCGTGAATAATTAATACTGCAGCTGCACCTTGCCTCGAGGCTTCCTCGAATTTATAAGTCCAGCGACCGTAATAAGTCATGTTTTTGCCCTTAAATAAAGTCGAATCCGAAAAGCCCGGATCGTGGATCATAACCACGACCGTTTTACCTTTCACATCCAAATTTTTATAATCATCCCAGCCATATTCTGGAGCCACAATGCCATAACCCGCAAAAACCAAAGGCGAATTTTTTATGTTCACATCATCTTGTACACGGCGTGATCCTGCAACGAAATCCGTTAAATAATCCAGACTTAAACTCCCTGATTTCCCTTGAATCACCATCTTACTTTCCGGTACCGATTTAATCTCCACCATAGGCACTTCCTGGAAAAAGCTATCGCCATTGCCGGGCTCCAAACCTAAATTTTGAAATTCTCGTTTCAAATAATTGATGGTCTTAGTTTCGCCACCGGTAAAGGGTTTTCTCCCTTCCAAACTGTCTGCAGCAATTGCTGATAAATAATGAGTTAAGCTCGAATCGTTGATGGCTTTGATGGCCAGCGAATCTGGGCCGTTGCTAATACTATTTTCTTTTGCCTGCTTGCAGGAGTGAGCAAACAAGGCAATTGCCATCCCGTAATATAAGATTTTGTTCATTGAGGATATTTTAAGCTGGTAATTTAAGAAAAAATAGCGATTCGATGTTTTAAGGATCTGGAGCGCACCAACAGAAGCATTTTTTTGATTTAGCTTCCCGCTATCCATATTAAGTTTTAAACATCGATAAGCTGGCGATAGGAAAGTAATTACAAATTAAACCTTAATCATTACTATCGGGGCTAGATGGCGAAAACAGTAAAAATATTAAGGCTCCAGATGCGAAACGTTTTACGGTTTCCCCCTATTGCGATCGTTCAAATATTTTTTATTTTAGTAGGATCAACGTGTTTTATATGCCATCTACTTAGCACTAGATATCAAAAGCGATTTATTTGATAAAAGATTCGTAAAGCCACCAATTTGTTATGGCTTTACGAATGTTATTTAATTCGGCTTTGCGAAATGCGTAAATTTAGATGTTACCTGCAAGCTTAAACAACGACAATGGACAACAAAATCACGACATACTCAGCACTATTCGACTTGGTTGACATTGACACAATAGACCATAAGCAAAAAGACATTGCGACATTGTTTTTAAATGCAATGAACGATTGGCCGACCTATAATCAAAAGGAAATTTCCGACTTTGTAAAAGAACTCAAGGACTACTTTGGTAATCCTTTGACGATTGAGAAAATTTCAGCGAAAAAGTTTGACGGACAGAATGCTTGGCAAATTGAAGCAGGAAGTTCCATTGCTGACTTAATAGACATTTCAACAAAGTTTTGCAACCAATCAGACTTTGACAAAATCGTTGAAAACTTTTTAAATCATTACAGTTCAAGTTCATTTAAACAATCAGACAACAGACAAGAAAAAATTATTGACCGAGATTTTTGCGAGTGTTTAGAATATGAAATTTGTAAAGCATTTGAGCATTCAGACAATGACCAAATCAAAGGCTTTTGGTGTGACGGAATTTTATTAAACCAACCCGTCAGTCTTTACTCCCAAAAATTTGTAAACGACAATAGACACGTAAAATTGAAAGCATTTATCGGCAAAGACGGACAAACAGAATACGAATTGACTTTGAAATTTGGTGACAAGGCATTGAGCAGATATTCAAGAAACTTGGACATTAAAGAATGTTTGCCAAACCCAGACAAACAAAATTGGTTTGACATTGACACTAAACGAAATAAAATTGAGATACAACTTGACTAACGAAAGAAAGCCAGCAGGTAACAGCCGTTTTGCAAAAGCGGGGGTTTCGTGGTTCTATGAAAGTGAAGTGCTAAATTCAAGCTTTGTGCATCTAATGAAGTTTAGTGCTGAAAAACCCCGCCTTCGCAAAGCGGCAAAACGTTAGCGGTAATTATGACGAACACGAAATGGACAAAAAAGAACAACTGAGAATTTGGAAAGAAAAAGAACGAGAAAGAGAATTAACAGAAAATTCATTAAGTGAAAATTTGAGAACTTCAACTCTTGCTAAAATTCAATTAAACGAACCTATTTTTCACATCTCCAAAGACGATATTTTAAATGCCAATGCAACTAATTCGTTTGAGCTATTGCAGAAAATTGACCTGAAAATAATAGAATTAGCATTTAAAGTAAAACCGACCAAACTTGATATAAATGGAGTTAATGATGAAGCTATTAGGACTTTATCTTTTCCACTTAAAGCTGTATATTTTACTAATGAATTTGAAGGACTTCTTTCACTTGGAGATGCAGACAAAGAGTTTTACTATGAGGACAATTTAGAAAAATCTCAAAGAGACAATTATTTTAATGAACTCATCAACTATTATGTAGAAATGAAAAATCAAAAAATGATTTCACTAATAGACGATGGAAAAAAAGCAAAACGACAAAAAGATTTTGACAAAATTAGTGACATAATTGAACAGTTAGAAATTCAAAACGATGAATTAAGAATTAATTATATAAAACAAAATATAGAACAATTCGAATTAAAATAACCACCACTAACACTGGTTTTGCGTCAGGCGGGCTGAATTGCAAAACTCACCAGCAGTTTTTCAATTGAAATTAGTAATAATATCAGCTTTTGTGCTTCGATTTCCCGCCCGAACGCAAAGCCCGAAACGTTATGTGCTATTTTATTCCGACCATTATGTAAACGCAATAGAAAAAAATGAAATTAGTAGACGGCAATACAATAATTTATAGAAACACGCCAATGTTTGGTTATTTTCTATTTTGGACATTGACGTTCTTTTGTTTATTCGTCGGCTCAACACTTTGGGCAACTATGATATGGGTAGAAAGCTATTATGATATTCATACAGAGGACATTTTTTTTAGTGTGGGTCTTGCTTTTTTAGGACTCATATTTCTGATAGGAACATATAAATGCACAAAAAATTTAGTTTATATTTATAAAGAGAAGCCAATATTTACCCTTAATAAAATTGGAATAAAGTATTATGTCGACCGATTGATCAATTGGACTGAAATCGAGAAAATTATTTTGCAAAAAGACTTTGATGTAAAATATTTGACAATCTGTTCAATTGACAAGACACAAATAAGTTATCAATTGAATGCTACACAAACTACAGAGTTTAACAATCTACAGAATTTTAAAACTTGTTTAAATAAATTCCCAGTGAAGGTTGAAATTGATGAGTGAGGATGATAAAAACAGCACACAACAGGGTATTGCCAAAAGCGGGGCTGAAGTGCTTCGATTGAGCATTTATGCAAGGTTCAACAGTGGTAATTCTATTGAACTTTCGTGCTAAAAATCCCCGCCTTCGGCAATACCCGGAACGTTGTGCGATATGCTAAACCGACATTGTGCAAACTAACGAACAAAGATTTAATCCAAATGGATACAAAACAATTATTCAGACTTTTTAATAGTAAATTTTACTCAACAAATTGGCTTAACGAAAATAATGTTTTAGCAGGAAGTGAAGGCGAAGTAAAATATAGTTATTGTGGAGTAGACAAAGATTTCAAATTTGAATTTGTCAGTCAAAAAATCAACGAGACTTTTAGTGATGAGGATATCTATTTGTGTATTTCATCAAATAAAAGTTCTTTGGTTTCTAAATCAGACGCTGTCACAGAAATTGCAAAAATTCTACATAAAAAGGAAATTGGCATTATGGATAAATCATTTACGAAAATGCTGTTCTTTAATTCATATGGCACATTTAAAAGTGGAATTATCAGAGAATTTTCTGAAAGTCAGTCAAGACCTGACGGACATCTTTTAAGAGTAGAATTTTTTGCAAACATTATGGATGAAAGCACTACTATAGTTGCCAAAGCTATTCGCAAGCATTTTGAACACTTTGAAAAAGCACTACATAATGATTATGGAGGTATTATGGAATATCTTTGGATAGATTTGGAGTTGGTAGCACATTACAAATCTCATCCATTCCGTTATCAGAAAAGAGTTAGTCAGCCTTCCTCATACACAGACTTCTTTACCTATAATGTTGGTCATTATAGTATTCATCCCGATTACGAAAGATTGAAGAAATTATCAACGGATAAAGAAATTTGCGCCTATGTATTTGAATTGTTATATCATTCAACTCAAATTTTAGTTGAAAAACAAAAGAAATTAGGAAATTTTGACGCTACGAAATTTCGATTGGATTTTCTGTCTGCTATGGGAAAAATAGAATATTCTTGATAGACTAAAAAGCACAATCGCACAACAAGGGTTTTACAATAGTGGGGCGAAACTGTCATAAAGTGATGCCTTTGGCACAAAGTTCAACAGTTGTTCTTCGTTTGAACTTTTGTGCAAAATTGAAGATTTGTGCTTCGATTGCCCCACCATCGCAAAGCCCCAAAACGTTAGCACCAATTTTATGAAGACACGTATAACGACAATATTCACGACATTACTTCTGACATTTACGACAGTTTATGGACAGACTTACGAACCATTAGATTTAGCAAAAAAAATATTTTCGAAAGAGACTTTACCAAACATCGAGAATTATGTTTCTGGCGAATATGAAGGCAAACCAAACGGAAAAGATTTACAAAACGGTTCAATTACGAAATTTGCCTTACTCGGACAAACAGACAAAACAGCAGTTGTTGGAATGACTGTATTGGACTCAATTGGAAAAGGACTTGATACGTATTTGCACTTTGAAAAAGATACGTCTTGGAAAATGACTGCATTCAGGGCATTAGCAATGACAGGAATGATTGAGCAGATGAAAATTGAACTTGAAAAAATGACGCCACAACAAGTGGGCGAAATGATTGAAAAGTCAAAAAAGAATAAAAATGACGACTTTGAAATGTTTAAATCAAGAGAAGATTACCATTTTCAGTTAGGAAATACAAAACTAACACTTGAATTAGACGAAAATATAATAAACCATTTTCTGACAAATGAAGCAGAATTTGACCGTCTTAAAAACCTTGCTTTAACTCAACTTGAAAAAGAAAAAGTAGATAAAGAAAGAAGTTTGAAACTAATTGAAACCTCTAAAACTGACTATAATAAACTTTTCATTTCCTCAGTTTCGACAGGTGGTTACGAACTACGAAATTGCATTAATTTTTTAATCGGTGGAATGCTTGACAACTCAGTTGGATATTTTTACATAAAAGACAAAAAAGATTTGCCCGAAATGAACCCAAGTAGAATAATTATGATTAAAGAAATTGGAAACGGATGGTATATTTACAAGACAACATAAAAAAAACTTGTGCTAACAAGGGTTTTGCAATAGTGGAGCGAAACTGCAAAGTTCAACAACAGTTCTTCGATTGAACTTTTATGCAAAATTGAAGATTTGTGCTTCGATTGCCCCACCATCGCAAAGCCCCGAAACGTCATCACCAATAGTAAAACGACACAAACGGACATACGAATGATAAACTTAAAATCTATTTTCTTTTTGGCGATACTGACAATTTCCTTAACTGCTTGTGGGCAAAATAAAAGTGACCGCCTTATTCTTGGAAAATCATACGCTCAACAAGAACTAAAATCTGCACTAACTGACAAAGAGCAACATAATGTTATTGACAATAAATCTGTAATTATTAAAGACAGTGTGATCGCAATTAATACAGCCGAACCAATTCTTTTCAGCATTTATGGAAAAGATAACATAACTAAACAACGACCTTACGAAACTTATTTAATAGACAATTATTGGGTAATAACTGGAACACTTCCAAAAGGATATTTAGGAGGCACATTCTTAATAATTATAAATGCGTTTGATAATAAAATTATTAAAATAACTCACGGAAAACAAAAACTATCAAGCTGAACGAAAACTACTGATGCCAACAGCCGTTTTGCAAAAGCGGGGGTTTCGTGCTTCTATGACAGTGAAGTGCTAAATTCAAGCTTTGTGCATCTAATGAAGTTTAGTGCTAAAAATCCCCGCCTTCGCAAAGCGGCAAAACGTTGTGCGATATGCTAAACCGATAACACGCAGACAACCAAGATTTAAATCAATGGATACAAAACAATTATTTAGATTTTTTCACAGTAAATATGACTTAACGAATTGGTTAAATGAAAATGGAGAGTTAGCCCAAAGCGAAGGAGATGTAAAATGGTTTTACAGTGGTATAAATGAAGATTTTAAATCCGAATTCGTAAGTCAAAAAATCGACGAGACTTTTAATGATGGGGATATCTATTTGTGCATTTCTTCAAATAAAAGTTCTTTGGTTTCTAAATCAGAAGCTGTCACAGAAATCGCAAAAATTCTACATAAAAAGGAAATTGGCATTATGGATAAATCATTTACGAAAATGATGTTCTTTAATTCATATGGCACATTTAAAAGTGGAATTATCAGAGAATTTCCCGAAAGTCGTTCAAGACCTAACGGACATCTTTTAAGAGTAGAATTTTTTGCAAACTCTATGGATGAAAGCACTACTAAAGTTGCCAAAGCTATTCGCAAGCATTTTGAACACTTTGAAAAAGCACTACATAATGATTATGGAGGTATTATGGAATATCTTTGGATAGATTTGGAGTTGGTAGCACATTACAAATCTCATCCATTCCGTTATCAGAAAAGAGTTAGTCAGCCTTCCTCATACACAGACTTCTTTACCTATAATGTTGGTCATTATAGTATTCATCCCGATTACGAAAGATTGAAGAAATTATCAACGGATAAAGAAATTTGCGCCTATGTATTTGAATTGTTATATCATTCAACTCAAATTTTAGTTGAAAAACAAAAGAAATTAGGAAATTTTGACGCTACGAAATTTCGATTGGATTTTCTGTCTGCTATGGGAAAAATAGAATATTCTTTGACAGACTAAAAATCACAATCGCACAACAAGGGTTTTGCAACAGTGGGACGAAACTGTCATAAAGTGATGCCTTTGGCACAAAGTTCAACGGTAGTTCTTCGGTTCAACTTTTGCACAAAATTGAAGATCTTCGCTTCCCTGCAGGCAGCCAAGGATTGCCCTGCCATCGTAAAGCCCTAAACCGTTATATGACATAGTATGATGATACCGACATCTGAAATAAAACGAGAATTTAAGACCCCTTTGGGAGTTATTCGTTGCGGATTTATCTGTGCAGGACAAGACCGTGCTATTGAAACACAGAAATATGAAAACGGCAGTTCGGAAATTTTTAAAACAAACGGACACAAAATTGAAATCGTTTCATTTAAAATAAAAGTTCCGCTTTATAATGGCGACGGCTTGACTGACAGTTTCGGCTGGATTTTCAGAATTGAAAAAACAACTGAAATTGGCGAAAAGCTTGAAACATATTGTTTGCTTGACCAAATCAATGACGAAATAACCTTCGACACAGCGACTGGAGAGCACTTGGATGCGATACAAGCAGACAATAATGAATGGACATTGCATATTGGAACAGAAGACGGAGAAGTTTTAAACTTAAGAGCCGAAAATAACGACTGGTTTCCACCAAGACTTCAAAACAAAGTAAATTTCTATCAGTCAATAACAACAATGAAACAAAATGGATTTGTGACAAAAATTCCCGACCTTAATAAAGGAGAACAAATTTATATACAGTATTTGACAGCATACGACAAGAGAGATGAACAAAAAGTAAACACTTGGCTTGCGGTGGATGAATTTAAAAGAAAATTAGAAAATTGGATTGGAATATCATGAAAAAAATATGCCCTATAACACGAGTTTCGTGCTCTGTAGAATGTGTAGTGAGATCGTAAGTTTTTGCTCCGCATGAGTGTGAACAATCCCGCTTTTTAGTAAAGCCTAAAACGGTCAGTGGTAATGCAGCGAAAGCAGATACCAGGACAAAACAGTTAATTAAGTATAAAGCAAATTTGCCAAAAGAAGCAATTAAGTACTAAAATTTATGGCGACAACAGCAAAATTATTAGAAGACAGTTTACTGGTAATATGGAACGACAGGGATTCAAACAACCGTTTGGAATTCATGAAGAAAATTTATGCACCAGACATCCACTTTTACGAGACCAATGATGGAAATGCAATTGTAGGGCATCAGGCTATAAATGAGTTAATTTCAAAATTGCAGGCAGAATGGCCAATTGAATTCCAGTTTCAACTCAATAAACCATCGCAATTAAATCATCAAACACAGATTATCTCTTGGAACCTCGGACCAAAGGGAGCTTCGCCTGTTGCGACGGGGATGGATGTAGCCTATACAGAAAACGATTTGATTAAATCATTATATTTATTCTTGGATGAAAAATAAAGGTTGAGGACATATTGCCCGACTAAGCACTGCCTCGAATGTAATTTGGCATTAGTTGGGCTGGGAGAATTCTGTTATCCTCCTTCGCAAAGCCGCAAACCTTTAGCGATCATTCTAATTAAAACTAGCACAAAATGATAGAACCAGTAAATATAAATGAAAAATTATCTCAGTTTTCGGATTACTGGAATCCTAAAGTTGTTGGAGAACTTAATGGACAGCATGTTAAATTAGTAAAACTTCATGGTGAGTTCGTTTGGCATAAACATGAAAACGAAGATGAAATGTTTTTCGTTATAAATGGAATTTTAAAAATAGAGTTTAGAGACAAAACGGTCTCCATAAACCCTGGCGAATTTATAATCGTTCCTAAAGGAATTGAACACAAACCTATTGCAGATGATGAAGTTTCTATTATGCTTTTTGAACCGGATACAACCTTAAATACTGGCGATACAAGAGGAGAGTTAACTAGAGAAACCCTGGAAAGACTATAATTCAAGAACAAAAGAGCGAACCACTTGCGGCTACTTTGCGCCACTTGTTGTCGCTGCAACGAATAAACATAAACATATGAAAATCGGACAATTACTTATCGGAATCTTACTTGGTGCACTCCTGAGTTTTGGTTTAACTAAATATTTCAGCAAAGGCCAACTACAGGCGCAAAGCGACGGGACAAATAAAATTGATAGTTCTGCCTCTTCTGAAAAGTGGACTTGGCCAGACCAACTCGATGCATTAAAAGCTGCACCTGATAATCACAAAGTAGTTTATGAAGACGATAATGTGAGAGTTTTAGCCGTAATTCTAGATGGAAAAAAATCTGAGCCTATTCATACTCATAAATGGAAAAGCATCATGTGGATTTCTAAGCCAATCGTTCCTTGCCAAATAAATAGCTATAAGAAAACCGGAAATGGAAATCTTATAAAGGCTGATAGTTTGGTTATAAAAGAGATGCCAGTAAATATTGGGCAATTAATTAGTCCCGAAGGGCCAACTTCAATCACGAATTTGGGTAGAGAAAACGGCATAGCTTATCGAGTGGAATTTAAAAAAGACTTCAAATTATAATTTTTTTTATCTACTACGATTCAAAAAAAGCAATCAACAACATCAGTTTGGCCATTTGATAGATATTTGCTAAATTAATTACAGTTTTTCAATGGACTTTTGTGCTTCCCTGCTGTCGGAAGGCAAAAATTTAAAGAGCTATATCATTACCTGCAAGCTTTAACAAACAGACGCTGACCAATGACAACAGAAGAATTTGCAAAAAATTTCTACTTAGAGAAAATGAGTTTATTAAAATCCTCTTTCGATTTTGAAACGGACAAAATGACTTACGTTGCAACGAAAATTCGAGAATTACAACTCGACACTGAACAGACTGCAAAATTAAAACATATCGTTTCTTCTTTACTTACAGATACCTTTTATACCGTTTTATTAGGTCTCGATGGCTCGGCAAGTGTTGGAGACAGTAATCAAGAAGTTTTTAAAATATACGACGAACAAGAGAATTTAATCTCAGACTGTGGAGAACTTGAAGTAGAAGCTTATGAATATTTTCACAACCATAAGTTTGAGTTCGACAATTCGGAACCGGATTTTATTGCGACACTAACTTATTTAACAACCGAAGAAGGTGGACGAGAAACACCAGCGATGGCAAATTACCGACCTCAGATTAAATTCGACTTTGATGAAATGCAGACATCTGGACAACAAACTTTTATAGATAGAGAAATTGTATTTCCTGGGGAAACTGTAAATGCAGAGATTAAAATTATCGCAACAGAACATTTTGCCAACAAGTTGAAAGAAGGAATGACGTTTGAATTTTCAGAAGGTTCGACAGTGATAGGAACTGGAAAAATTAAATTACTAAAAAACGAGCTTCTGAGAAAGACCATTAGATAACTAGGTTTCTGAGATAGTGGAACGAATCTGTCGGGAAGTGATGCTCCTGGCATAAATTGCAACATCAGTATTTGATTGAACGTTTGTGCAAAATTGAACATTTGCTTGCCTGACTGGTTGGCCGGGATCACTTCGAGATCACAAGATAATTCAGGCACGAACATTAAAGCTTTAATACCTACAAATGAACAATATAATCACACTAAATGACTTAACAAATAACACATTTTTTTGGTATACTTATCTGAGTTGGTTTAGAGGTTATGATGAGGTGAACGAAATTAATATTGACGAAGCGCTGGAAGTCATTGGAATTGACCCGAAAGAATTATCTGCTTGGGAAAATGACTTTTTCTCACGAAGTGAAGGCGATAAGCATACAAAATATATCAGTGGAAAGTTAGATGAAAAGATAAGCTTCCTAATTGAATTTCAAGAATCCGAAATCGTGTTTTTTTGAACGGCATTTACATTGGAAACTTGGGTGGGCATTTTGAAGCATGGTTTTTTACCTGGCAGGAGCTTCTAGCATTCCAGAAATTCGATCAGCTTTTTCTTCTTCTACTGCCTTTAACTGGGGTTGAAGAACATCAAATTCAAGAAGCTAGTAAAGTAATAAACAATCATTTAAAAAGTATACCTAAGTTCGATTTTAAAGCTGAATATATTGCCAACTGTGTATTAAACGGACTTAAAATTGAGGGTAAGTTTTCTGAACAAAATGGAGTCGGCATTGTAAATAATCAAAATCATAGTATTCGAAATATTGAGAATTACCCGATCTATACATAAGAAGTGATTAAACTCAATAAAATTTTGAAACACCTTGTTGAAAAAACATAAATACATTTCCCTGTTAGAAAAGCAAGATGAAGATTCATATTTCATCTCCTGCTACGAACTATTAATATAAGATAAACATTTCGCTGTAGTTTTACAAAATCGATCTTAAACCAATATCAAAATGGAGAAAAAAATAATCTTAACCATAATCATTGCAATGTTTCTAACAATTATTGGTTGTAGAGGCGACAAAAAAGAACAACCAAAAGATGCTATTGTTAAAGTACAGAAAAATCGTAATCCACAAAATGATAGCCAACAACGGGAAGACACCCTAACTGAAGACAAAAAAGATCCGAATATCAATCCTGTTTATACTTCAAAATCTATCAACATTGAAAATGCATTAATAAACGGACATAAAGTGATATTATCTAAAACTGAGTTTGACGCCATATATCCAAGAAACGATTCGGTAAAAACGACCCTTTGGGAATGTGGAAATCCTTTTGAATGGTTGGATAAAAAATGGATGATAGAAAAGTATGGCCCTGAAAATAGAGAAAAAGGAACGTTTGAAAGATTTAACAGTGAAATTACAACTATCTACCTGAAAAAAATTGAATATAATACCAACAACCACCTTGTTTTATTTGATCGGGCTTCTGCTGAAAACAATTCTTTTAAAATAATCAGTCATAATATTACATTAGATAGGAATACAACTCTGGAAGGATTCAAGAAAATATTTCCGAATGCGGAAATTGAAAAATTAGCTGATAAGAACGAGGTTAGAGCCAGATTTTCCTTAGGAGAAAAGAGAGATGATGCCTTTTTAATTTATTTCAAAAATGGGAAGTTAAACTACTTCACTTTATGGTGGCTTTTGTGTTAAATAACAAGGCTGGATAAAGATTAAATATGGATACATTTGGCTGGCTTGAGGATGAATCAGTTTTAGGCGTGGGTACAGGCTTAGGTTTGTTAATGATCGGAGCAGCCAAGAAATTGACTACAGGAAAATCTTATGGGATTGATATTTTTAATAGTTATGACTTATCCAACACTTCAATTGAACAAACGAAAATAACTGCTGAACTTGAAAATGTTTCGCAGAAAATAGAGATACTAAAAGAAAACAGACTTAAAACTACTTTTGGCGACAGTTCGTTTGAGCTCACTATGTAAAATTTATGCTTGCACAATTTGTATAAAACCGAAGAAAGAGAAACTGCTTGTACAGAAATTTTTAGAATACTTAACCTAATGGAACCGTATTCATCTCAAATTTTAAAAATACAGGAGAGTATAAAAGAACGTTTGAGGCACTTGGCTTGATGGCAACAAAAGAAGGTGCTTATGTTTTCGATACTTTTCCGTCTTTGACGATTATTGTTGCTACACAAAAAATAGAAAGGTCGCAAACGAGGTATTATTTAGGCCATAGCATTACCCTATTTAGACTTAAAGTACTATAACTATTTCAAAAATTAATTAACCTTTGACACAGATTTTATTTATATTAAATCTCATATCATTATATTCTCTAATTGATTTTCAAACATGAGGGAACGGATATTTTGTAAACTGATCTATTTAAAAGATTCGTAAAGCCACCAATTTGTTATGGATTTACGAATGTTATTTAATTCGGCTTTGCGAAATGCGTAAATTTAGATGTTACCTGCAATTTTAGGACGACAAAATGAACCGACACCCATATAAAGACTTGACAATTGAAGTGCTTGACGAGCCTACCTACAAATTTGGTTCGACAGACAATAATTTCAATTACTCCAAGACCTACTTTGGTGACAATGGAGAACAATACCCGACATCTAAACACGGAATAAAAATTTATCGGGACGAACAAATTATTAACAGTTGTATTGTTATCGGCTCAGGCGGTGCGACAGGTATTAATCAAAACTCATCACTTGTTGACAATGACCGATTAGTAATTTGTTGTTGCAACACCATATTTAGTTTGACAATTGCTGACCTTGAATTAAGATGGCAAACGCAGGTCGACCAAGCAACTTGCTTTGAAATTTATAAGTTGCAAAACGACTACATTGTTCACGGAGAAATTGAAATATCTCGGATTGACAAAGAAGGAAATATTAAGTGGCAATTTGGTGGCTCGGACATTTTTGTTTCGTTTGACAATGACGAAGCTTTTAAATTAAATGCTGACCATATTGTATTGACAGATTTTTATAACATAAAATACAAAATAGACTTTGACGGAAAGGTTATCTGGTAATCACATGGGCAGACAGAAAAAACTGCAGGTAACAGCACCTTGCCAAAAGCGGGCCGTTCGTGGTTGCAGAAACTTTTAGGCTCTTAATAAACATTAGTGCAATTTGACAGGTTTGTGCTTCTAAAGCCACGCCTTCGGCAAGCTGCAAAACGTTAGCAGTAACTCTAACTGACGACAGCACAACCAAAGACAAATAGAAATATGAAAATATTTTCATTCTTAAAGAAAGACAACGCCAAACCGACCTACAAATGTTCTTGTTGCGGAAAGGTTTATGAGGAGTTGCCTCTTTGCTTTGGGTCTGACTATCCTGACTATTACTTTTCTGTTCCACCAAACGAACGAGAAAAACGAATTGAACTTAAAGAACGTTTGTGTGTGGTGGACAAACTACATTTCTTTCATCGTGGTAGGTTGACAATTCCAATAACTGACCATAACGAGAATTTAATTTTTAACGTGTGGACATCAATCAGTGCGGACAACTTTGGCAAACGAATGGACTTGTGGGAAGACCCAAATAGGACAAAAGAAGAACCATATTTTGGTTGGTTACAGACAACTGTTCCGACCTATGGCGACACATTAAACATCAAGACAATTGCGACAGAACAAGAAATTGGACTAATTCCTGAAATCAAATCAATTGAAGAAGGACATCGTTTGACGATCGACCAAGAAAACGGAATTACATACAAGAGAGTGGTAGAAATAGTGGACGAAATAATTAGACGACAACACAATGCGAATTAAAACTACAATGATGATAGAAGAGCTACTGCTAACATCGGTTTGGCAATATGGCGGCTGAAGTGCTTCTATGAAACATTTGTGCAATGTTCAACAGTGTAAGCTCCCCTGTTTTTCAGACCATTCAAAAGTATAATTTTGTCCTCAAATTTCCTGTAATAAATCTACAGGAGATTTGAAGTTCAATGCTTGATGTGGTCGATGGTAATTGTAATCCATCATCCATTCCTCTACTTTCTCCCTTACATCATCCAGGGAGTGAAATATGTATGCATTTAACAATTCTCTTCTGATGCTTCCATTCAATCTCCAACGCTCTGATAACCCGCAAGGACGGCAGTGAATAATCTATCTCAATAGCTAGCATCTCTCTGTTGTAATCATCAGCGATGTTCAACAACCTAAATTTCCTTCCATTCCAAAGCGCATCGCTCATAAAATCCATGGACCATACCTCATTTATAGTTTCTGGTACAGACAAAGGCTTCTTGACTCTTTCTAGCAGCCTCTTTTTTGCCCTGCGGCGGATATTAAGCCTCATTGATGTATAAATCCTATAAATCTTTTTATGGTTCCATTTAAGCCCTTTTCGACGCAATCGGTAGTAACACTGCCAGAAGCCTATGGAGACGTGCTTTTCAACAAGAAGTGAAAGCGCATCAACTACTTCACTATCATCCCGTCGTTTATGTTGATAATAATGTTTGCTGCGGTTCAATCCAACGCATTTACAGGCCTGACGATGGCTTATCCTTTTTACCATTTCATCCACTAAATCCCTTTTTTCGTCAGGCGTTAAAGCTTTTTTTCTACAGCCTCCTTGAAAACTTCATGCACGAGGCTAAGATTCGCATACATTTTCTTTAAAAGTGCATTTTCTTCCTCCAATGCCTTAAGTTTTGACAACTCTTTTACTTCCATTCCGCCATATCTCTGGCGCCATTTGTAAAAGGCTGCTGTACTTATTCCTAACTCTCTGCAGAGATCGTGCACATTCTTGCCATTCTCATGTTCCTTGATTGCTTTTACAATCTGGGATTCCGTAAACTTGATTCTTTTCATATTGCCAATTAAAATTAATAGTTTTTCTAATAGCCTCGCTGCGCTCGGTCTAGAATTCTACTTTTAACTGGTCTGAATTTGGGGAAGTGCACAGTTCTGGCATTTTCTATTCAATCATTTGGACAAAAAAATAAAACCTTAACCACTGCAGAACAATAGGTCTATGAAACAAATAGAAAAGCACTAAGAGACGAAAGAGAAGAACTCAAATTTCAACAACGGTTTGACTCATTGACAACCACGTTAGTAGACGAATGTAGAAAGAAATCAGGCATATAACAGCACCTTACCAAAAGCAAAGCGGATGTGAAAATGTATATTGAAGCAATTAATAAACAGTAGTGGTAATTTGCTCAGCTACAACAGAATACTCATATTAACAAAACATATTGTAAACTATCAACCTTTTTTCTTTAAAATTGTCCGTAGTTGCATCTTTCGATTCCCAATAAAGTGTGATTTCGCTCCTGACAACAATACATGAATAAAGTAATATTTAGATTTTGGTTAACTAATCTCGCAGCAGGTATAGCTCTATATATCATCTTTAGAATTGTGATATCGGAAACAAATCATGAGGACGGAGATTTTTGGATGTGGCTTTTACAGATTCTAGATATACTGTTAAACTTAGCCTATTCGTTTATATACCTAATCGCGATGGCGATTTGTTCATCCGTGATTTTCCTTAACTTGATTGATAAAATAAGAAATAACTTCTACCTATCGGTATTAACATTTCTGGGATTACCAGTATGCGGTGTCATTTTTATCGCAGGAGTTATGATAACTGAAAAGCTTTTAGAACACGATGAGGTTACCATATTTAGAAATCTATTAACCTTCTCAATAGCCTATCTACTATTTACCACTTTACAATTCTTGCTATTCAGAAGAAAAATAAACAAACAGGGTTTTAATGAGGTAAAGAGTTTGAGAAAAGAATAGGTTAAAGAACACAAGTAGCCATGCCATTTAAATGCAACAAACCCATCGATTTCTCGATGGGTTTGTTTTTAATCGGCTAATTCTTTAATAAATTTACCGTCTGCATTATACCAAACATTCACATCGGGTGTGCCTTCAATATCTACCTTATAAGTAATTTTGCCACCAGTATTTATCCAGTCTACATCCTCAATTCGTCCTTTCGGATATTTAACTTTAATACTTTTTGCTATTGAAGCAGGCAACTGATTATTGGAGATGTCTTTTTCCTGCGATACAACTTTTCCCATACTTGTATAAGTTACTTTGTGATCAACTTTTGCTAAATCGAAGTCAGCTTCATAGTTTCCACCCTTCATTTCCCAATCAGTATCAGTAGCTTTTGGAAAAGCCTTCATAAAAGCATTTTTTACCGCTGCAGGTACTTTGCTTTTGTCTATATCTTGAGCATTGCTGCTGGCCACTCCTCCCACCAGGAAGAATGCTGCCAAAATGGTGCTTTTGTAATTCATATTAAAATAACATTAGGGTATAAAAAATGTTTGAATAGTGCTTCAGTGATATTTGTTGGCCATTAACAAAAATAGCTTACGAAATCGTAAGCCATTTTATACTGAACAGAAATTTTATAAATTACTTTCCGGTTTTCTCCACATCTCGATCCATCTCTACCAAATCAACTTCCGCCGGATCAGAAAAATCGCCAATCAGGTACTTGTTAAAATGATCTGCTAATTTCCAGAAGGCATATTCTGTCATATCGCCGAAACCGTGACGCTGACCAGGGATTATCAGAAAATCGAAGCGTTTGCCAGCTTTCATTAAGGCGTTAGCAACCCGAATGGAGTTTGCCGGATGTACATTATTATCTACATCGCCATGCATTAATAATAAATGACCTTTTAAATTTTTTGCCAGATCAGGGTTTTTGTCAATGCTATATTTAAATGAAGTATCACCTTTTAGAGATACAATTTCCTTTACGCCATGGTGCTTTTCACTCCACCAACGGTTGTAAATACTATTGTCGTGGTTACCCGCATTAGAAACTGCTGCTTTGAAAAAGTTAGGATAAACCAACATGGCAGCGGTAGACATAAATCCACCACCTGAATGACCGGTGATGCCTACTTTTGTATCATCGATATAGTTGTATTTAGCGGCGAGTTGTTCAATTGCAGTTTTCTTATCTGCCAAACCATAATCGCGAAGGTTTCCGTAACCATAAGTGTGGTACCATTTCGATCGTGAAGGATTTCCCCCGCGGTTACCAACTGTAATCACTATATAACCAAATTGCGCCAGGCGTTCAGTGCGATCCATTGATTTACTGAAAGCTTTATTCACCGCTTCTGTTTGAGGCCCAGGATAAACATATTCAATAATTGGATATTTCTTATTCGGATCAAAATCAAATGGTTTGTACATTACACCATAAAGGTCGGTAATTCCATCATCAGCCTTAACAGTAAAAGGTTCAGGAAATTTATAGCCTGCAACCATTAATAGCGATAAATCAGCAGTTTCCAAATCCATTACTTTTCTACCGTTTTTATCATTTAAAGTAGATTTCGGCGCCGTGTTTACCCTCGAATAATTATCAACGAAAAAAGTATTATTATCATTCATACTGATGGCGTGATCGTAATCGCCTGCATTTAACAATTTAAGGTTGGAACCATCAAAATTGATGCTATACAAATGCAAATAATATGGATCCTCTTTAGCCTCTCTCCCATTGGCTGTGAAATAAAGTATGCGATTTTTTTCATCGATATTCACAATGCTTTCGCAGTGAAATGAACCTTTGGTGATTTGATTCTTTAGCTTTCCATTTCCATCAAATAAGTATAAATGTGCCCAACCATCGCGTTCACTCCAGTGGATTAATTCTTTGCCATTGTTTACCAAACCAGGGCGATTAACCTCTACGTAAGTATTAAATCGCTCATCAATCAATGGCGTAACTTTGCTTGTGGCGATATCAATTGTTCCAATATCAATTCGTTTTAAATCGCGGCTGGTACGTGAAAAATAAAATCTGCTGTCATCACCTAACCAAATGGAAGGACGAAATTCATTATCACGATCTTTTGCCAAAGAAGGTTTGCTCCAAACTGAAACACTTTGATCTTTAAAAGCTGAAACATTTAATTTCTTGAAGGATTTCGCTGCAAAATCGAACAACAAAATCTCGTCTTGAGGTGCCTCAGCTTCGCCCGGCATTTGGTATTTATAAGTTTCTAAAGTGGGGCGACCAGGTGTAACGCTATTGATTACCCACAAATCTTTAACCTTGCGGGAATCGGTACGATTTAAGATGAAATATTTAGCATTTGGTGACCAAAGCACATAAGCACCCCTACGTTTTTTATTGTTTTTTTCGTTTTCTACATTGTTTTCACCATCTCCATCACTTCCATAAGAATAAAATTTAACCCCATCTTTTGTAAGCTGATGTTCGACAATGGTACTATCGTCTTCGTTTTTAACAGCTTTTTTATAGTTATCCTTATCCATCCAATACAGGTTGTAGTTCCGGGAAAAAATTATTGCCGATGAATCTGGCGCAACAGCTCCCCAACTTGGTTTTGGTTTTGGTTTGCTGAAGTTTGCAACCTCCGTGAGTTTGGCCGAAGCCAGATCATATTTAAATGAAAAGATTTTCTTCTGTAACGAATCGGCCGCTTTTTTATCTTTACGATCGGGTTTTATTTCATCGATAGAGCTTTTAACCTCAAAAGAAATACTTTTCTCATCGGCAGCAAATTTCAGATTTTCCAAAGGCAGGTGTTCCGCATCAAAGGGATCGCGTACAATTAGCGTAATGTCTGCAGCAATTTTGGCGTTATCAAACATTAATTTTTTGCTTTTAGCAGCCGGATCTACTAAATACCAGAATTTTCCTTTCGGACTTTCGAAAGTGTACCAAAAACGATTGCTCAATTTTAGCCAATGCGGGTCGACTGAGGTAGAATACACCATTTTCTTCAACTTATTTGGCGAAAATCGCGAAGCAAGTTGATAATTTGCCTTAGGCTGAGCCGGATTATTTTCGGTTAAAGTAAAAGTTTTGTTTTGTGCCGCTACCGTTAGCGATAAAAACTGCGCACAAAGAACGAGTTTGTAGAGTTTGTTCATCAAAGTTGGTTATGAGCCGCTAAATTATTTAATAAAAGCTGATTATATCCCCGCAGATTGTAATAAAACAGTTAGCTAGCTTTATTTTCTCATTGGGAAAATATTTATCAACAACGGTTGTTTACCTGTATAATAACTTAGCAGAATTTATAGTTTTGTAGACATATACATAAATATGAAATACAAATTATTAACGATTATATCAGCTGGAATAATATTATTTACAAGCTGTCAATCTAAATCTCAAACCAGCGATGCTGATGGTAAGGATTCTACAGCACAAGCATCCACATCGGTAGAAAATACGGAAACTGCTGTTGATGTATCGAAGATAAAAGTGGCAGATGCAAAAACGATTCTAGCCAGAAAACAAGTTCCAATTTTGTGTTATCACCAGGTAAGAAACTGGAAACCAACTGATGGCAAGGTAGGTAAAGATTATATTGTAGAGATTCAAAACTTCAAAGACCAAATGAAAATGTTAGCCGACAGTGGCTACCACACCATTTTGCCCGATCAGCTTTATGCTTACTTAAATACGGGTGCTGCGCTACCGAGTAAGCCTATAATGTTGACTTTTGATGATACGGATTTAGATCAGTTTACCATCGTAAACCCAACTTTAAAGAAACTGGGCTATAAAGCTGTCTATTTCATCATGACTGTTTCCATTGGCAAAAAGGGAAAATTTGTTGATTACATGAGCAGCGACCAGATTAAGCAACTTTCTGATGAAGGAAACGTGATTGGTTCTCATACCTACGACCACAAAAATTTTAAAAAATATGCCGGTAAAGATTGGGAGGAGCAGTTAGATAAACCAACAAAACGTTTAGAAGAAATTACGGGTAAAAAAATGACAGAGTTTGCTTATCCGTTTGGATTATGGAATGCCGAAGGAATTCCTGAATTAAAAAAACGTGGTTTTAGAATGGCTTACCAACTATCTACCAAACGCGATGAAAAGGATCCATTATTTACCATTCGCAGAATTATAGCAAGTGGTTATTGGAGCCCTAAAACATTAAGCAACAGCATTAAAAATAGTTTTTAAAGATCAATAAACCTCGGCGAAAGTCGGGGTTTTGTTTTATAAACGAAGTTCAATTAAATTTGATTTAAAGGTCCGTGCTTTAAAATCCGGCTTAGTAATAAAGAATGGGATGCCTTTGAAAAAGAATTTATTTTATCTGAAAACGCAGTATCTTTGATCAAATAAATACATCAAAAATTGATCTCGAATCTCAAACAAACTGCTCAACGCCTTCTGCTGATCACATCTATTGGATTAACATTAGCTTCTTGCAACAGCAATAGCGCTGAAGAAAAATCTGAACAAAAAAATAATGCAGGTGCAGCTGTAAACGACACCACAAAGGCCGAAGTAAAACCTGCTGATGCAAAAATGATCCTGGCCCGAAGAGAAGTACCGGTTTTATGCTATCATCAAATTAGAAACGCCTTAGCCAGCGATAGCAAACGAGCTGGTGATGATATCATTTCTCCTGATAAATTTAAACAACACATTAAAATGCTCGCCGATAGCGGCTACCACACAGTGCTTCCCGATCAACTTTATAATTATTTGGTTTATGGAACTAAACTGCCTGAAAAGCCAATCATGATCACTTTTGATGACACGGACATGGACCAGTTTACAGTTGGAAATTCTACCCTTAAAAAATATGGTTTTAAAGGGGTTTATTTCATCATGACTGTTTCTATCGGAAGAAAAGGCCGCATCAGTTATATGACCAAAGAAAACATTAAGCAATTAGCTGATGAGGGAAATACAATTGCCAGTCATACCTACGATCATAAAAACTTTGCACAGTTTACCGAAGAGGATTGGGAAACCCAGATAGACGAACCCACAAAAAAACTTGAGGAGATAACCGGGAAAAAGGTCGAATATTTCGCCTATCCTTATGGCGTTTTCAAAGCGGCAAATTTGCATAAACTGAAAGAGCATGGATTTAAAGCGGCTTTTATTTTATCTACAGCAAGGGATGAGAATTATCCACTTTACACCATCCGCCGCATCATAGATCCGGGGAGGTATTCAGCTAAAAACCTGTATTATAGCATTAATAAAAGCTTTAATAAAACAAAAAGCTAGTTCTATCTGTAACTGATGTAGATTAAGATAAAACCTTTTTATCCCTCAAAAAAATTTATTGATACAGATGAAAAATAATTTCCTTTTGTTGCTCCTAAGCGCTGCACTCTTATTTGCTTGCAACAGTTCCAAAAACGATAAAGCTGCTACAGATGATTCTGGCAAAGAGGCTACTGTAAAAACTGAACTTGAAGAAAATTTTTACAAAAGGCTTGAAGGAACAATTGCAGGAAAACCAGTCGTGATGAACCTGCAAAGATTAACTGGCGAGATTGAAGGCAATTATTTTTACGAGGGCTCTTGGTTAAACCTATCTATCGATACCCTGATAGGTAAAGATAGTGTAGTACTTTTTGAGAATAGCTTTTACGATTATTATTTTGATAAAGATGCAAAACAAAACCATTTGGGATTAAAATGGACCGGTAATGGTTTCAAAGGTACTTGGTCTGACGGTAGCGGAAGTAAAACTTTCCCGGTTTTTCTTGCAGAAAAGTACCCAGAGGGGAGTTATCAGTTTATAACCGGATCATATGCCGATTCTGTTAAAGCTTTTGCAGGTAATGATAAATCGCCCCATGCCAGTATCGGATTCGAATATTTAAAGGCAGTTAATAATGATGGTGCTGGAAAATGGCTAGATGACCAGCTTAAGCTAATTTCGGGAATCGACAAAGGAACTGCGGATAGAGCAACAGGTTTCAAAAAAATTGCTAGTACGTACCTGGAAGATTATAAAAAAGAAATTGGAGCGGAAAAAAAATCTGGTTCCGATCGTGGATATGAGCTGTGGATGAACTACTCGAGCAATAGCCAGCAATCTATCTCTTATAATCAAAATGGTTTTGTGGTTATTGATTTCTTAACGGATGCATACACAGGCGGTGCGCATGGTAACTACGGCAGCACGATGTTTTGCCTTGATGTTGTGAATAAAAAACAGATGGCATTAAGTGATATTGTTAAAATTGATTCCAACTCACTTCAGGGTTTGCTGGAAAAAAACCTTCGCAAGCAATATAATATTAAGCCTCAAGATCAAATCAGTACGGTTTTATTCGATAATTTCTTAAAACCAAACAATAACTTCTACTTCAATAAAAATGGGCTGGCGTTTATGTATAATCCTTATGAAGTTGCCAGTTACGCTCAAGGTCAGATTGTAGTATTTATTCCCTTCAGCGAGTTAAAAACCTATTTAATACCTGATTTCGCAAAAAGACTTGGAATAAGTTAATGGTGCTGATAAAGTTTTGATGGCTCGCTGGGCTGTCTCATAATCAATTTATCTACGAATCTTGTCACGTTGAGCTTGTCGAAACGCCTCAAAAGACATATTCCGCAACTCCTTCGACAGGCTACCATTGACGTTTTTAACTTTCCGTCTTTGCTTCTCCCGATTCTTCATCGGGAGAAGCAATCTCATTCGCGGTATTGTGCTATCGAATGAGATTGCTTCGTACCTCGCAATGACGAACGTTCTTAACGTCATTTTATATACACGCTGGTCTGTATTTGTAATCCAAACACCAAAACCGTGAATTTAAAATCAATTTTAAGACGAGATTGCAAATCTCGACTATCTGTGGTTACAATACGAGTATCGCTGGTCTGGATTTGCAATCCAGACCCCAGCACTGTGGATTTAAAAATCCACAAACCAATAACGAATTTGTAAAATCTCCACCGAAGAAAACCTAAAGAATTTCTTTGATCAAGTACTTATTTCCATTAAAGCTGATTTCATCGCCTACTTTACGTCCAATGAACGCTCTTCCGATGGGTGCCGCTTGAGAAACAGCGATAAATTTCTGATTCTCAAGGTTTAATTCGCCAGCACTAATGCTGATGTAAAAATTGCCCTCAGAAGTTAAAACCAAACTACCATTTTTTACTTCTTTGGCTGTATCAACATTTTCAATTTGCTGCAAAGCGATTTTTTGCTGACCCGCCTCATATAGCAATTTGCTGTTTCTATCCATTTCCTGCTGCATCATTTCACGCGTAGTTTCGTATTTATCGCCGGCACTACTTTTCGTATCGTCGTTTGATGCCTGCCTGGCTTGCAGCATGGAATACTCAATATTTTCTATTCTATTTTGAATAAAAGTTAAGCACAACTGATAAAGTTGAGATTTTAATGTTGACATATTTAGGGAAAAATATTAAATGAATATTGAAAAATAAGTGATGGAAACTAGCAAAGAGACTTGCGACTTACGCCTAATAACTCCAGACTTATTCTTCAATCCACTTTACTTTTTCTTCCATTGAACTGCGGTTTGGCATCCATGGTTTTTCGTTATGATACCCCATATAGAAAAGTCCGATACATTTTTCATTTTCGTCTAAACTTAAAAATCCTCCTAGATGATCGATTAATGGTGGCGAGCTCCAATAAGCACCAACTTTTAAACTTTCGGCGGTTAGAGCCATATTTTGAACAGCACAAGAAACCGCAGCTAACTCTTCCCATTCGGGTATTTTACCACTTAATGCCATTTGGATTGCAATGATACAAGCTGCCTGACCGGTTTTTTCGGCAAAACTATCATATTTTTTTTGAAGAAATTGTTGCGGAGAAACATGTGACTGATAAAGTCTTCCAAGCTCCTCCCCTAATTTTTTTAGACCGGCTTTTCTGATTACGGTAAAGCGCCAGGGTTGGGTTAATTTATGTGTGGGCGCATAATTGGCACTTTCTAAAATCTGATTGATCACCTCAACCGAGATTTCTTTTTTGATATAACTCGCTGGAAAAATACTCCGACGTTCTTTTATAATTTGAGATACAATTTCGTAATTGGTCATTTGGTAAAAATAGTTAAAAGCAAAAAGATTACAGCGAAAGCATATATCAAATGTGTTAAAACCTGAAACTTTTTACTTTCCACTGTCTCGAAAATTTCACTTTCCACTTTCTACTTTTCACTCTCAAATTTTCACTCTCAACTTTCTACTCTCAACTTTCTACTTTTCACTTTCTACTTTTGTAGTTGTTTCCTAATCTGTTTCACTTTAGCAAAAAAAGCGATACTCTCCAGATCGACTAAAAATTCCATTGTTTCATTTAATTCGTTTCTAACCCATGGATGTTTGGGAATTAAATTGGCCAGAATATTCAAGCAGTGCGATTTTACCGCGACAGGTATCTTTTCGTCAATCAGCCAGGCAAAAACCACCTCAACAATGCAATCAGTATAATAGTTCACTATTAGTTCTTGCACTTCCCTGGTGGCTTTTTTGTGCGTCATAAAAGCCAAAATTTTGACATAATGCCGAAGTGAAGATAAATTTTGTTGTGAAGGGAGTTTTTCGAGAAAATAATATGCGAAGGGCAAAAAGCGTTCCTGATGATTGGAGTAAACACGCTCTAAAATCCAAGCCGCCCTAAAAGAGATTTGTTCATGATGTTGAAAACTTAAATCAATTAGATCTTTAGCAGAAAAATCTTCCATTGCGGCCAATGCCTCAACTTCCACCTTTCCAACAGGACGGCTTATGACAGCTAATAAATTTTGCATCGCACCCTAAAATTAGGTAATTTTTTAGTTCTTACGGCTGAAGCCGAAGGCAATGAACAAGAAAAATGCAACATCACTGCTTATGGTTTCAAAGAAACAAAATGATGAATTATACTAAATAATTATGATCCTGAATCATTTACCTATAAGTGGCCGAAGGTTGTTGAATACTTTGTTCAAACAAACTACCTGTAGAGTCCAATTTAACAAAACCACCTTCTGAACCCTTGAATTTTAATAGGATAGATAAACACCTTTACCACCCCTAACCCCTCCTAACTTAGGAGGGGAATTGCTAGTAGTAAGGTTATATATTTATGCAAATTTGGGTTTGGTACTGATAAACCCACTTACTTCATCATACCCTTAAAAATTAAAATGAGTAGTTTCCAGCTCCCCTCCTTATTTTCAAGGAGGGGTTCGGGGGTGGTTATTTATTAGCGATTTGCGTTGCACTTATCGTCCTTTCCAGCTCTCCTTCTTATTTTCACTACCTGTAGATTCCAATTTAACAAAACCACCTTCTGAACCTTGCATTTTAGCAGGATAGATGAACACATTTACCACCCCTAACCCCTCCTAACTTAGGAGGGGAATTTGCTGGTAGTAAGGTGATGTTTTTACGCAAATTCGGGTTTGGTACTGTAAACCCACCAACTTCATTATACCCCTTAAAGATTAGAATGAGTAGTTTCCAGCTCTTCTCCTCATTTTCAAGGAGGGATTCGGGGGTGGTTATTTATTAGCGGTTTGCGTTGCAATTATCGTCCTTTCTATCGAAGCGGAGAAATCTTTTAACTACGGTTAAGTTATTGAATCATTAACTGTCTGCCGAAAAAAGTTCGGGAAGATGATTTTTAATTTCCGAATTCGTAAAAATTGAATCTGAGGATTTGGGCCATTTTTCCATTCGAAGCCCCTTACTTTGTTTAATAAACCAGATTGAACGGAAATACTTTTTGTTGTAGAATTTTAACATATTTTTCCGACAAAAACAAAAAGATTGGAGGGAAAGCGGGACTGCAATTGAGATGAAAGACTGAACACTGATTTTCAAATAAAAGCAAACACTACCCCACTATTGCCTTTTCTCTTCGGACTATAAACCCTATCTTTGCGGCTTATTTCTATTTATTATGATTTCAGTTTCTAATTTATCATTACGATACGGCAAACGCACACTATTTGAAGATGTTAACTTAAAGTTTACCCAGGGCAACTGCTACGGTGTAATTGGAGCTAACGGCGCAGGTAAATCTACTTTCTTGAAAATTTTATCGGGTGAAGTAAACCAGACTTCGGGTAGCGTTGCCTTTACTCCAGGCGAAAGAATGGCGGTTTTAAAGCAAAATCACTACGAATTTGATGAGGTTTCGGTATTGGAAACGGTGATGATTGGCCACAAAGAACTGTATGCCATCATGAAAGAAAAAGATGCCATTTACATGAAAGAAGATTTTACCGAAAAGGATGGCGAACGTGCAGGAGAGTTGGAAAATATCTTTGCTGAAATGGATGGTTGGAACATGGAAAGCAACGCAGCAACCATGTTGAGCAACCTTGGTATTACGGAAGATAACCACTATAAATTGCTAAAAGAGCTGGATAATACGCAAAAAGTACGGGTATTATTGGCTCAGGCATTATTTGGTAACCCAGATATTTTATTACTCGATGAACCTACCAACGATTTGGACATCGAAACAATTGCGTGGTTGGAAAACTTTTTGGCAGATTACCAGAATATTGTACTGGTGGTAAGTCACGACAGGCACTTTTTAGATGCCGTTTGTACGCATATTGTGGATATCGATTTCGCGAAGATGAGCATCTATACGGGTAACTATACTTTCTGGTACGAATCGAGTCAGTTGGCGTTAAAACAACGTAGCGACCAGAACAAGAAGATGGAGGATAAGGTAAAGGAGCTGCAGGAATTTATCCGCAGGTTTAGTGCCAATGCATCAAAGTCGAAGCAGGCTACCTCGCGTAAAAAAGCTTTAGATAAAATAGATATTACTGAAATTAAGGCTTCAAGTCGTAAATATCCGGCTATTATTTTTAACAATACCGGCCGTGAAGCGGGTGACCAGATTTTACAGGTTGATGCTTTAGGCAAATCAGGAAATGACGGTGTACTGTTCGATAAAGTAACCTTCATGGTAAATAAAGGCGATAAAATTGCTGTGTTATCGCAAAACAGTTTAGCTACCGCAGCATTTTACGATGTTTTAACAGGAAGAACGCCAGCAGATAAAGGCGAATTTAAATGGGGTGTTACCATCAGCACAGCTGATATTCCGAATGATAACTCTGAATATTTTGATGGAAAAGATGAAAACCTTGTCGATTGGTTACGTGAATACTCTGGAACAGATGCCGATGAGCAGTTTGTACGCAGCTTTTTAGGACGGATGTTATTCTCTGGCGAAGAGGTATTAAAAAACGTAAAAGTACTTTCGGGAGGAGAAAAAATGCGTTGCATGTTCTCCAGAATGATGTTGCAACAAGCCAATCTTTTGATGTTTGATGAGCCAACCAACCACTTGGATTTAGAATCAATCGAAGCGTTGAACAATGGTATGAAAGATTTCAAAGGAACCATTTTGTTTACTTCACGAGATCACCAGTTAACGGAAACGGTGGCAAACAGAATTATTGAGATTACGCCAAAAGGTACTATTGATAAGTTGATGACTTACGATGAGTATATTAACAGCCCTGATGTTGCAAAACTGCGTGAGGAAATGTACGCATAATAGTTACTGCTAAAATATATTTTGAAAAGCGTTTTGATATTAAATCAAAACGCTTTTTCTTTATAAATTAATCAAGTTTTATGAAAACGCTCGTTACTCTCCTCATCATAAGCTCAAGCCTCGCAACCTTTGCGCAAAAAAGTGATTCTACAAGAACTTATTACAGAATTATTCGGGGAACGATTGAACACGCTACAGAACTAAAATCCAAAAAGTACATCAGAAATGGAGAAGCTGAAATAAAATCTGGCAGAAAAGTTATCGCATCGGGCATCTATAAAGATGACAAGCGTTATGGCAGATGGAGGTTTTTCGATCGCAAAGATAGCCTTGAACAAATTTATAACTACACAACAAAAAAAGTAGAATATAATGCATCAACTAAAAACCTGAACTGTGTAATTGATTCCCTGAAAACAGGCGACAAGCTAGTATATCCAGCTAAAATTGGAGGCTTTACGTATGCTATGTACTACCTTCTCGATTTTTTTAAGATACCCTCAAATATTAGAAGTTTTCGTGGAGTACATGAATTATTTTATATTTTCCATTTGGACGATAATGGCAGGTTGATAAAATACGAAACTAGAATCTTATCGGCGGGCAACGAAAAAATAGATACAATAAATCTAAATAGACTTAGAGAGGAAGATTTTGAATTTTCACCTGCAATAGTAAATGGCAGACGCGTTGCCAGCAAAATTATTTATGAAAGCAAAATTACCGTCGATTAAAAATATCTACTTACAGCTGTAGCGTTTTCATCCCGTTAATCGTTTTATGATAAAAAGTGTTAATGGCCATTAACCAATTTTATTTAGAAATTGATTTAAAACATGAAAACTCATTTGAAAAACTTTAGCTTAACTACAAAAATTGCACTCTCTCTTCTCGTTATAACCACTATATTTTCTGCCTGTAAAAAAGATTGGGATGATACCCCAATTGAAGCCGCTGGTATTGGATATGTTCATGCATCGCCAGGCACCGGATCGCTTGATTTTGTTTTAGACAACTCTAAAATCGGCAATTTTACTTACACTAACGATAGGGGTTACTACGCAGCTTACCCAGGCACCAGGATTATCGGTGTAGCAAAGAAAGACTCATTGAAATATTTGACAAGTGGTACAGCAACTTTAAAAGGCGGATCTTTCTATTCGGCTTTTGTAGTCGACACATTGAAATCGACCAAAATTTTATTGGTCGAAGATGATTTGAAAGCTCCTGAAACTGACAAAGCCAAAGTGCGTTTTATTAACTTAAGTCCAGGTTCTGGTAAGTTAGATTTAGCAGTTGAAGGTAATGCTACTGCCTTGTTTACAGCAAAAGCTTTCAAAGAATATTCTACTTTCAGTTCCGTTAATCCTTCAGATAGCTACACCTTTCAGGTAAAAGAAGCCGGTTCGGCAACGGTTAAAGCAAGCTTACCAGCTGTAAAAATCGAAAAGGGAAAAATTTATACCATTTGGGCAAAAGGACTTAGCAGCACTACCGACAGTACCAAATTTGGTTTGGCTGTAATGACTAACAAGTAAAACCTACCAATGAAATAACATCGTTCTAAATTGGAATGGTGTTATTTCGTTAATTTTGCAACCGGAAAAGTTAAAAACAAGCATACTAATCAAAGTAAAAATAGTCCTTCCCAGGAGTGATAAAAAAGATACTCAGTTTTGAGGAAATTTTAAAAGGCTGCGTAAAAAACGACAATAGCTGTAAAGAAATGATGTATAAATCTTTCTATGGCTACTTAATGGGTATTATTTTAAGATACACAAAGAATGTTTCGGATAGTGAGGAACTTGTGAACGACAGCTTTATTAAAATATTTAAACACGTTGCTAATTTTAAATCTCCAAAAAATCCTGAAGAATTACAACGCTCCTTTAAAGGTTGGATTGCACAAATCGCATCCAGAACAGCGATAGATAAAATCAGAAGTACAAAGGCACAATTTTACGTTGATGATTTGGGTGAAGACGAACATCCTGTAACGCAGGTTTCTATTGCATCAGAACTGCATGTAAATGACATTTTAAATTTGCTCAATCACTTACCTGATACACAAAGGTTGGTTTTTAACCTATATGAGATTGAAGGCTTTGCACATGAAGAAATTTCGAAAATGCTAAACATCCCAGAAAGTTCCAGTCGGGTTTATCTCACGAGATCTAAAAATAAACTTCGCACACTTTATCAAAATACAATGGTTGGATCATACAAGAAAAATGGATAAAGAATTAATTGATCATATCGCCAAACAACTTCAACAGCACGAGGAACAATACGTTCCAGGTGCATGGGAGCGTTTTTCTGAAAAGAAAGATAAGCGAAGCCGTTTCGTTTTGTGGCCGATGTGGGTTGCTGCTGCTTTACTATTGGTTGTTGGAGGTACGTTCCTGGTATTTAATAGTCAAAATCACCAAGGCGATTTAGCGGTTATCAAGCCAAAAAAAATTGAACAGAAAAGAGTTGAAGATAATCGTGTACCTAAAACGAAAGAACCGAATATTACGCCTAAAAGCCATTTAAATACACCTTTAGCAGACAATACACAAACTCAAAACAGAGCAATAGAGGTAACCAGATTAACGGTGAATCCAATTGAGGAGGCTGTTCCCGCTAATACCACTCCTATTATAAAAAGCATTCACAATACGCTAGCCAATACATTATCTTCCATTCCGCTAACCTCATCCAGCAACAGAAAATTTGAAATTAAAGGAGGAACCAAACAAGAAAAAACATTCAAAAAGCCAACTTTTGAGGATTTGTTGGCGCAAGATAGTAAGTTGAGTGCGTTAAAAGGCACAACAAAAGCCCCAATTAATTCTAAATGGGAACCTGGAATTTACGTGGCACCTGCAATGGGAAATGATAACAAAGTGAACATGAATTATGGTTTTTCACTTTCGTATAACGTAGCCGATAAACTTTCTATAAGTTCGGGAATTGCCTATTCATCATTGAGTTCTACCAGCAATCCATCAACCCAAATTGGAGCCGCAAGTGATGCTGTAGCGAGTTCTGTGCCGAATTCGAGTCCAATAAACTCTTATTCAAGCAATTCTAGAAGTTTAGAATCCGTTAATGCCAGTGTTAGGGGCATTAATATTCCACTGGAATTGAAATATAATATTAGCAAGAAGTTTTACACTGGTGTTGGGGTTTCAGCCTTGGCTATTTTAAACAACAAACAAGACAATAATTATTTGGTAAGCACTGGCAGAAATATTACCGTGGCTAATACGGCCGGCGTTGCAGAGCAGAAAATGCTCATCGTTACCGAACGTGTTTCAGAAACTCAGCCGCAATCGTTGCAGGTTACTGATAAGTATATTGGCTTTTATAACTTTTCATTAGGTTACAAACAAAAAATTTCGAAGAAAACCGATTTCGCCATCGAACCATTTTTAAGGCTTCCGATGAAAACGTTTTCCAATGATAACCTTAACCTTACAAACGGTGGTTTGAGGTTGAAAATCGATTTTTAACGATTGTTATAAACGAGTTACAATTGCCATTATACATCTTTATTATATTTGTAGATGATTAAGATGAGCGCAAAGCTGCAACAGCTGGGATTTATATTCTTACTTTTTATTGGTTTTAGTGCGAAAGCACAACATGATCCGAGCGATCAGATGGATTCTCCAAACTGGGATGTCATTGGAGGCATCAGTTTCAAAACCGTTAAACCGACAGAGAAATACGCGGTTTACAATGCGAAGATTAAAAAATTCGAAAATAAGCCTTTTGAGCTTTCAGGCTATATTGTTCCGATAAAAGATGGGATGAAGCAAACTAAGTTTATGCTCTCTACCCTTCCTATCAACCAATGTTTTTATTGTGGCAAAAATGGAATCCCGATTATGGTTTTGGTAGAAATGGCCGAACCTATAAAATTTACTTATCAACCCATCACGGTTAAAGGGGTGCTGAAATTGAGTAATGCCAATACGATGGATAATCCACCAGTGCTTTTATCCACTTCGAAATTGCTTTAAACAAAAAATCCCGATCATTAGTCGGGATTTTTCTTTATAAATTATCTGATACTAGTGACCAGAATGACCGTCAGCTCCATGAGCATGACCGTGTGCTAATTCATCTTGAGTTGCTTCGCGAACGTTTAAAATGGTTCCCGCAAATAAAAGATTTTTTCCAGCCATTGGATGGTTCAAATCAACTGCAACAGTTTCATCATGAACGGCAGTAACACCAGCTCTAAATTGATTTCCGTTGTTATCCTGTAAAGGAATCACATCTCCAACCGCTGGAACTTCGCCACCTGCTTCTGTAAACATCGTTTTAGGCAAATCTGCAAAAGCACCTGGATCAATTTCTCCATAACCATCAGCAGCAGATAATTCGAAGCCATATTCATCGCCAGTTTTTAAGCCTGCTAAATGTTCTTCAAATTTAGGCAACATCATGCCAACGCCATATAAAAATACTAAAGGATTTTGCTCATCAGCTTTTTCAACAAAAACTTGTTGTCCTTCTTCGTTAGTAGTGTGCAAATCGTAAGTTACTGCGACTACTGTGTTCGGTGAAATATTCATTTAAATTGTTTTAATGTAAATACGCTAATGCTTCCTCAACAGTTTTAACCGGTAACTGGCATACTTTATTTCGGCAAATATAAACTTTTGTTTCATTGCTTTGCTTACCTTTTAACAGCGGCAAGTTACTTTTTGTTCCACCCAATGTAATTTTATTTGGAATATAATGATTGCTTAACTCCAATTTAATAGCATCGGTTTCTAAACCAACAATAGCAATCTCATTTATTCCCTGTATCTCATTGACCAATTGAATGGCCCAGTTGGAATAGGCCGATCCGTAGGTTTTTATTTTTGGAAAAATTGCTGCTAGCATTTCCTCAGTCTGGTTAATATATGCTTCTACATCGAAAAGTAAACCGAGTTTTTTTAAATTTTGAGCCATTGTAGAATTTGAAGCAGGAATCACATTATCCATAATCTCATGTTTCCGGGCAATCAGACTCTCGCTTTCAGCAGAAGTATAGAAAAACATTGGCGAATCTGGATCACTGAAGTTAGTAATCACATAATCGGCTAGCGCCTTTGCTTCAGTCAGCCAATACTCCTCAAAATCATATTCATATAAACCAATAAGCGCTTCAATTAAAAATGCGTAATCATCCAGAAATCCAGTGATGGATGCTTTGCCATTTTTAAAATTCCGGTACAATCCACCGTTTTTGGTTTTTACATTTGTCAGAATGAATTTCGCCGCAGCCGCAGCTTTGGAATAGTAAAATTCATGGTTTAACACTGTTGCTGCATCTGCTAATGCCTTGATCATCATCCCATTCCAGGCCGTAAGGCATTTATCATCTAAACCAGGTCTTATTCGCTTATCTCTTACTTCGATGAGTTTTGCTTTTGCAGATTGAACTTTATCATACAGCGTTGCAGCATCAGTTCCATATTTTTCTATGAGATCATCATCATCAATTGTTTTGCGCAGAATATTGGTTTGCTCCTCTTCCCAGTTTCCGTCTGGTGTAACATTGTAATAGTCTGCCAACAATTTTGCGTCATCACCTAATATGGAATCAAACTCTTGTCTATCCCACACATAAAATTTCCCCTCAACACCTTCACTATCTGCATCTAAAGCAGAATAAAACAAACCATCGGGCGAGGTCATTTCTTTAAATACCCAATCGATTGATTCGATGGCAGTTTGCTTAAATGAATCGAATTTAGTGCATTGGTAGGCCTCAATATATAAGCTGATCAGCTGGGCATTATCATAAAGCATTTTTTCAAAATGGGGAACATGCCATTTATCATCAACAGAGTAACGGGAAAAACCACCTCCAATTTGATCATAAATTCCTCCGCGGCTCATCTCTTCTAGTGTATGGCAAACGGCCGTAAACACTGATTCATCATCTTTTAAAAATCCGTAGCGTAAAAGAAAAGCCCAGTTGTTGGGAAGCGGAAACTTTGGAGCACGATTATATCCTCCGAAGCCGATATCAAAATGCCTTTTCCAGGGTTCGATAATTTCAGTTAAATGCTGCTCTATATATTCTTCCTCTTTGGGAGATGGGATGATTTTCTCGCTATCCTTGATGCCAGATGTTAATCTATCAGCATACTGAATGGCTTTATCAGGTTCGTTTGTCCACAATGCGGCAACGTTTTCCAGAATATTGATCCAATCATTTTTCCTGAAATAAGTCCCCCCGTAAATTGGGCGTTGATCGGGTAAACAAACACAGTTTAATGGCCAGCCACCGCTCCCGGTCATCAGTTGGATGGCATACATATAGATTTGATCAATATCCGGCCGCTCTTCCCGGTCGACTTTGATACAAACAAAATGCTGGTTCATCACTTCAGCAACTTCATGATTTTCAAAACTCTCCCGCTCCATCACATGGCACCAATGGCAGGCAGAATAACCAATACTGACCAAAATGAGTTTATTTTCAACTTTTGCTTTCTCTAACGCCTCTGTTCCCCATTCATACCAATGAACAGGATTGTAAGCATGTTGCAACAGATATGGTGAGGATGCATTAATTAAACTATTGGGCTCAGAATGTGTATTTGACATAGCGGTTTGGATCAATTTAAAAAATGTAAATCTATAAATTATCTACAAGCCTGTTTCGATTTAGTTTTTGTTTTTATACTTTAGTTGGAAATCTACTTGATCATCAAATGAAAATCACCCATACCGAAATCTACCGCTTCAGCATCCCGATGGAGCCCTTTGTAATTGCCACGGGCACCATGCATTTTGCACAAAATGTGCTCATCAGAATTTACACTGATGCCGGAATTCATGGAATAGGCGAATGCTCGGCTTTTCCGATGATTGTGGGTGAAACCCAGGAAACTTGTATAGCAATGGCGAAAGACTTTGCTGCTATTTTGAAAGGAAAAGATCCTCTGGAAATTCCTGAGCGGATGAACGACTTGCTGGGTTACGCAGATCATAATAATACCATAAAGAGCGCTTTTGACATGGCATTATTTGATATTGCAGCAAAACATGCGGGCTTGCCACTCTACCAGTTTTTAGGCGGAACAAGAAGAACCATCGAAACAGATATGACCGTTGGTATTGATACGCCTGATGGAATGGCAGCCACGGCGCTAAGTTATGTACAAAAGGGTTGCAGAATCATTAAGATCAAGCTGGGTAAAAAAGTGAGCGATGATATTGAAAGAGTAAGATGCATTAGAGAAGCTGTTGGAAACGATATCATTTTACGTTTAGATGCGAATCAAGGCTGGAGCTTTGACGATGCTTTATTCGCCCTTGGTGCACTGGAGAAATACAACATTGAGTTTTGTGAACAACCCATGAGAACCTGGTACGATGATAAATTGCCGGAGTTAAATGTCAATTCCCCGATTAAATTAATGGCTGATGAGAGTTGCTACAACCATCATGATGCCCGGAAATTGATTAATAGCCAATCGACAACCTATTTAAATATCAAATTTTCAAAATCAGGTGGAATTTTAGAAGCGCAAAAAATTCACGAAGAAGCGCTACAAACTGGCGTAAAATGTATGATAGGAAGCATGCTGGAAAGCAGAATAGCCTTGACTGCCAACCTTCATTTTGCACTGGCCAGTCCTAATGTCGAATTTTTTGATTTAGATACAGCGTTGTTAGGTCATTTAGCCGATCCATGCGTTGGGGGTTTAACCTACAATGGTTATTTTCTTGATGTTCCTGAAGAAATTGGAATAGGCGCAGAAGCTGATGAATTTTTCCTGGAGAAATGTGAAAGCTGGACGATTTAGTACAGTTGTTCATTCGTTCATTCGTTCATTGGTTTTCCTGTATGCGCCTTTAGAAAGGAAACTATTCGTTAGCGAATTTGGTGACTAATCAATGATTGATAACCAATTAAACCTAATAATAGATTGCTTTGTCGGCTGAAAAAAGAGTTCTTGCAATGACGAAAACGGTTATGCATCACTCCTAATGAAATAATGACCAGTGAACCAATGACTAATGAACTAATAGTTTATCCAATGCCAAACTATCGCCATTAAACGCATTAAAATCCACTGCGTGACCAATGCCATTAATTTTGGCTTTATCAGAATGCTGCCAAAACTTCCACCGACTTTTATCCATCCTTAATTTTGGTTGGTAGTAATGCGCAATCCATAAGGGATATTCATCGAAATGTTCTTCCAGATAATCCTCATAGAACTTTAAGCCCGAATAAATAATAGGCCTTACTTTGGTTTTAACTTCCACATAGTTGAGAAAATCGGCCAACTCGGCTCTCATTTTAACTGGAGAAACGCCGTCTAAACTTTCAATATCGACCACTGGCGGCAAATCGCCCTTTTCAATATTCACCACCTGTAGAAAAAACTTCGCCTGGGTTTTTCCATCTCGCTTTGGTCTGAAGAAATGATAAGCACCACATACAATCCCCACTTTCGGGGCTTCACGCCAGTTTCTTTGAAAATAAGGATCCACTTGTAAAAGGCCTTCTGTCGCCTTAATAAATGCAAATTTGACTTTCACCCCATCATCTTCCATATCTTTCACTTTTTGCCAGTTTATTTTTCCCTGATAATAAGACACATCAATTCCATGTATGGTATATTTTTTCGGAATTTTAATGTTGAAACTTTCATAGGTGCGGTAGTTGGGATCTTGTCCCCAATCTTTTATCCATCGCCAGGTGGCCACAAAGCCATTCAGGATATATCCGTAATAAAATGGGGAAAATAGAATCAGCAATAAACCAGCAATAACCACCTTCCACTGCGTAGGAAAAGGCTTAGATTTCTTTTTACGTACCGCAGGTTTTCTGGTAACAGGTTTTCTCGTAACGGGTTTTCTCTTCTCTGGCGGCATAGTTTATTTGAAGCCGCTAAGTTGAGGAAAATGAAGAACAAATAAAAAAGGATTTGCTGCATACTTCGACAGGATTATGACTTTGTCCGACTGGAATTAAATCCAATAGTTAAACAAAAAGTTCATTACTTTTGCGCACCAGATAAATCATGTTCAAGCTCATACTCAACACCTATAAAACGTCTTTCAGCGGATTAAGCCGAGAAACCTGGCTTCTAAGCATTGTGATGATGTTTAACAGATGCGGAAGTATGGCCGTTCCATTTATGGGTTTATATGTTACGCAAAGTTTGCACCGCTCCGAAATGGATGCCGGCCTAATTATCACGTTATTCGGCGTGGGTTCCATCCTGGGTTCGGCGACTGGCGGAAAATTAACGGATATGATCGGTTTTCGCCCAGTACAAATCCTTTCCTCTATTATCGGTGGCATTTTATTCATTTTATTTTCCACCATTACACATTTTACTAGCTTGTGTATACTGGCAGTGGTGATCAGCTTTTTTTCGGAAGCCTTTCGACCGGCGAATTTTACGGCGGTTGCACATTATGCCACCGCAGGAACCATCACGAGGTCTTATTCATTAAACAGGTTGGCAGTAAATATTGGCTGGTCGGTTGGCATCAGTTTAGCTGGCATCATTGCCTCATTCAATTATAAATTACTTTTTATCGTTGAAGGTGGTGTAAGTATCATCGTAGGTTTGCTCATTTTATCTTTCCTTCCACAGGTAAAAGGATTCATAAAAAAGGCTAAAGAGAATGCCTTGAATATGGTAATTATGAAACCCTGGAAAGATATATTTTATGTGAAATTCATCTTATTAACCACCATATTTATTACCTGTGCTTTCCTGATGTTTAGGGTAGTTCCGGTTTTCTTTAAAGAACAATGGCACATTGATGAGTTTGCCATTGGGATTATTATTGGAATAAATGGAGCAGTAATCGCTTTGTTTGAGATGATTATGATCAATAAAATCGAGGCTAAACGACCGCCAATGTTCTTTATCATCATCGGAGCGATTTTCTTCGCAGTCTCTTACCTAATGCTTAGCGCACCAATTGGCTTCCATTTGGTTGGGGCAGTTTTGGTAATCATAATATTTACCGGCGGGGAAATGTTCTCGCTTCCTTTTATCAACACAATCGTTATTAGCCGAAGTAACGAGCATAATAGAGGCTTATATGCTGCTGGTTATACCTTAAGCTGGTCTTGCGCTCAGGTAATCGGCCCTTTGGCTGGTTTTTTTATTGCTAAAAACATGGGCTACAACTGGCTTTGGTTCGGCCTTGCCTGCATGTTATTGTGCTGCGCCTGGGGATTTAACAGGCTTGGAAAGGTGAAGACTGAAAGTTTGGAGTTGGGAGTTGAGGGTTCAGAGTTGAAAGTTCAAGGTTGAACGTTGAAAGTTTAAGGTTGAAAGTTGAATGTTGAAAGTTGAAAGTTCAAGGTTAAAAGTTGAAATTTCAAGGTTGAGAGTTTAAAGTTCAAAGTTCATGGATGAAAGTTCAGGGTTCAAAGTTGAGTAGGAACTTCCTATTTTAAACGGCATTGGCTAGTTATTAAACTTACCATCATTACCTACCATCTTGTACTTCTAATTTATAGCCTGTAACAAGGAACCTATAACTAAAAAAAGTTCAAAGCGGGATTTAAATTTGCTCCGCTTTGAACTTTTTATACAATATCTGGGTAAAGGTCGACTATCAAATCGCCGTTTTGTTATTTGAAAATCTACTTCACCTTTTGTGCTTTTACGCCTTCATTTGTGATTTTTACAGGTAGGATCTTTCCATCGGCATCAAATTTCATTTCATCAATGCAGGTAACCCGATGGTTACCATCCGTTTCACTTAATGGCCTGCGGTGATAAACAATGTGATAAGTACCTTTTTTCTCGTTAATCAATAAGGAGTGGTGCCCCGCCCCTCTTGCCACTTCCGGGTCTTGCTTCAAAATTTTATCAACCCTTTTAAACGGACCAAACGGCGAATCTGCAATGGCATAGGCTACAGAATAATCCGGGCCAGTCCAGCCGCCTTCGCTCCACATAAAGTAATATTTCCCATCTTTAATAAACATGTAAGGACCTTCAACATAGTTTTCCGGGGTAATTTCTTTGAAAGTAGTTCCATCTTCAAACGGGACAAAACCGGTAAAATCTTTGTTCAACTTGGCAATGTTACAATGCTTCCAACCTCCGTAAATTAAATAGTACTGACCATCCTTATCTTTAAAAACGAATTGATCAATGGGCTGTGCACCATTATGAAATTTATCAACCAAAGGCTTTCCTAAATGATCTTTGTATGGCCCTTCAGGCTTATCAGCAACGGCAACTCCAATTCCACCTACTTCGTTGTCGCTTTGAATGTCGTTTGCTCCGAAGAACAAGTAATACTTTTTATCTTTTTGAACAATCGCCGGGGCCCACATCGCTTTATTCGCCCACTTCACCGCAGCAGTATCTAAAACACGGGGATGTTTTTTCCATGTAACCAAGTCATCAGAGGAGAAAGCATCCAGAAAAACCTGCTCTTTATACCTTGCCGAATAGGTGGGATAAACCCAATATTTGTTGTTGAAAATCGCCGCTTCCGGATCTGCATACCAACCTTGAAATATGGGATTTCCTGATTGATTAATCGTTTTAGTACTTTGAGCAAAAGAACTAAGTCCTGCTAAAAGTAAAAGAGATGAGAATATGTATTTCATGTGCACAATTTATGAAAAAATATGAATTATAAAATTGAATATGATTTTGGGAAAAGCAAAGATCTCGTTACCATCGGTTTCTTCAGCCCCGCTCCCGTTTCTGCTCCGATGAAACCTGTGCAACAGGCAAGCATTCAAAAAAAAATAAATGCAGATGCTCAAATCGGGAGCATCCACTTTGATCGGGTTTAGGCGGCCATTATGGTGGTGCTATGAAATTAAAACCGTTAACTATAAACCTGACAGCGCTAAATAGCCCGGAATGAAGCGCAGCTAAATGAGGACTATAAGCAATGGCAGGACTACAGTACCAATGAAAATCTGCCTTTCATTTTCAAAAAAAATCCCTGTCTGAACAAACAAACAGGGATTTTAACTTAGAATTATAAAAAACGACTTATTTACTTAGTTCTGCAAAATATTTATGGAACAAAGGCAAAGTTTCAATTCCTTTATAGTAATTGTAAATGTCGTATTTCTCGTTTGGTGAATGCAAGGCATCGCTATCTAATCCAAAGCCAAAAAGCACAGATTTTATACCCAAAACATCTTCGAATAAGGCTACGATTGGAATACTTCCTCCTCCACGTGTTGGAATGGCTTTTTTACCGAAGCTATCTTCAATCGCTTTTTCGGCAGCCTGATAGGCAATGCTATCGGTTGGCGTAACCACCGGTTCGCCACCGTGATGAGGCGTTACTTTTACCTTTACATTTTTAGGGGCAATGCTTTCAAAATGTTTGGTAAAAATTTCTGAGATTTCCTCAGAACTTTGATTTGGTACCAAACGCATCGAAATTTTCGCATTCGCTTTGCTTGGTAAAACGGTTTTAGCGCCTTCACCAATATAACCACTCCAAATTCCATTAACCTCCAAAGTCGGGCGGGTTCCTGTACGCTCTAAAGTAGAGTAACCTTTTTCGCCCCAAACCTCATCAATCGCTAAATCTTGCTTATATTCAGTTTCATCATAAGGAGCAGCATTTAAAGCTTTCTTCTCTTCATCACTCAATTCAACCACTTTATCGTAAAATGCAGGAATGGTAATGTGGTTATTTTCATCGTGTAGAGAAGCAATCATTTTGCACAATATTGTAGCCGGGTTAGCTACTGCACCGCCATAAACACCCGAATGTAAATCGCGGTTCGGACCAACAACTTCCACTTCCATATAAGCCAGGCCGCGTAAGCCCGTTTCTATTGAAGGATGCTCCATGCTGATCATCGAAGTATCAGAAATTAAAACCACATCGGCTTTCAAACGTTCTGCATTGTCTTTCACAAAAATGCCAAGATTTGCAGAACCAACTTCCTCCTCGCCTTCTATCATAAACTTAACGTTACAAGCCAAAGTATTGGTTTGCATCATCAATTCGAACGCCTTCACATGCATGTAAAACTGTCCCTTATCATCACAAGCACCACGAGCGTAGATTTTTCCATCGCGTACGGTCGGCTCAAACGGCGGTGTGTGCCATAATTCCAGGGGATCTGCAGGTTGCACATCGTAGTGACCATAAATTAAAACAGTTGGTAAAGCACTGTCTATTATTTTTTCACCGTAAACAATTGGATAACCAGCTGTTGGACATATTTCAACGTGATCTGCACCGGCATCTTTTAGTTTTTGCGCCACATAGTCAGCTGTTTTTAAAACATCAGCTTTATATTTTGGGTCGGCACTCACTGATGGAAAACGCAATAGTTCGAACAACTCGTCTAAAAAGCGTTGTTTGTGCGTTTCTACGTAATTTTTAATCTCTTGCATAACAAAATGAATTTGAGCAAATATATGATTTTACCATAAAAGCCCTTGATTTATCGTTTGTATTTTACTTTTATAACGTGTGTTTTTTGAGGAAGAAATTGGTTGATATCACTTAAATTTGACAAGACACTTAGTTTGTTAAGTAATTGTTGTTTTTAAATAAAATTCAACCTTACGAAATATTTTTTAAACCATTTTTTCGTAAATTGCACTTTTAAAATTATCCAAAAAGCCAAGAAATGATTCTTCACAATGAAAATTAGCATAAAGTTCAGTACTTTTTTAGTATTGCTATTTTCCATCACCATTTCTGGTTTTACGCAAACAACAAGCCCACCTCGGGTAAGTTGCCCTGAAGCAGCTCAGTTTTACGCTAGAGACAGTATTAATATTGTAACTTTTGGTGCAAGTACAGTTGAAGGAGTTAATGGAGCTGGTTTTCAAACTATGCTGAGAAACAACTTTTTGAATTGCTATCAAAACAAAGTTGTTGACATTACTAACCATGGTATTGGCGGCCAAACTACTTTTCAAGGCTTGTTACGAATAGATAATGCGATAAAAGACCGCACAGGTTTTATTGTAATTTCGATGGGCATTAATGATGCGTTGGCAATGGTTAACGGTAAAGGAAGCGTGGCCGAAACGGAGGCCAACATGCGTTCTTTGATTAGCATCAGTTTAAAGCAAAACCTGGTTCCAATTCTTTGTACACTACAAAATGTAGACGATAGAAACAGCACTCCGTTGGCTCAGGCAAACGTAAACATCAGGGCTTTAAATGTTGTTTATAGGCGTTTGGCCATTGAATATAAAATATATTTAGCAGATGTGAATGCAGCGATGCGGAGAGATTTCACCTTGTATCAAGATGCTTTTCATCCAAACGCCAGAGGTTATAGATTAATCAGCTATGTTATTTTCGATGCCATTAACAAAGCGATTTTTGATAAGTTTTTAATGTTTGTGGTTTCACAGAACTATCCAAATCCAGCCGGAACACAAACTTACCTTGATGTGGTTTTGCCAGAAACAGATAAACTTACCATACAGGTTTATGATATGATGGGCAGATTGGTAAAAACTGTTTTGAACGAATATATTAATACTGGTAAGCATACTCTGGAAATAAATACCTCTACTTTTGTCCCGGGGATCTATTTCTTCAAACTCACTTCCGATTCAGGGCAGTACAATGCTGCAAAAAAGTTTATTGTTGCGAGGTAACAAAAGATTACTGCTTTAGTCTTAAAACAGATTAATTAGTTTTATATCTTTAAAAATGCCTACTGACACTTTTACAAACGAAGCAATTGATATTAATTCGTTACCAAAATACGAAGAAATTTCTCTGAAAAAACCCCACTCCAATTATTGGAAAATCATTTGCATTAATTTAATCATCACTTTTCTAGTTATTGGCATTACTGCTGCTTTACTGATTTTTTTCAATGAGAAAATACAGCCACATGCATCAATCATCGTTAGCATTTATGTAGTAGTTGCCATTGTTACCGTTTTGCTTTTCTATGTTAGTTTTAAGAAACGTGGATATGCCATCAGAACCAAGGATGTAATTTACAAGAGTGGCATCATTGCCGAATCAACTACGATTGTGCCGCTAAATAGAATTCAGCATATCGAACTGAATGAAGGTTTTTTTTCGAGAATGTTTAATTTGGGTTCGCTGCAAATTTTTACTGCAGGTGGCCAAACAGGTCACCTCCATATTGCGGGCATACCAATTGATGAAGCAAAGAGCATAAGAGATTTGCTATTGAATAAACTCGAATTGCTTGAGACACCTGAAATTGAAACTAAACTGAAAGTTAATGAATAGCGATTTCAGTAAGCCCCAACGAGAGTCTGCTTTCGGAATAATCGTAATGGCAGCCCATACTGCGTTTAAAATTGGTAAGGCAACATTTTTCCTGGTTATTTATGCCTTTGTAAAAATGAGTGCAGCCTACACCGCATATGTACTTCTTGGTGTTGGTGTAATTATTTTGCTTTGTGTAGTTTTTTCTTATTTATGGTATCTAAACTTTACTTTTTTTCTAGATAAGGAAAAGCAGGAATTCGTAGTTAACAAGGGTATCTTAAATCGCGATCAGGTAATTATTCAGTTAGACAAGATTCAGCAGGTTAATATAAACCAAAATATCTTACAGAAAATGATTGGCGTTTATGGCCTCAAAATAGATACCGCCGGGGCAAGTGGAGAAGAAGTAAGTATCAAAGCCATTGACGAGGTTTCTGCTTATAATTTAAAGGAGCATTTATTAAAAGGCAAAACTGAAGCTACCGAACACGCCAATATATTAACAGATGAGCTACCAATAATCGATGAGGTTCCTTTTTTGAGAGTAAGTACCTGGACACTGTTTAAGGTTGGGCTAACCTCAAATTATGGGCAAAGTTTAACCGTAATCCTCGTATTCTTCATGTACACCGTTCAGGAAGCAAGGCATATTATGGACATTTTCGGCCTCGATAAAGGAGCTGTGCAAAGCACTGTTTTAGGTTTAGCCACCTTATTTTCTGTTGCCGTAATTGTGGTTATTTTTTTGATTGTGCTATTGTCAATCAACCTTATCAGAACTTTTTACAGGTATTTCCAACTGGAGGTAAGTCAGCATAAAAACTCCCTGCTATTATCGTCTGGCCTGATTGCGAAAAAAAATACCTTAATTAACCCTACCAAAGTTCAGATTACGAAACATAGCCAAAACTACTTTCAAAAGAAACTTAATCTCCTCAACATCAGTTTAAAGCAAGCACACTTTGGCGAAAGTAAAAAGGGTAAAGAAATGCAGGGCAATACGCTTGAAATTGTAGGATGTGACACTTTCGAAAGGGATGAACTATTGAAGATGATACTTGGACAGGTCCCAATTATAGGGAAAACTTTCGTTCCCGATTGGCGCTTTTTGAATTTGCCTATTTTCTTTAAACTGATTTTGCCAGTGACGATCTTTACGATTGTTGCTTTAAATGTTCCAGAAGTGAAACCCTTTCTGGGCTTCGCAGCAGCCTATTTCATTGTCGGAATTCTGATGATTTACATCAGTTACCGAAGGCACCGTATCTCCGTAAATCAGCAGTTTATTATCAAGAAAAGTGGAATTTGGGATGTTTCAAATGAAGTGATCGTTCCACACAAAATCCAGGCAATAACGGCTTCACAATATCCATGGCACAAAAGCGTAGATGTGGGACATTTGTGCCTACATACTGCAGCTGGACAAATTCATTTCAAATATGGGAATTACAGCGAGATCAAAACTTTAGTGAACTATTGGCTTTACCAGGTGGAGAGTGGTAATGAAAATTGGATGTAATAGTTTAGAGCTTGTTGCAACAGATCATTTAGGTTAACCCTATTTTTTTTTTGCAGAAATCATCTTTAGTCTGCAGGTCTAAAAAGATTCAAAATACTGAAATAGGTGGCAAATTTTTCCCGCAGATAACACAGATTTTCGCAGTTTTTTTACCAAAACCATCTTTGATCTGCGGGATAAATTATAGCGTCATTATACCTTTAATATTTGCTGTCTGTTTATAAATCGCAATTACTTCATCAGCACTTTGCATTTGTTTCTTTACTGTTATCGAAACATATTTGCCTGTTTTAGAAGGTTGTTCTAAAAATTCATCATTTGGCAAAACAGCACGAAGATCTTCGATTTTCTCTACACCGCCCGTCAAGATAAATTTGAAGTTGTAGATGCCTGGAAACTTTTCTACACTTTCCAGCTTCTCTTTTAAGTTAGCGTAAATATCTGTACTGTTTCCCTCTGGGATATTAGTGAATTCTATGTCCTTGTTTATTTTTTTCTCTTCCATAACTACGACATATCAAATTTTATTCCCAAATGGATAAGGTGAAATTTTGGCAGAAAAAAATCAGTGATTGTTAATTTACGAACTAGTTTAGCCAGTGAGATTACCTTCAACATAGATTGCAGTTATCCTATTCGTGATTTGATTAGTGATCACCATTGGGAAGTTTATATTATACCCGACTTTTCCTTTTCAAAAAAAACGGGCCTCTATTTCTCCACAAATTCAATAAAAAACTTTTGAATTGTTATTTTTGAACCTCAAAAAAACAGGAGCCGATTTGGACTATTTAGAAGGATTAAACCCACAACAAAGAGCAGCAGTAGAGAATACAAAAGGACCGGTAATGATTGTTGCAGGTGCTGGTTCGGGCAAAACCCGTGTAATTACTTATCGCGTTGCGCACCTCATTCAAACAGGAACCGACCCTTTTAATATTCTGGTTTTAACCTTTACCAACAAAGCGAGTAAAGATATGCGTGAGCGTATTTCGAAAGTGGTTGGTGCTGAGGCTAAAAACATTTGGATGGGTACTTTTCACTCTGTTTTCGCGAAGATTTTACGGGTAGAGGCAGAGAAAATTGGCTATCCAAACAACTTTACCATTTACGATACCGATGATAGTAAGAGTGTTATCCGTGCCATTTTAAAGGAAATGCAGTTAGACGATAAGTTATACGCCGCAAACTTTGTTTTTGGACGTATCTCTTCGGCAAAAAATAATCTTATTTCCTGGGGTGAATATCAGTCAAACGATCAGATTCAGGCAGAAGACATTCAAAACAAGCGTCCTTTAATTGGCCAGATTTATGAGCAATATGCCAAACGTTGTTTCAGGGCTGGTGCCATGGATTTTGACGATTTACTGTTTAAAACCAATATTCTGCTAAAAGAACACCCTGAGGTGTTGAATAAATATCAACAGAAATTTAGGTATTTAATGGTGGATGAGTACCAGGATACCAACTTTTCGCAATATACCATTGTGAAAAAACTGGCCGCTGCTTACCAGAACATTTGCGTGGTTGGTGATGATGCACAAAGTATCTACGCCTTTCGTGGAGCCAATATTCAAAACATCTTAAACTTCGAACGCGATTACCCTGATTTGAAGGTTTATAAACTGGAGCAAAACTACCGCTCTACCCAAAATATCGTTGATGCCGCCAGTAGCATTATCGCCAACAACAAAAATCAGTTGGAAAAAAATGTTTTCTCAGAAAATGTAGAGGGCGATAGAATCAAGGTTTCCCGTGCTTTTACTGATAATGAAGAGGGTAAATTGGTAGCCGAATCAATTATTCAGGAACGCGGTTTGAAAGGTTACCAATACCACGATTTTGCCATTCTATACCGTACCAATGCGCAAAGCAGAGCAATGGAGGAAGGCCTACGCAAGCTGAATGTTCCTTATAAAATATATGGTGGTACTTCTTTCTATCAAAGGAAAGAGATTAAGGATTTAATTGCTTACTTCCGTTTAACTTTTAATCCGAAGGATGAAGAAGCCATTAAAAGGGTAATCAATTATCCAAAACGTGGAATTGGAGACACTTCCATCGATAAAATCATCGTAGCTGCCGATCAAAATAATATCACCATGTGGGATGTAATTTCGAATGCGCATCAATACGTTGATGGTCGATTGGCTAACCAACTGAACGACTTTTCGATGATGGTTCAGAGTTTTCAAGCAGAGGCTAAAAAGCTTGATGCTTACGATTCAGCTTTGTTTATTGCACAACACGCAGGCATATTGAAGGAACTTTATACCGATGATAGCGTTGAAGGTAGGGCAAGATACGAAAACATTCAGGAGTTATTAAATGGTATAAAAGAGTTTGCGGAGCGTGAAGATATCGAAGAAAAAGGCCTGGATATTTTTATGCAGGATGTAGCGCTTTTAACCAATGATGATAAGGACGGCGACAAAAACAAGGATACGGTTTCGTTGATGACGATTCACTCTGCCAAAGGTTTGGAGTTTAAAAACGTATTTATTGTCGGCCTGGAGGAGAACCTTTTTCCATCGCAAATGTCGGTTAATTCCCGTTCCGATTTGGAAGAAGAACGCCGTTTATTTTATGTGGCCATTACACGTGCTGAAATTAAGCTAACCATAACTTACGCTACTTCTCGTTACCGTTGGGGAACATTAACTAACTGTGAACCAAGCCGTTTTATCAACGAAATTAATCCCAGATTTTTAGAGTTGGATGTGAAACCTGCTAAAAGCAACGTTTTTGAAGGCAACTTTGATGATGAACGCAAAACCTGGACTTCTCAACCTCGTGATTTCTTTAGCAAACCAAAACCTGCGAGCACTACTTCTGCCCCACCTCCTCGTCCGAAAACAACTTCGCTATTGGCAAAGGCACACGTTCCAACCCCTGGTTTCGCCCCCTCACAACCACACGAATTTCAAGGTGGCATGGAAGTAGAACACGAAAAATTTGGCTTTGGAAAGATTATTAGTCTGGAAGGAAATTTACCTGATGTTAAGGCAACCGTATTTTTCCAGGGTTTGGGCAACAAGCAGTTGTTATTGAAATTTGCAAAGCTGATGATTGTGAAAAATTGATATTGTATAAGGCTTAGCTGCCTTACACAATATCAGTACAAGCGCATTTAAGCCGGCACTATACCAAAATATACTTTGTAATTTGCATTGTGGCCGCGAAGGTTATTGGTAGAAAACTTGTAACCTACATTTTTATAATTTGAATTGTTGGTTCGTCTGGCCAGGAGGATAAGGTCTTTACCGGTGAGTACAATCCTTTCGCTTCCAATCTTATCATCGCCAAAGCCAAATAAATTATTTACCGCTTTCGCCACCTCCGGAATAAATTTTTGAATCAAGGGGCCTACCACCGCTGCAATTGCACCGCCAACAACAGGAATAAGTCCCAAAGCGGCAGTTCCTAAACCATGTGCTGCTGTCATAGCGGTCTGAATTTCCTTTCTAAATTTTTCTGGATCACCATGATCATTCTCCATTAACGTGATTTCAAGAATCAAACCATTGGGTTTGCCTCTGTAAATTTCAATCAAGTCAGGTCTTGATGTATCAGAATCTACTTTGCTATAGGTTTGCGATCTAAAGGCGGCACCAGAAAATGGTGAGACCACTCCCATCAATACATATGGCTCGTCTGCGCCAGATGTTTCGCCTGTTTCTCTCAAACAAATTAAGCCGGTATAGTGGAGCACAACATCATTTAAATCCAATGCACCGGTATCTGGCCACCAGTAAATACCGCCGTGTTGAAAGGAATTAACCCTTCCACCATCCGGAAAGTTACTTTCATCAGAGGTTGGATAACCTAAATACGATCTTTCCCAACCCAATTCTGCCCATCTCCTGCGAATGTCGCCCCAAATTGCTTGAGCTCCAGTCTGTGGCGACCACATAATGGTGGCCTGATCGCCGTTGAAGTGATTGAATCGCCCTGTTCCATCCCAGCAAGGAGATTCATCGGTATTGGGTATGCCCCAATTTACGCCGCCTAAAGCAACCCACTTTTGGTAAATGGCACCATGGATTTCCAATACAGATCTAGTATTGCTATTGTAACAAACACAGGCCAATTCGCCGTACCAGGCAATCCCATCTTTCCTTAAAAGCTGACCAAGAAACTTACTTCCACCCAGTTCATCGAAGCGCTTTTTTAACTTCGACTCAATACTTGAGATTACCGCGGTTTCTAGTTTCTTAGGAAACTTGTAATCTTTTAAAGCTTCTACAGAAACTTTTAATGATGATAACTTTGACATAACATTTATAGTTTAAATAAGAGGTAAATAATTCTTTAACTACATCACTTAAATCGATTAAGCTGATACGAAGTTGTAAAATTAAACAGCTGTTAATCAGATAAATGAGCAAATCGCGGCTATTGGCTAGCGAATTGCCAGTATCAATGAGTAAGAATTTGATATTGGTGTTAAGAATTAGCTGATGTGTTGTAATTTATTTATTTCGTGGACAAGAAACACTTGAAAAACCCCAAAATTTCCTTAATATTGGATTCCGTTCTCTCGTTGAAACACCATGCAACTCACCCGATTAGAAATTAAAGGATTTAAAAGCTTTGGCGACAAGGTGACCATCAATTTTAATGAAGGTGTTACAGCGATTGTTGGCCCGAACGGTTGCGGAAAATCGAATGTAATTGATGCCATGAGATGGGTGCTGGGTGAGCAAAGTACAAAAGCCTTGCGTTCTGAAAAGATGGAAAACATCATCTTTAATGGCACAAAAAACCGTAAACAAGCCCAATTAGCAGAGGTTTCCTTAAGCTTTGATAATACCAAAAACATTCTCCCAACAGCTTACTCTCAGGTTACAGTAACCCGTAAACTCTATCGGAATGGCGATAGCGAATACCGTTTGAATGATGTTCAATGCCGTTTGAAAGATATTACCGACCTATTTCTAGACACCGGAATTGGCTCTGATAGTTACTCCATTATCGAACTTAAAATGGTCGATGAAATTATCACAAATAAAGAACATAGCCGACGATCTTTGTTTGAGGAAGCCTCAGGAATATCGAAATACAAACTCCGCAAGAAACAAACTTTCAGTAAATTAAAAGACACTGAAGCCGACCTTGAGCGTGTGGAAGATTTGCTTTTTGAAATCGAAAAAAACTTAAAAACCCTCGAAAATCAAGCTCGCAAAGCCGAACGCTATTATAAATTAAAGGAGCAATATCGTGAGCTAAGTGTTCAATTGGCAACCCATCGAATTGCCTTTTTCCGTACTGATTTAAATGCATTGGAGAGCCAGGAGCAAAACCAGCAGGTACTAAGAACTGAACTCAGCACCAAAATTGATACTCATGAAGCTGAACTGCAAAAGCTCAAACTGGGCAGTATAAATCAAGAAAAAAACCTTTCCATTCAGCAAAAAGCAACTAACGAACTGGTTTCAAAAATTCGTGCTTACGAAAGCGAGAAGAAAGTAAAAAATGAACAAATGCGTTTTTTGCAAGAAAAAGAAACGCGTTTATCGGGAGAGCTGGAGAAAGATAAAAACCAAGTTAACCACATCAAATACAATATCAAGCGTTTAAATGAAGAGGTTTTAACTGAAACAGAAGTTTTCAACAAACTAGAATCTGACTTAAAGCTCCTAAAATCTTCTCTGGATACGCTACGCGAACAACAGCAGACAGAAAAAAACAGAGTTGATAACCTAATAAAATCCGTTAATGAATTACAAAACCAGGTTTATCAATCGCAAAAGGAGATAGACATTTTAAACATCCAAAAGGATGCCCTGGTGCAGGAAACCAACAGAAATGTTGATGATACTGAAACGAAAACATCAGAACTCAAAGCTTTTGATCATGCTTTGGCTGAATTGGATATTCAGGTTACGGAAAAGCAAAGCCAGATTAAACAGCTAAAAGAGGCTGAAGAAATCTTAAAGGAAAAATTAGCTCAATCGGAAATTAACTTAAGCACTAACAAGGAAAAACTTACCGCCGAAAACCGTAAGAAAGATGCCAAGCAGAATGAATACAACCTTACAAAATCGCTTGTAGACAGTTTGGAGGGCTTCCCAGAATCTATCCGTTTCTTAAAAAAGAACAATGCTTTTGCAAAAAGTGCTTTGCTCCTATCGGATATTTTATTCTGTAATGAAGACTACCGGATTGCTATTGAGAATTATCTGGAACCGGTAATGAACCATTATGTGGTTGATCATTATTCTGATGCCGTTCAGGCAATTAACTTATTAACGGATGCCAGTCGTGGGCGGGCGAATTTTTTCATTTTGGAAAATATCCCTGATAAAAACCCAACGTTGAACACACATGAAGGCTTAATTTCAGCCTTATCTGTTATCGAGGTAGATAAAAAGTACCAGCATCTCTGCAACTTACTTTTGCAAAATGTATATATCGCTGTTGAAGAGCAGGAAAATTTTTTCAGAACCAAATCAACCGAAACCGCAACCATTCTGGCAAAAAATGGAAAATATGCACAGACGAAGTTCACTTTGGCAGGTGGTTCAGTAGGATTGTTTGAGGGTAAAAGAATCGGTCGTGCTAAAAACCTGGAGAATTTAGCAAAGGAAATTAAAGCTTCAGAATCGCTGATTAACCAGTACACTACAGCAATTACCGCTGAAACCGATAATATTTTTAATCTAAAAGAAGCATCAAAAGTAAACCAGATTAATGCTTTGCAACAAGAGTTGAATCGTTTCATTAACGAACAAATTTCTGTTCAAACACGTCGCGATCAATACCAGGAATTTATTACAACCAGTGAAAATCGCAAAACCGATATAGCCCAGAAAATCGTTTCCATAGAGAAATCTCTATCGGAAAAATTGCCTGCCTTGGTTAATTTACAGAAAAAGCAGCAGCAAGACCATTTGAATCTTCAGGAACAACAAATCAATTATCAGGAGCTGGCCGACCAGGTAAATGACTCAGCTGGTAAGTATAACCAGGACAATATCCGCTTCCATCAACAACAAAACAAACTATCGAGCCTGGAGAAAGATTTAGACTACCGATTTGTACAGGAAGAAGCTTTGAACAAGCGCATTGCCCAGAACGACAAAGAACTTCAGGACACTTTAACGCAAATTACAGCAACTTTACAACATACCGATTTGAGCGATGACACGCTTTTGGAAATGTATCAACAGCGTGAAGAAATGGAAAAAGGTCTTGCTGATGTTGAAAAAGAGTACTTTGAAGGCAAAGGCAATATTAATGAGTTGGAGAATAACCTGACCAATATTCGCAAGAGCCGGGAGGAAACGGATTTCCTTTTAACCGAGATAAAGGATAAAAAAAATACACTTAAAATCGACCTGAACTCCCTAAAAGAGCGATTGGCAGTAGAATTCAATATCGACATTAACGATCTTCTTGATACCGAAAGCGAAGTAGAAGCATCTGAAAGTGAGTTTGAGATTCGTCAGAAAGTAGAAAAAATGAAGCGCCAACTGGATGAGTTTGGTGCCATTAACTCCATGGCGATGGAAGCGTTTAAGGAAATGGAAGAGCGTTACATTTTTATCCAAAATCAGAAAAAGGATCTTAACGCAGCCAAAACCGACCTTTTGCAAACGATAAAAGAGATTGATGATACTGCAAAAGAAAAATTCATGCAGGCTTTTACACAGGCACGGGAACATTTCATTGTGGTTTTCCGGTCTCTTTTTAACGAGGAAGACAGCTGTGATTTGATCTTATCTGATGTCAACAATCCTTTAGAGGCAGATATCGACATCGTTGCGAGGCCTAAAGGTAAAAGACCGCTATCGATCAACCAATTATCTGGAGGTGAAAAAACACTTACTGCCACTGCTTTACTGTTCTCGCTTTATCTGCTGAAACCAGCTCCGTTCTGTATATTTGATGAGGTTGATGCCCCTTTGGATGATACTAACATCGATAAGTTTAACAATATTATTAGAAAATTTTCCGATCAATCACAGTTTATTATAGTGTCTCATAATAAAAGAACTATTGCCAGTACCGACATTATTTATGGCGTTACGATGGTAGAACAAGGTGTCTCTAGAGTTGTAGCGGTTGATTTAAGAGAAGTTGCAGCTTAAGCTGAGAGCTTAGCGGCTAAAGCAGAATACTAATATCTAAAAATGCTTTCCGTAACATTGGTAAATTCAAATTCTGGTGAAGTTCTTATAAACGCTGTCATGCTGAGGCACGAAGCATCTGCAGCCGATGAAACACCTGCCTGCGGTAGGCAGGGATACTTCGTGCCTCAGGATGACAAAACCACAACTCCACAACAGCATAAAAAACTATATTTCCATTTCAATGTCTCAATAATTAATATCTTTAAACATAATTTAATCATCACGTCATTGCGAAGCATGTTCTTTAATTTCTAATTAAGTTTTAGGATTGCTTCGTGCCTCGCAATGACGAAAAAAAACAACATGAAAATCCTTTATATTATCCCCTTAGCCATGATGCTAAGTTGCTGTTCATCAGTTAAAAATCAAACTTCCGCTGGCTCAGGCAAACTAGATACCCAACTTTTAAAAGATGTGGAAGTTTTATCTTCCGACGCCTATCAGGGGAGAAAAACCGGCACAAAAGGTGCTGAAATGGCGAGAGCTTACATTATTGAGCGTTTTCAAAAACTTGGTCTAAAATCTTATCCTCAAAATGTTAACTACGCACAAGAATTTACATTTAATGCCAGAGGTGGAGCAAAAGTAAACGGCACAAATATCATTGGCTACATTCCTGGCAAAGGAACAGATGTGATTGTAGTTTCAGCTCATTATGACCACCTGGGAGTCGTTAAGGATCAGGTATTTAATGGTGCCGATGACAATGCATCAGGTACGGCAGGCTTACTTAAAATTGCTGCCTACTTTGCTAAGAACAAGCCTAACAATACGATCATCTTCGCCTCATTTGATGCAGAAGAAATGGGTTTACAGGGCGCAAAAGCATTTGTGGCTAATCCACCTGTAAATATCAATACCATCGCAGTAAACATAAATATGGATATGATTAGCCATAGCGACAAAGGTGAACTGTACGTAGCTGGTACATTCAAATATCCAGAGTTAAAGAAATATATTGATACCAACAGAAAAGAAATCAAAGTTATTTTAGGCCATGATGATCCGAAAATGGGGCATGATGATTGGACAAACCAAAGCGATCAGGGCGCATTCAATGCTAAAAATATTCCTTTCCTATATTTTGGCGTTGAAGACCATAAAGATTATCATAAAGCAACAGATGAGTATTCTACAATCACTAAACCATTTTTTAGCGATGCCGCGAATGCTGTTCTAGAGGTTGTTAAAGCAGTAGATAAACAAACTGGTTTGCAACAATTATTAAAAGACAAAATGAGGATGATGGATAATCCGCAGAAGGTAAATAAGTTTTAGCTACTGCGGAACGTACACTACATATTTAGTTTCAAAAAAATCTTCCTCAAAAAATTCTGAAAGCGGATACAATTCTGCTTTCAGTTTTGATTCCTTTATTTCTTCCTCTAAATCGCCACCTTTCAAATATAAAATACCATTTGGAATGGCATTAATGGCGTCTTTTTTGAATTTACCTTGAATCCAGGGATAAAATTCGCCTAAACGAGTAACTGCTCTGGAGACAACAAAGTTGAATTTTTCTTTAACCTGTTCTGCCCTTAAATGATCGGCTTTTAAATTATTCAATCCCAAAGCAGAAGCCACTTCCTTAACCACTTTTATTTTTTTTCCAATTGAATCGACCAATTGAAACTGGGTCTCTGGAAACAAAATAGCTAATGGAATGCCAGGAAAACCTCCGCCTGTACCCACATCTAAAACCGATTCACCGGCTTTGAAAGTACAGATCTTTGCTATACCAAGCGAATGCAGTACATGGCGTTCGTATAATTCTTCAATGTCTTTTCTGGAAATTACATTGATTTGAGCATTCCAAAAAACGTATAATTCAAACAGTTGCGTAAACTGATCGATTTGTTGCGCAGTTAAATCAGGAAAATATTTTAGAATGATATCAGGTTTTACATCAGCCATGCGGTAATTCTTAAAGGTTTTTTTACTTATTTCCAATTCACTTTTTTCTTTCCAAATAGGGCAAGAAAGCCGTTAAGGGTTAAAAAGAAAAACAAAAGTATATCTAAAATCGGGAACCACCAACGTAAATCACCATAGTTTAAACGTTTCAGCAATTTCGGATAAACGAAACAACGGATCACGATACTCAGCAGCAATATTCCACCAGCAATATACTGGGCTTCCCGGCTTAAAAACATACATCCTGCAAAGAATCCATAAAATAGAAATTGGATAATGATCTGCAGACTTAAAATGAATTTATGTTTCGACTTATACATTTTACCCGCACCGAAATGACGCTTTTTTTGGCGCAGATAGCCGGCCCAAGTATGGTTCGGCTCACTCCAAACATGACTTTCTTGATTCATTCTAATTTCGGTATTGTGCTTGTTGGCATGTGCGTTAACAAATAAATCATCATCCCCCGAAGGGATATGCATGTGAGCGGCAAAACCTTTGTGCTTAAAAAAAAGCGATTTTTTATAGGCCATGTTTCTACCTACTCCCATGTAAGGCATCCCTTTTATAGCAAAACCCAGATAATTTACCGCTGTAAAAAAGGTTTCAAAACGAATTAAGGCATTTAATAGGCCTCTTCGTTTTAAATAAGGTGAGTAGCCCAAAACAATTTCTACATTTTCATCGCGTGGCTGTTGCATATCCATTAACCAACTATCAGAAGCAGGCGTACAATCGGCATCAGTAAAAACCAACCAATCGTATTTTGCAGCCTTAATTCCCATAGTTACAGCAAACTTTTTACCCGCGAGGAATTTATCATTATCTAAAATCTTCACTACTTTCAGGTTGGAATACTTTTTCTCCCAGGCCTCCAAAAATTCTTCTGTACCATCCCAAGAGCGGTCGTTAACCACTACAACTTCAAAATTCGGGTAATTCTGATTGAGTACTGAGGGAAGATATTGTTCGAGATTTTTGATCTCATTTCTCGCACAGATGATTACACTTACTGGCTTCTGAGCTATTTTGGGTACTTCTTCAATATTGGTATTGGCGAGTTTCAAATGAACGAATAGAACATAGTAAAGTTGCACAAGTAAGCAAAACGCCAATAAAGAGAGCAAAATATTTTCAAGCAGGGTTAATATCACGATGTTAAAATAAATAGGCGCAAATTTCACATTTTTAATCTGCAATACGCCTGATGTTGAAAAAAATAGGTCGCATAAACACATAATTAAATTTTGGGGATCATTCTATCCATTAGCTTTAGGCACTAAACGCTAGAAGATTACCTACAGGTGCGCTAAATTTGTTACTTTTGCAACCTATATGAAATTTACTTTACAGGCTAACGATCCTTTATCAAAAGCCAGAGCAGGAACGGTTACAACCGCCCACGGAGAGATACAAACGCCAATTTTTATGCCTGTTGGCACCGCAGGAACTGTGAAGGCTGTGCATCAGCGAGAGCTAAAGGAAGATATTGAAGCACAAATTATACTGGGAAATACCTACCATTTATATTTAAGACCAGGGTTGGATATTTTAGAAGGTGCTGGAGGTTTGCATAAATTTATAGGCTGGGATCGTCCGATTTTAACAGATAGCGGAGGCTATCAAGTATACTCGTTAAGTAAAGTTCGAAAGATAAAAGAAGAAGGCGTAACGTTTCATTCGCACATTGATGGCTCAAAACATTTGTTTACACCAGAATATGCTATGGACATTCAGCGGACTATTGGCGCTGATATTATCATGGCATTCGATGAATGTACGCCATATCCTTGCGATTATACCTATGCAGCTGAATCAATTAAAATGACCCATCGCTGGTTGAAGCGATGCTGCACTCATTTTGATAATACAGAACCAAAATATGGCTTCGACCAGACGTTGTTCCCTATTGTACAAGGGTCGGTTTATAAAGATCTGCGGATAAAATCTGCTGAATTTATTGCCAGCATGAACCGTGAAGGGAACGCCATTGGAGGTTTATCTGTTGGAGAACCTGCTGAGGAAATGTATGCCATGACGGAAGTGGTTTGCGATATATTACCTTACGAAAAACCCCGTTATTTAATGGGTGTTGGAACACCAATTAATATTCTGGAAAACATTGCGCTTGGTGTAGATATGTTCGATTGTGTAATGCCTACAAGAAATGCCCGTAACGGAATGCTTTTTACCCGAAATGGAATAATCAATATCAGAAATAAGAAGTGGGAAAATGATTTTTCTCCTTTAGATGCAGAAAGTGACTTACACGCCGACCAGGTGACCAGCAAGGCTTACCTCAGACATCTGGTTCATAGCAAAGAGATGCTTGGCGCACAAATTGCAACATTGCATAATTTACACTTCTATCTGTGGTTAGTGAAGCAAGCCCGCGAAAAAATAATTGCTGGCGAATTTTACGAATGGAAAAACAAAATGGTCAAAATTTTAGGCAATAAACTATAAAATGAGTCTGATAAAAGGGAGAATTAAAATTATCGATCAATATATTATTGGTAAATACCTGGGTACTTTCGTATATACCCTGGCTATTTTCGTGATTATTATTGTTGTTTTTGATTTATCAGAAAAGATGGATGATTTCATGAAAAGCGGGCTTAGCTTCTGGGGTGTACTCACCAAATACTACGCAGGCTCCATCCCTTTTTACGTAAACATGCTCTCTCCACTCATCAACTTTATTGCCGTAATTTTTTTTACCGCGAAGATGGCTGATCAAACCGAAATTGTTCCCATTTTAAGTGGTGGTGTAAGTTTCAATAGATTCTTGTTCCCTTATTTCGTATCGGCTACGATCATATTTTCAGCAAATTTGGTTTCTAACCTTTACATTTTACCCTATACCAACACCTTAAAAAACAGCTTCGAAAATACCTTTGTAAAACGAAACGACCCTTCGACCAAATCAAATATCCACATGAAACTGGATAACAAAACTTACATTTATATTGAGAGTTTTGATAATAAAACCAACTATGGATATCGCTTCACACTAGACAATTTTAATGGAGATGTGATGGTAAAAAAAATCGTTGCAGATAACATCAAATGGGATTCGTTAAAGAGAAAATGGCAGTTGAGTAACTATTCTATTAGAAAAATTGATGGGCTGAAAGAAAGCATGATTTATGGAAGTGGTAAAGTAAAAGATACCATTTTAGACATGCGTCCTGATGATTTTTCTGCCTATGATAATGTAGTTCAAAATCTATCTACAAAGGAACTTTCAGAGAAGATCAGAAAGGAGAAAATTCGCGGAACGGGTATCATGAACGATCTCGAATTTGAGAAATTCAAACGCTATTTACATCCATTATCTGCCTACATTTTAACGTTGATTGGTGTTGCTTTATCCTCCCGAAAAGTTCGCGGTGGAGTTGGGGTATCATTGGGAATAGGCATCTTTATTAGCTTTGCCTATATCGTGTTTAATCAATTCACACAAATGTTTTCTACAAAAGGTGGGTTGCCTCCATTTTTAGCAGTGATCTTACCTACAATCGTATTCGGCATGTTAGGTATTTACCTTCTCCGAAAAGCTCCAAAATAGAGATGGACATCAATAAAAAGAATTTAATTATTCTTCATTTAACGGTTTTAATTTGGGGTTTTACCGGAGTACTCGGGAAAGTAATTTCGATAGATGCAGTACCATTAGTTTGGTATCGTGTTTTGATTGCAACCTCAACTCTTTTCCTTTGGTTTATCGCTACTAAAAAGAATATAAAAATCACAAAACTGCAGTTTATACAGTTCTTTTTAACGGGCGGAATTGTAGCCATTCACTGGATATTTTTCTTTCATGCAATTAAGGTTTCTACCGTTTCGGTAACGCTGGTATTCCTCTCCTCTTTTACATTATTCACAGCCATTTTAGAACCGCTGATCAAAAAACAATCCATTCAAATGGGTGATGTGCTAATCGGGTTACTAATAATTCTGGGGATTTATATGATCTTCAAATTCGAAGGCCAATATACTTTGGGGATTATTTTCGGACTTTTAGCAGCAGTCGCCTCCAGTCTTTTTTCTACTATAAATTCTACGCTCGTTCAAAAAAGTGAGCCCTCCATTATTGGATTTTATGAATTGGTTGGTGGATTATTCTGGATTACCATATACCGTATTTATGATGGCTCATTCCAAAATATGAGCTTTAATTTAAGTGTAAATAACTGGATTTATATTGGCATTCTCGGTACACTTTGCACCTCCGTTGCCTATGTTGCAGGCGTATCAGTAATGAGAACTTTATCGGCTTTTCGCGTAGCGTTAGTAACCAATTTAGAACCCGTTTATGGCATCATACTCGCTTACTTTTTCTTTAAAGATAAAGAGCAAATGACCGGTGGTTTTTACATTGGAGCAATGATTATTTTAGGTGCTATATTTCTTTATCCGGTTTATAAAAAGAGGTATAATAAGAGATAATTCAAGGTTGCAATTCATGCTATAATTTCCTATTCAATTAGCTTGATCTATGCACGAATGAACTGAAATTCGTATGGTATTTGTTGTCGATTTGAGACAATGGAAACAATGCAAATTCATAGGGTGAAACGGTATAAATCCACGTCTCCTTAGAACCAGATTTTATTTAAATTTCCAACTCAACAACTAGCAATTATAGGTGGAAAATTGCGAATTTTCAGTAAACATCATCAAGCATTCTAACAGCAAATTTCTCAAATAGACAGCTAAATTTTAATGGTGTGCTATTTAAATTTTCGCTGTCTATTTGAGCTTTAGTGCGAACTGAAAGTGAATATTTAACAAAATTCCCCGCTTGTGATATAAAAATTGATCACTTATTCGAAACCGTTATAAGCAGCTCATAAACAGTAGATTAAGCCGCAAAATAAGTTTTTCATTATAGCTTATATTTTTTTATTTATCGGCGAATATTGCAAGGAATTGCAATTTAAAAAGGCAAATCAGGCATTTTTGATACCTAAATCTCACCTTAAAATATACGTTATTTAGAAAAGTTAAGTCCGAAATACCAAAAAAAACGATCGATTTTCAAAGTATAAAAATTGTTAATTAATACTTTTTATAGATTCGAAAGAGCCTAATACCCAAAACCGTTAAACTAAATTCTCTTAAAAAAACTTTGGAAACGAGCTTCTCTCAAAGATACCAGCCGAGTTTATTTAATGACATATTGTCATCGTACTTAAAATATGGAGTGTTTAGTTTAAACGATTAAACTTTTCCTACAAGCTACAATCACCAGATAACTTTAGCGATCATGAGGCAAATTATGATAACAAAAAACCAGGTCTACCACTGAAAAATCGATAAACAAAACCAGAATCCAAGAGAAAAAAAATGTCATCAAACGTTACAGAATTTACTTAAAAGCGGTGTTAATTAAGAGCAATTCACATCGAAAATTTCTATAAAAGTCGGAAAAAATAAATTTAAATCCGTAACACCCTCCGCAGCATTGAGCAAAAAATTTTGAAGAAAATCGATTAATAAGTGTACATTAATGGCAGATTTGGAAAGATTATAAAAATTATAAAATCATCCCACTAAATCTCAATTATTGATTAAATTGTTATATAAAAAGCGGTAACATCTAAATTTACTTAATTTACATATAATTTTTAAAATCAATAACTTATATATTTTTATATCAAGAAAAATTGCACGAAAATTAAAAGTCAAAAAACAATTAAAACTAAATATTTTAGCAATCAACTCAAATGCATTCAAATAACACTAACATCATACTATTTATCAAGCATTTAACGACTATTATATTAAGCTTTGTTTCACTATCTGTTTTTGGGCAGATTTTCAGCGCAGCCCAGAACCCACTTAGTGTAAGATGGAACTATATCCAGTCTGGAGGCTTCAAAATTATTTATCCTCAAGAGATGGAGAAAGAAGCACAAAGAATGGCGAATACACTACCCTTCATCTACCCTAAAATCGGCTTAGGCTTGAGGCAACAAAATACCTCCATCCCACTCCTCTTACAGAACCGCGGAACCATAGCAAATGGCTTCGTTCAGTTAGGCCCGAAGAAGTCTGAATTCTACACCACACCACCACAATATTTTGATAGTCAAGATTGGCTGAATAACCTCGCAGTCCATGAACTTCGACACATTGCTCAGTTTGACAAGTTGACAGGATCACAAAGACGTCCCTTTCCAGAGCTGGTTTACTTCGCCTATTTTGGCGCCGGCTTACCAACCTGGTTTTTCGAGGGTGATGCTGTGGTGAATGAAACTGCACTCACCCAATCAGGACGAGGGCGGCAGCCCAATTGGATCATGCCTTTTCGGACATCGGTTTTAGAAGGCAAAAAATTCTCGTACAGCAAAGCTTATTTCGGATCTAACAAAGATGTAACGCCAGGCTACTATCAAACCGGATACTTAATGGTTGCCGACATGAGAGAAAGGCATGGACAGTTCATTTCCGACAGCTTACTGGGCGACATCAGAAGAAGACCATTAAGGCTTTATCCTTTTTCGCAAAGCCTGAAAAAAATCACCGGAAAAAACACAAAAAAATATTTCCTTTCCACACAAGAAAAGCTAACCGAAAATTGGAAAAAACAGGATGAAGAAACTTCAAAAGATAAGTATGAAAATTTAAATAAAGAAACATCACTGGCAACGAACTATTTTCTCCCAGTTCGTTTAAATAAAACCCAGATTTTAGCGCTCAAAGAAAGCAAGCAAGATGCCCGTTATTTTGTGATCATAAATGAAGATAAAAGTGAACGAAAATTGTTTGGAATTGGTAACCAGGAACAGCCCTGGTTCAGTTACAAAAATAACGTTTTGGTTTGGGATGAAATTCGCTACGACCCCAGGTACAAGCAGCGAAGTTACAGTGTAATTTGCTCATACAATTTTAATACAAAAAAATTCAAAAAGCTCAGCAGTCAAAGCCGACTCTTCTCCCCTAGCCTTTCGAGTGATGGCAAAAAAATAATCGCTGCAAAAGTTGAACTCAACAACCAGTTTAACCTTGTAGAAATTGATGCCTCATCTGGTAAGATCTTGAAAACTTACCCCAACGCTGAAAACGAAATTTTACAAACACCGAGTTTCGACGAAACCGGAAATCGTATTGCTTACATCAGCGTAAGCGAGAATGGAAAAAACTTATGGCTGCTAGAGGACGAGAAAAAAACACCACTCATTTCTAACAGCAGACAACAGCTCAGTCGGCCAATTTTTATCGGCGACAAAATTGTTTTCAACGCACACTTTAATGGCATCGATAACATCTACAATATTGATATCAATTCTAAAAAAATAAATGCTTTGAGCAATTCAAAATATGGCGCATTCAATGCGACCGAAACTGATCATGAAAAAATCACTTTTAACGATTATAACATCAACGGTTATGAAATTGCAGAGAAAGCAATAACGGAAAATCCAGTTGGAGAAAACACCTTTGTAGATTTTTCTTCAGCAGCAGAAAAGCAAGAACGTGCGGGTAATATTTTCGAAAATATTTCCGACAGCACTTTCCAGACCAAGCGCTTTCGTCAAGACTTAAACCTGTTCAGTTTTCATAGTGTGATTCCGGTAATCGACAATGAATATGTTTTCGGCCTTGAGCTGCAATCTAACAATTTGCTTAATACGATGGACTTCTATACCGGCGCAAAATACCATCGGGACTTAAAACGTTTTGAGTATACGGCAGATATTAGCTATAAGGCGCTTTACCCTGTTTTTAGTGTTCTATATCGCAATCGACCAAAACGAACGTTCTATCGAGCTAAAAACGCGATTCAGCAAGGAGATTGGAGAGAGAACTTCATCAAACTTAACGCATCGGTACCGCTATCATTTAATGCAAGGAATCAAAACTACTCTTTCACACTCAATGCGGCAACCAGTTTTACACAGCGATACCTTGCAGAGAATATGCCGACTAATTTCATTCGAGAGTTGAAATTTCCAATGGAATATAATTTTACTTTTAACCACAGTGTGCGAACCACCGAACGAGACATTGCGCCAAGATGGGCACAGATTTTAAGGGCAACTTATAACCACCAACCATTTGATAAAAATTTAACCGGCGAAATCCTTGCGCTGGAAAGTTTCTTGTACTTCCCAGGCCTGGCGAAAAACCATTCTTTCCTGGCGAGTTTCAACTACCAAAAAGCAAGCGGCGCCAATCAGTATGCTACAGAAATTGCAACGGTTTACGGCTACAACAATATCCTCGCAAAAAGCAAGTTGCAAAACAGCATGCTTTTCAATTATCGTTTTCCATTTGCTTTTCCAGATTGGGAATTGAGCTCTTTAGTCTATGTGCGAAATGTTAGAGCGGGTTTGTTTTGTCATTATGAAAACATAGGTGTAGACAGCAACATTGGCCAACCTAAAACCTATGGCGTAGAACTAAACAGTAGTTTAAATCTTTTAAGATACCAACCCGTAGTTGATGTTGGGGCGAGATTGGTTTTCGTTAACAAAATTTACGATCAAAACCCAATATTAGAATTTTCTTTCAATTATTCATTTTAAGTAAAGCAAAACATATTCTTGTTAAGATTTTTCTTTCATCAGAATCAAAAAAAAGAGTATTTTCACCCTACTTGAACAAAGAAGCAAACCAATAATACAATTTGTTGTTTATCAATCAGTTTTAACAAATACCAGACTTATGAGTGGAAAAACCATATTCATCATCATCCTTACGGCATTACTAACTGCTTTTTTATTCCTAAACAGTGATGAAGTAGCATTCAATTTCATTATTGTGGATGGTGTTTTTGTTTCTAAACTGATCGTAATCGGAGTTTGTGTAGTGATTGGTTTTATTATCGGCTTCGTTGCAGGTCGACCTAGAAAAACAGTGAGTAGTTACGATACTGAAATTGAGAAAAATCAGCCAGTAAGCAATAAAAAGGAATTAAGTGATGAGGACAGGGATTATATCAGTTAAAAGCAGAAGTTACCAAGATTTCAAGGATTGAATGATTTTAGGATTTGCAATACTAGATCAATTTAATTGAAAGGATCAGAACTAAACTAATTTACTAGTTCTGGGATTTGTTAGGTTTGAAAATAATTTGCCGAGGAATTGTAATGGATTAAAAATTTGATGGATATTAGATCATCCCTATTTCTAGAAAGTAAAATTTAATTCTACCAAAATGAAATATGGCGATTTAACGGGAAAAATCATCGGCTGTGCTATAAAAGTACATTGCACTTTGGGTTCGGGCTTTCAGGAAGTGATTTATCAACGAGCACTCTCTATAGAAATGCAAAAACAAAATTTAAGTTTTAGCAGAGAAATGGAAATGACCATCTTTTACGATAACATTCAGATTGGTATAAGAAGAGTAGACTTTTTTGTTGAAGATATGATCATGCTTGAACTCAAAGCAGTATCTGAATTAACTGATGCACACTTAAATCAAGCCATAAATTACTTAGAGGCTTACAATCTTCCTGTTGGTTTGCTTATAAATTTTGGTAGCAAGAGCTTAATTTTTAAAAGAGTGTATAACACCAATCATCCTGAAAAAAAAAGACCAGTTTAATGAGATAAAGACCCTTACGATTCGACCTCGGAAACCAAATTCTTGAAATCCTTTAATCTTAAAAATCCTAGTCAAAGACTATTAGCATAGCGCAGTCATAATTTCGCCGTAAAGCAATCCACTTCCGCCACCGTAATGCTGAATAATCTTCACATTAGGTTTGAGCTCGTTTATACGCTTTCTAAGCACCTGTTCACACTCAAGATCAATTCCGTTACCTAAAAGCACCAAATCAACATCCTGCGTTTCTAAAACAGACATTGCTTCCTCGTCTGTACAAACACAAATGCCTTTCCATTCAGGTCGGGCGTTAAGCAATCTGTTCATTACGATAGTAATTTCTGTGTCTCGACCGATATAAAGTATAGTATTTTGCATCATATTTTCGTTTAATTTAAACGTAAAAAGTTGCGAGTAAGAGCTTTAGCCCTATCACCCGCAACTTTTAACACGTAACTGAATTATAATTCCATCGGAACATCCATTAATAACACTTCTGCGTCTGCAGAGTTTGCTTTAAAGCTGATGCTGTCCGTATCCCAAATCCCTAAACCATCTCTTTTGTTTAATGTTTGGCCGTTAATGGTAACTTCTCCATTAATCACAAAGGCGTACACACCGTTTCCAGCTTTTTTAATTTTGTATTCGGTTTCGAAGCCTTCATCAAATTTACCCAATGAGAACCAGGCATCCTGATGAATCCAAACTCCAGCATCATCTTGGTTTGGTGATAAAATCTGCTGAAAATTGTTGTGACGAGCTTCAACATCTAAAGTTTGCTGGTCGTAACGTGGCGTAACATTTTTCTTGTTAGGGAACAGCCAGATTTGTAATAAATTTAACTGTTCGTCTGCCAAAGCGTTAAATTCACTATGGCTAACCCCGGTTCCGGCGCTCATTACCTGGATTTCTCCGCTTTTAATTACTGCCGAATTTCCCATGCTATCCTTGTGTGCAATGGCACCTGCCAATGGAATCGTAATGATTTCCATATTATCGTGTGGGTGAGTTCCAAAACCCATTCCACCATCAATCAAGTCATCATTTAAAACCCGTAAAACTCCAAAGTGCATTCTTTCAGGATTGTAGTAGTTAGCAAAACTGAATGAGTGGTGAGCATTTAACCAACCATGGTTTGCATGGCCTCTGGTGTTTTCTTTGTGCAAAATAAACTGTGACATAAATTTCCTTTCTTGTTTATGATACAAATTTACTGCAGGTTTGAAACCTGTGCATTGATGTAGGGTAAGAAAGTTTGGGGTTTTGAGTTTCGAGCTAGTGGTTCGAAGTTAGGGGTCATTCATATCGCTTTGTTGGAATTGATCACCGATAAGGGCCTGCAAGCCATCAAAAAAAATGGGGCTATCGTAACCGACGCCCCACTGCAATTATTTTTCTAAAAATTGTAATTCGTAATTCTAAAGTCGTAATTACGAAAGTGCCTGTTCAATATCTGCTAAAATATCATCAATATGCTCCAAACCGATTGACAAACGGATAGAGCCTTGCTCAATGCCCACAATATTGCGTTCCTCTTCTGTAAGTTTGCTGTGCGTACTTGTTGCCGGGTGCGTAGCGATTGAACGTGTATCGGCCAAATTTGCAGAGATGGAGAACATTTTCAGGCCATCCATAAATTTGCGGGCACCTTCAACGCCACCTTCAACCACAATAGTGACGATACCACCACCCTGCTTCATTTGCTTTTTAGCAATTTCATACTGAGGGTGAGAAGGAAGAAAGGGATATTTAACCAATTTAATTTTTGGATGTTTTTCCAAATACTCAGCCACTTTTAAAGCACTCTCGCAGTGGCGGTCCATACGAACAGCCAGGGTTTCTAAACTTTTAGATAAAATCCAGGCGTTAAATGGCGACAAAGCCGGGCCACTATGACGGGCAAATGCAACAACTTCAGTAATTAATTCCTTCGTACCTAAAACAATTCCGCCCAGCACTCTTCCTTGTCCATCGATGTATTTCGTAGCAGAATGAATAGAAAGATGCGCACCTAATTTAATCGGCTGCTGCAAATATGGCGTTGCAAAACAATTATCAACTACTAAAAGCTGATGATGTTTTTTGGCTAAATCGCCAAGGAAAGCTAAATCGATAATATCAATACCGGGATTTGATGGCGTTTCAACGAAAATCATTTTGGTATTCGGCTTAATCAAAGCTTCCCAATCTTCAGGCTTATCCAAATCAGCATAATCAAAAGTTACACCCCATTTAGAGAAAACATTGGTTAATAGCTGATGTGTTGATCCAAAAACTGAGCGACTGGAAACGATATGGTCGCCGGCTTTTAAGAAGGCACCAAATGTGGTGAAAATAGCAGCCATACCCGTTGCAGTAGCAAAACCATCTTCAGCACCTTCTAAAAGGCACATTTTTTCTATAAACTCTGAGGTATTTGGGTTTGAATAACGGCTATAAACATTTCCCTCTTTCTCGTTTGCAAATAAAGCCCGCATTTCTTCAGCATCATCAAACTTGTAGCTCGAAGTGAGATAAATTGGTGCAGAGTGTTCTTTGTGCGAACTGCGTTCTGTTTGAGTGCGTATAGCTATAGTTTCAAAATTTTCGGATTTCATTTTGTCTTGTGATATGAGTATTGAGATTGGTGATACGAGATTCCAGACCTTAAGCCATAAACCTTTTACCCTAAACCTTATTTATGTTATATGTAAAATTAATCTTCGCAGAGCGACCTAAAATGTTGGATACGGAACAATATTTATCGAAGGTCATAGCCAAAGCCCTTTCCACTTTTGCTGGATTTAAATCGCCTGATAAATCGAAGTGAATTTCAATTTCGTCGAAAATAGGCGGCATCTCTTCATTCTTGCGGGTAGCATTGATGGCGATTTTAATATCTTCAAGTGGTTCTTTCTGTTTGGTTAACACATTTACCATGTCTATTCCACTACAACCACCAAGTCCAACCAAAAGCATTTCCATAGGTCTGAAACCTTTGCCCTCGCCACCAATAGCAGCTTTCGCATCTAATTCGACGGTAAAACCGCTTTCATTTACTGCTTCGAAATTAAATTTTCCGCTTTTGCGGATGAGATTTATATTCATTTTGTAGTATCGAGTATTTAGTATCAAGTATCAAGACGATTTTGCTTTAGTCTTTCAGCTTTTACCTTTCAGCTCTTTTTAAATATTATAATAAACTAAATTGTCTTTTTCCAGTTCGGGCAGTTTAACAGGTGCGTTAAAAATTGCAAAAACAGACGAGCCGCTACCACTCATTAAAGCGAATGTTGCGCCTGCATCGTATAAACTGGTTTTTATTTGATGAATTTGGGGATATTTTGCGAATACCGATGGCTCGAAATCGTTGATAACCTTATTCTTCCATGTTGTTGGCGACAAATGTATGATTTCTTTTAAGGATTGCAAAGGCTTTTGAGGTTTTACAAGCGCATAAGCATCCGCTGTACTCACGTGTACAGGCGGTTTCACTAAAACTTTAAACCAGGTTAACAAATCTACTTCGCACTTTTCAAATTCATCGCCTTTGTTAAAGGCGTAAACAGGTGTATTTTCGATAAAAAAAGCACAATCTGCACCAAGCTTACGGGCGTAATTCTCCATGTCTGTAATCGATAGGCCCAACTTGAATTTATCATTTAACAATTTTATAAGGAAAGCGCAATCTGCCGAACCACCTCCCAAACCTGCTCCTACCGGAATGTTTTTCAATAAATTAATCTGCTGCGCAGGAATTTCAAAATCTTGTTTAACGAGATGATAAGCTTTTATACACAGATTATCATTAGCATCACCAGGAATATCAATGCCATGAATTTTGCAGGAGGTGAAATCAGCATCGGTAATTTCAACTGAATCTTTGATATTAATAGGATAAAAAACGGTTTCGAGGTTGTGATAACCATCGTTGCGTTTCTCAGTAATATTTAAGCCCAGGTTTATTTTTGCATTTGGAAAAGATAACATTCGGATTTGAGATTTGAGATTTGAGATTTGAGATTTCCCCCTCAAAGTCAAATACAGTGCTGATGCAAACATACAAAAGTCAGGCTTGTTTAAAAATCCGTTAATGTAGAAAACTAAAAGATTTCGTGATTAAGATTTTTTACATATTTGTAATTAATAATTTATTTAAGATTTGGAAGCCCTTTAGGGTTCGGAGTTATGAAACAATATTTAGATTTAATGCAACATGTGCTGGATCACGGCGCTCAAAAACACGACCGCACGGGAACAGGAACAATTAGCGTTTTCGGCTATCAAATGCGTTTCAATTTGAAGGAGGGCTTTCCGATGGTTACCACGAAGAAACTGCATTTAAAATCTATCATACATGAATTAATCTGGTTCTTGACTGGCGATACAAACATTAAATACTTAAAAGATAATGGCGTTCGCATTTGGGATGAATGGGCAGACGAAGAGGGAAACCTCGGCCCAGTTTATGGTTCACAATGGAGAAGTTGGCCAACACCAGATGGACAACACATCGATCAAATTACGAACATCATTAACACGATTAAAAACAATCCAGATTCGCGAAGAATTATTGTTTCTGCATGGAACGTAGCAGAAATCGAAAACATGGCTTTGCCTCCTTGCCACGCTTTCTTTCAGTTTTACGTAGCTGATGGTAAATTAAGCTGCCAACTCTATCAGCGTAGTGCCGATATTTTCTTGGGCGTGCCTTTTAATATTGCTTCTTATGCCTTATTAACCATGATGGTGGCACAAGTTTGTGGTTTAGAAGCTGGCGATTTTATTCACACTTTAGGCGATGCGCATTTGTACAATAACCATATCGAGCAGGCACATTTGCAATTAAGCAGAGAGCCGAAACCGCTTCCAACCATGAAAATCAATCCTGATGTAAAAAGCATTTTCGATTTTAAATTCGAGGATTTTACACTAGAGAATTATGAGGCTCATCCGCATATTAAAGGTATCGTAGCAGTATAACACCTCGCCCCCCTGAAAGTGTAGCTGAAGGCAAGTTGAAAATTAAAGCATATAAAAACAGGGCGCTTCACTCCGCTCGCAAACTCTCGATTTTCGGCACAATGCGCTCCCATGGTCGTCATTGCGAGGAGGCACGACGAAGCAATCTCATTCCGTAAGCACTCATGCAGCTTTAAGAAAGTTGTTGCATCACTAATAAACTATTGAACTAATGACCAATGAACTAAAAAACCCTTCCCTTGCTATAGCAGTAGCGGTAGGTGAAAACTTCGCGATAGGAAAAAACAACCAGCTTTTGTGGCACATGCCAGCTGATTTAAAGTTTTTTAAACAAACCACTTCGGGCCACACCGTGGTAATGGGCCGTAAGACCTTCGATTCTGTTGGTAAACCCTTACCAAATCGCAGAAACATTGTCATCACGAGAGATTCATCGTTAAAAATTGATGGCGTTGAGATTGTGAATAGTCTTGATGAAGCATTAGAAATTACTAAAGCAGAAGAAAAACCTGTTTTTGTTGTTGGTGGTGCGGAAATTTATCGCCAGGCTTTACCGAAAACAGACCTACTTTACCTAACTACAATTCATCATACTTTTGACGCTGATACATTTTTCCCAGAGATCGACAGAAATGATTGGGAAGTGGTGAGCAGCGATCCGCATAAAGCTGATGAGAAAAACAAATACGATTATACTTTTGAAGTGCTTAAAAGGAAATAATCAGAGAAAGTCGTAATTCAGAGCCTCGAAGCAATTTTACTACTATGGGTTTTTAGCAAACGCATTAAGATTGCTTCGTGCCTCGCAATGACGATAGCCTAGTTGCCACTTAAACCTGACAATAGCGACAGCCTCCGATTTTTTTGATCGGAGCTACAGCAGTTGGCAGGACCGAACAAAAGCAAAATGCCACTGCAATTGCTTTCCAAATAAATCAAACCTTAATTTTGGCGCAAAAACAATATGTGCGTATCGAATGCATGGGTATAATTATCTGGTAAAAATTAATCTTAATAAATTATCAACTAAGGGGTTCTATAATTTAAAAATTTAATTAGATTTGCCGACTTGTTAAAAAACAGCGAAAGACAAATTATTTTAAACAAACAATGCAAGGAAAAGGTTTTATAAAGTTTATAGCGATAGTATTGGCTATCGTTTGTGCGTATGCACTTTCCTTTACTTTGGTAGCATCCAAAGTAGAGAAAGACGCAAAAAACTATGCGAAAGGTGATGCAGCCAAAGAAAAGGCTTACTTAGATTCGATGAGTACCGAGAAAGTTTACCCGCTTGTTGGGTTCACTTACGGCGAAGTTAAATCGAAAGAGATTAATTTAGGTCTAGACTTAAAAGGCGGTATGAACGTAACGATGGAGATATCGTTAGCGGAATTGGTTAAATCTTTAGCGGGCAACCCTACTGATGCTAACTTTAACAAAGCAGTTCAGAACGCACAAATTCAGCTAAATGCTGGCGGTAAAGATTATATCAAAATTTTTGTCGATGAATTTGAAAAATTAAGTCCGGGTGTAAAACTTGCTGACTATTTTTCTAATCAAGACAATGCATCGCAATTAAAACCAAGTGCAAGCAATGGCGAAGTTGAATCTTTCTTAGAGAAAGAGGCTACAAGTGCTATCGATCGCTCATTTACTGTTTTACGTTCTCGTATTGATGGTTTCGGTGTTGTGAGTCCGAACATGCAAAAACAAGAAGGTAGTAACCGCATCTTAATTGAGATGCCAGGTGTGCAGGATAAAGAACGTATTGCTAAACTTTTACAAGGCTCTGCCGAATTACAATTCTGGCAAGTATACCAGGTACAGGAAGTAGCACCTTTGTTAGAAAACATTAACAAAACTTTAGCTGCAACTTTAAAAACTGAAACTCCTGCCGCTACTACAGATACGGCTACTAAAGCTGGCGGCAAATTAGCCGGCTTAGAGAATGCTGCTAAAGACTCCACTGCAAAAGGTGGCAAATTAGCTGGCTTAGGTAAAAAAGATTCTACCGCAGTAAGAGCTGAATTAGCAAAATCAAATCCATTATACGCAGTTTTAAGTCTTCCTATTTATCAAGGAGAAAACGGACAACAACAATTAATGCCAGGTGCAGTTGTTGGTATGTCGTTACAAAAAGATACTGCAAAGGTTAATAACTACTTAAAACTTCCTGAGGTTGCCGCAGCAATTCCATCTACGATGAAATTTATGTGGAGCGTTAAACCTAGAGAAGGATCTAAAGTGTTTGAACTTTATGCTATAAAAGTTACCAGTGCTGATGGCAAACCAGATTTAGGTGGTGAAGCAATCAGCGATTCGCGTGCTGACTTTGATCAAAAAGGTAAACCAGAGGTAACCATGTACATGACCAGCGAAGGTGCTGCGAAATGGAAAAAAATTACTGCTGAAGCTGCCGCTGATCCTAACAATAAAAAATCTATCGCTATTGTGTTAGATAACATGGTTTATTCTGCTCCTACTGTTCAGAATGAAATTGGTGGTGGTGTTTCATCAATTACCGGTAATTTCACACAGGCAGATACTAAGGATTTATCAAACATCTTAAAAGCTGGTAAATTACCTGCTCCTGCTCGTATTGCTGGTAGTTATATCGTTGGTCCAACTTTAGGTGCACAAGCTATCCATGATGGTTTAATTTCATTCGTGATTGCGTTTATCGTGATCCTGATCTTCATGGCATTGTATTATCACCGTGCTGGTTGGGTTGCAAACTTTGCCTTATTGGTTAACTTGTTTTTCATCATCGGTATTTTGGTATCGCTTGGTGCGGTGTTAACATTGCCTGGTATTGCCGGTATCGTGCTTACCATTGGTCTATCCGTAGATGCGAACATTCTAATTTTCGAACGTGTACGTGAAGAGCTTGCCTTGGGCAAAAACATTCCTACTGCAATTAAAGAAGGTTTTAAACATGCAATGCCATCTATCTTAGATGCAAACATTACCGTATTTATTTTAGGTGCTATTCTTTACGCTTTCGGTAGCGGTCCGGTTCAAGGTTTTGCAACTACCTTGTGTATCGGTATCCTTTCTTCATTATTTGCTGCTGTATTAATTTCAAGATTAGTTTTCGAAGCGATGTTAGATCGTAAAATGGAAATTAGCTTTGATAATCAGTTTACACGTAATGCATTTAAAAATTTAGCTTTCAACTTTGTTGGTCGTCGTAAAATCTATTACATCATTTCTACAGTGATCATCTTAGCTGGTATTGGCATGTATTTCAAACATGGTGGTTTAAACCTTGGCGTAGATTTTAAAGGTGGTAGAACTTACCTTGTACACTTCGATAAAGCGGTTAACACTGAAGATATCAAATCTCAGTTAACTCCTGTTTTCGGTAATGAAACGCCTGAGGTTAAAACAGCAGGAGAAAACAGTCAGGTTAAAATTACCACTACTTTCCACATCGAAGATCAAGATGTGAAAACTGATAAAGTGGTTGAAGATGCTTTAAACAAAGGATTAGCAGGTTCGAAATATGAAATTGTAAGTTCGCAAAAAGTGACGCCAATTATCGCCAGCGATATTGTTAATGGAGCTTTTTACGCAGTATTGATTTCATGTATCTTCATGTTTATCTACATCGTAGTGCGATTTAAAAAATGGCAATATGGTTTAGGTGCTGTATTGGCATTAGCCCACGACGTTTTAATGGTACTTTCTTTCTATACCATTTTAGATGGTGTTTTACCATTCTCATTAGAAATTGGTCAGGATTTTATTGCAGCAATTTTAACAGTAATGGGTTACACCATGACAGAAACTGTTGTTGTGTTTGACCGTATTCGTGAAAAATTAAAAGAAGCTGGTAAAGAAGATTTACATGGTGAAGAACGTAACCAATTGATCAACTTCGCATTGAACAGTACTTTAAGTCGTACGATTTTGACTTCGTTAACCGTATTCTTCGTATTATTGGTGATCTTCATCTTTGGTGGCGATAGCATCCGCGGATTTATCTTCGCCTTATTAATCGGCCGTGTTATCGGTACGTATTCATCATTATGTATCTCTACTCCTATCGTAATCGATTTGGGTAGCTCGGAAGAAAAGAAAAAATAAGATCTAGATTCTGAGAATATATTAAACGCCTTCCTGATCAATCGGGAAGGCATTTTTTTTTACAGCCTCACCCTTGGGAAGTTCGTGGTATGAAAAGTTTTCCAGCCGCCCTCTCCGGAAGAGAGGGTTTTGGCAGACTGTGATCTAAACCCATCGGTTCGAACCACATCATTTTATTTCCTTCTCTCCTGGAGAGGGATTTGCACTAACTTTTCATATCCTGAAGAGAGGGTTTTGGAAGACTGTGATTTAAACCCATCGGTTCAAACCACATCATTTTGTTTCCCTCTCTTCCAGAGAGGGATTTGCACTAACTTCCCATAACCACAAACGTTGATAGGGTGAGGCTTTCTACGATTGACGTGCACTAGATAACCAATACTATAGACAATAATACAGTGAGGTTTTTGAAAAGCAAAACCCGAATTTCTTCGGCAACTTCAGCCCTGCTGTCCACTTTATTTCGCTGCGCTCCATGCTCGTTTCCATCAGGTTTATTTTAGCCAGAACACTGCTGAAAACCAGCGAAAACCAACTCGGTCATATCAAAGTTATATCTCTATAGAAGCGCTTAAGAAACGGTTCAAAACTTTAATTCTTAAACCTTTTGGCTATCTTTTTGTTACATTAGTAACAGATAAAGCGTTTTAAAATGGATTTACAACTTCCTAAAAGTGAATACCCAAGAGTAGTTATAGTTGGCGGTGGATTTGGCGGGATAGAACTAGCTAAACGATTAAAGAATAAACCTTTTCAAGTAGTCATGCTTGATAAACATAATTATCATACTTTTCAACCTTTACTTTACCAGGTAGCAACAGGCGGATTGGAAGCTGATTCCATTGCATTTCCCTTGAGAAAGATTTTTAAAGGGCAAAAAAACCTAATCTTTAGGGTAACTAAAGTGACGGAAGTAAATGCTGCTGAAAACTGTTTGATGACAGATATTGGAAAAGTGAGTTATGATTATTTAGTAATTGCCACTGGTTCGACCAGTAATTTCTTCGGCAACCAAGAAATCGAGGCGAATTCAATGCCGATGAAATCTATTCCAGAGGCTTTAGATTTAAGAAGTTTGATTCTGCAAAATTTCGAAAAATCGTTAATTGAAAAGGATTTAGATAAGAAAAGCGCTCTATTAAACTTCGTGGTAGTGGGTGGAGGCCCAACAGGTGTGGAAACTGCTGGAGCAATTTCAGAACTGAAAAGACATGTTATTCCTAACGATTATCCAGAAATGGATGTGAGTAAAGTGAACATTTATCTGATTGAAAATTCCCCTGAGCTTTTAGGGCCAATGTCGCCACAGGCACAACAAAAATCTAAAGAATTTTTAATTAAGATGGGTGTTCAGGTAATGAACGATACTCGTGTTTTAGGTTACGATGGTCATACCCTTTCGTTACAAGATAAGGCGCCAATATTAAGTTCGACAGTAATTTGGAGCGCTGGCGTAAAAGGCGTGGTATTGCCGGGCCTAGACAAAGCAGAAGTGGTTCGTGGTGGTAGATTAAAAACTGATACCCAAAATCTGGTTGTCGGTTATCAAAATATCTATGCCATTGGCGATGTTGCGGCGATAATTGATGAGGCCACTCCAAACGGACATCCCGGAGTAGCTCCAGCGGCTATCCAGCAGGGACATCATCTAGCTAAAAACTTAATCAACATCAAAGAAAATAAACCGTTAGAAAAATTCAAGTATTTCGATAAAGGTTCTATGGCAACAGTTGGCCGGAACAAAGCTGTTGTTGATATTGGCAAAATTCGTTTCCAAGGGGTTTTTGCTTGGTTTACCTGGATGTTCGTTCACTTAATGACCCTTGTTGGATTTAGAAATAAAATTATTGTATTTGTAAATTGGGTTTGGAGTTATTTTAGTTATGATAGAGGAACGAGATTGATTATCAGAACGTTTGCTAAAGACCGGAGCGTTGACTACAGAGCCGAAGTACCCAGCGTGAAGGAAGTTCATTAGTCATTAGTCATTGGTCATTGGTCATTGGTCATTGGTCATTGGTCATTGGTCATTGGTCATTGGTCATTGGTCATTGGTCATTGGTCATTGGTCATTGGTCATTAAAGTAAACTCGATTTGATGATCACAGTTTTCTCTAATCTTCTTTTCTTTGCGAAAAACTTTGCGCACTTTGCGGTTAATAACGACTGAGCCAAATGAGTAATCAAAAATTCAAACTTGTAGAATGTCCACGTGATGCCATGCAGGGTTTACATGATTTCGTCCCAACGGATTTAAAATCAGAATATCTAAACCTTCTCCTTCAGGTAGGTTTCGACACGCTCGATTTTGGAAGTTTTGTATCGCCAAAGGCTATTCCGCAAATGGCAGATACTGCTCAAGTATTGGACCATTTAGATTTAACTCAAACGTCAACAAAGCTATTAGCAATTGTAGCGAATTTGAGGGGTGTAGAAGAAGCTATAAAACACGAGCAAATCAATTATTTAGGTTTTCCATTTTCCATATCGGAAACATTTCAGCAACGCAATACAAATTCGAGCATTTCGCAATCGTTAAATACAGTTGAAGAAATGTTATCTCTTTGTGATCAAAACAACAAAACTGCTGTTATTTATCTCTCCATGGGGTTTGGAAATCCTTACGGAGATGAATGGAATTACGAGATTGTAGAAAAATGGGCTGACGTTTTAGTTGCCAAAGGCGTTAAAATTCTTTCATTAGCAGATACGGTTGGGGTTTCGACTCCCGAAAAAATCACATCCATCCTTCCAAAACTGATTACAAAATTCAACAAAACTGAAATTGGTATTCATTTGCACTCTACCCCTGTAGAACGATATGAAAAGATTGAAGCCGCATACCACTCTGGGGTAAAACGGATAGATTCTGCCTTAAAAGGTTTTGGCGGTTGCCCTATGGCTGCTGATGATTTAACTGGCAATATAGCTACTGAGGATGTGATAAGCTTTTTAAACTCGAAAGGTGAAGCGCTCCATCTTAATATGGATAAATGGAATGAAGCGATGGCTTTGTCAGGAAAGATATTTGGGTAGGTTAATTTATTGTGCTTTTTAGATGGTCGTCATTTTGAGGCACAAAGCAATTCTACTACTGAAGGTGAGAATGTAAGCTTAAGATTTACATCAAAAGCCTTTTAATCTATAGCAAAAGCATTAAGATTGCTTCGTACCTCGCAATGACGACTAGTTAACAACTACACTTTCTTTACCATCTTGAAATGCTGAATTCCAGCCTCTTCAAATTGTTCTCCTTCGGCAACAAAACCGAACTTAGCATATAAACTCATCGCATCTAATTGGGAATTTAAGTAAATGTAATGTGCGTCTTCAGGCAAGTCAGAAAGCGCTTCTGCAATTAGTGCTCTCCCTACACCCTGACCCCTAAAATCTTGCAACACCGCAAAGCGCTCTAGTTTGTAGCCTAAATCCGTTTTGCGCCAACGGCATGCGCCACAGGGTTGGCCATTATGCGTAGCCAGAAAATGAATAGATTCATCTTCATGCTCCCATTCCAATTCTGGTGGGCAGTTTTGCTCATCAACAAATACAATTTTTCTAATGGCAAATACTTTATCTAAATCTTCGGGGTGAATCACCTTTTGAACTTGTAAGCTCATTATTTTTCTTTTTTAAAGTGTTTATTCAATTTCAATTTTTCCTCATTTAATTCTTTAGCCACATCTATAGAATGTGAGCAGCGAATATCAGCCTCTTTCTTTGCAAGTGCAGCAATGGTTACATAAAAGTGATGTAACTGATCTAATTCTTTTTCACTTAAATCCTCGATATCAACCATCCGGTTACTCGCTCCCTGTTGCGCAGCAATAAGCTCGTTCAATTTTAGCTGGATAGCTTTTCCATCTTTATTCTGTGCCTTTTGGATCAGGAAAACCATTAGGAAAGTTATAATCGTAGTACCAGTATTAATAACCAGTTGCCAGGTTTCAGAATAATGAAAAACCGGCCCTGTAACTGCCCAGATTACAACAATTGCTGTGGCTGCAATAAACGCAGCAGAGCTACCCGTAAACTTGGTAGCGGCGTTAGCGAAACGTTCAAAAAGGTTATTATTTACTGGCTCGTTAGTTCTATTTATCATCGCAATATGTTTGCTTAAATGTAAAAATAAAAACAAACAAAAGCGCCATAAGTTTTTAAACCTATGGCGCCTCCATCTAAATATCGAATGATGATTTTTGAATGACTGATTAACTATTTCAGCTTAAAAAATTCAATTCAACTTATAATTTATCGTTCGCATTGATGCAATTCAAATCTTCGAAAGCAATGGTTAAACGTTTAACAAAAGCTTCTTCAGCTTTACGTAACCAAACACGTGGATCGTAGTATTTCTTATTTGGTTTATCATCACCCTCAGGGTTACCGATTTGACCTTGAAGATAAGCCTCATTCTTTTTGTAATATTCTAAAATACCATCCCAGAATGCCCATTGCATATCTGTATCGATATTCATTTTAATAGCACCATAAGAAATTGCTTCTCTGATTTCTTCCTGAGAAGAACCAGAACCACCATGAAAAACAAAGTTAATTGGTTTTTCAGCGCTCAGGTTGAATTTCTCTTTGATAAAGTCTTGAGAATTTTTCAAAATAACCGGTTGTAATTTTACATTACCAGGCTTGTAAACGCCATGTACGTTTCCAAACGCAGCAGCAACAGTAAAACGAGGAGAAACTTTGCTTAATTCTTCGTAAGCATAAGCAACTTCGCTTGGTTGGGTATATAATTTCGAGCTATCTACATCGCTATTGTCTACACCATCTTCTTCACCACCTGTAACACCAAGTTCGATTTCGATGGTCATGTTCATCTTGGCCATGCGTGCAAAATATTTTGCAGAAATCTCCATATTTTCTTCAATCGGCTCCTCCGAAAGATCTAACATATGTGATGAAAACAAAGGTTTTCCAGTTTCAGCGAAGAATTTTTCACCGTGGTCTAAAAGGCCATCAATCCAAGGCAACAATTTTTTAGCGGCGTGGTCGGTATGTAAAACCACAGCAACACCATAATGTTCTGCCAATAAATGCACATGTTTAGCTGCCGATACAGCACCTAAAATACATGCTTGCAATTTTTCGTTATCTAAAGATTTACCTGCATAAAACTGCGCTCCTCCATTTGATAACTGAATCATAACTGGCGAATTTACTGCCTTTGCAGTTTCCATTACCGCATTAACCGTGTTTGTACCGGTTACGTTAACTGCTGGTAAAGCAAACTGATGTTTCTTAGCCTGCTCAAATAATTCTTGAACGGCATCTCCGTAAATTACGCCTTTGTAGCCTTTTAAACTCATCTCTTGTTAATTTTATTAAGTTCGAAGTTATAAAAAAAAATTACAATCCAAGCTTTTGTAACAACAGAATTATTTGCCTTACAAGCATATAAGGCAAGTTTAGTGTAAAAATAACATTATCCTTAGTGTAAAATTCACACTCTTAACACTAATAGTTTTTTTTATCCACAGGCTCTTACTTTGAATTAAGTTGAAATAGCGCATCAGTAACGCTTAAAAGAGTCTGTCGATAAAAATAGTTTATCAGCGTTACTTTATTAATTTGATAATTTAAATTTGATTATTGGTTAACATCAAACTTGCATATATTTTTCGTTTCTTTGCAATCCAATTCTTTAAAAAATTATATGGCTTGGTTTAAGAGAGAAAATAAAGGTATCATTACCACAACCGAAGAGAAGAAAGAGGCACCAGATGGCGTGTGGAATAAGTGTCCGAATTGCAAAAAACCGCTACATCAGGCAGAGTTACAGGAAAACAAATACGTTTGCCATTACTGCAACTATCACTTGAGAGTAGGTTCTAAAGAATATTTTGAAGTTTTATTCGATAATAACGAGTTTAAAGAGCTTTTCCCGAATTTAACCTCTGGCGATCCTTTAAATTTTAACGATAACAAACCTTATACCGATAGAATTATCGAAAGTCAGGCTAAAACCGGCTTAAAAGACGCTATCCGTGCTGGTGTAGGAAAAATTGAAGGACAGGATTTAGTGATTGCCTGTATGGATTTTGCTTTTATTGGTGGTTCAATGGGTTCGGTTGTTGGCGAAAAAATCGCTCGTTCAATCGATTATAGCATCAAACACAAAATTCCGTTTCTGATGATTTCTAAATCAGGCGGTGCTCGTATGATGGAAGCTGCATTTTCATTAATGCAAATGGCTAAAACATCTGCGAAATTGGCGCTGTTAAGTCAGGCTAAAATTCCATACATCTCTTTACTTACCGACCCTACGACCGGTGGCGTTACAGCATCTTATGCCATGCTTGGCGACATTAACATTGCAGAACCGGGCGCATTAATCGGTTTCGCTGGCCCAAGGGTGATTAAAGAAACCATTAAAAAAGACTTGCCGAAAGGATTCCAAACTTCAGAATTTGTTTTAGAACATGGTTTCCTTGATTTTATTGTGGATAGAAGAGCTATGAAAGCTAAAATAGGCGCTTTTATTAAGATGATGAATAATTAATTTGGTTCAATAGCCATTGGTTAATAGTTCACTGGACATTGGTTCATTAGTCATTGGTTCATTTGTCATTTGTTCACTGGTGCAAACTGACTAATTGATTTTAAAAAAGATATGAAAAGCAGGGCTTGAATAACTTCGGTTATTTCAGTCCTGCTTTTTGCTTGTAGTCCCGATTGAAAAGATCGGGAGCTACCGCGGCAATCAGGTTTAGATAACGAAGAGAGGTAGCATTTCATTTTGTCTCCCCCTACATGAAGCTTCTCTATTTCATTGCATATGGTTGAGTTTATTCCGTATATTTATGAATCAGCAGATATGTTAAAAAATTAACGTCTACCCGACATCCCGCCACGAAAAACAATGAATAACTATCTCGACCTAACAACAGTTCAGTCATATTTAAATTTAGGAAAGACTATGGAGGTTTTTTCTAGGAAGAATTTCGGAAGACAAAGAGGTAATCAGTTACATTGACCTAAAGAGAACGGAATCGGGCGAATTTGAGATTAATCATTATGAACTATTTGACGAAGGGGGTTTAGAATTTGTTGATTTATATTCCTTTTCATCCTTCGACCCAGATATGGGTTTTGAGACTCATACTTTCGACAGTATTAACCTCGTTATAGAATTTATACATGACATATCCAAGTTAAATGAAATCAAGTTCTTGAATGCAGGGTTAATTCAAGACGAATATAAAAAACTATTAATTTCAGAAGGGCGCAGTTAAACGTAACAAATGAACTACTGCTGTTAAATTTAAATTACGCCAGGTCTTCTTGGTTCTCAAATACTTATTATTTTTAGTTACTTTAGTGCTATGCGATAGGGAAGTGCTTTTATCGGACACAATATAGCTTATGATAGTTAGAATTAGCTAAGCCAACCAACCATGAAAATAATAACATTATCCCTCCTATTCATCAGCTTCGCTTTACTAAGCCAAGCGCAAGAAAACCAAAATATGATGAAGCATTGGCTAAAAAACTAGGTGCAGATAATTATGGCATGAAAACATATGTTCTGGTAATGCTCAAAACTGGATCAAACACCACCGCTACAAAAAAAGAAACCGACAGCTTGTGTACGGGGCACATGAGCAACATGGGAATTCTTATTAAGGAAAATAAGCTAATTGTGGCAGGTCCTATGGCTAAAAATGATAAGCAATACCGCGGTATTTTTATCCTTAATACAAAATCTATTGAAGAGGCAAAAACCTGGTTAGCAACCGACCCCGCCATCAATTCAAAATTGTTAGACTTCGATATTTTCAACTGGTACGGTTCTGCAGCATTGGCAGAATATCTCCCATTTCATGATAAAGTGCAGAAAGGACGTCCTTAATCCCACAACTTGTACCTCATGAGTATTAATCCAAGCTACAAATACATTAAACCAGAAGGGTCAATTGCCGATTTTGTGGATCGCTTTTCTTCACTTGAAAATCTATCTGACGCAAACAATGGCATCATTATTCCAAATGGGAGGATTGATTTATTGTTCTCTAAAACTGCAGACAATCATTTTCAAATCACCTTAATGGGCTTAGAAACCAAGCCAAAATTGATACCGAAACTCAATGTTTCATCATTTTTTTCCATCAGTTTCACGCCTCTTGCTATAGAATACATCTTACATCAGCCCATTGCCGACATATTAAACAGCGGCAAAATATTAGCAACCAACTTTTGGGATTTTGGCTTAAATGATCTCGATGATTTTGGCAAATTTTGTGAAAAAGCATCGCATAAAATAAAATCAATCATATCTAAAGAAGTAGATGAACGCAAGCGAAAGCTATTTCAACTAATTTTTGCCAATAATGGCGAAATGAGCATCAAAGAGCTTTCTGAAAAAGTAGCTTGGAGCGAACGACAAATCAATCGCTATTTTAACCAGCAACTAGGAATTTCATTAAAAGCCTACTGTAACATCCTGCGTTTTCAAGCCTCACTTCCACATATTAAAGACGGCCAACTTTCTCCGCAGCTGAACTTTACCGATCAATCGCACTTTATCAAAGAAATAAAAAAGCTTTCCGGCGTTTCTCCGAAAGAGTTATTTAAAAATGAAAACGACCGTTTTTTACAATTTTTAGTTTACGACAAAAAATAATTTTGTAACATAAATTTTAAGTTATGTTACTACAAAATAAATCAATTGCCATTATCGGCGGCGGTCCCGGTGGACTGACACTAGCCAAACTCTTAGCACTTAAAGGTGCAGATGTTAAAGTTTACGAAAGAGATTTCGATAAAAATGCACGAGTACAAGGTTCTCCGCTTGATCTGCACGACGACTCTGGTTTGGCGGCGCTTCGCAAAGCAAATCTATTAGAAGAGTTTAAAAATAATTTTCTTCCAGGAGCCGACAAAAAACTCATTATGAATGAGCATGCTGAAATACTTTTTAGCGATCATGATTATAAAATCGAAGAAAATTTCGAAAACGAACATTTCCGTCCAGAGATAGATCGCGGTGCGCTAAGAAAAATTTTGTTAGCGTCTATAGATCCTTCTCATATCATTTGGAATAGCCACTTTATTGCTATGGAACAAAAGAACGATGGTTGGATGCTACATTTTAAAGACAAGGAATCTATATATGCTGACATTGTAATTGCTGCTGACGGAGCCAATTCAAAAATCCGTCCTTACGTTACAGATATCAAACCATTTTATTCTGGTATCACTATGCTCGAAGGAAATATTTACAATGCGGAAAAAGCAGCTCCAAATATTTTTAAGCTATTAAGAGGTGGAAAAATCATGGCTTTTGGAAATGAGCAAAACATATTAATGGGTCAAAAAGGCAATGGAGAAATTGGCTTTTATGCTAGTTTTAAAACTGATGAAAACTGGGCTAAGAATAATGGACTTGATTATAGCGATAAAGCCCAGATGTTAGATTGGTTTAAAGCAAACTATCCCGGATGGAGTAATATTTGGAACGAATTGTTTGAAATTACAACAGTACCATTCATTCCCCGGCCAATTTATTGCATCCCTTTAGATCAAAAATGGAAGTCGCTATCTAATTTAACGCTAGTTGGAGATGCAGCACATGTAATGCCTCCATTCGCTGGAGAAGGCGTTAATATGGCCATGCTTGATGCGCTCGAATTAAGTGAAAATTTAACGTCTAACCAGCATCAAACTTTACTTGAAGCTATTTCTACCTATGAAAGTAACATGCTTAAACGAGCTGCTATTGTGTCGACGGAATCACTTGAGAATGGTAATTTGATGCATGCTGAAAACGCCCTAAATGATATGTTAAGTTTCTTTGCAGCACATTAATACCCAAACATAAGATAGCAGACTTACACAAGTGACATTAACCTTTGCAACATTTCTATTAAAAAAGCTTCAAAACCGACTTATTACCTAATTTAGGAGTCAATTATTCAATAGAATAAGCTTACAAATGAACCTACCATAACAACAAATTATGGTAACTCCATCTGACAACCTAAAAAATAAATATATACAGATGAATAAAAAACTACTTTTGCCAACATTACTCCTCTTCACTTCCTCTTTTGCTTTTGCACAAGACAAAAAGTTAATCGACAACATCGTAAAAGAAGTAAATGAGAACTCACAATTAGAAAAATTAGCGCATGAGCTTTTAGATGTAGTTGGGCCGCGTTTAGTGGGTTCACCGCAAATGAAACAAGCAAATGATTGGGCGGTAAAGAAATACAGCGATTGGGGAATCTCTGCCAAAAATGAAAAATGGGGAGAATGGCGTGGATGGGAAAGAGGTGTTACGCATATCGATTTGGTAAGCCCTCGGTTAAGAACTCTAGAAGGCACGCAATTGGCCTGGAGTCCATCTACCAATGGAAAGGCGATCAATGCCGAAGCCATTATTCTGCCTGCAATTACTGATTCTGTTTCCTTTCAAAAATGGTTACCAAACGTAAAAGGCAAATTGGTTCTCATTTCTATGAATCAAATTTCTGGCAGACCTGAGAAAAACTGGGAAGAATTTGCAACAAAAGATTTATTCGAGAAATATAAAAAGGAAAAAGCAGACGCTTTAAAGGCATTTGCAGCAGGTATAGCTAAAACAGGGCTAAATGCAAAAGCACTGGCACTTGCCATCGAAAATGCAGGGGCTGCAGGAATTATCATCAATAATTGGTCGCAAGGTTTTGGTGTAGATAAAATTTTTGGTGCCAATACTACAAAAATCCCGACTTTAGATTTATCTGTTGAGGATTATGGTTTAGTTTACCGTTTAGCACAAAGCGGGAATAAGCCCATGTTAAAAATTGAGTCTGAATCGAAGGAACATGGTGTAGTACCAACATTCAACACCATTGCAGAAATTAAAGGAAAGCAAAAGCCGAAGGAATATGTGATGCTATCGGCCCACTTCGATTCATGGGATGGTGCCAGCGGTGCAACTGATAACGGTTCTGGAACAATTATGATGATGGAAGCGATGCGCATTTTAAAGAAATTTTATCCAAATCCGAAACGCACCATTTTGGTTGGCCATTGGGGAAGTGAAGAACAAGGATTAAATGGCTCGAGAGCTTTTGTAGAAGATCATCCGGAAGTTGTTGGTAATTTGCAGGCTCTATTTAATCAGGATAACGGCACAGGACGTGTGGTTAACATAGGTGGCCAAGGTTTTGCAAAATCAAAAGATTACATTACCCGTTGGTTAGCGGCTGTACCGGATACTATTAAAAATCAGATTAAAACCAGTTTCCCTGGGATGCCTGGAGCAGGTGGTTCTGATTTCGCATCTTTTGTAGCTGCAGGAGCATTAGGTTATTCGCTAAGCTCTACAAGCTGGGATTATGGAACTTACACCTGGCATACCAATCGCGATAGCTACGATAAATTGGTTTTCGACGAAATTCGAAGCAATGTAATTTTAGCTGCGATTATGGTTTATATGGCTTGTGAAGATCCTGAAAAAACTTCGACAGAGAAAGCAACAGATTTACCAGTAAACGAGCGTACAGGCAAACAAGTTACCTGGCCCGAAGCAAGAAAAGCTACCAGAAAAGGCGGTTTGTAGCAAATAATAGATCAAGAGAGCATTCAGAAATGGATGCTCTTTTTTGTTTGATATGGATGTGTTAATGCATTGCCGTTAAGCATAAACCCGATAAAGTGTAAATACTTTTTTGTAGCCCGTACTCCAACTATTGCTTCGTCTTTCTCCCGTAGCATTAACGAATAGTTGCAAACTGACAGAAGTTAAAAAAGATTGAAACGATAGCGGGACTTTCGGAACCGAAGAACTACTAAGAGTGCTTTCCAAATTAAATCATTAGAAAAAGGTTTATACGTAGTAATGGAGAGACAACCACTACTCTTCTTTTTTCTTAAATTTATAAAACAAATAACCCAGAAACGGCAAAATTAAAATGCTACCTAACAATAAGGCTACGCCCAAACTATAAATTGTTTTTGGCGGGCCAATCGCCTCAAACAACGAAATGGCGTCACCATTTTTCAAGAGTATAAAATTCGGAAAGTGTGCATAACTAATGGCCAACAAAATCATTGTTACCTGAAAGCCAGCTAAAATTCTCAACGTTTTTGTTTCTCCTTTTACTAGAAGATACCATAATAAAATGAGTGACAGACTTGCCAAAATGATAGAAGCAAGACCAACCGCATTTTTGAAAACCCAATCGATTAGTGGAATACCATCAAAATGGGCTGCAATGAAAACCATTGCCCCAAATACAACGGCAGCAATATTCATGTACTCTGCTTTTTTAATAAACCTTCGCTTATCTTGTTCATCACCAGTTTCGCCAATCAGGTAAATGGCTGCAAGGAATCCGCATAAGGCCACAGTAAATAAGCCGACGGATATAGAGAACCAATTTAACCAACTCCAAACGTAGGCTGTTAAAAAATCTTTAGCATCAAGATCAATGTGGCCAGAAATTAAACTGCCTGCTATAATTCCTAAAAATAAAGGCGTGATGAAACTGGAGTACCTGAAAATTCGATTGTAAAGCCATTGCATGTCATCCTTAATCGCATCGTAATGACGGAATACAAAGGCCGTACCACGGGCAATAATTCCAATGAGCATGATTAACAATGGAATATGGAGATGCACAGACATGGTGGTATAAATGTATGGAAAACCGACAAAGAGAATTACAATTGCGATGATCAGCCACATGTGATTTGCCTCCCAAACGGGACCAATGGCCTGATACATTGTTTTCCTGGTTCGGCTTCTATTCTTCGTAGAAGTAAAGAGCTCGATAATCCCGGCGCCAAAATCAGCACCTCCCAATAAGAAGTAAAGCAAAATAGCCAGACATAAGAAAGTAACTACAACATATTCCATATTATGATTTCAAATCGTGGCTATCGGATTTATCGTAAACAACGGGCACCATTTTAATCTGCCTGTAAAGGAGAAAAGTAACTACAATGCTTAACGAGATATAAATTGCTGAGAAAATGTAAAATGAATAAGCAATACCGGGCATAGGTGTAACGGCATCTTTCGTTCGCATTATCCCATAAATAATCCATGGTTGTCTTCCTACTTCAGTTACCACCCAGCCAGCTTCTAAGGCGATGTAGCCCAAAGGAATGGATGCTACAAAGAGTTTAAGCAGCCAGCGCTTATCTATTACTGATCGCTTTCTGATGATATTGATAAAGAAAATCAATGAAATAAGAGCCAAGAGCGTACCGATACCCACCATAATTTGAAAGGCATAATGCGTAATCGCGACCGGTGGATGTTCATTTTCAGGAATTTGATCTAAGCCCTTAACCTCGGCATGAAAATCGCCATGAGCAAGGAAACTGAGTGCACCAGGTATCTTTATTGCTCCCTTTACAGTTTTATCTTTTTCGTTAACAATTCCCCCGATTAATAGCGGCGCTGGTTTCTCTGTTTTATAAAGCGCTTCCATTGCGGCAAGTTTTGCAGGCTGTCTTTCAGCTACATCTTTTGCAGAAATATCTCCACTCAAAGGTTGCAGTATGGCTCCAATACAAGCAAAAACAGCCGCAATTTTAAATGCTTTAAAGTGAAAATCTCTGTTTTTATTCCGCAAAATCATAAGTGCGTGCACACCGGCTACCGCAAAGCCAGTAGCCGTAAAAGCCGCCAAACACATATGCAGCGCTTGCGAAAACCATGCCTTGTTAAACATAGCTTGTATTGGGTCGATATTGAAGTATCTGCCGTTTACAAAATCGAATCCTGCCGGGCTGTTCATCCAGGCATTTGCAGCTACGACCAATATCCCTGAAGCCAAGCCGCTAACACCAACAACTACGCCCGTAAACCAATGAAACCATTTGTTTAGCTTGTTCCAGCCATAAAGAAAAAAGCCTAACGCAATGGCTTCGATAAAAAATGCCGTACCTTCCAGAGAGAAGGGCATCCCGAAAATAGGCCCTGCATGTTCCATAAACCTTGGCCATAACAAGCCCAGCTCAAATGATAACATAGTGCCAGACACGGCACCCGTGGCAAAAAAAATGGCAACCCCCTTACTCCAGGCTTTTGTGAGGTTTTTATAGACTTCCTGATTGGTTCGTAGCCACTTATAGTGAGAAACCGCCATAAAAAATGGCATCACCATTCCGATACAAGAAAAAATAATATGAAAGCCCAGGGAAAGAGCCATTTGCGAACGTGCCGCTAAAAAATCATCCATATCTGATATTGGATTTGTATAGACAAATATAACAGATAAGAGGTAGCTTTATGTAGTTAACAAATGGCTATCTCCTTATTTTTCAAATATAGAATGTTTATAAATTGAAAAAAGATTTGGCAAAATAAAGCCGCAGATTTGCAAGTGAATTTTAAAACATCTCAAAATCTACGGCAGAAATTTAAACGCCTTTTAGTTCATCATAAGCAGCTGTTAAACTCCTTTGAATACCTTCGCCTTGCCATTCCGGAGCATTTGGTATTGCAGTTGCTTTTAATATATCTTCTTTTGATTTACCTGCCTTTATTTCAGCACCGACAAAACTCAGTAGATTTTGAAGATAATTTTGAAATGCCTTGATATCAGCTTTGTTTCCAGTAACTTTTTCTGGCTCACGGCTATGGCCAAAGATAAATAAGGTATCATTGTCAAACTGGTTATGTATTTTTTCTAAAGCGGTAACCCAATTGCCGATATGAGCACCATTTTCTCTATCGATATAAGGATATTTTCTATTGGAAACCAGGTCGCCGACATGAACGATGTTTGCATTTTCAAAATGGTAAACAGCGTCGCCATTTGTATGGGCAGAACCATAGTAGTAAGCACTAATCTTTTCATCGCCAACAGGTGCTTTCCAACCGGTACCGAATGTAGTATCTGGCAACAATTGTTTATCTAAACTATTTGCCTTCTCTGCCCCTCTTTTCTGATTAACAAGCGAATTTTGATGCGCCACTACTTTTTCCGCCAAACCTTTGAAAGCGATGTTACCCGCGGTATGGTCGCCATGATGGTGCGTGTTGATTAAATATTTAAAAGGTTTTTCGCCAAGTTTTTTCAATTCTTCAATAACATGCGGTGCCGATGTTGGAAACTGTGCATCAACAACAACAAAGCCATTTGATGAATTTAACCAGCCGATAGTTCCACCCTGCTCAGTGAAAATACCGACGTTGTTTCTCAATGGCTTGAAGTTATACGCCCGCAACATTTCTTGCTGAGCAAAAACATCTGTTTTATAAATTGAGAGCAAGGCCATTGCCAATGCAGAATTTGTAATAAAATTTCTTCTTTCCATTTTTTCAATCAACATAAAAAGCCACAACAAAATGCTGTGGCTTAAATTTAAAAATTTATACGCTAAATACCAATGCGCTAAATGCCAGAACCTGGTGTAGTGCCTGGCTCGTGACCTGGTCCAAATGCATTGTTCTTTCGGTTTTTATCCTTTTCGAATAAATTCGTAGCCTGTTTAGAAGATTTATTATTATCAAGAGAATCATGCTCTCTTACATCTTCAACTTCTTTATCTAGTAAGTCATTCTGAATAACTTTTCCCTTTTCTTTATTAGTTTCCATAGTATTTCAAATTGATGTACTAATGCAACAAGCGAAAATGGAATATTGTTTTTTTTAGTTCTTTAAGGAATCATTTTGACGCAATATACCCACTCGTTTCCATGGAAAAGTCTCATTTGCCTTAAATTTGAACTTATAGCATTGAGCCTGAGAGCTTTCTCAACTCGTGAATACAACCAAAAGAATTGAATTTCCGTTTATGAATTCTGTTAAAATGATGCGATGACTCAAACGAAAACGGTGATAAAATGAATTTGTAAATATGCTTTCTGCTGTCTGATGAGTTCAGATTCTCGGTGCTTGCTACCTGAGCATTAGTTTTTTGATTTTCAATAACGATAAATTTATAAAAGCATTGGCTGCTTTTGAGGGTGAATTAAATTTTCGAAAAATTCGTTTTTTTCTCTATTCAAGAAAATTTTGCAAAGCTGTTTTATAATTGCTTAACCTTATCCTAAAGAGATATTTGATAAGGTTTCGTTGAGGAACTCATGTGTCTTGGCTTTTGGATAGCCTTTATCTTAATTAAATATAAGTTTTTCTTTTGAGATTTGCAAGGGATTTAAAAATTGCCGGTGACTGACGTCAACAGTAATGAAATGCAACTAACTTCGAACTGAAGCTATTAATATCATTGCCGTCCCTGCTTCAGCAGACGGATTTAAAAATTTAATACCTTTCCCAAGCACTCAAACCTATATTAAATAAACCTGATTGCCGTGGAAACCAAAAGCTTTTTCTGCTTTGGTTGGAATAGAAAGCAGGACTAACCTTAATCAATGAGCTGCACTTGCTTTCCAAAAAAATCGCAAAAAAAAGTCTCGAATTGCTCCGAGACTTTTTCCTATTTGGTTACTGATATTTTTAGGCTAAAGCATTTTGCTTTATCACCATTTTAACTTTATCAATTACGTAATCCAGTTCCTCTTTAGTAGTATATTTACTAAAAGAAAAGCGAACTGATGGACGATTTGGGTCGGCTTTGATGCCATTTAAAACGTGAGAACCAATGTTCGAGCCTGAAGAACAAGCGCTACCGCCAGAGGCACAAATGCCATTGATATCCAAATTAAACAACAACATATCGGCCATGTCCATTTCTGGAAACGACACATTTAATACGGTGTAAAGACTTTTGTCTGCATCTGTTTCTCCGTTGAAGCCAATTCCCGGAATCTCGGCAATCAATTGTTCTTTTAGATAATCTTTTAACCCCTGAATGTGGCTTTGATGTTCGGCCATTTCTGCATAGGCAATTTCCAACGCTTTGGCCAGCCCAACAATGCCGTAAACATTTTCGGTACCACCACGCATGTTACGCTCTTGTGCACCCCCATAAATCATCGGTGGAATTTTGATGTTGCTATTTACATACAAGAAACCCACCCCTTTCGGACCATGTAGCTTATGTGCCGCACAAACAATGAAATGCGCTCTTAATTCACGCACATTGTGTACGTAATGCCCCATGGTTTGCACCGTATCGGCATGATATATGGCGTTATATTTTTCGCAGATATCGCCAACTTTAATCATATCGGTTAAAGTACCCAATTCGTTATTTGCATGCATTAGCGAGACAAAAGTGCGATCGTTGTTTTGCAATAACTCTTCCAGATGGGCATAATCTACATTACCTTTTTCATCAATATTGACGAAACTTAATTTATCAATTTCGCCATTTTTGAGCATCGTATTTAAGGTATGTTCTACCGCGTGATGCTCAATTTTAGAAGTGATGGCATGCTTAATTCCATAAGCAGAAATGCCACACCGGATAGCAGTATTATCTGCTTCGGTACCTCCAGAGGTGAAGAATATTTCGGATGGTGAGGCACCTAAAAGGCCAGAAACCGTTTTACGAGCTTTCTCTACCAGCGTTCTAACCTCTCTCCCTAGTGCATGAATAGCAGATGGATTGCCAAAATGGTTTTCCATTACATTGGTCATTTCAGCAATTACGTCTTTATCCAATGGCGTTGTAGCTGCATTATCTAAATAAACTCTTTTCATGTACTAGTTTAATTTAAGTATTTCTTTGATGTCCGAAATAATTTTGTTCGCTAAATTTTCTGCAGTGGCTTCGTTTTCTGCTTCGCTATAAATACGGATAATTGGCTCGGTATTAGATCTGCGCAAATGAACCCAGGTTTTATCGAATTCGATTTTTAACCCATCGATAGTGCTGTAAGGTTGGTTTTTGTACTTTTCCTCAACCTGTTTTAACAAATTATCGATATCCATTTCTGGTGTAAGGGTAATTTTATTTTTTGAAATATGGTATTGTGGGTAGCTGCTTCTTAACAATGAAATTGATTTTCCAAATCTGGCTAAATGGGTTAAAAATAATGCAATACCAACCAAAGCATCTCTGCCGTAATGCGATTCTGGATAGATAATGCCGCCATTACCTTCGCCGCCAATAATTGCATTGGTTTCTTTCATTTTGTTAACTACATTCACTTCGCCAACCGCTGATGCGTTATATTCCGAACCAGCTTTTTCAGTAACATCTCGTAAAGCCCGTGTTGAAGAAAGATTAGAAACGGTATTTCCTGGCGTATTTTTTAACACATAATCGGCAACGGCGACTAAGGTATATTCCTCGCCAAACATGCTTCCATCTTCATTTACAAAACATAAACGGTCCACATCTGGATCAACCACGATCCCTAAATCGGCATTTTGCTTTTGTACCTCTTTTGAAATTTCAGTTAAATTTTCGGGAAGCGGCTCAGGGTTATGTGGAAAGTGACCGTTAGGATCGCAATATAATTCGGTAACTCTTGTTACGCCCAAGGCTTTCAACAAAGCAGGAATAAAAATTCCGCCGGTCGAGTTTACACAATCAATAACAACCTTAAAATCGGCTTTTTTTATGGCATCCACATCAACTAATGGCAATGCTAAAACCTTATCTATATGTTTCTGTAGGTAAGTATCATTTTGTATAACCTTACCTAATTGATCCACCTCAGCAAATTCGAAACTTGCACTCTCGGCTAAGTCGAGCACTTCTTTTCCATCTAAATCGCTGATAAATTCTCCATCTGCGTTTAGCAACTTCAAGGCATTCCATTGTTTCGGGTTATGGCTGGCGGTTAAAATAATTCCTCCTCCTGCTTGTTCATCCGGAACTGCAACTTCTACTGTTGGTGTTGTTGAAAGGCCTAAATCGATTACCTCAATCCCTAATCCTTGGAGGGTTCCAATAACCAAATTGTTCACCATTTCGCCTGAAATACGTGCATCGCGACCTAATACGATTCGTTTGTTTCCTGTTTTTTGTACTACCCAGCTACCAAAAGCCGCTGTAAATTTCACTATATCTATCGGTGTTAAGCCGTTTCCAGCTTGTCCGCCAATGGTTCCTCGTATTCCTGAAATCGATTTTATTAAAGTCACTTTGTGGGTTTTATTTAAAGTTCAAAAATAAGAAAAAAAACAAGATAGCAGCTATTTTAGGCTGCCTCGGCTTGTTAATTTACATTGTTTTTATATCTATTTATACGATATATTTAATAGAAATTCGGTTAAGGTTTTAGTCAAACGTGTGATTGGTTTTTATTTTTTTCTGGAAAGCCAGAGCAATAGTGCATCGGTTTCTGCAGTCCCGCCATTCATTACAGTCTTTTTCAAACCTCTGTCATTCTGAGGCACGAAGAATCCCTGCCTACCGCAGGCAGGTGTTTCATCGGTTGTAGATGCTTCGTGCCTCAGCATGACAGTATATTAAGGTTGCTGCAATAAAAAAGTATTTCCATTACTGTCGGGTTTGGAGCAATCAAGATTGTGAGGGAAAACTAATAATTGCTGCCGTCATTGCGAAGCAAGAAGCAATCTTACTACTTGAACTTTGTCTTCGTTTAACCCAAAGCTTTAAGATTGCTTCGTGCCTCGCAATGACGATTGATCTAAAACAAACCTTTCTTTCTAAACCTGACAACAGCGGCAGCCCCGAGTTTTTCTACGAGGGCTACAGCGAATGGCACGGCTATATTGCCCAATGATAAACTGAACGTTGATTTCCAAAACAAAAATCATTTTAACAATTATAAATTGCTTCGCTGTGAAATTAATGTACTTTGTTTATCTCAATTTTATCTAAGTTTGCAAATTCCAAAACAAAAAGGCTTTTTATATGCAACGTAAGTGGTTTCAATATTGGTTTAATTCGCCATATTATCATATTCTTTATCAACAAAGAAACGATGCAGAAGCCGAATTTTTCATCGATAAGTTAACAGAATACCTTAGTCCGGCGGCCGATTCGAAAATGCTTGATATTGCTTGCGGGAAAGGTAGGCATTCTATTTATCTCAATAAAAAAGGCTTTGATGTTACAGGAATCGATCTATCAGAACAAAGCATAAAATACGCCAGGCAATTCGAAAACAATAAACTGCATTTTTTGGTGCATGATATGCGGAAATTGTTTTATATCAACTATTTTGATGTGGCGTTAAACTTATTTACCAGTTTTGGTTATTTTGATACCGAGAAAGACCACGTGAATGCGCTTAAAACGTTTAGAAAATGTTTAAAAACCAATGGAACCCTGGTTATAGATTATTTTAATTCTGAAAAAATCGTCAGAAATTTAAATCATTGCGAAGTTAAATCGCTTGATGGCATTGCCTTTAATATCACTAAAAATGTAGTGGAAGGGAAGATTATCAAAAAAATAAATTTCGATGATAAGGGCAAAACATACAATTTCGAAGAACGGGTTCAGGCTTTTAGTTTTGAAGATTTTGAGCGTATGTTAACCAAAGCAGGCCTGATGGTTCAAAAAGCTTTCGGCAGTTATGCGCTCGACAATTTCGATGCATGCAACTCCGATCGTTTAATTTTAATTTGTAAAAAGGCATGATAGAAAGCATACAGCAATTTGATGTTGAGCTTTTTTTGAAAATCCATCGTGGACTTTCTAATGGCTTTTTCGATTGGCTGATGCCTTTAATGCGCAATCGTTTTTTTTGGTCGCCGCTGTATATTTTTATTATTGTTTTCTGCATTAAGCAGTATAAAAAACAAGGATACTATATTATTGGAATGGTACTTTTCACCTTCGCCACGGGGGATTTGATCGCATCTCGTTTAATAAAACCGTTTGTGGCCCGGGTAAGGCCTTGCAATGATTTCAGTTTGGCAAATGATATTATTCACCGGGTGCCATGCGGCAGTGGATTAAGTTTTCCCTCAGCCCATGCTACCAACCATTTTGCTATTGCTGTGTTTTTAATTTGCGTATTTTACGGTCGCTGGAAGCCTATTTTGCCTCTTGGGCTATTTTGGGCAGCAATAATTAGCTTTGCGCAAGTTTACGTGGGCGTCCATTACCCGATAGATGTAACTACAGGTGCAATATTGGGAATTTTGATTGGTTTTATCTGTTCGAGAATATTTAAAAAATTACAACCCGAATTTTAATGGAAGCTTGGAAATTTGCCGTACTTTTTTTCTGCGCTTTTTTAGGCGGCTCGGCCATTTTTTTGGTCAAAAGTGATAAATCAAAACTACTGAAATTAATCCTTTCTTTCAGTGGCTCTTACCTATTTGCCATTACGGTTCTGCACCTGATACCCGACGCCTATAGCGGGCCCGACAAAGGTGAAATTGGTATTTTTATATTGGTAGGTTTCTTATTGCAGGTTTTTTTGGAGCAGTTTTCTGAAGGTGTAGAACACGGACATATCCATAAGCACCACGATGGAAATGTTTTTCCATTCGGGATTATGATTAGCCTTTGCCTGCATGCTTTTTTAGAGGGTATGCCACTTGCCAAAGATCAGCATAACGAACTTATTTTTGGAATCTCGTTACACCACATTCCAGCGGCATTTGCTTTGGCAAGCATTTTAATGCAAAACCATTTCAAAAAAGGAAGCATCATCATGTATTTGATAATTTTCGCCGTGATGGCCCCGCTTGGCTTTTATGTAAGTGTTGGTTTAAGCAACGGAACCATTGGAGGTATCGATGCTTATTTCAACAAAATTATGGGAATTGTAATTGGTATTTTCCTGCATATTTCCACTACAATTTTATTCGAATCGAGCGCAGACCATAAAATTAATACCCGAAAAATGATTGCTGTTCTACTTGGAATTGGCGTGGCTTTAATTGGTTTCTTTGCCGGGCATTCTCATTAGTATTTCCAATTGAGCAAGGTTTTATCTGAAAACATTCAGTATATTAGAACATGGAAGAGATTGTAAATGAGCCTAATGTAGAATACAAAAAGAGGCATTTTACTGTTACTGAATATCTGGAGATGGAAAAGGCATCGCAAGAAAAGCATGAGTATTTTCAGGGCGAAATATTTCCTTTACACCGAGACCAAAGTGATGGAGTAAAATCAATGTCAGGTGCTAGCTTTAATCATAATCTTATTTTCTCTAGCCTCTTCGGATTTCTTTCAACGAAGCTTGCAGGTTCCAAATGTATTCCCTTTGGTAGCGATATGCGAATGAACATACCAGAAAATACGCTATTCACCTATCCTGATATTTCTGTCTATTGTAATGGAATTAAGCATTCTACTGATGATAAGGATACCGTTTTAGAACCAACTGTTATTATTGAAATTCTTTCTCCATCAACTAAAGATTATGATAGAGGAAACAAATTTCGACTTTACAGGGATATTCCAACATTAAAGGAATATATTTTAATTGATACTGAATCAATATTAGTTGAAGCATTTTACCTCAACGAAAAGCAAAATTGGGAACTTATAGAATACAAGGAAATTAACAACTCATTAAATTTTGTTTCGATGGGATTCGACGTAGCTTTGAGTGATATTTATAAGCATGTACGTCTCTAAAAGTTGGAACTGAAAATTGAAGACCGCCAATTGAATTACTTCTTCTCTTTCTTCTTCCCATAACCCCAGGGACAATGCTTGCATTTATTTTTACAACAATATCCACGTTTTAAATGGTATGCCGCTGTAAAAACCATTAATCCGTCTTCGTTAAAATAAAAGTCTTCGCCCTCTTTCATAATTAATGAGTGAATGATTGAATCTTGAATGAGTGAATATTTGCAATCATCAGGATTTTGAAAATCCTTAGATACTAAAAATCCTGTTCCTTAGTTTAGTATTTTTACCTCCAGCTTACCCTCAAAATATTCTTTTAATTGATTGCCATCTCCATGCAAGGTCCAAACTTGTTTCGGTTGTACTTTTTCAATAGTTTCTAAAATCGCATCCCAATCTGCATGATCGGAAATGTAAAGAGAAATTCCATTTTGTTGTTGCAGATTCTTCCAACCCGATGCAAAAGCCCGAACAACATTTATCGCTTTGTGGTAACTATGAAAAACCATCGGCGGAACAATATAAACCTGGTGCTCATGATTATTCTTCATCACCTTTCTATCATACATTTTATAGTTACCAATTTTCATCCCGAAGTCTTCGTAAATTTTAACAAAGGGCATAATGCTATGGTGGACCATCACATTTTTTGTAGAACAATGTTCACTTAACAACTGAATAATACGTTGACTTTTCCCTAAAGCATAGGCGCCCAGCATAATATTGGCTGAAGTTTCGTTCAGTTTCTTAATCTCATCAATTGGAGAAGGGTGCTTCGTTTCGGGGTTGGCGAACGTACTTTCGGTAATTAAAACATCTGCTTTCACAAACTCGAAAGGCTCGCAAGTAGCATCTGGCTCTATCTTATAATCTCCTGTGTAAAGGTATTTTACATTTTGATATTCCATTAAAACCTGCGCCGAACCTAAAATATGCCCTGCAGAATAAAACGTGATGGCTACATCCTTAATTTTAAACGTTTCATGGTATTTTTTAAGATGAAAATCTACCGCCGCAAATTTACGGTAACGGTGTTTCATAAAGCTTTCTGTTGCAGCAGTGCAGTAAACATTCTGACTTCCACCGATAGCATGGTCGCCATGTGCATGAGAAACCACGGCATCATTTACAGGTTGTTGCGGGTCTAAATAAAAATCGCCATAAACACAATATAAACCTGTTGGCGTAATGGTGATAAAATCGTCTAAAATCATGACTAGGTTCTGTTGGATTTAAGGATAAGGCAGGATTTTAGGCTATTAGACATATTATTAAAAAATGATTTGATAAAATATTTGAGATGAGTATTAACTAAGCGTATTGGCGGCCAGGTTTAAAAACTCTTTGTGTAGGGCAAGAACTTGCTCGATAATAGAATGTGCTTCATCATTCATGATAAAATGATTGGCCATTTTAGCTTTTTCGTCATCACTCATCTGCTTGTCCATCCTTGCTTTAACTTGTTCTGCAGTGCTATTGTCGCGTTGCATCACACGGTTTATTTTCACATCTGTTGGCGCAGTAACCAGAATTGTTGTATCGCACATTTTGTAAGAACCACTTTCAAAAAGCAAAGCAGCCTCTTTTAACGTGTAAGGAGCGTTAGGATTCACATTGGCTTCCCACCTATCAAAAGCCCTAAAAACTGCAGGATGAACTAAGGCGTTTAACTTCGCCAATTCGGCTTCATTATTAAACACAATACCTGCGATGTGTTTATTGTTTAGCTTTCCTTCTTCGAAATAACTTTCCTCACCAAAGGTTGATTTTATAGCTTCAATAAGCAATTCATCTTCAACCATCATATTCTTGGCTTCAGTATCGGCATAAAAGATTGGAATACCCAGAACCTCGAAAACCTTACAAACTGTTGTTTTGCCACTACCAATTCCGCCTGTTATCCCAACTTTATACATTATTTTTCTACTACAAAATCTATTTTCGATGGGCTTACGCTAATCAGTTTGCAATAATCTGGAAACTCAGTAATCTTTACAGCAAACTGGCGATGGTTTAGGTTTTTCCATTCATCAACATCAATGGTTGCCGTAATAAAATTTGCATCAACTTGTGCATAACTGCCCAAGGCAACCAAAAATGTTACCTTAACTTTCTTTGGATAAAGCTTAATGCTGTTGTAATTTCTGTTATTTAATATCTTCAACGGCACCTCAACAGTCTTCTCGGTAAACTCATCAACTGAAAGTTTTACTTCGGTTGATGATGGATAAATGCTTACGTTTTTATGAATACTATGTTGGAGACCAATTCGAGCTGTGGTGCTGTTCTGTAAATTATTTATTTTTAAAGTATCTGTAGGCCAAGCAATAATTTTGCTCAATTCTTCTTGTGGGCCGGCTACAGTGACTGTTTTTGGGTTCAGTATCACCTCACTCGCCAATCCATACTGTTTATGAAATGCCAGTTGACTCACCAATTTTATATTAACTTTTTTAATGATCTGTTTTGTAAAATCGAAATACAAGGTATCTGGCTTAACCGAAATCACCTTTTGTGCACTTCCTACCTGTTTATTAATATTATAAAGCTGATCGGATAGAACTACAAAGTCCCTTGCATTTAGTTGACTCAAATTAACTGAAATTGATGGCGGACTTATCCTCAATCGGGCAAAGACAAGTTGCCAACCAGTGCCTTCCACCTCTAAATCTAGGGTATCAGTCTGTAAAGGATAAAAAGCTCTTTTAGCAGGTTTATTTTTGAATACAATAACCGTTTTCGCTATGTAATTGTATTTATTATTCAATGCCATGAAAAGCCAAGCCGCTATAGCCAAAAATAAACAGGCTAATAGTGTTAAAACACGTCGTCTTTCAATTTTAGTTAATCTAATAAAGGGCATATTATAAATTAAACAACTTACCGCATCATTTGTGCTCGATAAAGCAATTCTTCCAAATGTAACAATTTATTAATTCCTATGTAATAAAAGAAAACGGATTTTGAAAAGAGGTTTTCTATATTAGCACCATCAATCTGAATTATGAAAAAAATCATCTTATTACTGCTTGTCTCCGCCTTATCATGTTATGCATTTAGCCAAAAACGGTCAAACGTTTATTATTTTAAAGATGGAGTTCCTGTAAAAAATAATGAATCAGCCGATTACCGAAGGGTTATTCAAGAACCAGACTCTGGATCGAAATTTTATAACCTTTACGAGTTTTATGCAGATAATACGGATAAAACGATTGGCAAGCTATCTAACTTTGAACCTAATCTGGTTTATGAGGGAGAGCTTAAACGCTTTAATAAAAAAGGAATTTTAATTGAAAAAACCAATTATCTGAATGGCAAGCCAATTGGCGAATCATCATCATATTATGCCAATGGGCAATTGGCAAGAGTTATTCTATACGATGATGCGGATAAATCTGATAAACAGAAACGTTCTGCTTTCAAAGTGATTTCGGGTTTCGATTCTTTGGGAAATCAATTTATAAAAGATGGCAACGGACACTTAAATATGAATAAACGTGAAGAAGGAGATTATGTGAATGGTTACAAAGATGGCGAGTGGAAAGGTAAAATAGGTAAAGATAGCTATGTTGAAAAGTATAATAATGGATATTTTATTGACGGCATTGCAACATTTGAAAACGGAGAGACAAAAAAGTATAAAACCGAAGAAGAAAAGCCAGATTATCCAGGTGGAATAACTGAATTCTACAGGTATTTATCCAGAAATTTTAAATACCCATCTGAAGCCCTAAGAAATAAGATCTCTGGGAAATTATTTATCAGTTTTGTTGTCGAAAAAGACGGGAAGTTATCTAATTATAAGTTTAAAAACGACCTGGGTTATGGAACCAGGGAAGAAGCCATCCGTGTTTTGAACGAGTGCCGCAATTGGAACCCGGGGTTACAACATGGCATTCCAGTAAAGGTGTCTTACAATATCAATATAAACCTGGCGCAACAATAACAAACAAAAAAGGGTTCCGAAATTCGGAACCCTTTTTCATGCTAAATGCATTGATTATGCTTTTGCTACAGGAGGAACAACTGCTTTGGTTGCATCTAAAGAAACCGCCGATTTATCGAAGCGAATTTTCACTCCACCTTCTACTTCGATTAAGAAAGTAGTATCGTTCATATCAGCGATACGGCCGTGAATACCTGCAGTAGTGATAATCTTATCACCTTTTTTTAATCCTTCTATTAATTTTTTATGGTCTTTAGCTTTTTTAACCTGTGGACGGATCATGAAAAAATAGAATACTACCGCGATAGCACCTAACATAATTAATTGTCCGTATTGGCCAAATCCACCTGCTGCTTGTAAAATTACTGTTGATGTCATTTCTTATTTATTTGATTATTGATTGTAAGTAAGGGTATAGGTACAAAACCAAACCTTAACATTTTATTTTTTTGTAAGCACCTCGCCTACCAAGTGTACCGTTGAAACTGTTGGGTTTGCATTTGAAGTTACTGTTACCACTTTATCCTGCATTCCTTCTTTCCCTGTACTATTAAACACAACTTTAATTACACCTTCTTTTCCCGGTAAAATAGGTTCTTTCGGCACTTCTGGAACGGTACAACCACAAGTGGCTGTAGCATTTGAAATGATTAAAGGGCTTTTACCTGTATTCTTAAATTTGAATTGGTGTTCTACACTTTCACCTTGGTTAATTTTTTCGAAATCAAAAATATCTTTCTCAAAAACAATTATTGGTGCATCAGGTGAGGCAATTGTAGTTGCTGCCAACGAATCATTTCCTGCAACGTGATCTGTAGAATTGTTTGCATTTCGGCAAGCTGTGAAAGAGATTGCTGCAATAGCAAGGATGAATAATTTTTTCATTATTAGTCTTCAATTAATCCGCGACCGATTTTTTTAATCGTATTTGTCTTCTTAAGGTCGCCTAAAATTTTGTCTAAAATACCGTTAATAAACGAATTACTTTTCGGCGTACTGTAATCTTTTGATAGCTCCAAATATTCGTTAATGGTTACTTTTACAGGAATTGATGGAAAGTTTAAAAGCTCGCAGATAGCCATCTTCATCAAAATGGTATCCATTAAAGCAATCCGTTCCGACTCCCAATTTTTTGTACGCTCTGCAATCAATTCCTGGTATTTAGCATCATTCTGCAAGGTGTGTACAAATAAATCTTGCACAAATTTGCTGTCTTCCACCCAATCAGCGCTTATTTCGGTAAGTTTATTTTTGAAAGGATCGTCAGACGTAAAGTTCTTCAACGTTTTTGCAACCATTCCTTTCATCACCTCGTGATCTACCTGCCAATTGATAAATTTCTCTTCGAAAACCTGGATAATACCCTGGTTTTTTAAAATAATTTTTCTGAAAATATATTTGATAATATCTTTTGACGATTCTAAGCTTTCGTTCGGATCTGCAAGATAATCGGCATATTCCTGAGATGCTTTTAAAGAATTATATACTGTTTTACGGATTTCTGGATCGAAGCCCCAATCTACTTTGTATTTTTTTACCGCAGAAACATATTCTGGGTTTTGCTGCATTAAAACGCTAAACTTGTTGTGTAGCAGTTTCATATTTGGATTTAAATCCTCAGCAGTTTTAAGGTATTTGTTAGCACGTTCTGCAGCATCGTTTGCTGTAAACTCTGTAACTTCAACCATCAATGATAACATCCAGATGTACATTTCGTACACGCTATCAATACTTTGCATTAAAGTTTTCAAATCTCCTTTAATGTCTTTTTTGTCTGCCATGTGCCAAGCAAAAATATTTTGCAAAGCTTTGATTCTTAAGTGCCTTCTATTTAACATGAATGTAAGAACGAGTGCGGTTTATAAAACCTATTTTAATAATTATTTAATATGATGATTTAATTTTTTTAACATCTGCAATACGCTTTTCAGCAATTCTGTTTGCAGCAATATTTGTTGATATTTTCTCGGCTTTACTCAACTTGATTACGTTACGTGTAGCCTCGTAAATATTTTCGGTAAGTTGCACTGTACGTTTTTTTCCAAAACCAGTCCATTCAGAGTAACAAGCAATTAAGCCACCAGCATTAATTAAATAATCTGGCGCAAATAAAATGCCTTTTTTCAAAAGCAATTCGCTGTCTAAAACCTCATCTTTTAACTGATTATTGGCCGAACCTGCAATAATTGCAAACTTCATTTTTGCAATGGTTTTATTATTAACCGTTGCTCCCATTGCACATGGCGCATAAACATCCGCATCGCAACCAAAAATTTTATCAGCCTCAATGGGTTTTGCTTTATATTTTCGGGCAACATAAGTTAATTGCTCCTGGTTAATATCACTTATTAAAACCTCTGCATTTTCCTTTCTAAGCAAAGCAACCAAATGTTCGCCCACATTGCCAATTCCTTGTACTACAATTGTCCTGCCCGCAAGCATGTCGGTTCCAAAAACCTCTTTCACACTAGCTTTAATGCCTAAATAAACCCCCTGTGCCGTAAATGGAGCTGGATTTCCTGCCCCTCCAATTGATTCGGGAACGCCGGTTACATAATTGGTTTCCATGCGGATATACTCCATGTCCCGAGTATTGGTCCCCATTTCTTCAGCTGTAATAAACTCGCCATTAAGGTTTTTAATAAACCTGCCATAGCTACGCATTAAAGTTTCGGTTTTATCTTTACGAGAATCACCGATAATTACGCCTTTTCCGCCACCTAAATTTAATCCGGTAATTGCCGATTTATAGGTCATCCCACGCGATAAACGCAAGGCATCTTCCAAAGCTTCGCCCTCTGTTGCATAGCTCCACATCCTCGTTCCGCCTAAAGCCGGACCCAAGGTAGTATCATGTATCGCGATAATTGCCTTTAAGCCCGTATCAGGATCATTACAAAAAACCAATTTTTTATGCCCGTAAGCACTCAATTGCTCTAAAATGGAAAAATCTGACGAAGAATTTGCTGGCATATTGAACGTTCGGCTAATCTGCTGCAAAATTAAAATAAAAAACGATTAATACACTTATATAAATAAACTATTTGCGTTGCTACTACAAACAATTATTTAGATGGTTTTTTCAAAAGCAATTTCCGCTGTATTTGTGCATACAGTCTCTCAATTGCTAAAACTTAGACTGCTTTGCGCTTCAATACTTGTTAGTGTTAGATAGGGCGTTCTTAACAAAAGGTATTGTTTAGGCACTGTGTTATTTAATTAGCTGTTATTGATAATGCGTTAAATCAAACAACCTCCTCGATCTCTTTAGCTTAACCTTTCAAAACCTAATAATGTCATTATTTTTTTAAAGCTTAGCTATTGAAACATAAATATGCGGCACGAAATAACAAATTTATCTAAGTTTGTATTGCATGAAACATCTTAGCAGATTAAACAAATACTTTTTAAAATATAAGTGGTGGATTATTCCGGGCAGTATTTTCGTGGTCATCTCCAATATTTTTGGCGTGGTGCCAGCTCAGGTAATCGGCTATGCGGTAGATTTAATTACTGAAAATGTTCAGGTTTATAATCTTTTTGGAGGTTTTAATCGTCAGGAAATCATTTACGATATTTTTAGCAGCAACCTATTATTTTTTGGATTGCTGGTGGTGGCATTGTACGTATTAAGGGGTTTGTTCCTGTTTTTCATGAGGCAAACCATCATTCTCATGTCTCGGCACATTGAGTTTGATATGAAAAACGATATCTATCAGCATTATCAAAAATTAAGCCTGGGTTTTTACCGCCGCAACAATACCGGCGATTTGATGAACCGGGCAACTGAAGATGTGAATCGCGTGAGGATGTATGTTGGACCAGCGATTATGTATACCATTAATACATTTGTTTTATCTGTGCTGATCATCTGGTCTATGTTTGATGTAAACTCGAAATTGGCCATATATTGCCTGTTGCCCCTTCCCTTTTTAGTCATCATTATATATTATGTAAACACTTTGATTTTCAAAAAAAGCGGAAAAATCCAGGAACGATTATCAGATTTATCAAGCTTTGTGCAAGAACGTTTTTCAGGTATCAGAATTATTAAATCTTATGTACGCGAAGATTATACCCGCAACATGTTTGAGATTCAAAGCAATGAGTATAAAAAAGATTCGATGAGTTTGGTAAAGGTTTCTGCCCTTTTTTACCCTACTATGCTTTTGTTAATTGGCTTGAGTACCATTTTAACTATTTACGTGGGCGGTAACCAGGTAATGAATGGCAGTATTACAGCAGGAAATATTGCCGAGTTCATCATTTATATCAATCAGTTAACTTTCCCGGTAACTATGCTGGGTTGGGTAACCTCCTTAATACAGCGGGCGGCAGCTTCTCAAAAAAGAATTAACGAATTTTTAGACATTCCTTCCGATATTCAATCAACAAACAATGAAGAGAAAGAAATTCAAGGCAACATCAAATTTGAAAATGTTAGCTTCGTTTATCCTGATACAGGAATATTAGCGCTTCAAAACTTAAGTTTTGAAATTAAGAGCGGTGAGTTTGTGGCAATTATTGGAAAAACAGGTTCTGGAAAATCAACATTGGCAAACTTAATTATGCGGATGTATGATGTGGAGCAAGGAGCTATCAGTGTTGATGGGGAAAATTTAAAATCGTTAAACCTTAAATACTACCGCAACCAGATTGGCTTTGTGCCACAAGAGGTTTTTCTATTCTCTGATACGATCAAAAACAATATTGCTTTTGGTTTAGATAAAGTTACGGATGAAGCAGTATACGATGCTGCTAAAAATGCTTCGGTTTATCATAACATCATTGATTTTGATGAAAAGTTCGAAACCATGTTGGGCGAAAGAGGAATCACACTTTCCGGCGGACAAAAACAACGTGTATCCATTGCAAGGGCTTTAATCAAATCTCCTAAAATTTTGATATTCGACGATTGTTTATCTGCGGTTGACACCAAAACAGAGGAGGAAATTCTCCAGAATTTGGGTAAAATCATGAAAGATAGAACCAGTATCTTAATTGCGCACCGGATTTCAACCATAAAAAATGCCGATAAGATTTTGGTACTGGACGATGGTAAAATAATAGAACAAGGTACACATGATGAATTGCTTAACCTTAACGGAAGTTATACTGAGCTTTATCATAACCAATTATTGGAAGAGGAAACAAGAACAATTTAAATTGTATCAAAATTGTATTTTGTACTTTAAATATTTGCTTTATATTTACCGAAACCAAAAACCAACATCAATACCAACCATGGGAGAATTCGACAACAAGGAAAGAGAAGAAGTTTTTTCAAAGAAAGTAAGAGCAGGTAAGAGAACTTATTTCTTCGACGTGAAGGCTACTCGCTCAGGTGATTATTATTTAACCATTACCGAGAGCAAGAAAAGATTAGAAGACGGTGTATTCGTAAAGCATAAAATCTTTTTATATAAAGAAGATTTCGAAAAATTTGCTGAAGGATTAAACGAAACTGTTGACTATATTAAAACTCACCAGGATGTTGTGGAGAAACGTTATGAATACTCTGAAAACGGAGAACATAGCGCAAAAACAAATGATGATTTTTCTTTTTAATAAATTATAATTTCGAAATAAAAGCCCTTGTCTCATCAACAAGGGCTTTTTATGTGTCTGAGTTTTTTACTGTATTATGCGACGGCCATGCCAGCACCGACCATGAATATTAATAAAAAGTAAAAGGCTATTATGGCAATGGTAATCGATCCCCAAAATTTAAATAAGGATTTTAAACTTAGTATCGCAGAATTTAAACTTTCCTGATCACCGAATAAGACGCCCTGTTTACCTTTATTAGCTATTTTATTAAGCAAAATGCTTGGATAAAACAGAAGCAAACCCAGTACGAAATAAATTACCGTTACTATGGTTGTTCCACTTGAACCCAATTGCCCCATTTGAGTGGCCACAGCAGGATTACTATTAATTAATGCAGGTATGCTAAAGGCTGCAATAATTACAAAAATTGAAACAACAAAACCAACTACGGAAAGAAATTTTGCCCATTTAGTAATATCATAAAGATAACTGCGTATATCTTCTGTTACTACTAATTTCACTTCAGCCGGTTTCTGCTCCTCAAATTCTTCTATCATCTTGTTTTAATTTTCGATAAACTTAGATAAAATATACTGGCGCTACAAATTCGAATCTCTAAATAAAGGTTTAAAAGCTTATCTTTGCCGCCTGAAAAAGGTGAGAAGTGAGAAGTGAGAAGTGAGAAGTGAGAAGTGAGAAGTGAGAAGTGAGAAGTGAGAAGTGAGAAGTGAGAAGTCAAATCGTAAATCGTAAATTAAAAAATATAAATGGCATTACAATGTGGTATTGTGGGTTTACCAAATGTTGGAAAATCGACTCTTTTTAACTGTTTATCAAATGCAAAGGCACAAGCTGCTAACTTTCCGTTTTGTACAATTGAGCCAAACGTTGGCGTAATTACTGTGCCTGATGATAGATTGACCAAACTTGCTGAACTGGTTAAGCCAAACAAGGTACAACCTAATACGATTGAAATTGTTGATATCGCGGGTTTGGTAAAGGGCGCTTCGAAGGGTGAAGGTTTAGGCAACCAGTTTTTAGGAAACATTCGTGCTACGAATGCAATTATCCATGTTTTACGTTGCTTCGATGATGGCAATGTGATCCATGTTGATGGTTCTGTTGATCCCATTCGCGATAAAGAAATAATTGATACAGAGTTGCAATTAAAGGATTTGGATACTGTTGACAAACGTATTCAAAAGGTGGAAAAGATGGCAAAAACGGGTGGCGATAAAGATGCTAAACGTACTTATGAAATTTTAACGGTTGTTAAATCTCATTTAGAAAACGGAAAATCTATCCGTACCGCAGCACTGCCTCAGGAAGACTTTGATTTTATCGAAGATTTAGGCTTATTGACTCAAAAACCAGTAATGTATGTCTGTAACGTTGATGAAGCATCGGTAGTAACCGGAAATAAATATGTGGATTTAGTCAAAGCAAATGTTGCAGATGAAAAAGCTGAAGTTTTGGTTATTTCAGCAAAAATCGAATCGGAGATTGCCGAACTGGAAAGTTATGAGGAGCGCCAGGAGTTTTTGGCAGATTTGGGCTTAGATGAATCTGGTGTAAACAAACTAATTCGTGCAGCTTATAAATTATTAAATTTATATACCTATTTCACTGCAGGTGTACAGGAAGTAAGAGCCTGGACCATAACAAAAGGCTTTACAGCACCACAAGCAGCTGGTGTGATTCACACCGATTTTGAAAAAGGATTTATCCGTGCTGAAGTAATTAAATATAATGATTTCGTAACCTTGGGTTCGGAAAATGCTTGTAAAGATGCAGGTAAATTAGGTGTAGAAGGAAAAACCTATGTAGTAGAAGATGGCGACATTATGCACTTTAGGTTCAATGTATAACCCGTAAATTCTCTAAAGCAAATTTAAAGTTATAGAGCCACTCGAGAGAGTGGCTTTTTTTTGGATTTATTTGCCACGGAAACATTGAATTAGGCTTGAATTGCCGTATTGAAAGGCCAGCTATGCAAAACTTAAATAGTTGCTCGATCTTAGTTTCTTAAACCCGATTGAAGTGACATCCCCTGACTTTTCATCAGGGATATAACGGAAAGCGGGAACAGACAATAAAAAAAGATCCTGTCTTTGCTTTCCAAATAACTGAAACAGTCGAAAATTCGACCTTACGATCTCATTTCAAACCGACACAAGCGAAACTAAATTTCTAAACCGTAAGCTGCCAGTTGCGCTTTCGTATCCTCATAACTGGTATGATGAATGCCTTTCAGTCCTAAACCTTCGGCAACCTGAACAAAAAGCATTCTATCGTCTATATATAAACTGGTTTCTACATCGCTCTGCGAAATATCTATCGCCACTTTGAATATATCGGCATCGGGTTTACGGAAATGAACGAAACTCGACGACACGAAAAAATCAACAAATTCATTTAATTTAAATGTGCTGATTCGATATTGATTTAACTCTCGCCCTTCGTTACTGATTACTGCAACTTTTAAATGATACTTTTTCTTCAAATCGCAAACCAATGCAACCATTTCAGGATAGTCTAGGGATTTACTAAACATGAATGCTTTGAAGTCATCATAACTAAATGACCGTTCTTGAAAGAAAACAATGCGTTCTAAATATTCATCCAAGGTAAGTTTCCCCACCTCATAAGTATCAAATGTAAGGTGATGGCGTTCCTCCAGATCAACAGAATCTAAATTAAATAATACCGCAGCTTCGCCCCTTGCTTGCCTGTCCCATCCGTTTGTTAACAATACCCCACCAATATCGGTGAAAAGCGTAGTAATTTTCGTTCGCATTTTTAAAAATTAAAGTAAGATTCCACTTAAAAACAATATGGCAAAAGAGAAGTAAATGATTAAACCGGTAACATCAACCAACGTAGCCACAAAAGGCGTAGAAGACACTGCCGGATCGGCGCCTACTTTTTTTAGAAGCAAAGGCAACATAGAACCCATTAATGTTCCCCAAAGTACAACACCTATTAAAGAGCAGCCTACCACAAGTCCAATTCTGATATAATGATCGGTAAAACCAGGCCAAAATAACTGCCATGAGGCGATAACTGCGAAGCTTAACAAACATAAAGTACAACCTAATAATATGCCAGAAAAAATTTCTCGTCGCATTACATTCCACCAATCTCTAACGGTAACTTCGCCGAGAGCCATAGCTTGAATAATTAAGGTTGCAGCTTGCGAACCACTATTGCCACCGCTTGAAATGATTAAAGGGATAAATGTTGCCAAAATTACAACCTGAGCAATTTGATTCTCGAAATTCGACATCGCAGCGATGGTAAGCAGCTCTCCGAAAAACAAAACAATTAACCAAACCACCCGCTTTTTATATAACTCAAAAACAGGAACATCCAAATAAGGTTCATCTAAGGCTTGAGACCCCCCTATTTTGTGAATATCTTCTGTATATTCTTCGTTTGCGATCCAGAGAATATCATCAACGGTTACAATACCCAAAAGAATATTATTCTCATCAACAACGGGCAAAGCCACCCGATTATTCATTCTGAAAATGCTGATGGCATCTTCCTGCGGATCATTCGCTTTCAACGCGATAAAACGTTTATCGGTTAATTCCCCTATTATCGCTTCAGGGTCGGCCAGTAAAACTTCTCGGATTCGAATATCATCAAGCAAAACTCCATCTTTATCAATTACATACACCACATCGATTGTTTCCGAATTTTTACCATACCGTCTGATGTGTGCTAAAACTCGGGTGATTGACCATTCTGGTTTCACAGCGATGTAATCGGGCGTCATTAAACGACCGATACTATCCTCTTTGTAACCTAGAAGTGCAAGAGATTCTTTTCTTTCTTCTGGAGGCAAAAGGGTAATCATTTTCTTAACTACATCACCCTTCAGCTCGCTAAAAAGTGCGGTACGATCATCTGGAGGAAGATCTTTAATAATTTGATTTAGTTTATTTCCAGTAAGTTTTTTGATAATTCTTTCCTGAGTTGGAAAATCGAGAATTCGGAAAACGTTAACAGCTCTGTTTGAAGATATTGTTTCGATAAATTTGGCTGCATGTTGTGGAAGCTCGTCAATTAACTCTTCTACATCCGAGATATTCAGTTCATCAAGATAGCGCTTTAACGCCTTATCATTCTCTTTTTCAAGCAATTGCTGAACCTCTTCTACAACCAATTCTTCCATAAACGATTCTTTTATTCTTTACATGCCTAAACCTTTATTAGCGGTTCGCAAAGGTGCATTTTTATTTTTAGAAATGCCAATTTAGACGTTAACAGCATGTTAAATTTTGACTTCCCACACAATTAAACTAACACAATCCCTAGACTATTAACAACTTAGAAAGGCATCGGTAAAAGATAGACTGAGATTAGTTCCAACAAAAAACCACCATAAAATAATTATGGTGGTTAAAGGTGTGCTCCCGACGAGATTCGAACTCATATCGATGGTACCGGAAACCATAATTCTATCCATTGAACTACGGGAGCAAGGCTGCAAATATAGAAAATCAAAATGTTAGTTTCTTGTATTATTGAAGGTAAAATCAACATTATTTGAATAAAATTTGAGGTTGATGTTCCTGATTAAAAAGAATTCAATACAAGTTCTTTGAAAAAATTCCGTTATAGGTTTAATCGTTATTTGTAGTTTTGATTGAAACACAAATTAAACCTAAAACAAAAATCTTTAACATGAACATTACCAAAAATCTTTTTTTAACCGCAATTATTGGCCTTTCTACTGTAACAATGTACTCTTGCAAGAGCAAGAAATTAATAACCAAACCAGATCCTGCTCCTGTTTCAAAACCTACCCCACCGGTTGAAGAAAAAAAACCCATTGCACCTCCACCAGCGAAAGAGGAAGTTGCAGTTGTTGAAAAACCAAACTTCAATTTAGATAATATTCAATTTGAGTTTAATTCGTTTGTGTTAAAAACGTCTTCGTTTGGTATTTTAGATAAAGCTGTAGCTGAAATGAAGAAAGCGCCAAATACTAAATTTGTTCTCCATGGCCATTCATCTGCAGAAGGTACTCCAGAACATAACATGTCGCTTTCAATTGATCGGGCGAATGCGGTAAAATCATATTTTGTGAACGCCGGCTTGGATGGTTCAATTTTCACAATTGTGGGTCACGGTGAAAAGGAGCCAATTACGTCAAATGCAAGTGAAGAAGGAAGAGCTGTAAACAGAAGAACTGAAATTAAGGTTCAGAATTAGATCTCGGTTCTTGCTGCGCTCAAACGGAATTAAAAAAAATGAACAAGCCGTTTGAGTCACATTTAAATAAATAAAAAACTACTTTAAAGCCTCTAAATGAGGCTTTTCTGTTCATTATAAAATTTATTTGAAAATATTAACTGATTTTTCTAACTTTCACAAACTGCTTATTATCTCTTTCATCTAAACATCTGTATCGTGCATCCTATACTCATCAGGAATAATGTAAAAATACTCGGTAAAGGTAATCAAGTTATTGTATTTGCACATGGTTTTGGGTGCGCACAGAGTTCATGGAAGTACATGACAGATGCATTTCTAGATGATTTCAAAGTGATACTCTTTGATTACGTTGGTTCTGGCAGCTCGGATAAAACTCAATACGATTACCACAAATACTCCACTTTAGAGGGTTATGCCTGTGATGTCCTTGATATTATCGAAACTCTTGGACTTAAAGACATTATTTTCGTTGGCCATTCGGTAAGTAGTATGATTGGGATGATCGCCGCTTTGCAAAAACCCGAAGCCTTTAAGAAACTCATTTTTATTGGGCCTTCTCCTAGATACCTTAACGATAGGGATTATATTGGCGGTTTTGAAGCTGCTGATATTGAAACCATTTTCACACAAATTGCCGAAGATTATGTTAGCTGGACTAAAGCGATCGCTCCAATAGTAATGAATAAAGCTGAAGAACCAGAATTAGCTGGTTTTTTGCAAGGTTGTTTTGAAGAAACAGAGCCAAGCATTGCACTGGCCTTCGCCATGGCAACATTTAAAGCAGATTACCGCGATCATTTAGAGAAGTTTGATATTCCGAGTTTAACGCTGCAAAGTAGCAATGATATCATGGCACCCTTCTCTGCTGGTGAATACATTCATCAAAACACAAGAAATAACTTCTTTGTAGTGATGAAAGCGACCGGGCATTTCCCACACATTAGTGAACCTGAAGAAACCATAAGGGAGATTAAGGATTTTATTGCTCATGAAAATATTCACACAACACGTGATGAGCTCTATGCCTAGCTTATCTCTGTGTTACTGAATCTATAAAATGTTGGGCTTCCGCTTTTGCTTTATTGCATATGGCGTAAATACAATCCAATAGTGATCCCATCTCGGATACATCCATATTTTCCAATGAACGTAAACTAGTCTCCAATTTAGACCTTAAGCCCACAATATAAATTGTTGAGAGCGTACGATGAGCAATCATCTTGATCTCTTCTCCTCTTTTTTCTGCAAAACTTTGTTGTAATTCTAACAAGTCCTGGTCAATCGTTTCGATAAATTTCTCAATTACTTCGATCTCATATTCTTCATCGCCTAAACTAACCTCTTTTAAATAGCTTAAATCAATAACTTCATAGGCATATTGATCTCCAGATTTTAGCTTCTCGTTTGGTAAAAATTGCGTAAGCATCCCAACCAGTTCAATCTTCTGGATTGGCTTACTGAAACATCCATTCATGCCAGCGGCAAAGCATTTATCCTTAACTTCATTAATATTAAAAGCAGTTATTGCTACAATAGGTATCTCCAGCCTAAGTTCTTGACGAATGATTTTAGTCAGTTCAAAACCATCTATTTTAGGCATCATGAGATCAAGCAAGATTAAAAAAAATGAGTGCGATTCAAGCAAAACTTGCGCTTCGTGTCCGTCGCTGGCAATTTTGAAACTAAAATCGTATTCTCGTAAATAGTTGGCTATTAGCTTTTGGTCGATTAAGTTATCTTCTACTATTAAAACATCAATTTGTTCTTTCATAAACATCTATTCACACATTAAAGAATTTGCATCCGCTTGTTTAGTGATGATTTATAGGCATCAGAAACTGGAACAAAATGTTGCTGAATAATCAGCGTTCCGCCCTCAACGGTATCTATTTTACTAATATTTACAATGAAAGAACGGTGTACCCGAGAAAACACATCCATCGGCAACTTATCTTCTACTGACTTCAATGAAGAATGAATTGCGTAATTTTTTTCATCCAGGTAAATTTTTACATAGTCGCCTCTGGCTTCCAAATAATTAATGTCTGCAAGTTTTATTCGTCTGATAATGTTGGAATCTCTAATGAATATAAACTCATCCTTTTTGGAAGGCATAAAGAAATTTTGATTCTTATAAATTTCTTTCGCCTTGATAATCGCTTTTAAAAACCGATCGGGCGTTATGGGTTTGGCAATAAAGTCAACCACATTTAAATCGTAGGCATCAGATGCATAATCTCTTTTCGAGCTTATAAAAACAATCAACGGCCTTTTCTCTCCTAAAGCTTTAACAAGTTCAATACCAGTAATTCCTGGCATTTCAACATCAAGAAGCAGTAAGTCAATTTTATTATTTGCTAATATCTTGTAAGCATCTGCAGCGTTCTCACATTCTGCAATTAGCTTTAAAGAGTCCTCAATTTTGAATAAATTTTTGAGGACACTTCTCGCTATTGCATTATCATCAATAATCAGACAGTTCATTTTATAGGGTTAGCGGAGCACTAAAACTAACCAATTACTTGAAAAGTCAATCGAACGTAATTAAAATGAATGAAATGAATAATTACTTACCAAACTAAAAACCAATAAAATTTTCAACACGTATATAAGCCCATTCAACTTGCAAAAGTGCCTTTCTATCGACAGAATGTTTACCGGATAAGCTTTTAGAAATACTTTTGACGACAGAAAATCATTTAAAAAATTAGAATAATCTCATGAACACAATTAAAACAATTACACTTTCGCTTTTAAGCTTAGTATCCATCTCCCTACATGCACAATCGTTCAAAGAACCTGTTGCTTACAAACTTAAAAACGGAATGAACATCATCATTTCGGAAAATGATCGCTCACCAAAAGCTTATGCAAGTTTTACTTTAGATAAAAAAGCATTCGCTGGCAGCAAAGATGGTATAGTTGAAATGCTAAACGCAGTTTTGAACGAAAGCATTACAAGCGATAATTTATCTTTTAAAGATAAGAGTGGCAAATTAGCTGCTTCAGCAGATACTTTCGATAAAGAACTTTCAAGTATGGCTTCTCTTTTGCAACATGCAAACATTACTGAGAAAACATTTAATACAGGAAAGGCAAAACTATTAATGAGCCTAAAGTTGCATGATTATGATTACGATCAAAGCGTTAATGAAACCTCAATAGCAAATTTAACATACAACGATGTCTTGAATTTCTACAATGAAATTTCTCCGGATAAAACATTTTTAACGATTGCTGGTGATGTAAACACAGTTGCAGCTAAAGCTTCAGTGAAAAAGGCCTTCGGTTTATGGAACACCAATAAAGTGTATCAAAACCAAGTAACTTCAAAATAGTATTTTTTAGTTTAGTTATTTTGCCCTTTGATTAAACTTCAAAGGGCTTTTTTATGCTTAAATGTTACAGATTTTTGCTTTAATCGCTGTTAACATTCAGCAATCATTCGATATATTAGCCTAATAATTTATTTCTCAAGATGAATAAAATTTACACTACTATTTTCCTGATTGCTTTTGGCACTTATGCCCAGGCTCAGACTATTGTTAATCGAAATCAAGATATCGAATCGATGGTAAAATCTGTGAATAAGGATTCGCTTAAGCAGTATATTTCGACCATGGTTAATTTTGGCACAAGATGTACTTTGAGTGATATAAAAAGTAAAACCAGAGGGATTGGCGCAGCGAGAAATTGGGTAGTTGCTAAGTTTAATCAATTTGCAAAGCAAAGCGATGGAAAACTAACAGCCTTTTTAGACACTACAACTTTTCAATCAGACGGAAAACGAATTGATAAAGCAACGTTATTAGGCAATGCGGTAGCTATTTTAAAAGGAACTGATACAAATGATAAACGGGTTTATGTTGTTAGTGGTCATTTAGATAGTCGCGTAACCGACGTAATGAACAGAACCAGCGATGCGCCTGGTGCTAATGATGATGGTAGTGGGGTTGCAGGTGTGATTGAAGCCGCCCGTATCATGAGTAAATATAAATTTTCTGCCACCATTATTTTTGTTGCGGTAAGTGGCGAAGAGCAATCATTATTAGGATCCGGATTTATGGCAGCCAAAGCCAAAAAAGAAGGTTGGAATATTGATGCAATGCTCAACAATGATATGATTGGCAGCAACAACAGCAGCGAAACGCAAATTATCGACAACACCCGACTGAGGGTTTTTAGTGAAGGCTTACCCAGTTACGAGTTGGATAAGAATGCAAAAGCCATTCGTCAGTTTGGGTTAGAAAATGATGGGAAAAGCCGGCAATTGGCTCGATATGTAAAAGAAGTTGGCGAAAGATACGTGGATCAACTCGAAGTGAAGCTTATTTATAGAAATGACCGTTTCTTGCGTGGTGGCGACCATACACCCTTTGTTGAAAATGGATTTCCGGCAGTGAGAATTACTGAAATGAACGAAAATTTTGACCATCAGCATCAGGATTTAAGAACCGAAAACGGCATTCGTTATGGCGATTTACAGGAATTTATGGATTTTGAATATCTCCGGAAAAATACTGCTGTGAACATTTCTGTTTTGGCCAATCTGGCAAAAGCACCATCGAACCCTGTAGAGGTAAAAATCGATGTAAAGAACCTGAGCAATTCATCATCTTTGTATTGGAAAGCACCAACAAATGGTCTGGTGAAAGGTTATTATGTGCTGATGCGTGAAACGAGCAGCCCAGTTTGGGAAAAGAAATTTTTTACCACAGCAACCGAATTGAAAGTTCCTTACAGCAAAGACAACTATCTATTTGCGGTACAAAGTGTTGGTAAAGATGATAGTGAGAGTTTGCCTGTGGTTCCAGGAATTGGCCGCTAATGAAACTTTTAAAATTTGTGGTTGTTTAATTTCCAAAAATTAGAATGAAATTCAAACCTGTAGCTTTTTTAATAAATATTGTCATCACCCTGGGTATTGGCGCTTTAGGAGGTTTGGCAACTTCTGAATCGGTTAAAACATGGTATCCTACATTAAATAAACCCTCTTTTAACCCACCAAATTGGTTGTTTGCCCCGGTTTGGACGAGCCTTTACATATTAATTGGTATTGCGGCCTATTTAGTTTGGATAAAACGAGATAAAATCGCCCATTTTCCAAGGGTTTTAGCGATCTATTTTATCCAATTAATCTTAAATTTATGCTGGTCATTTATCTTTTTCTCCCTTCATGAAATAGGCTTCGCATTATTCGAAATCATCATCTTACTGATCGTAATTGTGGTTAATGCAATTGCATTTTACAAGATCGATAAATGGGCCGGCTATTTATTCATCCCTTATATTCTTTGGGTAAGTTTTGCATCATTTTTAACTTATAGCATTTTCATGTTGAATTAATTTTAAAAGAAAACACTATTTTAGAGGAGTGGTAGCTTTTAAAAGATTTTTGCTGATGCTCTTCATTTTGTGCTGTGCTAAGCTACATGCGCAAAAAGTAGGCCTTGTATTTAGTGGTGGTGGCGCCAAAGGACTTGCTCACATTGGTACACTTAAAGCATTAGAGGAAAACCAAATTCCGATAGATTACATTACCGGAACATCAATGGGCGGGATTGTTGGTGCAATGTACGCCGCAGGCTATTCGCCTAAGCAAATTGAACAAATTGCGGTAAGCAAAGAATTTCAGAACTGGGTAAACGGAAGATACACGAGCGATTATACCTATTACTTTCAGAAAAACGCACCAAATGCATCAATGTTAACAGCCAAAGTGGCAATTGATACTGGCTTTCACTTTAGTTTTCGCTCCAATATCATTAATGATATTCCACTTAATTTTGCTTTTTTAGAACTCTTTTCTCAAGCATCGGCAGTTTCGAAAGATAATTTTGATAACCTCTTTGTGCCCTATCGTTGTATGGTTGCCGATGTACTTTCGCAGAAAAGCATCACCGTAAGTAAAGGAAGTTTAGCCGAAGCTGTGAGAGCTACAATGACCGTTCCCATTGTTTACAGGCCAATTAAATTAGATGGTAAATATGTTTTCGATGGAGGTTTGTATAATAACTTTCCAGCCGATGTAATGGAAAAAGAGTTTAAACCCGATTATGTAATTGGCGCAAATGTTTCTTCAAAAACTTATAACGAATATCCAAAAAATATTGATGACAGGTTGATGAACCGCTTTTTGGTTTACATGTTTCTATCTAAATCAGATTCTACCATGATTGGCAAAAACGGCATTTATATCCAGCCCGATTTGGGTGCTTACAGTGTAACCAATTTTGCCCCGGTAGAGGATTTAATTAAAAAAGGATATGATGCTACCATGGCTGATATGCCTCGAATTAAAGCCCTGATCACGAAAAGAGTCGACCCACAGGAGCTGGAACGGAAAAGGGCAGCATTTAATTCGCGTAAACCCGATTTAAATTTTAGCAATATCATCGTTTCCGGTGTAAATAGTCAGCAAAAAAAATATGTAGAGCGGCTTTTTAAGAGTGACAAGGCAACCTTTAACCTAGAAGATATCAAACGGGGTTACTATAAACTAGTGGCCGATCAAACTTTCGAAACCATTTACCCTAAAATATCATACCAGGCCGCTACTGACAATTATACTTTTGAGGTGGTTGCACAACCAAAAAAAAGCTTCAAACTCGATTTAGGCGGCAACATTTCGACCAGGCCAATAAGCAACGTTTTTTTGGGTGCAGAATATAATTACCTCAATAGAAAAGCTTATACTTTTGGCACCAGCTTTTATTCAGGAAGATTTTATGAATCTGTTCAGGTTAATGGCCGTATCGATTATCCCACAAAACTGCCCATTTTTTTAGCGGCTGAGCTTACTTATAACCACTGGAATTTCTACAATACGAGTAAAATTTTTATCGAAAACCCCCGTCCCATTTATATAGAGCAGTCGGATAGAAAAATAGATTTGATGATGGGTGTACCACTAAACTACAATACAAAAGTAGTTTTGCATGCTAATTTCATCAATAATAACGACCGCTACAGTCCTAACAATACCTTTTCGGTAGGCGATTTATTGGATCAAACCATTTTCAACGGTTTTAGAGGTTCGTTAAATCTGGAGAAAAATTCGTTAAATAGAAAACAATATGCCACCAATGGTCAAAGTTTTTCTCTCAGTGTAAATTATACAACCGGTCGCGAAAATTATAATCCAGGTAACATATCACGTAATATCCCTGGTTTTTCAAAACCAATTGGCGTAAGCAGGTTACGGCAATGGGGAAGTATCAAACTCACACAGGAAAACTATTTTCTACACCTTAATAAATACACTTTAGGCTATATTGTAGAAGGTGTAATTTCGAACCAACCCCTGTTTAGTAATTATTATTCTACTCTTTTGGTTTCTCCGGCATTTTACCCGATACAAGATAGCCGATCGCTCTTTTTAGATAAGTTTAGAGCCACCACATACGCAGCAGGAGGAATAAAAAACATTTATAACTTTAGAAAAAATTTGGATTTTAGATTGGAAGGATACTTATTTTTGCCACATAAAGAGTTCGAATTAAATAATTTTCAAGATGTAGATTATGCGAGAGCGATAAGCAAAATACGCTATGCGGCTACAGCTGGCGTAGTTTATCATACGCCTGTTGGCCCTGTAAGCTTAAGCTACAATTTATATAACGATGCAATTAAAAGAAATGGTGTATTATTACATATCGGTTATCTAATTTACAATAAACGTTCTATCGAATGAAGCGAATCATTTTACTATTATCCCTGTGTTTAATCGGTTTTTTTAGCTCGGCACAAACTGCAGCCATCAATAATTTTCTCGTAAAAGAAAATTTGCTTAAAAATAATAAACTGGCCATCATAGCTGCCGATTCATTAAATGTTCCAAACGAAAATATTAATGGCACCTATACCTTTAGCGTTAGCGGCTTTACGCAAGTATTAAAATTTAACGATGGAATTGCGGTGCTCCCCCTTCCTATCGATAAATCGACATTTGTCTATATCAAACATCAAAACGATACGGGCACCCATAGCAAGTTGGTTTACGTCTATAAGAAAGATGCTGATCTCACCCCGTATGCTATTAGCAGCTTATGGCTTTTTATTATTCCTATTGCGCTGGTGATTATTGCTTTTGCATTCAGGAAACTCATCATTTTCGTTGTGATAGCCTTTTTAATATTTGTTTATTTTAACCACAGTAGCGGTTTGAATATTGGCACCTTTTTCGAAAGTATTTTTGATGGTTTGAAGAATTTATTCTGATTTGGAAAGCAAAAGCAATGACCTGTTTAACGTAAGTCCGGCTTTTTGCTAAATTCCCGATGATATTCAGTGCGGATTGTTCGGCACAGCCATCGGGAGATATCGCTTCAATCCGGTTTATTAAATTAATACAATGCTACTATGAAAGTCGCCCTTCCACCGTTTTAAAATTATCACACTAAAATGCGTATTGCCGTAATAGACTTAGGAACGAATACATTTCATTTGCTTGTTGCCGAGGTTATACATCAGCAGTTTGAAGTACTGCACAAAACTAACGTACCTGTTAAACTCGGCGAAGGAAGGATTAACGAGAACATGATTATACCGGCAGCTTTCAATCGTGGTATAGCCTGCTTAGAAAACTTTGCAGAAACCATCAAAGAATTTAAGGTAGACCAGGTTAAGGCCACCGCAACTTCGGCTGTGCGAAGTGCCAAAAACGGAAAGGATTTCGTTGAAGCTGTTTTACAAACCTGCGGAATTTCGATTGAAGTGATTAGCGGCGATGATGAGGCAGAGCTGATTTATCAAGGTGTAAAGTTGAGTGGTGCGATCAAACAATCTTCTTTAATAATGGATATTGGAGGCGGAAGTGTAGAGTTTATCCTTTGTGATACCGAAAAATTGCTTTGGAAAAAGAGTTATAATATCGGTGCCGCCCGTTTAGCGCAACAGTTTTTCAAATCCGATCCTATAAATGATGAAGACAAAAATGCACTTTTATATCATATTCAGACCGACTTAGCAGATCTATTTGAGAAATGTGAACAGTACGAACCGAAAATTTTAATTGGATCTGCAGGTGCATTTGAAACCTTTGCTGAATTGATCATCAAGAGAAAGAATTATCCTATAGATATTGCCACAGCCAAAACCTACGCATTTAACTACGATGAATACATCGAAACCGCTATTGAACTTTTAAATCGCAATCATTCGGAACGAGCAGCCATGAAAGGTATGATTCCGCTTCGGGTAGATATGATTGTGATGGCCACCCTAATTACAAACTACGTACTGGGCAGAGCAAAAATTAATGAAATTATCCTCTCCACTTACGATTTGAAGATGGGTTCGCTTGCAGGCTTTTTATAAGATTGTATTTCCCTTTTTCGGAACATACATTATTTTTCCTACAATCATCGGTTCCATTCTTAAGAGCAAATCAACTTGCTTTTCTACAGCGTAATTTAAGGTCATGTTGGCAGAGAACCGAGCGCTTTGAACAGCAAGGATTTTGTTTTCCTTACTGATTCCACTGGTAAATTTTATCTCGTAATTACCATTTTTATCAGTAGAAGCATAATATTTGGTATTCAGAATAACCACTCTAACTCCTGTCAGCGGTTTTTTATTCTCATCTAAAATTCTGCCGCTAATCTTTTTTATGTTAATTGGTTTCTTCTCGTCTGCATGGCTACGCAGTTTTTCGACGATCTGCGTTTCTGGCTTTTCCGCAAGTATCGACGCATTAACGTTTTGTGCAAAAATACTTACGCCTATGGCTAAAACCCCAATATATTTCATCCAGTTTCTATTGGCAGGCGCCACTACCAGATGGTAATTAAGTTGGTTGAGTTGAGTCTCGGTTAACCTTCCGCAAACTTCTGACGAAGCATTGGCTAATGTTTTAATAATATCAGCGTTACTATATCCGGTAAAATCTACCACACATTTATTGCAAGCCTGGCAAAAATTAAATCCATCCTTTTGATCCATCTCCTCCCAGTTTTGAGTGCAAGGTTCAGCAATGGTCACTAGTGCGTTTGAATTTTTCATCTTTCGGTGTATTTGCCTACATGATGAAAAATGATTTAGAATTCCACAGATGGAAATAAAAAAAAAACGAAGTGTTTAAAAAATCATGAATTTTTCTAGTTCTCGATACAGTTTCTCCGTTGGTAAACCCATTACGTTGGTGTAAGATCCTTCAATGCGTTCTACTACTACAAGGCCCCACCAATCTTGAACACCATAACTCCCGGCTTTATCAAATGGTTTATAGTTGTCGATATAAAAGTCGATTTCCTCACTTGTAACAGCTTTACAATAAACTTCGGTTCGATCATAAAAAGAAAACATTTTGTTGCCTTTAACAAGCGTTACACCAGTATAAACCTCATGCTTATTTCCTGATAGCTTAGCAAGCATTTCCTGTGCATGATTTTTATCTCTTGGTTTTCCCAATATTTCTCCATTCAGGGCGACAATGGTATCGGCAGTAATCACTACTTCATTGCCTGCTTCAAAGGCTTTTGCTTTTTGCTCCGAAATATAAACGGCTATTTCTGCAGCACTTAAATGTTCAGGGTAACTTTCATCAACATCCCTAAGTTCGACTTTGAAGTTTAGGCCCATAAGCTTAAGCAGCTCTTGCCTGCGTGGAGATTTTGAAGCGAGTATAACGGGAATTTTATTCAACATAATTTTTTGGAAAGCGCTAAAATAACAAAAGCGACAGAAATGCCGCTTTTGTTATTATCATTTTAATTAAAACTTAGTTATTTCCACCACGTTCCTGCATACGTTTCTGCATTTCAGCACGTTGTTCATCTTGCCATGTTTTATAAAGCTTTTTTTGGTCTTCAGTTAAAACGGCATTCACTTTAACATCTCCATCAGCACGAAATTTTTGCATTTTCTCTCTCATCGCCTCTCTGTCTCCACCTTGAGCTTCCTCACGCATTTTTTTCATTGCATCAGCTTGCTCGGTAAACACAGTGGTCAGCTTTGTTTTTTGATCAGCGCTTAGCTTCAACTTTTCATCAAGTTGTTTTACACGATCTTCTGGTTTCATCATCATACCACCACGACCGCCACCTTGCTGCGCATTTGCATAAGTTATTACTGAGAATAACAATGCACAAATCATCATTAATTTTTTCATGTTTTTTGTTTTGAAATTTAGACTTGTTGGAGTAAATCTGAAATCAAAAGTTTAAAGGAAGAGTGTAACTTCGCTGTTGCAAATCGAACTGGCTCTTCGATTGCCAATAGAGTATGGACAGCAGCCTAAGTTTTAGAAAATATAATTATTTACTTGAATCAGCAGCGTTAGGATGTTCATCATACCACTTACCTTGCACTTTCATCACCTTTTCAATAATATCGCGAACAGCGGTTTTCCCGCCTGGGTATGGAGAAATGAAGGCAGAAACGGCTTTGATTTCCTCCACAGCATCAGCGGGACAAGTAGCTAATCCGACTAATTTCATCACATGCAAATCAGGAATATCATCACCCATGTAAAGCACTTCTCCTGCCGTGATTTTTTTATCGGAAAGATATTGTTTAAAAATGGAAACCTTATCGCCAGACCCCAAAAACACATCAGTTATTCCTAGGTTGAAAAAGCGTTTTCCCATCGCAATACCATCTCCTCCTGAAATAATGCATAAGTTATAACCTTTTTTAACCGCCAGTTGCATGGCATAACCATCTTTGATATTGAAAGTACGCAATGATTGGCCGTTATCAGTTACCTGAACAGAGCCATCTGTAAGCACACCATCAACATCAAAAATGAAGGTTGTAATTTCTTTTAATTTTTGGAGAAACATGCAGCGTTGTGGGTTGAGAGTTACAAGTTATAAGTCAGGGTTTGTAAACATAGTAGTTAAAACCTTAAATCGCACCAAATTTGCTGGGTTATATTACAAGTTAGAGCATTAAAATAATAATTTCAAACCTTTAACTTTTAACTCATAACTGGTAACTCATTACTAATCTTGATTATCTCTCCACTCGTAAACCCAGGCAGATTGAATTTGCTCTAAATGGCCTTCGCTGCTTTCTTCACGGGTGCCCTTGAAGTTAGGTAATTCCAAAACCCACTCTAACAAATCGGTAAAACGGATGCGGTAAATCTTGGTTTCGCCAAACTCATCTCCAAATTTCTCATATAAAGACATTGCAATATCTTCATAATCGTTCCAGTAAAAGGGTAAGGCAAATTTATCGTTGTTCATGTTTTTATTTTTAGGTTGTAATGTTGGGTAATTTTTGTTAGAAGGTTTAAGGGTTATAAAGCTACCAGTTTGGAGCTTCAGAGCTTCGGATTCTAGACTGAAAACTTCATATTAAAGAAGCCTAATGTCCCATAAATCCAGATTGATCAGGAATGGTAACTTCAATATCGCCATTAATCACTACACACTGGCAGCCCAAACGTGAGGTTATTCGAGGCCTTACCGCCCTGTCAATAAAATCTTCTTCTTTATCAGAAATTTCTTCAATGTTATCCATTCCCTGGGTAACATAAACATGGCATGTACTGCATCCGCAAACACCGCCGCAGTTGTGTTGAAGTTCGATGCCATTATCCAGACAAACATCTAAAACAGACTCGCCAGCTGCTATAGGTAATTCTACAGGTGCATGATCTGCTTCTTCGAAATTTATTTTTAGTTTAAAAATGCTCATAATATTTTGCAAAAGTAAGAAGCAAAAGCCGTAAAAATGCTATTTAGGCATTAATTTTATGCTCTTGCTTAAAGTTTGATAAATGTTCTGCAATTCAGGTTGGCTTTCTAACAAACCTAAGTGCTTATTCATAGTGCTTTCATCTCCACGCACAGCGGGACCAGTTTGCACTTTCTCTGGTAAATTAACCATCACCTTATCTGCTGTTTCGGCAATTAATGGCCTGATGATGTTGAAATCAAGGCCATTTTCTACAAGAACTTGATTCGCTAAAGCATAAAGATGATTAGGAAAATTGCAGGCAAAAACAGCGGCAAGGTGAAGTGCTTTTCTCTTTTCTCCATCAATTTCGTAAACCTGATCACTTAGCTTTTCAGCAAGTTGTTTCAAAATCTCCAGATCATTGATGTTACTCGCTTCGATGCAAAGCGGTATATGATCAAAAGAAACTTCCTTCACTTTAGAGAAAGTTTGTAGGGGATAAAAAACTCCGGCTCTTGCTGTGTAATTTTTAATCGCAGAAATATCGGTTGTACCTGAACTATGAACTACAAGCCCCTCAACATTTTTTAAAGCTGAAGCAACGTGCTCAATAGCATCATCCTTAACTGAAATGATATATAAATCAGCAGTTTGATCCACTTCGGATAACTGATTTATGGCTTCGGCATTTACTTGTTCCGCAAGTGAACTGGCATTTAACGGATTCTGGCTATAAACCTGCACCACATTTTCTGCTTTGGCAAATAATGCCTTAGCTAAGTGTGTGGCTACATTTCCAGATCCTATTAAAACAATGTTCATCTACTTATGCTACTTTAGCTTCTTTTCGTCTTCTAAAAATAGATAGCAAGAAGCCTATGACCATAATAATTGTACCTGCCCAGTATAAGTTAATGAAAGGAAACTCAATGGCTTTAAAAACTACCCAGTCTTTTGCTTGTTGAGGTTTCTCAAAAATTTGAAGTTCAACCTTTTTCTCGTCAGGCAAAACCTGCGCAAAACGAAATTTCAAATCCAACTCATCCACTTTACGAGCAAAATCGAATGTGTTATTCCCTTTGATTAAAAACATTGGCTCGGCAGTATAAACTTTACCGGCGGCATTAATTTCTAAAGGTAAGCCAACAGCATAATCGCCTTGCGCCAATATTAAGTCTTTAGCAACCGGCTTGTTATTTAATGCTTTTACGGTTACAATTCCACTAGAAGTATGAATGGTATCCCCTACTGAAACCTTAACAATTCTTGGTGCTTTATAATTTTCATCGTCCGAATGACCTTCGTGATCTTCATGCGACTCCTGTTTTACCGCAGCACTTGTAATGTGCGTATACACATCGTAAGTTAAATAGTGCTTGGTATCTGGTGAAGCAATTAATCCCATCTTTTCATTATCCTGTACATGAGGATGTAAATTGAAATCCTCTTTCACTTTACCTTCTTTATCTACAACCTTAAAATTTAGAGTATAAATAGTGTTTGGTAATTGTGTAGTGTCAGAAACATAAGTTACCGTATACTTACCCATCTGTTTGGGCTCGTTTTTATATAACATGATGTTTTCACCCGGCTTTTCAGTCTTCTCGAAATCCTTTACAGGAATGAAATTATTTGCGTTGATAGAAAGTGGTTTATTCGTAGCTGCTGAAATTAAAGCACCCAAAATTAAGAATGCAAAACCAATGTGTGCTATTGCTGAACCAGCTAGTTTTACCTTGCCTCCGAAAGCTTGATATAGAATTGCAGCATTGGAAAGTACTGCAAAAATACAACTGAAAGTTATCAGGATGTACATGGTATTGGTATAGATATCGGCAACGTATACTAAACCAGCGGTCAAAACCAGTGAAAACAATATCACTGAGATTAAACTGCTGTAAAATTTTCTCGGATCAGTTCTTTTGTATTTTAAATATTGGGAGAATCCTGAAATTAATGTTACCAAAACCGCAAAAGGCGCTTGCCACTTGTTGTAATATTTAACTGCATCAATTGGAGGAGAAAAGTTAGTGCCGAATGCTTTATTAAATACAGGAACCGAGGTAGAAAAAATAACCTGAATACAAGCAACAGTTACCACTAACGCACCGATAAACATCCAAAATTCACGCGAATAGGTTTCCTCATCTTTAGTAGTAATTGGTAATTCTTTCCACCTTTTAACCACCAAAAATATAGCAAGGGCAGCAAACACCACGTTGTATAAAATCAAGTGACCAAACATGCCCATATCGGTAAATGAGTGAACAGATGTATCACCTAAAATTCCGCTTCGGGTTAAGAATGAAGCATACAATACCAATAAGAAACTTAAGAAAACCAGAGCAATTGCGGTAAAGTAAGCATGACCTGTGTTTTTGTAAGCAATCATTACGTGTACTGCACCGATTAAGGTTAACCATGGAATCAGCGAAGCATTTTCAACCGGGTCCCAGGCCCAGAAACCTCCAAAGTTTAGCGCTTCGTAAGCCCAGAACGAACCCATGATAATACCAGTACCCAAAACCATCACCGCAAAAAGCGTCCATGGCATTGCAGGTTTAATCCAGTCTTTATAACGTTTTTGCCACAAAGCAGCAATTCCGTAGGCAAAAGGTACCACCATACTTGCAAAACCCAAAAACAGGGTTGGCGGGTGAATAACCATCCAGTAATTTTGCAATAGTGGATTTAAACCTCTTCCGTCGGTTATAAATGTTAAGTATTTCGCAAAGTTTTCAGGATTTGCGAAAACTACAGGAGCCATCGCTTTCAAATCAACAGCATCTCTCAATAAAATAAATGGAGAACTACCAATACGTTCGCCAAAAATTTCTACACCTAACATCATTGAGGTTAAAAACACTTGCGAAAATGCCACAACGGTCATTACAGGTCGTTCCCAGGTTTTGGCTTTCCAAATTAAAAGCGCACCTAAAAATGATTGCCAAAAAGCCCAAAGCCAAAAACTTCCTTCCTGTCCCTCCCAAAACGCAGAAACGATATAGTAAATCGGAAGTTCTTTCGAAGAGTGGAAATAAACATAGTTATACTCGTTGTAATGGCCAAGGATCAGGTAAAAAAGCACCACGCCGATGCCAATTATACTCGCCCAGTTAACCAAAAAACCTATTCTACCAAGGTTACGCCAAGATTTATCTTCTAAATTTTCTTTGCGACTGGCAAAAAAATATGCAATTGTTGAAAGTAACGATGCACTAAAAGCCAACACAATAAAAAACTGCCCGATTTTACCCGGCAACAGGTTTTCGCCTACAAACTGAATATCCATTAAAATTAATTATATTTTTTTTCGCCGTACTTACCAACTGTATCCACCTTACCATCTTTATTCACTTCAACAAGATTATCGTTGTATTTAGATGGGCATTTCATTAAAATTTTCGACGCGTAGAATTTGTCCTTATCCATTTTTCCGATAAGAACTAATTTCTCAGATTTTTCAAAATCCTGAGGTTTTGTGCCATTATAAATCACCTCACGAACTTCTCCTTTTTCATCTTTCATATGGAATGCAAAATGATTAGCATCTTTCACAGCATCGTAATACATTCCTTTTGATTTTTCCCAATAACCCATTACGTGCTCCTCTTTTTGTGAAGAAGCCGCTTCTTTGAAATTTGAATAAGTATCTGTATTGGCGTTTAAGCTAAATAAGATTCCCACCGAAATAGCAATGGTAATCAAACCGATGATTGCACTTTTTTTCATTTTGTATGTTATTGTAAAAGCTGGCAACAAAGATAGAAAAATAGCCATAGCGAACGCCAGTTAACAATTTTCTTGTCTTTATATTGACAATTAGCTGATTAATACGGAAACCAAATTTTGGTTAAGATTTTATAAATCGATAACTGTTAAAAAAATTCATTAATAATATTTAGAAAATGAGCAAACAGCAATTCTTAGCTTAATCAGTCCCGCCATTTGCTTTAGCCCTCATCCAATGAAAAATTGGCTTTCGGGGCTACCGCTTTTTGTCGGGTTTCTTAACCCAGGTTAACCGCATGGAAACGAACACCGCTTAAAATTTCTTATCGGATAGTCCCCTCACCTGCCGAAATTGAAAGTGCTTTCAAATTGGAAATGAAAATCGATTAAAATTTCGCCTTTAATGATTAAGTTTGAAGCTTCAGATTATTCCTCAATTGCGTCCCATTTATTTAAAGAATTTTTATGAACCTTAGACAGTTCTACATTTTAGTTGCAGTTGCATTTATCATACCCATATTGAGTTCATGTTTTCAGGTTGTTGAAGAAATTACCATGCGAAACGACGGCACTGGCGATGTAATGTTAACCATTAATTTGAGCCAAAGTAAAACTAAAGTAGCATCAGTAATGCTGTTGGATAGTGTTCAGGGGTATAAAGTGCCCAGTAAGCAAAGAATTCAAAAGGAACTAAATGAGGCAGCAGCCTATTTGCGTAAAAGCGAAGGCATCACCAATGTTAAAACCACCAGCGATTTTAATAACTATATCGCCACCATAAGTTTTTCTTTCAAGGATGTTTCGAATATCAACAACATTGCCAAAAATATTCTTGCGCAGCAGAAAATCAAAGCAACAAATACCTCTTCATACACTTATAATAAAACGACAAAAACTTTTAACCGGAAATATCAGGCGGTTGCATCAGCAAAAACTGAATACAATAAACTTAAAAGTAAAGATAAAGCCGTATTTAACGGCGCAATGTATACCAGCATTTACCGCTTTGAGTCTCCAGTTACCAGCACTACCAATTCCGCCTCAAATCTATCAAAATCGAAGAAAGCGGTGATGCTTAAAGCAAGTGTAACGGATTTAATAAATGGAAAAATTAACGTTTCCAATCAAATACAACTATCTAAATAAAATGAAAAAAATTCTAATTGCGGTCTCCATTCTATTTCTCGCTAAATTAAATTACGCTCAAGATCTAGTTAAAAAAATCCCTTCAAACGCTTTTACTGTTGCTACCATCAAAGGCGACAATGTATTTAAACTGATGTTTGTTAAAGATTTTAATGAGTCGTTTCTCGGCAAAAAACTATTAACAGAAACTTCAAAATCCCTTGATCAAAATTTAAATAGTATTGAAGATTTTGGTGTGAACCTGGAAAAAAACATGTACTATTTCAACCAATTGAGCGATAGTATTACCTACAATTGTTTTTTGATTCCGCTTAAAGATGCTACGAAATTTGAAAGCCTGATCAAAGATAAAGACAAAAAAATCATAGTTGATGGCGATGTAAGAACATTGAAAATGCCCGATAATGGAGGCGTTATTATCAAATGGAATAAGGATATGTTGTATTTTATTACAGGGAGCATCCGAAGTTCTTTCTTTGCCGATTCGGCAAATTCTGCCCGCTACGGCATTAAAGACATTAAATATCAAACTAATTATGGAGATGTTGCTGCGCTAGAAAGTACTACAACTGTAGATAGCACGGCAGCTGTTGCCAGCGATGTGGTAGTTGTCGACGTTCCTGCACCGCCCACCGTTGGCGAATCATATCCTCAAATGGAAAGCCGTGAGGTAGTAAAAAAGAAGCAGCCGACACAAAAAAAGAAAAGTGCTACAAACAAATCAAAAGGAAAAAAGAAGGGCGCAAGAAGCAAGCCAAAAGCGATTGCTAAAAAACCAAAAAAAGTTATAGAAATAAAAGAACCAATGATTGAGGTGGTGGATTCACCTTACATGGAAGAAGGATACACAACCGATAGCACCGCAGTAATGACTGAAGCCGGCGATGCTGACGACCGGTATGATGAATATCAAAAGGAAAGAGAAGAACAGGACAGCTTGAAAAAAGAGCTGGCTATGGTTTGGATGACAGCAGAAGCCAATAAAATATTCACCGCGAATTATGAATCCATAGAAAAAAATAAATCTTATATTTCTAGTTTAGATAGCAAAGCCATTGCCGAACTTTGGGTTTCCAGCCTACAGGATGCTTACAATTCCATCGCTCCCGAATTTGGCACTTACGGAAAATCGGGTTTAATGAAAGGTTATGGCAGTTTAAATGCAAAGCTTTTTATGGATGAAAAAAGTTTCCGCATTTCTACAGGTTTGGAATTGGCCAAAGATCAAGCCGATGCCTATAAAAAAATAATGAACAGGAAATTAAATAAAAAGTTTCTAAAGTATGTTAATAGTGATAAAGCAATCGGCTTTATGGGTTATTCTATTGATACAAAAGCCTATTTAGAAGAATTTCCTAAATTAATGAAACAAACTTACGGTTCGTTTTTAGGCAAAAATATGGAAGAAGAAATTGAATTGGGAACCGATTTATTTTCACTTCTATTAGATGAAGAAGCGGTAAGCATGGTGGTTAAAGGCGACGCCATGTTTGTAATTAATGGCTTAAATACCAAAGATGTTACCTACACCACTTACAATTATGATGATGATTATAACCGTAAAGAAGTAACAAAAACCAAAAAAGAAACTTTGCCTGATTTCTTGTTTATGTTTTCATCAGAAGATCATCGATTGATGAACAAGCTGATTAAGTATGGCATGAATAAAAACTATGTTACGGTTAACAACAACATTTATAAAATTGAGGAGAAGAAAAGCCCAGTTGATATCTACTTTATGATAAAAGATGGTATCGTTTTCTTTGGCAATTCATTAACTGAAATGGAAAGTATCAACAACAATACTTTCGTTCCAGCCATTAGTAAATCGCATAAAACGCTTTTGGCAAAAAACAATTTTAGTTTCTTATTCAATGCGAAAAACCTGGTAGGCAAAGTTCCTACCGAAGAAATTGGAGGCGAAGAAACGGCAAAGAAATTCAATGAAACTTTGGGCAAAATGGGCAATATCTATATGAAATCGAATCCAATTAAAGGGAATGTGGTTTCTGCGGATATTAGTGCAGAAATACCAAATGGACATGAGAATGCTTTGAAATATCTGTTTTCATTAATTGAAAATGCTTCGAAATAATTCAACAATTAACCACAAATAAAAATGATGAACACAGATTTAACAAGTTAAATCTGTGTTCATCTGTGAAAATCTGTGGCAAAAAATGACGTATGAAGAAATTTCTAAAAATAGCAGCAGTGATTTTAATATCGCTGCTGATTTTTTTTATTGGTACGCTCAAGTACAGGAATTACAGTGCCAATCAAATAGCTATTCCAGAAAATACCACTTCTTTAGTAAAGATAAGGGTTGATGAAATTTTAAAAACATTGGCTTTCAATGCCATCTCAAACCCGGTTCATTACTTTAGATCAGATACAGGGAAAAATGTTGGGCGTTCTTTTAAGCGCTTTGACCATGGCCTAAGCATTCCTGCAAACCTATATTTGTATACCATAAAGAATCAACCGAGCACCTCTTTTTTTGCCAGATTTAAAATCAGGAATCTCCAAAATTTTGAAGATTTTTTAAGCAAGGCCGTAGGTTTTAAAATTAAAAAGGGTAGCAATGAGTTTAACTATGCAAAATCTGTATTGGGTAACGTAGCAATCTGTTACGATGAAAAAAGTGCTGCGGTAGTTTTTTCAAGTCAGATTGCAAATTTTGATGTGGCCCTGAAAGATGTTTTAAATGAAAAAAATTTCAAAAAAATGAGTGATGGTGGATTTAGCCAGCTGATCAGTTCCAGTAGTCACGTCGCTTTTCAAGAAAATGCTCAGCTTGCGGAGCTTAACTTTAAAAATGGCGAAATCAGTTTCAATGGAATTTTTAATACGCCAGAAGGAATGAAAATTAAGAGCGGGCTTTACAATCGCCAGCCGGCCAATACAAACAATGTAATGAACTTTTGGCTGAATGCAGATTTCGAACGAAACACGAAAAAAGAATTTAAGCTAAAAAATGTGGTTATTGAGCAAGATAGTCTGATAAAATACTATCATGGGCAGATTGACATGGAATGGATAAATACCACAAAGCAAACGGATTCGATTATTACTTATGAATACAACGATGATTTCGAAAAGGTGCAAAAAGTAACGCTTCAGCAAAAAGATGTTCCAAATGTTCTGATCAATATTTCTGCTGATGCTTTGCCGTTAAAAAACTACCTGGCCCGTCAAAACTCTATAAATTTTGATAGTGGCATAGTTAGGAAATCGGTTTTTCCTCTTTACCAAATATTTGTTGGGGGAAATAGCAAGCAACTTACCTTCAGCACAAAGAAAGCACCATCTCTTCATCAATATTCGCAAAAATCCAATAACTTCCTTGCCTTGAATGTCAATTTTAAACAATTAAACCGACAGTTTAGCTTGCCAATAATCTCCAGGTATCTGGAAAGCTTGAAATATTTAACCGTGTCAGCTCAAGCTACTGGCGACAAGAAAATCGCCTTACAAGGCAACTTAAAAATGAACAATCAAAACATCAACGCACTTTATCAACTTTTGAAAACCCTGTAGAATTTTATCATTCCAATATTCTTAATAAATTTATTGCAACAAACTAATAGCAAATATGCTCCACGACAATCTTATTTTAATCCTCATTTTGTTACTCGGCGTGACATTATTGGTGATGGTTGGTCAGAAATTAAAGATTTCATACCCTATTTTTTTAGTATTAGCAGGATTAATTATCGGATTTATTCCTGGCATCCCTCATGTAAAAATCGATCCTGATATTGTCTTCCTGCTCTTCTTACCTCCACTTCTTTATGAGGCCGCATGGTTTACCTCATGGAAAGATTTTTGGGAATACAAAGGTGGGATCTTTTTAATGGCGGTAGGTTTGGTAATTATTACATCAATGGCTGTAGCTTATGCTTCCGTTGCATTTATACCGGGCTTCACTTTGGCATTAGGATTTTTATTGGGTGGAATTATTTCGCCGCCAGACGCCGTTGCTGCAGCCGCGGTACTTAAAGGATTAAAAATTCCAAAAACGGTAAGTGCTTTACTAGAGGGCGAAAGTTTAGTAAACGATGCTTCCAGTTTAATCGTGTTTAAATTCGCTTTGGTTGCAGTTACCGCCGGAACTTTCGTTTTGCATGATGCAGCGATAGATTTTGTTTCCGTAGCTGGTTGTGGTATTTTAGTTGGATTGGCCGTTGGTGGTATCTTTTACGCTATACACAGATGGCTTCCAACAACTGAAAACATTGATACTGTGCTTACATTAATTACGCCCTACTTCATGTATATCGTAGCAGAACATTTTGAGGGTTCGGGTGTAATGGCCGTAGTTTCTGGAGGTTTATTACTCTCCAGTCAATCGCATATTATTTTAACTTCAAGCTCGCGAATTAAAACCGTTTCGGTTTGGTCTGCCTTGATATTCCTTTTAAATGGCGTAGTTTTTATTTTGATAGGTTTGGCATTGCCAGATATCGTAGCAGGGCTTGGCCCAGATTACCCGATAGGTAGAGCAATAGGCTACGGCGTGGGAATAAGTCTACTTGCTTTGGTAGTCCGCTTTATCTGGCTCTTCTCCACTGCCAGGATCACCAGGATTTTTAACAAAAAAACGAGAGTGCGCTACCAAGACATGACCTGGCATTCTTCGTTAGTAATTGTTTATGCCGGAATGCGGGGCGTAGTTTCTTTGGCCGCAGCATTATCTATTCCGGTAATGATTTCCGATCAGATTCCATTTCCATTAAGGAACCTGATCTTATTTATCACCTTCGTGGTTATATTCGTAACGCTGGTGGTACAGGGCTTAACGTTACCGTTTTTTATCAAATGGCTAAATATCCCAGCTCCGAAACATAAATTATCTGAACAGGAACAGACCAGCCAGATTAAACTTAAATTAATTGATCTCTCGTTGGATAAACTAAAAGCTGATTATCAATATCAATGTACCCACAATGAGTTAATGGTAAATTTAAAAGCAGAACTTCAACACTCGTTAATTGAAAAGAAAGATACTCTGAAAGCCTTTAAAGCTGGACAGATTGATCAGGTAGATTTGAAAGCATATCATGAAATTGTGCTGGCTTTGATTCAGGTTCAAAGGGATGAACTACATCATTTGAAAAGTAACAAAAACTACGACGATGATATTATCAGAAAAGAAGAATGGCGTTTGGATTTGGAAGAGTTGAGTATCACTTCCTCTGAATAAGGATTTACAATTGACGTTTTAACTTTGCATTGTTGCTTGCCGGTAGCAGTCAGGCGAAAACGATTTTCCTCGACTGAAGCGATTTCATTTGAGGTATTATTTTATCAAATGAGATTGCTTCGTACCTCTTAAGGTACGACCGCTTTTAACGTCACTAATATCGATTTTTATGAAATAAATTGACCCTACCATTGACGTTTTTAACTTTCCGTCATTGCGAAATCGATTTTTCATCGATTGAAGCAATCTCATCTGTGATACTATTTTATCAAATCAGATTGCTTCGTACCTCGCAAGGACGACTGTTCTCAACGTCATTTATATTGATTTTTATGAAATAAATTAACCCTCAGATTGACATCCACAATAGATTGCAACGAAGCGGGGCCAACCCAACCCCACAAAGCAAAGAACTAAAATTTCTAAAAAAAAATCCTTGCAAATTTTATATCTGAAAGGATTTATAATAAGATTGCAAATCTTGATAAAATCGAGATTCGCAATTACAGTTATAGGCTATGGCCAAACACCTAAGTTCATGTAAGAAACAGCAATTTTATCAATCGAATTAACAAATGCCGCTGTTCTTAATGTTTGGGTCGCTGGTTTATTTACCAATGTCTCACGGATTTCGTGGTAAGAATGAATCATTGTATCTTCCAAACCAGAGTTCACCAATTCGATCTCAGATGCACCTTTAACAATCATTAAGCGGTGTTCTGGAAGGATAGTTTTACCCGTTAAGTTTTCTAGAGTATTAATTAGGTTAGCGTTTGAATTAGCTGCGTAACGGTTTTCCATGCGGCCGAAAGCTACGTGAGAAAGATTTTTTAACCACTCAAAATAAGAAACCGTAACACCACCGGCATTGCAATACATATCTGGAATAATTATCCCGCCCATTTCTGTGAAAATAGCCTCAGCTTCTGGAGTTGTAGGTCCGTTAGCGCCTTCGGCAATAATTTTTGCCTTAACGTTGCGGATGTTATGCTCAGTAAACTGGTTTTCTAAAGCTGCCGGAACAAGTATATCGCAATCCTGCTCTAAGCCGTCCATCGAATTTTTGAAATCTGTAGCACCTGGGAAACCAAGAATTGAACCCGTATTTTTGCGGTGTGCAAAAACTTCGTCTACATTTAAGCCGTTAGGATTATAGATTGCTCCTTCGTACTCACATAAACCTACGATTGTCGCTCCAAATTCGGCCAGGAATTTAGCAGAGTGATAACCCACGTTACCCAAACCCTGAACAATTACTCTTTTATCTCCTAAACCCGCTTTGAAGCCAAGTTTAGCCATATCTTCTGCAACATCTACGCATTCACGAACGGCATATGCTACGCCACGGCCAGTAGCTTCTTTACGTCCGCGGATACCGTGGAGCGCAATTGGCTTACCCGTAACACAACCTAACGCATCTAGCTGACCTGGATTCATGGTCATATAAGTATCTGCAATCCAGCTCATTTCGCGTTCGCCCGATCCATAATCAGGAGCAGGAACGTCGATACCAGGACCAATAAAATTTTTCTTGATTAACTCTGTTGTATAACGACGAGTGATGGTTTCTAACTCGGCAACACTATATTGTTTAGTGTTGATTTTGATACCACCTTTAGCGCCACCAAATGGAACGTTTACGATGGCACATTTGTAAGTCATAAGGGCTGCAAGCGCCATTACTTCATCTTCGTTAACCATTTCGCTGTAGCGAATACCACCTTTTGTCGGACTCATGTGATGCGAGTGTTCCACACGCCAAGCATCAATTACTTCGAAACCATTTCCACGGCGAATTGGGAATTGGAAACGATAAACACTATTACACGCTTTAATCTGGTTCAATAAACCTTCAGGATGGTTGGTGAATTGAGCCGCACTGTCAAAGTTCTTGCATACATCAGCAAAAAACTTGTTCTCGTCTGCTAGATTAGCCATTATTTCTTTTTTATGAATTAAGTATGCCGCAAAATTGCCTAAAAAAAACGCATATATCCAAATGAAAAAATACTTAGTGTAAAGCCAACACCAATCAAAACTTCAGAGAAAGACAGCTTCAAACTGTTTAAACTTAGTTTTTAGGTGAGTTTTCTTTTTCGATTTTTTTTAATCTTTTATCGATAGAGAAAAGGTAAGCCAATAATCCAAGCAAAATGATCACTATGCAGGCAACAACAACGTAAATTTTACCATCGCTACGCAACTTATCCGCCATTTCTACGCCATTATCTTGCGCAAATAGCTGGATTGTAACAAGCATTAATATTAAGGAGAACAATATCTTTTTCATGTTAGTTTAATTTTTTGGTGTTTTAATTTTGGATGGCTAGTCTCTAATCCTTTTTCCTTGCTCTTTAATCTAATTTGCTTGTTGTTTGTTTTCTAGGGACCGTAGTCTGAATCTAATGGTGTAAACCCAGTAACCAATTAATATCCAGCCTAAGCATGCCGGGTAAAATACCATCCGCATTCGGCTATCTAAATCGTAGCTGTTAAAACCCGGGTTACCGCCATTTCCAGGATGTAATGAATCTTTTAGTCGTGGTAAAACGAATAGCAGAACCACCATCATCGGGAAGGCGAAGATGTTATAAATGGCAGAAATTTTAGCTCTTTTTTGTTCCTCATCTATCGCATTGCGAAGAATTAAGTAAGCAAAATAGAGTAAAACTGAAATGGCTGCAAAGTTTTGTTTAGGATCGAAACTCCAAAACTGGCCCCATGTATATTTTGCCCAGATGGCACCTGTTACTAATCCTAACAGACCAAAAATGATCCCTGCATTTACGCTTTCTACAGCTTTCATATCATCAATTTCACTTTTGGAGCTAAGAGATTTAATGCTGTAAAAGACAGAAATGGAAAACAATACAATCATGGCAAACCACATAGGTACATGGAAATATAAATTCCTGATTGATTCATTTAAAATAGGCAAACGAGGCACGCCAAGCAACAAACCTGCAATTGCAGTATAAACTACCAGCACTGAACCTAAAATTTTCCACCAAGTTTTATTCATACATATATTAATTTTGAAGGAGTGATTTTTGAATGAGTGAATATTGCCGCTGTTACTCAATTTTAAGCGATAGAAATTCACATTCACTCAATCATTCATTCTATAATTCAATCATCTTTTAGTCCCGCCAAAGGTAAGGAAATAACAATAATGAGGTGGCAACGGTAAGCACATTTACAACCAACAACATTCCAATTTCATCGTAACTATTCTCCCAGGGCAAGCCATCAACTGCATTTTTTGCTAATTTTATTAAAAGTATGAGTACCGGAATAATAATCGGGAAGCTTAAAATTGCCATCAGCATTCCACCGTTACCGGCTTTACTTGCAATGGCTGAAACCATGGTAAAAACCGTTGAAAAACTGATGCTACCCATCACTACCGCTACGTAATATAAAAGCAAATCGGGCGGTGTAAACGAATCGAACACCAAAGTATAAAAACCTAATGCGATGGTAGTTAATACCAACATTAGCAAAACGTTATAAACTGTTTTCGATATTAAAACTGCAGCCGGACTCGCTAAAACGTAGCTATATAACTGTTGTCCTTTAGTTTCCTGCAAAAAACTTTTTGAAACTCCGTTGATAGATGCAAACAAGATAATTATCCAGAACAATGCATTCCAGGCAAGCTTATCGCCTAAGCTTACAAAAGATAAATAGCAGGTAAAAATGGTAGAAACTACATACAATAATACACCGTTGATGGTATATTTGGAGCGCCACTCTAACAGCACTTCCTTGTGGATTAAATATTTAACCTCATTGGCCAATTGCATAACCGCAAAGATACTTTTATTGATAAATATTGTAAGGGTAATTTGTTGGATTGTTGTAATATTGTTTAAAGTTTTAGCTGTTAAATATTAGCCACGGAAACACAGAATACACGAAAAACTATCTGTTAGATTACTTAAAAGTTAATGATGTTTTTTTTATTCCGTGGACTCCGTGCTTCCGTGGCAACAATGTTTTATGGATTATAAGAAAAAACGAAGCTAACTAAAAAAAAGAATTAGCCACGGAAACACAGAATACACGGAAAACTAGATTACTTAAAAAGTAGATAATATTTTTTATTCCGTGAACTCCGTGCTTCCGTGGCAAAAATATTTTATGGATTATAAGGAAAACGAAACCAGCTACAAAAAAGAGTCAGCCACGGAAACACAGAATACACGGAAAATATTAGCCATAGATGAAAAGGATAAACACAGATAAGTTATTTGATTATTATTGTAAGCAAAAATCCGTGCTTATATGCGAACATCTTTGATAAAAAATATGGATTACGCATCTGTTTTAGAATCGCCAATTGGAAAAATAACCATCTTAGCTGATGATGATTTTGTTTACGCCATCACTTTTTCAGACCAAGATGTTGATAAGTTAAGGGAAAATGAGTTGACCAAAATGGTGGCAAAGCAACTTGAAAATTATTTTAAAGGTGATTTAAAAGCTTTCGATTTTCCAATAAAACAAAAAGGAACTGAATTTCAGCAAGGGGTTTGGCAGAACCTACTTAGCATCCCTTATGGCGAAACTACCTCCTATGCTAAGTTTTCGGTACATCAACCCTTAGCCATTCGGGCAATAGCTTCTGCTAACGGCAAAAACAATATTGCTATAGTGGTTCCTTGCCATCGAGTAATTGGTAGTGGCGGAAAATTGGTAGGTTATGCCGGTGGCTTATGGCGAAAACAATGGTTGCTGCAACACGAGAGAGAGGTTTCACAGAAAGGTCAAACAGAATTAAAATTTTAGCATGGATAAATTATCAGATAAAGCCGATACCAAAAATATAAAAGCCATTCGTTTAATCAATATTGTAGATGGGAAGTGTGATTTTGAATCAGGAACAATACCAATCAGACAGCATATTAATGCTAATTACTTCTTCGCTCAAACGGATGTTTCCTTGCAATACAGTCCTCATGCAGCACCACGCAGGCAATACGTTATTACGCTGAAAGGGAAATTAAAATTTACGGTAAGTAACGGTCAATCCTTCATTCTTGAACCTGGAATTATTTTAATAGCTGCAGATACATTTGGTGAAGGACACACCTGGGAAATTTTAGATGGAGAAGAATGGGAAAGGATTTATATCCCGCTGGAAGATGGTGCTGATGACCATTTTACAGCTGACTAGATACAAATTGAGCAATATTGTATCCCATTTCAAATTACTTCAAAGTACCTGGGTTACTTAATTTTTCTCCCTTTTTAGCACTGAAAAGCAGAAAAATTACGCCCACTAAAAGTACAATCCACCCCCATTGAAAATGCACTACCTTACCAATTAACTTATTGGCAAAACCATATTTAGTATAATTATTGGCTGTAAAATAAACTGCAATAACTGCCAGCACATACCAGATGGCCATTACGAAACTCATAAACCGAAAGGCACCGGCTTTTCTGATAAAAAGGAAAAGAACGGAAATTGCGATAATTGCATAGGTAATGAAAAATAGACGGGCATCAGACTGATATAAGTTCCAATTTCCTTTTATCGGCACCTTTAACATCGGACAAAAACCTGCCACTACACATAACAAAATGCCTAACCAGGCTCTGAATTTATTTAGAATTAACATTTTGATTCAAGATTTTAACTGAGGGTTGATTACACTGATTTAATGATTTCACAGATTTTAATAATTGATTTTGCTATTAGATCATATCTTATCACTAATTTGTTTCGCATTTTTTAATGACTAATGACTAATGACTAATGACTAATGACTAATGACTAATGACTAATGACTAATGACCAATGACTCAATTACTGCCCTTCAATAATCCCCATCTTTTCCGCGAAATGCGCACAGTAATCGCGTAAATCTTCCACAATTAAAGTTTCGTTTGTAGCCTTTAAAAAGCTATCACCCATGGTTTGCAGCGTTTCATAGAAAAACCGTTTCATTTCATCAACAGGCATATCTTTTGTCCAAAGATCTATTTTTAAAGTATTTTTATAGTTATGATCCCAAACGGATAAAAACATTGCTTTAGCTGGTACTTTATCCGCATTACCAGAATCAGTACTTTCCCATAGAATGTTATCAGGATTATTTGCCTCGTCTAACTCAACTGTTAGTTTTATTTCTGCTGTCTTCATTTTCAAAAATTGATTATACCGATAAAAAGTATGCAGTTATCAGTTTATTTTTTACGGTTGCAAAGATGCTTATTTTTTGATTTGATTGCACAGATGAATGAATTAGAAAGTTTTTTTTACCCTTGAATTACGCTATTTTTCTGATGATAATGATCAGGATGACGGTGATAACGATAAAGATAGATTCTACAAGCCAAATCTTCTTCAAATCTTTTAGTGTGAAACGGAAAATTAAATCCGTAACAAAAGTAACCAAGATCAGGCATCCTAAAATAAGCAGATAAAAACCACTCATATCGATCTGTCTTGGTGCAGTATCTTTAGCAGTTAATAGATTAAAAACCACTAGGCCTAAACCAGCGGCTCCAATGATGTTTAAAGGGGTAATCCTCAATTTCATTTCACTACTTCTTCTTATCGAAACGTTTACCTTTTTTAAAACTTTTAATTTCTTTTCCAGCCTTAGCTTTAGCTTTTTCTCTTGCCTTCTTATCTATTGCTGCAGCATGTTTTTTCTCATGGAAAGCACCTTTAAAATCAGGATCTTCCTTGCGTTTTTGCATGTCAATTTCCTTGGCAATATGCTGACGTTCCTCATAAGGCGTTTCATCAATGTAAACACCTTCCGGAATTTCAGCTACAGGAATATATTGGCGAATTAGCTTTTCAATTTTACGGATGTAGTATTTTTCAGCATCGGTAGCAAAAGTTATGGCATCACCCTTGGCAAAGGCTCTACCTGTTCTGCCAATTCTGTGCACATAATCTTCAATAATAATAGGTACATCAAAATTTATAACATGACTTACATCGCTCACATCGATTCCCCTACTGGCTACATCAGTGGCCACCAATACGCGGATGTTACCTTCTTTGAAACTATTTATAGAGTTAATTCTAGTATTCTGTCCTTTATTAGCATGAATCACCCGAACATTGTCGGCACCATATCTTCGTTCAATAAAACTGAAGATATTATCAGCAACTGTTTTAGTTTTACAAAAAATAATCAACCTGGTAAAGGCCTCATCATTTTTTAAAAGATGTTGTAACAGATTGATTTTTGTTTTGAAATTTGGAACGTAATATAAGGTCTGCGTAACATTAGCAGCAGGTGTAGCCTGTGCAGATGCCTCAATTACCAAAGGGTTATTCAAGAAATCTCCGGCAATTTTTTGAACTAAATCGCTCATTGTTGCAGAGAACAACAGGTTTTGGCGTTTGCGTGGAACGATTTCTAAAATCCGATGTATCGAACCAATAAAGCCCATATCCATCATTTTATCGGCCTCATCAAGTACCAAAAATTTTAAGCTTTGCGTATTAATATCGCCATCTAAATATAAATCCAGAAATCTTCCAGGCGTAGCAATTAAAATATCAACGCCTTTTGCTATTTGCTCTTTCTGCGTTTTCGGACCAATTCCGCCAAAAATTACCAGCGAGCGCAGGTCTGTATAGGTAGAGAACAGCTTCACCTGCTCAGCAATTTGCATGGCCAGTTCACGTGTCGGAGATAAAATTAAAGCCCTCGGATTTTCACCCTGAGCATATTTTAACTGCATTAAAATGGGCAAAACGAAAGCCGCAGTTTTTCCAGTTCCGGTTTCGGCGATACCAAAAATATCTTGTCCGGATAGCACCGGTGCAATTGCTTTTTCCTGTATCGGGGTGGCAACGGTATAACCCGCATCGGCAACTGCATTTAAAATTTGCCTGTTTAACTTAAATTCTTCGAACGATTTTGCCATAGCGCACAAAGATAGGCTTTTTAAGCCGAAAGGCTTAAACTAGTGTGAAGTTCGGAGTCGTGAGCCGTTAGTCCATAAAGCCAAAATCACTTAAGAGATTTATGGGAAAGCAATTCCAGCATTTTCTTTAATTACGGTAGTCCTGCTATCATTTCAAGCTTTTTTTAACTCCTGTCATTCTGAGGCACTAAGAATCTCTTTCATCGGTTGCAGATGCTTCGTACCTCAGCACGACAAGTATTTTCGGGGTTGCTGCGAATCAAAAAAGTATTTACACTTTATCTCGTTTATTTAAATCAAAACAGCAACATCAAACTTAATTTACACCTTTCATCCGCCCAATCTGGCTACTTTATACTTTTTACTTTATACTTTATACTTCCCACTTTCTACTAAAACACTACCTTTGAAACCATGAATGCTTACCTGATAAAAGCCGCAACAATTGTAAACGAAGGTCAGAAATTTGTTGCCGATGTATTAATTAAAGATGGATTTATTGCCAAAATAGGTCAAAACCTTTCTGCGGATAATGTAGAAGAAATTAATGCCGAGGGACAGTACCTTTTACCAGGAATGATTGATGATCAAGTGCATTTTCGCGAGCCAGGTTTAACACATAAAGCAGATATTTTTACGGAAAGCATGGCAGCCGTGGCAGGTGGAATTACGTCTTTCATGGAAATGCCAAACACGGTTCCAAATACCTTAACGCAAGATTTACTTGCTGATAAATATGCTATTGCTGCAGAAACTTCATTAGCCAATTACTCATTTTATATGGGTGCCAGCAATGATAACATTGAAGAAGTTTTAAAAACCGACCGAAAAAATGTGTGTGGCATTAAAGTTTTCATGGGTTCGTCAACGGGTAATATGTTGGTTGACAATGAAAAAACATTGGAAAATATTTTTAGCAAAGCGCCAATTTTGGTAGCTACGCATTGCGAAGATGAGGCCACTATCCGCCATAATTTAGCAGAATTTAAGGTAAAATACGGTGACGATTTAACGATAGAAATGCATCCGCTGATTCGTAGTGCTGAAGCTTGTTATAAATCTTCTTCTTTAGCGGTTGAGCTGGCAAAAGCCTACCAAACGCGTTTGCACATTCTTCACATTTCAACGGCGAAAGAAATTGCACTTTTCGATAATAGCATCCCACTGAAAGATAAAAAAATAACTGCAGAGGCTTGCGTTCATCACCTTTGGTTTAATGATCAGGATTACGCAACTAAAGGAAACTTCATCAAATGGAATCCTGCTGTTAAAACGGAAGAAGATCAGAATGGTATTCTTCAAGGTGTCTTAAATGATAATATTGATGTGATCGCCACCGACCATGCGCCACATACCTTGGAAGAAAAACAACAGCCTTATTCACAAGCGCCATCAGGCGGACCATTGGTTCAACATGCTCTGCCTGCTTTATTGGAAATGCATTTACAAGGCAAAATTTCATTAGAGAAAATAGTGGAGAAAACGGCACATAACCTGGCTATTTGTTTTGATATTGAAAAACGTGGCTTCATTCGCGAGGGCTATTGGGCAGATCTAGTTTTGGTTGATTTAAAAGACTCGTGGAAAGTAACCAAGTTGAATAATTTCTACAAATGTGGTTGGAGTCCTTTTGATGGAGATACTTTCCAAGCCAGCGTTACACACACTTTTGTGTCAGGAAATTTGGCCTACCAGAAAGGCAGATTCACTACCGACCAGATTGGCAAGCGACTAACTTTTGCGAGATAGATTTGTTATATTTGTTTATTAAGCAACATCAAAATGGAAACTTTAATTGCACATCCCAAAAACGAAGAACAAGCCACAGCTTTAAAAGCGGTAATGAAAGCTTTGAAAATTGATTTTGAGACCAAAAAGAGCCCATATAACCCAGAATTTGTAAAAGATATTTTGCAAGCCCGTGAAGATATTAAGAATGGCAAAGGTGTAAAAATTGCCGTTGAAGATTTATGGAAGTAATATATGCTCCAAAAGCTATTGAGCATTTAAACTACTGGAAAAAATCTGGCAACAAGGCTATTCAGAAAAAAATTCAGCAATTAATTTTAGCTATTCAAGAAAATCCATTTGAGGGTATTGGAAAGCCTGAACCACTAAAATATGAATTGTCCGGTTCTTGGTCTAGAAGAATTAATGAAGAACACAGAATTGTTTATGAAATTCACGATAACGGAATTATTATCTTGGAAATTCAATCTTTAAAAGGCCATTATTAATGGTATATAAGCATTCGGTATATAAAATATTTTTGGTTTCAATCAGTTTAACTATACTGATTTACATCTTCGGCCTATTCCCAAGCCTTGTTCAAAAATATTATTCAGCAGGCTTTTATCCATACATTTCATCGGGTTTAAGATTTTCATCCTCCATTTTCCCGTTTGCCATTGGTGATATTGTTTACGCATTAATTATTGGTTTTGTCGTTTACAGAATCATCAGGTTTTTCAAAAAAAGAAAATCTTTACAGAGAGTACACAGAATTATAATTCCGCTGCAAGTTTTAAACTTTTGTTTAATTCTTTACATCATTTTCAAATTGGTTTGGGGCTTAAATTACAGTCGAACGAGTGTTAGTGAAGCGCTAGGTATTGGAAGTGAAAAGTATAGCGTAAAAGAGTTGCTTCTTTTGGGCGAATATTTTGTAAAAAAAACAAATGATTTAAAGTTAAAGCAGACGGGAATTCCCGCTTACTCTATCAAGGACTTGGAAATTGGCTCATCAAAAGCTTATCACTTAATGGAGAAAAGGAATTCGTTATTTCGCTATAAAAACCCCTGTTTAAAATCTGTTTTAAGTCCTTATTTAGTGAGCAAAGCAGGAATAGAAGGTTACTATGCGCCGTTAACCGGAGAGGCAAACATGAATATGGCCTTGCCTGATTTTGTAAAACCTTATGTTTCTTGCCATGAAATTGCTCATCAACTAGGCATTTCGTACGAAGATGAAGCTAATTTGCTAGGCTATTTAACTGCAAGTAATAGTCCCGATGTGAATTACCAATATTCGGCCAATTATGAAATGTTAAGGTATATTTTGTTTGAAATTAGAATGAAATCTCCTGATGATTACAAAATACTTCATGATAAATTATCAGAAAAGGTTTTAGATGATTTTAAAACGGAGAAAGAATTTTGGCGAAAATACAACGGCGACATGTTCGGATACATGGATGCCGCTTTCGATAGTTTCTTAAAGCTCAATAACCAACCTAAAGGAATCGATAGCTATCAGGATATTGTGATTTGGCTGTGGAATATTCATAAAAAAGAGTTGAAAGTTAAAAGTTAAAAGTTCCAGGTTGACAGTGCAATTTGAATGGTATTTACGCCCAGAACATACAACCTATAACATACAACTTTCAACTTCTATCCATGTATCGCCTCTCTCGTTCCGAAACTTTGGATTAACTCCCCTTCAAATTCCAACCAGTCTTTCCAGCGTTTATCAACATCAACATCTGTAGAATATTTACGGGCGAAATTTAGAAAAGTAGTGTAATGACCAGCCTCCGAAACCATAAGCTCGTGGTAGAATTTCGCTAATTCTTCATCTTTTATATTAAGCGAAAGCACTCGAAAACGCTCGCAACTTCTGGCCTCAATCATTGCAGCAAACAACAGTCGATCAACAAAAGCCTGGTTTCTGCTACCGTCTTTTTTACTGAACTTGACTAAACGGCCAACGTAATCATCTTTCCTTTCTCTGCTTAAAGTATAACCGCGTTGTTTAATAATTTCAATTACCATTTGAAAATGCTGCATTTCTTCAATTGCAATGGCTGTTAATTCATCAACCAAATCTTGATGCTCAGAGTTTTGAGTGATCAAGGTGATAGCGTTTGATGCTGCTTTTTGTTCGCACCAGGCATGGTCAGATAAAATTTCCTCTAAATTCGATTCAGCAATATTTGCCCAACGTGGGTCTGTTAACAATTTTAATCCTAACATGTGGTGGTGTAATTGAGCTGCAAAATTAAGAATATTTAAGATACGTTTAATATCTCCCGCAGATTTAGAAGATAAACGCAGATCTGGGTTTTTAATCTGCGAAAATCACATTTATCTGCGGGAGCAAAAAAAAAGAGCTTATTTTGTAGAAAATGAGTAGAAGCGCAAAAAAAATATTAATCATTGGATTGGTTTGGCCTGAGCCTACTTCATCGGCAGCGGGAACAAGAATGATTCAATTGGTTGATTTGTTTTTGCAGAAAGGTTATCAGGTCACTTTTGCCTCCGCGGCATCGAAAAGTGATTTCAGTTTTGATTTCTCACCCACTTCAGTAATTGAGGAGCCAATAAAACTAAATGATGAGAGTTTCAATTTATTTCTTCAAAAGTTAAACCCCGATATTGTACTCTTCGATCGCTTTATGGTTGAGGAACAGTATGGTTGGCGGGTTCAGCAGGAATGCCCCGATGCGCTTCGGATTTTGGACACTGAAGATTTACATAGCCTGCGAAGTGCAAGACAGCAAAGTGATAAAAAGCAATCGAAAATCGATTTATTTTCTGATACAGCAAAAAGAGAGATTGCTTCTATTCTACGTTGCGATCTTTCCCTAATTATTTCTGAGGTGGAAATGAAAATTATGGAAGAAACTTTTAAAATTGATCTTTCGTTACTCTACTACCTCCCGTTTCTTGAAAATGAAATTACAGAGGAATCCATTAAAAGCTGGACTCCTTTTGAAGAAAGGGCAGGTTTTGTTTTCATTGGCAATTTTCTACATGAACCGAATTGGAACACTGTTCAGATTTTGAAAACCAAAATCTGGCCAGCATTAAGGAAGAAACTACCTGGCATAAATATGAATATATACGGTTCTTATGCTTCTCAAAAAGTATTACAATTGGAGAATAAAAACGAAAAATTTTTTATTCGTGGAAGAGCCACTGATGCAAGACAAACAATTTCAACGCATAGAATTTTACTGGCTCCTATCCAGTTTGGTGCGGGTGTTAAAGGAAAATTTATCGATGCCATGCAAGTTGGAACGCCATCTATTACCACTTCAATTGGTGCCGAGGCCATGAAAGGTTCGCTGGAGTGGAATGGTTTTATTAAAGACGACTTAGAAAGTTTTATCGAAAAAGCGGCTTTGCTTTATAATGATGAAACCGCTTGGTCTTTAGCTCAAAAAAATGGAATTAAGATTATCAATGAACGATATTCTTCTACGCATTTTGCTGACTCATTTATAAGTGTTTTAGAAAATCTGGATATCCAGAAACATCGTCAGCATAATTTTATTGGTCAGATTTTGAATCATCATACTTTGCAGAGCACAAAGTATATGTCTTTGTGGATTGAAGAGAAGAATAGAAAGTAGTTTGTCTTAGCCAGACAGGCTTCCCACTTTTTCTTGATAAAAATGTACAAAGCCGAGTGTTTTTACCTGTTTAATAGCAGTGTCCAGCTCCCCTCCCTTATTTTCCAAGGAGGGGTTGGGGGTGGTTTGCTTCCCAAAAGCGTTTTACATCTGTCCATAAACCTGATTGACGGGGAAAGCCCAAACTTTTTTCTGTTTGGCTTGTACCAAAAGCAGGGCTGCTTTTCGCGAAGGATTACAGATCCATTCATTTCCAATCAGATTTTGAGATTTTCAGGATAAGAAAGGATTACGGACCAGGATTTTAGGATTGAAAGATGAAACAGAACTTACGGCTTTAATTTTCGGACTTTCCGCCCTCGGACTTACCGGCTTTCTTTACAACATTAAAACATTTCAATCTCTAAACATTGCAACAATCTGCGTAAATTCGCAGCATGGCAAAAATTTCAATTAACCTTGCTACAGGTTCGTTTCAGAAGGAAGAAATTATAGTAGGCATAGATTTAGGCACCACAAACAGTCTGGTTGCTTTTATCAATCCTGATAAAAATCCGCAGGTAATTAACGATGCTGGTAAGGGAATTTTGGTTCCTTCGGTGGTATATTTCAACAGCCAAAACGAAGCAATTGTGGGTAATGAGGCGAAAGAATTCTTAACTACAGATCCTGCTAACACCATTTTCTCGGTGAAGCGATTACTTGGCCGCTCTTACAAAGATGTTGCTGAACACAAAGATATATTTTCTTACAAAGTGATTGATGATGACACAGATGCTTTGGTAAAAATTCAGGCAGGAGATCGTTTTTATACGCCGATTGAATTATCTGCTGAAATTTTAAAAGAACTGAAAGCGAGAGCAGAACATGCTTTAAAAACACCTGTGAATCGGGCTGTTATAACTGTTCCGGCATACTTTAATGATAGTCAGCGACAGGCTACAAGGGATGCTGGAAAACTTGCCGGCCTTGACGTCATGCGGATTGTTAACGAACCAACCGCGGCAAGTTTGGCTTACGGAATTGGGCTTGATCCGACTGAGCAAAAAACCATTGCCGTTTACGATTTAGGTGGTGGAACTTTTGATGTTTCTATCCTCCAAATTCAAAATGGAATTTTCGAAGTTTTGGCTACCAATGGCAACACTTACCTTGGCGGCGATGATTTCGACCGGGCGATTTTAAACTATTGGATTGAAAAAAATAAAATTGATTTTGCAGCGGTTGCTGCGGATAATATTTTAATGCAAACCTTGCGTTTAAAGGCTGAAGCAGCTAAAAAAGCGCTTTCTACGCAAAATTTATACAACGAGCAGGTTGGCGAAATCTGGTGTACTTTGGATAAGAAAACTTTCGAGCAACTGATTACCGCAAAGGTGGATGAAACCATCACTGCTTGTAAAAATGCTTTGAAAGATGCAGATTTAACTTCAGCAGATATTGATGAAGTAATTTTAGTGGGCGGTTCTACCCGTACGCCATTTGTAAAGCAGGCGGTAGAGAATTTCTTTGGCAAAAAACCGCAGGATAATATTAATCCTGATGAAGTTGTGGCCTTGGGTGCTGCTATCCAGGCTGATGTTTTGGCTGGAAATCGTTCTGATATTTTATTGCTTGATGTTACTCCTCTTTCGCTTGGTATCGAAACGATGGGTGGTTTAATGGATGTAATTATCTCCCGTAACAGCAAAGTGCCTACCAAAGCCGGTCGCCAATACACCACTTCGATTGATGGGCAGGTAAATATAAAAATTTCTGTTTACCAGGGTGAACGCGATTTGGTAAAGGAGAATCGTAAACTAGCGGAATTTGATTTGAAAGGGATTCCGGCGATGCCTGCAGGTTTGCCGAAAGTAGATATCAACTTTTTGCTAAATGCTGATGGAATTTTAACGGTACAAGCTATTGAACTCCGTTCGGGTGTGAAGCAGGAAATCGAGATTACACCAAGTTATGGGTTAAGTGATGATACAGTTGAAAAAATGTTGTTGGATAGCATTGAATTTGCGCAAAGCGATGTGGAGCAACGCATGTTGATTGAGGCTCGAAGTGAGGGCGAGCAACTCCTTTACACTGCAGAGCGTTTTATTGAAAAGCATGCTGAACATTTAACAGACGCAGAAATTGCCGAAACAAAAGTTCATATCGAAGCTTTGAAAACTGCTTTAGCCACACAGGAAAAAGATACGATTTTGAAAAAAGCCGATGAGTTGAATGAGTTCACTCGTCCGTTTGCTGAACGTGTAATGGACGCGGCGATTTCCACAGCGATGAAAGGTAAGAAGATAGAGTAAGTCCGAGGTTGGGAGTTGGAAGTCCGATGATATTAATTCTAATTCATTTAAAGCATTTCACTTTGAGCTTGTTTCATAATCATTTGCGCTATATGGAAAAACAAATCTAAATTCATCATTCAATTAAAAACCAATGCTGAGGAATTTGTTTTGTATTATTTTCAGTTTGTTAATTCTATCAAATTGCAGTAACAAAAAGAAAAACAATGAAGAAGAAGAAGAAACCATCATTACCGCACTTCTTCCTGCAATAATTGACTCAACCTGCATGGATTTGAGGATATACGAATTTCGACTACCTGTACCTAAATCAGTTTATGATAAAAATAATAAGTTTATCAGATTTGATTATTCTAATTTAGCAAAAGATTCAATCATCTATAAAGGAAGACTAGATTCTTTAAATAAAGACACGAGTACCTTATATGTGCAGTTTAATCCTATATTAAAAGATGTTGATGAAAAATACAAACAGGAATTATTTTATCACTTCAAAATTAAAGAGGAAAAAGAAAGGCCAAGAAATGAAACGCTAACAATTCCTTACCAAAACATCAAAACCAAAAAGAAATTTAAACTTCAAATTTCTTCAAAAATGCCAAAAATTAATAAGGCCGATGGTGTTTTTAGCAATTATGGTTCAAGTTTTTCCGGTTCGTTTTCTATCTCTAGAATTTATTTTGACATGGAAAGGAATTTTGGAGTTCTAACTGTTGGTTATTTCTGTGGAACGAGATGTGGAGAAGGGTTTACCATCTTTATTAAAAAAGTAAGCGATAAATGGATAATCGATGAAATTGTAAATACTTGGATTGCTTAATGACAATGAATTTTCTTACCATACATCAAAACTTCTCTGCCCCTAACCTATTAACTTTGCTATATAAATTTTAGCAATTATGGAATTAGGTATCGGCATGTTCGGCGATTTGCAAGTTAATGCAAAGGGAGAAATTCAACCCGCCCAACAAAGACTTCAAGAAATTATAGAAGAAATTAAATTGATGGATGAAGTAGGATTAGATTTCTACGGCATCGGTGAACACCATCGTCCTGATTATGCAGTTTCGAGTCCGGAGATTATTTTGGCTGCAGCCGCAACAGTTACCAAAAATATTAAGTTAAGTAGTGCAGTATCGGTTTTGAGTTCTTCAGATCCAGTAAAGCTCTACCAAAATTTTGCTACTATTGATTTAATTTCAAACGGCAGAGCCGAATTAATGGCTGGTCGCGGGAGTTTTATCGAATCTTTTCCATTATTCGGGTACAATCTTCAGGATTATGATGAACTTTATGAAGAGAAATTAGCGCTGCTTTTAAAAATTAATGAAGAACCAAAAATAACCTGGAAGGGAAAATTCAGGCCCGAGCTGGTTAACCAGCAGGTTTTACCACGGGCTGTTAATGATCATTTAAAGATTTGGGTGGCCGTTGGCGGTACACCGGAATCGGTTGAACGTGCCGGACGATTGGGTTTACCCGTGATGTTTGCGATTATTGGTGGGCAGCCTTCGCAATTTAAACCGCTATTTGATTACTACAAAAAAGTTTATCAGGCTTACGGGCACGATATGAGTAAATTTGAAGTTGGTGTACATATGCACTCACTATTTGGCGAGGATAGTCAGGAAACAGCAGATTATTATTATCCTTTATACTCCGCTCAGATGAATAGAGTTGGAAAAAGCCGTGGTTGGCCTCCGTTCCAAAGAAATCAATTTGAAGCTGGCAGAAGTGCTAACGGCGCTTTGATTATTGGCGATGCCGCTGAATCTGTTGATAAAATTCTTGCTATGGAAGAAACCTTTGGCTTAACCCGTTTCTCAGCACACATGGACGTCGGCGGACCATCACATGCGGCAATGATGAAATCGATAGAAATCTTCGGAAACAAAATCGCCCCGGAAGTGAGAAAAGCTTTGTCGAAATAGTCTCAGATCGTCCTTTCGAAATGAGCTTTCGCGATTGAGAAATCTTTGAAATGGCAAACACTGGTTTTTAAAAATCCTTGGCTTGGCTCAAAGAAAGCATGTAATAAACGCTTAATATTTATTGTCTTTCGAAATCAGATTGACGAAAGTATAAACATAACAACCTATACAAACGCCTAGTAAGCTTTCGAGCAAGGCAAAAATTATCATTATTGCAGTTAGCGTTAAGGCCACTGTTGAAAAATTCAGTATAAATGTCGCGGTAATCAATAGGCAGAAAACAAAGCCCATGGTTGCCGCGAATTTCTTAGGCGCTAAATCAGTCATTTTTGGCTTTAAGCTCAAAGCCTTAGCTAAATTAATGGCTATGAACTTCATCGGACTAAATTTTCCAGAACTAAAGGCCCGTAAAGCAAAATCTATAGTTAGGAAAAACATAACCCAATAATTTGAGAATATAACACAGCCAATTGCAATGCATGCAACCATAAATGCAATCAATCTAACCACATTTTCATTTACTCTTTCTGCTGAGATGGGACAGGATATTTCCATTTATCTTTTTTTCAAACCTACCAATTTAAATACACCAATCGAATATTTTCCTTAACCTTGTAAAATTCATTCCTATATTTAATAAATTAACGACTACCGAAAATATAGAATGGATAATTCAGAGAGATTAAACTTCCTTTTAATGAAGCTCGAAAATTTATTGCTTAGGCAACAAGGTTTTGAGGCAGAAATAGAAGCTTTAAAACAAGAAGTAAGGGCTTTACAATCGCCAGGCGCTGCTAATGTTCAACCCTTAACACCAGTTGCCGAACCTATTCTTTCACCTCCGCCTAGAAATACTCCACCAAGTACGGTAAATCAAAATAACCCTGCACCACAAGCTGCTCCAAGTCCATTCCAACCGCCCGTAAATCAACCGCAAAGTAATTTCGCAGATCGGTTTACACGTGAAAACATGGTTAAATCGGATTTTGAGAAGTTCATCGGAGAAAATCTGATCAGCAAAATTGGTATTCTCATATTAATTCTTGGCGTGTGCATCGGGGCAAAATACGCTATAGATCATGATATGATCAGCCCGCTCACCCGGATTGTTTTGGGCTATGCGGTCGGAGCCGGATTAATGGCTTTCGCAATTAAACTGAAAGAGAAATATGAAAACTTTTCGGCTGTATTAGTCAGTGGTGCCATCGCCATCATGTATTTTATTACTTATGCAGCTTATGATTTCTATTCGCTTATTCCGCAAGCATTAGCATTTCTGTTGATGGTTGTCTTCACTTCTTTTACTGTTGTAGCTGCCATAAAATACAACAAGCAGGTTATTGCCCATATTGGTTTGGTTGGTGCTTATGCTGTTCCATTTTTGCTCAGCGATGGTTCAGGAAAGATTGGCGTATTGTTTACCTATATGGCTATCATCAACATCGGCATCCTGATTTTGAGCTTTAAAAAGTATTGGAAGCCACTTTTTTATGCATCTTTCAGTTTAACCTGGATCATATTTCTTTCCTGGCGATTAAATTTAAGAGGTGAAGAAGATCATTTCGCCATATCGCTTTTATTTTCTTCAGTGTTTTTCATCATTTTTTACATTACCAATTTAGCTTACAAGGTGTCAAAAAAGGAAATCTTTGGCTTTAGTGATGTCGTTATTTTGCTTTTGAATTCTTTCATTTACTACGGAATCGGATATTTTATTTTAGCTGCTAACAAAAATAGTGTTGAATTACTAGGGCTTTTTACGCTCGCAAACGCCGTGATCCACTTTATAGTAAGCTTAATTATTTACAAGAAGCAGCTTGCTGACAGAAACCTATTCTATTTGATTTTAGCCATGGTGATCACTTTTATTACGATGGCTGTTCCGGTGCAACTTAATGGCGGTTGGGTAACTATTTTCTGGGCAGTTGAGGCCGCTGTACTCTTCTATTTGGCAAGGGTTAAAGGCATTGCTATCTACGAAAAGCTATCATTTCCATTAATATTTTTAGCGTTCTTTAGCCTTTTAGAAGATTGGGCAAGGTTTAACGACATAAATTATGGAAATGCACCACATGTACTTCCATTTTTAAATGTCAGCTTTTTAACTGCCTGTATCTTCATTGGTAGTTTTGCCTGGATGCTGAACATCAATACTAAGGAAACCGAAAAATCTGGCGATTGGCTCTGGATAAGAAGCATTTTGAATTATGCGCTTCCATCAATTCTGGTTCTAACTGTTTACATTACTTTCCGAATAGAAATAGTTCGTTATTTCAGTGGTTTATTAGAGTCAACAAAAGTTACACTCCGTCAAAGAAATGGTTTTGACGATGCAAGCCATGCTTTTAATTATAATTATGAAACCCTTACAGCGGCCTGGCTTTATATCTATTCTATGTTTTTTGCCGCTGCGCTAACCTTTCTAAATATTAAAAAAATTCAGAAAAACGAACTAGCCATTGCAAATCTTATCATCAACCTGATGATGATTTTACTTTTCCTAACTAATGGATTATACACGCTTAGTGAACTGCGTGATAACTATTTATCAACCGAAAACGAATATTTTAATATCAGTTCATTTAATATTGTTATCCGATATATATCGATAGCATTTTTTGCACTCCTTATTGCTCAATGTTATTATTTGCAAAACTCAGGGCTGCTTAAAAAGAACTTCAAAACTATGTTCGAGTACCTGCTTTACATTTCAATTTTATGGGTTATTAGCAGTGAGTTGATTAACATTTTGGAGCTATCTGGAACAGATAAGAGTTACAAACTTGGTTTGAGTATTCTTTGGGGGATTTACTCCTTATTCCTCATCGGAATGGGAATTGCAAAAAACAAAAAACATTTAAGGATTGGGGCAATAGTATTATTCGGCATAACGCTAATTAAACTTTTCTTTTATGATATTTATTCGTTGAGTACAATCGCTAAAACTGTGGTTTTTGTCTCGTTGGGAGTGCTTTTACTTATAATTTCTTTTCTCTACAACAAATACAAACATTTAATTATTGATGATGTTAAAACTGAAAATTAGTATTCTTTTAGTGTTTTTGCTTGGTCATGGAATTGCTCAAGCTCAAACCAGCAGCTATAAATTTAAAAGAGATATTAGCGGTGTTAATTCAATTTGGCATAGCATAAAACTACCCGAACAACTGTATGCAGCCGAAAATAAGGGCTTCCAAGACTTAAGAATTTTTGGTGTGAATGGAAAAGATACCACTGAAGTTCCTTATTTACTAAAGCAGCGGGTAGATCAATTTATTTCGAAGGAAGTAGACTTTAAAATAATTAATAAAAGTTCGGATTTAGGCCTCTATTATTTCACATTTCAAGCCAATGCTGCGACTACAATTAATCAGATTAATTTATCATTCAAACAAAGTAATTTTGATTGGCAGGCTACTTTGGAAGGCAGTAACGATGACTTAAAATGGTTTTCTATTTTGAAAGATTACCGCATTCTTTCAATTAAAAATAATGATACTGATTATCAGTTTACTAAATTGAGTTTTCCCGATTCAAAATATCAGTATTTCAGAATGGCCTTGAAAAGCCCGGTTCAACCTGAATTATTAGAAGCAAAAATTTTTAAAACCGATACTATAAATGGCACTTATCAGGATGTAAAATATAAGGCTTATAATTTATATAATGATGCAAAAGCTAAGGAGACAGTTATAACCGTTGATTTAACTCGTCTAATGCCAGTATCAAATTTAAAGCTTAATGTTAACAACGACTTTGACTTTTATCGATCTTTTAAAATCGAATACGCAACTGACAGTGTCAAAACAGAAAAGGGCATGCAATATAATTATGCTGAGTTATATAACGGGACTTTGAGTTCCCTTGAGCCCTCAACATTTAATTTTCCAAATACCATTGCCTCGAGACTAAAAATAACCATCCAAAATAACGACAACAGACCTTTAAGCATAAGCGGCCTAGAACTGAAAGGAAATATCTTCGAACTGGTTGCTCGTTTCGATAACCCAACTCTCCAGTACGCTTTATACTATGGAAATAATACAGTTGCTGCCCCAAATTATGAAATTGAAAAATTTGAAAGTAAAATCCCTTCTGTTTTAGCTGCTTTAACCATCGGCAAAGAGCAGCAAAATCCAGCGTATGCTGAAAAAATTGAGAAACCATTATTTGAAAACAAGGCTTGGTTATGGGTTTTAATGGCAGTTATTATAGCATTGTTAGGTTGGTTTTCATTTAAAATGTTGAGGAATTAAGATCGTATTAAAAAGAAAGTTAAGCATAACATAGAAAACTCGATATGCTAAGAAGTTTGATATTTCGTATTAAATATATAGAGACAAATACAGAGATCATTTGATAGATTAAAAACATGAAGAATATTTTTCAACCCGCAGTAACTAAAGAAGTTATTGAAAGAATTAACAAATTAAGCCCAAATACTTCACAGCTTTGGGGTAAAATGAACGTTTCTCAAATGCTGGCCCATTGCAATGTAAGTTACGAATTGGTGTATGATACCAAACATGCAAAGCCTAATCCATTTATGAAATTCATCATGAAAGCTTTTGTAAAGAACATTGTCGTAAGTGAAAAACCTTATAAAAGAAATAGCCAAACTGCGCCATCGTTCGTAGTTACTGATGAAAAGGAATTTGAGAAAGAAAAAAATCGCTTAATTTCTTACATCAATCAAACGCAAGAGTTAGGCGAAAATCATTTCGACGGAAAAGAATCACACTCTTTTGGAAAGCTAACCAAGACAGAATGGAACAATATGTTTTACAAGCACTTAGACCATCACTTAAATCAATTTGGCGCTTAGAATTTGATTAATTTATGTAAATTCATAGTATGAAAAGATTAACGATTTTAATTATGTTAATCATCCCTTTCATTCTATGCACTTCCTGGGGTTTCTTTGCGCACCAAAGAATTAACAACCTTGCAATTTTCACCCTTCCGCAAGGCATGATCGTATTTTACAAGAAAAATATAAAGTTTATCACTGAACATGCAGTAGACCCTGATAAACGAAGATATGCTGATACCCTGGAAGCACCCAGGCACTATCTTGATGTAGAAAACTATGAGAAAGATATCGATAGTATTCCTGAAAAATGGAACGATGCATTAGCGAAATATGGTCAAAAACATCTCAATACAAATGGGATAGTGCCATGGCAAATCCAGCGTACCTATTTTAGTCTGGTAAAAGCATTTGCTAGTCGTGATTCGATAAAAATCTTAAAATACTCTGCAGATTTAGGTCATTATATCGGCGACGCTCACGTACCGTTGCATACTACTGCAAATCACAACGGCCAATTAACAAATCAAGTTGGCATTCATGCTTTTTGGGAGAGTAGATTACCGGAGCTATTTGCTTCGAATTATAACTTTGTTGTCGGCAAAGCGAAATACATTGAAAATCCTTTAAAAGATGCCTGGAAGATCGTTAAACATACCCATAGCTTGGTAGATACGGTTTTGACTTTAGAATCAAACTTGGCAGCAGCTTTTCCTTCCGATAAAAAATATAGCTTTTCTGAACGAAACAATACCGTTTTAAAACAGTATTCCGTTGAGTACTCAAAGAGGTATCATGATCAAATGAATAAGATGGTTGAGCGACAAATGCGATCTGCTATTATAGAAATTGGATCATTTTGGTATTCTGCCTGGGTAGATGCAGGACAACCGGAGCTTAAGAACCTGGTGAAGTTAGAGCTTGACCCCGCCGAAAAGCAAGCCAACGAAGAGGCGGAAAAGAAATATCAGCAAGGCACTGTTATTGGAAGAGAACTTTAAGCTAGGCGTAAGTATGAATGTAAAAGCCGCAAATAAACAGGTAAATCTGATTATTTGCGGCCTAGTATAAAAGTTCTTTTTTAGTCTTCTTTAATTTCTTCTTCGATAATCTCTTCAACTTTTTTCTTTGAAAAGATTGACTTCAAAGCACCATAAATTACAGGTAAGAAAGTTCCAACTGCAATGATTAGCACCAAAATTTCGAAGTTCTTTTCTACAAAGGGAATTTTACCCAGCAGATAACCTGCAAACAGTAAACTCGCAATCCAGGCAATACCCCCTAAAATATTGTAATAAGTAAATTTACCGAACGACATTCTTGCTGCTCCAGCCACGAATGGCGCAATAGTTCTGATGATTGGTAAAAAACGGCTAAAAATAATGGCTTTAGCACCGTGTTTTTCAAAATACTCATGAGATTGGTGGTAATATTTCAACTTGAGAATTTTGTTATTTTCTTTAAATACTTTGATTCCAAAATATTTACCAAGCTGATAGTTAACGGAGTTGCCTAAAATAGCAGCAGCAATTAAGATAAAAAGCATAAACCAGATGTTTAAGCCAGTTCCATCGCCTGCCACCAAAGCACCTACAGCAAATAACATGGAATCACCAGGTAAAAATGGGGTAACCACAAAGCCGGTTTCCGCGAAAATAATAATGAAAAGAATCAGGTAAGTCCAGGTTTTATATTCCTGCATAATTACTTCTAACGTTTCTTTTGTATTAGTAAGTAATTGTATAAGTAAGTCGAAAAATTCCAAGTGATGTTAATTTTAATTTGTCAAAAGTATGAATATCGAAGGGATAATGGAGAACTGTTATACGAATTAATTATTTGCTACTAATCGCTCTTTAAGCTTTCCATTTTTGGCACCCTCAATAATTACAGTGTAGACCTTGCCTTTTGCAAAGTTGGTGTATGAAATCGAATCCTGCACGCCTGCAGAGTCAACCAGATTTAGTAGGATCGAAGTGTTACTCTTGCCTACATCAGAAATTTGTTTATAGCTTGTTTTTTCTCCATAACCAATGCTTTCTACAATCTTTCCACTTTTATCTTTAATATCTACTTTAGAGCCTAATGTGTGGCCTAAATTAATAAACATGATCTGTGCTACGTTATTATTTTGCCTAACGGTATCTTGATAAATAATCATTTCTGGTTTTGTGGTAGGCAAAGTGTTTTTTATCGTGTAATAAATTGAATAATTTTTACCTAACGCAAAACTTTGTGTCACAGAACTGTTTGTAACGCCGGTAATGCTATTTCTTGAATCAATTAGATATTCTTTATCACCTTCTACAACAAAATACGAGGTGTTGGTACTTGTTGCCAAAGCAGAAACCCCGGTTACACTATTAAATAAAGCTTGATTGAAATAAAAATTTTGAGAGGTATCAGAAATGACTGTGTTAAATATCCTCACCTTTGCATCTCCAACAATTGAATTATCGTTTTTAATACAAGCACTAAATAAAACAACGGTAAAAATTAAAATTATCAGCTTTGAAGAAATCAAAAAATTACGTCTTTTCATAAAAAGGAATACTGTTGTTATAAAACGTAAAGATAATGGAAAGCATATAAACTTATGAATTAATTATCAGTTATAATGTGGGCTTCTAAAGCTGTGGCTGTGCTTCCACTAAACCAGATGGTGTAAATTTTTCCTGCTTCAAGTAAGGTTCCATCGATGGTTTTAATACTTCCCGAGCCTACAACATTATACCTAAGGCTCATTCCAGCATCCACCTGAAAGTAAGTAGATGCTTCTTTGTAAAGTAAACCGTTAACAAATTGAGTGCCCGCTTGAACGCTGACATTTATGCCCGTTAAAAAAAAAGGGGTTAAGTTAATGAGTTTAATTTTCGCTTTGCCCGCTTCGGTATTGCTTAAATTATCCTCAAAAGTTATAATTTCTCTCGCTCCGGTACGATTACCAACTAAAAATGTAGAGTAAGTTAAAGATGGAGTAAAATTAAAGGTAGATTCTGTTGGGAGATTTGCCGAACCCATGAATTTAACAATTCTGCTTCCCGAAACAATTTTTAAATAATCAGTTGATTCAGTAAAGGCAATTGCAGTGGTCGAATTTTTTTGGCCATCTACGTAAATATCTTGATTGGCTTCTGTTAAAGTAGCATTTATGAATTTAACTTTAGCCTCTCCTTTTACTACTACATTCGGATCTGGTTTTTTACAGGCTATGATGCAGTTAACAAATAGGACGAAGCATAGAAAGAGGGAGCGTTTAGTAAAGATTTTCATAGTTAGATTATTTGGTCGGTAAACAAAGATGGCTCGGTCAAAAACCAAGCCACCTTTAATATTCTAACTTTGAAACTTTATTTTAATAACTGTTGTTAAGCATTACAGGCATTACCAACATCAATACATCTTCATTTTCATCGTTGGTTTGAGGAATCAAAAGTCCCGCTCTATTTGGTGTAGATAATTCCAAAGTAACCTCATCACCGCTCAAATTGCTCAACATTTCGATTAAGAAACGGGCATTAAAACCAATTTCCAGATCTTCGCCATCATACTGGCAGCTTAAACGCTCATGTGCTTCGTTAGCAAAATCCAAATCTTCTGAAGAGATATTCAACTCGCTACCGTTAATTTTTAGTCTTACCTGGTGGGTAGTTTTATTAGCGAAAATAACTACGCGACGTAGAGTATTTAAAAATAATCCCCTGTCTATAACCAGTTTATTAGGATTATTTTGAGGAATTACTGCTTCATAATCAGGATAACGTTCGTCTATTAAACGACACACTAAGTTGATATTTTCGAACTTGAAGAAAGCACTTGTAGCATTATAATCAACTGATACATTGATATCTGTTGATGGCAAAGCTGCCTTCAAAAGTGTTAAAGCTTTTTTGGGCAAAATAAATGATGTTGCTTTATCAGCTTTACTATCCATTCTGCGGTAGCGAACTAATTTATGTGCATCAGTTGCCACAAAAGTAATATGTTGAGGAGATAACTGGCAGAATACACCAGTCATTGCCGGGCGTAACTCATCGTTACTCACTGCAAATATCGTTTTGGTAATGGCTTCAGTTAAAACTGATGCAGGCAAATTAACGGATGATGCATTTTCAACCACAGGGATTTTTGGAAAATCATCACCATTTTCACCACTTAGTTTATATTTTCCATCGCCAGCACTAATTTCTATTGCGAAAGAAGTATCATCAATATTGAAAGCAATTGGCTGATCTGGTAACGTTTTAAGTGTATCTAATAAGATTTTAGATGGAACTGCAACCTTTCCCTCCTCCTTTGATTCTACAGCCAAAGCAGTTGTCATGCTTGTTTGTAAATCGGTTGCAGAGATCGTTAAGTTTCCGTCTTTAATTTCGAAAAGAAAATTTTCTAATATTGGTAAAACTGTACTGCTGCTTGACGCACCATTTACAGTTTGCAAGTGTTTTAATAAAGTTGATGTGGATACAATAAATCTCATGATATCATTTAGTCTTCTTCAAAAATATAAAAATTATTTAGCGTACTTGTATTTGCGGTAATAATGTTGAAAAATTGCAAAGAATATTAACAATAGCATTGGAGCAACTACATTTATAAACTGCCATTTGGCTTTTTCGAGTTTAATTTTGGCTTTATCCAACAACCTTATTTTAACTTCTTTATCGCGTAAGCTAATTAAGTTATCATCATCGGTAAAATAATCTACTATATTTAATAAAAGGGCTTTATTACCGAATGTGCGCTGCGAATAACGATCGAAACCCAGGGGAAATGCAGAACCATCTTTTTCTGAAACCTGATTTTTAAAAATGTCACCATCTCCTAACACAATCATTTTTGAAGATTTACTGTTGGCGACATTTGTGTAAGGCTGATCAATCCCCGCAGGTAGCGGCCTGCCTGCAAAAACCGATGGGAAACTGCCCTCTAACATCAAACCTACATGCTGTGGCGAACTTTGAAACTCACGTGGATCTAGTTGCTCTGCAATCATCTGCAAACTAAAAGGTTTAGGCAAATTATAAATCTTGTTATATGGCGAAGTGGATAAAATATAAGATTTTTGAACACCTTTTACGCCAATTGTATCTACTGTACTTGGAAATTCAGATTTAATTCCGTCTAATTTCTTTACCACGCTGTGAGTGGTATCGGGAAGTAGAATTGGATAATAAATCCAATGCATCAACTGCATTTGACTTTGGCCGCCAACTGCTCCGGTTGAAACCGGAATTTCAACATTGTTCGCGGGATCGGCGATGATATTGTAATTTACCCTGGCGCCATACATAAACAGCATATCATCTAAATTCAAGTCTCTCGACGTTGCCATCTGGCCGTTTTGGGTTCTTAAATTTTCTAAATCGGCATTATTTTGATCGATACTCCAAAGCACACGACCGCCATTCATTACAAAATAATTTATTTTATATTTCTCAGTTTCTGTAAAAGGTTTTTTAGGCTTCGCGATGATCATCATGTTCAGCTTATCCAACCCTTCTTTAGTGATCGTATTTAAGTTGACACGGCCTACAATGTAATTATTGGCTAAGGTTACTCTTACATCCTCCAACTCTAAATCGGTCAGTTCGTCGTTAGATTCCGTAAAACCAATTCGCGGATTGTAACCGTTGAGCACCTTTTTTAAATTAGAAGTAAATGTGTACTCTAAATTCTCTATCGATCGATTAATATTTTCTTCATAGCCACCTGCAACATTAAAATTTTGTAGCAGTTTAACCGGCATTTGTTTCCCATCAACCTCAATTACAGCTGCCGGAACAACAATTTTTTCGGTGGTACCGCTCTCGGTTTTTAACGCTGTTCTTGTAGCCTCAATCCCATCCTGGGCCATATTGTAAATTACGGTATCTTGCTCTTCAACTGTTAACCCGGCTAAAGGATCTACGTAAACCAGTTTCACTTCAGCAGTAGAATAAGCCTTAAAATCAGAAAGTAAATCTTTAACTCCTGCTTGCAAACGTTTAAAAGCTGGTGGAAGCTGACCATCTAAAAACACGGTAATCGTAATTGGTTTTAGGTTATTGGTTAAAAGTGTTTTCGTTTTTTCGCTTAAAGTGAAGCGTTTATCTGCAGTAAAATCGAAGCGATGAAAAAAATAATTACCTGCTACATTTAGCAAAACTAAGGCCGCAATAAATACAACCGAGTTTATCCGTTTTTTATTTTTAGCAATCATCGTTTCCCTCCTATCACTAACTTGGTAAAAAATAAAAACAGGCAAGAGGCTGTGATGAAATAGATTAAATCTCTGGTATCTAGCACACCTCTACTAATGGAGTTATAATGTTGATTTATCCCTAAATTGGTAATAAAACCTTCTATGTTTTGCAGCGAAATAAGTTGACTAGTGTAATCGAAACCTAAGAAAGCAAAAGCACATAAGGCCGCACAGATTACAAAAGCAACAACCTGATTTTTCGTTAACGCTGAAGAAAATAAGCCAATCGAGGTAAAGGTTGCACCTAACAAAAACAAGCCTATGTAAGATCCGATTATCGCTCCAGAATCTACATTGCCTTCCGGAAATCCCAGTTTTGATATAGAATAGGCGTAAATTAAAGTTGGGATCAACGAAAACAATATCAATACTAAGCTGGCTAAGTATTTTGCGATAATGATCTGCCAAATGGTAATTGGCCGGGTAATAAGCAATTCATAGGTCCCTTCACGTCTTTCTTCAGCAAAAGATCGCATGGTAATTGCAGGAATAAGAAACATAAATAAATAGGGAACCAAGCTGAAGAAGCCACCTAAATCAGCATATCCATAATCAAGAATGGAGGTATCAGGAAAAAACCAAAGCAAAAGACCAGAAACCAATAAAAAAATGCCGATGGTGATGTAAGCAACCATCGAACTTACAAAACTGAATAACTCGCGTCTAAAAACTGCGTACATGTGCTAATAAAACTTCGAAGTTAACCATTTATTTGAGCATATTAAAGATGATTTCGAAGTAAATAAGCCTTAAATAATTCGCTAACATTAGTAATACTTTCGTAATTCGGTTTTATAAAACCAATGCCCGGATTGTCCTGATCCCAGATGGCGCCAATCATGACAGAACTTATTATGATAAAGATCGTAGTAACAATAAAAGTTTGGTTGCTGTGAATCTTCGTAATATAACCGATAAGAAAACCCATTAAAAATGAATAGATAATTAATATAGTAATGATTAAAGTGGGCGTGTTTTTACCATAATTTTGGGTAAGGCGAATATAGGCTGAACGTAAAGCACTGGTATTTGAAGTGATTTCGGAAATTTCGGATCTGCTTTCTTCATGTTTTTTTTGATAATTTATTAAAAAATAATCCAATTGCTGATCATTAGCGAGAATGTCTCTAACAATGAATTCGCTTTCTTTAGCGCTTGGATTTAGATTTTTATTGTGGATATCAAAAAAAGTTGAGAGGTATTTGTGAACGCCCTGTTTTAACTCATCCTCGTAATATTTGGATTTCTTAATTACCAACGAAAGTTTATCGGCCACAGCATAAATTTCATCATTCCTTTGGTTAGCATTATGGCTTGAGCCAGCCAATGCAAAGGAGAGCAACAAGGCGTAAATGCTCATTAAACTGGATTCGATACCAATATTTTTCCATGATTTATCTAACCTTAAACGGTGTGCCGCATACCTGGCGCCAACAAAAACGCTCAACAAAAGCAAGCAGGGATAAATCAGTAAGAAAAAGATGTATTGAAACATAGATTTGTTTGCAGTTAATTTAAGTGCTGTAGAAGTATTTCAGTTCTAAATAGAGGTTTTATTATTTATTAAATGATAAGCCCATTCCTACCGAGAAAATAGAATTCCAAAATATATTTCATCTATCTGATCTCTATCTAAACTACTTTAATTCTAACCCTAACCAGGCTGAATAAACTTTTCTTTATTTTAAGCGGCTAAAAGACAATAAGGTAAAAATTATCAGTTTCATATTGATTTTTAGATACCCGAAATTAACAAAATCCGATAAAGATTAATTGGTTTTATGTTCTAAATAATCCTTGTAACAAAAAAAGCTTCTTGAAATTAATCAAGAAGCTTCTAAATATTATGGTATTGCTTAGAAAGAATAACCCAGGCCTACCGAAAATACTTTATTTTTGAATTTAACATCTACTTCACTTGGCTCATCAATAACGCTACTTAAACCTAATCCATAACCAGCATGGATATTTAATTTATTATTGAATTGAAAACCAGCTAAAAAGTTTAATCCAAATTCTCCGCGTTTGATACCATCATTTGAATCAAATTCGATTTTTTCCTTTTCAGAACCATATTTAACGTTTCCACTTAAAGCATAAGCAAAATAAGGGCCTGCGCCAATGAATACCTTTCCTGCATTATTCACTTTAAAATTTGCAAGAACGTTTACTGGCAACTCCAGATAATTTAAGTTTAAAGTAGCTGACTCGTTAGTTAAATCTGATTCTTCGAAATCGAAGGTTTCGCCGCCCAGTTTGCTTCCCTTTCCAATAAAACTTAAGCCCGGTTGAATGGAAATAATGTCTGACAATGCAAATTCTGCTGTTCCACCAACATAAAATGATGTTTTTGAATCGAAACCGATTGATGTACCTCCAGCAGAAATACTCATGCTTGGGAAAGCAACACCCGCTTTTACGCCAAAGGTTACAGGTTTACTTGTTTGAGCTGATGCTGCATAGCCCATGCCAGCAAGCATTAATAAAGATAATAATGTTTTTTTCATTTGATTTTTGATTAAACGTATATTTAGTTGATGCAATAGACGTTAATTATCATCAAATAGTTACGCAAATCGGTCGAAAAAAATTATATCTACCTGATTATCAGAAACAATAATATCAAATCAAAAAAATTAATTTAATAGTGCCAATTCTATTTATTACTCTACAGGCCAAAAACATAGGCAACCCGAATACCTGCAAATCCTTTTGAGCTAGAATTGTTAATACCCAAAATGTTGGTTTCATTTTTACCTGCCCAAGCTTCGTAACGGATGCCAATATCCAGTTTATTGCTGCCAGACAATTTGAATTGGTTCCCTATTCCGGGCGACCAGATAAATACATTTCGTTGGCTGTTAATGGACAACCCTGCTCCTACCTGAGCTTCAGCATAAAAACTTTGGTTTTGGTATTTAACCCCGCCTTTAAGTGGGATAAAGGTTAAATCGCGTAGATTAATTAATTGGTTGCGTTTTCCGAAGAAATTCATAAAACCTGCATTAACGGTTAGCGCTAATTGTGATGACACTGGAAATTCTGCCTTTGCAGATGCGCCCAAACCTATTCCAGATAAACTGAGAAAATTTCCAGATGGAAGTCCAAATTCGGCACCGATGCTGATATTAGAAGAAGTTTGTGCTTTCGCATTTAGGCATAAAAAAAGGATAGCAAGGAGAGCCAAGAAACGTACTTTAAACATAGATCAGGCAGTGAGTTTTCTAAAAATAGCTTCTAATGAGCTGTTATTATTTGATTTCTTTATTCCTTCGAGTGAATCGTTAGCTACAATTTTGCCTTTATTTATGATGATGATATCATCGCAAATGGCCTCAACTTCCTGCATGATGTGCGTGGAGATAATTACGGTTTTGTTTTTGCCAAGTTCTTTGATCAGTGCTCTTATATCCACCAATTGATTTGGATCTAAGCCAGACGTAGGTTCATCTAAGATTAAAACATCAGGATTGTGAATGATCGCTTGAGCCAAACCAACTCTCTGGCGATAACCTTTAGATAACATTCCTATTTTTTTATGTTGCTCAGGTGTTAAGCCAACCATTTTAATTACTTCATCAATACGGTGAGCTAAATTTTTCATTTCATAGGTTTGGCCTACAAAATTCAAAAATTCCTTAATGTACATGTCGGTATAAAGCGGTGTGTTTTCTGGCAGGTAGCCAATATGCTTTTTTGCTTCAATGGCTTCTGTTAAAATATTTTTGCCGGCAATTTCAGCATCGCCAGAAGTGGGTTCCAAATAACCGGTAAGCATGCGCATTGTAGTTGATTTCCCTGCACCATTCGGCCCCAGGAAACCCAAAATCCGTCCTGGTTTGGCTTCAAAACTAATCACATCTACCGCCTTTTGGTTATGATAGTGTTTGGACAGATTTTTTACTAAAATACTCATTTTGTTTTTTTATAAATCAGTCGTCATTGCGAGGCACGAAGCAATCTCTCTGGCAATATAGATTGCTTTGTACATCGCTATGACAGTAATATTAGTTAATATTGGCTGAACTCAGTTTCTTATTATACCGGAATTTATCCAATTGTTCGGCAGCTTGGGCAATATTATCCGATGACAAGATATCTGCTCCATTATTTACCAAATGATAATATACATTTTTGGCAGGATTGGCAATCGAGCTTTTATCGATATTTCCCATTGTACCGAGAATGGTTGTGATACCTTTTTCATGTAGATAACTGTACAGTTCTTTATCAGGTGCACTTACCCCCACAAAAGCTACAATTCTATTATTTGGGATGCCCAAATTGTTTAATCGCTTCAGTTCAGATTTTTTTTGTACTGATGCAGAAATCATTAAGTCGGGCGCCAATTGATGCACTTCCTGTGCCTGATTCGCTGTATAAGTGATGATGATTGAGTTGCTTTCAACTTTATACTGCTTCACTTTCTCAATTACTTTGGCATAACTCACTCCACGTTTTAAATCGATAGTGAGCAAAACCTTGCCTTTACTCCAGCTCAATACGCTATCCAAAGTTGGAATTTTGAAACTGGTTTCTTTTCCATCGTCATCTTTCAGGTTAAAAGCTTGGAGTTCTTTGTAAGTGTAATTTCCAATAGCCCCTTTGCCTGTCGAAGTTCTATCCAGTTTATCATCATGCATAATCACCATTACCGAATCTTTGCTATAAGCAATATCAAATTCGATCACCATCGGATTATACGTGGTGGCGTTTTCGAAAGTTTCAATACAATTTTCAGGAAATCCGGGCATTGGTCCGCCGCGGTGAGCGCTAATTAATGGAAAGCGTTTCTCAGGCGACCATTGTAAGAACTGATATAATTCTTCGGTTTTATTGAATTTAATATAATGATGAACTTTTCCTTCTTGTTTGCAGGCAGTAAAAACTGAGATTGCAGCAAAGAAAAGTAGATAGTGAAATTTCATGTTTCAAAAATAGGAAAAAATGGATGATGTAAAATGGAATTCTTGGCGTTGTGCTTTTTACACGTGAATAGATTAGCAACTTTAGCCACCTTAAACCCGTATTCTATGGTTTTTGCAAATAAATTTTAAAATATTTAGGCAGCATTATAAAGATCTTTCTTATAGGGTCTGTTTTTCAATACTGCTGCAAAAGCTCTGCTGACCAGTTTGTTTCTCAATACGTTTAGAACAGCTGAATGATGCTTTCCTTCTTGTATCTTTCTGTCATAATACCTTTTGAACTCATTATCCTTTTTGATTGTGTTGAGCGCACACATGGTAAGTAGTGTTTTTATTCTTTTATTTGCCAGGTGGCTAACCTTTGGCTTCCCCTTTAGTGTTGTTCCAGAGGTATTTCCGAAAGGGGCAATACCACAATAACAGGCAAACTTCCTGGGATCCTCGAACAGACTGAATCCTTGCGTAAGGACCACGATAAACATCGCTGTCTGAGGCCCTATACAGTATACGGAGTTGACCAGACGATATTGCTTTTCAAGTAGTTTGTCCGCTTTTACACATCTTATAAGTTCCGCTTCAATCATGTCAATTTTCTTGTCATATTCTTTGATCAGTGACTTCCTGATCTCCAATGTAAAATCTGCTGAATCTCCATCGAAAGCTTCCAGCTCTCCACTTGCGTTTTTTAATGCCGTCTGTTGCTTCACAAGCTGCTTTCTACAGCTCAATAAATGCTTTAGCTTGCTTATGGTTTTGCTCGGAAGTTTAAAAAGAACAGCTTTGCGCCTATGTAAAAAACCATAGTTGGCTATTTCGGCAGCATCTGCCTTATCAGATTTGCCACGTTTTAGACCAAGGGAGCGCTTAAGCCTCAGGGCGTTCTCAACCCAGAGATTTCCGCCCTGTCCGTCAAAAAAGGTACAGATAGGAAGTGTGTAGAGTCCGGTATCCTCTGCGCAAAAAAGCATCTCAGCAATCGAAAGGCCGGTAAGCTCCTGCATCCAGGCCACCATTTCCTTACAGCCTTCCTCATTGTTGCTAAAGGTGCCATGAAACTGCTCATCAGGATTTTCAGTAAGAAAAAACACTACATCTGTTTTCATTTTTGAAACATCGATGCCCGCAAATAATCTGTAATTCATAACTTTGGGTTGTTAAGTGGAAAAAACAAACCTTAATGTTGAATAAAACTAAATCCCTTAACGGTCCAGCGAAGACTAAAATTCTATATGGTTCTTGTTCAACAAACGGCAGTGCTCTAATACGGGTTTTAGGTCTTTAACCTAGATCGAGCCAAAGTGCAGCACTGCCGTTAAGGTTTTTATTCAAATCTCAAATATTTCTAAGAATATTCAAACCTAAGGGATTGCAGCGAACACGTAGTGCAACGAAGTAAAGTGCAAAGCGGGACTGAAATAAACTGATAAGCACTGTATTTGCTTTTCGAAAAATTTTTGAAGCATTTAAGGCATTTAGAAACATCAAAGCAGGGGTTTTTACTTTAATTTTTCAGCTTTAGTCTTTCAGCTCAAAATAATTATCTTTGCCTGCATTATGGCTCAAAAGAATAACGACGAACAATTTAAAAATGTAATCTCACACGCTAAAGAATACGGTTTCGTATTCCAAAGCAGCGAAATATATGATGGCTTAAGCGCCGTTTACGACTATGGCCAATTGGGTGCCGAGTTAAAAAATAACATTAAAACGTACTGGTGGAAAGCCATGGTACAAATGCATGAAAACATTGTGGGCATTGATTCTGCGATTTTTATGCACCCGAAAGTTTGGAAAGCAAGCGGACACGTTGATGGTTTCAACGACCCGATGATTGACAACAAGGATTCGAAAAAACGTTATCGTGCCGATCAATTATTAGAGAATAAAATTGATGAACTATATACTGAACTTGCCAATTTCAGTGCTGAAAACAAAGTTAAATTTGCAGAATTTCAGCAGGAGATTTTAAATTTAAGCGATGAAGGCCAAGCAAGCTGGGTACCGAGTTTTAAAGATGAGGAAGGAATTTTAGATAGCGAAAAATATCCTTTTATTGATGAAGCAAGCTGGAGATTTGTTAAAAAAGGCTTAGCCCTTGAGGTAGAAATGAACCTCGCCCTTAAAGCTGAAAATTTAGCACAGCTGAAAGATTTAATTGTTGATTATAAGGTAATCTGCCCGATCTCAAAAACATCTAACTGGACAGATGTTCGCCAATTTAACCTGATGTTTAGCACTCAATTTGGAGCTATGGCAGAAGGCAGTGATGAAGTTTATCTTCGCCCGGAGACTGCTCAAGGTATTTTCGTAAACTTTTTGAACGTTCAAAAATCAGGAAGAATGAAAATTCCTTTTGGTATTGCACAAATTGGAAAAGCTTTTAGAAATGAAGTAATTGCCCGTCAGTTTATTATGCGCATGCGAGAGTTTGAGCAAATGGAAATGCAATTCTTTGTGCGCCCGGGAGAAGACAAAAAATGGTTTGAGTATTGGAAAGAGGCTCGTTTAAAATGGCACAAAGCTTTGGGAACTTCATCAGAAAAATACCGCTACCACGACCACGTTAAATTAGCACACTACGCAAATGCGGCAACTGATATTGAGTTCGAATTCCCTTTCGGATTTAAAGAAGTGGAGGGTATTCACAGCAGAACGGATTTCGATTTAACCCAACACCAGGAGTTTTCTGGCAAGAAAATGCAGTATTTCGACAACGATTTAAATGAAGATGGCAAACCTTATGGAAATTATGTTCCTTACGTAATCGAAACATCTATCGGTTTAGACCGCATGTTCTTGTTAACGATGATTAATGCTTTCGAAGAACAAGATTTAAGCACCGAAGAAAAACAAGATAGCCGTACGTTATTGCGCTTACACCCTGCTTTGGCACCTTACAAAGTGGCTGTTTTCCCTTTAACTAAAAAGGATGGTTTACCAGAAAAGGCTAGGGAAATTATGGATACTCTGAAATTTGATTTCAACTGTATTTATGAAGAAAAAGATGCCATTGGAAAGCGCTACCGCCGTCAGGATGCTGTTGGCACCCCATTTTGTATAACAGTTGATCACCAAAGTTTAGAAGACAATACCGTGACCATTCGCCACCGCGATAGCATGGATCAGGAACGTGTTGCGATTGCAGACTTAGCGGACATTGTGGGCAAAGCGGTAAGCTGGAGAACTCTTTTGGCATAATAAAATCGAAATGCGCTAAGTCAATTTTGGAATTGAATTTAGCACAGCATCACATCATATATAGTCGCAGGTTTAAAAGCCTGCGACTTTTTTTGTTTAAAACAGTCATAAACGTTATCAATCATCAGTTTTAAACAGAAGTTACAAAAGCAAAATTTGCTTTAAAAGCACATTGAGAAATACAAAACCTTCTAATTCCCGTACCATTCGTGGTTTTCTACCCTAGTAATCTCTGGCTTTCCGATTTGATTGAGATACCTTCTGGCACCTACCAGCGTTTTATATTCCCGCTCATCGAAGTTGGTTGCTCCAGGCTTTAAGCTATTAATTCTAACCATTCCTGCTGATTGGATAAACTCCCCATCGCTCATATAAATGGCCGTATGCGTTATTCGCCCCTTGAAGTCACCCCTCAGTTTCGCGGCTGCGAAAAACAGTAAATCTCCCGCTTTTAAATTCTTCAGGCACTTATCAATGCTAGTAGAATCATTTTCCAGCACCTCAATCTCCTCACCAATCAACGCCTGCTGCGAGGCATCTCTAGGAATTACAATCCCGTTTAGAAAATAGCTGGTTTTGGTAAAGCCGCTGCAATCAACGCCTTTAACTGATGTGCCTCCCCATAGATACGGAACGCCAAAAAGTGTTTTGGCACTGCTTAAAATGCCATCCGCAGTCGGGTTGGTTTGTTTCTGCCAGGTTGAAAACGAAGTTCCTTCGGCTTTTTTAATATACCCTATTCTCTTGTCAGGAAATACCACCTGATAGAAGTTTTTCACTTCAGCTGTTACTTCCAAAATGTTCCCTTTCACCAAGTCAGAAACCCGAAGAGATTTTTCATCAGCTTTGCTGTAAGCGTGACCATAATCGGCCAAATAAATCATCCGCTTCGCATTTTTCCAACGTTCAAAGCTTTGTCGATTCATCAGGCTAACCGCTGCTCCATCCGTATAGGAGATATAGCCGTCTGGTGTTTTAACCAAATAATATCCGCCCTGTTTTTTTAATACTTGCACAGGAGTGCCCAAAGTCATTTGTGTCATCATTTCTGCCGCGTTTTGGGGCGCTGCCCTATTGTTGCAAACCGAAAGATTAGCCAAACCAAACTCCAAACCATTAAGTGATTTCGATGGTAAAAGCTCGCTAATTTTTACAAGTCCGGTTACCTGGCTCAACTTAGCAGCTAAACTTTGTAATGCTTTTTCAGAAGTGCTTTCTGCATAAATGGTATCGCCTTTAAAACCAACGTTAAAGTAAACTGATCGCTTATCTGGCGCAAATTCTTTTTTTACAGCGTTAGCAATTACCCGGTAAGCGGCGGTATCAACCTGTGCTTTTACAGCTATTGTTGTCCCAAGCAGCAGAGCCAGAATAAACATTCGTATCATGTTCTAAAATTAGTAATAATCCATTATCTCAGCATTCAATAAGTTGTAACTAATCACTTACCTGGACAGATTTTGGTTTAATTTTTACCTCTAAAAATAAATGATTTTTAACGGCGTTATTGATGAATACCGTCACTTTGATGAACAAACTATTTTTAGCCTTTTCATTTCTTATCGTTATCGGCAGGCAGGCTAATGCGCAAACCTGGACGGACGCCGAATTTCGCAGAGCCAATACGGCAGCAAATGCCTCCTATTTAACTAATGAAGAAAAAGATATTGTGATGTACATGAATTTAATCCGCATGGATGGAGAAAAATTCTATTATACTTTTCTGGATGATTACATCTATAGCTACAATGCTAAAGTTCGAAAATATCGCAACTATAATCAATTGCGTATCACCCAAGATAACCCTTACTACATCTCCCTGCTTAAGCATTTACGCGGCATTAAAAATTTGCCGATGTTTTATCCTGATGAGAAATTGAGTGCATTGAGTAAGAGCCATGCCTTAGATTTAAAAAAATACAGCTTAAGTTCGCATGAAAGCAGTAATGGCAATTCATTCACAAGACGTCTTTCAAAGTTTTTCCCCAACCTCACCAAAAGCGAAAATATTGATTTTGGCTATTCAAAAAGCCTAGACATTGTTTGCCATTTGCTTCTGGATTGCGGGGTGCCCGAGCTAGGGCATCGATTTAACATTATCGATCAAAAGAACAAACTCAACACAGTTGGTATTAGCATTCAAGGTCACCCAACATACACCTGGTGTGCGGTAATCGATTTTGTTGCACAGCCCGCCTACCAAAACAACGCGAAATAAATACTGGGCCTTCTAATTAGTTTATGTAAACTCATTCAAAGTGGCTTTCGCCAGCATCATTTTGCATTTTATTTAACAATTGTGCCAAATCTTTCTATTTTTGGCCAAATAATTCCATAATGCGTAAAGCCATTTTATCTTTTATCGACTTTTTTTATCCACCGTTTAAAAGATTTATTTCCTTACATAATTTCAGGTATTTAGCTACCGGCGGAAGTACTTTTGTACTCGGCTTGGTTGTCTTCTATCTGGCTTATAATTATTTGTTTTTAACAGAAGAAGTTAAAGTTTTAGCTATGACGCTGAAACGGAATACGATGGCTTTAATTGTTGAGTTTGCAATTGTGATTCCTTACAGCTTTTTACTGAATAAATATGTGATTTTTACGCATAGCGAAGTTAAATCGCGTACTCAATTATTTAGATTTATAAATCTACAGTTCATTAACATGTTGTTAAACTATGTGTTATTGAAATTTTTTGTAGAAATGCTGGGAATCTATCCGACCATTTCGCGGTTGGTTGTATCAGTTGGCATTGCCGGATTTAGTTATCTCTACCAACATTACTTTACCTTCAGTGTTAAAAAAATTGGGGATAAGAAAGTTGCCAAAAAGCACTAATTTCTTTTTGAAAAGCAGGTTCAGCAGCATTTAGGTTAATCCGGCCCCGCCCTCATTTCAAATCCGCTCCCGATGAAAAATCGGGATTGCGTGTTTTTCATTAAGTCGGGTTTAGCTAGCCTTGGTCGTGGTTCTGTTTATGGTTGAGAGCACATTCCCAAAAAAACCATGTTGATGAGCACGGTCTGGTGTGATTAAACGGGATGGAAGCGGTATCCTTTTTACGCATTTGTAATGCGTAAAAGATTTAGCGAACAGCCCGGCTACCCATTGAAATGAAAGGCAGGTTTGGCTTTTCAAATGATTAATCTATTTATTAAAATTAGCATTTATTGCCTCAAACCTTTATTACGCTGTGCTGTTAATTTAAGCAGTCGCTTATTTGTTAACATAAAGGCAACACCATATATTAGCTCCCGACCAACTTATTTTCATAAACCATGAGCCATTTTAATGACTTTAATAATGCCCAGGTAGCCAAACTACCCAAGCATTTAAAACAGTTTATTGTTGACCAAAACTACGAGAAATATACGCCTATAGATCAGGCGGTTTGGCGGTATGTGATGCGACAAAATTATAGCTACCTAAAAAACGTGGCTTATTATCCATACATAAAGGGTTTACAAAGAGCGGGTTTGAGTATAGAACATATTCCTGATTTGCAAACCATGAATGACAATTTGGGTAAGATTGGTTGGGGTGCCGTTACTGTTGATGGTTTTATTCCGCCTGCAGCCTTTATGGAATATCAGGCTTACCGGGTTTTGGTTATTGCCGCTGATATCAGGCAAATTAACCACATTGAATATACGCCTGCTCCAGATATTATTCACGAAAGCGCTGGGCATGCGCCGATCATTGCAGATACTGACTATAACAATTACCTCAGTTACTTCGGTTCTATTGGCGCAAAAGCGATGTTCTCTGCCAAAGATTTTGAACTTTATGAAGCGATTAGAAAGCTCTCTATTTTGAAGGAAGCTGTTGATGCCAACGAAAGTGAAATCGCCAAAGCAGAAAAAGAACTTCGGTACATTAATGAGAATATGGGCGAACCATCTGAAATGGCTTTGCTGGGTCGGCTGCATTGGTGGACAGTGGAATATGGCTTAATCGGAACTTTGGAGAACCCAAAAATTTATGGTGCCGGATTACTTTCTTCCATCGGTGAAAGTGCGAGTTGCATGCAAAGAGATGTTGAAAAAATTTGGTATAACATGGATACCATTAATTATGCTTACGACATTACTAAGCCACAGCCGCAATTATTTGTGACAGAAACTTTCCAGAATTTAATTGATGTTTTAGAAACCTTTGCAAATACCATGGCCTTTAGAGTTGGAGGTGCAGAAAGTGTGATGAAAGCTATTGCTTGCAAGAACGTTGCTACCGCAGTGTATAGCTCGGGTTTGCAGGTCAGCGGCGTATTTACTGATATTGGCCTAAACGCTGATGATGAAGTAACATTTATTAAAACAACCGGCGTTTCGGCATTGGCTTTCGCAGGAAAGCAGCTGCAAAATCACGGCAAAGATTATCACAAAGATGGGTTTTCCTCTCCCGTTGGAAGACTCAAAACTTCGCTAAGGGCCCTCGAAAATTATAGTGATGAAGAAATGGAAATGGCTGGGCTTTACCTCGGCAATAACACCAATTTGACCTTTGAAAGTGGCATTACTGTAGCGGGCAAGGTGAATAATATTTTAAAAAGAGCAGACAAAACAATATTAATCACCTTTGAGGAATGTACCGTTACCGAAGGCAATGGAAACATTTTATTTAAACCCGAATGGGGAGTTTACGACATGGCCGTTGGCGATAAAATTGCATCTGTATTTAATGGAGCTGCAGATAAAGATGCTTTCGAAGAAATTACCTTGGTTAGCTTGGAGAAAACTCAGCAAATCGCTTACGATGATAAGACCTTAAAACTTCATCAACTATATAAAAGCGTTCGGGAGATTAGGGAAAGCGGTGATCACTTAGCGCAGCTACCTGATATATTTGATCAACTTAGAACCAACCACAGGCAAGACTGGCTTTGTGTCTTGGAAATTCTAGAACTTGTTTACCATAAGAAAATCTACCATCAATTGGAAAGGGACGTTTTGATTTACCTTGAGCTTAAGGCAGCCAGAGAAGCCGATCATCGGAAATTGATTAATGATGGTTTGCATGTGATTAAATATCCGGTGAGCCAGTTAGTTGCGGAATAGTCGAAATGCAAATAATTTAAGCCTGCCAAAAATTGATTTTAATTGATTAAATTTGATTATGATAATTGAAATTCAGCAACCCGTTACTAAAGAAAAAGTACAAGAAGCAATAAAAAAAGTTTCGGAAGGAGCTGCAAAAAAAAGCTTACGTAAGCACTTCGGCAAACTTCAGCGTGGACTTGATGGCGTTGATTATCAACAAAAAATAAGAAATGAGTTCATTTAGTTTTGTTGCTGATACAAACTTTCTCATTAATGTTCACGAGGGTTTAGAAAAAACCGAACCCTTTCTAGATGGAACTGCAATCGTTTCAGTAATATCTGAAATTGAATTATTAGGCTGGCATTTGCTTAAGGAGAACGAGAGATTAGGACTAAAATCTTTATTAGAAGATTGTGTAATAATTGAATTGAATTCTGAAATAAAAAATATTGCGATCTCAATTCGTCAGCAATATCGAGTAAAAACTCCCGATGCGATAATCGCTGCCACTTCAAAATTTTTGCAAATCCCACTAGTTACCTCCGATAAAGGTTTTAAGTCGATAGTTGATATCGAACTAATTTTAATTTAGCAAACAACAGCACTTTCAAGCTGATATCAATCAAAAGAATAAAATGAATATCATAATTACCGGGGCAAGCAGCGGAATTGGTTTCGAAACAGCTTTAGAATTCAGTTTACAAAAAGAAAACAAAATTGTTGCCATAGCCCGTACTGCAGATAAATTGCGGAAGCTACTAGAAATTGCGAAGGGAATTAACCCTGATTGTACATTATTACCTGTAGAGTTTGACATCGTAAATGACGATTATGCAGCGCTTATTCCATTTTTGAAAGAGCGATTGGGGCATGTAGATATTTTGATTAACAATGCCGGTGCGTTAATTAATAAACCTTTTTTACAAACTACAGAAGCAGATCTTGCTGAAATGCTCCAAAGCAATGTGATCTCTCATTTCAGGATGACCCAACAAATTCTACAACTGATGCAAACTGGCGGACACATTTTAAACATTGGCAGTATGGGCGGTTTTCAGGGCAGTGTTAAATTTCCTGGATTGGCAGCATATTCTGCCAGTAAATCGGCTTTGCACACACTGACGGAATGCCTGGCTTTTGAATTGGCTGAAACCGGAATTAAAGTAAACTGTTTGGCCTTAGGCTCTGCTCAAACTGAAATGCTGGAGGCAGCGTTTCCGGGATATCAAAGTCCGGTTATGGCCTTTGAGATGGGTAAATATATTGCTGATTTCGCTAAAACCGGGCACAAATTTTTTAATGGAAAAGTATTGCCAGTTGCGGTAACTACACCCTAATAACAATTTTATAATGGTAATTTATCTTTTTGTTTAAAAGATTTGATTACTTTTCCTAAATTAAATGTAATCATAAGTCCTGTAATAAATTATACTTAAAACTAAATCTAAATTAATGGAAACAAACAAAAACTTCGGAACACCTGATAATGGCAAAACTGCCGCAATTGTTAGTTACATCACACTAATAGGATGGTTAATTTCCTATTTTGGCATGTATAAGGAAAATAAAACAGCCTTATCTACATATCATTTACGTCAATCACTTCTTCTTCACTTGAGTATGATTGTCCTTAACATTGCGCTTTCTATTATAATTATGATTATCCCAACTATTATTTTGGTATACGTAAGCTGGGTAGTATATGTCGGTTATCTTATATTAATGATTTTAGGTGCAATAAGTGCCAGCAATCAAGAACAGAAACCTTTACCTATATTTGGAAATAAAGCTCAAGAAGTGTTTTCAAGCATTTAAATCGATGTTTATTATAAAAACAAAAGAAGCTCAAGTAAACTTGGGCTTCTTTTGTTTTAACTGGTTTTCCACATTTTGAGCTCCCTTAGATTATTTTTCTATCTTTGGCTCCAACATATGAAGAAATTAATCATTCCAATTCTGTTTTTCATTTTGTCTGCAACCGCAGGAAAAGCTCAAACCATCATACCAGCACAATACCAGGAAATGGTTAAAAAACTGGTTGCTAATCTACCAAAAGAAGCTAAGGCTCCATCAGGTAATCAAGAAACAAAGTCTGAAACACTTATCGATTTTGCTAAAAGCATGTTAGGTATTCGCTACCGTTATGCTACAAGCAATCCGAAATTAGGTTTTGATTGTTCTGGTTTTGTAAGTTATGTTTTTAGCAATTTTGGTTTTAAGGTGCCGCGTTCATCACGTGAATTTAGTGGCGCAGGTAAAGAAACTAACCTGGAAAATGCAAAAGTTGGTGATGTTTTAATTTTTACAGGCAGTAATTCAAAGGTAAGACGTATCGGTCATGTAGGCATCGTTTATTCTATCGATGAAAACGGAATAAAGTTTATTCACGCCTCTTCAGGCAAGGCTCATAGCGTAACCATCACCGAGCTTAACGGACATTACAGAAACCGCTTCATGAAGATTGTAAGTATTTTATAGCGTTATTTCTTTAGGTACTTCCACATTCTCGGCTTTCCTTCGCCAAGCCATTCCAAAGCGGTTTCTAAACGCTTTTGTTTAGTAGCTTCAGTTTTTGCCTCTTCTAGCCAAATCACATACTCTCTTTTATTTGATTCGCTAAAATTCTGAAAAACACGTAACGCAACCGGATCGTTCTGTAAAGCATCAACAAGAAACTGAGGCACAATTAACGGCGGCTTTTCAGCACTTTTTGGTTTCGGCGGAAGTTTAATACCTGCTTCATTAAGCTGTATTGCCTGTTGAATATAAGCCATCAGCACTTCGTCTGGTGGTAAATCTGCAAACGTCCTGATTTTCCCGAGTGCACCCATAGCGTTCGTTCGATCTTTAAAAAGATTGAGCTCGTCTGTCATTAATGAGCCTTTCCAAAAACCAAAAGCACAATGATTTTTGAATGAAGCCATATGGCAAACCGGACCCTTGAGCTCAAAAAATGGCATGCTCCATTTCATCTTTTCTTCTATCCGGGCATCTGCTTTGTGAACTAGATTTCTCAAATGATCCAAAATTGGAATGGCGAATTCAGCAGAATTTATAATGTACTGATCAACCTGAACAATGGTGTGCATGATGTTGGGTTTTAGAAATTAAATTTAAAGTAAAACGACTTTTAAAGCAAGTGTTACCTCCCCGCTCTCAAGGAAGGTTTTGGCGAGTTCGTGCAGCTCTCGCTCCCTATTGGTAGCATCACCTATTGTGGCATCCAAAATTTCCTTCACCTCAGGATGCGAGCTTACCAAGTCAACTTCCTGCTCATCTGGCAGCACTTCAACATTCCCTAACATCCCCAAATCATTCCCGGTTAACACTTTAGATAAACGAACTGCTTTAGGCAAAGCATCCACCCCTATTCCGAGCTTAGCCAAAGGTTTGGCCACTTTAAACAAATTGTTTTCAGTAACCCGGCAGTACCAATCGCCACCCAAGCGGGCTACCAAATCAATTTTCTTTTGATCGATTTTCCCACTGTTATCCAAAATATCTTCATTGATGTGGATTAACTTTATTTCAGCGAGTATTAAATTACCAGCACCATGGTTATCGCCTAAAGGGATTACCTGATTAACCACACATTCAAACTGAACTGGTGCTTCTGAAACCCTTGGTGGAGTAACTAAATCAGATGCTAGCATTGTAAATCCTGCTTTTTCAAACTCATTCACGCCTTTTGCATATTCGGTACTGGCTAAACTCATTTGCTGTACCATATCGTAATTTACAATATTAATAACGCATTCTTTTACCTGTAATACGTTCTCCAATGTGTGTTTTGTGGTATTATCGCGAACCCTTCTTGCTGGCGAAAAGATACAAATGGGCGGCTTTGTGCTAAACATATTGAAAAAGCTAAAGGGACTTAAATTAATATTTCCGTCAGCATCAATAGTCGAGGCAAAGCAAATTGGACGAGGTGCAATAGCATATTGCAGATAATCCTGCAATTGAACAGCACTTAAATCTTCAGTTTTTAGGGTTAACAAAGTTGGAATGTTTTAGTTGGTGAAATGTTTTAACATTGGAAAGCGTGAAAGTTGGAATGTTTTTAATGTTGGAAAGTTGAAAATCAAGGAAAACGCTATTTATAAAATTAGCCCCACTATATTATACATCTTTATTAATCATGCCTTCGTCATTGCGATCCCGATTTTATCGGGAGAAGCAATCTCATTTGATAGCACGCTACCAAGAATGAGATTGCTTCGTACCTCGCCTGCCTTCCGCAGGCAGGCAATGACGACCGTTCTTAACACCACTTATATTGGTTTTTATGAAATAAATTTAACCCCGAGCATGACAGGGACATTCTACGTTACTGCATCAAAAAAAGTTTCGCCACTGTTGTTTTATTGTTTAAGGTAAACTTAAGTAAATCAAACCTAACAACAGCGAAAACGAACTACAATTGAGTAAAGCGCCCGCCTGCCGGACGGGCAAGAATGGCAGGGCTGCAGCAACAGAAATGAGGTGAACCCTGCTTTTCAAATTGTTTTATTTCTTCAAAGCCAAGATCGAAAAATCGGTATCTGCTTTTGTAATGTTATTGGTTAGCGCACCTAAACCTGTGATTTCCATTTCTACCACATCGCCGGGTTGCAACCATTGTGTTTTATAATTCGGATCATTTAATAAACCGGTTCCGTTCAGCTCGAGAAAGCAGCCCGTACCCACCGTTCCCGACCCAATTACGTCGCCTGGCAGAATGTCGACCCCATAAGCACAACGCTCAATGATCTCGGCAAAAGTCCAATCCATATCCGCAGCATTTCCCTGAGATACCTCAATACCGTTTACACGACAAGTCATTTTCAAATCGTAAGCATTCCCCACATGGCCTTCCTTTGCTGGTACTTTATATTTTTCAATTTCATCTGGCGTAACCAACCACGGTCCAATCACCGTAGAAAAGTCTTTCCCTTTCGCCGGACCAAGATTGAGCAGCATTTCTTCCATTTGTAGGGTGCGGGCACTCATGTCATTCATCACCATATACCCAGCGATGTAATCATCAGCCTCTGCTGCTTTAATATTTCTACCTTTTTTACCAATCACAATTGCCAGCTCAAGTTCGAAATCGAGTTTATCGAAGTGATCTGGCATACACTCAATTTCTCCCGTACCTTGAATAGCATTATGGTTTGTAAAATAAAATATAGGATACTCATCAAATTGAGGAATCATATCAACTTTGCGGTTTCTTCGTGCTGCTGCAACATGTTGCCTAAAAGCATAACCATCTCTACAACTGGTTGGGTGAGGAACCGGAGCCAAAATTTCATAAAAGATTTCCTCTTTCGCCAATAACGATCCATCATTAATTTGTAAATCAATTTTTTTTGCCCGTTCCATCAGTACTTCTCCGCCTTGCAAAAATTCATTCATTGTATCAGGAAGCAGCTTATCACAACTGTTTAAATTATAGATGTGGCCATCTATAAACAGGCCAAGGTGCTCTCTATCTTCAGTTTTATAACTTACTAATTTCATATAAATTTGGTTAAAGTACGTGGTAAAGCTAATAATTTACGACAGGAAAAGAAAAATGCCTGCACTATTTAAGTTCAGTATATTTTTGCAAATCTTTTTTAATTAATGGAAAATCTTTCTCCTCCAACCTTTTATAATATCGTTTGTTCGCAAAAAGTTCACCTGTTAACAGACCCAATGAAACGCCAACAGGAATACCAACTATGATCAAAACTACCGATTCCAGTACATTTGAGCTTTCTACCGAGAGGGCAAGAAAAACAAGGGCGCCTGCAATTGCAAATGGCGCCACTACTCCACGCCTGTGAATAAATAGCTTGTCAATATTTTCCGCTTTCAGTATGCTGGTATCACCATTATTTTTCACCAAAATAAGTTGTTTATTTTCTGCGGAATAGAAAAAACCACGGTATCGCTTGCCAGAGTGCTCAACAACCTTAATTTTATATTTCCATTTTTTTTGAGCCGATACGGTGAAGCAAGTCAGGAAGCAGATGAGGAGCGTTAAGAATATTTTCATCGAATTTTGGTTAGAATTAAAGATAAAGAAATTTCATCTTAAAAATAAAATCATTACTTTAGCATCATCAAAACCATGATTTTAAAAGCATTACATATCAATTTAGTGAACGACGCCATTGCTGCCCGTCGCTATAAAATGCTATCTAAATTAATCATGGCTCAATATTCTCTGTAATTCTCATCACCTTTCCCTATAAATTGAAACGCCGCTGCGTTTTGATTGTTTATTCTTTTAGATCTTATTTCTAACCTAACTTATATCATTATGCCTGTTTATCATAAATTGGGGCAGATACCAGCAAAACGTCATACGGTTTTCCGTAAGCCCGATGGAAATTTATACGCCGAAGAACTGGTTTCTACCGAAGGTTTTTCGAGTTTATATTCGTTGGTTTACCACTGCCATCCGCCTACCATTGTGAAACATTTAGGTGAACCTTACAGCGTGGAACCAAAAATTGCTCGTGAAAAGCACCTCAAACATACCAGCCTAATCGGTTTCAATATCAAGCCTGAAGATGATTTTTTAAAAAGCAGAAAACCCGTTTTGGTGAATAGCGATTTACATATCGTATTGGCCGCTCCGAAAAAATCAATGACTGATTATTTCTATAAAAACAGCCAGGCTGATGAAATGATCTTCATTCATGAGGGTTCGGGTAAACTGAAAACGGGTTTCGGGGAAATTAAATTTGCTTACGGAGATTATCTGATCATTCCAAGGGGAACAATTTATCAAATGGAATTTGACAATGAGGTAAATAGATTGTTCATTGTTGAAAGTTTTAGTCCGATCAGGCCTCCAAAACGATACTTAAACCAGTATGGACAGTTAATGGAGCATTCGCCATACTGTGAAAGAGATTTAAGGTTACCTGAGAATTTGCAAACGCATGATGAATACGGCGATTTCAAGGTACTCATTAAAAAACAAGGCTTAATCTACCCTTACACTTACGGTACACATCCTTTTGACTATGTAGGCTGGGATGGATATCATTATCCTTACGCATTCTCGATCCACGATTTCGAGCCGATAACTGGCCGTCTGCATCAACCGCCTCCGGTACATCAAACATTTGAAGGGCATAATTTTGTGATTTGCTCTTTCGTTCCACGAAAATACGACTACCATCCAGATTCTATCCCGGCACCTTATAACCACAGCAATGTAGACAGCGATGAAGTGCTTTATTATGTCGATGGCGATTTTATGAGTCGAAAAAGCGTGGTTAAAGGACAAATTACGCTCCATCCCGGCGGTATTCCACATGGTCCGCATCCAGGAACAGTGGAAAAATCCATTGGAAAAGAAAAAACAGATGAGCTAGCCGTAATGATTGATCCTTTCAAACCGCTGATGCTTACGCAAGATGCAATTGATATAGAAGATGAAAATTACCACAAAAGCTGGCAGATTAATATAGAATAGGTGGTTGGGATAAGGAAGTCCAATGCTATAGAGCGTAGTTACACAGCAATTAAAATCGACTTTAGGCTTATCAAAATAAAATCATCCGATCTCGGCCGCCCGACTTCGGACTTAGTAAAAATTTAAATCCTCGGATATCTAAATCGGATTCCGGACTATCAAAAAAAATATGGAAACACTAACATTCGCAGAGAAAATAGCTAAGGCACAGGATTTTCTGCCTATTAATGGAACAGATTATATAGAATTTTACGTGGGCAATGCAAAACAAGCTGCTCATTATTACAAAACCGCTTTTGGCTTCCAAAGCTTGGCTTATGCCGGTCCGGAAACTGGTGTTCGCGATAGAGCCTCTTATGTTTTACAACAGGGAAAAATCAGGTTAATCCTAACCACGGCCTTGAAATCTGACCATCCAATTGCAGAACATGTTAAAAAACATGGCGACGGCGTTAAAGTGCTTGCCCTTTGGGTTGATGATGCTTATAGTGCATTCGAAGAAACGACGAAACGCGGCGCAAAACCCTACATGGAACCTAAAACATTAACTGATGAAAATGGTGAGGTTAAAATGAGCGGTATTTACACCTATGGAGAAACGGTGCACATGTTTATCGAAAGAAAAAACTATTCTGGCACTTTTATGCCAGGTTATCGGGTTTGGGAAAGTGACTATAAACCTGCAGATGCCGGGCTTTTATACATCGATCATTGTGTGGGCAATGTAGGTTGGAACAGGATGAATGAAGCAGTACAGTGGTACGAAGACGTAATGGGCTTTGTAAATATCCTGTCTTTTGATGACAAACAAATCAATACGGAATATTCAGCTTTGATGAGCAAGGTAATGAGTAATGGTAATGGTTTCTCAAAATTCCCTATTAATGAGCCCGCAGAAGGTAAAAAGAAATCGCAAATTGAGGAGTACTTAGAATACTATGAAGGTGAAGGCGTACAACATATTGCAGTAGCTACGAAAGACATTGTTCACACAGTGAGAGAACTTAAATCTCGTGGAGTTGAATTTTTGAGTGCGCCACCTGAAGCTTATTATGATATGATGCCACAACGGGTAGGCAAAATTGATGAAGAAATTTCGTTGCTGGAAAGTTTAGGGATTTTAGTTGATTGTGATGAAGAAGGCTATTTACTCCAGATTTTTACCAAACCGGTAGAAGATCGCCCGACACTATTTTTCGAAATTATCCAACGTAAGGGTGCTCAAAGTTTCGGTGCAGGAAATTTCAAAGCATTATTCGAATCTTTAGAACGTGAACAAGAGTTAAGGGGAAATTTGTAGGTTTTGCAAAAGAAACCGTCGTTGCGAGATACGAAGCAATCTCTTTAAACTGAGATTGCTTCGTTACTTACTGATTTATAGGTATTTGCTTTTTCAAATTATTTGATTAGTTTTAGGTACACACAAAAAAACCAAATAATTATGAGAACAAAATTAACCTTGCTGATCCTTTTGATGATCACATTCAAAGGATTTTCACAAAACAAATCTGAAACCATTCAAACCATCAATCAACTATTAGCTAGTGCTATTGGCGGTACTGACAGTATCTTAATTAAAGGGCAGATTACTCAGTTGAAAATTACAGAAAATGCTTTTAAAGTTGATGATGACGGCAAAAGCGGTCACTTTATAATCAAACTCGAGAGCGAAAATGAATCAATTAAAAAAGACGGTATGACGATGATCAGCGATTGGAAAGGCTTTAAGGTTCATCCGTCAACTAACAACACAACGTTGAAAACGATCTATCCAATTTTCGAGAAAAGAGATGGCGAACCAGAGAACGATAAAAATGGAATTAAATACTATTGTTTGGCTGGAAATGAGGACAAACTGATTGCCTCTCTGTTACACCTACAAAACCTGTATTCAAAAAAATAACTTAAACAAAAAGCCAGATGACCTGGCTTTTTGTTTTCATTTAAAGCACTTCGCCGAAGTGTTTATAATTGGATTTGATGGTATCGAAAACCTCCGTCATTTTTCCACCCAGCATTAACTTCGCCATCGATTCTGTCATTCCTTTTATTTGCGCCCACTCTATTTTTGGCGGCATGGCCAGCGCATTAGGATTTGTCATAATATTTAGCAGCACCGGTCCGCTTTCGGTTAATGCGTTAGCAATAGCGGTTTCTACTTCATCAGGCTTTGAAACTGTTATACCTTTGAAACCCATGGCTTGTGCTACTAGTGCAAAGTCAGGGTTAATCATATCGGTTTCATTATCTGGCAAGCCATCAACTTCCATTTCAAGTTTCACCATTCCAAGTGCCCTGTTATTAAAAACAACCAATTTTATAGGAAGGTTGTACTGTTTAATCGTAGCCAAATCACCAAGTAACATTGATAAACCGCCATCTCCGCATAAGGCAATTACTGGCTGTTCCGGATGTGCAAGAGCAGCGCCAATTGCCATAGGCATTGCATTAGCCATAGAACCGTGGTTAAACGAGCCTAACATTTTGCGTTTACCTGTACCATCAATAAACCGGGCTCCCCACACGCAACACATTCCGGTATCAACCGTAAAAATCGCATCATGAGCAGCCAAACGATTTATGGTTTCAGCCACAAATTCAGGTTGAATTTTATTTTCCTCGCCTTGATCCTTTACATAAACCTGTTGGTTTTCCTTTACCTTTTCGTAAAATTCAAGTTGGGCTTTCAAAAATTTATCATCTGTTTTATCCTTCAATAGCGGAAGAAGTGCTTTCAAAGAATCAGCTACATCGCCACACAAACCCATGGTTAATTTCGCTCTTCTTCCAAGTCGTTCTGGTCTTTCATCTATCTGAATTATTTTGTTCTTCACCGGCATGAAGTTCACGTAAGGAAAATCGGTTCCCAATAGAAGCACCAAATCTGCCTCATGCATGGCATGATAACCAGAGGGTTGCCCTAAAAGACCAGTCATCCCTACCGAATATGGGTTATCATATTGAATACCCATTTTCCCCCTGAATGAAAAGCCAATTGGTGCTTTTAACTTTGAAGCCAGTTCTACCACTTCATCATGCGCCTCTGATGCACCAATACCGCAATAAATCATCACTTTCTTTTCCTCGTTCAGCAGCTCAGCCAATGCAGCTAATTCTTCATCTGAAGGACGAATGACAGGCTTGTTGCGGAATATTTGCATCGCAGTAACACTTTCCACGGCATCCATTTCGGCCACATCACCGGGTAAGCCAAAAACCGAAACGCCTTTTTTATGGATAGCGGTTTGAATAGCCGTTTGAAACATACGTGGAGCTTGTTCGGCAGTGGTAGCCAACTGATTATAGTAACTACAATCGTCAAAAAGTTTTATGGTGTTGGTTTCCTGAAAAAATTCAGTTCCAAATTCGCCGGTAGGAATAGTAGATGCAATGGCAATCACCGGCACATGAGATCGGTGCGCATCGTAAAGGCCATTTATTAAGTGAACATGCCCCGGACCGCAACTTCCTGCGCAACATGCTATTCCGTCTAGCTCAGCTTCAGCTGCTGCTGCAAAAGCACCCGCTTCTTCATTCCGGACATGAATCCATTTAATTTTACCATTTCGCCTTACTGCATCATTGAAATAATTCAGACTATCGCCAGTAACGGCATAAACCCTTTTCACACCAGCTTCAACAAGCATTTCTACAAGTTGCTCAGCAACATTTTTGGCCATACAATTTTAGATTATGATCAACATCACTATGATGATGACAGGTTATAAATATTCTCTTGCTTACAATTGTTTGCAGCCAGAAAAAGAAATAATCGAATCTGACTGTTTACAGACTGGGAATCCGACCGAGATTATCTTCTTCACTAAAACTTCATAAATGAAATGCACCTTTGAATAACAAAATACGAAGCGATTTCTGTTTTGTTAAATTCTAAAAACTCATAATTAGTTTTTTAGTTTTCCGGTTACCCTTATCTGATACCTCATGTGTTGCAAAACACATGAGGTTTTTTTATTCTGTACTTTCTTTAAGCATCTGATATAAATCAGTAGCTGCGCCATCAAACTTGTTTCCGTTAACATAAAATGAAGGCGTACCATTTACGCCACTTCTCACGCCGCTCTCAAAATCATCTTCTACCTTTTGTTTCACATCAGCATTGGTACTATCCGCTTGAAATTTTTCAATATCCAAACCAATCGTTTCTGCTAATTCATCAAATAAATCTTCATCCAAACGATATTGGTTTTCGTAAAGTGCATCATGCATCTCCCAAAACTTACCTTGCAAGGCTGCTGCTTCAGCAGCTATTGCAGCTGGAAAAGCGAATGGATGTGCTTCCTGTAGTGGAAAATTCCTAAATACGAAGTTGATCTGATCCCCAAAAGTTTCTTCAATTTCTTTTACAATTGGATAAGCATCCCCACAGTAAGGACATTGATAATCGCCATATTCTACAATGGTAATTGGTGCATCTTGTTTTCCCTGTGCATGATCTTTCTCCGTAACTTCCGGTTTTAGCTTACTCATAGTTTCTATTTTTATCTAATGCTTCTAATGCATCCAAAATTCCATCAGCCCCTGGGTTTACTGCCGTAGGCGATAAATAGCTCCAGGCAATTTTTCCCTCTTTATCAATAACAAAAAGTGCCCGCTTACTTTCTCCAACCTTTTCATCATATACGCCATAAACCTTAGATACGGCTCCTTTTGGCTCAAAATCTGCCAGGAGCGGGAAATGCAGATTTCGGTCCTTTTCAAAAGCCAGGTGGCACCAAACACTATCCACAGAAATTCCAAAAATTTGAGCATCGTGTTTACTAAAATACTTCAGCATTTCATTGTAAAGCGCCATCTGGTCGCTGCAAACCGGACTCCAGTCTGCCGGGTAAAATGCCAAGATCACATTTTTACCTAAAAAATCTTTTAACTTAATTTTTTGATCGGGAGTGGCATTCAATTCAAAATCTGGTGCCTTGGTTCCTTTTTCTAACATGTTATGGGGTTTAAGAATTCAAATATATAACCAACACGAGTAAGTAGATGTTGTTTTTAGTTGAGGTAATTGCTAACCGAGCTTCTGCCGTTTGATGAGGTAAGCCTGCAGAATCGGATAAAATCCATCGTTGATATCTGCATCTACCAAGTCAATTTTGTTTTGAGCGCATTTCAAAGCAAGCTCTTGTCTATAAGCAGAGACTGAAGCTTTGTAATTTTCTTTCACCTGGTTCGCATGAACTTTAATAGTGGCTCCTGTTTCCATATCCACAAACTGATATGGGCGGTTTTCAAAATCAAAGTCCACTTCTTTTGCTTTATCAACCACGTTGAATACCACAACTTCGTGTTTATTAAATTTCAAATGCTGTAAAGCATCAAAAAAATCGTCGGTTGCTTGGTTGTTGATTTGAGTACTAAACAAGTCACTGAAAATAATTACGAGAGACCGTTTGTGAATCAATTCTGCCACCTGGTGTAAAGCGCCACTTAAGTTTGTATGGGCATTCAACTTTGGGTTCTCCAAGAGATCTTCCAGCTGAGCAAACAAAAATTTTTGATGGGCGGTTGTAGATTTTGCCGGAGAATTCAGCAATACCTCGTCAGCAAAAAGGCTTAAACCAAAGGCATCACGCTGCCTTTTTAACAAATACATGAGTGAAGCACTGGCCTCGATGGCGAAGGTAAGCTTATTTTTTTTCGGTTCCGGAAAATACATCGAAGAGGAAACATCAATTACAAACTGGCAGCGTAAATTGGTTTCCTCTTCAAAGCGCTTGCTATAAAGCTTATCAGTTTTAGCGTAGAGCTTCCAGTCGATATTTTTTACGTTATCGCCATTATTGTATTGGCGATGTTCAGCAAACTCCACCGAAAATCCATGAAAAGGACTTTTATGCAGCCCGGTGATAAAGCCTTCAACTACTTGCTTTGCTAATAATTCCAGATTGCCAAAACTGGTTTCATTTTCATACTTTACCGTCTGCATATCGTAAAGCTAATAAAAGATTTATGAATTAAAATAGGTTTTTAGCATTCATAACGACATAATATTTCAGAAACAGCAGAGATGAGATTTTTTTGAAAACGGTTTTGGTTGACACGAGGTTTAGATGGAAGGATTTCCGCTATCGGATGGTGTTTTCACCTGCCGAAACCTCAAAAGATGGTTGGTGAGGACACCAACTATTAAGGCGAGGATTGCAAGCCTATTTGTCTATCTTTTGATGTACTCAACTACTAACCAACTACATTCTATCGGCTGGTGTCTCCACCAGCCGAGCCCTCAAGAGATGGTTGGTGAGGACACCAACCATTAGTACGATGATTGCAAGCCTATCTATCGGCTGGTGTCTCCACCAGCCGAAATTATCTACTTTTTGGCTATCTTATATAAGTTGCCATTATCAGTCACTGCGTAAAGTACTCCATCCTTTTCTACCAGATCTCTAAAGCGCTCGCCTTTACCTTCCAATAAATGCTCCTCGCCAACAACCTTGTTTTCTTTGATTACTAACCGAATAATATGTGAGCCACTTAATCCGCCGACAAACAAATTCCCTTTCCACTCGGGTATTATGCTGCTATTGTAAAAAGCAATCGAGCCTGGAGAAATTACAGGGTTCCAATAGTAAACCGGTTGCTCCATACCCTCCTTTTGTTGAATGCCTTCTCCAACTGCCTTTCCACTATATTCAATACCATAGGTGATAATTGGCCAGCCGTAATTTTTGCCGGGTTTAATTAAGTTTAGCTCATCGCCACCACGTGGACCGAATTCCGCTTCCCATAAATCGCCAGTTTGTGGATTAATGGCCAAACCATCTGGATTACGCAAGCCATAAGCATAAATTTCAGGCCGTGCATCTGCTTTTCCAGCAAAAGGTCCATTAGGTACAGCTTTACCTTCTGTTGTTAAATGAAGAATTTTGCCCAAAGAAGAGTTTAAATGTTGTGCCTGAATTCTTATTTCTCTATCCGAACGTTCTCCGGTGCTCACAAACATATCTCCGTTTTTATCGAAAACAATTCTCGACCCGTACTGCAATTTACCCGTATGGGCCGGTGTGGCACGATAAATTACTTTTTGATTTTCAATCTTCGTCTCATCAGCAGACAGTTTTCCTTTTGCTATTGCAAGCACAACCCCTGTAGTTTGTGGTTCTGAATACGCAAAATAGACCATTCTATTTTTTGCGAAATTAGGATCAAGCGTGACATCCAACAAACCACCCTGACCAGAGGCATCTACCTTTGGCATGCCTGTGATTTTCTTGCTTGATTTTCCATCAGCAGTAAGCACCACCATGGTTCCTTGCTTTTGCGTAATCAGAAATCCGCCATTGGGTAAAACCGAAATTGCCCATGGATTTTCAAGCTTACCGTTGATGATCGATATTTCTAACGGAGTGGAAGTTTTTATGCCAGCAATACGGGTTTGACCAGTGAAAGCTGGTTTATAATCGGCAGTTGGTTTGCCGGATTCTACAGGACTTTGGGCAGCTACATCTGTAACGCTAAAACAATTTACAGCTACTGCAGCGATGAATATACCTAATACCTTGTTGTTAATTAATTTCATGGGGATATGGATTTTTAATTTAAAGAAACGAAAATATTTCTTCATAAAAAAACCCGTATCCTTTTAAAGAACCCGGGTTTTAAATATGTTACAAGCTTAAGCTAAATGCTCAGACTGATAATTGTCCTAGCTTAAAACTCTAGCTTTTTTCTTAAGCCAATTGCTTGTTTAATTTTTCAGCTAATACTGATTTTGGAACTGCACCAACTTGTTTGTCAACAACCTGACCGTCTTTAAAGTATAATAAAGCTGGAATATTGCGGATACCGAATTGTGTCGAAATTTGAGGGTTATTATCAACGTTCACTTTTCCAACAACTGCTTTACCATCGTATTCTTTCGCAATTTCTTCTACTACAGGACCAACCATGCGACAAGGGCCACACCATTCTGCCCAAAAATCTACTAATACGGGTTTATCTGATTTTAATACAAGCTCCTCGAAGTTTGCATCTGTGATTTCTAATGCCATAATTATTTTTTTTATGTTCAAATATAGGTATTCAATTGTAATGCCAACTATAGTGTAATGTCAATTTGACATTGTTGTGGTTTGTTTCATTTAACACTTATTAAGAGTAAGTAAGCAATCTTTCTAATCTAGATTTTTACTCTTAAACGCCAGAAACTTAATTTAACTTATAGTTTACAACATTGAGCCCGACCAATTGTTCTAAGAACTTATTGTTAGGATTGATTTTCAAATTCTTCGAAGGCAGATCCAACATAATTTGCTTCTCAGTATCGAAAACAGCGAAGTTAAGTTGGCAGTTTTGCTGCTCTGAATTTGCCTTATTGTCCGCTAAAATAAGTTCAATTTCCCGCATCAACTCTTCATTCACACGTTCAATCGGCACTTGGATGGTTAAACTCTTAGCCAGCTTATCCCTCAATTCAGACATTAAATTTATGGCCGTTATTTTAAACTCCCAATCACCTGCTTTACCAAAGCGTTCACCCACTCTACCTCTGATTTGTAAAAAGTAACCTTCGGTTAAAAAAGATTTGAATTTCAGAAAATCTTCTCCGAATAGCGCCATTTCGCAAGCATCCTCATAATCTTCAAATACAAATGTCCCGAAAGGCTTACCAGTCTTCGTAATTCTTTGAGATGCCGCTACGACCAAACCACCCACACAAAGTTCACGGTTTTGAAGTTTAGCAAATTCAGCTAATACTTCTTCATTGGTATCGCCCATCCTTACTTTATTGATGATGCTAAGTTGCCTTACGCCATGGGTACAAAACTTATCGAGTTCCAATTTATAATTATCCAGTGGATGGCCTGAAAGGAAAATCCCAATTGCATCTTTTTCATACTTCAATCGATCCATCAAAGCCCATTCAGGAGAAACCGGTAAAGTGGGTTCTAATATTAAATCGGCCTTTGAACCACCAAATAATGACCCTTGCGAAGTACTTTCATTATTTTGAAAGTCGTTAGCAAACTTGATGATTTTTTCGATCCCATTCATTTTATCGTTCGGACCTATATAAAAATACTGTGCCCGATGGCCGCCAAACGCATCAAAAGCACCGCTATAAACGAAACTTTCATATGCCTTTTTATTTACAATACGGGTATTAGATCGCTTTGCGAAATCGTAAACAGAAGCATAAGGACCATTTCCCAATCGCTCTTCGATAATACTTTCTACTGCTTTCTCGCCTACTCCTTTAACCGCCGACATACCGAAACGCACCTCGCCCCTAACATTTACAGAGAACTTTAAATCAGATTCGTTAACATCAGGGCCTAAAACCGTCACGCCCATCTGTCTACATTCTTCCATAAAGAAAGCTACCTGTTTAATATCGCTCATATTATTGGAAAGTACCGCAGCCATATATTCTGCCGGGTAATGCGCCTTCAAATACGCCGTTTGGTAAGCAATCCAAGCGTAACAAGTAGAGTGCGATTTGTTAAACGCGTAAGAGGCAAATGCTTCCCAATCTTTCCAGATTTTTTCGAGCGTTGTAGCATCATGACCTTTTTCTGCCGCCTGTTTTACAAATTTAGGCTTCATTTTATCCAAAACGTCTTTCTGCTTTTTACCCATCGCCTTCCGCAAAACGTCGGCCTCACCTTTGGTAAAACCTGCTAATTTTTGGGATAAAAGCATCACCTGCTCCTGATAAACAGTGATACCATAAGTTTCCTTCAGGTATTCTTCGCAAGCATCTAAATCATATTGTATTTCTTCTTCGCCATTTTTCCGCCTAACAAAACTTGGAATATATTCCATCGGTCCTGGGCGATAAAGCGCATTCATGGCAATTAAATCGTCAAAAACCGTAGGCTTCAGTTCCTTCATATACTTTTGCATACCCGGACTCTCATACTGGAAAATCCCAATCGTTTCACCACGCTGGAAAAGCTCATAAGTCATTACATCATCAATTGGGAACGTATCCGGATCGAGATTAATGCCATGCCTTTTCTTTACCAGTTTAACGGTATCTTTTATTAACGTAAGGGTTTTTAAACCCAAAAAGTCCATTTTTAAGAGACCAGCACTTTCTACAACGGAGTTATCAAATTGCGTAACATATAAATCAGAATCCTTTGCGGTAGCCACCGGAACGAAGTTGGTGATATCGCTTGGCGTAATAATTACCCCGCAGGCATGGATACCTGTATTTCTTAATGAACCCTCTAAAACTTGTGCTTGCTGAATAGTTTCTGCACTTAGGTCTTTTAAAAGCCCCATCGCTTTTAACTCCTGAACACGCTCGTATTCATCCGGGCGAAGCGCATCTTTCAGTGCTTTCTCATCCAGGTTGAAGATTTTTGCGAGCTTCATATTTGGAATCAGCTTCGCTATTTTATCTGCCTCGAATAAAGGCAAATCTAAAACCCTGGCAGTATCACGGATGGAAGATTTCGCTGCCATGGTACCGTAGGTAATAATTTGGGCAACCTGACTGGAGCCGTATTTATTAATTACGTATTCCATTACTCTACCACGACCCTCATCGTCAAAGTCAATATCGATATCGGGCATGGAAACACGATCCGGATTTAAGAAACGCTCAAAAAGGAGATCGTACTTTATTGGGTCGATGTTGGTAATCCAAAGGCAATAAGCTACTACAGAGCCTGCAGCTGAACCACGGCCCGGACCAACAGACACATCTCTGCGACGGGCTTCAGCAATAAAATCCTGCACAATCAAAAAGTAACCCGGGTAGCCCGTTTTCTCGATGGTAGCCAGCTCAAAATCTAATCGTTCGGTAACCTCTGGTGTTAATACGCCATATCGTTTTTTTGCTCCCTCGTAGGTTAAATGTCGTAAAAATTTATTTTCTCCACGTTTTCCTCCATCATTTTCATCTTCAGCAACCAAAAATTCTTCAGGGATATCAAATTTCGGCAAGAGTACTTCACGAGCAAGCTTGTAGGTTTCTATCTTATCTACAACCTCTTGTATATTTAAAATGGCTTCGGGCAAATCAGCAAAAAGCGCTTTCATTTCCTCACCCGATTTAAAGTAGTATTCCTGGTTCGGCAAACCATATCGGTAACCGCGGCCGCGACCAATTGGCGTGGCTTGCTTTTCACCATCTTTTACACAAAGGAGAATATCATGCGCATTCGCATCCTTTTTATTGATGTAATAGGTGTTATTGGTCGCAATCAGCTTCACTTCATGCTTGCGGGCCAGCGCAACAAGCGAAGCATTAACGCGGTCTTCATCTTCCTGATTGTGGCGCATCACTTCTACATAGAAATCTTCGCCGAATTTTTCTTTCCACCAAACCAAAGCTTCTTCAGCCTGGTTTTCACCCATATTTAAAAGCTTATTCGAAATCTCTCCCGAAAGGTTTCCAGATAACACAATAATATCATCTTTATACTGCTCAATTACATTTCTATCAATACGTGGAACGTAATAAAACCCTTTTGTATAAGCAATAGAAGACATTTTGGCTAAATTGTGATAGCCTTTTTTGTTCTTCGCTAACAGCACCATTTGGTAACCATTATCCTTCACCGTTCTATTTAAGTGATCATCGCAAACAAAAAACTCTACCCCAATAATTGGTGTCATTACCACTTCAGTTGGCCGTTCTCCAGCTTCAATGGCTTCTGCATTCTTAGCTTCAGCTGCTTTATTGTGGTTTAAAACTGCATTTACAAAGTGAAAAGCACCCATCATATTGGCATGATCCGTCATGGCTACAGCAGGCATTTTTTGTGCTGCAGCTGCTTTTATAAGAGCAGGAATACTGATTGTACTTTGTAATACCGAAAATTGCGTGTGATTATGTAAATGCACAAAAGTTGCCGCAGCAAGCTCTTGTTTATTTTCTGCAAGCTCTTGCTTAGAAACCCCTCCACCTTCAGCCTTTTGAAGGCGTTTACGAATCTCATCAGAAGCGGCCTTTAGGTTAACATGCGGGATTCCGAAGTCTGGAATGGAACCAGCATTATATTCCCGAAAACGCGGAAAATATTCTGCATCAACTAAAAGTTCTTCTTTTTTGAAAACCTCTTTTTTAATTAACTCCAGAAAACAACGCGTTGTGGCTTCAACATCGGCAGTGGCGTTATGGGCTTCATTAAACGGAACGCCAAATAGATATGAGTGTAATTCCGTTAATGTGGGCAATTTAAATCTACCGCCTCTACCTCCCGGAAGTTTTAAAAGCTCTGCAGTTACTTCCGTACAGGTATCTAAAACAGGCATTTCTGCCATGCGGTTTTCAACCCCAAAACGGTGAAACTCACATCCCATAATGTTTACATCAAAGCCTACATTTTGACCTACAATGAATTTCGCTTTTGATAAAACAGCATTAAATTTTTCTAAAACCTCAGCTAATGAAATGCCCTGCTCGGCTGCAAGTTCAGTAGAAATGCCATGGATTCGCTCCGCATCGTAAGGGATATTAAACCCCTCTGGACGAACCAAATAATCCTGATGCTCAACCATCCTCCCCATCTCATCATGCAATTGCCAGGCAATTTGAATACAACGCGGCCAATTATCCGTATCGGTAATTGGAGCATTGTAATTACGTGGCAAACCCGTGGTTTCAGTATCAAAAATTAAGTACATATTATTTGTAAAGAATTAGCCGTTGTAGAATATAAACGGTTCATCAAAAATAGACAATTTGGCCAGCGGATTTGTCAAATTTTATCAACAAAAGAATAAAGTGTTGATGCGCTCTGTCCACCGAAATTTATAATCTCGGCTATAGGTGATATATAAATTTGAAATCCAAAACTTTTATATCTAATGGATACAAATACCGTCTGTCAATGCTCACCTAAATGAGTTTAAATGAGATCAGTTTCTCAAGGCTGACGAAATTACAGCAGCAAACATAAAGTTGATAAAAGCGTTTCATAAGCTCGTATTTGTTTTTATCTTCGATAGATAATTAACAGCAAACCTTAAAATTAAATATATGAAAGTAACGGTTGTAGGTGCGGGCGCAGTTGGCGCTACTTGTGCAGATAATATTGCCAGAAAAGAATTAGCGAATGAACTTGTTTTGTTAGATATTAAAGAAGGTTTTGCCGAAGGTAAAGCCATTGATATGATGCAAACTACTACGCTTTTGGGCTTCGACACAAAAATTACTGGTGTAACCAACGATTATAGTAAAACAGCAGGATCTGATGTTGTTGTAATTACTTCAGGCTTACCGCGTAAACCCGGCATGACCCGTGAAGAGCTTATTGGCATCAATGCTGGAATTGTTAAAGGTGTTGCAGAAAATATTTTAAAGTTCTCTCCAGAAGCGATCATTATTGTGATTAGTAACCCGATGGATACCATGACCTATTTGGCTTTAAAATCTTTAGGATTACCAAAAAACCGAATTATCGGTATGGGTGGAACGCTTGATAGTTCTCGCTTTAAATTCTATTTATCGCAGGCACTAGATTGCAATCCAAATGATTTACAGGGTTTTGTTATTGGCGGCCATGGCGATACCACTATGATTCCGCTCACTCGTTTAGCTACCTATCAAAGTTTACCGGTAAGCAATTTGTTAGATAAAGATACGCTTGATAAAGTAGCTGCTGATACGATGGTTGGCGGCGCAACTTTAACCGGACTAATCGGAACTTCTGCCTGGTATGCACCGGGTGCAGCGGGAGCCGCTCTAGTAGAAGCTATTCTTCGCGATGAAAAAAAATTATTTACCTGCTGTGTTTCTCTGGAAGGAGAATACGGACAAGAAGATATATGCCTGGGCGTGCCTGTAATTATTGGTCGCAGTGGCTGGGAGAAGATCATCGATTTTAAATTAACTGATGACGAACAAGCGGCATTTAATAAAAGTGCTGATGCAGTTAGAAATATGAACAGCGTTTTAGCGGAGATGAAACTAGTTTAAATGAGTTCAATTTCCATCCCATTAAAATTAATAAACTTACAAGACGATGGCTTCCACCTTTTGGTGGAAGTTGTTGTTTTTAAGGAAAAGCATTTTGCCGTTTTAGATACCGGTGCATCAAGAAGTGTGTTCGATAAAAAACTAATTGAGCAACATCTGGCTGAAACTTTGCAGGTTTCAGAAGAAATAAATGCCGCAACATTATTTACCACAACAAGTACTATTCAGGCTACTATTCCCGAAGTTAAGATAGGAAGGCTGAAGATTAAAAACTACGAAACTGTTGCTTTTGATCTGCAGTCTGTTACTGATACCTATCAGCAATTCGGCCATCCACCAATTATCGGAATTATTGGTGGTGATATTTTGATGCAATATAAAGCGGTTATCAATTACGAAAAATCGACACTTAGACTTACAAATAATCCCAGTGAAAAAAGATATTATTGATCGAAATGATATTGTCTTATTGGTGGATTCATTTTATCAAAAAGTTCAGCAAAATGAGCGCATTGGTCCGATATTTACCCAGGTAATGCAAGTAGATTGGGCCCATCACCTCCCTAAAATGTACGACTTTTGGGAAAGCATCTTATTCGGAAAAGCAATATACAAGGGAAATCCCATGCTCACCCATTTCGATATTAACAAAAAAGCATCTTTAAAAAACGAAGAATTTGACACCTGGAAAAACATCTTTTTTAATACCGTTGATGAATTATTCGACGGAGAAAACGCTACAGTAATTAAGCAAAAAGCCCAATCTATAGCAGATTTAATGCACTTTAAATTAAATTCACCAAAATCCAACATCAATATCGTTTAGTATTGTTTCATTTTTGATGGTTTCTTACTAAATTTAGATAACCAAATAAATTAATCATGAAATTTTTAAAAGTACTGCTAGGCATCATTGTCTTATTAGCAATCATTATTTTAGTGGGTGGTTTACTTCTGCCAAAAAATTACTCAGTTTCCAGGTCGACAGTAATTAATGCACCAGATAGCATTATTTATAAAAACATTGCTGATTTTAAGGAATTCTACAAATGGAATCCATGGGCAAAAATGGAGCCGAGCGCTGAGGTATCATTTACAGGAACGCCAGGCAATCCAGGTCATCAATATAACTGGAAAGGGAAAGAAACCGGAGCTGGTTATATGAAAATCACTTCCGTAAATCCCAACAAAAACATCAACATCGATTTAATGTTTATTGAGCCATTTGAAAGCTTGGCTGATACAGAATTTGATATTATGCCAGAAGGAACTGCTAACAAGGTAACCTGGACGATGAGCGGAGAAAACAACATCATTAGCAAATGGATGTGTTTAGTAATGGGTGGAATGGATAAAATGATCGGTAAAGATTTTGAAAGCGGATTGGCAAGCCTGAAAGAAAAATCAGAGAAAGGGAATTAATCGGATTTAAGTCTTGCAAGCCTCTTAGTTTTCATAATTAAGAGGCTTTGTTTTTTGGTTATTTTTTGACAAACAAACATTTATGCCGTTATTGCGTTAAAAATCAATAATCTTATAATTTACGATCAGTAGATTTTCTTATTTCCTAATTTTAGATTATTAACCAACGAATGAATATATTATTAGTAGAAGACGAGCCAAACGTGGTTTCTGTAATTTCAAGAGGTTTAAGTGATGAAGGTTTTACAGTGAGTGTTGCGCCTGACGGATTGATCGGAAAGCAGCTCGCGGCAGACAATCAATTCGATTTAATTATACTTGACATCATGCTTCCAGGTATAAATGGATTGGAACTTTGCAAAATCATCAAATCAGAAACGCCAAACGTTCCTGTTATTATGCTCACCGCTTTAGGCACTACAGAAAATGTGGTTAATGGTTTAGATAACGGTGCTGATGATTACCTAATAAAGCCATTTAAATTTGCTGAGCTTTTTGCCCGTATTCGAATGCTGCTTCGTAGATATAATGGTGCTGCCAATCTAGATCAGATTATTAACATCGTAGATCTGCAGATTAATCTGACTGCAAAAACGGTTAAGCGCAATAATCAAGAAATTATATTAACGGCTACAGAATACCGTTTACTGGAGTTTATGGCGAAAAATAAGTCTAAAATTTTATCTCGAATAGATATTTTGGAAAGCGTTTGGGATATTGATTTTAATTTGGGCACCAACGTGGTTGATGTATATGTAAACTACCTCCGTAAAAAAATAGATAAACATGCTGATCAAAAACTGATTCATACAGCGGTAGGTTTAGGCTATGTTTTAAAAGGTTAACAAATGAACATTGCCAAAAAGATCACCCTATTATTTGCCATACTTTCAGCAGTAATTATTTCATTATTAAGTGGATTTGTTTGGTATTTTTCTAATGAATTTGCTTTTGAAGATTTTTATAAACGCTTAGAAGCCAGGGTAAATATTTCTGCGCAAATTAAGCTTTATGAAGATGCCAATAACCCTGCCTACGCCAAAATGCGTAACCGGTATCTGGAACGTTTACCATCGGAAAAGGCATTTATTTTTGAAGCTAAAGACATCAGTAAACATCGAATTGACAGTGTTTTGCCACAAAGCTTTTATAAGAAAATAAATGCGGGCTCTATGTCGCGTTATCGGTCAGAAAATCACTTTTATGCAGGCAAAGCCTTCAAAATAAACAATAAAGATTATCTGGTTATTGTTTCTGCAAATGATCCGGTGGGTTTTAGGGAATTGAAAGATCTTCAGCGGATCCTTCTTATTGGTTTTTTCCTCTCTGTTCTACTCTCCTTTGTGGTTGGATGGAAATTTTCCAATTATATGTTGATGCCTTTGCGGAACATCATTAAAAGTGTTAAAAAGATAAAAGCAGAAAACCTGCATATGCGGTTAGAAGTAAAAAGTGGCAGCGATGAGATGTCGCAATTGGCGCAAACATTTAACAACATGCTAAACCGGTTAGAAACTGCTTTTGAAACGCAGAACAATTTTATCAGTAATGCTTCCCACGAACTTCGAACACCATTAACAGTAATTAGTGGAGAGGTAGAACTGGCCATGCGGGCCAATACCGATCCACAGAAGCAGCAGTTAGCTTTAGAAAAAATTAAAGGTGAGGCCGAAAGATTGGAACATATTTTAACCAGTTTGTTAGGTCTGGCACAATCTGGCTTTAATGGAAAAAACCAACCCTGGGAACTGGTTAGGATGGATGAGTTGCTTTGGGAAATTAAAGCTTCAGTAAATCAGGTTCATCCAGAAAGTAAAATAGAAATAGACTTTTCTAAACTCCCCGATGACGATGAATTATTGAGTTTGAAAATCAATAAAAACCTGATTAAACTTGCCCTTACCAATATTGTAAGCAATGCATGTAAATATTCGAATGATAAATTGGTAAACGTTGCCATCGAAACAAGTGCTAATTCGCTTTCAATCGCAGTTACCGACCAAGGTATTGGAATTCCACAAACAGATATTCAACATATTTTTGAACCATTTTACAGGGCTTCAAACACAAATGACTTTAAAGGCTACGGAATAGGGCTACCTCTATCATTGAACATCATTAGATTACATCGCGGCAGCATTGCTATTAAATCGCAGGAAGGAATAGGTACAGAAATTAAAGTTTTACTACCGCTTACCAGTATTTACTAAGCTATTGGTTAAATCTCTTTCTTAAATTCCATAAAATTTCTAATTTTGCCTACAATTACTAGATAATTGAACATTTCTACAACCTGCATCTCTGGGTTTTATTAATTCTAATCCCGTTCTAATCTTATTCTTATTTCGCTGTAATCTTATGGCTGTAAACTTGTATAAATATTTATTCATTTAACAAGATAAAGCCATGAAAACAGTATTAGTACCAACAGATTTCAATTTAGAGAGTACAAAAATCATTGATGGTTTAACGCAGACTCAACCCAACGAAACCTTCAATATAATTTTTGTCCACGCATTTAAGTTATCAGACTCTATTACTGATATGTTAATGTTAAGCCGAAGAAGCAGAGATTACGAAAACATTAGCGACGAGTTTTACCAGACTTTGAATAATTACAAGGCGAAGTTTACTAATCAAATAGATACCATTGGTATAGAGTATTTCTATGGTAGCACAGTTGCTGCTTTCAAAAATTTCATCGAAGCTTTTGAGGTAGACTTTATTGCCTATCCTAAAGATTATAACTTTAAGCAAATCAACAAGTATAGTATCGATCCAAAAGTTCTAACCGCCCGTTGTGGCCGCGAAGTGTTGGAATTAAATATCATGACGCTTCATAATCAAGAAAATTTAATCGAAACTAAAATTCATGAAAACGAATTAAAAGCGGCAAACGCCTAATTATTAACGAAATAAACTTAAGACCATGCTGTTACGAAATAATATTCCCCTCACCTATATATTTGGAAAGATTAAAAAAGAATTGCTTTTTGTAATTGCTTATTCAGTTGGAATCGTCATTCTTTATCAAAACTTTCATGTTACCCGAATCTCAATTCCCATTACAGTGCCAGCTTTGCTGGGTACCATTATTTCTCTGTTGCTAGCGTTCAGATCGAACCAAGCTTACGATAGATGGTGGGAAGCTAGGATTTTATGGGGTGCCATTGTTAACGATTCCAGATCACTTTCCAGACAGATCCTTTCTTTTGTAGAAAACCCATATGGTTCTGATGAGATTGAACGTTTCAAAGAAAAATTCATCAAAAGGCAAATTGCCTGGACTTATGCACTAAGTCAAGCTTTAAGAGGATTTAATCCACGCAAAGGCCTAGAACAATATTTATCTGCTGATGAAATGGAGTTCATTAAAAGACGTAAAAATGTTACTGCCACCCTGTTGGAATTACATGCGATGGATTTGAAGAAAGCTTTGAATGAAGGCTGGATTAACAAATATCAACAAATTGAAATCGACAAAACGCTTACCGCTTTGTGTAACCATATGGGAGGCTGTGAACGGATTAAGAACACCGTTTTTCCGGTAACTTATAGTAAATATATCAACATGTCGATTCATTTATTCATTGTTTTATTGCCGTTTGGCTTGATTGAATATTTCGGTTACATGGAAGTTCCATTGGTTGTTGCTATTGCTGCCTTTTTCCTTTTGGTAGAGAAAATGGCTGTTCACCTGCAAGATCCGTTCGAAAACAAACCAACCGATACACCCACCACTACTATTTGTAGAACAATTGAGCGTGATCTTTGCCAAATGATTGATGACAACAAAATACTGGAAGATAAGCCACAAACTGAATTAGCTCAGGTTGGCTCATATTACATCTTATAAAATCTTAATTCTTAGTTCTATTCCAGGTTTGGAATAGGTTAGTTAAAAACGATAGGTCTTTTCCCTGGATGGGGAAAAGCCTATTTATTTTTGTGCCATGCTATAACATCTACACGTTCAAAGCTTTTTCCTCAGGTGAGGAATAAACCTAAGCAGCATATCTAGCTTTAAAAACCTCTTTTAATTTATTTGAACCTAATTGCTTTTAATGGCGAAACTTTGCTGATGAGCAGAGAGGGAATAATTAATACGATTAAACAAACCAGAACGGTTAAAACGTTTAAACCTAATACATCTAAAAAATGAAATTCTATTGGTGCATAAGCCAAAAAATACGATGATTGGTTCAGTTTAAAAATATGTGTTGCCTGTTGAAAGAACCCTAAGCCGAGGCCTAAAATATTTCCAAGCAGTAAGCCAATCCCTACGAGATAGGCAGCATTGTACAAGAAAATTTTCATAATGCTCCAGTTGCTCGCCCCGAATGATTTAAGCATTCCAATCATATTTGTACGCTCTAAAATCATAATTAACAATGCAGTAACCATATTAATTACCCCAACAATAAGCATTAAAATTAATAAAACCCTTGTGTTTACATCTAGTAAACCCAACCAGGTAAATATATTTGGAAAGTTTTCGATAATGGAAAACGAACGCAGATTTTGGGGTAAACTTTCAAAAATATCTGCCGAAACTTTATTAATAGCTTTGAAGCTTTTTATCCGGATTTCTATCCCACCAATTTGATCTGGCTTCCAGTTGTTTAAGCGTTTAATGATATTTAAGTTCCCAAGCACAAAGCTTTTGTCGATATCTTCCACCCCAATATCATAAATCCCCACAATTTTAAATTTACGTGGGCGCAACTGGTTTTGAACAAAATACATAATGAAATCGTCTCCAGTTTTAAGCTTCAACCGATTGGCTGTATAATTGGAAACCAGCAATTCCTGCATGGCAGCAGTGCTATCTGTAAAATCGATAATAGTTCCGCTTATAATGTGCTGTTTAATGTAATCCCAGTTGTAGGTTTTGTCGACACCCTTAAAATTAATGCCTTCAATTTCATCATTGGCCGATAAAATAGCTGGCTTGGTAGCAAAAGGATAGAAATATTCTACATCCGGATTATTGGTTAGCTTCTTTCTGGTTTCGCTATCCAGCACAAATGGAGAATGTTCAAAAGAGTTATTTAAATCATAACGAGTTATTTGCACATCGCCCAGATAACCCCGAACTTTATCTTGAATTTCGGTTTTAAAGCCTTTAATGATGGCGATAGTCAGAATCATTACGGCAAGGCTAAGCATTACACCTGCAATGGCTATGCGAACGATGAGTTTGGAAAATGGTCGCTCAGATTTAATAGCGATACGGCCGGCTATAAAGTATTCGAAATTCAATTTGATTATTTTGTAACAGCAAAAATGCTTAAATCCTTTTTAAAAATGGTATATATTTGGAATATATTGGTCAACTTTAAACAACATCCAAATAACAATAATCAAATAAGTAGCTAAATTGTTTTGTTGATTAACATCCAAAACCAAATCGTAAAATTTATCCCAAATGAAGAAATACATCAGTTTTGCACTAACCTCACTAATTGCCCTTTCTGCTTGTGGGCAGGGACCGAAAACTTTAGAGCAAGAAGTTGGAAAAGGCATTCCAAATAAAAAAACAGTTATTAGAAAAACTAATATTCCTGTAGAAACAACTATTAAAACTGGAGCGGAACAAACCGAAAAATACTTGCCGCTTTTAAAAGGAAAACGTGTAGGGATGGTTGTTAATCCGACATCAATTATCGGTACGCAAACATCGGTTGATAGCTTATTGAAACTCGGTGTTAAAATTCAAAAAATATTTGGCCCGGAGCATGGTTTTAGAGGCGATGCAAGTGCGGGGGTTAAAATAGATGATGCGATTGATGCCAAAACCGGAATTAAAGCTGTTTCACTTTACGGAAAGCACAGTACCCCAACTACAGAAGACTTGGCTGATATTGATGTGATGATATTTGATATTCAGGATGTTGGTGTGCGTTTTTACACCTACATTAACACTTTGCAACATGTTATGGAAGCTTGTGCTCTCAATAAAAAAGAGCTCTTGATATTGGATCGTCCAAATCCTAATGGTTATTTAATTGATGGCCCAATACTGGATCCTAAATTTAAATCTGGTATCGGTATTCAACCTATTCCAATTGCACACGGACTAACTGTTGGCGAATATGCGCAAATGCTTAACGGCGAAGGGTGGCTAAAAGACAAGGTAAAATGCAAAATCACAGTAATTAAAAATGCAAACTATAACCATGATATGGAATACGTGTTGCCAGTAAAACCATCGCCAAATTTAAATACTGCGCAATCTATATTGCTATACCCATCTACCTGTTTATTCGAAGGAACATATTTAAATCACGGTCGTGGTACAATGTTTCCTTTTACCATTGTGGGCGCACCGTACCTGAAAGGGAAATTCGATTTCAGTTTTACACCAAAAAGCATCAAAGGCATGTCAGAAACGCCATTGTTTCAAGATCAGGTTTGCTACGGTTTGGATTTAAGGAAATATGATACTGCTGAACTTCGCAAAACAAAACAGGTTAATATTTCCTGGTTGATTGAATTATATAATGCCTCGCCGAAGAAAGAAGATTTTTTTAACAATAAGTTGAGTAAAGAAATGGGAACGATTGAAAAACTAGTAGGCGTTGGCGATTTTAGGCAACAAGTAATTGATGGGAAAAGCGAACAGGAAATTAGAGCAAGTTGGGAGCCGGGATTGAGTGCCTACAAAAAAATGAGATTAAAATATCTGCTTTATAAATAATGAGGCAATGAGTGAAGATGGAATGAGTGAATGATTGAGTGAGTGATCAGAACCAATAATTGAAACAATACTGCTAAAAACGTTGTTTTGAAAAGAGATAATGGTATTCATCATAGTCTAACACAAAAATCAATCATTTACATTATGAGCGGTCCAAAAAAAGAAAATAATAATCCAGGAAGTAATTATCAGGAAGAAGTACCTAAAGGCAGGGAGCCGGAAGATCATAAAACGGTGAGAAAACCGAATGACAGCTTGCCAAATAAACCGCCAAAAACAGAAAATCCAGCTAAGCAGCGGGAAAATGAAGAACAGCCGATAAACCCAATCAAAAAGGCTCCCAAAGAATAATTTAAATAGATTTATATGAAAGCCAAGTTTTTGAACTTGGCTTTTATTTTGACAACTACTTTACTTTCAAAGCGAAATAGAATGTCGACCCTTCCCCTTCTTCACTTTCAACCCATATTCTGCCACCTTCATTTTTGACAATTTCTGAAGAGATGTATAGCCCGAGCCCCAAGCCTGGATAAGTATGCTGAAGATTTCCACCTACCCGGTAAAACTGATCAAAAACCAAATGTTGTAAGTCTCTGGAAATACCAATTCCGTAATCTCGAACGCTCAAAATTACTTCATCATCATCCAAATAACTTGCTACGAAAATACTTTCGGCATCGTTGGAATATTTAATTGCGTTTGAAAGAAAATTAACAATTACCTGCCCTATTCGCTCCTTATCGGCATAAACTGAAGCATTGCTATTCACATCTAATTCGATCCGATGTTGTGAGGTGGTATGCTGTATTTCATCGACCATTTCATTCACCAGCGCATCAAACTCAAAATCAACGGGATTAAATGTCATCTTTCCTGATTGAATTTTAGTAACGTCGAGCAAATCGCCAATTAATCCGGTTAACCTGTTAAGTTGTATGTCCATCTTATGAACCATATTGGCTTTCTTTTCATCGCCTTCTTTGCGAATCATCTTTTCAAGCACCTGTGTGTAAGCCTTAATACTGGTTACAGGCGTCTTCAATTCGTGACTGGCAATGCCTAAAAACTCATCTTTCTGTTTTTGAAGCTGAACCAGTTTCGTAACATCAGTAGCGCAGTGCAAAATGGCATAAACTTCCCCTTCCGCATTGTGCAAAGGCTTATAGGTAAAGTTAAACCATTGAGGCTTCATCTCCCCATCTACAGGCAAAAATGCCATCTGCTGATCTGCATGGTAAGGTACACCTGTACGATAAACCTCTTTCAATAAGTTGATAAAGGGTTGGCCTTTCAGTTCTGGAATTGCCTCTTCGAATGGCAAACCAATAATGCTTTTATCTTTGCCCCAAAACTTGAGCATTTCATCATTCACGATAGATACGATAATATCTTCTGTTTCATAATAAGCTGTGGCCATGGGCGTATCAAGCACCAAATTTTTAAAGCGCCGTTCACTTTCTTCAAAAGCCAGACGAGATTTTACCTGGATGCTTACGTCATTAGCAACCACCATTACCCCTGTTATATTTTTGTCTTTATCACGAATGGGATCATAAACAAAGTTGAAATAGCAATCTTCTAGTACACCATTAAATTCCAGTTTTGCAAAAGTTTCATAACCATAATGTGCTACACCGTTTTGATAAACATCCTGCAATAATTTAGGAAAAGGCTGATTTTTGATTTCAGGTAAGGCATCGATTATTTTTTGCCCCAAGATACTTTTGTCTTTTCCCCAAATTTTAAGAAGCTCATCATTCGCATCTTCAACTACAAAATCATTACCTCGAAGTATCCCAATGGCAACCGGTGCATCGTAAATCATTTGCCTAAAAAGCTCTTCACTTTCTTTACACTTCAACTTAGCGTTTACCAATTCTGTAACATCTGTAGCATTATTTAAAATTGCCCAAACTTTACCATTTTCGTCTTTTAAAGGTTTGTAAATAAAATCAAAGTAAAACGTTTGAAGAATACCATTATTAATCAACTCAACTTTATCTTCCTTTGCCTCGTAGGCAATACCGGTTTCAAAAACATTTTTTAATATCTGGATAAATGGTTGACCATTTAATTCTGGCAAAGCAACATCTAAAGGCATTCCAATTACAGACTCATCTTTTCCCCAAGCTTTCAAAATCGCTTTATTGGCAATCTCGATGATGAGTTGTTCTCCTACGTACAAACCAATAGGCATCGCCGATTCTTCAGTTATGATAGAAAATAAAGAAGCTTTGTCTTGTAAATTTATTCGCATACTATTAAACAAAGTTAATCAATCTACTTACTGCCTGTAGCTTTTAAAAAAGATAAAAGCACTTTTTCATCATGCTCTAAACCTACTTTTCCGATGGTTTTATGGTTATTCATTTTCTTCAAATACTTTTCAAGTTCATTGTTCTCGTAAGCGGTAATTAAAATTGGATATACGTAAGAACTTTTACAAACTGCCCGGGTATTACCCAATTTTTTAGCCACACAATCTAAAACACTAACTACCGTTTTCTTGGTATTAAGTTCCCAATCTTTGTCTGCCGCACATTTAGAAAACTGACGTAAGGCTTCAAGCGTTCCTCCCCAGGTTCTAAAATCCTTTGCGGTAAAATCATTACCTGTTATTTCTTTAATGTAGTTATTAATTTTTCCAGAGTCGATCCCTCTATGCTCCTTACCATTTGTATAATATTGGAATAAATCCTGGCCAGGAATATCGCGGCATTTTTTTACAAGTTTAGCCAGGCTTCTGTCGTTGAGTACCACATTTTGCTTGACTCCTTTTTTACCAATAAAATCGATATGAATTTTACTCCCATTTATTTTAACATGCTTGTCTCTCAATGTCGTGAGTCCGAAAGAGCCATAAAGTTGCTTATAACTTTCATTGCCAACCCGAATTAAAGTTTTTTGAAGAACATCAACAGAAATTGCAAGCACTTTCCGCTCATCCAATTCTTTACGTTTTAAATCCTTAGCCAGTTTTTTTCTTGCTTCGGGTAAGGCTTTACCGAACTCATATAATCTAAAATATTTATCATCAGAGCGACGGCTTGTCCACTTTGGATGGTATTTATACTGTTTTCTCCCCGCAGCGTCGATTCCCGTAACCTGCAGATAAGCATTTGGCTTGTTGGCTATCCATACTTTTTGCCAGGCTGGCGGAATAACTAAAGATTTGATTCGGTCGAGATGTTTTTCATCCTTTATTTGTTGGCCATCCTTGTCTTCATAATGAAATTTACCGGGTTTACCTTTACGATAAATACCAGGCATGGAATCGGTTACGTAAACCAATCCGCTAGCTTTAACCACATCTTTCCCTTGTACCATTTTAACCTATAAGGATGATTTATTTTTAGTTATTTTGCAAAAAACTTAATGTAAATATTTACGTTGATTTAGAAACACAACACTTTCGTATGAAAATAGTTTTTATGGGTACGCCCGATTTTGCAGTGGCCTCGTTGGATGCTTTGGTTAAAGCCGATTTTGATATTGTAGCAGTTATAACAGCTCCTGACAAACCAGCTGGTCGCGGACAAAAACTAAATGAAAGTGCAGTAAAAAAATATGCTGTTGAGCATGAAATTCCGGTTTTACAGCCCGAAAAATTAAAAAACCCCGAGTTTTTAGACCAACTAAAATCATTTGATGCAGATTTACAAGTGGTTGTAGCTTTTAGAATGTTACCCGAGGTGGTTTGGAACATGCCAAAGAAGGGAACTATAAATCTACATGGATCGCTTCTGCCACAATATCGGGGGGCTGCTCCAATTAACCACGCTATTATTAATGGGGAAAAGGAAAGCGGCGTAACCACTTTTTTCTTAACCCATGAAATTGACACAGGCGATATTATTCAAAGCGCCACTACCCCTATAGCTGATGATGAAACTGCCGGTGAACTTCATGATAAACTAATGCAGATTGGCGCAGAGCTATTGGTTAAAACGGTTAAAGCGATTAAGGAGGATAATTACCAGGAACAGCCTCAACCACAGAGCGAGGTATTGAAACATGCACCAAAAATTTTTAAAGAAGATTGCAAAATAGATTGGAATCAGCCTGCACAACAGGTCTATAATCTCGTTCGCGGCCTGAGCCCTTATCCAACAGCATTCACATTTTTAAATGATAAAACCCTAAAAGTGTTTAAAGCGGAACTGGAAAGTAAAGAGCCAGGAATTGCAGCAGGTGGCTTTTTAACGGATGGAAAAACTTACCTGAAATTTGCTGCGAAAGACGGCTTTATCAAACTGATTGATATTCAATATGAAGGTAAAAAACGAATGTTAATTGAAGATTTTCTCCGAGGAATGAGGTTGTAATTCTTGTTAGTAATAATTCAATTTTAAAGATTATTCAGCTTATCAACTAAAAACTTCGAAACCTCATTAAAATAACGTTTCCTGCCGTAGCCCATTACCCATTGAATACCTTGAGCTGCGTTAGTGATGAAAACTTCTTCCGCTTCTTTCAAAATTTCAGGGTTTATTTGAGCCTCAGTCAGAGTTAGATCATTCATTCTACACAACTGCATCACAGCGCTCCGCATTACTCCGCTAATACATCCTTCGGTTAAAGCTGGTGTGTAAATTTGATCGTTATAAACAATAAATACATTTGCGCTAATGCTTTCGCACAAAAAACCATTTTGATTTAAAATCATGGCTTCATCCAAACGGTTTTGGCTCTTGAAAATTCCCGCCATCACGTAAGGCAATGCGTTGGATGTTTTGAAATTTGACAGCTTATTTATTGGCTTCGTAATTTCGTCGTAAACATCAATAATTAACCCTTTATTATTCAGTTCGTATCGATTGCTTTGCAGCGGTATGCCTTCCAACACATATCCGGCCTTATTAATTTCGGGTGTGTAAACTCCAGCTCCCTGACGATAAACAGATAATCGGAACCGAACGTTGCCATTCCATCTATTCTTTTTAACAAGATCAGCCGTTTTTTGGCGAAGAAAATAATCGTCCATTAAAGCATGTCCATCCATTTTCAGTGCCTTCATTCCGCCAACCAAACGGTCTGCATGAAAATCTGCAAACTGCAATTTATTGTCAATCATCCGCATGCTTTCAAACAGCCCGTCGCCAAATTTGAAACTTCTGTTAGAAGCTGTCAGGATGGGAACATCAACCGCATGAAATTCATCGTTAAAAAGAAGGTACTGTTGAGACATATTTTATGATACAGCAATATAATTTTCCCATTTATTCAATGCAGCTTTAAAATCGCTAGGTAGAGGTGACTCAAAATGCATATATTCCTTTGTTGTTGGATGAATAAAACCTAAACTTTGTGCATGTAAAGCCTGCCTGGGTAGCAACTCAAAACAGTTGTCTACAAATTGCTTGTATTTATTAAACGTGGTTCCTTTCAAAATCTTATCGCCTCCGTACATTGCATCATTAAATAAAGGATGCCCGATGTGCTGCATGTGAGCTCTAATTTGATGGGTACGACCAGTTTCCAATTCGCAACTGATGAGCGTAACATAGCCTAAACGCTTCAAAACTTTATAATGGGTTACCGACCACTTCCCTTTTGCTTCCTCATCGTAAATATCCATTACCCGCCTGTCTTTCACGCTTCTACCGATGTAACCGGTAACCGTTCCATCATTTTCTATATCGCCCCATACCAAAGCAATGTATTTTCTGGTTATGCTATGATCAAAAAACTGCCTGGCTAAATGCGTAATCGATTTCTCGTTTTTACTGATAAGAAGCAGTCCTGAGGTGTCTTTATCAATTCGATGGACCAGCCCAGGCCGTCCATCGTTGCCTGGTAGTTGAGGCAATTGTTCAAAATGGAAAGCCAACGCGTTTACTAAAGTCCCTGTATAATTATTAAAACCAGGGTGAACAACCATTCCGGCCACCTTGTTAACGACCAACAAATCGCTATCCTCGTAAATAATATCAAGTGGAATATCTTCAGGATAAACTTCAGTATCGCGAGGAGGATGAGGTAGAACAATCGAAATTTCATCAAAAGGCTTCACCTTATAACTTGCTTTTATCTGCTTTTGATTAACCAAAACATTGCCCGCATCAATTGCATTTTGAATCCGATTCCGAGAAGCATTCTCCACACGAACCATTAAAAATTTATCAATGCGCAACAAAGATTGCCCTTTGTCCACAATGATTTTTAAATGTTCATATAATTCCTGCTCTTCCGATTCCTGCAACTCTACCTCATTTTCCATGGTGCAAAAATAGGTTTTTAAGCCTAAGATTTTCTACCGCAGTTAAGTTTTACTGAAATTAGGTCGGTTGATTTATTAAGCATACAACCTTTGCTAAAAATAAAGACAAATGTATGTATATTGATGGACAGCAAGTTAAATTCATGTTAAGAAATTAATTTATTTGTCAATAAAACAATATTGGCTTATTTTTTGTAGTTGTGATGATCTAATCGATAACAATTATGAAAAATTTTACTCAAAACGTTAAGATTGTGCTTAATTTTTTTCCTTACTTAGTTAGGAAAATATACTTTAAGTAGAGTAAATCTAAAAAAAACGCCAAAAAAACACTTGCATTCAACAGGTGTTTTTTATTTTTACAGGTGTTTCAAAATATCTACAGTCCTGTCCAAAAATTAAAAATTAATCCATTTAGCAATCTATTTGTTAAACGAGATGATTTAATTGATCCTTACATTTCTGGAAACAAATGGCGTAAACTAAAATATATTTTAGAAAATGCCATACAGCAGAATAAAAACCACTTGGTTACCTTCGGAGGCGCATATTCCAATCATTTGGTAGCCACCGCAGCGGCAGCAGCAAAATTTGGCTTTCACTCTACAGCATTTGTTCGTGGGGAAGAAGTTAAAAACGAAATGCTTTTACTTTGTTCCCTTTATGGAATGAAACTCATTTTTACTGATCGGGAAGGTTACAAGGATAAATCGTTATTGTTCGAGAAAAAATTTGGCCAGGATAAAAACGCTTATTTTATTGATGAAGGTGGCGCATCAACAGAAGCCGTTCTGGGTTGCACAGAAATTATTGATGAGCTAACAGAAACCTACGATCACATCTTTGTTGCAGCAGGAACTGGGACTACCGCTGCTGGCCTGTTAAAAGCGATACAAAATAAAAGCTTGAATACTAAACTCCATGTTATACCCGTGTTAAAAGGTGGAGAGTTTATCCGCGACGAAATTTCTAAATACACTGAAATCTCCGAAAATTTCAACCTGCATACCACATATCATTTTGGTGGTTATGCAAAAACGCAACCTGAATTAATAGCATTCATTAAAAGCTTCACCACTCAAACCGGAATATTAATTGATCCAGTTTACACGGCAAAAATGTTTTATTCCATCTTTGATCTTCAGAAGAAAAGTGAAATTAAAGCAACGGATAAAATATTAGCCATTCACACCGGCGGGTTACTCGGAATATTGGGAATGAAGGATAAGTTTTAGCTATTGTGTAAAGGGAAATTCTGTTGCAGAAAAAATAATTTTTCATTTCAAAGCACCATATTTTAGCGGAATCATCCCGTTTCTGTCAAAAAAGTTTTCCACATTAAAGAAGTCCAAAATCCGTTTTTGTCTATAATCATACTTTAAACTGTTTAAACCTATTTTTTGCAATGATGGTACAAAAAGTGCTTAAATTTTAATGTTAGGCACATTTAACTAAATTTGATTTACACCAAAACCAAATTTATGTACCAATTAACAGTACCTGCCGATCGCGTTAACGAGTCTCTTAGTAAACACATTTTGGCTGATGGTTTCGACCTGACCTATGATATGGAGAAAAGCCATGGTGCATACATATACGACTCAAAATATAATAGAACACTACTTGATTTTTTTACCTGCTTTGCGTCAGTGCCACTAGGATATAATCATCCAAAAATGGTTAACGATGAAAGCTTTAAGAAAAACTTGTTGTTGGCTGCTATGGCAAACCCATCGAATTCTGATGTATACACACAACAATACGCCCAGTTTTTAGAAACTTTTTCAAGAGTTGGCATTCCGGATTATTTGCCCCATGCTTTTTTTATCGCCGGTGGCGCATTGGCCGTTGAAAATGCAATTAAGGTAGCCATGGACTGGAAAGTACAGAAAAATTTTGCCAAGGGTTACACCGAAGAAAAAGGCTTTAAAGTTTTGCACTTCGAAAGAGCTTTTCATGGCAGGTCTGGCTATACCTTAAGTTTAACAAATACGCTACCAGATAAAACGAAATGGTTTGCCAAATTCGACTGGCCAAGAGTTTCTATTCCCGATGTTAAATTTCCCCTTTCAGACAGCAACTTAGATCGTGCTATCCAAACCGAAGAGGATTCTATTGCACAAATTAAAAAAGCCTTTGCTGAGAATAAGGATGATATATGTGCTATTATCATCGAGCCCATTCAATCTGAAGGCGGCGATAATCACTTGCGTGAGGAATTTTTGATTCAACTCAAAACACTGGCCGATGAAAATGATGCTTTCTTGATTTTTGATGAAGTTCAAACCGGAGTCGGCTTAACAGGAAAATTTTGGTGTCACCAGTATTTCAGCGAAAAAGCTCGACCAGATATTGTTGCATTTGGTAAGAAAATGCAGGTTTGCGGTATTTTAGTTGGGAACAAGGTAGATCAGATTGAAACCAACGTATTTAAAGTTCCAAGCAGAATCAACTCTACATGGGGCGGAAATTTGGTAGATATGGTTCGCTCATCTCAAATCCTTCAGATAGTTGAAGAAGATAAATTATGCGAAAACGCGGCTCAGGTTGGAGCATACCTTAAAGACAACCTCTCCAAGTTTGCCCAGAAATTCGATAAAATGAGCAACGTTCGCGGCCGGGGATTACTCTGCTCTTTCGACTTTCCAAATAAAGAAATGCGGAATGATTTTATTAGCAAAGGACTTGCACAAAACGTGATGTTTTTGGGTTGTGGGGAGAAAACAATTCGTTTCCGCCCAGCACTTTGCATAGAACAAAAACATATTGACGAAGGCCTGACGGTTATGGAAAAAATATTGCCTTTATTGTAGCCATGAGTCGAAAATCACTTATTTATTTAATTTCCGCAGCGGTTGTAATTTTAGTCTTCCTTATGGTAAAAGATACTTTTAACCAGCCTGGAATTGAAGAGATGAAAGCTGGATTTAAAGAGATAGTGAAGTATAGAAATGCGAATAATACTGGCCCAGTACAGCGTATTTACGCAGTTACAGTTAAAGATTCCATTTGGAAAGAAATGGAGGATTATGGTAATTTAATGCCACACACCAAATATGGAAATACCAAAGTTTACTTCTTTATGGAAAGCGCAAATGTGCCTCAAACACTGCAGCCAGGAGAAGTAAACTTTGATCCTCAATTTAATAACTCATGCATCGCCTTATACGAGAAAAGTGCAATGAGCCAGGTGGTATTTAATAAGTATCCATTTTAAAATCATTTTTCCCACGCAGGTGGAAATACTAATTCTTTTTCCCTCAGTAGGTGTCTTCACAAACAGAAAAATAATGGGTTAGTTATTTGGAAATGAGCGGTTTGAAGCTTTTGGCATTTTCAGTCCCGTTTTCCCTCCTGCCGATGAAAATCGGCATCCGTCCACCCGTGTTTATAAATAAAGTTTGATGCTTTTGGGTAAATATACCCACCGTTTGAAAAACAGAACTACATTAAATAAACCAGACAGAAGCGGCAGCTCCCGATTTTTCATCGGGAGTACAGCGAATGGCGGGACTAAAGGATCTATGAAAGACTGACTTTCATTTCCAAATCAAACACCAAGTACAAATTCATCGTGCCTTATACAAATGCCGAAAAGCCGGTAATCGCTCTACCTACAATTAGTGTATTAATCTCTTTAGTACCTTCATACGAGTAAATGGCTTCTGCATCGGCCACAAAGCGAGCCACATTATATTCCAATAAAATTCCATTCCCGCCCATTACTTCGCGGGCTTTGCTCACTACATCACGGGTACGTAAGGAGCAGAAAACCTTCGCTAGCGAGGCATGTTCGTCTTTCAACAGGCCTTGATCTTGCAATTGCGACAGCCGAAAGCACAGCGTTTGCATCGCAGTTAAATTCGATAACATTTCTACCAGATGATTCTGGATTAACTGAAACGACGCAATGGGTTTCCCGAATTGTTTTCGAGTTCTGGTATATTCCAGCGCATTTTCGTAGGCACCACGGGCACAGCCAACGGCTTGCCAGGCAACACCTGCTCTTGTCATTTGTAAAACCTTTGCTGTATCCTTAAATGAATTGGCATTTTGTAAGCGATCAACCTCCATCACTTCACAGTTGGTTAACGTAATGATTCCGTTCTGAACGATGCGAAGGGCCATTTTGTCCTGCATCTTTTCTACTGCAAAACCTGGATTGTCCTTTTTTACGATAAAGCCTTTTACTTCATTGTCGGCTTCATCACGAGCCCAGATGATTAAAATATCGGCAAAAGTTGGATTACCGATCCACTTCTTTTGTCCATTTAAAATCCATTTACCGCCTACATTTCTGCAGGTTGTTGTCAAACCGCCTGCAGCAGCTGAGCCTACTTCAGGCTCTGTTAAACCAAAGGCGCCTATAATTTTAAATTGCTGCATAAGTGGCAGCCATTGTTGTTTTTGTTCTTCCGAGCCGCATAAGTAAATAGAACCCATGGCTAAACCACTTTGAACCCCAAAAAAGGTAGATATCGAAGTATCGATTCTGGCCATTTCCATAGCCAAAATGCCCTCCATTAAATTCGATTTTCCGGGACAGCCATAACCTTGATAAGTTAAGCCACAGATGTTTAGCTCAGCGAGTTTGGGGATAATTTCGAAGGGGAATTCTGCCTTATTCCAGTAGTGATTTACAATTGGCTTAACTTCTTTTTCTAAAAAAGCCCTCACCTTTAATTGCAAAGCCCTGTCTTCATCCTTCAAGGCCTCATCTCCCAAGTGATAAAAATCACCTTCAATTGGTGGTAATTCTTTCTTTTTACCAGAGCCTCCACCCATCATTTTCATCATTCCCGATATTTGCTTATCATCAAGATTTGAAATGGTTTCGACCATTTTAGGCAAGTCAACTTTTTTCGATAAAGCATCTAACTTAGCAAAATCTACGTGTTTGAAGAGATTGTATGCATTTTTAAGTGAAGAGAATATATTCGCCATTATTATTCGTTTTGAGAATAACAAATGAGTGACGCTTTTGTTGGATTATCCTATTTCGTTATCATGAGGAACGATGAATCCAGCTACATGCAGGAAGCAGTAATAACAACTTGCAGAATTTCGCTGAATTATTTAATCGACAGTTAGCTGAACCTATCGCTTTAAGTTGCTGAAATAAATTCAGCATGACGACCGTCTAATAAACTGAATAGATAAAAAACCTCAAATCTTTAAAAGTATGTTGGAAAATAATGAAATTTACCTCAAGTCAAATAAATTCTCAACACCCAACAACTTTCTTGAAGTAAAACCCTCGCCAAAAGTAGCGCCAATGCTTTTACCAAACTCCCTCGACCGACCAATTACGGTTTCAAAAAACTCTGGCGAAGAAATATAGGTTTGCAAGCCGTCTACATCAGGATTATAGAATTGCGTTTTGAAAGCTTTAATGGATTCAATTTTTTTATCCATGTGATCAGAAATATCAACGATAATATCTGGCTTTAAATAACGATCTTGGATATATTGCAATAGCAATCTTGGTCGGTGAGCCGACTGGTTTACACCATTTAACACAGTTTCTATTTTAGGAAGTCCTGATAAAAAAACAGAATCGTACACCAAATCTCCTGCCCTACCATGATCTGGGTGACGATCTTCGAGTGCATTGCTTAAAATAATTTCAGGCTGATATTTTCTGATCATTTTGATCACTTCGAGCCTATGAGACTCATCGTTTTGAAAAAATCCGTCGCGAAGCCGAAGATTTTCGCGGGCGTGCAAGCCTAGAATTTTAGCAGAATCTGCGGCTTCTTCATCTCTGGTTTCTGCGGTTCCACGGGTTCCTAATTCACCACGTGTCAAATCTACAATTCCAACTTTTTTACCTAAGGCAATGTGCTTTAAAATAGTTCCTGAGCAGCAAAGTTCTGCATCATCAGGATGAACGGCTATTACTAAAATATCTAACTTCATTATTTATGATTGGAATTTTCATTCAATAGTTGATGGACTTTCTTTTTGATTTTTGAACTCAAAGGTTTAGTGAATGGAAAATAAAAATCAACCAACTCTCCTTTTCTATTCAAAAGATATTTATGAAAATTCCACCGGGGTTTAGCGTTTAGCTTACCATTCTGCTTCTTCTCACTTAAAAAGAGATAAAGTGGATGCGCATTTGCGCCACGGACCATAATTTTATCGAAAACCGGAAATTTTACGCCATGATTAACTTCGCAAAAACTGACTATATCTGATCCATCTAGCGGTTCTTGTTTGCCAAAATCATTCGTAGGGAAACCCAAAATCTCGAAGTCAGGATGATCGATTTCGTCCTTCAATTGCTGCAGCTCTTTCAACTGCGGCGTGAAGCCACATTCAGACGCAGTGTTTACAATCAAAACAACTTTATTTCGATAAGCCGATAAAGGCTGATCTTCACCACTGATCTTCTTAACTTTAAAGGAATAAATATTGGGAATGCTTTTTTGCATTAGATTATTGATAAAATCCAGAAGTACGAATGATCGATTCTATATCTCTATCTTCGTTAGGATTATAGGTGCTTTTTAAATTATGCCCCACTACTCTGGCCACAATCTGATAAGAGAACGCAGCGAACCCACCCTTGGTTTGCTTAACAATATCATAAGTGGTTCGGCCAACTTCCCTGTCAATAAGCTTAGTAAGTATTTGTCCCTGCGTAATGGTTAACTCCTTTATTTCACGGTTAAACATGTCTTTAATTTCCTTATCACACTGTTTAACCAATTTCTTTTGTTCTCTTTTTTCAGGTGTTCTTGCTATTTCCTCTTCTAATTGCTCATATCTCCGCTTCGCGAATTTAGCATAAGGCATTACTTTTAAAACGTTGTAGCGCAAGCGATTATAGGCTGCTTTCTCTGCAGGCGATTTCCATATCCTGTTTCCATAAATGCTCACATCCAACAACTGCATCCAGGGTATCATCACACCATTATCATTTGTTGATGCTACACGAATGGTATCTGCTTTACCCAGTTTTGGAAAAACCGGTTGGACAGGGTCTTGAGCTTTTAGCTTTTCACTAAAAATCATGACAATAAACAGAATGATTAGCCCTTTAAATTTCATAAATTTATACCTTCACAAAGTTAGGTGTTATTTCATATATTAGTCGTTCAACAGAACTAATATAAGTTTTATTAACAGATAAGACGAAAATTTTTACGCAAAAAAAACAAATGAAAATAGAGTTAGTGATTGATTTAGAGGCGGAAAAGCAAGAGATTCTTAAAAGATATAGGGCATTACTGAGGGCAAGCAAATCTACCTTGCAAAAAGGAGATAAAAAAGAGATTCGAAAAGCTTTTGATATGGCATTGGAAAGCCATAAAGACATGCGTCGTAAATCTGGCGAGCCCTATATTTACCATCCAATTGCTGTGGCTCAAATTGCTGCAGAAGAAATTGGCTTAGGTACTACTTCAATTGTTTGTGCCCTGCTTCACGATGTGGTAGAAGATACTGACATTACTTTAGAAGATATTGAGCGTGAATTTGGCAAGAAAACCGCGAAAATTATTGATGGATTAACCAAAATTTCAGGCGTTTTCGATACTAATAGTTCTTTGCAGGCAGAGAATTTCCGTAAAATGTTGCTTACGCTGGCGGATGATGTTCGTGTGATTTTGATCAAACTTGCAGATCGTTTGCATAACATGCGCACCATGGATTTTATGCCTCGCCATAAGCAACTTAAAATCGCTTCGGAAACGATTTATTTATATGCGCCACTCGCCCATCGACTAGGTTTATACGCTATAAAATCAGAATTGGAAGATCTTTCGATGAAATATCTTGATCCTGATACCTATAAATTTATTGCTAAAAAACTAAACGAGAAAAAGGCAGAACGGGCATTATTCATCAAAAAATTTGTTGAGCCAATTGATGAAATTGTTCACGAACAGGGTTTGGTAGCTGATGTGTATGGCCGCCCAAAATCTATTCATTCGATCTGGAATAAGATGAAAAAGAAAAACATTCCTTTCGAGGAAGTTTATGATCTTTTTGCCATTAGAATTATTTTGGATAGCGCTTATGAAAACGAAAAAGCCGATTGTTGGAAAGCTTATTCGATTGTTACAGATTTATACCGCCCTAATCCCGATCGTTTACGCGATTGGGTTTCTTCTCCTAAAGGAAATGGTTATGAAAGTTTGCACACCACCGTAATGGGGCCTCGTGGGCAATGGGTAGAAGTTCAAATCCGTACGCAACGGATGAATGAAATTGCCGAAAAAGGTTTTGCAGCTCACTGGAAATACAAAGAATCGAGCAATGATAACGGTTTGGATCAATGGATTCAAAAAGTTAGAGAAATGCTCAATAATCCTGAAGCCAATGCTTTGGATTTTCTTGATGATTTTAAAATGAATCTGTTTTCGGATGAGATTTTCATCTTTACACCAAAAGGAGCATTAATTCAATTGCCTTTGGGTGCTACAGCTTTAGATTTTGCCTTTGAAATTCATACCGGCGTGGGCGCTACATGTATTGGAGCGAAGGTTAACCATAAATTAGTGCCAATTTCTTACAAGCTCCAAAATGGAGATCAGGTAGAGATTATCACTTCCAGTAAGCAGACACCGAAAGAAGACTGGCTGAATATTGTGGTTACGGCGAAGGCAAAGTCAAAAATTAAATCATCTTTAAAAGAAGAAAAACGCAAAATTGCTGATAACGGTAAGGAGATTTTAGAACGTAAACTGAAATCGTTGAAGATTACTTACAATACTGACAACTTGCAGAAACTGAGTTATTTCTTTAAACTGCCATCAACACAAGAGCTTTTTGTTAATGTGGCTTTAGGTAAAATTGAGCTTAAAGACATTAAGGAGTATTTAAATACGGAGAAAGAAGTAGAGAGCCGTGCACCAGAACGCCCTGAAAACCTATCTGTTGATGGGATCAAGAATAAAATTAAAGGCGGTGATTCTGATATTCTTTTGATTGGCGAAGACATGCAGCGTATTGATTATACTCTTGCTGCATGTTGCAATCCCATCCCTGGTGATGACGTTTTTGGCTTTATTACGGTTAGTGATGGCATAAAAATCCACAGGACAAATTGCCCGAATGCGGCACAACTGATGGCTAATTACGGCTACCGCGTGGTAAAAGCGAAGTGGAATAAACAGCAGGAATTAACTTTCTTAACGGGCTTGCGTATTGTTGGAATTGATGATGTGGGATTGATCAATAACATCACCAGGGTAATTTCAACAGATTTTAAGGTTAACATGAGATCAATTACGGTTGATACCAACGAAGGAATTTTTGACGGTTCTATTATGATTTTTGTAAATGATACCGAACATTTGGAGAACCTTATTCGGAACTTGTTAAAAGTGAAAGGCGTTACAGGAGTAACCCGGTTTGATGCATAGCCAATTGAGATTAAAGTTGAAAGGACTGAAGAATGCTTTAGCTATTTTAAAACATTAAGGTAAATGAAAACACTAATGTTTCTGCTCCTATTAGTTGCACTTGGGTGTAAGGAAAAAGCACTTAACAAATCTTCTCAGCAAAATAAAACTTCCTCGATTTTAAACACTTCTGAAAAAAATACGAAGGTAAAAACGGTACAATCATGGAATGATGAAACCAAAGTTATTGAAGAGAAAGATATTCTGTTAGGGAATCTCAATGGTAAATCAATTATTTTTGACCGCACTACTTATGATTATGGCGATGGGAATGCAACGATCTACATGGAGAATGGTAACAAAAAACTGGTTTTGTTTACTTATGATTACGATGGTTACCATGCGGGAGATATAAAGTTGGTACATCTAGTAAATCACCCTTTTGTTTACCTCACTTCTACGCATAGTCACGGTCATTTTCGGGGCAAACTTTATGCACTGGATTTAGCCGCTGGTAAAGCAAACTTGGTCGATGAAAGCAAAATAAGGCATTTAGCTGAAGATATAGGATCTTTTAAAAAACGAGACCTGGAATTTAGAAATGAGAATGGGCTGTTATTAGACAAATACAAAAATATTACCTCGGAAGATTACTATAGAAATAAGGAAGGCGAGAACTGCACTTACAAATGTTCTTTCAAATTAAAAAAAATAAAAAACAACACTTATGTTTTGGTATTGGTTAAAGGGAATATGATTTGTCGGTATTAATTTTAATACTTGCGCTTAGTTAGTGGGTCGTTTTATATCCTTAAAACACTTAAGCTTAGATCAGCCAAACTATTCTTACAACATTTCAACAATCTAAAAATTAAACAGTCAAACAATTTAACTACCTTTGAACGGAGTTTAAAAACTATGTCTGAACAAAATACAAATGAGCTCGTTCGCAAGATTTTTGAGGCTTATTTAGAGAACAAAAATCTACGCAAAACACCTGAGCGTTTCGCTATCCTGGAAGAAATATATTCCCGAAACGATCACTTTGATGTTGAAACCCTGTACATCCACATGAAAAATCAGAAGTATCGCGTAAGCCGTGCTACGGTTTATAACACGCTGGAATTATTGGTTTCGTGTGACCTGGTTACCAAACACCAGTTTGGTAAAAACATGGCGCAATTCGAAAAATCTTATGGCTATCGTCAACACGATCACGTGATTTGTATTGAGTGCGGAAAGGTAGTAGAATTTTGCGATCCCCGTATTCACCAAATTCAAACGATGGTGGGTGATCTTTTAAAATTTGACGTAAAACACCATTCGTTAAACCTTTATGGCTTTTGCTCAGATTGCAGCATGGCCAGAAAAGTAAATGAAACCGCCGGAGCGGCAAAACTTGAAGCAAATTAAATCAATCCACAAAATAAAACCAGATTAAATTTTTAATAATGACGCAAGTAGATGTACTTCTCGGCCTACAATGGGGCGACGAAGGAAAGGGAAAAATCGTTGATGTACTCAGTCCAAAATATGATCTTATTGCCCGTTTTCAGGGTGGCCCAAATGCCGGACATACTTTAGAGTTCGATGGCAAGAAATTCGTTTTAAATACTATCCCATCAGGAATTTTCAACGAAAAAACCATGAACCTTATTGGTAATGGCGTAGTTATCGATCCAATCATTTTAAAAAGAGAGCTAGATAATTTAAAAAAAGCTGGTCATGATCCAGTTGCTGAAGGCAAATTGGTGATTGCCCGTAAAGCACACTTAATTTTACCAACCCACCAATTATTGGATGCCGCTAACGAGGCTCGGATGGGCAAGAATAAAATCGGCTCGACATTAAAAGGCATCGGTCCAACTTATATGGATAAAACCGGCCGTAACGGTTTACGCGTTGGTGATACCACTCTTCCTGATTTTAAAGAGCGTTATACCAAGTTGGTAGAGAAACATACTGAAATCCTTTCGCATTATGAAGGTTTTGAATATGATTTGACTGAAAAAGAAGCCTCTTTCTTTGAAGCAATTGAATTCTTGAAAAGTATACCTCATGTAGATAGCGAGCATTTTGTTAATGGATACCTAAGAGAAGGAAAAGCGGTTTTGGCCGAAGGTGCGCAAGGTACCTTGTTAGATGTTGATTTCGGTTCATATCCGTTCGTAACTTCGAGCAATACTACCACTGCAGGTGCTTGTACAGGTTTAGGCATTGCGCCAAACAAAGTTGGTGCAGTTTACGGTATTTTCAAAGCATATTGTACGCGTGTTGGCGGCGGTCCTTTCCCAACCGAATTAGATAACGAAGTGGGTGAAAACCTTCGTGCTTTAGGTCACGAATTTGGTGCAACTACAGGCCGTGCCCGTCGTTGTGGCTGGATCGATCTTCCTGCATTAAAGTATGCGATCATGCTGAACGGTGTTACCGAATTAATTATGATGAAAGCCGATGTATTGGACACTTTCGATACAATTTACGCTTGTACCCATTACGAATATAATGGTGAAACCATCGATTACATGCCTTACGATATCATTTCAATTGAACCAAAACCGGTGTTGAAAGCAATTGAAGGTTGGGCTACAGATGTAACTAAAATTACTTCTGTTGAAGAAATTCCAGCGAAATTGAACGATTACATCGCATTCTTGGAAAAAGAATTAGAAGTGCCAATTAAGTTCCTTTCAGTAGGACCAGATAGAGCACAAACTTTAGAATTACGCTAGTAGGCTACTCATCTCGAGTGTAACGGAGAGATCGTTTCATTAGCTAACCATAAAAACATTAAAGCAATCCATTTTGGGTTGCTTTTTTTATTTGGAAAGCTCAGCAACCACTACTATTAACGTTACTCCCGCCAATGTTTCAAGTCCCGATTGAAAGCTGATTGGAAATTGAAAGAATGTGCAGCGGGAGCTTTCCTCTTATGTCGGGTTTAGTTACCTTTGCCGCAGCTTGAAAACCTCACAAACCAAATCTGATTTTAAACAAAAAGCTTTGCATTGGGCAAACCAATTCGAAGTTTGCTGCTTTTTAGATTCAAACCAATATTTAGATACTTATTCGGCATACGATTTTATTATCGCTGCTGGTGTTCAAAAAGAGTTACAACATTCTAGCAAAAATGCTTTTGAAGCATTGAAAGTGTTTTATGAAAAAGACAAACAATGGATGTTGGGTTTCTTCAGCTACGACCTTAAAAATGAAATTGAAGACCTTCAATCGAATAACATCGATCACTTAAATTTCCCAGATTTATACTTTTTTATCCCAAAGTATTTAATTGCCTGTAGAGACGGTAAAGCGAATGTTCTAATTGGATCCGATTCACTGTTAGATGAAATCAATAATTTTAATCTAACAGAAAAGGTTATAAAACAGCAGGTAAACATTAACCAAAGAATTAGCCGAAATCAATATACAGAAAGCGTCGAAAAACTCAAAAACCACATTCTTCGTGGCGACATCTACGAAGTCAATTTCTGTCAGGAGTTTTTTGCTGAGAATGCAGAAATTAACCCTGTGGAAACTTTCAGCCTTTTAAATGAGATTTCTCCTACTCCTTTTGCCGGATATTTCAAAGTGTACAATCAATATATCTTATCAGCTACACCAGAGCGTTTTCTTTGCAAACGGGGACCAAAGTTAATTTCGCAACCCATTAAAGGTACGGCGAGGAGAAGTGATAATCCAAGTGAAGACGAGAATATCAAAATCCAACTCAGAAACGACGTGAAGGAACAGTCAGAAAATGTGATGATTGTAGATTTGGTTCGCAACGATTTAACCAAATCAGCGGTTAAAGGTTCAGTAAGAGTGGAAGAGCTGTTCGGCATCTACAGTTTCCCACAGGTACATCAAATGGTTTCGACTATAAGTTGTCAGCTCGATCCTGAGGTTCATTTTATCGATGCCATCCGAAATGCTTTCCCAATGGGCTCAATGACTGGTGCACCCAAAGTTAAAGCCATGCAACTGATCGAACAATACGAGAAAACAAAAAGAGGAGTTTACTCAGGCTCATTTGGCTGTATCAGCCCTAATGGAGATTTCGACTTTAATGTAGTGATTAGAAGTATTCTGTATAATGCAGCTAACAAATACTTATCATTTCAGGTTGGCGGAGCAATAACTTACCAATGCGATCCTGAGAAAGAATACGAAGAATGTTTACTTAAGGCTAGTGCAATTTTGAAAGTACTAGGCCGTCGTTAGTCGTTAGTCGTTAGTCGTTAGTCGTTAGTCGTTAGTCGTTAGTCGTTAGTCAAAAACAGCAGGCCAAATAACTTGTTTTCACCTCAATAAAAAAGGTGGAAATTTTGCTGAGCAAATCTTTCCACCTTTAACTTTTTACTTTATACTTTTTACTTTACACTTTATACTCTATTTCTTGTAATACTTCATTGCCTCTGGCAAATCCCTTTGTATTTGTGCAATACGAGATTGATCTGTAGGGTGAGTACTTAAAAATGCTGGTGGTTTTTGCGAACCTGCACTTGCTTGTGCCATTCTCTGCCAAAAACCGATCGCTGTACTAGGATTATAACCGGCCATTGCCATAAATGATAAACCCATTTTATCTGCTTCCAACTCTTGATTTCTACCGTATTTTAAAATAGTCAATTGTCCACCTATACCATAAGCCTGGTTAATATAATCTGCGTATTTTGAGTTAGAAGATGCAGCGCCGACTAATGCACCTCCTACTTGTGCTGCCTGCATTTGCGAAGCCCGCTCGGCCGAATGTTGAGCAATAGCATGTGCAACTTCATGACCCATTACGGTAGCCAAACCCGCTTCATCTTTCGTTACAGGTAAAATACCTGTGTAAACAGCAATTTTTCCCCCTGGCATACACCAGGCATTTATTTCTTTACTATCGATTAAATTATATTCCCATTTATAATTTTTAATCTGTTCGCCATAACCATTCTGGTTCATATATTGAGTTACGGCAGCAGCAATTTTTTGCCCAACACGCTTTACCATAGCGGCGTTGCTGTTGTTAGATGCAACTACTTTAGTTTGAGGATCACTTAACAATTGTTGATATCCTATTGCAGCTTGTTGTTGCAATGAACTATCGTCTACCAAACTAAGTCTGCTTCTACCAGTTAATGGAACTGTAGAACATGAATTAAATAATAGAATACCAGCAACACTTGCTGTTAAAAATAACTTTTTCATATTGAGAATTTAAATGATCAGTGATACTTGTTTTGCAAGCTGAATTAGTAAACAGCAAGACAACAAATATGTTTTGAGTGAATGTGTTTTTGTTAATTAACCAGTTTTTTTCTTAAACAAATACACTTTTGATTCTTTGCCTTTAAGCAATCTCTCGAGATTTTTTTGGTGGGTAACTAAAATCAAAATACATACAACCATTCCATATAACACTTCAGATTTTATAGAAACCTGAAACAAAAAAACGACACTTAATGGAAATGTAAAACCTGCACAAATGGAGCTTAAGGATACATATTTCGTTAATAATAGCACAACCACAAAAACCAGAACACAAAGCATAGATGCTTCGAAGTTAACTGCCAAAATCATTCCAAAAAGAGTAGCAACGCCTTTGCCCCCACGGAAACCGGCGAAAACAGGAAATAAATGCCCCATCACGGCTGTAACGCCTAGGGCAAGTTTGTAATTGATAAATACAACGGAGGTCTCTGGACCAGTAACGGACATACCTATGAGATAAGCTAAATTGGTAGCGGTGTAGCCTTTAGCAATATCAATAATCATTACGGCTATACCAGCTTTCTTACCCAACACCCTGAATGTGTTGGTAGCACCTGCATTTCCACTTCCATATTCCCTTACATCAACGCCATAAAACGCCTGACCGAGCCATACAGCAGTTGGTATTGATCCAAAAAGATAGGCAACTAATAATGCACTGAGAGAATAAACCGTAACCATAGCCTACAATGATACAAAAAATAAGCCTTCCATTTTATAGCAAATCATTTAGTATGCCTTTAAACTAATGTCTAAACTTTTAACAGAATGCGTAAGTGCACCTATTGATATAAAATCTACACCACAGGCTGCATATTCAGCAACGTTCTCTTCTGTAATTCCACCCGATGCTTCGGTGATAAACTTACCATCTATGAGTTTTATGGCAGCTCTTAAATTATCAAAGCTAAAATTATCCAACATGATACGATCAACACCACCAATGGCCAATACTGCAGACAATTCCTCAATATTCCTCACTTCGATCTCGATTTGTAGCGATTTTTGGTTGTCTTTAAGATATTGTTGAGCAGCTCCAATTGCATTTGAAATTCCGCCAGCATAATCCACATGGTTATCCTTAATCAAAATCATGTCGTACAAACCAATTCTATGGTTTACACCTCCACCAATCCTTACGGCCCATTTCTCCAGATAACGCAAACCAGGTGTCGTTTTACGTGTATCTAATATTTGAGTCTTCGTCCCTTTTAAAAGCGAAACAATGCGATTGGTTTTAGTTGCTATCCCGCTCATTCTTTGCATGCAATTTAATACCAAGCGTTCTGCAATGAGAATGGAATGTGTACTTCCTGCTACCGTTAGACCAATATCTCCGAATTTAACACTTGCTCCATCATTGATCAATACATCAACCTTTAAATCGGCATCTACCTCTTTAAAAATTTCTACTGCTAGTTCCATACCCGCTAAAATGCCATCTTCTTTGATAATCAATTTGGCCTTTCCTAATGTTCCGGCTGGAATAGTTGATAATGAAGTATGATCGCCATCGCCAACATCCTCAGCTAATGCATTTTTTATGAACTGGTGTATAAGTTGAATATCCAAAATACAGATTTTAAGGGGCAAAAATAAGAATTATTTTTTAGCAGACAATTTACTGACAGATTTAAACCGAAGCTGAATTTATTAATCAGTATCGAAAATCATCAATAGCTCTTCATTAGCTATAAGGCATTTTATAAAGTTCAGTCTAAAACGAAATAGTGATTGTCGGGATAAATAAAAAGCCTTGTTTTAAAAGGAAGCTAAAGAATTGATTAATCCTTAGCAGGTTCGATTCGTAATTCGGTAATTAAGAAGCTATTATTTAATTTCTTCATGGTTACTGAAACTCTAAAAGTTTCTTTTGAAGTGCTTAAAAGAATAACACCGAAACGGTAATTAGGATTAGTATTAATTTTGTGGAAAATACTTGTTTTTACTGGCGGATGTTTGATGAAAAAATCTCGTAATATTTGTTCTCCCTGTGCTTTTGAGTATACATCTTCATCATCAATAATGATAAGTTCGATAGTTGATGCGAAATTTTTTGCAATTTCTTTAGCGTTACTAGATTTAAAATACGAAGATAAATCATCAATAATATCAGCCTGAAAGGCTTTAGGACTAAATAATGATGATAAACTAATAATTAGAAAAAACAAGCTCCGGATCATTTCTGTATTTTATAATCTCGGTATAGCTAAAATTATGCCATTAGCTTATCAAAAAATGGATTACATAATTTGTATAAGCTTCAATAAAGTTATATTTGCCCTGATATCAAAACACTAAAACATGTTTTAAATGAAAATGTTTTATCAGTGTTCAATTAAATTTTAAAATTAATATGATAACTAATAAAAAACTTGCGCTTATAATTTTAGATGGCTGGGGTTACGGAAGAAAAGATAATTCGGATGCTGCCTATGCTGCCAATACTCCTTTTTTCGATTCATTAATTAAAAATTATCCCAACTCAAAACTTGAAGCTTCTGGTGAAGCGGTGGGTCTGCCAGCCGGACAAATGGGAAATTCGGAAGTAGGCCACATGAATTTAGGCGCAGGCAGAGTAGTTTATCAAGAACTTGGAAGAATTAATAAATCCATCGCAGATAGGGAATTACATGTTAACCCGATTTTATTAGCTGCTTTTGATTATGCAAAGCAAAATAATAAAGCTGTGCATTTCATTGGACTGGTTTCAAATGGCGGAGTTCATGCCCATATCGAACACTTAAAAGCTTTGTGTGATGCCGCAAATGAAGCACATGTTGAAAAAACTTTTGTCCATGCTTTCTTAGACGGAAGGGATACAGACCCAAATTCTGGTTTAGGTTTTATTAGCGATCTTCAAAATCACATCGAAAACACATCGGCTAAATTAGCTACCATGGTTGGTCGCTACTATGCAATGGACCGCGATAATCGTTGGGAACGTGTGAAACAAGCTTATGATGTAATCGTTAACGGTATTGGCGAAAGAACGCAAGATGCTTTGGCTACGATTAAAAAATCTTATCAGAATGGTGTAACAGATGAGTTTTTGCAACCAGTTGTACTTACCCAGGATAATGGCGAGCCAGTGGCCACCATTAAGAATGATGATGTGGTAATTTGCTTCAATTTCCGTACAGATAGAGGAAGAGAAATTACAACTGCGCTAACGCAAAAAGATTTTCCGGAGCAACACATGCATAAATTGCCATTGTATTATGTTACGATGACTACCTATGATGAAAGCTTTGAAAAAGTAAATGTTATTTTTACAAAAGACGATTTGACGAAAACGATCGGTGAGGTTTTAGCCGAAAACAATAAAAATCAAATTCGCATTGCTGAAACTGAAAAATATCCTCACGTAACTTTCTTTTTCTCTGGAGGAAGAGAAACTGAATTCGCTAACGAAAAACGTATTTTAATACCTTCTCCAAAAGTAGCAACTTACGATTTACAACCGGAGATGAGTGCTGCAGGAATTACCGAAGCCATTAATGCCGAGATGGAAACAGGTTGGCCAGACTTTATTTGCTTAAACTTCGCCAACCCTGACATGGTAGGCCATACAGGTGTTTTCGATGCCGTAGTAAAAGCGGTTGAAACTGCCGACAAGTGCGCAGAAATTGTAGTGCGCAAAGGAATGGAAAATGGCTACTCCTTCATCTTGTTAGCAGATCATGGAAATTCAGAATATATGGTAAATGGCGACGGTTCTGTTAATACTGCCCACACCACCAATCTTGTTCCTTGTATTTTAATCGACAGCGACTATAACACCATTGCTGATGGTAAATTAGGCGATATTGCTCCTACTGTTTTGAAAATTTTAGGTGTTCCAATTCCTGAAGAAATGACAGGAAATGTGTTAGTATAATGAATAGAAGAATTTATATTTTACTCCTTGCTGTTGCCTTTGTTTCTTGCAATGAAGAGAAAAAATCTAAAGCAAATACAAATTTGATGTACTTTGATTTGAAAGGATATTTCGAAAAAGAGGCTGTTCGTTTGCAGAAACTTAATCCGGTAGTGAACAAAACAGTATCAGTTAACGGCAAGCAAGAAAGTAAAAAAATTAAGATAGCAGACTGGAAGAAAGAATTTGCTGTGTTTATTAATGCTGATATTAACAAAGCTTCTTGGAGGGGAAGTTTTGATATTAGCGAGCAAAATGGCGTAGACTATTATACTTCAGATAGTAAGAAAATACCGATCAAGAGGGTTGCAATCAAATGGAACGGTGAGAGAGCAGGTCTAATAGAAGTTATCATCGCTAATAAAAACATCCTTTTTCAATCTAACGATACTTTACGCTATTATCCTGATAGCTTGTACGCGATCAAAAAACAGCAAAAAATAAAGCTGTTGAACACTAAGATTTATCAAATTATTGGGAAATTGAAATAAAAAAAACAGGCTTTGAAATTTCAAAGCCTGTTTTTTTTTGTCTTTATTTTAATGAAGCAATTTGCGCTTTATCATAGGCAACCCAATCAATAATATCCTTCCGTAGCGGCTGCATAGTTAGCACTTTTTGAAAATCTGCAATTGAATTGTTAAACAGCGCAACACATGCAGTTTTCTCATCTTTCCGTTTTGCCTTATACGATCTAAAAATTGCATAGTCTTTATAAGCTAAAGCACGATTTTGAAACATTTGCGTATCCTCATCGCCATTAATTTCAATGGCCTTGGTAAAATCTTTAATTGCAGCGGTATAAAAATTTTCACGCATGGTGTTTAATGATTCCTTTGGGTCGTTCGCTATATTTAACCTTGCTTTTCCACGATAGTAGTATGCAGAAACTTCTGATGGTTTTACTGTAATTAAACGACTGTATGTTTCAATACATTTTTCATATTGAGCATTTTGAAAATATGAATAGCCTAACATCTGCAAAATTTTAGCATTCTCTGGCGTTTTAGCATCGGCTTTCTCCAGTTGGGTAACGGCAGTTTTATAATCTCCTTTAATCATTGCCTGCATGCTCCGCTCGTAATTGTTTTGTGCAAAACTGCTGGTAGATGATAATATGATTAATCCTAAAATTGCGTGTCTAAAATAGTTCATGTAACGAATAATATGTTTTTGTAATTCTACCGCCAAAAAAGACGAAATTTGTTGCAATATAATCCTATTCTGATAATTTAAAAGTTTTTTAATTTTTGGAAATAAAAAAGTTCTATATTAAACAATAGCTTAAACGTTAAAAACTTCATAATATGATATTGGCCGAAACAATATATTACTCTGCCTTTTTAACATAAGATTAATGGTATTTCTACTTTGGCACAAGAGTTGGAAATATTAGTTGAATAACATAAATAAACAAAGTGAAGACGATTGAACTGCCAGTTTGTCGTTAGAGGAAAAGTGATAATGAGTAAAGAAGATATATTTGATTTCCATAATGCCATGCCGATAATAAATGAGGATACAGAGTTTTTTCCCTTAATGTCTCAACAAGACGAGGAGGAAATGAACAACGAGGAAACACCTGAAACCCTGGCGATTTTGCCATTGAGAAATACTGTCTTATTCCCTGGAGTAGTAATTCCAATTACTGTTGGAAGAGACAAATCAATAAAATTAATTAAAGAAGCTTACAAAGGAAACAAGATTATTGGAGTAGTTTCTCAAAAAGATGTTTCGATAGAAGACCCTACTTTTGAGCAACTTAACACCGTTGGTACAGTAGCAAACATTATAAAGTTACTGCAAATGCCTGATGGCAATACCACCGTAATTATCCAGGGTAAGCAGCGTTTTAGCTTAATTGAAGAGGTGCAAAACGAACCTTATATTAAGGCTGTAGTTAAAAAGTTCGAAGAGCAAAAACATAAAGCCGATAAGGAGTTTAAAACCTTAATTGCATCTATTCGCGAAATGTCAGCGCAAATTATTCAGCTGTCGCCAAATATTCCAAGTGAGGCGAGTATCGCACTTAAAAACATCGAGAGCAATTCATTTTTGATTAATTTCATTTCTTCAAATATGAATGCCGAAATGGCCGATAAGCAAAAAATTCTTGAAATGGACAAATTGCAGGAACGGGCGCAGAAAGTAATGGAGCTTTTGATGGTAGAACTACAGATGTTGGAATTGAGAAACCAAATTCAATCCAAAGTCCGTACTGATCTTGACAAACAACAACGCGATTACTTCTTAAATCAACAGCTAAAAACAATTCAGGAAGAATTAGGTGGAAACTCTGCCGATTTAGAATTTGATGCCCTTCAGGAAAAAGCTAAAAAGAAAAAATGGGGACAACCTGTTGCTGATCATTTCGATAAAGAATTAGATAAACTGGGAAGAATGAATCCGGCAGCGCCAGATTATTCTGTTCAGCTCAATTACCTTGAATTGCTTTTAGATTTACCTTGGAGCGAATTTACCAAAGACAATTTCGATTTAAAACGTGCCCAACGGATTCTAGATAAAGATCATTTTGGTCTGGAAAAAGTGAAGCAGCGTATTGTTGAATATTTAGCGGTTTTGAAGCTAAAACGCGATATGAAAGCGCCTATCCTTTGTTTAGTTGGCCCTCCGGGAGTTGGTAAAACATCTTTAGGAAAATCAATTGCCAAAGCATTGGGGCGTAAATATGTTCGTATGGCTTTGGGCGGTATTCGCGATGAAGCTGAAATTCGTGGTCACCGCAAAACTTACATCGGTGCCATGCCAGGGCGTATTATTTCATCAATCAAAAAAGCGGGCGCAGATAACCCTGTGTTTGTATTGGATGAGATTGATAAGGTTGGAACTGACCACCGTGGCGATCCATCATCAGCTTTGCTGGAAGTGTTGGATCCGGAACAGAACAACGCTTTCTATGACCACTACGTTGAGGTAGATTACGATTTATCAAATATTTTATTCATCGCTACCGCAAACTCACTAAGTACTATACAGCCAGCTTTGCTAGATCGTATGGAGATTATCGAGGTGAATGGCTACACGATTGAAGAAAAAATTGAGATTGCCAAAAAATACCTTTTGCCTAAGCAAAAGGAAAACCACGGTTTGCAAAACAAGGATATTAATCTAAAACCTGCTTTGATTGAAAAAGTAATTGAAGATTATACTCGTGAATCTGGAGTACGTGGTTTGGAGAAAAAAATTGGCTCCCTGGTTCGTGGTGTAGCTACCAAGCTTGCAATGGAAGAAGAGTATAATGTTACGCTAACGAATGACGACGTTGAACGTATTTTAGGCGCACCTATTTACGATAAAGATTTATACGAAGGCAATGAAGTTGCTGGTGTAGTTACAGGCTTGGCCTGGACAAGTGTTGGTGGCGATATTTTATTTATCGAATCGAGCTTGAGTCCTGGTAAAGGCAAGTTAACTTTAACCGGTAATTTAGGCGATGTGATGAAAGAATCAGCAGTGATTGCACTAGCCTATTTACGTGCTCATGCTGCAGAATTTGGCATCGATTACACTTTATTTGATAACTGGGATGTTCACGTTCACGTACCCGCCGGTGCTACGCCAAAAGATGGCCCATCAGCTGGCATTACCATGCTTACTGCTTTAACATCGGCATTTACACAAAGAAAGGTTAAGCAACATTTAGCCATGACCGGAGAGATTACCCTACGTGGTAAAGTACTTCCGGTTGGCGGAATTAAAGAGAAAATCCTTGCGGCAAAAAGGGCGAATATCAAAGAAATTATTCTTTGTAAAAGCAACCGTAAAGATATTTTAGAAATCAAGGAAAGCTATATCAAAGACCTTAAATTTCATTACGTAACAGAAATGAGTGAGGTGATTGAATTGGCGCTAACAAAAAACAAAGTTAAAAAGCCATTGGATTTGAGCATTAAAGTAGCTCCAATAGTCAACTAAATTGTAATCTTTTAGCTGATTGATCAATAATCCAATAACTATAAATACATTTATAGCCCCGATAAAGTATCGGGGCTTTTTTATGAAATCACTTTTCACCACCCTACTTCTTGGTTTAATTTCTTTAGGCTGTTTTGCACAATCATTTAAAAATGAGTTTGGTTTTAAAACTGAAAATGATGCGTATTTAGCCACTCTAAATGATCGTTACTATACCAATGGCCTGTTCATCTATTTTCGCAGAGCGATAGATCCTGCTAAGTTTTCTGAAAAAGTGGAGAAGAAAACCTATGAAATTTCAGCCGGACAAAAAATGTATACCCCTTACTGGGGTCAGGTAGCTAAGAAGGAAGATCAAGATAGACCTTTTGCTGGCTATTTATACGCTGGAGGCACTTATTCAATCTTTTATAAAAATGAAAGTGTATTGGAAACGAGCCTAGAACTCGGTGCCGTTGGACCAAACTCTCTGGCCAAAGAAGCACAAGAATTCTTGCATAAAACAGTAGGCTTTTATACTCCGGCTGGATGGGAATATCAAATTAAAAATGAATTAGCGGTTAATTTAGCAGCCAACTATAGTAAACTTCTAATTCGATCTAATGATAATGTGGTAGATTTAAGCGGAACCGGCTATGCAAACCTGGGAACAACTTTTTCTGGCCTGGGTGCTTCAGTCTTGTTTAGAGCGGGCAGATTAAACCAGCTCTTCAACAGTGCTTACCACAATGCAGTAATTGGAAATTCAAAAACTGCGGCTTTAAATAAATCAGAGTTTTTCTTCTACTTAAAGCCACAGTTAAATGTAGTTGCTTACGATGCAACCATACAAGGAAGTTTATTTAATGACGATAGTCCTTTAACATTTGGAGTAAAACCAATAGTTTTTGAACAACAATTTGGCGTAAATTATAGTTCAAAAAGATTCACCATTGATTTTAATATCATCTTTAAAACCAAAGAAGTTAAAAGTATAGCCAAAGCACAAAATTATGGCGGCTTAAGTTTGTATTATAGATTTGGGAAGATTTAATTACTCAAAATTTGGCTTTTTTCTTAATTGTTTTTTATCACCATTTACCGATTTATTTTTCAATCGCTTTTGGATAACTGCCTTTGGAATTTTCGTAGGCTTTCTTTTTTTCTGAATTTGAAGAGACCGTTTAAGCAGATCGATCAGTTTAGCAATGGTTTTCTCTTTATTAAGCAGCTGACTTCGGTCTTCTTGCGAAACAATATGCAATAAGCCATCATTGTCCATTCGGTTATCAAGTCGCGATTTTAAAAGCACCTTTTCCTCTTCATTAAAAAAAGTGGCATTTTCCAAATCAAAGATTAATTCGACTTTACTGGAAACTTTATTAACGTTTTGCCCACCCTTTCCCCCACTTCTGGAGGTTTTGAAGGTAACTGACTTTAAAATTTCTTCTCGTGTGGGTAACATCATGCAAAAGTATAAAGAATAGTAATCTAAAAAAAGCAACTAAATCCACCGCTTTTTTTACCTTTGCAACAGAATGAAAAAGAACTTGGTTATAGCTATTGATGGCTACTCATCTTGCGGAAAAAGCACTTTAGCAAAAGCATTGGCTAAAAAATTAGGTTTTATTTATGTAGATAGTGGTGCGATGTATCGGGCTGTAACGCTGTATTTCTTAAGGAATGAAATTGATATTTATAATGACGAAGCCGTTACTGATGCGCTACAACACATCGAATTAAATTTCCATTCTCGTGATTATGAATCACACATTACTCTGAACGGAGAAGAAGTTTCTGATGAGATTCGTTTGATGCCTGTTTCTGAAAATGTGAGCGAAGTTTCTGCTCATAAAATTGTTCGCCATGAAATGGTTAAGCAACAACAACGCATGGGCAAATCGAAAAATATTGTAATGGACGGGCGTGATATCGGTACCACCGTTTTTCCAAACGCACCCTTAAAGTTCTTCATGACAGCTGATCCCAAAATTAGAGCAGAGCGCAGGTTTAAAGAACTGGAAAGCAAGGGCAATAATCAAACCACTTTAGAAGAAGTGTTTGAAAACCTTGCACATCGAGATTATGCTGATACCACACGCAAAGAAAGCCCCCTGGTTAGGGCCGATGACGCTATAATTTTAGACAATACCAATTTAACACAAGAAGAACAATTGGCTTTTGCACTGGAAAAAGTTGAACCATTGCTTCCTAATTGATATTAAATTTATTCAGTTGGTTTAAATTTCATATTTTTAGCTGCTAACCATTAAGCTACTATGAAATTAAAACAATATTCTTCTGTACTATTTTTCCTGTTTGCTGTCATCTCTTTTAATGCTTCTGCACAAAAGGGCTGGATTAACCTTTTCAATGGAAAAGATTTAAAAGATTGGAACATTAAAATTGCCAAACACGATTACAAGGATAATTATGCAAATACATTTCGGGTAAAAAATGGCTTAATGACCGTAGGTTATGAAGGCTACAAAGAATTTGACAAACAGTACGGTCACATTTTTTACAAAAAACCATTTTCCTACTACTTATTAAGGGTTACCTACCGTTTTGTTGGCGATCAAGCCAAAGGTGGTGAGGGCTGGGCAACAAGAAACAGCGGTGCCATGCTGCATTGTCAGGATCCAGCTACGATGTTAAAAGATCAGGATTTTCCTATTTCTATAGAAGCACAGATTTTAGGTGGTGATGGAGAACATACACGCCACACCAGCAATGTGTGCACGCCCGGAACCCTAATAAATTACGATGGCAAATTGTTTACAGGCCATTGCATGGATTCTAAATCGAAAACTTATGCTGGAGACCAGTGGGTAACCGCAGATTTTTTAGTACTTGGCGATTCAGTAGTTAAACACATTATAGCTGGAGAAGTTGTATTGGAATATACAAAACCACAAGTGGGAGGCGGAAGTGTAACTAACTTCGATCCTAAAGTTAAGATAGATGGCACCCCATTAAAATCTGGTTACATTTCCCTTCAAAGCGAAAGCCATCCGATTGAATTTAAAACAGTGAAACTTTTCGATTTAGCTCCATACGCTAAAAACCAGGCAAAACTTGATCAATTAATTGATAAAATCCTTAAAGAATAACAACACTTATCCCCTATTGTTATGAATGATTGAAATGCTATTGCTAACCGTTACTAAATGATCTGATGCTCAAAACTCATTCAATTAAGAAGCTTACCTTTTTACTATTTTTCTTTTGCACAACATTAACATTTGCACAGAAAGCTTACAAAGTTAATGAAATTCCAGACCCTAAAAATAATGGTGGCGGTTGGGTGAGTAATCCGGATGGAATCCTCACCGCTGATGATGTTGCCAATGTTAACAGCTCAATTTCAAGGTTCGAAAAAGAAACCAATGTTCAGGTAGCGGTTGTAATTGTAAATAATTTCGATACTAATCAGGAAGACTTTGATTTTGCTTATGAGCTTTTTAACACTTGGGGAATTGGGCAAAAAAGCAGTAACAATGGCTTGCTTTTATTTATTGCTAAAGATCGGAGGAAGTATCGTTTTATTACGGGCACAGGAACTGAGGGGGTTCTACCCGATGTAAAACTGAAACACATTGCAGAACAAAACCTAATTCCGGCTTTTAGAGAAAATGATTTCGGAACAGGGATAATCAATACCATCAATGCAATTGGCGTGATCATCCTAAACCCAGACAACAAATCGGAACTTAACCAATTCTTTACTCAAAAAGAAGATAACAACAACCTTGAAAAGTTTTGGATACCTATTGTTGTTATCATAGTAGCCTTCTTCGGAGTGTTTAAATTGGTAAACAGACAAACTAAAAAAACAAATACCATACAAGCTAAAGGCAAATCTGATCTAGAAAAATCAATTACCAACGGCTGTGCCGGACTTTTCATGTTTGTTTTCATCAGTATTTTTGCACTCGTATTTTTTGATGGGTTTGGTTTATTTTCGAAGATCAAATTATCCCATATACCTTTCATTTTATACGGCGTTTTAGCGATAGGCCTCTTTTTTAGATATCTATACCATATCTCTACATTGAGAAAAACATATTATGATGATAAGAATTTCTTTAACGCGGTAACTGATTTCAATAAAAAGAATTTTTGGATGGTCATTTTTTCTCCGCTGATATTATTTGCACTGATAAATTATCTATTTAAACGTACGAAGAACATCGATAGATTTAAGCCTGTTCTTGATAGCCAAAAACGAGAAATGATTCGTTTAGATAGAGACATTAACATTGAGGGCAAACCTTTTTTAACTGGCGGACAGCGGGCGGAAGAAATAGCAAAATCTTATGATTACGATATCTGGGAAAGTGCTGACCATAAAGAGCATATTATTAAACAATGGCCAGCTGAAGAATATAATGATTTAACTGAATGCCCAAAATGCAGTTTTAGAACTTATAAACTAAATAAAAAAGTTACGGTAACAGCTGCAACTTACAGTCATGATGGGCAGGCTAAGCTTATTAATGAATGTAGTTGCTGTAAAAATGTCGAATTTATAAAATGGATTGTATTGCCAATGTTGGTAGAATCCAAATCTTCTTCCAGCTCGTCATCAAGCAGCAGCAGCTCGTCATCTTCATCAAGCAGTTGGGGCGGTGGCAGCAGTAGCGGCGGTGGTTCGGGGGGAAGTTGGTAAACGGATTATAGCAAGATAATGTGAAGCTTATGAAAGTATTTTTTAATTTTGCCTGCGTTAGCACGATGTTTGCTTATTCGAGTTTCCATATTTTTATTAATTGCTATTGCTAAAATCCCAGAAACATGATTAGAATTTTCTTTTTGATAACTGCTCTTTTTTTAATATCCAACTTTGTTCATGCCCAAGAAACTTATCGGGTAAAGGCAGACAAGTTGCGAGTGAGAGCGAGCAGTGATCCTAAAAGCAAAGTGGTAGCTAACCTAATGCAAAACGAGAATATTACTGTTTTGGATGCAAGTGATGCAAAATTTTATAAAATAAAAATCAAGAATGGTGAAGGCTGGGTAAGTAAAGATTTCATCGAAAAAGTTCCTTCCACTACTCCTGCCTCAACGCCGCCAGCAACAACTCCACAAACCACAACGGTGCAAAACAATCCAGCTGATAGCACAGCAGATGTTATTTATCGCGTAACTACTGATAACTTAAGAGTTAGACAAAAAGCCGATCCAAAAAGTAAAGTCATTGGTTATCTACCCGAAAATGAAAATGTTGCGGTTATCGATTCAGCTGACGCCAGTTATTTCAAAATTAAGGTTACCAATGGCGAAGGCTGGGTAAGTAAAGAATTTTTGGTAAGGGTTTCGCCAGTTAAGGCTCCAATTAAAAAGCATACTACTTCCATTGAGATTCCTTCAATTGATAAGGATTATTCTAACATTATCTTCTTCGTGGTTGTTGCTTTGGTAATGGGTACTATTTTGTATTTCATTTTCAAATACTCAAACCAAAATAAAATTCTGATTGGTATTTCAGCCATTGTAGTTTTGGTAGTGATTTATTTTTGCTTCGTTACTTTTATTCAACCTAAAAAAGTTTCAGGCACATTTATAAGCGATAGCGAAACCCAATATAAAACGTTCGATTTCGGTACAAAAGACTCTGTTATTGTAAAAGATACTTATACAGATTCTACCTTTGCTACGAAATATGTTATCGAAGGTGATATGATTAAAATGTACGACCAACAAAACATGATTCTCCTGTTAATAAGAGATGAAAACACGTTGGTTGGAGAAGGATTTACAAGAGGAACCTTTACAAAGAAGTAGACTATAAATTGTATATTTGATATATGAAAGTGTTACTCGAAATACCTGACAATAAGGCGTCTTCATTAATGGAAGTATTGAATAGCATTCCTTATGTTAAAACAAAAACCATTATTGAACCTAAAGAGATTTTAAAAGCAGAAATAAAAGAAGCAGTTAAAGAATTGAACTTGATACGACAAGGAAAGTTGAAGGGAATATCTGCAGAACAATTGCTTAATGAGTTATAGTATAATAGCAGTTCCAAGCTTTAGGAAAGAACTAAAAAGACTTGCGAAAAAATACAATTCTTTAAAAGATGAAATATCATCTTTATTCCACAGTCTTGAAGAAAATCCGACAATCGGCACTCCTATTGGAAAAAACTGCTATAAAATCTGAATTGCAATTTCATCAAAAGGCAAAGGAAAATCTGGCGGAGCTCGAATTATAACAAACTTCATTGTAACTGATTCAACAGTATATTTACTTTCGATTTATGATAAATCTGAAAAGGATAGTATTTCAGATAGGGAGCTTGTTGAGCTATTAAATGAGATTTCTGAATAGCAGATAACATTGTTTATAGCTTTATGTTGTTTCTTACACAATCTTTGTTTCTAAACCCGGTAGCGGCGGCGGCCCCCGATTTTTCATGGGGGCTACAGCGAATGACGGGACTAGAGCAACCGAAGAATTACTGAATGCTCATTTTCAAATCCTAATATAAATCACATCAAAATTATTTGAATTTTACGATCTAGATGCTCAAATAAATTTAGCATGACGATTGGCAGAATTATAATAACCTTAAAATCAGCAACATTTATTAAAAAAATCTTTTCTATTAATTAAAATATTTTTACCTTTGCTCTCCCTAAATAGGGAAAAAAGGAGATAATTAATTAATGGCTAAAAAACAAGTAGCAGAAAAAGAATTAGCAGCTAAAACAGCTGAGCTTCAGGGAGAAGGCGGACGCCTGACTGAAAAAGAAACTATTGAATCAGAAGCTGATTCAGTTTCGATCGAATCGATCAAATCATCATTAGCAACACCAACCGAAGATTTCGATTGGGATGCAGATGAAAAAGTTTTCGGTAATTACAATGATGCAGACCGTAAAAAGTTTGAAGATATGTATGCTGGAACATTCAATCAGATCACTAAAGGTGAAATCATTAGCGGTATCGTTGTTTCAATTAACAACAAAGACGTAGTATTAAACGTTGGTTTTAAATCAGACGGTTTAGTTTCTACTTCAGAATTCCGTGATACACCTGATTTAAAAATCGGCGATTCAGTTGACGTTTTCGTTGAAGCACCAGAAGATGCTAATGGTCAATTGATCCTTTCTCGCAAAAGAGCAAAAACTCAAAGATCTTGGGAAGCTATTAACGAGGCTCTTGAAAATGATAGAATCATCAACGGTTTCGTTAAGAGCCGTACTAAAGGTGGTTTAATTGTTGATATCATGGGCGTTGAAGCTTTCTTACCAGGTTCTCAAATTGATATTAAACCTATCCGTGATTACGATGTTTACGTTGGTAAAACAATGGAATTCAAAGTTGTTAAAATTAACCATGAGTTTAAAAACGTAGTAGTTTCTCATAAAGTGTTAATTGAAGACGATTTAGAATCACAAAAAGTAGAAATCGTTTCTAAATTAGAAAAAGGACAGGTATTAGAAGGTACTGTTAAAAACATTACTGATTTCGGTGTGTTCATCGATTTAGGTGGTGTTGATGGTTTACTTCACATTACTGATATTTCTTGGGGCCGCATAGAGCATCCAAAAGAAGTATTATCATTAGATGAAAAAATCAACGTGGTTGTTTTAGATTTCGATGATGAGAAAAAACGTATCGCTTTAGGCTTAAAACAATTAACTCCACACCCTTGGGAAAACTTAAGTACTGACATTCAAGTTGGTTCTAAAGTAAAAGGAAAAATCGTAACTGTTGCAGATTACGGTGCTTTCTTAGAAATCATCCCAGGTGTTGAAGGTTTAATCCACGTTTCTGAAATGAGCTGGTCACAAAACTTAAGAAATCCACAAGAATTCTTAAAAGTTGGTGATGAGATCGAAGCTGAAGTTTTAACTTTAGATAGAGACGAGCGCAAAATGAGCTTAGGTATTAAACAATTATCTAACGATCCATGGCAAGAAGTTGCTGCTAAATTCCCAGTTGGAAGCAAGCACAAAGCAACTGTTAAAAACATGACTAACTTCGGTGTTTTTGTTGAAATCGAAGAAGGTATTGATGGTTTAATCCACATCTCTGATTTATCTTGGTCTAAAAAAGTAAACCACCCTAATGAATTCACTAAAGTTGGTGATGTATTAGACGTTGTTGTTTTAGAACTTGATGTTGATAACCGTAAATTAAGCCTTGGTCACAAACAATTGGAAGAAAACCCTTGGGATACTTTCGAAACGATCTTTACTTTAGATTCGGTTCACCAAGGAACAGTTGTTAAAGTAACTGATAAAGGTGCTGTTATTGCTTTACCATACGGTGTAGAAGGTTTCGTACCAACTAAACACATGGTTAAAGAAGATGGTACTTCAGTTAAAGCAGAAGAAACTAACGATTTCAAAATCATCGAGTTTAACAAAGAAGCTAAACGCATCGTTGTTTCTCACGCTCGTATTTGGGAAGAAGTTAAAGCTGAAGCTGTAGCAGAAGAAAGAAATGCTAAGAAAAAAGAAGCTAAAGCTGCTGTAACTGCAGTTAAGAAAGTTAAAGATTCTGTAGAGAAATCTACTTTAGGAGATTTAGACGTATTGGCTCAATTGAAATCGCAATTAGAAGGCGAAGAAAGCAAAGCTAAAAAAGGCTAGTTCTTTTTAACTGAATATATTAATCCCGATAGCGAAAGTTATCGGGATTTTTTTTACCTCGCCCTATGAAAGGCAGAAGTTTTTGTTGTTTCAATGCAGTCCCTCTCCTAAAAGAGAGGGAAACAATGGAAGGCGGTTTTAACCTATTTTAGCTTTCCACTGCCCGCAAAATTCCTCTCTTCAAGGATAGGGACAGTAGCTACCGAGTTCTACTTCTAACTTTAATAGGGTGAGGTTTTTTATTAACAATCTTTCCTTAAAGAAAGAGAAACCATGGAAAGTGGTTTTAACGTACTTCACTCCCAGTATCTACAAAATCGCTTTGGCTAAAACGGGAAACGATGAAGGGCGTTATAACCTTGCTTTCCATTGTCCATAAAATCCCTCTCTTCAAGGAGAGGGACAGTAGCAAGCAAGTTCTACTTCTAACTTCAATAGGGTGAGGTTTTTGAAAACGAAAGCAAGTACCAATCGGTAACTCCTGGCCCGCTATTCATTCAATATTTTCCAAACCTATAAGGTCTTTGAGACCTTATAGGTTTAACAAAAAGGATTTCACTCCCATCGGGTTTAGGTAACATCAGTACTTCGTTAACCAAAACCTTTCCTTTCATCCGTTTAGAATTATTACTTTTGAAAAAGGAAACCATTCTAGTATGAAGAAGATTATTTTTTTGTTTTTATCATTTGCTTTTTGCTACCATCTTTCTGCCCAGGAAGTAAACATCATTCCACAGCCTGTAAGTATTAAAACTGGCTTAAGCACAGAAAAATTTATAATCGATAAAAACACTGAAATTATTTCGAATGATTCATTATCCAACTCAGCATTATTTCTACAAAATTATATTCAAAAATATTACGATCTCAAAGTTCGGATTAACCCTAATTCAACAGCTAAAAAAAACATAATCAAACTAGAAATAGTTACTCGATTACTAAAAAGTTCAAACGAATACGAACTGATAAGCAACTACGAGCAAATAGTAATTTATGCCAATTCAGAAAATGGACTTTTTTATGGTGTACAAACATTGATTCAATTATTACCTCAAGTAAAAACAGAACAATTAATTATTCCATCAGTATCCATAACCGATTATCCCCGCTTCGATTACCGCGGAATGCACTTAGATGTAAGTCGCCATTTTTTTGACGTGGAATTTGTTAAGCAATACATTGATTACCTGGCCCTGCACAAAATGAACTATTTTCATTGGCATTTAACCGATGACCACGGCTGGAGAATCGAGATTAAAAAGTACCCGAAGCTCACCGAAATTGGTGCCTGGCGTTACGGTAGCATCATCGGTTTATGGCCAGGAAAAGGCAATGAAAACATTAAATATCAGGTTTTGCCCACAGCAATTAATATTACTCCAAAAGATGCTGTGATCAAAACTGATGGGATTAAACATGGTGGGTTTTATACGCAAGAGCAAATAAAAGAAGTGGTGGAATATGCGGCTAAACGCTACATTACTATAATTCCAGAAATTGAAATGCCAGCCCACAGTATGGCTGTTCTGGCTGCTTACCCAGAATTAGGAACAGAACCGAATAAAAAATATACCGTTGCCGAAACCTGGGGAATGATGAACAAATACAATAACGTTTTGCAAGCCTCAGACACCACATTCAAATTTTTAGAAAATGTACTCACAGAAATAATGGATTTGTTTCCATCGCAATATATCCATATCGGTGGCGATGAAGCCTCTAAAGTTTGGTGGAAACAGTCTCCTGTTTCTCAACAAATTATGAAGGCGAATAATTTAAAATCGGAAAGCGAATTACAAAGTTACTTCATCCGCAGGATTGAGAAATTTGTAAATAGCAAAGGCAAAACCATCATTGGCTGGAATGAAATTTTGCAGGGTGGCTTAGCACCAAATGCAGTAGTAATGAGTTGGCAAGGTGAAAAAGGCGGCATTGAAGCAGCGAAACAAAACCATAAAGCCATCATGACCCCTGAAAATAAATTGTATTTTAACCATGCGCAATTTGTTAAGGAAGATAGCTTAACCGCTGGTAAACCTTCACTTTTGGCTGATGTTTACAATTATGAGCCTATTCCTGCAGAACTTGATGCAGAGCAGGCGAAGTACATCTGGGGTGGCCAAGGCTGTTTATGGAGTGAGTATATCACTAATCCGGCAAAAGTACAATACCAGCTATTTCCTAGATTAGATGCTTTGAGCGAAATCTTGTGGAGCCCAAAAGAAAAGAAAAATTATGCTGATTTTCAAAAACGTTTGAAAACACAATTTAAACGATACGATTTGATAGGGATAGAATATTCAAAAAAGTATCTTGAAAATTGATTATCCAACCTTACACTTCATAAATAACTGTTTTAATCTCAATACAGTTCCTTCTAATAATTATTCCAATCTTTGCCTCAAAATTAAACTATGCGTAAAGTCTTTGCAGTTATTTGCACCTTGATTACACTATTTGTACTTAAAGAAACGATAAATATTTTCATTACCGACGAAGCAGATATTGTTAAACAGCGAAGCATATTTATCGTAATCGCCCTGAGTATTTCAATCCCTATGGTGATTTTAACGCTTTGGCTGTGGAAACCTAGAAATAATCAGGAACAGGATTAATCGATAAAGCGCTGCTTTAGTTCTGGTGTCGGTAGCCAGCAACTCTCCTGCCTTCCCCACCACTTATAGCGGTTTTTGGCGATAATATCATAAAACCAATCACGAATAAATTTTGGAACGAGGATAAACACATAAAGTGTTGGCCATAAGCCGTTCAATTTTCTGGCAATCTTTAACGCAGCTGCTGATTTTGTATAAAGCTGACCATCTTCAAGTAGAATAATAGAATTAAGCTGATTTAGATCGACATTGAATTTGGGTAAGACAGCTTTGGCGTATTCGCCTTGCAAAGCGGTAAACTTAAATAGATTTTTTTTATCACGTTCAATCGCAAATTGGACTGAAGCATTACACAGGTTACAAACACCATCGAAAAAAATTACCCGTTCCATTTACAAATATAAAAACTTCAGCGCTTATTATATTTTCAATGAATGCTTATGAATGTCATTTAATGTTAGAGGAATTCAAAGCACGGCCTATTTAGTTGAATAGAAGATCATTTGTTGTGATAAATGCCTATTTACGCATATAATCAAAATTCAACAAATTAACAATCAAACACTTTGGTAATTTGCCTTGAGAACTTTCAACTTTCTGCTTTCAACTTTCTACTTTTTCCCTATATTTGCCCAATCCTTCTTCAATGCAAAAGAAAACACTTCTTGACGGACAAAAAATTCAGATTACAATTAAGAGGCTTTGCCATCAATTAATTGAAAACCACGATGATTTCGCGAATACCGTTTTAATTGGCATCCAGCCACGCGGTATCTTTCTTGCCGATCGCATTCATCAAGAGCTCGAAACCATTCTAAAAAACAAAAAAATTTTAAAGGGAAACCTCGACATTACTTTTTTTAGGGATGATTTTAGGCGTAAAGATGGATTGGTAACAGCAAGTAGCAATTCCATTGATTTCATTATTGAGGGCAAAAAAGTGATCCTCATTGATGATGTACTTTGGACCGGAAGAACCATTAGAGCTGCACTTGATGCGTTACTCGCTTATGGCCGACCAGAGAAAGTAGAACTGTTGGTGCTGATTGATCGCAGGTTTAGTAGACATTTACCTATCGAACCCGATTACATTGGTCATCAGGTGGATAGCTTAAATTCACAGCAAGTGAAAGTAACCTGGGCAAGTGAAGGAAGTGAAGACAAAGTGATTTTATTATCCGAAAAACAATAATATAAAAATGGCAGCAGACAAACTATCAACCCGACATCTTTTAGGCATTAAAGATATTAACCGGAATGATATCGAATTGATTTTCGAAACTGCAGATAATTTCAAAGAAGTAATTAATAGGCCCATTAAAAAGGTTCCTTCACTTCGGGACATTACCATTGCCAATATTTTCTTTGAAAATTCTACCCGCACAAAACTTTCTTTTGAACTTGCTGAAAAGAGGTTATCAGCAGATGTGGTAAACTTCGCTGCATCATCATCATCAGTGAGCAAAGGAGAAACATTGATTGATACGGTTAACAACATTCTATCGATGAAAGTCGACATGGTGGTGATGCGTCATCCCTATGCAGGAGCAGGTCAGTTTTTGAGCAAACATGTAAAAGCGCAAATTGTAAATGCTGGCGACGGGGCTCATGAACACCCAACCCAGGCTTTACTTGATGCTTTCTCCATCCGCCAGAAATTAGGCGATGTGAGTGGGAAGAAAGTGGTTATTGTTGGAGATATTTTGCACTCTCGGGTAGCAATCTCTAACATCCTTTGTCTACAGCGTTTAGGTGCGGAAGTGATGGTTTGCGGACCAACCACTTTAATTCCCAAACACATCCATCAACTTGGAGTAAAAGTTGAACATAACTTAATTAAAGCACTGAATTGGTGCGATGTAGCGAACATGCTTCGCATTCAACTGGAGCGTCAGGATATTAAATATTTTCCATCTTTGAGAGAATACGCCATGATGTATGGCCTAAATAAACAGATTCTCGATAACCTCGATAAGGAAATAATCGTCATGCACCCGGGCCCGATTAATCGTGGTGTGGAGATTACAAGTGATGTTGCCGACAGTAAACAATCCATCATTTTAGAACAGGTAGAAAACGGTGTGGCTATTAGAATGGCTGTACTTTATTTACTAGCAAGCCAAGGGTAAGTTAGTTCAATAGTCATTGGTTCATCAGTCATTTTTTACTAGCGGGCGAAAAATTCTAGTGAATTAAACTCCGACTAATAGTTACCTACTACACAATCGAGAGTTTCCATAATTTTGGCTCATTTCACCAATGAACTAATGACTATTGAACGACTGACTCAGTCTAATTTTCAACATTCAACTTTCTTCTATACCAATTTTGAAAACCCTTCGTTTATTTGTGTTATTAACAGATGTTAATTACTTATGTTGATAAACAATGATACTATTTCTAATTTAGTACCAACCATATTTGAAACCGATGCAGAAAAAATACTTACTAATTCCGCTATTCATGGCAGGAAGTTTTACCACTTATGCGCAAGTTAGCGCAGTGCAAAACCTCAATAAAAACTACCAGACTGGCTTAGAATTATTAGACAAAGAAAAATATACCGCTGCTGCACAGCAGTTTAAACTTGTTGAACAACAACGCTATAAACCGTCTACGCAAACCGAAAGCAATGCTGAACTATCTCTACTTAAAGAGAATGCAAAATTTTATGCAGCCGTTTGTGCGTTAGAATTAACTAATAGTGATGCAGAAAGTTTATTTCAAGCTTTTATCCGTGATTATCCTTTAAATCCCAATACAAAACTGGCCTATTTTTATGTAGGAAAAACTTATTTTGGTCAAAAAAATTACAAGAAAGCGCTAGAATGGTTCGAAAAAACTGATCCGTCTACCCTATCAGCCAAACAACGTAACGAATATCAATTTAAGCAGGGTTACTCCTATTTTGAGCTGCAAGACTATGAAAAAGCAGAACCACTATTCGAGAAAGTAAAAAAAGAGGAAGGCGATTTCCAAGAAAGTGCGACTTACTATTTTGCTTACATCAACTACCTAAATAAAGAATACAAAACTGCATTAGCTAATTTTGAAAAGCTGAAAGGATCACCAACCTATGAAGCAAGTTATCCATACTACATCACCTCAATGTATTATTTGGATGAACGCTACGATGATGTAATCAGCTATGCACTAGAATCTATTCAAAAAACCAAACAACAGTTCGAACCTGAAATGTTGAGTTTAGTTGCTGCTTCTTACTTTGCGAAATCGGAATTTAAGAACGCTGAAAAGTATTTTGCAGAGTTTTATGCTAAAGATAAAAGCGAAACCAAAAACAACTTATTCATTTACCAATATGGATATTCGTTGTTCCAGAATAAAAAGTATAAAGAATCTGTTGCCATTTTAGAAAAGTTAAACAACGATGACATTTATCTCCAAAACGGAATGCATACTTTGGGTAAGGCATTTATCCAATTGGGCAACAAACAAAAAGCACAAAGTGCATTTTTCAGAGCTTCACGTTTAGATTTTGATAAAACCATTCAAGAAGAAGCCTGGTTAAGTTATGCCAAGTTAAGCTATGAGTTAGATTTCCATCAACAAGCTTTAGAAGCAACACAAGGATTTTTGAAAACTTTTCCAAAATCTCGTAAAATTAACGAAGCTAAAACCTTGTTAGGAGAAGTACTTTTAACCACTAAAAACTATCAGGCGGCAGTTGATATTTTGGAACCGATTCCGGATAAAACCCTTGAGGCTAAAGAAGCCTACCAAAAGGTTACTTATTTCCGTGGGTTAGAATTTTATAATGAAAGAGCTTTTCCGAATGCCTTATCAATGTTTTTACGTTCTGATAAATTTCCGGAAGACAATGAGATCCACGCTTTAAATACTTATTGGAAAGCCGAAGCAATGTACGAACTACGGAAATATGGCGAAGCCGTTTCTACATTCGAAAAGTTTTTGAAAATGCCTGATGCCGATAAAACCGGCGTTTATAACTTTGCCAATTACGCCCTCGCCTATTCTGCATTTGAGGATGAGAAATATGCTAAGTCAGCAACCTATTTCGAGAAATTTCTCCAGGGAAATGATAAAGATCAAAAAACCATTGATGATGCAACTATTCGTTTGGCCGATTCTTATTTCGTAAATAAAACTTACGGAAACGCGATGACCAATTACAACAGAATCATTGACAGGCATACTACATCTGAAGATTACGCCACTTTTCAAAAAGGAATGATCCAGGGTTTGGAAAACCAATACGATGCGAAAATTGCGACCATGCAAACGTTGTTGTCAAAATTCCCTAACTCTAATTATGCAGATGATGCGGGTTTTGAAACAGCCTATACTTATTTTAACAAAGGCGATTTCGATAAATCGAAGTCAGATCTTGTTGCTTTGGTGGCAAAATACCCACGTAGCAGTTATGTTCCAAAAGCATTAGTGACTATTGGATTGGTTCAATACAACCAAGATCAGGACGATGTAGCTTTAGAATCATTCAAAAAAGTAATCCGCGATTATCCTACATCTGAAGAGGCTAAACAAGCGATGGAATCTATTAAAAACATTTATGTAGATAAAGGTGATGCAAATGGATTTATCCAATATGCCAACACCACTCCGCTTGGCAACTATTCAGATAACGAGCAAGACAACATCATTTTTGCGGCGGCGAATAACCTTTACTTAAAGGGCGATGCCAACGGCGCTTTCCAGGCGGTTAATGCTTATTTTGATAAATTCCCTAAAGCTAACCACGAAAAAGAAGCGAAATTTATCAGGGCAGAATCTTTGGTTAAACTAGGTCGCCCTGATGAAGCAATACCTGATTATGAATTTATATTAAATGATTGGACAAGCGACTATACCGAACGATCATTGGTGAGCATTTCTCAATTGTTCCTCAACCAGAAAAAATATAATGAAGCAATTGTTTATTTGAAAAGATTAGAAACTACAACAGATTATAAAGCACATTACAGTTTTGCCATCAACAACTTATTAAAAGCATATACAGCTTTAAATATGCCTGATGATATGTTGAAATACGCTAAGCTGACAAATGAATCTGAAAAAGCTTCGGAAGAAGAAAAGAATAGTTCTGGCTTGTTTTCTGGTAAAGCTTATTTGCTAAAAGGAGATACCACAACTGCGGTTAAAGAATTTAAAAACGTTGTGGCTAAAACCAAAACGGCTGCCGCTGCCGAGGCAAAATACAACCTTGCACTTATCGAATACAACAAAGGCGATTTCAAAACATCAACTAAAACTTGTTTTGATATTGTGAACAACATGGCTTCACATGATTATTGGGTAGCTAAAGCCTTTATCTTGTTATCTGATAATTATGTTGCCCTGAAAGATAACTTGCAAGCAAAAAGTACACTTCTAAGTATAATTGATAATTACGAAGGCAAGGATGATATCATTCCGACAGCCAAAGAGAAACTAGAAAAACTAAACCAGAAGAAGTAGAATTATGAAGTCGATTAAATATATATATAGTTTGCTGTTTTTTGCTGCTGCTGGTTTAACAACTGTCCAGGCACAGGAAAAGAAAGCTGAAGAAAAGGCCGTAGTGAGTGAGGAAATTGAAGTTGTTCGCCCTTACAAACCTATTTTGGCTGAAGCCGTTAAACTGAGAAGAAGTCCGAATTTGGATGACGTAAAAACTTATAAAGCGAAATTAAATTACAGCGTAACAGACAAAAAGTTAGAGCTAAACAGCGATATTCAAAAATTACAAGCGCAGCAGCTTGCAGAAGAGAAGGCAAGTATTTTAGTAAATAACTATGTAAAAGGCGCATTTGGTTCACTTTCTACATTATTAGGCGAAGCTTACTTTAATACTGGAAAAGATGAAGGTTTACAGCTTGGCGGTTATTTCAAACATTTTAGCCAGGAAGGTAAATTAAACAAACAGAACAGCAGTCAACAACAATTAAGCATTTTTGGCCGTAGTATTTTAGAGGAAAATACAGTAAGTGGACGTTTAAATTTTGAAAGAAATGGCACCTACTTTTACGGCTTGGATAATGCAAACCCAACCTTAAATCCAAACCCTGACAAACAAGCTTTAACGCTTTTAGAATTAGAGGGTGAGTTGGTTAAAAACTTCACCGAAGATGAGGACGCATTGAGTTATGCGGTGAAAGCTAATGCTTATTTATGGAATGACCGTTTTAGCGCCAAAGAAAGTTATCTTTCACTAAATGGATACCTAAACAAAAGAATCAGTTCATTTAATTTAGGTTTGGCAGCATCTACAGAATTTGGGAATACCAAAGACGCACTAACAAGCGTAGGAAATAACTTACTCCGCCTAAATCCTTATATCCGTTTGCAGGTTAAAGGAGCAAAAGTTACGGCAGGAATTAATTTCGTTCAGGAATTCGGTGCATTCAGCAGTTCAAGAATTTTCCCGGCAGTAACTGCTGATTTCACCCTCGTACCTGATTACTTACAGGTTTTCGGAGAAGTTAAGGGTGATGTAAACAGAAACTCAATGAAAGGCTTAACAGATGAAAATCCATGGTTGAATAGCAATATCTTGATTAAAAATACGGTTGAAAAGTTAAGCATTAGTGCGGGAATTAAAGGAACTGGTGGACCAGGCTTTGGCTACAAGGCCCGTTTTTATATGAAGCAGTTTGACGATCTTCCTTTATTCATTAATAACTTCGATAATTTTAACAAGTTTGATGTCATTTATGATTTTGGCAAAACGAAATTGACTGGCTTAGAAGGTGAAATCTCAATCCAGGTAAGCGATGCATTAAAGTGGACTGGAAAGTTAAATATTGATGATTGGAAGCCTGCTCAAGAAACTTATTCGTGGTTTAAACCAGGATTAAAGGTTAGCTCAAACTTCGTTTATACTTATAATAAAAAGCTGAGTTTTAATGCAGCTGTGGTAATGCAAGATGATGTAAAAGCGAAAGTTAATGTTCAACAACCAGTAAATCCACTACAGTATTTGGTGCCAAATACCAGCATCGAACGTATAGAAACAGTTAAAGGATTTGTAGATTTGGGCATCGGTGCAGATTATCGCATCAACAACAAATTTTCTGTTTTTGCAAAAGCCAATAACCTGTTGAATTCGAAATATAACCGCTTTTTATATTATCAGGTTAACGGGTTAAATGTTTTCGGCGGACTAACTTATTCATTTTAAATACATTAGATTAATTATTGCGTAGGTTTAGAAAAAACGCTTAATTTTACCGGAATGGATATCTTATCATACCTTTTGGAACTTTTGCAACAGCGCAAAGAAGTTGGCATTACCGGCTTGGGCACCTTCTATAAAAAGAAGTTTCCAGGCAGGTACGATAAGGAAAAACAATCATTTTTACCACCAAGTTATGCTCTGGCATTTACATCTGATGTAAAAAATGATGAGGCCCTAACCAATTTTATTGCTTCTGAAAGAAATATTTCAGCCGAGAGTTCATCTTATTACATTTCGCAATTTGTAGATGAAGTGAACCAAAAACTGGAAGTAGAACATGAGGCTGATCTTGAGAATTTGGGTCGATTATATTTCACAGAGCACGAAGGTCTAAGCTTTGATGCGGCTAAAAATATAAACTACGGATCAGAATTTTATGGTCTACCCGCATTGCCTGAAATCATTTCAGATCAACAGCAAACGGATGCCACTGACAAAGATGATGAGGTATATGATGAAATAGCCGAAGCACCAAATGCACCTGTTCAGCCTAAAGAAACAGCCCATATACATCCTATTATTGAAAATGTAAAATTGGATGAAGTAGAAGATGATTTGCGCAATACTTTAAAGCACACTACAAAATCAGGCGAAGAAGTTACTGATGCGCCAGATTTTATAAAAGAACAGCATACCGAACATCCAAACAGATTTGGCCATACGCCAGAAAATGAGGAGGCCGTAAGGGCTTTGACACCCGAGGAAATCGAAGTGCCGGAAAGTATTGTTCAACAACATGAAGAACATCCAAACCGTTTCGGGCACACTCCAGAAAGCGAAGAGGAAAAAACTTATATCAATCTGGAAGATGAAACTGCAAAAGATGAGCCTGTAATTGAAGCGCCTGAGTTTATTAAAGAGCAACATGCCGAGCATCCAAACCGATTTGGTCACGATCCGATTGTTCAAGAAACATTCGAGGAAGAAAAAAGATCTATTTGGCTAAAAGTGCTCCTCATCATTTTCGGAATTCTGTTGATTGGAGTGATCATCTATTTTGCCAAACCAGATTTGTTTAAACAGCAGGCTGCGTTACAAACTACCACACCTGCAGTTGTGCCAGATTCACCAAAAACACAAATAGATACTGCAAAGGCAAAACAAGATTCGATAGCTAAAACAGACAGTACTTTAAAAGCGAATCAAATTGCTACGCCAAAAGTTGATTCTTCAGCGCTAAAAAAAGTGGGTCCTACTCCATCCAATGCTCCGTTGGCTACAGAGAAATCAATGTTTCATGTAATAGCGGTTTCTTACGAAACAGAAGCAGCAGCATTAAGATACATTGAAAAAGTAAAAAAAATTGGCCTTAATGCAACTATCGCAAAAATGGAAGGCAGAAGAAAAAAGGTAAGTATTGCGAGTTTCCCCACTAAAGAGGAGGCAGAAAAGCAAAAAGAAATTCTACAAAAACGATTAAAAGGAACAGGATTTTACGTTAAAGAAATAAAAAACAACACACAACCATAATGATAACTTTATTAATTCAAGACACCACACAAGCACTTCAAGATACAGCGAATGCAGTTAACCAGGCACTAACGCAACCAGAGCCAGAATTACATTTCATCGATCTGCTTTTTAAAGGTGGATGGGTGATGCTGCCTTTGGCATTATTAGCCTTTTTAGCCTTAATCATATTTGTTGAACGTTATTTAACCATCAAAAAGGCCACGAAAGATGAGTCGAATTTAATGGGACAAATCAGATCATATATTCAATCTGGAAATTTAGATGGGGCAATGTCGCTGTTAAGAAACAACAACTCCCCTCTTAGTCGCATGTTGCAAAAAGGCTTAAAACGCATTGGCCGCCCAATTAAAGAAATCGAAGGTGCTATTGAAAATGTTGGTAAACTAGAGGTTGCTAAACTTGAAAAAAATATCAGTATCCTAGGTATTGTTGCAGGTATCGCTCCGATGTTGGGTTTCGTAGGTACCATTGTTGGGGTAATTACAATTTTCCATCAGGTATCCATTAAAGGTGCTATTGAAATTGGAACTATTTCTGGTGGTTTGTATACTAAAATGATCACTTCAGCAACAGGTTTAATCATTGGTATTATCGCTTACGTACTTTACCATATTCTAAATATCATGGTAGAAAAAATCATCCTAAAAATGGAAACGGATGCAATTGACTTTATTGATTTATTAGAAGAGCCAGGTAAATAATGAACTTACGCAAAAGAACAAAAGGGTCAGTAGAAGTACACACTTCAGCGTTGAACGATATTATGTTCTTCCTGATGCTGTTCTTCCTTTTGGCATCTGCAGTGGTTAACCCAACTGTAGTAAAATTGTTGTTGCCGCAGTCGTCAAGCGGGCAGCAATCTACTGCTAAAAAAGCAGTTACAGTTACTATAGACGAAAATTTAAAATATTCCGTTGATAAGAAACCAGTTACAATGGAGCAATTGGAGCCAACTTTAGCCGCTTACCAAAAACTGGCTCCAGATATGACCATCCTTTTATATGTATCTCGTAACGTTACTTATCAAGATGGTTTTGTTGTTAATGATATAGCAAATAAGTTAAAATTGAAGCTTGTTGTGGCTGTTGAGCCTAAAAAATAATGGATTACAAAGCACAAAATATAAATAACGAAGAAAACAATTATCCGAAGGCTGTAGCTATTGCCAGTGGGATAATGGGGTTTTTATTGTTGATTAGCTTTTTTATTGTAATTAATTCCTTTCAACCACCTGAAGATTTAGGCATGGGTGGTATGGTGGTTAACTATGGTACTTCTGCCGAGGGGATGGGCGATGATTACACGAGCATCGAGGAGCCTTCCGCTGATCCAAATGCAAATGGAAAAGCACCAGATAAAGTAACACCCGAAGAAAAAGTTACTCCGACAACAACTACAGAAAATTCTGATAAGGAAGTTCAAACTCAGAATACGGAAGATGCTATTGCGGTAAATACAAAACCTACAAAAACAACCAACACAGCGCCGACTACCGTTACAGAAGATAAACCTTCGAAACCAGTTATCAATCAAAATGCGCTTTATAAGGGCAAAAAAAATACGGGTCAGGGTCAGGGAGATGGAACCGGCAGCACAGCTGGAAACCAGGGATCAGTTAATGGTGATCCCTTAGCACCGAATTATGGTGAAGGAGGATCTGGTTATGGAAACAAGCCTATTGAACTTCGACGTTTTTCAAACCTGGTCATTCCGAAAGATGATGGACAAGTGAGAGGGAGGATTGCTATTAGGATCTATTTCAATAAATCTGGAAGAATTACAGATGCCAGACAAGAACTGAAAGGGTCTACTATAACCGATAGAGAACTGGTTGAGAAATGTGTTCAAGCGGTAAAAAACTCATCTTTAACAAGTTCTGGCGTAGGCGGAGATAATCAAACCGGAGTGGTGGTCTTCAACTTTAAAGTTAACTAAAACAACTATTACTATAATTCAGCATCTGAGGTGAATTACCAGCAAACGCTTGATTATTTATATAGCAAACTCCCAATGTTTACACGTGTGGGGGCTTCTGCTTTTAAAAAAGACCTCACTAATACCATCATATTTTGCAATGCTCTTGATAATCCGCAGGATAAATTCAAGAGCATACATGTTGCCGGTACAAACGGAAAAGGGTCTACCTCGCACATGCTTGCGGCAATTTTACAAGCCGAAGGTTATAAAACTGGTTTGTATACCTCCCCTCATTTAAAAGATTTTCGCGAGCGTATCCGCATCAATGGAAAAATGATTAGTAAAACGGAAGTGGTTTCCTTCGTAAAAAATCAACAAAAGTTGATAAACGAAGTAGAACCATCTTTTTTCGAAGTCACTGTTGCACTGGCTTTTGATCATTTTGCAAAACATAAAGTAGATATTGCGGTTATTGAGGTTGGTTTGGGGGGCAGGTTGGACTCAACCAACATCATTCAACCAGAGCTTTCGGTTATTACCAACATCAGCATGGACCACACCAATATGCTGGGCAATACCATAGAAGAGATTGCTGGAGAAAAAGCTGGCATTATCAAAAGGAATACGCCGGTAATTATTGGCGAAACCCAGCCGAAGTCTGCAGTTGTTTTCCAACAAAAAGCAAAGGAAATGAATGCATCAATTGTTTTCGCCGATGCACAAATGGTTGTTAAGGATTTTAAGATCGTAAACACGAAATTATCGCTAAATATTGATCAAAATCATCAGATCAGATTTAAGAATTTGATAACGGATTTAACGGGCACTTATCAACAAAAAAATATTTTAACTGTTTTACAAGCCATTGAAATTCTGAATGAGTTATCTACTTTCAAAATATCTGATAAGAGTATTTATAATGGATTAAAGCAAGTTAAAAAGTTAACAGCTTTACAGGGCCGCTGGCAAACTCTATCTAAAAACCCATTGGTTATTTGCGATACCGGCCACAACGAAGCTGGAATTGCTGAAGTGATAAAGAACATTAACCAAACACCATTCGAAAATTTACACATTGTTTTCGGCATGGTAAAAGACAAGGATATTTCAAAGGTACTTTCCATGATGCCAAAAAATGCAACCTATTACTTTTGCAAACCCGATCTGGAAAGGGCTATGAATGCTACTGAACTTAAAGCGCAAGCACTAACTTATTCACTAATTGGAAATGATTATCCATCGGTTGTTCAAGCTAAGGAAACAGCTGTCAAAAATGCTAAAAAAAACGATTTGGTGTTTATTGGCGGTAGCACATTCGTTGTTGCCGAAGCGTTATAAAATCTTTACATAATCTTCAAAATTTCTTCATTTGAAAAGTGTTACTTTAGTCTTTTAACTAAAAACAGAATGAAGAAAATTTCTTATTTACTTATTTCCCTATCTATTTTTTCCTTTACAACAGCAAATGCTCAGGCAAAAAAAGCCACGGCCAATACAGCTAAAGCTTTCCCTAGCGAAATTGCTCGCCCAAAATTAGTGGTGGGTTTAGTGGTCGATCAAATGAGATGGGATTATTTATATCGCTTTTATAATCGTTATTCAAATGGTGGTTTTAAAAGACTAATAAACGAAGGTTTTTCGGTTGAAAATACGCTGATTCCATACACACCAACTTACACCGCTGTTGGTCATACCACCATTTATACCGGTTCAGTTCCAGCAGTTCATGGAATTATCGGTAATGATTGGTACGATTCAGAAACTAAGAAAAACGTGTATTGTACCGAAGATTCTACGGTTGTAACCGTTGGAAGCAGCCCTTCTCCTGAAGGTAACATGTCACCTAAAAACATGCTTACCACAACCATAACTGATGAATTAAGATTAGCAACAAACTTCAAAGGAAAAGTTATAGGGATCTCTTTAAAAGATAGAGGTTCGATCCTACCAGCTGGTCATGCAGCAAATGCAGCTTATTGGTATCAGGGTAGCACTGGCAACTGGATTACAAGCAGTTATTATATGAAGGAGGTTCCGATGTGGATTGCTGATTATAATAAGATGAAGCTTGCAAATAAATTTTATGCAAAAAATTGGGAAACATTATATCCAATTAACACCTACACAAACAGCACAGCTGATGAAAAAGCTTACGAAGGCAAAAGCAGTGTGTTTCCACATCTCTTAACTCAAAACATTGATAAAAACTTTGATGCTATTAGAAGTACCCCATACGGTAACACCATTACTTTAGATCTAGCAAAACTTGCAATTTTATCAGAAGATTTGGGACAAGATAATATTACTGATTTCCTTGCGGTAAGTTGTTCATCAACAGATTATGTTGGCCATGCTTACGGACCAAATTCTGTAGAACTTGAAGATACCTATTTACGTTTAGACAAAGATTTTGAAGACTTTTTCAATTATTTAGATAAAAAAGTGGGTAAAGGGAATTACACCCTATTTTTAAGTGCCGATCATGCGGTTGCACACGTTCCAGCCTTTATGAAAGAAAATAAACTTCCGGCAGGTATCGTAAGTGATAGAGATATTGTTTTTAAATTGAATGCTTTTCTAAATGAAAAATTCAAGGTTAACAATGTAGTTTTAAAATCAATGAATAATCAAATCCATTTCGATCACGATAAAACCGATAATGGAAATGTGAGTTTCGATGTGATTAAAGCCGCTTCAATCGAATTTTTGAAACGATTGGAGGGTTTTGCAAACGTAGTTGATGTTTCAAGAGTTTCCTTAGCAACGCTACCTGAAGTTCAGAAAAGAATGATCACAAATGGTTATAATGCTCGCAGAAGTGGCGATTTATACTATATTTTAAATCCAAACTGGTTTAATGGAAGCAGCACAGGTACAACTCACGGCAATTGGAATCCTTACGATGCGCACATTCCCTTGGTATTTATGGGCTGGGGAATTAAACCTGGCGCAACGAATAAAACCCATTACATGACAGATATAGCACCGACCTTAGCTGCGTTGCTCCATATTCAAATGCCAAATGGCACCGTAGGTGAACCCATCACAGAAATCACCAATAAATAAACAACGAAGCCAACTAGATTTAGTTGGCTTCGTTGTTTATAAAGAGTATCAATACCATTATACAAGCATCAAATTGCAAGGATTTGCTACATTTGTTCATCCAAATATAGTCTCAATAAGCATTGCAGAATTTCATTTTGTGAGATCTTAAATCCTATAGTATGCAACAAGTAGAAATATACAAGCCAAAAAATAAAATTCGTTTTGTCACTGCCGCTTCCCTTTTTGATGGTCATGATGCAACCATAAATATCATGCGTCGAATTTTACAGTCATCCGGGGCCGAAGTAATTCACCTTGGTCATAATCGCTCAGTTGATGAAGTGGTAAACTGTGCTATTCAAGAAGACGTTCAGGGAATTGCAATGACATCGTATCAAGGCGGGCATATCGAATATTTTAAATATATGTATGATCTGTTGCAGGAACGTGGATCTGGTCATATCAAGATATTTGCAGGCGGAGGTGGGGTAATCTTACCCACAGAAATTGAAGAATTGGAATCCTATGGAATCTCTAAAATCTATTCGCCTGATGATGGAAGAAAGATGGGATTGCAGGGAATGATCAATGATATGTTGATCAAAACAGACTTTGTAACCAAGGCAGAAATCACAGATGAACTAAAAACGATTCCGAATAAAGAGATCACAGCAATTGCTGGAGCAATAACCGTAGCCGAAAATGATCCCGAAGGGGCTCAGGAATTTGTTAACGAACTAAAAAAATTATCGCTAAACAACAATGCTCCTATTCTCGGAATAACCGGAACGGGTGGTGCTGGAAAGTCGTCGCTGGTAGATGAACTGGTACGTAGATTTTTGGTTGAAGTGCCAGATAAAACCCTTGCGATTATTTCCGTTGATCCTTCGAAAAGGAAAACCGGTGGTGCCCTTCTCGGAGATCGTATCCGAATGAATGCAATCAATAATCCGAGAGTTTATATGAGGTCGCTTGCAACCCGACAAGCAAACCTTGCATTATCAAAAAATGTACAGGAAAGTATAGACATTTGCAAAGCTGCTGGTTACGACCTTATTATTGTAGAGACTTCCGGAATTGGCCAGTCTGATACAGAAATTACAGAACACTGTGATGTTTCTCTATATGTGATGACACCTGAATTTGGTGCAGCTACACAGCTCGAAAAAATCGATATGCTCGATTTTGCTGACCTCGTTGCCATCAATAAATTCGATAAACGTGGTGCCTTGGATGCACTTCGCGATGTAAGAAAACAATATAAACGCAACCACAATATTTTTGATGCGAAGGATGAAGAGATTCCCGTTTACGGAACCATGGCTTCCCAATTCAACGACCCTGGGATGAACAACTTATTTGTGGCCTTGATGGACAAAATTAGAGTCAAAACATATACAGATTTCAAGGCAAAAATGGAATTAACTTCAGATCAGTCGGAGAAAATCTACATCATTCCACCTGATCGGATCCGTTATTTAGCAGAAATAGCAGAATCAAGCCAAATGTATAACGAGTGGGTTGATAAACAGGTTGGTATAGCAAGAAAGATGTATCAGCTTAAAGGCGTAATCGATTTGGCTGTTGAAAATGAATCTTTAGGGCTGGGCAGCGGTTTAGAAAATGCTTATACTTTTTTTGAAGAACAGTTAGACGGTGATTGTAAACGGCTGTTGCGTCAATGGCCTGATACCAAACGAGCTTATAAAGAGGAGTATTTTATTTATAAAGTTCGTGATAAAGAAATTAGGCAGCCCCTGTTTTATGAGTCCCTGTCTAAATTACAAATCCCAAAGGTTTCACTTCCGCGTTATGAGGATTGGGGAGACGTGTTAAGATGGCTGTTAACAGAGAATCTTCCAGGTGAATTTCCTTATGCCGCAGGCGTATTTCCGCTTAAACGTGAAGGCGAAGACCCGACAAGAATGTTCGCCGGCGAGGGTGGTCCTGAAAGAACCAACAAACGTTTTCATTATGTATCACTCGGACAACCGGCTCATCGCTTGTCTACAGCATTCGATTCTGTAACTTTATATGGTGAGGATCCTCATATTAGACCAGATATTTATGGCAAAATTGGTAATTCAGGTGTAAGTATCGCAACCATAGACGATGCCAAGAAACTGTATTCAGGTTTCGACCTTTGTGCACCGTCTACATCGGTTTCAATGACAATCAATGGCCCTGCCCCCATGTTATTAGGATTTTTCATGAACGCTGCGATAGATCAGCAATGTGAAAAATACATTATCGAAAACGGTTTGGAAGCTGAAGTAGAACAAAAAATACAGGAAATCTTTAAAAATAGTAATTCAGAAAGACCAAAGTATAACAGCGACTTACCAACGGGTAACAATGGTCTTGGCTTAATGCTACTTGGTGTAACTGGCGATGAAGTATTGCCAGCTGACGTTTATGCACAAATTAAAGCAAAGGCCATCAGTGCTGTGCGTGGAACTGTACAGGCTGATATCCTTAAAGAAGATCAGGCTCAAAATACCTGCATATTTTCTACCGAATTCGCTTTGAGAATGATGGGAGACATTCAAAAATATTTCATTGATGAAAAGGTAAGAAATTTTTATTCCGTGTCAATTTCAGGTTATCATATTGCCGAAGCTGGAGCAAATCCAATTTCACAGCTTGCTTTTACCTTAAGTAATGGTTTTACATTTGTTGAATATTATTTGAGCAGAGGCATGCATATCGATGAATTTGCGCCGAACTTATCTTTCTTTTTCTCTAATGGAATCGATCCCGAGTACGCGGTTATTGGCAGGGTAGCCAGACGAATCTGGGCGAAAGCGATTAAAAACAAATACAAAGGAAACGATCGGTCGCAGAAACTCAAATACCATATCCAAACATCAGGCAGATCATTACATGCACAGGAGATCGATTTTAATGATATCAGAACTACCTTGCAAGCACTTTATGCAATTTACGATAACTGCAATTCGCTCCACACTAATGCTTATGACGAAGCCATCACTACCCCTACCGAAGAATCAGTACGCAGAGCCATGGCAATTCAGCTCATCATCAACAGAGAATTGGGCTTGGCAAAAAATGAAAATCCGCTGCAGGGAGCCTTTATTATCGAAGAACTCACCGACCTTGTCGAAAATGCCGTGCTTCAAGAATTTAAAAGAATTAATGATCGTGGCGGAGTTTTAGGAGCCATGGAAACCATGTATCAACGTGGTAAGATCCAGGAAGAAAGCTTGTACTATGAAACCTTGAAACACACTGGAGAATTTCCAATAGTTGGGGTAAATACTTTTTTGAATAAAAATGGTTCTCCTACTATTGTTCCTGGAGAAGTAATTAGAGCTACCGAAGAAGAAAAGCAATATCAAATTGCGGCACTTCAAAAATTTCAGGATCGAAACGAAAATAAATCTTCGTCGCTGCTTAGACAGTTACAAAAATCAGCAATTGCAGGAGAGAACATTTTTGAGCAACTGATGGAGGTATGTAAGGTTTGTTCGTTAGGTCAAATTAGCAATGCGCTCTATGAAGTAGGCGGTCAATACCGCAGAAACATGTAGAACAAAAAAGGGTTCTTCTTAATAAAGAACCCTTTCAAAAATATATTTATATCGTTTAGCCTGCAATCCAGGTAAACTTATAGTCCATAGTTGGATTTTTCATACGCTCAGCAACACGTAACAAACGAGAAGGTAGAGCCATAATATAATCACGAGCCTTTTCACCCGCATCATTTAAATCACGCATCCCTTCTATTTTCCAATCTTCAATCAGCGATTGCATGATTTCAACGTAGTCAACAGCCGTATAAACACCTAAACGTTGCGCTGCGTCAGTAAAATGACCGAAGGTTTGTCCAATTTTTAAACCAACCTCACGTAAAAAGTGAGCTGGCATTACAATCTTTTTCCGCATCATATCTTCAAACGCAATCATAGCTTCATTCGGATCAACTTCAAAAATACGATTCATGAAGTCTTTATAAGCCTTAGCATGTCTCGCTTCATCAGATGCAATGGTTCCACACATCTTAGAAAGCAAAGTGTCACCATCTTTTTTAGCCAAAGATGCCACACGTCTGTGTGATATATTAGTAGCTAACTCCTGAAACGAAGTATAAATGAAATTACGATAAGGGTCATGTCCTGTACCAATATCAAAACCATCTGCAATCAGATATTGAGTAGATATCTCCATCTGGCGCATATCCACCCTGCCCGACAAATACAAATACTTATTCAATAAGTCACCATGACGGTTTTCTTCAGCGGTCCAGTGTCTGTTCCATTTCATCCATCCGCCATCTTCTTTCATACTTGGCCCCTGAACCATAGCTAACCACGATTCATAAGTAGGTAAAGCTTCCTCGGTGATAGTATCACCAACTAAAACTGCAACTAAATCGTAAGATAAATCTTTGGCATTCTCCCTTAAAATCCTGATGTCCTGATAAAAGTTTTCACTCGTAGAATCAGGAAGAAAATCTGATGGTTGCCAATTGGTGTCAATTGGTTTAAGATAGGTTTCCATCATATCAAGCATATATTTTTCAATATGCACCATTACTTCCCTTCTTTTATCTGCAAAAAAACTCATTATTTGTGTTTATATATTGTTGTGTCAAAGATAACCAAATATTATGGCAAACTACATGTTAATAACACATTTACAACGATTCAGTTTCAAAATCGTTCCAAATAAGTGCCGATAAGTTGTTTTTGGAAAAGAACATCACCGTTTCATTTCTTCTTCAGTCCCGCTGTCCCTTCAATCTTTTTGTTTAAGGTATATTGGCTTTGAGCGGCAGCGGTACAAAAAGGATTTTCGTACCATCAGGTTTATCAGACCCAGGGGGGTGTTTTATCGTTCGGGCCTGCTTTCCCGCAGGTATGCAAAACCGGGTCCACCCAGCTATATGACCTATATTCCTATATGGTTCAACAACTCAAGGCAGATCTGTGATTATCTACCCATGAACGCAATGAACACTGCTGTTTTATGCCGAGAGCCTTGCTATCTGATAAACAGAGAAAGTCTTAAAAACCGGATCCATCCAGCTATATGACCTATATCCCCTATATGGTTCAACAACTCCAGACAGATCTAGATTAATGTAGCCATGAAAGCAATAGGAGCATTTCTTAAGGAAAGTTACTCTCTGTTCCCTGCCCTTTATTCTTTTCTCCCCTTGAATTACAGAACCGTTTTAAACGAAGAAACCCCATCAGCTGTTGCTGACGGGGTTCTCGCTAATGCCCTTTTGGGGCTTTAAGATTTGGCACCGACCTACTCTCCCACGTGTTACCGCAGTACCATCGGCTCTGGTGGGCTTAACTTCTCTGTTCGGAATGGGAAGAGGTGGACACCACCGATATAGGCACCTAAATGTTTTTAAATAGTATATAGTATTTAGTCGTTGGTATTTAGACATCTAATCTATCTACCAAGTACCCAGTACCAACTACTAAATGACATATTATTGAAAGAAGTTATGTTAGAAGAACAAACAACAGTCTGTTTGCTTTGAAAGCTTCGGATGATTAGTACTACTCGACTGTGCTGTCGCCAGCTTTACATCTGTAGCCTATCAACGTAGTAGTCTTCTACGGTCCTATATGGAATTCTCATCTCGTGGCTAGTTTCGCACTTAGATGCTTTCAGCGCTTATCTATTCCCAGCGTAGCTACTCTGCAATGCCCCTGGCGGAACAACAGATTCACTAGAGGCTAGTCCAACCCGGTCCTCTCGTACTAAGGTCAGCCCCACTCAAAATTCCTACGCCCACAACAGATAGGGACCGAACTGTCTCGCGACGTTCTGAACCCAGCTCGCGTGCCACTTTAATCGGCGAACAGCCGAACCCTTGGGACCTTCTCCAGCCCCAGGATGTGACGAGCCGACATCGAGGTGCCAAACCTCCCCGTCGATATGAGCTCTTGGGGGAGATCAGCCTGTTATCCCCAGCGTACCTTTTATCCTTTGAGCGATGGCCCTTCCATGCAGAACCACCGGATCACTATATCCGTCTTTCGACCCTGATCGACCTGTATGTCTCACAGTCAAGCAAGCTTATGCTATTGCACTCCGCGTACGGTTACCAAGCGTACTGAGCTTACCTTTGAAAGCCTCCGTTACCTTTTTGGAGGCGACCACCCCAGTCAAACTACCCATCAAACAATGTCTCCCGCTAGGCGGGATTAGACACCGAATACAGAAAGGGTGGTATTTCAACGTTGGCTCCACGACGCCTAGCGACGCCGCTTCAAAGCCTCCCACCTATCCTACACATCCTGTATCCAATGTCAATGTTAAATTGTAGTGAAGGTGCATGGGGTCTTTCCGTCCCGTTGCGGGTACCCGGCGTCTTCACCGGGACCACAATTTCACCGAGCTCATGGCTGAGACAGCGCCCAGATCGTTACACCATTCGTGCAGGTCGGAACTTACCCGACAAGGAATTTCGCTACCTTAGGACCGTTATAGTTACGGCCGCCGTTTACTGGGGCTTCGATTCAATGCTTCTCCTTGCGGATGACATCCCCTCTTAACCTTCCAGCACCGGGCAGGTGTCAGGCCTTATACCTCATCTTTCGATTTTGCAAAGCCATGTGTTTTTGTTAAACAGTCGCCTGGGCCTTTTCACTGCGGCTGACATTGCTGCCAGCGCCCCTTCTCCCGAAGTTACAGGGCCATTTTGCCGAGTTCCTTAGCCATGATTCACTCGAGCACCTTAGAATCCTCTTCCCGGATACCTGTGTCGGTTTGCGGTACGGGTTTTTATAACCTGAAGCTTAGCGGTTTTTCTTGGAAGTCTGATTACCTGCGCTATCCACTCACCCGAAGGCTTGCGGTACTATCGACTTTCAGCTAGATCGGCGGATTTGCCTACCGTTCCATTACCTACTGTCTTTAACGATCTATTCCGTCAGATCGCGGCAGTGTCACTACTCCGTCCCCACATCGCAGTTATAAAAAGTACTGGAATATTAACCAGTTGTCCATCGAATTTCCCCTTCGGGTTCTCCTTAGGTCCCGACTGACCCTGATCCGATTAGCGTTGATCAGGAAACCTTATCCTTTCGGTGGGCGGGTTTCTCTCCCGCCTTATCGTTACTTATGCCTACATTTGCTTTTCTAGAAGCTCCAGCACCCATTACCAGATACCTTCGCTGCCGCTAGAATGCTCCCCTACCGATATATTTCAATCCCATAGCTTCGGTGTACAATTTAATGCCCGTTTATTATCCATGCCCGATCGCTCGACTAGTGAGCTGTTACGCACTCTTTAAATGAATGGCTGCTTCCAAGCCAACATCCTAGCTGTCTGTGCAATCGGACCTCGTTAGTTCAACTTAACTGTAACTTGGGGACCTTAGCTGATGGTCTGGGTTCTTTCCCTCTCGGCGCGTGACCTTAGCACCCCGCGCCTCACTGCAGATCATATTTCATAGCATTCGGAGTTTGTCTGGATTTGGTAGGATTTGACTCCCCCGCACCCAATCAGTAGCTCTACCTCTATGAAACTTAATATCCACGCTGTTCCTAAAAACATTTCGGGGAGTACGAGCTATTTCCCAGTTTGATTAGCCTTTCACCCCTACCCACAGATCATCCGGAAACTTTTCAACGTTTATCGGTTCGGTCCTCCAGTACGTGTTACCGCACCTTCAACCTGTCCATGGGTAGATCACAAGGTTTCGCGTCTACCCCCTCTGACTATACGCCCTATTCAGACTCGCTTTCGCTTCGGATCCGTGCCTGAAGCACTTAACCTTGCCAGAGAGGAGTAACTCGTAGGCTCATTATGCAAAAGGCACGCCGTCACACCACTTGGATGCTCCGACCGCTTGTAAGTACACGGTTTCAGGTTCTATTTCACTCCCCTGTTCGGGGTTCTTTTCACCTTTCCCTCACGGTACTGGTTCACTATCGGTCTCTCAGGAGTATTTAGCCTTACCGGATGGTGCCGGCAGATTCCCACAAGGCGTCTCCGACCTCGCGGTACTCAGGATACTGCTAGACTAGCATTCTATACGTGTACCGGGCTATCACCGTGTATCGCTGGGCTTCCCATCCCATTCCACTTCTGTTTGCTAATGCCACGTTGCAGTCCTACAACCCCACCTATGCCGTAACATGGATGGTTTGGGCTCTTTCCCTTTCGCTCGCCACTACTCAGGAAATCATTGTTATTTTCTCTTCCTCTGCTTACTTAGATGTTTCAGTTCGGCAGGTTTGCTCATTATATGTGACTGGTCTTCAACCAGCCGGGTTGCCCCATTCGGAAATCTTCGGATCAATTCCTATTTGCAAATACCCGAAGCTTATCGCAGCTTATCACGTCCTTCATCGCCTCTGAGAGCCAAGGCATCCCCCGTGTACTCTTTATTACTTTCTTCTACTCATATGCCTTTTGCGCCATATGGTATGCTTTTTTTGCTCTTGTTATGATGTCTCATGCTTATCGGTCTCTTGCGATTCCTTTAAGCGAGCACAAACACAACAGTCGCCTATTGTTGTTTGCTCTTCTTTTTTAACTTCTTCCAATATGTCAAAGAACTTTACCAAGGCTGAAGATCGAAGGTATAAAGGTTTAGGATTTCATCGTCCTATACCTAAGCTCCGTTTCAGCTTCGTTAGTCAAAAACTGCGGTCTCGAACCGTTTCTTGTAGTCCTTAGTACTCAGTATATAGTACTTAGATTATCACAAGTGCCCCATGGCGTTTCTTTTCTTTCTTTCAATCTGTCAATGATGACCACCGATCCCGGTGATGTGTTTTCTTACTGTGGAGAATAACGGAGTCGAACCGTTGACCTCCTGCGTGCAAGGCAGGCGCTCTAGCCAGCTGAGCTAATCCCCCAGGATTATTAAAGTAGTCCCGTCCAGATTTGAACTGGAGACCCCTACATTATCAGTGTAGTGCTCTAACCAGGCTGAGCTACGGGACTGTGCTTTTCGGTGTGGCATTCTTTGCGGTTAGTATATTACCGCTACCGCTCCATTTGCTTTACCTAGCTTTCGTTCCGATGTCTTTTGGTTACCAGACAACCGTCATTTCTTCTGGGTGTTTTCTTTTTTGTTTCTCTTGTTTTGAAATATCATGTTGCGCAGTGAGTAGTCAACTCCACTCCAGAAAGGAGGTATTCCAGCCGCACCTTCCGGTACGGCTACCTTGTTACGACTTAGCCCCAGTTATCGGTTTTACCCTAGGACGCTCCTTTCGGTTACATACTTTAGGTACCCCCAACTTCCATGGCTTGACGGGCGGTGTGTACAAGGCCCGGGAACGTATTCACCGCGTCATTGCTGATACGCGATTACTAGCGAATCCAACTTCATGGGGTCGAGTTGCAGACCCCAATCCGAACTGTGAATGGCTTTGTGAGATTCGCATCATATTGCTATGTAGCTGCCCTCTGTACCATCCATTGTAGCACGTGTGTAGCCCCGGACGTAAGGGCCATGATGACTTGACGTCGTCCCCTCCTTCCTCTCTGTTTGCACAGGCAGTCTGTTTAGAGTCCCCACCATAACGTGCTGGCAACTAAACATAGGGGTTGCGCTCGTTGCGGGACTTAACCCAACACCTCACGGCACGAGCTGACGACAGCCATGCAGCACCTAGTTTCGTGTGATTGCTCACTGATCCATCTCTGGATCATTCACTAACTTTCAAGCCCGGGTAAGGTTCCTCGCGTATCATCGAATTAAACCACATGCTCCTCCGCTTGTGCGGGCCCCCGTCAATTCCTTTGAGTTTCACTCTTGCGAGCGTACTCCCCAGGTGGAACACTTAACGCTTTCGCTTAGCCGCTGACTGTGTATCGCCAACAGCGAGTGTTCATCGTTTAGGGCGTGGACTACCAGGGTATCTAATCCTGTTTGATCCCCACGCTTTCGTGCCTCAGCGTCAATAAGACCATAGTAAGCTGCCTTCGCAATCGGTGTTCTGAGACATATCTATGCATTTCACCGCTACTTGTCTCATTCCGCCTACCTCTAGTCCATTCAAGCCCATCAGTATCAAGGGCACTGCGATAGTTGAGCTACCGTCTTTCACCCCTGACTTAACAGGCCGCCTACGCACCCTTTAAACCCAATAAATCCGGATAACGCTTGGATCCTCCGTATTACCGCGGCTGCTGGCACGGAGTTAGCCGATCCTTATTCCTTCGGTACATTCAGCTATTTACACGTAAATAGGTTTATTCCCGAATAAAAGCAGTTTACAACCCATAGGGCAGTCTTCCTGCACGCGGCATGGCTGGTTCAGAGTTGCCTCCATTGACCAATATTCCTTACTGCTGCCTCCCGTAGGAGTCTGGTCCGTGTCTCAGTACCAGTGTGGGGGGCCATCCTCTCAGATCCCCTAGTCATCGTCGCCTTGGTGGGCCGTTACCCCGCCAACTAGCTAATGACACGCATGCCCATCTCCATCCCATAAATGTTTGATCATTGGATAATGCCATCCTGTGATTTTATGCGGTATTAATCCGGATTTCTCCGGGCTATCCCCCAGATGAAGGTAGGTTGCATACGCGTTACGCACCCGTGCGCCGGTCTCAAAGAAGCAAGCCTCTTCTACCCCTCGACTTGCATGTATTAGGCCTGCCGCTAGCGTTCATCCTGAGCCAGGATCAAACTCTCCATTGTAAAATGTGTTGTAAGATTCTGACCAGTTTTAACTATCGTTAAAAATAGTCTTCTTTTGTTTTGTCCGTTGGACATTGACTTTAAAATGTAATAAGGAACTCTGTACTTGAATTCGTACTTCATTACCCCACTACGCATCATTGACATCTCTTTTAAGAACTTATCGACAATCGCCTCACGGCCTGTCTTTATATATCTGCTCGCTTCAGTTGGGCATGAGTCTTGATCGTCTCTTCCCTGTTTCCGCTCGTTTCAATCTTTTTGTTTCCAGTCTTCCGCGACATCCGCCGCTCGACTTTTTCCCTTTCCTTTCGGTTGGGAGTGCAAAGGTAGAAAACTTTTTCGGACTTCCAAATAAAATAATTTTTATTTTTTCGTTCCCCGTTTTCTTTCTGCTTTTCAATTTTCCGCTTTTTCAGGCGGCTTCCCGTTCCTTCCGAACCGGGCTGCAAAGGTAGCGATCTTTTTCTTTTCCGCAAATTTATTTTGAAATAAATTATTGGCCTTTCTCCCCTCTCACATTCCCCAGATCCATCTTTTCACTGCAACCGTTTCCTCCGAAGCGGGATGCAAAAGTAGAAAAAATTCCGCTCCCACCAAATACTCCACTCCCTTTTTTTTGATCTTTATTGTAAAAGCCTGTTTTTCAAGCGGAAAATTATTCGATAACAGCAAAACAAATAGGGCGATCGGGTGTACGCTTCGGAAAATCACACCCAAAGGACCCTGGTCGAGCTATCGGGAGCAGGAAAACATAGGATGGACTGATGATGCAAAATGTGAGCTTTCTTGGGTTTTTGAACCATATAGAGATATAGAAAATATAGGTTTTAAAGCGCAGAGGTCGTTTTGGCTTCAGCGGCCGCTGTGATTTTGGCCTTCGGCCATGAGCTTTTTGTTTTATGAACCAGATAGAAATATAGGACATATAGATTGGACGGTATATTGGTAGCTTAGCTACTAAGCCGGAATAGTAAGGGTTTCGGTGTAATTGTTTTAGGTTTATTGGATAGGATAGGGTTTGTTTCTCCCAAAAGCTGCGCCACGTAAGCCGATCAAAGTAGAAAAATCCATATTTGATGCCTGCAACAGGGACGCACCTAATTTTTAAAGAAATCAATTTAAACGCGGAACAAGATTAAAATTCTAGTAATTGGGAACAGTGCTTTCAAAAATAAATATGTATAGCATATATATTATAGGAGTAGAACTAATGTGTATGTTAAAAATTGTTAACTATATATATGTAGTGGGTTGTATTGCATAGCTTAGCGGCGAATTGTTTTTATTGATGTTATCGTATTATTAATTATCTTTGCAGAATGTTTAAAGTTAAACACTTAATTATTTTAGTATTTGTTGCCGCATTGGGTATTGCGGGTTGTAAAAGTCGTTTTGAGAAATTGAGGGCGAGTAACGACGTTGCGAAAAAATATCAAGAGGCACTTCGTTTGTATAATAAGAGAGATTACAGTAAAGCATTGGTACTTTTTGAAGATCTTTCGCAGAAATATCGTGGGCGTGCAGAAGCTGAAGATTTAAACTATTATTATGCTTACACTTTATATAGATTAAGCGATTATACAACGGCCAGATATCAGTTTAAAAGCTTTGCAGATACTTATCCGGCTAGTAAAAATGCTGAAGAGGCTCGCTATATGGGCGCTTATTGCTATTACCTGGAATCACCTGCTTTTTCGTTAGATCAAGAAAACACTTATAAGGCTATTGATGCATTGCAATTATTTATCAACTTATACCCAACGAGTGATCGTGCCGCTGCTGCAGGTAAATACATTGCGACATTGCGAGGCAAGTTGGAAGATAAGGCTTTTGAGAATGCCAAAATGTACCTGACTACTGGTCCAAGTAATGTTGATAATTACAGAGCTGCTGTTATTGCTTTAAAAAATGCACAACGAGATTATCCAGATATCAAATATGCAGAAGAGATGGATTATCTCATGATAAAAGCTCAGTATCTGTACGCAAAAAACAGCTACATTATTCGCCAGGAAGATCGTTATAATGAAGCCATAGAACTATATACAGAATTTACAGAAAACCATCCTGAAAGCAAGTTTACTAAAGAAGCTAAGCAACTTAAACAAGATGTTGAGGATGGCATTGCTACTACCAAACAAGAGCTGGCTTTATATGCGGCTGACCAAGAAAAATATAAGCAGATGTTGATTAGGACTGGTAGATTAAAAGATACCGTTTCTTTAAAACCAACTACTGCCGATAACACGAATATTAAAAATTAATCAATACATGAATACTAACAAACCTGCTGTACCGAACACTACAGTGACTAGAAACGTTCACGATTTAGATAAAACTACAGATAACTTATATGAATCTTTAGTTGTAATTGCCAAAAGAGCAAATCAGATTTCTAACAACGTGAAAGAAGAGCTTCACGGTAAATTGGCAGAATTTGCATCGAGCAACGATAACTTAGAAGAGATTTTTGAAAACCGTGAGCAAATTGAAATCAGCAAGCACTATGAGCGTATGCCAAAGCCTGTTTTGGTTGCAATTGATGAATTTTTAAACGAGAAAATTTATCACAGAAATCCTGCTAAAGAACAAAAATAATTAGCGAAGAGCAAGGGGCATAGCGCTTTCTTAAGCATGTTTAGTGCTCTAAGTCTAGCTTTATGCCAAACAGTTCATGCTAAAAAATAAAAATATTATCCTTGGCGTTTGCGGCAGCATTGCAGCTTATAAGTCGGCTATTCTGGTTCGATTACTGATTAAAGCTGGTGCAAACGTTAAGGTTATCCTGACCCCCGATGGCGCAAATTTCATTACGCCACTTACCCTTGCTACGCTTTCTAAAAATCCTGTTTATACCCGATACTTCGAAGAGGAAACCGGTGTTTGGAGCAACCATGTTGAACTTGGTTTATGGGCCGATTTAATTATTATTGCACCGATTAGTGCGAATACGCTGGCTAAACTTGCTTCAGGTATTTGTGATAATTTGCTAACTGCCGTATATCTTTCTGCAAAATGTGATGTTTATGTTGCACCTGCAATGGATTTAGATATGTGGAAACATGAAAGTACACAAACCAACATTTTAAAAATTTATAGCTTTGGCAATACGGTTATTTCTCCTAGTAGTGGCGAATTAGCCAGTGGACTTCACGGTGAGGGAAGAATGGCGGAACCGGAGGAGATTATTTCTTTTCTTGATGAATCGATTAAAGCCTTGCAGCCTTTACATGGTAAAAAAGTAATGGTTACCGCCGGCCCAACTTATGAAGCTATTGACCCTGTTAGATTTATCGGGAACCATTCGTCGGGAAAGATGGGTTTTGCTTTGGCTGATGAATTGACGAACCTCGGCGCCGAAGTAACACTAGTTGCCGGACCAACCGCACAAATATCATCAACAGATTTAAAAAGGCTGGATGTAGTAAGTGCAGAAGAAATGCTGAACGCCTGTATGTCAATTTCTCCAGCTATGGATATTATAGTGATGTGTGCAGCTGTTGCAGATTATCGTCCAAAAGTGGTTGCTACCCAAAAAATTAAAAAGCAAGAATCTGAATTGACTTTAGAACTGGAAAAGACCGTTGATATTTTGGCGACTTTAGGAAAGAACAAAAAAGACAGTCAGATTTTAGTTGGATTTGCATTGGAAACCAATGATGAAGAAAACTATGCTAAAGGTAAGTTGGAAAAGAAAAATCTAGATTTAGTGGTTCTAAATTCCTTAAATGATAAAGGTGCAGGATTTAAATCGGATACGAATAAAATTACTATTTTTAACAAAGCATTAGAGCGATCTGTTTACGAAATGAAGTCGAAAACAGATGTAGCTAAAGACATTTGTGCTGCTATTTTAAAGATTTCAAGATGATAAAAAAAATTGTTTGGATATTGCTATTGATGGGTTTGGGGAAAGTGCAAGCACAAGAACTAAATGCGAGAGTAACAGTTTTGGCTCCTCAGGTTTCAAATATGAGTAAGCCCACCCTGGAAGCGTTGCAAAGAACAATTCGTGATTTTTTAAACAATAATAAATTTAGTAGCGAAAGTTATAAACCACAAGAACGAATTGATTGTAGCTTCGTAATTACAATTAACTCTTGGGACGGTGGTTCTGGATACATAGCCGAGGCACAAATTCAAAGTAGCAGACCGGTTTTCAACAGCTCGTATAACAGTACTTTATTGAACATGAGTGACAAAAATTTTGATTTCAGTTACAATGATGGCTCTACGATTGATTTTTCCGATCAGAATTATATCTCTAACATTAGTGCACTTCTCTCCTATTATGCCTATACTATTATCGGTTTAGATAAAGACAGCTTTGCAAGAATGGGAGGCAATAACTACTTCAAAAAAGCACAGAATATTATCAATCTTGCTCAAGCATCAGGTAATACCGGATGGAAGGCGGCAGATGGGTTGCGTAATCGTTTTTGGTTTAATGAAAACGTATTGAATCCAGTTTTCAGCGAATTGAGAGCCTTTATTTATACCTATCACTTAAATGGTTTAGATCAACTTACAGATAACGATAAAGGCTTAACACAGATTGTCTCTGCACTACCAGCTTTACAGCAAATGGATAAACAGAAGTTGGGATCCATCTTTCCAAACGTTTATTTTGCTTCTAAAGCTGAAGAAGTGACCAATGTATTATCAAAGTTGAATACCCAAGAACGTATGAAGGCTTATAACATGCTTGCTGAAATAGATCCAGCAAATATTGGTAAATACGAAGGCTTGAAAAAAAATTAATACTTTTTTCATCTTCTCAAATCTTTAGTTGAGTAATATTTGTACAAGCTTTGGTGCACATCAGCATTGTGTTCTTGATCGAATTTTAACTAAAGATGCAACACTTTAAACTTGCCTGCGTCTTATCTCCAGGAGAGGCTTCTAGCTTTCCGGTTATTCCCCTATTCTAAAAAAAAATATTAAAATATTTTGAATATACGAATATCTTCGTACATTCGATTACGAAATAATTCGTAGAACGGTAACATATGACGCATAGCAACATCAAACCCACAGAAGGCGAAATGGAAATTTTACAAGTACTTTGGCAAAAAGGCTTGGCTACAGTAAGAGAGGTATATGAGGCTTTGAATAAAAAAGATTCTGGTTATACCACCACTTTGAAATTAATGCAAATTATGCATGAGAAAGGCCTGGTAGAAAGGGATACCAACCAAAAGACGCACATCTACAAAGCTATTGTGAGCAAAGATAAAACTGAGAAACAAATGGTGAGCAAGATGATTGATAATGTATTTAATGGTTCGGCAGCTCGGTTAGTCATGCAGGCTTTAGGTAACCACAGCGCTAGCGCCGATGAGCTTGATGAAATTAAAAAATATTTAGATGGCCTTAAGTAAGGCAAAGTTGAAGGGGACGGTTTAGGGTTTAGATCCCTAAAATTTATCAGCAAAAAATCAATAAGAAATAAAACCACCATTATGGAAACTTTATTACAACAATTTATCAAAGCATTTGGCTGGAGCATTTTAAATTCGCTCTGGCAAAGCGCCCTTATTTACGGAGTTTTGTTTATCATCCTACTAAGTGTGCCAAAAATGGCTGCAAGATATAAACATAATTTGGCTTTCGGGTCTATCGTATTAATGTTCACCGGCTTTGTGTACAATTTTTTGAGCAAGATCACATTTAATACTCCGAAAGAAGCAATCATCAGTAATGTTGAAGCAGTACAGCTTCACCAATATTTCAATAACCTCCCTCTCAGCTTTAGTAGCAAGGCAGAGCAGTACTTCCCTATGGTTGCGGCTTTCTACATTATCGGAATCTTTTTACAACTTTTTGTAATTAGCAAAGGTTATCACCAGCTTGCTAAATTTAAGAAAGATAGCTTAAGCGCTATCCCTGTAAGTTGGAAAATAATATTTGACGAAGTTACCCTGAAACTTCAAATTAATAAAGCGGTCAAATTCCAGCTGTCGTCAATTGTGAATGTTCCGTTAGTAATTGGCTATTTAAAGCCGGTAGTTTTATTTCCGGTGGCACTGGTAAATCAGTTGGATAATGATCAGGTTGAGGCTATTCTTATCCATGAATTATCCCATATCAGAAGAAATGATTACTTACTTAACCTAATTAAAACTGGAATCGAAACGTTGTTGTTCTACAATCCCTTTGTGTGGATGGCGGGGAGATTTATCCATATCGAACGCGAACATGCTTGCGATGATCTGGTATTGAAGCTGACTGGGAAGCCTCTAAATTATGCTCATGCATTACTTAAGTTAGAACTTTTAAAAGATAAAAGCAGTCCGGCTTATGCTTTAGCAGCAACCGGAAAGACACAAAATTTATATCAACGTATAAAAAGAATCACGAATATGAAAACGAATTATTTAAATGTCAAACAGCAGATGGCTGCGCTAACTTTAGGGGTGGCATGCTTATTTTCTATCGCATGGATTAATCCTGCAACAACGAAAAAGGTAAATAAAACCATGGTTAGGCAACAAATGATTGCTACTTCTCATGATCGGAAAAATTTAAAAACTATTGTTTGCCTTGATACGACTAAGAAGCGCAAGATTAAGATAGTAACGATAGATGCCAATGGTAAAAAAACGGAATATAACTCCGTAAAAGAAATGCCGGACAGTTTAAGGAGAGATTTTTATAAGGATGAAGTTTTCTCAGGAAATAGGGTTTTTAGGATGAACATTGATTCCGGATTTGGATTTAAAGATTCATTGTTTCAAGCTAAACTTTATAAAAAATTCAATTCGCCAGAGGCGCAAGCGAAATGGAAAAAATTTGGTGAAGATGTAGCCAAACAGTACAACTCGCCGGAGGCACAGGCAAAATGGAAGAAATTCGGTGAAGATATCGCAAAAGAATATAACTCTCCAGAGGCACAAGCTAAATGGAGAAAGCTAAGTGACGATATGATTGCTAAAATGAACAATCCTGAGTTTAGGGCACAACTCGATCATGCTCGGATTAAAAGCTTAAAAGGGATTGATCGTACTAAATTAGCTGAGCTAGCAAGAATTAATTCAGACTCATTATTTATCAATATGAATGACAATATTGCATTTGGAATGGATGGAACATCGATTTATATGAATCAAAACTCAAGTAATAATACTAATAAGGTTAAACAAACAAGAGAGTATCAAAAATTGAAGCAAAAATTCGACAATGAAGTAAAAGAGCTTAAAGAAAAAATGGAAAAGGCAGAGCGTAAGGAAAGAAAAGAGAACTAAACCAAACATGCAAATATTAAACGGCGAAGATTATTCTTCGCCGTTTTTGTTTTTAGGCATTTGTTAAAATAACTTTTTTTAATTTCGTACTCAGTATGCTACAAAAACTTTCTATTCGTAATTACGCATTAATCGATAGTTTGGATATCGAATTTGATAAAGGTTTAAATATTATCACTGGTGAAACAGGTGCTGGTAAATCGATCATTCTAGGTGCGCTGTCATTGATACTGGGTCAGCGGGCAGAGAGCAAATACTTTTTTAACCAAGATAAAAAATGCGTTATTGAAGGTGTTTTTGCATTGGCTGATGAACTCTTGAGAGAAATTTTTGAAGAAAACGACTTAGACTTTTCTAATGAGACCATTTTAAGGAGAGAGATTTCGATTGATGGAAAAACAAGGTCGTTTATAAATGATACACCAGTTAACCTGTCCATTTTGAAGCAAATTGGCGAAAAGTTAATCGATATTCATTCACAACATGCTACCCAAGAAATTAATGATGCCGATTTTCAATTGCTCATTGTAGATTCGTTGGCTAATCATAAAGCTTTATTATTTGAATACCGAAATCATTTTAAAAAATTAAAGCAAGATAGCAGCCGTTTAAAAAAATTAATTAGTGATGCTGACGAGGCCCGAAGCAAACAAGATTACGAACAGTTTTTGTTTAACGAGTTAGAGCAAGCTAACTTAAAAGAAGGCGAGCAAGAAGATTTAGAACTAGAGCTGGAGAAACTTACCCATGCCGAAACGATAAAAAGGGCTTTACTCAATTCCAGTGCTTTACTAAATGAAAGTGAACCTTCGGCAATGCAGATATTAAAGGAAGCCCAGCTGCAGCTACAAAGTATAGAAAAGTTCGATCCCGCTATCAATATACTTTTCGAGCGTTTAAAATCATCAATAATCGAAATTAAAGACATTGCAGATGAAGTTTCGAGCTTGGAAGAAAACACTGTACACAGCGCTGATCGTTTAGAAATCATCAATCAACGACTAGATTCATTTTATTCTTTGCAGCAAAAACATCGCGTAACTAACAATAATGAGTTATTGGCTATTCAAAGCCAATTAGAAAATAATTTAAATCAGTTGTTAAGTTCTGATGAAAACATTGAAAAACTTCAAAAGGAAATTGAGCAGCTTAAAATTGATCTTACGAAGCAGGCAAATCAGCTGAGTTCAAACAGAAAAAAGGCAATTAGAACAGTTGAAGATCAAACGAGCAATACTTTGAAAAAAGTGGGTATGCCGAATGCCAAATTGGTTTTAAAGCAACAACAACAAATAGAATTAGGCAAAGATGGCCTCGACGAAATCTCCTTACTATTTTCTGCAAATGCTGGTCAAGCCCCTGCTCCGGTAAATAAAGTAGCATCTGGAGGAGAATTATCAAGGTTGATGCTGGCCATTAAAGCTTTGCTTGCTCAACATACTTCATTACCGACCATAATTTTTGATGAAATTGATACGGGAATTTCCGGAGAAACGGCACTAAAGGTGGGCGAAGTAATATCAGCCCTTGGAGGAAATATGCAGGTAATTTCTATTACTCACCTACCGCAAATTGCGGCCAAAGGTAAATCTCACTATTTTGTGCATAAAAATGAAGCTGGAGGAAAAACCACCACTGGCATTCGTAAACTAAAACAGGAAGAAAGAGTAGCGGTTATAGCGGAAATGTTAAGTGGTAAAACCCCAGGCGCATCGGCAATTGAGAATGCAAAGGAACTTTTGGGATAGATTCATCTCCTCGGAGGTTGCCAAGTGAAGATTAATTCGGAAAAAGAGCACATAAAATTTCAGTGGCTGCATTGCAAAATTCGCATTAATCCAAATTAACTATTAACTTAGTTGATATTTATATTTATGAGATCAGCTTCACTTTTATTCCTCCTATTTTTCACCATTCATTTCTGCTCTGCCCAACAATTTACATTATCTGGCTCCATAAAAGATAAACGTGGTGAAGCCTTACCTGGTACCGGAATTTTTGTGAGCGGCTACAAGATCGCTACGGTTGCTGATAATAATGGGGAATATCAGTTACCACTTAAACCGGGTAATTATGATATTTTATTTCAGTTAATTGGTTATAAAGCCGTAAGTAAAAATGTAATTATATCGGATAAGCCTATAAAGTTGGATGTCTTTTTAGAAGAAAGCATTACCCAATTATCAGAGGTAACGATTAAACCAGATCCAAACCGAACTTACTATATAGGCATGTTTCGTGATTTTTTTATCGGCACAACAGAAAACGCTGCTGATTGTAAAATAATGAATCCGAATGTGTTGCTTATTGATTACGATAAGGAGTTAAATCGGCTTAGCGTAAAAACCAATGAATTTTTGATTATAGAAAACAAGGCTTTAGGCTATAACATTAAGTATTTAATTAAACAGTTTGAATGGGATAGTAAAACAAGGGTGATCTACTATGAGGGCTTTCCATATTATGAAGATTTGAAAGGTTCGGAAAGAAAACAAAAGATTTGGACAAAGAAACGTTTAGCTGCTTATTTGGGTTCACCGCAGCACTTCTTTAAATCTCTTTATCAAAATAAAGCAACGGAGGAAGGATTCATCATCAACAAAATAATCACAAAAGTTAACCCAGACAGACCTTCGGATAGTTTAATCAATGCCAATTTGAAACGTTTAACTAAAATGCAAATGAGCATAACGGGCAAAATTGTCATTGGTGGTAGTAAGGATGATTCTTTGAACTATTGGATGAACAAAAAAAAATTAAGTAAAGGAATTTCCATTTTAAATCGGGCTCCGATTTTGCAAGACACACTCGTTAAAACCTTTAATGCGAACATTAAGGCCGTCAATTTCACCGATAAGCTTTATGTAATTTATACAAAAGATACCGAAAGCCCACTTTTTACAGATCGCCTTGGACAATCTATTTCCAGACCTTTAGACATGCCAAACTATCAGATTTCGACAATCGATTTACAGGTGGCTCCTGTTTATTTTTATGAGAATGGAGGAGTTTACAATCCTCGATCGATGTTATATTCTGGTTATTGGGCTTGGGAAAAAATTGCTGATAGTGTTCCGATGGATTATATCCCAATGAATAAGCGCTAAACTAATGTTAAAATTTTAAAATAATTTTCTGAATTCGTAATATTACGGCTTTTGGTTACATTCGCTCTCATGATTAAAAGCCTGTTGGCATCGTTATTTTTCATTTTTATTGGTACCTGTGCCATTGCTCAAAATACATTTACCATTAGCGGAATTGTTAGAGATAATAAAGATGGATTGCCTGGGGCAAGTATTTATCTAAGTGGTTATAAAATTGCAACTGTAGCAGATAATGACGGGAAATTTAAACTCCCAAACTTGAAGCCCGGCAGTTATGATCTGCTTGTTCAGATTGTGGGTTATCTCCCCTACTCCAAAAGCGTTATTATTTCGGATAAATCAGTGGTTGTTGATCTGGTTTTAAAAGAAAATGTAGCACAATTAGACGAAGTGGTTGTTCGGGCAGATCCAAATCGTCAAAAATATATCAACCAGTTTAAAGAGTTTTTTATTGGCAAATCGCCAAATGCGCTTCAGTGCAAAATACTAAACCCCCAGGTACTTAATGTAGATTTTGACATTACTAAAAGTACTTTAACAGTAACCACAACTGAGTTTCTTATAGTTGAAAACAAGGCGCTCGGCTATCGACTAAAGTATATGCTTGATCATTTTGAGTATAACTCCAGAACGCACATCATTTATTATTCTGGCCACCCATTTTTCGAAGAGCTAAAAGCTTCGGCAGCAAAAAAGAAAAAATATATTGCTGCTCGTGAAACCGCGTATTATGGTTCCTCTCAACATTTTTTCAGATCGCTGTATGCTGGAAAAAGTAAGGAAGAAGGGTTTATCATTAACAAAATGATTAAAATTCCCAACCCAAATCGGTATCCAGAATACGTGATTAATAGTACACTTGAGAAGATAAAAACCCTTCCAGGAAAAACAGGCATAAGAAAAACTGCTGGCAAAATTGATACTGCCTTGCTTAACTTCTGGACCAAGCAACAGGCAATGCCCCGAACCATTGATAAGTTTTCAAGAGGCGATGTTTTGCCCGATACTTTAGTGCATGATTTTAATGAAAACATGAAATACCTTAGTTATACCGATGCCCTAATTATTCAGTATACAAAAGAAAAAGAATCGCTGGCTTATTCCAATACCGGTTTTTGGATTTTCAGACCATTAGATGTTCCAGAAAATGAAATATCAGTTGCAAACTTAACAGGCCCAGGTGTACGATTTTACGAGAATGGTGGTATTCATGATTCCAGAGCGCTTTTATATGAGGGATTTTGGGCTTACGAGAAAGTGGCAGATATGGTCCCGATGGATTACGTACCACTTTCAAAGTAAGCATTTATTTAATCCTCAAACTAATATAATCGCTTAGGGCACTTTCTATTTCATTTTGAACCACAGTAATAGCATAAGTATTCAAGGCATCTTTGTTGGGTTTAGCATCTTCAAATCTTGTAGTATCCTTACCTACATCGCCTAATAAAATTTTATTTTTGTTATCAATTCTATACACTCTATAACCCGTTATACCCTCTTGCATTGTTTTATCCCACGAAATGGAAATTTTACCGTCTATTTCATTTGAGTTAAGATTATAAACAGGTAAAACTTTGAACTTTAGCGCATTGATGGTTGCATTTACCTTTAAATCGCTAGCATAGTTATTTCCAATGGCTTGTAATGCATATTCATAGCTTGTGCTAGCATTAGCTGTACTGTCTATAAAACTATTGGTTGCTGAGATTAAAGGGTCTGTACTCATTTTTGCGAATTTTTCTTCTCCGACAATTTTGCGCCAAAGATTGAATCCTAAAATGGTTTCATCAACTTTATTGTTCCAATAAATTAACACGTTGTTGCCCAACCGTTTTGCCATAACATTTATAGGTGTTGCTACAGAAATAACGCTTGGGGAAACAACATTAATAATCGCGGATAAGGGGCTGATATCATACGAGGTATTTACAGCTTTTACGCCATACGTTAAAGTTTTTCCTTTATATCCGTTAGGCAAAACATCATCAAAAGTAACAGTCAAACTATCACTTAAAATTAAGTCTGTTATTTGGGTTAAAGTATCTAATTCACTGCCTCTGTACACATAATAACCTCTTGTATAAAACTCGGGCCTTGTCCAGCTAAGGTGAATTTTACCATTATTTTGAACAGCATCTATTGTTGCTGGAGCAAGCGCTTTTTTATTGGCTTTTAGCATTCCCTTTATGCGGGCGCTTGGATAACCATTTCCATATTGTGTAACGGGCACTAACATGTAAAAATAATTTTTTACCGGATGTATTTTTTTATCAAAGAAAATGGTGTCTTGTGGTGAAGCAGATCCGATCAATTTATAGTCTGCACTATCGTAACTGTCCGCTCGATAAATGTAAATCGCATTCATATTTGGTGTTCCATCCAATTGCCAACTCAATTTTATCGCATTTTCTTTTTCTAAACTTACCGTGTTAATTTTGTTAAAACTTGGGGCATTATTGTGAGCAATGTTTGCAACTCTTACCGTGTCAGAGGTTAACCCTTCATTTCCAAGTTCATCAAATGGTACAGCAAAATACTGATAGGTTTTCCCTTTCTCTAGTAGTGTATCAACACTAAGGAAAACCAGAGTATCACCTTGGCGAACTGATCCGGTTAAGCTACCAACTGGTTGAAATTTTGTTTGCATATAAGTGCTGCGAAAAACTTTTATCCCAGCAGGCATATTTGTGTTTTGAGAAAAGTATTTCAGCACCATTTTATCGTTAAATGGTTCGATATGCATTGTACTTAAAAAAAAGTCTGGTTTTCTAACCGCTGGAAAACTACCTGAAATTATTTTTTCGCTAAGGGTTCGTTGTCCGCTGACGGTAATGTTGGTAATTTTATATTCGTATTTGATATTCGGCAGGGCAGAATCATCATAATATGCCGTTTTTAAAGCTTCCCGGTATGCCGGTGTATAGCCATAAAATGCAACAGAATCTAAAGTGACGGCTCTAGAAATCATATCCCAAATTCGAGGAAATAATCTTTTATCAGGCATACTGAAAACTTCGTAATGGCGGGCTGCAGTATTCAAATCGGCCAGAAAAAGGGCCGAATCTTGTTCAAAATGCAATGTTGATAATTCCTTCCAGTCTTCTCTTGGCGATTTCCTGCTGATTTTAAAATATGTCGACCTTGGAATTTCTTTACCGAGATCGATGAAGTTTCCAGCAGCTGCACTGCTCACACTCTGGGCATTTGCATTCCAAGCAAAAAATAAACTTACTGTTGTAAAAAGGACGATGAGCTTTTTCATATGATCTCTTTTAAAATTTATTTATTGGTTTGGCACTTATTATTGTCAGCACAAGTATCTGATGTCAGATTAAACGATATGTTAGTGCTTTGACCGCCACCTACAGCCAGGCTACCCCTCGCAGCCATCGCAATAGAACCACTTTTACTGATATCAGCCAGTCCAAAAATGCTTTGTTTTACCTCGTAATTTAATTTTACGCTATTACAGAAATCAAACTTTGCTTGTTCTTTTAGCGCATATTTCAGCCTTGCGGTTAAATCAACTTCTATCCCACCTGATGCGCTAGTGCCCGTAATAGAAGCCATTGAAACCCTCACTGAACCGAATGCGCCAGCTTGAAGTGTAAAATTAGGCACATTAGCAAAATTCATTTGTAAGAGTGCATCTACACCGCATTCGGCTACTAAACCAATAGAAACCAGAGGGATTACCGGAGGTAAATCTATTTTCAGTTTGTAAGGTTCAAATAAATCTTTACGCCCGGCTACAATGAATCCCGTTAAATCAAATTTCCCGCAATCGGGTAATTTATGGTGATTAAACTGGGTTACCCTATCCACTACATTTTGAGGGAGTGAACTGTAATTTCCAACTAAAAACCCTGCCTTAAATGGGCTTATTATCGGAACCGGAACAGTTACGCTTGCCGCTATAAATGTGTAAAAACCATTTTTATCAATCATTATTTCGGCTTCGCCGGATGCACTTGCAGCGCCAATGTCAACCTTTTCCATTTGCAGGTTACCAAGAATACGTTTTTCGGGCCAATCGAAAACCATATTCATTTTGCCAAATGGTGTATTTGCCCCGCTTACTTTAATGGTACCAGAATCGTAAGCAACTTCGCCAAAGACTTTAAAAGTTAGCGGGTTTGGATCAGCAAAACCTTTAATTGGTGTATTGTCTTTCTGTTTTAGCGAACCGGTAAAACTTAAATAATCCCAATCGTTATTTTTAACCGATGTGCTTGCGCTCGAGATAATTAAATTGGTGTTTGATCCGAATGCAATCTTTGGTAAATCAGTAGACGTGTTAACCATTTTAATGGAAATATTATCACCCGTTTTGTTAAGCAGCACCGGAATTTCTGGCAACTGGTTTGGTTCATAAACTGTTCCATATAAATTGATCACATTATCTGCCAAGGTTTTAGCAGTGCTAATCTTGTTTCCAAATTTATCAGTAAAATCTGCCGTTTTGGAATTGAACACTACGTAGCCTTTGCCAATATCAAATTTAACTTCTTCAAATGCAGGTTTCGATTCTAGTTTGCCATTAACTTTGCTGTATTTAAAGCCGCCATAAAATTTCTGTAACCTTGGTATTTTTAAATTCACATCCCCAAGTATTGTAAAATCATTTTGTGATGATTCAATCATTATGGGTTTAAAATCAATTTGATTAAAGGCAGTTACTGATTTTGAGTTTGGCGAGAAATCGACATATTGTTCTCCAGAACTCACTAAAGTAGCCGCGGTAATACCAATACCTTGTGGAATTCCTGGCAAAGGCTGAATGCTACCGGCTTCCTTACCATTTTTCCCCAACATTCTTAATATGTAATGTGCTTTTAAGTCATCACCTATTTTTGGATCGAGACCAAAAGTTGGCTCAACATCCGCAGCAACATTTACATCAACAATGCCACCTAAGCTTAATTTCTTCACGTTTACTTCACTAATCAAGAGAGCATCGTTGCGGAGCCTAAATTTTTTGAAAGGGATATTTAACACTCCAGTTTTGATCATGTTATTGCTGCTCGCTAATGCTACAATACCTCCTTCATCGGTAGAAAACTTCCATTGTGGGATGGTAATCGTCCATTTCTCCATGGTTAAATTCAATGGTGATGCGCTTGAAATCGTTCCGACACTATTCTGATCAATTTTCAATTCAGGAAGTTTTAAGGTAATTACGTCGCCAAGCGTACTTACTTTTGTAGCCGTAATGGTTGGTAATAACCTAATTTTGCCATCAATAAAGTAAGTTGAATCTGCTGAGGTGTGCGCATCAAATTCCAAAAGTTTAAATTTAATATCACCTCCGTTGGCTTCAGAAAAATAGTATTTAGGCGTGGTGGCGTTTGGAGATCCAGTGGCAAGTAAATTAATGGTGTTATTCAATACCCCGTTTTTTTTCGTTGCAAAATAAAAGCTTGTATTATCAAATTTTAAAAAGCTGCTTGGATAGTTAAAAGAGTTATCCGTTATTTTAACTTTTGCCTGGAATGTACCTGTGTTATCCGTTACCTTTTTTACCAGTATTTGGCTGCCATTAGCCAACACATCAGCATAATAACTTTGTCTAAATCTTGTTTTTAATTGTTTTGCATCTAGTAAAATATCGCCTACCGGAACCGCTATTTTTTTACCCGATGCATCTGCAGTGATTTTAACTTCAACCTTATTAAAAATGATTTTCTTACTTTCATCTGCCAACTTAAAATCACTACTGGTTTGTTTTACATCTAGATCTCCCGACAGTTTGTAGTTTCCAGATGCCATAGCGCTAGCTTCTGTAAGGTTAACATGATAACCCAACAACTTATCTCCTTCAAAATCAACCTTAGTTAAATCAAAATCGGCTTTTAATTGAGATGCCGCAAGCGTAATCGTTTGACCGATAATGGTACCATCGTTAATTTCCGGTCCGTAAGCAGTCAATTTTATTTTAGTGCCATATCCAGCTAAGCCTTTTAATTCATAAGAACCATCCGGTTTAGTAGTGGTTTGAATAGTAGATGCGCCAATGCCATTATCAACATAAACTGTTGCATTAGGTAACTTTAATTTATTAACGGTTACGACTCCCGAAATGGTAAAGCCTTTATCAAGAATAATTTTTTCCTCCTTAAAATAAGGCGTTTCTAAATTTGTTAGCGAGAACTCTTTGCCAATATAACCTGAAGAGGCAGGAGGAACAATTTTTACTACAAAATTCTTCTCTGCAATATTCATAAAATTAACATACACAATACCTTTACTATCTGTAACATAAGTGTATTCCAGTAATTTAATATTGGCATTTGGCACAGGTTCGCCCGAAGAATTGGTGACTACAAATTTGATTCTGTGCTCTCTTGTGGTCAAAACTATTGCACCCATCTCGGTATTTCCTTTTGATGAAACGGCGATGCTTTTGGTTTCGTTAAAATATTTTAAATCATTTGGAATAATTTCAATGTAGGCCGACTTATTTGGGGCGATGTAAGCATTGAAGGTTTGTTTACAATCGCTGATAAAGGTATTTGTAAAGGTGGTATTAACTTTAACTCCTCCAAAAGTAGTTGTTCCAGTAGAGCCAGAATTATTACCAATTTTTTTGGTTACACATTCCGATTCTGTTTCTTGAATGAAACTGCTACCGGTGATTTTATATAGCGCAGGTATGGGCTCTCCTTTGGCATTTACGATATGGCCGGTAACAGATGCTGAAGGTTTATAGTATAAATTATTGAAAACCTTTTGCCCAAGCTGCATATTGTTAATCTCATAATACCATTTTTCCTTTGGTGATTCTTTACCGGTTGAATCGTGGGTAACATAGCCATCAATTTGAATTGAAATTTTTGCTGTTATTCCTATTAGCGCCACCGATTTGAAACTAAAATACCCGTAACTATCAATTGGAAGAAAGTAGAATATTCCGCCCACGTTAATTCTCGCGGTAACTTTTTCTTTATTTGCACCAATCCCTTCGCCACTAATGCTGTTTATTAACCTCCCGGCAACAATTGGATTATCGCGTTCAAGTTGAGTATCTTGATTAAAAGTTGGTTCTACAAATTCATTATTAAAGAGAAATGTTTTTCCTAAGAACACTGTTGGATCAATATCAGCATCGTGTAGGTAAAAATTTGTAGTATTTGGCTTGTATGAGCTCGCAATATTGGCTTCATCCTTAAAAATCGGCACGAAAGTATAACCTCTACTTTGCAGTACGTGATTAAAGGTCAAGCCTCCTTTTTTGCTCGAGCCATAATCTACCAGGTTTGGATCGGTAGGCAGCTTTTCCTCAAACAAAACGTTGTTAAATTTTCTACCTTCTGCCAATAATCCACTGTGGTTCGATCTGCGGAGTTCGATAGGAACACTCGTGATATGTTCATTATCCAAACCTAACTTCTTATCGTATTTTTCTTTTTTATAAAGGCTGATGTTAACTTTTGCCGATCGCACAAAAGCATACAGCGAACCCACATCTAAGGTTTGTAGCGGGTTTATCTCGATGTTATTATCCGGGCTGCAAAACAAATCCATATCATCTACCACTAAACGGTAAACCATTTTTAAAGTACACGGACCGTTAGAGCCAACATTAAATGATTTCACAACGGTATAATCTGGCAAAAGAGGCGCTGGTCCTGAAGCTCTACTGGCCAATAATTCATTATCATCATAAAAACCGAATGCACCATTTAAAAGCGTAAACTTTTTAGCCTGCACTTGTTTAACTTTAACTGATGAACTTACATCGTAAGAGTTTGATAATCCGCCGGTAGTAACAGTACTAACTGCCGTGATTACTTTGCCTCCGGCCATTGTTGTAATACCATTCCCCATCTGCGAAAGCGCATCTTTTACAGGGCTTTGCGTAAACGGATCCAAAAGTGGATTTGTGGCATCAGCCATTACCTGGTTTATAAATTGATTTTTTAATGCGTTTGCATCGCCCATCCCGGTAAATTGCGATTGCCAAATATCTTTCAATGTCGTTGCTGCCGGGTTTGTTTGTGGCGGTGTTGGTATTGGTGGAGCCTTTACAACAAATGAAAACAAATTTTTAGAAACCGTTACAGAATCCCATATTGGAATATCGACAAAATTAAATGAGCCATCACTCGTGGTGGTAGTCGGTTTAAGGCTTTTTTTAACGTTATCTACGTATTCATAAAATTTTGCATCTTCTTTAGTACTTCTATCCGATCCATTTGCATTTACCCCACTAACTTGGATACCTACAAATTGATTATTCAGAATGCTGGTAGGCAACGCATAAGATTTTCCACCGGCTTGTTCTGTAAAAACCAAAAACGGTTCCAAATGCACTTTGGCATTTTGCATTGGCATGGCGCCGCCAACTCCGTCAGAATATCTATATAATAATCGGCCCTTAATGTTGGCAATAGGTGCTTGCTCAGTTGTCCAATTCAAGGTTTTTTCTACTTCAAAACTTGCTGTTCCTACGGCTTTGAAACTATCGTAATTTTTGTTTGATTTTTTGCCAGGGATCAATATCGTATTCTGAAATGCAAATGGCTCATCTATAATAACGGCTTTAGTTTTAGGGTCCAAAACATTAATATAATAGGTATCATCGGTATTCCCTTTACAAATTAGTTTGGCAAAACTTACTACGGCTTCAGGTAATGTGGCACTAGCGTTTATTTTGGTTAAATCTGTTGATGTTTTATAAACCATCTCTGGCACCTGCCCAGTAATGCTACCTAATTTCCTATAAAGGGTTGATTTGTTAGATGGCAATCCTTGCCCTTCATATATCGGGATTCCTCCATCCTTACTTAAACGGTAAATGGTTACCTGCAAATCATTTAATGCTTCGCGAACGCGAACCACATCTTTAGTTTCTTTCTGCATGTAGGCTTTTTGAATGTAAGCCTTAGTGATATGTAAATTTAACTGATAGGATTTAACCAGCGAAGTAAAATCTCCCACGTTAAATTCTTGTCCGGTTCCATTTAGTTCAACAGTACGATCTGGTTCTCCGTAATAATTATTAGTTGGAAAATCAATTGTATAATAAGCTACTAAATTCCCTGATAAAGCCTTTACGGTTTCGGTAACTTTTGCGGTAAACCTACCATCGCTACTGGTTTTTACTAAATAAGATGATGGCTCTTGGGGATTAACGCTGGCAACACTAATATTATCTTTAATGGTTTTGCCAGATTGATCAACCGTTTTAAAAAACTTATTTAACCTTATGGTACCATATATAGGATAGGTTTGATCATTTTCGAAATGGTATTGTACTTTTCCTTTTAAGGTTAATATTACTGGTTTCGCAAGCGTATCGGCGATTTTTTGATAAATGAAACTACCTGTCACACTTTCGCCAGCCAATTCATTATATGACAACATCAAACTTTTTGAAAAAGCATTTGATTGAAAACCAGCCGGAAGGTCAAGCTCTCCCACACCTTTCTTGCGGTAGGCTTTAATTTTAAATTCATACGAACGCTTATCTACGAAAGTTCCACTACCTAAATCAGTAAATGAGAAACTATCAAACCCATTTTGACTGGCTACAATGGTATTCTTAATTTTATCTTTAATTTCTATGTTGTACCTAAGCGTCTTGTCATCAGGCTTATTTATACCATCAACATAACCATAATCAATAGCTTTTTCCGAAGTTTTATCTTCATCTCTGTTAATGAGTTTCCAACGGATGTAAAGTGGGAATTTATTATTCACAGCAATAGGCTTACCAAAATTTGATGGGTTTGGAAGCAGAATTTCAATGTTTTTTATTGTAGCTTGTTCTACTTGTGCAACCGTTCCAAACGTAAAAACGTTAGCGCCGCTTTTACCATCATTTTTAAAAATTGTTTTTCCTGATGGGTCTATTGCCTGAACCCGCCAGGCATAAGTTTTTCCAACTACCAATGGCTGATCAGATGGATTTAAAGTATATGAAGTGGTAATTATATTTTTATTGATCAATGGAAATGATGTTGCGTTTAAAATCTGATTAGGATCAGACTTAACCAATGGCATTTCTGCAATCTGCAAAAGATATTGTGTCCCAACAGGTGTAAAACCAGGATTAATCCAATTGAAAACAACTGATTGAGGTTTGATTGCCGGAACCGACTCATTAACACTCGGACCAACCAATACCGGTGCGTCTGGGTAAGCTATTGAAATGGTTGTACAGCCTAATGGAGCAGCAGATGAAAGCACTTGATTGCTTTGAATGTCAACCGCCTGAATACAAAAGGTATAATTTCCTTCAGGCAATCTGGAGGTATAAATTAACCTGCTTTTATCTATTCCATAAACATTTAAGGTATTTAAGTCGAAAATATCCTTTAATGCCAACCCGTTTAACTGCTTGGTTTCATTTGGATTTAAAGTAATAGGTTGTAAAGGAACATAATTGGATTTTGTGGTGATTTTGATCCCATTATCACCCTCAAGCTGGCCCGTTAATTTTATACTTCTCGCTGTAGAAGTTAAATTCTGAACGATCAATAATACTTTTGATGCATTTGAGCCTGAATAATCAGCGTAGTATGGAGAGTATGGCGGTACAATAGTAACATTCACATTTACCGATTGAGCATCTGCATCTTTAGCACAGAATGATAACATCAGCCCTAATATTAATATGAATATTCCTTTGGAAAACTTAAGAAATCGTCTAAAATTGATCATAGCTTGAGTGTTAAAATGAGTGTACTAAACCAACATTTGTACGTAACTCATTAAATGTTGGCAGTGTAATATCTTTTGAATTACTTTTTAAATAGTTGAGCGAAATATTGGCAGCATCGCGTTTGCCCAAACGGTATGAACCATTTAAATTGGTATTAAAAACGGTTCCGGCATCCAAATCGTTATTTCGCTGAAGCTGATAACTTGCCGACAGGTTTAAGCCTACCTTACCTTTATCGATACTTTTGGACAAGCCCAAGGTTGGTCCATAAAAAATGGATTTACCAAAGGCAACATTTGCAATGGTATAATTAATATTGGCATTGGCACCAAAAGATTTTTTCGGTAAGCCAAACTGGTAGGAAAAATTAAGCGTTTTACTATCCGATTTGCTGTTTGGGGCAGTAAACTCATTAAGATCAACCAGCGATTGAATATTGGCAACCAAAATAAATCCGTGAGCTACCGCTTCGCGATTGATATTGTATCGAAAAACAGAGCTCAGATTATGGTTCGTTCTGGCAATTCGAAGTACATCCAAAACTGGGTTTAAGCCGCGATCTTGCGTAATACCAAAATTGGTATACCGTAAATCAATCCCGTAGGCAGGTTTATTGAAGGAGATATTGGCTGAACCGATTTTTCGGTTAGAGCGAAAAGACTTATCTCGCAACAGGTTATCGTTCTGCAAACCGAAACTACCGCCAACCTGCAATTGATTTTTAAATAATCTAAAGGCAGTTTCTACCGTATAATTTTGCACATCAGTTTCAAAGTAATAAGCACCCATACTTTTATAATCGGGATCAACTCTTCGATACTTCAGTTTTACACTATAAAAGTTTGCATTATAGCCTAAGCTGGTTTGTGCTGCTGTGAGTAATTGGGTAGACGAGTTAAGAGTCACTAATTTCTTTATAAAACTTATTCTATCTAGCTGAATATTTTCAACGGTATCCGAGAGCACATTTCTGGTGAAAATACTCCCTGAAAAATCCATATCAAAAACAAAGCGTTTTAAAAAACTGAACTTGGAGGAGAAACCCAATACCATATTTTCTGATGGTGTTAAAAGAATCGAAGTCGGCTTAATGGCTAATGAATTAATATCATCTTTACCATTTAAAAAGATAATATCAAAGTGGTTTCGGTCTGTTCCTAAGCCAAGTTTAACGCTGTAGGCAGTACGTTTATATGCAGGTTGTTGCGCTAAAGCTAAAGGCTGATTCAAATCTTCTTCAATGGCCTTGTTAAATCTGCCATAAATAAAACCGAAACGTAGTTTGCCTGGATTTAACTCAACTCCTCCACCCAAAAAATTATGCCCTGCCAAGGTAAATGGAGAAAACTCCAAACTGCGCCAACCTGCATGGACGGTTGCCCATTTATAGGTTGGGCTAATGCCGTATTGGTTAAATGGCTGGGTGTAGCTTCTCTGCTGATCGCTAACTACAACTGTAAAAGGAAAAGACACACCGTACAAAGAAAGTGATGGTGCGCCATTAAAAATATAAGAAAATGCTCTTTGCCTTGCTGGTATTCCGTTAACGTTATAGGTACCGAAACCCAATCCTATTGAGCCATTTATTGTGATGGGTTTTTGTTTACCGATGTTACCTATATCTTGGGCGCTAACGGCTAGGGAGCATATAAATACAAGCAAAAATCCTGCAATTAAAATTGATAAGCGTTTCATAATACATTGATTTTAAGGATGCGTTAAAAAAATCAGCAGGTGATGAACCTGCTGATAAAAGCGTTATCATTGTATTTTTCTGAAATCTTTATCGCTTAAATTGAGCTTTTGCATGGCCTGAAGCATAGGCGATTGATTTGGATTTATTGTACCTAGCGTCCCAATTGAACTAGGCGGGATAATTACTATCCTAACCTTATCTACCGCATAAGATTGGTGGGTGGCAAATGGGTTTCCATATGATATTCTTACCTTTGCATCGGTTGGATTGATGCGCAGATTGGATACATAAGTTACTGTATAGCCAGGTGTTTTTTCGGTATAGTTTAATTGTTGCCAGCTATAACTTCCACCACCTGAATTTTTGCGAATGTAAACCATTACTACACCATTTTTTGCCGATGTATAATTGGCCGCAGGGATGTTAAAAACAGTGGATGTATCATTCACGGCCACACCTTGTTTTCTTAAAACATAATTATCAACTTGTAAAACCCAGCTAAATGCTACATTATCGGCAGTTTCCAATGCAATTACATTCGCATTTCCGTCATTCCCTTTTAGCGATGTTCCAGAGCCCCAAACACCATTATTTTTCGGACCATAAATGGTATAGGTACTAATGTCGATATAGAAATCGCCGGTCAATCCTACTCCTCCATTTGGTGCACCAACGCCATTAAGAATGGTGCTACCGTTAGTGCCATTAGTACCGTTTGCACCCCTTAATGAAATACCAGCACCCCAACCTGCTGCCGTTTTTGGTCCGTAAAGCATTACCGTAAACCTACCAATAAAGTAATCGCCTATTTTGCCTAATACAGGATCAGGAAAATAATCTCCACCGTAAATAACTGTTCCATCTGCTCCAGCCGGACCTGTTGGACCTTGCGCACCATCGGCACCTCTTAGCAATATTGGAATTCCCCATCCGTCAGCATTTTTTGGCCCGTATAGTAAATAACTTCTTTTATCCAGATAGTAATCACCGTTCGCCCCAATTGTAGAATCGGGAGGTGTTATACCGCTATAGGTCACACTGCCATTCGTTCCATTGGTTCCATTTGTACCGTTAGCTCCGTTTGTGCCATTGGCTCCATTTGTACCATTTGTGCCGTTCGTACCTCTTAAAACGAGTGGCGTTCCCCATCCAGCAACCGTTTTTGGTCCATATAAATTCCCCGTATTTTTATCAAGATAATAGTCTCCATTAACACCAATTGTTACAACCGGCGTTCCTGAACCACTATAAATAATACTACCGTCTTTACCTGCAGCACCAGTTGGGCCTTGTGCACCATCTGCACCTCTTAATAAAATTGGAATTCCCCAACCGATAGCAGCAGTTTTGGGTCCGTAAAGTAAGAAGTTAGTTTTATCGAGATAGAAATCGCCATTGGTACCCAAAGCAGCTGCAGGTGAACCTGTTCCACTTAAAGTTGTACTTCCATTTGTGCCATTAGTACCGTTTGTCCCGTTCGTGCCATTAGTTCCGTTAGTTCCTGATGAGCCAGTTGCACCCGTGGCACCGGTAGCACCAGTTGCGCCGGTAGCACCGGTAGCACCGGTGGCTCCTGTAGCACCCATCAAAGTTAATGGTGAGCCCCAACCTGTGGCAAGTTTTGGTCCGTATAATTGGGCATTTGTAATATTTAAATAGTAATCACCCGGTTTACCAACAGCGATCGACGGCGCAGTATTTCCACTGTAGATGATGCTTCCATCTGCACCTGCTGCACCAACCGCCCCAACTGGGCCGGCTGGGCCAATTGGTCCTGCCGGACCTTCTGGTCCAGTTAAACCATCTTTGGTACAAGAACTAATTATCGCTGTAAGTAAAAAAATTAAGCCGAATAGGTAACTTTTTTTCATAATAGTAGAGTTAAGATTGTCTGTTTAGAGATTACTTATTGAAGATAACTGTAGATCAGGCCATCACTATTTTATTATCGACGAACGTATCGGTATAATCGGCAAAGGAATCACCAAAGCATTTTGGATTTTTTAAAACGCCGGATCCATTGAATTTGGCCGATAAATCACCTTGAATTTCCCTTCTGTAAACTTTACGCTTCGCTCGGGGTTGGTTTCGTAAACGGCATACATTGTTGGTGAAAATGTTCCCTCAATAACATAAGCTTCTTTGTTGGATTTATCTATTTTGGTAATTTGAACAGTATTTTCCTGAATTGGAACCTCTGGCGTAACGCTAGCCAATTCCTTATCAGAACTTTTTGCCTCAGGAAAATAAAATACCCCGCTCAACATTCCATTATCATTTCTGGTTGACGGATAATTGCCTACCGCTAATTCTTTAGCAGAGTGAAAAGATACATCAACCCTCGAGCCGTCTTCGGCTTCGGCATAAATAGAAAATTGATGTCCCAATTGTTTATAGCTCACATTGTATTCCTTAAATTCTTTTGAGGGAAATGCTTCCCACAATTTTCCCTTTATTTTCACAGAAAAGTATTCATCAGCTTGTTTAATCTCTGATTGGGCAGGTGATGAATCTGATTTGGTTTGGGTAGAATTGCAGGAAATGCATACAGAAAGCGTTAGCAACCAGAAGCACGAGCAAATGGTTTTCTTAACATTTAGATTAATTTTCATTTCGGTTTATTTAGCACATAAACCTATTTATATCAGTGAAAATTTGGTTATTAAAATCTATAAAGGGATATAAATAATCGTTAAACAGCTATTGGAAGGTAATCGAAACTTCGGTGATTTTTGGAGTGCTCACAATGCCCACTTTTGCATTAAGTTTTAGGCTGAGTTCTCTCACAATTAACAGGCCATAACCTGATGATTTACTGCCAACGTCATTTTGATTTAATAATTCAGCTATTTTAGTTAGCGGTATCTCATCGCCGTTATTGCTTATGGATAAATATTTTTTCCCTTCGCCATCAAAGCCTGCATTTAAACCAATATTGCCATTTTGATGAGAATGATTGATGGCGTTTTGTAATAGATTACGAATAATAATGATCAGAAAGTTTTCATCACTTTCAATAGTTCCAAATCGTGTTTTGGCTATTTCCAGAGTTAAATTCTTTGCATCAGCTTGGCTCGTCATCAAAGCAATAGATTGTTCGAAAAGTAAGGTTATGTCTATAGCATCAATTTCAAGCTGGAAATTTTCCATTTGGCTCTTAGACCATAACAGTAAATCTTCCATGGTAGCTAACAAATTTTTAGAAGATTGCATCAATTTTTCTTGATTTTTTTCCTTCTCGTCTATTGAAATATTAACTGTGATTTGTTGCAACCTTAAAAAGGTAAAAAGTTGACTTACAGGACTTCTTAAATCATGAGAGATAATACTGAAGAGCTTCGTTTTCGTTTGATTTGCTTGATCCAATTGGTTGTTGATGATATCCAACTGTTGATTTTTCTTATCTAAAAGCAAATTAGCCTTTTTCTTATTTATATAAATCCGATAAAAAAGTATGGAAATGAGCAATGCCAGAAAAACACAAATGATAAGAATAGTTTGATATTGCCTTTGCTGCTTAATTTCTTTATTTTGCGCATCGCTTTGCGCATTCAAAAATTTAATCCTTTGCTCTTTTTCGGCATTTTTATATTTGAATTCAATTGCATTAATACCTTCTCTACTTTTCGCAAAGTATATACTATCGCGAATTAAATTGTATTTATTAAAAAATTGATAGGCTTTTTGATGATTATTTAACTGCTGATAATTCTGTGCCAACTTGAGTAATATTCCGGCAAAAATATCCTTATTAAAATTGTAAGAGTTTGGCAAAGCCTGCTCTAAATAATAGACTGATTTGGCATGTTTTTTCTGTTCGTATAATAGATGGCCCATTAAGGTTGTTGCCAGTAAAATAGTTTCCTTACTTTCAGAAGTGATGGCCAGGCTATAAGCATCCATTGTATACTTATTTGCTAAATTCATTTCCTTCTTTTTGAGGTGATATTCACCAAAGAGCCGATTTGCAGCACTTAGAGGTGCAGTTTCATAAAAATAATCTTTCACCATAGCCTTATATACCTTTCGATAATAAAACATGGCGCTATCGGTTTTATCAATATTTAAATAGGCTTTCTCCAAGTTGATGGACATACGCACTCTGCCGCCTGTATATTGCGCAAAATAGGGTTCTGATCTTTTTAAATAATTTATGGCACTTTGATTTTGATTCAAGTCTAAATATAAACTCCCCAAATTTGAGAGGGCTAAACCTAAATCAATTTGAGATTTATGATCCTTTTTCTTTTGATAGAAATATTCTTTAGTTGATAACGAATTCAAAGATGTTTCAATAGCTTGTTCGTAATCGCCATTGTATAAATAGTATTCGCTCAAGGCCGATAACAATTCATCTTTGATAGCAATATCTTTAACTGTAGTCTGCAACTCTATTAACCGTTTATTATAGCGATTCATTTCAGCAAATCTTCCTGTATAACGATACAGATAATTAATTTGCCGTATGGCGGCAACCTCATTTCCAATATCATTTCCCCTTTGTGCACTACCAATACTCTTCTTTAGATAGAAAAAAGCGCTATCGTAATTGAGCTGAATTTTATAGGTTAATCCTGTTAAATATTCCAGTCGATACAAATTCTTAAAATCGCTACGTTGAGTAGCATTCAAACCGCGTTTACAAACCTTTATTAAATCAGAAAAGTCGATAAATTTGCCGCTGGCGGAAATATAATTGAAAAGGGAATAACAGTACTGATTATATGCTTCTGCTTTTTTCCTCGCTACTTTATATTTTTGGAAATTTGGTTCAGGAGGTTTCTGAGCGAATATGCTTTGCCATAAAATTGACAAAACGATCAATAAAAAGAAACGATAGTACCTAAACATATTGATTATGAACCTTAAAACTTCATAAACGTAGCGATAATTCTAATTTGGTATTTTTGTAATAGGTTTTCCCAATGGGTAATATTTTGCCCGCTATACAAACTTCTTTGTGCCCGATGGTGCTTATCTTATCTTTAAGCACTGCGTAACTTCTATGGATCCTCATAAATTTACCAGAAGGCAATGAATCGATAAACCTCGTTAAGGTGGCAAGTGTTAAATGAACCTTAGTTTCTGTTACAATTTTAGTATAATCGCCAAAAGCTTCTAAATATAAAATGTCGTTAACATTTACACTTTTTGTGGTTATACCATCTTTAAAAACAACATTTTCCCTTTCGAATAGTACATCATAGGCTTCAGCCTTATTTTTAAGTTGTTTAAAATCCAACAATCTTTTTACTGTATTTTCAAAACGATCGCTCTCTAATGGCTTTAAAATGTAATCAAAAACTTTAAGTTGAAAACCCTCTAAAGCATATTCTGGATGGGAAGAAATGATGATATTTATGGTATTGAAATTCTTGATAGTTCTGATAAAATCCAAGCCATTAATCTCTGGCATATCTATATCAATAAATAAAATATCGGGCTTAAGATGGAAAGTATTCAAAGCTTCAATGCAGTTGCCAAAACTACCAGTAAGCTGTAAACCTGCTGAATTATTGATTTCATTCTCAACCGATTGCCGATCTAGATCGCAATCATCTATAACAATGCATGACAAAGGAGCGTTCATTTATGCAGGATTTTGGTAGCCTAAACTTAACAAAAATAATACATTTATCTATCAGGTGAAATTAAATAAAAATTATCAACACCGACATCTGTTTGCTAAAAAAATTAGTAATTTTATTCTAATGATTAGCGAAGAAGAGAAAACATATTTTAAAGGAAGAGGTGCACAAGTTAATCCTCATAACAAATTCTTAAAAGATGTTTATGTAAAGGAACACGATGAAGGCATTGATGATTGGGAAGAATCCGATCGAAAAACATCCTTTATTTTTGAAAATTCAAAATCTATTGTCAACAAAGTGGATAGTCCAGATGTTGGAATGGCTTATTCCTTAAATCCATATCAGGGTTGCGAACATGGTTGCACCTATTGTTATGCCCGCAATTCACATCAATATTGGGGATACAGCGCTGGGCTGGAGTTCGAAAGGAAAATTATTGTAAAAAAGGATGCTCCCTTACTTTTCAAAAAGTTTCTGGAGAAAAAAGGATGGGATGCTGCTACCATCTCCTTATCAGGAAATACCGATTGCTATCAGCCCGCCGAAAGGAAGTTTAAACTGACCAGGCAATTGCTAGAAATTGCTTTAGAATATAAACAACCTATCGGGATGATAACCAAAAATTCGCTGATTCTTCGCGACAGTGACATTTTGCAAGAAATGGCAAAACTCAATTTATGCATGGTCTATGTATCCATCAACAGCTTGAACGAAGATTTGCGACAAGTGATGGAGCCGAGAACAACCACTTCAAAACAACGACTAAAAATTGTAGAAGAGTTAAGCAAAGCTGGAATACCAATGGGCGTAATGGTGGCCCCGCTTGTACCGGGTTTGAGCGACCACGAAATCCCTACGATATTAAAAGCAGTTGCAAATGCTGGAGCTATAAAATCAGGATATACCATAGTACGGCTAAACGGGGCTATTGGCCAAATTTTTGAAGATTGGTTAAGGAAAAATTTTCCTGATCGGTTTGATAAGGTTTGGCACATGATTCAAAGTTGCCATGGCGGAACGGTAAACGACAGTCGTTTTGGCGACAGAATGCGTGGAGAGGGAAATATAGCAAAGATGATCAGCGATAGTTTTAGATTGCATGCCAGACTGAACGGCTTGAATAAAAAGGAAATTATCTTAAACCATTCACTTTTTAAAGTGCCTAACGATCAAATGTCACTCTTTTAATTTGTTTGTTTAAATGATAAAACATAGTTTTAAACCATGAATATTGCATTAGTGACTTATTTAGATCAGGGGAAATATGATTCAGATACCGTTGAAAGCGAAGATGATAGACTCTTAGACTTTCTGCAGGCGAAAGGATTAAACATTCAAAAAGTAATATGGAATGATCCAAATACCAACTGGGAAAATTATCAACTTGCCATTTTAAAATCGCCGTGGGATTATTTTGATTTAATTGAGCAGTTTCACCAGTGGCTCAGCCTGCTCGAAGATAAAAAAGTAAAACTGCTCAATCCAATTGATGTGGTGAGGTGGAATACCCATAAACACTACTTAAAGGAAATTCAGCAAGCTGGGTTAAAGATTACACCAAGCATTTTTCTTGAAAGAGATGAAAAAATTGACTTCAATATATTTTTCAAAAAGTTCCAAACCAAAAAACTGATTGTAAAACCCTGTGTAAGCGGCGGCGCCAAAAATACCTTCAAGGTTACTGCAACGAATGTAAAAGAAATTGAAGAGAAGTTAACAGATTTGATCAAAACAGAAGACTTTATTATTCAGCCTTTTCTGCCAGAAATTTTGGAGAGCGGCGAATGGTCTTTCATTTTTTTTAACGGCGTCTACAGTCACGCTCTAATTAAGCAAGCCAAACGTGGAGATTTTAGGGTTCAGCCGGCACACGGCGGTTCAGTACATCCTCAAAATCCCGATCAAAAATTAATTGAAACCGCAGCCAGATACGTTCGCCAATTTGCAAAAAATTGTCTTTATGCCAGAGTGGATGGTGTTTTCGTAGATGGTGATTTTTTATTGATGGAACTGGAATTAATTGAGCCGTTTCTTTTTCTAAATAACGATCAACAAAATTATGAGCGCTATTATAAAGCATTAACTGAACTAACAGAAGATTTATAATGGAATAATTATCCTCGAATCAATATCCACGAAGTTGATACGTTTTGGCTGGTTACATTTTTGCTGCAAACACCTGGGTCCAGAAAGTTCCCGATCTGGCAGCTCCCATCTCTTTGAAATTTGCATTCATCATGTTTTTGCAATGTCCCTCACTTTTCAGCCAGTCGTTAAAAACCTGTATCTCGGTAGTTTGACCTGAGGCTATATTTTCTCCAACGACTTTCCAAATATAACCTGTGGCCGTTACCCGATTGCCAACGCTAGTTCCATCTGCAGATTCGTGCTGCATTTTATTGATAGACAGCATGTATTTGCTTTGCGTAATCGCAGCCAGCGTCAAATTAGCATTCCATGTTACACCAGCAACGGGTGGCATTTTTGTAGTGCCACAATTGCAACCCGCCAAGCGTGTATCATTTACTAATTTCAACATTAAATCATTGTTTAAGTTAGTCTGGGCAGCACTTTCCGTTTTCGCTTGAGGTGTCTGATTTTCATCATTAGCAATATTGATGTTTTTCTTACAGGATGTAGCCAGGCAAATCATTGCTAAACACATCATCGGGACAAATGATTTCATTAGATAGGATTGATTTCTGAGCGAAATATACAGCGAAATCAAACAACAAAAAATTTAAATTTTCAATATTTTATTGCCATTCAACCTATTCAAAGCATTATCGATGCATTTTGTAATCCTACAAATACAGTACTCAAAAAACTTTGTAAAACAAAAAACTCCCAATTTTCATTGGGAGTTTCATTTTATTTACTTGAAGAATCTTCTTCTTTTTTAGGCTCTTCTTTTTTCGCTTCGCCTTTTTTGTGATTGACTGAAATCAATTCTGTTTCCTTATCGTAATCGATTTCTAAAACATCGCCTTCAGTTAATTCACCTTTAAGAATTTCTTCTGCAATTGGATCTTCTAAATACTTCTGAATGGCACGTTTTAATGGACGTGCGCCAAAATTACTGTCGAAGCCTTTATCTGCAATATAGTCCTTCGCATTTTCAGTTAGTGCAATTTCGTAACCTAAAGTATGTACACGACCGAATAAAGCTTTTAATTCAATATCAATGATTCTGAAAATTTCATCTTTACCTAAGCTATTGAATACCACTACATCATCAACACGATTTAAAAACTCAGGAGCAAAAGCACGTTTCAATGCACTTTCAATTACACCGCGGCTGTGGGAATCGGCCTGATTGGTTTTAGCAGAAGTAGAAAAACCAACACCTTGACCAAAATCTTTTAGCTGACGGGCACCAATGTTTGATGTCATAATGATGATTGTATTTCTAAAATCAACTTTTCTACCTAAACTATCGGTTAATTGTCCTTCATCTAAAACCTGTAATAAAATATTGAATACATCTGGGTGCGCTTTTTCAATCTCATCCAATAAGATTACAGCATAAGGTTTTCTTCTAACTTTTTCAGTTAACTGGCCACCTTCTTCGTAACCTACGTATCCTGGAGGCGCTCCCACCAAACGTGATACCGCAAATTTCTCCATGTATTCACTCATATCAATTTGAATTAGTGAATCATCACTATCAAACATGAAACGAGCCAACTCTTTTGCTAATTCTGTTTTACCAACACCTGTAGGGCCTAAGAAGATAAATGAACCGATTGGTTTTTTAGGATCTTTCAATCCAGCTCTTGTACGTTGGATGGCTTTAGTCAATTTCTTAATTGCATCATCCTGACCAATAATTTTTTCGGCCACTTTATCGTACATGTTCAATAGCTTCTGGCTATCAGTTTGCCCAACACGTTGCACCGGAATACCAGTCATCATTGCAACCACTTCCGCTACGTTATCTTCCGATACTTCGTAACGTTTAGTTTTAGTTTCCGCTTCCCACTCCGCTTTAGCTTTATCTAATTCTTCAATTAAATTCTTCTCTGTATCCCGAAGTTTAGCAGCTTCTTCATATTTCTGACTGCGAACAACTTTATTTTTCTCTAACTTAATATCTTCGATTTTAGCCTCGATATCAATAATGTTTTGCGGAACATGAATGTTCGTCAAGTGAACTCTCGAACCTGCTTCATCTAAAGCATCAATCGCTTTATCTGGCAAGAAACGGTCAGAAATATAACGAGAAGTTAAAGTTACACAGGCCTGAATCGCTTCATCAGTGTAAGTTACACCATGGTGCTCTTCGTACTTATCTTTAATTCGGGTTAAAATTTCAACAGTTTCGTCTGGCGTAGCCGGTTCAACCATCACTTTTTGGAAACGACGATCTAAAGCACCATCTTTTTCAATATACTGACGGTATTCGTCTAAAGTAGTTGCACCAATACATTGAATTTCTCCCCTTGCCAAAGCCGGTTTAAACATGTTCGAAGCATCAAGAGAACCCGATGCGCCACCTGCTCCAACAATGGTGTGAATTTCATCAATAAATAAAATTACATCAGTAGATTTTTCAAGCTCGTTCATTACGGCTTTCATACGCTCCTCAAACTGTCCACGGTATTTTGTACCGGCCACTAGTGATGCTAAATCCAATGTAACTACACGCTTGCCAAACAGCACACGCGAAACTTTGCGTTGAACAATACGTAAGGCTAAACCTTCAGCAATTGCCGATTTACCTACTCCAGGCTCTCCAATCAAAATTGGATTGTTCTTTTTTCTACGAGACAAAATCTGCGATACACGCTCGATTTCTTTCTCACGGCCAACGATCGGATCTAAACGACCTTCTTCCGCAGCCTTTGTTAAATCACGACCGAAGTTATCTAAAACCGGAGTTTTTGATTTAATATCCGAAACCTTTTTAGGTGTACTAAAGCTCTCTTCCTCACGATAATCATCATCGCCACCAGTTGATGCGCTGTTTGAAATATCGTCTCTGAAACCATTTTTATTCACTTCAACCTCCTGTTTAAAAACATCATAAGTAACACCATATTGTAGTAGAATTTGCGAGGCGATGTTATCATCATCCCTTAAAACCGACAACAATAAATGTTCAGTACCAATTAAATCGCTTTTAAATATTTTAGCTTCTAAGTAAGTAATTTTTAAAACTTTTTCTGCCTGTTTAGTTAACGGAATATTACCCAAGTTAACTGTAACACTCGAAGTGCCGCGAACAGCATCTTCAATTGAGCGGCGCAATTTACCGGTATCAACTCCTAACGATCGTAAAATTTTTATGGCCATGCCATCGCCTTCGCGAATCAGGCCTAATAATAAATGCTCGGTTCCAATGTAATCATGCCCTAAACGGAGCGCTTCCTCCCTACTAAAAGAGATTACATCTTTAACCTGTGGTGAAAATTTTGCTTCCATAATACCTTTCTTAACAGCTACGTCCCTAAACTATAAAATATATTATAAAAAGAGTACCTGCTGTTTTCTTTATTTTATCAACAATTGCGCCATCAAGGTGGAGAAACAGGCTTTTGTAACCTTAATCTTCCAGAAATCAACGTAAGAATTTCGTTAAGATAATATTAAATTACTTTATATATATCTACGTAATAAGTGTTTTATAAGTTTTAAGGCAGATTTTTAGTACTAACCTTAATGCCGCTTTAAATATTGTCGGTTTTTTGTAAGGAAATTCACACCAACTCATACTGACAAATTGTAACCTTTTACATAAGCAATTTACAAGTTTTGACAGTAAATAAAAAGATATTGACATCATTTATCAACTAAACTACAAAACTTAATGGCGGGCAAATAAAGATTCTGCTTAATCACTAATGAATTAACCTTTTACAAATGATTTTGTTTTCTGGAAAAGGCAGGCCGTTAGCTGCTGTTTGGGCAAGCCCCGCTAACACTACAAGTCCGTTTGTGTAGAAAAAACACAATCCGGGCTTTCCGCTAATATCGGGTTTAATTAACAAATAAAATACATCTATCAACGTAGACTATTCAAGGGGCAGAACGAATTTTCTGCGGTTTGAAAAGCCATCGCATCAGTAGTCAAAAATAATTTATTCCAAAAAAATCTAAGCCCAAATAACTAACGTATATGTAACTGATTTTGACAATTAATATGGCACCTCGCTACCAACGGTTTTTTATTATACTTTTTTTGCTGCTTGCTTTTGCCGGCAGAATAGTGGTATATGCAATTCCGGTTACGCAGGTAGCCAAAGAAGTGATCAAGAAAAATTCGACTGATGAAACTGATAAGTCATCTTCAGAAAAACAAAACCAACTGGAAGAAAAAGTGAAACTAACAGATCTTGATTTGAACAATATTCTAAATTTTGAATTTTCCAATCTCAACAGTGCAAATCAGCTTTCATTCTCCGGCAATTTCATTTTAGCTTATTGCCATCTTCAGGTACCTGAACAACCCCCGAAATAGTAGCCTACCTAGCTCCTATTTTTTCAATTAAATAATTACTAAAACTACAATCATGATGAAATCTAGACATTTCTTCATAATGGCACTTTTTGCCCTTATGACCCCAATTTTATTTTCTGCCTGCAAAAAAGACAGAAATAATCCGATGGAAACACTTGTTCCGGGCCCGGATTTAAATTTTTACGCCTTAACATCCGACAGCAAATTGTTGATGATCAACGCTAAAAACCCTTCTTCTGCAACGTCGACAGTAAGCATTTCTGGCTTACAACAAGGTGAAACGCTTTTAGGGATAGATTTCCGCCCTGCTACCGGACAGCTTTATGGCATTGGCAGCACTAGCCGCTTATATGTTATCGATCAGAAAACAGGTGCAGCAAGATCCATTTCTGCCGCCCCTTTTACTACATTATTATCTGGTACATCAGTAGGTTTCGATTTCAATCCAACGGTAGATCGTATTCGTGTGGTAACCAATAATGGTCAAAACCTTCGTTTAAACCCAGAAACGGGTACAGTAATGATTGTAGATGGCGCCATCAACGGTGTTACAAATGCAAAAGTTACTTCGGTAGCTTATACACAAAATAAAGCCGGTGCCACAGCAACCGTTCTTTTTGATATTGATGCAGCTACGGATAAACTTTATAAACAAGATCCACCGAATGATGGAAAACTAGTTGAAGTTGGAAGCTTAGGTTTCGATGTTGAAGAAGCTGGTGGTTTCGATATTAATCCTGATGGAACTGTGGCTATTGCAGCACTATCGGTTGCAGGAACTTCATCTCTTTTCACTATTGATACCAATACTGGTAAAGCATCAAAAATTGGAAACCTTCCTGCAAATATTACAGGTTTAGCTATTCCAACTGAGCCTGTTGCTTATGCAGTTTCTAACAATAATGAGTTATTAATTTTCAATCCAATGGCTGCAACACCAACAGTTGCGGTTAAAACGATTGCTGGCATTCAAACTGGCGAACAAATTTTAGGTATAGATTTCCGTCCATTAAACGGACAACTGTATGCTTTAGGCAGCAGCAGCAGAATCTATACCATTAACACTTCTTCTGGCGCAGCTACATCTGTAGGTACAACTCCATTTAGCACTTTGTTAAGTGGCACACAATTCGGCTTCGATTTCAATCCAACTGTCGATCGCATCAGGATTGTAAGTAATGCTGGCCAGAACTTAAGGTTCAACCCATTGGATGGAAGTGTAATTGTAGATGGAACGTTAAATCCAGCAACTACCGGAATCACTGGTGCAGCTTATACCAATAACTTTTTTGGCGCAACTACAACAGTTTTATTTGATATTGATTCAAATAGCGATAAGTTGGTAAAACAAGATAATCCAAACGGTGGATTGTTGGTTGACGTAGGTGCTTTAGGTGTTAATGTTGAGGCAAGCAACGGCTTTGATATCGGCGGCACTAGTGGCTTAGCTTATGGTTTATTTACTGTGGGTACAACTCAGAGAGTTTACAGCGTAAACTTAACTACTGGAGCAGCTACTGCTGGTGCAACAGTAACTAATGCTTCTAGAGGTTTTGCTTTAGGCTTAGGTTTTTAATTACTATATTTTATTGATGAATGGCTGCAGTATAATTACTGCGGTCATTTTTTTTGGCATACTAATTCTGGCTATCACTTAGATTTTTGTTTCAAAATAAGCATCTTTGCAGAAATAAAATTCCATTATGTCTGACGAAAAAATAATCTTTTCAATGGCTGGAGTGAGTAAAATCTATCCACCACAAAAACAGGTTTTAAAAAATATTTACTTATCATTTTTCTACGGTGCTAAAATTGGCGTTGTTGGTTTAAACGGTTCTGGTAAATCATCTTTACTAAAAATAATTGCCGGCTTAGATAAATCCATACAGGGCGAAGTAGTGTTTTCGCCAGGTTACTCTGTAGGTTATCTTGCGCAGGAACCAATTCTTGATCCTGAGAAAACAGTACGGGAAGTGGTTGAAGAAGGTGTTGCCGAAGTAACTGCTATTTTAAAAGAATACGAAGAAGTAAATGAAGCTTTCGGCTTGGAAGAAAATTATTCTGACGCCGATAAGATGGATAAATTAATGGCTCGCCAGGGCGAACTACAAGATAAAATCGATGCTTTAGGTGCCTGGGAGATTGATTCGAGATTAGAAAGAGCAATGGATGCTTTGCGCTGCCCTGATCCGGAAACTAAAATTGGCGTACTTTCAGGTGGTGAACGCCGCCGCGTGGCCATGTGCCGCTTGTTGCTTCAAAAACCCGATGTTTTATTATTGGATGAGCCAACTAACCACTTGGATGCAGAAAGTATCGATTGGTTAGAGCAATTCTTACAAAACTACGAAGGAACCGTTATCGCCGTAACCCACGATAGGTATTTCTTAGACAATGTAGCCGGATGGATTTTGGAGCTGGATCGCGGTGAAGGTATTCCCTGGAAAGGCAATTATTCCTCATGGCTAGATCAGAAGGCCAAACGTTTGGCACAAGAAGATAAAACAGAAAGTAAACGTCAAAAAGCTTTGGAGCGTGAATTGGAATGGGTACGCATGGCACCAAAAGCCCGTCATGCAAAATCTAAGGCTCGTTTAGCAAATTACGACAAGCTGGCATCTGAGGATGGAAAAGAAAGAGAAGATAAATTGGAGCTTTTTATCCCTGCGGGTCCTCGCTTGGGGAACGTGGTAATCGAAGCAACGAATGTAACTAAAGCTTATGGCGATAAAGTTTTGTTTGATAACTTAAACTTTTCGTTGCCACCGGCCGGTATTGTCGGCATTATTGGTCCAAATGGTGCAGGTAAAACAACTTTATTCCGCTTAATTACCGGACAGGAAGAACCAGATAATGGAACCTTCCGTGTGGGTGAAACTGTCGAGCTGGGTTATGTAGATCAAATGCATAATGATTTGGATGCAGATAAAACCGTTTACGAAAACATTACTGATGGTTTGGATAACATTCAATTGGGAACCAAAGCAGTAAATGGCCGTGCTTATGTTTCTAAATTCAACTTCAACGGGGGCGATCAACAGAAAAAAGTAGGTATTTTATCGGGTGGAGAACGTAATCGAGTTCACTTGGCTATCACTTTAAAGAAAGGTGCAAACGTACTTTTGCTCGATGAGCCGACGAATGATATTGATGTGAACACTTTACGGGCATTAGAAGAAGCTTTAGAAAACTTCGGTGGTTGTGCCGTGGTTATTAGTCACGATAGGTGGTTTTTAGACAGGATTTGTACACACATTTTAGCTTTTGAAGGCAATTCTGAAGTTTATTTCTTCGAAGGAAATTATTCTGATTACGAGGAAAATAGAAAGAAACGCTTGGGAGATGTAGCTCCGAAACGAATTAGATATAAAAAACTAAACTAGTAACAAAAAGTCCCGAGTAAAATCGGGACTTCTTGTTTTATCAATTTAATGTGAACTTGTAATAAACGGACCATTCGGTTGCTGACTTTCTTTAGCTTTTCGCTTTCCTCTAAAAAAGAAATAAAGATTAAGAAACAGCATAATTCCCAGGTAAATAGAAAATCCTCCGATTTTAGAACTTAGGGCTTCAACTAAATCCTGGTAGCTATTAGAATAGATAGTTATTTTCATGATTAAAAGCGCAAAACCAACATTCAATAAATAAAATCCTGTTTCGAAAAGTTTATTTGTTGCATTTGCAATCTCCTCTCTTCCTTTAAAAATATCGAGCATGTAAATCTTACTATTTTTAAATAATGTTTTTGAAACATAAAAAGTTAAGAAAAGTGCTACTGGTAAATAGACAGCATAACCGATTAAAATTTTGGTAGTTTCCATGACTAAATTTTTAGATTGTTATTTAATTAATTTATGAATGGTATTGGTAAGCAAAAAAATATTCGAATAATGTAATACTGAAAGTATGCAGATGATTATGGCCACTTTGCTAGCCAAAACTTCTGCGAGTTGCAGTGAGTTGTTAATGGTTTCCCAACCTATCAGCGTCATAGCGCAATAGCCGATATTAACCAAATAGTAACAAACCAAAAGCGATTTGTTAATTTGTTGGCACAATTCCAAATGATCAGGAATCAGCGCAGCGACAAAAATATTACCGTTTCGATAGCAAATTTTTCCCACTATCACGATGATAAAAACAATTACTGAAATGAAGATGCCGTAACCTAATAAATTGTAATTCATTTTACCAGTTTTTAATAATCATCAACCCCATCCTATCCAGTCAAAATTCAGTAGCATTAAATCCACATACTTTCATTTTGATGAAGTAAATGTAAACACTATTTTCTGTATTTTCAAATATTATTGAAAGTTTAAATAAAAAAATAAACCCATGCCCGTTAGCCATGGATTTATTTTATTTTCTTCTTCTTAAGATTTTATCTATGGCTTGTTCTGTTACGGTTTCCATTACCTTGTAACCAGCAAAATTTGGATGTACTCCGTCTTCAGTATATTCGGCTTTTTGTCCATTTCTTTCGTCTACCAATGGTGTCCAATAATCCAAAATAGTAAAACGGTTGGCTTTTGCATAGGCAACAATTTCATCATTAAGCGAAATAATCTGATCTGCCACGCCTTTTAAATTTTTATTCCAGGGGTACTCGTAAATGGGCAAATATTTGCAGAGAATAACCTTAATATGATTTTTCTTCGCCAATTCTGTCATTGATTTGATGTTGTTTAAAACCGTTTCGTTGCTTACGTGGCCTTTGTTTCCAGCCAAATCATTGCTACCTGCTAAAATGATAACTGCTTTCGGTTTCAGGTTAATAACATCCTGCCTAAACCTAATTAATAATTGGGGAGAGATTTGTCCGCTTATTCCTCTATCTATATAAGGGTTGCGCTTAAAATATTCGGGATCTTTCTGTTTCCAGAATTCGAATATTGAACTACCTAAAAACACTACTCTTTTCTCGCCCTTTGCTGCCGGGGCCAACAATTCGCTTTCTCGCTTATATTTGGAAAGCGCCGCCCAATCGTCGGAAAAATCTTCTTTTTTATTTGAATCGGGTTGTTGGGCAAATAAGGTTACAGAGCTTAAGGCAAATAGGAATATTAATATCTTAATTTTCATTAACATGGGATGTTGTTAATCAATTTACTTTTTCTCTTCTCTCGGGCCTCTTTTATAGATTACCAAACCATTTAAAAAATTACGCAAAATCTGATCTCCACAGGGTTTGAAATTTTCATGGTCTTCATTCCTAAAAATATCGCCCAATTCAGCTTTTGTAACTTTAAATCCTACTAAATCGCAAATGGTAATTATATCATCTGTTTTTAATGACAGTGCGACTCTTAATTTTTTTAATATATCGTTATTGCTCATGTTTTGTTTTTAATTATTGAATTTTGATTGAGTGAATTAGGGATTGATGTTAATTATTGAATTCTGAATGAGTGAATGATTGAATAATGCTCGTCACTTTACTGCCCAATCTTTCAACCTTCAACCTTCAACTCCTAACTCGCTATCTCCAGTTTCAATTTCTTTCCTTTAATTTTCTCGCCAGCCAATGTGCGCATCAATTGATCAGCTTTTGCTCGCTTTACAGCTACATAGCTGGTGGTATCTTTCACTTCTATCAATCCCAACTCCTCTTTGGCAAGTCCACCTTTTTGCAAGAATAAACCTACTATATCTATTTTATTAATTTTATCTTTCTTTCCGTGAGCCAAATACAAGGTTACCCACTCACTGGCTTCTGGAACAGCATAATTGTCTTTAAGCTCTTCCTCTTCTATATTTTCCGGAATGTACTTATAATTTTCTTCAGGGGTAATTACAGCATAAGCAGTTCCCTTTGCATGCATCCTGGCTGTACGTCCATTTCGATGAATATAGGCATCTTCAGTATAGGGCAGCTGATAGTGAACGATGTATTCAATTTCAGGGATATCGAGCCCACGGGCGGCCAAATCTGTTGTAATTAAAATTTTGTGACTGCCGTTTCTGAATTTCAATAGTGCTTTCTCCCTATCAATCTGCTCCATTCCGCCATGAAAAACATCGTGTCCTAAACCATGCTCAAACAAAATATCACTAATTCGATCTACCGTTTCACGGTGATTACAGAACACTAGCGTATTTTTGTTCCCTATCTTACTCAATAACCTAAATACGGTTTCCAACTTATCTGCCGCTGGCGCCGTTACCTTTTTTAGTACTAAATCTGGCTTGGCTTTCAAGTTTTTTGAAAAATCGATATCCACAGGATTTTTCAATTTCACAAAGGCAGGAATCTCTTCCATTTTTGTAGCCGAAGTAAGAATTCGTTGCTTCAAAGATAAAAGCTTGCCGATGATGTAAGACATATCCGATTCGAAACCAAACTCCAAAGATTTATCAAACTCATCAAGAATTAAATTTTCAACGAAAGATTCATCAAAATTCTGGTGTTCCAAATGATAAGCAATCCGACCTGGCGTACCAATTAATACAGCAGGCGGATGAGTAAGATTATTTTTTTCTACCCGAACGGCATGTCCTCCATAGCAACAATTAACCTTAAATGGAGTTCCCATTTGTTTAAAAACCTGTTCAATTTGCAAAGCAAGTTCTCTTGAAGGCACCAAAATCATGGCTTGAACACCTTTAACTTCGGGTTTTAATTTTTGCAGTAAGGGCAATAGAAAAGCCAAGGTCTTGCCAGATCCGGTTGGCGCAATCAGCAATACATCGTTGCCGGATTTTACTGCCTTTAAAGCAGCCTCCTGCATCTCATTAAGCTTGGTAATATTTAATCTTTTTAAGGCGTCCTCTATCATTTCGCCAAAGATAAGCATTTCGATTGGCCCTTATAAAATTCAATTAGAACTTAAACAGCCTTGATTTAAGTTTTCTAATGGCAGAAAAGCTGAAACGTTTTTCCAATAACATTAACATGCTACCACGTTTGGCCATTGAGGAGTTAACTTTTTCTGTTACAAGATCAACAGATGATTTTAATCTATCAGTTAAATCATCCGCAAATTTATTGGCTCTGCTGTTTTGCAAAAGCTGAAGTTCTTGAATTAATTCTGCTCTCATAATCATCGAATTTTAATATGAAATGTAACCAATAAAACGTCCGTTAAGTTGTAATTAATATGAATCAATTGATATTAATTACATTTAAAACACTTAACTTGTTGAAAACTAAGTTTTTGTTAACAAATAAACAACCTAACTTAACATCAATTTAATTTCTAGCTCCTATTTTTATATAAACCCAAGTACCATTTGTGCCAAAGAGATTCCTTTGGAATTAACCTTAAAAAACAATTTAGTGTATGACCTGGAAAAAATTTAGCGGAGAAATCATCCAATCTTCTATCCTTGAAGAAGTAGAGCAAGCCATTATCCGAGAAACAGAAAATGGCTACAAACTGAAAGTCTGTATCGGAACCGATTCGCAAGTTAAGGGACTGACAACCGATTTTGCAACGGTTATCGTACTGCTAAGAGAGCATCATGGTGGCTTCATGTACATCCATCAGGAAAAAAGCACTCAACAAGTGGGTATAAAAGAAAGAATGTTGATGGAGGTTCAAAAATCAATCGAAACTGCTTATTCTATTTGCGATTTGCTGGATATTTATGATGTTGCTTTAGAAGTTCATGCAGATATTAACACCAATCCTTCATTCAAATCGAACAAGGCACTAAACGATGCCATGGGATATATTTTGAGTATGGGTTTTATTTTCAAGGCCAAACCTGAAGCATTTGCCAGCTCTACCTGCGCAGATAAAATGGTACACTAGTTTTGCAAAGAAAATTTATAAGAGTATCTTTAAAATAAATCATTTGTATGAAGAAGATATTTCTTTTATTATCTCTGGCTTTTTCGATTAACACATTTGCGCAGACAAGCGATGAAGGCTCGTACACAAAAGTTGGTGATACAGCGCCTACTTTTACATTCGAAATCGAAAAAGGCAAAATTGTAGATTTAGCCGATTTTAAGGGTAAATTAATTTTAATTAACCTTTTTGCCACCTGGTGCCCACCCTGCAATACCGAGTTGCCACTGGTGCAAAAACAAATTTGGGATAAGCATAAAAACGACAAAAACTTTCAATTTTTTGTATTTGGAAGAGAGGAAGGATGGGACAAATTAATACCCTATAAAACTAAACGAGGTTTTACATTTCCTATTCTTCCTGATGTAGACAGAAGTATTTTCAGCAAATTCGCAAAACAATCTATCCCTCGAAACATTTTGATTGATCAAAATGGGAAGATCATTTATCAATCTATTGGCTATGAAGAAAAAGAATTTCAGCTCCTGGTAAAATTGATCGATGATAAATTAAATGCTGCAGCTAACACAAAATAACGGTAAATGTGTTTATGTATAAAAATCTGATTTGAAATTACATAGGACAGAATTCACTCAAAAACTTCCCATTAGCATAGAAAAAGCCTGGGATTTTTTCTCTTCGCCGTTAAATCTGGCAGAAATTACGCCAGCTGATATGACTTTCGATGTTACTTCACCTAATATGGAGAACACAAAAATGTATCCCGGTTTGATTATCACTTATAAGGTATCACCACTTCTGGGAATAAAGCTCGATTGGGTTACGGAAATTACCCACGTAAAAGATCAGGAATATTTTATAGATGAGCAGCGCTTTGGACCATTTGCCTTTTGGCATCATCAGCACCAGTTTAAACCAATAGATAGCGGTGTGTTAATGCATGATATTTTGCATTACAGCGTAGGCTGGGGACCAATCGGTAATGTAGCAAACGCAGTTGTGGTGAAGAACAAAATCAAAGGTATATTTGATTTTCGTTACCAAAAGGTAGAAGAGCTTTTTGGAAAACCATAGCCTACCACTTATTGGTAGAAATGGTTTTTTCTTTTGCAGGTACTGGTGCTTTTTTATCTGTAGCCAAATACTTTTTAAACGTATCACTTAATTTTGCAACTTTTGCATAGGCTCCGGCTTGAACATCTCTCCAAGACCCTGCATTTAATTTATCTGCTTGTTTTTCGAGTGGCGTTGCAACGTTTGTTTTGGCTACGAAATTACCATAGCGATCTCGTTGATAAGGAATGTAGGTAAAATCAGTTAACCAATAGCGATACTTCCCTTGCTTAACCTGGAAAGAAAGATTATAGTTTAGTTCGCCGCTAGGATGACCAACAACTAGAACAGTTTTATCGATTATTAATTTTCCTGTAGCTAAAATAGAAGTATCTGTGCGTTCTGTTATTTTTAATGATTTTTTGTTAGTGGTAAAAAATTCTGTTGCCCGATCTATCAAGACCGACTTATCAAGGCTTTGAGAATCAACAACTTTATAATAAATATACTTACCATTTTCATCTTTAGGAAATTGCTTTTCCTGAGCCGAGAGCTCAATTGTTAAAAGTAAGAGAAAAATTGCGAGTGTATATTTCATATTAATGGTGTTAATCGGAACCTAAGTTAAAAAAAAGCCGCCAGTTTAGATGGACTGGCGGCTTGGTAAATATTGATTGCTTTTAGAAAGCGTAAACTGCTGCTAATGAAAACTGCCCGGCATTTGGAGCAGCCATTCCATTTTCCTTTGCAAATGGTTTGGTTCCGCTATGATCTAATCTAACTTCGGGAATGAAAGTTAAGCCTCCCGATTTTATGTTTGCTGTTAGCGTAACTGAAGTATACTTTTCACCCTCAATACCACCTACATTTTTGTATTTAAAATACTCACCTCTTAAACCCAACGCAACAGCGTCGGTAAATGCATATTGAGGATATAGTGCTGCACCAGCATAGCCGCCAGCATCATGATTGATATCATAGTTGGCTGCGTTTAAACCCAACTTGAACTTATCTGTAATTTGATAAGCAGTAGTTAAATCAGCAATTGTACCATAACCACCACCACCAGCACCAGATAATACGTTCAAATATGCAGTCCAGCCTTCAACAGGAGAAACCATTAACTGGCCACCAATACTTGATACGCCACGAGTTGCCGTATAAACATTCCAATCGTTGAACAAACCAGCCATTAAACTTACTTTATCAGAGAACTTATAGGTTGCTTTAATTCCCGCATTTTGAAAAGGGCCATTGGTGAATAAGTACGAAGTAGAGTAGTTAAAATTTCCTACCGGAGATATTACTTCATAACCAATAAATGTTCCCATGTAACCTGCCGTCATAGAAAACTGATCTGTAAAATCGTAGTTGACGTATAAGTTTTGAATATGGAAAGATGATCCATCATCAGAAGCATCTAAAATTGATTGGGTTTGGCCTCTTGGTCCGAATGAAAGTTCACCTACGAATGATGCTTTTCCGGTTTTTTTCTTCAAAACCAAATCAATCATCCCTAATGATACTGAATTATGATCTGATGCAAATGAAGTTCCGATATTGGGTTGTTTAGCAAAATCGTACTTAAAATAGGTATCAACCGAGCCCGAAATTTCGAGTGGAGATGTTGGCGTTTCTTGAGCGAGGGCGCAGCTAGCGCTGGCCATTGCGAAAATAGCAGTTAAAAATTTCTTCATGTTTGAGCTTTATTTGGGTTTAGATATTATTAAAAGGTTAGGCTATTGGTTCTGTTAAAGGGCTATTTTTTTCAATGTAGATAGCTCTCTCTTCCACTAACAATGTACCTTGAGAATACTTTTCATTATGTTGCGATTCATCAAGTCCCATTTCTTCTTCCTCTTCTGATACACGAATTGGTTGAATTAAGTTGATGAATTTAAAGATGATGAAAGACACCACAAAACTGAAGATGATTACGATTACGGCACCTTTAACCTGAGTAAAGAAAAACTCAGTACCACCATACAATAAACCATCAGCACCAATGCTGTTTACCGTTTTAGTTGCGAAAACACCTGTTAAAATCATCCCAACAATACCACCAACACCATGGCAAGGGAATACATCCAAAGTATCATCTAAGCTTGTTTTTTGTTTCCATGAAACAACCAGGTTAGAGATTACTGATGCAATAACACCAATAAAGATACTTGAAGGAATACTTACAAAACCAGCACCTGGAGTAATAGCCACTAAACCAACTACCGCTCCAATACAGAAACCTAGAACGGATGGTTTTTTGCCTCTCGCTACATCAAAGAACATCCATGATAAACCTGCCGCACCTGCCGCAGTATTCGTGGTTAAAAAAGCTGAAACTGCTAAAGAGTTTGCTCCTAAAGCCGAACCTGCGTTAAAGCCGAACCAACCGAACCAAAGTAAACCTGTACCAATTAATACGTAAGGAATATTTGCAGGCGGAACTTCTTTATGCTCTAAGTGAGATTTTCTACGTTTTAACACCAACGCTCCCGCTAAAGCAGCCATACCAGCTGAAATGTGAACAACTGTACCACCAGCAAAATCAAGAACACCCATTTTTAATAAGAATCCTTCTGGCGACCATGTCCAGTGTGCCAATGGCGAATAAACGAAAATGGCAAACAATACAATAAACAAAATGTATGAAGTAAATTTGATACGTTCAGCTACAGCACCAACAACCAAACCTGGAGTGATGATGGCGAACATAAGTTGGAACACAGCGAAAAGCGATAAAGGAATAGTACCCCAAGCTGGTCCAGAGTTTACACCTTGAAAGAACAAATAAGTTGAAGGATTTCCAATAAATCCACCTATTGATTCTCCAAATGCAAGACTGAAACCTACAACTGTCCAAAGAACAGTAATAACCCCCGCCGCAACTACACTTTTAATCATAGTTGATAGTACATTTTTACGGTGAACCATACCACCATAGAAAAATGCAAGACCAGGAGTCATTAAAAACACCAAAGCTGCCGAAATTAAAACGAAGGCAATATCAGGTGCACTGTATTTTCCGTCGTCAAAATTTGGAAGTAAAGGAATAAATAGTGCTGCAATTGCCACAATCATTAAGACTGCGAAGGGCGCATACTGTTTGAGGGAAAATTTACTCATGTTTTTTAGTTTAATTTGTTTGTTTTAATAGATCTCTTAATAATTCAATAATTATTTCGATAAAAATACGACATATTGTAATTTTTACACCATTTAATTAAATAATTATAACAAAAACAGCAGATTTTTGTAAAACAAAGCAAAAAAAAGGGCTAAAAATGAAACGATAACAAAAAACGACACTTTTTATAGGCGCATTTTAACAAAAACAAAATCGCGTATTTTGAAAGAATAACAAGTTTTTATCAATTTTTTGAAGAATATTATCACATTAAAGATGTAAAACAAAAAAATCCTGCGATAATTCGCAGGATTTGGTAAAAAATTTAATAAAAAGTAAATAATTAGCCTAAATAAAGAGAGCCTTGAACAACCTCTCTTTTTTCAAGTGCTTTATCTATATATGTTTGAATTGCCGATTTATTTAACCCCCAATTTGGCGCAATTAGCAAATCCCAATCAGAAATTCCAAATAAACGCTGAATTACAATATCTGGCCGTAGCATCGGAATAAGTTCGCAGAGCAAATCTGTATATTCTTCTAGGGTAAAAAGCTTAAAGGGTTCTTTTTTATACTTCGCACCCATTATAGAGCCTTCTACAATATGAAGATGGTGAAATTTAACAAACTTAATTTGAGGGAAACGGTTGATTTCATGAATATAGCCATGCATCATTTCCTTAGTTTCCCAGGGGAAACCAAAGATGGTGTGCACACAAAGATCGAGTTTACTATTTTCCAGAAGCTTAACCGCGGCTACAAATTCTCCATGGCTGCAGCCTCTGTTAATCTGTTCTAACGTTTCATCATAAATGGATTCCATTCCCATTTCCAAATCAACGTCGAAACGATCGGCGTAACTTTCCAGCAAAGCCACCTTTTCTGCGTCGATACAATCAGGACGAGTTCCTACCGAAAAACCAACAATATCTTCTGTATTTACTGATAGTGCTTCATCATACATCATCTTTAAATAATGCGTTGGCGCATAAGTATTGGTATTTGGCTGGAAGTAAACGATAAACTTATCAGCTTTATAACTGGTTCTCGCCCGTTTAATCCCCTCCTCCAATTGCTCTCTGATGGTAGGCATCTTGCGTGACGGCTCGGGCGTAAAAGAATCTACGTTACAATAAGTGCAACCACCAAAACCCTTACTACCATCTCTGTTAGGGCAGGTAAAACCACCATCTACAATTACTTTAAATACACGCTGGCCGTTATATTTTTCACGTAGATGTGTGCCATAATTTTTATATCCCTTTATACCTAAATCAACCTGTGTTCCCATTGCCGCAAAAATACACAAATAGATTTAAGTATAAGTTTTTAGCTTTTAAGTTTACATATCGATCATAATTTTTAAAAAATCAAAACAGTATTCCATTTGAATGTGGCTTTTTAGGTGGCTACCGCAACGGGTAATCTCTAAAAGTATTTTATGGCTGTGGGGTTTACGGATTGAGTTTCATGCAATTGTTGAAATTAACTAAACCCGACTGTTGCGGAAATCCTTTTTATAAACCTTGTAGGTTTCGGCGTAGCCGTTTGAAAACCTATAAGGTTTAAATAAAAAGATTGGAGTGAAGGCGGGACTTCGGAAACCGATGGACACAGAAACCTGCTTTTCGAATAGAAAATTAGGCTACAGACATTATTACACAAAAAAGGAGCAAATAAATCTGCTCCCTTACAATGTCAACTTTCTAATATCAATTTTAAACTGAACCTTCTTTTTTTCTATTGATAAAGAAATATACCGGAACACCAAGTAAAACAATGATAAGCCCAGGCCAGGTATATTGTTGTTTATATATCAAAAGCAAGATGCAAAATGCAGCACCAATTAATAAGTAGATAATTGGCGTCATTGGATATAACCAGGTTTTATATGGCCTTTCTAAATTGGGTTGCTTCAATCTTAAATATATAACGCCAAAAACGGTGATCATATAAAATAGCACGATAACAAAAGAAATCATATCTAATAAGTTGCCGTATTGGCCGCTCAAACATAAAACCGAGGCCCAGATTCCTTGCATCCAAAGTGATTTTTCAGGCACGCCGTTTTTATTGTTTTCGAGAGCAGCTTTGAAAAACATTCCGTCTTGTGCCATGGTTTGAAAAACCCTTGCTCCTGCTAGCACGATACCATTTACACAGCCGAAAGTAGAAACCATTACCAGAACAGCCATTACAATTGTTCCGATCCCACTTCCAAAAATTTGTTCGGATGCAGCAACAGCAACCCGATCATTAGCAGCAAAAGCAATGCTATCTCTACCTAAGGTATTCAGATAAATGAAGTTAACCAATAGATAAAGAATCATTACTGCCGAAGTGCCCAAAACCATCGATCGGACAACATTTTTCTTTGGATTTTCAATTTCTCCCGAAACGAAGGTTACATTTTCCCATGCTACACTGGAAAAAACCGAGCCCACCATTGCAGCGGCAATACCGCCCATAATAGTCATTCCGGAAATAGATTCCCAGCCCGATTTGGTCAAATTACCAGCCGAATCTGTTTTAAGATTATTAAACGCATCCCAACCGAAACTCATATTTTCAGACCAGAAATTGCTCTTCACCAACAGGAAACCTAAGATAATTAAGCCGATTAAAGCCACAATTTTAGATCCTGTAAAGATATTTTGCAATATTTTCCCGCTTTCTACCCCTTTCGTGTTGATATAAGTGAGCAATAAGATTACACCGATCGCTAAAATCTGGATCCAGGTAATTTTATATCCACCACTTTGAAAAATCGGAGCGGCATCGCTTAAAGCGGGTATTAAATAGGCGGTAAATTTTCCGAAGGCTACCGCAACAGCTGCAATGGTACCCGTTTGGATTACTGTAAAAAGTCCCCAGCCATAAAGGAAGCCCATCATTTTACCAAAAATTTCTTTGAGGTAAGTGTATTGACCTCCTGCTTTTGGAAACATTGCAGATAACTCTCCATAACTAATTGCAGCAGCAACCGTCATTACCCCCGTAATTACCCAAACTACAATTAACCAGTAGCCAGAGCCGAGGTTTCTCATGATATCGGCGCTGACAATGAAGATTCCGCTACCAATCATTGATCCCATTACCAACATCGCAGCATCAAAAAGACCTAATTTTCTTTTCGTAGATCCCTTTTCCTGAAGATTTTCCATTTTAAATTTTTAGTTTGGTTTTTAGTTGTAGTTAGCGGCTAATTTATTTATAAAAATACAGAAAGCAACTTCTTGCTTTGTATTATTTTAATGAAGATGAAATGCCTGAATGACATTTAGCCTTAAGAATGCGTTGGAAATTCCGCACTTCAGTCATTCCTTCATTCTCTATTATTTTATTTAACCACAAGGAAATAAAATTATTATATTGCTAAACTAATAACCAAAATGCTAAAATCAATGTTCTTTACTTATGAGGGTAATTTTATGAACTTGATATCAACAAACCAATAACCAAATATTAACTATGAATTTTTTACAAGACAACTTAATTTACACTATTCCGGCGTTGGGCCTAGTTGGAATAATTGTGATGATGATTAAAAGCGCCTGGGTAAACAAGCAAGATGCAGGCGATAAAAACATGCAGGAACTTGCTGGCTATATTGCCGATGGTGCAATGGCTTTTTTAAAAGCTGAATGGAAAGTTTTGAGCATTTTTGCTGTATTTACAGCGGCTTTGCTTGCTTATTCAGGAACCATTACCGAAATCAATGGTGTTCCCATGCATTCTAGCTGGATTATCTCGATTTCATTTCTTATCGGCGCATTCTTTTCTGCAAGCGCTGGTTATATCGGAATGAAATCGGCGACTAAAGCTAACGTAAGAACTACACAAGCTGCAAGGACTAGCTTAAAACAAGCGCTAAAAGTTTCGTTTACCGGCGGAACGGTGATGGGCTTAGGGGTAGCTGGATTAGCCGTATTGGGACTAGGTGGTTTATTCATCGTCTTTTTAAAATATTTTAATGTAGTATCGGTTAATAGCGTAGAGATGAAAACCGCTATCGAAGTATTAACCGGGTTTTCGTTAGGAGCTGAATCAATTGCTTTATTTGCCCGCGTAGGCGGCGGTATTTACACAAAAGCTGCCGATGTAGGGGCCGATTTAGTGGGTAAAGTAGAAGCGGGTATTCCTGAAGATGATGTACGTAACCCGGCAACAATTGCCGATAATGTGGGTGATAATGTGGGTGACGTTGCCGGAATGGGCGCCGATTTATTCGGTTCATACGTGGCGACAATTTTAGCAACGATGGTTTTAGGCCAGGAAATAGATGTGAAAGATAATTTTGGCGGGATGTCTCCAATCCTTTTACCTATGGTTATTTGCGGCCTGGGTATTATCTTCTCTATTATCGGAACGTGGTTCGTTACCATTAAAGATGAAAAATCAAATGTTCAAAATGCGCTGAACCTGGGAAATTGGTCTTCAATTATCATCACCGCAGTTGCCTCATTCTTCATCGTAAAATGGATGTTGCCTGAAACTTTGAATTTACGTGGATATCAGTTTTCTAGCATAAACGTTTTCTATGCCATCATGGTCGGTTTAGTAGTGGGTACCATAATGAGTATCGTTACCGAGTACTACACCGCTATGGGCAAAGGTCCTGTAAACTCAATTATTCAACAATCGTCTACAGGTCATGCTACGAATATCATTGCTGGTTTATCTGTAGGAATGAAATCGACGGTTATTCCTATTTTGGTATTAGCTGGCGGGATCATGTCGTCTTATTACTTTGCCGGGCTATACGGAGTAGCTATTGCTGCTGCCGGAATGATGGCAACTACCGCTATGCAATTGGCCATTGATGCTTTTGGTCCGATTGCAGATAATGCTGGTGGTATCGCAGAGATGAGCCAGCTCCCTCCAGAGGTTAGAGAAAGAACAGATAATTTAGATGCAGTTGGAAATACTACTGCAGCTACTGGAAAAGGATTTGCTATTGCCTCTGCTGCTTTAACCTCATTGGCTTTGTTTGCTGCATTTGTTGGAATTGCTGGCATTAGTGCTATCGATATTTACAAAGCACCGGTTTTAGCAGGCTTGTTTGTGGGTGGAATGATTCCTTTTATTTTCTCGGCTCTATGTATTCAGGCGGTTGGAAAGGCTGCGATGGATATGGTTCAGGAAGTTCGCAGGCAGTTTCGTGAAATTCCAGGCATTATGGAGTATAAAGCAAAGCCTGAATATGAAAAATGCGTAGCCATTTCAACAAAGGCTTCAATCAGAGAAATGATGCTTCCTGGTGCCATTGCACTTATTACACCTATTATTATTGGGTTTGCTTTCGGGCCAGAAGTTTTAGGTGGTTTGTTAGCTGGGGTTACCGTAACGGGCGTATTGATGGGAATTTTTCAAAGTAACGCTGGTGGTGCCTGGGACAATGCCAAAAAATCTTTTGAGCAAGGTGTAATGATCAATGGCGAAATGTTTTATAAAAAGTCAGAACCACATAAAGCTTCGGTAACCGGGGATACCGTTGGCGATCCTTTCAAAGATACATCTGGCCCATCAATGAATATTTTAATCAAATTGATGTCGATTGTTTCATTGGTTATTGCTCCATACATCGCAGTTACGGCAATCCCTGGCAATCATCAACAGGAAGTTAGGAAAGAAATCAAGATTCAGCAGAAAATCGATGCATCTGGCAATATAATTAACGATACTTTGATCAATAGTACCGATACTTTAACGCACTAACTGTAAAATCATAGAGAGATTAAGACTTAAAAGGGGTTTTTAGCAAAATCCCTTTTTGTTTTTCGCAATTTTTATTTAGGTTTACCGCTTATTATCATAAAATCAACAAACATAAAAGACTAAACAAATTATGAATCTAAAAAAGCCTATTGATGTGCTTATAGCAGAATCTGCTGAAAGTGGAGAGGGCACACTCAAACGTACGCTAAGCAGTACGAGCCTTGTTGCATTGGGTATTGGAGCTATTATTGGGGCAGGTTTATTCTCTTTAACTGGTATCGCTGCTGCAGACCACGCTGGTCCGGCTGTAACCTTATCATTTGTATTGGCTGCTGTAGGCTGTGCTTTCGCTGGGTTATGTTATGCAGAATTTGCATCTATGATTCCGGTTGCGGGTAGTGCTTATACTTACTCTTACGCCACCATGGGCGAATTTATGGCATGGGTAATCGGTTGGGATTTAGTATTGGAATATGCACTTGGAGCGGCCACAGTTGGTGTATCCTGGTCTGGCTATTTTAATAAACTCCTCCACGAGTTCGGAATGGAAATGCCGCTATATTTAACAAAATCTTTTGCTGAAGTAGATGGCGGCGGAATTAACCTTCCTGCTGTTGTTATCGTTTCCTTATTATCACTCATGCTAATCCGTGGTACCAAAGAATCAGCTAGTCTTAACAATATTTTGGTAATTGTAAAAGTTACTGTTGTAATTGTATTTATTGCGCTTGGATGGAAATTTATCAATCCTGCTAACCACACGCCATATATTCCAGAAAATACTGGTGTTAAAGGTGAATTTGGTATCTCTGGTATCGCCGCTGGTGCCGCTTTAGTATTCTTCGCATTTATTGGTTTTGATGCTGTTTCTACAGCGGCTCAGGAAGCTAAAAACCCTCAAAAAGGAATGCCGATCGGTATCTTAGGCTCACTAGTAGTTTGTACCATACTTTATGTATTGTTTGCACACGTAATGACAGGATTAGTTCCTTATTCTGTCTTTAAAGGTGATGCATCTCCAGCAGCTACTGCATTTAAAGTAACAGGATATAGTTGGTTGCAAATGGGATTAATCATTGCCATTTTAGCAGGTTACACTTCCGTAATCCTGGTAATGTTAATGGGACAATCAAGGGTATTTTATACCATGTCTAAAGATGGTTTATTGCCTAAATTCTTCAGTAGCATTCACTCTAAATTCAGAACGCCATTTAAAACCAACATCTTCTTTATGTTCTTTGTGAGCATATTCGCTGGTTTTGTTCCGGTAACTGATTTAGGCCACATGGTTTCGATAGGAACTTTATTCGCTTTCTCATTGGTTTGCATCGGCGTAATGTTGTTACGTAAAACTGATCCAGATAGAGCAAGGCCATTTAGAACACCGTTGGTGCCATTTGTGCCAATTATGGGCGTAATTGTTTGTGTTTATTTAATGTCGTCGTTACCAATAGAAGCATGGATTCGTTTAGCAATCTGGATGGCTTTAGGTGTATCGATTTACTTCTTCTACGGAAAAGGAAATTCAGTACTCAGAAATAAAGGAAAAGTGGTTACTCCAGTTGATCCTCCAAAACCAGAATTATAGAATTAAATATTTAAAGCCTCGAGAAATCGGGGCTTTTTTGTGCCATTTATTTTGGTAAAGATTTTATTGATATACCTTTGCAGAAAATCAGCTACATGAACCAACCATTTTTATCGGCATTTGGTAAATACATTATTGGTATTTTATTTTTGTTCGTTATTTCTTCAAATGCTTTTGCACAACGCACTATAAATGATATCATAGATTCTACAACGGTGAATCACCTGTTAATCATCTCCAAGAAATATGGTTCATTATCATTTAGCGGTTATATGCAACCTCAGTTTCAGGTGGCCCAAACGAACGGTACACAAGCAGAATATCAGGGTGGCAATTTTGGCGAGTTCACCAATAATCGTTTTCGTTTAAGACGAGGCAGGCTAAGGGCCGATTATATGATATTGAATGATGACCAAAGTCCATCTACTTATTTTGTTTTGCAATTTGATGGAACTGAGCAGGGCGTTAATATCAGGGATTTTTGGGGCCGTTATTATGAAAACAAGTGGAAGCTACTCCACATCACTTTGGGGCTTTCCGGCCGTCCTTTTGGAAATGAATTACAACTCTCCTCTTCAGTAAGGGAAGCACCAGAACGTGGCCGGATGTCGCAGATTTTAATGAAGACCGAACGCGATTTGGGCGTCACTTTTACCTTTAATCCAAGATGGAAAGACGCTATGCTCAAAAATTTCGTACTCGATTTAGGTGTTTACAATGGCCAAGGTTTAGCTGGTCCAGGAGAATTTGATAACAGTAAAGACGTAATTGCAAGGTTAAGCCATAAACCTTATAAAATAAAAAGCGTGGGTTTATCCATTGCTGGCGGAATAAGTACCTTGCAAGGCGGACTAAACCATCGCTTGCCTGTGAGTTATAAGATGGATAATCAAAATGGCATTATGAGCATGGTTAAAGATTCTTCTGCTTCAACTATCAATAAGGTTGCTCCGAGGAAGTATTATGGAGCGGACATCCAGCTTGCAACATCAACCAAAAGCTGGAAATCGGAATTAAGAGCAGAGGTGATTTCCGGGCTCCAATCTGCAACGGCCACAACTTCGACCACGCCTGGCTCTTACCCCGTCGATAATAAATCTGTTCCGTTGCCCTATTATACCAGAAACTTTAATGGTGCTTATTTCACTTTTGTGCAAACCTTAAATAGCACAGATAACCAACTTATCTTAAAATATGATTGGTACGATCCCAATTCGAAAGTTAAAGGGATGGATATCTCGGCAACCAAAGGCTTAACTGCTGCTGACGTTCGCTTTGATACCTTTGGCTTCGGCTTTTTGCACCATTTTAATCCACACTTTAAAGCCGTTTTATACTACGATATCATCAAGAATGAATCGACCCAAATACCAGATTATACAGATGATAGAAAAGACAATGTGTTTACTTTAAGAACCCAGTTCTATTTCTAAAGAATTTGTTGATAAGGATTTAATACAAATTGACTTACCTTTATTAAAATTGCACCCTATGAAATTCGATTTTTTAAAGTTCGACTTCAACCAAATTTTAACCACCACAATGGTTATTTTTGCCATTATCGATATTTTAGGTTCAATTCCGGTAGTGATAGAGCTACGCAAAAAAGCAGGTCATATCGAATCAGAAAAGGCTTCTATCGTAGCTACAGCCTTGATGATTTTATTTCTTTTCTTAGGAGAATCGCTTCTTAAGGTAATCGGTCTCGATGTAGAATCATTTGCTATTGCAGGCTCATTTGTAATTTTCTTCATTGCAATGGAAATGGTTTTAGGTTTGACCATTTTTAAAGAAGAAGCCCCTGAAACGGTTTCAATCGTACCACTGGCTTTCCCGTTAATTGCAGGTGCAGGAACGATGACAACATTACTCTCTCTGAAGACTGAATATCAAACGCAAAACATTTTAGTGGGCATTATTTTGAATATGCTTTTTGTTTACTTCGTTTTAAAAAATACGGAGAGATTGGAAAAATTATTTGGAAAAACAGGATTAAATATCCTTCGCAAAGCGTTTGGAGTAATTTTATTAGCCATTGCAATTAAATTATTCAGGAACAATACGGGGCTTTAGGGATTATTTTAAAGATTCGTCATCCTCCATTTATTTCAAGGTTCAATACCGCAAAAAAGATGATGTAGCTTCGTTTTTCATTACAAGCTAAGTCGTCATTGCGAGGAGATACGACGAAGCAATCTTAATGCGATCGCTACCTGCTATAGTTGTAGGATTGCTTCGTGCCTCGCAATGACAATCATTGTATTAAATGACAATCCTAAAATCAATCTGTAACAATAATTTCGTATATTCATCTAGACATAAAGCTAACCAAAATGAACAGCTTTGAGGAATATACATTAATAATTGGGGCGATTGCTGTTTTAATCGAAGCAGTGAAGTACGTTAAAAAGAATTTCAAATCATGGTTTGAGCATGTATAGTCTGTGCATTAAAACAAGTTCACAAATTTTCTTGAAATAATCCAGTAGTCTTAATTAATCCTGGCGCTTAATCAATCTGGCCACAAACATCGTATCAGCGTTGTTTTGATAACCTTTAATAAGCTCCATTTTTTCTAAAGTCAGCGGCAAAGTTTCCAAGAGGTGATTAACAACATCTTCATTTTCGGCAGCAAAAGCCGAGCAGGTAATGTAAACCAAAGGCTTTCCAGGCTTAAGATATTTAACCACGTTAGTGGCAATGGCCTTTTGTATCGTTGCGAATTGATCTATCTTCCGTTCCTCAAAAAAAGTAAGCATTTCTGGCGTTCTCCCCCAGGTACCCGAACCTGTGCATGGAGCATCTAAAATAATCCCATCGAACTGATAATGATGAAGTATCTGATCATTATTTCTCAAAAGATCGAGTTCTTTTTTATGGTATTTTCTTATGCCTGCAAAACGAAATCGTTCATCTAAATTCAATAGAACTGACTCTCGTAAATCACTTACTAACAATTCTATTACGGGCTCCAAACTGTGTAAAAGCAAGGTTTTCCCACCAGATGCGGCGCAACAGTCCCACCATTTATCCCATTTATTGGGTAAAAAATATTCTCCAGTATATTGTGAAGATAAATCCTGCACCTGATAAGATCCTTCTTTTAAAACGGTTTCCAACTTTGTACCATTTGGTAGAGCTAATGCAGTTTTTGATACCTGCTTTACGTCAATATTTTCACTTCTTAGTTGATCAATAATCTGCTCTGCCTGACCCTCCGCAACCCTGATAAATAAATCAGGTTGTGTAAAAAATGATCTTAAAAAATCTTTTTTATTTAAACTTTCAGATAATTTTTCTTGGTGAGGATAGACATCTGTTAATACAAATGCTGGAAATTTCTCTTTGACTTTTTCTAACTTTTCCAGCAATGAAAGTTGTATCTGATCTGTAAATTCTGGAAAGTTTTTCTCTACAATAGGACTTAGCGTGTCATGGCAAAGAAAATCTGCAAGGCTTAACCTTTGCTCTTGATTCAATTGCAAAAGCGCTTTGCCCAATCTATAAAAGCTGTAAACATGCCGTGTTGCCCATCGCCTATCGGAAGAACCCATTTGTTTATTTTGCTTAAAATAACCAGGCAAAAATCGATGCAGTGGCAAACTGCCATCGTAATGGGTTAAAATTTGTTCAAAGGCACGTAACTGATGATCAGCTCTCATAAAAAAAAGGGAAGTAATGATATTATTCGATAATATTTAGGGCAAAGTTTTTATACTTCAAAAGCATTAAACTGGTATTAATATAGCCTAATTTTTCATCATGAATAAAAGAAAAATTGTTGTGTAAACCTTTGTACTTTTCTTTGGTAATGTACTCCAAATAATTTTCACCGTACTGATCTAACAGTTTACCGAAATAAACCCCAATATCGAATCCTTTAAAAGCATATTCTCCAGGCTCAAAGCCATATAGGCGCCGATATTTTTTTATAAATGAGGTTACCGCAGTACTTTTATAATCAATTTTATAAGATGAACTCACTATCGTATTTAATGCCTGTACCTTTTCTGTTGGATAATTTTGTTTCACCCAGTTTGGATGACCGAATAAGTTTATGTTATAACCTCCTGTAGGAAGATTTTTTAATTTATACAGTTTGTCTATGGTGGGTAAAACGAAGGCTCTATCCGCTGAAGTAACAATAACTGCATATTGTTTGCCTTTTATCATTTTGGTTTCCAAGGTATATGCCGACGCATACTCCTGCACAATAAATTTAGGATTACTTTGCAAATATGTTCTCAAAGGAGCAGCGAACTGCTCATCCTCACTTTTTCTAGGGTTGATTAAAACCACAATCGTATTAGCAGGGTTGAAATTCCTGGTGATATAGGTAGCTATTTTCTTGCCATGCAAATCGATATTGTTCACAATTGAAATCAGATTTGGATTATTGAATTCTGATGGACTTGAAGCCGCTAAAGGCGAAACTACCGGGATATTATTTTCTTTGGAATAGGATGCAATAAATTTTTGTCCATCAGGAAAAACAGGCCCAACAATTAAGTTGCTTTGTTTAAAACGCTCATTTTTGTAAAGCATCGAAATATGGGCATTATCATCCTGGGTATCGAAAACATTCAATTTAAAGTTTAGTCCGGATGCAGCCGCTGAATCAATTCCAAGCTTAAATCCCTGATAAAAATCAATCGGCATTGCATACTTTTCTACATCCGCCTTGGTAGCGGTTTTTAAATTGATTTCATCAAGTCTAAATGGTGCTAATAACGAGATGCTAGCTTGAGTAAACTTCTTTACAGGTTTCTTCTTTTCTTCAGGTTTTTCCTTTTCAACAGGTTTACTGGTTGGTGGTTTGGGTGTTCTTATTTTTGGTGAACAAGCACCTAAAACCAAAGTGAAAAGCAGTAATATCCAGTAACCGTTTTTTAAATTCATACCTATCTTTTTAACAAAATATGCCAGCAAAAGTTTATTCACTTTGCTAGCATACTTCAATACTTGTTTTAAATGATTCTTAAGATTTTAAAAATCAGGATTCTCAAATCTTTATTCCCACTCAATAGTTGCAGGTGGTTTCGAGCTGATATCGTACACCACCCTATTGATACCTTTAACCCTATTGATAATTTCATTGGAAATCTTCGCCAATAATGGATAAGGCAAATGGCACCAGTCGGCTGTCATGCCATCCACTGATTCAACAGCTCTAAGTGCAATTACGTTTTCGTAAGTACGCTCATCACCCATTACCCCTACCGATTGAACCGGCAAAAAGATAGAACCCGCCTGCCAAACTTTATCGTATAAACCAGCAGCTTTAAGTTCATTGATATAAATCGCGTCTGCATCTTGTAAAATGGCAACTTTCTCTGCTGTAACTTCTCCCAAAATACGGATTCCTAAACCTGGCCCAGGGAAAGGATGGCGACCTAATATCACATCATCAATACCTAAAGCTTTACCCACTCTTCTTACCTCATCTTTAAACAATGTTTTTAATGGCTCCACAACTTTTAACTTCATAAAATCGGGCAAACCACCTACATTATGATGTGATTTGATAGTAGCAGATGGACCATTAACGGAGATTGACTCGATTACATCAGGATAAATAGTACCCTGACCCAACCAGTTCACTCCGGTTACCTCGTGTGCAGCGTCATCAAAAACCTCAATGAAAACACGACCAATGGCTTTACGTTTCAATTCAGGATCAGTAACTCCAGCAAGTTGACTTAAAAACCGATCTTTAGCATCGATCCCTTTGATGTTTAAACCCATGTGTTTGTATTGTTCCAATACCTGGGCATATTCATCTTTACGAAGCAAACCATTATCAACAAAGATGCAATGTAAATTTGCACCAATTGCTTTATGCAATAAAACAGCAGCAACACTACTATCAACACCGCCAGATAAGCCTAAAACAACTTTATCATTACCCAAGGTAGATTGCAATTCTGCAATAGTAGTTTCGATAAATGCTGTTGAAGTCCAATCCTGACTACAGCCACAAATATCTACCAAAAAGTTTTCCAATAGAACTTTTCCATCAATACTGTGTGTTACTTCAGGGTGAAATTGTATCGCATAAGTATTTGAATCTTTAATGTGATAAGCTGCAACCTTAACGCTTTCTGTGCTGGCAATTAACTCTGCATTTTCTGGCAAATCTGTAATGGTATCGCCATGGCTCATCCAAACCTGAGAATCGATATTGATGCCTTTAAAAAGTTTATTTTCCTGGTTAACAAAGCTTAGGTTAGCACGACCATATTCGCGTGTTGAAGAAGCACGAACCTGACCACCAGTTTGTTGCGCAATATATTGAGCACCATAACATACAGCCAATAATGGATATTTGGTATGATAGTTTGATAGATCAATTTGTGGAGCATCATCCTGACGAACTGAATATGGGCTACCTGAAAAGATAACACCTTTTACATCCTCGGTAATTTCAGGAAGATTGTTGAATGGATATATTTCACAGTAAATATTTAGTTCGCGAACTCTACGAGCGATGAGTTGTGTAAATTGCGAACCAAAATCGACGATAATGATTTTTTCTTGCATCCGCAAAGATAGATAAAGAAAGGGAATTGTTAAATTGTTTTAGAGTTATTTATAATCAAATCTATTGTTAGTTAATGGTTTTCAGTTACCAGTTGTTATCAGCAGCTGGACCCTTCCATAATTTATAAATTCTAACAATTATCAATTTACAGTTTTAGCTTTCCATTAACTTTACCTCTACCCCAAACTTCCTCAAGAAATCAACACCTTCATCACTCGGCAAACCTTTGTATGCTGCGTAAGATTTTGAATAATAAACCAATTTAATTCCTGATGACAAAATTAATCTGGCACAGGCGATACAGGGTGATAACGTAGTATAGAGTGTGCATCCTTCAATCTTGGAGCCATTTTTAGAAGCGTATAGAATAGCATTTTCTTCTGCATGAAGCGCCAACGAACAGCTTCCCTTGCTGTCTCTTGCACAACCGTGTTCTGGCCATTCTTCGTCACAATTATGTGTTCCTGCTGGCGGCCCATTATAGCCGATAGAGATGATTCTGGTATCTTTTGTTAAAACCGCACCGACATGGGCACGTACGCAATGCGAACGTTCCGCTAAATCAGTAGCGAGATTCATAAATATGGTATCGAAACTTGGTTTATTAGTCATGCTTAAAATAAAAAAGCCACGAAGCAGTTTAACTTCGTGGCTGTAAAAATACTTTATTAAAAATTAATGTCCGCCAGAAATTTTCTGATCAAAATTAATTCCTTGTGATCTTAAAATTCCACTTACTCTCCAGGCGTAGAAAGCAAGATAGGCGAAACACGAGATACCAACAATGTAACTGTATTGAATACCGGTATACTCCGATACTGCCCCTTGTAACCAACTGATAATTCCACCGCCCATAATCATCATAATTAGGAAACTACTTCCCTGACTGGTGTGCTTTCCTAAACCACTTACTGCTAAAGTGAAAATACATGGCCACAATGTGCTACAAAATAAACCTACGCTTGTGATAGCATAAACACTAACCATTCCAGTGGTAAACATTCCGATAAGTAACGCAAGTATGCCAATTGCAGAAAATATTAATAGCATTCTTGCCGGATTTCCTTTACTCGCCATGTCAGCAATAATCAATACTAAAATGATTAATCCATAAACGTAGAATGGAGCCAAGTCGTGATCGGCAATGGCATTAACCGCTAAGAAAATTCCAAAAGCTAAATATGGCGCAACAAATCTTAATATTTTTTGAGTCTGGATGTTATCGGTGAAAGCTTCTACAGCTCCGGTCCATCTACCAATCATCATACTTGCCCAGTATAGTGAAATATAAGGTGCAATATCATGCAATGCGAAACCTAAATCTTTCTCCATATAAGCAGGTAAATTACTTGCTGTAGATACTTCTACACCCACATAAACAAAAATTGCAATCATTCCCAAAACCAATTGTGGGAACTTCAAGGCAGATCCTTTTGCACCTTTTTCTTCTATTTTCGCTTCAACCAACGCTGGTCTATCTGGTAAAGAAGATAATTTTAAGAATATCGCGACAGCAATGAAGGCAACCCCTAGAATTAGATAAGGAATCTTAACACTTTCGATACTAATATCTGAACTTGCATTTGCTGCCGAACCGAAAATGGCAAAACTTACAATAAGTGGTCCAATGGTAGTTCCGAAGTTATTGATACCGCCTGCAAGGGTGAGTCGCTGTGAACCCGTTTTAATTGGACCCAAGGCAATTGCTAAAGGGTTGGCAACGGTTTGTTGTAGCGAAAAACCTAATGCAACGATAAATAAACCGGACAACATTAGCGGGAACGATGCCAAATTTGCCGCCGGATAAAATAATAGTGTACCTAATGCCGAAATCACAAGACCTAACGCAAGTGAGTTTTTATAGCCTAGTTTATTTACAATGTCTTGCCCGATTAGCACCGAAATTCCGTTATAGATAAGCGCACCCACGGTGTAGGCAATATAAAATGCCAGTGAAACCAACTGACTTTCAGCTTGTGATAAATCAAAAGCTTTCTTGAAAACCGGAATTAAAATATCATTACTTGCGGCAACAAAGCCCCAAAAAAAGAATACGGTTACCAAGGGAATAAATTGGGCCCACTTGGTTTGTGTTTGTTCTGAACTCATGTTTAAAATATAGTTTTAGTGGGGCTAAACTTAGATAAAAAAAAATTAAAAAATAGTAACTTTTATGCAACTTATGCAACAAAAATAAATGCACCATCTTTAGGTATAAAATTGCATATTCGCATATTATAAACAATACAATACATGTTTGAAGCCATATTATTAGGTATTGGGGCAGGGATTATTTCGTCGTTTTTAACAGGTCCGGTATTTTTTGCAATGATTAAAACCAGTATAGAAAGAGGCTTTATGGCAGGGTTTTCTTTAGCTATTGGGGTTATAATTAGTGATGTTATATTAATCGCATTAGTCCTTTTTGGAAGTCAGTTTTTCGATTATAAAGCTAGCTTCGACAAATATGTCGGTACCATTGGAGGTATTTTCTTACTCGCCGTAGGAATATATTATCTGGTTTCAAAAATGAAGGTAAATTACGATTCCGCAACCCTCCAGAAGATCAGCAAAAGAGGTTATGTTTTAAAGGGATTTCTGATGTGCATCCTCACTCCTTCTACCTTAATGTTCTGGATTATTGTAAGCGGAATAATATCTGTTAAGCTGAATAACATGCTGAACGAAAAATTGGTTTGCTTTTTTATCGCGATGGTTACTCAGCTGAGCATAGATGGAGCAAAGAGTTTCTATTCAAGTAAACTCAGATACAAAATAAAGGAAGACGCCCTAAAAACACTTAATAAAATTGCAGGGGTAATTATTATTCTATTTGCATTTTGGCTTATTTACAAAACGTATGTTCAGTTTTATGCGTAGAATACTCACTAAAGTACGTCATCGAGATTATAAATATCAACATAATCCAATAGCTTCCCACCAGCGCAGTTTTCCATTTTTTGCAAACGATAATAGGAACGGCTGCCTTTTTTAAAAAATACCTGCGCACCAGTTTTTTCACAAGGCACACCGCCGTTGTTATCTTTGATATACGTGATTATCGTTCCTTCGAAGGAAATTCTGTTGGCGTCCAATCTTTTCAAACGTCCATCAATTTTAAGGTATTCATTGTCGGTATTCGTTTGCTCCCCCTTTATGGAGAACCATTTACTGTCCTTTTTAAGGATTTCGGCCGAACCCTTTTCACTTTCAAAACTGATCCATTGCAAACTTATCGGAACACGTTTGCTCACGTTTATTTCTACTTTAGGAATACGGCTCTTGATATCTTCCTTTACATTTTTTAAGGTATCATTCAATTCTGAAAGCTTGGTTGAAATACTATCGCTTGTATTGTCGATAGCGTTTGTAACTTGTTGTTGATTACTTTCAGAACAGCTTAAGCCTAAACAAACGGTAGATATCAGGCAAAATTTTATTAGGTTTTTCATAGTGGAGAATTAACATTTACACCCTTCTAAATGTTTTTCGCTGTCAAAGAAGATGTGCAATCTACAAGAACAAAGAATGATAAAACGTTTACCAAATGAGGCTAATAATCTCCAATAACGTGGCAAGAGTGTCACTTTCTATATAATATCAAACACAAATGAATTTAAATTTTTTGGACAAAAAAAATAGCCCGCATAAATGCGGGCTATTCAAATTCAAAATATCTAAGGATTAATATGCCCTTTGATTATTCCCTTCTTTCCAGTTAATGAAAGCTTTGTTCACTACTTTATTGCCACCTGGAGTTGGATAATTACCAGAGAAATACCAGTCACCTTTGTTTTTCGGACAAGCTTCATGCAAGTTCTCCAAACTTTGATAAATTACTTCTACCTCGGCAACAGTGCCTTTAGGTGTGATAATCTGCGCAATTTTAGCGGAAATTTCTTCCGGAGTGAAGGGTTTGTAAATCTCTTTTACATGATTCACGATTTCTTCTTTCGGAAGTAATAATGAAGCTTTACATTTTGCATAAACATCTTCAATCACCTGCCACATGCCACGCTCAGTTAATAACTGAATTGCAGCATCGAAAGCAACAAACTGCCCCATTCTGCTCATATCAATACCGTAACAATCTGGGTAACGAATTTGAGGTGCAGATGAAACAATGATAATTTTCTTAGGATGTAAACGATCTACGATTTTAATAATACTTTGTTTTAAAGTAGTACCCCGAACAATTGAATCATCCAAGGCTACCAAAGTATCCTGATGGTTATTGATAATACCATAAGTGGTATCATAAACGTGGGCCACCATTTCACTTCTATCCGCATCCTGCGTAATAAAAGTTCGCAGTTTCACATCTTTTACAGCCAGCTTTTCAACCCGGGGTGCAAGAGATAACAATTCCTCCAGCTGCTCATCAGATAACTCCTCTTTTTTATGTAGAAGAATATCTTTTTGATGCCTGCGTACATATTGTTGCACACCATCAACCATACCAAAGAAAGCCACTTCAGCAGTGTTTGGTATAAAAGAGAAAACGGTGTTTTTTAAATCGTAGTGAACGGCCTGAAGAATTTTATCGCTCAATAAACGACCTAATTGCTTGCGTTCGCGGTAAATTTCTACATCACTTCCTTTTGAGAAATAGATGCGTTCGAACGAACAAGATAATCTTTCGGTAGGCTCACGGAACTGCTCCATGCTTACCTCGCCGTTTTTCTTGATAATTAAAGCATGACCAGGATCGATCTCCTTAACATCTTTAAACTGGATGTTGAAAGCAGTTTGTAGTGCTGGTCGTTCAGAAGCAGCCACTACAATCTCATCATCATAATAGTAATAGGCTGGACGAATACCTGCCGGATCACGCATGATGAATGAATCGCCGTTACCCACCATACCGCAGATAGAATAGCCACCATCCCAGGTTTTAGCCGAGCGGCGAAGAATATTTGCGATATCTAAATGATCAGAAATTTTGTGCGTGATGGCCACATTGTCGTGTCCCTCTTTTTTATATTGATCGAAAAGTTCTTGATTTTCATCATCCAAAAAGTGACCAATTTTTTCTAAAACAGTAACGGTATCGGCTTTTTCTTTTGGATGCTGACCTAACTCATAGAGTTGCTCCAATAACTCATCAACATTCGTCATGTTGAAGTTACCTGCAATAACCAGGTTACGGGTCATCCAGTTGTTTTGCCTTAAGAAAGGGTGGCAGTTTTCAATACTATTTTTACCATGTGTACCATAACGCAAATGGCCCAATAACACCTCGCCGATAAAGCTAACATTGTTTTTGAGCCACTCTGTATCCTGCATTAATTCAGGGGTGTTTTCTTGTATATCTACGAATTTGTTTTGAACATACTCGAAGATATCTGCTACCGCATTCGAAGCCATGCTCCGGTATCGGCTAATGTACCTACTGCCAGGTTTCATATCCAATTTAATGGTGGCAATACCTGCGCCATCCTGGCCCCGGTTATGCTGTTTTTCCATTAAAAGATATAATTTGTTAAGGCCGTAAAGTGCTGTACCGTACTTTTGCTGGTAGTAAGAAAGTGGTTTTAACAGGCGAATAAAAGCGATTCCGCATTCGTGTTTTATCTGATCACTCATTGTGTGGGTTTGAAGCCGCAAAGTTATCCTTTTAAATAATCACAACCTAAACAAAAGTATTTTCTTTTGTCACAATGAGGTTAATTTGGAATGCAATAGACCTTAATTAGTTGTAAACCAAATAATGCTAAATTATCTGGAATTGTTCTAAATAGTTTTGTTGATAACTGTTAAATCTCTATGTTTGCGCCATTATTAAGATTTAGTCTAAATTGAAGAAACTTTACATTTCATTATTAGTTTTGGTTTGTCTTGCCGGGATGGCGCAAGCGCAAAACGTTGTTACCGGAAAAGTGGTAGACCCTGAAAACAAGCCGCTAGAGCTTGTAAACATTAAAGTTGTTGAAACCAATCAGTATACAATAACTGATAAAGCTGGGGTTTTTAGAATAAATGGCTCCGAAACCAATAATAATCTAACCCTCGAATTCTCCTATATTGGTTATCAGAAACTAAGCTTTCCAATTACTGTTAAAGCAGGAGAAACCAATCTCGGAAACATCAGCCTAAAGGTTTTAGATTTAAGCTTGGAGAACATTGAAATCAATGCGAAGCGGAACTATTCGGGTTCCAGCAACTCATCATTAGTTATTACTAGAGACTTAATTGAACAAACACCGGCGCTAAGTGTGAATGATTTATTAAATCAAATCCCCAATAGAAAAATTCAACCTCCGTCTTTGCAAAATGTACAAAATATTAATCTGAGAGCTGCATACGAACCAACGACTAATGGAAAAGGAAGTTTTGAATTAAATAATGCGTTTGGTATAGCCATCATAATGGATGGCAACACTCTAAGTAACAATGCCAACATGCAAAGTTTTAATCCGGGCCGAATTGGTGGAGTTGGATCTTCTTTTGTGACGAGTGGCTCATATGGAATCAGAGGAACAGGGAATGACGGAAATAATTATACCGGAGATTACACTTTCGGAGGGACGGATTTACGCCAAATCCCTGCAGATAATATTGAAAGCATCGAAGTTATTGCAGGAGTAGCCCCTGCTAAATACGGCGATCTAACCGATGGAGCAATCATCATTGAGCGCCAGGCAGGTAAATCACCAGCTTATTTACGAATGCAATTAAGAGATAATGCGACCTCTTACGGTTTTTCAAAAGGTTTCGAAATCAGCCCGAAATATGGCTCAGTAAACGTTGGGATTAATTATGTGAATTCGTTTCAAGATAATCGAGATAAACTTAAAGCCTATAGACGTATTAATGGCAATGCGATGTGGACAAATTCCTTCGGAAAATCAAAGCAGCTGAAAAACACTTTTAGTCTAGATTATGGTAGAAACTTAGACGGGATTAAATACGATCCTGATGATGAAAAAAGTACCAGGACAAAATTTGATAGCTGGAACTTTAGCGTAGCGAATAGAAGCAATTATCTCTTGGAAAAAGGTTTCCTGAAAAATATTGGTTTAAATTTAAGGTATGCAGAAGGCCATCAGGTAAGTTATAAAGAGGAATTGGTAAATGATGCTTACGTTTTATACAGTACCGCAACCACTACCGGAATCCACGAGGGATATTATGACTCTGGCATTTATACGGCAAAATCTCTTATCGACGGTCGGCCAATTAATGCCTCAGCATCTTTAGATTTCACCGGAGGATTTGAAACAGGAAATCTCATTCACAATTTATCCTTTGGCGGGAGTTTTAGTTATGCCGCTAATAAAGGACTTGGCCAAACGATAGACCCAAATGAACCGAGAGGAACAGCACGAGTTGCAAGTACATCCTTAGGAACAAAAAGCTCAGAGCGTTATTATGATTTTCGATTGGCGCTCTCGCAAAAAGATTTGGGTTTTTACATCGAAGACGTTTTTACAGCAACAGTACTGGGTAAACCACTAAATATAAGAGCTGGTATTCGTTCGGATATTCAAAATGGCTACGCTTCTCTTTCGCCAAGAACAAATATTAATTACGAGGTGAACAAAAACTTAAGATTTGGATTGGCATATGGTCTATCGTACAAATCTCCAGGTTTAGCGCAGCGATATCCAGGACCAACGTTTTTTGAAATCCCACTATTGAATGCCTACAATGGCAAAGTTAACGAAAGTACTTATCTAGTATACGTTGAAAGATATGAGCCAACAAGTGCAGGTTTGAAGCCTTCTAAAAGCGAAAGCATTGAGCTTTCGGCTCAAATTAAAATAGACAAATTTAATTTGTCGCTTTCTGTTTTCAATAAAAAATCCAGAAACGGAATATCCACTGTTCAAAACTTACAGACCATTGAACTTCCAACCTATACAGCAACAATTAATCCTGGAGCTAAACCGACAATTCAAACTAAAGGAGTACAACCCTATGCAATTAGTTATTCTTATTTTAAAAACGACCTAGCATCCAATAATCAAGGTTTCGAAGTGATCATAAATTCTCCTCAAATAAAGGAGTTGAAAACTACCTTCAATATTAGTGGCGGCCTTTTTCGGACTTCGTATTTGAGTACCTCTAACAGTTTAAGCAATAAGCTTCCAAGTATAATTCCAACTGACCCAAATTACGCCTATATCGGAGTATATGAACCAATAAATAAAAGATCTTATTTCAGTAATGGTAGAATCACAAGTGTTACTCACATACCTAAACTGAGTTTGGTTGTTTCATTTGTCGCGGAGTTTGATATTCTAGACAAAAGTAGAACAAATGCAAGTTCTAGAATCCCGCTAGGCTACTATAAGAGATACAACCAATATATTGCTATCAGCAACTTCGATCGTAACAATTCCTCTTACGGCCATCTTTATATCACTCCGCAAGAGCAGTCGGAAAACGACCTTCCAAGGATTATATCCAACTACCACTTAAGCATAGCAAAGGAGATAAAAAAGCGTTTTAAGTTTGCTTTCAATGTGTATAATGTATTTAATCACCGTCCTTATTACATCACTCCAACTGGTACCTACCGATATCCAAATAGCACACCAACATTTGGCGCCGAATTATCTATAAAACTTTAAAAGATGAAAAAAATAATCACTATTATTTCATGTATCTCATTGCTGCTAATCGCATGCAAAAAATACCAAGGCGATATTCCTGAAATTCATCCTGTTAAATTTCAGATACTTACCTCTTATGCTTCGCAGGATTTAGGGAAATTATTGCCAAAATCAAAAATTGAAGTAACGATCAAAAACACAAAAAACAATGTACTTCAAAAATATACCACCAGCAACGATGGTACGGTGCTGTTAGATTCGATTTCTCCTGGTGTTTATGATATTTCAGCAATGATAAAAATATCTGCTACCGATTATACAGCACTTACTGGAGAAAGCGTAGACAAAGAAGTTGTATTTAATGCATCAGAAAAATCAAGAACAATCACTATAGAGGATAATCAAAATATATCACTAAAATTAATTTCTGGATCTACAGGTCCCTGGGTAATCAAGCAAATTTATTATGCTGGTTCGAATACTACTACTGGAGCATCATTCCGTGATCAATTTATAGAAATATACAACAATTCTGATTCAGTTCTTTTTGCGGATAGTTTGTACATCGCTGAAGCGCTAGGCATTCAAAACTTCACCTCAACAAACATTCACAGGCAAAATAACAATCAGTATGATTGGTCAAAAGCACAAGGTATGCCAAGCGATATTGACGCGAATAATTCATACATCTACACAAGAGCACTTTTGATGATCCCAGGGAATGGTAGCCAATATCCTGTTAAACCTGGCGAAAGCATTGTATTAGCACAAACTGCGTTAAACCACAAAGCTCCTTTTACAGGGACAGACGGAAAAACAATCACAGCAAGAGATCCATCGCTAACCATTGATTTGAGCGGTGCCGATTTTGAAGCTTATTATGCCCCGTTTTTACCTAAACCCTTAGCCTCGGATATAGATAATCCAAGTGTTCCGAACGTCGATGTACTATCATACAGCGGGACGGATCTGATATTCGACAATCCAGGAAGAATGGGGTATATTATTTTCAAGAACAAGGGAACTACTGAGATTAAGAAATTGCCTCAATACCCTTTTCCAACTATTGCGCCGCCACAAGCCAATGCCGATAAATATTATCAAATTCCAATCGACTTTATTATAGATGGAGTCGAAATTCAGCCTAGTAGCGCCGCTTCTAGGGTTCCAAAAAAATTGGGTGCTTCTATAGATGCGCTTTATACGTATGCTCCTAATGGTGCTTATTCTTCCCAATCCGTTATACGAAAAACAGAGACGACAGTAAATGGAAGAAGGATTTTAAAAGACACGAATAACTCCGCTGAAGATTTTGACTATTTCCCACTCGCAATCCCCCGTGGATTTAAATAAGCAGCTAACAAAAAAAGAAATGAAGAACACCTTTTTATACGCACTTTTATTTTTTGGCACTTTCTCTACTGCGTTTGGACAAAAGCAGGATTCGATAATGACAGGCATGCGCAATAAATTATTTTCCGTTGACTCATCATTATTCAGCAGTTACACATTTGCAAAGTCAAGTCCGTTCTATATTAAAAAACTAATGCCTAAAACTTTTAACACCTTATCTATTGGTCAAGGTTTTGAACAAGGACATTTAATGAAATCTCAGGATGCGACTAAACTTTCAAACACATTTTTGAGTACAGAAGGAGTTTCGCAGCTAAACTCTATCACGGTTTGGGGACAATTTTCCTATAATAGAATCATAGAAGATAGCACACGTTTTTCTCATCAAACGCGTAATAATATTGCTAATCCATATTATTTTGGCTCGTTAAAAAATGTAAGTTATCAGAGATCGATTTACAAATTAAAGGCCTTCGCCAATAAAAATATATTGAATGATAAGCTACCTATTGGGCTAGGAGCTGATTATAGGATCGGCGATCATTATTCAACAAACGACCCAAGAGGCAATGTAAACGATTACCAACTAAATTTAGTTGGGACGGTTGGCTACAATATCACAAAAGCACTATCTATTGGCGTTGCATACCGCTTTGGGTATGGTCTTGAAAAAGTAAACGTAGCATATAAAAACGCCAGTCTTAATCAAGGAAGAGTGAGTCCAGAGTTTACCAACTACCTAATCAACGGTTATGGAGAAGCTGGCGAATATAATGAAGCCAGAACAGTTCAAAATAATCAAAACAGAAATGGAGTTGATGTATATCTAACTTATCAACCAAAAAGTATCGGTAGCTTTAACCTGAACTACCAAACATCTAAGGAAAAACAACAATTTGATTACAGAGCCTCTGATGGAATAACAAGCTTCATAAACTTTAACCTGGTAAAAGAGAGTTATCGCCTGTTTTGGCTAAAAGAACTATCGGAAGGTGGAATAAGTGTAGACTTAAATTACATTACTAACAAAGGAGATAACTATCTTAATAATTATTTGGCAAACAGCTACCTGTTCAACAACAATCTTATCTCAGCTGCTGGAGTTTACACCATCAAGAAAAACAACCTCATACACAACATTGGTTTAAGCTTAAATAAATACGAAGAACGTAGACAGGATGGCTTAGCCGGAAATGATATCCGTTTTAATCAATTGAATTATGCTTTAAGCTACGGCTTTAACCACAATGGTAAAAACAATCATAACTGGGGAATTAATATATCTGCTTTATATAATCATTACCTTGATTCTGATTTTAACGTACTGCTTGCCAATGAAGGTATCTTCACAAGAACTGTAATCTATCATGACTATTCCTATAACACAACCTCAAAATTTGGAGGAAATTTTACCGCCGACTATAGCATCCCAATGTTTCGACAAGTCCAAACTGGGATTAAAGTTGGATTTAGTTACTGGAAAAGGGATGATTTAAAAGATTTCGGACGTGTCTTAGCAAGCGCCCCTGGCAAAGACCGCTTTTCTTCCAATATCAGCTTAAATCTGTATTTTTAGCCTTATGAATAAAGTTTTCCTCACGCTTGCCCTAATCTTTACCGGATTAATCCTACTATCATTTCAATCAACAAATTTCAACGATGATGAGGAACTGAGCATAGATAGCTTGCGCAAAGTTTATTCAAAACCTACAGATCAATGGCCAAAGCCGACCGTAGATAAAGGAGCAGTTTTTCAAGAATTGGGAGAACTTCCGCCCTCTCCCGTCGATTTAAAAAATGATTCGGTTAAAAAGGTTGTTGAACTGGGTAAAATCTTATTTTTCGATCCTCGTTTATCCGGTTCAAACCAAATTTCCTGCTCGAGCTGCCATGCACCAGATTTACATTGGTCTGATGGTCGTCAGGTTTCTGTTGGACATGATCATTTAACAAACATCCGTAATGCGCCCTCTTTAGAAAACGTATGGTTCTACAAACGTTTATTTTGGGATGGACGAGCGGCTAGTTTGGAAGAACAGGCAGAAAGCCCGGTGGCGGCACATAATGAGATGCACCAGGATATGAAAACTTTATCCAAAAAATTAAGTAAAATAAAGGGATATCAACCATTCTTTGTTGATGCATTTGGATCGAAGACCATCACCAACAAAAGGATATTCGAAAGTCTGGCCACTTTTCAACGCAGCATTGTAAGCAGGAGAACCCCATTCGATCGTTTCCTGGCTAGAGATAAGAAGGCATTGACCGATCAACAGTTAGTGGGTTTACATTTATTCCGCACCAAAGCCCGTTGTATTAATTGCCATAATGGTCCATTATTTACCGACAATGAGTTCCACAACGATGGGTTAACTTATTTCAAACGTAAATATGAAGACTTAGGCTTGTACAATGTAACCAAGAAACCAGAAGATGTAGGTAAATTTAAAACGCCTGGATTAAGAAATGTAATGAAAACGGCGCCTTGGTTCCATAATGGTTTATTCCCAGATATGGATGGTGTGATGAACATGTACAATGTGGGCATGCCCGTTCAGAGGGTTCGGGCAGAACAGACAAATGACCCACTATTGCCTAAGAACGATAAGTTGTTAAAAGGCTTAATGTTGAGTAAAGCAGAAAAGGATGCGGTGGTTTCTTTTCTAGAGGCGCTCTCCTCGCTTACAATTTTAGTTAGGGTAGAGAAATTGCCGCAGTAATCGGTTTCGAGTTTTGAGTTACCGGTTGCCAGTTACCGGTTATGAGTTACAAGTTACAAGTCTAGTCGGACAAAAAACGCATCAATTGGTAGTGAGCGCATTAAGATTCCCACCTGCGTGGGAATGACGGGATGGTTTAGCGAATTGGCTAAACTCCAGACACAGCCACCAACAATGAACGGTCGTCATCCTCATCTTGACTGGGTATCTTAAACTGAAAGACAGGTAAAAGTAATTCCAAGAGCAACGCATTAGGACTCCCACCTGCGTGGGAATGACTGAATGGTTAGTGAATTGGCTAAACTCCAGACACAGCCACCAACAATGAACGGTCGTCATCCTTAGTTTGACTGGGGATCTTAACCCGAAAAAAGCAAAGTACTTTTAACAGCAACGCATTAAGATTCCCACCTGCGTGGGAATGACGGTATGGTTTATTGAATTGGCTAAACTCCAGACACAGCCACCAACAATGAACGGTCGTCATCCTCAGCTTGACTGGGGATCTTAAACCGAAAGACAGGCAAACGTAATTTTAACAGCAACGCCTTAGAATTCCCACCTACGTGGGAATGACGGAATGGTTAGTGAATTGGCTAAACTCCGGATACAGCCACCAACAATGAACGGTCGTCATCCTCAGCTTGACTGGGGATCTTAAACCAAGAAACAAGCAAAATTAATTGTAATAGCGAGAGCTTTAAGATTCCCACCTGCGTGGGAATGACGGAATGGTTAGCGAATTGGCTACACTCCAGATACAGCCACCAACAATGAACGGTCGTCATCCTCAGCTTGACTGGGGATCCTAATGCCAAAAACAATCAAAATTAATTTCAACAGCGAGCGCTTTAAGATTTCCATTTGAATGGGAATGATGGGTGGTTTGTGATGACCTATCTAATGCATAGCATTTACATGCGCCCTGAATTCAATTCCTCACCAAAAAAAATGGACGCCTGGGCATCAAAAGCCAGCGGATCGCCACTGGTGTAAAAAGATTTAAGTCCCTCTTTACTCAACTTCGTTTCTATCTCAGGATGCCTTTCTAAATAATCAACCAAACTTTTGGCTACAATTTCTCCCTGAGTTAAGATATTAATGTAGTCAGGCAAAACCATTTTTAACTTTGGCATAAGTAAGGGATAATGCGTGCAAGCCAAAAGAACGCAGTCTATTTCTGCCGACTGTTCCATTAACCGATTACAATATTCGTCGATAAAAAAATCAGCACCAGATTGCAAATGCTCATTGTTTTCTATTAAGGGTACCCACATTGGGCAACTTTGCTGATATACCTTAACCTCTGGAAAAAACTTATTAATCTCCAATAAATAGGATTGCGAATTTACAGTTCCCCGAGTACCCATTACGCCAACATGGCCGCTGGATGTGAAGCTGCCAATAACCTCCGCCGTTGGCCTGATGACACCCAAAACCCTTTTATCTGGATACTTAACAGGTAAATCTTTTTGTTGGATAGTTCTTAAAGCTTTTGCAGAAGCGGTATTACAAGCCAGGATTACCAATTCACAGCCCTGTGCGAAAAGCCATTCCACACATTCGAGGGTATATTTGTAAATCGTATCAAAAGAATGATCACCGTAAGGAGAACGGGCATTATCGCCTAGATAGATATAATTGTAATGGGGCAATTGATCAGCTATCGACCGAAAAACAGTTAAGCCACCATAACCTGAATCGAAAATACCTATAGGCGAACTTTTTTGCATCACCGTAAAGATATTATTTTATTGTTGAAAAGTTGGGAAGTGGGAAAGTTGGATGATGACCAAAAAAAAGCGGAACCAAATTACTTTGATTCCGCTTTATATTTTGAATTAGTACTAGAGACTATTGACTCAATACTCTCGACTCCAAACTATTTCTTAGGAGCTGGTGCTTTAGCTGCAGTAGCAGAAATACCTAATTTAGTTTTAACTGCTGAAGTGATATCATCACCACCTTCCCAGAAAACCAGGTTATTACCACCTTGTCCGTTTGCAATATCGAAAACGTAAGCTAAACCTTTTTCTTTCGCCACAGCAGAAATTGCAGTAGCTACCTTAGCTTGAATAGGTTGAAATAACTCACCTTGTTTAGTACCAACATCTTGAGATGCTTTAGTACGAGCATCAGTAATGCGTTTTTCTAAATCCTGTAATGCTTGGCCAGCAGCTTGTAATTCTTTACCAACTGATTCTTTATTTGCTTCGCTTAAAGTTTTTTCTTTAGCTTGGGCTGCAGACAATTGAGTTTGATATTCTTTGATCATCGCATCAATTTCTGCTTGTTTAGTTTTACCCAAAGTTTCCAATGTAGTTTGAGCCGCTTTAGCTTCAGGAAGATTTGCAAACACATCTTCTGAATTAATGTGACCTAATTTTTGTTGCGCACTTGCCATATTCGCTGTAAACATTAACCCTGCTGCTACAAAGAATACGTTAATTAACTTTCTCATCGTTCTATTTTACTTTTTATTTTTTTTGTTTGTTTTCTAAAATCTAAGGGGGCGAATATACTAATTTTTTCCAGCCCCTGGCTTGTAACCTAATTTCACAATTACATCATTACTAACATCGTAGCTGCTGCTTGCATAAATCATCATGGTTGCTTCACTACTTTTGTCAAAAATGAAATCAAGATATTTAGCCTTCGCAATCTGTTTAATTACATCAGAAACTTTCTCTTGAATTGGCTTGATTAATTTTGCTCTGCTTTGAAAAAGCTCACCATCTGGTCCGAACTTTTGGCGCTGAAACTCTTTCGCCTGTTTTTCTTTCTCAATGATTTCGTTTTCGCGGCGTTTACGCATATCATCAGTTAACAATACCTGATCTGCCTGATAGGCTTTGTACATCCGGTCGATTTCAGAAAAATTCTGGTCAACTTGTTGTTGCCATTGTTTAGATGCTACTTCTAACTGGCTTAATGCAGACTTATATTCTGGCATCTGTTTCAAAATATACTCGGTGTCTACATAAGCAAACTTTTGGGCATAAGCGCCAAAGGTTGTGCATAATAAAAATGCGATAAAAAGATACTTCTTCATTTGTGTGTGTATTTAATGATTCGTTATAACCTAAGCTTTTAATAAACTCAACTTAAGGCGTTTTATTACATATTTAGTTAAATTTTTATACTTTATCAATTAAAATCCACCTAATTGTTGTGCGATACTGAAGTGGAACTGGCCTTTGTTCGAATCAGGTAATCCTGGAATCGCATCAAAACCGTAACCATAATCAATACCCAACAAACCAAATATTGGTAGAAAGATTCTCGCACCTACGCCAACTGATCTTCTCACGTTGAAAGGATTAAAATCGCTAAACTTATTCCAGGTATTACCACCTTCGGCAAAAGCCAATACGAAAGCAGTAGCTTGTTGACTTGCAATAACTGGATAACGTGCCTCTAAAACATACTTGGTGTAAATCGGACTACCAGATTGTTGTGCAATACGAGGATCTGAACCTACTGGAATAACTGTATTGTTTGCATAACCACGCATCGCGATTAGTTCTGATCCTTGTAAGAAATCAAATCCTTGCATACCATCACCACCTAGTTTGAAACGCTCAAACGCTGATTGACCTACTGCACTGTTGTACTGCCCTAAGAAACCAAATTGTGCCTGTGCTTTAATTACCAAATTACCTGCAACGCGTTGGTACCATTGCGAATCAAATTTCCACTTGTGGTATTCAGTAAAGCGATATTTCTCTTTATCAGGTGCGGTTGCATAATTCACTTTATTAAATAATGAATATGGAGGTGTTGCCTGAATAGTGAAACGAATAAATGAACCCGATTTAGGGAAAATTGGTGAATCTCTTGAGTCGCGACTGATCTCTTGCGATAAGTTTAAATTGTAAGAAGTACCCGAAGTAAATAAATAACCTGGGTAGTTACTTAAAATATACTGCTGTAAGTTAACGGCATGGCTCAACTGGAAATAGTTATCCGGCCAGTTTAATCTTCTACCCAAACTCACGGTAACACCATTTAAACGGATTTTCTGGAACTGAGAGTTATCCGAATTTAAACCGTTTGACTGTAGTGAGGTAAAAGCACTTACACCAAAACTTACTGGCTTTTCTCCACCAAACCATGGCTGAGAGAAAGAGAAGCTATAAGATTGATAGTATTTACCATTCGTTTGCCCACGTAAACTTAATTTTTGTCCATCTCCCTTTGGAAGTGGCTTATAAGCTTTCAGGTTGAACAAGTTTCTTAATGAGAAGTTATTGAAAGTTAAACCCAAGGTACCGATAATGCGGCCACCACCAAAACCACCTGATAACTCAATCTGATCTGAAGGTTTTTCCTCTACAGCATACTCAATATCAACTGTTCCATCTGCAGGATTAGGACGAGGAGTTGGAACTGTCTTCGATTCATCAAAGTTACCTAACTGACCAATCTCACGAATGGTACGAATTAAATCACTTTTATTAAATTTTTGTCCCGGCTTGGTACGAATCTCCCGTAACACAACCTTATCATTGGTAATCGTATTTCCTTTTAAAGTAATTCTATTGTTGGTGTATTGCGGCCCTTCATACATACGCATTTCTACGTCAACCGTATCGCCATAAATTTTAGTTTGTACCGGATCAATATTGAAAGTTAAATAACCATTATCGGTGTACATGCTATTGATGTCGCCACCGTTCTCACCGCCACCGTTTAATTTCTTGTTTAACCTTTCTTCACTAAATACATCACCTTTCTCAATGGTTAAAACTTTATTTAAAATACTATCAGCATAGATGGCATTTCCAGCCCAGGTAATATTACCGAAATAATATTTCTTTCCTTCATATAAATCCATTTTAATATTTACCCTTTTCTTATTGTATTGGTAAATACTATCTTTCAGTAATTCAGCATCACGGTATCCCTTTTCATGCATCTTACCAATCATCTTCACCTTATTCTCTTCATATTTTTCTTTAGAGAATTTTCCTGAACCCCAAAAACGCCACCATGCAAATTGCTTAGGATTTTTTAAGTACTTTCTAAGCTTAGCAGCTTTAAAATCTTTGTTTCCGGTAAATTCGATGCGCTGAACTTTTACACGACTGCCTTTATCAATATTCGCTTCCAATACCACGCTATTTTCAGCATTTGGATCTTTACGCGTTTTGTAATCTATTGTAGTAAAAAAATAACCTTTATCTAACATGTACTTCTTTACAATAGCCGAAGTAGTGTTGTATAAGTTGTCGTTTACAATTTTCCCGGTTTTATCATTAAGTTTTTCCTGAATAGCCGTTTTTTGCGATTTGCTGATTCCTTTCAAATCGATTGAACTTAAACGAGGACGTTCAACCACTTCGATTTCGAAATACACAGAATCCTGAACAAATTTTTCGATATTAATTTTAACATCATCAAACAATCCCTGCGCCCAAAGCGTTTTAATCGCATCAGAAGTAGCCTCACCAGGAAGAGTAACTTTATCTCCCTTTGTTAATTTTGATAAGGTGATTAATACATCTTTATCAAGATATTGCGTTCCTGTAACGGTTGTGCCACCAATGATATATTCTTTTGGACTAAAATAATCGAGATCTAAGCCTCCAACTTTTAAAGATGGGGTTGCTGGCGCCTTACCTGTCGGACGTATTTGCGCAAAGGCTGGAGCAGCTAAAATGACTAGGATTAAAACTTGAAATATTCTTTTCATTAAAATAATTTGTTCAGTAATGGCCACGAAGGTAACAATGTTTTTTTTAGCAAAATTTACATTTGCCATGTTTCCCTTATTATGGTTTCATTTATCGTATAAAAGTGGTGCTAAGTTAGTTTAAACGCTTGTTAAAAAGTGTTAAAAGAAAAATTAGTTCAATTGTTCGCTAATTTTTCCGAAACGGCGTTCGCGTTTTTGATAGTCAACAATAGCCTCAAAGAGATCTTCTCTTCTAAAATCTGGCCACAAAACATCAGTGAAATAAAACTCCGTATAAGCCATTTGCCAAAGCAAATAATTACTTATCCGATGTTCGCCACTTGTTCTGATCATTAACTCCGGGTCTGGAATATTTACGGTTGTAAGTTTCGATGAAAAGAGATCCTCATCGATATCATCCATAGAGATTGTATTATCTTTTACGGCCTCAGCAATTTTTCTGGCCGCCTCAACAATTTCCCATTTTGCACTATAGCTAAGCGCCAGTGTTAAGGTACATTTTTCGTTGTGGGCAGTTTTATCCATTGCTTCTTTCAAATCATCAATACACTCTTGTGGTAAAGATGATATGTTGCCAATAGCATTAAGCTTAACTTTATTTTTGTTGAGGGTTTCGGTTTCTCTGTTAATTGTTGAGATCAGGATTTGCATCAAAGCATCAACCTCTTCCTTCGGACGATTCCAGTTTTCGGTAGAAAAAGCATAAAGCGTTAAGTATTCAATACCTACTTCAACACAGCCTTCTACAATATCTTTTACAGAAAGTACACCTTGCTCATGCCCAAAAACACGCACTTTTCCCTGGCCTTTTGCCCATCTTCCATTCCCATCCATGATAACGGCAATGTGCTTTGGCAGGCGGCTATAGTCTATTTGTTCTTTAAAATCCATTAATTAAGTCAAAATCAGCTTAAAACGAGTAGCATTTTGAGGATACAAAGGTAAAAGATATGCCAACACTAACAAATAGATAAGTGTCCCTTTTTCTAAAATCTCCTCTTTGGGTTCCTGCAACACCAATTTGACCGATAGATGGATCGGATAAATTGATGCGATTTCCATCTGAACCAACAAATACCTGTTTATCGCTGTCCGGATACCTTTCACTAACATCGTCAATATAGTCAGTCAACGGCGTTCTATAGCCTAACTCCGTAAAAACACTCCAGGTATCTTTATAATTGTATCGTAAACCCACACCATAAGGAATGGTTAAAACGGCATTTTTATATCCATTCTCCTGTCCTTCCGTAGCCAGTCTATCCAAACGATAGGTTTCACCGTCGTATTTAACTTTTGGTTTAAATACCACAAAACCAGCACCCGCAAATAAGTAAGGTGTAAATTGACGGGTTCCACCACCCAAATTATAATTAAAAAAATTGAAATCGATCAGCGCACTGAATTCGTTTAAGGAAGTATTAAAACTTAAGTTTCTTTCTCTGAACTGTGCATTGTTTGATTGTGAATCTTTAGCCTGAATCTGGCCATAAGTATAGTTTAATCTTACCCCTAAGTATTGATTGAAGTTTTTCTTTCCATAAACTCCGGCCGAAATACCACTCACTTTTAAAGGGTGGTTTTGATTAAGATCACCCATGTATCCTGCGCCACCGCCCATCAGCCCGATTTCCCAATTGCCCTCTTGAGCAAAAGATATTTTTCCTCCGGTAATAAGAAATAAGATGATGATTAGGAGTTTATTTAGCGTCATACTTAGTAGTTACGGGTATCTATGCCCCATAATAATTTATTCCTTAACGTGTTTAAGTAAGTTTCATTGTTAAGACGAATAAGATTTATGCAAAAGTCGGCTTTTTTTATTGATATTTTAACTGAACGCTCTACCGTTACGGTTCTACTATCACACGAGACCAAAAATTTAGATTCTCTGGCTTCCACTTCGAAAGATAATTTATTATCATCGGGAAGCACTACCGGCCGCACATTTAGATTGTGGGGTGCAATAGGCGTAACTACGAAATTTTCAGAATCTGGATAAATGATTGGTCCACCGCAGCTTAGCGAGTATGCCGTGGAACCCGTTGGCGTGGCAATAATTAAACCGTCGGCCCAGTACGAATTGATAAATTCATCATTCATTGATGCATGAATAATCATCATAGCCGAATTATCCCGCCTGTGGATGGTGATGTCGTTCAACGCAAAATTTTCTTCTCCGAATAATCCATTATCCGATTCTAAAACCAAAAGTGACCGTGTATCTAAGCTATATTCTTTATTTACCAACGCGTTAAGCGCCGATTCAATCTCGTTTTTATTGATACTGGCCAAAAAGCCCAAACGACCAAAATTGATCCCGATAACAGGAATATTCGAGTCGCGAATTAACGAAAGGGTATCAAGCAAAGTTCCATCTCCACCTAAACTTAAAAGCACATCCGCATGATCTTTTAGTTCCTTATGATTATGAAAAATTACCGTATTGGCTGGCAACTTGATTTTACCGTGAAGCGATGTTTTAAACTTAGAATATAAAACGGGTTGAATATTATGAGTGGCCAGAAAATTAAAAACCTCCTGCACATAGGGTAAAACTGTATCGTTAAAATCCCTCCCGTAAATTGCGATCCTCATAAAATATTTAAACGTTTAGATAGTTCATGAAAGAATCATAACGTTCCTGAGAACCATCGTCAATTTGTGTGTTGTTGTAAACTTCCTTCACCAGGTAATCGTACCTTTCAAAAGAAGCCACAAGCGATGTAATTTCTGTTTTATTAACTTTTAAAGTCACTTCCATCCGAGTGGAATCATCAAAAGTATTGACATAAGACGATAAGATCTGAGCATTATCTGCTTCGACAATTTGTGAGATATGTGCCAAAGAATTATCCCGGTTACTGATTTCCAACACAATAATTCCGCCTGGCTCATTAACAGCATACTGTTCAGCCACGGCATCAACCATGTTGTTAATAGAAATTAAGCCCAGGTAGTTTTTTTGCTGATCGACAACCGGTACAGCGGTTAGTTTTAGCTGGCTCATCAAACGAATCACATCATAAGTGTGTGCGTCGCTTAAGGTAAAAACGTTTAGGAAATTAACGCCTGAATCCGTCAAAATTGTATCGTGCTTGCTGATGTTTAATAAATCATCTTCGGAAACTAAACCCAACAAAGAAGCTTCGCTAAGAACTGGCATGTGCTTCACTTTAAATTCGTTCATACGATCTAAAGCTTTTTGCACCGTGTCATCAGCTCTTAATGATGGAATAGCATTCGATATGATTTCTTCAGCAAACATTATTTAAGTAAAATTCTATCTAAAAATTTCTCCAGATAACCATTAAATATTTCCGGATGCTCCATCATAGGGGCATGACCGCATTTATCAACCCAGTTCAATTCAGAATTAGGCAACAATTGATGGAATTCTTCTGCTACTTCTGGCGGTGTAACTTTATCATTCTTTCCCCAAATCAATGAAACGGGGATGGTTATTTTTGAAAGTTCCTTGGCCATATTGTGGCGAATTGCCGACTTAGCCATCGTTAAAATCCTAATCACCCGAGATCGGTCGTTAACGGTTTTAAACACATCATCAACCAATTCTTTTGTTGCCGTTGCTGGATCGTAAAAAGTAAACTCTACCTTTTCTTTAATATAATCATAACTCTCACGACGCGGGAATGAACCTCCGAAAGCATTTTCGTATAAGCCAGAGCTACCTGTTAAAACCAAAGCCTTAACAAATTCCTGATGCGCAACTGTAAAAACCAAACCTACGTGACCTCCTAAGGAATTACCCACCAAAACCACTTGATTTAATCCCTTAAATTTTAAAAAACGATGTAAGTACCTTGAAAGTGCTTTAACGCCTAAAGTTAAAATTGGCAAATCGTAAATAGGTAGAATGGGAATAATTACATGATAACGATCTTTAAATTGCTCTATAACACGCTCCCAGTTACTCAATTCGCCCATTAAACCATGCAGCAATACCAACTTTTCGCCTTTTCCAGCTTCAATGTATTTAAATCCGTCTTCTTCAATTATCTGGTATGTCATATATATTATAGGTGGTATTGTGCACTAAGTTAGTAGAGTAAAATTAAATTTTCGCATTTCTATGCTATTTTTCTGAAATAAAACCAATAACGGTATAAAAACCTTCGTTAAAGTATAAAGATGCAAGTATCAAGTATCAAAACAGTGTCTAGATTCATTTTACTTTGGTCTTTTGCCTTTAGTCGTTAAGCTTAACTATGCGAGCTTCTCTTTTACAATTTCAGCTATTAATTTGCCATCTGCCTTACCTGCAAGTTCTTTATTGGCCAAACCCATCACCCTCCCCATATCTTTAACCGATGTAGCACCAGATTGTTTGATCACGCTTTCGATAATCACTGCAACCTCAGCCCTATCCAACTGCTGCGGCAAAAATTGGTTAATTACCGCAATTTCTTCTTCCTCTACCTGAAACAAATCTTCACGATTTTGTTGCTTGTAAATATCAGCTGACTCCCGGCGTTGCTTTATTAGCTTTTGAAGAATTTTCAATTCTGTTTCTTCGGTAATTTCTTCTGCTGAACCCTTTTCGGTTTTAGCCAACAGTAAAGCTGCTTTAATTGCCCTTAATCCTCTTAACTGAGCATTATCTTTAGCCAACATGGCTTTTTTTATTTCTTGATCTATTGTGTTTGATATCATATACCCCAAACCCCTAAAGGGGCCTCCATTCTTAAATTCTATTATTTGGTTTATACACGCCCAGTTTTTAATTCCCCTTTTAGGGGGTTAGGGGGTTCTATTTATAATCGTTGCCGTAGCCTGTACAGTTGGCATAATCAGCATATCGTTTATATTTACATGTTTCGGGCGACTTACTACATACCAAATCGCATCCGCTATATCATCGGCGATAAGTGGCTCCAGGTTTTCGTACACTTTTTTAGCCCTGTCTTCATCTCCTTTAAATCGTACCACCGAAAATTCAGTTTCCACCATACCTGGATTAATTTCAGTGACCTTAATGCCGTGAGGCAAAAGATCGATCCGCATACCTTTACTTAATGCATCAACCGCATGTTTGCTGGCACAATACACGTTTCCGTTTGGATAAACTTCCTTTCCAGCAATTGAACCGATGTTAATGATATGACCTGATTGATTTGGAATCATCCAGTTAGAAACAATTTTGGTAACATACAGCAATCCTTTAACATTGGTATCAATCATGGTATCCCAATCATTTGTATCGCCCTTATCAATCGGATCCAAGCCCTGGCTTAAACCGGCATTGTTAACCAATACATCAACATTTTTCCAATCTGCAGGTAAATTTCCCAACACAGTTGATAAACTTTCTTTGTCACGAACATCAGCTAAAACCTGCTTAATTTCGATGGTATATTTATCAGCCAAATGATGCGAAAGTTTCGCCAAACGATCTTCGCGACGGGCAAGTAAAATTAAGTGATAACCTTGTTGGGCGAAGGTGTGCGCACAAGCTTCGCCAATACCAGATGTTGCGCCTGTAATTAATGCAATTTTAGACATGTTTATGAATAATTTAGCTTCAGTTTAACCAGGAGCATTGCTGCAATTGGTTTTATTAACGCAGGCAAAGGTAAGTTTTTTTGAATTGTACGGCTATTGAAAAATTAAACTGAACGTTAATTGACGTAATTTTAACTTATCAATAGGATTAGCAAAAGCAGTATCGTCGTGCTGAAGCAAATCATTGGTTGAGTAAGCCACCTTAATTTCGGGCGACATTTTGAAGTACTCGAAATACAAGTCGAAACCTATTCCCGTTTCATAGGATAGATAATTGCGCTGATTTTTCAGCAACTTGTTTATCGGTGTTTCGCCTTCATCGAAGAATTTCTTTTTTGAAGCGATATCTATCGAATATTTAGCACCGCCCAACCAGTAAGCCCTAAAGTTGTTCATGCGGTTCGATTTAACTTTTATACCTATCGGAAACTCGAACATGGTGGCCTGAACCTTCTTATCGATTAAGGTTTGATAATTTTTCGTTTGGCCATTGCCGAGATCAATGGGATCTAGTGGTAAGTACTCATACGTAACCACACGATCACTAAAAATCAATGATGGAGTTGCACGAATATCAAAATTCTCTGCCAAGCGCCTGTTCATCACAAAACCTAAACCAAAGCCCTGCGAAGGTGGACTTGAAATAGCATTCAAAGAATTTGTAACTGGCAAACCCGAATTCGGATCATAAGACACGCCCAAAGAATTTGGCACTTCATAAAAAGGTGCCCGCCAGTTTTCTTTTTTAAGAATTTTGTATTCTGCAGAAATATACTGAAAATTAAATCCAAAGCTCCAATCCTCATCATCAATTCCGCCACCCCAGTTCTGAGCCAGGCAAGCCGTAGAAATTATGAATAACGAAAGGATGAGGCTTAATTTTTTTATCATTTAGTACCGACGTAGATTGAACTTATTCCAAACGTTAAAATTCTTTGTTTGGTACTTTTGAAACCAACTTTTTCCATAAGGGTTGTAAAATCACTTCCATCAGGAAAAGCGGCTACAGATTCAGGTAAATAAGTGTAGGCTCTGGCATCTTTCGAAAACAACTTTCCGAAGAATGGTGTAACATGCAGGAAGTAAAAATTATATAGTTGCTTTACTGGAAAAACACGGGGTTTTGAAAATTCTAAGATGACCATTTTGCCGTTGGGCTTTAACACCCTGTACATATCTGTTAAACCTTTTTCGAGGTTTTCGAAGTTACGAACGCCGTATGCGCAAGTAATGGCATCGAAAGTATTGTCCTCAAAATGCAGGCCTTCCGAATCGCCTAACTGAACGGTAAAAGTTTCGTTTAAGCTGCGCTCATTTATCTTTTTCTTAGCCACCTCTAGCATTCCCTCAGAAATATCTACACCAATCACTTTTTCAGGATGAAGTTTTTTAATTGCTTCGAAAGCAAAATCGCCTGTTCCTGTGGCTACATCCAGTAAATTTCTCGGTTGAATGGAAACCAACTCTTTAATTGCTTTTTTACGCCACAGTACATCAATCCCTAAAGAAAGAAAATGGTTCAAAAAATCGTAGGTACCCGAAATGTTGTTAAACATGGTTGCAACCTGCTCTTTCTTGGTTGCGTCTTCTACTTGATAAGGAGTGATATTCTGATTCATGGTATGGGGCAAAGATAGGGAAAAAGTCCGAAGTCGGGAGTCAATAGTCGGAAGTCTAGAGTATCAAAAAGTATCAAAAGCGATAAAAAGTTAGAATTATACCAAAGGTGGATTACAGATGACTTTAAATGCAGTTTTGGAGAGCAGATATGCGATATGCTTGAGCGAATTTTACAATATCAAGAGATTGCCGATTTAGACTAAAGGCTTCAGACTTCGGACTTCCGACTCAAAACCCTACCTTTGCAATATGGTTATCAAAACGGCAACATTTGTTTGCAGCAACACCCAGATTTCGGCTTTACCGATACCAACAATGCCCGAGTATGCATTTATTGGCCGGTCAAATGTGGGCAAATCTTCTTTAATTAACATGTTGGTTAATCAACATGGACTGGCAAAAACCTCTCAGCGGCCCGGAAAAACGCAACTCATTAACCATTTTCTAATTAATGAGAAATGGTACATTGTCGATTTGCCAGGCTACGGCTACGCGAAGGTTTCTAAAACCAGTAGAGAAAAGTGGGAGAAATTTATTCGTGCATATATCACTAAAAGAGAAAGCTTACAGTGTGTTTTCGTGTTAATAGACAGTCGTTTAGAGCCTCAACAGATTGACATTGAATTCTGCTATTGGTTGGGCGAAAAGCAAATTCCATTTTCGTTGATTTTCACTAAGGCAGATAAACAAGGCATGACCACCACTCAAAAAAATGTAGCTGCTTTTAAGAAAAACTTAGGTGAGTTTTTTGAAGAAATCCCCGCAACCTTTATTACATCAGCCGAAAAAGGTAACGGAAAAGATGAAGTTTTAAATTTTATTACGGAGGTGAATCAAGATTTTGTAGTTCCATCAGACTACAAGAAGTTCTAAGCGCTTCGCAGTTTTCAAAGAAGTTTGAGATCTTAACATAACAATATTCGTATATCAGTAAATGAAAAAATACTTTTCACTCGTATTATTCGCTCACTCGGTTTTTGCTTTACCGTTTGCAATGATTGGGTTTTTCCTGGGCGTTACCACTACCGAAAATCCTTTCTCGTGGTATAAATTAATCCTTGTACTGCTTTGTATGGTTTTCGCTAGAAATGCTGCAATGGCATTCAACCGCTATTTGGATAGAAACATTGATGCCAAAAACCCACGTACCCAAATGCGGGATATTCCGGCGGGAAAAGTGTCTGCTAATGAGGCATTAATTTTCGTGATTGTAAACTGCGTATTTTTTTCCGTTGCCACCTACTTTATCAATCCGCTTTGCTTCTATCTATCGCCTGTGGCGCTTTTTGTCGTTTTATTTTACAGCTACACCAAGAGATTTACTGCATTGTGTCACCTCGTTTTAGGCTTAGGTTTATCGCTAGCCCCTATTGGCGCCTATATTGCAGTAACCGGGCATTTTGCTTTGGTACCGGTGTTATACTCCTTAACGGTCCTGTTTTGGGTAAGTGGCTTCGATATTATTTATGCCTTACAGGATGAGGATTTCGACCGTGAAGAAAAATTACACTCCATTCCGTCGGCACTTGGCATAAAAAATGCACTCAATGTGTCGGTTTTATTGCATGTACTTTCTGCAATCTGTGTGATCCTACCGGTGTTTTTTACCGAGTTTAGTTGGGTTTATTATGTTGGGATTGTATTTTTCTGTTCGATGCTGATTTATCAGCACCTGTTAGTAAAACCAAATGATATTAGTAAAGTAAACAGAGCGTTTCAAACTTTAAATGGATATGCATCAGTGGTGTTTGCTATTTGCTTTTTAATCGACGCTTACATCAGGACCAAATAATAATAAATGATAGAATGAATGAGTTTTGAATGATAGAATGTTACGCAACATGCTATCACTCATTCGAAATTCAATAATTAATAAAACATGATTATAGAAAAAAAAATAAGAACATATATTCCTCAAGATTTAGCCATCACCTGGGAAAGCTTATCTCCACTTTTTACCGAACTACAAAACCGTGAAATTAACAGTGTTGATGAATTGGAACAATGGTTAAAAGATCGCTCAGAATTGGAGGCTGCTTTAGAAGAAGATTTCGCCTGGCGATACATAAAGATGAGTTGTGATACGGCAAATGAAGAATTGGTTAAAAACTTCCAGTATTTCGCAGAGGAAATTGAACCCAAAATTTCTCCTTTATCAAATGAATTGAATAAGAAGTTTGTCGATAGTCCTTTTATGGATGATCTAGACAAAGAGAAGTTTTTTGTTTACAGCAGAGCGATTAAAAAGGCTTTGGAGATTTATCGCGAGGAAAATATCGAACTTTTTACGCAATTACAAGTTAAACAACAGAAATATCAAGGCATTACTGGTGCCATGAGTGTTGAAATTAATGGGCAGGAATATACACTGGAACAGGCTTCCATTTTTATAAAGGATTTAAATCGCGAGGTGCGGGAGAATGCATGGAAAACCATTCAACAGCGCCGGCTAATCGATAAAGATGATTTAAACATGCTGTTTGATGAACTGATTAAATTGCGTAACCAGGTTGCTTTGAATGCTGGCTTTGCAAACTATCGCGATTATATGTTTCAGGCTTTGGGCCGTTTTGATTATACACCACAAGATTGCTACGATTTTGCCAATGCGATTGAAAAGGAAATCGTTCCCATTTTAAAGGAACAAGCAGAAAAACGTCGTGAAGCTTTGGGCTTAGAAACGCTAAGGCCTTGGGATATGGAGGTTAGTGTAAGCGGGAAACCTGCATTGAAACCTTTTAACAACGGTGCTGAACTTATTGATAAAAGTATCGCCTGTTTTAATGCCATTGATGAAAAGTTGGGTACAAAGCTAGCTACAATGAAAGCCAATAATCTTTTCGATGTAGAAAGCAGAAAAGGTAAAGCGCCAGGTGGATACAATTATCCTTTGGCGGAAACCGGTGCACCATTTATTTTTATGAATTCGGCTAATTCTCTTCGCGATTTAACTACCATGGTTCATGAAGGTGGCCACGCCATCCATACTTTTCTAACGGCAAACTTAGAATTAAATGATTTTAAGCATTGCCCATCTGAAGTTGCTGAACTGGCATCAATGAGTATGGAATTGATTTCAATGGATAATTGGAATGTTTATTTCGACAATGAGGAAGATTTGATTCGTGCCAAAAAAGAGCAATTGGCTGATGTTTTAAAAACGTTGCCATGGGTGGCGGTAATCGACCAGTTTCAGCATTGGATTTACACCAACCCAAATCATACTGCTGCTGATCGTGAAGAAACTTTCAAGCAAATTTACAACCGTTTTGGTGCAGGCTTCGCCGATTGGACAGATCTGGATCAACAATTTGGTAATGTTTGGCAGAAACAGTTGCACTTATTTGAGGTTCCGTTTTACTATATTGAATATGCTATTGCGCAGTTAGGTGCGATTGCAGTTTGGAAAAACTATAAGGAAAATCCTGAAAAAGCGTTAGAACAATATTTGGCAGCACTTTCTCTAGGTTATACCAAACCAATGAATGAGATTTATGAAACGGCAGGAATCAAGTTCGATTTTAGTGCAGAATATGTTAAAGAGTTGGCTGCTTTTGTAAAAGAAGAGCTAGAGAAATTAGGATAGATTGAGGTTTAGGGTTTAGGGTTTAGGGTTTAGGGTTTAGGGTTTAGGGACAGGTCTTTAAACCTAAATTAGTTTTAAATAAAAGAAAGTCGTAGTGTTTGCTGCGACTTTCTTTTTGATATTGGGTTGATTAAGCGACCTCCATCCTAGTCCTAGCGTCTCGCTAATACTGATCGCTCAAACCAATCAGAATATCTAATTTTAGTTATATTATCTCACTACGAATCTTCGAAGTAAAAAATCTGCGAAATCTCCGTAATCTGCGGGAAAAAATTAATCGCAAGGAATGGCCAGCTGATTATAGTTCTAGCATTTCGCTAAAACGCTATAGAAAACGTAAAATAGATCTACCGCTGATCTCACAGATTGACGCAGAGCAACTTGTTAATAGCGAAATTTTAGTCGTAGCGGTTCGTTTAAGCTTTGCAAAAACAAAACATCTGCGAAATCTCCGTAATCTGCGGGAGAAAAAATTAATCGCAAGGAATGGCCAGCTGATTGTAGTTTTAGCGTCTCGCTAAAACGCTATAGCAAACTAAAATAGGTCTCCCGCTGATCTCACAGATTTCCGCAGAGCAAATTATTAATAGCGAAATTTTAGTCGTAGCGTTTAAGCCTTGCGAAAACAAAAAAATCTGCGAATTTCTCCGTAATCTGCGGGAGAACAATAAAGCGTATAAACTTCCGCTTGATTCAAAGACAATACTAATTAGCTAAGCAGTAACCTCATCCTTCTTTCTGGTTTTCATAATCAAAACCATTATCGCTACCGAAATCACAATCATCACTAAATAACTGAAACTCAAATTCCGTTCATCTTTTGCCGGGAACAAATTCACGATGCCATAACTTAGAAAGGAAACGATTACATAAGTAATTCCGCCTGTTAAACCCCCAGCTATACCCGCATTTTTAGGAAATTTACTTAGGCAGAATGTGAAATAATTATTAAAAGTAAAACCAGCACCAATGTGAATAATGAAAGCGAAAAAAATCAGTGAAAATAAATTCGATACAAAATTTAAGCTAACGATCATTAAAGCTACAAACACTACCTGAAGTAGCGAATTGAGCATTAATCTTTTAAAAAACGGCTTATTGATGGTTGCTTTTCCTATAAAACCGCCAACCATCCAGGCGAAGCCTAAAACCAACGAACTATAACCTGCGACAACCGGCGAATAATGCAGTTCATGTTCAATAATAAATGGCCCGGTCATGTTATAAACCATTACCATACAGTAGGCAAGGCCGAGCATTACGATACCAAGCGTAAAACTGGTTGTTTTCACCATACTTAAATAAATATTGCTAATCTTTTTCAGTTGGAAATCTGTAAAATTTGTCAGCGTTTCTCCACTAAACAAAAATTCCAACCCGGCAAAAACTAAAGCGAAACCTGCAAGGAAGTAAAAGTTAGATTCCCAGCCAAATGACGTTTGTAGATAACCGCCTACAAACGGCGCTATAATTGGCCCGGTAGACCAAATAATGGAAAACAGACTCAAATAATGCTTTAACTTATCGCCTGTAAACAAATCGACAAAATATGCCCTTTTAGCCACGACTACTGCACCGACAGAAAGACCATGAACAATTCTCATTAAATAAATAAGGTAAATATTATGGGTGATGGCAATAATTATACTCGCCGCCGCAAATATCAATAGGCTGTATAACCCAATTTTGTACCGTCCAAAACTATCCAGCAAACTCCCTACAAAGAGCTGAGCAACGCCGTAGCTGATCAGAAAAATACTTAATGTCAATTGAACCTGAACACTGCTGATGTTCATTTCGCCTGCCATTGTTGGTAGTGATGGAATGTAAATATCTGTGGCAAAACCAGAGAGTGGAATAAGGGTGAATGCCAAAATTGTTGCTATGCCTTGATTTTTTTCTTTTATCGCCGGTCGATGTGTAATAGAAGATGTCATTGTTGAGGAATTGAATGGATATTTGAAACCATCACTAAATAATGCGGCAAAAGTAGTATTTTATCACAATGCCGATTTATCAGTAAGCCAATAAACACATCGAGATTACAAAAGAGTGGTATTTTTACTTTTGAAACAGAATAGTTGAAGGATTTTATAGACTAAAGCACCATCTTTTACTCCAAAAATCATTTGAAAATGAATGTAGAGAAATTTATATCTTGCTTTAAACGTTTTTAACCGATATTTTTTTAAGTTTGAAGAATACAACAACCAGGCAAAAATGTTCGAAAAGCTATTTAGAAAGAAATCTATCTCCAAAATTTTAAAAGATGCAGCAAGCGGCTATGGCGATCATGAAAATACGCTTCATAAAACATTAGGGGTACGAGATTTAACTGCGTTTGGTATTGCGGCCATTATTGGTGCTGGTATTTTTAGTACCATTGGTAAAGCCAGTGCAGATGGTGGTCCGGCTGTGATATTTTTGTTTATTTTTACCGCTGTTGCTTGTAGTTTTGCGGCTTTCGCCTATGCAGAATTTGCTTCAATGGTTCCGGTGTCGGGCAGTGCATACACTTATTCTTACGTAGCATTTGGCGAGTTGGTGGCCTGGATAATTGGCTGGTCGCTCATCATGGAATACTCGATAGGAAATATCACAGTAGCCATTTCTTGGTCTGATTACTTTACCGGATTACTCTCTTCTATTAAAATACCATTTTTAGACATTCACGGAATCCATGTTCCGGATTGGGCAACGATGGATTATTTGAGTGCCTATAACGGACATAAAATTGCTGAAGCTTTATCGGCGGCAGGCAAAAATCTTAATGATTTGGATTCTGCTACAGCTTTAGCGAATAACGCCTGGTTAACCGCTCCACAAATTGGAGGCTTCCACCTGGTTGCAGACATTCCCGCCCTTGGAATCATTATTTTGATTACCTGGTTAATTTACCGCGGAATGAAAGAAAGCCGTAATGCCAGCAACGCAATGGTTGTGGTGAAGCTGGCTGTGATTCTATTAGTGCTTGCGGTTGGTATATTTTATGTTGACACCAATAATTGGAACCCTTTTGCGCCAAACGGAGTTTCGGGGGTTTTGAAAGGTGTTTCTGCAGTTTTCTTCGCTTATATCGGTTTCGATGCAATTTCTACAACTGCCGAAGAATGTAAAAATCCGCAACGTGATTTGCCCCGTGGAATGATGTGGGCTATTATCATTTGTACCATTTTATATGTTGCTATTGCCCTGGTTTTAACAGGAATCGTAAAATCTGATACGCTTGCAGTGGGCGATCCACTGGCATTTGTTTTTGATCAAATCAATTTAAAATTGATGAGTGGCATCATTGCCGTTAGTGCTGTTTTCGCAATGGCTAGTGTGCTGTTAGTGTTTCAAATGGGGCAACCACGTATTTGGATGAGCATGAGTCGCGATGGATTGTTACCAAAGTCTTTTTCAAAAATCCACCCGAAATACAAAACCCCATCATTCGCGACCATCGTAGTCGGCTTCGTTGTTGCTGTTCCGTCGTTATTTATGAACTTAACCATTGTAACGGATCTCTGTTCGATAGGAACTTTATTTGCCTTTGTATTGGTTTGTGCCGGGGTTTTGGTATTGCAAAACCGTCCGGATGTGCAACGTGGCAAGTTTAGAATCCCTTATGTAAATAGCAAGTTTATTGTTCCAATTGCTTTTATTGCAGCAGTAGCATTCGCCTTCACACAATACGGTAAGGAAACAAAAGCATTCCTTTTAAACTCTCCTAAAACCGTTACCACAGTCAATTTCGTGACTTCCTTAAACGGAGAAGAACTAAAAATTGTAAAAGAAGAAATTGTAAAAAATGCGGCTCCACAGATTATGCTTGCAGATAAAGTTGACGCTGAGTCTTATTTGAGCGCATTACCTGGAGATCGTTACGAACAATTTATCTCCGCTTCTAAAATTTCATTCGAAAAAAAGTATGAGAATGGCTGGAGCCTTTTCAAACACAAAATACCGATGTGGATCTTCTTGATCATTTGTCTGATTATTTGCTATTACTGTATTACACACAATCTTTCTCTGATTCCGGTTCTAGGCCTTATAAGCTGCTTATACATGATGTGCGAATTGGGAATTTCCAACTGGATTGGTTTTGGTATCTGGCTGGTTGTTGGCTTAGTGGTCTATTTCGCGTACGGATATAAGCATAGCAAGTTGGCACAAGAGGTTTAATGGGTTATGATCCTTTATTACATCATCGCCGATCCATTAGGTTAAAAGGATTTGATTATTCTAGCTCAGGAGCATATTTTATTACAATTTGTTGCGAAGATAGGTTACATAGATTTGGAAAAGTAACTGACGGCGAGATGATTTTGAATGATTGCGGAATGATTGCATACAATGAGTGGCATAATTTAGCTGAAAGATTCTTGAATTTAGAGCTGGATGTTTTTCAAATTATGCCGAATCACATGCATGGAATAATAGTTTTGTCTGATGAAATAGTTGTCGGGGCAACCCTTGCGGTTGCCCAAAAAGAAAGTGAAACAAGGGCAACCGCAAGGGTTGCCCCGACAATATCCGATATAGTCGGAGCGTATAAATCAATTGTTTCTAACTCTTGCTTAGACCTGTTCAAGCTAAAAAACAAAACTATGGGAAAATTCTGGCAGAGGAATTACTACGAACATGTAATCCGGGATGAAAATGCTTATAATAATATCTCCAATTATATTTTGAACAACCCTAAAAAATGGGATGAAGATAAATTTCAATAAAAAACCCATTTCATTCGTTTGAATAAAATAGGTTTCTAATCTGATTAGGAATCAATTCTAATTTTCTTTTTTCTTAATAAAAGCCAGTGCCGTAATCATCACTAATCCTAATGCAGAGGCAATCATAAAAGTATTACCAGACTTAAGGTGGTAGATTTTAGCAGCCGGACCGGAGATAAAAAGACAAATACCGAGTATTAAAATTGCAGTTCTCATGGGTTAAACCGGTAATCTGTTGAGTTCAATATCGTCAGGAGTTACAAAAATTAAAGGCACTTTCTCTACATCTACATAGCTGCTATCCAAACCAAAACTTCGTTCTTCTGATAAACTCATTTTCTTTAACAGAAAATAATAGTCCATGATTTGTCTTTCGTAAAAACTCAATTTTGTAAACTTAGAAAGGTGTTTCTCCAATAGTACGAACCTAAAATCACCTGCAATTTTATGCTTATTTAAAGATTTGTATTGACTCGTGATATCAATTTCTCCATTTTTCACCAGCTCTTCAACCACTTTACGGTACAGCAAATTTACCCTTTGCTCTATCCTGAAACCTAAGCGGAAATCAATACGAATAAGCTTTCCGGGAATCAAGAATTCCACTTTATAATCTAAAGTATAAGGCTCGTCCATAACATCTACGTGAACCAACCAATAAACATCGGCACGTTTTGGTTCCTTTTGAATGATAGAGTAAATGATTTTTGATTCTATCTCTGTTTTAAAATTTGCACTGGTGAGGTAAACCAATTGTGAGGAGTACTTTGGAACCGTTTCATCATTACTCAACTCACTCAATATCTGGTAGTAATCTTCAATTTCTACGTATTTAACAAAACGGTTTTTAATCTTGCGAGAGTTGTACCAAGTCCACATCACACTTAGTAAACCGCAACTAATCAACAGCGTTACCCATCCACCATGAACAAACTTAGCCATGTTACCTACTAAGAATGTCAGTTCAATAATAGTGTAAACCCCGACGAAAATAATGATCAAGTATTTGGGAAACTTTTTCCGCAGCATATAAACCGCTACTAAAACCGTTGTCATCAAGAAGGTAAGATTAATAGCTAAGCCATAAGCACCCTCCATATCATCGGATCTTTTGAAATAAAGCACAATTAAAATACAGCCGATACAAAGTAACCAGTTGATAGATGGCACATATAATTGTCCTTTTTGAACACTAGGATAGTTGATTTTAACTTTTGGCCAAAGGTTCAACCTTACTGCTTCAGAAATTAATGTAAATGAACCAGAAATCATGGCTTGCGAGGCAATTACAGCCGCTGTCGTCGCCAGAATAACCATATAAATAACGAGATTTTGTGGTACCAATTGGAAGAAAGGATTTTCCAACGGATTTCTAGGATTATAATTCGGGTGGCTTAGTACCCACGCTCCCTGACCCAAATAATTCAAAATCAGGGTTAGTTTTACAAAGATCCAACTGATGCGAATATTATCTTTACCACAATGACCTAAATCGCTATAAAGTGCCTCAGCACCTGTGGTACATAGGAATACTCCACCCAAAATCACCAACGCACTTGGATTGGTAACAAGTAAATGAATAGCGTAGTAAGGATTTAGTGCCTTAAACACAGATGGATCATCCATCACATGAGATATACCTGTGATGCCCAATGCGGCAAACCAAAAAAACATGATAGGTCCGAAAAGCTTACCCACTAAATTGGTTCCAAATTGCTGAATAACGAACAGTAGAGTAATAATCCCGATTACAATCGGCAATACCGGAACCGTTGGGAAGTTTAGTTTTAAACCTTCAATGGCCGAAGTTACCGTAATACTCGGTGTAATCATTCCATCTGCCAACAAAGCGGCACCTCCGATAATTGCAGGAATAACCAACCATTTAGCTTTTTTGCGAACTAAAGAATAAAGTGAGAAAATTCCGCCTTCACCTCTATTATCGGCCCTTAAGGTTATAATTACATATTTTATGGTGGTCTGGAGCGTCAAAGTCCAGATGATGCATGAAAGTGCACCCAATACGACATCCGAACTGATGGGTTGCCCTGCATCAAATACTGATTTAAAAATTGCTTTGAGCGTGTACAATGGTGATGTACCGATATCGCCGAACACAATTCCCAAACTTACCAGAACTCCTCCGGCCGTTAACGCGTTGACATTTTTATGATCTGACACTTCGTTGATATTTTTAGTGCGTCAAAAGTAAACTAACTATAACAAATTAACAACCATAATATTGTGTAATTTTCACACTATGAAAAACAAAATTAATTGTTAAATTGTGTTAAATTATAACAGAACCATAAAATGTTTAATTTCTTTGTTTTTAATTAATACATTTGCTTAACAAATTTGATGAAACTCTACCCACTAACGTTGCTCACAAAACTTGCATGCATTTTATGCATCGCTTTGTTGTCCAATGTTAATTCTTGGGCCCAACAAGCTGATAGTATTCATATTAGCTTAAAAAACAGAGTCAAAAAAACAAGCAGAGTTCCGGAGATTAAAGCGAATATTCAGCCTTACCGACCATTGTTTGGAACCTTAGGTACTTCAGGAATGTTCAACACTTATTCTGGAAGCGCAAAGCCTACAAATATTGCTGCAACGAAAGATAAATTACTCACCATAGTTAAAATTTATCCTAACCCTGTTGAAGATCAGCTTAATATTATTTTATCAATAGGAAAAGACGGCACCCAGACCACGGTTAAAATTATTGATTTATTGGGCAATGAAGTGGTTACGCTTGCCAATGAGAGGCTGAATGCTGGTGAACAAACCAGAACCTTTAATATCCCGAGCCGATTAAATGCTGGCATCTATTTTTTAAGAGTAATGGCGGGTTCAGAAAGCCAGGTAAAACGCATCTCTGTTTTATAAGCACAATTTCTTTTCTATTTTTGACTCTTCGGGAACCATTTCCGAAAAATACCTCATAAAATTAATCTAGTATGAAAATCATCGCTATTGGTCGCAATTATGCCGAACATGCAAAAGAATTAAATAATCCCATTCCTACAACGCCCGTAATTTTTATGAAACCCGATACGGCGTTATTGAAGGATAATAAACCTTTTTATTTGCCAGAATTTTCTAACGATGTTCATTATGAATTAGAAGTGGTGTTGAAAATCTGTAAAGAGGGCAAACATATCGCTGAAAAGTTTGCGGCAAATTATTATGACGAAATTGGTTTAGGTATTGATTTCACAGCGAGAGATATTCAAAGTAAGCACAAAGAAAAAGGCTTGCCATGGGAACTTGCAAAAAGTTTCGATAGCTCCGCCCCCATCAGTATCTTCTTCCCCAAATCTGATTTCGAAAATTTATATGATTTAAACTTCGAGTTGAAGATTAATGGCGAAACTCGTCAGAAAGGATATACCAAAGATTTACTCTTCTCGTTTGAAAAGATAATCAGTTTTGTTTCACAATACATTACCTTAAAAAAAGGCGATTTAATTTTTACCGGCACGCCTGAGGGGGTAGGAAAAATTAATCAGGGCGATAAACTGGAAGCATGGTTAGAAGACAAGCAACTGTTGAATTTTGATGTAAAATAAAGAATGATAAAAATCCCGATCCGTAACTTGTTCAATGCCTCTTTCCTTATTTATTTTTCTTTATTAGCTCATTTTGCACAGGCGCAACAAATATTTAGCACCAATAAATACCCAATAACCGATTTTCGACAGCCTTTGGATATTATTCCTCCTGCCCTGGCGGGATCATTTGGAGAAATTCGTGGCAACCATTTTCACTCTGGCATCGACTTCCGGACAAATCAACGCGAAGGGTATCCGGTTTATGCGGTTGCAGATGGGTACATTTCCCGCCTTAGGGTTCAAAATAGTGGCTTCGGCTTGGCGCTTTACATCAATCATCCAAATGGTTTTACCACTGTTTATGGCCACTTACAACGCTTTTCTCCAAAAATAGCAACCATTGTAAAAGATTTGGAATACGAAAAAAAATCATTCGAAATTGATGAGTTTCCTGAAGCCACACTTATTCCTGTTCGTAAGGGCGAAGTAATTGCTTGGTCAGGTAATCGGGGCAGTTCTGGAGGGCCGCATTTACATTTTGAAATTAGAGATACCAAAACAGAAGAAACCATAAACCCACAATTTTTCGGCATTAACATTCCTGATAATATCCCGCCGGTAATTCATGGTTTATATGTTTACCGTTTAAATGGAAAAACTTTTAACGAATTTACGCCGAAACAAGCCATTGGCATTAGTGGTGCAGCTGGCAGTTACAAAGCAATTGCTCAGGTTAGTTTAACCGGCGAAGTTGGTTTTGGCGTTGTGGTAACGGACAGGCACAATGGTTTATCTGGTACAAATGGTGTTTATTCTATCCAACTGGAGCTTGACGGCAAAATGATTTATACGTCTGCCTTAGAACGTTTTTCTTTTGAGAACAGCAAAGCGATTAATTCACACATCGATTATCCAACTTATATCAATACGAAAAGAAGTATTCAAAAAAGTTTTGTCGACCCTGGCAATCCCCTGAAAATTTATAGCGGGTTGGTGAATAGCGGAAGAATTAACTTTAACGATGGCGCAACCCACCAGCTCCGATATATCATAACCGATTCAAAAGGAAACGCATCAATATTGCCTTTTACGGTAAATGCTGGAACAGCTTCTCTCGCTGCTCCTGTTATCCCGGCGGGTTTAAATTTTCCTTATAACAAAGCCAGTGAATTTAATAGCGATGAAATCAAAGTGGTTATTCCGCAAGGCACTTTATATAATGACTTAAATTTTGTGTATAAAAAATTGCCTAAACCAGCTGGAAACGCTTATTCTGCCATACATCAAATTCATAATAGATTTACCCCGCTACATATTGGGTTTAATTTATGGATAAAAGCCGATGCCCTTCCCGAATATTTACGTGATAAAGCTTTAATAGTAAGCACAGGTGGTTCATCACAAGGCGGCTCGTTCGATAACGGGTACTTAAAGGCGACACCAAAGAATTTCGGCAGTTTTTATATTGCTGTTGATACCATTGCGCCCAGAATTGTCCCTACTAATATAGCCGATGGAAAAAGTATGGCGGGGTTATCAAAAATGACTTTCAAAATCAGTGATAATCTTTCTGGAATAAAAAGTTTTAGCGGCTACATTGATGGCAAATGGGTTTTAATGGAATTTGATACAAAAACAGCAACCCTATGGCATAGCTTTGATGATAGAACAGCATCTGGCAAACACACTCTTGAGTTGGTGGTAACAGACGGGAAAGATAATGTGAAGCGTTATGCCATTTCATTTTTCAGATAGCCGCATCAATCTTCTTTGAATTTGATGTTTGACCAATACAATTTTGCAGTCCAACACATTCAAAATAGCATCTATTTAGCCACTTAGCCCCGGGTACAGCGGTACACTGCAGCAAGTAGGGCACCGACGATGCGAAGCGTACAAGCGCAACACGGGAAGAATGGAGGTTTAACGTACAGAATTGCGCTCCAAAACAAAGAATTAATAAGTGAATTTCCGGCTAAATCAAAAATCTGAACCCTAATAATGTCATCTTTTAACATTCATTGAACACTATAACAGGTTAAACTGTTTAAATTGCAATCTCAAAATAGTCAGTTTACATCTAAAATCATTTATATATGGCCGAATTAAAGGAAGGCGATCAAGCACCTTCAATTACATCCAAAGATCAAAACGGAACCGCGGTTTCGTTGAGCGATTACCAAGGCAAAACAGTGGTACTGTATTTTTATCCGAAAGACGATACACCTGGCTGCACAGCCGAAGCCTGCGATTTTAGAGACAATTACCAGGGTTTGCAAGCTAAGGGAATTGTGGTTTTGGGTGTAAGTGTTGATGACGAAAAATCGCACCAAAAATTTGTAACTAAACACAACCTGCCTTTTACTTTACTGGCAGATACTGATCAGAAAATTGTAACTGATTATGGCGTTTGGGCAGAAAAAAACATGTATGGCAAAAAATACATGGGTACGGTTCGCACTACTTTCATTATTGATGGCGATGGCAAAATTACCCACATCATCAAAAAAGTTGACACTAAAAACGCTACTCAGCAAGTACTCGATTTAATCAATAACTAATTATGATATAGCAGTTAAAATATTAACTTTGCTATGTAACAACAACCTCTTATTTTAATGAAACATACAATAAAAGAGCTAGAAGATATTGCCTCGCAAATCAGAAGAGATATCGTAAGAATGGTTCACGGCTGCCAATCTGGCCATCCGGGCGCTTCGCTAGGATGTGCAGATTTTTTTACCGCTTTATATTTTGAAGTATTGAACCACAAAACAGACTTCACGATGGAAGGTAAAGGAGAAGATTTATTCTTCCTATCTAACGGACATATTTCACCAGTTTGGTACAGTACCTTGGCACACGCTGGTTATTTCGATAAAAGTGAATTGGCTACTTTCCGTAAATTAGATTCAAGATTGCAAGGTCACCCAACCACACATGAGCATCTACCAGGAATCCGCATCGCTTCGGGTTCATTAGGTCAGGGTTTATCAGTGGCTATTGGCGCTGCCTTAGCTAAGAAACTAAACGGTGATCATTCTCACATTTTTGCTTTATTAGGTGATGGCGAATTGCAAGAAGGACAAAACTGGGAAGCTGCGATGTTTGCCCCTTTCAACAAAGTTGATCATTTAATTGCTTCGGTAGATTACAATGGCCAGCAAATTGACGGACCAACAAGTAAAGTTTTGGCTTTAGATGATTTACAAGCAAAATTCGAAGCTTTTGGATGGCATGTAATTAATACTGATGGTAACGATATGCAAGCCATTGTTGAAGGTTTACATTATGCAAAAACATTAACCGGAAAAGGCAAACCAATTTTAAATTTAATGAGCACGCAAATGGGTGCAGGTGTAGATTATATGGTTGGCTCACATAAATGGCATGGTACGGCTCCAAATGATGAGCAATTGGCTTCAGCTTTAGCGCAATTACCAGAAACTTTAGGGGATTATTAAATCAGATTGGAGATGTGAGTTGTGAGATGTAAGTCTCATATCTGATGTCTAAAATCTCATATCTAAGATATAATGAAAAAATACACTTATACAGAAAAAAAAGATACACGTTCGGGATTTGGTGCTGGCTTACATGAGGCAGGAAAAAAGAACGAAAACGTTGTAGCATTGTGTGCTGATTTAGTCGGATCGCTTAAAATGGATGCTTTTATCAAAGATTTTCCAGAGCGTTTTACTCAGGTTGGTATTGCCGAAGCAAACATGATTGGTATAGCAGCAGGTATGACAATTGGCGGCAAAATTCCTTTTACCGGAACTTTCGCTAACTTTTCTACAGGTCGTGTTTACGATCAGATCCGTCAATCGGTAGCTTATTCTAATAAAAACGTTAAAATTTGTGCATCTCACGCTGGTTTAACTTTGGGTGAAGATGGTGCAACACACCAAATTTTAGAAGACATCGGTTTAATGAAAATGTTGCCAGGCATGGTAGTAATCAATCCTTGCGATTATAACCAGACCAAAGCGGCAACTATGGCCATAGCGGAATATGAAGGTCCTGTTTACTTGCGTTTCGGTCGCCCGGTAATTCCAGTATTTACAGATCCTGATCAAAAATTTGAGATTGGTAAAGCCTGGATGGTTAACGAAGGAACTGATGTAACCATTATTGCAACTGGCCACATGGTTTGGAAAGCAATCGAAGCTGGTGAAAAATTAGCAGAATTAGGTATCGATGCGGAAATTATCAATATCCACACCATTAAACCTTTGGATGATGAAGCGATCTTAAAATCAGTAAAGAAAACAGGTTGCGTGGTGACTTGCGAGGAGCACAATAAATTTGGTGGTTTGGGCGAAAGTGTTGCCCGCTTATTGACTACTGAATTACCTACACCACAGGAATTTGTAGCTACGAACGATACTTTCGGCGAAAGCGGAACACCAGATCAATTGATGTCGAAATATGGCTTAGATGCTGTAAACATTGTTGAAGCGGTTCAAAAAGTAATCGGCAGAAAAAAAGCATAATGTTTTTAGTATAAAAAAGGAAATAGAGAATGGGGAACAGGAAATAGATAATCTGCTAATGCAGCGTAATTTCTGAACACCTATTCCCTACTTCTATTTCCTATTTACCATTTCCTCTTATACAATTCTTACCTTCCTTCAAAAAAAACCTCTCCTAGAAAAATAGATGAAACAAGTTGAAGATTCAGAAATTCTTGCCCTTTTTGCCGTCGAGAAAACCCGAAATGAAGCTTTTAACTTGTTATTAAAAAAATATCAGCAGAAAATTTATTGGCACATTCGCAGGTTAGTGCTCAACCACGATGATTGTGATGATCTATTACAGGAAGTTTTCGTAAAGGTTTGGAAAAACCTCGATAAATTTAGAAGTGATTCTCAACTTTATACCTGGATCTATCGCATCGCTACCAATGAATCCATTACATTTTTAAATAAGCAAAAGCAAAGAAACAACACGCCATTGGATGAAGTATCATCGGAATTGGCTGATAATCTGGTTGCCTCTTCCTATTTTAATGGTGATAAATTGGAGCTTAAGCTACAAAAAGCTATTCTTACCCTTCCCGAAAAACAACGGATCATTTTCAACATGAAATATTTTGATGATATGAAATATGAAGAAATTTCGGAAGTTTTAGGCACGTCAGTTGGCGCCTTAAAAGCATCATTTCATATCGCAGCAAAAAAAATTGAAGCGATTATCACAAATGATGAAATTGATTTTTAAACCTTTTCATCTTAATTCAATCATATATCTGTGATGAACGAAAATATAGAAGATAACGATTGGAAAAAGGATGCACCAAGCTTAGCAGCAAGGGGCAAAAAGAATCCTTTTACTGTTCCGAATAACTATTTCAATAGTGTAGAGGAGATAGTGCATTCAAACATTTTTTTAGATGGATTGAAAGAAAAGGCCAATAATCGCGACTTTGCAGTTCCGCAGGATTACTTTGAAGATTTAACGGAACGTATTGAAACAAATATCAGATTAACGGAACTGCCCAAAGCAGCAAACACCTTCGCTGTCCCCGAAAATTATTTTGACACTTTACAAAACAGAATTTCGGATAAAATTGCAGCTGAAGCACCACAAAAAACTGCGAAAATTGTTCCGCTTTGGAGAAGAAGCCTGGTTAAATATGCAAGTGCAGCCTGCTTCGTTTTAATTGCTTCATTTGGTGCTTACTTTTATCAAAACAGCAGTTCTATTCCTGTTGCTCAAACCCAACCGGCCGATTTTGCAAGCGAGCAAATGTTGTATGACATAGATGAAAGTACAATTATTGAACATTTAGAAGCACAAAATACGACAGCTTCAAAAACTACTTCTGCCTCAGATACAGAAATGGAAAACTATATATTGAGTAATTTCTCTTCGAGTGATTTAACTCATGAATTAAATAATTAATTAGAAATGAAGAATTTATTATTCGTTGCTTTAATGTTTTTATTACCCACTACCCTTTTGGCACAAAGGCCAAAAAATGAGGAGATAGAATCATTGAAAATTGCCTTTTTTACCCAAAAACTTGATTTATCGCCAGAAGAAGCTAAAATATTCTGGCCGATTTATAACGATATGCAAGCAGAGCAAAATGCTTTACGTAAGGAAAGGATGCAAAAAATGATCTCTTACAGGAAAACTACTGAAATTGACAATTTAAGCGACGCCCAGGTACAAAGTTTAATTACCAGCGAGTTTGATTTTAAACAAAGAGATCTTAACCTTGATAAAAAATACTACAACCGTTTAAAGTCTAATCTACCGATCAAAGTGGTTGGAAAATTTTACAGAGCTCAGGAAGGCTTCAAGCGAGAATTGCTCAATCGCTTTAAAGGCGGACCGAGAAACTAATTGAAAGACTTGCTTAAATGCAAGTCTTTTTTTGTTCTAAAGCCTACTGCAAATCCGTACTTTTGTGCCATGCTTACCCAACGTCAGTTGTTTTTACAACACAATGCACAAACCTCTCCAGAACCTTTAATGCTCGAATTTGTAAGGGCTAAAGGCGTGTATATTTACGATTCATCTGATAAAAAACACCTCGATCTTATTGCCGGTATTGGCGTAAGTAATGTGGGCCATTGCCATCCAGCGGTGGTTAAAGCCATACAAAAGCAAGCCGAAACCTATATGCACTTAATGGTGTATGGAGAATATATACAAACGCCACAGGTAAATTTTGCAAAGGCATTAGCCGATATTTTACCCCCAAGTTTAAGCTGTACTTACTTTTTAAATTCAGGAACAGAAGCGGTTGAGGGCGCCATGAAATTGGCTAAACGTTATACGGGCAGGACTGGATTTATTGCCTGTAAAAATGCTTATCATGGCAGTACACAAGGAGCTGAAAGTTTAATGGAAAGCGATTTCTACTCTTCAGGATATGGACCGTTTTTACCAAATGTAAGTTTCATTGAACACAATAACTTAGCTAATCTTGATAAAATAACAGAAGAAATAGCCGCTGTTTTTATAGAACCCATTCAGGGTGAGGCTGGAATTCGCGTTGCCGATTTAAGTTACATGCTGGCATTAAGAGCAAAATGTACCGAAACCAAAACGCTGTTGATTTTCGATGAAATTCAATCTGGTTTTGGCAGAAGCGGAAAAATGTTTGCTTTCGAACATTATAATGTTGTTCCTGATGTTTTACTTTTAGCCAAAGGAATTGGTGGGGGAATGCCCATTGCTGCATTCATCAGTTCGTTGGAAATCATGTCGGTACTATCGCACACACCAATATTAGGCCACATGACAACCTTTGGCGGCCATCCGGTTTGCTGTGCAGCGGGCTTGGCTACCTTAAGAACATTGGTAGACAATAATATAGTAGAGACAGTAGAAGAAAAGGGTCAACTTTTTAAGTCGTTGCTGAAACATAAAGCTATTAAAGAAATAAGAGGCAAAGGTTTAATGCTTGCGGTAGAATTTGAAAGCTTCGAAATCAACAAAAAAATTATAGATGCCTGTATTTTAGATGGCATATTATCGGATTGGTTTTTACATTGCAGCAACTCCATGCGCATCGCTCCTCCTTTGATCATCACCAAAGAGGAAATAGAAGAAGCCTGCCAGATCATTTTAAAAAATATTAACTTAGTTGTTGAGCTGAAAAACTAAAGCTTAATGATCAAAGAAAAAACTTGGTTTAAAACTGACTTGTAAATTCGAAAGCAATAAAACATATATTCTTTACACCCAATCTTGATACTTGCTACTAAATACTTAATACTCATATGAACGTACTCATAGTTGAAGATGAAAAAGGCCTGGCGCTCGAAATGGATGAATTTCTAAGCAAAGAGGGTTTCATTGTAGAGCATGCCTGGAAAAAGTCCTCCGCCGAGGAAAAGATTTTTGTAAACAATTATGACTTCATTTTACTTGACTTAGGCTTGCCTGATGGTGATGGTTTTGAGGTTTTAAAACAGTTAAAAGGGTTAAAAGACCGTGATGACGCAGTGATAATTTTGACCGCCAGAAGCGCAGTAGACGACCGCATTAAAGGTTTAGATGAAGGGGCAGATGATTATTTACCAAAGCCCTTCTCGCTGAATGAGCTATTAGCCCGCATGCATGCCATTACCCGGAGAAAGCACAAGTTAGAAAAAAATGAAATCAACATTCACGATTTCTTGCTGAATATTCAAAATAGAACGGTCTCTTTTGGCGAAGAAAGGCTAAACCTCACCAAAAAGGAATTCGAAATTTTCAATTATCTGGTGCTAAATAAAAATCGGGTAGTTTCAAGGATGAGTTTAACTGAGCATGTTTGGGGCGATATTTTAGAAGTCAATTCTGATTCGAACTTTGTGGATGTGCATGTAAAAAACCTAAGAAAAAAGCTGACTGCGATTAGCCCGATAGATTGGTTTGAAACCGTGAGAAGTATCGGTTATAGGATCAATTGTTGATCAAGTCGGAAGAGTGAAATTCGACGAAGGAAGTTTGAAGCATATTTGAAGCCTATTCCACAAGTACACCAATGAAACAAATGAGTCATTGAACTATTTGAACCAACCAAATGAAGTTACAGGTTAAGTTTTCTTTGTATAATGCCATCACTAAAATTGCAATCATTGTGGTATTGGGAGGGATTATACTATTCTCCCTAGATAACATTGCCTTTAACCAACTTGATAACCGGTTAGTAAAAAAGAAGAATCGAATTATTGAGCACCTCAACGAAAACGAGATTGACAGCCTGCTAAACAAAGAACAATCGTTTACAGATTATAATATTTTAAAAGAAGAATTCATCGTTTTAACAGATATATCTGATAATCAAAAAAAAGCTTCAGCTACAATTATTACTGAAAAACGTGAAATTGAAGGCGATGTTGAGGTATACAGAATTCTCAATTATAAATTTTCATACCACACCAATTGGTACAATTTAGAGATCGGCGAATCGATGACTGCGCTCTCGTCGATTAAAAATACCATTAGATTTTATATGTTGATGGTTTTGTTCGCTGCGTTAATCATCACTTTAATGACCGATTATTTCTTTTCCAATTATTTGCTGAAACCTTTTTATACCATTATCGATAAAAAGATAAACCTCGTTAACGACCCTGCTCATTACAATTACGATAACATTCCAACCAGCACGGATGATTTTAAAATTTTAGACAATAGTATAAATTCTTTGATGAGAAAAATTAGTACGCTGTTTGCACTAGAAAAGCAGTTTATAGCCAATGTTTCTCATGAATTATTGACCCCAATCTCTGTTTTAAGCACTCGTTTCGAGAATATGCTAAATACACCAGATATTCCGGAAGAGCATGAAAACAAAATTTACGCTTCCCTGAAAACGCTAAATAGATTAAAGGTTATTATCAACAGTCTGCTATTGATATCCAAAGTGGAGAATAATCAATATTTGAAAACTGAAGAAATTAGTCTGAAACAAGAGATAAATGATATTTATGAAGATCTGGAAGATAGAATTTTAGATAAGAACATCCGCTATGATTTATCCATTACAAAAGATTTCAAGTTTTTGGGGAATAAAGCACTCATCCATATATTATTGAACAACCTAATTAATAATGCAATAAAATATAATGTGGCCGGCAGTTTCATCAACATTACAGGGCAAACTGTGCAGCATCATTACAAACTGACCATAAGTGATGGCGGCGTGGGCATGAATAAAGAACTATTGACAAATGCCTTCGACCGCTTTAAACGGGGAAATACGGAGGAGAATGGTTTCGGCTTAGGCTTGGCAATTGTACAAAGTATAGCCAAATTTCACAATATTGAAGTCGAAATTCAATCTGAAGAAAATAAAGGCACAAGCATTTCTCTTATTTTTTAAAATGAAATTGCACTGATACGCTTATTGCTAACTGCTTAAGCAAATCGTTACCTTTGTATTAATGCAATTATCGTTTCTGAAGAAAATATTTTTATTATCCTTTACCACTTTGCTGCTGGCCATTTCCGGATTAAAAGCGCAAAAAATTGTGGAGGTAAATGACAGCATTCCGCAGCATATATTCACGTTTAACGAAATAGAATTTTTTGAAGATGCAAAAAACGAGTTTACGTTTGAACAGATAAAAAGTAAAAATTTCGATCAAAAATTCAAAGGAAGCATATCCAGCACACCACAAACTAAAAATCTAAACAAAACTTATTGGTTCAGGATTAAAATCAAGAACAATGAAAAGGCAAGGAAGCCATTTTTGTTAGAATTTTTCGATCAAACGATTGATCAGATTACGGCATATATCCCTCAAAGCGATCAGCGTTATAAAATCGAAATTCTTGGTGATGCAAACGCTTTTAATAAACGCCTGATCCACCATAAAAATTTTGAAATCCCCGTTCAAAATGAGGGTAACGACGCTCAAGTTTATTATTTCAAGATCAGTTCTTCCCAGATTGCGGACGTAATTATCGTGTTAAGATCAGCCGAATGGTTTATATCTTATGCCCTGGATGAATATTTCTATTTTGGAATATTTTATGGGATGATTTTGGTCTTTAGCTTTTATAACCTCATTATGTTTATCGCCATTCGGCAGAAACAGTATTTATATTATGTTCTTTATAATTTAAGTGTTGGCTTTTTCGAAATGAGCAGTGATGGCATTGCCTATCAGTACTTATGGCCAAATTCTCCGGTGTGGAATCAGGTGGCTTATGCGTTCGCACTATGTGCAACCAGCATTTTTGCCTTATTATTTACACGAGAATTGTTGTTTGTTAAAGCCAAAGCACCGAAATTAAATCAGCTCATTGTTGGTGTAATTGTAGTTCGGTTAATCTTTTTTGCTTACTGTTACCTCTTCGACCAAACGCTTTTCAGCTTCAAATTTATCGAGGCTATTCCATTGGCTGTTGCATTTTTTACTGGTATCTACATTTATAAAAATGGTTATCAGCCAGCACGTTTTTTTGTATTGGGCTATACCTTTTTGTTTCTTGGCTTTGCAATGAAATTTCTGATCATGCTAGGTTTTAGCTGGCTGAACTTTGGAGTAGTAAGCTATTATAGTTTGAGCTTTTGTTTCGTATTGGAAATGGTTTTTCTATCGTTTGCCATTGGCGATAAAGTTCGATTGCTGAAGCTAAAGAAAGATAAAGCACAGCAGAAAATCATCAAACAGATGGCAATTAATGCAAAGTTGAAAGACACTGTTAACCAGGAACTAGAAACCAAAGTAGAAGAACGCACGCGGGAGGTTTACCATAAATCGATCATTATCGAGAGTAAAAACCAGGCTTTAGAAGAAGCGAACGCTTTACTGCAAAAACAGGCTGAAGAAATTTCGAGAATGAACGTACTGCTGGAACAGGATAATGAAGAACTTCAAACCAGTGTAGAGAAAGTAACGCGTGATCGGGTGATGAATACCGAGGTCGACTTTGAGGAATTCAGCAAGATCTATCCTGACAAGGAAACCTGTTACCAATTTTTAGCGGAACTGAAATGGAACAAAGGCTATCATTGCCGTAAATGCAGTAACGACCATTATTTTTCCGGCCATATTTTACACAGTCGCCGCTGTAGCAAATGCGGCTATGAAGAATCGGTTACTACTTACACCATTTTTCACAACACAAGAATTCCGATCAATAAAGCCTTCTACATGATCTTCCTGATCTATTCTTCAAAAGGAAAAATCTCCTCGCATAAGCTTTCCGAATTGCTTTCCATTAGGCAAAGCACCTGCTGGACGTTTGGCACCAGAATCAAAAAAGTGATGGATGACCGTAAGAAAACGCTAAAAAAAGGTGGGAAAAATGGGTGGAGCCAATTGGTGATCGAGTAAATCGACATCGAATTCCGCTATTTTCAAGCTGGATTAGCAACAAAATCTTAACAAATAGTTAAGGTATTTAAGCGTATCATTTTCCCACTGGCAGCATGCTTAGTTTAATTGCTTAAGTGCTGATAATCAATGCAAAAACCTAAATTTTAACTGTGGTACTTAAGCGTATCAAAAACAACACAAAGAACTAATTATCAGTAACTTACATCAAATTTAATCTATCAAAAACTTGTTTTTAACATTAAATGAGTAGTAACTTTACATCCTATAACAATTAACAAGAGCAAAAATTATGAGAAAAAAGTTTACATTGCTTATGGTATGTATTCTATGCGGAATCTCTTTGAGTATGGCACAGAATGTAACTATAAAAGGGCTGGTAAAAGATCAAAAAGGTCTGCCCCTGCCTGGAGTTTCTGTAAAAGTTAAAGGAACTAACCAAGGTGCTTCAACCGCAGATAATGGAACATACACCATATCTGCTCCACAAAATTCAACATTAGAATTTTCTTTTATCGGTTTTAAAGCCGTTGAAGAAACAGTAAATAACCGTACAACAATTAATGTGACGTTATCTGATGATAACCAACAATTAAACGAAGTTGTAGTAATTGGTTATGGTACTACTACAAAGAAAGATTTAACCACCGCTGTTGTTTCGGTATCATCAAAAGATCTCGAAAATCAGCCAATTACCAACCCGTTGCAAGCCATTCAAGGTCGTGCGGCTGGTGTACAGGTAAGTTCTCAGTCTGGTAAACCCGGTGCAGGAATTTCCATCAGCATCAGGGGAAATACTTCAATTACTGCATCCAATAGCCCGCTATATGTTATTGACGGAGTAACTTCAAGAGATGCAAGTTTTGTAAATGCAAACGACATTGAGTCGATGACGATTTTGAAAGACGCATCTGCTGCAGCCATTTATGGTTCAAGCGGTGCAAATGGTGTGGTTTTGATTACCACCAAAAAAGGTTCTGCAGGTAAATTAAAAGTAGCGTTCAATGCTTTTACAGGTTTTTCTAACTTCTGGCAAGAACAAGAAGTGTTAAACAGCGATCAATACGTTGGTTTAATGAGAGAATTAGGTTACACCTCTTTTGGAGGCACCAATAATACCGATTGGCAAAAAGAAACCTTTGGAACGGGCAAACAAAATCAATATCAGGTTTCACTTTCTGGCGGTACTAAAAGTGGTCAATACTATTTCTCTACTGGCTACCAGCAAGATCAGGGTGTTGTTGCACCAGCGAAATTAGATCGTTTGACGGCTAACTTCAACGGTACGCAAAACATTACGCCCTGGTTAAAATTAACCGGAAATGCAGTATTGACATCCAGCAACTCTATCGATGTTGGCGATAATAGCAGTGTTTCTCGTGGTGGTGTTATCTTGGGTGCATTAACAACCCCTCCTACCATTGGTATTTTTGCACCTAACGGTCAATACACTACTATTCCGAATGCAGGTGGTTGGGACAATCCTCTGGCTTTAGCATTCGGTTCTGATAACAGAAATAGAAACTTTAGATTTATTGGAGCTTTCGGTGCACAATTGAATTTCACTAAAGATTTATATTTGAAATCTACTATCAGCACTAATAATAACAGAAACTTCTACCGTTATTTTACAGATAATTTCCTGACTACTTATGGTCGCCAGGAAAGAGGTGTTGTACGTGATAACACGACTAGAGAAGGTGTTTGGTTGAATGAAAACATCTTAAACTACACTAAGAATGTAGGCAAAAATGCTTTCACAGCAACAGGTGGTTATACGATTCAATCATCAGATTGGAAATACAACAACAATGAATCTACCCGCTTTTATGATGCAGCAGGCAATCCAACAGCACCATCCGTAGCCTTAACTATTCCACAACGTGCGCAATGGAGCAAGCAATCTTATTTGGCACGTGTAACTTATGCTTACGATAGTAAATACTTGTTCAGTTCAAATTTTAGGGCCGATGGTTCATCAAGATTTGCTAAAGAAAACCGTTTCGGTTATTTCCCTTCAGTTTCTGCTGGATGGAGAATTTCTGGCGAAAACTTTATGAAAGAAAGCAAAACCATTGATGATTTAAAACTTCGTGGTAGTTGGGGTAAAGTGGGTAACGATGAAGGTATTGGAGATTACGCTTACTTAAAACTATACAGCGTAAATGCACAAGGCGAATACAATCTTCAAAATCCGGCTAATAATGCATTAACTTGGGAAAAAACGACCCAAACCAATATTGGTTTGGATTTAACCATGTTTAAAAGCAGAATTACTTTCAGCGCTGATGCTTACTTGAAAAAGACAAATGATTTATTGATCAACGTCCAACTGCCTCCATCGTCGGGTTTTGGAAGCCAGGCTTATAACGTTGGCTCAATGGAAAATAAGGGTTTAGAGTTTACTTTATCCACCAAAAACTTCGATCGTGAAAAATTCAAATGGACTACCGATTTAAACTTCTCACTTAACCGTAACAAGGTTACCGATTTAGGTTCTACAACACAATCGTTGGATTTTGCGGGTATTTATGAGCGTGATGCAGCTGTAAGAGTGGTTACAGGAATGCCATTAGGAAGCTTTTACGGATATCAATTTACTGGTGTTAATCCAGCTACCGGTGCGGCGATGTATGCTGACACGAATAACAATGGTGTAACTGGTTCTGCTGATCCAGGTGATAGAACTTTTATCGGTTCTGCTCAGCCTAAGTTTATCTACGGAGTGACCAATAATTTAACTTACGGGAATTGGAATTTGAATATCTTTTTCCAGGGTGTTCAAGGAAGCCAATTGTTTAATGCAACCAGAATTGACTTAGAGGGAATGTTTGATTCTAAAAATCAATCTGCTGTGGTATTGAACAGATGGACTACCCCAGGCCAGATTACCAATATTCCAAAAGCGCTAAGAAGCAGTTCAGAAAATTCATTAACGTCTAGCCGCTTTGTAGAAGATGCCTCCTACTTACGTTTAAAAACGGCTACGCTCTCTTACAGCTTTGGTCAGTCAGTTTTAGAAAAATTAAAAATGAGCAAAATTACCTTGTTTGCAACAGGTTACAACTTGCTTACTTTCACTAACTATTCTGGTCTAGATCCAGAGGTAAATGTGAGCGATGCAAATGGTCCAAACATGGGCGTTGATTTTGGAACTTATCCTCAATCTAGAAGTATATTATTCGGTGTTAATATTGGATTTTAAGAATTAAGAAAATGAAACTAAAAATATATTCATTAGTAGCCGCAGCAGTATTGACTATTACGATGCAAAGCGGTTGCAAAAAAGATTTCCTTGATAAACAACCATTTAACCAGGTTACTGGCGATGTGGCGTTTACAACAGCTGCTGGAGCAGAGAAACTAATTTCGGGTACTTATGGAGGCATGTATAATGACTACCATATTTGGGATTACATGGTAAATGGCGACGTAACCTCTGATAATGCTTATGCAGGCGGCGATAACCCTGCAAATATTCAAATAGATTTATTCACCACAAACTCCACTAATGGAAACGTTGGCCGGGATTGGAGTGGATTATATTCGAACATTAAAAATGCAAATGAGGTACTGGAAAATGTACCTAACATTCAGGATCCAGCTTTAGATGCCAGTGGTAGAAGAGGTCAGATTTTGGGAGAAGCAGCTACCTTGCGGGCTTATTTTTACTTCCATTTAGTACGTTTATGGGGCGGTGTTCCTTTAGTACTAAAATCGCCAACTACTTTGGAAGAAATGCAAAAATCCCGTTCTTCTGTTGATGAAGTGTATGCTCAAATCATTAAAGATTTAGAATATGCCTTGCCACTGGTACGCACAAGCGCTCCAAACAAAGGAATCATTACAAAAGGTATCGTAAACGCATTATTAGCTAAAGTTTACGCTTCAAAACCTAATCCAGATTGGACAAAGGTGCAGCAATATGCTGATGCAACCATCAATGGAGGTTATTCATTAATTGGTTCTTTTGATCAACTGTTTGATGGCGCACATAAAAACAATAGCGAATCGATATGGGAAATGCAGTACGATGGCTGGGGTGGTCCTTCTGGTCGTGGTAACTGGATGACTGGTGTTATTGTCGGCACAGGATGGAAACGTTTTTGTACACCAACAAATGATTTAGTGGCTGCGTTTGATTCCGAAGGTGATGTGATCCGTAAAAATACGAGTATTAGTTTTAAAAACGTATCTACAGAGGGATGGTCTGATGATTATTGGTCGAAGTCCAATTATCCTTTCATTAACAAATACAGAAATGATGATTTGGCTAACTCTTATATTATTCGTTTGGCCGACATTAAATTATTAAAGGCAGAAGCTTTAAATGAGTTAAGCGCATCAGGATGGTCAGCAGCAGCTCCAATTGTAAATGAAATTCGCGGACGTGTGAAGTTAGGTATTACTCCAGCTGCAAATCAAGCTGATATGCGTTTAGCAATCGAAAAAGAAAGACGTTTAGAATTAGCTTTTGAAGGTCATCGCTGGTTCGATTTATTAAGAACAAATAGAGCGGTTGCAGTGATGAACAACCAAAAAAATGGCAGCGGCGCTAACCTAAATTATAATGTTACTGCGGGAAAATTATTGTTCCCGATCCCTCAGGCAGAATGGGATAGAAATCCGAATATTCGCTAGACGAAAGGTGACGCATTTGATCAGTTCAATCCTACGGATAAGCGTTGATCATAAAATTTTATCACACACAAATCAAATTTAAAGGGCGGAGCTTATAAAAGCTTCGCTCCTTTATATCATCCTACCCTATTTTATAAAAACCGAAAAAGCTAATGAAATCTATCTACAATATTAGCCTTGCTGTAAGTCTATTCTTCGCAGCTTGTGCCTGTAGAAAAAATACCACTACAGCCAATCAAGAAAAGCCAACCAATTCCGATCCCATTAAAACCGAAGTGGGTTTTTGGCTGACCAAGGGAGACCAGTCTCAGCTCTTGAGCAAACAGAATGTGGCGCTAAACTTCAGCGAATCCACAAATTCTAATCCCACGATTGAAGTAGATCAGAATACAACTTTCCAGGAAATTGATGGGTTTGGCTATACCTTAACCGGTGGAAGTGCAACTTTAATTAATGCATTGCCCGCAGCCGAGAAAGATAAACTACTACATGAACTTTTCGCCTCAGCTGATGATGCAATTTCTGTAAACTATATCCGGGTAAGCATCGGTGCATCCGATTTGAGTGCCTACCCTTTTACCTATAACGATTTGGGTGATGGCGAAACCGACGAAGCCTTGGCAAAATTTACCATTGCGAAAGAACAAACGGATTTAATTCCAGTTTTGAAAAAAATTGTAGCCATTAATCCGAAGATTAAGATTTTGGGTTCTCCGTGGACTGCTCCTACCTGGATGAAAACCAATAAAAGTTATATTGGAGGTAATCTAAAACCAGAATACTATCAAGCTTACGCGAAGTATCTGGTGAAATATATCCAGGCAATGAAAGCCGAAGGCATTACAATTGATGCCATTACGCCACAAAATGAACCCCTACATCCTGGGAATAACCCAAGTATGTACATGTCGGCAGAAGAGCAAGCCAGCTTTATTAAAACAGCCTTAGGACCGATATTCAAAAGCAGTGGTATTGCTACAAAAATCATTATTTATGATCACAATGCCGATAAGCCAGAATACCCGATTACTGTTTTAAACGATGCTGAGGCCAAGAAGTATATCGACGGTTCGGCATTTCATTTATATGCGGGGCCAATCTCTGCGCTAACACAAGTTCATAATGCGCATCCAGATAAGAATGTTTATTTTACAGAGCAATGGGTTGGTGGACCAAGTAATTTTGGAGAGGATTTGAAATGGCATGTTTCAACCTTAATAATCGGCGCTACCCGTAACTGGAGCAGGAATGTTTTAGAATGGAATTTGGCTGCCGATCCGAATTACAATCCACATACCGATAAGGGCGGCTGTACATCTTGTTTAGGGGCGATTACCATTGCACCTGCAATTAGCAGAAATGTTGCTTACTATGTTATTGCTCATGCGGCTAAATTTGTTCCGGCTGGTTCTGTTCGGATAGCTTCAAACATTACAAATAACCTTCAAAACGTAGCCTTTAAAACACCAGATGGCAAAAAAGTCTTGATCGTTTGTAATAACAATAGTAACGAAACAAACTTTAATATTCGTTTTGATGGAAAAATAGTAACGAGTACTTTGGATAAAGGTGCCGTTGGAACTTATAAATGGTAAAAATTTTGTTTAATTGTTTAGATGGCCCCGCTAAAGCGGGGTTTTCTATTTAGTGGATATTTATTTCTCATCAAATCTTGGCAGGCTGTTTGCGTTAACTTGTTCATCAATCCTTAAGAAATGAAAAAATTAATCCCTACCCTCAGCATTGCTGTTTGTTTAATGGCGGCTTGCCAATCTAAAAATACCGATTCCGATGCTGGAGATTCAACTTCGGCCAATTCTAAAGAAATTGACCAGTCAAAGCAATGTTATCAATCCATAAAAAACAGAGATACGGCAAATCTATCTTTAAATATGGAAGATGAAAAAGTAACCGGATCGCTATCATATAATCTATTCGAAAAGGATAAAAATAACGGAGTAATCTCTGGAATAGTGAAAGGTGATACCATCATTGCGGATTATACATTTCAATCTGAAGGTACTACCTCTACCCGTCAGGTGGTATGGTTAAAACAAAATGACCAGTTAGTTGAAGGTTTTGGAGATGTAGAAGAAGTGGATGGAAAAACTCAATTTAAAGACTTAGGAAAACTCGGCTTTGGTAAGTCTCTTGTTTTTAATAAAATCGATTGTAAATAAAAAATGGGCTTGTAAAAACAAGCCCATTTTTTATTTCGGAAAGTCGTTTATTTTACTGCTTCTTGTGCTGCAGCTCCCCATTCTTTGCTAACTTTAGTCATGTAGTCGGTATATTTTTGAACTTCATCGGGTTTCAGTTTGGTTGCCCAAGTAGATGCTGTTTGAGCCCAGGTAGAATATTTTGTAGTCAAAGCCTTAACCTGGGTTTCGTTTTTGCTTTTTAATGCGGCAAGATATTCATCTTTCAGCTTCGCATATTCCGCTAAACCCTTATTCACTTCATCACTCGAAAAGGATGGAACATCAGATTTTACTTCTTCAGTCTTAACTGTTGTTTTTACTGTTGTATCTCCACTAACAATCGTAGTATCGCTGCTCTTCGTTGTTTTTGTGGTGTTTTCGCATGAAACAAGCGCAGCAGCTAATAGGCCCACTGCCGCAACTGATAAAATTGTTTTTTTCATAAAATTTGGTTTTGCTTTGCATAACCTATGCAAAAAACAATGCCAAACATTTAAAACTTCCTAAGGCAGCTTTGACTAGCTATTGGCAATGACAATAAAATATCATGGGGATTTGGTGACGTTAATTGGGGAAAAAAAATACCAATACTGAATTACATATTTTCGAAACGCTCCCAAAATCCGTCAATAGGTAATTTGGCAAAAATGTTTACCGGCTCCTTTTTTACAGGGTGCAAAAACTGTAACCTGCGTGCATGAAGGCAGATGCTTCCTTTGCGACTACCTCGTGGATAACCGTATTTATTATCCCCTACAATCGGGCAGTCCATCGACGATAACTGAACCCTGATTTGGTGCGATCGGCCCGTAATTGGATCAACTTCTAAAAGATAATAACCATCTAAATTTCCAATTAAGCGGTAAGAAAGTTCTGCTCTTTGGCTATTGGCTACTTCATTTTTATAATAAGTAACCACATTTTTCTGCGGATTTTTAATTAGCCAGTGAATTAGCGTAGCAGCTTCCTTTTCGGGTTTGTTTCTTACAACGGCCCAATAAGTTTTTTTTACTTCGCGATTTTTAAAAGCAGCATTCATGCGCTCTAAAGCCTTACTGGTTTTGGCAAATAAGATTACGCCGCTAACCGGTCTATCCAAACGATGCACCACGCCTAAAAAGGCGCCGTTCGGCTTATTATATTTTTTAGCAATGTATTTCTTTACCTGTTCATCTAAAGGTTCATCGCCGGTTTCATCCACCTGAACGATATCTCCCGCTCTTTTATTAATGGCAATGAGATGGTTATCTTCAAAAAGTATGTCTTTTTCAGTGATTGGCATAAATCAGTTGTGAGTTATAAGTTTCAAGTTATAAGTCATGTTCCCATAACCTACAACCCATAACCTGTAACTAGTATTGTTCTTTATCGTTAGGGAAATCGTTAGCTTTTACATCACGGATATAGGATTGGGCGGCACCCAAAATTTCTTCGTATAGATTTAGATACTGACGCAGGAAACGTGGTTTAAAACCTTTTGTTAAACCAATCATATCGTTAACGACCAAAACTTGGCCATCGCAATGCGAACCTGCACCAATACCAATAGTAGGAATATGTAAACTTTCAGAAACCTCCTTACCAAGTGCAGCGGGAATTTTTTCTAAAACAATACTAAAACAACCAGCTGCTTGAAGCGCCAATACATCAGATTTTAATTTGTTTGCTTCCTCCTCTTCTTTGGCTCTAACAGTGTAAGTTCCGAATTTATAAATAGATTGAGGCGTTAAACCCAGGTGCCCCATAACCGGAATCCCGGCTGTAATAATGCGTTGAACGGATTCGATAATTTCTTCGCCACCTTCCAGCTTCACACCGTGTGCACCCGACTCTTTCATAATTCTGATCGCAGAATTTAAGGCTTCTTTAGAATTGCCCTGGTAAGAGCCAAAAGGAAGATCGACTACTACGAAAGCACGTTTAACAGCCCTGATAACCGACGCAGCATGATAAATCATTTGATCTAACGTAATTGGTAAAGTTGTTTCATGCCCGGCCATTACATTAGAAGCAGAATCTCCAACCAGTAGTACGTCCAATCCGGCATCATCTAAGATGGTAGCCATGGAATAATCATAAGCCGTAAGCATTGATATTTTTTCACCACGCTGTTTCATTTCCTGCAAAATGTGCGTGGTTATTCTTTTGATTTCTTTATGTACTGACATTGGTTTTATTTTGCTGTTTCAAAAGTATCGTTTTTTCTTTAAAAAGAGGCCGAAGCGCAAAGCTAAAAGACCAAAGCTGCGAGAAATGAAAGCTGGCCAGCAGTTCTGCCTTAAGCTTTACGTTCTCAACTTTATACCTCAAACCTATTTCATATTTTTCTTTACATTTACAATGTTAAACCCTATCTTTGTACCCCGAAATGAAAGGGATTTATTCATCTTTTTTTGCCCCAAGCAAATACGGCTCAATTGCCGAGAGACATCCTTTTTTCAACTCTTTTTTAAATCAAAATCCATATTGTAATTACCATGACTAACTACACCAAGTTACCTGCGATTTTATTACTGGCCGATGGCACAGTTTTTTACGGCAAAGCTGCTGGAAAAATTGGCACCACTACTGGCGAAATTTGTTTTAACACCGGGATGACAGGATACCAGGAGATTTTTACTGATCCAAGTTACTTTGGCCAGATCATGGTAACCACTAATTCCCACATTGGTAATTACGGCATCCAAAGAGAGGAAATTGAATCTGACTCTATTAAAATAGCAGGTTTGGTTTGTAAAAACTATAACATTGTTTACAGTCGTAAACAAGCTACAGAATCTATTCAGGATTATTTCCAGAACGACAATTTAGTCGCTATTTCTGATATTGACACCCGTGCTTTGGTTCGCCACATTCGTGATAAAGGTGCAATGAATGCCATCATCTCATCAGAAATTACTGATCTTGATGAATTAAAAAAGAAATTATCGGAAGTACCTTCTATGGAAGGTTTAGAGCTTTCCTCTCAGGTAAGTACAAAAGAGCCATACTTCTACGGAAATCCAGAGGCCAGCTTAAAAGTTGCTGCTCTTGATCTTGGTATTAAGAAAAACATTCTTCGCAGCTTCGAAAACCGTGATATTTATGTTCAGGTTTTCCCTGCTAAAACTAAGTTTGCTGAAATGGAAAAATTCAATCCGGATGGTTATTTTATTTCAAACGGCCCTGGCGATCCATCGGTAATGCCTTATGCGGTAGAAACAATTCAGGAAATATTAACAGAAGATAAACCATTGTTCGGCATTTGTTTAGGTCACCAATTGCTGGCTGAAGCGAACGGAATCGGTACCATGAAAATGTTTAACGGCCACCGTGGCTTAAACCACCCGGTTAAAAACATTATTAAAAATCACTGCGAGGTGACTTCTCAAAACCATGGTTTCGGTGTAATTCCGGATGAAGTGAGAAACTCAGATAAAGTAGAAATTACACACGTAAACCTGAACGATAAATCTATTGAGGGTATTCGCGTGAAAGGGAAGAAAGCATTTTCGGTACAATATCACCCTGAATCTTCTCCAGGCCCACATGATTCTCGCTACTTATTTGATGATTTTGTAAACGTAATGAAAGGTGAGTTAACCTGGTAGCTTCAAGCTGAAAGATAAAAGCTTAAAGACTAGAGCGAAATATTAAAAATCTGCGAATCTGCGGCTCAAATCAAAGCTGAAGATTCGCAGATTTGCTTTTAACGGATCCCGCATTGGGTTGTTCCATCATCCTGAAAACATTTTACAAAAAGTTCTTAAAAATTCATTTCTAATTCATTTAAAGCTCCTTACATTCGCAACATGGAAACAAAAAAAGCCATCATCACGGTCACAGACCTGGTAAAAAAGTATGATGATTTCGTGGCCGTTCAGGGATTAAGTTTTGAAGTTTATGAAAACGAAATATTTGGTTTGCTTGGACCAAACGGTGCTGGTAAAACAACAACGCTGGAAATCATTGAAACCTTAAGACCTAAAACCTCAGGAGAAATTGTAGTTGATGGCTTTTCAGTTGATAAAAATCCACAGGAAATAAAGCAGATTATTGGTGTGCAGTTACAGGCGGCAGGTTATTACCCAAATCTTAACCTTATTGAGCTGATCGAGCTTTTTGCTGGTTTGTATGGCGCAAATATTAAACCAATGGAAATGCTTGAAAAAGTAAACCTTCAGGATAAGGCAAAGGCAAAATACAAAGCTTTATCCGGTGGCCAAAAGCAAAGGTTTTCCATTGCAACAACGCTGATCAATCAGCCAAAAATTATTTTTCTTGATGAGCCTACCACGGGCTTGGATCCGCAGGCCAGGAGAAATCTTTGGGATTTGATAACGGAAATCAGAGATGCCGGAACTACAGTAGTCATCACCACCCATTATATGGATGAGGCCGAGCAACTTTGCGATCGTGTGGCTTTTGTAGAACGAGGGCAGATAATCGCTTTGGATACACCAGATAATTTAATTGACCAATTGGTGAATAGTGGTTTTGAGCGTAAAAAGGAAGTTAAGAAAGCCAATCTGGAAGATGTTTTTATCAACCTGACTGGAAAAGAATGGAGAGAATAAAAATATTTTTTTTGTAAAGAAATTACAGCAATCAAATTAATGTTACTACCCCTTTACGTTTTAGTCCGGATTTTCATCGGGAGCTGCCACTTAAATCGGGTTTAAGAAAAATAGTAAAATCACTATTAATCATAAATAGTAAATGAAAAAATACAGCAATACTACTGCCACCTTAGCATTAGCAAAAGCAAGTTTCCGTTCTATTATGCGGAGTCCATCTGCGGTGGTTTTTACCCTTGCCTTCCCTTTAATTTTTATTTTGGTATTTGGATTTTTAGGCGGTGGTGGAACCAGAATAGATGTCGGCGTCAATCCAGGGTCGGACGTAAATAATCCGGTTATTGCAATGCTTGCAAAGACGGGCATGATCAGATTGGTGAAAGATAAATCGAAAGAAGATTTTGATAAATTACTGGAGAAGGGAAATATCGATGCCATGATTGATGTTCACAGAAAAGTGAACAGCGCAGCATACTCCGTGAATGTGGTATATACATCAGCTTCAAGAGATAAAGGTGGCATTTTAAAATCGGTACTGAATAGTGTTTTTTATGATAAAACTTTAAAGCCTACCGTTGCCGAAATAAAAGAAAGCACCATCACCGGGCGTGAATATAAAACCATCGATTTTATTTTGCCGGGTCAGTTAGGCTTTTCATTGTTAAGCACAGGAGTTTTCGGAACGGCGTTTGTGTTTTTAAGTTTACGCCAAACACTTGTAATTAAACGTTTCTTTGCTACGCCGGTAAAAAGATCGAGCATTGTTATTGGCGAAGGGATTGCAAGGATAGGTTTTGCGCTAATTGGTGCAGTTTTTATCATACTACTGGGCCATTTCTTTTTTGGCTTCACCCTGGTTCATGGTGCGGTCACGGTCGTCAATATGCTCATATTGGCTACCATGGGCATCATTGTATTTATGGGTTTTGGTTTTATCATTTCAGGCATTGCCAAAAGCGAAAGCATGGTCCCTCCTATTTCTAACATTGTCACCCTTCCCCAATTTTTGTTATCAGGAACATTTTTTTCCATCGAAGCCTTCCCAACATGGCTGCAACCCATCAGCAGAGCGCTGCCTTTAACATATCTGAATGATGCAATGAGAAAGGTGGCTTTTGAAGGCGCTGGTCTTTGGGATGTGAAATTCCAGATTATGATTCTTTTTATTTGGGGAATTGTAATTTATGCAATAGCAGTGAAGGTATTTAAGTGGGAATAGCAATCATTTCATTCTGCTAAAGAACTCAATAAAATGGCTGTTTTGGTAAATGTAAATGGCCATCGCCATCATGGTTAAAGCTACCCAAAGTACTACGGCTATAAACGATTGAAGAAATACTTTTGTTGTGCCAACAACTCCGCTTTGTTGCATAAAACCTTTGTAAGCATAGGTATAGTAGATAATTTGAATAGCTAGACCAATGGAGGGCACAATAGGTAACCAAGGCGTATTTTTAGCCAATGCTTCTAACGGGAAAGCCAGGAAAGTGAAAGCCAGGTTCGAAAAACTAACGAAAAATACATTTGCAACAAAGTGCTCTGCATAATTATACTGCCTTTTATAGTAAATAAGCCAGAAAAATAGTGCAAAAAACGGCACCGCAATCATGGCGAGGATGTTTCCGTACTTCGAAGTAAAATAGCGAACATTAGCACCTCTTTTGATCATCTCTATTACCTCAGCCTTTTTTACTGGATCTGGTATATTTTGAACGCTGACTGGTATCTCAGGATTGTGGCTAACACTTACAGGACTAAAAAAAGTATTTGATAAAACGAAAAGACCAGCAAGAATTAAAAAGAAAGTGAATGGATTAAAGTATTTCTTTCGCTTACCCCCAATATATTCTCTAGCTACTGTACCGGGTTTTACCAGCAACTCTTTCAACAGATAAAAAATTCCCTTATCGGCATGGGTAAAGGCATGAAAGAATTCATGGAAAATATGCCCCAACGTAAACCGATGCACATGAATTTCTTGCCCACATTTACTGCAATACTTATCATCAGTTCTAGCTAAGGCATTACAATTGGAACAATGGCTTACCTTCATCTTCAGTTTAGTTTTGTTTGATAACCTAAACTAGCAAATTTATATCCAAACTTCAAATCAAGAAAAATGCTGATAATCGTTAATAAATTAGAATAGACATTTATACACATTAGTGTCTGATAAAAATAGAACGAGATAACCTAAGCCATCCCTTATTTTAAACCGTTAGTTAATACACAAAAAAGTATGTTTAAAGATATAAATTTTCTGAACAACCGGTATTTTCCCAATTGCTAGGCTCGATCAGCCGCTCGCCTTTTACCACCTTAGTTAATGCTCACGATGCGGATTGTTATAGCTAGCGATGTAAATCGTGGGAACACTTGAAAACGCAATTGCAATAATTAAGCACATAATATTGTATTATTTAAATAGGGCTTTTAAAGCCAGCTTGAAACAATGTGATTAGCTACTGCTGTTTTAAAATACATAATGAACAAAACAATAAATATCGGATAGATTAATTTTTTATAACAAACGATATTAGTATCTTTGTGTGTGTGGAATATTGATTTAACAGATCTCGAGGAATTAAAACCTCATGCTGACAGGCTATTTGAAAAAAAAAGACGTCTGGATGAGTCACGTCCGCTACCTAATAGCGCCTTAACTAGAATAAGAACTGATCTAAGTTTAGAATGGACATATAACTCAAATAGTATTGAGGGTAATACACTAAGTTTAAGGGAAACCCGAATGGTTTTGCAAGAAGGCATCACAATAAAAGGTAAATCACTCGTAGAACATTTCGAAGCACATAATCATGAAAAAGCGATTGATTATCTATACAGCCTTGTCAATAAAAATTACACCTTAAGAAGCATTGATATACTTTCTCTTCACGGCTTGGTTCTTCGCAGTATTGAAGACGATTATGCTGGTCGAATAAGAAATGGTGGTGTTCGCATCCTTGGCGCTAATTTTACACCACCAAATGCTAATAAAGTTTCTGATTTATTAGATGAACTTATCTATTTTGTAAATGAAAATAAAGATGGTTTAAACGACATTTTATTATCCACAATTTTTCACCACAAATTAGTTTGGATTCATCCATTTTTTGATGGTAATGGCCGAACCGTTAGGCTCGCCATGAACTTGCTTTTAATGCGAAATGGCTTTCCTCCGGCAATTATTTTAAAAAATGATAGAAAAAAATATTACGAAGCTTTAAACCAAGCAAACAAAGGTAGTTATCACAAACTTTATTTGCTTATGCTACAAGCTTCAGAACGCTCATTAAATATTTACCTTAATGCTATGCCTGATAGCCTTTATGGTGAATACGAACCAATATCCCAAATCGTTTCCGAGCCCGAGTTTAAGTATGGGCAAGAATATGTAAGTTTATTGGCTCGACAAGGCAAAATTGACGCCTACAAAGAAGGCAGAAATTGGTTAACCACTAGAGATGCCATTAACAACTATATAAAAGCCAGAAAACGTGATCGTTAACGTTTTTTAACTTTTGATGATTAGTTATTAAGGTAATTTTAACGAAAATTATTTAATGAAAAATCTATCTATTTTCTGCATTCTTATTTCATTTACTTTTTCGGCAAAAGCTCAATATAAATTTCTATCTAACAATAGTTCAAACCAGTACAATGTCAAAATTTTTGTTGCCGATTGCGCAGATGGCTTGTGTGGAGGTAAGGCAACCATCATTCTATATGATAAAATATCAGATAAAGAATTGGAAACATTCCACTCTCCTGATTTAGATTTTAGCCTCAATGGCAACCAAGACGCAAAAATAGGCTGGCTCGATTTGGGAAAGTATCAGAGTCCGCTGATTTTTGGTGATTTTAATTTCGACGGCATTGAAGATTTAGCAATACGAAATGGAAGTAAAGGGCTGTACATGAGTCCATCTTATGATATTTATCTGGCGACCAACAACAAATTCTTGTTAAGTAAAGAATTAACCAAGCTGGCAAGTGAAAACCTGGGGATGTTTGGTATTGATAAGAAAAATAAGCTACTCAGCGTTGAGCAGAAAAACGGTTGCTGCTACCAGCAAACGATCAGTTACCGCATTGATAAAAAGAATGTTCTTGCTGAAGTTTCGTCGGTAATTGAAGATTCCAGCATCGGCGATGACGTTACCGTGATTATAACAAAAGTGGTGAATGGCAAAACGCAACGCACTGTGCAAAAATATAAGACCAAGGATTACTATTCAGAAAACTAAAGCGCTGCCTTAACCAAAAACGGAAGTATTTCTTTTTGAAAACTAACAAAGTTTTTGCGAACATCAGAATCGCTTACCGAGGTAAAAGCGAAAGAGAAAACAATGCTTTTACTGGCTTTAAGTAGAAATGCCAAACCTTCTCTCCTTGCGGGATTGTTTTTAAAGGTCTCGAGCTCCAGGTAGGCTGCCAATAAAAGTGCCTCAAGCTGATCAGATAAATGTTTTAAAAACTCTTGTGAGTTGGCATTTTCCCGTACAAAATCCCAACCGATAAATTCATTACAGGCAGTGAAAGAAAGTCTGCTGGTTTTCATCACCAACGCTTTAAGATGCTCCTCCTCCGAGCCGTAGCTTACCTTATTGTTAATTATTTCATGCAGGTTCTGATCCAGATAATCCATTAAGATGCTATCTAAAACCTGTTCCTTACTTTCAAAATATTTATAAATGGTTGCTTTTGCTATCCTTGCTTTTTTTGCAATTTCGTTAACACTTGTTTTGTGATAACCATATTTTCTAAAAAGTTCTTTGGCAGCTTTTTTTACTGTTTCTTTAATTTTTTCAGCTTCCATTAATTCCTGACGTTTATTGTAGTATTGCCTTGTAAAGACACACTATATGTTTTTAAAGTTCTTTCTGCAGGTGCTTTCTGCGGCGTACCATCGAGAAGAGAAAATTTTGCACCCGAACACGGATCTGTAGCCGTTAAACCGCTATCATCGGGAACAATTTTGCATTTGCTATCTGGATTCACGGTGCTGCAGCGATCGAAAGCTACAAAACCACCAAGTGGCGTTCTAACGATCACCAAACCTGCTATTCCATTATTTGGAACCAATAATACATTGTTTACCGCTTTTATTCCGAATTCTACCAAGGTAACATTATAATTAACCGGTACATCTGGAATAAAGTTTTCTTCTTTGCCGCAGCTAACAAACAGAAAACACACGAACAGAATACTAAAGAGATACCTCATGATTAAATCAAGGCAGATTTATACTGGTTCAAAAAGCGAACATCGTTTTCTGAGAAAAGACGTAAATCTTTAATCACATATTTAAGATTTGTAATTCTTTCTATTCCCATACCAAAGGCAAAACCACTGTATTTTTTCGAGTCGATGCCACAGTTTTCCAATACATTTGGATCTACCATTCCACAACCTAAAATTTCTACCCAACCGCTGTACTTACACATGTTACAACCTGCACCTTTACAAATGGTACAAGAGATATCCATTTCGGCAGATGGCTCAGTAAATGGGAAATATGACGGACGGAAACGCACCTGAGTACCTTCACCGTACAATTCCTGAACAAAATAAAATAAGGTTTGCTTTAAATCCGCAAACGACACATTCTCATCTACATACAAACCTTCAATCTGGTGAAAAAAGCAATGTGCTCTTGCAGAAATGGCTTCGTTGCGGTAAACTCTTCCCGGCATAATGGCACGGAAAGGCGGTTGCCCTTGTTCCATCATACGTACCTGAACAGATGAAGTATGTGTACGCAAAGCGATATCACCTTTTTCGCCGCCTTTTTTAATGAAGAATGTATCCTGCATATCTCTCGCAGGGTGTTCCTCAGGGAAGTTTAAGGCAGAGAAATTGTGCCAGTCATCCTCAATTTCCGGCCCCTCGGCAACAGTAAAACCCAGTTTAGCAAAAATCTCCACAATCTCCCTACGCACCAAAGCCAGCGGGTGACGGGATCCGATTTCAAATCCTTCACCTGGTAACGTCAAATCAAGACTAACATCTTCAGTTTTTGAGCTATTACTTTCTGTAGATTCTTTTAAGGTTTGATATTTAGATTCGGCAAGTTGTTTAAACTCATTTAAAACTTTACCTAATGATCTTTTTTCTTCAGTTGAGACAGTTTTGAATTCTTCAAAAATTTCTTTGATAATTCCTTTACTGCCTAAATATTTGATACGGAATTGCTCCAGTTCGTCAGCTTTTTCTGTTACGAAAGCATTTATCTTTTCCGAGTATTGTGTGATTTTATCCTGCAACATGGCTTCAAATATACGGCAAATAATCTAAAATTTTAAGTGATAACGGGTTCAAATAATCAGTTTACAATATCATTATAAAAGAAAATGAACTCAAAACGAAAAAAGCCGCAATTAAGCAGCTTTCTTAAATCATATAAAACTTATAGAAGTTAAATCACTCCTAATTCTTTACCAACTTTTGTAAAAGCAGCAATGGCTTTATCCAAGTGGTGTTGCTCATGACCTGCTGAGAGCTGCACACGGATCCGGGCTTTACCTTGCGGAACTACAGGATAGAAAAATCCGATCACATAAATACCTTCATCTAGCATTTTTGCCGCAAACTCCTGCGCTATTTTAGCATCGTAAAGCATTACCGGTACAATTGGGTGAAAGCCTGGTTTGATATCAAAGCCAGCTTCAGTCATTTTTTGACGGAAATATTTGGTGTTGCTTTCCAGCTTATCCCTAAGCGATGTAGTTTCGCTCAACATATCCAATACCGCGATTGATGCTCCAGCGATAGCAGGCGCTAAAGTATTGGAGAATAAATATGGACGAGAACGCTGACGCAACATATCGATAATTTCTTTTTTACCAGAAGTGAAACCGCCAGAAGCGCCTCCCAATGCTTTTCCTAAGGTACCGGTGATGATATCAATCCGATCCATTACATTGAAATGCTCGTGAGTACCTCTACCCGTTTTACCAATAAAGCCAGAGCAGTGCGATTCATCAATCATGATCAGCGCTTCATATTGATCAGCCAGGTCAGCGATTTTGTCAAGCGGCGCTACTGATCCATCCATAGAAAAAGCACCATCAGTAACAATGATCCTATGTCTGCAATCTTTGGCAGCAATCAGTTGCTTTTCCAAATCTTCCATATCGGCATTTTTATAACGGAAACGCTGTGCTTTACACAAACGAACGCCATCAATAATAGAAGCGTGGTTTAATTCATCAGAAATAATTGCATCTTCAGCATTAAACAAAGGTTCAAAAACGCCCCCATTGGCATCAAAGGCAGCAGCATATAAAATGGTATCTTCCGTACCTAAAAATTGAGATATTTTCGCTTCCAATTCCTTATGAACATCCTGCGTTCCGCAGATAAAACGAACCGAAGACATTCCATAGCCATGATCATCAATCGCTTTTTTTGCCGCCTCGATTACTTTAGGATGCGAAGAAAGACCCAGGTAATTATTTGCACAAAAATTGATCACCTCTGCACCGCCGCTTACTTTAATATCTGCACCTTGTGGTGTTATGATTATGCGTTCGCGTTTAAATAACCCAGCGTTTTCTATTTCTTCAAGTTCTTTTTGGAGAACAGGTTTAAGTGTTTTATACATGGCTTTTTTAATATTTTTTCTTTTTCCAAAGTTATAAAAAAAACTTCTTGGCAACTTAAAACCACCTTGATTGCTTGTAACTATTTAAGCGCAAACGTTTGATATTTTATCAAAATGCGCTTTTGAATCCTTTATAAAAGATATCAAACGGCTAAAAGCTTATTTTTTATTCAACTTAACAAACTTTAACACACCACTATGTGTATAGTGTTAAAACTTATTCGATATTTATAGCTTACTAACTAATAAACATGACCCGACTCTGCGCACTCATCCTTCTTTGTTGTTTAACCCAGCTGGCAATAGCACAACAATATACGGTTAGCGGAACAATTAAGGATACAGGCGGACAACCAGTTCCTTTTGCATCAGTTTACATTAAAAATACCACTACCGGAACATCGGCAAATGTTGATGGGAAATACGCTATTAAACTTGAAAAAGGTGATCATATCATAAGCTACCGGGCAGTTGGTTATAAACAACAGGATTATAAGGTAAAGTTATCGGAAACCATTAACCACGACGTGATCCTGGCATCTGAAAGTTATACCCTTGAAAATGTAACCATTAAAGGCAATGCCGAAGACCCTGCATTTGAGATTATTAGAAAAGCCATAAAGCAGCGCAAAACACATTTAGAAGAGGTAAATGCCTTTACCTGCGATGTTTATATCAAGGGCGTACAAAGGTTAAAAGGCGCACCCAAGAAATTTATGGGCAGAGATATTCAAAAGGTTATGGAATTGGATTCGAACCGACAAGGGATTCTTTACCTTTCTGAATCAAACAGTAAATTTAGTTTCCGCAGACCTAACGATGTTCATGAAGAAATGATTTCTTCGAAAGTGGCCGGAAGAAATAATGCTTTCAGTTTTAATAAGGCTTCTGATTTAATTATCAATTTTTATGATAATTATCTACTGGAAAACAAGCTCAGTGCAAGAGGTTTTATTTCGCCTATTGCTGATAATGCCCTTTTTTACTACAAATATAAGTTGGTTGGCGAATCCAAAGAAAACGGCGAATTGATTCATAAAATTCAAGTGATTCCCCGAAGGGAAAACGATCCTGTTTTTAGAGGCTACATTTATATTATAGATGAAAGCTGGAGAATTTACAATACGGATGTTTACCTGACGGAGAAATCAGGTATCAATTTTATTGACACGCTAAATATTAATCAGCAATTCACGAAAGTTAAAGACACTTATATGCCAACGAACATCAATTTTCAGTTCGCCGGCAGCGTTTTAGGGTTTAAATTTGCGGGCTATTTTGTCGGCGTTTACAGCAATTATGATCTCGACCCTAAGTTTCCTAAAGACCGCTTCAATGGAGAAATATTGAAGATTACCAAAGCGGTGAATAAGAAAGATTCCCTTTACTGGATCAATAATCGCCCTATTCCCTTGACCCCGGATGAGCAGCTAAACTATATCAAAAAAGACAGTATTGCTAAGCGGAAAGAGTCGAAAGTTTATTTGGATTCGTTAGAGAAAGAGAACAATGAGTTTAAGATCACTAAATTATTACTCAGGGGCTATAGTAAAAACGATCGCTACGATAAGCACTATTTAAATTTTGATCCTGTTTTAAAATCCATCTTTTATAATACCGTGGAGGGATTTGCCATTAAATATGGGGTAACTTATCGCCAGGATTTCGAAAATAGACGCTCCTATTCCATCAGACCGGAGCTGAGATACGGTTTTGCCAACAAAAAGTTAACCGGAAGCTTAACCGGAAATTATTATTACGATCCATTGAAACGTGCCTCTTTTGGCGGCTCTTTCGGTAATGGAATTTTTGATTTAAATAACCTGGGTTCGATGACCCCTCTGGGAAATACCATTAACTCTTTACTTTATGAAAAGAATTTCCCGAAATTTTACGAAAAAAGCTTTGTGAGTTTATATACCACAAGAGAGTTGGCCAGCGGTTTGCAGGCCAGTTTAAGTGCAGATTATAGTAAAAGCAACACCTTAACCAACAGTACAAATTTTAAGTTTTTTGATGCGAAAGACAGGGAGTTTACCTCAAACAATCCATTCTCTCCAAATGCAGAAATACCACTTTTTCCTACCTATAAATCATTTAGCGCAACGGCAAGTTTAACCTATACCATCGGGCAAAAATACATTACCCGCCCTGATGGAAAGTTTTATACCGAATCTAACTTCCCTAAAATTACAGTGCTGTATAAAAAAGGATTTAATGGTGTTTTGGGTAGCGATATTGATTATGATTTTGCTAAAGTTGAAATAGCGCAAGACCGGATAGGTTTAGGCTTATGGGGTTATACTTCCTTCCTTGTTGGTGCCGGAAAATTTCTAAATAATGACAAGGTTTACTACCCGGAATACAAACATTTTTCCGGTAACATTTCTACTATCTTCCCACCAAACTTAAGGAAGTTTCAGTACCTCGATTTCTATCAGTTTAGCACCAATCAACAATATTTTGAGGCCCATGTTGAGCACAATTTTGCAGGCTTTTTCTTAAATAAAGTACCATTATTACGCAAAGCGAAGCTTGAGGAATTTATTGGTGGAGGCTATTTATCATCACCTGAAAAAAGAAATTATAAGGAATTTTATTTCGGTATACAACGATTGGTACTAAGAGTGAGTTATGGTTTTGCTTATGATGGCCCAACAAAATTGACTCAAGGATTTAGAATAGCGTACGGTTTTTAAAAGGTAAAAGGTTGAAAGTAGTAAGGTTGATGGTTTTCCTTCAATCTTTTGCCTTTTTACCTTCTGCCTTTTTTTATTATCTTTGCCCCGCTTTAAACGCCGTTTGCAACGGTATCAATAGCGTTATGAAAAAATATCAAACACTTCTTTACTATTGCTATAGTTACATAGCAGAGGCAGAACAATTTGCTGCCGATCACCTAAAATTTTGTAAATCATTGAATTTAGTTGGCCGTATTATAGTGGCTGATGAAGGTTTGAATGGCACTGTTTCTGGTAGCCCCGAATCATGTGAGGCTTACATGAAAGCCATCCATGCAGATGAGCGTTTTGCAAAAACAGAATTTAAAATTGATGAGGTGGAAGAACCATCGTTTCTGAAAATGCATTGCCGTTATAAATCGGAGATTGTTCATTCTGGCTTACGGGATACTTCAATCATCAATCCGAATGAGAAAACAGGAAAACATTTGGAGCCTACAGAATTCATGAAAATGAAAGATGATGAAGACGTCGTGATTCTAGATGTTCGCTCAAATTATGAGCATAATTTAGGGAAGTTTAAAAATGCCATCACCCTTGATATTGAAAATTTCAGAGATTTTCCGGAGCAGATTAACCAGCTCGCCCAATATAAAGACAAGAAGATTTTAACCTATTGCACTGGCGGTATTAAGTGCGAAAAAGCTTCTGCGCTATTGCTTCACCATGGTTTTAACGATGTGTATCAATTGCATGGTGGCATTATCAAATATGGCAAAGAAGCTGGCGGAAAGGATTTTGAAGGCAAATGTTATGTTTTCGATAACCGTATTGCCGTTGACGTTAATGAGGTTAATCCAACTGTGGTTTCAGTTTGTTATAACTGTGGAAAAACCACACCTAAAATGATCAACTGTGCTAATCCAGAGTGTAATGAGCACATTACGCAATGCGATGAATGCGGCGAAGAGTTACAAGGATGCTGTTCCACAGCTTGTACTACAAATCCGCGTAAACGCCCATATGATGGAACCGGATACTATGTAAAAGTGCCACAGCCTGTTGCTAGAAAGACAGCGGAAACATCAGTTGTATAGCTTACCTGTTCATTATTCTGTAGTTGATTATTAATCGATCATAAACTTTGTTTCCATTTTTTTTTGCTTTATCATAGGTAAGATATGTCATTCTGAACCTGTCGAAGGACGCATTGAATTGCCTGCAATAGCGCTTCGACAAGCTCACCGTGACAATGTCTGTGGCAAATTATTTTATAATACAACCTCCCAAAACGACGTTGCGCTTGTCGCAATATCAAATTTAATTTGCTGTTAAATTTGCAGCAACATCACTTCTTTTAAAAAATACCGCTTATCTTTATCACATTATCTTTTTGTCCCAAACAATCTAAAACAGTATACATTGACAGAGTTAGTGCCAGAGAAAAAGGCTGTAAGCCAAAGTATTGATTTCTATAAAATCTTCAGGGTATTTTTAAGTCGCTGGTATTGGGTTGCTTTTACCGTAACCGTTGCGCTTTGCGGCGCATGGCTTTATTTATGGTACACCCCTCCCATTTATCAAACCAGTGCATCATTAAAATTAGAAGATAGCAATCCTGCTATTAGCACAGGTGGCCAGGCAGCCATGCAAAATTATAACTACACCGACAAAATTCAGGCAGAGAGTTTTACCATTCGCAGTAATGAAGTGATTGCAAATGCTGTTAAAACGCTTGATTATAAAATCAGCTATTACTTAAAAGGCCGCGTGAGAACCACGGAGCTTTACCCAAATGTGCCTTTCGTTATCGAAATTATTAAGCAAGACAGCGTAAATTTTGGCAGATCACTATATTCGGTCAAAGGAATTGACAATCAAAGTTTTCAAATTTCTTCAGCTGATAATGAGGATGCCAAATCGACCATAAAGTACGGACAGAGCATAGATATGGGAAATATGACCTTTCGGATTAAAGACAAAATCCCGATTAACAGCACCTACCAATTCAAATTTAATAGCAAAGAAGATTTTATAGGCCGTGCAATGGGCGGCTTAAACATAGGTGAGGCTGCCCGTTTTACCAACGTAATGAGCTTGAGCCAAACGGATGCCAATGCCGTTTTTGCTGCAGATATTCTAAATGCGATCATGAAGGAATACGTGAAGTATGATGTGATTCAGCGAAGAAGATCGGCCAGGCAAACGGTAGATTTTATTGATAATCAACTCGGTTTTATCAATACCGAGGCAGGAAAGTCAGGCAGTACCCTAGCCAATTATAAAACACAAAATAAAATGGTCGACATGAGTTCCTCTACTGCGATGACAGTAGGGAAACTTGCAGACTTTGAAAAACAGAAAACAGAACTCAATCTTAAATTGCTGGGCATTAAACAGTTGGAGGAACAGATCAACAACAACCGAAATAAAGTAGAAATTGGGGTTGATTTAGAAGGCGATTTAAGTACAGGCTTGGGCGCACTGGTTACGCAGCTCAATACATTACTAGCTAATAGGGAAATAAAGCTTAATCAATTTAACCCCGAATCGCAACCCGTTAAACAGGTGGAGCAACAGATCGCTAATGTAAAATCGGGCATTAGAAGCAGCATTCAGGGCATGCGTAAAAATAACGAGGCCACTATCCGCTACATCGATAATCAAATTGCAGGGGTTACCCAAAGCATGAGCACTATCCCGGTAAAGGAGCAAAACTTTGTGAAACTGCAAACCAACTTCGAAGTAAACAATAAAGTAAGATCATATTTATCAGAAAAGAAACTCGAAGCGGAGATGAACGCCGCAGCTATTGTTCCGGGTGCATCCATTGTAAACCCGGCCTACCCTTCTTACTATGCCATTTCTCCAAACAGCAGCAAAGCTTACAGCACAGCACTTATGCTAGGTTTGGCCTCAGGTTTTGGCTTGATTTTATTGGTTCGTTTTTTAAACCCATACATTTACGATAAGGAAACTGTTGAAGGATTGACGCATACGCCTATCATTGGTGTGATCCGCAAATTTCCAGATTATATAGACCAGGATAGCAGACAAGCACTTTCGTTATCAAAACCCAAATCTGTTTTTGCAGAATCGGTGAGATCAGTTCGAACGAACTTAAGTTTTCTGGCAAACCACAAGGCCAGCAAGGTCATTTGTATCACTTCAGAAATTTCAGGAGAAGGGAAATCATTTGTTACGATTAACCTTGCCAGTACTTTGGCCTTGATAGAGAAAAGAGTGATCCTGGTTGCAGCCGATTTGCGTAAATCTAAATTGCACAAGGCTTTTGGGAGTGACAATAAAAAAGGATTGAGTTCATTGCTTTCCGGTCAGGCTAGCTTAGAAGAGGTGATGATTCATGATGAAGTTCATCATATCGATTTTATCCCTTCCGGACCTGTTCCTCCAAATCCTTCAGAATTACTGCACACTGCGGCGATGAAAGATTTACTAAAAAAACTGGAAGCCGATTATGATTATGTTTTGGTAGATACCGCACCAGTTGGTTTGGTTTCTGATGCCATTCCATTAATCCGGTCTTCTGATATTAACTTGTTTGTGATTCGTTCTGGAGTTTCACAACAAAGAGCCGCTAACATTCCCGAGCGTTTATCGAGAGAATATGGATTGAGTAATTTAGCGATCATTTTGAATGCATTCGGCGATGATGCGCTTTATGCTAACTATTATACAACAGATTATTCTCGTGGCGGCGGCAACAGTACCTACTATTATTCTGATTATTCTGGATATTCAGGTTCTGGATATTACGATGACGAAAATAGAAAGTGGTGGATGTTTTGGAAGAAAAAGTAGTTTGAGATCTAATGAAGATTTTGGCAACCAGACCAATTGGAATTGCACAATAGAAAACATTCCGTGGTAGATAAATGACATCAAAGCACTGTCTATGCACACCGATCTATTGGCGTTTTTTCAGCAAGCCCTATTTCTTTAAAATTCGTTTCATTTGATTTTAAAGAAATCGATCAACAATCCAGAAATATTAATTGACATTTCGCAATAATTTAAGAAGAAAAAAAACGGTTTTAACATTAGAATTGAGTAGTTTTGATTCTATATTGCTCCTGACAAATTAAAATTTATAAACCACAATCTCATTGATGATTGCTCGTCCCATTTGGTTAAATTTTTCTTATATCTACAAATTAAGAACCCTTGTAGTTTTCTTACAAGGACAATCTTTGATCTATTCTGTTTTTTTTATCGTAGCTTCCAGTAATCGGGATCAACTCTCCACGATGATCGGAACTTTCAATCTAGATTTCGCTTATGATTGATCAAAACTATAAATGGTTTCCTGTTTATACGCGATCAAGAGCTGAGAAAAAAGCTTATGATGAATTGCTGCGCAAAGGCATTAAGGCTTATCTGCCACTAAAAAAAACATTAAAACAATGGAGCGACCGGAAAAAAATCATAGAAGAGCCTTTAATTAAATCCTATCTCTTCGTCCATATCTCAACTAAAGAGCATAGCGAAGTTTTAATGACGAACGGGATTTCAAGGTTTCTCTATTTTTCTGGAAAAATAGCTTCTATGCCCGACCAGCAAATCGATCAACTGAAGTTATTATTGGCTACCGACGAAGAGTTGGAAGTTTTCGACCATGAGATTAAACCAGGGCAGAAAGTGCTGATTAAAGCTGGACCTTTTAAAGATATGATTGCAGAAATGGTTTCAGTACACAATAAACAACGTATTATTTTACGTTTAGATAATATCGGATATTCCATTGAAATTAATACCTCGATGGCATTTGTGGAACCGATTTAAGTATAGAAAATGTTAAAAGTCGTTATTGCGAGGAGGAACGACGCGGCAATCTGTCTTTTACGCCGTATAACCCTTGAGGGAAAGAAAAAAAACCTCATCCCCCGCTCCCGAAGAAATGTCGGGACAGTCCTCTCCTGAAAAAGAGGGAGCTAGAATGAAGGGCTTTCTGTTAGGTAAAATGCAGACGAGGCTGATGGAATTATTCGTAGTAGAAACAGTGGAAGGCATCGCAGGGCAGTAGATATAAAATCAATAAATTGAACAGTTAGCATAAACTGTTTGGTTTTAGAAAACATAAAAAGATGTTGCGCTTAAGTGAGACAGCATCTTAGCTTAATCAGTTCCTTTTTACAAAAAAAAAATGTGACTGAGAGGGCGAAGCTGTGTTCGGCCATCATCTTTCGTGGTTTTAAGAATAAGCTTAACTCAATCTAAAATCGTCATTCGTACATCGTAATTTAATGTGTCGTATCGCTGGTATAATTGATCAAAACCAAAATCCTGAACAACTTTTTAGAGATGTTCAGCTGATGTGCGACAGCATGAAACATGGCGGGCCAGATGATGAAGGTTTTTTTGCAGCGCCTGCATTGGGTTTGCAGTTTGGCCATCGACGATTGGCCTTGATAGACCTTACCACAAATGGCCATCAGCCGATGAGTGACCCGGATAAAAATTTAACCATCACTTTTAATGGGGAAATTTATAACTATCTCGAATTAAAAAAGGAATTAACCGCTGAGGGATTAATTTTCAATACCCAAAGCGATACAGAAGTAATCCTGGCTGCATATCAATTTTGGGGAGTGGAAAGCTTCAAAAAGTTCGCTGGAATGTTTGCTTTTGCCATTTACGATAAAGTTAAGCAAATCACTTTTTTGGTGAGAGATCAAATCGGGATCAAGCCACTTTATTATACAGCGGCTGACAATCGTTTAATTTTCGCCTCTGAAGTAAAAGCATTCAAAGCATGCTCCTATCCTTTTGAAGAAAACCCTGATTGGAAAATTTATTTCCTGGCTTTCGGTCACATCCCGCATCCCTTCACTACCCTGCAGGAAGTGGAATCACTAGATCCTGGACATTTCTTAAAATGGGATCATCAAGGAAATAACTTCTTTATAGCTTCATTTAAAGAAGACCTCAAGCCGAAAACGGTTTTTGATCAGCAGAAAGCAAGCCAATTGATCGCACAGAAATTGGAACATGCTGTAAAGCAAACTTTGATTGCAGATGCGCCACTTGGTGTATTTTTGAGCGGAGGAATTGACTCCAGTATTATCACCCTTTTGGCAGATCAAAGCATTGGAAAAAACTTAAAAAGTTTGTCTATTAATTTTGAAGAGGAAGCTTATTCGGAGGAACGTTTTCAAAAAATAATTGCCGATCAAATTAATGGAGCGCATCATAGTTACCAGGTTAAGGAAGCAGATTTATCAGCAAACTTTGATCAAATTTTGGAAGCCATGGATCAGCCGACAAATGACGGCATTAATTCCTGGTTTGTTACGCAATATGCAAAAGCTGATGGTTTAAAAGCGGTGCTCTCTGGAATTGGTGCGGATGAACTTTTAGGTGGATATCCTTCTTTCAAAAGAGTGAAATTAATCAAAAGGTTAAAACGCACCCCTCGTTCTCTTTTGAGATTATCGGCATATATCCCTCATGATAAACTCAAGCGAATTTCCTATTTAAGTTACCAAAACCCAATTGGGGAGTATCTTTTTTTAAGGGGATTTTTCACGCCTCAAGCCATTGCCAAAATATTAAATATTGATCAAAAAAGAATTGATCAGTTGTTGGAAGATTTCCCGATTAACAAGTCGATTGATTTATTGGAAGGAGAAGAAAGAATTGCGTGGATGGAAACCCACCTATTTATGCAGAATCAACTCTTAAAAGACACCGATTTTATGAGCATGCATCATGGCATAGAAGTTCGGGTACCGTTTTTAGATCAGGATTTTTTAGCAACAATACACAACATTGCAAATCAACAAAGGTTTCCAGTCCGCCCAAAAGGATTGTTGATCGATGCTTTTAAATATATACTTCCAGAATCCATTTGGAACCGACCTAAAATGGGTTTTACTTTCCCTTTGCAACAATGGTTTTTAAAGAACGAAAAAATTGTAAATGAAAAAAGTTATGATGGGCATACCCTTCAATTGATCAGAAAATTCAAAGCAGGGAAATTGCATTGGTCGAAAGCTTTTGCATTGTACCAGATAGCCAAAAGCGATAATAATTGAAAAACGAAAAGATTCTTTTTTTAAGCTTGTATACCTATAGTTTAACAGGTGGCATTGAAAAGGTCTGCAGAACATTTATCGAGGTTATGGAGGAACTGAAAAGTATCCATAAAATCAAAGGTCATTTGACTTTATCACTGCACGACTTAAAAAATGTTAGCAATCATAAAGGCCTTAACGGCAACAAATTTTTACTTGGATTAGCAATATTAAAAAACGCTTTTACCGCCGATACCATTATATTAAGTCACGTTCACCTTCTACCCTTTGCCAAGCTGATCAGAAAATTGAGCCCTAGAAAACGGATTATTTTGTTTGCGCATGGCATTGAAGTTTGGAAACCCTTAGCAAAATGGAAACGGGAATTTTTAAACGGAATTGAAATTTGGGCAGTAAGTCGATATACAGCGGAACAGCTTCAAAAAATAAACCATGTTCAAAATAAAGACATCAAAATTTTGAATAACAGTTTACCGCGGAGCTATTCTTATTCTTCGACGGAAAGCTTAAAGGCCAATACGCAGGATCGATATCGGATTTCCACAGATGATCAAGTGGTGCTAACCGTTTGCAGATTATCATCATTGGAACAATACAAAGGCTATGACATGGTTTTATTGGCTTTAAAGGATGTAATCAAAACATCTCCAAAGGTAAAATACATTATTGCTGGCAAAGCCGATGAAACAGAAAAACAAAGAGTTTTACAGCTTATTCAAGATTGCAAACTGCAAGACCATGTTATTTTAGCAGGCTATATAAATGATCAAGAATTAAAGGATCTCTATCAACTGGCTGATGTTTTTGCCATGCCGAGCAAGGGTGAAGGCTTCGGGTTGGTTTATTTAGAAGCAATTGCCAGTGGATGTAAGGTTTTAGCAGGTAATGCAGATGGCAGCAGAGATGCTTTATTAGATGGAGAATTAGGCTTATTAGTAGATCCTGAAGATAGCGACGCAATTTATCAGGAATTAATTCAGCTTTTGGCACAACCACTGACTGAAGATGAGATTGCTCAAAGACAGCAAATGGTTGAAACACATTTTGGCTTTGAAAGGTATGTAGAGCAAGTGGAGGAATTGCTGACCTCAGCCCCTGCATAAACTCATTGGTAAACCCGTCATCTCGAACGAGGCACAGGAGAGATCTTTGAAAGACAAATTGCAAAATGAGATCTCTCCAACATAAAAAATGTTGTTCGAGAGGACGACGGAAACAAAAATAGAATTAGATATTAATTTTGGATCATAAAGAAGAACATAGTTGGACCATTGAAGCAAAAGCTTCTTTATTTGATTTGAAATTGAATGAGGTTTGGGCTTACCGAGATTTGTTGTGGCTATTGGTAAGAAGAGATTTTGTTTCTTTTTATAAACAGACCATTTTAGGCCCGCTTTGGTTTTTTATCCAGCCGCTGTTTACCACGATTATTTTCACGTTTATTTTTGGAAACCTCGCTGGTATCTCCACAGATGGATTACCCAAACCTTTATTCTACATGGCGGGTATAACGGCATGGAATTACTTTGCAGACTGCTTAACCAAAACATCTACGGTGTTTAAAGATAATGCGGGGATATTTGGCAAAGTATACTTTCCAAGACTCATTATGCCGCTCAGTATTGTGGTAAGCAACTTAGTTCGTTTTGGGGTGCAAATGCTATTATTCCTTTTAATGATGGGTTATTATCATTTTGTTGTAGGTGCAGCATTCAATGTGACTTGGGCAATTTCCTTATTTCCCATCATTGTAGCATTGATGGCTTTATTGGGTTTAGGCGCAGGAATGATTATTTCCGCCATGACCACTAAATACCGTGATCTGGCTTTCTTAGTTACGTTTGGAGTACAGCTCTTGATGTATGCGACGACGGTAATCTATCCCCTATCCGAAGCTTTTAAAAAATACCCAGCCTACGCATGGATTATAGAATATAACCCCATGACCCCCATCATCGAAACTTTTCGCTATGGCTTTTTGGGAGAAGGAAGTCTTAGCTGGGGGAGTATAGGCTATGCTTGCGGAGTTACGTTTGCATTGCTTCTAATAGGTGTTGTGGTATTTAATAAAGTAGAACGGAATTTTGTGGATACGGTTTAATGAGGTTGAGATCGAGGTTGAGGCCTAATTGAGATTGAGACCAAGGCTGAAATTAAATTTTAAGATTGGTAAACATAAAGCCTACACCGCAACATTAAACTTAACCTTAACCTAAGCCTTAGTCTAAATCTTAACCTTCAACCTCAATGTATTACGATTTCACTGAAATGCCTGTTTGGAAACTATCTATGGAGTATGCTGTTGAAATATTTAAATTAACGGTTGATCTACCTAAGCAAGAAGATTACGCACTAACTTCCCAAATCAGAAGATCTTCCGTTTCAGTTTCGGATAATTTAGCTGAAGGTTTTGGAAGGGAGACAAATCTCGATAAAAAAAGATTTTATGTAACGTCTAGAGGATCTTTATTAGAATCAAAAAACCAACTTATTTATGGACAAAAAGTAGGGCATTTTGATGTACAAAAAGTTAGCAGTTTAATCGTACTTAATGAACAAATACATTTTGAACTTAACAAGCTGATTAAAAGTTTAAGAACTATTTATCCTTAATTTAGTCCTTAACCTCAACCTCATAACCTTGTCAAACATCGCAATAAAAGTAGAAAATTTAAGCAAAGCTTATCAGCTGGGCCAGATTGGAACTGGAACGATCAGTCGTGATTTGGAGCGCTGGTATGCCCGCATGCGGGGCAAAGAAGATCCATTTTTAAGGATTGGTGAAAGCAACAATCAGAATACCAAAAGTGAAAGTGATGTGGTTTGGAGTTTAAAAGACATCAACTTCGAAATCGAACAAGGTGATGCTGTAGGGATTATTGGTCGGAATGGAGCTGGCAAGAGTACACTGTTAAAAATTTTAAGTAAGGTTACCGCTCCTACTACAGGAAGGATTTCTGGGAAAGGTAGAATTGCCAGTTTACTGGAAGTGGGAACGGGTTTCCATCCTGAACTTTCTGGACGAGAAAATATCTTTCTCAATGGTGCCATTTTAGGCATGCGCAAAAAAGAGATCCAACGCAAATTGGAGGAGATTGTGGATTTCGCAGGCATCGAACGTTATTTAGATACACCCGTTAAAAGATATTCATCTGGCATGTATGTAAGGCTGGCTTTTGCTGTGGCGGCTCATCTAGAATCTGAAATTTTAATTGTTGACGAGGTGTTAGCAGTCGGTGATGCGGAGTTTCAGAAAAAGTGCTTGGGAAAGATGGGTGAAGTGAGCAAAGGCGAAGGGAGGACGGTGTTATTTGTGAGCCATAATATGGGAAGTATTATTGAGCTATGTAAATCTGCAATTGTTTTACAAAACGGATTCGTTAATTATAGAGGTAAAGTAACCGGGGCAGTTCAGAAATATTCTCAAAGTTATATTAGTGAAACAAATAATATTTGGAAAAGTGAAACCATTAAAAAGAATCCACATATATATGAAGTTCAAATACAGCTATTGGGTAGCCAGCCTTATCATAAACTTGTAATGGATGTTACAACTGGTTCTGACGGGAATTTTGCATCTGCATTTATTGCATTTGACATTCAGAATGGATTTGGAACAACTATTTTACAAGCAATACCTAAACTTGACCCCTTTATAGACTTTGATGAAAAAAATAAAAAAAAATCCTATGAAATTGAATTAAATGGTTTGATACCTGACAATTATAGCCTGTCAATTTGGATTGGCCCACACAACGACCATACCTATGATTGGCAAAGAGAAATTGTTTCTTTCGAAATAATAAATTCTCCCCAGTCAAAAAGAACTTTTCCTCACAGCACAAGCAATGGATCTATAATCGCCAATAGTACTATAATTAATTAAAGAAATGAAAAAATGGACAAAAAAATTTATTAATAAACTTGGTTTCTCAATACACAGAATTAATGATGTTCAATTCAATTTAGTGCAATCATTTCAAAAAATTTATACGAAATACCAGTCATACACCATGATTCCAGAAAATTTATATACCGAAAATCTAGTTCTGTGCAATCAATTTTTATCAATTGAAGGCAATATTGTAGAATGTGGAGTTTGGCGAGGTGGAATGATGGCGGGCTTAGCTGAAATGGCTGGAAAGCACAAAAAATATTATCTATTTGATAGTTTTGAAGGCTTACCAAAAGCAAAAGAAATTGATGGGAAAGCAGCAATAGAATGGCAAAGAAATATCAACGGAGAAAACTACTTTAATAATTGTACCGCTGAAATTGAATTTGCCACTGAAGCGATGAATTTAGCTGGTGTTGAGTTCAAACTAGTTAAGGGTTGGTTTAACGAAACATTGCCTACTTATAAAATGGAAGAGCCTATTGCGATATTAAGGCTAGATGGAGACTGGTACGAATCAACAATGGATTGTCTTAAATATTTATATCCAAAAGTAAATACACATGGTGTAATTATTTTAGATGATTATTTTGCTTGGGATGGATGTAGTAGAGCTGTACATGATTATTTATCTTCAATCTCATCAACCAGCAGAATATATACCAGCGCACAAGGCATTTGTTATATCATAAAAAATGATGGATATGGAACAACCTAATTACATCCATACACCAGATATACATAATACCAAAGCTGCTGAAGAAGTTTTACCTTTTCTTTTTGAATTTTTTAATTGTAAATCGGTAATAGATATTGGTTGCGGTACCGGAACATGGCTTTCAGTCGCTAAAGATTTAGGTGCAACAGTTATAGGTTTAGATGGAAACTTAACTCAGGATAAGCTCTTCATTAATGAAGAAGAATTCAGATTACATGATCTAACATTACCAATTAGTTTTAATCAAAAATACGATTTAGCAATCTCTTTAGAAGTAGTAGAACATTTACCTTTAGAAGCAGCGGAAACTATAGTACAAACTTTAGCAAATGCCAGCGACATTATATTGTTTTCTGCCGCAATACCAAATCAAGGAGGACAAAATCATATTAATGAACAATGGCCTGCCTATTGGAAAAACCTTTTCGAGAAAAAAGAATTTTATCCAATAGATTTATTAAGGCCAATATTCTGGGATAATATGAATGTGGAATGGTGGTATAAGCAAAATATGTTAATCTATGCAACAAGAGATAAAATAAAACAATTTAGCTTGAATGAAAATAACACAGTAAACGCCTACGTTCATCCTGAACTTTTTAACAGTAAAGTAAATCAACTTAACGGGTTAGAAGAAACAATTATCCGTGAACAGAAACAGCCAAAATTTCTTCCATCACTTAAAAAGGTTTTAAAATCATTGATAAGATGATTGAATATCTAAAAGGAATTTCTGTTGTCGTGTGTTGCTACAATAGCGCAGAACGTCTACCCGAAACCATAAAACATTTGGCATTACAGAAAGTTGATAAAGCTATACAATGGGAGATTATTCTAGTAGATAATGCCTCTACTGATAATCTAATAATTGTAGCTAGAAATGAATGGGAAAGGAATAATATCTCTGCGGTTAGTTTTAGAATAATTAATGAAGAACAACCAGGGTTAAGCAATGCAAGAAACAAAGGTGTTATTGAAGCAAAATATGAATACATTCTTTTTTGTGATGATGATAACTGGTTACATAAAGATTACTTAAATAATGCATACAAAATCATAAGTACTAATAGTGCTATTGGTGCATTAGGTGGCCAGAGTAATTTTGTTTCAGATATTGATATGTTGCCAAGCTGGTTTGATAATTATAAAAGTGGTTATGCAATAGGATCACAAGCAGAATGTTCAGGTTTTGTAACTAATAGGCACTTTTTGTGGGGTAGTGGTTTAGTACTTAAAAAAAAAATTTACTTACAAGCTTTCAAAAACTTGCCTTCACTACTATCAGATAGAAAGGGGAAACTACTGAGTTCTGGTGGCGATTCAGAAATTTGCATGAGATTTATATTGCTTGGTTATGAACTATATTATTCATCAGATTTAAAATTTACTCATTTCATCCCTAAATCTAGATTAACAGAGGAATATCGAGATAAATTGCTTATCGGATTTGATGAATGCCAAGAAATTTTAAGTAAATACATGCTTGTAATACGCTACTCATTAATATCTAATAAAGTTCGATTGATTGTATTCATTAAAAGTTTTTTAAAATTTTTGTTGGCAAAAACAAATTTGTCAAAAAAATGGGACACTAAATATGAAGCGAATGTGATATATATAATAAGTGGGTTTAGATTATTTCCAATTGATAATATCATTATACCTATTAAAGATTTGATAAAACTAAAAAGCTAAATTCTGTGAATAAAATTTTTAAAGCCTAATATGGAATTAAAAAGTACTTTCTTCTCCATTATAATTCCCACATTAAACTCAGAAAAAACTATAGATAAATGTTTAGCAAGCATATTAACTCAAAAGTTTGAAGATTTTGAAATTCTGATAATTGATGGGTTGTCAAAAGATGAAACATTAAATATCGCAATTGCTTATAATGATCCAAGAATTAAAATTCATAGTGAAATTGACAATGGCATTTATGATGCCATGAATAAAGGAATTGCTTTAGCAAAAGGAGAATGGCTTTATTTTATGGGTAGTGATGACTATTTATTGTGGGATATATTATATCAAATTTTTAAAACTACAAAAAAAAATAAAAATTATAAATTGATTTATGGAAATATTCAGTTTCAGGGTGAGTTAATAACTAAAAAACTAAATATCAAAAAATATGATATAATTAGAGGTACTATTTGCCACCAAGCTGTATTCTACAAAGCTGTTTTGTTTAAGGATCTAGGAATATATTCTGTTGAGTATCTATATATATCTGATTGGATTTTCAACATAAAAGTATTTCTATCTTCTCATAAAGTTAAATATATTGACTTACCTGTAGCAGTATTTGGTACGAGTGGAAAAAGCAATGAAAACATGGAGATTACCATAGCAGAATATAACCATTATCGCAAAAGAATTGTTTCTGAACTAAGCATACAACAATATATTTGTTATAAACTTCATAATCTTTCAAGAAAAATTTTAAAAGCATATTATAATGTTTAATAATTTTCTTTACCTATTGTCAAACCACTATAATTATTCTAAAATGATTTGTGATGATGCTGGACCAGGCTATGCCGCTAGCCGTAACTGGGCTACCACTCACATTAAAACTGACCTCCCAGTCGATAAAATTCTTATTGTCGATAATAGAATATCAGCTAGTGATTTTACCCTGCTTAATAAAATAATCGATTTAAATTGTCATACAATCATATTTAGAGTTGGAGATGGTATGGAAGAAGCAATAGACAATGCTAACATCCAATATTTATTATCTCTGCAACCAGATAAAAATCTCTTTTTCTACAGCACCTATAGTGAAGACTATGTTCAATATCTACTTAAACAAAAACATGGTAATGACAAAATTTTTACAATTCCATATGCTTATAATAAAGATAAAGAGACAGAGATTGACTTTGTTAATCGGAAAAAAAAGATTTTGATAAGTGGAAGCCTTGCCCCTGAAGCTTATCCGCTTCGATGGTATTTTCATATAAACACTTATCATAAGTTGTGGGCATATGGAAAAGTTAAATATCTCAAGCATCCAGGATATCCTGATGTTGGTCAAAGGTTACAGCACTCAATGATTGGAAAAAATTATCTTGATTACTTAACTCAGTTCAGATTCATGTTAGTAACACCAAATAAAATTGACTATGAATTGTTAAAATTCCGGGAATGTGCATATGCTGGTTGCTGCTTAGTTGGTGATTTGGCTAGCTCCATAAATATTTCAAAAGAACTATTGCCAGGATTGATTTCCTTAGATAAACCTATCAAAGATCAAGTCAACTTATTAATGAAACTGAACGACTATGATATACTTAAAAGTATAAATGACTATCGTAGATGGTTCCATATTAATCGCGATGAAAAAACACTAAATGTGGGTTTACTAGAAAGAATTAATGCAAGCAGATATACACAATAGACCTATACAGTCTTTATGGATAGGTAATAAACTATCTGTGAGTGAACAACTATGTATTAAATCATTTTTAAAAAACGGGCACGAGTTTCATTTATATACTTATGAAGAAGTCGCTGGTATACCTGATGGAACAATTGTTATGAATGCAAGTGATATCATGGCCTTAAGTAATAAATATGAAATTAAAAAAGGCTTTGGGGCAAATTCCAAAGCTCCATTTTCAGACATCTTTAGACTAAATCTTTTACACAAAAAAGGTGGATGGTGGGTTGACATGGATGTGATTTGCCTAAAAAACTTTAATACACTTCCACTAGAGATTATTACTACTAGTTTAGAAATCCCGGAAGGTGACTATGCCAATATAAATGTTTTATCCTTTCCTCCAAATCACCCATTTATAAAAGAATGCTTGAATAAATGGGAAGAATTTAACATTAATAACCTTTATTACGCAGTTGGAGTTGACCTTGTAAAAAGTGTAGTTGAGATAAATAATAATAAGAAATTCACAGTTAACCATTCATTGTTTAACCCAATTAGCTATAGATTAAGTAGATACATTTTCACAGTCTCTGTGTATCAGATACCTTTAATAAATTTATATAAAAAACTAAAGAAACAGGAGATAATAGAACTTCCAAGTGAAAACAGTTTTGCTATTCATTTATGGAACGAAAGCTTAAAATCGTTAAATAGAAAACATTCTAGATTCAGTCTTTTTGAACAATTAAAAAGAAAATACTTATAAGTTGAATGAAATTTAAAAATAAAAAATTGCAAACCAATTTAAATTATGAATTTGATGCTGCATATTATATCAATCTAGATTATCGATCAGATCGGCGTGCAAAATTTGAATCTAAAACAAAGTATTTAGGGATTGAGAAAATATTAAGAATAAAAGCCATTGAAGGAATAGATGTTGATTTATTAAATTGGCCAGGAACGGCAGGTGAATTAGCGATAAGAGAGAGCCATATTTATACTCTTGAACATGCACAAAGAAATAAATTTAATAAATTTATAATCTTCGAGGATGATGCTATTATACCCAAAAATTTTAAACTGGCATTTTCAGATTTTTTAAGAATGGTACCAACTAATTGGGATATGCTGTATTTATATGCAGAGAATCATTACCTAGCTCCTGAAGATATTGGTAATGACATATTAAAATTAAAAAATACATTAGGGCTAGTGGCTATTGTTTATAACTCAAAATCCTTAGAACGAATTATCTACAAATTAAAAAACGATCTTCGATGGGTTGATTCTGTTATGGCAGACCTTCATATAGAATTGAATGTTTATGCACCTCGAAAATCTATAGTAAAACATTCCTTTGGATATAGCGATAACATTGGTAAATATATTGACTATAAGAATCGAAGGTTAACTCGATATTTGGCTAAAGCACTAAACTTTATTAACGGTAAATAAAAATGTCCCATAATCCATATAAAGCACTTTTTCCTCTATTCAAAGAAAAATCAAACTTGCTGTCAATAGAAGAGTTCCATTCTAAAATCAACCTAGTATTTCATAATATTGAATCTAAATATTATGATTCTCTTCAACAAGGGATGTGGAAAAATCTTCCTGAACAATTAGCACTTCTACTAAAAAGTCTAGATAATGTAATTATTGGAAATAATCTAACAGCATTAGATGTTGGATGTGGTACTGGTTTAGCGACTGCAATCCTCTTGGAAGCAAATCTAGGCAATTACATAAGTAAAGTAACGCTATTAGATACGTCACCAGGCATGATTAAACAAGCAATAAAACGATCAAAAAAATGGGGTAAAAATGTTAAGGCATTTTGTGGTCATTTAAGTGAATTAGATGAAAAATTCGATTTAATTATTGTGAGTTCCGTTCTACATCACATTCCGAACTTAGAAGTTTTTTTTAATGAATTGAATGAAAAGTTGAATGAAAATGGTATACTAATCACACTTCAAGATCCTTTGTCTGAATCTGTAAACTCTAATAAATACCAAAATCGCTGTGAATTACTTAGTGATACTGTTTTTGTTAAAGAACCATATACGGTAAAAAAAATATGGAAAGGTTTGTTCAGAAGAATTAAGGCATTTTTCAATCCAATTCATTATATGGAAGAAGTTAATAATGAATTAATAAAACAAAATATTGTCCATACTAAATTAGAGCCTGGAGAAATGTGGAGTGTAACAGATATTCATGTTGAAGGATTACCATATTCTAATAAAAAAGGAATATCTATAAAAGCACTTGAAAAATTTAATAAAGAGCTTCAGCTTTTAAATTATGTAACTTATTGTTTTTTTGGACCATTGAAGCATTACTTGCCAGAGAAATTTAAAGTTATGGAAAAAGAACTTACTGACTCAAATGATAAGTACGGTAGAAATTTTGGAAGTATCTGGATTAAAAAGAACTTGAATAAAAATAATCTTAGTTTATAAATTGAATATTCTTTTTATCCTCCCAGAATTTTATCCACATTCAGGTGCTGGGATTTCTACATATTACTTACATTATCTAAATGCTTTAAAAAATTCTATACATAATATTAAAGTAATTGTGGGAAGCGGTTATGTACAAATCAATGAAAATTATATCTACAATGGAATAACTGTAGAATATTTAAAACCTCACATATATGATTTGTATTTCCAAAAATTTCAAAAGTATGAATTATTCCCAGAGTACAGAAGTAATATAGCTTCAGCATGGGCGATGTGGGAACAATCAAATGAAGGTGCAGGATTTGATATTATTGAATGTACCGATTTTGGGTTAGGTTTTATACCGTGGTTAATAAACCGTAATAAACCTGTTATAACAAGACTACATGGTAGTGCTGGGCAAATAGATTTGCATGAACCTAAGCTAAAACAAGGTTTAGAGGGGGATTTAAATAGATATACTGAGTTAACATTATTAAATTTTTCGGATAGACTTATTACTCACAGCCAAACTAATTTAAATTATTGGCAACAAATACTACCTAATAAGAAAATATATTTTTTGAAACCAGTTTTTATAGCTGCCGAAAACAAGTCTTCAAACGTTAATAAAGAAAATTATGGTATAGTTTGTGGACGCGTTCAAGAATGGAAAGGTCCAGATATTTTGTGCGACGCATTGTTACAATTAGAAGATGATATAGTAATAAAATGGTGCGGCCGCGACACAAAATTTGAAGATAAAATTTCCAAATCAGCTAATTTGAGAAAAAATTATCCAAATATTTGGGGGAAAAAAATTATTGAGGTGGGTTCTATTGAAAATAGTAGCATTTTTGAGATTCAAAAAAAAGCTAGTTATGCTATAATACCTTCAATTTGGGATGTTTATAATTTTACAGGCTTAGAATATATGAATTTTGGTACAATTTTAATATGCTCAGATGGTGCAGGAATTTCTGAATTAATAGTACATGGTGTTAATGGATATAAATTCGCAAAAAATGATGCTAAGGATTTGGCAGAGTGTATTAAACTAGTTTTATCACTTGATAAAAAAACATCTAATTTAATTATTGAGAATGCCTATCAAACATTAAAATCTGAACTCTGCACAGAAGAATTGATTGCATTAAATTTATTTCACTATAATGAAGTGATAGATTGTTTTTCACTACAAAAATCGAATATTTACACAAATACCATCTATGAGCCATCTGATGAAATCCTTTCTATTGATATTATTTTAAACAAACTGCCGTTAAAGAAGCTTATACGTTATTTAATAAGAAGAATTAAGTACAAATACATTTCATGAATACAATTGCCCTTTGTATTCCAGCTTATAATGCCGCGTGGTGCTTGCCTCGTTTATTAAAGTCTGCATTAAATCAAGCAATACCTTTTGATGAGATTTTAGTTTACAATGATTGCAGTACCGATAATACTTCTGAGATAGCATTAAGTTTTGGAGCAATAGTTTTATCCGGCACTGTAAATAAAGGATGTTCGTTTGGAAAAAATGAGCTAGCCAAGATTTCAAAATCTGAATGGTTGCATTTCCATGATGCAGATGATGAACTTTTGCCAAATTTCACTAACCTATCCCATAGATGGATAAATAAACAGGAATGCCCCGATGTTATCTTATTTGACTACGAATATAGAGATAATGACACTAATAAACTGTTAGGGATAAGAAAATTCGATAATTTTTTATTAGAAAAGGATGCAGTTAAGTATTCAATTATGGAACAAATAAATCCATTCTGTGGCTTATACAACAAGAGAGCCTTTCTGGATGCTGGTGGTTATGATACCGATTCAAAAGTGTTATACAATGAAGATTGTGCTATGCATATTTCTCTTGCAATAAATGGATTATCTTTTTGTAGTGAGCCAGAACTTAGCATAATTAATTATTACGTAAAAAATTCAATGTCACAAGATAATGCGCAAAAATGTGCTATCGCTAGATACCATGTATTAAAAAAAATCAGCGTAAGCCATGGTAATCAATATGCTGAAGAAATATCAAACCAACTTTGGTTATGTATATCATCATTATCGATGTTTGAAGAATGGGGTTATATAAAACAAGCATTGGCAATAAGTAAACACCTAGATTACCCTAGTTCGACAACGGGCAGTAAATTATTTAATAGTTTAACCAAAATTAATCCTTTTTTTGCAGTTTGGTTAAGGGAGAAGCTCATTAGACTTTTCAAACCACAAATCAGAAATCATGGATAATCCGCTTGTTTCAATAATTATCCCGGTGTACAATGCTGAGAAATACTTGAGGGAATGCATTGAATCCGCTATTAGTCAAACATGGAATAATAAAGAAATCATAATAATTGATGATTGTTCCTCAGATAATTCTTTAGAAATAGCTATGTCTTATGAATCACAAGTAATTCGAGTATACAGGCGCAATGAAAATAGAGGCCAATGTTCTGCAAGTAATTTTGGAATATTGAAATCAAAAGGAGACTTTATAAAATTTTTAGATGCTGATGATATTTTAGATCATGATTTTATAAGTAAATGCTTTAGCGAAACCATTGACAATACACTAATGTATTTTTCCGGATGCAGTGATTTTCATAGTCCATTCAATAAAAGTAATTCGGTTCCATACAAATATGAATTCTGGAAGACAATGCAGCCAATTGATTTTCTTTTAAGTCCAATAAGTAATATGAGGCAAGGGGGGCGTTGGATTATCCCTAAAAAAATTATTGATGATGGAGGTTTATGGAACGAATCATTAAGTTTAATTAATGATTATGAATATTTCACTAGGCTATGTCTTAAAGCAAAAGAAATAAAATTTATTCCCGAAGCCATTTTATATTACCGCCAAACTGAGAATTCCTTATCAGGCTTGCGTTCAAAAAAATCGTTTCGTTCCGCAATTAAGGCCATTGATCTATCCACTGATCTTCTTTTGAATAAAGAAAATACAAAACGAGTAAAACTCTATTCTGCTAATATGTATCAAGCTTATATACATACGATGTATCCGGAGTATAAAACACTTCGCTACGAAACTCAAATTAAAATCAATAAGTTAGGTGGGTCTAATATAAAATTTTACTCGGCTGGAAAAACCAAATTAATAAGTGCTTTATTTGGCTGGAAGATAGCCTCTATTTTTCGACATACCTATCAAAAATTAGTGAGTAACTTACTGTTTTAACAAAATTATTAGTAAGTAATTGAGTATATCAAAATTTAACATTAAATGCAAATTTGCAGTTTAAGTTCTAATTATTTATCTAAATTATATAGCTGAAAATTAACTAGAAATGTATCTCAAAAACATCCCATTTATCTATACAACAGGTTTAAAAATTAAGCATTACTTTTTAAATCGAGCAACAAGAAAGTATATAAAATTATATTTAAATGAGGCAAAAAAATCCAAATTGCAATTAGGAACTGGACAAAATTATTTATTAGATTGGCTTAATACGGATTATTTTCCTAGAAATCAGATATACTTTTTAGATGTAACTAAAGCTTTTGCCATTCCTTCAGATAGTTTTGATTTTGTATTTAGTGAGCATCAAATAGAACACATTCACTACAAAGACGCTCGTTTTATGTTGCATGAAGTATTTAGGGTATTAAAAAAAGGTGGGGTTCTAAGAATATGCACACCTGATCTAAAAGCTTATTTATCAAGCTATTTTAAGGACAAGGGATATAAAAAACCTTATACAAAGGATATAACTGATAACTGGATAAGAACTGGTTTTCATGATGCTAAAAATTATGTGCCGTCAATGCATTAGGAAAATATATCATTCTTTGTAAATGATTTATTCTATAATTATGAGCACAAATTTATTTTTGACAGCATTACCTTGATGAGCCTTTTAATTGAAGTTGGATTCACAAAGGTTGTACAAGTTAAACCAACAATTTCTAAGTTTAAAGAACTAAACAACATAGAGTCACACAAAGGTATTTCCATTCCATTTACGTTAGCTGTTGAAACTATAAGATAAGAATGAAAAAAAATATTTTAACGATTGCTACAGGTAAAACTATTTATATTGACATGGCAGTTAATCTTATTCGTTCTTTTTTATGGTGGCATCCTCATACCTCAATAAGCTTCCAGCTTGTTACAGATCAACCTCAGCATTTGCCGGCTGATATAATAAATAAAATAGAAATTATACAAATTCAAGTTAACCAATATGGCATTGGTTTTTCAACTAAATTATATTTAGATAAATTTGCAAAAGATGGGCAGACTTTATTTATTGATAGCGATTGCTTGATATTTGGCTCCTTAGAATCACTCTTCGAAAAATTTAAAGGCCATTCTGTATCAGTAGTAGGTGGTTATATTTTCGATGGCGAATGGTTTGGAGACATTAAAAAGATATGTGCAAATAACAAAATTGACAAATTACCAAAATTTAACGGGGGTATTTATTATTTAGAAAAAGGAGATTTAGCAACAAAACTCTATAAAGATGCTAGGAAGATTGAAAAACGATATGATGAAATTGGCTTTATTAGATTACGAAACCAACCCAATGACGAAGTAATAATGGCTTTATCAATGCAGTTAAATGACCAAAAACCCATTGTTGATGATGGAAGTATTATGAGTGATTTACAAGCTTGTCAAGGACCATATAAATTGGATGTTATCAATGGAAAAGCAAATCTACACAACCCTCCATACCCTAACCCTAAACATCAAAAGTGGTATCCCTTTGAGAGAGTTTCTCCTTCAATAGTCCATTTTTTAGGCGATTGTACGTCAGACTATCCTTATAAATTAGAAAGTTATAAATTAAATCTAGCACTAGCTAAAAAGCTTAGTCCATTAAGTATATTGAGTATCAACTTAAAAATGAAATACTCTAATCAATTTAGAATTTTTCTGAAAAATACATTCCGCCCTATTTACAGAAAACTATTTGGGCTTAGAGCAATAAAAAAATCTGAAAGAAATTGAATTCCAATATTAAAGAGTTGAAAAGTAATATTGATGTATCTATTGTGATTCCAACATATAATAGGTTATGGTGTTTACCAAAAGCTATAAATAGTTGTCGAAATACTAGGTGTATAACTGAAATTATCATTGTTGATGATGGAAGTACTGATGGGACTTGGGATTGGCTTAACCAACAAAATGATCTAAAAATTTTGTATCAACAAAACCAAGGTCAAACCTATGCCATCAACGCAGGAACTAATATTGCCGAAGGCAAATACATTAGGTTTTTAGATAGTGACGATTTTTTAAATAGTGAATATATTGATAAACAATTTGAAGCTGCAGAACTGCAAAATGCTGATTTAGTATATTCTGATGTATCTATATATATTAATAAAGACAACAGTACAATAAATAACAGCACAAGTAAAGAGTGGAAAGATTTTATGAGCATACAACTTGGCAACGGCTATGGTAGCCATTTTCTGGCTATGTTATTTAAAACTGAATTAGTTAAAAAAACACCTCGAAGGCCTGACTTCGCATTTAGAGAAGATAGACTCTTTTTATTGGAATATGGATTGTTAGACCCAAAGATTTCGTTTGTTCCTGGTTGCGCAGGTTATTGGGTAAAGCATGAGAATCAAATGCAATCTAATTATTATGGAATAAAGGCGCAAGTTGTAAATTGGCAACATTTAGGCATTTACAAAAAAATCTTAAAAATGTTAAATGATTCGAACAAACTTAAGCAATGTTATAAAGATTCTAGTTGCACAGTATTATGGCCTTTAGCACATTGGATAGCAATATATGATTTAAAAGAAGCCAAAGAGGTTGTAAATTGGATATTTGAGTTAAACCCAAATTTTACTAATCCAGAGAAAGGAATTTTAGGCTTTCTTTACAGAAAAATAGGTTTTATTAAAACTGAAAAGTTATTACGATTAAGAAGAATATTGCTATTGCGAAATGGATAAAGTTTTAAATCTTTTTTATGAAGAACCAGAATTAGATCGATGGTTCAAATTTGACAAATATCCCAGAAAAATTATTAGAAGAATAATCAGAGGAAAAGCAAAGCCTGGTGGAGTAATGATGATTGCTCTGGAATTAATGAAAGGATTAGATCTGTTAAAAATACCTTATCGATTTAATGATTATAAGTATGCAAAGTCAAATGAAAGTGAATTAGTTTGTGTTATAGGAAAACCACATATTATATTTGAAAAAAGGTTAAAAAATCCAATTCTTTTTGGAGCAGGAGTATTCTCACACCCAGTAGATTGCATTGATTTTTTTTTAAGATATCCTAATGTAAAAAAAATGCTCGTGCCTGGTGAATGGATGCGCAAAATGTGTGAGCCTTTTTACAGTAATAAAGTAGAATCTTGGCCAGTTGGAATAAATACTGAAAAATGGTCTCCAAGTATTAAAAAAAATGAGCTTACCATAGACTTTTTAATTTATGATAAAATTAGATGGGAACGTCAGTTTTACGAGAAAGAAATTATTAATCCAATAATTAAGAAATTGGAGAGACATGGCTTAACTTACAGTATTATCCATTATGGAGAATACAATCATCGTGATTTAATAAATGAACTGAGTTTGGCAAAAGCCGTGATTTTCCTTTGCGAACATGAAACACAAGGTATTGCTTATCAACAGATATTAGCAACCAACACACCGATTTTAGCTTGGGACAGAGGTGGATTTTGGCAAGATCCTTATTATTATCCCCATCAAGTCAAATATCAACCAGTAAGCTCAGTACCATATTGGGATGAACGTTGTGGAATGAAGTTTAAAGACTTTAACGATTTCACTTACACATTACTACTATTTTATAAAAATTTAGGGAATAGAAACTTTAAGCCACGAAAATTTATCTTAGAAAATTTAACGCTTGAAATTTCTGCCCAAAAATATCTAAATATAATTAATTCCATTAATGAAGATATTGCAAATAGTTAATCCCTCACTCCCCTTTCCTGTACAAACTTCTGGTGGCACAGAAAGAGTTGTTGAATATTTGATAGAAGAGTTGTTAAATAATAAACATGAGATTACCTTAATGGGACATAACGACTCCCAAGCAGATTCGAGAATCAAGTTTATACCGATTGGCACATATTTGAGTAAGAAGACAACAATTTTAAAGATATGGTTTCATCTGCTGACGAATAAATATGATGTTGTACACAATCATGGTCGATTAGTTTATTTCCTACCAATCATGTACAGTCACGTTAGAAAACTTCATACTTTCCATACAGCAGAACTAGATGGAAAAAGCTTTCGGGATTTTATAGATGCAAAACCTGCAAATTTGACCTACACCCCTTGTGCTAAATGGATACAGGACAAATATGAATCTATAGGAGGAAACTGGAACTACGTTAACAATAGTCTTCCACTTGCAAAATACACTTTCTCCTCTTCAGAAATAACTGATGATTTACCCTTGGTTATCATTTGCAGAATGGGTCCAACCAAAGGAGTTACCGATGCGATTGAGATAGCCAGGTTAGGAAATAGAAAACTTGTTATTGCCGGTATTGTTGGTGATTATCCGCACGAGATTGAATGGTTTAATCAAGCTGTGGCGGCTGAATGCGATGACAAAATAAGTTTTATCGGACCAGTAGATGACCAGCAAAAGAATGAACTTTTAAAAAATGCTGCTGCTCTCCTTATGCTAAGTAATACTCCCGATGCATTCAATCTTACACTTTTGGAAGCAAATGCATGTGGGTGTCCTGTAATTAGTTTTGATAGGTATTTTGCCCCAACTTTCATCGTAAATGGATTTAATGGATTTATGGGAAAAAGCATTGAAGAACTTGTAGAATTTTTGCCTAGACTAAAAGATATTAACAGAAACAATTGCCGTAAACACTTCGAAGATTTATACACTTCAACCACTATGACAAAAAAATATCTAGAACTATATAAGCAAAAAGTTACGTAATTTGAAAATACTCCTGATTATGGATCCTGGTATTCCGGTACCTCCTCCATTATACGGTGGACATGAACGTTTGGTTTATATGTTTGCAGAAGAATACACCAAATTGGGCCACGAAGTTATTTTGCTGGCCGGTCCTGATTCTAAAATATCAGGCAATGTATTCTCTTTCGGGAAAAATGATCTAGAAAGAAACAAATGGCAAAAATTTAAAGAACTATTGTTTACTTGGTTTTTTCTTTTTAAAAATAGAAAAAAAATTGATCTCATTCATAACTTTGGTCGTTTAGCTTATTTATTACCTATATTAAATTCTGATGCAACTAAAATTATGACTTATGGTAGAGCTGTAAATCAAAAAGGTATCAAAATTATTATGGCGCTTCCAAATAAAAATCTAATTTATACGGCTTGTAGCAATTACTGTGTATCAACCGGTAATATTGCTGGTAATTGGAAAACCGTTTATAATGCAATAGATTTTTCTAAATATCAAGTAAATATTACAGTTTCAGATAAGGCTCCATTAATATTTTTAGGTAGATTAGATAAAATCAAAGGCTTGCACACGGCAATACAAGTAGCTAAAGAAACAGGAAATAGACTTTTAATTGGAGGAAACATCCCAACTACCAAAGACAATCTATCATATTTTGATGAAGTACTTAGACCACAATTTGATGACAAACAAATTATTTATTTAGGTGCTTTAAATGATGATGAAAAAAACAAGTATTTAGGGCAAGCAAAAGCACTACTCTTTCCAATTGAATGGGACGAGCCTTTTGGAATGGTAATGGCAGAAGCTATGGCTTGTGGTACTCCAGTAATTGCCTTTAATCGAGGTTCGGTACCAGAAGTTGTAATTGATGGTTTAAATGGTTATTGTTGTGACACAGTAGATCAAATGATTTACTCCTTATCTAAAATTAATAAAATAGATAGAAGCCAAGTTAGGAAAGATGCTGAGAGTAGGTTTTCATCAAAATTAATTGCAAAACAATATCTTGCATTAAAATAAACTTAAATATTATATAATTTCTTGCAAAAACTATTATTAATTTCTTCTGGTCAGCCAAGTTTAAATCCACGTTTAGTAAAAGAAGCGGATGCCTTAGCGGATGAAGGATATTATGTTGCTGTCATGTACCAATATTGGAACGAATGGGGAACTGAACTAGATTTAGAACTCCTAAAAAATAAAAAATGGAAAGCAATAAGAATAGGAGGCTCCCCTAATACACAAAGAACTATTTATTGGCTAACTAGATTAAATTTTAAATTTTTCATCTTTTTAGCAAATAAATTCAACTATAAATTTAATATTGGAGAGAATGCTATTGGTCGTTGTTCTAATCTTTTATTGAAGAATGCCTCTAAAGTTAAAGTAGATTTATATATAGCACACAATTTAGGTGCTTTACCCTCAGCAGTAAAAGCCGCAAAAAAAAACAATGCCAAATGTGGTTTCGATGCTGAAGATTTCCACAGGCAAGAAATAAACGATGATAGTAATTCGAAGCCATTTCAACTTGCTAAATTTATTGAAGACAAATATGTTAGTGAAGTAGATTACTTTACTGCCGCTAGTCCGTTGATTGCAGCAGAATATCAAAAGCTTTATCGAAGTTTAAAACCAATTGTGATAAACAATGTTTTCTCAAATGATTTTTTACAAAATGTTAATCAAAATAAACAAACCAATGAATTAAAATTGTTTTGGTTTTCACAAACTATTGGGAAGGGTCGAGGTATTGAAGATGCCATTCTGGCTATTGGCTCTTTAAAACGAAGCCATATCAATTTAACACTCTTAGGGAATATTGATACAGTACATCTATCATATTTTTATAATTTAGCATTAAAGCATGGTCTATCAAAAGATCAATTAATTTTTAAAAAACCAATTTCTCCAGATACAATTTTCAATTTAGCTAACAATTATGATATTGGTTTAGCATTAGAGCCCGGTTTTTGTTTAAATAATAATATTGCATTATCTAATAAGATATATACATACCTTACCTCTGGATTAGCAGTAATCGCTTCAGAAACAACTGCTCAAAAAGAATTTATAATAGCAAACCCGAACATTGGCAAATCGTATCCCAATGGTGATATAAATGCGTTGGCTTCGATAATCACTCAATATGATAATGACAGAGATTTATTATATCAAACAAGATTAGCCTCTTCTACTTTAGCCAAAGAAAAAATGAATTGGGAAATTGAAAGTAAAAAATTCATCGAACTTATTGAAATGACTTTAAAGGATTGAAAAAACTCCTCATCATTTCCCCTTACTTCCCCCCTGTTAATGCTGCAGATATGCATCGAGTACGTATGAGCTTACCGTATTTTGCAGAAAACGGCTGGGAGGTAGAAGTTGTAACTATTGACCCAAAGTTTAGTGAGTTCGATAAAGACGATTTTTTAACTCGAAACCTGCCAGATAATTTATTAATCCATCAAGTAAAAGCTTTACCAAAAACATTGACCAGCAAAGTTGGTTTAGGCAGTATTGCGATGAGATCGCTTTGGCATTATAAAAAGTATGTTGATCAATTATTAAAAAAGCAACATTTTGATTTAATCTATTTCTCTACCACACAATTCCCTTTGCTAATTCTGGGTCATCATTGGAAAAAAAAGTTTAACATAAGTTATGTTATTGACATGCAAGATCCATGGCATTCTGAGTATTACCAAGGTAAACCAAAATCAGAAAGGCCACCAAAATATTGGTTTTCATACAAACTTAATAAGTATTTAGAACCAATTGCGATGAGAAATGTAAGCGGATTGATTAGTGTTTCACAAGGATATATTGATACTTTACTAGCAAGCTATCCTCATTTGAAATATATACCAAATAAGGTTATTACTTTTGGTGCTTTTCAACCAGATTTTGATTTTGTCAATGCAAATACAAAACTATTCAACTTGCCATTTCAAAAGCAATACAGTTTAATTGATATCGTATATGTTGGTAGAGGAGGCCATGATATGCATAAGGCAGCTAGTCTACTATTTGCTGCATTTGGAAGAGGTTTAAGTTCTGATCCAAAACATTTCGAAAGGTTACGGTTTCATTTTATAGGCACTAGTTATGCTCCGAAAGGTCAAGGATCCGCAAGTATAAAACCGATAGCGGATGAAATGGGGCTAGATGAATTTGTGAATGAACAAACCGATCGCATACCTTACTACGAGGGTATCAATTGTCTTACTCAGGCTGATGCATTAGTTATTTTAGGTTCTGATGATTGCAATTATACCGCCTCGAAACTTTATCCCTACATTTTAGCAGACAAACCACTTTTAGCGATTTTACATCCAAACAGCAGTGTTAATACAATTATTAAAACTTGCAATTCTGGTAAATCGGTATCGCTCGTTGAAGAAGAAAACACAATGGATCAAATTCACAACGAACTTTTAAGCTTTATTACCAAAGGGAAAGTGAGAAATACAGATTGGGAAGCATTTAAAGTTTATGATGCTAGAAATATGACTAAATCTCAATGTGAATTATTTAATGAAATTGTGAATTGAAGAATTTAATTGCGAGGTTAATTTTAAGAAGGAAATTATTTAAAGGCCAGTTTAGATTATTTTTATGGCTATTCAGAAAGAATTTTTTTCTGAGAAAAAAAACCAATACAAAACCTATCATTGGCAATTTTCGCATCAACGTTGATATCAAAAACTTCATTGATGCCTGCATTTATTTTACCGGTGATTATGAGCCCTATTTAAAAATGCATTTTACTAAATTAATAACACCTGGTATGGTTGTTTTGGATGTGGGTGCTAATATTGGCTTTCATACTTTATACTTTGCAGAATTGACAGGAAAAACCGGTAAAGTAATTGCGTTTGAGCCTATCGCAGTAAATTTTAAAGCTTTACAAAAAAATTTAGCACTAAATAATGTGCCACAGGTTATGCCGGTTAATAAAGCACTTGGTAGCGAGAATTCATTTTTAAATCTTCATATTGATGAAAATGCGATTAATCCTGGGGCATTTAACTTATTCGAAGAAGGCGATAAAAACACTAAAATAGAATGTGTTAAAGGGGATGATTACTTGTCAGAATATAAGATTGATAATGTTGATTTCATAAAAATTGATGTTGAAGGCTTCGAACTTGAGGTTTTGAAAGGTTTGATAAAAATAATTAAAAATTCCAAACCCATTATTATTTTTGAATACGATGAAAACTATCAGGCTAAGCTAAATGAAGATCCTAAAGCAATCATTCACTTTCTAGCAAATTTTCGTTATCAGTTTTTTTGTATTGATGGTTATGGCATCTTGAAGTCACTGCATGTTGATGATGAAATTAAAAGTTCAGAAATTTTGGCCTTACCAATAAATTAAAGCTTAACCTAGCTCTCAATCTCGATCTTTTTGAATAAACTAGCCATCATCATTACCCACCCTATACAATACTATGTGCCTGTGCTACAGCTATTAGCAAAACAATGCCAGCTAAAAGTATTTTACACTTGGGGAAAAGATGGAGTAATGGCCAAGCAAGACCCTGGGTTTGGCAAAACCATCGCGTGGGATTTGCCCTTATTGGAGAATTATGATTATGAAATACTAGAAAACATTTCAAAAAACCCAGGTTCTCATCATGGTAAAGGGATTATCAATCCAAATATTATTAACAAAATTGAAAAATTCTCTCCAAATGCCATTTTAATTTATGGCTATATTTACTATAGTCATTTTAAAGTGATGCGCCATTTTAAAGGCAAAACTCCTATATGGTTTAGGGGCGATTCTACATTATTAGATGAAAAAACAGGAGTTAAAAGTTGGTTAAAAAAAAGTTATCTCAAATGGGTATATCGACATGTTGATAGGGCTTTTTACGTAGGTTCGGCCAATAAAGCTTATTTCAAAGCATTCGGATTAAAGGAAGAGCAATTGGTATTTGCGCCACATGCTGTAGACAATGATCGCTTTGCTATGGATAGAAATCAAGAAGCATCAGAATTACGACAAAAATTTAACATTGCTGCCAATGAGATTTTAATTTTATTTGCTGGTAAGCTAGAGACCAAGAAAAATCCTGAGTTTTTGCTAAGGGCTTTTATTGAATTGAGCATGAAAGATGCGCATTTGCTATTTGTAGGGAATGGTCATCTCGAAAAGCGTCTCAAATCTCAGGTGTCAAATCTCAAATATCAAAACATTCATTTTCTAGACTTTCAAAATCAGACACAAATGCCTGTTGTCTATCAGGCTTGTGGCCTTTTTGTTCTACCTTCGCAAGGCCCAGGTGAGACTTGGGGTTTAGCTGTTAATGAAGCCATGGCTTGTGGCAAAGCTCTACTAATATCAGATAAAGTAGGTTGCGCTGCCGACTTAGTTCAAGTAGGTATCAATGGAGAAATCTTTCAGGCTAATAATGAAAATGATCTCAAAAAAAAGCTGTTTTATATGGTAAATGATCCAATAAAATTGATGGAGATGGGCAAAGTAAGTAGAAAACTCATACAAGATTGGTCATTTGAGAAACAGGCTAAACAAATTTTAAATTTGCTTGATGAAACCCACTAAACATATCTTTTATTTGCTTTTGTATTTGCCTTTCATTCTGGCCTGGATATGTCAGTCATTACCTCACACCTCTTATCTTATGGCTTGGTTGGGATCATTTTTTATTTTCTTGGTTTCCTATAAAGGTTGGATCAAAAAATTACCCGATGACTTGCCCTTATTTGAACAGTTATTAAGACCCATATTCTTCCTTCAGATTGTATTTGCGGGCTACATGGCCTGTACCTCCATATTTTATTACGCAAATGCACTGGGCTATGAGTATTTAACATACGTAGGCAATCCTCATCTCATCTCTGGCAACATTTACGAATCTATTGCAAAATGTCAGCGATATTATGTGCTAGGCCATGCCGCTTTGGCTCATGGCATAATTGCCAACATGAACTATCCTATAGAAAAAAAATATAAGATATACGCACCTTCTATGAGTAATCTATTGTTAGGGATTTCATTTTTATGCCTACCATTAGGTTATTTATTTTCTAAAATTGGCGCACTAAGTCAATTTAGCGTTCAACTAAGTGGATTAAGCTTTGTGGCTGGATCTATTGCACTTGCTTTCGCCATAAGGGAAAACAAGCGAGTAAATTTATGGGCAGCCGGAGGATTGTTTGTATTGAACCTTCTTGCCGCCTTAAGTTCAGGTTTTAAAGAACCTATTATCATTTGTGTTTTGCTTTTGGGCATATTCCTTCTACCTGTTTATGGGAAAAAAGTGTTACCGGTTTTATTTTCTGTCCTTCTGATCCTATTTTTTGTTCTACCTACATTTATTGGAAATTTCAGAAAAATGGTTTCTGAAGGAGCTGATGTGATCACCGCCAGAGATAAGAGCTTAGACCGAATTGTTAGCGGTGATAACCTGATGGAAGATTTGAGTGACGACAACTGGTTATTTTTAGTTGGCCGCTTCTCAGAGATTGATATGTTTATAAAGTATACTCAATCAATCCCCTACTTTGTGCCCTATTATAAAACGACTTTGGTACAAAATGGTATTCTAACAATCATACCACGTTTTCTTTGGTCAGGCAAACCTGATGTGGAGCAAATGGTTATGAATAGAGTTTACACCGCTGGAGTGGTTGACCGGATGTCGATCGTATCGGCAAAGCCGGCCTTCATTGTAGATTGTTATCTTTCTTATGGGATCATCGGTATTTGGATAGGTTTGTTTCTGTATGGATATAGTGCTCAATGGATATCTAATCTCGCTGAAAAAATGTTTGGAGGATATTTCCTCGGCACAGCAGTAATGTTTGCTGGCTTATTTCAAATTTTATGGAGAGGGAATAGTTTGGAGTTTTTATTTAATGCAATCTTTTGGAGTTTGGTGACGATGTTTATATTCCAGATGATTTTTAAGGCAAGAGGAATTTTATACCAAGTGGATTAATTTCTGTTGATTGGCATGGCATTAAAAATAATACACATTACCGCTTCTTATAAACCCGCATATATTTATGGTGGACCGATTCAGAGTGTTGGAAAGCTATGTGAGGAACTTTGCAAGAACAAGGAACAAGGAGCAAAGTGCAAAGATGGTTTCCAAGTTTTCACCACCACTGCCAATGGTAACAGGGAACTGAATGTTGGAACTGGAAAACAACAAATTGTTGATGGAGTTCCTGTAACCTATTTTAAACGTTTGACTAAAGATCATATTCATTTTTCTCCAACGCTATTGAAACGCTTGCGAAGGGAAATTCTACGTTGCGCTCCGGATGACAATCTAGTTATTCATATCCATGCCTGGTGGAATTTAGTCTCGGTTTTAAGTTGTTTGGTTGCAAAATGGTATCAGATTCCGGTTATTTTATCTCCTAGAGGGATGTTAACTGCCTACACGCAAGCGAACAGAAATTCCATTGCAAAAAAAATCATTCATAACTCATTTGGAAAACGACTGCTGCAATACTGCCACATTCATGCCACCAGCAACCAGGAACAGGCCAACATTTTAAAAATCGTTCAACCAAAAAGTATTTCGGTGATTCCAAATCTGGTAAATCTGGCAAAGGGCATAGAGCGAAAAGCCAAGAGTGAAGACGGTGATTTCCTCAAGTTAATCTTCTTATCACGCATTGAAGAAAAAAAAGGATTAGAGCTATTGTTTGATGCTTTAAGTTCTATAGAGATTCCTTGGATGCTAACTATTGCAGGTAGTGGGGACAAAAATTATGTTGAAAGTTTAAAGTTAAAAGTTGAAAGCTTAAAGCTGAGTGATCAAACCCAATGGATTGGCCACGTTGATAATGAGCATAAGTTTGAATTAATGGCTGATCATGACTTGCTTGTGCTTACATCTTATAATGAGAATTTCGCCAATGTGGTTGTCGAAAGCTTAAGCGTCGGTACACCTGTGCTCGTGAGTGAAAATGTCGGACTTGCTGATTATGTAAAAACCCGTGAACTTGGTTGGGTGTGTAGCCTCACTTCTGGAAGCATTAAAAATAATCTGGTGGAATCATTAAATGATTACCAAAAAAGGGACAGGATTAGAAATTCCGCACCTATGATCATCGCGAAAGACTTCAACGATGAAACATTAGTAGAAAAGTACTTAGAGTTGTATCAAGGCATTCTAAACAAAAATGTTGAGTAAAAACTTCAGCATCATCATCCTCACCTTCAACGAAGAAATTCATTTACCCAGATTATTAGAATCAATTAAGGGGTTGAATGCACCTATCTTTATTTTGGATAGCGGCAGTACGGATAATACCCTTTCAATAGCTAATCAATATAAGGCCGGGGTTAAAGTTAATGAGTTTATTAATCACCCTCAACAATGGGATTTCGCACTAAAAAATTTTGATATTGAAACGCCTTGGACTATTGGGTTAGATGCTGATCAGATCGTAACGCCAGAACTTTACAAAATGCTCTCCGAATTCGATAATGAACAGTTCAAAAATATTAATGGCATTTATTTCAATCGCAAAAACTATTTCCAAGGCGATTGGATTCGCTATGGAGGCTATTACCCTATTTACCTGCTGAAAATGTTTAGGACTGGGATTGGTTATTCTGATCTTAACGAAAATATGGATCACCGCTTCATTGCTCCAGGCGAAACAGTGATTTGGAAAGCAGGACATCTAATAGAAGAAAACTTAAAAGAAAACGACATTGATTTTTGGTTTAAAAAACACGAGCGCTACAGCGATTTAATTGCCCAGGAAGAGATAGAAAGAATGCAAAACTTGAGGATTCAATCGATTAAACCAAATCTTTTCGGAAATCCTGATGAAAAAAAGGCCTGGCTAAAACGCTTATGGTGGAGATTACCTTTAGGTTTACGACCATATTTGTACTACACCTATCGAATGGTTTTTCAGCTTGGCTTTTTGGATAATAAAACAGCTCGTCACTTTCATTATCTACAAGGATTATGGTTTAGAAAGCTTGTCGATCGGAAAATTAAGGAGAAGATTAATGCTACTGAATAATATCTATTTAATTAAACTCTAAACCTCATTCTTAACGTCAACCTTAAACATTATATTTAAATTTACTTTTCTTTATGGACGAAATACAGATTAGATTAGCCAAGAAACAAGCAGACAAAAAAGCAATTAAATTTGTTGTTGCACTATTCGTACTTTACATCCTTTTTAGTCAGGGGAATATTTTTATGAACAGTGTGATGACGCCAACTGGTCGCTATTACAACCCCTACATTGCTGAGCATTTTGATTACATCCAAGGCTTGAAAACAGCCTTGATTAAACCAGCTGTTTGGATTATTAAGTTATTTGGTTTTTACGCCATTCACAATGAAATGGATGTAATGGTGGTGAATGGCCCCTATCTGCGAATCAATTATTCTTGTTTAGGTTTAGGGGTAATGAGCTTCCTTGCTGCTTTCGTATTGGCTTTTCCAGCATCCTGGAAATCGACCTTTAAAATGCTCATCATAGGAATTATATCGATCTATCTCTTGAATATTGGTAGAATAGCAGGCCTGGGCTTACTTTTCGGCTTTTTCCAAAGTCAGAGAAACTATTTCGAATATCACCATGAGATTTTTAATGTTCTGGTATATATCGTCATTTTCATTATGCTTTACATCTGGATCAGGAAAAACACAAAGGTGAAAGGAATCGAGAAGAATGAGGAGGCAATTGTTGAAACTAAGAGCTAAAAAATTTTAAATCCACAAAAGGTTTTGTCAGAAACACAACTACATAAAAACTTTAATACTGGTGATTTTAAGATTGGTGCTTCCAAGCTGAAGCAGCTTCTATGGTATTACACTGATGTTTTTTTTTTCAAAAGTAAATTAATACCTGTAAGCGGAATACTTGTGATGTTGTTGAGGTTGTTTGGTGCAAAGATTGGTAAAGAAGTACGCATCAAACCAGGCATTCATATTAAATACCCATGGAAACTAGAGGTTGGTAATTACAGTTGGTTAGCAGACTGTTATATAGAAAATCTGGAATTGGTAAAAATAGGACAAAACTGCTGCATATCGCAACAAGCTGTATTGATTACCGGGAACCATAATTACAAAAAACCAGCTTTTGATCTTATTACCTCACCCATCCTATTGGAAAGTGGTGTGTGGATTGGCGCAACTGCTAAAGTTTGTCCGGGCGTAAAATTATCATCCCATGCAGTTCTAACTATGGGTAGCGTAGCAACTTCTAATTTAGCTTCTTACGGTATTTATCAAGGTAATCCAGCGGTAAAAATTAAAGATCGAATAATCACTTAGTTGGAAAAATTAGCTTTTGATTAGCCACTTCTTGTGGCTTTTTTTATGCCCAAAATATCCTAAATAAATTACCCACCACCATCACCTCAATCTTAATAAACATAATAATCATATTGCCTTCATTCTAAATTAAAAACAAAGCGCTACCTTGGGTGGAAATATGCAGCTCTTAACCATCCTAGTTAGCATTACTTGCTTTTTCCTACTTTTATTTTCGCTCAATTTGTTCTTTGCAAAACGCGGTATTAGAAGGCAGAACATCTTACTGTCGCTGGTATTTTTCGCCCGTTTCGGCCAGATTTTTACTGCCATACTAATGAATTCGGGACAAACGAATGCTCTGAGATTATTTTTTCAGGGCTTCACTCCATTATATTTCGCTGCTCCTGCATGTTTTTACCTGTATATCAGCGGTTTCTTACGTCGCAAGCGTCAGTTAACAAAGTGGGACTGGCTTCACTTCATTCCCGCCCTTGTGGCAATTATACATGTTATTCCATGGCAGGGTGGGGCAAACTTTAACTGGAAAGCAATCGGCGATCAATTAGGCGAAAACGGCTACCTCTCCCTACAATTAAGGAGCGGTTTATTTCCAGCATATTTTCACAATTTACTTAGGCCAATACTGATTATAGTCTATATGTGTTTGTGCTGGCGAGCTGTATTGACTACGAAAAGTCATAGTCCCGACCTTGAAAAAGAAGAAAAAGATTGGCTCTTGTTTTTATTAAGCGCTGCTACTTTTTTTCAGACGGCCGGGTTACTTCCCCTCCTATTTAGATCGATGCAAATTCCGCTATACAACCATTTCTTCATCGCTTTAAATTGCTCGGTACTATTACTCATCCTTATTTATGCGCTTCATCGCCCGCGGATTTTTTATGGGTATTTGCTTATAGCCATAAATGGTGAACAGCGGAAAACGGAATCCGAAACTGATTCAATACTCGATCAAGCTATTATTCTCCAGAATGACGACACCGTAGATGGTAAGCAGATTACGCTGCATTCAAATAGAAAAAATAATATACCGCTGCAGCAAATTTCATTGTATTCGGTTCTGATGAAAGATGCATTAGAAAATGAACAGCTCTATTTAAATTCCCAGCTACAAATAATCGATGTGGCCAATAAAATTAACATCCCCGTTCACCACTGTTCCTTTGTACTGAACAAACACATTGGCAAAAACTTCCGCGATTGGATCAATGGGTATCGCGTTTCTCATTTCCTGCTGCACTATCCGCTGCAATCGGAAAAAATGACGATTGAAGCCATCGCTCAAGAATCAGGATTTAAAAACCAAGCCACATTTTACAATGCGTTCAAAAAGGAAAAAGGACTGATGCCAAAAGCCTACTTTCAGAAAAAAGCCTCGGAAAAAGACATGGAAGGTGATCTTTTAGCCTAACGATTGAATCGTTAGATATCAATACGGTCATAAACCTGGTTTCTTTCTTGCAGAGGAGATACATTTGAACAAGTAATCAACCATCGTTTATTGATGGTTGATTACGCAATTTGTCTATCCCTATTAGTCCTGAACCAAATGATCACAACTTCTGTAAGCCGTGAATTTCTACAGCCTTTTTTTAATTATTTAACGGAATTTAATTCCTTATCCCGAGAGTTTATCTCCCAATTGGAACGAGAATGTCAGCTCCTTCAGATCAGAAAAAACAAGTATATTCTTTCTCCAATTGATACTAACAATGCCATGTATTTCTTACTAAACGGAAGTGTAAGAGGGTTCATTAAAGAGCAAGGCAAAGACATCAGTACCAGATTTGCTTTTGAAAATGAACTGATTGAAGCCATCAAACATCCGATGGATCAATCTCATTATTCCGTCGAATATTTGCAGGCCATTGAAGATTGCCAACTTATCAGAATCCCCTATCAGCTGAGCGACTTTCTTTACTCGAGCTATCCAGAAGCCAATTTAATCGGGAGGAAAATTCTCCAAAAACAATATCACGATGCAGCCGAGCGATCTATGCTGGCACGGATTTCTACCGCGATAGGACGATATGCAAAAATTGAAAGAACTAAATTAAACTCCCTTCGCGTTCCACAACGTTATCTAGCCAGTTATCTCGGCATGCGTTTGGAAACACTGAGTAGAATCAAAAATAAATGTACTGACATAAAAATGTCCAATACGGCTTGATGGAACCCATGAACAATTGAAACACTTTGGTTAATAATGTTGATAATTAGCGGAATTAAAACGATTTTGTCTCCACATATCATTTTTTATGAACCTTATTTTAGCATCAACCTCAACACTGTATGGAGGTAACTATTTAGAATATCTTAAGGACGAACTAATCAGCTTATATGCTGGTGTGACCGAGATTATCTTTATTCCGTTTGCCCGACCAGGAGGCATTTCACACGACGATTATACACAGAAGGCCTTTGACTTTTTCGCGGAACTGAATATAAAAGTTGTCGGCTTGCATGAATTTGACGACAAAAAAGCGGCACTAAATCATGCTCAAGGTTTTTTCACTGGTGGCGGCAATACCTTTCTGCTGGTTAAAATGCTTCACGATTTGGCGCTAATGCCGGTATTAAAAAAAAACATCGTTAACGGAAAACCTTATTTAGGTTGCAGCGCAGGCAGCAATATCGGTGGAATTAACATGAAAACTACCAACGACATGCCCATTGTTTATCCATCTTCATTCGATTGCATGAGTCTGGTTCCTTTCAATATCAACCCCCATTATCTTGATCCAAATCCTGATTCGAAGCACAATGGCGAAACCAGGGAAACCAGAATTGCTGAGTTTTTAACTCAAAATACACAAAAAGTAGTCGGACTGAGAGAAGGGAATTGGATTAGAAGGCTTGGTGATAAAATCACGGTAGAAGGATCTGAACAAACCAGAATTTTCGAACAAGGAAAAGCGCCTTATGAATTAGCTCCTGGCAGCTTGCTATAATGTTAAATTGTTGCATCATTCCCTTATTTTCTGTAAATTGAATTAACCAAAATATAGAAGTTATGAAACTACTACAGAAAATTCAAGCTTGGGGAGATCAGCATCATCCAAAATGGTTAGATTATTTTAGAATTTTGTTGGGTCTCATTTTAGTATGGAAAGGAATTTCGTTCTATACCGATATGGAAGCCTTTAGCTATTTAATGAGAGGCGCCGTATTGGGAACAGCAGTAAGCATAAGTTTGCTAGCCCACTTGATTGTCGTATTGCACATTTTAGGCGGTATTTGCATTGCATTAGGTACCCATACCAGGCTGTTTTGCCTATTAAATCTGCCTATTCTTATTGGGGCGGTATTTTTTATCAATATATCAGGTGGAATTTTTAAACCCTATTCAGAATTCTGGTTCTCCTCTCTAGTACTAATTGGATTGATTTGTTTCATTGTTGAAGGCAACGGAATCTTATCTGTTGAGCGAGAACGAGCCATGAGTTAAGGTATTTTTGAGGCTGATGGAAAATATAAATAAGGCTAACTAAATGATTAACAAGCGCTAATATTTAAACTATAATATTAAAGCGAAAATCATTTGCAGATTAGCGCCAAGTTCGTACTTTTGCAGCGGAGAGCTGGCAGAGTGGTCGAATGCGGCAGTCTTGAAAACTGTTGACTGTAACAGGTCCGGGGGTTCGAATCCCTCGCTCTCCGCATTAACGCAAAAGGAGTCCTTAGGGGCTCCTTTTGTTGTTTCAGGACAATTCGGGGACAAAAGAAAACCCAATCCAACCATCAGCATTTTAAAGAAAAATAGTCTTTTAATTCTTAACGAGATGAGGTGTATTTATTAGCGCTAAACAAATCCGTTAATTTTGAAGTTATTTATCGCCAAGTCTATCTTAAGAGAAAAATGTGAAGCCAGCCTTTATCGAAATATATCCACTTCCTAACGATTCGATCGGTCTGTTTGACGATCATTCCAAACAGAATTGTGATATCTGTCGGAAATTTGGGATGTCAATGAGGATAATAATTTTATGATTTCCTATCTTAATAAGAATTAAACAAGCAAATCCTCAGATCATAAAATTAATATAGATGAAAAACCGGATAGCCGTCTTAATCACCCTTATGCTTGGAACAGCTATGGCTGCACTCGATAGCAGCATTGTCAACGTTTCGCTACCTGTTATCCAGAAACAGTTCGGAGCAAGTATTAATGGCATAGAATGGGTTATTCTTGGTTATATGATATCTTTTTGCCTTTTTATTCCTTTAACCAACTGGCTGAAAAATAGAATCGGATATTATAATCTTTTCATCGCAAGCGTTATCATATTTACTACCGGCTCATTGCTTTGTAGTTTATCCACCAACTTATCTTTTTTAATCGCTGCAAGGATATTTCAAGCGATTGGAGGTGGGGCAATCACGCCAACATCATTGGCCATTTTAACCGATAGCTTTCCAAAAGAACAACGGGGTTCTGCGATTGGCTGGTGGGGCATAGGAAATGTTATGGGGCCGGCGATTGGTCCAACGTTGGGTGGTGTACTTACTTACTATTTCGAATGGCCATCGATATTCTACATTAATATTCCAATCGGAATTATTACAATAATCATGAGCGTATTTTTTTTAGGATTTCTTAAAAAGCAACCTAAGCTCAAACCTTCATTCGACCTGGGCGGCTATGCATATTTCGGAATATTTATCATATTGCTGCAATTAAGCCTTACCATGATCACTGATCCTGATATCGCATCCTGGCAATATGGAGTAGGTCTGGCTGTTTCCATCGTATTTTTATTTTTATTTATCCGTTCATCCAAAAAAGATAATCCTCTTATTGACCTCACCGTTTTCAAGTCTGCAACATTCATCAATTGTTCCATAATTATTCTGATCCGCTCGCTCGCATTATATGGCGGATTATTTTTTCTTCCATTTCTCTTACAGGGATTGATGGGCTATTCGGAGATTGAAACGGGCCTATTGTTGTTACCAAACGCATTGATGATGCTGTTATTGAGACCATACGCTGGTAAACTTGCCGACAGAGGGGTAATCAGAAATCCTTCGGTAGTGGGCATCGTTATGATAGCAATTTCGATGGCTGAATTTGCTTTCATGAATTCGGACAGCCACATCTGGTTTATCATACTGGCTATGGCGGTACGTGGCTTTGGCATGAGTTTATTGGTTTCACCTGTTTCAACATCACTCTTAAATTCTATAAATGCCGGGCAAACGGCTACGGCAACATCAATAAACAGTCTCTTACAGCAAGTTGGGGGCTCTGTCGGAATTGCCATTAGTGGTATAATGCATACTTATATCAATAAGTACTATCTACAACTCGGTAGAACTACGGAAATTGCAGAGCATTTTGCATTGCAGGATGGATTTCTTATTTCTGCAGTCATCATTGCATTCGCGATCATCCCGGCCTTAAAATTACCGAATCGAAATAAAGTAGATAAGCTTACTGCGGTGAAGCTAACGAGCTTGAGGTAGCTTAGCATATATACACAATTAATAAGAAAATTGATATTACTGATATCAATTTTTTAGAAAACAATGCAGTAGTATCCTCCTATTCCGGTAAATAAGAATTGAAATTCTCGAAAGCTTGGATATCCTCCAGTTCCATATTCAAGACTTTTTAAAGCTCACCATGTGAGATGCAGTAACTATCGTTCAAGCCCGCTGAAAGCTCTTGTTAGATACAAAACCCAAGAATAGCCCTTTTGTACCATTCCAATTGATAAAGTTCTTAACTAATTTTATTGATAATCTCTATGGAAAAGAATCACGTTTATGCACCAAGTTTTATGGGCCTGACACAGGTAGATCATAAAACACTAGAACTTATCGCTCTCGGTTATTCCTACAAAGAAATTGCAGATAAGCTCTCCCTGTCGGAAAAAGCAGTTGAAAAAATTAAACTGGAAATGCTGTCGAAAACCAAATCCCGAAACAGTGCTTCGCTAATTTCATTTGCCTATAAATACGGCTTGTTGAAAGTGTAATTAATAGTTGCAGAAATTTTTATGCATCAATATGTATTTAAACATCAAAAGCCCGATAAAATATCAGGCTTTTGATGTTTACTAGATAAATTCAACTAAACACACTTCGACAAGCACCGAAGCATGTTTTTATCATCCGCTTTACTGCGTTGGATTTTGTGTCAACTTACCAGGATAAGAGTTGATTGCACTTTGAGGGATATAATAAACAACTCTAAAATCGCTTGCCTGTACATCAACCGTCTGATTTTGAGGCCCTGGATATCTGCGTACCAAAGGTTTACCATTACGAAATACATCAAAGCTTCTTTCGGCCTGATATGCCAATTCAAGTTGTCTCTCTTTATCGATCAAATCGCCAGCGTTGGCCGATGTTAATGCACTATAGCCGCCATTAACAATCGAACGCGTTCTGATCAGATTTAAATCTACAAGGGCATCACTATAACGCTGCAATTTAGCGTAAGCTTCTGCCCGGTTTAAATATATTTCTCCAAGCCTGCTGATCACTGGTGAGTGTAGGTGTGAATTTTCTCCCTCTCGAGAATCCTTTACGATATAGAATTGTGGATATACCCTGTTTAAGCTGATAAAGAAATCGATCACTCCGGTATAAGTTTTACCGTTTTTGTAATTGATACTGTAAATTTCCTGAGCAGCATCTACCGGTGTTAAAGTATAAACATCCGTCCCTTCGGTGCAGGTAATTGTGCTTCCGTTTCGGGTAATATTTGCCTGAACATAATTTAAGGTATTGGCCGCATCATCTTTAATAAACCTAAAAACTTCTGTGTAAGCGCCTGAGGCATTGGTAGCATAAGTGGGCTCGATAAAAGCTGCTCTTGCATCTACAATTTTATATTTAGTTGGTCGCCAGTCGTTTCTACCGGTTTCATTTAACAAATCGATATATTTTGCACTGGCATACATTTCGCCCCAACCCTGACCACCGATATTGGCATACATGCCGCCAATGCCATAAAAATGATCTGATCCAGAAAATTCAGAAGCTACCCTTTTAATTGCGAAGATGGTTTCTCTATTGTTTTCTGGCAAAAAGGTATTGTATTTCATAAAATCTGCTCTAGGCAAAAGGCTATATCGGCTGGTCGCGTTAATCACTTTTGTGGCATAATCTACCGACAATTGTGCATAAGTTTGATTGGGACTTTGATAGGTTCCACTCATGTACAAATAAACCCTGGATAGCAAAGCCTGAGCAGCCTCTTTGGAAGCAAAAATAGATCCTTTATTGATATTGATCAGTTCTTCTGCCTTTTTCAAATCTGCAATAACCTGCTCGTAAGTAGCTTTAACCGTCGATCTGTCGGGCAAAGTTAAGTTAATCACATCCGGAGGAGTTCCGTTTACAATTGGCACACCCAGGTTGGTTTCTGGATTTTGGTAATATGGTCGGCCATAAGCCCGCACAAGGTAAAAATATACCATGCCCCGAATAAAATAACATTCGCCTAGCTTACTATCTAAAGTTGTGCTTTTGCCTTGAGGGATGATATTAATAATATTTGAAGCTTGGGCGATAGCTTTGTATCCACTATCCCAAAAAGTGGATAACCTTGTATTATTGGGCGTTCTGGCAAAGGAGATAAATTCATAAAAAGGATCAGTAGAAGAACCCCTGATCATGATGTTGTCTCCAGCATATTCACCTAAACGGTGCATCGGATCAGACCAGGCCTTTAACTGAGCGTAGGTTCCGTTAAGTAATGCGTCTATCGACTCTTCTGGATTATTATTTATCTTTTCTGACTGCAAGGAACCAAAAGGTTCTCTATCGATTTTGCAGGATGAGATGGCAATCACTGCCAACAATATGATTATGATCTTTTTCATTTTATAATGATTAGAATGAAACATTAATACCAAACATGAATTTCCTGGTCATTGGGTAAACCGAAGGCCCCGCGGTAAACAAAACGCTTCCGTCAGATTCACTAACAGGTATCTCTGGATCTACACCTGAATATTTTGTGATGACGAACAGGTTTTCTCCGGAAATAAAAGCTCTTAGATTTTTGATCTTGTACTTCTTCAAATCAAAATTATAACCCAAAGCCAACGAGCGCATTCTGAAAAAATCATTGCTTTCGATATACCTTGACGACACTAAATTTCCTTTATCCTGATTGTTGTAACGGGCAACCGGATGTGTGGCGATGTCTCCCGGTTTTTGCCATCTCGACCAACCTTCCATCAAAACCATTTGGTTTCTATCTGTATAAGTACCATCAGCATCATATTCCTGACGGGAATAGTTATAAACCTTACCGCCCAATGAGTAACCAAAAACTGCATTTAAATCAAAGTTTTTATATTTCAGATAAGTAGTAATTCCCCCGAATAAATCAGGAGAAGCCTTATCCAATTTTTCATCAGTAGCTTTTGAATAATCTGAAGTGGTGGTTCTGGAAAGCTCGTTTCCTTCAGCATCTCTTGTTACCGTATACCAGGTTGGCTTACCATCAGCCGGATTTACGCCCGCCCATTCTTTCATATAATAAGTATCAACTGGCAGGCCAATCTGAATTACCCTGTTTGCTGAACCTGCAATACCAGCACCATCACCTACTATTAGCGGTTTTGCTGTATAGCTTCCGTCTGCGTTGCGGGTTTTATAAATATCAGTCAGTTTGTTTTTATTGTGACCAAGATTTACATCCAAGCTCCAGGTAAAATCTTTAGTTCTGAAAATGTCTCCTCCCAGGGCAACCTCAATACCTTTGTTGCTCATTTTACCGATATTCTGTGTGATACTGGTAATACCTGTCAATCCAGAGATGGGCACGTTGTATAAAATGTTGTCTGTTTTCTTGATGTAGTAATCTACCGTTAGTCTAGCTCTATTGTTAAAAGCATTCACATCCAATCCCAAGCCACTGGTATACGTTTCTTCCCAGGTTAAATTTTGATTACCTATCTGACTAATTAACAACCCGGGAACACCATTATAACCAGCTGCTGGATTTACGGCATACAAATCAAACTGCGGATACAAACTGGCCGGACGATTACCCACCGAGCCGTAGGCAGCACGAATTTTCAGCATGTCGATGTATTTCGCTTTGAACCATTCCTCTCTACTGATGTTCCATCCACCACTTACGGAGAAGAAATTGCCGTATTTCTTTCCAAAATTTGAAGCACCATCTCTACGAAGTGATACCTGTGCCAAATACCTGCCATCATAATCATAATTGGAATTAAACAACATAGACTGTACCGCCCACTGACTGATTCCTCCTCTGGTTCGCTCTGGTTTTGCGGTTACATCCAGCACTTCAAATCCAGGAACAATACCTGTACCATAGGCATCCAAAGTTTTACTGCTGAAATCGTTAAACTCATAGCCTGCCAATGCATTTAGGTTATGCTTTCCCCAGTTATTGGTGTAGCGCAAAATCTGGTTGGTATATCTGCGTGTGTATTCCGAACGGTAATCGGTTACCCTTCCGTTTACACTTAAACCACCATTAGATCGTGGATCGGTATAACCTGCGGCAGCATAACTGTTGTAGCGGTAATTATTAACCGATGCAAAAGTAAGGTTCTTGGTAATTTTGACATCGAAATCTAAATTCCCCATGAATTCATAATTTACATTAGATCCTTTATTCCATTGCAAATCGTATAAATAGTTTGTGCTGGCAGTGTTTACCCATAGTGGTGAACGGTGAGGTACTAAATTTCCGTTAGCATCGAAGGCACTATCCCAAGGTAAATTCGAGTAAATAGAGGTTACCGAATATTGCCGATCAGAAACGCTACGTCTTGATCCTACCAGAGACGGCTTTACCGTTAGCCATGAAAAAGGCATATAGGTGGTATTTAATCTGAAATTATACCGTTCATAATCGTAACCTCTGATTGCCCCAGATTCATCGTAATAACCTACAGACAAAAACGACTGCAGCTTTTCTGTTCCTCCCTGAAGCGAAACATTATGATTTTGGTTGAAGCCTGTCTTTGTAGCTAAATCCCACCAATCAAAATTACTGTCACGCAAATCGGGTTTCCATCGCGGAAAGCTGATGGTATTCGCATTTGCGAAAGAGGCAAAATAATCATACAGTTCTGCTCCATCCATCATTTTCAGGTTCCCGTTGGTTAACTGGTTTACCCCTGTTCGAGAACTTACATCAACTGTCATCTGACCAGATTTAGCTCTTTTTGTAGTAACTACAATAACGCCGTTAGCGCCCTGGGATCCATAAATTGCTGTTGACGCAGCATCTTTTAGAACCGTGATCGATTCGATATCTTCCGGGTTAAGTTCTCCTGGGCTTGAGCCAACAATAACTCCATCGAGTACCCATAATGGATTGGTTGTTCCATTCAAGGTGGCCTGACCGCGAATAATTACCGCAGCTGTTGCTCCCGGCTTACCAGAACCTGGTGCAACAAATAAACCGGGCGCTTTCCCGGCTAACAGGTTTTGTACATTCGGAGAAGTCACATTTTTTAGTTTGTCGGCACTGATGGTACTTAATGCGCCCGTTAAACTTTGGCGTTTCTGTACGCTATACCCTACCACTACAAGCTCGCTAAGTGTTTCCGCAGATTCCGAAAGCGTAACTACACCAACAGAGGTTCCACTGATGGTTACTTCTTTGGTGGTAAAACCAATTGAGCTGATTACCAGTATTTCCCCAGCTTTTGCTTCGATGCTGAAAACCCCTAAATTATTTGATGAGGTTACACGGTTTGTTCCTTTTACTGTAATACTTGCGCCTGGGATGACTCCTCCTTTTGCATCTTTCACCGTTCCGGTGATGGCTTCAAATGCCGAAGTTTCAATGGAATTGGTTAAGGTATGGCCTAAATCATTTGGTGCTTTGTTCAGCGCAAAATGATGCGATATGCTCGCTGGATTTAATTTTGCAGATAGTGGCGTTTCTGCATGAACGGTAATGGACGTACCCAATTCAAAGAGGGTCAGTATCACCACTATGGCAAAAAATCGCGTTTTGTCTGGTTTCTGGTTAGTTGTTAATTTCATTTAGTTGAGGTTTTGTTGGAATGGTTTAATCAATTTTTAGGTTTACATTTCATTTTTAGGTTTAATTTTTTTCATCATGATTTCCATTAATGTTTTGCTGACTGAGGTTTTTATCTTGAATAATCTCTTCGAACCGAGGAATGCTGTCGATGTATCGATTCAATAAATGGATCTGGTTTTGTGCCCTGTTCAGGTTATGATTTGGATAAGCGGCACCATAATAAATATCCCCGTTTAAGAAGTCGGTTAAGAAGCGTAGTGCCTGCATGAAAATCATAAACTGACCTGAATAGATGAATAACTGCTGCTCTGAAGGCGTTAATACAGTGCCCATTTCGCTCATGTATCCACTATAAATCGCTTCGAAAATGTCAACGCGAACAGCGATCAGGTTAAAATCGGTTTCTTCTTCAGTTACCGGTGAGAGATAGGTTCGCATCATATCTCCTACATCGCTTATAAAATAGCCTGGCATTAGCGTATCTAAATCAATAATGCACATTCCAAGTCCGGTATCTTCGTGTAGCAATACATTGCTTATTTTGGTATCATGATGGAATGTTCTGATTTTGAGAACATCAGCTTTTAGGATATCATTATATAGATTAGCAATATCCATGTGCCTATTAATTTCTGCAATTGCACCTGCTGCCAATGATAATCTTGTCTCATCGGCAAGTTCTACAGCTTTTTGATACTGACTCACCCGCAGATTTAAATTATGGAAGTCTGGAAGAGAAACACTTAAACTCGAGGCATCAAAATCGTTCAGCAGGCAGGTAAATTTCCCAAACTGCTTCGCTGCCTCATAGGCTTGTTTAGGATGCTCTACTTTCTCAATAGTGATTGATTTCTGAATGAAAGGGAAACACCTGAAAGCAAATCCATCAATGTGCAGCACAGATTGGCCGGCAGTAGTTTTAACTGGCCCCACGAATAAATATTCTGGTGCCTTTTCTTCCAGATAATGCTGCAAACGAACAATGTTATCGATGATTTTTTCGGGTGCAGCAAAAATATCAGTATTGATTTGCTGAAGAATAAAATCTCCATCAGCGGTACTAACCTTCCAGGTGTTATTAATTAAACCTCCGCCGAACAGACGGTACTTTGTTTCAGATCCGTCCAGACCAAACGCCTTGAGAACTTCTAGTATCATATTATGTATTACTGATTTTTTATTATTGACTGAAAGACCGGTTTAAGCGACTAAAAACCACTATCATCTAATGCGAAAACATTTTTTCGATCTTTCCATTTTCCTTTTGTGAAATCAGGAAATTTTTGAGGCATATTACCTTCTTTTAAAGATTTGGTAGAGAGTGGGGTAATTACGCTCATGGTTACGGAGTCGTAAACATCAATTGGCGTTTGCCTTTTTTGTTTTACCGCCTGAATAAATCCATTGAACACAAACCAATCCATCCCTCCGTGGCCAGCGCCAACTGCTTCTTTCTCATATTTTTTCCAAAGTGGATGATCATATTTTTCAAACCATTCTTTTACTGGTTCCCATTTATGATTGCCTTTGGAGTTTCTTTCTATATAGATCGACTTGTTCACATCCATCCAAATTCCATCTGTACCCTGTACCCTAAAACCGATAGAATATGGGCGAGGCAGGTGCACATCATGGCTAAGCATTACGGTTTCGCCATTGGCGCAGTTGATGAGCGTGGTGGTAACATCTCCATTTTTGTAATTAATTTTAGCGTTTGGATGCCCCGGAGACATATCTTCAACATAAGCAGCTAAACCTCTGGCTTTTGAACTGAATGACACCAGATTGGTGAAGCGATTACCGCGGTTGATATCTGCATACTGGATTATTGGACCAGCGCCATGGGTTGGATAGAGATCTCCATCCTGATCGATATTAAATTGGGTACGCCATTGGGCTTCACTTCTGGCATTAGGTCCAAACTCCACTCCACCGCCATAATAGTCTTTTCCATTATTGAAAAGCACATTTCTAAGGTTATGTTGATAACCCCCTTCTAGGTGAACCAGTTCTCCAAAAATTCCCTGCCTAACCATGTTCAAAGCAGCCATTACATCACGCCTGTAACACACGTTTTCCAGGGTCATGTATGGCATCCCCGTTTTTTCTGATATATTTACAATGTCCCAATGGTCTTGCACTGTTAGGCCTGCAATTACTTCGCAACCTACATATTTACCAGTCTTCATTGCATCAACCGCCTGGTCTTTATGAAACTGCCAAGGGGTAGCAATAATTACTGCATCGATATCTTTTATCTCCAGAAGTTTTTTATAAGCATCAACACCGCCTGTAAATTCTTTGGCTGCGGGCCTTCCTGCTTTAGCAATTGCAGATCTACATATTTTCAGTGAGCTTTCCTGTGTATCGCAGATTGCTACAATCTCTACATCGTCGCGTAAAAGTCCTTCAGAAATGTGACTCATTCCCCTGGCCCCAACACCAATGTAACCAAGCTTTACCTTGTTGTTATCTGATTTTGCAAAAAGTGTTCCGCCTGGTAAAATCGTAAGCCCAGCGGCAGTTAAAGTGCTGTTTTTAATAAAATCTCTACGCTCCATTTTTTCTTGTTATGTGTTATTTTAAATACTTGCTCTGTGAAGTATTTATAAAACTAGAAGCTATTGAAGCGAAAAGCTAGAAAGTGAACATACAAAGCTTAGGACAAAAGAATGTACAGATAAGCCGTTTAAAAACAAATAGTTACCTCAGCATATTTAATAAAATGTACACCGAACAATCAGCTTAAAATGGAAAAAATTGATTAAATGGAACTAATTTGTCTGTAGCAGGAGATGAATTAATAAGAAACACCGGTTTTGAGATCGAACAATTGTGGAGACTTTGCGATTCCCACCCCGTTAAATAGAATTTTAATGCCGAGTATTTTACCAATTGACTGATTATAAGCACTGTTGAGCATCAGCTTATTGTTGATAAATAACGAGACTTTCTTATTTTTTACTAAAAGCCTTACATTTCCACCTTTGGCAAAATCGTAAGTCATTTTATTCAGATTTTTAGAACTCCCCATGGCTTTAACTTCAGAAAAGTGATACTCAGAAAAAGCCGCACAACTGGGTTTGACCATTAACACCCTGTGCCGGCCTTCACTTCCAAGAATGAGAATGCTCGTCTGCATACAGGCTATGCCTGGTCTGCTTTCTTCAGTTCGTAAATAGGTACTAAAGGAGAAGTTATCGCCATCCACTTCACTGGTATGAATATTACTAAAACCTATTAAAAATGGTTTAGAAAGGTTGAGGCCTGCAGAATCTAATTGGCTAGTGGAAACATAGAGACTATCTTTCGGCAACGGCCTGAGCTTGGCAATTGGAAAAGCACTCAACGAGTCATTTCCCGAATTTGCCACCCAACCCTTAGTTTGCATAGAAACGGTGATGGTATCAATCGCTTTATTATGGTGCAAAAGGCGCACATGAACGACTCCGGGATTTTTGAAAAACTGCACCACCTCTTGGTTTACTTTTATCGGCGTGATGGGTCCCTCATCCATAAAATCTATGGCAAACTGGTTATCCTCGCTTAATGTTCCCTTATGCGATAATTTAAACACAGCCGTATGCGGTACTTCTCCATTCGGATTTTCACAAAACAGCTTCACCTCTCCAGGTTTAATTTCCTCACTTTTGGTATAATATAGGAGAGCAATAGTTAAACATACCGTTAGCAGGACAGCTAGGCTAAGATAAAACCGAAATCTTTGTGTAGTAAATTTGTTATGCGATGTGGCTTCAACAGCCTTGGTATCTACGTTAAGCGTTGCCTTAGCTGCTGGCGTTTCCAACGGGGAGAAACGATTAATCAGCTCAAACTCCTGCCAATCTCTGTAGCCAATAAATTGTGCAAGGGCATCACGAGTGGCTTTTTGAGGATAGTACCGTGTTGGTGTTTTTAACCTTCCGAAGATTCTTTTGAGTGTATTTTCGCTTAAGTAAACTTTGGTTTGCCGGCCTAACTGACTATTTAAATTATTGTAATCTGCAGATCGCCAATCTGCGATTGGTTTTGAACCCATTTTCTCTTCGATCTTCTTACAGCATAAATCTAAGACTTCGAAGAAACGCTTGTCGTCAACCTGTTTAGGGATAGGTGTCATCTTTTAAGTTTTATTTGAAGCTGTTTCAAATACCTTAATAGGGTCTGAATATTTGAAACCAGCACCCAACGACTTACCTGCTCAATGACGCCAGTAAACCTGTTTACAAAAAGCCAAAGCTAGGGATTACCGCAAATTTCAAATAAATACGCTTCACTCCAATCAACAATGCTGATCGAGAAAAAGCGGATGATTTAGGTTTTTGAAATAACTTGTTGTAAGATGGTAAAAAGATCTGAAGAAAATCAACGCAAACGTTTGTCTGTTTTTCAAAAACACCTTTAACGGTATGGAATTGATTGATGCGGGTTCGCATTAGAATATGTGCAAGACGTTTTGATAAACCTGGGGACGACCACCATAAATTATGAAAAATAAGATATCCTCATGATGAGGATATCCCTACGCTGCCGCCCCTGCCGTGAATTTAATCCTGGCTTTTTGCCCAGTTAGGGCTTCTTTCGGTTTTTATTATTCGATTAATTTTACTCTTCTTTAATTTTATTCCAGATATCCTTGTACAAATCTTCATGTCGTTTAAACTGAGCATGCACATAAGGGCACATTGGGATAATCATCAATCCGTTTTCCCTAACATAGGCTACCATTGCATCGAGCAACATTTTGGCATAGCCCATTCCCTCTTTTTCTGGCTCAACCTCTGTATGGTAAACGGTCAGATCTTTTCCGGTAATATCGAAGATCATCTCCCCAACCTTCCCATCCTCATCATAGATATCGAATGAACTTGGTTCGCCTTGCTGGATATTTAATTTTACTTCTGCCATTTTTTATTAATTAATTTTCGAGGTAATTTATGTAAATCTTCGTGTAAATTCTCTTGTTAAAATGCGTTCCAAATTCATTAACTGCTACTAATAATTTCCGGTTACTCCTACTTCCAAACCTCTCAGTTCTGCAAGTCCGCGTAAACGCCCAATGGCCGAATAACCTGGGTTGGTCTGCTTTGCAAGATCATCCAGCATCTGGTGCCCATGATCCGGACGGAAAGGAATAGGTTGTTCCCTTTTGGCATTTTCTTCCGTCAATGCCTTCATTATCTCGAACATGTTTACATCGCCGCCCAAATGGTCAGCTTCGTAAAAACTGCCGTCATCATCTTTTTTAACGTTGCGCAGATGCGCAAAATAAACCCGCTCTTTAACTGCGTTAAAAATCGCCAAGGTGTCGTTTTTCATTCCCGCACCCAAAGATCCGGTACAAAAACAAACGCCGTTAAAAGCCTGATTTACCTCGTTGATGATATATTCAAAATCTTCCAGCGTACTCGCTATCCGTGGCAGACCTAAAATTGGATAAGGCGGGTCATCAGGATGGATCGTCATCTTTATCCCTTCTTCGGTACAAACTCCGGCAATGGCGTTAAGGAAAAATTTCAGGTTTTCTTTCAGTCCCTGCGTACCGATTGCCGCGTATTCGTTTATGCTGGCTCTCAGGGTTTCCAGCTCAATTTCTTTTTCGTTGGGAATGCCCATCAGCACATTGATGCGCAGATCCTGCAGTTCCGCTTCGTTCAACGTGGCGAATTTTTCGTTTGCTCTTTTCAGGATGGATGAATTGTAATCAGCCTCCGCATTTTCTCTCTTCAAGATATGCAGATCAAAGATGGCCAGATCGATCCAGTCGAAATAAAGGGCCTTTGATCCGTCGGCCATTTCCAGATCGAGCTGGGTACGTGTCCAGTCCAGAACAGGCATAAAATTATAGCATACCGTTTTGATGCCGCACTGCGAAAGGTTGCGCAATGAAATCCGGTAATTTTCCAGGTAGTGTTCCGCATCATGTCTGCGGGTTTTTATCGCCTCGTGAACAGGTACGCTTTCCACTACCGACCAGGTTAAACCTGCAGCTTCAATAATCGCTTTGCGTTCCCTGATATCTTCCAACGGCCAAACCTCGCCATGTGGAATGTGGTGCAAAGCAGTTACAATTCCGGTGGCACCGGCCTGTTTGACATCCTGCAGACTTACCGGGTCATTCGGACCATACCAGCGCCAGGTTTGTTCCAGTTTTTTATATTTCATTTCCATAATTTAAACTCCCGAAAAAGCACCAAAACCACCATCAACGGTTATGTTTTCCCCATTTACAAATTTTGAGGCATCACTTAAAAGATAAATCAATGCCCCGATCAGTTCCTCGGGCGCACCAAACCTTTTGAAAGGTGTTTTTGAAAGAATCGCATTACCTCTGGCCGTTAACGAACCATCTTCATTGGTTAAAAGTGTTCTGTTCTGCTTGGTAATAAAAAAGCCCGGAACAATGGCGTTCATCCTGACCTTGTCGCCATAACGATTGGCCAACTCTACGGCCATCCATTTGGTATAACTGTCTATCGATGATTTTGCCAGTGAATAACCCAAAACCCTGGTTACCGCCTGTGTTGCTGAAACAGATGAAATATTCACGATGCTTCCGCCGTTCTTTGCTATTTCTCTACCAAAGATTTGTGTGGGTACCAGTGTTCCGAAAAGATTCAGATCGAAGGCCTGTTTCAAAGCTGAGATGTTCAAATTAAAGACATCGCTGCCGGGCTGGACTACGGCTTCTGCAATATTACCGCCTGCACCATTTACCAACGCATCTATACGACCAAAGGTGCTGATAATCTCTGCATTCGCATCGATCAGGTTCTGCTCATTAAGTACATCGGCAAGGATGTAAATTGCTTTGCCACCGGCATTTGTAACCGTTTCTGCCCTTAAACGGGCAACTTCCTCATTTCTGCCGATGATTGCAATGGTTGCTCCTGCGGAGGCAATTCCGTTTATAAATGCTTCGCCCAAAACCCCGGTTGCCCCGGTTACCACCACAACTTTATTTTTGAGCGAAAACAGATGCTCGATATTTTCTGCCATTCTTTATTCGTTTATTTTCATTGGCCTCATTCGGACCAGATAAATTGGATATTTATATATGTAATTAGTTGAAATACGACAAGCCTATTTACTTCTAAGCAGTGCCTCTAAATAATAATAGTCAGCATAATTAATTGGCACATCGATTTCTGATTTAGCTGGTCGATGCCCGGTACTATGCTCCAAAATAAAACCATAGTTGTCACCAATTTTACTGATATATTTTGTACTCAGCGAATATAGAATTTTATCTGCTGCAGCTTTATATTTTTTTGCATTTCCACTGTATTTCGCCAATTCGTACAGCGCAGAAGCCGTTATAGCTGCCGCAGAAGCATCTCTCGAAACATTTGGAATATTCGGATCATTGTAATCCCAATAAGGAATGCCATCAGCTGGGGTAACTTTGCTATTGAGGATAAAACCAGCGATTCCATCCGCCTGAGCCAGATAAGCCTTATTTTTGGTTTCTCTAAAGCAAAGTGTGTATCCATATAGCGCCCAAGCTTGTCCACGAGCCCAGGCAGACTCATTGGCGTAACCTTGTGCAGTCAACTTTTGAAGAATGTTTCCGCTTTTAAGTGTATCATAATCAATTACGTGATAAGAACTGAAATCGGGGCGGAAATGATTTTTAATGGTATGATCCGCATGAGATACAGCAATTTTGTAAAATGATGAATCGCCGGTCATTTTCGTGGCTTCAAAAAGCAGTTCCAGGTTCATCATGTTGTCGATAATTACTGGATATTTCCACTTGTCGCCATTGTGATCCCATGATTTTAGCACTCCGGCAGTTTTGTTAAAACGGGTGGAAAGAGATTTTGCAGCCTGAATGATTACCGCTTTATAGGCAGTATCGCCAGTTAAGCGGTACCCATTTCCAAAGGGACCATAAATCATAAATCCTAGATCATGTGTTCCTCGGTTATATTGCTCTTTTTTGATATCCTCCGTATATTTTCTAGCCAAATTTAACCACTTTTTATCTTTCGTATACTGATAGAAATACCACAATTCAGCGGGAAAAAATCCACTTGTCCAATCTCTGGAAACCACCATTTTAAATTGCCCTTTCTCCACTGTTCGTGGTGAAACCAGGTTTGGTTTTATCAGGCGGGCTGAATCAACATTTTTAATTAATATATCGGTTTGTTTTGCAGCAGAGGCGAAAGCCTGCTTCACATTAACTTTCTGAGCTTTTGCCAAATTGAATGACAAAGCACATAATAACATCATCTTAATTTTCATACTATAACCAAATTAAAGGATTGCGGATAGGCAGGTTTCGGATGACCTCTTCTACCTGCGGTTTGTGATCTAATTTTTTCCATGCTGAATACCACGATGATTGATTGTACTGAACCGCACCAACCAACAAAAATGGTTGTGCAACCGGCCAATTTTCCCAGTACATTACATCGGGTTTTAAAGGCCATTTGCTTTTATCTACAATAAACGGATAAAAATATTCAATACCTTTTTTGATTGATTTTCCATCAGCCGTTTCAAAGTTAAAAAGATTGTCTTTCGGCGTTGATAAAATCTGACAAATCATCGTCATGGCATCCAGATTAAAAATGGAATAGCCATAGGCTTTAGTTCTGGCAATTTCTAATGGAAAACTTCCGTCATTCCCCATTTGATTGGGCAGCAGGATAGTTTTGTATCTCACCCGCAAAGAGTCGAGCATATTTTCATCGCCACATAGCTTTGCAAATGATGCCACTTGCATGGCCCAACATGTAGCATGGTTATTTTTGACAGTTTTTTCCTGGATTCCGGGTACAGAGGTATTGAGCCACAGGGTATAATCTGCAAACCATTTTTTGACTCCCGACAAAGTTGCTTTATCGAAAGATTTTGCTTTTTGCATCACCAAAGCACCCTGGGCCACTTCCATCAGGTGGATAGTATCGATAATACCATAATTGCGGCCGGTAAATCTACCTTTCACTGCCTGAGCAAAAAGTAAGTTCGGATTCATTAACGTATTGCTATCAATAAACCAGGCTTGAAAATGTTTGATGGCATGTTTAACATATTTCTCATCACCTGTAATTTTATAAGCTGATGCCAAAGCGCCAATAATTTTGCTGAATCTGATCATCACTTTGCGGTGCTCCACAAAGTTATCCGGATTGGTTAGACCATCTTTACTGATGTATGGTCCATCAGGATTTTTGGGATCAGGCCACCAATAATCGGCTTCTGAAAAGAAATCATGTTTCCCACCTGAACTTCGGGGAGAAGATGAAGCTGTGATGGTTATCGGAGCCTGAGTTAATGCCCAGGCAGATTCCGCTAAAACTTGTTTTTTAAGTAATAGTTCCGCTTGTTTTGCCAGATCGGAAGCACCATTTTCCAGATGCTGATCAGCCACGGAAAACGCCGTTCCGATAACATAAGAAACGGTGATTAGTAATATAAAATAGATCTTCTTCATCATTTATAATTCTTGAAAAACTGTAGGAATGCCATCTGAAACGACAGAAGCGATACTTTTCCCTTTATTTAATTTGACTTTTATCGTTGCTCTTCCGTTATAGGCCTGCACTTTTCTAGCGCCTGAAGATGTGCCCAGGTTATCAAGTAATTTACCATCGCCGGTGAGGCCGAAATTAATCCAGTTCATGGCATCCAGACATTGCACACCATTACTATCAAACAGCTTTACTTCCAATGTAGCCACATCATCTTGCTGACTAATTTTTGTAAGGGTCATCTTTGCAGGTTTACTCCATTTTTCTGTCTGATAATTGAATTTAATCTCATCTGTTACCATAACGTTACCCTTTTTCGCGATCACTTTTACCGTATTTTCTCCTTTGATAAAAGGAAGATTCCATCGCAGGCCGGCCGCAGGGAAATCCTGACTATTGCGTTTTTTGATTCCAAAACTTCTGCCATTGAGGAAAATTTCGGCTTCATTACAGTTTGAATATACTTTTACCATTTTTTCTTCGCCCTCATCGCCCCAACGTACAGGCCAGCTGTGTCCATAAATATGCGCCATTGGTTTCTGGATCCAGTAAGACTGAAAAACATAGTATGACTCTTTTTTAGTGAAATCTCTTTCCACTACCCCTTTTTGATTCATGTAGGGTACAGGGTTTTCAGGACGGACAGGTGTAGAAAAATCTTTGAACGGCCAATACGCAGTACCGCTAAGCCATGGCATATTTTCCTGTTCTTTTAGATGCCAATCAATCAGGTTAGTGATGTACGATTCACTCCAATCTCCATCCTTGGAAATTCTGGCTCCGCCCCCATACAAAGAGGCATCGCCAGCCCTTTCATCAGCTTTGCCTCCGGTTTTGATTTTGCTCAGCGCTTTATCCGGGTTTTCCGAATGGCGCCCTGCATGGCTATCGCCGCCCCATTCTACATGTAAAAAGCGTTTGACTTTGGCAAATTCATCTTCAGATGCTTTTTTGTAATCCGTGTAAACACCACGATACCAGCCCGCCCAGATAGAAGGCGAATACACATCTACAATGTCGGCACAGAAGTCGCACCTTCTGATTGCGGTATATCTGGAAGCATCCATTTCATGAGAAATGTTATTAAGTTCCTTCATAAATGTTCTGATCTTTTCCTTATCAAATTCCGGAAAATCGCCTGGCCAGTCGTTTTCATTTCCCAAACCCCAGATCATTATAGAAGGATGATTGTGGTGCTGTTCGATCATGTTTTTCAACATCGTTCGGGCTTGTTGCTTGTAAACATCACCACCCAAACCGCCTCTGCACCACGGGATCTCTTCCCAAACCAAAATGCCAAGACTATCGCAAAGATTAAGCACAATTTTAGATTGCTGGTAGTGGCCCAAACGGATAAAGTTAACGCCCATATCCTTCATCATTTGCATTTCCGTGCGAATCATATCCTCTGTCATCGCCGCAGCTACACCAGCATGATCTTCGTGGCGATGGGTTCCGCGTAATAACAAGCGCCTTCCGTTTAATTGAAAAGGCCCTTTTTCAACAAAATTAATATGCCTGAAACCCACCTTTTCTTCACCCTTATAAGTTCCGGCAGAAGAAGTGATTTCGTAGCTAAGGGTGTATTGAAGTGGATCATCAACAGTCCAGAGTTGAGGTTTGTTAAACTGGAAAGTCCACAGATCGAGGTCGCTACCCAAGTTATTCAACTTCTTATCCTGTTTTGCGATAACTTTACCCAGTGGATTTATTAATTTTAGTTGAACGGTTGCATCCGATAAGCCTGTTGGATTGTAAAATCTGCCTTTTACATTCAGCTTTGCTACTTTTCCCTGTGCATCAGTTTCTGCCTTGACAAACATTTTATCAACGGAAAGTGCAGGCGTGTAAACCAGATTTAGGTAGCGGTAAATGCCGCCATAAATATTAAAATCAGATAGATCGGACGGAATCATCTCCAGATCTCTGGAATTATCAGTGCGAATAGAAACCGGAATTTTCCCTTTAAACTGCTTTTGATAGGCCTCACTTTTTTTGAAAGCCGCAACCGCATCGGTAATATCAGCGGTCCACTCATCATAGCCACCTACATGTGAAGCCACTTTTGTAGTGTGTACGTACACATCAGTCTTTTGTCCAGCGCCTTCAAAATGCAGAATGGTTCTGCCATTTTTGTATGGATTTTCTACTAAAAGCTGCGTACGATACCATGCCGGGCCCTGATAGTAATTCACATCCGGGTCAACCGCATCGGTTGCATTAACGCAATGTGGTAAGTTCACTTTTTGCCAAAGTGGAACAGATTCAGGATTCCCTACCCCTACGGGGCGAACGGCTTCCCAGATTCCACCCAAATCTTGTTTCAGAAATTCCCAGTTTTGGTTTAGGCGAACTGACTTTTGCGCCCAAGTAATGTTACTAGATAAAAGTAAAGCAACGACAACTGAATATTTTAAGTACTTATACATTTTATAATTAATAAATTTTTCTGAGTTGAATAGCATTTAAAACCGCTTTACCCGTGATGGCATTGAAACTAATGGTAATACCCTTATTTCCTTGAACTGAAATTCGTGTTTTCTTTTTAACTGCAGTAGCATAACCATAATCGGTTGCTAAATTTACATGCGGCATAAACATATCGCCATTAATCAGCACGTTAAAAGTTCTATATTCTTCAATTTCTTTTTTGTGGTTATTATCCAGGTTGTAAGCTAAAGCTTCTTTTGTTGCTCCTCCTAATAATTCTGCAAAGTGGATTGTGAGTTCATACTCCCCATCTGGCACATCGAACTTAAATTCTTTGATACCAACCTGTTGGGTTTGATAAACCGGATCATCGTTAGTATCCAGAACATTTTTGTCGCTGCCATAACTTATTCTGTTATTGGTTCCTTTAAAAGCTTCTCCACCGATATATCCCCATGATCCTTTTCTATAAGGCTGATCTGGCATCCAAACCTGGTGTTCCTGATCATCAAGATAAATTCTTTTCGAACCTAACAGCACATTCATCTGCTGGAAAGAAATTTTATCCGTAAAAGAATAAGGTTGCAATTGAAAGTTGATTTCCGCCTGATCGCTCAGATTACCTGAAACTACCCGTGCCTGATTCAGGCCGTTAACAAATGGAACTTTCCAATCTATAATATGATCTACAGCTTCTTTGATCCCAAGGCTTACTCCATTCAAAAATAATTCAGCTGATTTTAAATTGGTAGCGACTTGTACATTCTGCGTACTCACTGCTTTACCAGAATCAGCAAGGGCAGTACGGTCTTTCCAATGAGCCGATGTTATTGTTAAATATGGCTTTTTTGAAAGATAAGCCTGATAAAGAAAGTAGGTGTCTTTCGGTTTTCTTCCAATGGTTAACAAACCCTTGTTATTGATATGCGGCATGGTTTCTTCACGGGTTTCCGAATTGAAATCAGCCAGATTCCAGGCCATTCCACCGGCCACGAAGGGTCTGCTTAACATGGCATTGAGATAAACCTGATTGAATTTTATGGCATACTCCACACTTTTGTCGAACCTGACAGGATCTGTCGATCTGATTCTTGGATCTGCATCAGCGCCATATTCAGTTACCATGAAAGGCGTGTTTGGCAATTCTTTATGATGACGGTCGAGAAATTTAGCAAAATCTGCCGGCACACCCGAGTACCATCCTGAATATAAATTCCAGCCGACAATCATAGGTATTTTGGTAAGGCCAACTTTATTGTAAAGATCCCAGGCGCCGTGATTTACCAGTAGCGTATATCGTGATGGATCGAGCTTACGCGTTAAACTATCCAGCTTTTCGGCCAGTTCTCTGATGTGATCGAAATAGATTTGCTGTCGAGGCTTATCATCTGCAAACTTTGGCCGCAATAGAATTTCGTTCATATAAGCCCAGATGATTACGCTAGGGTGGTTAAAATTCTGACTGATCATTTCCCGCTGCATATCCAGACAGTTCTTGGTAAAGGCTGCTGATTCGGTAATGGTATTTACTACCGGAATTTCTACAGAGGCGAGAATTCCAAGCCGATCGCAGGCCTCCAAAATAACTGGGTCTTGTGGATAATGGGCCACCCGCAAAAAATTTCCGCCCATTTCTTTTAGTAACTCCACATCCCTGATTTGAAGTGCATCGGGAACAGCATTTCCCAGGTTTTCGTAATCCTGATGACGACTTGCCCCAATCAACTTAAGCGGTTTACCATTCAAAAAGAATCCTTCGTTGGCATCAAACTTGAACCACCGAAAGCCAATCGGGTTCGAAACCTGATCAATCGGTTTTTTTGTTTTTGCATCTAAAATCTGGGAAACCAAACGGTAGCGATATGGCTTTTCTGGAGACCACAAAAGAGGGCCTTTAATAGATTTCAGGTTTTGAACAATAGATTTATTCTCGCCTTTTTTTAAATTGACCTCTACTACTTCTTTGGTAATAAGTCTACCCTCATTATCGTAAAGTTGTTGTAAAACCCTTATCTTTTTATCTGTTGCAGCATCATTTTTAACATAAGTATTTACTTTAACGGTTGCAGAGTTGGTAGTTACCTGCGGCGTATTAATGAAAACGCCGGAACTACCGCTCTCGCTTTGCGAAAAATGTATTGCATCGGTCATCAGCAGATTAACATTCCTGTAAACCCCTCCAAAAAAGGTAAAATCAGCAGTGAGGGGCGGAATATCTTCGTTGAAGCGGTTGGTAACCCGTACTTCCAACAAATCGTTTTTAAAATTTAAGAAACCTGTAATGGCTACAACAAATCTGTTGTAGCTACCGATATGCTTACCTGCCGATTTTCCATTGACTAATACTTCTGCTTCCTGGCCAACACCATTGAAGATTAAAAAAATCTGTTTCCCTTTCGCCGATTCGTCAAATTTTAAATTTCTAGTGTAAATTCCCAATCCCCTGTAATAACCGGGCTCATCATCCAGTACATCTTGCACATTCCAGGTATGGGGAATGTTTATATTTTGATTTGGCCCTTCATCTTTACGAAATTGCCATTGATCATTCAGGCTTATTAGTTTTCTTCCACCCATTTGAGCAGAGGAAAAGGAAGCAAAAAAGAGCAATGAGGCAAGTAAATAAAGAAATTTTAATTTTAGCATAAACAGGATCGGATTGATTTCAATAGAAAGGGAATGGTTTTAAATTGTCTGCGCTAAATTTAATTTACCTCCCTGCCGAAACCGGCATGGGAGGTATTATTATAAGCTTCTAAATTGTTTAAAGTACTAACGGATTTCAATAAATCGCTTGAATGCCTGAGTGAAAGTACCAACCGTATATTGTTGTGTGGTGTTGGTAACCAGATTAATTTCAATTCTTCGTGTACCAGGTGCCTGATTATTCAGCACCTTAAAATAAAGCGTGTCAATCTTAGTTTCGGCCTTTGGAAATACCAAAGAATAAACTCCGTTAGGCGAAGTAATTTTGTTTCCGCTTCTATCAACTACTTCAAAATCTTGCCCTACAACAGCAGGGTTGGTAATTCCGGTGGTAACAAGTGCATATTGTGCGGCAGGATCATAATCACGCAGGTAGGAAGAATGGAACTTCACCGGAAATTTGATCAGAGCAGTTTGGTTTCTAAGTACAGATGCTGTAGCGGTATTGTTCCAGGGGATAGAAAAAAAGCCTGCATAATAATAATTCTCTAGTTCAGGTACGCCAACAGGATCTGTTTCTAATTTATCGCAACTTGAAAACAATGCAGTGCTAAACAAGATTGCTGTCAAAAACTTGATGTGTAATAATTTCATAATTATATTTTTAATTCCAGTTTGGGTTTTGCTTAATGTTGTTTCCACTCAAACTAATTTCCTGTAAGGGAACGGGATATAAATAATCTCTGAGTGGATTAAATGCCCTGTTGTTGGCGGCTTCTACTACTAAAACACCATCGGCATTTAAAACTAAGGTTGCCGGAAGCGTTCCTACCCATTCAACAGCATTGTATTTGGCACCGAGCAATGCTTTTGGCAACACGGTTTCTGCGGTTTTCCACCTGATTAAATCTCCGTATCTAAAACCTTCTAATGACAGTTCGACTGTTCTTTCTCTTCTGATCTCTTCACGCATACTCAGTCCGTTTGCTGCAACAAAAGCATTTGTTAAGCGCACATTTAAACCAGCCCTAGTTCTGATCAGGTTAATAGATAAATCCAGATCAGCATCAGAAATGGTTTCATTTAACTCATATTTAGCTTCTGCGTAGGTTAATAAAACTTCCGCGTAGCGAATAAGTGGTTTGTGCACTGTTGAATTATTATTGGTGGTCCAATCTTGAGCATTAAACCCTTTTTTGGCGGCAAATGCCGATCTTGAGCCTAAGGAAGTACCTGGAACCCATGGGCGCTGGTAAGCTTGTTCTCCACTTCTGAACACTAACGTTGTAATCCGCGGATCACGATTATCCAAAATCGTGTTGTATGATGTTTCTGCTGCTTCATTAACAAACAATGGAGATCTGGATGCTGATGGAGAATTATCGGTATTAAAAGCAGGCAACCCATCTCTGTATAAAAACATGCGGATCAGGTTTCTTGTGGGTGCAATTCTACCGTTTTCCAAATCACGGGAAGTGTTATGCACCAAACCGATAGCCGATGTACCTCCGTATAATTTTACAAAAACATTTTCAGTATTGGCTGCTCCTTCACCATCGTGGGTAAACATGCCCTGATAGCTGGCAAAAAGACGGTGACCCTGCCCCATTACCTGTGTAGAGGCATCAACTGCGATTTGAAGGTGCTTTTGATAATCGGCAATTCCGAAGAACTTCATACGCGTACCTTCATTTAAAGCAATACGTGCTTTTAAGGCCCAGGCAGCGCTTTTGGTCACCCGGCCATATTGTAATGCAGGTAATGCGGCCCGTGTTGGCAACCAGGTTGCTGCGAAATCCAAATCATCATACATCGCCTGTACAACCAGTAAACGTTCTGTACTTGGCATTGATAATTCTGGCGCATCAACGCCAAGTGTTTTCAAAATTAAGGGCACATTGCCATATTTTTGAACAAGGTTAAAATAAGCATAAGCTCTGAAAAACCTGGCTTCGGCAAAATAACGGTTTTTAATGGCATCACTAACCTGTGCTTTTGTGCCTTTCTCTAAAATATTGTTGGCCGTAAAAATATGCTGGTAAGGTACTCTCCAGTCATCACTCGTGCCCGGTACGCCGCGGTTTCCGTTGCTCACCTGGTTAAGGCCACCTTGGTTAACATTGTCATCTGCCCGGTTATCTATGGTGTATCCTGCCAATTGCTGGTACATCCGGTTTGCGGCATTCATTAAATCACTTTCGGTGTTCCAGAAGGTATTATCAGTCAATTCTGTTTCTGGTAACCGATCTAGCTTATTGCATGCATTAAATGTCGACACAATTAATATGGCTGCAAAAAATACTTTATATGTTGTTTTCATATCAATCATTTTATAAGGTAATATTTAATCCGAACGATACAGAACGGTAGAAAGGGTATGCTTGTGCACTTACATCATTTCCAACTTCCGGATCGAAAACACTTAGCACATCTGTTTTCTCAAACAAATCCTGCCCTGCTACATAAACCCTTAAGTTTTGGAAAATTTTATTTTGTGGTTTGAAGTTATACCCTAGTGTTAGGTTTTTCAAGCGGATATAATTTCCATTCTGCACCCATTTATCTGATGGCCTGAAGTTATGGGCACTGGTTTGAAACATACGTGGAAAAAACGCATTGGGGTTTTCTGGCGACCATCGATCCAGGTGAATCGACCACGGCATATTCGCAGTGCCTAAAATCGGAGAAAGTGTATTTTCATCGATCAAGAAAGCTCTTTTTGCAACGCCCTGGAAAAATACAGTGATATCAAATCCTTTCCAGGATGCGCCCAAATCCAGGCCAAAAGTGTATCTGGCGTTAGTGGTACCAAGGTTTACCAAATCTCCTGAATTGGTTGGCGTACCACCACCCGCATCAATCACTCCGTTCCCGTCTAAATCCAGGTATTTCACATCACCTGCAGCAGGATTGGCAAAGAACGGATATCTCACCCTTGCTTTATAAGCATCTGCTTCTGCTTGTGTTTGAAAGTATCCATCAGTTTTATAACCCCAAACGGTATTTAGCGGATAGCCCTGTAAAATTTCTACCACACCGGCATTCGCTACTGAGTTTCGGCCATCATATTTAGTTACCTCGTTTTGATTATCAGCAACGTTAAATCCTATTCTATAATCACCATTTTTAAAGGTATCTCTCCATTTTAATTCAAGCTCCCAACCCCAGCTTTTAAGTTCGCCCACATTTAATTTTGGCACATTTACACCGATGGTACTTGGCAGAAATAAATCGGCCAACATATCTTTATTATATTTTACATAATAATCTGCTGTTAAGGTTAGCTTGTTTTTGAAAAGACCGGCATCAATCCCGATATTGCTCGACTGAACGGTTTCCCAGGTTTTATTAGCCGAAGCCAATTGGTTTTGATAGAGATACTGGGTTTTCAAACCGTTAAAGATTACTCTGTTCTGGTTATCAATCCCGATGCCGCTGGTGATCAAAGGAAAATAATCGTAGAAACCTAACACCGCACCATTACCAACCTGTCCCCAGGAGCCTCTAAGTTTTAAATTGCTTACAAAAGGCACATTGTCTTTAAAGAATTGTTCTTCGCTGATTCTCCATCCAGCTGAAAATGCCGGGAAGACTTGGAAACGATTTTCAGGCGCCAACCTAGAGCTTCCATCGTAACGAACTACGGCTTCAAATAAATATTTTTCATCGTAATTGTAGTTGAATCGGCCGAAAATAGAACCAAAAGCCCAGGTTTCAACCTTGTCTTTATTGGTTTTAGTTGCAGCATCACCAAAATTTAAACTAAAGAAATCGTTCGTTACCATTCCAGTTGCACTGGCAGAAAATTCGTCTTTTCTATACTGTTCAAAAGAAGCACCCCCTAAAATTTTAAAGCTGTGTTTATTAAGCTGTAAATCGTACGAAATTTGGCCGGTTAAATTATCCTGATAGCTTTTATTTTTGGTCAAATCAAGCTGATTTAACGCATTGAGCGTATTACGAACCGTATTGGTACTTCTTCCATACCAGTTTAAAGTTCTTTTATTCGATTCATAATTATAGAAACCGTAATTACGGGAGGCGTTTAAATCTACAGTAAGGCCTTTAACGAAATTTTTGGCCGTGATATTTATTTTTCCAACGAAGTTATCGAAGTCACTTCTTTGAAAGCCTGCATTTTTTTCAATATCAACAGGGTTTAATTGTAAATCGCCATTGTAAATATTCCCTGTTACATCTTCTTTTGGCACATACAGCGATTGTCTGGTACGTACACGGTAAAGCAAATCGATAATATTGCCAGTACTGTAAGAGTTTTCGTTCACCTGAGATCCGGCATAACTTAAAATCGCTCCAACAGATAAATATTTGTTGATCTCCGAGTTTACAGAAAGGCGCATTGTTTTAACAGAGTTGTCATCAGGACCGAAACGCATGACACCGTCTCTTTTAAAATAACTGCCTGACAATAGATAATTTAACTCTTGCTTTCCTCCTCCAATTGATAAATTATATTTCTGTGAGGCATTAACCTTATCCATACCTTCTTTAATCCAGTTGGTATTATCGTAGTAATCCCAGCGATCGGCGGTTTGGTTTTCGCGATAATTAAAATTAGGATTTTTAAGCCACTCAATTTGCTCGGGAGTGAACTCTCTGGCGCCAGTTGCATTTAACCGTGCCTCATCAATTAAAGTTTGTTCATCCCATGAGTTAAGCCTTTGCGGTTGCCTTGCGGTAATGTTTAAACTGTAGTTATTACTAAAGTTGATGCGTGTTTTGCCACTTGCACCCTTTTTTGTGGTCACCAGAATTACACCACCGGCCGCACGTGCGCCGTAAATTGAGGCGGCAGCAGCATCTTTTAACACCGAAATATTCTCGATATCATCAGGATTGATTAAGGCCAGATCCATTTCCACACCATCAACCAAGGTTAGTGCTGCTGTAGTATTTGCAGAAGAAAAGCCCCTGATTCTAATCCCCAATCCTTCAGCACCAGGTTTACCACTACCCCGGGTAATGGTAACTCCTGGCGATATCCCTTGTAATGCCGCAATTGCATTTGGCACCGGACGATCTTGAAGTTGTTTTCCATCAACCTGTGCTACTGCACCGGTTAAGTTTACTTTTTTCTGCGTTCCATAACCTATTACCACAACATCATTTAGGCCTTGCGAATCATCAGCAAGGCTCACATTAATTGTGGTTTTCCCTGCTACGGCGACTTCTTTGCTTGCGAAACCAATGTATGCGAATACCAGCACAGCACCTGGGGAAGTCGTTCTAATGGTATATCTCCCGCTTTCATCTGTAACCGCACCAATTTGAGATCCCTTTACTTTAACGCTTACACCAGGCATGGTGATGCCTTTTTCATCTCTAACTGTCCCTGTCACAGTGCTTTGAGCAAAAGCTGTACTATTAATAAGTAGCGTAAATGCAATAATAGCTATAATCTTTGCCTGTGGGAAAGGCTTAATCATATTAGCTGCTAAAGCGCTCAAAAGAAAATAAAATCTCTTCATAATTTATATCGATATTAATCTGTTTAGTGAAACCTAATGCATACCAATGCCACTCTTACTATGGCAATAGCCTAATAAGTTTTTATGGAATAAATTTGATTGCATGAGCTTTAGGCTATTTAATTGCGCCTAAATAATCTGCTTTTTAAAATGAATGGATACGACTGGAATGGCATATACCAGAGATTTTGATGCTCTTTTTTTTGTTGAAACTCTTGCATTTCAAAGAAAAGCAAGGCGACAGCTGATGCTGAGTAGAGTAATTTTTTTTCATGTTTATTTGGTTAGTTTTCTTTAATAAATCTAATTTATGGAAGCAAATAAGAAATTCTCAAGCCTGATTAACAATAAACGCTTAAAATGGGTTTAAACTATATTTCAAACGTTTGAAATAATAGCTGATTTTTGCTTAACTATGTAGTACCCTATTATTAAGTTATATGCAGAATACCCCGGTAACCTTAAAATATTTGGCAGAAAAATTAAAGATGTCAATATCAACAGTGTCTAAGGCATTAAATAATTATCCTACTATAAACGAATTTACTAAAAAGCGTGTTCAGGATCTGGCTACTGAATTACACTTTACGCCAAATAAATCGGCCATTAACCTTAAACAGGGACGATCGAAAATTATTGGTATTATTTTACCAAATCTGCTTGACCACTTTTTTACCAGAAGTGTTTACGGTCTGGAACAATTTGCTTCAAAACACGGATATAACGTAATTATCAGCCAGTCGCACGATAGTTTAGAAAAAGAAATCCAATCTGCAAACATGTTGCTGCAAACCCGTGTTGATGGATTAATTGTAGCCATTTCGAAGCACACTCAAGATTTCTCTCATTTTAACGAGTTTGAAAAAATGGGCACCCCTGTGGTTTACTACACCCGGAATCCTAGTTTTAACCTCAGTTGCCACAAAGTATTGTGCAATACTTTTCAGGGTGCCTATCAAGCTACCAAATTTCTAATCGAGCGGGGGCATCAAAATATCGCCTATTTAGGTGGACCAAAAATGATCAGCTTTACCCATGATAGGTTTAATGGTTACATTCATGCGCTTAAAGACCATGGCATTCCCTTTTCCGCAGAACTAGTGGCTTATACTGATTTTGATAAAGAAAGTACCATTACCGCAATCAAAAATTTGTTTTCATCTGAAGATAAAATACCCACTGCACTCGTGGCCTTTAAAGAGCCGATTTTGTTTGATGCGATGAAATATCTTCGTTCGGTTAACCATCCAAACTTTCAACAATTGGAATGCATCGGTTTTGGCAACACCTCATTTATCAGCTATTTTAATTCGCCTCCGGTTGCTTCTATTGAAGAAAATCCTGAATCTGTAGGCGAAAATGCAATGAAACTTCTTTTGCAGCTTTTAAACAGAAATATTGAAACAAACGATTATCAGAAGATATTGGTTGATTGTAAGCTAGTTGTTCATTAGTAATTATTTTAGTGAAGGATATACTTTTGCTGCTCTTTGAACAATGGACAATGCCTGATCTTTGTTGAACTTATTTAACTGCTGATATGGCCATTTTTTCTTTTCTTCCAAATATGGGATGAGCCATTCTACAGCTTTCTGCAAACCAACATTATTCTTGTTTTTTGTATGGTACAGGTCTACGCCAACATGCTGAGCCAGCTTGGCTATCTTCATCCATGCATCAAGATTCATATTTACATAATCCCAGGAGTTAGTCCGGGCAGTTTCTAAAGGCTGTCGACCATCGGTATCAAATTGCACATCGAGTCTGGGAATGGTGAGGGAGGTAAGTGTTCTTTCAGCCAATTCTTTGTTATCCAAAAACAAGGCAAAATCGATTACCTGCAAATCATAATTGGTACCATGATTATTTTTCTCCAACCTTTCGCTTTTGCCGTTCGCACTATCGCTTAACCACTTTAAATAAGCACTGAACCATTTCTTCACGCCGCTTACCGTCTCCGGATTCAGAGATTTACTCTCTTGCATCAGCGCAATGGCTTCTGGAATATCTATCAAGCCTCGGGTTTCAATAATGCCAATTCCACGGCCATCATTTAATCCTGGAACATACTGTGCAAAGGTAAGGCTGGGATTCATCCGTGTTGCGGTATCAACAAAAAAAACGGTTAACAACTCATTGGCTCTTTTAGCATATTTCTCTTCACCAGAAAGATAATAACCCATGGCCAGGTCGTTTAGTGTAGAAGTCAAATCTCCAATTTGTGCCCGATCATTGAGTTTATAAATCTCCGGGTTTCTACGTCCATCTTTTCTGATGTAAGGCTCTCCGTTAGCTTTTGATGGATCGGGCCACCAATAAGGTGCCTGACTTAAATAATCGTGAATATCGCCAGAAGGCGCAATTTTAGTTTTTTTGAAGGTAACTGAATACGGCCCTTTTAGCAGGGCACGATCAGCACGGCTGATTTGTTCATTGCCTGATTTTGAAATGAATTGTTCTTTCAAAACTTGCAAGGTTGATTCGTCATTAATTAAGAGTTTAAATTTTTCTTGTCCCGTTGCTGTTGATGAAAACAAGAATGCAGTTGCAAAGAGAAAAATAATTGATCTGATCATTAGCACTAAATGAATTTAATAATTTTGTTAACTGATGATTTAGATTTGATGCCTGTCCGAGCTAACAGGCATCAAATTTAAATTCATATTAATATCTCCACGGATAGATAAGCGCCCCGAATACATGGATTTGGCCATTGGTGGCGAGTAAACCGGCAGTGGCTGCATTTGTAGCATCGTTATACCTTAATGGAGAAAAATCGCTGCTCACGATTCTAAAATTCAGGCGGCTTTCCGGATCGAAACCATAAACCTGACCTGGTGTTAAGCTATTTACGCGGTTGAGTATCCGATCGCCGGAAACATTTAAGTTTGGTGTAGTGCCGGCAAGGTACCATCCAAGCAGCGACTTATCTGTAGCACTAGTGCCAGATGGCAAAAGTGTAGGCAATGAAGAATTAGTGGTTGTACCGTTTTCAAACCCATAATTTTCGAGTGCGATAAGTGATAAGAAAAAATTTCTCACATCTTCTTTGGGATAATCTGACCAGTTTTTAACCGGAACCCCATCTACAGAACCATCGGTTTTTAATTTCAAAGTGCCATCGGTGTTTTTACTAACTAAAGGAAACGAAAACCACATGCCGGCAGTTGGAACATTACTGGTAGTCACTACCACTCCGTTTGTTGTGCGTGTAGGCAACACGCGGATGGCTTCGTTTTTTAGGAAAACAAAGGTACGGCCCGGTTTTTCGTATTCGGCCAGATCAATACTTGCGTACTCCAAACCAAGTTGCATCCACTTAAAAATGGTATCGTTGGGTACAATCGGATTTTTACCCCGATCTAACAAATATTGTTTCGCCGATTTATTGATATGCGCATCAAGTATATTTTTTTGAAACTCATAATCTACTTGTTTATCCAAGCCAAACATCGAACATCCTGAAATGATGGTGGCCACGGTTAAGAAACCGATTAATAATAAATTTATCTTTTTCATTTTCAATTCTCTAATTAATAAGGTTGGCTTTGAACCAGTAAACTATTTGAATACAGCACCCTTGTTGCCAATGGCCAGTAATATCTTCTTTTATCGCTACCCCAACCTACTGCCGGATTGCCTCTTGAGCTTTGGCGGGCAATTAAAATAGGATCCATTACTTCTTTAACACGATCTGTTCTAACCAGATCAAACCAACGTACCCCTTCGCCAAAAAGTTCATACTGTCTTTCCTGCAAAATTTCCATCTCGAGCGTACTCTCCGTAAAAGAGGTAGCCACCACCTGTGGTACCCCAGCTCTGGCTTTTATTAAATTCAAGTATTTTACTGCATTTGCTCTATCACCGATTTTATTAAGCGATTCAGCATAAAGAAGATACATTCCGCTCAAGCGGTACATTGGTGCATAAACATTGGTTTCCCTGGTACCTGGTAAACTGCTGTTGTAAATTGTTGGGGTAAAATTGTATCCGGCTGTTGCTGTTGGGGCCACATAATTTCCGGCGTATAGCTTCCAAACACTCCTATCCCTGATCGGCTGGTTTGTTGCTGAAGTAATATTGTATGTTTGTTTTACCCGTAAATCTGTCGTGGCCGAAACTGTGCCATAGAGTTGAACTGACTTACGAGGCCAATCGGTCCACAAGGGGTCGGCCATCCTGATGAAAGGCTCATTATCGGTTCTTGATGTTCCGGCCATACAGGCGCATCCATTTGCAAGAAAATCCCAGTTGATATAAAAGATCGTTTCCACGCTGGTGGCAGGATTTACGAATTGTGTGTTCCATGTAGTTCCTGGCTGAAGATCAGTTAAGGCCCCACCAGAACCATCCGCTCCGATACCCGATGCATTATAAACTTTGCCCGTCGGCGCTTTAGCTGCGAACAAACGTTTAAACCAGATATTGGCATTGGCATAGTCTTTTCTCCACATGTATAAGTCGGCCATAATGGAACATATTGCACCTTCGCCCAAATACCAGGTAACCGGGGTTTGATTTTTAAGGGTAAGGTCGTATGCAGTTGTTAAATCTTTAATACATTGATCAAGTATTTTTGCCTGCGGATCTTTAGCTTGTTCGGCCTGGTCGCCCAGTTTTTCATAAGGCTCCAAACGTAATGGCGCATCGCCCCAAACCCGGGCAATCCAGAAATAACAAAGTGCCCTCATGGCATAAGATTGTGCCATATAACTGGCTTCTTTGGCCTGTGTTAAAGCGCCAATGGTACCAATGGGTGCATAATTTTTAACTTCGGGAATCTTTTTGATTAATAAATTGGCTCTGGAAATGGTACTGTATAAAAAAGTCCAGTCAGCCCAGGTATTCAATGCCGTGAGTCCGTTTAAGTGAATTTCATCTGTAGAGTTTACGCTATAGGTATCACGCCTTTCCCAGTTATCCGATCTGGATTCTCCCCACCACATCTGGCGGTTTTGATATTGTCCGTCGCCCATCATTGTTTGTTGAAACTCGCCGTACATACCCGCCAAAGCTGCATCTGCTTCGAGTGAACTTCTCAGGAACGTACTCAAAGTGCCCTCCGAAATTGGCTGCTCATCTATTGCTTTTTTACATCCTCCAAAAGCCATTAATAAGCTTAAGAATGTTATTGTAAATATCTTTTTCATTGTATAAAATTAAAATCCGATGTTAATACCAAAACCCAACTCTCTTCTCTTAGGATATTTGCCTGTGTCATCTCCGGGAGTCAAACCTGAGGATGCGGAAAATTCAGGATCATAACCCGTATAATTGGTGTAGGTAAGCAAATTAACACCGTAAACATATGCCGAAAGGCTTCTTGTAAATAGTTTTTTAGCAATTTTTGAATCAAGCCTGTAGGTAAATCTGGCGTTAGACAACCTGATGAAACTGGCGTCTTCTAAAAAGTAACTGTTTCCTCCAGATCGCTGGCTTCCCCTGATATTTTTATCTAGATAATAAGGATAAGTGGATTGATCTCCCTGTTTGGTCCAGGCACCATAAATCGCCTCTGGTAAAGATGGATTGCCATTATTTGCAAAATTGGTTAGATTTTGTTTAAACTGGTTATACACCTGGCCACCAATTGTAGCGTTGATGATGAAGGAAAGAGACAGGTTTTTGTAGGTAAAGTTATTTACAAAACCCAGGTAAAAATCTGGTTGCGCATTCCCAATCACATGCCGATCGCCCTCATTGATAAAGCCATCATTATTGGTATCTTCCCATTCGGTATCTCCTCCAAGCAGTACTGCTCCATCACTGTTTTTTTTCTGCACAATTGTACCTGCATAGCGCTGCCCGTCGAGCTCGTAATAACTTGCGGTCGATGCTACAGGATCTGCCGCTGTACCGCGAACAGGATATTTAACGGTTATCCCAACGGGAGTTAATCTTCGTCCATCAGGTGTGTAGGCATTCGAAGCGTCATATTCATATACCCCAAGATTTTTCCACCCGTAAAAATCACCAATTTTACCACCTTCTCTCACCAGATAATTTGCGTTACCGCCACTTACTCCGCCCAAACCTACAGCTATAAATTGTTCGCCGTTGTAAAGTGATTTAATACGGCCACGTTCTATTGAAACGTTGGCGTTCACCGTCCAATTGAAGTTTTTCGAAGCTACAGGAGACCCAGAAACAGCAAACTCAAGGCCTTTATTCTGAATATTGCCCACGTTTACTTTGATGGTATTATAACCAGTTTCTTTTGGCATTTGCCTGTCGTACAACAGGTCTTTTGTATCTCTGAGGTATGCATCAACAGTTAATGAGAGCCTGCCTTTTAAAAAACTTAAATCAAGACCCAAGTTTTTGGTAATCGTTGTTTCCCATTTTAGTGCTGTGTTACTAAAGGTTGGTGTTGTCGAAATTCCGCTCACGCCGTTGTAACTGTTCCCTCCGATTTCTACTCTTGGAATAGATTCATAAGGACTAATTGCATCGTTACCCAAGCTGCCATAACTGAATCTTAACTTACCGTCGTATAAAATCTTTTTCAGCGAAGAGAATATTTTTTCATCACTAAATCTCCATGCTGCCGAACCGGCAAGGAAATTCCCTGCCCTGTTATCGACCCCAAATCTTGATGAAGCATCATTGCGATATACCCCCTGAAGAATGTACCGGCTTTTGTAATTATAATTCGCTCTTGCAAAATAAGAACCAGTGGAAACCGCTGAAGCAGAAACCCGTTGGGCACTCAACACCGAGATGTTTGAGCCAGTGATTGTGTTTACATTTTCCAGTACGAAATTAGTACCGCTTAAAGTAATATCATCAAACCGAACCCGGTCTCTTGATACACCCAGAGTTGCTGCGAAATTATGATCCTTAATGCTTTTGTTATAGTTTAAATAAGCTTGTCCTTCGTAATAGAAGCGCTTACTTGTAGCATTGGTTGCGGCGTTGTTATCTCCATTTTGATTGGTTACATACCGTGGCGAAAAGAATACGCGTTGCCCATTATCCAGCTGCGTATTTAAGGCGGCGGTAAACCTTAGGTTTTTAAGGATATCATAGTTTAGCGTACTTACAAATTGAGCCTTGTAATCCTCCCGGGTATTAACTTCCAGTAAAGCATTGGCAATAGGGTTTCTCTTGTTATTGATGAAACTGGTTAGCGTACCATTGGGATAATAAATCAGATAACTCGAGGGTCGGTCGAAAACAGGCCGAATGGAGTTTCCTATGTTGGCATAATTTCCAGTCTGCCTGTAAAAAGAAATATTGGTCGAAATTTTAAGTTTTTTCGATGCCTGATATTCCACATTCGTTCTAGACTGGATTCTTTTGTTGTATGTATTTAAAGCAATCCCCTGATCGTCGAGATAATTTAAGCTGGTAGAATAAGTAAGCCCTTTTGACCCGCCGCTTAATGACAGGCGGACATCGTGCTTTTTGGCCAGGTTACCCAATAATAATTTCTGCAGATCATTTGCAGAATTTAAGCCAGGATTCAAGGAATCTGTTAAAACAGCTAACTGACCTTGCAATTGACGATAATACCGAATATCAGCAGAATTTGACTGCTGTATCTCATGAGCGATGCGGCCCATTGTAAATACATACTGCAGATCTATTCGTGGACTCCCTTCCAAGCCTCTTTTAGTCGTAATCAAAATTACTCCGTTTGCTGCCCTCGAACCATAAATGGAAGCAGAAGCTGCATCCTTAAGTACTTCAATATTTTGGATATCATTAGGATTGATGGCTGCTGCATTGGGCGTAATCACACCATCTATTACATATAGAGGCGCTGTACCCTGGCCTTCAGATGAAAAGGTAGAAGGACCACGAATGGTAATGGAACCTTCAGCCCCTGGTTCTCCGTTATCATTAACTACCAGCACTCCGGCGGCCTGGCCTTGCAAGGCATCGAACAAATTTAGTGGCTGCCTTTCTTCGATCTCCTTAGCCGTAATGGTAGAAGTTGAAGAAGCCAGGTCTTTCTTTCTGGAAGTTCCGCCATAGCCAGTGACTACAACTTCGTCAAGCTCACCTACATTTTCAGCAAGCGTTACGTTAACAACGGTTTTATTGCCAACAGGAATTTCCTTTTGACCGTAGCCCACATAACTGAATACCAATATTGCCTGTGCATTGGGCACCGTTATGGTGTACTTGCCGTTTGGATCTGTGCTGGCTGCAGTATTTGTATTTTTTACTTGAACGCTTACACCTGGCAATCCGGCAGTTTTATCAGATACTGTACCTGATATTTTAATCTGCGCATAGGCTGATTGTAGACCTGTAATGCAGATCCCTATCAATACAAGAAGTAAAACTGTTAAAGTACGGGTGAGGTAGGTCCGATGATGGTGATGGGTAAAGGGTTTTCTCATAATTATCTATTTTGGTTAGTTATGCATTAAATGCTGCAGATTACGATGGGCATAACAATTTCACACAGGCAAAATCGCTGTTATAGCATACCGCATTTTCTACAGTAAAAAATTAAAATTCCGGCTTAAAAATCTAGCTGTCTTTTTTGGCGAAAGAAGTGTTAATGAGTTTTGGCGTTTTTATGTATTTGGTTAGTTATGAATTAAAAGTACAATGAAAAAGAAAAAATTTATTTCAAGAAATCTAAAAACATTGCTTAAACCGCTCTGAGAACAATTTCAAACGATTGAAGATTATTTCAACCGATTAAAATTGAAGGTAAAAACACTTGTAAAAAATCAACTGTTAAGGCAATTAACTTGTAAATATTCGCAGTATTCCGGATCAGCATGAGTTCATAGTTCTAGTCGCTTCAAGCTTATTATCTACGGCTAGACAGTAGAAATAAAGTTACATTTTGACAATAATCGCAAGCATTCTATACTTACCTCATACCCGTGTAAATACTTGTCCGTTTATTTGCAAATACTATATTTTCCATATCTTTATCGAATCAATTCCTATTCTACATGCAACAGTCAGTCTTAATCCGTAACAATGTAAATGTTATTGGAAAAGGAAATCAGGTTATGCTATTCGCACATGGTTTTGGTTGCGATCAAAATGCCTGGCAATTTATTATAGATGGCTTTTCAGCAGATTATAAAGTTGTACTATTCGATTATACCGGTTCGGGTAAATCGGATATTGGACAGTACGACTCTTATAAATACAGCAAGCTAGATGGTTATGCACAAGATGTGCTTGAAATTTGCGAGGCCTTAACATTAAAGGACGTTATTTTTGTAGGGCACTCTGTGAGCTGTATGATCGGACTTCTAGCCGCCAACCAAAAGCCTGAATACTTTTCGAAGTTAGTTTTTGTGGGTCCCTCGGCCAGATACCTAAACGAAGGGGATTATTTCGGCGGCTTTGAAAAAGCTGACCTGGAAAATCTTTTTGATTTTATGGATAGCAATTACCTGGGTTGGTCAAGTAAAATGGCTCCAGCCATCATGGGCAATCCTGACCGACCTGCACTCGGAGGATTTTTAACAGAGAGTTTTTGTTCTACTGATCCAAAAGTGGCCAGAGACTTCGCCAGGGTTACTTTTTTCTCTGATAATCGGGCAGATCTGTCGAAATTAAAAATTAAAAGTTTGACGCTGCAATGTGCCGACGATATTATAGCGCCTAATAGTGCTGGCGAATTTGTTTATCAGCATGTCCCTGGAAACGAGATCGTTTTCTTAGAGGCGACTGGCCACTGCCCACATATTAGTGAACCTGAAGAAACAATTCGGGCTATTAAAACGTTCATTACCTAACATGAGCTATCCTGACGAATCAATGAGCGGCAAAAATCATTTACTAGAAACCCTTATTAATTCAGATGAGTTATATCATACAGCACCATGTGGCTATTTTTCGCTCTCCACGAAGGGTGAAATTATCAAAATAAATCATACCCTACTTCATTGGTTAGGCTTTTCAGAACAGGATTTATTAGGAACAAAGTTCGCCGCTCTTTTACCAAAGGGTGGCCAAATGCATTTTGAGATGTTCTTTTTACCTATGGTAAAAGTAGATGGTGGAGTAAAAGAACTTAGTTACGAACTGCTAAAAAAGGATGGCAACTCCTTATCAACATTACTAAATGCGAACACCATCTGTGATAAAAATGGCGACATTAAAGCAGTTAACGTAGTGGTGGTTGATGTAACAGAACGCAAAAATTACGAAAGAGAACTGCTTAGCGCAAAGAGTTTAGCCGAAAACGAACAAAAACGGCTTGAATTTATGGCAGATCTTGCTCCAGAAATGATCTGGACGGCATCTTCTACTGGCCGGATTAGTTATGTTAATGCCCGCTTCTGCAAATATTTCAATTGTACAAAAAATGAGACCCGATCTTCGTTCGTCCTCTCAAAAATTCATCAACTAGATTTAAGAAAATTACTTACGAGTTGGTATACCTGCCAAACAGGTGGTTCAGATTTAAATGAAACGATTAGGTTAGTTAATCAGGAAGGCAATTATGAATGGCATCAAATCAAAGCTTCACTATTTGTAGATAATCACGGCGAACAAATCAATTGGTTCGGCTCGTGTACCAATGTAGAGGAGCATATTAGTCAGTTAAAAAAGAAAGACGAGTTTATCAATATCGCCAGTCACGAGTTGAAAACGCCACTTACCAGTTTGAAGGCCATTCTTCAGCTCATGCAACGGATGAAGGGTGAAACCAGCGAACGCATGTTGAGCCTTATTGAAAAAGCCAATCACAATATTTCGAGAGTTACCGAAATGGTGGAGGATTTATTAAATACCAGCCAGATGAATGATGGCCAATTGCGATTAAGCAAGAGCAATTTCAATGTAGTGGAAATGATTGGCAGCTGTGTACATCACATTCGGGTTGAAGACCATTACAAAATCATCACCGAAGGCGATAAATCTATATCGGTGTATGCAGATGAAAGCCGGATAGAGCAAGTGGTAACTAACTTTATTACGAATGCGATGAAATATGCTCCAGAAAGTTATCTCATCAAAATCAATATTGAAAATGTTGAAGGCTTTGTGCGCATCACAGTAAGTGATGAAGGGCCAGGAATACCTGCAGAGAAAACGCCACACCTTTTCGACCGCTATTACCAGATTAATACAACTGGCGGGAAATATTCGGGCCTTGGGTTAGGACTATTTATATGCGCCGAAATTGTAAAGCAACATGGAGGAGAGATAGGCGTAGAAAGCACCGTTGGTAGCGGAAGTTCTTTTTGGTTTACCTTACCTCTTTGATAGAAAACCATCAAATCAAACCGCAGTAGCCTCTCCATTATACCTTTCTTGGTCTTTCTAAAGGGGATTTTAGCGCTAGCTGGCCAATTTTTTATTACCACTGTAATATCTTTGGATGCTCAGCTCATCTAGCAATGCATCCTTACCTACTTCAACTGAATATCATCAGCCTTATTTTTTGAAGAAGATACTTCTCCAGATAGCGCAATCACCTTCGATATCTCTGCATCAAATACCGTTATATTTCGGGTACTCGTATGCTCAAAAACAGGTATTTATCAATAAACCTTTCGTTTTCCATGGCGGTTTTTTCAATGATTAATCATTATCAAATCGTTTATGAAAAAACAACTTTACACCTTATTAGTATCTACTCTTTTGTGCGGCACTATAGCTACATTAACTGGTTGTAGCCCAAGCACTCGGGTTACCGGTTCGTGGATTAATCCGAATGCAAAAGGGAAACCAGTTTCTGGGAAAAGCGTGTTTATTGCATCTCTAAGCAGAAATATAGAGGTAAGAAACACGATAGAGGATGCCCTTGCAAGTGCCGCAGCAGAAAGAAACATTCCAGCGTTAAAAAGTACCTCCTACTTTATTCCAGATTTCTACCAAACTACACCCTCCCGGGAAGTTTTGCTTTCCCGGATTTCAAAAACAGGTGCCGGAACGATTATGACGGTCGCCCTTATTGATAAAGAAAGCGAGACCCGATATGTTCAGGGCAGCGTAGGCTACGCACCTTTTGCATCCTATCGTTGGTATGGTGGGTTTTATTCTTACTACAACTATTGGCGGGGCGCCTTTTACGACCCAGGTTACTACGTTACCGATAAAACCTATTTCATGGAAACCAACATTTATGATGTTGCGACAGATGAATTGGTATGGTCGGCACAATCCGAAACCGTTAATCCAGGTTCCATCCAACAATTTGCAAAAGAATATCCGAAAATACTTATTGAAAGGATGATTAGCGATGGACTCTTAACACCCTAATTGGCTTACGTTTTATGAAAAATTTCTATTTAATCTTCATCCTGCTCTTAACTGCAGCAACGGATAGTTTTGCCCAACTTAGGGATATTACCGGGGTAGTAACCGATAAAACTGACAACGGACCGATCCCGGGCGTGAGTGTTAGAATTCGTGGTGGTTCCACTGGAGTGGCTACCGATGCTGACGGGCGATATCGTTTACGGGCATCAACTGGAGCAGTCATCGAATTTAGTTCAATTGGCTATACCACCGCTTCAGTTACGGTAGGCGAACAAAGTGTAATTAATGTATCCCTTACGGCAAACGATCGGCAACTATCCGAAGTTGTGGTGACTGCAAATGCCATTAGGCGTGAAAAAAGAACTTTAGGTTATTCTGCACCCACTATCGATAACGCAGAGTTAAGGCAAGGACAAACTCCTAATCTCATTAATTCGTTAACCGGAAGAGTAGCCGGCGTAAACATTACCACCACCTCCAATACCCCAGGTGCTTCATCGAGGGTAGTACTCAGGGGCGGATCATCCATCACCGGAAATAATCAGGCACTCCTGGTTGTTGATGGAGTTCCAATCGATAATTCAAGTGTTATTGGAGGAGGCTCATCCCTGTCGAGTGTCGATTTCGGAAATCGTGGGAACGATATCAATCCCGAAGACATTGCCTCCGTAACGGTTTTAAAAGGACCAGCTGCTGCTGCATTGTATGGATCGCGGGCTTCAAACGGTGCCTTAATCATCACTACAAAAACAGGTACACAAGGTGCAAAAAAGATGGAAATTACCTTTAGTTCGTCCAACAGCTTTTCATCGATATTGAAGTTACCTGATTTACAAAATGAATATGGGCAAGGCTATTACACGAATATTGATGCACAGGGCAATGCAAGCTATGAAAACGACCCGAAAGAAAACTGGAGTTGGGGAGCGCCATTTACCGGAGCAATACAACCTTGGGGACAGGAGATTGATGGCGTTCGTTTAACCAAGCCTTATGAAGCGATCCCCAATAATATCCGCGATTTTTTTACTACTGGGTTTAGCACCGACAATAACCTTTCTTTTTCTGGCGGAGGGGAGAAAACCACTTTCTTTTTAGGTTTGAATGCTTTGAATTCCAACAGCATCTTTCCGGGAAACAAAGATGTTTACAATCGGTATAATGTCCGCTTTAATGGTACCGCAGCATTTAACAATCATTTTACAGCGGGCATAGCTTTCAACTATTCAAAAATAAACAGCAACCAGGTAGCTGGAGGACAAGGGGGATCCTCGGTTTATAACAACGTACTTCAAACCCCAAGAGACATTCCGTTGCAGGATTTACGGGATTTAAACAACAAATATTATGGTTATGGGTACACCGATTTGAACGGCGTTCGCCGGGCAGATCGTTACGGCTACTACGGTGCCTACACCATGAATCCGTATTGGGTTTTGGAAAACTACAACAATTTTGATGATGTAGACCGTGTTACCGGGAATTTTAATATCGGCTATAAACCTAATGACTGGCTTGATATTAAAGAGCGTGTCGGTATAGATTCATACACGGACAGACGAAGGCAACAGGCGCCGAAATATTCATTTATTCCAGCCGATGAAGCAGGCAACTACTCTGCTACAGCAAATGTGGCAAACAGTAATGGCCTTTATCAAATCGATCAGTTAAATGTGAATGAACTTGTACACGATTTGATGGCTACAGCAACCTTTAAGGTGAACGAAGATTTAAGTGGATCTTTGATGATCGGTAATAACATCCGGCAAAGAAATACCTCGACTAATAGCCAGGCAACCAACGCCAGCGGTGGTTTGGTTGTTCCAGGCTGGTATAACCTGGCCAATAGCAATGGCCCCGTAAATGTAATTACCGATTATATTAGTAAAAGAAGATTGGTTGGACTTTATGCGGATTTGAATTTATCCTATAAAGAGATGTTGTTTTTAGAAGCGACAGCCAGAAATGACTGGTCGTCGACTTTACCAGCCTCAAACCGTTCCTTTTTTTACCCAAGTATTAGTGGCTCATTTTTATTTTCAGAAATGCTGAAGAATAACGACCGCTTTGATTTTCTGAGCTATGGAAAATTGCGGGCAAGTTACGCACAGGTAGGAAATGACACTGATCCTTATCAATTAATGACTACATTTTTTAGGGGTGAGATTGCAGGCGGATTTGGCAGTACTACTTTCCCATTTGGTAACGTGGCGGCATTAATGTCGGGCTCTACCATTGGCAACCCAGATTTACGCCCGGAAAAAACAAACTCATTTGAAATAGGTACAGAGTTAGGACTCTTTCAAAACCGTTTATCACTTGATTTCAGTTACTATGCCAACCAATCGAAAAACCAGATTTTGAGTATTCCAATTCCAGCATCAACAGGTTATGGCTTTAGTGTAGTTAATGCCGGTGAGGTGAGAAATAACGGTATCGAACTGAGTTTGAGAGGAACTCCGGTTAAAACATCAGGCGGTTTTTCAGTTGAGTTGTTTGCCACTTACACCAAAAACAATAGCAAAGTAGTTTCTTTACTCCCAGGGATTGAGCAGGTTTCTATAGGTGGGTACTCAGGCATGTCAATCGTTGCCGCTGTTGGAAGGGCTTATGGCGAATTTTATGCGGTTGATAACTTAAAAGACAGCGAGGGCCGAACAATTGTCGATCAGGAAACCGGATTACCTATTCAAACCTCATCGGCGCAGTATTTAGGGAGTTATAATCCGAAATATCAAGCCTCAGTCGGCACAAATATCAAATATAAAAACTTCACTTTAAACGCACTTTTTGATACCAAATATGGTGGTGTATTTTATTCCAGAACAAGAGATATTACTGGTTTCAATGGTACATCTGAAGAAAGTGGCGGACAACGAATCGGAGCTATTTTTCCAAATTCTGTTTATTTAGATGCAAATGGAAACAGCGTTGTTAATACTAGTGCAACTTATAATAAGCAAGATTATTATTCTGATCTGGTAGCAGGACAACATATTGTAGATGCCACTTTTGTTAAATTAAGAACTTTATCGCTCTCCTATCAATTTGGCAAAGATCTACTTAAAGCTAGTCCGTTTGGTTCAGTAAGCGTAGGCCTATTTGGCAATAATCTTTTCATCTGGACACCAAAATCAAATCAGTTTGCAGACCCAGAGGTCAATTCGGCCGGGGCCGGAAATGCTCAAGGTTTCGATTATACGGCACAGCCATCGGTGCGTAATTACGGGATAAATATCAGGGCTTCATTTTAAAAACATCAGCATGAAAACAAATTCGAAAAATTCATTAAAAAAGTTTCTTATAGGAATGCTTTTAATCCTGGCACTTCCCTATTACGGATGTAAAAAATTTCTTGATGTAAATGAAAACCCCAATAATCCTGTAAGTGCCTCACCAGAACTTTTGCTTCCTGTTGTCGAAGCCGCAATCGGACAGGTTGTGGGCAACAACTTCCAAATTTATGGGAACTTTTGGGCCCAGTATTGGACGCAAAGCCCTTCAGCTTCACAATACAGAACTATCGATCAGTATCGTTTAAGCAACACCACGTTTGATAGACCGTGGGCAATAATTTACCGGAATGCTTTAAATAACGCGGAGTTAATTATTAATAGCGAGACCCCAAATGCTGAACATATGAAAGGCATGGCTTATGTATTAAAGGCCTATACTTTTCAAATAGCTACCGATGCCTTCGGCTATATTCCGCTGGCCGAAGCGTTGAGGGGAAATCAGATAGGAAGTCCTCATTACGAAGCCCAAAGGGTGGTTTATGATAGCATATTTAATTATATCGATAGGGGAATAAATCTTTTAAAAGTAACTACTGCCATTTCTCCAGGTGCACAGGATTTAATTTTTCAAGGCGATACCGAACAATGGATCTTATTTGCCAGGACGTTAAAACTTCGGGCGTATCTCCGTTTATCGCAGGTGGAACCTGTACTTGCACAGCAAGGAATTAGCAATTTATACAACGAAAGCAATGCATTTCTATCGCAGGATGCGGCAATTCAATATTCAACCATCGGTGGAAATGAAAATCCGTTATTTAATGAAATGGTGGGCTTAGGGCGAACACAAAATATTGTAGCAAGTGGTACCGTGGTAAATGCTTATCTAAGAAATACTGATCCACGGTTGTTCCGGTTCTTCGAGGTCCTTCCAGGTCAGGATAGTATTTCATTTATCAGCCAGGGCAGTTACAGTAGCAATACAGATAAAGAAGTATCGCCACCATCTGCGCTTGTAGGTGCCAATGCAAATAATAACGCTTCCGCTACCGCCCCAGTGCGGTTCATTTCTGCCCCAGAAAGTAATTTTCTACAGGCAGAAGCCATTGCCAGAGGCTGGGCGCAAGGGAATGCCCAGACGCTTTATAGGCAAGGTGTTACCAGTAGCTTTGTAGCCGCAGGCTTGCCAAATGCAGCCGAAAATTACCTAAACACCGCCCCTGATGCGCAATGGACAGGTAACCTTCAAGGGAATTTGCGGGCTATTATTATTCAAAAATACTATGCATTGTGCGGATCGCAGGGATTTGAAGCCTGGACAGAATGGCGGCGAACAGGCTACCCCGAGTTTCTAACTACGTCTGCTGCATCAACGCTTGGCGCCAATAGAATGCCTTTACGGTTTTTATATCCAAGTAGTGAAATTACGACCAACCAGAATTTCCCGGGAACGGCATTGATTTACGAGCCTGTTTGGTGGGATAGGTAGTGGAAAGCTCCAAACGGTTGTTATTACACTCAAACTAGCGGATACTACCGAAATGTATCTGATTAATACCTGAATGAAGAATCTGGCACTTTATTTTGCTATCAATTGGCTAGTTTGCTTAAAATTATTGTCCGGATGGATAAGGTTTACAGTTAATGTGGGCAGGATGCCAAAAGGTATCCTTGCCTCTTTTTCCAATGTATATAGGACTATCTCTTAAAAACAAAAAGATTTTAAAACGATAAATTGATACCAAACATGAATATTTCACCAGATATGGTAATTGAGGTTCCATTAAAAGGAATAGCAAAAAAACTTTCACCGACAATATTTAAATATGAAAATAGCTTTTGCGTGCTCTACGGCGAAGATGCTCAAACAGGCATATATGGTTGCGGTGTTTCCGTTGAAGATGCCTTGATCGATTGGGAGCATCAGCTTAACAAAGCATTGAGTAACGACGTAGACGTTAAGCGTTTAATTGCAAATGTTAATCCACCTGAAAACGTACAACATTTCTTAGAAACTTATAGAAGTAACGCCAAAAAGGATAATTCAGCTTATAATCCAAAGCGCAATTTTTAGCATCAATCCTGACTAACGCTGGGGCTCAACTTTCAATTCAGGCGATAAATACATCTTCATCCTTTTCAGGTGATGCCTGCCAAGATCGCAAACCTGACACTTGCTAATTCTTGATCCATATAGCCTATTTATCAGAATTTATTAAGCAAGAAGATAAATCAACCGACAACAAATACCGTAGTAAATTACGTACTATTTCTATGCAAAGCGGGTAGTTTTCGCCAAACTTCAATTATTTTTTATTGTTTTTTATATGGAGCCCAGGGCTAGTAAAATAGCTGACATCACTGAAAAATGTAAATGAACTGGCAAGCCAACAATAAAATTAAACAGTTAAAAACTAATAAATAATAACAATAAAATCGATACTATGGCAAAACAAAGCAACAGTGCAACGATGCCGAACGGGCATTTGCACGAATTATTTGTAGATGAATTAAGAGATATTTTAGGCGCAGAAAAACAACTGTTAAAAGGACTTAAAAAACTATCGGATGCCGCTGGAAGTGAAAAACTGAAACAGGCGTTTGATACACATTACGAACAAACTGAAGGGCAAATTGAACGACTTAAAAATGTCTTCAGTTCAATAGATTTGACTGCCAGAGCAAAAAAATGTAAAGCAATGGCTGGCCTTTTAGAAGAAGCTGAAGAGATTATCGAAAGTTTCTCTGATCAGCCAGAAGTTTTGGATGCAGCCTTGATTTCTGCAGCTCAGAAAGTGGAGCATTATGAGATCGCAAGTTATGGTTGTCTGGTTACTTACGCCAATTTAATGCAGCATACAGAAGCCGAAGAGCTTCTAAGGCAAACGCTTGAAGAAGAAAAGGAAACAGATGTTTTACTTACCGAAATTGCCATTAGTGAGGCAAATGCCGGGCGGAACAAAATCAAGAAAAATAAATAATATTATCCAGGAGACAGCGATGAGATTCATCGCTGTTTTTTTGTTAATCGAATACTAAAATTAAACGCAACTCATGCCCTATTAACTAGAGGCAAAGATTAGCGGTTTAAATTTCAAATCAAGCTATGGCCAGGAAACTGACCAGTCATCTGGAGAATCTGGCTTGTCGCCAGTTGTATTTTCTGATGACTCTTTAAAATTTCTTTTCGTAAGATCTCGGCTGGCGACTATACCCAAAACATCATAAATTTCTTTTTCTCCATTATCTGTCGAGAATTCGGATTCAGGATGATTTTTAAATTTTTGATGCAGTTTTTTACCGGGTTTTTGCTTTTTATTTTTCATGGTAAATTTTAATGTTTAATAAAAGGTTAGCGGAAAGAGTGAATTCACAAAAAGCGACCTCATTAACTATGAACTGTACAGAAGTTATCGCAACAAAACAGCTTAATTTTCGATTTATCACAGCGAATTGAAGCGCTTTCAACTAATCAATGATGAACTATTAATAAAATAAGGTTATGAAACACAATCAGAATGATAAAATAAATGAAGGGGGATTTGATGCTCCCAAAACACCTGTTAGAGATGCTGCTGAGAATATTATCGAAGGCGCCAACCAAGAAGATCAATTGGAACAGATGAAAAAGCAAGCTGAAAAAGATTCAGCAGATTCAACGAAGTCACATGAAATTGGTACACCTCCAAACAAGGGCAGGGAGCCAAAATCAGGAGAATAAATAAACCGGCAAGCCCTAGCAGAAAAATTGCACTGACCATTACGGCCAGTGCATCCCATTAACTACCAATTAATTTATGGATTTACTTTATTTTTTAGCGTTGTTGCACCACGAAGGTGTTCTTCTAAAGTAGGTAATTTCATAGCGGCCATTGAACGCAAATCAGCATCAGGTACCCCAAACTCATCTGCCGCAGTTCTAAAAAGATTTACAGCATCCTGGTGAGACTGAACCATTATATTAACAAACTCTTTGTCGAAATTGGTACCGCTCAAAGCTGATAATCTGTCCAAATTTTGTTGTTCTTTTGCCTGCAGCCCGTCTGGAACATTCCAGCCTTTTCCAGCCGCAAGATTTTTCATTTGCTCGCCGGCAGCAGTGTGGTCGGTAACCATGTGCTCCCCATAGTGCTTCACATCCGCATCAACTCCTTTAGTCACCGCCAGGGCTCCCGCGGCAATTTCAAAATTATTGCTGCTCGATGCCCTGTTCACAAAATCCTGATTACTTAAAGTATAATCTCTGTCGTGATCATTGTCTTTACAAGCGCCTAGCGCTAAAGTTGCGACGAATAAAATCATCGCCATTACATTTTTCTTGTTCATAGTATAAGTGTTTTTAATCTTACTGCTACAACAGCCTGCTAAATACAGCTGTTTAGCTAAAAAACAAAACAGGTAATTCGCCTATTTACACCCAGTATTTCAACGTGGTTGGTTGGCTACTTACCCCTAATTACCTGGCCTTGCCCATGTTGCTTTGTGGTGCGGATCATCCAAAATCCCAATAGAAAAACCACTGCAGATCCTCCTAAAAAGGCAAAATCATATTGGTTTGTGTTTTGTGCATATTCATAAACATGATGAAGGTTGAGCCATAGGTGATTAAGCAAACCTTCCAAAATATTAAATATGGCCCAGCCCATTAGCAAACCGCCAGCTAGCAATTTTCCGGATCGGTTTACCGCTTGATGGACAGGAAGTCGCCAAAGCAAAACCACCCCAGCAATTACCGTTATTAAACACAGGGAATGAAAAATCCCATCCCAAAACATGTTTATGCTCTTGCCTACATAATCAGTGGCGGCTATTTGTGCTGAAAACATTTCATGCCATTGCAGGATCTGGTGAAATAAAATACCATCTATAAAACCTCCTAAGCCTACGCCCAAAACCAGACCAGCCATACCCAAAGGTGCCAGTAGCACATTTTTCGAAGTTGCTAGAAGCAATTGCTTACTTCTTTCCCGTATTCTCCAAGCTTTGTTTATGATGATTAGGAAAAGTACAATAAGCGCAAAACCAGCAAGCAATTGGATGAGATGAATCCGAAATTGATTGCCATAAATTCCATCCCGAACTAAGCGATTACAAGAGATACAAGCCTTTACAGATGGCGAAAACAAAAGCGATAGGCAGCAAAAAACTGCAACATTTTTTAATCCACGCACCTTATTAATTAGCTTTACTTTTACCATCAGTGGTATCTTTAGATGTAGTATCTGATTTATTTTTGATATCGCGATCTTTATCTCCGGCCTTTACAGAACCACTACCGGGGTGAGAATCTGCTGGGTTATTGTTTCCAGATGTACAGCTTAAAAAGAGAACGAAGAATAGCATGAAGCAGAATTGGCTGAGAAATTTTTGCATAGCAGATAGGTTTGATGAGCCGAATACCCTACATATCCGGCTCTTTTGAGCATCATCAAATTTTATGGTAAAAGCGAATCGGCAATGTTGCCCATTATACCCTTGTCTAATTTTTCCATTTGTTCGGTTTGCGCATAACCTTTTGGGTCAGGTTTGCCTAAATCCGGAATAGGAATATCGGGCACTGCGTTTAGCACAGTGAAGGTCCCTTTTCCATCTATCGAAGGACCAGAAGTCCATCTTCCCTGCGCAGTGGCAGATTGATCGATATGTGTACCTACGAACGCGTAATCGTACTCTGGAACATGTGATGCAGTTGGAAAAGAATTCGGAATCGGTAAGTTTACGGTAGGTCCACCAAGTTCTTCCAAAACAGCCAGCCACTGGTTTTGATGCATTGCATCCCTGGTAATGAGAAAGGAAAGCATATCTTTCATACCGCTATCATCAGTGAGTTCGTAAAGTCTGGTAGCGAGCACCCTGCCTGTTGATTCGGCCATTACATTGGCATACATATCCGCAGCGATATTTCCACTTCCTACTACCCAGGAGCCATTAAACGGCACACCATTACTATCAACCGCCATTGCGGCAAGGCCGGAAGAAAGTACCTGACGAGGATCCATCCCACCAAGAATATCGCTGACTAAGGGATTTTCACCTGCAATTTTGTCTTTCAACTCATTTGTAGCTCCATCTAAATTCAGCGCTACTGCAGTGCATAACATTTCAATATGCGAAATTTCTTCCGTACCGGTATCCAATAACATGTCCCGGTATTTGCTCGGACCACGGTTTCCCCAGGCTTGAAAAAGGTATTGCAGGCATACCCTAATCTCACCCTCAATACCCCCGATGGCTTGTTGTAAAAGCTTGGCAAATGCCGGGTTAGGCTTGTCTACTCGTACTTTGTACTGTAAATTACTGTCGTGATAAAACATAGTTTTCTTATTAGTTTGAAAATAATTAGCAACTGTGCCAGTGCTTATGATCTGTACCAGCTAATAAAAAAACCTGTAAAATTTTCAAAAGTTCGATAGCGAAATACGGGTTATGAAATTAAAATCCCCGAGAGGGAAAGTGATAAGTACGGGTAAATTTCGTTTTTCTAAGTATCAAAATTGATCATCAAAATCAAGCAGCATATCATTTAATAATTCAATAATGGTTCAGTTCTTGGACCTGCCGGGATAACAGAATTTTCTTTTTAGCTAAACATCGATAGCTTTTATACTGTTTTTTAAAGGCGGGCAGGCGCTAATCTGCCAAAACATTGCAGAAAAAGCAATCTATTTATCTCTGAATAATTTAAATAAGTACTATGAACAATCGCGATGGAAATAGAACCAGCCTTTGGCAAGCGGAAACGAAGCTATCTAAAGAAAAAACTACAACTGACAACCAAACATTTGATGTACTGATTATTGGTGCGGGCATCACTGGTGCAACTACCGCATTAAACTTGCAACGAAAGGGAAAGCGTTGTTTGTTGGTTGATGGACACCATGCCGCCTTTGGCACAACCGGTGGTACCACTGCACATTTGAATACCTTTTTAGATGCTACCTATCCTGAAATTGATAGCGATTTTGGAAAGGAAACTTCAAAATTAATTGCCGATGCGGCTAAGAGAGCCATCAAGCAAATTGAAGCTAACGTTGAAAGCCTTGGCATTGCAGCTGATTTCGAATACAAGGATGGATATCTTTTTTCACAGGATGAAAAGGAAACCGGCCAACTCGAGGAAATTTTTGAATCGTCCCAGCAGGCTGGCGTTGCGGTAGAGATCGCGAACGAAAATGGCGTGGAAATTCCTTTCCAGAAAGCATTAAAATTTGCTAACCAGGCGCAGTTCCATCCGGTAAGATATGTAAATGGGATAATTGAGGAGTTTTTGAAGCTGGGTGGCAAGTTTCTCGAAAACACCTTCATTACCGAGGTGGCTTATGAAGGAAAAATTCATCACGCCAAATCAGGAGAGGAGGAATATTTAGCTGAAAATGTGTTTTGGGCTACACATATTCCGCCGGGGATTAACCTGCTATCACTCCGGAATGCGCCGTACCGAAGTTATGTAATTGCCGCTGAATTGGCTAGTGGAAATTATCCCGATTGTTTATCCTACGATATGAAGGAACCTTACCATTATTTCAGAAGTCATGAAATTGAGGGTAAAAAATTCTTAATCATAGGTGGCGAAGATCATAAAACTGGCCATGATGATCCCTTAGCAGCCTTTAGAGCATTGGAAGAATATGCCTATAATCATTTCGATATTTCCACTGTACGTTACCGATGGTCGTCACAATATTATGTTCCTGTTGATGGACTGCCTTATATTGGCCAGCTACCAGGAGGCGCCGAAAACACTTTTGTAGCCACTGGCTTTAACGGAAACGGGATGATTTTTGGTTCTTTAGCGGGGGAAATCATTACGGATTTAATTCTGGGAAATAAGAATTCGCTGTCAGAAATTCTAAGTCCTTCGCGATTGAAGCCTATTGCAGGTTTCAGTGAATTTGTAAAAGAAAATGCCGATGTTACGTACCGCTTTATCGCAGATCGTTTCAATGCAGAACTTATTGCCTCTACAAAAGAAATACATTTTAACGAAGGTAAAGTGGTGACTATAGATGGCAAAAAAGTAGCCATTTACAAAGATCCGGCAGGTAAAATTACTGCACTTAAGCCAGTTTGTACGCATGCAGGCTGTATTGTGCATTGGAATACGTCAGAAAAATCGTGGGATTGTCCTTGCCATGGCGGTCGCTTTTCTACTGATGGCAAGGTATTAACTGGTCCGCCAACAATTGGCCTGGAGAAAATAGATCTGAACAAATAAGTTAACATGTGAACCACCTGTAGCTAATTCTTCTATTTATTTAAAGTAATTACCACATTAAAATCGGGTAGAAATTGCATCGCCATGCGCCGATAAAAAATGTTGTATAAATAAAACTGTTAGAAAATGAGAAAACTTTCAAGAAAGGCACATGGCGTAATCGATTATCTTTCTGTAGCATTTATGTGTGCAGCACCCTGGCTATTTGGTTTTATCGGTAATTGGCCAGCCGCAACCTTATTTTTCGCTTCCGCAGCGCTAGTGCTGATTCTTTCCTTATTTACAAATTATGAATTAGGACTTAAAAGAAACCTTCCAATGGCTTTCCATTTGGATATGGATATGACGCTCGGACTCTTTTTAGCCGTTTCACCCTGGCTTTTTGGATTCTATTCTGAAGTTTATCTGCCACATGTTTTAATGGGAATTTTTGCCATCATCGCTGGTTTAGTAACCGAAACCAAATCGCTATATAAGGGTGTACAAATGTAACTCTGAGATTTAATTAACAGCGTACCTTTTCAAAATGAAGAGGTGCGCTATCCTCCATCCCCCTATTTTCCCTCACCAATTCCCCATCCCCATTTCCCATTCCCTATTCTCTATTCCCTATTTCCCATTCCCCGTATTTACCTCAACAAAAAACCAACCCGAATTCTCTTCGAAATTTAATTTGATGGACTAAAAAAAACACATTGCTCCAAATACGTAAAATGCCCGTAAAGTACCTGTTTGCAAGGCAAAACCTATTTTTTCTCTCTTTTTGCTAATACATTTGATTTTTGTTTTAAGCTTATGATCATAGAAAAAATCATCAAAATTAATGGCTCAAGCTGGGCATTTTGGAAAGCGCTAAGTTCACCACTCTTTTATGCTGAACGTGGAGGACATTACGAATGCGATTGGAAAACAAATAGTCCTATCATTTGGATAGATCATTTGGGAAGGCGGTTCCATGGTAAATTACTTCAATTCAAAAGCCGGAAATATCTAAGCTTTTTGAGGTATGAAGATCACAAACACACCGCCGTTAGGTCTATTATTAGTTATCAAACCCTGCTGCTTGGTGGTAACCTGGTTATTAAACTTTCAATTAACCTGATCAGAGATTGTGATCGAAACGAGTTGGAACAATATAGCAAATGGGCAGATCAACATCTATTTAACCTGAACCAACTTACGCAAAGTATAAATAGCGGTTTCGAAGATGCTAAGTATTTAGCGTCATAGACACTAATGGTAAAAATAGGCCATCTAGAACAATTCATTGTGAGAAAGCATCATTCAAAAATTTTGGTATTAGATGACGACCAAAGTAACGCGGAAGCCATACAAGCGGTTTTAGAAGAACAATCTTTCGAGGTTTCCAGCATCTGCAGTTCAAATGAACTGATGTCGTCTATTCAAAAATTTAAACCCGATTTGATCATCATGGATATTTTGCTCGACATGGCCGATGGCAGAACGCTTTGTAATCAAATCAAAGTAGGCTTTCAAACTGCTCATATTCCGGTTTTGCTTATCACAGCGATGCTCGAATCGCAGGCGTTGAAAGTTCCGAACCGAGCAGATGCCATCATTTTTAAACCTTTTGATTGTTCGAGTTTGTACCGAAAAGTATCAACACTGATTCATTAAACCAATTTATTTAGTCCCCAGAAGATAACGGGCAGGATTAAATGAAGATTTAACCACATAAATTTATTAGATCAATGAGAACAGGTAAAATTCTCTCCTACAATAGCAAAGCTGGAATAGGCTTAATTGAAGATGATAACAAGCAGCGGATTAAATTCTATATCGAGGATTGTAAAACGAGGCCATACAGTGGCAATGAAGTATATTTTAGCATTAGTTTTCGCAATGGCAGTTTGATTGCAGGAAACATTAGGATGTATAAAGTTGCTAAAGCAAGGTATTAATTTGGAGCCGAACTTGTGATGAAGCTATTCACTGACTGTACTATTCCAAACCAAGACCACCACACTAAAGGGTTGAAGCAGCAATGTTTCCCCTTTTAAAAATTGCTGTTGATTATCTATTGGAGGAATGTTGTTAATGCAGAATTCAGGATCGTTTGAATCCAGAATTTTTTCTACCACGTCGGTATCTGCACTAATTTGATAAAGCATTTCCTGATCACCAAAATTGAATAAGCATTTTGCCACCTGGGTTTTAGCGCTATTCGTTCGTACCAATTCCAAAACTTTATCTGAAAGGATATTGGTTTTTACAAACTGTCTATCCCGTATTTGGAAAGCGGAAAATGATTGCCGGATGGCGATTAACTTTTTATACCAGGCCAATAAACAAGAAGATTCTGGATCTGAAAGCTGATTCCAGTTTAATTTTGAGTCGATAAAGGTGCTGAGTGCGCCTGGATCCGCGGGTTCTGAAATCCCATTAAAAGATTCAAATTCCTTTTTGCGTCCATTTTTAACAGCTTCAAGTAAGTCAGGGTCGCTATGATCTACAAAAAAATGAAAGGGTGTCTTTGCTCCAAACTCTTCTCCCATAAATAACATAGGGATATATGGTGATAGCAAACTTGGTACACAGGATAGTTTCAGCCTATCAAAATCGAAAAAAGAAGCTGTTCGCTCTCCGTTTGGCCTATTCCCTGTTTGATCGTGGTTATCATTAAAAACCACAAAATGATCAGGAGATATTCCTATTGAACAAGCACCATGCCTCTTTTTTCTCACCTCCACAAATTCGCCACTATGTACAAAACCTTGATCGAAAGCTTTTGCGAGGTGAGTTATTTTCCCAAAGCCAGCATAGCGTTCCTTGTCGCAAGGATTAAGTAACTCATAAACGGCATGCTGAAAATCATCCAGCCATTGCGCTCTAAATCCAAATCCACCTCGTGAGCGAGGCATCACTACTTTTGGATTATTGGTATCGCTTTCGGCAATGAGATAAACCTGGCGACCCGTACGTTGAACAATAGATTGAATCCGATCAGCAGCTTCATCCCAAATATGCACGGCACTCGAATCGTAAATTTCATGTACGGCATCACATCTTAAACCATCAATATGGAAGTGTTTAAACCAGTACTCCATGTTATCAAGAATAAAAGTCCGCACCCCATCACTCCATTCACCGTCAAGGTTTAAAGCTTCTCCCCATGGTGTGGTGTATTTCTTGCTGAAATACGGCCCATATTGTTTGAAGTAGTTCCCTTCCGGACCTAAATGATTGTAAATTACATCCAAAATAACGGCAATCCCTTTCTTATGGCAGCTATCGACTAACTTTTTAAGTGCATTTGGTTCTCCGTAATTTTTTTGCGGGGCATAAGGATAAACCACATCGTAGCCCCAGTTTCTGCTTCCCGGAAACTGGGCTACCGGCATTAATTCAATTGCATTTATGCCAAGTGCTATCAAATAATCAAGGTGTGCGATAACGGCTTCAAAAGTTCCAGCTTCGCTGAAAGTACCTACATGGAGTTCGTAAATAACCAGTTGCTCAAACGGAATGCCCTTCCATAGCTGATCATTCCAGCGGTATTCTTCATGGTCAATTACGCAGGAAGGCCCATGCACGCCATTTGGTTGAGCATGTGAGGCAGGATCAGGAAAAAACTCGCCCTCTATTCCAAAAAGATATTTTGTATTCGATGATATTTGATCTAAGGTAATTTCATGGTAACCATCAGCAAGCTCTTTCATCAGATAATCTGTCTGATTGGGGTAAACAATCCGAAGGCTTACATTTTCTTTTTCAGGAGCCCAAACCCGAAACCTACAAGTTCCTGCCCGATACAATAATCCCGTTTCCATCTAAATGTCAAGTCAATTTTATAATCAAAGCTTCATCAGCTCCTAGCAAATAACCGGCACTGAAAAATTTATTTGCAATACCTTCTACAGTTGAAAGCACAACTTCGCCTGAATAAGATTTGTCAGTGTTAAATTCCGCTGGCGAATGGCTAAAGTTTAGTACGACTAAGTAGCCGTTTTCTTCATCAACTTCGCGGATGTAGGCCAGAAGTTGCGCTGTTTTAATTACAGGCCGGTAATTTCCATATTTTAAAATCGGAGTAGATTGCCTTAATGCGATGAGGTTTTTGTATAACATTAGCATCGATTGAGCATCTTGTTTTTGTGCTTCTACATTGATAAGCTGATAATTTCCAGCTAAACGCAACCATGGTTTTGTATCACTAAAACCTCCATTGTCACTATCATCCCATTGCATTGGCGTACGGGCCGGATCTCTGCTTAAATTTTTATCGGGCATATTTAATCCCTGCGGATCTTTTATCTCCTCTTTAGGGATCATCACATCTTCCATTCCGATCTCATCTCCGTAATACATGGTGGGCGTTCCCCTCAGGGTTAACAGTAAAACTGCCGCCACCCTTGCCTGGGCTGCGCCAACTTTGCTTAATATTCTCCGCTGGTCGTGATTTCCCAGTACCCAGTTTGGCCATCCATTTTCGGGCAAGGCACCTTCATAAAGATCGATGGCCAGGCCAATGGCTTCAGGGTTCCAGGGTGTATCCAATAATAGAAAATTAAATGGCATGTGCGCACCATCATCATCAGCGCCATAATAGGCCATTAATTTTTGAATCGGCAAGTAAATCTCCCCAATCATCATCCTATCCTCATAGCTATTCAACAGGTGGCGCATTTTCGAAATAATCTGGTGCACCTCGGGTTGATCGGTAGAAAAAACAGGCAAAAGCTTATTGTAGGTGGCCATATCGGGGGTATAATCCGGGTTAGCAGGGTTATCTCTCAGCAACAGATCTTTTATCATATGCCAAATCACATCCACGCGAAACCCATCTACGCCTTTATCCAGCCAAAATTTCATTTCGTTTAACATGGCTTCCACTACCGCCTCATTTCTCCAGTTTAAATCGGGTTGCTCGGCCAAAAAACCATGATAATAATATTGTTTTGTAGGCTCATGCCATTCCCAGGCACTTCCCCCAAACATGGCCAGCCAATTATTTGGAACATTACCTTCTGAAGCGGCATCTTTCCAGATATACCAATCACGTTTGGGATCATCTATTGACGATTTTGAGGCTAAAAACCACGGATGTTGATCGGAGGTGTGGTTGGGCACAAAATCCAGAATCAGCTTCATTCCTCTGGAATGGACTTCACGAAGCAAATGATCGAAATGTTCAAGGTTACCAAATATGGGATCAACATTTCGGTAGTCGGCAATATCATATCCAAAATCTGCCATAGGTGATGGATAAATAGGAGAAATCCAGATACTTTCTATTCCAAGCCAGGTTAGGTAATCTAACTTTTCTATGATGCCGTTAATGTCTCCAATACCATCGCTATTAGTGTCTTTAAACGATCGGGGATAAATCTGATAAATGATGGTTTCTTTCCACCACAGTTCTGAAGGTTGTTTATTCATTTAGAGATTCGTATTTACAACTTGCTCTTAAAACAACACATTATTTTGAGAAGTAGTTTTCGCCACACCTACTTATTTGAAATGTAAAAAATACCCGCCCCGTAACCTTTTAAATGAATAGAATACCTGAAATAAAAACATCCCAAACAGTAGAATAAATCTGATGGTTTTTAAATTATAAAGTATAACAGATTATGGAAAAGCAGAAAAGAAATGCTCGAAGGGATAGAATCTCCATAGCAAACAGAAACGACAAATTGGAGCCAATGGTGCAGGCGGCAGAAATCGACCGTATAATGGAAGCTCCAGCAAATGCAACTTATAGTCGCGATTCGAGAGGAAAAATCTCAGTGCTAAAATGGAAAGCACCCACAAATGGAATCGCAGGACTTTTATAGGTGCTTACAAGACAGCGGAAAAACCGCTGTTTTTTTTATGCGTATAAACTTCGTTGTTTTTCGCAAAACCAGCGGTCTTTTAAAGCTGTTTTCTATACAAAGCATTGGTTTATAAAACATTACCAACAAGATATTTCAAGATACCTAAATGTATGCGACAAAAACTTACCTGCAAGCAAAGCCTTTTGCTTGCGCTGACTATATTTATGATGGCTACCGGCTGCAATTCTTATCAAAGAGACCAGCAAATTAAGGCCGATATTACCATGAAAGCAAAGGAGGACGTAAATTTCGCCGGTCTTCATTTTACAGTAAACGAAAGGAAGCTGACCATTTGGGGGAACTGCCCAACTACAAAATCAAAATTGGCGGTGATGCAAAAGCTAAAGAGCATCCACGTAATTAAAAACATTGATGAGCACATTATGATTTGCCCGGTGCTGATAAGCGATAATTTTTCCCTGAAACAACAAACTGACAGTATATTGGCCAAACACCCGCAAGCCTGGGCTGATTTAAAAGGCAATACCATTACTGTTTATGGAAAGTTGAAGGCCCAAACAGTAACCGACGTTTTCAATGCCATTCAGGAGCGCAACCCAAATGGAATTTCAATAAACAAAACCTTCAGCTATTCTAAATAATTCAAATTCATTCAATCATGAAACAAGAAGAAATTCATTGGGGAGATTGGCATCGCATGCTTTTTGGCATTGCACCACCCTCATTTTTAATCGAGGTGCTCGTTAGAACCATGATTGTTTATTTACTGTTACTGGTTACGCTACGTTTATTGGGTAAGCGCATGGGCGGTCAGTTAACGATATCCGAACTGGCGGTAATGCTTACACTCGGGGCAATTATTTCTGTACCGATGCAGATGCCCGACAGGGGTTTGTTGCAGGGATTAGTGGTATTGGTTTGTGCCGTAATTTTTCAAAGAGGACTGAATTATTTTGCTTTGAAAAGCAAGGTTGTTGAGCGTATTACTCAAGGGCGTGAAAGCCTTTTGGTTGCCGATGGCGTAATTGCTGTAGATCGTTTGGCAAGCATGAAAATTTCCAGAGATCAGCTACTGGCAGAATTGCGGTGCCAGAAAATTTACAACCTGGGCGAAATTAACCGGGTTTACCTGGAAGCTTCTGGCTTATTTTCCATATTTAAATATCCATCACCCAAACCAGGTTTGTTATTGTTACCACCAGGTGAAAAAGACCATGTGGATCAATTTGCAATTAAACAGGATGAAAAAGTCTGTTTAAATTGTGGGAACAGTGCAAAATCAAAAAGTGATATAGATAAGAATTGCGATCACTGTGGCGCAAAAGATTGGGTTACCGCCGTAATTGCCAAATAACATGAAAGAGTACGAAATTAATATAACTGATATTCATCGCATTTTATTTGGCGATGTACCCTATCATTTCTTTATCGAAGTGATTATTCGGGTAACGGTGATCTATATCTTATTAATGCTTTCTATGCGGATGATGGGCAAAAGAATGTCATCTCAATTAAGCAGAAATGAAATGGCAGCGGTGGCTTCGCTGGCGGCAGCAATTGGTGTTCCGTTGATGAGTCCAGATAGGGGTTTGCTTCCTGCCGTGGTTATTGCCATTATCATTGTTAGCTACCAAATGTTTATCGCATGGAAAGCCGCAGTTAACAGAAAATTTGAATCTATTACACAAGATAAATTCGATACTTTAGTAAAGGATGGCGTTCTGGAGCTCGATACCATGCTGGCTACCAGAGTAAGCACCGAACGCATTTTTGCACAACTCCGATCGGAAGGAATTAGTCATTTGGGTATGGTTGGCCGTTTATATTTTGAAGCAGGAGGTTTTTTTAGCTTGGTAGAAAATCCTGATCCAAGCCCGGGACTTTCCGTCATACCTGTTTGGGATGAAGCCTTCTCCATCCAGGCTCACCAAAAAACAGATTTAATGGTTTGTGATAAGTGTGGTGCTTTTAAAACTGACGAAAATTTAAACCGGAATGGTGGCTGCAAGCACTGTAAAAATAAAACCTGGGTACAGGCAGTAACCAAAACTGATTCATAGTTAAAATCAAGTGATCGCAGAATGATCGCCATTGCGAAGGCAGGGCCTAATCTTTCCAGACGGATAGATTGCTGCTGGCCTGCAACTAAGAAAGGATTAACACAAAAAAGAGGCTTTTTAGGGCCTCTTTTTCATTATAACTAAATCACTTTATTTAAATCGTTATTCTACCACCGGTTACCGGGATAGTGGCTCCGGCAATATAACTCGCATCATTGGATGCCAGGAATACATACGCTGGCGCTACCTCTGCAGGTTGTCCGGCACGTTCCATTGGTGTATCTTTTCCAAATTCTTCATGTTCAGGAATGGTAGATGGTATTAATGGTGTCCAAATTGGACCTGGAGCCACCGCGTTTACACGGATTCCTTTTCCATTCATTAGTAAAATCTGGCTGAGGTTTGCGGTAAAATTTTGAATGGCACCCTTGGTTGCCGCGTAGGGTAAAAGTTGCTCGCTTGGCGAATAAGCATTTACCGAAGTAGTATTGATGATACTGCTACCTGGTTTAAGGTGAGGTTCTGCAGCCTTGCATAGAAAAAACATCGCGGTAATATTGGTGCGAAACGTACGCTCCCACTCTTCACTCGGAATTTCGCTTAATGATTTTCTGGCCATTTGAAAAGCGGCATTGTTAACCAAAATATCCAGGCCACCCAATTCACTGATGGCACTATCAATAATCGATTGGCAATGCGATTCATCCTGAATATCTCCTTTAACCAGAACTGCTTTTCTCCCTGCCTCTTCCACATATTTAGCCGTAGTTTTTGCATCTTCATCTTCACTATCATCTAAATAACTAATTAACACATCAGCACCTTCGCGGGCAAAAGCAATCGCCACCGCTCGGCCAATTCCTGAGTCGCCACCGGTAATAATGGCTTTTTTACCTGTTAATTTACCGCTGCCTTTATATGATTCTTCTCCATGATCGGCTTTCGGTTCAAGATCAGACTCTGTTCCTGGTGGCTGCTGATCTTGTTTAGGAAATGGTGGCTTCGGATACTGATCGGATGGATCTTGCGCATTTTTATTTTCTTCTGTCATCGTCTTATATTATTTAATAAACGGATTATACATCGTTTAAAAAACCCGATAAAAAATAGAAAGGTTTTAAAAATATCACATTATAAAATTGATTTGAGTCATATTTTATCCGGTTATTAGACAAGCGATTTCCAAAACTTTTAGCACTACAGGTTGTTCTGATGATAACCTATTGTTATCTTGCATTACAACTATGAGCAAATTAAATAGAATACGAATCGATTATCGCTATAAAAATTGGGGCAAAACAGAAAGAATTGTTTGCGAACAAGATGCTGAAGATGATTATTTATTTGTGCTATTAAAACAAGGGCAGAATGTTGGCACCATTTACAAAGCAGGCAAAATATGGAAATCTAGTCACAACAACATTTTCCTTCCTGCCGATATTGCTAAAATTGGTGAATTAATTGATGAACACCTACAACAACAAACGGGCAAACCAATGTTTATGAGGTAAAATGCTGGTTTTCCCTTGCCTCCAAAAAACGCAGAGTTTTTTTTCTCAATCTGGTGAGATTTAATTTCGTTTTGCGGCGGAATAAATTCAGTTCAGTAAGCGATTACGCTTTTGAAATAGTTCCTTAACGCTCCTATTCCATAAAAACATCTCGTTTAAGTTGATCGAAAATTCAATATCTCACTTTCAGGCCTCATCTACTAAGTTTAAATACGCAATTTTTTAGGATGAATACTGAATGTTATCGCAAGGGATATATTTAGCGGATAATTCGTTATTTTTATATTCCAAATAGAAGTGAATGTCGAAAATATTAGTATTAGATAACGATTTAGGCAATGCTGACGTAATACAACTGGTATTGGAAGAACAAAACCATCAAGTTAAAAATATTAATCAGGCTGATCTGTTAAATGACTCCATTGAAAATTTCAAGCCCGATTTAATTGTGATGGATATTATTCTGGATGTAGCTGATGGCAGAGATTTATGCAACCTCGTCAAAAGAAATCGTGATACCGGGCATATTCCGATTATGTTAATTACTGCTTTGTTAGAATCGCAGGTGGACGACATTTCCTGTAAAGCAGATGGTATCATTTTTAAGCCTTTCGATTATAATAAATTAACCAGAATGGTTGATAGGCTAATCGTACTAAGAAGGGACGCACCTAACTAATGAATCTCAATACAATAAAAACGATCTTGATCTACTCTCTTGAGCAAATGAAAATCTAATCATCTATAATATCTATCCCTTTATCAATAAAGCTTCAATATGAGAACATCCTATTCAATAACTTTTTTCGCTTACACCAAAATTGAAAAATATATTACACCCGTATTTGTACCCGCACATACTTGCGTTTAGTACCTAGTAAAAAACAAGTACTTTATTCTTTAAAGGAATATTTATCTTGTCGCATTGCTTTTTTTAAAAAAAATCATCCATCTTTTTCCTAATAATCTCTGTAATGAAACGCTATCTCAATCAAGGGATTTTAATCAAAAACATGTGCGTTCCTGGTTATAATTAAGGCATAGTTTAAATTAAAATCCAAGTATAAAACCTTCAACAAAATCGCAGCGATTAATTTTAATGGATTAAATTAGCGCCATGAAGGGAAAACACAGTCATTCAAAAATGAAAAAACAAGGTACAATAAACCTGGAGCGATTGCAGATAAAAGGTGAAGGAGATTTGACAAAAATTGAAGTTGATGCTTTTCCCATCATAGGTCTTGGCGGCGCAAGCGGATCATTGCCTGCATTTGAACAGTTTTTTAAACACATGCCTCTCGATTCGGGCATGGCTTTCGTTGCTGTAATCCATCAGGATGAGAACGATCCCTTCGATTATCTCGGGGCACTGCAATCTTTTACAGATATGCAGGTATCTGAAGCAGTGGATGGGGTAAAAGTAGCGCCAAATAACGTTTATTTATCTCCATGCAATTACGATATAGGCATCCACGATCGCCATTTGTTGTTATTTCAGGCCAATCGAGAAAAAGGTGCGCACATGTGTATCGATCACTTTTTTCAAAGTTTAGCAGAAGATCAGTGGAATATGGCCGTCGGCATTGTTTTCTCTGGCTTAGGTGCCGATGGAGAAACAGGGGTGCGAATGATCAAAGAAAAACTGGGCATGACCATGATTCAGAACCCCGAAAGTGCTGAATTTGCAAGTATGCCGCTGGCTTCCATTAAAACCTACCAGGCAGATTACATTCTGTTTCCGGAAGAAATGCCCGGCAAGTTGATAAAATACTTAAATCACCCTGCCCTGGGCGTTTCGTTAGAAGATATCGATTTTGATAAAAGCAATAAAGTTCACATTCAAAAAATAATCATGCTTTTACGCTCGCATACGGGCCATGATTTTAGTTTGTACAAAAAGAACACCATATCCAGGCGAATTGAGCGCCGCATTGCTTTTCATCAATTAGCAGATTATGAACATTATGTAAATTATTTACGGGAAAACCCTTTGGAGATTGATGTGCTGTTTAATGAGCTTTTAATCGGGGTAACTAAATTTTTTAGAGATAGGCACGCGTTCGACCAGCTACGCGATCAGATTTACCCACAGCTGAGACGCAAAAATGCCGATGAGCCCATTCGGGTATGGGTTGCGGGATGTTCAACCGGAGAAGAAGCTTACACTATTGCCATTATTTTAACCGAATACCTGGATGCACTTGATTTAAAGCGTAAACCCAAAGCGCAAATTTTTGCTACAGATTTAGATTCCAATGCGATTGAAGTGGCCAGAGCTGGCTTTTATTTTTCAAACATTGTTTCAGAGCTTAGTCCGCAGCGCCTCGAGCGCTTTTTTATAAAAAAGAACAACGGCTATGTAGTGAAAAAAGAAATTAGGGAAATGATTGTATTTGCACAACATAACCTGATTAAAGATGCGCCTTTTACCCGTTTAGATCTACTTTGCTGCCGCAATGTGATGATTTACCTCACTACCGAGCTGCAGCGGAAAATCATTCCCATCTTCCACTATTCACTAAATGTGAACGGACTTTTATTTTTAGGTCCTGCCGAATCGGTGAGTGGTTTTCAGGAATTTTTTAATAACATCGATTCGAAGTGGAAAATTTTCGAACGGAAAGAAGGTGTTCCATCCATGGGCAAGCTACTCGATTTTCCGTTTCATATTGCCAATCAGGATAAATTGGTAAAATCAGAAAGTAGCACAAAAGGTGGCAAGCAGCACCCGATAGCAGAACATTTCAACAAGGTTTTGCTCGATAATTATACTCCCCCATCGCTGCTGTTAAACGATAAAGGCGAAATACTTTATATCAATGGTTCTACCCAAAGGTTTATCCAATTACATCCCGGCGAAGCGGTGATGAATATTCACCGAATGATTCGGGAGGAATTGAAATACGTGTTGGGCAATGCGATACATCAGGCGCATGCAAGAAAAAGCCGGATAGAAGTTAACGATCTTAAACTCAAAGATCAGGATAAACAACTGGTAGTCAGTATTGTGGTCGATTACATTCATGAAATGGCATTGCAGGGCATGTTATTGGTTACTTTTCACGAAAGTGTTGCAAAAAAAACGACGCGTAAAACTAAGCCAACCCATAATGTGAGCGAAGCTGTAGTAGAAGAACTGGAAAAAGAATTAAGCTATACCAAGCAACAGTTACACACCACTATAGAACAAATGGAAACCTCTCTGGAGGAGCTTAAATCAACCAATGAGGAACTCCAGAGTACCAATGAAGAATTACAAAGTACCAACGAAGAGGCTTTAACCACAAAAGAAGAAATGCAATCGCTTAATGAAGAGCTGATGACGATCAATCTTCAATATCAAACCAAGGCCGAAGAATTAACGCAGTTAAATAACGACATGAAAAACCTGCTTGATAATATCGAGATAGGTACTATATTTTTAGATAATCAACTGAATATCCTTCGTTTTACGCCCCAGGTTACCAAACTCTTCAATGTAATTCTTTCGGATGTTGGCCGGTCGATTACCCACATTGTATCGAATTTCGAATATCCGGCCATCGAAAAAACCATAAACGAAGTAATTTCTACTTTAAATGGACGCGAGCTGGAGGTGAAAACGAAAAAAAATGACTGGTATAATCTTCGCATTATGCCTTACCGCACAATGGATAACTTTATTAGTGGTGCAGTACTTACGTTTACTAAAATAACACCGTTAAAATCATTAACCGGGCAAATTCAGGGCTTATTAAAATATACCCAAAGTGTAATTGATCAATTTTCTGAAGCTACCGTAATTTTAGATTCTGAAAGAAAAGTATTGGCCTGCAATAAATCTTTTTCAAGCCTGTTTCACCTCATGGTTTCAGAAATCAGAGAACTTTCTTTTTTAGAAATTGTTAGTAATAAATGGAATATGGAACTGTTGGCAGAAAAACTATCTGTACCAGTACCTGTTGAAGAAAAATTTTATGAACAACATCATTTCAACGGCATTGGCTTGTTGAATTTAGAAATATCAATACAAAGGACTACAGCTGACGCAGATGGACTGGACCTTTTGATACTTAAGTTTAAGGAAAAATAAATTGAAAAATAAGGATACCATAACTACCGAAACGGTTTCTGGTGCGCTTAGAGCAAGGGCCGAACAACTGTTGTTAAAAAGTTCGGCAATTGGCAATGGGAATGAAGAAGAGTCGGTTAGATTATTTAATGAGCTTGAGCTTTATGAACTCGAGCTGCAATTACAAAACGAAGAATTAAAAGCGTCACACCAATCGCTCGAAATTGAGCGAATGAAATTTGGAGAATTATTTAATGCAGCACCCGTTGGTTACCTTATTTTAGATGAAGATGGTTTCATCCGGGAAATTAACCAAACGGGTTCATCACTTTTATATATCCCCCGGGGAAGTATAAGCGGCACAAAATTCGAAGCGTTTATTGTTAAAGATTCGCTCCATACGTTTAATGCTTTCTTTGCAGATTTAGCAACAGCAGAGGAGCGTTTAAGTTGCGAGGTTAGAATTAAAACGAAGAACACCTTAACCAAATATGTGCAGCTCGATGGAATTAAAGGAACATCAGCTTTATATGGTTACAATTCTTATTATGTTACGATCACTGATGTTACACAGACCAAAAAATCGCAACAGGCTTTGTGGGAAACCACCGAGCGGCTTAACCAGACCTTAAAGGCCTCACTTACGGGCACCTGGATGGTTAAAGCAAGAGGTAAAGCGATCTTTTTAGATGGGTATAGCAAAGATATACTGAACATTAACAACGGCGTTGAGCAACCCGATTTACTGTCACTTACTCATTTATTTGTTGAAGAAGACCGACCGAAGCTTGATTTTTTGTTCTCCAACTGTGTCGATAATCTTGAAATTGATCTTCAGCTCAGATTAAAGCAACATAGAAAAACACCAAAAATTATTCTGGTAAAAGGCAAGGCGGTACATCCGCTTTATGGCGAAAGCTACTTTGCGGGTATTTTAACTGATATAACAGATCGGGTACGAAACCTGGAAATAGCCGAAGAAAACGAAAAATTTAACCGCCGAATGTTGCGCAAGGCAGCTATTGAGGCACAGGAAAAAGAACGATCGAGAATAAGTGCGGCCCTGCATGATAGCGTTTGCCAAACCCTTTATGGAATCCGTTTTAACCTTGGCCGCCTAAACAAGCAAAAGGTAATAGGTGGCGAATTTGATAACATTAACTTCATGCTCAATGAAGCTATCAACGAGCTCAGAACAATATCTGTAGAACTCACACCATCTATCTTAAAAGATTTCGGTTTTACCGCAGGGATAAATGATATGGTACAACGCCTTAACCAGATCGGGTTTAAAGTAAATACCACCATAGATAAACGAAGTAACTCATTAAGCAAAGAAACGCAACTCTACACTTTCCGCATTATACAAGAACTGTTAAACAATAGCATTAAACACTCCGGCACCAATAGTGCAACCGTGAATTTGTGCATGGAAAAAGATGAGGTAAATATTGTTGTTAAAGATGAAGGACAAGGCTTTGCCCACAACCTGGAAGACTCCTTTAAACAAGGATCGGGTTTACGAGGAATTAAAAACAGGGTTTCATTACTAAACGGAAAAATAGAAATCAAAAATGAGAAAGGAGCACACTTCGCAATTTCCTTTCCAGCAAAAGATTAAAATTAAAATTCAATGGATAAACAGGAAATCAGAAATATTATTGTAATTGGCGCATCTGCCGGAGGAATCTCTGCAGTATCCAAATTACTCTCTACACTTCCTCATGATATAGATGCAGCGATATTTATCGTTATTCATTTAAGCAGGGACGCTAATCCGCTTACGGTACTTTCGATATTAAACCGACATTCGAATGTATCAGTACAAATCCCTGAAAATAATACGCCTATAGCAAAAGGAAAAGCTTACCTCGCTCCTATCGATGCACATATGGTGATTACCAAAGGCACCATTTCGATAACAAAGGGAGCAAAGGAAAACTATTGGCGCCCCGCTATCGATGTTCTTTTCCGCACCGCAGCCGCCGCTTACGATTCTTGCGTAACCGGGATTATCCTTACAGGTTTATTAGATGATGGTACATCGGGCATGATCGCCATTAAAGAAGCTGGAGGAAAATGTATTGTACAGGAACCAGATGAGGCCGAATTTGCCGATATGCCAACCAGCGTAATCAATAACATTGATGTTGACTATAGAGTACCTTTAGTAGATATGGGTTTTATTTTATCAGATATTTATACAAGAGAAGCCTGCGAGCCTTCTTCAGTTTCTGAAAAGCTAAAAAAAGAATCAGAAATAACCATACGGATGGTAAGTGGTTACGAACAAACCAGCGAACTTGGTGAAGCTACGGCATTAACCTGCCCGGATTGTGGTGGCGTATTAACCAAAATTGAGGAGCAGGCCAACATCAGGTACCGCTGCTTTACCGGACATTCATTTACTGATCATGTTTTACAGCAAAAGTATATCGAAAAAACAGAGGAAACGCTGTGGGTGGCGATAAGAATGATGGAGGAACGCCGCAATTTCATTCTCACCAATCGTTTAAAACTGGAACAACCTGTAAGTTTGGCACAAGATCAAACCAGAAGAGCTTCAGAGTTAAAAGACCACATAGAAAGACTAAAAGGAATGCTCGAATTGGTGAGTAAACCTATCGAATAGATGGAATTATGTTAAAGATTATACTTGCCGAAGATCACGTGATCGTAAGGAACGGCATTAAATTATTATTGGAAGCGCAGCCTGGAGTGGAAGTGATTGCCGAAGCGAGAAATGGATTGGAAGTGCTTGATTTACTCCATTCTGGCATGCAACCGGATATTGTACTCACCGATATCAACATGCCAGAAATGGATGGAATTGAATTGATCAAAAAGCTTAAAACAGATTTCCCTTCTGTTAAAGCCATTGTGTTATCTATGCTCGATAATGAAAAATATGTGGCTCAGGCATTTTTAGAAGGAAGCTGCGGTTATCTTTTAAAAAATGTAAATGAAGATGAAATGCTTTTTGCCCTAAAAACAGTGAATAATGGCACCAAATATCTTTGTACAGAGCTGTCGCAAAAATTACTCGATCGTTTTACCCAAAACCTGGTGCAGCAATCAGAACTGGCTAACCAACGCATTGATTTATCCATGCGGGAGATTGAAGTTTTGCATCTAATTGCTGAGGGATTTACCAATCAGGAAATGGCCGATAAACTATTTTTAAGCAAAAGAACAGTTGAAGGGCACAGGCAAATGCTCATCGATAAAACAGGCTCGAAAAATACTGCCGCCTTAATCCGCTTTGCCGTAGTAAATGGCTTTTTAAATTAATTTAAACTGCCGATATATTACACAATGCTCATATACTAGTGTAGATTTTTGATACAACTTTAAGAAGTAGAAATACTTGTAGCGCTAAGCGAAATACCGATTTGTTATATTTTAGGAGTTGAAGCAATGGCTGAAATATGGCGTTTTGTAAGCGATAAGCATCATTTATAGCCAAAAGGGTATTTACACCGAAGCTTTTTTCTGATTTCTGTGGAATACCCTTTGTGGCTGATTAGCTAAAATCGAACCACATGGACGCTATAGAATTTTCAGATCACATCAGTAATCAAATGGGCAGGCTTAGGTCAAATGCATTAAAATTTACAAAGAATTTAGATGATGCAGACGACCTTGTGCAAGAGACCCTGATTAAAGCTTTTCGTTTTAGTAAAAAATTTGAAGAAGGTACCAATTTCAAAGGATGGCTATTCATGATTATGCGCAATACATTCATCAATTCCTATCGGAAGGTGGCTAAAAAAAGAGCGATAATGAGTAGTAGCGATGATTTAGCAGACTCCTCCATGTTGCTTGGCGCTGTTGCCAATGAATCTGCAGGAAAACTCATGATTCAAGATATCGAAAAGGCACTCAGTTTATTGCCCGACAGCTACAGATTGCCGTTTATTGCCTACGTTGAAGGATATAAGTACAGTGAAATAGCCGAAGAACTTAATTTGCCTTTAGGAACCATAAAAACGCATATCCACATGGCCCGGGCGCTGCTCAGGAAATACCTTAAAAATTACAATATCAGAAACGTTAGCGGCGATTTTAATTAAATGCTGATAAACCACCCAATGACCTATTCAATTGCAATTTGCCAAAACCAGAATAATTTTTGACGGTTGTATCAATGAAGAGCCTGTTTAATTTCAATGGAAATGAGTAATTGCTGAGTGCCAACCACTAAAGCTTATTATTTCAGTTCTACAGGCCTGAAGATTATTTAACCTAATAATATGCAACCAGAAAGAGCTTTCATTGGCACCTCAGGCTGGCATTATCCGCATTGGGAGAATATTTTTTATCCGGCTGATCTTAAAAAAAAGGATCAGCTGGAATATTATACTTCGAAGTTTAAAACAGTTGAACTAAATAATTCCTTTTACCGCCAGCCAAAAAAGGCCAATTTCGAAGCCTGGCGAGATAGCGTGCCCGATGATTTTATTTTTGCAGTAAAAGCCAATCGCTATTTTACCCATTTAAAAAAGCTGAAAGTGACAACCGTCGATGTCAATAATTTCCTCGATGCCTGTGCTGCATTGGGCGAAAAGCTGGGTCCGATACTTTTTCAGCTTCCTCCAAAATGGAAACTAAATATCGAGCGCTTAGATTCTTTTCTGAAAATGCTACCCAAAGGTTTTCAATATACTTTTGAGTTTAGAGAAAGTTCATGGTATACCCCTGCTGTTTACGACCTGCTTGAGCAACATAACTGCGCCTTCTGCATATACCATCTGGCAGGGCATCAATCGCCAATTTTAACCACTGCCAATTTTGTTTACGTCAGGCTGCATGGCCCTGGAGATAAATATCAAGGGAAATATGATCAAAAACAGCTGACCGAATGGGCACAGCTGGCTAAAAAATGGCTGGCAGAAAAAAAACAGGTTTATTTCTATTTCGATAATGATCAGGATGCTTATGCGGCAATGAATGCGCTCGATTTACAAAAAATGATTAATGACTAATTGCATTGTTTTAGTGTGTAAAGCCTCCGTAGAATGGAACACACCTCCTTGTGTTTTATACTGAAATCTTCCTAAAAAATACTTGTTTTTATCGCAACAGATAATTGAATAATCATACAAAACGCTGTACAACAACTGGTTGCGAAAAAAACTTATTTAAATGGTTTGATTTTGAGAGGAGTTCAAACTAAACTTTCCAAATTGAGATCGTGTTGCTTCTATAACTTAGATTCAAGTTATGAAGGAAGAATTTTACAGTGTTTTATTTCCCAAATAGTTTCTGATGATAGTACAATTTCAGAAACTCTAGTCAATCATTTTCAATCACTCAAAACTTTAATTTAATGTATGTACTTGGCATCAACGCTGTTTTCCACGATTCATCAGCTTGTATATTAAAAAATGGCCAGCTCTTAGCTGCCGCAGAAGAAGAGCGTTTTACTCATTTTAAACATGGCAAACGCCCTATCCCATTTAGCACCTACGAGCTACCTTTTCACGCGATCGATTATTGTCTTAAAGTTGCCGGCATTCATTTAAAAGATGTCGATCATATTGCATATTCTTTCGACCCTTATTTATTAATTCCGGAAGGGCAAGCGCAGGATGCTTACTGCAAAATCCCTTTTGCGCCACAAAAATTTCAGCAGGCTAGCCATACAAATCCCTGGGATAATTTATTCTTATCATTGATTTTAAATGCGCCCGCACAGTTGGTTGATGGATGGCCTCACCATTTGCAAAAGCGTTTTTACGGCAGCACTGTGAACGATTGGCAGTGGCATTTCGTAGAGCATCATACGGCTCACGCTGCAAGCGCTTATTACCCATCTCCTTTTAATGAGGCTGCCATTTTAACTTTGGATGGACGTGGAGAAACGACCTCTACAACCTATGGAATTGGCACTGGAACCGAAATGCTGCGGATAAGTGAAGTGCCGCTACCTCATTCGCTAGGTCTACTTTATGAAAATTTAACGACACATTTGGGCTTCCTTCATTCTTCTGATGAATATAAAGTGATGGCTTTGGCCTCGTATGGAAAACCAGAATTTATCAAGGATTTCAGAGAGATCATCCAACTTGGAAAGAATGGACAATATACTATCGAAAATGAAAACCTCACCGCGAGGTTTGGTCCTGCACGCTTAAGGCATGAGCCATTTACGGCATTTCATTTTGATCTGGCCCGTTCGCTACAATATGTGCTGGAAGAATCGGCGTTAGAACTGGTTAATTATCTTCAGAGCACCACAAAAAGTAAGAATTTAGTGATGGCAGGTGGCGTTGCGCTCAATTGCGTACTCAATGCTCGGATCCGCGATCTAAGCAATTTCGACCAGGTTTGGGTACAGCCGGCAGCTGGCGATTCGGGAACGGCGCTTGGCGCAGCGATCTATGTTGATTTGCAGGAACGTAAACCAAAGCAACGCGATTTTATAATGGATCATGTGTATTGGGGTCCTTCATTTTCTGATGATGAAAGCGAGGCCTTTTTGAAACTTGCAAAAATACCTTATCAAAAAATGGAAAATCCCGCACAAGAGACTGCCGAATTACTTGCAAAAGATATGATTATTGGCTGGTTCCAGGGGAGAATGGAGTTTGGCCCGAGAGCGTTAGGAAGCAGATCAATTCTTGCGTCGCCCATTTCACCACAAATGCAGGCACGGTTAAATGAAGTAAAAGATCGTGAAGATTTTAGACCAGTGGCACCCGTAGTGCTCGAAGAAGAGGCCCATCTTTGGTTTAAAGATGCGCAAAAATCGCCCTTTATGCTTTTCGTACACGATGTATTGCCCGAAGCGGCAGATAAAATCCCAGCGGTAAGGCATACCGACGGAACGGCGAGAATTCAAACCATCAACCAGGATCAACATCCGGCTTACTACGCTTTATTAAAAGCTTTCAAAGAGAAAACTGGTGTCCCGGTTTTGGTCAATACTTCTTTTAATACTTTAGGAAAACCCATTGTATGCACTCCCAGAGATGCAGTGGAGTGTTTCTGGGGTTCACCATTCGATGCTTTAATTATGGGTTCTTTTTTAATCTTAAAAAATGATGCAGAAAAAAATATCAGTCGTTATTCCAACTTACAACAGGCCGAAATTACTGCTTAAATGTTTATCGGCGTTAGAAAGACAAACCTTAAACGCGGAAGACTTCGAGATTTTAGTGGTACATGATGGGCCTTACTCCGCAACAGACGATGAATTGCTCCAGTTAAAAAATTTCAGGCTAAACCTGTCTTTACTACATACCAGCACCAAAAAAGGCCCGGCTGCTGCCCGGAATTTAGGATGGCTGCAAGCAAAGTACGAGCTAACTGCTTTTACAGATGATGATTGCTTGCCTGATGAAAATTGGTTAAGCAAAATTCTGGAAGATTATCACTTCGAAAAAATGGTGGCCTACACTGGCAGAACTGTCGTTCCGCTGCCCGAAAAGCCCAGTGATTTTGAAATGAATACGGCAGGTTTAGAAACAGCTGCCTTTATAACGGCAAATTGCGCATGTACCAAACAGGCATTAATAGAGGTTGGTGGTTTTGATGAACGTTTTGGTTTAGCGTGGCGGGAAGACTCTGATTTAGAATTTAAGCTGATTCAAAATAAAATCCCTATTTGGCGAAACAACGCTGCTGTTGTTGTCCACCCAGTACGATCGGCAAAATGGGGCGTAAGTTTAAAAGAACAAAAGAAAGGCTTGTATGATGTGCTGCTTTTCAAAAAGTATCCTGAATTATACAGGCAGAAAATTCATCAATCAATATTGAATTACTACCTGATCATTTTACTCTTTTTGCTTTCGATAGTAGCACTGAGCACTGGACATAAAAACTTGGCTAAACTTGCTATTATTCTAATGCTCTTACCGCTGGGTGGCTTTTTCCTCAGGCGTATTAAGCACACTCAAAAGTCAGCAGGGCACCTATCAGAAATGCTGGTTACTTCTTTGCTGATTCCATTTCTCTCTGTCTATTGGAGAGGATATGGCATGTTGAAATTTAGAAAATTACTTTTTTAATGTTATCGAACAGAAACGAAATAAGGCAAATTGCAGTTTTTAGGGCACTACAGCTGGGCGATATTTTATGCAGTATTCCAGCTTTAAGAAATTTAAGGCTAAATTTTCCGGCAGCGCATATCAGTTACATTGGTTTGCCCGGAAGCAAAAGCTTGATTGAACGTTTTTCTACTTATTTTGATGAGTTTATCCCATTTCCTGGTTATCCAGGTTTGCCTGAACAGGATTTCGACGAGAGTGAATTTAAAAGGTTTTCAGAAGAAATCCACCATAAATATTATGATTTGATTCTTCAAATGCAGGGAAATGGCACCATCGTTAATGATATGCTGGCTAAACTAGAGCCAAAAAATCTGGCTGGCTTTTCTATCGATGAAGATGAGCTGATTAGTAATCCTTTAATGATGCGTTATCCAAATTTTGATCATGAATGCACTCGCCACCTTAAATTAATATCCGCTTTGGGACTTAAAGTAGCTGATACCGAAATGGAATATCCACTTTTTGATGATGATTATAAAAGGTTTGAAGCACAGCAATTTCCCCTTACGGAGAAATATATTTGCATCCATCCTGGCTCGAGAGCGGCGTGGCGTCAATGGCCTGCTTCTTATTTTGCTCAAATTGCAGATTTGTGTTTTGCCCATGGCTTTCAAATTGTTTTAACGGGCACGAAAGATGAGGCAGAACTGGCCTTCAACGTTAGCTGCGAAATGCGACAAAAGCCACTTAACTTAACAGGAAAAACAGATTTAGGCACATTAGGGGTTTTGCTTAAAAAATCATCAGGTTTGGTTGCCAATTGCACCGGCATATCACATATCGCGGCAGGCCTCAAAGTAAAAAGTGTAATTATTAGCATGGATGGAGAGCCAGAGCGATGGGCGCCCACCGACCGATCCATCCATCATACCATAGATTGGACGAAGTCGCCAAATTTTGAAACCGTAAAACAAGCCGTTATTGATCACTTGCTTCTCGCAGTACCGAATCAAGCGCATCAATTACCTCTTGCGGACTCGGATAAGGGATAAACTGCTGATACAATTTATTGTTAACGAAACGGATAATTTGATTGGAGCTTTGTAAAGTTACAGGAACAGAGTATTCCAGAACGCTGTGTAAAGTGTGATAGGGTTTATGTTGCGGATTGCTTTGTGCATACAAAGCGATCAACGGTTTTTGATACGCAACGGCCAAATGCATGGGGCCTGTGTTAACGCTAACCATACACTTGGCCTGTTTAATGATTGCAGCTAAGCCTGCTAAATCTAACTTTCCAGCTAAATTTAATACCTTACCAGCTATTTCTTCTGCAAGTGAATCGTTAAACTCAGTCTCCTCCTTTGATCCTGTAAGCACAATAGGCAGGCGATATTTTTCATAAAGCATATTTCCAATTTCTATCCAATGTGATTTAGGATACTGCCGCTTTTTTTCGGATACACCTGCATGCAAAACAAAATAACCAGCAGGAGATAATTCGAAATCACTCATCACCTGCGCCTGTATTGCTACTGATGGCTCTTTTATGCTGATCTGCTTATTTGTGATCTCTCCACCTAAAAAGCCAGCCAGGTTCAAATCCCGCTCAACCTGATGACGGATGGTAAAAAAAGGTTCATCATCGGGCAACCAATGGGTAAGTAAACCATAGAGGTTCTCTTTCGAATAAGCCGCCCGTAGCGGAATCTCTGCCAGGTAAGCAAGCATGAGGCAAGGAGCCGGATTTTGACTATAGACGTTGAAAACCACACAGGCATCGAAAGATTTTTTCTTCAAGCGATCTATTAAAGCAGTTAAATTTTCGTTCTGCGGAGTTTCGAATTTTAACCAGGGAAGATCAAATACGATAGTGGCATCAATTTCTGCTATCATTCCAGCTACAGGCGCAGCTTTAGCCGAACAAAGCACAGTAATCTTGCAGTTGGAAACATTTTTTAAGGCTCGAATAGCTGGACTAGACATGAGCAAATCGCCCATATTATCGGGCCGAATGACCAACACGTTTTTGCAATCGCTAAAATTCATCAGTTAACGGTTATGGCGGAAACAAAGGCACTGCTTTCCCTTATTTTACTAATCGTTTTCGTAGTAGAGCGATCGGCCACCATTGGCAAAAAAATTATCTCACAACCCATTTTTTTGAGTATCTCTCCTTCAGGAAGATATTTACCCTGATAATCGCCACCTTTAACAAAAACGTTCGGCTTTACCAGCTTCAGCAGTGATTTTGGCGTATCGTCCCCCGCCTTCCCGAATGGAATAATAAAGTCGATGCAGCTTAGCTCAGAAAGCACCTCTACCCTATCTTGAAGTTTATTTATTGGCCGGCTTTCTCCTTTCAATCTCTTAATGCTTTCATCATTATTCAGTCCAACGATCAACACATCGCCGCGGGCTTTTGCTCCTTTCAAATAACTTACATGTCCGCTATGAAGAATATCGAAACAGCCATTGGTAAATACAATCTTTTTACCTTGCATTTTCAAAAGTGCTATCGCTTCACGAATGTATTTCTGATTTCCCATTAATTTGCTTTTGGAAGAAAATCCTTGCATCCATTCGGCTAAATTTAGCACAGCAGTTTGAGGTTTTGACACCACCTGGTGAGCAGCGGTAATGGCTAAATCTGTTATACTTGATAAATTGGCACCACTGGCAAAAGCCATCATAGCTGTAGCCAAAAATGTATCGCCGGCACCACTTACACTAGGATTTGCGACAGCTGGCACAGCTTTGTGAAACCTAAATTTTCCTTGATCAAACACACAAACCCCTTGCTCATCTAAAGTTAGAAAAATAGTTTCAGCCGCAGTTTTTCGGTAGAGCGATTCTCCCCAGGTGTACATTTCTTCAAGGGCTGGTCTGATGGAACTTTTATAATCCATCAAAGTCGCTGCTTCCTGATAATTAGGCTTTAGGAGGTTGGGTTTGATATGAAAATACTGCTCGGTATTTTTGCTGTCTATTGCGATAATTTTACGACCTGTGGCATTAAGCTTGCCAATCTCGTCAATCAGGTTTCTGCCCAATATCCCTTTGCCATAATCGGCAATAAAAACTCCATCTATTTCGGAGTAGATACTTTTGAACTGCTGGATCACCAGTTGTTCCGTATCGTTATCCAATAGCGCAGTTGAGCCTTCGTCAAAGCGAACCAATAGTTGACTATCAGAGCTTATTCGGGTTTTAAATAAGGTTGATCTTTTTTCTGCTTTGATGATTAGGTTTGATTTAATTCCTGCTGATGCTAACAGCTTAAACGCCATTTCAGCATGTTCATCATTGCCGCAAACACTTATAAAAAACACTTCGGCGCCTAAGGCAGATAGATTGGCCGCAACATTTGCTGCGCCGCCAAGGCAATATTTCTTTTCTTGAATATCGATAACCGGAACGCTGGCTTCTGGCGCAATCCGGTTGCAGCTTCCCTTAAAATAGGCATCAATAATCAACTCGCCAATCACCAGAATTTTTTTTGATTTGAACTTTTTTATAAGATTTATCTCTTCAGAAATCATGATGCTTAAAATAAATTTTTATTCAATTCTATATCACTATGTGGATGAAAACCACTTTCAAAACGATTGATGAAAGCGGTTGCCGCACCAAAATCAGCAGCAATATAATCTGGAACACGATGTTCACTACTTTGCAAATCCCATTCAGTTTCGTTTCCGTTATCAATCAAAATCGCTTTGCAGCCCACTGATTTCCCAGCCTGCACATCATTCAAAATATCACCAATCATCCAGCTTTGTGATAAATCTATGTTATGCGTTCTTGCCGCTTCCACCAGCATTCCGGGTTTTGGTTTTCGGCAATTACAAACTTTGGCATAACGTTCAATTTTACCGCTTGGGTAATGTGGACAAAAGTAGAAACCATCAATTTTAACCTGATATTCCTGAAACAGGCTGATCATTTTGTTTTGGACGCCTTGTAAGTCTTCCATTTCAAATAAGCCTTTAGCCACGCCAGCTTGATTTGAAACGACGATGAGTTTAAATTTCTTTTGTAATTCATATAAACTTTCAGCAACATGTTCGTTCAAAGTAATCCTATCGGGCACAACATTATAGGGAATATCAGGGATCAGTGTTCCGTCTTTATCCAAAAAAATTGCGGCGCTAGCTTCCATAACTTCCAAGTCTGCTGCCGTTAACTAAATAAGTTCCTGCAGTACTTATATCCTGACTATTTACAGGTAATGCCCGCTCTTTTGCCACCGTTTTATTGGTATAAAGTGCATTGAACAAACGATTTTCGATAATGGTACACAGCAAATGAACCAAATGAAGGTGCAATTCTTGAATTCTTTGGGTACTATCTGAAGGAACAACAAGATTTAGGTGCCCGAAATGAATTGATTTCCCCCCATTTTTGCCCAGCATATTAATGCAAAACATTCCTTTTTTTCTGGCCATTTGCATGGCTTTTATAATGTTGTCCGAATTACCACTTGTACTCATACAAAGCAGAATATCTCCCTCGCATCCAAATGCCTGCACCTGCCTTGCGAATACATCGTCATAGCCAAAATCGTTTGCCCAAGCGGTAATTATTGCAGTATCAGAATTAAGCGAAATGGCTGGTAACCCTTTGCGGTGCGGCACTTCAAAACGCCCAACCAACTCAGCAACAAAATGCTGACTCTCGGCTGCACTGCCACCATTACCGCAAACCAGAACTTTGTTGCCTGCTTTTAAAGCTTTGGCTATTGTTGATCCTGCTAAAGATATTTCTGATGAAAGTGTTTTTGCTGTTTTTTGAAAGGTCGCCGCAGCCTCCTCAAAAGCAGCACCTATCATGCCTAATTCAGTTTCCTGGATATCTACTTTCCTTGTGCTGATACTTTCGTAACAATCAGCCATCATATCGGCTACCTGCTGCCAGGTAAAATACTGATTTACATGCTGAATAGCGTTTCTACTCATCTCATCAATCAGGTCTTTATTGAATAAAAGTCCATTAAGTTTATTGGCTAAAGCTTCTGGATCTTTCGGGTTTACCAGATAACCCGTAACGCCATCAACTACGGTATGTTTAATGCCTCCAACTCTCGATCCGATTACCGGTGTGCCACAAGCCATCGATTCCAGCGGGGTAATTCCAAATGGTTCATACCAGGGAACGGTGAGAAAAACATCAGCTGCGCTGTAATAGTATTTTAATTCATCCCGATTTTTTCTACCGGCGAAAATCACTTTATCTGAAATGCCCAAATCAATTGCCAACTGCAAAAGCCTGTTCCTTTCTTCATCATTTTCAATATCAGCTTGCTCTCCGCCTACTATAATTAAGCGGCTAGGCTTTTGATGGTCGATTTTTGCAAAAGCCTCTATTACATGATCAATTCCTTTACGCCTCACCATCCTTCCCAATTGCAAGACAATGTGTTCATCATCTTTTAAATTGAGTAATGAACGGCATTCGGATTTTGAAACTGGAAAAAAATGTTCAGGATTGAAACCACAGGGAATCGTTAAAATCTTTTCGGGGGCGGCCTGGTAATAGTTGATTAAATCAGCTTGATCTTGCGGGCATTCGGCAATAATTTTATCTGCATTTTTAACAATTAACCGTTCAAGGTCGATCCGTTCTGCCGGAAATTTATCCATTATTCCTTGATGAAGAGACCTGATATGACCTAAAGCATGAAAGGTAATTACGAAAGGCACATCCAAACGTTCCTTTAATTCCATAGCCACCAAGCCCGACATAAAGAAATTGGCGTGGATCAGTTCATAGTTAAGTTTATTTACACTTATAAATCTTTCCATTTCGCGGCGAAAATCAAGCATATAAGGCAAAAGTTCTTCCTTTGGTATGGCCTTAGCGGGTCCGGCGGCAACCAAAATAACCCTAACACCTGGTGCAAATTCGTGTATTTCCTGATCACCAGGATTATCTCTTCTGGTAAAAATATCAACTTCATAACCGTTTTTTGCCAATTGTATCGCCAGTTCTGCTACGTATACATTTTGACCACCATTATCTGTACCGCCTAATAGTGCCAGCGGTGAGGCATGCTCGCTTATAAATGCAATTTTGTTTTCCATCAGTATATAATTAGTTTTAATGGTGATGAAGCCATGCCTATCGGAGGCCGCTATCAGATTTATTCATCCCACTTTGTGGTTTGAGAAATCAGGATGGTTTCATGTTAGGTAATTTGATAAGTGTTTACATTCCGTACAACATCCTGGAAAGTTGATTGCCAATCGTTTACAAAACGTTTAATATCAAAATGTTCTCTGGCATGTTGATGGGCGTTTAAACCCAGCTCTTTTGCTTTTACAGGCTGTTCGAGCAGCATTTGCATAAAATCGATCATCTGCGAAACATCGGTTGAAACAAACCCAGAATAGCCATTTTTAATTTGCACAGCCATTTCTGTTGTTGCTAAACCCACAATTGGCAAACCAATCATCATCGCTTCGCATACCGCCAGGCCTAAACTGGTATACCTAATGGGGTTAAAGAAAAACCGGTATTGTGCTATAAAATCAGGCAGCTGTGGATGCAGCACTTCTCCAATTCCATAATCTTCGGCGCCCATACCTACCAAATCAATAGGAATTCGCTCCCTTACCTGTTCAAATATATCCAGGCCAAGCATTCGTCCTCGGGTTGGTAAATTGTTAATGACTACAATTCCTTTTGGTATATTACCTGTGTAAATGGGTTGTTGTGGTAATACGCCATGTGATATTACCCGGGTTTTTAAGCCGCGGCAATCCCACATTAAAGCATTAAAATGAGTAACATGTACAATCAAAACGTCATCCTGCGTCACAGGATGTTTTGCATTTGTAGGATGATCCCATGGAGGATCATGCTCAATGTATATTTTGGGTAACGTTCGCTGAGATTCGGATAATATTTCATACTGATCTTTAAGATAATTTTCATCCGTTTGAAAAAGAATGATATCGAAATCATGGTTTTTAACCTCTGCCGCATCAACCTCAATCACATTATCACCAAAAGGATAAGTAGTTCCCCTGCCTACATAACCTGTCGATCTTTCGCCATTAATCGGAATGTATATATCATAATCACCTTGAGAAAGATAGAGCAAATAGCTACCGTGAATATGCCAGGTGAAAATTCTTAGTCGCTCAGTAAAAATATTCTTCATTATTTTTTCTTGTTAACAAAAAAGCTCCACGAAACTGACGTGGAACTTTTTAAATCAGGTTTTCAAAGGGGATAAACCAGAGAATACCATCTCTGTCCCTTTTCTTGAATTTTTAAATCAATTTGCAGTGCAAACTACGGCATTGGGGTAGTTGTGCTGGTCGTATCCTGCATGGTACTATCAGTTGTGGTAGTATCCTGCATTGGCGAAGTTGCATCCATCGAACTCATAGAAGTATCAGCACTTGCTGAATCTGCATTATTTGATTTTGAATCGGAGTTACAAGACACTGCTAAAATGGCTAGCGTGCCTAATAAAAAAATGTAGTTTTTCATCGTTTCTTTGTTAAGGGGTTACTAATGAAAAAGCCTTTTTTAATTGCAAAAGTTTTATCATTTCGGTAAGCGTTACTAAAACAAGTATTTCCCGAGGAAGTAACCCGTAGTTTCCGTAAGCCCTTCTAAACTGGATAAATGATTAAAATAATTGACGATTGAGAACCCTTGAGAATAAGATGAATGACTTAACCTTCGCAGAGCCAGGTAAGGGTTTCTCCTCGGCAGTTTTAATAAAGAAAAAACAAAAAATGATGTTCAACGTTCTGAAATAAACACCTTAAGTTGAAAAAAGAGAACTTCCCGGAAAAGATTTGCCCTACTTGCGAACGCCCATTTTCCTGGCGAAAAAAATGGAAGCTAAATTGGGATGATGTTATTTATTGCAGTTTGAAATGCAAAACACACAAAAAAAAGTAGAGATACTGAAATACGCTAATATTTACGCTCCACTAGAGGAAAGTAGAGCGATGAGATATTTAGTTTTTAGAGAAACGATAAAATGTAAAGAAACATTTCATTGGTTTAATAGGCGACGAAACAGATTAAACCAATGAAGTACTGAGCTTAATAGCCATCCATTTCATCGTCGACATAACAATATAGCCACCTTTCTCCAGGTTCTGAAGAAATTACGACAGGATGGCTTACTTTTTTGCAGTGGTGCGACATGTGTTGCATGGGTGAAGAATCGCAGCACAAAGTAACCCCACAGGTTTGGCAGGTACGTAAATGTACCCAGTCACTTCCTATCTTGATGCACTCTTCGCAAGCGTATTCTTTAGCCACTTTAAGCGTTTTTATAGCCTTGATGTGTTGGCAAATTCCATTGTTTTCCATAGTTAAAGTTTTGATAAGTATTGATGAACTTGAGTAACAGCCATAGCGCCTTCGCCTACTGCCGATGCTACTCTCTTGACCGAATTTACCCTGACATCGCCCGCTGCAAAAGATCCTGGTACGCTGGTTTCTAAATGATAAGGTAATCGATCCTGATTCCAGCAATTTTTATATTGATCTAAGCTGACAACATCATTACCAGTGTATAAATAACCATTTTTATCTCTACAAATCGCAGTTTCAGCAGCCCATTCTGTATTGGGTTTGCCACCTATACAAATGAAAAGCTTGGAGGTATCATGCCAGTTTTCGGTTCCTTGTTCACTGTTTACAATTTTAATGCGCTGCAGATAATCATCTCCTTCAAGCGCTGTAACTTGCGAATGGTACAACACATGAATATTACTGATGCTGGCAATACGCTGAATCAAATAATCTGACAAGGTTTCGGCAAGATTTCCTTTTCTTATCACCATAAAAACACGCCTAGCGAAACCAGAGAAATAGGTGGCAGCTTGTCCGGCAGAATTTCCACCACCGATAATATAAAGGTCTTTATCCTGACAAAAGAAGGCTTCACTTGCACCGGCCCCGTAGTAAACCCCCTTATGGAAAAAACGATTTTCATCGGGAAGGTTTAACCTTGCATACTCTACTCCCGTTGCACAAATATTGGTTTTAGCCACTAATTTTTCTCCAGAAGCAAAATCGACATGAATTTTATTATCGTAAAAAGTCCCTTTAATACCCTCCTTTAACAGCAAAATTTCAACGCCAAATTTCAATGCCTGTTGCCTTGCCCTTTCGGCAAGGTTTGCCCCCGAAATACCTTCTGGAAAACCGAGATAATTCTCAATCAAAGAACTGGTACCCGCCTGACCTCCAATAGCTTCACGCTCGATTAAAATAGTTTTTAAACCTTCGGATGCCGCATAAACTGCAGCACTTAAGCCTGCAGGACCAGCGCCATAAATTGACAGATCATACTCTGCATATTTCGGTTGGGTAATCCAGCCCAAATTACAGGCAATTTGCTCCAGCGTAGGATCGACAATTACCTTCCCATCAGGGAATTCAATTACTGGCAATTTATGTGGGTTATTATAAGAGGTAATGCCTTGCCCCCACCCCAAATCATCATGGGTAATATCAAACCAATCGAAATCTACCACACTTCGCTTTAAAAAATCTCGTATCGGATAAATTTCAGGAGAATCGGGGATGCCGTATAATTTCAGTTTATTCATATGCTAAGCAAATCATTCAAATAAATTCTCAAAATATTTAAATTGTATATCAATTTTTGTACTAAACCTCTATTATTAAACTCAGTGTCAAACTATCTGATGTATAAAATGATGTAGGGCGCTATCAATATTAGCTAAAAATTAAAAGCTATCCAAATCAACAAAATAATTAACCCCAAAAATCTAAATATCAATAAAAAACACATCGTTCTAAGGCGCCCTACCTTTATTTTTACTAATTTTATTAAAAAATCAGACTTATGAAGAAAATTTATTTAACGCTACTTTGTGCCATGATGGCTTTTTGTAGTCTCGCTCAAACCGGATCACAGAAGGAAGATATTATTAAAAAAATTAACGGTGATGAGCTTAAAGGAAGACTTATTCGTGTAACTGATAGTGATGTATCGTTTGTTTACACTGGAGAAACCGCAGAATACATCATAAAAAAATCAGATATCGCTCAAATTCTTCATTCCAGTGGCCGCACCGAAGTTATTTCACAGCAAGTGCAATCCTCTCAAATCAGACAGAACGACCAAATTACCATGGTTGCGAGCCCTGCAGATCACCATAACAAAATAGCCATTTTACCCTTCACATTTCTGATGGATAACCAGCCCGGAGCTGATGCCATTGGTATGAAAGCGCAACAAGATACTTATGCGTTATTAAGCCAACATGCTGCTGGTTACACCATTCTTGATCCACGGACTACAAACGCGAAACTTGTGCAGGCTGGCATTACCAAAGATAAAATGATTGGATTTACCATGAAAAATTTGGCTGATGTTTTAGGGGTAGAATATATTATTGATGGTACAGTAGCCCAGAACAAAGCTTATCAAACAAGTTATACATCGACTAGTGACAATACGAGTGTGAAAAGAGATGATGATGATAAAATTAAGAAAGTTTCGACTTATGGCTCATCAAGTAGCAACGCCGCACAGCGATTTGATGTACGTGTAAGCCTTCAAATTTATATGGATAATAACGCTAGTATTTATAATGCAAACCATCAAGCGCTTTTTAGCAACACCGACGGATCTTATGGCGCACCCTTAGAATATTTGCTTAAAAGATGTCCGCTTTACAGAAAATAAATTCATAAAAATCCTTGCAAAGGGTTTGTTCTTAACTGGACAAACCCTTTTTATTTCTCAAAAGATACTCAAATATTTCGCCTTTAGCATCTCCTCCAATTCTTATTTAGAATAATTAAAAATAATTTTCTAATCTCATTTTAATTTCTTTCTTTTGCGCCAACTAAGAATTAATCTAAATAAGATGTATAAAAAATTTACCCTATTTTTTACTTTGATAATGCTGGTTTTCTTGACAAGGGGAACAGTATTAGCCCAATCAAAAAACGGATCGGTATCTGGATCCGTAAAAACGAGTGATGGAAATCCAGCGGCTTTCGTAAGTGTTGGCCTAAAAAACACATCGAAAACAACGCAAAGCGATGAAAGCGGAAACTTCACTATCAAAAATGTAGCTCCTGGAAATTATACTTTAAAAGTATCTGCTGTTGGCGTATCAGCTCAAGAAAAGCAAGTTTCAGTTACAGCTGGCGAAACAGCAACAGTATCTTTTTCTATTGCAGAATCGTCTTCGCAATTGAAAGAAGTGGCCATTAACGGATATAGAACACCTAATACAAAACCAGTAAACCTAGGTAAAATTGCAATTGCGCCAAGAGATCTGCCGCAGGCAGTTCAAATTATCGGCACACAAGTTATTGCCGATCAACAAGTAAATAGTTTGGGCGATGTAATGAAGAATATTAACGGAGTGGCGTTGGGTGCCAACCGTGGCTCTGTTGGAGAAAATTTTTATGCCAGAGGTTATAGTTTAGGTTCGAACAATGTTTTTAAAAACGGTGCCAGAACTACCATTGGTGGAAGTCCTGAAGCCAGCACACTAGAATCAGTTGAAGTTTTAAAAGGTAGTGCTGCCTTATTGTATGGTGGCGTGAGTGGTGGTGCTGTGGTAAACATGGTGACTAAAAAACCTAAATTCGAATATGGAGGTGAGGTTTCTATGCGTGTAGGTAGTTATGATTTGTACAAGCCAATTGTAGATCTGTATGGACCTATTTCTGATAAAATTGCCTTCAGAGTTATCGGTACCTACGAATCTGCTGGAAGTTATAGGGATAATGTATCGTCGAAAAGATTTTATGTTAACCCTTCGTTGTTATACAAAATAAATGATAAAACTGAAGTAATAGTACAAGGAGATTATCTAAAAAGTAATTTTACTCCCGATTTTGGTATAGGGACTATCGGCAACAAATTATCGCCCTTAGGCAGAAATGTTTTTATAAATACCGCATGGGCTTATAACAAAACCAACACAGCAACAGCACAAGCGGCTATCAATCATAAATTTAATGCAGACTGGAAATTGAATGTCAGTGCTTCATTACAATCTTACAATCGCGATTACTTTTCCGCTGAACGTCCTGCAGCGAGCGCTACAGGGATTTGGAACCGTGCCTTAACTCGATCGGATATTGAAGAATTCACCTTTAATCAACAGATCAATTTGACAGGCGCTTTTGAAACAGGGAGTATTAAACATATCTTACTTGTTGGGGCCGATGCAGATCAGGCTAGTACTAAATCAGGAGGCTTTTCGCCAACAGCAATACTACCTGCAGGTAATAACCCTACCTATTACGACACTGTAAATTTACTAGATCCTTTATCGTTTGACAAACCAAGCAACTACAATATGCCTGCAACTACTTTATTAACGAATACAGAGGCATCTGTATTTAGAATGGGTGGTTTTGTTCAGGATTTGGTAAGCCTTACAGAGCAATTTAAAGTTTTGGCAGGTATCCGTTGGTCATTTCAAAAAACGCCTACTACTGATATCACGACTATTGCCAGCGGAGGGGTAAATAAAGGTACAGCAGTAGATAAAATTGATAAAGCATTCTCTCCTAAATTCGGGATTATTTACGAACCGTTAAAAAGCACATCTGTGTATGTTAGCTACTCCAATAACTTTACATCTAATACCGGAATTGATATAGAGACAAATGGCCCGATGGGTCCATCTATAATTGATCAGTATGAAGCTGGCGTTAAAAACGATTTCCTCGGAGGAAAACTCTCAGCAAATTTAACAGTATACAGAATTAAGAATGATAAGTTCGCTCAAACTGCACTTGCAGATCCAACAAAACGAGAGTTTTCAGGAGCGACAGCTAGCGATGGTGTAGAACTGGATTTATCAGGAACAATAGTGTCAGGACTGAATTTTCTAGCAGGTTATAGCTACAACTATATGCGTTATACCTCTACCATTGCAACTGGTATTGTTGAGGGAGAACGTGTAGTAGGTACCACAAAAAATACAGCTAACGCCACATTGTTTTATACCTTTCAAAATGGAGATCTTAAAGGCTTAAAGCTCGGTGCGTCCGCATTTTATACAGGTGATAGAAATGGAGGAAGAAACACAACAAAAAATAATTCATCATCGGGTATTATTCCATTGAGCGCATTTACTACTTTAGATTTCTCAGCAGGATACAGCTGGAAAAAATTCTCACTTTTGGCTAAAATATCAAACATCACAAACGAGTTGAATTATTTCGTTCATGAGAATTATAGTGTTAACCCAATTGCACCACGTCAGTTCTTAACCACACTTTCATATAAATTTTAGTTAAAACGACAATCATAATCTAACCCTAAAGCCAAAAGCTTTGGGGTTTTTTATTTAAATAATTTTCATCAAAAATGGCGACAAATTAGCCAGATCAACGATCGTAACATTAACGCCTGAAACACTTTATTTATTTAAAAAATATACTAACTTTGATTTAAGCTTAGTAATTGTACTTTGTACACTAAGCAGGTTAAAAAATCAACAAAAAATCAAATAGAAATGAGCATAATAGTTAATGTCCATGCCAGACAAATCCTGGATTCGAGAGGCAATCCAACAGTAGAAGTTGAAGTAGTTACAGAAGCAGGCGCTTTTGGCCGTGCAGCTGTACCAAGCGGTGCATCTACCGGGCAATATGAAGCTGTTGAATTACGTGATGGAGATAAATCGACCTATTTAGGAAAAGGTGTTTTAAAAGCTGTTGAAAATGTAAATACTAAAATCGCCACTGCTTTACGAGGTATTGATGTTTTCGAGCAAAACGCTATCGATAAATTAATGTTGGAGCTTGATGGTACTGAAAACAAAGGTAATTTAGGTGCTAATGCAATTTTAGGCGTTTCTTTAGCTGTTGCTAAAGCTGCTGCCGATGAAATTGGTCAGCCTTTATACCGCTACATTGGTGGCGTTAACGCAAATACTTTACCGATTCCGATGATGAATATCATTAATGGTGGTTCTCACTCTGATGCCCCGATCGCATTCCAGGAGTTTATGATTATGCCAGTTGGTGCACCATCTTTCTCGGAAGCTTTACGTTGGGGAACTGAAGTTTTCCATAGCTTGAAGAAAATTCTTCACGATAGAGGTCTATCAACTGCTGTAGGTGATGAAGGTGGCTTCGCTCCTACTTTTGATGGTACTGAAGATGCAATCGAAACAGTTTTAAAAGCGATTGAAACGGCTGGTTACAAACCAGGTTCTCAAATTTGTTTGGCATTAGATTGTGCATCATCTGAGTTTTACAAAGATGGTAAATACGATTACACTAAATTTGAAGGCGCTACCGGCGTAATTCGTTCAAGCGAAGAGCAAGCACAATATTTAGCCGATCTTTCAGCAAAATATCCAATTATCTCTATTGAAGATGGTATGGATGAAAATGACTGGACAGGTTGGAAAAGCTTAACAGATAAAATTGGCGACCATGTACAATTGGTTGGTGATGATTTATTTGTTACAAACGTTACGCGTTTACAACGTGGTATCGATGAAGACACTGCAAACTCAATCTTGGTAAAAGTTAACCAAATTGGTTCTCTAACTGAAACCATCAATGCAGTAACTTTGGCTCAAAACAACGGTTATACTTCAGTAATGAGTCACCGTTCTGGAGAAACTGAAGATGTTACCATTGCTGATTTAGCTGTTGCATTGAACTGCGGACAGATTAAAACAGGTTCTGCATCTCGTTCAGACAGGATTGCAAAATACAATCAATTATTACGTATTGAAGAAGAGTTAGGCGAAAACGCTCGTTTCATCGGTTCTAAATTTAAATACGCTAAGAAATAAACCCCTAAATCCCCTAAAGGGGACTTAAGGAAATGCCGTAAAGCCCCTTTAGGGGTTTGGGGTGTTAACAAGTTGAAAAACTTATTTATAGAACATCCGGAGATTTAAAATCTTCGGATGTTTTTTTATACATTTACGTTATTGCGAGGCACGAAGCAATCTTACTACCAAAGCGAAGCTAAAAAACCTATCGCTTTAAGATTGCTTCGTACCTCGCAATCACGATTTTTTCGAGAGAATTATGAAACGTTTAATAGACCTTTTCCGTAATAAATATTTCCTTGCAACGGCTGCTTTTGCGGTTTGGATGCTGTTTTTTGATAAAAATGACATGATGTCGCAATACGAATACCGGAGCCAGGCGAATAAATTACAAGAAGAAAAGGAGTATTTCGAAAAAGAAACCGCTCAGGTTAAAAAAGATCTAAACGAACTGAGTACCAATCTAAATACCGCTGAAAAATTCGCTCGCGAAAAGTATTTCATGAAAAAAGATAACGAAGATGTTTTTGTTATTATTCATGAGGAAAAGAAGGATTAACCTATACAACAACCAATGCGCACTTCTAAATTACTTGCCTCCGCTCTTGTCCTTATTTTTTTATCTGCCAGTTGTAACTTTAGCCGAACCTATTTGAATCGGGAGGAAGATAAACAGGAGGCTGTTAAGGTTGTAGATCAGTTTTACGATCGGGTTGCCGAAGGCAAATATGACGCTGTGGATACACTCTTTAGCTCAGAATTTTGGAAAGTTACGTCAAAAGAAAAACTTCATAATCTCTTAATTAAGAAGAAAGAAAAACTTGGCAAGCTTAATACTAAAATACTCGCTAAGTGGGAAACTAAAAGAATTGAGAGCAGCAATCCCTCGTCAAATTATGCTTTGTTATATGATAATAAATATGATAAATTCGAAGCCAAAGAATCTTTTAGGTTGGTAATGGAAAAGAACCAGATTAAGATAATTGCCTTCAATACTAATTCAGACGCCTTTCTTCAATAATCTCCGAGAAAATTTCTACGGGGTATTGCAATTAAAATTTCTCCCGATATGCTCCACATTTTATACATCATCGCTATTACTGCCGAAGCCATGACCGCTGCGCTATCTGCTGGCAGAAGAGATATGGATTGGGTTGGTGTTTGTATTATTGCCTGGGTTACTGCGTTAGGCGGTGGAACGGTTAGAAATGTATTGTTCGGTCACTATCCGATGAGTTGGGTTGAACATCCTGAATACCTGGTTATTACCGCTGCCGCTGCTTTGCTCGCTGCATTCATCGCATCTGTAATGACGAAACTTAAAAAGCTATTTCTGTACCTGGATGCAATGGGTTTAGTTGTATTTACAATTATTGGTTGCCAGGTTGCACAGCAAATGCATTTGCCTTATCTAATCGTTTTATTCAGTGGCATGATCACTGGCTGTGCCGGCGGTGTGCTAAGAGATGTGCTTTGTAATGAAGTTCCGTTTCTTTTCAGGAAAGAAATTTATGCTAGTGCGGCAATCGTTACGGGAGCAGTTTATATCGGCGTGGAACATTTCCATGGAAGTGAAATTCTAGCCACCGTGCTTGCTGCTGTGATAGGTTTAACGCTCAGGCTACTTTCGATAAAATATAAATGGCACATGCCCAAATTTGTTTACAAGGAGGAGTGGCACTAGTTTAGTTTGTAGTTGTCAGTTTTGAGTTAAAACAAGGCCTCCTAAATTTTACGCAAAACCAAGAGCAGCACAAGAATGAATTAGATGCCCAACTTTGTGCCCTCTGCGCCCTTTACTTTGTGTACTTTGCGGTTAATAGGCAACTAAAACTCTAAACGCTCAATTTAAAACTTATAGTTCCCCATTTCTTTTCCTTAAAAACCACTCAACGCTTAGTAAAATCAGGATCAACCCAAACAACCATTTAAGATTAATGAGTTCGTCATACTTACGGTCTTCGTAGCTGATGGTTTTAATATTCTCGTTCTTCAGGATTTCATCGGCTATTTTTAATAAATCTGCTGGCATAAAAAGCCTGCCATTGCTTTGTTTAGAAATGGTATTCAGCAATTGGTGATTAGCTGTTGTTTGCTGATATTCTGCTATGAGCGCATTCACATAGAAACTTCCTGCAGCGGTAAATTTTTGACCACCTAGTGAAGTATTGGCTACATAAGAATAATTTCCCGCAGCCATTGCTCCTGCATCAAGTAGATAGCCTTTGTCAGTTTTAGAGAAAACGTAGTTAAAAAGCTTTCCGGCATCATTTTTTATTTGCAAGTTCACTTCAGGCTCATTTACGGGCTGATAACTTTCATTGTAAAGTGTTCCATTTAATTGAACCGATTCATTTTCATCGTAAGCAGATTTAGATGAAAAAACTTTAAATCTTCTCTTATCATCCTTTACCGAAAGATATTGAACGGTTTGAGAAATTAAGTTATTTATACTCGATTGTTCAATCTCATTTTCAGCGGCTGATAACTTCCATCGCCACAGGCCCTCACCCATTAAATAACCAGCTTTTAAACCATTTTCATTAGTGAAAAACAGTAAGGGTTGTTGCGTACTCACTTTGCCTATCCGCTGATTAAAAACTGGGCTGGCACTTGCATTTACTGTCAATCTACCGAAAGGCATCAATAATGGATCGAGACCCGAAAACTGCTTTTTGTCTTCCTCTGATAAATTGAAGCTGGTAAATCCATTTGCAAAATCTGGATAAACCTCTTGAACAGAGCCGTTAGCAGCACTTAAATTAACTTGATTCTGAATTTGGTTGAAAGCATTCACATTGCTTTGTGCACCTAAAATATACCATATTGGCTTCTTTAAAGCCGTCACCTTTTGCAAAAATGACGCAGAAATATTCTGCGCATCCGGCAACTGATACAACACAATCAAATCAAATTTAGAGGGATCTATCGCATTTAAATCATCCGCCAATGCGAGTTTAGCCTCGTAATGTTTGTTGAGAGAAATCGCTTCTTTTAAAACCCCGAGATCCGGATGCGGAGCTGCTGCAGCTAATAATACCTTTTGTCTGCCATCAATTACTTCTACATAGAACGTTTGTGAATTATTTTTTGTCGTAATTTCATTAGACAGTGCACCAACCTGAACGGTATACTTTTGCACACCAATTTTACCAGCATGTAATTTAACAGAAACCGTTTTAACAAATGAATTTCCAGTAATTGCAATATTTTGTTGCTCAACTTTAGCACCGTTCTGACTCACCGTTAAAGCCGTATTTTCTCGGTCGCTTTGGAACGCCCGCACCTGAACTTCTATCGTAAAATCATCGTCTAAATGAACGATATTGTTATAGTTTACATTCGAAATTAAAATATCCCGCTTTGGAATGCTATCACCCAAAGCAATGGTATATACTGGTGAATTGATCTGATTGATACTGTACAAAGGATTCCCGCCGTGGTTAAAGATCCCGTCCGTTGCCAAAACGATTGCTCCAACGTTTCTGTTGGTATATTCATCTCTTATTTTTTGAAAAAAAGCACTTGCATCGGTTAGCTTCCCCTGGTTCTTAAAATTGAAACCGTCGCCAACAGAATCGCCAAAGTTGTAGGCTTTTACCTCATACTTGTCTGAAAGTCTATCGTAGAGGGCCTTTAGGTTTTGTTCGTATAATTTTTGCTCGAAACCAGCTGCTTTAGCCTGGCCGACCGACAGTGAATTATCTTGGCCGATAATGATGACAGGCTTATCTAAATGGTAATTAAGTGTTTTGATTAAAGGCGCAAATAGTAGCCAGGCAATAGCGGCAACAGCAATAATTCTGATGGCAGTTAACCCATATTTCAGTTTCTTATCAAGATTTTTATTGCTCCGATATAGCAGCCAGGCATATAAAATTCCCAAAGCGAGGCAACCTATGAAATACAAAATAGAAGTACCGGCAAAAAAACTGTTCATATTTTATAAAGATGCTAATTTTGTATTTAACCGCAAAGAAAGGTATTGAAGCTTTTACCATGGAGATTTTAATGTTTGCAAATTTTGCCACGGAAACACTGAAAGCAGGGAAAAATGGTTTTCATTCCGTGTAAATCTGTGTTTCCGTGGCATGCTTTACGAATAAATATTTAGCTTTAGCCAAACAAAATTTCATGAAATTAATCTTTTTAACGTTTCTTTTATCTATCGGTATAATGGCCAGTGCCCAAAACAATTTCAAAGCGACCCAAATTAAATTCGAACGAGTAGAAAAAGCTTACAACGAGAAATGGGGAACTTTAGAAAAATTCGTGAAAGCTGCTGATTTTGGTAATGATTTTTCCATGCTCATTAACGCCTATAAAGCCGAGGGAAAATTAGAAGTTTGGTTAAAATCTAAATCAGCCAAAAGCTATTCTTTATTCAGAAGTTACGATTTCTGTGCGCATTCTGGTACTCTTGGTCCGAAAGTTAAAGAAGGCGACGGGCAAACACCCGAAGGCTTTTATTACATCAATGTCTTTAATCCGATGAGTAATTTCCATTTATCGCTCGGGGTTAATTATCCAAATGCAGTTGACTTAGCCAGGACAGGCAAAAATAGAAAAACTGGCGGCGACATTTACATCCATGGCAATTGCGTAACCGTGGGTTGTATTCCGCTTACGGATGAAAAAATTAAAGAAGTTTATGTTTTAGGTGTGGAGGCAAGAAATAACGGGCAGGATAAAATTCCAGTTAATATTTATCCGTTTAAAATGACAAATGCCAATATGCAAAAGTATTCAGCTCAATTTTCTGCACAGCTTAGCTTTTGGAAAACACTTCAACCAGGCTATTTGGCCTTTGAGAAGCACAAAAATATGGCAGATGTTAAGGAAGTGAAAGGGAAATATGCTATAAAATAAAACCTGCTAGACTTTTCGCCTTTAAGCTTGATTGCTGGTCGAGATTTATAATCTCGATCGATTGATTTATAGATTTGTAATCCATATGCTTCGATGATTAACGATACTGGATTGCAAATTCCGACTAGTGAGTAATGAACGGGAATTTTTAGTAAAATAAATGTGTTGCGCTTTTTACAACAGGTTTTAAAATTAAAAACCTCCTTTAACTTTGTTTCTTCGTTGAATTAAATAGGTTATGGCAAATGTAGTTGAAGCTACTATTAACACATCAGTTATAAAAGCTAAAACAATAAAATTGTGTCTGGTTTCTGGTTCAGGATATCTTTTACCTCCCGAATATTCATAAAAAGAGAAAGGGAAACCCATCGAGTTATTACCATCAGATGCACTATTAAAACTAAACGATAGTAGAAATATGAGTATCGTTACACCAATGCTAATTAAAATTCTTTTTCTCATAGCCATCATCGAAACGCTTGCTGGTCGAGATTTACAAGCTCGATCGATTGAATTGTGGATTTGTAATCCATATTTTTAGATGATTAGAAAGAGGGATTGCAAATCCCGACTAGCAAGACTAGTTAAAATTCTTTTTCTCATAGCCATCATATAAACGCTTGCTGGTGAGATTTATAATCTCGATCAATTGAATTATGGATTTGTAATCCATATTTTTGATTGATTAAGAAGCCGGGATTGCAAATCCCGGCTAGCGAGACTAGTTTAAATTCTTTTTCTCATAGCCATCATATAAACTGTAAAAGGTGGAAGTAACCCCCCACCTTAAACATTTAAACCTCTTGCCTTTCTTTTACAGCATCCCGCCGCAAACAGAAAGCGTTTGCCCGGTTACGTAAGCACTCATATCCGATGCCAAGAACACACAAACATTTGCAATATCTTCCGTTTCACCAGCACGTTTTAATGGAATATCCTTCTCCCAACCAGCAACAACTGCCGGGTCTAAAACCTCAGTCATCTCTGTACGGATAAAACCTGGAGCAACCACGTTAGCACGAATATTTCTTGAGCCTAATTCTTTAGCAACTGATTTTGTAAAACCGATAATTCCGGCTTTTGATGCGGCATAGTTTGCTTGTCCTGCGTTGCCGGTAATACCAACCACAGAACTCATATTGATAAAAACACCTTTACGGGCTTTCATCATTACTTTAGAAGCAGCTTTAGTCACATTGAAGATCGATTTTAAGTTGATGTTAATTACATCATCCCAGTTCTCTTCGCTCATTCTCATTAATAAACCATCTTTGGTAATACCGGCATTATTTACAACAATGTCGATTGTTCCAAACTCTGCTACAATATCATTGATCAGCTGTTCTGCTTGGTCAAATTTTGAGGCGTCAGAACGGTAACCTTTAACTTTTGTGCCAAAGCTTTGTAATTCTTGCTCCAAAGCCTCGCCTTTTTCTACTGATGATAAATATGTAAAAGCAACGTTAGCGCCTTGCTCAGCAAATTTTTCAGCTATTTTACGACCAATACCTTTAGATGCGCCTGTAATTAATGCTGTTTTTCCTTCTAGTAATTTCATAACCCCTAAATCCCCTAAAGGGGACTTTTATATAATGTATAAAAATTTAAACTGTTGTAAAGTTAATACTTAAAACGAAATTGACTAATGACTTTCGACTTAAGACTAACGACCTAAACCGCTGGCTCCTGCTGGCTCAAGCAATGAAAACTGCCTAAGCCCCAAATAATATCGACTGAATTGATGCCAATTACCCTTCTATCCGGGAAACAACCTTGAATAATATCCAATGCTTTTTGGTCATTCACATCATCGAAAACGGGAACAATTACAGCTGCATTTGCAATATAAAAATTAGCATAAGAAGCAGGCAATCGAGTATCTTCAAAAATTACTGGCGATGGCATTGGCAGCTCCACAATGTTCAGCGAGCGACCATCTTTCAGTTTCATTGCCTTTAAAGCTTCCAGGTTTTCCTGCAACAGGAGATAGTTTTCATCCAGCGGGTTGCTTTCCACAACGGTTAGAACAGTATCTTCATTCACGAAACGTGTGATATCATCAATATGACCGTCAGTATCGTCGCCTACAATTCCATCACCTAACCACAAAACCTGCTCCTGTCCATAATACTCAAGCAGGTATTTTTCTATCTGCTCTTTAGTTAAATGCGGATTGCGATTTTCGTTGAGCAAACAAGCCGTTGTGGTTAAAATGGTTCCTGCACCATTGAATTCTACAGAACCACCTTCCATTACGATATCAGGAATAAATAAAGGCAAATCAAAATGTTGAGCAATTTTTGTTGGCACTACATCATCCAAATCAAAAGGAGGATATTTTCCGCCCCAGGCATTGTAACCCCAATCTACTACCGCTTTTTCGTTTCCCTTAACCACAAACGCTGGGCCATGGTCACGGCACCAGGCATCGTTCGTTTCATTGAAATAGAATTCAATCTGCGATAAATCAGCACCAACTTTTGTTAATTCAGCGATAGCAAAAACCTTCATTTCCTCGTCCTTAACATTTATACGAACTATTTCGCCTTCTGCAACAGCTTTAATGAATTCACAGTATGGCTTGTAAATCGTTTCGATTTTTCCTGGCCAACTCGCCTCTTTATGCGGCCAACTTAACCAAGTGGCTTCATGTTTCGCCCATTCAGCAGGGAAAACATAGCCCTGTTTTTTCGGAGAATAATCGAATTGATTGATATTTAAATGTTCTTTGGGTGGGAAATTTGACATTTTATTTTGTCTTATAATTTTAGAGGTGTCACATTGAGCTTGGCGAAATTTTAAGTTCTTCGACAGGCTCAGGATGACACCTAGGAATATAGCTTAAACTCTCTACTTTAACCTTTCGATTTAATCGTTATCAATATATCTTTTCGTAATCGGCTGGTAAGAGTCAATCCTTCTATCTCTCAAAAACGGCCAGTGCTTACGCATGAAATCACTTTGATCTAAATCCAGCTCTACCACTTCGGTTTCTTCCTGATCGTGTGAAGCCAGATAAAGCAGTTTACCTTGTGCGTTGGTTGCAAAACTTCCTCCCCAGAATTTCATTCTTCCTTCCTGCTCAAAACCCACACGATTTACACTTACAACCGGAACGCCGTTGGCTACTGAATGCGAACGTTGAATGGTTTGCCATGCATTATATTGGTCTTTATTGGTTTCTTCATCCTGTGTTGTATCCCAACCAATTGCAGTTGGATAAAACATAATATCAGCGCCCATCAAAGCGGTAATCCGTGATGCTTCCGGATACCACTGATCCCAACAAATCAAGATACCAATTTTGGCAAACTTGGTTTCGAAAACCTTGTACCCTAAATCACCCGGAGTAAAATAGAATTTTTCATAGTAAGCTGGATCATCAGGGATATGCATTTTACGGTATTTCCCTAAATAGGAACCATCAGCATCCAAAACAGCGGTTGTATTGTGGTACAAGCCTTCAGCACGTTTCTCAAATAAAGAAGCGATTACCACAACGCCAAGCTCCTTAGCTACCTCCTGTAAAGCAGCAGTCGATGGCCCAGGAATTTTCTCAGCTAAATCGAAGTTATCGTAATCTTCTACATCGCAGAAATATAAAGAAGTAAAAAGCTCTTGCAAGCATACGATTTGCGCACCTTTCGCGGCTGCCTCTCTTACTTTTACAATTGCTTTATCTAAATTTTCCTGCTTATCTTTAGTACAAGTCATTTGTACCAAGCCAACTTTTACTTTCTTCATTTCTTAAAATTATTGGATGAAAGAATGATAGAATGAATGAATTTGTAAAGCATTCAACCATTTCCCAAAGGGATGCCTTTGGTACAAAATTCTTTCACTCTAAATTAGGTTGCAAAGTTACTATTTTGTTTAAAAGTAGAAGGGCATAATTATGTAATTGTTTTTTGAAAAGCAATGGCAGTACTTAAATTATTGTTAGTCGGGCTATCCGTTAAATCTTTTTGTGATTGCTACATTTTAACCTTGTCGAAGTGCAACAAAAAGGATATCACTCCTATCCCGTTTAGGTGGCGAATCTTCTGCCACTATTCTTGATTGCAAAGCGTATAAATTTGGCTGAAGCCTTCAAAAACTCTACATTATTCAGGCAGCTAAAGCAGCCTGCAATGAACAGCCAATCTAATAGACACATCGCATTTCATTGCCGTTCGGCTTCAGCCAACGGATACTAAAAAAGGCCTCGATTTTCATCGAGGCCATTTACATTTAAAATCAAATTAAGGATGAATGTTATCCCTTTTAGGTATTGGTTTTGTTTCTACAATTTCGGCAACCGCTATCACCTCTTTTCGTTGTTGCGGGTCCATTAGCTCCATTAACTTCAAGCCTAATAAACCATCCATTGCTGTGCCGCCATTATTACCCCCATTTCCACCAATCAACACATCAGGAATTAGCTTAACATTACCTTTAGATAATTCTTCGGTAATTTTATAACGCGTAAAGTTTTCGCCACCCAAAGCCTTAACAGCTAATTCATAGGCTTCGGCCGTAGATTTACCGATAGCTAAAATTTTCCCAGCTTCGGCTCCACCTGTTAAAGAAATTTGTTCAGCTTCTGCCGAAGCCCTTAACTTAATCGCTTCAGAATCTGCTTGTGCCCTTGCTTTTGTTGCTTCGGCTTCTGCATGTGCCCTCATTTTGGTTGCTTCTGCTTCGGCACCAACAGCTAATTTCACACCGGCTGCATCACCTTCCGATTTTTTTACCGTTGCACTTGCGGTACGCTCGGCAATCTCCACACTTTGTTGTGCCTTAACAATGTCCTTTTGCATATCAGCAATAGCAGTTTCTTTTTCCATTCCCTGACGTGTTTCCTGTGCTTGTTTCTGGGTTTCATAAGTTACTTTTTGCTCTTCTGCAATTTTACGATCGGTTAAGGTTTTCATCAACGATTCTGGTGGAACAATGTCGCCAATCAAGGTATCAACTGCGTTTACATTATATTCATCAAGCACTTTTCGGATATGTTCTTTTGCAGATTCTTGACGTTCTTTACGCGTACTTAAGAAAGCGATCACATCGCTTCCCTGTGCCGAGTTACGGAAATAGTTACCAATAGTTGGTTCCAAAACCTGCGAAACCAAGTTTACCATGTTACCAAAACGGGCAATTACTTTTGGTGCTTCAGTTGTTGGAACATGAATAATTTGAGCTACATCCAAATTGAAAGGAAAACCGTCTTTGGAACGTACTGTAATGGTAGATAAATTTTTATCCAAATTATGTGCTTCACTTCTTGCAGATGCCCAGTTTAAAACCAGGTTTGTTGTAGGCACTAATTCCACTTTCATAATGTACTTGTTAATTGGATATTTACCGGGGCCAAGTGGTTCTAGCCAAACCCCTTTCGAGCCTTTCCCAACAATGTTACCATGTTTAAAATCGGCACCGGTTAAATCGTTTCCATCGGTACCAATAAAGGAGATCACCACGCCTACATAGCCAATCGCGATTTCAGTCATCGGAATTTCCTCCAACTGAATAGCCCAAGGATTAAGGTTGTAAGAACCTGCTAAAATTACTTGTGGCTGTAATCCCCTATTTCCTCCAGCTTTGATAAAATTATCAAAGTTCTGGAAATTGTTATGTCCTTCTACCAATTTACCAGCAATCTGGTTGGCTTCAATCGGCAAACCATCAAGGGTTGTTACAATACCCACCATACTTTCCTGAATACGAATCATATCGGTAACGGAAACTTGAAAAAGCATGGTGTTTATACGATACGAACCTGAAGTAATGTAGGAGGTCTGCCGGCCTCTCTGACCTCCGTTTTCCAGGAACTTTACAGCATCCTGAAAATTATCAGATTCTACTCGTTGTCCGAGGATATTTCCGGTGGGAATTTCCGAACCATCTTTGGCCATGATTAAACCAATTTTACCTTCTGGAATGATGGTAAATTGTTCCATGGTTACGCTATACTGCCAAAACCACATTCCAAAATATAATCCAGGCGCTAATGTTTTACCTTGGAAACCCGCTTCGCCTTTTACGGCAATGATACGCCCGTCGGGCAGTTCTCTGTCTGAACCAAAGAGCACGAATTTTTTGGTAATTAACCCGATTCTATCTTCGGGAACAATGACCATCCCAAATAAGAAGCGTAAAATATATTTGTATAAAACCATGCACAACAGTGCCACTAAAACCCACCAGTAATTAGAAATGAGCGCTTCCATAATAATATGTATTTTCTATTTTTTCTGCTGATAAACCATTTATCAGCTAGCATATTGTTATCAAAAGGAATGCGCCATTTACAAAAAACACTCAAGGTAAGAATATATATTTCTTTCCATTTTAAGGGCTCAGATCTGATTTGAGACAACGCATTTATAAAATACCAACTGAACTTGACATTTCTGAGAATGACCGAATAGACAAAAGAAAAAGAGTCAAAATTAAGGGTTTAGATATGGAGTGATTTGTTCGAACGAAAACCTGGCAAAATTTAAATTTTTCTTACTTTAAGCTGTCCTATTTCGGACCTTAAGATGTGACTAATAAAATAGACGGTTTGTTTTTGTTGGTGTTTATTCACTTACTTAAGTAATATAAACCCGATTGAATGGATGCCAATTTTTTTCTAATTGGCAGGAAGAAAAGCGGGGCTGATATAGCCCAAAAGTGCAGAACATTGCTTTTCAAAAAAATTGAAGCAGATTGAATTTAGTATAGAGATGCTTTTAAGATTTTGCAAGTTAATTACACTCCTATCTCTTCCCTGTATTGTTGTTGTAACTCGAAAAGGCATTTAGCGCATAAACAACCATCGTATAACTCAGAAATGTATTGAACTTCGTTAATGCTCAATTGTACCACGCTACACTGACATTTAGTGTATGAATTTGCCTTGCATTCAATAGCCGTTCCGCATCTTTCGCAGGGAATGATTTCGTGTTTGCTATGTTTTTGGGTGTTCATTGGTTCAATGGTCAGTAGTTCATTGGTATTTGGCGCATTACAGTAATGAACCATTGACAGATGAACTATTAAACTAAAACCAAAAGTAAGGACAAAAAATAAGGTTTTGAGCGTTTGCCCAAAACCTTACGATATTATTAGATTCGTCATCCTGAACTTGTTTCAGGAACTATTCGAACAGATGCTGAAATAAATTCAGCAAGACGATCGTTTTAAAAGTCCCCTTTAGGGAATTTAGGGGTTTAACCTGAACAGCTAATGCAGCCTTCTTCCATTGAACAAACTGGTCCGTCAACGATTTCTTCTGCAACCTGGTCTTGAGTCATTTCAGCAGGAATAACTGCTTCAATTGCCTTACCACCTTGGTTTTCTACAGTAAATTTAACCGCTTGAGATGCTGCTTGAGTACGTAAGTAATACATACCGGTTTTCAAACCTTTCTCCCATGCATAGAAGTGCATTGAAGTTAATTTTGAAGTATTCGGTGCATTTACGAACAAATTCAATGATTGTGATTGACAGATATATGCGCCACGATCTGCAGCCATATCGATGATGTTACGCATCTTAATCTCCCAAACAGTTTTGTACAATTCTTTAATATAATCAGGAATTGCAGCAATACCTTGGATTGAACCGTTAGCCAATATGATCTGGTTTTTCATATCGTTGTTCCACAAACCTAATGCTACTAAGTCTTTTAATAAGTGTTTGTTTACTACTACGAACTCTCCACTTAATACACGACGGGTGTAAATGTTTGAGGTATATGGTTCGAAGCATTCGTTGTTACCTAGAATTTGAGAGGTAGATGCAGTTGGCATTGGCGCAACCAATAATGAGTTGTATACACCATCTTTAACTACTTTCTTACGTAAAGCATCCCAATCCCATCTTCCGCTATCTGGTGTTACATTCCATAAATCAAACTGGAATTTACCTTTTGATAATGGCGAACCTTTAAACGTTTGGTAGGGACCATTTTTCACAGCTAAATCGTTTGAAGCTGTCATCGATGCGAAATAAATCGTTTCGAAAATATCTTTGTTTAAACGTTTTGCCTCATCACTTTCGAAAGGTAAGCGCAATAAAATAAAGGCATCGGCCAAACCTTGAACACCTAAACCAACCGGACGGTGACGCATGTTTGAGTTTTCAGCTTCCTGAACCGGATAATAGTTATGGTCGATGATCTTATTCAGGTTTAAAGTAGCCTGATAAGTTACATCGTATAATTTTTGGTGATCGAAAGCGCCATTGATTACAAAACGTGGTAAAGCTAATGATGCCAGGTTACAAACCGCAACCTCATCTTTAGAAGTGTACTCAATAATCTCCGTACATAAGTTAGAAGACTTGATTGTACCCAGGTTTTGTTGGTTAGATTTGCTGTTAGCTGCATCTTTAAATAACATGTAAGGTGTACCTGTCTCAATTTGAGAATCTAAAATAGCAAACCAAAGTTCTTGAGCTTTGATCGTTTTACGTCCACGGCCTTCAACTTCATATTTCGTATAAAGATCTTCAAATTCTTTACCGAAACAATCTGCTAAACCTGGAGCTTCGTGCGGGCAGAATAATGTCCAATCGCCATTGTCTTTAACACGTTGCATAAACAAATCGTTAATCCAAAGCGCATAGAATAAATCACGGGCACGCATTTCTTCTTTACCGTGGTTTTTACGTAAGTCTAAGAATTCGAAAACATCTGCATGCCATGGTTCCAAATAAATAGCGAAAGCACCTTTACGTTTGCCTCCGCCCTGATCTACATAACGGGCAGTATCGTTAAATACACGCAACATTGGAATGATACCGTTACTCGTACCGTTTGTACCGCCAATATACGAACCCGTTGCACGGATGTTGTGGATGCTTAAACCAATACCACCAGCACTTTGAGAAATTTTAGCGGTTTGTTTTAATGTATCATAAATCCCTTCAATGCTGTCATCTTGCATAGTTAATAAGAAACATGAAGACATTTGAGGTTTAGGTGTAGCGGCGTTGAACAAAGTCGGAGTAGCATGGGTAAACCAACGCTCGCTCATTAAGTTATACGTTTTAATTGCACTCTCGATATCCTCTTTGTGGATACCAACAGAAACACGCATGAATAAGTGTTGCGGACGCTCAACAATTTTACCGTTCACTTTTAAAAGGTAAGATTTCTCTAACGTTTTGAAACCGAAATAGTCGAAACCAAAATCACGGTCGTAAATGATAGAACTATCTAATATATCTTTGTTTTTTTCGATGATTTCGTACACATCATCAGCGATAAGCGGTGCTGCTTTCTGCGCTTTCGGGTCGAAATATTCGTACAACATTTTCATCGTACCCGAGAATGACTTGGTAGTGTTCTTATGCAAGTTAGAAACCGCGATACGCGAAGCTAACAAAGCATAATCAGGATGTTTCGTAGTTAACGATGCAGCAGTTTCTGCAGCAAGGTTATCCAACTCTGAAGTGGTTACGCCATCATATAAACCTTCGATTACCTTTTTGGCAACATCGATTGGGTCTACCAGTTCTGCGTTTAAACCATAGCACAGTTTTTGAATTCTGGCTGTGATTTTGTCAAATTGCACCGCCTCTTTGCGGCCATCTCTTTTTAGTACGAACATAATTTTTGAGATTTTTCTTTAATGATTGAATGAGTGAGTTTTGAATGAGTGATTTTCTTATCAACCTTTCGAACCAACTCGTAATGTTTTATTTATTTTTCCGAATGATAAAAGAGCATTCTATCATTCATTAATTCAAAATTTTAACTAGAAGTCTTCGTCTAAAGAAAACGCTTGTTTGTTGTTATCAGCAGAAGTTAATACACCACTTTTCTGGTAATCGCCAACGCGTTTTTCAAAGAAATTAGTTTTACCCTGCAATGAAATCATTTCCATAAAATCGAACGGATTGGTTGCATTATAGATTTTCTTATAACCCAATTCCTGTAACCATCTATCGGCCACAAATTCGATGTATTGGCTCATCAACTTCGCGTTCATTCCGATTAGAGCAACCGGTAATGCATCGGTAATAAATTCTTTTTCAATCTCAACCGCATCGCTGATGATAGAATGAACTTGCTCTTCACTCAATTTATTGCTTAACATGCTATATAACAAGCAAGCAAATTCGCAGTGCGAACCTTCATCTCTGGAAATTAACTCGTTACTGAAAGTTAATCCTGGCATTAAACCACGTTTTTTCAACCAGAAGATAGAACAAAAACTTCCGCTGAAGAAAATACCTTCAACAGCAGCAAACGCTACCAAACGCTCAGCAAAAGTTCCGTTTTCAATCCAGCGAAGCGCCCATTCTGCCTTTCTTTTTACTGCCGGAACAGTATCAATAGCGTGGAATAAACGATCTTTTTCTTCAGGATCTTTGATATAAGTATCAATTAATAAAGCATAGGTTTCGGCATGGATGTTTTCCATCATAATCTGGAAACCATAAAAACAACGAGCTTCTGGCAACTGCACTTCACTCATGAAATTTACCGCCAGGTTTTCGTTAACAATACCATCACTAGCAGAAAAGAAAGCAAGGATGTGAGAAATGAAATGTCTTTCGCCATCATTTAAACTATCCCAGTGCTTTTGGTCATCAGAAAGATCGATTTCTTCTGCTGTCCAGAAACTAGCTTCGGTCTTTTTATACATTTCCCAAATTGCCGGGTATTTTATCGGCAAAAGCACAAATCTATCTTTGTTTTCTTGTAGTAATAATTCCTGTTCCATATCTGATACTTTAATATTTTATTCCATTTTAGTTAGAGCCGACAAAACCACGCATCCACCAATTTTATATAGTGATTGAAATGTTTCGTATTAAAACTCTAAGGCAAGTGTTAACCCTTGGCGAATGACAAACAACAGAGTCTTTAGTCGGGAAAATTTAGATTTGTTATCAGAGTGATACACCTGTAAATTACTAAAAACTAAGCTTTTATATTTGTTTTCAAACGCAAGAAGTTAAAGAACTTTGTTATAACAAATATATACACCGGGGGGCTTTTTTGTGAACCAAAGTTGTTAACACTACGGTGAATCTGGTGGAGAAAACGATCAGCTAAATATCATTTTCAAGCGAAAAAAAAGCTAATCGTTTCTTTTCAAGGGTTTAGCAAACCAAAATAAGTGTTAATAACTTAAATTTGAGGTGTATAGCAAGTGTACAATAGAGCAAAAAGGAATATTACTCCAGACTGTAACTTAGATTTACTTTAGCTATGCCTTTATGATAGATACCAATCTCTTTAGCAGCGCTTTCTGATAGATCTATTGCCAATCTTTTAGAGAAAGGACCGCGATCATTTACCTTTACCGTTACTGATTTTCCGTTGTCGGGATTGGTTACTTTGATCATTGTGCCGAATGGCAAAGTGCGGTGAGCGGCGGTGAATTTTTTGGCTCTGTATTTGGCGCCGCTGGTGGTGCGGCGGCCTTCGAATTTTCTGTGATAGTAAGTTGCAAGAACTGTTTTGCTAACGCTGTCTGGTTCATTTGAGGGACCGGATTGCTTTGCTTGACCTTGTAAAAACAGGAAACAAAAACTTAATAACAGAAGATACTTCATAGGCTAAAATTTTTATATCGAGCCTGCAAATATAAGCATTTAGTTTATAATCAACAATTTGTGGAAAAACAGCCTGATTTTCAACAACAAAAAAGGCGTACAACTTGTCGCTGTACGCCTCTACCTAACCTCACTACATCCACCTTATTTCTTATCTGGCACAAAATTCATCGAGATAGAATTTACGCAATGACGAGTGTCTTTAGCAGTAAATCCTTCTCCTGTAAAAACGTGACCTAAGTGTGCACCACAGTTGGCACAAACTATTTCTGTACGCGATCCATCAGCGTCAGGAATCCGTTTTACAGCACCCTTAATTTCATCGTCGAAAGCCGGCCAACCACAACGGGCATCAAACTTACTTTCCGAACGGTACAACTCCGCATTGCAACGTTTACAAGTATATGTTCCTTTATCTGTGGTATGCTCATACTTCCCTGTGCCAGGATATTCTGTTCCTTTATTAACAATTACTCTTTCTTCTTCGGGTGTTAATGTGTTCCAGTTCATTTTCTTTTTTATAATATTTTCTGATGACTGCGCTGATTTTGTTTCTTTCCTTTCTTGCTTTTGTGCGCAAGCAGAAAGACTTCCAATCAAAACAACAGCCGAGATCAAAAATAGTTTATTTAACATCGTTTTCATACTACAATATACGCTACAAATTTTGTTTTGGTTTGTGGGTTTAAAGGTTTGGCTTAGTGTTTACAAAGGAATGATAAATCATCATCCTAACAGCTTGCTTAACCAGGAAATAAAAGAAGAATTGCCACGGAAACACGGAATACACGGAACTGATATCAAAAACCCATATTAGTATTTGCTTGGATACAAACATCAGTGTAGATACCTACTAAAATTGCTTAAAAAACAACTCGTCGTATTTCAAGCGTTGGCCCGCCAAAATTCAATACTAAACCAACTTTACAATCAGCACATTTCAAGTAATTTATAGTTTGCGCTAGATCTTCATTTGCAATTCCACTTTTTGATTTTATTTCCAGTATGACCGAATCGAAAACCATAAAATCAGCATAAAAACTATGTGGCAACAAAATATCTTTATAAAAAACCGGGTAATGCTTTTCACGTTCGTAATGGTAGCCCCTACTTTCCAATTCAATACAAAGCGCATCTTTGTAAACGATCTCCAGAAAACCGCAGCCTAAATCTTTATGAACTTCGATTGCAGCATTAATAATTAAGTTAGTTTCATTTTTATAGGGAAGATTATCTTGCCTTATTTGATAATCCATAAAAGATAATTTTAACTAATCTAATCAAATTTCTTTGTTTTCTTTTTTAACGTTTGCTTTCCCACACTCTGAAAAAAAAATTTTTTCATTCTCTTTCACCTTTTTTAAATTCCGTGTCTTCCGTGTTTCCGTGGCAAATAATATTCACCCCTTTTATTAATTCCTTAACAATCAAGATCGCCTTCAACAAAAATTTTTTCACCAATCCCTTCCATTTTCTTTTTCCCTTTTTAAGTTTCCGTGTCTTCCGTGTTTCCGTGGCAAATAACTAAGCATACGAAAAAAGCGTCCCGAAGTTAATCGAAACGCTTTCATTTATGTAAATTTTAAAATCTTACTTTGCTAATTCTTCCGCCATTGCAGCGCCAATTTCAGCAGGACTTTCTACTACACGAATACCACACTCACGCATGATTTTCATTTTAGCAGCAGCTGTATCATCAGCACCACCTACAATTGCGCCAGCGTGACCCATCCTACGTCCGGCAGGAGCAGTTTGACCAGCGATGAAACCAACAACAGGCTTAGTACCGTTTTCTTTAATCCAACGAGCAGCCTCTGCTTCCATTCCACCACCAATTTCACCAATCATGATGATACCATGAGTTTCAGGATCGTTCATTAATAATTTTACCGCTTCAACTGTTGGCGTACCAATAATCGGATCACCACCGATACCAATAGCAGTAGTAATACCTAAACCAGCTTTAACAACCTGATCTACCGCTTCGTAAGTTAAAGTTCCTGATTTTGAAACCACACCTACATGACCTTTTTTGAAGATAAAACCTGGCATGATACCAATTTTAGCTTCATCAGCAGTAATTACACCTGGGCAGTTAGGGCCAATAAGCGTAACATCACGGTCAGAAATATATTCTTTAACCTGAATCATATCCTTAGTTGGGATACCTTCAGTAATACAAACAATCACTTTAATGCCACCATCGGCAGCCTCCATAATCGCGTCAGCAGCAAAAGCCGGTGGAACGAAAATGATAGATACATTTGCTCCTGTTTTATCAACAGCATCTTTAACAGTATTAAAAACAGGCTTTTCTAAATGTAATTGCCCACCTTTGCCAGGCGTAACACCACCAACTACGTTTGTACCGTACGCCAACATTTGTTCTGCGTGGTATGTTCCTTCGTTTCCGGTAAAACCCTGAACGATAACCTTAGAATCTTTATTTACTAAAACGCTCATGTATCAATATTTTTTTGTGCAAAGCTAATATTATTGACTGGAAAGTCAAGCTTAAAAATAGATTATTTAGCCCATTTTTTCATGAAAATGTAAGGAGTTCGCCTATGGCAGCTGTGGTCCTGCTATTCACTTTACTCCGTTGCACTCCGTGTTCGTTGCTATCAGGTTTATTTAACAAAATTTCTTCGCCTTTGGCAACCCCAAGCAAAACGCCTAATTTTACTTAAGCCTAAAGCTGCAAGTAGAAAGACTAAAGCTAAAAGCAGGATGCAAAATAATACAGCCAAAAAGAGTGTAACATGAAAAACAAGGTTTTTATCCTTCTTACATTATTGATAACCATTGCTTTTGGCGCCAAAGCGCAAAGTAACGACACGTCGAAATACATATTACAAAACGATATCGAAGTGGCTAAAAAAGAACCCGGCACACACAAGGGTGGTGGCGAAACCATTGGATACAATTTCTTTGGTGATGCCAAAAATCTTAAAACGGCTTTCCGTAAAAGGATTTTGAAACCCGGTTCATCCATCGGCTATCATTTGCAAAAAGAAGATGAAATATATTATGTTATCAGTGGAAATGGAACCATGCAAATGAACGGCAAAACTTTCCCCGTTAAACCTGGCGATGCGATTTTAACGCGTCCGGGGAGTTCGCATGGCATTAAGCCAAACGATGATAATGATTTAACTATTCTGATTGTTTACGAGAAAAAATAGGTTAGTTAAAGTATTAAAATCCCTCAATTCACCAATCGGGATTACAAATCCCGACCAACACAATTACAAATACCAAACAGCTAACAGCAATAAACCGGCTTAAATACTTTTCTTTTTGCAATAACCTTAAATGAGCTATCATGCTGAGGAACGAAGCATCTGCAACTTATGAAACGACACTTCGTTCCTCCGCATGACAGAAATTTATAAAAGAGATGAAACCAAAAGCCGGACTAACTTTAATGGTTAATCCGGCTTTGCTTTTCTAATTATTTTGATCTAAGCTTTAGATTTCTCAGCCTTTGTCTCAGATTTCCATCCTTTCGCCCACTCTGCTTGTGCAGCATCATCTTGAAAAGTCCAAGCCACAAAACGGCTGATTTTTTGTCCCTGGCTCATTTGCACCGTACGCACTTCGAAGGCATTTGCATTAACCAAAGCGCTGTAGATACTTTTTAAGTTAGCACTTTTCGATACCAATGAAGTAAACCATAACACCTGGTTTTTAATCTGTGCGCTTTGAATAATCATTTGCTCCACGAAAGCTCGTTCACCTCCTGGGCACCAAAGCTCAGCCTTGTTTCCACCGAAGTTTAGAACGTGTTTTACTTCTTTTTCGTTACCACCCAAGTTACGCCATTTCTGGCGGGTGCCTTGCTCGGCTTCTTTTAAAGATGCATGAAAAGGCGGATTGCAAACCACAGCATCGAAACGCTCTTTTGCACCCACAATATTTCTAAAAATACCCATTTTAGAAGATTGCTGACGGATTTCTACCGCACCCTGCAATGGCTTATTTGCTTCGATAATTCGTTTAGCAGAATCGACAGAAAGCGGATCAATTTCAGAACCTACGAAATTCCAACCATATTCCTGATGACCAACAATTGGGTAAATACAATTTGCACCCACGCCGATATCAAGTACATTTATATTCGCTCCTTTGGGATTTTTACCCTTGTTGCTCGACCCTAAAAGATCGGCAACATAGTGAATGTAATCAGCCCTGCCTGGTATCGGCGGACAAAGAAAATCCTGAGGAATATCCCATTGAGAGATATTATAAAAATATTTTAGTAATGCTCTGTTAAGTGCTTTAACGGCATTTTGATCTGCAAAATCAATAGAATCATCGTTATGCTCATTTTTAAAAACGAAGCGTTTCAATTCTTTTGATGCAGCAGTAAGTTGTTTGAAATTGTAACGCGAACGGTGTTTGTTGCGTGGATGTAACTCGCTTTTTTCTTTGCGGTTATTTTGTTCTTCTTGAGCCAATGTGATCTGGTTTAACTAAACATGCTGTGTGCATGTTTCTGGCACAAAGGTAAGTTAAATAGTTCGGAGTTGCGAGTTTGGAGTTTGAAGATAGCAAGGCCCTGAACATAGCTCGAAGTTTTACTTTTTTACTTTGGAGGTAGCAAGGCGTTGAAAATCGATTGGAGTTGAGGGTTTATAATCTGGAGTAGAAAGGCTCACTCTTAGCATTCCGCATAATGTTTGAAACTGCTAGACCCTGCTCCCAGAATTCTTAACTCCAAACTCACAACTTCAAGCTAACTTTCCTCATTTTTCTCAATCGCCGCTGGCTGGATTGCTTTTAAATACTTTGCCTGATCAAACTGATTTTCGCTTTTGGCAATTACAATTGTAGCCACACCGTTTCCAATGACGTTGGTAATGGCTCGTGCTTCACTCATAAAACGATCGACACCAATTAAAATAGAAATATGCTCAATGGGCATTATTTTTAAAGCCGTAAGCGTAGAAACCAACACGATAAAACCGCTTCCTGTAACGCCCGCAGCACCTTTTGAGGTAACCATCAATACACCTAAAACAGTAATCTGCTGACCCAGAGATAAATCAACATGAAAAACCTGACAAAGAAAAATAACCGCCATGGCCAGGTAAATTGCTGTTCCATCTAAATTAAAAGAATACCCTGTTGGGATGACTAAACCCACCACAGATTTATCGCAACCGATAGCTTCCATTTTTTGCATCATACTAGGCAAAGCTGATTCAGAAGAAGAGGTACCCAAAACAATCAAAATCTCCTGCCGGATAAATTTAAGATAAGCCCACAAGCTGAACTTATAATACCTACAGATGCCATTGAGCACCACAAAAATGAATAAAATACAAGTTAGATAAACCGAACCCATTAGTTTAGCCATCCCAAAAATACTCTGCAAACCATGTGTACCAATGCTAAAAGCCATGCCGCCGAAAGCACCAATCGGCGCCAAACGCATAATCACTTTCATGATTTTAAATAGCACTTTCGAAATCTTATCAAAGGCATTTAACACAGAAGTACCCTCGCCTCCTAGTTTGTTTAAACCATATCCGAATAGAATGGCAAAAAGCAAAATTTGGAGAATATTTCCTTCAGCAAAAGCTGCGATCACATTATGGGGAATAATATGCAAGAAAAACTCAGCCCAATTCATGTCTTTTGCCTGCTCCGCATAACCCGAAATTTTTGAAGCGTCGCCTGCTTTCGCAATTACACCTGCTCCGGGTTTAAGCACATTTGCAACCAGCAAACCGACTGCTATGGCTACGGTACTTACGATTTCAAAATACAACAATGCCTTTCCTCCTACTCGGCCCACTTTTTTCATGTCACCCATGTGGGCAATTCCCAAAACAATGGTGAAGAAAATAATAGGCGCAATGAGCATACTAATCAGGTTAATAAAACCTTGACTAATTAATTTGGCTGTCGATGCGAACTCAGGAAAGTATGTCCCAACAAAAATCCCGATGATAATTGCGACGATAACCTGAAATGTTAAATTAGAAAAGATTGCCTTCATTGTTATGTTTTGAGGATTGAAATATAACTTATTTTTTTGTTTCCGTTAATGTTTGAAACTCAAAACTTACAACCGTTAAAACAAGTAAGCCTATTTGAAGAAAATTCAAATAGGCTTATTATGTTGAGCTTTTTTCGAGAAGCGTGAAATATGTTTTAACCAGTCCTTAGAAAAGCTCAGGGTGACAAAGTGGAGATATACCTCCTATATCCTTCTCACGTTGAGCTTTTTGAAACGCTTTAAGGTTTAATATCAATTACATCTCCCGCGGTAAAAATTCCAAATTCGGCTTGCTTAAATTTTAGTAAACCTTTATCTGTTTTTTTCGACTCCTTTGGATTAGCCAATCTAATCACCTGACTTTCGCCAGCTACCGTAGCTTTATTGCCATGAACAATAATTGCTGTACTTTCATCGATACCGACACAAACCAAATCAGGATGGGCCGCAAGGGCAGAAATTAAACGGTTATAGCGGTTTCTTTTCAAAAAATGCTGATCAATAATGGTATTTTCCAACAAACCCATTCCCGGCGAAAATTCAATGTTTTTATCCCAAAGCTTGTTAAAAGTTTCTTTGTAAACGGTATCTAAAAGTTGTTTTCCGGTAATCATATATTTACTCATTACCGCAGCGCCAGCGCTTGTTCCGGCAATGGTAGCGCCGTTTTGATAAGCTTTGTGAATGGCGGTGTAAACTGGTGTATTCAAAACCACGTTCATAAAACGGCTTTGATCGCCGCCCAGGATATAAATCAGCTTTGCTCCGGCTAAAGAATCAGTCCATTTTTTATCATTTGCATCATGCTTTGCAAAATTGAAGTTTTTAACTACCCTGGGATCAAGCTTTTGCAACTGAGTGGAAAGTGTGCCAAAACCAACATCTGGAACTTCACTGGCCATTGGCAAAACAATAATGTAATCACTCGGTTTTAATTCCGCAGTATTAAGCATTTGCTTCATTAATTCATCAGAACGATTGCCTCCGCCGATGATAAAGAGATTTCCTTTTGCAGCTTTACTTTGTGCATTCAGCATTAAGGAATAGCCAACTAAAGCAAATAATAGAAATAACTTTTTCATTATTTATAAATGTTTACTTCAATTTTTCCGTCAGCAGTAATTGCACCGCGATACATGCCTTCAGTATTAAAAGGCATCGCAATATTTCCTTTTTTATCCAAAGCAATTAAGCCACCATCGCCACCCATTTTACCAACTTTGTCTAGTGCCATTTTAGATGCTACGGCAACAGACAAACCTTTGTATTCCATTAAATCGGAAATGGTTTTGGCTACTACATTACGGATGTAAAACTCCCCCCAACCAGTGCAAGAAACACCAGCTGTTTCATTATTACAATAAGTTCCAGAACCAATAATTGGCGCATCGCCCACGCGACCATATTTTTTGTTGGTCATTCCACCTGTAGAAGTACCGGCAGCCAAATTACCTGCTTTATCTAAGGCCACGCAACCTACTGTACCGAATTTGTAATCGTGGTTTTTACTTCCTAATAATTCTGATTTTTTACTTCCATGATCCAAAACCGCTTTGGTTGAATCTTCCTTAATCGCTTGTTGCAAGCCATCCCAACGCTCTTTAGTCCAGTAATATTTTGGATCAACAATTTCTAAACCAGCGTCCTTTGCGAATAGATCCGCACCGGCGCCAACCATCATCACATGCTCCGATTTTTCCATCACCGCTCTTGCTGCAGAAATTGGGTTTTTTACTGTGGTTACTCCGGCAACGGCTCCGGCCATTAATGTTTTTCCATCCATAATGGCGGCGTCGAGTTCGTTTTTACCATCGTGGGTAAAAACCGCACCTTTACCAGCGTTGAAATGCGGATCGTTTTCTAACACATGAATGGTTGCTTCCACTGCATCTAAACTGGTTTTGCCCGACTTAATTTTTTCATAACCTGCCTGCAAAGCCTGCGTTAAAACGGCAATATAAGCAGCTTCCTTTTCAGGTGTCATATTCTTTTTTAAAATGGTTCCGGCACCGCCGTGAATAACCATTACATATTTTTTCTGCTGTGCAGAAACATTCAATGCTAATACAGAGAATAGTAATACCGTAAGTAATTTCAATGTTTTCATTTTATTTTATTGATCTCTTTTATTTAAAACTCCGTTATCAATCCACCACCAATACCATTTTCCACCGGTGGCTTCACTTGCCTTAAAGTTAGCAACATTAAAGCTTCCACCACCATTAACCGAGGCAGCAATTTCATAAACTGCCAACGCTTTTTCACCATTGCTCCAGATTGCCTTTTTAAATGGTTCCAATTGCTCGGGTTGTTTACCAGCATCAGAAGAAATGAAATAAGCATAGCTGTAAGGTCTGGTTACCGAATAATCTCCAAAAACTTTAGCCATTCCATCCTTATCAATGCAAACCGCGGTACGCTCATCAGCAGCGATGCATTTGGCTGGTGTTTTCCAATCTTTATTTATCCTACCTAAAAACACGACCGATCTTCCCTCCCGATCGCGGGTTAAATAATGCTGATCGGTAATTACATTCTGCAAATATGGCGCTTTCAAAAAGTCGTTGTTGTAAAGCGTAGCGTTGGCGTCATAAGGATTTGCTAAAGCTTGTGCAGAAGTAAGGCCGCCCGTTTCCCCGCTATAGTAAAAGCCACCCAAAACGGCACAACCCGCACTTGTTCCACCAACTGGTGCCTTTTTATTATTTAACAGATAATTTAATGCCTGCTCGGTTTTTGTTCCTTTCCAGTTTCTCATATAATCAGATTGATCGCCACCGGCGATAAAAACCATTTCAGCATTGCGGATGATGTAAGCTACGGTATCATTATTAGCCAATTCTTTCGTGTTGATTAACAAAGTTTCAACGGAATTTACACTACCCAAACCATTGATATATGGATTGTAAGCATCAGTTCCGGTAGCACGTAAAACTACCACATCTCCTCCTCCACTTCTTTCTATCATCCATTTAAAAGCGGCATCAACGTCGGCCCCACCCCCCATTAAAACCATTCCACCATTTGTAGATTTTACTACGTTGGAACTATCGCCAACAATACCGATTGAGGCAGGTCGGCGTTTAGCCACAGGTGTGGCCGTACCACTACCTGTTGGTTGAGGTTTTGGACTTTCAGTTGTTTTACTGCAGCCCATTACAGAAAAACAGCAAGCCACCAAAATGATAAGAAAAGATTGTTTCATTTTAAAATTTACTAGGTTAAATGATGATCACCCAAAGCTTGTCGAAAGCTAACAGATATCTCTATTTGCGTTTCGACAAGCTCAACGTGACAAGACTCATGCAATATTCACTTATGATTTACCTAATAATTAGGATTTTGAATCGTTTGCTTGTTTACTGAAATTTCTGCTGCTGGAATTGGAAACGAATATTGCGCCTGGGTAGTTGGCAAAGTAACTGCCCCTGAAGCATTTGCAGCATCAACAGCCAGTCTTACGACAGGCAAATTCCTTCTTTTTAAATCGAAAAAACGATGACCTTCAAACGCTAATTCCTTGTAACGCTCTTCCATAATGGCCGCTATTAATGTTGGCTTATCAGCGAAAGTAGCATTTACATATCCGTTGATACGGGCATTACGTAAAGCATTTAAATCTCCAGCGGCGTCACCAGTAGATTCTGCTTCAGCTTCCGCTTTAATTAAATACATCTCACCTGTACGGAATAATTTAATATCTGTTAAACCCGGAGCTGTTGATGTACCGCCAATATATTTATTAACCAGGTACTGTGATCTTGTTCCGGTTCTGGTAGCATCAAATCTGATATAAGCTGAATAGCGTAAATCATTCACTTTATCAAAAGTATTAATCAATTTCTGAGCTGGCGCATACAAGACAATTCCTCCAGCCTGGCGGAAATAAAAATCGCCTAGTCTTGAATCGGTTGTTCCCACACGTTTTGCCTTCCAAATCACTTCACTATCATTGGCATCAGTCCAAATACCTGGGAATTGCGCTTTAGTGGCCAGTGGAAAAGCAGCAATGGCTTCATTGGCATAGGCAATTGCTTCACTCCAATTTTTCTCATACAAAGCTAATCTTGCTTGAATAGCGGATACAACTGCTTTTGTAATGCGTGTTTTATCCGTAAATGTTGTTGGAATTAGCGGTTTTGCTGCAATAAGATCTGCTTTTGCATTAGCAACAACTACTTCGAAATTATCTCTCGCTGGATAACTAATGGTTGAGAACTGCATATAAGGAACACCTAACGCACCTGTTTGATATGCCGAAGCATAGTTACGAAGCAATTCGAAATGAAAATAAGCTCTTAAGGCCAACAACTCACCACGATAACGAGCAGCAGTTGTTGCATCTGCTCCAGTCAACGTAAGGGCATCCAGTCCTGCTAAAGTTCTGTTTACACGATCAATAGCGACGTAAAAAGTATAATATTGCGAAGTAACAGAACCGCTCCCAGCGTTATATAACCACCTAAAGGCATCACTATTACCAACTGTGTTTTCCGTTGGAAAAGTAGCCTCATCAGAAACGGTTGAGGTAACACCAATAGTACCTCCATCTAAAAGCGCATAGGCACCTAAAACACCTAAATTAATATCACTGATATTTCTGTATGCCTTATCTGGAGAAATGGTATCTGTAGGAACCAAATCTAATTTCTTGCATGACGATGCCGTAAGAACCAACAAAGAAAATATAAGGATGTATTTTTGATATATTTTATTAATCATTGCTGTAAATTTTAAAAGTTAACATTTAAACCAGCTGTATAAGTTCTGGTATTTGGATATTGGAAGCGACCATATACTGCATTATTTTCAGGATCTAAACCTCTCCATTTGGTCCAGGTGAATAAGTTCTGACCTTGAACAAAAATTTTAACTCCTTTGATAATTTTGGTTTTTTCTAATAAGCTTTTTGGCAGCGAGTAACCAATGTTCACGTTTCTTAATCTTAAGAAAGATGCATCCTGAATATCTTTTGAAGTAAAGTTTCTTGGAAGATCGAACTTCTGCAAAATCGCATCATCACCGGCATCACCAAGAACCTGCCATCTGTTTTCTAACATCCTAACCGTTTGGTTACTGGTTGCATAACGTTGATTCTCGTTGTAAAAATCTTCATTATTCCAACGCATTACGTTAGTCACGAAAGAAAATAATGCCGATGCCGTAATGCCTTTATAACTTAGTGAAGTGTTAAAACCACCAGTAAACGTTGGGTATAGACTGCCAGAATTGGTAGTGCTTTGTGTATTAACGTTGTAAGCTGTCGTAATTGATCCATCTAAATTGTAGTATTGTGGCTCTCCGGTTTGAGGATTTACACCGGCCCAATCTGGAGCATAATACGTTCCATAAGGCAAACCTACTTTCAAAATCCTTGAGTCGCCATCAGGATAAGAATCTACTAAATCGGTAACGTGAAGGATTTTATTTTTATTGTAACCTGCATTTACACCCACAGTCCAGATAAACTCCTGGTTCTTGATTACATCGCCACTTACATCAAATTCCACACCTCTGTTTCTCATTACACCAGCACTTAAATTTAACTCGCTAAAACCAGATGTTGCAGAAAGCGGCTGATTAATAAACATGTTAGTTGTTTTACGATTATAGTAATCAACCGTAATACGCAACCTATTTTTAAACATGGCCAAATCAAAACCTGTGTTAAATTCTTTTACATACTCCCAATCGAAAGCATCGTTACCCGGAGTTGTGGCTCTAATTGCAGATGCGCCACCGTATGAAGTGTTAACCGCATAAGTTGGTAAATAAAGGAAATCTCCTCCAAAAGGACTTGCAGTAATACCGTAGCTTCCTCTAACTCTTAAATCATTGATGAGCTCGTTATTTTTTAAAAATTCCTCTCCTTTAGCGTTCCAATTTGCACCAAATGAATAGAAGCCATGCCATTTGTTTTGTGGAGCAACTCGTGTAGATCCATCATAACGGTAACTTCCCGTTAAGGTATATTTATCATCATACGTATACCTGGCTACCCCCATGATAGATGCCAATGCATTTTTAGTTTTTCCGCCAGTGGTACTTGGTAAAAAAGTAGCACTACCATTTGTTGCACCTGCCGGCGTTTCTGGCAAACGGCCATCAATACCGTATGCACTGAAGCCAAACGAATTGTAGTTGTTGTACACATATTCGTAGAATGCAGAAGCTTCAAAATCGTGTATTTCATTAAATTTCTTAGCGTAAGTTAAACCAGTGGTAGAAATGATATTAAAGTTTCTTCTGCTTGCGTCAGTTAACCTTCCTCTCCCACCCAATGTATTGGCCACACTTCTCGATCCATAATAAGAATCTGGGTTAATAAACTGTTGGTCTGTCGACTGACGATAATCAATACCTGCTCTTGTTGTTACTTTTAACTCTGGTAAAATCTGATAAGCGAAATTAGTGCTGATAATAGACTTAAATTGTTCTGTTTTATCTGAAGAATTCAATAAACGTTCTAAAGCCTGACTACCCTCACGCTGATCTAAAATAAAATATTGAGATCTGTTTCCCGGATGCACCAGAGTACCATCAGATGCATATGGATTTTCGTAAGGCAAGGCATAATAAACAGAAGCCATTGCGGTACCAGCACCTGTACCACCCTCGCCTTCGGTGAAGCTAGATTGAGAATAACCAATGGCAACATTTGTGCTTCCGCTGAATTTGCCATCATTAAAATCAAGGTTACTTCTTAACGAGTAACGGTCAAGACCTGTACGTTTTGCAACGCCTTCCTGGCTATAGTAATTTAAGGAATTGTAAAAACGAAGTTTGTCATTACCACCGCTTACACTTACCTGTTGTTCTTGAAATTTACCTCGCTGAAAGAAAATATCCCGCCAATCGGTATTGATTTGTTTTAAACTGTCGATAATATAATCAGCACGGGCACGAGTTGCAGGTGTTCCGGCAGCATAAGTAGGATTTTTTGGCGAATACGTCCAACCCGGACCGATGTTACGGCCAAAACTTGCCCCAATTTCCTCTTCAAACTGCAAACGTTGTTGGGTGTTCATCATTTCGAAATTTGGTCTGCTCAAATTTGAAAAACCATATTGGGAAGTATAATTCACCGCTAATCTGCCTGCCTTACCTTTTTTAGTGGTCAAAACAATAACACCATTCGATCCTCTTGAACCATAAAGCGCTTTAGCAGAAGCATCTTTTAACACAGTTGCAGATTCAATATCTTCTGGATTGATGGTTTGAAAATAACCTGCTTCAATTGGTACACCATCTAAAACAAAAAGTGGCGTAGATGAACCATTTATACTTCCAATACCGCGAATGACAACTGATGCACTCTGACCTGGCTGTCCGGAAGTAGAAATTACACTCATTCCCGGAACGCGGCCTTGTAAAATTTGATCAACAGTTAATCCTGGAACGGTATTAATTTTATCGGCCGATACCAACGAACTTGCCGCAGCAGATTGTGTTTTGGTATAATTGGTATAACCGGTTACCACTACATCGCTCAATGTTCCGGCAGATGGCGATAATTTAACAGCACCCATTTGCGATTTTGCAGCAATCTCTTTATCGGTATATCCTATGTAAGAAATCACTAAAACTGCGTTTTCATCTACATTTCTAATGGTAAAGTTACCGTTGCTATCACTTACGGTACTAGCCGATTGTCCTTTAACCCGTACTGAAGCGCCTGGCATTGGGTTTCCGTTTTCATCAACAACTTTTCCGGTTACATCTATAGCTTTTAAGCTTTCGTTATTGGATGATTTAGGAAAAATCAGAATGGTATTGTCTTTAATTTCCCAACCAAATGGTTGTGATTTTAGCGTTTGCGTTAATACTTCACTTAGCTCTGCATTTTTTAGATCGATGGTTACAGGCTTTGATTTTTGCTGAACTAAATCGGTATCATACAAAAAGAAATAACCAGTTTGGCGTTTAATTTCTTTTAAAACACGTACCAATGGAACATTCTTTTGGCTAATATTAATGCGTTGAGAAAATGCATTCGCACTTACCTGAACACATAAAATAGTCATTAGAAAAACAAATATTTTCATAGTTCTAATAATTTTTTGGTTTAAATAGTTTGCAGTAAAGCCCTTTGTTTTTTCTGACAAGAGATTACTACTTCGAGTGTAAAAGTTCATACATTCAGTTTGGTTTAAGGTTAAATTGATTAGTTATTGTTTGATCGGCTCTGAAGCCAGTAGTTATTCTTAATTATGTTTTTGAGATCACTTTTAGTCGCTTCCCTTCGGTGAGTTGAAATTTGATGTTACCCGTTTTCTCCAGCATGGCCAAAACTTGTGATAACTTCGATTTTCTTGGCACCATGCCATTGTATCTTTTATTGGGAAGCGATGAATAGTCGATTTTTACATCGTACCACCGCTCCAGTTGAATCAAAACATCCCGCAGCTCCGAATCGTTAAAACGGAATAGTCCATTTTTCCAGGCCACTTGGTCATCAAGGTCTACATCATTTGATACATGGATAAAAGCATTTTCTGCTATTCCCGCTATTGCCTGCTCGCCAGGTTTTAAAATTTTATTAGATTTTTGATTACTAATTTTGATACTACCCTCTAACAGTGTGGTTTTTATGGTTTTGTCATCCATATAACTGTTGATGTTGAAATGTGTTCCCAATACTTCCACATCCTGGTTTTTGCTTTTTACGTGGAATGGTTTCGTTTTATTTTTAGCCACTTCAAAATAAGCTTCGCCTGTTAATTGAACCGAACGCTCATTACCAACAAATACTTCTGGGTATCTTAATGAGGAAGCAGCGTTTAGCCAAACTTTCGTCCCGTCGGGCAAAACAATTTGATATTGACCACCATTCGGGGTTTCGATGGTATTAAATGAAACACTTGATTTATCAAAACTTTCACGGTTAAGAACAGTATAAACCAATTTCCCATCTTCAGTTTTCGAGATGCTAATTCCGTTTGTATTACTGATGTTTGCAGCTGTATTGACATCAAGAACCACTTTTTTCCCATTCGCTAATGTTAAAATGGCCTTGTCTAAACCAGGAAGTACATCTAAATTTTCTACCTTGGCTTTAGTTGTACTTGAACTGGATATTATTTTTTGATCTCTCAGGAAAAATATGCTTCCGCAAACCAGTACCAATGAAGCGGCGATCGAAATGTATTTATAAAATGAAATTAGAGTAGATTTTTTATCAGCAGCGATTTTATTTTGAATAGCTTTGAAGTTCTGATCTTCCAAGAATTGAAGTTCTTCGTTCGGCACCTGTCCGGAAATATCTCTTTTTCCAAGAAAATTATAATATTCGTCAATGAAAGAAATCTCTTCAGCACTTGCCTTGCCAGATAGATAGCGTTTAATAATATCGTTTAACTCATTCTTGGGTTTGAAGGCGCTCATTTTTCTGGCTTTTCTTATACTGTACCAGAAAAGAAAAAATATCCCAAAATAAATTCAAATATTTTTCAAAAAAAGTCGGTAAAAAATTTTTTAATTGAAAAAAGCGAAATAAAACGAGACCAGAAACACAAATAGGTGTGTTAATCGAAATTTTAGCGCATGGGTGGCAGTAGTTAATTGATTTTGCACCGTTTTTTGCGATATATTTAGCTGGACAGAAATTTTTGCAGTAGATAAACCTTCAAAATAGTGTAACAAGAAGATTTTTCTACGCTTTTCCGGGAGTGCTTTGATAAATAATTCCAGTAAACCTTTTACTTCCCGATCTAACAATTCCCCATCTGCTTGCAATGGAGATATCAATTGGTTTTCAAAAGATTCTGTAAAAAAGCTATTTTTTGGTGTTCTGGAGATATGTTTCAACACCTGAAACTTTACCGCGGTATGCAGGTAAGCCAGTGGATTTTCCAATTCCAGTATTTCTCGTCTGTTCCAAAGATCGGCGAAAACATTTTGGATTACATCCTGGCATTTTTCCTTTTCTGGCAAACGTTTATAAGCGGCGTTATAAAGCTCTACCCAATAAAGTTTGTAAATTTTTCCAAATGCTGCCTCGTCTCCTTGCTTTAGTAAGTCAAAAAGTACCTTATCGTGCTCACTATTTCTCGACGCGTTCAATAATCAGGTTTATAGGAAACCCAAACATAATCATTTTTAAGAACTTTTGGCGATCCCTCCGGACGAGAATTGCAAATCGTAAAGCTTTTTGTAATAACCGTTTAGCTTCAGCAATTGTTGGTGAGTTCCCTTCTCTTTAATTTCGCCTTTATCAAGTACGATAATTTGATTGGCTTTCTGAATGGTTGATAAACGGTGTGCGATCACGATGGAAGTTCTTCCTTCCATCAGGTTATCGATCGCCTTCTGAATCAATAATTCGGTTTCTGTATCTACCGATGATGTCGCCTCATCCAGAACCAAAATGGCTGGATTGTGCACCAAAGCCCTGATGAAGGAAATTAATTGCGCCTGACCTGCAGAAAGTGTAGCACCTCTCTCCATCACATTATATTGATAGCCGCCTGGCAAACGCTCGATAAATTCATGAGCACCTACTTTTTTTGCTGCATTCACCACTTCCTCAATCGTGATTTCAGCATTATTTAAGGTGATGTTATTTAGGATTGTATCCGAAAACAAGAAAACGTCCTGCAGAACTGTGGCAATATTTCTTCTCAGATAGTCGAGTTCAAAATCTTCAATTTTTATTCCGTCGACCGTAATTTCGCCTTTTTTAACTTCGTAAAAGCGATTTAAGATGTTAATGGTAGATGATTTTCCCGCACCAGTAGCCCCCACCAAGGCCACAGTTTCTCCAGCTTTCACTTCGAAAGTTAAATCTTTCAATACGTACTGCTCGTCGTTATAAGCAAACCAAACGTTTTTAAACTCGATATTTCCATCCAGTTTCGCTGGCTTTTCGGTTCCATTGTTAACGGTCACTTCGTTGGTATCTAAAACCTTAAAAACCCGCTCTGCTCCAACCATTCCCATCTGTAGGGTATTAAATTTATCCGCCAGTTGGCGAATCGGCGTAAAAACCATCCCCAGATACATAATAAATTGGGTGATGGTTCCTGGCGTAACGTCAATCGGTTTCGCTAAAATACTTTTTGCGCCGTACCAAACCAGCAAACCTAAAGACATTGCCGAAATCAGTTCTACAACTGGAAAAAAGATAGAATAATACCAGTTGGAACGGATATTGGCATCGCGATAGCGTTTATTTATCGCATAAAACTTTTTGTATTCCTGCCTTTCACGGGCAAAATACTGTACGATAGAAACCCCGGTAATATGTTCTTGCAAAAAAGTGTTCAGGTTAGAAACCTCATTTCTAATTTCCTGGAATGCCACCTTAATGGCTTTCTGAAATTTTCTAGTGGCTACAATCAATAAAGGGATCGGCAATAGCACCACGAGACTTAATTCCCAATCGGTATAAAGCATTACGCCAACAATTACCACCACTTGCAACGAATCGCCAATCATCGAGATTAAACCTTCCGAAAATATATCAGCGATGGTTTCCAAATCAGAGACTGTCCTGGTAATTAACTGTCCGATAGGCGTTTTATCGAAATATTTCAACCGTAGACTGGTAATATGATTGAAAACTTTTATCCGCAAATCGCGAATAACAGATTGGCCCAGCGTATTGGTTAACAGCGTGTGATTATATTGAATCAGCGTTTGCAAGATCAACATAAAAATCATCAGCATGGTCATTTGTACCAGGCCAGAATAGTTTCCCAAGAGGATATAATGATCGAGGGTGTATTTGATTAAAAAAGGCCGGACTGGGGAAATGGCTGCCAGCAAAACCGTTAAAATAACCGACCAAACAAAAACAGCACGATAAGGCTTCACGTATTGAAAAATACGTTTAAGCAATCCTGTGTTATATACTTCGCCTGTTACTGCCATTTGTCTGTTGTCTGTTATCTGTTATCTGTTATCTGTTATCTGTTTAGAAATTGTTTCGGCTATAGGTTTAATTAACCTAAAAATTCTTTTTGCACCCGACCGGTAACCGGTAACTGTTAACATTTTTTTTTAAAAACCTTTTTTTCGCACCCCGACCGGTAACTGTTAACTGAAAACCGGTAACGGCTAACTGATTTTACTTTATATACGGGTATTCAACTTTAACTAAATATAAACCGCATGCAGGAACTGACTGACCAGCTTTGCTGCGATTTTTGCTTTCAATTATTCCTTTAAATTCTTCGAGTGTTATTTCATGTTTTCCTACTCTAACCAAAGTGCCCATTATTGCCCGAACCATGTTTCTTAAAAAGCGATCAGCTTGAATGGTAAAAACCAAACCGTCTTCTAGAGCTTCGAAGCTAGCTTCTACAATTTTACAATTATTAGTAAAAGTTTGGGTATTTGATTTACTGAAACAAGAAAAATCGATGTACTCCATCAATATAGCAGCTGCCTGATTCATTAATGCTATATCAAGCCTATCTTTAACCAACCAAGATCGATTTAATTTAAAAGGATCTTTTTCGAAATGCAGATAATATTTATAGGCTCTCGCACTGGCATCAAAACGAGCATGTGCGCTGTCTTCAACCGGAATAATTCTTTTCGCAGCAATTTGGTAAGGCAGCATGGCATTTATTCCTGCTACCGCCTGTATCACTTTCGATTCTTCCAGATCTTCCACATCGAAATGCGCAAAGAACTCCGTAGCATGAACCCCAGAATCCGTCCGGCCGCAGCCCAAAGTTTCTATTGGCTGACGATAAAATGTGGACATTGCTTTATCCAAAAGCTCCTGCACAGTTATTGCATTGGGCTGAATTTGCCAACCGTGATATAAGCTGCCATCATAAGCAATTTGTATGAAATACCTTTTTTTACTCAAAGCGCTGCAAAAATACTTTTTTCCTTTTACTTCAAAGGACAAGCATTCCAAATTACATTCAAATGATTCTTATTCAGATTTAGCGACACCCTTTTCATCAAGTTGCCATTTATTGTTGTAGAATCCGGTTAATTTTATACCCTTGCTTCCTTGTTTGGGTAGATCGGATGAAAAAATCATAAAATCAGGAAACCCACTTCCACCAGCAAAATATTGATTGGCATAAGCCACTTTTGTACCTACAGCACCTGTTCCAGCAACAACACCAATTAAAAGCTTGGGATCTTTTTGAGGCCAAATATAATATGCAGCTAGGTCAGCTCCTTTCCATTGATGTTTTCCAGCCGTTATTTGCGTATTGCTTACCTGAATCGGACAATCTTTCAGGAGTGCTTTCCATGCGCTGTTATTTTCCGAATTACCATACAAAATGATATTTCTCCCTGCATATTTCGAACCCAAAAATTCTTTGTCCGTAATGATATCCACAGCTCCGTTGCCACGGTAATACCAGCTTTCCGCATCATATTTTGCTTTATTTAAGTTAGCTTGATTGGCATAAGCATTGCCTTTGGTGCCAACAACAAATATCATATTGTAATTAAAGGCTTCTTTAAACCTACCAGATCTAAGCGGATTCTTATTTTGAACATTAATTCCTTTTGCAATTTGCCACTGTTGATCATACTTTTCCAGTGTTAGTGTATCGTGATCGGTTTGCGTGATGTAATTGATATCAGCTAAACTATCCAAAGTGATTTTAACACTAGTTTTAACGCCAAATTCTGTTAAGGCTAAACGCAACATCTCAATATTTTCTGTTCTACCAGTTATGGATGAAGACTTCCTATCTCTGTTCAAAATTATCCGGCTGTATTGTAAAGGCTGAATTTGCTGATGAATTGTAGCCCAGCGATAAGTTGCAGAAATACCCGGACTGGAGGTAATGAAATCAATATGGTTGACAGCAGAATCAGCTTCGATGTTATGCCATTTAAAAAAATTAAATATTGGCGGCCAATCTACACTTTGATCACCAAACCAATGTTCGCCACCTGGATATTCGTAATAGCTAAAATCAGGATGAAAATCTGCCAGCACTTTTTTCATTTGTCGGGCGTAACTTACAGGAACAACTCGATCTGCATCGCCATGCAAAATATACACCCCAAGCTGTTTATAGTTAGTGGCTAATTTTGGCACATCGCTTTGATTTCCCGCTCTCAGCAACATCTTTTCGATCATATTTTTGCTGCTATCTGGAATTTTACCATCCGCAGAGCCATAATCTTTTAAGGAAGCATAACCAGCCGCCGGAGCAATGGCTGCCCACTTATCGGGATAGGTGGCACCTAAAAACCAGGTACCGTGTCCGCCCATAGAGTGACCAGTAAGGTAAATCTGCTTTTCATTCGGTTTAAATTGTTTTTTCACCAGTTCCAAAACCTCAAGCGCATCCTGACGCCCCCAATCTTCCCAGTTAAAACCGCGTGGCCGGCGATTGGTAGCAGCTGCAACTGTACCCCAATCTTTTGACTTGTAAGCCCGTGCCTGCCCTATTGCTTCTACCCCAGCGCCGTGTACAGAAAGAAACAAGGCTGAATTAGTCTTCCAACCACCTAGTTGAGGAGTTACGGCAAAATATTGCAAACTGCCATCTATTTTACTGATAAAGGTTTGCTTATAACTTGATGAACCCTTTACGGCTTCAACTGACAAGGTTTGCTGATCAGCAATTTTTCCATTTTTTAATAGCTGAATCTCCAGATTATAATTACCTTCCGCTCTAACTGCGCTGGCGTCGAATTCGAAAATCGACTTTCTCATACTTAATTTTAAGATTTTCGCGATCCGTTTTTCTTTCTGCCTGCCATTCAAAATTGTTTTTATCTGTAAAGAATCTTCATCATTTAAAGAAGAATTGCTAATGGTTATGGCACCTTTCAATATTCCGTTTATTTCATTGACTACAATATGAGGTAGCGTGAGGTCATCTGTATGGATGATTAACGGTTTAACATTTACAATGATTCTTGGCAGAATGCTTGCACCGCGAACAAAAAGTTCGTTAACTCCTTTTTTCAATTGCACAGGGATGTGCATATAACCAGACCCGTAAGGATCGCCCATATGTGGAGTACCATTAAAAAACAGTGTATTACCGCCAATTACGTTCAAAATGGCCGTTTGCGCTTTTGGAGAAGTATAGCTTAAGTAGATGTAATCGGAACCTCTGTCTATACCTCCCGGATTTAAAAAAGGATTGTTGGTGGTTTGCGTCGACCTTCTGGTAAATACACTGAAACGACCATTTGCATCTGCTTTAATTGCTTTCCAAAGAATTTTTTCACCGTTCACACTGCTAGTAAATTCGCCCCTTTCATTTGGCGTTTGTAAGGTGCCGTTTGCCATTTTATAGGCTAGCTGATCGGTGTATATTGCCTCACGGCCATAGCGACTTCCGCTGGCCACCGTAAGTGCATTTTCAAATTTAAGGGTATCTTGAGCAAAAGCTTTTGATGCCGCAATTAAAATAATTAAGGTAAATAAGTGTTTTAACATAAATCGTTTTATTGAGTGATGCGAGTTTGAATTAAATTAGTTTTTATAACTGAAGGGCGTCGTAATTTATCTGAACAATTGGTTTTGACTAATATCCGCTATAAATTTCAGATCATCATTAAAAAAAGGGTCTACCACTCATTTTCACCTATTTGTTACATTAATGAAATAAGCTTACGGTGATAAATTTAAAAATTTGACAGTAGTTGATTAGCAGAGCAAGAAAATGTTTTTTTAAGGATGAAATAGAATTCCTATAATTGCCTATTATTTTAAATTAACATGATACAAAGAATACAAACCATTTGGCTATTACTAGCAGCTTTAACATTGGCGTTAATGATTTTCTTTCCAATTGCATTCAAAGAAACAGGGCCAACTGTAGCTGAGATTTATACGAATGGCTTACATAAAGCGGTTATAGGAAAGTCCGGTTCAGGAGTAACTGTGAGTGACTTCCTTCCGTTGTTTATCACCAATATCGCGGTAGCTTTAATGAGTTTTGCCAACATCTTCAATTTCAAACGAAGAAGTGTTCAAAAAAGAATAGCGATTCTAAACATCGTGTTGATTATTGGTTTTGCTTTTTGGTGCAGTGTTTACGCCAAACAACTTCCTGGAGGAATTGATGGCGCAAGTTTTGGAGTAGGTGCCTACCTACCCGCTCTTGCAATCTTATTTATAATTTTAGCCATTTTTGGCATTAATAAAGATGAGAGGTTAATTCGCTCTGCTGAAAGGTTGCGTTAATATTGTGCTGTTTTTGCCTTTTAAACCCGTATTCTATGGTTTTTGCAAATAAATTTTAAAATATTTAGGCAGCATTATAAAGATCTTTCTTATAGGGTCTGTCTTTCAATACTGCTGCAAAAGCTCTGCTGACCAGTTTGTTTCTCAATACGTTTAGAACAGCTGAATGATGCTTTCCTTCTTGTATCTTTCTGTCATAATACCTTTTGAACTCATTATCCTTTTTGATTGTGTTGAGCGCACACATGGTAAGTAGTGTTTTTATTCTTTTATTTGCCAGGTGGCTAACCTTTGGTTTCCCCTTTAGTGTTGTTCCAGAGGTATTTCCGAAAGGGGCAATACCACAATAACAGGCAAACTTCCTGGGATCCTCGAACAGACTGAATCCTTGCGTAAGGACCACGATAAACATCGCTGTCTGAGGCCCTATACAGTATACGGAGTTGACCAGACGATATTGCTTTTCAAGTAGTTTGTCCGCTTTTACACATCTTATAAGTTCCGCTTCAATCATGTCAATTTTCTTGTCATATTCTTTGATCAGTGACTTCCTGATCTCCAATGTAAAATCCGCTGAATCTCCATCGAAAGCTTCCAGCTCTCCACTTGCGTTTTTTAATGCCGTCTGTTGCTTCACAAGCTGCTTTCTACAGCTCAATAAATGCTTTAGCTTGCTTATGGTTTTGCTCGGAAGTTTAAAAAGAACAGCTTTGCGCCTATGTAAAAAACCATAGTTGGCTATTTCGGCAGCATCTGCCTTATCAGATTTGCCACGTTTTAGACCAAGGGAGCGCTTAAGCCTCAGGGCGTTCTCAACCCAGAGATTTCCGCCCTGTCCGTCAAAATAGGTGCAGATAGGAAGTGTGTAGAGTCCGGTATCCTCTGCGCAAAAAAGCATCTCAGCAATCGAAAGGCCGGTAAGCTCCTGCATCCAGGCCACCATTTCCTTACAGCCTTCCTCATTGTTGCTAAAGGTGCCATGAAACTGCTCATCAGGATTTTCAGTAAGAAAAAACACTACATCTGTTTTCATTTTTGAAACATCGATGCCCGCAAATAATCTGTAATTCATAACTTTGGGTTGTTAAGTGGAAAAAACAAACCTTAATGTTGAATAAAACTAAATCCCTTAACGGTCCAGCGAAGACTAAAATTCTATATGGTTCTTGTTCAACAAACGGCAGTGCTCTGATACGGGTTTTAGGTCTTTAACCTAGATCGAGCCAAAGTGCAGCACTGCCGTTAAGGTTTTATTCAAATCTCAAATATTTCTAAGAATATTCAAACCTAAGGGATTGAAACGAAAATACTTTTTACCCCAGCCCCTAAAGGGGCTTAAGGCAAAGTCCCCTTCAGGGGATTTAGGGGTAAAAGATTGCAGTGTAAAGCGGGACTGATTTAAACCACAGAAAGCAGGATTTGATTTTCAAATTTTGCAGCTATTAACAAACATTTCGCTGCTAATTTACCTTCGTCTATTTTCTATTTCCAATACCATCTTACCCTTAATTTCTTTCTTGCTTATTTTCAATTATTTAGCTCAAAAAACTATTTAACTAACTATCAATAAAATACGGAATATTAACCGTACCTTTGCGGCTCAATTAAAAATAAAAGACGAATGACAAACCCATTTCAATTATTGGGGATAAGTGATGACGTCGTTAATGCCGTAAAGGACCTTGGATTTGAAACTCCAACGCCTATTCAGGAGCAAAGTATTCCTGTACTGTTAGAAGGCACTAATGATTTTGTTGGTTTGGCCCAAACAGGAACAGGAAAAACAGCCGCATTTGGTTTGCCGCTGTTAGAACTAATCGATTTTAAAGTTAATAAACCACAGGCATTAATTTTATGCCCTACCCGTGAGTTATGCTTACAGATCGCTAACGACCTTAAAAACTTTTCTAAAAACGTTGCTAATGCCCACGTTGTTGCCGTTTACGGTGGCGCGAACATTATGCAACAACTACGTGAAATACGCCAAGGCGTTCAAATCGTAGTGGCCACGCCCGGCCGTATGTTGGATATCATTGGCCGTAAGGCAATTGATTTTTCAAACGTTAAATATGTTGTGCTTGATGAAGCTGACGAGATGTTAAACATGGGTTTCCAGGATGACATCAACGACATTTTATCAACTACTCCTGATGACAAAAAAACCTGGTTATTCTCGGCTACAATGCCGGCAGAAGTTCGCCGTATTGCTAAAAAATACATGAACGAGCCTGTAGAGTTAACCATGGGCACAAAAAACACTGGTAACGTTAACATCGAACACGAATATTATATTGTTCGTGCCCGTGATAAATACGCTGCCTTAAAACGTATTGTAGATTTCAACCCTGAAATTTTTGCCGTAGTATTTTGTAAAACCAAATTGGATACACAAGATGTTGCTGAGCACTTAATTAAAGATGGTTACAATGCTGATGCTTTACACGGCGATTTATCGCAACAACAACGTGATAAAGTAATGCAACGTTTCCGTGAGCGCAACATGCAATTGTTAATTGCTACTGATGTTGCTGCCCGTGGTATCGATGTAAACAATGTAACTCACGTAATTAACTATTCTTTACCTGATGAAATTGAGAGTTATACCCACCGTTCTGGCCGTACTGGTCGTGCTGGTAAAACTGGTATTTCAATTTGTATCATCAACTCTAAAGAACTTGGTAAAATCCGTCAGTTGGAGCGCATTATTGGTAAACAATTTACTAAAGCTGAGCTTCCTACCGGATTTGATGTTTGTGAAAAACAATTATTCTCATTGGTACACAAAGTACATAATGTAGAAGTTAATGTGGAGCAAATTGATCAATACATTCCGCGTATTATGGATGAATTTAAAGATTTATCTAAAGAGGATGTAATCAAACGTTTTGCTTCTTTAGAATTTAACCGTTTCTTAGACTACTATTCTAAAGCACCTGATTTAAATGCAGCTGTTGGCGATGATCGTGGCGAAAGAGGTGAACGTGGGGAAAGACGCGGACGTGGTAGCGAAGGTTACACCCGTTTGTTTATCAACTTAGGTTCGGTAGATGAATTTACCCGTGGCGATATGTTATCATTTATCTGTAACAACGGAAAAATTGCTGGCAAAAGCGTTGGTAAAATCGACTTGAAAGGTGTTTTCTCTTTCTTTGAGGTGGAAGATGATGTTGCTGATAAAGTTTTCGAAGGCTTTAAATCTGTTGAGTTTAACGGTCGTGCAGTACGTATCGAGAAAAGCGGAGATGGTGGTCGTGGCGAAGGTGCTGGCGAAAGACGCGGTGGCGGTGAAAGACGTAGCGGTGGTTTCGGCGGTGAACGCAGAAGTGGCGGTGGCGGTGGTTACCGTGGCGGCAGCGGCGGTGGCGACAGAAGAAGTTCTGGCGGTAGCGGTCGTAGAGAAGGCGGAAGCAGAGAAGGTGGAAACGCTGGTGGTGGTTTCAGAGATTTCTCTGGACGTAGCCGTGATGAAAAAGGTGGAAGTAGAGAAGGTGGAAGCGGACGCAGAGAAGGTGGAAGTAGAGAAGGCGGAAGTGGCGAACGCAGAAAAAAATGGTAAATCACTAAAACCAAATATTTTAGAAGCCGTCCTGTCTATTCAGGACGGCTTTTTTTATTATAAAGGTTTTTGAACAGATGAAATTTGATTGCTGTAAGTGATTAATTTTCATTTAAAAGGTTTTGATCGCTTATAAATATCCAAAAATGAAAGGCTTTCGTTTTTATTTTAGTTAGCGGTAATGGGAAATGCCACACCAACATAACATCTCAACCCCGATTCGGGTACAAACAACCTCAATTTGGTTACATTTACTCTTTAAAGGAAGACGAACTTTGCATTGTAAAACTTAAAATGTAAAACGATGCAAAAAGTAAAATTTAAAAACAGAAATTGGGACACAGTAGCCAATCTTCATTTGCCCGACAATTTTGATGAAACAAAGAATTATCCCGCTATTGTTTGCGTTCATCCGGGAGGCAGCGTAAAAGAACAAACCGCAGGTTTTTATGCCGGAAAACTTGCCCAAAAAGGGTTTATTGCTTTGGCTTATGATGCTTCTTTTCAAGGCGAAAGCGGTGGAGAGCCAAGATATTTTGAAGACCCAACCAGTCGTGTAGAAGACTTATGCTATGCCGTAGACTATCTTACTACATTATATTTTGTAGATAAAAACCACATCGGTTTATTGGGTATTTGCGCAGGCGGTGGTTATGCTGCAAATGCAGCATTGAAAGAAAGGCGAATAAAAGCTTTGGCTACAATTTCAGGAGTAAACATAGGCCGAGCATTCAGAGAAGCAAATTTTTTAGAAACATTAGAATCTATTTCTACGCAACGAACTGCGGAAGCCAACGGTGCAGAGCCGATGATTACCAATTGGACACCCAATTCTTCCGAAGAAGCAAAAAAGGCAGGCATAAACGATTTGGATATGTTAGAGGCTATTGATTATTACAGAACGCCAAGAGGCGAATTCCCTACTTCAAACAATAAATTGCTTTTTGCAAGTACGGCGAACTTAATCATGTTTGACGCTTTTCACCTCGCTGATTTTTTATTGACACAACCCTTATTGATTATCGTTGGAGACAAAGTTGGTTCTTTCGGTTCTTACAGAGATGGCTTTGACTTATACAAAAAAGCCGTTTCTAAAAACAAAAAAATCCATATCGTAAATGGTGCAGGTCATTATGATTTATACGACAAACCCGAAGCAACAGCAGAAGCATTAGATGAACTAGTGCCATTCTTTCAGGAAAACCTTTTGCAGAAATAATGACTTTTTTTCTAAAAATAACCGGAGTAATCTTGCTCATTGCAGGTTGCGTTCTAACATACAAACCAAACATAATCAGCAAAATTCCCTTACCCGAAAATCCATATCAAATGATTGAAATACGGGTTAAATGGGGATTTTTAATTGGATTAGGGATTTTCTTAACTTTTTTCAATGAATGGAGTAATTGGAAATTAAGCGTTTTTGCAGTATTGTTTTTTCTAACTTTAGGAATTATCATAGCCCGATTAGTTGGGTTTGCTTTAGACGGTTTTTTTTCAAAACAATTACTTTGGCTAACCATAGAAGTTGTTGCATTAATTATCTTTAGAATTTTATTTAGATATGCAGACCATTAATTCTTTATCCGAATTTCATCGCTTACTATCCATTCCTCCCCCTTCACATCCGTTGGTTAGTGTGGTTTTGGTTTCTGAAATACACGCTGTAGATTCTGATTTGTGGAAACATTTTTCTACTGATTTTTATACGATATCTCTAAAAAACAATATCCAATCCAAAGTAAAATACGGACAGCAATATTATGATTTTGACAAGGGAACAATGATTTTTACTGCACCTAAACAAGTCCAATCGGTTAAACTAGAGAAAACCAACGCTTTTAACGAAACGATTGGAACAGGATACGTGTTATTTTTTCACTCTGATTTTTTGAAAAAACACCCATTGCAAAGCACAATCAAAAACTATGGTTTCTTTTCCTATTCCATAAATGAAGCGCTGCATCTTTCTGACCAAGAAGAAAAAAATGTTATTGAGATATTTCAAAAAATAGAAAAAGAATACCAGCATATTGACAAGCATACACAAGATATTATTCTGTCGCAAATTGATTTGCTTTTGAACTATTGCAATCGTTTTTACGAACGTCAATTCATTACCCGAAAAGTTGTAAACAATGATTTACTTTCTAAAATGGAAAATCTATTGAACGATTACTTTAATAACACGGAAACGCTAAAAAATGGATTGCCGACAGTTGAATATTTAGCCAATCAACTTCATTTTTCTGCAAATTATTTAAGCGATATGTTGCGTTTGCTAACAGGACAAAATGCCCAACAGCACATTCACGAAAAACTCATTGAAAAAGCAAAAGAAAAACTTTTGACGACAAACTTATCCGTAAACGAAATTGCTTATGAATTAGGTTTTGAGCAATCGCAATCCTTCAACCGACTTTTCAAAAAGAAAACTGAAATGTCTCCCTTAAAGTACAGACAATCGTTTAATTAAATTTTCACTTCCCAATTGTTTTAACAACAAGAAAATAAAAAGCAAAAGTACTCTTGCCGTTTGTAATTTCTTAACCAAGCTAGTGAACAAATTACTTGCCATCAATATAAAAATCACTCTACAAACAGAGAAACATACCTAATGATTGATCTATTCAAAAAATTCCCAATTTTAACCACCGAAAGGCTTAGACTTAGACAATTATCTCATGATGATCAGCTGAATATTTTCGCTTTGCGTTCTGATGCAGTAATAAACAAATATCTCGATAGAAAACCAAGCACAACAGTTGAGGATGCCTTACGATTTATAGACAACGTTAATGAAAATATAAGAAATAACACCTCCATTTACTGGGCAATTACCCTAATAAAAACTAAAACTTTTGTGGGCACCATTTGCCTTTACAATTTCTCCACTAAAAATAATAGTTGCGAAGTCGGCTACGAGTTAAAAACAAACTTTCAAGGGCAGGGCATTATGAAAGAAGCACTGGAGGTAGTTATAAATTACACTTTTGAAACCTTGCAGTTTTGCCAAATCATTGCATTTACACATAAAGGAAATCAGAAATCTACCAAATTATTAACGACACTTCAATTTTCTAAATCTGAAGATCTATTGACTGAAAACCCTGATATCAGTATTTTCAAGTTAGCTCGATTGAATTAAAAACAGAATGTATTGACCTATGATGCGGTTGCCGATAAATCCAGCCCGACCGACATTACCATACTCGAAATTTATGCTGATACTGCTGCATACGAAGCGCACATCACTACCGCTCATTTTAAAAAGTATAAAGAAACGGTTAAGGATATGGTGAAATCGTTAGAACTTGTTGATGTTAACCTCATTGGTAGTGGAAAGAAACCTGATTAATAATACAGCAAAACCATACCGTAAAAAGCGTATATCGCACCCAAAGCATGCAAAATAGATGACAAACATCATATAATCAAACCATTAGTAATTATATTTAGTATAACCTAATAACTAAATATAAAATTATGAGCAGACATGGCGCACTTTATCAGGACATCGTTCCTTTTACATCTCGATTTTACGACAAAGGAAAATTCGGCAGAATTTTTCCCTCACTGCCACCTTTCGCAACAGACACTACTAAAGTCAGGGAGGCTTTAAAAGACATTGGCAAAAAAGGCGGCATCATGGACGCTAAAGATGATATGAATCAAGATCCTATCAATTTAATTACCGATCCTACACTACAAGTCAACAATCCGAACTCACCGATTATGGGAGCGGGTATGACTTTCTTAGGCCAATTTATCGATCATGATATCACTTTTGATCCAACTTCCAGTTTGGAAAGGCAATCGGATCCAGAATTTATAGAGAATTTCAGAACACCAAGCCTGGCTTTGGATAATGTATACGGCAGCGGTCCTGGAGCTTCTCCGCACCTTTACGATCAATCTGACGGCATGGGCATAAAAATGCTGCTTCATCCCCTAACTAGCCAAGGTAAAGACGGAATAAATAAATTTGATTTACCTCGAAATTCCCAAAATACCGCATTAATAGGCGATCCGAGAAACGATGAAAATTTAATAGTTTCTCAGCTGCAAGTACTTTTTTTACAATTTCATAATAAATTGGTTGATGCGATTCGGGTTAAATGGCCCACAAAATCACCTTCAGTAGTTTTTAACGAGGCGCAAGAGCTTGTTCGCTGGCATTACCAATGGATTTTGCTTCACGAGTTTTTGCCGCTCCTATGTGGTGAAAATGTAGTAAACGATGTACTCACTAACGGCCGAAAATTTTATGGCTGGCATAATCAGCCTTACATTCCTGTAGAATTTTCGGTGGCAGCGTATCGTTTTGGACACAGCCAAATCCGTCCGTCCTACCGTGCGAATTTTGGAACAGCAAACAAGCCAAACCCAACGCCATTTTTTGCTGATATTTTCGATTTCGCTGCCGACCATCATAGTCCGGACCCTAATGATTTACGAGGCGGCAAGAGAGCTGATAGACGCTTTATAGATTGGCATACCTTCTTTAATTTGGGCGATGGAAGTATGAGACCGAATAAGCTGATAGATACAAAAATATCTTCTCCCTTATTTCAACTCCCAGGTTTTGCATCTGGCGATGTGATTTCTTTGGCATCTCGCAATTTACTTAGAAGTTTAACCTTTAGTATGCCATCGGGCCAACGTGTTGCACATGCAATGAGATTTAAGCCAATGGAAGCTGAAATATTCAACGACTTAAAGCACTATAAAGTCAATTTTGAAAACAGCACACCATTGTGGTTTTATATACTAAAAGAAGCAGAAGTTCAACAAATGGGTTTAAAACTCGGAGATGTTGGAGGAAGAATTGTAACTGAAGTATTTGTAGGTTTATTAGAAGGTGATAATACTTCCTTTATAAGCCAAAATCCATTCTGGAAACCAAGCTTACCTTGCTGGGAAGCTTATCGTAGCAATAAGCATTTTACCATGGCCGATCTATGTAGAATTGCCGAAGGAAAAGTGCCAATTGAATTTTAAAAAGGAAGGCATCAATATCTCGTTCAAACGATTGCTATCTATCCATGGTTCTCTCAACCGCTCTATAATTTTAGAGCGGTTTTTTTTACGTTGTTTTCAATACCTATGCAATCGTTAAAATTTATTTAAGTATTGTAAAATAGTAGTTCGGCTTTACAAATATTCTTAAATTGCATTACTTTCGCTAATTATGCAGGCAAAATATATTTCCTATCAGGAAACTGGCTCTTTTTCAAAACTGGTTTTGGATTATATCAATGATGAAGAACAGTTAAGGCCTTTTTACAGTTATCGTCCTGATATGGATGGTTTAGCCCAGGCAATAGAAAACAGGAATTTTTCCGGAGATCGAAACATTTTGGTTGATGTTCTAAAAAGCCAATACCAGCACATTCAAACCAATAAATCGGTAACAAAAAACATCGAACTTCTGGCTTCTGAAAATACTTTTACAGTAACTACAGGCCATCAACTTAATCTTTTTACTGGCCCCTTATATTTTATTTACAAGATCGTTACCGCAATAAATCTAGCGATCGAGTTAAAGATGGCCCATCCTGATAAAAATTTTGTGCCTGTTTATTGGATGGCCACAGAAGATCATGATTTTGAAGAAATTAATCACGTAAGTGTTGATGAAAAAAACATCAGTTGGATACAAACCACCAATGGTGCTACCGGCAGGTTAAGTACCAAAGCTGTCGCTGCTGCAGTAACCGCTTACAAAGGCTATTTGGGTATTTCGAAAAATGGAAAGCACATTGCTAAACTGGTAGAAAAAGCTTACCTGGAACATGATAATTTAGCTGATGCTACACGTTATCTGGTAAATAAATTATTTGAAAAATACGGTTTGGTAATCGTTAATGCAGATGAAGCGGCATTAAAAAAGATTTTCGCGAGCGTAATAGCTGATGATGTGAGGCAGCATAACAGTTCTAAAAATATCGACTCTACCTCTAACCAGCTCGAGGAAAAAGGCTACAAAACCCAGGTTAACGGCAGGGATATCAATTTCTTTTATCTCAAAGATGATTTGCGGGAACGTTTAATTTTTGAAGATGGGAAATACCTGGTCAATCATACTGACATCAGTTTTACCGAGGATGAACTGTTGGCAGAAATCGCATCGAACCCCGAACGGTTCAGTCCGAATGTGGTGATGCGGCCAATGTACCAGGAAATAATTTTGCCAAACATCGCTTACATCGGCGGGGGCGCTGAAGTAGCTTATTGGATGCAGCTAAAAGCCAATTTCGATTTTTATAAAGTAGATTTTCCGGTGTTGTTGCTCCGTAATTCTGCTTTATTGATTGATAAACGCAGTGCCGAAAATTTATACAGTCTGGGTTTTTCTCTGGAGGATATCTTTTTACCGGTTGAAGAGTTGAAAAATCTGTGGGTAAAGAAAAACTCGACTGCCCAGCTTAGCCTAGCCGATGAAACCCGTGCTATCAATAGTATTTTTGACCAGATTAAGTTAAATGCTTATAAAATTGATAAAACCCTTTCCGTTTCTACCGATACTGCAAAGCAGAAAACAAACCGCTTGCTAGCCAACCTAGAAAAGAAACTCTTTAGAGCTGAAAAACGAAAGCATGAAATGGCGTTGGTACAAATTGAAAATGTTAAAAAGCGACTTTTTCCTAATGGTACCATGCAAGAAAGAACTTTGAATATCGCACCAATGTATGTTAACTACGGGGAAGATTTTCTTTCATCCTGCATAGAAAACTTCGAGCCACTTGGCGGCGATTTTACCCTACTCTTACCCTAAACAAATCGTCATTGCGAGGCACGAAGCAATCCCTTTGAATAGATTGCTTCGTACCTCGCAATGACGACAAATTGATGCAAAAATGAACTTTATAACCTTTACCGAATCACACCTCCGAGCCTTCACCTACAACGTTTTTAAAAAAATGGGCTGCTCTGATGAACACGCTGAGCTTGCTACCGATGTATTAATTCGTTCTGATTTACGTGGAATTGATTCACATGGTGTGGCCCGTTTAAGTGGCTATGTTCGTTTATGGGAGAAAAATAGAATCAATGCCACACCCAACATTAGAATTGTACATGAAACGCCGACCACTGCAACCGTTGACGGCGATGCGGGTTTGGGTTTGGTTGTTGCACCTTTCGCAATGAAAGTAGCAATCGAAAAAGCAGAGAAATACGGAAGCGGATGGGTTTCAGTAAAAAACTCTAACCATTTCGGGATTGCGGGCTACCATGCTTTAATGGCGGTAGAAAAAGACATGATCGGCATCAGCATGACCAATGCAAGTCCGCTGGTTGCGCCAACATACACCAATGAGCGATTACTTGGAACCAACCCAATGTGTTACGCATTTCCGGCAGGGAAATATCCTCCGGTAATTGTAGATATGGCTACCTCTGCTGCTGCAAATGGAAAATTAGAAATTGCACAAAGGGCTAACAAACCTATCCCTGAAGGTTGGGTACAGGATAAAAACGGAAAAAATTCAATTGATCCTAACGAATTGAAAAGTGGGGGTTCGCTCCTGCCTTTGGGTAGTGATAAGGATCATGGAAGTCATAAAGGTTACGGATTGAGTGCTACAGTTGATATTTTATCGGCTGTGCTTTCAGGTGCAAACTATGGCCCATGGGTACCACCTTTTGTTGCTTTTTTAGAACCCTCTGCAAACCCGGTTGGTGAAGGTTTAGGCCATTTCTTAGGTGCAATGCGTGTCGACGGTTTCCGCCCTGCCGAAGAATTCAAAAATCACCTGGATAACTGGGTGGAACGTTTTAAAACTGCAAAAACAATTGATCCTGATAAGAAAGTAATTATACCTGGCGAACCGGAACATGAGTTTGAACAAGAGAGAAAATTGAGTGGAATACCTTTGATCGACGTTGTAGTAAAAGATTTGAATGAGTTAGCCGAAAAATTAGGAATTGGAGGTTTAAATTAAAGAAAAAGCCGCGAGTGTAACCAGCACTCACGGCGATAACTAACTAAGTACATATGGTTAACCTACCATAAAAAGGCAAAATCTTTCGGCTAAAATGAGGGGCAGCGTTATAATACTTTAAGCGTTTCCTTTAACCATAACGCTTTACTCGAAGCGCCAATGATGATTCTAAAATCCCCTGGTTCAATCACAGATTTCATTTTTGCATTGAACATTTTCAGCATTTCTGGCTCGATTTCAAACACAATCTCTTTACTTTCTCCTGGTTTCAATGCAATTCTCTTGAATCCTTTAAGTTCCAATACTGGCCTAACAATGGTAGCCAACATATCCCGAATATAAAGTTGAGCAACTTCTTCACCTGCCCGATTGCCGATATTTTTTAGTTTAAAAGTGGCTGTAACCTTCTCGTTTTGATTAATTTCACGTTTACTCAAAACCAATTCACTGTATTCAAATTTTGTATAACTCAAGCCGTAACCAAATGGAAATAGCGGTTCTCCACTGAGGTTATTGTAATCATCGCCACGCCCGGTTGGTTTATGATTATACACCAATGGCAATTGCGATTCATGTACCGGGTAGGTTATCGGCAATCGCCCTGCAGGATTATAATCGCCAAAAAGCGTTTCCGCTATTGCGTTTCCTCCTTCTTCCCCCGGATACCAAACATTTAAAACCGCAGGTACATGATCGATCCAATTATTCATCGTAATTGCACTTCCACCAACCAATAGCACCACAACGGGCTTACCACTTTTAACCATTTCATTGATTAACTGTTCCTGATTTCCAGGCAAGTTCAACATGGCCCGATCTTGAAATTCACCCTCTTTTATACCGGCAGCAATCACCACAACATCTGCTTGTTTGGCAAGCGAAACGGCTTCAGCAAGCTCCTTGTCAACATTATTAATCACTTCAAAATCAGAAATGAATTTGATGTAGGCATTGCCTTTCGTTTCTTGAAATTCGATGCGGATGGCATATTTTTTATCTTTTTCAAAATTAAAAGAGATCAGGCGGCTATGATAAGAAGTTTTCTCCCATTGATCGATCAACAATTTATCGTTGATAAAAAGCCTGAAACCATCATTCCCTTCTAAGCCGATCTTGAATGCTCCGGTTTGTGGGGCGACTAAATTTCCGGTCCACCTTACCGAGTATTGATCTTTTGCAAGTTTGCGGTCGGGAGCATAAAGGGTCCACATGAAATCGATTTTCTTGTCGATTCTGGTAACCGCAGGTAAGCCGCTGAAATTCAAATTATCAAAATATTCGGCCTTTAATCCCCTTGCTGTATCGGTACGTAAAAAATTAGCTGGGATAATTTGGTAGAATTTAGGATCGCGACTGCTTCCTTTTGCATACACCACGTTGGCTGCTTGTCCCACCCTTTTCCTGATTCCTTCCAGAATACTGATTTTGCCGTTTCCAGAACCGCTATACCCCCCTAGACGTGCTTCAGTAGCATCTTCACCCAGTACTAAAATCTTCTTGTCAGCATTTAAAGGAAGTAATGATTGCTCATTTTTTAACAGCACAAATGACTTTTGGGCGGCTGCTTTTGCTACAGATTTATTGCGTTTATCGCTTACAGCTTTTTCAGCATCCCTTTCTGATACATATGGATTTTCGAAAAGACCCAGTTCAAACTTTGCTTTCAAAACCCTTGAAACGGCATCATCGATTCGGCTTTTCGAAATTGAACCATCCAAAAAAGGCGGGATGAAGAGTTTATAGTGATCAAATTCAGTTTGAAAAATCACATCTAACCCGCCTTCAATGGCTTGTATGGTAGATTGTGCATAGCCTGTTGCGGTATGATGCAATACACTGGCTCCACCAACGGCTCCTGCATCAGAGATTACGAAACCTCCGAAAGCCCAATCGTTTTTTAACTTTTGCGTAAGCAATTGATAATTCGACGTTGCCGGAGTTCCATCAACAGAATTGTAAGCCGTCATCAGCGATCTGCTTTTGCCTTGTTTTATCGCCACTTCAAAAGGTGGATAATAGATTTCCTTCATCATCCGCTCATTGAAATGGATAGGATAGCTGTCGCGACCGCCATCGCCCACATTTGCAATAAAGTGTTTAGGTGTGGTAATGATGTTTTGCTTTTCGAATGCGCTGACAAAAGCCAAACCCATTTGCGAAGAAAGGAAGGGATCTTCACCGTACGTTTCTTCCGTCCTGCCCCAACGCACATCTGACGCGATGTTTACAACTGGCGTCAAAATATCTCTAATTCCTCTCACTTTAGTTTCTCCAGCTATTGCCCGAGCAACATTAGCCATATTTTCGGTATCAAAACTCGCTGCCAGCCCGATTGCCTGAGGAAAAGCGGTTGCACCTTGGCGCACCAAACCATGAAGGGCTTCATCAAAAGGAATAATCGGAATGCCCAACCGGGTTTCAGTCATAAAGAATTTCTGAATGGCGTTAATTTTCTTAGCCAGTGTGAACGCATTTTCTGAAGTATTGTAGGTCATCATTTGATTGGCACCACCACCACCTTGAGATACAGCACTTACCTGTAAACCAAAAATCCCATTCTGGTAACGCTTTTTATCAACCCCATCAAGGTCGCCGGGAATCATAAATAGTTGCCAGAATTTTTCTTCCGGAGTCATTCTCGCCAGCAAATCCTTTACCCTATCATCGATGCTTGACTTCGCATCTTTGTAAACAGGGGTTGTTTGCTTTTGTGCAAATGTATTTATTGCATCAAGAGAAAAAATAGTTATCCCAAGAATGGCTACAAAACATTTTATCTTCATAGGGTTTAATTTTATTGCGCTGTAAACTCAAAAGCAAGCGCTGCCGTACGATCAACTTTAGGAATAGAAACGCAGGTTTCTCCATCAACACCTTTCCATTTTACTTTGTTACCTGTGGAAAGCAAAATGATTTCAGTGCCTTTTTTGGGTGCGTTTCCTTTCCATTTCACCATATCTGGTATTGTTTGCTCTGCTAAGCAATGAATTGCAAATCTCTTTTTGGAATCTTTACTTTGAGTAAACCAGGTTTGTCTGTCGTGATAATCTTTTGTGATGCGGGTACCATAAATTGCTTTTCCATTTTTAGAAGTCCACTTTCCAATTTCATTAAGCTGTTTGGTTACCTCATCAGGGAGCGTTCCATCTGGCTTGGGCCCAACACCAAGTAATAAACTGCCACCTTTTGCGACAATTTCTACCAGTTTATGAACTACTTCTGTGGAAGATTTATATTGATCGTTAGGTACAAAGCCCCAGGCACCGCCTAAAGTCATGCAACTTTCCCAGGGATAATCCAATTGTTTTTCCGGAATCCGTTGTTCAGGCGTTTGGTAGTTTTCGTAAGGACCATGAACAGTTCTATCAACCATTAACAACCCTGGCTGTGCTTTCCTTGCCATTGCAGCAATTTTCGGCATATCAATATCCTGGCTCCATTTAGGGATATTTGCACCCCACGACAGCACCTCTTCATTCACGGTTTCCAAAGGACGAACCCAGCCCCCATCAAGCCAAAGAATATCTACACTGCCGTAGTTATTCATTAATTCTCCGATTTGTTTGTAGGTAAAATCCTTGAATTTATTCCAACGCCATGGATATTTTTTGATATCGTAATTATTGTTTCGATCTGCCGTAGCATACTTTTGCCACCAATAATATTGCGAATGCCAATCAGGTTTAGAAAAGTAGGCACCGATCATGAAGCCATCTTTTCTAAAAGCATCAAAAACATATTTTGCAACATCTGCCTTTGGGTTATTGGCAAAAGGTCCTTTGGCAATGCTGAAATCGCTTTGCTTGGTATCAAACATGGCAAAACCATCATGGTGTTTGGTAGTAAAAACGAGATATTTCATTCCTGCAGCTTTTCCCGCAGCCGACCATTGCTCGGGGTTGAATTTGGTTGGATTGAACTGCTTGCTAAAATCCCAATACCATTTTTTATAGTCTTCGTAAGCAATGGTAGAATCTCTTTCGATCCAATCTTCAGAGCAGATAGACCAAGATTCGATAATTCCTGGAACAGCATACAAACCCCAATGGATGATCATGCCAAACTTTTTATCCTGCCACTGCTCTAGTTTCTCTTTAACCAAAGGATCTTTTGGCCACTCGTAAGTGGAAGATTGTTTTACGATATCATTGCGTTCCTGAGCGGAGGAAAAAGCAATTGAAAGTGAAAATAGATAAAAGGAAAATATTAATCTTTTCATATCAATGTCGTGAGTTTTTTTTATCGTTGATCTGTAGTCTATTAATCAAATTGACTGTTTTCGATTATTAGGCCGGCAGCTGCTAGTAATTCTGCCTCATCAGTTAGCGTAGATATCTTGATTTTGGTTTGGCCTGCAATTCTTGGTATACAGAATTCATTTATCGCTTGTTGGATAGGGGGCAGCAACATTTCTCCGGCCTTTGCTCCTCTTCCACTTAACACGATGCATTCTGGGTTAAGAATATGAATTAATGTTGATAACCCCTTTCCTAACTGAAATCCGGCTTTAGATAAAATAGAAACTGCTAAGGGATCTTGAGCGATTACAGCATCCAAAAAATGATCTCTTTGATGTTTAGTTTTATCTTTAAACAACTCTTTCATACTAGATTCGGCGCCATTTGCTAAAGCCTGTTCAGCTTTTTCTGCCATCACGAGCAATGAAGTATCAACCTCTAAACACCCCCTTTTTCCGCAAGAACATAAATTGTTACTATCTGATAGGGGAATATGGCTAAACTCACCAGCATAGCCCGTACTTCCTCTGTAAAGTTGGCCGTTGATAATCATACCAAGCCCCGTTCCCCAGCCAATATTTACAACCATTACTTCTTTTAAATCCATTGCCTCACCGAAATTGAGTTCGGCCAAAGCGATTAAACTTGAATCATTATCAATAAAAACCGGAAGTTTCACTGCTGAAGAAATAAATTCGCGTAATGTTAACCCATTATTAATTGGAAGATAGGACAGGTTTATACCTAGTTCTGCATTCACAAAACCTGGCATTCCAATCCCTATACCTAAAATATCTTTTCTTTTTATTTTTGATCTATCAATACTCTCATTAATAAAGTTTACCAGTGTAGAAACATCGCTTTTGTCATCAGACAAGTCGAAATCCAGATATTGCATGGGTACGATTAACTTTCTAGACATATCATAAACGGTAAGTCTGGTAATAAGTTGATCCATGGCAATGGCCACAATAAATTTATTATGATTTGGGTTAAGCAGGTACATGGAAGGGCGTCGACCGCCAGTAGAAGGTGCTAATCCTTGTTCTATAATATAACCTTCAGCCATCAAATTGTTGACAACAGAGGTAACCAATGGTAAACTCTTTTTGGTGAGCTTACTTAAATCGGTTAATGACAGCGCTATTTTATAATAGAGATGCTTGATAATATCAGCTTTTAAACGCTGACCTTTCTCGATGATAACAGACATCTGAACTAAATTTTAATGATAATAATAAGTCTAAGCAAGCTCGGTTATTTTAATAAGAGCTTCTCATCGCCCTCTTTGTATGGAAGAAACAGCATTAACATCGTCATCATCTCATCACTTGATTTCATATCATTAGCTGAAAAAACCATTTTAGGAGGATTATTAGGGTTGTTAGGGTTATTTTTCGAGTTATCGTAAGTAGCCTCCATTGTTAAAATGGACCCCTTCGGAATTTTTATCAGTTGCTTGAAACGATAAATTTCTTGCCATCTAAAATCCCATGATGGAATAGAAACTAAATTAATCGTTTTTCCATCTGGTGTTACTGCATAAGCTTTAAAATCTTTTCCCAACAGATGCATATGTGGCCAAATATATAATAAGGACTGATCTTTCGGTGTAACTATCTTTAAGTTAAATTTCTTCACAGAATCAGCAGGAATCATGAAGTAAGGATCAATTGAATTTTCTCCAACTCCAGCAGAACCCAAACTGACTACATCTATTTTCCTCTCTATTGGTGTCTTTTTAAAGAAAAAATTAACCCCTGAAATGCTTTCTTCCTCCTTTGCTGATGGACCATAATGAATGGTAAGTAGAATTACGCCTCTTTTTGGCATTACCCAACCTAAATTAGCCGGATAGGATTCGAATGATGTTCCCGGAATCCAACCCCCATAGTAGGTCATTTCCTTTTTAAAGGGCATATATTGATCATAAGCAGATCGGTCGCCATCTGTTAAATTTACATAGTCGGCCGCACTATTGATATCTACACCATCCGCTACCGGATGTATGGCGAAATTTGCATGATGAATAAGTTTCTTATTTGAGGAGAAAAATTCAATCGCCTCTACATTTTTTTCTTCGCCGAGCTCAAATGGTATCTTGAAAACGATGAAACGTTCTTCCCTATCTGATTTGACGATGAAGGGCTTCATTGTTTTTAAAACCAGTTCTGGCGTACGGCTGTATTGTGTTCCTTCTATATAATCCTGTTGCAATTTACCTTTAGCCTTAACTGTACCCTGAGGCATTTTATCGTCAACCCAGGCACTAATCATTTTCTTTTCAGCTTCACTTAACGACCGATCATTCTCAAAACTTCGGTAATGATTATCTGGCTTCCAGGGCGGCATAAAACCAGATTGGGTCACTTTTTTTATAAAGCTTCCTCTTTTTGAAACATCTTCATAGGTTAATAATGCAAAAGGTGCCGCTTCTCCTGGCCGGTGGCAGGGTGTGCATTTATTTTTAATTATTGGTGCAATATGCTCATAGTAGGTTAATTTCTGACTAAAACCCCATTTAACCACCAGTAAGGTAATAAGTAATAACAAAATTTTCTTCATTTTATTTGTCGTTAATTAAGCAGCCAACTGGCTTAGTAATTTTAACAGGGTAGTTGGGTGTAGTCAGGTTTGCAAGGGCGTCATTTAAGTAATGCGACGTGATAACTTTGCGTTTAACTCCAAGGCTCTCGGCCCAGTTATCAATTAATCCACGATATTTCAGTGCGCCTTGTTGATCGATTAAGATAACTTCTGGAGTAGTGGTGGCATTCAATGCTGAAGTTAATAATTTCAAATCGTCTACTAACAAAGGGAAACCTACCTTATATTCATCCTTGAACGCAGATATTTCCTTCAGTTTATAAGCATTTCCGGGAATTAAGCCCAGTATTTCCACGTTTGGATATTTTAATTTTAATGCGTTAAGTTCCGCTACATAATTTTGACATAGCGGACATTCTGGAGACAGGAAAACAAAAGCCGTAGCCTTACCAGCCATGATATGATCTGTTTTTCCATTTAATGCCTTTAACGGAATTTTTTGCAGCTTTTGAACGGAAATTTTGCTTTGGGCCTTCGCTCCGTAAATGCTTAAATTAACTAGCAATAAATAGGTGAAAATTCTAAACATCCTCTTAATATAAAAAACTCCCGGCTTTCACCAGGAGTTTTTGAAAAAAATTTATTTCTTATCCCACCAAACTCTTCCGGTAATATCACTTGGTCCCTGACCAAAATCAGGATCTGCCTGCATTGCTTTGTAGGCATCTGTAATATTCTGATAGTTTAGATTTGTAATTGACGGGATGCTTAATGCAGCTCTTCTTGGAATAGATTGCTCGGTACCCGAGGCTATAATCCTTTCAAGCGCAACAACAGTTGTGGTATTTGGCATACCTGTTCTTTTAAAAATTGCCCAGGCCTCGTTAGGCTGTTTAAAAAAGTTAAGGTAAGCCTGACTAATAATTTGATCCAGACCTTTGGCTGCATCATACTTAACTGGCGTTTTAGCCAGATAGTTGCTAATTTCCGTCGCTGTTACGGCTTGATAATTAGCAGCACCTGTGCGATCAATAATTTTAGCTTTGTTTGCAAGATCATCATATAACCTGATAGATGCTTCTACACCTTTATTATACCAGCTTTCAGCGCTTTCTGATGTTACGCCTCTTGCTGCTAACTCAGCACGCATAAAACAAACATCAGGATAAGTAATCAAAGGAAATGCGTTCATCCCTGTACCTCCATTTTCACCAGCGGCAAAAAGGCGTGGTTGAATCAGTGATAAGGTATCCATCACCTGAGGCACACTTTGTCCACTTGCATTCCTTACCGTGATAGTGATGTTATTAAGGAATTTAGCAAAGTCTGGCGCAGCAGAAGCATCCGGACTTGTAGCAACACCATAATATCTTCTCGGATCGAAGGTTGAAGAAGCTGGAACTTTACCTTGTGCTTTAGCCAGATCGAAATTGGTTTGACTAAATAAATTCTCCTGATAGAAAAACCTGATTCGAGGATCGGAATTGGTATACATGAAATCAACAATTGGCCTAGGAGCACGCAGGTTCCCAGCCGACCAGTCTCCACCATCTGCGTAGTTGGCATTGGCTCTAAAAATCCAACTTTCATTCGCATTATCGATCAAACCACCTGGGGCGGCTAAAATATCCAATACTTTAGTTCTCATTTTAGCAGCATCTCTCTTCATTAAACGCATCGCTATTCTCAATCTTGTTGAGTTCGCAACTTTTATCCATTTGGCCACGTCACCCTGAAAAAACAGGTCGTTTTTACCAAAAGAAGTTTGTGCAACAGGTTGCGTTGCACTTAAAGTTGTTACTGCGCTTTTTAATTGAGCGTCAAGAATATCAAATAATTCAGGCTGAGTGTTATATTTTGGTGTTTCAGTACCGCCATATCTCACCATAAATGCATCTGTGTATGGAATGCTGCCACTAATATCAGAAACATAAAAGGCATAATAAGCCTTAACTATTTTTGCAATTTCGACTTCATGTACTCTTTTTGCCTGTTCTTCTGCAGACATTTTTCTAATCAGCTGTTCTACATCTGTAAGGTTACCACCTACTGCAGGATAGAAAATGCCATAACGAACGTTTCTTAAACTGCCAGATTCTGAAATAAATGTTACACTATTTCCAGCAAGTGGTGTTAACATTTGCATCCAAGGCATAATGCCTCTGAAGTTATCATAATAAGCTTCGAAACGGTCTCCTTGAATACTTGCAACAGCATTCATAAATTGTTGTTCCGGAGTAATTACATCGATCAGCTGAGGATTGGTGTTAAGTTCAACAAACTTCTCCTTTTTACAGCCTGTAAAGGTCAGCCCAATTAAAGCTGTACAGGTTAAACCTATTTTATATATCGTTTTCATTTCAATTTCTTTTTTAAATTACTATAAAGAACCTTTTAATGAGAATGCAAATGTACGTACGTAAGGCATACCTCCGTATTCTGCAAAAGCTCCTGCAGTATTATTGAACAAACCTTCAGGATTAAGATGATCTGGTAAACTGTTGTATAGGTAAGTTAAATTCCTTGCGATTACACTTACGTTAATTCGGTTGAAACTAAGTTTTTCTGTGAATTTTTTAGGTAAAGTATATCCTACCGAAACCTCTCTTAGTGCAACCCAGCTATTTTCGAATGTAGAATATTCTCTAATACCTGTAGACCATTGTGTTAAACGTGCATAATGAACACGGGCGCTTACTGGCTGAATTAGCCCTCTGTTAACAGCTTCCTGGAAAGTTAAACCAGAAACATTAACATTACTGATTGTTGTACCTGCTGCAAAAACACCTTCAGGGATGATACCATCATTTGCAATGATATTTCCTTGTGCATCTTTTCTAGGTAAACCACCTAAATCAGCAGAACGGCCAAATAACGTGCTTTCAAATGCACCGAAATTTGTGCCATATTGATGTGTTCCAGAAGCTATTAAACCACCTACTTTAGCATCAATTTGGAAATTAACGTTAAAGTTTTTATACCTGATATTATTGATTAAGCTTCCGTTATACTTTTCCATCATACTACCCAAATTTTTGTTGCCCTGGCCTAAATCACCACTTCTCCAATAACTTCCATTTGCTTTTAAAAGCTTTTGACCGCTGTTAGGATCAGTAGCATAACCATAACCAGTATAAATACTTCCATATTCTTGCCCTGCAACAGCAACTGAACTCATGTCAGCTCCAAATGCATAGCCCAAAGTGTAAGTATCCACGCCTGGAGCTAATTCAATAATTTTATTGCGATTGCGAGCAAAGTTCAAGGTGGTATTCCATTCAAGATTGTTCGACTTGATTGGTGTACCAGTCAATAGTATTTCGATACCCTTGTTCTGAATGTTTCCTGCATTAAATAGTTTTTGACGAACTCCAGACTCAGACGGCAATGCCAATGACAAAATCTGATTAGTTGTATTCTTTTTATAGAATGAGAAATCTATTCCAAATCGATCATTAAAGAAACGTAATTCTGCTCCCAATTCAATTTCCTTAGTTAACTCATTTTTCAATTGTGAGTTTCCTAAAGTATATTCAGGATATCCATATCTAGGCATTTGAACGCCATTTTCATCAATATAAGTGCTTAAAAACGAATATTTCCCTTTACTCGTTGTGTACGGAGCCGTTCCCAATCCGGTGTGACCATAATTGGCTCTTAATTTACCGTATGAAAGAAATGCAAAATCATCGTTATTTTTCAAAGATTCAGAAAAAACGTAAGATAAACCTACTGAAGGATATAGATAACTATAATCGCCACTACCATCAGGATAAGTTAAAGTTGAAGACCAATCGTTTCTTACACTATAGTTTAACGTAAGCATATTTTTATAAGAGAAATCTCCGTAAGCATATACTGCATCGGTACGTTGGCTTCCATCTATCGAAAAGTCAGTAACTGCTGTATTTACAGAGTTTCCGATAAAGAACTTACCCGGATCTTTCAATCCTCCGTCAGTTCTAGTACGGGTGTAGTTATTACCAAAATCTTTAGTGGTTTCGGCACCAACACTTAAGCTTAGGCTGAAATTATCTGTAATTTGCTTGTTTCCATTTAATAAAAACTGGAACCTTGTACTTCTTTGATCTGATTGGCTTTTAGCATATTCGCCTCCGGTAAAGCCAACACCTGTACCAATATTTTTTGTTTCCTGTGAAGTATTGATCTGGTTTAACGTACCACGTAAAACTGCGTTTAACCATGGTCTGATATTGGCTGTAATATCAAGGTTACCTCTAAAATTGTTTTCACGTTGTCTAACATTGGTATTATAGATCGACCACCAAAGCGGGGCTAAACCATATGGGTCATCGCTACCTGTTAAGATACCGCCATTTGTTGGACTAATATATTTGTCTTTCCAATAGTTGGTATCATAGCTTCTTGGATTCGCGTAAACCAAGGCAAATAAAGGATTATTATTATTTGACTGGTTAACCGGATTAAAACTATTACTAGTGGTATAATTTACACCGGCGTTAATTTCGAATAGTTTAGCAAATTTATGCGAACCTCTAAAATCGAAAGCGTCCCGCTCAAATTTATTATTTGGCAAAATACCTGTGCTGAAAAGTTTAGTATATGAAAGACGGAAAGTTCCGTTTTCGTTAGCACCCTGGAATGCAAGATTTGAATTGCTGTAGTTTCCTAATTTATAGGCATCAAGTAGATTATTTGGCTTTGCATCCCATGTAATTATCCTACCATCAATGTCCTTAACCTGACTTCCGTCGAATCTTGGACCAAAGCTCCAAAAATAGTTAGCGGCATCAACCTGTGGAATACCATCGGTACCTTTCGTAAATGTTGGATTAATACCTGCACCGAAGTCATTCTGTAAATCCATAGTCCGGTAAGCCTCCTCGATTGTTTGAGTATGCGAAAATGAAATTCCTAAACCCTGGCCAGCTTTACCTTTTTTAGAGGTGATCAAAAGCACTCCATTCTGGGCTCTCGAACCATATAAAGAACTTGCAGCAGCACCTTTCAATATGGTTATGCTTTCATAATCATCAGCATTTAAGTTTTTCATGATGTTACCAAAATCCTGGGCACCATTACCATATGAGTCAGCTCCTGAAACACCTGGCTGAATCAAAACTCCATCAATCACAACTAAAGGTTGAGTATTCGGACTTAATGAAGAGTTCCCCCTGATTCTGATTCTTGATGATGACTGCGGACCGCCTGTTCCCTGGTTGATCACAACACCAGCTACTTTACCCTGCAAAGCATTTACAATGTTTGGTTCATTGGCACGAACCAAATCATCGCCTTTTACATCTTGAATAGAATAACTCAACTTTCTGGTTTGTTGCTTCACTCCAAAACCTGTTGTTACTACTACTTCATCGAGGGCTTTAGAATCTTCTTTCAGAGAGATGTCTATTGATGAACGATTTTCAACTGGTATTTCAGTTCTTAAATATCCAATTGCTGAGAAAACAATAGATTCTCCAGGATTTAGAGAAAGACTATATTTTCCGTTTGCATCAGTTTGGGTTGCCCGCTTCGTTCCTTTTACAGAAACGCTAACCCCAGGCACGGGGTTTCCGGTTACATCTTTAACGGTACCAGTAACCGTTTTTTGAGCATACGCACCTATAAACAATAATGTTAATAAGAATGCAGTAAATAGCCCTTTGTAGATTTTTTTCATTACAAATGAATTTAGTTAATAAATAGTTTGGTTGTCGGTTTTGTGAAGATTGTTTCTGTTCTGTAATAATAATAGTTTGATTAGGTTTAAAATATTCTTGCCACTAATAGTTAATCTGTATTGTGCTAACGTACTCGATGTAATCGTAAATTTGAAGCACTCTATCGCTGTAGTTATCAGGCGATAAAAGTGAAAGCTTGGTTGTTTGTAACAAACTTAATAAATAAATTTAAAACTTATCACAAACTTATTAATTTTTTTTAAAAGTTTGTTGCAAAACAAAAAAAGGCCTAGATCTCTCTAAGCCTTTTTTTGTTTTGATTTTCCGGGAAAAACTAGTCAATTCCTCTAAATAACCTGCTCCATCTTATTTTACTAAAGAAAGATGCGTCACTATCCCAACTCATCCAAATAAATAATGCTTTACCTACAATATGATCTTCGGGAACGAAACCCCAGTAACGTGAATCTGCTGAATTATGGCGATTATCTCCCATCATCCAGTAATAATTCATTTTAAAAGTATAAGTGGTTGCCACTTTATCATTGATGTACCAAACGCCATCCTTTTTCTCTACTTTATTTCCTTCATAAGTTCTGATGGCTCTGTAGTAAAGTGGCATTGTCACACTATCTATTTTCACAGTCCAACCTTTGGCGGGCACTTTAATTGGCCCGAAGTTATCCCGGTTCCAAACCCGATTTGGATCGTGAGGGAAAACTCCACCCTGCTCGGGACCGGCAGCATCAGGACTTAGCGTTACCGAACTGATAAAATCAAAAGCTTTTAATTTATCAGCTATTTCTGGTGAAGCATTTACGATATAGGTATTTTCAGCAATTGCAGGACTATTACCCAAATCCAATTTAAATTCATCAAGCGCAGCGTAATTAAAATCCATGGTTTTAAACACGATTTTATAAGGCATCATGCCCGTATTTTTCAATGGCTCTTGCTTTCCGTTTACAACAGCAACGCCGTTAGCCATCGAAATTACATCACCAGAAATGGCGATGCAACGCTTAATAAAGTTTTCTCGTTTATCAACAGGCCGATCAACAATCGTAAAGTTGTTCCGAACTTGCTCTCTACCCATGTTACGAACCATATTGTAGTAACTATCTGACTGATTTTCTACGGCAACGGTATCACCTTCCGGAAAATTGAAAACCACTACGTCATTTCTTTTTATTTCGGATAAGCCAGGCAAACGGTGATATTTCCATTGAACGCCATCCCAATAGGCCTTTGTTGATGTTGTTAACGGCATCGTGTGGTGTGCAAACGGGAAAGCAACCGGTGTCATCGGGATGCGGGCTCCATAATTAACTTTACTCACAAAAAGAAAGTCGCCAATTAATAAAGAACGCTCCATTGATCCAGATGGAATAGTGTAAGCCTCAATAAAGAAAACACGAATAATGGTTGCTGCCACTACAGCAAAAACAATGGCATCGACCCATTCTCTTGTTTTTGTTTTTTTCTTTTTAGTGGCATCTGTTTTTCGTTGCCAGAATTTATAATTCATATTAGTTTATGCTATTAAAGCCCCACACCAACCCTCCCCAAAAGGGAGGGAGCGCAAAGCGACTTAAAATCTTTGTTCTTTATTTCTTGCTCTTTGTTATTTGCTCCTTAATCTTTATTCCTTGCTCCTTAATCCTTGCTCCTCACTCTTCCTGCTCGCTCCTATTCAAAAATATCAGTGATACTGAAAAATCCTTTTTTGTCTTTAAGCCACTCTGCAGCAACCACAGCACCTAAAGCAAAACCTGCTCTGCTGTGTGCTGTATGTTTAATTTCTATGTCGTCTACCTCGCTGCTGTAAATCACCGTATGCGTTCCTGGTATGTTTTCAATGCGATGCGATTCAATGAGCAGTTGATCTGCTTTCGGGAAAGCTTCTACATCTGTTCCTACAACTTCATTTAACCACTCCGTCTTTCTCTCTAAATTATCTACGATACCTTCCGCTATTGTAATTGCTGTACCACTTGGCGCATCTAATTTTTGTGTGTGATGAATTTCTTCCACTTGAACCTCATAGGCCGGGTAGTTATTCATCAGCTTTGCTAAAGTTTGATTTAACTTAAAAAACAAATTAACGCCAATACTGAAGTTAGACCCATAGAGCAAAGTATTGTTACTCGTATTACAGTCATTTTTAACTTCCTGCAGTTTGCCGTACCAACCTGTTGTACCTACCACGACAGGAACATTTGCATCGAAACACGCACTAATGTTATTTAAAACCGAATCAGGTGTACTAAAATCAATAGCCACATCTGCCGATTTTAGGTTCTGCCTGGTTAAATCATCCTGGTTATCAATGGATATTTTTAGCACGATTTCATGACCGCGTTCAAGGGCAAATTTTTCTATAATCTGTCCCATTTTGCCATAACCTAAAAGCGCAATTTTCATGGATTTATTTTTAAAAAGTTAGAGATAATTTTAAGGCTGGCATGGCTCTAAAGCTATACATGCTGTTTGAATTTATCAATGTAGGAACCGCTCTGAAGGATAATTTATCATCGATATTAAAGAAGTGCAAACGAGCCGCAACGTAAGCATCTACCACGTTCGCGATGTAAACTAAACCGTATGAGAAAAGTACAATTTGCTTGTTTCTCCTGTAAGTATCTTTACCGGTAGTTATTCCCGAAGTAGAAAACTCACTTCCATCCGCTTTGATAAATGGCCCATTAGGATCTGCCTTACCGCCGTTATTATTCCGATACTGTAATTCTTTCAGGTACAAATCATATTGTTTACTACTCTCGATATACGACAGCGTCAATACGGTGAACCCACCATAAATGGCACCTATTTTACCTATGGTGTAAATGCGTTGAAAGGTAAGATTTTTACCCGCCCTGGAACCATCATTCAATAATTGCAGATTGTAAATCTGGCCAAGTCCGGGCAATATTAATGATTTTAAAACTGCTTTTCTCCCAGCAACTTTACCAGGGTTTACATATTTGGATTTAACTGAATCACGCTGCGTCATTACTTTAGGCGAATCTACTTTCATAGGCCTATAGTTACGACTTTTCAGCGTATCAGTTGCTTTTGATACTGTATCTTCTACCTGAGCCGAAGCTTGGTTTACCAGAAAAAACGTAACCGCAGCAACCAGTATTAAAAGCTTATTGAAATGCATTACCAGTCTAATAATTCTAAAATTCGGTTCAAATCGTCGTCACTCATAAAAGGAATCTCGATGGCGCCTTTGCCATTCTGCGAAACCTTTAATTTTACACGGGTAGCAAATTTAGAAGCCAGATCATCCTGCAGTTTTTGATATTGAAAAGAAACGCCCTTTACTGCTGGCTTTTCTTCGATTTTAAGTGGGGAATGCTGTAAATTACGAACCAGTTCTTCAACTTTACGCACCGACAAACCTTTATCTAAAATCTCCTGATGGATAAATAATTGTTTATCAACACCATCAACATTAATCAAAGCACGGGCATGCCCCATCGATATTCTTTGATCGCGGATGGAGGCTTGAATGGCTGGTGGAAGTTTCAACAAACGCAAATAGTTGGTCACTGTGGTACGGTTTTTCCCAACCCTTTCGCCCAACTGTTCTTGTTTTAAACCCACTTCATCAATCATCCTCTGGAAACTTAATGCCACCTCAATGGCATTTAGGTTTTCTCTTTGGATGTTTTCGATCAATGCCATTTCCAACATCTGTTGGTCGTTAGCACTGCGAATATATGCCGGTACTTGTGTTAAGCCTGCTAGTTTTGAAGCCCTAAATCTACGCTCACCAGAAATTAACTGGTATTTGTTTGCGCCGATTTTTCTTACCGTAATGGGCTGGATTAACCCTTGCACTTTGATGGAATCTGCTAGCTCATTTAAAGCTACCTGATCAAACTCGGTACGTGGTTGATAGGGATTGGTTTCAACTTCCGTTAAACTTACATGACTGATATTACCAATCTGCTCGGTTTCACTTACAGCATTTACTTGCTGTTTTGGTGGATGAGAAGATTCGCTATCATCTAAAAGCGCACTTAACCCTCTTCCTAAACCTGTTTTTCGCTGAAAAGATGTCATCTATAATTTATAAAGTTGCTGTATCTATATTTTCTTCTTCTTTTAACAGTCCGTTTTTCTTCACGATTTCTCGGGCAAGATTGAGGTAATTAATTGCGCCTTTGCAATTGGCATCATGCATAATTACCGAAACGCCATAACTTGGCGCCTCACTTAAACGGGTATTTCGCTGAATAATGGTATCAAAAACCAACTCATGGAAATGCGTACGAACCTCTTCAACCACCTGGTTTGATAAACGTAAACGAACATCGTACATGGTTAATAAGATTCCTTCTATTTCCAATTCAGGGTTTAAACGGTTTTGAACAATTTTAATTGTATTTAACAATTTGCCCAAACCCTCTAACGCGAAATATTCGCATTGAACCGGAATAATAACCGAATCGGCCGCTGTTAAAGCATTGATGGTAATTAATCCTAAGGAAGGAGAACAATCGATGATAATGAAATCGTACTGATCTTTAATTTTTTCTAAAACCGCTTTCATTTTATACTCACGGTTATTGAGATTGATCATTTCAATTTCGGCACCAACCAAATCAATATGCGCAGGTAACAAATCTAAATTCGGAGTATCTGTTTTTTGGATAGCCTGGGCAGGGTCGATATCGTTGATGATACACTCGTAGATACTGTCCTTGATATTCCGGGGATCAAAACCAATACCTGAAGTTGAATTCGCCTGAGGATCAGCATCTACTAATAAAGTTTTGTATTCTAAAACGGCTAAACTCGCCGCAAGGTTTATAGATGAAGTTGTTTTACCAACACCACCTTTTTGATTTGCTAATGCAATTATTTTGCTCATCTATCTATCCGAAATTTAATAATGCGTATTTGGGCGCTGTTTATTTATGCCTTTAAATCGGCAAAAAGTTCTATTTTTGCGTTATTTACGCCCTTTTTATCAATCAGCTAAGATACAAACTATATGGTAATTTTAGCAAGAAGGTCTATCGGGTTTTAAACATCTTATTAACAATTCATCCATGATCACAATTATAGCTGCCACCAACCGACCCAATAGTAACACGCTAAAAATTGCTAAATATTACCAGGCGCAACTGAAAATAAAAGGCTACGAGGCTGGCGTTTTTAGTTTAGAAGATTTGCCTGCAGATATTTTAAATACGGATATGTTCGGGAAGCGGTCGCCAGCATTTCAAAAAATCCAGAATTTGATTAGTGAGACAGACAAGTTTATTTTTGTGATGCCTGAATACAATGGAAGTTATCCCGGAGTGTTGAAGGTAATGATTGACGCCGCCGATTTCCCAGGAAGTTTTTATGATAAAAAAGCAGCCCTGGTTGGTTTATCATCTGGCAAATATGGAAACATTCGTGGAGTAGATCATTTCACTGGGGTGTGCCATTATATTCATCTGAATGTGCTTCCATTGAGGATACATATCCCTAACATCAAACAAGAACTGGATGCAAATGGGAGTTTATTTCAAGAAGACACAGTTAAATTTACGAATGAACAGATAGATAAATTCATCAACTTTTAACCAGGATCTTGAAGGACTTAAAGATTTTAAGATCAATGTCTTCACTCGTTGCATGCCTGTGCTCGTTTCTAACGAGTGCAAAATAGCTTATCGATTTAATCGATTCTGTGCCTGTACTTGTCTCCAATAGATACAACACAAGTCACTATTTTTCTAAAGCGTAAACCGCAAAGGAAGCTAGCCAGTGATCGCCACCATAATTACCGGCAAAAACCAGAGGCAATGCATTAGCTAAAAATTTGTTAGCTGTGCTTTCAAAATGTTTTTTCCATTTATGGTTTTCTGGCAATTCTTTCGCAATTCCTTTCATGCACCATGCCCGTGTGAAGGATAAACCCACTAAATGAACGCCCTGATAATCGTTTATATCGCTGATGATCGGCAGATCGCTAATCCTATCGATACTTCTTTTTTCATAGAATTGATTTAGCCAGTTTACAAAGTCTTTTTTTGGAAGAACCCGCCTCATTAAATCGGCTATCTCTAAACTTGGCGAAAAGAAATCAGATCCATCTGGCTCAAGGTAAGCTGGAGTTGCCTTGTTATCTAAATAGAAAGCTTTTGCCTTTTCTTCAATCTGTTTTTCGAATGCCACATCTTTAAAAGTTCTTGCCCAATCTAAGGCAAACACTAAACCAAATGCCGTATTAGGATGTACGCCTGTTCTGTTAGGGTAAGTCTGCTTTGGCAAATAGGCTTTCCATAGCTTTAAAATCTGTTGCGTTAAGGGTTGCAACGCGGCATGCCATTTTTTAGCATTCGGATTATCCCAGGTGTACAATTCCTGATCAAGCTTTAATAACCAGGCCCAGCCGTAAGTGCGCTCATAAGTACTGGCCACCTGATATTTAGTGAAATACTCTGCCTCGGCTTTCATCTTATCAGGTGAAAAGGTTTTATCCAAAACCGCAATAATTTCAGTCTTGCTTTTAAGATCAGGAACCGTTTTTAGCAATCGCAGCAACATCCAATGCCCGTGGACAGAACTATGCCAATCTAAACAACCATAAAAAGCGGGATGCAGTTCACTTGGCAGCAGCCTTCCATCAACTGCTGTATTGGCCACATGCGAAGTTTTATTGGGAAATTCCTGAATAATGCATCCAAGCGGCATCTTAGCCAGCTTTTCTGCAACATCAGCAGTTAAAGTGGGTACAACCTGTGCCGAAGCAAATACGAACGAGAATATAAGAATGCAAAAGGAAAAGCTTTTTTTCATGATTGATTTAATTATAAGCCATTTAAATTATCATAGGGAATGATCTCATAACCATTTCAAATCTCTCACACCATCGGTTTTTAAGCTCCAAACCTGATCCATTTATCACCTTCGTGGCCGAAGATAAAAGAACCAGGGTGAAGCATTTCAGCCATATCTTCAATCAGCGACACAGCATTTTCCGCTGATCTTTCCCGGTTAACATCATCATTAAGCAAAATGATTCGGTTGTTTTTTACTGCTTGCCAATCGGCATCTAAAACAGAAGGAACCTCTCTCATCAGATCGGTAAGGGTTTTTCCAGGTTGGTAATAAATAATAAAAGCAGCACTCATCACGTCGGACTCGATCATTCCTCCAGCTAAAGCAATCTCTTCTGTAAGGAAATAACTTGGATTATTGTTTACATCCAATAAAGCCACCGGCATTTTATCCATAAACTTAATTTTATGCTCAACTATATCCAAACGCTCCTGTAAATCATCACGTTTTGTAGCATCCAAGCCAATAAATAAATCGTTTAAAAAAGACATCTGCATTAAATTTATTAATTTGTGCAAAAATAACATTCCTTACCGCATGCAAGGCTCATTTAGATATATATTTTGGATTTTTTGTCTTATCATCTGCATTTCCTGCAAACAAAAAAGTATTAACAGCGACAAAAAAGTGTTCAATATCAATCTGGATCAGGGCCTGACTTCTCTCGATCCGGCATTTGCCCGAAACCAAAATGCGATTTGGATGACCAACCAAATTTTTAATGGTCTGGTGCAAATCGATTCAACGTTGCAAACTGTTCCGTGTATTGCAAAAAGCTGGGAGGTTTCTGCAGACGCATTGACCTACACGTTTAACTTACGCAATGATGTTTACTTTCAGGATGATGAAATTTTTAAAAACGGAAAGGGAAGAAAAGTTGTTGCCAGCGATTTTGCCTATTCATTTTACAGGTTAATCGATCCAAAAGTAGCTTCCTCTGGCGGTTGGATTTTTAGTGACAAAGTCAAAGATCAATCGAGTTTTAACGCAATAAACGACAGTACTTTTAAAATTCAGCTGGTTCGTCCTTTTCCACCATTTATGAATTTACTCACTACACAATATTGTTCGGTGGTGCCAAAAGAAGTGGTGGAGCATTACGGTAAAGATTTTCGAAGTCACCCGGTGGGGACAGGTCCTTTTAAATTTAAATACTGGAAAGAGGGAGAAATTCTGGTTCTATTAAAAAATGAACATTATTTCGAAAAAGATAAGGCAGAGATACAATTACCTTATTTAGATGCCGTTAAAGCTACTTTTATCACCGACAAACAGAGTGGTTTTATGAGTTTTTTAAAGAAAGACCTCGATTTTTATTACAACGTTGATGGAAGCTACCGTGATGATATTCTGACGAAAAGTGGTAAGATGAGCACCAAATACAAGGGCAAGTTTACCTTAACCAAAAGCCCGTATCTATGTACGGAATACGTCGGCATTTTGGTTGATTCTAGTTTAGCCCTGGTAAAAAACTCTCCACTGAAAATTAAGAAAATTAGACAGGCTATTAATTATGCGATTGATCGCGACAAGTTGATTAGATACTTGCGCAATGGGATCGGCATTGCTGCAACTTCTGGATTCATACCGAAAGGGATGCCTGGATTTGATAGTGTTGCCGTTCGGGGTTACTCCTACAATCCAAAGCTTTCTGCCAAAATGTTAAAGGAAGCGGGTTTCCCTGATGGAAAAGGTTTGCCGGAAATCACCTTGAATACTACCACTACTTACAAAGACTTGATCGAATTTATTCAAGGAGAATTGACCAACGTGGGCATCAAAGTTAAAATCGATGTGAGTCCGAGCGCAAGTTTGAGAGATTTAATGTCCAAAAACAGTGTGAACTTTTTCCGTGGTTCATGGCTAGCCGATTATGCTGATGGCGAAAATTTTCTTTCGATGTTCTATTCCAAAAACAAAGTTCCCTTCGGCCCAAATTACTTTGCCTTTTACAATAAGGAGTTTGATCGGTTATTTGAACAAAGTTATTACGAAACCGATAACGAAAAGCGTTTTGCACTGTACCGCAAAATGGACCAGCTGGTGATGGACAACTCACCTGTGGTGCCATTATTTTATGATCAATCGGTAGTGATGCTACAAAATAACATCAGCTGCTATGCATTTAACGCCTTGAGCTTAATGATTTTGAAAGGCATTAAAAAGGATTAATATCCTCACTTTTCTCTATCCATCAGCTTGCGTTTTAAAAAATCTGCCGTGGCATCACTCACTTTTACGCCATTAGAAAACTTCATCCAATGGTGGGTATCATCAGGAATAGCCAGAAATTCAAAATCCATCTTTAAATCTTCAAAGCGTTTCGCTAAATCTACACTTTGATTAAAAGCTACGTTGCGATCATCATCAGCATGGATGATCAAGGTCGGGGAAGTCCAGGTTTTAACATAGGTAACCGGTGAAGATTCATTTGCAATTTTCGCCGCCAGATCCGCATCGGGAGCAGGGGTTTTCCCTTCGATCGCTGCACTACTAAATCGACTGTTAACACCGTGAATGTCTACACCTGCAGCGAACAGTTTAGAATCTTTCCCGAGGGCTAAAGCCGTTAAGTAACCGCCATAAGAGCCGCCATAAATCCCTATCCGTTTAGGATCGATATTGGCTTGATTCGCTAACCACTCCCCTGCAGCCTTTATATCCTGATATTCAGAAGCACCTTGAGCTCCGGCATTTTTAGGCTTGTGGAAATCATATCCATAACCCAAACCCAAACGGTAATTTACAGAAAGTACCGTAAAACCCATACTCACCAGGTACTGATTCAAAGCATAATCAATGGAGTAATAATCCATCGGGCTCCAGCCCAGATACATTTGGCGTTGGGGTCCACCGTGAACATAAACAATGGCCGGGTGATTTTTAGCAGCTTTTCTAGGAGAAAAAAGTTGTCCATAAACGGTATTGCCATCAGCCGCTTTGAAACTAACATGTTTTGGAGTTACCATTTCCGATAGCGGAAAATCTTTTGGAATCAATTCTTCACCAATTAGATTTATGGTCCCTCCTGCTTTCAAAAGCGCTGGCAACAAGGGCCGCTGTGCCGTAGCACTTAAACAAAATACCTGTTTTGCATCACCCGAAAATACTGGATAAGCTTCGATACCCAAACCCAAACTCAAAGGTTTCATATTTGCTTTGTCCACATCAACATTATAGATATGTCTTCGGTCTAAATCGTGAACGTCCTTGCCGGTGTTGGATGCAAACACCAAAGTTTTTTTATCGTTACTTAATTTGATGTTTTCAACGGTGAAGTTACCAGGAGTAAGTAATATTTTTTGTGATCCATCAGCTTTCATGGCATACAAATGCGGCCAGCCATCCTCATATGAAGCAAAAACAATTCTGTTATTGGCCCACATTAAGTTCGCCCCACCTTCTATCGATGGAAAAGATCCACGTAATGTTTCCGGGGCCTTCCAGATCTGTTTGCCTTTTTCTGTTTTAAGATCAGCTGTCCAAATCGCCCAGGGTTGGTGTTTGGCTTTTAATATAGAATCTGTTTCTCCGCCAACTCCTTGCGTCCTGATAAAGGCAATAGCGTCTCCGTCGGGCGACCAAACAGGAGAATTATCCCTGAAAAACGAAGGCGACAACCATTTAATTGGCGTTTTTTGATCTTGATAAATCCCTATGAATGAATGATCGGTACGATTACTTACAAATGCGATCTTTCCCCCATCAGGCGACCATTTATAGGAAGTGTTAGATCCTTTTACGCTAATAATATTTTTTGCTGGTGAAGCGCCATCTGCCGGGCTCAGATAAATCTGACCTCCTTTTGCAAAGAGGAGCTGATTGCCTTTTGGTGAAAATACAGGGTTATCACCTTCGGAAATTGAATTTATTTTACCCCCAGAAAATGGAATGGTAAAAATCTCTACCTTGGGTGGGGTTGGTAAAGAAGCCGCATTTACTGAACCGCCATCTCTTCCGCCATGATCGCCACCTTTGACAAAAACAATCCATTGGCCATCAGCAGAAATAGAAAGACTGGTCAGCTCCTGTCCATCATCTTCATTGAAGTTGGTTATTTTTACCGCTTTATAATCGGGCGCTTCGGCAGTATAAATATTTCTTTTACCTTGTTCATTAGCTGCCCAGGCAATTTTAGAACCGACAGGAGATGCTACCAATTGCGATGGAAAAGGATAACTAAGTACGGATTTAATGGAAAATGATTGCGCAAAAGCTGAGGCCATTGAAGCAAATACCAGTAAAGTAAAAAGCGCTTTCTTCATTATAGGAAATTTCTGGATAATTTATACAAAAAAGCCCTAACCAGTAAATGGGAAGGGCTTGAAAATGGTTTTTTATAAAATTGTTACTGATCCCACCATAATCTTGTGGTTCTTGGTACATCAACAGGAACGTTTGCTCCATTTTTACTTCTTTCACCCTGAGTGTAATCCAGGCGGCGAATGAAAGTTGGCAATGCATTATTCACTGGCAATGTAAAATCTTTGTATTTATAATCGAAACGGCGAGCATCATTCCAGGCTTCTGGGTTGAGATAGGTGGCGATATATTTTTCTTTAAAGATTAAATCTTTAGTAAGAGCAGCTGCACCTACAGAAACCGTAGGCCTTGCTAAATAAGCAGCCTTATCTGTTGCTTCAACCTGAAATTTATCCATGTTCGCAGAAATTCCTGCCAAATACGCGTTATATGATCTCGTTCTGTCGGTATCAAAAGCAGCTTCTGCTTCAATAAATTTTAGCTCTGCGTAGGTTACCAGAAAAATTGGAGAAGTGTTTCCGCTCCAGGGAGAATTCTGTGAGATATAATTTTCATTTTTCAAAGTGTTTGCTCCGGGAGGTCGATTACCTGCTCCGTTTACAGTGCCAATCCATTTTCCATCAACGGTTAAGTCAGTAATTTTTGGTAGTCGTGGATCAATCGGACCAGGATATGATGTCCCGTTTAATGCGTCTATCAGTTGCTCAGACAACCAACCACCTAAAGATTGCTGTGAATTGCTTAACGCAACTCCGGCCCAAAAATTACGTTCTCTAAAAGTCTGCATTCTTGCATCTTCATTGTTATTAGCGATTGATTTGCTCACAGCATCTAAAACAGCTGCCGGATTGTAGCTAGCGTTTTTACTTACTTTATTCAATAGTCTGGCTTTTAAAGCGTAAGCAAATTTTAACCAGTTGGCTCTTTCAGTTGCAGGAGTAGTGCCATAGATTAAATCGCTGGCTGCCGCTAATTTTACTGCTGAGTTTGTTTTTGCCAACTCCACAATGGCCTCATCAATCAATGCCATAGAAGATGCATAAACATCTTGTTGCTTATCATACTTCGGAACTAAATTATTGATATTGAAAGCTTCAGAAAAAGGAGCATCGCCCCATAAATCATTCACCATGATCAAATTGTAGGCAATGATCACATCGGCAACGCCCTTATATTCACTTGAATTTTGAGCAATTGCCAGCTTTTTCATTTCATTGGCATCAGCCATAGCAAAATATAATGCATCCCAGGTACCGCTAAAATCTATGGCCTGGTAAGTATCGCCGGCGCCATTGGCAGCAGGATTGGCTGTATACTGCACGTAAGGCAAAATAATACTCGCCACATTATAGTTATTTAAACCCGCTTTATAAGTAGAAGTTGCTAATAAGGCGTTTAAGGTTGGGTTAGCAACCTGGTTTGGATTATCTGATAGTTTATCAAAGTAACTATCCTTACAGCCTTGCAAACCTAATGTTGCAATCATGGCCGAAAACAAGGTATATTTTATAATCTTTTGCATCTTAATTCTTTTTAAAAACCAACATTAAGCGTGAACAGAATCTGACGTGAAGATGGATAGGTAAATCCTGCAGAGCCATCATTGTTGCTTCCTGCATCATAAGAACTTGATTCAGGATCTACGCCGTAATATTTTGTCCATAACCACAAATTGTTTCCCGTAACCGATAACGAAGCGTTTTTAATTGCTTTTGCAGGTAACCAATTCTGTGGAAAACGGTAAGATAAACTCGCTGAACGTAAACGTACCCAGGAAGCATCAGATACAAATGGCTCAGATACATTTCTGTAATAAATCCGGTAATAACCCTCGCCGTAATTAACACCATCAGGGCCGGTAGTTTGGCCGAGCCAAACTTGTTTGGTATTCGGCGTTCCATTTGCAAGTACACCTTCAAATGTTTTAAACGATCTTCTGTCTGTTGTGTAATCTGGCAAGCCAAATGCCGAATAAAAATCTTCTAACCAGTTATATTTCTCGAAACCTAAACGGGCATCAAACAACACGTTTAAGCTGAAGTTTTTGTAGTTGAACGTGTTTCCTAAACCAATAATATAATCTGGTTGAGAGTTACCTAACAATCTTTGTGTGCCACCGGAAATAATTGGAAAACCATTTGCTCCGATTAGTAAAGGAAGGTTTTTATCTAAAACGATTGGATCTTGAGGGTTTGGAGAATACCTCTGGAAATAACTTCCATAAATATTTCCGTAAGGCTGGCCTTCTATCAGTTTCATGGTTACCCCAGCATTTCCATAACCTCTCGCAGCGCCATACACAATCTCTTTAATGCCATTAGGCATGTTAAGCACCTTGTTTCTATTTGCCGAAAGGTTAAGGTTTACGCTCCAGTTGAAATCTTTACCTACAATTGGTTTACCATTAATTACCAATTCTACACCTCGGTTACGAATATCGCCCGCATTAATTGATTTGGTTACATAACCTACAGCTGATGAAATCTGGGTTTGAATAATTTGATCCTGACTTAATGAATAATAGTAAGTGAAGTCAAATCCCAAGCGGTTTTTGAAAAACGACATTTCCAAACCTGCCTCGTAGGTGTTTGTAAACTCTGGTAATAAATCAGGATTACCCAGGTTAGAGGCAATTGTTAAACCACCCGTGCCTGTTGGTAAACTACCGTAAGGAGAATAGCCTGTAAAAGTAGAATATTCCGAAGCATCCTTACCAATCCGTGCATAAGACAACCTTAGTTTAGCCTGATTGATCACTGATGGCAGTTTTAAATGATCAGAGAAAACGTAGCTTAAACTTGCAGAAGGATAAAAGAATGATCTGTTTTCTTTTGGCAAGGTTGAAGTGATATCATTTCTTCCTGTAACGGTTAAGAACAGATAATTCTTATAATCAAACGTAGCCTCTCCAAAATAACCCACCAAACGCTTTTCGCGGAGGTTTTGGCTTAGTGTTACCACCCCTGCGTTAGTAAGATTAAAGAAATTATAAATCCCTAAAATACTACCTAAGGTTCCAATTTCTTTAATTCGTCTGTCGTAAAGTTCTTGCCCTAACCTTAAAGTACCTGTGATGTCTTCCCCTAATTTAGTTGTAAAAGTAGCAACTAAAGTACTGTTCAACGTTCTAAATTTGGTATTGTACTCTCCATAAAAGCCCTGCTCATTATCATACATCGCTTCACCGGTATACATTGGGCCACGAGCTGTTCTCACCCTGTTATCATTATAAGTATCGATACCAAAACGATACGACAGATTTAACCATTTTGCAGGATCATAACTTAAACTTGCACCGCCAATGAAGCGGTTTACATCGCCTTTAAGCTTATTATTAGCGGTTCCCCAAATCGGATTATTTGTTCCAAGATATTTTTGAGAACCATCTGCATTTTCATAATCAGAAACATCGTATCGAGGTGAAAAATAAGCTAAACCTTCTCCAAACCGATCGGCGGCATAAGTATAACCACCAGAATTGGTAAAGTTCATGTTAACAGAAGCCTTAAACTTTGGACTAATAATGAGATCGGTATTTAGTCTTGCAGATAAGTTTTTATTATCCGTATTAGGCATCATCCCTTTTTGGTAAAGTTGCGAGATGGAGGAGAAAAATTTAATAGCATCACTTCCACCAGTTAATGAAACCGAATTCTTAACCTGCTGTCCAGTGCCAAAAGCCTGATCATAATTATTAAAAAGCTTATCAGGATGGGTTGGATCAATTAATTTTGCTTCAGCAATTGTTGGTCCCCAAGCTGGTCCGATACCACCTGGAGGATTGGTATAAACACCTAAAACCCCTTGTGTATACTCTGTTTGAACTTTCGGACTAATTAACACATTCTCGAAACCGTAAGTACTGTTGAAATTTACCTGGATTCCATTTTGTTTACCTCTTTTTGTGGTAATTACTACTACGCCGTTTGCTCCTCTTAAACCATATAAAGCTGTCGCTGCACCACCTTTTAAGATGTTAATGGTTTCAATATCTTCAGGATTTACATCAGAAGCTCTATTGGTTACCCCTCTCGAGCCATAAGAATTACCACCTGGATTCGCACCCACAGTTGAAGTTGAGTTATCAATCTGTACTCCATCAATTACATAAAGCGGATCGCCAGAAATGTTTGGGTCAATGGAGTTTACACCCCTAACCCTGATACTTGCACCCTGACCAGGACCGCCACCAGTACTTGAAATAGTAGCACCAGCAACTTTTCCCTGTAACGCATTAACTAAATTGGGTTGATGGTTATAGTTTAAATCTTCCGATTTAACCGTTTGTGCAGCATAACCTAAAGATTTTGCCTGCCTGGTAATTCCTAAAGCTGTAGAAACGGTAACTTCTTCAAGCTGTTGTGAATCTGAAGCCAACGCCAAAGCAATTGTAGTTCTGTTACCAACAGTAACTTCCTGTGTTTTGTAACCGATTAAACTGACTACTAAAACTGCAGATGAAGAAGGTACCTGAATAGTAAAACTACCATTACTATCAGTTGATGTTCCGGTAGTGCTTCCTTTTACTTTAACGCTGGCGCCAGGTAATGGCCCAGAATCATCAGAAGAAGTAATTTTTCCTGTTATTGTTTTTACCTGAGCCATAGAAGGAAGACCCGTTAGCAAAACACACAGAAAAAATAGTGATGTAAAGATTTTTCTCATATCTCTATTATTTAGGTTAAGGTTTGTTAGTTAGATGCAATATATAGTTTTTATAAATAAAAAACCGCATAAAAACTGAGCAAAAACTGGTTAACTCTAAATAAATAAAGAAAATTTCCATAAAACCTGCAACAAGAATCAGCCATATCGAAATTATACCGCAAAAACAAGCATAATCTTTGCTAAACAAACGGGTTACAAGATAATTTCCAGACCCTAAGTGTATTTTATACACCGTAAACAAAAAAGCCTTCGATAAAAATCGAAGGCTTTAATATTTGTCTCTAAATTTTATTGTTGAATGCCGCCCATTCCGCCACCACCTTGTTGTTGGTCTTGTTTAGCATCATCATTTTTAATTTTTTTCTTTTCTGTGAATTTCAATTTACCAAAACTATAACTGAAGTTAACTCCAAAAGAACGAAGCGGATAGTAGATATTCATGCTTTGATATATTGTACCCGTAGCATTTACCGCATTATTTACTGTTTTAATATGAAGATCTTTTGTAAATGGATTTAACACGTTTACTCCAATGCTTCCTTTTTTCTTAAATAAATCCTTTTTAAATGAGGCACCGTAAATATAAAACGGATCTGTAACGCCTTGATAAGTACGCACTCTTGAGGTAATAACATTGAATAGTTCAAAATTATATCCTTTACCGAAACCGTAAGCCGAACGTACAAACCAATTGAAATTGAAGTAAGTTCCAGTATTAACATTCGTTTCGTTATTCGTTACCGAGTAAGTACTACCAACAAAATTGGTCATCAATGTCCATTTTGGTTTAGGATTGTAAGAACCGAACAAGTTAAAGCCATAGGTTTCTGCAGTACCCACATTAATATACGAACTCAAGGTTTTGTTAATTCCATTTTCTGTAACAGGTGAAATAGAACGCTCTATTACGCCACCTGTACGACGATAAAATAATGAAGCCGTAATAACTGAACCTTTGATATAAGTGTTGTAACCCAATTCAAAATTCTGACTTAACTCAGGATCCAATTGTGGGTTACCTTGCATGATATTAAACTGGTCGCTTTCGTTACGGAAAGGATTCAGATAATTCTGGGTTGGTCTTTGAACACGGCGATTATAGCTCAATTTCAAAGTAGCCCCACCTTTTAAAGTTCTGGAAAGAATGGCACTTGGAAACAAGTTCAAATAATCATTTTTCTGGATTCCGCTGTTTTGAGTATTAAAATCAATCTGTGTATACTCTGCTCTGACACCACCTTTGAATTTCCATTTTTTCGATAAATCGAAAGCAATTACACCGTAAGCTGCACCTACATTCTGGTTATAATCAAAATCTTGTGCAGCAATATCAAACTGACTTTTGATATCGCGTAAAATAGCTTTTGCACCAACCTCTAAAACGGTAGCTTTTGAAAACGGATAAGTATAATCCGTTTGAAAAGTATACTCATTGTTTTTACCCGTATTGTTGCTATTGGTAATTAAGCCTGTCGGGAAAGCCGCAGAGGTAAGTGTATTACTGAAACGTGTGGGATTTCTACCTGCGGAAAGCTGTGCAGAAATGGAAAATTCTTCTCCCTCCTTCTTACTCGTTTTACGGTAATCCACGTTCCAATCTAAATTCCTGAAGGTCATTTCCATATCTCCAATATTTGCTGCACCAATGTTGTTGATGATATAATTGGTTTCACTTGGTCCTCCGTTAGAAAAGCTATTGATTTTAGCTGTTGTGCTAATGTTATTGTACGCATTAAAATCATAATCTAAACCCAGGCTTCCGTTGTAGCCATCACGTCTCCACTTAGAAAATCCATTTTGCGAAATGCTATTGGTTGTACCGTTCAAATAAGTGGTATTGGTTATAAATTCTGTAAGCGATTTTTGCGGATAAGCCAGGTTAGTACCTAAACTGGTATTCACACTTAAACGGCCAGTTTTAGCAGTTAAGTTAAACGCTCCATTGTTCTGGCGTGTTCCAACTGATGCATTAACACTTCCGCTAACACCTTGTGCGGTAGATTTTTTAGTGATGATATTTATGATACCTCCCGATCCTTCAGCATCGTATTTTGCAGAGGGACTGGTAATCACTTCAACACTTTTAATTTGTTCTGCCGGAATCATTTTCAAGGCATCAGCTACACTGCTGGCCATTGTTCCTGAAGGTTTACCATTGATTAACACACGAACAGCCCCGCCACGCAATTGTACATTTCCCGTCGCATCAACCGATAACATGGGCACTTTACGCATCACGTCTGTAGCATCGCCACCGGCATTAGTTCCGTCAGCTTCAGCGTTGTAAACCATTCTGTCGATCTTATTTTCGATCACTGCTTTTGTTCCCTGAACCTGTACATCAGCCAACGTATTTTCTGTTGAAGAAATATAAATGGTTCCTAAATTCTGATCGGGTTTTGCCGGCGTGGTGTTAACCAAAATAGTTTTGGTCTTGTAACCCATAAAACCGATCATCAATTTATAAGAATCAGGCGCAACATTTTGCAATGATAACTTTCCTTTCGGATCTGTTACCCCACCGTTTACTGATTTATTATCCTTTGTATTAATAAGCGAAACTGTTGCGTAATCTATAGGCTGTTTGGTAACAGAATCTAAAATGGTTGCCGTAACGCGGCCAAAAACGCTTGGTTTTTTTGCACCTCCACCTAAACCACCGGGAAATTGGGCCTGAGCGTTGATAAATATTCCCAGCGATAGGATTAAGAGTAAAATTCTTTTCATATTAGTTTGTTAATCTTTGGTTATTAGTCGGCGGAAGAGGCCATTTGTTACAATGCAGGAGAATACTTTTTCGCAACTTCGTTAATTTAGTCGGCAAAGGTGCAAATTTTTCAGACAATAACAGCGTAAAAATGATAGACCACTAGAAATGTAAAAGGAAAGAAAAACAGATTACAAAAAAGCAAAAAAAACATGCTTTTTATCCGTCATTCAATTTCATTTGGTAGTGATAGCGATATGATTACGGAGTGCAAATATCCTTAGAAAGAATAGATCTTTTCCAGAACATTGAAGCATTGAACCAACCGAAGTAGTTTAAGTAAGAGACATTAGAGGATAAAATCAATATGCACTGTCTAACCACCGCATATTGATTTTATCAGGGAAAAATGGATTCTGTCAACAGAATTGACTATACTTTTCTTATTTTGATGATCCGCATCCAGTGCAAAACCTTCATTACCGGATAGGTTGGATCAAACTCCCACCATTTAGTAGCAAAGTTCGGACTATTGGGTTTTTTATGGTGATTATTCTGAAACAACTCGCCCATTAATAAGAAATCCCATGGTAAAGAGTTTTTGCTATGGTCATCGTTATCGTGGTTGGAATAACCATATTTATGCCCGCACCAGTTAACAATGGCGCCATGTAACGGACCCATTAAAAAATGAATTGGCAACAAAATAAACAACCACCAATGGTTTGCAAACATGATATAAAAACCGATATAAAATAAACCACAAGCAATTCGCCATAACCAAGAATTTCCAATCTTATCAACAATAGGCCATTCAGGATAATTACCCTGAAAAGCCGGCTCAGGCTGTATCTTAAACTGTAAATAGTTCATATACATATTCTTTGTAGCAATCATCATCCCGAAAACATCTTTAAAAAAATGCGGGGAGTGCGGATCCTTTTCCGTATCGCTATAAGCATGGTGCATACGGTGCAAAATAGCGTAAGCCCTAGGATTCAAGAATGATGAACCTTGAGAAATAAGTAAAATTAAATAAAAGAATTTTTCCCAGAAAGGTTCCATCTTAAACATTTTGTGCGATGAATAACGGTGAAGGAAAAAGGTTTGGCTAAATAAGGATAAGAACCAATGGCAAAGAAAGAAAATGAGGATAATCATGTATTGTGTGTATGCTTTATTAACGTATTTTATCTACGTTTAGTTTTTGGCGGTTAGAAAACCAGGTATCCAAAGGAGGAGTTATAATAATCCTGCCCGATTAAAACGAGCAGGATTTAAAAAAATATTATCTGCCAAAATCATCCTGAACGCGAACGATATCGCTTTCATCAGATGGGTTTGATGAATCCGTATGTTGCCAAATCTCAGCTACAACACCCCAGTCATCTAAACCGATTAAACGGTGGCGTTCACCTTGTTGTAATTTAATTTGATCTTTTGGGGCGTATGTTTTCACTTCACCCTCTTCGTCAGTCTGACTGGTTTTAATGCCTACTGTACCGGTAACCACTTGCCAGATTTCGGCTCTGCGGTGGTGGTATTGCCATGATAAACGGGTATTCGGAGCAACGATCAATATTTTTGGACTTAACTTACCGCCAATTTTTAAACTCTCTACATCTAAGCCATCAAAATAAGTATCAGCAAATTGTTGAGCCTGCGCCTCATCAATTACAAAGAAACCACCCCAAGGACGTGTTTCATCGCGGTTTACCACATTAAAACCTTCAATCTTTAAACGTTGTGCAACGCTGTCAAATATTTCTTTTTTATCGTTTGTCATTACTAATTAAGTTGTTTTAAAGCTAAGAGACTGTAAACAATTTGGTTGATCACATTCTACAGTTTTGGCAAAAATAATGCTTATAAATTAAAAACTCCTTTTTAACGCTGCATTTTTTGGTAATATTTTCGAGCCGTTCAGAGTCTGGAGAAAACGAAAAGTTTAATCTTCCGCTGTCGAGAGGAAAAGATTAACTTCGATGTTGAATCAGAAAAATATTTCTGTATAAATTGGATAGTCGTTAAAACTTTGGTACTGGAAGGTTATTCATTTGGAAGCGCTTCAACTTTTAGTTTGGGGAAACGAAGCGATATCAACGTTATTTTACTTTAGCGAAAGCTATATTTTGTGAATCCTGTTCTGCACTAAGCTCCTGGGCTTTGATTTTATTCATTGCCATTTCAATAGTAACAGAGGCATTTGGTTTTTGATATTGATCAGAGATAGACGCTGTAACGGATAATATTTGTTTAAGTGTGGCAAAGAATTGACGATCCTTATTTTTTACATATTGTAAATCTCTACCAGATTCACTATAGCTCCTATTTACATTTTCAGCACAGTTTTTCTGGTAAGCATCCAACATTAGCAACTTGTTTGTAATAGCCTCTAACGCTTTTTTCGACAATAAAAAACCTTTTATTTCTACCACTTCATTGTTTTTTAAAACATAGGTATGGCCATCAAAGACAACTAATGAATTGGAGTTAAAAATTGATTTGGCTACTGGGAGCGGAATGCGTAACCGTTTAATTAAGCTTTTATTGAATTGGTATCGCTGATCAGCCAATTGCTTAACATATTGGTTACCATCAATAGCCTGATTTATATTCTGTGCATCAGCATGATAAATAAAACTGGAGAGGAGAATGGCGATAATGAAGATGTTTTTCATGCTTAATTTTTGATTCTCAAAATAACACAAAAATTTTCAAATTATGTATAATAAAGTTTACAATTTACTTTACACTTGAACAACTAAAAGTTGTATAGCTAATTTCCCCGTAATTTTTAGCACAAAAAAAGCCGATTTAACTTCATAAATCGGCTTCTTGCGGAAAGTGTCGAATTGAATATCAGCCTAATAATGTGCAATAGGCGACCAAAATATTTTTCCAGTAATACCTGAGTCTTAATTGCAATTACACGGCTTTGGTACAATTCTGTCAACCGAGTTGATTTTCTAGTCCTATCTAACTATACTCAACTTTGTTGTTAAACTATTTCACTTCAAATGTAATGAGTACTGCTGCATGATCTGATGGATATTTTATATCATGCTTTTCGAGAACCTTTGATGTTAACGGTATTATATCATCGCCTTTAAAATAAACATAATCAATTCTATCTTTAAATGCTTCCGGGAACTGAGGACTCCATGTGATGCCCCTTTCTTTTAACGGGTCGGGATGTAGTACTCGATACGCATCTTTAAAGCCGGCCTTCTCTAACAAGATTCCAGTTGGAAATGGCATAACGTGTCCCTTATTTAAGTGTTTTGTGGCAGTTGTCCAATCTAAGTGAGAACCAGTATTAAAATCTCCGCAAAAGATAATAGGTATATTTTGTTTTAATTCTTTTTTCATTGCATGAAGAATATCATTCATCTTAGCTGCATTAACCCTTTGTTGTTTACTCATCCATGATGCGCTATCGAGTTTTACATTTTTCTCTAAATCATCCCAATAATCGAAAGGGTAGTTAATCCAGTTTGTAACAAACAATATTTGCTTTCCATCACCCAGGTAGATATGTGCACCACCATTATTGAAGGGTGCCTCACCTTCTATCGTATCCCCAATTGGAAATCGACTCATGATGGAGAGATTAGTGCTACGCAAATAGAAATAATAGCCCAACGCGTCAGCAATTCGGGCCCCTGACCCATAGGTTTCCTGCATTGAAATGATATCAGCGCCCGATGACCTAATCACATCAGCAATTCGCATCGGACCAACATATTTCCCAGTTTCATTTCCACCATGCCAGATATTGTAATTCATTACGCTAACTTTCTGTGGATTGAAATTCGTTTTATTTTTGGTTGGTTTGCCAGCCGCTAGTTCATAACCTGAGAGTATTTGTTTTGAATCTAATATTCCATCAAAAACCAGAACCTCATCAATCATTCCATTAAATGTGTCCCATTGTAGTAACTCACCTTTTGCTACTCCTCCAATATTCAGTTGAGATTCCTTATTTAATCCAGCCAATTGCGGGGTTGCATAAATAGCCACATTAATACCATCATAATATAAACGAACTTCTTTCTTTAGATGATCAAATGAATAGACCAGCTGATGCCAATCCCCGTCGGTAATGGGCTGCCGTTGCAAAGTGGGTTTGTAATCGTATCTGTTCTTACCCTTAAATCCGCTCCAATACCAGGCCCCGTTAGATTGCTTTCCCAATTCCAGAACATTTGACGAACCATCAGGCAATTTCGTTGTGGCTGTTAGCACAGCATAACTTTCATCATCTTGCATAGAAGCTTTCACCCAAACTGAAATGGTATATGATCCGTAAGCTATTGACGGAGGCAACTTCCTTTGAATGGGCTGTCGAAACGCAGCACTTTCGCTCAGGTCTAAACAATCACCGCTTATCCCTTTTGAAGTTTGGTAACCAGTTAAGTCAGTTTTACTGAAATGTTCTTCGAATAATATTTTATGCTGTGCTTTAGCAAAAAAGGTAGTCACGATAAGTATTGTTGCTAATACCGCTTTCATTAATTCTTATTTTAATACTTATGGATATTGTTCCACAATTTAGAGATCACTCAGTTTTAAAAAGCATTGCTTTGAAAAAATCTACTATGCCTGAGCTTTTTCTATGAAAATGGTCAAGCATAGTAAATCGGTGATTTTGTTGCTAGCTACTCTACTTTACAGTCCACATCACTCCGTTAGTCGTATCTCCATCGGGATATTGACTGGCAACGGCAGCTGCAACATTTGATGCATTATTTTGATATTCATCTGTTGGATAAATCCATCGCTTTGGAACTTTCCCACCATTTAACGTTCCCGGGCCAACACTAAAAGAAGGTATCCCCGTTCTGCGTTGATCATAAAATGGTTCCCATCCTGAGTTCATAAAGAATGAGATGTACTTTTGAGTAAGTATCATGGTTAAGCCATTGCTGGCATCATATTTAACCAAACTTTCATTCAAATAATTAGTGGCCGTTGAGCCAGAAATCTTATAGAACGCAAGTGAAGCGAGTATACCATTGTTATAATGACTTTCAGCACTTCCGGTTGTCCAGCCTCTCACAATACCTTCTGCAATTAGAAATTCCTGTTCTGCATAGCTAAGTAAAATCATGGGCTCATTGGCAGGAGCGGCAAGACTTGAATACCGTTTGGCGAGTAAGGAAGCGTTTGCGGCGGAACTTTGTTGTGCGGCCGGCGTTAAACCAGCGTCAACTCCGTTATAACTTGAAAATACGCCTGCAGTCTGCCCAGCTATGGGTTCTGCGAAAGAAAATATTCTCGGATCTCTCCGTGCTTTCAGTAAATTCACAAACGATAATTCAGGAGAAACTAAAGAAGCTACACTTAAGCTTCCTGCCGTTGGGTAATAATTGCTTATATCTGAAGTGTTATAAACAATCTGTGCATTGTCGGCAATGCTTGTCATCAAAGGATATTTGGATGGATTTGATACAATGGAATTAAACTGAGATTTGATATCAATCTTGGAGTTGCCTTCGCGTTTTGATAAATGGATTAACATTCTCAACCGGTAAGCATTGGCCAATTGCTTCCATCGCTTAATAGTTCCCCCGTAAATAATATCGCCACTAATGGCAGTTCCACCTTCTGCCAATTGCGAATTTGCCAATTCCAATTCGTTTAAAATGCCTGCATAAACATCTTCTTGTGTAGAATATTTTGGTTTTTCAATTCCACTTTCTACCATTAAAGCTTCCGCATAAGGCACATCGCCGAAGGTATCCGTTAATTGGCTAAACAATATTGCTCTGAAGAAATGGCCTAAACCTGCATAACTGGTATTTCCCTGAGCAAGTTCTTCCATTTTCTTTACCTGCCTTAAAGTATTATATGCACCAAAAGACGAGCGACTCCAGTTGTAGTTAACATATTCGCTTGGGCGTTCGTAATAGGTTAGGTGCCGTACAGCATAAGCAGAACCCATCGGATCAACATTAAATACCGAATTACAAATATTTGTTAGCAACAGTGCAGGTGTTGCTGTAGTAGGTAAATTTGGGTTTTCTAAATAATAATCGAATTTTTTACAAGCGCCCAGCGATAGTAAAACTGTAAACAAAACAGTGATTTTCTTTATATTCATGACAATATCTTTAGTGTCTAAAACTTTAAATTTAAATTGAACCCGATATTGCGGGTTGTTGGTTCTGCTAACGAAAAATCTGTATAACCATCAGGATCCATGTAAGGAACTTTAGACCATAATGCAAGATTACGCCCTACAATTGATGCACTTAAACCTTTAAAGGGTGTTTTCTTAAGGAACGCTGCAGGGATTTGATAGCTGAATATAATTTCTCTCAATTTCACGAAAGTACGGTCATATAAGTTGGCACCTTCTACACCGTTTGCATAGTTTGCAAATACAAAATCTACATAGTTAACTGACGTTGTATTTGGAGCAAACGTACGGGTATCGCTGGTTATATTTCCTTTTAGGTCATAGGTTACTGTTCCCCCAGTTTGAACTACACCACCATTATTATAGGTTTTTTTGTTGGCATATGCATCGTCTCTGAAACTATTTGCTGTAGCAGGATGCATACCGCCTTCATACATTTTGGCCTCTAAGCCGTTAAACATTACACCACCAACACGTCCATCTATGGAGAAGCTCAAACCGAAATTTTTGTATCTAAATGCATTGATCACTCCAAATTCCCAATCAGGGCCGGTATAACCAAGATTTATCACTTGATTGATGTATTGCGGAATTCCCGATTGGTGAACAATTTGACCATCTGGTGATCGTTGCCAATCGTACCCACGAAAAACATCAGTTCTGTCTCCGACTTCCACGCCGCCTCGTATTAAATCACCGTTGGAATATTCTTCAACTGTTCTGCGTAATCTAGAATAATTGGCCGTAATATTCCAACTGAAATCTCTCGTTCTTACAGGCTCACCACTTAGAACAAGTTCAATACCACGGCGTCTATATTTATCTCCATTGGTTTGGGCCGATGTAAAACCTGTTGCAATAGATAAAGGGATGGATACCACATTATCTACCAAGTCATAATTAAAATAGGTAAAGTCTAACCCAATTCTGTTCCTTAAAAACCTTACTTCAGCTCCATACTCCTGAGAAACAGTTTTATTTGGCTTTAAACCTGGTAAAAGAATTGAGCCTGGCGTAATCAATGATGGATTTCCAGCCCAACGTGAACCAACTGTATAGTTTGTCAGGGTACTATAGGGATCTACATCAGTTTTAGCATTTGCTAATGCACCTCTTAATTTAACCATGGATATTACTTCTGGTAGTTTCACCATTTCAGATACGATTAAACTCAACGAAGCCGAAGGATAAAAATAGGTATTGTACGGTGATTGTAAGGCTGAAGACCAGTCGTTACGACCTGTTATGCTAAGGGTTGCTATCCTTTTATAATTTAAATCGACAGAACCGTAAGCGCTGTATACCAGTTTTTCGGTTAATGAATTGGAAGATTTAAGGGGGTCTCTCGAGTTTGCGAGGTTATACCACTCCGGAACTGCTAAACCACCAACTGTATTAGAGGCAAGACCATTCGCCTGATCAAGGCGGCTACTTGCTCCTGCTCTTGCAGAAACATTAAAATCCTTTAAAAACGTTTTGTTATAAGATAATAATACATCAGTAACGACACGTAAAGTATTGTTTTTACTCAAACTGTAATTTCCAAACGGCGCTGCATCTGTTCCATAGTTGATATAACTGTATGGAATTTTACTATCGCTATTTGCCTGATTATTAGTAATCCCTCCCCTAACCAATAGTTTCATGTCTTTATTAAAGTCGTAGGTCATGTTCGCCTGTGCAACCACAACATCATTTGTGTACTTACGAACCTTCTCTCCTGCCAGAAACCATGGATTATTGTACCAACTGTAATTATAGGTAAACTGTTCTGTACCCTCACGCCCTGGTTTCCAATAATTTCTTAGGTCATTGATATCTACTTCTGGGCCCATCCACAACACGATGTTGTATAAATAGTTATCTGGGGAATAACCCGAAGTTGGATAGTTTGGAGAATATTGTTTGTTGTAGGACAGACTTGCTTCTGCTCTTAATTTATCATTTATTTTGAGGCTACCGGCTAAATTCAAAGTAGTAGAATTTAGTTTTGTTCCAGGTACCTGCCCTTGTTGATAAACCTGCGATGCCGATATTCTATAGTCAGCACGATCGGTACTGCCTGCAAAGTTTATGTTGTGAGTAGTTAGTAAGCCGTTGTTCAAAAAACTTTTTAGGTTATCATCACTTCTAGTAATCCAAGGTAACGGTATAAGCTTTCCTGTGGCCTGATCTCTCGGACTATTGTATTGCGCAATTTCGACAAAACCGCTTTTAGTGGTCGGATCCGGTACATTAAGCTTTGGGCCCCATACATAGCCATAGCCATCGTTTATTCCCCCGCCCTTTCCATCTACAAAAGAATACTGTCCATTAAATCCCATTCCATACTCTGATTGGGTTTCTGGGATACGCAAAAAACCAGCTTGGAATTGAGTGCTTGTGTTATAGGCCATTTCTAAACCTGGCGCACCTCCCTTACCTTTTTTGGTGGTAATCATTATGGCGCCATTTTGAGCCAATGAGCCGTACAGCGCAGCGGACGCCGTTCCTTTGAGTACAGTTACATTTTCAATATCATCAGCATTAAGACTCCACATATCAAAATTTGCAGGCGCAGGTACTCCGTCAATCACGATTGTTGTACCAGCTCCTCTTAAAGTAATTCCAGGATTTTCAAAAAGGGTAGTTTTGGTTTGAACTTGCAAACCAGCTACTTTTCCTACTAAACTAGTCGCTACGTTGGCTTCTCTAGCAACCTGCAATGCTGCACCTTTAACTTCTTGAACGGCATAGGTAATCTGACGTTTCTCTTTAGTAATACCAAGCGCAGTCACAACAACTTCTTGCATTAAAATTTGAGATGATTTAAGAATTACATCAATACGGGTTTTGCCATTTATGGCAATTTGTTGTTGTTCAAATCCAACATAGCTAAATATTAGGGTTCCGTTTTCAGGTGCTTTAATAACAAATTGCCCGTTGGCATCTGTCACTGCAGCGCTTTTAGTTCTATCTTTTACCACAACCGATACCCCTGAAAGTACTCCTACTGAATCTCTGACTGTTCCGGAAATCGAAATATCTTGTTGACCGGTATTGACAACCTTTTTATCATCAGCAATACTGCTAATAATAATTGTTCTGGCAATTTGCTTGTAACTCATTTTCCTCGAACTCAGCAATTCAGTTAATACCTGATCGAGCGAAGCATGCTTAACATCAATTGTCACTGGTCGCGATTGTTTTAGCAATAAATCATTATAAAAAAACTTAAGTTTTGTTTGCTTTCCAATTTCTGAAAGCACTTTAACCAGCGGGTAATCTTTTACTGAGAGATTAATCTCTTGTGCATTACCGGAAGCAAATAAAGCACTTGTGAAAAAAAGAACCAGAAACACAGTCAATTTCATGGTAATAATAATTTTAGTCGATTTTGAATAGTTCACAGGACTGCCATTCGGCTTTTTGCCATAGCGGAAATAATTCATAATTTTGGTAGTTAGAGTTGTTTACAGTTGTTCAGCTTTGCATTTTTACGGGGGTGCCGGAATCACCCTCGTTTAATTTTTGTTTGGTAGTTTATTTCATTCATAGTTATAGTTATTTATTTGGTTTAAATTTGATTATTAAATTCTTCTTATTTATTTCAAATTTTGCTGATGTAATGGGCTTTAGCATTTCTAAAACCTCTGAAAGATTGGCTTTCCTATCTATGCTGCCAGTGTAAAGTTCGTTTGGCACTACTCCTTCATAGCTTAACTCAACATCATACCAATTGGAAATCTCATTCATGATATTTTCCAAACGGTCATTCTTGAAATAAAAGTAGCCGTCTTTCCAAGCCGTTGTCTGTTCTAAGTCGGCATCTCTGACTTGAATGTTTTTCTCTGCCTTACGAACTATCGCCTGTTTACCTGGAATTAACTTTACAGATTGACCAAGCGCTGAAACCATTACCGAACCCTCAGTCAAGGTTGCCTTCAGATTAGAAAACTGATCTGAATTTATGTTAAATTCGGTACCCAAAGCTTTGACAATAGTATTACCAGTTTGGGCAATAAAGGGCATCTTTGGATTTTTAGCGACCTGGAAATAGGCTTCACCTGTGAGATAAACCCTACGTTCCACACCATTGAAACGCGTAGGAAAACGCAGTGAGGAGGAAGCATTTAGCCAGACTTTCGAGCCATCTGGCAATAGAAGCTCGTAACTACTTCCCTTTGGAACAATTAGCGTATTAGTTAAAATTTTTTCCTCTTCTCCGCTGTCGCGATAAACTAACTGACCGTGTTCATTGGCAATTGTTGTCCCATCAGACTCCGTCAGTGCTGTTTTATCATTATTCAATTCAACAGTACGGCCATTGGAAAGTATCAGTGTAGCTTTTTTCCCTACGGGCAGTACATCATTAGCATAGCCATAAGCATTGCTTTGGATAATTTGTGCATCAGTATGTCTCAACCAGTTCCAACATGCCAGGCATACCAAAATAGTGGCCGCTATTCCACCGATCCACAATAACCGATGCCTTGAACTGACATTTTTCGAAGGGGTTTCTCTTTTATTTTTGATACTTAAAAACAAGCGTTCTTTAACGTTATCGACAATGAGAGTTACGTTATCGCCAGAATCAAATGTTTTTTCCAATTCATTCTTCACCAGAATAGTCAAATCCTCTGGAACTACGTCTTTATCAAAATAGCTTAAAATTTCTTTTAAATCGCTATCCGAATAACGGTCTTCCAAATAGGAATTAAACAACTGAATTACTTTTGAATCTTTTTTCAACTTCTTAATTTTATACTAATACGAACAACTCTAAAAAAGTCACTAGTATAAAATATTTTTTTTTAAGAAGGTTGTTATTGGCCTTAAAAACGAACTGCTGAAGCAATCAAAATTGCGATCAAACATTGGAAATAGGATGAGCCGGAGAGTTGAGCCCGAATGTGCTTATTTGCTTTTACAAGATGATTACTTATAGTATTTACAGAAATCCCTAACAAATTACTGATCTCTTCGTATGATTTCCCTTCAAGTTTACAAAGCTTAAAAACCAACCGGCTTTGCGGAGATAAACTTTCCAGTATCTTATTTAGAAAATCTCTTTTTTGGTGATCGTCGAATATTTCTTCGATATGGGTGTAACTTAAATTCTGATTTACCGCTAAATGCTTCTCGAAAGATTTGATTTTCGCTGCCTTTCTAAAGAAATCGATTACCATGTTATGTGCTATACGATAAAGATAGGCACGGAAGGAAAGATTCTGATCCAACTGGGAACGGTTCTCCCAGATTTTGAGGAAAAGATCATGCAGCAGATCTTCCACCATTGACTCCGATTTTAATAACCTCAATAAATTCTGGGCAATCTGTGTTTTGTATCTATCATACAACATCTCAAAAGCCACCTCATCGCCAAACCTTAGCCTCTCCACTAAATCAAAATCAGAAATAACATGCACCTTTTGGTTCAACTTTTCCATTAATAAAGAGTATACTGACAACAATTTTTGACGTTATTTCATCTAGATTAAATTAAATGATATAAGTCTATCTAACTCTACAAGTTAGCGGCAATTATTAAATTTATAAAAATTATTTTAGATTCAAAGTTACATCGCGGGTGTTAAGACTATATGAAAACTATTTAAAGAAATATCCTCTACAGGAATAAGTGACTAGCTCCTCTGTCACCAGATTACTCTTCCAACAACAAAATTAACACCTGATTAACAGGTCATTAATTTGTTTATCACAAGAAAAGCTCGGCTACTAACTTGCTTTAAACTACAATATGGAATTTTAGGCGCACAAGATAAAGGTGTTTAAAAGTTGTACGCTAACGTCTGCAATAATGTTGAAGTATATAAACTTCAGGATCTCTTCAGAATTCGATGATAGCTTTGGCCTTTCGGCCAGAATGAATATCAAACTAATGAACATTTTTAAAAAATTAAATAGTCTATTTCAGTACAGATTTGGACCTGTACTACTTGCTGTGATTTTGCTATGCACCGCTTCGCTGCTGACCAGGATTTCGCTCTTAGTTTATTCCTCGGCATCTTTTGAATGGAGTTCAACAAATCTCATCAAGGTATTTTTTATTGGCCTATTCTATGATCTGGCAGCTGCTTCTTATGCAATAATCCCCCTTATTCTTTATCTGTGGATTTTTCCATCGAGATGGTACAGCAAAAAAATAAGTAAGATATTAATCCTTGCCTATTTTTTTGTGGTAATATTCACGCTTATTTTTAATGCAATTTCCGAATGGATTTTCTGGGAAGAATTTTCGGTACGCTATAACTTTATTGCGGTCGATTACCTGGTTTACACTACTGAAGTTATCGGAAATATCAGGCAGTCGTACCCTGTTATTCCCATTTTAACGATCCTTCTTGTCCTTTCAGCATTTATCACTTACTTATTAAGGAAAAAAGTGTGGGAATCTACCCTTATTCCAATGCATTTTGCAAAGCGTTCAAAGTTTCTATTGCTATTTCTTATCGCTCCGATTGCGACTTACTTTTTAGTTAGCCATAACTGGAAAAATCACAGTCGCAATCAATATGTAAATGAACTTTCGGGCAATGGCATGTACGATTTTGGCTTTGCCTTTTGGCACAACCAGTTAGATTACGATACATTTTATAAGACTATACCACTGGAAAAAGCCTTGTCTATCATCAGAAAAGATCTTGATTTTTTACCTGTTAATTCAAGCGACCGCAACACCATCAGGAATATCAAAGCTGATTCGGCTGAAAAGAGAATGAACGTCATCCTGATTAGCGTAGAAAGTTTGAGTGCAGAATTCCTGGGAAGTTATGGCAATACGCAAGGCATCACACCCAATCTGGATTCACTTGCAAAAGAGGGTTTGCTGTTCACCAATTTATATGCTTCAGGTACTCGAACGGTTCGTGGCCTGGAGGCATTATCACTTTGCATTCCGCCAACTCCAGGGCAATCTATCGTTAAACGCCCTAACAACAAAAACCTCTTTACATTGGGCAGTGTATTTCAATCTAAAGGCTACAGCAGCAGGTTTATCTATGGCGGTTATGGCTACTTTGATAATATGAACGAATTTTTTTCTCAAAATGGTTATCAAGTCACTGATCGAAATGCATTGAGTGAAAAGGAAATCCATTATGAAAATACCTGGGGTGTTGCCGATGAAGACCTTTTTACACTTTCGCTCAGGGAACTGGACAAGGATTACAAAAGCAAAAAACCTTTCTTTGCGCACATCATGACGGTTTCTAACCACAGGCCATACACTTATCCGGAAGGCCGCATTGATATTCCATCACACACCGGGCGAGAAGGCGCCGTAAAATATACCGATTACGCGATTGGAAGATTTATCAGAGAAGCAAAACTTAAACTCTGGTTTGAGAATACACTTTTCGTCATCGTTGCAGATCATTGTGCATCAAGTGCCGGAAAAGTTGAACTTCCAGTTGATAAATACCATATTCCAATGATTATGTATTCACCAGCACATATTAAGCCTGGCAAATTCGAAAAACTTGTGGCACAGATCGATATTGGGCCTTCAATATTAGGATTGCTCAACTTTAGCTATCAAAGTAAGTTCTTCGGCCGGGATGTTTTTAAAATGAAAGACCAGCAGCAAAGGGCGTTTATCAGTACCTATCAGAGCTTAGGATATATTAAGAACAACAAACTTATCATTTTAGATCCAAACAGGAAAGCAACCACGTATACGCCGAATTTCAAAACCGGGGCTTCCAAATTAATCCCTTCTGAAAGTTGGCTAACAGATGAGGCCATTGCGAATTACCAGTTGGCGTCTTACTTGTATTCAAGTGGCGGATATCATCAATAAATCTCTCTCATATATCCTTAAAACAACAGAAAACGCTACTTGCCATTGCGTTTGGCAATGCAAAATTTGTCGGTTAAAGCCTATGGAGAAAGCTTACGTTAACAATCAATTATGAAAAATCTACTATTTATTGCACTCGTTGCGATTTCATCGACAATACCTTGGGAACAGAACTTTGAAACCGCTCAGAAAAACGCTAAAGAGCAGCACAAGCTTATTCTCCTGAATTTTTCGGGCTCGGATTGGTGCGGCCCATGTATTAGAATGCATAGTGAAATTTTTGCTGATCAGGGATTTATAAAAATGGCAACAGCAAACCTGGTGATGATTAATGCAGATTTTCCCAGAAACAAGAAAAAACAGCCTGCGGAACCGATTAAAAAGCAGAACGAAATGTTGGCTGATAAATATAACCCAATGGGGAAATTTCCTTATACAGTAATTCTGGATCAGGATGGAAAAGTACTCAAAGCGTATGATGGGTTGCCAAATCAAACTGCAGGTGAATTTGCAAACGAGCTTCAAAGAATCTGCGATGCAAAAAGATAGAGAATTACAGCTCCCTAAAGCTTTCAAACTTACAGAGCGCTTGATGGGAAATACTTTTGAGCTAACTGTGGTTGCAAACAACGAAGATTGGGCAATGCAAAAGATCAGGCTGGCGATTGATGAAATAAAAAGAATTGAAAAACTATTCACCACGTTTGATGAGAATAGTCAAACCAATCAAATTAATAGCCAAGCTGGAATTGGGCGGATAAAAGTTGACCCTGAAGTTTATCAGTTGATAGAACGTTCCATAAGGATATCAGCAATTACAGATGGTGCATTCGATCTTACTTACGGCTCTATTAATAGGAAATTATGGAATTTCGATAGTACCATGACACGTCTTCCCGATAGCGAAACGGCCAGATCAATGGTGAGATTGATCAATTATAAAAACATCATTCTTGATCCTAAAAATAATACCGTAATGCTTAAAGAAAAGGGAATGCGGATAGGTTTTGGAGGAATAGCAAAAGGTTATGCGGCCGAAATGGCAAAATCTCTGTTAAAAAAAGAAGGAGTAGACGCTGGAATTGTAAATGCTTCCGGCGACCTCACCACTTGGGGCACACAGCCCAATGGGGATCCATGGACAATTGGCATTGTTGACCCAGATCATAAAAACACCCCATTTTCTTATTTGAACGTAACCGATATGGCAGTTGCTACATCTGGCAATTATGAAAAGTTTGTAAATATTGGCGGCAAAAAGTATTCGCACACCATTAATCCCAAAACCGGCCTTCCAGTTACCGGCATAAAAAGCGTAACCATTATTAGTCCAAATGCAGAAATAGCCGATGCCATGGCGACTCCAGTTACCGTAATGGGGATTTCAGCAGGTTTGGATATGATCAACCAAATTAATTACCTGGGCTGCATCATTGTAGACGACAATAATAAAATCTATACCAGTAAAAATATCAACCTAAAATGAAAGCAAAATTGATCAAACGAATGCTCGTGGTAGCAATGGCACTTGGTGTATTGCTCTTTGTACCTTCCTGCACAACAGTTAAAGAATATCAAAAGAACAGATTAAACGATGCAGAAATGATTCTAGGGAATAGGAAGATTGAGAAGACTGAGCTCAGCTTTCAAGGATACCGGGAAGGTGCTTCGGGCGCAAATTCGGGAAAAAGCGGCGGTGGTTGCGGATGTAATTAAGAAGATAAACACATGAAAAAAATATTTTTAACTGCAGCGGCTGTTTTCGCATTATTGCACTCCTTTGCCCAAACAACACCAAAAGACAGTACTGGTTTTCAGAGCAGAAAACTTAAACTGGATGAGGTAAATCTAGTTTCAAGTTATTATACACAAGATGGAAACAATGCTGCCGTCACGGGCGGTATCGGCTCACAAAAACTCACTGATATTGCCAACGTATTTGATGTAAAAATGGTTAAATATGATGCTAAATCACGCAAACATACTTTTGGTCTTGAAGTGGGGATCGATCATTATACTTCCGCATCATCGGATATGATCGATCTTCAGGCAAACTCTTCTGCCTCCCATGCCGATACCAGAATTTATCCTTCGTTAAGCTGGAACATTGAAAATGAAAAGAAAGGAACCACTTTAGCATTCGGTCTTTCTTCATCAACAGAATTCGATTACCAATCATTTGGTGGTAACGTGAGTTTCTCTACCAAAACCAAGGACAAAAGTGGGGAGTTTACTGCTAAATTGCAAACTTACCTGGATCAAGTTACTTTAATTCAGCCAATTGAACTGAGAACAAATACGATGGACCATGAGCAGTATGGATCGGCAGCACGAAATACATTTGCAGGTTCTTTATCATACTCACAAATTATTAATGAAAGATTTCATGTGATGTTGCTGGCAGATGTGGTGCAACAGAATGGCTATCTTAGTCTTCCTTTTCATAGGGTTTATTTTAAAGATAACACTGTGCACCAGGAAAATCTTCCAGACAGCAGGCTTAAAATCCCGCTGGGTTTTAGGGCAAACTACTTTATTGGCAATAACCTGATTATTAAAACCTACTACCGTTATTATACCGATAACTGGGGACTTAAATCTCACACCGCGGACATAGAAGTGCCTATCAAAATCAATTCCTTCTTCTCGATTAGCCCTTTCTATAGATATTATACTCAAACGGCAGCCAAATATTTCGCTCCGTTTCAAACGCATACTGCGGCAGATCAATATTATAACAGCAATTATGATTTATCTAAGTTCAACAGTAATTTTTATGGTGCAGGTATTCGCTTCGCCCCACCGAAGGGCGTATGGGGTATGCAACATTTCAGCATGCTCGAAATTAGATATGGGCATTATGCTAAAAACATTAACATGAGTTCGGATATTATTTCATTGAACATCAAATACAAATAAGGCTACTTTAGCTATCTTGTAGCAATTTCAACATACATGAAAATACTGGTTATAGAGGACGAGCATACGTTACGGACAAACATTATCGAATACCTGATGGCAGAAGGTAACGTATGCGACCAAGCTAAAACTTTTGCTGAGGCTGCGCAAAAAACCGCCATTTACAGTTATGATTGTATCTTGTTGGATCTTACCTTACCAGATGGTGATGGGCTAAAATTGCTGGCCGATTTTAAAAAGATGGAGCGGAAAGATGGCGTCATCATTATTACCGCAAGAAATTCGGTTGATCAACGTATAGAAGGCCTTAGCCTGGGGGCGGATGATTATCTTATTAAGCCATTTCATCTTTCAGAACTTAGCGCAAGGATCATGGCGGTTATCCGTAGGCGCACCTTTAATGGAAGTGATCTTGTAGTATTTAATGAGCTAACCATTGATATTCAAGCCAAAGAAGTTAAAGTAAACGGTAAGGGCATCAGTTTAACCAGAAAAGAGTTTGATTTATTGATATATTTTGTAGCTAACAGATCGAAAGTAATCGCCAAGTCTGCCGCAGTGGAACACATATGGGGCGATCATGCAGATATGGCAGACAGTTTTGACTTTATTTACACTCACATCAAGAATATCCGTAAAAAGCTAGTAGATGCCGGTGCAAAGGATTATTTTCATTCTGTTTATGGCGTAGGATATAAATTTACCGATCAATGAAGCTTTTTTCCCGATACAATCAAATTCTTTTAGCGACGGCATTTTTTGGTCTCTGCATGATTGGCTATCTCTTCTACCTTACAATGGGTCGATACCTTAATCAACAGGTAGACCGTTATCTTGAAGAGGAACAGTTGGAAGTAAGGGAAAATGCCCGTTCAATAAATTCCGACAATGCACACGAAATTTTTAAAGACCTGGTAGTAGACTATCAAAAAATCCAACGAATATCCATCAAAAAGCATTTTGCAGATACTGCTTTTTTCAACCCAAAAAAACAAATCAGGGAATCAGCAAGGTATCTCAAAGAAGATTTGCTTTTAAATGGGCAGCCAGTTAGGGTAACGGTTATTGTTTCAAAAATTGCCCATAGCGAACAAATAAAGGGCATTTTCTTAAGCATCATGCTTCCGGTTGCTGCCCTTTTTGTGCTTCTTTTAGTGGTAAACCGCATGATGATAGCAAGACTTTGGAAACCATTTAATGAACTCCTTCTTAACCTAAAATCATTTAATCTCAATCAACAGGATAACTTTAGGCAAGTTGAAACTCCCATCTTAGAATTTAGAGAACTAAATAATGCAATAGCAGAAATTTCTCAACGCATCCGGTCAGAATATAGAGAGATTAAGCTTTTTACCGAAAATGCTTCACATGAAATGATGACACCGATTGCGGTAATCAACTCTAAACTTGAAATGATGCTCCAGAGTGATGAGCTTAGCGAACAGCAGGGTAAAGATATACACGAACTTTATAAGGCGACTTCGAAGCTCACTAAGCTGAACCAATCGTTGCTGTTATTGGTAAAAATTGACAATAACCTATTGAGAGACCAGCAAGAAGTTGATATAAAAAATGTAATTGAGGAAAGGATAGGCTATTTTCAAGAACTGTTGCATAACAAGAAGATTTCATTCAATCTTGAACTGGATGAGAAAACGCTTTTGATGAGTAAATTTTTGGCCGAAACGCTGATAGATAATCTTATTGGAAATGCAATCAGGCATAACCACGTGGGCGGTAATATCCACCTATTGCTTACTAAGGATAAGCTCAAGATTACCAACACGAGCACTCTTCCCGCTATTGACCCGCAACATGCATTTGAGCGTTTTTACAAGGGAATGCAGTCTGAAGGAATGGGGCTTGGATTGGCCATTGTGAAACAGATTGCTTTGCTCCATAAATTTAAAATCTCGTACAGCCATCAGGATGGCAAACATACTTTCTGTCTTGATTTTTAAAGCTAATTATAGCTAGATCAGGGTAAGACACCAGTTATTGACTGTTACTTTTTTTGGAAAGTATGATAAACAGGCTCTAAGTAGGTACATTGTAGCTAACATTTGATAAGATTGGCATTTGATAGCTCATAAATTGTTGTCTCCAAACGATATCTAAAAGCGATTTTATATTCACAATTTAAGTGTCCGGCTGAGTTTTTTGAATTCTCAACCACCAAATCCATCTGAAAGGGTTAAAGGCTATGCCCCCTTATTTCTCACTTTACGATTTATCTTAATTTTAAAAAAATCACCTCATATGGGATTATTGTTTTGCGTTATACGATGTCCCTTGTTTCCAGCCCAATCTATTTATTTTTTACTGATAGAGTAAAATCCGAAAATTTTTGATTTCGCATTCAATAACTTATCCTTAAAATGTATCCTTTCTTCCTTGATTTGTATAATTTGAAGCAGAGCTCATATCCTAATTTTGTTTCATAATTTAAGTGTGAATAATGAAAGATAGCAAAAAGACAATAGCAGTGATTGGAGCAACAGGCTCACAAGGTTCAAGCGTAGTAAAAATTCTTGCAAACGAAGGCTCTTTTAATGTGAGAGCACTAACACGTAATCCAGAAAATTATTCTGGCAAGGCGCATGAAGCAGTGTATGCAGACCTGACCGATTTGCAGTCATTAAAGGAAGCTTTAAATGATGCTTACGGCGTATTTGTAGTAACCAACTATTGGGGAGGTGCAGACGAAATTGGCCAGGGGAAAAATGCCGTCGAAGCTGCAAAGGCAGTGGGAATAGAGCATTTTGTTTGGTCCACGCTTCCTGATGTTGAATCAATTAGCAATGGTGAATTCGACGTTCCTTTTTTTACAAACAAATCAAAGGTAGATGATGCAGTGAAAAATGCGGGATTTAGGTACTCAACATTTGTAGAAGCTCCATTCTATTTCCAAAATCTTGCATCTTGGCTTGCACCACAACAGCAGCAAGACGGCACAATTGGTTGGGCGCTACCACTAGATCCAACAAAAGAAGTAGTACATTGGTCAGACATCAACGATATGGGGAAAATTGTGGCAGGCGCATTTTCGCAGCCAGAAAAAGCAGGCAATGGCAATTACCTTACATTGGCAACAGAATTGTTCAGTTTTAACGATATTATCTCGACTTACAAAAAGTACGGTAAAGTGTATAGCTATTCACAGCTCTCAGGCGCAGTATTTTCAACTCTTATGGAAGGAGGAAAAGGGGTAGCAGATATGTTTGGGTTTTGTGAAAAATATACCTATATGGGCCCGGGTTCCGCTTCACGAATAGAATTTGCCAAAGAAATAGCTACTAGTAAATATGTAAGTTTTGAGGAATGGATAAATCAAAATAGTTAGGAAGACAGGTTAGATACCAAAACATATAACACTGAGAGGCTTCTCAAATAATAAGCAAGCCTTAAAACATCCAGGCAATAGTTCTAATAAAACTCATTGTCTGGTTAGTCTAGAGCTATCAAATATTGGAGTCACATGGATTTATTTAAATATTATTTAATAGCAAAGACCGATAACTTAATTTAGATATAAATCGTAACTTCTGCATCAATACATGAAACATTTCAAAACTATAACTGAAGTATACAAAACAAATGGATTTCCTCCACCAGAAAATCCATTGCTTGGGGTATTAACATTTAAAGAAATAAGAGACTGCGCATTTGTTTACTCAGAATTCACGTTAGGTTTTTATAAGATTGCTTTGAAAAAGGTGAAGTCTGGTACGCTAATGTATGGAAAGACAAAATATGATAGCGATACCGGTTCTATGTTCTTTATGAAACCCAACCAAATCATACAGATGAATAACATTGAATTGGAAGAGAATGGATTCATCATCTTTATAGATGAAGATTACCTGGTCAACCATCCGCTTTATGCTACGATTAAAAAATACGGGTACTTCGATTATGAGGCCAATGAGGCACTGCATCTGTCTCCTAAAGAAGAAGAAACCATTTGGGCTATCTTTAATAAATTACGTGAGGAATATTACAACAACCAGGATAATCTCAGTAGAGAAATAATGATAGGCTATGTTGAGTCGATTCTCAAATATTCATCGAGATTTTATAATCGGCAGTTCTTGAATCGGACTGTTTTATCAGGCACAATAATTTCTAAGTTTACAGATATACTAAAAGTTTACTTTGAGAGCGGAAATCTGCAAGCCCATGGACTGCCAACTGTAAAATATATGGCTTCCAGGTTATCGTTATCTGCAGGATATCTAAGTGATTTACTGAAACAGGAAACCGGTAAGACCGCCATAGACCATATCCACCTGGCGTTAATCCTCGAAGCGAAAAACATATTGATGAGTACAAACATCAACATATCAGAGACTGCATTCCAACTTGGTTTTGAAAACCCTCCCTATTTTTCTAGACTATTTAAAAAAGCTGTCGGGATTACCCCATCCGAATTTCGGAACCAGTTTATGAATTAACGGAGGAAAAAGTATACTCAGACAGTTAGCATGGCAACTGGATCCAACTGAGTCTGATTAAAGCGTCTATTTATTCCCTATTCAAAAATAATAATTCGGGGTTTTTGAATTTGCGAAAGTATTGACAAACTAATTTAAATAAGAAAAACCCTTAAAACTTAATTTAAGGGTTTGATTTAATGTAGTGGAGAATATCGGATTGAAAAATTCGCCTAATATTTCTCCGTAGATGCCTTTTTGATACTCTGAGAGGGGTTTTACTTTTCTCATTTCGCTACTTTTAAGAGGTATTTGGCAGACTTTTGTCAGACTTTTTACCCTTGGTTTCTATCTTAAAATTAAGAAAAAACCAGCTTTATTGCAAGAGAAACTGGTTTTTATTCTCATAGGATTTGAGTTCCAAAGGACATAACTGTCAGACTTTTACCTAAAGACTTTAAACGTCTGTTAAATATATGAGATAAATACCTGATAATGAATATATTAATCAACAGTAAAATTTCAGCATTCGAGGTCTACATATCAAACAATTAATACCCTTCACGAAATAGCTGATTGTAATTCCCAATGGTTCTGATCTACATCAATAACTTTAAACTTTCAAGATAAAAATTGCAAAAATCTTTTGTAATGTCTAGGGATTGTGCCCTCTCGGAGGAATACTTTGAACACTTAAGTGCGTTCTTACAGGTGCTTGGGCCAATTGTCGATGACTTAAAGAGCAAAGGATTTATATAAAAATCTAGTTTTTCGGAAAAGTGGCAACCGTTGTACTAAAAATATAAAACACAAAAATTTGGCAAATATGAATGAGATTAGTTGTGCCTTTTTTCATTGATAAGGACGCACCGATGAATTCTATTGGAGATTCCGCTAGGATTAATCAAGTCATTTTGGAACTTAAGATTAGAAAACCCAAATGCAGGTAAAAGGTCATATCTGATCCTTTAAACTTATACTTGCGACAATGAGTTTATCAATGCGAATAACCTGTATATTCGACCTAACTCTAATAAACTCAACGGACACGCATTGGGTAAATCGTAGTAGACTGACCCCCATCTCGCCAGTAAAAGTATATTACAGCACACTATTTTTAGAGCATTTGAAAAATAATTAACAATTGGTGCAAAGGGGTCAAATAAGTTGGTTTATTCAGCATAGGGGTAAATTCGTTTTTATAAGGGAGCAATACCGATTGGGGCCTCTCATCAAGACCCTAGTGACAATTATTGGAGCCGGGGTACTCCTTCGCGCATACATTGGTGGCAAGTACTGTTTAAGCAACAAATGGGGCTATCTACTGAGATTTTGCGTCATTGGCTGGATAAACCTAAGTACATTGACCCGTCTCACCTGAAATAAAATTGTTGTAAAATTTTGTTTGTCTGCATTTTAGTGAATTGGCGAAAGGGGGTCAAATGAATTGGTTTGTGCACCCAAATACAATTTGCAACTGCTTAATTGAATAAATTTTACATGGTCGCTTTTAAGATCCGTTTCGGACTAATTTGATTATATTTTATATTAGCGATATCTATTACTTACTCTACTTATAATCTAATTATCTGGTATAAACGCTCCAAATATGAAAAAACCACAAATTGTCAGTGTTCCTATTGAGGAATTTGCTAACTATCTTCAAAAAGATGCACTCAAAACGTTAAATAAATCGCTTGCATTAATCGCTAGCCCAACAGAGACTGAATTGAAAAATTACGATGAATGGATAGCTCAGGCTGCATTGCTCGATACCAATGTGGTCTACCATATATTTACCGTTACCAAGTCACTAAACACACAACTTGTCAATCAGGTCCTTATGGACCTGATGCCACATTTTCACAAGGCAAGTGATAATGCCAGTTTTGTCAAATTGTTGAAGGACATGTTATTTCTCATTGATGAACTCTGGATAAATCGAAGCGGCAAAGATGCATACTTACTTACTGAGGGAATCAATTGTTTCAACGCCCTGCTCGATCTGAATACAAATAATACGCTAAACAAGAAATGCTCCAAGATAGTTGGTACCACTTTAGCGAACATCGCTCGTTACCTCGATAAAGATTATGAAAGCGAGCAAGCGGTAGGAACCTTACTTACAGCGATAGTATTTTGCAAAGATTATGATAAGAAATTTACGCTAAAATTGTGCGAAGATGCTATTGGTCTGGCGTATCGTTATATCGAAGAAGATGTTTCAGTTCTTTTAGCCCAAACTGTTAATGTATTGTGTGAATATGCAGAAGATGATGAAGAGCAAAAACTTGTTGCCTATGATTCCCTAGAGGGCTTATTGCGTTATATCATATTAAAATATCAAAAAGATAAAGACTACAATGCAGGCGAATTCTTTTTGGATAATATACTCTACCTCCTAAAAACATATGGATATCTGTCAAGTTTAGGCTACTTATATTTTGGGATCCCTGGTATCGAAAGACCAAAACATTTGCCAGATTTGCAGGTCTTTATCTTTCCAATATGGGAAGGCGCGTCAGCTAGCTGGTTTAAGAACATAAGTGAAATTTCCATTCCATACATCACTGAGATGGCTGATGCTAGATTCAATTTGTTACCGACAAGGAAAGAATTGATGGTAAACTTTAATTCTTGGGCAATCAATTACTCTAAGATGTTAAATTCAATACCTCACGGGCAATCGATCCTAAAAGAAGAAGATTTGGACTCGATGCTGCTCAATCTAAAACATGAGCTTGTTCATGTTTACAGTTTGTTCGGAACTGTCGGATTAACACTTGACATCATGAGATGGACGTTAGTAGACCTGGAGTCACTGTTACTTGCCTATGGGCATTCCGGACACAATGATTCACTCTTCAAGGCTTTTATAGCTAAGGGACGGCCAGCAGAATTGATGGGTGCAGATTTGAATATTCTGGCACTCACTGAACGTTCAGCAGTAATTGAAAGTAAGATAAAGACATATGAACAGATCTGGACCCCATGGTTTGAGGGGCTTGCCCTTTATGGTGAATTTACTGACGACCCGACGGTAGACAGTGAAATCGAGTCTCCAATGACTTCGGTAATGAGCAATCTTGTAGATTTTATCCCTGATCCTGCTATTAAGGATCGGGCAAGTTTTATTAATGCTGGCAAGGCTCAACGAGAAAAGCTGGAGAGGTGTTACAGTAAGGCATTAAATGAGACGGGGAGATATGTTTTACGACCTTACCTGACCAGCTACCATAAGCAATATCTTCCGGGATATTTCACAGTCAGAGCTGTTGTGAAAAAATGGCGTTCGAAACTTGGAAAGAGATTGATGAAGAGCGACCAAGCTTTTCGGATTTTGCTTCACCTGACTCGCTATTCCGGAGAGGAGCTAATCCCGGATCTTTCTATACCTGCTGATGAGTTCAAAGAAGTAGCGATCCAGAGTCACCTAAAATGGTTGGAAATGATTTCAGATGTTGATGCCGCGGACTTGATATTTTTGATAGAAGCTGGAGACAGCTCGAATCAGCAGGGATTTACTTGGATGGATGGAAAACTAATCCATGATCCGAATGAACTTGCGAAAATGGGCAGTAGACAGGCAAATTTTATTAAAAAGAAATCCAGAGAACTACTATCTACTTACATTGGTAAAAACCACAATTCTGACCGCTTTAAGCATCAAAGAACGCAGAAGCTGGCAAAAGAGATTGCAAAATTTGCGGAAAAAACTAGCGCGAAATCTTTCGTTCTAACTGCTTCGAATGAGGATCTCGTTAATCGCAATATAATCATGCCGTTAGCCTTTACACAGACGCCATTTTGGTTGATGGCAGAGAGTAAGCGGCTTTGCTGTTTAATAAGAACTCGGGAAAAGGATTCTACAACTGGCAATCCTTCCTATAACCTAACCTCATTCGCACTCAGCAATGAAGATTTCACCTACTTAACCGAGCATGTAGAAAAACATGGCAGCTCATATATTGAAGTCACCAGAGCTGTATTTCTGGGAGGGGCAAAAAAATCATTAGTCAGCAGCAATCATTACCTGGTTTACAAACTCGGTGATTGGATTAAAATCCAAAGTGCGGGATTAATCTACTCCAATCCAATTGAGCCTGATGTTGAGGCAATTATACGCTCAAGATTTACTTCGCATAACGGCCTGTATTTTAAGGATTTAATTAACAGCTCAGGCCTACCTTGCACTATAAGAACACAGGAATGGTTGACAAGAAGTGTCTGGACAGCTGTTGATGTAGGTGGACAAGAAATGGATCTTACCGAATGGGCAGAAAAAGTAAATGAGCTATGTACTGCTAATCTTGAAAATCATACAGAAATTATCGATAGACTTAGTTTAGAAATGTTGAATTTTGTTTACTCAGATATGCAGCTAGCGAAAAAGGTGTTTGACTCGGGATTGGATGTGGCAGCGAGCTATGAAAACTCTGTTACACAAATTGTAACGTACTTGTTTGAAAGTGCTAAAGCTAGTGAAGAGGTTAGTGTAGAATTATTTGAAAATCAAACTTTTTTTAAACCAATATAATCAAAATGTATACGACAGTAATTATAAATGATGAAGCAATTGAGATTGCTATCAAAAAAGTAAACGACATTCATAAAAAACAAAATGAAAACACGTTAAATGGGATATTAGATGCAGAAATCTTCGGTAAAATGGAAGAGGAATGGGAAAATTTCACAAAAGCAATACATGAAACTTTCATTTTTGGAAAAGAATACACCCGTGAAAAGATAGATCGGATCATCACTAAGGTTGAGGGGTTCATAAATAACGGCAAACAAAAAGCGAGGGAGATTCACAACTGGTTCAAAACCTCTCTTCAGGTGTTCATGAAAAGCCTTATTACTGCCGGATTTCAATCCGTTCCTGAGTCAATTGTTATCGGTACAGATACTTTCACTATACAAAGTCTAAGTTGCAACCAAAAAATTGGCTTGGGTGGTTCTCTAAAAGCAAATTTTATGGAAGCTGTAGAATTAACGGCTAATGGAGAAATTGAAATCGGAGTATCCTACGGGAAATAATCTAAGGAAATCAAGATTCTCATCTCCTATCAGTAATTAATTTGATAATGCCGCTGACTGCTCAGTGGCGTTATCCTTTTTGCCTGGACGCTTCCTTTGTATTCTAATCTTTTTACAAGGTGGAGATTTTGGTAGCTTTGACCATATCGTTTCGGAATTTAGGGTCAGTATGTTTCTGTCTAAACTGACCACCCCAATAAACTTATAAATAATAGGTTAGAAATGGATCGTATTGTCTTTTAAACTGGCCAATCCGACACGAAATCGCTTGATCAACGAAGGCGTAATCTCCAACCAGGCAACAGAATGTTATTTTCAATATCCCGCTGGATTGCCAAAATCACCTGATTGACATTAGGAATTTCACTTTAGGGCGCTATATCAATTTGATAAACCATTTAAGGAAAGGGAACCTGGATTGAGTGAATATAAAACATACAAAACTAACAGCCTGACTCTATCCCTACCAGAAAAGCCTTTACTTCAGACTTATGTCCGATAAATAAGGAATATAAAAGAATTTAATTTTGTGAATACCTCAAAACCAACCTATACGTGATAAATTTCTTTAAACAACAAAAGCGGAATCTAACAGATTCCGCAAGCAACAAAAACGAACAGGGCAGAATCGAAGTTGGAAATGCAAATCATCAAATTCCGACCACTGTGTATAGAATTGGCTATCACCTTTAACACTTGCAATCCCATCAATCAAAAAAGTGAAAGCAAAAAACCAGCAGAATTGCTTGATTAAATAGCTATACATTTTGTAGACGGAGGTGTTAAGCATGAGGAATCTACGAAACAATAGGTCAATCCGTCAGGATGATTTTGCTCCCTCCAACAATAACCAACAATTCCATTGTCAAGATTTAGAATCTGCTTTTTAAGTTCAACACCATTACCAAAATCACTTAATCGTTGCGCGAATGCATTCACATCTTGATAATTAAGTGGGCTTACAGTAACATCAGTTAGTTTCACACCCAAATCCTTTTGTTGAAATGCATTAAATTGCTCTATCAAATTCTCAAAAGTTTGCGTATGAGGTGGTGCATCAAAATATGTTTTAAATAGAGGATTTGCAACATCGATACCCACTTCATTTAAACTAAATAGGGCATGATAAATTAGCAAACACTCTGACAAATCGATCACATCTACCGATTCGCATGATATCTCAGTTTCGGTAATATAATATTTATCATTTGCTTTTTGGATTGCTATATCAGTGGCAATTTTAATCGAGTCTGTAAAGAAGAAAAGGCCTGCAGCATTTTTTCTACCCATTCCCTGATATTCATACGCGGTAAAATCTTCACGCCATTCAGTTGGGGGTATAATGTAATCCCCACGAAACATTTTAAAACCTTTGTTTAATTTTTTAATCATTTTTATTAATTTTAATAATAAGATAACCTATGCCAACTCATTTTTAAAGGTCAAAATAAATTTTTCTTTTTGTTGAAACCAATCCCCCTAAACCGACGTCTTAATGATTACCAATCGTTAAACAATACTTTCTATGCAAACCATCACAAATGATCAAAATTATCAGTTTGCACTGCAGACCATTGAAAAGCTATTGGCCAAAGGCTCGCAAGCCATCTCAGTAGAAGAAATCTCACTCGTAACCACCTTAAGACATCGGGCCTCTGCTTACGAAAGGGCAAAGTATGACCATAGCGATACCCAATCCCTGCAAATGATTTAAAAGGCGTTAAGAAAACCTATACCGGCATCAATCCTTCATTACCAAAACTATAATATCCGTCGGGAGATAAAATAAGATGATCAAACACCTCTATTCCCAACAACTTACCTCCAGCTTTTAACCTCCCGGTCAGATTAATATCGGCCGCACTTGGCAACAATTACCAACTTGGATGATTGTGCCAGAATAATTCCATGTGCTCCGCACTTCAGCGCCACAGAGAAAATTACTTTCGGATCCACCAATACCCCCGCGAATCCTCCACTCGCTGCCATTACAACTCCCAATACCCTATTCGACCTGTTTAAAAGCAGTATTTTAAACTCTTCCAAAAGCTCCATCCGATCTTCATTCCAACCCTTTCTTAATATCTCATAAGCCTGTATTGACGAAGTCACCTTCGGACGTTCCATAGCTTTAAACCCTGGGCGGTAACTCACTTGAATTTCCGACACCTTAAATTGCAATTTTTTCCACAATCTTGCTGAATTAATTTATGGTGCAACCAAAAAGGTGATGCCCTGCCAAAGCAAAAGGAGGAACGGAATAAATGGACAAGAGGGCAAAGGCCACAGGAGCGTTTATGCCGGAAATTCCTTTGCATGCCAGGGCATCCACCTTAACTTGGCAGCAATAAAGAGTCAGTCAAAAAAAGTCTGTTTATACCCCATCGTAATGAAGAACAGTATTCAGGGAGAGCAGCTATCCAAAAGTTTTTACAATCTGCTTAGAGTTGTATGTAGCTAATATATTGTACATAGGGATATTCTTATCTTGGAATAAAATTGGGTTAGTTTGGAATGGCCTTCAAGGGCTCATGAAAAATCGTATATAAAGAACCACCACCAACCATAATAAAAAATTAGTCGAGGTCTTAATACTTTTAGGTTCAAGATAAAAGTAATAAACTCAAAGTTGGGAAATATCATTATCATTTTGAATGGACATTTGAATAATTAGCTAATGATTATGTGTTAAAAGCTTGTTAAGCTGAAACATAATCTCGCTATGAAATATTAATAAAAGATATATATTTACGATTAGGCTAAATCACTCTCATAATGGATATCGATAAGTTTACCAAAATAATCGAAAGCTGCCACCTAAATTTTCTTATCGGGTCAGGTGCATCTCGGAATTTCTTTGAAACATTAGGCAATGTTGAAAATCTTTTAACAGATTTATCATTGGAAAAAAAATCTGATGAAAGGGATATCGTAGAAGCTTCAATCAAAAATGATTATTACACAAAAGGTATTGAAGGCAATATCCACATATTAAATCATTCATTGTTAAGAGATAGAAAAGATCTTAATGATACTAAAACAAACTATCAGGAATTTCTCAGTGCAATTAACATAATTTTGATAAAAAGAAGAAGTACATTAATCGGCAAGCAGGCGAATTTGTTTACAACAAATATGGATCTCTTCTTGGACAAGACACTCGAAGACCTAAATCTGGAATATAACGATGGGTTCTCAGGCAAACTTAATCCGACCTTTTCAACGAGTAACTATAGAAAAAGTATCTTTCAAAAAAGTCCGCATTACGAAAATCAAGCTGAAATCCCCTTGTTCAATTTATTTAAACTCCATGGATCGGTAACCTGGAAAGCACAGGAAGATAAAATCATTTTTGATAAAAATTTAAGTATTTTAAATAATGTCAAAAAAACAGATCCTGGGAATGACTTAATCATAGAGTTTAATCATGAGAATGGTGAACCGAAGAAGATAAAAAAATTAATTTCCGATGCTGTTAATTATCAGAAATCGAAAAAAGTAGACGCATTTCTAAGTGCCTATAGCCAAATGGTTATAATAAATCCTACTAAGGATAAATTTAGCACCACAACCACTCAGTATACTTTTTATGAATTATTAAGAATGTACTCTAATGAATTGGAGAAAGAGAATTCAGTGCTATTTGTTTTCGGTTTTTCATTTGCCGATGAACATATTAGAGAAATTACTAAACGGGTAGCCAATTCTAATCCAACACTACTGGTTTGTGTATTCGCTTATGATCTGAATGCAAAAAATGATATTGCCAGCAAACTAGTATTGACAGATTTCAAGTTTAACAACCTTGAAATCATTATTGCTGGAAGCTTTCTGGAAGTAAACAAAGTCTGGTTTTCTAATCTTGCGAGGCAACTGGATACCAATCAGTATCCCAAAGAATTAGTAAAGGAAGAGACTAAGTAATTATGGAAGAAATTGATTCAGTAATTAAAATCGGTGTCGTTACCGCAGTCCGAGGCCGTAGTGTTGAGTTGCAGGTAGATACCAGTAAAAATGTATCCCATTTGCTCTTCAGGGGAGAACTTATAAAAAATGTTTCTGTAGGTAGTTACATTAAAATAGCAAAGGGATTTTCGCATCTTGTTGGCAAGATTGAAGGTGAGTTTATCACTCAGGATAAGATCTTAATACAAACACCTTATGTCAAGCAACAGCAAAAAGTTAAAAGAATTCTACAAATTAGCTTAGTTGGCTTCTTAGAATCGAAAACTTTCAAACAAGGAATAAAAGAGTTACCATTGATTGATAACGAAGTTTTCTTATTAACACAATCCGAATTTAACCTGGTTCATAAATTTGTTCATGACGGGGAGGAAACATTTGTTCTTGGAAATTTAGCTCAAGAAAAAGGAAAAGCGATAGAATTAAGTATAGATAGGTTAATGGCTAGTCACATCGGTATATTCGGAAATACGGGCTCCGGTAAATCCTATACGCTGGCTAAGCTCTATCATGAGATCATTAATAAATTTAAGGATGAAAAAAAATTTCAGCAGAATGCTCGATTCCTACTAATTGATTTTAATGGAGAATATGCATTGCCAAAAGTTGAGCAAAATGTTAAAGATGATGTGATAATTAACGAAAGATATAAACGCATATATAGACTTTCAACCGGCCGAAATGGAAGTAAATTAAAATTTCCTGTATTGCCAAGAACACTAAAAGACGAACAATTCTGGTCATTAATTTTGCATTGTACTGAAAAAACACAGACACCATTTGTGTCTAGAACACTTAAAAATGAATTTATCGATAATAATATTCGTACTAATGATGGTTTTAGAAAACTGATATCTGTAACGCTGCAAAGCATCTTCACTAAAGTAGAACAAAACCAGGAACGTAATATGGCGTTCACTTTTATGGAAGAACTATCGCGTTTCGGATTAGAAAACAAAATCGATGGATTTAAAGCTCTCTTCTCTGACTATAGGAAAAACTTGAACTTCACACCCAGAGAAAAGGTTTACATATATGGTGGCATAAAATCTTCAGATGCTGAGTTCATTACTAAAGTAATAACTGAAAAAACACATGCATTAACACCAGACATTACTAATCTCTCAGAAATCCACATTATTCGCCTAAAAATTATTTTTAATTTTTACCATGAAGTCCAAAAAGGCTTTTCAAACAAAGAGCATATTGGTCCTGTAATGGGAAGATTAGACGATAGAATTTCAGATTTAGAGAAAGTAATAACGGTTGACCCAAATTTAAAGGATGATGCAATTCTTTCAATAATTTCGCTCAAAGATGTCAATATGCAAATGAGAAAGATATTGCCCATGATTATTTGCAAACAGGTTTATGAAGATAAAAAGGAAAAATTTGAAAAACACAAATACCTAAATATCATCATAGATGAAGCTCATAATATATTATCATATAATTCTGAACGTGAAAACGAGACATGGAAAGATCACCGATTAGAAACATTTGAAGAAATAATAAAGGAAGGTCGAAAATTTGGAGTTTTTTTGACAATCGCAAGCCAAAGACCATCAGACATCTCGACAACAATAATCTCCCAATTACATAATTACTTTTTGCATCGTTTAATTAACAATAAGGATATTGAGGCGGTAGAGAAGACAATCTCGTATCTCGATAAAGTTTCTTTCGATTCGCTACCAATACTTCCACAAGGAACATGTATTCTTGCTGGATTAGCAGCTCAATTGCCAATTGTAATCGAAGTTGAGAAAATATCTGAACAATTCAGGCCATTCAATGAAACTATGTGTCTTACCGTAAACTGGAGGGGTTAGCCCATCAAATAATGAATCATTATAAGTTGCAGTTTTCAAAATAGCAGTAATTTAAGAATATTGATACGAATGATGAATCTCAATTTCCATTATCAGAAAACAAGAGAATGTTTAGCATAGTATAAAAAAATATTTAATGGTGACATGATCAAGCCTTAAAAAAACCAGATAATAGATTGAGAACAGTTGATTGGTTTTGAGTTTTAGTTTTTGCAGACATATTCATGATAATGGGATGATTATATATAGTCTCCACGGTTGGCTCTTTTTTTTCTGGGTTTTCTGGTTGAAAATAATTTTTATCTAACCGTTCAAGCGCATCCAACAATCCGGGTGGATTGTTGTAATACGAATTCACTTCATTCCGCTCATATAATTCTTTAGACTTATACGCATACCAATAAAGGAGCGGTCTGTAAGAATCATAATAGAAATCTAATGTATCGAAATACTTATTTGATGATTTTTTCATCGATAACAACTGATAAAAACCAATCAAATCATCCAATTTATGCCGCTGTTCTGAATCATGAATATAAAATTCTGAAGCACTTTTAAACTGCTGATCATATACATGTTTGAATTTCTTAAAGATTTCTTTTTCAGAAAACTTGTCTACATACCTATTGATATACGCTTCTCCTAGAACAAAATTGGCATACTCTTCATATTGTAAACATTTCTTCAAAGTTGCCCAAGCCTGTCTTCGAGTAAGCCTAAATTCTGTGGACATAAAAAATTTATGCAATTCAATAAATTCATTGATATTAGAATACTTTCGACTATCCACAAAATCTCTTCTTTGATAATAGAGCGTGATGATAAGGCCTGCAAATGCGAGTGCGGAAAATAGCGTGTCTAAACGCTCTACTGTAGAATCCAGATCATAAGAATCACTTTCGAGCAGGTTGACTAACGGCGGATAGAACCACCATAAAATTACAATTGCGATAAGTGCACTTAAATAAGCTGCTAAAGAATATTTGTTGTTGGTCTTCATTGAGAGAGTTAAATAGTTGAAGATAAGTATTTTCTTGAAGTGTTCAATATCTACCTGAAGAAATAATATTTTTAAATTTTTTTCTTTATTTTCCCAGATGGATGAAAAGTATTTCTGTCAGAAATGTGGTGGCTTAAGAAACCATATTCAGCTTTTTGAGAAAAAGATTACTGGAGGTGAAGATGAATATAATTTTCAATGGATTCGTAGGTACCAAATTATAGAATGTGCTGGTTGCGAAAACATTTCATTTTTAGAAAAATACGGTGATAACTTCATGATGAGGGAAGATTCGCATGGCGAACCTGAATATTATGAAAATAGTGATATCTACCCTCCTTACCTAAAGGTTGGTGAAGAGCTCAGAAATGTTTATCAAATTCCAGAAGTAATCAAAAATCTTTACAAGGAGACAATAAATGCACTAAAGGTAGATGCTTTATTATTGGCTGCTGCGGGGTTTAGGGCAATTATAGAAGCAATATGTAATCATTTAAAAATCAGTAAAGCCAATTTGGAAACTCGGATTAATCTGTTATTCGAGGGTGGACATCTAAGCAAGAGTGAATCCCGAAGATTGCATTCAGCAAGGTTTCTGGGTAACAATGCACTTCATGAGATTGAAACGCCAAAGCAGGAACAACTGGATATTCTACTAAGAATAATTAATCACCTACTAAGTAATCTCTTTATCAATGATAAATTAATTAAAGGAAAATTAGACATGCCACTTGATAGTTACTTGGAATTCACAAATGTGGTGTTACGACTTCTCAAGAAAGAAATGATTGGTAATACGATTTCATTAGAAGATGTCTTAGGAAAAACTAAAAGGTTAATTTCGACTAAGGATTATAAAACTTTTAAAACAGATTTTCTTATTGATGTAATTGATGGCAAACACGAATCTCTTCAAGCTATTGACAAAGAAAAACCTACGTTCAAGGTATTAAACGTCCCAAAGCTCACAATGGAATTTGACTTGTAAACTAATAAAACACCAACTCTATTTTTATCATACCCATTCATTGCGTTTTATATTCCTATCAGAGTACACAGTTGATAACCTTCCTTTTCCACATGGAAAATATTGATACATTACCTATTGATTTAAAAGCAGTTATCCTTTAAATTTACTTCATCAAATTATCTTTTCAATTTCAGACTTGGGATTTTTAGCGTTTAGCTTACCATAAATTGCCAAAAAAATTCTATGGGAAAAAGAAAACAAGTGCGCCCAGAAAAATAGTTCAAACAACGGATCAGATTGTAATGCAACTCCTACCCCCTGAAATCAGGGACTTGCTGAAAAATACACATTATCTAGAAAAACCAATCCAATTGACCCCTTTCCGCCAAAACACCAATGTAAAGATAAACAATAATTTACAGTGAATATATTTCTAGTGAGACGGGGTCAATCTATTCTGGTTTATCCACTCCATTGGAGCATTCATCGTAATATCCCTGGTTAGCATCAGGATTTTTTCTTTTGACAGAATATTTCTTGCAACCTCTCCTATCGATTGACAATTACCGTTGATCAGGATTTTTTCCAACCGTTTATAGGTATCTTCATGACCCTTAAAATAATCGGATGAGTCAGCAGCTGTTCTGGATTTTTAGATTTCTTCCTTGCATAATCTTGCTTTTTAAATTGGCTTCAGCATTTTCGAGTTCCGAGAAAAATGCCCGACCACAAGGGCGCAAGATTTTTTTGTGTATACAAAAATACATCTTGCAAAACACCCGAGTGGTTAAAGTATTGCTGCAATTAACTCTAATTTGAAGTGCTTATTATAATTTCTTTTTTGGAAAATGTAGGCTTTGAAGGTGGCTTCAGTAATTGGAATGTAGGTTATTTTGGTCCGTAGATTTACCCGGATTTGTCGATAATAAATAGAAGATCCAGATTTAATTCTTGGTCTATAACTGCACATTTGATTTTGAGTGATCATAATTAATGGATTAAAATCAAATATGCGAAGTATCAATAATACTAATTGGTACTTAAGTGCGCAATCCTGTGTTTTGTAGGATGAGAACGCACCATAAAAAAACTGATGCCTTTAATGCTCATCAAAACTGAGTCACTACTAACTGGGCAATCCGTTTGCAATTGACACCATACAGGCAAAAATCATGTAATTTTAAAACAGTTTTCCGATATATTGCCAAATAATGAAAAATAGGTCCGATGAGGTCAAATTAATTGGCATATCCAATTACACAAAACAATTTAATTTTTACAGAGAGTGGTCTTTATGAAGAAGACTCTCATTCCATATCTAAAATCTGCGCTGAGGTCAACTGGACTCCAGGAGATACCAGTAAAGTGATGCATACCAATACCGGAATTATCGGTACCATGGGGACAGGTAAAACGCAGTTCACCAAATCACTCATTACCCAACTGGCTCGCCAAGGCAAAAACAATGTTGATCAGCGTCCAATCGGCATATTGATATTCGATTATAAGGGTGATTACATCAATTCAGAATTTGTAGAGACCACAGGCGCTAAAGTGCATAAACTTTATCACTTGCCCTATAACCCATTGGCAATTGATATTGGTCAAAACCCAATGCCATTGTTACCGCTTCACATCGCTTCAACCCTTCAAGAAACCATTTCTAACGCCTTTGGTTTAGGTGCGAAACAAAAGGCTTTCCTGAAAGAAGTCATCATGCAAGCCTACGAAGAAAAAGGGATTCAAAAAGCAGATGAATCCACTTGGACCAAGACTGCCCCAACCATTTCCGATCTTTGCGAAATTTATCTAGAAGATGAAAAGATGGCCATCGACAGTTTACACGCTGCATTAAAACAGCTCTACGACTTTGAAATCTTCCAACCAGATGGCAAAAAAACGGCATCCCTGTTTGACTTAATTGATGGGGTCACAGTTATTAATCTATCAGGCTATAGTCCAGACATCCAAAACTTAGTAGTGGCCATCACCTTAGATGCTTTTTATTCTCAGATGCAAAAAACTGGACACAGCAGAATTGAAGGTAATATCAGGCAGTTAACCAATATGGTTTTGGTGGATGAGGCGGATAATTTCTTGAGTAAAAACTTTGGTGCGCTCAGAAAAATTCTAAAAGAAGGGCGCGAGTTTGGTGTAGGAACCATTTTATCTACACAGTTCTTGAATCATTTCTCAACGGGTGACAATGAATATGACCAATATATCTTGACCTGGATTATTCATAGGGTAAATGACGTGAAAGTGAAAGACATCGATTCTCTATTTTCGATTACCGACAAAGACCAAAAAGATAAATTGGTACAAATCATTAAAAAGCTGGAGAAGCATCATAGTGTTGTCAATCTGGCTGGATCGCCACCCATTATGATTGAAGATTTAGCTTTTTGGAAATTGATTAGCTAACCGTCAAAATAAGATGAGACATAACCAAAAAGACTTGCAGCGAAAATCTGCAAGTCTTTTCTTATTTGATAGTGAAAATAATTTAATTTTCCTCTAGCGCAGCTGCAACCTCATCTTGTAAAGGTATGGGAACTAACGCTGCGCAAGCGACAACAAACGGTATCACATCCTCTATTAGATTCTCGCAAACAAAACGGTATTCCCCATTTGCCAAAGCTTCCAAATTAAAGCGTTCCCTCAGTTCCCAAAAACCCTGCATGCGCTTACCATCATGTAGTACCCAAGAGTGATTAGCCTGTGATAGGGATAGACCATTAACCAGCCTCAAACGAGCAAAACCCGAATACTGTGCGTAGCTTTGAGGCACATTAAGTGTAGCGTTCGTCAAGTCTTCTCTTGTTCTAAGCTCAAGTACAAATGGATTACAATGATAACCACTGAGCGCGGAAACCTTAAAAGTTTCAATTGTTGGCACCTTCCAATCTAAATCTTTTATGGTAAAAATTGCCTGACGAATCATTTCAGGATATTCCAGTAAATACCAATTTAAAGTATTTTTTGGCAAGGTACTACGCACACTTTTCCAATGATTTTCACAAAATTGCAGAACATTTAGATTTCGGTCCCTTCTAATAAAAAGATCAAAAAGCTTAGCCAGTGGCTCCCTAATTTCGCCGTCTGGCGAGGCCATTACTCTGTGCCATCTATCAACTCTTCCCCATAATCGCATTTCTCCGATGCTCGTTCCAGCAATATGTGTCCCCATGTATCCTAAGGAAATCAATAAACGAATCAGACCATGCGTATCCTTCGCACCCATCAAAGCTAAAAAGTCTGGAACAATAAGATCAAGCTCAGCTGGCGAATATCGTTTAAGATCAACATTAAAAAGTAATCCTCGGAATGACCAATTATCTTCTAAACGCTGAACTAAAGATTTCAAGGCAAGATCAGTCTTGAAATATTCATATTTATCCTGCTCATATTTGACATATCTTAATGAACTAACACTTGAATTTTGCAGTGCACCGTAAGCATCCTGTGGATGATAAACTGCGCCAAGTACATTTAAAATCTGTCCAAAATCTTCAGTTCGAATATCAGTTGCTAGCGTGAAATTTTTGCGACTCTTCTGATTGATATTGTTCAAGTAATTCCTGCAAATACGCAAGTAATCTCTTAAATTCTCTTCTACTTCAGTATTATCTTTTTTGTTAACATAAATTAACCAGGCAAAAAACAACAATTTATCTGTAGCATCTATGAGAGATTCATTTAACACTGCACCAATTATATTCGTGACTCCCTCATGCCTAACCCGGTCAGCAGCGATTTCTTCCTTAATATAAATTTGGTTGAAATAATCATCATAGCTATCTAAATTTCTAGAACAAATAAATTCCATTGACTGAATCAAAAACACAATATTATCCTTATCACTGTAGATTTTCATCATCAGCTCCTCAGAAAAAACAAAGTTTTTCTCTTGGGTGTTGCTTTTATGGAAAAGTAGCTCGGTGATCGAGGTGATTAGCGCCAGCAAATAAGCTCCAGAAGCCTTACTTCTATCTTCGGTATCTTTAACCCCACGACTGAGCAACCAAACTTTATCCAACCAACCTTTATCAATGGCCTGGGAAAAACGCTCATGCAAATCTAAATCTACAGCATGAATAGCGCCTTCAAGTAATGCCTTTAGGTTTTCAAAATCTGTAAGTCCTTTACCCCGGGCATTCATTTTAATGTACAAACTATCCCCTTTTCCATGCTCAGGAATATCAATAAGATAAAACCCAATTGAATTTTTATCAAGAAGCGTTTCAGCTTTAATACCACCAAAGTTCGAGGCAATATGTTTTAACATCACCATCGCCGATTGTACCGTAGGATCTTTCATCCAGCGTTCATGGAACCAACTTTGATCTTGGATTATTGAAGGTAAATTCCAAGTCTTACCTTGCTCAATTTTCATCTGTATCTCCTGATAGAGATTCAATACATGGCTTTCCTTATTCAAACCTTCAAAAAATTCATTAGAAGATACCCTTGAACGGTAAGAAATTCGACTAAAAGCATCCAAGTTTTCTAAAAGCTTTCCTTGAGTGAAAAACAGATACCAATGAATTAGATACAAGGTCGTTAGTCGCTGCTGTCCGTCTAAAGGAATAAACTTTTCACTAGACAAATACCCATACACAAAATCAAGTTCTAGTGGCTCTATATTTTCCGCCTGATTTTGAACTGCCAAGAGCTGGCCGTGAATGGCTTCTAGGAATTTTTTACGAATCTTTTTTGTTCGAACGTCTTCTCGGCCCTGCGCATAATCGCGCTGAATCATCGGAATCTCTATTCCTTGCGGAATTTGCTTATCAAATAAATCTACATTGTTTTCTAGTAAATCCCAAAGCGTATATATTTTGCTATTTGCCATTATATTTTTTCTGTTTGTAATGTATCAATCAACTGCTGAATTTTTGACATGTAAGTTTTCCTATCAGCAATGGTCCAGTTGAACAAGTTACTTGGATAATCACTGTAATACTTTAAGAAAACATTTTTCGTCGCCTGAGGTATAAAAGCGCCTTCCCGTTCTTTATCCATTATTTTTTTTCTTTTTACTGAAAAGACTCTTTTCCCAAGTGATGAATTACTACGTGCATCTAAAAGCGCTATATTGGAAATATGATTGACGTCAACCCATGGATCTAAGTCACTCTCCTCTTCTTCTTTAAGTATTTTGTGCTCCGAAAGGAAATCAATTACGCTTGAAGCTAATTCCTCAAATTCACTTTTTAGGTCCCCGGGTTTTGCTATAGGTAGTATTGCGGTCTGAAAATGTTGAATTTCCGCGGCCAATTCAAGATTACCCATAATGCCTGAACGTTCAACTTCTGCCAGATGTTCAACCATCCAATCTGCATAATCTTTTTGCGACACTTCTTCCGCATTCTGCGCATGAATGTGCTCTAAAGTCCACTTATTTTTTTTACTCTTTAGCAGTCCGAATGGGAATCGCTGTGAGACATCCTTACTACTATTAGCACTGAGTACATTAAAGAGCACCATTACTTTTTGGAGTTGGGAATTGTGGTCATTATAATAAAGATCTTTTATTGCAACTGCGCTAACGGTCGAATATGCAAGATCAGCTAGCCTTGCTTTAAAACGGGTTTTGTTATCCTCTTTATAGTGCTTTAATAACTTAAGTAAATCCATACCATCATATATCAAATAACCGATTAAATGGTGAAGTTCTTTGTCTGCATGCCACTCTTCCAAGATTGAAAAGCAGTTCTTAACTTCTTTCCATTCGTCTTCTAGGAGCATTAAAAACGGGGCTGGTTTAATCTTAGCTGCTGCAAAACGCTCATAAAAAAAACGGAATGAGCTATGTTCATCTCTTAGAACTGCGTCGTTCATGCGAGCGACCAAATCGAAGATAAAATCGATACGGGTAGCAGTATCGTTCTCTTTGTGATTGATGAAATCCCACAGACTGTTCTGCTGAAGACCATACTCGATCTGATTCCAATCACTGGCTAGTTCAACCTGTCTAAAATTTAAATTGATTGACTTAATTTTATCTGATGAAGCCTGTACATTAAGGTTGTCACTACTCAAAAATATTGCCTTAATTAATTCAGCGCCGGTTAGTGCAATTTTACCAACGTTTAGACGGGTAAATATTTTGACTGAGTCTTCGCGGTCTTCATCTGCATCACCTTTAGGTTGAAGCTCATACCAGATTATTTCTAATAGGCCTGCTAAATAAAACAAATATTTATGGCGTTTAACCGGGGTACGCAGATCCTTTGTTTCTGCCCAATCATTAATGACCTGGTACGCTTCACTAATATGAGCATAATCAGGATTCTCATAATTAGATTGATTACCCTTTAAAGCAAGCAAAAATCCTGTACAACCCTTTCTAGTTTCATAATCAAGAGTAAACAAAGTACTAGCATCTGTAGAAAGTCGCAGTAAAATCAAATACAAAGTGGTTAATCTCTGCTGCCCATCAATCAGTTCAAAACGAGCCTTCGGTTCGAGCGTTTTTACCACAATAGGTTGGAGACAGTAACTTTCTATGCCACTTGTTTCTGCCTCATCGATATCTGAGAGTAATTCCTTAACTTGTTTGATATCCCACCGGTAACCACGCTGGTAAGAAGGTATATAAAAAGTATATTCAGGATTTATGATTTCTTCGAGTTTAATCCTATCGATAATGTTGGTCTCAGTCATAGATGTAAATGGTCTTAAGGGCGATTTATAACGTTAATTAAATTTAAAAACGACAAGACGCATTATAAATAGCCGCTTGCCAGAAAATATTAGAGTATAAAAATTTAACCTACTGTAAAAAATTACAGATAAAATCCCACAAAAGGATTTCGTCGGTTAAAGCATTTTAGGGCATTGGAGAGGTCATTCCATGGAGGCAGGGCAATGGCCGAATAGAGTTGTTTCATTTGATGTTAATTTAGAGATTAGAGCTGTGCTCAAAAATTATAATAATTATTCAGATTTCAAGATAATATGTAACCTTTCTTTCTTTAAAATCTTTTCTAATACCTCTAAAAACCGGAGATGTGTTCTAAAAATTCAACATTCCCTGTGGGGATTAATTTGTCTTTTTCAAAAACTTTAGATATCCCTAGGGTAAGGGAGATTATTTTTATGTATGGTTCATAATTTTACATTATCAAATGAAGAGAAATATTATGACACACAAAGATAAGTCTCCAAATCTCGAAGTTCGCAATCAAGAACTGTTCGATATTATCTCAGATCTAGCTAGAAAGGTTAATGACATCCATCGTTTGCACTTTTCAGAAGATCAATTAAAAAAGTGTAAAAATCAAAAACAAAGGTTTCTTGCAGAGATCTTGATAAGTCCTGCAAGAAACCCTAAGAAAATTTAAATGGCTGGAATGGCTTTGTCCGACCTAACGAATTTTAGCAGTTCTTTCAGATAAGTTTCCGTTTCTGAGAGACTTCCATGCCTATTGGCCGAACAGATTTCTGCGAGGGTCCATCCTGCCCGGAATTTTCTTACGTTTGACAGGTGCTTAAACGAATAGAGTGTATAATTTTTATCCAACAAATTTGTTGCCTCCAAACATTTTTTGAATCGATTATAGGCGTAATTTTCTGCGCACATACTCCGTGAGATAAATGTTTGGCCAGAACCGAGCAGAAAATATTCTTTGTCGAATTTTTCTATCTTTAGTTTATCCAGTTCAACTCTTAGGCTCACATCAATATTTACAGGGATTGATTTTTTATTCTTCGACACGGTACCCGGTACTGTAATAATATTTTCCTCCAGATCAATATACTTCAATTGAAGAAATCTAAGTTCCTTTGGACGGATGCAGGTGTAATAAATCATCCGTACAAATAGCTGACAATATTTATCATGCTTATCAAGCCAGTCCATGATAACCTTGAAATCACGTTCCGTGAAAACCTGATGGGACTGTGTCGGCATTTTTTTTCGTGTCTCGCAATCAGTTACAGGATTCTCGGAAATATATTTATTAACCTTTAAGTAACGAAAGAAATTATTGAGGCCGATCCTGCAGTTATTATAGGTTACCCCAGCCCATTTTTCCTCCCTTTCCTTGAAATTGAGAAAATCGGTTATCTCAAAATCACTGATCGTATTTACCTTTTTACTTCCCCCATAATACTTGATAAAAGAATTGATTGTTGAACGGTAAGTACTGATTGATTTGGGCCTGGTTCCTTTGGCTTTATGATAGGATTCAAAAAGAACCAATGCTTCATTTAGGTCGATGCCAATGAGTTCCTTTTTTAGGCGAGCATTGGCATGCTCATCCAATGGGTTCCAACCGCCTTCGAGTGCAATCCGGTAAGCTTCACACAGATTATTAAAGTTTTTAAGCTTTTGCCTTGGATCTTTAATCCGATTAAGCCTTCTGGTCACCCTGATCCGCTCCATCCGCTCTTCTGCCGCATTGTGAAAAAAGAACTCCACGTACCAACTTTGCTTAGCCACTTCTTTTTCCATCGTACTCCCCGCAGGAACCCTGGTTATCGTTCTTCCCTTTACGACACGGGGGACAGTATATGGCAACTCAGGAATTTCCATAAGCTCAAAATTAGAGCCACGAGGAGTTCTTCCCTGGAACTTACGTTCAGGATAACTACTGATTTTTTCTTTTTCTTCTGAAGAATTTTGATTTTTTCGCCGTGCCAGACGGGGCGAATTCTTTGTTCCCGAGGCGTTTAGTGGCAGACTTGTGTCAGAGTTTGAAGGTAGAAATTCATCTAAGTTATTGACTTTCAATAACTTAGATGAACCCGTGGAGAATATCGGATTCGAACCGATCACCTCTTCACTGCCAGCGAAGCGCTCTAGCCAAATGAGCTAATCCCCCATGTTTTTATCACTCATCGATCAAATTCCCAATGATCAATGTTATTCCAAGCAATCATCCCTTTCAAGCCGAGCGAAGCGCTCTAGCCAAATGAGCTAATCCCCCATGTTTTTGTTACTCATTGATCAAATTCCAATGATCAATGTTATTCCAAGCAATCATCCCTTTCAAGCCGAGCGAAGCGCTCTAGCCAAATGAGCTAATCCCCTATGTTTTAATATGCAAAAACTCAAGGTAATTTCAATCAAAATAGCTTTTATATGAAATATCTCCTTGCGCCAGCAAAAATAGCAAATACTTTCTCTAAACCAAATGAAATTAAAATTTCAGTTTAACAGTAAATAAACTCATAAAACAAACAATGCTCATTGCGGAGGGTAGCGGATATTGAATAAATAAAAAAAGCAAAAATGTTGCAGTGATTAACAACATGCAAAACATAAATGCTTTGAATAAAGAACCCATACAACACATGGCTATGGTGGCTACAATATAAATGGGGATTATAACTGCGGTTAGAAACATTAACCGAAAATAACCTGCAGATATTAAGTGGTAATTACCTAAATATTAACTTCTTGATCTTTGATTCAACAGCGACTGATATTCATCCACAAATTGAGATACATGAAAACCATCCATCAAAGCATGATTGACGTGAATTGAAATTCCCATCACCTTGCGCCCATTTTCATCTCTTACCTTTCCAAATGAAATTTTAGGACAACTATCGTGATAAGAAAATTTTCTTGCATGAGACATCGAGGTAAAATTTAACCAGGGCAATGCTGAATAGTGGATTACGTTTTCGCCCGATGATGAAGGAATTAATCCAGTGCTTTGTTGAACATTCTCAATTTCCTTAAGCGCTTCGTTTTTGAAGATATCAAAATCAGGGTCGAAATCCATGTAGCCAAAGCCGAAGGTTCCGTTGGGGCGATTGATGGTTGTAGCAGCGTTCACCGAATCGTATTTCCACACTTCACCATTAATAATTCTGTAGCGAAATTCCTCAACTTTGTTAACTGCAGCTAGCGATTTGTGTAAATAAAGCAAGAAGAATGAAACGCCGGTTTCCTTTGCTTCCTGATAAGTTGATGTACAATCTACATCTACCGTAACACCGAAGAATGGCTCCTCAAAAGTGTTAAAAAATTCAAAATGATCTTTTCTGATCCAGGTATCTATATCTATTTTTTCTTTCATTCAATTAATTTTGGTAAAACATCAGCCAAACTCTCCATTTGGTAAAAGTTAGGATGTTCGATGGTATGATCAATCCGCTCGTGCACCCAGGTAGTGTGGAAGGGAATATGAACCGCATGGCCACCAACCGCCAGTACTGGTAAAACATCCGATTTTAATGAATTGCCAAGCATTAAAAATTCTTCTGGCTTGCAATCGAGGTGTTTCATCAATTTTTGATAATCCCGATCCTGCTTGTCGCTCATAATTTCGATGTGATGAAAATAGTGATCTAATCCCGATTTTGTAAGCTTGCGTTGTTGATCTAACAAATCGCCTTTGGTGGCCACGACTAACCGATATTTGCCATGTAGTGCTTTTAAAACTTCTTCTACGCCATCCAATAACTCAATGGGTTTATTTAACATTTCCTGCCCCAACTGTATAGCTTTGTTGATTACTTCGGGATTTACCTTCCCTTCGGTGATTCTCAAAACGGTTTCAATCATGCTCAACATAAACCCTTTAATCCCGTAGCCATAAAGCGGCAAATTGTCTATTTCGGTTTTTAGCAATTCTGCAACAACACTGTGATGGGGCATGAAATCTTCCAGTAAGCCTGCAAACTTTTCTTCAGTTTCGCGGAAATAAGGTTCGTTTACCCAAAGGGTATCATCAGCATCAAATGCGATTACCGTAATTTGATTGTTCATGGTTATAACAGTAATTTAGTGCTGCAAATGTAAATCAACCTTTCGCTATCAGAAAGGACATTTGTCCCTTATTGTAAATTATGTTACGTACCAACCTTGTCTTTTTGTCTTTCATCGAACGTTATGTCGAGGAAAATACGGCTTCGAATATAACTTTAAAAACCTTTCCTTCAGGATTCAGATTTATTACGCAGGGAGAAAAAATCAAAAATATATACATCATTAAAGAAGGCATTACCAAATGCTTTATCTCCGAAGAAAATGGGAAAGACTTTATTATAGAATTTTTGGGAAAAGGAGAAGTTGCCGGAGAATTAGAAGCGATAAAAAAGATCGACTGCCTTTGCAATGTAGAAGCCATTAGCGAAATAACGGTATTTGCCATCCCCGATTATGTGTTTAGCTCCTTAATAGAAAACAACATCGAGTTCAACAAAATTCTGTTACAAGAGTTATCAACAAGAATTATACAAACCAGCTCAAGGGCCTCTTTTCAGCAGCTTTATACCTTGGAATATGGTTTATTAAAACTTTTAAAGCTGCAAACCGAAGAGCAGATTTTGATTTCGAAAGAAGATATGGCCGCTTACCTGGGGATTTCTGTGAGGAGCTTTAACCGAACCCTACAACAAGTTAAGGCTAAAAATAAGGATCGTGGTTTAGTGAAAGTATTAGAGAGCCTGGGCTAAAAACGAGCAGGATGACAAGCTTAGCTTTAGTATTATTCAATAAGTTGAGATTAGATAAACAAATCCTCGTTTGCGCTCCAAAATAAATTCAACTGAACTTTTGAACAGGATATTTGTTTATCAATTATGCCCGAAATCCTAATTATAAATGGAAGCGCCAGATTAAATGGAGACACCCAAAAGTATATCAGTAGGTTGTTGGAAGGGCGGGATTACCAACAAATCAATTTATTGGAGCATTATTTTCTGCCTTATCATTATAATAATCAATATCCACCCGATGATCAGTTTGAAGGATTTGCAAAGGAGATCCTGTATCATAAACATATTGTATTTGCAACGCCTGTATATTGGTACGCGATGAGTGGGAGAATGAAAAATTTCTTCGATAGATTAACGGATTGGGTAACCTCAAAAAAAGAAGTAGGCAGAAATTTAAAAGGCAAAACGGTTAAGTTGATAGCTGTAGGTACAGATGGAGATTTACCCGATGGATTTACCACCCCATTTATACGTACTGCCGCTTATTTGGAAATGGATTTTAAAGGATACCAATATTTTAATAGTGCTGACTTGATTACTGACGATGAACTCACTGAAATTCGAAAATCTTTTTTTAGTTTTATATCAGAATAGTTCATCTACAATAAAACAACTTATAATAATTTTAAAGCAAGAAACATGAATGTAGCAGACGTTTTTAAAAACAATGAATCATGGATATCCGATAAATTATCGTTAAATCCAGATTATTTTACAGAGTTAGCAAAAGGACAAACGCCTGAATTTTTATATATCGGTTGCTCTGATAGCCGCGTAACTGCCGAAGATTTGATGGGTATTAAACCTGGAGAAGCTTTTGTACACCGTAACGTAGCCAATTTAGTTAACAATGTGGATCTAAATGTGATGACCGTTCTAAATTATTCGGTACGCCATTTAAAGGTAAACCATGTGGTAGTTTGCGGTCACTATAATTGTGGTGGCGTAAAAGCAGCTATGCAGCCAGCAGATATGGGTATCCTAAACCCTTGGTTAAGAAATATCCGCGATGTTTACCGCCTTCACAGAGATGAATTAAATGCTATTGAGGATGAAGGAAAACGTTACGACAGACTAGTTGAATTAAACGTTCAGGAGCAATGTGTAAACTTGCTTAAAACTGCAGCTGTTCAGGAAGCCATTACCGAACGTGGATTAACTGTTCACGGTTGGGTTTTCGACATCCGTACTGGTAAATTAGTTGATTTGAAAATTGATTTCGAAGAAATTTTAAAGGATATCAAAGAAATTTATAATCTTTATTAGAAGGGAGTTCTGAGTCCTGAGTCTTTAGTCGAAAGTCCGCAGATTATCACTTAGCACTCGATTTAAAACTATAAAATAAAAAAGACCGATGTATGAAACCTGGAAAATTTATCCTTCCAATTTCATGCATCGGTCTTTTCTTACTTTGGACTCGGGACTAGAGACTCCAGACTAAGGACTCACTAACGTCCCATCCAACCGCCGTCAACTGTTAAAATTGTACCGTGTACGTAATCGCTGGCGCTAGAAGCTAAGAATAAGGTTGGACCTTTAAAATCTTCTGGCGTTCCCCATCTTCCGGCAGGAATACGAGACAATATTGAAGTGCTTCTATCCTGATCTTCTCTCAATGCTGTAGTATTATCAGTTGCGATATAACCCGGTGCAATCGCATTCACATTTACACCTTTCGACGCCCACTCATTAGCAAAAGCTTTAGTTAATGAACCAATTGCTCCTTTACTTGCAGCATAGCCCGGAACGGTAATTCCGCCTTGGAAAGTAAGCAAAGATGCGGTGAATATAACTTTTCCACTGCCTCTGGCAATCATATCGCGACCGATTTCTCTGGTTAAAATAAAAGGAGCAGTTTGATTAACCGCAATTACCTCATCCCACATATCATCAGGATGTTCTGCAATTGGCTTGCGTAAAATGGTCCCGGCATTATTGACCAAAATATCAATCACCGGATGGTCTGCTTTAACTTTCGCTGTAAACGCTAACGTGCTTTCGCGGTTACCAAAATCGCATTGATAGGCATAAAATTTTCTACCTAAATCGGTTACTTCGTTTTCTACGGCGCTTCCTTCAAGTTCCAGACTTGCAGAAACGCCAATAATATCTGCACCAGCTTCTGCCAGAGCTAAAGCCATGGCTTTACCAATTCCTCTTTTGCAACCGGTTACTAATGCAGTTTTACCTGCTAAATCAAATATGTTTGACATTTTTATATTGTTATTTTTATAATCCGTCATTGCGATCCCGATTCTTCATCGGGAGAAGCAATCTCATTCATAATTTATTTATCAAATGAGATTGCTTCGTACCTCGCCTGCTTGCCGCAGGCAGGCAACGACGTTCACTTTATTTCTCTTTGACTACGTTAAATAAAAAGCTCCTACTTCAACTCTGTAATGGCACAGTGATCCATATCGCCATAATCTAAATTTTCACCAGCCATACCCCAAATGAAAGTATAATTGCTTGTACCTGCACCCGAATGGATAGACCAGTTTGGAGAAATCACGGCCTGATCATTTTGCATCCAGATATGGCGGGTTTCTTGTGGCTGCCCCATAAAATGGCAAACACTTTGCCCCTGCGGAACTTCGAAATAAAAATAAGCTTCCATTCTCCTATCGTGGGTGTGTGCTGGCATCGTATTCCAAACACTACCAGATTTCAGCTCCGTCATTCCCATTTGCAACTGGCAAGTGGGCAATACGCTATTGACCAAAAGCTTGTTAATTACCCTATGGTTAGCCGTTTCAGGTGTACCCAACTCCACAATTTCCGCATCAGCTTTGCTTACTTTTTTTGTTGGATATTTGTGGTGCGCTGGAGCAGAATTTAAATATAATTTTGCAGGTTGAGCAGCATCAGCCGATTCGAAAGTTACCTCTCTAGTTTCCTTACCAATATATAAAGCCTCTTTATATTCCAGTTCGAAAGTTTCACCATCTGCAGTAACAATGGCTTTTCCGCCAACATTAATCATCCCTAACTCTCTCCTCTCCAGAAAATAATTAGCTTTCAAATCATCGGGATTTGGGAGCGCCAATTTTCCGTTTACCGGCATAGCACCGCCAACTATATACCTATCAAAATGAGATAAAGTTAAATTAACTTGGTTAGCCTCAAAAACGTTTTCGATTAAAAAATTTTCACGCAAAGATGCGGTATCCATTTGTTTAACTTCCTTTGGACTTTGAGCGTAACGGCTTTCGAATTTATTCATTGGTTAAAATTTGAGATAAGATTTGGAATCGAAAATCAATTCCTTTTCGCAAATATATTTATACGATGTTTAAAAATGTAACGAAACCTAAACTTTATTAAGCATGAAATGGATACAGAAACTAAATATAGAAACTAAACCTGCCAGCGGTTTATAAATACCACTTTTTATATCTTGCCAAAGCCTCTAAATAATAGTAATCAGCATAAATTAATGGCACATCTATTTCGCTGTTTAAAGGATAAGCGCCAGTACTGTGCATCAGCAAAAAGCCTCCATTTTCGCCAAGTTTGGCTCTGTAAGCATTACTTGCCAACGAATAAATCATGGTTTCTGCAGCAGATTTAAATTCAGTTTTTTCTTTATCGGCTGTATATTGTACCAGTTCTAGCAATGCCGAAGCCATAATCGCACCAGCAGAAGCATCACGTTTTGCAAAAGGAACGCCTTGTGCATCAAAATCCCAAAAAGGAATTTTATCTGCTGGCAAATTAGGATGATTTAAAATAAAATGGGCAATTCCTTTGGCTTGTTTCAAATAGTTTTCATCCTTTGTAAACCGGTACATCATGGTGTAACCGTATAAAGCCCATGCTTGTCCACGGCTCCATGCAGAACAATCTGCCGCCCCTTGCCAGGTTGCTTTTCTTTTTACCGCACCTGTTTCCGGGTTATAATCAATTACATGAAACGAACTGAAATCCGGGCGAAAGTGATTTTTTAAAGTTGTATTGGAATGGATGACAGCAATTTCCTTAAATTTTTTATTTCCGCCGTTATCCGTTGCCCAATTTAACATCTCGAGGTTCATCATGTTATCAATAATTACCGGATAATTCCAATATTTACCTTTATTCCACGATTGGATTGCCTTCACATTATCATGATAACGGGTAGAAAGCGATTCTGCAGAACGTTGAATAATGGCTTTATATTCGGGCTTCCCTGTCAGGCGATAAGCATTTCCAAAGCTACAATACATCATAAAACCCAAATCATGATTGCCCGTAAAGGTTTGATTCGCCTCGATAACTTTTAAAGCATCTTCAGCTTCTTTTTTGATGCTTTCATTTTTGGTCTGCTCATAAATGTACCACAGGCTACCCGAGTAAAATCCACTGCACCACCATTGAATATCATAGTTAACATGTTTTCCATTTTGATAGGTTTGCGGCGTTTTACCGGCAGGAATGCCTTTTGCTAAAAATTTGTATTGATCGGCAGCAAACTTAAATTCGTCACTAATAAGCTGTGCCATTGGCTTTCGCACATTGTTTTGTGCAAAGGAAACTGAATTCAAAAGAACCAGAAATGCGACTATTAAACTATTTTTATTCATGTTTTTACTGTCTTTTTTAGTTTGAGATATTGTATTTTAGGGTTGATCCTGCCCATGCACCAATCGGAAGATTACAGGTGATTATTTTATTGCTTTTCAGCTTAGGGGTTTTTATTTCGATCTGAACTTTCGAGTTTTCTTGTGTAGGGTCTGCGATAAAAAAAAGCGGGTTGATGGCGTTCAACTCGTTGATCTGAACAATGCAGGGCTTATCTACCTTCACCATTATACCATTATAACTAAGCTCCCCGGCCTGGTAAAAAACGACTTGTAACATGCTCAATCTGCTATGTATTACCGCTTGGATAGCCTTTGTATTTTGGATAATTTTAATCGCATCGAGCGGATACTTTTGCACAGCGGCTGCTCCAATACCAGGAACCACAACGTAGGCAAAACTCGCATCATGAGGTTGTACACCATGATTAAACCAGCTTTTAAAAACCTTCCCCGAAACTTCCTTTCTGTTTTGAAACTGATTGATGCGATACCAAGTTCCGACCTGGTTTTGTTGGGTAACTTTTACATCTCCACCAGCAGGAAAAAAATAGCCAATACTATCATGAAGCAAGTAATTTTTATCCTCAATAACCTTTCCCCGCAACCAGGATTGATTAATAGTTGTTATAATGGCTTGTGAAGAAGCGCTATTAATCCCGGCGCCAAGGCAAACAACTTCTTTATCGAAGAAAAACCAGGCCTTTTTTGCCTGCACACTATCATAGTCCAGATCATAAGCAGAAGCGCCATACACACCATCGCTTACCCCGCCTACAAATTTGGTTGTTCCAGGAATCCCCCATTCTTTTTTGATGGTTGACCCCTTATCGTCAGCATAATCTCTGCTTGTAGTTCCTGGAATTTTATCCCATTCCCATAGCGGCATAATGTTGGCATATTCTGATCCGCTTCGTTGAATATTTGTTGCACCATCCGACAAGAATTTACCAAGTACATTTTCATTATTTCCTCTTTCGGTACGTAAGGTTCTTACAGAAGCCGTTTGTACACTAAAAGTATATGGAGAGCGAACTTGCAGGGTATAACCGCTTTTCCAATAAACCGTATTCGACGGGTCGATTTGATAGGTCGCCGGGCGTTGATGCGAAGTTCTCAATACTGAAGCTTCCCAATAGGCAGCATTTTCCCTGTCGAACATTTTTATTTTGTTCACCATTCCAGATACAAAGGCATTTAACGAATCCTGCCGACTGATTCCTCTTCCCCTCACATTAAAATCGTAAAAAGAGCCTCGAATGGTTTTCAAAAAAGTATCCTTTAGGTAATTCACCAAAATATCGAGTTGGGCTTTTGGTAAAGCATATTCCGTATCCCTCAAATAATAGGCTGCGTTGACCGAATTACCGGCAAATACCCGTCCGTAACTCGCGATGGCCTGCTGCTTACCATGCTGATAATAACTTCCATCTGCCTGAACACCTTCTTTACCATCTTCAACCGCAATGGGTTCAAAAAGATATTTTGCAGCCGAATCCAAAGTGTTTTTATTTTGCGTTAAACAAGCACGGTACAAATAATGTAAAGCTTCATCTGATGTATTGGCTCCATCGCCAACTTTTAGTTTGCGAACCATTCTCTGGATTAGAGCTTTTTCCAGCTCAACTGGCAGCTGAGTTTTGGCATTCCTCATCAGAATTAAGGTTTGTCCGATAGCCTGCGGATAAAAAATATCATTGTACCACCAGTTTTTATTTTTTGGATTTCTATCCAGCCAATTTTGAAGCGCTTTGGTTATTGCACCATAAATTTCTGTGTTTCCATAAAATTTATTGGCCGGACGGATATAAGCCATAGCCATTTCTTTGATTCTTTTCAAAGGATCATATTGTGCATCGGCATAATTGATATCTGTCCAGCTTCCATCGGCTTTTAATTTTGTCAAATCCTTTGCAATCCTTTTTGCTAGAAAGACATCATTAATACCGGTCTGTAAATCTGCGCTGATGCGCTTTTCTATAGTTGAAAAGGGTTCTTTCTGCGCAAAAGCTGATACACTAATCATCAATAAAAACATGAGTAAAAGTTTTCGCTTTAGCCAAAGCAGATTAACCGGTAATAAGGAAGGGATCATTTTGTTCATAAGTGATGAGATACAACTCTTTCGGTTACAAAATAACTTTAACATTAAATTCTTTCAGCACCATTTGGCTGTCGTTTGGTGTGGTATTATAACTTGCAAACGTAATTTTGTACCTGCCAGCAGCCGCGTATTTATAAGCGTAGGCAGACAATGCCGAAGCGGTAATATTTTTTACAGTTGCCGTTGGAATATCTGGAGCGATTCTTCCGACAAAGATTGGTTTACTGATGATCCAGCTCATATTGGATGGAGCGGTAGCCGCACCACCAACAATAGTTAACGCCGTAGTTGTAGCCACCCACCTCGAGCTGGCAGGCGACCAAACATTTCCGAATCTAGTCCAAAAAGCATTATCTGCCGCCAATGAACTTAAATTGTAAGTATAATCGCTAAGCACATTATTAACCAGAAAATTAGTAATGGTCCAGGTTCTTTGTGTTGATCCGGTAAGGCCCGTATATTTAAAGGCGATAAATAAACTATCATTGGCATCACTAACCAAATCGGACAGATTTACCTGCCCGGTGTTAACTGCTGTAGCGCTTGTTGCAATGGGTGTTCTTGCTGTGATATTGGTCCAGGCTGCATTTACCACACTTGCCGAATCTTTGGCTGGCAGTTTATTGGTAGCCAAAACCTGGAGCGTATTATTTTGAGCACCAAATTGCGCTGTACTGGTAAAAGATAAGGTGGGTGTTCCAAATGCGGATGAACGGGTTTTAAATTCGTATTTATTACCTGGCGTTCCTGCCCAGAAAACAACGTTATCTGCATAACCACCAAAGTTGAATTTACAGGTATCGCCCAGTTTAAAAACCAGCGTATCGCCAATTGTGGAACGGGCATTTGTTAAAGCAATATCAACCGTTGGTACATCAGTGGTAAGATCTTTTTTGCAAGCTAAAAAACAAGTGCAGGCAATTAAGATAACATAGAATGAATTTTTCATTTCCTAATAATTTAGTGATTAATAACCTGGGTTTTGTTTCAGTGCTTTATTCAGATTTAGCTCGTATGTTGGTTTTGGCATCAGGCTATATCTAGGCGTTACGGTAATCAAACCCTGGTATCCGTTGATATTTCCATTGCCTGCAGTTACTCCATTGGCGGCCGCATAATTCCCGAAAGCCTGTAAATCGCCAGCGAAATTTCCCCATCTTACCAAGTCGTACTTTCTGGAGGCTTCAAAACACATTTCACGCATGCGTTCATCACGAAGTGCCAATTGGAAATCTGCTTTATTTAAACCCGGAGTTAGCAAATGTTCCGATCCGTTAGTAATGGTTGCGGTAGCCGTTGCCGTAACCCCTGTAGTTGGTGCCGCGATAGTAACTGTAGGTACTGAGGTAAAATAAGGACCGGCAGTTGTTAGGTTTCCGCGGGTCGTTAGTTTAATTCCTGTTACCACACCTGCGGTTGAAACCACTGCTGTAGCGGTTGCTCCTGCCCCGCCACCGCCGCTAATGTTAACCACGGGTGGATTAGCTGCTGAATAACCTGAACCCCCATTAACTACCGAGATATTTTTAACAATATTGCCGTACATGGTTCCATAACCGCGTTTGCGCACTTGGTTAATGGCATCGTAAGCAGCGGCGTTTGGTCCGTTCACCTGGTTTTCAGCTTCAGCTTTAATTAACAATACATCTGCATATCTAATTACCGGCCAATTGGCATTGTAAGTTCCGGTATTACGCATTTCTGCTGGTGCATATTCTCTCCTAAATTTGCCCGTATTCATTTGCCAGGGCGCTGAGCGATCTGTTTTTATCCTCGTTCCGGCTGATGCATTGGTTGTCCAGATAAAATCCGGGCAATTCCAATCTCTCCTGGTATCAAGCGAAGCTTTATTAACCAATGTGCTGCTAGGTTCAACTTCATAGCTATCAAATAATTTCTTAGTAATCCGTACCCAACCAGCCGCTGAATATGAATTTTGTTCAAAAGTTCCGTTTATCAACAGAATAGCTGAAATGATTCCATTGAAATTACCGATATCATTACCTGTTTTATTGGTTACTCCGGCAGCGGCTCCTGCAGAACCCCACTCTAAAATATCTTCTTTTAAATCGTACTTATCCTGAAAAAGATTGATGAAAACTTGTTTATAATCTGGATTCAAAGCATGCTGACCAGAAGCAATAACCTTATCGGCATACGTAATCGCATCAGCATATTTACTGGTATCGTTAACCGGATAACCCGCCCAATAGAGGTAAACTCTAGCCAACATGGCTTGTACTGCTGTAATGGTAACCTGATCATTGTAACCTAAACTGGCTGCCGTGCGACCCTGTAATAAGGTTTCTGCTTCTTTTAAATCGGAAACAATCTGGGTGTAAATGGCCGGTTGAGACGCCGCCGGAATGTTAACTTCAGAGATACCTGGCTGATGCAATACCAACGGAACTTCGCCAAATTGAATGGTGAGCAAAAAGTAATTGTAGGCTCTCAAAAATAGTGCTTGTCCCTTGATATAGCCACGCTGCCTTTCATCCATGCTGGGTTTAGTAATATTATCAATTAAAACATTGGCGTTATTGATGGCGATGTAAGGATATTGCCAGCAATCCTGAACGTAAGAGTGCCCGGCGTCATAAGTGTAATACAACCCACGGGTTTCATTGCTGGTCGCCCGATCGGGCAACATTTCGTCAGTTGTACTTACAAAGTTAAAGTGATGCACCTGTCCGTACATTCGCTCCAACATCATGGTGCTATAAACACCGTTCAAAGCGACCTGTAGCTGATCAGCAGTGCTGTAGAAATTTACGGGCGAATAAAAATCAGTTGGTTCGGTATCAAGAAATTTTTTGCATGATGACGATAATCCCATCACGAATAAAAAAGCCAAAATATATTTATGTTTCATTGTCTTATTTTTAATGATGATTAAAATGTTGCGTTTAAACCAAATGTTACGGTAAATGATTGCGGGTAAGTGCCATAATCAAAACCTGGCGTTAAGTTACCCGGACGGGCAGAAGCTTCGGGATCCAAACCTGAATAATTGGTAAAAGTGAGTAAATTTTGTGCTGAGGCGTTTAATCGTAATCTAGACATGCCAATGCTTTTTACCAGTTTATTGCTGAAGTTATACCCAAGCTGAACGGTTTTCAATCTTAAATACGAACCATCCTCCACAACTCTTGAAGAATAATTGGGATTCACAAACCGCCCTGCTTTATAAAGTTCGTTACTTGGGTTGGTTGGCGTCCAACGGTTCTCGTAAGTTGCGTATTGGTTAAGGGTGAAATTTCTTACAATTCCGCCTTCAAAAACATAACGGTTGGCGTTGATGATATTATTGCCATAACTCCACTGCAGGAAAACACCCAGATCCCAGTTTTTATAGCTGAAGTTATTGCTAAAACCACCTGTGTGGATCGGTAATCCCCTACCGATGATGGTATAATCATTTGCGTTAATGGTTAAATCGCCATTTAAATCTTTGTACTTAATATCACCAGGTTGAACTGCTGCACCATTATTCGGGATATTGGGTTTAAGCGAATAAGTGCCGTTTGGCATCCGATCAAAATCGCTGTACTGGTAAATGCCATCGAAAATTAAACCATACATCTCTCCTACCGAGCGACCTTTTACCGAAATGTATGGCGATAAACCTCTAAAACTGGTATCGAAGAAAGTTCCCGAGCCTGAAAGTAGTGAATTCTGCCCCTCGGTTAATTCCAGAATTTTATTTTTATTAAAGCTGATGTTAAAGTTGCTGCTCCAACGGAAGTTCTTGGTCACAATATTTGTACTGTTCAACGTAATTTCCAATCCCCTGTTCTCTAAACTTCCAATATTTTTGAAACCCGTTCCACTTTGCACACCATTTGCGAAAGGCAGATTTGCATTCAACAATAAATCGTTGGTAGTGCGTTTGTAAACATCAAGCGTTAAACCCAAACGATTTTTAAGAAAGCTAAGGTCTAAACCGATATTCGTTTGCACGTTGGTTTCCCATTTTAGATCGTAGTTTCCGGCAGCGGTAATTACCGAACCTATGGCTACAGGTTTGCCATTAAAAGAGTACCAGTACTGTGTATTCGCTAAATTTAATTGAGGCAAATAGGCAAAGTCGCTTACCCGGTTATTTCCTGATTCGCCATACCCAATACGGAGCTTAGCATCCGACAGCCATTTCTGATCTTTTAAAAAGTTCTCCTGACTAAATCTCCAGCCTATACTTGCTGATGGAAAATAACCCCAACGGTTAGCTGGCGAAAATTTCGAAGATCCATCCGCCCGGAAACTTGCTGTAACGAGGTATTTTCCTTTAAAATCATAATTTAACCGACCTAAAAACGACATCAGTGTCCAACGAGAACTGTTTACAGAAATCACCGTATTCGCCGCCGGAACAAGATCAAGGGCATCGAGTCCTAAACTTTCGTTGGCTACCTGCGTAGCATAAATTGATCGAAATGAACTTTTATTTCGCTGTGCGGAATAACCCGCCAAAACAGTTAAATTATGATCTTTGTTAAAGGTATTTTTATACGTTAAGGTATTATCACTTAACCAATTAAATACCGGACTACTGGAAATAGTACCATTTGGGCCTGATGAATTCCATTTACTGCCCGATTGCGTTTGGGAGTTATTGAAAATATTGGTTTCATTCACATTATTATTTATCCCGCCGGCTACTCTTAATTTTAATTTTGGCGTAAAAGCATATTCTGCATAACCATTGGCTGCAAGGTTGGTTGTTTTGTATTTTGTTTGTTGGTTTGATAAACTGATCAATGGATTTACCCGGTAATCTTGTGCCGAATTTCCTTCATTTGCCGGATCGTACAAACCGCCTAATAAATCAGAGTTAGCATCCTTTCCAGATAAAGCATTGGTTGGGCGATATCCCCAAACCGAATATAATAACACGGATGAAGCATAAAAATTGGTGGCAGAAATTGGCGTACCGAAGCTTTCGCTGTAAGCATAATTTACATTGATACCTGCTTTAAGTTTATCGTTTACCTGCTGATCCAATACAAATCTGCCCTGGTAACGCTTAAATCCACTATAGATAATAATTCCTTTCTGATCGTTAAAATTCCCGGAAATGGAATAAGTAGTTTTATCGTTTCCGCCACGTAAAGCAATATCGTGATTTTGGTTTTGCCCGGTTTGATAAACATAATCCTGCATATCCAAACCCTGCACATTTCTGTAATCGTTTAGTGTTGTTCCACCTTTAAGATAAGTAGAATCTGCAATCGCCTGATCGAGATCGCGAAGATATTTCACGTATTCATAAGGCCCCATTACCGGGATTTTTTCTGGTGCCTTTTGCAAACCATAATAAGCATTATAGCTGAGTTGAGGTTTGCCAGCTTTTCCTTTTTTAGTAGTAATCAAAATTACGCCATTCGATCCACGGGCACCATAAATAGCTGTTGCAGAAGCATCTTTTAAAACATCAATGCTTTCGATATCTGATGGATTGATGGAATTTGAATTCGCGTTTTCAGAGGGAAAACCATCAATTACATAAAGCGGAGAATTATCCTGAGAAATTGATCCCGCACCGCGGATCACAATATTTGCTGTAGCGCCAGGCTGACCATCACTGGTGGAAACCTGAACCCCGGCAACACGACCTGCTAAAGCCTGATCGAATGATTTTACTGGCGCCTGTTCCAAATCCTTCATGTTTACCGAACCAATTGCCCCAGTTAAATCGGCACGTTTGGTGGTTCCATAACCTACTACAACCACATCGCTTAAACCCGTGACTGCTGATTTCAAGGATACATTAAGGATGGTTCTGTTGCCAACGGTTATGGTTTGCGAGGCATAACCTACATAGTTAAACACCAGTTGATCAGTGCTTAATACCTGAATTTTGAACCTTCCGTTTCCGTCAGTTTGCGTGCTGGTTTTAGTGCCCTTTACCGAAATGGACACACTCGGCACAGTTTGATTGGTTTCATCTGTAACCACACCGACAATGCTTTTGCTTTGCGCAAAAACGGTTGAAGTGCCCGTTAAAAAAATCGCAATGACTAACAATAGTGTTGAATAATGAGGCAAACGCTTCCGCATGTTCTCCTTACCCTGATTGTAGAGTTTATTCATAATTAATAGTTTATATTGGTTATTTCTTGCTTTCGCACAACCCAGTTAAGATTGCGCTTCTTGCTTGAACAAACATAAGCGGAAAGCCATTTTAAGGAGGGATAAATTTCTAAATAAATAGGGTGAATTTTCTAAAAATTTGGCAGAAATGCTTTTAAACCATACTTTTAAGGGATCACAACCAAATTCACCAATTATTCCTTATGTTTTCGAATTCCTTTAAAAACTTGCTATTGGCAATCTTATTTTTTGGAATTACTTTTTCTGCAAAAACACAACAACCTATTTTATTTGATCATCTGGGAGTAGAGAAAGGATTATCGCAAACTTCAGTACTCTCTATTAGCCAGGATAAGAATGGCTTTATGTGGTTTGGTACACGTTACGGCCTAAACCGTTACGATGGTCATCATATTAAAATTTATCAATACGCTGAAAGCGATAGCAATTCGCTATCTAACAATTATGTAACCTCTATATTCTCCGATTCAAAAAAAAGGCTTTGGATTGGAACCAGCGTAGGCTTAAATCTTTACGATGAAAGAAATGATGCCTTTAAAAGAATTGCAAGCCAGCCGAAAACAGCAAAAGGTTTAAGCAGTCATGTTATTAATTGCCTTACTGAAGATAGCAAAGGGAATATTTGGATCGGAACATTGAATGGATTGAACCTGTTAACAAACGGTAAATTATCTGTTATCACAAAGTTCTTCAACACTAAGAATGGCGATGGTCTTTTCCATAATGTACGGTCAGTGAAGGAAGATCATCAAGGAAATATTTGGGTAGGCACTTCAAATGGTCTACTTAAAATGGTGCTGATAAAAGGCAAATATCAAACTACTGTTTTTAAAAACAACGGAAGCCCTGGAGATATCAGTGCGAATTACATTTCAAACATCACCGAAGATAAAAACTATAGAATTTGGGTCAGCACACAAAGTAACGGACTAAATTTATTCGATCCTGTAACTCAAAAATTTAAACGTTTTGAATTTTCAGCTGCCAATAAAAATACAATCGTGAGCAATACCATTCGGAATATGGTGATTGACGATGCAGGCAAGTTATGGATTGGCACACTGAATGGGATTAGCATCATGGATACCCAAAAGTTCACTTTCCAAAATCTGCAATTTGATCCTGACAATAAAAAAAGTTTAAACCAGAACTCTGTTCACAAATTATATAAAGACAATAATGGATCGATCTGGGTGGGTACTTATTTTGGAGGCATTAACATTAATTATCCCTACACCACAGCCTTCACCGTTCATGATAGAAGCCGAAGTAAATCGAGCATTAACAACAATGTAATTAGCGGGTTTGCGGAAGACCAAAACAAAAATTTATGGATTGGTACTGAAGGCGGCGGGATTAGTTTATATAACAAATCGACTCAAACATTTAAAGCCTATCAAAATACTGGCGGTTCAAATGCCCTGAAATCCAACCTGGTTAAAACAGTTTTGTTTGCCAGCGATGGAAAATTATGGGTTGGTACGCATTCTGGAGGCCTAAATGTTTTAGACCCCAAAACCGACCGTTTTAAAAGCTTCAATTTCAGCAATCAAAATGAAGACGTACCCGATGAAATCAGTGCAATTGTTGAAACCAAATCTCATCGTTTAATTGTGGCTACACAACGCAATGGCATCAAAATCTCCAATCCAGATAAAACCGAATTTAAAGATTTGAGGCTACCTGCTTCTATTCCTTCCTCTACGAAAGTAAAAGCTTTAATGGTTAACGATGCTAAAATCTATTTCGGTACAACAAATGGTTTTTTTATTTATGATGAAAATACGAATAGATTTTATTCCGTTCTTGATCATCAGTTGAATAAACCGCTCAATTATTATGTAAACTGCATATCAAAAACCAAAGCGAATGAAATTTTTCTTGGCACTTACAATAGTGGACTATTGTTCTACGATCAGAAAAAAAATTCCATTAAGTCTTATACCAGCAGAAATGGTTTGCCCCACGATAACGTTTTGGGCATGATAGAGGATGACCAGGGAAACCTTTGGATTAGCACAGCCAATGGACTTTCCATGTTCAACCGATTGAAAAAGACTTTTAAAAATTATACGGTGGCCGATGGTTTACCAGGCAATGAATTTAATGCAAATGCGTTTTTTAAAAGCAGCAGTGGCGAACTGTTTTTTGGAGGATACAACGGTTTTATAAGCTTCTTTCCTGATCATATTCAGAGCAATGATAAAGCATCCAAAGTGATCATCACGGAATTGAAACTTCAGAATAAAACGGTTAAAATTAATGGTAACGACGGGCTACTTGATGAAAACATCAGTTTGAAAGATAAACTGATTTTTGAAAGTGATCAGAATACATTTAGCTTAAGCTTTGCGCTTTTGAATTTCATTAAACCAGAAAAAAACAGATATGCCTATAAGTTAGATGGCTTTGAAAAAAGCTGGAACGAAGTAAGTATGCCAACAGCAACCTACACTAATCTGCCTGCTGGAAGCTATACTTTTCTGGTTAAAGGCATTAATAACGATGGTGTTTTAAGCGCCAATACCGGAAAAATAAAAATCATTGTAAATCCTCCGTTTTACCGCACCTGGTGGGCATATTTATTTTATTTCTGCATGGCTGCCGCCGTGCTGTTTGTAATTGCCCGCTATGTTTTGATCAAGGCACTACTCAAAAAAGAGAAGGAAGTGAATGAACACAAGCTGGAATTTTTCACCAATATTTCACACGAAATCCGAACTCCATTAACGTTAATTGTTGGGCCATTGGAGCAATTGATTGAGAACGCAAAAGATAACCCCACATTAAACCGCGATTTACAACCGATTAAAAACAATGCCGATCGTTTGATGAATCTGGTAACAGAACTGCTCGATTTTAGAAAGGCTGAAAGTGGTAAAATGGCACTTCATGTGAGTCCCGGAGATTTTGTAAAGTTTTGCAAGGAGATTTTTATGGCCTTTCAAAATATGGCATTATCAAAAGAAATCGACTACACTTTTCAAGCGGCAAGCCCTCAGATAGAACTGTATTTTGATAAAGTACAACTGGAAAAGGTATTGTTCAACTTACTTTCAAATGCTTTTAAGTTTACGCCAAACGGTGGAAAGATCAGTTTGGAAATCTCTCAGGAAAATGAGCTGGTTACCCTTAAAATTTGTGATAATGGAAAGGGAATTCCTATGGAAAATCAAGCCAATTTATTCAACAATTTTTACCAGGCAAATGCCAATACCACCATTGGCACTGGTTTGGGTTTATCTTTTTCGAAAAGCATTGTAGAATTGCACCATGGTAAAATTTCATTTCAAAGTTTGCCGGCAAATGGTAGTCAAAACGACCAAACCTGTTTTAGCGTAAAACTGAAAACGGGAAAGGCGCATTTTAATTCTTCGGATTTTATTACAGATTACGTGTATTACGATGATGCCGTAAATTACAATTTACAAGAAAGGTTTGAACCTCAACCCGAAGAAACGACACCCGCCTTTCAGGATAAAAAAAGATATACGCTTTTGCTGGTGGAAGATAATGCCGAGGTAAGGAGCTTTATTAAAAATGCTTTATCTGCAGAATATAATATCCAGGAAAGTGAAAATGGAATGGAAGGATTGGAAAGCGCTATTGAACTCATCCCCGACCTTATTATTAGTGACGTGATGATGCCCGTGATGGACGGGTTGGAGCTGTGCCGCAAAATCAAAACCGACGAAAGAACCAGCCATATCCCTGTTATTTTATTAACCGCCAGATCAGCTTATGTTCATCAAATTAATGGTCTTGAAAATGGTGCAGATGCCTATATCATGAAACCTTTTAATTTAAAAATGCTGGAACTGAATATCAAAAACACATTAACAGCAAGAGAAACCATTAAACATAAGTTCGCCCAAGTAATTACGCTTGAACCCAGCAATCTGATCATCAATAAAACTGAAGAAGGTTTCCTGATGAAGATTATGCAAATCATCGAAAATCACATCTCCGACCCCCAGTTTGATGTACCTACCTTAGCTTCAGAGATTGGCATGAGCCAGCCCATATTGTACAAAAAAATCAGGGCACTTACTGATCTTTCGGTAAACGACTTCATTAAATCTTTAAGGATTAAAAGGGCAGCACAATTATTGAAACAAAACGCTGGTAATATTGCCGAGGTAGCTTACGCAGTAGGCTTTAACGACCGGAAATACTTTAGTTTGGAGTTTAAGAAACATTTTGGTAAAACGCCAAGCGAATTTATACAGGATGAAAAATTCATTTAAGTTGAAATAACCTATTAAGCAATATTCTCCAGATAGCGCAAAACCTCTTCTTTCTTCCTGCTTGAAACCAGGATGTTTTCCTTATTTTCCATTTGCAAATAACCTTCCCGATAATATTTTTTTACGTATTTAAAATTAACCAGATAGGATTGATGACACCTTAAGAAGCCAAACGGCGTAAGCAAACTCTCATATTCCTTCAGGCCTTTTGATACCACAATTTCACGCCCGTCATTTAGAAAAAAGCTGGTATAACCTTTATCGCTTTTGCAAAACATGATGTTTTCTATCGCTACCACTTCAATATATTCGACACTTTTTAAAGCAATACGCTTGCTTGCCCCTACACCTTGTGCCAAATAATGGTCCTTCGCAATGGCCAATTGTTGCTGACCGAAACTTTCATGCTCCCGGTGGTGGTAACATTTGTTTAAAGTGGTGGTTAGTGATACCTCATCAATGGGTTTAAGCAAATAACCAAAAGCACCCAAATTTAGAGCCTGAATGGCATATTGATCATAGGCCGTGAGAAAAACTACCTGAAAATCGTTTATTCCAATGGTATGAAACAGATTAAAACTGTCACCATCCTTTAAGCGGATATCAGCTAAAATAATATCTGGCTTTAATTCAGGAATTTCCTTTTCGGCCACTGCTATTTCAGCAGCAAATCCAACTACTTCCAAATAATCTATCTTTTTAACAATTTGCAAAATATGTTGCAAAATGCGTATTTCATCTTCCAAAATATAAAGTTTCATATCAATCTTTTTAATCGTTAATAACTGGTATTGTAATTTCGACGCTAACACCCCTCCAACCATGTGCTTTTTTGTCTTTTACTTCAAATGCTGCATGTTGGTTATTTGATTTAAACAGTAATTCAAACCGTTCTTTTAATATAATTTGAGCCAAGGATTGTTTTTTCGGCGTATTTGCTGGCTTTTCTACCAATCCACTACCATTATCATCCACCTCAATCAACAATAAATCACCCTTTAATTTAAAAGAAATCAGGAGCAAGCCTTTATAGGCAATATTTCGGAAACCATGCTCAATGGCATTTTCAACGAAGGGTTGAATCAACATCGGCGGAATGAGTGTTTCGTTCACATCAAGTTGCGGATCTACATCAATTTGATAATCGAATACACCTGCATAGCGCATTTGCTGCAGTTGGATGTAATTGTTTAACGAAGTTACCTCTTCAGCTATTTCAATAAAATCTTTCCTGTTTTGTTCTAAAATGCCACGTAGCAAACCCGAGAATGATTTAAGATAGCGTACCGATTCATCAATATGTCCTGATGCTACTATACTTTGCAAATTGGCAATGGCATTGAAAATAAAGTGCGGATTTAACTGAGCTTGAAGCATTTTTTGCTCCATGTTAAGGCGTTGATTTTCTGATTTCAATAAATTATTTTTCGATTTCAGTCGCTGCTGGCGATAGATAATAAAAAAGAAAGAAATTACCCCTATAAAAATAAGTACGAGTAAAAACATCGATGAACGTTGTTGCTTAATAATCGTTTCATTCAGTTTATTCCGCCCTTTTAATTCTGCAATATTCCGATCTTTTTTTTCCGTTTCGTACTGCTCATGCATTTCTGCAACCTTAACAGCTTCGATGGCTTCATTATTTTTAAGTTCAATTCTGTGCGATGCTTGCGCAGCTTCCAATGCTTTGGCATATTCTCCCTTTGATTTATACGCATCAATCAGCCCATTGTAATAAACGCTTTTTTGCTTTCCAGATAAATCATTTTTTTCTAATGCAATACCTTCTTTGTAATACTTGATGGCCGAATCGGGTTGATTGTTCCTGGTAAAACTCGTGGCCAAATTGTTAAAAGCAATATCGTTGAGGTTATCGGTTCTCTTGAGATAGTTAAAATATCGTTTACTGGAAGCCACAGCTTTTGCCGATAGGCCTTGCTGACTATAAATCTGCGCCTCATTATCGTAAGTGCGGGCCAGTGCTAAGCTATCGCCAATTTGCCTGGCCAATATTCGAGCCTGATTGTTGTAAAACTCCATTTTTTTGAAGTTTGCCAACCGGGAAGCCAATAGAAAAGAGATATCAAAATAGCGTTGTTTAACTGCCGGATGAGATTTAAACGGATGATTATTAAAGTAAACAGCTGCATATTCCAACGATTTTTTTGCGTTCTGATTTTGGAAGTAAGCCTGTGCCAGCAAATCGTAAAAACGATAAGTTAGTCGGCTATTTGCACCTTCTGCTAATTTCATGGCAGCAAATATTTTGCTTGTCAACGCAGACTCAACCATTGAGCCATTACCCATGTTTTGTGCCAGAATTCCATAGGTTTTTAAAAGCGCTAATTCATCATTCGGTTTGGTCGATTTTATCTTTTGATATTCGTTTATGGCACTATCGCGTTTTTTTTCCATGCCATATTTTCTGGCTTTGAAATAGTGATAATATGGATTAGCGGCTTTATTTGCAGAATTACTTAATAGACTATCCTCCTTAAAAATCATTTTTTTAACCTTAAACGCCGGGAGCGTATCTAGAGCAATGATGAACGATAAATAATCTTTTTTACCAATAACAACCTGATTGGCCTTTTGCTGGCCGTTGCTTTTATCATCCCTATTTCTGCAAGAGGAAATAAAAAGGAAACTCAAGATAGCGCAAATGGCTAATGCAGTTCTTGCAGTGATATTCATTAATGCGGAGGTTGACTTCTTTAAAATCTGTAAATATTCTCTAAATATATAAATAGAAATTTCGCTAAAAGAATCAGTTGAACATTCGCAGTTTTTCATTCCATATCCGTATTACTTCAATACTTATTTGATTTTTCAAGGACCTTATTCAACTCGAACAGCAGAAATAGAAAGAAACCAAACGAATATCAGTTGCACATCAGCGGCTATAGGTTAGTCGTTTTTTTGAAACACATTTCTCTACAAATTCAAATCGGAAATAAGAAACCATCCTCTGATTTCTAAAAACTATTAACCATTTACTTAAAACAAAAAATCATGAAAAAACTATTCTTTGCATTGATTTGCACCGCAATTGGCTTTAGCGCTTCAGCTAATAATTTAATATCAAAAAGAGATGCAACTACAGAAACTAAAATTGAAGCTACACCAACATTTAAAAGGAATAACAGCATTGAAACTGGAAAGCTAAGCGCAGAAAAACTGGGTTTCTTTCGCAGACAAATGAATTTCACTTTTACTGATGCCTGTGGCAAATCATACGTGGTATACGTTTCTGGTCCGAGTAGCGCATCTAACTACTCATTATGGGAAACCGCAAACATTCATTTTCGTGGAAATGTAATGGCTGACTATTGGGGTTGCTACAGAATGTAATCGTTTTTAAGGTTACCTGCCAACAAAATAGTATTCAATCACAAAATTAAATAAACAATCATGAAAAAAATATTAATCGCACTGGCCTTTGCCATGCTAGGAACTGCATCATTCGCCAGTGATGCTAAACCCGTGAAAACAACATCTATCATCAATAGTACCGCTGAAACAAGTTCATTATCTACAAAAATATTGAAAGTAAATGTTGGAAGTGAAACCAGCGCTCTATTGCGCAGAGAGAAAGTTTTCCTATATACGGATCCCTGTGGTGTTAAATGGCAAATTCACGTATTTGCTCCCGACGGTACCGATAACCTGAGCATGTTCCTGGTTGGCAACAACTTTTTTTGGCAAGGCGTTAATTCAAGTTCTGACGGTTGCTACCATAACCAACCATAATTTGTAAAAATTAAATAAAGTAAGAGGATGGTTTCTTTAATTAAAAATAAAATGAAAAAATACTTCAAGTTTATATTACCGGCATTACTATTAGGCGCTTTATATTCCTTTAAATATAAAAGCAGCGGGCAAGAAGATCAACCTACCGCAATGGCTTACTATCATTTTTACCACATTAAAGATAGTACCCAAACGGGTAGATTATATAGTGAAGATTTTATCCTGGCTTTTAATTCCCAAAAAAGTGTTTACAGTAGTCAAACCCGAGTTAAGCAAGATTCTACCGTTCAGGCTATTTTAGCCGCAGCAGAAGCCAAAAATAGCGACGTAGTTGATATGGGCACCTATTTACCCGTCACCGAAGATGATATCTACGCCAACAATGGTAAGATTTCAATTGTAAAAAATACTCCCCAACAACGTTATTTAATTACCGAAATTCCTGATAAAATTGATTGGAAGATTGATAAGGAAACTAAAGATTTACTGGGTTACACTTGCCAAAAGGCTACCGGCATTTGCAAGGGCAGAAAATATACGGCCTGGTTTACAACAGATATTCCGGCGAGCTTTGGCCCATGGAAACTACAAGGTTTACCCGGATTAATTTTAGAAGCTTATGATGACCGTCATTTCATCAAATTTACCTGTACAAAATTGGTCACTCAAGAGAATCTGCAAAACGTTAAACCAATCAATATTCCAGCAGATGCAATTTCAACAAATATGAAAGAGTATGAGCAAATGAAGAAAGCACAGGCTGATGGTTTTAATATGTTCGGCAATGATAGCGGAATTACCGTTGATAAGATCACTTCAAGCGGAGGAAATGGTAATGCTGCCCCAAGAAAAAAGTTTACCATTAATTATCCCTTGGAATTAACCGATTAAGCTCAAAGATTTGTTAACGAAAGGCTTCCTTTTATTTTTACCACTATTATTTTGTGCGGTATTTTTATCCGCACAAAATACAGTATCTATAAGTGGTTCGGTAAAAGATAGTATCGGCAATCCCGTTGCTTCGGCATCAATAGCTATCGTAAACCAAGCTGGGGCAGGCGTTACCTTTGGTACAACAAATGATAAGGGTTTGTTTAAATGTGATTTCCAAAGCGGTAATGAAAGCTACTCTATAAAAGTAACCGCAATGGGTTTCCAGCAGTTTTACCAGGCCATTGAACAAAAGAACAACGAGCTGGTAAACGTGGTGCTTAAGCAAAAAAGTTATAAACTTGCAGAGGTTACCATCAAATCAAACGCTAAAATCAGCCTATCGAGTGATACCTTGAAATACAACGTTAAAGGTTTTCAGGAATCTAACGATCGGGTAATTGGTGATGTGATCAACCGCTTACCAGGAATTAAAATCGATGAAAATGGCGCCATAAGTTACAACGGAAAGCGCATTACCAATGTTTATATAGATGGTGATAATTTATTAGATGGCCGATACAAAATGGCCACCAATAATGTTCCTGTTGGTGCTGTAGAGCAGGTGCAGGTGATAGAACGGGATCAACCCGTAAAGGCACTGAATGGTTTTGTAAGCAGCAATAATGTTTCGCTAAACATTAAACTTACCGATAGTGCCAAAACGATGATGGTGAATTCGGCTTATCTGGGTGCAGGCAATAAGGCTTACGTGGCCGAGCTAAATAACCTAATCTTCAATAAAAAAATTAAAGCCATTAATACCTTTAAAACCAACAACATTGGCGAAAATCTCGAAGCCGAACAAGCGGTTTTAGGGCAGTCTTTTAATAATGAAGTTTCATTAAAACTACCTAAAACCTTCCTATCAATGGAAAGTGAAACCCTGCCTAACCTGAAAGAAAAGTATTATTTATTGAATAATGACTATGCTGGCAGCCTAAATGCTTTGATAAAAATGAAAGCCGATTGGGGCTTGCGCTTAAATTTATCTACACTCCAATTGAAACGAAAATTTCAATACAATAACACCGTAAATTATTTTCTAGGCAATACCGATACCATTCGGTTTAATGAATTTCAAGACAACGTTTACAAATTAAATCAATGGCACGCCGAAGCGCAACTTGAAAAAAACAGCAAATCCATTTATTTGAAATCAATTACAAAATTCGAAATTCCAAAATGGAAAAGGAATGGCAGTACCATACAAAATGAGCAAGATTTCGGGCAGAGCCAACCTACAAATCAGTTATCCATTAGTAATGAAACCAATTTGGTAAAGGCTTTAGGCGTGAATAACATTTTGCAATACAATGGTTTGGTACAATATTATAAAATAGATGAAAACCTGAAAATTGCGCCAGGCATTCAGCAAGAGATTGTAAATGGTCGTGCTGACTACTTAGCGTTAAACCAGCAAGCCAGCACTAAAAACATATTCATCAATCAATCTGCCACTTTTAAAACCAAGTTTAATCGCTTTGTTTTATCGGCAGCAGCCGGTGCTTCTTACGAACATAATCGATTAAACAGCCAACTATATAAAACCGATAGCACCAATAATATCACATCGGTTGGGAACCAATTTAAAAACGATATTGGGTTTGATAATTTAGGCTTATATGGACGAATTTCGGTACTTTATCTTTTGAAAAAAGGATCAATTAATTTGGAGGCAAGTCCAACTCTTAACAACATCGATTATTCCGAGGCAGAGAAAAGCACTGCTAAAAAGAACACGTATTTTGTGTTGAACCCAATTATTGAGTTTAGAAAAAACCTGGGAAAGTATAGTGAGCTGAATGCAAGATTTGCCCAACAAACGCAATTTGGACAAGTTAACGATGTTTACAATGGCACCATCTTAGTGAACTACCGGCAATTTAATTTTAACGACACACCTTTACCGAAAACAGATCTGACTAACATTAACTTCAGATATTCTTACCGAAAGCCACTAAAAATGCTTTTTTACAACCTTATGTTCGGCTTCGACAGAACAAATCAAAACTTTATCAATTCTTATACTTTGGATAGCGGACTGACAAAATCAGTGGCTATCGATTTCAGGAATACTATCGATCAGTATTCCTTAAATGGCAACATTTCTAAATACATCTTTCCACTCGAAATAAATATTGCTGCAAATGGAAGCCTAAGTATGCAAACAGGAAACAATTTTTATAACGGTGAGATTACGCCCTTTAAAAGCTATCAATTGAACACGGGATTAAGTCTAAGAAAAAAGCTGTTTTCGAAAGTTACACTATCGTTGGCCGGAGACTTAAGCAGATCATTAAATAAACAGGAAAGTTTAAGCGGACCAATTGAAAATGAATCGGCAAACGAAAAAATAAAGGGCGAATGGCTACACAATTTGAGTTCAGCGCTTTCTTATGCCCTAACTTATAATTTCGTTTCTTACCGCCAGTTTTCGCAAGAACCCATCCGCAATCAGTTTTTAGATTTCAACTTAAAATATGCCCCCACCAACTGGAAAAGCTTCTTCGAATTTCAATGCGTCAACTTGATTAATCAGCGAGCCTACCAACAAATCACTTCTTCTGCAAACCAATTATCAACTTACCAAATGCCATTGCGACCAAGAACTTTTCTAATCAAGTATTCATTTACTTTTTGAGTAAAAATTTTCAAATAATCGTAAAGAACGATTAAATAATAATGTAGGGATATCAAATATAAACCTTTGGCTTTTGTAGCGATGATTAGTACTACATTTAAATTTAAATCAGAAAAAATATGAAAACCTATAATTACCTGGAAGTAAATCAAGGCAAGGGCGTTGGCTTTGCATTGGCATACATTGCCCTAATAGTTATAATTTCATCTGTGGTTTTCGGAGGTTTTGGAGCCCTTGCAGATGCTGTAAATAATTTTGGCAGCAGTAAGGTGTTGGGATTTTTGGTAGGTATAGTGCTCATTCTACCCATTTTCTTTCTGATCAGGTTGATTTATCCAAAAGTAAGCATTCACACCAGTACGACTATGCTGACCATCGTAAAGAAAAATCAGCCAGATTTACTTATTCATTACAATGAAATTTATGCAGTTGCACTTAATGCACAAAGTTTAAATACACTTTCGCTTTACGGGAAATCGAACGACGTGCTATTCCATATCCAGCCATTTAACAATCACCAGTTGATGCCTGAATTGGTTAATGAGATTACGAAAAGCAATACGTTCAGGAAATCGGTTACACAAAAGAGACTGTTAAACACCACCTACGATATGATCGTTTATCAACGCAGTTATTGATTGTAAAGAAGTTCGCCACACCTCTAAAATCGACTACCATACTTTGAAAATTTAGCCAGAAAGATTGGTTAACATCGAAACCAATAAACGACACACCAAAACCCATTAGCATTAAAATTAGCCCAATTAAAGTAGCCCTAACACTAGATAAATAATAAATTTTTTCAGGCATATTTCTCATGCTATTGCCTTACTTTAACCAGATACAATAATTTGGCACTTGGCGAGTAAAAGGAAAATCCATTTGGCGAATGATAAAATGCCGGATTAAAAAGATCAGTGGCAGAACCAGCTTCCTCAACAGTAAACAAACTTGGTTTAAAGCCATTGTGCCGTTCTTTTTCTACAACCAGCTTTGGAACCATAAATTCAAATTTTTTCCCGGCAATTTCAGTTTCAAAAAAACCTTTCCCTCGCCAATTATATACGCTAAAACCGCCATCGCCACCACCAATAACATGATAATATTTCATCTTCTCCTCTTGGTAAAAGTATAAAAGCTTTACATCTTTAGGGATCTGGAAATCGACCTCTCCACTCCTGAAAACCTCTTTTCGATACCTAAATGGGCTCTCTTCATCTGGCACATTAAAATATCCCGGCAGTTGTTGCCACAACAACTGCCACTGTTTATCCTCATAAAAATACGTCTGAAGATACCATACATCCTGATTTACGAGTGAATTAGAAAAATGATACTTTCCAGTTGCCTTTATCGCTTTCATTTTAGCTGATATTCTTTCGTTCGTCCAGCTATTATCTTTATTCCATTCAATCACTTCATGTCTGGTAGTATCGCCATCTAATGGCCAGGAATTATAATAGCCACCTTTATCGCTGGTGTACACAATAAATTCCCCTATAAAGTTGCCCCAATGTCTACTATAAGCAACATAAATAGAATCTAAAACTTTGCCGGCCTTATCTATTTTATAATATCGATTATCATGTTTGGTATCTTCATCAACCTTGGCGTCACAATCAACAATTAGCTGATCATTTACCGATTCGAAAATCCGAATAGGGTTGGGTGAAGCGGCGCTCGATACCACTACCCGGGCCATCAGTTTTACGTCAAAAACAGCAGAGCGATAATGTTCGTTGATCTCTTGAAATGAAGCATATTGTCCTTCTAGAAGAGTGTCGTTGCGGTCGATAATTAGCCTGTTGTTATAATAATATAGCGATACCGCCAAACCAATTGGCAGTGTAATACCAATCCCCAGCCACATCTTTTTCATTTATTAAAACTGAAAATTATTTAAAAAACGTATAAACAACCTTAATTTCATTTGGTGTGGAATAACTATCATCGCCTCGTTTTTGAACACTTTGGAAAGCTTTAATGATCCCGTTTTCGAGTTGATAAACCATTTTAGATGATTTATATTTGTTTATATTTTCAACCACCAATACTCCTTCGTTGTTCATGGTAAAGGTCTTCGTTTGAGAATCTCCACCATAGCTTTCGGTCACGGCTAGTGGTAAAGTAAATTGGTTGTTGCTGTAACAAACACTAGAATTTCGCTCTGCATCGCTATAATCCAAACAAGTCTGGCCGTTTCTCGCTTTAATTTTATAGGTTTGACCACTATTAATTTTCATTTCTTCGTAATCTGCCTTTTCGATCGAGTATCTATCAGATTCAAGAAACAACCTGCCAACCATCTTGAAAGTCTCCAACCTGTAATCATCCTTCGTAATGATCACATCCTCCTGATAAAATAAGCGGGTTTTAATCTTTCCATCTCGGGAAATAGTTTGAGGCAAATTACTACTGTATTTTATGATTAGATGCTCATCACCTTCATCAATATATTCTGTCAACTGTCCCATCTCGTTAAACTTAAAAGTAAGTTTTTCCTTTCCGTTAGGCAACAAGGAAATGCTGCTCACATTTTTTAGATTGATAAACTGAAAAGGTATAATGTACTCTCCTAATATTTCCTGTTGCAAAAAGGCATTGATATTGGGCTCAACATCTTTGGCCGCACCGGTAGTTTGCATCAGTTTTTCAACCGTTAAGCTGTCTTTTTTAAAGCTGGCATAATAAGATGATGTTTTATTTACGTTCGCAGCTTTCCCAATTTGCTCTGTTAACTTAACCATTTGGTTGCCCTTCAAAATTTCGGCTTCAGGCTTTCCGCTCCAATAAATAAAACCTTCATGGCGCAACTGCCTGTCAAGAAGATTCAAATCTTGCTTACTATTGTTGGCTACTTTGATAAAAGTATTTCGGTAAACATGGTGGTAATTGACTTCGCTTTCGGGAAAATTTTGATGCAATTCATCCCATTCCCTTTTAACCAAACCACGCATGCTATAATAATCCGTACTTAAATCGGCGGCCTTTGGCTGACTGCGATAAGTTCTGCTTTCGCGATCTGCCATCCATTTCACATCATAAATAACAATCTGAGGTTTTCCTGCTTCCAACACCAAGGTATCACAGTCGGTACAAATCTTTTCTTTTTCAAATTTAGCTTCTTGCGGAGAAACCATAATCATCGGAGGTGCAGCATATCCTGGTTGTTTACTGTCAGAAAGTGAAGGCGGAGGTGGAGGTACTTCAACAACGTCTTTAACAATGGGTGGCGGCGGTCCAAAATATTTCCTAACCGTTTTTACAGCTTTTTTCTTTACTGTTTTCTTTTGAGCAGCAGCTGTTCCTACTACTAATAAAGCAGTCATCATAAACAGCATTCTTCTTAAATATTTATTGAGCATAGCTTCTATCTTTAGGTTTATTTACTTAGATCTTTTGAGCGAACCCACACAAGCTTATTATTCGGTGCGAAACGATATACATCCTGCCACCACCTAGCTCCTCCGCGACAAGCCGTAAACAACAATTTCTTTTTTGGATCTAAAGTCACATCGCAAAGGCAATTGCATTTGGCGTTGGAGTTGTCGGGTTCCAATAATTTTTCGAAACGCTTAGAATTTTGGTTGTATAGAAAAATGCTAAACTCCTGGTATACGCCCATTCCCGCATCAGGGATCGAGAAAGCGATATCGTCATATCCATCAAAGTTATAATCGGCAATGTAGCTTCTACGGACTGGATTAGGCGAATCCAACGCCGGAAGGAGTGTATTGAACAACTTACCATCAGCATATTGGATGCTTAATTTATGATGATCAAAATGATTAAAACTGATTAGCGCACCATGCAAAAGATATCGGTCGTTCTCCAGTGTCCCCTTCCCTTCCAACTGAACGAGATTAAACTTCTTGGCATCTTTCTTTCTCCAATACGAAGCCTTTTCTACAGCGTTTATATTATGCATCAGCGTGTAAGTTCCATTCACTTTACCATCAATCATTTCATCCCAGATAAAGGTTTCATCATCTGGCTGCCCATCACTCCTGCCGCTGGTGTCTCTTTTATAGCTTTTGATTCGCAGGGCGATATTTCCTGTTTGGCCCACATATTTAACAAAAGCTCCTTTACCTTGATCGCCGAAGTATAGATTTAATTGAAATGGCTTTGCTAAACCCACAGATTGCAGGATGTAAGGCTGAGCATTGCTTTTACAAAAAGCAAAAACGATTAAACAGATTAATATTGTAGAACATTTGTTGAGCATGAATTCTGATTTTTAAACGCTTTTAAAAGGAAGTATATTCTACCTGTTCACCATACTCATTGTAGCTGGTTCTATCTTTAAATTTGATTCGCGTTTTTTTGTCAGCGCTTTCCCTGTCTAAATCGTATAATTCGCTATCAAAGCGTTTTACTACACTACCCTTTTTATTAATAAGCGCATATGAATTATCTTTCATTTGTACCAGAGCGAGTTTTGAAGTGGTGAAGAAGCTATGTGCATATTGAAATTTAAAAGGAATAGCCAGCTGCCCGGCTGGGTTGATATATCCTTTTTCATTATTGCTATTTTCGACCAAAGCAAGGCCTTCGCTAAAGGGTTTTGCATCCTCCCAGCCTTTGGCCTCTAAATTAATGCGGATATTGTTCTGTTTATCTACAAAATAATATTTACTATCGGTATTGCCGTTTGGCTCTTTTTTGGCTTTTCGCACAAGTAGTAAACCGCTGTTATAACCACCGTAAATATCGTCGTACTTGTTCTGCGTTAAATTCGTTCCGTTTAGATCAAAAACATTGATTTTGTTATTGCTCTTGGCCAGGAAAGAAGTTCCATCTATCTCAACATCGTCATACCTAAAAGGCAGTACTATTTTGAAATTCCTGTCCAACACACCCTCCTTTCCATCCTCTGTCTTTCCCCACCAAAATTTCGAGCTTGTAAATTTTAAATTATCGTACTCCATCGGAAGAACAATTTTTCCGGTATTAATGTCAGCTACTCCGTTTAGCCCATTTGTTCTGGGTTCTATCTTCACATACCTACCATCAAAAATCTCCGTATCATCTATTTTATAAGCGACCTTTTCAACCGTTTGTGTTTTATAATTTATCCAGTAAGTGTTGTCAACATCTCCATATTGATCCCAGTAATAATAGCGGTTTAACTTACGGAAATGCTCGTTAAACTGTGGCTGAATTACCCACTTGCCTTCTTTATTTAAAAAACCAGCCTTTTGTTTAGCAAAATCCATTGCAAGAAAATATTCCCCTGGCGCTTCGTCATATTTAAAGGTATAGTCAACATCGAAATTTTTCATTTGAGGCACACTATCGCTCACGGAGAAGCCAACGCTACTTACCGGACCTGCAAAGGTATAGATTGCCGTTTTTCTACTTCCTTTTTCAGCATCTGATAAAGCTGCCGGTGCCTGTGCTTTAAGCCATTTATCGAGGTCCTTTTCAGTTTTAATCTCGTCGGCTTTAACCCCATCTTTTGCTTTCTCTAGTATCTTAATATAATTTTCGTAAAGCTTTCTTTTTGCCGGCGTAATTTCGGTATTGCTGCTGCTTCCTTTTTCCGCTAAAACCCTTCCATCTTTATAATAGGCTTGTATTTTGATATCCCGATCGTTCTCTACATCAGGTAAACTACAATGTACCTGATTGCCAACAATGGTATCTAACCGGATGATTCCATAAGGCGTTTTCACTTCAGGACTGTTCAGTGAAACTTTGTAGAGTGTTTTGCTGGCCACTGGAAGGCTTATTTTGTATTGAATACTCCGGATCGGTTTTGATGACATCAACGCAATATTATCGTTGAAGCTACTGGCCTTGTAAATGTATTTCTCCAGGGCATTCATTCCTCCTTCATCAATAAACTCATATTCTTCGCCCTTATCTTTCTCTATTTTAGTATGTTTTTTACCGATACTGTCGAGCGTCAAATAACCCTTATTCGTTTCAGTTCCATCCATAAAAACAAATTTTTGAGGGGTAAAAACGGGTTCCATATCTGCATTATGCATGAAATAGCTACTCTCCTCACCCATTAAAGTCAGCAAATCATATTCATCTTTATCTAATGAAATCATATTGTAGGGATACTGCAAGCTAGTACTCACTTCTAAATTTTTGAAAAAACGATAGAGTGCGCTATCACTAACGGCTTCTGTCCGTGTTGACTGGAAATTACTGGCTTTCTCTGCTGAGAATTTCTCAGTAGTACCAGCGGTAATCATAATCCTGGTATCGCTTAGCTTGATAATGCCTTTCAAATTATTAATATCATCATCTATTTTTGCCAGCAAATCTTTTTTCGATTGCGCCATACAGGAACTAAAGAATACAACACTTAAAACGAGCAGGTATTTGTTGATTTTCATGATACAGGATTAAATAAGACGATGCAAGATAGATTTTGGAGCATGCATCTCTACGAATTTATCAATCTTTAAGAAGTGAAAAAAAAGCGATTAGAATTCGTAGGGGTTGGGATGATATCTGGTGGGTTTTGGCTATTATTTGTATAGTAATTTGCAGGTGAATGACATAAATCTAGCTGTATATCAATCTATCAATCCTTTCAAAACAATTCTGCCGATTCTCTGCTTTTATAAATATGAAACCATCATGATTTTTCGACCCATATAGTGGGATGAATAAATCTGATACCTGCTTGTAATAGCAGCGTTTCATCACTCATTAAATTTATAAAAGATGAAAATTCTAAAAGCAATTTTGGCTGGCTTCGCTGGCGCAGCCGCCTTAAATATATTACACGAAACGGTTCGCAGGCTTGATGCCGATGCACCAAGAGTGGATTTGGTTGGAGAAGAAGCATTAACCCGCTCCATGAACAGCCTCAACCTCGAAGCACCAACAGGCAAAGATCTGTATGCCGCTACTTTAGCCGGCGACATTGTTAGCAATACCATCTATTATAGTGCAATTGGTATGGCTGGAAGTAAAAATGTTTATTTAAAAGGAGCGCTTGCTGGTTTAACTGCTGGCCTGGGCGCCATTAAACTCCCGAAAGAAATGGGTTTAGATGATGAACCTGTAACCAAAACAGATAAAACCAAGTTGCTCACTGTAGCATGGTATTTAATCGGTGGCTTGGTAACCGCAGCGGTATTGGATCAGTTTAAAAAGAAATAACCGTAGAACGGCTACTCTTCGTTCGAGACAACATTACACGTTGTTAACCCGTTGCTAACCCTTTCTATACCTATCGTTAACCCCTTTTTAACCCTTTGCTTACCCAAATAGCTAACCTAAACACTAGAAATGGAAAACTTTAGGTTATTAAGTGTTAACCTCATCATCCTCCATCGCTTGCCCATTGCATGCCTATCCCAATCGTAGGGCATCATGATTGCATTTTAACGCATCTATAAATTCCTATTGATGCAGTTTTCGTTCCTTTAGATATTTGATTAAATCTGCCGGGCGATCGCTTTGAATAAACACAGGGTTAAAATCTAGTAACCAACCCCAGCTATCGGGTTTTTGATTTTGCTCCACTGCCCGATCATCATCGTGACCGCCATTGAGTGATGGCCACAAGCTATTAAGCCAAACGATTTGATTTTTAGCAATCTGCGGAAGTTGTTTGAGATTAGATAAGGTATCTGTATTAAAAATCGGTTGGATAACACTTTTCCTTGAACCTGCATAACCTTCTATAATTTTTAAAGCGTCAGGATTGGTCATATTAACCACCACCATAATGTAAGCTTCAGCAGGGATTTTCTCTGTTGAAATCAGTTTTTCATAAGGAATATTGTCGCCAACATTTACAACTGCTTGCTTTAGGGTTCCGGTTTCCTGCAAAACCTTAAATACCTCTGGCAAGTGATCGTTGCCCTTATCCACATTAATCAGAATTTTATCTTTCGCTACCATCATCAACTCTTTAAAGGTAGGAATTGGGTTTGCGGTTACTCTGCCTAATCCATTTCTCAGCTTAAATTTTCTAATTTCTTCTAATGTAAAATCACTCACTTTACCTTTTCCATTGGTGGTACGATCGATTGTATTATCATGCATCACCACCATCTGGCTATCTTTGGTCATTTTTACATCAAGCTCCATCATATCGAAACCTTTATCAATGCTATTTAACAAAGCATGCAGCGAGTTTTCAGGCGCATTTCTCCAGTCGCCACGATGCGCTACCACCAGAATTTCTTTATGGGTACGATTAAAAACCTGCTCCAGTTTTTGGGCAGGATTTTGCGCAATAGCAGAAGTTAGATTTATCGCACCCGCGAAAAACACAAGAAAATAAAATCTGATTTTCATCATTTAATTTTGATAAAAAGCGCCTGTATCACCATTTTAATCCTTCGAAAAGCTCAGGATGAAAACCTTAAATGATGATACAGGCGCTAATGTTTGCTAATAAAAATAATTAATATCCTGGGTTTTGGTACATTTTTGCAGGATCTAACTTGAACTCATCAAAAGGAATAGGGAAATATCTATCTTTTGTGGTGAAATTACTCAACTTGGCATTGCCAAAGTTAGCTTGAGATTTTGCTCTGAAATAAGTAACCAGTTCAGCAGTGGTAAAGTTACGCAGCAAATCAAACCACCTTTGGTTTTCAAAAGCCAACTCTACCCTACGCTCATGTAAAATTGCCAGTTTTAGTGTTGGATATTTGGAGCTATAAGCCGTGTTGTTACGGGCCGCAGCGTACAAAGGCACACCAGCTCTTGCCCTAACCATATCCAAATATTGTATCGCAACCGCATCATTGCCTTGCAACATATTCACTTCAGCCAACATTAAAATAACATCTGCAAAACGCATTAAAGGGAAATTATTTCCGCCGTAGCCGTTAACCGTTGCCGCTTCACTTGCGTCGCGGTATTTGGTAATAAACCAATCCAGCACCCTGGTATCAGCAGCATATTTAATAGAAAAATCTTTACGTGGATCGCCGGTTTCATAATCTAAAACTAAATCAGGCGTTACGTTGCCTCCAACTCCCGTTGGTGCTCTTCTCGAATTAATGGTTTCGCCGAAAGCTTGGTTATTTGCGGCGATGCTTGAAGCGTAAGTGATGTTTCCCTGAAGGTTTACTATTTCGAATATCACCTCTGGATTATTTGTTTTCTTCGTTACATCAAACACATCTGCATAAGAAATACCTGCAAGCGTGTTGAAAGTCTTCAGGTTGTACGCTGCTAATAAGTATGTATTTGCATTGGTTAAATTCTCTGCTTTGCCATTTTCTAACGTAGTGGCCATCGTTAAATAAACCTGACCTAGCAATCCATTTATAGCAGCTTTAGAAGCTCTGCCTGCTAGAGCACCCGTAGCCAAATTTGGAAGATTACTATTTAATGCATCTTTCAAATCAGTTACAATTTGTGCATAAACCGTTGCTTGTGGTTGTCTGAAAGTATTTTCAACCACTTCATTGTTACTCGTTAGTTGTTTGGTTACCAATGGCACATCGCCCCATTTTCTTACCAAATGAAAGTAGATTAATGCCCTAACAAATTTCGTCTCCGCCAAGTATTGGGCTTTCAAATTGGCATCAGTAAATGGCACTTTATCAATATTCGAAGTAATTACATTACATCTGGTAATTGTGGAATAGAGACTTACCCAATGGTTTTTTAAATAAGTGTTACTGGGTAGAATACTAAAATCTCCAAATTGGAAAGGCTCTCCTGCATTCGATTGATTATCGTTTATACCGGTATTATCTGAACGTTGCTCGGTATATAAATTGCTGCTTTCTCCAATGTTGTTGCTGCTTCTTAATGATTGATAAACGCCATTTACTGCAAGCAAAACATCATTTGGCGAAGTGAAGAACTGTTCAACCGTTACCGCATTGGGATCGGTTTGTTCAAGGAAATCTTTTTTACAGGCTGATAAAGAAATCAAGCCTACAAAAATTAAGAATATACTTTTTTTCATTTTGATCTATTTTAATGATTTCAGGACTAGATTAAAAAGTTAATTTAATACCTAGGTTATAGGCTCTGGCCAATGGATAATTACCGTAATCTACGCCAGGGGTTAAGTTTGCACCAGCATTATAATCTACTTCAGGATTGTAACCTTTGTAATCGGTAATGGTAAATGCATTATCAACACTTCCAAAAACTCTTATATTTTCTACATGAAGGGTTTTGGCAACCATTTTCGGGAAATTATAACCTAATGTGATGTTTGTACACCTTAAATACGATCCATCCTGTACATAAAATGAGGACAAACGCGTACTGTTACTTTGCGTACCTGCACGGGAAGCACGGTAATTTAAACCGCTCCCGGGATTTGCTGCATTGCGGTAACGATCTGCAACTTCTGCGTACTGATTGCCTGATCCTTCAAAGTTATACAGGTAATAATCCTGACCATCCAACACATCGTTACCTTGCGATCCATTGAAAGAAGCCCTGATATCAAATGATTTATAATTTGCATTTACTGCGAAACCGTAGGTAAAATCCGGGTAAGGGTTACCAATTACTTTCTTATCAGCATCGTTAACCACGCCATCGCCATTGGTGTCTTCAAAATATAAATCGCCTACCTTGTAAGGATTAGATTGTGCAGAAGATGGTGCAACTTTACCTAATAATTCTGGTGTTACCCTACCGGCAACCTGGTAACCATAAAACATACCAATCGATTGACCTTCTTGTGTAATATGCGTAATGTACTGTCGCTCTGCACCCACACTAAAAATGGTACTGTTTCCACCCAAATTAAGTACTTTGTTGCTGTTAAAAGAGATGTTTCCGCTTAAACCTAAGTTGAAATTATCAGTGCTGACAACACGACCGTCCAATTGGAAATCGAAACCTTTATTTCTGACTTTACTATCTCTTAAATTAGTTAAGATGCTTGATGAGCCAGAAATTGCAGAAATAGGCTGGTTGAATAATAAATTGTAAGATAAACTGTAATAGTAGTTGGCAATAAATGAAAGGCGACCATTGAAGAAACTTAAATCCGTACCGAAATTGTATTGTGATGTAGACTCCCAACCTAAGTTCTGATCTTTAATACCGCCAGCCCAAACTGCAGTTGCAATCGCATTTCCAAATACAACACCACCTGGGCTGCTCATGGTTTGCGTATGGTTGTTATCTCCAATATTGTTGTTACCGCTTAAACCCCAACTTGCTCTTAATTTAACGGTAGAACCGTTACCTAGGAAGTCGTTATACCAGCTTTCCTGAGATAGATTCCAGCCTGCCGCTGCTGATGCAAAAGCACCCCATTTATTGTTCGGACCAAACCTTGATGAACCGTCCATACGGAAAGTACCACTCAAATAGTATTTGCTATCGAAATTGTAGCTGGCACGACCAAAATACGACAATAAGGTGGTGGCGTATTTATTTGCCGAATTCAGCACAAAATCTGTATTCGCGGCACCTTTATCAGATATTTCACCGATTTTATCGCTTGTAAAACCCGTTGCGGTTACCCTTACTAAATCACTTGTGGTATGTTGAGCAGAATATCCACCCAAAATATCCAGATTATGTTTGCCAAAAGTTTTGTTGTAATCCAATGTAAATTCGGCCAGCTTATCTACCTGCGTTAAGTTTTGTGCTACTGCATTTGCAGCCGCAATTGATGATGGAGAACCGGGTGCATTTCCGCCGCCGTTACTTAAGCTGGTGGGGCGATAATAATCATACTTTTCACTGTAGTTGTTCGTACCTAAATTGGCTTTGAAGTTTAAACCAGTTAAAATTTCGAAGTTAGCATAAGCATTATAAGTGTTTCTGTTTCCAAGACGATTTACTTTCGTTTCATTAACCGTTGCTACCGGATTTTCTAAACCTTGATAACCAAATTGATTGGCCAAAGCAGACATGCCGTATTTTATCGGGTTACCGTTTGCATCTCTTGCAGGCAGGTATGGCAAGTAAAGCAATGCCGACATCATCGGACTGAAGCGACCTTCTCCAACCTCTTTATTATTGGTTTGCGTAAGCGAGATATTGGCGCCTACTTTTAATTTCTTACTGACCTGCCCTTCAATATTCGAGCGGAAATTTAAAGCCCGCATAGCGGTATTGGTTACAATACCATCTTGATCCTGGTATCCACCACTTACAAAGTATTTAATGTCTTTGTTTCCGCCAGAAAAGGCCAGGTTATGGCGCTGGAAAAATGCGTTTCGATACAATTCATCCTGCCAGTCGGTATTAAATGCAGGTGCCTTTGCCGTTTGACTAGCAAAATCATAAATATCTTCGGGTATACTTACCGATGATCCATTACCGACATTCGAAGTTCTGGCGGTATTATTGTCAGAAAACATCGAATCATTCCAAGGTTTGCCAGCATTTACTACTAAATCTTTATAAGCATTGTTTCGGCCATCAATCATCAGTTGAATAAACTGTGATGCATCCAATAGCTTCACCTTTTTATGCAATTGAGTTACCCCAGCTTGCACATCATATTGGAAACGGCCTTTACCATCCTTACCTCTTTTGGTAGTAATCATCACCACACCACCAGAAGCCCGAGAACCGTAAATAGCAGCAGAAGCCGCATCTTTCAAAATATCAATGGTTTCAATATCTTCAGGATTGATGAATACATTATTTCCAGAAGGATAACCGTCTATTACATATAACGGATTTGAACTTGCATTGATTGAGCCTACACCCCTAACCCGAATTTTAGTTCCAGCGTATGGTGCACCACTGGTTTGCGATACCTGCACACCAGCAACCTTACCTACTAAAGCTTGACCAACAGTTGGCGCACTTAGATTCATTTCGCTTGCCTTTACACTGCTAATGGCTCCTGTTACATCCGATTTTCTAATCTTTTGATAACCGATTGCCACTACCTCATTTAAAGTATGGTTACTTTCTTTTAGTTTAACATTAATCGTTTTACCTCCTGACACTAAAATTTCCTGCGTTTCGTACCCTATAAATGAGAAAACCAAGGTCGCACCATTCGCCACATCTATCGTAAATCTTCCATCGCCATCGGTTGAAGTTGTTCTTTTAGTTTGTTTGTCATAAATGCTAACGCCTGGAAGTGGCTGGCCTTTTTCGTCAGTAACTGTTCCGCTAATAGCAGCCAGGCGAATGTTTAATTTAACGATTGAAGAATTTTCGCCAGAAATAACGGCAAAGGCTGTGGAATTGCAAAGAGCCAATAAACCAATGGGCACAAGCATTTTCCTACAGGTATGTTTAATACCCGCTGCTGAAAAAAATGATATCATCTTTTTTGTATTAGTTTGTTTTTAGAATTTAATATTTGTTGATGTTTTGAAGGGTTGTAAGCTTTAATTTACATAGGCTAATTATTTTGGCAAAAGCTATTCGGAGCGCCTTTTACGGACGCAAAACTAGGCGTGTACTTTTAACACTATGTATGGAACATATTAACTCTACAATAACAACAGCCGGGCATTGTTAAGCCTGTGTTAAATAATTTTCAATCGATAAAATTAAGCTGCTGAACGGGAGTAAGATGATGAAAACTTGTAGTGCGAAATTTTGTTTCCTTAAGTAAATCATCCGGTATGCAGCTACGTTTTATATTTATTTTCTTCGTCTATATCTCGCTCGTTTCTTGTAAATCAGGCACTGTAAATTTATTTAAAGCGGCTAGTCCGCATGAACAATATAAGCGCAAATTAGAAACCGCAGGCCTGGATAAAACCGCCATGGGATTAGCCTGGATTAATGCCTCATCGGCCAGTATGCAGAAAGCACTGACTATCAAAATTCCTTACAAGGAAACGGGTTATTTTGACGCCGGAAAAATTCCAGCAGCCGCTTATCAGTTTTCAGCCACAAAAGGACAAAAACTCACCATCAGTTTGGAGAAAAAACCTGCAGCATCAGCGCTTTATTTGGATCTGTGGTACCTCGCCGATATCAACAACCCAAAAAGAATCGCTTCGGCTGATACCCTTAACAGTCCCATCCAGCATGAAATTGAGGATACCGGAAATTATTTGATCAGATTGCAGCCCGAACTATTACAAAGTGTGGAATACACGATAACCATTACTACTGGCCCATCGCTGGCTTTTCCGACCACATCAAAAAGCAAAAGTATTGGCAGTTTTTGGGGCGATGGACGAGATAACAATGCCCGTAAACATGAAGGTGTTGATATTTTCGGACCGGCGAGAAGTCCGGTTTTAGCGAGCGCCGATGGAACCATCACCCGGGTAAATGAGAATAATTTAGGTGGAAGAGTGGTATGGTTGCGCCCAAAAGGAAAAGATTACACCCTCTATTATGCGCATTTGGACAAGCAAATTGCAGTGGAAGGCCAGGAAATAAAACTAGGAGATACCTTAGGTTTAATGGGGAATACAGGGAATGCAAAAACTACCGCTCCTCACCTTCATTTTGGCATTTACACTTTCGGTGGTGCAATAAATCCCTTACCGTTTATCGATCCGGTGACCAAAACCCCAGCTAACATTTCTGCCGCCATTTCAAACCTGAACAAAACTTTGAGAACATCATCAAAAAGTACTTTCTATAGCTCCACCCAAAAAAGTGGCACTATCGCAACGCTAAATTCGGGTACAATTATTAACATTAACTCCGCAACAGAAAATTTGTATAAGGCGGAACTGCCGAATGGGACGACTGGTTTTATCGACAGTAAATCACTTATTCAAACTACCAAACCATTAAAAAAGATAAGAATAAATATGAGCCAGCAAAAAGTGTTCGATCAGCCAGACAGCCTTGCAGCAGTGAAGCTGAATTTAAAAACTGGAGCCACGGTAAATGTTTTGGGTAATTTCAACAGCTATCAATTAATCAGCGATGAAAATTCGCAAATTGGCTGGATAGTTAAGTAATTTTGGGCATGAAAATATTTCAGCAAGCCTTTGCGCTTCGAGAGAGAAGACGTGGTTTCCATATCATTACTGACGAAATAGAGGATGCTCTTCCCGAAATTTTGGAACTAAAGGTGGGCATTTGTCAGGTATTTATTCAGCATACTTCCGCTTCGCTAACGATAAATGAAAATGCAGATCCAACGGTTCGGATGGATTTTGAAATGTTTTTTAATAAAACAGTTAAAGAGAACGATCCGGATTATGAACATGATTACGAAGGATCGGATGATATGCCAGCGCATTTAAAATCGGCACTTTTGGGAAGTTCGGTTACAATTCCTATCCGTAATGGAAGATTGGCGTTGGGTACCTGGCAAGGTGTTTATCTTTGTGAACACCGAAATAGAGGCGGCCAGAGAAGATTAGTGGTAACATCCTGGGGCGAATAGAACAGGCTCATCATTGCGAAGCCAATTCTTCATTTGGCTGTGGCAATCTCATTTACAAAATCCTAAACCATATTACTCAATTGTGAAATGAGGAATTGATAGAATCTATTTGTCTTCTTCTTTTTTTACCTGCTCTACTATCTCGGGATGATTATCCTGAATCGATTTTCTGGTTGACTCCACCTCCACTTCTTTTGTGGTAACAGCATAGTGTGCCGGGTAAATTTCCGATCCGTAGGCAATGGCATAAGCTTTAGTAAATTCTGCTCCGAAATATAAAATGATGGAAGAATAATAAGTCCATAAAAGCACAATAATTAATGAGCCTGCTGCACCATATGTACCCCCAACATCGCTTTGACCAATATAAACCGATATGGCAAACTTGCCAATCATAAAAAGCACAGCCGTTACAACCGCTCCGGCCAACACATCTCTCCATTTGATAATGGCATCTGGCAAAACCTTAAATATAACTGCAAAAATTAAAGTAATTACGCTCAAGGTAACCACCAGGTTAATCACATAAAATACGTAAAAAGAAACATCGGCAAAACGGGCTTGGAGCCTGTCGCTAAATCCATCTAAAACTGATGATATCGCTAAGGAAACCAATAGTACAAAGCCCAAACTGATAATAACTGAAAAAGATAAAAACCTATTTTGTAGCATTTTCACCCAACCATGTTTTGGCTTGGCTTTTAAGCCCCAAATGGTATTAATTGAATCTTGTATATCGCCGAAGATAGTGGTAGAACCAATAAGCAAGGTCACAATACCAATGATTAGGGCAATAGTACCTTTGTCATCCAAATAGGCATTTTTAATTAGTTCTTGTAGTGAGGTAGCTGATTCGCGACCTAGAAAACCAACCAATTGTTCGTAAACCTTACCTTCTGCAATTTCTCTACCTAAAAAGATGCCGCATAGCGAAATGATCACAACCAATAGCGGAGCCATAGAGAATACGGTATAATACGCAAGAGAGCCACTTAGTTTGGTTACTTTATGATCGCCAAAGCCAGTAAATGATGCTTTTAATACGCCCCAAATTCCTTTTAATGTTACCTTTTGCTTTGCCATAAATACGTAGAGTAAGATGAATGATCTAAACTCTAAACCGCATATATTTTGAATTGTTTGTATTTTATCGATTTATCAAAAGAGGAATGAGATATCCGGCCACTTATACTTCTGCCATGGAGATGCTCAAACTAACATTCAAAACATTCTTTCTAACCGATTTACAAATGATGATTCAAGCGGTTTTGAATATAGCAGATAAGATTGTGCTGAAATTCTAAGTAAAAATAAAAGAGGCTGTATCATAAATAGGAATGTCATCCTGAGGGTTAATTTATTTCTTAAAAATCAATATAAATGACGTTTTGAGGCGGTTTGTCATCCTGAGGCACGAAGGATCTCTAACCGATTAGCACAGTCTCCGCATTTTCATGTTCGTTGTTTGTGGCATTTTAACGGAAGGTTTGTATAGCTTGCAGATTCTTCACTGCGTTCAGAATGACACAAAACGGGATAACGTCAATGGTAGCCTGTCGAAGGACTTGCGAAATACGCCTTTGGGCGTTTCGACAAGCTCAACGTGACAAAATTCAAAGATAAACTGATTTATGAGACAACCTCTTGGTAACGAGTATTTTTATCTATTTCACCTTTATCCAAACGGCCAGGTCATTTACCAAACCTTCGGATACATTTACTGGTGTTTGATATTGGCCCATACTACCTTTTTCTGTTTGCGGACTTAACAAGTGATTCAAATCCGGATAATATTTTAGTGTGACATTCTTTTTCTTCGATAACGCCGAATTCCATAAATCGAAATCAGTTTTGCTTACCTGGAAATCATTTCCACCTTGCAGCACGTAGATCTTTTTAGTTAAACTTTTAGCGGTATTCACCTGATTGTAGGTGTTTAAATCGACCCAATATTTAGCAGGCAAACCTAATATAGATGAATCTGGTTTAATGGTTGTACCCAACTGTGTGATTCTGCTTTTATTGATTTGTACGATGGCATCATCCAGATATTTTTTGTTTTCTGCAGTCGTATCCTTCGACAAATCGAACATATATTTGTTTTGTTCTGCAATAATATCACTCAACTTTCTGGCAGGGGCAGCGGCCAATATAATTCCAGCCACATCTGGAGAGGTTGCTGCAAGTTTTGGTGCCAACATGCCACCTAAACTGTGGCCAAAAACATAAATGCTTTTAGGGTTTGCACCCACAATGGCTTTAGCAGCTGCAATTGCTGCTGCTGCATCGTCCAAAACCTCTTCTTTTACAGTGTAAGGTTTCGAAAATTCATTAGGATATACTAGAGTTCTTTTTACATAACGAACAGAACCAATCCCTTTGGAGGCCAAACCGCCTGCTAAATCTTTAAAAGGCTTATTGGCACCTATAGTTTCGTCCATATCGCTGGGGCCCGAACCATGCACAAAAACCACCATCGGAAAGTTTTTTACATTCTTAGGCGTGGTTACTATTGCCGCTAACTGCTTGCCGGCAACACCTACATACACCTGTTTCTCGCTATATAAGTTGGTATCGGCATAAACCGGTTTAGCATAAGCCACATTACTTTTAGCTGGCGCAAGAAAAATACCAACAATTTTTTGTGCTTTATTAAACCCAAGGATAAAGTTTTGTGCGCCGTTTGCAAATTTTCCTTCAACAGTTACTGCGAAAAACTGACCTTGTGCTTTACTTTGAATGGCATCGAAACTTTCTGCCTTACCATATTTGGTACCAATATCAAACCAGAGTTTCTTTAAATTATCTTCACTGAGTTTCGTTTTTAAGGTATCATCAAAAAAAGCATGCGCATCAGCAAATTTTTCTTCCTGTAGCACCTTAAAAAAATCGTTTGCACTGTTAAACAATTGTATTACATTCTGAGAAAATGCTGTGGTGGTAAATAGCAATGCAATAACAAATAAAATACTTCTCTTCATCATAAATCTTGTGTCGGTTTGGAATTCACAAGTATCAAAGTTAAGAATATTTGCCTTTTAAAAAGGGATTAATGAAGGGAGAATAGCTTTTAACGTTTTTTAACATTTCACCTCTCTACCATAAAGTTAGCCGTCAAATACAATCCTAAAACACGCTTTGTTTTTTTTGAAATTTATAGGTGACTCATTTGTAAAAAAATCGGGCTGTAGGATCTGTTCAGCACCAAATGCACCTGGCTAGAGTATTGCCGTTTAACGCCCCACGTTAAAAAACAGTACAATTTTGGCCACTTAGCCCTGGGCGAAGCGGTACCCTGCAGCAAGGTGGGGAAACCACCGAAGCGAAGCGTACAAGCAAAGCACAGGAAGAAAGGAAATGACTAGAACAAGTTTTGCGCTTCACAAAAATGGGAATCAAACGTTTTTAAATATACTTTTTATCGAAATTAATTAACCAGGTATTGCCAAATCGATCTACCAAATCGCCAAACAAGGCGCCCCAAAAAGTTTTCTGTAATGGATTTACTGGTGTCCCTCCTTTTGAAAGTTTTTCATAAATGGCTATTGTTTCTTCTTCCGAATCGCAATTTAACATCAGTGAAACCGCATTGCCCTTAACCAAACCAGCATCAACCACCAAATCGGTTCCCATAATTACGATCTCGTTGGAGGTAAGCATAGCATGCAAAATTTTATCTGCCATAATTCGAGGCATATTGCCTGCCATTGGCGATTCGCCGATGCTTTGGAGTATTAATTCGCCACCAAGGCAATCGTGGTAAAAGCGCATGGCCTCTCTACAATTTCCGTTAAAAGTTAAATATGAGTTGATGTTAGCCAATTTAATTCCTCCTTTTAATCTCCAACCATGCAGCGCAAATCGCGACTCTGTTGATATTGTTCTCTTCCATACTCAGGCACCATACTTTTAGCTTAAACAAAAATAACTGCTTGGTGTAAGATCAGAAGAAGAAGAAACGACAAATATTGGGTTTGTTTACGACAAAGCCCATTGTTATATTTGTTTAGTCGAAACCGATGAAAACCAAGTAGATAACCAAATACAAGAAAATTGAATGAAACACGTATCGATTTTAGTTCCGGAAACTGCTGTCATTGAGGCCATCGCGGATCCTAGATATTTATTTACTGCAGTGAATGAATTTTTACAGGCATCTGGAAAACAACCTCTTTTTAAAGTGGAGCTTGTCGCCGCATCAAAAGAAGTAAGATTAAACAATAATCTATTTTCGGTCCACCCAGATAAGCTTTTAGAAGATATAGATCAAACTGACTTGATTTTTATACCTGCCATAAGCGGAAACGTGAATAATGCAATTGAATCAAATGAAATCCTTTTTCCATGGATTGTAAAACACCACGCCCGGGGTTCGGAGGTGGCATCACTTTGCATGGGTGCATTTTTATTGGCATCTACAGGTTTGTTAGACGGTAAAAAATGTTCTACCCATTGGTTATTTTCCAGCCAGTTTAGATCCATGTTTCCGAATGTAGATTTGGTTGATGGAAGTATTATTACCGAATCGCAGGGAATCTACTCCAGCGGAGGCGCCAATTCGTACTGGAACTTACTTTTGTACCTGGTAGAGAAATATACGGACAGGGATACCGCGATTTTAGCAGCTAAATATTTTGCGATAGATATTGATAGAGAGAGTCAGCTGGCTTTTATGATGTTTCAAGGCCAAAAAGGCCATGAAGATGAAAAGATAAAAAAAGCCCAGGAATTTATTGATGGCAATTACCAGGAAAAAATTACGGTAGACCAATTAGCCGATCTTCTGGCTTTGGGAAGAAGAAGTTTTGAGCGCCGTTTTAAAAGTGCCACGAAAAATACAGTAATCGAATATATTCAACGGGTTAAAATAGAAGCCGCCAAACGGAGCTTTGAATCGAACCGAAAAAACATCACTGAGGTGATGTTTGATGTGGGCTATACCGATAATAAATCTTTCAGAGATGTTTTCAAGAAGATTACAGGTTTAACCCCGATTGAGTATAGAAATAAGTATCATAAGGAAGTTCCGGTGTTGCAAGCTTAACTTTTTTTCAAAAAAAAGATACCACCATACAATAATTTCAATTCTCAGCGTTTATGTATGTGAGAGCGTTAATTTAGATGACGGGGACACTGCCTTAATGGTGGGATCCCCGTTTCTTTTTGCACTAGTTTTTTAGAAATTATAGGGCATGAAAAAAGGGACAATTTTATAAAATGTCCCTTTTTGATATATGATGGAGGTAAGAATTTTAATTGTTCACATCAGAAAAATCAGCTGTTTTCTTTTGAGTATAATCATTAACACTTTTCAACCTTTTTGGTTTTAATATTAAGTATAAACCTACTCCAATAAAGGCTAAAGCCGCTGTAATTCTGGAGATTTCAAAATCGAAAACAACAATATGCTTTAACGTAAATATTGCGCCGATAACAGTTAATGCCAACCAGCTACTGCCTTGATAATTTTTGCGGTAACCGAGCCATAAGCCAGCGCCCAACATAATGGTATGCCAACTCAAAATCCAATGAGGAATATCTAATCCTGAATTTCTTAATAAGAATACTGATCCGATAGCGACAATTAAAATGCCCAACCCTAATTGTTTATCTGCTTGATTGTTTTTGAAGAAAGTTTCCATAACCGTTTTGTTTTATGATTCAAATGTATCACAGAAACAGAAGTTGGGAAATGGCTTTCCTTTGAATAAGTTTAAAACGTCGGTAAGTGAAATAAAACCGTCGGTTAAAATATTTTTATTTTTTTGAAGGAGGTTATTTTCTCGGTAAAATTATTCGAAAATGATGATTTCATCACCTTTACTCATGATCACAGTAGAAGTAAGGTCAATGAAAAGCCCGTGAGCGAGCAAACCATCAATTTGATTAAGTTCATGGCTTAATTGAGCTGGATTATTGATGAGCCCGAAATTTGCATCGATAATAAAATTACCATTGTCGGTGATGAAAGGCTGACCATTTTTACTTCTTTTATTTCCTTTACCCCCTAGTTTTTCTATTTGATTAAAAACGTATCGGTAAGCCAGCGGAATCACCTCGATTGGAACGGCAAAAGCACCAAGTAAAGTCACTTTTTTTGAAGCATCGGTAACAATGATTGATTTCTTGCTTAAGGATGCCATAATTTTTTCGCGGAACAAGGCTCCTCCTCCACCTTTAATCAAATCGAGCGATTCGGTAAATTCATCAGCACCGTCGATACTAATATCAATAGATGATAAATCTCCAAGTGGTAGAATTTCGATACCAAAAGATTTAGCTAATTCTTCGGTATGAATAGAACTTGCAGCAGCTTGAATTTTAAAGCCATTTTGTACCATTTTACCGAGTTCTTTTATAGCAAATGTTGCCGTAGAGCCCGTACCTAAACCAACTAAATCTCCTTCTTTTACAAATTTTATTGCGGCTTTAGCTGCAGCTAATTTTTCAGCATCTTGTTGAGTGGTTTCCATGGAAGTAAAAATAGAGAATTATGCGTTTTTGTAGCCACAGATTTGCAGATTATTTTTATGCTATTACTATTATTTTAAGCGATTAAATCGCTTTGCTATTAATTCGCTCGTTAGAAACGAGCGCATGCAAGAATTTTGGGGATGCTCACGCTCGATTCTAAGGAGCGTGGAATAGTTAATCGTGTTTTACGATTGTTTAAAGCGTTTAAATCGCTGTTATCGATGCACTCGTTAGAAACGTGCGCAGGCTAAAACAAAAAAATTATTGCTGTTAAGCAATAATTCCTTTTTCTAACGTTTATATAATTGAGAGCGTTAATTTAGATGATGGGGATTCTGCGATAATGTGGAATCCCCATTTCTTTTAGATCTTATTTTTGGGTTAAAAATCGGACTGTAGGTAGCAAGCTTCAGTCCGATTTTTTTATTTCTCCGTAGACATAGAGTAAGGGAAATCAGCAGGTTTTGAACCTCTAACTTTATTTGGAGTTGCTCCCATGCTAAAGTTTAATACTGCTCCCTTTTGCAATCCACTGTGGCTGATCCAATTTTTAGAATATGGCTTACCATTCATTTGCAGCGACTGTACATAACGGTTGCTATCGCTGTTTGCAGCAGCATTTATAACCACTTGTTTACCGTTCTCTAGTGTTAGCGTTACCTTTTTAAATAATGGCGCACCCAACACATATTGATCAACCGCAGGCGTTACCGGATAAAATCCCATGGCTGAGAAAACATACCAGGCAGAAGTCTGTCCGTTATCTTCATCTCCGCAATAACCATCTGGCGTAGCTTTGTACATTCTATTCATCGTTTCGCGAACCCAATATTGTGTTTTATAAGGCGCACCACCATAGTTGTACAAATAAATCATGTGTTGAATCGGTTGGTTTCCATGTGCATACTGACCCATGTTTGCAATCTGCATCTCACGAATTTCGTGAATCACACCCCCATAAGCACTTTCATCAAACACTGGAGGCATAGAGAAAACTGAATCCAGTTTGGTTACAAATTTATCGTGACCACCCATCAGCTTCGCTAATCCGTCAACATCCTGGAAAACCGACCAGGTATAGTGCCAGCTATTTCCTTCTGTAAATGCACCACCCCATTTAAAAGGGCTAAACGGACTTTGGAAAGTTCCATCCTGATTTTTGCCTCTCATTAATCCCGAAGCCGGATCAAAAAGATTTTTGTAGTTCATTGCTCTTTTTTTGTAGATATCAATCTCTGAAGCTGGTTTACCTAAAGCCCTACCCAACTGATAAATTGTAAAATCATCATAAGCATACTCCAAAGTTTTAGCTGCATTTTCGTTTTTCTTTACATCAAATGGCACGTAACCTAATTCGTTGTAGTACTTCACACCATCACGACCAACGGCTTCCACCGGACCTTCATTATTGGCACCATGTTTTAGTGCATCCCATAAAGTTTGAATATCGTAGCCACGCAAGCCTTTAATGTAAGCATCAGAAACTACCGAAGCCGAGTTGTTACCCACCATAATGTTTGCATAACCTGGGCTGCTCCATTCTGGCAACCAACCACCTTCTTTATAATCATTAATTAATCCTTCCTGCATCTCTTTGTTAATGGATGGATAAACCAAGTTTAAGAAAGGATATAATGCCCTGAATGTATCCCAGAAGCCAGTTCCAGCGAACATATAACCAGGAAGTGTTTTTCCATTATAAGGGCTCCAGTGTACAACTTTGTTACTCGCATCAACCTCATATAATTTATTCGGGAAGAATAATGTACGGTATAAGCAAGAATAAAAAGTACGCATTTGATCAATTGAACCACCTTCAACCGCAATTTTGTTTAACGTTTTGTTCCAGATTGCTCTGCCTTTAGCTTTTGTAGCATCGAAGCCATCGTTCGCCAATTCTCTTTTTAGGTTCAAATCAGCTTGCTCAAAACTGATAAATGATGAAGCTACTTTAGCAGTAACCTGCTCACCCTTTTTAGTACTGAAACCAATGATGGCACCGCTATGGTCGCTTTCCAACTCGAGCTCATTATCTTTAAGATTTTTCCCACTCCAGGTTTTTGCCAGTTTGAAATCTTTATTGAAATAAACTACAAAGTAATTTTTAAAGTTTTTCGGTAGCGGACCACGGGCATATTTAGTTGTGTAGCCAATAATCTTGCGTTCAGCAGGAATAATTTTAATGTACGATCCTTTGTTTAAGGCATCTACAACTACGTAAGAACTGTCCGTTTTAGGAAAGGTAAATCTGAATTGAGCAGCTCTTTCCGTAGGGGTAATTTCAGTAGTTACATCTGCATCAGCCAGATAAACACTATAATAATAGGGCTTGGAAACTTCTGCTTTATGGCTAAACCAGCTCGCACGGTCGTCTTCATTGAACCGTAATTTACCAGTAACAGGCATAATGGTAAAAGCCGCGTAGTCGTTCATCCATGGCGAAGGCTGGTGCGTTTGTTTAAATCCACGGATTTTGTCAGCATCATAAGTATAGGCCCAGCCATCGCCCATTTTGCCGGTTTGTGGCGTCCACATATTCATTCCCCATGGTAAACCGATGGCAGGATAAGTGTTTCCGTTTGATAAACTAGGTTTAGATTGTGTTCCCATTAAAGGATTGATCCAATCTACCGGATCGGTAATTTTGCCAACTGTTTGCGCAAAACCAGCAGTAGCTGCAAAGCTTAACAGAGCGATAAATAACTTTTTCATTTATTTGGTGTGTTTGAGATAATATTGAGATTATTGTTAACAGTCGCTGACCGTACATTTGCTGATGCAATAATCATCATTGATTTGTATGTTGATATGGGTTTAAATTTCTGGGTTTTTGATGTAATCTGACCAAAGCGTATCTAAATCTTTACCTGTTAATTTAGTCCAAATGTCAGCTTTATAGCTATGATCTCTTAATGATGCATCGACAGCCTTGATGGTTCCAGCTTTTACATTTTTCTCTATCCAGGCAAAAAAGCGAGCTGTAATTCTATAGCTGTTTTTGTAGGTGTGCTCTGGTTTTAAAGCAGGCAGTGTCCAGTTAGCACCAGCATTGTCTACACCAAATTTATATCGGGCATAATCTGCAATGCCTTCGGTTAACCACCCTGGCCCTACACTGCTACCATAATCCTGAACAATATGCATCACTTCGTGAGTAACTACATCAATATCTTCCGGGTGTTTTACCATCCAAATAGAACTGTAAGTTACCACGCCATTGGCCGTTGCGGCAACACCTTTGTATGCAGTATCAACGAAGAACTTAACAGTTTTCAACGTTTTAGGATTATATTCCTTTGCTAATTTAGGATAGACCTCAAAAAAAGTTTCGATCATGCGTTTTTTTAGTTGTGGATCGAGTGCAGCAAAGTTACTTTCAAACGTTAAAGTATAGCCTTTACGCTTAATGATTTCTTGTGCTTTTAAATGAAATAACGAGGCGCTTATTATGGTAAATAATAATATCAGGACTGATGTTTTTTTCATTGGATATCTAAGTTTTTGTTGTGGTTAGCATTATTATCCTGCAAAATAAAAATAATATGTAAAACGTTTTAGTAAACTGCTATTTATTTTTATAACATTTTCGATTGGGAGGATTTAAAGGCTAAAAAAAACCTCAAACGATAAAAGAGCCATCGAGTATTAAATCCGTTGGCTCTTACAAATTCATTTCGAGATAAAACTAATCTATGTCCTTATTTGTAAGATATAAGGCCCATAATTCGTCAACATTCTTCCCAGTAATTTGCTTCCACGATTCGGATGTGTAGATATTATTTTTAAGTTGTGTATTAAGCTGAGCAATGGTATTTGGCTTCTGGTATTTATCCACCCATAGTAAGAATCGGGCAGTTACCCTATAGCCCATTCTGTAATGTTGGCGAGGATCAACTGGGGGTAAACTCCAATCTGCTGCAACATTATTAAGTCCATACTGAAAACGGCCACAATCTGCCAGGCCTTCTAAAAGCCACTCCGGACCCATCGCTTTAAAATCTTGCACAATATGCATCAGCTCATGGGTAACCAGATCGGTATCTTCCTGATGCTGCGATAGCCAGTTGGCACCAATCAATATTTTGCCCTTGCCTGAAATAGCCACTTTTTTATAATTGGTATCAATAGAAAGGATAACCGTTTTGGTGGCATCAGGATTAAAAGCCTTAACCATTTTAGGGTACACCTCGAAGAAAGTATTGGCTAGTTTTTGCGTCAGTTCCTCTGTTATAAATGTGGAGTTATCTAAAAATTCAAGGGTATATTCCCCACGTTTGATCCGTTGATCACCTTGTGCAAATGTTTTTGAGTTTAGTAGAAAAACAATGAAAGAGAGTATTAAGATAGATTTTTTCATATGATTAATTTGATTTTTTGTCGCTGTATTTTAATTCCACCTGATTCGGGTTTTTACTGTAATCTTCCCAAAGTTGATCAATAGTTTTATCCGTTAAGTTTGTCCAGGATTCTCCCGTATATTGGTGGGCTCTTAACTGCTGATCCAATGCCGCAATTAAACCCGGTTTCACATTTTGTTCCAACCAGGCGAAGAATCTGGCTGTAATCCTGTAGCTATTGGTATAGCTCTGTTTATCATTAAATGCAGGCAAACTCCATTTTGAACCCACATTGTCTACGCCATATTTGTAACGAACGTAATCGGCAATTCCTTCTGTTAACCATACCGGACCAGCTGAATAGCCGTAACCCTGAACAATATGCATCGTTTCATGTGTAACCACATCAATATCAGTCGGATGTGCCTTCATATACCCTGCGCTAAACAAAATTCTATTACCGCTGGCTTCTGCAACCGCTTTATAAGCCGTATCAACCACAAAAAGGACGTCTTTAGTTGATTTATTATTGAAGGTCTTAACCAGGGTTGGATAAATTTCAAAATAAGTATCGATTAGATTTTGTCTTACCGTTGGATCAAGATTTGGATCTTTGCTAATGAACGTAAGCTTATAACCTTTCTTCTTTTTGGTACTGTAAAAAGACCAGTTTCTGGTTAGAGCTACCTGCAACTCCTTATTAATCTTTTTTAAAGATTTTCCCTTAACCCAATCGCTGTTTACTTTAATCTCTCCTGCTTTCGCTTTAATCGTTTCTGTTTCGCCATTGGCGATTTCTAGCACTACATCACGTTTCGTTCGGTAACCATCAGCTGATGCAAAATAAGGGTATTGCATATTGAAAGCTAATGTTAAATGGCTTTTCGTTTCAGTACTTAATAAATTTGAAGGATCGGTGATTGTAATGGCAAATTCTCGTTTTTTCTGAGCCAATGCACCTAAGGAGCAGGAGATCAGAACGAAAAGCAATATTCTTTTTATCATTATTTTTGTTTTTATTTTAACTACCACCATTCGAGGTATCATTTATTGATGATTTGCATTTAAAACATCAATAGAATTTAAGTTGAATGAAGTTATCGAACTAATATTATATTATTATTGTTCATAAATAAAAAAACACCGGGCCTAAACCCGGTGTAAATTATTTACCAACCTGTATTTTGAACAATTACAGGAACTTTTTGAATTTCTCCATTTGGTATTGGCCACAGATAGTGTTTCTTTTGAAATACCCTATTTTCAACCACCACCGGAGTAAAAAATCCTGGTGCATTTTGCGAAATGTTTAGGCCTCTAATTTGAGTATCAGTTGTTTCTGCAATCTTCCATTCTCTGGTATAGAAATAACGATCCCACTCAAAAGCTAACTCAACACGTCTTTCTCGGCGGATAGCTTCTCGCATATTTGCAGGAACTGTAATTGCTCCTGCGCCGCTTCCATAAGGGGCTATGCCCGCTCTTGTACGGATTCTGTTTAGGTACACCAGAATATCTGGATCAGATGGATTGGATTCTTGCAAGGCTTCAATATAATCCAGATAAATTTCTGCCAATCTGATCACAGTGAAAATCGGTCTACCAGTTGTCCATCCTGCAACAGTAAGATGCTTTCTTGATGTGTAACCCGTTTTTGTATAGTCATTATTCGCAATAGCACCTTTACCAGCATTACCGCTATTGGTAAAATCTGTAATGATGTTTGATTGAGGATTGATCCATTTACGGCCACTATAAGTAATGCTCGAGTAGAAACGAGGCTCGCGATTTACGAACATATTGCTGATTGACCTGGTCGCATTTTGATCATTGGGATCAGGCGCCTGATAATTAGAAAATCCGTTAGCAGTATAGGTTGGATCATTTTCTATCGGTAAACCATTTGCTGTAAAAAATGCATCAACCAGTTGTTGCGATGGAGATAAAAATGAGCCGCCTTTATCACCTCCGGATGCACCGTTATGATTCGGTGCCAAAGAATATTGGTAAAGCGTTACATCACCACCTCTACCAAAGATGATTTCTGAATTCCATCCATTTAAAAACACATCTCTTGTAGCGATAAAAGCCCTATTGAAAGCTGTGTTTGGTAACCCAGATGGCGTTATCGAAATATTATAAAGTGCATAGCTAGAGTAATTTGGGTTATCTAAAAATGCTTTGGCAGCAGTAGCCAATCTGGTCCATTTGGCTACACTATATGTTTGATTGATCAATTGTTTTCCATCTTGATTTCTCAAACCAGCGTAATCTGCGTTTCCATTAAATAACGGACGAGCAGCCGTTAGTAGTGTTTTGATTTTATAAGCATCGGCAACTGATGCTGTGATGTGACCAAAATCTTCATTTGCCTGTGGTGTAGCTGGAAGACCAGCAGCTGCAGCTGTTAACTCGCTTACCACATAATCTACACATTCATCCATCGAGTTACGCGGCTTACTAATGGCCTCAAGCGGTGCATCCGATTGAATTGGCTCATTACCCAATAAAACCACAGGGCCGTATTGTCTGATTAAATGGTAGTAATAGATCGCTCTAAGTGCTCTAGCTTCATTTAAATAACGGGTTACCAAATCGATACCGCCAATATTACAATCGGTACATTTGGCAACATTGGCCATAAATGTACTAGCCGCCTGAATACCGCGGTAATAGTTTTGCCAATGATAATTCACTTGTCCACTGGTTGCATCCCATGCACCGGTATTAACATTTTCGGTGAAATTTGGCAAGGTGTAATCTGCTTCATCAGATGCGGCTGTCCAAGGACCACTATTGCCCAATGCACTTGGTGAACGATCTTGATTTTGATCAGGTAAAGTTGAATAAACGTTTGCTAAGGCCTGATCTACAGTGCTTTTTCGTTGATACTGTTGTTCGAATGTCAACCGATCATCAGGCACTTGATTCAAAAATTTCTTACAGCCGTAATTACCAATGATCAGTAAAGTTCCAACTGTATATATAAATATCTTTTTCATGCTGTTATTATTAAAAATTAGCGGTTAAACCCAAAGAGTAGTTAGACGTTAGTGGATAACGGGTACCATTATTTGTGTTAAGCTCTGGATCCCAAAGTTTAAATTTACTGATGGTAAACACATTGTATCCCATGCCGTAAATTCTTAGGCGTTTGATACCTAATTTTTTGATGCCTTCTTTTAGGGTGTAACCGAAATCTGCGTTTTTCAATCTAATGAAACTGATATCGCGAAGCCACCAAGTACTCGACTGATAGTTGTTGCTATTTGTTCCACCGTACGATAAACGAGGATAAACAGCATCTTGACGAGGGTTGGTTGGCGTCCAACGATCTGCTGCAACCGCTAACATATTGCCTAAACCACCAGAGTTTGCGAATGAAGGAATGTTTAAAAGAATATCGGCATTATCCTGACCTTGGAAGAATAATCCGAAATCGAAGTTTTTGTACGTCAACGAGAAACCAAAACCATAGGTAGTACTTGGAAGGTCTCCTCTACCAATAATTGTTCTATCAAATGAATCGATTTTACCATCGCCATTTAAATCCTTATATTTTATATCACCTGGCATTAGGGTACCAAACTGCGTTGGACTTGCATTGATTTCTGCCTGACTATCGAACAATTTCTCGGCGATATAACCTACACGTGTAGCTGCCAACACATTAAATCCACGTTGTTCCATCCATGGGTAAGCTTGTGGTGCCTGATCGTTTTCAATTACTTTATCTTTATTAAAAGTAACGTTAGCTCTTAAATTTAAGCCCCAATCTTGCCCCAACTGTGCATCATATTGAATCGTTCCATCGATACCTTTATTTTCTACCACACCGAGATTTCCAATTGGCGTGTTCGCCAGGCCAATGTAATTTGGCACTGTTCCCCTGGTAATGAATTGATTTTTTCTCCTCTCCTGAAAGAAATCGACAATTAACGATAGGTTATTGTTAAATGTTTTTAACTCGAAACCTAAATCCTGTTTACGTGTTTCTGCCCAGGTTACATCTACACCGTAAGCCGTTACACCTAAACCACCCGGAGAAATGCCTCCATTTTGACCGAAAGTATAACCGCTTGCACTGCCTACCTTGGTTAAATAATAAAAACGTTGACTTTCATCAATTACATAGTTTCCGCCACTGCCTCCACTACCAACAATACCATCAGAATAGCGGAATTTAACCATTTGGATTGCATCTTTTAATGGCTCAAAGAATTTCTCGTTTGATAATAGCCATCCCAAACCAAATGCGGGGAAAAATCCGTAGCGTTTATCTGGCGCAAAGTTTTCAGAACCGTTGTAACCCACGTTTGCTTCAAAGAAATACTTATCATCATAAGCATAAGTAGCACGACTGGCAATACCTTGTAAACGATATGGGAGCGAAAGCGTTAAATTACCTGCAAATGGCGTAGTATTATCATTTTGGTTATACAACAATAAACCCGTTACGGCATGTTTACCAAAAGTACGGTTGTAATTAATGGCAGCCTCCACATATATTTTCTTATCTCCACCATTACCAATACCATAATTTAAAAATTCCTGGCCTTGAAGGATCAACCCATATTTGTAGCCCGAAGCTGGATTTCCAGGTACGATATATGGATCGTTAGGATTAATTCTATACAAACTTTCTCTTCTGGTTCTGTTCACCGAACTATTGGTATTCACATCAAACGAGAACATGGTTGTAGCTGATAAACCCGGAGTAATTTCTTTTAAATCCTGAGTTAAACGGATGTTCGAATAAAGCTGAGTACTGTATCCTACTCTATATCCATTTCTGGTTACATCACCATAAGGGTTACGTTGATCGGCCTGTGGACTGATTCCTGGCAAACTTCCGTTTGGATATAGTATCGGGAATGAAGTTGGATTGATTAAAAACGCCTGATTAAAAATATCTTGTGCCAGCAAGTTACTTGGATAACTGGTTTGGGCCAAAATCCCTTTAATCCCTAGATCTAACTTAGTAGTACCGGTAATATCCCAGTTTAAGTTAGCACTTACATTATAGCGTTCAAAATTTTGTTTAGCAGCATCATTTACGGCTTCATCGGTTTTAAATAAACCATTTTCTCCATAATAACCTAATGAAACATAATATTTTGCATTACTTACACCACCAGATAAGTTGGCGGTAACCGATCTGTTTCTACCAAAATCTCTGTAAATGGCATCGAACCAGTCAACATTTGGATAGAGAATTGGATCTGCGCCCGATTGCGTTTTTTGGATGGCATCAATGGAGTACGCTGGCGTAAAAGCACCTGCAGCACCAGCTCTTAAATAGTCAGAATATTTGGCTTCGTTGGCTAAATTCATATAATCTACCCCATCAATCAAATCTGGTTTTTTAGTGAATCTGCTAATGCCTTCGTAATACTCCACATTAATACGAGGGGCGCCAATTTTACCTTGTTTGGTATTGATCAAGATTACCCCATTTGCACCACGAATACCGTAAACGGCTGTTGCAGCAGCATCTTTTAATACAGTGAAGTTTTCTACATCATAAACACTGATGTCATTTAGGTTACGGTTTGGAACCCCATCAATAATTACCAGCGGGCCTCTATCGTTTGCGGTTAAAGAGGATACTCCACGAATAAAAATATCTGAGCCGGTAGCACCAGGCTCACCATTTCTTGATACGTTTACCACACCCGGAATACGACCAGCCAATAATTGACTCATACTAGAAACTGGTTGTCTTAATTCGGAAGCTTTAACAGAAGACTGTGCACCAACTAAACTTTCCTTTTTCTGCGTACCAAAACCTACAATTGCAACCTCTTGCAAATCAGCTCCTGTAGTTTCTTTTAAGCGAATATCTAATACTGTCTGGCTTCCTACTGTAATTTCCTGGGTATCGTAACCCACATAAGTAATAATAAGTACAGCATTTTGATCTGGTACTGTTATCGTAAAGGCACCATTTACATCGGCTGCAGCACTAATAGATGCACCCTTTACTTTAACTCCTGCACCTGGTAATGGTAAACCAGCAGCATCTTTAATAATACCACGGATCACGATATCGGCTTTGGCCTGCGATAGCAAAACCGAACTATTTATTTTAATAGCAGATGCGTTGGCTGTAGCATAAAAACCGCTGCTCAAAGCCAATGCAACTGCAATAGCCTTGGAAGCAAAATTTTTAAACCTGAGCTTACCCTCCGTTAAATTTGTAAGTTTTTTCATCATAATTTTTTGTTAGTATAAATTGTTCAGGTTATTGTTGTTCTTCAGGTACTTCAATTAAACGCCATTCTGATAGCTGGAAAAGCGAACCACTCCCAACAGCAGAAATGCTGATGCGATAATGGTTGTAAAGCACTTTGTTCTTAAAGCTGTAAGTTTTCGTCAGATTACGACCAGAAAATGTTTCGCCAGTTCTGGTGTCTAAATCAACCCAAGTGGTTCCATCTGTAGATCCACTAAACTTCCAATCTTTCGGATCTCTGCCGGGTGCATCACCACCCGATGTTAAGGTGTAAGAAGCCACTTGTTGGGGTGATGGAAAAGATAATTGCATGTAGAAATTAGTCTGGTAGGGATTGATTAAAAATTTCGAATTGAAATCGTTATCAATCACTTTTGCAGATCCTTCGCCTCCTGAGGATCCGGCGCCATTTTCGATGTTTACCGATAGTATTGCTTTTGCGGTAACATCTACTTTGGCCTTCCAGGTAAAAAGATCGACGGTAGGATATTCCTCCTTACCACACCCAAGAAGCAGGGTAAATACTGCAAGAAGGCAGAAAGCTTTCTTGGCATTTTGTAAAAAAATCATAATTAATAAATTAAAATTGTTAGTTGGTTGCGTTTGAGAATACAGCAGATAAAACCTTTTGCAGAATTTTTAAGAATTTAGCACGCAAACTTCGTCCACATGAATACATTACGTGGTTCTTTAGCTTTATTGCTATTTCCATCGTAAAAAGTATTCACTCAAAAATTACTTACCCTAATATCAAGTACCTTGATGATGATTTTTCTTGTTAGTCAAATCCATTTGGCTCTACTTGTCAGGCAGCTTATTTTAAGGATTAAGATATACCATAACATCACTAATCTTTTACTATTAATGAGTCTTGATAATTATTGAATTTCTGTAGTTCGTTTGGTAACTTCTCTAATAAGAATCTGATTTAGGTAATTTAATCGCCATATCATTCGAGATGTTAGTTATGCATCTCTACAATCCTTCTTGCTGGAAAAAGAATTGCGATCGTTCATCCTTATCAGGGAAATGGTGTGAGTTTGGTTTTTTTCATATTGGTTGGCTTAGGTTGTTGGTTAAATTATATTAAGCTTATTATTGGAACAGGGATACATGTTAAAGAATACATACTAAAACATGCTAAAACGTTTTAGTATAAATCTCTAAAAAAAACCCGCACATTGGCGGACATTTAAGAAATCGAAAAATGCTAAAACGTTTTATTACCCAATAATAAGCACTTTAAGAGTTTTTGCAAAGTCAAAAATTTGTTACAATGAAAAAATAAAGCTTTAAATCAGATTTTACCTAAAAAAACCTCCTGAAGTTGTACTATTTACTTGTTCTTCCAAGGTTTAAGAACTAATAGAGTTAAATTTTTCATCGCAACAGCTTGCTGCGCCAATTAATGCTGCATGCTCTTTCAATTCTGAAATTTTGATTGCTGCATGAATACCATTTCCTTTTAAAGTTGCAATAAGTTCTGGCGAAAATTCATTAAATGCCTGAGCAATATTTCCTCCAACGATTACCGTATCAATTTTATTTTTATTGATAATTGGAATTAAGAATTGTGCAAGATTATAACCAAACTCCATAAAAACCTGAGTAGCCAGATGATCAGTCTTAACTGCTTCTACCAGTTCCTTTACGCCATCTAGATTAGTTCCACTCAAATGTTTGTACCTTTTTACAAACCAACGGGTTGCCAGATAATCTTCTGCAATACCATCTAAAAATGATGAGTTCCATAAATCAGCATCGGTTGCTTTCTGGTTGATACAAATGGATGAACCTAAGCCAGTACCTAATGTTAGGCCTAAAACATTTGCGTTACCTTTGGCTGCTCCCGCAAATACTTCGCCCTGCAAAAAGCCTGCAGCATCATTAATAAAATGAATATGGTCACTTGGGATATCAAGACGGCCAGCTAATTCATCTTTCACATTTATTTGATAAAGCGACTTAAATTTATCCTGATCTTTTATAAGTGAAATGCCATTCTCATAATCAAACGGCCCTGGCATCGCAATTCCAACAAACCTTGAATCTTTTGCAACACCCTCAAAAGCATCATTAATAATTTCTACCCAAGCCTTTAATATAACTTCTTTACCCTCTTGTGAGTTGACAGCACTACGTTTAATTGAATTCGTAATTAAGCTTCTCGTTTCTAAATCTATCAGTGCGGCCGTAATATGCGAACCGCCAATATCGACACCTAATGCCACAGGCTTTTCCATTCTTTTCTCTATATTTCTGTAAAAATAATCATTTCTAGCTATTACTAAAACGATAAACTAATTAGTTAACGAAAATGGCTTATCAGCCTTCAATAAACCTCTATTTAAATCAGGCTTGTTGCTCATTTCCAGTTTTAATGTACCCCCATTAATTAAATCCTGGTGTGTTATAAAATTTCGGGTGTATGTTTTACCATTTAACGTTGCCGATTTGATATACACATTTTTTGCGCTGTTGTCTGGCGCTTCAATAATAAATTGCTTGCCATTCTCCAGGTTAATAGTTGTTTTCTTAAACATCGGACTGCCAAAAACATATTCGCCTGTTCCCGGTGTAACACTGTAAAAACCCAGTGCACTTAATACATACCAAGATGAGGTCTGTCCCTGATCTTCGTCGCCCGGATAACCATTTTCAGTTGCATTGTAAAGCTTGCTCATCACCTCACGGGCGTGAAACTGTGCTTTCCAAGGCTGGTTGGCATAATTATACAGGTATACCATATGCTGAATGGGCTGGTTGCCATGCGCATATTGGCCCATGTTTGCCATTACCATTTCTGTCATTTCGTGAATCATACCGCCGTAAGTACCCACCTTTACATCATTAGGCTGCGAAAATACGGAATCTAACTTAGCAACAAAATTTTCATTTCCGCCCATCATGTTGATCAGGCCTTTTGTATCTTGAAAAACCGACCATTGCCAGTGCCAGGCATTACCTTCGGTAAAAGGCCCACCCCATTCAATAGGATCAAAATTTGGTACCCAGTTTCCATTTGAATCTTTGCCTCTCATAAACCGGGTGGCAGGATCGTAAACGTTTTTATAATTATACATCTGGCGCTCAAAAATATCCATGTAAAACTTATTTCCCGTCATTTTAGCCAGTTCATATCCACAATAATCATCGTATGCATATTCTAATGTTTTAGCAGTTGCTTCGCGATATTTTGGATAAGGCACATAACCCAATTGATAGTAGTCACGCCAACCATCACGGCCATTTGCCGGCCCCCAAGGCCCTTTATTGGTAGCTTCGTGCAGGTAGGCTTCCAATGCTTTTTTCGGATCGAAAGTGCGTAAACCTTTGGCCCATGCATCCGCAAATAAAGAAATGGCATGGTTCCCGATCATACTTCCAGCCTCACTTGGAAAAGACCAGGAGGGCAACCAACCACATTGTTCGTGAGCTTCAATCATAGCCTGCATGTATCGGCCATGCATTTCAGGATGAAGTAAAGTATTTAGCGGGAACTGCGCCCTGAAGGTATCCCAAAAACCCGTGTCGGTGTACATATAGCCTGCATGTACCGTTCCATCGTAAGGACTAAAATAATGCGGTTTGCCACTTGCATCTATCTCGTAAAATTTTCGTGAGAAAAGGCTGGCACGGAAAAAACACGAATAAAATGTTTCCATATCGGCTTGCGTTCCACCTTCTACAACGATTTTCCCTAGCGATTTATTCCACACCGCAGCTCCTTTTGCCTTTGTTTGCTCCAAAGTTTTGTCGCCACCTAATTCGGTTTTTAAGTTTAACTCTGCTTGCGCTAAGCTGATATAAGACGAAGCCGTTTTAACCTGCACCTTGGCGCCTGCTTTAAATTCTATATAGGCGCCTTTGCCTAATCCATCAGCAAACGTCGAATCTGCTTTAACCGTATTCCCTTTATTTTCCCAAGTGCCATACGCTTTTATCGGCTGATCAAATTTTAATACGAAATAACTTTTCCAGCCTTTTTTAAAGCCTTCGCCATTGTTTACATAACCGGTTATTTTGTTTTCCTTCGGATAAATCTGAACCCCGCTTAACCTGGTGTAGCCATCAAGAATTAAAAAGCTTTTTTTGCCTTTTGGATAAGTAAAACGTAAATGTGCCCCACGTTCTGACGGTGAAATTTCAGTTGTGATTTTGTTCTCAAACGTAACTTTGTAATAATTTGGCTTTGCAATTTCATCCGCATGAGTAAATTTTGTTTCACGCTTATTTTCATCAACAACTAACTCATCTATAATCGGCATCAAAGAAAAAACCGCATAATCTCTACTCCATGAACTGCATTGGTGTGCTTGCTGAAACCCCCTTATTTTATCTTTAAAATACTGGTACTTCCATCCATCGCCATTTCTACCGGTTTGAGGCGTCCACGTATGCATGCCGAAAGGCAAAGCCGTGGTTGGATAAGTATTGCCTCTTGTTAATTCGTGCCTGGAATTGGTTCCTTGCAGGGTGTTTACATAATTAACCAAATCTTTTTGCTGTGCCAATAACCCTTTGGCTGCAAGGCAAATTAAAATGGTAGTTAAAAATTTAAGTTTCATTTGTGTGTGTTTGTTTTTACTAATTACCTCGTACGAAATCAATCTTTAATTATCTATCGTCATTTCGAACGAAATTAATTTTCGCTCTTTTCTCGTCATCTCGAACGAAATCAACTTTCATTGATTGAGGAGAGATCTCACTTCAAAAAATCAATCCTTCTAATGAGATTTCTCAATCGCGAAAAGCTCATTTCGAAATGACGACCTAAGGAAAAACTGTCATCGTGAATAAATAAATCTTCACTCAATAATCGTCATCTCGAACGAAATCAATTTTTCATTGATTGAGGAGAGATCTCACTTCAAAAATCAATCCTTCTAATGAGATTTCACAATCGCTAAAAGCTCAATTTAAAATGTTTATTCTGCTTACCAGCTGATGTTAACCTGTACACCTTCACTGAAATTCGCAAAGCCCAACAGCAGTGTTTTTGATTTTTCATCCCACTCATTTTTGGTAAGGGATAATTCTTTTCCGCTGGAGCTTGCCGTAACTTTTGTTGGTTTATTCGCCAAAAGAATGCGCATGATGTTATTGGTTTTTGAAGGGCTTTTAGTTAAAAATTGATAAGATTTTTTTGTCGAAACCTCATCTGTTACCCTTGCCGCCGCAGCCAAAACCTGAGGTTTGCTTTTATTCTCTGCTTTATTTACATCAAATAAATAAGCCTGTGAATTGGGCTTAATGGCTTTTGTATTCAACACAGGAAGTGTCGGATCGAAAAGATCGATAAAAGTTCCCGTTAAGGTTACTGGCAATTTGCTTTGACTTTCATCCAATACTGCGGCAATAACAAATGGTCCACGTTCTAAAACAAAGTTGTTTTTTAAAACCAAATTTCCTGCTTTCGCATCATCTTCATAAGCTCTTTTAACTGTAGCCATAAATTCCTCATCACCGCTCTTTTTCATAATCAGCTCTTTTGGGTCTTTGCGTACCAGGTAAACTTTGCCTTTACCCACTTCATAAATCCCGCCACTTTCGCTTAAAGGTACACCCAATAAGCCGAATAAATGCTCTGATGGGGCTTTGAAGGTGTTTCCATTGCTATTCCACCATTCTTTCACATTTTGGAATGGATCGTTATCTCTACCGTAATAAAGCAAAACGCCGCCCGCTTTTACCCATTTGCTTAACTCCTGGTGGAAATCAGCAGAAAGCGGTTTCATATTAGCGTAACTCATGATCAAGACCTTAATATCTTTTAAAGTATTTTTATTAGCGAGGTTTTCAATATGAACAGTTTCTACCGGAATGCCTTGTTTAAGCAATGGAATGGCCATTCCATAAAAGTTAGACAACTGGGGATCATCGTAGCCCTGATGAGTTGGAAAACGTTGAAACATCATCGAGTTGGAAAGTAAAACCCCAATACCATGGCTCCCATTCAACGTATTTTTTGAAAGTGGCATTTGGTTTAACGAGTTGACCATAATTTGCATTTGAGTGGCGTAGGCTGGGGAAATCGGCTGACGCTCTTTCATTCCTTCCACCGGAAACTTACCTCTATAAATGCGGTTTGGCCATGGCATTACTTCGTAATTATCGACCATTGGATACAATAATTCAGCAGTGAATGTAGCCTCATAATTCACTTTGTAGTCATCCCACGATCTTGCTCTATCTTCAATCGGATCTGTCAAAAAATAAATTTTCCTACCAGTTGGTGCCGTCATCGAAACCATAGAACCATACTCCAAAAATGCATTTTCAAATACCCGTTCTTTCATCAATCCATCGTAATAAATCGGCTCCCGAGAGGTACCTGTCCAGACCTGAGCAATGTATCCATCCATTCCATCTAAATTAGCCAAACTTGCTTCCGGACTTACAATTTGCCATGAGGAATAATTAATGAGCGAGTGCGTTGGCACGAAACACTTTACTCTTTTTCCTTTGCTTTCGCTATAGGTTTTTACATAGGTAAACACTTCTTTTAATGCATTGAAATAGAGTTGATATTTAAGTTTGGAAGATAAGTAAGTGGCCTCAGGCGATTCATGCTGGGCCATCCAGGGGAAACCGTAGTATTTTTGCCATTCATTTTTGAAGGTTTGGCTATAACCTGCACGGGCCCAAAACTCGGGTTCTTCCAAATAAATCGCAGTTACACCGGCATCAATGGCCCGCTTTACATGGCTCTTCATATAAGTTAGAAAACTCGCTGTAGGAACGATATAGGGCACATCTTTTCCATGCCAAATGGTTTCGCCATTATGCATCATCTGGCCTTCATCCAAGTGGTTTTTTCCGTCCCATTCGCCTAAGAAATAATCTTTGTACTGGCCCCAGGCAATACCGGTCATAAATTGTACTTCATAACCTTTATCGCGATAGCCTTTCACCCGTTCTTCAAATTTCCCGCCATCATCGTTAATGCCGTAAACCATTGCAATGTCCGATCGTACATCGTAATCCGGGCTCCATGGTGCCGAAACTTGAAATGAAGTTTTCTGCTTCGATTTGATTTGGGCAAATACATCGCCTTGCGAAGTTAAAGCAGTCGCCAATGCCGAAAGAGCCACATAAAACTTGAGGTTTTTCATATCGATGTCTAGTTAGCAGGAGCGAATAATTGCATGAAAGTCACCGCACTACTCGATTCGTAAGATTGAACAATGCCTGTTGGGCAGGGTGCTTTGTAATTGCGGTGCATAATCCCACGACCGAAATCGCGGTTTCCCCAGGCGGTATTGGCGTTAAAAATTGCCCATTTTGCGTAATCACCTGCTGGATAAGCTTTGGCCAGATCGGATAAATATTGGGCAAAAATTGCTTTTAGTACCCCTTGCTCATTCCAATCTCCTTCGGCAGGCAGAATACCACTCGGGTCGCTCATGGTATTTTTGGTATAATTGGCGGCGATTTTTGCATCGTCTAAATAACTTTGCGTATTGGTATTTTTATACAATAAAACCGCAGCGCCAATGAGCGTTCCCTGGTTGTAAGTGTAATCTTCGAAGCCAGGGTTGCTATCGCCAACCTTATGATCGGCTACTCTGCCTTTGGCAATATCAAACAGATTTATTCTAGACCATGCGTAAATTTCTTTCGCTTTGGTTAAATAAGCTTCTTCTTTTGTGACATTATACAATCGCATGGCCGCAATTACGGTAGGGAAATTTATGCAGGCATTTTTGCCACTGTGCTTAAAATCCCAAAACATACCGCCTTTAACCGGATCGTAAGAACCGCTCCACACTTTAGCAAAGCCAGATTTAGCCTTGTCAAGGTAGGCTTGATTTTTGGTGATTTCATAAGCACGGGTAAGCGACATAATCCACCACATCATGTCATCATAAATAAACCACTCAACCGAGTTATCCCAATTGTAATTATCGTAACGTTTAGCCCCTCCGTCGTACATATCAGTAATCAATTTGTAGTAAGCGGGGTCTTTAGTACGCTCGTAAATATTCATTACGTTGTCCCAGTAAATGGCTTGGGTCCAAATGGCGGCTAAACCTTTTTTTTCGGTAGTGCTGTAATAAAGTTTATCCGCGGGGCTATAGTAAATGGTATTGAAAGAATTGAAGGCGATAGTGGCTTCGGCAGCAGTAAAACTTGTTGGGGTGGGTGGCGGTAAAGTTGGTGGTTTTGTTGCAGGCTCTTCAGTGCCTTTTTTGCTACAAGAGCTGATTGAAATTGCGATAGTTAAACTTAAAAACGCAATCAGTATTTTAAGTTTGCGAAGATTTTTAGGTAAAGATTTATTTTCCATAATATGTGGTTCTTATGGCATGAAAAGAATATCAGGGCGGCACTTACATAGGTAAATCATGTAAGCACCACCTGATTTTAGTTATTTTGATGTTTCATTTCTGAAACTACCAACCTGGATTCTGCACCATTAAATCATCAGAGTTAACGTCTTTTGCAGGGATTGGGAATAAGTAATGCCTCTTAGTGAAAGTTCTGGTTTCGAAAGGAATCACCGTTAAAAAGTTTGGTAAATTTTGAGTGATATTTAAGCCATAGATTGGTCCATTATCTGTAGTCTCAGCAATTTTCCATCTTCTGGTATCAAAATATCTTACGTTTTCGAAAGCTAATTCCGATCTGCGCTCATTTCTGATGGCTTGTCTCATTGCAGCCTGATCTGCCGGAGCAGGAATTTGACCAGTACCTGAACCATATTGAGGAATACCCGCTCTTTGTCTGATTTGATTTAAATAATTTAAAATATCAGGATCGCCTGGAGTAGCTTCATTTAGAGCTTCTACATAATCTAAAAATAAATTACCTACACGATACAGGATACCAGCACGGTTACTCTCATTCCAGTTGCCTAAACCCATTGCTTTTCTAACCGCATAACCAGTAACAGTATAATCGTTACCACCAGTGGCCTTACCAGAGTTACCATTGTTATTGAATTGTGTGATCACATTACCAAACCTGGTATTCAGCCAAACACTGTTATGGTAGGTAATATTTACATAAAAACGTGGTTCACGGTTAACCCATTGGTTATAAGTTTCTGTTGCAATCGGACTCCCTGGCGCTTGATAGTTAGTAAAACCAGAAGTTACGTAACCTGATAGCGGATCGGTAATGCTACGACCATTTGCAGTAAAAAAAGCGTCTACCTGATTTTGGGTTGCGCCTAAGCCTGCAGATCCCCTTACTTCAGAGTTTGAACCACTGTGGTAAGGTGTCATTTCATATTGCCTGCCACCAATTGAAGCATCCAATCTGGACATGATAATTTCACTATTGAATTTATCTAAAAAGACATCACGACAAGATAAATAAGCATTTAAGCTTCCATCTGCATTGTTTTTTCTATACAAATTGTAAGTTCCAGGAACAAATTGAGTAATGTAAGCTTTATAAGCATCAGATGCCCTTTTCCATTTTGTTGCATCGTAGGTTTGACTAATCAGTTGTTTTCCGTCTTTGTTTTTAAGGTTAGCTAAATCGGCGTTGCCATTGAAAAGTGGACTTGCTGCCAACAAATAAGCTTGTAAGCGATAGGCTAATGCTTGTCCTTTGGTAATTCTTCCATAATCCCTGTCGTTACCTGCTGCAACTGGTAAATTATCTGCAGCACTTTGCAATTCAGAAGTGATATAGTTGATGCATTCATCAAAGCTATTTCTAGGTAAACGGATACTTTCAGTTGGCGCATCAGGTTCGATTACATTTTCGCCTAAAATGATTACCGGACCGTAAATACGAACTAAATAAAAGTAATAAATTGCTCTAAGTGCTCTTGCCTCATTTTTGTATTGATTGATTAACTGAGGCGTGATATCCTGGCTAACTTTATCAATGTTTGCCATAAAGAAACTCGCAGAACGAATACCTCTGTAAAAATTGTTCCAATACCCATTAACGAAGCCGGAGTTTGCATCCCAACTACCAATATTTACGTTGTTGGCCTGGTTAAAGCCCCAAACGAATTCAGCTTCGTCTGATGCGCCTGTCCAAACACCAGCGCTTCTACCTACATCCGGATTTCTTTGACCAAATTCATCAGGAATTAAACTGTAAACGTTTGCTAAAAATTTCTCTGCCGTAGCACGGTTAGTAAAGGTTTCTTCGAGGGTTAGCCTATCATTAGGCACCTGATCTAGAAAACCTTTTTTACAAGATGTAGCCAAAGTTAAGCAAGCTACAAATGCAATAAATATGTATTTTTTCATGATTTCTGATTCTTAAAATTTAACATTAATACCTAAGGACAATGTTTTGGTGATTGGATACTTCGAACCATTTGCTCTTCCGCCAGTATTTAACTCCGGATCCCATAGTTTCCAATCACTGAAGGTTAACAAGTTGTTTCCAATCAAATAAATGGCTGCATTTTTTAGATAAATTTTCTCAGCAAATTTTGTTGGAAGATTGTAGCTCAATTGAGCTGATTTTAAACGCAAGAAGTTAACATCTTTAACCCACCATGAGCTCTCTAAAGTATTGTTAGTATTGTCAGCTTCACCATAAGCTAAACGTGGATAAAAAGCATCTTGTCTTGGACTCGATGGTGTCCATCTGTCGGTTGCAATTTCATAAGCATTACTTAAACCGCCACCACCATTAAATGGAAAGATACCTGATCCACCTAACATAATGTCAGCACCGTGAGTACCTTGGAAAAACGTGCTTAATGCAAAACCTTTGTATGATGCACTTAAGCCAAAACCATAAACTTTATTTGGAACATCACCTCTACCGATTTGAGTTTTATCATAATCGTTGATTAATCCATCACCATTTAAATCGCTGTATTTGATATCACCAGGACGTAGATTGCTTTTTGATCCTGGCGCTGCACTTGCATCGATCTCGGCTTGTGTATCATATAATTTCTCTGCAACGTAACCAAATCTTGATAATACATTCGTTCCAACACGGTTCATCCATGGATAAGGTTGTGCAGGACGATCATCAGCAATAATTTTATCTTTATTATAAGTAAAGGTTCCTCGTACACCAAAATCAACTTGACCCACTTTAAAGTTATACTCCAAAGTCGCATCGATACCACGGTTATCCACTTCACCTAAATTACCATAAGGCTGATTGGTTAACCCAACATAACCTGGGATAGACTGACGCTGAAAGAAAATACCGGTACGTTGCTCTTTAAATAAATCGACAATTAAATAAAGATTGTCTTTCAATGTTCTGATTTCCATACCTAAATCTTGCTTACGCGATTCGGCCCAAACTACATCAACACCATAATCAGTTACGTTAATTCCGCTTATTCCGTTATCGTAGCCTTTACCATATTGATATCCGGCAGCACCATCAGATACTAACGTCAAATAAGCAAATCTTCTTCCAACCAAATCAGCATTGGAGATTTTACCAATACCGGTTATACCATCAGAGTACCTAAATTTTAAGAATGAAATGGTGTTTTTCATGCCTTCCCAAAATTTCTCGTTTGATGGAATCCATCCCACTCCGAAAGCTGGGAATGTACCGTATCTGTTATCTGGCGAAAATAATTCTGAGCCGTTGTATCCAAAGTTGGCTTCTACAAAATAGCGGTCATCATAAGAATATGTACCACGAGCGGCAACCCCAATAAATCTTTCCGGAATTGAAGCGGTAAAATCGCCTGCAAATGGATTGGTATAATCCTGTGTGTAAGCTAAAATCAAACCTCCAACGCGGTGTTTTCCAAAGGCTCTATCATAGTTTACGGCACCTTCCGTATAAAACTTTCTGTTCCCACCTCTTGATGGCTCGAAACTTAAATAGTTACCCCCACTGGTAAACGATTGAAATAAATCTAAACTTCCATCTGCTTTGTAAGGATTATTAATATCTCTAATGAAGTAAGTACTCTCTCTTTTTGATCTTCTGATAAAGTTTTCATTATAGTTATCAAAAGCTACCATTGCAGTTGCAGTTAAACCTTCAGTTACCATCTTCAAATCCTGAGTTAACCTCATGTTGGTGTACAATTGATTTCTAAATTCTGTACGATAACCTCTTCTGGTTAAATCAGCATAAGGATTTCTAAAACCTCCGTTAGAAGAACGACCTGGAATTAAACCACCTGGATAAATTTTTGGATATTCTACTGGAGATACATCCAATGCTGATGTAAAGATACTTTCGGTATTTTCTCCAGGATAATTACCCGTTGAAACATAACCTTGGATGCCTAAATCCAATTTGGTGGTATTAGTCAGCTTTAAATTTAAATTACTGGTGAAGTTGTAACGGGTATAATTTAATGCTGAATTATATTGGGCCAAATCATCCGTTTTTAAGAAACCACCTTCGTTGTAATACGCTAAGGAGACATAATATTGGGCATTATCAACACCACCACTTGCATTTAAGTTTGCTCTTCGAGTACTGCTATATTTATCAAACAACTCATCCATCCAGTTTACATTAGGGTAAACCAACGGATCTACACCTGAAGCCGTTCTGTTAATATAGTCTTGCGAATATTTTGCAGCCTGACCTCTTCCCGTCAAGGCTTCATTCGCAAGATTCATGTAAGTAACACCATCTAAAGCTTCAGGATGTCTAACGAATGTACTTAAACCTTCGTTATAATCGAAAAAGATGGCAGGTTTACCCACTTTACCAGTTTTAGTTTTAACAATGATTACCCCGTTTGCACCTCTAACTCCGTAAACGGCTGTACCAGATGCATCTTTTAGAACGGTAAACGACTCAATATCTTCTGCATCAATTGCCGAAATCGAACGTTCTACTCCATCTACCAAAACTAAAGGCGCACTAGAACCACTAAAAGTTGCAATACCACGAATCCAGATATCTGCGGTACTTCTTCCCGGCTCACCAGATCTTTGTACTCCAACTACACCCGCAATTCTACCTGCTAATGATTGAGTTACGCTTGCTACGGGTTGCTTTAATTCTTTTGAATTGATGGTAGATTGTGCACCAATCAAGGAAACTTTACGTTGCGTACCGAAACCCACAACAGCAACTTCTTCAAGGGAATTAGAACTTGGAACCAGTTGAATCGCAAGATTTTTCTGACTACCTACAGTTACTTCTTTTGGTTCGTAGCCTACATAAGAAATGATCAATACAGAAGATTCTGAAGGCACACTAATGCTAAATGCTCCATTTATATCAGTAGCCGCAACAGCTAAAGATCCTTTGACCTTCACACTGGCACCTGGAATCGGAGTTCCGGTTTCATCTTTAATAATACCTCTGATTACAATGTCGGCAAAAGGTGTTTTTAGTTCCTTTGTTGCCTTTGGCGATGTATTAATATTTATCGCATTTGCCGATGCATTAAATGTTAATCCGAGTGCCAAGGATAGTGCACCTAACTTGCAGGCGCTCTCCTTCGTCATAAGCGTGAGCTTAATGAGCCTAGTAAATTTTTTGTTCATATTGGTTGGTTTTGTACTTGGTTAGTTATCTTTTCAGATGGGTTTGTTAGTTTTTTTGTTCGTTTATGTATTTAGTAAGTGAATAATTTGTTTATTTATTAGCCCAGTGATCAGCAAGCATTTTGATGAAGTATCCGCCTACCACACTCCTCGCCTGAAAACCCGCTTTTTTTCCGCTGATGGTTTCATGCCAATCGCTTAATGGCACCTTATCCGAAGTTTCACTGGCAAATTTGTGTATGGGTTTGATAAACTTTTGAAATTCCTGCTGATTGTCGCTCAAGGTTGCTGTCCACATAATCCAATCAGATTTTGTATAGGCTTTGCGACTATCAAGCGGTAAACCAAAAGCATTTTGCTTGGTTAAATAGTAGTTGATTTCTTTGCGGTAAACATCATTCGGAAATAAATTCAGTTTCAATAATTTATCCCAAATCAGGTTATATTTCTGGCTCCAGGTATTTTTATCATTGAAAGTTAATGCGTAATGGTCGCCGGCATCGGCATGTTTTTGCCAATTTTTGGCCATATCCAATGCAGCGTTTCTATACTTCAAGGCTACATCTGTTTTGCCCAACTGCTGCGCAAGCTGTGCATAAACACCCAAGCCAACAATTGCTTTTACCGATAAATTCGCATTTCGAGCCAAATGACCAGCGAAATCATCGGTGCATAATTGGTTCTCTGGATCGAAACCTTCTTTCAAAAGATAGTTAGCCCATCTCGACATTTCTTTCCAGTGCTTCTCTGCATAACCGGCATTACCTTCAGCTTTGGCAATGGCACCCACCAAAATGATCATATTTCCGGCTTCTTCCACTGGCATATCTTCGCCATAAATTTGTCCGTTGGCTATTGGATATGTGCCTATATCATGTGCAGGATAATCTTTGTTCCATTTTCCGCTTTCTGAATAGTAGAAAATTCCATTGAGCATTCCTTTTAATAATTCAGGGTTGTAAAGCAAATATTGCGGTGCCGATGGATAAGTAACATCTACCGTATTGATAAAACCGCCGCTGAAATTTTCCTTCGACAGAAATAAAATATCGCCATTTGGGGCATAGACAATTTTGTGCGCTGCAATACTTTGGCGATAAGCCAACTTGCACATATCGGCATATTCTTTACCACCAGCTTTAGTTGCATCAGCCACTAATTTGGCATCAAAAGCCTTTGTTTTAACTTTAAGTGTTGAGTAATCGTTGTTAGCTTGCGTAAGTTGGCTCTCGAAAGTGCTTGATGGAGAAGTTCTCCAAATAGGCAACAATTGATCTCCAAAATATTCAATTGACTTTAAGTCATCATAACCCAGCATCACATATTTTTCTACCGACTTTGCGCCAACCGAACCAAAAGGGATAACAGTGCTCAAATCTTGTGTTTTAACATTTACAGCTTGTGAAGCTTGCGGGTATTGACCAGACTTAAAACTATTTAAATTCGCAATTTGATTACCGATGAACTGTTTTGCACCAAATTTAGTTGGAACAGCAACATACATGTACCCCCAGTCAATTCGTAAATCATCATTTTTCTTTTTTAGAATCGGTTGTTCTACCGTACCTGCTTTTAAAATGGATAAATTATTGTTGGTATTTTTCCAAACGGAAACAGCCTGATTAGGCGTATTAACGGCTAAATTGGATGAAGCACTAAAATAGATATCAACCTTGTGTGCTTTCCCATCAGCAGATTTTGCAGCATAGCTGATGTAGCTGATCGGCCTTGCCGTTAATTTGATATCGTTTAATAACAGTGGCGAAGTGAAAGTTACTTTTAAGTTTACACCACCGCATTTAAAATCGTAAATGGTATTGGTGGCTTCAACGGCTACATTGGTTTGTGTTGCTTTTAATACTTGAGAACCATTCGGAATTTCTTCTACAATTCCTGCGTCAAGATGCCTTCCCCCTGCTGTATTTTTACAGTTAATAGCTAAAAGGTTTTCGCCAGGATTTAAAATGCCCTCTTCAATAGGAATATAAATGTATTCGTGTACCCAACCGTCTTTCTCATAAATCGTTTTACCATTTAGATAAACGATAACATTGTCATCATGACTAAGTTTTAAATATTTTTTAGCTGATGAAGATTTCCTAACTGAAAACTTTCTGCGATAATAAATTTCATCTGTATTCCATTTTGTCTTGGCCGTATTATCGTCGCCAAATGGAGCCTCATTCTTTTTCCAATCGCTGTCATCAAAACCTAAGCTGTTCCAACCTGTTGCCGGCTTTTTAAATGTATAACTAGCCTGGTAACCGGTTTCATCGGCAGCTGGCAAAATTGTTTTATAGTTTTTCGATTCAGCACCTAGAAAACGATAAAACTTGCCATCAACTTTAGCCACACCTAAAAGCGATTGTTCTTTGCCTGTCCAATGTTTGGTTACCGAATTGTTTAATCCATCGCCAAAAGACCAAATGCTTAAATAGGTATCGTGAGCAATTAAGGGATAAGCTGGAGCCTTATCTTGAGCTTGAACATTAAAATGTAAGATGCAGCAAAACGCAAAGAAGTATAGTTTTCTCATAAACAGAATATTTGGTTACGTTAAACGTTTTACTAATCTGACAAATCACTTCCTTTTAATTTAAGTTAAAAGAAAAAAATTAAATATTGATTTGAGATTGACCTAGGCCTTAAAACATAAAACGTTTTACTAATTCAATATTAAAGAATTAAATTCCATATTAAAATAGCGAATTCGCAACATTTTAGTTACAGGAAACAGAAACTATCTTTCAATGAGTTTTGCAGGAATAATCACCTTTTGATTTTCTGCTTTGGCTTTAGAAGAGAGCTGATTTAGAATGAGTTGTATAACAGTTTCGGCAATTTCTTCGAGGGGTTGTTGAACAGCAGAAATGCTAGGCGTATGAAGTTCGAAAACCTCATGATCATCATAGGCAATAACCGAAAAGTCATCTCCAATTTGCTTGTCAAGTTGTTTTAAGGCTTTTAAACCACTAATGGCTAAATAATTGGTAGCAAACAGCACCGCATCAATTTCTTTTGAAAGAAAGAGGTTTTTCATTTCTTCAATCGTTTCCGTTTCATCCTGATTGAAATGAATTTTGAGTACCAACTCCTCCGAATAGGTAATCTGGTGGTCGATCAAAGCTTGTTTATAACCATCAAAACGCTCCACAATTTGTTCTACATCGATATCGGTTGTTACAAGTGCGATTTTTCGCTTACCATTTTTGATGAAACTTTCTATAGATTGATAAGAGGCTTTAAAATGATCGGCACCTACATAATGAGTTTCCACATCCGATAAATTTCTATCGAACAAAATCACAGGTTTATTATCCGCCAGTAAAGCATTAATATCTTCTTCGATTCCTTTTGTAGGTGAGATGATATAACCATCAACCTTCCTCGATTTAAACATGTTGATTAAGTCTTTAGCCTTTTCAACATCATTTTCGGTACTGGAATAAATGATTTTATAGCCCTTTTTATACGCTTTATCTTCTATTAAGCGAGCAATACGGGAAAAGAATGAGTTGGAAATATCTTCAATAATTAATCCGATAATGTTCGAGTTACCTGTACGTAAACTCCTGGCAATTTGATTGGGTTTATAACCACTTTCTTTAATAATCTCTTCCACTTTCTTAATCACAGCTTCGCTAATCGATTTCTCTTTTGCTTTACCATTTATGATAAATGAAACTGTTGTGATAGATACACCTGCCTTAACGGCGATATCTTTTATGGAAAGGGTTTTCATTTTTTAGCGCTTCAGATAATGTATTGTGATAAGTCTCCCGTATTTATACCGGGATTTTTCAATTTTTGCTAATATAAAGCATCTTGATTAATATTTTCTTAATATTAATGGATTTAGGTTCTGCGGTTTTGTAAAATATTCATACCTGATTGTTAAGGTTTAGTTAAAACAGAAAAGGCACATTTAAGTGCCTTTTCTGTTGAATTAATAACCTGGATTTTGTTTTAGGTTTGGGTTAAGTGCAATTTGTTGCTGTGGTATTGGATATAATTGTCTGTTTGCATTGGTTGGCTTATGATCCCACCAATCCGTTGTTGCAAATTTTCCAAAACGTATCAAATCGTCGCGACGGAATCCTTCAAAAATGAACTCACGTCCACGCTCTACCAACAATTCATCTAAAGTTAACGTTGTCGTTGTATATTGATTTGCAGGCCAATCTGCTGCTGCAAAAGCTCTTACTTTGCAATCGTTAATCAACTTTACCGCCTCCGCAGTGGCCGTGCCCCCATTTTTACGCATTAAAGCTTCTGCTTTGGCAAAATAAATCCATGTTAAACGATAGATGTTCCAATCCGTATTGTTATAAACATTACTCGGTTGTGTAGTTGCGTTTGCAACTTGATTACCCAGTTTATATTTATTAAAACGTACACCGCTGTTTTCTTCACCTTCGCTCATGTTAGAAACAGTAGATCCAGTTTTATTTTTCTGTATATTATCCACAAACTCCAACTGCTTACCATCATATTCATTTCCACCAGTTGCAATTAGTGGTTGGCCGTTATCAAAACGTGTCATTTTACCTTCCAGTAACCATGTTCTTTTTCTTAAATCGGCATCAACATACTTGGTAAAATTTCCTGGCACAACTACAATACCATCATTACCATTTCTACTTCCGCCATAAATAAACTGCTGATTAAAGTGGTAAAAATCGCTTGGAAAACCTGGTTGAAAATTAGCTCTCTGAAATTCGTATGCTACAGAGAAAATAGTTTCTTTACTTAAATCATTATCAGGTTTAAACTGATCGGTGATATTAGGATCCAAAGCCATGTTGCCGTTCATTCCACCAGCTTGGTTGGAAATTATTTTATCCGCAGCTGCGATGCAATCATCCCAACGGGCAGTGCCTGTCCATGCTTCAGCATTTAAGTAAAGCTCTACCAGCATGGCATAACCTCCAGCCTGGCTCATTCTACCTAACATGGCTTTTGATAGTTTTGGCGCTTTTTCTATATTATCCTTAATTTCTTTTTCAATGAAATTAAACACTTCAGTTCGGCTCATTGTAGATGGCCTAGCTGGCTCTCCAACCACAGTAACTACCGGGATGTTACCAAACAAATCCATCAATTTTAAATAATGATAAGCCCTGAACAACTTAAGTTCGGCTAGAAAAGCATCCTTCTCCTGTTGAGTAATTCCCAACTGTCCAGCATCCCGTTTTTCTAAATTTTCGATTGGCACGTTACATAAACCCACACCCCAATACATAAGCGACCAGGCATTATTTATTCCACCTTCATCAACCGTCCAGGTGTGGTAATGTAGTCTTTTCCATTTACCACCATCCTCACCGTGGCGACCTTTGGTTGGCCAGGCAAGTTGATCGGCAGAAAGCTCGGCTAAGCGCCACCAGCCATCCTGCCCTGCTGAAGTTCCCCATGCATTTGCATGCGTATATGGCCTCAAAACAGCAGAGATAATTTCATTTTTGTTGGTGTAAAAATTCTCACTACTAATGGTATCATACAAATTCTCATCTAGTTTTGTACAACCGTTTGCCGTAATTAACAGCATTGCTGCTAAACACGATGAATATATTTTATTTAATGTTTTCATGTTATTCAGTTTAAAATCCAAAGCTTACACCTAATAAGAAAGATGAGGTGCTTGGGTAAGGCCCTCTACCATCTACACCTAAAACACCATCGTTTGCTGGTTGGCCTAAGCCTGTATCCTTAACAAAATCCGGGTCGTTACCTGTGTATTTTGTAAAAGTGGCCAAGTTTTGTCCAGTGATATAAGCTCTCAAATTTCGGATGTTTTTCGATTTCAGCTTGAAAGTATATCCGAAGGTTACCTCGTCAATTTTTAAGAAACTACCATCCTCGATATAATAATCGGAGTACATGTAGGTATCATTAATCTGAGCATACTTATCAAATGCAGAACTTAACAAATTGGTACCCGAAACTTTGTTACCGTAAGAAAGTGCAGTAGTATTTAAAATTTGGTAATCAAATTTACCTCTTAAGAAAACACGCAAATCGAACTGTTTATAATTAAAGCTATTGGTTAACGATAAATAATATTTTGGGATAGCATTACCGATCACCGCCAAATCTGTTTGATCTCTATTAAATGAGTTATTGATTTGGTCATTCCTCACCGGCTGACCATTTCTATTAAAGAATAACCATTTTCCATCGGCAGTAAAGCCAGCGAAGCGTTTACCCCAGAAATCGCCAATCTTACCGCCTTCGTAAATACGGATGGAGTTACCTAAATCTCCAAAACCGCCTATCCCAGATGTAGAAAGATAATCTCTTTTATATTCGCTATTTGAATAAGAATCTAATTTATTGCTTGTGGTACTTGCAGCTAAATCAATGTTGTATTTAAAATCTTTTCCCTTAACGGCTTGATAGCTTAATGCCAGCTCAATACCTTTTGCAGAAATCGATCCTACGTTTGTATAAATCGACGAACGCACAAATGGCGGTTGTGGTGAATCGTAATTATCCAATAAATCTTTGGTTACGCGTTTAAACAAATCTAATGATCCGGAAAGACGGCTCGAAAAAAGCGTGAAATCTAAACCTAAGTTAATCTCTTGTTTCTTTTCCCATCTCAAATTTGGATTTGGGTTGGTGTTCGGACCATAGGTTTCGCGATATTGGCCATCAGGATAAAGATAAACTCCACCGGTACCTAATGTTACCAAAGATGCATAGTTCGAAATACCTGAATTACCAGTTTCGCCATATCCAACTCTCACTTTCAAATTATTCACCCATTTCACGTTCTCCATAAATTTTTCTTCGGTAACTGTCCAACCGGCAGAAACGGCAGGGAAATTTGCCCATTTATTATTTACACCAAAACGTGATGAGCCTTCTCTACGCAAAATGGCTTGTAAGTAATACCTGTTTTTGAAGGTGTAGTTCACCCTTCCGAAAAAAGCAATTAGCGTATTGTCATTTTTAAAACTTCCTAGAAATGCTTTACCAGCAGACAATTGATTACCTGCATTTAAATTATTTTCTTGGAACTGGTCGTTTAAGAAACCTAAGTTTCCGGCGTTAAAACCCTCATTAACTTCATAGCGGTAACTATAGCCACCAATTGCGGTCAAGCTGTGGTCGTCGCCAAATGTAGTTGCATATTGTAAAGTTGGCTCTACGTTAAAATTCTGCTCCAAAACAGTTGACCTGGCGGCATAACCTCCATTTTTATAAATGTCATTCTCTAAGGAATATTCGCCAAATACCGAGCGATATGATCCATCAATGTAGCTGTTGCGTTGAACGGCACCAAAAACGGAAGCTTTGAAACCTTTAAAAATCTCGTATTCTGCTTTAGCATCAATAGAGCTGGTTTGTTGTTGTCTTTTGTTGGTTTCTTGCTCTAACCTGGCCAATTCGTTGGTTGCATTCGGATCAAAAAACCAGCTCCCGTCAGGGTTGTAATAAGATTGGGTAGGGTTCCTGGTTAACTGATTTTCCCAGCCACCGCCGCCCAGCAAATCTCCTTTATTAAAATTGGTCGATAAGTTTACCTGTGTAAATAATTTATCGTCAAGACCTTTAGAGTTTAAGTTCAATCTTATCCCGTATTCCGTACGACGATTATTTTTTGCAAAACCCTGTAAATCGCGATAGTTGATACTGGCCCTGTAACTTGTCTTTTCAGAACCGCCAGACATAGAAAGGTTATGGTTCTGACTTAAGTTTTCCTTATTCACTAAATCATTAAATGGATCAAGCGAAGCACCATAATCCTGGCGATCGAACTGTCCACTTCGGATTTTCTCTCTGAATTCATCTACAGTTAAAAAATCTGGTCTTTGATACAAATATTCTTTACGCAAATAGCCTGAATAATCGAAACGTGCTGGCCCTGCTTTACCTTTTTTAGTGGTAACTAGAATTACGCCGGCATTTGCCCTTGTACCATAAATTGCGGCACCCGAGCCATCTTTAAGCACACTAAATGATGCGATATCATCTTGCTGCAAAAGATCTAAATTTCCTCCCGGAATTCCATCAATAACAATTAGCGGACTTTGGCTACCCGTTACAGATGTTACCCCACGAAGCTGCACACCTACACCTGAATTTGGGTTAGATCCGCCCGTTCGGGTAATTTGCAAACCTGCAACTTTACCTTGTAATAAATCCAGCGGGTTTCGCGACCCACTTTGCCTAAATTGAGAAGTATCTACCGTGGCAATTGCCGATGTTACCTCTTTGGCCTTTAGGGTACCATAACCCACTACTACCACTTCATCCAATTTTTGCGAAGCTGATGGTACAAGATTGACTGTTAATGGTGCTGTACCATTACCAGCAGGAATAGATTTGGTTTGATAACCGATATAACTGAATACTAAAACATCAGTTGGAGCAGTAACAGCTATAGAAAATCGCCCATTTTCTTGAGTCACAGAACCGCCGGTTTTACCTTGAATTTTGATTCCAACTCCAGGTAAACCGATTTTTTTTTCGTCTAAAACCACGCCGGTAATTGTCTTTTGTCCGGCGGCACTGGCTGGTGCAGTAGCGGGGCCATCTTTTGGCGGTGCTGCCTGCACCGGACTTGCACCACCTAATGGATTTACCGGTGCCTTAACAGAATCTGCAGGTACTGGCGTTGGGACCTTTTTAGTAGTGTCTCTTTTTGTGGTGTCTTGCTGAAAATAATAATGATTGAAACTTTTGGTTTCTCCCATCGATTTAGCAAACAACAGGGGGCTCGAAATTAGGAACAGGCATAGGAATCCTGCAATCCTGAGTAGAATGTTTCTCATTGGCACTCATTAGTTTAGTTTATAATTAGTTACGCTATGCGTCTAACTTTCTCTTAATTAACGAGGGCGAGGGATGATTAATTAGGTACGATTAGAATTACGCAAAACGATTTAGTAACGCTTAAAAGAGACATTTGTTTTAAAAAAAATGAAAAAGTTTTTTTTGAGAAACTATTTTTTCGATGAATATTGATAAATCAGCTTCGCGGTTTTGGCAGATGCGCCCGGTTTTCCCATCAAACGGAGTAACTCCTGGTAGTTGTGAAGCATTATTTCTCGGCCATCGCCTTCCACAATAATTTGAAGCTCTTCGCCCACTTTTTTAGTGTTACAATCTTCCTGAATAAGCTCGGTTACAATCTTTTTATTCACGATTAAATTTACCAGGGAAATGAATTTAATTTTCACTAACATCCTGGCGATAGCAATAGAAATTGCCCCTCCACGATAAACCACCACCTGCGGAACTTTAAACAAAGCAGTTTCTAAGGTAGCTGTGCCCGAGGCCACAATTGCAGCATGGGCATGATGCAATAAGTTATAGGTGTTATTAAATAAAAGTTTAACTTTTTTGGAGCCTATAAACTGCTGATAATAACGTTCATCGAAAGTTGGTGCGGCAGCAATGGCGAATTGATAGGCGGGAAATTGATCTGTAATGCTGAGCATTACCGGTAATAAACGCTCAATTTCTTGTTTTCTGCTCCCAGGCAATAACGCAATGATTTTCTGTTCAGCTAAATTGTTTTGGGAGATAAAATCTGGATCAGGAGAAAAGGCAGCTTGCTCATCCAAAAGTGGATTTCCAACATAATCCACTTTCATACCCCATTCTTTATAAAAATCTACCTCGAAAGGTAAGATGCAAAACATATGGTCAACAACCTTTTTGATTTTAAGCACCCGCTTCTGATTCCAGGCCCAAATTTTTGGAGAGATATAATAACAAACCCGGATGTTATTTTCTTTGGCAAATTCAGCTATTTTTAAATTGAAGCCTGGAAAATCAATTAGGATCAATACATCGGGTTGCCAGCCTAAAATATCAGCTTTGCACTTTTTAAGGTTTTTAAAAATTGTTCTTAAATTCAACACTACTTCCGTAAAACCCATAAAGGCCATATCAGCATAGTGCTTTACTAACTCGCCCCCTTCGGCCTGCATTTTATCGCCGCCAAAATAACGAAACACAGCCTCACTGTCTTCGAGCTTTAATGCCTTCATTAAGTTTGCACCATGTAAATCGCCTGATGCTTCGCCGGCTACGAGGTAGTATTTCATTTTGGTATATCACTTATCATCATTGTGAGGCACGAAGCAATCTTAAGGCGGATGTACTTCATGAGATTGCTTCGTGCCTCGCAATAAACGGTTATATTTATTAAAAAACCTTGTAGGCGAAGAAAATAAATGCACACAAAAATGTTGCAGCTAAAATTCCTCTGCCAATATTAAGCTTATTGTATTTAAAAAAATGTTGCATCGCGTAAGCATTAACAGCAATGCCACCGATGTAAAGCAAATCGGCCTTAGCCAGCGATGCCACGTGATGAATGATATACCAAGCCAGTCCACATAAAATGGCTGGTAATATTAAACCTATCGCCAGACCAATCCAGACAGAATCAGTGAGTTTCCTTAACTTATCGCTCATACTTATGTAGAGATTAAGATTAGCCTAAATTGATTCCATCAGGAGCAGAAATAGTGGTTTTTCCTTGATCGGATTTCGAAATATCACCATCAATAAAATTCCATCCATTTAAAGTTTGAATGGCATGATGCGCCGTTAAATCGAACTGTACTGGCACAACTGAAACATAGCCATGTTCCAATGCCCAAACATCTGTATCTTCACCCTTATCAAAATTTTCAAAAACACCTGTTAACCAATAATATGGTCGTTTGTATGGATCAACACGCTCATCAAATTCCTCCATCCACTTAGCATTAGCTTGCCTACAAACTTTTACGCCTTTGAGTTGATCACCCTTCGGAAAATTTACGTTTAACAAAACGCCTTCTGGCAAACCATTTTCAAGCACCTGGAGACAAATATCTTTAATGTACTTTTTGGTATGACTAAAATCCGCATCGGCAGCAAAATCATCCATTGAAAACCCAATAGAAGGGATTTTTTCGATGGCACCTTCAACCGCGGCAGACATGGTACCTGAGTATAAAACATTAATGGAGTTATTTAAACCGTGATTAATACCCGAAACGCAAAGATCGGGCTTCTTGCCCTTGAAAATTTTATTTACTCCAAGCTTTACACAATCTACTGGAGTGCCGCTACATTTGTACATCTCCACACCATCATAAAGATTTACTTTATCAAAACGAATGGGTTTACCGATAGTAATTGCATGCCCCATTCCGCTTTGTGGACTATCCGGCGCAACCACAACCACATGTCCAATTTCCTGCATTACCTCCATCAAATTTTTAATTCCGGTAGCGGTAATACCATCGTCATTTACTACTAAAATAGTTGGCTTTGCTTTGTGCTTTGTCATGCTGGTAAAAATACAGATTATAAAATCAAGGCACAATAAAGCGCTATTTTATCTGCGAAAATCATTTATTAACTATCTAAAAGAATATATTTTTTAAAGCATTTCATTCGATGCCGGAAAGCATATATATTTGATTAAACAACTTATTAATGTGAGGATTGGATTTAAAAGTTCAGTACTTCAATCACTATCATAAACCAAACGAATGAAAATCAAACTATTTACATTAGCTTGTTTTCTTGTTGCAAGTTCGGCGGCTAAGGCCCAAACTGCTTACCAATGGAAAACAGGAACCTCAGGCGGTTACAGCTATAAATACGTAACCAACGATCCTACAAAATCTCGCTTCTACACGCTAAAAAACGGACTTACTGTAATTTTATCGCAGAATAATAAAGAACCAAACATTACTTATAAAATGGCTGTAAGGGCTGGTAGCAATACAGACCCGAGAACAAATACCGGCTTAGCCCACTACTTGGAGCACCTTCTATTTAAAGGGACCGATAAATTTGGAACCCTAAACTATGCGAAAGAAAAACCTCTGCTAGACAAAGTGGAGGCACTTTACGAAACTTATAACAAAACAACTGATCCGGCTAAACGCAAGGAGATTTACAAAGAAATTGATAAGGTTTCTGGCGAAGCATCTGAATATTCTATTGCAAATGAATATGATAAAATGATGAAAGCCATTGGCAGTAACTCTACCAATGCGCACACCTCAGTCGAGGAAACAGTGTACGAAGAAGATCTTCCATCGAATAATATTGATCGGTTTTTATCTCTTCAGGCAGAGCGTTTCCGTGCCCCAGTTTTCCGTATTTTCCACACCGAATTGGAAGCCGTTTACGAAGAGAAAAACATTGGTATGGACAACGATGGGCGTAAAATGTATGAGAAAATGCTTTATGCCCTATTTCCAACACATAACTACGGCCAACAAACCACAATTGGTACTATTGAGCATTTAAAAAACCCATCGCTGGTAGAAATCAGAAAATATTACAACAAATATTATGTGCCAAATAATATGGCCTTAATCATGTCTGGAGATATTAATTATGATGATTTGATCAAAAAAATCGATAAGAATTTCTCTTATATGGTTTCGAAGCCATTGGCACTGTATAATCCAGCACCAGAGAAACCACTTACTCAGATACAAAAGGTTGATATTTATGGTCCGAGTGCAGAAAACCTTTACATTGCTTACCGCGGTTATGCCCAAAATACCCGTCAAAGTTTGCTATTGGATTTAATCGGCAGTATCCTATCAAACGGAAAAGCTGGTTTAATGGATATCAACATCAATAAACAACAGAAAATGTTGAGGGCTAACGCGGGTTATAATTCAATGAAAGATTATGGCGTTTTCATTTTATCAGGTTCGCCAAAAGCCGGACAAACTTTAGAAGAGGCTCAGAAACTGTTATTAGAACAAGTAGATCTACTTAAAAAAGGTGAATTTGATGAAAGCTTAATTAAGGCTACTGTTGCCAACATTAAATTAGCTGAATTGCAAGGTTACGATAACAACGATGTTCGAGCTGATGCCACAATGAATTCGTTTATCCAAAACCGCGGTACAGAATGGGACAAAACGCTGGCCTCTACCGATGCAATGGCAAAGGTTACCAAAAAGGAAATTGTTGATTTTGCCAACCAGTTTTTCATCAACAACTATGCGGTTCTTCTCAAACATAAAGGAGAAGACAAAAGCATCATGAAAGTAGAAAAACCGACGATTACTGCTGTAAAAACTAATGCAAACGAGGTTTCTCCTTTCACAAAAACAATTATCAGTTCTCCAATTAAACCCATTGCACCTAAATTTTTAGATTACAAAAAGGACTTAAATTTTGGTAAAGCTGGCATAGCTGATGTAATCTCTGTGCAGAACACAGAAAACGGTATTTTCCGAATGGGCTATCGTTTTGAAATGGGTTCTTATAATTACAAGTTATTGCCTTACGCGGCTCAATATTTTGCTTTTTTAAGTACCGATAAATATTCGGCAGAAGATATTAGCAAGGCTTTTTATAACTTGGCCTGTAACTACAATATTAATGTTGGTACAGAAGTGACAACTGTTTCTTTAAGCGGTTTGCAAGAAAACTTTGATAAAGCTGTAGCCCTTTTAGAAGATGTTTTAGCGAATTGTAAGCCGAACGAAAAAGCACTCGAAGATTTAAAAGGCCGTTTATTAAAATCAAGAGAAAATGCGAAATTAAATAAATCATCAATTTTAGGTGGCTTGATGAGCTACGCCCAATATGGTGCGGACAATCCTTTTAACTATGGATTAAGCAATGATGAAATCAAAAACCTGAAATCGTCTGATTTGATTTATTTGTTGCACAACCTAACCAACTACAAACACACGATTACTTATTTCGGTCCGAAGGCTTTAGATGCCTTCTCGGCAGACATAGCGAAGGTTCATGCTTTGGGTAAGGATTTTACTCCAGCAGCACCAATGAAAAAATTTGTTTATACCACGACAGATTCTAACAAAGTTTACTTTGCAGATTACGATATGGTACAGGCAGAAATTCGCTGGGTACGCAATGCGGGCTTATACGATCCTACCAACGCAGCTAAAATTGGCCTGTTTAACAATTATTTTGGTGGTGGCATGGGCTCTATCGTGTTCCAAACCATTCGCGAATCTAAAGCCTTGGCTTATTCTACTTTCGCGGTTTATTCTTCACCAAATAGCAAAGACAAAGAGAATAGCATGGTGGCTTATGTGGGTACGCAAGCCGATAAAATGAATGAAGCCGTAGCTGGAATGAACGAACTTTTAACGGTATTGCCGGAGTCGGACAAATCTTTCGATCTTTCGAAAAACAACTCTTTAAATGGAATTGAAACTGCAAGGATAACCAAAGATGGCATTATCTATTCCTATTTAGCTGATAAAAAATTAGGTTTCGATCATGATTCTCGTATTGATGAATATGCTGCGTTGAAACCCTTAAGCTTCGCAGATGTAAAATCATTTCACAATGGAAATATCTCAGGCAAGCCTTACAACTATTGTGTGGTAGCCTCAGAGAAAAAAATTAACATGGCCGATTTAGCCAAATATGGCGCTGTTACTAAATTAAGTTTAGAGCAGATATTTGGATACTAAGAAAGGTTGAGGGTAAAAAGGCGGAGGGTTTAAGGTAAAAGCCCAAGGTCCTTAAATAATTGAAAGCGTTCTGGTATAAAAGCCGGAACGCTTTTTTATTGGCCATTTTTATAAAAAAAGCGAACAGTCTATCTATCAAGAACCACAATAGATTCAAAGTGATATGCGGCTCAATTTGAAAATGACTGTGCAGTAGACTATGGATAAAGCAGTCCCACTATCCGCTGTAGTCCCGCTTGAAAAAATCGGGAGCTGCCGCTTCTATTGGGTTTAATAACATTGTTGTGTGCAAAAAAAGCACCACCGAAAGGCAGTGCTTCACCAGGAATGAGCGTTATTGAAAACCTTATTTCTTCATATAATCAATCACCACGCCATTTGCCATTAGCTTTTTGTTCGCACTTGCTAACTTACTTCCTGCAGGTGTTTCTACAATTAAAACGGATTGATTGCCAGCAATAGAAATACTACTCTTGGAGGTTACGTTTTTGGCAATAAATTTTTGCGAAATGGCATCATATAGATCTACTTTTTTTGTTCCCTTTACTTTGTAAACAAGAGCTTTATTTTGGGCATAAGGGTTGTAAATCAAATAGGTTGGGTAAGCTTTGTTTTTATAGAAATCAGTAGCTAGAACATCTAATTTTAAAATGGCTTCTACATTTGTTTTTTCTACAATTGCACCAAATATACCTACGTGGCCGCTTCCATAAACACTAAATTGAGAAACATCAGGATTTTTGCCTGGCACCCACTTCGGTCCATCGCCTTGTGCCACCGGACCTTTTTTATCCATGTAAAGCGTATCGAAAGTAGAAGTTTTGGCAAAACCCTCATAAGCAATTACACCTTTCGTAACTGCTACTTTCTCAGGAATAGTTTGCCTATCGGCAGGAATATATTGCGGATAAAAAAATCGCGAAGCATTTACCGCATTCAACATCCATTTTCCAATGGCGTTGGCATATGCCGGATCATAGCGAACAGTTGGCACCAATGGCCAGGCCGCATCGAATGTATTCATCAAAAAGCCATAACCACCATGATCTACCGTGCTTCCTACCACACCAGAAATATCGTAGCCATTCCATTTCCCAGTCAAAACGCCCCAACCTTCGCGGCAAACCGCGGTTCCATCAAACGTCCAGCCTAATAATTTTTGAACATCAAAATTTGTTCCTTGCTCAACGTTCATCCTTGCCGCCAAATAGGCTCCGAAAGGCATCAGCAGTTCGTAAGTTGGATTAATCTTATTGCTTTCCAGCGCTGTCATCGCACTAATGGCACCTTTCAAGTATCTTTTATCGCCAAACTTTTTATAAGCCGAATACAATACCCAGGCATGGCCAGCAGCGGCATCTTGTTGTGCACAAATCTGGTTTTTCATGGGCTTCATTGCTGCATAATCAAAATACGAGTAGTTGTAATCGCCTTTCAGAATAGAATCTGCCTTGTAAAACTTCTCAGCAATACTTTTGGCAATCCAGTCGAAATCTTTTTCATTAGGATATTGCTCGTAAACAGCATAAAACAACACATTCGGGTAAACGTCATACCACCAGTCTCTACCATAACCGCCACCTAAAAGTGCCACTTCCGGAGCAGTATTATTCATCATAATATTCCACTTGGTATCGCGGTTAAAGTAGTTTTTCAGCATGGCGGCGTAGTTTACTCCGTTCTGTTTACTCTTATCAATCCCGATTAAGCTGGCACCCATCACCGCACCCATGTTGGCCAAAGCCTCGTGAAACATGCCTTTGTTGTTCTTCCCCTGACGAACGTCACCAACAGCGGTATAAATCCCCATCACTGGCTGATCGAAATTTTTGCGGGTGCTATCCATCCAAATCATTGGCCAATATTCGCCTTTGGCATTGAGATCGTAAACGGTTTTATCGAAGTTTTGGGCCATCAATTTCCAATCAATAATTTTTAATGGCTGAGGCAGATTTGCCATCTCTTCTACCCTACTCAACTTAAGCTGTTTTACTTGTGCTTGCGCTACGCCATAACTCAAGGCAAGCGACAATGCGAAAAGAATTTTGAAATTAAATCTCATATTTTCTGTATTTCGGTCGGTGAAAATACCGACTAAGATTGATCAATTTATTTTATATGGGAGCAACCACACCAGGTTCTTCATTACTTAAAATGGGTGCTTCTTCTATATTTTCTATTTTGCCCTGCTTAATAATTCCTTTTGCTACCCAATAAGAGGCTAACTGTAAAATTGCTACAATAATAATGGCATAACGCAGAGCAATTTCAACAGAAAAACAATAAGCTAAGATCAAAAATGTACCCGCTCCTGTTAATCGGCCAATATAAAGACCTGCTTCATGATTTAAGATATAAGCAAATTCGCTTCTTTTCTCTTTCTTGGTCAAGATATCGATTACACTAAACTGAATGGGGAAATACGCTAAATCCAGCAACGGTTTGGCCAGTAACAAGAACAACATAAAAAGGATTACCCCCAGGCTGCTGTACAAAACCCCGTTAATTACCGCAGCAATTGCAAAGAGCACCAAGCCTGTCCCAAATATATAAAGACGGTGTTTAGCCGAAGTATTTCTACCTATAATGTACATCGCTATCGCAGCAATAATGGCACCGATAGATTGCGCCGTACCTAACGCACCTTCTTTACCAACTAAAAGCATAATTAACATGGCAGGTGCGGTTACCAAAAAGCCTTGAACCAACCCTTTTAAAGTAGCCAAACGCAGTAATTTATACCAATACGGATCGAATTTAAAATAAACAAATTTCTTTTCTGTAGGATTTTGAAAGTTGCCTCTGAAACACATGATGGAAGCCAGAATCGTAATCACGAAAACCATTCCCGTTACAATTTTGTAAGCCAAATGTGCGCCACCAGTTACAGCATTAAATTCGATAAACCACCCAATAAGTACGGGAATCACCACCGCGATAATGGTGTAGAAAAAGGTTTCTAAACCATAATAATAGTTTCGGTTTTCATCATTGGTAATGGCTAATGCAAGGAAATCTCGGTTGGCCCAATAAAAACCGAACGACATGCCCATAATCAATCCTGCAATACCAATTCCGGTATTATCCAAAGTGGTTAACGACATCATCACCATCATCGAAACTCCACTTAACATCATACCCAGGGAATACAATGTTTTAATAGAGAATTTACTCAGCAAATAGCCATTCAAGAAAAACGTAATTGGAATACCGGTATAAATTGTCAATTGATAAATTACAACTTTAACTGGATCGTTGGAACTTCGCATTACATAAGCCGCCACAAAAATATCGATTACAGGAAGTACAATACTGTAAATCAAGTTGGTTAAAGTAAGTACCCTGAAATTGTACGACTGATTTTTGAAGTGCGCAATTTCTGATTTTAGTTTAGTTAGCATGGCTATATTTTAATTGCGATAAAATATCTTGAATAGAAAACTTGGCACCGCACACAAATTCATCGGCAGCACCGTAATAAATAGTGAGTTCATCACCATTGATGGTATGGCCGTTTGTAAAAACCACCTGACCGAAAAAGCCACACATTTCATACTCGGCCGTCGGACGCATTATCGGTTCATCCGTTTGTGCCAGTACTTTCGAAGGATCGTTCAAATCCATCAAAAAAGCGCCTAAACAATATTGATGTTCGGCATTTGCGCCGTGGTAAATTTCCAACCAACCTTTATCAGTTTTAATTGGAGCCGCACCTGCACCAACCCGTTTGCTATCCCAATTATTTTTGCGGGTTTTGATGATACATTTATGGTTTCCCCAATGGATTCCATCAGGAGATTCGGCCAACCAGATGTAGTTACCCCCCAAATCTACACTGCTAGGGCGATGAAGGGTATAAAATTTCCCATTGATTTTTTCTTCGAAAACGGCACAATCCTTATTATGGGGAGGAATAATCATCCCATGTTTTTCAAAGGTTTTCCAGTCTTTTGTGGTTCGCATCCCCACACCCACGCCATGCTCGGAAACGGCGGTAAAAGTTAAATAGTAAGTACCATCAATTAACGCTACGCGACAATCCTCGATACCAAAAGCTTCATCAGGGCCTTCACCTTGTAACAAAGGGTAGCCTTCTGGCTGATAAAAATTAATGCCATCATCGCTACAAACCAAACGCAAATGCGAAAGGGTGGTTAAATAATCTGCTCCTCTATAATTGATTACCCGAGGATCATCAGCTACCAAATCGGGATCATTTTCTTTTATTGCAATAATCTCAATACCATTGCCTTTTAAAACCGGAAATGATATAATTCCATTTTTTTGCTCGGGCCTTTCCGCTACGCGAATGAGTAACCAGGTTTTATTTTGGAACGTAAAAACTCCGGGATTAAGCAAACAAGCAATCTCTAATCCTGGTATACTTGGAACTAAATCCTTTGGAGATAAAATAGGGTTCTGCAGAAATCTTTTAGCACTATCTGTCATAATATTAGTGAATAGTTATCCATTAGCCGATAAAAAACCGACTTGAATAGCGTTTGAAAAAATTAATTGTTGCCTGCCAAATCAATAACAAACAACAATTAATTAACGGTTAGTAACCTGGGTTTTGTTTTAGTGTCCCTGCAGAAGCATCTACCTCAGCCTGTGGTAGCGGATATAGATAATGCTTATCCTGGAAATTTTTGCCTTTACCAGTCATTACCGTTTTCGCTAATTTCCAGCGTTTAAGATCCAACATTCTTTGCGATTCGAAACCCAATTCGACTCTGCGTTCAGAGACTATCCAGTTTTTGATAGTTGCTTTGTCGCTTGAGGCAGCACGATCTGGCAATGTACCTGCTGGTGGCATTACACCTAAAGCACTTACACTTGTTCTTGCTCTTGCCCTAATTTGATTAATAATGGTTACTGCATCAGCATATTGACCCAATTCGTTTTGAGCCTCAGCTTTCCATAGCAATACATCAGCATATCTGATGTAAATTTTGTTGTTGGCAGCATCATCGTTTCCTTTGTTCGATCCATTTGTACTACCCAATAACTTATTTACGTTTTGATTTGGCACATCAACCGTATAAAGTTTTCTTGGATCGTTGGCCTCAAAAGCATTTAGAAAATCGGTACTCGGAGCGAAGAAACCCCAACCCAATGGCGCACAAATACCATTGCCTTTTAGTGGATTTTGATTTGACTGATGATCGTAAACAAAGATATTTTCATTTTCGGCGAACTCTTTCGTTTGATTAAAGCTATCGAAATAATTTGCGTTTAAGCTATAAAAACCTAATCCTTGAAGTTCATTTACACTCGTTACTACATCAGCCCATTTTTCGGTATATAACGCTGATTTTGCCAACAGTGCAATAGCCGACCCTTTATTTGCTCTCCATCTCTCAGTTGCCGAGCTGTATTTTGCATTTGGCAATAAACCTTTTGCTAAATTTAAATCAGCTTTAATTCTATCCCAAACTAAGTTTTTCTCTGCCCTAACAGCAACTTCAAATGCTTCCTGGTATGTACTTACTGGTTTTAAGATCAATGGCACATCGCCAAAATTGGTAACCAATGAGAAATAATAATACGATCTTAAGAAATAAGCTTCTCCAAGGAGCTGGTTTTTACGAGCTGTGGTTATTCCTGTAATCGCCTCAATATCGGTTTTAGTTAATAATTCGATGGCGATATTTAATCTTTTTATCCCTTCATAATCATATTTCCATAAACCATTAGGTCCGCCATTGGTAGATGTAAATGTGAAATTGTTTACATCATCCATCCAAGGCTGATCACCATCTGGATTCCACTTCTTCTCCATATCATCTGAGGCAATATCCTGCATCACCAAATCGTTTTGAAAAACTAAGCCTCCTGCCCAATCCCATTGCGCTAAAATATTTAAGCGGTTAGATAATAACTGATAGGCAGAGTTAACGGAGTTTTCTACTGTTCCAAGTGTTGGGGTGGTATTTACCTGTTCTAAGGTAGTTAAACCTATCGCTTCGGTAGTAAGTTGCTTTTTGCAACCCGCAAATGTTAATACACTAAACACTGCGCTTATAAATAATATTCTTTTCATAATACTTGTGCAAAAAAGGTTTATAAACTAATTTTTAAACCAACAATAAATGCTTTCGATTGTGGGTAAGTGCCTTGATCAATTAATGAGGTCGACTCTGGATCTAAACCTGTATAATCTGTTACTGTTAATAAATTCTGCCCTGATGCATACAAACGCACATTTCTAACGCCAATCTTCTTCACATCGAAAGTATAACCTACTTCGATGTTTTTCAGTCTTAAGTACGACGCATCTTCTACAAATACGCTGGAAACGTTACCACCACCATTGTTATTGAAGGTTACTCGAGGTAAAGTATTACTCGTACTAGGTCCGTTCCAGCTATCCAAAACCGATGTCATCGAATTAAACGGACGGCTGTCGAAGTTGATAATCTGTTTTAAATCGTTATAGCGATCTACCCCTTGTACACCTTGTAATAAGAATGAGAAATCGAACTTTTTAAATGATGAGGAGAAAGCAAATCCGTAAGTCAATTTTGGAACCGGATTTCCGATAAATGTTCTATCATCAGCATTGATCTGACCATCGCCATTCAAATCTTTGAATTTGATATCGCCTGGCAAAGCACCATTCGCATTCGAATATAAATAGCTGCTTACTTCTGCTGGTGTTTGATAAATACCATCGAATACTAAACCAAAATATGAATTAATTGGCTGTCCAGTTTCTGTTCTGGTATGTGTTCTATCATCGTTGATGTTTTTTACAAACTCTTGCAGTTTATTAACTCGGTTTGTTAAAGTAGCAATGTTTGCATTCACGTTGTATTTAAAAGCATGTTCCTGGTTTCTAAAATTTAAACCAAACTCAAAACCTTTATTGGTCACTTCGCCTGCGTTTACGTAGGTACGATCGATAACACCAACAGACACCGCTGGCAAACCAACCGTTAATAAGATATCATCCGTTTTCTTTACAAAATAATCTGCAGTAAATGATAGTCTGTTTTTAAGCACTCCGAAATCGATACCGAAGTTGGTTTGTGTTGTGGTTTCCCATTTCACATCCGGATTACCGTAACGTACTACATTCACGATGCCTCCAGATTCTGAAACCAAAGTTTGATAAGTGTTATTTGGAATTTCCTGGTTACCAGCCTGGCCCCAGCTTCCTCTCAGTTTTAATTCAGAAATCCATTGCGCATCTTTCATAAACTCCTCGTTGGAGATAATCCATCCGGCAGATGCCGATGGAAAATAGCCCCACTTGTTTGTTGGACCGAAACGGGATGAACCATCAGCCCTTAAAGTGGCCGTAGCAAAATATTTATTGTCGAAATTGTAAGTTCCGCTACCGAAAAACGATACCAAATTAAACTCACTTGCCGAACCTGAATTGTAAATATTAGTCAAGCTTCCATAATCCAAGTACTGAAAACCCGATGTGCTTTTATCAAAATTCTGTCTGCTGCCACCAATTGCAGACGACTTGCTGGAAATATTTTCAGCACCTAGCAAGAAATTCACATTATGCTTTTGCGCAAAGGTTTTTACATAATTTAAGGTGTTTGTAAAAGTAAAGTTCATTACTTCACCTCTGTTTTCATCTAAATTATTAGGCTTATTGTTTCTGCCCTTACCAGGGTAAAGCTCATCAGGATTGTTGTCGTTATCATCTCCATAATTTTGAGCGAAGTTTTTATTGTGGGTAAAACTGATATCTACACCTACACTTGACCTGAATGTTAAAGATTTATCGCTTAAGAATGCATATTCGGCATAGAGGTTTCCAAAAGTTTGGAAGGTTTTACGTTTATCGTTGGTAAAATTCACGATAGCGATAGGATTTGAACTGAATTCGAAATTTTTATCCCAACCATTATTGTTGCCCGTATAAAAGGGTAAATCGGTGTAGGGATTTGCTGCCGAATAAGTAGGATCGGTTACACGTTTATATACCCCCAAAACTGGCGGACGCAATAATGCATGGCGAATAACCCCTGGTACATCACCACTTGAAGACAATTTATCCTGCTTAGCAAAGCTTAATTGCAGGTTTGTGCCCACTTTAAAACGATCTGTGATATTGGCATTTACATTTGATCTGAAATTAAAACGTTCGTAACCATCATGATCCTGAACCACAATACCATCTTGCTTGTAATAGCCTGTTGAAATTAAATACTGAACCTGATCGGAGCCCCCATTTACAGAAGCCTGAAGATTTTTCGATTTTCCAGTTTCGAATAATTCCCCTAACCAATCTGTATCGGATAAATCATTCCTACTTCTGGCAGCCTGATATGGACTTACTGCATTTGCTGCATTGCCTAAAGTATTGTGCCATGCTCTGTCTTTTATTGTTAAGTATTGATCGGCATTAAGCATTTTTGGCAAATTAGTTGCCTGATGAAAGCCTGCAAAATACTCCACGTTGATGTTTGCCTTTCCTTTACTGCCACTAATAGTTGTAATTACAACCACACCATTAGCCGCACGAGATCCATAAATAGCACCTGCAGCAGCATCTTTTAAAACCGTCATCGATTTTACATCGCTCTGGTTTAGAAAAGAAATGTCGCGGGTAGGTACCCCATCAATTACATAAAGTACATCGTTGTTACCCAAAGTACCCTCGCCCCTAATTCTAAGTTTTATACCATCACCTGGAGCACCTGTATTTGCAGCTACAAATACACCTGCAACCTGACCTTGAAGTGCCTGAGCAACATCAACAATTCTCGTTTTCTGCAAATCGTTCATATCAACCGTTGCAACTGAACCTGTAATTGACGCTTTCTTTTGAGACGTATAGCCAACTACCACTACATCGTTTAATGACTGTGATGACGGTTTTAAAGAGATGTTCAAACTTCCGCCTGTCGGCGATAAAGTGGTGGCGTTGTAGCCTATATAAGTAAAAGTTACTGTTTGAGTTGAACCCGGCTGAAGGGTTAAAACATATACTCCATTTCCATCGGTAGAAGTTTTGTTTTGTGTGTTGGTTTGCATCACCACAACACCAGGCAAAGGCTGATTAGTTTCATCTGTAACCTTACCTGTTATTTTAGTTTGCGCATAACTTGTAAAACCCGTAACGGCTAAGAACAAGAAAACCAACGATGCATAGATACGTCTGTTTTTTTTCATAAAGATTTATATTTGATTGAGAGCAAATATAGCCTGGAAGCTGTGCAACAATAGTGTACTATAATAACATTTTAGTTCACTATTATTGCAAAAGAGCGTTTTGAAGGCATTTTGCTTAAAAAATTTCTGTTGGGCTTGTTCCCTCGTGCTGTTTCTGACGGTATTCGTTTGGGGCCAAATGATAGATCTTTTTAAACTCCCTAAAAAAGTAAGATTTATTGTTGAAGCCTGTTAAGTAGAAAATTTCGGACACATTCAGTTTCGAATTTTGGAGTAAAACCGCAGCATGTTTCAACCGAATTCTTTTGATGAATTCAGAGGGTGTCATCCCAGCCAAAGTTTTTAATTTTCGATACAATTGCATTTTGCTGATGCATAAAATATCTTCCAGCTTCGAGGCATCTAGATCTGGTTCTGCTAAATTGTCCTCCACCGCTTTTACCAACGCATTTAGAAATTCTTTATCACCCTGCTCCAAATCAACATCCACAAATTGGTTGTTTATATTTCGGTCTTTAATTAAATGATTCATGCGGTTTCGGTAGTCTAAAAGTTTCCGCACCCGCATTTGTAAATAGTTTACATGGAAAGGCTTTGAAATATAGGCATCCGCCCCAGTTTCATAACCTTCAATTTTGCTTTCTTCCGTACCTTTGGCCGATAACATAATAAAAGGGATGTGACAGGTTGAAGGTGCTGTTTTAACGTGCTTGCAGAGTTCTAGCCCATCCATGTCCGGCATCATTACGTCGCTAATGATGATATCCGGCGTATTGTTTTTTAGAAATTCCAAGGCCGACCTACCGTTCTCGGCTTCGTAAACAATGTATAAATCTTTCAAGATGTTTCTAATCAAGAATCGCAAGGAAGCATCATCTTCAACAACTAAAATACTCGATGGGGCATAGCCTTTTAAATCATCAATTAGAGCAATTTTATTAATTTCTTCGGCAGTTTCTTCGTTGTAGGGCTTCAGTATCGATTCAAATAAATAAGATGGAGCCGAGGCTACAACCTCATTTTCTTTACCTTCTATAGTCTGTTGAAGTTTAAGTTTGAAATTGAAATATATCCAATCGTCTTCTAAATAGACATGAATGTTCCCGTCCATAATCGAGATCAGTTCTTTTGTAAAGGCTAAGCCAATGCCTGTGCTTTGTTTTTCAAACTGATTGCCACCACCGATGTAGAATTCTTTAAAAATATGCTTTAAATCTGCCTCTTTAAGTTGGCAGCCAGAATTGCCTACAACGATTTCCAAATCCTGGGTTTCGGAATCAAAATTTGCTTTAAAAACAATTTCCTGCTCCTTACCTGAATGTTTAAATGCGTTCGAAAGCAAATTAAAAAGCACTTTTTCAAACTTATCTTTATCTATAAATCCAGCAATTCCTTGTTGAATATCGCGGGCAAATTTTTGTTGGTTTTTTTCTGCAGCAGGCACAAAAAGTTGAGTTAAGCTATTCAGTAACTTGCTAATATCGAAATAATCGTCGCTACGTGTTAAATAGCCGGCTTCAGCTTTTCTAAATTCTAATAATTGCTGCACCAAATAAGTTAAGCGGGCGGTGTGTTGATGCACAATCGAGAGAAAATAATTCTTATCAATTGATTTATCTAGCGTATTACGCTTTTGCATGAAATGCTCTACAGAGCCTAGAATGAGCGTTAAAGGGGTTTGAATTTCGTGGGCTATATTGGTAAAGAAATTAATTCGTTGTAAATGCACTTCTTCATCTTTTTGCCTGAACAGATACTCCCGCTCCAGCTTAAATTTCATTTCCAACCTGTTTTTTCGGTATACATGAAAGGCATATCCACCAATAATTAACAGGAACAGATAAAATGCATAAGCTGGATAGGTTAGCCAGAAATATTGTCTTACATCTAGCCTAAGCGCAACAACGTCCTTGGTCCAGATTCCTTCGCCATTACTCCAACGCACCAACAGTTCATATTTACCCGGAGGGATATTGTAGTAGGCGATTTTTCCATCGGTACCGGTATAACGCCAGTTTTGATCAAGGCCTTGAAGTTTATAGGCAAACTCATTTTTGGATGCACTAAAATAGTTGAGCGCATTAAAAGAGAATTGGAAGAAATTGCTTTTACGCTCCAACTCGAATGTTGGAGCGCTTTTCTGTGTACCCTTAACAATAAGGTACTGATTATTTTGAAATTCCTTTCCACCAAGCTGCAAATCAGAAATCAACAAGTTGGGCTGTTTGGTGTTTTCGACAATATTTTTTGGCAAGAAATAATTAAATCCATAAATCCCCCCAAAGAGCAGGTTATTATTTGCTGTTTTAAAAGCTGCTCCATCGCTAAACTCATTGCTTTGTAAACCATCGCTTTCCTGATAGTTGGCTATGCTGTTGTTGGCTGGATTTATTTTGGCCAAACCTTTATTGGTACTTAGCCAAATATTTCCCATCACATCTTCCTGAATGGCATGGATCGTGTTATTTGGTAATCCTTTATCGGTTGTTATTTTTATAAATTTCGGTTTATCTTTTAAAGATTCGTCGTACGATAAATAATTAAGGCCATAACTGGTACCAATCCATAGCCGGTTTTTACGATCATAAAATAGTGATAAAACATCACTGTGCGACAAGCTCCCTTCATAGCCAAAAGCCTTATAGGTTTTAAACTTTCCGGTTTTTTTGTTCAATACGCTTAATCCCCCATACCTACAAGCAATCCATAAGCGATTGTCCTTTCCTTGAGCCAAGGCATAAATAATATCATTTACGGGTCCATTTTTTTCCACTGATGAAGACGAGTATTGCTTAAAATGCTGAATGGAAATCGATTGATCCGGATTTCGAACGAGCTTGAGGTGAACCAAACCATAACCACTGGTTCCCATCCAAATAGAACCATCAGGATCTTGAATAATAGCATAAACCGACTTAAACTCAGGAAGCTTGTTAGTATTGCGAATATCTTTCCAATTGAATAGTTTATTCAACTTTAAATCAAACACAGAAAGTCCTTTACCATCAGTACCTATGTAAATAAATTGGTTTGCACCTTTTTGAATTGCAAAAACGGAGTTGTTTTCTAACCCGGAGTTCACATCAATTTTTTTCGGCTTGTTAGTTGCCCTATCCTCCGACCAAAAATTGTTAAAAATTAAAACACCGTTTCCTTTGGTCCCAACCCATAAATTTCCACCCTCTTCTGCAAAAGCTCTTATGGGTTTATTGATATTGGTACCGTTTACTTTGGTTAATAAGCCGAAAAAATTTTCTTTTGGGTAAATCTGAACCAAACCATTCCCGTCTGTACCTAACCATAATATCTGATCGGTACCTACATTTAAAGCGGTAATTTTAAGGTTGTCGACAGCAGCAACTTCATTTTTTAAAAAACTTGATGCTTTGAAGTCTGAATCAAAAACACTCAAGCCCTGGTTTTCCCATGCAATTATATAATGAGATTTATAAAACGAAACTGCTTTGATCTTTTTTTTTGGCCAGTCAATGGGCACTTCAGCAAAGTTTTGATCAAGTAGAAATTGGCTTTCGGTAGTAGTTGTGAAAATAATTTTACCATTGATGATAAAGAAATTGCTTATTCCCTTAGGATTGGTGAACCTTTTTTCAATCTGTAAAGTCTTCTGCCCAACTTTGGCCAACTTAAGTTCTCCAGATTTATTAAGGTAACAAAGTTGATTGCCCACAAAATTCATTTTAACAATGACTTCATGGCTCTTGAATTGTTGAAAGGCTATGAATTGGTCTATTTCAAAATCGTATCTGCTTAAAACTCCATTTGCTGAAAAACAAAAAACCATCCCATCATTGCTTATAATAAGGTCGTATTCATTCTCTCTTATTTTCTGTGGTGAGGTATTTTTATAAAAATAACGGCTAAACTTACCTGAAACTTTATTGTAGCGAGAAATACCACCGATGGTATTTATCCAGATATTATTTTTTTGATCTTCTTTAATGGATAAAATTACATTGCTCCCTATGCTGTTCTCTATTTTATCAATATTATGGTTGTATACAGTAAAATTAGCTCCGTCATACCGGTTTAAACCATCCCAGGTGCCAACCCATAAAAGCTGGTCTTTATCTTGAAATATTGAATTAATTGAGCTGTTTGATAATCCATTTCGATTATCGAGCTGGCGATAATAGAAAGAAACTTTCGGCTTCACATCTTCCGCATAAATATGCTCTAACGAGATAAATCCCATCAAAAACAAAAAGACAACAAACGCTTTACTCATAGTAGGCTTGCAATTAAAAACTTGTTGGTTGGCTATAAACTTGGGATGATTAAAACTACTCAAAAAAATTGAATTAGCCGGACAGAAATATGCTTAAACGAAAACAGGCGGTCAAATTTGACCGCCTGTTTTTCATCATCATAACAAATGATTATAAGGAATTAATCCACTTTACCAGTTCGTCTCTTCCTTTACCTGTTTTTTGCTGAAGTCTCCCTAATAACTCATCATCTTGCCCCTCATCGTGCTTCAAATCATCATCAGTTAAATCGGCATAAGCTTGTTTAACTTTTCCTTTTATTTCGTTCCACTTTCCTTTAATTTCTAACTTATCCATTTTGAGTTTTTTTTTAAGTAAATCAAATTTTAATCTATTTTATCAACAACCATCTCCAATTTTTGTTTCGAAATGCGCTTTTGAAACGATATTAAATGTTAAAACCAATCATTCTTAAATGTTTTAAATAAAAATTTTGTTACATTGATTTATCATTCCTCTAACTATAAACCATTATTAACTAAAACTAAAATTTGATGAAAAAACTACTATTAAGTATGATTTTATCTTTCGGTTTGATTTCGCTTGCTTTCGCACAAGATAAAGTCATAACCGGGAAAGTTACCTCTAACAGTTCAGGGCCTTTGCCTGGTGTTAGTGTGTACGTAAAAGGAGCCGCTTCAAATGGTACTCAAACCGATGCAACTGGTTCATACAAACTAAGCGTACCAGCAAACGCAAAAACATTGGTTTTCACATTTATCGGATTTAAAACCAAGGAAATAGCTATAACAGGCAGCACAGTCAATGCCAGTTTAGACGAAGAAAATACCACCTTATCTGATGTGGTGGTAGTGGGTTACGGGACGCAGAATCGTCGAGATGTAACAGGTTCGATCGCCAAAATTACATCTGCAGATTTGAAAGATCGGCCCCTTGCTACTATCGAAAGTGCATTGCAAGGAAAAGCGCCAGGTGTATTTATAAATTCAAGCAGTGGCAAGTTAGGCCAAGCGCTTCAGATTAGGGTTAGAGGAATATCATCTATTTCCGCTAGCAACCAACCCTTATTTGTAATTGACGGTGTCCCAATTGTTAGTGATGCCTTAGGAACTTACACTGAGGCAGACAATCCACTTGCAGCTATTAGTCCTGATGATATAGAATCAATGGAAGTACTAAAAGATGCGGCTTCTGCGGCTATTTATGGGGCAAGGGGTTCAAATGGAGTTGTTTTAATTACGACCAAAAAAGGTAAACAAGGCAGAACCAATATTGACTTTGGATATTATGCAGGCTTTAGCGATCCGACGAAAAAAGGCGAATTTTTAAACGCTGCACAGTATAAACAATTAATGGAAGAATCATTCAAGAACGTTGATTACGATGGTTATGCTAATTCTTCTGAATTGTGGGCAGATTATACAGGAACAAATGATTGGGATGGCACTGCAGATGCAAATTGGGTAGATGCATCCTTTAGAAGAGGCCATGTACAACAATATAACTTGAATATTAATGGAGGTGATGCCAAAACTCGTTTTTTAATTTCTGGTAATTACAGTAATAATGATGGTATCATTGTGAGCAACAGATATGTTCGTACTGGCGGTAGAATGAGCCTAGACCATACAGTTTCAAAATTTCTTGATATTGGTGGGGCAATAAACATATCAAAAGTAGATAATTATCGTATCCCTACAGACAATGCATTTTCAAATCCTTTGCAATTAAATGCGCTGCCTCCAATACAACCTATTTACGATGCATCTGGTGAACTAAATAATAATACAGTTTATTATAACTCATTAATTGATATTGCAAACGGCAGTAACCTATCTACCACATACAGAACATTTGCAAATGCTTACGCCAGTTTAAAAATTACACCTGATTTGGTTTTTAGAAGCGAATATGGTTTCGATTTCAACAATTTGGAAGAAGAGCAATATCTTGGCTCAAAAACGCAAGATGGTGGTAGTACAAGTGGGTATGGAAATGATTACAATGCAAAATCGATTAACTTTAATACCAATAATACATTAAACTATACCAAAGTATTTAATGAAAAACATAGCCTAAACGTATTAGGTGGTTTTACTTTTCAAGATACCAAATTTAGATATGGCACAGTAACCGGAACAGGCTTTCCGTCTGATAGGTTTGTTAAAATTGCCAGTGCAGCAACAATTTCGGCAGGAAGTTCTTTTGAAACCGAATACTCATTTGTTTCATATCTGGCTAGAGTAAATTACAAATATGATGACAAATATTTAGTAAGTGCTTCGGTTAGAACAGATGGTTCATCAAGATTTGGGGCAAACAACAGGTATGGTACTTTCCCGGCAGCATCATTGGGATGGATTGCAACAAATGAAGACTTTTTAAAAACAAGCACATGGCTGAGTTTATTGAAAGTTAGAGCAAGTTATGGATTAACTGGTAATGCGGAAATCGGAAATTTCGCATCGAGAACATTGTATGGCGGCGTTAACTATGCAGGTACTGCAGGAACTCTTCCAAATCAGCTTGGCGATCCTAACTTAACATGGGAGAACACATCAAACTTTAACATCGGTTTAGATTTTGGTTTCTTATCAGATAGAATTACAGGTACTATTGAAGCGTATAAGAAAAAAACCACAGATTTATTACTTAATGTTCCAATTGCAGCAACCAATGGCTTTACTTCAATTACACAGAACATTGGCGATATGCAGAATAAAGGTTTGGAATTCTCATTAAATACCAGAAATTTTGTAGGCGAATTTAAATGGACTACTTCATTTAATATTGCATTTAATAGAAACAAAATTCTACGTTTGGTAGATGGCCAGCCAATTTTTACTGGCGGAAGATTTCTGGGCAGAATTGCAGAGGGTGAACCATTTGGATATTTTTATGGGAAAGCTTACGCTGGTGTAGATCCAAATAATGGTGATGCTATTTATTATATCGATGCAAGTAGAACTGCAACCACAAATAGCTACAATACAGCACAAAACCAAAAAATCGGCGATCCAAATGCAAAATATTACGGGGGATTTGGAAATCGTTTTTCATACAAAAATTTTGATTTAGATATTCAAACCCAATTTGTTCAGGGCAATGATATTTATAATATGGCTGGTGGTTTTCAATCTGCCAATGGAGATTATTTTGACAACCAAACAATTGATCAGCTAAATTATTGGACAACCTCAAATAGAATTACATCTATACCACAACCTAGATTTGATTCTGCAAATGGTACAAGACCATCTTCGAGGTACATTCAAGACGGTTCTTATTTAAGGGTTAAGAGTGTCATTTTCGGTTATAATTTACCAAAAGAATTTATAACAAAATACAAATTACAGAATGTTAGAATTTACGCTTCGGCACAGAATTTATTCACAATCACCGGATATAATGGATATGATCCCGAAGTAAATACGCCTGCGGGTTCATCTCTACAAACCAATAATATCCAAATAGGACACGATTTTTATACACCTCCACAAGCCAGAACAATAACTTTTGGTGTAAACATTGGGCTTTAATGGATATAAATATTAGAAATATGAAAAATTATTATAAAAGTATATTGGCCGCTAGTATTATTATACTAACTGCTTCCTCTTGTAAAAAGCAATTGGAAATCGAGCCAAAGCAATCAATTTCATCTGATGTGGCGCTATCTACAACAGCTGATGTTCAAAACGCATTAATAGGTGCATATACAGTATTAGCAACTGGAGATTTATACGGCACTAACCTTGTTTTTCTTCCAGATATATATGCCAGCAATGGATATTTGAACTGGACAGGTTCATTTAGTACCTACAGAGATATCTCAAATAAAGCAATTATCTCTACTAATGCTGATGTATTAAGAACATGGGTATCTGCTTATAGGGCCATAAACGTAGCAAATACAGTTTTATCAGCTTCGAGCGTGGTTAGCAATGCAACAACCAAAAATAATATTGAGGGCAAAGCTCTATTCATTAGAGGAATTATGCATTTTGAACTCGTAAGATTATATGCGCAACCCTTTGATGCTGCAGGAACAAACAATGGCCCAGGTGTACCAATTATTACGAAAGCAGTGCAAAGCACAAGTGATGTTGTTACTAATGTACCAAGAAATACTATTGCAGATGTTTATACAGCTGTCGAAAATGATCTTAAATCATCAATTACAAAACTTGAAGGTGCCGATGAAAAGTATGCTTCAATGGCGTTTTTGGCCAGAGTATATCTTCAAGAAGGAAAATATGCATTGGCTAGAGATCTTGCTAATGACATTATTAACAACAGTTCGTATTCGTTAATAATTACATCTTTAGAAGCTCCATTTAGAACCAGAAATTCAAGTGAAGGTATTTTTGAAATCGCTCAAAATGAGCAGAGCAATGCAGGCTCATCAAATGATGGATTAGCCACTTTCTATGCAAGTTATGAAAATTCAACTGGCGGCAACGTTGGTCGTGGAGATGCAAGTGTTAACACTGCTTTTTATAATGCATTCGAAACTGGCGATAAAAGACAAACAGATTTAATTTATACAGGTACAGGTGCAAAAAACGGTTTATTCACTAAAAAATGGTATGATTATTTTGGAAACATTCCTGTTGCCCGCATTACAGAACAATACTTAATTAGAGCAGAATGCAACTTTAGATTAGGTACAGTAATTGGAGCTACACCAGCTGCTGACATCAACAGATTAAGAACAAGAGCTGGCCTAGGTAATGTGGTTCCTACACTTGCCATAATACTAAATGAGCGTGAAAAAGAATTAGCTTATGAAGGATTTAGATTGCATGATTACAAACGTACAAAGCGTACACTAGGTACCTTTGTTTATAACGATCCTAAACTTGTTTTCCCTATACCAGATCGTGAGTTATCTGCTAATAAAGGTTTAGTTCAAAATCCAGGATATTAACCACAATTTATTAAACCAAAAATGCCGATCAAATGATCGGCATTTTTTGTTACTTTGAATGTTTAAATCTATTTCAGCGCTTTAGAAGCCGCTATAATTTCTTCTACCACGCCTGGATCCAACAAAGTTGAAGTATCGCCTAAATTAGCGGTATCACCCTCAGCAATTTTTCTTAAAATTCGACGCATAATTTTACCCGAACGTGTTTTTGGCAAGCCAGACACGAAAAGGATTTTATCTGGTTTGGCAATGGCACCAATTACCCGGGTAACCGTTTGCAAAATATCTTTTTTAGTCAGTTCTGCTTCACCATGCATTTCTGGATTAATTACGAAAGCATAAATTCCTTGTCCTTTTACATCATGCGGATAGCCTACCACTGCACTTTCAACCACGCCAGCATGCATATTGATGGCGTTTTCTACTTCCGCAGTACCAATTCTATGACCAGAAACATTCAAAACATCATCAACCCTACCAGTGATTCTATAGTATCCATCCTCATCGCGTAAGCAGCCATCTCCAGTAAAATATAAATTCTCATAAGTGGAAAAATAGGTTTGCTTGCATCTCTCATGATCGCCATAGGTGGTACGTAACATTCCAGGCCATGGAAACTTAATACAAAGATTTCCACTTACGCCATTGCCTTCAATTTCTTTACCATTTTCATCTACCAAAATAGGCTGAATACCTGGCAGAGGCAAAGTGGCGTAACTTGGTTTTGTCGGCGTTACCGTGGCGATTGGCGAGATCATAATTCCTCCGGTTTCGGTTTGCCACCAGGTATCAACAATTGGTGCTTTACCATGTCCAATTTTTTCGTCAAACCAATGCCAGGCCTCTTCGTTTATAGGTTCTCCTACAGAGCCGAGCACACGAATAGAACTTAAATCTTTTCCTTGTAACGGTTCCTCGCCAAAGCTCATTAATGAACGTATAGCAGTTGGTGCGGTGTATAATGTATTTACTTTATGTTTTTCTACAATATCCCAAAAGCGAGAAGCATTAGGGTAAGTTGGAATCCCTTCAAATAATACAGATGTTGCCCCTTGAGAAAGCGGTCCGTAAACGATGTACGAGTGCCCTGTAATCCAACCGATATCAGCGGTACAGAAATAAACTTCTCCTGGTTGATAATTGAATACATTTGTGAAGGTATAACCAGCATAAACCATGTATCCGCCGCAAGTATGTACCACGCCTTTTGGTTTACCTGTAGAGCCCGAAGTGTACAAAATGAACAACATATCTTCTGCATCCATCTCTTCGGCTTCGCAGATATCATTAACATGTTTAACTTCATCCTCCCACCATACATCTCTACCCTTCAACATGGAAACCGGCGTACGCACATGCGTAAGCACAATACATTTTTCTACGGTAGGGCAGCCGATGAGCGCATCGTCAATTACATCTTTCAACGGAATTTGTTTATTTCCGCGATAGGCACCATCTGCAGTAATTACCAATTTACATTGCGAATCGTTAATCCGATCGGCAATGGATTTAGCAGAAAAACCACCAAAAATTACCGAGTGAACGGCTCCTATTCTGGCACAACCCAGCACTGCAATTGCCAGCTCAGGAACCATAGGCATATAGATGCAAATCCGGTCGCCTTTTTTTGCTCCGTTACGTTTTAAAACATTGGCAAAACGGCACACTCGTTCGTGCAACATCTTATACGTTAGGGTAACACTTTCTTCTTCAGGATTATTGGGCTCCCAAATGATGGCAGGTTTATCACCGTTCTTTTCTAAGTGACGATCCAGGCAGTTTTCGGTGATGTTTAGTTTGGCGCCCTCGAACCATTTAATGTCTGGCTCGTTAAAATTCCATGATAAAACTTTAAACCAAGGTTTTCTCCACTGAAAGTTCTGTGCAACCTCGCCCCAAAATTGTTCTGGGTTTTCGATACTTTTTTTATAATCTTCTTCGTATTGTTTAAAAGATGTAATTTGCATGGTGCTCGTTATATATTTGGGATTACTAGCGGCTAATTTAAATAAATAATTATTAGCGCAAATATTCAAATCGTATCAAAATGGATATGGCCAATGAAAATTGAAAAAATATAGAAAATATTTACAGCCCCTCTTGTTGTTTACAATTATTATTCAGATATTTGCACACTCTTAAAAAAATTAAGCGACGATATTTTAACAACTATATTTACAAGTCATGTCAAGAGTTTGTGATTTAACAGGAAAAATGGCAATGAAAGGTAATAACGTATCACACTCGAACGTTAAAACCAAACGCAAATTTTATCCTAATTTGAAACTTCAGAAATTTTATATCCCTGAAGAAGACCGTTGGATTACGTTGAAAGTTTCTACTTCAGCGATTAAAACCATCAATAAAGTGGGTATTAGCGAAGCGATTAACCGTTTCGTAAAAAAAGGATTTTTGTAAAAAACATTAACTGTTGAGATTAACAGTTTACAATTAATATTAAAATGGCAAAAAAAGGTAACAGAGTTCAGGTTATTTTAGAATGTACTGAGCACAAAGAAAGTGGCATGCCAGGTATGTCTAGATATATTTCTACGAAAAACCGTAAAAACACTACTGAGCGTTTAGAATTGAAAAAATTCAACCCGGTATTGAGAAAAGTAACCGTACACAAAGAAATTAAATAAGATTGGTGATTTATAATAGAAGGTTAGGGTGAGGAACCCCCATTCTATCAATCTATCATTCAATCATTAAAATTATAAGAACATGGCAAAGAAAGTAGTTGCAACCCTTAAAACAGGTACAGGTAAAGAATATTCGAAAGTGATCACAATGGTTAAATCACCAAAAACTGGTGCTTACTCATTCAAAGAACTTATCGTTCATAACGACCACGTAAAAGATGCTATCGCATCTAAATAAGGTTAATATTTTTTAATCAGAAAATATTAAAGGCCGTTCCGTTTTAACCGGGAGGGCTTTTTTTGTTATAGCAAATTTAGATATGGGCTTATTTGATTTTTTCAAAAAGAAGGAAACTGCTCCAGAGGCTCAAGAAGCTTTGGATAAAGGTTTAGAAAAAACTAAAGATGGTTTCTTTAATAAAATTACCAAAGCTGTTGCCGGAAAATCAACAGTTGATGACGAAGTACTCGATAATCTCGAAGAGGTTTTGGTTACTTCTGATGTTGGAGTAAGCACCACGTTAAAAATCATCAAACGGATTGAAGAACGCGTTTCTAAAGACAAATACCTTAACACGTCTGAATTAAATTTCATTTTAAGAGATGAAATTCAATTACTACTTTCTGAAAATAACAGCAACGATTTCCGTCAATTTGAGTATGGCGACCACAAACCCTATGTAATTATGGTGGTTGGTGTTAATGGCGTTGGTAAAACAACCACCATTGGCAAGTTGGCTCACAAGTTAAAAGAATCTGGCCTTAAAGTTGTTTTAGGTGCTGCAGATACTTTTAGAGCTGCTGCTGTAGATCAAATTAAACTTTGGGGAGAACGTGTTGGTGTAAGAGTTGTTGCCCAACCGATGGGATCTGATCCTGCCTCTGTTGCTTTTGACACTTTACAATCGGCTGTGGCCAATGGCGAAGATGTAGTAATTATTGATACTGCCGGACGTTTACACAATAAAGTCGGCTTAATGAATGAGTTGGGCAAAATTAAGCAGGTGATGCAAAAGGTTGTTCCGGGTGCGCCACATGAAATTTTGCTTGTATTAGATGCTTCAACCGGGCAAAATGCTTTTGAGCAATGCAAACAATTTACCGAAGCTACCGATGTAAATGCTTTAGCGATTACTAAATTAGATGGAACGGCTAAAGGTGGTGTGGTAATTGGCATTTCCGATCAGTTTAAAATTCCAGTAAAATATATTGGCGTAGGAGAAAAGATAGTCGATTTGCAGCTTTTTGATAAGAAAGAGTTTGTGAATAGCTTGTTTAAATAATGAATGCACTTCGTGTTTGATTACACCGATTCAATGATTACACTGATTTTTGTGTAAATTCACTAATGGAGGAATATGAAAATCACGAGCTAACACAAACTATAATTGGATGCTGTTATAAGGTGCATACGTATCTAGGTCCAGGCTTTCTGGAAAAGATCTATGTAAATGCCCTTAAAATTAAATTACAGCAGACCGGATTAAAATTCGAGATAGAGAAAGAATATATAGTGTTGTTCGAAGATCAGATAATAGGTAAGTTTAGATGTGATCTTATAGTGGAAGAAAAAATCATCGTAGAGCTTAAATCAGTAACTGGTTATCAACCAAAATTATTTCAAAATCAATTGATCTCTTATCTAAAAGCGAGCAAAATTAAAACAGGTTTATTGATCAATTTTGGAAACACCAGTTGTGAAGTCAAAAGAATATCGGTATAATCTTTCAAATAAATACACGCTAAAATCTGTGAAATCATAGAATCTGTGGAATCAACCCGCAAGGAAGCGTAAATAATAATATTATGAATACCAAAATAGTAAAAAGTAAAACCGCAATTAAACAACCCAAAATAAACGTAATTACTTTGGGTTGCTCTAAGAATATATACGATTCGGAAGTATTGATGGGGCAGCTACGTGGAAATAACTTAAACGTTGTTCACGAGTCTGATAAGATGGGGAAAGATGATATTGTAGTAATCAATACCTGCGGTTTTATTGATAATGCTAAACAAGAATCTATTGATACCATTCTCCAATTCAGCGAACTAAAGGAAGCAGGCAAAATTGGCAAAGTGGTAGTAACAGGATGTTTGTCTGAACGTTACAAACCAGAACTAGAATCGGAAATTACCAACGTGGATGCTTTTTTTGGCACCAACGATTTACAAAATATACTACACGAGTTAGGCGCAAACTACAAACATGAACTTATTGGCGAACGTTTATTAACTACGCCATCTCACTTTGCCTATTTCAAAATAGCCGAAGGTTGTAACCGTCCTTGTTCATTTTGTGCTATCCCGCTGATGCGTGGAAAACACATGAGTAAACCGATGGAAGAGCTGGTTAATGAAGCCAAAATTCTAGCTAAAAACGGCACAAAAGAGTTGATTCTAATTGCACAGGATTTAACTTACTACGGCTTAGATCTGTATGGCGTTAGAAAGTTAGATGAGCTTATGCGTCGTTTATCTGATGTTCCTGGTATTGAATGGATTCGTTTACAATACGCCTACCCTTCTGGTTTCCCGATGGAAATTTTGGATGCCATGAATGAGCGTGATAATATTTGCAAATATCTGGATATGCCGCTTCAACACATTACAGATAATATGTTGAAATCAATGCGTCGTGGTACAACGAAACAAAAAACCATTGATTTGGTGAACCAAATTAGAGATAAGGTGCCTAATATTGCGATGAGAACTACTTTAATTTGTGGTTATCCGGGCGAAACAGAACACGATTTTGAGGAAATGAAACAGTGGGTTGAAGAAACCAAGTTTGATCGTTTAGGTTGTTTTACCTATTCTCATGAAGAGAAAACTCATGCACACACCCTAGTTGATGATGTTGCTGATGAAGTTAAACAACAACGTGTAGATGAGATCATGGAAATACAGCAAGGCATTTCATATGATATTAACCAGGAAAAGGTAGGGCAGACTTTCAAAGTTTTGGTTGACAAAAAGGAGGGCGATTTCTTTGTTGGAAGAACAGAATTTGATTCACCGGAAGTAGATAACGAGGTTTTAATCGATGCTGCAACAGGTTATGCTGCAAATGGCAGTTTTGTAAATGTTAAAATAGACAGAGCTGAAGATTTTGATTTATACGGAACAATAGTTTAAAAAATTTATAAAATAAAAAAGCCTCGGTTTGAAATTTTCAACCGAGGCTTTTTGCTGTTCATTATTTTAGTTCTTTTTTTCTACTCTGGTTTTGATTTGACTTGGTTTTAACCAAATTTTTGCACCTTTTGAGTTTACGTAATACTTTTCGTTTTTAGCATTGATGTAAACATCAGAACCATCTGGTGCCATTTTGCCTTTCCAGGTTTTATCCGCTACTTTCGAACCGCCTTTCACTGCAACTTCGGCAGTTTTATTACCAACCGATTTTGCACCTTTTCCAATGGCTTTACCGGTTTTATCTAGTGCTTTACCAACATCTGTTTTTTTCTCTTGTGCATTAACACTTAAGCTTACACCGCCAAATAATGCGAGTGTTAATAATCCTATTGCAAATTTCTTTTTCATGACAGTTATTTTTTATTTAGTGTAGAACGCAATAACAGCCAATTTGTTTTAATTAGGATTACTATAAAATGTTAAATAAACCTTATTGAAGTGATATCCTTTTTGGCGCAAAAATTTTAATCCCAGCAGTATCACAAACAAAAAGATAAAACGAAAAAAAGGACTGCAGTAACCGATTAACAGTTCATTGCTTTACAGCTATTAATTTATTTTCTCGGCAAGTAACTTCATCTCCATTTGAGGCGATCGGTTTTCATATAAAATATTGTGAACGGCTTTACTAATTGGCATATCTACATTAAATTCAAGGTTTTTAATGTGCATACATTTGGCCGCATAATAGCCCTCAGCAATCATATTCATTTCTAGCTGCGCTGATTTTACAGTATAACCCTTGCCAACCATATTGCCAAAAGTACGGTTGCGGCTAAATTGAGAATAAGCTGTAACCAATAAATCGCCCAAATAGGCAGATTCCATAATGTCGCGGTTGATGGGGTGAACGGCATCAACGAAACGTTTTATTTCTCTAATGGCATTGCTAATTAATACCGCCTGGAAGTTATCGCCGTAACCTATACCGTGACAAATTCCGCTGGCTACAGCATAAATATTTTTTAAAACAGCAGCGTATTCTGTCCCGAAAATATCATCAGAAACGTTGGTTTTGATGTAATGGGTATTTAATAATGACGCAAAACCTGAGGCCTTTTCAATATCTGTACAGGCAATAGTGAGGTAAGATAGTTTTTCGAAAGCAACCTCTTCGGCATGGCAAGGGCCGCTAACCACCAAAATATCATGATATGGAATGGCGTAACGCTCATGTAAAAATTCTCCAATAATCAGGTTATCTTCTGGTACGATACCTTTAATCGCAGAAACAATCTTTTTCCCTTTTAGATCATCACTAGTAATTGCCGAAAGCGTTTCCTTTATGAAGGCGGCAGGTACGTTTAGGATCACAAAATCAGCAGCGCTAATAATTTCTTTTACGTTTGAAGACAAGTGGTCATCTGCCAATTTTATCTCAACAGAACTTAAGTAGTGTGGGTTATGCTTAAACTTTTTAATGTGATCGATAGCCACTTCATTGCGCATCCACCAATAAATTTCTTTTTCGGATAAATTATCAGAAAGCATTTTAACAATGGCAGTCGCCCAGCTCCCGCCCCCTATCATCGCTATTTTAGGTACCATGTTATAAAAAAGGTTTTAAGGTAAAAGGTGTTTCAAGAAAAAGATGTAAGGTAAAAGGTGTAAGCCTTAAGGTATAGACTTGATGTCTCTAAACCTTAAACCTTACACCCCTAACCTTGGTTTACAACTTAAACCATTGCGCAAGTTACTATTTCTTGCGATTAATTATAAACTACTTCTTGCCGTCTTTGTTAAACAACTGGTCTTTAGCTGTTTTTTCTACAACCATACCGTCTTTTAACTTATTTTGGATTGCTGAATAAGGACCTGTTACAATTTCCTGGCCAGCTTTTACACCCGATTTAACGATGATAAACTGATCATTCTGGATTCCTGTATTCACTTCAACTTTCTTCACCTTTTTCGTTTTGGCATCAAAAGTATATACGAATTGTTTTATTTTCTTATCGGTTAATTTCGACTTCTGCTTATCGGTATTTTCCTGATTCCCGCTATTTTTGTCGCCTTCGCCAGCCTTACCACTTTCGGTGAATACGGCCTGAATTGGAACAGCTAAACCATTAACGGTTTCGCTTTCAATGTCAACAGTGGCCGACATTCCCGGGCGGAAAATAGATTGTTGTTTGCCTTCCATTACTTCTGTAATTCTGATTTTTACAGAGAAATTTGTTACCTGATCTACTGATGTTGAAGTAGTTGTTCCAACCGCTGTTGATGAACTTGCGATTTCTGTTACCACACCTCTAAATTTTTTATCAGCAAAAGCATCAACCTCAATAGAAGCTTTATCGCCCACTTTAACACGGGTAATATCGTTTTCATTTACATCTACATTTACTTCCATTGATGAAAGATTGGAAATACGCATAATTTCGGTACCAGCCATTTGCGAGGTTCCCAAAATACGATCGCCCAATTCGATTGATAGTTTTGAAACTACACCATCTGCCGGAGCATAAATGGTCGTTCTTGCTAAATTTGCCCCTGCTTCCTTTACATTTGCACCTGTTTGCTCTAAAGTAAATTTAGCACCAGTTACATTTTCTTTTGCACTGGCTAAGGTTGCTTTAGCTGTTAAATAGGCAGCTTTGGCGGCATCAAATTCTGATGCTGATATCACTTTTTTATTAAACAATTCTACATTACGTTTATACGTAGCTTCTGCATTAACGAAATTAGCTTGATTTTGAGCTAATTGTTGTTGTGCGGCAGCAACACTTGCTTTCTGAGCGTTATATGAAGCCACTGTACGCTCATAACCCGATTGCAAAATATCTGGACGAACTTTACAAAGTAATTGGCCGGCTTTAACAATATCGCCTTCTTTAACTTTCAGTTCTACCACTTCTCCCGATACCTCAGAACTTAATTTAACTTCGGTTTCTGGTTGAATTTTACCACTTGCAGTTACTGTTTCTACCACAGTTTTATCTGATGCTTTATCTACAGTAACTTTTTCAATTTTTTCGCCACCTATAACGCCAGTTACCGCCAACACGGCTAAAATGGCAAGAATGACACCAATGGTAATTAATATGTGCTTCAGTTTCATAATTGTTTAATGTATTTCGTTGTTTTATTTTCGCTTCGCGGATGATTACACTGATTTAGTGATTTCACAGATTATTGTGTTTTTTTACTTTAGTTTTAGATCTTTATTCTTTGATCCTCATTCCTTGCTCTTATTTAAAAAGTAATTTGTTTCCCCAGGTAATAGTCAATTACTTTTGCTCTAAATAAAAGATCGTATTTGGCTTGTATAAAATCGATCTCAGCTTTGTTTCTATTTGTTTGTGCAGTACTGTAATCCAGTGAGTTTACCAATCCGACATTGTAACGTTGTTCAACCACATAAAAAGCATCTTTCTGTGCATCAAATGCGTTTTGAGTCGATCTATAACGACTTTCAGCTGCTCTTAAGTCTGTTGTAGCTTGAAAAATAACTTTGTTAAGGTTGTTTTTTGCCAGCTGCTCAGATGTTAACGAGTTCTGATAAGTAATTTTCGCCCGACGAACACTTGAGCGGGCAGAAAACCCATTAAATATTGGAATTTGCAAGCTCATACCTATACTCTGCCCCAAGCGCTGATTGATTTGATCGGCAAAAGATGACTGGGGAAATTGGCCAGCATAATTAAATTGGTAAGAATAAGATGTATTTAAACCTGCTCCTAAACTTAACGATGGATAGTAAGCACCTTTAGCTACCGCAATTGCTTGTTTGGCCGCCAATGACCTCAGACCCGCTAATTTAATATCTGGAAATATACTTAAGGCATTATTGTAAATTTCTTCTGCGCTGGTATTCGTTACTGCTGCTTTAACATTGTCAATCAATGGCGCCTGCACAACAAAACGTTGGTTAGGTTGCATTTCCATCAATTGTCCAAGTGTTAAGTAGGAAATGGAAAGTGCGTTTTGTGCATTTGTAAGGTTTAACTCTGCAGTTGCCACTTGAGATTTTGCTTGAGAAATATCTGCCAGAGTTTTATTACCTGCATCCAATAAAGCATTTTCTCTTACTAAAGTTTTATTGGCAATATCCAATTGTTCTTTAGAAGCTTTTTCTAAATCTGAATTATACAAAACCTGAAGATAGGCGGTAACAACATTTAAAATCAAATCATTTTTGATTTTTTCTACGTTACTCTTATCCGCCTCCAAAAGCGTTTTGTTTTGTTTAATCTGGTTAATTTTTGTTAACCCCTGAAATAAATCGACATTGGTACTTAAATTACCACTCGTAAATAATGAGGTTTGGTTGGTAACCTGAAATGTAGTTTGATCCAAACCACGACCAAAAGTTAAATTTGGATTTATACTGGCATTCAAATTTGGATAAAGTGCATATTTAGATTGTGTTAAATTTTCTTCACTCAGCGCCGCACTAAAAGCAGCTTGTTTAATGTTTAAGTTATTTTTCAGCGTATTTTCAACCGCTTGTTCAATGGTGATTACTTCTTGCGCCTTAACATTTTGACCAAAGCTTAGTGCTAATAACAATGCAGATCCGGTAAGTAACTTATTCTTGGTAAACATTTTCATAATTTGTTTCAAATCTATATAAACAACTTTAATAATTTCAATCTGTACAGGCATTTACTAACTTTGGTTGTAAAATGTACCTGATCAAATCGCCGCTTCTGCTAAAATGGTATTATCCATCATTGTTATGGAATAAATCCCGCACCGAAAAAGTTATTTATTTGACCTTTGACGATGGACCTATACCCAATGTTACAGATTTTGTTTTAAAAACTTTGAAAGCTTTTAACGCAAAGGCCACATTTTTCTGTATTGGCGATAATATTGTAAAACATCCCGAAGTTTACGCTCGTTTAATAAACGACGGACATGCCATCGGAAACCACACTTTTAACCATTTAAAAGGATGGAAAACCGACAATGAAACCTATATCGAAAATATCCTTAAGTGCCAGGAAATCACCCAAACCCATCTTTTCAGGCCTCCTTATGGAAGGATAAAAAAGTCTCAAGTCAAAAGTCTGCAGTCATTAGTTCTCAAAACGCAATCCGACTCAAGACTAAAAACTAAAGACTCTGGACTCAACATCGTAATGTGGGATGTACTCAGTGGCGATTTTGACATTAATCTTTCGCCCGAAAAGTGCTTCCAAAACGTGATCAAACACACCGAAAATGGTTCGATAGTGGTATTTCATGATAGTTTGAAAGCTTTCGATCGTTTGGAGTTCACATTGCCAAGGGTGTTAAAATATTTTTCGGATAAAGGTTTCACTTTTTCAACGCTGTAGCCTTTAGCCAATCCTGTGCCATAGAAAATTAGCGTCGTTAGTTCCCTGTATAAGGTTATAATAGCATGAATGCATTTCAAGATACGTTCGTAAATGAACATTAATGTTCGTTTATGGACAGTTATATAACTTATACTAAAAGGTATAACTGAGGGGTTATTTAAATTTATTCTTTGAGCTAAATGAAGAAATAATTACTACGTTTTCATGACTTCATTTTCAATCATTTACAGTAATTTAGAACAATTCCAAATTACTTAATAGCCTGCCCGAATTATATTTAAGGGTTATTTTTGCTATTTTTGTTTTGACCAAAATATTGAGCTTAATTGGCTTAATAACACAAATTAATTTACAACAACATATTCTTTTTCACACGACAGGAAATAAGCATTTTCGCTACCTAAACCTACAAGAAAGAGAATAAAATATCTAAGATGAGTATTTATAACGATTATATCCAGGAGATTGAAGACAGAAAAGCTCAAGGTCTTCACCCTAAACCTATTGATGGCGCTGAGCTGCTGAGTGAAATCATCACGCAAATTAAAAACGTAAATAATTTTAACAGAGAAGAAGCTGTTAATTTTTTCATCTACAATACTTTGCCCGGAACCACTGGCGCAGCAGTTGTAAAGGCACAGTTTTTAAAAGAAATAATTTTAGGTGAAGCGGTAGTTGCAGAAATTACTCCAGATTTTGCTTTCGAACTGCTATCGCACATGAAGGGCGGACCTTCTATCAAAGTTTTATTAGATATCGCTCTGGCAGATAATGGCGATAAAGCCCATAAAGCTGCTAATGTGCTTAAAACACAGGTTTTCTTATACGATGCAGATACAGATCGATTAAAAGAGGCTTATCATAATGGAAATGAGATCGCTAAAGAGATTTTGGAAAGCTATGCACAGGCTGAGTTTTTCACAAAACTCCCTGAGGTAGCCGAAGAAATTAAAGTAGTAACGTTTATTGCTGGTATTGGCGACATTTCTACAGATTTATTGTCTCCAGGAAATCAGGCGCACTCCCGTTCTGACCGTGAATTGCATGGAAAATGCATGATTACGCCAGAAGCTCAGGAAGAAATTCAGGCTTTACAGGCACAGCATCCGGATAAAAGTGTGATGTTAGTTGCTGAAAAAGGTACGATGGGCGTGGGTTCTTCTCGCATGTCGGGAGTAAACAATGTAGCCCTTTGGACAGGTAAAAAATCTAGTCCTTACATTCCATTTGTAAACATAGCGCCTATTGTTGGTGGTACTAATGGCATTTCCCCAATTTTCCTTACCACAGTTGATGTAACAGGTGGTATTGGTATCGACCTTAAAAACTGGGTAAAAAAGATTGATGAAAATGGCAACGTGATCCGCAATGAAAACGATGAACCTATCTTGGAACAGGTTTATTCCATTGAAACAGGCACTGTACTGACCATCAATACCAGAACAAAAAAATTATATAACGGCGAGTTTGAATTAATTGATATTTCAAAAGCGCTAACTCCGCAAAAAATGGAGTTTATCAAAGCTGGCGGTTCATACGCTATTGTGTTTGGTAAAAAAATCCAAACCTTCGCAGCTAAAACTTTGGGTATTGAAGCTCCAATCGTTTTTGCCCCAGCTAAAGAAGTTTCTATTGCAGGCCAAGGTTTAACTGCTGTAGAAAAAATCTTCAACAGAAATGCTGTGGGTTTAACTCAAGGTAAAATTTTACACGCTGGTTCTGATGTTCGTGTGGAAGTAAACATTGTTGGTTCTCAGGATACCACCGGTTTGATGACCGCCCAGGAGTTAGAGGCAATGGCTGCGACTGTCATATCACCAATTGTTGATGGCGCTTACCAATCGGGTTGCCACACGGCATCTGTGTGGGATAAAAAAGCCCAAGCCAACATTCCTAAATTGATGAAATTTATGAATGAGTTTGGTGTAATTACCGCCCGCGACCCTAAAGGTGAATACCACGCAATGACCGATGTGATTCATAAAGTACTGAATGACATTACCATTGACGAATGGGCAATCATTATCGGTGGCGATTCGCACACCCGTATGTCTAAAGGCGTGGCTTTCGGTGCCGATTCTGGCACTGTGGCACTAGCGCTGGCAACTGGTGAGGCTTCAATGCCAATTCCTGAATCGGTTAAGGTAACTTTCAAAGGTGCCATGAAAACGCACATGGATTTCCGTGATGTGGTACACGCGACCCAATTACAAATGTTGCAGCAATTTGATGGCGAAAATGTATTCCAGGGTCGTATTATTGAAGTTCACATTGGAACTTTATTAGCCGATCAGGCTTTTACTTTTACCGATTGGACAGCAGAGATGAAAGCAAAAGCATCTATTTGCATTTCACAGGATGATACTTTAATTCAATCTTTAGAAATTGCTAAAAATCGGATTCAAATCATGATAGACAAAGGTATGGACAACCATAACCAGGTGCTACAAGGCTTAATCAACAAAGCAAACAAACGTATTGAGGAAATAAAAACAGGCATCAAACCTGCTTTAATGCCAGATGATAATGCGAAATATTATGCAGAGGTAGTCATTGATTTGGATTTAATTGAAGAGCCAATGATTGCCGATCCGGATGTGAACAATGTTGACGTTTCTAAACGCTACACCCATGATACCATCAGAGATTTAACTTTCTACGGAGGCGATAAAAAGGTAGACCTTGGCTTCGTTGGATCTTGCATGGTTCACAAAGACGATTTGAAAATCGTTTCGCAAATGTTAAGAAATGTAGAGCAAAAAACAGGAACAGTTTCTTTCAAAGCTCCGTTAGTGGTTGCTGCCCCTACTTATAATATCATTGATGAATTAAAAGCGGAAGGTGATTGGGAATACCTGCAAAAGTATTCTGGATTTGAATTTAGCGATGCATTGCCGAAAAGTTCAGCCCGTACAGAATATGAAAACATCATGTACTTAGAGCGTCCAGGCTGTAACTTATGTATGGGTAACCAGGAAAAAGCAGCAAAAGGAGATACCGTCATGGCAACTTCAACCCGCTTGTTCCAGGGCCGTGTGGTAGAAGATAGAGATGGTAAAAAAGGTGAGTCTTTATTGGCTTCCACTCCTGTAGTCGTTCTTTCTGCAATTTTAGGTCGTATTCCAAGTATTGAAGAATATAAAACTGCAGTTGAAGGTATTAACTTAACCAAGTTTACCCCTGTTTCTACCAAATTATAAGAAACAAAAATCTGCATTTATTGTTATTAAATTAGAGGCTGTCTGACTTATCAGATAGCCTCTTTAATTATGCAAAAACAGCATAGAATGTTTTTAATTAGATTTTTTGACAAATCATAAAAATAAGTCTGTCAAAAAATGTTTAATTTAGTTTGTATTGAAATTGATAATAATTTTTAAAAAATAAAGTATGGCTTTCGACATAGACATGATTAAGAAGGTTTACGCAAATTTCGGCCCGCGTGTAGATGCGGCCCGTAAAATTGTAGGCAGACCTTTAACATTATCAGAAAAAATATTATACGCCCACCTTTGGGATGGCGATCCTAAAAAATCATTTTCTCGTGGAACTGATTATGTAGATTTCGCTCCAGACCGTGTAGCAATGCAAGATGCTACCGCACAAATGGCACTTTTGCAATTTATGCAAGCTGGTCGTCCACAAGTTGCTGTTCCATCAACGGTTCATTGCGATCACTTAATTACTGCTAAAGAAGGTGCAGCGATAGATCTTCCTCATGCAAGGACAGAAAGTGCAGAAGTTTTTGATTTCTTATCTTCTGTATCCAATAAATATGGAATCGGTTTCTGGAAACCAGGTGCAGGTATTATTCACCAGGTAGTTTTAGAAAATTATGCTTTCCCTGGCGGAATGATGATTGGAACCGACTCACACACCGTTAATGCTGGTGGTTTGGGCATGGTTGCAATTGGTGTTGGCGGTGCCGATGCTTGCGATGTGATGGCGGGTTTACCTTGGGAACTTAAATTCCCTAAATTAATCGGTGTTAAGTTAACCGGTAAATTAAACGGTTGGACCGCAGCAAAAGATGTGATTTTAAAAGTTGCAGGTATCTTAACCGTAAAAGGTGGTACCGGTGCAATTGTGGAATATTTTGGTGATGGTGCAATCAACTTAAGCTGTACAGGTAAAGGTACCATTTGCAATATGGGGGCTGAAATCGGTGCAACCACATCTACTTTCGGTTATGATGAAAGCATGGAACGTTACTTACGCTCAACTGATCGCAATGAAGTAGCTGACGAAGCCAATAAGATAAAAGAATATTTAACTGGTGATGCTGAAGTGTATGCTGACCCTGAAAACTATTTCGATCAGGTAATCGAAATTGATTTAGATACATTAGAACCCTACTTAAACGGTCCGTTTACGCCAGATTTGGCTACTCCGGTTTCGCAGATGAAAGTAGAGGCAGAGAAAAACGGATGGCCTTTGAAAGTGGAATGGGGCTTAATTGGTTCTTGTACCAATTCTTCCTACGAAGATTTGTCAAGAGCTGCATCCATCGCTAACCAGGCTATTTCAAAAGGTTTGGTAACGAAAGCTGAGTTTGGCATCAATCCTGGTTCTGAGCAAGTACGTTACACGGCTGATCGTGACGGTTATTTAAAAACCTTCGAAGATTTGGACGCTACAATTTTCACCAATGCCTGCGGCCCATGTATTGGAATGTGGGATAGAACCGGTGCAGAAAAGGCAGAGAAAAACACGATCGTTCACTCGTTTAACAGAAACTTTGCAAAACGTGCCGATGGTAACCCGAACACTTACGCCTTTGTTGCATCGCCAGAAATGGTTGCTGCCATTGCAATTGCGGGTGATTTAGGTTTTAACCCATTAACAGATACGCTTACAAATGATAAAGGTGAACAAGTTAAATTAGACCCTCCTACCGGCTTTGAATTACCTACTAAAGGTTTTGCTGTTGAAGATGCGGGTTATCAGGCGCCAGCAGAAGATGGTTCAAAGGTAGAAGTTTTAGTTTCTCCGACCTCTCACCGCTTGCAATTGCTTGATCCATTTACACCTTGGGAAGGCACAGATTTAAAAGGCTTGAAACTTTTAATCAAAGCAAAAGGCAAATGTACAACAGATCATATTTCAATGGCTGGTCCGTGGTTAAAATTCCGTGGTCACTTAGATAACATTTCGAACAACATGTTAATCGGTGCAGTGAATTACTTCAACGATAAAACAGACAGTGTTAAAAATGAATTAACAGGAGAATATGGTCCTGTTCCGGCAACACAACGCGATTATAAAGCAGCAGGTTTCGGATCGATCGTTATTGGTGATGAAAATTATGGCGAAGGCTCATCACGTGAGCATGCCGCGATGGAACCTCGTCATCTTGGAGTTCGTGCAGTTTTAGTAAAATCTTTTGCCCGTATCCACGAAACCAACCTGAAAAAGCAAGGAATGTTAGGTTTAACTTTTGCTGATAAAGACGATTACGACAAAATTTTAGAAGGCGATACAGTTGATATTTTAGGGTTGACAGAGTTTGCTCCAGATAAGCCACTCACTTTGGTTTTACACCATGCAGATGGAACTGAGGAATCTTTCCCGGTTAATCACAGTTATAATGCACAGCAAATCGACTGGTTTAAGGCCGGCGGTGCGTTAAATATCATCAGAGCTGAGGCTGCAGCGAAAGCTGGACTTTAGTTAGTCTTGAGTCTTCAGTCAGAAGTCTGCAGTTTACATATTGTAAATCCCGCTTTGAGCAAAATCAGGGCGGGATTTTTTTATTTGGAAAGCAGATGCAGTGATTTTTTTAACGGTTCGGTCCCGCTAATGCTACAAGCCCCGAAGAAAATCGGGAGCTTTTCGCGAATATCGGGTTTAGGTACTTAGACTGTTGCGAAAAACCTACTCAAATTCATGACCACAATCAAGGCATCGGATCACTTCTATTTTCGGTAGCCGATAATTAAATATTCCGAATAGGTTAAATTTGTTATACCTTTTTTCTGATCGGTGAAGATTTTTAGATCCGCATTTTGGACAAATGACCAACTCTTCAGCCATGGGGTTTTCCTCCACTTGGCTGTCAATATCTTCAAGCTGGTGATCTTCTATCAACAGCTTATTAATCGCTTCAAAGTCCCTTTCAAAAACGATAAGCTTAATACCTCCTATGGCCTGATTGTAGAGCGGGTTGATCGTGGCCACATTTTCATCGGCAAGGAAACACGCAAAACCCGAATCTTCTAGTCTAGCCCTGATAATATTGGCTTCCATTGGATCGTAGTAAGTACTATAAACTATGGTCTTGTCGTTCATGAGTTCAAGATAATCATATTTCTAACAGATCTAAAAAAGATAAGACCGCAGATTCTCTCCGATTTTTTAAATCTGCGTTTCTTATCTGCGAAGATCTGCGGGAAAACAGCCTTAGTTTTTCAAAAATTCCTGCCACCAATAACCCGAATACTTGATGGTGCGTTTCAATGTTTTAAAATCAGTGTGAACAAGCCCAAAGCGGGCGTTGAAGCCTTCAGCCCATTCAAAATTGTCCATTAATGTCCAGGCCATATAACCCGTGATGTTAATTCCATCGCTTTTTGCCTTAAGTAACGCCTCCAGATATATCTTAAAATATTCAATCCGCTCTGCATCTACAATATTGCCATTGTCTACCTTATCATGGTAGGCGGCTCCATTTTCGGTAATCATCAAATTCTTAATGTTCGGATAGGCAGCAAATTGCTTAATGATATTGTAAAAACTATTGGCATTAATTTCCCAACCCATTGCGGTATGTGGTTTTTTACGGCTTTTGGCTTTTACCTCCCAGGCCTGGATTACTGGAATAAATGCATTGTATTTAATTGTTAGTGGAAAATAGTTCTGCAAACCAATAAAATCGAAATCAAATTTCATCCTATCCTGCAAACGCCAGGTTCCATATTCCATTTGAAATTTCTCCAAAACTTCCCAATCTCCAGTTGGAAAGCCCAAACCTTGTGCCGGCTCTACAAAAAGTCTATTCATCAAACAATCTACTCGCTTGGCAGCCAGTAAATCGTTATCGCTATGCGTGTGAGGAATAATCTCTGAGCAAGAATAAGTGGTTCCGATATTGGCATTACTGACCTCTGCCCTCAAGATTTTCCCACCCTCAGCCTGTGCTAGAGCAGTATGTAACACAGCAGGAAAAAAATTGCTTAATCCGGTTTTTCCTGGTGCATGGATGCCTAGCATGTAACCCAGTGAAGTGTAACCAAACGGCTCATTCAACACGATCCAATTTTTGACTTTGTCGCCATATTCGAGCGCACAAATACTCACAAATGCATTGAAGGCTGCATTAATACTGAAACTGGTCCATCCACCCTCATCTTCCAAAGCCTGAGGCAAATCCCAATGATAGAGTGTGATATAAGGCGTAATTCCATGACTTAAACATTCATCTATTATACGATGGTAAAAACGTAATCCCTCTTGGTTAACCTCTCCTCTGCCAGCAGGTAAAATCCTCGACCATGCAATGGAAAACCTGAATATCTTAAAACCTAATAATTTCACCAAAGCAATGTCTTCCTGATAACGATGATAAAAATCGCAGGCAACATTCATCTTATGACCATTTTTAATTTTCCCATTTCGATTGGAAAAGTTATCCCAAATGGACGGCCCCTTACCATAAGAACTGGTAGCGCCTTCAATTTGTGGTGCCGCTGTAGCTACTCCCCATAAAAAGTCCGATCCAAAATCACTTGCTTTAATCATAGTCTTATCTTACTGCCTCAAGTTGCAACTTTAATATTAACAAAACATTAACTTACATTACAGCACAAAAAGAAAACATTTTTTAATAGTTTTACTGATGCGCTTTTCATTAATTCTCTTTTTATTCTTAATATTTTGCTCGAAACTTTGGGCAAATTTTTCTCCGCCAATAAATGATGAATTAGTAAATGCAGTAAACATCCCAAACACTACCGGATTCTGTAGCGTTGATGCGGCCTATAGTAATGTTGAAGCCACCGCATCGACTATTTATAATAAACCTACAAGTTGGGTAGCAATCGGAAAAGATGTTTGGTTTAAGTTTACCGCTACAAAATATGATGTTAATATTTCAGTAAGTGGCCAGGTTAATTCGAGCAGCACCAATACACTATTAAATCCCCTAATAGCACTCTATACCTTTGACCCTCTTAGTAACGCTGTATCAGAAATACCTGTTTCAACAACTCCATCAAATAATGTAAACGTATTATACAAAGGAGGTTTAAAACTTGGCGAGATATATTACATTAGAGTTAGCGCACAGAATGATAATACAGGAACTTTTAAACTTTGTGTAGACAATTATTTCCCACCCCTTCAGCCTGGACAAGATTGCGGTACGTTTTCAATACTCTGCAGCAAAGAAACTTTTACTCAACTTAATGTAGCAGGTGGAGGTAACAATCTGAGTGAAACTGTTGGCACTTGCCTGGATGGTAATGAAGCCAACACCGCCTGGTACATGTTCAAAGCTTCTAAAGCAGGTAGTTTCACTTTTACAATTACACCAACCGTTACTACCAACGATATTGACTGGATATTTTATGATTTGGGATTGAATGGAAATTGTGGCAACATGAATCCTTCAACTGCGATAAGATGTGCTGCCGGTAGTGGGGTTACCTGTACACCAAGCTATTTCAAAACTGGACTTAGTTTAACTGAAACGGATTTAACAGAGCAGAGCGGGTGTGGCTTAGGACAAAATGGTTTTTTGAAATATGTTGATTTAATTGAAGATCATGTGTATGCTATTCTGATTAATAATTTTGATCAGGCGAACAATGGCTTCACTTTAGAATTTGGGGGAGATGCAGATTTAGCAGGACCAAGTGCTGAAATAGCTGTAGAGAAGTTAAACCCGTGTACAGATAGCCAGGCGTATGTATTTGAAAGTATTGCCGCTAATTATGCAGACTTAAAATGGTCATTTGGTGAAGGTGCAAGTTTAGCAACCGCAGATGGCATTGGCCCCTACACCATCACTTACAACACACCGGGAGAAAAAGTTGTTGTGCTCGAAGCCAAAGGGAGCAATGGTTGTAGTGTGATAACCACAAAGAACTTTATCGTCGCTAAAACGCCCGATAAACCCACTATCACAGCATCTGATTTGACCTTATGCCAAGGCGATGTGCTGCAACTTTCAACACCATTTCTGAACCTTGCTACTTACCACTGGAGCGGACCAAATGGCTTCACTTCTACCGAACAAAACCCGGCTATACCGAACGTGGGTCCTGAACATATTGGAATTTATAAACTATATGTACAAGTTGGAGACTGCATTAGTGAAGAAAATTCATTGGAAATTCTTTCCGTTGATTTGAAACCAGAGGCGGCATTCTCTATTGTAGTAAATAACAAATGTGAAGCGAATCAGAGTTTTTCATTCGTGAATGCATCTAAAAATTATACCAAGCTTAAATGGGATTTCGGTTTATCAGTGCGAACAAATACCGATGCTGCAAACAACGGTAAAGTAATCACTTTTGATACGCCAGGACTGAAAACGATTACTTTAACCATTGAAACTGACAACGGCTGTGTAGCTATCGCTACCCAAGAAATTCTGGTAGAGTTGAAGCCTGAAATTCCAGAAATTTCGATCAACAAACCAGCTTTCTGCATAAACGATTTAATAAGACTTTCCGTTCCCCAACAGGAAAACATGAGTTACCTGTGGACAGGCCCAGACAATTTTACGGCAACCAACAGTAGCGTGGAAATACCGGTAGCTAATTTCAACAAAGCCGGAGAATACAAAATTGTACTCACTTTAGGAACTTGCAGCTCTGATCCTACAAGTATAATTGTACCTCCAATCGCCAGAATCCCGATAGCGGGTTTCTATACCGAACCTTCTTTTAATGTCAAGTTTTCAGTGCCTGCCCCAATCGTTTTTACAAATACTTCTCAATTTGGAGATTATTTTGAGTGGCACTTTGGTGATGGAACTTTTTCCTCTGAAAAAAGCCCTACACATACCTTTCAAACGGATGGGACTTTTAAGATTACTTTGACGGCATTTTCAAATAATGGTTGTTGGAATTCGATCACTCAAGGCGATTTGATCGTAAGAAAAGAAGCTTCAATATTTACACCAAATGCATTTTCGCCAAACGGCGATGGTGTAAACGATGAATTTGTAGTAGGCATTACTAATCTAAAAAGGTATAGAATTCAAATTTATAACCGATATGGCAATCAGTTATTTTTTACCGATAATATTTTCGACAATTGGAAAGGAACCTTTAAAAATACCGAGCTACCAACAGGTGTTTATTATTATGTAATTCTCGGAACTCATTTAAACAATAATACCGTTAAATATACAGGATCGGTTACGCTATTGCGATAAATTAATCTAAGCTTAAGCCGATCTGTTTCAATAAAATTGCGGCATTAAAGGTAGAACAAGGTCCCTGTTTCAGTTTATAATCGAACTCCATTTCTCCGTTTATGATTTGAATATCAAAATGAAAGTTTCTTAAAGTAGTAGAATGATCCTCTTTCAAATCGGCCAATTGTAAATCGTGTGTGGCAAATAAACCTGGCGTTTTTTCTGCAATCAGCTTTTCTACAAAAACCTTCGACCCTAAATATTTGTCCTTACTATTGGTTCCACGCAACATTTCATCAATAAGTACAAACGTATTTTTGTCTTGTTCGATATTCTTTAAAATCATTTTCAAACGATCTAGCTCAGCTTTAAAAGTGGAGGTACTTTCATTTAAAGAATCTTTAATTCTCATATAGCTGTTAATGGAAAAAACAGATAATCTTAATGACCTGGCGCAAACAGGACCGCCTGCATAAGCTAAAACCATATTGATGCCGAGCGTTCTCAGAAAAGTACTTTTCCCTGCCATATTTGATCCGGTTACAATGTCGACTGTTGGCTTTGTTTCAAGGTAAAAATCATTGTTAACCCTTCGCTCAACAGAAATTAGCGGGTGCCCAATTTCAGTTCCGCTCAATTGAAAACCTTCATCGATTGAAGGAAAAACCCAGTCTGGCTGGTTATGAGCTAAAGTGGCCAATGAAATAATTTCTTCGAAATCACCCAAATGGTTGAGTGCCGAAATAACATCTTTTGAAGAGCTTTGGTACCATTTATCCAGACTGATACAACATTGCAAATCCCACAGAAATAATCCATTCAAAAAGCCTCCAACAATCAGATTTAGCCTTGCATCAAACTTCTGAATTACTTTTGATAATGTCTTGATTTCTTTACTTACCGGAATCTTTGAGGTAAATAACTGCAGAATATAGCTGCTTTTCCATGGTTGATTTTCGGTCCACTTTATGGCCTCGGCGTAACTGTTTAATAATCCTGAACCGCCACCAAAACTGTAAAAAACCAGATTAATTTTTGAATTTAAAAAGATATTTATGCCTAAATGAATAAAAACAAAAAGCCCTAAAATATTTCCAGATAAACCGCCAATAAAAATGGAGGATAAAACTAAGCCAAAGGTAATATATGGAGCAACGGCAACGTAAACCCGCAGCAATTTTTTACGGACAAAGGCAAGTTGCAGTCCCAAATCTCCTGCCAATTGCGTTTTAATCTGTTCAATTTTCTCAATATTATGACCGTGTAAGTTGGCTCTAAAATCAAATGTTTCTTCAATTTTTTCCTGTACTTCTTTAATGGCTTCTTGTCGGGCCAAAATTTCAGCTTTGATTGATTTATGCGATAAACGCTCTGCTAACAAATCTTTGCCGGTTTTAGTATAACATCTGTTTACCAAAGAAAATAGCGAGGCACGGCCAAAAATATCTAAGTCTGATGAATATGGATGAGATTCAGATTCAAACACACTCCCATCCTCATAACCATTTAGTTTGCCATTCAGTTGGTTCCATTCGTTTTGGTAAACCCATAATAATTGCTTTTGATAGTCAATTTCACGGTCTAATCTTGCTTGTTTCCTTACCACAAATACAAACCCTATCACCGGAAGCAGCAACGCAAATTGGATCAATGTTCTGCTGTTATCATCGGCAGAATTTAACAGTGAAACAAAGAACAATATTTCAGCTAAAAATAGACCTATTCGTACCAGCGAAAGCTGATCGATAAGCTTTTTTGTTGCTTCAATCTTAGTTGTAACCTCATTAATTTTTTGGCTATAGCCAGATATAATTTGTGCTTGTGTTTTTAACATTATCTTTGAATGGCAGAAAATTCTAAAGATAGCAAAATATTAAATGAAGATTACTTTAATCGCCATTGGCAAAACGGAGGATAAGTATTTAATTGAGGGGATTGAAAAATACATCAATAGATTAAAGCACTATATAAACTTTACATTTTTGCCTTTGCCTGATGTGAAAAATGTTAAGAATTTAAGCGAGGCGCAGCAGAAAGCAAAAGAGGCTGAATTGCTGCACAAACAAATTAATAATGGCGATGTTGTTATTCTATTGGATGAGAAAGGTAAAAAATATTCTTCAATCGAGTTTTCCAATTACCTGAATAAGCAAATGATTGGCAGTGTTCAACATTTAATTTTTATTATTGGCGGGCCATACGGATTTGACGAAACCATTTACAAGCGGGCAAATGGGCTTATTTCCTTATCTGATATGACTTTTTCACATCAAATGATCCGCTTGTTTTTTGTAGAGCAGTTGTATCGAGGATTTAGCATTTTGAAAGGTGAACCCTATCACCATGCATAACCTGAAGGAGAGAAACGAGAGGTAAAATATGGAATCGGCATTCCAAAAACATCATAAAATAAAAAGATATGTTAGATAAATATAAACGCAATTACCGATATAGAAGTAACCAGAGTGGCAACAATAAAATGCTTTGGATCAGCATTATCATTTCATTAATTATTGTGGTAATCCTGTATTATTTCTTTTAAGGCAAAAAAAAACACCAAGCTTTTGCCTGGTGTTTTAGATAACATTTAGAAAAAACTAAACGCCTTTTTTACTTGTCATGCTTGCTTTTTTAGCAGGAGCAGATGTTTTTGTAGTTGCTTTCGCGCTTCCAGATGCTTTTGTAGCAGTTGATTTTGTTTTCTTATCAGCAGCAACTTTTTCTTCAGCCAATTTAACCTCAGCCGGAGAACCTGGAGTATCAGGTGTATCTTCGGTAAACAAAGGTAAATCTTTCAATAAGTTATACCAGGTGATGATTTTCTTCATATCAGAAGCGTATACTTTTTCCTGATCGTGACCTGGAGCCACTTCCAAAAAGTACGAACGTAAATCACCTTTTAAATCTGGAGTAGATCCTTTTTCAGAAATTTTAGCAAAAATATCAGCCAATTTAATTTCTTCTTCCTCACCATAAACCGTAATATCTTCTAACGAAGCTAACTTAGTATTGGTAATATTAGCTACAACTTTAGTTTTTTGGGCATCTAAACCCTCCAAAATGTAACCTACTTTATTTTGTCCAACCAGCTTAAATAAACCTGGTCTGCCAGATACGGCAACAATTCCTCTTAAATTCATATTCTATTTTGTTAAGCGGTTAGCGGTTGGGGTTTAGCGGTTTAAACGCTTATCGCCAAACGCTCAACGCAATTTAATCTTCAATAATTTCAATTCCTAAAATTTTATCTCCCTGGCGGATATCGTCCACAAGGTCAACATTTTCAACTGCTTTACCAAAAACAGTGTGGTTGCGATCTAAGTGTGCAGTATTTGTTCTGCTATGGCAAATAAAGAATTGAGAACCCCCGGTGTTACGGCCAGCGTGTGCCATTGATAACACACCACGATCATGATATTGGTTTTCGCCAGTTAACTCACAATCTATTTTATAACCCGGACCACCTGTACCTGGCATTCCTGTTGCACCATCTTTAGAATTTGGGCAACCTGTTTGAACCATGAAATCAGGAATTACGCGGTGAAAAGTTACACCATCATAGAAACCTTCGTTTGCTAATTTTTTAAAGTTTGCAACTGCTTTCGGAGCATCTTGTTCAAAGAACTCAACAGTCATATTTCCTTTTTCAGTTTTTATTATTGCTTTACTCATATCAATTGTGTGTACTGGTTTTAAATTTTGATCACCTTAAAAACTCCGTGTTTTTAAAAGTAGAGGGCAAAAATAGCAAAATTGTAGAACTCATACAGCATTAAATTTTTCTAAACAATTTAAATGAGGTATTTTAGTGTTTTACACTCCATCGATTTGAAAAATAAATATTATATCTTACTCATTTGCCTGTTAAGCAGTTTTGTTGCTCATGCCTCATCGTTATTGGTTTATATGGATGAAGATCAAAAAAACCACCTTAAAGCTTACGGCATTGCCTACTGGACCATCAGCAAACAGGTGGAAGTAGATTGGCTTTTGAACTATCGTGGCGGAAGTTTTCTAATCAAGTATAATAAAACAGTTGAAGACGAGCTTAAAATCAGGGGCGTTTCTTATGAAGTAATGTCTGATGCTAAAGTGGTTAATCTTTTAAACGAAATTAGCGATCCATCAGTTAATATGGAGATGGTAAAACTGGAGAAAACACCTAAAATTGCCGTCTATTCGCCTAAAAGCAAATTACCCTGGGATGATGCCGTGACACTGGTTTTAACTTATGCGGAAATACCATACGATGTAATTTACGACGATGATATTCTACAGGATAAACTTACCAAATACGATTGGCTCCATTTGCATCACGAAGATTTCACTGGACAATATGGTCGCTTCTGGTCTTCATTTCGATATGCCACCTGGTACCAGGAAGATGTAAAAAACCAGGAAGCGTTGGCTAAAAAATTGGGCTTCAAAAAAGTTTCAGAAATGAAACTTTCAGTAGCCAAACACATTAAAGAATATTGTGCCGGTGGTGGCTTTATGTTTGCCATGTGCTCCGGAACGGATAGTTTTGACATTGCCCTAGCTGCAGATGGGGTTGATATTTGCGCCCAAATGTTTGATGGAGATGCTGCTGACCCAAATGCACAATCGAAATTAGATTTTAATAAAAGCCTGGCTTTCCAAAACTTCAAACTGGATAACAACCCGATGAATTATGAATTTTCGGATATTGATGTTACCCAAAACCGATCGCTTAATCAGAGCAATGACTACTTTACATTATTTGATTTCTCTGCCAAGTGGGATTTGGTTCCAACCATGCTTACCCAAAACCACTATAAGGTAATCAAAGGTTTCATGGGTCAAACGACAGCATTTAAAAAATCGGTTGTGAAACCAAGCGTAACTGTTTTAGGGGAAAACAAAGGTGCCGCAGAAGTACGTTATCTTCACGGAGAAATAGGCAAAGGGCAATTTACCTTTTATGGAGGGCATGATCCTGAAGATTACCAGCATGCCGTTGGCGACCCACCTACCGATTTAAATTTACATCCAAATTCTGCAGGTTATCGGTTAATCTTAAACAATGTTTTGTTCCCCGCGGCAAAAAAGAAACCCCAAAAAACATAATCTAACAGCTAAGTTTGTCTCCTATCAGCGAATATTCCTGTTCTGTATACAAAATAAAACATTGAGTAGTCAGTCATTACTATACAACTTCGAGTGATAAAAATCAAATAAAAACCACTGTTAACCAATTATTTATACTGATTAAGCGATCAGCAATATATAGTTTGGCACAGCTTTTGGAAAGTGGCAGGTAATTAACATTGAAAACAAAAATTCTTTTACCTAAAGAAAAAATATCATGAAAAAGTTATTACTAAGCGCCTCTGTAGTTTTATTAGCAACAGGTGCATTTGCCCAATCAACAATGACAGGATCTGACGCAAGATTTGGAATAAAAGCGGGTGTCAATTTATCTAAATTCCGTGCAAGCGATTTTAATGGCAGCAAAGAATTTAACGATAACGTACAAAACAATGTAGGATTTAACGTTACAGCTTTCGCCGATTTTGGAGTAGGAAACAATTTCTTTATTCAACCAGGAGTATCGCTTCAAAACAAAGGTGCTAAGTTTGAGCAGACTAATACTATTGCTGGGGTTACCAATACTACTTCAAACAAAGTAAATTTAATGGCTATTGAAGTGCCTATCAATGCAGTATTCAGAATTCCTACAGGTGATGCTGGAGCAATCCAGATTTCAGCTGGTCCTTACGTTGGTTTTAATATCTCTGGAAAAAACAAGTTTGAAACAGTAACTACTGGTGGTAATGCTGCAGGAACAGTTTCCGATGAAAATGATTTAGAATTTGGTAGCAGCACAGATAAAGATTACGCTTCAACAGATTTCGGTGCTAACTTTGGTTTAGCATATCGTACTAACTCTGGCTTCTTAGTAGGTGCAAATTATGGTTTAGGTTTATCAAACCTGGTTCCTAAAGATTCAAGATCTGGTGATGGTAAATTAACTAACCGCGTATTAGGTTTCTCAGTTGGTTATTCTTTCTAAGCCTAAGTAATTAATAAAAGCTTAAAAAAAATGGCATTCTGGTTTCTTCAGAATGCCATTTTTTTATGCGAGTAAGTTTTGGTTAATCATAAAAATTCCAGCTCACTCCGAACTTCAACAAAGCATCTTGCATAGGATATCGATTAACGGTATAATAACCTGGAGAGAACAATCCCTGGTTAACATAATCGTATTTAATAAACAGATTCGCCCGTTTTAAATTTGCTTTGATGTATACGTCTATAACAGGTTCTGATTTGAAAACGCGATCGCTCCCCACATAAAATTGGGCTGTGGCTGGAGAATAAGAGTAATTAGCATATTCAGAATTGTACCTCACATCAAAACCTATATTCGCTTTTAATACTTTGAAAAAGGTTTGATCCAGATAAAAACTATTGTAGGTATAAAACTCTGGTGTTCTCAAAATCGCATTTTTATCTGTTTTTTGGTAAGCGATGTAATTTTCTAAAACAAACTTTCCAAAACGCCATTTCTTGGATAGATCGAATCTGATTAAACTGATATCTTCCCCTTCCTGCACCGGCTTAATCGCAGTTGTTCCATAAGTATTATCTGCAGCGAAATACAAATAGTTACTGGTTAAAAAATATTTGGCACCAGCTGTGAAACCATATTTATCATTAATAAAATTGAAAGAAGCATTGGCTACTTTTGTATTCTTAAAGTTCTGGTTATCCCATCTGTAGTGATTCCCGTGATAATAATTAAATATTGCAGCGGGCGATTGATTTTGCGCATAAGCACCTAACTCAATTCTCCCAACTGATTTACTGAGCAATATTCTACTCTTAGCTTCATATAAATAGTCGCCTGCATTTTCACCTTGCAGTATTTGTTGCACATCTAAATTTAAATCGATATTCGATGTAAAACGATAACCTGCGGCTCCTAAAATAGTGATGTTTTGATAAGCAAACTGACTTTGTTCATACGCTGATCCATCTTCTTTATTTCCTAAATATTTGTGTTGATAATAATCGTGGCGAATACCTGCATCCACTTTTAGTTCATTTTTAATAACAGTTGAATTTTTCGGACGAAGGAAAAAGCTGTAAAGAAATTCATTTTTTACATGTTGAACATGCGTTGAATCGTTGGTAAAAGTTTGACTTGCAAACCCTTCCGGCAATACGCCGTAACTGTCGGTTTCATTTTTAGCAAAATCGTAACTGTCGTTATTGTATTCAACCGTGTAGGTTACTTTGTTGGTGGGTAAAACAGCGCTGTTGAAATTTGCAGAGGTATCTATCCGGCCAACGTAATAGGTTTGTTTTAAAAACACTGTATTCTTTCGATACAAATTCCTTGCTGTGGTTAACTTCACAGTTTCTGCATCTCTGCTGATTTTATTATAGCCCGGATTGAAGATAGTCGAATCTAATGTTGATCCGTTTTCGTAAGCCCGCATGGTGTTAAAAATTGCAGAAGCCCACATATTATAGCGTTTGCTGGGCGATTGATACCAGGAAAAAACGGCAACATTTAAGTTATCTCCCCGCTGTCTGCTGTAAAATCCCCTCGAATCTCCCCTATTGAAATTGACGCCGGCATTCCAGTTTTTCTTAATATTTTGGCTGTGAATGGCTTTAAAGAGCTGCTCCTTTTGTCCAGCACTAACTAAGTACAAGCTAGTATATGGTGAGCGTGCCTGATAATAAATAATATCTTCAGGGGTTAGTGCATAGTAATCCAACGAATGAAAACCAGCATCGAAACCAATGCGTTTGCTGGGTTCGTAAAGTAAAGGGCGGGCTGCCAAACCCATGTTCCCATTATTTATGGTTGGATTTTGCGGTTGTAGCAGTGGACTGTAGTTCTGAATATTCCTCGTCGACGTATCTAGCGGCAACAACACAATACTATCCCTACTTAAACCGAGTTTAGTAAAGCGAATGAATTTTGCCGTAAAAACGACAGAATCCTTTGCATCAAGTTTTTTTCTAATAGAATCGGCTTCTGATTTATCGTTGATATTTGTTTTTAAATCTTGTGCAAAAGATTTTTGAAAACCCGAAAGCAACAAAATAATAAAGCAGAATTGAGCAACTTTAAGCATCTTATAGTTCAGCAATTAAGCGGGTTAAAATTTCGGTCATTTTAGGTTCAGCTTTAGCCGCAGCTTCTAAAATTTCATCCAGGTTAAAGGGTTGCAAATCTTCAGGAAAACCTTCATCAGTTAAAACCGAAATAGCAAAAACCGGCAAACCGGCGTGGTTGGCTACAATAACTTCTGGCACGGTACTCATCCCAACGGCATCACCACCAATCAAACGCAAATATTTATATTCAGCCTTGGTTTCCAAATTCGGACCAGAAACAGCAACATATACCCCTTTGTGGCATTTAATGTCTAAAGTTTTTGCAATATTTAAAGCTTTCGCAGTTATCAAACGGTTGTAAGGTTCGCTCATATCAGGAAAACGAGGTCCCAAAGAGCTTTCAATTAAACCCCTTAATGGATTATCAGGCTGAAGATTAATGTGATCTTCAATAATCATTAAATCGCCCTTTTTAAACTCAGGATTTAAAGAGCCCGCAGCGTTTGAAACAATTAGGTTTTCTATGCCTAAACCTTTCATTACCCTAACAGGAAAAGTGATTTGCTGCATACTGTAACCTTCGTAATAATGCAAACGACCCTGCATGGCCACAATTTTTTTCCCGTTTAGAGAGCCGAATATGAGTTTGCCGCTATGAAATTCTAAGGTAGAGATAGGGAAATTTGGAATGTTTGAATACATCAACTGATGTTCTACTTCTATCTCCTTTACTAAACCGCCTAATCCGGTTCCTAAAATAATGCCTATTTCTGGCGCAAAGTTTTCAGTTTTACGTTTTATATACTCAACGGTTTCTTCTATTGCTCTTAACATAGTTTAAAATAAGTTCATCAAAGGTAATCTTATCTTCTTCAAATAATTCAACCTCGATGGGTAAAAAATATACTGGTAAATTTATCAGTAAATTTTCAAATCCCGCAGCTTTTAAACGTTTGCTATCCTTTTCTGTTGTGATGATAATTTTTTCTTTTTTCTCCTCCGCATCAAATGCCGCCTTGAATTTCTTTATATCATCTGTTTTGAAAGCGTAATGATCTGGAAATTCTTCATGTTTAATCGTTTTGGAATACTTCTCAAGCTCTTCAATTAGCGGGGCAGGATTTGCGATTCCAGTGAGTAAGAAGATTTGAAAATCTTTTATATCATCCAACGAACGACTTTCATTGTGATATAAATGTTCTAGCTTGCCGTATTTTAAATAAGAATGCAAAACTTTTTGAGTCGAGTTAGGTTGCAGCTCGTTGATAGACGCCTGCTGCGCAACATGTAACAAAGGCACCGGGGCTTTGGTTACCAATAGAACATCTGCCCGTTTACGTGATGCAAAAACATCTCTTAAATTTCCTGCCGGAAGAAGAAACTGAAGGGTACCCAATTTTCTGAATTCGAACAATAAGATATTGAAACCGGCCATTACTGCCCGATGTTGGTAAGCATCATCCAAAATGATTAAATCGTGGTTTTCTTTTAACTTTTCTATTCCAGCTACCCTATCTTCGCAAACAGCTACAGTAACATTTTCGAATTTTTGAAAATACTGTAGAGGTTCATCCCCAATGGTTTCGGCAGTTGCACTTGCATCCGCCAAGATAAAACCTTTCGTTTTGCGGCCATATCCCCTACTCAAAATTGCAATTTTATAGTCGGCCAAAAGCCTTACCAAATATTCTGTAGTTGGCGTTTTCCCCGATCCGCCAACGGCTAAATTGCCTACGCAAATTACGGGAAGATCGAATTTGACAGCACGCATAATGCCCCAATCGTACAACTTTTTACGAAGCGTAATTGCCATTCCATAAATCAGTGAAAAAGGAAGAAGTAAAAGACGTAGATATTTTAGTAACATAGTTGTGCTTTCAAAAGTAGGGAATATTTAAAAATATGAGGCATTCTTGGCAAACCTGCCCTATAAGGCAACCTCTAAAACACAAAAAGGTTTGTTGGATTTTGATAAGAATTTTTTAAACTCGGAAAGCAATACCTGCCTTTCAATTTTAGTTAATCGGGCTTTTTGCTAAATCTTTTATTAGTAAAGTTACTAACTCTAACAGGCGATGCGCTTATTGGAGTTAGTAACTTTCAAATCCTTTTTTGTAGTAAACGATCATAGCAAATCTAAATAGCAACAAGCAGATCCAGATATTGCAAAATAAAAAGTATTCACATTTACGTTCAACTGGCTGAATGAAACTTTAATACACTACGAATATAAATTCAGTTTCTGATAAATACTTAAAATTCAGTATCATTGTTGATTAACAATATATAATTTAATGTCTCGAAATAAGCGTTTAGTAGTCGGTCAAGGCCAAATCAGTGGCTATATTTCTATTTTTTTAGCAGTCTTAGCATTGTTAGGGATTTTGTGTTTCCACTACCCTGAAAAACTGACCACTCCAGAATTTCGTGAAATTTACACCAAAAACAGCATGGAAGCGCTGATGCTTGGTGGCGTTATAGCTTCATTCTTTTTTGCCGCTTTAAGTATCATTCTAAGCAAAAAACTTAAATACGGCTGGCCTGGTTTTGCTTTGGCAGCACTGGCGGTAATATTAGGTGCCTTAAGCGTTGAAGGTAGAGATGTTGCTAAATCCAGCTGGCATTTTGGCTTAGATTGGATGATCCTGGATCTTCTATTGATGGTCGCCATTTTTGTTCCTTTAGAGTTGTTTTTCCCGAAAAATAATGATCAAACTAAATTCCATGAGGAATGGCGTACTGATTTAACCTACTTTGTAATCAGTCATTTATTTATCCAGTTTTTCGGCATCGTCACTCAAAAACCGGCTGTGTTATTCTTTGGCTGGATGGGACTAGATAAATTACATACCTGGATTCAAGGCTTGCCGTTTATTGTGGCACTTTTCTTAGCCTTTTTTACCACAGATTTATTCCAATATTGGGCACATCGTTTTTTCCATACACGTGTTTCTTTGTGGCGTTTCCACTCTATTCATCATTCTACCCAGAACATGGATTGGCTGGCAGGAAGCAGAACTCATTTTATTGATATTTTCTTTACCCGGGCCATGACCTTCATCCCGTTATACATTTTGGGTTTTTCTTCTACAGTATTTAACGTCTATATCATCTTCATTGCCATTCACGCTGTTCTTATTCATGCCAATACAAGAATAAACTTCGGTCCGCTGAAGTATATTTTTACCACACCCCAATACCATCATTGGCACCACTGTGAAGATCCTAAATATTATGGCCATAACTTCGCATCAATATTTCCATTTATTGATATGATATTCGGAACCTATTATTTACCAGGCAAAGAGTGGCCTGCAGGAACTGGGGTACATGAGGCAGAATACCCGAAAGGTTTTGTAAAACAAACGATTTATCCATTTACAAAAAGTCCCTTTGATACTGACCTGAAAATGGAAGAAAGAAGTGACCGATAGCTTCACATAAAATGCCCTAACAAATTTTGAACAAAGGACAGATATAAAGTGTTACCTTGTATATCTGTAATCCTTTATGCCACTTAAAACAGAAATCTTAATTATTGGAGGTGGCTTAGCTGGCTTAACGGCGTCGCTCCACCTTAATAAATTGGGTTTTGACGTTACCTTAATTGAGAAATCTACTTATCCTCACCACAAAGTTTGCGGAGAGTACATTTCAAACGAGGTTCTACCTTATTTTAATTGGCTTGGCATTGATATCGAAAATTTCTTCCCACCTCAAATTACCCACTTACAGTTTACCTCTATCTCCGGGAAAGAGATTAATACAGCGCTGCCTCTTGGTGGTTTTGGCCTGAGCCGCTATACGCTTGATTATCACTTGTACAAATTAGCGATCAACAGAGGGATAAATGTGATCGAAAATACGGTATCAAATGTGCTTTACCTTAAAGATGAATTTCTGGTAGAAACAATGTCTGGAGAAAATTACAGTGCTGCGTATGTAATAGGTGCTTATGGAAAACGTTCGTCAATCGATGTAAAACTAAATCGAAACTTCATCAATAAAAAATCTCCCTATTTAGCAGTTAAAGCACACTACAACTGTGATTTTCCGAATAATACGGTTAGTTTAAATAATTTTGATGGGGGCTACTGTGGCGTTTCAAAAGTCGAAAATGATCATCTAAACGTTTGCTATTTGGCAAATTACGAAAGCTTTAAACGACAAAAAAATATATTGGCTTTTCAAGAAAATGTACTGTATAAAAATAACAATCTAAAAAAAATTCTTCAAGGAGCAGAGATGCTTTTCGATGCACCGCTAACGATCAGTCAGATATCTTTTGCAGCAAAGGAACCAATATTAAACCATATTTTGATGATTGGCGATACTGCCGGTTTAATTCATCCACTTTGTGGAAACGGCATGGCAATGGCAATCCATAGCGCTAAAATAGCAAGCGAATTAATCGCAAAGCAAATTGCAAATCACTCACCAAGAGCCATTCTGGAAAAAGAATATACGGCAGCATGGCAAAAACTCTTTAAAAATAGATTAGTGTTTGGAAGAATTTTAAGCCATATTTTAAAAACCAATACTTATGAAAATGTAGCCATGATTTCCTTACATGCAATGCCATTTATACTGAACAAGATAATTAAACATACCCATGGACAACCAATTACAATAAACAACTAATGTCTATAAATACAAAGTTTAGAAGTACTGCGCCAGAATTAATGGATGACTTTGAAATGAAAGGAGACATTCTGCGTGATGCATTAGACAAAATTGCCAGTATTAACAAGCTATTAGGAGGCAATAAAGTTACCCTCGATGGCATAAAAACATTACTAAAAAACAAACCGAAAACCCAATTGCTGCGTATTACTGATATAGGTTGCGGCAATGGCGACATGCTGAGGACGTTGGCAGATTATGCGGATAAAAATAACTTGAATTTTAGTTTAACCGGAATAGATGCGAATCAGTTTACCATCGATCACGCAGAAAGTTTATCAGAAAACTATTCCAATATCACTTATCAGTGTAGAGATATTTTTGATGATACGGTTACAGAAGAATACTGTGACATTTTTATTTGTACACTAACCTTGCACCATTTCAAAGATGAAGAAATAATTCACCTTTTAAATCGGTTTAAATCTTCTGCTAAAGTTGGTATTGTGATCAATGATTTGGAAAGAAGCGCTTTAGCTTACCGGCTTTTTCAAGCCTTGTGTTTTGTATTCGGCTTAAATCACATGTCAAGAGAAGATGGCTTAGTTTCCATTCTCCGTGGTTTTAAGCGGGAAGATTTAGAAAACTATACGAAAGAATTGAATTTTAATTACAGCTCAATCAAGTGGAAGTGGGCTTTTCGATATCAATGGATTATTAAGACAATATGAGCGTAGTTGTAAAAGCAGTAGCCAAAGCCTTACCCGACTTTTGGCGAGAAACAGCAGATATTATTCCATTTTTAGATGGCTGGCTAAAAGATCATGATGAACGCTTTGTTAGAAAAGTAAAAAAGATTTTCGAAGGCGCTGCCGTTGATAGACGTTATTCATTTATGTCGCCGGAGGAGGTTTTTAGTGATTTAAGTTTTGAGGAGCGGAATAATATTTATGCAAGAGAAGGTATAAAACTTGGAAGCCAATGTTTAAAAAACGCACTTGAAAAGGCAGCGTGGCAACCAGAAGATTTAGATTATATCATCACCGTAAGTTGCACAGGGATTATGATCCCATCTCTTGATGCCTACCTGATCAACAACCTGAAGCTCCGGCAAGATATTGTGCGGCTGCCAGTAACCGAAATGGGTTGCGCCGCAGGTGTTTCAGGAATGATTTATGCCAAAAACTTTTTAAAATCCAATCCAGGCAAACGGGCAGCAGTTGTTGCAGTTGAATCGCCAACATCAACCTTTTTGCTGAACGACTTTTCGATGGCCAACGTTGTGAGTGCAGCCATTTTTGGTGATGGCGCCGCTTGTGTATTGTTAAGCTCCCACGAAAATGACGAAGGGCCAAAAATTTTAGCTGAGGAAATGTATCACTTTTACGATGCTGAAGAAATGATGGGATTCAAATTGACCAATTCAGGACTTCAAATGGTTTTGGATATTGAAGTTCCGGAAACAATTGCTTCCCATTTCCCACAGATTATCCATCCCTTCTTAACAAAAAACAATCTTGAAATTAAGGATATCGACCATCTCATATTTCATCCCGGAGGTAAAAAAATAATTCAGGTTGTGGAAGCTTTGTTTAGCGAACTAGGGAAAAACATCAATGAAACCAAGGAAGTATTACGGCTTTACGGAAATATGAGTAGCGCTACTGTTTTATATGTCCTGGAACGGTATCTTGATAAACAACCTGCACCAGGAGAAAACGGATTAATGTTAAGTTTCGGGCCAGGATTTTCTGCGCAACGAATCCTTTTACAATGGTGATATGACCGCGACGGAAATACTTGCAAAAATGCCCTATGGGAAAGATTTCCTTTTCGTTGATGAAATATTAAAATTCGACGAAAATGGAATTACCGGCACTTATTTATTCAAAAGGGATTTGGTCTTTTATGAGAGCCACTTTGAAAATAATCCAGTTACGCCAGGGGTAATATTAACGGAAACGATGGCACAGATTGGCTTGGTTTGTTTTGGAATTTATTTGTTAAAAGATCAGGAGGCTAACGCCAAACCGGCTTTTGCTATGACTTCTAACTCAATAGAATTTCTGAAACCTGTTTATCCGGGAGAGAAAGTTTGGGTAACGAGTGAAAAAATATACTTCAGGTTTAATAAACTAAGCTGCAAGGTTGTGATGAAAAATTCGATCGGCGAAATATTGTGTAAAGGAACTATTGCAGGCATGCTAATTCAACAGGGTAATGGATAACAACAGAGTAGTGATAACAGGCTTAGGTGTTTGTGCTCCGAACGCTACCAACATCCCCAATTTTGTGCATGCGCTTAAAAACGGCATCTCCGGCATTACACATCAAAGCGATTTAGAAGCCTTGGGATTTTCATGCCAAATAGCAGGCAAACCTCCAATTACAGAAAATAGAATTGCACAATATTTCAGTCCACTCGAATTAAGAAACCTTAACAGTACCGGCATAGTTTACGGTGTAATTGCGGCTTTAGATGCATGGGAAAATGCCGGCCTGAAGCTTAGCGACACCAATGAACCAGATTGGGATAGCGGAACCGTTTTTGGCACCGGCACCTCCGGGATCGATAAATTTCGATGGGCTATTAACAAAATCGATGATATGGAAATACGAAAGCTTGGTAGTTCTGTAGTGGTGCAAACGATGGCTAGTGGCGTAAGTGCATTTATTGCAGGCAAAATTGGCCTGGGTAACCAGGTGAGCACCAATTCATCTGCCTGCGCAACTGGTGTGGAAAGTATTTTACTGGCTTATGATCGAATTAAATCGGGAAGAGCAAAACGGATGCTTGCAGGAAGCACCAGTGATAGCGGCCCTTACATTTGGGGTGGCTTTGATGCCATGAAAGTTTGCAACTACAAACACAATGCTGAGCCGGAAAAAGGTAGCCGGCCAATGAGCGCAACTGCCAGCGGATTTGTGCCTGGAAGTGGCGCTGGTGCACTCGTACTGGAGTCCCTTGAAAGCGCATTGTTACGTAAAGCACCAATTTACGCTGAAGTTTTAGGAGGCGATTTAAACTCTGGCGGCCAACGTGGCCTAGGCACCATGACTGCGCCAAACCCGGTTGCCGTACAAAGATGCATCAAAAAAGCTATTGATAATGCTGGCATTCGGGCTGATGAAATAGAGGTGATAAACGGGCATTTAACTGCTACCACTAAAGATGCGCTGGAGATTGAAAATTGGAAAGCTGCCCTAAATACATCCAAAGATAAATTTCCCTATATTAATTCACTTAAAGGTTTGGTTGGCCATTGTATTAGCGCAGCCGGAAGCATAGAAACCGTAGCTTCTGTGCTCCAGTTAAGCGAAGGCTTTATCTTTCCAAACGTTAACTGCGAAGATTTAAATCCGTCCATAGCTGATTTAATCGACGAATCTCGAATTCCACAGCAGTTGATTAACAAACAATTTAATTACCTGGCCAAGGCAAGTTTCGGTTTTGGCGATGTAAATGCATGTATCATCCTTAAGAAATACAATTATGAGTAAAGAAGAAATTATTGCAGAACTTAAAAATATCATTAAACCATACAGCGAAGAAACTATCGCTTTGCAAAGCATTGATGATGAAACTGATTTTTTAAAAGATCTAAAAATAAATTCTGCCAACCTGGTTGATATTGTGCTTGATATTGAAGATCGGTTTAATATCGAAATAGATAACGATTCAATGGCAAAAATGCTGACAGTTAAAGCCACAGTAGATATTATTGAGAATAAAAGTCAGGATAATGCTGGGTAATGATATTGTAGATCTGAAGTTTGCAAAGCTTCACTACAATTGGCGGAGAAAAGGTTACCTCAATAAAATTTTTTCCGCCAGTGAGCTACAACTTATAAAAAGTTCCAGAAGCGAAGGTACAATGGTGTGGCTATTATGGAGCATGAAAGAGGCAGCCTATAAGTGTTATAACCGGTTAACTTCCGAAAGGCTTTTTAATCCAAAGGCTTTCGAATGTGCACTTTTCAGTTCTTGCAATAATCGTGCGAATGGCGTGGTAAAACGAAATGGTCAATCTTTTTTTACAAAAACCGAAATAAGCAAAAATTATGTTCATACACTCGCTTATTCTGGCACGTTGATGCTGGATCATTTATCTGTCCATCATCATCAAAACGATGCAGCATATTCAGTTGCTTTTGCACACTCCACCAACTGTTCATTACAAAAAGACAGAAACCAACTCCCCGAGGTAGTAGATAAAAAAACACAGCAAAAACACATGGCTTCGATTAGCCATGATGGCCGGTATTTATGCATCGCTTTTTTAAAAGTTTGACAGTCTAAAACGGGAATAATCCCCTATTTTCTTTACAGAATAATAGAATTGCATCCCTCAAAAAGCCTTATCTTTGTTTAAATCATAAAAAATAAAATATGCTTAAAGGATTTTTTAACGTACCCACTCCGGTAAACGAACCTATATTAAATTATGGCCCAGGCAGTAAAGAACGCGTACTTCTAAAGGAAGCGCTTGCCGAGGCTCGCTCACACCAACAAGACATTCCGATGTACATTGGCGGCAAACAAGTTCATACCGATAAAAAAGGTAAAGTTGTTCCACCACATGATCATCAACATATTTTAGCCCAATTTAGCATTGGCGATAAAACACACATTACACAAGCAATTGATGCAGCTTTGGCTGCAAAACAAGATTGGGAAAACCTTTCTTGGGAACATAGAGCAGCAATATTTTTAAAAGCTGCTGATTTAATTGCGGGCAAATACCGTTATAAGCTAAACGCTGCGACGATGTTAGGTCAAAGCAAAAATGCTTATCAGGCAGAAATTGATGCCGCTTGTGAGCTGATTGATTTCTTACGTTTTAACGTAAGCTACATGGCTGATATTTACAAACAACAACCTCCGGTTTCGCCTCGTGGAAGCTGGAATAGAGTGGAACAACGCCCACTTGAAGGTTTCGTTTTTGCTTTAACACCTTTCAACTTCACCGCTATTGCGGCAAATTTACCTGCCTCGGCAGCGATGATGGGAAATGTTGTGGTTTGGAAACCTGCCGATACACAAGTTTATGCGGCTAACCTTTTAATGGAAATTTTCCGTGAGGCTGGCTTACCCGATGGCGTTGTGAATTTAGTTTACGCCGACGGACCAGAAACAGGCGAGGTGATTTTTAATCATCCTGATTTTGCGGGTATTCACTTTACTGGTTCTACAAAAGTGTTCCAGGAAATCTGGAAAACGATTGGAACCAACATCCATAAGTACAAATCTTATCCTCGTATTGTGGGCGAAACCGGTGGAAAAGATTTCATCCTAGTTCATCCTTCTGCACAAACTGACATCGCAAGCACAGCCATTGTTCGTGGCGCTTTCGAATATCAAGGGCAAAAATGTTCGGCTGCAAGTCGTGTTTATATTGCTGAAAGCCTTTGGCCAGAAATTAAAGAACAAATGCTTCGCGATATCGCATCGTTTAAAATGGGTGGAACCGAAGATTTTACCAACTTCATTAACGCCGTTATTGATGAACGCTCTTTTGATAAGTTGGCTAAATACATTGATCAAGCGAAGAAAGATACAGGCGTAGAAATTATTGCCGGCGGTAATTATGATAAGAGCAAAGGTTATTTTGTTGAGCCAACCGTTTTAGTGGTCGACGACCCGAAATACACCACCATGTGTGAAGAGTTGTTCGGTCCTGTTTTAACAGTTTACGTATATGCTGACCAAGATTTTGATTCCATTTTGGAAGTGATTGATACAACCTCGCCATACGCTTTAACAGGTGCATTAATTGCACAAGATCGCTATGCGATTGATAAGGCAAGTCATGCTTTACGCAATTCGGCTGGTAACTTTTACATCAATGATAAATGTACCGGAGCTGTTGTTGGTCAGCAGCCATTTGGTGGCGCCAGAGGTTCAGGCACTAATGATAAAGCGGGATCGATGATTAATTTATTACGTTGGGTTTCTCCACGCACCATTAAAGAAGTTTTCGAATCGCCAACTGATTATCGTTATCCGTTCTTAGCTGAAGATTAATATTTTTCATGCTGGGCTTGTCTAAGCATTAATATATTTTAAAACCCCTGAGCAATCAGGGGTTTTTCTTTTTAAAAGGATTTAGAAAGCAAAGGCAGGCGAAACTTTAACGACAGTCGGGTTTTTATAAAAGGTACAGTTTGTTAATTTTTAAACCCGACAATAGCGAAAATCCTCTTTGTTGCTGTTTAAAGTTACTAACTCTAATTTGCACATGCATATTTAGAGTTAGTAACTTTGCAAACATCTATCTTACTGAGGGTTAATTTATTTCATAAAAATCAATATAATGAGGAGAAGAGCGGTCGTCATTGCCTGCCTGCGGCTGGCAGGCGACGCACGAAGCAATCTCCTTTAATAAAATAATACCACAAATGAGATTGTGCCAAAGGCATTCCTCGGGAGCTCTCCCGATAAAATTAGTATCGCCTGCCTGCCTGCCTGCGGCAGGCAGGCGTGGAAAGTTAAAAATGTCAACGGTAGGATGACGGCTGTTCATGGTCGGTGAGACACCGACCATTATGGGAAGCTTAAGATGACGGCCATTTATAAAAATCTTTCATGATTTGGAACCAGCAAGCATTAGCGTACAGCCACCTCGTCATTCCCGCGTAGGCGGGAATCTTAAAGCGCTGTAAAGGAAATAAGAATAAGATCCCCAGGCAAGCTGAGGATGACGACCGTTTATAGAAGCCGTTCATGGTTTGTAGAGCTAACAAGTAGCAGAAAATGTGGTCGTAATTGCCTGCCTGCCGCAGGCAAAGATGGAAAGTTAAAAATGTTAATGGTAGGAACAAAACATCTGTCTCAGCGGTTGCAGATACTTCGTTCCTCAGCATGACAGCATATCCAGAGTTGCTGCAACAAAAAAACATTTCGCTGCAATGTCGTTTACTTACAAAATGTTTCGCAACTATTTAGGGCTGCAAGGTGTAAAAGCCACTTTTTTTAATTTTTAAACCCGACAATAGCGAAAATCCTTTTTGTTGCTGTTTAAAGTTACTAACTCTAATTTGCACGTGCATATTTAGAGTTAGTAACTTTGCAAACAAAAAGATTGGAGCGAATGGCGGGGCAACAGTATCCACAAAGTGCGAAACATTCATTTCCAAATCCCGCAAAACTATCACAGGGTTTAACTGTTCTATAGATAAATAAAAATACCATGGAAAATCAGGAAGAAAAAAACTCGAATTTAGGAGATAAAAATATTGATAATTCAGCAGAGAGATCTAATATGCCCGATCAACAAGTTCCACGCCATCGTAGTGATGAGCAGAGCGATAAAAACAAGATAAAATCTGATGCAGGGCACTTAGGAAGAGATTTCGGAAGAGGTGATTTTGGATCGGAAGAGGCACGTGCAGATGCAGAAAAAGGCAATAAAGGAGAAGCTGGCAATATGCCAAATACCGAAGAAAAATAAAGCCCCGGTTTTACCAGGGCTTTTAAAACTAATTATACTATCGGCATGTGTTTTTAACCCACCTTAAACGCAGGCGTAACATCATCAAGGCAGCTACAAGTAACTTTCATATCTTTAATGATGCCTGTTTTAAGGCTGTAAACCCATGCATGTACCGCTAAATCCTGACCGTTGGCCCAGGCAGCCTGTACAATGGAAGTATTCATAATATTTGATGCCCCTTCAATGGCGTTCAATTCTACCAACCGATCAAAACGTTGATCGGGATCTTTAATGGTTGCCATTTCACGCTCATGGGTACGATAAACATCGCGAATGTTTCGCAACCAGTTATCAATAATCCCTACTTGTTTATTGCCCAAGGCGGCCTTTACCCCACCGCAACCGTAATGACCACAAACAATTACGTGTTTTACTTTTAAAACATTTACTGAATAATCCAGTACCGAAAGCATATTCATATCGGTATGTACCACTACATTGGCAATGTTTCTATGTACAAAAATGTCGCCTGGTTTGGTATTTGTAATCTGGTTTGCCGGAACCCGACTGTCTGAACAACCAATCCATAATACAGGTGGGTTCTGGCCTTCAGATAGTTTATCGAAGAAATTCGGATCACTATCAATCTTATCCTTTACCCAATCTCTGTTTCCTTGCAAAAGGGTTTCGTAACTGATGTTTTCTGTCTCTATTGTTTTTGCGCACATGGCTGTTATTTATTAATATCCTCTACTACTTTATTGGTTAATTTCGGTACAGTATAATGTTTCTGTACGTTCTCTAATGTTACAATAATACCCTTGGTATAGGCATTATGCTTGTAATTGAAAATGGTTTCCAATACATCCGGGTCGATGTACCTGGCGTTTGAACCATCGATTATTACATTTGTTTCGCGAGGTATATTCGTTAAAACTACTTGTATCGCTGCTTTATTTAAGAAAGAAACTTCTTCTGCCAGTTTAATTCTGATGTTCTTTTTATCGCCTTCGTTGGTAATTCTGTAGAAGTAAGGATTACGCATGTTTGTACGCAACAGATAAAAGATCGACACCAACATGCCTATCGCAACGCCCTTTAGCAAATCGGTAAACAATACCGCTACAACCGTAACTACGAAAGGCACAAACTGGTCCCAACCTTTGTGGTACATGTGTTTAAATAACCCGATTCTGGTGAGTTTATAACCCGTTACCAATAAAATTGCCGCCAGACATGACAGGGGAATCATATTAATAATTTTCGGAATAAACAGCAATGAAAGCAGCAGCCAAATGCCATGAAAAATTGCCGACATTTTAGTTCTACCACCAGAGTTTACGTTTGCAGAACTTCTCACTATTACGGAAGTCATTGGTAAACCACCAACCATACCGCTGGTAATATTGCCAATTCCCTGAGCAATTAACTCTCTGTTTGTTGGGGATACACGTTTAATGGGGTCAATTTTATCTACCGCCTCTATACTCAGCAGCGTTTCCAAACTGGCTACCACCGCAATGGTTAGTGCCACAATGTAAACATTTTTGTTGCCTAGCTGATTAAAATCGGGCATGGTAAACAACCCTAAAAATCCGTTGAAACCATCTATCACTGGAATTTTAACCATCTGATCGGCCCTTAACGGATACGCAGTACCTGCAAAAATCATCGTTCCGATTACGCCGATTATTACTACAATTAACGGTGCAGGTACAATGGCCAATTGCCTTATTTTCGGCCAGATGATTAGTATCGCAATGGACAATAAACTGATGGCAACCGCAGCGAGACTAAAATGACTGATTGCTGCTGATATAGCTGAAAATGTATTTTCGTGGTCTTGCTGAAAAAAACCTTCATCACCACTGAAATCGGTATCAACACCTAAGGCATGCGGAAGCTGTTTTAAAATTAAAATTAAACCGATAGCGGCCAGCATTCCTTCGATAACACTTGAAGGAAAATAATTGCCGATGGTACCTGCCTTTATTAATCCTAAAATTAACTGGAAAACACCAGCGAGCACAACGGCTAACAGGAATGTTGGATATGGGCCCAAAGATGTGATGGCTCCAAAAACGATTACGGTTAAACCCGCGGCTGGTCCGCTTACACTGAGCTGAGATCCACTTACAGAAGCAACAACAATCCCTCCGATTATACCGGTAATAAGGCCGGCAAATAACGGTGCACCCGAAGCTAGTGCAATACCTAAACAAAGTGGCAATGCCACCAAAAAAACAACAATACTTGATGGAAGATCTTTCTTTAAATTCTTGGCAAGAAAATATTTCTTCACGTCCGAACCTGAAAAGGCCGGGTTAAACTTTTGCATAACGATATAATTATCTAGTAAATTTTAACGAATAAATCGCGGGGAAAGGTGTTGTTGAACCTGTTGAGTATTTGCTCAGCAGCTTAAACATGTTTGCATATTAAACCTATCCCAAAAAGAAAAAACTAGATAAAATTTGGTGGCGGTGTTGGAACTGTAGGGTGATATGGGTCTACATACCGCTTGAAATGCTCAATAAAACTGCTCTTCAAAAAGAAATGACTGGAAGAGAACTCGTAAGAAAAGATGGGATGGTTTAGCTCGATAAGCTTGAAATCGGAGAATTTTGCAGTGTCTTTGGCGGAGTCTTTACCGCCTTCATGCTCTAACTCGATTTGCATGATTACAGCGTTCATAATTTCCTTATCGATACTGGAACAAAACACAGGCGCACCAGAAATAGCCATCTTCGCGGAGAAGATTAGCATAAATGCTGCAACGATTGTGTATTTGTATTTTCTCAAAAACATTTTTTCTAATCTTATTCTAATGTTGTTTGCAAAAATAAACGGATAATTGGTTTTTCAGCACAATGGGTTGTAAAATATTTGTAATACGACAATTTATTCGCTAATTAAACCCGTATTCTTCTGATATTCAATTTAGTAAAATAGTTTTAAAGCATCAAGCTAACAAGCCTTTAATTAAATTTCCAGGTTCAAGGAGCGCTTTATGTATGGATTACTTACGCTATAATTATGCATAGAATTAAAAGTCCCATCAGTTTTCGTTTTATAGACATTAAACTATAAGTGGAAAGATGAAGACCCCTCTCTTACAAACTTCTCCACTTAAGCTTGCATTACCGTTGTTAATTTTTAATTTTAAATCCACATATTATCAGCAATGGATAAGAAAATAGCATTACTTCAAGATAAAATTAACCAGGCAAAGCTTGGTGGCGGCCAGGCTCGAATAGATAGCCAACATAAAAAAGGTAAACTTACGGCCCGGGAACGCATTCACTTTTTAATGGATGAAGGTAGTTTTGAAGAAATTGGTATGCTCGTTACCCATCGCAGTACGGATTTCGGGATGGAACGCGAAAAATTTCTGGGAGATGGTGTAGTCACCGGCTATGGAACCATTAACGGCAGGCTTACCTATGTGTTCTCTCAAGATTTTACTGTTTTTGGAGGATCGCTTTCTGAAACGCATGCAGAAAAAATTTGCAAGTTAATGGATTTGGCCATGAAAAATGGTTCACCTTTAATTGGCTTAAACGACAGCGGAGGTGCCCGAATTCAAGAAGGAGTAGTTTCTTTAGGCGGTTATGCTGATATCTTTTATAAAAATGTTCAGGCCTCGGGTGTTATCCCGCAGCTTTCTGCTATTATGGGGCCATGTGCCGGAGGTGCGGTATATTCGCCTGCCATTACCGATTTCATTTTGATGGTAGAGAACACTTCCTACATGTTTGTAACCGGGCCAAATGTAGTGAAGACGGTAACGCATGAAGAAGTAACCTCGGAGGAATTGGGTGGAGCAACTACACATGCCACAAAATCGGGTGTGACACATTTTGCCTGCGCCAATGAAATTGAAGCCATTAACCATGTTAAGCAACTTCTAAGTTATATGCCTCAAAATTGCGAGGAAATACCCACTCAACTTCATTACGAAAGTAGCGACGAAAGCAGAACTGCGTTAGATACTTTTATGCCTCAAAATGCATCTCAACCTTATGACATTCGCGAAATTATTGCAGAGGTTACTGACGCAAATAGTTTTCTGGAAGTTCATAAAGACTTTGCTGAAAATATTGTGGTTGGTTTTGCCCGTTTGGCTGGAAGGAGCATTGGTATTGTAGCCAATCAACCTGCTTATCTGGCAGGCGTTTTAGATAGCAATTCTTCAACTAAAGCGGCTCGTTTTGTTCGTTTCTGCGATTGTTTTAATATTCCTCTACTGGTTTTTGAAGATGTTCCAGGTTTTTTACCAGGAACCGATCAGGAATGGAACGGCATTATTACCAACGGCGCAAAATTGCTTTATGCTTTTAGCGAGGCTACTGTGCCACGAATTACTGTAATTACCAGGAAAGCTTATGGCGGTGCTTACGATGTGATGAACAGCAAGCACATTGGCGCTGATATGAACTATGCGTGGCCAAGTGCTGAAATTGCGGTAATGGGTGCGAAAGGAGCTGCAGAAATTATCTTTAAAAAGGAAATTACTACTGCAGAAAATCCTCAGGAGAAATGGCTGGAAAAAGAAAAACTGTATTCGGATATTTTTGCCAACCCTTACCGTGCCGCCGAACGTGGCTTTATTGATGAAGTTATCGAACCTTCTCAAACCCGGATAAAACTAATTAAAGCTTTTAAAATGTTGGAAAATAAAGTGGTTAACAGTCCTCGTAAAAAACATGGAAATATACCTTTGTAAAAGGAGTAAAGATAAAAGAGCAAACATTAACCTTTAGCTACCGTCGTCCCCCGCACTTTCAACTTTTAACTCTTTACTTTAAATTTTTCCTTTAGATGCTAAAACGCATAGACATCCTCCTCATGGCCTTCTGCACCGGCCTCATTGTCGCCAATATTTATTATTGCCAACCATTAGTTATTTTAATTGCAGAAGAGTTTAAATTAACCGAAACTTACGCAGGCAGAATTACCTACATCACTCAGATTGGTTATGCTTTTGGTTTGTTTTTACTTGTGCCGCTTGGCGATATGTTTGAGCGCAAAAAGCAGATTTTGATTATAACAGCTATGGCTATTTTGGCGCTGTTAACAGCAGCCGTTTCACATTCTTTTTTCTTATTGGAAATCGCCTCGCTGCTTATTGGCATCTCCTCCATTGTACCTCAATTAATACTGCCTTTAGCCGCCAACCTGAGCACCGATGAAAATCGTGGCGCCAACATTGGCATGATTATGAGCGGTTTGCTGGTAGGTATTTTGGCCTCTCGGGCTGTAAGCGGAAGTATTGGTTTCTGGCTTGGCTGGAGGGCGGTTTATTATATTGCTGCAGCCATTTGCTTATTGCTTATTGCCTTAATGGCGAAACGTTTTCCTCAAAGCTTTCCGGCTTTTAAGGGAAGTTACAAGCAATTAATGAGCTCGATGTTTGGCTATATTAAATCTCAACCTGTGCTCCGCGAAACTTCCATTATCAACTTTTTGGCCTTTGCTATTATAAGTGCTTTCTGGACAACCATGGTTTTGTTTTTAGCCAATCCCCCATTTAATTTTCAAACCTTGCAAATTGGTTTGTTTGGCATTGCCGGTGCTGCTGGTGCTTTAGCTGCGCCGCTTGTAGGGAAGCTAAGCGATGGCAACAATCCTCGGAAAAATTTAATGATCGGGTTTATCCTACAACTCATCAGTGTAGCTTTATTTTACTTCACTGGCAACCACTTATACCTTTTTGTGATTGGCATTGTACTCATCGATATCGGTCAGCAAGCCATTCACGTAACCAACCAAACCCGAATTTACACCCTCATACCCGAGGCGAGAAATCGCTTAAATACGATTTTTATGTCGGTTAGTTTTATTGGCGCCAGTTGTGGTTCGGCATTAGGCTTATGGCTTTGGGCACAAGGCGGCTGGGTTATGTTTTGCTACGGCATGACGGCAATTATCATCATTAACATTTTGATTTATCTATTCTACGGCAGAAAACAACAATCGATCTAAACCGCTATCACACTTTATGAAATTTAAATTCACTGCTCCGCTACTTTTCATCATTTCATTTAGCATCTGCTATACTAAGACCATTGCACAAGAAAAAGCAAATGAATCACCGACCGTGACATCCCTAAATAAATTTAAGCTCTATCTGCTGGGGATAGGCCTAGAACGCGAACAGAAAATATCAAAACAATCAAGCTTATATTTTAGTGCAGCAATTGAAAGTGTTGTACCTTTTTATCCGGAGCAACCGAGCAATGATAGTGATGTAATTCGAATAGATTATGCTATCAATTTTGCTCCAGTACTCGGTTTAGGATTCAGAAACTATTTTAACTTATCAGAAAAAGAAAATTTAAAAAAGAAAACAACAACCAATAGTGCAAGCTATTTGGGAATAGAATATAATTTAATAGCACCCATTTTAATAAATCAAAGATATACAACAAATTATATCCATTCTATTTCTCCTCTTTGGGGTCTTCAGAAAAACACATTAAAAAACACAAACATAGAATTGGCAATCGGACCATCGTTTCAAACAGACTTTGATCGTAGCCGGTTTTCTATATTGGCCAGAATTGGCTTCAGTTATTTACTATAATCATGTCCCTAATCCAAATCGAACAAATATTCCCTTCGCTTACCTGGCGCATCCGTCATGAAGTGATGTATCCAGAACTTCCTTTTGAGGCTGTAAAACTTCCAGAGGATTTTGATGGACTTCACTTTGGCTTATACGCTGATCACAAATTAACCGGCGTGGTTTCATTATTTCATGATGGCGATGTTTACCAATTTAGAAAACTCGCTATTTTAAACGAAGCACAAAAATCCGGTTATGGATCGCAACTAATGGAATATATCTTGGATTTTTGTAAAATTCAGAAAGCGAGCAAGCTCTGGTGCAATGCAAGGGTAAATGCTAAGGAATTTTATTATAAATTTGGATTCCGTGAAACCGACAAAACATTTTTCAAAGATGGTTATGATTTCGTAGTAATGGAGAAAGAATTTTAGATTGTAGATTGACGAATGACGATTTAACACCTTGCCTATTGGAATTTGTAAAGCTAAAATCATAAATATAATCTGATTGATGACTGGGTCTGCTACCTGCAAATCCAAAATCGTGAATCTAACATCATAAATAAATATGGCTAAGAAAAAAGAAGACGCTAACCTGCCAAAAACGGAGGATAAGAAAAAACATGTAACTGTTGTAACCAAAAAGTCGTTACAATTTTTAGAAGAATACATTAACAATCCTGCTCCAACAGGTTACGAATGGGAAGGCCAAAAATTATGGCTAAACTATTTAAAACCATACATTGATGAGCATTTTGTAGATAATTACGGAACTGCAGTCGGTGTAATTAACCCGAAAGCTCCTTACAAAGTGGTAATAGAAGCGCATGCCGATGAAATTTCATGGTATGTAAACTACATCACCAGTGATGGTTTAATTTATGTTATCCGTAATGGTGGCTCTGACCATCAAATTGCACCATCGAAACGTGTGAATATCCATACGGAGAAAGGCCTGGTTAAAGCAGTTTTCGGCTGGCCAGCTATCCATACGCGTCATGGCGAAAAGGAACAGGCGCCAGAATTGAAAAATATTTTTCTGGATTGCGGTTGCACTACAAAAGAAGAGGTAGAAAAATTGGGCATCCATGTAGGCTGCGTAATCACCTACGAAGATGAATTTATGGTATTAAACGATCGCTATTACGTTGGCCGTGCTTTAGATAACCGTGTTGGTGGTTTTATGATTGCCGAAGTTGCCCGTTTATTGAAAGAGAACAAGATAAAACTACCTTTCGGTTTATACATTGTAAACTCTGTACAGGAAGAAATAGGCTTACGTGGAGCAGAAATGATTGCGCAACGCATTAAACCAAATGTGGCCATTGTAACTGATGTAACCCATGATACAACCACGCCAATGATCAACAAGAATACGCAAGGCGATTTATCAGCAGGTAAAGGTCCGGTGGTTTCTTACGCTCCGGCAGTTCAAACCAATTTGAATAAATTACTAATCAAAACGGCTGAGAAAAACGAAATTCCATTCCAACGCCAGGCTTCTTCACGCTCAACGGGAACGGATACCGATGCATTTGCTTACTCAAACGGTGGGGTTCCTTCGGCTTTAATATCTTTGCCTTTACGCTACATGCATACCACAGTAGAAATGGTGCACAAAGAAGATGTTGATAATGTGATTAGCTTAATTTACGAAAGCTTGTTGAACATTAAAGACGGTCAGGATTTTAGAGAATTTAAATAAAAATTGAGGAAAAGCAGACTAGCTGACCAACCTTTTCAAATTTTAGTCTCATTGAGCTTGTCGAAATACATCATTGTAATTTCGACAAGCCTTTCGACGACTGTTAACAACCTTTCGGAGGCCGTAGGTTCTTCAAAACAAAAGCGCTACAAATGTTTCCATAAGCAGCGCTTTGTCATTAGTGAGAAACGTAAAAAATTATTTGATATTTAGGTCGGTTGCGCCCTTGACATCGGTAGATATTTCACCCAAAATGCCAGCATTTACATTCTGTGCGGTGTAAACTTTAACAAAATCAATTGTACTTAAGCTAACCTTTTTACCTGCGCCATCAACCGCCCAGGCAATATCGAAACTATTGTACAATTTGGTTTTATAATCATCGCCAGTTGAATAGCTATCGGTGTATCCCAAATCGAACGCAGCATTGGTTACAATACCCGAAGTACTGAGCGTTGACGGCAATAATGTTCCTTTGAACGTAATCTTATCTTGATTGGAAGCAAACAAAGGATAAAAATTAATGCGTTTAGCACTGTTATTTACCACACCACTATTTCCTTGGTTATCTGTCCAGGCTACATTTGCAGCAGCTTTTGGGTTAGTGTAAGTAATTTCATAGTTTTTAATAGTAGTTGCCTTTTCGTATTCGCTCCCCGCCAGTTCAAACCACTCATCATCTGGTAAACCATTGCCGTTTTTATCCTGACTTACCATTACAATACCTGGCTCGGCAAAAGCATACGGTGGACCAAAAGGATTTCCGTAGATGGCCAAATCGGCCCCGTTTTGGTTAACAACAGAATGGTCGAAGCCGAAAACAATGTAACCGCCAAAACCACCCAAAGAAACCATGTTGTTTATACTCCCAATCAATTTTTGTGCTTGTTCTGGCGAGCCTAAACTTGCATTGTTAATGTGCTGACCAGGTGCTGGCGCATACTCGAAAACTTTACTGATAAATTTGCTACTGGTTGGTGTTACTGCAATTACAGGTACAGGAACATTAATGGTATAAGTATGCGAAAAACTGCCCGCCCCATTATAACCTTTGTATTCGATAACATATGTACCAGAAGTGGTAGGCGTAAAAGCGAAATTATAAGCGGTACTTACCACTTTTCCATCCAATTTCCATTCGTGCTGGAAGCCTCTGCCGTCATTTGAAACTGCATATAATTCCGTTTTCGCATTCACTTTTCCAGTGAGGGAATTTTCAGTGATCCCCATTTTTCCATCAGGAGCAGTTTCTGCATCTTTTTTGCAACCGAAAAATAGGGTTGCAACCAGTAATACTGCAACTAGGTAATTGTTAATTTTCATTATTATATATTGATTGTTAAATTATTTAGTGTAGAAAACCAGGTGAGCAGGAATATCTCCTGTGGATACCGAAAACTTCTTTTTACCATTATTATCGATGGAATATAAAGTTCCTGGCGTAACATAATCCTTTGCATCGGTGATGTAAACGCCAGATGAGATGGGGTCAACCGCGATTCCATAAGGCATTACAATTTCTTTATCAGTGCCATCACTAATGAAGCCGCCTGGAATAATGGTTTCATCTTTTACATTGATTTTTGAATAAGAAATTACATTAGACATGGTTGCGTTGCTCCAGGCGGTGCTAATGATGTAAGCAAAATCTTTGTCAATTGCGAAATTGCTGGCTTCAATATCAAACTTCTTTTTTACCGCTTCCGTCTTCGTATCAACCACATACAAATTCGATTTTATATCACCATAATTTCCTCTGGAAGTAACATATAAATCACCATATTGATCTGCTTTTACACGGTGAAGGTTGATGGCAACATCAATGCGCTTAATTTCTTTATTGGTTGTCAGATCAACGACAGATAAGGTTCGCTCGTAATTGCTGCTGGTATAACCTCCAGAATTGGCTACATAAAGTCTATCGCCAACAACGGCCATTTCTTCTGGCTCACGGCCTACTGTAATTTTAGCATCCAATTTATAAGTTGCCGTATCTACAACAGCAACAAAACCCTCGTAAGCAGTTACATATGCTTTGTTTTTATAAAATGTAAGGTATCTACAGTTCGAAATATCTACCTGAGCTAGTTTTTTTGCTGTTTTAACATCAAGGATTTCCAATTTTCCAGATCCATTTACAACTACATAAAGCTTAGAACCATAAATTTTAATGTCATTCCCTACATCACCAAGCCCTAATGTAGCAGATGGGTTTACTTGTCCGTAAATATTTTTTCTATAAACGCCAGTAGTATAATCATAATAATCTATTGAGGCTTTATTCGAACCCCAATTTCCTTCGTTTAAAACATATAGCCCATTTACAGCTGTAATTCCCTGTCCGGGAAGTTGAGTTTGTTCTTCAGGAGTAACGCCTTTATCTTTCCGGCAAGACCACAAAATTGTAGTGAAGCAAAGTGCAGTTAATACTTTAATTGATAGCGATTTTTTCATTTTATGTTAATTAAATTTCGTGATGAGTGTGATCCTGAAATTTCTTCCAGGCATTGGATAATTGAGTACCACATCGTAATATTGATTAAATACATTATTCACTTCTGCAGCGATACTATAATTGACTTTTGCGTAATCAAAGGCAAACCTGACAGCTAGATCATGCGTGTACCAGGGTTGTACATAGTTTACAGGGATGTTTGCCTTTTGGCTATAACGTTCGCCAGTGTAGATATAACTGTAATTGAAACTGATATTTTTATAGTCTAAGCCCAGCATTAAAGCGCCACTATTCAATGGGATGTAAGGAATCTGCTGACCGTAAACTGTACTATTCTCAGTAATATCAATGGCCTTTTCATAGGTATAATTAAATTTTGTATTCAAATTGAAACCATTAAAATTCCAGTTGCTTTGGATGTTGGTTTCCAAACCTTTGATTTCTACTTTACCCAGGTTAACCATGCTCCACCTGAAGGGGCTAAGCGTAGGAATGGCAATGATTTTATCGCGTACGGTGTTGTAATAAATATCTGTTTGGATAGAAATTTGAGTGAGCTTTACGGCCTCAAAGAATTTGGAATAAGTGAAACCTAAATCGTATTGCTTGGTATATTCTGGACTTAAATTACTGTTCCCAATCAGCGTGTAGTACAAATCGTTAAAGGTTGGCATCCTAAAAATGGATTTGTAAAAAGCCCTTAATCGGAAATCGTTATTTTTAAAAGGCTGCCACGAAGCCATCATTGTCGGTGTATATTCTGTTTTATCGCCAGCTGAGGAATTGGTTTTCACCTGATCATTAACCAACGTTGCCAACACGTTACCTTGGATACTCAAACGTTGCCAGTTTAATTTTGAAGCAAGAGCGATTAAAGCAGTCTGCCTTTTAGGATGGGCAAAGTTTTCCAGATTGGCATCTAATTGCTGATAACTGTAATCGGTTGATAAGGAAATATCCCAAAATTTAAGAATCTGATATTGATTGGCTAACGATAAATATATTTCTTGCTGGGCATAACGATTGTCTAAAGCGCCAAAGAGTGAAACCCTTTCCGGATCGAGATAGCGGATAAAATCGTAAGCATATTTTGCATTTGCCAAGAATTGAAATCTTTGATCTGTCTTGCTTTGATAGGAAGATTGAACAAAGAAACTATCATCCCATTGGCGCTGGCTAAAATCAAACTTATTGGCCACAATAGCGCCGGGCAGACCCCTCTCGCTATCGTAATTATAAATCCTCAGTTGCCATTTACTGCTATCGGCGGTATTGCCAAACAGCGCTGCTTCAAATCTTTTAGCAAGAATATCACCGTTGTGCCTTACTACTGTAGTATCATAAACACTGTTGGTGTATAGATATTTGTATTTTCCATCCGCATGAATCAATTCTGCGTTTAGGCTTAGCGATAAACGGTCAGTTAAACGTTGATGAAAAATAACCGATGGATTGAATAAACCAAAGGAGCCGCCCTTTAAACTTAACTTCAAACTTCGGCGTTGGCCAATATCGAATACAGGGCTTTGCGTTTTTAAATAAAGCGAACTGGCAGAGGCGAATGCTTTTGCTGGCATTAGCAGTTCACTTTTCTGACCGCTATAAAGTGAAATTTCTTCGAGGTTATCCAACGAATATTTACCCAAATCTACCTGCCCGTTTTGTGCATTTCCTAATTGTATCCCATCATAAAAAACTGCTGTATGGTTGCTACCCATGCTGCGAACGTTAATGGTTTTTAAACCGCCAATGCCACCGTAATCTTTTAGTTGAACCCCCGAAAAATATCTGATGGCATCAGCAACAGAGAGTGCATTTAATTTTTTTAATGCCGTTCCGCTTAATATTTGCAAAGGTGTTGGCGAAATATTTTGTAATAATTTTCGCTGATGCTTAATCTCGACTTCTTTTAAAATATTTGCTTTTAATGAGTCAGTTTGGGCAAGGGCAGATTGAGGCATAAGAATGCCTGTCCAGAAAATGAACGATAGGAAAAGATAATATTTTATGCCATTAAAGGCATGTAAAAACCTAAACATTTTGTTGTGAGTTTAATCCCCACAGCAAACAGAATTACAAGAAATGAAAATACGGAATACCGAAAGTACCTCATCTCTAGCTTCAATCCCCGAAAGCTATGAAATATTGCAAGAGGCAGGTCTTCTGACTTACTCCCGGTTTTCTTGCCTTCCCACCTCGAAATCGGGGCAGTGGCTTAAAGAATAGAAAATCCGTTAATGGAGCTTACAGCTGCGGGACAGTTTTGGATTTACACCAAATTCCCTTTTAATTCCGGGTGTTAACCGGAAACCAAAAGCATGGCAAAGGTAGCCAATTTTTTAAAAGATTTTAGAAAAGTTTAGCCGCTGTTTAAATTTCTTAGAAAGTAAATATTTCTTGCGGTTGTGGAAACTCACCTACTCGAGGCACTAGCATTTGATGCTAGCATAAATTTGAGCTTTTAAGCTTTGTTAATTAATCAATTTTAACAAGCTCAAAAATTCGCAAAGCTATTTTGCTGATGCTTATTGTTCTACATCACTAATTTCGATCCATACCGGGCAATGATCGCTTGTTTTTTCCCAGCCCCGAACATGCCTATCTACTCCAGCGCTTAAAAGTTTACTTTCTAGTTGTGGACTCAGAAGAAAATGATCAATGCGCAAACCGGCGTTACGGCCGTAGGCATTTCTGAAATAATCGAAAAAGGTATAAATCACTTCTTCGGGATACAGCTTTCTAATGGCATCTGTCCAACCCTGTGCTACCAGGTTATGGAAAGCTTCACGCACTTCCGGCCTGAAAAGCGCATCGTCAACCCATCGTTCCGGTTTATAAACGTCCAATTCAGTCGGCATCACATTGTAATCTCCTGCAAGCACTACGGGTAAATTAAATTCTAAAAGTTTCGCTGCATGGAGTGTTAACCGTTCAAACCAAGCCAATTTATATTCCAATTTTGGCCCAGGCGCAGGATTTCCATTTGGCAAATACAAGCAACCCACCACAACCCCATTGATCATGGCTTCAATATATCTACTGTGTAAATCTTCAGGATCACCAGGCAAACCGCGTTTAAGTTCCTTTATTTCATGTCCACGAGATAAAATAGCCACCCCATTCCAGCTTTTTTGTCCATGCCAGATAGCGTTGTAGCCGGCTTCGAGAATAGCCTTTTCGGGAAATTTCTCATCAGGCGCTTTTAATTCCTGTAAACAAACTACATCAGGCTTCGTTTCTTCGAGCCATTTTAATAAAACTGGTAAGCGCCCATTTACGCCGTTTACATTGTAGGTTGCTATTCTCATCGCTATAAAAAATTGGTGAGGCTAAATTAATGAACAAATTTTTCCCCACAAGTTAAAACGAAATTAAAATTCAAGTCGTTTTGACTTTACAACATCTAAAAATCACGAAAAACTGATTAATTTTTCATTTATTGAAAGCATTTGTAATTTTTGCGCTTATCTTGCAATTATATTTAATCACTCCCGTTAGTAAATGTCTGAAGTTGCAATAAACATCCCAAAAGGTAACCAGAAGGATATTCATCAGTTATATGATAAGTATGCTGGAATGCTTTTAGGTTTTATAAGAGGTACGGTTCAAGATCATCTTAAATCAGAAGAAATTTTAGTTAAAATTATCTCTGCATTTGTATTGGAAACAAATGGCCAGCCTACTTCCTGGTTGCAGTTAAGGCAATTTGCAAGATTTAAATTGCCCGAATTTTCTTCTATAAATAATGAAAAACTAAGCGGTAATCACACGAATAATGAGTATTTAAATCTGCTGGATGAGGAGGAGCAATATATTTTCCAAATGGTTTATTATCAAGGAAAATCTATCAATCAACTTGCAGATTTGTTAAATAAGAGTGAAAATATATTGCGTACCCAGTTGAAATCATCAATAGATAAAATCAGGAAAGCTCGTGGAAATTAAACAACTGATAGATAGCGGCCTAATGGAAACCTATGTTATGGGAGTGGCCACCGACGATGAAATTCAGCAAGTTTTGCGGGCAAAAAAACAGTTTCCAGAATTTGCCGAAGCGTTAACAAAGTTAGAAATGGATATGGAAATCCTTGCGCAAAGTATGGCTGTTCCGCCTCCAGCCAATGCATTATCCAAAATCGAACAAGAAGTAAATGAGATTATACTTCGTGAGCAAAATTTAAAGCTATACACTGAAACTGAAAGCAAGTTTAAGCATGCGGAACAAGAAAAAGTAAAACAAGACCGCTATATAGAAGTTGAGTCCGAATCGAACCAAATGCGCATCAGCAAAGCCTGGAGATGGGTTTTTGCGGCTGTTTTTGTTTTGGGCAAGATATTTTTAGGATTCGCGATCTACTTTTATCTCGAAAACAGACAGGCACAAGAACAGATTAAAGATTTGAAATTAGAGATTAACCAAATCAAAACTGTTAAGTAATCTATAGTGATAAAATATTATTTCCTAAAACGATAACAGGGTTTGCTGGTTATAGTTAATATAATTTAGCAATATGAACAATCAGTCATCAGAAAACGGAAATCCCAAGTTATATATGTTACTGTTGGGCTCAAAGGCGCCCAAAAGAAATGTGGAGCAACACGATTATTTCTTCGGCATTGCCAATTCATTAAAAGAATTGGTGCCAGAAATTAAAGCATTTTGGCCTGAGGCTGGCAATAGTATTCATATCGATGGCTGGCGTGAGGTAAACCAGGTTGATGGTTTTCGAATTGAAGTTAAGCCTCGAACGGCTGACCATTCATCCGCTCCCCATAAACTATTTTTTATCAACCTCGGTGGTTATCAATCCGGGAAGTTAGAAGAACAACATTATATCGTTCTTGGCGTAAAAGATGATCGGGCCTCGGCCATTCAGGACGCAAAGAAAACTGTTTTTTTTAAGACTAATTCAGTTAAAGGCGCCAACTCCCATATTGATGAAAAATATGGTATCGACATTGATGACATTTACCGGGTTGAGGATATACTAAGTCCGCAGCATAAAGAAAAATACCATATTAAGATTACACCAGACGCTACCCTTCCTGATGATGAGATTCATTTAGGTTATTTTAAACTCGATAAAATCTAGAAATACGTACTCCTTAAATATCTAAGCTAAACCTTTCTAAAAAAAACATGTTATTAGTTTACAACAAAAACCAATAATATGAAAAAGTTAGTTTATTTGATGGCCGTTTCCGTTTCGGCCTTAGCATTTCAAGCATGTGGCGGTGGAAATAAAGACGCCAAAGAAACAGCTGATAGCTTAAACATGAGTAAAGATACCACAAGCAACACGGCTGCAACTGGTGGCATATCAGTTGACAATGAAGATGCAAAATTTGCAACACAGGCAGCAGTAGGCGGAATGGCAGAAGTTGAAATGGGCAAACTTGCCCTACAAAAAAGCAGCAATGCACAGGTAAAAGAGTTTGCTACCATGATGGTAAATGATCACGGAAAAGCAAATACCGAATTAATGGAAATTGCAGCTGCTAAAAATATCACTTTACCATCGACTGTTGATGATGACCACAAAAAGAAAATGGACGATTTAAGTAAAAAGTCAGGATCTGATTTTGATAAAGCTTATGTTGATGCCATGGTTGATGGACATAAATCGACTTTAAAATTGATGGAAGATGAATCGAAAGATGGCGCTGATGCAGAACTTAAAGCTTTTGCTACCAAAACGGCTCCGGTAGTACAAACGCATTTAACTATGATCAATAAAATTAAAGATGGAATGAAATAAATTTCCATCCCAATAAAAAAATCGAGGCAGACGCCTCGATTTTTTTATGCACTTAGTTTTTTCATTACCTGTTCGGATGCCGCCTCGCAGAAGTCAATCCCCGAATAATCAGGATTATACCCACCTATGTAGGGAACGGCTAAAATATAAACACGTTCACTGGCAGTACCGTCTTCATCCACTACCTGAAAATAATCGTTAATGGTAATCCCTGGAACACGGAGAGAGAAATGCCCATTCTCAGTTTTCTCTACTAATTTATTCCCTTTTTTGTACGCTTCACTTCCTTTTTTAATATCCTTAAAGTTCAATTTTGCAGGGCTAACAATGCCCCCATCAATTAAACCTTGAAAAGGGAAATCTTCAAAAGATAAATGAGGCTGCCCTACACAATCGATAAACATTTTATAATGCTCGGCAATTGGCTTCCCATTTTCGTCTTCATAGTGGTAAGTAGCACCTCCTTTAGGATTTGGCTCTACCCTGCTATCTTCGCCAACAGATACAATATCGAGCACCCCGGCATCGTGGAGCGCCATTAAATCGCGACAAGAACTTTGAGGAACAAATGCAATTACAATTGAAATGAGTGGCATTAATACTTTTTGAAGCCTTTGCATATCTTCAGCAGGAAGATATTTTGCAGGGTAATTCATGGCAAAACTCAATACTGCCAAAACCTCTTTCCAATAAATTGATTCTCTTTTTTCGATCGATTTTTCTGCTTCCGCATATTCTTTCTTAAACAAATCGAATGGCGGCAATTTCTCCCGATAATCCATCATGGCCTCTACGAATGTTTCAAGATCCATATCTTTTATCCGTTCGTAAAACTTCGGCTCTTTCTTTTTAAATTGTTGTTTAAAGTTTCGGTCAAAAACAAAATCCAGGGATATAAAACCTCCATTTTTCTTGATATGATCTTGTACCTGCTTTTTGGTGAGCGTATTATCTTTTCCTAAATGGCTATCCTCCAAATGAAACCGAATGGCTGGTAAAAGGCCATTTCTGGAGTGCATGATAATTTTAAATTTACTGCTATCAGCATCCAATTTGAAAAGATAGGTCCCATCGTCATTCTGTGTAAACGTCCCGTTGCTTCGGGCAAGTGTTCGTATAGCGTCAACCGCGGTAAGAGATGATCCTTTAAGTGCTATAGAATGGTTACAACGTAAAGCCAACTTTTTTGGTGGGTATGGCGAATCGAAATAGTTCGGAATTTTCCCTTCATGTCTTTTGGGCCAATTGTGACCGGTACAAATTATAATTTCATCAAAAATCCCATCCTCTTTTCCATCTACTTTTACCGTAACTTTTTTTGTGCCTTTATCATCCAGAACATCCGTTATGGTGGTGTTTAAATGAACTTTTGTAATGATAGATTTCTTTTCTGCTTGTTTGATCAGCAAATCGAATTGTGCAGAAAGGTATTCTCCAAAAAATAATCGAGGCAAAACCTTGTATTCATTAAATTTTTCAGAATCGATGTCGAACTTTTTTAAAATACTTTTTGGGGCAATTTTAACCCAATCTTCTATAGAATTGAAAATAATGGGTATTTCATTATCAGATACATTTGTAATATGTTCTACTTCTGCACCTTCACTACTGTAAGGCATACCGGAGCCAAGATGTGCTTTCCGTTCAAAAATTTCTATCTCCAGATTTTTTAGTTCAGACTCAATAAGTCTCTTATACATAAAAAGGCCACTGGGGCCTCCACCAAGTATAGCAATTCTTTTTTTAGTAGTTTTTAGGCTCATTTAATGATGTGAAAAGGCGATATAATTAAAAAGTTTCTTTGAATTATAAAGAAACCTTTCTTACAATCATTAAAAGCGAAAATTGTTTTGATGCAATGTTAAAAACCAGCTCGCTTAGCGCATCACCTTTTGACGGTTTTCTCGATGCAAAACCTCATTAATTGCGGCCTGAAGTTTAGAAAAGATCACCGGCTTCACTAGAAACATGTCTCCGTTAGCTCCAAAGGCCTCTAAAGCGTATTGATCGTAGGAGGTTACAAAAAATATAAACCTCACTTTATCGCGAAGTACCTTTGCAACATCCAACCCACTGATATCCATTTTAATATCTAAAAATAAAAAGTCGATCTTATCTTCATCTTTAATGTTAATAATAGCTTCAGCTGGTTCGGTATAAGTTTCGGTTACATGCAGCCCTGGTATTTGATCTAGGAAGTTGGCGAGAACATCTATGCTGAGTTGATCATCATCAACGATTACACATTTATATAAAGTATTTTTTGAGTAGTCCATTTAGATTTTTTTACGATAGGAGCAAACCATAAGCCAAATATTGCGTTACAACCTGTAGTTTTTTGACTACATCGATGTTTTCACTTCTTTATCATCGAAAACCTTCTTGATTTAATTATAGTTATAAAAACAATAACGAGCTATGGCACGATTAGAAAGATTTCTTTCGGCACAGGAAAACGACCATGAACTAGCGCTTTCAGAAATAAAGAGAGGAAAGAAAACCAGTCATTGGATGTGGTATATATTTCCTCAAATTATGGGCCTAGGCCACAGTGAAACCGCTAAATTTTATGCATTACGCGATTTAAAAGAAGCCCAAGATTTTTTGGAGCATCCAATATTAGGAAAAAGATTAATAGAAATTACAGCGGAAGTGATCAAACATAAAAACAAAACTGCCCATGAAATTTTTGGATCTCCTGACGATTTGAAATTTCACTCATCGATGACATTATTTTCTTTGATACCTGGAAGCGATGCATTATTTAATACCGCATTGCAGACCTTTTTCAGCGGCAGGCCAGATATAAAAACAATTGAAATTTGCACGCAATAATTTGGATAGATTAAAACCAATGTGCTAATTTGCTGTTTCAATTATAATTCATTCATGTTTGAGCGCATGTTTGGGTTTAGATATGGGATAGGCTTAATGCCTATCCTTTTTTTGTTCTATCTATATTAAAAGATCGACAAATAAAATATTGAACTTCTACAGACTTCAATTTCTGTACAATTTCACTATATGAAACTGATGCAAACAGATTAGCCATACTCGCTAGTAGATATTTAAGATTGGCCTTTGAGTTATCAACATTTATTTCGTTTTGTGTAAAATTATTTTTTTCAACCAAACTAACATTTCACTAAATTGTTTTCCATAAACAAGAGACAAAAAAAGTCCTGTGAGCGGGTGATCCGCGGAGGGCAGGCACACCATAAAAAGGGAAATCCTTTTAAAAAAAAGATAGCCACTTATTTCAAAATGAGTGGCTATTCTTATTTCTACTGATCTAAGTCGTTTAGCCTATCTACTTCAATGCTTAATGGTTGATTGTCAAAAGCATAATAATTATTTTGAAATCATTTATTAAATTAATCCTTCAATTATCTACCATTGACATTATTATTTCCGTCATTGCCTGTCGACGGCAGGTAATGACGACTATCTTTTTTAATAATTTTTATATCCAAAAACCGTGAACGGTCGTCATCCTCAGCATGCCTGGGGATCTTAATCCCATTCCTTTATACTGCTTTAAGATTCCCGCCTTCGCGAGAATGACGAGGTGTCTGATAAAGAAGAGCTGCTTTCGCAACTTGGAAAACATAAAGCGGCCAAATCCTGCGTTTATGTAAAAAAACTGGGAGATATTAATATAGAAGTATTAAAATTAGTTATAAAAAACTCCATAACTTCCATCCAAAATCAGTATCCGGCGTTAACGAAATAAACATTGTTGTAAATAAGAAGTTACGCTTAATAAAATTAAATTTTCCAATATTTGAACTTCTCATATTTCAACTAAAACCAAGGAAATGATTAAAAAACTACGATTTTATTTTTTAATAGCAGGAGTGTGCATTTCAATTCATGCAAATTCGCAAGATGCTATTAGTTATCAAACTCCCCCAAAAGAAATAGCCGATTTATTACTGGCAAAACCTACTCCGGGTGTAAGTATAGATGGTAAAGCCGAGTGGATATTATTTAGCGAACGCAACTCTTATCCTTCTGTTGAAGAGTTGGCGATGCCAGAATATCGTATTGCGGGATTAAGGCTAAACCCCAACAACTATTCTCCCAGCAGACAGAACTATATAAACAATTTCAGTCTGAAAAACATCAAGTCAAACCAAACTTTTCAGGTTACCGGTTTGCCAAGTCCGCTGTATGCAGGCAACATTAGCTGGAATCCGGCGGAGAATAAAATTGCTTTTACAAACACTACACAGAAAGGTGTTGATTTATACGTGATTGATATGGCGACAAAAAAAGCCATGAAAATTAACAAAGCATTTTTAAACGTCGTTTTAGGAAGTGGCTTAACCTGGTTAAATGACAATACCATTGTTTATCGCACGGTTACTAAACCAGCAAGTGCAGCACCAACAAAACCATTGATGCCAAAAGGCCCAACCATCCAACAAAATTTAGGAAAGGCTGCCCCAAGTGCTACCTACCAGGATTTGATTAAATCTCCTTTTGATGAGCAACTGTTCGAATTCTTTGCGACTTCGCAACTGGTTAAAAATACTGCTGGTGTAGAAACACCTATTGGCAAGCCAGCCATTTATCAACGCGTAAATATCTCTCCAGATAAAAACTACATGATGGTAGAAACCATTCGCAAACCGTTTTCTTACCTGGTTTCGGCTTTTGGCTTTCCATCAACAGTAACCATTACCGATTTAACAGGTAAACCGGTAAAAGTTATTGCCGAATTACCATCATCAGAAGGAACGCCATCAGGTTACGACAACACACAAAATGTGGCTCGCGGCTTTGATTGGAGAGATGATGAACCTGCAACCATCGTTTGGGCGAAACCGCTTGACAGTGGCTTAATCAAAAAGAATGTACCATTCCATGATGCGGTTTATGCTTTAAGTGCTCCATTTACCGGAACAGAAAAAGAATTGTTTAAAACGCAAACTCGTTTCCGTGGAGTACAGTGGGGCGATGCAAACCTTGCCTTAATTATGGAAGGCTTGAGAAGCAAACAAACTTCTAAAGTGAGCAGATACAACCCAGCAACCGGAGCTGTTGAAGAATTATATAGCCGCAACCAAACAGATGCTTACGGGAATCCAGGCTCGCCTGTTACGGTAAAAAACAAGTTTGGTCGTCAGGTAATTAAAACTGTTGATAACGGCACAAAATTATTGATGAATAATCCTGTGGGCTCATCAGAAAAAGGTGATTTACCTTTCTTAGCTAAATTTGATTTATCAACCAAAAAGAATGAGATCATTTGGCGAAGCGCAGAAGGAACTTTCGAATATGTGAGTGACGTAATTAATCCTGATAAATTGGTTTTACTTACCCGTAAGGAAAGTAAGAAATTGGTCCCTAACTATTTTATAAAAAATTTAATGCTTCGGATAGCAGATCAGCCAATCACTGATTTTGCAAACCCATATCCTTCGCTAGACGGCATTACCAAAGAAAAAATATCTTACAAACGTGCCGATGGTGTAGATTTAACTGGCGACTTATATTTACCAAAAGGTTATAACAAAGAAAAAGACGGACCATTACCAACATTGATTTGGGCTTACCCACGTGAGTTTAATTCTGCAGCAGATGCTGCCCAAATTCGGGGCTCGAAAGATAAATTTACCGCCATTAGTTGGGGTTCACCAATTTATTGGGTAACTCGGGGATATGCCATTTTAGATAATGCAGAAATGCCAATCGTAGCAAAAGATGGTAAAAAGCCTAACGATACTTTTATAGAACAGTTAAAGTTAAATGCAGAAGCTGCAATAAAAAAGCTATCTGATTTAGGTGTTGGAGATAAAAAACGGATGGCTGTAGGCGGCCATAGTTATGGTGCTTTTATGACCGCTAATTTATTGGCCCACACCGATCTTTTTGCAGCAGGAATTGCCCGAAGTGGTGCTTATAACCGAACTTTGACGCCATTTGGCTTTCAAAATGAGGAACGCACATACTGGCAGGTACCACAATTGTATTATGAGATGAGTCCTTTTAGTTATGCAGACAAGATAAAAACACCGCTTCTATTAATTCACGGTGATTCTGATGATAACCCAGGAACATTCCCAATTAACAGTGAGCGTTTGTTCAATGCCATAAAAGGTGCAGGCGGAACTACACGTTTTGTATTCTTGCCTTATGAAGCGCATGGATACCGTGGTAAAGAAAATATCCTCCACACCCTTTGGGAAGAAGACCAATGGCTGGAAAAATATGTTAAAGGCAAAAAATAATTTCTCTTTATCGTTATAATTTAAAAGCTCCGAAATTTTTCGGAGCTTTTTTTATGCCCAATGAATTCCGAATCATTTTTTATTCCAAAAATTCTGTCATTTAGACTTACATTTATCTCATCAAAATTGAACATTACAACTACTTATTTGTTTAAATGCCATGGACTATATCGATTACTATAAAATCCTTGATTTAAAAAAAGATGCCTCAACTGATGATATCAAAAAAGCATATCGAAAGTTAGCCAGAAAACATCATCCCGATTTAAATCCAAATAATGAAGAGGCCAACAAAAAATTCCAGCAGATAAATGAGGCCAATGAAGTTTTAAGTGATCCTGATAAGCGGAAAAAATACGATAAGTACGGAAAAGATTGGCAGCACGCTGATCAGCTAGATGCACAGGAACAACAGCGCCGGCAATATCAGTCTCCAGGTGGTGGTAGCAGTTACTCTGGCGGTTTTGGCGGAGAAGACTTCTCTGATTTTTTTTCATCCATGTTTGGCGGCGGTGGCGGTCGCAGCAGTCGCAATTCTCCATTTAAAGGGCAGGATTATAATGCCGATTTACAGCTTAATTTAGTAGATGCTTACACTACGCACAAGCAAACTTTGACGGTTAATGGAAAACAAGTTCGTATCAGCATTCCAGCTGGAGTAGAAAATGGACAAAAAATTAAATTGACAGGATATGGAGCGCCAGGCGTAAATAATGGCCCTCCCGGAGATTTATACATCAAATTTAATATCAGCGACCATCCCCGATTTAAAAGAAAGGGCAATGATATTTATATACAGGAAGAGGTAGATTTATACACTGCAATTTTAGGAGGAGAAAAAATTGTTGAAACCCTTAACGGAAAAGTGAAATTAAAAATACCCGAAGGTACCCAACCTGATACCACCTTACGTTTAAAAGGAAAAGGTTTTCCTATTTACAAAAAAGAAGATCAATTCGGTGATTTATATGTAAAGTGGCAGGTTAAGTTGCCGACCAATCTTAATCCTGAACAAAAAGAATTATTCGAAAAACTTTCCAAAAGCTAACCAATATGGAAAACAATCTGATATCAATTGAGGATGTTTGCGTACATCATCAGGTACAAATAAATTTTATTCAGTCTTTAGAAGACTTTGGTTTGATTCACACTACAGTAATCAAAAAAAGCATTTGGCTGGATAGTGATGAACTTTCAAAGCTGGAAAAATATCTGCGTTTGAGCCACGATTTAGACATTAACCTGGAAGGCTTGCATGCTGTTGCTCATTTATTAACTCAGTTAAACGATATGCAGGAAGAGATTCTATCTCTCAGAAACGAACTAAATTATTATAAGCAAATCAATTAATTAGCAAAGACAATCGTTTGTGCAAAAATTTGCCGTAAAAGCAGCGACCAAAACGCATTCTTTTTAAGATTAGTTTCTTAAATTGGCAATCTAATTTTTAAAAAATGAGTGATTTGTCTTCCAGGTTCATCGAAAAAATAAAATTATCTTATGCACCAACTGGCTCTTATATTTATTTAGGAGCAGGAATGTTAGATGGGGAAGTTTACGGAGCTGCAGAAGTAAACCTGTCTTTAAAGATGATGAATAGACATGGGCTCATTGCTGGTGCTACCGGTACCGGAAAAACAAGGACACTACAGTTACTTGCGGAGCAACTTTCAGATGCGGGTGTTCCGGTTTTCATGTTGGATGTAAAGGGTGACTTATCGGGTTTAAACCAAGCGGGAACCATCAATCCAAAAATTGAAGAACGATCTCAACAGCTAAATAAAGCTTTTTCTCCTTCGGGATTTCCATTAGAAATATATTCTTTGTCTGGCAAAATGGGTGCTCAAATGAGGGCTACCGTTTTGGAGTTTGGGCCTACCCTTTTATCAAAGGTGTTGGATTTAAACGATACGCAATCGGGCGTAATGGCAGTAATTTTTAAATATGCCGACGACAATAAAATGCCGATTATTGATTTAAATGATTTAAAAAAGCTGGTTTCTTATCTTTCTGAAGGTGCTGGTGCAGCAGAAATTAAGGAAAGTTACGGCAGCATTTCTACCTCAACATCTGGCACCATTCTTCGAAAAATTGTGGCCATTGAGCAGCAGGGTTTAGGCGGAATGTTTGGAGAAAAATCATTTGATATCCAGGATTTATTTGAACGTGTAGATGGAAAAGGAATAATTAGTCTGTTAAATATTTCAGATGTTCAAAACCAACCCGTTTTATACTCCACCTTTTTATTGAGTTTATTAGCAGAGTTATTTAATACAATGCCCGAGGTTGGCGATTTGGATAAACCAAAACTCGTGTTCTTTTTCGATGAAGCCCATTTATTATTTAAGAATTCATCGAAGGCTTTTTTAGAGCAAATCGAAACCATAATCAGATTAATCAGATCAAAAGGAATTGGCGTTTTCTTTTGTACACAAGCGCCAACAGATGTACCCGAAAGTGTGTTAGGACAGCTCGGCAACCGAGTGCAACATGCTTTGAGAGCATTTACACCAAACGATGTGGATGCACTTAAGAAAACGGTAAACACTTATCCAAAATCAGAATTTTACGAAATCGATAAGGTATTAACTTCGCTGGGTACTGGTCAGGCATTAATTACGGTACTGAATGAGAAAGGAATCCCTACAGAAGTTTCGGCAACCATGCTTACCCCTCCGCGGGCATTGATGGGTCCGTTGACTACTGCAGATTTTGATAAAGTGATTCAATCAAGTCAGATGTATGCGAAGTACAAAGACGCGATCGACCCGGAGAGTGCTTATGATATTTTAACCAAACGAATTAACGAACAAACTGCCGCGGCCGAACAAGAGAAACAAGAAGTTGAGGCAAAAAAACAAGAGGAAGCCGAAAACAAACCAAAGCCTGGTGAAAAAAGTATTGTTGAACAGGTAATGGGCGCTACAATTACACGCCAAATTGGTAAAGAAATTGTAAGAGGAATTTTCGGTATGCTAACAGGGAAAAAAACAAGAAGTAAAAGCGGTGGCTTCTTTGGTTTTTAAGATAAATTTAATGCAATAGTACAAAACACCTATATAATAATTAACGCTCAAAAGAGTATTTTCGCGATGTAATGTTCTCTAGCTACTGATATTAATTGTAGCAAAAGAGATTAGATCATAAAAAAAAGATAAAGAATGAAACCTACCTTATTAATACTGGCAGCTGGAATGGCAAGCCGTTATGGAAGTATGAAACAAATTGATGGCTTTGGCCCGAATGGCGAAACCATTATTGATTATTCAATCTACGATGCTATTAACGCTGGCTTTGGTAAAGTTGTATTTATCATTAAAGAAGAATTTGTAGAAAATTTCAAAGCTATTTTCGAACCTAAACTCCAAGGAAAAATTGAAACAGACTATGTTTTTCAAAACTTCGACTTAAAGCAGTTTGGTATCGAGGAAGAAATTTACAGAGAAAAACCATGGGGAACAGCTCACGCTATTTTATCTGGCAGAGAAGCAGTTAAAGAGCCATTTTGCGTAATTAACGCTGATGACTATTATGGCTTTGATGCTTTCAAAAAGATGGCTGACTTTTTAAATAACGAAGCTACAGATAGCAATTTCTCGATCATTGGTTATGAAATAGGAAAAACACTTTCTGAGTTTGGAGCCGTATCAAGAGGAGTTTGTAAAGTAGATGAATCGGGCAACTTAACCGAAATTGTGGAACGTACAAAAGTTTACCCTAAAGATGGAAAAATTTTCTATGAGGAAGATGAAGAAGAATTTCCATTAGATTTTAGCACACCAGTTTCAATGAACTTCTGGGGCTTTACTCCTGCTGTTTTCAAAATTACTGAAGAATTATTTGTTGAGTTTGCAAAGGCAAACAAAGATAAACCTAAAGCAGAATTTTTTATTCCTTTAATTGGCGAAAACCTGGTTAAAAGTAATACCGCAACTTTTAAAGTAGTACCAACTTCTAACAAATGGTTTGGTGTAACCTATAAAGAAGATAAACCTTTCGTTCAGGATTCTATTGATCAATTGGTTAAAAACGGAACATATCCGACCAAATTATGGAGCTAGATTTAGACTCTGAAGTTTTAAGCGCATACGGATATACCAAAGAAAATATTCAAATAACACAAATAGGTACGGGTTTAATTAACCGTACTTATTTGCTTTCGCCCCTATCGGAAGACAAAAAGTATATCCTTCAAAACATTAATACTTCGGTTTTTAAAAATCCACAAGCAATTGCCAATAATCTCAAAGCAATAGCTGATTATTTATCAAAAAATTACAAAGATTATCTATTTATTAAGCCAATTTCTACCCTAAGTGGCGAAGAAATGGCTTTAATTCAGAACGAATATTGGAGGATGCTGCCATTCGTTTCTAATACAGTTTCGCTTGACGTATTAAGTGATCCGAAACAAGCTTATGAAGCAGCAAAACAATTTGGAAAATTAAGCAGGTTATTAAATAATTTCAATACCACCTCACTTAAACCTACCATACCAGGCTTTCATGATTTGGGTTTGCGTTATGAGCAGTTTATGCTGGCTTTGAACCAAACCAGCAAACAATTTAAAGGCTTGGCGAAGCTAGAAATAGACAGTGCGCTCCATCACCGCTATATTCTTGATTATTACAATTCCTATGCGCATCGTGGCGACTTTCCTGATCGTGTAATGCATCACGATACAAAAATCAGCAACGTACTTCTAGATGCCGAAACTTATATCGGTGTTTGCGTAATCGACCTTGATACTATTATGCCTGGGAAATTCATTTCCGACTTAGGCGATATGATGCGTACTTATCTTTGTGCTTATTCGGAAAATGAAACTGATTTAAGCAGAATTAAGATCAGGCTCCCTTATTTTGAAGCCATGGTTAAGGGTTATTTATCAGAAATGAAAAGCATCCTTACTGAGACTGAGAAAGAACTCATTTTATTTTCAGGAAAATATATTATATACATGCAAGCCCTGAGATTTTTGACCGATTATCTCAATGGAAACGTGTATTATACTATCTCATACCCTACACAAAACTTAGATAGAACAAAAAATCAATTTAAGCTACTAAGCGAACTGTCTGAAAATGAAAAAGTTTTACAGGGAATGATTGAAGAGTGTTTATAATCTATATTCGGTTTGCTAAGCCAACTGGCGATGAAATTGATTAATGATTTCACATAGCTAACAGCTATTTTTTGGATTTGGTACTAGGATCAATCTCATCTATTGCCTTGCCCGTTATTTGGGATGATAGCAGCATAATAATTTCCGAATAATCTGATTCATATTCTTCAATTTCAAGTAGAACACCAAATTCTTCATCCTTTATCCTTACTCCATTGTCACTTACACCACTTCTAATCAATTTTCCATTATCATAATATTCAAAGGCAAATGTCATTGACGTTTCGCTTATTAAAAACTTTAATACCTTTCCATGTTTATGGAAGTTTTCTAGTTTTAAATTATAGACTATTAAAACGTCACTAAAGGTTAATAAAGTTCCGCTTAAAATTTCAGTAACAAACATTTCGTCATCATTTTCAAAACTACTGGTTGCATTCTCAAAAGCAAAATCACCATTAACTTCGGTAACAGTAGAAATATTTAACTGTTGTGCTCCTCTTAAAACATTTGATATTTTAGCGCCAATCGCAATTCCGTATACATTTAATCCCATAATGAGTTACTTTGATAAACTTTCAGAAAAGGTACTAAACTCTATTCTAATTATTCATTTTTAGCAAAAGCTATTCTAAAATACCTAATCGTATTATCCCTAAACCCGATTGTAGTGGCATACTTTTGGTTTTTTCTGCCAAAAGATAAAGCGGGGCTGCAGTTTCCGAAAAGTACCGAACCGTTCATTTCCCCAAAAAAAAAGTCGTCATTGCGAGGTACGAAGCAATCCTACAACTTTAGATGAAATAACAAGCGCATTAAGATTGCTTCGTACCTCGCAATGACGACTTATAATAAAAGCGTCCCGATTTTCACATCGGGACGCTTTTATTTTATACTCCCAAGACTTTCGCCTCAGGACTGAAGACTCAAAGACTTATTTCTCTTCTTTTACTTCTTCGAAATCAACATCAGTAACATTGTCACCGCCACCTTGAGGCTGACCATCAGCTTGTGGTTGCTCACCACCTTGAGGCTGACCGCCATCTTTGTACATTTCTTCAGAAGCTACGTTCCATGCTGCTTGCAATTCAGCAGAAGCTGCATCGATATCTGCGAAGTTACGAGATAAGTGAGCTGCTTTTAATTTCTCTAAACCAGCTTCGATTGGCGCTTTTTTATCAGCAGATAATTTATCACCAAACTCTTTCAATTGTTTCTCAGTAGAGAAGATTAAAGCATCAGCACCGTTGATTTTATCAGCTTCTTCTTTTTGCTTAGCATCATCTGCTGCATTAGCTTCAGCTTCTTCTTTCATTTTTTTGATCTCAGCATCAGTTAAACCTGAAGATGCTTCGATACGGATTTTTTGCTCTTTACCAGTAGCTTTATCTTTTGCACTTACGTGTAAAATACCGTTCGCATCAATATCAAAAGATACTTCTACTTGAGGCACACCACGAGGTGCTGGTGGAATACCATCTAAAATGAAACGACCAATTGTACGGTTTTGGCCAGCCATTGGGCGCTCACCTTGTAAAATGTGGATTTCTACTGAAGGCTGGTTATCAGCTGCAGTTGAGAAAGTTTCCGATTTTTTAGTTGGGATAGTTGTGTTCGACTCGATTAATTTAGTCATTACACCACCCATAGTTTCGATACCTAATGATAAAGGTGTAACGTCTAATAACAATACATCTTTTACATCACCAGTTAACACACCACCTTGAATAGCAGCACCAATTGCTACAACCTCATCAGGGTTAACACCTTTACTTGGCTCTTTACCGAAGAAAGCTTTAACAGCATCCTGAATTGCAGGGATACGAGTTGAACCACCTACTAAGATAATTTCGTCGATATCGCTTGTGCTTAAACCAGCATTTTTCAATGCAGATTTACAAGGCTCGATAGTACGTTTAATTAAGCTATCAGCTAATTGCTCAAATTTAGCACGAGATAATGTACGTACTAAGTGTTTAGGGCCGCTAGCATCAGCAGTAATATACGGCAAGTTAATTTCTGTAGAAGTTGTGCTTGATAATTCAATTTTAGCTTTCTCAGCAGCTTCTTTTAAACGTTGTAATGCCATTGGATCTTTCGCAAGGTCCATGCTGTTTTCTGATTTAAACTCTTCAGTTAACCAATCGATAATGATGTGGTCAAAGTCGTCACCACCTAAGTGCGTATCACCATCAGTAGATTTTACTTCGAAAACGCCATCACCTAATTCTAAAACAGAAACGTCATGTGTACCACCACCGCAATCGAACACAACAATTTTCATGTCTTTGTGTGCTTTATCTAAACCATAAGCTAAAGCAGCTGCAGTTGGCTCGTTAATGATACGTTTTACAGTTAAACCTGCAATTTCACCTGCTTCTTTCGTAGCCTGGCGTTGTGCATCATTAAAGTAAGCTGGCACAGTAATAACTGCTTCAGTAACTTCCTGCCCCAAGAAATCTTCAGCAGTTTTTTTCATTTTTTGTAGAATCATTGCAGAAATCTCCTGTGGAGTATATTTTCTGTCGTCGATTTCTACACGAGGTGTGTTGTTATCACCTTTAACAACTTTATAAGGTACACGTCCAGCTTCTTTCGCACTTTCGTCGTAGCTGTTACCCATAAAGCGTTTAATCGAATATATCGTTTTTGTTGGGTTGGTTATAGCCTGACGTTTAGCAGGCTCGCCAACTTTACGCTCACCGTTTTCTGCAAAAGCAACAATAGACGGTGTAGTACGTTTACCCTCACTGTTCGCGATAACTACAGGCTCATTGCCCTCCATTACGCTCACGCAAGAGTTTGTTGTTCCTAAGTCTATTCCAATAATTTTTCCCATTGTATTTTTGTTTTCTCTTTTTAAAGTATTATAATTTCTACAGCTATTAAACAATGCTTGTGCCAATTGGGTTTTGGCAGAAATTATTGCTAAAAGACTGATAAAATGTAAAAAATGATGTCTTTTATTACTGACAGCATGACAGAAAGAAGACTAAAGGTTAAAGCTGAAAGACTAAAGTGAAAGGCAATTTAAATAATTTGAAAACGAACAGTAGTAGTTCTTCGGAATCACCTGTCCCGCTGTACGTTTCAATCTTTTATTTGTAGAGTTGACAACTTTCTTCCTTATCAGCTATTAAAGTTGTCAACTCTCAAAACAAATAAAAGTATTTTCACTCCCATCGGGTTTATGAACGCAGTTTGTAGCTTTTGGGATCGTTTCCCCTACCACAACCTTTCAAAGTAGCAAGAATTGGCCTCAGCCTGAGTGGCGAAAATCGTTGAAATCGTTATCAAATCCTTTTACAAACCACAAACTAAAAGAATTTGCAGGCTGTGTAGTCGATTTAGAGCAAAGGCAAAGCCCTCAAATTAGTTTCAAAACGATTTGACGCCTTTTTACCCAATCAGGCGCAAGCCTTGATTAATTATTAGTGTCTATTTTTTTAATGGTATTCATGAGCTCGCAGAAAAGCTCGGTTTTTGTTTCTTTTTATCAAGAAAAAGAAAAATGCCTGTCTGGCCAAGACAGAATTTATTGTACCTTCAATTACCAAATCAAATTATCATGCAATTAGCAGCACAAATCATCATTGGCCTGGTGGCCGCCATTCACATTTATATTTTATGGCTAGAAATGTTCGCCTGGACAACTAAAGCCCCAAAAGTTTTCAAAAGCATCCCTGAAGAATTATTCCCAAAAACAAAAACCTTGGCCGCAAACCAAGGCCTGTACAACGGTTTTTTGGCGGCCGGTTTAATTTGGTCGCTCTGCATTACCGATCATCACTGGAGACTATACGTCGCGATATTTTTCTTAACCTGTGTAATTATCGCAGGTATTTACGGCGCCACAACAGCAAGTAAGAAAATTCTTTACGTACAATCTATTCCAGCTTTGGTAGCTATGATTTTATTGCATTTGAAATAATTTAATAACATCGGCATCTAACCATATAAGACATTTAAGTTCCATTTAAGTGCTCGGCTTATATTTTCTTACATTTCTTATATGGTCATTTTTCCTAAACAAGCTCTTGAATAAAAAGTTCGTTGAAACGGTCGTCATTGCGAGGCACGAAGCAATCTCGCTACTACGGGTTTTAATAGTGAATGCATCAAGGTTGCGTCGTGCCTCGCAATGACGAAATCGGTAAATCCTATAGATTTAAAAGTCGTTCCAAATGATGATAACCAATTCCAAAGTAGGCTTTACTTGCTTTAATTTTCTCGAGGATTTCTTCTTTATTCTTTGCTCCTTTATCCTTACTCTTAATCCCTACAACCAGTACATTCTTTGGCGTGTGTGCATCAGAAATAAATTCGAAAACTTTCGTTTTATAACCGAAGTATTCCAAAATTAAAGCACGAATACCATCGGTCACCATTTCAGCCTGACGTTCTAAGAAGATGCCGTACTTCGTTAAAAATGAAACATCGTTTTTCACTTTGTTTTGCTCAATTTCTTTTCTGATTTGTTTATGGCAACATGGTGCAACAACAATTAATTCAGCATTGGCTTTGATGCCTTTATATATCGCATCATCCGTGGCGGTATCACAAGCATGGAGTGCAATGAGTAAATTCACATCTTCAGCGTTGTAATCTTCAATGGTTCCCTGAACAAAATTAAGCTGATCGAAAGCAGATTTCCTGGCAACTGAATTACACAAATCAACCATATCTTGGCGATACTCTACCCCGACAACTTCAGAATTTAATTTTAAAACTGAATGTAAATAATCATACAAGGCAAAAGTTAAATAACCTTTACCCGAGCCCATATCAGCAACTTTTTTAATGGTTCCCTCAGGTAGTTCCTTAATTAACGAACTTAAAATTTCAACGTAATGGTTAATCTGACGGAACTTGTCCTGTGCATTTTTAAAAACCTTTCCATCAACATCAGTAATCTTTAGTTCTGTTAAATAAGGTTTTGACTCCGATTTTATCAATCTCGATTTTTCTTTATCATGATTCTCTGTCGGAACTTTTTTCGTTGAAGCTTTAGTTTCTCTCAAAACAATTTTACCATTATTCAGCTCTTCAAGAATTAAGTCTCTCTCTGTGGTAAAAAGCGTTCCGATTTTAAAACCAGTAGTCAAGTATTCAGAAACTAAATTAATACCTTCATTCAAATCAAGATTCTTCACCACATCACGGGTTTTGTACCGAAATGTGAAAGCCAATTTACTTTCTCGTTTAATCAAAACCGGGCGAACCAGAATTTGCTTTAGCGCTTCTTCATTTCCTTTGTAATTACCCAGGGAAACTTTCACAAAGTTTTTAGAAGATAAGCTTAAGTCTAAAGCGGAAGTAAATTGTTCAATCTGTTCTGAAAATACCATCTATAATTAATAAACCACAAAGATAATTCATTTTATTTGGAGAATAGCGGCGTATAAATAATGTAACAATGAAGCGACTATTTTAGCTTACCACTTAATTAGCTGATTAAGTATGAGATCAAATATCCGTCTCTAATCAAATGAAGCAAAATATTTTCCTAATACGATTTAGTTCATACTAAAATGAAGTTTACTCACAAATCATCTAAATTGAACAATTGCTTTTATTTCCTAAAAATTAGCTTTAGATTAGGATATCATTTAATTCTAACCAAAACAAATGAGTGAATTTCAAATAAAAAAATCGCCAACGGTGTATGATGCTATTATTGTAGGATCTGGAGCTGGTGGTGGAATGGCGGCATATGTTTTAGCCAATGCCGGACAAAAAGTTTTAATGCTTGAGGCAGGGCAATATTTCGATCCAAGAATAGATGCCCATCAACTGAAGTGGCCTTGGGAATCTCCACGAAGAGGAGCAAGTACGGTTCGTCCGTTTGGCGATTTTGATGCCTCATATGGTGGCTGGGAATTGGAAGGAGAACCCTACACTACCAAAGACAAAACGGAATTTGAATGGTTCAGATCTCGAATGCTTGGCGGCAGAACGAATCACTGGGGAAGAATATCGCTCAGAATGGGTCCTCTGGATTTTCAGGCAAAAGATGGTTTAACAGATGATTGGCCAATTACCTACGATGATGTTAAACCATTTTACGATAAAGTTGATCGCTTGATTGGCATTTATGGCACTAAAGAAGGACTACCAAACGAGCCTGATGGAATCTTCATGAAACCACCAAAGCCACGATTAACTGAATTATTTATCAAAAAAGGAGCAGATAAAGCAGGCGTTAAAGTGATTGCTGGTCGTGGATCGGTATTAACAGAACCGCTACCTAATAACAGCGATAGGGCTCCTTGTTTTTATTGTGGCCAGTGTGGAAGAAGCTGTAAGGTTTACGGCGATTTCTCTTCTTCTTCTTGTTTGGTTATCCCGGCTGTAAAGACTGGGAATTTAACGGTTATTACTGATGCCATGGTGCGTGAGGTGATTACTGATAAAGATGGATCGGCGAAAGGGGTTTCTTATGTAAACAGAAAAGATTTACAAGAATATCAGGTAAATGGAAAAATGGTTATCCTTGGTGCCAGTGCTTGCGAATCTGCCCGTATTTTATTGAATTCGAAATCTTCGTCACATCCTAATGGCTTGGCAAACAGCAGTGGCATTGTGGGTAAGTATTTACATGATTCTACCGGCGTAAGTGTTTCAGGTTTCCTTCCGCAGTTAATGGATAGAAAACGTTATAATGAGGATGGTTTAGGAAGTGTACACATCTATTCGCCATGGTGGCTGGATAATAAAAAACTCAATTTTCCTCGGGGATATCACATCGAGTATTGGGGTGGTATGGGCATGCCAGCTTATGGTTTTGGTGGCGGCGTAACGCAAATGAATGGCATGGTTCCAGGTAGAGATGGGAAAATGAAAGATGCTGGCGGCTACGGAAAATCATTAAAAGATGATTACCGTCGTTTTTATGGCACCACCGTTGGTATGGCAGGCCGAGGAACCGCAATAGCCCGGGAAGATAACTATTGCGAAATTGATCCAAATGCAGTTGACAAATTCGGAATTCCAGTTCTCAGGTTTCACTATAAATGGGCAAAGGAAGAAATTCTACAGGCTAAACACATGCAGGATACTTTCCTTCACATGATGAAAGAAATGGGTGGCGTGGTTACGTCAGAAATCCAGGGGCCAGAAACCAATTATGGTTTATTACCTCCTGGAAAAATCATTCACGAAGTGGGTACTATCCGCATGGGCGATGACCCGAAAAAATCAGCACTGAACAAATATTGCCAGGCACACGATTGCAAAAATCTTTTTGTTGTTGATGCAGGTCCATTTGTACAACAAGGTGATAAAAACGCAACCTGGACTATTCTTGCGCTCTCCATGCGTACGGCAGAATACATTTTAGCGCAAAAGAAAAAACAAAACATTTAAAGAATTACAACATGAACAGACGTGATTCCCTAAAAGCAATTGGCTTAACAGCAGTAAGTACTGCAGTGTTATTAGAAGCCTGCAAGCAACCCGAAAACACCGGCGACAAACCTATTCCACAAGAAACGAAAGCAGAGGCTGGACGTGAACAGTGGGAAATAGACCGGGATAAAGAACTAAAAGCGGAAACTTATTTCACTAAACATGAAATGGCAACCATAACTGTTTTAGCAGATATTATAATTCCTAAAGATGATGTCTCTGGAAGTGCCTCTGATGCCAAAGTACCAGAGTTTATTGAATTTATTGTAAAAGATATCCCCGAACATAAAGTGCCTATGCGTGGTGGCTTAAAATGGCTGGACGTTTATTGCTTCAATAAATTTAGCAGATCTTTTGTAGATGCTTCTGCAGAACAGCAAATTTCAATTATTGATGAAATTGCCTATCCAAAAAAGGCGAAACCTGAAGTTCGGGCAGGCGTTACTTTTTTTAACCGAATGAGAAGCTTAACGGCTTCTGGTTTCTACACTACAGAAATCGGTGTGAAAGATATTGGTTATGCAGGAAACGCACCAAACCAATGGACTGGTGTACCAGCTGATGTATTGAAGCAATATGGAATGGAAAATGTAAAAGTTTAATTTTCCTCTTCAGTGAAGCCAGAAACCCAATTCTGGCTTCTTTAATTTAATAAGCTAAATAACCTCAATTAAAAAATGAAAAAATTAACCCTGTTATCTTTCCTTGTGTGCATAACCTACAGTGTATTTGCACAGAATAGCCCTAGCCAACACGCCAACTATTTTAATGGTTTCCAACGCACAAAAGATACAAATCCTGATTCAGCGATTTACTTTCTCACCAATTTGGCAATGCTTGAATCAAATGCAACTGATGATTTGTTGCACAACAGTTTTGCTCAAAGTTTTATGCTCGGATCAAGAGAAGAGTTATTGAAAGATCCCGAATTCCTTGCTCACCTCAAAAAATTCAACGTTACGGTTGATTCTGCCCGACGTAAGTTTGCTGAAGAGCAATTTAATGCTTACATCATTCTCGACAAAACAAAAAACAGTGTAAATAAACAGATCAAGGAAAATATCTATCCTATTTGGAAATGGGTTGAAGCTATGAAAAATAAAGACAATGCCATCGAACTACAAAACATAGGTAACGAATATCTATCCTACCTAAATGAAGATTCTGACTTTTACAATCAAAGGAAAGCAAGATACGGTTTGATGATTTCGGGTATAATGAATAAGAGTGATCAGCTGAAGCCTCTGGCGGTTAAATTACAAGATTTGATTTACGATAATCTAAAACAATATATAAGTACTCACTCTACACAAAACGAGCTGTCGCGAGAGGAAAAAATGGACCGGGCATGGTATAGATACATGTTCGCTTCCATAAATTTTATTTCTGCAGGCAACACGATAGATAAAGCCGATCAAATTAAGTTCTTAAAATTGGCTTCTGAATTCAGCCCTGATGCGCTAGACAACACCGTTAAATATGCCTATTTTTACGATATGTTTTTTCTTTTTAACAAAGAGAAATATTCTTTCGAAGAAGACTATTTAGCTACGATAGCAAGCGATGACGACAAGCTTAAAATGGTTATGGCCATGTCTATGAAAGATCCAAAATATAAAGCAAGTGCCAAGGCCTTATACAAAGAACGTGGCAAGTTTGGTGAATATTGGTTAACTGAATTCAATAAAAACGGCAAAATTGCCCCTATATTTTCGTTGGCGAAATTGGATGGAAGCTTATATCAGATGGTAAACAACAATAATCAATGGACATTAGTAGACTTTTGGGGTACTTGGTGTTCGCCATGTAGGAAAGAGCATCCCGATTTGCAAAGCACGTACCAAAAAACTCAAGATGGCAAATTGCCGAACCTAAATATTATCACTATTGCAAGTAATGACAACGAACAGGCTGTTAGGGCTTACATGAAAGAGTTTAGTTATACTTTTCCCGTTGCTATGTCAGATAATCAAATAGAAAGTGCGTACAAAGTCGCTTCATGGCCATCGAAATTTTTGGTTAGTCCGCAAGGAAAATATGTGGTAATCCCCTTTGGTGTAGATTGGCAAAAATATATAGCTGATTATATTAATTGATCATGGTCTACCTTTTTTAGAGAAAAGTTGAGAGTCTATTACCTCGGTTTTATAGGCTTTAAATCTTTTCTCTAATTTTTTCTTCCCGTCTTTAATATCCATTGGTGATACTAATATGGTAAAATCAAAAACCAATATTTCACCTTTCTTACACTTCACTAATCCTGTAGAGAAATCAGTAAGCATTGAACTTCCCTTAATATTAATTTGCAATACATCTTTATCTTCATTTCGCCAGCCATTTCTAATATGGTGGCTATCTGCATTTTTATACTGATCAAAACTTATAAAAAGCGCCGCATTATCATTTCCAATTAAAACTTCTGGCTTAACTTTATCTACCATTTTCCAGCTCCACTTTACGGTATCTGGTCTTATATTTCCGTCGTTTCCTAATCCCACTAAGTACTTTGAGGCATTTTTTTCAAATGGAATATGGAAGTTAATATTTGAAAAGTTAATATCATTTAAAGCTTTCAGTTCTACATGAAACTTAGCAATCCCATCTGCATTCATTACAGCCTGTACGTGGTGTAACATATTGGCAGAAGAGCTTGTAGCATCCCAGGAAATGGAATTTGAACTTTCGGATAATATGTTAAATGTGTTTGCAACTACCTTCTCCTGTATTTTAGAAGATGTAAACAGATGAAAATGTATGGGCTCATAAAACAAGTTGGTAGATTTATCACCGAAAGCTTTTAAATCAGAATCATAGTAGGATTGGATTTGCTTTGGAAAACCATCAGTATTAATTTCTAATTTTCTACCGGAAATAGATATTACTTTATCAGCAACAGATATTACTTTCTGCTGAGCTATACTTGAAAAGCTCAAGAAAAGTAGAATAATGAAGAATGACTTGTTCATTTTAGGGGTTACAATTACAATCCAATATAAACAAAAAAGTCCTGCTCTTTCGAACAGGACTTTTTAAAATTTTAAAGCAGAATAAATTATTCTCCTTTTGGTTCTTCAGTAGCAGGAGCTTCTTCAGTAGTAGCTTCTGGAGCAACTTCTTCAGCAGTTTCAGCTTTCGCTTCAGCAGCTTTAGGAGCAGCAGCAGTTTTACTTCTACCACGACGAGTAGTTTTCTTCTCTTCTTTAGCCTCTACATCTTTACCGTAAACTTCGTTATAATCTACCAATTCAATTAAAGCCATCTCAGCGTTATCACCTAAACGGTTGTTTAATTTAATGATACGAGTGTAACCACCTGGACGATTTGCAACTTTCTCAGCTATTTCGCGGAATAAAATAGTTACTACTTCTTTATCTTGTAAGTAAGCAAATACAGTACGACGTGAGTGAGTAGTATCATTTTTTGATTTAGTGATAATTGGCTCAACATAAGTACGTAAAGCTTTTGCTTTAGCTAAAGTTGTTGTAATTCTTTTGTGCAAAATAAGTGATGATGCCATATTGGCTAACATCGCTTTTCTGTGACTTGCAGTTCTACCTAAGTGGTTTACTTTTTTACCGTGTCTCATTGTTTTTTTATAAAGTGTATACCGTCTCTGTCTCAGAGGGAATTATACACAGTGAATATTATTATATTTATAGAAGAGTTTGGATTCAAGACTAATGACTCCGAACTCTAGACTATTTTTTATTCTTCGTCTAATTTAAATTTAGACAGGTTCATACCGAAAGATAAACCTTTTGATTTTACTAGTTCTTGAATCTCTGTTAAAGATTTCTTACCGAAGTTTCTGAATTTCAACATATCAGCAACATCGTAAGATACTAAATCAGCTAAAGTACGGATATCAGCAGCTTTTAAGCAGTTTAATGCTCTAACTGAAAGATCCATATCCACTAATTCAGTTTTAAGGATTTTACGCATGTGTAAAATTTCTTCATCCACTTCTTTAGTTTCTTCTTTTGCTTGAGATTCTAATACCAAGTTCTCATCAGAGAATAACATAAAGTGTTGGATAAGAATCTTAGCCGCTTCTTTTAATGCTTCTTCTGGATGAATTGAACCATCAGTTGAAATATCTAATACCAATTTCTCATAATCCGTTTTTTGTTCAACACGGAAGTTTTCAATTGTGTATTTAACATTTTTCATTGGTGTGTAGATCGAATCGATCGCGATAACACCTACAACAGCATCAGCAACTTTATTTTCTTCAGCAGGTACATAACCACGTCCTTTATTGATGGTTAATTCCACTTCTAAAGTTACAGATTTGTCCATGTTGCAAATAACATGCTCAGGATTTAAAACTGTAAAGTTGTTAGAGAATTTAGTGATATCACCAGCTTTGAATTGATCTTGGCCGTTAACAATGATGAATACTTTTTCAGCATCACCAGAATCACCAGTTTTCTTAAAACGAACTTGCTTTAAGTTTAAGATGATATCAGTTAAATCTTCTACAACACCTTTCATGGTAGAAAACTCATGCGAAACGCCTGAAAAACGAATAGTAGTAATAGCATAACCTTCTAATGAAGAAAGTAATATTCTTCTTAAGGCATTACCAATTGTTACACCGAAACCGGGCTCTAAAGGACGAAATTCAAATGTGCCATCGAAATCTGTTGATTTCTGCATGATCACTTTATCAGGTTTCTGAAATGCTAAAATTGCCATTTATAATTTTTTAAATTCGTTATTGAATATATAGTAACAAGAAAAAAGTTAATTACCCTTTCGAGGTAATTAACTATCTTATTTATTACTTTGAGTATAACTCGATGATTAAGTTTTCCTTAATGTTTTCAGGAATTTCATCACGTTGTGGGTAGGTTAAGAATTTACCAGTTAATTCACCAGCATTCCACTCTAACCAAGAGAACTTATTAATTGTTCTACCTGCAACTGAGTTACTAATTGATTCTAATGATTTTGATTTCTCACGAACCGCAACAACATCACCAGCTTTTAACTGATATGAAGGGATATTTACAACTTCACCATTCACGGTTACGTGTTTATGGCTAACTAACTGGCGTGCACCAGAACGGGTTGTTGCAATACCTAAACGGTAAACTGTGTTATCTAAACGTGCTTCTAATAATTGAAGTAAGTTATCACCTGTAATACCAGCACGTGAAGATGCTTTTTTAAACAAGTTACTGAACTGCTTTTCTAATACACCATAAGTATATTTTACTTTTTGTTTCTCCATTAACTGGATTGCATACTCAGATTGTTTTCCTCTCCTTTTTGAAACGCCATGTTGGCCAGGAGGATAATTTTTTCTGTCTAACACCTTATCAGGACCGAAGATTGGTTCTCTGAATTTACGGGCGATTTTTGATTTTGGGCCTGTATATCTTGCCATTTTTTTCTGTTTTTAAAGTACCATTCAGCCTGTAACTGAAGATTCTTAGCTTTAAAATTAATTAAACTCTTCTCTTTTTAGGAGGACGACATCCGTTGTGAGGAAGTGGAGTAATATCTTTGATAGATGTTACTTCGATACCTGCTACTTGCAAAGTTCTGATTGCAGATTCACGACCTGAACCAGGACCTTTTACAAACACTTCAACTTTACGTAAACCTAAATCAAATGCAACTTTACCGCAATCTGAAGCTGCTTGACCAGCTGCATACGGTGTGTTCTTTTTAGAACCTTTAAAGCCCATTTTACCAGCAGAAGACCATGAAATAGTCTGTCCGTTGTTGTTGGTTAACGTAACGATGATGTTGTTGAAAGTAGCATTGATATGTGCCTGACCAACAGGCTCAATTACAACGATACGTTTTTTTGTTACTTTTTTACTCTTAGCCATGTTATCTTTTAGATTTTAGATATGAGACTTGAGATATGAGACTTTCTCTACCCCGATACTCAATATCCTACTTTTTATCTTTTGTTCCAGATTTGAGCAGATTAAATAGACATGATACTCACATCTAAAACCTCAATCTCCTATCTATCTATTACTTAGTAGCTTTTTTCTTGTTAGCAACTGTTTTTCTCTTACCCTTACGAGTACGTGAGTTGTTTTTGGTACGCTGACCACGAGAAGGTAAACCTTTTCTGTGACGTAAACCACGGTAACAACCAATATCCATTAAACGTTTAATGTTTAATTGAACCTCTGATCTTAAAGCACCTTCTACTTTAATTTCATCGTTAATCATTGTACGGATTGCTGATAACTCATCATCAGACCAATCTTGCACTTTCTTGTTTAGATCGATACCTGCAGTAGTTAAAATACGTTGTGCAGTAGTTCTCCCAATACCATAGATATAAGTTAAACCAATCTCTCCTCTTTTGTTTCTTGGTAAATCAATACCTGAAATCCTTGCCATATTTATTTATCTTTTGAAGTAATTCCGAACGGCGGGCCACCGTTGTGCGGTACATTACAATGTTTTTTAATTACCCTTGACGTTGCTTGTATTTAGGATTTTTCTTGTTAATAACGTAAAGTTTACCTTTACGGCGAATAATCTTGCAATCAGCGCTACGTTTTTTAATTGATGATCTAACTTTCATTTTATTTGTATCTATAGGTTATGCGCCCTTTTGTTAAATCATAAGGCGACATTTCCAGTTTTACTTTGTCACCAGGAAGAATTTTGATGTAGTGCATCCGCATCTTTCCTGAAATATGAGCAATAATCTCGTGTCCGTTCTCAAGTTCTACTCGGAACATCGCATTCGATAATGCTTCTCTTATTACTCCGTCTTGTTCAATTGAGGCTTGTTTAGCCATATTTTGTTGATTGTTACTTAATTAGCTGCTTCTAAACAGGGTTGCAAAATTAAATAAAAAATTTTAATTATTTATTTTTTTTGTTGTAAAACTTCTTCAATTAATGAAAACGTTGATAAAACGTCTGCTTTGCCCTTTTTTATCGCCACCGTGTGTTCAAAATGTGCTGATGGTTTATTGTCTTTACTCGTCACCGTCCATCCATCATTGTGAAACAGTACGCCAGCAACACCGGCATTGATCATCGGTTCAATAGCAATCACTAATCCTTCTTCCAGTTTCGGACCAACACCGCGTTTCCCATAATTTGGAACCTCTGGTTTTTCGTGAAGCTTTACACCAACACCATGCCCTACTAACTCTCTTACCACACCAAAACCGTGAGCTTCTGCATGCTGCTGAACAGCAAAGCCGATATCTCCAACACGCATTCCGCTTACCGCCTTGTCAATTGCTAAATCAAGGCAATGTTTGGTTACCTCAACTAACTTTTGTTTTTCGGCATCAACTTCTCCAATAGAAAATGTATAAGCCGAATCGCCAAAGTATCCGTTCTTGATCACACCACAATCCACCGAAATTAAATCACCCTCTCGTATGATGTATTCGCTCGGGAAACCATGAACAACATGTTCATTTGGCGATATGCATAAAGAGTAAGGAAAGCCATTATAATTTAAAAATGCAGGTATCGCACCATGATCATTAATAAACTCAAATGCCAGCTTATCTAAGGCTAAAGTGGTGATGCCTGCCTTGATTACCTTTGCCACTTCAGCCAAAGTTTTTGAAACAAGCATTGAACTTTCTCTTATTAACTCAATCTCTTCAAGAGACTTGTAATAGATTCTAGACATTCATTTTAAGTTTCGAATGCGTAAATTGTAAATGAGTGAAGAGCTGTTGGGCCATTCACTCATTCTATCATTCAAAAGTTTTAATCAATTTTGTTCAGCCTACAAAGCTGCGTTGCTACTTGCAGCAGGTACGCCTGTTCTGCCAGTAACTCTACCAGTTTTCATTAATCCATCGTAATGACGCATCAATAAATAACTTTCAATTTGTTGTAAAGTGTCTAAGACAACACCCACTAAAATCAATAGTGATGTACCACCAAAGAAATGAGCAAATTCTTGTTTAATACCAAATTTCACCGCAATTGAAGGTAGTATAGCAATAATCGCTAAAAATACTGCACCTGGAAAAGTGATTTTAGAAATTACATCATCAATGAAAGTCGATGTTGCAAAGCCTGGCTTAACGCCTGGAATAAAACCACCATTTTTCTTCATATCGTCACTCATTTGAGTTGGATTTACTGTAATAGCAGTATAGAAGAAAGTAAATGCGATAATTAAAAATGCGAAAGTTAAGCTATACGCTAATGAAGTAGTATTGCTAAACTGAATTAACCATGAACCTTGCAATGAAGGAACGAATTGTGTTAAAGCACCTGGAATAAACATCAAAGCCTGAGCAAAAATGATTGGCATAACACCGGCAGCATTTACCTTTAATGGAATGTATTGACGAACACCACCAAACTGGCGGTTACCAACAATTTTCTTTGCGTATTGCACTGGTACCTTACGTACACCTTGTACAATTAAAATGGTAAACATTACCACTGCAAACAAGGCAACAATCTCTAAAACTAAGGCAACCGGGCCTCCACCTTCACTGGCAGAACCTACACGTGCACTAAACTCTTGAGAAATTGCAATAGGTAAACGAGCAATAATACCAACCATAATGATTAGTGAAGTACCGTTACCAATACCTTTATCAGTTATTTTTTCACCTAACCACATTACAAATAATGTACCTGCCGTTAATACAAACGTAGATAACACTAAAAATAAGGTATTTGGTAATAAAATAGCTTCTGCCGGAACCTGCGTTTTAACGTAACCTACAGATTGAACGATTGTAATCGCTACCGTAAGGTAACGAGTGATCTGGTTCATTTTCTTTCTACCACTTTCGCCTTCTTTCTGCATTTTTTGGAAAGAAGGAACAGCAATACCTAATAGTTGCACCACAATGGATGCAGAGATATAAGGCATTACCCCCAATGCTAAAATAGACACACGAGAGAACGAACCTCCGGCAAACATATCCAGAATGCCTAAAAGTCCTGATTTTTCGTTAGCGCCTAAAGCAGTTGGATCTACACCTGGCAAAACCACGTGAGATACAAAACGGTATACCAAAAGAATTAAGAGCGTAAACAATATACGCTCTTTTAATTCTTCAATTTTCCAGATATTACTTAAAGTAGTAAATAGCTTCTTCATTTAATAATTACAATTTTACAATTGAACCACCTGCAGCTTCAATAGCTTTTTGTGCGGTTGCAGAAAACGCATGTGCAGTTATTTCTAATTTTGCTTTTACTTCACCACGACCTAAAATTTTAACTAAGTCGTTTTTTGAAGCTAAACCATGCGCTTGTAAAGCAGCGAAATCAATAGTTGTTAAGTTATGTTTTTCGGCTAATGCTTGTAAAACATCTAAGTTAACACCAACATATTCGGTACGGTTAATTGGTTTGAAACCAACTTTAGGCACACGACGTTGTAAAGGCATTTGACCACCTTCAAAACCGATTTTGGTTTTGTGACCAGAACGAGAACCCGCACCTTTGTGACCACGGGTTGAAGTACCACCACGACCAGAACCTGTACCACGACCAATTCTTTTGTTGTTTTTTGTAGAACCTACTGCAGGTTTTAAATTACTTAAATTCATTTTTTTGAATTTGTGTTGCCCTTCGCTTTCACTAAACAGGTACAACGATAAATAAATAATGATTGAATTTTGAATGATTGAATGTTAGCAATTTGCCTATTCATTCACTCAAAACTCATTCATTTTGATAATTGTCTTAAATTGCTTCGATAGCTACTAAGTGGTTCACTTTGCGAACCATACCAATAATTTGTGGTGTAGCTTCTACCTCAACACTTTGATTCATTTTAGATAAACCTAAAGCTTGAACGGTTCTTTTTTGGCGCTCGCTTCTGTCGATAACGCTTTTTACTTGTGTTATTTTGATCTTAGCCATGATATTATCCGTTAAATACTTTGTTTAAATCTATACCACGAGTTTGAGCTACTGTATAAGCATCACGCATTTTTGTTAACGCATCTACAGTTGCTTTTACCACGTTGTGTGGGTTTGATGAACCTTTAGATTTTGCTAATACGTTATGAACGCCAGCACTTTCTAATACAGCACGCATCGCACCACCAGCAATTACTCCGGTACCTACTGCAGCTGGTTTGATTAAAACAAAACCACCTGAGAATTTACCGATCTGCTCGTGAGGAACTGTACCGTGTAAAATTGGAACTTTAACTAAGTTCTTTTTAGCATCATCCACACCCTTAGCGATTGCTTCTGTTACTTCTTTCGCTTTACCTAAACCGAAACCAACAACACCGTTCTCATCTCCAACAACAACAATTGCTGAGAAGCTGAAAGTACGACCACCTTTGGTTACTTTGGCAACACGTTGTATACTAACCAAACGATCCTTTAATTCGATATCGGTGGTTTTAACTCTTTTTATATTGATAGTTGACATCTTACTTTTTCTTCAGATTAAAATACTAAACCAGCTTCGCGGGCACCCTCTGCCAACGATTTTACACGACCGTGGTATAAATAGCCATTTCTATCGAAAACAACTTCTTTAACACCAGCAGCGATTGCTTTTTCAGCAACTAATTTGCCTACTGCAACTGATTGGTCGCTTTTGTTACCTGTTCCAGAAAAATCTTTTGATAAAGATGATGCTGAAGCTATTGTAGTACCGGTTACATCGTTAATTACCTGCGCATAAATCCCTTTATTGCTTCTATATACAGATAACCTTGGACGCTCTTCCGAACCGGTAAGTCTTTTTCTGATCCCTTTTTTAATACGATCTCTTCTTGATAATTTTTTACCTGCCATGATTACTATTTTTTAGACGCTGATTTACCTGCTTTTCTTCTTAACACTTCACCTACAAACTTGATACCTTTACCTTTGTATGGCTCTGGTGCACGTAACGAACGGATTTTCGCTGCTACCTGACCGATCAATTGTTTGTCAATACTTTCTAAAATGATTTTAGGAGTTTGACCTTTTTCTGAAGATGTAGTTACTTTAATCTCTTCTGGTAATTGAAATACATAATGGTGAGAATAACCTAAAACTAGATCTAGTGTATTACCTTGGTTTGTAGCACGGTAACCAACACCTACTAATTCTTGAGTTAATTTATAACCTTCTGTAACACCAACAACCATGTTGTTAAGCAATGAGCGATATAAACCGTGTAATGCTTTATGTTTCTTTTGTTCTGATGGACGTTGAACTGTTAAAATTCCATCTTCTTGACTTACAGTGATATCTGAATCTACTGCTTGTGTTAATTCACCTTTAGGGCCTTTTACACTTACTACGTTATCTTTCGATACAGTAATGGTAACACCTGCAGGGATTGTAATTGGGGCTTTTCCTATTCTTGACATTGTGCTGTTCTCCTAATATTAATAAACGTGACACAATACCTCACCACCAATGTTTAATTTGGCTGCTTCTTTATCAGTCATTACACCTTTAGAAGTAGATAAGATTGCGATACCTAAACCGTTTAATACTCTTGGCATATTTTCAACACCAGCATAGTTTCTCAAACCTGGTTTACTTACTCGCACTAATGTACGAATAGCAGGAACTTTAGTAATTGGATTGTATTTCAATGCAATTTTAATGATGCCTTGAACTGTTGTATCTTCAAACTTGTAGTTCGCGATGTAACCTTTATCGAAAAGAACTTTAGTAATTTCTTTTTTAAGGTTTGATGCAGGAATTTCTACAACACGGTGGTTGGCCTTAATGGCATTCCTTACTCTTGTTAAATAATCTGCTATTGGATCTGTATTCATTATTTATTGTTTTTGATAGTGGTTTCCTTCTGCTACTCAGCTGTGGGACCTGCTATCGGTTAAAATTCTTTTTTAGTATATATACAATAGTATAAAGTATAAAGACCAATTGATCTAAATACTTTATACTAATTACTTTATACTTTTATTACCAAGATGCTTTTTTAACACCTGGTATTTTACCGTCTAGTGCCATTTGGCGAAACGTTACCCTTGAAATACCAAAGGTACGCATATAACCACGTGGACGACCAGTTAATTTACAACGGTTGTGTAAACGTACTGGAGATGAGTTTTTAGGTAATTTATCTAAACCCTCGAAATCTCCTGCAGCTTTTAATACTGCACGTTTTTCAGCGTATCTAGCTACCAATTTTTGGCGCTTAACTTCGCGTGCTTTTACACCTTCTTTTGCCATTATTCTGCTGTTTTTTGATTTTTAAATGGTAATCCGAATTGTTTCAATAACTCAAGAGCCTCAACGTCAGATTTTGCCGAAGTTACGAAAGTTATATCCATCCCTAAAATTTTATTGATTTTATCTATATTAATCTCTGGGAAGATGATTTGCTCAGTTACACCTAATGTGTAATTTCCTTTACCATCAAAACCTTTATCGTTAATACCTTTAAAATCACGGATACGTGGTAAAGCTACAGAAATCAAACGATCTAAGAACTCATACATATTGTTATCACGTAATGTTACGCGTACACCTACTGGCATACCTTTACGTAATTTAAAGTTAGAGATATCTTTCTTAGAGTTAGCCGGAACCGCTTGCTGACCAGTAATAGTAGTCAACTCAACGATTGTGGTATCCATAATCTTTTTATCAGTAACAGAAAAACGACCAACACCCTGATTGATACAGATTTTTTCCAATTTAGGAACCTGCATTACAGTTTTGTACTGAAATTTCTCTTTTAATGCATTTACAACTTCTTCTTTGTATTTGCTTTTTAATCTAGGTGTAGCCATTATTTAATTTCCTCCCCTGAAATTTTAGCAACTCTAACGATTTTACCATCAGCGTTAAGTTTACGACCAACGCGAGTGGCTTTACCAGATTTTGGATCAACCAACATCAAGTTAGAAATGTGAAGAGCAGCTTCTTTTTTAATAATACCACCGTTCGGATTTGCAGCATTTGGTTTAGTATGTTTAGACACTAAGTTAACGCCTTCTACAATGGCTCTGTTTTTATCTATTTGTACTGAAAGTACTTTTCCTTGTTGACCTTTTGAATCGCCAGCAATTACTTTAACTAAATCTCCAGTGCGGATTTTAAGTTTTGATGGTGTATTTACTTTGTTTCCCATTTTATAATACCTCCGGTGCTAATGATACAATTTTCATGAATTGTTTTTCACGTAGTTCTCTCGCAACCGGGCCAAAGATACGTGTACCTCTTGGCTCATCCTGTGCGTTCAATAATACAGCAGCATTATCGTCAAAACGGATATAAGAACCATCTTTACGACGGATTTCTTTTTTAGTTCTTACAACAACTGCTTTTGAAACTGTACCTTTTTTAATATTACCTGACGGTAATGCGCTTTTTACGGTAACAACTACTTTATCACCAATTGAAGCATAACGTTTGCCGGTTCCACCTAGCACGCGAATTACTAATACTTCTTTTGCGCCGCTGTTATCAGCAACGTTTAATCTCGATTCCTGTTGTACCATCTTATTTAGCTCTTTCTAAAATTTGTACCAATCTCCAGTTCTTGTTTTTACTCAAGGGACGAGTTTCCATAATCAATACTGTATCACCGATACCGCATTCGTTTTTCTCGTCGTGAGCCATAAATTTGGTAGTTTTCTTAACGAACTTACCATAAATCGGGTGCTTTACTTTACGTTCCACGCTCACTACAACAGATTTATCCATCTTGTTGCTTACCACTAATCCCGTTCTTGTTTTTCTTAATTGTCTTTCCATGTCGACTCTCAAATTATTTAGTTTCAGTAGCTGACTCAGTGTTTTTCACTTTAGTCAACTCAGTGTTTAAACGGGCTATGTCTTTCCTTACTTTCGCAATACGCGAAGGATTTTCGATAGCTGAAATAGTGTGTGCGAACTTTAATTTTGATAAGTTCTCTTTTTCTTCCGCAATCTTAGCTACTAATTCTTCTTTTGAAAGCCCTGTGATTTCTGAATTTTTCATTTTTCTTTTTTTTAAGTTGAGTGTAGCGGTTATAATAAACAAGTATTTACAACATTCACCTCAACATTTTACTATGCTTCTACGTAATCTCTACGTACTACGAATTTGGTTTGGATTGGTAATTTCTGAGCTGCTAAACGCAATGCTTCTTTAGCTACTTCTAAAGGCACACCTTCAGCTTCGAAAATTACGCGTCCAGGTCTAACAACTGCTACCCAATACTCAGGAGCACCTTTACCTTTACCCATACGTACCTCAGCAGGTTTTTTAGTTACTGGTTTGTCCGGGAAAATTCTGATCCATACCTGGCCTTCACGTTTCATGAAACGGGTTACCGCGATACGAGCAGCCTCTATCTGGCGACTTGTAATCCAAGTTGCTTCTAAAGATTTGATACCGAAAGATCCGAATGCTAATTCAGCTCCACGAGAAGCTAAACCCTTCATTCTGCCTTTTTGCATCTTCCTGAACTTCGTTCTTTTTGGCTGTAACATTTTATTTTGTTCTAATCGTTAAACGATGTTAATAAATCAATTATTTACGAGGACCTCTGTTAGCGCCTGCGCCACCACCTCTGTTTGCACCACCTTGGCCTGGACCACGACCGCCGCCTTGGTTTCCACCACGTCTGTCGTTACCACCGCCACGGTTATCTCTTCCACCACCACGGTTATCTCTTCCACCGAAAGCTGGTTTATCTGATGCGCCTTTTGGACCGTTGTTTGTTGAACCGATGTTTGGAGACAAATCACGTTTTCCATAAACCTCACCTTTACAGATCCATACTTTAACGCCGATTTTACCATAAGTGGTTAAAGCTTCAGCTAAAGCATAGTCAATATCAGCACGGAATGTATGCAAAGGCACTCTTCCTTCTTTGTACTGCTCAGTACGTGCCATCTCAGCACCACCTAAACGACCAGAAGTCATGATTTTGATACCTTCAGCACCCATACGCATGGTTGATGCGATAGAAGATTTCATTGCTCTACGGAATGAGATCCTTGCTTCTAATTGTTTTGCAACACCTTCTGCAACTAATTGTGCATCAAGTTCTGGGCGTTTAATCTCGAAAATGTTAATTTGAATTTCCTTTTTAGTCAATTTCTTTAACTCTTCTTTGATTTTATCAACCTCAGCACCTGCTTTACCGATTACGATACCTGGGCGAGCTGTGTGGATTGTTACCGTGATACGTTTTAACGTACGCTCGATAACCACTTTAGCAACACCACCTTTAGCGATACGAGCAGAAAGGTATTTTCTTATTTTCTCATCTTCAACTAATTTATCGGAGTAGTTGTTGCCACCGAACCAGTTAGAATCCCATCCTTTGATGATACCTAACCTGTTACCTATTGGATTTGCTTTTTGTCCCATTTCCTAAAATTAGTTTTGAGTTGTTTCTGTACTTTTACTATCTACAATCAGCGTAACGTGGTTTGAACGCTTACGAATTCTATATCCACGGCCTTGAGGTGCTGGACGTAAACGTTTAAGTTGACGACCACCATCTACCATAATGGTTTTAACAAATAACTCACTTCCATCAGAAGTTTTGCCATTTTTAGCTTCCCAGTTGTTGATAGCAGATAATAATAATTTCTCAACTCTTATTGCTGCTTCTTTATTGGTAAACTTTAAAACACTTAATGCTTTTTCTACACGTTCACCTCTGATAAGATCTACAACCAAACGCATCTTACGCGGTGAGGTTGGACAATTGTTTAATTTTGCTATTGCTTCCATTGTCTAATTATTTTTTCTTTTCAGCGTGTCCTCTGAATGTTCTGGTTGGAGCAAATTCTCCCAACTTGTGACCAACCATGTTTTCTGTAACATACACAGGGATAAATTTATTACCATTGTGTACTGCAAATGTATGATTAACGAAATCTGGTGAAATCATTGATCTACGAGACCAAGTTTTGATTACAGACTTTTTGCCTGAATCATTCATAGAGTTTACTTTTTTCTCTACGTTATGGTCAATATAAGGTCCTTTTTTTATCGAACGAGCCATTATTTCTTCCTTCTCTCTATGATGTAACGATTAGAATATTTTTTAAGTTCTCTGGTTTTGTAGCCTTTAGCTAAAACGCCATTTCTTGAACGTGGGTGACCACCTGATGATCTACCTTCACCACCACCCATTGGGTGATCGACAGGGTTCATCGCTACCGGTCTAGTTCTCGGACGACGGCCCAACCAACGTTTACGACCAGCTTTACCTAATACTTCATTTGCGTGATCTGAGTTAGATACCGCACCGATAGTAGCAAGACAAGTAGTCAAGATTAAACGGGTTTCGCCTGAAGGCATTTTCAAAGTAGCATATTTACCATCGCGGGCAGCTAATTGTGCATAAGCACCTGCACTACGAGCTAATTGTGCTCCTTTTCCAGGGTGAATCTCCACGTTGTGGATGATAGAACCTAATGGAATGTTCGATAATTTTAAAGTGTTACCTACTTCTGGAGCTGCTGTTTCGCCCGATAATAATACCGAACCAACTTGCAAACCTTCTGGAGCAATAATGTAACGCTTCTCGCCATCTGCATAATGTAATAATGCGATGCGGGCAGTACGGTTTGGATCGTATTCAACAGTAGCTACTGTTGCAGGAATATCGAATTTATCGCGTTTGAAGTCGATTAAACGATATGATTTTTTATGACCACCACCCATGTAGCGCATAGTCATTTTACCTGTGTTGTTACGTCCACCAGACTTTTTTGATGATACAACCAATGATTTTTCGGGCTTGGTTGCTGTAATCTCCGTAAAACTAGCACCAACTCTGAAGCGGGTACCTGGAGTAACTGGTTTAAATTTTCTTAAGCCCATAGTTATAATTAATTATTAAATTAAAGAGTTGCGTAATAATCTATTGTTTCGCCGTCTTTTAACGTTACGATTGCTTTTTTGTATTTCGGGCTACGGCCAGAAACAAAACCTGCTTTAGTGTAACGAGATTTCGCTTTTCCATCAACAACCATGGTGTTAACTGCAACGATGGTTACACCGTACAATTTCTCAATAGCCGCTTTGATTTGGATTTTGTTAGCCTTGTGGTTAACAGCGAATGTGAAACGGTTAGATTTTTCAGTTAAAGCTGAAGCTTTTTCGGTTAATATTGGTTTTTTTAAAATTTCCATATTACTTGGCAAATGCCTCCTCCAAAGTTTTAACAGAATCTGCAGTTAACACAAGTACACCAGCGTTTAATACATCATAAGTATTTAAATCTGCTGCCGAGATTACTTTAGTTTTCTGAACGTTTCTGCTTGATAAATAGATATTATTATTTTGTGCAGGTAAAACCAATAAAGTTTTTTGAGTACCTACGTTTAACGCAGCCAATAAACTTGTATAGTTTTTTGTTTTAGCTGTATCGAAGTTGAAATCTTCTAAAACTACCACGCTGTTATCTTTTGCTTTATAAGCTAAAGCAGATTTACGTGCTAATGATTTTAATTTCTTGTTCAATTTAAAGCTATAATCACGTGGTTGAGGACCGAAAACACGACCACCACCGTTAAATAACGGAGATTTAATGCTACCAGCTCTGGCACCACCTGTACCTTTTTGCTTGTATAGTTTACGAGTTGAACCAGCAATCTCATTACGTTGTTTAGATTTATGAGTACCTTGACGTTGGTTAGCCAAATACTGTTTTACATCTAAATAAATCGCGTGGTCGTTAGGCTCGATACCAAATACCGATTCAGGAAGTTGCACCTTGGCACCTGTTTCTTTACCTGAAATGTTTAATACTTTAACTTCCATCTGATTACTTGTCTAAGATTACGTAAGAACCTTTAGCTCCTGGAATGGAACCACTAACTACTAATAGGTTTTGCTCAGCATAAACTTTCAAAACCTGTAAGTTTTGAACTTTTACTCTGTCTCCACCTGTTCTTCCTGCCATGCGCATTCCTTTGAATACACGTGAAGGGAATGATGATGCTCCCAATGAACCTGGGGCACGTAAACGGTTATGCTGACCGTGAGTCTGCATACCAACACCGGCAAATCCGTGGCGTTTTACAACACCTTGAAAACCTTTACCTTTTGAGGTACCCACAACATCAACAAAATCGCCTTCTGCGAATGCATCAACGGTTACTACATCACCTAAATTAAGTGAAGTTGTAAACGAATCGAATTCAACAAGTTTGCGTTTCGGAGTTGTGTTTGCTTTCGCGAAATGGCCTTTTAACGGTTGAGTTGTGTTTTTCTCTTTTTTTTCATCGTAACCCAATTGGATTGATGAATACCCGTCTTTTTCTTCGGTTTTCACTTGTGTAACTACACAAGGCCCAGCCTCGATTACCGTACAAGGAATGTTTCTTCCTTCGGCATCAAAGATACTGGTCATTCCTACTTTTTTTCCAATAATTCCTGACATTTTATCTTTTCTTTTTAACACCCATCGAAGCAGTAGGGCTTCGTTCAAGGTGGTTGTACATCCCCCGAAAGGGACGGCAAAGATAGACAAGAATTATTAATTTTCAAATAGTTAGCCAAATATTTTTTCAAATAAATTGTTGATATGTTGGCTTTTAACTTTTAACCAGATGTTAATGTGCCAAACCACCATTTAAACTGATGGTTATGATGGCAAGGATGATAAATCCGATAAGAACATAGAGATAATCTTTCTCTATCAAAAAGCTAAATATGGCAAAAATGATGCGGGCGATTGGGGTAAAAATGAGCATTAGGATACCAAACTGAACAATGGCATCGCCATGAAAGCTCGATAAGCCTTTAAAAATCTCACCAATAGATGAAAATTTTGAGAGTTCTGGTTTAAAAACTTTATAATCGGTTATTACCCCTTTGTTATGGATAAGGAAAATGACACCACCAATCAGTACAATACTCATCGATATGATTACACCAGCACGCAGAAGCGTACCCAATACAACCTGGATATCCTTATCGCTAATATTTTCGTTTTTCTCTTCGTTCATTTTACAAGCCGCTAATTCCTTTGTAAATCATTTGTAGTGCTAAAAAAGTAACTACAACTGCAAAAACAATTTTTAGTTTGTCGGTCTTAGTTCGCAACAAAACTTTCGATCCAATCGAAGCGCCGGTTAAAACTCCAATACAAACGGGCATTGCAATTCCAGGATCTATCTGACCGCGATGCAAATAAACAATCGCACTTGCAGCTGCCGTTACACCCATCATAAAGTTACTCGTGGTTGTAGAAACCTTAAAAGGCAAACGCATTATGTTATCCATCGCAATTACTTTTAAAGCACCGCTGCCAATACCTAAAAGACCAGAAAGCGTACCAGCAAAAAGCATCATCGCAAAGCCAGCAGGCACATTTTTAACTGCATAAGGATGATCTACGCCTTTATCAGGATAACTACTGTTAAGTTTGAAAAATTTTGCCCATTTATCAGTCTTGTCTAAAGTGGTATGATCGATCTTTTTCTTCAACGTCATGATGGCGGAGAAAATTAAGATGCAACCGAATATGATGGCGATATAATTTGCATTGAGATAAACGGCTACTACTGCGCCAGAAATGGCTCCTATCGTAGTGGCAATTTCGAGAAACATACCAATTCGAATATTTGTAATTCCTTCTTTTACATAGGCGGCCGCAGAACCCGATGAAGTGGCTATTACCGAAACAATTGATGCACCGATGGCATAATGGATATCAACCCCTAATGCTAGTGTTAATAGAGGGATAATAATTACACCCCCACCCAAGCCTGTTAATGAACCTAATAAACCTGCCAAAAAAGCGCCTAACAAAACGATGATGGTAAATAACAAAACCGACATGCGGGCAAATATAAGGGACAGTTTTTGGCTAAACGAAGGATTTATGGAATAAAATAAAGTCTATATATTATATGGATGATATAAATTGGGACCTGGTAATTAAAATTTATCAACGTGTTACAGGTGTTAGCTACGCTCTATTCTCACTCTCTTTTTAACGACCGTGTTAGCAGTTATTAATTTCAATCATGCTGTAGTATAACTATAGCATACGTCGAAAACAGGTGCAAACTGAAAATTTAACTCAGGATTTTTGATGAAGCTTACTCTCCTTATTGATATCCATATTTTTGAAAGTCTCAATGAGTTCGTAAGCAATTTGCCTAACCGTTGCTGGTATTGGATTGATTGTATTTTTGTTTACATGAGCATCAGTAAGCTTCCATCCTGATGTATCTATAACTATTTGATCATTCCCGGCTAGCGCTTTTGTGATTTTAGCTCTCGTAAATGCAATTGAACTGGAATCAACTATTATCTTTTTGTTGTTCCACCAGTTTTCTAACGATACTCTAATCAGATTAGACTGCTCAAGCTTCGGCAGATAATCCCAGCCTGCTCCTTTTGTATGCTCCAGCTTTAACAAGCCAATAAAGTTGTTTATACTTTTCGATTGATAAGTTTCTGAACTACAGCTAAGCTGAATGTGATTAAGCTTTAATTTAGTAAGTAATGATTTGGATTGTTCAGCATTCTGGAATAGGATCAAAACTCGTTTAGCAATTTGAGAAACCACCTGTTTATTTCCCAAATCATATTCCTGGCATAAACTTTCAATATCAGCCAAATGAGTTTGCAATTCAACAACTAATTCTGATTTTCCCACTACTTCCCTAACCTCCTAATCATTTCCGCACTCAGGTCTCTCCCATCATTCAATCGATTGGCAAAAAATGATTTTGCAGCCTCAAAATGTTCCTTATATCCTTTCAAATCACCGTATCCTATTATCGATGCCCATTCATGAACAGCGGTATGAAATTCCAAATCGTCGCCGCGGATAGATTTATCGTATAAAGCGGTGGTGATCGATTCTTCCAACATCTCCTCATTTTTGAAAAGATACTCAGCTATGCCAAGCCTCAATTTAAAAGGAGGGGTTTGACAAATTAGGTTATCATAAGGATTTACGCCCATTTTATACCAGGCATAAACCATACTTAGCAAACTTAAGTGCGAATTTGGCTTTTGTTTATGATTTGCATCAGAAAGGCTAAATTCTTTCATAATGTTGTCATCAAGGAGCAGAAGCGTTCTGCTCTCATGAAATACAAAATCGCGGGCAGCATAAATTTTCTCCCTAAATTCAATTTCATTTTCACAAATCATCAGCTTATATAATTCAGATTCTGCCTGAGCGTAGTATTTCACCTGCTTCTGGGCATAAGGATTCAATATTGCTAAGCCAGCATAAATATGTGATTTGTAACTAAAAATTCTGAGCGTGGTTAAGATTTTCACATTATCTATTCCGCCAGCATAAGCTGGGTTATCCCATGGAAAGAAACCTGCATTTTTCCATGCTGAACCCATACTCTCGAAGCCCATGTGGGTAACGGCTTGTGTATCGGCCACAATACGGTCATGCTCACGATAATCGTCCATTTCGATAATATTCGATTTAAGCGAACGGTAAACGGCTAAAGCTTTAGCATAAACTTCATCGGAAGCCCGGTGGCGAACGACCACCAGCGTTTGCCCTTCTGGACTAAAAGCAGGCCCGTGTAAAGAGTGGCAGGTTACAATCTGTGTATCATCTGGAAGATGTTTCTCAAAAGCTGCAATTTCCGGATGTTTAACAGAGGTTTGTCCGGATACAATTGCGCCGAACTTTGTAGAACGGGCAAACGTAGAAACTACTTCATCAATCTTTTCTGCTTCCACACAGTAAATTATAAAGTGTGATTTGCGGGCCACTTCATGACCATCAATTAATACCTCGATTCCTTTCGGCTCTAATTCATTTTTTAAATCCGAAAACCTTAAAGGCATATCTGCCCCGCATACTTTATAACCTTCGCTTGCAAACGACAGCGCATATAATTTGCCCATATCGCCCAAACCGATAATTCCTATTTGCATGAGGCAAATGTAATCTATCAATAAGTAAATTATAATAAAACGTAGATAAAATTGTTATTTAACAGATAACGAAAACGCACAACAATTAAAATCTATAAAGCCATTAGTTAAAAATTATTAACTAGGAAATAGATAAAAATGTAGTTTTACACTCAAACACCTATATTTAAACTATGCAGAAAATTAAACACACCCTATTGTTTTTAGGCGCTATGCTATTTTTAAACATTGCTTTTGGTCAAACTTTGCCAGATACAACAAAAAACACCGATCCATCGCTAAATGGCCAGTATCAGTTTATGTTAAAAAAATCTAAGAGTTTATATGGCGCAAGGCTGATTAACCCTTCAAGATTATCTGGAGTGTGGAAAAGTGTAAACGATACCTTGAGGAAAGAACGCAAACAACTGCAAGAGGCAAAACAAGAAATTAAAACACAGGCACAAACCATTTCTACATTGAAAGGCGAAGTTTCTGGAAAAGAAAACTCATTGGCAGATGCCACAGCTTCCGTTAATGAAATTAAATTTCTGGGGATATCTTTTAACAAAGGAACCTATAACACCATCGTTTGGGCAATTATTATTATTCTGGGCGCTGGCTTGGCAATAGTAATTTTTCAATCTGGTAAATATAGAAAGGAAGCGACTTACAGAACACAGCTTTACCAGGAAGTTGCAGATGAATTCCAGGCACACAAGGTTAAAGCGAAAGATAAAGAAATGAAGTTGGCTCGTGAACTTCAGGACGAAAGAAATAGATGGGATGATTCTCGAGGAAGATAGTTGAGATTGAGATCAAGATCAAGGTTGGGGCAAAAATCTCAACCTTGATCTTGATCTCAACCAAATTAGGTTTCAGATGGAAATGAAATTCCTTTAATATTTCGATATAAATCTACAGCATAAAGATCAGTCATCCCCGAAACAAAGTCTAATACACTTTGGGTGCGGGAGTAAATATCAGGCAAATCAGTATGGTATTGCTTTGGTATCAGTTTTACCAACTTTTTATAATAGTGCGTGTTGTTATTTATCAAAGCTGGCACAAACTCCTCCAGTAAACCCGCCATAATTTTGTAACCTGCAACTTCTTTTTGAATCACTGAAGAGAAATTGTAAATGCGTTCAATAGAAACTTTCTCAATTTCTTTCCACGCAGAGCGATATGGTTCTGGTATCAGATCTGTAAGGCTATTATTCAAAGTTCCCTGAAGCAAACTTTCTTGTTCACGATAAAAAATGTCTGCGCAAATGTTGGTTAATGTATTTATTGCCTTCGCTCGAAGAAGACCAATTTTGGCATCATCATCCTCATAATCATTTTTAAGTCTATCTTCGATAGTTTTTGAATTCGCGAAAGGCAGCAAATAATTTTTCACCTCCTCGTAAGAAAGAATTTTTAAACGATGTGCGTCTTCCAAATCAATAATGCTATAACAAATATCGTCAGCAGCTTCTACCAGATAAACCAAAGGATGGCGTTTGTAAATTAAATATTCGTTTTCTTCTTTCTCAAGGTGAAGCTCATCCGCAATTCTTTTAAACGTTTCTTCCTCTGACTGGAAAAAACCATACTTTTTCCGGTGCAACAAACCTTTTTGTTTGCCTGCAATAGAAGCGCAAGGATACTTTGCAATTGAGGCCAGTGTAGAATAAGTAAGTGCATAGGCATCATTACCTTTGCCCTTTAGGGGATGAGTAAGAATCCTGATCGCATTCGCATTGCCCTCAAAATTTATCAAATCATGCCATTGCGATTCATTCATTTTATTTTGATAAACCTTGCCATCTCCATCAGTAAAATAACGTGAAATCGCAGCTTCTCCAGAATGCCCGAAGGCAGGATTTCCTAAATCGTGAGCGAGCGATGCAGCTGCAACAATATTTCCAACTTCATTTATAAGTGGAACATCTTTTATTAACTGAGGATTTTTTTCCTCCAAAGTATTCAGGAAAATATTCGCCATGGAACGAGCAACGCTTGCTACTTCCAAACTATGAGTTAAACGGTTATGAACAAAAACGCTTCCAGGTAATGGAAATACTTGAGTTTTATTTTGCAAACGTCTAAAAGGCGACGAAAATATTAATCTATCGTAATCTCTTTGAAAATCCGATCTTGCTTTATCTCTATCACCCGTCCAACTTTCTTGGCCAAATCGTTTATTTGAAAGTAAATTTTTCCACTCCATTTTTAAAATTTGGCGCAAGTTAGTTAAAAGCAGAAAATCCCATCAATAATAATTTAGAGAAACTTGACTTAAAACCATTTTTGCTTAAAGCTGTTCTTAATAAAAAATACAATTATGAAAACGAGTATTTATAATAAGGAAGAGCATATTGAAGGTTATGTTAGCAATGGTGACGATAGCACTAAATCAAAGCTTCAAAAGGAATACGAAAAAGGAAATGAGGGCAACGAAGTAACCAGTTATGGACAAGAAAGCGATGCAATAGCAGGCAATATAGCTGCTAAGGATGGCTTTGATAACAGCGGAACGCAGGGGAAGGATTCTTTAAGTGATGATGCTTATAATAGTAAAGATAAACACCCCACAGTTGAAAGTTCTGCAAGTAAGACTGGAAGTTCTTCGGATGATTTTGATTCGCCAAGCCAAAAAGAAATTAACCAAAGAGATGAAGATGATGTTTTAAATACTGGAATTTAAGAGGCTTATTATGGGATTACTAAAATATGTTGTAATTGGGGCGGTGGCCGTTTACGGTTTTAAATATGCCAGCAAAAAAAGAGAAATTGACGGAAAATCACTATTGGATGATTTAAAAGATGGTTTGAACGATGCTTTTTGTCAAGCCAAGGAATACAAAAACAGATTAGCGATGGACTATAATCAAACTACAAAACTTTACTGACATCAACAACTACTTTATACTACAAAATTTGATTTATATCAATTACTTTTAGGACTGAAAATTTGCAATAAGTTTGTTTAATTAGCAAATTTGCAAACACATTAGCACTCGCAGCCACATCTTAATCATCCTAAGGCTAAAACTAATTTATTGGGCTATAAAAATGGCTACTTTAAAAAACATCTAGCTGTTGAGTACTATCAGAATTATTCCTCTACCGGAAAAATCATTAACTATAAAGAGGGATTTTAACGAATCCTTCTTTATAAATCTTTCCCACCCAAACCTTTCTCATCGATACTATTTCTACTTCCAATATCTTCACCTTGACTTAGATTTTCGTTCTTTAAATTATCTATTGTATTGGATTCATTTTCTGTATTAGAAATATGATCCTTACTTGGCGTGTTTTTACGCTTAAACTCAGAGTCGCTAATGGTATGGCCATAAGTTGCCTCTCCATTATCCCATTCTATATTACGATCAGTATTTTCATTTTGATCATTTCTGTTATTATCAAGCTCCTTGTTCATCACACCTAAAAATTTAATCCGTTAATATGAATAACACCTAGATGGTTAATAAGGTTTAAACAATTTACAAATACGTTAGATTACCTAATCTCACTAGCTAAAGTTTAGCGGATAATTATTCAGGTGTAATTAAATACACTATTTCAAGAAAGAATTTGCACCTCCGTTCCATTGTGATAAAGGTAGTTAACAATGATCAGCGCTGCCATAAAAAAGGCGTATAAATACATCGCTTTTACGTATTTAAACAGAGATTATGGACGCTTGATTATATCGATATTTGATTTGACTATCCAACAACCTCAAATTTGAAAATCCCTATAAAGGTAATAATAGCCGATAACCACCCCATTATTAGAAACGGTATCACATCGTTAGTTGGAACCCAGGATAATATCGAAGTTATTGCCGAAGCTTCAAAGGGCTTCGAGGTAATCGATTTTTTGGAGAAAGGGAATCTTCCAGATATACTTATAACAGATATTGAAACGCCCGACTTGGATGGAATTGAATTGACCAAATTGATCAAAAGTAACTATCCACAAATTAAAGTCTTAATCTTAACGTCTGTTGATCAAGAAAAATTAATTACTAAATGCTTTGATGCTGGTGCCGATGGTTACTTGTTAAAGAATGTGACTACATCAGAAATTGTGTTCGCAGTTGAACAACTTAACGCAGGTTACAAATACCTCAGCACTTCAATTGGGATGAAATTACTGGATCCAGTTCAGAAAAAATATTCGGTAGAAGCAGGAAGCATGAAACGGAGTGTTCAGTTTTCGAAACGAGAAATGACAATACTAAAGCTCATTGCCGAAGGCTTTACCAATACTGAAATTGCAGATAAACTATTTACAAGTAAGAGAACAATAGAGGGCAATCGACAAAATTTGCTACATAAAACAGGCAAAAAAAATACTGCTGAGTTAATCGGTTTTGCAATTAGAAATGCAATTATTGATTAGCTTTCAATCCACTCCTTTACTTTGGTCAGATTTAACAGGAACATCTGTATCCTTTATACTTGATCCATTCTCATCTCTATGTTTAGGTGGATTGTCCATTCTGCTCTCCTCCAATTCTGAAAAATCGCTTCCTTTCTGATTTCCAACTTCCCCATGCGAAGAGGGTTTTTCCTTTAATTCTTCTTCAGGATTGGCAAAATCCTGACCCTCGATAGGAAGATTTTCTTCCTTTTTAGTTGGTTTATTCATATCATTTAAACGAATAAAAACCTAATTTGTTTAACGGCTAGTTTAAACATATTTGCCGCCAGAGAATCCGTGATTTATTACGCTAAGCTTCTCTTAAATGCTTATTGAAATCCCATAATGGCAACCAAAAACATCCAGGTCAGAAACTGCTATTCCATACGCCTCACAAAAAATAGGGCAAAAAAAAATCCTGACTTTCATCAGGATTTTTAATCTTTTTAAAATCAATTAAACTTTGATTTCAACCTCAACACCGCTAGGTAATTCAAGTTTCATTAAAGCATCAACTGTTTTAGAGTTAGAGCTATAAATATCTAATAAGCGTTTGTAAGCGCATAATTGAAATTGCTCTCTAGCTTTTTTGTTTACGTGTGGAGAACGCAATACAGTAAAGATTTTTTTCTCTGTAGGAAGTGGAATTGGACCACTTACAACTGCACCCGTAGGTTTAACAGTTTTTACGATTTTCTCAGCAGATTTATCTACCAAGTTGTAATCGTAAGATTTTAATTTAATTCTGATTCTTTGGCTCATCTTATTTTTAATTATGATTTCCTGTTAGAGCTATTAACAACAGAAATCGGATTTATTTTTTTAGTAGCAAGTATTTAGTATCGAGTATCAAGACCGATAATCCATCTTGATACTTGATACTTTTATCTTAATACTAAGAATTAGTCTTCAGATTTTACTCTTCCTTTTGATTTAGCAATTACTTCATCCTGTACGTTTTTAGGCGCTGCTTCGTAATGGTCAAATTCCATTGTAGAAGTTGCACGACCTGAAGTGATAGTACGTAACTGCGTTACATAACCAAACATTTCAGAAAGAGGCACAGTTGCTTTAATTACTTGGGCACCGTTACGTGTATCCATACCTAATAACTGACCACGACGACGGTTCATATCACCGATTACATCACCCATGTTTTCTTCAGGGGTTAAGATTTCGATTTTCATGATTGGCTCCATCAAAGTTGGTTTACATTTAGGTAAAGCTTCACGATATGCCATTTTAGCTGCAAGCTCAAATGATAAAGCATCTGAATCGACTGCGTGGAATGAACCATCAATCAAACGTACTTTCATATCAGGAAGTGGATAACCTGCTAACACACCGTTAACCATCGCTGCTGCGAAACCTTTTTCTACTGAAGGAATAAACTCACGTGGAATTGAACCACCTGTAATTTCATTTACGAATTGTAAACCACCTTTTTCGAAATCAGCATCGATTGGCGAGATAACCACTTGGATATCGGCAAATTTACCGCGACCACCAGATTGTTTCTTATAAGTTTCACGGTGTTGAGTAGTACCGAAAATAGCTTCTTTGTAAGCTACTTGTGGTGCACCTTGGTTAACTTCAACTTTAAATTCGCGTTTTAAACGGTCAATTAAAATATCTAAGTGTAATTCACCCATACCAGAGATAACCGTTTGACCAGTTTCCTGATCAGTTTGAACTCTAAAAGTAGGATCTTCTTCAGCCAATTTAGCTAAGCCCATACCCAATTTATCAACGTCAGCTTGAGTTTTAGGCTCAATAGCTAAACCAATAACTGGCTCAGGGAAATCCATAGATTCTAAAACGATTGGGTGTTTCTCATCACATAGTGTATCACCAGTTTTGATATCTTTAAATCCAACTACAGCAGCAATATCACCCGCAGCCACGTTTGGCACTGGGTTTTGCTTGTTAGCATGCATTTGGAAGATACGAGAAATACGCTCTTTACTTTCAGAACGAGCATTGTAAATGTAAGAACCAGCTTCTAAGTTACCCGAGTAAACACGGATAAAACATAAACGGCCTACAAATGGGTCAGTTGCAATTTTAAATGCTAAAGCTGCAAATGGCTCATTAATGCTTGGTTTTAATAAAACTTCTTCGTTAGTATCTGGATTAGTACCAATTACACCTTCGCTATCCATAGGTGAAGGCAATAATTCCATCACATAATCAAGCATAGTTTGTACACCTTTGTTTTTAAAAGATGAACCACAAACCATAGGAACAATTTTAGCATCTAAAACAGCCGCACGTAAAGCATCTAAAATTTCACGTTCAGTAATTGAGTTAGGATCTTCGAAGAATTTCTCCATCAAAGTCTCATCATAATCAGCTACTGATTCCAGTAATTTTTCTCTCCACTCAGCAACCTCATCTAACATATCATCAGGAATTGGCACTTCAGTAAAGGTCATACCTTTATCATGCTCATTCCAAACAATACCACGGTTGTTAATTAAATCAACCACACCTTTAAATGCATCTTCAGAACCGATAGGTAATTGCAATGGAACTGCATTACTACCTAACATATCTTTAACCTGCTTAACAACTTTTAAGAAGTCAGCTCCAGAACGGTCCATTTTGTTAACGAAACCAATACGAGGAACCGCATAATTGTTGGCTAAACGCCAGTTGGTTTCTGATTGAGGCTCAACACCATCAACTGCAGAAAACAAGAATACCAAACCATCTAATACACGTAACGAACGGTTTACCTCTACGGTAAAATCCACGTGACCTGGTGTATCAATAACGTTTACATGATATTTTTGACCTCTGTAATTCCAATCAACAGTAGTTGCAGCAGAAGTAATGGTGATACCACGCTCTTGCTCTTGTGCCATCCAGTCCATTGTTGCAGCACCTTCGTGCACCTCACCAATTTTATGACTCACACCAGCATAATAAAGGATACGCTCTGTTGTTGTAGTTTTACCTGCATCAATGTGAGCTGCAATTCCAATATTTCTTGTAAATTTTAAATCTCTTGCCATCTTATGTTTTTGATTTATCTGATTTTAAATGATTACACCGATTATGTAAAAACAAATCGGTGTAATTTATCTAATCAGTATAATCTTCTAATTAAATCTGTGTAATCTTACTAATCTGTTAATCCTAATTACTAGAATCTGAAGTGAGAGAACGCTTTGTTAGCCTCAGCCATTTTGTGCGTATCTTCTTTCTTCTTAACAGCAGCACCTTCACCTTTAGCAGCAGCTACCATTTCACCAGCTAATTTCTCTTTCATGGTTTTTTCGCCACGTTTACGAGCGTATGAAATTAACCATTTCATACCTAAAGCTGTTTTACGTTCTGGTCTAACCTCAGTTGGAACCTGGAAGTTAGCACCACCAACACGACGAGATTTAACCTCTACAGCTGGCATAATGTTAGTTAAAGCACGTTTGAAGATCTCTAAACCGTTTTCGCCTGCTTTTTTCTCAGCAATTTCAACAGCATCGTAAAAAATAGAGTAAGCGATAGATTTTTTTCCATCGTACATCATATTGTTTACAAAACGAGTTACTTGAACATCGTTAAATTTTGGATCAGGAAGAATAATTCTCTTTTTTGGTTTTGACTTTCTCATTTCTTATTTCCTCCCGATTATTTTTTCTTTCCTTTAGCAGGAGCTGCAGCAGCTTGACCTGGCTTAGGACGTTTAGTACCATATTTCGAACGACGTTGGTTACGACCAGCAACGCCTGATGTATCTAATGCACCACGGATGATGTGGTAACGTACACCTGGTAAATCTTTCACACGACCACCACGAATCAAAACGATTGAGTGTTCCTGTAAGTTGTGACCTTCCCCAGGAATGTATGCATTCACCTCTTTACCGTTCGTTAAACGAACACGGGCTACTTTACGCATTGCTGAGTTTGGTTTTTTAGGGGTAGTGGTGTACACACGTGTACATACACCTCTTCGCTGTGGACAGCTGTCCAACGCTGGAGACTTACTCTTGAACTCCAGTGCTACTCTACCTTTTCTAACTAATTGTTGAATAGTTGGCATTGTGCTTTTTTAATTTTTTATTTAATTATTTACCGCTCCCCCGGCATCCTCGCAGATAGCCCATAAAACGGACTGCAAAAGTAGAACAATTCTTTTTATAAATCAAGGGGTTAGCGCAAAAAATTTAGCGTGTTGAGTTTTTAGTTTGGAGTTGAAGATTAAGGGGTTGCGAATTTAAGCGGAAACCAAATTTACCTGCCCACAGCGGTTACATCGATTTCTATCTGCATCCCATCTAATGCTAGTCTCGAAACTGGTATTAGAGTATTCACGGGAAACTTCAAATCAGGCCATATTTTTCGAGATGCAGCAATCAAAATTTCATGTTTACTTGAATCATAGTCAACCACAAGTGTGGTCAACTTTACAACATCACTCCACAGCAATCCTTCACTTTTAAGTGCGATCTCAATATTTTCAAACACAATATCTACCTGTACCTTGAAATCATTACTTAAAACGCCATCCATATTGCTACCACCTTGCCCAGCTATAAATACCATTTTACTATTGGAGTTAACGGTTGCAATATGAGAGTATCCATGAGGTTTTGGATCATATAATCCTTCTGGATTTTTTATTTCGAAATTCTGGTTTTTCATCTGCTATATTTAAAGGGGGAAGATAAACAGACTGGATTCCTTAATAGTCAGCGAAACGTAATAGCTGATTTGATGTGACAACGAACTTAAGACAGTTAACCTAGCACGAGGGATGAAAATTAATTTACTGTACTTCTGGGGTCGAATTAAAACAAATGTATTCTATCCCACAGTTTGTGCTCCAACCAATTGTTCTAATCTAATTTTATGGTTTCTCTTGGAGACGGTAGCAATTTTATATTCAGATTCTTCATAATGCTCAATTGATAGTGTAAGCAATTCAAGTTCATCAGCTTGCTTAGAGTCTAGCACAATATCATTTCGTACTAACCAATAGGCCTTTTTAAAGCTAACTCATACTCTTCCTGTATTTTAACTATTTTTAATATCGCTAATTTCCACCTCATAATGAGTTTCATTTAATTACAATCCTTAAAACCATCTTTTAGAACTTTCAATTTAGCGGCTGCAGCCTCCAATTCTTTTGGTGGTTTGCCATAATCATAAGTGATTTTATGAGTTATCCCATCTGCTGTTACCGAAATCCATTCCGCACCTCCATCGGCACAATCTGGGCAACCAATCACTTCAGGCAAATTAGCAATCTGGCTCGCATCTAATAAATCTTTAATTGAATTTACTTCTTCATCAGAAATGTTTTTTGAACAAGTTTTTGTATCAGGTGTTTGTCCATGTTTGCTCTTTGTAAAAGTAAGTTTAGCATCACTAATTGAAATACTTTGAACACAATATCCACCGCACATTCCAAAAGAAGTACCATAACTAATACTATTTAAATTTTTGATTTTTCCCTTTTTACAGGTTGAGAAAAGTAAAACACTCAAAACACTCACCATAAATATTAGATTCGTTTTCATACACAGATTGGATTATATTTAAAGATAATATTTATCCTTAATAAAAAACCGCGAAAACTTAGGGAGTCTTGCGGATTAAATCTATTTACTTCCTAATTCACCGTACTTCTCGGATTACTTTTCTCACTTTTAGAGCCAACTTTTGTAATCTTATAATTCAACGAAACATAAAAATATCTGGTGATCGAATTAAAACGAATGTCTTCTATCCTACTGCCATTTACAGTTCTATCGATATTGGTATTTTGATTTAAAATATCAAATCCTTTTAAGCTTAGTGTTATTCTGCGCTGCATAAAATATTGATCTAAACCAGCATTGAGCAGAAATACATTGTTATTAAAGCCATCGGCTCTACCGGCAGCCCCATTGTGGTTTAGTTCTGTATTGATCCTCGTATTTTTAATAAACTCATAGCTTAGGCTAGCACTATTTGAGAAATTAAAATATTTATTATCCAGCGCACTTGGCTGCGAATTATTTACCTTGCTATACTGGACTCCAATATAAATTCCGGCGTTTAATTTATCATCAATATCATAGCTAAAGTTTGCATTCGGTCCAAAATTATATCGATTGGTAATATTTCTTTCCTGGTTAATAAATGAAGTGTTGTGCGAAAGTGACAGATTGACTCCATACCCCATTCTTAGTCCCTTTAACTTAGTTGGCTGCCCAAAATAAGTACCGGTATTGATGTAATAGTTACCATCTACATTAACGGGCTGAACATATTGTACACCATCTACATAATTAATGCTGTTCCCAACATCATCCAGGGCATAATTCACTAAAAAGTAACCATTCCAGTATTTATTATTGTCGGCACTGAACGTATTAAAATTAACTGACATGCGGTGACTTTTTCTGGCCTCCAACTCTGGATTACCTATCCTTTGATAAAGCGGATTGCTGTTATTTTGAACAGGCTGCAAATCATTTACCGAAGGAAGATTCACGTTGGCGTTATAATTCAACTGTAAAGTGTGCTTATTCTTATTCCTGAAACTAATGTTTAATCGAGGCAAAATATTGTAATATTTCTTATCTATATTATTAGTGTTTACACCAGAACTGCTAAAAGTTGAGGCATCTAACCCTGTTTCCTGAAATCCCAAACCAAAATTGTAAGTCCATTCCGTGCGGTTATAAATGAGCCCTAGCCTGGCGGTTTGTGTCCATGTTTTGTTCTCGAGTGTATTCGAAAAATCTGGAACAACAGCATCATAAGTGTTATTTAATGGATTGTAACTTAAAGTTAACTGCTGCGCATCTACTTTACCCTCGTTGCGGATATAAGCTATATTGCTATTCAATTTTTTATCCACAATTGGGCGAATGTAATTTACTGCAACACTATAGTTTTGCGACTTATTTTCCTGCTCTGCCTGCTGGTTTAAATCGGTTACATCGACAACCCCCGCTCTATAATTGTTTATTAGCGATTTATTTAGCCAATTGGAGTTGAAAGTATTTTGCGAACCATTTAAACCAATAATAATCGATCCTTTCTTTAATCGCCTTGTGGCAGAAAGCTCTCCAAAAAAAGCAGGGGTAGAATTTCTTTGGTCCAGGAGCTGACTACCTTCATTAATTTTTCCAGTGAGATCAAAAGCAGAATTGAAATTTCTATTATTGATATTGGTGGTGTAATTAAGAATTGCATTTGAGCGAAAAGTTAGATCGGTAAGCGAATCTGGATGGTATTCTACTTTGAAATTGAATCGATGCGCTTGGTTATCAGAATTGCGGTTTGAAACTTCGTCAGTTCTAAGTACATCATCTTGATTAATATCCTGAACGTTCGAAAACCGATTACCTAAACCTTTGCTGAAATATGTGAAGTAGCTGCTACTTAAAGTCAATTTATCCTTCGCACCCCAGCTGTTACTAAAGTTTAATCCGCCACTGTGCGTAGTTACTTCGCCAATGGCACTATTATCAAAAACACCTGAACCGCCAATGGTTGTTCGTCCGTTATTTACGTTGATGGAAAATCCTCCGCCTCCGGGAGGGGCAAAAAGGTTACCAATGTTTCCACTGGTAAAACTATTTAAATCTTCGTATTGAAAACTGGCATTACTTACATTATTGCTCATCCCTAAAATGGCGAACTGCATTTTTTTAGTGAAGTGGTTGGCGCTTAAATAGCCGCTATACCGATCGGTAGTGCCGCCAGATAAATTGGCATTGCCGAACCACCCATTCTTTTTATCCTCTTTAATGGTGAGGTTGAGGACTTTTTCCCGCTGTCCATCATCAATCCCTGTAGCTTTTGCCTCTAAGGTTTTGGCATCTATCAACTGAACTTTTGCGATCACATCGGCTGGTAAATTTTTGGTAGCTGTCTTTGGGTCGGTACCAAAAAAATCTTTTCCATCAACGGTTAATCGGGTTACTTTTTGTCCTTGCACTAAAATGCTACCATCTTTATCAATGGTTACGCCAGGGAGTTTTTTTAACAAATCTTCAACTGCAGCATTGGGTTGCGTTTTATACGCATCGGCATTAAACTGAACGGTATCTTTTTTCACAGTTGCCGTGGCATATTTTCCTGCTACCGAAACATCTTTTAAAGCTATCGCATCTTCTTTCATTTTCAATACCCCTAAATCAATATTCTTTCCTGAAAATGTGAGGGTTTTTAAAATTGGATTATAGCCCATTGCGGATATTTTCAAGGTATAATCGCCCTTACTAATATCTTTAAAAAGGAACTCCCCTGCTTTGTTGGTAACCACGCCAACTTTTTTATTTGAATCAATTTTGCTTGACAAAATAATGCCGACATACTCAAGCGCTAAGTTTGTTTTACTATCAATAGTTTTTCCGGTGATGATAGTATTCTCCTGTGCGAAGACTTTCGTAGATAAAAGGAATAGCAAAATCAATAAATAAGGTTTCATATCTGAGTTTGTTTTTTTGTTTCGTATTGAGAAGTTAGGCTCAATGTTCAGATATAAGACGCAAGAAAAATTAAAGTGTGACAGTCGACGGTTTATTTTTAATAAAAACAGTTAAAATGTTAGCCCAACATCAACCTACTTAGTAAGCAATTTGATATTTGTGGCTTTGAATCTGTTATTTACAATTTTACCAGATACTTCGGCTTTGCTTACAGCGTTACAGAAACCGTGTTCGCCATGCGCATCGCCAAAATCATCTATTCCTTTTCCATCAACAAAATAAGACTTGCCATTTATTCTAATGGCTAATTCACAATCTTTACCTTTCATTTTAAACTGGCATTCGCCACATGCAATTTCTACCACCTGGTTAGTGATCAATTGATTTGATGCCTGTTTTTTAGAGTCAGTTTGGGCTTTTAAACCGAAACTGAATAGTGTAAAAAGCAAAAGGATAGCTACAGTTTTCATTACGTCTATTTTTTTCAAATGTAGGTTTTGTTGGCAAAGGAATCACAAGTCTATGTAAAATAAACCTGGTAGCAGCGAACACATATCCCGATATTTCATCGGGAGGAGTAAAGCGCTAGCCTGCCCGGGCAGGAATAACAGAACTGATATTTCCGAAGAAGTACTGAAGTAGCGTTTTCGATGTCTTTTTTTGCCACGGAAACACAGAAAACACGGAAGTTTAAATGTTTCGAAAAGCTCAGGATGACATGGTAAAAAACAACAAAGGGATATGCAAATTGCACATCCCTTTTAGCAGCTCATTAATGAGATTGCTTCGTTCCTCGCAATGACGAGGAGCGATTAGTAACGATATTCGTCTGATTTGAATGGACCTTCAACCGGAACGCCAATATAATCAGCCTGGTGTTGATCTAAAACATCTAATTCTACACCGATTTTTTCTAAGTGTAAACGAGCAACTTTCTCATCTAAATACTTAGGTAAAACGTAAACCTTGTTTTCGTATTTATCTGTGTTAGTCCAAAGCTCTAATTGCGCTAAAGTTTGGTTGGTAAATGAGTTACTCATTACGAAACTTGGGTGACCAGTTGCGCAACCTAAGTTTACCAAACGACCTTCGGCCAATAAGATGATATCTTTACCTTCGATAGTATATTTATCTACCTGAGGTTTGATTTCTACTTTGGTTGAACCGTATTTCTCATTTAACCAGGCAACATCAATTTCATTATCGAAGTGACCGATATTACAAACGATGGCTTTATCTTTCATAGTTAAGAAATGCTCGCCACGAACAATATCACGGTTACCAGTTGTAGTGACAATAATATCTGCTTCTTTAACGGCAGTAGCGAATTTTTTAACTTCGTAACCTTCCATTGCAGCTTGTAAAGCACAAATCGGGTCAATTTCAGTTACAATTACACGTACACCTTGTGAGCTTAAAGATTCTGCAGAACCTTTACCCACATCGCCATAACCGCAAACAACGGCTACTTTACCAGCCATCATCACGTCAGTTGCACGACGAATTGCATCAACTAATGATTCACGACATCCGTATTTGTTATCAAATTTAGATTTAGTTACAGAATCGTTAACGTTAATTGCAGGCAAGTGCAATGTTCCGTTTTTCATTCTTTCATATAAACGGTGAACACCAGTGGTTGTTTCTTCTGATAAACCTTTAATGCCAGCAATTAATTCTGGGTATTTATCAAAAACCATATTGGTTAAATCGCCACCATCATCCAAAATCATGTTTAGTGGTTGTTGCTCCGGACCAAAGTGTAAAGTTTGCTCAATACACCAGTCGAATTCTTCTTCATTTAAACCTTTCCAGGCATAAACCTGAATACCAGCAGCGGCAATTGCAGCAGCAGCATGATCTTGTGTTGAGAAAATATTGCAAGATGACCAGGTAACTTCAGCACCTAAAGCCACTAACGTTTCAATTAGAACAGCCGTTTGAATCGTCATATGCAGACAGCCTGCAATACGAGCACCTTTTAACGGTTGCGTTGGGCCGAATTCTTTACGTAAACTCATTAAACCTGGCATTTCTGCTTCGGCTAATTCGATTTCTTTACGGCCCCATTCTGCCAGTGAAATGTCCTTAACTTTGTAAGGGATATAAGTTGTCTCTACTGATGACATATTTTATTTGTTTTAAATGTGGAACAAAGTTACGGCATAGCTTTGTGAAAGCCAAATAATTAAAAGAGCAAGCTGGTTTATAGAATGTAAAATAAAGGGGTGTTTTTAAAAAGATTTTGGAAACCAAATTCAGTGTATTTTGGGCTATTTCAGTCCCGCCATACACTGTAGCTCCGATAAAAAAAATCGGAGGCTGCCGTTTCTGCCGGGTTTAGGTTACTAATACCTGTATCACTTTTGTAAAACTGCATGATGCAAAACAAACCCTTGATTTTCAGTTTATTATTTCTTAAATTGATTCAACCAAATAAATCAATTATGAAAACAGTAAAACACCTTCTCGATACGAAACAAGCAAGAGTGATATCAGTACCCGAGAATATTTCGGTATTAGATGCGCTCAAAATAATGACAGAGAAAAACATAAGTGCCATGCTGGTGATGGAAAACGAAAAACTTACCGGTATTTTTACAGAACGCGACTATGCCCGCAAGATCATCCTTCAGGGTAAATCTTCGAAGGACACCCTAATCAAAGAAGTAATGACTGCTGATCCGATCACCATTAATACCAGTGATTCCATTGACCATTGTATGCAACTCATGACGGAAAAGCACATTCGTCACTTACCTATTGTTGTAAACAACGAAGTAAAAGGAATGATGTCAATTGGCGATGTGGTAAAATTTATTATTGCCGACCAAAAGCAAACGATATCGCAGTTGGAAAGTTATATTAGTGGATAAATAGAAAATGAAAAGTTGAAGGTGAAAAGTTTAAAGCTGAAAGCCTCGAGCATAAACTTAAACCCTATCATTCCGACCGGCTAAATTCAGCATTTTTGCCTCGCTTCGTTCGGAATGATAGGTTTAATCTTAAACTTTTATGTCAGACTATTTCCACCGCCATTCGCCAGCAATGGTTAACGGCTCCTTTAAGTTTTGCGATTCTAGAAACGTTTTTAATTCTTCGTCATCTTGTAAACCCACTGGAATTTTGGGCGTATTGGCTAAAGCATAAGTTAGCATAGCACTATAACGAACGGTGTTTTTTAGTTCTTGCTCATCAACCAGTTTGAAAGAGTCTCCATCAGAATGATAAAAAGGACCGGAGTTATTTGGCAACTTTCCGCCAAAGCCACCGCCTGTCGGAATTCCTTCTAACATGAATGGTTGGTGATCGCTATGTAAACCTGCGCCAGCATTGAACAGATTCTTGAAGCCAGTGTCAATTTTTACAATATCAGCGCCCCAAGCGGTAAATAAATCTTTCATTTCAGCACGAGAGGTCGAAAACCCTTTGGGATCATTGGTCATGTCGTAATTCAGCATGAACTTAACTTGACCAAGGTTTTTATCTTCTTTAGCCTGATCAATATAGGCTTTAGAACCTAGTAAACCCTGCTCTTCGCCCATAAACAGCACAAATTCCACTGTTCGTTTCGTTTTTAAGTTTAACTTTTTAAAGGTACGGGCCATATCCATAATGGCAAACGAGCCGATCCCGTTATCAATTGCTCCAGTAGCTAAATCCCAGCTATCTAAATGCCCACCAACAACAATTTTATCTTTTGGTATTTCGGTTCCTTTGAAAATAGCGATCACATTTCTTGCCTTGATTAAACCTGAAAAATTCATCATGCCAATATGCGCCATTTGCGTTTTGCTTTTTAGTTTTTCTTTGAGTGCCATCCCATCTTCCAAGCCAATGCAAACCGCAGGAATTGGAATAAGTTTACCTGTAACAGATGCTGTGCCCGTTAACAAAACACCATCTTTTACGGTGTTAACGATAATTACCCCAATGGCACCATATTTAGTAGCGATGGCAGTTTTTTCTGAACGGTGCAATGATTTTGTTCCGGCGGGAGAACCTGGCAAAACACCAAGGTAAATCAAAGCAATTTTCCCTTTAAATTTTGAAGGATTGGTTTGGTAATCCTTTTCCAACCCATTTCCGGCATCAACAATTTCTCCTGTGATATTTGCACTAACAGGAGAATGTGCCAAAGTAACGGCCTTAACTGCAGCTAAGCTATTTTTGTCTGCGCCAATTTCTACAGTGATTGTTTCTCTCGCCCAACTTTCCACTTCAAAAGGTTGGAACTTTACTTCGCAACCGTAAGATTTTAATAAGTTGTATGCATATTGCTCTGCCTTTGCTCCATTAGCTGAACCCGTTAACCGGTGACCGATATTTTCAGTTTCGTACTTAAGTGTTTGATATGCTTTGGAATTTTGTTGTACTTCGGTATTGATTTTCGCGAAAACGCCTCCAAATTGATCTTGAGCATTTGCGAATAAAGCACTACAAAGAAGTGCCGCTGATAAAAAGTATTTCATGAATATGGTTTGCTGATTGATGGGTTGAAAGTACAAATTTTACGGTTAGCTATTAAGCTGTAACGTTTATTTTGCTTATGGATTAGTGGATTACTCTTAAAATTCTGCGAAAATCAGCGTGATCTGCGGGAGACCATGGTGCAAATACAAATGAATATTATTGGTTTTAGCGAAAAATATTTCCCGCAGATTTAATAGAATTTTCACAGATTTAAGTGCTTAACTCTGCAAACATTTGCGGAATAAATAAATCATCATTCTACAGAAAGGGCCCAGAAAACAAGCAACTCAATTCGGTCTTCAGTAAAACGATATAAAAACGAACAATTTTTATGAAGAATCCCTTTTCTCACATCTTTTCCCTGATAAATATTTTCAAATAATTGAGGATTCAACGAAACTAATTTGAAAATTTTATTTGATCGGCCTATAAAATGATTTACGTATTTCTGGCCCCAAAATTCATCCAAATATTCAAGAATATAGATGTAAGTTTCTCTAGCTGTGGGAGTCCAAATGATTTTTCGAGCCAATTATTTTACGTATTTCGTATTTACGTACTCCATAAAATCTTCATGCAAAACGAAATTTTCATTGTCAGCTTCTGTTAAAAACTTATTAAGCAATTGTGATATATGACTTGGTAAAGGGGTATTGTCAATTTCCTTTATTGGCTCCATTTTTACATTCAAAGCATCCAAAGCATCTTTTACTGCTTTGGTTTGTGCTGTACTTTCAGTCTGAATTATAAATGTTTGCATGATCAAATATAATGAATAATTCTTAGGATTTTTCGATGTTGATATCAGCGGAGGATTGGCGCTGTTTCAATACAACAGGTATATAAACCTGATTTAAATGGCAGCCCCCGATTTTCTCGGGGCTATAATGAAAAGCAGGACTACCGTTAAAATGAAATAGCGCCTTTGCTTTCCCAAACCTCTGTAATCGCACACGAAATTTCAGCTTTAGAGCAATGCGCTTAATTACCTTGCATTTTTGATCTGAATAAGCTATACCATAAGAAATGTAAGGGGATATAAGATTTAGCGCTGGGGAAACTATTGATGCGCTGCTTTCTTCTTCGGGAAAACCAGTGATGCCACAATACTGATCACCAGAATACTCAAAATTACAATTAATGAATGTTGCGTGGTGAAACCCAATTTCTCTAAATAAACGTGACCCAACATTTTTACCCCAATAAATGCCAATAAAACAGCCAAACCAGCCTTTAGATAATGGAATTTATGGATAATGTTAACCAGTAAGAAAAACATTGACCTCAAGCCCATAATGGCAAAAATATTGGAGAAAAACACAATATAAGGGTCTTTAGTTACTGCAAAAATTGCGGGAATAGAATCGACAGCAAATAATAAATCGGTAAATTCTACTATGAGTAAGACCAAAAATAATGGCGTAACGAATCTTTTATGGTTAATGGTGACGAAAAAGTTCTTGCCCTCGTATTTTGGATGGATAGAGAATATTTTCGAGGCCCATTTCACCACCGGATGATTTTCTGGATCTATCTTTTCTTCTCCTTTGCTGAAGAACATTTTTATACCGGTGAAAACTAGAAACGCACCAAACAGATACAAGATCCATGCAAACTTAGCGATCAACGCTGCACCAACGAAGATAAAAATGAAACGCATGATAATAGCGCCCAGGATACCCCAGAATAAAACGCGGTGATAATACTTTTCTTCCACTGCAAATGCAGAAAATATCAATACAATAACAAAGATATTATCAACAGATAAGGCATACTCAATTACATAACCAGTTAAAAATTCCAATCCTAAATTTTGCCTGTAAGTAGAGAGACTGGCCTGGAAATCATTAGCATTTAAGGTTATATGGTGTTGATGCTTGGTTACAATTTCCTGTAAATGGGCAAAATCCCTTATTCCATGCAGCTGATGACCTTCGGTAAGTAGAAGAAAGTAAAAACCGATGGCTAAACCTACCATGATAACACTCATGATACCTGCCTGTTTCAGGCTGATTACATGTTCCTTTTTGCTAAAAAGACCCAAATCTAAAGCCAGTACCAGCACAATAAATAAAAGGAAACCTAAACTGAAGAGTAATTCGCTGCTCATTATTTTTTACGTTCGGTAGTGTAAAGTACTAATTGTTCTAAGCCAGTTCTGGCTTCTCCTGCATCAAATTGATGCAAAATATCAAATGCAGCATTCTGGTATTCCAGCATTTTTTGGTTGGCATAATAAACACCTTGTTGTGCATTAACAAAATCGATAATCTGTTGAATCTTTAACGGATCATCCTGATGATTTTTCACCAGATTGATTATCCGTTTTCTATCTGCTTTGTCAGCCTTATTCAACGCGTATATTAGTGGCAAAGTCACTTTTTTCTCTTTAATATCAATTCCTAAAGGCTTGCCTACGTCATCCGTACCAAAATCAAAAGTGTCATCTTTAATTTGAAAAGCAATTCCAACTTTTTCACCAAATAGGCGCATCTTTTCAATTATTTCATCACTTGCACCAGCAGAAGCTGCTCCTGCAGCACAACAGGAAGCAATTAAAGAAGCTGTTTTCTGCCTAATCACATCGAAATACAACTCTTCCGAAATATCCATCTTTCGCACTTTTTCCACCTGCAACAATTCACCCTCGCTCATTTGCTTTACTGCTTCTGATACAATTTGTAACAATCTGTGTTCGTTATTGTTTACGGAAAGTAGCAATCCTTTGGCCAATAAATAATCGCCGACTAAAACAGCAATTTTATTTTTCCATAACGCATTGATGGAGAAAAAGCCCCGGCGCTCGTAAGCATTATCAACTACATCATCATGTACAAGTGTAGCTGTGTGCAAAAGCTCCACCAAAGCAGCACCACGATGGGTAGATTCGGTAATTCCGCCGCACAGTTTAGCTGCAAAAAACACAAACATCGGTCGCATTTGTTTGCCCTTTTGCTTTACAATATAATGGGTAATCCTATCCAGCAATGGAGCATCGCTGTGCATAGAATCTTTAAAGGTTTTTTCAAACGCTTTAATATCGGCTGCTATAGGTTTTTTTATCTGATCGATTCCCGGCATTAAGTCGAAAAATTTTGATTGCAAACTTAAGCTAATTTCCCATAAAAAGTGAATCAATAACGTTAATATTAAGGATTTGAAAAGCATCGGAAGTGCCATAAACTGCTTCAGTCCTGCGCTCCGCTTTACTTCTCCCAATGAAGAATTGGGATTCGTGTTCGCTCCGATCAGGTTTAACAACATCAGTCTCTGCAATAAATCCCCTCGAAAGCCAAACCATTATTTAATATATTCTTTGTTATTTCGGCTAAACCGCTACATTTAATGCAGTAATTTGTTAGAATGAAAAGGCGTTACAAAGTTCTATTCGGGGTTTCAGCACTGTTGGCGATCAGCTATTTGCTTGGCCCAAAACCTAAAAAACCATTGTATAACGCAGCGTTAATACAAGTTCCGGAATTGAACGAGCTGGAAGGCTATGTTCAAAATATTGAGCAACTCAATAAAATTAAACCGGGCAATGAAGCAGAAATTATTTGGGCTAATGGCGCACAGCAGCAAACCGAATATGCAGTAGTTTATTTACATGGATTTTCTGCATCAAAAACTGAAGGAAACCCGGTTCACCTAAATTTAGCGAAGGCGATTGGCGCCAATTTATACCTATCACGATTAGCCGATCACGGTATTGATACCATTGCACCTATGCAAAATTTTACTGCTGACCGATTGTGGGAGAGCAGTAAACTGGCCTATGCCATCGGTAAAAAACTCGGAAAAAAGGTAATTCTAGTTGGCACTTCTACGGGTGGTACGGTTGCGTTAAAATTAGCGGCAACCTACCCAGAGATTAATAGTTTAATCTTACTTTCTCCGAATGTGGCCATAAACGATAAAAATGCCTGGTTGTTAAATAATCCATGGGGCTTACAAATTGCCAGAAAAGTTGTTGGAGGCGACGAAAGAAAAGTGGAGGGTAGAACTGACGAATATCGAAAATACTGGTACACCAATTACCGGATAGAATCTTTGGTAGAACTACAGGAATTTATTGAAGGAACGATGACCAGAAGTACCTTCCAAAAAGTAAAACAACCTTTGCTGATGTTGTATTACTACAAAAGCTTAACAGAACAAGATCCGGTTGTACGCGTAGATGCGATGTTAAAAATGTTTACTGAGTTAGGAACACCAGATCATTTGAAACGGAAAATAGCCATTCCAGGAGCCGGAAATCATGTTTTGGGTTCGTATCTTACCTCAAAAGATTTACCTAGTGTAGAAACTGCTATTCATAATTTTGTAGAAAATATTTTAAAACTACAGCTGAAACATCCTTTACCTATCGCTGAGGAAGAAATTAATCCCGTATAATTGACGCCTAAAGCCATAAAATAATGAGATTTCTTCTTTCAATCCTTTTTCTTTTTACTGCGAATTGTGTTTCTGCACAAAACACAAAGCCCAATCAATCTTTCGAAATTGGTACAATCGAAGAAATTCATTCGGCTATTTTAAATGAAACCAGAAAATTAAATATTTATCTGCCGGTTGGATATTCGGCAGATACGTTGAAAACATGCCCTGTAATTTATCTTTTAGATGGATCTGCGAATGAAGACTTTATACACATCGCCGGCCTCGCTCAGTTCTTAACTATGATTGAGAAAATGCCTCCAACCATTGTTGTTGGTATTGCTAATGTAGATAGGAAGCGTGACTTCACCTTTCCAACAACTATTAAAAAAGATCTGCTGGATTTTCCAACCACAGGTTTTTCAAGCAAATTCATCTCTTTTATTGAGAAGGAACTACAACCCTTCATCCATTCTAAATACACTACAAGTAGCTCAAAAACTATTATAGGGCAATCGCTAGGCGGATTACTGGCTACAGAAATTTTGTTAAAGAAACCGCAGCTTTTCTCCAATTACCTGATTGTAAGTCCGAGTCTTTGGTGGAATAATGAATCGTTGCTCCGCAACCCATTAACAGAAATAAATAAAACTGATGGCAAAAAAGTTTATATAGCTGTTGGCAAAGAAGGCCAAAAGATGGAAGATGATGCTAAAAACCTAGCTGACTTGATTCGTATGAATAAAAAAATATCAGTGAAGTTTAATCCTTTACCAAAAGAGAGTCACCTCACTATTTTGCACAACAGCGCCTATCAAGGTCTGGAATTCTTATTTGATGCTAACGCAAATTAATTGATGATATTGCGGATAATCATTTCGGCATGAACTCTTGAATTTTCGATAAAGAGTTTGTGTGTATCCAATCCTCCACAAACCACACCGGCCAAATAGAGACCTTTGACATTGGTTTCCATGGTTTCTTCATTATAGACCGGACAAAGACTTTCCGGCAAATCAATTCCGAACCTTTTCAACATCGAAAAATCTGGCTGGTAACCTGTCATAGCGATTACAAAATCATTGGCAATTGTTTTAATACCATCAGGCGTTTTAATATCAACTTCGCCTTCTCTAATTTCGAGTAATTCTGAATGGAAATGAGCAGTGATTGCTCCTTCTTTAATCCTGTTTTCAATATCTGGACGAACCCAATATTTTACGTGAGGACCCATTTCGCCGCTGCGAACCACCATTGTAACATTTGCCCCTTTACGGTAAGTTTCTAAAGCAGCATCAACGCCAGAATTGTTTGCTCCAACTACTACCACATTTTGAAAAGCATACAAATGCGGATCTTTGTAATAATGAGTCACTTTGGGCAAATCTTCGCCAGGGATATTCATTAATAATGGAACGTCATAAAATCCTGTAGCTACCACTACATTTTTTGCAGTATAACTTGCCTTTGTCGTACTAACTTCAAAGTCCTCACCTTGTTTCAAAACCTGTTTAACTGTTTCAAAAAGGTTGATTTTTAAATCGAACTTTTCAGCAACTCTACGATAATATTCAACGGCTTCGTTGCGATTTGGTTTCGGGTTGATGGTAACAAAGGGCGTATCACCAATCTCCAGCTTTTGAGACGTGGAAAAGAATGTCATGAAAACCGGATAATTAAAAAGGCTGTTTACTAAAGCACCCTTTTCAATAATCAGGTAGCTCAAATTAGCCTTCTGCGCTTCAATTGCACAAGCCATTCCAATCGGCCCAGCGCCAATGATGATGATATCGTATTGAGTAGATTTTGTCAATTTTAATGATTTAAAAGATAATAGAGATTTGGAATAGGAGAGTGCTTATTTATACGGAAATTGGGAATAGGAAATAGATAAGTACTTACATCAATTTACTTCTCAATAGAAATTTGCGAATAGGTATTGATCAAATGTTTTAATCAACCGCATTAATAATAGATATGCGTTTTTCTATTTCCAAATTTTCTATTTCCCATTCACTACTTTCCACTTCCTGCTAAACTTTCATCGCCTTACTCGGGCAAGCAAAATCGGTTCTTTTTAAACCTGTATTCTTAATAGCCCCGTAACCACCAGCGATATCAATTACATGCTCTACGCCACGAGATTTTAGAATAGAGGCCGCAATCATCGATCGGTAACCGCCCGCACAATGAATATAATAAGTTTTATTTGGGTCAATCTCTCCCATCCAATCGTTAATAAAATCCAAAGGGCGACTTAAAGTAAATTCCAAATGTTCCGATTCATATTCACCCGGTTTACGAACATCAAGGGCGATTATTTCTTGTTCTGTTACGGCTTTTTCAAAAATTTCTGCTGAAATGGTTTCGATAGTATCAATTTCTTTTCCGGCATCAGTCCACCGTTCAAAACCACCATTCAGATATCCAATTGTACTGTCATAACCCACACGAGTTAAGCGGGTGATGGTTTCCTCCTCTTTTCCTCCATCAGTAATCAACAAAATGGGTTGATTTAAATCGGTAATTAGTGCGCCAACCCAAGGGGCAAACTGCCCATTCAGGCCGATGTTAATGGCATTAGGAATAAATCCTTTTGCAAAGACTTGTGGGTCGCGGGTATCGAGCATAATTGCTCCGGTTTGGTTCGCGGTATCTTCAAAAGCTTGTGGCGTTAAAGCATTTAAACCTTTTTCATAAATGCCATCAATACTTTCTACACCGCCTTTATTTATCGCAGCATTTTTAGCAAAATACTGTGGAGGAGGCATAATACCATCCGTAACTTCTGATATAAATTGTTCTTTGGTTTGTGCCTTAAGTGCGTAATTCACTTCTTTTTGATGACCTAAGGTATCAAAAGTTTCCTTGCTCATGCTTTTTCCGCAAGCAGAACCCGCACCATGTGCAGGATACACTATCACATCATCGGCTAAGGGCTTGATTTTTTCATTTAGAGAATCGTAAAGCATTCCTGCTAAATCTTCCATGGTTAAATTACCTTTCTGCGCTAAATCCGGACGACCAACATCTCCTATAAATAGCGTATCGCCACTAAAAATACAATGATCTTTTCCATTCTCATCAGTTAATAAATAAGTGGTCGATTCTAAGGTATGACCAGGCGTATGCAAAGCCGTAATGGTTAAATCGCCTATTTGGAACTTCTCGCCATCTTTAGCAATGTGCGATTCAAATTCTGTTTTGGCGGTTGGTCCGTAGATAATTTTAGCGCCAGATTTATCGGCTAAATCCACGTGGCCAGAAACAAAATCTGCATGAAAATGGGTTTCAAAAATATACTTAATTATTGCGCCAGCTTTCTCAGCTTTCTTCAAATAAGTTCCAACTTCTCTCAGTGGATCTATAATCGCAGCTTCGCCGTTACTTTCAATGTAATAAGCGGCCTCTGCCAAACACCCAGTATATATTTGTTCTATTTTCATGATTTATCTGTTTGTCACCCTGAATCTATTTCAGGGTCTTATTGAATAGATGCTGAATCAAGTTCAGCATGACGGATTTATTAACAAAAATAGTGCTAAATACGAACAACCGAAATGATGGTGCTCATAATTGCAGAAGTTTTACTTACCGAATTTCTTGATGAACCCTTGTTTGATGTTTTTTTGCAGTAATTGGCCACCTAAGCCCGATAGTAGTGAAATACTTTTTGTAGCTCAACCGATGGGAGTTGCGAACACATTGACAAAAAGATTAAACGGATAGCGGGAGTTGCCTTAAAAAATGCACCTGCATTTGCCTTTCAAACCAATAATTAATCTTTTGTTAATTCACCACGTAATGATTCATCCATTAACTTCCGGCTTTCTTCTAAAGGTAAGCCGAGGCCTAAAACATACATTAGTTTAGTTACCGCAGCTTCAAAAGTAAGGTCGTAACCACTAATAATGCCCATTTTTAATAACTCGCGACTGGTTTCGTACCTACCTAAGTGCACCGATCCCTTTTTGCATTGAGAAATATCGATGATGATTTTACCGTTTAAAATAGCCTTGCGAAGACTATCTAAAAACCATTGGGCAGTAGTGGTATTGCCAGATCCAAAAGCTTCTAAAATGATGGCGTCGACTTTAGAATCGGTAATCGCTGACACAGCCTGAGGCGTTATGCCTGGATATAACTTTAACACACCGATGTTAGAATTAAAGTTGGTATTGAGTTTAAGTTTCCCATCTGGCGCTTTCATTACATAATTGGTGTTGAATTGCAAATGCACACCAGCTTCGGCCAAAACAGGATAATTTGGTGAACGGAAAGCCTCAAACTTTTCGCTATTGTATTTTATAGAACGATTACCTCTGAATAACTGAGCGTCGAAATAAATGCAAACTTCCGGAAACAGTGATTTTCCATCCTCTTTTGTCGCTGCGATTTCCAACGCAGTGATGAGATTTTCCTTTGCATCTGTCCTGATTTCGCCGATGGGCAGCTGAGAACCTGTTAAAACAACAGCTTTACCTAAATTTTCGAGCATAAAACTGAGCGCCGAGGCCGTAAAAGCCATGGTATCTGAGCCATGCAAAATAACAAAGCCGTCATAAAGATCATATTTGGTGTTAATCAACTCTGCCAAAGTTTTCCAAATCTCTGGATCCATGTTAGAAGAATCTAATACAGGAGTGAACGAGTGAACATCTAAATGATAATCTAAACGACTTAATTCCGGAACATTTTCTTTAATCTGTTCGAAATTGAAAGGAATTAACATTCCGTTTACGGGATCGTTTACCATACCGATGGTACCACCGGTATAAATTATTAGAATCTTTGTCATTTGGTTGGTTTTGGTTGCTCAACGCAAAGAAACTAAAAATTTAGAGATGAAAATAGTTATTTTTAATATTGATAATTATTTAGGCGAATTTGGCATTTTATTTATGAGATTGATTATATAGCTAAACAAAAATGAAATATTAATTATAACTGTTAATACAACGAATATAATTGAGTGATAGTTTTGCGCTGATACTGGTCGGAATTGAGATTGAGAAGGTGGCTAAACTGAATTGTTTGAATGAACGATCTACAGGAAGAACTCGGGATGAACGATCCGCATGAGCGATCGTCAACCTGAATTTATTTCAGGATCTTAATGGTTATGCTAAAAACGAAGAAAGGAAAAATCAGTATAAGCTGAGAAAAAAATCAACAATCGAAGCGATCCATGGCAAAAAATCTGCGAAATTTGCGGCATCAGCGGGAAAAATCAAATCGACTCAATTAGAAACGAAAATCTCCCGCAGATTAAGGTGATTTACGCAGAAACTACCGTGATTTAAACACCAAAAATCTTTTTTGAATTTTCAGTAGTTACATCGGCGATCGCTTCCACCGAAACACCATAAATATCAGCTAATTTTTGAGCAATGTAAATTAGATAACTGCTTTCATTTGGTTTTCCACGAAAAGGAACAGGCGCTAAATATGGTGAATCAGTTTCAAGAACTAAATTTTCCAAAGGAATTTCCGACAAAACAAGATCTAGTCCTGCTTTTTTATAGGTTACTACGCCTCCAATGCCTAAATAGAAATTTAAATCGATGGCTTGTTTAGCTTGAGCTAAATTGCCGGTAAAGCAATGAAATATTCCCCGCAGCTTTTCGTCACGCTCGCTTTCTAATACCTCAAAAACTTCATCGAAAGCCTCACGACAGTGAATTACGATTGGTAAGCCGAGTTTTTTTGCCCAAGCAATTTGTTTGCGGAAGGCGTCTTGCTGAATAGTTAATGTGGTTTTATCCCAATATAAATCAATTCCTATTTCACCAATGGCATAAATTTTTCTGCCAGCAATGCTTTGGTAAATTTCATCTAAAACTGACAGATAATCTTCCTTCACATCACATGGATGAAGACCAGCCATTGCAAAACAATTCTCTGGATATTTGCTTACCAAATCATCAATCATTGCAATCGATTTGACATCAACATTGGGAAGAAAAAGTCTATTTACATCATTTTCAAAGCAACGTTCCATTAACTGGCTTTGCTTTTCAGCATCTTGCTCATAATATAAATGGGTATGGGTATCGGTAAAAATCATTTCTTTAGTGTAAAATGGATGATGTATGAACTGGCCGTCATTGCGAGGAACGAAGCAATCCTAATCCCCTATTGGCAACCTTATGTCATAAGATTGATCCGTGCCTCGCAAGGATGAAAGCCTAATCTTTTTGCTTAACTTTTTTGATGACCTTCTCTTTTTTGACTTCGGACTTTTGACTCACGACTTCAGACTGATGACTAAACTCCCACTCCATTTCCTTTTTCAAAAATTTTCCGGTCAAGCTAATTGGGTTTTGGATCAAACCTTCGGGCGTACCCTCGAAAAGAATTCTTCCCCCTCCGGCTCCGCCTTCTTCTCCCAAATCAATTACCCAATCGGCCACCTTAACTACATCCAGGTTGTGCTCAATCACTAAAATGGTATTTCCTTTATCTACAAGCTCCTGCAGAACTCCCAAAAGCACATTGATATCTTCAAAGTGAAGTCCTGTAGTAGGTTCATCTAAAATATAAAAGGTTTTTCCGGTGTCTTTCTTCGAAAGTTCAGTAGCCAACTTAACCCGCTGTGCTTCACCACCAGATAAAGTAACCGATGATTGTCCTAAAGTGATATAACCTAAGCCAACATCCTTAAGGGTTTTGATCTTACGATAAATGATCGGAATATTTTCGAAAAACACGCAGGCGTCTTCTATACTCATGTCCAGCACATCACTAATAGATTTTCCACGGAAACGAACTTCTAAAGTTTCTCTATTGTAGCGCTTTCCACCGCATTCTTCGCAAGGAACCTGAACGTCTGGTAAAAAGTTCATCTCTATTACCTTCAATCCAGCGCCCTGGCAAGTTTCGCATCTTCCTCCTTTTACATTAAAAGAGAAACGGCCAGGTTTATAACCCCGAATTTTCGCTTCAGGAAGTTGTACAAATAGATTTCTGATATCAGAAAAAACACCCGTATATGTTGATGGATTTGAACGTGGCGTTCTCCCGATTGGAGCCTGATCAATTTCAATCACCTTATCTATTTCTTTTAAACCAGTAATTTTTTCGTAAGGAAGCGGTGTTTTCTTCGCTCTAAAAAAATGGTGATTTAAAATTGGATACAGCGTTTCTGTAATCAAACTCGACTTCCCTGATCCTGAAACCCCAGTTACCGCAATAAATTTGCCTAAAGGAAAATCTACAGAAACTTCTTTCAGGTTATGACCTGTAGCTTTAATGATGGAAAGTTTGTGTCCATTCCCTTTTCTACGAACCTTCGGCGTTTCTATCTTTTTCTCGCCATTTAAGTATGCCGCGGTTAAGGTTTTCGATTTTAAAATTTCTTTCGCAGTTCCTTCAGCAACTACTGTTCCGCCATGAATCCCTGCTCCTGGCCCAACATCAATCACCCAATCGGCTTCCAAAATCATATCCTTATCGTGTTCAACAACCAAAACGGTATTACCTAAATCACGGAGATTTTTTAACGCATTAATCAGGCGCTCGTTATCTCGCTGGTGTAAACCGATACTTGGCTCATCCAGAATGTACATTACATTCATTAGTTGCGAACCGATTTGAGTAGCCAAACGGATCCGTTGTGCTTCTCCACCAGAAAGCGTACGGGCAGTACGATCTAACGTTAGATAAGTTAGACCAACATCGGTTAAGAAACCAATCCTCGCTTTTATCTCTTTTAAAATTTCTTTTGCGATAATATGCTGGCGATCAGAAAGCCGGTCATCAACATGCTCAAACCAGGCATGAAGATTATTGATATCCATCGAAGCAAGCTCAAAAATATTTTTGCCATCAACCTTGAAATGTAAACTTTCCTTTTTCAAACGAGCACCATGGCACTCCGGACAAGTTTTCAATTTCCGAAAAGCATCCATATCATCAGATGCAGATTCGCTTCGCTTCTCGTTCTGCTCCTCTAACATTTTAATTATACCATCGAAAGTGATGTTATAATTCTGAACATTCCATTTGTTATATTCTACTTCAACTTTGATCAGATCATGAGAACCATTTAAAATAATATTGATCACCTCATCACTCAATTTATCAATCGGTGTAGATAAAGAGAAACTGTATTTTTTTGCCAAAGCTTTTAATACCTGGAACATCCAGATATCGCGATATTCGCCAAGTGGAGCCAAACCACCATTTAAGATGCTCAATTTTGGATTCGGCATAACCGATTCCTTATCCACAACGAAGATATATCCCAAACCATCACAACGTTCGCAAGCACCATAAGGTGAGTTAAACGAAAAACTATTTGGCTGAGGCTCATCGTAAGAAATACCGGTAGTTGGGCACATCAGGAATTTACTGAAGTGAGCGACATTATTATCCTTATCACTGATTTTGATGACGCCTTTACCCATTTTCATGGCCGTTTGAACCGAATCCAAAAGACGCTTCTTGTCTTTATCATCAACAATTAAACGATCAATAACCACTTCAATATCGTGGATTTTATAACGATCGACCTGCATTTTGGCCGTAATATCTTTGATTTCTCCATCAACGCGAACTTTAACATAACCTTGTTTACGGATTTGTTCAAAAAGCTCACGATAATGGCCTTTTCTACCCTTAACTACAGGCGCCAGAATGTTTATAGCACTCCCATCAAATTTATTGAAGATGTTTTGCAGAATCTGATCTTCGCTCATGCGTTCCATTTTCTCACCTGTATTGTACGAGTAAGCATCGGCTACACGGGCGTAAAGCAAACGCATAAAATCATAAATCTCAGTGATGGTTCCAACGGTAGAGCGTGGATTCTTACTGGTGGTTTTTTGTTCAATGGCAATTACCGGACTTAAACCAGATACCTTGTCTACATCAGGGCGCTCCATCCCCCCCATAAACTGTCGGCTGTAAGCACTAAATGTTTCCATGTAGCGGCGCTGGCCTTCTGCGTAAATGGTATCAAAAGCTAAGGATGATTTCCCACTTCCACTTAAACCGGTAATCACTACCAGTTGGTTTCGGGGGAAACTTACATCTATATTTTTTAAATTATGTACCCTCGCACCATATACTTCTACATCTTTTTGCTCGCCGAGGTCGACAGATTTATTGCTCATATTTTGTTCAAAAGTTGGGATGAAATTCAGGCTGAAAACACACTAAATTTCAATCCGCAAAAATGCTAAAAATTTTATCAAAAAGAAAGTCTAAACCAATCTGTATTAAGGATTAATTGTCATAATGTTTACTCCTGTTTCGCAGAAAACCTGACGAAAAACCGAAACGCAAATAGCCATAGTGATCCTGGAAGTAAATGTTATAATTATCTTCTCCATAATAACCAACTGCAGCCATCAGAAACACGTTATTCATAAACGGAAAACTGTAATTGAAGTTAACTTCAGCATTTAACCGCTTCTGTAAATTCATTAGATTTTTCGATGGAATTTTATTCACTGCGTAAGAAATCTCACTATTTAAACGCCAGGTTTCCTTCTCGGTTTTAACATTCGCTTTGTTTCTGGCTTTTTTTTCAATATCATCGTATTTTCTCAAGGAGAAATTATAGACGATCCTTGTAAAGCCAAAACCCAAATCCAGGGCAGGTTCATATCTAAAGAATTTATGCCATTGCAAGCCTACACGATGATTAACGGAATAATAATTTTCATCGGTGCGGCCTGGAATAAGATGACCAAATCGATATGATGCGGTTAAATAGTTGGCATTAAAATTCCCCGTAAGGGTGTTGACCGTTCCATCCGGATTAATCGCCTCTTGGTCCTGCCCATTAGAATGGTGCGTAAACGCCATCTCTGCATACTTGTAATTTTCAGGATTGGTATTTAAGCGAGCATATGCAGCAAAACCTAAACGATAACTCGGCGTTCGAACGCCAGCAGAAAATTCATTTCTAACCCTTACGGTAAAATCGGGAATAATTGCGAACGCTATTGGTGATTTATAACTGCCCAAAAGCATATAAGTTGTAGTTAACCTGCCATTGATTACATATTTTGATGGCGCACCGAGTTCGCCTGCAGGAGAAGTATAGGAAAAATCGGCGTTTTCTTTGTATAGATTTACGTATTGTTTATTTGCAACTTCTCTTTTGATGGAGAGTGAATCTTTATCCATACTTTGCGCAAAAGCAAATAGGCAGGAAAGATTAAAAAAAATAAAATAAAGAAAATGTTTTTTCATCAATCAATAAACGTCGGTTTTTGACTCTTGGTTTTTGGGCAACGGGTTTTAAAGGAGTTAATAGTTGAGCCAAACTCTTATATTCGCTTAAAGATGTTTAAAACGAAATGGGTTGCGTAAAGCTAGCGGTTGACTGCAACTTTACCAACAAGCTGACTATAACCAATGACAACTAAGGAGATAATTATAGTGCTGGTAATCCATGTCATTCTCCCGTTGATAGGACTTTTATATTTTTTGATGCTAATTAGGCAGATAAAAAATGAAGAGATATTGAATGCCCCGATACCAGAACTACTTATGGTTTTTGTAACTTATGGAGGACTTTTACTTGTTGTACTTACGACATTACTTTGGAAATGGTCAGGAATGGCTTCTGTAGGGAGTTTGTATTTAACTCTTGTAGCACCAATTTTTATGGGGCTAATTGCTTATAGACATCGGCTGACAAGGACAATCTCCAAGTATCATAATTGGACATACATCTCAGGAATTTTATATTTTATAATTGCACCTCTGACATTCGGACTACTATTTCTTGCAAGAAAAAACTAAACAGCGTAATAAAACTGTAGGTAACAATGATTTGATAAAGTCCGAAAATCTTTTCTTCAAGCTCTCCATGCTTCTAGTAATTTCACTCACTCCCACATCTCCAAGCATTATAACGTTACATTAACAAAGTCTCATCCTTTACCACTCAATCGTCGTTCCATTTTCTGTCGGGCGACCGGTACACACCAAAACCCTACCCCGCTCAATCTCTTCATCAGTTAGCACTTCGTTGTAATCCATCCGGACATTGCCTTTAGTACAGTTGGCTACGCAAGTACTGCAAACACCGCCGCGACAACTGTAAGGAAGTTTAATTTTATTCTCCAGTGCCACATCTAAAATTCGCTTTGGCCATGGAATATCGAGGTTGTAACGTGTACCCTGAAAACATAAAATTACAGAGTAGCTATTTTTATCAACCACTTTCTCCGTACTATCATCTTCATCAACTTCATCTTCTGGCAATACAAAAGTTTCTCTTTTAATCTGCTTGATATCAAAACCCATCCCTAACAAAGTAATTCTACACAAATCCATATAAATAATTGGCCCGCAAGTATAGAATAAAGCATCCTCTCTTTTGAAGTGCAAATGTTCTTTGAGTAACTTTTCGATATAAAATTTGTTCAAACGGGCAGTCATCAGGTTTTTGCTATTGCTAAATACCCAAACAATTTTTAATCTTTCGGGATATTTTTGCTGCCACTCGTTAAGTTCATCGTAAAACAGCGCATCTTCTTTTGATCGGTTACTATATATTAAAGTGATCAAGGAATATTTCTCTCTTACCAAAGCGGTTTTTAAAATGGAGAAAAGCGGCGTAATGCCAACTCCGGCTGCAAAAAGAAACAGATCTCTTTTTAATTGCTCCTCAGGCAAATAACTAAACAAACCCTGGGGTTCTTGTGCATAAAGAATATCATTAAGCGCTGTTTTATGGTGCAAAAACCTGGAAATCTCTCCATTCTCTACCCGCTTAACGGTAATCGCAAGCGGCTCATCTACATCTGGTGAGCTGTTAAATGAATACGACCGACGCACTTCTCTGTTTTTACCTTCAAAAATCAAGGACACAAACTGACCAGCAAGATATTTTGGATAATTGCCTTCTACATCCTCAAATTGGAATGTAATGTTATCTCCGGGTTGATTGATGATATTGTTAATGCGAAGTTTGAACATAGTTAGGATCAAAGATAAAGGAACAAGGATTAAAGAACAAGGAGCAAAGATTAATACCCTAAGAAGAGTCCAAGATCTCCCATCACCATATAAAAAAGGAAAACTGAAAATGTGTGACCAAAAACAACTGGATGAAATTTAAAAGCACAGAAACTAAAGCTGGAAGACTGGGCAAAACGAACGCTCATCGTCTATTTAATAAAGATATCTGTTAATCTGCGGCCAATGATGAAATCATCTGCATAAAAAAAGCGTCCAGAATTAAATCCGGACGCCTTACCAAATGCTTTGTTTTTACCTTAATAATGTTATTCGCCGTTATAGGCCAATAATACTCGCTCTTTTTTGTATCCGTAGCGTTTCGGATGTTCCATAATCTGCTTCATCGAAATTACTTTATAAACGTAGCCACCGGTTTCGCGGTTTAACTTCATTTTGTAATAATTGTCTTGATTTTGATTATTGATCTGCTTACGCAAGCGGCCATCGCCTACGTTATAGGCTGCAGCAACTAAAGTCCAGCTCTCTAAACCTCTATACATTTCTTTAATGTATTTACAGGCAGCAACTGTAGATTTTCGCAAATTATAGCGTTCATCAACACTGCTGTTTACCTTTAGGCCGTAAGTACGGGCTGTACCAGGCATAAATTGCCAAATACCAGCAGCACCTTTTGGCGAAACACCCATAGCCGTTCCAGATTCAACCAGAGCTAAATACTTGAAATCATTAGGGATTCCGTAAGCAGCAAGAATTGGTTCAATTACCGGGAACCATTTGGCTGCTTTTTGATGCAAAACATTTGTTTGCATGTGCTTGAAATTGTGTGCGGCAAGAATTTTTTTCATTTTTCTCTCTACCTTTTTATCGCCTAATGGCAAGGTTTCATCCGCGAAGTTTAACTGAGCCATTAACGACTGAGGTTTGGCTACCTCTACAACTTTTACGCTGTCAGTTTTTGTTATTGTAGTGTTTAAATTTGCTTCTTTTGAAAGACTTTTTGGTACTAAGGGCATTTGGTAAGTGAACACTTTTGCCAAGATAAATAGTGTTGCCACTACCGCAAATGGTACGCTGTGTTTCTTTAACATCTTCCTCCTTTTTTTGGTGAACTTATATAAAAACGTCGGCAAAGCTAAAAAATAATAACCACATTATCAAATAGTTACAGAAATACCCTCTGAAATCGGCGTCTAAAGTGCTTTAAACGTGGATTTTAAATTTTGATTTTTCGATGCTTTTTTCTATTTTAGAGGCTATTTTTTGATTAAAATTTTCGCTACTCAACAATTGTAATGTTCATCAATTTTTCATAAATTTGCAGCCCGCATTTTAGGATGCGGCTAAAAGCGTATCATGATAAATAAAGACAACAGGAACAGTCGGGATGACAAGTCCAAATCGGGAAACCGGAGAACAGAAGGCAGAAGCAATGATGCCGGATCTGATAGAAGAAAATCAGACGACAAAGACAGTAAATTCAAAAAATCATCCGACTCAAGAGATAACTTCAGACCTAGAAGTTCAGACAATAAAGATTTCAAATCAAAATCATTCGGAGACAAAAAAGATTTCAAACCTAGATCAGGAAGCCGCGATTTCAAATCGAAAGATTCGGAACCACAAAGTTTTAAATTTGGCGATCGTGAATTCAAATCGAAAGATTCTGGAGCAAGATCAGAAGAACGTAGCTACAAATCAAAAGATGGCGGATCAAGGGATTACAAATCAAAAAGTGGCGATCGCGACTTCAAGCCGAGAGAAGGTGGATCAAGAGATTACAAACCAAGAACAGGAGATAGAGATTTTAAATCAAGAGAAGGTGGCTCAAGAGATTATAAACCAAGAACAGGAGAGCGTGGAGAGCGTGATTTCAAATCTAAGGATGGAGATTCGAGAGATTTTAAACCGAGAACTGGCGACCGTGACTTCAAACCAAGAGAAGGTGGACCGAGAGATTATAAACCAAGAACCGGCGAACGCGATTTCAAATCGAAAGATGGTGGATCAAGAGATTTTAAACCAAGAGAAGGTGGTTACAAGGATTTCAAATCCAAAGGCAAATCTGATGGATTCAGACCAAGTGCTGGAAGTTCAAGAGATGTAAAACCAAGGGAAGCAAGAGAAGGCGATTCTCGTCCGTTTAGAAAACGCGAAGAATCGCAACCTAGAGATACAGAGTTTAACCGTCCGGAAAGAACAGTAATTGCACCTGCACGAAAAACAAACGAAGATAAAGGCCTTATTCGCCTTAATAGATATATTTCAAACGCAGGCATTTGCTCTCGCCGTAAAGCTGATGAGTTAATTGCTGCAGGCGTAGTAACAGTAAATGGCGAAGCAGTTACAGAATTAGGCCATAAAGTTGATCCAGCAAAAGATTTAATTCGTTACAATGGCGAATTACTTAAGCGGGAGAAAAAAGTTTATGTGTTGTTAAACAAGCCGAAGGATTACATCACAACAACCGATGATCCTCAGGAGCGCCGTACCGTAATGCAATTGGTAGATAAAGCTAGTCGTGAGCGCATTTACCCAGTTGGCCGCTTAGATCGTAACACAACTGGTTTATTGTTGATGACAAATGATGGTGATTTAGCGGATAAATTATCGCACCCAAAAAATGGCATCACCAAAATTTACAATGTTGAGTTAGACAAATCATTATCTCAGGGAGATTTAAATAAAATCGCTTTCGGTTTAGAGCTTGAGGATGGTTTGATTAAACCAGACAATATCTCGTACGTTGCTGGTGGAACCAAAAAAGAAATCGGTATTCAAATTCACAGCGGTAAAAACAGAATTGTTCGTCGTATTTTCGAACACCTGGGTTATAGCGTTGAGAAATTAGATCGCGTAGTTTATGGCAACTTAACTAAAAAAGATTTACCTCGAGGAAGATGGAGATACCTGGAAGATCATGAGTTAATCCAGATTAAACATTTAATCAAATAATATTTAAAGGCAATCGAACGATTGCCTTTTCTGTTTGAGCACAACTCGTTACCGATCATTTTCTGAATCGCTAACCCCCATACTTAAATTGCAGCAAACTTTTTTTTCGCCATATTTGTTCTATAACAGTCATCATCATGAAAAAAAACATCATCATATTTTTAATGTCACTTCTATCAACCATTGCTTTTGCACAGAAAACCAATTATAATCTGCTGGTAGGCACATACAGCGCACCCGGTAAAAGCGAAGGAATTTATACCTACAACTTTAATACTGCTACCGCAGTATCGAATTTAAAGCAGATTGCAAAAGGGATTGCCAATCCAAGCTATTTGGCAGTTTCGCCCGATAACAAATTCGTTTATGCCGTAAATGAAACTGGAAATACCAGCACCGTTAGCGCATTTAGTTATGATCAAAAAACCGGATTATTAAGTTTTTTAAACAAAGTTGATAGTCATGGCGCTGATCCTTGTTTCGTTACTGTTGATAATAAAAATGTAATTGTAGCGAACTACAGTGGCGGTAGTTTAGCGGTTTTTCCACGCAGTGCCGATGGCTCTTTAAGCGAAGCCAGCCAGGTGATCCAGCATACCGGAAAAAGTATCGATCCGAAAGGCAGACAAAAAAGTGCTCATGTTCACATGGTGAAATTTACGCCTGACAAAAAACATCTTGTCGTTAACGACTTGGGAGAAGACCAGATTTATATTTACAATTATAATCCGACAGGTAAAGATAAAACCCTTACCGAAAAAAAGGTATTAAAAACAAATGCCGGAACCGGACCAAGACATATCACTTTTTCTCCAAATGGAAAGTTTGCCTACCTGGTACATGAATTTAATGGAAGCATTACTGCTTTTAGCTATTTGAACGGAAACCTAACTAAACTACAGGACATCGGAATCACTTCTAAAAATTTCTCAGGATCGGTTGATGCGGCTGATATCCACATCTCTGCAGATGGAAAATTCCTTTATGAAACCAACCGTGGCGATGCAAACAGCATTTCCGCATTTTCAATTCTTCCAACAGGTAAACTCAAATTTATAGAGACAGTGAGTACATTAGGTAAAGGACCACGAAATTTCACCATAGATCCAAGCGGCAAGTACTTATTAATTGGCCATCAATACACCAATAACATTGTCGTTTTTAACCGGAATAAAACGACTGGAAAGCTTACCGATAGTGGTAAACGAATTGAAGTAGGTGCGCCTGTTTGTCTTGTCTTTAATTAAAAAAATGGAAGATTTCGACTGGACCAGCTTTACCTTGAAGATCGCCATCAAAGCAAAGCTGGAGGATATCTATGACGCCTGGACCAAGGCAGGAGAAATTGAAAAATGGTTCTTAAGCAGTTCGCAATTTTCTGACGAGAACCATCTGCAGTTGAGCAAATCGCAAAACGTACTTAAGGGTGATTTATACCAATGGATCTGGTATTTGTATGATGATGTGGAGCACGGGCGAATAACCGAAGCAAATGGTAAAAATCATTTTCAGTTCACCTTTGCTGGCGATTGCGTAGTAGATATTCTCCTTCGGGAAGAATACGAATATGTAATAGTTGAACTCACTCAAAATAATATTCCAACTGATAATCAATCGAAGCGAAATATTCGGATTGGCTGCCACGGCGGCTGGAGTTTTTACTTAGTAAATTTGAAATCGGTTTACGAGGGCGGCTTAGATTTGCGCAATAAAGACAATCGCTTTAAACCAATGCTGAATAATTAAAAAAGGAAAAAGGTTTAAAATATAATCTTGAACATCGTCATCCTGAACTTGTTTCAGGAACTAAATAAGAAAAGGTCTAAATGTTTGGGATAAAATGAATAAGAGGCAAAAATATCTTTATATTCAATCAAAATATCTGTCATGGAACGAGGTGGATGTGCTTATATTATCACAAATTCAACTCACACCGTATTGTATATCGGCGTTACCTCTGATTTGTATTCAAGAATTTTTGAGCATCGAGAGAAAAAATATCCAGAATCCTTCAGCGCAAGATACAATTGCTATAAGCTTGTTTATTTTGAACAATTTATTTCGATTGAAGAAGCTATCGCAAAGGAAAAGCAATTAAAGAATTGGAAAAGAGCTTGGAAAATTAATTTAATTAATGGAATCAATCCTAATTGGGACGATTTATATTTTACGCTTAATTGTTGATACTTTTCCTAAAATGACAAATAGCAATTCGCAAACATCATTCCCAACAGGAAAGGTGCTGAAATGAATTCAGCATGACGAGGCGGCTATACCATCGCAGCAAAACCTTAAATAAAATACAAAAAAAAAAGACCTGCTAAGCAAGTCTTAAATTTATATTTTTATTTAAAAATTACGCAGGTTCTGCTACCCTTGCAACATTACGATAAGGATATTCATTAAAAATATGTCTACGGGCAAAGCGACCTGGAGAATCTGCGTTAACTAATTTAACATAGATTGCTTTTGGCACATCAAAATATTCGTATGCACTACCATCATAAAACTGAATGTTTAATACTTGTTGCTTGTATTCAAAATCCTGAATGTTTGATAAAGTGGTAGTTTGGGTATAGGTTTCTATATTTTGCTCGCGGGTTTCTGGCGCAATACTTACTAAAAAGTGGTAAGCTTCGATAATCTCCTTACTTCTTGCTTCTGCATCTAATTTCTCTTCTTCTTGCTGAAATTTGTCTGGGTGACAATCTTTCATTAACGTACGGTATATCGATTTAAGATCCTTTAATTCAGCCTCTTTATCTACGTTCAAAAGCTTTCTGTAATCAACTATTTTTTTCATTTATGCTAACCTATTTTTATTTTTTCAAGAAATCAGTTTTCATTTTGTGTGATCGATGATTTCGAAGGCGCAAAGATACAATTTATAATCGTTTGATTTTGAGAAAGTTTAATTTAATTACCTACGGTCATTCGGAAAGGAAATACAGGCAGCAAAACTTCTTAAATCGACATCTAACATCTGCGAAGTCACCTAAAAACCAGCGGGTGACTTCGCTAGACAAACAGGAGATTAAAATTATTTTGTTAAACCATTCTCAGGCTTCAGTTCTTCCAAAATGGGTGTCGTTAAAGATTTAACTGACTTCTGCATCACATCATTTTTTTGCTCAAAAATAACAATCTCATTTTTTCCAATTTTTAACCAACAACCAGGTACATATAAAGTTTGTTGTGGGCCAACGCTCCAATAACGGCCAATGTTTATTCCATTAATAAACACGATGCCTTTGCCAAAAGAGCGCATATCTAAAAATGTATCTCCCGCTTTAGCTAGCGTAAAATTCCCTTGGTAAATTGCTGGTTTGCCCGCAGTAGCCGTGTTTTTAGCCGATGTGATATTTGGTACCACATCCATAGGCAATTTATACATATCCCAGTTTCCGGTGATGGTTTGGCCATTGATGATTACGGGCGAAACAATTCCCTTAAAGCTGTTCACGATCTTAGCACCGTAGTTGATGCGTCCCATATTCTCCACAATAATATCCAACGTCGCATTAAATGGAATGTCAATTTCGCAGTCGTATTTTTTATAATAACTATTCAATTCTGCCACTTTCGTCCCATTCACATAAACAATGGCATAATCGCGAAGGCCAGCTAATTCCAATTTGCCACTTATAGGCTGATTGAATTTTTTACTGTACCAAACGTAACCATGTCCTTGGTTAAGTTCTTCAAACGTCAACGGCTTATCGTCATTAACTGGAACAACTTTGTTTCTAATATCCTCTAAATCTACTGCCTTAGTTAATGCAATAGTCGAAATTGAAATAACAGGATTTTTTGCTGGTACCGCAGGAGTTGTAGCGGTCTTAAGCATCGAGCGTAAGGTGTCGTACTTTTTGGTTGCCCAGCCGGCTTCGCTAATAGGTGCATCATAATCGTAACTGGTTAAATCGGGTTGAATATCATGCTTGTTATCATAATTGGCTCCTGAGGTAAAACCAAAATTTGTACCTCCGTGAACCATATAATAATTAAAAGAAACACCAGCGTCCAAATATTTCTGGGTCTGTTTGGCTGTACTTTTATAAGAAACCTTTGGAAAAGGTTCTGCCCAATGGTCTAGCCAACCCGGATAAAATTCGGCAACCATGTAAGGGCCTTTGCCTCCATTATATTGATTAACAATTTCTTTCAGCTTAGTGACATCATCTTCACCATTTGCAGTTGGTAATGCGCCAGGTAATGCGCCGCCTTCAAAAAGCCAGCTGCCATCAGAAGTAAAGAAAGGTATATCAAAACCAATGTCTTTCAGTTGCTGAAACACGGCAGCGCTATATTTTTTATGATCTTCGAGACTAATATCTTTCCGTTGCGCTACGTAGGATCCAAATTCATTTTCTCCCTGAACCATTACAATTGGCCCACCGTTGCTAACCAAAAGCGGTTTAACCTGACCATATAAGGCTGTAAAATATGCTTTCGTTGCTGCTAAATATTGTGGATTATTCCCTCGAATTACCATTCCAGGAACTTTGGTTAGAAACCATGGATAGCCGCCAAACTCCCATTCGGCGCAAACATATGGCCCGGGGCGAAGGATTACGAACAGCCCCTCTTCTTCAGCAATTTTGATGTATTCGGCTATGTCTTTGTTTCCCGATTTGAAATCCCAAACGCCAGGTGCAATCTCATGATAATTCCAGAAAACATAGGTTGCTACTGCATTCAAACCCATTGCTTTCATCATTTTCAAGCGGTGGCGCCAATAAGGTTTCGGGATTCTCGAATAGTGCATTTCGCCACTATGAATTTGGATCGGCTTTCCATCTAAAAGGAAATTTCCATCTGCAATAGCGAAGGTGTGTTTTACAGCTGCCTTTTTAGATTGGGCATGTACTGCTACCGCAATGCCCAGTAGCAGTGCAAGCATAAAAATTTTTGCTCTCATACGTTTATTAAAAGTTTCATTTCTAATCGGAATCAACCGAATAATAGGCACATATTTATTCAAAAATAATTCACTTAAAATTTAAGTTCTCTTAAAAAGAGCAAGTTTCTGCCATTTTTAAAGGATTTTTTTCAGACTTAAGTCAAACGTTTGATTGCGTTCAACTTCGCGGAACCGAATATTTTTTTCTATAAATAATATGCCCAAACCTTTAAATATAAGCGTTTAGGCAATAAAAAACCAAATTTTAGTATTTCGCCTGCAGCGAATTTTCAATCACCTCTTTATAATAATCAACATAATAAGGTAGGATTTTTTTCAAATCAAAATCCTGCGCTCTTGTAAATGCATTTTCCTTAAAATATTTCAGCGTTTCATCATTACTTAAAATGGTTATCGCTTTATTAGCCATGTCTTCAACATCACCAACATCGCACATGTAACCACAATAATCATCAATATTTAATTCAGGCAACCCACCAGCATTTGAAGTAATTGCAGGCACTTTGCAAGCCATTGCTTCCAGGGCAGCCAAACCGAAACTTTCTGATTCTGAAGGCATCAAAAACAAATCAGAAACCGATAAAATTTCCTCAACTGCATCTTGTTTACCCAAGAAACGCACATGATCGTCAATCCCTAAAGATCGGCAAAGCTGTTCATCGTAAGACCTTTCCGGACCGTCGCCAACCATTAAGAGTTTTGATGGAATAACAGCCTGTACTTTTTCGAAAATCCGAATCACATCTGAAGTGCGCTTCACTTTCCGGAAATTTGAAGTATGAATTAAAATACGTTCATTATTGGGCGCAATCGCCTTTTTAAAGTGATCTTTTGCCTGCAGGCTAAAACGACTGAAGTCGATAAAATTCGGAATCACCTTAATTTCTTTAGTGATTTCAAAATGATTATAAGTATCCTCTTTTAAATCTTGAGAAACGGTTGTTACACCATCGCTTTGATTGATTGAAAAGGTTACTACAGGCTTATAGGTTGGATCTTTACCTACCAAAGTGATATCAGTACCATGCAAAGTGGTCACAACCGGAATATGAATGCCATAACTGGCTAAAATCTGCTTAGCCATGAAAGCTGCAGACGCGTGTGGAATGGCATAATGCACATGCAAAACATCCAACTGCTCAAAACGAACCACATCTACCAGCTTGCTCGCCAAAGCCGATTCATAGGGTGCATAGTCGAAGAGTGGATAATCCCTTACAGAAACCTCATGATAAAAAAGGTTTGCAGAAAAAAAGTCAAGCCTGGCAGGCTGACTATAGGTAATAAAGTGAACCTGGTGACCCTCGTTGGCGAGTGCTTTTCCAAGCTCCGTTGCAACTACTCCACTACCACCAAAAGTGGGGTAGCAAACAATTCCTATCTTCATCTGTAAATGTGTTGTTAACAACACAAATGTAGCCCATTTTTAGCTGAAATGCATGTCGGGATATTGCAATAAAAACTGAGTTATGGAGATAAGTTTTGGAGCTCTAGAGAAATAAGTGATAAGGCGAGCTTGTTAAGGTGGGACGCAGATTCGCAGATTTGCTTTTTAACTAAGTGTAACTCCAAAATCAAGAAGCTGAGACTAGCACTTAAGGTATTCTATAGGACCGAGAAAGACTTAATTTCTATTTACTATTGATTATTCTTTTGTGTTGAAGAGATTTGTCAGTAAAATTAACAAGTAAGCCTATCTGCAAATTCGAGATCATTAAATAATTTAAAACTTGAGCATAATGCTCGTCAACTATTATACTGCTGGATTTCACCTCAAGAATTATTTTATCATCAATCACAAAATCAGCATAAAATTTATGCTTAAGGATGACCTCCTTGTAATTAACCAAAAATTTTTTCCCCTTTCATCAGAAAATACATTTAGATAATAGCTCATATTCAAATGCATGTTTATATACTCTTTCAGAAAACCCTTTTCCAAGGATCCGATGAATTTCCATAGTAATCCCTATTATTAAATGACATTCTTCTTGAAAAGGATAATCATCTCCATTGTAATAGGTGCTCATAATAATTAATCCTAAAAAATCTGCGAATCTGCGGCTAACACTATTTGTAATCAAAAATAATCTGCGGTTTTTTATACCCTAGTTTGCGTTCCTCGCCTTGTATTTGAGTACGAATGTCTTCTACTTTCGCAATTTGTTTATTGTATCGCTCCAAAGCCTTTTGTGCATCATCAGCATCTCCTTTGGCTTTTTTCGTCAATTTTTCTGCAGCTTTTTGATCAACCATCGTTCCAGATTTGTTGATATTTTCACCATGCTTTTCAGAAGAAGCTTTGGCATTTCCATTTGCTTCCAGAAGCTTCAATCGCAATTTTTCTACATCAGCCTCTTCTTCCGCTTCTTTAATTTTAAGCTCTAAAACCTTCATACTCATTTTCAATACCTCAACTCTGGTATTTAAAACCCCTAATGAATCTTTCGAAACTTTCGCGTTATACGTTTGCGCCATAGCCGGAATAGATGCAAATCCTAGCAAACCAGCAAATATTAATTTCTTCATAACAATCATTTATCGATTGCATATTTCAATTAAAATGCCCAATGCAAAAAAACACCTTCAACCTATAGCTGTGGCATTAAATGAATTATAGAGAAATTTTAGATGCTGATTTTTGAGAAAATTTTTACCCGGAAATTATTTCAGGTTTCTCATTTCCTCTTTAATCACAAGGAAAAGTTCGTTTGGTCTTTGTGTGCCGATGAAATATTCCAGGCCATCCCGATCCGTTAAAACAACGGCATCTTTACCTGAAGAATAAAAACGAATGGTGCCTTTAGTATGAAGATTATAAACCGGGTTATTAAAAAAATAACGGCTGTAAGTTGCCTTACGAACATCAACAATGCTATTTAAATCAATTTTAACGCGTTTTGTAGTCCAAAGGCCATCTAAGATCATACTGCCATTATCAACTACAATTTTATACTGGATTAAGAAAAGCAGTAACATGGAAACACCGATAATGCCGAAGCCAACCACCAGAAATAAGTCTTGGGTGTTATCGCGATCGCGTTCGTAAACATAAGCTGCAAAACAGAAAGCGGCCATTATTAACCTGATGAAAATGCGAACATAATCACGACCGATGTATTGTTTTTCGATGTAGGCGTATTTGCTTTCCACTTATTTTTTTTTGAGTTCGAATATAGCAACTTTTTTTGTTGCTGCGGTTAATTTGTATCGATTATCCTGACGCATACCCACAATCCAAACGATATCGCCATTCCCGTTTACTAAAATCGGTGTGGTGGCTTTTAAATGAATTGGCACCTTTTCATCAATAAAATAATCGCTCACCTTTTTGGGCTGTCGCATACCCAGGGGGATAAACTTATCGCCATTCTGCCAATTTCTTACTATCAGCGGAAAAATTAATTTATCCGCATTTATGAAGGCTTTGTAATGATCAACTTCGAATTTGATTTCAGAAGAAAACGAAAGTGTTATTTCATCCTTCCCAAATAGGATATTTTGTGTTGATGGGTGAATGAACTGATTGAAGACTGAGTCGACATTCTTTTCGGCGATTACCAGATAATCTCTATTGATAATAGCCTGATGAGTTGAGCTGAAAAAATGCGTACCACTCAATGAATTTAAATGACTTAAAATTTCCTGAACAACCGATTCTGTAAATCCATAAGGTTTTAGCAATTCAAATAATAGCAGCCGCTGCGGATTAAGCTTTACTATTTCATCTATCGCGATGTAAATGCCGTCAGCTTTCTTTTGAAGAATTTTTGCAGCTAATTTTTCCACCTCTGTATTTAGAAATGTCTCTACTTCGGCAAATCGAACGGCATTTTCTATAAAGGTTTTTTCCAAATCTGGATTGATCTCTTTAAGTTTTGGAACTACGCCTAACCTAATTTTATTTCTGGTATAGTGTGTACTTTGATTCGAACTGTCTTCAACGAAATCTAAATGATTTTTGTCGATTATTTCATCAATCTCATTTCGATTTAAAAACAATAATGGCCTGATTAAATGTTGTCGCTTTGGTAAAATGCCGTGTAAGCCACTTATTCCTGTACCACGAGTAAGGTTGATTAACATGGTTTCTACCGTATCGTTTTGATGGTGTGCCGAAGCAACCAAATCGTAACCGTATTTTATCCTAATTTCTTCGAACCACTGGTAACGCAAATCTCGGGCAGCCATCTGGGTAGAAATTTTATTTTCTGCGGCATATTTTTTGGTATCAAAATGCGTTAGGTAAAAAGGAACATCAAGACTTGCAGAAAGCATTTTAACAAAATTTTCATCACGTTGCGCTTCATCACCTCTTAAGTTAAAATTACAATGCGCCACACCTATATTAACGCCTATTGCCTTAAACAAATGCAACATTAAAACCGAATCTTTCCCGCCGCTTATGGCTAAAAGAATCTTATTATCCCTGGCAAACAGCTCATGCTGATTAATAAAATCCTGAAATTGTTTTAAGGGTAACATCCACCAAAAATATTTAATTTTAACTGGTATTCCGAACGTTCGGAACAAAAAACTAACTTTGTAAAGTGCAAAAACTATTTGTCTTTTTATTTTTAATATTCTTTCCGGTATATCTTTTTAGCCAACAAAAGGCAACAAAGATCAAAATTGTTTCGTTTGCGAAAATAAGTGGCGATACAAAAAATAAGATCAGCTACTTACGCTTTCCCGTTTTCCAGCAAGATAACGCAACACTAACCTGCGATAGTGCTGTATTTTACAGTGAGCGAAACTATTTCGAGGCCTTTAAAAATGTTCACATTAATCAATTAACAACTGATATCTACTCTGATCAATTGGAATATGATGGAAATAAAAAGCAGGCACACTTAACCGGAAATGTGAGAATGGTCGATCCGACATCGGTTTTAACAACAAATGTTTTGGATTATAATACCTTGAGCAAAATCGGGACCTACACCAGTGGAGGAAAAATAGTAAATCAAGATGTAACGCTTACCAGTAAGAATGGTTACTATTTTAGCACCTCTAGCGATGCTTACTTTCGCTACAATGTAGTTGTAGTTACGCCTCAAGTAACCATCAAATCGGATACATTGCGTTACAATACCCAAACCAAATGGACATATTTTTACGGTCCTACCAACATTAAAGGAAAAGACGATAACCTTTACACAGAAAATGGCGCCTATAATACGGCGACAGAAGATGCCTATTTTGGGAAGAAAAATTTATATACGCAAGGTACAAGATCTTTAAAGGGGGATAGTCTTTATTATTTTGGAAAAATAGGTTATGGCAAAGCGGTTAAAAACATTGTTTTTTCAGATACGAAGGACAAAATGAAAATGTTTGGCGATTTAGGTTATTACTACAAAGCCGATCAACGGACACTCGTAACCCGAAATGCTTATTTAGGTATTGGTACTGAAGATTCGGTTTTGGTGAAAGGAAAAAAACGCCCGGATAGTTTATGGATGGGTGCGGATACCCTGGAAACCCAAATGGTATTACAAAAAACCTTAAAGTTGATTCCAAAAATTTCTATCAAAGCAGATAACGAAGTTGGAGAAGACGATGAAGAAGATGGCGGAACTAAAGAAAAGAAAGAAAACCCAAATCAGCAAACACCAACAAGAGGCGCTGATAAAGTAGTTGGAGAAAAGGTTAAAAACGATAAAAAAGCCAAAAACAAATCGAAGAATGAGGCTAGTCCAAATGATGAAAAGAGTTTATCCGTTAGTAAATCTACAGACAGTTTAAATATAGATTCTTTAAGTAAAATTCCACCTAAAATAAAGGGGGATAGTACAATAAATCTGCTTAAGGCGAAAGCAGATTCTATTGTTAAAAATCAGCCGAAATTAAAGCAGGATAGCTTAACCAAAAAACTTACTGCAAAGGCTGGCGAGATAAAAAATATTAATCCATTAAAAGTGGATAGTTTATTGAAGCCTGCCTTGAAAGTAGTAACCAAAGATGGCTTAAATAAAACCTTAGCCGGTTTAAAAGGTGCCCTAAAAAACGATACCGCAAAATTCAATCCGGCAGATACCGTTCAGGCCAGGATAATTAAGGCTTATCACGGCGTGAAAATTTTCAAAACAAATATTCAGGCTAAAACCGATAGTTTATTTTACACCAGCGCCGACTCTACCCTTCGTTGTTTTCTAAATCCGATTATTTGGTCAGAAGGATCACAGCAAATTGCAGATACGATTTATGTTCAGTTTAAAAACAAGAAGTTAAACAACCTGCAAGCCATTAAGAATGCTTTCTTAGTGAATACACCAAAAGATTCTTTGCGTTTTAACCAAATAAAAGGCAGATTAATGACTGGCTTTTTTAGAAATGGCAAGCTCAAAACCATGTACGTTGATGGTAATGCTGAAAGTATTTACTACACGCAGGATGATAGTACAAAGGTTTACAAAGAAATGAATCAAACTTTGAGCAGTAGGATTAAATTTATTTTCCAGGATAATGAAAATGATATTGAAGACATTGTTTATATTAAAGGTGTAGAAGGTGCGCTAAACCCAGAAAATAAGGTTGCTAAAGATAACGTGTTAAAAGGCTTTTCATGGAAACCTAAAGAAAGACCAAAAGCTAAGAAAGATGCCGTTGGCTCATCGGGCAAAACGAAATCAAAAAGTAAAACACCTCCCGCTAAAACTAATTTGGCAAGCAAGGGTACCGTTCCAGCTCAAAAAAATGTTAACAAGATTCCTGCTAAAAAGGTAACACTACCCAATGGAAAAGTAAACTTTAATTTGAACAAAAATGTGCCTTTGGCTAACCCTTTAGATACAGTTAATTTCGGTATTAAACCTATTTTGCCTAAAGTAGATACATTAAAGAAAGCGATAAAGAAGTTGTAAATTATTGCAACGGCGTTTCACAAGCACTTGGAACGTCCTTGCGAAAACATTCTCCGATTCTTCATCGGTAATGTTTGTGGCAATCTCTAACATAGCGTAACCTTCCAATCGTCATTGTAGTTCTCTTTTTTTGTTGTTATTTACCTCAATAAGATTGCCACGCCCGATGAAAAATCGGGACTCGCAATGACGTTTAGCCGGCTTTCAAAAACTTAATCATTTTTTTTAAAGCAATAGCTCTATGGCTAATCTTGTTTTTTTCAGCCATATCCATTTCAGCAAAAGTAATGGAATAACCATCAGGTTGAAAGATTGGGTCGTAACCAAATCCTTTTGATCCAGTTAAGTGTTGAGTTATCGTACCTTCAATCGTTCCTTCGAAAATATGATTAACTCCATTCAGCATTAAAGAAATAACGGTTTTAAACCTTGCTTTACGATTGTGTTGTCCTTCCAGTTTTTTCAAAACTAGTTGCATATTTTCCAAGCTATCTCTACTCCCACCGTATCTGGCAGAAAAAACGCCAGGCTCATTATTTAAGGCTTCTACCTCTAAACCACTGTCATCAGCAAAGCAATCTAAATTAAAATTCTCTACAACATATTTACTCTTTAAACTGGCATTCCCTTCAAATGTGTTAGCAGTTTCGGGTATATCTACATTACAGCCAATATCATTCAGATTTAAAACCTCATATTCTCCAGCCAATGCCAAGCGGATTTCTTCTGTTTTATGTTGATTATTGGTGGCAAAAACAAGCTTCTTCATGCTGTTAGATGGAAAATAGTAAATAGGTAATGGGATAAACAGATTCTGATATTTAAAATCTATAACTTAATTTTTTGCAAATTTCCCCAAAGTAATTTCTTAGCGGTTAAATCGCTATCCAATTGATGAAGGTTGGGTGCGAAGATGATTTTTGTACTTTCATGCTGAATAATTTCATTCTGCCAAACCAGATTCAGTTTCAGATCAGAAATTTCTACCCCAAACGAAAGCATAATTGCCGGCTTAAAAAACTCATGGAAATCAACATAGTCGGTTCCCATATACTGTGCATAATTCACTACCGCAAAGTCGGGCGTACTCAAATCGACTGCCTTAACAATCTTGCGCAGCAATTCCCTTCCCTCGGGAGTGCTTACATCATTCAGTTTATCATTCACTAAAATCAAAACCGACTTTTTATTTCCGCCCAAAAATTTAAAGGTTTTTGGCAATTTTGGTTCAGCCAAAACACGAGGAATTTCTACTTGAGGGGTGTAGCTCTTAGCAGATTCTTCACTCGTTTCTACTGAAATTGCCTCACTTTTAGGTTGTAAAACTTTTTCTTCAATTAAATCAGTCTCAGATACAATCGGGTTACTAACAGGCTTTTCGTTATCAACAAGTGCGATTTGAACAGACTCATCCTTCACTAAAAAAATATCTTCAGTAAAAAATAAGCGTAAAGCATTCGCATTGTTGGTAAGCTGGTTTTCCATTCGTATTTTTGTAGGATAATAATTTCTGTTAAAATTAGTTAAATATCTTATAATAGCGCCGCTAATTGTTACTTTTATCCCTTAAAATTTATAGAGTGCTCTGCTTAAAAAAGGCTTGTTGCTTATTTATTTTTAGTATTATTTTCGGTTATTCGTTTGCACAAAACGTGGCTGCAATCAATGGTAAATCAATAAGTAGCAAAGAATTTTTATGGGCTTATAAAAAGAGTCATAATGGTATTTCTAGTACGGATTATGCCAGTTTGGAAAACTATTTGAACTTGTATATAAATTTTAAATTGAAAGTTTTGGATGCCAGAGAAATGGGTTTAGATAAGAATTCCATTTATCAGGAAGAGATTAAAACTTACGAAACTGCACTGGTAGCACATAAAAAGGCTGATGCAAGACATAAGGATCAGGATTTTTTGCTCAATGAATATAAAGAAGGCGTTTTGATGTTCAACATCTCCGAAAAAAAGATTTGGAACAAAGCGCAAGACGATGAGCAAGCATTACAGGAATTTTATAATAAAAACCAACAGAATTACAATAAGCCATTGAGTGATGTGAGAGGCCAGGTAATTGCCGACTATCAGCAAAGCCTGGAGGAAAACTGGCTGAAAGGGCTCAGACAAAAACACCAGATCAAGATTAATGAGCAAGAGTTAAGAAAACTCGCAAAACAGTAACTCTATTTTGGTAAAAGATTAGTATTAAATTTGCAAAATATAACACAAAGAATGAAGAAGTTTTTTTTAGTAGCAACAGCATTAATTTGCGCATTGTTAAACAGTTATGCCCAACCAGGGAAACATAACATCGATAAAGTTGCTGCTGTGGTAGGTAATAATATTATTTTACTATCAGATTTGAATCAGGAGTATACGCAGTACCTATACCAGGGAAACCCTCCAAATGAGAGCATAAAGTGTAAAATTTTACAAAACACCTTGACCCAAAAACTGCTGAAACAACAGGCAGAAATCGATTCGGTTATGGTAGAAGATGGCCAGGTAGACGATGAGGTTGATAAGCGGATGCGTTCGATGATGCAACGTGCCGGTGGACAGGAGCGTTTAGAGCAATTCTTAAATAAGTCGGTATTGCAATATAAGGATGAGATGAGACCAACGATTAAAGATGGTTTAATCGCTCAGAAAATGCAAGGTAAAATCACCGAAAATATTAATGTTACACCAATGGAAGTTGAAAAATACTTCAAATCGTTGGGTGATAGCATTCCAGAATTTAACACAGAGGTTGAAGTTGGAGAGATCATTCTGGATCCAAAATTATCAAGAGCTGAAAAGCAAAGATTTAGGGATAAAATTGAAGCGTTACGTTTAAGAATTAAAGGTGGCGATGATTTTGGAGTTCTGGCTAAAACATATTCTGAAGATCCGGGATCATCTGCAGATGGTGGAGATTTAGGTTTCTTTGATAGAAGTATGATGGCAAAGGAATTTACAGCCTGGGCTTTTAAACTTAAAGCAGGAGAAATTTCTCCGGTATTTGAAACTGAATTTGGTTTCCACATCCTTCAGGTAATTGAGCGTCGCGGAGAGCAGGTTCACGCCCGTCACATCCTGGTAAGACCCGCAACAACACCAGAAAGTTTAACCCGTTTAAAACTTCATGCCGATAGTGTTTACAACAAAATCATCGCTAACAAACTATCTTTCGCAGCTGCGGCAAACTTATATTCAGACAATAAAGAATCGAAGTATAATGGCGGTATGATGCTGAACGCAGAAAATGTTCAAGCCAGAACTACTTTTATCCCTATCGATAAATTAGATCCATCCGTATTTTTGGTAATCGATACCATGAAAATTGGCGGCATTTCTAAGCCTGATTTATATACTGCAGCTGATGGCAAACAAGGCTATCGCTTACTTTATTTAAAATCTAAAATTCCGCCTCACAAAGCGAACATGGCACAAGATTTTCCAAAAATTAGAGACGCCGCTCAAAGTGATAAAATAAATCGTACTTTAAGCGAATGGTTTGAAAAACGTCGTGAAAGTACTTACATTAAAATCGACGACGAGTTTAATACCTGCGATGAACTAAAAATTTGGACTAAGACCACTACAGCCGCAAAATAACACGAATGCAGTACAAAAACGAAGTAGAAGCCGTTGACGCACTTCATCACACTTTCAACAAAATTAAAACCGATATTAGTAAGGTTGTTGTTGGACAAGATGATGTCATTAAATCAGTTTTAATCGCCATTTTTAGTAACGGACATTGTTTGTTGGTTGGCGTACCCGGATTGGCTAAAACTTTACTCGTTCAAACTGTTGCCTCGGTTTTAGATCTGGATTTTAATAGAATTCAATTTACCCCCGACTTAATGCCAAGCGATATCATTGGCGCAGAGATATTAGGAGAAGACAGGCACTTTAAATTTATTAAAGGTCCTGTTTTTTCGAATATTATTTTAGCTGATGAGATTAACCGTACTCCGCCAAAAACGCAGGCCGCTTTACTAGAGGCCATGCAGGAAAAATCGGTTACAGCAGCTGGCTTAACCCATACCTTACCAAAGCCGTTCTTTGTGTTGGCTACGCAAAACCCAATTGAACAAGAAGGGACTTATCCCCTACCCGAAGCGCAACTTGATCGTTTCATGTTCAATATTCAATTAAATTATCCGGCATTTGCCGATGAGCTGAATATTGTTAAAAATACTACAAGCAATAAAACCATAGCGCTCGAGAAAATTATTCAAGCTGATGATATTCTGTTTTTCCAAAAGCTGATTCGCGATATTCCAGTAACGGATAATGTTTTGGAATATGCGGTAAAGCTGGCTTCTAAAACCCGACCAAATAGTGAGTTTGCAACAGAAGCGGTAAACAAATATATTAGCTGGGGTGCCGGGCCAAGAGCATCACAATTTTTGGTTTTAGGTGCAAAATGCCATGCGGCTATTTCAGGAAAATATGCTCCAGACATTGAAGATGTTCAAGCGGTAGCAGAACCTATTTTACGCCACCGTATTGTTAGAAATTACCGTGCTGAAGCAGAAGGATTATCAATAGAAAAGATCATAAAAGATCTGTTATAGAAGTTCAATCCAATTTAGAAGAGGTTGTCTTATAAATCAATTTATCTTTGAATCTTGTCACGTTGAGCTTTTCTAAACTCCCCAAAAGGCATATTTCGCAAGTCCTTCGACAGGCTCAGGATGACATTTCTTATTTGTCATAAAGCCTCTTTTGTAACACCTATGTAATCGGCTTTCTGAAATAAGATAGAAGAGCAGGTTGTATCATTTTAATCAATGATCGAATACGCCTGTTGCCATTTTAAATGTGAAAGATAGATTGGAAAAGCAATCAAATAATTTAACCTACAGCAGATGGTTACTTTATAATTTAGGATAATTGTTCTTATCTTTATGCCAATTAAAAAGCAAAATTTTTCAAATCAAAAATATTTAACATGTCAGCTCACGATTCACACGCACCAGTTCATCAAACAAAAGGCATTTGGGCATTGCCATTAACAGCTTGGATTATTGTTTTAATCCTTCTTGTAGCCTTTACCAGACCAATTTTCGTTGACGCACCAGAAGGATCTGGTCACCATGAAACAGAGAAACCGCATTCAAAAGCAGAAGAGGCTGAATCATCACATCACTAGGATTAAGGTGAAGGTCAAAAATTAAAAGTTTATACCGACTAGTTCAGATAGCGATAGAAAAAAGCGTCCCGAGGTTAAAATCGAGACGCTTTTTTTGTAGTTCAAATTTATTTCAGCTGCCCCATTAAGTTCGGGAAATCGGTAATTACACCATCAACGCCCAGACTCATAAAATATTTAATTTCCTTTAAACTATTCACCGTCCACGGAATAATTTTGATGCCCATGGCATGGCAGCGATCTACCAATCCTTTACCTACTAAAACCGAATATGGACTGTAAATGGTAGGCTTGAAACCTAATTTTTCAATATAATCTTCGAAGGGTTCTTTTTCATCAATCAAAAGCGAAGTTTGTATTTTAGGATATTTCTCATGCAAATACTGGAGCGTTCGCATATCAAAAGATTGAATAATTACCCGTTTCGAAATCTTTTTTGCGTTGACCACTTCCATAATCAATTCTACAAACTCAGCAGGCTCAGGATGAAAATCGTTATCTCCATTTTTAATTGTTTTCGTTTCAATACTATAAACAGGCTTTTTTAACCTTTTTTCTTTCACATAAGTTTCTACCGCGTCAATCGTCTCACGAAGCAAAGGCTTATAGGCTTTAAACTTCACCTGACCGGGAAAACGAGCATGAACTTTACTTCCAACATCAAACGTCTTCACCTCCTCGTAATCCATTTTGTAAATGTTGTATTTCTTTTGGTCTTTCAAAGAAATCGGTTTACCATTCGGCATTAAAGAAATTTCATTGTTAAAATAGGGCTCTTGAGATAGCACAACTTTTTTATCTTTCGAAATAACGGCATCCATCTCGATGGTCGTTACCCCTAAATCGAGGGCTTTAAGCATACCTTCAACTGTATTTTCGGGCATTATTCCACGTGCCCCAGCTTTACCCTGTAAATCAAATTTTTGCTTTTGAGCCGAAACCTGTAAAAATGTAAGCGAGAGCAGAAGTATGATCTGTAATCTTTTATTCATGAACTTAAAACGTAAAATGATTTGTTATTATATTTTCTGGAGCGCATAAACAGTACTATTTTTAATGTTGTTCCCGCTTTTCGCTTTACTCTCCCTAGAAAACCGCGATTCGTGCCCGCGTCAATCGGGGCTAAAAGGAAACGAAAGTGCAAAGAACAGCTCTATAGCACATAAAAAAAGGGCTATCTTTTTAGGAGAGCCCTTGTAATTCACGTTGTAAATTTATCTTTCTGCAGGTACAAAAGCCTGAACAATTAAGTTCCAACTGGCATCTGCAGCTTTTTCATAAACAAAAACGTAGTTAAAACTTTCGCGTAAATCGGCTTTATAATCTATTGTGGCCACGCCATAAGTATAAGCCAAATCACTTCCAATTGCCTTATCAACACCAGTTGTTTTTAAGTTAATTTTACTAATCATTCCGTTATAAAAAGAAATGATTTTGCCTTTTCCGTTAATGGCTTCGTTACCTGGAAATAACAGACGGGCATCTTCTGTTAAAAAGCCACCAAAAGCGGCAATACCATGTGTTTTCAAAAGCGTGTTCAAAGTTTTTTCAGTTGTAGAAATGATATCCTTTCCAGCCTTTAATTGTTTCTCATTCAAGAATTTTGGGGCAACATGGTCTTTTGGTTCAATAAATTTCGGAGCAGATTTATCTAAAGGTTTATTGCTCGATGTGCCTAAATCAATGGCTAATTTCCACTTGCCATTCTCCGATTTCCAAATGGATAGATACTGACCATATTTTTTCTCCGAACCACTCACCGCGTAAGGGCCGGTAGTGAAACCTAAATCGCCACTACGGGAAACCTTTGCTAAATTTGGTTCCCAGGTAACGGTATTTTCATCTGTTTTCTTTGCATTGTAAAACGTTCTAACATTTACCGGATTCGGCCTGAAAACCAACGCACTTGCTAGTGAATACTCCAGATAAGCATCTTTATCTCCATTTTTTGCAATAGATTTTGCGAAATCTTTTTCTGCACTTACCAATGACTTCGTGGTTCCATCATTTTTTTGTGCCCATGCACCAATTGCCAAAAGTGATAATATTGCAGTTGAAAATAATTGTTTCATTATAAATTTTAGATATATGTTTGGCGAATATAGAATTTTTTAGATACCGTCTTTTCAAAAGTAATTAACAATTACACATTTTATTTTTCACGATAAATCGTTTCCAGAACAGTCTGCCCGGTTGCTTTAAGGGTATTTTTGTCAATATTTGCGAGGTTATCCAGTTGGGTATGCCAATTGATATAGAAACCACTGTTATCGTTATAGTGAATAATATCAATGGATGGCACTCCAGCTTTGTTCATCCAGAAATGATCATCAACAATTTTCCCGCTCGGAATGCGGGCAAAGTACGATGAATAACCAATTTCGTTACCAATATCCCAAACCCTGTTCACTACGTCAGGCGCTGCCTGCCTCGAAATTTCATCTTGCGTAAACTGGGCATTCCCACCACCAACCATGTCGAGATTAATCCCGTAACCAGCTTTATAGCCTGCAGCAATCGCATTTTTTGCCCAAAATTGTGAGCCTAAACACCAGGTTACCTCGTCGGGCGTTTCATCATTTGCTTTACCATAGTCTTCCAAATCCCACAATACAAAATCAATACCTACGTTTGGCGATTTTTTCTGAATTTGCCTTGCAATTTCAAGGATCACACCAACACCACTGCCCCCATCATTTGCCGCATCGAAAGGCTTATTGTGGTTTGCAGGATTCGAATCCTGATCAGAAAACGGACGGGCATCCCAATGGGCCGTAATTAAAACCCTTGTTTTATTTTCAGGATTAAAACTGGCCAAAATGTTTTTCAGTTGGAAGGTCTTGCCATCGTAAGTTTGCGTTTTCTCTCCTTGAATTTTGACCTCAGCACCAAATGACTTCAATTTATTAACCAAATATTCTGCACATTTTTGGTGCGCCAAAGTACCAGGAATTCTTGGTCCAAAATCAACCTGTGCTTTCACATAAGCATAAGCACTATCTGCATTAAATTCTGGCGAAACTAAAGTTATAGCTGCATTTGTCTCGGTATCGCTAGCCTTATCTGATTTATTTTTACAGGCCTGAAAGCTCAGTAAAGCAATTAGAGGCCAAAATAAAAGTTTTTTATTCATTGTTAATGTTAAATTATGAAGGAGATTGCCACGAATATTACCGATGAAAAATTGGAGAATATTCTCGCAAGGACGGAAGAGCGGGGTATCAAAAAAATCAAGTCCATCAATAAGTTCGTCATTGCGAGTCCGGATTTTTCATCTGGACGTGGCAATCTCATTGATGCTTCTAATTATTAAACCACAGGATCCTCACTAAACCTAAACCTTACTCCAGGTCGTTCCTTCTTTGCTATCCTTTAGTTGAATCCCCAACTCCTGTAATCTAATTCTAATTTTATCTGAGGTAGCATAATCTTTATTGGCTTTCGCTTCAGTACGAAGATCGATCACCATTTCCAAAACACCATTTAAATCGTTGCTGCCAGCATCTTCGTCTTTCAAACCTAAAATATCGAAAACAAAATCGTTCACTAATGCTTTCAGCTGCTCAAGAGATTCAGCTGAAATCTTCGCCTTTCCATCGTAAACTGTATTAATAATTCTTACCGCCTCAAACAGCTCTGCAATTAAAATCGGACTATTAAAATCATCATTCATTGCGGCAATGCACTTCTCTTTAAGGGCAACAATATCGAAATCATTTTGATCAGAAACGGCTAATTTGTCCAGCAAACTCACTGCAGCCATCAACCTGCGGAAACCTTTTTCAGAAGCATCAAGCGCATCATTAGAAAAATCTAAAGTACTGCGATAATGTGCCTGAAGCATGAAAAACTTAACCGTCATCGGGCTATAACCTTTTCGCAAAAGCGGATGGGCACCGGTAAATAATTCCAGCGGCAGAAAACCATTGCCAGCCGATTTAGACATTCGCGTTCCATTTACGGTAAGCATATTGGTGTGCATCCAATAACGGGCAGGTTGTTTGTGACTGCAAGCTTCAGATTGTGCAATTTCATTGGTGTGGTGCGTAGCGGCTAAATCCATCCCTCCACCGTGAATATCAAATTCATCGCCCAGGTATTTTGCGCTCATGGCAGAACATTCGATATGCCAACCCGGAAAACCTAATCCCCAGGGCGATTGCCACTGCATTAAAGTTTCAGGCTTCGCTTTAATCCATAAGGCAAAATCCAAACGCCCACGTTTCTCATCTTGTCCGCCTAACTCTCGGGTATTATTCAACATATCCTCTAAATTGCGATTGGTGAGGATAGTATAATTATATTCTTTACTGTATTTTTCTACATCAAAATAAACATTTCCGCCCACCTCATAACCATAGCCATTGGCAATAATTACTTTTATCATCTCAATTTGTTCGATAATGTGGCCAGTGGCTGTTGGTTCGATGCTCGGTGGCAAGGTATTAAACATCCGTAACACATCATGAAAACCCAGAGTGTACTTTTGTACAATTTCCATAGGCTCTAACTGTTCCAGCTTCGCACGTTTTGCAAACTTATCATCACCTTCATCCCTATCTCCCTCCAAGTGTCCTGCATCGGTTATATTACGCACATAACGAACTTTAAAACCTAAATATTTCAGGTATCTGAAAATCAAATCGAAAGAAATAAATGTACGGCAATTGCCCAAATGCACATCGCTATATACGGTAGGTCCGCAAACATACATGCCCACATGAGCAGCGTTTAACGGTTGAAAAAGTTCTTTTTTACGCGAAAGGGTATTGTAAAGCTGTAAGCCAGTATTCATACTGCAAATGTAATATTTACCAGCGTAAAGTTTTAAGAATGCTTCATTGTTTAACTGACCGATGAGATAATTGACAATTCTTAAATCAAAAGAAGCATTTTTTAGAAAGGTACTGTAGTGCTATTCGGGTAATGCAGTCCGCCTTTTCCTGCCCGACCGGCAGGCGGGAGCTAATTCCCCGATGAAAAAAGAATCGGGGGATACCGCTTCAATGCGGTTTAGAAACTATGTTTTGAGCCATTACTCATTCTACTAAGTACAACTGCTGTGGCTATATCAATTTTTTTAGTCAATCGTCATTCCCTTGAAGTCAGGAATGACGATCGTTCTAATGATTAATTCTTCAACTTATCTTTAAATATTTTCTCCAGTTTTTGCATTTTTGGCAAAATTACCGCTCTGCAATATGGCTCACTGCCATTTTTCAGGTAATAGTTTTGATGATAATTTTCGGCTACATAAAAAGGTTTCGCAGCCTCGATAGCAGTGACCACAGGTTTGCCAAAAGCGTTTTTCTTGTTCAATTCTGCTTTATACTTAGAAGCTAAATCTTTTTGTTCAGCGTTATGATAAAAAACTACCGATCGATACTGTGTACCCGAATCTGCACCCTGGCGGTTTAGTGTAGTGGGATCATGGCTTTTCCAAAAAACTTCCAACAACTCATCGTAAGTAATCACCATTGGGTTATAAGTAATCTCTAAAACCTCTGCGTGTCCTGTTGCACCTGTACAAACTTCTTCATAAGTTGGGTTTGCTAAGCGCCCTCCTTCATATCCAGATTTTACAGCGGTAACACCTTTAAGCCTTTGAAATATGGCCTCTGTACACCAAAAACAACCCATTCCAAATGTGGCCTTCTCAGTTTTTTTCCCCTGCGCCTGAACTTGGTTCAATGCCAGGATTGATAATAAAATTAAAATTATTTTTTTCATTTTGTGTGTTAGTTATTGAAGCAGCTTTCATTTGCATTCGTTAATAATATTACGAAAATAAAGTGCAACTAGTTTGTGTGGACACAATAATGGATTTTGAATGACAATCGCAACAAATTGTTAACTCATCTGTTAATGTTAATAACTTAAATTACTGGTAATTAAATTTTTATAGCTACAATTTTAGCCACGATCGCACTTATTAACAATTCTTTTTTAAATTCGTATCACATTAAAAATAAATTTATGTCTACACCGTATATTCCTTGTTTGGATTTAGGTTCTTATATCAACGGAACTGAAGAAGAACGTAAAAAATTCTCTGATGAGTTGGGCAGAGCCTTCAACGATTCGGGGTTTGTAACCATCACCAATCATGGTTTAAGTCAGGAATTGATTGATAAGCTTTATGACAATATTAAAGCTGCATTTTCACTTCCTGTAGAAACCAAAAGGAAATACGAGAAGCCAGAATTGGCCGGACAACGCGGTTACACCAGTGCCGGTAAAGAAACAGCAAAGGGTGCTAAAACACCAGATTTGAAAGAGTTTTGGCAAATTGGACAGGAAGTTACCGATGGCGACCCAGTGAAAGAGGAATATCCGGACAACGAAGTGTTAGAAGAGCTTCCAGAATTTAACAAAGTAACTGGCGATATCTACAAAAAACTCCAGGAAAATGGCACACACTTATTACGTGCCATTGCTACTTACCTGGAATTGCCAGTTGATTATTTTGACAAACATGTGCATAACGGAAATTCGATTTTAAGAGGCATTCACTACTTTCCTATTGAAAACCCGGAATTAATTCCTGATGATGCCGTTCGTGCCGGCGCACATGAAGACATCAATTTAATCACCCTTTTAATTGGAGCCAGCGCAGACGGCTTGGAGGTTTTAACCCGCAGCAATGAATGGTTGCCAATTAAAGCACACCACACCGATATCGTTGTAAATGTAGGCGACATGCTGCAACGTTTAACCAATAACAAATTAAAATCAACCACACATAGAGTGGTAAATCCACCTCGCGAATTGATGAAAACTTCTCGTTTCTCAGTTCCATTTTTCTTACATCCACGCAGTGATATGGATTTGACAAGTCTGCCTTCAACGATTGATGCCGAACATCCGAAGGCTTATAGCGACATGACAGCTGGCGAATATCTTGATGAAAGACTTAGAGAAATTGGGCTGAAGAAATAAAGCCTCACCTAAATCCTCCCCCAAGGGAAGGACCGCGACAGGCTCAAATTTGAATAAAAGCACCGATTAATTCGGTGCTTTTTTTGTTACTTTAAAATTATGTATTCAATCAATTTAGAAATTTTTAAGGAAATACAAGGAATTGGTTCTGCTTCGGGCATTATTTCTAAGCTGGATTTGCTTTACATTATTGGTGATAACAGCGGTTACCTGAATGAGTTCAATATCAAAAGTGAAAAACTACGAAAAATTCAAATCTTACCTGGTAGTGAACTAAAAGGCTTAGAAAACATTCCTAAACCACAAAAGCCAGATTTCGAAGTGCTTTGTCAAAATGCCAATCAGTTTTATATTTTAGGATCAGGGTCTACCTCAAAAAGAAATTTGATGGTAGAATTTGACACTAAATCACAACGAATCCTAACAAAAGACTTGACAAGTATCTATCAAAAAATGAAGGTCATTGCAAAAATTAACGATGAAAATTTCAACATCGAAGGAGCAATTTTTAACGGTCGGTTCTGGTTGCTTTTTAACAGGGGAAATGGCAACGATGGCAAAAACGGAATATTCCGCATCCTTGAAAAAGATTTAGCAAAGGCTGAAAAAATAGCTTTTACCAGTTTGAAGCTCGCTAACATTAACCATGTAGAATCTTCGTTTACCGACGCAGTACTTGTTAATAACGATGTCTATTTCATCTCTACGGCCGAAGATACCAAATCAACTTATACCGATGGAGATATCCTGGGCAGTTTTATCGGCAGTATAAATCCAGAAAGTTTGAAACTCAACTTTTCCTACAGGATCCCTGGCTTACATAAGTTTGAAGGGATTTCATTATTCAGGAAAACGGCAAGTACACTTGAATTTTTACTCTGTGAAGATAGAGATACGGATGAACTGAAAACCACCGTTTATAAATTGCGATTATCCGTATAATTGATAAATTTTTATGGCTAATCAGTTATTTCTAAGAGATTATCAAAATCTCTTCAACCTTTTTGATAATATTTATCCACTAAAGGATGAAATAAAATCGGCCATCATTGCCAACAGTGAGGTTATTGAAGTTGCAAAAAAAACAAAACTTTTAAGTGTTGACGAGCGCAGCAACACCATTTACTTTATTGTAAAAGGAGCCGCTAGAATATTCTATCTCGATAAAGAAGGTAAAGAAACAAATACCTGGTTTTTATTCGAAAATCAACTTCTCATTTCTGTCTACAGCTTTTATACAGGCAATCCGAGTTTTGAATACATTGAAACTTTAGAACACTGCAAACTAATTGCTGTAAAAAGAGAAAAACTGGATGAACTATACTTAAACTTTATGGAATTTAACTTTTCAGGCAGAAAGTTAACCGAATTTTACCACATGCGGAACGAGATACAAGCAAACGAACTGCGTATGTTGAGCGCAAAAGAACGGTATCAAAATTTACTGGAAAGAAATCCTCAACTCTTTCAAAGGGTATCTTTAGGACACATTGCTTCATATTTGGGGATCTCTCAAGAAACCTTAAGTAGAATTAGAAAGCAAAAATAATTTTTTGACTTTTGTCAAAAGCCAGCAGACTAACACACCATAGATTTGAGCAATAAATTTTAAATCTATGTTAATCATCATTTTTATCGTATTTGGTTTTTGCTTTTTACTCGAAAGGATTAAACCTGGCTGGAAATTGCCAAACGTTTCCACATGGACCATCAGGGTTTTAGGAGTTAACTTCATTCAGTTAAGTATAGTTGTCTTAGCTGGATTTACCTGGGAAAAATGGCTCTCATCTATCTCCGTTTTTCAACTCTCTCATTTTGTTCCCAATTGGCTCGGCGGTATTATTGCCTATTTTATTGCCACATTTATTTTTTATTGGTGGCATCGCTGGAGGCATACTGTTGATTTTTTATGGCTGGGTTTTCACCAAATTCACCACAGTCCGCAACGCCTAGAAGTGATTACCTCATTCTACAAACATCCCTTAGAAATGACAGTAAATTCGATTATTGGAAGTCTTTTGGTTTACACATTATTAGGGCTCAATCCTGAAGCCGGAGCCATCTATACTTTATGCACAGCACTTGGAGAATTTTTTTATCATACAAACGTGAAAACACCACAATGGATTGGGTACATTTTTCAGCGACCAGAAATGCACCGAATTCATCATCAATATGAAAAACATAGCAATAATTATGGCGACATTGTATGGTGGGATATGCTATTTGGCACCTATGAAAATCCAAAGGAATTTAAAAGCACCTGCGGATTTGATGATGAAAAGGAGCAAAGACTATTGGAGATGATCAAATTTAAAGATGTGCATGAACATTAAGTCATTTTCGATTGTTTTATCGGCTGGTGTCTACACCAGCCGAATTTAAATTCTAGTAGCATAATGCTTATCTTCATCAAAATTTTAATCTATGAAAAAACGCTTCTTGACACTTTTATTTCTGTTATCCGCTACGCAGTTCGCCTTCTCACAAACTCAAGATATTAAAGACCTCTACTGGGACTTTTTGCAAATCAGATTGGAGGTAAGTGAAAAAAGCAAAGCCATTAATTTAGCAGAAGCATTAATTAAAAGATCATCCGAATTAAACCAAAAACAATTGGGTAGTGTAACCTATCACCTGGCAAGGCTTTATGAAGAAACCGATCAAATGAATCTTGCGATTCCATATTATGAAAAAAGTATCAAAATAACGCCTGGATATTACGTGCCTTATCTTGCTTTAGGAAATCATTATTTTAAGGACTGCCAGGCGATGATTAAAAAGATGAATGCCGCAGTTGATTCAAAAAGCGTTGTCATTTATGGCAAATTGGTAGAAGATTATAAAAAACTATCGACAAAAACCGCTGCATATTTAGAAAAATCTTACGCCTGCGACCCGGATGATTCGACTAAAGGTATCATCACTTATCTGTATCAAACATCTAAAAACAATGAAGCGCTTAAAACATTTGATACACGAATAAAGAAACTTTCTGATAATTGCATCACCTTATTGGATGATGAATAATTGAAATATTCGTCAGTGCGGGGTACGAAGCAATCTATTAAGCTTCAATCGCTTTGTACCTTGCAATGACGTGATTCTAAACTTAGCAATAACGAATATTAACCCTATTCTATTTCTTCGATTCGTCAATCGCTTTGTTAATTACATCTTGAATCCGTCCTCTGATTCTTAAGTTCCCAAGCTTATCGCTCACGCTTGGATTAACCCTATTGGAAAGGAAAACATATACCAAACCTCTTGATGGATCTACCCAAACACAAGTGCCTGTGTACCCGGTATGCCCATAAGTTTGCGGTGAAGCCAGATTGGATGGGTAGTGTTTTGTACTATCCGGGTCCCAACGATCGAAACCTAAACCACGGCGGCTCACATTTGATTGTTTTGATGTAAACATATCAACCGTTTCTGGTTTAAAATATTGCGTACCACCATAAGTTCCACGGTTTAGCAACATTTGGTAAATAATGGCCAAATCATTGGCACTGGAGAATAAGCCCGCATGACCAGAAACACCGCCAGCCAAGGCCGCACCCTGATCGTGAACATAACCTACTAAAAGCGTTTTTCTAAAATAGGTATCCTGCTCCGTAGGGATAATTTGATCTCTACCGAAACGATTTCTAGGTAAAAATCCGGCCGTCTGCATCCCCAAAGGTTTGTAGAAGTTTTCGTATGTATATTGGTTTAACGGTTCCTCACTAATATGCTCTACAATATCTTTCATAACGTACATACTAATGTCGCTGTAAACATATTGCCCTCTGGTTTTAATAGGCGAATTGAGCATTTTTGGCCACATGAAATCCTTAAAAAAGTCTTTTTTGATATAATAACCATCGGCAACCTTTGTTGGGAAAGCAGCAGAAGAATCTACGCTGTAATCGCCTGTTTTTACGTAATTGTGGAATGGAATATAGGGAATAAAACCAGCCTGGTGCAGCATCACCTCTCGAACTTGAATGTTGTTCATAGGTGTGGTTCGGGCTTTCGGAATATAGGCGCCGATATTAGTATCCAATTTCAACTTCCCCTCCTCGAACAAACGCATTACCGAAGGTGTGGTGGCTGTAACTTTCGTTACCGAAGCCAAATCGAAAATATCGGTAACCTTATCAGGAAGATTAGTATCATAAGTGTGTGTTCCGTAAGCCTTATTAAAAATCACTTTCCCATCCTTCGCCACCAAAACCACCAAACCTGGGGCTGCCTTTTCTCTAATGGTTTCCTCGGCAATCGCATCAATTTCTTTTAGGTTATTAGAGTTTACACCAGCATCTTCTGGCACAGTATATTTCAACCGGGTTTTGTCAGTTGTAAAGCCAGAGCCTATGGTATATTTTGCAGAATAGGCTTTAGTTAATTTATTTACCGCTGCAATGCCACCAAAAATATATTGCGGAACAATGGCCGCCGCGTCTGCAGTATTTTCTCCCGTCCAAATAATGGGCGACTGGAGTAAATCAAACGATTTTAATGCTGTTCCATTTCCAAAAAGGGAAATGATCACCTTTTTTGTTTTGCTTAAACTGTTAATAAAATTGATGTATTTGGCATTGTTGGTTTGCTGATCATCAATGGCAATCAGCACAACGTTGAAATACTTAAGGTCGTCTTCCAGATCATTCAAGTTTACGCTATCCTTATATTTATCTGCAGAAAACGATGTAATTTTATCATATTTGTTAGCTAAACTATCAAAAACTAAGCTGTAAGAAAACCCCAGACTTACTGAGGCAATGTTTATTTTATCGAGAGATTTTAAGGGTATAACAGCATCTTTATTGTTCAGCAAAATGGTTGAACTGGTAATGTTATTGGCAACAGAAAGCTTTTTTTCGTTTGTAGCATGGTCTTGGGCACAAGCCATTAAACATAAAACATTAAAGAAACTCGCTACGGCCAGAATGACTAATCTATTTCGCTTCATATACTTTTTCTCCGTTCAAATAGGTTTTTAAAACTTTGGTTTTTAATATGTTTTGTGGGGTTGATGTTAAAATATCATGATCAAGAATAACAAAATCGGCAAACTTACCTTTTTCTAAACTGCCTTTTTCCTTTTCTTCAAAATTCGCTTTTGCGGCCCAAATGGTCATTCCACGTAAAGCTTCTTCTGGTGTAAGCGCATTTTCCATTTGAAAACCGCCTTTCGGAAAACCCTTTCCATCTTCTCTTACTGTTGCAGCATAAAACGTTAATAATGGATTAATGTTTTCCACCGGAAAATCAGTTCCCAGGGGTATCCAGCCATTTTGTTTAAGGAGTTGTTTATAGGCATAAGCATCTTTAACCCGCTCTGGCCCCAATCTTTCTCCAGCCCAATACATATCCGAAGTAGCGTGTGTTGGCTGAACGGAAGGAATAATATTCGCTTTTCCAAAAAGAGCGAAATCATTTGAGTTTACCACCTGAGCATGCTCAATTCTCCAGCGTTTATCGTTTTTGCCTTTGAGCACTTTATTATAAATGTTGAGCATTAACCGGTTGGCAGAATCGCCAATGGCATGGGTGCACATTTGAAAATTATGCGCTGCAATTTTTGCAGCTACCTCCTCAAAATGCTTCTGATTGCTCAACAAGAAACCGCTTTTCGCTGGCATATCGTTGTAAGGATGCAATAAACATGCTCCTCTTGATCCCAAAGCGCCATCAGCATAAACTTTAAATGAGCGAACATTTAGTCGATCGGTTTTTATCGCTCCGCGTTTAAACAGGTAATCATAATTTTGTTCAGCATCGGATAACATGACATATAAACGCATTTTCAACTTTCCGTTCTTTTGCATTTTTTCGATAAAATCTACCGCTTGGAAGGGTAAGCCACAATCATCGATCGTTGTTAAGCCAGCGGCAAAACAATTTGTTTGCGCATCGGTTAAAATTTTAGTTGCCAGTTTTTCATCTGGGGAAGGAATTTTGCTATCTACAAGGCCAACCGCATTATCAATTAAAACTCCCGTCAATTTCCCGTTTGCGGTAAGCATATCACCACCCACTAATTTCTGCTCGCCTTTTATCCCAGCTTCATCGAAGGCTTTTTGATTAACCACAGCAGCATGTCCATCTACGCGATTTAACAATACTGGCCGGTTTGGAAACAATTCCGTTAATTTTTCATTGGTGGGGAAAGCTTTATGTTCCCAATCATTTTGATCCCAGCCATTGCCAATTAACCAACCATCCGGATGGGTTTTAGCGAACGCTTTCAATCTCTCCAAAATCTCGTCCCAGGATTTGGTATCCCTTAAATCTGCTGTTTGCAGGCTTTGTCCGTATCCAAAAAAATGTGCATGTGCATCAATAAAACCTGGGTAAACAGATTTTCCATCGGCATCAACTTCTTCTTTAGCCTCGTATTTTGACTGAATATCTTTTGAAGAACCTAAACTTAGAATTTTTCCATCTTTAACGGCAAAAGCTTCAACTTTTTCGAATTGATCATTAACAGTATAAATAGTGGCATTATAAATGATCAGGTCAGCTTGTTCTTTTTTCCCGCAGGAAGAAAAAAACAACGCCAAAGAAAGGACGCAGAGAAATGATTTCATGTTGTTAAAGATAGAAAATTGAAATGAATTGGCTTTGTAAAATGCCGATTACGAAATTGGTTAGCTCTTAAATTCGGCTGGCGATCATTAATATTTTCTTATCAAGATTAAAAGGAGATGCACAATTGATAGGTGATGTTCAAGTCAAAAGACTTAGGACTTCAGACTGTTGACTTTGGACTTTTTCGAACCGTCATTTACATGTTGAGTTTTAAACAAAGCCAAATCCTTAAGCTTATTTTGCATAATTTAGCAAATTCACTTTGCCCTAATACATGACTGATATTATTCACTTATTGCCTGATGCTGTTGCCAATCAAATTGCTGCCGGAGAAGTTGTTCAACGACCTGCTTCTGCTGTAAAAGAATTACTTGAAAATTCAATTGATGCTGGCGCAGATAAAATTCAATTGGTGATAAAAGATGCCGGAAAAGCACTCATTCAGATCGTTGACAATGGTTGCGGCATGAGCGTTACCGATGCCAGAATGTGTTTCGAGCGCCACGCCACCTCAAAAGTAAAAAAGGCCGAAGATTTATTTGCTATTCGTACAATGGGTTTTCGTGGCGAAGCGATGGCTTCGATAGCTGCAATTTCTCAGGTAGAAATGAAAACCCGCCGCCATGAAGACGAAATTGGTACCTGCATTTCTATTGAAGGTGCTGTAGTAACAGCACAAGAACCGGTGGCGACGCCTGCGGGCACACAGATTGCCATTAAAAATTTGTTTTACAATACCCCTGCCCGTCGTAATTTTTTAAAGAGCAATCCGGTAGAAATGCGTCATATTATTGATGAATTTACAAGGGTGGCACTAGCACACCCGACCGTATTTTTCAGCTTGCATCATGACGGAACAGAAATTTTTAACCTCCCAAAAGGGAACTTGAAACAACGTATTGTCCACATTTTCGGCAATAATTACAACGAGCGATTGGTTCCTGTAGAAGAGGAAACAACCATCATTAATTTAAAAGGCTACATCGGAAAACCGGCTTTCGCCAAGAAAACCCGTGGCGAGCAATTCTTTTTTGTAAACAATCGATTTATTAAAGATCCGTATTTAAATCACGCTGTAAGTTCGGCTTTTGAAGATCTTTTGCCAGATGATAGCTACCCGTTATACGTCCTCTTCATTGAAATTGATCCTTCAAAAATTGATGTAAACGTTCACCCTACCAAAACGGAGATTAAGTATTTAGATGAAAAATCTATTTATGCGATTATGAAATCGGCGGTTAAGCGTTCTATTGGCAGATATAACATCTCTCCTACTTTAGATTTTGATCAGGAAACGGGTTTCAGCAACATGATTACGCAAAAAGCAGTGGAAGATATTGTTCCGCCTAGTATTAATTTCAATCCCGATTTTAATCCTTTTGCCAGCGACAGCAGTTCCACTTCGGGATATGCCACCTCATCAAGAAACTATGAAGCAAAACCGAGTGCTAAAAACTGGGGCTCGCTTTATGAAGTGGTGGAGCAACCGGTGATCGAACAAACATCGTTTTACAACGACGAACCGGTTTTTGAAACGAAGCAAAAGCAATATATGCAATTGCATAACCGTTACATTGTTTCGCAGATTAAATCGGGTTTAATGGTTATCGATCAACAAATGGCACACGAGCGTATTCTTTATGAACGATTTCTAGTACATTTAGACGATAGGAAAGGCGCATCGCAACAAAGTTTATTTCCGCAAACCATTACCCTTAACGCCAACGATTTCGAACTGGCCAAAAGTTTATTGGACGATATAAAGAGTTTAGGCTTCGATGTACGTGAATTCGGAAAAAATACGTTGGTTGTAGAAGGTGTTCCGGTTGATTTAGGAAGCAGCAATATTAATGAAACACAGCTATTTGAGCAACTAATTGAAGGTTTTAAAAACTCTCAGCAGGAATTAAAGTTAACTAAAAGAGATAGCCTGGCTCGAACCCTGGCAAAAAACAGTGCTATAAAAGCGGGAACCGCATTAAGCCAGGAAGAAATGAATACGCTAATTGATGAACTTTTTGCCTGTAAAACTCCTAATTTTAGCGTGAGCGGAAAACCAGTAATTCAAACCATAACCTTGGGAGAATTAGATAAAAAGTTTGAAAAGTAAGGGCGAAGATTAAGGAATAAGGAGCAAGGGACAAAGAGCAAAGAGCCTGGAGCAAAGAGCAAAGAGCCAGGAACAAAGAGCAAAGATTCCTGAATAAAGAAAATAGAAAAACATAACAATAACGCTTTAAACTCCTCCCTTCTGGGGAGGTTGGGTGGGGCAAATAAATTCATAAATGAACAACCTGTATATCCCTCCAATAGTTAAAAACCTACTAATTATTAACATTCTCTTTTTTGTGGGAACTTATTTTTTAAGTTCTACCATTAATTTGGAAGATATGTTAGCGGTTTATTATTTTGACTCTCCCAAATTTGGCGGCTGGCAAGTAATCACTTATATGTTTATGCATGGTGGTATTGCTCACATTTTCTTTAATATGTTTGCGCTTTACTCCTTCGGTAGTTTATTGGAAACGCGTTGGGGAGGCAAAAAATTCCTGATATTTTATTTGATAACTGGCCTGGGCGCTTTATTACTCCAATGGGCAGTTCAAGCCATAGAGGTTAACCAAATTATTGGCCATTTTACGCTGTACGAAGGCTGGCAAAATCAAATAAAAAGTCAGGCAGATTACCAAACCATAGGACAAATTTACGGTGGAGGCATGTTAGGAGCATCTGGAGCAGTATTCGGGTTGTTAGTAGCTTTTGGAATGTTATATCCAAATGCTGAACTTTATATTATGTTTATTCCGGTACCGGTTAAAGCCAAATATATCATCCCATTTTATATTTTAGTTGAATTATTTTTAGGCGTTAGTCGTTTCGAAGGCGATTCAATTGCACATTACGCACACTTAGGCGGTGCTTTAATCGGCTTCATCCTGGTTAAAATTTGGAAAGATAAGAACACAAACTTTTATACTTACTATGAATAATACGGTTAAAGATTTAAAGTTTAAGATTTTTCAATCGGGCAATCCGCTATTTCTATATATAGGAATAAACGTGATTATCTTTTTGGTTACCGCCATTATTGCTGTATTCTTATTTTTAGGCAGAACCGATTTCATCATTGGAGATTGGATTAGAGAATATTTTGGCGTACCGGCTCAAATTACCGCTTTGCCAACCCGATTCTATACCATTTTCACCTACATGTTTTTCCATGATGGCTTTCTACACCTGCTGTTTAACATGCTTGGTTTATTCTGGTTTGGTAATATCTTTATGAACTTTTTGAAGTCCCGTCAATTTCATTTTGTTTATCTCGCAGGCGGGTTAGTTGGCGCTTTAATTTATATCGCCGGGTTAAATATCATTCCTGCCTTTGCTGATGGAATAATAAACAGAACTGTTGTTGGTTCTTCGGCTGCGGTAATGGCTATCATTGTGGCCACGGCTACACTGGTACCAAACTATAGCATTATGCTCTTGCTTTTTGGAGAAGTAAAAATAAAATGGGTGGCCATTGTATATTTCCTGTTGTCGTTTTTAGGCTTATCGTCTGCTAATGCAGGAGGGAATTTAGCGCATATCGGAGGCGCACTTCTGGGTTTCATCTTTATTAAAAGTTTGCAAAAAGGGAGCGACTGGAGCAAGATCTTCGAACGCAAACCTAAACTAAAGGTTGTACGCAATGAAAAACCTACTCCGAGAAAACCGGTTTTTAATGAGGTTTCTCAACAGGAAATTGATGCCATTTTAGATAAAATATCTTCATCAGGTTACGATAAACTATCTGCTACAGAGAAAGAAAAACTTTTTAAAGCAAGCAAAGATTAATGGCGAAAAAGAAATACAATTTCTTCGATAAACTTTTACTACCTGTTGCAGTACTACTGGCAATTGCTTTAATACTTGGTACTGTTGCCGGCAATATGGATCCACGCAAACATGCATTAATTGCATTTTTTGGTCTGGCTTATCCCTATGTATTATTTTTTCATATCATTTTTTTGGCTTGGTGGTGCATTAGTAAAAAATGGGTTTTTGCTATTGTAAGCATCATTGTTATTGCTTTTGGTTTTAAAACCTTAAAGGCAACTTTTTCATTTGGCGGCGATAAAGGTGGCCCGGAAAAAGTAGAGAATAGCATCAGAATGATGACCTACAATGTGCATACTTTTAAACTTTATGGAGGCGAAAATGACGAATCGGTAAAGGAAAAGATGCTTAAAGTAGTGAAAGATCAGAACCCTGATATTATCTGTTTCCAGGAATTTTATACCCGCTTTAAAGGCAACTTTGATATTATCGATAGCTTAAAAACGGTTTTAAAATTAAAGCATTTCTATTTCGTACCGACCAATAAGAACGACTTCGAGGCTTACGGGCTGGCTATTTTCACTAAATATCCGATAGTAGGTAGTGGTAAAATCCCTTTCGTAGATGGTTACAATGGCAACATGAGCATCTATGCAGATTTAAATATCTCGGGCAAAACACTTCGGGTGTACAATGTTCACTTCCAATCTATTTCGTTTGAAAAACAGGATTACGAATATTTGGACAAGGTTAAAGAAATGAATACCCAGCTTCAACCTTCAAAACGAATTTTGCGTATGCTTAAAAGTGCGTTTCTAAAACGCAGCGGCCAGGTAGATTTGATGAAAAAGGAAATGGCGTCATGTAAAACCCCCTATTTAATCGCCGGAGATTTCAACGATACTCCAGCATCGTATGTGGTTACTCAAATTACTGAGGGCTTAAACAATGCTTTCGTTAAAAAAGGCTCAGGTATGGGCAAAACTTACAATGGTAAATTTCCCAACTTTCAAATCGATTATATTTTAACCTCAAAAAATCTCGAAGTGTTAAACTATAACATCACGGAGGCGAAACTATCGGATCATTTCCCAGTAAGAAGCGACTTAAAGTTTGCCGAATAAACGCTCAAATTTGTTTATCACCTTTTCTATTACCGATTGCTTTCTTACCATACATCAACAAAACAGGAATTTGTAATGATGATATTTGACGCACAAAATTGAAAGAAAATATCATGAGCTTAATAGATGCACTAAACTGGCGTTACGCAGTTAAAAAAATGAATGGTCAGCCTGTAGAACAAGATAAAGTTGATCAAATTATACAAGCAGCTTTATTGGCACCAACTTCTTCGGGCTTGCAGCCGTTTAAAGTTATTGTAATTACCAATCAAGAATTGAAAGAAAAAATTGCTCCCATTGCTTATAACCAATCACAGATTATTGATTCATCACATCTATTGGTTTTTGCAGCGCAAGAAAATTATACTGACGAAGGTATCGATAAAGTGTTCGACAGAATGAATACGGAACGTGGTTTACCTTTAGATACAACTGATGCTTACAAAAACCAGTTGAAAGGGATGATCTTGTCGAAACCAGCAGAAGAAAACTTTCACCACGCTGCTAAACAAGCTTACATTGCCTTTGGTATCGCACTTGCTCAAGCTGCCCTTTTAAAAGTAGATTCTACTCCAATGGAAGGTTTTAATGCTGCAGAATTAGATGAATTATTAGGCTTGGATAAAAAACAATTAAAAAGTGTAACTTTATTGCCATTGGGCCATAGAGACGAAGCCGGAGACTGGTTGGTGAACATGAAAAAAGTACGCACACCTTTAAACGAATTCGTAATCGAATACAAATAAGAAATTCACATCCAAAGGTATAACGGAACAAGCTATTTAAAAGTAGCTTGTTTTTTTTTGCCTTTTTTTTTTCCTAACTTCTTTTATGTAAAAAAATGTTAAAGATGCATACAATTTAGGTGCTCTATTTTTAATTGGATATATTTACCTTTTAGTATTTAATTTCCAATTCATGAAGATTTTTAGATTACCGTTTTTAATATTTTCAATCTTATCACTCCTAAATTTATCTTCGTCGGCACAAACTGATACCGTTAGCATCAATACTTTAATAGCGACAACCAGTAAAGTTCTAAACGATTATCCTGCCGAAAAAATTTATCTTCATTTCGATAAGCCTTATTATGCCATTGCCGATACCGTGTGGTTTAAGGCTTATGTAACGGAAAATCAAAATTTCTTATCGGGCATAAGCAAAATCGTTTATGTTGATGTGATCAACCAAAAGGATTCGCTTATCCAAACCTTGAAATTGCCTATTGTAGGTGGCGTGGCGAACGGAAGTTTTCCATTAGATCAGGTAAACTATAAGCAAGGAAATTACCATATTCGGGCTTACACCATGTGGATGTTAAATTTCGACGACCCGAGTTATTTCAACAAGACTTTTTACGTGGGTGAGGCGATAGACAAAGAAGTTAAAACGCATATCACTTACAAGAATACCTCAACAGACAAGCTGGAGAAAATTGATGCCCGTATCCAGTTCAAAGATGCAAATAATAAGCCTTATGCAAATAGAAACGTAAGCTGGCAGGTGGTAACAAGCTTTACGGTGATTGCAAAAGGCAGAGGAACTACCGATGCGAACGGCTACCTCACCGTCGCCATGACTGCCAATCAAAAAGCCGAATATCAGCTTAAAAAAGGTGAACTGATTACCTCCATTAATACTACCGAGAAAGATCTGGTGAGCAATAGTTTTCAGCTGGAGAATGCCATCGTTACTAAAGATTTTCAACTTTTTCCTGAAGGAGGAAGTCTGATTGCTGGCCTAACCAATAAAGTCGCCTTTAAAGCTATTAAAAGTGATGGTTTGGGGATTAATTCAAAAGGTACCATAACCGATAATGATGGCAAACAGGTTGCCACATTTACGGCACAAAGGTTAGGAATGGGAAGCTTTAATTTGTTTGCCGAAAGTGGAAAAACTTACAAAGCCAATGTAACCTTTGCAGATGGAACGACACAAAGTTATTCGCTACCAGCAGTAAACGAATCAGGCATTTTAGTAAATATCGATAATAGCAATACGGAAAATGTTGCGGTTAAAATTATTTCAAATGATACTTTTTTCCAGCAGAACCAAGGCAAGAAATTTTACCTGGTTGCACAAAGCAAAGGCGTTATTTGTTACGGTGCCCAAACTGCACTTTCTTCCAAAGAATATAGCACCACTATTTTGAAATCTAAATTCCCAATGGGAATTGCCCAGTTTACCTTATTTACAGATGCAGGAAAGCCCTTAAGCGAGAGATTGGTTTTCGTACAGAATAAAAACACATTGAATGTAGCACTATCAACGCCCACACCAACATCTGGAATTAAGAAAAAGGTAAAGGTGAATATCGCCGCCAAAAAAGATGGTGTTCCGGTAGAGGGCTCATTTTCCATTGCTGTTGTTGATGAGAGCAAAGTTCCCTCTAGTGAAGATGGTGCTACAACCATTTTAACTGGATTACTTTTAAGCAGCGACCTAAAAGGATACATTGAAAAACCAAATTATTACTTCAACGCACCCGATGCGAAGAAAAATGCCGACCTGGACGTTTTGTTGCTTACCCAAGGATATCGATCTTTTAAATACACTGACATTTTAAGTAACAAATTGCCAAAAATCAGCTTCTTGCCTGAACAAGGTATCGACCTTACGGGTGTTTTAAGAATGAATAATGGTATTCCTGTAAGAAAGGGCACGATACTGGTAACCATACCAGATAAGCGTTTCAATTCGCAGGTGACTACAGATCCGGTAGGTAATTTTAAAATACAAAATCTAGTGTTAAATGATTCATCAAAAGTAACCATCTCGGCCAAATATAATGTGAACTATAAAGCCATGACGATTAGTTTAAATGGATCGCCAACGCCTGCCTTAACCAGAAATTTTAGTGCGGCAGAAGAGGTTTTAAATATCGATAGCGCATTAACCACTTACTTAGATAATAGTAAAAAACAGTATGCTTATTTACACACTTTAAAAGATGTGACCATTAAAGCGGCTACAATACCAAAGGTGAGCCACAAAGATTATCCTGCTTTAAGTGGTTTAAGTCAAATTGCCGACCATGAGATAACAGGCGATAGATTACAAGGCTGTAATTTGCTGATTAACTGTTTGCAAACGATGATGGCTGGTGTAACTTATATGGATAATAATTTTTATGTGAGCAGAGATTATAACCAAGGAAACAGAACGCCAATGGGCATTTTCATCAATGGAATGAATGTGGATGTAAATCAGATTAATACCTTAAATGCATCAGAAATAGAATCGATAGAAATCTTTTTAAGGGATGAGCTCGGCTTGGTAAACAGAGCAAACAATGTAAACGGGGTAATCGTAATCAATCAGAAAAAAGCACCGAAAGGACAGAAAATATCGAAAGCACAACTTTTGGATATGTTGCCTAAAAACTACGAGCTTACCTTCTCTCCGCAGGGATATAATAAGGAAAAACAGTTCTACTCGCCACGTTATGATGTACCGGCAAATATGAACAGAAATGATCTGCGCACCACTATTTATTGGAATCCAAAAATTGTAACAGATGCCACTGGAAATTCTTCGGTAGAGTTTTATAACGCCGATGGTAAAGGGCAATATAAAGTGATTATAGAAGGTATTGACGCCAACGGAAATATTGGCCGATCGGTAATGAAATATTTGGTGAAGTAGAAAAGCAATATTCGCATGATAATTTGATCGGAATCTTGAAGCGCTTTTTACCTGTCGCTTCAAGATTTTCGAATTTTCGTGACCATTTATGATGATTTCTTTAAAACATTGAAACACCAACTATCATCATCTCGAACGCATTATTTCACTGCGGAGAGATCTCTTCCGATACATAGCAAGTAGATTTCTCAATCGCGAAAAGCTCATTTTGAAATGACGGCGATCAATACAAAATAACTTTAAAACAAAGTATTGTTTGAAGGATAAGCGTGATTCTTCGAAAATTCAACACCAACTGTCGTCATCTCGAACGCAGTTTTTCACTGCGGAGAGATCTCTTCCGATACATATCAAGTAGATTTCTCAATCGCGAAAAGCTCATTTCGAAATGACGGCGATCAATACAAAATAACTTTAAAACAAAGTATTATTTGAAGGATAGGAATGATTCTCCAAAAAATCAACACCAACCGGCGTTATCTCGAACGCATTATTTCACTGCGGAGAGATCTCTTCTGATACATATCAAGTAGATTTCTCAATCGCGAAAAGCTCAATCCGAAATGACGGCGATCAATACAAAATGACTTTAAAATAAAGTATTATTTGAAGGATAAGAATGATTCTCCAAAAAATCAACACCAACCGGCGTCATCTCGAACGCAGTTTTTCACTGCGGAGAGATCTCTTCTGATACATATCAAGTAGATTTCTCAATCGCGAAAAGCTCATTTCGAAATGACGGCGATCAATACAAAATAACTTTAAAATAAAGTATTATTTGAAGGATAAGAATGATTCTCCAAAAAATCAATACCAACCGGCATTATCTCGAACGCATTATTTCACTGCGGAGAGATCTCTTCCAAAAAACTCTTTTAAGTAAAAACAAATACTAATAAATTGGATAAGGAATTTGCTCTCCCTTTAAGCCAGCCAAAATGTTTTCTACAATTAACTCCGCCATGGCCGCTCTGGTTTCTTCGGTAGCAGAGCCAATATGGGGTAAAACGGCAACACTTTCCATAAATAATAAAGGATTATTTTTATCCATTGGCTCCGGATTGGTAACATCCAAACCTGCACCCCAAATAATCTTTTCTTCCAAAGCTTGGATTAAGTCTTTTTCATTATGGATGCCGCCCCGAGCTGTATTAATAAAAATAGCATTCGGCTTCATTTTCTTGAATACATCAATCGAAAATTTACCTTTAGTTTCCGCAGTCAAGGCAGTATGAACGGTCAATACATCACTTTGGTCCAAAAGTTCATCGAATGAAACATATTTGGCATCAAGCTCGTTTTCGGCATCCTCGTTTCTAGATCGGTTATGGTAAATTACCTGCATGCCGTATGCAGCTTTGCATTTCTTTGCCATTTCCAAACCAATTTTACCTAAACCAAAAACACCAAGCGTTTTCCCGCTAATTTCAATACCCAGTTCCGTTGCAGGCTCGTATTTCTCCCACTTGCCATCTATAATTTTTCTGTACGAAAAGAAAGCTTTTCTCGATACCGCTATCATCAATAAAAAAGCAGTTTCGGCTGTTGCGGCACTTAAAACGCCAGGTGTGTTTCCAACAGGAATATTTAATTTTTTGGCAGTTTCTACATCAACCTGATCAAAACCCACCGAATGAAGTGCGACTACTTTTAAATGTTTACTGGCATTTAAAAAATCAGCATTAATTTTATTCGGACCAACACTTATAAACGCATCTTGATCCTTACAGGCTTCTATTAGCTCTTCAGGTGTAATTTGTCGTGTTTCTTTCCACTGGGTAATTTGTATATGATGATCTTCCAATTGCTGCAAAGCAACAGACGCAATGTATCCACTTATAAATACTTTCATACTCTTGAAACAGCAAATAATTATGGGTGTTTTAGCAAAAAAATATTAGTTATTTAACCTCAATGCTCAGCTTTTGATAGGTGTGTGCGCTGAAATATCCTAAAGCATTGTTCGAAATATTTGACGGTGGATTAGCAGGTGTAGTGCCTTGATTTGGCCCACGGCCAGATTGCTGGCTTAAGGTATACCAATAATCAAAAATATTAGAATCAATACTTTCGGCCTCTACGCTAATTTTATCTCCAGATTTCAATCCATCATCGTCATCATCATCCGATTCGTAAAAAAGCTGGATGCGCAATTTATTTCCATTAGTCAAGCGATCATTATTTACATATACTCTCCTTGAAAATAGATTATTTACGTATAAATTGAAGTGGTAAAAATTAGTTTCGTTAACAGGATCAACTAAATAGGCGGCTGCAGTTTTACGTTCATTGCCAAAGAAAGAATTGCTAACTACGCCTATCGAATCCAATTTTACCCGATTTGGCATTTTAGAAATTGCGGTATAAGTTTTACCTTCTACACTTACATTTAAGCTATAGGTATTACCAGAAATGCCACGCATCGCCTGTACATAAACGCCTGGCGTTTTTTCCATAAAGGTATATCTGCTTCCTTTATCATCAGTTACCATAACAATGGCGCCAGATACTTTCGGATAAATGCCCTTCTCATCATAGCCAACAGTTTTACTAATCACGATCTGCTGATCAATGAGCTGATCGGTAATATTGCCTTCGATTACAATTTGCGCTGCTGCGTTATTGGTATCCACTTCAATAATCTTTTTACAGGAAGTAAGGCAAAAACTTAAAACAGCTATATATAGAATAAATTTTTTCATGGTTTTAAAATTTAAAGTTCCAGGTTACCGATGGAATAATACCGAATAATGAGGTTTGTTCGGCCACAGTTTTACTTGGATCAGTCGGATCGTTAATAAATTCGACAGAATAAGGATTTTTTCTACCCAAGGCATTATACACGCCAAAATTCCAGCTCGATTGAAATCTGCCTTTATTTCTACCTTCAAGCGTTGCGCTTAAATCTAACCGCATATTGTAGGGCATTCTACCGGCATTTCTTTGGGTGTAATAATATACGGTTTGGCCGCCGACATTGTATTTCCCTGCCGGATAAGTCACCGCATTTCCTGTGCTGTAAATTAAGCTCGAAGAAAAAGTCCAGCGTTTATTTAAATTATAAATCCCCACAAACGATACATCGTGGGTACGATCTTGCCTGGATGGGAAATAATTGCCATTGTTCAATTCTGCAAACTTTCTTTCTGTTCTTGATAATGTGTAGCCCACCCAACCATTCAATTTCCCAAACTTCTTTTTAAAGAACAATTCCAAGCCATAAGCCCTGCCCGTTCCATATAAAAGTTCTGATTCTACGTTTGAATTGCCCAACAGTTCAGCAGCATCTCTGTAATCAATTTGATTTTGCATCCATTTGTAATACACTTCGCCAGAGAATTCATAGTTATTTTCAGCAAAATTTCTGAAATAACCAACAGCAACCTGATCTGCAATTTCTGGTTTAATGTTATTGCTACTCAAAACATATTGATCTGTTGGCGAGCTCGAGGTAGCATTGGTTAAAATGTGGATATTCTGCGTATTTCTGTTATAAGAAGCTTTAACAGAATTTTCTTCATTGAACAAATAGCTCAACGAAAAACGCGGCTCGAGATTTAAGTAATTCTTATAAAACTTACCGCTTTCTACTTTATCTGATGATAAAATATTGCCATCAGGATCGTAACTACCGAAATTACCCGGCCCTAATAATGAAAATGCAGCCAATCTTAATCCGTATAATAAATTCAGTTTTTCGGTTACCGCCCATTCATCAGAAACATATACGGCACTTTCTAAACCATAGCGTTTTTCTTGCGTAAGCGGATTAACCTGCGATTTCTGACTGGTGGTAATGTCAATTGGAGAAATGCGGTGGTGCGTGGCATTTAATCCAAAACGCAAAGTGTGCTTGTTGCTGAAATATTGAAAATCCTCTTTAAAGTTGAAATCCCGCACTAATGAGGTCGCCTTGAAATTGGTTACATCATTTAACAACCTCACCGTATAATTGTAGTTATTGTAAATTAATGAGGTATTAGAAAATAAACGATCATTAAAAATATGATTTAAACGGATTGTTGTGGTTACATTTCCCCAGTTATTCTCAAAAAGATCTTTAACCCCAATATTATCTTTACCAAAATAACCTGAGATATAAATGGTGTTTTTATCGTTGATTTTGTAGTTGGCTTTGGCATTGATATCGTAGAAATTCAAAGTACTGCCATTTATTGAAGAATCTGGCGAAGCCCTTAAAAACAAATCAATATAAGTTCGTCGAAAGCTCACCATAAATGAACCTTTATCTTTTACAATCGGCCCTTCTGCTTTCAATCGCGAAGCGATCAACCCAATTCCACCCTGAAACTTAAATTCCTTGTTATTCCCATCGTCCATTTTAACATCTAAAACCGACGATAACCTACCCCCATATTGCGCTGGCATACCGCCTTTGTATAGACTTACATCTTTAATGGCATCGGCGTTAAACGTGGAGAAGAAGCCCAATAAGTGCGATGAATTGTAAACCACAGCCTCATCTAAAATAATTAAATTTTGATCGGCAGCACCTCCACGAACATAAAAACCCGTATTTCCTTCGCCTCCGGATTTTACACCAGGCAAAAGTTGAATAGTTTTCAAAACGTCCTTCTCACCCAATAAAACAGGAATAGAGTTTAACGATTTCATATCAATACGCTCTAAACCCATTTGTGCGCTTTTTACGTTTTCATTTTTACGGTTATTGGCACTCACCGTAACTTCGGCTAAATCATTTGCATCCTTTAATTCTTCGTTAACTTTTGTATCCTTATTCAGATTGATAGTTTTTATAACACTTGCAAACCCCGTGTAGCTTATTGTTACGGTATAAATTCCTTCTGGTTGAGTAAGGGCAAAATAACCGTAATTATTGGTTAGCGTACCTGCTGAAGTTGCACCAGTAATTTTAACCGTAGCGCCGATAAGTGTTTCGCCAGAACTCGCATCGCGAATAGTGCCACTTAAAGTAAATTTATTTTGTGCGAAAAGGGTTAAACTAAAAAAACTAAGGAAGAAAATGAGCAAATACGGTTTTAACGGCATGTTTAACTGATCTGATTTTTAAGATGTTTTCAAATGTACGAATTTGAACCGTCTATCTTTTTATCAAATGCTTTTCAACAGCCTTTTTCCAAATGGCGTAACCCGCAGCATTCATGTGCAACATATCGCCCACAAACAATTCAGGACGGTTTTCCCCATCCCTGGTAAGCATTAAAGGATAGATATCTACATATTTGGCATCAACCTGTTCGCTTATAAATTTTTTGATCAGTGTATTGGAAGCAACGGCCTTTTCTCTAAATTTATCTCTACTCGGACTTGGTTTTATCGAGATATAAACGATGGGCACGTTTGGCAATTTGGCTCTGATGGAGTTAAATAATTTTATGGTTCTGTTGAGTACGCTATCTGCAGTAGTTTTGGGGTCTGGAAGATCATTTTCACCAACATACAATACAATTTGGCGTGGATGGTAAGGGAAAACGATATCGTTTAAATAGTAAGTAATGTCGTTGGTTACTGCGCCGCCAATACCACGGTTCAAAGCGTTGTATTTTGCAAAAACCTGTGTTAAATCATCCCATTTTCTAATTGATGAACTGCCTACAAACAAAACCGGGTTAACCGGCGGTTGAAACATTTTATCGTACTTTTTAATTGTCTGTACATCATCCCAAAATGGAGGCTTCGATTGGCTGAACGCAGTAAGTAAAACCAGTTGTGAGAGCAGTAGTGTAAAAAATATTTTTTTCATATCAATCGTCATTGTTCAATTGCACAATATAACAATCATCAAATGAAATTTATATAAAAAGACTGTGACTGACTGGCCACGTGATTAATTAGCTATTTCTTGGTCATTATTTCCTGGATTCCTTCTGTCAGCTTTTTAACTTTCACATACCCAGCCATAGAGGTATTTCTTTTATCGAAGTTAATTTCGAGCCATCCAGAGTTAGCTTTTAAATTGAATTTATCCTCTCCATTCAAATTCACTAACAAATCGATATTTTGCTCGAGTGGTAGTTTATTGTTTAATGCACTGTCTAAATATTCGTTTAATTGGCGGGTTTTAGCTTCATCAAATTTTGCTGTAAACTTAAATCCTGTATTGGTATCTACAGTTTTCAGGGATAAATTTCCGTCCTTCGTTTTGCAGCCTAAGCTAAAAGATGCCAATAAAATTGAAGTAATGTATAATAATATTTTCATGTTGATTTGTTTTAATTACTGATTAATAATTGTTCAATTGCTAATCCAGGCAAGACTCAAGACTGTGGACTTTCTACTTTGGGCTCCAAACTCTCAACTCCAAGCTCCAATCTAAGAACCAGCTCTGTTTTTAATATCCTCGGTAGCCGTATTTCTTGATCTGGCCGACTTCACATTTTGGTTTCCGAAACCATAGCTAATGCTAAAATTCGCTCTTCTGCTGGTGTAACGATTGGTAACGGTCATGTTTACATTCTGATAAATCAAGCTGCCTGCCCAGTAATTCGTCAGAAATATATCGTCCATATTTAATCTAAGCTTAAGTTTTTTATTGAGCATGCTTTTCTGAATCCCAGCGTTAAAGGCATATTGCGTAACTGTGGTTCGCTCTACACCAGAAACACGCGGCGTATTTAACCAAAAATTAATTTCTATGCTGAAGTTTTGGGGTAATGTAAAAGAACTGGAGCTGTATAAATTTACTGCTGCCTGGCCTGCGCTGTATGCTCCGCCTTCTAGATTGCCATCTTCAAATTTGCTATAATAAACGCTGGCGTTATTTTGCATGTTCCACCATTTAGCAATCTTAATCGGTACATATACACCAGCAGAAAAATTCTGGAAACGACCTAAGTTTTGCCTGATCACACTGATCACCCTGGTTTCATCATTTTGCTGACTAATTTGGGTAATCATATCTCGTGTATCTGAGTAACCCAATGTTAAGGAAGCTTCCTTATAGCTATAATTAATTTCGAAGCTATTTGTAAATTGTGGTTTCAAATATGGATTTCCCTGATCCAAAGCTAATGGGTCCATATAAAAAACAAATGGGTTGAGCTGTTGATAATTAGGACGATCTACCCTGCGGCTGTAGGAATAACGAATATTATGCTTTTCGCTGATTTTTTGGTTAACAAATGCAGTAGGAAACAAGGAAAGGTAATTTCTGTCAACCTCTTTATTATCCGTAATCGAATTTCCGTTCGAGTGTGTATGTTCGGCTCTTAAACCAAGCTGAATTTGCCATACCTTCCACTCTTTAGAGAAGTTGGCATAAGCTGCATTGATATTTTCTTTGTAAACGAAATTGTTCGATTTCCCTAAATCATTTTGCCAAACGCCTGATGAAAATTGTTCAGATAAAAAATCATTATTGGTTACCACATAACTACTTTTCAAGCCAGTTTCAATTTTCATTGTTTTAGAAAGTGGAAGCGTTAAGTCAGTTTTAGCGGCGTAAACATTAATTTTTGCATCAGTAGTATTACGCAAAGTTGTTTTATTGTCCGAGTTTCCACTGGCATTTAAATAGTTAGCCAAAAAGTTCTCTTCCTTTTCATTGCTAAAGCCTGAGTAATCTGCATCGAAAGTTAAGCTCTTCCCATTTTTATCGAAATCGTGCTTAATATTAAAATTTGCCGTTAAATTGCTGGCTGGCGAAGTAGAATAAGCATCTTGCAGAATAGCACTTAAAGTGGATATTCCATTTTGCATTGCATTGATATTTGTATTACTAAAATTGGTAAGCTTGGTTTTAACCGTATTGGCATCCAGCATTACGCCGAAAACAGTTTTCTCTGATGCATAATAATCCGTACCCAATTTGCCTTGAAAACCTAAACCCTTATTCTTGCGATCGAAATTTTGAGTGAGCGAACTGGCCAAACCATTGGCTAAAGTGGTACGATTTAAGAATATATTATTGAAGTTGGATTTTCTGGCCATGGCGCCGTTGCCAAAAACATTCCATTTTCCTTGCCTATGATTTAAATTCAAATTCACTCCGGCACGGTATAAATCAGTTGGCGAATTGGGCATTAATGCTTGTCCGCCATTAAAAGAAATTGTTCCGTTTGTACCATAAGCTTTGTTTCTCTTTAGTTTGATGTTAATAATTCCTGCGTTTCCGGCAGCATCATACTTTGATGAAGGATTGGTGATCAATTCTATGGTAGAGATTTGTTCCGCACTCATATTGCTCAACAATGCGGTAACATCTGCCCCTGATAAGAAATTGGTTTTTCCATCTATCATAATCAAAACTCCCGAATTATTGTTGAGCTTAATTTGTTCACTTTGCCTATCAATTTGCACGCCTGGTGCTTTCTCCAAAACGTCCAGGGCTGTCCCGTCAGTTGCGGTGATACTATTTTCTACGTTTAAAACTGTTTTATCAATTTGATGCTCAATAAATGGTTTTTTACCTGAAATACTTACTTCTTTCAATTGCTTGGTTAAACCTTCCAATTTAATACTGGGCATTTTTAGATCAGCTGTTAATAAAATTCGATCCGTTTTTAAACTTTTATAGCCTACAATAGAAACTGACAAAAGATAACTTCCACTCCTTAACTGGGTGATTTCGTAATCTCCATCTTGATTGCTGGAAATGCTTTTTACCACACTTGTATCTGCAAAGTTCATTACTCTAATGATGGCAAAAGGTAAAGCTGTCTCTTTTTCATCAACAATTTTCCCTGTTATTATATAGAAATTTTGGGCAAAGGAAACCCCACACACCATTAGGCATGCCATTAGCACTAGTAACTTTTTCATGATTTTTTCTTAATGCCTTTTGAGGCGATTTGAAACGCTGATGGTTTAATTATTGTTTAGGCCAAGCTCTTCTTTAACTTCTTTGATCCTGTTCGATATTGAATCTTGATAAAGGCTATCTGCAGTTCTATCTTTCTGCGCAAATTCCAGATCGATCAGTTCCTTCTTCAACTTTTTATTTTTTATAGCTTCCTCTTTCAATTGTGCAACACATTTCAAACCATCTTCGGTCATCTTCCATGTGCTGTAATCGTTTTTATCATTTTCAATTTCGCCACAATCCCAGGTTCCATAATTGTTTAAGTATCGGTAAGTATCTTCTTTTAGAATCACCTTTGTACCCACCGGAATCTCTAGTTTTAGTCGAACCTCTTGGTTTCTCCAAATGGTTCCTTTTCTTAATTGAAAACGAGGATTGAAAACAAGATTAGAGTCTTTTAAAACATATTTATAATCGATATTCTGCGCATTTTGTAAAGCACTTTGAAAAGTTTTCCCTTGAGATTCATATTTCTGCGTTAAGCGGGTAGCCAACGTTGCACTTTTTTCAATATCAATACGGATGTTATTTGGCATTACAAAAGGTCCGTTCTCAAAATCTTCGGTAACAATTTGTCTTCTTTGGTTTGCATCAATACGGTAAGTCACACTATCTTCCTTACTAAAATATTTGCTTCTATCAATATCAATTATATAGGTTTTATAAGATTTTAAATCGGCAGTTTGCGCCAATTCTGCATGCTGTTTAAATTCTGAAGAAATTTTAGCTGCGTGGTAACCAGCCATTGCTACACCAACCAGCCAAATAATTAACAAAGCGAAAGAAAGTGTTTTATTAATAGCCTGTTTGTTAAAAGCCACACGGATAGAAAACAATACCAAAGCTAAAATGGGTACAAAAAATACGATAAAAGCGCTAAATAAGATTACGCCTCTATTGCTTTCATCTACAATAGAGAATGGAAAATATTCGTATACACTCGAATCCCAAAATCCTTGAAATGCGGCAAAACCTACAATTAACGATAGCAAGAATACGACTCCAAATAGTACAATAAAACCTGCTACAACCTTAAAAATAATTTTTCCTGTTCCAGAAATAAATCGCCCAAACCAATCGAAAAATTCACCGATAAAAATGCCAATTTGTCCAAATATCGACCCGGTGTGCTTACCAGCAATTGCTAAACCTTGTTTAACGGCTAGCAATTCCTCATCCAAATTCTTTTGAAAACCTTGCAAGTTGGCTGGTTCGCCTTTCATTTCCATACGCTCGATACGTGATTTTGCTTTTGGCATAATAATCCAAAGGATTGCATAAATCAAAAAGCCTGCGCCACCTAAAAACAATGTAAGCAAAGCCGCTACACGAATCCATTTTGCGTCGGTATTTACATAGTGCGCAATACCTGCACACACCCCTGCAATCACCCGTTCATCCATATCGCGGTATAACTTTTTCTCAGCCTGAAACTGATAATTGGTATTCGCAACCGGCTCTTCGTCGTTTTCTTCTACCGTATCAAAATCCTGTACACGACCCATTTGGGTAATCACTGCATTTACATCAACCGAGCTAACCACTTGTTTTTTCTGTTCTTCCAATTGCTCTGTTAATAACTCTGCAATTCGATTTTCGATATCCGTTACAATTTCTAAATCGTCAGCGTGGTTAACGAAATGTTGCTTCACTTCGTTTAAATAAACCTTTAAGAGTTCGTAGGCACTTTCTTCAATATGAATAATCGTATTCCCAATATTTATGATGATGGTCTTTTCCATTTCTTTTTTACTATTTATGAATTGGCTCCTTTTTGTGAAACACCTACAGCATAAGCCAACTCTTGCCAGGTTTGATCTAATTGTGATAAAATATCCTTACCAACTTGGGTTAAGGTATAATATTTACGGGGCGGGCCTGAGGTAGATTCTACCCAGTTGTAGCTTAACAAACCATTGTTTTTAAGCCTGGTTAATAATGGATATAATGTGCCCTCAACTACCAATAGTTTTGCCGTCCTTAATTCGGCAATAATATCCGAAGCGTAAATTTCGCCACGTGAGATGATTGATAAAACACAGTATTCCAGAATTCCCTTCCGCATTTGTGTTTGCGTATTTTCTGCTATCATAATACAAAGATATATGTTTTATATTGTACTATGCAATACATAGTACTAAAATAAATATAAATATAAATTTAATTAGTTGATTTAAAGCACTTTAATTTTTTTTAATAATTTATAAGTTTTTAATATTGATGTGAAATCACTAAATTTTATGGAAAGCAATGACAGTAATTCTTCGGTTTTAGCAGTCCCGCTATCCTTATAGTCCCAATTTTGGAAGAAAAACTGGGAGCTATTTGGCTCTATCGGGTTTAGTTTGGTTAGGTTCGTGCAAGAAAAGCCGATACAACTTCATCAAAAAAACCTAGCATCAAAAATCTTCTCTGCAATAATAAGTCGTCATTTCCATTACGGTAGAAATCTTAAATCGATCATTCTTTCTACAATATTTCATTTACAACTAAACCAAGGCTGTCTATCAAATCCAATAATAAAGACAAACAATCACTATAAACAAGGTAGATTTAATATATTTTAATAATTTTGTGGCATATTAACTTTGTTCATGAAAAAATCTATTGCCAGCATTGTTGCAGAGGCAAACGAAAGTGGAGAGGGCTCACTTAAAAGAACCTTAGGTCCGATTAACTTAATACTTATAGGCGTAGGTCTAACACTTGGTGCCGGACTATTTTCTATTACAGGTTTGGCAGCAGCCAATCATTCTGGTCCGGCGGTTACCCTTTCTTTTGTAATTGCAGCTTTAGGTTGTGGTTTTGCAGCTTTGTGTTATGCAGAGTTTGCGTCTATGATACCTGTTGCCGGTAGCGCCTACACCTACTCTTATGCTACGATGGGCGAGCTTTTTGCCTGGATTATTGGCTGGGATTTAGTGCTCGAATATTCAGTTGGTTGTGCAACGGTAGCCATTAGCTGGTCTCAATATTTAACCCGCTTTTTGGGCAGTTTAGGAATTTATTTGCCGCCACAGCTTACCCTCTCGCCTTTCGAGACGGCTAAACTTGCCGATGGATCTACGGTTAATGGAATTATAAATATCCCTGCTGCACTAGTGGTGGTTTTAATGACTGCAATTTTGATCAGAGGTACCAAAGGATCGGCAATTGTAAATGGAATCATCGTATTTTTAAAGGTGGGCGTGGTTTTGGTTTTCATTGCGTTAGGCTGGCAATATATCGATCCTGCAAATTATCATCCATACATCCCAGAAAATACAGGCACTTTTGGGCAATTTGGATGGAGCGGAATTTTACGAGGGGCAGGATTGGTTTTCTTCGTTTTTATTGGCTTTGATGCAGTAGCAGCTTCGGCCCAAGAAACTAAAAACCCAGGAAGAGATTTACCGATAGGCATTATTGGTTCGCTGTTAGTCTGTACAGTTTTATTTGGTTTATTCGGACATGTAATGACAGGCTTAGCCAACTACAAGGAATTTGCCAACAGTGGCGCACCAGTGGCCATAGCCATCGAAAAAACACCTTATGGCTGGTTAAGTCAGGCGATAATATTGGCGATTTTAATCGGTTACACTTCGGTTATTCTAATTGATTTAATGGCGCAATCGCGGATGTTTTATTCCATTAGTAAAGATGGTTTGTTACCCAAAATGTTTTCTGATGTTCACTCGAAATTTAAAACCCCGTGGAAATCAAACATCATTTTATGTATTTTCATATCCCTTTTCGCCGCATTTGTACCGATGAATGTGGTGGGCGAAATGACAAGTATCGGAACATTGCTTGCATTTTTGATGGTTTGTGTAGGTATTCTAATCTTACGGAAAACTGATCCGGAAGCGAAACGCCCTTTTAGGGTTCCTTTGGTACCACTAATTCCTATTTTAGGTATTTTAACATGCGTAGCGATGATGATATTTTTACCCGCCGACACCTGGATTCGGCTTATCGTTTGGTTAGGAATTGGTTTAGCTATTTATTTCTTTTACGGAAAAAAGCATAGCAAAATACGGGCAAAATAACACACAACCTAATTATGGTTTGTTGCTTTTTATCTACAATTGTAATTGATTGTAAAACAATATCTTGACAATTCGCAGCTAAAATCGGAAGTAGCTAACAAATAATAAGAAGTTATCCACAATTTATTAAAATATATAAATCGTGGCTTAGGATTTGAAATAGAAAAAATACCTATTTAAAATATTTTCCTATGATACTTAAATTAGACACTTCCGTTTTTAAACTCAGCAGACATAAAGCTGAAACCATTGAAAAAGTGGCAACTCCGCTAACAAAACAACAGTGGGTTACTGCCGACAGAATAGTAATGGCAGCCATGTTTATTTTTACAGCTCTTGGTGCTATTTTATTCTAGTTTCTGATGATTCTTAAAAATCTTCAGCAATCAATTCTTTATTTATCATTACAGCAGCCAAAGTTCCACTTGCTGTTATTACAGAAAGCGACCTAAACAAGGTTGTACAATCTCCTGCGGCATAAACACCCTTAACAGTTGTTTGCTGTTGCTCATCAATTTTTACTGTTTTCAGTTCTGTTAGCTCAAAGCCCAATTGTTGATCAAAATTTATATGCTGATCCACCTCTGGCCTCATATAGATGGCTTTCAATTTCAGCTCATTCCCGTTTTTAAACCTTACAGTTTCTAAGATTCCATCAGTATGTTCCAATTCGTCAATTTCATCTTCAACAATTTTAATTGATTTTGACAGTAGCTTATCGGTTTGCTCAAGAGTCAACGCTGATTTTCCATTGGTTAATATGGTGAGGTCTTTATTCCAAAGGTTTAAATTTTTTGCCATTTCAAAAGCATGATCTCCATTCATGAATAAGCCTATTTTTTCATCTTTAACTTCAAAACCATGGCAATATGGGCAATGAATAACCGAAATTGCCCAGCATTCTTTTAAACCTGTAATATCAGGTAAGTTATCTTTTAAACCGGTTGCCAAAAGTAATTTCCGGGCAGTAAAACGATTACCGTTCTTAAGTTCAATCTGAAACACATTCTCAATTTTTTTAGCTACCAACACCTCCCCATCTAAAAATTCTACGGTTGGATATTTAAGGACTTCAGCCTTAGCTATCGAACTGATTTGAGCAGGAGTTTGCCCATCGTGGGTAAGAAAATTATGTGAATGCGGCGTCTGTTTATTGCAAGGTTTGCCACCATCAATTACCAAAACCTTTCTGGTTGCCCGTCCTAAAGTAAGTGCAGCCGACAAGCCTGCATAACTACCTCCGATAATAATTACATCATAATCCATATCTTTTATTTTGATCAAAAATGAAAATAAATAAACATAAATGCAATATTGTTGCATTAAATATTTGTCATTTTTTATAAACCATAGCTTTAATAAAATGGCCGTAGTAAAAGCGTTGTTCGATTATCTCATATTGGTGGTTTTCAAAATAGGTATTCATATCTACTAGTTTCTTTGCCTCCACATTGCTAATTACACTAAAAAACGTATACATCGTTTTTAGAAAAAGTTGCTGCCACCATTTGCCATTAGTGGATTGAGTTACAAAGTCGGCCATCAGCCATAAGCCGTTATCCTTAATAGCTGAATTCAGTTTTCTAAAAACTTCACTGCATCTTTCTGGCGAAAAATTATCGAATAAAAATGGGGTCATGATGACATCGAAATATCCATCGGCACTAAACTCTTCAACGCCAGAATGCACAAATACCACATCGTTATCGCCACATTTTCTAGCTTTGGAAAGCGTGATCATTTCTGAAGATATCTCGACATAGGTAATTTTCAAACCTGATTGCTGGCGTTTTGCTATTTCTTCTAAAATCCATCCAGTGCCGCCGCCAACAATTAAAAGCCTACTATTTGGGGTAATATATTTGAGCTGATTTATTTGAGCCTTGACCTGTGATTTTCCAAATACCAGCCGGCTTAAGAAATCGTAATATTTTGCAATTCTATCGTAGTTATTGATCATTGTAATTGGCTACAAAAATAATTAATGCACAAATTGCATTCCCAATATGCCGCAAAGTGCTTTGATTAAAATTAATCCATCTATCACCATTAAATAGTAAAGAATATTTTTACGCTTGTGCATAGAATATGCCACATAAATGGTTAGCAAAAATGGAAAAACGTTGCACAGCACCTGAGGAAGGCCAAAATCTTTGTAACTGGCAAAAACTCCAAGAGAAATTAAGCCAACCAACAATAGGGGAATTAAAATACTAAAAATCGTTTTACGCAAGCCGTAACGCACCACAAAAGTTCTTAAATGCTTATTGGCATCGGTAGGATAATCTTTGATATCAAATATAATGGCGTTAACAGTACAAAACATCCAATTTTTAACGAAAAGCCAAGTCCATAGCACAGAATCATGATAATCAATACCAGTTTCTATTTTGAGCATAATGAGCGGGAGCACATTTGCACAACACGCCCAAACAAATCCAATAACAAATGCCTTTAACCAACCAGTGTTTCGAAGATTAAATTGCAAAAAAGACTTTGGCAATAGGCCATAATAGAGTGCAGCAGCCACCACAACAGTTATAATAGCGGCCCAATAGATCGCCGGAAGTGTTAAAAAATGTTGTGAATTTTGATAAAGTAAATTTACCGCCAAAATAACGCAGAGTACAAAAAGCAATAACTGACTGATATTGATTAGTTTTTTGTGTTCAAAGTACCACTGTGTTCTTGGGTTTGTAGTTGACGGTTGAGTGGAAACTTTATTATAAGCATATGTATAATAAATAGTTGGAGCTAGAAATAATAGCAGATAATAATTTAATGAATTAAAGGGCAGCCTCAATTGAAAAGTGGCTTCCAATGTTAACGCTACAGCAAGAATGCCGACGAAATAGTTTCCGAAAAAGATAAAGCGGATTATTTTAGTTGACATCAGCTTTCATTTTGCATGTGGCAATTTCGGATATAATATTGACTTAAAATATAAAATCCATAAAAAAAGCCTCTCATTTTCCTGAAAGGCTTAGTGATGGTTTCTTAAATTCCAGATTGATCTAATTGCCTTAATTCAGTTGAAAAAATTAATTTTTCTATCAGCTTTTTGCTTTTCCAAGATTTAATTTGCTTTTCCATCTTAAAGGCATCGCTCTTGAAATTGAAACTTCGCGTCCAAACAATCTTCCAGTCACCTGTGTGACCAGTAAAACCAGAGTGATTTGAATTATGTGTTTTTAATCTAGATTCGATATTACTAGTTGAGCCAACATAGTATTTATCACGAATTTTCGAATACAATATATATGTTGAGAACATTTTTAAAGGTATGCAAAATCTCAACTAATCAAAAAAGCCTCTCAGTTTCCTGAAAGGCTTAGTGTGGGAAATGAGGGGTTCGAACCCCCGACCTTCCCGAATGATAATGTCGGGATGCTCTGAACCAGCTTACCCAGTTTCATTAAATAAAAAAGCCTCTCAGTTTCCTGAAAGGCTTAGTGTGGGAAATGAGGGGTTCGAACCCCCGACCCCCTCGGTGTAAACGAGGTGCTCTGAACCAGCTGAGCTAATTTCCCTTTGAAAAAAGGCTTTATTATTAATCTTTCAAATCCTTGAAAGTAGGTGTGGGAAATGAGGGGTTCGAACCCCCGACCCCCTCGGTGTAAACGAGGTGCTCTGAACCAGCTGAGCTAATTTCCCTTTATTTCAATTTGTCAACCTTTGTAGTCCCCGACCCTCCCGACTGATAACGTCGGGATGCTCTGAACCAGCTGAGCTAATTTCCCTTTATTTCAATTTGTCAACCTTTGTAGTCCCCGACCCTCCCGACTGATAATGTCGGGATGCTCTGAACCAGCTGAGCTAATTTCCCTTTATTTCAATTTGTCAACCTTTGTAGTCCCCGACCCTCCCGACTGATAACGTCGGGATGCTCTGAACCAGCTGAGCTAATTTCTCTTTATTTCAATTTGTCAACCTTTGTAGTCCCCGACCCTCCCGACTGATCACGTCGGGATGCTCTGAACCAGCTGAGCTAATTTCCCTTTCCTTTTGGGAATGCAAATATAGTGCTATAATATTGTTTCGCAAATCTTTTTTATTTTTTTTCAGCTCAACAAAGTTTCCAATATTTTATGCGATTGTACTTCGCCAAAAGAAGAAGTATGTAAGGTATAGAAAACCAATATCTTATCCAGTAGAAACCGCCGCTGATTGTTGCTCATCTTGATCTCTGAAATTTTTTCTAGTGAGGTTTCAAATAATAGAACAAACCCTAATGCGTCTTCTAACTGAAGATAATTTGCATGAATGGGCACCCTAGAAACGAACTCCCCTTCCTGTAAATCGAAATAAAGCTGATCATTTCTCCGCTTTGCATTTGGCGAAAAGCCTAAAAACCGGGTTAATTTCAAAAGAAAGGACAAGTGGAAATTTGGATTTATTTCTTCAGCTTCATCAAACCAGGCTATAGCGTTAAAAATATAATCAAACAAGTTTTCATCAGCCGATTGCTGTCGGATACTTTTGTAAAGCACTTCATTTAGAAAAATAACAATGCTGGTTTTAATAATATCATAAGGAATACTTTTAAAAACTGGTGTCTGCCTCACTTCCGAAACCCGTTGAATATTGGTGTTTGCCTTATGATAGACAACCATATCAAGCAAATGAAGGGATTGCAACATATTCATTTTAACCTTAGCTTTTGGCTTTTTAACACCGTTTATAAGGTAAGATTGCATACCAAATTTATCGGTTAGCACTTGTACAATTACACTGCTTTCGCTGTAATTGGTCGTCTTTAAAACTATACCCCTCACTTTATGCAACATGCTGCCCAAACATTTTTTTCAAAAGTATGTTATTTGTGCAAAATAAATTGAGCAAAAAAACACTCCAATTTGTAAATAAGATTAGTTTTGCCCTTATCATTAAAATTAAACTAGATAACACATGTGGGTTAAGCTATCAAGGTTTATTCTTCAGAACCGTATTGCAATCATAATATTTTTCGTATTGGGTACAGTTTTTATGGCCTACCAAGCCAAAAATGTAAAACTTTCCTATACGGGAAGCAAAATTTTGCCTGTTACTGATAGCGCATTTATAAAATACAATAACTTCAAAAAAACTTTCGGAGAAGACGGAAGCGTAATGGTGGTTGGGATCCAATCGCCCAACATATTTAAGAAAGATGTTTACAATCAATGGGTTCAACTCTCCAATGAAATCCAGAAATTAAAAGGTATAAAAGCAGTTTTATCTTCCGGACGGATATTCCAATTAGAGAAAGATACCGTTGCGCAAAAGTTTGTTTTAAAAGCTCTTCCAAATGGTGCGGTAAAAACCGATTCGGAAATGGACTCGATAAAAAAGGCCTTGTTTAATACGCCATTTTTCGAAGGATTGGTTTATAATAAACAGAATGCCACCTTAATGGCAATTACCTTTGATACCAAAATATTAAACTCTGCTGAACGAAACCCCATTCTAAAACAGATTGAAGAAAAAGCTAAAGCTTTTGAATCAAAAACTAAAATTCAGGTACATATTTCGGGCTTACCTTACATCCGTACCGCCGTTAGCAAATTGGTTAGTAATGAGTTTGTTTTGTTTTTGGGGCTATCGATTTTAGTATCTGCCATTATTCTACTGATTTTTTTTAGGAAATTCTACGCTGTTTTCTTTCCAATCTTAGTGGTAGTAATGGGCGTAATTTGGAGCATTGGTACTTTGGTATTATTCGGCTTCGAGTTAACGATTTTAACAGGATTAATTCCGCCGCTGATTGTAATTATCGGAATACCAAACAGTATTTTGCTGCTTAACAAGTATCAAAATGAATTAAGAAAAGGTATTTCAAAAGAACAGGCATTAAGCGTTACCATTGAAAGGATTGCGGTTACCACACTCATTGCCAATATTACTGCCGCCATTGGTTTTGGCGTGTTATACTTTACAGGAAGCGAATTACTGATGCAGTTTGGTAGCGTTGCATCGATAAATGTAATGATTACCTGGTTGATGTGTCTATCCTTAATTCCGATTATTTTCAGCTATTTGCCTGCGCCAAAACTGAAAGCCCAAAACCATGTTGAAGAAGGTTTTCTACATAAATTACTGGTTAAAACAGATCAGGTTGTTCAACATAAAAGCAGCTTAATTTATATCGGCACGATTGTAATCTCCATTATTGCTATTATAGGAGTGATGAAAATTAATGTGAATGGATATGTTGTAGATGACTTACCGAAAAGCTCAACAATTTTAAGCGATTTAAAATTCTTTGAGAAAAATTTTGAGGGGATTTTGCCACTTGAAGTGAGCGTAGACACCAAGAAAAAGAATGGTGTTTTCAACCTGACGAATTTGAAAAGAATGGAAAAAATGGAGAAAATGATTGCTGCCTATCCAGAATTTTCGCGTTCGATTTCAGTTAATATGGGGCTAAAATATGCTACACAAGCTTTTTACAACAACGATACTGCATTTTTCCGTTTGCCGGATAATATGGAGAAAAACTTTATTCTCGCATACATTGCCAGCGGAGGAAAAGGAAACGCAAGCTTATTAACCAATTTCGTGAGCAAAGGCAATCAAAGTACCAGGATTAGTTTTCAGATGGCAGATGTGGGGTCCAAACGTTTAGATGCAATAATGGCTGAACTAAAACCACGTATTGATAGCATTTTACCTCCCGATAAGTTTGATGTGGAATTAACGGGTTCGAGCATTATCTTTTCTAAGGGAACGGATTACATGTTGAAACATTTATTTGAAAGCATTGGCCTGGCAATTGTATTGATCTCACTTTTACGTCTAGCGCAATTCAAAAGTGTTGGCATTATGTTTATTTCTTTGCTACCGAATATCGTTCCATTGATTATTACCGCTGGAATTATGGGCTATTTTGGGATTTCCCTTAAACCCTCAACCATTTTAATTTTCACCATTGCTTTTGGATTGGCATCAGATCAAACCATATATTTCCTAACTCGTTACCAGCAAGAACTAAACTTGACTAACTACTCTGTTCCGAAAGTAATTACCAATACAATTACTGAAACTGGGGTAAGCATGACACACATTGCGTTGATTCTGTTCTTTGGATTCGGCATTTTTACGGCCTCCACCTTTGGCGGCACAGTAGTTTTGGGGTTACTGCTTTCAATAACATTATTTGTAGCCTTGATTTTTAACCTTACCTTATTACCTGCTTTGGTGTTGTGGCTGGACAAAAAGAAAGTTAGAAAAGTAATTTCTGATGAAGAATCGGCGAAAAATGCTGATGAGTTTGACCATTAGGAAATTTCAAACCTTATAGGTTTTTAAAACCTATAAGGTTTATTTACTATATTGAGGTAAAAATTGACATGAAATATTTAGATAAATTTCATCCCGACAATTTTTACCACATCTTTAATCACGCTGTTGGCAAAGAAAATCTTTTCAAAAATCACGATAATTATATTTTTTTCCTTTCGAGGCTCGATAATTATTTATCGCCGATAGCAAAAACTTTTTGTTATTGCTTGATGCCCAATCATTTTCACCTCCTCATTCAAATCAGAGACGAAAATACAATAAGAATTTCAGCAAACAACTATGATGAAAGCTTTGATTTTCATAAGTTTATCATGCAAAAACTGAGTAATTTCCTCAACAGTTACGCCAAAGCATTTAATAAGGAGAGCAATAGAAAAGGTGCACTTTTCTTAGATTTTACTAAAAGAATTAAAATTAAAGATGAATCGTACTTCACTAGATTAATAAATTACATTCATCAAAACCCTGTGCATCATAATTTTTGTAAATTCCCAGCAGAATGGGACTATTCATCTTATAATTCAATTATCTCAATAAACAAATCTTCAAAGTTAGAAAGAAAAGCAGTTTTCGATTGGTTCGGCGGGATTGAAGAATTTGTAGCTTTTCATCAAAAAGAAAAATTTACTGAATTTGATTTTCCAAACCTATAAGGTTTTAAACTCTATAGGTTTATCCCGCTACTCCTTTACAGTTTTTTCCTCCTCATCATCAACAGGAACTTCCACCGTCGGGTCGGTAATAATTTCTGCGTTCCCGTCTTTGTCCTGCTTTGCAAACAATACCGGATATAACATCCATAATGCACCAACCATTACCAGTATGCCGGCAAGGATTTGAAAATAGCGAGCCCAGCTTACTTCATTCGCACTCAAAATTCGGTAAGCGACAAATGACAATACACCAAGAATAAGAACTAAAACGGCTTTTTGTAATTTCAGGAGCTTGATCATGGGGAGTTTCTTTTGTTTTGGATAATATGGACTAAAACAAAGATGAGTCCAATAAGTTCGAGCAGGCCACAGAAATAAAATGCGAACAACATAAAATCCCGGTTGGCAGGACTGATAATGGCAACAATAGGCAGTGCAATTACAGCCATAATCATCAACGAAAGCCCGAAATTAAATAATTTCACATTAAAAGTATTTACATCAAAACTACCAAAATTCAGCCAATTTTTTTAACTTTGCATCCTTAATTTTTTGAGGTACTTAATTGATGTATAGCGAATTTAAACAATTGGACCTTGCCAAAATAGGGCAAGAAATACTGGATTTTTGGAAAGAAGAAAACATCTTTGAAAAGAGCATTTCGTCTCGTCCGAAATCTAATCCGTTTACTTTTTACGAGGGACCGCCGTCTGCTAATGGCATGCCGGGCATTCACCACGTAATGGCTCGTGCTATTAAGGATATTTTTTGCCGCTACAAAACAATTAAAGGTTATCAGGTTAAAAGAAAAGCGGGTTGGGATACACATGGCTTACCCGTTGAGCTTGGCACCGAAAAAGAATTAGGCATTACTAAAGAAGATATCGGCAGAACGATCTCTATTGAAGATTATAATGAAGCCTGTAAAAAAACAGTGATGCGTTACACTGATGTGTGGAACGACTTGACTGAAAAAATGGGCTATTGGGTAGATATGGACGATCCATACATTACATACAAATCGAAATACATGGAATCGGTTTGGTGGCTTTTAAAGCAGATTTACGATAAAGGATTAATTTACAAAGGCTACACCATCCAACCCTATTCTCCAAAAGCAGGAACAGGCTTAAGTTCGCACGAGGTAAACCAACCAGGTGCTTACCGCGATGTAACTGATACCACAATTGTTGCGCAATTCAAGGCTTTACCTGATACTTTGCCTTCCTTTTTGAAAGAAGCTGGAGATATCTATTTGTTGGCTTGGACCACAACTCCGTGGACTTTACCATCGAACACGGCGCTAACTGTCGGACCGAAAATTGACTATGTTTTAGTTAAAACTTTTAACCAGTATACTTTCTTGCCAACAAATGTAATTTTGGCGAAAAGCCTGGTTGGGAAACAGTTTGGTAAAGGTTTTTTTGAAAGTAACGAAGCTGAAGATTTTGCTAATTTCAAAGCTGGTGATAACCTGCCTACCGGCAAGGCAGGAAAAATTCCTTACCAAATCCTTGCCGAATGCAAAGGAACCGAACTGGTTGGCATTAGGTACGAACAACTTTTAACTTATGCTTTACCATATAATAATCCTGAAAATGCTTTCCGCGTAATTTCTGGCGATTTTGTAACTACAGAAGACGGTACCGGTATTGTACACACCGCACCAACGTTTGGTGCTGATGATGCTAAAGTTGCCAAAGAAGCTGTTCCAGAAATTCCACCAATGTTGGTGATGGATGATAATGACATCCTTGTTCCGTTGGTAGATTTGCAAGGAAAATTCACTAAGCATGTAGGCCCTTTCGCTGGCAAATATGTAAAGAATGAATATTACGATTCTGGCACAGCACCTGAAAAATCTGTTGATGTAGAAATTGCAATTTTATTAAAGGAAGAAAATAAGGCCTTCAAAGTAGAAAAATATGTCCACAGTTACCCACATAGCTGGAGAACTGACGAACCACTTTTATATTATCCTCTAGACTCTTGGTTCATCAAGGTTACTGATGTTAAAGACAGAATGTTCGACCTCAACGAAACCATCAACTGGAAACCAAAATCTACAGGTGAAGGTCGTTTTGGCAATTGGTTAAAAAATGCCAACGATTGGAATTTATCGCGTTCGAGATATTGGGGAATTCCTTTGCCAATCTGGAGAACAGAGGATAAAAAAGAAGAAGTTTTAATTGGCTCTGTTGAAGAGCTTTATAACGCCATCGAAAAATCAATCGCAGCAGGTTTTCAAAAAGAAAATCCGTTTAAAGGTTTCGAGGTTGGCAACATGTCTGAAGAGAACTACAACCTGATCGACTTGCATAAAAATGTAGTGGATCAAATTACTTTGGTATCTCCATCAGGCAAACCAATGACTCGTGAAAGTGATTTAATTGATGTTTGGTTCGATTCTGGTGCTATGCCTTATGCACAGTGGCACTACCCTTTCGAAAACAAAGAAAGCATTGATGGAAACGAAGATTTTCCGGCAGATTTCATTGCCGAAGGTGTAGACCAAACCCGTGGTTGGTTTTATACTTTACATGCCATTTCTACATTGGTTTTTGATAAGGTAGCCTACAAAAATGTAGTTTCAAATGGCTTGGTATTGGATAAAAACGGGCAGAAAATGTCTAAACGTTTGGGCAATGCTGCTGATCCTTTCCAAACTATTAACGAATATGGTGCTGATGCTACGCGTTGGTACATGATTTCGAACGCAAACCCTTGGGATAATTTAAAATTTGATATCGAAGGAATTGCAGAAGTTCGCCGTAAATTCTTTGGAACACTTTACAACACTTACGCTTTTTTTGCTTTATACGCTAATATCGATAAGTTCGAAATCGACAAAAACAATTTAAGCAATGTGGCAGATAGAACGGAGTTAGACCGGTGGATTTTATCGTTGCTGCAAACCTTAATCAATGAAGTGGATGAGGCTTACAATGCCTACGAACCTACTAAAGCTACCCGTGCTATCCAGGCTTTTGTTGATGAACACCTAAGTAACTGGTACATCAGATTAAGTCGACGCCGTTTTTGGAAGGGTGAAATGACTGATGACAAACGTGCCGCTTATGAAACGCTTTACACGTGTTTAGAAACTTTAGCACAGCTGATGAGTCCGGTAGCACCTTTCTTTGCCGATTGGTTGTACAGAAACTTAAGTATCAACGATAAAAATGCCGAACAATCTGTTCACTTAACATTGTGGACACCAGCAGACGAAAGCTTAATCGATACAGATTTAAATGAGCGCATGGTTTATGCTCAGGATATTTCTTCGATGGTTTTATCATTGCGTAAAAAGTCGAGCATCAATGTTCGTCAGCCTTTAGAAAAAATCTTAATCCCTTCTTTAAGTAGTGATTTTGAGCAAAAAATTTCGAAAGTTGCTGATTATATCCTTTCAGAAACCAATGTTAAACATATCGAATTTATCACTGATACACATGGCATTGTAAAGAAAAAAGTTAAACCGAACTTTAAGGTTTTAGGTGCGAAAGTGGGTAAAAGCATGAAAGCCGTTGCAGATGCAATCAACAATTTCAGTCAGGAGGATATTTTCACTTTAGAAAAAGAAGGACAAATAAATATCTCAACTGACTTTAAACTCGGTGACAGTATTTCATACGATGTACAACTTTTAGATGTTGAAATCATTGCAGAAGATATTCCAGGATGGCAGGTGACTAATTTAGGTAGCTTAACGGTTGCTTTGGATGTAACTATTTCTGAAGAATTAAAACAAGAAGGAATTTCCCGTGAGCTGGTGAACAGAATTCAAAATTTACGTAAAGAATTAAATTTTGAAGTGACAGATAGGATTAAAGTGGCTTTACAAAATGATAACCTGGTTAGAGCAGCAGTTGCAAAAAACAAGGCCTACATTTGCGCAGAAATTTTAGCCGACGAATTAGAATTAACAGATGGAGCGTTTAGCTCAAACAAAATCACTATAGACGATGTTGAACTAAGCATTTCAGTAACTAAAATATAAATCCATATCTTAGAAAACTAAATTAAAAAAATGGAAAACAGTAACAAAACACGCTACTCAGACAGTGAACTTCAAGAATTTAAAGAACTGATTCAAGATAAATTACGCATTGCGAAAGAAGAACTTAATGCATTAACATCATCATTAAGTAACCCTAACGCTAATGGAACGGAAGATACTTCAGGTGCTTACAAAACTTTAGAAGATGGTTCGGCAACCATGGAAAAAGAGCAAATCAATCAATTAGCTGCCCGCCAGAAAAAATTTATCGACAATTTGGAGAATGCATTGGTGCGTATCGAAAACAAAACTTATGGCATTTGCCGCGAGACTGGGAAATTAATTCAGAAAGAACGTTTACGTGCGGTTCCACATGCTACTTTAAGCATGGAAGCTAAATTAAAGCAAAGTTAATGAAAGGCTATACAAAACCTTTATTAGTTATCTTTTTAGTTTTACTTGCTGACCAAGCGCTTAAAATTTGGGTAAAAACCAATATGGAGATTGGCCAGGAGATTATATTTTTTGGAAAATCTGGCTTGCATTTTACTGAAAATCCTGGAATGGCATTCGGAATGGAGTTTGGTGGCGAATTCGGTAAATTAGCTTTATCAATCTTTAGAATTATTGCCGTTGGCGGAATCGGTTACGGCTTACATTATCTGATCAAGAAAAAGTATCATAGAGGATTGATATTAAACGTCTCCTTAATTTTCGTTGGCGCATTGGGCAACATTATCGATTGTGTATTTTATGGCGCAATATTCGATAAAGGAATGGTTTACAATGCTTCATTTAATGATTACTCCAGATACGAAGGTCTCGCTAAATTTTCATCCGATGGATATTCTTCGTTTCTTCACGGAAATGTTGTAGATATGTTTTACTTTCCTCTATTAACAGGTCATTTTCCAAGCTGGATACCTATTTGGGGCGGTGATGAATTTGTATTTTTCAGACCCGTTTTTAACCTTGCTGATGCTGCAATTTCAGTCGGGGTAATACTGATCCTTATCTTCCAGAAAAACTACTTTAAAGAAGATGTTAAAGATGAAGTGGGGATTAATAGTGAGATTGTTGAAGATTAGTATTTCAAAGTCGTCAACTTTTTAGCGATAGCGCTATTAAAGTTGATAACTTTAAATATTTATAAGCCCATTTCTTAATTGAGATGGGCTTTTTTGTCCAATGCCCCGTTATGAGTAGCAAAGCGCTGATTAAAAATGATAAACTTTCTTGATATATCTTACCTGAAACTTGGAAACGACAAGCAGCAAAAAGCCTATCAGGTTATAACTGATCATGCCATTTTGGAAAAGCTTGCTCAATACAATCCGATTTTGGTTGGCACGATTCCTATCAACATCGACATAGAGAAAAGCGATTTAGATATCATTTGTTATGCTAAGGATAGAGAAGAATTTAGGAAGAAGTTGGTGCATCATTTTCATTATATGAAAGGCTTCATCATTTCTGAAAATCAGAAGCTACAGTCAGTGAAAGCAAACTTCTTTATTAATGATTTTGAATTTGAAATTTTTGGTCAAAATATTCCTACCGAACTACAAAATGCTTATCGCCATATGCTCGTTGAGCATAAAATACTTCAAGAACTAGGGGAGGATTTTAGAACCCGAATTATTGAATTAAAAAGACAGGGTTACAAAACAGAACCTGCATTTGCTAAATTGTTAGCGCTAAAAGGAGATGCTTATGAGGAACTTTTGAAGTTGGAGATATAGTTACTCCCCTATTCGTCATTTCGACTGAAGCACGGCGGAATGGAGAAATCCTTCTAATGAAGCTTGCGTATTAAAAGATTTCTCCACTGCGGTCTAAATGACGACCAAATCAATAACCTCAATCCCCAAACAACAAACAAATCAAGTAACCAACAAAGTAAGCGAGCAAATCATACACGCTAAAATAAGTTCCTAATACTACACTCCAAAACTTGTTATCCTGTAAGCCCAACCAATTTACATAATGAAAGAGTTGCAAGAATTCGATAACGAAAGAGAAAATTAACACACCTAAAGCAAGCTTCTTATAGTTTGTTTTGAGAAATATCATCAGGAAAGCATAGATCAAAACTACCACCAATACATCGCCACCGAAAGGCCGTATGTAAGCGTCGTGCAAGTATTTTGCAATTAAAATTTCGACAATAAATATTCCGATGAATATGAGCAGGAATTTCAGATTGAACGTTAAATGCATTTTCAAATATATCGATTACATTAATTCATTAACAACCCTCCTGTTAAGAAACCTCATTTGCCATCATACATAAACGGTCGTCACCCTGAATTTATTTCAGGGTCTTAAGGGCAAAGCGGCTTAGCATTAAAGATGCTGAACTAAATTCAGCATGACGAGACGGCTAACAAAAGTATTATAATCAATGCTTCGTGCCTCACAATGACGAATTTGTTGGAAATCAAAAAAGCCTCAACAAAATGTCAAGGCTTTATATTTTAAAAGAATAATATTAGCGATTTAAACGCCTAACAACAATCTCGCTGGATCTTCTAATAATTGTTTAACACGAACTAAGAAACCAACAGACTCACGTCCGTCAATAATTCTGTGATCGTATGATAAAGCAACGTACATCATCGGACGAATAACCACCTCACCTTTTTCGGCAATAGGGCGCTCAATAATGTTGTGCATACCTAAAATTGCAGATTGTGGTGCGTTGATGATTGGTGTAGACATCATTGAACCAAATACACCACCATTAGTAATGGTGAAAGTTCCACCTGTCATTTCTTCGATCGTTAATTTGCCATCGCGGGCTTTGAGTGCTAAAGCTAAAACAGATTTTTCAATCTCTGCTAAGCTCATACTTTCAGCATTACGAATTACAGGAACAACTAAACCTTTCGGCGCTGAAACTGCTATAGAAACATCAGCGAAGTTATTATAAACAATTTCTTCACCATCAATGCGAGCATTAACTGCTGGAAAATCTTTCAGCGCTTCTGTAACCGCTTTGGTAAAAAAGCTCATGAAACCTAAACCTACACCATATTTTTCTTTAAAGGAATCTTTATATTTTCCGCGTAGATCCATAATCGGCTTCATATTAACCTCGTTGAAAGTGGTTAACATTGCAGTTTCATTTTTAACCGAAACCAAGCGTTTCGCTACTGTTTTACGCAGTGGCGACATCTTCTCACGACGTTCGTCACGAGCGCCTGCCGGAGCTGCAGCTGCAACAGGGGCACTAGCTTTAGGAGCCTCTGGTTTTTTACCAGCTTCTGCTTTTACAGCATCATCTTTGGTAATGCGACCATCAACACCTGTACCTTTAACAGCACCAGCATCAATACCTTTTTCAGCAAGAATTTTTCCAGCTGCAGGAGACGGGGTTCCAGTAGCATAGCTCTCGCCAGATGCTTTCTCAGCAACAGGTGCTGATGTTTTATCTTCAGCTACAACGGCTTTATCTTCTGCTTTTGGAGCCTCTGCCTTCGCAGGAGCTGCGCCACCATCTTCAATTTTACAAACTACTGCGCCAATAGCTAAAGTATCGCCTTCAGCAGCTATGGTTTTTAAAGTTCCAGCTTGTTCTGCGGTTAATTCGAAAGTAGCCTTGTCTGATTCTAATTCAGCAATAACTTCATCCATTTCAACAACATCGCCATCGTTTTTTATCCAACGTGATAAAACAACTTCGGTTATCGACTCACCAACTGGTGGAACCTTTATCTCTAAACTCATATTTTTAAAATTGTAATTTTTGTTGTTATATGTTTAAGATTGCAAAGTTGAAATGTTTTAGATGCTAAACCCTCTACGTTAAACCCTGCAATCCTTTACCTCAAATTAATCGGCTTCTGCCATCTTTTTGCTCGCTTTTTTTGCCGCTTCTTTAACTTCTTCTTTTTTAATCGGAAGTTCTAAAGCTTTAGCTAAAATATAAGCCTGCTGGTTGGCATGTTGTTTAGCAAAACCTGTTGCAGTACTGCTACTTTCTTTTCTAGAAATTACATCAATACCTTTCAATTCAGTTTTATATAATCTGCGGAATAAATATGGCCAGGCACCCATGTTCTCTGGTTCTTCCTGAACCCAGAAAATTTCATTGGCATTTTTATATTTTTTCTTAATAGCTTCCATTTGATCAATAGGTGTAGGATATAATTGTTCTACACGAACTATTGCCACATGTTTAACCTGATCAGCCTGTTGTTTTTCTAATAATTCGTAATAGATTTTTCCACTACAGAAAACGATTCTGGTTACCTCCGCAACTTTAACGTTTACATCATCTATTACTTCTTTAAAACCGCCCTCTGTAAATTCCTCAAGTTTCGATACACAAGCAGGGTGACGTAACAAACTCTTAGGTGTAAATACAACTAATGGTTTACGGAAATCGCGTTTAAACTGGCGGCGTAAAACGTGGAAGAAGTTTGCAGGTGTTGTACAATTTGCTACTTGCATATTATAATCTGCACAAAGCTCCATAAAACGTTCGATACGTGCCGAAGAGTGTTCTGGTCCCTGACCTTCATAACCATGAGGCAATAACATTACCAAACCGTTTTCGCGTTGCCATTTTGTTTCCGCACTGGCGATATATTGATCGACAACAATTTGTGCTCCGTTAAAGAAATCTCCAAACTGTGCTTCCCAAATGGTTAATGCATTCGGATTGGCCATAGCATAACCATATTCAAATCCTAATACACCATATTCTGATAAGTGTGAATTGTAAATATCAAATGTTGCCTGCTGATCTGAAATATTAGCTAATGGTACATATTCTTCTTCGCTATCTTCCAATGTTAAAACCGCATGACGGTGTGAGAAAGTACCACGCTCAACATCCTGACCACTTAAACGAACCCGTTTGCCTTCTGATAACAAAGTACCATAAGCCAACTGCTCGCCCATTGCCCAATCGAAAATATTAGTTTCGTTAACCATTTTGGTCCGTTCCGAAAATAATTTTTCAATTTTTTTGAAGAACTTTTTATTTGATGGTAAAGTGGTAATGCGCTTCCCAATTTCTAGCAAGGTAGATTTTTTAACTGCCGTAACCGGCGATGTTAAGAAATCTTTAGGAGTAGCCATACGTAAATCGGCCCAGGCACCACCAAATTTGATCTCAGCGTTTCCAGCAACATATTCTTTCGCTTCGTTTAAGCGTTCCTGCAAAATACCACGGAAATCTTTTTCCAATTCTTTCGCTAAACCCGCTTCTAACTTGCCTTCTTTAGTAAGTTGCTCGATATAAATTTCCCTTGGATTAGGGTGTTTTTCAATTGTTTTGTAAAGTAACGGTTGTGTGAATTTCGGCTCATCAGATTCATTGTGACCGAAACGACGATAACATAAAATATCGATAAAAACATCATTTTTATATTTCTGACGATATTCCATTGCCAGGTTAATTGCATAAACCAAAGCTTCAGGATCATCTCCATTTACATGGAAAACTGGCGATAAAGTAACTTTTGCAATGTCGGTACAGTAAGTACTTGTACGGGCATCTTTATAATTTGTGGTAAAACCGATTTGGTTATTAATCACCAGATGGATGGTTCCACCGGTTTTATAACCTTCAAGGCCTGCCATTTGAATTACTTCGTAAACAATACCCTGACCGGCAACTGAAGCATCTCCGTGAATCAAAATCGGTGCTAAACGAGAGTTATCGCCACCGTATTTGAAATCGATTTTCGAACGACTCATGCCTTCTACAACACCATCTACAGTTTCTAAGTGAGATGGATTTGGGCAAAGACTTAAGTGAACGCTTTTGCCTGCAACCGTAGTTACATCAGTAGAATAACCTAAGTGATATTTTACATCGCCACCAAAAGGAGTTTCTGGGTTGTAGCTTTTGCCTTCAAATTCAGCAAAAATATCTTTATAAGTTTTTTGCATAATATTAGCCAGCACGTTCAAACGACCGCGGTGCGCCATACCGATTACAAACTCCTCAATTCCTAATTCAGCACCTTTTTCGATTACCGAATCTAATGCTGGAATCAAAGCCTCTGCACCTTCTAAAGAGAAACGTTTCTGACCTAAAAATTTTGTACCTAAGAAATTCTCGAAACTTACTGCTTCATTTAATTTTCTAAGAATGCGTTTTTTTTCGTCAATTGAAAAATTAGGCGTATTACGTGCACTTTCCATTTTCTGTTGAATCCAGTTCAACACTTCAGGCGTACGTAAAAATTTATATTCTGCTCCGATTGAGCTTGTATAAGTCTGTTTTAAGAAAGCAACAATATCTTTCAGTTTGGCAGCACCGATACCAATTTCAACACCTGAGTTAAAAACCGTTTCTAAATCTGCATCAGATAAACCGAAATTTGCAAGGTCTAATGTAGGTTGGTGTTTGCGTCTTTCGCGAACAGGATTGGTATGTGTAAACAAGTGACCGCGGGTTCTGTAACCATCAATCAAATTTAAAACACTAACTTCTTTTAAAAATTGTTCCGGAGTTTCGGCTGTAACCGTTGGGGCTTCAGAACCTCTTCCGAAATCAAAACCCTCAAAAAACTTTTGCCAACCAAACTCAACTGATTCAGGATCTTGCTGATACGACTGATATAAAGAATCTATATATTCGGCGTTTTCGCCACTAAGATATGATAAACTACCCATTATTTACTGTTTACTATAAGCATTACAAAATTAGAATTTTACCTTATATAAATGGTAAAAAACTGGATTAATTGCACAAAAAAATATATTTAGAAACATTCTGACTTTCAGGCGAATTTATATCGCAAGGAATTAAAATAATTACTGCTCATGGTTAAGCAAAAGGCAAGCCAATAATTAATTAGTGAATGAGAGAATTAGCGAAATGAAGGAATGATAAAATAATTCGATTGGAAAACAATGCTTCAAAATGCATAATTAGCTACGAGGCCCAGGTTAAAGCATAATTCCCTTTCGGATCAAGATTTTTGATGTTTTTATCGAGATCAAAAACGCTTTTCGATTTTTGATCGTTTCCAACGCCGGCAACATTTGCCCAATTGCCCCAATTACTCGCAGGATTATAATCGATTAGTTTCTCTTCAAAATATGCCGCACCAAAAACCCAGCTCACTTCTAAATTATTTATTAAATAAAGTGCGGCTGTTTGTCGTGCAATATTTGAAATAAATCCAGTCTGGTTAAGCTCTGTCATCACTGCATCAACAACTGCAAAACCAGTCTGACCGTTTTTCCATTTCGTAAAATTCTCCTGTTCATTTTCAACATCAACTAAACCCTGGCTACCAAAACCATTCGGGTTAAAGAAGGTGTTACCGTATTTTTTGAACATAAAACGGAAATAATCCCGCCAAAGTAATCCTAACAAAACATGATTGAACATGGCTTTTGTATTGGGCATTCCTTCCATTTTTTTTATTTCCCAATATACCTTTCTAGGTGATAAACAACCCATGGCCAGCCATGCGGAAAGCTTTGAAGCAAGAATTAAGTTTTTAGAAGTAGCAGCTTGTTGCATAGCCACAGTCACTTTTTGAAGATGCGCTAATCCTTCAGCTTCGCCACCGGCAAACTCAAAATCAGCACGTTGATCTTTCTCTTGTGGAAGCAGATTCAGTTCTTCTAATGATAAAAGTGTTCCCCAATCGATAACTTCGGCAACATTGATCCGATCTGGCGCTGGTATACACGGCTTAATAATCGAGTCACGTTCAATTTTCTTTTTGAATTGATTAAAAGCATCGGGAATATCTTTGATTGGAAAAGGAAGATCTTCTTTATTATATAAAGTATGGCCGATGAAATGTTTCAGGTTGACACGTAATTTCCAAAGGGCATTTTCTACTAAAGTAGAAACATGGGTTTCTTCTCTCGCTACTTCGCGATGATGATACACTTCGGTAATTTCATATTCCTGAACCAATTGAGGAATGATGTCCTCTGGGTTTCCTTCAGCTATTAAAAGGTTGCCACCAATTTGTTTTAGTGAAGAGCGAAGTCCTAAAACACTTTCTAAAATGAATTGAGCCCGAATGTTGCCAGTTTTAAGTGTGTCATATTTAGTTTCACCAAATTGACGGTGATCTAAAATATAAACTGGCAAAATCGAATCAGACTTAGCAATAGCCTCCACCAGCATTTCATTATCATGCAAACGGAGATCATTTCTAAACCAGACTAAAATTTTTTTGGACATCTTAATATTTCGAAAAGGGTGTTAAGAACGTAATCACAAATTTATCTTATTTTTTGTCGGCATCAAAAACCACGAATTTTCTTTACAAATACTCAACAAAAATTACCGTTATGGAAAAATAGAAAATCGTACATCCTGTATTCAGCATCCATTTCTAATACATAATAAGAAAAAAATGAAACGAATCCTAATTGCACTATTATTTCCTTTTGCTGCTTTTGCTCAACAACAAATTAAAACTAAAGCCATTTTACAAAGTGTAACGGTATACAATAACGGTGCGCAACTCACGCATTCAGGCAAAGTGAGTCTTCCAGCCGGAACATCGGAAATTGTAATCAACAATATATCTGGACGGGTGAATGAAAATTCTATTCAGGTTGGGGTAACTGCGGGCGTAACGATTTTGGCGGTGCAATTCAACAAAGATTTTTTGAATACTGATGCAGCTAACCCAGAGATTAAAAAATTGAATGATAGTTTGAAAATCGTTTCCGGAGAGTTGACTAAAATTAAAAATGCAAAAACTATAGAAGAACAAACTTTAGTTTTATTGGATGAAAACCGAAAATCGGGCGGTACAAACAACGGCACGAACGTATCAGAGTTGATTAAATTAGCCGAATATTACCGTACTAAAAGTGCTGAAGTGAGGGCGGCTATTTCTGCGCTGGCATTAACTGAAGAAAAACAAAATCAAAAACTTACTGCTTTGCAACAACAAATTGCAGAATTAAGAAACAGCCCAAATCAACAATTAGGACAACTTGTTTTACAGTTAATGTCTAAAGATAGTGCCGAAGCCAGCTATAACGTGTCATATGTAAGCCCGGCTGCAAACTGGTTAGCCAGTTATGATATTAAGTCGATGAGTACAGCAAAACCACTTGGCATAGTCTATAAGGCTGCGATTACACAAAGTACAGGTTTGGATTGGAAGAAAGTAAAGCTTTCCTTATCAACCGGAAATCCTAATTATAATATCACTGCACCTAATCTAAGTCCGTGGTTTGTATCTACCAATCAACCACAAATACGGATCAGAGGCATGGCCTCCCCAATTATGAGAGAGGAAAAAAGCCTTTATGAAGTGGTCGTAACTGATTATTCGAATGCAAAAAAGTCAGAAGCAGCTGTATCAACTATCAACAACTACACATCGGTTAACGAAACTCAACTTGGGGTTACCTTTGATATTGATATTCCATATGATGTAAATAGTGACAACAAACCACATACGGTTTCATTTAAAGAATATGAGGTACCTGCTAAATACAAATATTACGCAGCACCAAAATTAAGTGCCGACGCCTTTTTACTGGCTGATGTTATTGATTGGGAGAAGTTGAATCTTCAAGCGGGAAATGCCAATATTATTTTTGAAGGCACCTACACCGGAAAATCATTTATCAACCCTGCGAATATTTTGGATACGCTGAGTTTGAGTATGGGGAAGGATAAAAAAATTATCATCACTAAAGAAAAACAGGAAGATTTTAGTAGCACTAAATTTATTGGGTCGAACAGAAAACAACTTTTCACGTATTTAATCAAGATTAGGAATACTAAGAAGGAGGCGATTGATCTAACATTGAAAGACCAATATCCGTTATCTTCTGAAAGTGATATTGAAATTGAATTATTGGAAAGCAACGGCGCAGAAGTTAATAAAGAAACAGGAATGCTTTCATGGCAATTGACAATTGCGCCAAATGAAACCAAAACCATTAAGCTAAGCTATTCTGTTAAGGCACCAAAAAATAGGATAATTGCAGGGTTGTAGATTTATTTTCGGCATTAAGATCCCCACTTATGCAAGGATGACGGACTTAACGAAATTAGTTCGGTTCCGTCATTCCCAATTTAATTGGGAATCTTAAAGCACGAGAGTAGCGCTCGATCGTTGTAAGATCCCCGCATACGCGAGGATGACGGACTTGCGGTTGGACCTCCAAACCCCCAACTCTAAACTCCGGACTTCCTACTAAAAACAAACCCTTTTGTATCTTTGGTGTTTTACACACATGGCAAAAAAGATTCTGATAACTGGAGCAACTGGACTTGTGGGCAAGGAACTCAAAACCCAGCTTTTGAATAAAGGATACGAGGTAAATACGCTATCCCGAAAAAAGAGTTCCGATCCGAATAATTTCGTGTGGGACGTTTACAAAGGAACAATCGATTCCAGATGTATAGAAGGTGTAGAGTCAATTATTCATTTGGCCGGCGAACCCGTAGCAGAAAAAAAATGGACTGATGAGCGCAAAAAACAGATTATTGATAGTCGGGTAAAATCAACGGAATTACTTTATCAAACCATTCAAAACAAATCTGATCATCAAATAAAATCATTTATTTCAGCATCGGCGGTGGGCTTTTATGGCGATTGCGGAGATGAAATTTTGACCGAAAACAGTGTCAATGGTTATGGCTTTTTAGCTGAATGTTGCAAACTTTGGGAAGATGCTGTTAATAAAGGCAAGAAACTGAGCTTACGCATTGTTAAACTTAGAACTGGAATCGTTTTAAGCAATGAGGGCGGTGCACTACCACAATTGGATAAACCTATCAAGCTTTTTGTAGGTTCGGCTTTAGGAACTGGTAAACAGTGGACGCCCTGGCTGCATATTGATGACATGGTTGCCATGTATGTTTACGCCTTGGAAAATGTTAAAATGGAAGATTCATACAATGCCTGTGCTCCATTTCCCGTAACCAACATTGGTTTAACCAAAGCCATTTCGAAACATTTGAACCGCCCTTTTTGGCCAATAAAGGTTCCGAAAAAAGTAATAGAATTGTTGTTGGGCGAACGAGCAGAAGCGGTTTTGATGAGCAATAACACATCAGCTCAAAAAATCCTGGATGCTGGCTTCAAGTTTAAATTTACAGATTTAGATGAAGCACTTACCAGTCTCTATCATAAATAATCTTATTTTAAGCCCTCAAAGCATATTCTTAAATGAAGACACCCATCACCATTTTTTGGTTCCGCCGCGATTTGAGACTAGAAGATAACGCAGGCCTTTATCACGCCTTAAATAATGGCACACCTGCACTTGCGCTCTTTATATTCGATAAAAACATTTTAGATAAATTATCTGAAGATGATGCCCGGGTTACTTTCATTTTTCAAACTATCGAAAGTTTAAAAAAAGAACTACAACAACACGGATCAGACTTATTAGTGAAGTACGGAACTCCAGAAAAAATCTGGCCTCAAATTTTAAAAGATTATAAGGTTGAGGAGGTTTATACCAATCATGATTACGAACCTTATGCCCGTGAACGCGATGATAATTTGGCAGAATTTTTAACCAGTGAAGAAATCGCTTTTAGAACCTTTAAAGATCAGGTGATATTTGAGAAAGATGAAATTTTAAAAGGCGATAAAACTCCATACACCGTATTTACGCCCTATTATAAACAGTGGCAGGCAAAGCTCGATGATTTTTATTTTAAGGCTTATCCAACAAAAAAGTACTTCAAAAACCTTTTTCAGACCGAACATTTAGTGCTGCCCACACTAAAAGAAATGGGATTCAAAGCGAGTAACCAGGAATTCCCAAAAATTAATTACAAAAATAAACTGGATGACTACGCAGAGGAACGAGATTTCCCTGCTATGGAAAGTACAACCAGAATTGGTTTGCACCTAAGATTTGGTACTGTAAGTATTCGTAAGGCCGTAAAAGATGCTGTAGAGGCAAAATCAAATGTTTGGTTATCTGAATTAGCCTGGAGAGAGTTCTACATGATGATCCTCTGGCATTTCCCGTATGCTGCCAATGATTCTTTTAAAAAGCAGTACGATAAAATAAAATGGCGCAATAACGAAACAGAATTTAAAGCTTGGTGCGAAGGAAACACGGGTTATCCGATAGTGGACGCCGGAATGCGACAGCTCAATGAAACTGGGTTTATGCATAACCGTGTGAGGATGGTTGTAGCAAGTTTTTTATCGAAACATTTATTAATCGATTGGCGCTGGGGTGAAAATTATTTCGCCGAAAAGCTTCTTGATTATGAAATGGCCAGCAACGTTGGTGGTTGGCAATGGGCTGCGGGCTCAGGAAATGATGCTGCGCCGTATTTCCGCGTTTTTAATCCTGAATTGCAAACCAAAAGATTTGATCCAAAATTTGAGTACATTAAAAAATGGGTGCCAGAATATGGGACAAAAAAATATGCCCAACCAATAGTTGAGCATACATTTGCACGAGAAAGAGTGCTTAAAGTATTTAAAGAAGCGTTATCTTAATTGGTAACGCTAACGATTTCAATATCAAAATCTAAAGACGTATTCGGGGAAATAGTATTAAATCCTGAACGACCATAAGCATATGCCGATGGCAAAATCATTCTGAACTTGGTTCCAACTTTAAATTTTGGAATCATAATTTGCCAACCCGATACCAAACCGGATAGTGTAAGTGAGAGACCATCTGCAGATGAATCAAATACAGCGCCATCTAATGTTCTTCCTGTATATTTAACGTTGACTGTACTTCCAATACCATTAACAGCCTCTCCTGTTCCTAAAGTATTTACAATGTAATAAATTCCACTAGGATCTTTCGTTGCAGTAAGCCCTTTAGAAGTTAAAAAAGTTGTAATGCGGTTGTCATCTAATAATGCCTGCTTTTGGTAAGGATAGGTTGTCACTATTAAATCGACAATTTCGTTTGATGGAATATTTCCAGCACCGTTTCTTCCAAAAGCCAAATAAGAAGGCAAAAGTATTCTTGCCACTCCACCAGGCTTTAGCGCCAATAAAGCAGTTCTTATCGCAGGAATAGAATAAAAACCCTGTGGATTTGAAGTTGTAACTAGTGATGAATTATAAAACTGATCGGTATAACCTACAAACGTGCCTAAGTTCGATAATAGTGGAGACTGTAAGTATGTAGACCCTGTAGATAAAGACTTAACCGTTAAGTTATAAAGAACTGAATCTGGATTTTTAAAATTATTGCCTGTTCCAGGTGAAGTTACCTGATAAAAGAATCCTGATTTATCCGGATCGGGCAACATTACAGCACTTAAGTTATTTTTTGATATGTATGAAGCTATTGTTGCACTCTCTGTAGCCTGAATAGTTTCATACTCTTTCTTACATGCAGAAAGGAAAACAACAGTCAGTAAACAAGTTAAGAAACTTAGTTTGGTAAATTTATTCATTTAGTTTGTAACGTCTGTAAGTGTTATATTGAAATCGAGGATAGAATTAGCTGGAACTAAAGATGATGGAGATCTTGTTCCATATGCATAATATGATGGGATAATCAATCTGATTTTACCACCTTTTTGTATTTTAGGAATACCGAACTGCCAGCCTGTAATTACGCCACCTAACGAAAATTTTATTGGAGTACCTTTTGAACTGTCGAAAAGTGTGCCGTTGAGCAGTTTGCCTTCATAATCTGCAGTAATCTGCGTTGAAGTGGTGTAAGTAATACTACCCGAACCAGGTGCAATAATTTGGTAAAATATACCTGAAGGATCTTTTATCCCTGATATGTTATTTGCCTTTACGAAAGCGCCAATTGCAGCAGTATCGGCTTTAAACTGAGGTAGTGGATCGTAATCCTCTACCGCCTCATCTTTTTTACATGCAGCGAAGAACCCAACAACGCAAAGCAATAATAATATATACTTGAATTTTAGCATCATCCGCAAAAATAAGCTTTTAATACGGATGCTACAATTTTTAACCAAATTTAACATTCAAATCAAAAGTTGTAGGTTATAGGTTATAAGTAGAATTTATGAACAAGCAAAACTAAATCTATTACCACTCGACTTATCGACATCCAAACTTATAACTTACAACCTATAACATACCACTTAAAAAATATACTTATTCGCCTCAATCAATTGCTGTGCAACTCTTTGACGGGCATCTTTAACATTAAAAGGTTCAACTTTGGTGAAACGACGTAAGCCAACCAGCATCATGCGCTGTTCATCGCCTTCTGCGAAAGCCCAAAGCGCTTCTTTACCAGCTTTGGCAATACCATCAACAGCTTCAACCATATATATTCTCAATAAATCCAGCTGACCATTAATTGCGGCTTCACCTTTTGTAGCAGCCAGTTTTTCGGTTCTCAATAAAGCGGACTCGAAAACATAAACATAACTCGCCATATCTGCGATATTCATTAAAATTTCCTGCTCCTTGCTCAAAGACATCATTAATTTTTGAACCGCAGCACCCGCAACCATCAAGGTAGCTTTTTTCAGATTGGCAAGAACTTTTTTCTCAGCAGCAAATAATGTGGTGTCTTCTTCGCCAAAATCTGGAATGCTCATTAACTCTGCAGCAACCGCCGTGGCCGGTGTCATCAGATCAAGCTCACCTTTCATGGCTCTTTTCAGCATCATATCAACCGTTAACAAACGGTTAATCTCGTTCGTACCTTCAAAAATTCTGTTGATACGGGCATCACGGTAGGCTCTATCCATTGGTGCATCGGCACTAAAACCCATTCCTCCATAAATTTGAACCCCCTCGTCTACCGTATAATCCAATGCTTCGGAACCCCAAACTTTTAAAATGGCACACTCAACAGCAAACTGTTCTACCGATTTTAACCTGGCCTTTCCAGATTCCATTCCGCCAGCAACCAATTGCTCATAGGTGTCATCAATGTTTTGTCCGGCACGATAATTAGCTGCATCAACCGCGTAAAGTTTCGAAGCAATTTCTGCAATCTTAAAGCGAATGGCACCGTATTTCGAAATCGGGCGACCAAATTGGCTACGTTCATTTGAATAGTTAATGGCCGTATTTAAAGTTGCTTTTGATGCACCAATTGCTGCCGCTGATAATTTTATGCGACCGATATTTAAAATGTTAACCGCGATTTTGAAACCATTCTCCCGCTCGCTTAACATATTTTCAACCGGAACAAGGCAATCGTTAAAGAAAACCTGACGCGTAGAAGAACCCTTGATACCCATTTTATGCTCCTCTGGATTCATGGTGATGCCACCGAAATCTTTCTCCACAATAAAAGCAGTTAGGTTTTTATCATCATCAATTTTGGCAAAAACGATAAAGATATCTGCGAAACCCCCGTTGGTAATCCACATCTTTTGCCCGTTAATGATGTAATGTTTGCCATCATCGCTCAACTTGGCTTTTGTTTTTCCGGAGTTTGCATCCGAGCCCGAATTCGGTTCTGTTAAGCAGTAAGCTGCTTTCCATTCACCAGAGCCTAGTTTAGGAATATATTTCGCTTTCTGTTCTTCGTTTCCATAATAAAGGATAGGCAATGTACCAATTCCGGTGTGTGCTGACAGTGCTACTGCAAAAGAGTGACCAGCGCCAACGACATCAGCAACTAACATAGAGGTATTAAAATTTTTGCCAAAGCCCCCATATTCTTCCGGGACAGAAACCCCAAGAATACCCAATTCGCCAGCTTTTGTTAAAAGCGTTGGCATTAATTCAGGATCTTCCTGTTTATCAATTTTATCTAAGTTTGGATAAACCTCAGCTTCCAGAAAATCGCGACAAGTTTGCGCAATCATTTGTTGCTCTTCATCAAATTCTTCAGGAATAAATACATCCTGGTAAGCCGTTTCTTTAATTAAGAATTCGCCGCCTTTAATTGTTTTCTTTTCAGTTGTTTCCATCTTTGTAGTATCTAGTAGCGACACATTGAAAATCGCTTAATTTTTATTTTTTCATTTTGCCTAACACGGTCGTCATTGCGAGGCACGAAGCAATCCAATTCGCGAGTGAGATTGCTTCGTGCCTCGCAATGACGATGTGCCTAAGTCAATCTCCTATAACATCTCAAAAATTCCTGCTGCTCCTTGTCCTGTACCAACGCACATGGTAACCATGCCATATTTCTTGTCTTGTCTTTTCAGCTCATTCATCATTTGCACCGAAAGTTTTGCACCTGTACAACCCAGAGGGTGACCCAATGCAATGGCTCCACCGTTTACGTTAATGATATCTGGATTTAAATCGAGTGTTCTGATGATGGCTAGAGACTGCGATGCAAAAGCTTCGTTCAGTTCAATTAGATCGATATCATCTTGTTTTAAACCTGCTTGTTTTAATGCTTTTGGGATGGCCTCAATTGGACCAATTCCCATAATTCTTGGTGGAACTCCAGCGATGCCATAACTTACTAATCTTGCTATTGGTTCAACATTAAGTTCCTTCATTTTTTTTTCAGAAACAACGAGAACAAAGGCTGCGCCATCAGATGTTTGTGACGAATTACCAGCGGTTACACTTCCTACAGCATCAAAAACAGGCTTTAATTTTGCCAGTTTCTCTAACGTGGTATCTGCTCGCGGACCTTCATCAGTATCCACGACATAAGAACGCGTTTTCTTTTTAAGGTTCTCATCCAAATAATTTTCGTTAACCGTAATTGGCAAAACGCCATCTTTTAAATAACCGTTTTTTATGGCATGAATAGCTTTCTCATGAGATTTCAAGGAAAATGCATCCTGGTCTTCGCGACTCACATTGTATTCTTTCGCAACGGCTTCGGCAGTTAGTCCCATTCCCCAATACCAATCGGGATTGTTTTTCGCAACCTCTGGATTTGGAACGAGTTTCCAACCTCCAAACGGCATTCCACTCATTACTTCTACCCCACCAGCGATAATACAATCAGCCATTCCGGCTTTAATTTTCGCTACTGCAGTGGCAATTGTTTCTAAACCAGATGCGCAATATCGATTTACGGTAACACCCGGAACCTTGTCCGTATTCAAACCCATTAGTGAAATCATCCGGCCAATATTTAAGCCTTGTTCCGCTTCGGGCGTGGCGTTACCCACAATTACATCGTCAATTTGTTCTTTATCTAAATTTGGAACCGATGCCACTAAAGCGCTTATCACTTCAGCTGCTAAATCATCAGCTCTGGTAAAACGGAATACGCCTCGGGGTGCTTTACCCACTGCTGTGCGATATCCGGCTATAATATATGCTTCCATTTTATCGAGTATTTTGATGGCTATCCGCCAATATTATCTTTTTATTATACGCACTTCCCTTACTATTGCCGTCATTGCGAGGCACGAAGCAATCTTAATGCTATAGAAAACCCTTAGTTGTAAGATTGCTTCGTACCTCGCAATGACGAAGTGGCTAAGCAAATCTCCCATCTATTTGTTAATTCCTTAACGGTTTCCCTTTTGTTATAATCGACTGAATTCTTTCCAATGATTTTCTTTCTCCTGCAAGAGATAAAAATGCCTCTCTTTCCAAATCCAATAAATATTGTTCGCTTACTTCTGTTGGGGAGGATAAATCGCCACCACACATGACGTAACCTAATTTTTCGGAGATTTTTTTATCATGTTCAGAAATAAAATGACCGGCGTACATGCTATTTGCTCCCGCATACACAATTCCTAAACCTTGTTTTCCCAACACTTTAATATCTGTCCGCTGAACAGGTTTGGTATAACCTGCATCTGCCAGTTCAATCGCTTTTGCTTTAGCATCGGCCAGTAAACGGTTGCGGTTCATCGAAATTGAGAATTTATCCTTTTGCAAATAGCCCAACTCGTAGGCTTCATAACCTGAAGTCGATACTTTAGCCATACCAATGGTTAAGAAACGATCTTTCAATGCATTTTGAACAATCTGGTCGTCTTTATATTCATCCGATGCCCGCAGCGCAAACTCTTTTGTTCCGCCGCCACCGGGAATAACGCCGACACCAAACTCCACCAAGCCCATATAAGTTTCTGCTGACAATTGAACATGATCGGCATGTAAGCTAAACTCGCAGCCACCACCCAAGGTTAAATTGTGTGGTGCAACCACAACCGGGATGGAAGAGTAACGAATACGCATCGAAGTGTTCTGGAACATTCGGATAGCCATATTCAACTCATCCCATTCCTGCTCTACCGCCATCATGAAAATCATCCCCACATTTGCGCCAGCAGAAAAGTTTGCACCATCATTACCGATTACTAAACCACGATAATCTTTCTCTGCCATATCAATGGCTTTGTTAATTCCTGAGATTACATCGCCACCGATGGTATTCATTTTGGTATGGAATTCTACATTTAAAATGCCATCACCTAAATCAATGATAGAAACGCCAGAATTTTTCCAAAGTGTTTTATTCTCGCGGATGTTATCTAAAATGATAAATTCATCCGTTCCTGGTAAGGCTTTGTAAGATTTTGTTGGAATATCATAGTATTTTTTAACGCCGCTTTCTACCTTATAAAAAGAAGTATTTCCTGCATCAAGCATTTCTTGAACCCAAGCGGCAGCTTTATTTCCATATTGCTCCATTCCCTCAATTGCTTCTTTCAAACCTACCGCATCCCAAAGCTCAAAAGGTCCAAGCTCCCAACCAAAACCTGCACGCATCGCATCATCAATGCGGTACAATTCATCAGAAATTTCCGGAATCCTATCAGATACGTACTCAAATAATCCAAATGAAGAATGACGGAATAACTCGCCTGCCTTATCTTTTCCTTTCGCAAAAATCTTCATGCGTTCGCGAAGATTTTCAACTGGCTTGGTCATTTCTAATGTAGCCGATTTAACTTTTTGCTGAGGTTTGTATTCTAAAGTTTTCAAATCCAAGGCAAGGATTTCGGTTTTGCCGTCGGCAGCTTTAGTTTTTTTATAGAAACCCTGTTTGGTTTTATCGCCAAGCCATTTGTTCTCCTCCATCTTTTTAACATAGTCAGGAAGTTTAAATAACTCATGTGCTTTATCATCAGGACAATTATCGTAAAGTCCTTTGGCTACTTTAATCATGGTATCCAAACCAACCACATCAGAAGTACGGAAGGTAGCCGATTTTGGTCTACCCAAAGCTGGACCGGTAAATTTATCTACCTCTTCGACTGTTAAATCCAATTTTTCGACCAAATGCAATAAGGCCATAATTGAATATACTCCAACTCTATTGGCAATAAAGGCTGGCGTATCTTTACATAAAACGGTGGTTTTACCTAAAAATTTATCGCCATAATGCATTAAGAAATCAACTATTTCCGGTTTGGTATACGGCGTTGGAATAATTTCCAATAGCTTTAAATAACGCGGCGGATTGAAAAAGTGTGTTCCACAGAAATGTGCTTTAAAATCATCGCTTCTGCCATCGGCCATTAAATGAATGGGGATACCGGAAGTATTCGAGGTAATTAATGTACCTGGTTTGCGAAATTGCTCTACCTGCTCGAAAACTTTTTTCTTGATATCAAGATTTTCAACAACTACTTCAATTACCCAATCAAAGCCAGCAATTTTCGACATATCATCTTCGAAATTCCCGGTTTTAATTTTATTCAATACTTTTTTAGAATAAACCGGCGATGGATTTGTTTTGACAGCCGTTTGCAAAGCCGTATTAACAATCCGGTTTTTTACCACTGGTTTGTCTAACGTCAGTCCTTTTGCCTGTTCTTCTGGAGTAAGTTCTTTTGGGGCGATATCTAAAAGTAAAACCTCAACCCCAATATTGGCAAAATGGCATGCAATACGCGAACCCATAATCCCCGAACCTAAAACAGCAACTTTATTAATGCTTCGTTTCATCAGTTTTTGTCTATTATATTATTTGTCTGATGGAGCTTACACTGATAAAATTTTAGCATTTTATCAGTGACGGTTCATCAGTCATTATTTATTTTTCTTTTGGTCTGATGGAACCTACTTCAAAACCTGAGCCCATTGGTAAACTCATGCAAAGCAGGTTTCATCACAAAATATATTTAATCAACAGTATATGCTACCGTAATATCATTAAGTTTTATTAACAGATTAATGAATGTTTCTTTCTCTTTTTTAGAGAAGTGTTCATCCAAATATTCATTAAATTTTCGCACAACCCCTTTTGCCAGGTGCTTCTTTTCTTTTCCGAAATCGGTTAAAAAAACCTTCACCGAACGTTTATCGCCTATGGAGGTTTCGCGGTAAATAAGCTTAGCTTCTTCCATATTATTTAACATTCTGGAAAGGCTGGTCGCTTTTACGCCAAGCAAGGCAGCCAAATTGGAAACGGCAGTACCCTCTTCATCATTTATGTTTATCAGCATATAACCAATAGCCTGTGTTATGCCAAAAGTAGAGGCCATTTGATTATACTTGTTAAACATGTTTTGCCATGCAAACTTCACGTGATAATCTATTGTTTGCTGTTGTTTCATTTTAATAATTTATTATGCTTGCATAACAAAGCTAATGAATGTATTTTATTATTCCAATAGGGAAATTGAAAATTTTTTGTCATAAAAAAAGCCCCCGATTTTCATCGGAGGCTCTCAAAAATTTATTTACCTACTAGTATAAAGTAAACTCTACACGACGGTTTTGTTGACGACCAGCTGCAGTTTTGTTAGTTGCAATTGGTTGACCCATTCCGTAGCCAGTAGCTTCGATACGAGATGCATTTGCACCTTGAGAAACTAAATAAGCTTTTACAGATTCTGCTCTTTCTTTAGATAAACGTAAGTTTAATTCTTTAGATCCAGTGTTATCAGTATGACCTGCTAATTTTAAGCTGAAGTTTTTCTCTACTAATAAAGCTGCTACTCTGTTTAACGAAGCATAAGATTTAGAGCGGATAGTTGCTTTACCTAAATCGAATTCTAAGTTTTTAATCGCTTCATTAACTACTTTACGATCTTCTTCAGTAACTATTGTTACTTGTGGTTTCGGAGCCACTAACGGACAACCAGAACCATCAACAACAGTACCAGCAGGAGTACCTGGGCATTTATCTAATTTATCAGCAACACCATCACCATCTGTATCTTTTAACAGATCATTCATTTCTGAACGTAATTTTGCATTTTCAGCTTTTTGAGCATCTAAATCAGATTTCAAAGCATTTGCTGTATTTTTTGCAGCCAATGCCTCATCATAAGTTGCAGCTACTGGGTTGTGGAAAGCCAATTGTTTTCCAGTACCCAATGCAAATTCTAAACCAGCGTAACCATAGTTGTATTTATCATTAGCCGGGCCTCTGTGTAATCCATCAAGATTATCTCCGTCAACATAGTTGATTGTCCAACCTAAATCGATATTAATTCCATCAGATACTTTGAATTTTGCACCAACACCTACAGGGATGATTAATTCTTTGATTGTTTTACCACCAGCAAATTCAGTTGTTCCTGCTGCAGTAGTAATAGTTGGTTTGTAACCAGCTAAACCAGCACCAACTGAAGTATATAATTGCAATGCGTTTTCTTTTTTGAACATATCAATATTGAACATATTCACAACTGCATTTAAACTTCCTGAATACTCTAATTGAGTTTCAAATGCTGTTACCGGAGAACTATTTACCAATCCACTTTCAAAAGGCTCTGAATTATCAGCCTTTAATTTACCTCTTACTCCATCTAAACGCAATGAGAAATACGGCGTGAATTGTTTTTTGATGTAAAGACCATAACCAAAACTGGTTTTGTTATTACTAAAATCATTTTTTCCACCCAATGGCGATAGCGGAGTCAATGCACCAGCATTAACACCAATAGACCAAGTTCTGAACTGAGACGTGGATGTTGCTGGTTCCTGAGCCATTGCTACAGTACCTGCAAATAATCCGGCTAATACAACCGGTAGGGACTTGATTAAATTTGATTTCATATTTTTTAATATAACGTTGATATGCGTTGCCCAGCATACACAATTGCTATACCAAAAAGAGAAAATTTAAAAAATACTTATCCACTTTAACACTTAGTAACCCAGAGCGGTATCATCTCCCCGTGGATCTGCACCCGCTTGGTAAGCGCCCCATTTGGTTCTTAAAATAGCATCGACCCTTCCAATTGCACCACGGTTGATGATTTTATAGCCTTTAGCTTCCAACTTTTGTGTTGATAAACTATCTATTGCATCCTTTTCTACATAAACTTCATCTGGCAGCCATTGATGGTGAAATTTTTTAGCAGCAACAGCAGCTTGCATATTCATGTCAAAATCGACTACATTAATGATGGTTTGAAAAACAGAAGTAATGATCGTAGATCCACCTGGGGTACCCACAACCATGAAAAGTTTTCCCTCTTTTTCTACAATAGTTGGAGTCATAGAGCTTAACATCCGTTTATTTGGTGCAATAGCATTGGCTTCGCCACCCACCAAACCATACATATTTGGCGCTCCTGGCTTAACCGAGAAATCATCCATTTCATTATTCAATAAAAAGCCACCACCTTTAACCACAACCAAGGATCCATAAGAGCCGTTTAAGGTTGTTGTTATCGAAACTGCATTTCCTTCATGATCCACAATAGAAAAATGCGTGGTTTCTTCGCTTTCTTTACCTTTGATTACTCCGGCTAAAATTTGATCGCTAGGTGTTGCGGCGGCCCAATTAAGGTTCGCCATTCTTCGTTTATTGTAAACAGGATCTAACAATTCTTTCTGAGGAACGCTATAAAAATCCGGATCGCCAAGATGGGTGGCCCTGTCAGCATACACTCTTCTTTCTGCTTCAACAATAACCTGTACTGTTGAATCTGAGTTATGTCCCCATTTTTTCAATGGAAATGGCTCAACCGATTGTAGCAATTGAATAAGCGCTATGCCACCGCTAGAAGTTGGCGGCATTGTAATAATTTTATAACCCCGATAACTCCCTATTATAGGTTTGCGCCAAACCGCCCGGTAGTTTTTTAAATCTTCTTTGGTAATTAAGCCTTTTCCACGCTGCATTTCTGCCACGATAGAATCAGCAACCGCTCCTTCATAAAAGCCTGCCTTACCTTTTTGTTGAATAAGCTTTAAAGTATTCGCTAATTCGGTTTGCACTAATAAACTGTTCTCTTGCCAGGTGCTTTCCAGGTTAACCAAAGCAGTTCCGTTAATATTAATATCCATCAATTTTCGGTGCAAGCCGTTCAGTTCAGCGGATTGGCGCTTGGTAATTTTGAAACCATTCTCTGCCAAATCAATTGCTGGCTGAACAACCTCTTTCCAGGAAAGTTTACCATATTTTTGATGAGCCTCTACCATACCGGCAACCGAACCCGGAACCCCTGCGGCTAAATGCCCGAATAAGCTTTTATCAACAATTGGATTCCCTGCAGAATCTAAGTACATGTCTCTGCTTGCTGATGAAGCCGCTTTCTCGCGAAAATCCAGTGCATTCACTTCGCCCTTTGCAGAACGATAAACCATAAAGCCGCCACCACCAATGTTTCCAGCATTTGGATACACTACAGCTAACGCAAATTGAACAGCAACAGCCGCATCAACAGCGTTGCCGCCTTTTTTTAAAATATCAATACCAACTTTTGATGCTTCGGGATGTGCCGTAACAACCATCCCATTTTTAAATTCCCCGCTGTTGTTTTTCCCGAGCTGACCGCTTACACAGCTGGCAAAAACAATGACTAATACGATTAGTGTTGAACTAATTTTAAGTTTAGTTAGGCGCTTTATAGTTCTCTGCATCTTTATATATTTTTTCGATGATATTGGCATTTTTTTCGGTAATAACTTTTCGTTTCAAGCTTAGTTTTGGCGTTAACTCGCCGCCATCAATACTCCATTCTTTTGGAAGTAAAGCAAATCTTTTCACTTGCTCCCACTTGCCAAAATCTACGCTGGCAGCCTCAATTACCTCATTGTATTTTGCTAAAACCTGATCGTTTTTTATAATCTCTTCATTTGTAGTAAAAGCGATTCCTTTTTTGCCTGCCCAGGTTTTTAATGTTTCGAAGTTAGGAACAATTAACGCAGATGGAAATTTTTTATTCTCACCCAAAACCATAATCTGCTCAATAAAAATCGACTCCTTATATTTGTTTTCCAACATTTGAGGTGCAACATATTTTCCACCAGCGGTTTTAAACATTTCCTTTTTACGATCGGTAATTTTGAGAAAACGACCATCCACTAACTCGCCAATATCGCCAGTATGGAACCATCCGTCCTGGTCAATAGCTTCTTCTGTTAAATCGGGGCGATTATAATAACCTTTCATCACCTGATGGCCACGGGTTAGCACCTCGCCATCCGAAGCGATTTTCACCTCAACACCCTTAATCACCTCCCCAACAGTGCCGAACATGGTACCGCCAAAATGATTTACCGTAATTACAGGCGAAGTTTCGGTTAAACCATAGCCTTCGAAAACAGGCATCCCAGCAGCCCAGAAGATCCGGGCCAAACGCGGATTTAAAGCGGCGCCACCAGAAACAATTACCACGATCTCTCCACCAAGCGCCTCCTGCCATTTCTTAAAAACCAATTTCCTGGCAATGCCCAATTTCAAATTATACCATGCACTTGCGTCTGTGGTATATTTTTCGGCCAACGCTACCGACCAAAAGAAAATCCCCTTCTTAATACCAGTAAGCGATTTCCCTTTCTCCATTATTTTATCATAAACTTTCTCAAGCAAACGGGGTACGGTTGAAAATGCATTTGGTTTTACATGTTGAATATCGGCAACTATGGTATCCATGCTTTCGGCATAATAAATACTTGTTCTATTATATAAGTACAAATAAATAATCATGCGTTCGAATATGTGCGAAAGCGGTAAAAAGCTCAAACTCTTATTTACACCTTCTGGCATCACGACAGATGAATTTACAAAGTTGGCCACCAGATTATGGTGCGTCAACATTACTCCTTTCGGGGTGCCCGTCGTCCCTGATGTATAAATGAGTGTTAATATATCTTCAGGTTCTACTTTTGATCTATATTCGTCGAGGTTAATTGCCTGGCTGTTTTCCCCATCAGCAATAAGCGTTTTCCATGATTTAACGCCTTCAACATCGCTAAAACTGAAAATTTTTATATCTGGGTTAATGGCATCTGCACATGGCTTTATTTTTTTATATAAATCACCATCTGATACAAATACTATCGAAATTTCTGCATCCTTTAAAATAAACTGAATATCGTGTTCTGCTAAAGTAGGATAAAGCGGGATCTGGTAGGCCCCAATTTGATTAGCTGCAAAATCGGCAATATTCCATTCTGGTCTATTATGAGACATTACCGCAACCCTTCCACCCTTTGCAATACCAAGATTAATTAATCCACGACTTAAATTGTCTACAGTAGCAGAAAAATCTGCAGTACTGTAATTAACCCAATTGCCATTAATTTTTCCATTGATAAACTCTTGCTTCGGATCTTCCAGGTTATATCGTAGGAGGTCGAATACCCTTGTAATTTCTGCAGCCATATCTTTTTATTATTATTTGGTTAAGTTAAAAAAATCAAACATAAAGATGTGCTAGCCTTATGTTTTTGATCGATAAAATTTTGCATTTATGAGTGAATCTTAAAGCAACTTCTACATCGAAAAATTTAAATAAACTTAAGAAATCAAAAATTACTATGCAAGCATTGTTTTTTATAGCTTTAAAATTTTTACCGTAAAAACATAAACGGCATTAAAGTTGTTAAGCTGATTAAATATTTGAAAAACGTTATTTACTTTAAAATTTGATTATGAAAAAGCTATTTACAATTTTAGGATGCATTGCATTATTTGCATTGACGACAACGAGTGTTAAAGCACAGAATTACAAAACAGGTTTAGGATTAGGAATAGACTTTGGAGACGGCGCAACATTGGTTGGCCCATCTGTTAGACACCATTTCAGCAGAAGTGCAGCTTTACAAGGTGAAGTTTTATTTGGTGGTAACTCTACAACCTTACAAGCATTTTTACAATATAATGCTTCAATTCCTGGCGCAAAAGGCTTAGATTGGTATTTAGGTGGTGGTCCATCAGTACAATTGTATGATGGTGGTTCTAACTTTTATTTAGTACCAATGGTTGGTTTAGATTATAAAATTAGCGGTGCACCGTTAGCAATTGCTTTAGATTGGAGACCAAGATTATATCTAGGTGATGGCGATAGCGATTTTAACGCTGGAAGATTTGGTTTAGGCTTCAGATATACTTTTTAAGCAAAAAGCTTAAATAATAAAGCGAAAAGCTTGATACGAAAAAAGCCGCTGGAAAATTTCCAGCGGCTTTTTTATTGACTTAATTTTGAACTCAAGACCGATAACTCGAGAATCTAAAATTATTTACCTGTCCATTTTTTGAACACCGCTTTTTGTGCCGGCGTTGCATTCTGATTAATGGTAGCTTTTAAACGTACGCTAGGGTTTTCTTTCAAAGTAAGTGAAATCTCTTTCTCCAAACCATCACGTTTAATTTTAAGTTTCAATACATCGCCGATATTTTTTCCTGAAACAACAGGTAAGGTTTCTAATGATAACATTGGGCTTTTTAGTCTGATATTGGCCAAAGCATCGTTCACCGAAATATTGTCTAACGAAATGATTTCATCATTAACATTCAAACCAGCAACCCATGCAGCAGAATTTCTAGTAATTGAAGAAACTGAAATCGTACCATTATTGGTTAACTGGCCTGCGGCACCGCTTACTGGTTTATTAGGCGTTGCATTTTCAGTAGTCATATCAACTCCGGCGTAACCTAAATATTTCACATATTCCGCATCATCTACACCATTAACATATTTAGCCCAAAAATTGGTAAAACTAATACCCGAAATTTTTTCGACCATTGCTTTAAATTCAGCATCGGTATAACCACGTTTTAGAGTTTTGCATTGTAAATACATGGCTTTCATTACATCATCTAAACTTTTGGCACCCTTTGTTGCATTGATAATTTCCAAATCCATCAATATTCCGATTACTTCACCTTTACTGTAATAAGAAATGGAATTATTTTTGGAGTTTTCGTTCGGACGGTAACCAATAATCCAGGCATCGTAACTAGAAGCAGCAGCTGATTGATATTTTGCTCCAGGCGTATTAATCACCGTACCGATGGCGCCAGCAAGATCGTTCACAAAAGTAGCATCATCATTAAAACCCGCTCTGTGCATGTATTTATTTTCATAGTATGAAGTAAATCCTTCAGCCACCCAAAGGTTGGTGGTATAGTTTTCGTTATCGTAATCAAACGGACCTAAAGCAACCGGGCGTAAACGCTTAACGTTCCATAAATGGTGATACTCATGGGCAACCAAAGCTAAAAAGCCTTTGTAACCTGCTTCGGTGTTGTAAGCATTTCGCGTAGCACCTAAAGTAGTAGAGTTTAAATGCTCTAAACCGCCGCCGCCTCTTAAAAAGTTGTGAACGATGAATGTATAATGTTTGTTAGGATTTTCGCCATAAACCGCAGTAATTTCTTCTACAATTTTAGCCATATCCACTTTCAATTTCTCTTTATCATAATTACCGCCGCCATACATCGCAACCTCATGACGAACGCCAGCTGCATTAAATTCGAAAATGTCCTGGTTACCTACCTCTATCGGGCTATCGTATAAAATATCGAAATCGCTTGCACGGTAAGTAAACTGCTGGCCAGCAACCGGCTCTAAACCTGTAGAAACTTTACTCCAGGTATTGAATGGAACAATTTTCACTGTACTTGGTGATTTAATCATTCCATCAGGATGCATAAAAATTCCTGTTGATGATAGAAAGGCATGAGATTCATCAATGAAAGGCGTACGTACCGAAATTTCGAAAGCGTAAACACGGTAGTTAATTTTTATCTCAGCAGCTTTAGCAGAAAATATTCTCCAGGTATTTTTTCTCACTTTTTCAACACGGGCCTGCTTACCTCCAGCCGTTGCCTTAAACTCTTCTACACTTTTCTCAAACTCGCGAACAAGATAAGAACCTGGAGTCCACACTGGCATTTTTACATCAACATAATCTTTTGCCAAACCAGAAATATTCATCTGAACTTCAGCATAATGTGCTTGTGGCTCTTTAAAAGAAACCTCAAAAGCAATTTTTACTTGTGCATTTGCTGCCATAAAACATGTTAGTATTAAAACTAAACTTAAAATTGATTTTTTGATTAACATATTGGGGTATTTTGTCAGCAAAAATATGGTAATTGATGAAGTTTTTGAATTTTAAACGAAAATTAGATCGAGCCGAGGCATATAAAACTCCGAAGTCAGCCGTGATAAGTCTTTAGATATAATCTATAAACCATAGCCTTTGTAATGAAAGTTGATTTAAAAAGTATGGCAACTTATTCAAAAAGGCATTTTATTAAATTAACAATCCATACTTTGAATTATAGACTAAGACCTTAGAATTAACTTGGTAACATCCTTAATACAACAAATTTAGGACTAAACTATTTGAATATTTTTACACTCTTATTCTTACGTTAATTCAATTTTAACGTTCAGATAAGCAAGACACAAATATAAACATGAAGAAAAGGTATATTTTTTATGCTGTTTTTGCTATTGGCTTGGCCTATTTAGTATACTACAGAATTAACGCAAACAAAAAACTAGAAGGTAAAGGCGGGGCTGCTGGTGCTTCTGCTAAAGGTGGGGCTGGCAAAGGTGGAGCTGCAGGCGCACCCATGGTAGTTGATGGCATTGTGGTAAAACCAACATCATTTAATAACGACCTGGAAGTAACCGGAGCCATTGAAGCCAATGAATCTGTAGTGCTCAAAAGTGAGGTTGCCGGTTTGGTAACTGGAATTTATTTTAAGGAAGGAACTAATGTAGCTAAAGGCTCAGTATTAGTTAAAATTAACGACAGAGATATTCAGGCACAATTACAAGAAGCCTTAACCAAACAAAAACTATCTGGCACTACCGAAAACAGGTCGAAACAATTGCTGGAAAAAGGCGCAATCAGTCAGGAGGAGTACGATATTTCACTTGCCGATTTGAGATCGCTACAATCGCAAACCCAATTAATCAGGGCGCAATTGGCCAAAACAACTATCCGTGCTCCATTTTCGGGCAGAATTGGTTTAAGAAGTATTTCTGCAGGAACCTATTTAACACCTTCTACAGTCATCGCAAACCTGGTAAACACCAATCCGGTTAAAGTTACGTTTTCGGTGCCTGAAAAATATGCAGGGCAGATTAACCTGGGCTCATCAATCGCATTTACAACCGATGGATCTTCAAAACAAAATACAGGGAAAGTATATGCCATAGAACCGGGAATAAATACAGCCACCAGAACATTGCAAATTAGGGCATTGGCGCCTAATGCAGATAACAGCTTGTTACCAGGCTCATTTGCCAAGATAAAGCTTGCGTTAAACACCCTTCAAAATGCCATCCTTATTCCTAACCAGGCCATTATTCCGGTTTTGAAAGGCAAAATCGTTTACATCAAGAAAAACGGAAAAGCCCAGGAAGTAAAGGTAGAAGCTGGAACCCGGACAGATGAAAACATTGTAATAACTTCTGGTCTAAAAGCTGGCGATACGGTTTTAACTACTGGCTCAATGGCCTTGAAAAAAGATGCTCCTGTGAAAGTAAATCTGGTTAAAGAATAATTATGAGTATCTCTACAACGAGCATAAAAAGGCCTGTTCTTGCCATTGTAATGAACCTGCTGATTGTCCTTTTCGGGATAATTGGTTATACATTTCTGGGCGTAAGGGAATTTCCTTCTATCGATCCGACCGTGGTTTCGGTGCGAACCTCGTACCCTGGAGCAAACTCTGATATCATTGAATCGCAGATTACGGAGCCGCTGGAAAAATCGATCAACTCAATTGATGGGATTCGGAATATTTCTTCCTCCAGTAACCAGGGAACAAGTAACATTACAGTAGAATTTAACCTTGATAAAAATATTGAGGAAGCGACAAATGATGTTCGCGATAAGGTTTCTCAGGCAGCAAGAAATTTACCCCGCGATATTGATGGTTTGCCCATTGTAAGCAAAGCTGATGCAAACTCTGATCCTATCCTTTCGATGACGATCCAGAGCGATAAACGCAATACCTTGCAGCTTAGTGATTTTGCGGAAAATGTGATTGCCGATCGGATCCAAACCATCCCTGGCGTAAGTAGTGTACAAATTCAGGGGCAACGGAAATATTCCATGCGGATTTGGATGGATCCAAATAAGTTAAGTGCCTATGGACTCACCTCTCAAGATATTGTTACAGCACTAGATAATGAAAACGTAGAGCTTCCTTCAGGAAAAATTACAGGCGAAACAACCGAACTTACCGTGAAAACTTTGGGTAAACTGGTTAACGAAGAACAGTTCAATAATCTTATTCTTAAATCAGACAGCAACCAGGTTGTTAAACTGAAGGATGTTGGTTATGCAACTTTGGGCTCAGAAAATGAAGAAACAGTGTTACGTGAATCTGGGAAGCCAATGGTTGCCGTAGCTATCATTCCTCAACCTGGAGCCAATTATCTCGATATTAGTAAAGAATTTTATAATCGTTTTGATAAATTAAAGGCAGATATGCCTGATGATATCAAGCTGAATGTTTCGCTGGATAATACCTTATTTATTAAAAGGTCGGTAACAGAGGTGGCTGAAACCATTGGCCTATCCTTAGTTTTAGTAATCTTAATTATTTATCTTTTCTTCAGAGATTGGGGAATTGCTTTCAGACCGCTCATTGATATACCGGTATCCTTAATTTTCACTTTTTTTGTGATGTACGCTTTCGGGTTTTCGATTAATGTTTTGAGTTTACTGGCGATTGTTTTAGCCACAGGTTTGGTGGTTGATGATGGGATTGTAGTTACTGAAAACATTTTTAAAAAGGTTGAGGAAGGGATGTCGCCATTTGAAGCTGCGATTAAAGGCTCAAATGAAATTTTCTTTGCGGTAATATCCATCTCCATCACACTTGCAGCTGTTTTCTTACCGGTAATTTTTTTACAGGGATTTGTTGGGAGATTATTTAGAGAATTTGGAGTGGTAATTGGGGCCGCGGTGTTAATTTCTGCCTTTGTATCGTTAACATTAACTCCAATGTTAAATGCCTATCTGATGAAAAAAGGTGGGCATAAACCTTCTAAATTCTATAACTGGACAGAGCCTTATTTTATTAAACTTAATGATGCTTATGCATCCAATCTGAATAAATTTTTAGATAAACGATGGCTTTCCATTCCCATTATTGTGGTATGTATGGGCTTGATTTTCTTATTTTGGAAGTTGTTGCCTAAAGAAACCGCCCCTTATGATGATCGAAGCGCCATCAATATGACTGCAACTTTGCCCGAGGGTGCATCATTTACTTCGACAGATAAATTCATCATGAAATTAAATCAAATGGTGATCGATTCCGTTTCAGAGAAGAATGTAAATATTACCATTACAGCACCTGGTTTTGGTGGTGCGGGCTCAACAAATATGGGTTTCGTGAGGATGGGTTTGGTTGACCCTGAAAAACGTGAACGTTCGCAGAAAGAAATTGCTGACATGCTCACGAAAATCACAAAAAAATATACGGAGGGTAAAGTAATTGTCAACCAGCAGCCTACAATTTCTGTGGGTAGACGAGGCGGTTTACCCATCAGTTATATCATCCAGGCGCAAAACTTCGAAAAGTTAAGAGAGAAAGTACCATTGTTTATGGAGGCTGTTGCCAAAGATCCAACTTTTACCGTATCTGATGTTAACTTAAAATTCAATAAGCCAGAAATCAACCTGACTATAGATCGTGATAAAGCGAAAAACCTTGGTGTATCAATTTCTGCCATTGCACAAACCCTAAACCTTGGTTTAAGTGGTCAAAGGTTCTCTTACTTCTTTATGAATGGCAAACAATATCAGGTAATTGGTCAGTTTGACCGGGGCGATAGGAAAGATCCTTTGGACTTAAGTTCAGTTTACGTTCGTAGTGATAAAGGCGAATTAATCCAGCTTGATAATTTGGTTACAGCAAAAGAAGAAAGCAGTCCACCGCAATTATATAGAAACAATCGTTTTATTTCTGCAACTGTTTCAGCAGGTTTAGCGCCAGGTAAAAGCATTGGCGAAGGGATAGATGCCATGGATAAAATTGCAGCCAGCGTTTTAGATGAAACTTTTTCTACCGATTTAAGCGGCGAATCAAGAGATTTTAAAGAAAGTTCTTCAAATACATTCTTCGCTTTTGGCTTGGCATTGTTGCTAGTCTATTTAATTCTATCAGCTCAATTTGAAAGTTTTAAAGATCCTATCATTATCATCTTAACTGTTCCAATGGCAGTTGCAGGGGCATTTTTATCGCTTTGGTTGTGCGGTCAAAGCTGGAATATCTTCAGCCAGATTGGAACCATTATGCTAATTGGCTTGGTAACCAAAAATGGTATTCTGATCGTGGAGTTTGCCAATCAGCTAAAAGAAAAAGGTATGGCCATACCGGAAGCCATTCGCGAAGCATCGGTTTCTCGTTTACGTCCTATTTTAATGACCAGTTTGGCCATTGCCATAGGTGCACTACCAATTGCCCTGGCTTTGGGCGCTGCAGCAAAAAGCAGAATGAGTATGGGAACCGTAATTGTTGGAGGAACTTTGTTTTCGCTGGTATTAACGCTTTTTGTAATCCCAGCCATTTACTCGTATTGGGCAAAGCCATACAATCCAAATAAACAACTAAAAGATGCTGACCGTTTTGAGCATGAAGCAACACATATAGCAGAATAAGATGAGTAAGCAACTAACCATATCCATACTTTTTCTGTGTCTATCCATTTCTGGGTTTGCACAAGAAAAACTCAGCTTGCGGGAAGCCATTACCATTGCGCTTCAAAATAATTACGACATAAAAATAAGCAAGAACGAAATAAAGATTGCGCAAAACAACGCTAACATTGGCAACGCAGGGATGCTGCCCACCATTGAGGGGGTTTACAGTAACGGTGGAAGTATTCAAAATACAAGGCAAACACCCGTAACCGGAGAAGACAGAGTGATCCGCGGAGCGAGAAGTACCAATAACAGTTATGGCGCCGATTTAAACTGGACGATCTTTGATGGCTTCACGATGTTTGCGAACTATGATCGTTTAAAAGAATTGCAGAAACAGGGAGAAATAAACACCCGGCTTACCATTCTAACCACCGTCTCCGATGTAATTACGGCTTATTATGATATCGTAAGGCAACAGCAATTACTGGTAGCCGCTGATAGTGCAATTGATGTTTCCGTGTGGCGCAGCAATATTGCTAAAACTAAATTACAACTGGGCCGAGGGTCGAAATTAGATGTGTTAACAGCCCAGGTAGATTATAATACCGACACTTCTAACTACATTCAAATTAAGAATTTTCTTCAGGTCGCTAAGGTTCGTTTAAATCAATTATTAGTTAGAGATATTAGCACTGGCTTTACAGTTGTAGACAGAATAGACGTTGATAAAGGCATTTTATTTAGCAAACAGGCAGAAATTGCGGAGCTTCAAAATCCAAACGTCCAGAATGCGTTTATCAATCAAAAAATTTCTTCATTAAACCTTAAAGCCATTAAAGGAGCCAGATACCCGGCAATTAGTTTAAACTCTGGTTACAGCAGGGCCAAAAGCACAAGTCCGACTGGATTTAACCAGCGTTTTGCGGCGAATGGATTTACCTATGGCGTAACGGCAAGTTTAAATTTATTTAACGGTTTTTTGCAGCGACAGCAAGAGCGCAATGCCAAAATTGATATTGAAAATTCATCACTTAATTTGAGTAAAACCAAGCTTGATGTAAATTCGCAACTATTAACGGCCTATCAAAATTACGCTACGTATCTCGATTTAATTAAACTGGAACAACGTAACGTAGATATTGCGAAAGAGAATTTAGATATCACCATGGCGAAATATAAATTAGGAAGTATTGCCCCGCTAGAGCTTAGAGAGGCACAACGCAATGCCATTGACGCTCAAAATCGATTTATCGAGATGCAATATCAGGCTAAAATTGCAGAAACCACGTTGAAAGAGATTAGTGGTAACATAGATTTATCCAATTAATTTTTATATTTATTCCTATGATACTTGTTGCAGATAGTGGCTCTTCGAAAACAGATTGGATGGGCTATCTTAATGGCGAAACCATAAAATTTAACACCCCCGGAATAAATCCTTACTTTTTAAGTGAGCAGGATATTAGCAAGCTCATTTCGAAAAATGAAACGGTGATGCAATATGCAGAACAGGTAAAAGAAATATACTTTTTTGGTGCAGGTTGTTCGTCGCCTGATAAGCACGAAGTGGTATCGAATGGCTTGTCGGAGATATTTAAAAATGCTTTCATTTCAGTAGATCATGATCTTTTAGGATCCGTTTATGCTACTTGCGGCAACGCAGAAGGGTTAGATTGTATTTTGGGCACTGGCTCAAACATTTGCTATTTCGACGGTAAAAAAATTCACGATGGCCATCATGGTTTAGGTTATGTTTTAGGAGATGAAGGCTCTGGAACATTTTTCGGCAAGAAAGTATTACTTGCTTATTTATACAACAAAATGCCATCTGGTTTAGCCGCAGAGTTTAAAAAAGCTTTCCCTACAGAAAAAGACCAGATTATCACTAATGTATACCAGAAAGCTTTTCCAAATATTTATTTGGCCAGCTTTAGCCGTTTTATGGCTAGTCATAAAGAACATCCTTTTATTCAGGACATTCTAAGAACAGGCTTTCAGGAATTTGTTGATACCAATATAAAAGATTATCCAAAGCATCAAGATGTTCCTTGTCATTTTGTAGGCTCTATAGCTTTTTATTATCAAGAGGAGTTGGTAGAAGTTTTGCAAGCTAACGGAATAGAACCAGGCAAAATTTTACAAAAACCAATAGAAGACTTGTTTAACTTCATTCTTCAAAAGGAAGGAATTGTACAGCAAGCTGGAGAAAGCGATAGCGTTATTTCTAAAATAAACTAAACGTTAAATTTTTTTGAAGATTTTAAACATAACAATATACATTTTGTTATAATTTTAAGGGCGCATAAATTGCTTTAAATATATGAAGAGAATATTGGTAGTTGACGATGACATTGAGGTTTTAGAAACCATACAGTTAATACTCGAAATTGGTGGCTTTAAAGTTTCGGCACTAAACGATGGCGAAGAAGTTTTTAACAGAATTGAGAGTTTCAATCCAGATTTAATTTTACTTGATATTTCTTTGGGCCATATTGATGGCAGGGTATTGTGCGAGCAATTGAAATCAATAGAAAGCACTTCGAAAATTCCAATCTTGTTGATTTCTGGTTTATATGATCAGAAAGATTTTACAACATTAAATTATGGTCAGGATGACTTTTTATCGAAACCTTTTCAAATGGATGTTTTATTAAAGAAGATTACCAAAATATTAAGCCTGGAAGAAAACGAACCAAGCTTTCTGTTGAATTAAAAAGAGAGATTTAAAAATATAAAGCCAAGGAGACAAAACTACTTGGCTTTTTTTATTGCAGCTGATGACTAAGATCCCCAGTCAGGCTGAGGATGACGATCGTTCATGAAAATCGTTTCAGGTTTCAGGCGGTGCGGTCACCGACCGATAGGATAAGGAGACAAAACTACTTGGCTTTTTTTATTGCAGCTGATGACTGAGATTCCTTGTGAAGCTGAGGATGACGACCGCTCATGAGAATCGTTTCAGGTTTCGGGCGGTGAGGACACCGACCGATAGGATAAAGCTGATGATGACGACCCTCCATAGAATCGTTGAGAAATTGGTATCCACCAATCGATAATTAACATCCCGAATGAGATTGCCGCAGCCAATGAAGAATTGGCTGCGCAATGACGACGAAAAAACGCTGTCAATTTGGCAAACAAAAGGCTTTGGAACAAGCCTTGATATGCAGGATGTAGATTAAACAATTTATTTACATATATGAGCATACAGGAAAAAGGAAATATCTCGATACATACAGAGAATATTTTCCCGATAATTAAGAAGTTTTTATACTCTGATAACGAGATTTTTCTTCGTGAGTTGGTTTCTAACGCAGTAGATGCGGTTCAGAAAATTAAAAGACTAGGTTCATTAGGTCAGTTTAACGGCGAAGTTGGTCAACCTTTGGTACAGGTTGCGGTTGATAAAGACGCAAAAACCATTACCATTAGCGACAATGGTTTGGGTATGACGGCCGAAGAAATTAAAAAATACATCAATCAAGTTGCATTTTCTGGCGCAAGTGAATTTGTAGAAAAATTTAAAGATGCTAAAGATGCAAACGAAATCATCGGAAAATTCGGGTTAGGTTTTTACTCGGCTTTCATGGTTGCTGATTTAGTTGAAATTCAAACCTTATCTTACAAGGATGGTGCAGAACCAGCTCGTTGGGTATGCGATGGAAGTACTGAATTCGAAATTACTGAAGGAACTAAAACTACCCGTGGCACTGATATCATTCTTCATGTAAATAAAGATTCTGAAGAGTTTTTAGAGGAATCGAAATTGCAGGAAATCCTTGATAAATACGCTAAATTTTTGCCTGTTCCGATCAAATTCGGCACTAAAAGCGAATCTGTTGAAGACGGTGAAGATGAAGAAGGCAAGAAAAAATATAAAGATGTAGAAGTTGATAATATCATCAATACAACTAATCCAATCTGGACAAAAGCGCCTGCAGATTTGTCAGATGAGGACTATTTAAACTTTTACCGCGAATTGTATCCATTTAGTGAAGAGCCATTATTCTGGATTCACTTAAATGTAGATTATCCATTTAATTTAACAGGCGTATTGTATTTCCCTAAGTTGAAAAACGACTTCGAAATGCAACGCAACAAAATCAAATTATACTCTCGCCAGGTATTTATTACCGATGAGGTGAAAGATATTGTTCCTGAGTTTTTAATGTTGTTACATGGTGTAATCGATTCTCCTGATATTCCATTAAATGTATCGCGTAGCTTCTTGCAAGCAGATAGCAACGTTAAAAAAATCAACAACTATATAACCAAAAAAGTTGCTGATAAATTATCGGAGCTGTTTAACAAAGACCGCAAATCGTTCGAAGATAAATGGAAAGATATCGGTTTGTTTGTTAAATATGGTATGATTAGCGAAGAGAAATTTTACGACAAAGCTAAAGATTTCGCATTGGTTGGAAATACCAAAAATGAACTATTCACTTTAAACGAGTACAAAGAAAAAGTTGCTCCGTTGCAAACTGATAAAAACGGAACAGTAGTGTATTTATATTCGAACGATGCTTCGAAACAGGATGCTTTCATTCAATCGGCCAACAAAAAAGATTATGATGTATTGGTTTTAGATTCACCAATTGATAATCACTTTATTCAGCAACTAGAGCAAAAGCTAGAAAAAACCTCTATTAAACGTGTTGATTCGAGCGTTGCTGATAAGTTAATTGAGAAAGACGAAGTTAATGAACATGTGTTAAGTGAGGATCAGGTAAAGGAAGTGACCACGATTTTTGAAAAAGCAATTACCAAACCAGGTATGCAGGTAGAAGTTGTAGCGTTAAATCCTGATGAATTACCGGTAACTATAACCATGGACGAATTTATGCGTCGGATGAAAGACATGGCTGCAATGGGCGGTGGAATGGGCTTTTATGGCCAAATGCCTGATAGCTATAAAGTGGCTATTAACGGCAACCACAAGCTGGTAAGCAAAATTTTGAAAGCAGAAGGCGAAGAGCAAAGCAATTTGGCTAAGCAAGCTGTAGATTTAGCTTTATTGGCGCAAGGCATGTTAACGGGTGCAGAATTAACAGCATTTGTGAGCAGAAGCGTTGAACTAATTTAATTTACAATAACCATTATTTAAAAGGGAGAAGCCGAAAGACTTCTCCCTTTTTTTGGGCATAAAAAAAAGCCCTGTAAAAGGACTTTAGTTCATCTAGAATTTCGGGACTCTTAGATTAAATAATATATTAACTGGCTACAGACTTTTGCTCAACGTTGAAGTAATCTTTATGTTCTTCAATTAATTTTGCAATTGTCGCCGCTTTAGTATCAGTAATTTTAAACTCAAATAATGGCTCCTGATTTTTTTTCGATTTAACCATTTTCTCAGTATAGAAGCGATAAACCAAACCATTTGTTAGCAAACCGTATTTTGCCTTAGTTTTACGGAAATACTTTGATAAACGAGAATCGTGGATATCAAGACTATCTTCATGGTGCTTGCACTCCACCAAAATAGTTGGCTCACCATCTTTCATAATAGTGTAATCTACTTTCTTACTTTTTTTAACACCAAAATCCAAAACTGCTTCAGATTGAACTTCTGAAGGATCAAATCCTAAAATTTGAATAAATGGCATTACCAATGCGTTCCTGGTTAAGTCTTCATTTTGAACTTGAGGAAGCATCTTCTTAATTCTTACTGCAAACTGACCAATTTCGTCTTTAAGTTCCATGTTGAGTATTTGTAATTTCTATGTTTTTCATTTGTGCTGTGCCAAATTCACTTACCACTATTAGCTGATCCCAGTATTGTATTGCCTGTTTTTAATTTTCTTATCCACAGGCTACACAAGCTTGGGTAGGCAGATGTAAAGGGTTAATTAATCTATTTACTTTTTAAAGGCAAATCAATTAATTATCTGTTTTTGGCAAACAGTATAAAGATTATTAAAAAGAAATGAGTACGTTATTTTTTTACATCAACCATGTGGATTATTACACGAAACCAAGTTTTTCTTGTAGTAAGAAAATGGCAACAGGCTTTTTTTTAGGCAAGAAGTAATTTGATTATATTTTTCTTTAACTTGCATTAAAATCATTCCAAACTCATATTTATCATATCATGAATCTAAAATGCGTTGTCATCGATGACGAACAACATGCGATTGAGGTACTTACGGACCATATAGCAGAAATGCCGGGACTAACAGTATTCAAGACTTTTACAAGTCCAGTTCAAGCCTTAACCGAAATTAGCATTGACGACGAGATAGATCTCCTCTTCATGGATATTGATATGCCTGGAATTAATGGCTTAGAACTCGCCAAAAATATCCGAGAGAAAGCTAAGTATTTAGTTTTCACTACCGCACATCCTGACTATGCTTTACAAGCTTTTGATGTTCAATCAGATCAATATCTATTAAAGCCGATTTCATTTGCAAAATTTGCTTTAGGTATTGATAGAATTTTGAAGAAGGAGGCAAATAATGCCAAAGCTACTTCAAAAGATGCCGAACAGGTGGCGGCACTTTATATTAAAGGCGACCACAAATATGCTTTTTCCAATATTGCTATTGATGAAATACTTTACATAAAAGCACTTCAGAATTATATTCAAATCATTACCAAGGGTGAAACGCACACCACCTACCTTACATTAAAGGAGATTGAAAAAGCTTTAGAGAACCACGCATTTATTAGAGTTAATAAATCGAATATAGTTGCTAAAGCAGCAATCAAAAAGGTAGATGGAAATATAATCCGTCTTGTAAATAATGAAATGATTCAGATTGGCGAAGGCTATAAAGAAGCTTTCTTCGCCTACGTACAAAGTAGTTTATTGAAATCGAACAGAAGTCAGTAGACTATAAATCTACGATGTAGCTAGACATAACAGTTGCATGACTCATATCGCCAGTTGGGTTAGTAACGTAGTTATTTTTAGCTTTGATGTTTTTATAAACGAATACAGTTTTTTTAGTGATTTTTGGAGCCATTTGAGTTTTCATGATATTATAAATTTAAGGTTTAATATTATTGCTATTTATTTCTGTAAAGTTGCAACGTAAATATTACCTTCTATACTTTTTTACACAAACACTCGGTTTCAGGAGATAAAAACCCTAAATTAATAGATCAAACCACAAAAATGACGCTAATTCATCTAAAATCATTTTTCAAAAAGCACAAGCTTCACTTCCTTATTTGGGGACTTTATATCTTATATGAGGTTTTTATTTTAGGATTAGTAACCGGACAATTTCGTCCAATTGGTGCATATATATTAATATATGTAACTAACATATCAGTATTTTATTCTAATGGTTATCTTTCTGGAAAAGCTTTGAAAAGTGATGATAACATTCCATATTATATTAAACTTCCCCTAATCATCCTTTTTTCACTTTTTGCATATATTTTAGCGTCATTCATATTAGTGATGTTTTTTGGAGTGATCGGTCTTGTGGAAAAACAAACGCTTGAAACTTTTGATAGAAAGTTTGTTTTAGCGTGTATTTATCGATCCTCACTATTTATTGGTTATTCAATAGGATACATTTATATTCTAAAGTATCTTGAAGATAGAAAAAAGGTGGAGGCTTTGGAACGCCAGAGTCTCGTTACACAAATAGAAAAACAGGCTTTAGAGAATGATTTGGTTCAATCCCAAAATAACTTTCTTCGCAGCCAGATTAACCCTCACTTTCTTTTCAATACCTTAAATTTTATATACAACGACGCCCGTAAAAAAGCGCCAATGGCCGCCGATGCTATTATGAACCTGGCGGAAATGATGCGTTATGCTTTAAAAAGACCAGAAGCTTCGGAAATGGTTCCATTAAGCGAGGAAGTAGAACAAATTGAACACTTAATCAACCTTCATCAACTTAGAACAGCAAATGCTATTAATTTAAATTTAGAGGTTAATGGCGATTTGTTCGGTTTAAGGTTTCCACCACTTATTTTATTAACCCTGGTAGAAAACATATTTAAGCATGGTAATGTAACCCACTCCACTCAACCGGCTATCATTAAAATTGATTATGAGAACAATAATTTAAACATCAGCACCATTAACATGGTGAATGACAATAAAGGAAAAGAACATGAAAGTCACCACGTTGGTATCGACAACATCAATAAAAGGCTAGCCAATTTTTACAAGGATGATTATATTTTCAGATACTACAAAGACCCCTTAAATCGATACATAACCGAAATAGATGTGCAGGTAATTAATCCAATGTCTAAATTAAACCTTAACCAATAGCTCTTCTGCGCTGAAGGTCCTTAAGTAAAAAATAATACATTACCATTTCATTCGTCCGTTGATCTTTGTTGAACAATCGGTTAACATGCATGTGCATTAGATCAGTAAAGAGTTTTACTTTTCTGTTCCCGTCAGTTAATTTAAGTACGCCGATAAATGATTGCTTAAAACGGTCGAAATTTTCGTTTTGTTTTGGATCAAAATTTGGCGCAGTTTTATATTGTTGATATTGCTGGTTGAGTTTTTTGAAATCTGTCGCTTCCAAATGATGCTCTTTATTGAACGAATCGGAAATCATGCTTGTTACTTTTAACATCACTTCAGAGTCGAAAACGACAGCTTTCAACAGTTCATCTACCAAATAAGAACACCATTTATACTTGGTAAAAGCATCTGTTTGCTGCTGCAACTGCGATAGAACAAAATCACTATCAACAGAGAAATGATTTTCAACATCCGAAATGATTTCTGCCCCATATCTTTCCAACTCTCGTTTGTAGGTTTTTAACTGAAAATCTGAAACCAAACCACTCGCGATATAATCCTGCAGATAATCCGCTAACGCAGAAACCAATGCTTGTCCGTCTTCGTTGTTGTGCAGTAAAATCCTCAAACGTAAATGGTTCCCATTTTCGTTGTACCTGATAAAGAACCACGATTTTATCTGCGGTGAAAATTGATCTAAAAAAGATGGGATCACCCCAATTAACAATTCATCGGAACGTTGTTGATGACAATAAATTTCGAAATATAGCCACTCCTTTCCAGGAAGAAATACCTTCTGAACAGGAATTGCATTATTATTACTGCTAATTTCAATATTTTTGTAAATGCTATTGTTATGATACAGGTTTAAAATAAACTGACTTACATAAGGCTTTTGAGCCTGATCTACAATAACATCATTTTTGGGCAAGATGACTTCCTCTAAATATAATTTATTCTGCTTTTGGATAAATTGAAGAAAAGCATTCAAATCCTCATCACTATCTAAACCGAAGCATAAAGTTTGATCTGATAAACCCGCTTTAAAGTACTTGCTAACCCCGATTTGTGTAAGATAAGAACGGCAATCTTCAATAGAGACGGCTGTTTTATTGGGGTAGAATTGTGTTTTGCTTACTCGCCATTTTGCACCGCTTAATACAATATTATGAAACTGAAAGCGTGGATAAAAATCCAGATCGGGAAAAATGCTATCAAGGGATAGTGACAATGAAGTTTGCAGACCCTGATGCTGCAAATCGCACAAGAGTCTAAACACCGACAAATCTGACCGGGTGTAATTATAAGCCGAAGCCATTCGGGGAATAAGCCTTTTATTTAAGCTCTTAGATCTAAGAATGACTTCGTTATTACTCACCGAAATTTGAATATCACCTAGTGAAAGAGGTGCTGATGATGTATCGAAATTCAGTATGGATAACTGATGCCCGTAAATCTGCTTTCTACGATTGATATTATCCACATTGGTTTCAACGAGGTAAGCAACATCAAAAAAAAGTACTTCGGGATTTGCATTTTGCTCAATTGCCGATGTTTCCTTGCAAAACTGTTCTACAGCTTTATCGGCGATAGAAAACCGCCCGGTTAAGGCATTTGCGGTTACACCGCCAATTTGATCAACAAAAATTAAATCATCCGCTAACGACATTAAAAGGCTAAATGAATTTGGCAGAATACTTTCACTTTCATTTGTTTCAAACGCTAGTTTATTCAAATAAATAGGTTCCTTGTTTTCAAAATCAGCTACAGAAAGTTTTGTTTTTAAGATTGATTTTAGATCTTGTTTGTCTTCAGCATTCTTTTTCTTCGAATTAAACTGCGCTACAAAATCATCTTCGCTTACCTGCTCCAATTCATCGTAGCCTACACCCATTTCAGGGTCGAGTGCTATGGAAAGTGGAACTTCCTGCTGATCGAACTTATTTTTAAATCTCGAAATAAAGCTTTTAAGCGCTTCACGCTCATCAGATTTCAATATTTTTGATAAAAGATCGATCATTGTCGGTATCGGCTTCAATAAACGTTCATCTAAACCACCTGCAATTACTTTTCTTTCTGCAATTAAATATTCTGGGAGATTGCTATCATCGATTCCAATTCTTTCGAAATAATCTTCCCCTATCACATTAGGATCAAACTCCGTAAAAAGAAGTTGGATGGAGTGCATCTCATGAAGCAATTCTAAAAATTCGACCTTACCCGCTTCATCTACACCCAGTGTGTTAATCAAATCATTTAATGCAATCGGTTTGGCACAAGATTCGAGAATTTGCATTACAGATTCATTTTGATCAATCTCTGCCAGTTCGAAAACCCCATCCGTACAGGCAATATACCTGATGCTGTTGAGTGTTGAATAATAGCTAGTGTTGCTGAACAGTTGAACGTTATCAGCCATCAATTTTTCGAAATCAAACTGAAGTTCATTGCGATATGGCCAATCGATAAACTGATGAACGATCTGCTCATTGTTTACAATGATTTTGCTCTCGCTTTCATTAAAGGCATCTGCCAAAAAGCTGAAACTTGCAAATGTGCCGTAAGGTGTTGAGCGATATTTTGCCCGGTTGAAATATTTCCATATTGTGAAGAAAATTTTTGATGGCAGCTTTCTCAGTTCATGGGCTTCTACGTCTTTTATGGTTTCGTAAAAGGAAGATGATGAAATAGAAATGGCTTTTTTAAGTTCATCCCAACTACTTTCAAGATCAGCTTGATGTGAAAATTTCGGCGTTCTGAAAATAATGGAGGGATGAATCAGGGGTTTCATAGCGATATTTTATTGGGCGAAAATTACAAAGATTAATATTAAAACCCACATGGTATATCAAGTAAAAAGCCATCTCCAAAACTGAAGACGGCTTTAAGAAGAGACATAATTAAATTTTATTTCTTTGTAACTTTAAATTCTGTACGCCTGTTTTTGGCTCTTCCATCTGGATTATCTTTTTTCTTCTTGCCCTTTCCAATCTCGTTTGGTGCAATAGGCATCGATTCTCCATAACCTTTAGATGTTAACCGGGATTCGGAAATTCCTTTGCTAACCAGGTAATCGACGCAAGATTTCGCCCTTTGGTTTGATAAATTTAAATTGTATTCATCGGTACCTATATTATCGGTATGCGAACCCAACTCAATCTCCATCTCTGGATTATCTTCCAAAATTGGGATAAGAAAATCCAGTACTTTTTTAGATGGCTCCGTAAGTTCTGCACTGTTAAACTCGTAATAAATATTATCTAAGGCAATTGGAATTCCTAGTTTAAAAGGACTTAGACAATAATCTTTATAAATCATAGTATCGGCTTTCGCAAGCTCCTCGTAAGAGTAATTTTTGGTGATGGAGAAATAATTATCCTTCGCAAAAAGCAACTTTACAGGCCGTTTTGAATCTGTTCTGAACGTATATTTACCATCTGTGCCAGTGGTTTGTTTTTGATTGTTTTCTATGTTAGAAAAAGTCACTGTTGCTCCTGCCAATGGCAATTTTGTTTTGCAATCGGTAAGAATGCCGCTGATGTTGAAAAACTCCTTTTTAACTTCGAAAACCTCTAAACAGCATGATGATTCCCTATCAGAACTAATGTAACCCTTTGTGCCTTGATCATCAATTGCGGTAAAATAAATATCATCTTTCGAGGAATTGAATGGATAACCCAGGTTTTTAGGCACGGTCCAGGTAATTAAATCTCCTTCGGCTTCGAAAAAATCCAAGCCACCCAAGCCCACTCTTCCATCGGTACTAAACAACAATTTTCTGGTTATGGTATTGTAATATGGCGCACGTTCATCATCTTCTGTATTAATGGTTGGCCCCATATTTACTGCCTGACCTAAAGTTCCATCTTCGCGGAGCGCACAGTACCATAAATCGAACTTTCCGTAGCCTCCACTTCTATCAGACGAAAAAAGTAAAAATTTTCCATCTGCCGTTACATATGGCTGGCTCGAGTTAAAGTCTTTACTATTGATCTCTAATCCTACAGGTACCGGATCAGACCATTTATTATCCATTTTTGTTGCGGTATAAATCGCATATTTCTCCCGTTCTCTCCAGTAAGTAAAATACACCCTGTTTCCATCAGGGGTAAAGCTTGCCGCAGCAACTTCTATGCTTTTCGGCAGATTGAGGTCCATCATTTTAACCGAAATATCAGATACCTTTAAATCGCTTTTGGTAGTATACAGGTTGTTAATGAACGGATTTGCCTTTGTGGAAATTTGCACATCGCCGGCATCGGTTTTCACAACATCCTTTTTTCCCGTAATAGATACAGGACGAGAAGATGTAAAATAAAAATCATTGCCCAATTTAACTGGAGCATAATTAGATCCTAATCCATTTACATTATTGGCCAGCTTTCTAACCTCCACCATTCTCGGAAAGCGCATTTCCTCAAGTGCAAATTTGCAAGAGGCAATCTCCTTGTTTGCGTTTTTAACTAATGGATCGTTTGGATTCTTCGAGATAAAAGTTTCAAAGGCCTGAATAGCAGGTGTGAATTTTTTATTGGCTCTTAAACATTCCGCGTAATAAAATTGAGCCTTGCGGTAACGTGTATTGGCAAAGGTTATCGCTACTGCATAATACTTTTCTGCCTCCGCATATTCTCTATATAAACGACTAGATTCTGCAAGGTTATAAATTGATTCTTCATAATCTTCCATCACTTTATCATCCTTTGCAGTTTTTCTCTCTGTACCATAAGGCAAGATGGCCTGTGTGCTATCGCCAGTAATTTTTAATGCCTTTTTGTAAAAGGTTGATGCCGCGTAATAATCTTTGTTCTCGAAATAAGTATCAGCAACTCTTTTGTAATTGACTACAAATTGAGCATTTGCATAGCCAAAAGATGCTAAAAATAAAAACAGTAGTATTCTTTTCATTTTAAATTATTATAAACGTGGACAGAAGAAATTTGGACCGATGATGCCATTTCGCCCAATAAGCGAGATAGACAATTCAAAACCGCCGTTACTGTTTGAAGCTCTGCTGAAATTTGAAGTATTAACATCATAACTTAGTCCGAAAACCATATTTTGCAATTGCAAGCCTACAAAAGCTATGGCCGCATCTTTTACACGATAATTACCACCAAAAAGAATATTTGATGATGGATTAATATTCAACTGTGCGTATGCCCCTAAAGAAATTTCATTGGTGTTTCCCTGATACATGACCAATGCATTTGGAACGATATCTAACAACTCCGACGCCCGGATCCTGGCGCCGCCATGCCCGGTAAAACGTACCGGAATGCGAGAATTTGAACCGGAAAAACGATCAACAGGCATGGTGAGGTGGGCAGCACTTGCACCAACGAAGACATTTACACTCTTATTTGGGTTACCATCAAAGTACATAATACCTGCATTTACATCGGGCACTAATGAAGATTGAGACTGGAAGGTTTCGCCGCTCATCATGCCGCCATCATAGCCAGAAATTGGATTAAACTGGTTACCAAAGCGGCCCTGTGAAAAATCGAAGCTTCTGTTGATAATCCCAGCCTGCAAACCGAAACTAATCATTTGCAAACCCTCGAAACCGAACCTCAAACGATACGAACCAGACACAAGAGCCGTTAGATAATTGAAATCCAACTCACCAGCTCTTTGGTTTAATACTGTAGCGCCAAAAGCAAGGTTTTTCTTTGGCGCCATATCAAAAGAAGCCCCGCCAGTAAGGAACGAGCTATTTAGGGCTCCCCACTGCTGTTTAAAATTTAAACTTGCCCTGTAATCTCCATCAACCACCCCCGTTAAAGCCGGGTTTAGCCAAAGAGGGTACGCATAGTACTGAGAAAAATGTGGATCTGTTTGAGCAAATGATTTAGCTGTGCAGATAACCAAGCCCAAAACAGCTACATATACTTTTAAATTCGAAATTATTTTCATGGAATTTGATTTTTTCTGTTTATAAATTAATCTGCACATCGTTATCTCAATAAAGTAACTGTTCCTTTTTTAATCACAGTTGATCCATCCGTTAACTGAACCTCTACCATAAATACATATACACCGATTGGTTGATTAACACCTTTGAAAGTTCCATCCCATCCGTTAGCAACGTTATCAGATTGGAAAATTAATTGGCCCCATTGTGTATAAATAGACATTTTGGCACTTGCTATGGTATTTCCATAAATTAAGAACACATCATTTTTACCATCGTTATTCGGTGTAAATGCATTCGGAATATAAATCTGGTTACCCAATGGATTACTTGCTTTACCGGTTACCGGGGTAGAATTTGCACTGGTTTGGCAATCTAACTGGCCTTTAGCTCTAACAATTATGGTAACAGCCTGATCTGGTTTTAAACCTGAAGCCAGGTAACCTGTTCCTACTGCAGCTTGCCAGGTTAAACCGTTATCCGTTGAAACCTCGTAGCCTGTTGCGCCATTAACCGCCGCCCATGCAAACGTTACACTATTTGGTGTAGTAGATTGAACGACAACCGAAGGCGAAACTAACACTGGTAGCACAGTTACAGTAACCGCTGTTCTTGTTGGGCTTGCACAACCACCCACCGCAATACTTTCCACATAGAAAATAGTGGTGGTAGTAATGTTAGGTGTAGTAAATGTAATGCCCTCGCCAATCGAACTTCCGTTTGAACTGGTTGTGTACCATCTGTAGATTAAACCTGATACTGGATTGTTAACGGTTAAGATGGTATTGCTTCCCGCACAAATAGTCGCATTTGCGGCAGTAACCGAAGCAGGCGCCACTGGCACTGGTAACGCAACCACATTTACCGGGGTTCTTGTTGATGATAAACAAGATCCATTTGCACCTTCTACATAATAAGTAGTGTTGGTTGTTATTGCCGGTGTTGTGAAAGAACTTCCCGTTCCTGCAATTACACCTCCAACCGGTGTGTTATACCAATTGTAAACCACATTTGCTTGTGGATTTGAAACGGTTAACACTGCCGAGTTTCCAATACAAATGCTCACATTTGCTGATGTAACCGTTGGAACATTAGGTTTCTGATTAACCGTTACGGTGACTTTTACTCTTCCACCATTATTATTACATCCTCCAGCGCCCACTGCTTGTACATAATAATCGGTAGTGGTATTGATTACCGAAGTGGTGTAAGAAGTACCAGTGAACAATAAACTACCACCAGTTGAAGCAGTGTACCACTCATAGGTTACACCTGTTTGTGCATTTGTAACCGTAAGTGTGGTTGGCTCGCCAGAACATATACTGGTTCCTGCCGTTGCCACTATAGGACTGTTAGGAATAGCACTCACTGTGATCGCTATTGCAACCGCATTTGAAGCTACATTTTCGCATTTATTATCTCCCCTCACGGTTACATAATAGGTGGTATTGGAAGTTAATGCAGGTGTAGTGAATGATGCACCTGTAAAGACTACCGATGTTAGCGCTGCATTGCTATACCAGGTAAAAATTGGATTAGTAACCATGGTGCTCGTTGCAGTTAATGTTGTTATGCCACTGGTACATACTGTAGTTGTTCCGCTAACAGCCAGATCAGTTGCTAAAGCTCTAGGGTTTACAATGATCGTTACCGGTTTAGCGTTTGCAGCTGTGTTCTCACATTTATTACTTCCTTTAACAGTTACATAATAAGTGGTAGTGGTGCTTAAAGCTGACGTTGTAAAAATCGGACCAACAAATGCCACGCTGGTTAACGAAGCATCGTTGTACCAGGTAAATACCGGACTAGTTACGGTTGTAGAACTTGCATTGATTGTTGCTGTTCCCGAACCACAGATTACTGTTGGATTTGATAGCGTGATATCTACTGCCGTAGCCACTTCGTTTACCGTTACCGTAACTACTTTCGCTGTTGATGCAGAACTTTCGCATCTGTTATCGCCCTTAACAGTTAGGTAGTATCTTGTTGTTGCGGTTAGTGGCGATGTATTAAATGTTGCGCCTACAAATGCAACCGAAGTTAAGGCCGCATCGTTGTACCAGGTAAATACCGGGTTGGTAACCGTTGTAGTTGTTGCCACTAACGCTGCAGATGAACCTGCACAGATTGAAGCATCGCTGGCAGTAACATCACTTGCACTGGCGACTGTAGTTACAATTATCGCTACTGCTTTTGCACTGGCTGCCGAATTTTCACACTTGTTATCTCCTTTCACCGTTACATAATAGGTAGTATTGGCTGATAATACCGATGTTGTAAATACTGCACCTGTAAATACTACATTATTAAGTGCCGCATCACTATACCAGGTAAATACCGGATTGGTAACAGTAGTGCTCGATGCGGTTAAGGTTGTGCCCGAACCGTTACATATTGACGTTGTTCCTGTAGTGGTAATATCACTTGCTACCGCTATTGGGTTTACAATGATTGTTACCGGTTTAGCGCTCGCAGCTGCGTTCTCACATCTATTACTTCCTTTCACAGTAACATAATAAGTGGTAGTGGTGCTTAAAGCTGGCGTTGTAAAAATCGGACCGACAAATGCCACGCTGGTTAAAGAAGCATCGTTGTACCAGGTAAACACCGGACTAGTTACGGTTGTAGAACTTGCATTGATTGTTGCTGTTCCCGACCCACAGATTACTGCTGAATTTGACAGCGTGATATCTGCTGCAGTAGCCACATCATTTACCGTTACCGTAACTACTTTTGCTGTTGATGCAGAACTTTCGCATCTGTTATCGCCCTTAACAGTTAGGTAGTATCTTGTTGTTGCGGTTAGTGGCGATGTATTAAATGTTGCACCTACGAATGCAACCGAAGTTAAGGCAGCGTCGTTGTACCAGGTAAATACCGGGTTGGTAACTGTTGTACTTGTTGCCACTAACGCTGCAGATGAACCTGCACAGATTGACGCATCGTTGGCAGTAACATCACTTGCACTGGCAACCGGTGTTACAGTTATGATTATCGCTTTGCCATTTCCAGCAGCGTTCTCACATTTATTATCCCCTTTAACAGTTACATAATAAGTGGTATTTGCTGATAATACCGGTGTGGTAAAGGTACTGCCCACAGCAGAGATGTTGGTTAAAGCTGCATCACTGTACCAGGTAAATTGCGGGTTGGTTACATTTGGCGAACTGGCCGTAAGTACAATTGAAGATCCTGCACAAGCCGTTGTACCGCCCGTTACAATAATATCAGTAGGTGTAGCAAGCGGGTTAACCGTCACCACAACAGTTGTAGCATTCGCCGCAGTATTTTCACATCTGTTGGTTCCTTTAACTGTTACATAATAGGTGGTAGTTCCTGTTAAGTTATTTACAGTAAAAATTGGACCGGTAAATGCTACGCTGGTTAATGATGGATCATTATACCAGGTAAATACAGGATCAGTAACAGTTAGGCTCGAAGCTACTAACACAGTTGATGAACCCGAACAAATTTGTGTATTGGCCACTGTGATATCGGCTGCAGTTCCAAATTCTTTAACTGTTACCGTGATCACTTTAGCTGCATTAGGCTGATTTTCACATTTGTTATCGCCCTTCACAGTTACATAATAAGTAGCGTTATTGTTTAAGCTACCCGTATTAAACGATGCTCCGGTAAACACTGCATTTGATAATGCGGCATCGCTATACCAGGTAAATATCGGATTTATGATTGCGGCAGCTGAAACGGATAATAATGCACTTTCGCCCTTACAAATTGAGGTGATGCCATTTACATTAATATCACCAGCTGTAGCGTATGGGTTTACCGTAATCGTAATCGCTCTTGCTGTGCTCGCTGTGTTTTCACATTTATTATCTCCCTTAACCGTTACGTAGTAAGTTGTATTAGCCGTTAAAACAGGGGTAGTAAATTGTGAAGTTGTATTGACTACGGTAGTTAAGCTTGCATCGCTATACCAGGTAAACACCGGATTAGTTACTGTAGTGCTTTGGGCATTCAGGGTAACTGATGCTCCGCCGCAAACCGATGTTGGTCCGCTTAGAATGATATCTGTTGCTACTGCTACAGGATTAATGTTAACCGAAACCTCTCTTCCATTACCAGCAGTGTTCGCACATCTGTTGTCGCCGCTAACGCTAACATAAAACTTAGTTGGGGCGGTAATTGCAGGAGTAGTAAAGGTTGCGGTATTACCAGCCAATAACTGGGTTAAGGCAGCATCGCTATACCAATTAAACACGGGATTAGGGATGGTACTTGTTGCGGTTAATACAGTAGTTCCGGTTGCGCAAAGCGATGTATTGCCGGTTACGGTAATATCGCTGGCTAAAGCCGCTGGATTTACAGTAACCGAAATTTTCGTTCTTGTTGGGTTGGCGCAAGCATTAGCACTAACTGCCTCTACATAATAGTCATACGTTCCAACTGATAAATTTGCTGGCGTTGTGAATTTATTATTATTGGTTACCAAGAGGTTACCATTTACAGGTTGATCGTACCAATTATAAGTGATACCCGTTACAGCAACCACACTTAACTCAACCGGTGTATTTAAACAAGTTGTTAATGGATTACCTGTAGAAGGAACTGGTGGCGTTGGCGGAGCCAGAACGGTAACCGTTGCTTTTACTTTAACTGTTTCGCAACCATCAGCACTAGCAGTTACAGCATATTCATAAGTACCTGCTGCTAACGTCGGGTCGGTTGTGAAGGTCGCCCCATTTTTTCCTGTATATGTTGTTCCTGCATACCATTTGTAAGTAATTCCTGCCTGAGGATTTTGAACACTTAGTGTTGCAGCAGAACCCTGACATACACTTACAGTATTGGTAGTTAAAGTAGGTGTAACGATGGTTTTTTGTGCATAATCAAAATTTATGGTTGTTAAAGCACCAAGTAAACCGGCATTTAATCTCAACTCCACTTCATCAAAACGACTTGTTGGAACAATGGTTAATATTCCCGAGTTGCTACCAGCTAATAACCTCAAACTAATTAATGGGTTTGATACTGCAGTAACATCGCCATTACTGTTTCCATTTAAATAAGTGGTTACAGTAACGTTTGGTAATAGGCCCAATGATAATAACTGACCTGGAGTGGTAATTTTTAGTCTTAAAGTATCACCAACATTTGAAATAGATGAGAATTTTAATCTTTGATAAACTGACGATCCTAATAATCCGACAGGAATAACTAATGTTGAGCCCGTATTTATATTGCCATCAATTGCACTATTTGGATTAATTACACCTGCTCCTACGCTTATACCTCCTGATACACCATTGGTTTGTGATATCGCAGCACCACATGGAGTAGGCACTGGTGAACCATTAGGAATTACTGTTACATCAACACGTGCTCTAGTTGCAGAAGTACATCCGCCAGGGATGGTGGCTTCAACAAAATAAGATGTGTTTCCTGTGAGTGGTGGTGTAACAAAATTACTTGTTGCAGAATTTGTAGTGCTGAAAACCGGAGTTGTTCCCGTTTCGGTGGTGTACCAGTTAATCGTTACTCCTGCTGTGCTCGAAGTGGCAGTTAAAGAGGCTACCGACCCTTCTGTAATGGTCACAGCCGATGGAGTTACAACAGGAACTTCAATGTTACCGATGGTAATGGTTGCTATAGCTTTATCAGATGTTGAACCGCAGCTATTCACTGCTTCAACACGATAAGTGCTGTTTGCAATAACATTAGAAACCGTAAAGGTTGGTCCATCGAAACCTGCCTGATAAACATCTGCACTATTGTACCATCTGTAGGTAGTTCCAGCAATAGGATTTTTAACCTGGAATATAACCGAAGCATTTAGACAGGTTTCCACGTCTGGTGATAATAATTCTGGTTGCAATGGCGCCGGAGTAACGGACACATTTACTGCCGTCCTGTAACTCACACAACCCGATGCAGATACAGCTGCTACAAAGAACTTAGTATCGGCAGTTAAAGTTGGAGTAGTAAAAATAATGCCATCCTTGCCTGTAAGGTAAGTACCGGCAGCATCATACCATCTATAGGTTAAATTTGATGATGGATTGCTTACTGTTAACTGAGTAGTTTGACCTTCGCATGCGGTTACATTTGCAGAAACAACTGTTGGTGCAACCAGAATGCGCTGTGCATAATTGAAGTTTAACGAGGTTAATGCAGAAGCAATTCCTCCGTTTAATCTCACCTCAACCCCATCAAATGTTGCCGTCGGCACAAACGTAAGTAAAGCTTGAGTATCTCCACTTAGTAACTGAACATTTAATAACCCACTATTTACTGTTCTCGAATCGCCGTTGCTGGTGGTTCCAAGATAGGTGGTGATTTGTGTATTACCCAAAACACTTAATGAAAGCAATCTTCCAGGCGCTGAAACCAACACCCTCACGGTATCGCCTAAAGTAGATACCGAACCAAAACTTGCCCTTTGGAAAACCGATCCGCCTAAGGCGCCCACTGGTAAAATTAATGAAGATCCTGTTTGGGTATCATTATCAATGGCTAAACCGGGGTTAAATACACCAGCCAGCAAGCCTAAACCTACAACACCGTTGGTTTGTGCTATTGCCGCTTCGCAAGGAACAGGATTAGGAGCTCCTCCCGTGTTCACGGTAACCGTAATCTGAGCCCGAGCAGTTGAAGCACATCCATTTGCAGAAACGGCTTCAACATAATAAGTGGTGGTAGTGGTTAATGCTGGCGTAACATAAGTTGGACCAACATAAACCGGAGTAGTAGATGCTGCTGAATTATACCAATTGAAAGTAACATTTGCTTCTGATGAGCTAGCTGTTAAAATTGCAGTTTGCCCTGGTGCTACTGAAGACGAGCTTGTTGCCAATACAGGTAACGATGGTGCAGGATTAACCAGAACCAATACTGTCGCCCTGCCTGTGCTCACGCAACTTCCTTGTGAGGCCTCTACGTAATACGTGGTGTTAGCGGTAAGTGCCGGAGTAGTTACCGTTGCACCTGTTAAAACCGGAGTTCCACCAGTTTGAGTACTGTACCAATTGTACGTTACCCCAGCAATTGGATTGCTTACAGATAATGTAGCCGGGCTACCTGCACAGCTCGCAGCAACCGTTGCTACTGTAGGTACAGCCAAGGCTGGTGTTACCGTAACCGTTACCGGAATACGGTTTGGATTTGCACAAGTACCTCTTGATACCTGAATGTAATAAGTTGTTGTAGCGGTTAACGCTGGAGTGGTAAAAGTAGCTCCCGTGGCAACTTCATCGCCAGCGGCATTATACCAGGCTATAGTTGTACCTCCATTTGCCGTTGCGGTTAAAGTAGCAGTACTACCTGCACAAATGGTTTGTGAGCCAGCAGTAATAGTTGGATTTGGATATACGATTGTTGCGCCATAAACATCTAAACTAGTTACAGCAGAAACTACACCACCGAAACGTATCTCTACCCGATCAAATGGTGCGCCAGCTAAAATGCTTGCGGCAAATCGGCTTCCACTTAAAAGTTGAAGATTAACAAGTGACGACCCCAACTGTACTGTTCTTACAACAGTAGTTCCGTTTAAAATGGTTACGGTTGTATTATTAAGGAGCTGAAGATCCAATAAACCGCCTGGCAAAGCCAAATCCAAGCGAACACTATCGGTAGCGGTACCCGCTATTGGAAATCTTAATTGTTGATATCCGCTTGATGCGACACCAACCGCTAAAGTGATTCTTGTAAAATTATTCGGATCGGTATCTGTAGAGTTCCCTGCTCCGGAAATTCCGCACAACAAGCAAATGCCAGTAATGCCACTGCTTTGACTATTGGCTGCATTACATGCGGTGCCAGTACCAACAGGAATAACAGTTACGGTAACCGGAACCCTGCTTGCACTTACGCAACCATTGCTATTGGTGGTTTCAACATAATATGTTGTTGTAGAATTTAACGCTGGTGTAGTAAATGAAGTTCCAGATCCAACTTGTGTACCGCCAGTAGCTGCATCAAACCAGGTAATGGTATTACCTGAATCAGCTGTTGCCAATAAAGTAGTTGATTGATTTGGATTGATGACCTGGTTATTAGTAGATACAGTTGCTAAAGTTGCCGGCGGATTTATTGAAACCGTTACCGCTGTTCTGGCACTTACTGCAGTTCCAGAAACCGCCTCAACATAAAATACAGTTTGAGCAGTTATTGCCCCTGTTGTAAATACACCAGTATTGTTGGTTGCCAACGGTGTGGAACCTGTTGCTCCGTACAAATTATAAGTGACACCAGCAATTGGGTTGCTTACAGTTAACGTAGCTGGCGAACCAGAACAAACTGCAACATTCGCTACCACAGGCGCATTTACCGTTACCGTGATGCTGTAACCTGTTGTGGCTACATTACCATTGGCATCTCTTGCAGTTAGCGAGACGGTATAATTGCCTCCCAAAGTTGGTACGCCTGTAATTTCCCTGGTATTGGTATTAAAATTTAATCCAGGAGGAAGATTGGTTGCAGTATAAGTGTAAGGGCCTGTACCTCCTGTAACTTCCGGAAGTGTTTGTGTTGGATAGCTGGTACCTACTACGCCATTTGGCAATGTTGCTGAAGGCAAGTTTAGTGCACCTATTACTTTCAGTGCATAATTATTACTTGCGGTTCTACCCTCGCTATCAACAACGCTTACAGTTACCACATAATTTCCAGCTTGTGTTGGAACACCAGTAATTTCGCGTGTGCCAGGGTTAAATTGTAATCCTGCCGGAAGATTGGTTGCCGTATAAGTATATGGACCAACGCCGCCAATTGCAGCAGGAATAGTTTGAGCAGGATAATTTACGTTTTCATTGCCGTCTGCCAATGTTGCTGGCGGCAGCGTTAACGGATCGATAACTGTAATAGAATAAGTTGTAGTAGCCGTTTTTCCTGTAGAATCAGTTACTGTAACTGGAATTGGGAAAGTACCAGATTGTGTTGGCGTTCCAGAGATTTCTCTTGTAGCCGGGTTAAATGTTAATCCCGTTGGTAAACCTGTTGCTACATAGCTATATGGCATTGTTCCACCAATTGCAGACGGAATGGTTTGGGTAGGATAAACTAATCCATTTGTTCCGTTTGCCAGGCTTGCTGCCGGTAATGATAATGGATCGGTTACTTTTAAAGTATAGTTTGAAGTGATGGAATATCCATTAGCATCAGTAACTGTTACCGGGATAATATAATTCCCAGGTTGAGTAGGTGTACCCGTAATTTCTCTGGTTGTTGGATTGAAACTTAATCCAGGAGGAAGACTTACAGCAGAATAAGTTAATGGCCCTGTACCACCAGTTGCGGCAGGGATGGTTTGTGTGGGATATAATGTTCCGGTTACGCCATCAGGTAACGCAGCGCCTGCCAAAGCCAATGCTGGCGTTATTGCGAAATTAAATGTTGCCGTTGCCGAACAATTTTTAGTATCTGTAGCAACTACTGAAAATGTTGGATCTCCTGCGGAAGTTGGTGTGCCCGTGATTAATCCTGAACTAGATAAGGATAAACCTGCCGGCAAAGTGCTTCCCGATGCTAAGGCATAAGTGAAGCCCGGTGTACCACCTGTGGCTAATGGTAATTGTTGATTGTATGGGAGCGAGATGCTTGCATTTGTTAATGTACTGCCATTAAATACAATAGTAGGATTTACAGTTATGGTAATCGGAGTTCTGGTTGGATTTGAACACAAAACACCGTTGATCAATTTATTAACCTGAAGGTAATAAGTTGTATTGGATGAAAGCGCTGGTGTTGTAAAATCACCACCGTCAGGATTTAAAACAGTTGCACTTATTGGGCTATCGAAATAGTTCACAGTAGTTCCTGTTACCGGTGTAACAGACAATTTAGCTGTAGTACCAGCACAAATAGATTGAGCACCAGAGATAATGGTTGGATTTGGATAAATAACCGTTGCACCATAAATATCTAAGCTGCTTACTGCTGAAACTACACCTCCGAAACTTACCTGAACGCGGTCATAGGCTCCGCCTGCAACTAATGTCGAGGCAAATCTTCCTCCACCCAAAAGCGTTAGCGATAACAATCCTCCATTTATCTGAACTGATTTTACAACTGTTGTTCCATTTAAAACCGTTAAGGTAATGTTATTCAAAACGCCAACGTCGGCCAAACCACCTGGCAAACCTAAGTTTAACCGAATACTATCTGTGGCCACACCTACATTTGGAAAAATAAGTTGTTGCACACCTGTTGCTCCAACCCCCACACCTAATGTTAATCTGGTAAAGTTATTTGGATTAGCATCAGTAGAATTTCCTGCGCCTGTTATGCCACATGCAATACAGATTCCGGTAATTGCTGTGTTCTGGCTTCCAGCAGCATTACATGCCGTAGTACCTGAAGTGGGAATAACCGTAACGGTAACCGGAACACGAGAAGTGCTTGGGCAACCCGCTGAACTGGTGGTTTGAGCATAATAAGTTTTATTTGCCGATAGCGCTGGTGTAGTAAATGAAGCACTGGTGCTTACCGGATTTCCACCTGTTGCAGCTTCATACCAGGCAATGGTATTTCCTGCATCAAAAGTAGCTGTCAATGTAGCTGTTTGACCAGCATTGATAGCAATATTACTGCTTGCGACTGTAGGTAACGTTGCCGGTGGATTTACCGAAACAACAACCGAAGTTTTTGAACTTACCGCGGTACCAGAAACAGCATCGATGTAAAAAGTAGTTTGAGTGGTTACTACTGGTGTATTAAATATTCCAGTTGTATTAGTTTGTATTGGCGTATTGCCAGTTGAATTGTATAATCTATAATTGATGTTTGCCCCAGAGATAAGATTGCTTACCGATAAGGTTGCACCCACACCCGAACAAACCGTGGCAGATGCAACTATTGGCGCATTAATATTGACATTAAGCGTATAGGTTGTTGTGGCACTGTTACCACCAGCATCTGTTGCGGTTAAAGATATCCCAAAAGTTCCTCCTTCAGTTGGGGTACCTGAAATTTCTCTTGTGTTCGGATTAAAAGTCATTCCTTGCGGCAAACCAGTTGCTGTATAGGCATAAGGTGAAGTTCCTCCAGATACTGCTGGTAAAGTTCTGGCTGGATAAGCCGTTCCAACCGTTCCATCTGCCAATGTAATTGATGGCAAATTGAGGGTTCCAATTACTGTTAAAGGATAAGATCTGCTTGCCGTTCTTCCACCACCATCGGTAACCGTAATTAAAATAGAATAGTTACCTGCTTGTGCTGGCGTACCCGAAATGCTGCGGGTGCTCGGATCAAAAGTAATTCCTGTAGGAAGATTTGAAGCAACATAAGTGTAAGCTCCTGAACCTCCAGTGGCTGGAAGAATGATTTGTGATGGGTAAACAGTTTTTTCAGTTCCATCAGCAAGGCTAGTTGGCGGCAATACCAGTGGATCCAATATGGTAATAGAATAAACAGTTGTTACCGTTTTACCATCAGCATCCGTAGCCGTAACAGACACTGGATAGGTACCTGCCAAAGTTGGCGTTCCCGCTATCGCTCTGGTGCCAGGTGTAAATGTTAATCCTGCCGGTAAACCTGTAGCTGCATAAGCATAAGGTCCTGTACCGCCCGTAGCTGCAGGGATAATTTGTGGAGTATAATTTGTTCCGGTTGTTCCATTTGCTAAAGTTGCAGGTGGCAGAACGAATGGATCGGTTACTTTAAGTGTATAATTGGATGTTACCGTATTGCCGTTTGCATCGGTAACAGTAACCAGAACAGTATTATTGCCTGGTACCGTTGGCGTTCCGGTAATTTCTCTTGTTGTTTCATTAAAGGTTAAACCAGCAGGAACGTCGGTAGCTGCATAAGTGTAAGGACCTGTACCGCCTGTAGCAGCTGGAATAATCTGAGTAGGATACGAAACATTAGTTACTCCGTCTGGCAATGCACCTGGAACCAAAGTCAAGGGCCCTGTAACGGTGAGAGTGAAAGTTGCGGTTGCACTACAGCCCTTCGTATCCGTTGCAACTATAGAAAAGCTATAGTTATTGGCAACAGTTGGCCTGCCAGCTATATCTCCAGTTGTAGAAAGTGTTAATCCGGCCGGTAAGGTGCTACCCGCAGCTAAAGCATAGGTAAAACCTGGCGTTCCACCTGTAGCAGGCGAAATTTGTTTATTATAAGTTGAACCACTTGTTGCATTTGTAAGCGTGACACCAGCAAAATTAATGATTGGATTTACCGTTACGGTCACTGGAACACGTACAGATTCTGCTGTACAGCCTGCTCTAAGTGAGGCAACATAATAAGTTTTATTTGCCGTTAATGCTGGCGTTGTAAAAGTGCCATTATAAGTCTGTGTTGATACAGCATTTCCTCCATCGGCAACGTCATACCATATCAACTGATTTCCGAGCGCAGTGGTAGCTTGTAAGTTAGCGCTTGTATTGTAACAGACATTAACTGCATTTGAAACCGGTGCCGTAAACGTTGGAAATGCAGGGCTTCTACTAATGTCATAAATCTCTACATACTGAGTAATATTAGCACTTACGAGTGTCGATAATCTCACTGAAACCCGATCAAAAGCAACCCCCGGAGCGAATGGTACTGTTACGGCCTGACCACTATTTAACAAGCCCAGCAAATCTAAGCCCAGTAAGCTGGATGCCGCAGCACTGTAAACGGGCGTATTTCCGCGGTAAGCAGTAACCCTTAAATTATCGAACAGCTTTAGGTTTACCAAAGCAGGCGAAGTTCTGAAACGTAAATTTATATTATCGGTTGTATTTGACAGTGTAGGAAAGTAAACGTTTACACTTTTTGAGGCCGCTACGCCCAACACGCCTGTGCTTAGGTTATAGAAACTATTTTTATCATTATCTATTACCTTTTGAAAATCGAAATTTTCTGCTCCAGCCAGGTTCAATGCATCTAACGAGATGCCCTCTGCATCAAAATTTGCATAGGTATTTACATCGCAATTATCATTTCCATCGATAGTGTAGGCATAATAAACATTGGTTTTGCCAATAGTAGTAAGTAAAAGACCAGTGGTTCTGTCAACAACATAAACCTGATCGTAAATTTCATTTGGGGTGATGGCAATAAAAGTGTAGCCATTCTTATCTTTAACTATTTTAATATTTGAGTTATTATCGAAACCTGAAGCACTCGATCGACTTAAAATAGTGGTTCCATTGGGACGTAGAGCTCCAACCTCAAATTGATGGTTTCCGATAACCAGCGTTCCAACAATGTCTGCTACGAGCCCTCCTAATGTTCCTCCTAACAAGCCGTTTAGGGCCGATTGATCGAAATCAATTCTGATATAGGTGGTTTTATTTGCCGCAACGCTGCTTGGAAATTTTAAATTTATTCCGCCAGAATAGGAACCTGCGCCCAACGCTACCCCCCCATACGAATTAAGTGTAGCAAAATTAGCATCACTGGTACTGATCGCATTGTTGATATTATCTACACGGGATGGACTAAATGAAAAAGGCTTAATTTCAGTAACTGAATTTGCATAATTTTTTGTTTGCGCATACGAAACAGAACCGAAGAACGTTAGTAAAGTGATGATTGCGAATGCAAGCGCACAGCGAATTGTTCCTTTATGGGAATGAGAGGTAAAGATTTTCATCATGTCAGGCGTAATTGGGGATGATTGATTGTGTTTAGTACTCGTACATAAACATTTCAATGACAAATCTACATTTCGCATGAACATGCTTTCTATCCATTCTTGTTCATTATATTTTCGAAATTTTCATTCATTTTGTTCATCCGTTCAATTAACATTTATTTAATTTCCTGCATTGTGAAATTATGATGACATTAGCGAAGTCATCCCTGTAAATTAATGAATACTAACGAACTCCTCTCTGAACTCAGGAAGTTTGTACTTATAAAGTCGGGATTAAAAAATATAGATCCTTCTCACTGTAAGCTTATTTCTGAGTATATATTTCAAGAAACTAAAAACTATGTTAGTGAAACCACTATCAAAAGGTTTTTTGGCTTCGCAAACACGCAACACAAATTTTCTTTGTTTACTTTGAACAGCTTATCACAATACATAGGCTATTCAGACTGGAATACATTCTGTAAGGAAAAAGAAACTCAGGTTTCAGCTGAACAGAGCACCTGGGAAACACTCAAACTAAAAGCGAAGTATATCAGTGACATTGCGTTGGTTTCAAAGAAAAATAATTCAGGCATTCCTTTCGGGTACACGGCCAATAGGAGTTTCTATTATCCTGATTTCGATTATTTTTTAAATAACGATTATCAGTTTACCACTTTGAGTGCATTGCCTGGCCAAGGTAAATCTATCCTACTGGCACATTTGGTTCATCACTTTTTTTATTCGGAACAAGCATTGTATAAAAATGATATTGTTTTGTTAATGAACGTGAATAGTATCAATACGATTATCCGAAATGGACTAACGTTAAAACAATGGTTTTTAAAGGAGTTTAAATTTGAAAGCGTTAACGATTTAATTAGTTTTTTCAAAGTTCATCCAGAAAAAAAAGAGGGCCGGTTTATATTAATCGTTGATGGAATTGACGAATTTCTCACCAAGACAGAATATTTACAAACATTTATAGATTTTTTATACAGTATAGAAGAAAACAACTTCTTAAAAATGGTATTTGGTTTACGAACCAATAGTTGGATTAATCTGCAGCCTGTTATAACAGGCTCGGCTTTTTTAACAAAGAGTTGGTATAATGGCTTGTTTTACGATCTTGATGTACTTAGCAATGTTCCTCCTTTAAGTACCGAAGAAATACTGAATATATTAAGCCAGCTTGAAGATAAAACGGTTATTCAAGATGAAGTGAGCCCTGCCCTCTTGACCCAATTTAAAACGCCGTTTTGGTTGCAAGTATATTATCAATTAAAAATTGATAATCTTGCCCTCGAATTAAATAATACGCTTCTATGTTATGAGATTATTAATTATTTCTTAGAAAAGAAAATCTTTTTAGCTAAAAAAAGTACCGAGAAAATATATCTCCTAAAAAAAATAAGCGGACGTATATCTAAAGGAAATAAAGGTCTTCGTGTGGCTAAAGAAGCTATTCTTGACATTGTAAATCAGTATCCTGACGCTTATCAAGATTTGTTGTACGATGGTATTCTAATTGAAGAAAAGCGGCTTAGCACTGCAATACCCACAGAAATTGTTCGCTTTTTGAACGATGATATCTATACTTATTTCATTTTTATTCAAATCACCGAACGCTTTGATTACAAACCAGGCAAGGAATTTTTTGAATACATTTTAGCAACCTTTCTGCCAGGAACAGTATTAAGATATCACATTTTAAATTGGGCTATACGCTTCTGTATCAACAGAAATGAAATTTCTGAGTTAAAAAACATCTTGAAGCTATCATTTACGAATGAAGAAAAAAACATGTCGTTTGATTTCATTTGCAATGTTTCGAAATATGAGCTAAGTAAGCCCAACTCCAACTTCAATAAACAAAGTATCGACTTAAATTTTATTGATATTTTGGCTACAGGCCGAACAATGAGTAAACTTTATAAGGAAACCATCAAAACTATTTCGGATAATGTATTAAATGAGGATGTCCAGATTATGCTATTGGTTATCGAATGCAATATCGCTTTAATCGACGTAGACAAAGCTTCGTTGATTAGCGCAATGCATGCACTTAAACGCCATTACAAAAGATTAAATGAGTTATTCCCCATAAACCCTTACGACATCCTTTTATATTTCATGAATAACCTTACGGGAAAACCACATGAAAGTAAAACACTGGAAGATAAGATCATCAGGCTCTGCCAAAAAATTGATAAGAGTGAACCTTTAAGCAACAAACTAATTACTACACCCGAAATTCTGGCCTATCGATTGGTTTTATTGGCTTTATTCGCACAGAAAAATTATGCTGAATGCCACCGTTTTATTATGGCTATTCTAAATAAATATCCTAATATCTTTAATGTACGCCATTCGGTCTTCTCTCCATTTCTATTGCTACAATTAGGGCATACCTATCTTAAACTCAACTATTATAAGAAGGCTAAAAGAGTTTTAGAATTTATGGAGAAAGTGATAGAATGCGACTATACTTACTACACCAATTTTATTAGCGTAGGTTTTAGTTTATTCAAGGCGAGCTTTTATAACTGCACAGACAATTATGAGCAAGCAGTTACCGAGATAGAAGCAGGCTTAAAAATGGCTTTCAAAAACGATTTTAGAGTCTATGAAGTTTCGTTGCTTTTGTTAAAAATAGATGCATTAAAGCATTGTGATAAACCCGAAGAGGTATCAAATGCAATAAAAGAATTATTTAAATTTATATCGATAAACAAAATTTCGATGCCGGAGTATGCCAACTTGAATAATTTCGAATTCGAACAATCCTTTAAGATTTTAAAGTCTTATAAATAAGAAAATGCCCTTATGATTAATCAAAAGGGCATTCTTATTTATTCAATGTGATTAGATTATTTGATCAAGTTATAAAGTTCATCCAACTTAGGAGAAAGTACAATTTCGATTCTTCTATTTTTGCTTCTTCCATCTGCACTTGCATTTGAACCGAGCGGCTGAAATTCTCCTTTACCTGTGGCCGTCATTCTAACGCTTTCTACCTTCTCATTATCTGTTAAATAACGTACCACCGAAGTTGCCCTTAACACACTTAAATCCCAATTATCTTTAATTTGACCTAAGTTGTTTATTTTTTGATTGTCGGTATGGCCTTCTACAGCAATGTTAATTTCTGGTTGTTGCTTTAAAACATTAGCCAACTGTGTTAGTGCCTGCTTCCCTTTTTCATCTATGATAATACTACCTGATGGAAATAACAATTTATCTGTTAGCGAAACATAAACCTTTCCATTTTTAATTTCTACAGTTAAGCCGCTTTTGGCGAAGCCGAGCAGTGCTTGTTGCAACTTCTCTTTTAATGAATTGGTTGCTTCATCGCGTTTACGCAAAACCTCTTCCACCTCTTTTAAACGCTTTTCCCGGGCAGCCAGATCGCCAGATAGCTTTGTAATTTCGGTGGTCGAATTATTCTTTAGCTTTTTATAGTTTGCATCTACTTCATTGTAACTGCTTTGCAAATCTCTTAATTCTTCAGCCATCAAAGTGGTGTCTTTCTTAAGTTTCGCAACCTCTTTCTCTAAATTTTCAATTTTTACCAAGCCCTCATTAAAGGCAGTATATAAAGAATCTTTGCTACCCAATAAAGCTTTATATTTTTTTGGCGATAAAACCACGCATGAGGTAAAGGATGAAATGAATAAAAGAATGACAAAAGCTAAGAAGGTATTTTTCATATTATAGAATCAAGATTTTAGTATCAAGTACAAGTCCTATCAAGGGTTAAACATTAACTGTTGGTTATTTTGAGTGTTGAATTAAAAGTTGATTATTGCTCAATGGCATTTCGTAAAAATGCAACTAATGGTTGTATTGTTGCAAAAGAACTTATCAACTTATTAACGAGATCAGCTTTAAAAAAGTCTTCATCTTTTAGTGGCATGGTCGCCTCAAAGCTTTTTAACTTTAAAAACTCGATGTTTGGATCTGCAGGATCATAGCCCTTCGGCGCATTTTTTAGGGCATTTGTTGTGCCCAATGTGAAATTTGCTTTGAATGCTTTGGCTTCGATAATGCTTTTGAACTCATCAATATTGTAATCTATTTCCTGGCGGATAAGTTTAACATGTGGTGCTTCGGGCATCCAATAACCGCCTGCAATAAAGCTTTTACCCGGTTGGATGTGTAAATAATAACCAGGTTCATTACCGCCTTTGCTCTTGGCAGAAAACCAAATGCCAAAGTTATTTTTATACGGGTCTTTATTTTTACTGAAACGCACATCACGATAAATACGCATTAAGCTCTTCTTCGCATCAGTTTCTGAGGAAATTAAGGGATCTACCTTGGCCAGCTCCGGTATAAGCGCTGCTACAAGTTTCAGAGTATCTTCTTTCGCTTCCTCGTATCTAGGTTTATTTTCTGCAAACCATTCGCGGTTGTTATTTTCCGCTACCTCTTTGATAAATTTTAAGGTTTCTTTTTTTAGCATATAGATATGATTAACCGGATAAGCCGTACAACAGCCATCCAATTTAGAATCTTCAATAATTAATATATCGTGTTAAACACTCAAACTTAAAACTCCTGACTTTTATTGATCGTAATAAGCTTTATACTTAATATTCGGCGACAATACATGAAGCAAAATAATACGTGAGTAGCGGTAATTAAAAGGATAAAGAATAAAACAACCAGCAAAAATCGCAATCAAATAATGCCAAAAAGTTGCATCAGTTAGTGGACCGAAAAACAGGTAGGTAATAAAGCTTACAAGGAGCATTTCGATTACATTCATGGCATAACTAACGTACATGGCCGCATAGAAATATCCAGGTTCAATTTCTATCCGCTGCGCACAATAACTGCAAATTTCTTTGGTATGCTGAATGTTCCAGCCATACATACTGCCCGTAAATATATCTCCCCTGCGACAGTGTGGGCATTTGCAGTTTACGATTGCAGAAAGCTTGGAAGTTTTACCAGACATGTTTAGTTTAAATGAAAAGGTTCTTTTTTCATATTTAACGCCACATTTTTCTTGCGGTATTTCTTATACCAAATCACCCCAATTACTATTGCCATAATGTAAGGAATGGCCAGTAAATATAAAACACCCGTATTTAAACCAGCCGAAACGGTATTGCCATTTTTTACCCCCTGCTCTGCATTGATGCTACACATGGCGCATTGTGCTTGTGCATTAGCAGTGAAAAGTAAAATGCAGGCAATTGAAAATAAGATAAAAGTGAATGTCTTTTTCATCATTGCAAATATAAGATTTAACGTGTGAGGGGTAGCAAAAATTATGTCATAAAAAAACCCCGCTGATGAGGCGGGGTTTGTGGGAGAGAGAAAATTTTTAAACTATTAAGTGATTACTTCATCTTTACTTAATTGCCTTTTCCAAAAAATAAAGACTATTAATAAAACCACATTAATTGCGATAAACAAATACGAACCTTCAAAAACCCAAGAAATAAGGTTTAACACAATAAGCATGGTACAGCTTATTTTAAACTGTCCTATTTTTTTATAATGAATTTTATAGTCATATAGGCCTGATAAGACAAAAAGAATAGCCAGAATTAATCCTAGCATTTTCACCTCAAAAGAATAAACTTTCTCGTTAATTAATATAAAACATACATGGTTCGACAAAAAAATCAAATAGCCTAGTATTTGCCTTACAATGATTTGCATTGGAGATTTTATAAATGATTTATAATAAAGATATGCACAGTTAAATTCGCCTTATATTTTAAAATTAACATCGATTTTTAAACTAAAAAATTTACAGAAAACCCCGCTGATGAGGCGGGGTTTAAATGAGATCTCTTAGATAAAGTTTAAAATATCGGCACTAATTTTAACGTCCCAGCGGCATTGTCATAATATCCATTAGGATAACCTACTGCTGCCGGCTTTCTCGTCAATACCTTAACTGTGATGCCATTAACGGTTACAGGTTCTAAAAACTCAATACCTGTAGGTGTAACCCTAAAAGAGTACACGTCTGTAAGCGACTCTAATTCCATAAACCAACCAAAAGTAAGCGGAATATTACCAGTAGAAGTTTCAAATCTATAAGAGTTTGGTGCGTAGTAAATTTGCCATGCAGCTTTGTAACTGGCGATTACTGTAGCAGGATTTGCTGGCATAGGTACCATTACAATACGAGTGCCTCTTTTTCTACCTTTTAAAATTACAGAATCAGCGTCAGCTTTCGTTACTAAAAACTCTAGATCGCCACCCAAGCCACCATCGTTACTTACTAACCCCGTAATCGCTCCAGGTGCAGCAAAATAAGCTAAAATTGAGTTGTAGGTATCAAAAGTTAATATCGGACCAGCACCAGGATAAACCTTATAAGAACTGGTTACATTACTTGCCGTGTAATCTCCTTGTACATTTACATCCGTAGCGGAGGTGAAATTAACAAATAAATTAACCCCACCATAAGGCGCATCTGTTCCTGGATAATATTGCATAATCCAGCCATTTGGCTTACTTCTCAAAACGGTTTGTGCATTAGCAACCGCTGCGTTTAAGCGAACTGTTGGGCTATCCTCAAATATTCTATCTTTCTTTTTATCACAAGCAGCAAAAAAAAGAAGACTAGCCATTAGTAATAAATAATAATTTCTTTTCATAATATAATAAGCTTATAATGATGTTTGATCAAAAGTGGCCAAATTGGCTTTTCTATTTACAATGTTAGCTCTTAACACATCCATATCTATATTCCAAACCGTTAACATGTAGTTTTTTACTGCTATAAGTTTGTTATTGATAATTGTTCTTCCAGCAGCTGTACTTCCAGTTACATTTAACATCGCGTTAAATTGAGTCGCAGATAATGTAATATAAAATGAATAGAGTTCAGCAAAATCTTCTTTAGCAGAACTACTCGCATAAGGGGAAATAAAACCAGCAGCAAGTGCTGCACCATTACCAGCCGCTCCTGTGCCCCAAACGGTACTCCAAATGTCATCAACATACGTATTTCCAGATATTGCTTGGAAACTGGATGGGAAATCGGTTGTTTGATTTAATATATGTTGAAATTCATGATGAATGGTATGAAAATAACTATCAGTCAAGAAATCAGGATTAACACCTGTTGTTGCATTTAGTGAATTCACCTCATATAAGGTGATTTTCTTAGCACCTTCAGCAGTACCTAAAATTCTGGTTCCATTGTTATTATAGGCCGCTGAACCAATAAAATTAATCAATTTAGGAAAATATTTTTTAATGAATATTTTACTTCCAGTAACCTCATCATAAGGCTCAAAGCCTAAATATTTAAACAACTTGGTTAAGCGAATAGAGCTAGTATAACTCGCCGGAAGCAAATTATAGTTCAAACTTGACTCTTTATCAACATATTTATATAAAATATCTACATTATAATTTAATACATAGTTATTATAGATATAATTATCTAGTGGGTTTTTTTCAATGGTTGAATCGACGAACACACTGTTCGCATCCAACTTTTCTTTTTTACAGGCGCTCAATACTAGTGTGCTTGCAAAAAGAATTAAATAAATATTTTTAAATTTCATGTCTATCTTGGATTAGGGGTTAAACCAGAACTGATTACATCTTGAGGCAATTGTAATGCTCTTCTATTATCTCTAACTACTAAAGTATTTGAACTAATTGGGCCAACTGCTCCTGCTACAATTGTACGCCTTGTAATTTCAATACCATAACGTTTTACATCAAACCAACGCAAACCTGTTAGCAAAGTTTCTGCTCTTCTGTAAAACAATAGTGCATGTAACATATTTTCCTGTGTACCAGCTTCAATCACAAACTCTGCATTAAATTTCTTTTTCGGAGTTGAAACTGCTGGTGTAGAATAGGCAAATCCGTTAGCCCAAGCGTTAATAGAAGCCTCGGTTAACACAGGTGTTGCTACCGTATAAGTATTGTTCACAAAAAGTTGCATATCAGCAATAGCAGGAGCGTAGTTTTTTAATTGGATATTTGCTTCAGCTCTGGTTAGCAACGCTTCTTCTGCAGTAAATGGAGTAAAAACACTATGTGTATAACCGATACCTGCTACAGGATCTGTGTATTCAAACTGGTAAGAAACATGTGGTAGCAATACTTTATCCAAATTTGCCCCTGAATAAGTATAGGTTCTAACTCTATAGGCCGGAAGAGCCGTTCCATAATTGAAATGTGGAGTTCTGGTTGTTAAGATAGATTCTTGTCTGGCAATATAATTTCCATGAGAATATCTGCTTCCAGTGTAATAGTTACCAAATGCTAATGCAGCAGCAGATGCTGGCGTACTAATTAAAAAGTTAGCTTTGATCGTACTGGCATTGTATTCTCTGGTGGTATTTGCAAAATTTGCAGAAAAAGTAGAGATATATGACCAATCACGAAGATATGCTGCAGGAGAATTGTTAAAAGATGCTGTTGCATAACTTACAGCTTTTGCCCAATCACCTTTATACAAAAATAGTCTTGCGGCAAAAGCATTTGCTGCAGACTTATTAAAGTGATATTTGGCTACATTGGCATTAGAATAAGAAGCATCATTAATTAATGGTACCCCAGCTTCTATATCCTTGATCATTAAATCGTATACCTCTGCAACTGTGTTTCGCTCATACTTTGGATTAAGGGTAGTTTCCGATTTTGTCATATAAGTGATACCCAAATCAGTGGTTGATTTTGTTGGAGAATAATGCTGAGCAAAAACATTTACCAATATAAAGTGGCCGTAAGCTCGTGCTACCAAAGCTTCTCCTTTAGCAGCAGTTAATGATGCAGGATTACCTTGTTCTTCTATGGCAGCAAGGGCAGCGTTTGCACTAGCTATCGCACTATAACAGCCGCTCCATAATCTATCGATACCATCATTATTGGTTTCAGTTATATCCTGCCAATTAAATGCCTGAGTCGAAAACCTATCGCTGTAAGGATTTGTATCACCATAATCGTCAACATTATCTGAAGACAGTTCGGTTGGTAAAACATAAGAATTTTGAGGGTAAGCAGAGACCAACATCTTTGATATTTTTTCCGTACTGTTTAGTTCCGCTCTATTGTCAGGCAATTCATCCAAATATTTCTTACAAGAAGAAATGTTTAAGATAGCGATTGCACTAATGGCTATGAATAAAAATTTATTTTTCATCTTTAATTTCTTTAATTAAAATCCAACTCTTAAAGTTAAAGTATATTGTTTTGGTATTGGCAATGCCACACCACCAGCATTTACAAACTCCGGATCTTGTCCGTTCAGCTTCTTATCTGCATAAAGCAGCCATAAATTAGTGGCATTTAAACGTAAGCCTAAGTTTGCTAATCCTAATTTAGCCAGTTTTGCTTTAGGGAAATCGTATCCCAAAGAGATATCTTTTAATCTAATAAAATCACCTTTAGCAACATTTGCCGAAGAGTAATTGTAAGAATTATAAGCAATACTGTAATCACTGTCATTCCTTAGGTATCTTGTGTCTAGAATTACTGGTACGTTAGTTCTTAATTCATCACCAGGAACAGTCCATGCATCAAAAAATTCTCTTGTATTAGCATCTAAATCGGTGTAACCCGTTCTAAATGCTGGATCTAAACGCACTACGTTCCCGTAAGAATAAGTTACAAAAACATTCAGTTTGAAGTTTTTGTAAGCGAAAATATTTCCAAAACTACCTAAATGTGTAGGCTCTAACGTTCCTTCATATTTTAGGAAATCCACTTTATCTCTATTTTGAAGGTAAACTCCTGATACCGTCTCTGTTCCATCATCATTGATAAATACTGGAAGACCATCATTTTGTATTCTTACAAAAGGAATTGAAAATAATGAACGAGCTGGGTAGCCTTTCAAACCATAACCTGTTCCCGTAATATAATCAATTACTCTAGCGTTATTTTCTGATTCTGTTACCTTATTGGTTGCATGAGTGTATATAAAATTAGCTGTCCACGAAAAATCTCCCTTTTTCAAAACTGTACCAGCAATACTTACCTCGATACCGCTAGACTTCATTGCTGCCACATTACCATATTTAGTAATTTCACCACCTAAGCCTTGAGTATTTACAATACCAATTAGATCAAAGTTGTTTCTTTTGTACCAATCTACATCTATGGCCAACCTATTTTTAAACAAACCTAAGCTTGCACCTAAGTTTAACTCATGTTTCTTTTCAAAGGTTAAATCAGAATTCTCTAAATTATCAATTTGTAAACCTGTTTCCCTGTCGCCTGCAGTTGGTCTCCAAGGATTATAACTGCTGTATATTGCTTGTGAATTGGTTACATAGCTTGGTCCTCTGTTAGCTGATAAGCCATAAGATCCTTTCAAAGACAGGTTAGAAAATGGTGTATTCAATTCCTGAAAGAATTTTTCTTCCATTACATTCCAAAGCCCTGACACACTCCAGGTAGGTAACCACCTGGCTGAAGTTGATCTACCCAAACGGTTTGAACCTTCATATCTTCCTGTTGCCTTTATGGTATATCTATTATCGTAAGTATATGCTCCTTCACCAAAAAATGCCACTTCTTTACTTCGGGTATTTCCTACCCTGAAATATTCTGTATTTTCTTCAGCACCTCTCTTAAACACGCGGTAATCAGTAAAAGGAATTTCTCCTAATCCATACTGCAATCCCCAACCTCTATTCCAATTATTATTTCTCGATATCTCACTTAATGTAGATCCACCAACAAAATCAACTGTATGCTTGTCTGCAAATGTCTCATTATATTGTGCTGTAAGGCGAAAATCATTACTAGTCATTTTATAATCAGTACGATTGTAGATACCTCCTGAAGGTAAAATAGATACAGGAACCGCATATAATATACTTGGATCAGTATATAAATATGGATTTGCATCTCTTATGATTGTTGTACCCATGGCACGGTATGCCATTGCCTGATTGGATTCATCTTTTATATAATGTTGTTGAGATGTTTGTTGATATCTAGTAGATGCGAGAAAGCCAAAGTCTAACGTTTTTAAAGCTTTCCATCTTAACTCACCTTGAAACTTAACATCCGCAACATTTACATCCATGTAATTGTTCTCCATCTCTTTTAATATATTAAATGGAGCATAATTTCTGGTATAGGTTTCGTTCGGATCTAACGTCCTAGATGAGTTTAATGCATAAGAAAAAGGATTGATATCAAAATCTCGACCAACTGTTCCAAACACCACATCAGTAGATTGTCCCAAAGTACCAGGCGCTCTTTGATCTCTATAAGATCCATTAGAGAGTATGGTTAATTTCAAATTATCACGCAAATTATAAGTAGCGTTAAAATTTGCAGTATACCTTTTAAACTTACTTTGTTTAGACCATCCTGGATCAGAAATAGCACTTAAAGAAGAGAAATATTGTGCTTTTTCTGTTCCAGAACTCATGCTGATCGAATGATTTTGAGCAATGTTCGTACTAAATAATTCATCAAACCAATCGGTATTTCGGTATTCTGCCTCTCTTAGATAAGCATTTTTTGCCTCTTGCGTATTTAGTAATTGACCCGAATTAATCAATTGATACATTTTTCCGTAAACTCCGCTATTCGGCGCATTTGATACGCTTGAGTTATTTAACCAACCTCTTTGCTCCAACATTTGGTAAACGCCCATTTGTTCCTGGGAGTTCATGATGTTAAAGTTATTATATGAAGGTATTGCACGTGTAGTGAATTCAGAAACATAATTCAACGAATTCACACCCACTCTACCTCTTTTGGTTGTGATTACAATAACACCACCCATGCCTTTTGCTCCGTAAATTGAAGTTGCGGCACCGTCTTTTAAAATCTGAAATGACTCAATATCATTTGAGTTTAATCCACCTACTGCAGAACTAATTAAAGTCAGTGCGTCACCTGACGATAAGGCATCAGAACTTATGTCGGCCACGTCCTCTAAAATAACACCATCAACAACCCAAAGAGGCTTTGAACTACCGTAAATAGAAGTTGCCCCACGCACTCTAATTTTAGGTGCTGTACCAAAGGTTCCTGTAGTATTTTGAACAACAACTCCAGCAACTTTTCCATCTAACATCCTACTAGGATCTGGTAAACCACCAATTTCTGCATCCGATACTTTTAATCTTGATGTAGCACCAGTAAATGTTCTTTTATCTACCTGAGTACCCATACCTGTAACTACTACATCATCTAGCTGACCTGCATCTTCCTGCAAAGAAATATCAATAGTATTCCTTCCATTAACTGCTACTTCCACCGTCTTATAGCCAATTGATGCAAAAGATAACGTTGCGCCATCCTGAACGGTTATTTGGTATTGTCCTTGACCATTCGTGGATATGGCATTGGAAGCCCCTTTCTCTTTCACACTTACACCGGGCAATGGCGATCCGTCTTTTTTGTCTCGAACAGTACCTTTTACTGTAATCACTCTTTCGGATTTGATAAGCTTAGCACCATCTTTTGTTGTGGACCTAGCTTCTACTGAAGGAAGAAAGGTACAGCAAAAGAGCCCCAAAAGGCAATAGCTGAGTCTCCCTACATGTTTTTTGTAGATTTTCTTCATAGAAATTAATTGATTAGTTTATTTAAGTTTTAATGCGAAACGCCTTCAGTCTTCACAAAAAGCGAAAACGAGGAATTTATAATTAATAGTTAGTTTGTTTGTTTTTAAAAATTATTTGGGGATAATTTTTACTAATATAAAAATTATTTAATAAAAAAGTAGTTTCTGGAATAAATACAGATTACAAATTTTTAAATAGTATCGAAATGAAACGAAAGTTAAGAATGAATGCGTAGTACTAGTTGGGCAATATATGTAAAACTAGCTATAATAAGGTGATATCATCAAATAAACGATTACCCCGGTTACAGCAACATAAAGCCACATCGGGAAAGTAATCCTTGCAATTTTTCTATGCTTGTCAAAACGTTCGGCCAGTGCCCTAACAAAAGTAACTAATACAAAAGGAATGATAATTACCGACAGGCAGATATGAGTGATGAGAATAAAATAATAGATGTATTTAATAGCGCCCTCACCTCCAAATTTTGTCGAATCAGCTGTCATGTGATAAGCCACATACATCCCTAAGAAACCTACAGATAAGCCAATGGCTACTTTCATCAGGTTCTCATGAAGCTTTTGTTTGCCGTTTTTTATTGCCCAAACGGCAATTACCAATACAATGGCTGTTATACCATTTATCGTGGCATAGATTGGTGGCAAAAAAGACAGCGGCTTTACATCGTAACCAAGTTTCCTTAAGTTAACTCCGAACAACAATGCAACTACCAAAGGTATGGCGATTGACAATACAACAATCCACTTATTATATTTCGTTTCAACTGATGACTTCATTTCTACTTGTGCCCTTAAATGCTTTTTATTTTAAACTTTTCGCTTTCAACTTTAACCTACCTGCCATCCTTCAAATTGCGTAGATATTCTGCTATAAGCACTTTTATCTCATCCTCTAATCTACTTTTGGCTTCGGGATTATCAATTTCATACATGCCTCTGATTCGATGTTGAACATCTATCAATAATATTTTGTTGCCAAATATGAAATTGGGTTTATCCTTTGATTCATCTTTAATTACATCAAGCAAAAGCCCTTTTCGTATTAAAGGATAGGTAGTTGCTGTATCTCCGATAAGCAAATCCCATTTACCAGGCTTGGCCTGAAATTGATTGGCATAATCAACAACTTTGTTTTTATCATCTGGATTTACAGAGATACTTAAAAAGCGGACCAGTGGCTTTTTAGTGTAACCAGCTGACAACTCACTGATGTATTTAGCCACATCTCTACTCATCGCATCAGCAAAGAAAAGATTAAGAACAATTATTTTATCCTTTACAGAATCGAGATTAATAATTGCACCTTGTTGATTGACGAGGCTAAAATCAGGAATTTGGTGATAAATGGTATCTGGAATTTTTTTCCCTTTAACGGAATGAAACGTAGATGCTACTACCTTTTCTCCGAATATGGGCAAGCTCTTATACCTGTTTTTAGCAAACTGTGGCAATAAGTAAAAAAACAAAAATCCTGGTATAGCCAATATGCTTACCAGGATTAATACCTTTTTAATTGGGCTTCTTTTCATTAATGGCTCATCATGTGGATGTTAAGAAATCCACCCTCAATTAACATTAAAACGATGAAGTAAATAATGAAAATGAACGATACTGTTAGTGATAATTGTAGCCCGAGTTTCTCATACTTTAAGTGCATAAAGTAAGCCACAATATAGAATGCCTTTACCAGCGTTAACGCAATGTATAAGAAGTTTCCAACACCATGAGAAATGTATCCCTTTGGTAAAATCACCAACGCGATAATAAATTCAATTACCGTAATCAATAATAAGATACCGAATACCTGCCAAATTTTTCTTTTGCTTAGGCCTGCGTGTTCTTCGTGTTCGTGTCCTTCTGTTGTATGTGAATGATGTTCTGACATGATAATATTTTTAGATATGATAAATTAAACCAAATAGAAGAATGTAAATACAAACACCCAAACTAAATCTACAAAGTGCCAGTACAAACCAACCTTTTCAACCATTAAATAGTGACCTCTTTTTTCGAAAGTTCCGTTAATAGTCATGATTAAGATAATGATATTGATTAACACACCACTAAATACGTGGAAACCGTGGAAACCTGTAATAGTAAAGAAAAGGTTTGAAAACTGTTGCGCTGCTACCAAAGAAACATCACCAGAAAACAAATGTTTTAATTCTTCCGCTGATGGAATTTCTCCCCATCCAAATCCTTCGTGGAATAAGTGAGTCCATTCTAAAGCCTGACAGCCCAAGAACATGAAACCACCAATAATAGTAGCCACCATCCACCAGATTACTTCTTTTTTAGAACGTCTGTGTCCTGCTTCTACGGCTAATACCATCGTTACAGAACTCATGATTAAAATGAAGGTCATGATACCCACAAATACTAATGGATAACCACTATCTGCAAGACCAGGTACGGATTGGAAAACCAAATCAGGATCTGGCCATGTTAATTTTGAAAAACGCTGAGCGCCATAATAGATCAATAGCGATGAAAAAGTAAAAGCATCTGACAAAAGGAAAAACCACATCATGATTTTACCATATTCTACCGACCACGGAGAACGACCACCATTCCATGGTCCGGTTTTAACTTGATCTAATTGTGATACTGAATTCATTTGGAAATAGTATAATAGTTTGTTAACAAATTTAACGGTTCAAAAGTAAAAAAACATACAGATATATCCATAATATATCTATAAAATGCCAAAAAATAGATGCGATTTCCATGCGATATTGGCTTTTTGCTAATGGAATATTTCTGTAGCTCCCCACTAAAGCACTAATTATTAATAAAGCGCCAGCTATAATGTGTAGCAGGTGAATAAAACTCACCACATAAATAAACGAAATTGCTGCATTATTACCTACCAGGGTTGCACCTGTTTTGATCATACTGCCCCATGCATTAAACTGCATCACACCAAAAGCAATAGCCAATAGCACAGTCACCAAAAGCAAATTTCTTTGTAAGCTGAAATTTAATTTACGCAATGCCCTTGATGCTAAGAAAAGCGTAATACTACTGCCAATAATCACCAGACTAGAATAGATAAAGGCATCGGGCAAAACTAAACCATGACCTTTTCCCTTGGATGCAGAAAACACAAGATAATAACTTGTAAAACCACCGAACATAATTGTTGATGATACTACAAATAACCATACTATAAATTTTCTTGGCTTTGGATCAAATGTATCTTGGATATTTTCCATTGTTAGAACCATAAATTATTTTGCTATAAAATTTAATAATAAACCCAACTGTACGGCCGGGATGTAAAAAAACGAACAGAACATTACTTTTTTTGCATCAACTAATTCTCTGTTTAATAAAAGTTTTAAAGCTAACCAGCTAAAAATAAGCCCGGCTATTAGCGATAAACCAGCGATGTAATAACCACCGAAGCCGTAAAAGGTCGGCAATAAACTTACCGGAATCAAAATTAACGTACTTACAAAAGTTAATAAAGCAGTCGCCTTATCGCGTTTTTTAGTAGGTAAAAGTCTGAAACCAGCTTTTTTGTAATCATCATCCAACACCCATGCAATTGCCCAAAAATGTGGAAACTGCCAAACGAATTGGATTAAAAATAATATTCCTGCAATGTAATAATCAATTTCATGAAACATCTCCGCTTTCAAACTTCCGAATGCTGCCAGGTAACCGATAAGTGGTGGCAATGCACCAGGTATAGCTCCAACAAAAACCGCAATCGGTGACTTGCGTTTCAAAGGTGTATAAGCAAACGCATAAAGCAAGATCGAAAACACAGATAGTAGTCCAGTCTCTAAGTTAAGTCTTCCAAGTAACCACGTTCCTACGAAAGCCATAAACACGCCCAAAATTAAGCCCTGTCCGGTTGTCATTCTCCCTGCAGGCATTGGTCTATCTTTGGTACGAGACATGAGTTTATCTAAGTCTTTCTCAATAATTTCATTGAAACAATTTGCAGCTGCTGTTACTAAAAATCCACCAGCGATTAAAATGCCCCAATTTCCCCAATCAATAGACGGAATATGGCCTCTGCCTACTTGCATTTTCTGACCGATCAAAAATGATATCGATGCAGAAAATACTACCGTAAACGATAGCCTGAACTTGATAAGTTTAGAAAAATCAGAAATAACTTGTTTCAATTTTCTTTTTATTATTGCTTATAAGTACTTGTACGGTAAACCAGCAAGTACAAATAAAATTGTAAACTAAATAGCAGCGTAGAAAACAAAATGTGTATGGCTTGCGCTGCCGGTGGAAATGCGATATAAGCTAAAGCAAAGCCACTTAAAATTTGTATGAGAAGCGTGATTAAAATAAAACGGGCAGTTAACAATGGGGCTGCTTTTCCGCTGAAGCGATCAATAACCATTTTATAAACGATCGCATTTGCAACTACTACTAATATGGCCAAGTCGCGATGATATGAAAAAACAGAACCCACTTTTGCTATCCAACTTCCTCTGAGATTGTAAGAAAGTGATTTAGCAATTACATCCACCGACTCTCTTACCTCAGTACCTAATATGATTTGAACAACACTAACAATCAAGGTGAAAAGCAAAAATCCTTTTAGCCATAATATGCGGTACATGATTACGGATTGTGGTTTGTTCAGCTGTTTCGCATAGTTATAAGTATATATCGAAATGGCTAAAATTACAATGGCCAATAACATGTGTACGGTAACTACCCACTGTGCTAGGTTTGTCGAAACCACAATAGAACCAAGCCAGGCTTGATATCCCACTACTAGAATATTTAGGATACTTAAAAAAATGATCCTCTTTGCTGATTTTCTATAGGTAAAAGAGTATACCGCTGTCAAAAGCAAAAATATTCCTGCAACAACTCCCGTTAAACGGTTAATATATTCTACCCAAGTTTTTGCCGGATTGAATTCTTCAGGCAGAGTAATACTTTTATCGTTCCTGATGCTATCCGCCAATTCAACTTTGCCCATACTCTCTAGGTATTTAGCAAATTTTTCGTTCTTTTTTAATCTTCCGGCAACATACTTCTCTTTATAATCGGCAGGAAGCTGAGATACGTCAGTAGGTGGAATATAACGGTCAAAACATTTTGGCCAATCAGGACAACCCATACCCGAGCCGGTACTGCGAACGATACCGCCGGCAAGTATAACCAATAGCGTAACTATAATGGTTATGAAATTGATCCTAATAAAACGTTGTTCTGATCTGCTGACCATATATCTTTTAAGATGAAAAGGGTATCCGGATAAGCAGAAACTTAATCAGATACCCCTTTTAAAATTGTAATAAAGCTAAAAGCTAGTGATTCTTTTTTACAGGATTAGCTATTTCCCAATCTTGTTGAATTTTCTCTGCTTCAGCATTTCCTTCAAAATCATGAGGCAAGTTTGAACTCATGGTTTGAGAGAAAGGAACCGTTTGTGGGATAAAATCCACATCATGTCCTGGTTTGCTATAGTCATAAGGCCATCTGTAAACTGTTGGAATTTCTCCTGGCCAGTTACCGTGGATATGTTCAACTGGTGCAGTCCACTCTAAAGTATTTGATTCCCAAGGATTTTGAGGAGCCTTTTTACCTTTGAATATTGAATAGAAGAAATTGAACAAGAATGCTACTTGAGCCAATGCTGCCATAATAGCTGCCCATGTTACAAAAACGTTTACTGTTAACCATTTTTTCATGAATTCGAATTCAGTGAAAGCATAGTAACGACGAGGTACACCATCTAAACCTAAGAAGTGAAGTGGGAAGAATACCAGGTAAGCCGCGATGAAAGTTAACCAGAAATGTAAGTAACCTAATTTAGCATTCATCATTCTACCAAACATTCTTGGAAACCAGTGATAAACACCAGCAAGCATACCAAAAATTGCTGCAGAACCCATTACCAAGTGGAAGTGGGCAACTACAAAATAAGTATCGTGTAGATTAATATCCAATGAAGCGTTACCTAAGAAGATACCGGTTAAACCACCAGAGATAAAGAATGATACTAAACCAATAGCGAACAACATGGCTGGAGTGAAACGGATATTACCTCTCCATAGCGTAGCTAAATAGTTAAATGTTTTTACTGCTGAAGGTACGGCAATAATCAATGTGGTAATCATAAACACACCACCCAGCAGCGGGTTCATACCAGTTACAAACATGTGGTGACCCCATACGATGAATGAAAGTACGGTAATACCAATTAATGAATAAACCATCGCGTGGTAACCAAAGATTGGTTTACGTGAGTTTACCGAGATTACTTCAGATGAGATACCCAAAGCTGGCATAATTACAATATACACCTCAGGGTGACCTAAGAACCAGAACAAGTGTTGCCATAAAATTGGAGAACCACCTTCATTTGGTAAAATATCTGTACCTAAAACAATATCAGATAAATAGAAACTTGTTCCAAAACTACGATCGAATACCATCAATACCACCCCAGCTACAAGAACAGGGAAAGATAAGATACCTAATATAGCCGTTAAAAAGAAGGCCCAAATGGTTAACGGCATTTTCCAAAGGTCCATACCTTTAGTACGCATATTTAAGATCGTACTCACATAGTTGATACCCCCCATTAACGATGATGCCACGAAAAGTACCATACTAATTAACCATAATGTCATCCCCATACCAGAACCTGGCATTGCCTTCGCAACTACAGATAAAGGAGGATAAACGGTCCAACCACCAGAAGCAGGTCCTGTTTGGATGAAGAACGAAGACATCATGATCACACAAGCCATAAAGAAGAACCAGTATGAAAGCATATTTAAGAATGGCGAAGCCATATCTCTTGCACCAATTTGCAATGGAATAAGTAAGTTACTAAAAGTACCACTAAGCCCTGCAGTTAACACGAAGAATACCATGATGGTACCGTGAATGGTAACTAATGCTAAATAAAAGTCAGGTTTGATACGACCGCCTTCAGCCCATTTTCCTAAAAAAGTTTCTAAGAATGGAAAGTTTTGATCTGGCCAAGCCAATTGAATACGGAATAAAATTGATAAGCCCATTGCAATTACGGCCATAATGATACCCGTAATTAGGAATTGCTTAGCAATCATTTTGTGATCCATGCTGAAGATATACTTCGAAATCAACGTCTCCTTGTGGTGTCCGTGATCAGCGTGGTCGTGATTGTGTTCGTCGTGTAATGCTATTGTTGACATATTCTTTTCGCTCCTGCTTAATATTATTTATTTAAAGCCATTTGGTTTCCTTTCACAGCTGCCGAATCGGTTGCTGATGAATCTCCCTCTGCTGCTGGTTTAGCAGGTGCAGGTGCCACAGGCAAATTAAATTGTTTTCTTAAATCGTCGTTTAAGTATGTTTTTTGTTCTGCAATCCATGTTTTGTATTCAGCTTCTGATACTACACGTACATCTTTTTGCATGTTATAGTGACCAGATCCACAAATTTTAGCACAGTAGAAAAGGAACTTAAAATTAGGATCATTGGTTTCCTCCTGCATTTGACGGGTAGTCTTTGTTGGAGTAAATTCAAAAATAGTTTGCATACCTGGTACAGTATTCAACTGAACTCTGAAGTGAGGCATGTAAAAACTATGGATTACATCTTTACTGTTTAAGATCAACTTAACAGGCTTACCAACCGGGATAACCATCTCGTCAGCCATTTCGTCATCACGAGAATTCAAATCTTTAAAATCAATACCTAAAGTATTTGATGCAGTTGTTAATTTATAGTTTTTCTTTCCTACAATACCATCAGCACCTGGGTAACGGATAGACCATTTAAACTGCTCAGATGTTACTTCGATTTGAAGTGGTTTGTTATTAGGATCTTCAACTTTGAAGAAGATTGATCTCCACGTTAAGAAACCCATCAACACTAAAACTGTTAATACTAAGGCTGGAACGATTGTCCAGATCTTCTCAATGGTATTATTGTGTGGATAGTAGTAAGCTTTTCTTTTTGCCGAATACTTGTAGATGTAAGCGAAACCAAATAATAAAATGTGCGTAGCAATGAATACAATGGTGGTGATGATTAATGTTAAGTTAAACATTTCATCAATCTTCTTTCCATGTTCTGATGCAGCATCAGGCAATAACATAGAACCATGAACGGTATATTCCCAATACACACCGTACAAACCTAAAACCAAGAACAATGCAAATAAGCTTGCATGTACCCCGTTCCAGTTGATACCAATTGGCTTACCTTGCGCTTCGCGGCTTAATTCATATACTTTTATTGCTTTACCAATAATAGCGATGAATACACATACGGCAAGAAATATCAGCGTATAAAAAATTACTGATTTGTAAACCTCTCCCATATCAACTTTCGGTGCCGCTGCAGCACCTGCTGCTGCCTCTTGCGCAAAAGCGCTGGTGTTTGCAAAAACAGTAAGTAATACTGCCAAAGCCGCGGTCGTTTTATTCGTGATAAACTTTCTTAAACTCATTTCCTTAAAAGTAGTACGCTGTACTTCTATAATAATAATTAAATATTTGCTCTATACTATCACCTATTAAAGCTGGTGATGCAAACTTTCTTGTAATAACGGATGATTCTTTGCAATTAAAGGTTTCTTGCTTAAGTTGCTTAGAACGGTAAAGGTAAACAATCCTACAAAACCTAAGGCAGTACCGATTTCAACAATACCGAAACCATTGTGTCCATCTTCTACAGCACCTGGCATAATCATTTGGTAGTAATCTACCCAGTGACCTAACAATACTACGATCGAAACGAATAACAACTTCGCATCTGTTCTCTTGTTGTCTCTATCCATTAATAATAAAACCGGAGCCAAGAAGTTCATCGCCAGGTTTAAGAAAAACCAGAATTTGTAATATTCAAAGCGTTTGTAGAAATAAACAGTTTCCTCTGGCATGTTTGCATAGTAAATTAATAAGAACTGTGCGAACCATACGTAAGTCCAGAAGATAGAGAAACCGAAGATAAATTGACCTAAGTTATGTAAGTGGCTATTGTTAACCCATTGCATATAACCAGCTCTTCTTAATAAGATGATGATGATTGCGATAGTAGCTAAACTACTCACCCACATTGCGGCAAAGTTGTACCAACCGAACATGGTTGAGAACCAGTGCGCTTCTAATGACATGATGGTATCGAAAGCAAAAATCGGTGTAGTAAAACCGTAAATTACCAGGAAGATACAAGCATTTTTAAAGCTCTTTCTGTATGAAGCTAATCCACCAGCTAAATCTTCATTATATGAAAGTTTAGTAAAACTGATTGCAAATGCACTGTAAACACCCAAAAATACTACCATACGACCTAAGAAGAATGGTACATTCAAGAATACGGCCTTACCTGCGATTAATGAATCGTAATTAGGGCTATTTGGATCAGTTAATCCATCAGCATGCCAGTGATGGTATAAATTATGTGTATATAACCCAGCAGAAATAATCACGATCAGGATTATAGAAGCAATAGGCAAGGTTTTGGCCAATGCCTGTGGTACACGTAAAATTGAAGCAGACCATCCTGCTTGCGCAACAAATTGAACGGCTAGGAAAAACATACCTGACATACAAACGCATGCAAAGTAATATCCCATAAGCAACAGGTTAGCAAAAGTACGCTCATGCATTACTTTATCACCAGTAAAACCGTAACCAATAGCAATAGCACCTAATATGATACCAACAATGCTCAAGGTTTTTACTTTACCTGTAAACTCAAACTGTTCACTAAAATTAATATTGTGAGTTCCCATTTATATTCTGCTTTACTATTGTCCTTTTTGTAATTGTTGAACATACATCACTACTTTCCAACGATCTGTTGGCGTAATTTGTGAAGCATGCGAGCCCATGTTATTTACACCGTAAGTAATGGTGTGGTATATTTTACCTGCAGTAAGATCTACCATATTACCACCACGAGATGATGCTCCTGTTTGGTATGCCGGTACACCGCTAAATTTCTCAATTTTTACCAAATGACCTTGTCCATCACCTTTTTCGCCGTGACAAGGGCTACAGAAAACATTGAATAAGTGTTTTCCTTGTGCCAAATTAACGGTATCAACAGGCAATGGATTTACCATACTTACACCCGCCGCTTCGTAACCTTCTTTAGTGTTAGGAAATTCGTCGTACTCTGTAAACCCAACAGGTTTTGTGTTTGCTGGTGGCGTTTGTGCAGCCTGACCTTTAAAACTAGCCAGTAATTTATTAGCCGTATCAACAGGTTGATCCGGGTTTAATGCTAATGCATCATACATATTTCTGGCATATTCTAAACCAGTACTGCGTTTATCTTTACAAGCGGATACTGTAGCTGCGAAAGCGATAGCTAAAAACGCTGTATAAACAAATTTATTCTTATTCATAGCTAATGTACTTCCTTTCATTATACTTTACTTCTAAAGCACCTGCATCTTTTAATAAACCATCAATAACAGTATGCGCTGCGTTATCTTTTGCATCAACAGCGATTACAAAACGATCGTCTGTTGCACGAAGATCCATTACTCTTGGCGCTCTTCCTGGAAACAAATGCGTAGAAGCATAATAAGTTAAAACCATACCGAAAGCACAAAACAATACAGTAAGCTCGAACATTATCGGAATAAAATCCGGCAATGCAAATGATGGCTTACCACCAATGTTTACTTTCCAATCGATTACTGCGCAAAAATAAATTAATGCAAAAGCTGCGCAAGTTCCAGTGATACCAAAGCAAAATGCTGCAATATCAATTCTCGATCTTTTAATCCCTAATTTGGCTTCTATTCCGTGTATAGGCATTGGCGTATAAACATCGTAAATGCTTACACCATTTTCCTGAAGCTTTTCGATGCCATGCATCATTTCATCAGGATCACCAAAGCTGCCTAAAATATATTTGATATCACTCATTGTTATATTTTTGCGTAATCTTCTTGTTTAACACTATCAAATTTCTGTAACGACTCTACGTATTCTGCTACGTATTCTTTGTTCTCATGTCCGTCTTTAATCTGTTTCATTTTCGCTTGCTCACTTGCAGATTTTAATAATAATTTAACTTCTGCGATCGCGATTGAAGGCAATACCCTTAAGAATAATAAGAATAAAGTAAAGAACAAACCGATTGAACCTACGAACACACTCACATCAACCCAGGTTGGATAAAACATTGCCCAACTCGAAGGGATATAATCACGGTGTAATGAGGTAACGATAATTACGAAACGTTCGAACCACATACCTACGTTTACTACGATTGATAAAATCCAGGTAGCTTTAATGCTTAAACGGATCTTTTTGAACCATAACAATTGAGGAGAGATTACGTTACAGGTCATCATCATCCAATACGACCACCAGTATGGACCAGTAGAACGGTTGATGAAGGCATATTGCTCATACTCAGAACCTGAATACCATGCAATGAAGAACTCAGTTAAGTAAGCCACACCCACAATTGATCCTGTTAAGATGATGATTTTATTCATCGACTCAATGTGGAACATGGTGATGTAGTTTTCAAGACCCAATACTTTACGTGCTACCAACAATAATGTTAACACCATTGCAAAGCCTGAGAAAATCGCTCCCGCTACGAAATATGGAGGAAAGATTGTGGTGTGCCATCCTGGAATTACTGATGTTGCAAAGTCCATTGATACAATAGTGTGTACCGAAAGTACTAATGGAGTTGAAATACCAGCGAGGATTAATGATACCGCCTCGAAACGTTGCCAGGTTTTAACACTTCCACTCCATCCGAATGAAAAGATAGAATAGATTTTTCTGCGTGTTCCTACTGCACGATCACGAATAGTTGCGATATCTGGCAACAAACCTGTGTACCAGAATAATAATGATACCGAGAAGTAAGTAGAGATGGCAAACATATCCCAAACCAATGGTGAGTTAAAGTTTACCCAAAGTGAACCGAACTGATTTGGCAATGGTAAAACCCAATAAGCCAACCACGGACGCCCCATGTGTGATACGACGTACGTTGCTGCACAGATAACGGCGAAAATTGTCATCGCCTCTGCAGAACGGTTAATGGAGTTACGCCAGTTTTGACGGAAAAGCAATAGTACCGCTGAAATTAGCGTTCCGGCGTGGCCGATACCTACCCACCATACGAAACCGGTGATATCCCATGCCCATCCAACTGTTTTATTTAAGCCCCATGCACCGATACCATTCCAAAAAGTGTAACTCACAGCTACAACCCAAAGTAAAGCACCTAATGCTGAAACGATGAAACCAATCCACCAAGCCTTGTTCGGCTTGTTTTCTACCGGTCCTAAAATATCATCCGTAATTTTTGCATACGTGATATTATCGCCGGTAATTAATGGTTCTCTAAGTATTGATTCGTTATGTCCTGACATAATTTGTATTTTCTTTATACTAAAGCTTACGCTTGTACTGTTGTATCTGTGTTTCTAATTTTTGTCATGTATCCGATACCTGGTTTCACGTTGATTTCTTCTAATACGTAGTAGATACGCTCAGAACGTAATGCTTTTGAAACCTCTGAATTTGGATCGTTTGAATCACCAAATATGATTGCATTTGCTGAACAAGCTTCCTGACAAGCCATTTTGATATCGCCATCTTTTAATGGGCGTTTCTCTAATTTAGCTTGTAACTTTCCACCCTGAATACGTTGGATACACATTGAGCATTTCTCCATTACACCACGAGAACGGGTAGTAACATCAGGATTCAATACCAATTGAGTAAACTCATTATTTAAGTAGTTATCGAAACGTGAATCATTCCAGTAGTTAAACCAGTTAAAACGACGAACTTTATACGGACAGTTATTCGCACAGTAACGTGTACCTACGCAACGGTTATAAGCCATATGGTTTAAACCATCACTTGAGTGTACAGTTGCCAATACCGGACAAACTGTTTCGCAAGGTGCGTGATCACAGTGTTGACACAACATTGGTTGGTGAACCACAGAAACGTGATCTAAATCTTCCAATTTAGCAATCTCTTTTTCTTTGGTTACATCACCATCTTTGGTTTCGTAGCTATAGTAACGATCAATACGAATCCAGTGCATTTCACGACGACGGCGAACCTCATCACGACCCACTACAGGAATATTATTTTCTACATTACAAGCAACAATACAAGAACCACAACCTGTACAAGCATTCAAATCGATTGCCATTACCCAGTTGTTACCTGGTTTCTCATAAGCATCCCAAAGATCATAATCTTTGTGTTCACCTTTGTGGTTACCAGCAGAAGCATCTTTCAAATATTCTTTGAATGTAGCTTCTTTGATTACAGCACGACCTTCGAAAGAGTGGTGAGTTTGTGTTTGAGCCAATTCATAGTAACCGCCTGTTGGGGTAATGGTTACATTGCTGGCATATTGCATTGTTCCGTTTAGGAAAGAGATAAAAGGGAAAGCATTTTTACCTACCTCGTTACCAGCTTTACCAACTTTAGTACGGCCATAACCTAACGCGATAGATGCTGTTCCTTGTGCTTGTCCTGGCTGGATCAATACCGGAAGATCTACAGAATGTCCATTGCTACCTTTTACAGTAACTACATCAAATTCCTTAACCTTTAATTTTTCCGCGAATTTTGGTGCAAGTGCAACATAGTTATCCCAGGTTACTTTTGAAACCGGATCTGGTAATTCTTGCAAAAATGCATTGTTGGCGTTTTTACCATCACGCATTGGAACACTTTCGTAAACCTGCAATTCTACCTGGTCGCCACCTTTTGCTAAAGCTTTGCTGGTGCTTACGATTGACGTAGCAACTTGCGCTAATGATTGAGTGAAAGAATAACTACCAGCTGCTTTTGGAGCTACTGTAACTACACCTTTCTCTAAAACATCATTCCATTTTAAACCAATTGCTGGCAACATTTTGGTTTCCCAGTTGTTGCGAACAAATTGATAGTAATTTTTAACAGGAGCATCAGCCCAAACCAATAAACTCTCTTCTGCCTGACGGCTGTTGAAAACTGGATTGATGGTAGGTTGAACAATTGAATAATATCCTTCGTAAGCATTTGCATCACCCCACGACTCTAAATAGTTATGGTTAATTGCAATGGCATCACAAAGTGAAGCTGTTTCATCAGCTCTATCTGAGAAAGAGATTTTTGCAGGAACTTTAGCTAAAGCCTTAGTAAATGCATCAATATTCATGAAATCGTAAGCAGGGTTACTGTTTAAAAATAAAACAGCACCAACTTCACCACGACTCATTTCGGCAACTAGACCGTTAAATTCAGCATCGTTACCTGCATATAAATAGCAAGGATTATCTAAATCGATTGTAGTGCCATAACTTCCGATAGCGGAGTTAATAGCATTTACTAAAATTTGAGTAGAAACATCGTTAGAACCGCACACTACAAGGCCTTTACCTTTGTTTTGTACTAATTCTTTTGCTACCAATTTAATTACTTTATCAGCAGTGGTGTTGTTTCCAAGTGTACCTCCAGCTAAAGACTGACCAGTAATTGCATTATATAAAGCGATTAAAGCAGGTCCTTCTTCTGATAATTTAATCGGAACACGCGTATCAGCATTTGTACCCGTTAGGCTCATTCCACTTTCAAATTGAATGTGGCGGCTCATTTTTTTGTTTTCTAACGATTTGTAGTTACGGTTAGAAGTATATTGAGCTGTAAACTCTTCTCCGCTAATCCAGGTTCCTAAGAAATCGGCAGCGAAACTTACAATTAAGTCAGCTTTATCGAAGTTATATTTTGGCAATACTGCTTTACCAAAGCTGTTTTGGTTAGCCTGAATAATTCCGGTATAAGAAACCGCATCATACTGAACTAATTTAGCCGCTGGATATTTTGTAATAAACTGCGCTAAAACAGCATTTGTTGATGGACTGTTAACTGTAGAAGCAACTACGCGGATTTTCTTACCGCCTGCCTGTGCTTTTGCCAATTCGCTTTTTACAAAGCTATCTAACTTAGCCCAGGTAGTTTCTTCGTTTTTAAGAACTGGCGCTTTTAATTTCGATACATCATAAAGATCTAACACAGAAGCTTGCGCTCTTGCATCAGTACCGCGATAAAATTCGCCTGCATTAGGGTTTGGTTCAATTTTAATCGGACGACCCTCTCTTGTTTTAACTAAAATACTTTGGCCGTTAAAGCTCGAAGTATAATAGTTAGGAATACCAGGCGTAACCTCTTCAGGTTTTACCAGGTAAGGAATAGATTTATGAACCGGGGCTGTTTGACATGCTGCCAAAGTAACTGCACCTAAACCAAAACCTAACGCCTTTAAAAAGTCGCGGCGTGGGGTAACGGTACTTAACCCTGCTTCATTTAAAACATCTTCTATTGGAAGTGGCTCGGCGAATTCGTTTTTGCTATTCTTAACAAAATCGGGTGTATTATTATACTCCTCTAAGCCTTTCCAGTATTTTTTGTTGCTTTCCATTTAAGCTATATTACTGTTTATTCGAACGTTCTTACTAAACTCTATCTATTAATAGTGGCATTTACCACACTCTAAACCACCCAATAACGCTGGGGTAACTTTCTCGCCTTTTTTAATTTTCTCATGAGCTTCGATAACCTTAGCATAGAAAGCATTATTTTTCTGACCAGAAATATCTGTTTCCTTGTGACAGTTAATACACCATTTCATGGTTAATGGAGAATATTGGTAGATCTCTTCCATTGTATTAACCGGACCGTGACATGCGAAACATACAGGCTCTGTTGGTTGTAATCCTTTTGCTTTACGAATAGCATCTTCTGCAACTACTACGTGTTGAGAGTGGTTGAAGTAAGCAAAATCCGGAAGGTTGTGTACACGTACCCATTCCATTGGTTTCTCTTTGCTCTTATCGTATTGTTGTGTCTCAGGATCGTAACCTAAAGCATTGTAGATTTTTTTGATCTCTGGAGAAATCTCACCATCATAATTATCTCTTGCCTGAACAGCTTTGTGGCAGTTCATACAAACATTTAGTGATGGAATAGTAGCATTCTTAGATTTGAAAGCACCATTGTGGCAATACTGACAGTCGATTTGATTGATACCAGCGTGTAGCTCATGTGAGAATTTAATCGGCTGAACTGGTTGATAACCGGTGTGAACACCTGTGTTCCACATACCCATCCAACCCCAAGATCCTAAAGCAATTACCAAACACAAGATGAAGAACATCACGAACTTCTTGTTTTTGAACATTTTACGAACACCTACCTTTAACGGCACATCTTCTTCAATTTCAATACCTTGTTTCTGTAAGATTAAACGCTCTAGCAATTTAGATGCACGACCTAAAATTACCAGGATTAGAATACCTACCAATACAATAGCAACGATACCAGCGATCGATAAGCCAGATGTACCGCTTTCTCCAGCACCAGCTTTTGGCGCATTTGGATCAACAGCAGCTTTAGGCTCGCCTTCTTTGATGTATGCTAAAATGCTTTTAACTTTTTCCTCATCTAACTCAGGGAAAGAAGTCATCGCAACTTTACCATTTTCGTTAAATAATTTAACTGCTTCCGGATTGCCGGCAGCAATCATCCCTTGCGAATTAGGAATCCATTTTAATAAGAACTCTTCAGAGTGGCGATCACTCACCCCTGTTAAAGCAGGACCTACCAATTTGGCATCTAATGCATGGCATGATGAACATTTAGCTCTGAAAAGCGTTCTCCCCTCTTTAGCATCCTGAGCACTAACGGTTGAAACCGCCATTACAGTAACTGCTGAAAACACGAATAACGACTTCCAAACGCTTTTTAAAATCATCGAGATATCTCTCATAATGAACACTTTATACTTATTTAATTTACTTTTTGTTGTGAAATTGATGCCTGAACTGATGTAGCTCCACCAAAACTTGAACAAAAGTATAACTTATTAATAAATCCCATGACATAATAGTGACCGGAAATACAATTTATAATCATTCTAAACAAATGATGTTTCAGGCCACTCAGGCAATAAAAATGCCCATTTTTTGATCTTTATCTAAAATGGGCATCAAGCTTCAATTTTGTTTTATCAAAATGTTATTCTTATTGCTTTAATATCCAGGCAAACATCAGCGGTGCTACAATTGTTGCATCACTTTCTACGATGAACTTTGGTGTATTGATATCTAACTTACCCCAGGTAATTTTTTCATTCGGAACAGCTCCAGAGTAGGAACCGTATGAAGTTGTAGAATCAGAAATCTGGCAGAAATAGCTCCAGAAAGGAATATTTTCCATTTCCATATCTTGATATAACATTGGCACCACGCAGATTGGGAAATCACCAGCAATACCACCACCGATCTGGAAGAAACCAATTCCTTTACCACCGCTGTTTGCGATATACCAATCGGCTAACCAACCCATATATTCAATACCACCTTTTACAGTAGTCGCCGTTAGCTCTTTTTTCATTACGTAGGAAGCAAAAATATTGCCCATAGTTGAATCTTCCCATCCTGGAACCACAATTGGAAGATTTTTTTCAGCAGCAGCTAACATCCACGAATTTTTTGGATCAATTTCATAATATTGCTCTAAATCGCCACTTAAAAGCATTTTGTACATAAACTCATGCGGGAAATAGCGTTCGCCTGCTGCTTCAGCGTCCATCCAGATTTTTTGAATGTGTTTTTGCAAACGACGGAAAGCCTCTTCTTCAGGAATACAAGTATCAGTAACGCGGTTGTAATGGTTTTCTAATAAATCCCACTCATCCTGCGGACTCAAATCACGGTAGTTAGGCACACGTTTATAATGCGAATGCGCTACCAGGTTCATTATATCCTCTTCCAGATTAGCTCCTGTACAAGAAATGATAGATACCTTATCCTGGCGGATCATTTCTGCAAGCGAAATACCCAATTCAGCAGTACTCATTGCACCGGCTAGGGTAATCATCATTTTACCACCTTCATCCAAATGCGTTTCGTAGCCCTTAGCCGCATCCATCATCGCCGCAGCATTAAAATGGAGATAATTACGCTCCATAAACTGAGATATTGGTCCTCTAGTATTGCTCATTTTGTTATGTATTATTTTTCGCAAAAGTAGGCATTTAGCCCGAAAGGATAAAACATTAAAAGTATTTGGAGCTAGGAGTCAAAAGTTTGAAATTCATTGTGACACTCGTTAACAGTAATTCCGAACATCAAAAAAGATTAACGCAGAAACAATCAGCGATAATCACCTTAATCTGCGGGAGAAATTATTCCGCTTATAAGAATATAGTCTTTTTCCCATGGTCGGTGTCCCCACAGACCATTATCTGTTTGTCAGCGTTTCGGTCTGTAAAGACACAGACCGAGGCGTTAAAGTCCGTTTTGCTTAAAATTACAGCTTTGGTTGCTATTTTGGATAACAAAATCAATACTTATAACTTATTTTCCTTTCCCATGGTCTGTGTCCCCGCAGACCATTTCCTGTTTGTTTGCGTTTCGGTCTGTGAGGACACAGACCGAGGTGTTGAATTGATCAACCCTGTCTGCCGCAGGCAAGCAATGACGGAAATTAAAAACGTCAATGGTTAGCATGCCGAAGTATTTTTTTTGAAAAGCAGATGCTGCAATATTATTAAAGGCAGTCCGGCTTTTTGGTACAAGGCCCAACGAAAAGTTGGCCGCTTTCCCCGTTAATCCGGTTTAGGTGGCCCAGGCCTTGCTACTATTAAAAAATCCCAAGCCACTGTCATAAAACAGCTATCGCCCGTCAGTAAATAATTCTTAATAAAAAAATGAGTTAATTTGCGGCAATGAAAAAAGTTTATTTTCTCCTGGTTTTTGTGTTCCTATCTGGAAGTTCATTTGCTCAAATGAAATTGATAAAAAAGTTGCTATCAAACGAAAAAGATACTTTACGCAAAGCAAGCTTTTTGCCCATTCCTTCCTTTGGATATGCCCAGGAAACCGGTTTTCAGTTTGGTGTTGGTGCAATTGTGGGTTTTTATGCTGATCGGTTGGATACCACAAATCGTCCATCATCTTTAACCTTAAATCTGAACTACTCTACCTTGAAAGCTTACAATATGAGTTCGCTCATTGATATTTGGGGAAAAGGAAATAAGCTCCATTACATTGGCGAATTGCGTTTCAAACGCATGCCTTTTAATTTTTATGGCATTGGCAACAGCACCGAAGAAGCTAATGAAGATAAATTGATCCAGCAGCAGATTAAAGTTTTGCTTCAGGCAGAGAAACAGTTATTGCCAAAGGCCTATACCGGGGTTTCGCTAGGTTTTGAAAACTACAAATATAAGGATGTAGTTGCCGATGGAATTTTTAACAGCGACCCATATTATAATAATAGAACTGGTAGCGTTTTATATCTAGGTGTTTCGCAAAGTTATGACGCCAGGAATAATAACAACTACACCACCAAAGGCTTTTTCATCAGAGGTACGTATCAATATGCACCTGATATTTTTTCGGAGGGCAATTTTACAGGTAGCCAGATAAAAATTGATGTAAGGAATTTCTGGCGATTGAACAAAAGCTTCGCAGTAGGCGTACAAGGATTGTATAATACCGTGTTAGGCAGCAATACACCTGTTTATCTGTTACCACAAATTGGTAACGACGAAATGATGCGTGGCTACTATGGCGGGCGCTATCGCGATAAAAACTTATTGGCGGCGCAGGCGGAATTAAGGTACCGTTATAGCAGTCGTTTCGGCGCTACGCTATTTGGCGGAACCGGAACCGTTTGGGGTGTTGATGATTTCTCTACCGATTCTTTCAAGCCAAATTATGGCGCTGGACTTCGGTATTTCTTCGATCCGGAGAAAGGAATCAGCGTTCGTTTAGACTACGGAATTGGCGAGAAAAGACCAAATGAAAAGCGTCAAAGTGGATTTTACATCAGTATCGCGGAAGCGTTTTAATTGACCAACACATCTTTACGAGGAGGAACGACGCCGCAATCTAATTCAGCAACTGCAATTGTGGCAATGACTTTTGGTCAGTAATAAGTTTAATTGCTCCGCCTTCGCTCCTCTTCATTTCCTGATTTACGATCCGTTTGTTTCAGTTTCTCATTTCCGAAATTAAATCGGGCAGTGATTCGTAACTGTCTGGCATCGTAATAATTATTGTAATCTTGTTTAATGTTATTGATTAAACTGCTAAACCGATACCTATTGGATTTCAGCAAATCGTTTGCGCTTAACGATAGCTGAAGTTTTTTATTGAGCAGCAAGGTCTTCACTCCAAAATCTAAATTATACTGGCTTTTAATTTCATTTAACCCTTCAGCTGTCGGAAATTGAAACCAAAAATTAACATCTGCCAAAACAGTTTTGCTTTTATTTATGGTAAATTGATTTGAAGTAGAAAAGTATGCGCCCATTCTGCTCAAATTTGTTTGTGTTTGCAAAATTGCCGACTTCGATACATTGTAAAAAACATCAAACTGATTAATGGTTTGCCAATTTTCGAATGGGTTTGACACTAGAGAATTACTAAACTGGTAACTATATCCGGTGATGAAGTTTACGGGTTTAGTGGCTTGGGTATTTGAATTTACATCGATAAAATTCACATCAGCAAAACCATTAGTGGCACCGCTAAACGATAAAGTACTGGTGAGAGAACTTTTGTAAGTGTGCGAAAGCTCGATGTTGTGATTATAAGACGGCTGCAAAAACGGGTTACCTTCAGTATAAACATATTGATTGCTGTACCACCGAAATGGATTTAACTTGCGGTAGGCAGGTCGGTTAATTCTACGCCCATAATTAATGCTCCATGCACTTTGATTGCCAGCACGATAAGTTGCGTAGAAAGTAGGAAACAACTGCAGATAATTAGACTTTATTTTTTGATTAACTGAATTTCCATTTATCTGGGTGTATTCCGACCGCAAGCCAAGTTGAAAATCCCACTTTTTAATGGTCTCATTCACATTAGCATACAAGGCCTGAGTGTTTTCATGATAAATAAATAAATTGCTTTGATTCAAATCGACTTCATAAATATCATTCCGTTTTCTATAAAAAGCAATATCGCTTTCGTTCGTGATAAAACTAAGTTTGGTACCGAACGAAACTTTAAAATTTTTATAAGGCAAATCTACATCTGCTTTTAGCGTATAAAGTGCAATTCCTTGTTTGCTCGTTGATAAATATTCTGCAAATGATCCCGGTATTATAGCACCATCGCCGAAAAAACTCTGGTTATTGAAAGCCCGATTTTTATCGTCGGCAAAGGTAAACCAGTCAGCATTTATGGTAAGCTGTTTGCCTGTTGAATCGAAATTTTGTTTCAAAAACAGATTTGCAGAATGATAATGGGAGCTGATTTCTGCATTTGCATCAGAATTTAGGATAGAATCTAGCTGTTGATTGACGTTAGACACCCTGGTTTTTATATTCTCTTCCGAATGAAAATCTGTATAACCGCCATTGTACGCAGCACCAAGCATTGTTTTTTTGGAAATTTGATAATCCAATCCAATTTGCCCGCTTGGTACCGTTCTGAAATTCCGATCTTTGTTAACTACGTTCCAGCTTTGCGAAGGGTAGAAAATAGTACTTTGTTCAAATGGTACAATGGAACCTTTTCTGATGTTGAAGGTTGAATTAACGGCAATTTTATCTTTTCGATAACTCACATTTCCACCCATGGAAGCCGTTTGATGTGAAGCTTGCGTAAAAATCGTATTAACGGAACCTTTTAAACCTTCAGCTGTTGTTTTTTTTAGTACGATATTAATCAAGCCGTTATTCCCCTGTGCATCATACTTTGCCGGAGGATTGGTAATCACATCTATTTTCGAAATTTGATCAGATGGAATAGATTTGAGATAATTAGATAAGTCATCCTGACTCAGCTGTACCAATTTATCATTCACCATCACATTAACACCACCTTTGCCCACGAGTGAAACCTGATCATTTACTACCCGAACGCCTGGAACTTTGGACAATAATTCAAGCGCATCGCTACCGATTGCAGTCACGCTATTTTCTACGTTAAATATTGTTCGATCAATTCTTTTTTCCAATAAAGGCCTTTTTGAATTGATTTGAACATCGGCAAGCTCATTCGAAGCTGTTTCTAGTTTAACGTTAATGGAAGTGTCTCTTGATAATTGGATACTTTTCTGCTGTGTATTAAAGCCAACTGCCGAAAAGGTGATTAAATACTCGCCGCCGCTGATGTTTAAAAAAGAATAAATACCCAAGGTATCTGATTGGGTATATTTTAGCCTTTTAGCCACATCTATTAATTTTATCGAAACATTCGGCTGTGCATTGGTTTGTTCGGTTTCAATTTTACCCAATAAATTAAATTGGGCTTTTGCTTGAAAAGCAAACAAAGATAGAAGACCACTGAACATGAAATTTCGAACTAGCATAATCTTTAACAACCTCGTTTTGAGAACATGACAAACCCATCTAATATTAAATTACTGATTTTACGAAGGTTGCTTTCCTGAGTGATAAAATCCAGACTTTTTTGATCGGTAATATTCCCTAATTCAATCAAAACTGCTGGCGTTTTGGATTCTCTTAACAACAACAAACTTGCATCTTTAAGAGAATCTTGAACTGGCGTCCCCTTCACTTGTTTAAGTTTTTCTAAGATATTTGCGCCTAGTTCTTCTGCTATTTTAATGTTCTTATTTAATTTCGAAACATAAACCTCTATGCCGCCGAAGGCCACGGGACCATTTTTAGGCATTGCATTATGATGAATAGATATAAAAGCAGTAGCAGGTTGAACAGGTAATCGATCGCGAAGCGATACATACTCATCACTACTTCTGGTTAACCGAACTTTGATGCCTCGTTTGGCAGCCTCTTCTTTTAAAATGTTTACGGCTCTCAAATTCATGTCTTTTTCCCTTTGCCCATCCAGGGCAACCGAAGCTGCATCTCTGCCTCCATGTCCTGCATCAAGAACCAATACCACTTCTGCTTCGTTGAATGCAGATTTCGCATTTGGATCTAAAACTATTGCTGTTTTGAAATAATCTTGCTTGTAAACCTTAACATGAGTAAAATAATTTCCATTTTCTGCCACATTTTTTGTTACAATAACTTCTTTACGGTTTACAAAGGCTAATAAGCAAAGCGCAATTATTGGAATAAATGAAAAGTAAATGAGCTTTTTCATATTGGAGTTTGGTTTTTTGTAAAACATCATAATTCTTTTCTTTAATGGCAGTTTACTAAAACTATGCGCCAACAGCGTACTTGAAGGCATGGCCAAATTCAACAATAAAGATGCATAAGCCTTTTTATCAGCGGTTTTTAGTGTTTCCTGATCAGCCAAAAACTCGTGATTATGATCGATCGCATTTCTCCAGAAATAAATGATGGGATTGAACCATAAAATACAGACTGCTAAATTTACCAGGATCTTGTCTACAGCGTGGCCTTGTGTTACATGAGCCGACTCGTGCTGAACTACCAAATCTCTTTCATTTTCTATTAAGCTTTCATCGATAATGATTTGATTTAAAAAGGAGCAATTTTTTATTTGTGCATCAGGTTTAACCAGAATAAGTTTACCATTTTGAAAGGATTTGTATTTTGTGATAGAACGCTGAACGATACCCATCATAATAACCATTCGTAAAATTAATGCCAGCAAAACGGCACCATACACATAAGATACTAACTGACTCCAATGAATTGGCAAATCACTCATTGGCTGATTATCATCAAAATCTTGTTCAAAAGCAGCTTCATTGCTATAAGCTACCTTAACTGGTGTTTCTTGCTGATTGATCGAAATTTCCCTTGTACTTTCTACTGTTAAAGCCGGAATGACGAAACTAAAAAGCAATGCAGTTAATAAGAATAAACGGTTAAGTTTAAAGAAAGTAAGTTTCGATAACAAAAAATGATAGGCTATGAAGAGGATAACCGTACAAGCCGAAACTTTTAGTAAATACAGTAAAATCATGATTTTTGATTTTGGTGAATGATCTTTTGGATTTCTTCTATATCGCTTTCACTCAATTTTTCTTCTTTAACCATAAAGGATAATAAACTGGCTGGTGAATTATCAAAATAGCCAGAAAACAGTTTAGAAAATGTTGTCTTGGCATAATCATCTTTATCGATGGCAGGAAAATACTCATAGGTTTTTCCATAAGCTTTATAGTTTACATAACCTTTCTTTTCTAAAAGCCTTACGATAGATGAAATAGTATTATATGGTGGTTTTGGTTCGTCATCCAGCTCATCGATAATATTTTTTACGAAAGCTTTCTTTAGCTTCCATAAAACCTGCATAATCCGCTCTTCCGTTTTGGTTAATTCTTCCATACCCAAATTTATAACTTATTTTTCAGTTATACAACTATAAAATAAGTTATATTATTGATTTATCAGTTTTCAACTTGACTATCACAGGGTAAAATATACTAGGTCAACCTATTATGGCAAAAATTAAAATGAATTACCCTAAAGTTTTGAGAAGGTATTACACTAGATGAATAGCCAATATGCAGCTGTCTTTGTTTTTAAACCCGATCGAAGCGAGATGTTCCCCGATTTTTTATCGGGAGCAGAAGCGGGAACGGGACAGAAAGCCGCCACGAAACAGAGGACTGATCATTTCCAAATAATTGATCGGCAAAATAACTTCTGAAATTAGTGACTTAATCCAGCCAATGCATTAATGGTTAAAGCCACAATTACCGTGTTGAAAATAAAAGCGATTAAACTGTGCAGCAATGAAAGCCGACGAATTTGACGGGAAGAAATTTCGACATCGGAAACCTGAAAAGTCATTCCTAAAACGAAAGAAAAGTAGGCAAAATCAACAAAATCTGGCGATTCATTGCCGGGAAAATCCAATCCTGAGCCTTTTCCATTTTCGTTATCGCCATAAAAAAGATGCGCATAACGCATGCTGAAAGTGGTATGCACCAGGAACCACGACAAAAACATTCCTGACAAGGCAATAACCAATGAGAGCGGTTTGATATCTTTATTGATTAACAGAAGAATTACAGCCAACAAACCGGCGAAGGTAGAAACCAAAACAATTGCAAAAATCTCTTCCTTAGTTTCATCTTGAATTTTTGCTTTTAAGCAGGTTTCGATAGGTGATGTTTTGAAAAACATGAACCAGTGCAGTGATATCAGCATTAAACTAAAAATATCCCAGCCAAACATCACGTGGGTGAGCATGTCAGTTTTTAAGAGCAACGAGCCGAAAAAACCTAAAACCCCCACAAAAAAGCTAATTAGCAAAATATACAATGCCGATAACTTCTGGATACCTTCAAGTTTGGGTTCGATTTTCATACTGGTTTGTTTACTGATTAAATTTCAGCTTGAAATGCTCTTTGGCTTGTCCTTTTTTGAAATAAACCAATCCAATCCAAAACAAATCAACTGTTACTGTTACTTCTGGATGGTTTTTGATCTCTTCCCAAGCTTCCTTCATTCCCTGGCTCCAGTAAATATCATCAAAAATGAGCAAAGAATTTTCGGTAACTTTTGGCAAACACCATTTAAAGTAATTTAAGGTAGCATCTTTGCGGTGGTTGCCATCAATATAAACGAAATCGAGGCTTGGCTGCTTAGCAATAATATCGGGTAAAATGAGGTCGAAATTACCTACATGAAGCTCAATGTTATTTAGATCGAGATCCTGGAAATTTCTCTTTGCCACCTCGGCCGTTTGAGGACAGCCCTCTATAGTAATAATTTCAGCTTCGGGACAAGCTTTCGCCAAGTATGATGAGGTAATTCCTAAACAAGTGCCCAGTTCGATTGCTGTTTTTGGATTAGTGTTTTCTGCTAGCCGATAAATAAGTTTAGCTAACCGCGGACTTTTAAGTGCATTTTTAGCGATTTCACTAATCTTCTTTGTTCGGTTCTTATTAAGATGAGAACCTGCCCCCAGATCTGTGACGGTGATTTTGGAATCGTCAGAAAAAAGTTTTTTTCTTTGCTCTTCTATATTTTTGTATTGAGATTTCTCGCTAAAATCGTAAATTACCGCATCAGCTAGCTTGTATACGAATGGTGAATGCGTTCCATGACGGGTTTTCGCTGTTAAACGATGTTTAATGTAATCGGTAATAAATTGAAATAGCATAATATTGCAAAAGTAATTAAACGCGGCAAACGTGTGTATGTTTTATGGAAAATATCGGAGAGATAAGCGCATTAGTTAAATTATTGGATGATCCGGATGAAGAAGTTTATCAGCATGTTGAGCAAAAACTGCTCGAATATGGTGGTGAAGTGATTCACTATCTGGAAAATGCCTGGGAGCAATCTTTTGATGGGCTTTTGCAGGAACGAATTGAAAACATTGTTCACCAAATCCAATTTAAAACGGTTAAAGAAGATTTGAATTTATGGTATTTGAGCGGTGCTTTCGATTTGATGCAGGGTGCGCTCATCATTAACCGTTATCAATATCCTGATTTGGATGAACAAAAAGTGATTAACCAAATAGAGGAAATTAAAAGAGATATCTGGCTGGGCTTACAATACGAAATGAGTTCGGTAGAAAAGGTAAAATTGATTAACCATGTTTTGTACCAACAATATGGTTTTGGTGGCAACACAAAAAATCACCACGACCCTCAAAACTCTTATTTAAACCAGGTTTTGGAGAGCAAAAAAGGCAATCAAATATCGTTAGCCATCATTTACTCTACCCTTGCCCAGAAATTGGATTTGCCAATTTATGGTATTAATTTGCCTCAGCATTTCATTTTGGGTTTTATAGATGAAAGTAAACAAGAAGGAACTGAATACGGCGTGTTGTTTTACATTAATGCGTTTAACCGAGGAAATATTTTTGGCAAACATGATGTTGATCAGTTCCTGCGCCAACTAAATTTAGAATCACTCCCAGAATATTACAGGCCATGCAGCAATACAGATATCATTCGCAGGGTAATTAGGAATTTGATTTCTGCTTACGAAAATGCCGGTGCAACAGAAAAAGTGAGAGAACTGAACGAACTGCAAAATATTATTGCCGAACCTTAAACATCCTAAAAATTGAAAAAAATCTCCCCTCTGTCTTTTTCTTCATTTATTATTTTCGCAGGATTTATCTGCTTTGCAAATAATCTTCAAGCACAAAAAATAGCTAAGCCAAATGTAATAGCCTATTACACTGGTGGCGGCGAAACTTTAATAGACAGCTTCCCTGTAGAGAAACTGAGCCATTTAATTTACAGCTTTGGGCATGTTAAAGGCGATAGCCTGAACATTAAAAGTGCTAAAGATTCGGCTTTGATTTCGAAAATGGTGGCATTAAAGAGCCGCAATAAAGATTTGAAAGTGATGATTGCCATGGGAGGTTGGAGTGCTTGCGAACCCTGCTCGGAAGTATTCAGCAGAAAAAACGGACGGGAAACTTTTGCCAAAACCACTAAAGAACTATTGGATTATTTCCATGCAGACGGAATCGATATCGACTGGGAATATCCTGCAGTAGTGGGTTACCCAGGCCATAGATACACAGAAGCTGATAAACACAACTTCACTCTATTGATTCAGGAGTTGCGCAAAAAACTGGGCAAAAAAGCCGAGATTAGTTTTGCTGCCGGAGGTACAAAAAACTGTATAGATTCTTGTTTTGAGTGGCAAAAAGTAATGCCTTTAGTAGATCGCGTAAACTTAATGAGCTACGACCTGGTAAGCGGTTATGCCACACAAAGCGGGCACCATACACCACTTTTCTCTACGCCGCAACAACAACTTTCTGCAGATTGGGCCATAAATGAAATGATTAAAGTAGGCGTTCCACCCCAAAAAATTGCTTTAGGTGCAGCTTTCTATTCAAGAATTTTCCAAAACACTACGGATGCCAACCATGGGTTATATCAACCAACAAAATTCTTAAGTGGCGTTTCTTATAAGAATTTCCCAGATCAGTTTACGGTAGACAAAGGTTTTCAATACTATTGGGATGATGTAGCCAAAGCGCCATATTATTACAATGCCGCTTCAAAACAACTTGTTACTTTCGATGACCCAAAATCAATTGCTTTAAAAACCAAATATGTAGTTGACCATAATTTAAACGGTATTATGTTTTGGGAGTTAACGGATGATGCTTATTCCAATGGACTGGTAGATGTTATAGCTGAAACTTTAAAGAAATAAAAAAGCCGCAAATTAAATTGCGGCTACTCAATATTTCCATTGCTATTTACAGTCCCAGGTTAAGGTATTCGATATTTGATATTCATCGGTTAAAATAAGTTTACCAGACTCATTTTGATAACTTTTGGTAGCTAAAATAATTGATGTGGCATTCCCTTTTGCATCGAACTGATATTTATGATCAACAACATCCTGTGCGGATATAACGCCATTTGTTGGATTAACATGTGAAATAGTCGATTTGATCAATACGTTTTTAGATTGGATGCCGTAGTATTTGCCCGGAAAATAATCTACATGGCCTGTAAGCGGATCGGCCATTTCATAAGTATTCACCGCAGCCGAACCTGAATATTCGTAAACAGTAATCTCCTGTTCGCCACCACTTGCAAAAGTTACGACTGATTTAGTGAGGTTACCACCAGTGTAAGTAATTACATCTGTAGAATTTAATTCTCCATTTACATAGTTCTTTACCATAGCAAGGTAACCCTCTGCATTGTAGGTATAGTCCCTCTTGATATCGTAACTTATTCCGTTAATCTGAATATAATCTGGAGACGAACTGCTCACTGCTCTTCCGTTTGATAACGAAATTTCACTAACTTTTCCGTCCGGATCAGTTGCAGTAATTTTATTCATTGAGTAAGCATAATTGAGAATTTCATCATTACTTACTCCCTTGATTACCTTACCAGACGCATCGTAAGTAAAACTGAGATTGAAATCTCCAAAACCAGGCAATGTTAAAACCAGATTGCTCAGCTTACAGTTGTTCCCATTCGGGTCGTTATAATTGATTTCCTTTTGACAGCTTGCGATAGAAATAATGGCAATAACAGCCACCATTGCAAGTTTAATTTTATGATTCATTTGGCCAGATTTAGAGCGTAAATTGTTGGCTACAAATATATTAAAATTATTCTTTCCAGAAACTATTGGCTTTTAGCCCAGATTAGAAATTTCCTTTTACTTTAAATTTTTGAACTTTTAACCATCCGGCCATCAGGCTAAACCAGTCGGTGGTGCTCGTTTTGTTAATTAGCCCGAAGCCATGACCGCCTTTTTCAAAATAGAAAAGGTTACTTGGAACTTTAGCAGCAAGTAATGCTTTATGCATTAATTCGCTATTTGCTACAGGTACGGTTTTGTCATCTTTAGCGTGTACGAAATAAGTTGGAGGTGTTTTTTTAGTTACATTTTCATTTGCAGAAAAGTACCTTTTTAACGAATCTGGCGGATTTGGCCCTAATAGATTTTTCATCGTCCCTGTGTGTACCGATTCTTCGAAACTAATTACTGGATAAACCAGCACACCGAAGCTTGGTCGTAAATCTATTTTTTCCGGGTTCGCTATTTTTAAATCGTTATAATGTGTTTCTAAGGTAGAGGCGAAGTGTCCACCTGCCGAAAAGCCCATTATCCCTATCTTATTGCTTTTGATATTGTATTGTTTAGCAGCCTTTCTTACTAAATAAATGGCTTGCTGTGCATCCTGAAGCAATGCGTAAGTTTTATCAACCATGATTTGATCACTCGGCAAACGATATTTTAAAACAAAAGCGGTTACCCCAATGGCATTGAAACGTTTGGCTACATCTGTTCCCTCATGACTAAAAGCAAGCGCTCCATAACCACCCCCCGGGCAAATAATTATTGCTGTTCCGGTGGCGATATCTTTTGGCGCTTCAAATACCGTAAGTGTTGGTATCGAAACCTTCGTAACGCTTAATGTACCATTAGATCTTACCTCGGTATTTTCGACATAAGTTGAGGGTGTAGGCTTTGCCCCTGGAATGCTATCAGTATACAAAGGAATTACTTCTTGTGCTTGCATCGAAAAAAAACAAAAGAGCATCATTAAGGTTAGTAATATTTTATTCATTGGAAAAGTTATTTGGATTTAAGCAACTCAATTGCTCTACTCTGGCGAAATCTTTATCATTATCTGCTATTAATATTAAATCGTGCACTAAAGAGGTAGCTGCTATCAACGCGTCAGGTAACTTTAAATTATAGTTTTTTCTTATTCTAATTGTTTCTGTAATAACCCCATTTTCTAAACCCAATATCAGCGCACCAGATACAAATCTTTGATAGATGATGATGTCATCAGGATTTTTGGGTTTCCACACTTGCAACTCTATTTCTGAAATGAATGAGATTACCGCTTCAGTATCAACAACGTTATCCATGAAAGTTAAGCCATCAGATGGGAAGGTACCATTAAGATACTTTATAGCCGCTGAGGTGTCAATCAAATATCTCTTTGCCATTCACCACGCAAATCATTAAGCTGAGCATCGATTGCTCCTGCGCTCATAGGTTCTTTAATTTGATTTCTTAACGCAGATATTTTCACAGAGTTTTTTAGAACTTTTATAAGTTTTAGTTCCTCTAGCTCTTTCAAAATTTTATAAGCCTTTTCGTTTGTTAACTCAATAGTCAGCGTATTCATAATAATATGGGGATTAAATAAAACTGTCCGCAAATCAAATATACAAAAAGTAAAATTTAGATGTGAGTTTTAAAATTCCATTAAATAAGCTTTCAAAAAGTCGTTGATATCACCATTTAAAACGGCATCAGGGTTAGAGGTTTGATAGTTGGTACGGTGATCTTTAACCCTTCGGTCATCGAGCACATAACTTCTAATCTGCGAACCCCATTCTATCTTTTTCTTCGATCCTTCTACCGCAGCAATGGCTTCATTGCGTTTACGTTCTTCAATTTCATATAATTGAGATTTAAGTAAACGAATAGCATTCTCTTTATTCTGCAACTGCGATCTCGACTCCTGATTTTTGATGATGATACCCGATGGTTTGTGGTACAAACGAACAGCGGTTTCCACTTTATTTACGTTCTGTCCACCGGCTCCACCTGCTCTAAAAGTTTCAAATTCAATATCTGCCGGATTGATGTCAATCTGAATGGTATCATCAACCAACGGATAAACGTAAACCGATGCAAAAGAAGTATGGCGACGGGCATTCGAATCAAACGGAGAAATACGCACCAGACGATGAACGCCGTTTTCCCCTTTCAAATAGCCATAAGAAAAGTCGCCATCAAACTGAAGCGTAACCGATTTTATTCCTGCAATCTCCCCTTCCTGACTATCTTGTTCGGTAATTTTGTAACCATTTTTATCGCCCCACATCATATACATCCGCATGAGCATGTAGGCCCAGTCGCAACTTTCGGTTCCTCCAGCACCGGCCGTAATTTGCACCACGGCGGAGAGTTGATCTTCTTTGTTACGGAGCATATTTTTGAGCTCCAGTTCTTCTACTGAAGTTTTGCTGATCTCAAATTGCTCTTGGAGTTCTGTTTCTGATGCATCGCCAGATTGAAAAAACTCAAACATCACTGCTGCATCTTCTACCGCATTATTGGTTTGATTAAATCCATCTGTCCATTTTTTCTTTGAACTGATTTCTGCTAATATTTTTTCTGCTTTTTTTGGGTCGTCCCAGAAATCGGGCGCCATCGTTAATTTTTCCTCTTCACGGACGGCGTATAGTAGCTCATCGACGTCAAAGATGCCTCCTCAGAGACGTTACTCTGTCTCTTAAATCCTGAATCTGTTCTTTGGTCATAATGGCAAATATATAAAATTGAGTTGATTTAACTGACCAGATCGATTGATTTAAAACTCGTTCTTACTTCTTCATCCCCATATAATCCAGCGTTAAATTGGATAATAATTTTACGCCTAACACAAAGCCACTTTCATCCAAATAAAAATCAGGGGTATGATGAGAAGCCGTTTTTAAAGGATCTTTACCCTTTGGCATGCCACCAAGAAAGACAAACAAGCCTGGTATTTTTTCCTGAAAAAATGAAAAGTCTTCAGCGCCAGTAACAGGCGGCTTAAGCATTACATTGTCGGCTCCGGCAGTTGCTTTCATACTTGGAAGCATTTTTTCTGTTAATGCGATATCATTGAATGTTACCGGATAATGATTGCTATATGGAATTTTAACTTCTGCAGTTCCACCACCAGCCTCGGCTGTTTTAGTGGCAATGGTTTTAATACGCTCGATGAACATCGCTTCATCTTCTTTGCTGAAATTACGAACCGTTCCGAGCATTTCTACCTTTTCAGGAATGATGTTCGAACGAACGCCACCATTTATAGCGCCAATAGTGACCACTCCTGGGTTTTCCGTAACATTTAAATTTCTACTAACGATGGTTTGAAGATTGTTTACAATTTGTGCTGAAATGACGATTGGATCAATACTGCTCCAAGGGTAAGCACCATGCGCTTGCCGGCCTGTAACCGTAATTTTCATATCATTTACCGCGGCCATTGTTCCACCCGGGCGATAGGTTACTTTCCCAACTTCTGTTTGTGCATTGATGTGTAAGCCAAAAATAGCTTCAACTTTTGGGTTTTCCAGTACGCCTTCCTTAATCATCAAAGCGGCACCGCCTTCTTCTCCTGCCGGAACACCTTCTTCTGCGGGTTGAAAAATGAATTTTACTGTACCAGGGATATCCTTTTTCATAGATGCCAGGACCTCTGCTACGCCCATTAAAATGGCCATGTGGCTATCATGACCGCAAGCATGCATTACACCAACTTCTTGTCCGTTATAATGTGTCTTTACTTTTGAAGCGAAAGGAATATTTACTCGCTCGGTAACAGGCAGGCCATCCATATCCGCCCGTAATGCAACCACCGGACCAGGCTTACCACCTTTTAAAATGCCAACCACACCAGTTTTAGCAACGCCCGTTTTTACCATTATGCCCAACGATTCGAGATGCTTTGCAATGATTTCCGCTGTTCTGGTTTCGGTATTGCCCAATTCAGGATGTTCATGAAAATCTCTTCGCCAGGCGATTACTTTTTGTTCTAACGCATCAGCTTTTTTGGCAACAGATGAATGTAAATCTGATTGCTGAGCAAGGCTGGCTAACGAAATCAGCAGAAAAGGGATGATGTATAATTTCTTCATAGGAGATGATTAGTTGAATGGCTAATTTAACAAGAAAAAGCTGTATCATATAAACAATCTGTTATTTTCAGCCTGTCGAATTACTTATTAAAACACCAATTAAGGCGTTTCGACAAGCTCAACGTGACAAAGTTGAAGATGTTTAGATTTATGATACAGCTTCTTTCAATTTAAAAATCGCTAATTAAACATGCCTTTCAGCTTATCTAATATCCCACCTTCGGCAGGATTTTCATCATTTTGGTTAGCTGCAGGCGCTTGTCCGCCTCCGTTAAACATCCCAATTACATCGCTCACATCAAATTTACCATCACTTCCACCAGCCAAACTGCCCAGTACATCTTTAATATTGAACGAACTATCATTTGGATCGGCAGTTTTTTGGGTTAGTTTTCCAATGATTACGGGGATTACCGTTGCAGCCAATTTTTTAGCTGTTTCTGCATTTATGCCTAAACCCGCTAATTTATCTGTAAAACTTCCAGCTGCCTGCTGTGTAACCGCTGATCCTTCTGCATTTCCAGAATTAAAAATTTCGGCTAATCCACCTACATTTCCAGAGGAAATTTGATCTTTTAACGTATCAAAAATGGAACCTGAAGCCGCTTGAATTACCTGTTCATTTTGCTCATTTGGAATTTCGCTGTTATTTACAACGCTGTCCTGTACGTTTTCACGCACCAATTCATTTAAATTTTCTAACATATCGTTTGTTATTTATTTTATTGTTGGGTGCAAAATTTCAACGGGGACTAATATTAAAGTTACACTATAGATTCAACAATAAAAATTCTTATGGATTTTTGAACATTAAAAGACAGAATTAAAAATTTGCTTTATTACTTTTACAAAAAACAAAGACTATGCTACCAAAAATAAATTTTACTGAAACCGAGGCATATAAATACCTGGCCGATCATTTTATAGATATTAATCAAAAAAGCATTAAAGATCTTTTCGCAGAAGATGCAGATCGTTTCAACAAATTTTCTGTTTTTTTTGAAGATATCTTGCTAGACTACAGCAAGAATAGAATTACAGATGAAACCTTGGCTTTGTTAATTCAACTGGCCCGCGAGTGTAAATTAGACGAAGCCATTAAAGCCATGTACAATGGCGATAAAATTAATGAAACTGAAGATCGTTCTGTACTTCATATTGCACTGCGTAATTTAAGCAATATACCCATTTTGGCTGATGGCAAGGATGTAATGCCTGAAGTAAATGCCGTGCTTGCCAAAATGGAAAAATTTAGCAACAGCATTATCAGTGGTGAATGGAAAGGTTATACAGGAAAAGCCATTACCGATATTGTGAACATAGGAATCGGAGGTTCAGATTTAGGACCTGTAATGGTTACCGAAGCCTTGAAACACTACAAGAACCATCTGAATATTCACTTCGTTTCTAATATTGATGGAACGCACATCGCTGAAACCCTTTCAGGATTAAACGCAGAAACGACTTTGTTTTTGGTGGCTTCGAAAACATTTACTACACAAGAAACCATGACCAATGCGCATTCTGCCCGCTCGTGGTTTTTAGAAAATGGTGGTAAAGAGAATGATATTGCCAAACATTTTGCTGCCTTATCTACCAATGCTAAAGATGTTTCAGCTTTTGGAATTGATACCGAAAACATGTTCGAATTTTGGGACTGGGTTGGCGGCCGGTATTCTTTATGGAGTGCAATTGGTTTATCTATTTCATTAAGTATTGGCTTCGATAATTTTAAAGAACTTTTAGCTGGTGCCCATGCAACAGATAACCACTTTAAAACCGCAGAATTTGAAAGCAACATTCCTGTAATTTTAGGATTATTAGGCGTTTGGTATATTAATTTTTACAATGCAGAAACGCAGGTAATTTTACCTTACGATCAATATATGCATCGCTTTGCAGCGTATTTCCAACAGGGAGATATGGAAAGCAACGGCAAACATGTAGATAGAAATGGCAACGAAGTTGATTATGAAACAGGGCCAATTATTTGGGGCGAGCCTGGTACAAATGGGCAGCATGCATTTTATCAACTGATCCATCAAGGTACCAGAATTATTCCTGCTGATTTTATCGCTCCGGCTCAAAGCTTAAATCCACTGGGAGACCATCACCCGATTTTACTATCTAACTTTTTTGCGCAGACCGAAGCTTTAATGAACGGTAAAACCGAAGAAGAGGTTACCGAAGAACTGAAAAAAGATGGCAAGTCGGCAGAAGACATTTCAAAAATTGCTCCGTTTAAAGTTTTTGAAGGAAACAGACCAACGAACTCTATTTTATTGAAAAAAATTACGCCATACACTTTAGGGAGCTTGGTAGCTATGTATGAGCACAAAATTTTTGTTCAGGGTGTCATATGGAATATTTTCAGCTTTGATCAGTGGGGTGTGGAGTTAGGTAAACAATTGGCTAAAAAAATTCTTCCAGAGTTGGAAGGTGATGAGAAAGTGGCGAGCCACGACAGTTCGACCAATGGTTTGATTAATCAATATAAGACTTGGAGGTAAAACCTACAGGTAGTTTTGGCTTTTGAAAAGAAAATCAAACAAAGTTTAGCAAAAAGCGAGTTTTATACTCGCTTTTTCTATTTATAATCAATATTTTAGGGCACCCTTAGCCAAGTGGCAAATCCAAATTAACTTATTAATGAAATTTTCTCTCGCTTCTCGCCTTTGATTGTTTCTAATCATTAAAAACAAATTACGAATGAAAAAAAGATTTCTTTTTGCTTCGGCCCTTTCCATTTTATGTTTAAGTGCCTCTGCTCAAAAAGTACAATTTACGGAGTTCGACCTTGACAATGGTCTTCACGTTATTTTACATCAAGACAAAACCGCACCTGTAGTAGCCGTTTCTGTAATGTATCATGTTGGTTCGAAAGATGAAGAAACAGAGCGCACAGGCTTTGCACACTTTTTCGAGCATTTATTATTTGAAGGATCGGATAATATCAAACGCGGTGAATTTATGAAATTGGTGAGTAGCAATGGCGGGCAGAACAATGCAAATACCTCTCAAGATCGTACTTTTTATTATGAAGTGTTCCCCTCAAATCAATTGGAATTAGGCCTTTGGTTAGAAAGTGAAAGAATGTTGCACCCTGTAATTAATGAAGTTGGCGTAAAAACCCAAAATGAAGTTGTTAAAGAGGAAAAACGATTGCGAATTGATAATGCGCCTTACGGAAAGTTTACCGAAAAAATATTCTCACAGTTGTTTGCTGGCCATCCTTATCGTTGGCAGCCAATTGGCTCAATGGAACATTTAGATGCTGCAAAACTTAGTGAATTCATTGCGTTCTTTAAAAAATATTATATCCCTAACAATGCGGTTTTAACTATTGCTGGCGATTTAGATATCGAAAAAACCAAAGGTCTGGTTAAAGCTTATTTTAACGAGGTACCAAAAGGAGCACCGGTTGTTCGCAAGGAGTTCAAGCTACCAGAAATCACCAAAGAGATTATCGATACCGCTTACGATGCCAATATTCAAATTCCGGCAATATTTGCAGCGTATCGCGTACCGGGAATGAAAAGCAGAGATAGCAAAGTATTAGGTATGATCAGCTCTATTTTATCGGGTGGCGGAAGCTCAAGATTGAGTACTAAAATGGTTGATGAAAAGAAAACAGCCTTACAAGTAGCGGCTTTCAATTACAGTTTAGAGGATTACGGTGCTTATATCACTTTAGCCCTACCAAATAAAAACACCCCACTAAACGATTTATTGAAAGATATCGATGAAGAAGTATCGCGTTTACAAACGGATTTAATCAGCGAAAGCGATTATAAAAAGTTGCAGAATAAATTTGAAAACGATTACGTAAGCGCTAACAGCAGAATGCTCGGAGTTGCCGAAAATTTAGCTGCAGGTTACACCTTCCACGATAAAGATACAAACGACATCAACAAAGAATTAGAAATAATAAGATCGATTACCCGTGAGGAAATCAGAGACGTTGCTAAGAAATACCTAGGCAAAAATCAACGAGTTGTTTTGTATTACTTACCTAAGAAATAAGTGCTTTATATCTTACATTATTTAAAATCATGAAAAAATTATTCATAATAGCTGCAATTTCCTTATTGGCTCAAGGTATTTCGGCACAAACTATAAATCGCAGTCAAAAACCAAAACCTGGTCCGGCGCCTGTAATTACTATTGGCGATCCGGTAATTTATAAACTGGCCAACGGCATCACTGTTTTAGTGGTAGAAAATCATAAGTTACCGAAAATCTCAGCGAGCTATAGTATCGATGCTGGTCCGATTACCGAAAGCACTAAAGCTGGCGTGGTGGGCTTAATGGGAAGCATGTTAAATGAAGGAACAACCGCTAAAACCAAGGTCCAATTCGATGAGGCGGTAGATCAATTAGGTGCCGATGTTGGCGCTAGTGCATCGGGAGGTTCGGCTTCAGCTTTAACCCGTTATTTTCCTCAGGCTTTCGCTTTAATGGCAGAAAGTATTAGAAAGCCCGCATTCCCTGAAGCTTCTTTTGAAAAGATAAAATCTCAAACAATCACGGGGTTAAAATCAAACGAAAAAAATGCCAAAGCAATATCTTCACGTGTGGTAGATGCCCTGGCTTATGGAAAAAATCATCCTAACGGAGAATTTGAGACGGAAGCATCTATTAACGGTTTAACTTTGGCTGATGTGAAAAACGCTTATGCCAAATACATCACTCCATCTAGAGGTTATTTAACTTTTGTTGGCGATATTAAACCAGAAGCGGCAAAAGCGCTTGCAGAAAAAGCATTCGGCGATTGGAAAGGCGCAACATTGACTTTACCTACATTAGCAAAAGTGAGCAATCCTGCTAAAACTGAAGTTGATGTAATCAATGTAAGCAACGCGGTACAATCTGAAATTACGGTGGTAAATTTAATCGACTTACCAATGAGCAATCCTGATTACTTTCCACTTCTATTAGCTAATCAAATCTTAGGCGGAGGTTCGGAATCCAGATTATTTATGAATCTACGTGAAAAACATGGCTTTACTTATGGCGCCTATTCTAGCACAGGCGCCGGACGATTTCAGTCGAAATTCTCCGCTAACGCAGCCGTTAGAAATGAAAAAGTTGATAGTGCCGTAGTTGAATTTTTGAAAGAGATAAATACCATCCGTACGGCAAAGGTATCTGCGGAGGAGCTGCAAAATGCAAAAAACCTTTATAATGGAAGCTTTGCATTAGGCCTCGAAAACCCTGCCCGTATTGCTGGCTTTGCTAGCAGTATTTTGATTAATGATTTACCTAAAGATTTTTACCGTACTTACTTACAAAAATTAAATGCGGTAACAGCTGACGACATTTTAAGGGTTGCCAAAAAATATTACAATCATGACAATACCCGTGTAGTAATTGTTGGAAAAACGGAAGCTTTTATTCCAGGCTTAAAGAAAGCTGGGTTTACAGTCAATCAATTTGATAGTTACGCAATGCCTGTTACAGCTGCCGCTACTACTAGCACAGCCACTACAAAAGCTGCTAAAGATGTTATAGCAAGTTACATTGCAGCAATAGGTGGAGAAGCAGCGATTAAGAAGATCACGTCGTTACAACAAAATGGTGAAATGGACATGCAGGGCAACAAGTTAACTGTAACCATGAAAAACATGGCGCCGAACTCAAATAGCATGGAAATATCTATGATGGGACAAACTGCAATGAAACAAGTTTTTAATGGAACCACGGGATATGCCACGCAAATGGGGCAAAAGAAAGAATTAACTGGAGATGACCTGACAGAAAAGAAAGAGGAAAAAGGTTTGGTAAGTCAATTGTACTATGCCACTGATGGCTGGAAAGTTGAATCGGCGGGAACAGCAAAAGTAGGAACAGCCGACGCTTATAAGTTAGCAATTACTTCACCATCTGGCAAAAAGAAAACTGAATATTATGATGTCAAGACTGGTTTGCTTTTGAAAGATGAAAAAACGGTAACAAAGGGCACTGTAGAAATTAGTCAATCGACGGAGTATGGTGATTACAAGAAAGTAGAAGACCTATTATTTCCTCATTCATTGACGCAAAGCGTCCAAACTCCACAAGGCTCGCAAGAGTTTGCCATTATAATTAAGGAAATTAAAGTGAATCCGCCCCTAAAAGCAGAAGAATTTAATTAACGAGTTATTTTGAAGATAGAAAGCCGTTGCATTTAAAATGTAACGGCTTTTTATTTTTGGTGACTATCTCTACTTTTTCATCATGATCATTTATGGAATGTTTGAAACTTGCACATCTTTAAATTGTTATACTTTAAAACACACAAGTTATGAAACAATTAAGATTAATACTGAGCTTGGTTTTGGTGAGCTCATCATTATCATTATTCGCACAGACAGATAAACAAACCACAGAAAAAATAATTAAAGAGCAGAACTATACATTTGTAGCCAATTCTGCGATCCCGATGGCTAATATGGATGTTTCAAGAGTTTTGGAAAGAATGCCCGGAAATCCAAGTGGATCTTACATCAATTTATCAGGAAGTAACTACGACTTAACAGTAACTAAGGATAGCATTATTGCTTACTTACCATTTTATGGAAGAGCATTTAGTGCACCATATAACCCGAATGAAGGCGGAATAAAGTTTACTTCAAAAGATTTTACTTACAAGCAAACTGTGAGTAAAAAAGGTGCCTATACTGTTCAGATAAATACGAAGGATGTTAAAAGGGAAAATTATAGGTTTACGTTAAATGTTTCTACAAGTGGATACGCTACTTTAGTTGCCTCGGGAAACAATAGGCAACCGATTACTTTTAATGGGGTATTGCAAGAGTCGAAGAAGAAAGATTAAAATTTATAAGAAGGAGGTGGAAATCTAATCCTGTATTGGGCATTAAGATCCCCAGTCAAGCTGAGGATGACGCCCGTTTATACAAACCGTTCATGATTTGGAATAAGCAACCAGTATCGCACAGCCATCCCGTCATTCCCGCGTAGGCGGGAATCTTAAAGCGACAAATACGTAAATATGATAAAGATCCCCAGGCAAGCTGAGGATGACGGCCGTTTATACAAAACGTTCATGGTTTGGAATCAGCAAGCAGTATCGCATAGCCACTTCGTCATTCCGCGTAGGCGGGAATCTTAAAGCGACATGTAAGAGGTAGGATTAAGATCCCCAGTCAAGCTGAGGATGACGGCCGTTTATACAAAACGTTCATGATTTGGAATAAGCAATCAGTATCGCACAGCCACTTCGTCATTCCCGCGTAGGCGGGAATTTTAAAGCGATAGATAAGAAATTGCGTTAAGATTTCCAGGCAAGCTGAGGATGACGGCCGTTTATACCGACCGTTCATGGTTTGAAATCAGCGAACAGTATCGCACAGCCATCCCGTCATTTCCGCGTAGGCGGGAATCTTAAAGCGATAGATAAGAAATATGAGTAAGATCCCCAGTCAAGCTGAGGATGACGACCGATTATGCGAAACGTTTATGATTTGGAATTAGCAAGCATTTTTAGATATGGCAAGCTGAGGATGACGGCCGTTTATAGCAGTCGTCTTTGCCTGCCTGCAGAAGGCAGGCGAGGCAAAGACTTAGATTAAAAACATTAATTTTAGAATGAAGACTGTTCGTGGTCGGTGTTCTACCGACCATTTGAGAATTATCTTTACTTCTTTACCAACTGAATCTGATAAATATGGGGCCATTTTTTACCCGTTACAAACAGGCTTTTTGTTGCTTTATCGTAGGCAATCCCGTTCAGCACATTGTTCGCCTTTTCGTCTTCGGTTTTGAAATTATCTGCAGAAAAAATCCCTGCCAAATTGATACGTGCTTCAACAGCGCCATTATCTGGGTTGATGATCAAAATATCGTTTGTGGTGTAAACATTAGCGTAGATTTTTCCATCGATAACTTCTAATTCATTAAGATTTTGAATTGGCCCTTTATTGTCATAAACATCAATAGAACCGATGCGGTTGTACTTATCTTTATCTAAAAAGAAGATTGTATTTGAACCATCTGTGTTAAGCACCTTTTCTCCATCAAAAGCTAAACCCCAACCCTCTCTTCCGGTAGTGTAAGAAAATTCTGAAAGTTTTTTCATGGTAGCTTTGTCGTAAACAAAACCCACTTTTTCACGATAGGTAAGTTGAATGATTTTATCACCAATAACCGTGATTCCCTCTGCAAAATATTGTTTATCAACCGGTGTTGATTGAACTATTTTACCTGTTGATGGTTCTACTTTGCGCAGACTCGAATGGCCGTAATCGCCAGCGCTTTCATAAAAAAATCCATCATGATATTCTAAACCTTCCACGTATGAAGCAGTATCGTGAGGCAGTGTTTTAATTACTTTGTAAGTATATTCCACTGGTGCCTGTGCAGCCAATACATTAATATTGGTCGTTAGCTCTTCAGCTTCTGTACCTTCGTAAATTTTGGCAGTTAAAATATGGCTTCCCAGCTTCAATCCTGCTGTTTTAAGCTTAACGACCGAAGTGTCCGTTTTAGCGATAACTTTAGCTGTATCAATTAAATAGACAACAGAATCTACTCTCTTGTCCTTTCCAAATTGAACTTTAACTTCAAATTCATTTCCAACAGGAACATTTAAGCCAATCATCGGCGATAAGAAACTTCTATATTCCCCTGGTTTATCATCCTTGCATGAGCTGACAAATACAACGATAATTGCGATGAAAAGTGAGTTTTTGATTTGGTTATTCTTCAGGCCAAAAAGCATCTTCAATGTGATTTAGGTTATAACTTTTATTTTTTGTAAAGGTAATCGCAATTATATCAAAACGAATATCATTTTGATGATTCATAATTTCTATATATTCAGTTGCGGCCAGCTCCATTTGTTTCCGCTTTCCATCATGTACAAACTCCTCCGGCTGGCCAAAGGCAACAGATGTTCGGGCTTTTACCTCCACGAAAACCATAATTCCATCTTTATACACTATTAAATCTATCTCCGATTTACCATGCGTCCAGTTCTCGTCCAGCACTTCGTAACCTTTACCCTCTAAATATTGTTTTGCAATACTTTCTCCTTCTCTCCCTAAATCGTTATGAATTGCCATTTTGATGAATTATTGAATAATCGATTTTTGAATGAGTGAATGATACCTGTATGAAGAAATGAATAAACTGCCCTGATCTAAAAATCCCTAAGTCTTGTTAATTCTGATCCTATTTCACAATTACTGAACCTAAGAACTTAGATATTTCCCGTTCCACTCCTTTAATTACACCGTAACGCTGCATTAAAATCATTTGGTTATCTGCATCCTTTTCGTCTTTGATTTCTTTTAACAAATTGGTCAAAATCTTATCAACCTTTCTTTTCTTCAGATGAAAGATACCTCCTAAAATGGTTGCTTTGAGGTTCATACTTTCATCTTTAACGTAAATCAGGTGTTTATTAAGCCAGTTTTCACTTAAAGCATATTCTGATGTAGAAAGCGTGATAGCTAAATCTGCAAGGTCGCGATCTTCATGTTTTATAAAATGATTTGCAGTCGGTAATCTTCCGTTGTCAATCTCCGTTTTATAATGCTCGATAATCCTTTTACAAAGCGAATTCTCAAAGTCGACGTCTGCCAGGTTTTGCATAATAAACGAACCGATATACATGTCATCGATTTTGTCCCAATTTACAAATTCATGCCCGTAAGTTAACAACAAGCGTACTATTTCCTTCTCCTGAATTTCGTCTGTTCCCGAAGCTGTTTGTTGGCTATCCGGGCCAGCATTGTCATCCCAAAAATCGTCTGGCGGCCCTAACGGCTCAGGGGGACCAGAAGAATAAGGATTACTATTGTTGTTTGAAAAATTACTTTGAGCCCTTTGATTGCTTTCGAAGTTTTTCTTCACTTTGTTTGAGCGCATTTTATTCAACTCGCTCATCAAAATCTTTTCTTCAATTTCAAGCAGGCTGCTCGATTCACGAACAAAAACCGACGCCTTAATTGGGTCAGGGATTTTCGCAATACTTTCTACAATATCGCGGATAATTCCAGCCCTCTTTATCGGATCATCGCCAGCATCCTTCAATAAAACATTGGCCTTGTAAAGGATAAAATCTTTTCGATTTTGCTCTAAATAAGTCTTGAAAGCGCCAGCACCTACATGATGCATATAGGAATCGGGATCATGCCCATCGGGAAATGAAACGATCTTAACGTTTAGTCCCTCTTCCAGAATCATATCCAAACCACGCAATGAAGCCTTTATCCCGGCGGCATCACCATCAAATAAAATCGTAATATTTTGCGTGAAACGACCAATAAGTTTAATCTGTTCAACAGTTAAAGAAGTTCCGGACGAAGCGACAACATTTTCTATACCTGCCTGATGTACAGAAAGTACATCGGCATATCCTTCGGCCAGATAACAGTTATCCAAATCTCGAATTGCCTTCTTCGCATGGAACAAGCCATAAAGAACATTCGATTTGTGATAAATTTCGCTTTCGGGAGAGTTTACATATTTAGGTACGTTTTTATCGGTTTTGAGGGTTCTGCCACCAAAGCCAATTACCCTGCCTGTAAAACCATGAATAGGAAACATCACCCGGCCACGAAAGCGGTCGTAAATTTTCCCATTATCGTTTTTGATAGATAATCCGGTAGATTCTAAAAACTCTAGTTTATGACCTGCATTGGTAGCGCTTTGAGTCAGTGCATCCCAAACATCGGGCGAATAACCTACTTCAAATTTCCTAAGGATATCTTCCCGAAAACCACGCTCTTTAAAATAGCTGAGTCCAATTCCTTTCCCTTCATCTGTTTCCCAAAGTTGTTTTACAAAAAATGTTGATGCAAATTGAGATACGATGTACAAACTTTCTTTGGCGCTTTGTGCCTCGGCATCTTGCGGCGTGAGTTCAGTCTCCTCAACCTCAATATTGTATTTGTTGGCTAAAAACTTAAGCGCTTCCGGATACGAATATTTCTCGTGATCCATGATAAAACGCACCGAATCGCCTCCTTTTCCGCATCCAAAGCATTTGTAAATCCCCTTGGTTACCGAAACGTGGAAAGAAGGGGTTTTTTCGCCATGGAACGGGCAATTGCCAATTAAACTAGTTCCGCGTTTTTTTAAGTGCACAAAATCCCCTACTACCTCCTCAATTCGGGCGGTATCCATTATCTTATCTATCGTTTCGCGGTTTATCATAACCCCAAACCCCTAAAGGGGCTTTTCCTTTCTTTCGTTTTAATACCTATTCCCAAAACTTTGTTTTTATATCGCTTTATGGAATTTTACGTTTATCATACTATTTCATCCTTGCCAGTAATTGCCCCTCTAGGGGACTAGGGGGTTATTTCACCAAAGGCAATAACTGATCAGCCACCAATTTATTTCCAACCTCGTTTAAATGAACACGATCTGTAGTTAAAATACCTTTATCTTTGTCCTCAGGGTTGTTTTTCGCTTCGTACTCTGTGAAGATTTTCCTCAAATCGCAGACTGGTAAATTGTTTTTTGCAGCCAGCTTTCTTATCCCTTCAGCATATTTATTTAAGTCTGCATCAAGTTCATTGGTTCCGTCTTTCTTTTCTCCCACAACAGATGGAGTAACTAAAACCACCTTACTACCAACACCCTGAATTTTGTTAATTAAGGCTTGATAAAACTTTAAATATTTATCATAATCAGTTCCGGTATGTGATGATTGTTTGTGCCAAACATCATTAATCCCCACATAAATAACTACCAGATCTGGTTTTTTATTTAGTACATCATCTTCTAAGCGCAGATACAAATCGTACACTTTGTTGCCACCAATACCAGCTCCTGTAACAGCATACTTGGTAGAATCTAAAGCTTTTTTTATTAGGGTAACATAGCCATTTTTCGAAACGCCTTGCTGCGTGATAGAGTCTCCAAAGAAGATAATATGTTTTGGTTTAAATGTCATTGAAGTTAATGCAATTAGGCAAAAGCTTAGTAAAATGCCTGTTCTGAATAAATTTTTCATTGAAATATAGGTTTGATTATTTTTGATCAATCTTTTTTAGATCCAGATCCTGAAAATCGAAACTAAAATCGGTTAATGGAGAAATTGCCTCCATTTTAAAGCCTGTAGGTTTTCCTTCGCTATCAAGCGAAAAGTTCACAAATGCATCCGCATCCATACTTCTATCGTACCATTTAACAATGAAGGTATTGCCTTTGTAATACACCATATCGCCGGTTAACTTCTGGGAGTTTTTTGCCTGGAAATGCATTTTCCCATTTACATTGCTAATGGTGACTACACCAAACCAAACATCGTTGTAAGTACCGAAATAATTTTTTAAGTCTGGCTTATTAGTACCGTCTTTTTGAGCAGAGGCGATATCAGCCCAAATTTTATCAGTCACTTTTTTAGCGCCTTCCTTATCTTCTTTCTCACTGTCGGTTACTACTTTAACTCTGTCTTTGCCCTTGATACCGAAATAGCCATCCTTAATGGCTTCAGTAATTGCAGTAAAAGCGCCTCCAGATTGTTGATTCGTCAGCACAATAATTCCCAATTTCAAATCTGGTATTAAAGTTACTTCACTTACCATTCCGGCCAGACCACCGGTATGCTCAGCCACCATATAACCTTTTTCATCACTCAAAAACCAACCTAATCCATAACCAAAGAAATGCCTGTTATAATCGCCTTTTCCAGCAGGAATGATGCTATGCAAGGTCCACATTCTGTTCTGCGAAGCTTTGCTAAATAAGGTTTTGTCTAACTTCTCGCCATACTTCCCTCCGTTTAATTGCATAATCGCCCATTTGCTTAAATCTGCTACGCTCGAATTCATTCCACCAGCGGCATTGCTATTCTCGGAGAAATCTTTTGGGATGACCGACACTTTCCCGTTAACAGGCGCATGTGCATCAATAATATTCGTCTTATCTTTTAATCGATTAAAAGAAAGCGCAGTACTATTCATGCCTAATGGTTGCGCAATTTTTTGCTCAATAAAATCTTCATATTTCATTCCAGAAATCCGTTCGATTACTTCGCCTGCCACGATGTAAAGTAAGTTATCGTAATCCCATTTGGTACGGAAACTAGAGACAGGTTTGAGATACCTTAAGTTGTGAATGATTTGTTTTTTCGAAACCGTGGAAGAATCAGGCCAAATCATTAAATCACCGGCACCTAGACCTAAGCCACTTCTATGCGAAAGTAAGTCGCTGATGGTAAACTCAGAAGTAACATATGCATCGTATAATTTAAACTCAGGAATTATGTCAGTTACTTTCGTGTCCCAGGTAATTTTTTTTTCATCTATCAGCATGGCTAAGGCTGCTGCTGTAAACGCTTTGGTGTTCGAGGCAATACCGAAAAGGGTATTTTCATCAACCTTTAAATTGTTTTTTAAAGACCGAACCCCATAACCTTTGGCGTGGATTACTTTTCCATCTTTTACTACTGCTACCGCAATACCAGGAACGTTTAAAGCCGTTATGGTTTTTTCTGCAACACTGTCGATTTGTTTAGATGTAAGTACCTGAGCAGACAGATTCGTACTGCAAAAGATCAGTAGAAAACTCACCTGTATAAGGATTTTTTGAAAGGATAATTGCATGGAATTTGGGTTTAAATATCGCTTAAAGATAATAATTCTTTCAGGAGCATTTTTCGCCTACTTATCCTTTTCGAGCTTATAATCTTTATGTACAATAAGGAAGCTTGCCCGCTCTTCTTTTTTGAAAGGGTAGTCCCAATTTCCCTGATACGTAATCTTTGTAGGGAGTTTATCATCGCCGAAATAACCCATTTCAATATTCATCTGAACATCAAAATCAAACAGCATGTTGCCATATTTCATATCAACATAACGCCCCAAAATATTGAAATTTCGTTTATCAAAAATGGTAACCAGTTCTTTGATCATGATACCATCTTTTGTCCAACTGGAGATATCTGGTTTGACAGAAACTTTAAAGCGATAAACAGGAATGGAATCTAAATAAGTTCCACTGGTAAAGGCATAATCATAATACTGGCGCATATTTGCCGAAAAAATTTCTGTTTTACTGCCAATAAATGGCACTTTAACCGGCCGACCGGGATTGAAGATTAGCGTTTTTAACTTGTTTTTGTAGCTCTCATTGGTACCACCTTTTCCGTCAGCGGCTGGTGCATTGGGCACAAAATCGGTATTATAGGCATTCATAAAAATGTAATCGAACATTTCTACCGTATACAGTTGATACTTACCGTTTTTCTTATAAAGATTACCACTTTCTTCTTTCACCAAATACTCCATTTTATACTGGCCGGCGTTGTTGTGCTTTATTTTCCGATAAATTTTTCCATCAACTTTGTTTTTCTTGTTATAGCTGAAGATTCTGTTTTCAGCTATGAAGCTGTAGCGCTTCATGTCTCTGAATGATTGATAAAAAGATGTATCATTTACCACTTTATTAATGAAGGTTTCGATGTTTAATCGCTCCGCCTTGATATTCACCACAGAATCTAAAGTAATTGTTTTAATCGTATCGGGATTAAAACGAGGAATTTCTTGAGCAAAACCACTAAAAATGAAAGCGGATAAAATGGTAAACAAAAATAATTTCTTCATGTATAATGGTATAAATATGATGATGTAAGTGAGATCTTGATTGTTCCACTACATCAATTAATTTCCGAGCTGCTTTAGGGCGATATAAGCCATTAAACCTGTAGAAATTTTAAGTGCATCCTCGTCGATATCAAACTTTGGCGTATGCACAGAATACTGCGTATCCTTTGCTGCGTTACCAGTACCTAAACGATAAAAACAAGCATCTGTTACCTGTGAGTAGAAAGAAAAATCTTCAGCAGCCATCCAAATGTCTAAATCAATTACATTTTCTTTGCCTAAAAATTCCTCAGCGAATGATCTGGCATTAGCCGTTAATTTTTCCTCATTGATAAGGAAAGGATAGCCCTTGTGGATATCAAAATCAGAACTTCCGCCCATGGCTTCGGCAATACCTTCGGCCATTTTTTTCATGCGTTTATGTGCCTCTGCTCTCCAATCTTCATCTAAAGTTCTAAAAGTACCTTCAATTTTAACTTCATTTGGAATGATGTTGGTTGCGCCATTTGCTGTTACTTTACCGAACGACAAAACCGATGGCAAACGCGGATCGGCATTACGGGAAACGATTTGCTGTAAGGCAATAATGATATGTGAGGCAATTAAAACCGGATCTATATTTTGGTGCGGCTGTGCGCCGTGACCACCTTTCCCGGTTACGGTCACGTATAACTCATCGGTTGACGCCATATAAATACCTGAACGAAAACCAACCTTTCCTGATTCTATTAAAGGCATCACATGCTGACCAACGATGTAATTTGGCTTCGGATTTTCAAGAACGCCTTCCTTAATCATGATACTCGCACCACCTGGTAACAGCTCTTCTGCAGGTTGGAAGATCAATTTGATAGTACCACCAAATTCAGCCTTCAATTGATTTAGGATATAAGCTGAACCTAAAAGTGAAGAGGTGTGTACATCGTGACCACAGGCATGCATTACGCCTGGATTCTTAGACGCATATGGTTTATCGTTCGCTTCCAGAATTGGCAAGGCATCCATATCAGCACGTAAAGCAATCACCTTATCTGATGCTAAATTTCCTTTAATTAAACCTACAACGCCTGTGTTTGCGCAATCGGTAAATTCGATTCCCCAAGCCGATAGCTTGTCTTTGACAAATTTTGAAGTTTCGAACTCTTGATAAGATAATTCAGGATTGGCGTGAATATGTTGACGGTAACCCACTACATCATTAAAAATAGAGGCAGCAAGTTCTTGGATTTTATTTTTGATCATCAGTGATAGTCGTATCTAATTGTGGCGCATTAATTTTTTCCCTAAAAATAAACAATGTTGGGAAAGCAGGTCGGATTTCATTCATCAAACGTTGTGCTTCTAAACGTGTTCTAAAATCGCCCACTCTAATGTAATAATTAGGCTCCTTGTAAATAAGGTAAGTATTAAATTTTGGGTAGAGACTTTTAAATCGGGCCTGTTGATTAAACACTTCTCTCCTATCCGAACCGTAAAATATTTGCACCCGATAGCCATAAGAAGAGACAATTGGCTTACCTATTTTCACTTCACCAGTAGTTTTGTAAACTTCGGAACGCTTTGCGATCAAACTATCGATGAGTGGATCTTTTATAACAGTTACTTCGCCTCGCTGAGCAAAAGATGCTGAAAACAGAAATAAGCTTAGTATTAGCGTGAGTATTATCTTCATTTGTAATTAACCATGATCATTCCAGAATTGTTTAAAAACAAGAATGCCGAATTCTTCGCAAAAATCGGCATTCTTTATGGGTTGTGCAAATGGTAGTTTTATTCTTCGTAACTGTCTAAAATCAGGAAAATGATATTTATTTATTATAATGAAACCGACATTGAATTACCGCACACTGTTGATCTTTACCTTTAGTACCCGAAACTTGATATACTAAACGATGTTCACCGGTAATACGCCGAGACCAAAACCCCTTTAAATTATGTTTCAAAGGCTCCGGTTTACCTAAGCCATGAAATGGAGTTCTTTTGATGTCTTTAAGCAAGTCCCTAATTTTTTTCTCAGCTTCAATATCATTATCTCTCCAATACTCAAAGTCTTCCCATCCTTCTTCTGTAAATACAATGTTCATATATTATACTTCGTCATCAAGTATAAAGTGTTTCACATTACCTTTTTTCACGCTTTCAATCGAACTTTCTAATCGTTTACGATTAGCCTCTGTCGACATTAAATGTGCTGTTTCTGTCAGTGCATTATATTCCTTAATAGAAATTACAACTACAGCTTCATCCTCATTATTATTGCGAGGAACAATTAAAATATCTTCTGTTGAACACACCTCATCAAAATAGCTCTTCATGTTATTCCTCAGTGAAGAAATTGTTACAGCTTTCATAAAAACAATTTTAGTACTTGCAAATGTACACCAAATTGTACGTTGTTGCAAATTACCAAAATAAAAAAAGCCTTAGCGAGTGCTAAGACTTTAATATTCATGATTAAAAACTCCTTTACAAATTCGCTCCGTGGCAGTTTTTAAACTTTTTGCCACTTCCACATGGGCAAGGCTCATTACGTCCAACGGTTGCTTCTTTACGAATCGGTTGTTGCGGAACGGCCTCGCGGGTATCGCCAAATTCTACACCTGGCTGCTCAGCACCAAACTCTTGCTTAGTAGTCTGCAATTTCGGTTGTTTAACAGGTGCGGGTGCTTCTCTAACCTCATCAGCTTCTTGCTGAACAGGAATACCGCCTTTATACAAGAAACTTACTACTTCTTTATTCACTGCGTTAAGCATGTTTTTAAACAAGTTAAAAGCTTCCATTTTGTAAATCACCAATGGATCTTTCTGCTCATAAACTGCATTTTGAACAGATTGCTTCAAATCATCCATTTCACGTAAATGCTCTTTCCAGCTATCATCAATCAAGGCCAGAACAATTGTTTTTTCAAATGAACGAATAACTTCTTTTCCCTTATTATCAATTGCTTTCTTTAAATCAACAGCAACCTGAATTCCACGGATACCATCGGTAAATGGAACTACAATTTGCTCTATGTGCTCACCACGTTCTTCGTAAACCTGAGTTAAAACGGGTAACGACTGGTGAATAATGGCTTCTGACTTACGAGCGTAAAATGATTCAGCCTCTTCAAATAAACGCTCTGTTAATTGCGCTACATTGGTAGACGAGAAATCTTTCTCTGTAATTTCAGTGTCCAAAGAGAAGTTTTTAATTACTTCCAGTTTAAAACCATCGTAATTTCCTTCTTGTTTATACTCATTAACGATATCTTCAGCAACATCATAAACCATGTTGTTCATATCTACATCTAAACGCTCGCCAAAAAGGGCATTTTTACGTTTAGCATAAATAACAGTACGTTGAGAGTTCATCACATCATCGTACTCCAGCAAACGTTTACGGATACCAAAGTTGTTTTCCTCTACTTTCTTTTGAGCACGTTCGATAGATTTGGTAATCATCGAATGTTGAATCACTTCGCCATCTTCGATACCCATACGAACCATAATGCTTGAAATTCTTTCAGAACCGAATAAACGCATTAAGTTATCTTCTAACGAAACGAAGAATTGTGACGAACCTGGATCGCCCTGACGACCAGCACGACCGCGTAACTGCCTGTCTACACGACGAGACTCATGACGCTCAGTACCCACAATTGCCAAACCACCAGCTTCTTTAACACCTGCGCCTAATTTAATATCGGTACCACGACCAGCCATGTTGGTTGCAATAGTTACTGTTCCTGCTTGACCAGCTTCTGCAACAATATCAGCCTCTTTTTGGTGCATTTTTGCATTCAGTACGTTGTGCTTAATTCCCCGAAGCTTCAACATACGGCTCAATAATTCGGAAATCTCTACCGATGTTGTACCTACAAGCACTGGTCGGCCTGCTTCAGTTAATTTTACAATCTCATCGGCAACGGCATTATACTTCTCCCGAACAGTACGGTAAACATAATCCTGCTGATCCAGACGTGAAATGTTTCTATTGGTGGGAATTTCAACCACGTCTAATTTATAGATCGACCAGAATTCGCCTGCTTCCGTGGTTGCTGTACCCGTCATACCGCAAAGTTTGTGGTACATACGGAAATAGTTTTGCAGCGTTACAGTAGCATAAGTTTGAGTTGCATCTTCAACCTTAACATTTTCTTTAGCCTCAATAGCCTGGTGTAAACCGTCAGAGTAACGACGGCCATCCATAATACGACCCGTTTGCTCATCAACAATTTTAATTTTCCCTTCATCGATGATGTATTCCACATCAATTTCGAACAAAGTATAGGCTTTTAATAATTGATTTACCGAATGAATTCGCTCTGCTTTAACAGAATAATCACGCATTAAAGCATCTTTTTGAACAACCTTTTCTTCTAAAGGCATATCAGATTTTTCCAATTCAGCTACTTCAGTACCAACATCTGGCAATACAAAGAAATGAGGATCTTCCCCAGATTGAGTAATCAATTCGATACCTTTCTCCGTTAACTCTACCTGATTGTTTTTCTCATCTATATAGAAATACAATTCCGAATCAACCTTAGGCATATTCTTAGATTGATCAGCCATGTAGTAGTTTTCAGTTTTCAACAACAAACCACGAACACCGCTTTCACTCAAAAATTTAATTAATGCTTTATTCTTTGGCAAACCGCGGTAAGCACGTAATAGCGCCAAACCACCTTCACCTTCTTCGGTACCGGTGTTACCTGCATTGATTAACTTTTTAGCCTCATTTAAAGCAGAAGAAACATAAGCTTTCTGGGCATTTACCAAACGCTCAATACGAGGTTTTAATTCATAAAACTCGTGCTCATCTCCACGAGGAATAGGACCTGAAATAATTAATGGTGTACGGGCATCATCAATCAAAACTGAATCGACCTCATCAACCATGGCAAAATGTTGTTTACGCTGCACCAATTGATCAGGTGTTTGCGACATATTGTCACGCAGGTAATCAAAGCCAAATTCGTTATTGGTTCCGTAAGTAATATCTGCCGCATAAGCTTTTCTTCTCTCCTCAGAGTTTGGCTCATGCTTATCAATACAATCGACACTAATTCCGTGGAATTCGAATAGTGGACCATTCCACTCACTATCCCTACGGGCCAAATAATCATTCACCGTTACAATGTGAACACCTTGACCGGCAAGCGCATTTAAATATGCTGGCAAGGTAGAAACCAAAGTTTTACCCTCACCAGTAGCCATTTCGGCAATTTTACCACTGTGCAAAACAATACCACCAATTAACTGGACATCGTAGTGAACCATGTTCCATACTACTTCGGTACCCGCGGCATCCCAGCGATTAGCCCATTGAGCTTTGTCGCCAACGATTTTCACATTGCTTTTACGAGCAGCATAATCTCTATCAAACTGTGTGGCCGTTACTTCTAGATAATCGTTCTCGCTTAAACGACGAGAAGTTTCCTTAACTACAGCAAATGCTTCAGGAAGAATCTCCAATAGCACTTTTTCCAATTCAGTATCACGCTCTTTACCTAAAGCATCAACCTGATCGTAGATGGCAGTTTTTTGATGAAGATCCAAACCATCTCCTTCAGCATCAGCTTTTAACGCAGCAATTTTACTATCGATATCAGCTAAAAAAGAAGCTATTTTTTCTTTGAATTGGATGGTTTTCCCACGTAATTCGTCGTTACTAAGTACCGATAGTTTACTAAATTGTTCATTTATGGCAACAACCAATGGCTGAATTGCCTTTATATCTCTCTCTGATTTACTTCCGAAAATCTTCGCTAAAAATCCTAACATTATTATATTTTAAATCTTATTTATTATTAAAAAAGGGTTGATTCCAACAACCAGAATATTGACTTGTAGTAAGTCAATTGGGCTGCTGAGGGTTTAAATGGGAATAAAATCTTTTAAAAAGATCCAGAAAAACGAAATTATGGACTATTGTTCTTTGGCTTTTTACGGATGGTCAAATCAGAGATTAACTGATTTATGCATACATATTTAAGAGTTTTTGATGGAGCTTGAGTACCGCTTAAAGCAAGCGCCGTGTAAGATAATAAGTAAGGGTTATGCTCCTCATTTAACTGAACGGAAGCTTTCCCGGGGTTATTTACACTAATTTTGTGCTCACTACAATATTCGTTCAATATTCTTAGCCCTTCAACACGCTCGGCTTTTGCCAAGTGTGTTAAGCTAAAAAATACAAGAGATATGGTAACGAGGTGTTTCATTAATTTGCGGCAAAGCTAGTTTTAATCTTTTACAAAATGAAATTACACCTACTCAAAAACTATACCCCTAATTTCGAATCCTTTATTTGACACCTTTTTTTGCTACAAAGTAAGAAGAATTCATTTTCATGAATTAATTACTGACAAAAAACACTACAGATGACATACATTCAAAGTAAAGATGTTCCATCATTTTTATTTGCAAAAGAGGTTAGGAAATACTGACGTCCTTTTTTAATTTTATACCATGCCGCAAAAAGTAATTACGATAGGTTACCGGAAGATAATTGATGATTCAAGCCTAAACCATTGGGAAAAGTTTATACATGAAGACAGTTTTTTAGAGTTCCAAATGCAATCGCAGCTTTTCAATCAGGAAGAAAAGTACAGTACATTTGCCGAGCTAATTTTAAATGTACCAGAGGCAGATAAACTTCACTTTTTAGTAAGTGCAGCTATTACAGGTTACCTAAGACAACTGAATGGCATTATTCCCGATATTTTGGATAACCTTGGAAGAAAATTTTTACCATTCGAAAATTTTAAATTTGAGATTATTAACTCCGACATCAATGATATCGAACAGCATAAGGTTGCTATTAATTTTTTTTCTAAACCCATGATCTGGCATGATAGCCTTCATCACTATTTATTGCTCTCGCCATACAGCGAGGTAACCGAGCCGGAGGTGTTTACTCATCTCCTTCAAATTCAACCGTTTGTAAGTATTCATTCTATAAAAACTATTTGATAATGGGGTTAACACCTGACAAATTATTCCTTGCTGATGAACGTGGCCTAAAAACAACGGATACATTAAAAAGATATAGCACATTTAACTTTGAACATTTTTTTAGCGAGCAGCATGCCATCGGAAATTTATTTATCTGCAATGATGATTCTATTGCTGCTGGCAAAATGATCTTTTTTCTTTCCAAGGAAGACTCTTATCAGTTATTTTTTCCCATTACAGGAAGAATAGATATTGTTCAGGGAGGGAAAGAATTTGGAGTTGAGACTGGTGAAGTACAGGTTTTAAATTTAGGTAAGGGTGAGGTTTTAGAAATCAGTAATCCTTATCCAACTAAGGAAATCAATTATATCCAGCTGGGAATTACCACCGATCTGTTCTTGCTTAGGGCAAGCGAAATGTTATTTAAATTCGATTTTGAGGAAGATAAAAACCATTTCATTGAAATTGTTAATCATGCGAAACTTCCGTTCAAGCTACATGCAGGTAGTTTTACCGATGCCCAGGAGTTGATTTATAAGCTTCAAAGCAAAGATCACAAACTATTTTTCTTTGTAATTGATGGCACCTTTGAAATTGAAGGAAGAATATTGAAATCCAGGGATGGTTTGTCGCTATGGGATTTAGAACAAGTTCGCATTTTATCATTGAGCGATAACGCAGTCATTTTAGTATTGGAACATCAATAGCAAATATGTTCCAGCTGAATCACGACTAAGTCTTTCGATAAATTATGCACCTGAAGAATGCAAGCTGGCAGATGTCCATTGCTTTCGACGTTTTGAATCCAACGTTGCTATTCAAACTTTTCTCGCTAGTGTTTTTGATTTCATCCGCTCTCGCTATCTTTCTGCATTCACCCAAATATGACACCCCGCTTAAATTAATCCAAATCGAAACTTTTACCTTTAATAATCCGTTAATACACATACATGAGAGGTTTTCGTTTTTCTGATTATAAGCCTGGCGATACGCCACAAGGTGGGTTTGATGAGTTGCTGAAATTGTTTAGCGAACTGCTTAACTATACAGCAGGTGATGCGGCAGAGGCTTTAAGCTGGCTCAATGAACTCGACAAGCAATACAATTTAACAAATAATGATTATGGCATCGGGAATTTCATCGATGACCTGAAAGAAAAAGGCTACCTGACTGAAGACAATCAATCGGGAGAGTTTAAAATTACCGCCAAAACAGAACAAACTATCCGAAAATCGGCCTTGGACGAAATTTTTGGAAAGCTAAAAAAATCTGGCAGAGGGAATCACAATAGCAACCAATCGGGTATTGGTGAAGAGAAAAATGCCGATAGACGCGAGTATAGTTTTGGCGATAGTTTGGACCAGATCGATATGACTGCCTCTATCCAAAACGCTCAAATCAACCATGGAATTGGCGATTTTACCCTAACTGATAGAGATTTAGAGGTAGAGGAAAAGGATTTTAAAACACTTACCTCAACCGTGTTGATGATCGACATTTCGCATTCCATGATTTTATATGGGGAGGACAGAATTACTCCCGCCAAAAAAGTGGCAATGGCCTTAGCCGAACTTATTAAAACGAAGTACCCAAAAGATACTTTAGATATCGTGGTTTTTGGTAATGATGCCTGGCCGATTACTGTTAAAGATTTGCCTTACCTTCAAGTTGGCCCCTATCACACCAATACTTTTGCTGGTTTAGAGTTGGCTACAGATTTACTTCGCCGCCGCAAAACACATAATAAGCAAATTTTTATGATTACAGATGGCAAGCCAACCTGTTTGAAAGAAAATGGAAAGTACTACAAAAACAGCATGGGCCTTGACAGAAAGGTGATTAACAAAACCTTAAATATGGCTGCACAATGTAAGCGATTGAAAATTCCAATCACCACGTTTATGATTGCAAAAGACCCCTACCTTCAACAATTTGTTCGCCAGTTTACCGAAATTAATGGTGGAAGAGCTTTTTACAGCTCTCTAAACGGATTAGGTGAATACATTTTTGAAGATTACATTAAGAATAGAAGAAAGACTGTAAAATAGAAATAAGAACAAAGATAAAAGAGCAAAGATTATATTTTCACAATTATAACTTTAATCCTTTATCCTTACTCCAATATATGCAAAACACAACATTAGGCCAGTTAAAGGCAACAAATTATAAATCTCGGAGTGTAAAAGAAGAACTTAGAGAGAACTTAATCAAGGTACTTAGAGATAAGAAAACGGAATTCGAAGGAATTATCGGTTACGATGAAACGGTGATTCCGGAGTTGCAAACTGCAATTCTTTCCCGTCATAATATTTTACTTCTGGGTTTACGCGGACAGGCTAAAACACGTATTGCCCGTTTAATGGTAAACCTATTAGATGAATATGTTCCGTACGTTGCTGGAAGTGAAATTTTCGATGACCCATTGAACCCTATTTCATGGTATGCGAAAAACGAAATTGCTACTAAAGGTGATGAAACCGAGATTGCCTGGCTACACCGCAGCGAGCGTTATACGGAAAAATTGGCTACCCCTGATGTTACCGTTGCCGATTTAATTGGTGATGTCGATCCGATTAAGGCCGCTACTTTAAAACTGACTTACAACGATGAGCGTGTTATTCACTTCGGTTTAATTCCAAGAGCGCACCGCAGTATTTTCGTTATTAACGAATTGCCAGATCTGCAAGCTCGCATCCAGGTGGCTCTGTTTAACATGCTCCAGGAAAAAGATATACAAATTCGTGGTTTCAAACTCCGTTTGCCTTTGGATATCCAATTTGTGTTTACGGCAAATCCGGAAGATTACACCAATCGGGGAAGCATTGTTACACCGTTGAAAGATAGAATTGAAAGTCAGATTTTAACCCACTATCCGAAAAGCATCGAAATTTCCCGTAAAATTACTTTTCAAGAAGCCAAGCTCACCAGCGAGCAACGTGATAATATTGAAGCGGATGGGTTAGTTAAAGATTTAGTGGAGCAAATTGCTTTCGAGGCACGTAAAAGCGAATACATTGATCAGAAATCTGGGGTATCGGCAAGACTAACCATTTCAGCTTATGAAAATTTAATAAGCACAGCCGAAAGAAGGATGTTAATTTCTGGTGAGAAAAACACTTTTGTTCGTTTATCTGACTTGGCTGGGATTATCCCTGCTATTACCGGTAAAATAGAATTGGTTTACGAAGGTGAATTGGAAGGACCTGCACACGTGGCAACAACTTTAATTGGTAAGGCGGTTAAAACCTTATTTGCCCGCTATTTCCCTGATCCTGAAAAGGCGAAGAAAACAAAAACGGCTAATCCATATACCGAAATTACCGAGTGGTTTACTGAAGGAAATAATATCGATGTTACCGATACCTTGACCAATGCACAATACAAAAAGGCATTGATGCTGGTTCCAAGTTTATATGATACGGTAAAGAAATTTCATCCTAAATTAAGTGAAAACCAAACTCTTCTTTTAATGGAATTTGTGTTGCACGGCCTCGCAGAATATTCTCAATTGAGCAAAAACTATTTGAACGGAGGTTTTGGATTCTCAGACATGTTTGGCAGTTTATTTAATGCCGAGTTTGACGAAGAAGAAGATGAAGACGATTTTAGGTAGTAATTAATGAAAGATTTAATAACTTCTAGAATAAATTAAATGGAATTTAACGGATATCTTTTATCGCTGAGGCTAAATCGGCAAAATCTTCCAGAAAGATATCCGTTTAATATTCCTTGTTTAAAATCTTTTGAAGAACTGGTTTTTCATCCAAAAGTAACGTTTCTAACTGGTGAAAATGGAGTTGGCAAATCGACATTAACTGAGGCAATCGCCGTTAATCTTGGTTTCAATGCTGAAGGAGGAAGTAAGAATTTCAATTTCAAAAGTACTGAAACCCATTCCGATTTACACAACTATTTAACAATAGCCAAAAGTTTTAAAAAACCAAGAGATGGTTTTTTCTTAAGGGGTGAAAGTTTTTATAATGTTGCCAGCGAGATTGACAAACTTGATGAAGAAGTTGGAGGACCAAAAATCATTGACTCTTACGGTGGGCTTTCGTTGCATAAGCAATCTCATGGGCAGTCATTTTGGTCACTGTTTATGAATCGATTTAACGGAAATGGTGTTTATATTCTGGATGAACCCGAATCGGCACTTTCTGCGACAAAGCAAATTGCAATGTTATCCAAAATTAACAGCTTGGTTAATCAAAATGCCCAATTTATCATTACCACACATTCTCCAATATTGCTGGCATACCCAAATGCAGCAATTTATGAAATGGCTGACGAAGATATAACGAGGGTGAGCTATGAGGAAACTGAAGTTTATCGGGTTTACAAATCCTTTCTAGATAACCCTAACAGAATTCTAAACAGTTTATTGACTGCAAATACTTAATTTAGCAGGCCAATAGAGTACCCAAATTTTTAATTTAAATCGAACAACCCGAGTATGGGAAGACTTCCTTTCATCATCGTTGCCTGTATATTTATTATTGCATTCGATATTTATTGCTACAAAGCAATTGTTTCTGTTTTTAAAAACTTGAAACCACGCACCAAAAAGGTTTTTGGAATTTTATATTGGTCTTATAGTATTCTTTTAATTGTTGGCGTTTTCGCGGGAATTTATTTAAACCTGTTTCTTACTTTAAGAGCTATCATTTTAGTGGCTTTCTTTCTCACAGTAGCCTGCAAATTTGCAATGTTGCCATTTTTAGTGCTCGATGATTTACGAAGGTTATTCATAAAGATTTTCAGAAAAAAACCTATAGCAGAAGACCAGCCAATAAGCGAAGCAGAACCGATTTCACGTTCAGAGTTTCTAGTTAAAGCTGGTTTAGTAGCAGCAGCAGTTCCTTTAACTTCCTTAAGCTGGGGCATTATCTCTGGTGCTTACGATTATCAGGTGAGAAAGGTAAATCTAATTCTACCTAATCTTCCAAAAGCTTTCGATGGAATTACAATGGCCCAAATTTCCGATATCCATTCCGGTAGTTTTTATAACAAAACCGCGGTTAAAGGTGGCGTAGAAATGCTGATGGAAGAAAAACCTGACTTTGTTTTCTTCACCGGAGATTTAGTTAATAACCTCACCAATGAAGTTAAAGATTATCAAGATATTTTCGCAAAAGTGAAAGCGCCATTGGGCGTATATTCTTCTTTGGGTAACCATGATTATGGCGACTATTATTTTGGCAAAACATCATCTCCTGCAAAGGTTAAAAACCTAAAAGATATGGTTGATGTACATAAAATAATGGGTTACGATTTGTTGATGAACGAACACCGCAGGTTAAAAGTTGATGGTGAAGAAATTGGTATTTTAGGTATAGAAAACTGGGGAATGGGCCGTTTTCCAAAATATGGTAAAATGGAACTGGCCGTTCGAAACACTGATGACCTGCCAGTGAAATTATTGCTCAGTCACGACCCTTCACATTGGCGGGGTGAAGTGCTACAAAAATACCCGCAAATTGATGCAATGTTCAGTGGCCACACCCATGGAATGCAGTTTGGCGTTCGCTTAAAAGAATACCAATGGAGTCCGGTGCAATACATATATAAAGAATGGGCCGGATTGTATCAGGAGCAAAAACAACAGCTTTACGTTAACGTAGGCTATGGATTTTTAGGCTATCCGGGAAGAGTTGGAATTCTGCCAGAAATAACGGTATTTACTTTGAAAAGAGCGTAGAGAATTTTGAATTAGAAAATTGATGGAATGAGAGAATGTGCGATAACCTAAAACATTCTCTCATTCAAAACTCAATCATCCAATCATTTCTTATCCCGCATTAAAACGATAACCCACACCGCGAACGGTTTGCAGCAATTGCGGATTATCAGGATTCAATTCAATTTTTTTACGCAGGCGAACAATGTGCATATCCAATGTTCGGGTGTTAACATCAGAATTGTAACCCCAAACCACCAACATCAACTCATCGCGATTAATTACTTTTCCAGGATTGCGCAAGAAATAAAGCAAAATCCGGTTTTCTAAAATGGTAAGCTCAATTTTCTTTCCATCTCTAAATAAAGTATGAATATTCGGATGATGCTCCATGTTACCGAAACGGTGAATTTCTGCGGTATCTTTATTTACGATGAATTTTACTTTGCTTTCCAGCATCGCAACCAAAACATCCATATTAAATGGCTTGGTAATGTAATCTGATGCGCCAAAGTTATAAGCATCAATTTTATCAACATCCTGTGCCTTAGCCGTCATCATAATGATTAGATTTTCGAAACCTTGTTTACGAACACTTTCACAAACCTCGGCACCTTGCTTTCCTGGCATCATCCAGTCCAATAAAACAATATCTGGCTGGTCGGCTATAATCATCCGCTCACCCGATTCGCCATCATTGGCTTCTAAAACATTATAGCCTTCAGTTTTTAAACGATGTGCGACTAAAAAGCGAAGATTTTCATCATCCTCAACAATTAATATTTTTACTTCTTTAGACATTTTTGTGTGTTTATATGTTGTAAAGTTCAAAGGTTGAGATGTTAACCATGGCAAACAAAATCACAACATTCAGACTTTATAGTATTTTAATTTTCAATGCATTAAGCTCAAATAGCCTCAATCGCATTTCTACTTTTAACTTTCTACTTTGAACTATTGTAAGGCAGCACAATTTTAAACTCCGTGCCATTCCCCACTTTGCTCTTAACCGAGATTTCTCCCTGCATAAAGTTAACCAGTTCTTTACAAAATGCCAAACCTAAGCCTACACTTCCCATTTGGTTGTATTCATTCTGTATCCTGAAAAACTTTTTAAATATATTGTTTAATTCAGATGCCGGAATACCAATTCCTTTATCCGCAAACCTAAAAACCAAAACACCCTTAATTAGCTTTGCGCTAATGTGAAGTATCTTGTGAGCAGGTTTAGAATATTTATAAGCGTTTTCTGCTAAATTATCGAAAAGGCTTCCTAATAACACCGGGTCTGTAATAAAGGTTTTAAACCCTACAACTTCATAAGTAATTTTAAAATCAGGATGTTTTAACGTGTGCGATTCAATTGTACTTTCGATGAAGTCTTCAATATTTACCTGCTCCTGGTTAAGCTTTATGGCTTTGTTTTCAATTTGAGTAAAAGCCAGTAACTTGTTCATTAAGCCATTGAGTTTATCCGCTTCTTCATCTAAAATTTTTCCATAAAGTTGCTGTTCTTTTTGACTTAATGCAGTTGCACTTTTAATGTTGTTGCCTGCAATTTTAATTACACTAACCGGTGTTTTAAACTCATGGGTAAGGTTGTTGACAAAATCATATTGAAGCTTAAACATTTTACTGTTGATGTTGAGATTACGATAGATTAGAAAAGCTACCAACAACAATACGCCATACACCAAAAGCAATACTAAAGCAATCGGCATAAAGTAAATAAATATCTCTTTTTTGATATATGATTTTGACGAGGTGAAATATAATTTGAAATCAGAAAATGCACCCGGCAGCGCAATTTCAGTAGTCATATTCTCATCAGAGGTATCAATTGGGTCATAGGTTAATGGCTCAACTTCAATCTTTTGATACAACAATGGTCTTGTATTAATTACCTTGATCTTATTTGGGTCAAGTTGAAATACCAACATATCCTGCTGATAAACCGGCAAAGGGTTCAGCTTATGGCGCATCATATCCTTGTAGATTTTTAGATCTTCGCGTCGGGGAATGTTTAGGTAAGTGATTTTATTTGATTTTACCACAGAAAAATTCGTGAAAAGTTCTTCCTGGGTGGGTACAGCTGCAGTATCTAATAGGTCTACAAAGGTTACCAGCTTGTAAGCCATTGCATTAAAATCATCTCCAACTTTAAAAGAACGTGTATCATATTCAGAAAACAGTTTTACCGAATCTGGTGCTACGGTTTTACCAAATTGATAGATGGATTTCGGTCCGATGGATAGATTACCAACGTTCATCCCGTCTTTCACAGCAACGTTTTTTACCTCAGTATCATAAAAAGTAACTTTCGAGATAAATGGATATTTAATCGTTACCGTATCTACAAATTTTGCCGCAGTTGCAGAATCCAAAAAGCCATTATAATATGAAATTTCAGGCATTTTGTTCTGAAAAAAATCGTTATAAGCTTTAATGCTTTGCTCTAAAACGTTTACTTTTTCTGATACAAATTCGTTTTCAATAGACTTTTTACTGAAATTAAAAGCCAAAAATAATGATAGAATAAATAGAATCGAGATGAGAACAATAAAGGTAACGCCAAGCGAGAAATTTTTGCGATAACCACTTTTTTTGTCGAGGGCCATAATTTATTTCTTGCTCAGATTTGTTTTTAAAAACTCTTCCAACGCTTTATACAATGCAGTTCTTCCTTGCTGGCGTAATACAGGGTTTGGCCCTTCTTCTTTCTCAATATAGGTAACTGGCACATTTCTCTTTTTCAATTCCTTAATAAACTGAACACCTTCTGCTACATTTACCCGTGGATCTTTAGGGTTTTGCGCAATAAAAACCGGCGTTTTAAAACGATCGGCATGGAATACGGGTGATGCAAAACGCATATAATCTGTATCGGTTACCGGATTGCCAACAATTTCATAATACATTTGCAGGTTCGATTTTAAAAACGGAGGAATGGTTTTCAGATAACTAAACAAGTTAATTACTCCAGAATTTGATCCGCCGCAGCTGTAAAGATCGGGATTTTTATACAAACAGTTTAATGCAATATAACCACCAAAACCATTCCCATAAATAGCCACTTTTTTAGGATTTGCGATTTGCTTTTCGATTAGCCAACGCACACCATCGTTTACATCTTCCTGTATCTTATCGCTCCACTGCTTAAAACCAGCTGCATAAAATGATTTACCATAACCCGTCGATCCTCTGTAGTTTACCTGCAAAACAGCATAACCCCGACTGGCCAAAAACTGTACTTCAGCATTATAACCCCAACTATTTCTTCCCCCCGGCCCATTATGCGGCAATACCACAACAGGCAAATTTGTTGCTTTTTTGTTTTTCGGGAGCGTGAGGTACCCATTAATGGTTAAACTATCGCGACTTTTGAAACTAATCGGCTTCATATCGCACATCATCTCTTCTTTAATGGAAGAATTGATATCAGTGAGTTTTTTTAATTTATTATCACCTGCAGTGTATAAGTAGTACGAACCTGGGCTTTTATCGGTAAAAGTTCTAATTACAAAAACTTTTTCCTGCTTGTCTTTATCCATTATCCGCCATTCGGAGCCTGGCAAATTTAAATCAATTTTACTGTAGGTATCTCTAGAATCGCTATCCAGATAGTATTTTTGCTTCTTCCAGGTTTCGCAGGTTACAAACAGCATTTTCTTTTTTGCCCGTGAATATCTCGCATCCACTACATTCAAAGTGTCGTTTGCAAACAGCACTTTCTTTTCTTTACCTGTTTTCAAATCAAGAGAAACTAGCGCATTTTTATCCCTATTCACATTCGATATCGCATAAAGCACATTTGGCTCTTGCTCTGAAAATGCCACAGGTCGGAAAGTGGTTTCAAAATTGTTGCTGAAAACCGGCTGAAACGACTGATTTTCATTTTCGCGATATAAAAGTGTTTCGTTTACACCATCACTGGCGATAGCAATTTTTAAGACACCTTTATTATCAGTCATCCATTCGGTAATATTCCCTGGATTTTTAGCCGCGATATCCATTTGGCCATTCCTCACATTTAAACGATAAACATCAAACACTGTAGAATCTCTTTTATTGGATGCAACAATGATATATTTATCATCAATAAGCTGATCTTCAATAACCTTTAGACGTGTTTTTTCATTTGCACTAAGTTGTACCTGCTTGCTTCCATCTTTGTTAATTACAAAAATATCCGAACGCCGGTCTTTAGATTCATCTTCAGTGTAATAGATCAATTCATTATTGCTTGTCCAAAAATGAAAACTGATTGTTTTTTCAGTTAAATGCGTCAGCTGAACACTATTTCCAGTGGCCAGATCTTCAACAAAGAGATCGAGTTTCTTATCCTGAAGTTTCAAGTACGATAAACTTTTACCATCCGGAGAGATGTGATAATAAGCTTTATCAAACGTTTTAAAAAAATCATCTACAGGTATAGTCTCCCCCTTTTGCGGATTCTTACATCCCCAAACTGAAGCTATTAAAACAAATAGAATAATTCTTTTTAACATAAATTAATTTCTCACGGGATGACAAAAATAAGGAACCCTGTTAGTTTACTATGCTTTACACCAACAATGTTACTTATCAAAATGAGATGCCAACGGGCTCAATTTAGTATTTAAAAAATAGAGACAAAATAAATTGCAGGTAACATTATTATTGGAATTAATAAGCCTTTGCCTTAGCTTTCAACTAAATCCATTTAGTTAATGTTTACCAATCGGGTTTTTAGCTTTCAGCCTTTTTAATTACTTTTAAACCTTATAATTGGCATAATGAATAGACTAATCGTATTTGTATTTTTCTTGTTAACATTAGGTGCTAATGCGCAAGTTTTACGGCTAAATCCACCTATTACTGCCGATAATACGTCGTTAATTATTCAATATTATCGTGATGGGGAATATGAAAAAGCTGTCGTTTTATTAGAGAAAGTTTTTGCCAGCCCAAATAATGAAGGCTATTTTGATATTTATTTCAATTCTCTTTTAAAATTAAAACGTTACGATGTTGCCGAAAAAGCTGTAAAGAAGCTCATTCGCCAAAGTCCAGAAAATGATGCCTATCCTGTTGCATTAGGCAAGCTCTATCAAGAAAAGTGCGATATTCAGGCAGCTAATAAAATTTTTAATGAGGTTATTAATAAATTACCGAAGGATGAGTTTAAAATCCGTAGTCTGGCCAATAGCTTTTATAGATTTGAAAATTATGATTTCGCTGTTCAAACTTTTAAACAAGGCAGGAAAATACTGGGTAATGATGAGTTTTTTGTTTACGAGCTTTTAAACATCTACCGTTTTAAAAAGGATAAACTCATGCTCATGCAGGAATATCTAGATGCATTGGCCACACTCCCACAGTTACTGCCACAAGCGCAAGCCATCTTGCCTGTAATTTTTGATGACAAGGCCGATTATCAAACCTTTCAGACAGGTATTTTAAAAAAGATTCAAAGATTTCCAGATGCAGAGGTTTACATCCAGTTATTAACCTGGAATTACATTCAACAGCAAGAGTTCGACATGGCTTTGCGCCAGCTGATTGCTTTTGATAAACGCACTAAGGCCGATGGCGGCACTTTGTTTAATGCGATATATACTTTCGTTGATAATAGCGCTTATGAAACTGCTATCAAAGCTTATGAGTACCTGCTCACTAAAGGTAAGGATAACCCATACTATTTACCATCCAAAATTGAACTGTTAAATACCAAATACAATATCCAAACTACTGGCAAACCAATTTTAGCAGACCTTAATTTATTAGCCAAAGATTATCAAACTCTGCTAGATGAAAATGGAAAAAATAAAAACACTTTATTCGCGATTAAGAAATTAGCGAATCTGCATGCATATTATTTAAATCAGGCTGAGAAGGCCGAAAAAGGTTTAGAAGAAGCTTTGCAAATGCCAGGATTAAGTAGCCAGGATCTTGGCCAGCTGAAACTTGATTTGGGTGATGTTTACATTCTTACCAACCAACCTTGGGAGGCCTTTTTGGTATATGAGCAAGTGAGTAAACAGTTTGAAGGTCAATCCATAGGAAACGAGGCTCGTTTTCGAAGTGCAAAACTTTCCTTTTATCAGGGTAATTTTGAATACAGTAATGGCCAATGCCAGGTATTAAAGGCTGCGACCTCACAATTAATCGCTAACGATGCTTTGAATTTAAGTCTATTAATTTCTGATAATATTCAAACCCCTACAGATAGTAATGCTTTGAAAATGTACGCTGATGCAGAGATGTTGATTTTTAGAAATTTACCGGCAAAAGCAGTCAATAAGCTAGATAGTATAGCCATTGCTTATCCGCAAAATGGCCTTGCTGATGCAGTCATGATGACCAAGGCAAAAATCTTTATTAAATCAAACGAATTCCAAAAAGCTGCAGAGATTCTAAAAAAAGTAAGCGAAGATTTTAAAGATGGTATCTGGACTGATGATGCGCTGTTTACACTTGGCGATTTGTACGAGAAAAAACTGAACGACATTGTACAGGCTAAACTTTATTTCCAAAAACTGATTACCGATTATCCCGGCAGCATGTTCAGTGCAGAAGCCCGCAAAAGGTTTAGAAACTTACGGGGAGATGGGGTTTAATGCAGCATTAGTTCGAAAAGATAATCAACAAAAACCGTAAATTAACTTCTGTTTAATGCTCCACTATGATAGAAACCGATCGGCTTATTTTAAAACCATTGCTTCATGATCAACTATTAAAATATATTCTCGATGATCATTCCCTTGAAAAAGAATTCGGACTTTTACCTACCAAAAAAAATATTTCGAAATCGTTACACGATGCACTTCAGCAAACTATTTTACCCAACGTTTTCGATAAAGATAAAGACTATCTCTATCACACCTTGTGGGTAATTATTTCTAAATCAGACCAAAAAATGGTTGGCGATATTTGCTTTGTTGGCGAACCCGACGCTGATGGAGAAATTGAAATTGGCTATGGCACTTACGAAGATTTTAGGGGCAAAGGCTTTATGACCGAGGCAGTGGGCAGAATAATTGAATGGGCAAGAGAACAACCAAAGGTTAAATCAATTTATGCTGCTACTGAAAAGAGTAATGTAGCCTCCTATTCCATTCTGGAAAAAAACCATTTTGTAAATATTGGTGAGGTAGATGATATGTTAAGTTGGGAAATCGAATTAAAATGATTGCTAAACGACAATCTCGAAGAGACTTAAACTGATTCCCTCATAGTGTTTAGGCAAACCTTCCGATTTTTCGAGTGTAACTACGCCAACATAATCAAAACCGCAGCCAGTATAATATGCTAAAAGCTTCTCATTATCAGCCCAGGTATCCATACGAATATATTTGATATCGTTTTTGGCTGCATAACCTTTTGCCCACTTGATAATTTCTTTTACGAAAGAACAACCACGATAAGCAGGGTGCGTAACGATACGATGAATGTAAATTGAATCGTGGTCGCGGTCGCCCCAAATGAGTTGATCATTAAAGGTTACTGCAAATACACAAGCTACTTCGCCATCAACTAAAATTTTAAATTGGCGGTTATCTGTAATTTCCGTTTCTACCAACTCCCTGCTAAAGCCTTGCCAGTGTTTGTTAAATACTTTTTTTTGATGAGCAACGGCCATATCGTAAAAGTCGAAAATGGTATCTATATCTAAAAGCTGGCTATTTTTTACTTCGATTTGCATGGTGTAAATGTAAAAAGATTGATTTTGGCTTGCAGTAATTTGAAAAATATCTCTTTGTGATTTGTTTCTAACTTCACCATGATGGTAAAAAAACAGGGGCCGTTTTCCTATAGAATGCGACCCCTGCTTATCTTATCATAACTTTGTTATACTTCTGTTAACCTCAGTCTTTCCTGCTTATTTCTGTCGGAAAAATATTTGAATTGGCGATCCTGAAAAATCAAAATTCTCTCTTAATTTATTCTCAATGAAACGTTTATATGGATCTTTAATATATTGAGGCAAATTACAGAAGAATGCAAACATTGGCGAGGTACCGTTAATTTGCGTAATGTATTTTATTTTAATGTGTTTACCTTTCAATGCCGGAGGGGGAAACTTTTCGATCAACGGCAACATTACATCATTTAATTTCGATGTAGGAATTTTCTTTCCACGGTTTTTGTAAACCTCTAAAGCAGCTTCAATTGCTTTGAAAATACGTTGTTTATTTAATACCGAAGTAAATACAATAGGCACATCGGTAAACGGACGAATACGCTCGTGAATTTGCTCCTCGAAAGCTTTCATTGTTTGTGTATTTTTCTCAATCAAATCCCATTTGTTGATTAAGATTACGATACCTTTCTTATTTTTTTCAGCAAGGTGGAAAATATTAATATCCTGACTTTCGATACCTTCTACCGCATCAATCATCAATACCACTACATCAGCCTCTTCCAAAGCTTTGATGGTACGCATTACCGAATAAAATTCTAAGTTTTCTTTAACCTTGGTTTTTTTACGCAATCCCGCAGTATCAATCAGCATAAATTCATGCCCAAATTGGTTATAATGAATTTTGATCGAATCGCGGGTGGTACCAGCATTTGCAGTTACAATATTGCGTTCTTTCCCGATTAAAGCATTAACCAAAGATGATTTACCTACATTTGGGCGACCAGCAATGGTAATTTTTGGCAGTTGATTTTCTTCTTCAGGGATATCTTCGAAATTTTTAACGATTTCGTCTAACAACTCACCCGTACCGGAACCAGTCATTGATGATAGTGGATACACTTCGCCTAAACCAAAGCCATAAAAAGTATGGATTTCATTGTACAGTGCAGTATTATCTACTTTGTTTGCGCAAACAAAAACAGGTTTCTTACTTCTGCGTAAAACCTGGGCAATATCATCATCCAAATCGGTAATGCCTGTCGTTACATCAACCATGAATACTAAAATGCTTGCTTCTTCAATAGCAATCATTACCTGCTCGCGAATGGCCGCTTCGTAAACATCTTCAGAATTGGCTACGTAACCACCGGTATCAATTACGGTAAATTGCTTGTCCGTCCACTCGCCAACGCCGTAGTGTCTGTCGCGGGTTACGCCGCTCATATCATCTACAATTGCCTTGCGACTTTCAGTTAATCTATTAAAAAGGGTGCTTTTGCCTACGTTTGGCCTGCCTACGATGGCGATAATATTACTCATTTTGTATTTATGATTGTAAATTTACGATTGTAGATTTTCTATCACAAACGTAAAAATTGTTAAGTCTATATCAATTAGCCATTGATTATCAACTCCTAACCGATTTATTTCGGGCTGCAAAGGTACGGTTAATTATCGTAACCAAAGCTCTTTAGGTAATTCTTTTTGCTTCTCCAATCAGGAATTACTTTTACAAACAACTCTAAAAACACTTTCGAATCCAAAAATTTCTCTACTTCCAAACGGGCTTCTGTACCTACTTTTTTAAGCATGCTGCCACCAGTACCAATTAAAATATTTTTTTGTGAGTCGCGTTCTACCACAATCTCAGCCATGATCCGAACCATGCTACCTTTACCGTTTTTAAGTTCTTCTTCCTTAAAACTTTTAACAATTACCTCGGTACTGTAAGGAATTTCTTTCTGGTAGTTCAAGAAAATCTTTTCGCGGATGATCTCCGAAACGAAGAAACGCTCCGAGCGGTCGGTCAATTCTTCCTTATCATAATAAGCCGGATGTTCAGGCAATAACTGCAAAACATGATCTAAAATTCCATCTACATTATGTTTATGTAAGGCCGAAATGGCATAAATAGAAATGGGATTTAGCTTTTCTTGCCAATAAGCAATTTTTTCATCAACCTGCTCTTGCAACGCTTTGTCGATTTTATTAATCAACACGATTGTAGGAATATCACGGTTTAGTATTTTCTCTAAAACATCATCTTCATCATGCGTTTCGTTGATGTCTGTAACGAATAAAAGTACATCGGCATCGGTCAAAGATCCGTTCACAAAGCTCATCATACTCTCTTGCAAAGAGTATTTTGGCTTAATAATACCCGGAGTATCAGAAAAAACGATCTGATAATCTTCCTCATTTACGATACCTAAAATACGATGTCTTGTGGTTTGCGCTTTAGGAGTTATGATGCTAAGTCGCTCGCCAACAAGCACATTCATTAGGGTAGATTTGCCAACATTGGGTTTACCTATTATACTAACAAAACCTGCTTTATGCGCCATAGAAATATTTTTAAAAAAAAATTTGCAGCACAAAGAAACGAATTATATCTTTGCATTCCAATTCGGAAACAGAGTTAAGGATTTAATTCAAGTGAAAAAACGAGTTGTATATAATGCGGGGTGGAGCAGTTGGTAGCTCGTCGGGCTCATAACCCGAAGGTCGCACGTTCGAGTCGTGTCCCCGCTACCAAGTAGTCTGAAGTCGTCAGTACCAAGTCCGAAGTCTTATTGACTCAAGACTGAGAACTAAAGACTCAAGACTGATTTAATGGCCCGTTCGTCTAGGGGTGAGGACGCCAGATTTTCATTCTGGAAACAGGGGTTCGATTCCCCTACGGGCTACGAAACCGCTTAATTAAATGGCGGTTTTTTTATCAGTTTCAACACTGCAAAATTGAGGTTGGTAATACCGTAAAAATACAATGTAATGCGGGGTGGAGCAGTTGGTAGCTCGTCGGGCTCATAACCCGAAGGTCGCACGTTCGAGTCGTGTCCCCGCTACTAAGTAGTCTGAAGTCGTCAGTACCAAGTCCAAAGTCTTATTGACTCAAGACTGAGAACTAAAGATTCAAGACTGATTTTAATGGCCCGTTCGTCTAGGGGTGAGGACGCCAGATTTTCATTCTGGAAACAGGGGTTCGATTCCCCTACGGGCTACAGAAAGCGATTTGTTCATTCAAATCGCTTTTTTATTTTGAGCACTAATTCTTTCCCAACCTTCAAACTTTAGGATGCGCCCGATTACCAACAGACTTATCATAATCTTTTGAATTATCCTTAAAATAAAATCCATAGCTGATAATCAGCACCACGATTGCGATGCCTAATATTAACAGGGTAGCACTGCTTTTTATTACGGTTTGCAGGCTCACCACTTCGATATTCCAAATTCTTAAACCCAATATGCCTACAAAGGCGATAACAAGAAGAACAATAAAAATTCCAATAATCTTTTTCATAACGGTTTCTTTAAAACTTATTTAGCCATTCTGTTTTCTTTTGATCAAACTCCTGTTGCGTAATAATACCCTCATCTAAAAGAAGTTTTAGCTGTTGCAATTTCGCAACCGGGTCGGCAGCAGAATTGTCAATCTGTTCGTTGCGTATAGTATCGAAAGTTTTTCCAATCTCCATACCTACCCCAAACTGTAAACCTGCTCCTGCCAAACCGCCTTCATTCCGGGCGGCATCTCTTAAGGCTCTTAACTTTTCAAGCTCTACATAAGTTAAACCACCTTCTCCTGCAGCCATAGCATCGGCAGTAATATCTGCAATCTTTCCAATTCGTTCTTTTGTGGCCTCATCAAACACTGTCCCATTAAGTTTGAAATCCGTTAAAACGAAACCCAGGTTACTTACCTCATTATTAATCTGATCTTTTATATTTTGCGAAAGCAGTGGCAGTTGCGCATCAATGTTTTGATAAGATACGCTACCTTGTGCTAGTGAAGAGGCAATGCCTTGCGGAAAACGACTTTGGAGCATTTGCCTTGCATCAAGAACAGTGTATTGATCTGACGAGCCAATTACATTACTGAATAAATGTTTTGCATCAGCTATCTTAAACGAAAACGAACCATTTGCACCAAGCTCAACTGGAATCTTATAAACGGGATCAATGTATTTAATCGCTTGAACGGTACCCCATCCCTGGTTTACATTTTCTGATGTACGGTAGAAATAAATTTTCAGTTTGTGTTCACTTTCAAAAGCAGTACGCAATTTCAATAGCGTGGTAATGAAAGGATGGTTATCAGTTTCCAGATCATAAATGCCCTCTGCTGTAATTTCATCGGTTAGCTTCCCTTCGTAAACCAACAAGGCACCCTGCCCTGGCCCTAGAATTAATTTACTGGCATTTTTAAGTTCATCGTTACCAGATGGAAATTTGTATACTAAAATCTCTGGATTTTGATTATCCCACTCAATTACCTGAGATAGCTGGTTTTTGAAAAAGTTTATTATTCCCATGGTTTACCTTAATTTAAATTCTTTAATTAATTTTCCATCCATCCCAATAGCGAGGAGGAAATTGCCTGCTCTGACCACAAATCCATCTTTATACCGAATGCCATCAAGGAAATTTTCATGAGTTGGAACTGGATAGCTAAAGATTAACTTACCGTTTTTTGCATCAATGCATTGAATATTAGTTGGTGATTTATCTGCCGGGGTTTTATCGGTAGCGATAACTACATAGTCGTTATCACTAAATAGAATTTTAGGATCAAAATACACCCTGCCTGGGGTGAGATCGGTGTAAGAACGGAGGACATCCCAAAGAAAATAGTTGAGTATTTTTTTACCTCTATAATTCATCCAGCTTAAATGCACATAATAATCAGGTCCGCCCTCATTATCTTTCATGGTATATTTAAACAATTGTATTTTCTCTTCAGGGTAATCATCACTATGCAACGAAAACTTATATTGTGTTTTTAGCTTTTCATTTATTTCTTCTTTCTCAAAAGCAGGTTGGCTGGCGCTCATTTCATCTTTGTTGTAAATTTTATCAATCAATGGGAAAAAGAAAACATTTATACCCTCGTTACTCATTAAGTTAAAGGCTTCCCCGTTGCTATCATATGCAAACTCTGCGTTTGCAATACCACTTGCCAGCGCTGTATGATTTTTAAATAAGCTTTGCGTTACATCAATTGGTGAATAATTTTCTTTATCGATTTTATAGATGGTTGTTTTATTGACGATGGCATATAAATCGCCGTTGCTAAATTGTTTTAATTTAAAATTGTTACTATTCGAAATACTAAAAGTCCCTATTTTTTGTGTCTTAAGTTCTTTATCTGATATCAAATCGTAAAAACTAATATATGTACCTGTTTCATTTTCATCATCATTACCCGAATACCTGCGGGCGCCAACAACAACAACAATGGGCTGTCCATTTTTATCAGCATAAGCCAACTGCTCTTGAGAATACCAATTAAATTCTGGCCGAACATATTCGTTAACATTTTTGCTTTTTTTGCCTACAAAAAGTAATGGAACTATCAATGCAACAACGAAAAATGCAGCGACTACCGAGCCAATGATTAGACCGATTTTTTTACCTCCTCCTGTATTAATTTGAGGGGTATTGTAATTTATATTGTGGTTAATGTTGATGTCGTCATTATCCAAAAAATATTCGGTGTTGCAACTGCTGCAAATAAAATGATCAGCCTTGATTTCTGTTTTACCTATGCTGCCACAGTGCGGACATTTAATTGCTTTAATTTGTTTTGCCATTTATGGTAAAATATTTAATTCGTTCCACATCAATGTTCAATATTAAAGCCATCATCGTTATGTTTGTTTCCAAAATGTATATGTGTTTATATCTGTTTATTATTTGTGAGGTATGTATTGATATTCGTTTCTGATGTTCAGCTTAATGGCTTGCTATTTATTAGAAATGTGGTTTCCGATCTAGATTTCGTCTGAAAATAACTACATTAACAATCCATCAATTACCTGGTATGCGAAGAATTAATATCATCGAGGCAACCCAAAACGATTATGAAATATTGATCAAAGTATGGGAAGCATCCGTAAGGGCAACACATCATTTTTTAAGCGAGAGGGATATTCTAACTTATAAGCAACTGATTTTATCCAAATATTTCGATCTAGTTGATCTATTTTGTTTCAAAGCGCATGATGTTATCCTGGGATTTTTAGGTTTATCAAATGATAATATTCAAATGCTATTTATTGATCCAAGTGCAAGAGGCAAAGGAATTGGTAAAGAATTGATGAAATTTGCGATCGAAGAAAAGAAGGCAACAAAGGTGGATGTAAACGAGCAAAATGAACAAGCGGTAGGCTTTTATAAACATTTGGGCTTCGTTATAATGGAACGCTTTGAAAACGATGATGCAGGTAAACCGTACCCTATTTTAGCTATGGAGTTAGCAAAATAAAATTGTTTGATAAACGGTCAGCAATTACCTGTTGGCGTTTACTATTACCAAATTATTGCTGAAGGAGGTAGTAAAAAATTATCGGGTAGTGTGCTTATTGTACGATAGCCAGAAAGAAAATATCTTCAAAAGCTTCTAAACTTGGTTTAGAAACCACAACTTTTAACAGCCACGCCAAAGATAAAGTACCATCCGTTTTCAATCTGAAAATCTGTGACTAATTTTTCATTATTGGCGGATCTCCTCATTTGCTTAAGCATTATTTCATTGAAATATAGTCAGGCCCTTAGAACTTTCAATCCTGTAGAATGTTGTTATTCATATTCATTTAATAAGAAGATAATGGCAAAGGAAAAGAAGAAAAAGGACAGCAAGAAAAAGGGCGGAAAGAAGAAAGACAAAAAAACAAAGAAAAAAGGTCAGAAGAAGAATAAGCTTGGCGTAAAAAATTCGTTGGTTAATAACATCAATGCCCGTAAAAAGAAGGGCAAATCCCGCTCAAAAAAGAAATCGAAGATTAGCAAGAAAGCTTATAAAAAAATGCAAAATGGCTGGAAGAAAAAGTAAGCTAAAAGAATTGTACCAAATGATTTTAATATAGCGCTAAAAAAGTGAAAATCTACACCGATATCAAAAGGGTATTACTTTCCCAAAGGATAGCAGCATCCTTTGTGAAAGTTATTAACTTTATACCATGGCTTTTAACAGAGAAATTCACACCCGGGAAACTTGTAATACCAGTTTAAATGCAGTACGAGATGCCCTTTATGTTTTAAATGGAAAATGGAAGTTGCCATTGATATTAACTCTTCAGGATGGCCCGAAACGTTTTAATGAAATTCAAAAGTCGTTAGGTGATATTACCCCTAAAATTTTATCGAAAGAATTGAAGGAATTGGAACTGAACGAATTTGTACTGCGTAAAGTGTTCGCTACCACTCCTGTGACTGTTACTTACGAACTCACTGCATACAGTGGATCTTTAGATAAAGTGATTGACGAACTTAGAAATTGGGGAATGCAACACCGCGAAAGATTAGTGGCCAGCAGAAAGACTGATGGTATTTTAGAAGAAGTTGAAGCTTAAATGAACAGGATAAGTTTCATACTCTCCACCCCAATAAAACTCTCCTCTTTTCGGACTTATAAAAGTTTAAATTCCCTATTTACATGATTATCTGTAATATCGGTTATCTTTGCCCAAAATAAAAGCGATGGCGGTATTACATAAAAAAGAAGAAAAAATTCAGGCAGTGCTGGGTAGGTTGCCTAAAAAATATACAGACGAGCAATTTGTAGAGATGTTTATCAGACTTTATTCGAAGGATTGGGGCAAAATTAAATCGGCTTACATTAAACAATCTCAAGATAAAGAACCTGGCCACATCATTAATATGCCAAAGCCAGAGGTTTATTTAAGACAGATTTTAGTTAACTACTTACAAAATGTAGATGCTCCTAAAGCTGCAGAAGCCAAAGAAGAAATGAAAGTTGAGGCTCCTGCCGTTGAGCGTAAAGCACCAGCTAAGAAAAAAGACGTGACAGCCGAAGAAGCTATTGCTGAACCAAAAAAAGCTAAAGCACCTGTAAAAAAGAAAACAGAAGTTACTGATGAAGAAATTGTTGCAGCACCAAAGAAGGTTAAAGCACCAGCTAAGAAAAAAGAGGTTGCAGAAGAAACAGTTGCAGAAGTAAAAAAAACCAAAGCGCCAGCTAAGAAAAAAGTTGTGGTTGAGGAAGAAATAGTAGCTACTGAAAAGAAACCTAAGGCGGCAGCAAAGAAGCCCGCAGCAAAAAAATAAAAATATTTTCTGCTCAATATAATAAATCGGCTTTTTAGCTGTTTATATATTTGAGAGCGTTAATTTAGATGACGGGGATAGGTCGGTATGATTTATCCCCGTTCTTTTTTAACAGGATTTTTTTTACTCGTTCCGCTGAATTTATTTCGGCATTTTATAGCATGAAAAATGCTAAAACACATTCCCATTGCCGACTAAACAAAAAAAAAGCCGTCCCGAATGGAACGACTTCAACAATTAAACTAACCTGCAAATTACTTATCAATCATTTTATAATAACGAACATAATCTACTTCCATTTTTTGTGGCCAGATGGAAGCATCTACACCTTGAGCTCCTCCCCAATCGCCACCAACAGCAATGTTTAAAAGCAAATGGAATTTTTTATCGAAAGGCCAGGTTTTGTATCCCGTTCCCTCATTGGCAAACTCGAAAACTTTAACATCATCGAAGTAGCCTCGAATGGCATAGGGCGTCCAATCAACACGGTATAAATGAAAGGCAGTGCTCACGTCATCAATTTTCTTAGTACTCGATTTTTGGGTGTTAATTTTAAAATAATAAGCTTCGGTATGCGTAGTAAAATGAACCATATCCTGGTCGTAACCTACATGCTCCATAATATCAATTTCTCCCGATTTTGGCCAATCTCCGTAGAAACGGTCGGTGGGTAACATCCAGATGGCTGGCCATGTTCCTTTTCCAAAAGGCAGCTTCGCTTTTATTTCGAAACGCCCATATAAAGCATCCAGCTTATTTCTGGTTACCATTCTAGCTGATGAATAATCTCTTCCACCCATACTTTCTTTCTTCGCTGTGATGGTTAGAAGCCCGCCCGCCACATTGGCATTATTGGTAGTGTTGGTATAAAACTGGAGTTCGTTGTTGCCCCAGCCACTTCCACCGGTATCGTAATCCCAATTGCTTGTCAACGGTGCTCCGGTATTCGTAAATTCATCGGCCCAGGTTGGTGAGGTTTCAAACGTCCATCCTTTATCTACCGGCGGCCCCGCAGGTGTTGGCGGAACATATACCAAACCATTATCATCAGTGCCTTTAGAACATGAACTTAACCCAATTACAGCAAAAGCAAATGCAGCAAAAATCTGTTTCGTGAAATATTTTCTTGTCTTGATCATCATATCGATATATAAAGATCAGCTGGCCTTAAAATCCAACTGATCTAGCACAATTTTATTTGAATTCGAAGTCATCTATGTAAAAGAGCCCTGGGTTTGGATGCCCTTCTCCACCAAGCTGAACCACAATTTTATCGTAGAGCGTTTGCCCGCTGATACCTGAAAAATCGAACTCTAGTTGCGTCCATGTATTATATTGAACAGCCGTTAATGTTTTCACAATTTCGGTTTGAGTTTGCCAGGCATTGCCACCCAGCAAAGAGTTTTGTAGTTTTACTGAAACGGTTGCTGGTGTTTTAGTAAAATCATTTCCGCCAGGGAAGAAAACTTTTAACCTCACCTTATTTGTAGTGGCTAAGTTAAATCGATATGGCAGGGTTACGTTTAAATTCCCATACTGACCATCGCCTCCGGCTTTTTTCTCATAATAACCCACTTTTGCAGATGTATTTACTGGGAACTTGGCAGGATTATCATAAGGCCTAACAAAATCTACATTCTCTGCAGTCCAGGTAAAATTTGCCGTAGTTTGGAAATCATCACTTAAATTGGCCGCTTGCAATGGTTTTTGAATTATAGGCCGCACATAACCTTTTTTAACGAGTTTCAAATACCAGGCATTTCCAGCATTTGCTTTATCTAAACAACGCAGCCACATTTCATTCTCGTTTAACGATAAAATTTGATATTGAGATACGCCCAAATAATAACTGATAAAACCTCCGCCAGAAATAGTTAAGTATTTTACTCCATTGGTTTCTGTTACCAACCAGGTTAAGTTAGTTGCCGGCGTATAGTTTACCGTTGGATCATTTGATCCAGCCGGGCCACCAATTCCAGGCGCATTTGCAGCATTGGCAAAGGTTGTTCCTTTATTATCGTAGGTATATTTTAAGGCATTCATGTTAAAGGTCATCTCGTCGTCGTAAAAACCCTGTCCGTTTTTTTCATCTGCCGCAGCCTGATACCAATCGGGTGCTTGCGAAGTAATTGGACCAACACCTAAATGACCTGCAGATTTTTGATCAATAACCCAGGTGAAACCTGCAGCATTGGATAAGCCACCAGATAATGTGGTAAAGGCTGGATCAGTAAGCATAGCAGGATTTGTTGCTGCAATCACTACCGTTTTGGTACTCGAAACAGAACCTCCTGCAGTTGCAATTGTTAATTTTACGGTGTAAGTTCCGGCGAGCGGATAAGAAGCAGTCACCGTATTTCCATCAGCTGTAGCGCCATTGCCAAGATCCCACAGGGCCTTAAAACCAGGAGATTGATTGACTAATGTAACCACATTGGCATTTGTTGTGGTTGGCGTAACCGTAAATTTCACTTGATCTGCCGTTGGTGCAGCATCCAGCTCTTTATCGTTATTTTCTTTTTTGCAAGCGCTAAAGCTTAGCACAAACAGCAGGCTTAAAAACCCAGCTGTTTGTTTAATGATATAATTTAATTTCATGATATACCTAATTAATTATAGCCTGGATTTTGTTTAATTACGCCTTTTGTCAAGTCGATTTCTTGTTGAGGAACTGGCAGTAATTCGCTTTTGCCCGCTTTGAAACCCAATGGACCCAATACGGCAACAGCTCTGTTTGTACGTACCAAATCGAAAAAACGATGTCCTTCAAAAGCCAACTCAAGTCTGCGCTCATTGTAAATATTATCAAGTGTTGCAGGTACCGGGGTTAAACCTACCCTGGCCCGAACGGCAGTTAATAATTCCAAAGCTCTCGTTGCATTGCCTCCTGATCTTACTAAAGCTTCTGCTTCCATTAAGTACGTATCTGCTAAACGCATTTCAATTTCATCTATTGGCCAGTTTAGTTCGGCAACCCCGCTATTTGAACGATATGCCTTTAATGGCGCATATTTTTTAATAAAATAATTGGTATTCTGATAACGAGCGGTATAAGTAGCACCAGCAGCTTTTAGCGCAGTACCGTCTATAATAGAAGTTGCAAAACGTGGATCAGCTTTCATGGCATTTACTAAATCGAGCGTTACAGGGCAAAAGCCCCATCCTGCAGAGTAAGTATCGCCATTATAGCTATCCATGCCAATAAATTGGGGTGCAACATTTCCTTCGCCACCATTTACCCAACCCCAATCGCCCCAGGCAGATAAGGTAGAGTGAGGAATTTCTAAAATTACTTCTGAATTAAATTTATTATCAGGTCTGAAAATATCAGCATAATTTGGAAGCAAGGCATAACCATATTCATTTCCGGTTTTATTCACATCATTAAATAGCGTTGCGGCTTCTGCCAATTTGCTATTGTCATTTTGAAAAAGTAACACCTTGCCTAATAGTGCTTTTGCCGTTCCTCTAGAAATTCTACCTTTTTCATTAGCGGCTACCGTTGGTGGCAAACTAGGAAAGGCTTCTCTCAAATCTTTCTCTACTTGTGCATAAATTGCTGTAGGCGCCGATTGTGTTTGTGTGTAAAGATCGGCCGTTGGTATTTGTTTGGTAATTAACGGAACATTACCAAAAAACCGAACTAAATCAAAATAGAAGTATGCCCGTAAAAATTTAGCTTCTGCTGTTATTCTAGATTTAAAACCAGCACTTAAATTTGTGGCTTTCTCAATTTTATCTAAAATAATATTCGCCCTGTTTATTCCAGTGAAATTTTTAGACCATAAACCAACCTGCGGCCCCAACCTCGAATCCATATTGAAGTTATCGTATGCTACCCAGCCTGGCTGATCGGAAGCATTACCTCCACCTGCCCAGCAATCATCAGATGCAGCACTTAATAAGGGCTGCTTCATGGTGTAACCACCACTTGTGCCCCACTGCATCACATCGTAAACGGCAACTAAGCCCTGATAAACTTCGGTTTCATTGCGATAAAAGTTTTCTTCAGTCGCAGTTCCTTTCGGCGTTAACTCCAGAAAGTCTTTTTTGCAGGAAACCAGTAACTGCATGATGGCCAAAATGGCTATCGAATATTTTATATGTTTAGTTTTCATCTCTATATTATTAAAATCCAACATTTACACCTACAAAGAACGATCTTGCCTGTGGGTAGAAACCGCGATCGACACCTAAACTACCCCCACCAATTTCCGGATCGTAACCATTGTATTTAGTTAGCGTAAATAGGTTATTTGCCATTACATAAAATTTAAGGTTATCTAAGCCCACCTTATTCACAAGTGTTTTTGGCAAAGTATATCCAAGCTGAACGTTTTTCAATCTGAAATAAGCACCACTCTCTAAAAACAAATTAGAAACACGGCTATAATTTTTATTATCATCGGCCAATGTAGCCCGAGGAACCGTATTGCTTGTTCCCTCACCTGTCCAACGGTTTAAAATATTAGTGGTGTAGTTTGATGGACTTAAATCGAACCTTCTTAGTCCATTAAATATCATGTTTCCAGAAACACCCTGGCCAAAAATGGAAACATCAAAGCCTTTGTATTTAGCTGAAAATGTTAAGCCATAAGTAAAGTTGGGGTTAGATCTTCCTAAGAAAGTTCTATCCGCATCACTAATTACACCGTCGCCATTTAAATCCAAAAATTTAATATCGCCAGGTTTTGCATTTGGCTGAATTAATGCACCAGCACCATTTTTGTAATTGTTAATTTCTGCCTGGTTTTGAAATAAGCCAGCAGTTTGGTAACCGAAAAATGAATCGACAGATTGGCCAACCGCAACACGGGTAATTTCTAAACTTTGCGGCGTAATCGTTTGCCTGCTTGGTATGTAATCTTTATCGGCTCCTAACAGCGTTACTTCATTTTTGATGAACGCTGCGTTACCTGCTATACGAAAACTTACTTCGCCAACTCTTTTGTTCCAACCCAATTCGATCTCGAAACCGCGGTTGTATAAATCCGCTGTATTAGCATACGGACCAGAGTTGCCCACATAAGATGGAACCACTTGCTGCAACAACATGCCATAAGTTTTCTTATTGAAATAACTGGTTGATAAAGTAATGCCTTCAAACAAAGTCGCATCGAAACCTAGATCGAAAGATGAGGTCTCTTCCCACTTTAAATCAGGATTTGAAAGTGCATTCGGACTTACTCCATTGGTCAACGTCTGTCCAGATGCTGTTCCTAATGAGTAATTTCTTCCTCCGCTTACGGTTGCTAAGTAGCTAAAATCAGGAATGTTATCATTACCGTTAACACCGTAAGAACCACGGAATTTTAAAAAGGTTACGATGTTGTTTTTTGGCCAGAAATCTTCTCTCGAAGCTACCCAACCAGCAGATCCTGAAGGAAAATAACCGTATTTATTGTTTGGACCGAAGCGTGATGATCCATCTCTACGAATGATACCCGTGAACAAATATTTCTCATCATAATTGTAAATAAGCCTTCCAAAAATAGAGTTTAAGGTGTTTTGATATTCTCCACCATAAAAATCCGAATTGGTTCTGGCTACCGGAAATTGCAATGAAGCATCCCGAATGTTATCAACCGGAATACCCTCTTTAATACCACCATTTGTTTCGCCTTTGTTTTTCTGCGCCGAGTAACCCACTAAGGCGGTAATTACATGCTTTCCAATAGTTTTATCATAACTCAAAGTATTCTCTAATGACCAAAATAAACCGCGGTTACTATCTCTGGTGTAAGCGGTTAAAGTAGATTGATTGATTGAATTGAGGTAATAAATCGGACGGAATGATTGTCCACCCCAGAAAGCTAAATCCACACCACCTGTACTTCTCAGCTTCAACCCTTTTAAAAATTCAACTTCAACAAATGCATTTCCAACTACTTTATCGCTCCAAGAGTTACCTTGAGCAACCTGCAAAGCGGCTACCGGATTCAATATTTCCGATTGTGCATAGTCAGATATCCCATAAGGAAAACCTGCATCATTTCTAACCACCGGATTATTTAGATACTTTGGTAAACCATATTTTGCAGGATCAGTCTCCACAATTGGTGTAATTGGATCCATATTGATGGCACGGCTTAATGGCGAACCATACTCGGTATTGGTACTTACACCAATTGAATTGATTCGGGTATAACCGATTGAGTTTCCAAATTTGATATTCTTGGTGATTTTATGCTCGAAATTAAATCTGGCTGTAAATCTTTTAAACTTCGAATTTTGCGTGGCCACGATACCATCCTGATCGAAATAACTGAAAGAGCCGTAATAAACTGATTTATCATTACCCCCGCTCATGTTTAAATCGTGGTTTTGAATCATCGCTTTGTTGTTAAAAACAGCTTCCTGCCAATCCGTTCCTTCACCATACTGCGCCGGATTTGGGAAACGAACTCCTGTAACACCATCTGCCAATTGCGATTCATTATAAATGGTGGCGTATTGCGTGGCATTTAATAAATTTAACTTGGTAGAAGGAGCTTGCGTACCAATGTAATTATTGTATTCTACACGAATACGACCAGTATTTGAGCCTTTTTTTGTAGATACAATGATAACGCCATTTGCTGCACGGGTACCATAAATAGCTGCCGAAGCGGCGTCTTTTAAAACCTCAATCGATTCTATATCCGATTGATTTAAAAATTCGATCCCACCGTTAATCACTACTCCATCAACTACATATAAAGGATTAGCGTTATTAATATTCGCAATACCACGAATTCTAACTACGCCGCCATCTCCAGGCTGACCAGAGCTCGTAGTAACCGTTACGCCCGAAGCTCTACCTTGCAAAGATTGTTCAATACGCACCACAGGCATATCTTTCAAATCAGTAGCTTTTACTGAAGCAATGGCACCCGTTACTACGCTTTTCTTTTGCGTTCCGTAGCCGATAACAACAGCATCGGCCAGTAAACCTGCTTGTGGGGTAAGCGTTATCGTTAATCCATTTGAGGCCGTAACTTCCTTGTTTTCATAACCGATGTAAGACACTACTAAAATCGCACCTTCAGTTACATCTTTTAACGAAAATGCACCAGTTACATCCGTTACTGCACCAAGGTTAGAACCCTTTACCTTTACGCTGGCTCCTGCCATAGGCTGGCCGTTTTCATCCACTACCTTTCCTCGTATATCAACAAAAGATCGAATAATTAACGGCATGCCTTCAATAGGCTTACGGTGAATAATAATGGTATTATTTTTTATTGTGTAACCCAACGGTTGCTCGCTAAAAATGCGTCTTAAAGCTTCTTTAATATCGGTATTTTTAATTTCGATGGTTACCGGTTTTGCTTCTTTCAACACATCGAGATCATAGAGAAAGTTATAACCTACGCTTTTATTAAGCTTACGAAAAACATTCAAGAGCGAGGTATTTTTTTCTGATAGGGTTACGTTTTGTGCATTGGCAGCTCCGTAACTGAGCTGTAAAAAGGAAGTGATTAGTACGACAAAAGTCAATTTCATAATCAGCAGAAATTTAAACAGGCGCCCTTTAGGTTGGGGCAGCCATTCAGTATAAAAATTCATATATTTGGTTATTAGGTTTAGAATAGTTGTATCTCACAATTTTACGATTAGAATAAGGCCTTTATTATAGCTGGGAGCGTTGCCGCGCTTCCAGTTTTTTAGTTAAGCCGTACTCTAAAAACCATCAAAGATGATGAAAAGCGTATAGGTTATGGCATAACTAAAATCCTCCTTCCGTCAATTTTAAAATGTACCGCATCAGTTGTTTGAAGCATATCCAACACTTCATTTACGCTGTTGAAACGAGAAATCCGTCCGCCGAAAGTCTTGTTGATTTTTTTAACTCGATAGTCAATCTCTACATTGTACCAACGGGCAATTTTATTCATAATCGTTTCTATATTCTCTTCATTAAAGCTAAAGAAACCATCTTTCCAGGCTATCGCTTCCTCGGCATCAACTGCCGAAACCATTATTGATGGCGATGAAAGGCTGATAAGCGACTGCTGTCCTGGCTTAAGTAATGCTGATCTAGTGGATTGAATATTTTTGACTTTCACGCTACCTTCCAACAAAGTTGTTTTATTGCCTGGTTCATTGTTATAAGCGTTGATATTAAAATGCGTTCCCAACACCTCTACTTCCTGGTTTCTTCCAGAAGCTAACTCCGTTTTAACTGTAAAGGGAATTCTTTTGCTGTTGTTATCCAAACGTTTGGCCACTTCAAAATAAGCCTCGCCTTTTAATTCAACCAATCTTTTTGTCTGATCAAAAACCGTAGGATATCTTAACGATGATTCTGCGTTTAACCACACTTTTGTACCATCAGGAAGATTAATTTGATACTGCCCACCACGAGGGGTCTCAATGGTGTTATATAAATCTTTTTTTGCGCTTGAAGTCGAAGCAACTGTGTAAATTAATTCGCCATTTTTAGTTTTGATAATATTTATTCCGGCCTGGCTTGCAATTACACCGTTTGAAGCGTCGGTGAGTGAAATTTTCGATCCATCGGCTAGCGTTAGCGTTGCTTTATTTCCTCCTGGCTTAATAATTTTCTGTTCCGTTTTGTTTAAGGCTTGCTTGGTTTCCGTATTTTTTTGAACCTCCCGATTAACAACTACACCAATAAAGAAAAGCACTACTGCAGCAGCAGCAAGCTTTAGCCAAAGCTTTCTACCGTGCCCGGTTTTAATTTGGGTTTCCTCTTGAATGGCAGCCCACATTTGGTTGCGGGCATCTGCCAATTCTGAATGGCTTACATCAGCGTGTTTACCCGATAGCTCATTTAAGTGCCACGATTCTACCAAAGCTTTTTCTTCTTCAGTACAAAGGCCGGCGCTATATTTTTTTAAAAGTTTTTCAACTTCCTCTTTACTCATCACTTCAATATATTTGGCTAATTAAATACATGTAGGTTGAGGAAACCCTAGGTAGTAGATGAAAATGAAAATATTTTTATTTTTTTTAAAAATGTTTAGAAAAGCAAGTCCTGCATTTCATTTTCGCGTATGTTCCTGCCACATGCTCATACGCCTTCAGGCCTTAGCCACAAGGCCGGTATCCGCCATGTCAGGTTTAGAAATGAGGTGATGTGCACAAACTCAGGTTTCCTAAACGCGATTGTTGCGATAATACTTTTTGTTGCAATCATGTTAATGATTACCAACTTTAACAAAAAGATTAAAGCAAAAGCGGGACTGAAGAAACCGATAAGCAGAAATTTGCTTTCCAAAAATTTATTTGATCAATAAGATGGTTGCCAATAACAAAAATGAAGTTAATTTCAAGTGTAAAACTTTGAGCGCATTGCTCATTTGCTTTTTAACGGTTTTATCTGATAAATGAAGAATTTCTGCTATTTGCTTTTGACTCAAATGCTGTTGGCGACTCATTTCAAATATCTGACGCATTTTTGGAGGCAGCAATGAAACCTCCTTTTCTATTAAAGAGGCAAATTCCTTTTCACGAATATAATCGTCGGTTACATAATCGCCCTTTAAAGAAAAATCTTCCAGCGATTGTAAATAATTCGAACGCGATTTATTTTTATCCAACCAATCGAAAACTTTATAACGTACTGCGGTGTACAAATAGTTAGAGAGTTGAGATTTGATTTGAATATTTGGATTGCTCCACAGGTAAACGAAAATTTCCTGAACAATATCACGGGCATCTTCCCTGTCTGACACCATTTTACAGGCATAGATATACAACAAACCATTAAAGCGTTCGTAAATTTCCTCAAAGGCAAATTTATTTCCATCCTGCATGAGGATGAAAAGTTCGTGATCAGTTAATGATTTATAAGCAGGCATTTGGTTAGAATGATTAAACGAATGTAAGAAATTGTTTGGCTTAAATCCTAAATAAAATTGAACAACTCCTAGCTAACTTAAACGTTTTATTAACGCTTATTTGGTTATTATACACACTATTGTAAACTTCAATGTTTTAATTGGCATATCGGGAAAAGTCGATATACATTTGCATCATGGATCAGGTAGAAATTTTCAAAGCTTTATCAAACAAAACCCGTTTACAAATTCTAAACTGGCTAAAAAGTCCTGCCGAATACTTTCCAGAGCAACCAAATGCCGATTTTGAAAACGTTGGCGTGTGTGTAGGACAAATTCAAAATAAAGCCGGTTTATCACAAAGTACCATTTCCGAATACCTGTCTATTCTACAGCGGGCAGACTTAGTTTGCGCCACAAGGGTTGGCCAGTGGACCTACTACAAACGTAACCATGAAGGCATTGAAAAATTAAGCAAAATCATCAATACAGAATTATAAAAATTAATCATATGAACACAGATAGTTTATTTAAGCCATTTAGCTTAAAATCATTAAACATAAAAAATAGAATTGTAATGGCACCAATGACGAGGTCGTTTTCTCCGAATGGAATTCCGACTGATGCCGTTGCCGAATACTATGCAAAAAGAGCTGCCGGCCAGGTTGGTTTAATTCTTTCAGAAGGAACAGTGATTAACCGTCCATCATCCTCTGCCGATCCTAACATTCCTCACTTTTATGGCGAAAAAGCTTTAGCGGGATGGGAAAAAGTGATTAACGAAGTTCATACCGCTGGCGGACAAATGGGGCCACAAATCTGGCACCAGGGCGTCCATGCAAACCATGCTTCGGGCTGGTTGCCAAGTGCTCCTTTTGAAGGGCCATCAAGTTTAAACAGTCCTGGTTTTGAAAACGGTGTACCGATGACTGACGCTGCCATTGCTGATACAATTGCGGCTTATGGTCAAGCTGCCGCAGATGCCAAAGCATTAGGTTTTGATACCGTAGAAATTCATGGTGCTCACCAATACTTAATTGATCAGTTTTTTTGGGATGCAACCAATAACCGCACCGACATTTATGGTGGAAAAACTTTAGCTGAACGCACACGGTTCGCTGTTGAAGTAATTAAAGAAGTACGTAAACGTGTAGGTGAAGATTTCGCCTTAATTATTCGCTTGTCACAATTTAAACCTTCAGCATATGATTTTAAATTAGCCAAGAATGAATCAGAAATGGAACAATGGTTAACGCCAATGGCTGATGCGGGAATTGATATTTTCCACTGCTCACAACGCCGTTTCTGGGAAACTGAATTTGAAGGTTCTGATTTGAACTTTGCAGGCTGGGCAAAAAAATTAACGGGAAAAACAACCATCTCGGTGGGTTCTGTTGGTTTAAGTGGCGATTTCTTTGGTGCTTTCGCTGGTCAAAGCTCAGAGCCAAGCTCATTGGATGAATTGGTGCGTAGAATGGATTGTGGAGACTTCGATTTGGTAGCTGTTGGCCGCCCGTTATTGGCTGATCCAAACTGGGTTGAAAAAATCAAAAACAACCAAATGGATGAGCTGAAAGGTTTCAGCAAAGAAGCATTAGCAGAATTAGTGTAATTTTTCTTTCTGAATATATAATGGAAAACACCTCAGCAATGAGGTGTTTTTTTTAAACCATGATTTTGCCTGAGCTTGCTCGTTAGCGTTCAATGCCTGCGCTCGTTTCTAACGAGCGCAAAAGAGCTTAGCGATTACAATCGCACTTAGTAAAAACCAAATCCGTAGGTTTTTCCACTGCGGTCGAAAGGACGATGAGATCTGGTTCTCGACAAATAAAATTTTATGCCTGCGCTCGTTGCTAACGAGCGCAAAATAGCTTAGCGATTTATTCACGTTTAAATAAAACCAAATCCAAAGATTTCTCCACTGCGGTCGAAAAGGACAATGAGATTTTGTCTCGACAAATAAAATTTTCTTAAATTCACACCATAAACAAAGGAACTCCCATGTCAAACATATCCCTTATTATCGAAGAAAGACCGGCGAATATCGGCAACTTTATGGTAGGCAGACTACTTCCTTTCCGGGAAAAACGAATGGTTGGTCCATTTGCGTTTATCGACCATATGGGGCCAGCAGCAATGAGCGACCATGAAAACCTGGACGTTCCGCCTCATCCACACATCGGTTTATCTACACTTACCTTTTTGTTCGAAGGAGAAATAGAACATCGCGATAGCTTAGGAACGGATATTATTATTAAACCAGGGCAAGTAAACTGGATGACAGCCGGTAGCGGAATTGCTCACTCAGAAAGAACTCCGAAACATCTGCGACAAACCGATAAAATGCTTCATGGTCTGCAAATTTGGGTAGCGCTGCCTAAAGCTTTGGAACAAATGGATCCCGAGTTTTTCCATGTAGAAGAAACAAATATTCCGAGTTGGGAGCAAGATGGCGTTAATATTAAACTTATTGCAGGCGAGGCTTTTGGAAAAAAATCTCCGGTTCCGGTTTATTGCCCACTTTACTTTATCGAAATTAAAAGCACAACTAGGCAAAAGCTCAGTATTGGAAACGATCTTTTTGGCGAAAGTGCATTGTATATTTTAGAGGGTGGAATTGAAAGTGAAGGACATCTTTTCGAACCGCGATTAATTTTAATTGCGAACGATGCCAAGCTGTGTGAATTTACCATGCTCGAAAATACAACTGTCTATATTTTTGGAGGAGAACCTTTTCCTGAAGAAAGATTTATTTATTGGAATTTTGTAGCATCGGAGAGAGAATTGATTGAGCAAGCGAAACAAGATTGGTTAGAACGAAAATTTAAACCCGTACCAGGCGAAACCGACTTTGTTCCTTTGCCAAATCAAAACCCTTATCAGAAGAAATAATATGGAGATTAATCAAGTAAACAACGAAAAAAACGGCTATTTCGAAGCTATAGAAAATAATGTTCAGGCAGGCAAAATGAGTTATGTTTGGGCTGGCGAAACGAAAATTATTATCGATCATACAGAAGTTAATCCAGAGTTTTCGGGCAAAGGGATTGGCAAACAGCTGTTAATGGCTGTAGTTCAAAATGCCCGCGAAAATAAAATTAAAATACTTCCACTTTGTCCTTTCGCTAAAAGTGTGTTCGACAAAGACGAAACGATACGCGATGTTTTGTTTTAGCGAATTTATTCCTCTAACAAAGCCTGCTTAATTTTCTCAGCTGCTTCGGCCAGCTCTTCCTGGGTTGGCTTTAGCTTCTCCTTGGCAAAGTTCATATCGGCTACACTATTCATCGGTATTAAGTGAATATGAGCATGCGGAACCTCTAATCCAATAACCGAAACGCCAACTTTTTTGCAAGGAAAGGCGGTCTTCACTCCTTTTGCCACAATTTTGGCAAACATCCAAAGGCCAACATATAAATCTTCATCCATATCGAAAATATAATCTACTTCGATTTTAGGAATAACTAAAACGTGGCCAGCGGTTAAGGGCTGAACATCTAAAAAGGCTAAATACTCAACAGTTTCTGCAACAACATGCGCTGGTATTTCTCCTGCAACAATTTTTGAAAAGATAGTCATAAGTCAGTTGTGGGTTATCAGTTATGAGTTACAGGTTTGGGCTTACAACCTGTAACCCATAACTCCCAACTTCTTTTATCTAGAGATTTCTAAAACTTCGAATTGCATTTTACCTGCAGGCACTTCAATTTCGGCAAATTCGCCAACAGATTTACCTAACAAGCCTTGTGCAATAGGCGATTTTACAGAAATTTTTCCTGTTTTTAAATCGGCCTCCGTTTCGGCTACCAACTGATAAGTCATGGTGGCACCGTTTTTAACATTTTTAATTTTTACAATTGATAATGCCAATACCTTCGATAAATCCAATTTCGATTCATCAATCAGGCGGGCATTTGCCAATGTATTTTTTAATTTTGAGATTTTGGCCTCATGCAAACCTTGTGCTTCTTTAGCAGCGTCATACTCTGCATTTTCCGATAAATCACCCTTATCTCTCGCCTCAGCAATTGCTTTAGATATTAGCTGACGGCCGGTGGTAGTTAAATAATGAACTTCTTCTTTCAGTTTATCTAACCCCTCTTGTGTGTAATACGTTACCTCTGTCATTGCTCTATTAATTTTATTCAAACGCTATAAAAAACAAACAAGACTACATAGTTGGTTTGCTACATAGTCTTGCTTCAATTATAACGAAGATAAATTGTGGAAATTACAAAAGCAAATAAAAGATCAGGATTTTTAGATTTTAACATCGAGTTGCCACTAATCACCACATTAATAAACCTTCACTCCCTAAACCAATCTTCTTTCGCTTAAAATTAAAAAGTAACATTCAAACCGATACTCATTTAAAATTCATTCAATTATGATATTTTAGTCGAAATTATTTAAAAATGAAAAAGTTATTTTCTTTACTCCTCCTTGTCGGACTAGGAAGTTATACGCTTTCGGCGCAAGAGCTATATATGCCACGAAATATAAAGGCAGCTTACGATAGAGGAACCCGCTCTATGAACGGTAATCCTGGCGCCAACTATTGGCAAAATCATGGCAAATACACCATGGATATTAAAGTAGATGCCGCTACGAAAATGGTTAGCGGACAAGAAGAAATTTTGTACAGCAATAACAGCAACGATACGCTAAAAACCTTGGCTATTCGTTTTGTGAACAATTTACACAAGCCAACTTCTCCACGTGGAGGTGCTGTAAGCGAAGATTTTTTAACTACAGGCCTAAACATTTCTTCGTTTTCTGTTGATGGAGAAACGTATAAAGTAGATTCAAAAAACTGGGGAACAGTTGGCAATGTGCGTTTGAAAAAGCCATTAAACCCAAAGTCAAAAGTATCTGTTAAAATAGGATGGGATTATCCTTTATCAAAAGAAAGCGGTCGCGAAGGACAGATTGATCCAAACTCGTTCTTTGTGGCTTACAGCTATCCCCGTATTTCTGTTTATGATGATTACAATGGTTGGGACAGGATTCCACATACAGATAGAGCGGAATTTTACAATGATTTTAACGATTATGTTTTTTCAGTAACGGCACCAAAAAACTATGTAGTTTATGCTACCGGCGATTTTTTAAATCCTGATGAAGTATTGCAGCCGGAAATTTCCGCTCGATTGAAAAAATCATACGATACAGATGGAGTAATTAATATTGCCACTGCTGATGAATTGAAAAATGGTAAAGTAACGGTTCAAAAAGATTGGAATACCTGGAAATTTAAGGCCAATCATATTCCTGATGTAACTTTTGCCATGAGCAATCACTACGTTTGGGATGGTGGAAGTGTTGTGGTAGATTCAAAAAGCGGCCGCAGGGCAAGTGCACAGGCAGCCTATAACCCAACAACAGGAAAAGATTTTTTAAATTCGGTAAAATACAACATTAATGCACTGGCATGGTTTTCGAATAACTGGCCTGGCATCCCTTATCCTTACGCTAAAAGCATTGCTTTTCAAGGCTTTGCAGATATGGAATATCCGATGATGGTTAATGATTCTAACTTCGGCGATCCGGTTTTCGCTCAACTGGTTCAGGATCATGAGGTGGCGCATACCTATTTTCCTTTTTTCATGGGCATAAATGAAACCCGTTATGCTTATATGGATGAAGGCTGGGCAACTACTTTCGAATATTTAATCGGCATTGCCGAACATGGCAAAAAAGCTGCTGATGATTTTTACAAAAAATTTAGGGTTAACAGCTATATTAACGATAAATCTGCAGAAGAAGATCAACCCGTAATTTCGATGTCTGACCAGGTTTCTGGTGCCGGGTATGGAAATAACTCTTACGGTAAGGCTTCGTTAAGCTATCTTGCATTGAAAGATATGTTGGGCGATGATTTATTTAAAAAAGCACTTCATCATTACATGAACACTTGGAATGGTAAACATCCCATCCCGTGGGATTATTTTAATTCAATGAATACAGGATCAGGCCAGAATTTAAACTGGTTCTTTCAGAACTGGTTTTTCACCAATCACTACCTCGATTTGGCCCTGAGTAACCCGCAAATTTCATCAGGAAAAGTAACGTTTGTAATTAAAAATGTTGGCGGTTTTGCTATTCCATTTGATATTCTGGTTACCGATACGGAAGGTAAAACAGAAACCATTCATAAAACACCAGCAGTTTGGAAAGTGAATCAGAAAGAATTCACTATGACGATTAACACCAACCGTAAAATAAAGTCGATTACTTTGGATAATGGTATTTATGTAGATGCTACTCCAAATGATAACGTTTTTGTTGTAAAATAATTAACCGTTTAAAGTTGGCAGTTTAAGAGTGAAAACGGCCAACTTTAAACTTTTCACTATCTACTTTATACTTTCCACTAAATACTAGCTATTCTCCGCTTTACAAACAGGCTGGTGTTTAACAGGAAAATTTAATGAGTTGGCGATAAAACACATTTTGTTCGCTTCTACATGCAACGACTCTGCCAATTCAAAATGTTCCTTATCTGCTATTAATACCTTTGGATGTAGGGTTACTTCCTTAAACTTACCACTTCCATCTGCCGATTCTTCCATTGTGCCAACAGCCTCATCTTTATAATCGATAACTACTATTTCGTTTTTAGAACATAGGTGCAAATACCAAAGCATGTGGCAACTGGAAATAGAAGCCAATAACAAATCTTCGGGGTTATATTTAGATTTATCGCCAAGAAAGGCAGAATCTGATGAACCAGAAATATCGCTTTTTCCTTGGACAGAAATAACGTAATCGCGATCGTAAGAGCGGTAATCCATTGTTCCAGAACCCTTATTGCCCGTCCAGGTTACGGTTGTAGTGTATAAATGATCTTTCGGCATGATATAATTTAGTTAGAAATTGTATTCCAATTTAGGAAATAAGGGTGGAAACTACGAGAAGAAATCGCAATTGTTTCTTAATTTAGAATCAAAATGAAAAAATTTCCCGCCCAAAATTAGAAATTGAATAGACTTAATCACATCCCATGACCAAAACTCACACCACTAACTATTTCGATACTTTTATTGAGATAGCAGAAGATTGTCCGGTTAGCCACGGAGAAATACCAAAACCAAAAGGAAACAATAAAACGGTTGCCGAATTACAGTTTGAAATGATCTCAAAAAAGCCTTACAAATACTCATCTGATGATGTGTTATTTCAAGTTTTCGCAGAAAGAAACGATATCAGCGAAGCAGAAAAAGATGAAGCCAACAAAAGCTTTTTCTCGAAAGGACAACCTTGTTTTCGTGCTTCACCTTTAACAAAACGATATGGCTTTGGCGTTCACTCCAACCACGAAGGCAAAATTGCTATTTATGGAATGGAAACAGAAGAATACACAAAGCTATCGTCCGATTCTGGAATTAAAACAGTAAAAGCCATGCGTACCTCAAAAAAATAATTCTAGAGTCTAAAAAGAAAGTCCCTCCAGTTTTTGAGCCAAAACTTCCGATATCTTGCGATAAGAATCGAAGGTCCAGCCGCCAACATGCGGTGTCAAAATCACTTTTTCATTTTTGGCCAGTTCTTTATACCAATCTTGCTCACCCAGGGCCGGAAATTTTTCAGTTTGTAATACATCTAGTCCAGCACCTAAAATTTTACATGATGAGATGGCATTTAAAACGGCTTTTGTGTTTACAATTTCCCCTCTGGCGGTATTGATAAAGAAAATGGGCTTTTTAAAATGGAAAAAATATTCATCATCAACCATCTGTTTGGTTTCGGCAGTGAGTGGAATGTGCAAACTGAGCACATCGCTGTGCTTGACAATTTCTTCCATACTTACTTCACGGGCGAACGCATCAGAAAAGCCAGTTTTATATTTATCGTAAGCCATTACATCAACCTCAAAGCCAGCCAGTTTTTTAGCGAAAATTTGCCCCATAAAGCCATAACCAATAATGCCAACTTTTTTTCCTTTTAATTCGTACCCTCGGTTTCCTTCTCGATCCCAAACCCCGTTTCTGATCTCCATATCAGCCCTGCGGAAGTTATTCATCAGCGATAAAAGCAAACCTGTGGCATGTTCGCCCACCGCATCGCAATTACCTTCTGGGGCGTTAATTAACTCGATACCTCGTTCGAAAGCAATTTTATCATCGATATTATCTAAACCAGCACCGGCACGGGCCACAAATTTCAGGTTTGGAGCCGCCGCGAAAAGCTCAGCATCAATCCTGAATTTGGTACGAACAGCAATACCGACGTAGTCTTTTATTTTTTCTAACGTCTGCTGTCTGGTAATTTCAGGTTCATCATCAACCTGATAGCCCAATGCCACCGCCTGCTCTTTAAAAGCGGGATGTAAATCATCAACGATTAATATTTTTTTCATCTCGAACAAAAGTAACAATTTAGATATTGGCCATTTATAATATTGTTCAATTGTTTTCCTGTTTCACTAACAGAAATATGCCTGGCAACTTAAATGTGGACAAAAATTGCTCACAAAAATATTACTATAAAATGGCTGTAATAAAATAGTTACGCCTCCTTAATTAAACTTAGTTGCCGTTACTTTGTCTCCCTTTACAAAAACACACAACAAATAATATATTTTAATGAGAATTTTTAAATCAAGGACGATACAAATTACCCTTCTATTCTTAAGTTTATCCTTTAGCCTTTTCGCCCAAACTGGAGGCAAGGCAAAAATAATCGGTGTACTTAAAGATGCCAAAACACAAGAAACCATCCCATTTGCAACGGCTGTTTTAATTGATAAAGCAACAGCTAAAAATGCTAAAATAGCTCAAACCGATGCAAATGGCGCTTTTGTAATGGCCGATTTACCTACAGGAACCTTTACTTTCAAAATTAGTTTTGTTGGCTACCAAACCATGGTACGCGATAACGTAAACATTACCTCAACCACCGGAACTTTAAACTTTGGCGATATTAAAATGAATACCGCAAAAGGAAATATTTTGAGCGAGGTTACGGTAACCGGACAGAAACAGGGTATGCAAATGGGCATTGATAAAAAGATTTTTGCTGTAGATCAAAGTGTAATTAGCGAAGGTGGTTCTGCCGGCGATTTACTACAAAATGTTCCATCCGTTTCTACAGATATGGACGGAAATGTGAGCCTACGTGGATCGAGTGGCGTTAGGGTTTTAATTGATGGCAAACCTTCACTTATTGCCGGTGGTAACGTGGCGCAAATTCTCCAGTCTATCCCAGCAAGTTCTATCGAAAGTGTAGAGGTAATTACCAACCCGTCATCTAAATATGATGCGGAAGGCCAATCTGGTATCATCAATATTGTGCTAAAGAAAAATACTAAACTTGGGTTTAACGGTTCGGTGGCTTTAACTGCCGGTAACCGCGACAACTACAATGGCAATACCAATTTAAGTTTTCAAAATAGTAAAGTAAACCTTTACGGAAACTACAGCTATCGTTACGGCAATAGAATTGGTGGTGGCTTCCAGGATATTACTTATAAAAGCCCAACCACTTCAACTGCTTTTGCAAACCAAAATACTTCATCCACTTCGTTGGATAAGGGACATAATGCTAAAGCAGGTTTAGATTATTACATCACTCCTAAAAGCATTGTAAGTTTATCGGGTGGTTTTAACTCAAGGGAAAATGACCGCGATGAATTTGTTGACATCAGACAATTGCGCTCTAATTTGAGTCCGGTTTTACTAAGCAATAGAAGCAATACCAATAAAGGTGATGGAAGCAGTTATGATTTAAATTTGGATTACGTTCAAAAATTTAAAAAACCGAAAGAGGAATTAACTTTCAATTTTGGTTACTCATATGGAACGAATAATAATGATCAGGCATACAGCACAACTTTTACCAACCAAAATGGAAATGCGGTAAACATCAATCCAAGTTTACAACGCATTTTTAATACTGGCGATAACACAAATTATAACATCCAGGCTGATTACACTTTGCCAGTGGGTAAAGCAGGTAAAATTGAAACCGGTTACCGCAGCCAAATTCGTTTAGGAGATAACGATCAATATGCAGATTCGATTTTAACCAATACTGAAATTTACATTCGTAATAACAAATTGATTAATGATTTTAACAGCAAAGATCAGGTTCATGCGCTTTACCTAAACTATCAAAATCAGATAAAAGATTTTGGTTACCAAATCGGCTTAAGAGCTGAAGATGCCCGTTTAGATACCCATCTGGAAGGATATAACGGCAATAACCTAGTAGCAAGTGAAGGAAACATCCATTACAAAAGGTTATATCCAAGTGTATTTTTAACGCAAAAATTAAAAGGTGAGCAAACCGTTCAGTTGAGCTATACACGCCGTGTAAATCGTCCTCGCCCATGGGATACCAATCCATTTTTAGATGTATCCGATCCTTTAAATTACAGAGCAGGTAATCCAAATTTATATCCGGAAGATGTACACTCTTTTGAATTGGGTTACAGCAAATATTTCAAAAAGGTAACCTTAACATCCAGCTTATATTTCCGCCAAACTAACGACGTTATTCAAAGGGTAAGAAGTGTGCCCGATGCGAACGGTATTATCACCACAACACCACAAAACTTAACCCGCCAACAAAATAGTGGTTTAGAATTAATTGGTCGCTTCGATTTAATTAAAGCGTTAAACTTTACTACGAACGTAAATTTATATCAACAGAAATTTGAAGGTGATGAAAGATTTAACATTGCCAGCAGAAGTGGTTTTAGCTGGAATGGAAATATCACTGGAAATTTAACTGTTGCAAAAAACGTATCTATTCAGGTTCGTGCCGATTACAGAGCACCAGAAGTGATGGCGCAAGGTAAACGGAACGCGATGTACGGTATTGATGGCGGAGCTAAATACGATTTCCCTAATAAAAAAGCCTCGCTTAGTTTCAACATTAGAGACGTCTTTAATACCCGCAGATGGAGCATGACTACGGATGATAACTTTACGTATATCGATTTTGCCCGACGCATGCAAGGAACAATGGGTAACCTAACGTTTTCTTACCGCTTCGGAAAAACCACATTCAATTTAAATAAAACTAAGAAAAAGGACGATCAGCAAGACAATCGTCCTGATGAAGGCTCATTTTAATTTTGAAAAAGGCGTTTAAAAAGATATTTTTAAACGCCTTTTTTATAAACGCTAACCAAACATTGAAAAAACGTCTCCCTAAATTTTGTCTTACTTTCTTGATTCTATTTTCAGGAGTCATGGCTTTTGCCGCCGAAAAAGGAACGATTAGTGGCAAAGTGGTAGAAGAAGTTGGTGGTTTATCTATTCCCTCAGCTATCATTTCGGTATATCTTGGAGATGCAGAACAACCTTTGATTACTTCTACAAGTGATGATGACGGTTTTTTAAGCATCAAAAATCTGAAAAGCGGAAACTATCGCATTAAAATTAGTTTTGTTGGTTATGCACCTTTGGTGGTAAACGGGATCATCATCACCGACAAAGATTTTGATAAAAACTTAGGATCATTAAAACTCAGCTCAGAGCAAAATTCACTGCAGGAAGTAACCATTACCGTACAGAAACCTGCAATAGAATTTGGTGCCGATGGTGTAACCTATAACGTCGGGTCCACTTTGCTAGCAGAAGGCAGCACTGCGACAGATGTGTTAAAAAATGTACCCATGGTACAGGTTGATATCGATGGGAATGCAACTATTGCCGGCAAAAAAAGCACCCGTGTTTTTATTGATGGAAAGCCATCTGATTATATGACATCGAACATTGCCGATCTTTTGAATGTACTTCCATCAGATGCAATTGAAAAAATCGAAGTGCTCACCAACCCACCTGCAAAATACAGTGGCGACGGGGAAGGAATCATCAATATTGTGATGAAAAAAGGGTTTAAGGTAGGGTTTAATGGCAATATCGGCGTAGCAGGTGGTGTGCAAGGAAATGGAAATGCCAATACGAATGCTTCCTACCGTGGAAAAAATTATGCTATTAATGGAAGTGCAGCCTATCGTTATAACGTGGGCAAGGGTGAAAATAATAGTTATAGAGAAAACTTCTTTCCTGATACAACATTTTATTACGATCAAAGCGGTGCCAACAAAAGCAAAAGCAGAGGTGCCAATTTTAGGTTGGGTTTTGATTGGGACATTACGCCAAAGCAAAATATTCGCTTATCAACCAATTATAACGACAATACATCTTCATCCAATTCAGCAAACGAGCTGCGCTATTTAAGTGATCAACTCATTGAAAAACGACTGCGCAACCAAGCCAATACAGGCGATGGGAACAGCAACAACTTCGTAATTAATGCCGATTACAAGCTACAGACTGATACGAGTGGCGGAAACCTATCGATTGGGTTAACATTTAATACCAATGGGAGTTCAGATCTTCGAACCTATAATACCTCCTATTTACCCATTGGTATTTCGCGAGCAACCTTGCAAAAAAACAATAATGATATTGGAAATAATGGCATCACTTTTAACCTTGACTATGATAAACCGGTATTTAAAAAAAGAGATCGTGTTGAGTTAGGTCTTGCTTATAACTACAGAAAAAATGACAACGACTTATTGGTCGAAAATTTCAATTTTCAAACGCAGCAATTTGTAACCAATGATAGGTTGAGTAATCAATTTTTATACAATGAAAACATTCTGGCTGGATATGCATCATACAATTATCGTAATGCAGGTTGGGGCGTAAAAACGGGGGTTAGAACCGAATTAACAGACGTGGCTTTCGATCTTTCGACAGGAGAAAACTATAATGTAAAGCCTTATCTAAGTATTTTCCCCAACCTTTCGGTTAATAAATTTTTCCGCAAACGTTATAATTTTGGCGCAACATACAGCGTTCGTATCAACAGACCAAGAGAAAACACCTTGAATCCACAGGTTAATAATGTAGATACGTTGAATATTTCTTATTGTAATCCGAACCTTTCGCCCTCCTACACACACCAAATGGATATTAGTTTCGGGGCATTTGGGCAGAAATGGTCTTTTACGCCCCGCATTTCTTATTCCACTAGTCAGGGTGTAATTGAAAGATTTAGAACAGTTACCTTAATTCCAGGTTCTACTTCAGCTCGATCGGAAAGCACTTTCGATAACGTTGGGACAAACAATTCTCTGGCTTTGATTCTAATTGGAAATTATCGTCCTACGAATAAAATATCAGCCAATGGGAATTTCAGTGTGATTCAGAGTAATTATACTTCAAAATTAAATTCGGCCTTGAATAGAGATGGATTAAGCATTAGGGGAACTTTTGGCTTTTCTATGCAACTTCCACAGAAAATTGCTTTCGAATCAAATTTAAATTATGCCAATAACGTAAGTGCCCAGGGAAGAAACAAGGGTTCGGTAACTTCGAGTTTCTCTGCCAGAAAAATGTTTTTTAGCAACAGATTAAATTTCAGGGTTACACTAAACGATATTTTTGGAAATCGAAATAACACCATTTATAACGAAGGTGAAAACTTTAGATTGAAGAGTTTTTCTACGAATAATACGCAGAATTTCATATTCAGCCTAAACTATAGATTTACGAAGATTGCAAAAAAAAATCCACCACCTCCCCCAGCAACACCACGATAAATTTTATTTAGGATAGGATATTTGTAATTTGCGTAATGGAAGAAAAAAACCCCTGGAAAACGCTGGAAAGTGACTTAAAGTATGACAACAACTGGATTAGTGTCACCGAACATCAAGTGATCAATCCATCGGGTGGAGAAGGAATTTACGGTGAAGTACACTTTAAAAACTTAGCTATTGGCATTTTGCCGCTCGATGAAGATTACAATACCTGGCTGGTAGGCCAGTATCGCTTTCCATTAAAAGCTTATAGCTGGGAAATTCCCGAAGGTGGGGGACCACTCGGCGAAGATCCATTAGAAAGTGCCAGAAGAGAACTGCTGGAAGAAACAGGCATGAGCGCAAGCAATTGGAAAGAAATTCAACGCATGCATTTGTCAAACTCAGTGAGCGATGAATTAAGCATCATTTACGTAGCTACGGGCTTAATTCAAGGCATTGCAATGCCAGAAGAAACCGAAGAATTAGTGGTTAAAAAAGTCTCGTTTGATGAGGCTTTCGAAATGGTGATGAAAAATGAAATTACGGATTCAATGAGTGTGGCGGCAATTTTAAAAGCGAAGCTGATGATTATGGAAAACCTGATTTGATGTTTATTTTATCATAAAATGTTCCTAACGGAACATGAAAAATCACATTTTTTTTTCTACCGAGGAGACATCCCTACGGGATATGTGGGCGCTTAGAAAAAAGTGAAATTTACATATCGATTTTATGGAGGATAACCAACCCCGATTCATGGCAATTCAAAAATGAAAATTATGGTTCGATAATTATATCAAAAATGGATTCAACTTTTTACCACATGTTCCGTAGGAACATTTCCTCGGTAGAACAATTATGCACCATACATTTTCGTTCCGTAGGAACGTTTCATGAAGATAAGCATCAAAATATTAACCACAAGCTATCATGAAATGTTCCTAACGGAACATGAAAAAATCATATTTTTTTTTCTACCGAGGAGATATCCCTACGGGATATTTGGGCGCTTATAAAAAATGAAATTTACATATCGATTTTATCGAGGATCACCAACCCCGATACATGGGCAATTTAAAAAATGAAAATTATTGTTCTATAATTATATCAAAAATGGATTCCAACTTTTTACCACATGTTCCGTAGGAACATCTCCCCGGTAGAAATTATGCACCATACATTTTCGTTCCGTAGGAACGTTTCATGAAAATAAACATCAAAATATTACCCCAAGCTATCATGAAATGTTCCTTACGGAACATGAAAAACCACGAATTCTTTGTATCGAGGAGATATCCCTACGGGATATTTGGGCGCTTAAAAAAATGAAAATTTATGCCTTGATTTTAATGATATATATCAAAACCGGATGTCACATGTTCCGTAGGAACATCTCCTCGGTAGAAAATATGCGCCATACATTTTCGTTCCGTAGGAACGTTTCATGAAAATAAACAACAAAATATTATCCCAAGCTATCATGAAATTGGTTATATTCATTAAAAAATGATATGCCAAACACCTACACCCAAATACACATCCAATTTGTTTTTGCGGTGAAATACCGAGCGGCACTAATTGGGGCAGAATGGGAGGATAATTTGCAAAAATATATCACCGGAATCTTCCAGAACAATAACCACAAAATGATTCAGATCAATAACATGCCGGATCATATCCATATTTTGGTTGGAATACGTCCACATCAATCTATTTCGAGCTTAATTCAAAACGTCAAAACCGAAAGTTCAAAATGGATTAACGATCAAAATTTATCTAAATCGAAATTTTCATGGCAAGAAAGTTATGGGGCATTCTCTTATTCAAAAAGTGACTTACCAAACGTAATTCAATATATCCACAATCAAAAAGAGCATCACAAAAAAGAAAGCTTTCTAAGCGAGTACGCTAAATTTTTAAAAGATTTCGAAATTGAGTTCGAGGACAAATACATCTTCAAGGAACCAGAATAATTTATATTATCTTTGTTGCTTTATTTTAAAACCAGATGAGCAAATTTTTCGGCTATATACTTACTCCAATATTTTACATTTTCTTTGGTTTAATGCTGTGCATTTTCCATCCCATTCAATGGATTTGCTATAAATTATTTGGCTATAAAGCGCACAAAACGTCGGTTGATATTTTAAATTTCTTCTTAACCTATTGCCAGATATTTTTATTTAATTCCATCAGTTTCAAGAATGAATACGATCTCCCAACCGATCGGCCAATCATATTTGCGGCTAACCATCAAAGCATGTACGATATCCCATCGTTGATTTGGTTTTTAAGAAAGTACAGTGCAAAATTTATCTCCAAAATCGAACTCACAAAAGGGATTCCATCTATCTCTATTAACTTACGTTTAGGTGGCGGAGCCAATATCAACAGAAAGGACAATAAACAAGCCATATCAGAAATCATCAAACTTGGCCGTAGAATGAAAGAAAATAACTGGAGCACGGTTATTTTTCCTGAAGGTACCAGGGCTAAAGACGGGATGGTAAAGCAATTTCAATTCGGAGGAATCGCGACCATTTTGAAAGCAGTTCCAAATGCATTAGTAGTGCCAATAGCCATCGAAAACTCGTGGAAAATTGTTCGCTTTGGAATGTTTCCTTTAACAACTGGCCATGCGTTAAAATGGACGGTTTTGAAACCGATAGAACCAGGGCTAAAAACGCCAAACGAAATTACGCTGGAAGCCGAGACAGAAATTAGAAAAATATTAAATCAATCAATATAACATGAAAATTGTGAGATACTTTTTTATTATATTTCTTCTCATTGGATTACAATCTTCTGCACAAACCAGCAAGCTTTCTAACTCTTTATTTTGGGAAATAACCGGAAAGGATTTGACAAAACCATCTTATCTATTTGGAACTTACCATTTTGCTGGCAAAGACTTTCTGGATAGTATGCATAACGTAAATAATAAGCTCGATGCTTCTGATATGGTTATTGGCGAACTACTTTTTACAGACAGCCTTTTGGCAAAAAAGCTGTCAAAATATATGTTAATGAACGGCAATACCTTAGATAAAATTTTGACTGAGCAAGAGTATAAACTTGTCGGCGATTATTTAATAAAAATTGCCAAAGTTGATATTAATAGTCTAAAGTATTTAAATCCAATGGCAGTGAAAGTGATGATATTGCAGTTCACGTCGCCGGTTACATTTAGTAAAGAAAATACTGCAATTGATGCTTATTTTCAAGAATATGGAAATTTACACAATAAAGCCGTTATCGGATTAGAAACTATAGAAGAGCAAGGCAAAATCCTTTTCGGAGCAAGTATCGAAAGGCAAAAAAAGCAGTTGCTTGATAATGTCCTGAATTACGAAAAATACAAAAAGCTAGCCGAAGAGGGTTTTGAAGCCTTTAAAGCGCAAGACCTGAATAAGATTGAAAAATCGTTCCAGGAAACTGACGAATTTACACCAGAAGAATTTGAAGTGCTGCTTAAAAATAGAAATATAGCATGGATTAAAAAGCTACCTTCCCTAATAAAAAATAAAAGCGCCTTTATTGCTGTAGGCGTTGGCCATTTGGTTGGTGAGTGGGGTTTAATTAATCTCCTACAAAAAGAGGGCTATACAGTAACACCAATTAAAACAAACTAAATATTCTTGTTGCCAATAACTCTGAAAAATTCATCGCGATAAGTGTCTCCTACCGGAATTATTTTGGTGTTAATGGTAATCCTACTGCGCTCTATACTTTCAATTTTATCAACAGCCACAATGTACGATTTATGTACGCGAATGAACTGACTCTGTGGTAAAGCCTCTTCCATTTTCTTCATGCTTTGGAGCGTAATGATGCGTTCATCTTTGGTGAAGATCGAAATGTAGTCTTTCAACCCTTCGATATACAAAATATCGTGAAGGTAGATTTTCTGAATTTTATGCTCTGTTTTTACAAAAATATAATCCTGAACGGGATTGGCTGGAGCAGAGAAAGCTGCCGGGGTAATAATTGGCTGTGCTACACTGGCAGGCGCTTCTACTGGTTTATGCTGTTTGTGAACCTTCTCCACTGCTTTGTAAAAGCGATCGAAAGCAATAGGTTTCAGCAAATAGTCAGAAACATTTAAATCGTAGCTTTCTAACGCGTACTGTGGGTATGCTGTAGTTAAAATATAGTGGCATTTAGTCCCTGCGATTTTTAAAAACTGAATCCCCGTTAGCTCTGGCATTTGAATATCTAAAAACACCAGATCAATACCCCCACCCTGAACAACCTGTAATGCTTCAATTGGATTCTCGCATCGCTTCACCATCGTTAAAAACGGAACTTTGGAGATATAATCTTCCAAAATATCAAGCGCTAATGGCTCATCATCAACAACAATACAGTTTAAGTTCATTTTTAGGTTTAGTTTTAATTCAAGGATTCAAAAATGGTCAATTCGTCAAAGCCGGTTGGCAAATTAAATATCGATCATTAGTTCACAGGTGTAATGAGTAGCCGAATTTACAACATTTAATTTATATCTGTCTGGATATACCAGCTGTAATCGTCTTTCTACGTTAGGCAAACCAATTCCGCCTTGAGCATCCTTATTCTGCTGATTTTTCTTATTGATCACGCTAAAGTGTAGGATCTTTTGGTTCGCAATGATATTAATTTTAACCGGGTTTTCCGGATCATTCACCACGCCATGTTTAAACGCATTCTCTACAAATGAAATCAGCATCAGCGGCACTATTTTTTGATCGTCAATTTCTCCATTTAGGGTAAGTTCGATAAAAGCACCATCCTTAAATCTTATTTTTTGCAGTTCTATGTAGTTCGTTAAATAATCAACCTCCTTGCTTAAAGCTACCGTTGGGGTATTGCTTTCATAAATCATGTAACGCATAATCTCCGAAAGCTTCATAATCGCATCTGCTGTCTTATCTGATTTTTGATAGGCCAGTGAATAGATGTTATTTAGGGAGTTGAAAAGAAAATGCGGATTAAGCTGCGATTTCAAAAACTGCAGCTCCATTTCCCGACGCTCACTTTCCAGGTTACGTTGAATGCGTTCGTTAGAAAACCAATCAGCAGCAAATTTAATGAGGCAACTTGAGACCAAGAAGAATCCACACAAAAACAATTGTGCGAAAAAGTATTGATCTGCCTGCAGTGTTTTCGGCTTTCCTTCCATGATGTAATCCATCATATCTTTAGGATTTAAAACCGCTACAACAGTTTTAATTAATGCCGCAGCGCCTAACAAAAGAACAAACGCCAACATGTATAGAAAATATTTCTTCCTTTTTTTAATGAGCTGGGGAATAAGGATTAAATAGTTTATATAAAAGAGGGAAATATTTATTATACCAAATAGCACAAGGGAGAGTAAAAAATGTTTAACACTTTTTACCTGAGAATCAAAAAAGACATCTAACGCAATTATTAATATTATAAATGCCCAGAAAATTCCGTGAAGTATTAATGGTCCTTTGCTTTTTTTCATTTAATATACTTTGAAAGAGGAAGCAGCTTATTGCTAATCTTTCCGCATCCAAAATAAATAAACTTTCTTTTTAAACCGCACACAATCTACCAACAGGCATTTTTTTTCTACCAACAGGCAAACAGCCAAATTTTATCGACAAACTCCAAATCTCATCGATAAACGCCAAAAATGCCTGTTTATCTAGAATCTTGAACACTTGGTATAATACATTTTAGCAAGCAATTCGAATGCTGTTCCTTTGAATCATCAAAACGAAAACAAAATGAAAAAGTTAGTAAACACCTCGCCATTTTTACTTTTATTAGTTCCAGTATTCATGATGATTATTTTAACGCTTACGGTAAATACAAATCAAAATGATGCTGAAGTTGTGGTAAAACCTACATCAAGCACTAATACTATCGCAAAACAAGTATCAGCGGTTTTCAAATAAGGTAATGAGTAATTATGCAATCGAAACTGTAGGCTTAAACTTTAGCTTTGGTAACCAAACCATTATAAAAGATTTATCCTTACAAGTACCAAAGGGTAGTATTTATGGTTTTTTAGGCCCTAATGGTGCTGGTAAAACCACTACAATAAAAATCCTGCTTAATTTATTAAAATCGCCGGCAGATCAGGTTTTTATTTTTGGGAAAGAAATCAACAGTAATCGCATTGCCACACTTAAAAAAATTGGAGCCTTGGTAGAGCAACCTGCTATCTATGGCCATCTTTCTGGTAAAGAAAACTTAATTAATCGCTGCCTCCTACTCAGGATTCCAAAAAGCAAAGTCGCAGAAATGCTGGCTTTAGTAGGCTTAACCGATGCAGGTGATAAAAAGGCTGGTAAATATTCTCTAGGAATGAAACAACGTTTGGGCATAGCCCTGGCCCTGGTTTCAGACCCGGAATTACTACTGCTTGACGAACCAACCAATGGCTTAGATCCCAACGGGATTATCGAAATTAGAAACCTGATGATCGAATTAGCCACCAAACACAACAAAACTATTTTAGTATCTAGCCATTTATTGGCTGAGATTGAAAGAACTGCTACTCATGTAGGCATAATTAACAAAGGCCAATTATTATTTCAAGGCACGATTGATGAACTTCATCTGCTAAGCAAACCGATGGTCGAAATAGAAGTAGATCAAATTGAGAATGCAAGTGCTTTTTTGATTAAAGCAGGCTATGAAATCGCTTCCAAAACAGATAACAAAATAACCGTTCCTTTTTCTTCACCTGCCGATAGCGGAAAGCTCAATACACTACTCATCCAAAATGGATTCACAGTAAGCAGCCTCTCCAAGCAACGCAAAGATTTGGAAAACCTTTTTCTTGATATTACCAAAAACAACTAAAATGCGCTCCATCTACATTTCATTAGTTTCCGAGTTTTATAAATCCAGGAAAACCCTTGCCTTTTGGGCCGCAATTTTACTTCCGGTTGTAATATGCAGCTTGGTAAGTTTTGGTTTTTATTCAGGTGCTGATAAAATTCTGAAATTAAACGCACCCGGCATGATGCTTTGGATAAGATACGCCGGTGCCACCCTGAACGTTATGGGGATATTGGTAATGCCTTTTTATGTAATGTTTATGGCTTTTTCGGTTAATAATATAGAGCACAAAAACGATACATGGAAAAGCCTTTTCGCCCAACCGTTAAACAAATTCTCTATCTATACCGCTAAATACCTATTTGCGATTACGCTGATATTCATTTGTTTGTTTCTTTTTGCTACGCTAACCTATGGTTTCGGCCATCTATTGCAAGTTTTAGTTCCAAAATATACGTTCAGTCAATACAACCCATCCAACTTCCTCATTAACTCTTATAGCAAGTTATTTTTGTCATCCCTGGGCATTTTGTCCCTTCAATTTATCTTTAGCTTAATCTGGGGCGATTTTCTTAAACCCATTGGCATCGGTTTCGTAGGCACTATTATGGGCATTGTAGCAGGCATGGTTAACTGGACGTACGCCTATCTTATTCCATACAGTCTGCCTGCCTTGGCTTTGCAAGTTACACAGGTAAAAAAAGGAAAAGATCCATTAGATTTTGAAATTTTCGCTAGAGAAATTTGGGTAAGTCTAATTTATGCAGGGGTATTATTTATCGCGGGTTACTTTATTGTAACCAGAAAAAGTATTAAATAATATTTTTGAAAAGCAATAGCTGCATTTCATTTTAATGTTAGTCCTTCTTTACACTACAAGTCCGTTTCAAAAATTTTGTGCTTAGGTAAGGCATATGCATCGAAACCTCTATTAGTTCTCAATTGGAATACGGGCTTTCCGTTTCAATAAGGTTTAGATAATTCAGGCTGTTACTCTCAAGTTTGGCAACTGTTATGCCGCAAAAGCCCTTTGTAAAAATATCGGGAGATTCTAATTGTAGAAAAGCTAAAATGTAATTTAGCACTTAAACCAACCTACTTCTTAAAATGATCAAAAGATTTACAATCACAGCAATGGCTTTTAGCCTTTGCTTTTCTGCGTTTGCGCAAGATGCACCAGATGCTGCCATAGTACAAAAAATACGCAAGGCTGGCCTGGAGAATTCAAAAGTGATGGATATTGCCTTCAACTTAACTGATGTTTCCGGTCCTCGTTTGTCTAACTCTCCTGGTTTAAAACGAGCGCAAGACTGGGCAGTAAAACAACTTACGGAGTGGGGTTTGAAAAATGCACACCTCGAAGCCTGGGGAACATTTGGCAAAGGCTGGCAAGTAGATAAATATTACGCTGCAACCACCGCTCCTTTTTATCACCCGATTATTGCCTCTCCAAAAGCATGGACCCCAGGAACAAATGGCCCAATAAAATCAGAAGTAGTTTTAATCAAAGCAGATAGTGTTGCCGATTTAGCGAAATATAAAGGTAAACTCGCGGGCAAAATTGTAATGATGGATCAAGGTGCTCCACTTACAAGCGGATTGAAGCCAGATTTTTCACGATATGCCGATTCTACGCTGGCGCAGATGGCAGCGGCAAAACCTGCAACTGGCGCTCCTCGTCAACGTGCTGCCACCGGGCCAATGGCCGATCGTATGGCGCAAATGATGAAAATGCGTGAAGTGCGTGCAGCCATGAGCGCCATGTTAGTCGAAGAAAAAGTGGCTCTGATCTTAACTTATGCCCGCGGCGGACAAGGAACTTTCTTCACCAGCAATGGCGCCTCTTATGCCTTAGATGCTAAACCAGTTTCTCCTGAACTTGAAGTTGCTGCCGAAGATTTTTTACGTATTTTACGTTTGCTTCGTGCTGGCAAACCAGTAGAGGTAGAAGCTGATATCAAAACTTCATTTTATGCTCAAGACCCTCAGGGCTACAACGTAATAGCTGAAATTCCGGGAACCGATAAAAAATTAAAGGATGAAGTGATTATGATTGGAGGCCACTTCGATTCGTGGCATGCCGCAACTGGCGCTACCGATAATGCCGCTGGTTCTGCCGTAATGATGGAAGCCATGCGAATTTTAAAAGCCATCGATTTTAAACCTAAGCGCACCATCCGCATCGCACTTTGGAGTTCTGAAGAGCAAGGACTATTTGGTTCAAGAGGTTACGTAGCCAAACATTTTGGCGATCCGAAAACGATGGCTTTAACACCAGATCAGAAGAAAATTTCGGCTTATTACAATTTAGATAACGGTACAGGCAAAATTCGCGGTATTTATTTACAAGGAAACGCAGCAGCCGGACCTATATTCCAAAGTTGGCTAAGTCCGTTTAATGATCTTGGAGCTACAACGGTAACGATTAACAACACTGGCGGAACCGATCACCAGGCCTTTGATGCAGTGGGCATTCCGGGTTTCCAATTTATACAAGACCCCGCCGATTATAATACCCGTACGCACCACAGCAACATGGATACTTATGACAGATTGGTGGAAGATGATCTGAAACAATCGGCAACTATTGTCGCTTCTTTCGTTTATAATACTTCCCAACGTGATGCACAAATTCCAAGAAAAGAATTGCCAGTAGCACAAGCCGCAAAACCATAATTAATTAAAATGCAAAAGCCTGCTAATTTGACCATAAAGTCAAACGGCAGGCTTTGCTTTTTAGAGAGAGGGTGCGTTAAATATGTATATTTTAATCTTTAGTAAGATAATATCCGCTGCTTAAATGCCCACACAATAAGCTGATACGAGTTTCGCAGATCTAGCTTTCTAACCATGTTCCGCCTGTGTGTATTTACGGTATGCTCGCTAATAAAAAGCATATCGCCTATTTCTTTGCTGTTATAACCTTTTGATAATAGCTTTACTATTTCAATTTCCCTTTCCGTTATCAAGTTATTGCTTTCTTGAAGATGGATGTTGTTTGTCATTGTAAATTAAATTGTAGGGTGATCATTAATTCATCACAAAGAAGACTCCTGGTTACCCCGCAAAAATTCGGGATCTTTTTATTATGGGATAGACAACTTTGGGATGTGCAACACTAAATTCTCATTCTTTATTGCATTTCAAAAGTATGTCGACGTACCTATATATGAGTAGTATGTTTTACCCTAAATAAAAAGGTGTTTTTACGGTATTAAAATTCATAGTGGCTATTGCCAGAAACTATCTAAATAACGACTTTAGAAGACCAAAATCAAACCTACTGTAATAATGAGCAAAAATTCGAATTTCCAACCTATTGATAAGAAGGTTGCACAAGATATGGTTAACGCATATGCCGAACAGGCTAGCAAAGATCCAAAATCTTACACCAAAGCAATCTGGTTTCCTGCAGCACAAATCTTAGAAATGGCCAAAACAATTGCCGATGGAAAACACGATGGTTTGCGAATTTATAATGCTCAATACACAGCCAATTCCATAGAAGGATTGCCAAAAGAATATGAAGGAAGAAACACGGTATTACTAGTGCCAACCTTTGCTGCTGGCTACAGCAACCCACTTGGCGAATTAACCGAAGAACATGAAGATGATTTGGAAGATATTGAAAACAGAGGCGAACTTTGTCCTAACGTATGCCAGGGAACCGGACTTTAAAGAATGAATTTTACATCACCGATAGTTATAGCCGAAATAATGTGCCTTATAGGTGCAGTTATATTTTTAAGAAATGATAAAAGCATTTTTTGGAAATTAAATATTGCCTATCTTCTTCTGGCGTTATTAACGGAAGCTGCAGGAAGTTATATGTCCTCTAAAAGAGAAAACAATCTTTGGTTATTTAACTCTTTTGTGTTTTTCGAAATTAGCTTCATTTTTATTGGCATCTGGCATTGCCTGAAAAATTATTTAATCCCTAAGCCTATTATATATGTAGGGCTAGGGATCGTCTATTCGATTTATTTTGGCTTTATTGCCAAAGATTCGATTATGGTGTTTAACTCGACTGCTGTAACAGTAATGTCGGTAGTTTTTAGCCTCTACTGCCTTTATTATTATTATCTCCTGTTAAATGACGAAAAATTTATTGAAATCAAATATCATCCAGAATTTTGGTGGATAACAGGTGTATTGTTTTATTATTTTGGTGGAACGGTTTGTAATTTATTAAGTGATGTATTTGATGTTCGTTTCGGCAAAAGTTTCACCCTCAGGTACGCTATTACCATAGCATTGAATTTCATTTTATATAGCGTTTGGACTTATTCTTACTTATGCAGAGCGAAACAACAAAAATTGCGATCTTAGTTGTTCTTGCAACTTTGATTTTCTTACTAATGCCTGTTTTTTTGATTATGTACATCCGTTCGTATAATCGGCATAAGAAAAACCACATTTTAGAGAAACAACACATGCAACAGCAGTTTGAGGCAGAGATGCTTCAAGCCAGAATTGAAGTGCAAGATAATACCATGCAAGCTATTGCAACAGAACTGCATGATAATGTAGGACAACTATTAAGTTTAACCACATTGACCCTAAATTCAATTAATCTTGATCATAGCGACAAAGCCACTGTCAAAATAGAAAATTCCTTATCTCTGGTCAACAAATCTATCAAAGAGTTAAGAGAACTTGCCAAACTTTTACATGGTGAGCAAATAGTAGAAAACGGTTTAGGCAATGCTTTGCAACAAGAAATAAACTGGCTGGAAAAAACAGGTAGTTACGAATTGCAGGTGAGCAATCAACTTCATAATCTGCAGGAAAACTCCCCAGATAAAGACTTAATTATTTTACGCTTGCTACAGGAAATCATCAACAACATCATCAAACATGCAAACGCTACTTCAATCAGTTTTAATGCATACTATGAGGATAAAAAATTATATTTAAATGTTGAAGAAAATGGAGTAGGTTTCAATTACGAAAAGGCTAAAGCAAATAAAGCAGGGTTGGGATTAAGTTCTATTTCAAAGCGCATTGAAATGATAAATGGTAAATTGGCTTTAAATTCAACTCCAAATAAAGGCACTAACATCCTAATCGAAATCCCATATCCCTAAATCATGTTACCTCAACCTATATCCATTGCCATAGTTGATGATCATACCCTATTCCGTTCTGGATTAGCCAGCTTATTAGACGAATTTGACGAAATTAAGGTGGTATTTGAAGGGAAAAATGGTCAGGATTTACAACATAAAATTGTAAATCATCCAGATGTTAAACTCCTATTAATGGATATTAATATGCCAGTAATGGATGGATTTGCAGCCACCAAGTGGGTAAAGGAGCACCATCCTAATATAAATGTATTGGCATTGAGCATGCTAGAAGATGAAAAAGCCATTATTGGAATGCTAAGGGCTGGCGCAAGCGGATATATGCTTAAAGAGTCAACACCTAACGACCTTCTCATGGCCATTAAAGCTGTTGTTGAAAAAGGGTTTTACATCAACGACCTGGTATCGGGCAGGCTTTTGGTTGCTTTAAAAAATAGCGATTCAGGCCCAATCTTCAGCACAAGGGAACTTGCATTTTTGCAACATTGCAGTACCGAACATACCTACAAAGAAATTGCCGACATGATGAATGTAAGCCCGCGAACTGTTGACAACTACCGGGAATCATTATTTGCCAAACTCAATATCCGATCTCGTACAGGATTGGTGGTTTATGCGATCAAGAATAACCTAATTACCATATAATCAGCACCGCTGAAAATCTTTACCTATTAAAAACTTGATAAATAATTTGCATAACTAAATAATTAGTTTTAACTTTAGTTAAGGCATTTGCCTAAAGCTTATCTCTATTTATTAAATATTATGGAAATTAAAGATCTAACCAAAGCAGAAGAACAGCTTATGCAGGTATTGTGGCAGTTGGAAAAAGCATTTGTAAAAGAGGTTATCGATGAACTTCCCTTGCCAAAACCCGCCTATAATACAGTTTCAACAATTATCAGAATTTTAGAGACAAAAGGTTTTATTGGCCATGAGGCCTTTGGAAAAGCCCATCAATATTTCCCGCTCATCAGCAAAGAAGAATATAAACGCCACGCCACCGAAAAGTTACTCGGCAACTATTTCGAGAATTCAGTAGAAAGTATGTTTTCTTTCTTCGTGAAAGAAGAGAAGTTAGATTTAAGTGATGTGGATGAAATTTTAAAAATGATTGATAAAATTAAACATAAGCCAAAATGAGTTTTGCGCACTACCTACTTCAGGTGAACTTATACTTAATTGTTTTTTATGGCTTTTATAAATTACTTTTAGATAAGGAAACCTACTTTTTACTCAACCGAATTTACCTGGTAAGTGCTGGTGTATTATCATTATCTATTCCATTTATCCGACTGGAATGGCTTACTGAGCAAAAGGCGGCACAGCAGGTTTATACATCGGTAAATTGGGAAGCCGTATTGGAAAAAGCTACTATTGTAAGCGATAACAGCAATGGCTTTAATTGGGGTAATGCGTTTGTGTACATCTATTGTGCAGGTATAATCTTCTGCTTAGGCAAGCTTGCTTACAATTTACTCTCAGTACAGAAGCTGATAAAAAATGCGAAATCGGGTTCTGCTTTTTCTTTTTTTAGTAAAAAAGTCGTCGATCAGAATTTGCCACTAATGGCGGTGATTGATGTACATGAAGAAGCCCATATTAAACAATGGCATACCGCAGATATTTTGTTTTTTGAGATTATTGGAGTTTTTACCTGGATAAATCCAATCATTTATTTCTACAAAAAATCCATTAAAAATATTCACGAATTTTTAGCAGATGAGCATGCTGCAGCATTTCAAGGTGATAAAGCTGAATATGCGATGCTCATCTTAAGTCAGTCGTTCGGAATTTCTCCCAATCGCCTTACCAATGGTTTCTTTGATAAATCACTCATCAAGAAACGGATCTTTATGTTGCAAAAAGAAAGATCAAAGAAAATAGCCATTTTGAAGTATGGCTTCTTTATTCCGCTTTTTGCAATTCTCATTATTTTCTCCTCAGCAACGGTAAGAAAAAATGAAAAGCTGATTTCGATTAGCAATCAAATACCACTGGATAAACCTATTGAAATGGTTCAGGAAATAATTATTCCTGAGCCAGCATTTGCTCCAGAAAAATTATCTACCACTGAGATCATTCCTACAGCAGAAAAAGTAGCCGGAAATTGGAACAACTTTTACGCCTTCATGGCCAGATCGATAAAATATCCATCCGAAGCTCAGAAAAACAACCTTCAGGGCAATACTCAGATAAAATTCACCCTTCAAAACAATAAGGTAACAAACGTAAGCAGTGTTTTGAATTTGGGCGACGGCTGCGATGAAGAAGTAATGAAAGCCATTTTGTCATACAGAAAATTTGAAAATCTGCCTAATGGTAAATACACGTTGAAAGTAGGTTTCACGCTTTCCGGAAATAAGGCCCCGCTTATAAATAAAGAGACCATTAAACTGGCTACCTACCAAAAACTTTCTAATATTAATATTATTGGCTATTCTTCGCCTATAGAAAGTGGTAGTGAGGAGGATAAGTTAGACAAGGTTTTTGACTTCGTTTCTATAGAGAAACAGCCGGAGTTTCCCGGAGGGATATCTAAGTTTTATGAGTATTTAAGCAAGACCATAAAGTATCCAAAATCAGCACAAGAAAATAATGTACAGGGAAAAGTTTTTCTATCCTTCATCGTCGAAAAAGATGGTTCGCTTAGCGATGCTTTGATAACCCGCGGCTTAGGCAGTGGATTAGATGAGGAAGCCTTAAGGGTAATAAAAAGTTCACCAAGATGGAATCCTGGGATAACGGATGGTAAACCCGTTAGGGTAAAATACCACATCAACGTGAATTTCACACTAAATGTTGATGATGAGGTGAAGAAAGCAACTCGGATTAAAGGCCTTTCTACGAGCAACGTTTTTAACAACTCGAAATTTGATGGTGTTGTGGTATTAAATGGAAAAGTGAGCCAAAACGGTTTTGATTTTACCAAGATTGATAATCGCAATATTCAATCGGTTTCGGTACTAAAAGATGCTGCAGCAACAAGTTTATACGGAGATAAGGGAAAAAACGGCGTGCTCATCATTACGACAAAAAATAACGATTTTAGAAAAGCAAGTGACACGGAACTTAGGTTAGATACCAACACACCGACTCTTAAAATAAGATAATTAAGATCAACGGATATGAAAAGAATATTAACGATTGTTATAGCGCTGAGTTTGGCCTATAGTGTAAAGGCACAAACGAAACCTGATAGCACCAAAACACCAAGCATTACTTTACGTGGTACAGCTACATCTGTTACGGAGCCCCTTATTGTAATTGACGGAAATAAGCAATATCAACGGGGAACGGCATCGATGGCTGGTGTGGATCCAAATAATATCGAATCGATAAATATTTTGAAAGATGCTGCATCAACCACTAAATATGGCCCTGACGGATTTGCCGGTGTTATTGAAATTAAAACTAAAAACGGTTTAGCAGGAATTTATAATAAGAACATAGATTCAAATAGCGTCGGCCTTAAGGGCAAAATTACCGGACTAAGTTTTCGCCCGAATGCTACAGGTGTGATCCGAAATTACAAGAGAAAAGATTCTGACCCAAAAGTGATTATTAGAAATCTGTTGCAAAAAGATTCCGACCCAAAAGCTAATCCAATTTATGTGGTTGATGGCAAGCAAGTAGACGACATAGGAACACTTGACCCAAATACAATTGAATCAATTAATGTACTGAAAGATGCTGCTGGAAAATCACAGTATGGTGAATCAGGCGCAAATGGAGTAGTTATTATTACTACAAAAGTTCCTAAAAAAGAAGTTCAAAAGAAAAACTAAATAAAAACTTTAATACTATTTAACCATGAGAAAGCTAATGATTTTAGCCCTAACGAGCATTGCCATGCTTACCAATTCGGTAAAAGCACAAAAAATTTATGATTTTGTTTCTGTTGAGAAACAACCATCATACCCGGGCGGGATGGTAAAATTTTATGACTACTTAAGCAAAGAAATTAAGTATCCTAAGGTTGCTAAAGAACAAAAAACACAAGGAAAGGTCTTTTTAAGCTTCACAGTTGAAAAAGATGGCAAACTAGCTGATGTGACTGTTGTTAGAAGCCTATCAAAAGAAACGGATGCAGAGGCCGTAAGAGTGATTAAAAATTCTACGAACTGGAATCCTGGCGTACTTGACGGAAAGCCAGTAAGAGTGAAGTACAACATTGCTGTTAACTTCAATTTTTCGGAAGATAAAACAAATCAAAAAACAAGCAATAAATCAGGGTTGACACCTGAATTTCCTGGGGGAACAGAGAAGCTTTATAGCTATTTGGCTAAAAAAATTAAATACCCAAAAGAAGCACAGAAAAATAATGTCCAAGGAAAAGTTTTTCTTGAATTTAACGTAGAAAAAAATGGAACCTTAACAGATATTGTTGTAACCAGAGGGCTATCCAAAGAAACTGATGAAGAAGCATTGAGGGTAATGAAAGCAGCCCCAAGGTGGAATCCGGCAATTGGTACAGATGGCCATCCTGTTAAAACTAAATACCGCATGACGGTGAATTTCACGTTGTCTTAACATTTTATAACGCTCTCAACATCGCAAAGTCTTAATTTCAACATTAAGATTTTGCGATTTTTTATTTGTTATGAGTGGAAGAGATATATTTGCAAATGAAAAAATTCTCGTTAACGCTAATCACATTCATTTGCTTTGTAACCGCAGCATTGGCACAGCAAAATCAGCCTCCCGATCAAAATTTATTGTTTTTGGTTGACGGAACATTCATGAGCAAAAATGAAGCGGCAAAAATTAACAGAGATAGTATAGAAACACTCACTGTAATTAAAGAAAAACAGCATAAAAAAGTATTTGGTGTTAATGATGAGGGCGGGCTTGTAATCGTAATTACAAAAGCAAAAATTAATAGCGCTGAAAATGTATTGATAAAAGAAAAAATTTCTAAAATCGATTTCAAGACAACATCCAGTATAGTCAAAGCTCCTTCACTAGCAAAACCATCCAGAGACTCTATTCCTAATGGTGTTTTTGATTTTATTTCGATTGAAAAGCAGCCCTGAATTTCCTGGTGGATTAAAAGCATTTTACAGCTTTTTAAATGAAATATCAAATACCCTAAAGAAGCAGCAAAAAGGCAAATTCAAGGACGAGTATTCTTGTCTTTCATTGTTGAAAAAGACGGCAGCCTAACTAGCATTAAAGTAATTAGAGGTTTAAGTTTTGACATTAATGATGAAGCTGTAAGGGTGCTTTCATCCTCACCAAACTGGAATCCAGGTATTCATTTTGGAGTGCCTGTGAGGGTAAAGTATAACATCAATGTGAACTTTAGTCTTTGATTGGTGAACCAAATCTATTAACCACAAAACCCCAGCTAAAATAGTCGGGGTTTTATGTTTTCTCTCCTGTCTCGGAACACTAAATTTATAAAATATTTAATGTATATACAAATAATACAAAATAAAATTTCTAATTAGATATTTTTTTAATATGCTAACATAGAATATTTGCAACTTTAGCAAACTTTTATTTTGATGATCACATCCCATTTAAGAATTCGCCTCTTCAAATTTTTTACTCGTGCACCGCAGCGCACCGAAAATAATCGAATCTAATCAAGTTCTATCTTGGCAAAATTTACAAAATAAAAAGCCCCCATAAATATGGAGGCTTAAGAATCCGGTAACTAAACCGAACGCACAGTATAATTTTAAACCGTTTCTTCTGAAACAAATTTTGCAGATGCAAAATCACGATTCATCAAAGCAATATTTTCTAAAGAGATTCCTTTAGGGCATTCCGCTTCACATGCACCTGTATTGGTACAATTACCGAAACCTTCAGCATCCATTTGTGCTACCATGCTTTGTACACGACGATAACGTTCTGGCTGGCCTTGTGGTAATAACGCCAGCTGAGAAATTTTCGCAGAAACGAACAACATTGCCGAAGCATTTTTACATGTAGCCACACAAGCGCCACAACCTATACAAGCTGCCGCTTCGAAAGCAGCATCTGCTTTCATTTTTGGAATCGGTAAGTTGTTAGCATCTTGTGCGTTTCCTGTGTTTACAGAAATAAAGCCACCAGCTGCAATCACTCTATCAAATGCAGAACGATCTACAGTCAAATCTTTTACCACTGGAAAAGCTGCTGCTCTCCAAGGCTCCACAACGATAGTATCACCATCTTTGAATGAACGCATGTGCAATTGACAGGTAGTTACCAAGTCTTTCGGACCATGCGGACGACCGTTGATGAACATCGAACACATTCCGCAGATACCCTCACGGCAATCGTGGTCGAATACCACCGGCTCTTCACCTTTAGTAATCAGATCTTCGTTTAACACATCGAACATCTCCAAGAAAGACATATCCGGAGAAATACCAGACAATTTATAATCGACCAAAGCACCTTTGGTTTTGTTATTTTTCTGACGCCAAACTTTTAGCGTTAAGTTCATATTTCCTGTACTCATGATATTGAGATTTTAGGTAGTTAGTACTTAGTAGTTAGTATTTAGAAGGAAGTTATCTAAGTACTAAATACTAATATCTAAATACTATTTATAACTTCTTTGTGCTACTTTAATATTTTCAAACTTTAATTCTTCTTTATGAAGTTCAAAGTTTACACCTTCTTTAAATTCCCAGGCCGCCACGTAAGCAAAGTTTTCATCGTCACGTAAAGCCTCGCCCTCTTCTGTTTGATACTCTTCACGGAAGTGACCACCACAACTTTCGTTACGGTTTAAAGCATCAATACACATTAGTTCGCCCAATTCGATGAAATCAGCAACACGGCCTGCTTTCTCTAACTCCGGATTTAATTCTTCTGCTACACCAGGTACACGAACATTACTCCAGAATTCAGCACGTAAAGCTCTGATTTCCTCAATAGCTTCTTTCAGGCCTTTTTCATTACGAGCCATACCACATTTTTCCCACATGATGTGGCCCAAACGTTTGTGGAAATGATCTACTGATTTGGTTCCTTTAATGTTGATCAGCTTGTTAAGAATTCCTTTCGCTCGCTCTTCTGCTTCTACGAATGCTGGATGATCTGTAGGGATAGCTTTTACAGAAATCTCTTTAGATAAGTAAGCACCAATCGTGTATGGAAGCACGAAATATCCATCAGCTAAACCTTGCATTAAAGCAGAAGCACCTAAACGGTTCGCACCATGATCGGAGAAGTTAGCTTCACCAGTACAATATAAACCAGGTACAGAAGTCATTAAGTTATAATCAACCCAAAGCCCGCCCATTGTGTAGTGAACCGCTGGATAGATACGCATTGGCGTTTCGTAAGGATTCTCACCGGTAATCTGAGCATACATATCAAATAAGTTTCCGTATTTCTCTTTAATAACGGCTGTTCCTAAACGCATACAGGTTTCTTTATCAGGATTATGAATACCTGATTTAGAAGCTTCGATTCTACCGTAGCGTTCAGTATTCGCTTTAAAATCTAAATAAACAGCCAGTTTTGAAGCACCTACACCATAACCTGCATCACAACGCTCTTTTGCTGCCCTAGAGGCCACATCACGAGGCACAAGGTTACCAAAAGCAGGATAACGACGCTCTAAATAATAATCTCTTTCATCTTCAGGAATTTCTGAAGCTTTACGGTTATCATCTTTCTTTTTAGGAACCCAGATACGTCCATCATTACGTAAGGATTCAGACATCAGGGTTAATTTAGATTGGTGATCACCAGAAACTGGAATACAAGTTGGGTGAATTTGAGTGTAACACGGATTGGCGAAATAAGCACCTTGTTTATGTGCTTTCCATGCCGCCGTAACGTTACTGCCCATTGCGTTTGTAGAAAGGTAAAAGACGTTACCGTAACCACCTGTTCCCAAAACAACTGCATGACCAAAGTGACGCTCAATTTCGCCAGTGATTAGGTTACGGGCGATAATACCACGAGCCTTGCCATCAATTTTAACCACTTCAAGCATTTCATGGCGGGTATACATTTCTACTTTACCCATACCAATCTGGCGTTCTAAAGCAGAATAAGCACCTAATAATAATTGCTGACCAGTTTGACCGGCTGCATAAAATGTGCGTTGAACTTGCGTACCACCGAATGAACGGTTATCTAACAAACCACCGTATTCGCGAGCTAAGGGAACACCCTGAGCCACACATTGATCTATAATGTTAGCACTTACCTCAGCCAGGCGATGCACATTCGCTTCGCGGGCTCTGTAATCGCCACCTTTAATTGTATCGTAAAACAAACGATAGGTACTATCACCATCATTCTGGTAATTTTTTGCTGCGTTAATACCACCCTGAGCCGCAATAGAGTGCGCTCTGCGTGGTGAATCCTGAAAGCAAAAACACTTTACCTTGTAACCCATTTCAGCTAAAGTTGCAGCTGCAGAAGCACCCGCTAAACCAGAACCTACAATAATTACTTCAATAGTTCTTTTGTTCGATGGGTTAACCAAAGGCACAGAAGACTTATACTTGGTCCATTTGGAGGTTAATTCGCCTTCTGGAATATTTGAATTAATATCTGACATATCTCTTTTGTGCTAAAAACTTAATCAATTAAATGAGTATATACTGCAATCGGCATCAAAGCGAAAACAAGCGATATAATAATCGAATACCAAACACTTGTGCTTTTAATAATGCCGTTGTATTTTGAATGATTCCATCCCATAGTTTGAAATGCCGAAGCAAAACCATGAAGTAGGTGATAACACAATGAAATCATTAACAAAACATAGGCAACTACACGTACAGGATCCTGGAATTTTTCTCTCATTACCGCATAAAGATCTTCGTGACCGTTAGCATCTACCGTTGGAATACCCGTAAAGCGAGAAACTACCCAGAAATCTTTCAGGTGAATTACAAGGAAAATCAACAACAAAGTACCTAGCAAGCCCATAGAGCGGCTATACCATTTACTGTTGGCGCTTCCATTATAAACAGCATAGTTTTCTGGTCTTGCTTTTCTATTTTGAATAGTCAAGTTTACCGCCTGGTAAATGTGAACCAGTAAACCTATAAACAATATGTACTCCCCAGCTCTGATAATCCAGTTTGTCGCCATAAAATGGGCTCCAATATTGAAAGTCAAACCATTATCGTCAAGAAATATCAACGAATTAATACCAGCATGTACAATTAAAAAGAGTATCAGGAATATTCCTGTAACACCCATAACGTATTTTCTTCCTATTGATGAAGAAAGCGCATTTCCGAAACCACTCATTTGATTAGGATTTATATCTAAATTTCTTGCAAAAGTATCTAATTATGAGTTTAATTTATAAACGATTATGACAAAACGCCGATAAAACATTTATTTAGAAACATTCTAAAAGCATTGTAGATTTTTCTTCGGAAATTCAATAACAACTATCCTCACATCATTATCGGATAAGCAAAATTAATCCATCTTATAATTTAACAAAAGCTACAGCAAATAATCAAATCATCATTCTAAAAGAAATGTCAACGATTTTTTATCGAGAATCATTTTTTACCGCTAGATTCTTATATTCATTCATAAAATGTTTTTTTTATGAAACGTAACGCCATCTTGTTAGCTCCAATTTCTTTGATTTTATTCTCATGCGGAAGCATGAGGAAGCAAACAACGAATCCTCAGGCATTTAAATACAATTATTGTACTCCTACGCGTCCATACATTAATTCCACTGGATTTTTCGAGGAAAAAACGGCCACTGATCTATCTGCTATAGAAGCACTTTCTAAACACGATCAATTGCTGTGTCATTTGCTTGGCTTAAGTAATGAGATCAATGTGCTTCTACGCCTGAAAAAAGAAGGGACAAATAATGGCGATTATCTCAGGTTAAAACAAAAAATAAATAGCCGTATTGGTTTAGCGCAAGCACAACTAACGGCTGTTGCCGCAGAACTTGATTGTGAAGGCGAACGATCTGATATGGCAGCAGACTATCTGGATGGGCTAAACAGTAAACGAAATCGGCAGCTCACCGTCGGTTCGGTGGTTATAGGTGCCCTCACTACGGTTGTAAGTGCAGTAGCAAAGAATAATACGCAAACTATTGTGGGCATAAGTGGAGGCTTAGTTAGCGCTGGTCTTGGTGCAATGACTATTAATCCAAAGGGGAAAAAGGTGGAGTTTTACCATGAACATAACCTTTTAAGAACCATTTGGCGGGATGGAGAAAAGAATACTGATTACCCGGATTTTGTATGGAAAATGCTCAATGAAAAGCAATTCAGCTCAAGCGGTAACGTGACTTTAATTAATAGTATTAAAAACCGCTGGCTAAAGTTCGAGTTTAATGGGGGCGTAGATGTCGATGAAGAAAAATTGCTGTTTGGGGATGGTGGGCTTTACGGAGCTGATGATTTACACACACGCTCTGCGATGATTAACCAACTGCAATCTACCATAAGATCAATCCATCAGGATTTTATCAGCCTAATGAGTTTGGTCGATTCGATATAAAAACAAGAAGAAACAATTAATCCTCAAAGATCAATCCACCTTCCTGCAAATTATTTTGCACAAAAAAAGTCCTGATTTTCATCAGGACTTTTTACGATTTATGTGTTCGAGTTTTCTTAAGCTACTTTTACATTTACCGCGTTTAGGCCTTTTCTACCCTCTTCTACATCGTAGTTTACGGTATCATTCTCGCGAATGTTGTCAATTAAGCCTGAAGCATGAACAAAAATTTCGGCATCGCCATTAGATGGAGTGATAAATCCGAAACCTTTAGTTTCATTAAAAAATTTTACTGTTCCTTGTTGCATTATATTGTATTTTAATTTGTTTCAAAGATAATGTTAATTACCTATAAATCAATTTTTTATTTTTATTTATTCAAATAAAGCTAATTATATTGATTCATTGCTATTTAAACCACTATTTGGATGCATTAGCCTATTCAATCATTTGCCATATTTTCCATTTCAAACATCTATATCAACTAAAATAGCCTTTCAGATAATCAAATAGTTTGTTTTAACTGCACACCAGCTCATGCTTTTCGCAATAATCGATCCTTACCTCTTCAGTCATTTTGATCTTAAATATAGAATTGGATTTGCCTGCCGTTTCCTCACTCAAAACCAGCAGTTCATTATCAATCTCATGCAATAACATTTTTGGGCTAGTATAGGTTAATGAAACCACGTGAGCAGCCTTGTTTAACAAATCTGAATCTATTATTTCAAGTTCAGCCCATTCAAATTTGATTGCATTTCCATCTTCATCTTTTAAAATTGGAATCTGATGTTCTAATTTCTCAATAACATCCATTACCGAATAGTGGAGCTTCTGATGTAAGTCTTTGGCTTTTTTATTAGCCAAAATCATTTGAGAAAACGTATTTAACCGCTCGCCAGAAGTATATGGTTTAGATTTTTCTTGAAATTCTTTATAGGTATCGTGAAAAATTCGTCGTTCGAAATCCGATCGGCACATAAAATTAAAATACTGTTTAGCACTAATGTTGATATAAGCCAAAGCCATAATTATTCGGTTTTAATTCTGGTCAAATATGAAATCATAAAAATCTGATTGCTACAAATACTCCTTATTAATCGGTATATGCGAAACTAAATAGCAAAAATGAATTTAAAATGAACTGTCATTAGCTAAAACGAATAATCATTACTATTCGCTTCAATCATAAAAATAAAAATTCGAAAAGCAGGTTTCTATGCCTTTGGATAAGAATAGTCCTGCCATCCGCTTTACTCACCCGAAAAAAGGGGTTCGTGTTCGCTCTTGTCAGGTTTAGAAAACATAAAACAATACAATAAACCAAAAATGTAAGCTACAGAATGGCACTTTCACCACTGCAAGAGCGAATAGACATTCCGTTCTGCTAATCCCATTTTTATTAAAACTCTTTATATCCTCATGGGTTAATTACATACAATAATAGCTAACCAAAAAAATATGGAAACGAGAAACAACCACGCATTAATTCAGGCCTTATTAGATTGCGCTATGGCATGCGAACATTGCGGTTCTTCAAGCCTGAAGGAAGAGCAAGATATTGCAATGATGGTAGATTGCATTAAATTGAATAGAGATTGTGCGGACATTTGCACCCAGGCAGCACGATTGCTTCAACGCGATTCGGTAATCGGTAGACAATATCTTTTGTTATGTGAAGAAATTTGTCGTGTATGCGCAGAAGAATGCAGCAACCACGACCATGAACATTGCAGACAATGTGCGGTTGCTTGCGAAGAATGTGCCGATGCCTGCCATGCTAACCACCAACCTATTGAGCAAGATTAATTGCAAAAAAAAATGTCCCGATGATTAAATCGGGACATTTTTTATGTATCGCTCTGCCTGAATTATTGAGCTGGGAAACTAAAATTATAAGTTCCTTGTTCGCCCACACCAGAAATACTAATCATATTATTTCTACCCTGAGGTAGCGCCTTCTGAACATCGGCAACCGAATTTACTGGCTGACCATTCACTTTCGTAATGATTAAACCTTTTTCTACTCCGATGTTATCAAATGCCTTACCGGTAACAACCGATGTTACCACCACCCCGCTATTAATTCCAAACTTGGTTTTTTGAGCCTGGGTTGCCGGAGCAAACGTTGCACCTAACTTAGAAACCTCTACATTTTTAGTAGCTGCATTATTGGCTGTTAATCCGATGCTAGATTCCCCTTTTAAAGTAACGGTTATATCTTTCAAGGAACCATCTCTTAAAACACTTAGCTTCACTTTGTCTCCAGGATTCATACGGCCAATTCTTTCCTGCAAATCAGGAGAATCATTTATAACAACACCATCTACTTTTTTAATGATATCGCCTTTTTTAATTCCAGCAGCAGCACCACCGCCACCAGCTACCACATCACTTACATATAATCCGCTTACTTCTGATGTTGTAATACCTTCTGGTTTTTCATCACCACTTAGAGGGTAAAAATTAACACCAATGTATCCACGTTTTACCATTCCATATTTCATAAAATCATCAACGATTTTACGGGCTAAATTTACAGGAATAGCAAAGCCATAACCTTGATTGTATCCACTTTGTGAAGCAATTGCAGAGTTAATACCTACTAATTCTCCATTTGCATTTACTAACGCTCCGCCACTATTACCTGGGTTAATGGCCGCATCGGTTTGAATAAAAGATTCGATACTGGTGTTTGCAGGCGCCTGTGGCCTTTTACCAGTACGTTGATATTCGCGATATTCTTCTTCGGTAATCTCATTACCTTGTTGCTCACGACCGATAATGCCAATACTTCTATTTTTTGCACTCACGATACCCGCCGTAACTGTTGTCTGTAAATCGAGAGGGAACCCTACTGCCAATACCCATTCTCCTACCTGAACATTATCAGAATTACCCATTTTTACAACAGGTAAACCAGTAGCATTAACTTTAATTAAAGCTAAATCTGTGTTAGGATCGCGACCAATCACTTTGGCTTCTACTTTACGTCGGTCAGTTAATACTACCTCAACCTTCGATGCATTTTCTACCACGTGATTATTGGTAACAATATAACCATCCTGACTAATAATTACACCAGAACCTGATGCTGCTCGTGGTTGGCGTTGCATCTGGCGACCGCCGCCTCCAAAGAAATCATCGAACATATCAAATGGCGATGAGTTTCTCGATCCACCACCACTTTTGGCTTCATAAGTTGTTTTAATGTGTACCACTCCTGGTGCAACCGCGGCTGCAGCCTGGGTAAAATCAGCTGTGCCAGCCGATGATACTTTAAGTGGGTTATTGGCGAAATATAAATTCTGCTTTTCAGAAATCGTACTGCCAGTTTGATTGCGTTCAAATAGTTTGTAACCTCCAATTGCTGCTGCCCCACCTATAAAAGCAGCCAACACCGTAATACCTAATATTTTTTTCATGTGTTTGTATATTGTTTTTAATGGTCATGAAGCTATCAAAAGCAATTAATTACTTTTTTTATTCGTTTAGCTTTTGATGGTTTCATGTGTTTGTATATTGTTTTTTAAATCCCCTGATTATTACAAGCATTAATGCTAGCTAATTGTTTGCTTATAACATTCGTTGTTATTTTTAATGGTTGCTAGAGCAATATTCACTTTGTTTTAAGCAGATTGCCCCGGCAGTTTTTATCTGCTCAAATTTTCTTTAACAAGTTTATTCAAATTTAATACCATATAAACGATATTTGTATCAGTTAAGCACCACAAGCCATGTTAAAAAATGTTAAAACCTTTAACCCAGGCTTTGCGGTTACTAATTGCATCTCAAATATTGCATAAAAAAATGAAGGTTTCATGAAAATTAATTTCTTTAAATACCAGGGAGCGGGCAATGATTTCATTCTGATAGATCATACCATGAAACAATTAGAAGATATTGATAATGAGTTGATTGAACAACTTTGCGATAGAAGATTCGGCATTGGCGCAGATGGATTAATGTTTTTAACCCAACATGATGATTACGATTTTGAAATGCATTATTTCAATGCGGATGGTAAGTTAGGTAGCATGTGCGGTAATGGCGGCAGGTGCATTGTGGCATTTGCCAAACAACTCGGTATTATTCAAAATGAAACAAACTTTTTGGCAGTAGACGGACCGCATTATGCCAGAATTTCAGAATCAGGAGATTGGGTAGAGTTACAAATGATTGATGTTGACAGCATTACCAATGATGGTGAAGCATTTGTTTTAAATACCGGCTCTCCACATTACGTTGCTTTACAAAGTGATTTAAAAAATTTCGATGTTTTTACACAGGGAAAAAACATTAGATACAATGAAGTTTATAGCGAAAAAGGAATTAATGTAAATTTCGTTGAAGATAATGGCGATCATTTATTTGTGAGAACTTACGAACGTGGCGTGGAAGATGAAACCTATGCGTGCGGTACCGGCGTAACTGCTGTTGCAATGGCTATGGCGAAATACAAAAACCAAACCGGCCATATCAAAACCAATATAAAAGTTTTGGGTGGAGATATCAAAATAGAGTTTGATTACGATGGAAATGAATTTACAAACGTATTTTTATGCGGGCCGGCAAAATTGGTTTTTGAAGGAGAAGTTGGATAACGCCAATCGATTGATAATAACCTTTCGGGCACTAATCTACTCGCACTAGAGTAACCCGATTTTTCTAAAGTGTATATTTCACACTAAGGAAATAAAATAATGACTGTTTTTCCAAACAAAATCTTTAACAATTCTGCTAATAGAAGAGGGTTATTTAACATCGGTTAACATCTGTCTCAAGATATTTACACAATAATTTCGAAGAGAAAGTAACGATATCCCGCTTAAAAACAAGCATTTAACACCCAAAATAGCCCTTTGCAAATAAAAAATAAATCAATCGATTGATTAAATGACAGAAATTGGACAGACTTAAATTCTTTTAGGCTTTATTTTTGGGCAGAAATCGGCAAGTTGAAAACCACCATTCACTGCGCTTTCAAATCCGGAAATTAAAATTTAAATACACACAAAAATAGTCCATGAGAAAAGTAACAACTCTCGTTTTTGGCATGAGCATCGCTATTGTTTTAGCATCATGCGGAAATAATGATGAACAGAAGAAAGCCGCAGCAGCAGCAGCGGCTGGTCCCCAAGCCTACCCTGTTTTTACGGTTAACGCACAAACCACAGAACTAAATTCAGATTATCCAGCAACCATCGAAGGAATTCAAAATATCGATATCCGCCCTAAGGTTGATGGTTTCATTCAAAAAATATTGGTAGATGAAGGTGCAGTTGTTAAAAAAGGGCAATTACTTTTCACCATAATGGCACCACAATATGAGCAAGAGGTTAGAACGGCGAGAGCTGCGATTAGCAGTGCAGAGGCTGATGTAAATGCAGCCCAACTCCAGGTTAATAAAACACGCCCTCTAGTGGAGAAAGACATCATTAGCAAATACGATTTAGATGCAGCGCAGTTAACCTTGCAAAGTAGAAAAGCAGCGTTAGCGCAAGCAAGAGCTGCGTTAGCAAATGCTCAGGTAAATTTGGGTTATACTTCTATCACAAGCCCTGTTGATGGCGTGGTTGGTAGCCTTCCCTTCAGAACCGGAAGTTTAGTGAGCAGCTCAAGTACAGAGCCTCTTACTACAGTTTCAAATACATCTAAAGTGTATGCTTACTTCTCACTTAATGAAAAACAATTATTAGATTTTTCTAAAACATATAAAGGGAGCACATTGGCACAGCAGATGAAAAACATTCCGGCAGTTAGTTTGGTATTGGCTGATGGAACTGTTTATGCGCAAAATGGTAAGATCGAATCTATCAATGGCCAAATTAATACAGCTACCGGTTCTGCAAGTTTAAGAGCTACTTTCCCCAATCCAGTTTCTTTATTAAAAAATGGTGCAAGTGCTTCGGTTCGTGTACCGCAAAAAGTTGAAAATGCAATTCTTGTTCCTCAAAAATCAACAATCGATTTACAGGGAAAAAAATTCGTTTACGTGTTAGGCGATTCCTCAAAAATTATCAGTACCGAAATTCAGATTATGGATTTAGCTAAAGATAAATTTTATGTGGTAACGAAAGGTTTAAAAGCTGGCGATAAAATCGTTCTGGAAGGGTTTCAATCTTTAAAAGATGGAGCTAAAATTAAACCAGAAGAACAAAGTGCCGATTCAGTTTATGCTGATATAAAAAAATAAAGATATCATCACTGCAGTCAAAATATCAGTGTAATCAATATTAAATATGTTTAAGAAATTTATAGAAAGACCAGTACTATCTACGGTTATATCCATTATCATCGTTATTCTCGGTGTTTTAGGTTTAGCTACTTTACCGGTTTCGCAATATCCAGAGATAGCACCACCTACAGTACAGGTTTCCACTTCGTACCAAGGTGCCAATGCAGATGTGGTAATGAATAGCGTTGTTGTTCCGCTTGAAGAGCAAATTAATGGTGTGGAAGACATGACGTACATGACTTCAAGCGCCAGTAACGATGGTACTGCAACCATCACAGTTAATTTTAAATTGGGTACAAACCCCGATTTGGCAGCAGTAAACGTTCAAAACAGGGTGGCAAGGGCAACCAGTTTGTTACCTGCCGAGGTAACCCGATCGGGTGTAATTACAGCCAAAAGACAAGCGAGTAACGTTTTGATTTTTGGTTTGTACAGTGATGATCCATCTTATGATCAAAAGTTTTTACAGAATTACGCCAACATCAACATCATTCCGCAAATTAAGCGTATTAACGGTGTTGGTGATGCCAGCGCATTCGGAACGTTGGATTATACCATGCGTATTTGGTTGAAACCAGATATTATGGCCACTTACGGGTTAGTTCCAAGTGACGTAAATACGGCTTTGGCCGATCAAAACGTGGAAGCCGCTCCAGGGCAATTTGGTGAACAAGGCGATCAGGCTTTTCAATACACACTAAAATATACTGGCCGTTTAAAAGATGAAGCACAATTTGGCAACATCATTATTAAATCGACTGCCAGCGGACAAATTCTTCGCTTAAAAGATATTGCAAGAATTGAATTAGGTGCTCAAAGCTATGCCAGTTCTGTAAAATTTAATGGAAAGCAAGCTTTAGGTATTGCCATCAACCAAACAGCAGGATCGAATGCGAAAGAAGTAATTGAAAACTCCATTAAAACTTTGGATGAAGCTCAAAAATCTTTTCCTAAAGGGGTTCATTATTCTACCCTGGTTAACGTAAATGATTTCTTGGATGCCTCGATTGAAAAAGTAATCCACACGTTGATTGAAGCTTTTATCCTGGTATTCTTAGTGGTATTTATCTTCTTACAAGATTTCCGTTCTACATTAATTCCAGCGATAAGTGTTCCGGTAGCCATTATTGGTACCTTCTTCTTTTTAAGTTTGTTCGGTTTTACCATTAACTTACTTACGCTATTTGCACTCGTGCTCGCCATCGGTATTGTAGTGGATGATGCGATTGTGGTGGTGGAGGCGGTCCACGCCAAGCTTGATGAAGGTTACACTGATGCAAAAAAAGCCACGGTTGATGCAATGGATGATATTAGTGGTGCCATCATTTCCATCACATTGGTAATGGCTGCAGTATTTATTCCGGTAAGTTTTATACAAGGCTCATCAGGAGTATTTTACAAACAGTTTGGTTTAACACTGGCCATTTCGATTATTTTATCAGCTGTAAATGCGTTAACCCTGAGTCCGGCATTGTGTGCTTTGTTTTTAAAACCACACAAAGACGATCATGGGAAAAAGAAAAACTTTTTAGAGCGTTTTTATGCTGCATTTAATACTTCCTTTGATGCCGTTACCGGAAAATATAAAAAGTCTGTTAGCTTTCTATCCAGAACAAAATGGCTGGTTGGCGTAGGTATTTTGTTTTTCACAGGTCTTTTAATATGGACAATGAATACTACTCCAAAAGGTTTTGTACCAAATGAGGATTTGGGAACAATTATGTCTGATATTTCATTGCCTGCGGGAACTTCTCAAGAGGAAACCAATATTGTGATTGCAAAAATCGACAGCATCGCACATAAAATCCCTGAAATCAAAAACACTTTGAGAGTAGTTGGCCGAAGCATGATTAGTGGTTCTGGAAGTTCGTACGGGATGGTAATTTCACGATTAACCCCTTGGGATGAACGTAAAGGGCGTGATGTTAAAACCATTATTGGTGAATTATTTGCTAAAACGGCTACGATTAAAGGTGCTAAAATTATTTTTTTCGCACCGCCAACCATTCAGGGTTTTGGTACCAGTGGAGGTTTTGAGTTCCAATTGCAAGATAAAACTGGTGGTGATATTAAAAAGTTTAATGAAGTTGGTAACGGATTTTTAGCGGCTTTAAGTCAGCGTCCGGAAATTCAATATGCTTCTACCTCCTTTAACCCTAACTTCCCACAATATCAAATTGATGTTAACGTGGCAAAAGTAAAACAAGCAGGCCTGAACGTGAGTGATGTGTTGGGCGTAATGCAAGGTTACTATGGTGGGGTTTATGCATCAAACTTTAATAAATTTGGTAAACAATTTAGGGTAATGTATCAGGCTGAAGCGGCGTATCGTTCAAATGAACAAACGTTAACGCGTATTTTTGTTCGAAATCCTTCTGGCCAAATGGCACCAATTTCGGAGTTTATTACCCTTACCAAAGTTTACGGGCCACAAGCAATTTCCCGTTTCAACTTGTTTACATCAATTGCTGTTACAGGGAATCCAAATGCAGGTTATAGTTCTGGAGATGCGCTTGCAGCCGTTCAGGAAGAAGCTGCGAAACATTTACCTGCAGGATATGGATATGAGTTTTCGGGGTTATCTCGTGAAGAGATGAGCAGCGGTAGCCAGACCATATTCATTTTCTTACTGTGCGTAATTTTCGTTTATTTCTTGTTGGCAGCCCAATATGAAAGTTATATTTTACCGTTGGCAGTATTAATATCACTCCCAATCGGTTTGGCGGGAACCTTTATTTTCGATAAAATTTTCGGTATCGATAATAACATTTATACCCAAATTACACTCATTATGCTCGTTGGTTTGTTAGCGAAGAATGCAATTTTGATTGTAGAATATGCGGTGGATAGACGACGCAAAGGCATGAGTATTGTAAATGCGGCTATTGATGGCGCAACCGCTCGTTTACGGCCAATCTTGATGACTTCATTTGCATTTATCCTTGGATTACTTCCACTAATGCTTTCATCTGGTGTTGGTGCATCAGGAAATAAATCAATTGGAACGGGTGCCGTTGGGGGAATGTTAATCGGTACCATTTTCGGTATTTTTGTAATTCCGGCATTGTTCATTGTCTTCCAGTCGTTGCAAGAAAGAGTAAGCAATAAATCTCCTTTTGACGAAGGAATTGAAAAAGAGCAAACTCCTGAAGAATACGAATTAGCAACCGCTAACAGTAAACATTAATTTAATCCGAACATGAAATTCACATATAAGTATTCCTTTTTAATTGGTATTTCCATTCTTACCTTAAGCGCTTGCGTAACGCAAAAATACGAACGTCCGCAGGTTAAGAATGAAGGTTTATACCGGGATAATAATACAACAGATACAACAACCATGGCAGATTTGCCATGGAAAAGCCTATTTTCTGATACGACCTTGCAATCGCTGATTCAGCAGGGAATCAATCAAAATCTGGATCTTAAACAAGCCATTGAACGGATCAAAATTTCTGAAGCTACCTTACGTCAAAGTCGTGCAGCGTTTTTACCCAGCTTACAAGCTGATGTTTCCGTTACTGATGCAAAACAGTCTCAAGCGGCGCTGAATTTTCCAGCGGGAATCAACATTAACTTAGAAACCCAAACATACAGAGCTGCTTTAAGCACGGCCTGGGAAGCTGATATTTGGGGCAAACTGAGTAGCGCAAAACGGGCTGCCTTTGCAACCTTACTACAAAGCGATGCGGCAAAACGTGCCGTTCAAACGCAGTTAATAGCCACTATCGCAAATAACTATTATACTTTATTGGCTTTAGATAAACAATTGGCAATTACGGAGCAAACGATCAAAATCAGAACGCAGGATGTAGAAACCATGAAAGCGCTAAAAGAAGGCGCTGTTGTAAATGGTGCGGCTGTAGTTCAAAGTGAGGCCAATCTTTATGCCGCTCAGGTAACACTCCCTGATTTAAAAAGAAGCATTAAAGAAGCCGAAAATGCTTTGAACATTGTTTTAGCACAAGCACCTGGAACAATTAATCGCACCAATTTAGATCAGCAAATTCCTTATACCAATTTGCAAACTGGTGTTTCTGCGCAACTCTTGCAGAACCGTCCGGATGTTATTGCAGCAGAATTCGGATTTAGATCTGCATTTGAAAATACCAACGTAGCTAAAACTTATTTCTATCCGGCTTTAACTTTGACGGCTACAGGTGGCTTAACGAGTTTACAGCTGAGCAATTTTTTCGATAATTCTATATTCTATAATTTAGTTGGAGGATTAACCCAACCCATTTTTGCTAAAGGTGCCAATAAAGCCCGCTTAACAACTGCACAGGCAAATCAGCAAATAGCATTTTATGCTTTTCAGCAAGCACTTTTAACTGGTGGACAAGAGGTTTCAAACGCTTTGTATGCTTACCAAACTGCTGCTGAAAAAGAGGAAACAAGAGCAAAACAGATTGCTTCATTAACAAAAGCAGTTGATTTTACTAAAGAGTTATTGCGCTACAGTTCTGCAACAAATTATACCGACGTTTTGACCTCAGAACAGAGTTTGTTAACTGCTCAGTTAAGTGGAATAAATGATAGATTACAAAAACTTCAGTCTGTAGTTAATTTATACAGAGCATTAGGTGGCGGTTGGAAATAACCGATTGATTCTGGGTTTAAGAATTACGACTTAGATTTTCGAAAGTCTGCAACAATCGTAATTCTTAAACCCAAAATCTTAAATTAAAGGTTTATAAAAAGCGAAAAGGTTAAGCAATTGCCTATCATTCGTAATTCGTAAATCTAAAATCGTAAATCAACGATACATTCCTTTGCCATCAATAAAATCAATCACCTTATCTGGCAAAAAGAATTGAACGTTCTTTCCTTCTTTAATTGCTTTTCTGATAAATGTTGAGGAGATCTCCATTAAAGGTGTATCTGTGAACGTGATTGATGGATGATTTATCCACTCGGTAACATCAGCCCCCGGACGCGGGTAAACGTAAATCTGGTAGTTTTCCAACAGTACTTCGTAATTCTTCCATTTCTTAAAAGAAACCAGATTATCAGCTCCCATAATCAACACAAATTCTTTTGTTGGATAACGTTCATGCAAATAGGTTAACGTATCTATGGTATATGAGGGTTGCGGTAAGGAAAACTCAATATCGCTAACGCGAATGTGATCTGTATTTTCAGTAGCTAATTGTGCCATTTCCAAACGATCATACATGTTGGTTAGGCCTTTTTTATCTTTTAACGGATTATGTGGAGAAACCACTAGCCATACCTCATCAAGACCTGAATGATTAGCCATGTAATTGGCAATGATCAGATGCCCAGTATGAATAGGATTATAAGAACCGAAAAATAGGCCAGTTTTCAATTTGCAGTTTTCAGTTAGAGGGTTTACCAAATCGTCATTTTGAGACAGGAAGCAATTTTACCCGAGCATTTAAATTTAGGCCGTCAAAAGAGATTGCTTCGTTCCTCGCAATGACGACCGAAGATAGAGTTCGTTAACTCCTTATAAAATCGCCCACCAATTTCTCAGCCTCGGCACATGCTGTAGCTAAATCGTAATTTTTTAGTATCACATCGAACTTATCAGCGTAGGTTAATTCTTTTTCTGCTTTAATAAAACGCTCTTGCAGCTTTTCATGGCTATCCGTTCCTCTTCCGCTTAAACGTTCTTTCAATACTTCTAACGATGGTGGTTGAACAAAAATAGCCAATGCATCTTCCTCATATTTACGCTTTAAACGAATGCCGCCTTCTACATCAATATCAAAGATAACGTGCTTCCCATCATTCCAGATACGCTCAATTTCGGAGCGTAAGGTACCATAAAAAGTACCATTGTAAACTTCCTCAAACTCCACAAATTCCTGGCGTGCCACTTTATGCAAAAACTCTTCTTTCGAGATGAAGTAGTAGTCGTTTTCATGGGTTTCAGCACCCCTTAACTCACGTGTTGTTGCAGAAATTGAAAAGCTTAACTCCGGAAACTTGCTTAATAAATGGTGTACAATAGTGGTTTTGCCGGCTCCAGATGGCGCTGAAAATATGATTAATTTGCCTTGTTTCATGTTGTAAGCTGAAAGCAAAAAGCTGAAAGACCAAAGCTGCTTTACGCATTAGTCTCTAGTCTTTCTCCTTATAATACGTTTAATAACTGTTCTTTAATTTTCTCTAGCTCTTCCTTCATACCCACAACGTATTGCTGCATTTGAGCATCGTTTGCTTTTGCACCCATTGTGTTTATTTCTCTTCCAATCTCTTGTGAAATGAAACCCATTTTTTTTCCATTTGCTTCTTTACTTGCTAAAGTTTGCAAGAAATAATCGCAATGACTTTTCAAACGTGTTTTCTCTTCGGTGATATCAATTTTATCAATATAGTAGATCAATTCCTGTTCAAAACGATTTTGATCGATGTTTACCTTTCCAACTGCGTCGTCTAAAAACTGGGAGAATTTATCGCGTATGGCGGCAATTCTTTTTGGTTCCAGTTCTTCAACAGATTTGAAATAAGAAAGAATATTTTTTATCCTAAGCTCTAAATCGGCTTTCAAAACTGCTCCTTCATCTTCTCTAAACTTGTTGAAGTTAGCTAAAGCTTGATTAAAGATTTGATAAAGGTTGTTCCATTCATCCTCACTCACACTCTCCTCTTTATATGAAATTACATCAGGAAAGGTTAAAGCAGTTTGAAGTAGATTGGTACTGTTGGCTCCTAACTCGGTATTAACGGAAGTGAGTTGATTATAGTAATGCGCAAGTAATGCAGTATTAATAGTGGCACCAGTCACTTCCCCGTTGGCACGTTCTACATTAATACTCAAACTCACTTTGCCACGTTCGATATCTTTACTGCAAACATTGCGCAGTATTAATTCTTTATCAGAAAAAGCTTTAGGATATTTTAAGTTAAGCTCAAGAAATTTACTGTTGAGCGATTTGATTTCGACACTGTATTTTGCATTTGCATAATCGGCTGTTGCTAAGCCGTATCCTGTCATGGATTTTATCATGCGCAAAGATAGAAAAATTAGTTTAGAGTTTGCGATTGAGGTTTATGCTTTAAAATCATGACAATTAATTCTCAATTTTTTCTATTGATTTCGCCTTAACGTTTATTTAACAAATTAAAGGTTAACAAATGTTAATTTTACAAAAAATATCCAGTCGATGAAAGCATTCCTCATTCTACTTTCAGCATCCATATTCATGGCGATCGGTAGTAGAATCTATGCACAAGATATTTTAGTTAAAGGGGTTATCATAGAAAAAGGCACTAACATTCGGATAGCTTTAGGTGTTATAACTAATAAAAATACCGGCAAAGCAGTCGGCAGTAACGATTTGGGTTTTTTCGATATCAAAGCAAAATCGGGAGATACATTATTAATTGAAAAAAGAAATTTTGTATCCCAGCAATTTGTGGTTAATTACAATAAAGATGTTTTAATTTACTTAATCAGGGCGAGCACTACCCTTGAGGAGGTAACGATAAAGGGGAAAACAAAAATAGAAGACATGCAGGAAATCAGAAGAGAATTTAAGCGACAGGGATCTTTTTATGAAGGCAAACCTCCCTTAGCATTGCTTAACCCTTTAAGCGGAAGTCCGCTAACTTTTTTTTATGAGTTATTCGGCAAAACACCTGCGAAAGCACGACGTTTTAAACGTTATTATGATAATGAATTGAAATTGATGCAAGTAGATCATTTTTTTAATAAAACATTAATCAACAAGTATACTGATCTTGAAGGCCGAAATTTAGATAAATTTATACTTGATTATTTACCAACAGTTGAAATGATTAAAGGCTGGAACAATTACGATGCTGCAAACTATATAAAGCTATCTGCCAAAAAATTTACAGATACTTTGAAAAATTAATACCAATGAAATTTATAAAAATTAATGTCTTCCTAATATTTTTAATACTGATCAACTTTAGTGTAAAAGCACAAGACTTTATTGTTAAGGGTGTTGTTTTTGAAAAAGGAGCGAATATCCGGGTTGCCCTAGCAGAAATTACCAACCTACGAACCAATTTGGGTGTAGGAAGCAATGATTTAGGTTTTTTTCAGCTAAAAGCTAAAGTTGGCGACACTTTACTCATCACTAAAAGAAATTTAACAGACCAAAGAGTCATCATAAAAGGTACTCAAGATATTTTGATTTATTTAGTGAGAGAAAGCACCATGCTGAACGAAGTGACTATTGTCGGCAATACCAAAAAGCAAGATTTAGCAGAAATCAAGAGAGAATTTCAGAACAAGGGGGTTTATAATGGAGGGAAGTCTTCATTTTTGTCAGCCATTTTTCAACCGTTAAATGGTCTTTATAACTTAATTGGTAAAGAACCTAAGAACGCCCGAAGGTTTGGACGCTATGCAGATAATGAAATTAAACAATCGCAAATAGATGTTTATTTTAACCAATCTATCATCAAGAATAATACAGAATTGAGAGGTGATACGCTGGAACGTTATATGCTGGATTGCAGACCCGCTTTTGATAAGGCTCAATATTGGAACAGCTACGACTATATCAAGTACATTAAAGAGTCATCAAAGAAGTTTACCGATACGTTGGGGAAAGGGAAGTAGTTATCAGTTGCCAGTTTTCAGTTACCGGTTTTCAGATGCCAGTTACCGGTTGCCGGTAATAAGTTAGAGGTTGCCAGTTTTTAGTTCGTAGTTGGCGATTACAAATTAAATGACCAATCATTTTACCTTAAATAGATAATGCTTCGCAGGCTTTTTCTGCAGCAAGTTTCTCTGCATTTTTCTTATTGTAATCTCTACCGGTACCATGCTTTTCACCATCTACAATGGCGCTAATGGTAAATAGTTTTGCGCTTTCGCCTTCGCCATTCTGAGCAAGCTCAAAAGTAACATCCTTACCGTGGCGTTGACACCATTCAATAAGTTTACTTTTGAAATTGGTTTCCGTAAGTTCTAATGTATGAATATCGATATGAGGCTTAACTATTCTTCTAAGCAAAAACTCCTTAGTAAAATTGTAACCCTTATCCATATAAATGGCGCCGACGATGGCTTCGAAAGCATCGCCCAACATAGAATTGTGTTTAGTTTGGATACTAACCGAACGTTGATCGAATTGGATTAACTTATCAAAACCTATTTTTTTTGCCAATTGGTTTAGATTAGCTCGATTAACAATTTTAGAACGCATTTCAGTTAAGAAACCTTCTTCCTTATAAGGATAGTGCTTAAAAAGAAGTTCGGCTATAACCGAACCTAAAACTGCATCGCCAAGAAACTCTAATCGTTCATTGCTACTCCTGCTACCATTTTTTAAAACTTTGGCTACAGACCGATGCCTGAAAGCCATTTTATAAAGCGTAACATTGCCAGGAACAAAGCCTAAAATATTTTTCAGCTTTTTAACAAACTCCTTTTCAGGAGAGAGATAAAGTTTATATAATTTTAATATCGGCATTAAATAAATAACACAATTAGCGGCTAATAAGCATATTTAACTAAGTTATCTATTTTTAATTAGCATACAAAATTATATAGCAAAGCTGAATAAATTAATCTTCGTATTTCTTGAAAATTACTGAAGCATTATGACCACCAAAACCAAAAGTATTACTTAATGCAGCTCTAACTTCGCGTTTTTGAGCTTTGTTAAAAGTAAAATTCAATTTAGGATCAAAGGCAGGATCATCTGTGAAGTGATTAATTGTAGGAGGTACAATATCATTTTGAACAGACAGAATTGCGGCAATCGCTTCAATAGCTCCGGCGGCACCTAATAAGTGGCCCGTCATTGATTTTGTTGAACTGATGTTTAAGCGGTAGGCATCCTCTCCGAAAAGATCAGCAATGGCTTTAGTTTCACTAATATCGCCAAGTGGCGTAGAAGTTCCATGAACATTGATGTAATCGATATCAGCAGTAGTTAAACCTGCATCTCTCAAAGCGTTAGTCATTACCATTCTTGCACCTAAACCTTCCGGGTGCGGAGCAGTAATGTGATTTGCATCAGCACTCATCCCTCCACCCACAAGTTCTGCATAAATTTTTGCACCCCTTGCTTTGGCATGTTCAAGTTCTTCCAAAATAATAGTTCCTGCGCCTTCACCAGCCACAAAGCCATCACGGTCTTTATCAAAAGGACGCGAAGCGGTTTGAGGATCATCGTTGCGTGTAGATAATGCATGCATGGCGTTAAAACCACCCATTCCTGCTTCATTAATAATGGCTTCTGAACCACCACTGATGATCACATCTGCCATACCCAAACGGATATAGTTAAATGCATCAATCATCGCATTGGTAGAGGAAGCACATGCCGAAACAGTTGCAAAATTTGGCCCACGTAAGCCATATTTGATAGAGATATGCCCTGGAGCGATATCAATAATCATCTTAGGAATAAAAAATGGATTGTATCTTGGCGTACCATCTCCCTTGGCGAAATTCGAAATTTCATCAAGAAAGGTTTTCAATCCACCTATGCCAGCGCCCCAAATAACACCGATTCTGTTGGTATCTAATTTCTCGAAATCAAAACCACCATCTTTTACAGCCTCATCTGTTGCTACTAAAGCATATTGTACAAACGGATCTAGCTTGCGGGCTTCCTTTTTCTCCAGAAAATCTTCCGGATTGAAGTTTTTTACCTCACATGCGAATTTGGTTTTAAACTTTTCAGTATTAAAACCCACAATAGGAGCAGCGCCACTCACCCCGTTAGTCAATCCTTCCCAAAAATCAGGAACATTATTGCCTATAGGAGTGAGCGCACCCAACCCTGTTACTACTACTCTTTTTAATTCCATTTATACTGAAAAAGCGTAATTCTATTTAACGTTTTTTTCCAAATAAGCAATCGCTTGACCAACTGTACCGATGGTTTCAGCCTGATCGTCAGGGATAGCTACATTAAATTCTTTTTCAAATTCCATAATCAATTCTACGGTATCTAAAGAATCTGCACCCAAATCGTTGGTGAATGAAGCCTCTGGCGTAACTTCGCTTTCGTCAACACCTAGTTTTTCTACGATAATAGCCTTAACTCTTGAAGCAATATCAGACATAATTTTATAATTTAATGGTTAAATAATTCTGTGCAAAGAAAAATAAATTCTTACAATTTTCAAATGTTTTTATTTCGACACCTAAATTTGGCTCTCAAATAACAAGCGAATATAGAATTAGTTTTTTAATTTCGTTCTGTAAATAATTTATTTCGACTTGAATAGAACTTACCTGAAATTAACGTTAGACCTTGATTTTATACTAATTGCGATCACAGCACCCCTAAAAGACTATGTGCTATGCCACAAAATTAATACGAGGTTGAACACCGAATTTGAGAAAATTGAAGACCATGAAATATTTTTTAACATTGATGAACCGGCGTGGTCTTTCTCTAAATATTATTTTTTTGTAGAGCAAGGCGAGATTGAATATTACCTTATTAGTAACAGAAGTAGCGATGGTTTGCTGGTTCCTGAAATGGGAAATGTAGATTTTTTTATCATAATTAAGGAATTTATCGACAAGGAAGATCTTAATTATTTAATTAATGGATTAAACAAACTGCCTGATATTCAAGTTGCTGCAAAAATAGATCCAACCAAATTAAAGAGTAAAGAGAATTTGGTAATATAAAAATTATATACTTGGTGTATTAAATACACTATATTTGACGGTTATAAACAACGAACAAAAAACAAAATATATAAAATTTAATGCAGTTTAATTATTTTAGATAATTAATTAGCGTTTTCTGAAACTGCATTGCTAAAATCAAATAATTAAATGAAACCTTTTCATTCAAGAACTAAAATTGTTGCTACGCTTGGGCCAGCATCAGCAAAACCAGAAGTATTATATAGTATGTTTAACGCAGGTTTGGATGTTTGCCGTCTAAATTTCTCGCATGGTTCTCAAGCAGATCATCAGGCCGTTTTAGATACCATCCGCGATTTAAATAAAAAATACGATTATAATGTAGGTATCCTTGCAGATTTACAAGGCCCAAAAATTCGTATCGGTTTAGTAAAAGAAGGCGGGATTAACTTAATTAATGGTAAAACCACCGTTATCACTACACAAGAATGTATTGGTAACGAAGAACGTATTTATATAACGTATCAGAACTTTCCTCAAGATGTTCAGGCAGGTGAAATCATCCTTTTGGATGATGGAAAACTGCAAATGAAAGTTATCTCTACCAATCTTAAAGATGAGGTGCTTTGTGAGATCGTTCACGGCGGAATCTTAACTTCAAGAAAAGGAGTAAACCTTCCAAACACAAAGGTTTCTATCCCATCTTTAACTCCAGAAGATAGAGAAAACCTGGAATTCGTTTTAGAAAATGATGTAGAATGGATAGGTTTATCTTTCGTTCGTAAAGCTGAAGATATTATCGAACTGAAAAAAATTATTGCAGAACGTGGTAAAACTGCCCGTGTAATTGCAAAAATTGAAAAACCAGAAGCTATTGCCAATATCGATGAAATTATAGCGGTTACCGATGGTATTATGGTTGCCCGTGGAGATTTGGGTGTTGAATGCCCAATGGAAGAAGTTCCTTTATTACAAAAAATGATTGTTGCTAAATGTAGAGCAGCTTCAAAACCTGTAATTGTAGCCACTCAAATGCTGGAAAGTATGATCACTACGCCTCGCCCGACTCGTGCAGAGGTGAATGACGTAGCCAATTCAGTACTAGATGGTGCAGATGCGGTAATGTTAAGTGGTGAAACTTCAGTTGGAGAATTTCCTTTGATCGTTATAGAAACGATGCAGAAAATCATTCAAAACATTGAGCAAAACAATTATCCATTTAATCCAGATAAGTTTTTGAAACCAAAATCTGCATCTTTTTTAAGCGATGCAATTTGCGATTCTGCTTGTTTCTTAGCTAAGCAAACCAATGCTGTTGGTATTGTATCAATGACTTTAAGTGGTTATACTGCTTTTGAAATTTCTAGCCACAGACCGGAGGCTTTAACTTTCATCTTCACGAGTAATAGAGCACTTTTAAATGCAGTTAGCTTATTATGGGGCGTTAGAGGTTTTTACTATGATAAATGGGAAAGTACAGACAACACCATTATTGAGGTGAACGAATTCTTAAAAAGCAAAAAATTGGTTAAGCAAGGCGATATTTTAATTAATACTGCGGCAATTCCAATAGAAGCAAAAGGAAAAACCAATATGTTAAAAATTACAGTTGTTGATTAATTTAACAACTCATCAAATAAAAATGCTTCCTGTGAAAATTGGAAGCATTTTTTTTGAATAAAAAAATTACTTTTGCAAACCACTGAGGAGAGGTGTCAGTCCAAAGGACCCCTACGGGGAGTGGTCGATCGAGCACGCTTGGAAAGCGTGTGATAGTATTTAAATAGTTTGTATACTTATTTTAAAATATAGTATGTTTTATAGTTACATTCTAAAAAGCTTAAAAGATGGAAGATATTATTATGGCAGTACCGAGAATTTGGAAGCAAGACTGATTAAACATAATAAAGGAGATGTGAAATCTACAAAAGGCAGACGACCTCTTATTATTCATTTTCATGAAATGTTTAGTACAAGAGGTGAAGCTTTTAGAAGAGAACAATATTACAAATCGGTAAATGGTTACAGTTATTTGAAACAAGAAAAAATTATATAATCCGGAGAGGTGTCAGAGTGGTCGATCGAGCACGCTTGGAAAGCGTGTGTACTTAACGGTACCGCGGGTTCGAATCCCGCTCTCTCCGCAAAATGCTATCTTTTTTAAGATGGCATTTTTTATTTAAGCTGTTAGCGTAACCTAGCTTAAGCTTATTTTAGAAACCTTAATTTGTATTATTCTTGCTAAATTAATCTGATCTCACGAAACACTCTTAATTTTATCCCAAAGATTAACCAACTGACTATTATGAATAAATATTGGCTAACTGCAATTGCCCTGTCCATAATGACTTCGGCAGATGCGCAGCAGAAAGTTTTAACCGAAAAAGATTATGAACATGCGGAAAGCTTTATGGCTTACAACACTTCTAAATACATTGATAATGTAGGTGTTACACCCAATTGGCTTGAAGGTGATAACTTTTGGTTTACTATTAAAAATGCTAATGGTACACAAACCTTTTTGGTAAATCCTGACAAGAAAACGAAAACCTTAACTACAGAATATGGAAAAGGTTTGGCCTCGCCTCCTCCTACTGCAAGAAGAAGGGGCGGTGGCGATGAAGTACTTTCTCCTGATGGAAAAAAAGCCATTTTGATTAAAGATTATAATTTATATGTGAAAGATGTGGCATCAAGCAAACTCACTCAGTTAACTACTGATGGCGTGAAAGATTATGGTTACGCAACTGACAATGCTGGTTGGAGACATAGCGATGCGCCGATCTTACGCTGGTCGCCAGATTCTAAGAAAATTACAACTTTCCAGCAAGACCAAAGAAATTCGAAAGATATGTATTTGGTAACCACCAATGTTGGTGCTCCAAAATTAGAGACCTGGAAATATCCATTGCCGGGAGATAAAGAAATCCCTACCATCAGACGTGTGATTATCGATATCGAAACCCCAAAGGTAATTTCTTTAAACATTGCACCTGATCCGCACCGTGGTACTTTGAGTGATGACATTTCGAGCAGTGGAACTTTTGATGATATTGATTGGAAGGCTGATGGATCGGAAGTTGCTTTTGTATCTACCTCGAGAGACCACAAAAATGAGAAATTTCGCATCGCAAATGCAAGCACAGGTGATGTACGAGAAGTATTTGAAGAAACCGCAAAAACACAATTCGAATCGGGTCAAGGCACCATTAATTGGAGATACTTACCAGCAAGCAAAGAAATAATTTGGTATTCTGAACGGGATAATTGGGGTCATTTATATCTTTATGACGCCACTACGGGCAAAGTAAAAAATCAAATTACAAAAGGAGATTGGGTAGTTACAAGGTTGCTTAAAGTGGATGAAAAAACACGTATGCTTTATTTCATTGCCAATGGTCAAGATAAATTGAATCCCTATTTTGGCCACTTTTTTACGATTGGTTTCGATGGTAAAAACTTAAAAGATTTAACACCAGAACTAGGTAACCACATGGTTACTTTCTCCCCATCAGGAAAATTTTTCATCGATAATTATTCTCAACCTAACGTTCCAGCGAATGTTGTTTTAAAGGACATAAATGGCAAGGTAGTTAGCGAACTAGCTAAAACGGATGTTTCGAGATTAACAGCAACAGGCTGGAAAGCGCCTGCACCAATTACTGTAAAAGCCAATGATGGCAAGACTGACATTTACGGTTTGGTATTTACGCCATCAAAAATGGATGCCACTAAAAAATATCCGGTAATCGATTACATTTATCCAGGTCCACAAGGTGGAAGTGTGGGCAGCTGGTTCTTTTCAGCATCGCGTGGCGATAACCAAGCTTTAGCAGAATTAGGTTTTATTGTAGTGGTACTTGAAGGAACAAGTAACCCAGGTCGATCTAAAAGCTACCACGACATGAATTATGGCAATATGGCCGAAAATACATTGCCGGATCAAATCACTGCGATCAAACAACTGGCTACCAAATACCCAATTGATACGGCCAAAGTTGGTATCTGGGGGCATTCTGGCGGTGGGTTTGCAACAGCGGCAGCAATGTTCCGCTACCCAGATTTCTTTAAGGTAGGAATATCAGAATCAGGAAACCACGACAATAGAAATTATGAGGATGATTGGGGCGAACGCTACAATGGATTAGCAGAAAACGTAGATTATGCAGCGCAAGCCAATCAAACTTATGCCAAAAATTTAAAAGGAAAGCTGATGTTGGTTCATGGAATGATGGATGATAACGTACCACCTTATAATACTTTATTAGTTGTGGAAGCTTTACAAAAGGCTAATAAAAGTTTCGATTTAGTGATTTTCCCGAATAGTGCACATGGTTATGGTCCGTATTCTGCTTACATGATGAGAAGAAGATGGGATTATTTTGTACAGCATTTATTAGGAGCTGAGCCGCCTAAAGATTATAAAATGGTCGGCACAGTGATTAAGTAACACATACAAAAGGGTTTTGATAGTATCGAAACCCTTTTGTATTTCCAAACAAGGTTAATCTATGTTAAAATTTTAATAGACATTTAATTATCCTTTAGATTAGCTAGCAATGAAATATTTCTTCTTCTTTGTGCTAATCATGATCTCCAATCGCTTATTTTCCCAACAAATTAGCGGACAAGTGTTGGATCATATTTCCAGAATTCCGATCGAAAATGCGGTAGTCAAATACGGAAATGAAGTAAGCATAACCTCGAGTACCGGAAAATTTTCATTTCCGAAAAATCCGTCTATCCAAATTTTAAAAATTAATAAGTTAGGCTATGAAGAAAAGGAATTAAATCTAAATAACAACTTTAAAGATGTAATCGTCCTTTTGCGTTCGGTTGCTATCAATTTAAATGATGTTACCATTTATTCTAAAAGAGATTACCTTAAAGACTCGTTGCAGATACGGGAAGATTTCGCAAAGGTTTTCGCTTATAAAGACCCATCCATTAAAGATGTACTGGTTAAGAAAGGTTTGCGCTATAAAACGCCAGGATCAAACCTGGTTTCCAACTCCACTTCCTCTATTTTAAGTCTGGATGTTTTAAGAACAATTGGTTTACTCACAAAGAATAAAAATTCACTTTCAAAATTAAAGAAAGTGCAGTTAAAAGATGAGGAAACAAATTATATCAATAATCGTTTCTCACCAGAAAAAATAAGTTCCATCACTAAACTGGAAGATGATTCATTAAATAATTTTATTGAAATATATCGTCCTTCTGCTGCCGAAATTAGAAAAATGAATGATTATGAAATACTGATGTATGTGAAGCGAAGCTACGTAGATTTTATTAAGCCAAACAAAGATTAACTTTAAAAGTTAATTATTAAACATCAATTTAAATGGGAAAAACGAGATCACTTAACAACGTTATTATTACCGGAAGCACAGGTATGGTTGGCGAAGGTGTATTAATCCAGTGCCTAAATAACCCCGAAATAGATTCAATTTTGGTAATTAACCGGAAACCATGCGGTTATGTTCATGCTAAACTTAAGGAAATTGTTCACCAGGATTTTTTTAATTTCAAAGCTATCGAAGATGAACTGAAAGGTTACAACGCTTGCTTCTTCTGTCTTGGTATTTCATCAGTTGGGGTTGATAACGATACTTATTATCGCATGACTTATACACTTACGATGCATGTTGCAGATACTTTGGTTAAGTTAAATGATAATATGACTTTTTGTTATGTTTCTGGCAGTGGAACAGATATAAATGGAAGATTAAACTGGCAGAAGGTAAAAGGTAAAACAGAAAGCGAATTAACCAAATTACCTTTTAAGCAGGTTTATCACTTCCGCCCGGGTTTTATCAAACCACTTAAAGGACAAAAATTTGCCCACAATTTTTATAAGTATATCAACTGGATGTTTCCTATTGGAAGAAAATTTTTCCCGAATGGTTTTTGTACGATGACCGAACTCGGAGATGCGATGATTAATACATTATATTATCAAAGCGAAAGAAGAATTTTGGAAGGAAAAGATATTATTAAGCTGGCTAAAGAATTTTCTTGAAATCGAAAATTAATGAAGTAAAACGGAAGATGGTTTTGGGCTCTTAACCCGTACCAATCTTCCGTTTTGAATTTTACGCTATTTCTTATTATCAACTTTACGTTGATTATCTTTATTCGATGTTTGATCGGAACGCTGACCTCCACCATTCATTATTCCCTGCATTTTCTTGTCAACTTTTACATCGTGATTTGCTCTGTCTGCAATCGAACTTCCTTGGGTTGTAGGATTGTTCTTAGGTGTATTTACATTTTTCATGGCAATAAATTTTAAGTTAAACATTTATTCCGAGCGCCATTATATTAACCGACTATTACTGATTATGTTTTATTTTTTTTGAGGATGGAGTCGGCAATCCAACTTCCGATAAGTATACTATTATATTTTAATGTTGAAAAAATTGATCAATAATGGATTTAACTTTTGCTTCCCGTTGCTGATAATTTCCACTAATTAGATTATAATTTATCCCTCGGCTTTCTAATTCGGCCTTAAATAAATTGAACATTTCTTGCCTTCTATCGCCGAAATCCCTTAAATCATCGGCTACCCATTCCACATCAATATCCAACAAAAAATATAAATCGTAAACAATTTCATTTTCAAGCACCGTTAAAACTTCTGGCACAACACCTAAATAATGCTGCGAATAAATTTTGGTAGTGATTAAATCTGTATCGCAAAAAAGTACTTTGTTAGCAATTTTTGTTTTTCCCTTTACTCTTTCCGTTTGTGCAAAGCCAATCTTAATTATATCATCAACAGAAATATCATTCGATGATATCAGCTCTCTTGCCACTTCAGGAACAAATTCTGTTTGATAATGTAGTGCCATTTTTTCTGCCAATGTTGATTTTCCGGTACTTTCAGGTCCATAGAAGCAAACTCGTTTTACAAAATGCGGCTTAACTACATCAGGAATGAATCTCCAATATTTAAAAGGATTGGTTCGAATCATCGTTGCCGAAACTGGAATCTCCATTCGTTTAAAATCGCATAAAATATGCACAGCTTCCAGATTAAAGGCAAAGGGTTCTCCGTATTCTTCTGAACTAATAAGCACATCAATTTTCGGATAAACCTCCCTCATGCGATTTGCCCAAATTTTAGTACGAGGCATAAGTGCTAATGCTTCATCATCAAAATCATCAGCAATTATGCAAGGCTTGATTTTAGGTTCTGATTTAAAAATTTCTTTGATCCAACTAAATCTTTTTTCAGCATCAATGGGATCTTGGTGAGTAAAGCTCATGGAAACAATAAGTTCATCGCAATGCGATGCGGCAAATTGTATTAACCGAATATGTCCATTGTGAATAGGCATAAATTTTCCAATTACCAAACCTCTTATCATTCGGTTTTACTGTAGCTTTTATATTCTTTAATCCAATTCCATAAAGCAAAGGCTGCAATGATGGTGAAAAGAATATATTCGACACCAAAAAACATTGCGCCTTTCAAAAAGTATAAATAGGTCGCTACAACATCAATCATTAGCCAAATAATCCAACATTCTATTCGCTTTTGAATCATTAAAAATGTAGTAATTACACTCATCACTAGAATAAATGAATCGACAAAGGGATAGGCGCTTGGCAGGTTAAAAACAAATGGGAACCAGTTATGTAACTGTCCGGCCAGTGTACCGATTAATACTGTTCCAACTATACCGACAGCTAAAAAGATCAGAAACTGCTTTCTGGGCATAAAGCTTATCTTCAACTGTTTCTTTATGTCTTCTTCTTCCGGCTTCGGATTGGCCCATCGCCACCAGCCGAGAATGTTGGTAACGAAAAAGAAACCCATTAAAAACATATCAGGATAAAGCTGTATCTGGTAATAAAAAAAAGCTGATAAAAACACATTGACAATACCTGCCGGCCAACTCCAGATGTTTGCCCTTGCAGATAAAATAACCGAAATAACCCCTGTAACTACTGCAAAAAATTCGAGATAGCTCATCGGGTAATCAAGAACTGTAAAAAAGATGCTTTTGGTACTAAAAAAATCCATCCTCAAGTTAGATAAGTTTCAATCTAAATTAGAACATAATATTGTAGTTAGATACTGAAGGTTAAACAAAAATTGAAAACCAAATGTTGTTCAAACTAATTAACCGATAAGTTCTAACCGAATCCTTAATCAATTTCGAGATTATAATTCAATTAAATGGCAAACGGGCTTAAGCTATTGCTTTTTACCAGACTTATTGTTTGAATGTAAGTTGTTGCCAGCTGTGTATGCTTAGCCAATTTTCAATTTGCAAAATTTGTATCTTTGTACATATTACATGGGAAAACAAAAATTTTATGATACTGCGATTAAGCAGGAACGAGCCGTTTTGGTTGGCGTTGTTACTCCAGGAGAAAAGGAAGAGCAAACAAAAGAATATTTAGATGAATTGGCTTTTCTTGTTGATACAGCAGGAGGACAAGTAGAGAAAGTATTTACTCAAAAAATGCTGAAGCCTGAGCGGGCAACATTTGTGGGTACAGGAAAGCTAGAGGAGATTAAAGCTTATGTAAAATCGGAAGAGATTGATACCGTTGTTTTTGATGACGAACTTTCACCCTCACAGTTGCGGAATATTGATCGTGAGTTGGGTGTAAAAGTTTTAGATCGAAGCAATCTGATCCTCGACATTTTTGCCAGCAGAGCCCAAACGGCACAAGCAAAAACGCAGGTAGAATTAGCTCAACTTCAATATGTATTGCCACGACTAACGGGTATGTGGACTCACTTAGAGCGCCAAAAGGGTGGTATTGGTATGCGTGGACCTGGAGAAACGCAAATTGAGAGTGATAGACGTATTATTTTAAATAAGATTTCGCTACTGAAGGAGCGGTTAAGAAATATAGATAGACAAAACGAAACTCAGCGAAAAAATCGTGGTCAGCTGATTCGCGTAGCTTTAGTAGGATATACCAACGTGGGCAAGTCTACTATCATGAACATGCTTTCCAAATCGGAAGTATTTGCCGAAAATAAGCTTTTTGCCACGCTGGATACTACGGTTAGAAAAGTGGTAATTGAAAACTTGCCTTTCTTACTTTCAGATACTGTTGGGTTTATCAGAAAACTACCCCATCATTTGGTAGAGTGCTTTAAATCGACCCTTGATGAAGTTCGCGAAGCTGATTTATTGATTCACGTTGTAGATGTTTCACATCCAAATTTCGAGGATCAGATTAACACTGTAAACGAAACACTAAAAGATATCGGCGCCATTGATAAGGATATGATTTTGGTGTTTAATAAAATTGATGCCTACGTTTCGCCAGAAGTGGAAGATGAGGACGATGATGGTAAATTAAGCATTGATGAATTTAAGAAAAGCTGGATGAGCCATGGAAAGGTCCCAGTGTTATTTATATCGGCTACAGAAAAAGAAAACATTGAAGAGTTTAAAACATTGTTATATGATAAGGTAAAAGCGGCACATGTAGCCAGGTATCCTTACGATAGCAATTTGTTATATTAATTAAGAATCCGTCGTTGCGAGCCATCAGCAATCTATTTGCAAGTAAGATTGTTTGGCATCTCTCAATGACGAAAAAATAAAATTTATGGAAAGTAAACGTCAGCAGAAATTTGCAGGAGTACTACAAGAGGAGTTAGCACAGGTTTTTCAGCGTGAGGGTGGAGCATTTTTACCGAATACGCTGGTAACGATTACACGTGTTCGCGTATCGCCAGATTTGGCTGTAGCAAAGGTATATTTGAGTTTTTTTAATACTACCAATACTACTTTATCCATTAATACGGTAAATGCTCATGCTGGTGAAATTCGATATAAACTAGGCGCCAGAATCCGCCATCAGGTTAGAGTGGTGCCAGAGCTTACTTTTTTTGTAGATGATACAAATGAATATGTAGAGCGCATGGATCACTTGTTTGATAAAATTGCTAAAGAACCGAGACAAAAAGAAGAAGGCGAAGAATAGTTATCGTGAGAAAATTAAGAGAACCGGTAAACTTCTTTACACATTTTATACCCGCATTGGTAGCGATACCAGCGGGTTATTTTTTGCTCCAAAAATGCGAAACACCAATTCAATTCACCGCAGCCTGGATTTACAGCATTGCTACATTTATTTTGTTTGGCGTAAGTGCCACTTATCACGGTTTTCCTGCTAGTGATTATGGTATTCGCTTTTGGCAAAAATTTGATCATTGCTGCATTTATTTGATGATTGCAGGATCATATACCCCGACTGCCCTACTAGTTTTTGATGGATGGTTACGCTGGAGTTTATTTGCTATTGTATGGTTAATTGCAATAATTGGTTGCCTTTTAAAAATTTTTAACAAACTCAAAAGCACTGCTATATCCCTCGCCATTTATATTTTAATGGGCTGTTTAATTGTTCCACTGCTACAAAAAATGCTCGGCACATTGCCCTTGGGAGCCATTTTTTGGTTATTATTCGGTGGCATTTTCTACATCGGTGGCACGTATTATTACGCAAAGGATAAACAAATGTTTCGCTGGATGCATAGCCACGAGCTGTGGCATCTCTTTGTTATTGGAGGTGCATTGTCACATTACATTTATAATTACGTTTATATTTTTGATCAGCTTTAATGAAAACCTTTGAACAAATTATTAACGAAAATGCATCTGCCATTCAAAAAATTGTCGACTTTAATCTTAAACAAGATCAACTTTTACCCCTCGATTTTACTGACTCGAATTTAGAATTGACTGATGCAATTTTAAACGATACAGATGTTTTTTCTGAGTGGATTAACCAAAAACTCATCGCCGCTAAAGCTCGCTATGGTATCGGCGGTTACAATGAGCACCGTACGATTTATTCGCGAAGTGCTCATTTTAGTAGTGCAGAAGAACCCCGGCGGTTACATTTGGGGGTAGATATTTGGGGCGAAGCTGGAACTTCAATTTATAATTTTTACGATGCCGAGGTTCATAGTTTTGCCAACAACAATGCTTTTGGTGATTATGGTGCCACAATTATCTTAAGCTACAATATCGAGGGTTTCAAATTCCATGCGCTTTATGGTCACTTGAGTTTAGCATCAATTAACCATTTGAAAGTAGGCAAAATGATTTTAGCCGGAAAAAAAATTGCCGAACTCGGCATTAAAGAAGAAAATGGCAACTGGCCACCTCACCTTCATTTTCAACTGATAAAAAATATCGAAAACTACGAAGGCGACTATCCTGGCGTTTGTAAGTTTAGCGAAAGAAACCAATACCTGGGGAATTGCCCAGACCCGAACGTGATCTTAAAATTTACGTTTAACAGGCAACAATAAAATATTCGAAATAATCTGGCATAACTGATTTAAACATTATTAACCTTCCTGTTGTTATCTTTTTACAATTGTGACGTTTATATTCCACGAAAGCATATCTGCAGTGCGACTAAAACCGTAAATTAGTAATTATGAAAAGGCTAGTTACCATCTTTTTAATATTTTGCTGTTCGGCTGCGATGGCACAGTTGCAATTTAAAACAGGCAAGGATGGTTTTACGAATTTCTTAAGAGAAAAAACCATTTACCCCTCATTTTCAAAAAATAACTGTATCCAGGGTACCGTAAACATCAGTTTTAAATTAGATGAAAAAGGAAATGTTTATTCCTCACGAGTAACCAAAAGCATTTTAAGCGAATTGGACGAAGAAGCATTGCGGTTGGTGAGGCTAAGCAGTGGTAAATGGAAAGTTCCTGTCGGTTATGATACCACAACAGCAGTGATAGTACCCGTTAATTTTAAGCTTTCTGGTTTTAATTGCGAAGGTAAATCGAGTAGAGATATGCAAGATGCCATTCGTAGTTACCAGGCGGAAGAAGGTTTGACAAATTCTGTGATTAATTTTTATAAAAACATTGATCAGGCAAAACCAGGACAAGAAACACAGATTATTGCTATTAAAAACCAGTTGGGTATTGACGACGATTATTTAAATGAGCGAATTGATAACGGCTTAAAAAAAATTAAACAAGGTGATAAACAAGGTGCTTGCGAAGATTTTTTGTTTGTAAAAAATATGGGTAGTAGTTTAGCAGATCAGTATCTTGCCAAATACTGTAACTAAATGAGAACTGCCACTAAGTTTTTTGCCCTGTTAGATGTTATTAGCATTTTACTCCTTGCTAAACAATTTTGGGCAATTATTACCCATATTAATGAAATACCCGATCAACTTTTATCTCAAATTAGAGTTGTTTTAACACTTCCTATGTTTTTGTCGTTATTTCTATCGGCAGTTGGCTTATTTCTTTTCAAAAAATTTGGTTTTATTACCTACTTTATCCAATTCTCATTCAGGTTAATCGTTTGGATATTTTCCATTGGCTTTATAACCTTTTTGCCCGAGATTTTAAATTTAGGCGACCGCTGGTTCGATATACTATTTAAAATATGTTTTATTGCTGAGTTTTTCAGACTCTACTTTACCATTCAAATCTATCGGAATAATAGCCTATCATAAAATATGCTAATATGATGTTTTGAATAAATAAAACTATTAAATTTGATTATGACAGCAGTAGAAATCAAAAAAGAGATAAACAAGGCTTTGGATCAAGTTCCAGAAAAGCTTCTTGTTGATATTTTGGATTTAATTAAAGAAGTTCAACTAGAAAGAACTTCTAATTCAACTTTGACTTCAAACTTTAAAAAAATTCTATCCGAAGATAGTGAGGTACTTCATAAACTTGCTCAATGATTTCAATCAAGGAAACCGAAATTATACACAACATATTAATTGATAAGTTTGGAGGAAGTAAAGGAGTTCGCGATTTTGGTTTACTTGAATCTGCTTTAGCTAGACCCTTCGCTACATTCAACGATGAAGATTTATATCCAACACCAATAGAGAAAGCTTCAGCTATTTTAGAAAGTATTGTGATAAATCATCCTTTTGTAGATGGTAATAAAAGAACTGCATATACTTTGATGCGACTCATCTTATTAGAAAATGGATTAGATATTACAGCTGGTCAGCAGCAAAAATATGATCTGGTAATCTCTGCAAGTATGGGGGAATTTCGTTTTGATGATATCAGGAATTGGATCCAGAATAATTTAAAAAAATAAAAAACCGCAAAAATATTAATAAAATTTCTTAATCTATTTTACACGATAACCGTTATCGCAGCGGGTAAAATATGGGCTTCAACCGTATTTATTTTACCTATATATTCGCCATCAACCTGAAAATGAGCCTTGTGTTTGGAGGAAATTTTAATTGCCGATGTTTGGAAAATTTCTACTTTTTTAGGGTTAAATGGAAGGCGTGTAATCCAAACTTTCAATATCTCCAGGTATGAATAATCTTTAACCAAAACGATTTCAAAAAGTTCATCGTCCAACTTTCCATCAGGATTAATTTTTAAGCCCGAGCCATACATCGTCGCATTTGCAATGGCTACCATGGCTGCTTTCGATTTAATGGTCTCGCCCTTAATATTCAGTTCAACATCCATGCGTTTATGATTCCATAAGGCATGCCATGTCGCTTTAGCATATCCCCACATTCCACGCCCGGGCAAAGTATCAAACTTCTTTACCAAGTAAGCATTAAATCCCAGATCAGATAGATGAATGCATATTTCCTCATTTATTTTAACCACGTGGATCTTTTGGGCTTTCCCATTTTTCAGTAAATCAAGTGCTTCGGTAATTTCCTGAGGTATTCCCAGCTCCTTGGCCATCCCGTTTGCAGATCCTGCGGGGATAATCCCAATTGGAATTTCTTTATTTAACAAACACTCGGCCACCAGTTTCAACGTTCCGTCTCCGCCAACGGCAACCACACGGTCGGGTTGCGACTGTTCGATTTTAGCTTTTATTTTATCTAACGAACAATCATCTGGCAATTCAAAAAGTTCGATGCTCACATCTCCTCCTTTGAAGTGAGTAGAAATTACTTCTTTTAAATTAATATCGTGACTTCCAGAACCTGGATTAATGATAAATAGCAATTTCATGTTTTAGCCTTAAATGCGTTACTTCACAAACAACTTTTAATTCACTCTGTTTTAACTTCGATGAATAAATCTGTAAGCGTAAAAATTTACCATGGCTATGGCCACAAACATAACCTCGTAGTTTACGGCCATGTTTTTAAAAAAAGGGCTAAAACATCTCAAATTTACAGCAACAATATTTTCGTAAATATTATTCATCTACTGAAACTTTTCATCTTAAAACCCTATCCTTTAGTTAACATTAGGTTGCAGTTTTTCGATCAAACCATTTACAATAAAACTGAAAAAGATGGTTTCTTTAAATTTGAATGGGAAGCGCTACACGATGTAGAAGCGGGCTGGCATTTTTTAAAAGTTGAAGCTTTAGATGAAAATAACCAGGTTTTAGCTGCTAACGAGGGCAAAGTTTATGTACCGCACATTACACAGTATGCTTTCATTTCTGATATTGATGATACCGTTATGATTTCACACTCGGCTACTATCGGAAGAAGGTTGAGAGAACTTTTTATCAAAAATCCGCACACCAGAAAAACATTTCCAGATGCCTCCAGTCATTACCAGCAGCTAGCGTTATCCCATACCGAAAAGAACCAGCCTAATCCTTTTTTTTATGTAAGCAGCAGCGAATGGAACCTTTACGATTATTTGGTGGAAACATTTAAGTTTAACAAATTGCCAGATGGTGCTTTTTTACTGAACACTTTAAAACGCTGGAGCGATTTAATTAAAACCGGTAAAACTGGTCATGAAGGTAAATTGCTCCGGGTAATGCGTATTTTGGATGCCTTTCCGAACCAAAAGTTTATTTTTTTTGGCGATAATTCACAGCAGGATCCATTCATATATGCCTCCATTGTTGAAAAATATCCAAAAAATATCGAAGCGGTTTACATTCGAAATATTCGTCCTGAAAAAGAAAATGAAACCCGCGAACTACTTCAGAAAATAGAAGCGAAAAATGTTTGTGCCTGCTTATTTAAAAATAGTAATGAGGCCATTGCGCACTCTAAAAAAATTGGTTTAATACAATAGTTTTTGGAGCGCAATATCTTGTTTTCATTGGGTAATTTGTTCCCGCTTTTCATTTCATGCCTCGCTACGCTTCGGGCATTCCATTACAATCGGGGCTAGTAACCAAAACCTGCAGCCTTTTACGAAATTGACTTACCAAAGGGCGTGAAAGCCAAATTCATCAATTTAAAATGCTGCCTGCCAAAAGGAATCCCGATAATGGTAATGCAGAATAAAATGCCAAATAACAAATGCGTTAGCGCAATCCAAAAACCGCCACAAACCAGCCAAAGGATATTCATGATGGTAGATAGACAACCTGTGTTAGATGAAGTATCGGTGATTTTAACGCCAAACGGAGCTAACCCAACAATGGCAAACTTAAAACACTGGATGCCGAAAGGAATACCTACAATGGTTAAGCATAGGATTAAACCACCAATAATATATTCGAAAAATATAAAAATTCCGCCAAAAATAATCCAGATGATATTGCCTAAGAAGTTCATTCAATTTTTTAGGTTAAGATATATATTGGCCTAAAATGTTACACTGCGAAATTGATTTCTGTTTTTTCATTGATTGATTCTTATTAATTTACACTCACACACAAAAGAAACAAATCATGAAAAAATTATTAATTGCGTCGGCACTTGCCGCCTGCTTCGCAACCAGTATTGCAAAAGCCCAAACTGTAAGTGGACTCAGGTTGAGCGAATTAAAAACGGATTACATTCAGTTTAAACCTATTTCCAGAACATTCTCCGAGAAAGTATTTATCGCTGTAGATTATGGGCAAAATGTACAATATGTAGAAGACAGTTTTATTAAAGATGATGATGGAAAAAGGATGGAATTTAAATCTGCGATGGATTTTTTGAATAAAGTTAAATCTTATGGATACGAGCTTTTTCAAGTCTTTTCCGAACAAACTGGAGCCGACAGTAGCAGGCCCGTGTATGTACTTAAAAGAAAATAGCACACCAAAAATCTGAGGCTTTCTGGTCATTTAAAGTCTCCATAATTTAAGCAAAAAGAGCCAATCCAATTTTAATTAGCTCTTTTTGTTAACATGACCGAAATTTTTGCTGTGCTTATGAATTAGGTTTAAAAATTTCTTCTGAACTTTTTTAAATTTTAAATAAAATCTAAGGTGTTAAACTTCTTATTTAAAATATCTGCATTGTTTACATCCAGCCATTTATCTAAAATGGTGCCGTAAACCTGTCTAAAATCCAGCTGATATTTCAAATCGCCAGTATCTAAATCACTTAAATTCGGAGCGCTGTTAAATATCCCCTGTTTTTTCAATCTTCCGCCAAAAACGAACATATTATTTGCGGTACCGTGATCTGTCCCGTTACTTGCATTCTGCTCTACGCGACGGCCAAATTCCGAAAAAGTAACCACTAAAGTATCTTCCAGTTTATTGTTCGATTTTAAGTCTTTCAAAAACGCAGCCATGCCTTCGCTGTATTGTTTCAGCAAATTTCCCTGCTGGTTTATTTGGTTAACGTGTGTATCGAAACCGCTCAGAGAAACGTAATATACCCTGGTTTTCAATCCAGATGATATAAATTTGGATACCGTTTTCAATTGGTTTGCAAAACCACTTTGAGGATAGGTGGATTTCGATTGGTAAATTTTAGACGTATTTTGAATGTAACTTGCCGATGATTGTGTCTCAATCATAGTCTTGTACAAATAACCTAAATTATCTTCATCCAAATGCTCCTTATCGCTCTTCAGCATGGCCTTAAAAAAAGGATCGTTAGTATTGCGATATAAAGCCGCTGGATCTTTGAGCGCTATTCCTTTCTTGGTGTGTCCTTTCATCGCCAAAGAAAGTGAGTCATCAACCTCTATGGCAGTGTAAGGAAATTTACAGGTTTGGCAATTGCTATCGAGGTATCTTCCTATCCAACCGGTAGATAAAAACTGATTGCTATCACTTCCTGTTTGCCAAATATCCATCGAACGGAAATGTGAACGATCTGGGTTTGGATACCCAACATCGTTGATAATCGTCATCCAGCCTTGATCGTAAATTTCCTGCAGTGCCTGCATATTCGGATTCAAACCTTGCATATCATTCAGCTTAATCACCTCTTCTGGTTTAATAGCAATGCCCTTACGTTTCTGATAATAAATATCGTTTCCAAATGGAACAACGGTATTTAAGCCATCATTCCCACCAGAAAGCTGCACCACCACCAAATTTTTATATAAACTTAGCTCATCAAGCGCCATCGCCTCAAGTGGTTTCATAAATGCAGGCACAAACAACGAACCTGCTGCTACAAAACCTGTATTTCTTAAAAAGTTTCTTCTGTTCATCTTCTTATTTTTTAATTGATGATTTAGCAAAGTTGATATTCGGGCATGCTTGTAATTTCTACAGCTGTGCTTCGTAAACCCTTATTATCGGCAACCATTCTGGTTATTTTATCGTTCAATTTAGGTTGCAACAAGAATTCCGTAAGCTCCACAGGAGTTAATCCTTTGGGTAGAGTATCTAAAAATTTTGGCCAATCGGCCTGGGCATTTACGTACGATTTTGGCTTCTTGGTGTTGTTAGCCATGGTTGTAGCAGTTCTGCTCAATGCAATTACAGCTTCATCTTCCGGATCGGCTTTACCGCTAAAATCGATTTCGCCATCATTTAAAACCAACGAAGGGATCCGCATTCTGAGCATCAGCGATGAGCTATCAATCCAATTTTGCCCACCTGGCCAACCTGCCACGTTTGGTGGATTGAATAGGTATTGCCCCAAACTACTTTGGAGTTGAATGAGTACTTGCGGTTTATTGTAGGTAACAAAAAATTCGCGACTTAAACCAATCAAAAACTCGGCAGGCGATTTAATTTTAGTACCCACATTTTCCGGGCTGTAAAACCAATCGGCGGTAAACAATTTCCGCATCATTTCGGATATATCGTATTTAGCGTTATAAAAATGGTTTGCCAATTCTTTAACGTGTTCTTCATTAGGAGTATCATTTACAAAAAACCTATAAATTTTTCTGCTGATGAAAGTTGCCGTTTCAGGTTTATCCAAAATAATATCGATGATATTTTCGCCTTCAAAATTTCCAATTTTACCGAAAAAGGTTTTGGTACCATCATCATGCTGGTTCTTTCTAAAAAAGAAAGTTCCATCTTTATCGTAGGTCCAACCGGTAAAAGCCCTGGCCGACTCTTTAATATCATTTTCCGTGTAATTACCTCTTCCCAAAGTAAATAACTCCATCAATTCACGGGCAAAATTTTCGTTCGGTTTACCTTTTTTGTTCTGCTGGTTATTGAGATACTGCAACATCGCAGGTGATTTTGAAACTTCAATTAAAAGTGTTCTGAAGCTTCCTAAACCATGTTGACGCTGTATGTTGTTGAGTTGTTGTGCATACATCGGGTTATTGCTCCGGCAGGCAAAATGTCCATGCCAAAACAGTGTCATCTTCTCTCGCAATGGGCTATCAGTATTGATCATCTTACTCACCCAGGCAATATTCAAATCGCGACTGACCTCATTCTGCATCTGAACAATCTCCCTACGCATTTTCTTTTCATCATCAGTTAAATCTTTTTTCGCGTACAAGCCAGCTTGAACCAGCATTTGCCTTCTCGATTCGCCATCGTTTACCAAAGTGATGGCATCGTCTTTTTTAGGTTCTTCAAGTAACCCATCAACTACTTTGTTGATGTTCTTTTTGCTTAGCTTATTTAAATCAGGATATGAAATACCGAAGCCTGCACGGTTGTAAAGATGCTTTACTTTGATGAAATTATCTTTTGCGCTCATAATGGACAATTTAACAGTATGACATAAAATAAACGTAAGGGTTTAATGTTTGTTTTCTTTCTTATTTTCGCACATGTTTTTTCAACTCCTTGAAGATGACTATGGTTTCCCTGATCCTAAGTTAGCTGAACCCGATGGTTTACTGGCAATTGGTGGTGATTTAAGTGTAGATCGATTACTCAACGCGTATTCAAATGGGATATTTCCATGGTTTAGCGAGGGCGATCCTATTTTATGGTATGCCCCGCATGAACGATGTGTAATTTATCCCGATAAAATAAATATCAGTAAAAGCATGAGAAAAGTTTTAGCTGCTGAAACTTTTGCAATTACTGTTGATAAAGCATTTACTGATGTAATTTTAAATTGCGCCAATACACCACGTAAAGGCCAGGATGGCACATGGATTACTGATGAAATGCAAAAAGCTTACATCAATTTACACGAACAAGGTTTTGCCCACAGTATTGAAGTTTGGTTAAAAGATACTTTGGTAGGCGGATTATACGGCCTAAAAATTAATCATGTTTTTTGTGGCGAAAGTATGTTTAGCCATGTCAGTAACGCTTCGAAAGTTGCCTTAATTCATTTAAGCAAATTAAATGTTGAATTAATTGACTGTCAAATCCCTAATGATCATCTTTTGAGTTTGGGTGCAGAAATGATCGATATGGAAGATTATCTCGACATATTGCAGGAAAAAAGAAACCTTCCATCGAAATAGCAATTTTCGGCATGCTGAACTAATCATCCTCAAAACGAAGGCAATAAAAAAACCTGCAAGTTCACATTTGCAGGTTTCAATTTCTAGGTCTATAATTCTCTAACCCAAATATTTCTAAAGCTAATCGGCGGACTAGGATCGCCATGATCTTGCAACTTTATTGATGCTGGACCATGCTCTTTATATTCTGGCGCACCAATGTACCTGGTTTCTCCTTTAAGTACGAAGTTGTTTTGCAATAGTACACCATTTAGTAAAACAGTTACACTTGCAGGTTTTTTAACCGAACCATCTTCATTAAAACGAGGTGCATTCCAGATGATATCGTAGTACTGCCATTCTCCTGGTTTCTTGTTTGCATTGGCTAACGGAGTGCCTTGTTTGTAAACACTTCCAGTTTGGCCGTTTACATAGGTTTTGTTGTTATAAGCATCCATAATCTGAATTTCATAACCGTCATCACCACCTCCAGTCGACGCTAAAAACACTCCGCTATTGCCTCTCGCTTGTCCTTCACCAGTAATATTTGCAGGAATTTTCCATTCCATATGCAATTGATAATCGGTAAACTTTTTATTCGTTTCGATATTCCCCGTACCTTTTTTAACAGTAAAAAAACCATCGTCTATTGTCCAGGCGGCAGGTTTTGTAGGGTCTTTTACCGAATGCCATGCATCCAGGTTTCTACCATCAAATAATATAATGGCATCCGAAGGTGCATTTTGAGGGAGTTGACCTGGTGAAACAACTTTAGGAACGGGTTCCCAAACCTCGGTAGTTTTAGGGTCTTTGGCTGGATCTATCTTCTTTTCCTGTGCAATTGCTGACATGCCTAGTAAAGTTGGGATAATAAATAATGCGTACTTGCTCATAGTTATTGATTAACATTTAAAGTTAACCAGTTTATTAAGAAATGAAAGTTTCGTATTGAATTTATTACTACAACTCTGTAGAAATGATGGTTTCTTTAATCACGATATCATTTGATTCTAAATCCAAATCTTGCTGCTGTTCTGCCAAATCGCGGGCAGGGCAATAACCTGTAATGCCGCGGTATAATAATCCGGCACCAACTGCTGCGCCTGTAGCCCCAATTACCGGATGAGAAAAAATGCTGGTTAAACCTTTAAACAAAAGGTAGGAACCTACCACCCCAGATAATATGCGCTCAGAACGTGAGGTGTTTTGAAATAATTCTGGGTACTTCCAAGCCTCTTTAACATTATTCAAGGCTGTATTTAAATTTTCATTTGTCATGATCGTAGATTTTAAATTCTAGGATATAACAAATTGATTTTGATAGAGTTTTAGGATTACCTTAATAAATCTTTTATATCATCTTTACTAAGCGATTTAAAGAAGCTTTCTTCGGTGGTAATTAATGAATTGGCCAAAGACTTTTTGCGATTTTGCAACGCAAGAATCTTTTCCTCAACAGTATCTTTCGCAATAAATTTATAAATAAAAACCTTTTTATCTTGCCCAATCCGGTGTGTTCTATCAATGGCTTGCTGTTCTACCGCAGGATTCCACCATGGATCCAGGATGAAGACATAATCTGCCTGAGTAAGATTTAAACCTACCCCACCAGCTTTGATAGAAATCAAAAACACTTTTAAATTTTCATTCTGTTGAAATTCCGAAACAATCTCACCGCGATTTCGGGTTGCACCATCTAAATACGCAAAAGGAATGTGTTCTGCTTCGAAGTGCTTTTTAAATATATCCAGATGTTTTACAAACTGAGAAAACACCAACACTTTATGTCCTCCCTTTAACACATTATCAAGCGTATGGATTACGTTTTCGAACTTGCCTGAATCAGAATCGTAGGTTCCATCGATCATTACCGGATGGTTAGCCAGTTGGCGCAGTGCGGTTAAACCTTGCAGAAGCTGAACCTGTTTTTGTGCAAAAGTGCCATTATCCATACTCTCCAGTAAGTCATTGCGGTAGGCAGATTTGGTTTTTTCGTAATACGCAGCCTGATCTTCGCTCATATCGCAATAAATTACCTGCTCGGTTTTTGGAGGTAATTCTGCGGCCACCTGTTCCTTGGTTCTGCGAAGTACAAAAGGTTTTATTAGAGACTGGAGTTTTCGTGCTTTTTCTTCATCCTTCTTTTTTTCGATGGCCTGTACATATTCATCATAAAAAAAGGCTTGCGTACCCAATAAACCAGGGTTTAAAAAGGTAAGCTGCGACCATAAATCGCCTACTGAATTTTCTACTGGGGTACCGCTAAGAATCAGTCGGTGTTTAGATTTCAAGCTTCGAACGGATTTGAATGATTTAGAAGCCGGATTTTTAATATTCTGGCTTTCATCCAAAATAACATAATTGAAGTAAAAGTTTTTTAACTCTTCTATGTCTACCCTGGTCACACCGTAAGTGGTAATAATAATATCGTAGCTAGCAAACTTGGCTACATCTTTATTCCGATTACTACCCGTATGGGCATAAATTTTCAGCTTTGGGGTAAATTTTTTTGCCTCGGTAAGCCAGTTATAAATTAACGAAGTAGGCATAATAATCAAGGAAGTAGATTGTAATCCCGCAGCCTGATCATCTTCTTTTACTTTTTGCAACATAGCCAGCGTTTGGATGGTTTTACCCAAACCCATATCATCAGCCAAACAACCACCAAAGTTATATTCCCTTAAAAAGCTAAACCAATTGTAACCAGCTTTTTGGTAATCGCGTAAACTGCCCTTAAAATTAACTGGCATTTGTGTATCGGCGATATCCTCAAAATCTACCAATCGTTGTAGTTTGCGTTCTAAAGTTACATTCGCCAAACTGTCTTCAGCCAAATCATTTATTAAACCAATATGATGCTTTTTTAACTTTATCCCACCGGTAGTTTCGGCAAGGCTAAACAGGCTTCCGTATTGGGTAAACCATTTTTCTGGGATGATGGCTACCTCTCCATCGGGAAGCAAAAACTCTCTACGTTTGTGTAGAATATGTTGTTTTAATGAAAGGAAAGGAATCTGGTATTTACCGAACCAAACTACGGCGTTGATATCGAACCAATCGTTACCTTCCTTTACCTCTAAATCAATTTTATTGGCTCCGAAAACAAAACGCTTTTGTCCTGTGGCTTGTTCTATTTCGAAGCCTGCGGCAAGCAAAATTTCGATATGCTCGTTCACCCAATTTATGGCTGCATAACTCGGGTTTTCTTCTTCTATAGCAACCTCTAAATTACTAAAAAGCGAGCTTGTTTTTTTTAACCCTAGTGATAAAAGTAAGTTGTATTGTTTCTTCTCCCAATCTGCTGAACGTTTTATACGATGGAAAATATAGTTGTCATCAGTCTTCTCTAAACGAACGGTTACTCGGTGTGCATTTTCGACAGGAAAGGTATATTCGCCATACTTAAAATATAACTGAATTTGCGATAAGCCGCCATCTACATATAAAACCTTTATAATTGGAATTGCCTCAAACTGCTCTGTTCTGATCTCAAAACCCTCGGCGTAAACATGGTGCTTTTCGATAAGTGGAGCAACAAATTTTTCAAAATAAGTTGCCTCGGTAGCTTTCGGAATAGCAATGTATCGTTTTGCTAAAAATGGCTGTAGTTTTTTTCCTTCTATATCCTGATCAAAAAAGTAAAGTACATCATTTAATAATAACCAGGCAGGTTTGTTACTAATAATCTGCGCCTCCTTAAACATGAATTCGATGCGGAGGTTTTGATATTTTATGGTAGGGAAATACCTTGTTTCGGTTTCATTTCTACGGAAGTGAAAAAGGATTGAAGCAGGTTCGGCAGCCAATTCGATTTTACGCTCAACTGGCCACCCGTCTTTATCCATTACGTAAAGCTCATTTTTAACCTTTAATATCTCGAGTGCTTCGGCAAGTTTCTTTTCTATTTTAGGGCGAACACTATCATAGAATTTAACATCGAAGATTTTGGTGAAAAACTCGGTAGGTCTGATTAGCTTTTTATAGTATTTTTTGATTACAGAATCTTGCTCTATATCATCCAAAATCTTAATTAGCTTATAGTCGATTTCAGTTAAGCAAGCTGCAAATTCTTCTGCGGTATGGGTAAAAATTCGTTGATAGGTAAATGAGAAATCACCTTGTGGATTCAATTGAACAATATGAGGCTCAATTAAATAGCCTAAATACTCATGTTTGCACAAAGAGTACACCACTTTACAAGGTTTAGAACTATCGACGCGTAACATTGATGGGGATAAAATTTTTCTAAGCTACCTCGCTTAAAAAACTTTAAACTTACAATATTTTCAGGTTACATCAAAAGAAGTGTAACATTTTAGCGAAGAATTATTTCTTAATTTTTGGAAGCTTTTATTTTTATCTACTGGCTGATTAAAATATCATATTTAGTAAGAAGGCCCGCTAAGCCGGATTGAGAAAATTTAGCTTTTTTTATCCGATTATTATCCGGATCTATAGAATAATTATACGACGTTTTAAAATCGGCTTTTTCTAGAATCGTTTTATCAAAAGTTGCGCTCAATAAATCGCAATTATCGAAAATGGAATTAGATAAATCGCATTCAGAAAAATCAACTTCGTGGAGTTGTGAATTTATAAATTCGGTCTTTTTTATTTTGAGTTTATAAAAGGAAGAATGATCCATTTTACAATTATTAAAGCGGAAAGCTAAACCAAAATCATTGCAACTTTCGAAGCGCAAACCGAGCATTTTACAATCGTTAAAGCTTACTTCATTAAATGTTGTTTTGGTTAAGTTCGCTAAGCTTAGGTTACAAGAAATAAATTCGCAATCGAGGAATTTTACACCACTTAAATCGGAGCTAGAGAAATTACAACCAATGAATTTACAGTTTTCGTATTCTGCTTTTGATAATGAACGTAAAGTAAAATCTTCTTTATTGAAGATTTGTTCGGCGATGTAACTTTCTGACATTTGATTGCAAATTTTCTCAAAACAAAGATAAAAATTATAGCTGCTGGTAGGGAAATCAATGAAAGAAAATGCTCATTAAACTAAGGCAGATATTAGTCAAAAGATGAATATCGGCGTAATGCAGGTAATCATCTGTAACTAATCCTATCTACAATAGTTAAGTTCAATTAAGAAATAGCAATTTTTTTAATCCCCGTTTATCCCAACCTACAATCCATCACCAAACTTATAATTAGGCAAAATGCTTACTGGCAACTTCCCTTTTGGCACCAAACGGTTATTAATTACCGCAGCTGCCGAAACTTGCATATAGTCTTCTTTTTGGTAAGCCACTATTAAACCTTTGCTGTTTTCCAGGCCTGGTAAAGCAGATAAGTTATAGGGATTTGCAAAAAGAGAAAATATGGTATTCTTTGTTGAAAGTTCCTTAATGAAATTTTTTACACCTGCGTTTAATGGAATGTTATTTCCTGGTCTGGCTCTACTGTCGTGAATTCCTACAATTACCTGATCAAAAGCGCCAATTTCTCTAGCTACGTTAGATATTTGAGTTGACGTTGCATCCTTATCCAAAACGTAATAAACAGAGTTGTAAAATCCTTTTGAGATCTCTTTTTGGAATCTGGTAACCGATGGAACACCAATACTGATAATGGCTGTCCTTCTAATTGGCACCATATTTTTAATGTAGTCTTTTCCTTTAAGTAAAGTAACCGACGCATTGGCCAATTCCTGCACCAATGCAGTACTTGTGCCTCTATTTACACCCGCAACAATCCCTTGGGTAACCACCGAATCTCTGCTGCCCAAACCTGCCCAATATTTCGCAGTTAATATTTTCCTCACACTTTCATCAATGGCTTTCATGTCGATTCTACCTTGCCTTACCGCTTTACGTACTAAGGTTATGGCTCTGTCGCTGTTTTCAGAAAGCTCTAGAATGTCATTTCCTGCAATAATGCCCAACAAATCAGCCTCACCATTTTTGAAATATTTCACTACGCCTTTCATATCCATGGCATCAGAAATAATTAAGCCCTTAAAACCTAAACGTTGCTTCAAAATCCCCGTAACGATTGGTTTTGACAGTGTTGATGGTAGATTTGGGGTGTTATCTAAAGACGGAATATTCATGTGAGCAATCATCACACCTGATGCACCTTGCTTAATTAGTTCTCTGAAAGGATACATCTCCAAACTATCCAAGCGAGCCGCTGTAAAGGTAAGTTGAGGAAGATCGTAATGCGAATCTACATCCGTATCGCCATGGCCAGGGAAATGTTTTAAGGTGGTTAGTAAACCGCCATCTTGCATCCCTTTCATGTAAGCGCCGGTTTTAGTTGCTACATTATATTTATTCTCACCGAACGAGCGATAATTGATTACAGGATTTTTTGGATTATTATTGATATCAGCATCAGGAGCTAAGTTCATTTGCATGCCCATTCGCTTAAAATCTTTGGCCACTTCCTGCCCCATTCTATAAATCAAATCCTTGTTCTGGATAGCTCCAAGCGTCATTTGGTAGGGAAACGAAATAGTACTATCCAAACGCATACCCAAACCCCACTCGCCATCATTTGCCACGATTAAAGGAACACGACTTACTTTTTGGTAAGCATTTGTAGCACGGGCTTGCCTTACTGGTCCGCCCTGGAAAAATATTACTCCTCCCAACTGCTCTCTTTTTATTACCAAACCTACCGAATCGGTATATTTCTGACCTAGATTGGTATGCGCCCGAACGAAAAACATTTGGGCAATCTTTTCTCTACGATTAAGTTTTTTAAAAACAGAATCAACCCATTTGGGCTGATTGGCTAACATTTCTAGATAGGTAGGCTTTTGCGCATGAGCTGAATATGCAGCTATACATAATATTACAATTAGGAATATATTCTTTTTCACGTTGTTTTGTTGTGACGGCTAAATTAATAAGTAATAAGCGAATAAAACAAAAACCAAACCAAGTAATTAATTTAATACAATAGGTTGTAGCAAGCTATGCAGATGATTAATGCTTTTGAAATAAAAATTTAGAAGTGAGCATTATGTAACTCTTCTCTAAATGAGCCAGCCGCTAACGGCTATTTATAGAAAGAAGAAGGATTTTCGAAACCTCAAAAAACAAGTCATGTTTAAATTCCTACTATGTCTTTTTTCTTTTTTTGCTTCATTGTTTTTGGGATAATGGCTAAAATCTCTTCTTTCAAGGCATTCAACATTCTCATTTTAATGAAGTTTTTGTGTGTAACCAAACTAATTTCCCTTACAGGTTCTGGAGATTTGAAATGACGGATTTTATTAGTTTGTTTGGCATTTAATTCTGCAATGGCCAATTCGGGTAGCAATGTTGCACCACCGTTTAAATCTACCATCCGCACCAATGTTTCTACACTGCCAGTATTATATTCCAAACCCTGTAATCTATTGTTTTTTGTTGATCGGCAAATGTTCAACACCTGGTTTCTCATACAATGTCCTTCATTTAATAACCAAATGTTTTCATCGTTAAGGTCTTCAGCATCCACAGCTTTCTTTTTGTAAAGCTTACTGTTCTTGCTAATGTAACTTACAAAGTTTTCGTAATACAATGGCGATTCGATAATGTTAGCATCTGTTAAAGGAGTGGCCAAAATCCCACAATCCAGTACACCTGTTTTTAAGTGATGAATAATATCTTCGGTGGTATATTCCCAAATGAGGAGTTTTAGTTCAGGGTATTTTTCCAGCATTGCTGAAATTACCTGAGGCAATAAGTATGGGGCCACGGTAGGTATAACTCCGATTCGCAATTCGCCAAGTACATCTTGTTGCTGGCTATTGATGAGCTCTTTTACCTTTCCACTTTCCTGTAAAATGATTCTGGCTTGTGCAATTATTTGCGCACCGATTTCAGTTGGAGATACTGGCTGTTTGCTTCTATCGAAGATTTTAACGCTTAGCAATTCCTCCAATTTTTGCACTTGCATGCTTAATGTCGGTTGCGTTACAAAACATTTCTCTGCAGCAATAACAAAACTTCTGTAAGTATCTACCGCAACAATGTATTCAAGCTGAACTAAAGTCATTATAGTTAAAATTGATTAATTTCTTCAAATATATCAATTTTAACTATCAAAAAATATAGCTTGATTTAATACCTGCTTTGAAAATCCTGGTAGGCCAATTCAATCCCCTCTCTCAATTCGATTTTATGCTTCCATCCTAAATTGTGCAGTTTAGTTACATCCATTAATTTACGCGGGGTACCATCAGGTTTTGAAGAGTCAAATACAAGCTCACCTTCAAACTGCAACACCTCTTTGATCAGCAGCGCTAAATCTTTTATGGTAAGATCATGGCCTGTGCCAATGTTGATCAGGTTAGGCTCACTATAATTTTGCATCAGATAGAAACAGGCATCAGCTAAATCATCAGCAAATAAAAACTCCCTCATCGGGGTACCCGAACCCCAAACCGAAACGCTTTGATGGTCATTAATTTTCGCCTCATGGATTTTCCTGATTAGCGCAGGCAAAACATGTGAATTTTCAGGGTGGTAGTTGTCGTTATAGCCGTAGAGATTTGTTGGCATTACCGAGATAAAATTACATCCATATTGATCACGATACGCATCGCACATTTTAATCCCTGCAATTTTAGCAATGGCATATGGTTCATTGGTGTGCTCCAATGTGCCGGTTAAAAGGTAATCTTCCTTTAACGGCTGTGGCGCCAATTTTGGATAAATACAGCTTGAGCCTAGAAACATCAATTTCTTAACACCACTTAAATAAGCATTATGAATTACATTATTTTGGATGGCTAAGTTTTCATACAGGAAGTCTGCCCGGTAAGTATTATTGGCTACAATACCGCCTACTTTGGCCGCAGCAAGAAACACATAATCTGGTTTTTCTGCATCAAAAAACTCGGTTACGGCATGTTGATTTCTTAAATCTAATTCAGCAGAAGTTCTGGTGATCAAATTAGTGAAACCTTCTGCTTCCAGCTTACGGAGAATTGCCGAACCAACCATACCACGGTGGCCAGCAATGTATATTTTAGCGCTCTTTTCCAATGTATTGCTTTTAAATAATCTGCAAAAATACGATTGATAAACTGAAAAGGAATCATTATGGCAGGAAAAACAACTCTGGATAAATGTTTTAATTGTAAATTTGCCGAAAAAAAACTTTTGGGTAAAGATAAACTTAGACGTTTTGCAGAGATAGAAACTTTTGCAAACGTATATCAATTAGAGGAAGGGAAAGCGCTTAAAGGCCAATGGGCTGCTGAACATTTCAAAAATGAAAATCCCGTTGTACTGGAGCTGGCTTGTGGCAAAGGCGAATACACGGTAAATTTGGCAACATTATTTCCTGAGAAAAATTTTATCGGTGTAGATTATAAAGGCAACCGTATCTGGCGTGGGGCAAAAACCGCCATTGAAGAAGGAATTGACAACGTTGCGTTTTTAAGAATTCAAATCGAGAATTTGCTGGATTATTTTGCTGAGGGAGAAATCGACGAAATCTGGATTACTTTTCCCGACCCTCAACCACAAGACAGCAGAGAGAAAAAACGCTTAACTTTCCCCGTGTTTTTAAATCGCTACAAAACAGTTTTGAAACCAGGTGGTAAGGTAAATCTAAAAACGGATAACGACCAGCTTTATGCCTACACTTGTGAAAAAGTGGAGGAACTAAACCTGGTTGTACATAAAAATACTGATCATTTGTACACATCTGATTTAGCAGATAACGTGTTATCGATTAAAACTTATTACGAAAAGAAGTATTTGCTTCACGATAAAAATATTAATTACATTCAGTTTTCATTCGAATAATGGATACCAACTTTTACGAAATGGTGTATGAGATTGCCCGCTTAATTCCGAAAGGAAGAGTGACTTCTTATGGCGCTATTGCGAAGAGTTTAGGCGCCGCAAAATCATCTCGAATGGTTGGGCATGCCATGAGTTATGCTGGCACCGCACATCCGAAAGTACCTGCCCACCGGGTGGTAAACAGCAGTGGTTTGCTTACGGGGAAATTTCATTTCGACCCGCCAGAACTGATGGAGGAATTGCTGTTGAAAGAAGGTGTAGAAGTGAAAAATGATAAGGTAGTTAATTTTAAAAAGGTATTCTGGAATCCGATGGATTTGGAGGAATAGCCAGTTTCAGTTTTCAGTTTTCAATTCTCAGTTTCCAATTTGGAATTTCCAATTATCAAAATTTAATCATTCAAAAATTCAATCATTCAAAAATTATTATGGGAAAGTTAGTAGAAGAATTTAACGGCTATCGTGAAAAAATGAACGATAGAATAATGGAAACTGCCAATACAAACATCAAACGTTTCTTCGCTTTGGATACCACTTCTTATGCCGAAGGTGCCCTTGACGTCAAAACAAAAGAAATGTTAGGCCTGGTGGCTTCAATGGTTTTGCGCTGCGATGATTGCATTAAATATCACTTAGGGAAATGTTATGGTGCAGGCGTAAACAGTGATGAAATGAACGAAATCTTCATGATCGCTAATTTGGTAGGTGGCAGTATCGTTATTCCACATTATAGAAGAGCGGTAGAGTATTGGGATGAACTTTTAGGTAGTTGAGAGATGGGTGTTTAGAGTGATATTTCCTAGAACGATCACAATACACAAAGTCGTCATTTCGAGCGGAGTGCAACGCAGCCGAGAAATCTGCTTAGATAGATCTCTCCATTTCGCTGCGCTTCAGTCGAGATGACGATCGGTTTATAAATAAATCATTGGCAAATTATACTTTTATGCAAAACTCCCAACTACAAACTCAAAACTCACAAACACGCTGCTCCTGGGCAACTTCCGACCCACTTTACGTAAAATACCATGATGAAGAATGGGGAAAGCCTGTTTATGATGATAAAATATTATTTGAGTTTTTACTGTTGGAGGGAGCACAGGCCGGCTTAAGTTGGATTACCATTCTAAAAAGAAGAGAAAATTACAAGAATGCGTTCGCGAACTTTGAAGTAGGCAAAGTAGCAGCTTTTGATGATCAAGATGTAGAACGGCTATTGAACGATCCGGGCATCATCAGGAACAAGTTAAAGGTAAGTGGTGCGATTACGAATGCCAGATTATTTATCGAAATACAAAAGGAATTTGGGAGCTTCTCAAGCTACATCTGGGGATTTATTCCTGCTGGAAAACCTATCGAAAATAATATAGAAAAGATGAGTGACGTTCCTGCCAGAACAGAATTATCTGATGCCATTAGCAAAGACATGAAAAAGCGTGGCTTCAAATTTTTTGGAACCACCATATGTTATGCTTTTATGCAAGCCACCGGAATGGTCAATGATCATTTATTAAACTGTTGCGCCAGATAAGAGCAGCTATTTTTTCGTGGAGTTGTACGCTTTGATCAACTCAATTACTTCGCGACTATCAAACGATACACTATTCTCCACTTTAGCTTTTATACTCTCATTATCTCCGATTTTTTGAAGCAAAATTGTTTTCACGCTTGCTTTTTTATCTTCATCGGTAATGGCTTTCATGGGTACTTCCTGTAACGGACCAGCACCTGGCTTTTCAATAAAATAACGCACAGCAGGTGCTCCGGCTGGTCGCTCTGGCGCTGCACTTCTTCCTCCACCAATATTGATTCCTCCACCCATTCCCATGCCTCCAAATCCACCTGTTCCAGTTCCAATACCAACTGAAGGCCTAAACCTTACTTTTTTATCTTTTGTCGGTGGCATCAAAGTTCCTCCTCCGAAAGCATAAAGGTTAACGGCTCCCAATTCAATCACTTTCACAAAACGATATTCAAAATTACGGCCATTAGCAAAGCCCTTACTTAGGTAGCTATCGCCATTCCAGAAAAAATTCTTTACATCCTTCGCTGGAAGTATAACATCAGCTTCGTCATTTGCACTAATTAATACAGAGAAATAATCGGTACCTTTTATAGTACCACGGATCACATCATCATTATTTTTAAGAATGAAATCCTGAGCGAAGGAACCGGTACCAACAGAGAGAAATAAAAGAATACTTAATAAAATTTTCATCGTGACTGTGCTTCTCACAAATAACGCTACAAATTATTGAAATGTATTAATTCAAGTTAATTTTAATGTTACCAGCATTTATATCGCTGTGTTTTTGTTGGAAGTTTAAAAAAGCATCTTTCATTTTACCATAAGCATAACCTTTAGCATTCGATAGATTTTTACCTAGGGCATAAAATTTATTAAGCACGTAAATATTAAAGAGAAAATTTTTCAAATCATTATCTGCCTGCGTATCCGAAAATACTTTAATTAAATTCTCTCGGTCTACAAAAGAAGCAATTCCTACCTTCATATTGAGGTACTGCATTTCTTCATTTATCAACTGCTTGGCATCTACAAAAACATCAGCTGTTTTAGTTATTGCTTCAATTTTAAGTAAATGTGGTGCAATTTCCCGTGCCAACATCTCTTTCGATACCAATACCAATCCTTCAGGAATGTAGTAAAGGGAATCAGTATGGTAAGGATCAACATATAGCACAACCTGCTCTTTGGTAGAAGGATTAGTTAAGGTATAACGGTCTACAATTCCAGACTTACCAGCGGTGCTCGATCTACTTGTAAAATCAATTGCAGTACCGTTTGGCCACCTAAACGAACTTTCCAATTTGGCCATGCGCAATTTCAATAAAGATCTATCTGCAAGATTAGTAAATGCACCAGTGGCGATCGGTCTTTCTACCGACGTTCCATAGCCTTTGCTATAGCCTTTTAAATTTTCAAAAGTGATGTAAGTAATTAGCGAATCGGAAGGAAGCTGAGCCTTTGCAAAGCCAATAATCAGACAAAAAATCAGCGTAGGGAATGTTTTCATAAAGCGTTTTTTATTGATGATGTTGAAAATACATTAATTCAATAAAAGAATTTGTTTTTTGTTGAAAAACCTGTTTACGGTTATGGGGAACTTTGGTTACTTTTATCATATGAATAAAAAACTCTTTCTTTTAGATGGGATGGCGCTGATGTACCGGGCACATTTTGCGTTGAGTAAAAATCCCCGTTTTACCTCCACAGGAATAAATACATCGGCCGTTATGGGCTTTACCAATACTTTGCTGGATGTATTAAAGAAAGAAAAACCTACACATATTGCCGTGGTTTTCGACACCGAAGCCCCTACAGAAAGACACACCTCTTTCGAAGCATATAAGGCTCATCGGCAGGCTATGCCTGAAGATTTAGCAGCCGCCATGCCTTTTGTAATCAAACTAATTACCGGCTTTAATATCCCGGTAATTACTTCCGATGGTTATGAGGCCGATGATATTATCGGAACATTGGCCAAAAAAGCAGAACAAAAAGGTTATCAGGTTTTTTGTATGACGCCTGATAAGGACTTTGCACAACTGGTATCAGAAAATATTTTCATTTACAAACCAGCTCGTATGGGTAATGGAATGGAAATTTTGGGTGTGAAAGAGATTTTAACCAAATGGGAAATAGAAAACGTACTGCAGGTTATCGATATTTTAGGTTTATGGGGAGATGCCGTTGATAACATCCCAGGAATCCCTGGTATTGGTGAAAAAACTGCGAAAGCACTCATCAAGCAGTATGGTTCGATGGAGAATATTATTGCGCATTCACACGAACTCAAAGGTAAGCAGCGAGAAAATGTAGAGAATTTTGCGGAGCAAGGATTAATTTCAAAAAAATTAGCCACAATTCAGCTTGATGTACCTGTCGAGTTAGATGAAGCCAGCTTAGAACTTTGCGACCCTAGTCGCGATTTATTGGAACCATTGTTTACCGAACTGGAGTTTAGAACACTCGGCAGACGGGTTTTTGGAGATGAATTTTCAGTAACTACAGCGAGGTTTCAGGAAGGAACACAAACTGATCTTTTCGGAAATCAATCTGGCGAAGCGATTCAATATACCGATACCATTGAAGAAGAACCGGCGGAAAAACTTCCGGCCAAAACGATTGAAAATACCGAGCATGATTATGTTTTAGTAGAAACGGCAGCGCAAAGAGCAGATTTAATTAAGCTTTTGCTAGCTGAAAAAAGGATTTCTTTTGATACAGAAACGACTGGCACTGACGCTAACATGGCTGAGCTGGTTGGATTATCCTTCTCCATAAAACCAGGGTCTGGCTATTACATTCCCGTTTCGGCAATAAGAGAAGAAGCACAGGCGGTAGTTGATGAGTTTAGGGTGGTGCTTGAAAATGAGCAGATAGAAAAAATCGGACAGAACACAAAATATGACATATTAGTACTGAAATGGTACGGTGTGCAAGTAAAGGGAAAGTTGTTCGATACCATGCTTGCTCACTACCTTATCGATCCGGATACGCGTCATGGGATGGATGTACTTTCTGAGAACTATCTAGGTTATTCGCCAATTTCCATTACCAAATTGATTGGCGCAAAAGGTAAAAATCAATTAACCATGCGTGATGTTCCAGTGATTGATGTGGTAGATTATGCTGCCGAAGACGCCGATGTAACGCTGCAGCTGGCCCATATTTTTGAGCCGAAATTGAAAGAACTTAATGCTGCCAAATTAGCAGAGGAAATTGAAAATCCATTGGTTTATGTTCTTGCTGACATTGAAAAAGAAGGTGTAAGGATTGATATTGACACCCTTATCGCCTACTCAAAAGAGCTGGAAACCGATATCATTAAATTTGAACAAAATGTATATGATAAAGCAGGGATAAAATTCAATTTAGCCTCTCCAAAACAATTGGGAGAAGTTTTATTCGATAAACTTCAATTAGACCCTAAAGCAAAAAAAACTAAAACAGGTCAGTACCAAACCGGCGAAGATGTGCTTACCGCCTTAGCCAGTAAAAGCGACATCGTAAAAGATATCCTGGATTTTCGCCAGTTGCAAAAATTGAAATCGACTTATGTAGACGCTTTGCCTTTAATGGTAAATCCGAAAACGGGACGAGTGCACACATCCTATAATCAGGCTGTTGCCGCCACAGGGAGGTTGAGTTCTAACAATCCGAATTTACAAAACATCCCTATTCGCACTGAACGCGGTCGCGAAGTAAGGAAGGCTTTTATTGCCCGTGATGAAAACCACATTCTGCTTTCTGCGGATTATTCGCAGATTGAGTTGAGGATTATTGCTGAAATTAGCAAAGAGGAGAACATGCTCGATGCATTCAGCAAAAATATCGATATCCACACCGCTACCGCCGCAAAAGTATATGGAATTAGCATTGAAGAGGTTGACAGTACGCAACGCAGAAATGCAAAGGCCGTAAACTTTGGAATAATCTATGGCCAATCTGCATTCGGACTTTCGCAGAACTTAGGTATTCCGCGGAAAGAGGCTGCTGACATTATCGAACAATATTTCACTCAATATCCTGGTATTAAGCGTTACATGAGCGATACGATGAACTTCGCCCGTGAAAATGGCTTTGTAGAAACCATAATGGGCAGAAGGCGGTATTTGCGTGATATTAATTCTGCAAATCAAACCGTACGTGGTTTTGCAGAACGAAATGCCATTAACGCACCAATTCAAGGTTCTGCCGCCGATATGATTAAGATTGCAATGATCAATATTCACAAAGAAATGAAAGCGCAAAACCTACAATCAACGATGACCATGCAAGTACATGATGAGTTGGTGTTTGATGTATTGAAATCTGAAAAAGAGGTGATGAAAGCAATCATTCAAGATAAAATGGCAAATGCGATTAAATTAACGGTTCCAATCGTTGTTGAAATTGGTGAAGGAGATAATTGGCTTGCTGCACATTAAGAAATTTTATTCTTATCTTCATTAAAACTTCATCCCGATTAATCAATTTTATATCAACAAATAAACGAGTAAAAAAAAATTAAAGACATGAAAAAATTATTGAGTTTAATCGCAATCGCAGCATTTGGTTTAACTACAGCATTTGCACAAACACCAGCAGCAACGCCAGCTAAAGCTAAAACAGTTGTTAAAAAAGAAGTAAAAACTACTGTTGCACCTGTAAAAGCAGGTGTAAAATCGGAAGCTAAAAAGGTAGAAACTAAAACGACTACCACCGCTGCAAAAATGAAAGCTGATGGAACACCAGATATGCGCTTTAAAGAAAATAAAACAAAAGCTGTAACGAAAGTTGTTGGTCCAACAAAAAAAGATGGAACAGCTGACATGCGTTACAAAGCAAACAAAGCTGCCGCTAAAAAGAATTAGGTTTAGTTTTATAATTTGAAAGGGTTCCTGATGTAAAATCGGAACCCTTTTTTATTTTATCAGAATTTAAATAAGCCACAAATTTCCAGTTAATAAAAGATCTGCAAATCTGTGGCTTACTATTTTTACAATGCTATTGTTTCTCCAACTTTTGGCAACAATAAGGTTTTGCTTTCTCTCTTGAATTTTGATACAGCCTCATCTTCATCAATGCTGATCGGAGGAAAAGTATTGTAATGAACACCTATGATTTGATCGCAGTTAATGTATTTTGCTGCAATGATCGCATCATCAACGTCCATGGTGTAATGACCGCCAAGAGGCAAAATGGCATAATCTAACTTGTACAAATCAGCCAAGAGTTTCATTTCAATAGTTAATGCTGTATCGCCGGCGAAATAGATCTGTTTTCCGCCTAACTCCAACACGAAGCCAGCAGGGTTGCCACCGTAACTACCATCGGGGTTTGAACTGCTATGCACCGCCCAAACTGTACGCAGCTTACCAAAAGAAAGCTTCTGAACCCCAAAATTGATATCAGTTACCTTTTCGATCCCTTGTTCTTTAATCCATTTGGCTACTTCAACCATTGCAATCACCTCTGCACCGGTTTGGTTGGCCAGCTCAACTAAATCTGCAACGTGATCGCCGTGACCATGACTAACTAAAATATAGTCAGCCTCAATTTTAGAGGTATCAATATCTTTCGCTAAAGGGTTTGATTTTATAAAAGGATCAAAAAGAAATTTTTTTCCATCTGCCTCTAAAAGGAAGCAAGATTGGCCGTAATAAGTAAATGTCATAACGCGTTTATCGAAGGTGAATATAAATTTAGAAGTAGTAAAAAACTTAATTTATTGACCAAACATTCCGCCCAAACCACCTAACATATCTGCGGCTGAGGCTTGCATTTCTGTAGCACTAACCTCTTCGGCATTAGCCAGAGCTTTGTTAATTGCCGTTAATAACAATTCTTCTAACTCTTCTTTATCTGCATTTTCCAAAAATGTTTCATTAATTGAAACGCCTGTTATTGCTTTGTTTGCGGTTGCTGTAATCTTTATGGCGCCGTTCTCCACCTCTCCAAAAACAGAAATAGTATCTAAACGCTTTTTAATTTCTTCCGCTTTTTGTTGCGCTGCTAATAATTTATCGAACATAATTTGTTGTTTTATTAATAAGTTAAATTTACCTAAAATTGTTTTCGAACGCTATTATAAAAAAAACCTCGCAGGTTTTTGAAACCTGCGAGGTTTAGATTATTTAATCTTCATCGCTTCCTGGCAAGCTGCCATTGCCGTGGTAGGCACCTTTTCTGATTATCGGCATGCCCAGGTGTTTGTATAAATCATCAAGATGCATTAAACTTCCGTTGGTCAAATTCCCCAGAAAAATTACAATAATATTTTTGTCAAGATCGCGAACGTAGATATGTCTGAAACCGTGCCACCAGCCTGTATGATAAACTACTTTGTCCATCTTTTCCCCATCAAACATCCGCCATCCATAGCCGTAATTAAAGTGCCCGTTAACAGGCTTGTTGCGACCAACATAAGATGAGTCAGTACTTTTTTTGCTAAGTAACCTTCCATTTTTTAGATACTTATCATAAAGCACCAGATCATGAACAGTGCTGTAAATTCCCTTATCACCAACTGGTCCGTCTAAAAAGTTTTGGGCAACAGAGTATCTAAAGCTATTGCGATCATGCCCGACTACATCAACAGGAATTTTTTCATATTCAGTCGTACTGTAAACGTGAGTATTTTTCATCCCTGCAGGTTTGAAAATATGCTCCATCATATATTGAGAAAAACGTTGACCGGTTACTTTCTCAATAATTGCCCCTAATACCATAAAATTGGAGTTGTTATAGTGAAAGCGATCATCAGGTTTCACATAACGATTTGGCTTGCGTTCTGCAATCACATCCATTACTTCTTGGTTACTCACCCCTTTTTTCATGTTGCGTTTTTCCTTACGCCAAATGTCATCAATGAAATAAACATAATTCATCATTCCACTACGATGTGTCAGCAATAGTTTTACTGTAATTCCATCATAAGGAAAATTTGGGAAGAATTTTTTGACGTTATCATCTAACGAAAGTTTTCCGGCCTCGACCAGTTGCATAATAGCGGTTCCAGTGAACGTTTTGGTAATGGAGGCAAGTTCGAATTCAGAAGAAATTTTCAAACTATCGCGATGCAAGTAATCGGCCCAACCTATCGCTTTCTCGTACAGAATTTTGCCATCTTTAGCAACAAGCATATTCCCATTGAAGCCGTACTTTTTATGTAGGTTTTGTACAAAATCGGCGATCCACTTATCACCTTTGGCAGGGTCGTAGGCGATTAAAAGGCTATCTGCTTTATCATCTTCCTTTACACGGATCTTTGCATCGGCAGCTTTTTTTTCTTCCGATTTTTTGGTGTTGCAGGCAGTAAATAGGGTAACAGAGAGCGCTAAAGCTGAACAGAAATATCTAAAATTCATTAATATTAAGGATAGTGTATTTAAAACCCGAAAATTAAAGAATTTTAGACGGTTAAATAGAAAGAGTTTTAAACATTTGCGCAATTCTGGTTATACCAGCACTCAAATAAATGACCCTTGCTACCATAAACAGGATCGTTATCTGGATTTTTCACTTTTGCAATGTCATCATCTGCCTCTGGTCGTTCTTCAGGCTTACCATATTTTATGTTATATTCAAGCCCGTTTGGGTAGGCACCAACTACTGTAAAATCTTCACTTGAATTCAGTTTCATGTGCGCAACTCCAGCAGGAATAACGACAACATCACCTTTATCCAGTTCGATGCAAACACCATGATCGCCTCCAAACTGTACTTCAGCTTTACCGCAAAAAACACCCATTACCTCGTGGGTATTGCTATGATAATGTTGATAATCGAAAATACCATCAACCCAGGCATTGGTATAGCCATTTTGCGCAAAAACTTTTTTAATTACTTCATCTGTATCATCTGGATGAATTAAAAAAGCACCCTTATATATCATTAGAGGTAATTTGGCATTGTTAGGGAAGTTTCCATTCTCTTCAATTGTATGTGATACGAGATAAGCCTCTTGTATTAATTTTTCTTTGTCCATGATTGAGGGGTTTGGTTAATTAACAAAATAAAGAAGAAAGGGTTTAGGATTTTGTTGGATGGTTATGTGGTTAAATTTTGGTGCTCATGAAATTTACTATTTTTCGAGGAAATCAACTGGAAATTATTAGCGTATATCTATTGATTTCTCCCGCAGATCAAAAAGATTCTCGCAGATTTATTTTTATAAGCAACCAGAGTCAACATTTGGTGCCCTTCAAATCGTTTTCATCTGCGAAATCAACGGAAAATTATTAGCATATATCTATTGATTTCTCCCGCAGATCAAAAAGATTCTCGCAGATTTTTTTTTATAAGCAACCAGAGTCAACATTTGGTGCCCTTCAATCGTTTTCATCTGCGAAATCAGTGTTAATCAGCTGAAACTATTAGCCTATAACCCTTAATTTCCCTATAAATCAGAACAAATTCACGCAGATTTTTAGTTACATTAGAATAATCATCCAAAGGCAACTTAAATAATTTAACTATGGATGAAAATGATCTTTCTTATCAAATTAGAGGAGCAATCTTTACAACATATAACGCTTTGGGGCCTGGCCTTTTAGAGTCTGCATACGAAGCAGTGTTAGCTTATATACTGACTGAAAATGGCCTACAAGTTGAACAACAAGTTCAGTTGCCGATAATTTTCAATGATATCGAACTCGATGCCGGTTATAGAATCGACCTGTTAATAAACAGATTAATTATTGTCGAAATAAAAGCAGTAGAAAATTTAGCTCCAGTTCACCACAAGCAAGTGTTAACTTATTTAAAACTTTCTGGTTTAAAATTGGGATTGCTTGTTAACTTCAATTCGGTCGACATCAAAAATTCCATTTTCCGAAAGGTGAATGGACTATAAATACTAATGTACTTACAAACAAAGATCTGCGTAAATCACCTTAATCTGCGGGAGAATTTATGGCTAAAATGCTGTCAAATCAAAAAGCCACTCCGGTAAAGGAATGGCTTTAATATATTGCTCAGTTCGAAAACTGAAAATGATAAACTGTAAACTGCTTACGCTAACAATCTAATCGGCTCTTCTAATAAACCTTTTAGCGTTTGTAAGAATTGTGCTCCAGTTGCACCATCAACCACACGGTGATCGCAACCTAGAGTCAACTTCATCACGTTACCCGGAACAACAGCACCGTTTTTAACAACAGGAACTTGTTGAATAGCACCAACAGATAAAATTGCACCATCAGGTGAGTTGATGATCGATGTAAACTCATCAATACCAAACATACCTAAATTAGAAACTGTGAAAGTCGATCCTTCCCAGTCCGCAGGTTGTAATTTCTTAGCTTTTGCTTTACCACCAAAGTCTTTTACTTCAGCAGAAATGTGCGATAAAGATTTACCATCAGCAAAACGAACCACAGGCACTAATAAACCATCTTCAACAGCCATAGCAACGCCAATGTTAGTATGTTCGTTGAAACGGATTTTATCACCACCCCATGATGAATTAACTGCTGGATGTTTTTTCAACGCAACAGCAACGGCTTTAATTACGATATCGTTGAAGGAAACTTTAACAGGAGCAACAGCATTGATTGCCGTACGGGCAGCCATTGCGTTATCCATATCAATACTTACGGTTAAGTAAAAATGTGGTGCTGTAAATAAACTTTCTGCTAAACGTTTTGCAATTACTTTACGCATTTGCGAAACAGGCTGTTCTGTATATTTCACCTCGCCAACAAAAGTTGGGATCACTGGCGCAGCAGCAGTAGCTTTTTCAGCAGCAGCCGGAGCTGATTCTGATTTCGCCGGTGCAGCAGCAGGTTTATAGTTTTCGATATCTTTTTTAATGATACGGCCACCTTCTGCACTACCAGCAACTTGTGATAAATCGATTCCTTTATCTTTAGCAATTTTCTTAGCCAATGGCGATGCTTTTACGCGACTATCAGAAGAACTTTCTGCCACTGGAGCAGATGAACCAGCATCAGCAGTTGTTGCTTGTTTTTCTTCTTTCGGAGCTTCTTCTTTGCTTTCAGCTTTTGCAGCCGGAGCAGAACCGCCCGCTAAAATACCACTCACATCAGTTCCTTCCGGACCAACAATGGCGATAATTCCGTTTACTTTAGCCGCCTCACCTTTTTCTACACCAATGTGTAATAAAGTACCAGTTGCATAACCCATCACTTCCATAGTTGCCTTATCGGTTTCTACATCCGCTAAAACATCATCATCCTTAACCTGGTCGCCAACTTTTTTATGCCATTCAGCAATAACGCCTTCAGTCATGGTATCGCTTAGCAAAGGCATACGAATTACGGTAACGCCTTTTGCTGCTAATTCTTCCTCGCTTAAACCACCACCTTGAGCAGGGGCAGCTTCTTCTTTTTTCTCTTCAGCCTTTGGTGCTTCAGCGCTTTCAGCTTTCGGAGCTTCGCCACCTTTTTCAGCATCTAACGCTGCCTGAAAATCTTCACCTTCTTTACCAATAACGGCCATAACAGCATCAACAGGAACAGCCTCACCTTCTTTTACACCAACGTATAAAAGTGTACCATCCCAATAAGATTCCATGTCCATTGTTGCTTTGTCAGTTTCTACTTCTGCCAAAACATCGCCGCTTTTCACTTTATCGCCCACTTTTTTATGCCACTTCGCCAAAACCCCTTCGGTCATGGTGTCGCTCATTTTGGGCATTTTAATTACATCAGCCATTATATCTAATTAATTGAAATCTTTTAAAATTAGTCCATTACGTAAGGGTAGTTCTCCGTCATATACACATCTTTGTATAATTCAGATGCTTCTGGCCAAGGAGATTCTTCAGCAAACTTAACCGCTTGATCTACGGTAGCTTTAACTTTAGCTTCTACTTCTTCAATCCAAGCTTGGTCAGCATATTTTTCTTTCAAAATAGTTTCTCTTGCCAATTCAACCGGATCTTTTGCTTTATAATCTTCTAATTCTTCTTTAGTACGGTATTTTGCCGGATCAGACATTGAGTGACCACGGTAACGGTAAGTTCTCATTTCTAAGAAAGTAGGTCCTTCACCTTTACGGGCACGTTGAATTGCTTCATCCATCGCGTTATGTACCGCAACTGGGTCCATGCCATCAACCGGAGCACATGGCATATCAAAACCTAAACCAATTTTATAAATATCAGTCATGTTGGTGGTACGTTGTACCGAAGTACCCATTGCATAACCATTGTTTTCGCAAACAAAAATTACAGGCAATTTCCACAACATAGCCATGTTAAAAGTTTCGTTTAATGCACCCTGGCGCACAGCACCATCGCCCATATAACAAATATTAACGTTATCTGTTCCTTTATATTTTTCTGCAAAAGCAACACCAGCACCTAGTGGAATCTGACCTCCAACAATGGCATGTCCACCATAAAAATTATGTTCTTTGCTAAACATGTGCATAGAACCACCTTTACCTTTAGAGCATCCAGTAGCTTTACCATACATTTCTGCCATAATGCTGTCGGCACTAACACCTAAAGCCAAAGCATGAGCGTGATCACGGTAAGTAGTAATCATCGAATCGCCTTTTTGCATTGCAGATATGGCGCCTGCAACTACAGCCTCTTGTCCAATGTATAAATGACAAAAGCCACGAATTTTTTGTTGTCCGTATAATTGGCCTGTTTTTTCTTCGAATTTGCGCATAAGCAACATCGATTCGAACCATTTTAACCAAGTATCTTTATTTATTTCTACTGCACTCATTTTAGGATATTTGTTTTTTTGCGACAGCAAATCTAATTTTTTTATTGTAATTTTTGGCACTTTTAAGTGTAAAAACATCATACACTTTAATACAATCGTACATTTAACAGTTGTTTTCTCATCAAAAGTTTTTGATACCGCCTATTTTGCCTAAATCATCGATTTTACGGAAATTAAAATCACAGTTTATCAAGCTATCGCTTTCAAATAATGGTAAAATTTAATTCTGCAAAATCCTATTAAGTCCTAATTTATTAATTTTTATTTGAAAGGCAAATACAGATGCCTTTAAGTAAAAGTAGCCCCGCCATTCGCATTATCTTTTTTGTCATTTTTTATGATCAAAGGAAAGAATCTACCACAAAAAAGGATAATTGCTACTGTCGGGCTTAAGTTGGCATGGCTTTGTGCATTTTATTAAAGATTTTAAACCTACTCCCCTCCTTGAAAATAAAGAGGGGAGTAGGTTTATGCTGAAAATTCTAATCTGCTGCTATAAAATAGGGTTTGATGCACCAACCTAACACCTTCAAACAAAAGACTGTTAATCAATGGCAACTCCCCTCCTAATTTACGAGGAACAAGGGGTGGTTATTTTGGAAAATTGTATTTTACCAAGAACAAATGAACCCACCAAGGTTCAAACCTTATAGAACGAAAATACTTTTATTGCTTAATATGCTGCTACAAAATAGGGTTTGATGCACCAACCTAACATCTTCGAACAAAAGACTGTTAATCAATGGCAACTCCCCTCCTAATTTAGGAGGGGCAGGGGGTGGTTATTTTGGAACATTGTATTTTACCAAGAACAAATGAACCAACCAAGGTTCAAAGCTGACAGAACGAAAATACTTTTTTGCTTTTGAAAGTTACTAACTCTATTATGTTACTGGTTATTTAGAGTGAGTAACTTTGCAATAAAAGCTTGTAAGGATAGCAGGGCTTTCGGAATCGACGAAGAAAAAAACTTGCTTTTCGAAACAATTTTAGGTGTCTTATCTCCGTTTCCTAACAAGCCGGAAACGTTGAAATGTTAATAACTTTCACTTTTTAACAAGTTACATTTGGATAACATTTGTATAATTAATACTTTTGGCAACCAACAATAAGCCCATGTGGTTTACGTTACTGTGTAAGTGAATACCCAAACATAACTGTATAACATGATTAAAAAATTTTTGTTTTCATCCTTAATCGCTATTTGCACGTTCTCAGCCGCATTTGCGCAAACAAAAACAAAAGAATCTGGTAAAGAATTAAACGATCCCGACAACTTAGCATCACAATATTTCTCGCAAGTAATGGGTGTTGCTGTAGATGCGACTTCAAACTTAAAATTATACAAGTTTGTTTACGAATGGATCGGAACGCCATATAGCTATGGTGGAAACACCAAAAGAGGCATCGATTGCTCGGCATTCACGAAAGCGATTTACGACAAAGTTTTCAACACTACCATCAGAAGAAATTCACGCGATATTTTTAGCATGGTAGATCCATTATCTAAAGATGATTTAAAAGAAGGCGATCTAGTTTTCTTTAAAATTAAAAGTAGAAGTATTTCTCACATCGGTATTTATTTGGGAGATAATCGCTTTGCACATGCCTCAAGTTCTCGTGGCGTGGTAATCAGCAACTTAAACGAACCCTATTACAGCCGCTATTTTTACAAAGGCGGACGGATTTTAGAATCGTTTAAAAAGGAATTCACAGTAGAATAAAGCAAATTACAATCTTAAATTTAAGTTTTTAGATTGAATACATACGATCCTCCTGAAGCAATTTTGGAGGATTTTTTTATACCTTATAAATTAATTAATGAAATTCTCGAGCGGCTTAATTTTATCTTTTCTTACCATATTCATTGTTTTAAGTTGTACCAATAACAAAGCGCAGGTGGTTGCAGCTGGTGCGAAACAAGATACCATCATCAGGAAATTAAAAGATACCATTTCAATTACTGCTGTTGGCGATATCATGCTGGGCTCGGCTTTTCCTTCAAAGATTAACCTACCACCAGATGATGCCGTTAATAGTTTTCAGGCCGTTGATAGTTTATTGAAAGGCGACATCGTTTTCGGAAATTTAGAAGGATGTTTCTTAGATTCGGGTAATTCAAATAAGTGTAATGGCGTTAACCCCAATAGCTGTTATGCCTTTAGAATGCCAGAACGTTACGCCGGTATTTATAAAAAGGCCGGCTTTAATGTACTGAGTATTGCCAATAACCATGTTGGTGATTTTGATGCCAGAGGAAGGAAAAATACTGCCAAAGTTTTAGACTCTTTGAAAATACATTATGCCGGACAGGTAAATAAACCTTTCGAAATTTTTGAAAAGGACAGCGTTAAATATGGCTTCTGTGCTTTTGCACCTAATGAAAATACAGTTTCTATTAATAAAATTGACAGCGCTAAAGCTTTGGTTGCCCGTTTGAAAAAGCAGGTAGATATTGTTATCGTGTCTTTTCACGGTGGTGGCGAAGGTGCCAGATTTGAGCATGTCCCTCGCAGAAACGAGATTTTTTATAGAGAAAATCGCGGTAATGTTTACAAGTTTGCACATGCTGTAATTGATGCTGGTGCTGATGTAGTGCTTGGGCATGGGCCACATGTAACCCGAGCAGTAGAAGTTTATAAGAATAAATTTATCGCTTACAGCCTGGGGAATTTTTGCACTTATGGCATGTTTAGCCTAAAAGGCAATAATGGAATCGCACCATTAGTACAACTAAAGATAAATAGTAAAGGTAATTTCCTTTATGCTGATGTAACCTCGATACAGCAGGATAAAGTTAACAGGCTAACTATCGATAATAACCACAGGGCATTTAAGCGAATAAAGGAATTAACTGATATCGATTTTATTGGACATCAATTAAAATTTGAAGACAATAAAATAGTAATGAAAGAAAACTTATCTGTCGACACTCAACCTCAACCTTAGTCTCAACCTCAATCTCCAATCATGAAAAAAGGATTAACTCTTCACTATATTATTGGTATAGCCGCAGCGATTTTAGTTTTAGCTGCAGCCTACTACATCAATCAAAATCCAAAGAATTTATTATCGGCAGGAATTATCATTTTAGCCGGATGCCTGGTTGCTTTTAGCCAGTATCAAATTATAAAAAGCAAGAAGCAGAAATAACTTCTACGCTTCGTCTTTCGTATTCTTCACCAAACCAATTCCGGAAACGAAGAAGATCAATCCAATTATACCGTAAACCAACAATCCTCTGGTTTGCTGACTGTGTTGTACAAATCCATACCCAGCATAAATTAATCCGATGATGCCTAAAATAGTCAATATAGTTCCGAAAGTGCGTTTAATATTCATAGTTTTAAAATTATCAGAGTAAATACAATATAAAGCGGTTTTTGTTTTATTCGTTACTTATGCCAAACGGATAAAAAAAATAAAGCCACAGACTTTCAGCGTTTAAAGCTAATAATCTGTGGCTTAAGATTAATGATCTGGTTGAACTAACCCGTACCTACCAAACGCCTAACCTATTTGCTGGCGCAACATACATTTTTGCAGTTGTAGGAATATTAAAGGCCTTATAAAAAGCTTCCATGTTATAAACTGGTCCGTTTACTCTAAACATTTCCGGACTGTGTGGGTCTGTTTTTAAGCGCACTCGCATGCTTTCATCGCGATTTTTCATTCTCCACACTTGTGCAAATCCCAAAAAGAAACGCTGATCTGGTGTAAACCCATCAATCTTATCTGTACTTTTCCCTTGCTTGGTTAATTTAAAAGCATCATAAGCGATATTTAAACCACCTATATCCGCAAGGTTCTCACCTAATGTAAGCGCACCGTTTACATGTTGGTTATCTAAAAGTGTAAATTTATCATAAAACGCGGCAACCTTATCTGCTTTCGTTTTGAATTTGGCGGCATCCTCCTTTGTCCACCACTCTTTCAAGTTTCCGGCTGCATCATATTGTCTTCCCTGGTCGTCGAAACCATGAGTCATTTCATGCCCAATCACGGCGCCGATAGCTCCGTAATTAATTGCATCATCGGCATTAAAGGCAAAAAATGGAAACTGAAGAATACCTGCAGGGAAAACAATCTCATTAAATGAAGGATTATAATAAGCGTTGACTGTTGGAGGTGTCATTCCCCATTCAGTTTTATCTACTGGCTTACCAAGCTTATCCATCATCTCCTTGTAAGCGTGTTTTTTCGCTGATTGGAGATTTGCAAAAAAGGTAGTTTTAGAGATCTCTACATCATCGTATTTCTTCCATTTATCGGTGTAACCGATTTTTTTTACGAAGGCATTTAACTTCTCCAATGCTTTCTTTTTGGTTTCGGCTGTCATCCAATCTACTTTTTTAATACGTTCTTCATACACCTTTTGAAGATTATCAACCAATTCTACCATTCTCTTTTTAGCTTCTGGTTTAAAATACTCTTCTGTGTATAATTGCCCTAAAAGGTCACCTAGGTTAAGATCGGTGTTATTAACCATTGATTTCCATCTTTCAGTAGGCAACTGACGGCCTGTAAGCGTTTTATCAAAAAACTCAAATCTGGCATCTCTAAATTTTTGTGTTAATGCATAGGCATTTTCATTTAGGGCATCGAACTTTAATTTCTCCTTCCAAATTTGGATTGGCTGTGTTTTAATTAAGTTTGATAGTGTTTGATAGTATTTCGGTTGTCGAACAATAATGGTGTCTACGTTAGCGCCTAATTTGGTTAAAACAGACTTGACATCGAGATTTGGAAGCTGTTTTTGAAAATCGGAAACAGCAAACTTGTTATAATTTTTTTGAGGATCGCGTTGCTCAACAGGTGTAAAATGACTTTGTGCTAAAGCCGTTTCGAGTTTAAGTATATCATTGGCATACTTCACCCCATTTAGTGAATCGCCAGAAAGGGCAAATATTTTAGAAATGTAAGCCAAATATTGTTCTCTTATTTTTTTAGCCTTTTCATCCTGATCAAGGTAATAACTTCGCTCTGGTAAATTGATGCCTGATTGATAGAAAATCAAAGCATTTTTTTGACTGCTTTTATCATCTGGCTCCACTCCGAAAGCCAATAAATCGCCTTCGCCGTTTTTAAACCCCTCGGCAATGAAATTGATTAATTCGTTTGCATTTTTTATATTATCAATTTTTGATAACAAGGGCATTATTGGCGTCGTCCCCAATTTTTCAATGGTTAATGAATCCATTCCACTGGCATAAAAATCACCTACCTTTTGTGCTATACTTCCTTTTGTCGCATTACTTTTGGCAGATTTCTCTAATATTTCTTTAAGATTTTTTATGTTATCATCATATAGCGTATAAAAAGACCCCCAACCTGTTTGCGTTTTCGGGATTTTTACATTTTTCATCCATTTGCCATTGGCATACAGAAAAAAATTATCGCCAGGTTTTACGGTGGTGTCCATCCCCGCAGTGTCAAAAAATACCGTTCGTGTATCTGTGCTGCTGGTGGTTTGATGGCTTTTATCATTTTGACAGGCGGCGAGTAGCAACAATGCTGCGGCTGGCAATAACAATTTCTTTTTCATGTATATATAAATTTAGTTTGCGGATATACTAAAGCTACAAAACAACCCTGTAGTTTCTACGAATTTTTATAACTTCATAAAAAAAACTTATTATGCAATACACGATCTACATTCTCGGTTTCATCGGAATTATTATTTTGTTAAGCTCCTTTGTTACCGTTAAACAAGGAACAATAGCTGTAGTAACGGTTTTCGGAAAATATCGAAGGCAGCTTCGCCCCGGTTTGAACTTCAAAATACCGTTAATTGAACAGATTTACTCTCGTATTTCTATTCAAAACCGTTCGGTAGAATTATCGTTCCAGGCAGTAACGCAAGATCAGGCGAACGTTTACTTCAAAGCCATGCTTCTATATTCTGTAGTTAATCAGGATGAGGAAACAATAAAAAACGTAGCCTTTAAATTTGTTGATGCAACGAATTTAATGCAGGCATTAATCAGAACTATTGAAGGTTCCATTCGTGCTTATGTAGCTACACAAAAACAAGCAAACGTATTGGCTCAGCGTAATGAGATTGTGCTGCATGTAAAGGAACAAATTGACCAGGTATTAGATGGATGGGGTTACCATTTACAAGATCTTCAATTAAATGATATTACTTTTGATGAAGAGATCATGCGTTCAATGAGTCGTGTGGTGGCATCAAATAACTTAAAGGCTGCTGCAGAAAATGAAGGTCAGGCTTTGCTAATTACCAAAACAAAAGGTGCAGAAGCGGATGGTAATGCCATTAAAATTGCCGCAACTGCAGAACGTGAAGCTGCTCAACTCCGTGGGCAAGGTATTGCTTTGTTTAGAGAAGAGGTAGCAAAAGGGATGACCAATGCGGCACATGAAATGCAGCAAGCGAACCTAGACACATCGGTAATTCTCTTCACCATGTGGACGGAAGCCATTAAACAATTTGCAGAGTACGGCGAAGGCAATATCATTTTCTTAGATGGTAGCACCGAAGGCATGAACAAAACAATGAAGGAAATGATGGCTATGCAATTGAGCCAGAATCCGATTAAGCCTTCATAAACATTTGATATTAACGAAAGAAGCCCGATTAGATAATTCTAATCGGGCTTCTTTGTTTTGCATTTGATTTATAGCTTTGGTGCTGTTGCAATCCCCAAATTCATCACATAATTACCAGATTGCTGCATAAAGTCCCCCATCACTTTTAAAGATTCATCTTCAATAAAATCAAACGTATCTTGTTTCGTTACTTTTTCACCCTTTTTAATAGCTGGCAAGCCTCTCAACGCTCTTAATTCATTTTGTCGAGCTAAAGATTTTGCTTCCTGAGCATCACGTTCAGCTTTTAATTTATTTTCATTCAACGTTACCGATACTTCCGCATCACGTTTTTTCAGGTCAGCGATATCTTGTTTAATAAATTTAAAATCTAACGAGTTTGCTATACGCTGTTCGCTGTTTTTTATTAAACCAGCTTTAACTGCTGATAAATTAGCAACCGCCTTGAAGTTCGAGCTCGGAATTACATCCCAAGGTAATGCTGATGGCTCTGTATCTTCTCCAATTTTATCCATTGGATAAAGCGATGGAAACACAACATCAGGTGTTACCCCTTTATGTTGTGTACTGCTACCTGCTACACGGTAAAATTTCGCCATGGTTAAATTAATCTGACCAAGATTAATATCAGCTGGATTTGCTCCGCTTGGAGAAGTACCAATAGTTTTGTCTCTGGTAACTAAACCCGCAATTTTTTGCAGCATACCAGGATTAACCAATTTATTTAAATCAATTGAGGATTGAACGGTACCTTTTCCATAACTCTGGCTCCCCATAATAATTCCTCTTCCATAATCTTGAATAGCTCCTGCAAAAATTTCTGATGCCGATGCACTTAAACGATCAATCATGACTCCGAAAGGACCATCCCATGCTACGCCAGATGTTTCATCTTCATCTACTTCAATTTTACCTCTTAAATCTTTAACCTGAACAACTGGGCCTTTATCGATAAACAAACCTGTTAATGAAATCGCTTCCACAAGAGAACCGCCGCCATTTCCACGCAAATCCATCACAATGGCATCCACTTTATCGATGTTTTTTAGTGAATCAACTAATTTTCTCACATCACGTGTAGTACTTTTATAGTTCTTATCGCCAGAATTTGCGGCTTTAAAATCTGCGTAAAAGGCTGGTAAAGAAATAATACCAATTTTATAGTTTTTGCCGTTTGAATTGATGGTTTTTACTTTCTTCTTAGCTGATTGATCTTCAAGGATAATTTTTTCCCTAACCAATTCGATAATTACCGGCTTAGAAGACATCTCTTTTCCTACAGGAATAACTTTCAAGCGAACTTTTGTGCCTTTTGGACCTTTAATTTTCGTAACAGTAACATCCAATCTCCAACCCACTACATCAACAAATTCGCCATCGCCTTGAGCAACTGCAATAATCCTGTCACCAGCGGTAAGTTGTTTTCCTTTAAATGCAGGTCCTCCTGGAATAATCTCCGAAATTTTAACAACTTCATTTTCGAGCTGTAATCTGGCACCAATACCTTCGAACGAACGAGACATTTCTTCGTTAAATTCAGTCGCTCTAGCGGGTACAAAATAGTTAGTGTGCGGATCAACTGATTCGGTAAATGCATCCATCAAAATTTGGAATACATCTTGATTATTAGTTTTCGAAGTTTGAGATTGAAGGTTTTGATAACGTTTTGTAAGTGTTTCTACGTTTTTCTCCTGTGCAGTACCAGCCAAGTTAAGATTGATTAACTCATATTTCACTCTTTTTTTCCAGGTTTCATTTAACGCAGTTGAAGAAACTGCCCATGGAAGCTTTTCACGGTCGTACACATAAGTATCGTTTTGATTAAAATCGTACTTGGTTTTTATTTGCGCTAAAGAGTATTTGAAATATTCGTTTAAACGTTTTGCATATACATTGTAAATATAAAATGGACCGCTTAAATCACCATTCTTGAAATCGTCGTCTAAAGTAGTTCTGTATTTCTCGAATTCTTTGATATCAGAAGCAAGAAAATAATTTTTCCCCTGATCTAAGGCCTTTATATATCTATCTAAAATTAAGGATGAAATAGAATCGTTAATCTGGATTTTTTTATAATTATAACTCTCGATAAGATTTACAACTTCCTTGATTACGAGCTTCTGTTGCTCATCGGGCATTACATTGGTAACGCCTTCCACAATCGGCTGTGGCTTTGGGTCGGCATGGCAAGCCAGTACCGCCGCAGTAAAAATTACAAAAAATATTCTCTTCAACATCTCTTTAAACGATTTAAAATCCATTTCAATATTATATAGCCAATATGATACCATTTTAACGAAAAAACAAAAAAGAGACAGCATTATTACTGTCTCTTGTTAAAAGGCTATCAAATCTAGCTAAAAGCTTTTTATTTAACAATTATTAAATTTTAACGAAAAATGGAGGTAATTGTTTTGCCATTAGGCCGGTAAGTAATTCTGGAATAGAAATTTACAATTGAACTACCTTGTAACCCAAGTACAAGGTGTATGCAAACCAGTTTTAAGGAAACTACGATTTCTTTTGGGCCGTTTTATTTGCGATAATCTCGCGGGCATCACTAATCTGAACTTTATATTGATTGGTTTTGATTGAGCTAGCTAACCATTCGGCGGTTTTTAGATCTCTTAAGGCGAGGGTAAAATCCTTTTTCTTTATTTTAACCTGCACAATTCCTAAAACCGATTCGATGTAAGAATTATTGCTTTTAAGTTGCTTGGCTAAAATACCTTGCTGGGTATAAAACCACATCGATTGTGTGTATTTACTGTTGGCAAGATAAACTTTCCCTAAAAGCTGATAGGTATTCATTAAACCGCTTCTGCTACCCATTTTAGAATAATTTTTGAGCGCAACATTTAAAAGAATCTGTTCAGCATCGCCGAAACGACCCAACTGGTAGTGCATATTGCTCATCTTGATGATGGCCTGACCATATTTGGAAAAGTTTTTAACGGCATTATATTCGAAAGCAGCTTTACCAAATAGTGTTAACGCTTCATTAAAATCACCTTTTTTTTCTAAATCTTCAGCGTCATCATAAAAAGAATTTCCATCTTCCAAATCGAACTTAGATACTGCAATAGTGATTGCACTTCCTCCATTTGGTTCCTGCATATCAGCCTTATCGATATTTTGAGCTTGTAGTTGAAATGACGCGAACAGGCTAAATAAAGCGAATAAATATTTGGACATGCAACAAAAATAATACTTTATATTCAATATTAGCTAAATACCTGTAAATTAACGTCGAAAGATGCCCAAACCATATAAGGATGTGAATCGCAATGGTAAATTTCCCCTGAAGATGTGATGCCGATTACCCCAGCGAACCCATCATATACTTTCAGTTCCAGAAAAGTTTTGTCACAGGCTTCTTTTAAGCTAAAGCCATCCGTTACCCGGGTAACAATTTTTGAAGCGGTTGCATTGCTTACAATATCCTCACCCACTCCAGTGCAAGAAATACCCGCATATTGATTGGCGTAATTCCCTGCTACTGTAGCCGAATCGCTTACCCGGCAAGGAATTTCAAAGCCTTTGCCACCAGTTGAAGTAGCGACAGCAAGATTGCCATCATCATCGAGCGCTACACAGCCCACCGTGCCTAAGTTATTTTGTTGATTTAGCTTCTCTTCGTATTCTGCTTGGCGTTGTTTGGTAATTGGACTGAAAAACTCATGACCGTTTTTCCGGGCAAAGTTTTGGGCACCACTTCCACTCAAAACACGGTCATCATAACTCAAGAGATCTTTAGCAATGTAAATCGGATTTTTTACATCTTCCACATTGATCACGCCACTAAACTTTTCAGTTTTGCCATCCATTAAAGATGCACTCAACCTCACCTTTCCATCGCTTTGGATCTGCGAACCAATGCCAGCATTAAACAGTTCATTATCTTCCAATAATGCAACAGTATAAACAGCAGTTTCTAAAGCGGTATGGGTTTTTAAATATTGATAACCAAGCGTAACAATTTCTGCTAAGGCGTCTTGCTTTGCTTTCTTTGTTTCTTGATTGGTTGATGACTCACTAAAAAAGCCACCATGTATAATTAGTTTCATTTTATTAGTATCAAGATTTTTTTATTCAGCATCAAGACTGATAACGCTCAACTGAATACTTATTTAAGCTACCGGGATCACTTTTGGATGATGAATCACCAGACTATGGTCGGTTAAGTCGTAAACATCACCATCACACATTACATGTACAACCATATTTTTTATTGATACAGGTTGCCCCATTTCTACATCTGTTAAATTGGTATCGGCCATTTGTCGGCCGTCTACCAAAATTACCATCCCAGATCCGATAGCTTCCATTACATGACCATCCGAAATAAAAAGACCGGTATCTTCGCCCAAACCTATGCCTAAAATACCCGGATTACTGGCTGCAGCGTACAATAAACGTCCAATTCTTCCGCGTTGAACAAAATGCGTATCGACAATTACATCATCAATAAAACCTAAGCCGCCCGTAATTTTAACTTCACCTTTTAATAGCGCATCCTTACTACTTCCCTGGTAAATCATGTTTTTTGAACTTGCTGCCGCTCCTGCAGATGTACCTGCAATTACAACTGCTTCGTTTTTATATTTCTCTAAGAGAATTTGATGAATTTTTGTTCCTCCGAATATTGATGAAAGCCTTAATTGATCGCCACCAGTAAAAATAATAACCTCAGCAGCAGCAATTCTTGCATAATTTTCATCGGAGTTTGCTTCCTCACGATTGGTAATATTTAGAACACCAACGTTATGCACATCTAATTGCGCATAAGCTTTGATATATTCTTCGCCAACTTTTTCAGGCATTAAAGAAGCAGTAGTAATAATTTCGAAGCGTGATTCAATATCTTTAACTGACTCAGTAGTGATTCTTTTTAAAATCCCACGCTCAAAAAAATTCATGTTTTCTGGTAAGCCGAATTGCGTTTCTGCAAAGCTGCCCGTGTTTATTGCTCCACCAATGATGATAAGTTTGCCTTTTGGAACCATTCTTTGTGTATTAGTAATGTATCAAAAAGCCCAAATATATCAGCTTAAGATAAAAAACACGACTTTTTTTGTCAATAATTACTCAATTGTTAACATTCGTTGAAATAAATCTTAAGAAAATTGGCTATTCTTTTCGTTGAAATAAAACAAATAGCGTTTTATTTTGATTTAGCTATTTGTGCTGTCAATTTCCAAAATAAATGTATAATTTACAATCATCAATTTTACTCCTTAAAATTGATTTAAAAAGGCCATCCCAACGCTTGGCTAACTAAAAAAACGACAAAATATTACATGAAGATACCGAACATACAAGTATTAAGAGGGCCAAATATCTGGTCCATCAGCAGGAAAAAACTTATCCAAATGCGCCTGGATTTAGAGGAGCTGGAACAACGGCCAACTAATACAATTGAAGGTTTCAGCGAGCGTATTGAAAAACTATTGCCGAGTATGTTTACACACCGATGCTCTAAAGGTGTGGAAGGTGGCTTTTTCTCCAGAGTAAAAGAGGGTACCTGGATGGGCCATGTTATTGAACATATTGCTTTGGAAATTCAAACCATTGCCGGTATGGAAACAGGATTTGGCCGTACCCGTCAAACTAAAACTGAAGGAATTTACAATGTCGTATTCAGTTATCTGGAAGAGAAAGTCGGCGTTTATGCAGCAGAAGCGGCAGTTAGAATTGCCGAAGCGCTAATTAACAATGAAGAGTATGATCTGGAGCACGACATCAGAAGGATGAAAGAAATCCGTGAGCTCGAAGCTTTAGGGCCAAGTACTGGCTCAATTGTTCAGGAGGCGGTAAGCAGAAATATTCCATGGATCCGTTTAAATAAAAGTTCGCTGGTGCAGTTGGGTTACGGTAAAAATCAGGTTCGTTTTAGAGCTACCATGACCGAAAAAACCAGCAGCATTGCTGTGGATATTGCCAGTAATAAAGAAGAAACTAAACGTTTATTAACCGAGGCAGCCATTCCGGTGGCATCAGGCGTTACAATTGCTAACCCTGATGACCTGGAAGCTTCAGTAAATAAGGTTGGCTTTCCTTTGGTTTTTAAACCGCTCGATGGAAATCATGGCAAAGGCGCAACCATAAATGTAAAAACAATGGAGGCCGCTAAAGCAGCTTTCGAGTATGCCAAAACTTATTCTCGCCGCGTAATTATTGAGAAATTCATCACCGGCTATGATTTTCGTGTTTTGGTAATTGACCATAAAGTAGTTGCCGCAGCACAACGCGATCCTGCCCATGTAAAAGGCAACGGTATTCATACCATTCAAGAATTAATTGATAAGGAAAATGAAGATCCTCGTCGTGGTTATGGCCATGAAAACGTATTAACAGAAATTTCTGTAGATCGTGACACGCTAGATTTACTTGCTAAAAAAGAATACACACTGGAAACCATTCCAGAAAAAGGCGAGGTTGTTTACTTAAAATCGACAGCAAACTTAAGCACAGGTGGAACATCTATTGATGTAACCGATATTGTTCATCCTCAAAATATTTTCATTTGCGAAAGAATTTCGAGGGTGATTGGTTTGGATATTTGTGGAATTGATATCATGGCGCAAAACCTGACGCAACCACTTACGGAAAATGGTGGGGTTGTATTGGAAGTAAACGCGGCACCGGGCTTCCGGATGCACCTGGCTCCAAGTGAAGGATTGCCGCGAAATGTAGCTGCTTCAGTGGTTGATATGCTTTATCCTCAGGGCAGATTATCACAAATTCCGATTATTGCTGTAACCGGCACTAACGGAAAAACAACTACCACTCGTTTAATCGCTCACATTATTAGAAGTAACGGTAAGCGGGTTGGTTTTACCACAAGCGACGGAGTTTATGTTCACAACACGATGTTGATGAAAGGTGACACAACAGGGCCAGTGAGTGCAGAATTTATTTTAAAAGACCCGACTGTTGAATTTGCTGTTTTAGAAACTGCCCGTGGCGGTATCTTGAGAGCAGGATTAGGGTTTAATGCTTGCGACATTGGGGTTGTTACTAATATTCAGGAAGATCATTTGGGTATTTCCGATATTCATAACCTGGATGATTTAACCCGTGTAAAAGCGGTGGTTATCGGAGCCGTTCGCCGAAAAGGTTGGGCAGTTTTAAATGCTGATAATGGTTATTGTGTAAAAATTGCCAGAGATGCCCGTTGTAATGTGGCTTACTTTAGCATGGATGAAAACAATCCTGTTATTAAAGATCATTGCAAAAAAGGTGGAATTGCGGCTATTTACGAAAACGGATTCATCACCATTAAAACGGGTGATTGGAAACTAAGGGTTGATAAAGCAACGCATATTCCTTTAACATTTGGCGGATCTGTTAACTTTATGATCCAAAATGTTTTGGCAGCAACACTTGCCGCTTACTTATGGGGCTACAAACCAGAAGATATTCGTTTATCGTTAGAAACCTTCATTCCTTCGGCTGCACATACCCCTGGAAGAATGAATGTTTTCAGATTCAAAGACTTTAAAGTTTTGGTAGATTTTGCCCACAATCCTGATGGATTTAACGGCGTGAAGGCTTATTTACAAAGTGTAGAATCAACAGAGCATGTTGGTATTATTTCTGGAACTGGCGACAGAAGAGATGAGGACATCATCGAAACAGCTCGTATCTCAGCGCAAATGTTTGATAAAATTTACATCTGTCAGGAGAAATATTTACGAGGAAGGCAGCAGCAGGAATTGATTGATTTGTTAGTAAAAGGAATTCAAGAAGTTGATCCAAATAAAGAGATTATCATCAATAACAAGAGCACAGAGTGTTTACAAATAGCGATTGATAATGCAAAGAAAGGTTCGTACTTGACCATTTTAAGTAACACGATTGATAATACCATTCAACGGGTTACCGAACATTTAGATAGGGAATTGGAAGCATAACCAGATATAAAAAACAAAACCACCTGATAAATATCAGGTGGTTTTTCTCATTTGACTAAAGCTAACTTACGCTTGAGAATCGCGTAATCTTTTGATCTCATCATGTGAAACTCTTAAAGCTGCTTTTTGATCCGAAATCAATTCTCTGATATTTGCCGGAAGGTCTTCTTCTTCCAAGGCCATTTTATACGCATTTTGAGCGGCATCTTCTCCAAACTCACAGTTGTTTAACACTGTTTGGCGATCGTGACCTGTAAATAAGGCTTTAACATCCATCCACGCTCTATAAATTTTTCCAGAATTAGTTGTTCCTGTTTCAATGTCTTCACCAAATGCAGCTACTTCTGTTGCCAAAGCCATTTTATATTTCTGGCTTTCCTCAATCATACTTAAAAATAATGATTTTAAATCTGCATCGCTATCTTTCAGTTCTGTACGGGCTTTTTCATAGCCTTCAATACGGTCGTTATTAATTTCAATGAGGTCGTTCAATACCTCTGCGGTTGCTGTTGTAGTTTTCATGTTCTTATTGATTTGATGTTACTATTTCAACATGAGTCAAAAGAAAAAAGTTTGTCATTTTTCAAAAAACAGCATTAAAACTGTCCTGAAGTTCCAAATGATTAAGGCTTAGTCTCATTTTTTTTACTGAAGCACTAATCACAAAACATAGAAGTATTTGTTTTTATAACTGCAAATTGCATATCAAACTAAAAGACGATGATGGCTATTTTTCAAAATCCCCCTGATGGCGGCACCATCTATACGGAAACCAATTTGAACAACTTATTTCCCGAACCACTTAATGCTCTTACAAGCTGTTTCTTTTTATGCATCGCTATATTTTGGACTTTCAAAGTTTGGGGTAAATTCAAACAAAATACTTTTCTTAGTCTTGCTTTAGTTTTGCTTTACATCGGAGGAATTGGAGGCACCACTTATCATTCTTTTAGGCGGTGGCCAATTTTTATCATGATGGATTGGATGCCGATAATGCTGCTCTGCCTTTCTGCTGGCGTATATTTTTTAGCCAAACTAACTAAATGGTATTTCGCTGTACTTATCATATTGCTATATGCTTTTTTCCAGTTTTATGTACGGAAATTATTTGCTGATGGCGATTTCCAGATTTTTATCAATATTAATTATGCCTTTATGGCTGCCTTAGTATTGTTTCCAGTTTTCGGCTATTTGTTAAAGACAGGCTGGAGAAACGGAAAATGGGTGGGTTTTGCTTTATTGGCATTTATTTTTGCACTTACATTTCGGATAGCCGATAAATGGGAAATATTGCAAATCGGCACTCATTTTCTATGGCATAGCTTTGGAGCAGTAGCCGCTTTTTGTATGCTCAAATACATCTATCTAGTTAACGAAAAAGATGCCCGACCCAATAATAATATTCTTTGAAGGTGTAAAAAGTATATCTTCGCTTTACACTAAACATAATATTATAAATGAAGAAATTACTGATTTTGGCTACGCTGATGTTGAGCCTGAATGTTGCATCCAATGCACAAAGTATATTGAGTAAAGTTGGTTCGGCTGCCGCGGCTTCTGGTTTGGATGTAAACAGTTTAACATCTGGGATATTAGGAAAACTTACTCCAGCGTTAAGCTTAACGCCTGCACAAAAGCCAACAGTTACCTCAATTGTTAAAGATTTTTTAGTGCAGAAAGCAACAGTTTTAGCTACGCAAAAAACCAACCCTACTGCAGCGCAAACAAAAATTGGCAAGCTGGTTTCTGGCTTAAAATCTAATTTAGGAACGATTTTGACGGTAGCACAGTTATCCAAATTTACTGCACTAAAACCTGCAGCACCATCAGCAACAAATGTATTATCGCAGTTGTTTTATTAAGGTTTTACTATCAAAAAATAATCAAGCCGCAGATTCGTAATATAAGTTTAATCAATTTCGAATGTGTGGCTGTATTTATTAATCTATTAGGGTTTTCTACCCATGGCATATAAAATTCCACCGTATAGATGTTTTAAAAACATATCATCTGTCCAGGTTTCTTTGGTATGCCCCATCGAAGTATAAAAAGATTTACCTCCATCGTATTCATGGTACCAACTAAATGGATGAAACTTTCCGTTTTTACCGCCATTATATGAATTTTCATCAATGGTTAACAATACCTTGATATCCGGATTGATGTCTTTAAAGTTGTACAGTTCGTCCTTGTGCATCCAAACTGAATCCTGAAGAAAACGGGTTGCTGGATGTTTACGGTCTTTAACGATAAACCTAGCTTCCTGAACCGCCGGGTGACTAATAAAGTAAGCTCCAGCCAACTTGCCATACCAAGGCCAATCGTATTCTGTATCTGTTGCAGCATGGATTCCTACATAGCCGCCGCCAGCCTGAATATAATGCTCAAATGCTACCTGTTGCTGATCATCCAAAACATCGCCAGTGGTATTTAAGAAAATTACAGCCGCGTATTTTTTAAGATTATTTTCAGTAAACTGTGCTGCATTTTCGGTGGTATCAACTAAAAAATGGTGCTGATTGCCAAGTTTTGCAATTGCAGTTTTCCCATCACTTATGGAGTTGTGCCTAAAGCCTTTTGTTTTTGAGAAAACTAAAACCCTTGCTGTCTTTTTATCGATGGCGAAACTTTGAGTTAGAAATATTAAGGCAACTAATACAAAAAAAGGAATAATCTTCTTCATAGAAATGGGTTTGGTTAGGTTCGTTTCAGTTGTAAAATTAAGAAAGTTGTTTGATAATTTCTTTACATCTTTCTTCAACTTGATTACAAACCGGGCCGAAAAGGTCGTTATCCCAATACGGATCTGTTACCTCATCCTCTGCTAAGAAAAGTTTAACCTTTTGCCGCTCATCATCTGTTCGGGCTAAACGCTTTACATCAGTTAAATTATTGCGATCCATAACCAAGATCAAATCATATTGGCTAAACATATTGTGGTTAAACTGTTGCGCCCTTTGCTGGCTTATATCATAACCCAAAACTTTAGCAGCAGCCACACTTCTTTTATCTGGCGCTTTTCCAATATGCCAATCGCCAGTTCCTGCCGATGCAATTTCCCAATTTAAACCTTGTTGCTTTGCAAGGTGTTTCATAATGCCCTCAGCCAAAGGAGATCGGCAAATATTCCCCAAGCATACCATTAAAACCTTTAAATTATTGGGCTTTGTAGACATAATCAAAAGTATAAACGGTGCCAGCGGCTGATGTGGTAGTTGTAGTTCGGGTTAATTTATTGCCCTTTAATGTGAATGGCGATTGTGGTGAAGAGGAAATAGTAATTTGCTCGCCTTCCCTGGTCCACGTTACTGGTTTACTATTCGGATCGTAAAATAAATCGCATAACGCACCATTTGAACCTGATGTAAATATGCCTTTGTCAGAAAATGTTAGTGTAGTAGTGGCAGCACAACTTTGAGGCCCCATAAGCTCCAAATAGTCTGTGCTGGTTTTGTTTCCAGATGTCATGGCAGGGCTTACCGTAACCGATTCAACACGCCAATTTTTACTGGAAAGTTTCTTATCCAAATCCTTTTTGCAAGAAAGTGTTAAGCAGATGGCGAGCAAGAGTAGTAATTTTTTCATCAGTTTTGTTTCATTGGTAACGGTTGATAGCATCATTACGCTACACCTAAAAGTATGAATTTTTTAAAAAAATAAAGCCTCATATTTTCAATATGAGGCTCAATATTAATAAGTTTCACTATCTGGCGGTATGCCATAATCTATGAATTTCTTTGATTTCTGTTCCTTCTTTTTTCCAAACCAACCTTTAACAGAGTTAAAGATCGCTGATAAGTGCTCAGCATCTAATGATTTTCCTACTTTTCCAGATACCAAACCTACAGCGGCTTTAGTTAAAAAGCCAGCACTTCGGAAAATGGTTTTGTTCATAAACATTGGCAGCAGGAGCGACATTGCTGTGCCACTGATGTTCAATTTTTCATCAGCCTTAAAAAAATTGCTTGGTGTTGCAAACTTCTTAATGAGTGCACCGAATGTAAACTGTTTTAAAAAGATTTTGCCATCGGTTTTGAGCATATTTTGTTTAAGTGTATACTCCACTTTTAACTCCAACTTTGCTGCTTGCAAATCTGCTAAAGTTCTGATGTTATACTTTCTCATCTTCTTCCTCCTTATCTGCAAGTTTGTCGAAATATTTTGTAATGGCTACGTTAATAATAGCTTTTTCAATGTATTTGTCTTTAGTTAAATAAACAATAACCGCCAACAAAAGGTATATCCCCGATACACAACCAAATCCTCGTGTATAGCTTCCCAAAACATCTGATAAGAAAAGAGCCAGAGTTACACTACCAAATAAAAATGCCAATATAAAACATACAATTACAGCAGTATTGGTAACTAAATCGGCAAATATTTTTGATACCTTTTCTACAAGGTAAAGTCTTGTATATTCAACTCTTGCTTCCAAAAAGCCTTTGGCGTCTTCAACAAGGTCTTCAATACTTTTTTCTTTATTTTCTTGCATAGTTTTAGATGGAATTTAAATGGGCGCCCGAAGCGCCCAATTAGTTATTATTTTTATGCGTGTTCAACGTCGTCACTGTACTCGTCTTCAACGCTTCTTAATTTCGTTTTAATTGAACTAACAACTTTATCCTTTAAACTTGATAAGTTATTAATCTCATCCGCAGCCTTATCTTTAATAGAATCTCCAAGATCTTTTAACGATTGGCTTAATTTGTCACGGGTTTCGTCACCTTTATCTGGTGCAAATAAGATACCTAAAGCGGCACCAGCAGCTAATCCTGCTAAAAGAGCAACTACTACTTTTGAGTTATCATTCATAATTAATTATTTTAAGGGTTTAACATTCACAATATAAGAAATACTATATTACATTATTGTTAAGCTATAAATTATAACTCATTAAGCTCATTATTTGTTTTAATTCTTTCCAATCTTTCTGATGCGAGCGTACTGGTTTCGTAAATCTTAACAAGCAAAATAAAATAAGATAATAATAGCGGACCAAAAACGAGTCCTAAAATTCCAAATAATGGGATACCAATAATTACGCCAATTACTGTGATTATGGGGTGAATGTTGCCAACTTTTTTTGCAATGATGAATCGAAGTACATTATCGATGTTAATGATAACAACAAAGCCGAAAATTAGCATCGCCCACCCGGCAAAGTTATTTCCGTTCGCAATTTGCAGGATAGCCGCTGGCACAAAAACCACAGGCGGCCCCAGAATAGGAACGAAAGATATAAAAGTGGTAATTACCCCCCAGAATACCGGGTCTTTATAACCTAAAATGTAAAACGATAAGCTCACCAGTGAACCCTGTACCAGGCAAATTAAACCCTGCCCCAATACGTTTGCATAAGTTGTATTTCTCATTTCATCGCCAAAGCGAAGTGCATTCTGTTCTCTAAGAGGTGCGTATTTAATTAAAGAACGTTCAAAGGTTTTGCGCTCGATGAGCATGAAGTATAGTAAAAAGTACATCACCAAAAGGCTTAGTATAATATTTACAGCACTAGAAATTAAGGAAGGAAATAACTCTGTTGCCCAGTTACCCAGCCGATTTAATCCATCTTGAATCACATCTTGATTGATATTAAAAGGAACTAAATGCTGAAGTTTAACCAATATATTTTTGAAAAATATTTCGTTGTTTTTAAGCTCAGATATTTTACTGATTACCATGCTGCTTAATGTATAAAATGGTAGCACAATCAGCAAAATACTGATCACGATTAGAAAAATAGCTACTAACCTTTTATTCCATCGTTTCACTTCAGCGAGGTGAATATAAGCTGGCCGCATGATGGTGTATAGCACCAAAGTACTGAGAATTGCACTAAAAATTGCTTGTAAAGAATACGCAATTAAAAGCCCGAGCGCTATAATAATAACGAGGTTGATGTTATTGCGTTGCTTAAATGAAAATACCGACATAAAGTGATGTTTGGTATTCTCTTAATAGCAAAAAGTTAGGTTTTGTTTTAGCCTATAAAGATTATTCCTGATCTTCAATCTTTATCGCCTTGATTTTATTGTATAGTGTTTTTCTATCGATGTTTAAGATTTGGGCTGCTTTTGTTTTATTGAAATTTGTTTCTTTTAACACGCCAAGAATCGTGTCATACTCTGCTTCTTGCGCAGCATTTTTCAAGTCTTTAGGCTTATCGCTATGCTTTGATTTTATTTGTTTCAAAACCTGTTCGCGATCGAAATCCTTGGCGTAGTTTGAAAGCTCTAATGGCAATACGTCAACCTGAATTTCATTTCCATCGGTTAACAATGAAACCCTGCGGATTACATTTTTCAGTTCCCTTACATTTCCTGGCCAGCTGTAATTGAGGAAACAATTTTTAACGCCTTCACTAAAACCCTTGATGTTTTTATTGAGTTCTTGATTTGCCACTGCTAAAAACTTATCGGCAAAGATTAAGATATCATTTCCTCGTTTTTTTAAGGAAGGGAGATGGATAGAAAATTCATTAAAGCGATGGAATAAATCCTCTCTAAATGTTCCCTTACCAATATTATCGACCAAATTTTCGTTTGTAGCCACAATAATGCGGACATCTAAATCAATTTCTTTAGTACTGCCAATACGTTTAACTTTTCTTTCCTGTACTGTTCTCAGCAAGGTGGCTTGAATTTCGTAAGATAAGTTACCTATCTCATCTAAAAATAACGTACCTCCATTTGCCTGTTCAAAGTGCCCAATTTTAGTGTAGAGTGCACCGGTAAATGAGCCTTTCTCATGGCCAAAAAATTCACTTCCGGCAAGTTCTTTAGTTAACGAACCGCAATCCATCGCTACAAAGGGCTTATCTCTTCTCAAACTATTTAAATGGATAGTTTTGGCTACACACTCTTTCCCTGTACCGCTTTTACCGGTTAAAATAATGCTATAAGAAGTTGGCGCTATTAACTGAATTTGTTTAAGCAAAGTGGCCGAAACCTCGCTTTGACCATCAATGTACTCGGTATAATTTACATAATCAGATTCTGTTTCATGTTTCTTTCCCGGTCTAGCTTTGTTTTCGTTGAGGGCTCTTTGTGTCTCAAGAGCTTTATTAATGGTATTTAAAATCTCATCAGGATATAGTGGTTTTGTAATATAATCGTAGGCACCTAATTTAATCAGCTCGACCGCTAATTTGATATCTGAGTAACCGGTAATGATAATTACACCAGTTGTGGGATAATTCTCTTTTATTTTAATTAAAATTTCTCTACCATCGGTGTCATCCAGGCGGTAATCGCATAAAACCAAATCAAACGCTTCATTCGTCATTATATCCAACGCGGAAGCACCGGTAATGGCGTTTGCCACCTCAAAACCATTCCTTGTAAGAAACTTAGATAATAATAAACCAATGTTTACTTCATCATCAACAATCAGAATCTTTTTTTTCATGAGCATCATCCGTTTTACACTATCTAAAGCTCTATAATCGGAAGAAAGAATCTATTTAGGGAGCGTAGAATAGTAGTACATAATTACTCAAAATAAATTGATTTGGGAAATATTTTCTACACTTATTTTAGTTCGCTATCGAATTAATCATACAATTTAACTACTTTCCGATAAAATTAGCTTTCCGCTTTTCTATAAAAGCTGATACGCCTTCTTTAAAATCAGAAGTTTCAAAACATTTTCCAAACTCCTCAATTTCAACATCGTAACCATTACTACTGGTAATGGATGCATTTACTGATTTAATTGCCGCAGCAATGGCCAGTGGCGCACGTTGTTTTATCAGGTTCAAAATCTCAGTCGATTTGCTAATGAGATCAGACAAAGGCACAGCATAATTAACAAGCCCAATTTTTTCCGCATCAACAGCGTTGATTAGGTTGGCTGAGGTAATTAATTCAATAGCTTTGCCTTTACCAACCAATTGCGTTAAACGCTGCGTGCCCCCGTAACCAGGAATCAATCCTAAAGTAACTTCTGGTAAGCCTAGTTTGGCTGTATCAGCTGCAACACGCATATGGCAAGCCATTGCCAGTTCCAATCCGCCGCCTAAAGCAAAACCATTAATGGCTGCGATAAACGGTTTTGAAGAATTTTCAATCGCATTAAAAACATTTTGCTGACCTTTTCGTGCCAACTCCTCACCTTGTTTACCGCTATAATCTGAAAACTCTTTAATATCTGCTCCGGCAACGAAAGCTTTTTCGCCAGAGCCAGTTAAGATTACCCCTCTTACCTCATCAGTTTCTCCCGCAAATTTTATCACCTCGGCTAATTCATCCAAAGTATCTTTATTCAATGCATTTAAAGCCTTTTCCCTGTTGATGGTAACGTATAGGATGTTTTCTTTTATTTCTGATATTAGATTCTGATATGCCATAACTTAAAAATTTCTATTTTCTATAACCCAATTTTTAATATACTCTACAATGCTTGCCATAGTTGTTCCAGGAGGAAATAATTCTCCAACACCTAACTCAGCAAGTTTTTTCCGATCACCTTCCGGGATAATTCCTCCTCCAGTTAATAATACATCATCAAGCTGTTTTTCCTTCATAAAATGAATAATTTTTGGAAAAACCGTCATGTGAGCCCCAGATAATATTGAAATTCCAATGGCATCAACATCTTCCTGCAAAGCCGTATTTACCACCATCTCTGGTGTCTGGCGCAGGCCGGTATAAATCACTTCCATACCTGCATCACGAAGTGAAGTAGCGATCACTTTAGCCCCTCTGTCATGACCATCAAGGCCTACTTTGGCAACTAAGACGCGTATCGGTCGGTTTAATACTTTGCTCATAATGAATATTAAGTTGAGGTAAATGTATTGAATTTTCTTTTACGGAAATAGGGTTTAGGGAAATGGATTTGAGGAAATAGGGATTAGGAAATAGATAATGGGAAATGGGAAGTAGGTGAGAGGCATAAGGCTAACAATTTCAACCTCAATCCAATCAAATAAGAAATAGAAACGAGCACCCACCCTATTTCCAATTCCCTATTCCCTAACCTTATTCGAATCAAATAAGAAACAGAAACAAGCGGCCAACCCATTTCCAATTAATTATTCCCCAAGCTACTGCTCAATATAATTCCATATTCTCCAATTCCCCTAATCTATTTTTTAATCATTACCTAATTACGCTCAATCTTTTTACATTTGCATTCCTAATTTACAGGTTTTTATGAGTGAAGAGAAGTCATTGAACTTTATTGAAGAAATTGTTGAGAACGACTTGAATAGTGGCAAGTATAAAACATTGGTTACGCGTTTTCCGCCTGAGCCGAATGGTTACTTACACATTGGCCATGCCAAAGCGATATGCTTAAACTTCGGACTAACACAAAAATACGGCGGTTACACCAACCTTCGTTTTGATGATACCAATCCGGTTACGGAAAAAACGGAATATGTAAATAGTCAGCAGGAAGATATTAAATGGCTGGGTTTTAATTGGAAAAACGAATTATACGCTTCAGATTATTTTGATCAACTATACGCATTTGCAGTTAGGCTTATTGAAAAAGGTTTAGCTTATGTTGATGAAAGTACGGCAGATGAGATTGCAGCTTTGAAAGGCACACCTACAGAACCTGGACAAGATAGCCCTTATCGCAACAGAAGCATAGCCGAAAATCTTGATATCTTCGGAAGAATGAAAAGCGGCGAATTTCCGGATGGTGCTTACACCTTGCGGGCGAAAATCGATATGGCTAGTCCGAATATGTTAATGCGTGACCCAATTGTTTACCGTATTAAACATGCAGAACATCACCGCACGGGCAACAAATGGTGCATTTATCCTATGTATGATTTTGCGCATGGACAAAGCGACAGTATAGAAAATATCACCCATTCCATTTGTACTTTAGAGTATGTTTCTCACCGTGAACTATACGATTGGTTTATAGAACAATTAGAAATATTCCCATCTAAGCAATATGAATTTGCCCGTTTAAACCTTACTTCAACAGTAATGAGTAAACGCAAACTGCTGCAACTGGTTAATGAGAATTTAGTTAGCGGATGGGACGACCCACGCATGCCTACCATTTCCGGTTTACGCAGAAGAGGCTTTACGCCAAAAAGTGTGCGTGAATTTTGCGAACGTATTGGTATTGCGAAACGTGAGAATTTAATTGAACTGAGCTTGTTGGAGTTTTGTATCCGTGAGGATTTAAATAAAACGGCGAACCGAGTGATGGCTGTTTTAGATCCTATTAAGTTAATCATTACCAATTATGAAAAAGGTACTGAAGATTTAATCGGCGAGAACAATCCGGAGGCTGAAGATCACGGCGGTACACGTGTGATTCCGTTTAGCAATGAACTTTGGATTGAGCGTGAAGATTTTATGGAAGTTCCGGCGAAGAAATGGTTCCGTTTGGCACCTGGGGCAATGGTTCGTTTAAAGTTCGCTTACATTGTGAAGTGCGAAGATTTTGTGAAAGATGAAAATGGAAACGTTACAGAAATCCATTGTACTTATATTCCTGAATCGAAAAGTGGAAATGATACCAGCGGAATTAACGTAAAAGGAACCATCCATTGGGTGAGCGCACAACATGCAAAAACAGCAGAAATTCGTTTGTACGACCGTTTGTTCACCTCCGAAACACCAGATGCTGAAGAAGGTGATTTTAAGGATTATTTAAACCCGGAAAGTTTAACGGTGTTGCCGAATGCTTATATCGAACCAGCCCTTGCTGATGCCGATTTAGATAGCCGTTATCAGTTTATTCGTAAAGGATATTTCTGTCTGGATAAAGATTCAACTGCTGATCAATTGGTTTTTAATAGAACGGTGACACTAAAGGATACTTTTAAGAAGCCCAATTAATCAACGCTTTTTTTAACTACACATAAACACGGATGAACACAGATTCATCCGTGTTTTTTTATGCTTATTGCAATCGAAAATTTCAACAGAAACGCAGAAATAAAACGCTATTCAGTTCCTTTGCAAAGTTTAAATGAAATAAAGCTGCCGACACGAACAACTTGTATTTTTGCTAATGTCTTAATACTTTGTATAAACATTGTACAACACCAAAATATCAACTGGTGTTAAAGTTTTAGTGATATCCGTTTGTATGAAATGGATTTTAAAGGCTTCGATTGCAGCGGGTAAGTTTGCCGTATTGTAACCAATGTATTTTAGCGCTTTTTCGGTATCGAAATCTGCCGGTGGATTCTTCAGTACATCATCATACCAAAAGCCAAATCCCTTATCCGCTAGCTTTTTCCATGGAAAATTTCTTGGGTCATTTTTACGGCCAGGTGCAATATCGGCATGGCCGATGAAGTTCGCTGTTGGAATATTATAGGTTTTCTTCAAGGTTGCAAGCAATTTAATCAAGCTGTTAATTTGTGCATCTTGCCAAACATCGCCAATACCGTTATTATCTAATTCAATACCGATTGATGAAGAATTCAAATCCGTATCCTTACCCCATTTACTTACGCCTGCATGGTTTGCACGAAGATAATTATTAACCATGTGCACAACTTTTCCATCTCTACTGATTACATAGTGAGCGCTTGTTCCAGCCCTGGTAGAGTGGAAGGTTTTGATGGTTTGGTTTAAACTATCTTGAGCCGTATGGTGGATAACTACGAAGTTGGGTTTGCGTATGCCAAAGTTTACAGAGCCAACCCAGGTTTGATTTGCTGCACTTAAAGAATCGTAAAGCTGCCCTGCAGGTGGCGTGCTGCTGATAATTTTCGAGAAATCTTTGGCTTTCGTTTTATAAACTTTTTCAGTTGCTGCATATTTATTAGATCCACACGAAGAAAGGAAAACTATAAGTGCCGTAACTAAAACTGGCGAATATTTAGGGAAATTAAATGATGACATGTTTTGATTTGTTGATTGTTGAAGTTACAAAGTTATGCGAAACTATCTCCAATGCATCAAACTTTATACAATGCTTTTAAATTTTACTAATTTAGCACCCATATCTATTAAATATGAACAAATTATACAAATCTACCATATACTTTTCGCTTGCAATTACTGGAACATTGTTCCTGTCGGGTTGCACTGGTGACACCAAAAGCAATACCGATAATGGTACCGTGGTAGAAAGAGATAGCTTAAATGAATATGTAGCGCAAAGACTTCCAATTTACGAACGCGTTAAGCTAACCAGTAACATTAACGATTTAAGCGTTAACGATCGAAAAATTTTGCCTTTGCTTATTCAGGCGGCAGAAATTATGGACGACTTGTACTGGAAGCAAGCCTATCCGGAACGCGACAGTTTGATGGCCACAATTAAGGACGAAAAAACCAGGGAATTTGTAAATATAAATTATGGTCCGTGGGATAGGTTGAACAATGAAAAACCTTTTGTTGCTGGTGTTGGCGCCAAGCCAGAAGGTGCTTCTTTTTATCCTTACGGGATCACGAAAGAAGAAATTGAGAAATCTGACTTGAAAGATAAGTATGGTGCCTATTCGGTGATCCAAAAAGATACTGCAGGTAAACTGACCACTGTTCCTTATCATGTTTTATTTGCTGCCGAATTGCAAAAGGCAAGTTCTCTTTTAAAACAAGCTGCTTTAATTGCCGAAGATGCAGGCTTAAAAAAGTATTTGAATTTACGAGCAGATGCTTTAGTTACTGACAATTTCACCGCCAGCGATTATGCCTGGTTGGATATGAAAACGAATGGCCTTGACATCATTATCGGCCCTATTGAAAATTACGAGGATAAACTTTTTAATGCCCGCACCAGTTATGAAGCTTACGTTTTAATTAAAGACAAAGAATGGAGCAAGCGCTTAGCTAAGTATGTAAAAATGCTTCCTGAACTGCAAAAAAACTTACCGGTTGTAGCCAAATATAAAACGGAAACGCCGGGAACAGACTCAGAATTGAACGCCTACGATGTGGTTTATTATGCAGGAGATTGTAATGCTGGTTCGAAAACCATTGCTGTAAATCTGCCCAACGATGAAAAAATTCAGCAAGAAAAAGGCACACGCAGATCGCAATTGAAAAATGCCATGCAAGCTAAATTTGATAAGATCCTGGTTCCTATTTCTAAAGAATTAATTGATGCTGACCAGCAAAAATATATCAAGTTTGATGCTTTTTTCGCCAACGTCATGTTTCACGAGGTAGCTCATGGTTTAGGTATTAAAAAAACGGTTACTGGAAAAGGTTTTGTTCGTGAAGTGCTGAAAGAACAATATAGCTGGCTTGAAGAAGGCAAAGCCGATGTTTTAGGTTTATATATGGTAACAGGTTTACTAAAAAAAGGTGAGTTATCTGGCGATATTAAAGATTACTACACCACCTTTATGGCTGGAATTTTAAGATCAGTAAGATTTGGCGTATCTGAAGCACATGGAAAAGCCAATATGCAATGTTTCAATTACTTTCAGGAAAAAGGTGCTTTTGAGCGTACCGATAAAGGAACCTATAAAGTTAACTACGAAAAATTTGCCACCGCAATGAATGAATTAAGCGCATTCATTATTACTTTGCAAGGTAATGGAGATAAAGTTGCTGTTGAAAAAGCGCAAAAGGAGAAAGCTGTAATTTCCTCAGAATTGCAAAAAGATTTAGATCGCTTAACCAGAAAAAACATTCCTGTTGATGTTGTTTTTGAACAGGGTGTAGATGTGTTGGGTGTAAAATAAAAACTCATTTTTAAAGTTGAAGCCGCAGATTTGCAGATTTTTCTGTTCGTCTGCGGTTTTTTTATGCACTGCTCTTCGTTCTATTAAGCCTGACAGAAACAAAAATCCTTTTAAATTAATTACACTTTCGTTTACAGTGAACAATCAATTTAAAAGATTGTAGTGGATGGCAGGGCTACATTGGCCACCTAATTCTGCCTTTGACTTTCTAAAATTAAATGGTCAATAAAAATACTTCATTCTTACTTTTTTTCTTCCTCCTGTAACCTTTCTTAAAAACCATCGTCTTACTGATAACTAAACAACGGAAACCGTTCGTTTCCCCAGCTAAACTTTAAATAATAAGGCAAAATAAAAAGGCGTCTAACCAGTCGCATGGAATTTCTTTGTCTTGATTTTTTAAAAACTAATACCATAAAAATGAAACTTTTTTACAAAATATCATTCCTTATTTTCGCCGCGTTTTCAGCGTTATCCGTTAATGCACAAACCGATACGAAATTTAATATTACAGGAAAAATTGTTGATGAAACAAAAAAGCCCGCTGACTTCGTAACTGTTGTACTTTACAAAGCAACTGATTCGAGCATTGTTAAAACTGCCTTGACAGATCAAAATGGCAGTTTCGGTTTCTCGGTTTCAAGCAAAGGAAATTACTTTTACAAAGCCAGTAATATGGGTTACAAAGTTTACAAAAGTAAAGTAGAAACGCTGGGCGATGATCAACAAATTGATTTTGGTACTATTCAACTGGTATCTACCACTCAAAATTTGAAAGAAGTTACCGTTGCCGCAAACGTTCCATTAGTAGAACGCAAAATGGATAGAACGGTAATGAATGTGGCCAGCAGTTCTATCGCGTCTGGTTCTACCGCATTGGAGTTACTACAGAAAGCGCCTGGGGTAAATGTAGATCAGAACGACAACATTTCGATGCAAGGTAAACAAGGCGTACTGATTCAAATAGATGGCAAACAGACTTATATGAGTAGCGGCGACGTAGCTAATTTGTTGAGAGGAATGCAAAGTTCGGAAATAGAAACTATCGAATTGATTACGAATCCATCAGCTAAATATGATGCAGCCGGTAACTCCGGAATTATCAATATTAAAACCAAAAAAAATAAAGGAGGTGGTACAAACGGAAGTTTGACGGGGGCTTTGGGAAGGGGGAAAAAATTTAGATCTAGTGCAGGTGGCAGCTTAAATCATCGTACGAAATCATTGAATCTGTTTGGAAACTATAACTATTACCAGAGAGACCGAGAGACTTTTATGGAAATAGACAGGATTGCAAATGTTTCGCCTAGCAACCGTTATTTCTCTCAACGCAGTGATTTTAGCAAAAAAAATCATGGACAAAATTTTAAAGTAGGCGCAGATTATTTTATCAATAAAAATAATACGCTTGGCATTTTGGTAACGGGTTACGAAGGAAGTAATATTGAAAACTCCGTTAATGCAACCCGAATTGGCGGTTCATTTACCCAACAGGATTCTTCGGTTTTAGCCAATAATGTGATTAGAAATAAGTACAACAACCTATCCTACAATTTAAATTACAAATCTGTTCTTGATACCGCAGGGCAGGAAATTACCATTGATTTGGATTATGGAAGATATAAAGGAAATGATGATGCAGATTATGTAAGCGACTACTTTTTTAATAACGGTAGCCTGATCAGGCCAACGGTGGTTACCAGAAACATCACGCCTTCGGTTATTAATATTAAGGCTTTCAAGGTTGATTACGCACTGCCACTGAAAAAACAGATGAAGTTAGAAGCGGGTTTAAAAAGTAGTTGGGTAACTACCGATAACAATTTAATTGCTGAACAATTTTTGAACAACAATTGGCAAAACAATGCTTTGCTTAGCAACCAATTTGTGTACGATGAAAATGTAAATGCAGCTTACGTTAATTTTAATAAACAATTCAAAAAAACCAGTATTCAACTCGGGTTGAGGGCAGAACAAACCAGTTCGAAAGGCAATTCAATAACGACCAATAAGATTATAGAACGCGAATATCTTGATTTTTTTCCAAGTGTTTTTATTAACCAAACATTGAACAAGAACAATGATATTAGTCTTTCCTACAGTCGCAGAATTGACCGACCAAGCTACGATGCTTTGAATCCTTTTGTTTACTTTTTAGACCAATATACTTACAGCCAGGGTAACCCATTTTTGAATCCGCAGTACACCAATAATTTTGAATTCACTTATTTGCTTAAGAAAAAGTATTCGGCCACATTGAATTATAGTAAAACTACCGATGTGATTACAGAGGTAATTCTTCCGGATAACGAAAAGCAGGCACTGTACCAAACCAACCAAAATATTGCCACTCAAAACGCATATTCATTGGTATTAAATGCTCCTGTAAATTTCACTAAATGGTGGAGTAGCAATAATAATTTAAATACGTTTCACATCAGGTTTAAAACGCCAGATATTGCCGGCCAATCGCTGGATAACAAGAGCACTTCTTTCCAGTTTAAATCGCAACACAGCTTTAAGATTCAGCCAGGTTTATCAGCCGAACTTAATTTCAGCTATGATAGTCCGGTTACTTTTGGTGTGATGGAAATTAGAACACGTTACGGCTTTGATGCAGGGATAAGCAAATCCTTTTTAGCGAAAAAAGCAAGTTTAAAGCTAGCTGCTAACGATATCTTCAATACGCAGATTAATAATATCAGAAGTGCATTTCCTGGACTTTATTACACTCTTTACGGACTGAACGATAGACAATCGGTAAGTTTAACGTTTACCTACCGATTTGGTAAAAACGAGATTAAACCAGCCCGTAACCGAAGTACAGGTTTGGAAGCCGAACAAGGCCGGATGAAAAATTAAATTGAGATGAGTAAGCCACCAACATATTGGTGGCTTTTTTGTGGAATGTCTTTTATGCTTTCATCTTATGTTTGAAAACAGAAAGCAAACCTTTAACTTCATGCCATGGAAACCGATTTAACTATTTCAGCGATTGATGCCTTACATAAAAACGCAGATCAGGCAATGCAGTTAAAAGATGGCGATACTTATTTCCAAGTATTTGATCCTTCTTTTCAATTTACCGGATCGGATAATAAAACTTTAAATCTTCGTGATTATAAGGCTGAGATCCAAGGTTTTTTCAGACGAGCAAAAAGCATAGAAACGAGCCATTACCGCATTAAATCATCTGTAGAAAATGAAATTTTTACGGAGAAAATCGCCAGGAAGTCGGTAATTATTAAACCTAACTTATTGGTTTTTTCAAAAAAGCAAACCATACAAACGGAAGAAATTTACCAATGGAGAAATTTAGGCGGCGAATGGAAGGTGATTGCCGTTGAGATAGTTTTGGAAGAAAAGTATTAAATTATATCCTTTTGCCCCCCCAGTGAATAGCTGCAATGAGATTGCCACAAAACGATGAAGAACGTTTTTCGCAATGACGGGGTGTGTTATAAAAATGACTAGATTTAAAATGAATGCATTTGGGCAGGCATATAAGTTGGATTTGTTTTGTTGAGAATTTTTTGAACTAAATTGATTCCACTTGGCGTCATTGCGAAAATATTCTCCGATTTTTCATTGGTAATATTTGTGACAATCTTCCTAGATGAGTTGCCTGCATAGAGGCCAATGTCAATTGCTTTCAACAGTATCGGTAATTTATGAATGATTTAACCAGTTCGAAAAATCAAGTACATCTTCTTTTAAAAACTTTAAAACAAATTCGGTATTTTTGCCGCTTAATTTAGATTACAATATATGTTAAGAACAGTAACTTGTGGTGCACTTACCCTCAATAACTTAGGAGAAAGTGTTACCCTGTGTGGTTGGGTACAAAAATCGAGAGATTTGGGCGGTATGACTTTTATCGATATCCGCGACCGTTATGGTATTACACAACTGGTTTTTAACATGGATGATAACCGTGAACTCTGCGAAGCAGCACGTTCGCTAGGTCGCGAGTTTGTAATTAAAACTACCGGCACAGTTGTAGAACGCAGCAACAAAAACCCAAAAATGTCAACCGGTGATGTCGAAATTAAAGTTTCTGCTTTAGAAATTTTAAACGCTGCAAAATTGCCTCCATTCATGATTGATGATGAAACTGATGGTGGTGATGAACTGCGCATGAAATACCGTTATTTGGATTTACGTCGTAACCCAGTCCGTAACAATCTGGTTTTACGCCACAAAATGGCACAATCTGTTCGCCGTTATTTAGATGGTTTAGATTTTATTGAAGTAGAAACACCTGTTTTAATTAAATCTACGCCAGAAGGAGCAAGAGATTTCGTAGTGCCAAGCCGCATGAACGAAGGCGAGTTTTATGCTCTGCCTCAATCGCCACAAACATTTAAGCAATTGTTAATGGTTTCTGGTTTTGATAGATATTTTCAGATTGTTAAATGTTTCAGAGATGAAGATTTAAGAGCCGATCGTCAGCCTGAATTTACACAGATTGACTGCGAAATGTCGTTCATCGAACAGGAAGATATTTTAAACACTTTCGAAGGGTTGATTCGTACCTTATTTAAGGAAGTTCGCAATTATGATTTACCTGAAGTACCGCGTATGCAATACGCAGATGCGATGCGTTTGTACGGATCTGATAAACCAGATACGCGTTTCGACATGCGGTTTGTAGAGCTGAACGACTTAGTTAAAGGTAAAGGTTTTCCTGTTTTTGATAACGCTGAATTAGTAGTAGGTATCAATGCTAAAGGTGCTGCAAGTTACACCCGTAAACAGTTAGACGAGTTAACTGACTTTATCAAGCGCCCACAAATTGGTGCTACAGGATTAATTTATGCCCGCCACAATGAAGATGGAACTATAAAATCTTCTGTTGATAAATTCTTCAACGAAGAAGATTTAAAACAGTGGAGCGAAGCTTTCGCGACAGAAAAGGGCGATTTGCTTTTAATTTTAGCAGGTTCGACAGATAAAGTACGCAAACAATTAAACGAACTTCGTTTAGAAATGGGTAATCGTTTAGGCTTACGTGACAAAAACACATTTTCTGCCCTTTGGGTATTGGATTTCCCGTTATTGGAATGGGATGAAGAAACGGAACGTTACCATGCCATGCACCATCCATTTACTTCGCCAAAGCCAGAAGATATTGCTTTGTTAGATACTGATCCGAAAAACGTTCGTGCGAACGCTTACGATATGGTCATCAACGGAACCGAAATTGGTGGTGGTTCTATCCGTATTCATGATAGAGCATTGCAGGCTTTAATGTTTAAACATTTAGGTTTCAGTGCAGAGGAAGCACAAAAACAATTTGGTTTCTTGATGGATGCATTCGAATTTGGCGCACCTCCACACGGTGGTATTGCCTTTGGTTTCGATCGTTTAACTTCGATTTTTGCCGGTTTGGATTCGATCCGTGATGTAATAGCTTTCCCTAAAAACAATTCAGGAAGAGATGTGATGATTGACAGTCCGAGCACTATAGACGATAAACAATTAAAAGAATTGAAAATCAAAACTGATTTGTAAAAGCAATCCTTTGTTCAAAAACACGATAAACAAAAAATGCGCTGATAACTTCAGCGCATTTTTTGTTTATTGGAATTCTTATCCGTAAATATCATTCAGCATTTTTGCCAGGCGAACTCCACCTTTTAGCAGCTGCTGATTTAAGGTTTCTACCCAATCAAAATTGTAGCGGTAACTTAGTTTGGAATCTGGCTTAGTGGTTTCGTAAATTTTATTACAAACCAGGTAAGATTCATAAACATTTTCTTTCAAGCTGGTATTTTGCCAGTTGTACAATTGAACTGCAGAAGGATGGTTGATTGCTTTTGCATATTCGGTATAACTCAGTTGTTGATACTCAATTAACTGCTCATCCCAAACGCGGTGCAAGTTCGATTTTTCGTTAAACCACAAAACAGAAACGCGGTTTCCGCCTAAATCCTCTTTACGGGCAACATGCATGGGTTGACATAAATCCCCGGCCATATGCACCAACATCCGCAATGCTAATTTTTTTTCATCAGCTGTGCTGCCCGGTTTTTTTAAAACTGCAGTTAATTCAATTATTTTGTTGTACAGGTTGGGAGATTTCTCCGTTTCCAAGAAATCGAAAATTCCTTCTTTGGTTTGTCCGCCTGGTAAGTTTACGAAATGCCAGTTGTATAAATAATTATAGGTAGAATCCGACTTAATAAAATCGCCCCAGTTTGCCGACATGGCCAAACTCTCCGATCCTAAAATGGCTTGAATCGCTTTGCGGGTTTTAGCCTTTAAATAACTATCGGCAATTTCACCTACAACTCTATGCCCAATCATTCCCCATGCATTAACTTGCGTAGGTAAATAAGCCAACAATCCAACAGCTGCGGCAATAATTAACTTTCTTTTAATTGATTTGAATTTCATTTTATAATTCTTTTTGTACGCAGGTAACTTTTTCTTTAAGTGATAATAAGATTTCCCGCTGATCGCTCATACTTTCCAGAATCAAGCTATCGGGAGATTTTCTTTTAATCAGGAAGTTTCTTTCGTACCTGCCGATGCGATAACAACCCGATATTTTTTGTTTGTAATTGGCATGAGTGAAGGTTGCTCCAACGATTAGCGTATCGCCTTTAACGGCATAAACTCCCTTAGCGTATTCTTTCCAAATGCCATTATTATAGCAGGAATCTTCGTAAAAGTTAACTTTGCTATGGGTTTCAAAATCGATGTAAACTGAATCGCAGCTAAACTTAAAATGATGTTTGGTGTAGTTACTCAATTTATTGCTGTAGGCAACAGAATCCTGATTCCAAACACCCTGCATAAAATCTTCGCCTTTGCCCTGAATGTTTGGCAAACGAGAACAAGAGCTTAAAATACTCAAAAGGTAGAAGGCAAAAGGAAGAAAATAGAGATGCTTCAATTGAATAACTCCTTTAATTTTTCCCAATGGATTAAACATAATATTAGTGAGCATACTATTTAAACTCATTCGGAGGGAATTGATTTGGAAAGCTTTTTTTCTCGTTAACCGTGTTGCTAATTAATATAAACAAACCGACAGCAAAACACATCCCGGAGAAAAAACTGATTACCCCACCGATGGTATAGTAACTTGTAGTTTGGGTCATCGAAAAACTTCCTGATCGCATAAGGTAAGGCATCAAAAGGCTGTAAAATCCAGTTAACACTAACGATAACCCCGAACCGATAAGCAATAATATAGAATCGGCCTTTACTTGTTTCGAAATATAATAACAACAAGCAATGAAGATTATTAATGGCGAGATAATGGAAACAAAGCCGATTAATGAGGTCAAAATTGATTCACCCATGTTTTTATATTTTGAATTCCAATTTGCACCATGCAAACTGAGTTTTTAATTGCTGTATTTTATTAAATAAACGCCTGCCTACGGCGGGCAAGCGATTGAAGCGGAAACCTTTTGATTAAACCTATGAGGTCTTTAAGACCTCATAGGTTTAAAAAACTTGTAGCAAAAAGCGGGGCTATCGAATCCGAAGAATGAATGGCCCTGCTTTTCTAAAAACCCCAAACCCCTAAAGGGGCTTTACTTTCCATCACCTAAACTATAGAAAGAAGTTCCTCCCCTCTGGGGAGGCTATGTGGGGCTTGTTATTTCAAACTTCCAACCATATCTTCCGGACGAACCCACTCATCAAATTGTTCGTTGGTTAACAAGCCCAGTTCAACTGCTGCCGCTTTCAATGTTTTATTTTCTTTATGTGCTTTCTTTGCAATTTTAGCTGCGTTCTCATAACCTACATGCGGGTTTAAAGCAGTAACCAACATCAATGAGTTTTGTAAATGTTTCTCAATTTCTGGTAGGTTCGCTGTAATTCCTTCTGCACATTTAACAGTAAACGAAACGCAAGCATCGCCAATTAAACGAGCAGATTGTAAAACGTTTGCAGCGATTAAAGGTTTGAAAACATTCAATTCAAAATGACCAGACATGCCACCAACTGAAACGGCCACGTCGTTACCAATCACCTGAGCGCAAACCATAGTCAACGCTTCAGGCTGGGTTGGGTTAACTTTACCTGGCATAATTGAAGAACCCGGCTCGTTATCAGGAATAACAATTTCACCGATGCCGCAACGCGGACCAGAACTTAACATACGCACATCATTAGCTACTTTCATTAAAGCAACAGCGGTACGTTTTAAAGCGCCAGAAAGTTCAACCATTGCATCGTGAGCAGCTAAAGCTTCGAATTTATTTGGTGCCGTAACAAAAGGCAAACCGGTTAGTTCAGCTATTTTTTGAGCCACCAAAACATCGTAACCTTTTGGCGTATTCAATCCTGTACCTACAGCCGTTCCACCCAAAGCCAATTCCGCAACCATAACCAAAGCATTTTTAATGGCTCTGATACTGTTATCGATTTGCTGAACATAACCCGAAAATTCTTGACCTAACGTTAAAGGCGTAGCATCCATAAAGTGCGTACGGCCAGTTTTAACGATGTTGCTAAACTCTTCCACTTTCGTAGCCAAAGCATTGCGCAATTTCTCTAAACCGGGAATGGTATTTTCTACCGTTAATTTATAGGCCGCAATATGCATTGCAGTTGGGTAAGTATCGTTAGATGATTGCGATTTGTTCACATCATCATTAGGGTGAAGCACTTTTTTATCATCGGCCAAGGCACCACCATTAATTACGTGAGCACGGTTTGCAATCACTTCGTTTCCGTTCATGTTACTCTGCGTACCAGAACCAGTTTGCCAAATTACCAATGGAAATTGATCGTCTAAATCACCGGCAATAATTTCATCACAAGCCTTTGCAATTAGTTCGGCTTTCTCTGCAGAAAGTACCCCAAGCTCTGTATTTGCTAAAGCTGCAGCTTTTTTCAAATAGCCAAAAGCGTGAATAATTTCTTTAGGCATTGAACCTTCAGGCCCGATTTTAAAGTTATTGCGTGAGCGTTCGGTTTGTGCACCCCAGTATTTGTCGGCAGGCACTTGCACCTCGCCCATGGTATCGTGTTCTATTCTGAAACTCATTATATTTTGATTTTTGTTGTCGCAAATTTAAGTTTTTTGCCTATAAAGCAAGGTATTATCTTCGATATTTACTGAGGTATTTCCTTCGGACTAATTACAGATGAGGAGATTTCACTAATTAGATTTTGGAAAGATGCTGAAGTGGTTTTTGGGGTAAGTTCGGCCCCGCTGATTCGCTGCAATCTTTTTGTTAAACCTTATAGGTTTATTTTACATTGCGCTATTAAACCTATAAGGTTTGCAAAAGTATTTCCGCTGCCATCGGGTTTAGATAGCTTAGGAAACTACTGCAAATAAAAGGTGCAAAGTGCAGGTTTTGGCTAAAGCCCCAAATGTATATCTTGTGTTCCGTTGGTTGAAACCAACGGCAAGTAATGGAATGCTACACATCGTTTCATCTATGTGAGACTAATCATTTGTTTTAAAAACACTCGCTATTTATTGCGGTTCGGCTTTAGCCAACGGAATCTAAATTCTGCTCCAAACCATTCAAATACTAAGTTGATAGTTTCATTTACTATTTTGGCATTTTGTAAGCCAAGTTTTAAGCAGAGGTTTATGAAAATATTTAATATATGAAAAAGATAATCTTAACATTTCTCAGCTTAATTATCATACTATTTACAGTTAATGCACAAAAGGGCATCAACTTCAATAAAAATTATGCAGCCGGAGGAAAGCTACTTATGTGTGTAGATAGTTCAGCCAAAAACGTTTACTATGCTTTAGGATTTCCTAATCAACCTCATACTTCATTTAATTATTTACCCGAAGTCAATAACTTAAGTATTCAAATTAACTTTCGCAAAAATATAAATATCGAACAATATCGGTATTCAATTATAGTAGATGATACACCCATAGCCGTTAATAAATCAATTGATAAAACGAAACTAAAAGACACTCATGCAGGGGGTGACGAAGAAATTTTTAGCTCAACATCACTTGGCGTTTTCCCTATAAAAGGCAAAATGATTACAATATTAGGTTATAGCATAGATAAACCTCAAGATGTTGATAAAACGATTTTTTACGGAAAACCTTTTTTCAAATCAAAAATCAACCATATTATTAAGCAATTTAAAACAGATAAGGGGTTTGATTATAGTCATATAGCTAATCCTAAAGAAAAAACGGATATTAAATTCGATGAAAAAGATGATTTATTAGATATTGTTAAAGACATATCAGATATTGATAATATGTACTCCTTATCGATAAAAGATAAGCTAACGGATAAAATAGTTTTCGAATCAAAGATGTGGAAATTTGGTGGCTATCAAAGTAAAGATAATGAGCCTTATCCATATGTAAAAATCGATAAAAACGTTTTTAAAAAGTCTGGAGATTATGAAATTATTATTCAACCATCAATTGATTGGACTAATTGTTTAGATTGCGATATTTCATCAAAAGAAGTAGAAAAATATACTTCAAGGTACACGCTATCAATAACATTAGATGAAGAAAGCTATACTAAAAAAGACTTTTTTTTATTCAGCATAATTATTGGCGGGTTGTGTGGAGCCATTTTTGTTGCAATTTTAAACAATCGCAAAAGAAAAGCTAAAAAGAAAATTGATGAAGAAATTAAACAAAAACAAACGGCTCAACTCCAACTCAATTCAGTTCGTTCACAACTCAACCCTCATTTTCTGTTTAACGCACTCGCTGGCATTCAAAACTTAATGAACAAAAACGAGATTGATAACGCCAATCGTTATCTAAGCAAATTTGCCCGCCTTACCAGAAATGTTTTAGATAGCAAAGAACTCATCAGTTTAATTGAAGAAAAAACCTTATTAGATGATTACCTGCAAATGGAACAGTTGCGATTCGGGTTTCGGTATAAGATTAATGCTTCAGCAGATTTAGACACCGAGAATATCGAAATACCAGCAATGTTATTACAACCATTTGTAGAAAACGCAGTTAAACATGGTATTGCCGAGAAGGGAAAAGATGGTGAAATTGCCGTTAGCTTTGAAAAGCAAGTTTCGAATTTAGTCCTTAAAATAACAGACAACGGCAGCGGTTTTGATACCACGCAAACATACGATGGCCTGGGCTTGGCTTTAAGCAAAAATAGAATATCTTTACTGAATACGGTTTACAAAGACACGGCTTTCGTTTTAGATATTCAATCTGATACAAACGGAACAACAGTTACAATTACTTTATCACAATGGTTATAAAATGAGGGCGATTTTAGTAGATGATGAGCTGGCAAATTTAGAAAACCTGCAGGTTTTGTTGGCGAAAAATTGCCCTAAGGTGAAAGTTGTTGCAATTGCCAACAACATTAATGATGCCTTTGAAAAAATAAATCTGCATCGCCCTGATTTACTTTTCCTTGATATTCAGATGGGTAAAACCACTGGTTTTGACCTGTTAAACCAGCTTGTCGATAAATCTTTTGAAGTTATTTTTGTTACCGCTTACGATAATTATGGGATTCAAGCGGTAAAGTTTGCTGCGCTGGATTATCTCCTCAAACCCGTCGATTCCGATGAATTGATGGTTGCTGTTTCAAAAGCGGAAAACCGAATTTCAAATAAAGTGAACGGTGAACAACTCAATTTTTTGCTCAATCAAATTAAACGTAGCGAGCCTGCTGTTCCTAAAATCGCCTTACCACAGCAGCACGAAATCCGTTATGTTTCTGTTGATGATATTGTACGTTGCGTTGCAGATAATACCTACACATTTTTTCATTTATCAAGTAGTGAGAAAATTTTAATCTCAAAACCGCTAAAAGAATATTCTGATTTATTAAAACCGCAAGGTTTTGTGAGGTCGCATCAAAGCCATTTGGTCAACCCCAAGTTTGTAAAAAGCTGGCTGAAAGAAGATGGTGGAACTTTATTGATGAACAACGGCGATAAAATTCCGGTTTCGAAACCGAATAGGGAGATGGTTAAAGCCATTTTGGGGAAATAAGCTAGCAAATTATGTTTCGGCAGGTGAGGACATTAGCCGATAGCAAAATTTTCATTATATTTAAATTATGAAAACGCTAAAATCGCTCTATTTAACTTTCAGTTTAGTTTGCTTAATAAACTTTGCACATGCTGCAATGTTGGGAACTCCAGAAATAATTATACTTCTTGTGGTTTGCATTTTATTAATGGTACCAATAGGATTGATCGTTTGGTTAATCGTTTATCTTGTAAAAAGGAACAACAGTTAAAGGGTCAACCTCATCCACGTTTCCATTTCTTAGGACTTAGGCTATAATGGAAGACAGCCACAACAAAAATAGTATCATCTTTAACATAGAAATGAATTCCGTAAGGGAAGATTGTTAAGGGAACTACTCTCATTTTCTTTAGATATCTGATTTGGAAATTTTCAGGATATCCGGAAAGGTATTTTATTCGACTATTAAAGTCGAATTCAAATCTGTTAGATAATTTCTCAGATATTTCGTCGTAGTAATCCAAGATTTTAAAGACATCTGTCAGCGCATCGTCGCTTATCTCTAAACTGTAAATCAAGATTTTCTTTGCTTGAGTTTGTCTTGAAATTCGGAGGCAGTATAAAACTTAGTATTCCCCTTTTCAATTTTTTCTAATCGCTCTTCTACAATATGCAGCTGCTCTTCCGTTACCGTATAGTTGCTATTAAATAAACTGGATTGCAAAAGATTAATGACAGCTAATTTCTCAGCATCATTTAACTTTAATAATTCTTCCTCTTTAATCATCATAGGTAAATATACAAAAAGCAAGTTTGAAATCCCCTGGTTTTTTAGCATGTTAGCTTTCTATTCATTCTCTGTGATAAAATTAATTATTGAAATAAATAAGTATTATCTAATTTCCCTAGTTTTTGCCTTTAAACACCTTTGATTTCGACCGAAGCGGAGAAATCTCTGTAATAAAAATTAAATCATAGCGAGTGCGTTAAGATTGCTTTCCCGAAAAATCGGGATAAACCGTGCCTCGCAATGACGAATTCTCTAGTTCTTACCAATAAAACATACCAGGAATCAAGTTGCCTTTTAACAAACCTCGCAGGTTTTAAAAACCTGCGAGGTTTACATCTTACATTTTTGTACTTTTGCGGCTATGTCAGTTATTAAACCCTCATTAGCAAAAGGCACTCGCGATTTTACGCCTGTTGAAATGGTGAAACGCAACTTTATTTACGATACCATAAAATCGGTTTTCAGGAAATATGGTTACGCAGAAATTCAAACACCAAGTTTTGAAAACCTATCTACCTTAACCGGAAAATATGGCGATGAAGGTGACAAATTGATCTTTAAAATTCTGAATAGCGGAGAATATTTAAAAGATGCAAAGAAGAAATCATTCGACTTTGCTCAGGATGACAACAGTAATCAATTGATTCCATTAATTTCCGAAAAAGCACTTCGCTACGATTTAACCGTTCCATTCGCTCGTTATGTAGTGATGCATCAACACGAGCTTACTTTACCTTTCAAGCGTTTTCAGGTGCAACCGGTTTGGAGAGCCGACCGGCCACAAAAAGGAAGATACCGCGAATTTTACCAATGTGATGTAGACGTTGTGGGTTCAGAAAGCTTGTTAAACGAAGCAGAATTCATCCTGATTTACAATGAAGCTTTGGCCAAATTAGGATTGAAAGATTTCACCGTAAAAATTAATAATAGAAAAATTCTATCAGGTATCGCCGAGATTATAGGTAAACCTGATTTGATTATTGATATGACTGTCGCCATCGATAAACTAGATAAAATTGGTTTAGATGGTGTAAGTAAAGAGTTGCTAGAACGTGGTTTTACAGAGGATGATTTGGAAAAGCTTCGTCCGGTTATTTTGTTAGAAGGCACTAACGAAGAGAAATTAAGAAGTTTAAAAGAAGTTTTAGCAACATCTGAAACCGGCTTGAAAGGCATTGCAGAAATCGAACAAGTTTTTGATTATGTAGAAAGCTTAATTTCTTATGCTTTACCACTTACCGCAAAACTTGAGTTAGATATCACTTTGGCTCGTGGCTTAAACTATTATACAGGCTGTATTTTTGAAGTTAAAACCAACGAAGTTGCCATGGGCAGCATCGGTGGTGGAGGTAGGTATGATGATTTAACAGGTATGTTTGGGCTGAAAGATTTAACAGGAGTTGGTGTTTCTTTCGGTGCAGACAGAATTTACGATGTTTTGGAAGAACTGAATCTTTTCCCTGCATCAGCAGAGATTGGAACGAAAGTGTTACTTAGTAATTTCGATGCTGAAGCAGAAAAGTTTGCCTTGCCTATTTTACAACAGTTCCGAAATGCAGGAATTGCAACCGAGCTTTATCCTACATCAGCGAAGCTGAAAAAGCAAATGGCCTATGCTGACGCCAAAAATATTCCTTTTGTAGTTTTAATTGGTGGCGATGAAATTGCAAGCGGCGAGTTGACACTAAAGGACATGCAAAGCGGTGAGCAGAAAAAACTGACAGTGCTGAGTATCTTAGATTTACTTAAATAACTAATAATATCTTCGAAACTCAAAAAGTTAAAACAATTTTCTAATCCAGATCATTATCTATTTATAAAACTCAAAAATTATGATAGACCCAGAAGACGAAGATTATTCGAACGATCCGAACGATGCTTTACGCAGAGAGGACGATACAGAAAACATCAATGAATTAGATGGCGACGATTCCAATATAGAACACGATAAAGACTTATTGGAACAAGCAGATGAAGCCTCAAGATCATCATACGAATTAAACGTAGATGACTTAACGGATGAAGATGAATTGGATGACTAAAAAGAAAGCCGCAGATTTTCAGATTTAATTCTGCAAATCTGCGGCTTTTTATTTAAACGTGAGTTCTATCCCCGGCTTACCTTCTACTTTATTTTGCTTTCGGTTTATAGGTTTCTGGATTAACCGCAGCAACCGTCCATCCCTTTAAAAAGGAGGTGATTTTCTTTACATCATGTCCTACTTTTTTCTTTCCATTAGCACCAATTTCGTCGGTTTCAAGATAAGATGAGTTTTCGATATGAAGCACTTTTCCTTTGCCATCCAAAACCACAAAAACTGGATAACCGAAGCGATTAGGAAATCCTAAGTATTTCATCGCCTCATCGTTATGGTGATCTTTATCCCAGTTTACTAAAACATATTCATAATTGTCGTTGATGGTTTGTTTTAAAACCGCAGTTGTATCAACCAGGTTATGAAAAGCAATACACCAACTGCACCAATTTCCACCAACCTGCACCAAAACATGTTTATTTGCTTTTGCAGCTTTTTCAGTGGCAGCTTTTAGGTCGGCCAAAGCATTTGCCTCAGGGTTGTAAATATGAACACCTTCTTTTTTTGCCTGACTAAATGCTGCACTTGAAATAAATACAGCAGTTAATATGATTAGTAATTTTTTCATGATGTCATTATAATAACGCAAAAATAATAAAGTCGACCAGATTAATAGATTACCAGCAGATTCTTTACAGAAGGAATACATTTTTCAATTGCATATCTTTGTTAAAATAATGGATTTTTTAGACTTACATACGCATAAAGCATCGCAGACAAAAGGTGTAACCAGCATTCAAAGTCTTTCACTTACTAGCGATATTTTCCTGGCGATGCCTAAAACCAAGCCAATTTCTATTGGCTTGCACCCATGGTATGCAACGTTAGAAAAGCTCGAAATCCAAATGAAATATTTAAGTGTTTTGGCCAGGCAGAAAAACGTGAAATTGATCGGCGAATGCGGTTTAGATAAACTGAAGGGCGAAAACCTGGCGAATCAATTGATTATTTTAGAAAGTCAGATAGCTATTGCAGAGGCGCTAAATAAACCACTTATTTTGCACTGCGTAAAAGCCTATTCAGAATTGATCGAAATCAAAAATCGTTTGAATGTGAAAGTTCCAATGATTATTCATGGTTTTAACAAGAAGGCCGAGGTGGGGAAACAGCTAATCTCTAAAGGATTTCTGCTCTCTTTTGGCTCAGCCATTTTACAGGAAAATTCGGGTGCGCAAAAGCTGATCCAAGAAACGGACAACTTCTTTTTGGAAACTGATGATGCTGAAACTACAATTGAAGAAATTTATGAAGCAGTAGCAAATTTGAAAAAATGTTCTGTTGATGAATTGAAAGCACGTATTTTTGCGGACTGGAAGAAATTGAATTTATTTTAATAAACCACAGATGGACACAGATAAACACTAGTTATAGTGTTCTTTTTTTAAAGTGTTTAAAAATAATCAGCCACGGAAGCACAAACTCACAGAAAAAAATTCCATGTTAATCAGTGTTTCCGTAGCAATAAAAAAATAAATTAATTGCAGATTTGCAATACAGATTAAAAATTTAATATCTGTGTTCATCCTTTTTATCTGTGGGAAAAAATTAAGCAAAATGTCTGATACAAACTGGCTTTCTCGCTCCGCCCTTTTACTTGGCAATGATGGAATCGATAAATTACAATCGAAACACGTATTAGTGATCGGTTTAGGAGGCGTTGGTTCTTTTGCAGCAGAATTCATTTGCCGCTCTGGTATTGGCGAAATGACGATTGTTGACGGCGATGTGGTTGACCCTACCAATCGCAACCGGCAGTTGCCTGCTCTGGCTACCAACCATGGTGTAAGTAAGGCGGCAATTATGCAAGATCGTTTATTGGCAATCAATCCCGAATTGAAACTACATGTTGTAAATACCTTTCTCACCCCAGAAAAATGTCGTGAAATTTTAGAGTCCAAGTTTGATTACATCATGGATTGCATTGATAGCGTCATGCCAAAAATCACCTTGCTTTCTACTGCGCTGGAAAAAAATATTCCCATTGTAAGTTCGATGGGCGCTGGCGGCAAAATTGACCCCACTAAATTGAGCATTACGATGCTACCCGACACTTACCAATGCGTTTTTGCCAGCTATGTTCGTAAAAGGTTGAATAAATTGGTTGGTGCAGATAAAATTAAGGCCGTTTTTTCTACCGAAGAAATGGACAAAAATTCAATGATTATGACTGATGGAAGTAATTTCAAACGTTCTGCTTATGGCACCGTTTCCTATCTTCCTGCTGCATTTGGCGGTGCTTGTGCATCGGTAGTAATTAGAGATTTACTCGGGCTTTCAATAGAAATGGCGGAGCGGCCAGCAAGGATTAGTCGTAAAGTTCTGGCAAAAAAGAAAAAGAAAATTTCTTAGATCTGTTTTCTAATATAGAACAGACAATAGGTTTTGATGTGATTGTTGATATTCTCATTTCTGGAAAATTTTAAATTGTTGTAAGTTTAAAATTCCGAAACAAGATCACTTCATGCCACAACCCGTAAAAATTCTTCAAGCTGCCGCAGGTTCAGGTAAAACGTTCAGTTTAACCGCACATTATCTTACTTTACTTTTTTCTGGCGACAATAAATACCGCGAAATTTTAGCTGTAACCTTTACCAATAAGGCTACTGAAGAAATGAAAACGCGTATTTTAGAGGTATTGCTGGGTTTTGCCAAAGGCGATGCATCAAGAAAGATCGAAGACTACCGTGTGCTAGTTCTGGCATCGCATCCAGAACTAAACGCGGAAAGCTTAAAGCTCAAAGCCGACGCCATCTATAGAAAAATCCTCCATGATTACAGTCGCTTTTCGGTGAGTACAATTGATGGTTTTGTACAAAAAGTAATTCGTGGTTTTGCTTTTGAATTAGGCTTGGAAAGTGGCTACAGTTTGGAAATGAATACCGAAAAGGTAAAAAAGGAACTGACTGCAAAACTGGAAAAATTGCTTGATGAGAAAGATAACTTATTGCAATGGATAGTAGAATTGGCATTAGACAGGATAAGCAACAATAAATCATGGAATTACAATACAGAGCTTTTAAATCTGGTAAGCGAAGTTTTTAAAGATAAGTTTTCATCTTTTGAAGTGGCTGTAAATAGTTTTGGAACTGAAAACACTGATATCGTTTTTAAAAAATACATCGATTTCTCTAAAAATCTCATTAAAAAATTTGAAACCGATTTAGTCGATCTGGCCGAAACGGCACTCGGAATTATTGAAGTAAGCGGTTTTTCTGCTGATGACTTTAAGGGTAAAAGTCGTTCACCGTTATTAAAGTTTAGAAGCATTATGACGGGCAACTTTGCTGACGTGGAGAAAGTGCTAAAACTTACTGATGATGAAGAAAATTGGTTTCCGAAAGGAAAATCAAACGAACTTTACAGTGAAATCAACCCGATTTTACATCAAATTGCAAACATCTACGGCACAGGAATTGGCGACTATACTTTAGCTAAGGCGTTTATCAGAAATGGATATTTTTTACGCTTAATGCAAGAAATAGCGGTTTTACTTACCCAATATCGGGAAGAAAATGAAACCCTTTTAATCAGCGATGCGCAAAAGTTGCTAAATGGAATAGCCCAGGATGCTGGTGAAAACCCATCCTTTATTTGGGAGAAAATGGGAAACCGGTACAGGAATTTTCTCTTCGACGAGTTTCAGGATACTTCCAGTAACCAATGGGATAGTTTTTTTCCACTGGTTGATAATGCTGTTTCTACCCACAACGGAAAACTCCATGACCATTTAATCGTGGGAGATGCCAAACAATCTATTTATCGCTGGCGAGATGGCGACTATAAATTATTACATCAAAAAGCCAAATCAAATTTGCAAGAACATAACGTTTTCGAAGATAAACTTTTAGAAAACTACCGCAGTACCGAAGAAATTATCAACTTCAATAACCAGCTTTACCAAAAACTGGCGGTGTTCTTACAAGATAAAATCAATAGTGAAATTCCAGCTGAGGATGAATTGTTAAACGGTTTCTGGAACCATCCAACTAATCAATACAACAACATCATCACTAATATTTATAAAGGTGTTGAACAAAATACGCATCCTAAAACTACCAAAGGCGGCATTATCAAAATCAAAAAAATTGAATTCGATAAACCAAAAGCCAACAGTGATGGAATCGTCGAAACCATTGTTACCGATGCAGAACCTGAAAACAAAAAGCAAGCCTCATTGGCAGAAATGCTTAATGAGGTAAGACTTTTAATAAATGAAAAAGCTTATCAGCAACGCGAAATAGGGATTTTGGTGCGTTCTAACGCAGAAGCAACAGAAGTGGTAAACGCACTAATGGAAGCTGGTCTGGACGTAATATCTGGCGAAGCCTTAAAAATCGCAAATAGTACGGCGATCAAACTCATCATTAACTTGCTGAAATTATTAGTCGTTAGTCCAGCCAATTCTGCTTTGTATAAAGCAAATTGTATTGCCTTATATGCCCAACTGCATGAAAACCCCATTAATGGCGATCATTATTTTGGACTGAAGGACACCTCGATGGAAAACCTGCAACATGTTTTGCCTGCAGATTTTTGTCTTAATTATAAAAGCTGGATGGCACTTCCCGTTTCGGAACTAATAGAGAAAATAATTAAGGCTTTCCAATTAGACACCTATCATAAAAACGGAATTAACCCATTTTTACCTTATCTGTTGGCATTTAGAGATTTAACCAATAAAGCATCGCGTCAGGGCGAAAAAGGCATCTCCTCATTTTTAGATTGGTGGGAAGAAGAAGGACATAACAAAAACCTACCGTCGCCCGAAACTGCAAATGCCATCCAGGTGATGACCATCCATAAATCAAAAGGCTTGGCTTTTAGAGCGGTATTTATTCCTTTTTGCGAGTGGCCATTAGGTGGAAAAGCCAACAACGCTTTTTGGGTACCCATGGAAGGGACGCCTTACGCCGATTTGCAGAGTGTTCCGCTTCAATTTACGAGCAGCTTAAAAGGTTCATCCGTAGCAAAATACTATCTGGAAGAACTTTTGATGAATTATATGGATGCTTTAAATAGCCTTTATGTGGCTACTACAAGGGCTAAAGATTATCTATACATTTCTTTTTCAGGCAAGAAGAAACCTTCACTAAGCCACATTGGCGATGCTGTTTTTAGTGCTTATGAACAAGATTTCGAACATACTGATGAAATCGCAATTGGCACCTTTTCAACCAAAGGCGATGGCATGGAGAGTTTAAAGGCATTGAACTTAACAGCCTACCCTACAACTGATCGGTTGGAAGATGTATACGAAGAAAGCGAGAACCGGCCACAACGATACATAGATAATATTACCAAATCTGGCAAGAAAGGGAGTAACCTGCATTTAATTTTGGCTGAAGTAAATAAAGCTGATGAAATTGCAGACATCGTTGAGAAATTGATTTTGGAGGGATTGATACTCGAAGAGGAGAAGGATGATTATATTACACAGGCATCATCGGTTTTGGCCCACCCAGAATTGAGCGCATTACTAAGTCAAAATGCCAATCAAATTAATGAAAAATCGATTGTTGGTATTGACGGTAAAACCTACCGGCCAGACAAGCTGGTGTTAAATGGAGAAAAAGTTTCTATTATCGATTACAAATTCACAGCTGAGGAAAGCCAAAGTCATATTGCTCAAATCACCAATTACAAAAACTTAATAGAGGCTATGGGCTACCAGGATGTTAAACCGTATTTGTTTTACGCCACCTTAGGCAAACTAAAAGCTGTTTAAAATATGAACCCATTTTTACAAGATGTTGCCAAAGATTTAGTAGCTAAGTTTGGTCAGAATTTGCAAGATTGTGCCATTGTGTTTAACAATAAGCGCCCAACTGCGTATTTACAAAAGCACCTTGCCGACATTTATCAGAAACCGTTTTGGAGTCCTTCATTTTACACAGTTTCTGAATTTTTTGCAGAGGCAACACCGCTAAAAATCGCCGATCATTATACCCAGTTTTTCACCCTTTACGACTGCTACATTCAGCTTTTAAAAAACGAAGGCATTGAAAAACTGCCCTCTATTGCAAAATTCCATAACATTGCCCGAATTATTTTAGGCGATTTTAGTCAGATTGATAATGATCTGGTTGACGCTACCAGGCTGTTTACAGAACTGGAAGATATTGCGGTGATTAACCAGCAGTTCGATTTCTTAACGGCAGAGCAAAAAGCCTTTTTATCGCAGTTCTGGCAATCTTATTCCGAAGGAAAATTTAAAAAACAGCAAGAGCTATTTATCCGGATGTGGCATCGAATGCCTCTATTGTACAATGAATTCCATCAACAGTTAAAAACCAAAGATTTTATTACCATGGCCCGCTTGTATAAAAACATCGGCGAGGGTACAAACGAAATCGATTTTACGGCTAAATACACTGGAAAAAAACTAGTGTTTATTGGGTTCAATGCACTAAGCAAAGCAGAAGCCAAGGCATTTAAACGCTGGCAGGATGAGGATAAAGCGATCTTTTATTTCGATACGGATAGTTATTACCTGGAAGATGAGATGCAGGAATCGGGATTGTTTTTAAGACGAAACTTAAAGCAGATAGGCCTGATCAACCAATTATCAAATGAAACCGGCTTCATCAAAACATCACCAAGAGCGGTAAATGTATTTAAAGTGCAAGGGCAAACGGCACAGGCAAAAATTGTAAATGAATTGCTGGCTAAGGAAAAAGAAATGATTTTAAATAATCAAGCCATAACTTCTACAGCGATTATTTTAGCAGATGAAAGTTTGCTAATTCCTTTAATGCAAACCATTCCATCAACTATTGAGGATAAAAAAATAGATGTAAATATTACCATGGGTTTTGGCCTGGCCAATTCTTCATTGTATGGTCTGGCCGATTTATGGTTAACAGTTCAATCTGAATTAAGCGCAAAAAAAACGATTAAATATCAAACTGCTGAAGCTTTTTTATCGCATCCGTTAACCGGAATAAGCGAAATCATGCGTCCGAAAATAATCGATGCATTAATTAAGGAGCAGCTTGCAGAAATTCCATACCAGCGCCTAACGCGACAAGGCGGTTTGTTAGCGAAGTTTTTTGAGCCTATACATTCTACAACTAACACAGTCACTATATTAAATGAGTTACTGGATTATGTTTTACATCGTGAGCTCGCAAGCAAAAGTTTAAAGAAGATTGATGCTGAATTATTTGGCAAAACCATTCAGGAACTTAACCGTTTGCAGGATACTTTACAGCACCATATCGATAAGTACAACAAGGAAATAGAGCTTAGTTTTGTGCTTTCGCTGATCCAAAAATCGCTGGCAGAAATTGCGGTTCCCTTGGAAGGAGATCCCCTGAGTGGAATTCAGATTATGGGCTTGCTGGAAAGTAGAAACCTAAACTTCGATCGGGTGATTATCTTGGGTTTAAATGAGGGGATTGTTCCGCAAGCTTCTACCTCGACTACCTTTATTCCTGATAGCTTAAGGAGGGTTTATGGTTTACCAGTGCTTGAAAATCAAGACGCCATTTCAGCTTACATGTTTTATCGTTTAATTCAACGGGCTCAAAATCTAGATTTTGTTTATAACAGTTTAACTGATGAAAGTAACAGCGGCGAACCCTCCAGATTTATTAAGCAATTAGAATATGAAAGCGGATTTAATTTCAATCATCAGGAGCTTCAGCTTGCTGTTAAAACGGAGCTCAAACGTGAGGAGGTTGTTTTAAAATCGGAAAAGGTTCAGGAAGTTTTAAACAAATACCTTTCGGGACAAAAATACCTTTCTGCTTCGGCCTTAACCACCTATATCTCCAATCCAATCGATTTCTTTTATAAATACATTGCCGGAATTGAAGAGCCAAAAGAAGTGGAAGAGACTGTAGAAGCCTATAAAGTTGGTTTAATTCTGCATTATGCGATGGAGCAATTTTACGAACAGCTGCGCATCGTATCGCCAGAAATTACGGCAGAAAGAATTAAAGAGAAGCGAAAAGATATTCCCGAACTAATTATTGAAGGCTTTGCCGATTCTTTATACGGCGATAAAAAAGAACCAAAAGAGATCCGCCTGACCCATGTAAAACGACTAGCCAAAACAATTAAATTAAATGGGATGGAAAAAATTGTGTTCGCTATTGTAAACGAGTATATCAATATTATTTTAAAACAGGATACCGAAGATGCACCATTTACTTTAATTGGCTTAGAGCAAAAGGGCAATGTCGAATTTAGCTTTGAAGCGAATGGCAAAAACCAACACATTAAGCTTTACGGCATTATCGATCGCGTTGATTTGAAAAGTGGTGGCTATAGAATTGTGGATTATAAAACGGGAAGCGATAAACTCAAGTATTCTTCCATAGAAGAGTGTTTCGATACGGATTGTGGCAACATTAACAAAGCGCTTATTCAAACGCTCTTTTATACTCACGTGTACGAGCAAATATCGAAGAACGAAAATGTGGAACCGAATCTTTATGTAGTCAAAACAATGAGTAAAGATGGGATCCATTTTACTGGCAAAGGCGGCCTGTTACGAAATGAATTTCTCGCATCAGAAAAACACGCCTTTTTAAATGCATTGAGGAGAAAGCTGAAAGAATTATTCGATTATAGTATTCCTTTTAGAGCCAGTCAAAATTCTGGAAATTATGTTTATTCTATTTATACAACACTTTTTGGGAGGTAAAAGAAAAGCTTAAAGACTAAAGAAGAAAGTCTAAACCAAAAATCCATAGCCTCATCGTCATTGCGAGGCACGAAGCAATCTTAAAACGTTCACTAATAAACCTACAGCATTAGGATTGCTTCGTGCCTCGCAATGACGATCATTTTTTTAAATATTTTGCATCCTTTGTGGTTAAACACTTAAATTTAAAAATGCTTACCCTCAACTTCACCAAATTTCCAATACTCGAAACCGAACGATTAATTCTTCGTGAACATTCGCTATCTGACGCGGAAACTTTATTCGCAATGCGTACCAATGAAACGGTAATGAAATACATCGACCGAGAAAGACCTCAAGATTTATTGGACATTCAAACATTTATAACCACATTAAATCAGGGTTTCGAAAATGGTGATAATTTGGCTTGGGTAATCGCATTAAAAGAAAATCCTGATGAAATGATTGGCTCCATTGGATATTGGAGAACTGATTTTGCCAATCACAGGGCAGAAATCGGCTATATGCTACACCCCGACTACTGGAGAAAAGGAATAATATCCGAAGCGCTAAAAAGAACAATTGATTTTGGCTTTGAATACATCAATCTGCATACCATTAAAGCAAATATCAATGTAGAAAACGATGCTTCCAGGCAAATGCTTATCAAACATGGCTTTGTTAAAGAGGCTCACTTTAAACAAGATTTTTATTTCAGAGGCCAGTTTTTAGATAGTGAGATTTATGGATTATTGAATCCGAATCACTAAACTTTATTAATACAACGAAATTACAGACGCAGATAGGGAAGTTTCGAGAAAAACCAAAAACCTGATACAAAAACAAGCTTAGTGGAAGCATTACAAAATATTATTTTAGCTAATGTAAAACAGACGTACAAGCTCGATCCAAAAAGCCTTAAAAATCACCATTATCAACCATAATTATTACAATATAGAGGTTTAATTCCCTTTGGTTTGGTAGCGATTAATAATTATATTTGCCACCGTTATTAAAATTTACAATGAGAGAAATCCAATTTAGAGAAGCACTACGTGAAGCCATGCAAGAAGAAATGCGCAAAGATGACCGCGTTTTTTTATTAGGTGAAGAAGTAGCAGAATATAACGGAGCGTACAAAGTAAGTCAGGGCATGCTTGATGAATTTGGTGCAAAACGTATTATCGATACCCCGATTGCCGAACTTGGTTTCGCAGGTATTGCAACTGGTGCTGCAACAGCAGGCCTTATTCCAATTGTGGAGTTCATGACTTTCAACTTCTCATTAGTAGCTATCGATCAAATTATCAACGGTGCTGCTAAAATTTTATCAATGAGTGGTGGTCAGTTCTCATGCCCAATGGTTTTCCGCGGTCCAACAGGTAACGCCGGTCAATTAGGTGCACAACACTCTCAAAACTTCGAAAACTGGTTTGCAAATACCCCAGGTTTAAAAGTTGTTGTTCCATCAACTCCTTATGATGCAAAAGGTTTATTAAAACAAGCAATCATCGATCCGGATCCAGTTATTTTCATGGAATCGGAAGTAATGTATGGCGATAAAGGTGACGTTCCTGCAGAAGAATATTATATCGAATTCGGTAAAGCAAATGTAACTAAACAAGGTACAGATGTAACTATCGTAACTTTCGGTAAAATGTTAACTCGTGTAGTTAATCCAGCAGTAGAGGAATTAACAAAAGAGGGAATCAATGTAGAAGTAATTGATTTACGTACTGTTCGCCCAATCGATTACGACACGATTATCGAATCTGTTAAGAAAACCAACCGTTTAGTAGTGGTAGAAGAAGCTTGGCCATTGGCATCACTTTCAGGTGAGATTGCTTTTATGGTTCAGAAAAAAGCGTTCGATTATTTAGATGCACCGGTTTTACGTATCACTTGCGCTGATGTTCCACTTCCATACTCGCCAACTTTAATTGCTGCTAGTTTACCAAATGCAGATAGAGTTGTTAAAGCGGTTAAAGAAGTAATGTACGCTACAAAATAATTTAAAAATGTCAGTCTGGGCGTAGCCGAAGACTAAAAATATAAAATCCTCCAAATTACTTTTGGAGGATTTTTTTTTGCAATCGATTTTAGCTTGATGCTCATCTCCCTACCCTCAATAATATTGGGAAATGCACATCTTTGGTGGCATCGTTTCCCCAAGCCTCTTTCAGTTCCGTAAACATATATTCTAAAGGATTTCTATCATTTGCTTTCTTGTAATGTTGAAGAGATGACCAGGTATTCAAATAGCCAATCATCTGATTGAAAGTCCATTTGGTTTTAATTTGAAAATGCGGTGCAATGATTTCTTCAAAAGGAAATGGAATGGTTTTATATCCTTCCTCAATATACCTCCGTTCGCTATCCCAATATTTACCTAAAATATCTTCGTAAAGCTTATGAATGGCTTTATCAACCTTTTTATCTATAAACATGATCCCGTAACCAATTACGGCCAGTAAGCCATTGGGCTTGAGTGTTCGTTTCACTTCAGAATAAAATGCTTCAAAATTAAACCAATGGATTGCCTGCGCTACCGTCACAAGATCAAAACTTTGATCGGGAACATTTATTTTTTCAGCAGGCGCTACGTCGTACACAATATTTGGCATTTTAAGCGCCTGTTTAAGCTGTTGCTCACTAATATCGGTCGCATATACTGACTTAAAATGCTGTGCTAAAACCCTGGCAACCTGTCCATTTCCTGTTGCGCAATCCCATGCGGCATCTTTGTTGTTCACCAAATTGAAAAGGTAATCATATAGCTCTTGAGGATATGTTGGTCGATAGATGGCATACTCAGCAGACTGGGTAGAAAAGTTATCTTTCATGCTTAATTTAATAAGTGGGTGCTAGAAATTGGTGACTTAATTTTTTGAATACTTTCTTGCAAATCAACTATTCTAAAACTATCTTACAAATTAAACAAAACTTACCACTTAGTGTTTAACTCGTTTGTTTAAAAAACAATCATTCTTTCACAGTAAGCATATGAATAAATCCAGAAATGATTTTCCGTCCGAAGACATGAATGACGTTAAACACAGGTTAAAATCTATCTTCGGTGGCTCTGTGGGCAATTTAGTAGAGTGGTACGATTGGTATACTTATTCTGCTTTTGCGTTATATTTTTCTCCCGTTTTTTTCCCTAACAGCAATCCTACTGCTCAACTCCTAAATACAGCCGGAATTTTTGCAGTAGGCTTTTTAATGCGACCAATCGGTGGGTGGTTATTTGGTAGCATTGCCGATAAAAAAGGCCGAAAAACCGCTATGGCATTATCAGTTTTCATCATGGCAATCGGTTCCTTAATTATTGGGTTGACACCGGGTTATAAGCAAATTGGCATTTTAGCACCATTGCTTTTGGTTTTTGCAAGACTAATTCAAGGTTTAAGTACGGGCGGAGAATACGGAACCTCTGCTACTTATTTAAGTGAGATGGCTTCCAAAAAACACCGTGGTTTTTATTCGAGCTTTCAATATGTAACCCTTATTGGCGGTCAGTTACTGGCTTTGGGTATCCAATTAATTTTGCAAAACTGGTTGCTTACTCCAGAACAACTCCATGATTGGGGCTGGCGAATACCATTTTTTATTGGTGCTATACTTTCCTTTATTGCACTTTATTTAAGACGACATATTGCCGAAACCTCAGCTTTCAAAAGCAAAGATAAAGAAGCAAAAAAAGGTGGAATTGCTGTGCTGATGAAATATCCGAAAGAAGTTTTTACGGTTGTTGGTTTAACACTGGGTGGAACAATTGCCTTTTATACTTTCAGTACTTACATGCAAAAATTCTTAGTTAATACTGTTCATTTAAGCAAAGAAACTTCAACAACGTTATCATTTATTTCGCTTTTAGTATTTGCTATTTTGCAACCATTGTTTGGCTTATTATCTGATAAAATTGGCAGGAAACCGTTATTAATTGGTTTTGGCGTCTTAGGTTCTGTTTGTACCGTTCCTATTTTAACTGGTTTAGCCAGCGAAACCAACACAACTATTATTTTCTTATTAATGATTGCTGCTTTAATCATTGTGAGTGGATACACCAGTATAAATGCCGTAGTAAAGGCTGAACTATTTCCGGCAGAGATTAGAGCTTTGGGCGTAGGACTTCCATATGCTTTAACCGTAGCCATTTTTGGCGGTACAGCCGAGTATTTTGCACTTTGGTTTAAAAATATCGGCCACGAAAATTACTTCTATTGGTATGTTACAGGTTGCATTTTAATTTCATTGATTTTGTATACAACCATGAAAGACACCAAACATCATTCAAAAATAGAGGAGTAAGCTAATGGCAGAATTTCGCGATTAAGAAAGAGATATTTTTTGCCCGCAGCCATCTAGATAGTGCATTGCTTATACTCCAAAGATAAAACATGAAGGTTATTTCGCTTTCGGCTAAATGCCAATCAGTTGTTAGTAAGAATCCGTCTCCAAAATAATCAAATTTTATATATTTACAATTATGCAGAATCAAGCCCCTTTAGCCGAAAGAATGCGCCCTCAAAACCTCGATGAATATGTAGGGCAAAAACATTTGGTGGGTACAGGTGCGGTTTTGCGCAAAGCGATTGAAAGTAGTCAATTGCCATCAATGATTTTTTGGGGACCTCCCGGAGTCGGCAAAACCACTTTAGCTTATATCATTTCTCAGGCTTTAGATCGACCGTTTTTTAACCTCAGTGCAATCAATAGCGGAGTTAAAGATATACGAGAAGTGATTGATAAAGCCGCAGCCTTAAAAGACAGTTTTTTGGGTTTGCCTATTTTGTTCATAGATGAAATCCATCGGTTTAGCAAATCGCAACAGGATAGTCTGCTAGGTGCTGTAGAACGTGGATTGGTAACGCTAATCGGCGCCACCACAGAAAACCCTTCATTTGAAGTGATTTCCGCTTTGCTTTCCCGTTGCCAGGTCTATATTTTGAAATCCTTAACTGAAGAAGAGCTCGCAGGTTTGCTACAAACCGCAATAAAGAAGGACGATATTCTTGCGGCAAAAAAAATCACTATTAAAGAGCACGAAGCTTTAATTCGCTTAAGTGGCGGCGACGCCAGAAAGCTTTTAAATGTTTTAGAAATTGCCATTAACGGTATCGGCGGCGATAAAATAACCTTAACAAATGAAAATGTTTTGGCGCATGCACAGCAAAATCTGGCCCTGTACGATAAAGCAGGTGAACAACATTACGATATCATTTCAGCGTTTATAAAATCTATTCGTGGTAGCGATCCAAATGCAGCAGTTTACTGGCTAGCCAGAATGATTGAAGGTGGTGAAGATCCGCTTTTTATTGCCAGAAGATTGTTAATTCTTTCTTCAGAAGATATTGGAAATGCCAATCCAAATGCTTTGCTCCTGGCCAACAATTGTTTTACCGCTGTAAACGTAATCGGCTATCCCGAAGCCAGAATTATCTTATCGCAATGCGTAACCTATTTGGCCAGTTCGGCTAAAAGCAATGCATCTTACGAAGCCATTAATCATGCACAAGCACTAGTAAAGCAAACCGGAAACCTGCCTGTTCCTCTACACATTCGCAATGCGCCAACAAAGTTGATGAAGAACATTGGTTATGGAAAAGACTATAAATATTCGCATGGTTATGAAGGGAATTTTGAGCCACAAGAATATTTTCCGGACGAATTAAGTGGCACAAAACTTTACGACCCAGGGAAAAACCCGGCAGAAGAAAAGCTTCGAGAAAAGCTGAAACAAAATTGGAAAGACAAATACAATTATTAGTGTAACATTTGAAGGAAAACGTTAACTAATAGATAGAAACTAATACTAAACTTATATATGCTGAGTACTTTTTTGAGCCATCAAAGGAAATCCTTTTGGCGATCCAGAAATCGTGGCGGTAGTATCGCTACTCAAATTTTACTGGGATTTTTCATGCTGTATTTCCTGGCTGTTGCCGTTGGAATTGGTTTTGGAATGAATATCTTCCTACCTAAAGTTTTTAAAGGCGTAGATATCCTGACCAGTTTTAATGGAATAATCCTGTATTATTTCGCTTTTGACTTCGTAATGCGTTTGCAGCTACAAGAACTCCCTACCTTAAGCATTATTCCTTACTTGCATTTAAAAGTCCCGAAGTATAAAATCATCGGTTTTTTGAATATTAAAGCACTTTTTTCAGCTTTTAATCTCTGGCCGATTTTTCTATTTTTCCCTTTCATCTTTACAGAAATAATTGATGAATATGGCGCTTTTGCTGCCTTAATGTATGTAGTAGCCATACTTTCCATTACCGTTTTCAATAACTACTTAATTCTCTATATCAAAAGAAAATCAATTACCAATGTGCTTTACACTTTGGGCGGCTTTATATTGATTGCTATTTTCGGTGCTTTAGAGTATTTCAAAATCATTTCATTAATTAGTGTTTCCGATACAGTTTTCAGGGCCATTGGCGAACGCCCATACCTGGGTTTCGCATTCACCATACTCGCTTTCGCGGTTTTTAAAATTAATTCTGACTTCTTATTAAAGAACTTATACGTCGAAGAATTAAGCACCAAGCAAGAGAAAAAAGTGAGTACTGACTATGCCTTCTTAAATCGTTTCGGCAAAGTTGGAGAGTTAGCGGCCCTGGAATTAAAACTTATTTTGCGCCACAAACGCTCCCGTTCATCAGTGATTCTTGGCTTATTTTTTCTGCTATATGGGTTCTTTTTCTATAGACAAAAACTAATCGACACCGATTCGTTTGGTAAGATGATGTTTGCAGGTATTTTCATGACAGGCGTATCTATCATTATTTACGGGCAATTTATGTTTGCCTGGCAAAGTTCACATTTTGATGGATTGTTAAGCAACAAAATAAACTTTAAAAATTTTATAAAAGCAAAGTTTTTGCTATTCACTATCGGCTCTACCATCATCAGCTTACTCTCTACATTTTATGGCTTCATGAGCTGGAAACTGGTCGTGATGCATTTAGTTTGTTACCTGTATAACATCGGTTTTGGTACAGTAATAGTACTTTATTTAGCCACATTCAATTATAAACGAATAGATATTACCAAAGCTGCAAGCTTTAATTATCAAGGTACAGGAGCCACACAATGGTTACTCATGTTTCCCTATGCGCTAACACCCATGTTGATGTATTTACCTTTTAGCTTATTAGATCTTCCCTATTGGGGATTATTTACCATAGGCGCCTTCGGAGTATTGATGCTTTTGATGAGGGGTTTCTGGGTTAACCTGATTACTGCAAAATTTGAAAAACAACGTTATAAAATAGCCGAAGGCTTTAGAGAATAATTATGATACTAGAGGTAAAAAAATTAAAGAAAGTTTATGGCGATAAAACAGTTGTAAACATTGATCATGTACAAATTAGAGCTGGCGAAACCATTGGTTTAGTCGGCAATAACGGCGCTGGTAAAACGACATTCTTCCGAATGATTTTAGATTTAATTCGCCCAACGGAAGGTGAAGTGTTATCGAAAGATAAAAACGTAGCAGACGGTGATGATTGGAAAAATTATACCGCATCATTTTTAGATGAAGGTTTTTTAATAGACTATTTAACCCCTGAAGAATATTTCACCTTTATTGGAAGCTTAAATAACTTAAGTGTAGCAGATGTTGGAGCCTACTTAACCCAATATGCAGATTTTTTCAATGGAGAAATTTTGAATAGTGGAAAGTATATCCGCGATTTTAGTAAAGGAAACCAAAATAAGGTAGGTATAGCAGCGGCATTGATGCAGAAACCTGAACTCCTGATATTGGATGAACCTTTCGCTAACCTCGATCCGACTACTCAGATCAGGTTGAAACAGCTTTTGAAAACTTACCCTGGCAACATGACTACCTTTATTTCTAGTCATGATTTAAACCATGTTACAGATGTTTGCAGTAGAATCATTTTGGTAGAAAAAGGCAAAGTAATCAAAGATTTTAAAACAGATGAAAACACCCTAAAAGAATTGGAGAGTTACTTCTCCGCTTAGATTTTGTACTAAGAATGATACAGATAAGAAGGGCTATGATTAAACATAGCTCTTTTTTTATACATGATAATATTTTAACAGGTGCTAAAACATTAAAATTCAATTAAAATAAGATTGGGTTATTTTTTGGCATCGTGTTTGAATACGAGTTGTAGAATTATAAATCTAGATTATTATGAGTATTTCAAAAGTAAAAATAGCAACATTAAGTATAGGGTTAGCAGTGGGTTCGATGGCATTCCAAAGTTGTGATAGTTTAACTAAAACACAAAAAGGTGCTGGTATAGGTGCTGCTGCAGGTGGTGTAGTAGGTGCGTTAATTGGCAAAAAAGCTGGTAATACAGCTGTTGGTGCGTTAATCGGTGGTGCTATTGGTGGTACAGCTGGGGCTTTTATTGGTCGCAGGATGGACAGACAGGCTGCTGAGATTCAAAAAGCAATTCCAAATGCTGAAGTAATTCGCGAAGGTGAAGGTATTATTGTAAAGTTTGACAGCGGTATTTTATTTGATTTTGATAAAACAGCTTTGAAAGATGCAGCAAAAACAAATGTTCAAAGTTTAGCAGCTTCTTTAAATCAATATCCTGATACTGATATTAAAGTAATTGGCCATACTGATAGCCGTGGTACAGAACAATATAACATGGGTTTATCAGAAAGAAGAGCAGCAGCAGTTAAAGCTTATGCAGTTTCTCAAGGTGTTCCGGCTTCTAGATTAGTAACCATTGGTAAAGGTTTTGCAGAACCAATTGCAGATAACGATACTGATGCTGGTCGTGCAGCTAACCGTCGTGTTGAGATTGTAATTGTTGCAAATGATGCATTGAAAAACACAGCAAAATCTCAAGGATAATATTTGCATATTCCCTCTACCTATGAGGTCATTATATATCCAACCCTGATGCTAAAACATCGGGGTTTTTTGTTTTTAGTTAAGCTTCGATAATTTCAGAATACGAAATTTATTTTATTTTATGAAATTTGCTTATATTTGCAATATGGTAATACTTATTAAGAAAACGCTTTTGTTATTTGCCGAAAAGTATCCATCATCTGTATCAGCATTAAACAATTGGTATTAAGTGGCGAAAAACGCTGATTGGAATAAATTTGCAGATCTTAAAAATGACTTCAATAGCGTAGATTATGTAGGTAATGATAGGTATGTATTTAATATAAAAGGTAATGATTTCAGAATTGTTGCGATGATATTTTTTGATATACGTACCGTTTACATTCGTTTTGTAGGCACCCATACAGAATATGATAAAATTGATTGTTCATTAATTTAAATTAAACAACATGTTAGATAAGATTAGAAATCAGGCACAATATAATTCAGTAATGGAACTGATAGAAAAATTAATTTCTAAAGCAACCACAAACGGTGGATTTCATTCACTTTCTACAGTAGAAAGTACAGAATTAGAAAACCTTAGTCTGTTAGCAGAGCAGTTTGAGGATAATGTTTTGAAAATAATGCCTTTACCATTAACCATAAATGCTGTTGTGCAGCATAAAATCAACGAATTAAATATTAACCAAGTTAAACTAGCCGAGATGTTAGGCTTGGGGGCGCCAAAGCTTTCTCAAATATTGAATGGAAAACGTGAGCCTGATGTTCCATTTTTAAAAGCATTGCATAGCAAATTAGGGATAAGTGGCGATTTCCTTCTTGAAAGTGTTTAAGAATATATATCATCAAAATAACCAATCACCAATGATTTCATGAGCATTTCTTGCTCCAACATCGTATAAGGTGGAATGGCTTTTATCAACTTCCAATGCGGCCAACCGTCTTGGTCAACGCCTTCCAATTCATAAAAATCCATCTCACTTAAAAGGCGGCAAGTAGCAATATGCATCAATTCTTCTTTTTGACGCTTGCTATACTTCTTTGGACCTTTTCCTAACTCCTGCACGCCTATTAAGAAAAGCATCACTTTTAAATCAGGAAAATCTGAATCAAATTCCTGTGCAATCCGCTCTTGTAAAACTTTCCATTTGGCATTAATCTCCGATGGTTTCATAGCTGCAAAGATAGATTTAAAAGAATCAAGCTGAAAGTGAAACTTTGATGATGAAAAGTAAAACTTTAATTCTAACTGCTACAAATACCGCATAAAAACTTATTTTAATTACATTTATAACCTATGAAAACAGATTCTAATAAAATAATTTCTGCAGGTTTATTGGCCTATGGCATGTCGGGCAAGGTATTTCATGCGCCATTTTTAAATGCTCACCACGGATTTAATTTAAAAGCGATTGTAGAGCGAAGCAAAAAAAATGCAATAAACGATTATCCAAATATTATAAGTTACAACAGTGTTGAGGAGTTATTGAACGATGAAGAGATTGAATTGGTTGTGGTAAACACACCAAATAACCTTCACTATGAACATGCTAAAGCAGCACTTCTAAAAGGAAAACACATTTTAGTGGAAAAGCCATTTACAGCTACATCTGCACAAGCTAAGGAGTTATTTCAATTGGCAGATGAAGTTGGTAAACAAATCATTTTTTATCAAAACCGCCGATGGGATAGCGATTTCACCTCGGTAAAAAAAGTGTTAGCGAGTGGTAAACTTGGCAAATTAAACGAAATGCATCTTCGTTACGATCGCTATAGAAATGTGATTGGGCCAAAAGCCTTTAAAGAACAGGCGGTAGAAGCAAGCGGCTTAATTTACGACCTTGGTCCACATCTTTTAGATCAGGTGATTAGCTTATTTGGAAAGCCAATTAGCTACCATAAAATATTAGGTAAAAATAGAGTGGGCACAGCAGTTGATGATTATTTCAGCATTCAACTTAGCTATCCCAACAGCGTTTTTGTATTTGTTACTTCGAGTATGTTGGTTGTAGATCCGCAGGCGGCTTTCGTTTTACATGGCGTAAATGGTAGCTTTATAAAGCAACGAGCCGACATCCAGGAAGAGCAGCTTTTGGCTGGAATGAAACTCACCGATAAAGGTTACGGCATCGAATTAGCGGGAAAAGAAGGATTATTAACTACAATTGACGCTGATGGAAAAAAAACAGAAGAAATTATCCCATCAGAATTAGGAAGTTATTTACCTCTTTTTGAAGCTGCATATCTTGCTTTAACAAACCAGGAAGATTATCCTGTTACCAGAGAGGATGTATTAACTCAGCTCGAGATTTTAGAAAGTTAGTATAATAATCACCACACAAATATTCACTAAATTATCGCCGATTAATAAATATGAATTCATTGCCATTTGCCTACCTCATCCCTATATTTTTAATTGCCATTTACTTGATTCTTAAAAAAAAGAAACTTAAAATTGATCCCCTCACTGATACGGATAAAAAAATACTAGACGATTATGTGGGTTACTATCATCAACTGGATTCGACAGATAAGCTGAGATTTGAGCAGAAGATAGCCGAATTTTTTGCCGCGGTTAAAATTGAACCGGTTGGCTTGGAAATGACCACTCTAGATGAGCTTTTAATTGCATCGAGTGCAGTTATCCCCATTTTCGGCTTTGCAGACTGGCAGTATAAAAACTTAAGTACGGTATTGTTATATCCTGATACGTTTGACAAAGATTTCCAGTTTGAAGGGGGAGAACGGCAAATAATGGGCATGGTTGGCAGTGGTTATATGAATGGTCAAATGATTTTATCTAGGTCGGCACTGCGACAAGGTTTCTCGAAAAGTGCTGGTAAAGAAAATACGGCAATTCATGAGTTTGTGCACCTTTTAGATAAATCAGATGGTGCAACAGATGGTGTACCCGAAAATTTAATTTCGCATGAGTATACCTTGCCGTGGATAAAAATGATGCACGAGGAAATGGCACGAATTGAAGATAATAAATCGGATATTAATCCTTATGCCATTACAAATGAAGCAGAATTTTTCGCTGTGGTATCAGAATATTTTTTCGAAAAGCCTTACTTGTTGAAAGAAAAGCACCCAGATTTATACCAGCAATTGAGCAGAATATTTGCACAACAACCTGCTAACTAGTTATCAACCCTCGCATCTAGCAGAAACAAATCAAGTAACCAATGAAGTTTTTCAAAATATTTTCCATACTTTTCTACCTGACTTTAAGTGCATTCGCACAAAAGACCTACGTACTGAAACAAAATTTTCCGATAGGTAAAAAGTATACCTTTTCAATGGTTTCTGATCAGATCATTAATCAGGAAATTTCAGGGCGAAAAATAAATCTCAATCAAAATATCGGCACCGATTATATTTTCGATATCCGCAATGGAGATAATATGAGTAAGGATATTGACGTGGTATACAGTCGCATCTTTATGAAATCATCGGGAATGGGAAATACGATGATGATGGATTCGAACGATCCAGATACGACAAAAATCAATCCCTTCAGAGGAATTAAAGGCGCATCTTTCAGGATGGAAATTGCGCCAGATGGCAGTATAAAATCACTGACGGGAATCGATGCAATGTTAAACAACATGACTTTCAGAATGTCAAAAGATTCATCGGTGATTCGCAGTTTAAAAACCTCATTGGCCAAACAGTTCAATTCGGAAGGCATGAAACAAACCATGGAATCATCCTTAAAAATTTATCCAGAAAAGCCTGTAAAAATTGGTGAAAGCTGGACGGTTGACACCAAAATGCAAATGACCATGCCTATTGAAACCATCACAAAATACACTTTGAAAGAGGTTAAAAATGGAGTCGCTTATCTGAATATATCTGGCAGTTTAACCTCAAAAGGTGATTTTGAAACGATGGGGAACAAAATGCAAACTGATTTGACCGGCACAAATAATGGCGATGTGGAACTGGATATGGAAACCGGCCTAATCCTGAAGAGCCATTTACGAATAGAATTAGCTGGTACAATGTCTGCAATGGGGCAAAAAATCAATTTTGAGCTTCAGGGAATCAATAAAATGACAGGTAAAGAAATGCAGAAAAATGCTATATCAAACCCGTAAGATCTTCGCTAAAGTTATTCGTTAATCACTTCACATCTATAAACTTCCAGTTAAAGCCACTAAAAATTCAGTAGGTATTTCAATGTGCGGAATATGTCCGCAAGCTTCAAATTCTATCAGTTTTGCTCCAGGAATCTTGGCCGCCGTTTGCTTTCCTAAAAATTTGTACTGACCATGCAAAACCTGTTGATCAGGAGTTAAAAGCCCTTTACCTACGATCGTTTTATCTTCCTTGCCAATAAATAAAACAGTTGGCACTTTTAAATTTTGAAACTCATACACTACTGGCTGCTCGTAAATCATAGTGAAAGTCATGGCTGCAACCTGTGCCCAGCGCGGATAGTCGGCGCTGAAAGTAACTCCCCCGGCAACATTAACCAAATACTCATATTCAGGTTTCCAATAAGTAAAATAAGAACTCTGATAATATTTTCGAACGCTTTCTGCGGTGGTTTTTAGTTCTGTTTGATATTGCTGAGCTGTGTTTACATAAGGCACAAAGGTTTTATAATCCTCTAATCCAATTGGGTTTTCGAGCAATAATTTTTCGGTTCTATCTGGATAAAGCAATGCAAAACGCGTAGCCAACATGCCACCCATACTGTGCCCCAATACCACTGTTTTCTGAACGCCAAGAGTATCCAACAATTTTTTATTCCACGCGGCCATTTGATGGAAACTATAATGAATAAATGGTTTTGATGATTTGCCGAAACCAATCTGATCTGGAACAATAACCCGATAACCAATATCAGTTAAAGCTTTGATTACATTGCCCCAATAGTAACCACCAAAGTTTTTTCCATGAAATAACATCACGGTTTTACCGTTTGCCATCTTGGTAGGCGCTATGTCCATATACGCCATCTTCACATCCTGACCCTCAATTGATATAGGCAAAAATTTAACCGCGTATGGATATTTTACATTCTCTAAAGTGATGGACAGCGTATCAATTTTTTGTGCTTGCGAATACGTGATAGTGGAAAGTGAAAGGGCAAATAAAAGGAGAAACTTCTTCATGTTCATAATTATTTATGGCGATTATCAAAAGCGGATCCGCCTAATTTAATACTTATTTATACTTTTGACCAACCAAATAAATTAAAAACCATGCCTGTTTTTCAAATAAGTGAGAGGCCGTTAAGTCTGGATGTTTTAAGAAATATCACTTCAGAAAAAATGTCGATTGCCTTGAGTGATGATGCAATTTCTCGTATTGATAAGTGCAGAAACTACCTTGACGACAAATTAAAGCAGCATCAAGAGCCAATTTATGGCATTAACACAGGGTTTGGCTATTTGCAAAATGTTAAAGTTGAGGAAGAAAACCTTACCAAATTGCAGTACAACTTATTGCTTTCTCACGCTTGTGGCACAGGAAATGAAGTACCTGCTGAGATTGTAAAGTTAATGTTGCTTTTAAAAATTCAATCTCTAAGCTATGGTTATTCAGCCATTGCCTTATCTACTGTACAACGTTTAGTCGATTTTTACAATCATGATATTCTTCCAGTGGTTTACACTCAGGGTTCTTTGGGTGCATCAGGAGATTTAGCTCCTTTGGCCCATCTGGCTTTGCCTTTAATTGGTGAAGGCGAAGTTTACCATAAAGGTAAAAAGCTAAAAACGAATGATCTTTATCAACAACTGGACTGGCGGCCCTTATCGCTGAAACCAAAAGAAGGGTTGGCATTGATTAATGGAACTCAGTTTATGAGCGCCTATGGTATTCATATTTTATTGAAAACTGAACGCTTAAGCAATTGGGCAGATACAATTGCAGCCATTTCGATAGATGCCTTTGATTGCCGGATAGAGCCTTTTGATCATTTAAGTCATGATATTAGACCTCATAAAGGGCAACAGGAAACCGCAAAGAAAATCAAAGATTTGTTAAATGGGAGTGAGCTTATCGCAAGCGAGGGAAAACAAACGCAAGACCCTTACTCTTTTCGCTGTGTACCACAGGTTCATGGCGCCAGCAAAGATGCAATTGCTTATGTAAAGGCAGTTTTTGAAACGGAAATTAATTCGGTAACCGATAATCCAAATGTTTTTCCAGACGAAGATCGAATTATATCGGCGGGGAATTTCCATGGCCAGCCATTAGCTTTGAGTTTGGATTTCCTTTGTATTGCCCTAGCCGAATTGGGTTCCATTTCTGAAAGACGGGTTTTTCAACTTATTTCTGGTCAGCGGAATTTGCCTCCCTTTTTGATTGAAGATGCTGGATTAAACTCTGGTTTAATGATTGCCCAATATACCGCAGCATCCATTGCAAGCGAAAATAAACAACTTTGCACGCCTTCTTCGGTAGATAGTATTGTGAGCAGCAATGGTCAGGAAGACCACGTAAGCATGGGCGCAAATGGTGCTACAAAATGTTATCGGGTGGTAAAAAACCTTGAAAATATTCTGGCTATTGAATTACTTACAGCCGCCCAGGCGTTGGATTTACGTAAGCCTTTAAAATCATCAAAGGCGATAGAACATATGGTTTCAGCGTACAGGAAAGTGGTTAGCTTTAATAATGCCGACCGGATTCTGTCTGATGATATCAGGAATACAGTTCAATTTTTGAATGAGAATTAGATTTCGGTTGGTGATGACACCAACCGATAGACAAGAAAATATTTTTAGTGATTTAATTTTTCATCAATAGTTTTAGGTTTTTAGCAGAGGCATTTATCGCAGTCGAATCTGAAAAATTTCCATGTGCTTTGTTAACAAGCATGTCGGTTAAAACCACGCTCGATTTACCTTGAGTAGTAATGGAGAGGCTATCAATTTTATACTTATTTCGGTTCGATTTATCACCCTCAATAGCAATATGAGAATTTCCTTTGATTGCAATGGTTAAAACTTTGTATGATGTTCCGCTAGCCCTAAACTCACTATTATCTAAATTCAGATTGAGATCATCGACGTAATTATTACTTTGCGAAAAATTTAGGACATGATTGCCACTTACATTTAGCCTTCCAATTTTTGTGTTGGGATGGAACAACATACTCTGAAGATTATTCACATTCAACTCAAGCTGTTTAGTTTTTGCGTTGATTTCTAGCTGTAAAGCTTTGGTTACTGACAGTTGTTTAATTACTGGAGCAAAAATAACCAGGCTCAAAAAATCCATCTTTTTATCTCCTAAAGCTTTGCTTGAAATTTGGAGTACACCATTTGCATCCACAACAGCTATCAAGTTCTCGCTTTCATTTTCAGAAATCTTCATGCCACTTTCTGGATTTTCGACAAGCGTAATATTTAAGATTGTACTTTCCGAAGCAGTTACATTTACTTTTTCGAATGTTTTATCCAGTTTTCGAAGTTTAAAATAAGGAGTAACAGCATCAAACTTATCTAAACTTTCACTATTCTTAATTATTTTATCTTCTGGCAAATAGTTGAACTTCACATTGATAGCAATAACCAAAATTGGTACAATAATGAGCAACAATGCTAGCGCTATTAATAATTTATTACTTGTTTTCATGTTCTAATCGTTAAAATTTTGCTCAACAAATGTTTCATATTTAGCTTTCAATTCATCAAAGCCAATATTTAATAAATAGATGTTCCTGAATACCACCGGTAATTCATCATCTATAAACTGTACTTTACGATAATTTTTAACCTGATCGATTGCACCTTCATCAACAAAAAAGCCAATACCTCTTTTATTATTGATGATGTTTTTATTTTGAAGCAACTCATAGGTACGCATCACGGTATTTGGGTTTACTTCCATTGCTACTGCAAGCTCTCTTACTGAAGGTACTTTTTCTTCGGCTTTCCATTTCCCTAGCAAAATATGTTCACAAACATAATCTGCTATTTGAAGGTATATCGCCTTATTATCTCTAAATTCCATATCTATACCTATTAAAATTAAACCTCTTTCTCTTTTAAACGAACGTAGGTAATCAGCCAAAAAATTAAAGTAAGCACTAACGTAATTAAGCAAAGGCTAAGCAATATATTTTCCTTGTCACCACCTATCGTTATCTTAGACTTACCTGTGGTTAAAACATCAGCGGCTTTATAAATGAGGTACAAACCAGCTGCCAGGAACAGCATTACTGATACCGCGGTTTTGATATAATGGAAACTCGTAAAATAAGCGGAACCCAATAAAAATATGCTAGTAATCAGAAATGGGAAACCAAAAAAAGCCATGCAGTATTCCCGATATTTTGCATCATTAAAAACTTGCGAAAAAATACTATCTACCGCTGCAACCGACGCTCCTTTATTGTTTAAACTTTTGAATTCGCTCAAATGCATATTTAAGTACTTCACGAAGGATATATCGATCAAATAAAAAATGATAATGTAACTCGCAAAACTGATTAAAGTAGTGTAGAAAACGCCACTCAAAAACTTTTCGAAAGTTGATGCTGGCGTCATTAACTCTAATATAGCTCTGGATTTTTGACCCAAAATAGAGAAGTAACTACTTGCTACAATACTAATGAAAAGGAAACCGAGCATTAAATAAATCCCGTATCTAAAACGCATGTCTAAATTCCCATCGTAGTCGAAATTATTATATTTGCTTGGCGATGGAATGTAATAAAGATAAAAACCAACAATAGCGCCAACCACTACTACCAGGCTAATAAGATAGATTTTTCCAAAATCCAGCCACTGTCTTTTAAGCAATAAGCCAAATCGATTAATATTAAATGTATTGTTCATGGCTTAATTAAATAAAGGTTTAAATTTGATTTTTTCGGCGAGAATAGCATTGAATAGTAGCTCGATATCTAATTTGCTATCTTCCTGATGATAATTTGGCATAACGGCATTGTAGCCAGATAACGATTGCTCAGCATAAATTATACTTGCATCTATTTCCTTAACCTTTTTGAAGGTTAGCTTCTCGGTAATTTCGTCTACAGATGCTTTTAAAGCAATATCATTTTCATCTAACATGATTACCGTGTCAATCAGGTTATCTAAATCCCTAACCTGGTGGGTCGAAATAATAATGCAACGATCGTCGGTTAAAGCTGAAGCCATAATTTTTCTGAATTGTGCTTTCGATGGGATATCTAATCCATTTGTCGGCTCATCCATAATAACCAGTTTGGCCTGCGTAGCCAAACCGAAAGCTATAATTACTTTCTTTTTCTGTCCATAACTCATATCAATTAGCTTTTGCGAAACTGGAATATCGAATTCTTTAAGCAAATCATCGAAGTAAGAATGATCGAAGTTTTTGTAAAACGGCGAATTGGCTTTGATATAAGCATCGATTTTTACGGCGGGGAGATAAAATTCTTCTGGAATGAAACAAATCTGCTCTAAAAGTGCTGGCTGTCTATCTTTAGGATTGTAACCCAAAACATTTAGTGTACCACTTTGGGCATAAACCAGACCTGCCAAATTTTTAAGCAAAGTAGATTTGCCTGCCCCGTTTTTACCAAGCAAACCATAAATATGGCCCGCCGTTAGCTGCAAACTTAAATTCTTAAACAACGGCTTATGCTTGCTATAACTAAAATTAAGACTATCAATTTGAATCATAATACTGTATTAGTTAAATAATACACTAATGTATAGCTTATTATTTAGATTCCAAATTTTTGGGTAGATATTTTTTTTTATAACCCCTTTGTAAAAACTAAGTTTAATATCCGTTGCATTAAAACTTCCTTAACAGTTGGATTGTATGTTTGTGAGAAAGCATTAAAAAATGGATAAAAATTGGGCATACCTACTTAGTCGTTTAGCAATTGGCTTAAGTTTTTTCGGTCACGGGTTGGTTCGGCTACCAAAGCTTACAGGTTTTAGCAATTGGATGGTTGGTCAATTTTCGAAATCATTTTTGCCCAATGCTTTGGTGGTTCCTTTCAGCTACATTTTACCCATTGCCGAATTTATTGCAGGCGTATTAATTATTTTGGGCTTGTTTACCCGACAAGGATTATTACTTGCAGGCTTAATTTCACTAACGCTTATTTTCGGCACTACTCTGATCGAAAACTGGGAAGCCTTACCCTCCCAATTGATACATGTTGCATTTGTGGCGGTGTTACTGGCACATTTACCATACAATACTTACGCAGTAGATAAAATCATAAAAAAATAATTATGGAATACAGAAAAATAGGAAATTCAGACTTAGAACTTTCTGCCATTACATTTGGTGCCTGGGCAGCTGGTGGATGGATGTGGGGAAGTACCGATAGAAATGATGCTATTAGAGCAATAAAAGCGGGTTACGATTTGGGTGTAACCTCAATAGATACCGCACCCATTTACGGACAGGGCGAAAGTGAAGAGATTGTGGGCGAAGCAGTGAAAGAAATCTCAAGAGATAAAATTCAACTGGTTACCAAGTTTGGCATGCGCTGGGACTTGGAAAAAGGCAAGTTAGCCATGCAATCAAAAGATAACGATGGCAAAAATATCGACATTTATAAGTATGCCGGAAAAGAAAGTGTAATTTATGAGTGTGAACAATCTTTGAAAAGGCTGGGAACCGATTACATCGATCTATACCAAATCCATTGGGCCGATGAAACTACTCCTATCAGCGAAACTTTTGAAGCCGTTACCCGATTAATTGAACAGGGAAAAGTGCGTTATGCTGGTGTTTGTAATTACAATGTGGCACAGTTGAAAGAGGCAGATCAAACGTTGGAAATTATTTCCAATCAAATTCCTTTTAGTATGGTAAACCGTGGCGTTGAAGTAGAAACGGTTCCTTATTGTATAGAAAAAAACAAATCTATTTTGGCTTATAGCCCGATGGAGAGAGGTTTGCTCACCGGCAAAATGACTTCTGATTATCAATTTGAAGAAGGTGATCATCGCAAGGGAAACAAATTCTTCACTCCAGAAAGTATTCAAAAAACAAATGCATTTTTGGCAAAAATTAAGCCTTTGGCTGATGAAAAAAACGCAACCTTGTCTCAACTGGTTTTACGTTGGACAATCGAAAGACCTGGGATTACGATTGCCCTGGCTGGTGCTAGAAATGAGAAACAATCTGTTCAAAATGCGGAGGCTATCAATGTAAAACTGAGTACCGAAGAAATTCAATTCATCAATAACGAACTGCAAAACGCAGGTTTTTAAACATAAAACCCACACGCAAAATGTAGTCAAAATACGTTAATTTGCGTGCGGTAAAATATAAATAATCATGTCAAAATTATTCTCTCCTTTCACCTTAAAGGATGTAACCTTAAAAAATAGAATTGTAATATCGCCAATGTGCCAGTACTCTGCTGTGGATGGCTTTGCCAACGATTGGCATTTGGTACATTTAGGGAGCCGTGCTGTTGGTGGTGCGGCTTTAATTATCCAGGAAGCAACTGCTGTGCTTCCAGAAGGCAGAATTACCCATGCCGATTTAGGTATCTGGAAGGATGAACATCTTGAAAAACTGAAGCAAATTGTTTCATTTATCCATGCAAACGGAGCAATTGCTGGTATCCAGCTGGCACATGCAGGCAGAAAAGCAAGTTGCGAATTGCCTTGGAATGGCGGAGAACAAATTGCCGAAGGTGAAAACAGTTGGTTACCAGTTGGGCCATCTCCACTTCCATTCAAAAATGGACAAGTTATACCACATGAATTGAGTATTTCTGAAATTCAGGATATCGTTTTTGCTTTCAGAGCTGCTGCAAAACGAGCTTTAGAAGCCGGGTATAAAGTGGTGGAAATCCATGCAGCACACGGCTATTTGTTACATCAATTTTTTAGTCCGCTGAGCAATAACCGCACCGATGTTTATGGGGGAAGTTTTGAAAACCGCATTCGCCTGGTGATCGACGTAGTAGAAGCTGTGCAATCAGTTTGGCCAGAAAACCTACCAATTTTTGTGCGTATTTCTGCAACAGACTGGACCGAAAATGGTTGGAATGAGCATGACTCGCTTCAATTGTCGGCAGTTTTAAAAGATAGAGGAGTTGATTTAATTGATACCTCATCTGGAGGAAATGTACCTGATGCTTTTATACCTGCAGGGCCAAATTATCAGGTTCCTTTTGCTGATAAAATCAGAAATGAAATTGGGATTTATACCGGTGCAGTTGGTATTATTGTCGACGCACAACAGGCTGAAGATATTCTTCAGGAAGATAAAGCTGATTTAATTTTTATCGCCCGCGAATCACTTCGCGATGCTTATTTCCCAACCCATGCGGCACAGGCTCTAGGTGATGATACGGAATGGCCAAATCAATATGTAAGGGCTAAAAGAGAACCGGTTAAAAAGTAAAGGCGAAGCCATCATTTCGAGCGCAGGCGAGAAATCTTTGATATTAAAAAGTCAAATCACGGCTTATAACTTAATCGGTGATATTTCACCAATTTAAATAATAAAGTGGTCTGTGCGGACACAGACCACGGAATAAAAAAAACTAGCCGCAGCTTCACAAATAATTTGTGAGTCTGGGGCTAGTTTAATCAAAATGAAGTTAAAATTATTTCACCAAACTAAAAGGGACATATAGCCCGAAGGTGACATTTCTACCCACATTATAAATTCCGAAGTTTGGATTTTGGTAATCTAAGCGTCCGGGTTTGTATCTACTTAAAGCATCATAATATTTCTGGTTTAAAATATTATTGGCCGACACAGATAATTTAACTGGTTGTTTCCCTAAATTGAAGGTAGCACCTAAACCGGCATTTAGTAAAGTGTATCCACTAGTTGGAGTTTCGAAAACATCATCAACACGAGTTTGCTTGAAGGCCGAATTAATTCCTACTGATAAATAAGCATCATTAGTACCTTTTATTTTAGGCTCGAAACGCAATTCGTTACGTAACGTTCCGGCAGGAATAAATGCCAATGGCTTACTTAATGAAGTATTCTGGGCATGCACATAACCAAAAGTATTTTCAAAATGAATAAAAGGAACCGGGTGAATGGTTAAAGTTGCCTCTGCACCATAAAGGTTTGCATTCACCTGGCCATAGCGATACACTGGATAATCATCACCTTCAGCATTGATGATCTCGCCATTGTTCGATGCATAAATAAAATTATGCACATAATTATTGTAAACGCTAGCACTTGCACTCACAATTTTCCCTTCATATTCCAAAGCGGCATCTACCTGGTAACTGCGTTCCGGACTTAAAGCTGAGTTACCAATTTCATACCTGAAAGTTCCTTCATGCACACCATTCGAGGCTAATTCTGCAGGGTTTGGAGCACGAAATGCTGAACCTGCGTTTGCTTTAAAATTCCATTCCTCGTTAAATTGATGGGTGAAGCCTAACGCACCACTTACATTAGAGAATTTGTTTTGGAATGGGGCAAAAATTTCTTCGCCATCTTTAAACAACTGCTTACCATTATTTTTACGAAAATCGTAACGGGCACCAATGCTGAAAGTGTTGTTCTCCCAATTCTTCTTCGCAAATGCGAAAACACCTATTCCGTAAGTGTTGTAATCTGGAATTAAAAACTCATCATCAGCTTTATTCAAGCTCCGGCCAGCATCTGCGCTTAGGCCAAAAACTGGTTGCCATCCGTTGGTTTCATGTAAATAATATTTCAAATCGCCGGTAAACGTTTTCAAATCAAAAAACAATGCAGGTTCCGGACCATCTTCCAACTCTCTTCGTTGATTCTGTTGATAACCAAAATCAGCTTTCAAATTGCCATTTCCAAGAATAAAGTTATTGTTTAAAGCAATTTTAAAGTGACGAATATCCTGACGGGGATAATCTAATTCGCGGTTTTTGAAATCGGAATTAATGAAAGCTTCGCCATTTTCTTTAACAAAGTTTCCGTTATCATCTAGCGCAGGCTCGTAAAAGCCAATGTTATTGCGGAAACTCGAAACGTTTAAGTGCGTATAGCCCCAGCTTTTGTTCAATCCAATCATCCCGCTTAAATCCGTCTCATTAAAGCCAGAATTAGGGAAATATCCGGTAGGTGTTTTAAATGAATAGGCATTTTTGTAAGTTCCCCGGGCCCTCCAAACGAAACCATTTTCATTACCATTAAGCATTAATGAGTTGGCTGTTAAACCGTTGTTGGTAGAATAATTGGTAATAAATTCGCCATTGATTTGTCCTTCTGGAGCTGTACTTGGCTCTAAAATATTAATCACGCCGCCTAATGCATCAGACCCATACATTAGCGAAGCCGCACCCCGCAGGATTTCAATTCTGTCGGATTTAAACTGATCAATTTCAATACCGTGCTCATCTCCCCATTGTTGTCCTTGCTGCTTTATTCCATCATCTAAAGTTACAATACGGTTATAACCTAAACCACGAATCACAGGCTTTGAAATCGACGGCCCGGTAGTAATTTGCGAAACTCCAGGCACTCTTGTTAATGCATCAATGAGGTTGGTAGATGGTGCCAAAAGCTGGTCTTTGCCCACCACTGCCGATGAGGCACTATTACGTTTGCTTGTGCTGCTGATGATGCTACCTGTAATCACAATTTCTTTTGTTTCAATCGCAGTAGGTTGCAGAGCGAATTCTAAAATTGGTGCATTGGCAAAATTGACAATTTTCGTTGCCGTTTTGTAACCAATGTAATGTACCTCCACTAAATAACTCCCCTTATTTGGCAGGTTGTTAAGCATAAACTCACCATCATTATTGGTGATAGCAGTAACCTTTAAATCGGGAATGTAAATGGTTGCGCCAGGTAGAGTTTGGTTGTTACTGGCATCAATAACTTTACCTTTAATATCTTTTAAAGCAAGTGCAAAAGCCGTATTGCCCAACAAAGTATATAGAATTACTAAGCCTATAAGCTGTAATCTTTTCATATTTTTTTATAATAAAACAGAATGAGTCAAAAAGGATAAATCAGCACTGATACAGCGCATAACTTACTTTATTTAACGAAAAAACAATTGATTAATCCATTTGATGGATTCAAAATTTTGGAAAGATTATGCAAAAGGAGGCCCACGCAAATCGGTGCGGAGCAGTGCTACATATGAGCTTTTCAAAATTGGCTGAGTAGAACTCAACAATTTTGCCGAAAGAAATATTCTGTAAATGTGGTGTGTTTGAACGTAATCCTTTTCAAAGCTGGCATTACAAATCAAACAGTTATCGCCATGAGATTGAACATGGCTAACGTGGTGACAATTAATTTCCTTTTTGGGAATAGGAATTTCCTGATGGTGGTGTAAAACACTCCAAGGGGTTAGGGCAATAGCAAAAACAATCAGCATAAATGCCGACAAATACTTTCTAACGCTTTGCTTGTGCTTTTTCAATTTGCCAAAAGTAGCAAATGTTGTTCAATTCTATATCTTTGGAAAGTAACATTGCTTTTATCTATGAGCCAGAAACTAACCGATGGTTTAAACTTAAGCCAAAAACAAACTCCAAACGGAATCGAATTAAGTTGTAAGGGATGGATTCAGGAAGCAGCATTACGCATGCTTTTAAATAATCTTGATCCTGATGTTGCAGAGCGACCAGAAGACTTAATCGTTTACGGCGGAAGGGGGAAAGCAGCAAGAAATAAGGAATCGCTTAGCTTGATTATAAAAGCATTGCGTGATTTGGAAAATGATGAGACATTGCTAATCCAATCTGGAAAACCTGTGGCCATTTTACCCACTCATGCCGATGCACCTCGTGTTCTAATTTCCAATTCTCAACTCGTACCCAAATGGGCAACACAAAAGCATTTTGATGAACTGGAAGATAAAGGTTTGATGATGTATGGCCAAATGACTGCAGGTTCGTGGATTTACATTGGCTCGCAAGGCATTGTACAAGGCACTTATGAAACCTACTCTGCTTTGGCAAAAAAACATTTTGGCAACAGTTTAAAAGGAAAATTAAATGTTACCGCTGGCTTAGGTGGCATGGGTGGCGCCCAACCCTTGGCCATTACCATGAATGAAGGTGTTTGTTTAGCCGCCGAAGTTGAAGAATGGCGTATTAAAAAGCGTTTAGAAACCCGTTACATTGATGAAATCAGTTACAATATTGATGACGCAATTGATAAAGCATTAGTTTATAAAAAAGAAAATAAAGCGATTTCCATCGGCGTGGTTTGTAATGCTGTGGAACTATTACAGCGATTAATCGATAGAAATATTGTTCCGGATACCTTGACTGATCAAACATCGGCTCACGATCCTCTAATTGGTTATTTCCCGGAGGGATTAACTGTAAATGAAGCTACTGATTTAAGAAAAAATGATCCTGATGAATATGTAAGGCAATCTTATGCTACCATGGCGAAACATGTTAAACAGATGCTGGAATTGCAAAAACGTGGTGCGATTACTTTCGATTACGGCAATAATTTACGCGGTAGAGCATTGGAAGTTGGCGTAGAAAATGCTTTCGATTTTCCAGGCTTTGTTCCTGCATACATCCGCCCACTTTTCTGCGAAGGTAAAGGCCCGTTTAGGTGGGCTGCTTTAAGCGGCGATCCGCAGGATATTTACGAAACCGATAAATTGATATTAGAATTATTTCCAGAAAATAAAAGTTTACATCGCTGGATTAAAATGGCACAAGAGCGGATTGCTTTCCAAGGATTGCCCGCCCGTATTTGCTGGCTGGGCCAGGGTGAGCGGGAAAAGGCAGGCTTAGCTTTTAACAAACTGGTAGCCGAAGGGAAAGTTAAAGCGCCAATTGTAATCGGTCGCGACCATTTAGATACTGGATCTGTGGCCTCGCCAAACCGGGAAACCGAAGCTATGCTGGATGGCTCTGATGCGGTAGCAGACTGGCCAGTTCTAAATGCTTTGATTAATACCGCTGGTGGCGCAAGCTGGGTTTCACTGCATCATGGTGGTGGCGTTGGCATTGGTTATTCCATTCATGCAGGTATGGTTATCGTAGCCGATGGAACTCCTGAAGCCGAGGCGAGATTAAAAAGAGTCTTGCATAACGATCCTGCAATGGGCGTTATTCGCCACGCTGATGCGGGTTACGATATTGCAAAAGATACCGCCAGAAAATTTAGACTGGGATTGAAGGAATAAATTATGGGAAGAATAAAAAGTTAAATAAAAATGAAATTTATCAAGAAAAATATCGTCAACGGACTTTTCATTGCATTGATATTAGTAATTGTTTTTGTGCCCGATGCGAAAGCTTTGCTGATTAGAGGATTAATGGGAATCGGACTCTATTCTCCCTCTATCACCGAATCTCCAAAAGCGGCGATGGATTTGAGTGGAATTAAGTTCCAGGATGCAAAAGGAAATGCTATTGATTTGGGCCAATTAAAGGGTAAAGTTATTTTCTTGAATTTTTGGGCAACCTGGTGCCCGCCTTGCACAGCAGAAATGCCTTCTATAAATAAACTATACCAGCAATTTAAAGATGATAAAAATGTAGTTTTTATTTTTGCAGATGCTGACGGTGATTTGGAAAAATCGGTAAAGTTTATGACGAACAGAAAATATGAAATGCCAGTATTTAAGGTAACAAGCACTATTCCTGATCAAATTTTTTCTGGCGCTCTTCCCACAACTGTAATTTTCGATAAACAAGGAAGATTATCATTCAGGCATGAGGGAATTGCAAATTACGCCGATAAAAAGATTGTCGATTTTTTAACCAAACTAAAAGTTAGTGAGTAGCTTTTAGTTTATAAAGTTTGAAACTGTAAGTCTTAAGATCGATACCGTAATTCCCAATAATTTTATCGGGCAACATTTCATAATCATCTTTCATCTTGTACAGGATGATATTATCTCGCTTTCTTCTTTTAATTGTCTTATCATTTATGTCTGGAAGAAATACCAGACTTTGCGTGTTTTCTCCTTGAATTTTATTTGGAAGATATTTTACTACCTTTTCTGTTTTGATGTCAGTTTTGATAATCTCACTACCCAAAATGTAGCCATTAGCCAATGATAATTTGATTTCAAAATTTTTGGTTTTGCCATAGTAATATTCAAACTCGAATGCTTTTTGAGCAAAAGTGCTTAAGCTAGCTATTAACAAAATGATGATTACTGCAGCTTTCATGTTTAATAATTTATAATTTAAGTTATACAATTTGCATGGTTTTTCATAGTTGCACCAGCCTAAGTGAATTAAACCTTATTGACGCGGCAGCCTCCGGTTTTTCAATCGGAGCTATAGCAGAAAGCTCCGTAGGAGTACCTTTGGGACAGGACTAATTTAACCTATTGATTCCAGCATCCCCTTTTCAAAAGATATATACATTTAACTATACATCGCTAATTATTTCCTTACTTTTGCCGCCATGATTTCATTTTTCGAGGCAAACTTAAAGCAACTTTCTATCCACCATACCGGCAATAAACTGGTAGAAGAATATTATAAATTATCTGATGCGCCATTAAAGATTGATGATGAAACTTTGAGCAATTTGTTAATGCAATATTTCTTGAAGCCTTTCGAAAAGGTAAATGAAGTCTACCGTTTTTACCATCCGAATGATAACCTAAATCTAAATGAGGTTTATCATTTTGCACACGAGATTTTTGAAAACAATGCGCTTTTTCATGAGGATTCGCAGCAATTGGCCAAGTATCTATATGATGTAGCCAACCATCCGAAAATAAAATCAGGCGAATTGTACGTGGGATACTTTGAAAAAGTACAAATTGAAGGTGAACAAATGGATGTGCTTGGAATTTTCAAATCGGAAACCAAAGACACTTATTTGAAAGTTTTTCCTAAAGATGACGGCTTTAATATGAGCTATGAGCAGGACGCCATTAGCATTAATAAACTGGATAAAGGCTGCTTGATTTTTAATACTGATAAAAGTGAAGGTTACAAAGTAGTGGTGTTGGATCAGGCAAAAAGCAGCAACGAATCTGCTGTTTATTGGAAAGATGAATTTTTGAAATTGAAGATCAGAAATGATAGCTACAACCAAACCAATAACGTTTTAGGTGTTTACAAGAACTTCGTAACTCAAAAACTGGATGATGACTATGAAATTAGCAAAGCAGATAAAATTGATCTCTTAAATCGTTCGATGAAGTATTTTAAAGAGAAGGAAACTTTTGATATTGAAGAATTCGGGAACGAAGTAATAGGCAATGCTGAAGGAATAGAATCGTTTAAAAACTACAAGAAAAACTACGAAGAAGAATACGAAAGCCCGATTGCAGACAACTTTGAGATTGCAGAATCGGCAGTAAAAAAGCAGGCTCGTGCTTACAAAAGTGTTTTAAAATTGGATAAAAATTTCCATATCTACATTCATGGCAACAAGGACATGATTGAGAAAGGTTACGATGATGATAAATCGATGAATTTTTATAAAGTTTATTTCAGAGAAGAAGAATAAGTTTTTTAGTCTGAAGTCGGCAATCCTTAGTCATGAGTCGTCTTTCGAAAACATCAACTCTGGACTAAAGACTCTCGACTGAGGACTTTGAACTATATCCGCTGTTGTGCTTTCAACGCCAAGTAGCGATTAATTACATTTACGGTAAGCTTTTGAGGCGGCGTTAGAATAGATAAAATTCCATGTTTACTTAATTCTTTAACCATCAATTTCTTCTCATAAATAAACTTCTCTGCGATGGTTTTATGGTATATTCCTTCCACATCTTTTGCAGGCTCGGTACTTAGCGATTTAAGCTCTGTATTTTCAAAAAATACAACCACTAACAAATGATATTTCGATATTCTTTTGAGGTAAGGCAGTTGGCGTTGCAAAGCAGAAAGGCTTTCAAAATTGGTAAAGAAAACCAATAAGCCTCGCTGTTTGATCACAACACGTACGCTACTGTACAAGGCTTCTAAATTGCTTTCTAAATAGCGGGTTTTTTCCTTGTAGAGCACATTCATAATGTTGCCCAGCTGGGCAGATTTCCGATCGGCCGGAACAATAGACCCGATCTGCTCTGAAATCGTAATCAAGCCTGCCTTATCTTCTTTAAGCATGGCTACTTTCGAGAGTGCAACTGTTGCGTTAATGGCATAATCAAGCAAACTCAACCCTTCAAAAGGCATACGCATTACCCGCGATTTATCGATAATGCAATATATATTTTGTGACCTTTCATCAGTATAGGTATTTACCATTAAGCCACCTTTTCTAGCAGTTGCTTTCCAATTGATGGTTCTAATATCATCGCCGCCCACATAGTTTTTTATCTGATCAAATTCGCTACTATTTCCGATTTTTCGGATTCTTTTAATGCCTAGCTCTGTTAAATGGCGAGAAACGGCCATCAGTTCATACTGACCAAGATTAATAAACGAAGGATAAACGGGTAGCACCTTTGCTCCATCAAAATTATATCGTCGACTAACCAAACCTAATGGAGAGCTGATGTAAGTCCTGATAAAACCAAACTCATATTCGCCACGCTTTGTTGGCCGTAAATTGTAGTGTATAGACTTTCTTTCTGCAGACTTTAGATTGAGCCTGAAATCTTTATCACGGAGCTGAAATTGAAAGGGTACTTCATCAATCACTCTGGCATTGACACTAAATCCATAACGATTTTTAATTTCAATTTGAACGGGATTTTCGTCGCCATTGCTTAGGCGTTTCGAAGTAAATCGCAGCGCTTCAATCCCCTGCTGAATTCTATAAAGAATAAAAACATCAACGAAAAATAATATAAGTACTACGCCAGTGACAATTTCAGGGATATCGCCAAGCCAAGCGAAGAAAAATTTCAGCAAAAAGAGCACTACACACAAACCTAAAGCCGCAAACAAACGATCATTAAGGAATAGATTGATATAATATTGCTGAAAGAATTTTTTCAATTGTTATGAATTTCTAAACGATTAATTTATTGACTCTAGATCTTAGACTCTTGACTGAAGACTTCGGACTACATCCTACCTCGGTACTTCTATTTTTTTAATAATTTGATTCACGATATCACTCGTAGTTAAACCTTCCATTTCCTTTTCAGGAGATAACAAAATGCGATGCGCCAATACAGGAACAGCAACGGTAATGATATCTTCAGGAGTTACAAAATCGCGGTTATTGATAGCAGCTAGGGCCTTTGCGCTATGCACAATAGCTAATGATGCCCTTGGGGAGGCACCCAAATAAAGTGACGGATTATTGCGGGTTTCATTTACAATCTTGGCAATGAATTCCAAAAGCTTTGGCTCCACAAAAAGGCTTCTAATTACTGCTCTCGCAGCCTGTATTTGCTGAACCGATAAAACAGGCTTCACATCGCTAGCCAAGGTTTTATTTACCAAAGAATGTTGCGCCATTAAAATTGCGGTTTCTTCTTCCAACGAAGGATATTTCACTTCTATTTTGAACAAAAACCGATCAAGTTGCGCCTCTGGCAAACGATAGGTTCCTTCTTGCTCTATGGGATTTTGGGTAGCCAACACCATAAAAGGTTCGTCCATGATGTAAGTTTGCCCATCAATGGTTACCTGGCGTTCTTCCATTACTTCAAACAAGGCAGATTGTGTTTTTGCTGGAGCACGGTTAATTTCATCAACTAAAATAATATTTCCAAAAATAGGACCTTTTCTAAACTCAAAATCACCTGTTTTGGTATTAAAAATTGGAGTTCCTAAAACATCAGAAGGCATTAAATCTGGCGTAAACTGAACTCTTGAAAATTGGGCATCGATTGATTTTGCCAATAATTTAGCACTTAATGTTTTGGCCACCCCCGGAACCCCTTCTATCAATATGTGCCCATCGGCAAGTAAGCCCACAATTAAAAAATCGATAACCTGCTTCTGTCCGACGATAATATTTCCAAGCACCTTTCTAATTTGCGCTACCGCTTCGGTTAAAGTGCTTAAATCTGTACGTTGGTTAAATTGTTCCTGCTCCATGGCTTTGGGTATTTTGATGAAAAAATTCTATGCTTTGATTTAGACTAATAAGTTCCTGATCACTTAAAGTGCTCATTTGTGGTATTTGTATAAAATATCGGGTTAGTGTTTTTGCCGACGGCTCGTTGATGCCTGTTTTTTCCATTAAGAGTGTGGCAAAATCTGCCCCAATCTCATTGGTTTTGAGAAAATACCTGGTTCGCAAATATTCCATAAAGTAATTAATTTTCTTTTTGGCAATATCCAGGTTATTTCGTTCGTGGTAATATACACTGCCTACCACATGCGCATATTCAACAGATGCATTTTTTAGAGGATCGGCAATGGGAATAATGCGCTGACGACGCTTAATTTCATAGAGTACAAAAATAACCAAACTAAAAATGGTGAGATAGTAAGCCCATTTAAGTTCTGGATGTTTAAAAAACACCCTCAAAACGTCCGTTGTTTCGTTCTTTTGCGCCGAAAAGTAATCATCAAAAATAACTTGATCACTTGTTTGGATATAACTTAGAGTTTTCGCAGCATATTCTGCACCGTATTTATCCAACATATTAAAGTTGGTATAAAAACCAGGTTCTGAAATTAAGAAAAGCGCACCTTTGCCATAATTATATTTAACAAAATTGGGTTGCTTATTATTATTTATCCCCAATACGATACCTTTTTTGAAATCGATTTTACTAAAATACTGTGTTCCAATACCTCTTTCGAAACCATAGTTGGCATCGGTTTTTAAATTGGGATTGGTAAAATTAAGCGAAGGCCGATCTGCCGACATCGTAGTAGAAGTTTCAATTTTCAATTCTTTTTCAAGCTTCCCAAAATCGTAACTGGCGATAAATACGGTATTTCCCGCTTGCATAAACTTCTTCATTTGATCGAAATCAGTTTTAGAAACATCGATCTTTTGAGCGATCAAAAAGTAGCTGGCATTATTAAAGTTTTGATCCTTCAAGGTATTGTAAACCGGCCGTTTCGATTCTTGAATTTTTGCCTTTGGAATAATATCCTTAATTCGATCTCTAATGATGAAAGTACCATAAGGAATTTTATCTGTAGCTAAATAGGTTGGTGCCCAGTTTGTGGGTGTGGGTTTATTATATTGGGCTACCAGATACAGCAATATCAATACAATGCCAATACCGAAATAAATTTTATAACTTCTCATTTAATTTTTCCGTTGAACTGGTTAAATGATTGGTTTATGGGCTCAAATTTATTTTCATCGATAGGGAAATCGCCATACCAGATATAATCAAACTGAAGGGTAAGCCTGCTAAAATCTTCCTTTAACTCGGGCTTACTAATTTCCATCAGGTAATTGTAATTCGTTTTATCGGGTTGCCATTGAATAATTTCGGCATCACTTAGTTTTTTTAAGGCTTTTAAATAAAGTAAGCGTACGGCTAATCGATATTTTCTTTCGCCTATTAATCTTTGTAATTCCTGGTCAAAATCAATCTCATGGATGTTTTCGGTAATTACATCGTAAGGCAAAATAGTTTCTTTTGATTTTTTACTGAAAATATTTTCGGTACCAATCGCTTTTATAAGAACGTATACTACTACAGCCACACCTAAACCAATAAAGAAATATCGCGATAGCGGATTTGTTGCAGCACCTGAAAATAATCGGCCAATCATATTCCAAAACCACATCCAGAATCTATCCCATAAGGAAAGTTGCCTCACTTGAAGTTCATCGTACTGAAACTCTTTTTGATCTTTGTAATTGCTAATTGCCTCTTTATCAAATTTTGCAGGCGTAATTTTGCTGCTATCTAATTGCATCACAGGTTTTGCCTGCTTCGGCTTTACAACAATTTGTGCATCACAATTTACAGCGAACAAAAACAGTAAAAACGAAAGAAGATATTTGATAAAGGACTTCGGCATTTTAGTATTCTTCTGGTCGCGTATCGATTGTTTTGTTTGCGCTGCCAAAGTTTGTAATGCGCTCCATTAACCCTGTGTTTTCTTTCTGCTCTAACAAACTAAAGTACGATAGTGAAATGGTAATAATAGGAATAATGGTAAATACCTGGCATAGCGACTGCAAAACGGTTGTGATCATACTCAAAGTCAAAGACATTTGGGGGTTTTTGCTGGTAAACATCCCTATCATATTGAATAATGTAGTGGGTAAAACTACCATGCTCATACATGAGTAAACGATTATCCAAACGATGATTAATGTTCCAAAAGTTACCCAAAAGTTATCTTTAATCATTGTAAAACTCCTGCTAAAAGAATAGCCAAAAGTTCCATTTTCAATCACCATAATGGGAAACATCATGGCTACAAAAGGGAACAAGTAAAAACCTGGTATTAAGCAGAAAATAAATCCAATAAACACCATCAGTATCAATACGATAGAACTACCAAAGATTCGGAAAAAGTAATATTTAAAGTACCCCCAAACTTCTTCCATGGTGGGAATTTGATTCCCTTTTTGAACATATAGGGCGATGTAGGATAAGATGGCCACGGTCATACTCGCATAAGTTGCCAATGAAAAAAGCAGCGACAAGAAATATTCTAAACCGTAGATATTGCCAAAAGAAAAGCCTCCGGTGCTTTTGTCACTACCGACTGTATTAATCATGTTTACCATTTTATATTGATAAACCAGCATTGATGACATGCTTGCCAAAACGAACAATCCACAAAAGGTGAAATAAGTTTTTAATAGTGGCTTAAAATTTTGGCGCATAAATGTGAATGTATCATTTATCACCTGCCCAAAATCTCTCCGTTTTTTGAATTCAATTTTCGCTATCATTACAAACTAAGCTTCTTAATAATTTTTACTGGATATATAAAGACGTACCAAATGATAAATATGGCAGACATTGTTAAAATGAATACACTTAAATAGATCGGCATTTCGGTGTGGCGAGTAACAAAGCTTTCGAAAAAGGCTGCTACTATAAAGATGGGAACTAAGCCCAGCACGATCTTCAAGCCATCTTTTGCGCCTCTAATTACCGATTCCATACGGGTATAGGTTTTCGGGAATAGAAAACTGTTGCCCAATACCAGGCCAGCAGCACCGGCTAAAACAATAGCCGAAATTTCTAGAGTGCCATGAATCCAGATCACCAATACAGATTGCAAGCCCAGGCCTTTACTGAAAAAGAAATATTGGAAGGACCCCAACATCACTCCGTTTCTAAATAGCGAAACGATTGATCCGAAGGAAAATATGATGCCTAAAACGAAGGTATATAAGGCTACATAAATGTTATTAAGCCCAATTTGAGTAAACATTAAAAATTCATTCGATTGTTTATAAACACCGAACGGATCTCCTTTTGCTATATTTTCATTGGTCATGTTTACATAATCATCGCCCATAATCAGGCGCACAAATGTATCATCGTATTTGGCCGATAAAGCTCCGATAGCGCATGAGATTAGAAAAAATATAAGTGCGTAATAGATTTGCTTACGGTGCTCAAAAAATAAAACCGGAAGTTCTGTTTTCCAGAAATGAATAAAGCGGTTCGATTTTTCTTTTTTGTTTTTATAAACTGCCTGATGAAGCTTAGAAGCTAACCCATTTAAATAGGCTGTAGTTTTGGAGTTCGGATAAAAGGTTTTGGCATAAGCCAAATCGTTGGTAATTTCGATAAACTGATTTGCAACTTCATCAAGGTTTGCCTGCCTCACACTTTCATAATGCTGCCACTTTTCCGAATTTTGTTTAACAAATAAAGCTTCTCTCATGTAAGGCGTAACCAAATAGTGGCTTAAAATAGCTAAATTTTTATGGATATAAAAAACGATTAATAATTAACTGGCAGCATGCTCATGTAATCGTTTAAAGGCATGTGGTTGGTTTTGCAAAAAGATTTATCGAGGATATTTAAACTCACAATTCGGGTTACACTAAAATCGCGATATTGGTTTCTAACATGGCACCACGCAATTAAATGCCAGCTAAAGGCATAGAAAATCAAGCCGATCGGCTCTACTTCCCTTTTGCTTTTTTCTTCTTTAGCATTGCTATATTCTAAAGCAACCATTCGTTTTTCAGAAATCGCTGTTTGAATTAGCGAAAGATATTCATAATTAAATTTCATACGCTCGGGCACCTGAAGCTTGATATGCGCATTCATTGCTTCGAGTTTCTCTTTCTGATTGTATTTTAAAACGGCTTTAACCTTTGTTAACGCTGCAGAATAATGCGTACGGATGGAGTTATCTGCAAAACCATTAACCAGGCTTTCTACCAAAAGCAATGCATTGGCTTCATCCATGTTAAAAGAAACCGGAGGTAAAAAGTAACCTTGAACCAGAAAATAACCCTTCGGCTGTTCAAAACCAACCGGAATTCCCTGCTCCTGTAATGCCTTAACATCGCGATAAACCGTACGCACACTAATTCCAAATCGTTCAGAAATCTTATCTGCAGAAATATATTTCTTAGACTGAAGTAAAGTTAAAATCCCGAAAAGACGATCTATGCGGTTCATTGTTTTTGGCCTCGGATAAAAGTAAAAAAATTGTCGCGGATAAAAGATCGGGCAAACAGATTATTTAAAATCTGCCGTTCAACATCAAACTTCCTTGGTATATTATTTGTATTAATAAGTTATGATGTTTTTTAACCAAAATTTTCGTTAAAGTAAAAGATAAAGTTCAAATAATGGCAGCCGTTATACAGAAACGTTTCTTCAGGGCAATTAAAAGTAAAGTGATCATTGGGTTTTTATTCGCCTGTTTTGCACTGCTTTTAGCTTGGGGTATCAGCAAGTTTGCTTTTACGCGAATGCTGAATACCGTTGAAGAAATTTCGGCTCCGAATGATCGCCTGAGGATCGTAAATGATCTATCGCATAAAATCGCCAGACTTGATCAGCTTCAGCGGGATGAGGCTTTTAACAAGCAAGGCAACTATAATTTCTTACGAGAATCTCGAAAACTGAGGTCGAGTTTAGACACATTGCGTAAACTTTATGCCAATGATTCGGCCCAGCTAGCCAGGATAAAATCGATCAAAAACTTACTTGCGCAACGCGATAAACAGTTTGTTTCTTATCTACAAGTTCGCGAAACGCTGGTAAATACCAAGTCCTTCTCAAACGAAGTAAAAAAATTGAATGAGCTTGTCGCCTCACGGGCAATGCAAACAGATAGCGCAGTTTTAACTACCGAAACTACAACTTCTACCACTACAGTTGCACCGCAGGAAGAAGAAAAATCGAGGGGCTTTTTGAGTAAACTTTTCGGGAAAAAAAAATCAGATGTTTATAAAATCATTAATGAAGAATTTAAAGTTCGGCGTGATACATTAAACGCCAAAGCGGAAGATAGTATTATGAAAAGTATGACGGGTTCGCTTAAAAATATTGAGCAAGAACAACGTCAGAAAAGTCAGAAGTTTTTAAAGCGGGAAGCCGAGCTATCAAATGCCAGCAACGCTTTAACCAATCAAATGCTTCAAATTTTAAGGGAGGTTGAAGGCCAGGCAGTGGCTCAAATAGATTTAAACGGAATTCAGGCAAAAGAAGTAGTTAACGACGGGATTACACAAATCACGGCCATCATTATTGCTTTCTTTTTGCTTACGGTAATATTACTTTATCTCATTTTGACTGACATTACCAAAAGCAACAGGTACAGGCGAGCACTCGAACTGGCAAAAGATGAAGCGGAATATCACGGAAAGGCAAAGCAACGCTTTCTATCAAACATGAGCCACGAAATTAGGACGCCTTTGCAATCTATATTAGGTTATGCCGAACTTATTTCCGAGCAAGATCATCCAAAGAAAAAAGATATCGATGCCATCTATCAATCATCCATTCACTTACTGCAAATTGTAAACGAAGTTCTTGACTATAACCGCATTATCTCCGGAGAGTTTACTTTCCAAAATCAGGTTTTTAGCGCCAAACAGATTGTAGATGAGGTGACCTCGGTGGTTCGCCCTCTAGCAGAAAAAAAATCACTCCAATTAATTACAGATTTAGATTTAGGCGATGTTGATTTTGTAAAAGGCGATGCTTTCAGACTCAAACAGATCCTCTTTAACCTATTGGGAAATGCTGTAAAGTTCACCTTGAAGGGAGAAATTAGCCTCCGAATATCATGCAAAAAACAACTCGATAATTTGCATTTTCATTTCACGATTAAAGATACCGGAATTGGATTTGAAGAAAAAGACATCTCGCGAATTTTCAATGAGTTCGAACAAATCGAATCGCCAGAACAATATGTACTGAACCAAACGGGCACAGGTTTAGGATTACCAATTGTAAAATCATTAATCGAAGCTCAGGGAGGTAGAATTCATGTAAAAAGTAAGCCCGGAACAGGCACCACTTTTAATATTTATTTAACTTATCTAGAAACTTCGGAACGTACAGCCCATGTTGATTTAGAAAATTATAAAATTGTGAACCCAGGCACAGTTTGGGTTATCGATGATGATCAACTCATACTGGATCTATGTGGCCTTATTTTTGAAAAAAATGAAATTCCCTTTCAAAGATTTAATCACGTTGCCGATATTTTACAGGAAAATCCCCCCAAGGATTTAAAATATGTGCTGGTTGATATGCGTTTGCCCGAGATGACAGGGATAGAGCTTTGCCATATCTTGAAGAAAAAACTGCCTCATACCGTTAAGTTTTATGCCATTACTGCTCAGGTTTTACCCGAAGAACGGGAAATGGTTTTGAGTGAGGGTTTTGATGGTTTGATTATGAAACCTTTCCGCAGCATTGATTTGCTTTCCATTTTTGATAAAATCAAAATTATAGAGGAGAAAGCTGAATTTGATTTTTCTTCCATCGAAAAAATGACTTTCGGAGATCAGCAGATGCTGGAAAAAATATTAACACGATTTAAAAAAGATTGCATTGAGGATGCAGAATCACTCAAAAATCATATACACGAAAACGATCAGGATAAAAGCAGGCTAATTGTTCATCGCCTTGCGGGTAGAACAGCGCAAATGGGATCAAAAAACTTAGCAAACGCATTTAGAACGCTCGAGTTAGAAATTGCTGAAAAAGGATTGTCTTCCGAAATTATAGCCGGGGTTTTTAATCAGTTGAAGAAATTGGATGGATTAATTAAGGCAATGGATGAAATGGAGTTGGTTGGGGAAGGATAACCTCACCCCTTCATCCCCTCACCTCGAAGAGAGGGGGCAGTGAGCAACACAGACCTATAATTTTTTAAAAGAATAGTAAAAAATAAATTTGTAAATCTGGGTTTAACTTACAATCCCCACAATCCCTTTCCAGAAGAGAGGGGGGTTAGGCAGCTATAAGCATCAGTTCTTCAAAAATCATTTCTCCAGAAAAAAAAAGTTATGGCAAAGGCTAAACAAATGAGGTTCAACTCACTTTCTATTAAATCCCTCTCTTCAAGGAGAGGACCGCACAGAAAAACAAAAACCTTTACCTTTAATAGGATGAGGTCTTCTATTCAATCCCATACCTTTCCATTTTAGCATAAAGCGTTTTCCTATCGATATTGAGCATTTTTGCTGCCTTACTTTTATTATGTTTCGCCTTGATCAAAGTTTCGGAGATAAGCATCTTTTCATTCTGCTCATTTACCGCTTTCAAATCTGATGAGCTGCCAGGCAGGGTTTGTTGGTTAACCGCCAGCATCATTTCATCTGGCAAAGCAGTAACCTGCGCAACATCGCCGGGCGTTAATAAAACCATGCGCTTAATTACATTGCTCAATTCACGCAAGTTTCCTGGCCAATCGTAATTCAGCAATAAAGATTTTGCTTCTGTAGAAACGCTTTTCACATTTCTATCCAAATCTCTATTTGATAAACTTATAAAATGATTGATGAATAGCTCCAAATCACCAGCTCGATCTCTTAAAGCAGGTAGTTGAATCTTAAACTCATTTAAGCGGTGATACAAATCCTCTCTAAATTCACCACCAGAAATGCTGTTTAATAAATCGTCGTTTGTGGCGGTAATTATGCGAACGTCAACTGCAATTTGTTTAGTACTGCCTAAAGGTTGAATAACACGTTCTTGCAAAGCTCGAAGTAACTTAATCTGGACTTCGTAGCTCAAATTCCCAACCTCATCTAAAAATAAAGTGCCTCCATTGGCAGCTTCAAACTGGCCCTTTTTATCGTTTAAGGCACCAGTAAAGGCTCCTTTCACATGGCCAAATAATTCGCTTGCCGCTAAATCTTTTGACAAAGCACCGCAATCAATAGCCACAAAAGGTTTGTCGGCTCTCTTGCTTTGTTGATGCAATGTTCGGGCAGCAAATTCTTTACCTGTTCCGCTTTCACCTTGAATAATTACCGACATATCAGTCGGTGCAACCAACGCAATGTGCTCATATAACCGATCAGCCGTTGCGCTTTTGCCTCTTATAAAATCAGAATCCGTTGACTCAATTTTAGTCTCTTTTAAATCCTTTTTGGTTAAAGAATTTTTGATAACCATTAAAAGTTCATCAGGGTTAACAGGCTTTGTAATATAATCGAAGGCGCCCATCTGCATAGATTTTACAGCGGTTCGCACATCATTAAAACTCGTCATTACCACAATTGGAGTAGATAAGCCCAAATTTCTGGAGTGTGTAATCACTTCAAAACCAATTCCATCGGGCAACCGATAATCAATTAAAAACAAATCAAATGTTTGATTTTCGATCAGTTTAAAAGATTGTTTAATATGGGTTACGAGTGTAACCTCGTGATTGTTTTTCGTTAAAAAACCTTCAAGTAATTGAGCAAATGTAGTATCATCTTCTAAAATCAGGATTTTCGCCATATACAAAAATAAGAAAAGCCAGACAAAGTCTGGCCATTCTTGTACTAGGTAGATGTAATAATTGGGATTTATTGAACCGGTTTACCATCTTTGTCAATTTTCACAGAACCTGTTTCTGCTTCTTTTTTAACATTGATTAGGTAATATTCTTTTGCGCCTTCTTTAACCGACCAAGCTTCAGTTGCGGTCCAACCTTTGTAAGCATCAGACTTTAATGCTGTTGTAACTGGCTCTGGAAGTTCTTCCAATTTAACTGGAGTTTTTACTGCGCTATCTTGAACTGCAACAATTGCAGCATTTTTAATTGTATTTACTTCACTCGCTTGTACTGCTGAGAATCCTGCAAATGCTAAGAACGCAGCTGATAATATTAACTTTTTCATGGTTTTTTAATTTTAATGTGTTGAAACTGCAAAAGCAATTTCATGGTTCTGGTTTAAATATGCGCAACCCAGAGGCTGCGCTTTTTGTTGATTATGCCTTATTTAGGGCAAATATTATTGAACTGGCTTACCGTCTTTGTCGATTTTTACAGAACCAGTTTCTGCTTCTTTTTTAACGTTAATTAAATAGTACTCTTTTGCACCTTCTTTAACCGACCATGCTTCAGTTGCTGTCCAACCTTTATAAGCATCAGATTTTAAAGCGGTTGTTACTGGCTCAGGTAATTCTTCCAATTTTACTGGAGTTTTAACTGCGCTATCTTGAACTGCAACAATTGCAGTGTTTTTGATTGAGTTTACTTCACTTGCTTGTACTGCTGAGAACCCTGCGAACGCTAAGAATGTAGCTGATAAAATGAACTTTTTCATAGTATATGATTTTTAAAATTTAATATGTGTAACAATACTTGCTATTGTTTCATAATGATGCCAAAGCTGGCACAGATATATAAATCACTTATTTTCAGAATATTAGATGTGTGCCGTAAAATAAATGTTGTGGAGTTTCTCCACACATTGGGGGTAATCACTACAACTCCAGTATAAATATCAAGAGAAACTGTATAATTGACGTAGATATTTGATTTGGAAAGCAAGCGCAGAAGCTATTTTTAAAGTTCGCCCCGCTGATGCTTCAAGCACCGAAAAAACCTGTGCGAACATGCAAGCACAAATAAAGTAATCATAAATACAGATGCTTAAATCGCTGGCTTTCCGCGTATATCGGGTTTATTTTACTGCTGTTTGTGCATACTAAATAAAACCACCCCCAGCCCCTCCTTGAAAATAAGGAGGGGAGCGCTGTTCAATAGTTCAAGAAATAGTTTAGAGATACCGACACCAAGATGTGCTGTTTAATAGCTCATGAAATGATGGAAACATACCGCCACTAAGATCTTTGAAGAAACTAAAATAATCACTGTCCAGCTTCCCTCCTAATTTAGGAGGGGCAAGGGGTGGTTAATCTATAAGCAACATTTTTTTTCCAGAAAATTTTTTATCAAAAGAATATTTTTTCTATACTTGCAGCCCGATAAAAAGCCTCCTTAGCTCAGCTGGTAGAGCAACTGACTTGTAATCAGTAGGTCATTGGTTCGATTCCGATAGGAGGCTCTTTTTATTTTCAAATTGTAGGTTACGATATGATACTTTGTCAAAATCCTTACTTTTCACCACAGCATTTTAGTCATCACTAGATCATAAATTCGTAGCGCAAAAATCTTAAATTCGCTGCATGCTAAAATACATTTCAGCCGATTGGATTTTCCCTGTAAATATTCCACCAATAAAAAACGGAGTAGTTGCAGTTAATCATGATGGCGAAATAACGGGAATCTTCACAGCAGCAGCCGTCGAAAATCTTAATGTAGAGATTGAAAAACATAGGGGCACAATCGTTCCAGGGTTCATCAACACCCATTGCCATTTAGAACTTTCGCACATGTTGGGCCTAATTCCAGAGCATACGGGCTTGGTAGAGTTTGTGCAGTGCATTATTAAAAGCAGGCAAGCTAACCCCGAACAGATGAGCACGGCGATGGAAAACGCCGATAAACAAATGCTTGAAAATGGAATTGTTGCCGTTGGCGATATCTCCAACCAAATTTCCTCCAAAGAAATAAAGCAAAACAGCAAAATTTATTACCACACTTTTGTGGAGGCTATGGGCTTTAATCCAGATAGGGCAAACGCCATCATGGATTATACAACAGCAATAAAAAACGAGTTTTCGCCATTACCGGCATCAGTTGTTCCGCATGCACCATATTCCGTTTCACCAGAACTATTTACTTTAATTAATACTGTCGCAGAAAAAGAGAATGCATTGATCAGCATTCACAACCAAGAAACTGTAAATGAAAATTCGTTTTTTCAAGATAAAACAGGTGGCTTTCTGTCACTCTATAAATTTTTAGGTCTAGATATTCAATTTTTCAAAGCAACCGGAAAAACTTCTTTGCAAAGTTGGCTGCCGTACATTAAAAAGCAAAAAACACTTCTCGTACACAATACCGTTTCAAACAAAGCAGATATTGAATTTGCGAAACAAAATCACCCAGATTTATATTGGTGCCTTTGTCCGCAGGCCAATTTATACATCGAAAATTCATTGCCTGATGTTGATCTACTCATCTCAGAAAATGTAAAAATCACCTTGGGTACCGATAGTTTGGCAAGCAACCATCAGTTGAATATTTTAGCGGAAATGAAAACCTTGCAAAAGCATAAAAATATTGCTTTTGATAAACTACTTCTTTGGGCAACGCTCAATGGAGCCGAGTTTTTAAATTTAAACACACACTTGGGAAGCATCGAGATTGGTAAAAAGCCAGGTCTTAATCTGATTCAGTTGTCAAATAATTTTATAATTGAAAGTGATCAAGTAATTAAACTCGTTTAACTAATGAACCCAATCTGCAAACTTTTCAATATAAAATATCCCATTATCCAGGCCGGAATGGTTTGGTGTAGTGGCTGGAAACTGGCATCTGCAGTTTCAAATGCTGGCGGTTTAGGTATTATCGGCGCTGGCTCCATGTATCCTGAAATACTACGGGAGCATATCCGGAAATGCAAACTCGCAACAGACAAACCTTTCGGTGTTAACATTCCTTTATTATACCCAAACATTCAGCAAATTATTGATATTGTAATAGAAGAAGGGGTGAAAATCATTTTTTCTTCGGCTGGTAACCCTGCCACGTGGACAAGCATTTTAAAAGAAAAAGGGATTACCGTTGTACACGTTATTTCAAATACGAAATTTGCCTTGAAAGCCCAGGAGGCTGGTGTAGATGCTATCGTGGCAGAGGGGTTCGAAGCCGGCGGACATAACGGTCGTGAGGAAACCACTACCATGTGTTTAATTCCCATGATTAAGGCTGCCGTAGCTATTCCTGTAATTGCTGCCGGTGGCATTGCAAGTGGAAAATCAATGTTGGCTGCTTTTGCACTTGGCGCCGATGCCGTTCAAATCGGTTCTGCTTTCGCCATTGCAGAAGAGTCATCTGCGCATCCATCATTTAAACAAAGAATAATCTCTGCAGCAGAGGGCGATACCAAACTCGCGATGAAAAAACTCGTTCCGGTAAGGCTATTAAAAAATGAATTTGCTGAAGCCGTTTCACAGGCTGAGGCTGAGGGTGCAGATAAAAATTTTTTGGTAGAGTTGCTAGGAAAAGCCAGAGCCAAACTTGGGATGTTTGAGGGCGATATGGAAAAAGGAGAGCTCGAAATCGGACAAATATCAGCGATGCTCAATGAAATCAAAGCCGCCAAACAGATTTTGGAGGAGATTTGGGAGGAATTTCTAGTTGGATTAAAGCAATTAAATGATTTGCATAATCAAATAAAGCATTAAAAAGCTTTGTTAACTTTGCAGCTCGAACACTTACATCAAATGAAACACATCAATATAAAGGTAACTGGAAAAGTGCAAGGCGTATTTTTTAGGGCAAGCACCAAAGCAGTCGCCGACCAAATGGGAATAAAGGGTTTTGTTAAGAATGAGAAAGACGGCTCGGTTTATATTGAGGCAGAAGCGGAGCAGTTTATCCTCGAACCCTTTATAGATTGGTGTAAGGAAGGTCCTGATAAATCTCTTGTGGATGATGTTCAAGTAAGTGAAGGAGAACTTAAAAATTTTAAGAACTTCGAAGTGGTTAAAAAGAATTTGCTTTGGTAAGGAGATTGACGATTTCGGATTGACGAATTACGATTTCAAACCTAAATCAGCTAAATTTACGCATAGTTATTAATCGATTTTTCTTTTAGAAAACCAAACGTTTCAATCTAAAACCTAAAATCCAAAATCTGAAAGCAATTGTCAGTATATAAAAAGTTTCTTGGGCAAACCATGGTTTATGGTATTAGTACCATTCTCTCGCGTTTGTTTAACTTCATTTTAACGCCAATTTACACAACGGTTTTTGCTCCTGGCGTGTATGGTGTTTTTACCAAAATGTTCAGTTATGTATCAATCATTAATCCAATTTTGGCTTTTGGAATGGAAACTACCTTTTTTAGGTATTTGAACAAACATGAGGACAAAAAAGAAGAGGTTTATAACAATAGCTTTATCGTCATCGCCTTCCTATCTACGCTGTTTTTAATCACAGCACTTGTTTTCTCTGATTTTTTGGCCAAGTATACGCTAAATGGAAATATCTCAGGCTTTGCAGATCAAAAATCATATATACACTTATTCGCATGGATCTTATTCGTTGATGCTATAAGTGTAATTCCTTTTGCAAAACTGAGAGCTGATGGAAAGCCATTTAGATATAGCGTGATTAAATTTACCAATATTGGTACTTTTATCGGTCTTAACTTGGTATTTATTTTTGTTATTCCGTTTTTGATAAAAAATGGAATACTCGATGAATGGCTGAACAGCTGGTATAAAGGAAGATGGGTTGGTTATGTTTTTGTGGCCAATCTAATTGCGAGCCTGGTTACGTTGCTTATGCTCTTACCACAATTCGCAGCCCTTCGGTTAAAATTTAACAAACAACTTTTCTACAATATGTTTGGCTATAGCTGGCCAGTTTTGGTGGCTAATTTATCTTTCATCATTAATGAAAATCTCGATAAGATTTTACTTGGTAAATATTTGCCCAACAACATTGCTAATCATGATGTAGGTATTTATGGTGCAGTATGTAAACTAGCTGTTTTCATTAGCATCTTTAATACAGCTTTCAGGTTGGGTGCAGAACCGTTTTTCTTTAGTCACGCTAAAAATGAAAATGCCAAACAAACGTATGCTACCATTTTATATTATTTTGTATTGGCATTATCAATCTTGTTTCTGGGGCTCACAGCTAATATCGAAATCATAAAACACTTCATCAATTCAAGGTATTGGTCTGGTTTAGATGCGGTTCCTGTTTTGCTATTTGGTTATGTATGTTTAGGCATATACATGAACTTATCGGTTTGGTATAGGCTATCCGATCAAACGCGATATGGTTTATATATATCATTAGTAGGAGCTGTTTTCACCATTGTGATGAATATCATTCTCATTCCGAAATATAGCTATATGGGATCTGCATGGGTATCTATGTTCGCCTATTTTATTATCATGGTTATTTCATACTGGCTGGGCCAAAAACATTACCCCATCCCGTATAAATTAAAGTCGATGGCAATCTATATACTGGTCTCCATTGTATCAGTGGGCTTATCGTTTTGGGTATTCAATCGTAACATCTATATTGGTAACACCATCCTATTGCTATTTCTTCTTGGAATATTCTATTTTGAAAAGGACAATGTAAAAAAGCTTTTAAGAAAGACAGCTTAAGTTATTACATCAAGAATGATATGCTAGTGGTATAGTTTTAACCTATAAATATGAACATAAAAATCATCAATAAATCCGAACATCCGCTGCCGCAATACGAAACAGCTCATGCTGCGGGAATGGATATGAGAGCATCAATTACAGAAGATATTATACTTAAACCTTTACAACGCCAGCTTATTTCGACAGGTTTGTATATCGAATTGCCAGTTGGTTACGAAGCCCAGATTCGTCCGAGAAGTGGCTTGGCATATAAACATGGAATCAGCATTGTCAATTCACCAGGAACAATTGATGCTGATTATCGTGGAGAGCTAAAAGTTTTATTGGTTAATTTATCAGATACTGAATTCAAAATCGTTAATGGAGATAGAATAGCACAAATGGTTATTGCGAAGCATGAAACAATTGAGTGGCAAGCGGTTAATGAATTAGGCGAAACCTTGAGAGGCGAAGGTGGTTACGGCCATACTGGCAAAGGCTAATGATAGAATTAGAGGATGATACATTGAGTGAATCAGGAGTTTAGTTGAACATTCATTCACTCAAAATTCAATTTTATGAATAAAACATATCTTTTTCTTGCGGCAATTATTTTAAACTTAAATGCTTTTGGGCAGATGCCTGTTGTATCTAATGCGGCAAGAGATAGCAATGCTGTAAAGCAATTGTTTTTTGCCGGTTTACGAGAAAAAATGTCGGATAATTATTTGCTCGCTGCCACTAATTTCAACAAGCTTGTTGGTTTAGATGCGAACAACCATGCTGCCTATTTTGAATTGGCCAATGCCAATATTCGTTTGGATAAATTAGCCGAGGCAGAACAGAATATTAAACAAGCCATCAAGTTAAATGGCAATAACCCATGGTATTACCGCACCTTAGGCGAGGTTTATAAACGCAGCAACAAAATGCCCGAATTGGTCGAGGTATTTTCACAATTAATTCGCCTCGACCCTGAAAATGACGCCTATTATTTCGATAAAGCAAATGCACTTTATTTATCCAATAAAACAGAGGACGCTAAAAAAGTTTACGATCAAATTGAAACAAAATTTGGAGAATCAAGAGATCTGATCACCGCCAGAAGAAGAGTACAATCAAACGGAAATACCTCAGAAAGTGATATTGTTAAACTGTTGGAAGGTAACCAAGCCGATGTAAAAAACTACCTCTATGCTGCGGGCCTCTTACTGCAAAAAGGCAATGATCCGGAAGCATTGAAAGTTTTGTTGAAAGCACATCAATTAGCGCCTGAAAATTTCGAAGTTAATTTAGCCCTTGCTGATATTTATCGTAAGCAAAAGAATGATGAAGCTGCTTTTTCATCTCTTAAACTGGCCTTCGGCAGTTCAGATATGCCTTTAACAGAAAAAGTAAAAATTGTATCGGCACTTTTTCAAAAAATAAATGAGCCGATCGTAGCGAAAAGCCTGACTGATTTAACCAAAATTGTTGCCGAACAAAATCCAAAAGATGCCAAAGCATTAGCTTTATATGGCGATGTACTGTATCAACAAAATAAGTTAAGAGAAGCACTGGTTCAATACCAGGAAGCGTTAAAGCTGAATGAACAAATTTATGCTGTTTGGGAACAGGTGATCAACATTCAATCCTTAATTGGGCACTATGCCGAAGCGGTAAAAGTGGGTGATGAAGCATTAACAATTTATCCAAACCAGGCCAGTTTATATTACTACATCGCTTATGCCTTGTGTAAAACAGGGAAGTTCGAAGCTGCTTTGAACAATCTTAAAACAGCATTACAGCTTGACACAGATAACAAGAGTTTACAAGCACAATCTTATGCGCTTCAGGGTGATATCCACATCAGCCAAAACAATTTTAATCAGGCAAAAATAGCTTTTGAAAAAGCAATTGCTACAGAGCCTGATAATTATCTCATCATGAATAATTATGCCTATTATCTGGCATTAAAAAATGATGATCTATCAAAAGCGGCGCAGTATGCAGAAACTGCCGCTAATGCAATGCCAACAAATTCATCGGTTGCAGATACTTATGCCTTTATCTTATTTAAGCAGCAAAAGTATGAACTGGCAAAAACCTGGATCGAAAAAGCCCTGCAAAACAATACAGATAAGAATAGTGTTTACTTGGAGCATTACGGAGATATCTTGTTTATGAAGGGCGAAAAAGATGCGGCTTTAGTACAATGGCAAAAGGCAAAAGATGCCGGAAATGCAAGTGAAGTTCTAATAAAAAAAATTAATGAAAAGAAATATTTTAAATAGCGCACTTATAATAAGTACAATTTGTTTTGCAACGGCTTGTAAGCCTAAAAAAGAAATTATTACAGCACCCACAAAGCCAGTAGAAACTCCTGCTGACAACACCAAAGCGGAAGCTTTATCGGCCATCAGCGATAAACAGTTGAAATTTAATACCCTTTCATTAAAAGCAAAGGCAACATTAAACATCTCTGGCGATGCAAATGATGTGACCATGAACTTTAAAATGAAAGACAAGGAGACTATTTGGGTAAGCATTACGGCTTTAGGTGGATTAGCAGAAGTTGCAAGGGCATTAATTACACCAGATAGCATCAAAATTATGAACAGGCTAAAGAGTGAGTATATTAAAAAGCCTTTCAGCTATATTTACACTTTTACCAACAAACAAGTTAATTTTAATACGCTTCAAAGCATTTTAACAGGAAATGCCATGGGCGAGTTTTTGACGCCGCAATCGGATGTTAAACAGGAAAATGGCGTTTGGGTAGTTTCAGGCAGGAAACAAGAACTTGATTATCGGTTGCTTTTTAATACGCTTTTGAAGGTTTCTGAAACGAATTTAAATGATTCGAAAAATGGACAGGCACTAAAAGTTAACTATACCGACTACCAAAAGTTGAACGAATCTCTTTTCCCAAGTGCACTTCAAATCAATACCTTATCTGGTGCGAAAAAAATCAACATCGATTTACAATATGTGAAAATTGATGGCAATGTTCCAGTTGATTTTCCGTTTAGTGTTCCAAAGAGGTACACAGTTATTAAATAGGATTTGGAGTGATCCAAAATTCCATGAAGAATAAGTGAAGATCGTTAAATGCGCCATTTTAATGGTTTAAGTATCTCAATTTTAATGTATTTTCCTATAAAATTTTTATACTTTTGGCTCAATGAAGCTACACAAACTCGTATTTATTCTGTTATTAAGCGGTTTTGCCTTTTCTGCGCTTGCGCAAACTGAAAGTCAATTAAGAAGGAAAAAAGAAGCTATACAGCGTGAAATTGAACAGCTCCAAAAAAATCTAAACAAAACTGCAAGCGGTAAAAAGCTTACGCTGCAGCAGATAAACGGCATTAATGCGCAAATCCGGTTGCGTCAGGAGAAAATAGGTACTATTAATTCTGAAATTAAAAACCTCGATAATCAAATCTCTCAGAACACAAATACCGTACATACTTTACAAGGTCAATTAGGCGATCTTAAAAAAGAGTATGCAGGCATGATTCGTTTTGCGCAAAGGAATAGAAATTCGTATGATAAAATGATGTTCATTTTTGCTTCAAAAGATTTCAATCAAGCTTACAAACGCATTAAATATTTACAACAATTCAGTCAATACCGTAAAAAACAGGCTGGATATATCGAAAATACGCAACAAGATCTTAACGGAAAGATCAGAGTTTTGGATAAAACTTTAAGAGAGAAAAGTGAGCTCCTGAAAGAACAGGAAAGAGAGAGAGAACGTTTAGGCAAAGATAAAAGCCAACAATCTGCCGTCCTTGGGAAATTAAGTAAACAAGAAAAGCAATTTGCGCAGGACATTGCTTCGAGACGAAGACAGCAAAAACAAATTGATGCCGCCATTAGTGCAGCCATTCAACGGGCAATTGAAGCTGCCAAGAGAAAGGCAGCAGAAGAAGCGAGAGTAGCTGCTGCTAAACGTGCTGCAGAAGAAAAAGCAGCTGCGGATAAGGCACGGGCGGAAAACAGACCTGCACCAGCCGCAACTAAAGCACCTGCAGTGAAAGAAAAAACCACCAGCGAGGCCTTAACGGCAACGCCAGAAGCTGCTCGTTTATCAGCAGGTTTTGAAGGAAATAGAGGGCGACTGCCATGGCCTGTTGCAACAGGTACAGTTACAGAACGTTTTGGTTTGCATAAGGTGGATCAGGCATCGTACACTAATGATGGTATTGATATTACCACTGCCGATGGCGCTGCAGTAAGGGCAGTTTTCGCGGGAAAAGTTTTGTTGGTTCAGTACATTCAAGGTCGAGGAGTTGTTATTATCATGCACGGTGAATATATTACTGTTTACCAAAATTTGAGAAATGTATCCGTTAGTACCGGAAATAACGTTGAGACCAAGCAAACGATTGGAGTGGTGGCCAATACCGGTGATGACGCAATTTTGAAATTCCAGGTTAGACGAGGCAACAGTGTATTAAATCCAGAGGCCTGGATTAGTAAATAAAGAAGACAGTTATAAATTGTATATATTTGTATAAAATAGATTAGTGATGTATCAAGGCACGTTATTAGAGTTTTTAAACATGGGTGGATCAGAGATCATACTCATTTTAGTGGTGGTTCTTTTGTTATTTGGAGGTAAAAAATTACCCGAACTGGCAAGAGGATTGGGAAAAGGAATCAGAGAGTTTAAAGATGCATCTGATGGTGTTAAGCGTGAAATTCATAGAAATATAAATGCCATGGACCTGGATAAAGAGGAAGCGGAAGAAACCGTTGCCAACAATAATAACGAACGCCATCACCCAACAGATGAAACTCCTGAAGAGGAAAAAGCGGGTCCGAATTTGACGAAAAATCATCCTTCAGTTAATCCCATTGATGAAACAGTAACTGACAATCAAAAAGCTTAAACAAAAAAGTTATGTTAAATACAACAATAGCAGCAATGCTTGGAACACCAGAAATTATCATTATCGCGGTAGTGGTTTTGTTATTGTTTGGTGGTAAAAAAATTCCTGAACTGATGAGAGGGTTAGGAAAAGGTGTTAAAGAATTTAAAGATGGTAAAGATGGCGTTGATGGAGAACAAGTAGATCCGTCTAACCGTGATAAAACTATTTAATTGAAAAGAAGTTAAGTTTTGAAGAAATACAGCTCTCTTAAAGAGATCCAAACGCTCATTTCGCAGAAGCAATTAACTTTAACCGATTTATTGGCTTATTATTTTAAGCAAATTAATGAAAATGAACACCTCAATGCATTCAACGAGGTGTTTTTTTATTCGGCAGAAGTTCAGGCAAAAGCGGTACAACAGAAGATAGAAAATGGAACAGCAGGAAAACTTGCTGGAATGGTAATTGGAATAAAAGATAATATCTGTTATAAAGACCACGTCGTTACTGCATCTTCAAAAATGCTCGATGGTTTCGTATCTCCCTATTCGGCCACTGTTGTTCAAAGATTATTACAAGAAGACGCCGTAATTATAGGGCGTTTAAATTGCGATGAATTTGCCATGGGTGGATCTAATGAGACTTCCTATTTCGGACCTGCGAAAAACGCTGCCAATCCCGAATTGGTTCCAGGAGGTTCATCTGGCGGTTCGGCTGTTGCTGTTCAGGCCGATATGTGTTTAGCGGCATTGGGTACCGATACCGGTGGTTCTGTACGTCAGCCCGCAGCCTTTTGTGGCCAAATTGGCTTGAAACCTACCTACGGTAGAATTTCCAGATATGGTGTTATTGCTTATGCATCCTCTTTCGATCAGGTTGGACCAATTACTTCTTCTGTTGAAGATACAGCGTTATTATTAGAAGTATTAGCGGGTGCAGATGATTACGATTCAACTGTTTCTCCGCTTGAAGTACCAAATTATCCCGCTCATTTATCGGATAGTAGAAAACAAAAAATTGCTGTTTTAAAAGAAACCATTGAGAGCGATGCGCTTGATCTGGAAATTAAATCGGCAATATTAAGTTCAATTGAAGATTTAAAATCGCAAGGCCATACGGTGGATTATGTTTCATTTGATCTTCTAGATTATCTTGTTCCTGCGTATTACATTTTAACCACGGCAGAAGCCTCATCCAACCTTTCTCGTTATGATGGTGTTCATTATGGTCATCGCAATACCGAAGCAAAATCGTTAACAGAACTTTATAAATTGTCTAGGGCTGAGGGTTTTGGCGATGAAGTTAAGAAACGAATTTTGTTAGGGACATTCGTTTTAAGTGCTGGCTATTATGATGCTTATTATCAAAAAGCGCAGCAAGTCCGCAGGTTAATTAGAGAAAAATTGGATCTTTTGTTTGAAGAATATGATTTAATTCTATCGCCAGTTGCCCCAACCGTAGCCTTCGAAATCGGAGACAATGTACAAGATGCGTTGGTGATGTATATGGCCGATATTTTCACCGTTTTGCCTTCGTTAAGTGGCAACCCTGCAATTGCTCTACCGTTAGGCAATAATAAAGCAGGTTTGCCGTTAAGTATTCAATTTATAGCCAAACATTTTGATGAAGCTAAACTTCTGGCTTTCTCTAAGGCATTTTTATCCAATTAATCTGACATTGAATATTCGATTTCAGAATTGATCATTGCAATTACAGTTTAGGTAAAAGGCTTGTAATTAAATTTAAGCAATGGTATTGTTAACTTCTGGCGGGCAGTATCACATCGCTAGAACAGGCATTGGTTTTTAACTATTATCAATGCTGAATAAACCAATAGCCCATGATTAAAAAATTACTTTTTGCATCTCTTCTTTGTCTTCCAGCATTTATCTTCCCAACATTTGCGCAGCAAATATTAAAATTAGATAGCATCCCTAAGAAGCAAAACAATATCTTCATCAATACAGATACCGTAGCTGTTCCCTCCATATACGAAAACCCATTGTTGATGGGGCAAAACTATATTTACAAGCTCAGGTTAGATTCTATTGTTAAAACCGTACCACTTCCTTATAACGAATACGTACAGCAATACATCGATATTTATGCTAAACGTAAAGATATGTTTGGCAAAATGATGGGACTATCCAACTACTATTTTCCAATTTTTGAAAAGGCCTTAAAGGATTTTGAAATTCCGCAGGAAATAAAATACCTCACCATTGTAGAATCACAGATGAATCCACATGCCATTTCAAGAGTGGGCGCCACTGGCATTTGGCAATTTATGTTCGGTACCGGAAAAGCTTACGGTTTAAAAATGGATAATTTTGTCGATGAGCGAAAAGATCCTATCCAAGCCAGCTATGCTGCAGCACAGTATTTTAGAGATGCATACGAAGAACTAGGAGACTGGCTTTTAGCCATTGCGGCTTACAATTGCGGCAAGGGGAATGTAACCCGGGCCATGATTAAAGCAAACTCAAGAGATTTTTGGGAAATCAGACAATTCCTGCCAAAAGAAACCAGAAATTATGTACCAGCATTTATAGCTGCAGTTTACGTGATGAATTACGCGAAGCATCACCAAATTAATGCTCAGGCTTGTAATATGTTTCTGAAAACCGATACCGTTCAAACGAGTCGTTTTGTCTCCTTAAGCAGCTTGGCACAAGCTCTGAATGTTGATGAAACCTCACTTTTTGCCTTAAACCCATCGTACAAAAAGAAAATTGTAAATGGTACGGAAGAGGAGCCCAAGCGCATAATAATGCCTAAGCTTAGGGATATTGATTATGCCAATGTTTATGAGGTATTGTACAACACCGATTTAGATGTCAACATGCAAGTGGTACAAGCCAGTACGGATGATGCAAGAGATTTGCGTAAAAAGGCCGTTAAACCATTTTCATCAAATACGGTGGTATACCACAAAGTTTCCGCAGGTCAAACGCTTACAGCAGTTGCCAATAAATATGGCGTAGAAGTGCAGGACTTAAGAGTATGGAACGGTTTGAAAAGTAGAACTATCGTTCCTGGTCAAAGGCTCAAAGTGTTCGCCAAAAATCGTGTTCAGCTTAAAGCACCTGTTTCTTATTCGAGTTACAAGGTGAAAACCGGTGATACCTTATCAGAGATTGCAGAAAAGTTTAATGGAGCAACGGTGCAAAGCATTAGGCGTGATAATAAACTCAGCAAAGCTGGTTTACAGGCTGGTATGATTTTGAAGATCAGCAAGGGCTAGTTAAATTATAAACGAAACATCTCTGTAACATTATCATCGATTCACATATAATTAACTTTCTCTTTATTTACATAATGTTAAAATAACTTTAATTTGCTTAAAATTATTTTAACATATCATGGATACCAGAAGAGAATTTCTCCGTAAATCTTTACTGCTTTCAGGCGCAACAGGATTAGCATCCGTTATGCCTTCATCAATTCAAAAAGCATTTGCAATCGATCCGGCTCCGGGAAGTACTTTTCTAGATGCCGAGCATGTGGTGATCCTGATGCAGGAAAATAGATCTTTCGACCATACATTTGGAAGTTTACAAGGCGTTCGCGGTTTTAATGATCCGAGAGCGGTTACATTACCCAACCAAAAGCCAGTTTGGTTTCAAACTGATGCTGTGGGCAACACTTATGCCCCATTTCGTTTAAATATTAAAGATACCAAGGTAACCTGGATGGGCTCATTGCCACATTCAAGAGCCAGTCAGGTTGACGCCTATAATGAAGGCAAATACGATAAATGGTTAATTGCTAAAAAGCCAGGCAATAAAAACTATGCACACATGCCGCTCACTTTAGGGCACTATGTACGCGAAGATTTGCCTTTCAATTACGCTTTGGCAGATGCCTTTACCATTTGTGATCAAAACTTCTGCTCGGGCATGACGAGCACTACGCCAAACAGGTCTTTCTTCTGGACGGGAAAAATCACCCATGAGGAAAATGGCATTTTAAAAGCAAACATCAGAAACGATGATTTCGCCTACGGAAAACATGTTTGGAAAACCTTTCCTGAATTATTGGAAGAGAACAAAATTGCCTGGAAGTTTTATCAAAATGAAACCAGTTGCGGCGGCGGTTTTAAAGGTGAGGAACGGGCTTGGCTGGCCAATTTCGGCTGTAACTTATTGGAGTTTTTCAAAGCTTATAATGTTAAGTTTAAAGATAAATATGTAGAAAACCTGCAAAAACTTGTTGATACGCTACCTGCGGAGATTAATAAACTGCAAGAAGAAAGCCCCTCAAGTGATGCGGCAGCGAAAAAAATCCAGAGTGATTTAAAAAATAAAATGAAAGCATTGGATGATGCCACTGCGGATTTAAAAACATGGAATGAAAAGAACTTTGCCAAATTAACAGATGAGGAGAAAAGTCTCTTTTATCGGGCTTTTGTGGTAAACAAGAACGACCCTAATTATAGAAGTATTTCTTCAATTAAATATGACGACAACGGCAAAGAAAGAGAAGTAACTGTTCCAAAAGGAGATGTTTTACATCAATTTAGAGCTGATGTAAACAGCGGCAAATTACCTACTGTTTCCTGGCTCGCCGGACCGCAAAATTTCTCCGATCACCCGAGTGCGCCTTGGTATGGTGCCTGGTTGGTATCGGAAGTGATGGACATCTTAACCAAAAACCCCGAAGTTTGGAAGAAAACCGTATTCATTGTAACTTATGATGAAAATGATGGCTACTACGATCATGTGGTTCCGTTTTCCATTCCCGACAATAATAAACCAGAAACCGGAAAAGTTTCTAAAGGCATTGATACCGAAGTGGAGCATGTGCGTTTGGCAAATGAGCTTAAACAAGGAGTACCAGAAAAGGGAGCCAGAGAAGCCCCGATTGGTTTGGGCTTTAGAGTGCCGATGCTGATTGCTTCGCCTTGGAGTAGAGGCGGCAAAGTAAATTCGCAGGTTTTTGACCATACTTCTACGCTACAATTTTTAGAAGAATTCGTTAACCGAAAATACAACAAGAACATCCGCATTGAAAATATTAGTGAATGGAGAAGAACGATTTGTGGAAACCTGACTTCTGCATTTACACCCTTCGATGCGGCTTCAGAGAAATTACCGTTTTTACAACGCGATGCTTTTGTTGAAACCATATTTAACGCAAAATTTAAGGAGGAACCTAAAATTTCAAAAGCTGTAACAGATGCCGACTTAAAAAATGTAGAATTGAACACGAATTTTGCCAATATAATGTCGCAGCAAGAAAAAGGTATCCGCAAGGCTTGTGCTTTACCTTATCAATTGGCCAGTGAGGGTGCACTTCTTGCGGATAAAAAAAGTTTCCAAATTAAAATGTCGGCCAGTACAAAGCTATTTGGTAAAGGTGCTGTTGGTGCACCCTTTACGGTGTATTCGCCAGCAAAATTTAAAGCTGGTGAGCAAGAACAAATTTGCAGAAATTGGAATTTCGCGGTCAAAGCCGATGATGAACTCACTTACAATTGGCCATTGGAAGCCTATGAGGATGAAAAATACCACTTGCGTTTAAACGGACCCAATGGATTTTTCCGTGAGTTTATGGGTACAGCAAACGATCCACTTTTAAGCATTTCGGCAGACCATGAGCTGAATCGCCTTACCAAAGTGCCAACAGGAAATATTAAGCTTCTAATAAAAAATGAGGGTTTGAAGGCGATAAGTTTCCAGGTGAACGACCTTGCTTATAAAAAAGGTACGATTAAGAAAACTATTGCAGCCAATGGTGAAGAAACAATAGTGTTGGATTTAAAGTCGAGTTTCGGCTGGTACGACTTTGAAATGACTGCTAACACATTTGATTCATTTGCGCAACGATTTGCAGGAAGAATAGAGACTGGCAAAGAAACCTATACCGATCCGCTGATGGGAAGAGTTTAGCTCATTTTAAACCTCGCAGGTTTTAAACCTGCGAGCTTGCTACTCGTAAACCAGAGTTTTATAGCACCATCTGTTGTTTTTAAACCTTATTGCAGCGATATCCTTTTTGTTGCATCAACATTCAAATTCAGCAGAGAAATGAACAAAAAGATTAAGCGAAAAGAAGGACTGACTATTTATTATTGCTTGTAACGTTGCTTTACAAATTATCTGTTTGTTATTATGTTCCAAATTGTTAGAAAATTTTAGCCTAATTCGAATTAATTATTTGCTTGGATATTATTTTCTGCCTAGTAAAAGAATTGTACCTTTGCGGCGTCACTAATAAGTTACGTAATGAGTAAAACCACTAGAAAGCAAGATGCGCTTGATTACCACTCGCAAGGCCGTCCGGGAAAGATACAAGTAGTACCTACAAAACCTACAAATTCGCAAAGAGACTTAACTCTTGCCTATTCTCCAGGCGTTGCAGAGCCATGTTTAAAAATTGCTGAGAATACAGAAGATGTTTATAAATATACCGCAAAAGGAAATCTTGTTGCGGTAATTAGTAATGGTACAGCCGTTTTAGGCTTAGGCGATATCGGTCCGGAAGCTGGCAAACCAGTAATGGAAGGCAAAGGTTTGCTATTTAAAATTTTTGCTGATATTGATGTGTTTGATTTAGAGTTAGATACCAAAAATGTTGATGATTTTGTTAAAATCGTTAAAGCTTTAGAGCCAACATTTGGTGGCGTTAACTTAGAAGATATTAAAGCGCCAGAATGTTTCGAAATCGAGCGTCGCTTGAAAGAGGAAATGAACATTCCGGTGATGCATGATGACCAACACGGTACAGCAATTATTTCTGCTGCAGCATTGTTAAACGCCTGCGAAATCATCAAGAAAAAAATGGACAAGATTAAAATTGTGGTTAACGGTGCTGGCGCCGCTGCAATTTCTTGTACTAAATTATATGTTTCTTTAGGTGCTAAAAAAGAGAATATCGTGATGTGCGATCGTTCTGGCGTAATCCGTAAAGACCGTGAAAAGCTCGATGCGATTAAAGCTGAGTTTGCTACTGACAGAAAAATCGATACTTTGGCCGAAGCCATGAAAGATTCTGATGTTTTCATCGGATTATCATCTGCTGATTGCGTAACTGTTGAGATGTTAAACTCGATGGCAAAAAACCCAATCGTGTTTGCAATGGCAAATCCGAATCCGGAAATTGCTTACGAATTGGCAATTAAAACGCGTAAAGATATTATTATGGCTACTGGCCGTTCTGATTATCCTAATCAGGTAAACAACGTTTTAGGTTTTCCATATATTTTCCGCGGTGCGCTTGATGTTCGTGCAACAAGCATTAACGAACCAATGAAAATTGCTGCCGTTAAAGCAATTGCCGAATTGGCGAAAAAATCGGTTCCTGAGGCGGTAAACTTAGCTTACAATGCCCGTAACCTTAAATTTGGTAAGGAATACATTATCCCAAAACCCGTAGATTTTAGGTTGATTACTGAAGTTTCTACTGCTGTAGCGAAAGCAGCAATTGAAAGTGGCGTAGCCCGTAAAATCATTACCGATTGGGATGCTTATAACGAAGAATTAAGAAAACGCTTAGGATTGGACGATGCCATTATGCGCTCGATTACAACCAAAGCTAAAATGGACCCTAAACGGGTAGTATTTGCTGAGGCAGACAACTATAAAATTTTAAAAGCTGCTCAAATTGTAAAGGATGATAATATTGCTATTCCGATCCTGTTAGGAAATAGAGAAAAAATTCAGGCCATTATTGATGAACATGCTTTAGAATTGGAAGGTGTAGAAATCATCGACCAAATGCAGAATCCTGAAAAAACGAAACTATACGCGGAATCACTATACAAAAAGCGTCAACGTAAAGGGATTTCATTAAACGATGCTACAAAATTATTGAGAGACCGTAATTATTACGGTGCATCGATGGTAGAATTTGGCGAAGCTGATGCCATGATTTCTGGTTTAACAAAAGATTACGGATCGACCATTAAACCTGCTTTACGAGTTATTGGTGTAGATCCAAGTGTAAAACGTGTGGCAGGAATGTACATGATGATGACTAAAAAAGGCCCGATCTTTTTTGGTGATACCACCGTTAACGTAGATCCGACTGCAGAAGAATTGGTAGATATTACGCTATTGCTTGATAAATCGGTAAAACAATTCAACATTAAACCTCGTATTGCATTATTATCGTATTCTAACTTTGGTTCGAATGATGGTGTAACGCCAAACAAGGTTAGAGAAACGGCCAGATTACTTCACAAAAACCATCCAGATGTGGTAGTTGATGGAGAAATGCAAGGAAACTTTGCTATCAATAACGATTTATTAAAAGAAAATTTCCCATTTAGTACACTTGCTAAAGAGCCTGCAAATACTTTGGTTTTCCCTAATTTAGAATCGGGTAACATTGCTTATAAACTGTTACAGGAACTTGGAGGTGCAGAAGCTGTTGGTCCTATTTTACTTGGATTAAACAAGCCTGTTCATATTGTTCAGTTAGGAAGTTCGGTGCGAGAAATCGTAAATATGGTTACTATTGCAGTAGTAGATGTTCAGGCTAAAGAAGAAATTGCCGATTCATCAAAACGAAAAGGTATATTTACAAAAACAAACAAAAAATAAACAGATTTCGGATGCTCACGGGTTTGGTCTAAAACTACAAGATCATGCTATTAAATCTAAAATCGTAAACTGTAAATCGAAATGTACGCCTATATTGATGGTAAATTGACGTTCAAAAACCCGGCATTTGTTGTGGTTGAAGCCGGAGGTATAGGCTATCATATTAACATTTCTTTAAACACATATAGCGCTTTGGGCGATGCAGAAAGGTGCAAATTGTACACCTGGCTACATGTAAAAGAAGATGCACATACATTATACGGCTTCGCCGATGAGGGCGAACGCCGTTTATTTTTACACCTCATATCCGTATCAGGAATTGGACCCAATACAGGAAGAATGATCTTATCTTCCATTACTCCAATTGAAATTCAAACAGCAATTGTTAAAGCAGATTACCCTCTAATACAGCGTATTAAGGGTTTAGGCGCAAAAACAGCGCAACGTTTGGTGTTGGAATTACAAGACAAGCTTAAAAAAGAAGGCGCAGATTCATTAATTTCTATGCCTCAACACAATACAGTGAAAGATGAAGCGTTATCTGCATTGGTAATGCTCGGATTCGCCAAACAAACAGCCGAAAAAACTATTGATCAGATTTTAAAAGGGACAGAAGGAACACTTTCGGTAGAGCAACTAATTAAACAAGCTTTAAAAAATTTATAGATCTAACGGCCTTTGAAGAGAATTTCTACACTCCTATTTCTCATCCCACTTTTCTTATTTGCTACTAAAAACGCCTTCTCTCAAGCTGTTCCGAGCAAAGCTGATACAGCTACGCTTAAAAATAACTTTGGCTTACGCGAAAAACAACTCCTTGGTTTAGGTTCATCAACCAATCCTTTTTATCCATTACCCAATAATGTTAAAAGGCTTGTAGAGTACGATGCAAAAAACAAAAGATACATTGTTAAAGAGCTAATTGGCGACAAATACGTTACGCAAACGCAGTACTTAACGATTGATGAATACTCACGTTTAGTAAATAGCGAAATTAAAAGGGGTAACTGGAGAAGTATTTCCAATGCAGAGGTTAGCGATTACCGCAATACAGGCATCATTCCGAAAATTCAGGTGAATAGTAAAGCCTTCGAAAAACTTTTCGGTGGAACTACAATTGATATTCAACCTCGTGGTGAAGCAGAATTAACTTTCCTCGGTCGGATAAATAAAAACGAAAATCCGCTTTTTAACGAACGTCAGCGGGTACAAACCAATTTTGATTTTAACCAAAGAATTCAAATGGATTTGGTTGGAAACATTGGTACTAAACTTAAAATAAGAAGCAATTACAATACTGAGGCCCAATTCGATTTCGAAAACCAGATTAAACTGGATTATACGGGCGGTGCCGATGATATCATCAAAAAAATCGAAGCTGGTAATGTGAGTTTGCCATTAAATACCTCATTAATTACAGGTACGCAAGCACTTTTTGGTCTAAAAACGCAATTACAATTTGGTAAACTCAGCGTAACAAGTGTTTACACACAACAAAAATCAGAATCAAGGGAGCTTCGCATTACAAATGGTGCGCAACAAAATGAATTTCGGGTAAGTGCAGATAGTTACGAAGCGAATAAACACTTCTTTTTAGCGCAGTATTTCCGCAATAATTACAACAAACATTTAGCAAACGCACCCATTATCACTTCTCCTATTCAAATTACTAAAATAGAGGTTTGGATTACTAATAAAGCGGGATCAACAACCGATTCGAGAGATGTTTTGGGTTTATTGGATTTGGGCGAAAACCAACCTTATAACAATACTTTGCTTACCGGTGGAACTTCCGGTTTACCTGCCGGGTCTACCGCAACAGGTTTCCCACAGCAATCAAACAACTTAGTTGCTCAATTAAATACTTTTCAGGGTGGGGCGGCCAGATTTACAAATTCTAATGCCGTTATTTCATTCTTTCAATCTACCGGTGTTACTGATAACTTTGCTAAACTTACTTACGCCAGAAAATTAACTGAACGGGAGTTTACTTTCCAGCCTCAATTGGGTTACATCTCGCTAAATAACCCCCTAAACGGAGATGAAGTTTTAGCGGTTGCCTATCGTTATACCTACAATGGTGTTGAATATCAAGTGGGTGAATTTTCTACCGATGTAAGTTTCGATGCAGCGAATCCTAAGGTGCTTTACGCAAAATTGCTAAAGAACGATATCAACAAAATCAATTTGCCAACCTGGGATTTGATGATGAAAAACATCTATTCCATTGGTGGATACCAGATTAGTCCGGTTAATTTTAAACTGGATATTTTTAGGATTGATAACGAAACTGGTGTAGAAAAACCCATCATGACTGAAGGGCAAAATACTGCTAATAAACAGTGGATTGCCTTAACAGAGTTCGATAGATTAAATCAACAGAACGAACGAAAACCTGATGGGATTTTCGATTTCGTGGCCTCCAATAATGCATTTGGCTCGTACTTTTCATCAAGCAGCCAAAACCTAAACAGTCCTTTTGGATCAAACCTTTCGAGCACAGGTTTAGCCGTTTTAGCCAACAACACCAATACCGGTTATATTACTATCGATCCGGCAAATGGTAGAATTATTTTCCCTTTAATAGAACCTTTTGGAAAGGATTTAGCTTCGAAGTTTCTGCCAAGCGAGCAAGCGTTAATTGATAAATATACGTTTACGGCACTTTACGACTCAACGCAAACCATAGCCAAGCAGCTTTTTCAAAATCAAAATCGTTATGTTTTAAAAGGTAATTACCAATCAGAAATTTCATCGGAGTTTAGCTTAAATGCAATCAATGTTCCCGAAGGTTCGGTAAAGGTTTTTGCTGGTACAATGCCTTTAACTGAAGGGGTAGATTTTACTGTTGATTATCAGGGTGGAAGAGTAAGTATCATTAATCAAGCTTTGCTTACTTCTGGCCAGCCAATAAGAATTACAACCGAAAACAACGAATTATTTGGGCTTCAACAACGGTCGCTTTTTGGAACGCGTTTAGATTATCGTGTAAATAACAAGCTGAATTTGGGTGGTACGATCATGAACCTGACCGAAAAGCCACTTACGCAAAAAGTAAATTTAGGCGAAGAACCTATTTCCAACACCATTTGGGGTGCAGATATTAATTACAGTTCACCATCAAGATTTTTGACCAAGCTCGTAGACAAACTGCCGTTTTTATCTACTAAAGCACCATCAAGTGTTAATTTTTATGGGGAGTATGCTCAACTTATTCCTGGCCACCCAAGGGCCTTAAACTTTGCTGGTAGTAGAAATGGGGTAAGTTACCTGGACGATTTCGAAGCATCACGATCAATTATAGATTTGAAAAGCGCTATCTCCTGGCAGCTTTCAGGAACGCCACAAGATTTCGCTGAATCGCAATTGGTTGATAATTTGGAATATGGATACAACAGAGCGAGAATCGCTTTTTATAATATCGATCCTACGTTTTATAATTCTGCAGCATCTACCACGCCAGCAAACATTCGGAATAACAGAAACGAACTTTCTAATCACTACGTAAGGGAAGTAATTGAGCAGGAAGTGTTCCCATTCAAAGAAACCGCAACCGGGCAGGCTTTGAACATCACTACTTTGGATGTGGCTTATTATCCAACCGTTCGTGGTCCTTACAACTATGTTACTACCGGCTTTCAGCCCGACGGAAGGTTTATTGCTCCAAGAACCAAATGGGGTGGTTTCCAACGTAAAATCGAAACCAATGATTTTGAAGCCTTAAACGTAGGTTTTATCGAATTTTGGGTGCTTGATCCATTCATTTATAACAAATCAAATACCGCAGGTGGCGATCTTTTTTTCAATCTTGGTAATATTTCAGAAGATATTTTAAAAGACGGACGGAAATCATTGGAAAATGGTTTGCCCGCAGGCGAAGACCCATCTAAATATGATGTAACCAATTGGGGAAGAGTACCCAAATTACAACCGGTAATCCAGGCTTTCGATAACGATCCAGATGCCAGAAGGGCGCAAGATGTGGGTTTAGATGGTTTATCAGATGCGAATGAAAAAACAAAGTTTGCCACAGCCATCAATCAAATCAAAGCACAATTAAATGGCACCGCAGCAGCACTTATCGATGCCGATCCATCATCAGATAACTATACCTATTTCAGAGGTCCGCAATTGGACGCCATTAATGCTGGCATTTTGAAGCGTTACGAGAAATATAATGGTCCAGAAGGAAACTCAAAAACTTCACAACAATCTCAGGAAGAACTCGGCATCGAAAATTCTGCATCAACAGCATTGCCTGATGGTGAAGATATCAATCGCGACAACAACATGACGCAGAGCGATGAGTACTTTCAATACAAAGTTTCTATGCGCCAGAACGATTTAGTGGTAGGCCAGAATTTTGTTACGGATAAAGTGACCTCGCAGGTTAAGCTGGCAAACGGAAATACGCAGGCTGCAACCTGGTACCAATTCCGTGTGCCAATCTCCCAATATCAAAAGAAAGTAGGTAACATTCAGGATTTCAAATCCATTCGTTTTTTCAGAATGTTTATGACCAACTTTGCTGATACGACCATTTTACGTTTCGCCAAATTGCAGCTAATTCGTGGTGAATGGAGAGAATTCAATGCCAAAAATGAAGCCGACGAAGTGATTGTTGATCCATCGCTACCGGCTTTAACTCCAGATAATTCTACCATCGAGGTTTCTACGGTAAACATTGAAGAAAACGGTAAACGTTCTCCAATCCCTTATGTTACTCCTCCAGGCATTTTGCGTGAGCGTGATTACTCTAACTACAGGGGCGATACCCGTTTAAATGAACAATCGCTTTCTGTAACGGTAAAAAACCTACGTGATGGTTACGGGCGCTCGGCCTTTAAAACTGCTTACAGCGACTTCAGATCGTATAAGCGTTTAGAAATGTTTGTCCATGCTGAGGCGGTAAATAATCAGATATTAAATGATAGAGATGTTGCGGCGTTTTTAAGAATCGGTACCGACAATCAGGATAACTACTACGAATATGTGATGCCATTGAAGATTACGCAGCCAGGCACAAGCGATCCAGATGCGATATGGCCAGAAGCCAACCGGATGGATATTGATTTAACCTTATTCCAAAATGCCAAACTTGCCCGTAACGTGGCAAAACAAAGCAGCGGACAGCCATGGCCAATTAACGTTCCCTTCACTTACACTGATGGCGACAGAACCATTGTAGTTAAGGGCCAGCCAGATATGAGTAAAGTAAGGGTTTACATGTTGGGTGTTAAAAATCCGTTACGTGGTTTAGCCAATGCAGAAGCTGATGACGGTTTGGATAAAAATGCTTTGATTTGGTTTAATGAGATGCGTTTAACGGAATTTGATGAACGCGGTGGTTGGGCAGCAACGGCAAGGTTGAACCTAAAACTCGCAGATTTTGCCGATGTTAATATTTCTGGAAGTAAATCGACCATTGGTTTCGGAACCATTGATTCGAAAGTGAGCGAACGTAACCGGGCAGATAATGTGCTGTTGGATGTATCATCGGCGGTTGAATTAGGTAAATTTTTGCCGCAAAAATCAGGCGTCAAAATTCCGATGTTTGTAAACTATTCGAAACAGGTTTCTACGCCGCAGTTTAATCCGCGTACACCAGATATCGAATTAAAAAATGCACTCGATCAATCTACAAAAGCGCAAAAAGATTCTATTTTAAACTTCTCGCAGGATTATACCATTCGTAGAGGAATTAACTTTACCAATGTGCGTAAAGAACGCACTAACAATAGTAAACCGGTTCGCCTTTGGGATATTGAAAACTTTGCAGTGAGTTATGCTTTCACTGAATATAATCACCGCGATTTTATCAATCAAAGTAGTATTCAGAATACCTACAGAGGCTCGCTTCAATATAGCTATGCCAAAGAAGCGAAAACTTATGCTCCTTTCGAAAAGATTATTAAATCGAATATGTTGGCGCTGGTTCGCGATTTTAATTTCAGCATTTTCCCTAGTGCCATTAATTTTAGAATAGATGTTGACCGTTTATATTCAGAAAATACCTTAAGGAATAACGACCCTAACAATTCCATCCCTATTTACCAGAATGGGTTTGGAACTACTTTCAACAAGAACTTTAGAATGAGCAGAATTTATGGCATTGCCTGGAATTTAACCCGCTCATTACAGCTTGATTTTAATGCCACCAACTACTCCATCATCGATGAACCAGATGGAAGGTTAGAAGGTTTAAAACGCGATACCGTTTGGCAAAACTTAAAACGATTAGGCCGTACAACTGATTATAATCACAACTTAAATGTAACTTACAACCTGCCAATTGATAAAATTCCAGGCATGAATTGGGTAACGGTTAAAACACGTTACGGAACCAACTTTAACTGGCAAACCGAACCTTTATCTACCCTTTTAGATCCAAATATCAATTTAGGAAACACTATCCAAAACAGCAGAAATCTTCAGGTTAACCCAAGCTTGAATTTGGTTACGCTTTACAACAAATTTGGGTTCATCAGAAATGCAGGGAATAATCAAGATGGCGCAAAAGTTAAAAACTTCTTCATTAATTTATTAACCAGTGTTAAAAATTTAAATGCCAATTACGTTCAAACCAAAGGAATATTTTTGCCAGGTTACTTACCAACTACAAAGTATTTTGGAATTGACAACGCAACGGGCGCTCCTGGTTTAGGATTTGCTTTTGGTAGTCAACGCGATATTCGTGATATGGCCTTAAACAACGGGTGGTTAACAACCGATACTTTGCAGACGCAATTATATGTAAATACATTAAGAGAAGATTTGCAGTTTACTGGCCAGATAGAACCTTTTAAAGATTTGCGCATTACATTAAGAGCAAATAAAGCACAAACCCGAAATTTTTCTACCAATTTTAGGTACGAGGCCAGCGTAGGTTCATTTGAGAATTTGAGTGCCATCACCACCGGTGATTATAGCATTTCATACATCGCCTTGGGAACAGCGTTTAAAGAAAAAAACTCGAGTATCATCTCTACTTTGTTTAACCAGTTTATGGCAAACCGAATTATTGTTTCGAGGAGGCTGGGTGCACAAAATCCAAATTCTGGAGGACAAACGGCTGGTTATGCAGACGGTTATAGTAAGGAAAGTCAGGATGTAATTATTTCGGCTTTTATGGCAGCATATACCGGAAAAGATCCTGGTAAAATGAAGCTCAATGCTTTCCCTCGTATTCCGCTGCCAAACTGGACCTTAACTTATAATGGTTTAACCAGGATCCCTTTCATTGCCGATAAATTTTCTTCTGTAGATATTCGTCATGGTTATCGTTCAGCCTATAATATCAATGGTTTTAATTCCTTGTTGAGGTATGAAGAAAGTAATGGTTTCTCTGTAAATAGAGATGCAAATAATAATTTCTTGCCAGAATATCAGTTTGCTCAAGTTACCATTTCTGAATATTTTTCTCCATTGATTGGTGTAGATACAAGATTTAAAAATAACCTAACCGCAACTTTCGAGTTGAACAGATCGAGGTTGTTAGGCTTAAGTTTGGCTAATAGTCAATTGGCTCAGCTTTCTGAAAACAATATGGTTTTAGGTTTGGGTTACCGGACCAACAAATTCCGTTTTCCATTTGGATGGTTTAAAAGCCTAAAACTGGATAACAATATGGATTTTAAATTGGACGTAGCCATTCGTGATAATAAAACGGTTATTTATCGTGCCGATGTAACTGAGGCTGAAATTTCATCTGGAGCGAAGAACATTACTTTAAGACCTAGTGTTGATTACGTTTTGAATCAAAAATTCAACATCAAATTATTTTACGATTCAAACATTACAAAACCTTATACTTCGCAAACGTTTAATACTGCTTTTAGCAATTTCGGTTTCAGTTTGAGATTTACATTGAATTAGAAGAAATCATTCTAGTGATTAGGGATGAAATTTCAAAAATAAATAGCAGTACCTATTGAAAAAATCTTCGATATAAAGGAATGGAGCTATATAACTTTATGGCTACCATTACTTTTCAAAATGCCTTCAGACTCTGTACCAGCTAATTAATCTGTTATACGCAACAATCATAAATCTTAGAATTTGTAGTTGTAATTAGTCGAAACAAAACAATCTGGCTAAATTCTTGTTCATTTCATTCAAATGGAAAACAATAATATAGCTATCCCTAAAATTATGGGACTGGATGAGCAGGAAATTAAAGCACTTGAATTGATAGCAGAAGGTTTGACCTATAGTGAAATTAGCCAAAAACTCAACTTAAATGAGAATAAAATTGAATCTATAAGGAAAAACCTGATGGTTAAAACCAAAACAAAGAACAGCGCTTCATTAGTGTCGTTTGCTTATAAGTACGGCTTGCTTAAGATATAATAAAAGCCTCTCAACTTTTTGAAAAGGCTTTTAAAATATTTGGTTAGAAAAAACGCTCTGCTATAAGCATAGCAAAGCGTTACTATTTAATCTATCGTCCCGAATAAATTAACATTACAAACTTATCGAGTTTCGTTTATTCGCTAAATAGCCTTTTTGGGCCATTAACATTTTATTTTTTATCCATATGCCAGGCACATCTTTCCCTAGCAAGCTATAAGTCCAACCTTAGGCGATGCTAACTGATAACCTGGTAAAATTCTTTACCACAATAACATTTCAACATTCCAACATATTAGCTAACTTTGGCAAAACTAATTTATAAGAAATGAATTTTCCATCAGAATTAAAATACACTAAAGACCACGAGTGGGTTAAGGTTGAAGGCAATGAAGCATTTATCGGCATTACTGATTTCGCACAACGCGAATTAGGCGATATCGTTTATGTTGACATCAACAGCGTAGGCTCTGAAGTAACTAAAGAAGAAGTTTTCGGTACAGTTGAAGCAGTAAAAACAGTTTCAGATTTATATATGCCGGTAACAGGTACTGTTTTAGAGATCAATTCAGAATTAAATGATAATCCAGAGTTGGTTAATAGCGACCCTTATGGTAAAGGTTGGATGGTTAAAGTTTCATTATCTGATTTAGCTGAAGTAGAAGAATTATTAACTGCAGAAGCTTATCAAGCTTTAGTAGGCGCTTAATTTATCATATTTTGTACGAAGCACTGAAACGACAAAAATGGGCCATCTTCTGGACAATTGTTGTCTTGGTGCTTTGTAATATTAAATTACCCGATTCGGAAGGAAATGGATTTTTCTTCAAAGGTTTTGATAAAATGGCCCACCTGGGCTTTTTCTTTATACTTTCTGTTTTATTATTCTATGGGAAGATAAAATATCAAAATAATTATGGTTTTAGAACGTTAACCATTTTTAAAATCATTTTGATTAATGCCATTATCGGCGGTACCATCGAAATATTACAGTGGAAAGTATTCACCTATCGCTCGGCAGAATGGTGGGATTTTGGCTGCGATATGTTGGGCGCTTTGATGGCCGTATTCAGTTACATATTACTTCACAAATTAAATCTTAATGAAAAAAATACTTAGTTTACTCATCGTTGGTGCATGCTTAAGCTTAAGTGGCTGCAGTATTTTTAAAAAAGGTTGTAACTGTCCAAAAGTTTATTATAAACCTTATCCTTCTCAAATTAGATAAATTCTATCGCTCGATTATCTCTTACGGCTACATCCCACCTGCTGTATTTAAAATGTTACCAAGCATTTAACACATCTTAACCAAACCTTTTAAACTTCGCTTAGTCTGATAGCTTAGTTTTGTATTAATATCTAATTTTTTCTAATGAAAAAGAACGTTCAAAGAGCAGTTTTTATTGTTCTTATTTTTTGCGGTTACTTCGCTCAAGCTCAAAATACCGGCGCTATTACTGGCAAAGTAGTCAGTGCTAAAGATAAAAAACCAGTTGATTACGCAACCATTGCGGTAAGAAGTTTAAAAGATTCGGCAGTTGTGGCTTCTGGCCAAAGCGATCCTGATGGAACGTTTAGCTTTAAAGCTATAGCCCCAGGAAAATACCGCATTTACGCAGCCTTTTTAGGGTTAAAAACGGCCACCAAAGATATTGAAGTGGCCAAGACCACTGTTAATGCCGGCGAAATTGCCATGACCGATGATGGACTTGACTTAAAGGATGTAAATGTTACGGCAAGTATTCCTGTGGTTGTTAAAACCGACACATTAGAATTTGATGCCAAATCAATTAAAGTGAGAGAAAATGCCGTGGTGGAAGATGTTTTAAAGAAACTCCCTGGTGTAGAAGTGGCAAAAGATGGAAGTATTAAAGCACAAGGTGAAACCGTTACGAAGGTTAAAGTAGATGGCAAGGAATTTTTCGGAAGTGATCCGCTTTTGGCTACAAAAAACCTTCCTGCAGATATGGTTGATAAAATTCAAGTGATTGATGAAATGTCTGAACAGTCGCAATTTTCTGGCGTTGATGATGGTACCCGAAGCAAGATCTTGAACATTACTACCAAAGCTGGAATGAAAAAAGGCTATTTTGGCAATAGCAGCATCGGTTATGGAACCAACGAAAGATATGATGCCAATATTAACGTAAACAAATTTGATAACGACCAACAATTCAGCGTAATTGGACAATTTAACAATGTAAACAAACAAAGCTTTGGCCAGGGTAACGGTGTTGGAAATGGTTTTGGCGGCGGTGGCCGTGGCAACTTTGGTGGTGGCGGTAGTGGCGCCGGTAGCGGAGGTATTACCAATACCAATGCTGGCGGTTTAAACTTTGCCGATACCTATAAAGACGGAACTCAAATTCAAGGTAGTTACTTTTTTAACCGATCGGATGTATCCAACCAGCAAACCAGTTTTACCCAAAACTTATTGGGAAACTCGATTACCACCGTTAACAATACCGCAGATAACAATACAGATCGAATCAATCATAGGTTTAATTTTATGATTGATACCAAGCTGGATTCATCAACAACAATTAAGATTCAGCCAAATGTTTCATTTACAGAATCTGATGCAACGAACTTAAGTACTTACAACAGAAATTTAATCGCTACTTCAACTACTGGAGATCAGCGCTATATTAGCAATTCAACCACGCCAAACATTGCTAATAATTTATTGATTCGTAAGAAGTTCAAAAGACGTGGCAGAACGATATCATTAAACGTAAATACCAGCATCAATAACAATGATGCAGATACTTACAATTATATCTCTGAAAGTAACACGGTGAATAATGTTACTACTCCATCACTTATTGATCAGTTGAATAAAGTAAATAGCAATTCGATTAATAACACGGCAAGAGTAGTTTACACCGAACCGCTTTCTAAAACAACAAGCCTGGAGCTAAATTACCAAAATGGCTATGCTCATGATAATCAAGGCAGACAAGTTCTGGATTTTAACTCAGCAAGCGGGCAGTATGATTTAGTTAATTTAGATTATACCAACATTTACGAAAACCAGACTTTAACAAATGCTGCAGGTGTAAGTTACACCACGAACGAGAAAAAATACAATTGGAATATCGGCTTAGCTGCTCAAAAAACCAACCGGGTAAATACCAATGTGACCACTGGTATGGTTAGAACTCAAAACTTTATCAATTTAACTCCTTCAGCTAACTTCAGATACAACTTTAGTAATGCCAGAAGATTAAATATACGATACAGAGGAAACACACAACAGCCAAGCATTAATCAAATTCAACCAATTCCTGATAATACCAATACGCAAAGTGTATTTGTGGGTAACCCTTTATTGAAACCAGCTTTTAATAATAATTTAACCATTAATTACAATAATTTCGACTTTGCAAAGAGCAGGATGTTTTTCGCGTTCATCAATTTAAGCCAAACATTCAACGCTATTGGAAACAGTAGTCAATTGGTTACAGACCAAAGTGATGTGGACTTTGGTAAAATCAGAACTACCTATGTAAATGTTGATGGTGTTTACTCTGGTACTGGAAGCGTAAATGTGGGTTTACCACTTCTCCCTGAACGTAAATTAAATTTAAATGCATCGTTAAATGCAAATTACAACCGAAACGTAAACTTTACTACAGCCAATAACAACCCTGCAGATTTAGTAAGAAATATTACCAATACTTACGCATTAACAAATCGCTACAGTTTGGTAACCAATTTTGATAAGTTCGATTTAACCGGAGGTATTTCTGGAACATACAACAGGGCCACGTATTCCGCTAATCCTGGTCAAACCACAAACTTTTATACGCTAAACCCAAGTTTCGATATTAGTTATGTATTCCCTGGAAATATCCGTTTAGCCATTGATTTGGATTATATTAAAAACACTGGCCGTGGCGAAGGTTATAACACCGAATTTACTTTGGTAAACTCTTACATCAGCCGTCAGTTCTTTAAAAATAGAGGGACATTTAAAGTTGCAGTAAATGATGCTTTTAACCAGAATCAAGGGATTAGCAGAACAGCTACCAACAATACCATTACCGATTTAAATTATAATGTTTTAAAGAGATACTTTATGTTCTCGTTTACTTACTCATTAACCCGCATCGGCGGAAGAAATATGAGTGGCGATATGCAGATGCCAAATCAAGGCGGAGGCGGCGGTCAGCGAATGAGAATGTAAGCTCAAAAAATTATTTAAAGTCTCGGTTTAGTAGCCGAGACTTTTTTTTAGTTCCAATTTATAACTGTTAAATCAACAGTTATGTATTTCAATTGTTACTTAAATCAAATAAACCTTTAATATCGTTGTTAGTCTCTATTTTTAAACCAGGAAACTAACCGAATGAAACAACTCTTTACCCTAATTTGTATTTTATTTTCATGCTATGCCTTTGCCCAAAACAATGGTTCTGTAAGTGGGCGTGTACTTCAATCAAAAGATAAAAAACCTATAGATTATGCATCTTTAGCCGTTAAAAATCTGTCAGACTCGAGCATGGTTGGTGCGGTGAGTACTACTGAAGATGGAAAATTTATTTTGAAGGGCCTTAAACCCGGCGACTACCGGATATATGCAGCCTTTCTGGGCTTGAAAAACACGACAAAAGATTTCGCGATTACAGCTGACAAACCGAATGCTGATGTTGGAGATATTATACTAGAAGGCGGGGCGATTGATCTTCAAACCGTTGAGATTAAGGCGGAGGTTCCACCGATTGTGGTAAAAAAGGATACGCTGGAATTTAATGCAAGCTCATTTAAAGTAGTGGAAAATGCAGTGGTAGAAGATTTACTAAAAAAGCTTCCAGGTGTTGAAGTAGACAAGGCAGGAACCGTAAAAGCTCAAGGTGAAACCATTACTAAAGTACGGGTAGATGGAAAAGAATTTTTTGGCAACGATCCACTATTGGCCACTAAAAACTTACCCGCCGATATGATTGATAAAATTCAGATTATCGATGAACTTTCTGATCAGGCTCAATTTACAGGAATTGACGATGGCACACGAACCAAGATCATTAACATCACCACTCGAAAAGACAAGAAAAACGGTTACTTCGGAAATACCACAGCTGGTTATGGCTCAGACGATCGATATGATATCAATGCCAATATCAACCATTTTGATCAGGATAGAAAGCTAAGCGTAATTGCTCAATTCAATAACGTAAATAAACAAAACTTCGGTGGCGGCTTAGGCGGTGGAAATGGCGGGAATAATGGAGGCAGAGGTGACATAACCGATACAAAAGCTGCAGGTTTTAATTATAATGATACTTATTCCGATCAAACAGAAGTAAGCGTTAACTACTTCGTTAATAAATCTGAAAATCTAATCCTGAGGAATAGTGTTACCCAAAACTTTCTAGGTGATGTGACCACAATATTTAATAACAATCAAACGAATAATTCAGAGCGATTGAACCACCGTTTGGGTTTCATGGTTGATACCAAAATCGACTCACTTACTTCATTAAGGATCCAACCTAACATCAGTTATACCAATAACGAATCCCTAAATTTTAGTGAATATACCCGGGATTACAATACTTACCGCATTAATGGGTCGCAAACATTAACCAACCACGGTACATCTCCTTCCATTAGTAATAACATTTTGCTAAGAAAAAAATTCATGCGTCGCGGCAGAACATTATCATTGAATTTAAATACCAACATTAACAACAACGACAGTGAAAATTACAATGATAATCCTGAGACGAGAATTGAAGGGACGGTAGCCACTCAAAAACGCACCAACCAGTTAAACGATCAGGAAAGTGAATCCATCAACCAAAATACGCGTTTGGTATATACCGAGCCATTGAGCAATACATTAAGTTTCGAGCTGAATTATCAAAACGGATATAACCACAACACATCCGATCGGTTTACATACAATTTCAATCCTGCAACACTACAATACGATTTGCTCGATCAAACTTTTAGTAATTCTTATGAGAACACTATTTTAACCAACACCGCGGGTTTCAGTATTAATAAATCAGCAAAAAAATACAATTGGAATGCGGGTATGGCAGTTCAAAATACCGATCGAACGAACAACAACATTACCCGTGGATTTATCCTAAAGCAGAATGTATTTAACTATACGCCATCGGCCATGTTTAGGTATAACTTTAGTAATAGCAAAAGATTGGTTTTCAATTATCGGGGCAGAACCAATCAGCCCACTATACAGCAATTGCAACCTATTCCCAACAATACCAACACTCAAAATATTCCAGTCGGTAACCCCGATTTAAGGCCTGAATTTGATAATACATTGAGAATTGCCTACAACACTTTCACCGTGGGCAAAAATAGATCGCTTTTTGTAAACATCAACCTTATCCAAACCTCAAATAAAATAGCCAACAGCAGTAGTTTAATTCAAAGTGGACCAGATCAAGGCAAGCTAGCCATTACGCCAGTAAACGTAAACGGCGTGTATGCAGGTAGCGTGTCTTCATCATTAAGCCTCCCTTTAATGAGCGAGAATAAACTTAACTTTCACATTAACGTTTCAGGTAACTACGATCGCGATGTAAACTTCACCAATTCATTAAGAAACATCACCAACAGCTGGTCTATCACCAACGGTTACCGCCTGGTTTCTAATTTGGATAAGCTTGATTTAACGGCTGGTGTTAATGGTTCAATCAATCGTGCTACCTATTCTGTTCAACCAAATTCGAACACCCGTTTCTATACCTTCAGTCCAAATGTAAGTGTAAGTTATCTTTTCCCTGGCGATATCCGCTGGTCTGTAGATGCCCATTATAATCAGAATACCGGTCGCGGAGAAGCCTTTGACACTCATTTCACTTTGGTAAATTCTTACATTAGCAAACAGTTTTTTAAAAACCGCGGTACTTTCAAGGCTGCTGTAAACGATTTGTTAAATGAAAATCAGGGGATAAGCAGAACGGCAAACAACAACACCATACAAGATGTAAGCTTTAATGTGCTTAAACGTTATTTCATGTTTTCATTTACTTACTCGCTTAATAGAATGGGTGGCAAAAATCGAATCAGAGGAAATGAAGGTGGCGAAGGACGCCGACGTGGAGGTGAAGGAGGTTTTGGCGGCGGCCGACAACGCAATTAATCATTATTTAGTAAAACAAGATTTTTAACAGCAATGTTAACAGTCGTTATTTGGAATAAATCTAAAGAAAGGGTAACTTGCGCCTCAATTCAGCACATGAATAACCTAAGAGTAAAGGGATGATAAAGATCAAGAACTCGAAGGCTACGAAATACGAGTAAACAAGATCATATAATGAAACTTTCCAATCTAAAAGTAGGCGAAAAGGGCACTATCATTTCATTTACAGATCTCGATTTATCTGTTAAATTAATGGAAATGGGTTGCTTGCCTGGCGAGGTGGTAGAAGTAGAACGTTTTGCTCCGCTCGGCGATCCGATGGCTATTCGAGTTGCTGGATATCAGTTATGTTTGCGCAAAAGCGAAGCTGATGTTATTATCATTCAATAAATAAGCTGGTTTGGATATTAAAGTTGCATTAGTTGGTAATCCCAATACAGGTAAATCTACACTCTTTAACCGTTTAACGGGGTTAAATCAAAAAATCGGAAACTTTCCAGGCATTACTGTTGATAAAAAAACAGGATTTATGAAAATGCTTGATGGTAAACAGGCCGAAATTATAGATTTGCCTGGAACCTATAGCTTATATCCGAAAAGCAGCGATGAAAGTATCGTATTTCAGGTACTAGCCGACAAAGAAAACAGTAGTCATCCAGATGTTATTGTACTTATCGCTGACTCCTCAAACCTAAAACGCAACATGCTGTTGTACTCGCAGGTAGCCGATTTGGGTATTCCAATAATCTTAGCTTTAAACATGATTGATCTTGCCGAAAAACAAGGCATCAGTATTGATTTAAACAAGCTTTCAGAAAAATTAGGCATCCAGGTAGTATCCATTTCTGCAAGGAATAATATTGGTATCGACCGGTTGAAACAAGCCATCGCCAATACCACTAAGATTGCCACACAATTTCAAGATGTTGATGTGAACAGTTTAGCGCCTGCCGCAATCAACGCCATAAAATCGAAATTGAATTCTGATAATGATTACTTTGCCTTGCAGGTGTTGCATCAACACGAATATTTAACTTTCTTCAGCCCTCAAGAACAAGAAGAAATTGAACATATAGAACAATCGCACCATTTCGAATCGTCGAAAATTCAGGCAGCAGAAACCGTTGTTCGCTACCAACATTTGAGTAAAATTCTATCAGATGTAGTAACGGATAGCGGCAGGGCGCAAAAATTCTCTTTTAGCGATAAACTCGATGCAGTTTTAACCCACAAAGTTTGGGGTTTTGCCATTTTTCTACTGATTCTCTTTGTAATCTTTAACGCCATATTTGCATGGTCGGCCTACCCGATGGATTGGATTGAAAGTGGTTTTGGTTTCATCACTGAACTTGGTCACAAATATCTACCAGCAGGCATGCTTACCGATTTAGTACTCGATGGAATTATTGCTGGTTTAGGTGGAATATTCGTATTCATACCTCAAATTGCTATTCTATTTGCCTTTATTTCCATTTTAGAAGATACAGGCTATATGGCTCGTGTTACTTTCATGATGGATAAAATCATGAGTAAAGTGGGTTTAAACGGTAAATCTGTTGTACCCATGATTGGTGGTTTGGCCTGCGCAGTGCCTTCCATTATGGCCGCCCGAAATATCGAAAACTGGAAAGACAGAATGATTACCATTATGGTTACGCCATTGGTAAGTTGCTCCGCAAGGTTACCAGTTTACATTCTAATTATCTCATTAATTATCCCTTCAGAGAATGTATTAGGCATCTTCAACATGCAGGGTTTAGCGCTAATGATCATGTATTTGGTGGGTATCATTGCAGCGGTATTGGTTGCCTGGGTAATGAAAATCATTATTAAAACGAAAGAGCGGTCTTACTTCATCATGGAACTGCCCATTTACCGAATGCCAAGGTGGAAAAACGTTTTCTATACCATGTATGAGAAGTCGAAAACCTTTGTAATCGAAGCCGGGAAAGTGATTATTGCTATTTCTATTATCCTTTGGGTAATGGCGACATTTGGCCCCGGAGATCGCTTCGAAAACATTGATAAAAAATACGAATCAGCATTAGCAGATACGACTAAAAACACAACCCATATTGAAACATTAATCGCAACAGAAAAGCTCGAAAATTCTTATGTGGGCATTCTTGGGCATTGGATCGAACCTGCCATTCGTCCACTCGGTTACGATTGGAAAATCGGTATTGGGCTAATCACATCGTTTGCCGCCCGCGAAGCTTTTGTAGGTACAATGGCTACCATTTATAGCGTTGACGGTGGAGATGAAGATACCTCTACTATCCGTGAGCGCATGGCCGCATCAAAAAACACACGAACCAACTTGCCTGTTTATACTTTTGCAACTGGCGTATCGCTGATGTTGTTTTACGCTTTCGCAATGCAATGCATGAGTACCGTGGCTATTGTTTACCGCGAAACAAAGGGCTGGAAATGGCCTATCATTCAGTTGGTTTACATGACAGCCATGGCCTACTTTGCTGCACTCCTTGCTTATCAGTTGTTAAAGTAGCTTAATTTTTTCTCGACTGTCACCCTGAGCGAAGCCGAAAGGCCTTCTTATAAATATGATCATTAAGATTTGGAGAGCAAATTCCTCCATCTATTTATGTTTGTTCCCGCTTTCCGTTTTACTTTTCCCGAAGAAATTCGGGATTCGTGTTCACTGCAATCGGATCTAACTAACATGCAATTGTACTTCAATTGCCCATTTAATCGCAATTAATATAGGATTTCGAATCCTGCGCATGAGACTTCAGACTAAAGACTCCCAACTCCACATTAGCCCAACTCGATCTGCCTTTTAATGCTTTCTTCCAAAGAAATTAGCGTTTCTGTCCGTTGAATTCCATTAACCGCCTGAATTTCTTCGTTAAGCACATGGCGTAAATGATTCGTATCCCTACAAATAATTTTCGCGAACATACTATAAGATCCAGTGGTATAATGTAATTCTACCACCTCTTTGATTTTACATAATTGAGCAACAGCATCTTTATATTGTATTCCCTTCTCCAGGTAAATTCCTAAAAAAGCACAAATATCGTAACCCGCTTTCTGCGGATCGATAATCAGATGAGACCCTTTTATAATGCCCATCTCCTGCAATTTCTTCATTCTAACGTGGATTGTACCCCCAGATACGATTAAATCCTTGGCAATTTCCGTATAAGGTTTCGTTGCATCTTGCATTAACTGTTTCAATATATCGATATCGAGGTTGTCAATTTCTAAATTGGAATTGTCTTTTTTAAGCATATTTTTGAATTATGATAAGCGAATTTACAAATATTTATCAATATTATAAAAATAAAATTAAATGTTTAAAATATTTGCAAGGTATTGAGAGTTCTTTTACATTTGTATCAAGCAATTAACAAAAAGGGAACGTTCTTTCACAATTGCTGAACATAATGTAGGGTGGTGAAACAGGCAGACACACCTCCTTGTCTCGGTGGCGGAGAATAATGGGAAAACCAGCAATGGCTAACCACTCCTTGAAGGTTCGATTCCTTCCCCTACAGCGACTTAGTCCAGTCCTTAGTCAGTAGTCTTTAGACTCAGTACTTTCGACTCCAGACTGATGACTAAAATGTTGGGTGGTGAAATTGGCAGACACGCCTCCTTGTCTCGGTGGTGGGGAATAATGGGACAAACGCAGTTTATTGGGTTGACCACAATTAATTTTTTGAACTGTAGCTAACTACCCCTTGAAGGTTCGACTCCTTCCCCAACAGCATTTTTTATGAATAATAAGTTAGTTAATCGAGCAATCCTGGATAGGTTGCTCTTTTTCTTTTTTAGACTGTTTAGGTCGAAGTCGTCTTTATACTTATCCGGTGCCGATATTAAAATTGAGTTAATATTCAAATATTTCCTATATTTCGATCTATTGAAAGTGTTATACCACATTGATGAAAAAGAAAATCCAAATAAAAGATATAGCAAACGAATTAAATATATCCATCACTACCGTTTCTTTCGTGATCAATGGCAAAGCTCAAGAAAAAAATATAAGTAAAGCTGTTACTAAAAAGGTCCTTGATTTAGTCGAAAAATGGGGCTACCAGCCCAATACCCTTGCAAAGAGCTTGCGTACCGGAAAAACAAATGTAATTGGTTTTCTTGTCGACGATATTTCTGAACCTTTCTTTTCCCGTATAGCGCATCATTTAGATCAGAAAGCCTCTGAAAACGGATACAAGATTCTTTTCAGCAGTACGCACAACAGTTATGAAAAGGCTATCGAATTACTCCAGATATTTCGCGACCGGCATGTAGATGGATATATTATGGCCTTGCCAGAGGGATTTGAAGCGGAAACTAAAAAACTAATAGAAACCAATACTCCTGTTGTACTTTTTGATCGCTATGTGCCAGAACTGCAAACCGATTATGTGGTGATAGATAATGCAGGGGCAACCTTTAACGCTACACAACACCTGATTAATAACGGCTACCAAAATATTGGCTTTGTAACACTCGAAACAGATTTACAACAAATGGTTGATCGGTTAGCGGGTTATGAAAAAGCCATGGAGGAACATAAGCTTCCTGCTATTATCAAAAAGGTGAAATATCAACGTTCCGAATTAACTTCGATCGAACAAATGACAGCATTTTTTTCTTCGGAAAAGCAGCTTGATGCAGTAATTTTCTCTGCTAATTACATTTGCCTTGATGGCTTGCGAACGCTGAAACAAATGGAAATCTCACCTGCTTTAAAACCTGCTTTGCTATCTTTTGATGATTTTGAGCTACTCGAATTTTATACGCCACCTATAACTGCAGTTGCCCAGCCTGTACAGGAAATTGCAGAAAACCTGATGAAAATATTGCTTTCAAAACTGGAGTCGAAAGAACAGGAATTAGCTTTTAAGCAGATTGTGTTATCCACCAAATTAATCGAACGGGAATCTACCCTTCCAAAAAACCAGCATAAAAAAAGGGAATAAGATAGAACTTATTCCCTTTTTATTATTCTAATGATTGACAACCTAAACGGTCATTACATCTTTTTCCTTTGCTTCTGCATGCTTATCAACTTTAATGATATAAGCATCAGTTAATTTTTGCACTTCGGCTTCACCTGTCTTTATCTCATCGTCAGATACACCTTCTCCTTTTAACTTTTGTATTTTGGTATTTGCATCTTTGCGAATGTTACGAACGGTTATGCGTCCACGTTCTGCCTCTTCCTTTACTTTTTTAACCAGGTCTTTTCTACGTTCCTCAGTTAATGGTGGTACAACTAAACGAATTACAATACCATCATTTTGGGGGTTGATACCGATGTTTGCTACCTGAATAGCTTTTTCTATTGGCACTAATAACGATTTTTCCCAAGGCTGAATCACAATCGTTCTGGCATCAGGAGTGTTAATGCTAGATACTTGAGACAAGGCTGTTGAAGCACCATAATAATCTACAAAAATACCATCAAGCATTCCTGCAGAAGCCTTACCAGCTCTAATTTTAGTTAATTCTGATTCGCAATGATCGATAGCCTTATCCATAGAAGACTGGGCATCCATTAATTGCAATTGTATGAGTTCGTTCATAATATGTGTATTTCTACAAAAATAATAATTTAAGCTTTATTTCACCAAAGTACCAATGGGTTCTCCATTAGCAATTTTCATGAAATTACCGTGTTTATTCATATCAAACACAATAATAGGAACCTGGTTTTCTTCACATAGAGTAAAGGCAGTCATATCCATTACATTTAACCCTTTTGCATATACTTCTTTAAACGATATTTCATCGTATTTAGTCGCTAAAGGATCTTTTTCAGGATCTGCAGTGTAAATTCCGTCAACTCGTGTTCCTTTTAGAACTGCGTCTGCTTTAATTTCAATTGCCCTTAACGCAGCAGCAGAATCAGTAGTGAAGTATGGATTTCCTGTTCCGGCTCCAAAAATAACCACCCTACCTTTTTCCAAGTGGCGCACCGCTCTACGGCGAATAAATGGCTCACAAATTTGTTCCATTTTAATTGCAGTAAGCAAACGCGTTTTGATGCCCACTTTCTCTAACGCATCTTGCAATGCCATAGAGTTAATTACTGTAGCCAGCATGCCCATATAATCTGCTTGGGCTCTGTCCATTCCGCTTTTTTCAGCACTTAAACCTCTAAAAATATTCCCACCTCCAATTACGATTGCAATTTCTAAACCTTTATCGTGTACTGCTTTTATGTCTTCAGCATATTGTTTAACACGCTCATTGTCAATACCGTATTGTTTTTCGCCCATTAGCGATTCGCCGCTGAGCTTTAGTAGGATGCGTTTGTACTTCATGACCTCAAAAATAGGTAAATGTTTTAATGTTGGAAAGTATTAATGTTGAAACGTGAAATTAACTTTCTCTCCTTGAAATAAAATTTCCTTAACCTGAAGCAACTCATCTAAAATGATAAGATTTGCCGTGTAACCGACTTCAATTTTGCCAATATAATTCTGTAAACCCATAACTCTCGCAGGATATAGACTTGCCATCCTCAAGGCTTCGGGCAATTTAATATCGCAATGGTTTACGCAATTCTGTACCGCTTGTAACAACGTAATGTTTGAGCCCGATAATGTACCATCAGGCGTGATAAATTTATCGCCCTGCAACTGGTGTTGGTACGGACCAATATTGCAAGCTGTAACTGCATCGGTGATTAGAAACAAACGATTTTGCATTATTTTATGGCTCATTTTAATCACCTCAAAATCTACATGGCTACCATCTGCAATGATACTTGCCATTGCTGTGGGGTGATTAAATAAAGCAGTTGGCAAATTTGGCGCTCTATGATGAATTGATGGCATTGCATTAAACAAGTGAGTGGTAGTAGTTATGCCTTTATTATAAGCCTCAGTTGCTTGTTCAAAATTTGCATCGCTATGGCCCATAGATAGTACCACATGATGATCTAGTAATAGCTGAATCACATCATCATCTTGTAATTCTGGTGCGATAGTTGTCATTTTTACAACACCATCTGCATGCTCAAGTAATGCCTTAACCTCTTCAAAAGTTGCTTTTTTTATGAATTCGGCAATATGTGCGCCTCTTCGTTTCGCATTTAAATATGGGCCCTCTAAATGCAACCCCATAAAGCCTTTTGCCATTGGGCGATACGCCTTTGCAGCCTCAATTGCTTGATGAACAATTTCTGGAGAATTGGTGGCCACGCAAGCTAAAAAATTTGTAGTTCCCTTGCTGATTAAATCAGCATCCATTTGTGCTAAAGTTTCTGCTGTAGGAAATGCTGAAAACAAATTACCTCCACTTCCATAAATTTGTAATTCGATAAAGGCAGGAACAACATAGGCTCCATTTGCATCCAATATCTGGCATCCATTTGGAACTCCACTGGTGGAAATTTCTAAAATCTTTCCATCCTCTATAAATATAGTTTCACCTGAAACCTTATTATCGCTATCGAAATAACAACTATTAGTTACTGCTATCATACTTTGAATTAAAAATCATATGGTAAAAACCAGAATTTGAGTTTTGTTAAGAGTTTATTCTTAGATTTCGTAAATTTCTAAATTAATTATCAAAACATGAGTAAAAGGGAAAAGAAAAAAGCCTTAAATCCAACAAGAGTAGTAGATGATCAAACACCAGATGCTACAAACCTGGTTATCACTATTATCATCTCCCTTTATTTGTTGGTAGAATGTACCCCCAAGCTGCAAATTCAAGATCAAATGGGTATTCATTGGTTACTTCTTTCCATTCTAAACGGGGTTTCTCTTCTCTATATTTTTAGTAATAAATCTTTAATCGACACCATATCTCTAGCTACTTATTTGCGCAACGGCATATCCATCCTATACCTGATTTTTTTTGCTATTGCAGGAATTTCGTTGTTTGTTGCCATCAACCCAGTAGAAGGAATTGTTGTTTACAGTAGATTATTCACTTCCATTTTATGCTTTTTAGTTATTGGCATATTGCTAATGAAGCGATTACAAATACTTAAAAACATTGCATTAATCATTACCCTTATTGCAGCTTTTCAAGCATTTGAAACGGTAACTCAGTTTTATAGGGAAGTTGGAAAAATACCTATCGACACCCTTATTTATAATTTGCAAGGCACCAGTGGGAATAAAAATATATTCGCCGCAGCATTTGTAATTAAAATCCCCTTTATAATTTATTGCATTTTTACCAGGGAAGGATTTCTAAAATTCTTCTCGATTATTGGGCTAAGCCTATGTTTTTTCTCTCTATTTTTAATTAATGCCAGAAGCGCTTTTCTAGGTATATTTTTGAGCCTAATCATTTTAATAAGCACACTTGCTTATCTATACTGGAAAGAAAAGCAATTAAAGCAGTTTCTAGTTCGCTTTGCATTTATTGTTGTGGCATTTGTACTTCCATTTTTTATCAGCCAAAAAAGTTTGATGAATGCTACAAAAAACAAGTCTAATACTTATGGTACAGTAGCTTCAAGATTAAGCGGTATTGCTGATCAAACTTCAGAAAACTCAAACATTAGGTTAGCCTATTGGAAAGGAAGTTTGGAACTGATCAAAAAAAGCCCAATTCTTGGTGTAGGTTATGGCAATTGGAAAATTTACGCTCCTCTGTACACTAGCACCTTACTTAACGACAACATATTTTCCAAACATCCGCATAACGATTTCATTGAGATTGCTGGAGAAACGGGGATACCGAACTCCTTATTGTTTATCTCAATTTTTGCCTTGGCGCTATTGTTAACTATTAAAACTATTCGAAATAGTAATTCTAGTTTAAATACAAAAATAGTTGCCTCGATCGCTTTTGCTGCCTTAACAGGATATTTTGTAGATGCCTTTTTCAACTTCCCAGGAGAAAGACCTAATATCCAACTCCTTTTTGCCTTAGCATTAGCTATTCTTTTAACAAACTGGATGAGTTTAAAGCCAGCGAAAGATCTTCCCGCCAGCTTCGGATGGGTGAAAGGCTTTTCAATTATAATGTTGACGGTTTGTGCTGGGGCTGTTTATGTTAATGCCATGGTGTATACATCCTCCAAAGCTCAATACATAACAGACAATGATTTTGCCGCAATAGATAATATTCCAACTGCATTACCTAAGCTTAAGTTTGAGGAAGTAAAAAACATGTTTCCATCTATACCAAACATTGGTGAAAATTCTGAAACGATTGGATATAAAAAAGCCAGGTATCTGCACAAAGAAAAACGTTATGCAGAAGCTATCAAATTGTTAGATAGCGTACACAAACAAAGTCCGCACATTATTTATGACGACTATTTAAAATGCAATATCTATCTAGAAGAGAAAAAACTAGATAGTGCGTACAAATATGGAAAAAAGGCTTTTTATGCTAAACCTAGGCAATATTATTATTTTCGAATGGCTGCCTACTTAGCTATGGTACATAAAGATAATAGAGAGGTTGAGAAATTATTTAAAACCTACGATAGTTATAGACAAGATCAACAATCTTATTCTTATTACACTCAAGCACTCTACTACAGCGATTTCGACAAAGCAAAGCTATCAAAAATAGTAGGTGATGGACTTAAGAAATATCCGGCAGATACGACCATGGTCGAGTTAAAACGTTTCTTACCTTAATTTTAAATAGCTAAAATTAAAGCCAAAAAAAAGTCCCGATTTTCATCGGGACTTTTTAAATATTTGAAAAGCTTAAATTAAGCTCCTAATTGTACTCTTTTGAAAGCTGTTACAGTTAATCCTTTAGCCGTATTGTCTAAGAATTTACGAACATCCATTGAACCGTCTTTAACAAACTCTTGGTTTAATAAAGTACTGTCTTTGTAGAATTTGTTCAATTTACCAGCAGCGATTTTCTCAACCATTTCTTCTGGTTTACCTTCTTGACGAATTACGTCTTTAGCAATTTCGATTTCACGCTCAATAGTAGCAGGATCAACACCGTCTTTATCAACTGCAACCGGACTCATTGCAGCAATTTGCATTGCAACATCTTTACCAGCGTCAGTGATGTCAACACCATTAGCACCTTGGAATACTACCAAAACACCCATTTTACCGTTAGAGTGAATATAAGAAACGATTTTCTCGCCTGTTACATTTGCATACTCTTGGATAACGATTTTCTCGCCAATTTTACCAGTAAGTTCGGTTATAGTTTCTGCAACTGTACGTCCGTCTTCTAATTTAATTGCTTCTAACTCTTCTGCAGTAGCAGGATTGTTATCAACTGCAGCAGCTAAAACAGCCTGAGCAAGATTACGGAAATCCTCAACTTTAGAAACTGGTTCAGTTTCGCAAGCCAAAGCAACTAATTTACCATTTGTACCATCTGCTGAAACAGCGATTGATACCAAACCTTCAGATGTAGCATTACCAGAACGAGCGGCAGATACTTTTTGACCTTTTTTACGCAATAAATCAACAGCTGCTTCGAAATCGCCATTAGCTTCTACTAAAGCTTTTTTGCAATCCATCATACCAGCGCCAGTTTGTTGGCGTAGTTTATTTACATCAGCGGCAGTAATTTGTACTGTAGACATGTTTAAAAATTTTATAAGTTCCTTAAAATGTTAAAAGTTACAGGTTACAGGTTGCGGGATATACCTACAACTTATAACCTATAACTTATAACTTAATTATTCTTCTGTTTTAGTTTCTTCTGATGAAGGCGCTTCAGTTTCTGCTTCAGCAGTTACCTTTTTAGTAGTTGGTCTTTTTTCACCAGCTGCTCTAGGCTCTTTTGCTTCAGGAGCATCAGCTGCAACTTTCGCTGCTACTGCTTCTTTTTCAGCTTCATCATCTTTTTCGCGTTTGCGCTCATCTAAACCTTCTTCAATAGCTTTGATAATTACATCAGTAATTAAAGAGATTGATTTCGTAGCATCATCATTCGCTGGAATAGGGAAATCGATGTTAGAAGGATCAGAGTTTGTATCAACCATCGCAAAAGTTGGGATGTTTAATTTCAATGCTTCAGTTACTGCAATGTGTTCTTTCTTAACATCAATTAAGAATAAAGCTGCAGGTAAACGGTTTAAATCAGCAATACCACCTAAAAGTGATTCTAATTTAATACGCTCACGTTGAATCATCAAACGCTCTTTTTTAGAAAGTATCGAATAAGTACCATCTTTAGTCATTTTATCGATGGTAACCATCTTTTTAATTGACTTACGCACGGTAGCGAAGTTAGTTAACATACCACCTAACCAACGCTCGGTTACGAAAGGCATGTTTACTTTTTTAGCTTGCTCAGCTACGATTCCCTTTGCTTGTTTTTTTGTTGAAACAAATAATACTTTACGTCCTGATTTTACGATTTGTTTAATTGCAGCCGCAGCTTCTTCAGTTTTAGTTAAAGTTTTATTTAAATCTATAATGTGAATTCCATTACGCTCCATGAAAATGTAAGGAGCCATTTTTGGATTCCATTTACGGGTAAGGTGACCAAAGTGTACACCTGCATCCAATAAGTCTTGATAAGTTGTTCTTGCCATTGTTCTTGCCTCCTGTGATTAACGTTTACTGAATTGGAATTTCTTACGAGCTTTAGCACGTCCTGGTTTTTTACGCTCAACCATACGCATATCACGCGTCATTAGGCCTTTAGCACGTAATGCAGGTTTTTTCTCCGCATCTAGTTCAACAATCGCTTTAGCAATAGCTAAACGAACAGCTTCTGCTTGTCCTTTTACTCCACCACCTTGAACATTTACAGTGATATCGTAACGGCCAGTAAGCTCAGAAACTTCTAAACTTTGGTTTACGATATATTGCAAAGGTAAAGTTGGGAAATAAACTTTGTGATCTTTACCGTTAACGGTAATTGCTCCAGCACCATCTTTTAAGTAGATGCGTGCAACAGCTGTTTTTCTTCTTCCTGAAGTGTTAGTAACTGACATTTCTTAAAGTTTAATGGTTTTTGGAGATTGAGCTGCATGAGGGTGAGTTTCACCAGCATACACAAAAAGATTGGTGTAAAGTTTTTTACCCAATTTAGTTTTCGGTAACATACCACGTACCGCTTTCTCGATTACACGTTGAGGGTGTTTCGCCATTAACTCCTTAGGAGAAATAAAACGCTGACCACCTGGATAACCAGTATAAGAAACATATTGCTTTTCGCTGAATTTGTTTCCTGTCAATTTAACCTTGTCTGCATTGATAACAATAACATTATCTCCGCAGTCTACGTGTGGGGTGTACTCAGGCTTGTTTTTACCACGGATGATCATAGCGATCTTCGATGACAAGCGCCCCAAAATCTCGCCTTGTGCATCAACAACAATCCACTGTTTGTTAACAGTTTTCGCATTGGCAGAGACAGTTTTGTAACTTAACGTATTCACTTGCTTGTATTTAATTTATTAAACAATTTATTATTCCCATTAAATTTGGGACTGCAAAGATAGATAGAAAACTTTTATTATCAAATAGTTGAAGAGAAAAAAGTTGAATGTTATAAGTTAAAGGTTGAAAGTCTAAACGCCACAAGGGATAATTCCCCTATTTTAGAGGGGTACCTGAAAGGCGGGGTGTTTTTTAGTGATTTGGAAAGCAATAACAGTAGCTCTTTTGTTCGCTTCGTCCCGCCTTTTGTTGCAATCTTTTTTGTTAATTCGATAGCCTTTCAAATTTCCGTCATTGCGAGGAGGAACGATGAAGCAATCTCATTTGTTCAGTTCAACAAAAAAGGATTTACACTGCAATCGGGTTTGTAGAACTTTGGCTTGCAATCCTATTAATGTGAACTTGCCAATATCTACAAAATCATCAGGCTTATCACCAGTTTATTTTATAAGCTGTTCTTTCTTTTTGATTAGTTCAAGTAAAAACATTTGGCAAATAGGTTCTTCCCCCTCTTCCAATCTTTGAGGTCACAAATTGTGACCTCAAAGATTGCCATTCGCTTTCGGTAAGTTGAAACATAAAATTTTCAGGAAATCGTTCTATATTTCTACGAATACTTTGATTTAAGACTTTCGTTTCAACTCCATAGAGTTCTGCCAAATCACTATCGAGCATCAATTTATGCCTACGTATTTCATAAATTTTGTTTAGTAAAATATCTTCAGGGATGATAGAAAGCATTTGTTTAACTGTCATATCAATATTGGAATTAAATTGAATATACAAATCGATTTGGTTTTAAGAGAGCAATGTGCAGCCGTAAAAAAACTAAAATTATCTATGCTCTTACTTTGCTTGAAAATCCTAATGGAAAACAAAAAATTAGAAATTCTTCTTTACATTGGTGCATCTAAAAAACATCTTACACTATAACTTATGTTCAACATCGAATTTCTATCTTCATTAAGCAAGAAAACTGAACTGCTAAACCGTAGTAGTTTTGATGTACAAAATTTTTGCAAAAACATTGATTGGCTACAAGAATGGAAGAGTTATTATCACGCCTACCGCAGCGATGAGCATATCAATTATGAAGATTATTGGTATTTGGATATATCCGATGAGGTTAATATGCGAAACCTTAATGTTTCTTCCAATTATATAGACGAAAGGAAACTGCATGAGGAAAATTTAAACCTGCTCGTAACCTTTTCTTGGTATCATCTTGAGAAAAACGGTTGGTTTACTAAATTAATTACCGGCAAAACAGAGAAGAAAGTTTGGGAAGCTAGACATGCAGATGTCGTGCTTGTGAAGGATCTACCGCAAATTGTGAAATATTTTGTAGAAGGAAACTTAGTGCAGCTTAATTTAATATTACCGAATGAAGGTGAGTATCAATTCGATAAACACTAAAACCTTGAACTCTTTTTAATCCTTCCGCACATGATCGGCTAATTTATAGCCAGCGCTATTCGGATTCTTATCCTCTAAACAAATCAGGATAATCAATGAAATAATCGGGATTAAAAATGATATCGAAAACCAAAACCAGAAATTCCTGCCAGTTCGTTTGGCTAAAAAACCGGCTAGCAATTGTGGCGACAACAATAACCCAAGTACAATTGTGCCTACTATAATTTCAGGCATGGTTTTGTTTATTGCTTTTGTGGATCAAGCGGGGGTGCAGAAAGTAATCCTTTGATATCGCTTTCAACCTCTTCTTCTTCGCCTTTTTTCTTTTTCTTCTTTTTATCTTTATTCGCTTTACCGCTCAAGCGCTCTTCGATAACTTTATCGTATTCAGTTTGCTGTTCGCCTTTTAACACGTTTCGGATATTTTTCGAAGTTTCGTTCTGTAGTTTATAAAATTTATCTACATCCTCATCTCTGGAGTTGCCCGCTTGTTGTCTTTTAATTAAATCGGCTTGTTCCTTAGCCTGATTATAGGTAAAGCGATAAATTACACTCTTTTGAGTATCATTCAGCTTCAATCTTTTATCCAAATCCTCCACATTTTTCTTCGCAATTTCATCTGGTGTTGGCATCTTATTCTGCTGTGCATTTGCCAAAACTACCACCCCAATCACTAAAAAAAATAAAAATATAATCTTCTTCATTTTGAATATTTTACAGTGGCGAAGTTACTTATTTATCTTAAAACAAGAAAGTCTCGATTTCCATCGAGACTTTCAAAATTTATCATAAGTGAAAACCTATAAAGCTTTTTTATAAAGTTCAGCAACAGCATCCCAGTTAACAGCATTCCAAATAGCCGCTAAATAATCAGGACGTTTGTTTTGATATTTTAAATAATAAGCATGCTCCCAAACATCGATGCCGAAAATTGGCGTACCTTTCACTTCAGCAACATCCATTAAAGGGTTATCTTGATTTGGAGTAGAAGAAACTTGAAGTTTTTTATCAGCACCAACTGATAACCAAGCCCAACCAGAACCGAAACGAGTTGCACCAGCATCTTGCAATTTAGTTTTTAGTTCAGCAAATGAACCAAATGTATCATTGATTGCTTTAGCTAAATCGCCAGTTGGCTCCCCACCTTTATTCGGACCTAAAACTTTCCAAAACAATGAGTGATTATAATGACCACCGCCATTGTTTCTTACTGCTGCAGGATATTTTGAAATGTTTTTAACAATTTCATCAATACTTAAACTTGCCTCAGGTTTACCTTCAACAGCTTTATTTAAGTTGGTAACATAAGCTTGATGATGTTTATCATGGTGAATTTCCATGGTAGTTTTATCAATATGCGGTTCTAATGCGTCGGTTGCGTACGGTAACGCAGGTAATTCAAAAGCCATAGTATTATGTTTTTAGATTTTAAAATGTTTCTGTAGCAAATATAACATTAGTAGGTTAAGATTTGTTCATGTAAATATCATCAAATCGTTTCCTTTCGATTCGTGATCAAAGAAATTGGAAGGATTTAAGCTTTGCAAAAGTTATCTGATTATCAAATTTACTAAACTCTAAATTTTAACTATCGCTTTTTAACAAAGAAATCCTTCATTAGATTTGCGGCTTCATCTGCCAAAACGCCACCTTTAAGTTCAGTTTTAGGATGCAGTAAATTTGCATTCTTTGAAATGAAACCACGCTTTTCTTCCCGGGCTCCGTATACAATTCTGCTGATTTGGGTCCAATAACTTGCGCCAGCGCACATTACACAAGGCTCGATGGTAACGTATAAAGTACAATCTCGAAGGTATTTGCCACCCAGGGTTTGAGCCGCCGAAGTAAAAGCTTGCATTTCCGCATGCGCAGTTACATCGTTAAACTTTTCGGTTAAATTATAACCTCGCCCAACGATTCGGTTCTTGCTCACCACAATCGCACCAATAGGGATTTCATCTTCGGCCAACGCCTTTTTAGCTTCCTCCAAAGCCAGTTTCATGTAGTGAATATCTTCTGCTTCTGGGTTGGTTTCTTCGAAATTATAAAAACTCATACGGCAAATATAGTTTAATGTTTAGCTGATCTAAGGCCAACTCCCCAGCAGATTTCACAGAAAAGAATCGCAGATCTGGTTAAACCTCAATATGCATTAACTATCTGCGAAAATCAGCGTTGTTTATCATCTTAAATCTGCGGGCAAATAATTGCAGCATTAAATCAGTTTACTACCATTCGGAACCTTTTTATCAACAGCTGTTAAAACAATATCCCCATTTTCATCAGCGAAACCCGTTACTAAAAATTCAGACATAAACTTGCCAATCTGTTTCTTTGGAAAATTTATGACTCCTACAATTTGCCTTCCCGGTAATTCATCTAAGGTATAATGTTTAGTAATCTGTGCACTACTGGTTTTTATACCGAGTTCTCCAAAATCTACTCTCAATTTATAGGCTGGCCTGCGTGCTTCTGGAAACTCAAGGGCTTCCAGTACCGTTCCAACTCTCAAATCGACCTTTTCAAAATCATCCCAAGTAATTTGTTGCATAAGTTTGGTTTTTTTGCTTTAGTCTGCTAAGTTAATAAATACTGTATAATGTAGTTTCGGTTAAAAAATACAGCAAGATTCAAACGGTTGCATCGACCGTGGATAACCTTTTCACGGAACTTTAGAGTTGTTTTGGGTAGATTTTTGGAAATAATTTGCGAATTATAATTTAACAACTATCTTTATGCAACCGTTTGCATAACCAGATATTAATTTAATCAAAACAAATGTATTTATTAGGTATTGATCTTGGCACTTCGTCTATAAAAGTTGCAGTTGTAGAAGTGGCTAGTCAAAAATGTGTGGCAACAGCACAATATCCTGAACAAGAAACAGAGATAAAATCGGTTAAACCCGGGTGGGCTGAACAATCTCCATTAGATTGGTGGCACAATACGCAGCAAGCGATTTTAAAACTAAATGCGACCAAGTTATTCGATCCTAAAAATATTGCAGCCATTGGCATTGCCTATCAAATGCATGGTTTAGTGGTGGTAGACCGGGATCAAAATGTTTTGCGTGATAGTATTATCTGGTGTGATAGCAGGGCAGTTGAAATTGGCGAAAAAGCTTTTGACAAAATCGGACATGAAAAGGCTTTGAGTAGTTTGCTAAATTCGCCCGGAAATTTTACCGCATCAAAACTTGCCTGGGTAAAAGAAAACGAACCTGATATTTATCAAAAAATTGATAAAATAATGTTGCCAGGAGATTTCATTGCGATGAAATTAACTGGAGATATAACCACTAGCATATCAGCTTTATCAGAGGGGATTTTTTGGGATTTTCAGAAACACGAAATTTCCAAAGATGTGATCGATTGTTATGGATTAGATGACAGCATTATTCCAGAAGTAAATCAACTTTTTTCTTCTCACGGCCTTTTAAAGGAAGGCATTGCAAGGTTACTAGGACTAACACCCGGAATTCCTGTAGCTTATAAAGCTGGAGATCAGCCAAACAATGCGCTTTCGCTAAATGTGCTAAAACCTGGAGAAGTAGCAGCAACAGCCGGAACATCAGGCGTAATTTATGGTGTGAGCGAGAGCTTAACCTATGATAAACAATCCCGTGTAAATACGTTCGCCCATGTAACTTATTCTTTATCGGAAAAAAATACAGGTGTTTTGCTTTGTATTAATGGAACAGGAAGCATGTACCGCTGGGCGAAACACACTTTTGCGCCAAAATCAACTTATCAGGAATTAAACAATCTGGCCAGTCAGGCACCAATCGGGAGTAAGGGTTTGAAAGTTTTACCCTTCGGAAACGGGGCTGAACGTATGTTAAACAACAAATATACTGGCGCCCAACTCTTAGGTATCGATTTGAATACTCACAATCTATCAGATATTTTTCGGGCAGTTCAAGAAGGTATCGCTTTTTCTTTCAGGTATGGTCTGGATATCATGCGAGAGAACGGCATGACTCCAAAAGTAATTAGAGCAGGGCGGGCAAACCTTTTTTTAAGCGATGTTTTTGCACAAACCTTTGTTGATGTTACCGGAGTAGCCGTAGAACTTTATGAAAACGACGGTAGTGTTGGGGCGGCATTGGGAGCCGGCATTGGTGCGGGGATTTTCAAAACTGCAGAAGAAGCCTTCACCCAACATGAAGTGATTAAAACCTTAACTCCAAAAAATTCGGAAAAATATGAACCCATTTATCAGGAGTGGAAAGAAATATTAATTAAAGCATTAAAGTAGAATCACATAAAAAGATCACAATGACAAAAGTAGTAACAGGATCAAAAGAATTTTTCAAAGGCATCGATCAAATTCAGTTCGAAGGATTAGAAAGCGATAATCCATTAGCCTTTAGATGGTATGACGCAAATAAAATTGTGGCTGGCAAAACCATGAACGAGCACTTCAAATTTGCCTGTGCCTACTGGCATTCGTTCAACGGAAATGGAGCTGACCCATTCGGTGGTGCAACACATGTTTTCCCTTGGGATGAAAAAAGTGACGCTGTAGAAAGGGCTAAAGACAAAATGGATGCAGCGTTCGAGTTTATCACTAAAATGCAATTGCCTTACTATTGTTTTCACGATGTGGATGTGGTTGATTATGGTGACAACGTTGCGGAAAATGAACGTAGACTGCAAGCTTTAGTTGAATATGCAAAACAAAAGCAAGCAGATAGCGGCGTAAAATTATTATGGGGAACAGCAAATTTGTTTAGCCACAAACGCTACATGAACGGCGCTTCAACCAATCCAGATTTTCATGTTTTGGCGCATGGCGCTGCACAAGTTAAAGCAGCTTTAGATGCTACAATTGCACTCGGCGGCGAAAACTATGTTTTCTGGGGTGGAAGAGAAGGCTACATGAGCTTGCTTAACACCAACATGAAACGCGAGCAGGAACATTTGGCTAAGTTTTTACACACTGCAAAAGATTATGCCCGCAAACAAGGTTTTAAAGGAACTTTCTTCATCGAGCCTAAGCCATGTGAGCCATCTAAACACCAATATGATTATGACGCTGCAACCGTTAAAGGCTTTTTGCAGGAATATGATTTGTTAAAAGATTTTAAATTAAACCTGGAGGTAAACCATGCTACTTTGGCTGGACATACTTTCCAGCATGAGTTACAGGTTGCAGTAGATAATGGGTTATTGGGTTCTATTGATGCCAATCGAGGCGATTACCAAAATGGATGGGATACGGATCAATTCCCGAATGACATTAATGAATTAACTGAATCGATGCTGGTTATTTTAGAAGGTGGCGGTTTACAAGGTGGCGGGGTTAATTTCGATGCGAAAATCCGTCGTAACTCTACTGATGCAAAAGATTTGTTTTATGCACATGTTGGTGGAATGGATATTTTTGCCAGAGCCTTAATTACGGCAGATGCCATTCTTCAAAAATCGGATTACAAAAAGGTAAGAGCAGATCGTTATGCTTCATTCGATAGTGGAAAAGGTGCAGAATTTGAACAAGGGAAGTTAAGTTTAGAAGATTTAAGAAACTACGCTGCCGAAAATGGAGAGCCTGAAGTACGCAGTGGTAAACAAGAATATCTAGAAAATTTAATCAACAGATATATCTAAAATCCTGCGAATAGAAATAATAAATGTCTTAATAACATTTTTAAATCAAATAAATTGAAATTTAATTTATGATTTTATTACATTTAGCCTTCTAAACCAAATAACTTATCTTAAATGAAAGTAACAGATTACATTATTTTTCTAGCCTATTTTGCGCTTGTAGCAATTTATGGTTTCTGGATTTACCACCGTAAAAAGCAAGCTCAAATGAGCAGTAAGGATTATTTCCTTGCGGAAGGATCGCTTACGTGGTGGGCAATTGGAACGTCGTTAATTGCCTCTAACATTAGTGCAGAGCAATTTGTGGCCATGAGTGGAGATGGATTTAAAATGGGATTGGCCATTTCTACCTACGAGTGGATGGCTGCTGCAACACTGGTTATTGTAGCAACATTTTTTATCCCGGTATATCTTAAAAACAAGATCTACACCATGCCGCAATTCTTAAGTCAGCGATACAACGGTACCGTTGCCATGATTATGGCGGTGTTTTGGTTGTTATTATATGTGGTAGTAAACTTAACGTCTATCCTCTATCTTGGTGCATTGGCAGTAAGTAGTATATCTGGAATAGGTTTCTGGTATTGTATGACAGGTTTAGCTGTCTTCGCTGTTATTATCGCTTTAGGTGGGATGAAGGTAATCGGTTATACCGATGTTATTCAGGTGGCATTTTTGATTTTTGGTGGTTTAGCTACAACTTATTTAGCATTAAACCTGGTGAGTGATCACTTCGGTGGCGATGGTGTGTTAGATGGTTTAGCATTTTTGAGAGAAAAAGCTCCAGATCACTTCCACATGATTTTCAAAAAGGATAGTGCCAATTATGCTTCTTTACCAGGTATGACCGTTTTGTTGGGTGGTATGTGGATTGTAAACTTAAACTATTGGGGTTGTAATCAGTACATTACTCAACGTGCTTTAGGCGCCGATTTAAAAACAGCCAGAGCTGGTATATTATTTGCCGCATTTTTAAAGCTGTTGATGCCTTTAATCGTTGTTTTACCAGGTATTGCGGTGTATATGTTGTATCAAGAAAAAACAGGTATCGATGTAAATTCGATGATGCCTGGTGGCGAACTTCGCCCGGATAGAGCCTATCCAACACTGCTTAACATTTTACCTACAGGCTTAAAAGGATTGTCATTTGCGGCTTTAACCGCAGCAATTGTAGCTTCATTGGCTGGTAAAATTAATAGTATATCGACCATTTATACATTAGATATTTTCAAGAAACACATTCAAAAAGAAGCTTCTGAAAAGACTTTGGTAAGAACAGGAAGAATGGTTGTAATTATTGCAATGGCTATTGCAGTTGCTATATCTCCTTTCCTGGGTATTGATAAAAAAGGTGGATTTGAGTTTATTCAGGAATATACAGGATTTGTAAGTCCTGGTATTTTCGCCATGTTTATTCTTGGTTTCTTCTGGAAAAAAACGACCTCGAATGCAGCATTGTTCGCTACTATTGGCGGTTTCGGTTTATCAGTATTATTAAAATTCTTACCAGGAATGATGGATTTATCGTTCTTGCATGACTTTGGTTTCTCTGTAGCAAATGCAGAAGGCGTTTACGAAATTCCTTTCTTAGATAGAATGGGCTTTGTATTTGTAATCTGTATTGTAGTGATGTTTACCATCAGTATGATTGAAAACAAAAAAGGCGATAAATCAAATGGTTTAGAGATAGATAGCAGCATGTTTAAGGTTGATCCAGGATTTGCGGTTGGATCATTACTGGTTTGCGGAATATTAGTAGCACTTTACTCTATCTTCTGGTAGATGTGAAGTATTGATTTGAGAACGGCCTTCTGGATAAACCAGAAGGCCGTTTTTGTTTAATTGAAAATTGATAACTTTATGTTGGCTTGTAAACGATTAACGCTTTGGGTTTCGCGTTAACGATTGCAGCGGCATCCCCCGATTTTTCATCGGGGATATAGCGGAAAGCGTGTTAAAACGCCCTAATAAAATTAACACCATGAAAGCACCAGATTATTATCAGCCAATTATGCCTTACCTTGTGGTAAAGGATGCAGAAAAATTTATTGAATTTTTGAAGGTTGTATTTGATGCAGACATCAGGTTGATTGTACCAAGAGAAGATGGAACGGTGATGCATGCTGAGGCAGTAATAGATAAGGGAACAATCATGTTCGCAAATGCGAATGAAAATTATCCATCATTCCCTGCCGGCATGTTTATTTTTTCTCCATGGGCAATTGCATTTTATGAGCAGGCGATCGCTTATGGAGCAAAATCAGTACAAGAACCCGACAGAAGAGAATATGGCTTAAGTGCAGGCTTTGAAGATAAATGGGGAAATGTATGGTGGGTTACTGTTCCTGATTAGGATAAATTATTGTCCACAAGGGCCATCAGGAATTTCCTTACTAATTTTAATCACCTTCGTAACTACCAAAGTAGAATCGAAATCTGCGGAAACTGTTGAAGTATCAGATTTTGCAATATATCCCTCCAGCTCCACATATACCGGCTCGTAAGGTTTTTCGAAACCTAAGTTGCTGTAAGAGAGCTCTAAATTTTTAACACTATCTGTCACCCAATATTCTCTCCCATCTTCACAAAGGGTAAAGGATTTCATTTCAGGCCCAAAACTATAGAGCCCTTTAACAATCTTCAATTTACTTTTTCCTCCCTCAGCCTTTTCCGTTCTATTACAAGCGGTAACCGCCACGCCAAGGAGCACAACAAATACAAATGCTTGTTTAAATAATCTCATCCTAAATATTTTGATTAATCTGATCTATCCTTTTAACACTAAGATTTGATGACAAAGCAGATGCCAAAAATGAAAAAGTGCCTACTGTGATAAATACTAAAATAAAGTCTTTCCACTTCAGTGCGATAGGATAGGAATTCACCAAAGTTCCTTCGCCCATTTTGATTAGACCAAATGTATGTTGAACATAATAAAAACCGATACCAATTAAAAGGCCAAATACACAGCCTGACATGGTGATCATCATTCCTTCCAGTAAAAAGATCCGTTTTATAAGTTTTTTGCTTGCGCCTAAACTACTTAAAATAGCAATATCTTTTACTTTATCTATAACCAACATGGTTAGGGAGCCAACAATATTAAATATAGCAATTATTAAAATAAATGTTAAGATAATGTATACCATACTTTTTTCTGAATTGAAAATATGATGCAGAGAGCTATTTTGTTCTGCCCTATTTTTTACCACAAAAGCAGTTCCAAGCTTCTCAGCGATCTGATCTTTATAACTATCTACATCAACATCCGGATTGAAATCAATTTCGATGGCAGAAACATTTTTACTTTCATCCAGTAGTTCTCTAGCAAAAGCTAGGGGAACGATAATGCCATTATCGAACTCTTGCTGTACCTCAAATACGCCACTTACGCGAATACTTTTAGCAATAAAATCATCTGTAGGATTTAACGAGTTTACAGAAATATCTTTCTTGGGCGAATAAATTTCCAATTCCGTAAAGGGATCCAAAGTATTTACTGCCAAATAACTTTGTAATGCAGAACCCATCACACCATTAAAACCACTTTTATTTTGTAGGACAAACCTACCTTCTTTGATGGTACTATCTAATTTTGTGTTTTTCAAGTAATCGGCACTTACACCTTTAACCAAGCCCACAGCCTGTTTATCATTATATTTTAAAAGCGCTTTCTCTTGCAAAACCTCTGAGAAAGCATAAACATCTTTGCTTTTCTTTAGTGCATTAAAATAGGTCGTATTCGGATCGAAGGTTTTTCCCTTGGCCGGTGTAATGGCTATTTGAGGTGTAATGGTATCAAACATACCCAGCACTACCGTTTCTAAACCATTAAAAACCGAAAGGATAATAATTAAAGCGGCGCTACCCACCATAACACCAACCATTGATATGCCCGATATCAGGTTAATGGCATTGGTAGATTTTTTCGCAAACAAGTAACGTTTGGCAATATATAGCGCTGTATTCACCGGGTAAAGATAGTTATTAAAAGATTGAAGGCTTAGAGAGTAAAGGAGACTATAAATCTATTTTGCATTTTAAAAAAAAGGATTGTGTTGTTTTTCGAAACCAATAGTTGTGGCAGGACCATGCCCTGGGTAAACCTTAGTTTCATCGGGTAAAACGAAAATTTTTGATGAAATGTTTTGAATTAGTTGCTGATGATTTCCACCGGGCAAATCTGTTCTTCCTATGCTTCCATAAAATAATACATCGCCACCTATCAAAACCGCATCAGCTTTGCTATAAAAACATAAATGTGCAGGCGAGTGCCCTGGAGCAAAAATTAATGCTAAGGTGCTATCTCCGAAAGCGACTGTGCCGGTTTCAGGCAAAAACTCATCTGGTAAGGGCGAAACTTCATATTTACCAAAACCCATAGATGGCGCATAACTTGGCACCGCTTCCAACACCTGCAGTTCACCTTTGTGAAATTTTGGCTTTAAACCATAGGTGTCAAATACAAACTTGTTCCCGAATACATGATCAAGATGGCAATGTGTATTTAACAACAAAACTGGTTTAAGATTTTCTTGCTTAATAAAAGCTGTTAATTCATTCTGCTCATAACCTTCGTACATGCCTGGATCGATGATCACACATTCTTTGGTTTCATCATAAAGAACATAGGTGTTTTCACTGTAAGCGTTGAATGTGAATGTTTTTACGGTAATCATATATAGGAATCCTTTTTAAAGAATGATTTTAATTTTTCCATCTAAACGTAGAGATCAAGGTGTCGATATCCGTCTTAATGAATTTAACTACCGGTGCAATCGAATCAAATTGCGGTCGCTCGTTAAAATATAAAGCGCCTCTGAAATAATGTTTAGCGCTATCAGTTAAAAAAAACTGAACAGATGAAGCGGTATTACCTTCTATGGCATAATAAATACCGTAAACCTTTTGTTTTGGATAATTGATGATTCGCTGATCGATGGCGCTCGCTTTAATGGTATGTTTAAAAGCTAGTTTCCTGGCATCTTCAACCATCTGGTCATATTCTCCTTTACCCGAAATGTCGTAATAGGTGAGGTGCAGGTAGCCGTTAAATTGCTTAAAATGTAAGTTGTACCAATTCTCCCTAGCATCTCTACTTTGATCCTTTTCCAAGTTTGCGTAGACAGGATATTTAAATTGATAGGGAACAGGCTTGTTAAATTCTGTGTAGGCTTTCTTTTGAAATTCAATTCGGAAGTAGCCCTTTGGTTTCGGACTATAATCATTGTTTTGACAAGCAAAACAAGCCAAGGCTACAATGAATGCAATAAATATTAAGGGTTTGAATTTCATAACATTCTGGAATATTTTGCTTCCCTAGAGAAAAGCAATTGACAACAGCGATAAGTTAAACTATTTATTCCAAATAGCCCAGGCTTTTTCTGCCTGTTTGTAAAGCATTTCCAGTCCGTTCTTTATTTGAGCGCCCTGTGCCGCAGCTTTTGCCAAAAACGCAGTTTCTAAAGGATTATAAACCAGATCATAAGCCAAATGATCAGCTCCAAGTTGAGTATAATCGATATCAGGAAAGCTATCTGTATTTGGCGACATGCCCAAGGGAGTGGTATTGATGAGCAATTTATGCGACTTTAAAATCTCTGACGTAATTTCTGAATATAAAATTGTGCTTTCAACAGCTTTACGAACAACTACTTTGTATTCAATACCTAATTTCTCCAAAACATACTTAACGGCCTTCGCGGCACCACCATCGCCAAAAATTAATGCTTTACGATGATGGTCGGTTAAAAGTGGTTCTAGCGATTTCTGAAAACCATAGGCATCTGTGTTGAAGCCCTTTAAATAGGTTTCGCCTTCAAATCTTTTAATACAGATACAATTTACGGCTCCTATTTTTTCTGCAGCCTCTTCAATCTCATTTAAAAACGGTAATACACTAACTTTGTGAGGTATAGTAACGTTTAATCCGCGAAGCGACTGATTTTCAGAGAGCAGATCAGCTAAAGATTTTATATCCTCTATGGGAAAAAGTTCGTACTGATGATTGGCAATTTTTTCATTGGCAAACTTTTCGGTAAAGTACTTTTTTGAAAAGGAATGGGATAATGGAAATCCAATTAAGCCGTAGGTTTTCATAAGCAATGATGCATTATGCGAATCAAAAAGCAATCTATTAATCGTTCAATAAGATTGCTTCTTGATTTATAGTAACGTTATAGTTTATTTAGTTTGGTTAAGGAAGTAATCAAAAGTATCTCCACGCAAGCCTAAACGAATAGTTTCCAAAGGAATAACTTCTGCCGGAGCGATATTGCCCAAGTTTACGTTTGTTCCGATTAATTTGATAAACCAAACCTGCTGTTCTTTTTGTGGTGCTTCCCAAATGATGGTTTCTTCTGGAATTTGAGTTAATATTTCATCGACCAAACCTTCCCTAACTTCACCACTTCCGCGATAAATACCAACATTACCACCTTCGCGAGCCTCTGCAATTACTTTCCAAGATCCCGCCTGAATTTCTGCCTGCATTAATTTAATCCATTTGTATGGAGCGAAAATTTTTGCTGCATCTTTACTTCCGACTTCAGAAATTACAGTTACCTGTTTTGCCAATTCGCTGATGTACCCGCACTTCAAATCATGTTCAATTTCGATTGATCCATCAGAAACCTCTGCATATTCCATTCCGTATTGGTCTAAAATGCGCTGATAATCTTCAAATTGATTACGAATAATAAAGGCTTCGAAAAGCGTTCCACCAAAATAAGTTGGAATGCCTGCACTTTTATATAAAGCTAATTTCTCTTTAAGGTTTGGTGTAACGTGTGATGTAGCCCAACCTAATTTTACAATGTCTGTATAAACGCCGGCAACTTCTATAAAATCTTCTACCTGGCGAAGGCTTAATCCCTTATCCATAACCATTGTATAGCCGCTTTGGCGAGGTTTAGATGGACGTTCAGGAACGTTTAATAATGGGTAATTCATATGCGTACAAAAGTGAAAAAAATTTTCAGATTTATTTGTTAAATTTTTCTCACAAGACTGTTACCTGATATATCGGTTTATCACGTTGATAATGGCACTGTTATCCTGTAACTGTGGCAAATATTCAAACAAAATATAATGCTTATCCGGATCGGTTGTTAAAGCAGTTTCCAGATAACCGAGTGCATCAGCATAATTTCCCATGGCAAAAAGATAGGCCACCATTCGGTAATACAATTCTGCAGCTTCGGGATTATTTTTTATTGCTTCGGCCATTGTTTCCGATGCCTCAAGCAATTTTCCCTGCTCATAAAGCACCGTACTAAAATCCAGCCACGCCTCAATATCAAGTGGATTATATTCTAATACCTTTTCGTAAGCTACTATCGATTCCTCAATTTGCCCAAGTTTGTAATAGGCATCAGCCATTGCAAACCAGAAATCAGCATTCTCAGCTTCCAAATCGATTGCTTTTTTATAAAAATGCAGCGACTCAAAATAACGTTCTTCATGGTTTAAAGTAACCCCGATTCCGAACCAGGCATCAGCCATTTTCGGATCCATTTTTACCGATTTTTTGTAATAAGAACGGGCCTCATCCATCTTCTCGAGCTTTTCATAGCACTCTCCAATGGCACAATAAGTATCTGCATTGGGTTGCTCATACTCAAAGGTTTGCTTGTACACTTCAATAGCCTCATCGTATTTATCCAACTGCACTAATGCGTTTCCTTTGTTAAAATAAGCCGAACTAAAATCTTCTTTAATTAAGATCGCATAATCATAAGCATCAATTGCTTTTTCAAAAAGATTTAGTTTATGAAAGCTGTTACCCAAATTATACCAGGCGGCATAAGAGTAAGGATCGGTATCAATGTACTGTTGATAAAACTTAATGCTCTCTTCTTGTTTATCAAGCACATCATAACAGAAAGCCAGCTCGTACAAGCCATCCTGGTTTTCCATATTTTGCTCCAAGCTTAACTTAATGTAGGTGATTGCACTTTCATAATCGCCCATGCTCTGATGTACATAAGCAATTTGCAACAGAATTTCGTCTGTACTTTCAGCAAGGAGTAATGCTTTTTCGTAGTTTTCCAAAGCCTCGCTAAAACGCTCCGTATTTTGAAAAATATTACCACGAAGCAAATAAATATCAGGTTCTGATGGTTCTAATAATTCGGCTTTCTGCAAAGAGATAAATGCCTGCTCATTATTATTGGTTAAAATATATAAATGTGCTTGTTTAATCAAAAAAACGGTTGCATAAGGATGTTGGCTAATTGCAAACTCAACTACCTGCAAGGCCTTAACCGGATCGTTTTTTTCGATGTAAAAATCTACAATATATTCGAAAGCACCGGCATCGAAGAAATACTGATCCTGGTTGCGGAGCATTTCTTCATAACGTTCTACAGAGCGTTGTGCGTCTTCGTTGGATTCAAAAAAGAATTCTTCTTCCATATTTAATAACTATTAAAGAACCGTGCCAATTCGCAGAAAAACACATTATAATTTTACTGATTTTAATTATCGATTTAATAAATAATTATTAACATCAAATGTTAAAACAAGCGTAAATAGCTGAAAATAAAGCTTATTAAGTGTGATTAAGATGTGTGGATAATGAATTCCTTTCATCAACATCGCGGTTCCTTTTCCCTTCCTTCACAAAAATAATATAAATTTATGGGAGTAACGTAATTGAGAAGTCATGAAAAGATACGCCTTTTTAGCAGTTTTATTGAGTTTTATAGGCACAAGTGTATTTGCTCAAAGCGAAGAGAATGAGATTAAGCAAACTGTAAATAATTTGTTTACCGGAATGAAAATTGGTGACAGCACTCTGGCGAGATCGGCTTTTGCCAAAGATTGTATTATGCAAACCATTGTGAATAAAAACGGCAGTACTGCTGTACGCACAGAGAAATTAGATGGCTTTATCAAATTTATTGGCTCCCCTCACAAAGAAAAATTCGATGAGCGAATTGTGTTTACCAAAATATTAATAGATGGACCACTGGCTTCTGTTTGGACCGATTATGGTTTTTATGTTGATGAAAAGCTTAGCCATTGCGGAGTTAATTCGTTTCAGTTGGTAAAAGGCGATAAAGGCTGGCAAATTGTTTATCTGATTGATACAAGGAGGAAAGATGCCTGCAAAACCTGAGTGATTTCCTAATCATGATCATAAAAAAGAAGCTCTGCAGATTTTTGCAGAGCTTCAGTTTAAAGCTATTCCTTTCCTAAATCTGCCGCAGCTTTTTTAAAGATTTCGGCTTGTTTATTTAAATTTGATTTAGCTTCGCCACTAGCTGATGCGGCCTGTTGCGATTTGCCTTGTACTGTTGCCGCGTAAGCGCCAGAAAGTTGTTTGTTTAAATAATTTTGCAGCTTCAATCGCTCAATAGCGTTGCTTATGCTTTTAACCCCTTTTTCGGTTACCGCTGGATTGGTATTCGCCCTCAAATACTGAAAATACTGACCAATGACTCCAAAAATCTTGTTCTTATCGCCAGTTTCCATAATATTATCATAAAATGCTTGATGCTCATCCTTTGGATCGCTGATGTATAAAGAAGCTATTGATGATGCAATGTGGTCTTTCGTATCTTGATCTAAAGAGGAAAGTGCTGTTAATCCTTCTTGTGGCGCAAGTTTAGTTAAACCCGCTACCGAGGCTGCAATCACGCGGTAAGATCTGTCTTTAACACCATCAACCAATAAGGCTTTGTAGGTTTGATCGCCTGTTTCTGCTAACTTATTAATTGCCGCCGCTCTTGCTTCAGTATTTTTATCACTTTTTGCCATTTCCAGTACTAAAGGTAATGCTGCAGCTTTAACTTCTGCATCATCCAAGTTCAGCCCTTCAATACTCAAAGCCCTTAAATCTCCTGATTTATCTTTCAAAGCATCCAACAAAATTTTCTGTCCGCTTTTAGCTTTACTCTGCATGATAAACTGCAAAGCTTCAATCCTATTGGCATAAGTTGGTGCATTTTTATATTGGAAATAATAGTTCTCGGCAACTTTGTTGTCGTTAATTTCCCCTACTACAATTTTATCGGCATCGAAATCAATTAAATCCGGCTTGGCGCTTACCTCAAAAGAGAAAGTTTGTTCGCGGCTGTTGATCAATATTTCTTTAGAAATTTTTTGTCCTCCTGCATAAATATTTACTCTCACAGGTAAAGTAAAAGTTTGCACAGCAGCATCTTGTGTCTGCTTTACTTTAATCGTTGCTTTTCCGTTTTCATATCCAAAATCGACAGCTAAAATCGGGTGGCCGCCGGCATAATACCATTGGTTAAAATATGGACTCCAGTCTTTCCCTGTAATATCTTCCATGGCCAGGCGCAATTGATGTGTTTCGCCATTTTTGAACGCATTTGTGGTTAAATATTTGTTCAAGCCTTTATAAAAAGCCGCATCACCCATTTGATTTTTCATCGCATATAAAATCACAGAGCCTTTGGCATAGCTGATATTATCAAACATATCTTCCTTGTCTTTATAATAAAAACGAGCTAAAATCGGGCTTTCACCATTTTTTGTAGAGCTGATGTATGATTGCAATTTTTCGTATCGCGATTTATCTTCCGCATCTTTTCCTTCATCATATCCATGCCAGATAATTTCGCCAAAGGTGGCAAAAGATTCGTTCATGGTTAAATTAGACCACGATTCTGCCGTCACGTAATCGCCAAACCATTGGTGAAAAAGTTCGTGAGCAATAGTACCTTCTTCGTTTCCATCCAACAACTCGCGATCTGTTTTTTGAATATGTTCGCCATGTAAAGTAGCGGTTGTATTTTCCATAGCACCCGATACATAATCTCTGGCCACCACTTGGGCATATTTATTCCATGGATAATCTACACCTAAAATGTCACTATAGAATTTCATCATCGTAGGCGTTTTACCGAAAATTTGCTTTGCAAATGGCGCATATTTGGGCTCTAGATAATAATTTACTTCTTTGCCTTTGTAAGTATCTTTAGTGATTTTAAAATCGCCCACTGCCATCATAAACAGGTAAGGTGAGTGTGGCAAATCCATTTTCCAGGTATCTGTTCTGGTTCCATTGATATTGGCTTTCTGGCTGATCAATTTTCCATTGGATAAGGTAGTATATTTCGATTGAACCGTCATCGAAATTTCCTGAGTGGTTTTTTGATCTGGCTTATCAATTGTTGGAAACCAGGCTGAAGAAGATTCCGTTTCACCTTGCGTCCAAATTTGGATAGGTTTGGCTTTATCTGCACCATCAGGATTGATAAAATACAGTCCTTTTGCATCAGTTATCGCAGCGCTGCCTTGCACTTTTAATTCATCCGGCTTTGCCGTATAAGCGATGTAAACAGTATATTTTTCTGCGTTTGTATATTTTTTGTTTAAGGTGATATAGAGTTTATTGTTTTCGTAAACATATTTTAGCGGGGTATTTCCTTTCGCACTTACCAATGCAACCGTTTTGATATCCATCCCTTGAGCATCTAAGGTTAATGAATCAGTTGCATAGAAATGAGGCTTTAATGTTATCCATTCTTTACCGTACAGATATCGCTTTGCGTAATCAAAAGATACATCGAGTTTGGTATGTACCAGATCATTCACTTTGATGGGTGTTACGCGATAAACAGATAAATTTGCCGATTGATTTACAGTTTTTTCTTGAGCTGAAAGCGTGTTTGCTGCCAAAATAGAAACCAGTATGGCGCTATAGACGAAAATTTTTTTATTCATATTTTATATTTTAATAAGTCAGTTGTGTTTAAAGCGATGAATTAAGAATTATGACAAAGTAAACAGCCAAATGTAACTTGCTTTATGTTAATTTTTTGTTTTTTTGTGTAAATCGTTAGATATATGAATACAGATATTCAATCCATTTTAAACAAACTGGGTGTTACCGAAAGCAATGCTGCTTTCAGCACCGGAAGCAATTGGGGAGGCGAATTGAACGCTGAAAAACTAGAAAGCTTCTCGCCGGTTGATGGTAAACTTATTGCAGAAACAAAAATTGCAAGCGCAACAGATTACGAGGCAATTATTGCAAAAGCTCAAATTGCTTTTAATGATTGGAAAACTATTCCAGCTCCAAAAAGAGGTGAAATTGTTCGCCAGTTTGGCGATGCATTGAGAGAAAATAAAGATGCGTTGGGCTCCCTGGTTTCTTACGAAATGGGAAAAAGTTTACAGGAAGGGTTTGGCGAAGTACAGGAAATGATTGATATCTGCGATTTTGCTGTGGGCTTATCGCGTCAGCTTTATGGCTTAACCATGCACAGTGAGCGCCCAAGCCATCGAATGTACGAGCAATGGCATCCGCTAGGGATTGTAGGAATTATTTCTGCTTTTAATTTCCCGGTAGCGGTTTGGGCATGGAATGCTGCTTTGGCATTGGTTTGCGGGAATGTTTGCATCTGGAAACCATCAGAAAAAACGCCTTTAACGGCTATCGCCTGTCAACATATCATTGCAAAGGTTTTTAAAGCGAATGATGTTGCTGAGGGTGTTTGCAATTTAATTATTGGAGATAAAGCTGTTGGAGAACTCATGACACACGATGGTCGGGTACCATTAATTTCGGCAACCGGATCTACCCGAATGGGGAAACAGGTTGGTGCAGCCGTGGGAGCCCGTTTAGGTAAAAGTTTATTGGAACTGGGTGGAAACAATGCCATCATCATCTCCGAACATGCCGACTTAGACATGAGCTTAATCGGTGCGGTTTTTGGAGCCGTGGGTACCGCAGGTCAGCGTTGCACATCAACAAGAAGATTAATTATCCATGAAAGTGTTTATGATGCCTTTAAAGAAAAACTAGTGAAAGCATACGATCAGCTGCGCATTGGCGATCCGTTGGATCAAAACAACCACGTTGGTCCGCTGATTGATAAAGATGCGGTTGCGGCTTACCTCGATTCCATCCAAAAATGTAAGGCAGAAGGCGGAAAATTTGTGGTTGAAGGCGGTGTTTTAACAGGCGAACATTACAGTAGCGGATGTTACGTGAAACCTTGCATTGCCGAGGTTCAAAATGATTTTAAAATTGTGCAACATGAAACTTTTGCTCCAATTTTATATTTGATTAAATACAAAACTTTAGAAGAAGCTATTACTTTGCAAAATGGCGTTCCACAGGGATTATCATCTGCAATCATGACTTTGAATTTACGGGAAGCGGAGCAATTCTTATCGGCTATAGGATCTGATTGTGGTATTGCAAATGTGAATATTGGCACTTCTGGAGCCGAAATTGGTGGCGCATTCGGTGGTGAAAAGGAAACTGGTGGGGGCAGAGAAAGTGGTTCTGATGCATGGAGAGCTTACATGAGAAGACAAACCAATACCATTAATTATTCGAATACGTTGCCGTTGGCGCAAGGGATAAAGTTTGATTTGTAAGTAAGAGGTTTGTTGTTGTGAAGCAATCTTACACCTATCAACGCGTTCTCAGACGAAATGCATTAGGATTGCTTCGTACCTCGCAATGACGACAAATTAAAGCTGCTAGATTAAACCTAGCAGCTCCTTTTCAGAAATAATATGGCTCATTTAGCATAATTTTTCTGATATGGCTTGCAAAACCAAGTTTAGTACTGATTTGATATTACCTTCCTGAGCAGTAAAATCGTCCAATTTAATTGAGAATCGCTTCCTAAAATTGCATTATATATTTCAATAGAGATGATGTACCCAAAACGATTGGCTTCTGGAAAGCAAGCCGTAATGTAATGATTTCGAGATAATTGTTAAAAAAGGTTAAAGCATATATTTTAACTAAAATATTAGTTTTATATTCGGCAAACAAAAACTAATCAAATCTATGAAACGCCTTCTCCTCTTGCTGTGCGGCTTTGTGCTCATTAATTTTAGCGCAAATGCACAAGGTTTACATTCCATTAAAGGAAGAACTATCGACACGGCATCTACCACGCTTCTAGCGGGTTCAACAATCGCCATTTTGAATTCAAAAGATTCTACCCTTGTAAAATTTACCCGATCAGCTGAAAATGGATCATTCGAACTCAACGGAATTAAAAACGGAAAATTTATTCTCCTGGTTTCTTATCCAAAGTACGCCGATTTTGTTGATCATTTTACCCTCGATTCTACTACGCAGGTTAAAGATTATGGAAAAATCAATTTAACCGGAATGGCAAAAATTCTTGCTGATGTAATTATCAAAGGAAACAGGAATGCCATTAAAATTAAAGGTGATACCACTGAGTTTGATCCCAAAGCTTTTAACATTGAACCAAATTCGAAGGTTGAAGACCTGATTAAACAGTTTCCAGGTATTCAGGTAGATAAGGATGGAAAAATAACCGCACAAGGTAAAACCGTTCAAAAGGTACTCGTTGACGGTGAGGAGTTCTTCGGTGATGACCCCACATTAGTGACAAAAAACCTTCGTGCTGACATGGTAGAATCGGTTCAATTGTATGATAAAGCAAGTGATCAGGCAAGTTTTACCGGAATTGATGATGGCGAAAAAACCAAAACCCTCAATGTTAAACTGAAAGAAGATAAAAAGAATGGCTATTTCGGGAAAGTGCAGGGCGGATACGGAACCGACGATTTTTATAATGGCCAGTTCATGTTCAACAAGTTTTGGGGCAAGAAAAAATTCTCTGCTTATGGCATTTTAGGGAACAATGGAACCGTAGGTTTAGGTTGGGATGATCGGGATAAATATGGTGGTTCTAGTGGAATGACGATGACAGACGATGGTGGAATGTATTTCAGTTCTGGTGGTTCGGATGATTTTGACAGCTACGACGGACAATATAACGGCCAGGGAATTCCAGTGGCCCGCACCGGCGGTTTACATTTCGATAGCAAATGGAATAAAGACAAAGAATCGCTAAATACCAATTATAAAATCGGATCCATTAGAGTTAAAGGCGATAGAAATACCATCAGCCAAAACAACTTAAGTTCTGGCGTAATTAACAACGTTTCTGATCAATACACAGATAATGATATGTTCAGACAGAAGCTGGACGCAACTTATGAAGTAAAACTCGATTCGACACTTACATTAAAAGTAAATGTAGATGGCACATTGAAACAAAGTAATACGTTTAACGATTACAATACTTCGAGTAGAGATGGAAATAATGACCTACTCAATACCACAAAAAGAACCTTAAAGAATAAGGTGGATGAGCAGATGTTCAACATCAATGGCTTGCTTACTAAACGGTTTCAGAAAAAAGGACGTACACTTTCATTAAACTTGAACCAGTCTATTACCAAGAGTAATAGCGATGGCTATTTAAACTCAGAAAACAGTTTTTATGAAGTTACAGGGAGAAGAGACAGCTTGATTAATCAATATAAAGTTAACGATATTACTAATAGTGCCTTCAAATCAAATTTGGCCTATACCGAACCTTTATCAAAAACCATGACGGTTATTGTAAATTACGGTTTGAGCTTAATGAATGGCAAATCAGATCGTAAATCATTCAACCAATCTGCCAGTGGTAACTACGATATTTTGGATACTGAATTTAGTAACGATTATGAATTGGATCAAATTATCAATCAAGGAGGTGCTATTTTCAACTACAAAAAAGGCAAAACGGTAATCAACTTTGGCTCTAAGTTTAGTGGTGTAGATTTTAAGCAAACCGACCTTTACAACAATGTGACCTACAACCGAAAGTTTGTAAATTACATGCCGCAAGCCTCGTATCAGTATAGGTTCTCTCAACAGAAATCGATCAGAATCAGTTACAATGGTAATACCAATCAACCCTCTCTAGATCAGATTCAGCCTATTCGTGTAAATACTGATCCCTTGAATATCTCGTTGGGTAATCCAGATTTAAGGCCATCTTTCAGAAGTAATATCAATGCAAACTATAATTCATATAAGGTACTTACTAATCAAAACGTTTACTTATACGGATCTTACTCATTTACTACAAATCCAATTGTGAGCGATGTAACCACAGATGCAAATACGGGTAGAAGCAGTTATAGAGCTGTAAATATCAACGATAAAATGTCATCCAATTTTTATGTTTATGCGCAAACGAGTAGAAAAATAAATGGCCTCGATATGAACGCTGGTATTGGATTAAATGGCAATGGTAACTCTTCGTATAATTACATCACTACTGTTAATAATGGTGTGGCTACAACAGCACTCAATAACACCAAAAATTATAGTTATGGGCTTGATATAAACCTGAATAAATATGTAGAGAAAAAATACAGCTTCTATTCACGTTTTGGCCCAACGTACAATATCTCACGGGCAAGTGTAGGTAATTTTGGTAACAGCGATGGTTGGGGCTGGACCGGATATGCTTCTGGAAATGTTCAACTGCCGGGTAAGTTCGAAATTAATACTGATGCCCAGTACCAGTTTAGGGGAAAAACACAAACGTTTAACGAAACCTTCTCTCGTTTACTCTGGAATGCATCATTAACCAAAAAGTTTTTCAAATCAGACAACCTTAAATTAATGATGACGGTTAATGATATTCTAAATCAGAATGTTGGTTTCGATAGAACGGCCTACAACGGAAACATTACCCAAAGCAGCTACACCACCATCATGCGCTATTTTATGTTCTCTGTAATTTGGGATTTTAATAAAATGGGCGGCGGATTAAAAACTTCAAAATAATCATCATGAAAACTACACTTAAATATATCATTCTATTTGCTGTTATTTTCATCAGCAAAACTTTACAAGCACAGAACATCCACTTTATTCAAAACGGTGTAATTGAGTTTGAAAAGAGATCGAACATGTACGCATTGATAAAGAAAAAAATCAATAAGGACAATGAAACCTATATGAATCAGGCGTTTGAGCAATACAAGAAAAACAATCCGCAATTTAAAGTTGCCAAAAGCACTTTAAGTTTTAACCGGGATAAAAGCTTATACAAATGGCCAACCGTTGAAGAAACAATGAATAATAACTGGTTAAATACAGATGTATTAGGGGATTTGAAAAACACCATCGCTACTAATTTCGATACGCAAAGTAGTATTACTCAAAAGAATGTTTACGAGGATACTTATTTAGTTAAAGATAGTGTTCGTAAAATCAACTGGAAAATAACAGATGAAACACGAGAAATTGCAGGTTACGAATGTCGCCGGGCAAATGCCGTGATTATGGATTCGGTTTATGTAGTGGCTTATTACTCGAATCAAATTGCGGTTTCTGGTGGCCCTGAGTCGTTTACGGGTTTGCCTGGGATGATTTTAGGCTTAGCTTTACCCCACGAAAATATAACCTGGTTTGCTACAAAAGTAACCGAAACTACAGTGCCGGAAAAAGACTTAACCGCACCAGTAAAAGGGAAACCAACAGATAATAAAGGTTTGAAAACTATTTTATTAGGCGCAATGAAGAATTGGGGAGAGTATGCTCATCCCATCTACAAAGCCTTTTCGTTATAAGTATCGGTGATATAATTATGCCTAAATTAGCATCATTATATCACCGAGAATGTACCAGGCACTATTTACTCATATTAATAAATTTATAGATTTGAGTAGCGAAGAACAAGATATTCTTACTTCGCTGCTCAAATCTTTTTCGTTTAAAAAGAAAGCTTATCTCCTAGAAGCTGGAGAAACCTGCCGGGCGAATTATTTTGTGGTAAAAGGTTGCTTAAGACTTTATTTTATAGACATTAAAGGAGCCGAACAAACCACTCAATTTGCAATCGAAAATTGGTGGATATCTGATTTAACCAGCTTTATCTTTCAAAAGCAATCAGATTTTTTCATCCAGGCGGCCGAGCAAACGGAAGTAATCGCTATCGAACATCATCACTATCAGGAAATGTTTGAAAAGCTCCCGAAATTGGAAAAATATTTTAGGCTAATTTATCAGAAACTGCATCAAGCCTCACAAATCAGAATCAAATATTTGTATAGCCAAACCGCTGAAGAGAGATATACCAACTTTAACAAACTTTTTCCTGAATTTGTACAGCGGGTGCCGCAATATATGCTGGCTTCTTACCTGGGCTTTACGCCAGAATTTTTAAGTAAAATCAGAGCCAAACGGTAGGCCTAAAAAACACCCTTTTCATTTCTTAATCTACATTAAGTTTTTTCATTTTTTAGATGATGACCTTTACATCGTAATCAAAAAACAAAAGAAATGGAAAATAGAATTAACATCCAAAAAGTAGAACCAGCAGCTTACCAAGCTATGTTTGGTTTAGAAAAATATTTATCAACAAGCACCGTAGATCCTATCCTTTTGGAGCTTATTAAAATGCGTGCTTCGCAAATTAATGGCTGTGCATTTTGCTTGAACATGCACTCGGCTGATGCCCGGAAAATGGGTGAAACAGAACAGCGGCTGTACCTTTTAAATGCCTGGAGAGAAACTACTTTATTTACAAAAGAAGAGGAAGCGGTTTTAGCGCTAACAGAGGAAATTACCTTGATTAGCAACCACGTTTCAGACGAAACTTACAACAAAGCAGCAGGCTTTTTTGATGAAAAAACATTGTCTCAAATTATTATAGCCATTGTGACTATTAATGCCTGGAATAGAATTGCCATTAGCACCAAATTAACAGTTAGTTAACGCTAAAGTAAAGGCACTAAAGCATATTAGTGCCTTTTAATTTGATTTCATTTTTTTAAGCTCTTCATAAACCAACTTGGCTACTGCTCTTGCACCCTCTGGCTGAAAGTGGGTATTGTCTTTTTGTCCCTTTGGATAAGCCTCGTATTTACCTGAATCCAAATTCATGAAATAGTTTTTCGTTACAAACTCATTTTCTTTTGAGGTAAAGAAGTTGGCCGAAAGTTCATTCAGATCAATCAATTTTACTTTTAATTCTGTCGCCACGTCTTTAACCGCCTGGGGATATTCGCCATGAGCGCTACCCAACTTTCCATCTTTCCAGGGATAATTTCTGGCTACGGGCGTAATGAGTATGGGCACCGCCCCTTTGGCTTTGGTTTCCCGCACATACATCCGAAGAAAATTTTTATAGCCTGGGATGTCGACATAACGCTCTGGTTTATCTTTAGCAGCATCGTTATGCCCAAACTGGATTAAAACCAGATCATTTTTCTTTAGAGAATCTGTAACTTCCTTCCACCGACCTTCGCTAAAAAAGGTTCGGGTGCTTCTCCCACCTTTGGCTTTATCCACTACCAATGCACTGTCGCTTGGTATTAAATTGCCCAGGTTTTTAAGGCTGTCCTTTCTTAAAAACTGTTGAAAAACCTGACCCCAACCCATCAAAGGAAAACGCTTTTGTTGGTAATTATTTTCCAAAGAATAATCGGCAACGGTAGAATCGCCAATAAGGTAAACTCTTACAGGATTTGGCTTGGGGCTAAACGAGATTAACGTTATTGCAATGGCCATTGCGGCGATTATAAATCTATATCTTTTCATGCTTTCATAAGATCTGTGTGGATGCAAAATTGGTTATTTGCAGCCTTTATTAAACTCTATTCCGTCGTCTGTATCCACACAGATCACTTTACTATATCAGTTGGCGAGACAATAAAAACTGCGTCAAGCTCATGATTTGCTCTTGAAATTACAAAGATTTCTCGGCTGCGCTCGAAATGACTACGAATCTACTCCGTGGTCTGTGTCCATACAGATCACTTTACTATTTTAGTTGGTGAGACAAAAAAACTACGTCAAGCCCGCGATTTGCCTCTTGAAATATAAAGATTTCTCGGCTGCGCTCGAAATGACGACGAGTCTGTTCCTATTCCGTGGTCTGTGTCCACACAGATCACTTCACTATTTCAGTTGGTGAGACAAAAAAACTGCGTCAAGCCGCGATTTGCCTCTTGAATTACAAAGATTTCTCGGCTGCGCTCGAAATGACGACGAGTCTATTCCTATTCCGTGGTCTGTGTCCACACAGATCACTTCACTATTTCAGTTGGCGAGACAAAAAAAAATAGCGTCAAGCCCGCGATTTGCCTCTGGAAATACAAAGATTTCTCGGCTGCGCTCGAAATGACGACGAGTCTATTCCATTCCATGGTCTGTTTTTACACAGATTATCTTTGCTATTTCTCTACTCTAAACCAATCGTATTCAGCAATTCCCGAATCATTAATCTGCGTGTCTCTTATGGCAAACAAACCTACTTTTGCGCCAATCCATTGCCCTGCAGTTGCCTGAAATTCATCGCCAACATTGCTGTAATTATTTCCATCTTCACTATAACTAAACTGGCATTTGGCACCGTTTGAAACCTTAACTCTAAAATGAACAACACCAGATTTAAGCTTTGCAATTTCCTTTTCGTTCTCAGTTTTTCCTTTGTCGGCACTTTGGCAAACGCCATAAACCAAATAAATACCATCTCTTTTACTTTTGATGCTCAATTTAGCATAGCTTCTACCCATTACAACTAAACCTGTTTGCTCGTTTTCTAACTTCGGGTTTGGCTTAAAGTTTACTTTAGTGGTAACAGTAAATATATCAGCTGGAAACTTCTGCATCAACAAGTTCGGCACATCCCATAAGTTTCTAGCTTCGTCTGGAATTTTTGCCGTGTATAACTTTAGAACACTTTTATTGGCATCTGTGAAAAGCCAGGTAGGTTGTGGGTTTGCCTGCCATTGCCATTGCAAGCCCAATTGCCAGGAATTAAATTCATCGCTCTCGGCAGGTGTTTCTATCGGATAAACCTTGCCCACGTTCGGCTTTTTGTAGGTGAGTACAGGTTCGCCAATCTCATCACCATCTTTGTCTGCACCAATAACCGGCCAGTTGTTTATCCATTTCATGGGTTGCAAATGAACCACCCTTCCATAAGCGTCCTTATCCTGAAAATGCAAAAACCAATCTTCGCCATTTTGGGTATTCACCCAGGCGCCTTGATGTGGCCCATTTACCGTAGATTTTCCTTCGTCCATCGCCAACTTTCTTTCGTAAGGACCATAAATATTTTTGCTCCTCAATATCAATTGCCAACCTGTAGAAACTCCTCCTGCCGGTGCAAATAAATAATAATACCCATTGCGCTTATAAACCTTAGGCCCTTCAATGGTTGGATCTAATTCATGGCCATCGTAAACAATTCTTCCCGATTCCGTAGCTTTTAAACCATCGGGAGTTAGGGGCATTACAGCCAAAACACTTTTAATACCAGCTCTGCTTCCCGCATAGGCATAAGCTAAATAAGCTTTCCCATCTTCATCCCAAAACGGACAAGGGTCGATCAATCCTTTGCCAGTTGCAACGAGTTTTGGTGCAGACCATTCTCCTGTTATCGTTTTAGATTTAGTTACATAAATTCCGAAATCGGGATCAGGATAGTAGATATAAAATTCTCCATTCCGGTACCGGATGGAAGGTGCCCAAACACCATTTCCATGTTGGGTTTTTTCGAAATGTTCAAAAGGTGGCTGGCGTTTTAGCGCATGACCAATAATTTTCCAGTTCACCAAATCTTTTGAATGTAAGATGGGAAGACCTGGAACAGCATCAAAGCTGGAAGCAATCATATAAAAATCATCACCAACCCTGATGGCATCCGGATCAGAATAATCGGCATTGATCACCGGATTTTTATAGGTTCCGTTTCCCAGATCAGAAACCCAAACTTTAGAAACATAAGTTGCTTTCGGAGCCTGCGAGAAACAATTCAGGCAAAAGTAAGAAGTAAAAATAAGGGTAAATAAGAATTTCATGATCAATTATATTTTGGTTAGGAAAGCCATCACGTATTTGGAAAGTACTAAATATTTGCCTTTAAATAACGACTGCTCAAGCGCTAAGAACAAGATTAAACCTTTTTTTACTTTATCGCAACCCTTTACTGTGCAATCGTTCCCGACATCGTTTGCGGCATTTATAGTTCCAATAAGTTCGTTCAGAAAGCGATATAATGTTTAAACTTGTTCATCACATGATTTAAAAAACGGCAACTTGGAATTTTATCCCTGCGGTGGCCCATTATAATTTTAGCTAACCAAATTTTTATGAAAGTATTCATCTTGTTTTTATTCACTCTGGTTTCTTTAACAGCAGTAGCCGCCGAGGTTAAGCCCGATTTCACTGTAGCGACTGATGGGAGCGGAAATTTCAAAACCGTGCAGGAAGCCATTAACGCGGTGCCTGACTTTAGAAATAAGCTTACTGTGATTTTTATCAAAAAAGGAATTTATAAAGAAAAATTAATCCTCGCAGCTTCGAAGAAAAATGTAAAGTTTATTGGTGAAAGTTTAAACGAAACCATTTTGACTTACGATGATTATGCTCAAAAGAAAAATGCCTTTGGCGAAGATAAAGGAACATCAGGTTCATCGAGCTTTTACATTTACGGTGAAGGATTTTCGGCGGAGAATATCACATTTGAAAATTCATCTGGTCCGGTTGGACAAGCTGTAGCGGTTTGGGCTGGTGGAGATAAATCGACCTTTACGAATTGCAGGTTTTTGGGATTTCAGGATACGCTCTATACTTATGGTGCAAACAACCGTCAGTATTACAAAAATTGTTACATCGAAGGAACGGTTGATTATATTTTCGGTGCCGCCACTGCCTGGTTTGAAAACTGCACCCTTTATTGCAAAAAACAAGGTTATATTACCGCGGCATCTACAGCCGATACCACAAAATATGGTTATGTTTTTAATAAATGTAAAATTACTGGCGATGCCGTAGCCAATAGCTTTTATCTTGGTCGCCCGTGGAGGCCTTACGCTAAAGTTGTTTTTTTAGGATGTGAACTTCCAGAAATTATCCGCCCCGAAGGTTGGAATAATTGGGGCAAAGAAAGCAATGAGCAAACGGCTTACTACGCTGAATACAAAAGTATAGGAAAAGGTGCAAACGCTAAAAAGCGGGTAAATTGGTCGCACCAACTCACCGAAGTTGAGTATAAAAGTTACATTTTGGAAAACGTTTTCCGAGGATGGGATCCGGAAGGGAAATAGCTAACATAAGCAGCTGATTTACAGCCTATAAATCACATTTTAAATATTCAATCTTGCTTTATTCTCCGGCAACGTTTGCATAGATTTCTCTTCGCTTTTAGCGGCAAACAACGTACACTTGTTATTACGATAACCAAGTATAATTTAACAGCACAAATAATGAAACATATTTCTGGTAGTTTATACCGTTCTAAAATCGCCCTCGCATGTATTTGTTTGTTTTCAGTAAGCGCATCAATGGCGCAACAGAAACGCAGCATACCCGTTATCCAACAGGTAAATATTAAAGCTGATACCACTAGTATTGTAAGTTTTGGTGCCAAAGGCGATGGTGTTTCGTTAAATACAGAAAGCATTAACAAGGCCATTGCGGCAGTTAGCCAAAAAGGTGGCGGTGTGGTTTTAATCCCTGGTGGTTTATGGTTAACCGGTCCTATCGAACTTAAAAGCAACGTAAATTTACACCTCAAACGCGATGCTTTACTTCAGTTTACTGATGATTTTAATCAATATAAATTAGTAGAAGGCAACTGGGAAGGACAGCCGGCATGGCGCAACCAAAGCCCTATTTCAGGTTTTGATTTAGAAAACATAGCCATTACAGGCTCTGGGATTATTGATGGAAACGGCGGTGCCTGGCGTATGGTTAAACGCGATAAACTTACCGAATCACAGTGGAAAAAATTAGTGGCTTCTGGTGGCCTGGTTAGCGAAGACGGAAAAATGTGGTATCCTTCAGAAAAAACACTAAAAGGATCGAAAACCAAAAATGCAGGTGTAGTTGCCGCAGGACAAAGCACTGCCGATTTGCAAAGTATAAAAGATTTTCTTCGCCCTAATTTGCTGGTACTAACCAATTGCAAAAAAATTCTTTTAGAAGGCGTTACTTTTCAAAACTCTCCGGCGTGGAACTTACACCCTTTGCTTTGCGAAGATTTAACCTTAAGAAATTTGCAGGTTAAAAACCCATGGTTTGCACAAAATGGCGATGGGGTAGATATTGAATCTTGTAAAAATGTATTAATAGAAGGCAGCACTTTTGACGTTGGTGATGATGGGATCTGCATTAAATCGGGTAGAGATGAAGCTGGCCGGAAACGTGGCAAACCGACTGAAAACGTAATTATCAGAAACAACGTGGTTTATCACGCACATGGCGGTTTCGTTGTGGGAAGCGAGATGAGCGGTGGCGCTAAAAATATTTGGGTTTATGATTGTTCATTTATCGGTACTGATATTGGCATTCGCTTTAAAACTACCCGCGGTAGAGGTGGTGTTGTAGAAAATATTTATATCAATAACATCAACATGATTGATATCCCTGGCGAAGCAATTTTGTTCGACATGTATTATGCTGCCGTTGATCCAATTGTTTTGGCTGGCGAAAAACGTGAAGCCATTAAAACAGTTGTGGTGCCGGTAACGGAAGCCACTCCTCAGTTTAAAAATATTTATATTAAAGATGTAGTAGCCAATGGCGCTGAAAAAGCCATTTTCGTTCGGGGTTTACCTGAGATGAACATTAAAGATATTTACATGGAAAATGTAACCATCCAGGCAAAAAAAGGCGTGGAAATTATTGAAGGTACTGGCATTTATTTAAAAAATGTAAACGTGATTACAGAGGATACCAATCCGGTGGTGAAAATTCAGAACGGCAACAACATCAACTTTGATGGTTTTAAATATAAAGAAGGTTCGGCCTTACTGTTCGATATTTCCGGTGAAAAAACCAAGGGTGTTAAAGTTTCTGGAACAAATGTTTCGCAAGCAAAAAAACAATCAAATATTGGAGTTGAAGTAGCTAAAAAAGCATTGGAAATCTCAAAATAACAAACATGAAGAAATCACTTTTATATATCGCTATTGCATTTTTAGGGTTTTCAATTCTATCTCAAAGTGTATTTGCTCAAAAGAAACTTTCTGAGCAGCTAACCTTAACCGCAATGGAACAATTGTGGCAGGATACTACCATTTTAAAAGGCAAAAAAGGGCCAAAATGGTCGTATGATATGGGTGTTGTTTTGGAAGGTGCTGCTGCCGTTTGGCGCAATACCGGCGATGGAAAGTATTTCAAATACATCCAAAGTTCGATGGATGCCTATTTGGATAAAGAAGGAAACATCACAACCTACAAAGCAGAAGATTTTAATATCGATAACATTAAAAATGGCCGTGCTTTATTACTGTTGTACAAAGTTACTGGGCAGCAAAAGTATTTGCTAGCGGTTAATAAGTTATACGATCAAGTTAAAAAACAGCCGAGAACGAAAGAAGGCGGTTTCTGGCATAAAAAGATTTATCCTAACCAAATGTGGCTGGATGGACTTTACATGGCTCAACCTTTTTATGCAGAATACGCAAAGCTGATGAAAAAAGATGCTGATTTCGACGATATCGCAAATCAGTTTATCTGGATGGAGAAAAATGCCCGGGATGCAAAAACAGGCCTGCTTTACCATGGTTACGATGAAAGCAGAGAAGAAAAGTGGGCAGATAAAAAAACAGGTCTGTCGCCAAACTTCTGGGGCAGGGCAATGGGTTGGTATATTATGGCACTGGTTGATGTGTTAGATAATTTCCCTAAAGATCACCCAAAATACAAAGAGTTATTAGCCATTTTAAACCGCACAGCAACGGCAACCGTAAAATATCAGGATGCAAAATCGGGCGTTTGGTGGGACATTTTAGATATGCCAACGCGAAAAGGCAATTACCTGGAAAGTTCAGCCTCAAGTATGTTTGTGTATGGTTTAGCCAAAGGAGTGCGAAACGGATGGTTGCCACAATCGTTTATGACTGCCGCAAACAAAGGTTACACTGGTTTAAAGAAAGAATTTGTTGAGAAAGCTGGCGAAGAACGCATTAATCTCACCAAAACCGTTTCTGTTTCTGGTTTGGGAGGAAAACCACGTTATCGCGACGGAAGTTTTGAATATTACATCAGTGAAAAGGTAATTACAAATGACCCGAAAGGGATGGGTGCTTTTATTTGTGCTGCTGCAGAGATGGAAGTTGCTGCTTTGTCAAAACCTGGAAAAGGTTTAACGGTTACGGTAGATAATTTCTTCAACAACGAGTACATGACTGGCCCGACGGGCGATAAAATTCCGTTCCATTATTTATTGGAAGAGGATGATAACAATGGCTTCTCATTATTTGGCAAAGTACTTAATGATGCAGGTGTAAAAACGTCAACATTGAAAACTGCCCCGACCATAACAAATTTAAAAGGTAGCAACATCTATATCATTGTCGATCCGGATACGCAAAAGGAAACTGCCAATCCTAACTTTATGAATGCTGAGCATGCCAAACAAGTAGCAGAATGGGTAAAAGCGGGAGGCGTTTTAGTATTGCTTTTAAATGATGTGGGTAACTGTGAAATTACCAAATTCAACGTGTTGCCAGAGCTGTTCGGAATCAAGTTTAATGAAGATAGCCGTAACAAGGTTCAAGGTTCAAACTTTGAGCAGGGTGCAGTTAAAATCCCTTCAGGAAACTCGATTTTTAAAACAGCAAAGAAAGTTTACATTAAAGAGATTTCGACAATTGCGGCTAAAAGTCCTGCAGTTTCCGCTTTAACGGACAATGGAGATGTACTGATCGCGACAGCAAAATATGGTAAAGGAACTGTTTTCGCAGTTGGCGATCCCTGGTTTTACAACGAATATATCGATGGAAGAAAATTGCCGGAGGATTTAGAAAACTATAAAGCCACTAACGATTTAGTGAACTGGCTAATCAAGCAAGTGCCTGGGAAAAAGTAACTAAACAACAGATAAACAAGATGAACATAGATAAAATAGGACTAAGATACCCTGGTTTCAATTTGTGTTGATCTATGTAAATGTGTTGTTGAATAACCAAACAAAAATGATAAAAATCAAAACATTATTCACCATTGCTTGCAGCATTCTATTGGCTTCTTGTTATGCGCAAATGCCCACAGATTCTACTGCAGAAAAAATGCTGGTTTACCAGCTCGGTAATGGAGGTTGGCCGAAACAGTTGGAAGATAAAAGTGTGGTTAATTATGGCGCTACTTTAACACCAGAACTATTAGCAAAAGTAAAAGCGACTACTGATAAACATGCTACATTTGATAACAAAGCAACAAGCAGAGAAGTCGTTTATTTAATCGGCGCTTATAAGAAAACGCAGAATAAAGCCTACTTAAAGGCGGCAGAAAAAGGCCTCGATTATATTTTGGCAGCACAGTACCCAAATGGAGGCTGGCCACAATATTATCCCGACCAATCTTTATATCGATCGCAAATTACTTTTAACGATGATGCGATGATCAATGTTTTGAACATTTTGCGAGATGTGGCAGAGAAAAAAAATGATTTTGATTTAGTGGACCAAAGGTATGTTGGCAGAGCTGAAAAGGCGATTGTAAAAGGTATCGATTGTATTCTAAAAACTCAGGTTAAACAAAAAGGAGAGTTGAGCATTTGGGCCGCTCAATATGATAAGGATACCATGCTGCCTGCAAAAGCCAGAAACTTCGAACCGGCTTCATTGGCTACAAGCGAATCAGTTGGCATTATCCGCTTTTTAATGGGTATTAAAAGTCCATCAGCAGAAGTTAAAAAATCTATTGCAGCTGCAGTAAAGTGGTTTGATACCTACAAAATATCGGGTTACCGTTTCGACAGAGAAAAAGGCAAAACTGCAGCATTGGTTCAAGATAATAGCAGCATGGCCTGGGCCCGGTTTTACGATCTGGATAAAAATGTTCCCATCTTCGGCGATCGCGATAACTCAATCAAGTTAAAGTTAGAAGAGTTGATTCCAGAGCGAAGAAATGGCTACGCCTGGTACGGTAGCTGGGGCCAGAAATTAATTGAAAAGGAATACCCAAAGTGGTTAGCCACTAAGGGACAATAATAATTAAAATCACACTTCGTGCCTCGGCGCTTGGTGATTAAACAATAAAACATGCTTTTAAACAAAGAAAATCTAAAAAACATCAGCGGAGAAAAGGTCATCAAACCAACTGCTGAAATGTTGGAGTTACCAGAGAAGGTAATTCAGTTTGGCACTGGCGTTTTGCTACGCGGTTTACCTGATTATTTTATCGATAAAGCCAACCATCAGGGCATTTTCAATGGAAGAATTGTTGTGGTTAAAACTACTTCGAAAGCTGGAGTTGATGATTTTGCTGATCAGGATAATTTGTATACGCTAAGTGTTAAAGGTATTGAGGATGGCGTTGAGGTTGAGGAAAACATGATCAATTCATCAATCAGTCGTGTTTTATCTGCAACATCAGAGTGGGCAGAGATTTTAAAAACGGCACATCAGCCAGAATTGAAAGTGGTAATTTCGAATACCACAGAAGTTGGAATTGTGAAAAGCGAAGATAAAATTACTGATACCCCACCACAATCTTTTCCGGGGAAGTTATTGGCCTTTTTGCATGAAAGATATAAAGCCTTCAACGGATCGGAAGAAAGTGGAATGGTGATCGTACCAACTGAATTGATCAGCGATAACGCAGATAAGCTGAAAGAAATTGTGCTAGACTTAGCCATTCAAAACAAGTTGGGTTGGGATTTCGAAAACTGGTTAAGAACTGCCAATCATTTTTGCAAAACATTAGTAGATAGAATTGTTCCGGGAAGACTTCCAGAAGCATCGCAAAAAGCATTGGAAGCAGAGTTAGGTTACACTGATGGCTTAATGATTATGGCAGAGCCTTTCAGACTTTGGGCCATCGAATCGGCGAGCGAAAAAGTGAAAGAAGTATTATCATTTGCTTCGGCTGATAAAGGTGTTTTCATCGTTCCTTCCATCGATAAATTTAAAGAACTTAAACTTCGTTTACTTAACGGCACACATACCATTAGTTGCGGATTAGCCATTTTAGCTGGTTTTCATACCGTTAAAGAAGCCATGGCTGATAAAGCATTCGCTAATCATGTTTTAAAACTGATGAAAGAGGAAATTGTTCCTGTGGTAGAAAGCGGCGACATTACCAAAGAGGAAGCATTAGCTTTTGCCGAAAGCGTAATTGATCGTTTCAGCAATCCATCTTTAGCACACCAATGGCATGCCATTACCTTAAATTACACGCAAAAGCTGCAGATGCGTAATATGCCTTTAATTAGAAGATATTATGCGTTGAAAAATGAAGTACCTCAATTAACGGCACTCGGCGTTGCTGCTTACATTATCTATATGAATGCAGCCAAAGATGGCGATACTTATACGTCGACAGTAAACGGAAAATCATTCCCGATTCAAGATGAATTTGCAGAGGTATTACACAATTACTGGAAAAACCCTGAAACTGTAGTAGACAGTACATTGGGCGATAGAAGACTTTGGGATAAAAACCTAAACAACTATCCTGGGTTTAATGCTGCGGTAAAATCTTATGTAGATTTATTACAAAATAAAGGTGCAAAAGAAACTTTGAGTAACTTGCACTAAGAAAGAACAAATTAAAATGGTTACTAGAATTTTAAAAATCCATCCTAACGATAATGTACTTGTTGCCTTGCAAGATCTTGCAAAAGGCGAAACCATTATACACGATGGGCAAGAATATACTTTACAGGATGATATTAAGGCCAAGCATAAATTTTTTATGCAGGATATGAATGTCGGAGATCACATTATTATGTATGGTGTTCTGGTTGGGAAGGCGCAACATTTTATCCTTAAAGGCGGCTTAATGGATACTGAAAACACTAAACATGCTTCAGATCCTTACGAGTTTAGACCTTACCACTATGAATGGCATGCACCAGATGTATCTAAATTTGAAGGCAGAACTTTCAATGGTTATATCCGCAATGATGGCCGCGTAGGAACAGCCAACTACTGGTTATTTATTCCTACTGTTTTTTGCGAAAACCGCAACCTTGATGTCATTCGCGAAGCCTTACATAATGAATTGGGTTATGCCGTAACCGATAAGTACAAAACTTATGCGCATCACCTGGTAGAAGCTTATAAAAATGGTGAAATCCTGGAAGAAGCAGATTCGAGCTCAATCGGACAAGCGAATCCTGCGGCTAACCGTATTTTCAAAAATGTTGATGGGATAAAGTTTTTGAACCATCAGGGTGGTTGTGGTGGTACACGTCAGGATGCTGCTGTGTTGAGCAAACTTTTAGCCGCTTATGCTGATCATCCAAATGTTGCCGGCGTTACCGTTTTAAGCTTGGGCTGCCAGAATTTACAGGTAAAAGATTTTGTTGATGATTTGAAATTGCGTTCACCAAATTTTGATAAACCCTTATTCATTTTCGAACAACAACAATCGCAAAGCGAAGAACAATTAGTTAAAGAAGCAATCAGAAAAACCTTTATCGGTTTAACTGAAATTAATAAAATTGAGCGTCAGCCAGCGCCATTAAGCAAACTGGTTTTGGGTGTGAAATGTGGTGGTAGCGATGGTTTTAGTGGCATTAGCGCTAACCCAGCAGTTGGTTATACTTCTGATTTATTGGTCGGCCTGGGCGGAACTGTTCTTCTAGCCGAGTTTCCAGAACTTTGTGGCGCCGAACAACAATTGATCGATCGGACAAAGGATGAAACTGCAGCACGTAAATTTATTCAGTTAATGACGGCTTACAATCAAGCAGCAGAAAACGTTGGCTCTGGATTTTTTATGAATCCCTCTCCCGGTAATATTAAAGATGGTTTGATTACCGATGCCATTAAAAGTACTGGTGCCGCTAAAAAAGGCGGAACATCACCAGTGGAAGATGTGTTGGATTATACCGAACCTGCTACAAAACCTGGTTTAAATTTGGTTTGTACACCTGGTAATGACGTGGAAGCGACTACGGGTAAAGCGGCATCAGGCGCTACTTTAATTTTATTTACCACAGGCTTAGGCACACCAACAGGTAATCCGGTTTGCCCAACCATAAAAGTTTCTACCAATAATGCTTTAACTAAACGCATGGGCGATATTATCGATATCAACTGCGGGCCGGTAATTGAAGGTGAGAAAACCATTGAGCAAATGGGTGAAGACATTTTAGAATATTGCATTAAAGCAGCCAGTGGCGAAGTAATTCCGAAAGCTGTACTCTTAAATCAAGACGACTTCATTCCTTGGAAAAGAGGCGTTAGTCTTTAGTTGGGAGTTGGGGGTTTGGAGTCTTCAGTCTAAAGTCCAACTTTCACAAGCCGTCGTTGCGATAACGGAGAGTATAAAAACAAAATCCGTGGTCTGTGTCCTCACAGACCACATTAAAAAATACGATATAAAAGATCGGCGTTTTGAAAATCTCAAACCTCGTATCTAATGTCTCAAATCTCAAAAGAATGAAACCTTTTTTAGACGAAAATTTCCTTTTGCAAAATGAAACAGCTGTAAAGCTTTACCATGATTTCGCAAAATCGTTACCCATTATTGATTATCACAATCACTTAATTCCGGAGCAAATTGCCAACGATAAGCAGTTTGAAAATATAACACAGGTTTGGTTAGCAGGCGATCACTACAAATGGAGAGCCATGAGAGCCAATGGCGTTGATGAAAAATACATTACCGGTGACGCATCTGACTTTGAGAAATTTGAGAAATGGGCTGAAACGGTACCTTACACTTTGCGCAATCCTTTATACCATTGGACTCATTTAGAGCTGCAAAGGTATTTTGGAATTACCGATATTTTATCAGGCAAAACCGCTCGTAAAATTTACGATGAATGTTCTGCAAAGTTGCAAACACCAGAATATTCTGTTCGTGGATTGTTGGCTAAAATGAATGTGGAAGCAGTTTGTACAACTGATGATCCGCTGGATAGCTTAAACTTCCACCAGCAACTGGCAGCCGAAGGTGTAGCTTTAAAAATGTTGCCTGCTTTCCGCCCGGATAAGGCGATGAACAGTGATGATATTGCCGGCTTAAACGATTATGTTAACAAACTGGAAGGCGTTGTGGGTAAATCCATCTCCAGCTTGCAAGAATATATCGACGCTTTAAAAAGCCGCCACGATTATTTTGCCGAAAACGGTTGCTCGGTTTCAGATCACGGCCTAGAGCAAATTTATGCCGAAGATTATACCACAGAGGAAATCAGCTCAATTTTTGATAAAATCCGTAGCAATCAGGAGATATCTTACGAAGAAAACTTGAAATTCAAATCAGCTATGCTGATCTATTTTGCAGAATGGGATCATGAAAAAGGTTGGGTTCAGCAATATCACTTAGGCGCTTTGCGGAATAACAATGCTCGTATGTTACGCCAGTTAGGTCCTGATACAGGATGGGATTCCATTGGCGATTTTAGTCAGGCTAGAATGCTTTCAAAATTTTTAAACCGTTTAGATAACCAGGATAAACTGGCGAAAACCATTATCTACAACTTAAACCCTGCAGATAATGAACTTATTGCTACAATGATTGGAAACTTTAATGATGGTTCTGTTGCGGGCAAAGTTCAGTTTGGTTCTGCCTGGTGGTTTTTAGATCAAAAAGATGGCATGATTAAACAATTAAATGCACTATCAAATATGGGGCTTCTAAGCCGCTTGGTGGGGATGTTGACAGATTCACGTAGTTTCTTGTCATTCCCACGCCATGAATATTTCCGCCGGATTGTTTGTAATTTGTTTGGCGAAGATGTGGAGAATGGGGAATTGCCAAATGATATTGAGTGGGTAGGCAAGATAGTGCAGGATATTTCTTATTTTAACGCAAAAAATTACTTTACGTTTTAAATATAAATGGTCTGTGAGGACACAGACCATGGAAAGAGGTTTTAGTCCAGCCCCCTCGGTCTGTGTCCCCACAGACCGAAACTGGATTTAATTAATGGCCTGTGAGGACACAGATCATGGAGAAGAGAAGAGATTTTAGTTCAGCCCCCTCGGTTTGTGTCCCCACAGATCGAAACTGAATTTAATTAATGGCCTGTGAGGACACAGACCCTGGAAAAGAAAAGAGATTTTAGTCCAGCCCACTCGGTCTGTGTCCTCACAGACCGAAACTGGATTTAATTAATGGCCTGAGACGACACAGGCCATGGCGAGAAAACCGATCAAACATATAATGAGTGACCAGATATCATCCTTGGTAAAAAAAGGAGAAAAAGTTTTAAGTTTCGGAGAAATCCTTTTGCGCATTTGCCCTGATATGGATGGGCAATGGTTAAAAGAAAGTAAGTTGCCTTTTTACGTTGGTGGCGCTGAACTAAATGCGGCCACTGCATTGGCATTGTGGAATGTTCCATCTGCTTATTTATCGGCTATGCCAGATAATTCTGTTACCCGAGAGATTGAGGAATATTTAAAAGTTAGAAATATTGATACCTCGCCAATGGTTTTTGGCGGCGATAGATTGGGGTTATACTATCTTCCAAAAGGGAAAGATTTAAAAAATGCCGGAGTAATCTACGATAGGGCAAATTCTTCTTATGCAGAATTGAAAGTTGGTCAGATTGATTGGGATAAAGTTTTCCAGGGCATTACCTGGTTCCATTTCAGCGCTATCTGTCCTGCAATAAACCAATCGATAGCTGATGTTTGCCTTGAAGCCCTAAAAGCTGCAAGTGAAAGAAATATTATTATTTCGTTAGACTTAAATTACAGAGCTAAGCTTTGGAAATATGGTAAAGATCCGATAGATGTTCTACCTGAGCTGGCAAAATATTGCACTTTAATCATGGGCAATGTTTGGGCAGCAAACAAGATGTTAGGTACCGCTCTTCACGAAGATTTAAAGCCAACAGAAGGTTATGCAAAGGAAACGTTACTACAACAAGCAACGGATACCTCTAAAGAAATATTAAGTTTGTTTCCAGCTTGTAAGGCTGTAGCCAATACCTTCCGTTTCGATAACGGAAAAGGAATAAAATACTATACCGCGATATACACAGCAGAGAAACTAACGGTATCTGAAGAATATGTTTCAGATGAAATTTTAGATAAAGTAGGCAGTGGTGATTGTTTTATGGCAGGATTAATTTATGGTTTTTATAACCAGTTACCTGTGGAAGAAACTTTAAATTTTGCAACCGCTGCAGCCTACGATAAATTATACATTCCAAGCGATGCCACGACTAGTACCGTAGCAGACATTGAAAAAAGAATAATACGCCATGATTAGTAACAAACACAAAATTTTAGATGCCATTTTAGAACAAGGTATGCTTCCGCTTTTCTATCAAGATAGCGAAACCGGAAGTGTAGAAATTTTACGCACTTTGTATAATGCAGGTGTCCGCGTTTTTGAATATACCAATCGTGGTAAATCGGCTTTGCCTAACTTTAAAAAGTTAAAAGAAGTACGTGATGCTGAAATGCCTGATCTTTATTTGGGTATTGGTACCATCAAAACAGCTGCTGATGCAAATGCTTTTATTGATGCCGGAACCGACTTTATCGTGGCGCCAATCGTAAACCCTGAGGTAGCTGAAATAGCGAATAAAATCGGGATGCTTTGGATTCCTGGATGTATGACGCCGACGGAAATCAGTGTCGCACAACAGCATAAAGCAATGTTAATCAAGATTTTCCCTGCCAACATTTTAGGGCCAGAGTTCGTATCATCAATAAAAGATCTATTCGCAGGGCAATTATTTATGCCTACAGGTGGCGTTGAAATTGATGCTGACAATTTAAAAACCTGGTTTAAGGCTGGCGTTTGTGCAGTAGGCATGGGCAGCAAATTAATTAGCAAAGATGTAATGGCAAAAGGCCTTTATGAAGAACTGGCAGACAATACCAAACTCGCACTCGACTTAATTAAGCAAAGCAAGTAAAATTTAAATACCACTAACCAAATGAATCAACCAAAAATAGGCAAATACCGATGGACGATATGTTTACTCCTGTTTCTTGCCACCACCATAAATTACTTAGATAGACAGGTACTTTCGTTAACATGGACAGATTTTATTAAACCAGAGTTTCACTGGGATAATAATGATTATGGAAATATTACTGCATTGTTCTCGATATTTTATGCCATTTCAATGCTTTTTGCTGGTCGTTTGGTTGATAAACTGGATACCAAAAAAGGCTTTTTATGGGCAATTGGTGTATGGTCGGTTGGTGCCTGTTTACACGCTTACTGCGGTATCGCTACTGCCGGAATCATCGAAGGCAATTGGTTTGTAGGCTTTGAAGGGGCAAAAGAAATTATTGGTAGAGTTAACGATACTGGAATGGTTGTTTCGGTAAGTGTTACTTTGTTCATCTTTGCAAGGTTTGTTTTGGCAGTAGGTGAAGCCGGGAATTTTCCTGCAGCAATTAAAGCCACTGCAGAATATTTCCCTAAAAAAGACCGTGCTTTTGCAACCAGTATCTTTAACGCAGGTGCTACTGTGGGTGCTTTGGCTGCTCCAATTACCATTCCTTTTATTGCAAAAGCTTATGGCTGGGAGATGTCTTTTATCATCATCGGTGCTTTAGGTTTTGTATGGATGGGCCTTTGGGTTTTCGTTTACAATAAACCAGAATTGCATAAAAGAGTAAGCGCAGAAGAGTTGGCTTACATTCAACAAGATTTAATTGCCGATAGAAAATTGGCCGATTATGTAGAAGAAACCAAAGAAAAAGTATCGTTTATCGATTGCTTCAAATACAAACAAACCTGGGCTTTTGCCTTTGGTAAATTTATGACAGACGGTGTATGGTGGTTCTTTTTGTTCTGGACACCAGCCTACCTTAAATCGGTTTACGGAATGGACTCTACCCAAAGTGCTTTACCTTTATTTGTACTTTATATGATTACGCTGCTATCCATTATCGGTGGTTGGTTGCCTACTTATTTTGTTGATAAAAAAGGCATGAACCCTTACGAAGGCAGAATGAGAGCCATGTTAATCTTCGCTTTCTTCCCGCTTTTAGCTTTGGCCGCACAACCTTTAGGTCATATTACTTATTGGATTCCGGTAATTATTATCGGTATTGCAGGGGCAGCACACCAGGCTTGGTCAGCAAATATTTTCTCTACCGTGGGCGATATGTTTCCTAAAAAAGCCATTGCAACTATTACCGGTATCGGTGGTATGGCAGGTGGTATCGGCTCTTTCATTATCAATAAAGGATCGGGTTTACTGTTTGATTATACAGGTAAAAATGAAATCATTTTTATGGGTTTCAAAGGCGAAGAAGCCGGTTATTTCATTATCTTCTCTATCTGTGCGGTTTGTTACTTAATCGGCTGGACAGTGATGAAAACATTGGTACCGAAGTATAAAGTTATCGAATTAGCATAATTATCAGGCTGAAGGATTTGCGAACCAACTAGGCAAAACCTTCAGCCTTAAAAATAAAATTAATCTATACTTAAACTATAGATTAACACAATTATAAACCCTAACAACCAAACCAACATTGAGCACCACGCTAAACCTCGAAAGTATTTTCGTTGAAGAGAGCCAAATTCCAGATGAATTTAGGCTCAAAGAAGAAATCAATCAAAAAGAGTTTCTATCTAATGGAGAAATGAAACCCTGGAACGGACCTTTTAACGAGGTTTTTTCTCCTGTTTGCATCAAAACTCCCGAAGGATACAAAAGAAAGCGCATCGGAAGTTTTCCAGTATGTACGGAAAAAGAATCTACTGAGGCTTTAGATGCAGCCGTAGCAGCTTACGATAATGGTCGCGGGCAATGGCCAACCATGAGCGTAGCTGATCGCATTAGCTGTGTAGAAAACTTTACGCACAAAATGCTGGAGCAAAAGGAAATTGTAGCTAAGCTGATTATGTGGGAAATCGGTAAGTCTTACGCCGATTCTATCAAAGAATTCGATCGCACGGTTGAATATATTTACGCAACCATCGATGCCTTGAAAGATATCGACAGGCAGTCTTCACGTTTCGAAATTGAGCAGGGAATTGTAGCGCAGGTACGTCGTTCGCCGCTGGGCGTTGTATTGTGTATGGGGCCATTTAATTATCCTTTAAATGAAACTTTTACCACTTTAATTCCGGCCCTGATTATGGGCAATACGCTTTTATTCAAACCACCTAAACACGGAACATTATTGCATTATCCATTGCTTGAAGCTTTCCGTTCAAGCTTTCCAAAAGGAGTTGTAAATACCATTTACGGTCGCGGAAATACCATTGTACCAGGTTTAATGAAATCAGGGAAAATCAATGTATTAACTTTGATCGGTTCGAGCAAGGTGGCAAACGAGCTTAAGAAGTTGCACCCCAAAGTAAATCGTTTAAGGGCTATTTTAGGCTTAGATGCTAAAAATGCAGCCATCATTACTAAAGATGCTGATCTGGATCTGGCGGTTTCTGAAACCGTTTTAGGATCGCTTTCCTTCAACGGCCAGCGTTGTACGGCTTTGAAAATTATCTACGTTCACCGCAGTCTTGCACAAGAATTTTTAAAACGCCTTTCTGCTGAAGTAGAAAAACTAAAGTTCGGAATGCCTTGGGAAAAGGGCGTAAACTTAACACCGCTACCTGAATTAAATAAACCTGAATATTTAAAAGACTGCATTGATGATGCCATTGCCCATGGCGCTAAAGTGGTAAACAAAAATGGCGGTCAAACTTTTGAAACGTTCGTTTATCCTGCCATTGTGTATCCGGTAAATAGCAACATGAAACTGTATCGAGAAGAGCAGTTTGGACCAATTGTTCCTGTTGTTCCTTTTGATGATTTGGAAGAACCTATTGAATATTTAATCGGCTCGCCTCACGGACAGCAAGTAAGTATTTTTAGCAGCAATGCAAATGTTATTTCTTCACTAATTGATCCTTTAGTTAATCAGGTAAGCCGGGTAAACATCAACTGCCAATGCCAACGTGGGCCAGATGTATTTCCTTTTACAGGTCGAAAAGATAGTGCCGAAGGAACACTTTCTGTTGTGGATGCTTTACGTTCTTTTTCTATCCGCTCATTGGTGGCCACCAAATTTACCGATGACAACAAAAAACTACTAAATGAAATTGTGAATGGAAATGATTCTAACTTCTTAAGTACGAAGTATATTTTTTAGCAGATAATTAATAAAAAGTTAGCCGCAGATTCACAGATTAGTCTTGGAATTTGCGGCTTTTTTGGCGTAAATAATAAATGATCAACTTGATATGAATAGTCATCATGCTGAATTTATTTCAACACCTTTCATGATATTAACACTAAAAAAACCTCATTCGTCCCGTAGGGACGTATCCTCGGTAGAAAAAAAAATAATAATTTCAATTTCGTTCCGTAGGAACGTTTCATGATCTTCTTTTTGAATTAATTAACACCCGTTAATCGCCCTATTTGTGACGTTGTTTTCTTCATGATACGTTCCTACGGAACGATGACATAACGTTTATCATGTTCTACCGATGAATCGTTCCTACGGAACGAAATTTATACGGGCGGCGATTGGGTGTTTGGTATCTGAAAAGAATATTAAACATGTTAATAAGGCCCTGAAATAAATTCTGGGTGACGATTGGTTATAGAATGTGCTCTTAAGCCTTAAAAGGTATATTCTACATCTAAGCTAATAACCTAACAATATCTTTCGTTGGAAATTTACTTCAACACCTTTCATGATATCTTAACACTAGAAAAACCTTCATTCGTTCCGTAGGAACGTATCCTCGGTAGAAAAAATAATAATTTCAATTTCGCTCCGTAGGAACGTTTTATGATCTTCTTTTTGAATTAATTAACACCCATTAATCGCCCTATTCGTTACATCGTTTTCTTCATGAAACGTTCCTACGGAACGATGGCATAACGTTTATCATGTTCTACCAATGAAACGTTCCTACGGAACGAAATTTATACGGGTGGCAATCAGAGGTTTGGTATCTGAAAAGAATATTAAACATGTTAATAAGGTCCTGAAATAAATTCTGGGTAACGACTGGGTTAAAGATATTAGCAAAGTAATCTCACTCGCAAATGGCTACAGCAACCCTTTATTTCAATTTCTTCACCAAACTCAATTTGTTTTCTTTAATTCCCTGCACTACCAGACCAGCTATTTGTTGTGCACCATCTGGACTTAAATGTGTATCATCTTTTTTCCCTTTGGGGTAATTTACATATCCGGAATCAACATGCAGAAACAATTTTATAGATGCCTGATCACCTAATTTGTTCAATAACTTTTCTGTTTTAGCCAGCATATCAATCAGCGGAACCTTTAAAGAATCCGCAACCAATCTTGTAATTTTTGGATAATCGCCATGCGAATCTACGAGAACGCCATCCTTAAAACTTCTCCTCGAAATTGGTGTAAGCAATACGGGAATGGCCTTTTTACTTCTAGTTTCATTAACATAATTAACAAGGTTGATTTTGAAATCAGCTAAGGAAACACCAACCGTTGGCTTATCAATTTTTTCATCATTGTGCCCAAACTCAATAAATACATAATCGCCCGCTTTCAAATTATCCAAAACCGGTTGCCAACGCTTTTCAGCACGGAAAGATTTAGTACTTCTACCATTTGAAGCCCTGTTGTCTACTTTTACTTCCTCCTTAAAGAAAGGCTGCAATTCCATGCCCCAACCCGTTTCCGGGAACTTATCTGCTGCTTTATTTGCCGCAGTAGAATCGCCAATAATATATAGAACTATTTGTTTCTGTTGAGATTTGAAAGCAAATAATAGCACAAGAAGGGCCATGCCAAAGCCGGCATAAAATTTTGGTTTATTCATTATAAATTCGTTAAAGGATTCCAGTGATCAAATCCGCTGAGGATATTTTTAAGAGTGTATTTTTTAGCTTCTTTATCTGATAATTGTTTAGTCCATGGAAGTCGGGTTGATGGCGAAGCGCCCAAACCTACGCTTTGATATTCTGCATAAAGTGTGGTTTGTTCCTTATCGGGAAACATTTTGTCACCTTTCCAGGGATTCCATCCGGCAGGTAAAATATGTTTTCCTAATTCGCAGTGAATGAAAACCGTTTTGGCATATGGCCGCCATGGGCGTCCTAAATAAGCTTTGGAGACGGAAGAATCAGCAATGATTTTGCAATTCAAAAACACAAAACCGAAAGTTTGATTTCGTGAGGTTGAGGCCGCTGTAATGTAAGAATCGCTTAAATTTTTGATGGTACAATTCTGAAAAACTACGGTCGATTTCCCGAAAATAAAATCAGTTGTTCCTTCGATAAAGCAATCCTGGTAAAACTGGCGACTACTTTCTGTTGCCGCATACAACATATCCTGATTGCCTGAAATGTTACAGTTCTTCGCTATAAAACGGTCGCCTTCTACATGTAATGCCACCGCCTGCCCAACACGACCAGCAGCGTTTACAATGCTTAGGTTTTCCAACGAAACATCATTGCCCTGAACTAAAATCGTGTAAGAAGTATAAGTAGACATTTTCTCCAAACCAAATGCATCTTTGCCTACAGAAACCGGTTTCCCTGAGTAATCACTGTTGGTGATGATGGTATGTTCTTTACTTTCTCCTATCAGTTTCAGGTTTATCTTCCAGGAAGGAATAACGATTTTTTCCTGATAGGTACCATCTTTAATTTTGATGATTAGCTGTTTTTCTCCTAAATCACGAATGGAATTGATGGCTTCCTGAATGGTTTTGTAGTTTCCAGTTCCATTTTGAGCAACCGTAATTTCTGCAGGGTATTTAGGATCCTGAGCATTTGCCTGAATGAAAGTAAATGCTAGAAAAAGAATAATGCAGTATTTAAAAAATGTGGGCTGACTCATGCTATAAATTTAAACGCTAGAATTTAAATTCCAATAAAAAAGGGCAGATAAAATCTGCCCTTGAATATAAATAGGGATATTAATTTCTCCACCTCGGATCTCCGACCCCATTAGTTCTCAAATCTGATTGGCTAATGGTAAAGTTACCTGCAGCTGCATTGGTAAATCCAGGATTTAAGGTAGTAAAGGTTCCTGTATCGTACTTCGCACCCGATGTTGCACTACCAGCCATATAGGTTGGTGCGTTGAAATAATTGTTTGCAATAAAGTTTGCTGGCACAATAATAGTTGAAGCCTGGTTGGTTAAAATACCTCCAGAATTGGCTATAATATTTTTAGAAGAATAAATTTCATGCTTAGCCAAACGAACATAAAATAATCTATTTGCAGCACCGTTGCAAACTCCATTTAATGTGTTTGTGGCCACAGTAATAATTGAGGCAAATGCTGGGAAGTTCGTAGAACCTGTTGGATCCATCCTGAAGAAATCTCTAGCGAGAACAGAATTATAAACCGTATTATTTGAGAAGTTTAGTGTTTTGGCCAAGCCAGTTCTAAAATCGATAAAATCACCTCCATTACATTCAATATTGCTGATTAAATTTCCTTTGATCGTTACTGATTCAATTAGCGCTTTAACATTTACATAAATAAATCCTTTCACGTAGTTTTTGATATTACTATTTTCAATCGAGAGGTTTCCGTAAGCAGCATCAGATGCATCGGTATAAACAATGGTTTGATTACCATCCAATGCACCTGTTCCATCAATATCCAGGTCTTTTAACGATAAGCCTGCGTTAGCCTTCATTCTAAATACAGCTCCTTTTATAATTGGCTTATCTGAAGGTTTTGCCCCTTTTATCGAGATCGTTTTTGTGATCAACAAATCTGCATTGATATTGTAAGTACCTGGAAAAAGGGCAAAAACATCACCAGCATTTGCGTTAGCAATTAAGGTAGTCAAGTTATCTGTAGGTGTTACGGCAATTGCTCCACCTAAATCAAGAGGAGTTGCAAAAGTAATGGTTCCACGAACTTTCGCACCGTTAAGCAGTTTTGCCGTGTATAAAGTTTCGCCTGTTAAACCGGTAACTACGGCTTCGCCTGCAGCAACTTCGGCGGCAGTAATGGTGCGGGTAATGTTGCCTGGAGTTAAGGTAATGGTAGTAGCTGCTTGCCCGGCGGGCCAGTTTAGCGCTACAGAAGTGGCCGTTAATTTAGCCGTATTTACATTCTGAAAAATTTGTTCTGCATCGGTTTTAGCAGTAGCCGTAACATATTTTGAATCTGTTACCCCTTCGCCAACCGCCTTTACACGGATGGAATATTGCGTATCGCCAGCCAAACCTGTCAAGGTATACGGCACTTGCAGAAATGTAATGTTATCAACTGTTTTTGTTGGCGTTCCTGAGAAATCAGCAGTTTCAAAAACTTCAATTGTATAAGTTTTTGCATTATTAACTGCCTTCCAGGTTAATCTAACGCCAGTTTTATCTACAATGGTAGCAGTTAAGCCTGTTGGCGAAAATGCCCTGTCTACTTGCAGTTTTGTAATTTCTTCTGTTACATCATCTTTACAACCCAATAAACTAATTGAGGTCAATACACAGAAAACGATGGTATATAGTTTATTTCTATTCATAACCTTGTTCATTATAAGTTCAAGTTTTTGTTGTTCAACAATCCGTTAGATGAGTCTAAGAAAACCTGCCATATCGGCCAAACCTGTTGTGCGTTTGGATCTTTAACAGCTAGCGCATCCCAATAAGTAGAAGCATCGCCTGTAGCCACCATCGTCCAGGCTTTATTAGCAGTATAACCTAAAGCCACACCCTGAGCATCGGTATCGCCAAAATTTAAACCATAAATCTCGACAGTTTCTCCATTGGCAGCTGTTTTATAATATATTTTTAACGGAAGTGCTGCATATTTACCTTGTCTGTTTTCTAATTGTTGCAACTTCGTTTTTGCTTCAGCGATTTTTGTGTTCAGCAAATTCCAGCGAATCAAATCACCTTTCCTCAACATTTCGCCTGTAAATTCCAATGCTCTTTCGTTTACAATGGCATCAAAAAATGTTTGCTTAGATGCCGTTGCAGACGCCATAAATGAAGTTACTTTTGCTGCATTGCCAGGGAAAGCACGATCGCGGATCATTTTTAGATATGGAGCTGCAGCAGCTGGCCCGTCCAACTCATTGATGGATTCAGCGGCCATTAAAACTACATCGGCATAACGCATATACATCCAATTCAAGCCGTCATCGTTGGTTGAGGTCACGCGTCTTTTCATCCATTCGTAACGGTACTTACCAAAATATAAACGGCCTAAACTCGAGGGAACCTGATATCCGCCTGTATCACCAGTGCCACCATCCCATTCGTAAGGTACAACGGTAACATCTCTTCTAACATCACCTGTTTCATACTCGTAAAGCATAATTGGGTTAGGTCCGTTGGTGCCACCTTTATTCTGACCGGTGTATTTATCTGTTTTTAAATGCTTCACTCCCAAATCAAAAATCACGCGGCCTCTACCTTCACTAAAAGGAATCTCCCAAATAGATTCTAATCCTGCTGCACCGGCCTCTTCATTAAGTTTTCTAAAAACTTCCTCGAAACCCAATAAGCGAAGTTTGCCACTATTAATAATATCTACACATTCTTTTTTAGCAATGGCATACATTTTATCTTTCGATAAATCGGCATCGGTACTTAAACGAACTGTACCATCCAAGCGTTGTGCATAACCACCTGCAGCCAAGGCCAAACGTGCTCTTAAACCTTTTGCAAAAGCCTTGCTTACACGCTCTACTTTAGCAGTTGTAGCATTTTCATTTGGCCATGGCAGATAACCTGCTGCTTCATCCAAATCTTTCAAAAGTTGTTTATAAATCACATCTCTATCATTTCTGGCCAGATAAGTTGTAGCTGTTGTAATCGGTTCGAAACGGGCAGGAACATCGCCCCAACCTTTAATTAAATCATTATATAAAACGGCACGAAGCGTTAATATCTCGCCTAGGATTTGTGCCATTTGAGGACTACTTGAAATGTTACCATAAGTTCGGATACCTCTAATTGCTAAGTTTGCTCGTTCAATGCCTTCATAAAACTTCGCCCAGGCATTGTTATCCGTATTCATCTGCCCGTTATTTACGTTCGCATTGTAATTTGAAAGCCGCGACTTATCATCAGCCGTTGCTTTTAAACCATTATTTACTTCAGTATCATTGTTGATGCCATAGAACACTAAAAAACGACCGCGATAAGAATTGGTTTCGCCAAAAGATTGGATAATTCCAGCAACCGCTCCTTCTGCTAAACCTGGCGTAGAAAAAATTACTGATTCATCCAAAGATGATTTAGTTGGTGCTTCCAGCGTCTTTTTACAACTATTTAAGGTAGTTATCCCTGCAATGAAAAACAGGATATATATAATCTTTTTCATATTCTTAAAAATTAGAAATTAACATTTAAACCAAATACAAACGACTGGCTTTTAGGGTAAGCCGAGTAATCTACTCCCGGCGTAAGGTTGGTTCTACGGCGGGTAGAAACCTCTGGATCGAAACCTGTGTAATTTGTTAACAACCAAAGGTTATAGGCCGAAGCATAAACCCTTAATTTTTTCATTTTCAGCTTTTCAGATATTCTTGATGGCAAAGTATAACCCAATGTTAATGTAGATAAACGCAAGAAAGATCCATCTTCTACAGCCCAATCACTTAAAACGAAAGTTTTCATATATGGCGACCATAAAGTAGTATTTGCATTCATCGCTGTAAGTTCAGCAGGATCGTTACTGATGGTTCCATCAGCACGAAGATTATTCCAGCGGCTACCGCTTTCCATAATGGAAATCATATTTCTGGAACTGTATTTACTGGTTGATGTATACTCAATTTTATTGGCATTGTAAATATCATTACCATAGCTCCAATTGAAGTAAGCACCAATATCAAAGCCATAAATTCTGGAATTAACTGAAAAACCTCCGGTATTTAACGGGTTTGCATTTCCAATAACCGTTCTGTCTGAAAGATCTATTTTGCCATCGCCGGAAAGGTCTTCAATTTTCATTGTACCCGGACGAATCGTTCCTAAAAATTCCTTGCCATCAACTACGCCTGGTTTTAAGGTCCAGGCACCAGTGGTTGCATTGTATCCAGAGAAATCAGAAACTTCATATCTTCCTGCATTGCGATAGCCATAAATTCTTCCAACTGATGATCCTTCTTCTACTAAATAATCGACATTAATTTCTGTTGATGCCCAATTGGATGTACCGTTGATGTTTTTAATTGCCCCCAATGAGATGATTTTGTTTCTGTTGAAGTTGATGTTGGCACTGAAACTCAAATCAAAATTTGTTTTTTTAATGGCATTCCAGTTCAATGAAAACTCCAGTCCTTTGTTTTGTGTTTCGCCAATATTGCGATATTGAAAATCGTAACCAGTACCGGCAACCGGAAATTGAAGTAATAAATCTTTCGTACGGTTTAAGTAGGCATCAATGGTACCGGTAAGTTGATAATTGAATAATGAAAAATCCAATCCGATATTTTTAGTTACCGTAGTTTCCCATTTCAAATCGGGGTTAGCCATGGTTTTTGATGCTGCCCAGTAGTTATTAAAGCCATTAACCCATGTGGTTACAGAGTTTTGGAAAGTCTGGTTCATTTGGCCGGGAGGAATATTATTGTTACCAGCCGTACCATAACTTGCTCTTAGTTTCAAATCTGTTAACCATGCTTTGGTTCCTTTCATAAAGTCTTCTTGCGAAACTCTCCAGGCACCAGAAACTGAAGGAAAATATCCCCATTGATTTTCTGGCGAAAATTTAGATGAACCATCTGCTCTGAACGTAGCGCTTAACAAGTATTTACCTTGAAAATCATAGTTTGCCCTTCCAAAAAATGAAAGTAACTTATCATCTGGAGAAAAGTTATTGTCAATTGAGTTGGCTTTTCCTTGCGTTGATAATACTCTTGCTTCCTGGAAACCAAAAGATTTTGGAAATCCATGCACCACATTGGTTAAAACACCCAATTCTGTTTTAATAAATTCCTGGCCCAATAACATATTCAGGTTATGATCTTTACCTAATATTTTACTGAAATTATAATTTAAGGTATTGGTGTTTCTGATGCTGTTTCTATTGGTATTGGTAAATATAATTGCCGGAAGATTCTGGTTCTCCGCGGACGGCACATTTCTAACGTAATAAGTTGTGGTGCCATAAAAGCGATCCATATCGTTTCTAAAACCATCATAACCTACTTCAGACCTCAATCTTAAATTTTCGATGATATCATAACTAATCGCCCCATTAATGTTGTAGGTTTTACGATGTACATACTGATCATTATCAGAAATAGAAATCAATGGATTGTAGAGATTAAATTCATCGTCCGTTTCGGTAGTAGTGGTTAATCCCGGTACTGGAAATGATGGATAAAGCATGGCATTTTTTAAACGGGAATCGGCAGAAGAAACCTCATTTTGTTCATTTGCACCACCACCTTTCGTTTTAGCATCTGCGTATCTCAAACCGAAATCAAGCGTTAAGCCTTTGTATAATTTGTGATTTAATTTGAAGTTGATGTTCTGTCTTTCGAAATCTGAAAGTTGCATAATGGCTTTGTCTTTCACAAAGCTATGACTTAAGCTGTACTTCGTTTTTTCACCACCGCCGCTAATGTTTAGGTTTTGGTTAAACGTAGTTCCAGTACGACCGAAAATGATTTCCTGCCAATCGTTAGCGGGTACATTTCTATACAAATCAATATCTTGATAGTTGCCAAAATATTGCGTGTAATCATTTGGTGTCTTGTCTAAAAGCGCCCTTTCATATTGCCAAGTAACATAGTCAATTGGTGGTAACACATCCAGTTTATTGGCCAACTGCTTAACGCCGGTAAAAACGTTGTAGCTTACCGATGTTTTGCCATCTTTACTATTTTTCGTAGTAACCAAAATTACCCCGTTTGCACCTCTCGATCCATAAATGGCGGTAGATGATGCGTCTTTTAATACGTCAATAGTCTCGATATCTTGCGGCGCTATATCAGCGATCGAAGCTACCGGGAAACCATCAACAATATAAAGTGGAGAATTATCACCAGTGATTGAACCGCCACCGCGAACACGAACCACTAAATCTGCATCGGGCGAACCTTCAGTAGTGGCAATGTTAATGCCGGCTACCCTACCTTGGATGGCTTCTAATGCAGAAGAAACGGGCGCCGCAGCAATCACATCTGCACCAACAGAAGAAACCGCTCCGGTTAAATCTTTCTTCCTAACCACACCATAACCAATATTAACGGTTACTTCTTGCAGTGTATTGGCATCTTCTTCTAAAGTGATATCCAATTTGCTTTGTTCAGCAAGTGTGATGGTTCGGGTTTTATACCCAATGTAAGTAAACGTAAGCACACCGCCCTTTTGAGGCACGGTAACTTTAAATACGCCATTTGCATCGGTACTGCCACCGGTTTTCGAATCTTTTACAGTTACACTAACGCCCACTAATGGTTGTCCGTCTGCCTTGTCTTTAACCGTTCCCGTAAACTGCTTGGTTTGTGCCCTGGCTACAGAAAACGCAAAAATAGATAGAAATGATAAAACGAGTAGAAATTTGCTCATAATTATTAAATTTTATTGAATATTTAATTGCTAAAGAATTGGGTAATTCATTGCAGAAAGAATATAATTCTATTGCAGCATGTTTTTGTTGGTTAATATTTGGTTAGATTGATGTAACAATTTTACAAACTTAAAATGGTTAGAAATCAGATTTAACCAAAAAAGTGTGCAAACGTTCCCAAAAACGTCTTTTTAACGCTTATTAATATAGCTTTCAAGAATGCCATAAAATATATTTTTTGTAACTTGTACGCATTGCCATAAAATGAGATTTGAAACTTCAACCATAAAAGACATTGCCAAGGCGCTCGGACTATCAACCTCGACGGTTTCCAGAGCTTTGCGAGATCGTTATGAGATTAGTGAAGAAACCAAAAAGCTTGTTTTAGCTTATGCGGAAAAGGTAAATTATCGGGCCAATCCGATAGCCCTAAGTTTAAAGGAAAGGCGAAGTTATTCCATCGGCATTATTGTGAGTGAGATTGCCAACAACTTCTTTTCACAGGTAATAAACGGTATAGAATCCATCGCCTATGATCGCGGCTACCACGTAATTATTTCTCAAAGTCACGAGTCGCACAAGCAGGAAAAACTTAACGTGGAGCATCTTGCATCAAGATCGATTGATGGTTTGCTCATCGCACTTTCTTCCGAAACACAAGACATCACGTATCTCCGGAATTTATATTCAAAAGGACTGCCGATCGTTTTTTTCGATCGCGTACCGGAAGATTTTGACACACACAAAGTGATTGCCAACAACTTCAAAGGTTCTTTTGACGCTACTGAACACCTGATTTTATCGGGGAAGAGAACGATTGCACATTTAACGAATTCTGAGAATTTATCCATCACCAAAGAGCGTTTAAAAGGCTATCAGGCGGCTTTGGCAAAATATCATATCGAATTTAAACCTGAATTAGTAAAATATTGCCAGCACGGAGGAATGCATTCTGCAGAACTGGAGCAAGCAGTAAAAGAACTTTTGCCTTATAAACCTGATGGTATTTTTATTTCCAGCGATAGACTAACCACCGGTTGTATCATGGCTTTGAAAAAAACCAATCCAGAGGTTGCCCATAAAATTGCCATTGCCGGTTTTACCAACTCCAACCTGGTCGAATTATTTTCTCCATCCCTAACATCGGTAAAACAGCCCGCTTTTGAAATGGGGCAAGTAGCTACAGAACTTTTAATTTCGATGATTGAGGCCAAGAGGGAAATTACTGAATTTGAGACTAAAATTCTTGACACTGAACTGGTAAGAATGCAGAAAAACATCGGAAACAGATTTTTGTAAAGCGGATTGCGTTGGGCGTCTTGCGGTAAGCGATTCCAAAGTTCAATTTTTCCGGCCACACAACTTAGAGGCTTGAGTAATTCACGAATCGAGACTTATGACTCACGACACCGAACTCCCAACTCCAAACTAATTATTACCTTTGCTGCATGGTAGAAATCGTATTAAAAAAGGGGAAAGAAAAAGCTGCACTACAAAGACATCCATGGGTATTTTCGGGCGCACTTGAAAAAGTAAAAGGAAAGCCTGAAAATGGAGAAGTGGTTAAAGTTTCCGCCTTTGATCATGAATTTCTAGCCTATGGCTATTTCAACAGTAATTCTAGAGTTGCCGTTCGTTTATTAGAATGGGATGAAACACAAATCATCGACAAAAAATGGTACGAAAAACGTTTAAAGCAGGCCATTGCTTCCCGTCAATCTATCCTTAACGAGGAAACCAATACCTGCCGTTTAGTATTCAGCGAAGCTGATTTCCTACCGGGTTTGATTGTCGATAAATATGCTGATTTTCTCTCTCTACAAATTTTAAGTTCCGGAATCGAGAGCGTTAAAAATGATATAGTAGAAATTTTAAAAGCGGAACTTCAACCCAAAGGAATTTTTGATAAAAGCGATGCTACTGCCCGTACTCATGAGGGTCTACCAGTTGAAAACGGCTTGCTTTGGGGTGAAAATCCGCCAGAGTTTTTAGAAGTTAAAGAGAACGGTATTGCTTATCATATCAACATCGCCGAAGGTCAAAAATCTGGCTTTTATTGCGATCAACGCGATAACAGAAAAATACTAGCCAGTTATACCAAGGGCAAAAAAGTATTGGATTGTTTTAGTTATAGTGGCGGTTTCAGTTTAAATAGTTTAGCAAATGAGGCAGCCAGTATTACCAGTGTAGACAGTTCTGGCTTAGCCATAGAAACCCTTAAACAAAATGTAGCGCTTAACAAATTTGATCCGGCTAAAGTTACAGCCATCCAATCTGATGTAAATAAACAGTTGAGAGTTTTTAAAGAGTCGGGCGAATTATTCGATGTAATTGTACTCGATCCACCAAAATATGCACCATCTCGTTCAGCCTTGGATAGAGCGGCAAGAGCCTACAAAGATTTGAATAGATTAGGTATGCTTTTGCTGGAGAAGGGCGGTTTACTGGCGACTTTCTCTTGTTCTGGCGCCGTAGATATCGAAACTTTCAAACAAATTATTGCCTGGGCAGCGCTTGATGCAGGTAAAGAAGTTCAAATCATTAAACAGTTTTGTCAACCTGAAGATCACCCGGTTAGAATTTCTTTTTCTGAAGGAGAATATTTGAAAGGTTTGTTGTTACGGGTTTTATAAACAATTATTAGCCACTGAAACACAGAAATGACGGAGCTTGAATGTTACTTTTCCGTGTTAATCCGTGTTTCCGTGGCAAAATTTATGCCTGCGCTCGTTTTTAATGAACGCAAAATAGTATAGCGATTGCATCGCGTAAAATTCTTAAAAACAGCTATTAATACGCTCGTTAGAAACGAGCGTGGGACTGAACTTTAAAAAAGTTATTAGCCACTGAAACACAGAAATCACGGAGCTTGAACGTTATTTACGCCTGCGCTCGTTTCTAACGAGCGCAAAATAGTTTAGCGATTCTATCGCGTAAAGTCCAAGAATAAAACAGCTATTAACACACTCGTTAGAAACGAGCGTGGGGATGATTATTAAAACAGCAAAATGCTAAATATCTTCCGAACTTTCCGGCAAACGATCGTATTCGCCCTTCCATGCATAAAACCCGAAAATCATCAAACCCAAACTAATCGGCAGGAAGATAAAAAGAATAATTCCCCATTGCAACATGGTATTTGTTCGTTCAATATCAGTATGGGTTAAGCCCACTTTTTCTACCGCCTGAATAAACAAAAAAGTCATCGCAACCGGCCCTAAAATCATCCATACTAAACCTAAAAATTTCTTTAACGCATTCATTTGTAAAATATTTAATCGTTAATACTTTCGTCCTTTTTGTTTGATAGATAAATGGTTCCTATGATCAAGCTTAATGTCGCAATTCCGATGGGATACCATAAACCAGATAATGGCGTTGAACCCGCAAAACTGGCAATTAAAGTAGCAATAAAAGGTACTAATCCGCCGAAAACACCATTGCCAATGTGGTATGGAAGCGACATAGAGGTGTAGCGGATTTTTGTTGGGAAAAGCTCCACTAAAAATGCAGCAATTGGACCATAAACCATGGTTACCAGTAAAATCTGAAAGAAAATCAGGCCTACAAATTTCCAAAAAACGGGTGTTGGCAGCACTTTATCTTTTACCATTTCGCCTCCCGAAATGATGCCTCGCTGACTCGATACCGTATCCGTTTTTACCACGTTAAAGCTGGCACCATTTTTCAACCTTACCTGAGTAGCCGAAGTTCTTAAGCTATCAGTGCTGTTGCCAATTAACAAGGCGCTTGAAGGGAGCGCTTTTGAGGTTAAAATATCGCTTTGTTCTACCTTGCTAAAATCAGTATCATCTAAAAATGTTTGATAAATTGGGCGATAGAAGATGATGCCCAAAAGCATTCCACTCAACATAATCCACTTCCTGCCAACTTTATCGCTCCATGCTCCGAATATTACAAAAAAAGGTGTCGCAAAAGCAATTCCCCAAAGTAAAATATAGCGTGAATCGTTGAAATCGAGCTTACAGGTATTTTCTAAAAAAGATTGTGCATAAAACTGACCTGTATACCAAATTACACCTTGCCCCATAGTGGCACCAAAAAGGGCAAGCAGCACCATTTTAAAATTGGCTTTGTTATTAAAGCTTTCTTTCAAAGGATTTTTAGAGATGTTGCCTTCCGCCTTCAGCTTAGAGAACATCGGCGATTCGTGCATCTTCATCCGGATATAGATAGACACTACAACCAATAAAATAGAAAGCAGGAATGGGATTCTCCAGCCCCAGTCGCCAAAAGTTTCGGCGCCCAAAATGTTCTTGGTAATCACAATAACGCCGAGCGACAAAAACAGCCCTAATGTAGCAGTAGTTTGAATCCAGCTGGTAAAAAATCCGCGTTTATCTTTTGGTGCATGTTCTGCCACATAGGTTGCTGCACCACCATATTCGCCACCGAGCGCTAAACCTTGAATTAAGCGTAAAATCAGCACTAAAATAGGCGCTGCATAGCCGATGCTTTTGTAAGACGGTATTAAACCAATAAAAAAAGTAGATCCGCCCATTAATACAAGGGTTAACAGGAACGTATATTTTCGGCCAATTAAATCGCCCAGGCGACCAAAAACCAATGCCCCAAATGGGCGAACGATAAAACCAGCCGCAAAAATGGCAAGAGTATTAATCAAGGCTGAAGCGCCTGCATCTTCTGGAAAAAGTTGATGACCAATAATAACAGCTAAGCTGCCGAAAATATAAAAGTCGTACCATTCGATTAGTGTGCCGAGTGATGAGGCACCGATTACTTTAAAGATATTGTTCTTTGGTAAAGTTTCGCTCATGAGATGTTGGGAATATTTGGTTTCCCAATATAAACATTTGCATGACAATCGGCAACCTGCGCTCTTTGTAACTATATTTGTTACACAAGCAAACATTTCAGCATTTGTTTTGTATTTTCAATCTCCATTAAACATGATATGCTTTTAATACAAAACATTAGACTAAGTAGAATTTTAAGAAACACCTGGCATGTTGATCTGATCATGATCGCTTCCTGCACCGCAGCATACTTCGTTAGAGAATATTTGATTGCCCACCATTTTGTCATCCCCACCATTATCCCAACTGTTTTGGGTACAGCGATAGCATTTTTTATCGGTTTTAATAATAACCAGGCTTACGACAGGTGGTGGGAAGCCCGCAAAATTTGGGGTGCCTTGGTAAATGATTCACGATCTTTTACAAGGGCTTTGCTTAATTATGTTGATGAAGACCCGGCTACCGCAAAGCGGATGATTTGTAGGCATATTGCATTTTTATATGCTTTAAAGGCTAGCCTGAGAGGCACCGTTGATGAGATATACATCAAGTATCTACCCGAAGAAGATCTGAAGGAAATTGAAAAGCATAACAATACGCACAATGCAATTCTAAATATTCAATCACGAGACCTGCAAAAGTTATCGAAAGGAAACCATATTGATGGGTTTAGATTTATTGAGATTAATGAAATGTTAGTGCGTTTCTCGGATTCGATGGGCATGAGCGAAAGGATAAAAAATACCATTTTCCCAACTACCTATTCCTATTTAACAAAGGTTTTTATTTGGTTATTCGTGGTTACTTTTACTTTGGTGATCAGTCAGGATGCAGGACCGGCATCAATCTTTTTAGGCTGGTTGATTGGTTTTGTGTTTGTATCCACTCAAATCAATGGGATGAGCCTGGTTGATCCGTTTGAGAATAATTCTGCAGGAATTCCATTAAATCAGATTACCAGAACAATTGAAATTAACCTGCTGCAAATGATGGAGGAGAATGAAATTCCAGAGCCTATTAAACCAATTAATGAAGAATATGTACTTTAGCTTTTAGCTAGCTTTTTCCCTATCCAAATTAACAATAGGGAGAGTATCCAAAAAAGAAACAGGCAGCCAAAGGCATTCAGTAGCGCTTTTGGATAGCCCAAATCAACCACATTAATAAATGGGTAAGGATATTGGTTGATTAAATATCCACGGATTACAATAAATATAATGTAGGCTAGTGGATAAAGCAACCAACTGAAAGCATCTCTATATTGCAGCGTTTGCTTGTTGACGAATAACATCCAAAATCCTAGAAATATTAGTGGATTAACAACATGGAGCAATTCGTCAGCAACCCTGGCCCATCCCACAGGGCGAAGTAAACCGCGTAACAACACGTTGTATATAATGCCTACTACAACAATGTAAACCGTTATTGCTGTTTGTGTTGATGGCCTGGAAAAGAAAACTCCTAATTTAGTCTTGCTAAACAGAATTATTGTAGTAAAGCAAATGGCCACAATAATATTTGTAGTGATGGTAAAAAAGGATAAGTATAATTTAGTAGTTGATAGAAAATCATAGTCAGCAGCTTTTAAACTTACTATAAATTGTAAAATTAAAGCAAACCAGACCACGGCGGCGCCGAATGCTAAATACATTTTAATAGCAGGAGATGACTTCATATTAGGGATGTGCTGATGGTTATGCAAGGTAAGTATTTACCCTCAATGCTTAGTAATAAGGAACATCGAATTTAAGTCATGACCGATTATTTACCCAGTGCTTGTAGCAGCCTCTCTTCAAATAGAATTGATCTTTCTTTGAATTCTTGATCAAGAAAAGAGATGTTGGCCATTGCGGAGATGATTTTACCGTTTTTATCCACAAGAATATTTGAAGGAAAGCCGTGGTTAATATTAAGCTTTGCGATGTCAGCCTTGCTTAAACTTACAATTTCGTATTGATAATTGTTCTTCGTTTGAAAACGTTTGGCTGTGAGTGGGACATCGTGAGTGATGCCTATAAAACGAACGCCTTTTTTAGCATATTTCTCCACTAATTTATTCAGTTCTGGCATCTCTGCAATACACGGCGGGCAGTTTTCAAACCAGAAGTTAATCACCACAATTTGATTGTTCAAACTTGTTTTTGAAAACATTTTCCGATTTGTTGTCAAGCCTTTGAAATAGGGTAAATCTTTTCCTATCAATTCTTCGAAAAAAGTTTCCTGAGTAGCCCATTTCACTGGGGTCTCTTGTGCTTTGGTGGTGAAGCCAAGAAGGAGAATAAAACAAAAAAAATAGGCTTTCATAAGCAGCAAAGATAAGCCAAATACGCCAATGCAACATTAAACAAAAAAGTCTTACCGAATTTCCAGCAAGACTCTTAGTTTGTTTGGTGATTATTTTGTTTTCAAAGATTTCTCGGCTTAGCCCAAATGGCGATTATTGCAATTCAGGCCTGTAAAAACTATTTGAAAGTAATTGAACCGTACTCAGTTTTAACGTTAACATTTGCTCCACCGCCGCTGCCGATTTTGCCTGCATATTTTCTGGTTTCGTCATCTTTACTCACTAAACTGGAACTAACATTAGCGCCATATTTAAAGCCAGAGTATGAAGTTGAAACATTGAAATTTCCATTAAATCGATCGGCGAAACCAAGTCCTACCGAAACATATTCGCCCCCGAAAGTGAAGCTTTTGCAGGCTGGAGTAATTTCGTTTACGTTTAACCTGTTATAATCCATATTGATATTGGCATCGCCATTAAGCGTACCCAAATTTACGTTTGAATATTCTGCATTAACGGCTATTTTACCCGCTGCCGCAATATTTAAATCGCCATAGGCCTGCTTAACTACGGTATTTCCTTTTACAGTGTTGATGTTTACTTTAGCATATTCGGCACTTAACAACAGGTTGCCGCCAATGTTACCTACTGTTAAACCTTTACCATACTGAACTTTGATATCTGCCGATCTTCTGATGGTGTTGATATTTACCCCAACGTACTCTGCATCTAACTCTAAAGTTCCTACAGCACCGATCGTTACCGGGCCGTTGTATTCATGTTTAACTACAGCAGCATTCATATCCTGAATATCGCACTTGCCGTACTGAACATTAATGTAATTGTTGCTGTTACTTAAATTTCCTGCCACCAAGTTTCCATATTGTACTTTTAATGAGGTTGGTCCAGAGAAATTCCCTACCTCAACATTACCATATTGCTGCAAAACAGATAGCGGGTTTGAGGCTGGCATGTATACCACATAATTAATTTTTACTTCTCGTCGCCAGGTAGTTATCCCATTTCTGACACCTCTTCCCCAACGGCCACTTCTATCAGCCAAATTGGTTTTTATCGAAACTACATCACCACTTTTAGTAGCATCAATATTAACCGCATCCAGCAATTTCTGCACATCATTATCCGAATTGCTAAACGCTTTAATGTCTATATCTACTTTAACTTCTTTCCTATCCCAGGTTTTTACCACGATAGAGCCGTACTGATTGTTCAAGTTTACTTTATCGCTATTGTCAACGCTAAAGCTTTTTGAAAAACTTTTCGACCGTTCGGCATCCGCACCCGATTGAACATCGGCGCTCACAGTTACATTGTTGTTAAGAGATACCGAAGTTTTATTCACTGCGTAGGTATTGTTTGATGTTGATACCACTACAGTCTGTTGCGCATTCGCTTTTCCGGCAATGAAAGCCACTAAGGCTAAGAATATTTTAATTGTTTTCATGTTGTTAATTGTTAAACATCTATTTGGCTCCACCTGCCGACCGGTTTTGCTTTGAAATGTTGTGAGCGTATTATCTTGTACTTAGTACTTGGTATAAAGTAGCTAGATTGGGTTCCAAAACTTTACACTTTCTACTTTAAACTTATTACTTTAAACTTCTTCTAAATCTGATTTACTTTTTTATAATCGTCTACCTGATTGATAATTAGCAATTGTTGTTTTAAAAGTTGTAGTTGTATTTCGCGGTTTTTAACCATTGCTTTAACTACGAAAGTTTGGTTCGGCGACGTTGGAAGCTCCAATCTTAATCGTTCATATTCTTCATCTAACTTGGCCAAATCAGCAGTAAATTTTTTATAAAGCTCTGGGTTTGCCGAAGCGAAAATGGCCAGGCTATCTCTTTTCTCGGTGATTAATCCCGTAAAATGAACTTCTTTCTGTGCATAAGCTTCGTTAACATCCGCGATTTCTAAATCTTTGTTTTGCAACCTTCCGGCGTACAACCAAACTAAACCGAAAACCACTACCAAACTTGCGGCTACACTCATCCATAAGTATAACTTTACCGGCTTTTTTTTATCTTGTTTTACCTGATTTTGTTTTGAATCTAACTCTAGCTCTATTTTGGCCCAAAGCCCCACTGGCGGCTCCATTACATCAAAAGCCTTTCGATTTTCTTTAACAAAAGTTTCTAATCTGTTATTCATCTCTCATCCCTTTCTGTTCTAAAATACTTTTTAACTTTTTCTTCGCCCTCATGTATTGTGTGCGACTTGTGTTTTCACTTATTTTTAAAATATGTGCTATTTCTTCGTGGTCGTAACCTTCTAATAAATACAAACTTAATACCACTCTATAACCATCCGGAAGTTCTGAAATGGCATTCCTAACCTCCTCGGCCTGCAATTTAACTTCATATTCATCTGCAGAAATTTCATCAGGTATTTCTGATAACTCTTCCGTTCCAACAAATTCAAATTTACGCTTGCGCAAATAGTTGATAGATTTGTTGATTACAATCTGCTTTAGCCAAAGTCCGAAAGTAGTTTCCTGTCTAAAATCTACAATCCTGGTAAATGCATCTAAAAACGATTCTTGTAAAACATCTTCAGCTTCTTCTTCATAATTCAGGATTCGTAACGCCACATTATACATCGCCTTTGCATACAGTTTGTACAAATCAAACTGCGCTGCCCGGCTGCCCTGCATGCATGCTTTAACTAGCTCTAGGTTTTTATCTACGTAAACGGTTTCCAAAATTTTGAATATTCTGATTATAAGACAGGCGGGATTTTAAAACGTTGCATCAAGGTATAAAAAAAATTGAACAGCCTCCTTACTTTGAGGAGGATAAGGAAACTCAACTTTGTATAGATAGGTGCAGAACCAGGAGAAAAGCAGAAATAATTATTTATATGCGGTGGCTAATCTAATGGCTTCTTCAAGAATTTCATCTTTTCCTTCCTGTATGCCCTTAATCGTATTCTTCACCATCACATCAGGAACTACACCGTTTAAATGGTGTTTGCTCCCATCAGGGTTTTTAACAAGCATACCCGAATAAACAAAGCGATATCCACCTGGCATCGAGATTAAATTTATATTGCCATTTGTACCAGAACTTGGCTGCCCCACAATTGTTGCTACTTTAAATTGCTTATAAGCAGATAAAAAGCTTTCAGTAGCGCTTTGACCGGTAGCATCAGCCAACAGGAATATTTTTGCTTTTACTATAGGCAAAGCAGGTTCAATAGTATAAGACCCTATAGCATATGATACTTTCTGATAATCTGGATATAATATTTGAGGTGTAAACATTCCACTATTTGAGGTTAGCTTTTTATCCGTTAAATGCGATAAAAATGTTTCTGTATCTTCATTCAAATAACCTCTCATGTCAACAATTACGGATTTTGCTTTCAAAATTTCAGCCATGTGTACCTCAGTTGTTGTTTTATTTAAATTAATATAGAAGATATCCTTCGATATCCATTCACTCTTCCCTCTATTATTTCGATCAGAGCCAGAGGTATATTCACTGTATGGGTAGGTTCTAGAAATATCGATCGAAATATTTTGGTTTGTTCTTTTCAAATTCAAATGAACAACTTCATCCTTTTTACCTTTTGTAAGAGCAACTGTACTTTTGGCGAGCTTCCATTGTGCCGAACCCGAAAAAAGCGAATCGGTAGATCGAAGAATATCGAATGGTTTTTTACCGTTAATTCGAATAAGCTCGTCACCTGCTTTAACCTGATCAATCAATCCAGAGTCAAGTATTCTTTTTACAACTATCTTTCCCTCTGCAACATCAAAAAGCAGTGGTAATGTAGCAATGTCTTTATTAGAGTCGCCATTCAAATCTACAAACATATGACCATCGTTGAGGGAATTTGCAATCCACTTTAATGTTTTCAAAAAATCTTGATCTGTTTTATCAGAGAAAGCCCTTAATATACTTTTACTCCAAATTTCATCGGCACTCAATGAAGCATCATCCCAATAAGGATAAGAATGTTTTAAGGCATTATATAGAATGATAAGATCCGCTAATCTAATTTTTAAATCTGCGCCACTGATTTTAAATTCGCCCTGATCATCTTTCGGCCACGAATCATAAGCAAGTTTGATGAGTTCAGCCACTCGACTTTCATTCACTATAGGGTAGGTATGCTTTTCATTTCCGTACAAGGCCAAAGGAACAATGCATTTTATCCCAGGCACTAAGGTTTGTGTTATAATCTCACCAATTTTAAGCTCTTCTTCGAAAAATTTTTCATCGCCCTGAGGTTTAAAAATTCGAATAATTCTTCTATCGATTTTCGAATCCAATTGGTTTAACGCCACCATTTTTTTAACCAGTGGGATAATTGGTCCTTTATCCTCATTTATAACATTTAAACTGATGTTGTCAAAATTCAAAGATCCGGAGCCAAAATTAGTTTCTATGGCAATGGTAAATAATTCTAATTCAGGGTCAAAAATTCCTTCGAAAATATACTTCTTTTCGCTACTTGAAACAACAGAATCTTTAACAAAGTTGAGTTTACCCATATAAGGCTTTAAAACCAAATCCTTAACGTCTGATTTGACAGTAATATTTAAGATAAATTTTTTGCCCTTATATGCTACTACACTAATTGGTGAGATTATGGCAAATGCTCTTTGGTTAATTCTTTCTTCTGATACAGGATTAAACCTATTGATACGGATGCTATTGTAAATATTAGTGAAATAAGGAAGCTTTAAACCAACATGTTGCCAATAAATAGGAGTATATCCAACTAAGGTTGGAGGTGTTATTTGGCTTACATCAAATTTCAGATTTTCTTTTACAGAAATTTTTATGGTTGGCGCAAGCGGAAGAAACAATTCATTTAATGTGTTAACTAATTCTTGATCATTTTTAACCTGAAGCATTTTTTGACTTCCATAAATAGCAAAACTTTGCCATTCAATTTTCGAAGCTTCATCTGAAGGATGGAAATATTGAATATAGCCATATAGCTTATTAAATGCGGTTAAATTGCGGATTTGCTGCTGAGTTTGTGTAAACCCTGTCAGAGAAGTAATAGTTAGGAAGATTGTAAACAGGAACCGCATTGGCTGATGATTGATTAAAAACAGCTTAAGATAACGACTAATCCTTTTTGAAATTTAGTTTTAACAAACATTAACATCATTTCTGATCAACCAAAAAGGGCGATGTTTCCATCGCCCTTTTGCTATTATTTACTCAAATACATTGATTTATCTTTGTAAAGCTTGCGGAAGTAAGGATCTTCCAAATCTTTAATGAAACGGATCGCTTCACCCGTAGATTTCATTTCCGGACCTAACTCTTTCGTCACCTCAGGGAATTTCTCGTAAGAGAAAACCGGCTCTTTAATTGCATAACCTTTAAGTTTACGCTCGATAGTGAAATCTTTCAATTTCGCCACACCTAACATAATTTTAGCTGCAATATTAATGTAAGGAACGTCGTAAGCTTTAGCGATGAAAGGAACTGTACGCGAAGCTCTAGGATTTGCTTCGATCACATAAACTTTCTCATCTTTAATGGCGAACTGAATGTTTAACAATCCACGAACATCTAAAGCTTTCGCTATTTTGATCGAGTATTCTTCCATCGATTTAGTCACGGATTCAGGTAAGCTGAAAGTTGGCAACACAGCGAATGAATCTCCCGAGTGGATACCTGCAGGCTCAATGTGTTCCATCATCCCTACAATGTGAACATCATCTCCATCAGAAATCGAATCTGATTCTGCTTCTTCTGCTCTATCTAAAAAGTGATCGATTAATACACGGTTACCCGGTAAATCGCCCAATAATTTTACCACTGCTTTTTCAAGGTCTTCATCATTGATCACGATGCTCATACCTTGTCCACCCAAAACATAACTCGGACGAACCAGAACCGGGTAGCCCACTTCGTTTGCTACAACGATGGCTTCCTCAGCATTTTCTGCTACACCGTATTTAGGATAAGGAATATCTAGTTCTTTTAACAAGTCGGAGAAACGTCCACGATCTTCGGCGATATCCATGTTCTCAAAAGAGGTTCCAATGATTTTGATACCTTTTTCAGTTAGTTTTTCAGCCATTTTCAAAGCGGTTTGTCCACCTAACTGAACGATAACACCCTCTGGTTTTTCTAGTTCGATAATCTCGCGAACATGTTCCCAGAAAACCGGCTCGAAGTATAATTTATCGGCCATGTTAAAATCTGTAGAAACCGTTTCAGGGTTACAATTAACCATGATGGCTTCAAAACCTGATTCTTTAGCTGCTAATAAACCGTGTACACAAGAGTAATCGAACTCAATACCCTGGCCAATACGATTTGGACCTGAGCCTAATACGATTACTTTTTTGCGATCGGATGAAATAGACTCATTTTCTTCATCGAAAGATGAATAATAATATGGCGTTTTTGCCGGGAATTCTGCCGCACAAGTATCCACCATTTTATATACTCTATTTATGCCCAAAGCTTTACGTCGGTCGTAAACTTCATCTTCAGTAACGTTGCCCAGTAACCATGCAATCTGAATATCAGAGAAGCCTTTGGTTTTAAGCGTGAAGAAGAAATCTTGAGGGATATTGTTTAGCGAGTAACGTTTCAATTCAACTTCTAAAGCAACAAGCTCCTGAATTTGATTTAAGAACCACTTATCAATTTTTGTTACCTTACGGATGGATTCCAAAGGCACGCCCATTGTCATGGCATCTTTTATTAAGAATAAACGGTTCCATGAGGCATGCTCCAAACCGTCCATAATTTCGTTAATGTTGCGGTTCTGGCGACCATCGGCACCTAAACCTGCACGGCCAATCTCTAAACTCTGACAAGCTTTTTGTAGAGCTTCGATGAAGGTACGGCCGATAGCCATTACCTCACCAACAGATTTCATTTGTAAACCTAATTCTTTGTTAGCGCCTTTAAACTTGTCGAAATTCCAACGAGGGATTTTAACAATTACGTAATCTAAAGTAGGTTCGAAATAAGCTGAAGTTGTTTTTGTAATCTGATTTTCGATTTCATCCAAGTTGTAACCGATGGCTAATTTGGCTGCAATTTTAGCGATTGGATAACCAGTGGCCTTACTTGCTAACGCTGATGAACGTGAAACACGAGGGTTAATCTCGATGGCAATAATATCATCATTTGCAGGATTAACCGAGAACTGAACATTACAACCGCCGGCAAAAGTTCCGATGGCTCTCATCATTTTAATCGCCTGGTTACGCATATCCTGGTAACAACGATCAGATAATGTCATGGCTGGCGCAACCGTAATAGAGTCGCCAGTATGAATCCCCATTGGGTCGAAGTTCTCAATCGAACAAATGATAATTACATTATCGTTGCTATCTCTAAGTAACTCTAATTCGTATTCTTTCCAACCTAAAACGGCTTGTTCTACTAAAACTTCGTGAGTTGGCGAGGCCTCTAAACCGCGTTTAAGTGCGGCATCAAATTCTTCTTTTTTGTGCACAAAACCACCACCAGAACCACCCAAGGTGTATGATGGGCGGATTACCAATGGAAAACCGATTTCCTGAGCCGCTTCTTTACCTTCTAAAAATGAATTGGCAATTTTAGATGGCGCTACCCCTACACCTATATCAACCATTAACTGGCGGAAGGCTTCACGATTTTCTGTTTTTTCGATGGCTGCTACATCAACACCGATCACTTTAACACCATATTTTTCCCAAACACCCCGCTCAGAAGCTTCTACGCATAAGTTCAACGCAGTTTGACCGCCCATAGTTGGCAATACTGCATCAATTCTTGGTAAATCTGGCGAATCAATGTGTTCTTGAAGAATAACTTCAATTGAATCAACAGATAAAGGGCGAAGATAAACGTGGTCGCCGATAACTTTATCCGTCATGATAGTTGCCGGATTTGAGTTGATAATCGAAACGGTGATTCCTTCTTCTTTCAAAGAAAGTGCCGCTTGAGAACCCGAGTAATCAAATTCACAGGCCTGGCCAATAATAATTGGTCCCGATCCGATAATTAATACTGAGCTTATGGAAGTGTCTTTAGGCATGATAAAGTTTAATACAATAATTAAAATTCTAAAGTTTTTTAACCTGTTAAGGCTGAAGAAGCAAGGAGGTGTTTTGCTTTTGAGGAGGAAAATCCCAACTGTTCTGTCGGGATGCAAAGATAGGTTTTTCGTATCGTTTTTAAATTACTTTTTTAAAATAAAAAAGAGGAGTTTATAAGCTCCTCTTTTTAAAATTATTCTTCCGAAATATTCATTATTGTTGCAATTTAATTTCGCCTAAATCAGTTGTTGCACTATCTTTCACGGCAACCTTTTCTATCAAAAAATCCTTGTAAGGAGCATTAGCCTTAATAGATATAGTATAAACGCCTTCTTTTAAATTCGTAAAAGTAAAAGCACCTTGATTCATCTGCGCCTCAACTGTATCTGTTCCGGCAATCAGTGAAATGCCTGCAACTGCTTCGGCTGGATTAATCCGCCCAACTATTCCTCCTTGTTTAATCAGTGCAAAAGCAAAAAAGAAAACAGTTGATACCATTAATGCGATTAAAAAAACTCCTAGCTTTTTCATTTTGATACATTTTAATAGTTAGAATCCAAATTTCCTCACTAAACGTATGATATGCAAAAATTGTTTGTCGCAGAATTAGCACAGTAGACAGTCTTGAACTAATTCCTTGTCTGAATTTTTGTACAACATTTAAGAAGTTAACGCTTCGAGAAGTTAACAAAGCGTTAAAACCTGATTAGAATGTAACATATCTATAGTGTTAAACACACACGAAGTCATGTTTTCGTCATGAAAGCATAGTATCGAAAAAATTGGCAATAATGTTGTAATAAGCAGAACATATATGCGTTTTGTATATACTTTAGAAAAAGATCTAAAGCTTCCTCCGCGGAGTAGTTAACCGCAATGAGGATTTCTTCATAAATAGTTTGTTTGGTTTATTATCCGGTTAGAGGAGCCCTCCTCAACCGGATTTTTTCTTTTTCAGCCATTTTCCTTTACATTTGATTTGATTGTAAAAAATTTTAATGTGAGCCGATCCATAAAAAAAATCGCCATTGTAGGCCCTGAAAGCACAGGAAAATCAACCATGTCGCAACTGCTTGCAAAATATTATAAAGTATCATGGGTACCAGAATATGCCCGCTACTACTGCGAAAATTTAACTGCGCCTTACACTTTACAAGATGAGGTAAATATGTATTATGGTCAGGTAGCTTTGGAAGATGCGATTCTAGTGACAACAGAAAGTGAGTTCATTATCTGCGATACCACATTTGTAACCGTAAAAATCTGGAGCGATGAAATGCTGGGCGAAACGCCACAAATAGTTTTGGATGCTTTGCCGAAAAGACCATATGACCTTTATCTGCTGATGGATATCGATTTACCTTGGCAGGATGACCCTCTGCGAGATTTCCCCAATCAACGGGAATATTTTATGGAGGTTTGGCATAAGGAACTGCAGGCTCTAAATGCTAACTATAAAGTGATTAGTGGTTTGGGTGAAATTAGGATACAGCATGCTATTACAGCAGTAGATCAATTTTTAGCTTTATAATTTGGAAAGCAATGGCAGCGGTTATAGAGCAAATTGTTCCCGCCCCCGCTTCTGCCACAATGAAAAAATGGTGGGCATCTCGCTAGGGTCGGGTTTAGGTGGCAACCTAGCAGCACAACTTTAGGTTAAATAAACCCGATTAAAATGAAAATCCTTTTTATATTTTTCAAATTACTAACCCTTCTATCTAAATTAAACAGGGTTAGTAACTTGAAATAAAAAGATTGAAGTGTAAGCGGGACTACAAATTCCGATGAAGCACCGAAATTGCTTTTCTAAAAAAGTAAAAAAGATAAATCTTTGAATATATTTTCTACATTTGCCCCATCATTAGGGGTGCCTTGTTTGTTATAAACACAAAAACGGGCTGAGATCATACCCATTTTAAGTAGAAAGTGAAAAGTAAAAAGTGAAAAGTTTGGTCAACCATCGAACTTTCAACTTTTAACCCTCAACTTTTAACTTGAATGCACCTGATCCGGGTAATGCCGGCGTAGGGATTGGAGTTATGGAAGTTTAACTGAAATCGGGAGTACCCCTATTTCCGATGGGTTTAACTAAAAACAAAAACATTGAAAAATTTACTTTTTGCAGCCCTTGTTGCAATGTTGCCTTTATTTGCATCGGCACAAAATTCGGTTACCGGAAAAGTTACCGATAACAATCAAAACGCCTTGCCTGGCACAACCATTAAAATCAAAAATCAGCGAACAGCAGTATTAAGTGATGCCAATGGGAACTACACTCTGGCCAATTTAGCTGGAGGCAATTACACCATCGTGGTCAGTTATGTGGGCTACAGAACGCAGGAAAAAGAAGTAAATTTAAATGGCAATGCTAACTTAAACTTTGCGCTGGTTCAGCAAAACTTTCTGGCCGATGATGTTGTGGTTAGCGCCACCCGTGCATCAAAAAACTCTGCTACAACTTTTAGAAACCTGGACAAAGCGGAGCTGGCGAAAAATAATCTGGGCCAGGATTTACCTTATTTATTAAATCAGACACCTTCAGTTGTGGTAACTTCCGATGCAGGAGCTGGTGTGGGCTATACAGGCCTTCGTATCAGAGGTAGTGACGCTACACGTATCAACGTTACGCTTAACGGCATCCCTTTAAACGATGCAGAAAGCCAGGGAAGTTTTTTTATTAACCTCCCAGATTTAGCTTCATCAGTTGATAACATCCAAATTCAGCGTGGTGTGGGCACCTCTACAAATGGTGCTGGCGCTTTTGGCGGGAGTTTAAATATTCAAACCACTACCCGCCGGGATTCTGCTTATGCCGAACTCAACAATACCTACGGCTCTTACAATACCTGGAAAAATACAGTGAGTGTAGGCTCTGGCTTAATTGCAAACAAGTTTACCTTTGATGGGCGTTTATCACGGATAAAATCTGACGGCTATGTAGATCGTGCATCGTCCAACCTAAAATCATTTTTTGTTTCTGGTGCCTATTACGGTAAAAAAGATATCCTTCGTGCCAACGTATTCAGCGGTACAGAAAAAACCTATCAGGCCTGGAATGGGATAAGCGAAGAAATGCTGCTTACTAATCGCAGACATAACGATTTTACGTACGACAATCAAACCGATAATTATCAGCAAGATCATTATCAGTTATTCTATACCAGAAATATAACCAGCCAGTTGGTAGCCAATGCGGCCTTGCATTATACTTACGGACGGGGTTATTATGAAGAATACAAGGAAGATCGAAACCTCGAAGATTATGGAATTCCTCCTGTGGTTTTAGGTGGCGTTACACAAAACACCTCCGATTTAGTTCGCCGCCTGTGGTTGGATAATGATTTCTATGGCGTAACCTACTCCCTAAATTATACACCAAAAAACGATCTGAATTTTGTTTTAGGTGGTGCTTACAACGAATATAAAGGCCGCCATTTTGACGAGGTAATTTGGGCACAATTTGCCAACTACGATGGCAGTGGATCCATTCGTCACCGTTATAATGATAATGACGCCTTCAAAACAGATTTCAATGTTTTCGGGAGAGCAAATTATCAGATTGGAAAGTTCAACCTTTTTGGCGATCTGCAATATAGAAGAGTCTATTATTCTTATTTTGGTATAGATCCAAATGGTGATCCGGCTCAGCAAAATGCAACCTTGGATTTTTTCAATCCGAAGGCTGGAATAACCTATAATTTTAACGATAAAAGCAATGTTTATGCATCAGTTGCTGTTGGCAACAAGGAGCCAAACCGGAGAGATTTTACGGATTCTAATATCAACAGTCGCCCCAAACCAGAAAACCTAACAGATATTGAAGCAGGTTACCGTACGCAATTTTCTAATTTCAATGTTGGTATAAATGGTTTTGCCATGTTTTATAAAGATCAGCTAATCAACACAGGAAAATTAAATGATGTTGGAGGCCAAACCCGTCAAAATGTTCCTGATAGCTATAGAGCAGGGATTGAAGTAGATGGCAAATGGCAGATTTTCAAGAATTTATCCTGGGCTGCAACGGCAACGTTTAGCCGGAATAAAATTAAGGAGTTTACAGAATTTATTTATGATGACGCCAACGGCGCTTTAACTACTTTTAGTTATAACAATACCAATATCGCTTTCTCACCTTCAATTATTGCATCAAGCGAGATTAATTATACTGTTTTACCAAATGCAAGCATTGCGTTTTTAAGCAAATATGTGGGCAAGCAAAATCTGGATAACACCTCTGCCGATTCACGCATTCTTTCTAGTTTTTTTGTGAATGATGTTCGTTTGATGTACAATACGCCTTTGGCCGGAATAAAAAATGTAGGCCTAAGTTTACTCATCAACAATGTGTTCAGCACTTTATATGAAAGTAATGGTGGTACTTATCCCTATTTATATGCTGGTGATTTACGCAGGTCGAATTATTATTATCCGCAAGCAACCCGTAACTTTTTATTGAGTTTAAACGTGAAGTTTTAAAATAGAGGGCATAAGGATAGGCTTAAAGTTAAAAGCAACACGGCAACCAGTCGCAAAACTTTAGTACATTCGTCATTGCGAGGCACGAAGCAATCTCTATTTCAGATTGCTTCGTGCCTCGCAATGACGAATTTTTTGATTATGAAATACATCGAGAAGCTTCAATATATTACCCACGACATTCCTAGTTTATCTCATATTGAGCAAGTGCAACTGGCTTGCGAAGCCGGGGCAAAATGGATCCAATACCGTTGTTTAAGTAAAAACGAGGAGGAACTTTTAACCGACATCAATTCGGTTGCAGAAGTTTGTGACGATTGGGGAACCACACTCATCGTTACCAAACACATTCACCTCAATGGAAAGGCAGACATTCAGGGTTTTCACATCGAAGATAGCAAAGCTGATTTCATCGCTTTGCGAAAATTAGTAGGTGATGATATCACCTTGGGAGGCACAGCAAATTCAGTTGAAAATATAATTCGTTTGGCAGAGCAAGGCGTTGATTACGTTTGCTTAGGTCCATTCTCTGCAGTTGAAACCAATACGAATAGTTCTCCGTTTTTAGGTATCGATGGCTATTTAAATTCAATAAATCAACTTAAAGAATTAAATATTAATATCCCTGTTTTAGCCGCTGGCGGGATTAAAATTTATGATGTAGAGCCGCTAATGCAAACCGGAATTTTTGGGATAGCAGTTTCTGATGCGATTTATTCCGCTGATGATTTCATTCAGGCTTATCAGGATTTTTATGATTTGGTGAAAGGATAGTTTAGCCCAAAAAATCTAAAATCGTCATTTCTAAAATCTGAAATTAGCTTATCTTCGCAACATGTCCTCACATCACATTGTAAAAGAAAAACAAGAGCCTGCCTTATATATTGATGAGCTTGGCAATTTTAATGAAGAACTTTTAGGTCAGCTTTTAGAATGGAGCCCAACTCTTTTGGTCAACGGCGAAAATTACGATAAAATCGTTTCGTTGGGGCTGAAAGTAGATGTTTTGGTTAATGGGAGCAATGAGGAAGTGCAGGAAGATACCAGGATTGTACAAGGCCCTGTTGATGCACTAATGGTCGCTATCAATTTTCTTTATGAACAAAGATACCCGGCAGTAAATGTAATTACCAGGAAGTTCGATCTGGAGAAATTTGCTGGTTTTGAAGATAAGATTAACATTGTTGTTTTTACTGAAAGAGCAAAACATTATCCTATCAAATCTGGCTTTTCCGTTTGGAAACCGGCAGGAAGTCAGTTTCTCATCCATGGAAACCGATACCTGGAAGTTACTAATCTCATGCAAAATGAAGAAGAAGTTTTCGAAGTGGTGAATGATGGATTTGTGGAGTTTTCTTTTTCAGGACAACCCATTTTTATTAGTGAGCCGATATGATTACGCTAAGAAAAGCCAAAGAACAGGATATTGAGGTGATCAGAGCTATTGCCGCTGCAACCTGGCCATCAACCTATCTTGACATTATAGGCCAGAAACAAATTGATTACATGCTCGACAAAATGTATAGTAAAGGGGAGCTACTCGGACAATTATTGGAGGGCCACATTTTCATCATTGCGGAAGATAACGAGAACCAATTTGGTTTTGCCGGCTACTCGATTATTGATCATGAAGAACGAATTTACAAATTACACAAGTTGTATGTTTTGCCTTCGGCACATGGAAAGGGAGTTGGTAAAATCTTGATTAACGAGGTTTTTAATCAGGTAAAAGATGCCGGCGCAACTGCCTTGCAACTTAATGTAAACAAACACAATAAGGCAAAAGACTTCTATTTAAAAGGTGGGTTTAGCATCAAAGAATCTGTAAAACTGGATATCGGTGAAGGCTATTTCATGGATGATTATGTGATGGAGTATCGGTTTTAGATTTTCCCGATATAAAAAAATTAGGCCACAGATTTACAGATTCTAATCATTAATCTGCAAATCTGTGGCCTTTCTTTTTTCAAAGAATTCTCCACGTCGGTCGAAATGACGGTTTATATCCTACTGTTTCAACTTCGGTATTCTTGTTGGTGCATCTGTTCCGTTTACAATGGAGGTTGCACTCTTGGCGATTGCTTTAATAGTTGAAAGAATATTTTCTACATCTAAAGTGCTGTATTCATCCTTAACGGTGTGGTAAAGTTTATCTACATCAATTTGATCGGTACTGATGGTGTGCGCCGGCACCCCTAAAGCAGCTAATGTTGCGTTATCACTTCTGTAAAATAAATTTTGTTCCGTGTATGGATCTGGGTGAAAGGTAAATTCTGTTCCTGCTAAGTTCTTTTGCAGAATTTTTCCAAAATCAGATTTATCGTAACCGGTAATGAAAGCGGTATTTTTCCCGAATTTAGAATCTTTACCGATCATTTCGATGTTGAACATGGCTACAACTTCATCAGGATTTAATTTGCTTGAAAAATACTTGGCTCCAAAATTTCCGATTTCTTCTGCGGTAAAAGCAACAAAAATCAATGTACGCTCATTATTTTTTTGTGCTTTGTAGTATTTAGCCAAGGCAATCATCGCTGTTGTTCCTGATGCATCATCATCGGCACCATTCGCTATACTATCGCCATCTACCGTTTTAATCACACCTAAATGATCATAATGGCCAGAAAAAACAACCAGCTCTTTTGCTTTTGATTTGCCCGGAATCATTCCAGCCACATTAAACAAAGCCATTTTATTAACTTTTCCTTTCAATTCTACAGTAAACTCATCGGCTTTTTTAGCGCCCAATACAAAAACCTGAACAGCAGATTTGCCGGCACCCATATCTTTTTCATCCAAAGTTGTCGGTTTATCAAAGTAAGCTTTATAGCGCTTAAAGTTTTCAGCAAACTTATCATCAACTAAAATAATTTGATTTTTGCCTGCAGCCAACATCGTCCTAAACTGATTTACGAAAGGCTTCTCTGGATCCAAAACCACAACTGTAGCATTTGACTTATTAAGCGTGATATTTTCTTCATTAGCACCGGCCAGAATTACATTTTCAGAAGAAATTTCGCTGCCATCTATTTTGATGCTTTTGCTCACATTGGCTACCTGGTATTTATAAAAAGTCTGACGGAAACCTTTCTCACCAGCTAAAGGTTGTAAGCCTATTTTCTTAAATTCTGATTCAATAAATGTAGCTGCTTTATCTATTCCTGGCGTAAAAGTACCGCGACCCTGCATTTCATCGCCACTTAAAGTTTTGATTAAATGATCAGTGTATTCTCTGGTAATTATATTATCAATGTTTTGCGCTTGAAGCTGCAAACCTGCCATAGCAGCAAGGGTAAAAAGGAATATTTTCTTCATCTTATTATTTCTGTTTAGAATTTACCTGCGAGTTTAACCAATTATCTCTGAAATTTTGCATTGCGGGAGTTAATGTTCCACCCGTTTTCTCTATCGAAACAACTTCCAAAGCTGGGTCTTCGGCAAATGTTAATTTCGTTGTTTTATTTTCGCCTCGATATTGATATTTAATTTCTACTACATCGCCTGGCTTATGCGATTTTGTGATGTTGTCAACAACCGATGCATCCGTTACATTTTGTCCGTCGATACTTAAAATGACATCACCCACATCTAAACCCGCCTGATAAGCTGGTGTTCCCTGCAATGTTTGCATTAGCGTTACTTTACTATCTGCTGAATTAAAGTTGCCTAAACCTGTGTAAGCCTGCCCGGGCTTTGCTTTGCGTAACACAAAACCAGCATTTAAAAGCAACTTTGCATAGTCGTTTTTCTCTTTGCCATAAATGTAACTGCTAAAGAAATCCTTTGCAAAAGCTTCATTTTTTGTTAAAGAAGAAAGGGTTTTTTGTGTGTGGCATATCTTCCAGGAGATGATCTGCTCATTCTAACTGTTAAATTTCCGGCAGGAACATTGGCGATGCTCATGGCAATTTCAGCCTCATGATGTATTGCATTTGAAAATGAAACCACGTAACTTATTTCATTCTGAGCAAGGGCAGAAAGCGACAACACACTAAACAAAGCGGCAGCTAAAAATTTCTTCATAAAAAAGGGTTTTGTGGTGGAAAAATACAAAAAATGAAACAGGTAAGATGTAAAATGGTTGATGGGTTGCCTCTATTCCCTGTTTTCTATTCTCCATTTCCTATTCTCTATTTTCCATTTCCAATTTCCTATTCTCCATTTCCTCTTCTACTCCTTATCCCAATCGTATTTTTCCAGGTCGCGGTAGGCTTTACCCTTAATAATTTCTTTACGTTTTGATGCTTCTGCATCCACCCGGGTTTCATGAATATGATCGGCCACTTCGAAATGGAAATCTTTGTCTTTTTTAGATTGATAAATGGATACGTCATCGCCGTCGGCCGTAGCAAAATCATAAGGACCACGTGCGCTCATTAGTTTTACAAACACGGGCAAACATTCGAAAAAGATAAACAACAAGCCAATAAAGGTTACTGCAATAGCGGTGTTATCATCTTTAGTACCATCAACGTTAAACTTCAGCTGACCTAAAGCCCAGTTTCGATCGGCAAAACCTGCAAGATCAGCCAAACTATCCAGCTGCTTTTTGGTGTATAATTTTTCATTAAACAAACCGTCAAATTCCTTTCGTTTATCAACAAAAGTTTCTGCTTTATTAATGTTTGCTTTCAACGAATCAAGTTCTGATTCGCGTTGTTTAATCTCCACCTCCTTACGTTTTGCATACGGGCCATAACCCATAACGCCAGATGTTTCATTGGTTTTATTTCCAAAAATTTCGAAGTTAAGTTTCTGCCGATCGGCTTTGATTCCCTTCTCTAATGAATCTCTTGTGGCTTTTTGCTGGTTCAGTCTTCCAAATTCTACCTGGTATTTTTTTTCGAAAGCTTTGTTTAGGGTATCAATTTTTGCTCGCTGTCCGTTTAAATAACTCACTTTCAAGCGTTCTTTAATTTCCTTATCAAAAATTTTCAACTCAATTGGACGAGAAATAACCATACCAATCATTATGGCCAATAAAATCCGTGGGGTAGCTTGCAGGAGCTGTTTATTAGTGCTAGCGCTTTTATTGATACTCGAAACAATATACCGGTCCATATTGAAAATGGCGGCACCCCACAAGAAACCGAAAATGATGGCAAAAACAACCGCTAAATCATCGCCTTTAAAAACGAAATACATGGCATAGCCACCAGATAAAGCGGCAAATAAACCTGTAAAGAAGATGGTGGCACCAATGCCAGTATATTTATTTTGTTCTGTAGGATACTTTTCCAGCGTAGGGATGTGAGCGCCAGAGCAAAACCAAAAGAAACGGTTCAGTTTGTCCATTTGTAATGTTTATAATTAAACGCCTAAGGGTTTGATATGTTACAGATTTTTGAGAAAATATATGACGCCACTTTGTTCATTCTACTCAAATCGATTTTCCTATATTTGCATAAACAATTTTCAAGATGAAAGAAATATCAGTACAAGAATTAAAAGAAAAAATCGATAATAAAGAAGATTTTCAATTGATTGATGTTCGCGAAACATTCGAATACGAAGTTTCTAACCTTAACGGCGAGAACATTCCTTTAGGCGGGATTTTAATTGAGGCTGATAAAGTTGAAAAAGATAAGCCTGTAATTATTCAGTGCCGCAGCGGAAAAAGAAGTGCCGCAGCAGTGATGCAACTTGAAGCGCAGTATGGTTACGAAAACCTATACAATTTAAAAGGTGGGATTTTAGCCTGGCAAGAGGCTTACGATCCAAATATGCCAGTTTACTAAGAATCATTCGTCATTGCGAGGTACGACGCAATCTCTCTTAAAAATCAGATTGCTTCAGCTCGCTCAAACCTGGCTTCGCAATGACGACTTCTTACATTCGAAAATCACTCATTCAAAATTCACTCATTCAATCATTTCCACTATGGGTAAAAAATTTGCTTTAAATATTTTCTACAATCTGGCCATCATCCTTTCTATTTTTGGAATCGTTTGGTGTTACAATAACCACAAACCTTTACCAGGTGGTTTTTTAGTAGGTGTTGCGGCTTGCCTTGCCTATTTTAAATATCAGCTAGTGAAAGATCTGCGGAAGAACTTTAAACAAAAAGATCAGAAGTAACACCTTCCAGTCCAAGCCCAGGTAAGTTTTTCAAGCTGTATTTCCCATTTTCAAAAGGCGGATCTGTAAAAGGATTATTTTTAGTTAACCAGGGGCCATCTAAATCTGCCCAATTACATAAAGGCGCCAAAGCCGCTGCAGCAAGGGTTGCACAACTTGTTTCGCTCATGCAACCAATCAATACTTTCATTCCGAAAGATTGTGCTTTCAGAATCATTTGATGACCTTCATACATCCCACAACTTTTCATCAGTTTTACATTAATGCCATGGTAAGCACCTTTTAGCTGATCCATATCGGCTAAACGCTGCACAGCCTCATCGGCCAGTAAAGGGATCGGGCTACGTTCCGTTAGCCAGGCGTTACCCTCCAAATCGTTTTTATCCATAGGCTGTTCAATTAAAACCACCCCTTGGTTATGCAGCCAATAAATTAAATCGATGGCTTTAATTCGATCACTCCAACCTTGGTTAGCATCCACGTATAGTGGCACATTTGTCAAACTACGGATGGTTTCAATAATCTCCCGGTCGTTATCTCTACCCAGTTTAACTTTTATCACCTTGAAATTCTCTGCATCTTTAAGTTTTTCGCGAATCACTTTCGGGGTATCTATCCCAATAGTGTAAGAAGTTACCGGCATTTTTGCAGGGTCGGCACCGTAAATTTCGTAGCAAGGTTTGTTTAAAATTTTTCCATTGATATCATTTAAAGCAATGTCTATCGCTGCTTTTATCGCCGGCTGACCAGGAGCAATACGATCCAGATAACTAATAATCTCTTCGAAATTAAAAGGGTAGGCGAATTGGCTCAAATCTACCTCTTTTAAAAAGGCAGCTGCAGTTTTAAAACTTTCTCCCATGTATGGCACCATTGAAGCTTCTCCGTAACCCACCACATCTTCGTACTGGATTTTTAAAAGCATTAACGGTGTGCTTGTTCGGGTAAATTTGGAGATCGAAAACGGGTGTTTTAATTCTAATTCGAATTGCTTGCAACTAATCTTCATTGTCTATCGTCTAATAAGTAAATAGGGCGGATATCGCTTTACAAAAGTATATTTGTTTATTAACGCAAACCACTCCTGCCATGAAAAACATTTCAAGATTACGGTATTTTATTTATTTATCCCTAATAATTTTAGGAGGATGTACCACAGGAAAAAATGCCTTACAAAAAGGCGATTACGATGCATCAGTTGCAAAGGCGGTAAGCAGATTGCAGAATTCGCCAAAAAACAGTGAGGCCATGCAGGTTTTAAAAACTGCTTATGATTTAGCCCTGCAAGATCATTTACGCAGAATTAACGAGGCAAAAATGTCGAATGATTTGTTTAGATGGGAATCTGTAATGTACGATTATCAGAAAATAAATCAGCTGGCAGATGAGATTAACAGTTGTCCGGCATGTTTAGCAGTTGTTCCAACGCCATCAAAATATATCAATGAAGTTGCAGAAAGCAAATACAATGCTGCAGTTGCGAGGTACAACTCAGGGATCGGTTATTTAAATGAACGTAACCGCTTAGCTGCAAAAAAGGCATATTACGAATTTGAAAAAGTGCAAAATCTACAGCCAAATTATAAAGATGTAAAAGCAAAAATGGATGATGCCTATTGGGCCGCCGTAACCCGCGTAGTTGTTCAACCTATTATTTTAAACGGAGGGCCGTATAAGTTGAGTGCTGATTATTTTCAGCAGCAAATTGATGAATTTATCTCCAACTATTCGCGGAATAAGTTTGTGATATTTTATGGCGAAGAACAGGCGACTACTCAAAAAATTATACCCGACCAGGTTTTAAGCTTAAATTTTGATGATTTCGTAGTCGGCCAGACTCACGTGAAAGAAAGAGTAGAAAAGCTTAAACGCGATAGTGTGGTAATCGGCGAAACCCGGGAGCGCAAACCTATTTACGGAACGGTGAGTGCTACACTGAGTATTTTTGAAAAGAATATTTCTTCATCAGGATTGCTAGACATGACAATTATGGATTGGCAAAGCAAAAAAATCGTTCGTCAGCAGAAATTTCCCGGCACTTTCGTTTGGCGAGACAGTTGGGGAAGTTACAAAGGAGACGACAGGGCGCTGAACAAAAATCAATTAGCCATAACGAGAAAAAGGGAGGTTCTTCCGCCACCGCCAAGCACGATGTTTCTGGAGTTCACAAAGCCAATTTACAGCCAGTTAATTGATAACTTAAGCGGATTTTATAATAATTATTAGTCCACATTTCATCATTGCGAGGAGGCTTTTTAGCCGACGAAGCAATCTCATTTGCAAGAATTGCAAAAAACCATGGTCTGTGTCCTCACAGATCATTTTAAAGTTTCGATCTGTGGGGACACAGACCGAGGAGCAAGTAATTACCAAATTAGCCCACATTTCGTCATTGCGAGGAGGCTTTTCGGCCGAGGAAGCAATCTAAATTCCAATATTTCTAAAACCATGGTCTGTGTCCTCACAGACCATTTTACAGTTTCGATCTGTGGGGACACAGACCGCGGAGCAAGGAATTACCAAATTAGCCCACATTTCGTCATTGCGAGGAGGCTTTTTCAGCCGAGGAAGCAATCTAAATTCCAATATTTCTAAAACCATGGTCTGTGTCCTCACAGACCATTTTACAGTTTCGATCTGTGGGGACACAGACCGCGGAGCAAGGAATTACCAAATAAGCCACATCTCGTCATTGCAAGGAGGCTTTTTCAGCCGACGAAGCAATCTCATTTGCAAAATTTCAACAAACCATGGTCTGTGTCCTCACAGACCATATTACAGTTTCGATCTGCGAGGGCGCAGCTGAAGGAGAGGAATGACGGTCTTCCAAACCATCATGTTGTAATCCCAGGGTTAAAATAAAATATCGCTAACAAGCAATAACGATATAATAACTAATATTGCAGTGATGAATACCGGCCTATACAATCCTTTCCAAAGTTTCGATTTCTTATACAAAAAATGTTTCCTAAGTGGCAACACTTTTAACTCTCCCGTAATCCAGGTTCCGCTGATTCCAAAATGGTTGTTGGAGCAAGCAGGATTAACAGGCGAGGAGCAAATTCAGTTTCTGGATGAAAGCATACGTTCTTACAATACCCTCGTGATTCCTGTTAATAGCGAAGTAAATGAGCAATTTTTAAATCCACTGGAAGAAAAAATAGAACAAGCATTTGCTACAGGTTATAATGCTGTTTCGGCTTTGCCAGAGCTTGAGCTCTTTAATTGGATTGGGAAGTTTTTATATGGCTTCGTTTACATTGAAATGCATTCTGCTTTGCGCAAGGAAATGACGGCAGATGGCTTAAACATGTCTCAATCGCTGATGATGAAGTTCGCCAACCTCAATTTTATGATGCAAAATCTGTATACCAGCATCGAGTTTGAAGATTTCACTCCATGGTCGATCACGGTGGTTAAGCTGGAAGATGAGCAAACTCCATTCAGTTTCAGGGATGAAATTAATACGCTTACCTTTTCGCTGAAGATGAAAGATTTTGGCATTATTGCTTGCCTGCAGGATAACGGAACCAATAAACGTTATCATCAGGAAATTATAAATGAGGTGAAGGGTAAAGCACTCACGGCACAGCAATTTGAAGAACTTACCGCTCGTTTTTACTACTCCGCTTATTTGTTTAACCGCTTGCCAGAATACACATTTATGCCTGTTGAGGGCATAACCTATATTGAAGCCATGCCACTTCGCGGAAATATGACCAAGCCTTTGTTTGATGTTTGGCAGCACAAAATTTATGCTCAGGTGTTGGAAAATTTCTGGAAACCCTGGGGCTATGTAAAGTTTGAGATCATTAAAGACCCTGACCATCCGATGAGCTTTTTCGAAAAACCCTGTTTACCTGCTGCAGGATAATTACATTCCTAACTTTGCGCCTATTATTGCGAAAAAGTTTTGGAGGATGCCCGGCACAAAAATAATAGTGAAAATCAATCCGGTTAATGCACCAAAAAAGTGGGCATCATGATTAATATTGTCTCTCGAATTTTTTGAGGCATAGGCACAATAGGCTAAATAGATTCCCCCAAAAATTACCGCTGGAATAGAAAAAGGCAAAAATAAAATCCCGATGCCGGCCATAGGGTTAAAAAGGATGAAACTGAACAAAACCCCGCTAATTGCACCAGAAGCACCTAAGCTATTGTAGTGAAAATCATTTTTATGTCTAAATACAGTTGGCAGATCACTTAATATCAAGGCTAAAAAATACATTAAACCAAATTGCCAGCTGCCCATCATTTGCTCCAGGGTAAATGCAAAAGCATAGAATGTAAACATGTTAAAAAACAAGTGCATCCAATCGGCATGAATTAAACCGCTGGTTATTAGCGTATAAACATTTTTTCCTTTCGATACACTGTAAGGATGTAACATAAACTTACCGTATAGGCTTTGATCGTAAAAGGCATACAAGCTGGTAACAATTGTAAAAACAAATATGATTGATGCTACAGGAGCAATGCTGAGGTATTCCATTTATTTATTTTAAGTTGAGCTTTACATCTGTTTCCAAACGAGCCACCGGGTATCTGTTATGTGTTTTCTCGTAATAATCAGAATTTTTATACACAAAATCAAGTTGCGCTGCCGCATTCTTGGCAAAGTCTGCATCTAATGCCTTTTTAGCCTCTAATTTATTTTTCAACTCTGGGTTTTTTTTGAGCAAATCCGCAGCAGTATCTTCAAAAACATAAGCCGAAAAATGTTCCTTCATATCTAAAATGGAATCGAAAAAATTCCAGTTGAAATAAGAGTCGGTGGCTTGTGGCTCGAGGGTTTCTACAATAAACCGGTTCGTTTTCTGGTTGGCGTAAACCACAAAATCGCCAGCATAGTATTGCAAAGTATTTTTAACTGGATTAACCGTTACAGCAGAATGTAAATAGTGGCCTTCATACGGACGACTAGCCGTTTTAAAATCTGTGATGTAATAGCTTTCTACGGAAATTTTGGTGTCTGTTTTGAGCTCTTCAACCTTCACTTTATTAAGTTTAAGCAATGCGATCACACTATCCCATGCTTTCGGAATGATATAAGCTACCGGTTTTTGCACCGATATGGCTGGTTCATAATTATTCCACTCCTTAATAGTTTTGGTATATGGCTTATCCCGATCATAATATAACCGATCAAAACCACTTACTTCACTTGGCTTTTTGCCGGCCTCAAAACCTTTAAAGGGCAAATCATTGGAAACAGATTTATTTAATTTCCAGGCCAGTGGAAATTCGGTTTGTTTCGCTACGAGCTCATCCGCTTTGCGTTTATTTTCTTTAATAACATGGGCATCACGCTGAACGATATCAACATAGGTTTGAAGCAGTTTATAGGTTGCATCAACCCGCAAGTTATACGCTTTAAGCATATGCGTTTCTGGCATAAAACCTATGGTATTGTGCAAGGTAGTATAACCTGTAGAGTAGCGGGGCGATTCAATAAAACCTGCAATTCCCGTTTCCGGCACTTCGCCAAAGGAGTTTACATATGGAATCATCGGATAACCTTTCTTTTCCATCGCCGAATACAAATCAGGCACCAAAGTTTTAGTTAAGTATCCTGATAACAGCGCATTTAACTTGTCTTTTTGTGTTGGAATGAGTGTCATCACGTACTGATAATCCGCACCGTTACTGGTATGGGTATCGACAAAAATTTCGGGTTGCCAGGTATTAAAAATTAACTGAAATGCCTCCGAATTTTTTGAATCGGTTTTGATGAAATCTCGGTTCAGATCTAAATTTTTGCTGTTTCCGCGAAAGCCATAAGCCAATGGGCCGTTTTGGTTTGCTCTTGAAGTTGAACTGCGGTTAAAACTTCCATCAATATTATAAATAGGGATAATGCAAATCACCACATCTTTTGGAAGTCTGTCTTCTTTTAACAGATCTCTTGCCAGCATCATTGAAGCATCAATACCTTCAGGTTCGCCCGGATGAATCCCGTTATTGATCAGCAAAACAGCCTTATTCCCTTTGTTTATTTCGATAGGATCAAAAACTTTGTCTTTTGATAAAACCAGCAAATGAAGTGGCTTGCCAAAATCGGTACTTCCGTAAGTCAAAAGCTTCGCCTGAGGATAGTTCTTCGCAATATTCTCGTAGAAAGCAATTGCTGCATCGTAAGTGGTGGTTTCTTTTTTACCACTGTTTTCGAAAGGTGTTTTTTGTGCCATTGTTTCAAAAGATAAGATTAAAAAACAGATGACAAACAAATTTCTCATGCAAAAGATTTAAGAGAATGAATAGTGTTTAGAAGAACTTACGATACGCCTTTATATTTCCGAAGAAATATTTTACCCCTACACTGTAAACGTTAAATGTATCAGGATCGTAGTTTTTAAATTTTGTTGAGGGATCGTTATAGCCATCTAAACCTTCGCCAAAAGTGAAATTGCTTTGTGCGTTGAAGTTGATCACATAGCGAACATAACCGTAACCATCGTTGAGGTAGTAGTTAAATCCTAAGTTGATGGGAACAATTAAATTAACGCCCTTATCTTCACCAGGAAAAGGGCCATAACCAGGATCAAAGGCAGCCCAGCTAGGTTTATAACGTACAATATCAGTAATATTATTATTTATCGCACCTATACCAATCCCAGCATAAATCCCCTTAATGGCTTCTAAAAAAGGTTTTCGCTCGTAAGGGATAAATTCACCCAAATGCAGTTTTAAATTTGCGGTAATACTGGTGTATTTGTTAATAAATTGTCGATTATGTGGGTCAGTAACAATATCACCGCCTTGCACCATTCCGTATTGTGCCTCTAAGCCGCCGGTAATAAAAGGCGTAAAATGATAATTGATTTCGCCTTTTGCGGTATATCCCCAATTCCCTTCCACTACGTCGGTTTTTGAGTAATTGGCACCGCCGCCTAAACCCCACGACCATTTGAAGTAGTTTGATTGCGCAAACGACAACATAAACGATAAAGAGAATAAAACAGTTAGCGCACTTGTCTTCGGGAGGCGATAAGTCATATTGTTTTTTTACAAAAATAATATGTTTATTCAATATCTATAACTTTTACCTTTGAATTATGAGCAATTACATCAACTTTAACAATTCATTAGCGCATAGATTTATAAAGTATGCCAAAATAGATACACAATCTGACCCAAATTCTGCCACTTGCCCATCAACAGAGAAGCAAAAGAATTTAGGAAAAGTACTTGTTCAGGAACTTTTGGAAATAGGCGTTTCTGATGCTGAAATGGATGAGAATGGATACGTTTATGGAACCATTCCTGCTACGAGTGATAAAAATCTTCCGGTAATTTTTTTCTGTTCGCACATGGATACTTCACCAGATTGCAGCGGAGAAAATGTTAAACCGATTATTCATGACAATTATCAAGGACAGGATTTGATATTGCCCGACGACAATAATATCGTAATTAAACTTGCAGAACATCGCGATTTAAAACAACAAATTGGAAACGATATCATTACTGCAAGTGGCACTACTTTATTAGGTGCCGATAACAAGGCCGGATTGGCGGAAATTATGGACGCGGCTGCTTTTTTAATGAATAATCCGGATGTTAAACACGGTACGATCAAAATTCTTTTTACCCCTGATGAAGAAATTGGAAGAGGTGTGGAAAAGGCAAATCTCGAAAAATTAGGTGCCGATTTTGGTTATACTATAGATGGCGAAACTTTAGGATCAATTGAGGATGAAACATTTTCTGCCGATGGCGCAACATTAACCGTTAATGGCGTGAGTACACACCCCGGTTTTGCCAAAGGTAAAATGGAAAGTGCCATCAAAATTATTGCTGATATCATTGCTTCTTTACCAAAAGATACACTCACCCCAGAGGCAACTCATCAAAAAGAAGGATTCATTCACCCAGTGAGTATCAGTGGCCAGGTTGAGCAAGCAGAGGCGCATTTTATCATCAGAGATTTTACGGATGAGAAGCTAGCGGAACATGGGAAGTTTTTGGACGGGACGGTAAAAAATGTTCTGCAAAACTATCCAAATTCCACTTACAATCTGGAGATAAAACCACAGTACAGAAACATGAAACAAGTGCTGGATAAACATCCAAAGATTGTGGAGTATGGAATAGAAGCCATTGAAAGGGCAGGTGTGGTAGCCAAGCAACAAAGCATTCGTGGCGGCACCGATGGCTCACGTTTATCGTACATGGGCTTACCTTGTCCGAATATTTTTGCAGGAGAACATGCTTTTCATAGCAAGCAAGAATGGGTAAGCGTTCAGGATATGGAGAAAGCCGTACAAACCATTATTAACATTGCCGTAATCTGGGAAGAGAAAGGGTGAAGGTAGTTGGGAGTTGGGAGTTAGGAGTCTTAAAGCTACCGACTTTGGACTAAAGACTTTAGACTCACTATTCCCAACTCAACTTTGGCCAATATCCAACCGGTTAATCTTCCCGCCTTTGCCGATTTGAAATTTAAAAAAAGTTTTAAAGTCGCCCCATTGGTCGGAGTGGAAATTGCCATAAACATCTAAACCATTATTTTCCACTTGATCAATGCTGGTAAAGCGTTCATGCCCTAAAGCTTTTTTAAAGAAATTATTAAACTGAAGCTGGTTGCCATCGTCATAAAATTTAACATCATCAGCAAACAAAGAGAACCAGGTTTTCTCATCACCTTTTTGCAAGGCATTTATTGCAGCTTTAACTTTTGAATTCGATAGTTTAGAGAGATCAACAGGCATATTTTATTGTTTTACGTGCCTTCCTAAATTAAACTGCAAACAATTAGTGCAACCTAAATAATCAGTGGCTTAATGGCAGACATGGAGATTTCAGATCAAATTTAACAAAATAGTTTCCAAAGCACCGCATATTTATTACTTTTAAAATGTAATGATAACCCTCGAAAACAATTACCTAAAAATAAGTATTGCAGCAAAAGGTGCAGAACTTCAAGGCCTTTATAGCAAGGAAACTAAAATTGAATATTTGTGGAATGCCGACCCTAAATATTGGGCAAAACATAGTCCGGTGTTATTCCCAATTGTTGGGTCGCTTAAAGATGAACATTTCAAATATAATGGTGTTGAATACAAGTTGCCACGCCATGGTTTTGCCCGCGATCATGTTTTCGCCGCTGAAAAGATAAGCGATACTGAAGTTGTTTTTACCTTATCGCAAAGCGATGAAACACTTAAGGTTTATCCTTTTTATTTTGAGCTTAAACTGATTTATAAATTGATAGACAGAAAGCTGAATTTAACTTACGAAGTAACCAATACCGGTACCAATGAAATGTTATTTTCTATTGGTGCGCACCCTGCATTTGCGGTTCCTAACACGCCAAACACCAGCTACGAAGATTACTATTTGGCTTTTAATACAGATGAGAAGTTAACTTACTGGAAACTGGAAGATGGTTTGGTTGCCAATGAAACTGAGTCTATTGAACTAAATGGCCATAAATTAAATTTAAAACACGAGCTGTTTTATAATGATGCATTGGTTTTTAAAACGATGCAAAGTAGCTGTATTAGTTTGCTGAACAATAAGAATGATTACGGTCTGCATTTCCATTTCGAAGACTTTCCGTTTTTTGGCATTTGGGCGGCGCCCGATGCTCCTTTTGTATGTTTGGAGCCTTGGTGTGGTGTAGCCGATGGCGTAAATCATAATCAGGAATTGCAACAAAAGGAAGGTATTATCTCTTTAGCACCTCATAAAAACTGGACACGTTTTTGGGAGGTGGAGTGCTTTTAGTTAGTGAATTAGATCTTTTTTATTTGGTTTGTGGAGACACCAACCAATAGAGAATTTAATGTTGTAGATCTTTTGCTTTAAGATCCCCGCATACGCGAGGATGACGACTAAGCGTTAACACCGGGAAATTAATCTGGTTGGTGGGCGGACAGGCTAACCATTAGAAAAGTCCCCGATACGAACGGTCGTCCTTCCCAATTTAATTGGGAATCTTAATGCAAAATAATGTTATAAATCTGGTCGGTGGAGACACCGACCAGTAGAAAAAATTTAAATCTTTTGCCTTAAGATCCCCGCATACGCGAGGATGACGACTAAGCGTTGACACCGGAAAATTAATCTGGTTGGTGGAGACACCAACCAGTAGCAAAAATGATCATCATCCTCATCTGCAAGGATGAAAATCATTTAAATCTTTACATCCATTACCTTACCATTCTTTCTGCTGCTCTCTGCCATAAAACCCATAATGTGGCTTTCTATAGATTCATCAATTGTGGAGGTTAATAATGCAGGGTTTTGCTGTGATACGGCTTGGCAAAAATCCTTTACCAAAAGCCAGTCGCCACCACCGTGCCCGCTATTTTTATAACCATCTACATCATCAGCTTTTGGAATAAATTTCGTTTCTTTTCTGGTCTTAAAATCATGCACCACCAACTCTGTCATATCGCCAACCATATCGCCCATCGAACCCATAATCCGGGTTCTTCTATCATGGTATGAAGTAAAAGCTTCCATTGAAAAGTTTGCGGTTACGCTATCACTAAATTGAATACTGGTTACATAATGGTCTGGCTGATCGTTATCCATGCGATAAACACAACGACCATAATTTGTTGTTTTAAGTTTAGCCATTATCGCCGCTTTTCTATCGCTTGTACCTTCAGGAATATCCAGAACCGATGTCCTCGAATTGCGATCTACATATTCTTTAATTGCCGAATACGGACATTCCCGCTCCACCGCACATCCATCAGTGCATCGGGCGGTACTTCCTTCAGGAGCATTTTCTTTTTTAAACCATTTTAAATCGCCCATGGCCACAATACGCTGGGCTTTCTTATTAATCACCCATTTCATAATATCTAAATCGTGACAAGATTTAGCTAAAATTATAGGCGTTGTGGCTTTGGAATTATGCCAGTTTCCACGCACATAAGAATGTGCCATGTGGGTATGTTCAATAGGTTCGAAATGCTGAATGCTAATTACCTCGCCAATAGCGCCTTTTGCAATCAGCTCTTTCATCTTTACAAAATATGGCGCATACCGCAATACGTGGCAAACCGCAACAATTCTTCCCGTTTTCTTCGCCAAAGCCAAAATATCACGACATTCCTTCTCGGTAGGCGCAATGGGTTTTTCCAGCAGGATATCGTATCCCATCTTTAGTGCTTGCATACAAGGTTCGTAATGCAAATTATCAGGCATGGAAATAATAACGGCATCAGCCATTTTAGGTTTTTTAAATACATCCTCCCAGGTATTAAACCGATTTTCATCAGCAATTTTGTGCTTTTTGGCGTATCGTTCGTTTCTGTAAGCAATCGGTTCGGCCACACCAATTATTTTTATCTGATCGGGAAAACTTGCCGCAAAATTACCGTAAACAGTGCCCCGGTTTCCCGCACCACAAGTAATTGCCGTAATGGGCTTTTCTAAGGGTTTATGCAAAGGATTATCAGCTATACGATAGCTGTAAGTATTATCCGCCAAGCGGGCAAGTACATCCGTACTCACTACGGTTGCGCCTAAACTTATACTTAAAGTTTTGAGTAAATTTCTGCGGTTCATAAGTTTTTGGTTTAGGTTGAGTTATTTATTTAATTTCAGTATGGCTAAAACAGGCAGGTGATCAGAAGCATAAGTTTCATTGATTACCTGATGAGAAATCACTTCGAAATTATTTCCTTTTTTAAAGGCAATGTGATCGATGGTATTTTTAGGATTGATTACAGGTATTGTAAAACCACAGTCGGTACAGGTTCTAACAAATTGCCTGTCGAAAACTTTAACCACCTCCGAGCTTGTGTTCGCATTTAAATCGCCGGCAATAATCAGCGGAAGGGTTTCTGTTTCCGTTAACTTATTGATTTCGTTTACCTGCATCATTCTATTCTCTTCCGATTTCTGTGCATCGAGATGTGTTGATGCAAAACGGATTTTTCTTCCGTCGGGCAGTGTAGCCGTACCCATTCCCAATACCCGTGGTTCTGCTTTTGCTTCGCCGGTGTTAGGCAACTTATAGGTTTGCGGATCGCTCAACGGATATTTCGAAAGTATTGCTACCCCGTAATCTCCGCCATCATGGTCTATCGCTTTAAAAAAATAGAAGTTCATCTTCAGCCTGGTGGCTAAAAAAACCGCTTCGTTCATGTTTCCCGAACGTTTCGTGTTTACATCAACTTCTTGCAAAGCAACTAAATCTGGTTTTTGCGCCTCAATCACTTTGGCTATGGCATCTAAATCAATCAAGCCTTCTTTTGCTTTGGATGGGGGGTTGGCGTGATGGATATTATACGTTAAAACTCGAATGGTGCTTTGATCGTTCCTTGTTATACTGGTTTTAGGAGAGCAAGAAAAAAGCAAAATGGTAAGAAGTAAAAAATAGGAAACGAAGTTAAATCTAGTCATTGTTTTGTTGGCTTAATGGCTTTTCGAATTTAAAAAATAAAACCAATCGAAAGAAATTGTAATACGATCGTTATAAAAAGAAACAAAACGCAATTTATCAAATGGCTCTCATGAGTTTTACGATCTCAAAATTGCGGAAACAACATGTACTTTATCCTGTTTAATTATTAATTCTTCAACAAAAAATATAAAAATTATGGATAATCAAGTAGAGAAAAACAAAGCGATTTGCAAGGTATTTTTTGATGAGCTGCTCAACAATGCCAATTTGGATGCCATTACTAAGTTCGTGGATAGTGGAGTTAAAGTGCATAAAACATTTCCTTGGCAACGCGAAGGCGAAAAAGCCTTTTACGATACAGTTGAGGTGTTTAAACTGGGTTTTCCTGATTTAAAAATAAAATTCGACGACATTTTAGGCGATGGCGACAAAGTGATGTGCAAATTCACTGTAACGGGAACGCATAAAGAATCGTTTCTTAACATCCCAGCTACAGGGAAAAAGATCGAGTACGAGGAAGTAAACATTGTTCGTTTAAGAGATGAAAAAATTATTGAACATTGGGCAGTTGCCGACATTTATAGTTTGATGCAGAAGTTAACAGGAAGTGAAGTACACAATCTAGTTTAAGAAGCCCCAAATTTGTCTCAACTCCCCCCTTTGTAAAATTTAGGTACTGCTTAACTTAGCAGAAATAGAAAAAATTTTATGAGAACCATGCATCCTTATTTAAACTTCGATGGCCAGGCTGAAGAAGCTTTCAATTTTTACAAATCGGTTTTGGGCGGTGAATTTATCTTTTTTAAAAAAATGAGTGATGCGCCTAACGCGGATGAATTACCCGAAAATGAGCGAAATCGGGTAATGCATGTTGCACTTCCGATCAATGAGCATACTATTTTGATGGCATCAGATTGTATGCCTTCAGCAGGCCATGTTATTAAAGAAGGTAATAATATGTATGTTCATCTCGCTGCAGAAAGCAGAGCAGATGCGGATCAACTTTTCAATGGTTTATCGGCAGGAGGAACTATCGAAATGCCTATGGAAGATATGTTTTGGGGCGATTATTTTGGAACCTTCAAAGATAAATTTGGGATCCAATGGATGATCAATTTTGGGAGTTATTAGCTTGAAAAGCTAATAAAAGGACCTTCAAACAAACAGAAGGTCCTTTTATTGTTACACAAACCATCAAAATCCCGCCTGCTTTAATTTGACATCATCTGGTCAAATACGTATTCTTGTTTCTTGCTTATTTTAATAATGTGAGAACAGGGCATACCATGAACAACGTAACTTCAGGTTTATTAAAAACCAAACAACATTTTATTATTCTTGATGGATTACGCGGTGTGGCTGCTTTGGCCATTGTTGCTTTCCATTTTTTGGAAGTGGTTTTTGAGTTTAGCAAAAATTTTCTCGGTCATGGGTTTTTAGCTGTCGATTTTTTCTTTTGCCTTTCTGGTTTCGTAATTGCCTATGCTTATGATGATCGCCTTGAAAAAATGGGCATTATGGAGTTTTTTAAATCTCGGATCATCAGGTTACATCCTCTGGTTATTTTTGGTTCTGTATTGGGGCTGCTAACTTTCATTTTCGATCCCTTTAGTGGTACCGCCGCCCAGTATAGCATAGGCAAAATCACTTTATTGTTTTTAACTTCTGCCTTATTAATTCCTTTTCCAACAATGGAAGAGCGCTATTTTAACAACTTCGGTTTAAATGCGCCAGCTTGGTCTTTATTTTGGGAATATGTGGCGAACATTGTTTATGCATTTGTACTTTACAAATTGGCCAGAAAGTATTTAATGGCACTCGCTGGCGTTGCCGCTATTATTCTGGTAGTAGTTGCTTATCGTACAGGTTCATTATTGGGCGGTTGGGCCGGAGAAAATTTTTGGGAAGGTGGGGCAAGGATATTATACTCTTTTACAACTGGCTTATTAATTTATCGCTCCAAATGGATGATTAAAAACAAGCTCGGTTTTATTGGCTTATCCATCTTGCTGTTATTCGCATTTTTTATGCCTTATTCAAACTATAATTGGCTAACTGAATCACTAGTTGTTTTGTTTTATTTCCCCCTTTTGGTTGCCTTAGGTGCCGGAACCGTTGCCACCCAGGGGTTAACCAAATTATGCACCTTTTTTGGCAAGATATCTTATCCTTTGTACATGACACATTACATGGCCATTTGGGTATTTGCCAATTATTACAATGCGTACAAACCAGAAGGAACAGAATTGGCTTTAGTAATTTCAGGTGGGGTAATCGCCCTAGTTTCCCTAGCCTATTTAACCATGATTATATTTGATATCCCTGTCAGAAAATACCTTTCTAAAAAGCGAATGAAGGCACTTTAAATCCATCTTAAGAAAATTTATAAATTTTTTAAAAATTTTAAAACAAACCAATTACACTTGTGTTTATAGTATAGTTTGTTTGGTTTAGTTTTATCGGTGGATACTTATAAGACATTCAATATAGCCTCATAGAGATATGAGGCTTTCTCATTTCCAGACTTTTTAAACCAAGCTATTTATCTAATATTATTTCCCTTTCTATATTAATCTGTTCCAAAAAATAAGTATCGTGAGATACGATTAAAAGTGTTCCCTTAAATTCGTTAATGGCTTCAGTTAATATTTCAACGTTTTGAATATCGAGGTTATTGGTTGGCTCATCGAAGATCATTATATCTGGTGCCTTATTCTTGATGGTTAGCAAGCAAAGCATCAACCTCATTTTTTCGCCCCCACTTAATGCACTGCAAGGCTTATCCCAGTCTTCTTTATTAAACAAAAACCGATTTAATCGAATTTTGATTTCATGTTCTTGTAACTCCCCGGTATTATATTGTTGTGCCTGTAGATAGACTGTGAGTTGACTATTGATTAAAGAATAATCCTGATCGATGTAAATTGCATCGTAGGTGGCGTTTTTAACTGTTCCTGTTTGAGGGAGCAACTCTCCTAAAATAATCTTGATCAAAGTAGATTTGCCAGATCCATTTATGCCTTTTAATGCAATTCTTTCACCACTTTTTATATCAAAATTAAGTGCCGAAAGCCAGAGCTTGTTATCACCATAGGCAAAGTTAATTTCCTTTGCCTCAATGAGTATTTTTCCATAATGAAGATTGGATTGATCAAAGCCAATTTTCATCTGTCCAGCTAAAGGAATAGTGCTTCTTAACTCCGTTAATTCTTTACTTATGTTGCTAATTTTTTCGTCATGCATTTGCTTAACACGAGCGGTACTGCCCTCAGCCTTGTTTTTCAAGGTATTCATTGATATGGTAGGTAAACCCGCTTTTTCTTGCTTCCTCTTTCCCCGGGCATCTAATTTTTGCTCCCTTTCAATAGTTTCACGGGCTACCACTTTCGCTTTCCGAAGCGTTTTTTCTTTAGCTTTGAGGGCATTAGATAAAGCTTCTTCTTCGATCTGTTTTTGAGCCAAATAGAAATCGTAGTTTCCTCCGTAGGTATTGATTTCCCCTTGGTTCAATTCGTACGTGAGGTTAAGAAGATTGAGCAAAATACGGTCGTGACTTACAATAAGCAACGTTTTATTAGTTTCCTGGATAAACTTGTATAGTAAATCCCTGCTTTCCACATCAAGGTGATTACTCCGCTCATCCATCAAAATAATTTCTGGTTGATGAATAAAGATTCCAGCCAGGAAAACTTTGGTCTTTTGCCCACCACTTAGTAAATCCAGCTTTTGATTCAAGTCCGATATTTCAAGTCCCCAATAGGCAAAAGCTTCATGGCAACGCTCTTCAATAGTCCAATCATCCTGTAGGAGCGCAAAGTTTTCTTCAGTTGCCTTGCCATCTAAAATTTCATGTAAAGCAGAAATTCGATCATTAATTTTTAGCGCTTCTGCAATGCTTAAATCATTAAACTGACCAAAAATTTGTGGAACCAGATAGGGTTGATCATCTGCCTGTAGCAAACCTCTAGTAACTTGTAAAGTTCCAGCCAAAAGATTGAGCAAAGTAGATTTACCCGAACCATTTTGACCTACCAAGGCTACTTTGTTCTGTGCTTGAAGGGTAAAATTTAAATTAGAAAATAATATATCCCGATTGGGATGTTGGTAGGCAAGGCCTTGTAAAGTAAGCATGATATCTTTGTTAAAACGTAAATAATTTCTGATCCAATGCAATTGGATACCGTTTGTTTTATCGAAAGAATTTGCTCTTACATTTTATACTGCGATGATTTACGACAAATTTAGTGATTTATCCAAAGTAATCAAATTCAAAGTCTTTGTCTCCCTAAATTTTTTCTGAATACGTTTTACCGACCAGCTGATTTAAGCAAGAAATTGCTGCCAATAATTAGAGGTTGTAGTATCCTTTTTTACCCAAAGGGATTCCAGTGAGCCAGTTTAAATGCAAATTATTTTTACTTTTATTCACTAATTAATTTAGTATTTTGCGGTTCGTAAAATCAAGATCGCATTATGGAAAATAAGGTTAGCATCAACAATAACAGTGTCGAGTTTTCGGGCATTACCAGAGATTACATGGAGGCCATTTCAGAGCTGATATGGAATGGTTTTGACGCCGGAGCAACTAAAATTGATCTTGTTTTTGATACTAATGAAATTGATTTCATTCCATCGATAGAAATTATTGATAACGGAAGTGGCATTAACCTCAATAATCTTAACCAAACCTTTGGGGCATTTCTCGATTCGTTAAAACGCAGTACCGACCATCGTTCATCTTACGTTCGGGGCAAAAAAGGCAAGGGTCGTTTTTCCTTTATTGCTTTTGCGCAAACCGCCATTTGGAATACTACATTTTTTGATGAAAATACTCAAGCATTTACCACTTACGATATCACCATTAATGCCAGCAACAAAGATTTTTATGCCGATGAACACCAACAAAAGGGGGTAAAGAATGCATCGGGCACACGATTAAAACTGCTAAATCTTTTCGGTGTAACTGCCTATAATTTCACCAACGATGCCTTTGTAAACCACCTGAAATCAGAATTTGGCTGGTTTTTATTGTTAAATAGCAAACACAATTTTCAGTTGTGCATTAATGGTGAAAGAATTATATATGAAGACCTTCTGGCCGACCACGAAATTTTTGAAAGGGAAATTGTAGATGCTTCCACATCGAGATTTATGTTTACCATTACCTTTGTTCGCTGGAATGAAAAAATTGGCGATAAGTTTTACTACTATTTTTTAAACAGCGATAAAAAAGAGGTTTTTAAACAGCTCACATCCTTCAACAATAACGCGATTAATTTTTATCACAGCGTTTATATCGAATCAGATTATTTTAATCTTTTTAATTTCAATGATACAGAAGAAACGGGAAATCTGTTTGGTTCCAATCCACAGAGTCCAATTTTTAAACAGTTAATTAAGGAGCTGCAAAAAATTGTCGTCAACAAGCAAAAGGAATTTGTAAAGAATAATGCTGCTGATGAATTAATTCAAAAGTTATTATTATCAGGCTCAATGCCCAAATTTGGAAATAATGATAATGATTTGAACCAAAAGGAGCTTTTCATCGAATTGGTAAAAGCGATTTACTGCATTCAGCCACGCATGTTTAAAGGCTTAAATGATGCACAAGAAAAGCTGGCCTTGAATCTTATCTTTTCCCAAATGAAGGATGCAGATTCGCTGTTGGCCCTGTTGGAAAACGTACTAAAACCCAATGAAGAAGAAAGTCAACAGCTTCATCGACTGATGTCTGCAACACATTTGATTTCTGATTGAAATTTTTAAGTAGATCAGTGTGAATTACTAATCAATCGAATTTAAGAGAAAGAAAATTAGAAAAGAATTGACCCTTAGGCGGTGTTCCGCATGAAAGACACCGTCATCGAATTAGATCATCAGCCAATTTTATGCTCATCACTATTTCGATCGTCCGCAATTTTATAAATATTAATTTATACCTCTTATTTTTTGTTGGCAACATATTTAGTTAGAATATATTGTGTTAATGGCAAAAGGCGTTTTGTGCTATTGGTTGGATGATCGCCTCCTGAAGTATAAAAGTCTACACTATCAACCTTAACTTTTGCATAATGAACTTTACCGATAGATGCAGCTGTCAAAGTATCCCGTTTGTCTATCTTTTTTAAATTCGAAATCTTAAAAGTATCCAAGGCAATTACTGGTGATGACGCTTTTTGATCGCATGCTATTCCTACATAATGATCGCCTGTCCAATACATACATTGATAGTTTTTAGGATAGAAAATAAATGCGCCTATTGCGACGGCGGCCGCAGTTCCAAAAGCGAATATAGATTTATAATATTTCTTAGGAATAGTATATTTTGAAAATCCAAGTTTAGTTGGAGTAACGTCTGGTGTCTGTTCTGGTCCATCACCCTGTTTCTTCTTTGCTCCATCTTCGGTTTGTGCAGTTACCAATGTTCTTCCAAATTCTTCCTTAGTTTCAGTTTCTCTCTGTTTTTTATAAAATAATGTACTTGGCCTAGGCTGAAAATCGATAAACCAAGCGATTAGCTCTGTATTTTTCATTTCGGTATTGTCAGTTTTATTATAACCTGCAATATGGTTGTGCACAGCTTTAAAATCATCTGCCTCCGACTTATTTAGCAACTGATGGAAGTTCGCTTCAAGTTTATCCACTTCAAAAAAATCCGCAAATACATCATCATCCTGCGAATTATACTTTTTGTTGAAAGCCTTTATACATTCTTTTCTAAATTTTGCCCGAGTCGATAAATCACAGGTAAGCCTCCCTGTTTCTTTTAGCTTTTTGTATTCCTGTAAAACTAAGGCTTGATAATCTTCAGTCATTTCAAAAAAATTTCAATAAAAATATAGTTTTAATATTATGATTTTTTACGGAATCCCGGAATTACAACGGAATCAATCAGGAAGTTCCAAGGAGCTTCAGGAATTGTAGGAATTCCTGGATTAATAGGTTTTTTAAGCCCCCATATTTGTATCAGCAAACAGCACAAGTGCAATCTAATTAACTGCACTTCATAAATAAGTTTTGCTAAAAGAGTAAACATCGCGGTTGCCTATAACTGACTTGGGAAGCAGTTAAAAAGCGGCCGCGGCAGGAACTCAAACACTTCCCAAAAATTTTCAGAAGGCCTTCTGATTTACACCGTAGCAAACCCCTCGAACGGTTCGAGGGGAACTACAAGTATTTCATTTTCTAAAATTTTTGAATCATGTTTTTACCCTTATTTTTAGCAATTTTATTAGGATTGGTTAGTCCATCAACAACAAATACGCCGCCCTCTGGTGCTGGCACAACTGTAAACATCAACAATACTGAAGATGAAGATATCTGTTATGAAGATCATGGAGAGGACGGAGATGATACCGGAGGAGAAAAAGGTCATATCCACCCAAAACCATAAACAAAAAAAGAGCGATTATAAATCGCTCTTTTTTTATATTTGAAGAAACTTGTCCCTCTTGAAAAATTATCTGCTATTACTTCTGCTCTCACTTATTCTTTTGTCCTGTAAAGAAAAAGCCAATCATCCTATTCCAAATGCAAACTCATATTACTCAAAAGCAATCAAGCTTTACGAGTTGAGCAACGATTCAGCTTTTTACTATTTCAACAAGGTAACTACGGATACTAATGTAGATAGTTTGACGATAGCAAAGGCTTATAACTATATGGCTACCATACAAACTGATGGTGGCGATTACTATGGAGCACAAGAGAGTGCAGTACAATCGTTTTCATTTTTAAATAAAAACAATCGGGAACATTACAGTTGTTTTGCCGCGAACTATAATATCTTAGGTTCAACATATGATGATTTGAAGCTGCATGAATTGGCGATAGGCTACTATGATCAAGCCATACATTATAGCAGTGACCCTGAATCAATACTCACAATTAAGAATAATAAAGCGCTGGCTTTCCAAAAAATTAAAGATTATGCCAAGGCTTTAACAATCTATAATCAAATCATCAGTCAAAAAATAAATCAAGTTGAGTACGCCCGTGTATCCTCGAATACAGCACGAACACAATGGTTGCAAAATCCAAAATATAATCCCCTTCCACAGTTGCTAGCGGCATTAAATATTCGTAGGAAATTGAGAAATGAATGGGGTCTTAATGCCAGCTACGCTCACCTGGCAGATTACTACACGAATAAAGAACCAGATTCGGCATTATTCTATGCTGAGGGTATGTACCAAATTGCAAGAAAGTTAGAGAGCCCTACAGATCAGCTGGAGGCTTTAGAGAAAATCATCAAACTTTCTCCAGCAAAAAAAATCAAGAAATATTTCGACGTGTATCAACACCTAAACGACAGCTTGCAAACAGCTCGCAGTGCGGCTAAAAATCAGTTTGCAGTAGTTAGATACAATTCCGAAAAGAGCAAGGCCGATAACTTAATCTTACAGAAAGACAATACCGAAAAACGTTATCAAATTATCAAGCGAGAATTATTGCTGGCGTCCGGTTTCGTAGTTTTTATTGCAGTATCTATCAGTGCTTTCTTTTGGTATAAAAAAAGACAACAAAAAATGGAACTCGAAAAGGAAAGTGCCATTCAGGAAAACAGATTGAAAACCTCGAAGAAGGTTCACGATGTTGTAGCAAACGGATTGTACCGCGTAATGAGTGAAATGGAAAATCAACCTGAAATTGATCGCGAAGCAATCATCGATAAAATTGAAGTGCTTTACGAAAAATCAAGAGATATTTCTTACGATCAACCCGAGCATGATGTACAATCTTTCGAAGTAAAAATATCAGAAATACTTACCTCATTTGCTACGCCACAAACCAAAGTATTTATTGTGGGAAACTCCAATAAGTTGTGGGAAAAAGTGCAGCCAAATGTGCGATACGAACTCGAACAGGTTTTACAGGAGTTAATGGTTAATATGAAAAAGCACAGTAATGCCACAACCGTTGTATTGAAATTCGAACAGGAAGAAAACCAGGTTAATATTCTTTATACCGACAACGGAATTGGCATGCCTGAAAATAAAATTTTTAATAACGGCTGGAAAAATACGGTTTCCCGTATAGATGGAATTGGAGGGAAACTTACCTTTGAAACCAAGCTGGAGAAAGGGCTCAAAGTCCATATTTCTTTTCCTGTTTCTTAATTCAAAATAAAATGTTCAAAAGAGTATTAATTGCCGAAGACCACGAAAGCACGAGTATTTCAGTTAGAAAAACATTGGAAGATTTAGGGATTTCCAAAACTGAATACACTTACTATTGTGATGATGCATTTATGCAGATTCAAAAAAACTTAAGCGATGATCAACCTTTTGATCTGCTCATTACCGACCTTTCTTTTGAAGAAGATCATCGTACACAAAAACTTTCTGGTGGCTTGGCGTTAATTGAAGCCGTAAAAAAAACTCAACCACTGATCAAAATATTGGTATTTTCTGCGGAAACCAATCCTGCAATAATTGATAGTTTGTTTAAAAATTTGCGGATTGACGGCTATGTACGTAAAGCCCGCCATGATGCTAAAGATTTGAAAAAGGCCCTTGAAAATATTGCTCAACACAAAACTTATCTATCCGACGATTTACGTCGTTCACTGAAACAGAAAAATGCTTTTGAGTTTACTGAATATGATGTGACCATTATTTCTCTGCTTTCCCAAGGCACTCCACAAAAAGATATTCCAACCTATTTATCACAGCATAAAATAAAACCTGTAAGTTTAAGTAGTCTCGAAAAGCGATTGGGTAATATTAAAGATTCGCTCGAATTTTCGAAGAACGAGCAGTTGGTGGCCTATTGTAAAGATTTGGGAATCATCTAAAACACTTCCCGCCATACGCCATCGCAACGAAATTTCCAATAAGGCCCTTTTCTCCATTAGGGTCATTTCGGCTACAAAATTTTTACATAAAAAACAATCCGCATTACGGTTTCCCGTAAATCAAAACTTTTTTAATTCTGTAGTTTTGGCACTACATTATTATTGATAACTGCAATAACATTGTATTTATTAAATCTATCGTCCTCCCGTTAACACATCCCAGGTTTATGATTAAAAGACAGATAGATGAAAAAATTTCTAACACCCATAATTTTCGTTTTCCTAATCGGAAGTGTCAGTGCGCAAAAGAGCAAAATGCAAACCTTTCAATTAATGGAGCCTAATTTTAACAACAAAGCTATCACTGGAACCATTTCTGAAATTTATAATACCCAGAGATTTGGCAAAAAATTATGGTGGGTAAAAATCGGCAGCGACACCCTAATTCACGTTTGGGAAAAGCATTTTGATGCGGCAACCATGAAAGTTGGTGTAAAAAGACCATTCACTTCTGTTAAGCGTTTAGACAGTAACTGGTGGATGAAAGAGAAATCAGAAGTTAAATTCCGGGAAGCTGTTGACCAAAATGTGTTATCAGTTCAATAGTTAAATTCAGCTAATTTCTTTTTTACATTTTTTTGCTCCTTTACGGTTTCCCGTAATAATTGATCTGCTCGTGTAGTTAATTTTGATTGTAAACAAACAAACTCAAAATCAAACTTCAGGAAATGGATCTTAAACTAAAGCTAGAGCAACTTCATCAAAGAGTAGTTGGACTCAAAGATCAAATTAATACAGAGGAGGCTACAAAAAATGCATTTGTAATGCCCTTCATACAAATTTTGGGTTACGATATTTTTAATCCGACTGAAGTTATTCCAGAGCATATTTGTGATATTGGTACCAAGAAAGGTGAAAAGGTCGATTACGTAATTCGTAAAAATAATGAGCCTATTCTCATATTTGAATGCAAACACTGGAAAGAAAGTGCAGATGCACATAACTCCCAACTACACCGTTATTACCATGTCTCTAAAGCCAGATTTGGTGTATTAACAAATGGTACTGTTTACAATTTTTATGCTGATTTAGAAAAACCAAATATCATGGATGAGAAACCTTTCTTAACCATCGACATTGAAGACCTTAAGGATAATGCCATAAAAATTTTAGAAAGCTTTACTAAAAATGAATACAATTTAGAAACAATTTTAGATTCGGCTGAAGGCTTAAAATACATCAAAGCGATTAGAAAGGAGTTTGAAAAAGAAATTGAAAACCCATCAGATGAACTCGTCAAACTTCTGGTTAGTCGCTTTTATGATAAACCATTAATTGCCAGCCGCATGCTGGCTTTTAAAGAATATGGTAAAAAAGCACTTACCCTCTCTATAAATGAATCGATTAGCGATAGATTAAAATCTGCATTAAACATTAATGAAAAACCAGATCTACTGGTAGATCAGAAAGTTGACCCGATAGATGATGGCGGTGACTCCAAAATTATCACTACCGAAGAAGAACTGGAAGCTTTCCAAATCGTGAAAGCCATCTTAAGAGAAAAAATCGCATCTACGCGTATTGCTCCAAGAGACACGCAGTCCTACTTTGGGGTTTTACTTGATGACAATAACAGAAAACCGATTTGCCGCTTTCATTTCAATACAGCCAATAAATACCTGGAGACTTTTGCGAATGGCAAAGACGCTGGCGATAAAAAGCAAATATTCAATCTGGATGAGATTTACAATTACCGCATTCAGCTACACCAAACCATAGATAATTATTAGTTAACGTTCAATTCTCTCACGGAAATGTAGAGGTTGCTTCCAATTGCTTTTAAGAGCGAAAGGAAGTGATCTCTCATTTTTAAAGCGATTTAAATTGAAGAAAATGAAATGGATACTACTTTTTAGTGGGAGTGTGCTGCTACTAGGTACAATGAACCAGCCGATTGGTTATTACACATTCCTAAGAACTGTAGTTTCAATTAGTTCTATTATATTTTTAATAACAGCATTTCAAAGTAAACTATGTGCTTGGATAATTATTTTTATTCTAATAGCAATGATATATAATCCAATAATGCCGATTCATTTAAATAACAAATCTCTTTGGATCCCAGTCGACATAATTAGCGCATTAGCTTTTATCTATAAAGCGATTACACTCAAACAGAAACACAAGAATAACATGGCACAAGAAACACTCAATGAACAGATTACCAGCATAGAGGATAATCGCAAAATAACATACTCAATGTATGGATTTCGATCTGCAACAAAATCCCAGTCGATACCAGAGGGTATCCATGGCTATCTAAATAACGTTTATGATAAGTTTTTAGAAGAACAGAGATTGGATGGACAAGGCCTAAAGGACAGGATCTCAAAGCTTAGAGCTGAACTTCAGCAGGAAAAAACTAGAAAAAATGACATTAACGCTGAAATTTTTTCTAACAAATCAAGCAAGGAAGATAAGGAACAGGAAATCGCAGAATTAGAGTTGGAAAAAATAGATATCAGAAATGGTGATGGTGAAATGGGAGACACTTCATCATTTATAATTGGTTCCTTTATAACTTTGATGCTTACCATGTATCTATTTGTATTTTATTCTTCATCAGGATATTCGGCATTTTACGGAATAAAAAAGGGCAGTTTAGGTTTTATAAATCCAAATGTATTTTCTGATGCAATAAATAAAGGTGGTGGTGTGATCGCATTAATTATTCTATTTCCTGTTATATTTTTAGCTATGGGTTTTTATATTCACGTAGCAATTGAAAACAATAAAAAACTTAATTCGATAGGTAAACCCTCCAAATATATTATTATAATTTCTTTATTATTTATAACCCTAATAGCCGATGTATTTATAGGATACAAGATTTCCCAAAGTATCCATACGAATGAGTTCAATTCGGGTTTGACAAGCGATGCTTGGAAATTAGATATGATATTTTATGATATTAATTTTTATCTCGTCCTCGTTCTAGGGTTTGTTGTCTATGTAATTTGGGGGTTTTTATTAAACTTCGTTCTAAGTCATTCTTATCTTAAAACTGAAAGCGAAAAGGTGAAATTAATGATAGAAAGTATAAATAATAAAATTGTCGACAAGAGACAAGAACTATCGGAAATTATCTCTAGGATACATAAATCGGAAAGTGATATCATTTCATTAGAAAATAAAATTGAAGAGAAAGCAAAGGACATTATTGGATATGAAAATGGTGTTATTCCCGTAAACTTATCCTCACTGAAAGCATCTGTAGGAGAATTTATGGGTGGCTGGCAAAATTATACAAATAGCAACTTTCATAGTGATCTAGCTTTACGACTGAATAATGAGGCAATAAATTCGCAAAATTTATGGCTAAATACCTTAATTCAAAAAATAGAAAATCCAAATTCAGATAATTAGAATGCAAAACTCTCAAAAAAAAAACAAGAAGATTAGAGATAAAAAACCACTATACATTCTTGCAGGTGCAATAGCATTTTTCGGAATATTTGTCTATCTCATCACAAGACCTTCTATTCAGAACATGGCACTTAAAGAGCTTGAAACAAGCTACAATAAGAAGGATGTTGAAACGGTTTGGTATAAATACAAAGCTGAATTATCTCAAGATGAAGAATTTTTAAACGCAACTCGGACAAAATTATCAAGTTTCAAATTATCGGATGACGATTTAAGATATTGCCAGGGATGGCTACCGCCTGCTCCAACAAGCATAAATATAGTTGTCATTCCTGATTTATCTGGACGAATCAATGATGAAATTAATAATCCTGATCAGGTTAGAAATGATAAGCTTGTGCTAAAAACAATTTGGCAATCTTTTATTGACGTCTCCAAACTTAAACAAGACTCAAAGGATAAATTTATTGTAGATGTAACTGATATTAACCAAGCAAAAGGACAATTTGGCAAAGTTGCAAATCAGCTTCAGTTTGATCTTTCGACTCATAAAGGAAAAAGTAACCTGTTATATTTTACAGATGAAAAAAATAAGGAGTTTGAAAAGGGAATAAATACTATGTACGATTCTGCAAAGGCAAAACCCCTTGGAGCTGACTATGTGTTTTATTTACGTAGGTACTTGAATTCTAGACTTAAAAAATCGACATTGTTTGATAACTACCTTAATAAGGTTGTGATAGTAACTGATGGATATTTAGAAGCAACAGGGAGATTGCCAGATACAAAAATTTACGGTTTTGAAAAGGTACTTTATCCAGCGGTTACTTTTGGGAATATTTTATCTATTATTAATTTAAAACAACTGAACATCCCTGCTGTCAGCGTGGATCTGTCGAACACCCAAATTCTTATTTGTGAAGTAAACGAACGGAAAAGAGGGAAAGGAAAGGATTTTGAAATTTTAGAAGTATACTGGAAAGACTGGATGACTAAAATGGGCTTAAAATCCGAGAATTTCAAGTTCATTCCTCGAGAACAAGCTAGTAATATAACCGAAAATTACATCAAAAATTTTATTGAAAATTAGGCTTACATATTCCCCCCAATGAAATCCCTATCTCTCATCCTTTTCCTTCTTACCAACATTGCTTGCATCGAAACCAAATCGGCGTACCTTTGCGATAGCGAGGGCGGTAAAAAATACCACTTCGAAAAAACTTGTCGTGGTTTAAGCAATTGCCAGCATAAAATTATCGAAACTACTTTAGACAAAGCAAAAAGACTGGGCAAAACACGGTGTGGATGGGAAAAATAACATTACTGATTTTATGGCTTTGGGTTCAGCCATTCGTTTCCGCTGAAGAAATAGATCCTGATCTCAAAAAAACAACTTTTAGTGCCAAAGTCATCAGGATTATGGATGGCGATACCATGGAAGTTTTATATCAAAACACACCCATAAAAATTCGACTGGCACATATCGATTGCCCTGAGAAACGCGGCTCGCAGCCCTTTGGAAATAATGCCAAAACAGCTTTATCAAATTTATGCTTCGGACAGCTGGTTAAAGTATATGGCGAAAAATACGACCGATATAAGAGGTTAATTGCTGTGGTGGCGAATCAACATAAACAGATTGTCAATCAGGAAATGATTAAACAGGGCATGGCCTGGCATTTTAAAAAGTATTCGTCAGATCCGCTCTACGCTCAACTGGAAATCAGCGCAAGGAAACGCAAAATAGGTTTATGGAGCGATGCACATCCTGTTGCGCCTTGGGAATGGCGGAAGCCAAAAAACAGGCCATCGGTTAAGAACATGTAGCGGAAAAGTGGCTCGCAGGAGCATTAATTAATGCGATCAATCCACACTCAGAAAAACTTTCGTAACCTTTCGTTGTTCCTTTTACAAATAAAGCACATCACGATGATTACACCAAAACCACTGCTCTCAGAAAACGTTAAAGATTTTATGGATTATGCCCTTGAAGTTATCAAATCGATGGATGGCGCACCAGAACACACCGCTGCAGATCGGCTGGTTGTAAATGAAAATATTACAAAGCTGAAAGAATATTTAGAGGCTGTTTCCACATCCTATAACGAAACGATACCTAATAATGTGAACACCCCAACCGGTGGCATACAGGAAAACTTTAGCGGCACAGGACATAGCTAAACGCTACTTTGCTGCTTTCCAATAAAAAAGCATCTCCCATTTTGAGGAGATGCTCTTTCAAAAATAGCTGTTTTTTAGCTTAAGGTTTCAATTCAACTTCTGCTAAAACAGGAAAGTGATCAGAAGGAAACTTACCGAAATAAGTATCCGTTAAAATTCCCCATCTGCTGGCGGTAAATTGCTTGCTCATAAAAATATGGTCGATAACACCATTACCCCGAGGCGTTCTAAACCCGTTAGCTGAAGAATTATTTGCGTAAGGATATTTTACTGCACCGTAAACATCGCTAACGGCACCCGATTTAGCCAATGTTTGATACCACTCACTTTCTCTGCCGCCATTGAAATCTCCGGTTAGTAAAACGGGCGAGTTACCCGCAATTTCCTTAATTTTTTGAAGCATTAATTTGCTGCTTTCTCTACGGGCAACCATAGCCTGATGGTCGTAATGCACATTAAAAGCATAAAATTGTTGTTTGTTTTTTAGGTCTTCCAGCAATACCCACGAGCAGATTCTGTTGCAACAAGTTGCATCCCAACCTTTGCCTGGTTTATCTGGTGTTTCCGATAACCAAAAGTCGCCGCTCTTTATCAGTTTAAATCTGTCTTTCTTGAAATAGATAGCTGAATGTTCCCCTCCATCTTTTCCATCATCGCGACCTTTACCGTAACGATCGTATTCTGGCAGGGCCGAAGAAATATCTGCCAGTTGATTTTTGAGTGCCTCTTGCACACCGAGTACATCAAACTGATGAAAACGAATGAGATTTGCCACCACTGGAGCCCTGTCTTTCCACAAATTCCCACTATCTGCCGGATTATCATATCTGATGTTGAATGTTCCGACTGTAATTTTTTGCGCCTGAACAGCAACTGATGTCAATAACATCAGTGCTGTTAATATATTTTTTATTTTCATCTGTATCTAGTTGATGTTATTGCCATCCCGGATTTTGCTTCAAATTCGGGTTACGCTGAAGATCGTTTAATGGAATTGGATAATAATAGTTCCGCTCATTCCATTTTCTTGGAATTTCATTCATCCAGGTTAACTCTCCTGAAGTACCATTTTTCAACTTTTGCGAGTTTGTCGCATTGCCGATGGTGTTCGAAACATCAACATAAGTTACACCTGCTGCACCTGGATTTGGCCTCGTACCCTGATAAAATGCAACATCCAAAATACCATCCTCATTCAAATCCATGGGTGTATTTAACGAAGGAACGTAAAACCCGTTCCACTCTTGTTCCATTAGCGAACCACGTTTCCATCTCAAAATATCAGGAAAACGCAAGCCTTCTAAGCTTAATTCGATACCACGCTCTCTTCTTACTTCCAAAATTGTCGCATCGCTGATGCCCGGAAAATAGTTCGTTATTAAATAAGGATCGGCCAATGTTGGTTTGGTAGATAATCCGGCAGTTATTCCTGCTCTGGCACGAAGCGCACCTACGGTTAAAGCCCAATCTGCATCAGTTAAAGTACCCAATTCGGCTTTTGCTTCAGCATAATTCAACAAAACCTCCGCATAACGAAATAAAGCAATGGCGTTTGTATTGAGTGCCCCGGCATCAAAATAGGTATCGTCTAAAGTCCATTTTATAGGTTGATAACCTGTAAAGGTGTAAGAGAAAACTGGTGGGGCAGGCACTGGCTGACCGCTGGTAATTCTTTTGTAATCGCCTAACCTAATGGTTTGTTTTAATCTTAAATCGCGGTTTTTTACTTCATCTTTAAAAACCATGGTCCGATAAGCCGGATCATTGGTAAATGGTGTACCATCTAATTTAAGGTAAGTGTTGATGAACGTACGGGTGAAACTTGCTTTTGCGCCATAGGTACCACTCGTCCACCACCAGTTGGCCTCATTTAAAACGCCTAAATTAATATCGGCAACCGAGGCCTGTAATACTTCATTCGTTACCGGGGTGTTGCTGGTAAATACCTGGCGATAAGAGACTCCCGGGCCACCGTTAGTGTTAATAGAATATCCGCCGTTTTTGATTATTTCATTTGCTGCCGAAGCCGCCTCTTCCAACCATTTATTTGCAGTTGAAACCAGATTTAGTTCTGTGTGGTACTTTCTAAAAGTTCCTTCAAATAAACACAATCTCGATTTATAAGCATGAGCTACCCATTTGGTAACCGTGGTACGACTTGGATCGTTAGTGGCTTGAATGTTTGCGCAGGCAAAATTAATATCAGCTAATACCGAATCCATCACCAGTTCCCTTTTATCGCGACCAGCATTTAATGCAGGATCATCAATGTTTAAGGGTTTACCAATCCATGGCACATCGCCGAAACGCTTCACTTTTTCCATATAAAAGTACGCCCTGAAATAACGGGCGATACCTAAATAATTATTGCGCACCGAAGCTGGCACCGCCGGATTATTACAATTGGCAATAAAATAATTGATGTTTCGCAAATCGCCCCAGCTCCATCCAGAGCTGTTATTTGCTCCAAAACCGCCTTCTCTAATAAAATCCTGAACCGATCTCACTGCTAAATAATCAGACATTGCATCCTGACTGGTAGAGTTTTTCGGTAAAAAATCCATGTTATAAAATGAATTTGTATATAATTTCAGTCCGTTTTCAGTGCCAAAAACGGCATCTTTTGTGGCTGTTGATTCAGGTTTCTGATCTAACTTTTTACAAGCTGCCAAACTCAGGCAAGCCAGTAAAGCCCATATATATTGTTTTTTCATCGTTGATTTTTCTATTTTATTGATTCTAAAATCCAATGTTTAAACCGAATGAAATACTTTTCATCAGGGGATAATTGTAACCATCGCCATTGGTGGGATTATTGTTGATATCCTGATCTGCCGGTACAGCATTTTCTACATCAATTGTGTTTTTCACAACTTTGTACATCGGCGAATAGGTAAATAAGTTCTCACCAGAGAAAAACACCTTTGCCGTACGGGCGCCAATACGGTTAACCCATTTGGTTGGCAAGTTATAACCTACCTGAATATTTTTCATTCTTAAATAAGCAACATTTTGCAGGTAACGCGTTTGCGCCACACCTAAGGTACGGTTGGTATTGCTTGATGCCGCTCTAGACATTGTTCTTGGGAAATAGGCGTTTGTGTTTTCCGGCGTCCACATATTGCCTAAATGAAACGTTGGAATATTATTGTATGGCCTGTTGTATTGCCCCCAAAACATTTCTGTTTCCGTACTAGGATACCATTGTTGCTTACCAATTCCCTGAAAGAAAACAGAGAAAAAGATATTGTTCCAATCTGCACCCAAATTAATTCCATACATATATCTTGGAGCAGAATTACCAATGATTCTTCTATCTCCGGATTTGCCTACTTTATTCTCGCCAACATTAATTAAACCGTCGCCGTTTAAATCTCTCAATTTAATATCTCCGGGAAACCATCGCCCTGTTGGAGAAGCACGCATCTGCGGATCTTGCTTGGCATGCGAGGCGATATCTGCCTCATCAATAAAGAAACCTTCCGTTTCATATCCCCAAATCTCTCCTAAAGTTTGCCCTTCATAATAATCATTCAACAACTTATCTGGATTGTTGTACTTATCAATTTTGGTTTTATTATCCGCCAGGGTAAGCCTTACGTTATATTTGAAAGGTTTATTTTCATTGCCAAACCTGTCATTCCAGCTTACTGATACTTCCCAGCCACGTGTAGTTAAGTTAGCATAGTTTCCTCTAGGCACATCGGCACCAAAAACAGCTGGCGGAGTAAGGCCTGTGGTGAACATGTCGGTTGTTTTTCGGATGTAAGCATCTCCATTAAAAGTTAAGCGGCCCGAAAGCATGGTTAAATCTAAACCGAAGTTGCTGGTTGTCGAAGTTTCCCAGGTTAAACCTTCAGGTAAAACAGCTGGATTACGGGTAGTTTGTGGTCTCGAGCCATTCAAAATCTGGCCGGATTGCGAAATGTTAAATTGCTCCTGAAAAGCATAAGATGCAATGTTACCGTTACCTAAAGATCCGTAAGAAGCTCTTAATTTTAAATCAGAGATGAATTTATCCGATACTTTCCAAAACGGCTCTTTGTTGATTCTCCAACCCGCAGAAACGGAAGGGAAAAATCCATAACGTTGATCTGCAGGAAACTTTGATGAACCATCATAGCGGGCATTTACTTCCACTAAATAACGATCTTTGAAGGAGTAGTTTAACCTGGAGAAGCCACCTAAAATAGCCCACTGCTCGTAACCACCACCGGTAGTAACAGATTGGCCTAAAGCTAAGTTAAGATCAGTAGCATCTTCGAAAATAATTCCGTTACGTTGAACTGCAACCCTGTTATAGGTAGATTGTTCGTAGTTGTAACCCGCCATGGCTTTCAAATAATGGTCGCTGCCGAAACGATTTTCATACTCTGCATAAATATTTGTAGCCAGATAGTTGGTTTCACGCAAATCGAACAACAAATCGTTGGTAGTGGTACCTACAAATGAAGTAACGCCACGTGTGCTGCTGTATGGCACTTGCACCCTTCTTTGTTCTTTGTCGTTATTTGTATTTCTAAAAGTAAAATCGGCGTTAACCCTAAATTTGTTGTCAAAGAAATTACTTCTTAAACCGGTTATATTTCTAAAAACCTCACGCTTGGTATCAATTCCATTTTTACCATAGAAAAAATCACCTACAGTATAAGCAGAAGCGAAGGTTAAAGTTCCATCCGGGTTGAACAGGGGCATGGTTGGCTTACCTTCATCGGCAATGTTTCTCCAGATCCCACCACCTTCACCCACGTTGATGGGGTTATGGTAATTCATGATCGAGTAATCGGCATTGTTTTCGATGCTTAACCAGGGAAAAACCTGTACCGATCCTCTGGCACGGATATTTTTCATATCGTAATCATCGCTGTTGTAGCGGAACAGACCATCCTGACTTAAGAAACGACCAGACACTAAAAACGAAGCTTTATCGCTACCGCCACTCAACGAAAGATTATTTTCGAAAGCAGCTGTATTTTTCTTGTAAAGTTCAGCGTAGTAATCCGTGCTTCCGTAATAAGTGTATTCGCCTGTAGTTGGGTTTACTTCAACCTGATTATAAGGCTGACCGGATTCTACTCGTCTTTTAAACTCATCAAGATAGGCCTGTGAAAATTTCTGTGTTTTATTTGCATTTTGCGGAAAAGCACCATCGCCATTCACAAATGCTTCTGCAAACATCTTTGCCCAGGTGTAACCATCGGTTACAAAATCGGGTACCTGCAGCGGACTTTTAATGGCGTAATTGGTCGAGTAACTTACATTCGTACGCCCCTTTTCGGCTTTCTTTGTGGTGATGAGTACTACCCCAAAAACACCTCTAGCGCCATAAATGGCTGCCGATGCCGCATCTTTTAATATCGATACACTTTCAATGTCGTTCGGGTTTAACAAACTTGGGTCACCCTCGAAACCATCAATAAGGATTAAAGCGCTACCACCCTGTCCGATGGAAGTTGTACCCCGGATATTATAACTAGGAGACTGCGTTGGCTTACCGTCCATCATCTTTAAATTAAGATTGGGCAGTAAACCCTGAAGGCCTTGCGTAAGGTTGGAGATGGGTCTGTTTTCTAAACTTTTTGAAGTAATCTGATCAACAGCACCAGTAGCATTTTCTCTTTTCTGCGTTCCATAACCCACTACCAGAACCTCGTTTAAAGATCCTGTTTCGCCTTTCAGCGTCACATTTAGCGGCGTTGTTTCACCAGCTTTTACGGCAATTTTAGTTAAGGTTGCAGTAGTATAAGAAATAAAGCTTACGGCAACACTGTAATTTCCTGCCGGAACACTAACGCTATAACTTCCGTCGTTAGTGGCTTGAACTACCTTGTTCAATTCTTTAATTACGATACTGGCACCAGGAAGCGGCTCGCCTTTTTCATCAACAATTTTCCCGCTGATGGTACCTGGATTTTGTTTCGTATTGGATAATGAAACACCGGATATTTTTTCAATGGCCCGGGATGGCGCTGTAATGGCACTCGTTAGCAGACATGCCAACGTAGCATATACCGCAATCTTCTGCGTCAACAGTAAAGGTTTTCTCATTGTTTGGTTTTTTGGCAATAAATGAATTCGTGAGCCACAAGGGGCTTTGATTATGCCGCAAAACTACCTGCCCGATGTGAAGGCTATGTTAAATTACCTTAACCTCTTTAATTTTTATAAATTGGAGAATTGAGCCACCAACATAGTCCATTGCTGACAAAATAGAGCCAAATTTTAGTTTTTGGTCTATACGCAAATCCCGATCTTTCGGATCATCAATAGTTTGTTAGAATATTATTTTCAAAAAATATTAAAAAAGTGTAACACTTTTAAATAAGTTGCGACTACCCTATAGAACATACCTAATTAACACATTTAAAAAGCTCCGAACTTGCCGTCTGCAGATCACATAACGGATAAAGAATTGATTGGCCTTTGCCTTAACGGGCATGAGGGCGGCTATACGGGGTTGTATAACCGTTATGCCCGAAAGGTTTACAATTCGATTAGTAGAATTGTGAGTCACACAGGGGAAGCCGAAGATATTTTACAAGATACTTTTTGTGCGGTGTTTAGTGAAGTGGCAAAGTTAGATGGCGTATTAAACATTGAGGCCTGGGTGAGAAGAGCAGCAATAAACCGCTCCATTTCACACATCAGAAAAAGGAAAATTTTGTTTTCTGATATGGAAGAAATGGATTTAGAAAATGTAGCTGATGTAGAAGAAGATTTTGAGGTGTTGGATTGTAAGGTAGAAGATCTGAAGAAGAGTATTGAATCGCTTCCTGCTGGTTACAAAACCATCGTTAATCTGCATGTTTTTGAAAAGCTAAATCATGAGGAAATTGCGGTGATGTTAGATTTAACAGCAACGAATGTAAGAACGCAATACCACAGGGCAAAGAAGAAGATTTTACTATCATTAAAAGATAAAGTTTATTATGAATGATCAATTGAAAGATTTTGTGGAGCGGAACAGGGAGGAATTCGATCATCTCGAAGCACCTGTTTTTGATATGCAACGCTTTAAACAGCAAGTGGCACCACAGGCAGCACCGAAAGCCAAAACGGTATCACTTTACAATAACAAAAAGTGGTGGCTTGCAGCATCCGTATTAATTGCCATTGCAGCAACCTGGTTTATTTTTGATCAGCAGCAGACAAAAAGCCCGGTTTACACGGCGGTAAAACCAAAAGTGATTCAGCCTCAACCAACAACCAGAAAGGAAGAATCAATACCTGCACCAACCAAAACTGCACCAGTGGAAGTGCAAAAAGCAGTGGCCTATCAGCCTCAAACAAAACATTTAAAAACGAAAACAAACACGGTGCAGACCACAAACAGCGATTATCAGGCATTAACAGATAGCAGCTCGGCAAGTGTAAGGCTGCTCGCCATTTTGGAAATAGAAAAATCAGAAAACATCAACAACCACGTGTTGAACATGCTTTCTAAAACGCTTAATCACGATGGAAATACCAATGTTCGCCTGGCGGCTTTGAGTGTGCTTCAAAAGTACAGTGCCGACCGCTATACCGCCTCACTTTTGGTTAACGCTTTAAATAACCAGGATGATCCGATTGTTCAGCTTGGGCTGATTAGCTTTTTGGGCAAAATGAAAGGACTCAAAATTGATAATCAACTCAAATCGATTGCGAATAATCCGGAAACTTTTGCCGCGGTAAGAGATGAAGCTTACAACGTATTACTAAACCAAGACAAATTATAACATTTAAAAAAATAAAATCATGAAAAAACAATTTATCGTTCTTTTTTCTCTGCTTACGCTGGCGATAACCGCTTCTGCACAGAAAGAATACAAAATAAGCAAAACAAGTGGTCAGCTGAATTTACATGTTGCCGGTGCAATAGTGGAAGGCTATAGCGGAAACGAAATCATCTTTTCTTTGCCAGCCGGCGAAACGGAGAAAGTAGATGAACGGGCAAAAGGGCTTCGTGTAATCAGTGGCTCTGGTTTTGTAGATAACAGCGGTTTAGGTCTCGATATTTCGGAGAAGGGAACTGAAGTGAATGTGAATGTTGTGAACAAGAAAATTGATGGCGTTTTAACGATTAAAGTACCACAAAACATCAAGGTAACTTTTGCCAATCAGAGCAGCATTTACCAGGAAGATATCATTCTGAAAAACTTAAAAAATGAGCTCGAAATATCAACGAGTTACAATAAAATTAAACTGGAAAATAATACTGGCCCGATGAATATTAAATCATTGTACGGAAGCATTGATGCCAGCTTTGTTGAGCCCATTAAAGGTCCGGTTTCTATTGTTTCTGTTTATGGCCATGTAGATGTATCACTTCCTGTAAGTGTAAAGGCAAACGTAGATCTATCTACCAGCTATGGAAAATTATATGCTGCCGACGGGCTTAAAATTGCCCTGGAGAAAAATATTGCAGAAGAAAAGCCAAAGGATGAGGATTTAATTACCACCATTAAATCGGCAACGAATGAAGCCCTTCTTATTTCCGGCCTAAAAAGCGGTAGCGGAACAATTATTTCAAACAATAAAAACATTAGGGTTGCAAACGGAATAGCCGTTTATGGCGGAAGAAGTTCTGAAGATATTAAAGGAAAAATAAATGGTGGTGGTGCCAATTTTATCCTTAAATCAAACTACGATAACGTGTATCTCCGCGTAAAATAATTCAATCTCAAATTTCCAATGGGCTTAATGCCTGTTGGAACCTAAATCTTCACCTTATGAAAACATTTTTTTGCTGGCTTTTAATGGCCACGGTATCTTGTATTGCTTTTGCTCAGGAAACAATCAGTAAATCTTATCCAATCACTACCGGACAAACAGTAAAATTCGATTTCGATTTCCCGGAAATCATCAAAATAAGTAATTGGGATAAAAAAGAAATTGCTGTTGTGGCTACGGTTAAAGTTGATGGTGTTGCCGCTGAAGACGTTTTTAGCTTGATTGAAACTGAAACCAAAGATCAAATCTCCATTAAAAATAAACTCGAAATGGCCAAAATTCCACAACGTTTTTATGCTGTTACAAATGGTGTGAAAAGTATTTTCAATACCAAAGAAGAAATGAACGCTTTTTTGAGGGAAAAGGGCAGTACGGTGACAGCGAATTATCAAAGTCGAAATATCGAGATTAGTATTGAGATCAAGCTTCCGGCTAATACGAAAACTAACTTAAGCTCTACATATGGGATTGTTGAACTGGTTGATTTTGAAGGCCCGATAAAAATTGATGCAACTTACGGTGGTATCGATGCCAAGCTTCAGGAGAAAGCTATTGGCTCATTAAAAATGACTAATCGTTTTGGCAAAATTTATACAGACTTTAATTTTAAGCCGGAAGAAATTAAAGAGCAACGTTTTTTTACTTCCATTAATGCAAATCCTGGTAAAGGTGCCAGCTACGATTTCAGTTCCTCTTATGGCCATATCTATTTAAGGAAGCCCTAATAATTGCCCCAAAAACAACCGATTATCATGTAAAGAAAAATAATTTTCTTTTTGATGCAACCTTTGTTAACATCCAACGTCTTCTATCTAATTAACACTTAAAATCTAAATCATTTTCGATTCCCTTTTTATTTTACGAAATCCTCATCCTTCATGCATTACTTTAAACGCTTTCACCTCTTATTTGCCATTTTACTTACCACAATTGTACTTCACACCTCCGCTCAGGATAAAGGCGGCATTGTACAAGGAAAAGTGATCGATTCTGTTTCAAAAAAAGCACTCGAATTTATTACACTGGCCATCAAAAAAGATGGACAAGCTATTAAAACAGCTGTTACAGCAGAAAACGGCACATTTAAGTTTGATAAAATAGTTGCCGGCAAATACAGTTTAACAGCCATTGCTGTTGGCTATAATGCCAAGATTTTGTCGTTCGAAATTAATGCCGATAAACCTGATTTCAATGCCGGTCAAATTACTTTGGCTTCGCAGGTAAATAACCTCAACGAGGTGTCGGTGAGTGTAACCCGCCCGGTAATTAAGCAGGAAATTGATAGAATCAGTTATGATATTCAGGCTGACCCCGAAAGCAAAGTTTTGACTGCCCTGGATATGATGCGTAAGGTGCCATTGCTTTCTTTGGATGCTGATGATAACATCAAATTAAAAGGAAGTGGAAATTATAAAATCCTGATCAACGGAAAACCATCGAGCATGGTAGCGAGAAGTCCTAAAGATGTTCTGCGAGCCATGCCTGCTTCTTCCATTCAGAAAATTGAAGTCATCACCACGCCTCCGGCGAAATACGACAGCGAGGGTTTATCCGGGATCATCAACATTATCACTAATAAAAAAATTGATAACGGTTATAACGGCAGTTTAAATTTAAGACATCAGTTTCCGGCTGGCGGCCCCGGCATTGGCGGGTTTTTCACCGTAAAACAAGGAAAGTTTGGCGTAACCGCTTACGGTGGAACTGGATTTTACAGCACGCCAACCACTCAAAACATCAATTCACGAACGACTTCAGGTGCTAACCCCTCTGAACTTTTAAACATCGGAAACCGAAAATTCAATAATAATTACCGCTACGGTGGTGCAGAATTGAGTTTTGAAATAGATACCTTAAACTTAATTACTGCCGAAATCAATCCCTACGGCGGTTACAACAAATCGGCAAATAATCAATCTTTTAGTCTAACCTCTCCAGCGCAGGTTACCGCCTATGATTTAATTAGCAACAACCGTTTCGATTGGGGCGGCATCGATTTAAGTTTAAATTATCAGCTCGGTTTTAAAAGTAACAAAGAACGTTTGCTTACCTTTTCTTATAAATACAGCAACGGAACTAATCCGCAAAGAAACGAGTTGAATTTCATCAACCGCCAGAATTTTAACGATCCCAATTATATTCAGGAAAACGAAAGCCGCTCAAAGGAGCAGACCATACAGCTCGATTATGTCCATCCCGTAAAAAAACTGAATATTGAAGCTGGTTTGAAAGGGATCCTCAGAGATAACAACAGTAATTTTGAATTCAAAAGGCAGGTGAGCGGTGGCGATTATCAGATTGATCCGGCCCGGACAAACATTTTTAACAACAACCAGGATGTGATCGGCGCCTACAACTCTTACGCTTATAACTTAACCAACTGGGGTTTCAAAGCTGGGGTAAGGATAGAAGAAACATTTGTAAAAGCCGATTTCATCAGCAATGCCTCAAATGTAAATACCGATTATTTTAACATTATCCCTTCGTTTTCAGTTAACCGCAAGTTTAAAAATCAAAGCAGTTTAAACTTTGGTTTCACGCAAAGAATTGAACGCCCGGGAATAGATAATTTAAATCCATTCGTCGATCGTTCGGTGCCAAACTTCGAATATAGCGGAAACCCGGATCTGGAAGCCGTTTTGAGCAATAATTTTGATCTTACGTACAGCCGCTTCAAAAAAGGTTCTATCAACGCCGGGGTGGGCTATAATTTTGCCAACAACACCATTCAGAACATTTCAATTTACAACGATGCAGATAAAATTACCCGCAGTACCTTTGCAAACGTAGGGCGTAATAAAAACCTGACAGCCAATATCAACATCAATTATCCGCTTACCAAAAAGTGGAATCTTTCGGTGAGTGGTAACGCTGGTTACGCCTGGCTGGAAGGAACAATTAATGGCTTAGCAACCAAAAATGAAGGTTTATCGGGCAGTATCTACCTCAATACAGGCTACAAATTTGAAAAAGATTGGCGGGCAAATGCAAGTTTTAACTACAGCTCTGCCGATGTTTTATTGCAGGGCAGATCCGGGCAATATTATTACATGTCGTTCAGCGGAAGCAAAGAACTGGTGAAAGATAAGTTGACCATTTCGGCGGGTGTTAACAATCCGTTTATGAAATACCGCTACTATGAAACCTTAACAGAAGGGCCAAATTTTTCGCAGCGATACCGCGGACAAAATTATAACCGCTCTTTCAATGTAAGTTTAAACTGGAAATTTGGTAAACTCAAAGACGCCATTAAAAAGAATCAGCGGAGCATCAGTAACGATGATGTGAAATCAGGGGGAAGCAAATCAGGGAGCTAATATTTAATACCAAAGCCTGTTGCCATAGCAAACAGGCTTTGGCTAAACATTAACATTCGCCATTGCGTTCATCCATCTTTTTAAGGATGTAAGAAAGGATCTTGGCAAAAATAACGTAGGCAACAAAAACGAAAAAGCCCAGCTGCAAAGCCGAATTATTGGAAGTAACCGTTTTCAAGGTTTCATTCTCTATATTCAAACCAGAAAGCTGGCTTTTCAAAATGCCATTCAGGCCGATATAAGTCATCGCAATACCAACCACCATTACATCAGCCATATCCCATTTACCCAAATCGAAGGCTAAAAACCGCAAAGCCTTTTTACTTCCGAAGAGGTGAGCACAGGCTACATGTAAACCTCTCGCTATAATCCTCAATAAAGGCAAAATCACTACAAAAAGCAATAACAATACACCCACCAATACGGAATCGAGTTTAGGCTGCTCGATCAAAGTACCTATAATGCCGAGAATACTTTTGCTCTGGAAAAATAACACCTGATTGGTGAAGGCAATTTTATCACCCAGCAAAGCGAATTCGAGGGTTTTAATTCGGGCATCCACTTCAATAATTGGCGAGATAATCCCTACGGTAAGCAATACCAGGGCAAACAATAACGACATGACAAATAACGGGGCATGCAACTGAACCTGTTTGCGTAAAAATAACCACATTAAAAATGCAATGGAAATGCAGCCAAGCATAATCGAGCCAAAAGTCATGGTCATCTTTTTAATATAGGCCAATTTGGTCTCAATAATTTTATCAAATGCGGTAGCATTCGCGGCATGGTATTTCTTGTAAATGTTACGTTCTACGGTAGTAATGGTGGTATCGCTATGATCATAGGTTTGCGCCTCCAACTCATCTACCTTACTGGTTGCAATGCCTTTAATTTTTTTTAAACTCCCCGGACTTGTAATTTTCACTACAATGGTTTTGGCAAAAGAAGGTACCTGAGCATGCAGTTCATCCTGATCAACAAATGTATTAAAAGCCAGCTTTTTAAGCTTGCCACCAAGGCCTTTCTGCGGTTTGGTAATTTCGGCAACAGCCTGATTAATGAGCCCATGAAGTTCTTTTTCTACCTGTTTCCGCATTTCTAGTTTTTGCTCACCCGTGAGTTTGAAACCCTTCACCCTACGGTCGGCAACGGCAGAAATTTTATCGCCCCAGCGGTCTACAGAAAAAATACCAAAGGTGATGTTGTTAGATAAACTATAATCTTCTTTAATGCTTTTTTGCTCAACAGCAAGCTGATAAAAACGAAAACCCGCGTAGGCTGCGCCAAGCAAAAGGATGCTTAATACGGCAATGAGCACAAAGGGAGCTGCCTTGCTCTTTTTGCGTGGAGTATCGGGAGTGGAAGAGTTTGTCGCCATCATAATTAAAACCGGTTAATGCGCATCGTGTGGAGTAATAAACTTAAGTATGGTGGATAAAATCAATCCATAAAGCACAAAACTGATGAATATGATATAACCCGGTTGCAACGCCGTGTTGTTGGTAGTGAGGATGGTGAGCGAATCATTTTTAATATTCAGTGCCTGGAGCTGCCCTTCTAACAATCCGTTCAAACCGATGTAAGCCATCAGAATCGCAATTACAATAACATCAGCCATACTCCATTTGCCCGATTGGAAGGCGAAGTATTTCACAATTCCATTCTCCGCCAGTTTTTTGTTACCGAGCAAATGAATGCCGGTGGAAGTAAGCTTAACTACCGGAAACAAAATGCTAAAAGCGAGAATCAGCACCCCTACCAGGATAGAATCAATCCCTTCCTGACCAAGCAAAACCCTCACCACATCCATAATACTCTTACTTTGGAAAAACAGTACCTGATCTTCAAATACAATATGTTCGCCAAGCAACACAAAATCTATAGAGCGAATACGGGCATCTACTTCAATCATAGAGGCAGTTAAGCCAACGGCAAGCAACATAAATGCAAAAAGGAGCGACATCACAAAAAGGGTAACGTGTAAATCGCGGCGCTTTCTTAAACCCCACCAAAAAGCCAAAACCACGGCTACACAAGCCAGCATTCCATAAGAATATTGATAAGTTTGCGTCCGTATTTTAGATAGCGAAGCCCTTAATTTGCTGTTCAGCTCATCGGTGTTGTTTACTTTATAACCTGCAAACAATCTTTTTAGTTCGGCTTGTTTGGCTACAAAAACACTGTCTTTCATTTCTTCGGTGGCCAGCTCATTAAATTCTCCAATAGCCATTTTACTCAACTCTTTTTTATTTTTTGGATCATCAACCTCGGCAATAATTTTTCTGGCGAAAGTGGGTACCTGTGCCCTTATGCTATCAGAATTAACAAAGTTCTTGATGGCAAATTTTTGAATTTTACCGCTAATGGTTTTTTTAGGTTTATTAACCAGCGCCTCCGCCTTATCAATTAAAGCAAGTATTACCTTTTCTACTTCCTGTTGCAAAACGCGTTTTTGCTTTTTGGTCATTTTAAGGTTTCGTACCTGATGATGCACAATTCTGGATACATTATCTTTCCATTTTTGCACAGAAAATAATCCATAGGTGATGTTATTGATGTTGGAATAATCTTCCTTAATACGCTCCTGCTGATCGGAAAGCTGATGCAATCTAAAACCGAAATAGCCCTCTACCCCAAGCAATACTGCCAGAGAAAGGATAAGCATCAGTTTAGGAAAGAAAGACTTTTTCTTCTCCATAGGGTTATGTTGTGTTTGCAAGATGATTGGTTTTGTATTGCCCCTACTCAAATTAACGTAATCGTTTTTAATTGAAACTGATCAGCTAAACGGGTTTACGATTTGGTTAGGTATCGGCAAATAAAACAGCGGTGTGCTTAAAAGGTTTTGATCCTGAAAAATAATGAATGCGGGCACTCCAAAGCCTGGTGCAATTTTTTTGCACCTAAATTTCTAATCAATATCTTTGCCGCCACATTAAAATAGGATACGTTAAGGCATGAATACCGAAAAAGAAGATATGGTATCTAATTGGATACAGGAAAACGGAAACCCGGCAATTGAAAAATTAACCAGCATCAACCAAAACACAGCCAGAAAGGTAGGCGAGGTTTTAAAAGAAAAAGGAATAGATGCAGAAACTTTTGCCCAACTGGTAGATACGCAGGTGGCAGAAGTAAGCAAATGGCTGGCAGGCCATCATAATTTCAGCGAAAAAATGCTTAGTGAAATTACCGCAAAGATCGAAGTCAACTAAATTTCGGTTAGTTGAATTCTTGCCTAAAAGCAAGTGGAGAAAAATTGGTTTTCTTTTTGAATAAGGTGCTAAACGACTGAGCATGCTCAAAACCCAAATCGTAAGCAATTTCACTCACCGATAAATTTGTGGTAGAAAGTTTCTCTTTGGCTTTCTCAATTAACTTTTCATGGATGTGTTGTTGTGTATTTTGCCCGGTATGCACCCGCAATAAATCGCTTAAATAATTGGGCGAAAGGTTCATTTGCCCCGCCACATATTGTACCGTTAATAAACCGTTGTTCTGGTTTTTCACAAAATAATCTTCCAGTAACCTTTCGAATTTGGTTAGCAATTCATGGCTGTTATTTTTCCTGGTAATAAACTGCCGCTCGTAAAAGCGGTTTGAATAATTAAGAAGCAGCTCTATTTGTGAGAGAATAATTTCCTGGGTGTGCTTATCAATATGCACACATTCTTTATTTATTTTGTTTAAAATCGCGATTAGGTTATCCTCTTCTTCTGCTGATAAATGAAGTGCCTCATTTACCGCATAGGAAAAAAAGCCATATTGGTGAATAGTGTTTGCCAGGCTATGGCGAAGTAAAAAATCAGGGTGGAAGATGAGCAAATAACCCGAACCGCATTCCATTTGATTCAAATCGAGATACTGAACTTGGTTTGGAGCAGTAAAACTGAGCACGCCTTTATCGTAATCATAATGCTGTTGCCCATACCTTATTTTGCCGGTAGCACCTCTTTTCAAAGCCACGCAATAAAAACGATTGATAAAACCTTTCCAGATTTCATCCTCTAAAAAAATCGCCTGATCGAGATTAATTACGCTAACTAAAGGGTGTAACGGTTCCGGGAGCGATAATAACCGGTGAAATTGTGAAATCGAATTTATGGCGTTCATGGTTGTAATTTACAAATAAAAGAGTAAAGAATTACGGCTGCATCACGGTGCAGCCGTGAAATTAATCGAGCAAGCTCATACTAAATTCGTCGTAGGCTTTGCCAGTATCCGTACCAAGAGGCACTATATTTTCTAATGTAGCTACATCGGCAGGTGTTAATTCTATACTCGCCGCAGCCATATTTTGTTCCAAATACTTTCTTCTTTTAGTCCCGGGAATAGGAACAATTCCTTTATTAATAATCCAGGCAATGGCCAATTGAGAAGCACTTACATTTTTGTCTTTAGCTAAGGCTTCAATGGCTTCTACCAACTCGATATTTTTATGGAAGTGAGCTTCCTGAAAGCGTGGAATTGCCCTTCGGAAATCATTTTCCGGTAAATCGCTCATTTTTTTAATATCACCCGATAAAAAGCCACGACCAAGTGGTGAATATGCTACGAAACTGATTCCCAATTCTGTTAACGTTTGAAGTATGCCCCGCTCTTCTACTGTTCGCTCAAATAAAGAATATTCGCTTTGAACGGCAGTAACCGGATGTACAGCATGTGCTCTTTTTACCGTTTCGGAAGATACCTCTGATAAACCGATATAACCTATCTTGCCTTCTTTAACCAGTTCACTCATGGCACCAACAGTTTCTTCGATTGGTGTATTTTTATCCAACCGATGCATATAGTATAGATCGATATAATCGGTTTTTAGGTTTTTAAGTGATCGTTCTACCGCCATCTTCACATATTCCTTTTTCCCGTTAATAGCCCACGTAACTTTATTGTCTTCATTAATTTCCCAGCCGAATTTAGTGGCTATAATGTACTTATTCCGATCTGCTCCCATTGCTTTCGCAATAAGTTGCTCATTCTTTAAAGGACCGTACAAATCTGCAGTATCTAGAAAATTGCCACCCATTTCAAGCGACTTGTGAATGGTAGCAATCGCTTCAGTTTCATCTGCGGCTCCATACATATTGGCATCTTCAAAACCCGTCATCCCCATACAGCCCAAACCAATCTGAGGTACAACTAAACCTTGATTACCTAATTTAATCTTTTTAATTTCCATTTTTTGATGTTTTTGAATAACCAAAATTAGGCTTACGTTCTGGTATCAATGTTTGCAAAACCCCGAAAAACGTATGCAAAACAAAGGAGATTTTCGATTCATCACCGGTAACAAAAAATCAGAAAAAAATTTATATTATTAGAATCTATTTATAAATCTAAAAGTATAGTTTTCATCTATTAAATTTTCACCACTAATCTAAGTCAAAAAAATAAGGTCATAAAAAAACAGCTACCCATTTCCAGACAGCTGCTTACCTATAAATAATTAGCGCTTATTTTGCTAAAACCATTGCGTTTTGTGCGGCGTTCATAATCGCTTCTGAAGTGTATGAAGCAGATTGTTTGCTGGCAAATTTATCAATGTTAACGTTTTTATTATTACTGGCAACCATCGTGCTTTGATCTGCTGTACCATTTAATTTTAGTACTGCGTCTTCTTTAACAACGGTGTATAAACTTCCGGCAGTGGCTTTGATTTTTACCGTGGCGCTTTGATTTAAAAATAACTGGAGGTTTTTAACGTCAAGGTTATTGGTGCTTAGCACTACCGATTGTCCGTAGGCTTCGATTCTTTCCAAATCTTTAACGGTAATGTTTAAAGTTACCTGACTGTTTTCTAAAGAGTTGATGAAAAGTGTTCTGCCATCACTCATTACCGACGTTTTAGTTGCATCGTAACCATCGCCGCCTAAAATGCTCGTGCTGCTTCCCTGTGTTAAGTTAATTTTCACATTTCCACTTACCCAAATTCTTTTGAATGTAGGAACTGCGTTTACTTTTGTTTCTTTTTTGATTGGCGCTATAGCGAAGCTGCTCATTGCTGATGAAGTAAATACTACTGCTGTTAATGCTACTGCGAATAATGTTTTTGTTAAATTTTTCATGACTTTATATTTTAAGTTTCTTAATGTTTTCTGATAATAAGACGCCATCACCCCAAAAACGTTGCAGGGAAAAATGGTGTATTATACCAGCTTAAGTAACTATCAGACCAACGCCTGTAATTTGTCGACGAAAAGGAGTTGGTATATCGATTAAAACTTTCAATGATGAGCATATCACTCGCAACTCGTGATCTAGACCGCAGCGGAGAGATCTCTCAAAACCAAATCCCCCTCCAGCAAATCCGTCATCCTCGCGTAGGCGGGGATCTTAAAACACTAAACAGGTTCTATTATTACCATGAATTTTCTCTTTCGCCTCATCGGCGGCGGCCTCTTTCTTTTGTCTTGATACAAAAGAAACAAAACATCAAGGCTTGCATCTGATGTCGGCTATCCTCGTCGAAACTTCCATCGCGGCAACGCAAGTATTCCGACGAAGGGTCGGAACAGAACGCGTTGCCTTGTAAGTAGTATTTAACGTTAGTGCACAAGTTTCAACAGGCTTTCCTTCCATCATATGCTAGGCCGGATAGCATGATGGCTATAGCATTTTGCAAAAACATCAATCCGTCATCCTCATCAACCAGTCCGTCATCTCGACCGCCGCGGAGAGATCTTTTAAGCCAAGTTTTAGTCTTATCGCTTGTCATCCTGAGCCTAGTCGAAGGATCTCTTTCAATCATTCCTTTCGCCTCATCGGCGGCGGCCTCTTTCTTTTGTCTTGATACAAAAGAAACAAAACATCAAGGCTTGGACCTGATGTCGGGTAAATTCGTCAAAGCTCTTATTTCGGCATCACAAGCTGCGATGAAGAATCGCAGAATACGCGTTGCCTTGGTTTGTGGTTTTTGAACGTTGCTGCTAAAGCTTTAACGTTTTCTCCTTCCATCAGCTCCTATGCCGGAGAGCATGATGGCTATAGCATTTTGCAAAAATATCAATCCGTCATCCCCTTCCAACCAATCCGTCATCTCGACCACAGCGGAGAGATCTTTTAAGCTCAATCTCGTCCGTTGTCATCCTGAGCGTAGTCGAAGGACCTCTTTTTCTCCTTGATTCAAACCATTTTTAAACCATATAGGTATATAGTACATATAGCCTTTCTCCATTCATCATCCGCAATGCAGGAAGCCACCACAGGAAAAACCACCACATGAATCTTTCTGCTCATCCTCATCTCCACCAACCAATCCGTCATCCTCGCGTAGGCGGGGATCTTAAAACACTAAACAGGTTTTATTATTACCATGAATTTTCTCTTTCGCCTCATCGGCGGCGGCCTCTTTCTTTTGTCTTGATACAAAAGAAACAAAACATCAAGGCTTGGACCTGATGTCGGGTAAATTCGTCAAAGCTCTTATTTCGGCATCACAAGCTGCGATGAAGAATCGCAGAATACGCGTTGCCTTGGTTTGTGGTTTTTGAACGTTGCTGCTAAAGCTTTAACGTTTTCTCCTTCCATCAGCTCCTATGCCGGAGAGCAGGGCGGCCATAGCGAGCGATTATTTTAGAGCATCCTCATCTCCTCCAACCAGTCCGTCATCCTCGCGTAGGCGGGGATCTTAAAGCAAATTAAATTTCCCCCTCTCCATAGTAAAAACTCAGCAGTTCGCTTCAAGAAAAAAGAATCATAAATTTTTCACTATTTTCGATTGTTCATCCAACTAAAAACGACGATTCTCCCATATGATCAGGTATTTCACTTTCAGCTTATCTATTGCCTTTATCTCCTGGATTGTTGGCATGATCATTACCGCACTGCTTTCCAAAACCAATTTTTATCAGCAACGACTCTCCAGCCTCAACTTCATTAGCAACGAAAAGCTCAATACAGTACTCGGAATCCAACCTTTTAAATGGATTATCCTGCATAGCTTTTTTAAATATTTTAATCCAAAGCTATCCCTTAGTAAGAAAATAAAGGCAAGCGAATTAGGAACGTACAGGGTGGAGATGATGAAGGCAGAACTTAACCACCTATTTGCTTTTTTGTTTATGGTGCCTTTCATCTTATTCAGACTGTATCAGGGGCTGTATTGATTTGCCCTAGTGATGCTGCTCGTCAACCTGATCATGAACTTCTACCCAACGTTACTACAACAGCAAAACAAAAGGCGAATCGACCGTTATCTTCAGGTATTGAAACAGCGATCTGCTTCACCCGTTTAAAACTCCTTTTAGGTTTAATTAACCATATAGGCATATAGAACATATAAGTATTCCAAAATACCTACATCATTGCCTGCCTGCGGTAGGCGGGAGAGGCTGGGTTAGAGCGAGCCGAAGCAATCCCCTCGTTTACGCCGCATTTCCATTCAGCAAATCCTTCCAATCAACCTCATTCAACAAATTCCCTCAATAAATCCGTCATCCTCAGCTTGACTGGGGATCTTAAAGCTCATAAAGAAACTCCTTTGGGTTCAATAACCATATAGGCATATAGAACATATAGGTTTTTCTCTCCAAAGTCCAGCCTATCCCATAATTGCCAAAACCCATAACGTCAGCTACAACCCTAGAGCCGTTATTGCCTGCCTGCGGTAGGCGGGTGAAGGAAGCGCCTTCCGCTGACTACGACAATCTTCTTGCTTACGCAAAAATCCCCCCAACCAATCCGTCATCCTCAGCTTGACTGGGGATCTTAAAGCACATAAAGAAACTCCTCTGGTGCAATTAACCATATAGGCATATAGAACATATAGGTTTTTCTCTCCAAAGTCTAACCTATTCCATAATTGCCAAAACCCACAACGTCAGCCATAACCCTGGAGCCGTTATTGCCTGCCTGCGGTAGGCGGGTGAAGGAAGTGCCTTCCGCTGACTGCGACTATCTGCTCGTTTATGCAAAAATTCCTTCAACAAATCCGTCACCCTCAGCTTGACTGGGGAATCCTAAAGCAAGGACTATACTAGAATTTTGTCTTCTATATTTTTGATTCAGAAAAACGCAACCGCCTGCAATGCGACTTTGCTTTGCCACCTAATAAGGCCAACGCAGAACATCTCCGTTAACCTTCAATCCGGCCTGACAAATTCTTGGGGATGCACAGTCAAGGCCTAAGCAGAAACTTGAATACAAGAATTTTAAGCCGGTGTTTTTTGTTGCTTTTTGACATCAAAAAGCAAAAAGCCTGTCCGGCCAGGACAATAAAGTCTAACCTGATATCCTTTATACACTTGAAAGCCTAAATACACTCAACAAATCCGTCATCCTCAGCTTGACTGGGGATCTTAAAGCAAATAAAGAAACTCCTCTGGTGCAATTAACCATATAGGCATATAGAACATATAGGTTTTCTTTAAACTAATCTGAAGTAAATCTATCCTCGACCGTAGCGGAGAGATCTTTTAAGCTAGGTATCAATCTCGCAACTTGTCATCCTGAGCTTGTCGAAGGATCTCTTTCGCCTCATCGGCGGCGGCCTTCTTCTTTGTTCTTGATAACAAAGAAGCAAACAATCAAGGCTTGGATCTGCTGTCGGGTAAATTCGTCAAAGCGTTTACGGCGGCATCACAAGCTGCGATGAAAAATCGCAGAATACGCGATGCCTTGGCTGGTGGTGTTTGAACGTTGCTGCATAAGCTTTAACGTTTTTCCTCCCGATGGTAAATCGGGACAGGCTCTTCCATCATCTCCTATGCCGGGAAGCAGGGTTATTATAGCAATGAGGAGATCACATTCTTTTACGAGCCTTTCTCTTTAAGGAGAAAGGTGTCGATAGGCGGATAGAGGTTTTTTCCCTTCCATCAGCTCCTATGCCGGAGAGCATAGCGGCCATAGCGAGCGCCTATTTAGGTCACCGTCATCTTGACCGTAGCGGAGAGATCTTTTAAGCTAGGTATCAATCTCGCAAATTGTCGTCCTGAGCGTAGTCATAAATTCCGATCTACGGTTGATTTTTTAACAATGCTCTATGTTCCTCGCCCCAACTTTCCAGGGCTTTGATCACCGCTTTTAGCGCATAACCAATTGGAGTGAGTTCATATTCTACACGGGGCGGAACCTCGGCATAAATTGTTCTGCTGATGATCTTATGCTCCTCCAGCTTTCGAAGTTGTAAGGTTAACATCCGTTCAGTAATGTTGGGTAATTTCTTCCGAAGTTCGCCGAACCTCATTTTTCCACTCAACAACCAGGAGCAAATCACTAAAGTCCACTGGCCGCCGATGATATTCGAGGCGTAGGCTTCCGGACATTCATCCGCCAGGGCGATTTTATTGGCAAAGTTGGTTGATGTTTCTTTGATCTCACTCATTACTTACATTTTATATAGTACCTAACAATTGGCAGGCAATATACAAAACACTTGGTTAGGCAATAACTTTGTAGCATCATAAAAAATGAAAGAAATGAAAACATTAGTCATCGTCACTCATCCCAATATTGCAGAATCCGTCATCAACAAACGATGGATTGAGGAACTGTCTAAATTCCCTGAAAGTTATACCATTCACCAATTGCATCAGGCTTATCCAGATGGAAAAATAGATGTTTTGGCAGAGCAACGCCTGGTTGAACAATATGATCAGATTGTATTTCAGTTCCCCTATTATTGGTTTAATTGCCCGGCGCTGTTAAAGAAATGGCTTGATGAGGTGCTCACCCATGGCTGGGCCTATGGGAGCAAAAGTGGATACCGAATGAAAGGAAAAAAGATTGCTTTGGCGATATCATTAGGCGTAGAAGAAAGTGAGTTAAGTTCTTCCGGCATCTATAAATATCCGCTAAGCGAACTGATTAGACCCTTTGAACTCAGTTTCGAATATGTAAAAGCTGATTATCAGCCACCGTTTGCTTTTTATGGAATGGAACATCAGGTTGATGAAAGCCATATCGATAAAGGCGTATCGTTATACCTGGAATACCTAAAGCATTTATCGGCTGGTCAAACCCTTTAATGTTATTGATCGACAGGCGTAGACGTAACTCGAGGATCATTCAATGACCTTAAGTTAAATCCACTGAAATGCAAAGAACTCACCAATAACGATTGATGAGTTCTTTCAATTAGCAAATCACCAAAGGCTGATCTCGTTGCTAACCAGTATTATTTTTACTGACTAGTATTTGAATGGTTGTGTGCCGCAATGGATTGACCTAAACTGCTTACCAGGTTTTCATCCAGGTGATCCATCGTACGCCACTTTGTACCTTCATGACCCGGTTCAGCATAGATTACGCCAATTTTGTTTTCACCTTGAAAAATGCGGTAAGTACCGTTCTCCTGTGGCGAAATGGTGTAAATTCCCTGCCCTGCGGTTACCGTAAAATCTGAATGTTCTGATACAGCAGCGGGCTTCACCTCGTCGTGCTCCACCTTATTTTCCTCCGCATGCTCTACCAACTGATGAATGGTGTGTCGTTCTTCTTCGCGGTTTTCAATGGCCGCATCAGAAATTACTCCAGAAGGTGAAGTTTCCTGCCTTCTCGAGATCACATTACCACGATCGAAATGATGATGCGCATAAAAATCTGCAGGATCAAGCTCGTGAATTTCTTCTTCTATGCGTAATGCCGCCGGACTTCCAATGGCTGATCTGATTTGCATTTCGGTGTCTCTCGTCACCTCGCCTATGATGTAGCGGGGCATGGCATTGTACTGATCTTCATGCAAAACAGGGATCACCACCTCCTTTTTATCCTCGCCTAAGTTGGCAAACCCAATCGGGATCAGGATGGCTTTGTCTTCTATTGCAGTGTGTTGATCATTAAGGTCAACAATGATATAACGAACCGCATTTTGCTCCGGATCAAACAGTAAATCCCGCACTTTTCCTACAGGTGTTTGGCTTTCATCAACCACCGGCCAACCTGTAATATCTGCCTGTCCATCTGTAATCACGTAATCCTCATGGGCTAATTCTCTGAGGTTTAAATAAGTTATATTTCCTGAATTCATGTTTAATATTTAAGAGGATAAAAAATCTCATCCATCTTTTAAACATTACCTCAGGTAAATGGTTTTGGTTTATTCAACCGATTTGTAGGTACTAGAAATTTCGTCTTCTGTCCCTAAAACATTCAACCAATCCCTCATCCTTAACTCGACTGGGGATCTTTAAGCAAAAGGACTAAACTAGAATTTTGTCTTCTATATTTTTGATTCAGAAAAACGCAACCGCCTGCAATTCGACTTTGCTTTGCCTCCTAATAAGGCCAACGCAGAACATCTCCGTTAACCTTCAATCCGGCCTGATTCCAAAGGAATCCCATTGGGACAAATTCTTGGGGATGCACCGTCAAGGCCTAAGCAGAAACTTGAATACAAGAATTTTAAGCCGGTGTTTTTTGTTGCTTTTTGACATCAAAAAGCAAAAAGCCTGTCCGGCCAGGACAAATAAAGTCTAACCTGATATCCTTTAAACACTTGAAAGCCTAAACACACTCAACACATCCGTCATCCTCAGCTTGACTGGGGATCTTAAAGCACGAGCACAACTTAAATTTCAATTAACCATATAAGGCATATAGAACATATAAGTTTTTCTTTCTCAAATTCCAATCCAGTTTATAATCTAAAAACCCACAACGTCAGCCTTTAACCCTAAGGACGTCATTGCCTGCCTGCGGTAGGCGGGTGAAGGAAGTGCCTTCCGCTGACTGCGACAATCTCCTCTTTTACGCCGCATTTCCATTCAGCAAACCTTTCCAATCAATCCCATCCAACAAATCCCCTCAACAAATCCGTCATCTCGACCGCAGCGGAGAGATCTTTTAAGCTCAATCTCGTCCGTTGTCATCCTGAGCTTGTCGAAGGATCTCTTTTTCTCCTATACGGCATCAAACCAGTTTTAAACCATATAGGTATATAGTACATATAGCCTTTCTCCATTCATCATCCGCAATGCAGGAAGCCACCACATGAATCTTTCTGCTCATCCTCATCTCCTCCAACCAATCCGTTATCTAGACCGCAGTGGAGAGATCTTTTAAGCTGAATCTCGTCCGTTGTCATCCTGAGCTTGTCGAAGGACCTCTTCTTTTTCTCCTTGACGATTCAAACCAGTTTTAAACCATATAGGTATATAGTAAATATAGCCTTTCTCCATTCATCATCCGCAATGCAGGAAAACCACCACAGGAATCTTTCTGCTCATCGTCATCTCCTCCACCAGTCCGTCATCTCGACCGCAGCGGAGAGATCTTTTAAGCTCAATCTCGTCCGTTGTCATCCTGAGCGTAGTCGAAGGATCTCAAAGCAAATTAAATTTCCCCCTCTCCATAGTAAAAACTCAGCAGTTCGCTTCAAGAAAAAAAGAATCATAAATTTTTCACTATTTTCGATTGTTCATCCAACTAAAAACGACGATTCTCCCATATGATCAGGTATTTCACTTTCAGCTTATCTATTGCCTTTATCTCCTGGATTGTTGGCATGATCATCACCGCACTGCTTTCCAAAACCAATTTTTATCAGCAACGACTCTCCAGCCTCAACTTCCTTAGCAGCGAAAAGCTCAATACGGCACTCGGAATGCAACCTTTTAAATGGATTATCCTGCATAGCTTTTTTAAATATTTTAACCCGAAGCTATCCCTTAGTAAAAAAATAAAGGCAAGCGAATTAGAAACGTACAGGGAGGAAATGATGAAGGCAGAACTTAACCACCTATTTGCCTTCTTATTTATGGTGCCTTTCATCTTATTCAGACTGTATCAGGGGCTGTATTGGCTTGCCCTAGTGATGCTGTTCGTCAATCTGATTATGAACCTCTACCCAACGTTATTACAACAGCAAAACAAAAGGCGAATCGACCGTTATCTTCAGATATTGAAACAGCGATCTGCTTCACTCATTTAAAACTCCTTTAGGTTTAATTAACCATATAGGCATAGAGAACATATAAGTATTCCAAAATACCTTACGTTATTGCCTGCCTATGGTAGGCGGGCGAGGCTGGATTAGAGCGAGCCGAAGCAATCCCCTCGTTTACGCCGGATTTCCATTCAGCAAATCCTTCCAATCAACCCCATCCAACAAATTCCCGCAACCAATCCGTCATCCTCAGCTTGACTGGGGATCTTAAAGCAAATAAAGAAACTCCTCTGGTGCAATTAACCATATAGGCATATAGAACATATAGGTTTTCTTTAAACTAATCTGAAGGAAATCTATCCTCGACCGTAGCGGAGAGATCTTTTAAGCTAGGTATCAATCTCGCAACTTGTCATCCTGAGCGTAGTCGAAGAATCTCTTTCGCCTCATCGGCGGCGGCCTCTTACCTTTTTCTTGATAAAAAGGTATCCAAACCGAGCTCTTCAGCGAGCTCATTGATACCTTTAAAAACATATAAACTATTAATAACATCAAGGCTTCCCGATGAATCGGGACGCGTGCATCTGCTGTCGGGTACATTCGTCAAAGCGTTTATAACGGCATCACAAGCTGCGATGAAGAATCGCAGAATACGCGATGCCTTGGCTGGTGGTGTTTGAACGTTGCTGCATAAGCTTTAACGTTTTCCCTCTTCCATCATCTCCTATGCCAGGAAGCAGGGTTATTATAGCAATGAGGAGATGACATTCTTTTACGAGCCTTTCTCTTTAAGGAGAAAGGTGCCGATAGGCGGATAGAGGTTTTTCCCCCTTCCATCATCTCCTATGCCGGGAAGCATAGCGGCCATAGCGAGCGCCTATTTAGGTCACCGTCATCTCGACCGTAGCGGAGAGATCTTTTAAGCTAGGTATCAATCTCGCAACTTGTCATCCTGAGCGTAGTCATAAATTCCGATCTACTGTTGATTTTTTAACAATGCTCTATGTTCTTCGCCCCAGCTTTCCAGGGCTTTGATCACCGGTTTTAGCGCATAACCTATTGGAGTAAGTTCATATTCTACACGGGGCGGAACCTCGGCATAAATTGTTCTGCTGATGATCTTATGCTCCTCCAGCTTTCGAAGTTGTAAGGTTAACATTCGTTCAGTAATGTTGGGTAATTTCTTCCGAAGTTCACCGAACCTCATTTTTCCACTCAACAACCAGGAGCAAATCACTAAAGTCCACTGGCCGCCGATGATATTCGAGGCGTAGGCTTCCGGACATTCATCCGCCAGGGCGATTTTATTGGCAAAGTTGGTTGATGTTTCTTTGATCTCACTCATTACTTACATTTTATATAGTACCTAACAATTGGCAGGCAATATACAAAACACCTGGTTAGGCAATAACTTTGTAGCATCATAAAAAACGAAAGAAATGAAAACATTAATCATCGTCACTCATCCCAATATTGCAGAATCCGTTATCAACAAAAGATGGATTGAGGAACTGTCTAAATTCCCTGAAAGTTATACCATTCACCAATTGCATCAGGCTTATCCAGATGGAAAAATAGATGTTTTGGCAGAGCAACGCCTGATTGAACAGTATGATCAGATTGTATTTCAGTTCCCCTATTATTGGTTTAATTGCCCTGCGCTGTTAAAGAAATGGCTGGATGAGGTGCTCACCCATGGCTGGGCCTATGGCAGCAAAAGTGGATACCGAATGAAAGGAAAAAAGATTGCTTTGGCGATATCATTAGGTGTAGAAGAAAGTGAGTTAAGTTCTTCTGGCGTCTATAAATATCCACTAAGCGAATTGATTAGACCCTTTGAACTCAGTTTTGAATATGTAAAAGCTAATTATCAGCCACCGTTTGCTTTTTATGGAATGGAACATCAGGTTGATGAAAGCCATATTGCTAAAGGCGTAGCGTTATACCTGGAATACTTAAAGCATTTATAAATTGATCGAACCTTCTAATTGTGCTGATCGACAGGCCATCAGGTAAATGGGAGATTACGGACCGTACGTACTGAAGATTTAAATCCACTGAAACGCAAAGAACTCACCAATAACGATTGATGAGTTCTTTCAATTAGCAAATCACCAAAGGCTGATCTCTTTGCTACCCGCTATTTATTTCTACTAAACAGCATTTGAATCGTTGTGCGCCGCAATGGATTGACCTAAACTGCTTACCAGGTTTTCATCCAGGTGATCCATCGTACGCCACTTTGTACCTTCATGACCCGGTTCAGCATAGATTACACCAATTTTGTTTTCACCTTGAAAAATGCGGTAAGTACCGTTCTCCTGTGGCGAAATGGTGTAAATCCCTTGCCCGGCGGTTACCGTAAAATCTGCATGTTCTGATACAGCAGCGGGCTTCAGCTCGTCGTGCTCCACTTTGTTTTCCTCCGCATGTTCTATCAACTGATGAATGGTGTGTCGTTCTTCTTCGCGGTTTTCAATGGCCGCATCATAAATTACTCCAGATGGCGAAGTTTCCTGCCTTCTTGAAATCACATTACCACGATCGAAATGATGATGTGCATAAAAATCTGCAGGATCAAGCTCATGAATTTCTTCTTCTATGCGTAATGCCGCCGGACTTCCAATGGCTGATCTGATTTGCATTTCGGTGTCTCTCGTCACCTCGCCTATGATGTAGCGGGGCATGGCATTGTACTGATCTTCATGCAAAACAGGGATCACCACCTCCTTTTTATCCTCGCCTAGGTTGGCAAACCCGATCGGGATCAAGATGGCTTTATCTTCTATTGCAGTGTGTTGATCATTAAGGTCAACAATGATATAACGAACCGCATTTTGCTCCGGATCGAATAGTAAATCCCGCACTTTTCCGACAGGTGTTTGGCTTTCATCAACCACCGGCCAACCTGTAATATCTGCCTGTCCATCTGTAATCACGTAATCCTCATGGGCTAATTCTCTGAGGTTTAAATAAGTTATATTTCCTGAATTCATGTTTAATATTTAAGAGGATAAAAAATCTCATCCATCTTTTAAACATTACCTCAGGTAAATGGTTTTGGTTTATTCAACCGATTTTTAGGCGCTAGAAAATTTAGTCTTCTGGTGCCCCACTTGTGAATAAGTGGATCAAAAGTGGAGCATAGTTAATGCGTAATTCAAAATGAGCAAAATTGGAATTAAAACAAAAAGCGGTTGAAATAAATTTCACTGCGCTCTTATATAGTCTCGACGAAACCAAAACAAGCTTTATTTAAACAATCTACTGACTAACAATTACTTGCAAAACACAATTACGACTCACTAACGATCTAAAATGACTGTTATTGGGCTCAAATGTTATCACTTAAATTTGCGAAATGAATTCGTTTAACACAAGAAAAATCATCTAAACACAACCAGCTACGAAATATCAAGAAAATTAATAAATGGCTTTCGCGAACATTTCAGTAACAACAATACATACACTTACCCTAATTCTATTACAATTACTAATAAAATTCACCCTAATTCTGTGATAGAAAAATGATTAATTAACCCTAATTTTGTGACGAAATATTCACTATTTAACCCTAATTTTGTAACAATAAGTAGTTTTGGAATTAAAGTTTTTGTCAAATGTTCGATAGGATAATATTTACAGAGTTAGAAAAATGGCTTATCAAATCAAATCGTAAGCCATTGGTGATACGAGGCGCTAGACAGGTGGGTAAGACGACTGTTGTTGAGCAATTTTCAAAAAAATTTAAGCAGTACATCTATCTCAATCTCGAGCTTGCTGTGGACAGAAAGCCTTTTGAAGAGTTCACAACGATCGAATTACTTGTGCAGTCTTTGTTTTTTATTAAAAATCAATCACTTACCCAAAGAAACGATACACTTTTGTTTATCGATGAAATACAGGAAGTGCCTGAGGCCTTAAACATTCTACGTTATTTTTATGAAGACCAACCAGGGATTGCGGTAATAGCCGCGGGTAGTATGCTCGAAACGTTATTTGATAAAAACATTAGCTTTCCGGTTGGTAGAGTGGAATATATGGTTTTAAGACCTGTTTCTTTTCCAGAATTTTTGAGTGCTATGGATGAGCGGGAAGCGATAAATTATTTACAACAGGTACCCGCACCAACCTTTACACATGATAAACTCATGCAGCTATTTCATACCTATGCACTTATAGGGGGAATGCCGGAAGTTATTGCAGCGTATAGTAAAAACAAAGATTTACTGGAATTGTCATCAATCTTCGATTCGTTGATTACGGCATACATGGACGATGTTGAGAAATATGCAGGGACAAATGCACAGGCATTACATATAGGTCATGCGATAAGGGCATCATTTGGACGGGCCGGTCAGCGTATTAAATTTGAAGGTTTTGGAAATTCGCCCTACCGGTCCAGGGATATGGGAGAAGCATTAAGAACGCTGGAAAAGGCGCTGTTAATTGAGCTCATTTACCCGTCAAGTGATGTAAAATTGCCTTTGCTGCCAGACTATCGGAAATCTCCAAGGCTTCAGGTGCTGGATAGTGGAATGCTTAATTATTTTGCTGGTATACAGACAGAGGTTTTAGGAACTGATGATTTAAATAAAGTTTATCAAGGGACCTTGATTGAGCACTTGGTTGGTCAGGAGTTACTAGCCACACAGTTTAAATCCTTAAGTGCACTCCATTTTTGGGTGCGGGAGAAAACTACTTCAAGTGCGGAGGTTGACTATGTTGTACCTTTTGAAGGGCAACTAATTCCGGTAGAAGTGAAATCAGGAGCTGAAGGTAAATTAAAATCTTTGCATATGTTTATGGATCTGTCCCCACATAATATGGCCATCCGATTTTATGCAGGCTCGCTGCACATTACCGACGCCGTTACCCCCGGCGGAAAGAAATATAAACTATTGAACCTCCCTTATTATCTGGTATCTCAAATCGAGAATTACCTAACCTGGTTCAAAACGCAAATTTAGATTAGCAAGCTTACACGAATTTTTTCAAAAGAGATAAGCTCTATCGCAGGCGGGTGAAGGGAGCGCCTTCCGCTGACTGCGACAATGTTCTCGTTTACGCAAATAATCCCTTCAACAATTCCGTCATCCTCAGCTTGACTGGGGATCTTAAAGCACAAGGACGACATAAATTTCAATTAACCATATAAGGCATATAGAACATATAAGTTTCTCTTTTTCCTTCCATCAAAACCAACTCAATCATCCTCGTGTAGGTGAGGATCTTAATTAACCATTAAGGCATCAAGAACATTTAGAATTTATTCAATCTGTCATCCTCAACACCCCCAACGTCATTCCTTAACCCTAAGGCCGTCATTGCCTGCCTGCGGTGGCGGGTGAAGGAAGCGCCTTCCGCTGACTGCGACAATCTTCTTGTTTACACAAAAATCCCTTCAACAAATCCGTCATCCTCAGCTCGACTGGGGATCTTAAAGGATAAGGACGACATAAATTTCAATTAACCATATAGGCATATAGAACATATAAGTTTTTCTTTCTCAAATTCCAATCCAGTTTATAATCTAAAGACCCACAATGTCAGCCTTTAACCCTAAGGACGTCATTGCCTGCCTGCGGTAGGCGGGCGAGGCTGGGGTAGAGCGAGCCGAAGCAATCTCCTCTTTTACGCCGCATTTCCATTCAGCAAACCTTTCCAATCAATCCCATCCAACAAATCCCCTCAACAAATCCGTCATCCTCAGCTCGACTGGGGATCTTAAAGCACGAGGACAACTTAAATTTCAATTAACCATATAAGGCATATAGAACATATAAGTTTTTCTTTCTCAAATTCCAATCCCATTTATAATCTAAAAACCCAAAATGTCAGCCTTTAACCCTAAGGACGTCATTGCCTGCCTGCGGTAGGCGGGCGAGGCTGGGTTAGAGCGAGCCGAAGCAATCTCCTCTTTTACGCCGCATTTCCATTCACCAAACCTTTCCAATCAACCCCATCCAACAAATCCCCTCAACAAATCCGTCATCTCAACCGTAGCGGAGAGAGCTTTTAAGCCAGGTATTAATCTCGCCAGTTGTCATCCTGAGCGTAGTCGAAGGATCTCTTTCGCCTCATCGGCGGGGCCTCTTACCTATTTCTTTATAACAAGGTAACCAAACCGAGCCTTTCAGCGAGGTCATTAATACCTTTAAAAAAACATATAAACTATTAATAACACCAAGGCTTCCCGATGAATCGGGACACGTGCATCTGATGTCGGCTATCCTCGTTGAAACTTCCATCATCCCCTATGCCAAGAAGCAGGGCGACTATAGCAATGAGAAGATGACATTCTTTTACGAGCCTTTCTCTTTAAGGAGAAAGGTGCCGATAGGCGGATAGAGGTTTTTCCCCCTTCCATCAGCTCCTATGCCGGAAAGCAGAGCGGCCATAGCAATATACAGAAATACCAATCCGTCATCTCGACCGCAGCGGAGAGATCTTTTAAGCCAATTTTTAGCTTCGTCGCTTGTCATCCTGAGCGTAGCCGAAGGATCATTTCAATCATTTCTCTCGCCTTATCGGCGGCGGCCTCCTTCTTTGTTCTTGATAACAAATAAGCAGAACCGAGCCCTTCAGCGAGCTCATTAATACCTTAAAAAACAGTAACCAAATATTAATACCTCAAGGCTTGAATCTTTACACTTCATACCAGAAAGTTTTTTCCGCACAATATGGTAACTTCACAACATGAAAATAATCTTTTTAGCGCTCGCATTGCTCTTTTGTAGTCAGGCAGGCTTTTCTCAGGAAAGCATCTGGACGAAACAACGTAAAATTTCCGAGGTGATCGATTTTGAAAAGAAACTTGATCCAGATACAAAATTTCTTTCAAAAAATGTCTGGCTTTCCAAGGAATACTATCCCCTTGCAGATCTTTATAAGACTGTTAACCCCGTTATTGTACAGCGTAAGCCGCTTGGTGTGCTCCCGGTTTATGCAGAATATTTTTACACGCCAAATGATTCGCTATTGCGCCTGGTTTCTTACGACTGGGAAACAGGGCGTTATGCTGACCTAAAAGATATGCTGGAGAGCCGCAAAGAACAGGCGGGAAAATCGGAAATCTATTTCAAAGAATATGAACGGATCAGACAGCAGCTCATTAAATCATTTGGCAAACCTGATCAGGCTGATGAAAAGCCAAAAACAGTGAATGATGAAGGACAAAAATATCTTAATCAGAATACGCTTTGGGAGACTGATGACCTCCATGCTGATCTGAACCTGATTTTTTCTGCCGGAACGCAGCGAATCAGGCTCACCCTTTATTGGAAAAAATAGTTAATAATAAATCCATACTCAATGATTGATTGCAGTCAAACCTTGCCGTTCAATTTCATCCGTTTAATCAAATCAGACAATAGCGGAAGGTATTAAACCGCAAAGCCCGGTACATATCTTGATGGATCGGGCTTCGAAACTCAGCACTCCGAAACTGGCAGTGTAAGTAGAACAAATATACCTTTTTTGATTAGCTTTAGAAACATTTTAACCCTCTTGAACACATCCCTCCAAAAATACCTTAAAGCCTTTAGCCACCTTAAGCAAGGGCAAAAAAATCTGATACAACCAAAAAACTTTCACTATTATGAACAGATTAATATTAGTTGGCAACGGTTATGATCTAGCTCATGGTTTAAAAACAAGCTATAAAGATTTTATAATCTGGCACTTAACAAAATCACTTGGCTGCGTAGGATATTCCCCAAAAATTCATGAAGACAGATTGTTAAAAATCACCTTTAAAGATTTAAATTCTTTTAATGATTTCTTTTCTGCCATTAGGTCAGGTTCATTTACGTATAAAGTAACGAAACAAGATGTTAAGGATTTTATAGCTAATCATTTTGAAGAACAAACTATAAAAGCACTTTTGAATATTGATGAAGATAATGTACCCGAACCCATAAGGGTAAGTGACGACGATTTTCATCCGATGATTAATTACCGTGGTTACCCTTTCCGTATTCATATTAAATCTGATTTTTTAAGAAGCTTAATAATTAATTGCCAAGATTGCAATTGGGTGGATATTGAAAATGAATATTTCGACCAGCTCAAGCTTTGTAGGTATAAGGATGATTTCGATATGAAAAAGGTAAGGCAATTAAATAGCGACTTCGCTTACATCAAGAAAGAATTAGAGGAGTACTTAGCCTTGCAGCAAGAAAAAGTAAATATCATACCAAAGCTTTTAACTGCGATGGGCAGTAAATTTGATATTGAAGATTTTGAACCATTAATGGGCTATGAAAACGCTAGGTTGGAATTGGGATATGATAAAACATTAAAACCAGAAATGACCCATAAATTGTACTTCCTTAATTTCAATTATACTGATAGCGTAGAGCCCTATCTTAATGCTTTAAACTCAACAAGGACAGATTTTTCAAATATAGAAATAAATTATATCCACGGGCAGTTGAATAAAACGGATAATCCAATAATTTTTGGTTTTGGCGATGAGCATGACAAGCAGTATCTGGAATTTGAAGAGAATCGAAATAATGAACTTTTTGAGCATATCAAATCTTACCAATACCTACACACACCCAACTACCGCAATTTACTAAAGTTCTTAAATAGTGGCTGCTATCAGGTGCTTGTAATGGGCCATTCTTGTGGATTGTCAGATCGAACCATGTTTAAAGAAATTTTTGAACACGAAAATTGCAAGGCGATCAGGTTATTTCATTACAACGGCGATTTTCACGACAAGGTTATCAATGTAAGTAAGCATTTCAGTAACAAAGGGCACATGCGTAAACTCATTGTTGATTATAAGGTTTCCGATGCTTTTCCACAAATTACAAGATAATGATCTCCCGCATATACTCAAAACCGTTATTACTTGCAATTGTAATCAAGGGCGCAATAGTGCTTTTAAATTTCAGCTTATAGGCATCCGGTAATTGCTGCACACTGCTCAAATCGGGGAAAATGCTTAAATAATCTTCCAGGAGTTTATCTTTCGGCAGCTTATATTTAATAATTTCAATCGCCGTTTTTTGTAACCCATAAAATGCATCGAAGTACTTTTCCAGCCTTGGCAGCTTATCCGATTTAGTACTGTTGAAAGACGGACAGGCCGGAATCAGGTTCCAGAATAAATCATGCGATACAAAAGCATAAGGAATAAAATGTTCTACGGCAAAGCTATTTTTCTGTAGCCTGGTATTAGTGTAAATGCAATCTACCCCACCTAACTCGTCTATCACCACATCCCATACTTTGCGCTGCTTAGCCAGGCCATTTCTTTTTGCAAGTTTAACCAGTTTGTTTGGGATATCGGGAACATTAGGGTTGTGCTTCTGAAGATATAAACTCAGTTTCCAGTAACAAAAGCTTTTCAAAACCCCCGCATTGGTTCGGAGATAATCAATCCAGATCGGATTAATGATAATATGGGTTTGCTCCAGCGCATACAAACAATCGTTTTCAAATTGCTGTGAAGTTAATTGCACTTTATTACGTTTCTCCGCTATCTCCGGAAACCACGGACTTAAAAATCGATGGGGCACCTGCTTATCAAAATGCCACAACAGTTTTTGCGTAAGCAGAAGATTACTCTGGCTTATCCGATGTTTAATATGCGCCCTATCCGCATCAATGCTGATGTTCTCAAGTGCTGCTATTTCTTTTACCTTTTCGTGTAGCTGATCCTGCTTGCCAAAGTTGATTTTAAAGTAATTAATGGTGTACCAGCTGGCAGCTACCATCCCGGCAAATAACCTTTGCTTGGGGATATGGTACTCTCTCTGCTCTACTTCCTCTAAAATGGATAGAAACCAATAGAATTTATAGGCCGCAGCAGTATTGTTAAAACTGGCAACTAAAAGGTTTACAGGCAGTCGTTCATCATTAGAGTTCATTCAAGGCACAAGATAACTATTCCCTGGCTAATATAAAATTGACAGGATATCGCCTGGGGTTATGAAATCTTAACGAAGTCGCTAGAAAAAAATTAACGCATTCATTACTTTAATCAAAGATCCGCAGCTTGAAAAATAGCACACAGGAGCTTACCGACCAAAATTGTATTTAATGCGCAAGTTTTGTGTTTGTAATTTAGGTCTAACACTTTATATCTACCGCACCATTACGATAGGTAGATAACACACATTTGGCATGGCCTAACCTCATATTTCTACTAGAATAGATTAAAAGCCGATAGTCTGTACGAATATTGAATCGAGCGCTAGCTTTAACGAGAGCACAAAAAACATATTAGTATTTTGCTGATTTGGCCGGGTCAGCGCTTAATAACCTTTTTTTTTGAATAGTCCTTAAAATCAATATCTTTAAAAAAAATTTAACAATGACGCTCCCATACTCAATACATCTAAAAGAATTTCTTTAGCGGCAACAGCACTATCTTATAAGTAGACCACTAACCTTTATTTATTAATTGCCTTGAGGGTAGGTTTTAAACTTCTTAAGCTTATCTATTTTCCAATATTAAACTAACAGTTGCTATGGATTTTTACGATTTCAATAAAGAACTCATTTTTACCGCATACAAAAAACTTAAGCATTATTACTACTATGACAACACAACTTTAGTTACTCGCCAGAGGATTGCTGCTTTTGAAGGTAAATATCTATCTAAGCTTAATAAGAAAGAACTTAAGGAAAAGCTTAAAACACTTGTAGATGACCAGCTGCGTGCTATTAGCAATGGAATAGTAGATATCCATCCTTATATATTGCCAAAAAAGATTAAAAGGTCTGAAAGTGATATCATTAGTAACTATAAAGACCAAACCGAGATTTTCGAAGTTGAAAGGCTCAATATTCTAGCTGACGCTAACGTTGAGATACATATTATTTGTACTATTTGGGTAATGATGGTCGGGCGGTATCTATCAAAAAGTGTTGGTGAAAACAATTACGCTTATCGTATGACCTTGGATATCAATGAAGAAAATGACCTTCCTTGGGAGAACTTAAAGCTATACGAACCATATTTCGTCCAGTATCAAAAATGGCGAGATTTAGCTATAGAGAAGGCTGAAGCATTAATGGATGAAAAACGTAATGTGACAATGCTAAGCCTGGACATCAAAGACTACTTCCACAGCGTAGACTTAGACTTTGAAGAGCTAGATAGGGACACCAATGACATGATCGATGATCATTACAAGCATTCTGTTTGGAAGCAAAAGAAAAACCATATCTATAAAAGAAAACAGGCCGCAGGGTTTCTTAACCGACAGCTTCACCAAATTCATAAAATTTACGCTAATCGATTAGAATCCTATCATCCCAAAAAACTAAGTGAAACCCGTGGCCTCCCACTTCCAATAGGACTCATTTCCTCAGGGCTACTTGGCAATTATTACCTAAACCTAATCGACAAACAGCTAATTGAGCAGCTGAATCCAGCTTTCTATGGCCGCTACGTGGATGATCTAATGTTTGTGTTTTCTGACCTGAGTGCTACTAAACGCAAGGTGACCTCCACTATAAATACCTTTATCAACCAGCATTTGGTAAAGAGGGGAATACTTGAGTTCTCTAACGCCAAAAAATATGATCGCTTTTTTAACGAAAAAGGCGATTACATAGATAACCCTAGTGAAAAAAAAGAATACGTCATCGAGCACATTGACGAAAAAACCATTGATAAAATTCTCGTCAAGAACCTCACATATAAACTCAAAAGTGAACCTGGGCTGGAAATTCAGTCTGCTAAAGTGGTGATGCATTTTTTTGATTACCGCGAATCCAAAGCGGCACTGAATATCTTTAAAATGAAACTTGAAGAACAGCGAAGCGAGTTCAGGTTTTTACCCGATGAAGATGAAGTAAGCGAAGATTTTGATAAAGGTGCATTCTCCTTACAATACAACGATTCTGTAAACAAATTTCGAAGTATCCAGGACTTTACGGAGGATAAATACGGCGCATCAAAATTTTTGGCAAAGAAAATATTTGCTCGTAACTTTGGTAACAAGGAAAATGATGACAAGACTGATCAGCAGATTCTCACATTTTTCAAAGAACGCATTGCCATCAGCTTTTTTTCTCTTTGGGAAAAGGTAGCCACTTACTTTGTCGTTTGTGGCCAAGGTGAAAATCTGGTTAAATTTAAAAGAAACGTCGAGCTTGCCATTGCCCGTGTAAGTTATATTTCGCTTGAAAGTGATGAAGAAGAAAAAGAATTAACACTCAAACTCAAAGAGCAATTACTAGAACAGCTCCGGATTGCAATAGCCATTCCTCTTGCCCTAAATCCAAACTTAAAAAAGGTGGCTGCAACTAAGCAGGAACTACATGAATTTAAGTACCTGCGTGAAGTCTATGTCATGCCCATTCGTATTAGTAACCTATTTCGGCAATCATTAGTAAACTTGCCATTCCTGAATTACACAAAGTTTCTTTATACCAAGCAAAGCTTGCTTAGTTTTAACCCCGATTTCCTTAATATGGATGAACCCAAGCTAGTGGAAAAAGGGTTGGGCCTATTGGCTCCAAATTATGTTCCATTCCACGAAGTAAACATTTTTCAGATTGCCCTAGTTGTCAACACGTTAAATCGCAAACGACTTAAAAATAGTTTGCCAATCATTACCCCTGACAAGGCCGATCAAACCCAAGCGCTAGACATTATAAACCGAATACCTGACATAGCATTTAATCATTATTATAAAGTAAATTACCATTGGAAAAAAATAAGGCGAAATAAACAAGAGCTCAAATCAACCTATTTTGATATACAGCCAGCCGGCAACTACGATGGCAAACCGACGCATATTAACATTGAAGTGAAAGGAGAGAGAGATGCCGGTTTTGACAATGACCAGGTAAATAAAAAAGTCGCCATTGCCAACATGAAAGTCAACGGCAAGAATATCAAGTCTAGCATCCGCAAGCAACCAAATTTAAGCAAGGCCAGACGAAAAGAGGTTTTTCAGTTATTGAACATGGCTGACAAAAACGACGCCGACCTTATTGTATTCCCCGAAGTATCGATTCCCTATGCCTGGATACGCTTACTTGCTGAGCGAAGTCATAAACGCTATATGGGTATAATTGCAGGACTTGAGCATTGGATTAATGGCCATAACTTCGCCTTTAATTTTATGGTGACTATACTGCCTTTCAAAGTACATCACTATACTACATCTTTAATTAAAATTCGCTTAAAAAACCATTATTCACCATCCGAGGCCGCCCTGCTGGGTGGAAACAGATTATTGGTGCCCGGAGAAACTATTAAAGAATATCCTAAAATGTATGACCTTTTTCATTGGCGAAAAACATATTTTTCAGTCTACAATTGCTTTGAACTGGCTAACATCAACCATCGAGGAATTTTTAAATCCAAGGTTGATTTTCTTATCGCTTCAGAATACAACCCCGATACCAATTATTTCTCCGATGTTGCGGGTTCTTGGGTCCGGGATATACACTGTTTTTTTATCCAGGTCAATTCTTCAGATTTTGGAGACTCAAGACTAATTCAACCCTCAAAATCTTATTCCAAAGATCTAATTCAAGTCAAAGGTGGCGTCAACTCCACCGTATTGGTAGGAGAATTGAATATCACCCAACTCCGCGAATTCCAATACGTAGAACATAATCTTCAACGCGATATGATTGAAAAAGGAGGTGTCGACCTAAAACCTACTCCGCCAGATTTTGATACATGTGCTGTTGCAAAACGCATACATAACAAAGGCTTAAACCCAAAGCAAAAAAAATAGCATGGAATTCAGAATTCAAGAAATCATTAAAATGCTTGTCCCTGGTGGCATGTTTCTCATCAGTCTTTACCTTTTCATTTTCCCTATCACGGCTATAGAAATGTCTTTTAATAAAGACTTTCTTGCCGTTTACTTACTTATGCTGACCACCATAACCTATGTGGCGGGTTATTTTGTTGACTGGCTTGGCAGTCTTTCTGAAAAGCTATACTATAGTATTAATACAAAGCCATCCGAGCGCTTGCTCAATAACTTTTCCAAAAGTAAAATATTCGGCATCAGAATGTCGAAGCATAAAGAAATCGGTGAAAAACTCTGCGCTTGCATAGATGAAACACCTACCGGTAGTAGATATGATAAGGATTTGTCCGAAAAGCTCTTCAGGGCCGCCAATGCCATCAAAGACCAGAATGTAAATGATCATATAAAAGAGAGAATTTCCGACTTTTACTTTTACAGCATTTTCAGCCGGAACCTAGCTACTGCATTCCTTCTCTCCTTTTTCGCTTATCCGACATTATACTTTCTCGCCAGTCAGCACATAATTAAACTCTTTATAGGGGCTGGAAACCTGCCCGATTTCAATTGGTACTTTCTTTGCTCGCCATTGTTATTCGTCTTTAGTCTCTTTCGATGGAAAGACCATGCTACCTATTATACACGGCTGATCTTTTACACTGCATGCCAAGATGTCTTTACGCCCAAAGATATACCCCCTACACCATAGTCCCACAAATGCCGGTATGGAACATCTTCTAAGCTGGCCAAGATTCAGGCCAAATTAAAGCATTAATAAAGTTGTCTCGGCCATTATCCAATAAGGCTGTATCAAACCAGGCTGCCAGAGCATAACTAGCGAAATAAAAAACAAAAGCTCGATTACCTACAGATTGTCGTCACCAGGTATTTTAGTATATTTAATTATATAAACTCTATTAACAAACTCTCAAAATGGCAAATTTATCCCTTAACTCTTACGATACCTTAGATGACATTCTTCATGATGTTTTTCAAGACCTATTATCTCAACCGTTTAATGTAGTTAATACAAGAGGGACGAGTAGTGAAATCATTGGCCTATCAATTAAATTAACGAATCCTAGGGCACGTCTCAGTAGGAGTGAAATTAAATCAAAAGCTTTTAGTGCAATTGGTGAGCTATTATGGTATCTCTCAGGCAGTAATGAGCTTGAGTTTATAAAACACTACTTAAAAAAATATGAGAAGGAAAGTGATGATGGCAAAACCATATATGGTGCCTATGGCCCCAGGCTATTTAACATGAGGGCTGAATTCAATCAACTTGAGAATATTACAAAATTATTGACTGGAAATCCAAGTACAAGAAAAGCAGTAATTCAGATTTTCGATGCTATGGATATACAAGAAAAGCACAAGGAGGTCCCATGTACCTGTACACTCCAGTTTTTAATAAGAGAAAATAAGCTAAATCTTTATGTCTCAATGAGGTCTAATGATGCATTTATGGGACTTCCACACGATCTGTTTGCCTTTACTATGTTACAGGAAATCATGTCGGTTAAACTTGGTGTAGAGCTCGGTACTTACCACCATTCGGTTGGAAGCCTACATCTTTACGAAACTGACATTAAAAAAGTTAGTACTTATCTTAATGAGGGTTTTCAACCTACTAACTTATTTATGCCTGACATGCCAAAAGGCGATCCATGGCCAGCTATATCTTGGCTGTTAGAGTTTGAATCCAAGGCTAGAATAAATGGTGAAATATCAACAAATAATGAAATTGATGAATATTGGGATAACCTTGCAAAACTTTTATTAATCTATAACCTATACATCAAAAAAAATCAAGATGATAAAATAAGAGAACTAATGGAAAGTATGAACCCATTATATCAAGTCTACATTATGTCGAAAATTAAAACGAAGACAAAAATTAGCATATGATAACCAAAATCTATGATTTAATTTTACGCCTCACAGATCCTTCCATCGATGATCTGGAAATTATTGGATGGGCTTCACCTATAATTTCATTTGGCAATCCAGAAACTTCAAAAATAGCAACCTTAGGTCTTAATCCAAGTAATAAAGAATTTGTAGATAATAAAGACAATGAGTTAACTAGCAACAATAGAAGATTTCAAACTTTAGCTTCGCTAAAACTCTTAAGGTGGGATTATATTTCAGATGACCAATGTAAAATGTTAATGGATCAATGCTACGATTATTTTATAAGAAACCCTTATGATAGTTGGTTTAAGAGACTGGATTATTTAATTTCTGGAACCTCAATGTCTTATTACTTTCCATCCAGAGAAGCATGTCATCTAGATCTTGTTCCATACGCTACTTTTAAAAAATGGGGAGGTCTAACCACAGGTCAAAAATCAATCTTACTAGAAAAGTATGGCGATGTGCTTGGGCTAGTCTTAAAAAGTTCTACGATAAAGATTTTAATCTTAAATGGTAAAACTGTCATTGATAATCTGCAAAAAATTTCTAATGTCGAATTTAGTGTTAACTATCAACCAACGTGGGATTTATTGCGAGAAAATACAAGCAATGTAAAGGGCAACTCCTATCAAGGCTACTTAACAAAAGTTGGAGGGATAGACTTGGAAAAAAAAATTCTTATATTAGGTTTTAACCACAACATACAAAGCAGTTTTGGAGTCACCTCAGTAGTGCAGCAGGAAATTAGGAATTGGATATCAAAAAAAACGAGTGAATATTTATGAGAGCACCCAAAAACAATGCAGTTGTAGCAAACTTAGAGGCACAACTTGATGCCTTTTCAAACCTAATCCCACTAAATGGGATAAACACTCTTACCCAGAAGAATTGTTTTTTATATCAATTGGAAGATAGCATTCGTCGAATCCAGTATGTTCAGACAATCGGGCTTAAACAGCATGACCAAACATCTGCAGATCCAAATTTGGCTTTCTTTAATCCTATATCTGCAGCAGCATGGCATTTGTCAAATGGAAATGTAGATGAAGCTTCGTGGCTCGTATTTTTAATTACTCATTTTGGAAAAAATAAGCGAACAGGATGGCGGTTACTTAAAGATGTATATAGTGGTTTAGGTCAACAGTTATGGGATTGGCCAACGGTAAGTTTTACTCCAAATGCATTTGGTCATTGGATTGATGCAAATCTTGTTGTGCTTAAAGCAAATGGCATCTTTGGCAACCATAGAAAGTACGAGAGCCTAAAATATCGGATAACAGGCGGCGCTATCAATAGCTATGTAGAATGGGTGGGACCAAATTTAAGCCATGTGGTAAAATTCGCCCAACTCGAACCGGTCAATGCAACGCCAAGAACACGGTTTAAGGCATTTTACAGATCATGTAGCCGAATATATCGTTTCGGAAGAATGGGAACTTTTGACCATCTAACGATGATGGGCAAGTTGAATATATTAGATATTGAACCGGACTCTGTTTATTTTTCAGGTGCAACCGGTCCCATACCAGGAGCTAAAATGCTTTTTACAGGAAATCCAAATGCGAATTTAACCAATGCACAGCTTGAAAATCAGTTGTCACAACTCGATGCACATCTAGGGCTACCGTTTGGAATGCAAATTTTGGAGGATGCTTTATGTAACTGGCAAAAATCACCTGCAGACTATATCTATTTTAGGGGTTAATATCTGTAGGCATATTTTCCCATGAATATTTTCTCTTATAACTATTCATTCGGTGATATTCTAACTTTCCTGAATGCTGTAACTGGCCGATTACAATTCCTGCAGAAACACCTGCTTTGGTAGCAAAACCAATAATTGATCTTTTATTACTTACAGCTAATCTCATCATTTCGGGCCGTAGGTGCATTGGGATCAGCATTTCACCAGCAAAATTATTTGCCTCTTCTTCTTCTTGGCTAATTAATCTCGTTTTACCTACTTCTTCAACAAATACTGCTCGCTTGCCATGCAACACCAAGTGACCAGCTTCATGGAAGAAGGTAAACCAAAAATGGTCGTCTGTTAAATACCTTAAGCTTAACATTATTAATGCTCGATCTGCTGTTAAAAATTTCGTGACACCACTTGCCTGGCAACCATTTGGCGTTCTTGCTATTGCAATAGCGACTCCACACTTAGCACAGAGTTTTGCAAGTTTTGGCAAAAAATCAATCGGATCTTTTATTTTAGTCAGTTTTTTTATTTCAAATAAAGTTTCCTTAAACAATTCAGGATTCCATTCTTCACAAGATATAGGTTGACTCTGTATTTCGCCTTGCCTCAACCATGCCGCAACTGCAGCTGGCTGTTGTTTAAATGAATTTGAGGTGCGAAAGGAAACCTGAGCCATTTCAGCTTCATATTTCAAATGCCATTCATTGATTGAATCAACACCAAAGTAAGCAAGTAGAGATTTTACACTTTTAGACACTTCTTGTTTTATCCAGCCGTATTTAACCATATCAGCAATAGGTAAAAGTTTAAGCCAAGAAATTTCTGCTACTTGCTTTAACCTTACTTGGTCTTCCCTAAACTGAAATTCGCGTCGCAGCCAAAAATCTACGGTTGACCCTAAGAGTTTAGCTAACTTTTTAGAAGTCTCCTCATTTATTTCGTTTTGCCCTGCAATAAGCTTCTCCACATATTCACGTGAGGCATCCATTTGTTGAGCAAAAACATCAATTGAAATATTTCTCTCATTCAAAATGTCTACAATCGTATTGCCTGGTGCTGAACTCCAATTTGGCTGGAATGTTCCTGTATTTATCATATTTGAGATCCAATATTAACTAGTTTTACACGACTGACTTGTTGCCAATCGGTATTATTATTTGGGAGTAAAGGAATCGTTTCATGTACACAACAAAAAATTAGGCGTTCTTGTGTTGTTAAATCGAGTTTATAAGCTGAAATGTCATTATAATTGGTTTCCCCTGGAGAACCAGCAAGAAGTTCGCTAACAAACATTGCCGCTCGCATATCCGCTAAACGGGACTTTAGTGTCAATGCTACTGATGCGCCTAACATATCTTTTGCTGTGTCTTCATTTTCACATATCATGCGAATATTCTGGCTTACGAATGATAGTTCCAAGAGAGTCGTTATATTTTAATTGTTTGAAAAGTCTTAAGTTAGGCAAAACCTGTCCACTTTATTTCAGCAATGTTATTCAAACAATATCAATTTACAAAATTAATAAAGTAGATTTGAGCATAATTGTTAACATCTTAACATAATGTTGAGATTTATTGGTTACTTAATGATAAATTAATAATGGTTTCAGTCGCTGCGGCAATAATTTCCAATGGTTCTAAAGTGCTTATCGCAAAAAGACCATCCAATAAATTCTTAGGTGGTTATTGGGAGTTCCCAGGCGGAAAAATTGAATCAGGCGAAACCCCAGAAGTTTGCCTACGTAGAGAGCTAATTGAAGAACTAGAAATCAGTGTTCATATTAATCGTTTTTTAACAGAACAAATCTATGATTATGGGGACTTTATAGTTTGCTTGAAAGTGTTTCTGTGCACAGTAGATAAAGGTAAAATCACGCTTAATGATCATGACGAGATTAAGTGGGTAGAAAAGCATGACCTACTTTCTTTTAATCTCGCTCCCGCGGATATCCCTCTGGTTGATTTCTATCTTTCAAATGAAAATAAGTATCGCTTATCAGACACTTAAAGTACCACAAAACGGCTTATCATTATCGCTGTTTATTCTAGTCAGGCTTTAATCAAAATCGTTTATACCACTTTTTGCAAAATTATAGCATAAATCAACTGCGGTTGGTTTCGCGGTAATACTGTCGTATGTTATTCTCTTGGTCTACATCAGTCCTATAAAGTCTGAAGTTATAAAAATATCCTTTGACAGCATCATATGTACCGTATAAATGCCGTGTGGGTGGCTTTGAATTACGATGGTTGCGTGTTTGCATAATCCATTAGCACGTGATTTATCTTCTTAGAAAATAATGACACAAACAACTCTAACTGTATCCATGTGCAAGGCGATGATAGGCTAGATTTGATAAATTTAGTTCATGTTTTTCTTTCAAAATTAACTTTCCAGCTACATCGCCTAACAAGTTAAATTCATTTGAAATAGAGAATAGCCCATTGTCAGACATTACATGATGATTAGGGCACAAACATATTAGGTTGTTCGAGTTATCATCTCCGTTATGTGGCTTGCCTAGCGGTTTAATGTGTGCACCTTCGGGATAGCGGCCAACTTTGGTAATAATGGTTTCATCGCATATTTGACACTGATATTGTAGAGTTGTTTGACTTCTCTTGCTATTTTGTGTCACGAACTATCCTTAGAACGACGCTTTCGGTTCTCTTTTTATCTTTAGTCGAGTAATCAAGCTCTATTTCTTCTGTGGTTTTCCTATGTGGATTAATGCCTGTGTATTCGAGCTTGTATCTGCAGATTTTAAAGCCGCTTTTACCGATCTCCTGCCATGCATCTATTACACTGTAAAGGCCTGCGTACTTATAGCCTTGTTTTGGAGAAAATGGTGTTTTGTGTTTTGCACCTCTAATTACTCTTATGGGTAATCCTTCGTCCATGCTTTTTAATAATCCAGCGTTGCCTCGATTATTCCAGTCTTGGTCTTTGGTTTGCTTTTTACTGCCGCCTTCATTTCCTCCAGCGCCAGTATAAATGATTGTATCGCCAAGATCTTCGTCATCTGCATAGCCCCCTGAAAGTACAATAGCAACAACTGTTTTCCCTGTACCATCAATTCCTCCTGCACAGTTTCTATGGAAACTGTCTTTCATCATTATTCTTCTATCTTCAAATTGATAGCCTTCTGGGATACCTTTTATCTCCCAAATATTATCGGCTTAGTCATGAAAAGTTATAGCGTTCAATAACTGCTGGGTTTCTTACATGTATTTGGCCAGGGGTCAATTTAAAATATAAATCTAACGCCAGAATAATTTCATCTCCATGCCATTTAGTATTTCTCATCAAATATTATCAACTAAATTGTTTATTTTTAATCATGAAAAAGCTAATCCTCTTAATTTTTTCATCCCTAATTTTTAGCCAAACCAACGCCCAGAAACAAATCCCAATTAATGATGCGCCAAAATATATCGGCCAAAAGGTCGTAGTTTGTGATTCTGTTTATAGTATTATAATACTGCCGAGCCTTACCTTTGTAAATATTGGTGGAGATTATCCTAATCAAAAATTAACTTTAGTTTTTTACAAAAAAGATTTGGTGTTAAAAAACTTAGATGTAAAAGCTTTATGCTTAAACAAAAGAATCTGTATTATTGGAAAGCTGCTTAAATTTGAAGGGAATCTGCAAATTGTTATAAATAACAAAATGCAGATCACTATAAATAAATAGAACGTGGGTAATTTGGATTACAGTTTGAAGAAGAAACCGATTGATGTTACCTGTGCCATTATAATAAATGATTTTGGGGAGATACTGGTTACCCAGAGGAGTGAAAAAATGTCCCTCCCATTAAAATGGGAATTTCCTGGGGGTAATGTAGAATTTAACGAGGCACCTGATCAATGTTTAATTCAAGAGATAAAAGAAGAACTAAATCTCGACGTTAAAATTATTACACAACTACCTGAAAACATTTATGAGTATCCTTCCATTATAATCAGGCTAATTCCATTTGAATGCATTTTAATAACTCAAGAGATCAAACTGGCTGAACATGCTCAATTTGTATGGTCGACTAAAGAAAACTTAACAAACTTTGCTTGGGCCGAAGCAGACATTAAAATTGTATTCGATTTGTTGACAAGGCTATAATTCGAATTGATATTTTTCCCTGTGATAGGCCAAATACTCTTGTTGTTTTTTGTTGAAGCTACCAACATTAGTTTCCTTGAGGCCCCATGCAGTAAAAATATCCTTAGCTTCATCTTTTATCAAAACTTTTCCACCTCCTGTAAAGCTTATAAAACCTTTGTCAAATAGTTTGTCCACATGTGGGCTCAACAACAACCCATTATTACCATCCAGCTTTTCCTTATCAGTTGATTTACACCAAGGCTTTATATGACTTGCAACTAAAAATGCCAAATCCGATATTTTTGTTATTCTACATTTTTTTTCAATATTAACGACATCTTTTCTAAACTCACCCTGGCCGAGTCTTGCATTAATTAACCTTTGTTTTTGAGTTTCTGTTCTTTTGGATTTTCTAATATCATCTACTTCTTTGCCTTCATCTCTCGGTAAAGAAGTCACATTGTTATCATCAACTAGATTTTTATAGATAATAAGCATTTCCGTCAAATCATCTAAAAGCATATCTTCTTTGGGAATATTTGCGGCAGGATAATATTTCGACATTATGTTACCTGCTTCATAATCGCCTGGTAGGCTACTACTAGTTTTCTTATTTTTCTTCAGGTCAATTGGCTCTGTAGTAAAGCGATCATCTACAATCTTAATTTGCCTTTGATAGGATTTTGCTCTTTTTCTAAGAACGTCCCTATAGCCCTTTTTTATTTCCTGATTGACACTAGTTACACCCTGATTTAATGTTAAATAAAATCCAGACATATCCTCACTAAAAATGTAAACAGGATAATATCCTTTCTGTGTAGTGTTTGTTACTAGTAAATCAAGAATTGCAATCCAAGGGCACGCTACCCATCTTCCATTTCCAGCCGAACCTTTTACAACGTATCTCTCTGGATTCGCTATGTTTCTCTTAACTGAGTCAGGAAGTTCATGTCTCAAAAAATTAGCAATTTTATTTTCATTGAATTCTCCTTGAGTTGAACTTAAGTATTCTTGTAGTATTTTAATTAGATGAGAGCGCATGGGCAATAGTTATTTATTCTTATCATTTTTCCTTTGATAAAGAGTGCAGAGGGAGAAATTCACGTGGTGAAATGCCAAAATGGTCAGCCAATTTGTCGATATGAGATAGGTTATATTTAGATCTATTTTTAGGACTTTCTACATTCGTTATAAAGGTTCTTTTCACCCCCAAAACTGTAGCAATATCTTCTTGCTTAAGAGTATATTTATCTCTTAGCTTAATAACGAAATCTATAACGTACTGATCAATTTCAGAAATATTAATTCCCTCTCCCATACGCTATAAAAGGATAAAAAAAATAAACACGAAATGACATACATGTATTACATATTTTGATTATCTTTGTTTATTACACAACGGTATTAATAAGAGTCTTGCGATTACAAATCTGAAGCCGTCAACGCAAGTAAGCAGATTAATACCCACAGCTTGTTTTAGATGTACTATCTTTGTGCATTGAAATAACTGTGGGCTCTGCTGTAATTCCATGTTGACATAAGGCTTCAGAAACTTTTAGGTAATCATGGTTTGAAGAGCCCACAGGTATTCATTCCACCAAGACTCGTATTCCATACGAGTATGAACAGAAAAGAAAAACAGGTACAGATTGATTCTACGCTCCATCCCAAAGCGATACTTTTTTTTGCGTTCGGCTCTATCCCTAAACATCACCACCATGTTACCCATCCCTTTGATTGCCCCTTTGACTATTTGTTTGCTTTGAAGCCTAAAAACCCTGTGTAAAGCATGATCAAGCCCTGCCTGCTCCTTCTTTTTTGTAGAAAATTGGTGATTTAATAAAGGTTTAAGGAACAGGTGGGGTTTGTCTTTCACTTCCGATTAAATGTGTAGCGCTTTAAGATCCCCGCCTACGCGAGGATGACGGATTGGTTGGAGGGGATTTGTTGAAGAGATTGAAACGATATGCCCTTATATGCCATATCGTTTAAATGATAATGGCATGTGGAAGGGATCTACAGAGGAGATTGCCGCGGCTCGCTCTTGTCCGGCCTCGCAATGACGATAATGTGAAGAGCAATGCCGGCGGTTTGATCCGGCCTAGCAAATGATGGATGTATAGCCCGTTGAAAATTTTGCACTAACGTTGAATTACCAGGAACAAGGCAACGCGTTCTGTTCCGACCCTTCGTCGGAATACTTGTGTTGCCGCAATGGAAGTTTCAACGAGGATAGCCGACATCAGATGCCAGCCTTGATTTTTGATTACCTTTTTATCAAGAAAAAGGTAAAAGGCTGCCGCCGATGAGGCGAAAGAGATCCTTCGACAAGCTCAGGATGACAACTGGTGAGACTAATACCTGCTTTAAAAGATCTCTCCGCTACGGTCGAGATGACGGATTTTCGGGAGGGAATTTGCTGGACGGAATTTGTCTAAGGGAAGCATCGCGTAAACGAGGAGATTGCTTCGGCTCCCTCTTGTCCGGCCTCGCCCGCCTACCGCAGGCAGGCAATGACGATGATTTGAAGTATTTATGACACAATGCTATAGCCGCCCAGAGCTCCCTCTCTTAAAGGAGAGGGCGGGGGGTGAGGTCTAAACAAACTAAACATGAAAAAAATAATACTTTTTACTGTAATGGCATTGCTATGCCTGAATTTTTGGGCAGTCGCACAAGCCCAGGAACGCCTAATCATTGGCGATAAAGTGCCCAATGTAGTATTCTCAACGGTACTCAATTATAAAGACAGCACCATTCAACTCTCAAAACTCAGGGGAAAAGCGGTCATTCTTGATTTTTGGGCAACCTATTGTACCGCCTGTTTAAAGGAGTTTCCAAAAATGGACTCGCTGCAACGCCAGTATGCTAAAAACCTGCAGATCATTTTAATGGATGCCTATACCAAAGACACCAAAGCGGTATTACAGGCATTTTTAGAAGAGAGGCTGCATGCCGACAGTGGCTTTTCGATGCCAATGGTGCAACATAGTGAAGCCATAAAAAAGGTTTTTCCGATCAAAAGTATGCCGCACTACATCTGGATTGGAGCAGATGGCCGCATTAAAGCCATTACGCGGGCAGATCAGGTTAAGCCTGCAAATATCGAACGGTTGATTGCAGGTTTAACGCTTAACCTCAAACTTAAAAAAGACTAGCCATGAACGACAATCATTTTAACGCTAAAAAAATGAAGTGGAACTTCATGATCATCAGTACGGTGATCGTCTTATCGATGCTGGCATTTGTTACGGCCTATGCGCAAAACCCATCAAAAATTTCAGGTAAGGTAACAGATTTAGATGGCCGACCGGTTGGGGCAAGTGTGAGGTTTAAAGGAGGGATGCTGCTTGCCGATGGTAGGAACGGCGAATTTACGATCCCTTTTATTAAACCTGGTGATACGATACGCTTTACTGCTCTGGGCTATACCAGCCTGACAAAAGTTTACCATCGGGAGGGCGATTTTCTCTTCGTTAAAATGACCGAAGAAGTGAAGCAACTGGAAGATGTGGTGGTACAAACCGGTTATCAAACGGTAAAGCCAAATGAGATTAATGGCGCTGTTTCGCTGATTAATGAGCAGGCGCTTCAAACCCGGGTGGGCAGCAATATTCTCGACAGGATTATTGGCCAAAGCAGCGGATTGATGCTGCAAACCGGCAAAAGCAATGGCAATCCTCAAAACACCACCAACCTGAGCATCCGGGGCCTGGGCACTATTAACGGTCCTTTGGATCCGCTGATTGTACTCGATGGTTTTATTTATGAAGGCGACATTGGCAACATTAATCCGAACGATGTAGAAAGTGTTTCGGTTTTGAAGGATGCGGCGGCTGCATCAATTTGGGGCGCCAGGGCAGGCAATGGGGTAATTGTGATTACCAGTAAGCGTGGAAAAATAAATCAGGCCATGCAGATTTCCTTTGGAGCCAATTACTTTTCACAGGCATTGCCTAAGCTGAAAGAAATGAATCAACTGGAAGCCCGTGATTACATTATGGTGGAGCGGCAATTATTTGATGCAGGTTATTTTAATGATAGGATCACCACCACGCCTTTTTATGCGCTCACGCCAGCGATAGAAATTTTATTGGCGATGCGCAATGGGTCGCTTAATCAGCAAAGCGGGGCATCTCAATTGGAAGCGCTGAGCAAAAATGATACCCGCCAATCGTATCTGGATAATTTCTATACCCATGCAGTTACCCAACAATACAATCTGAATGTAAAGGGTGGTGGAGAACGGAACAGTTACTTATTTGGAATTGCTTACGATCGGGCTAAAGGAGAAACCTACACCACAAATAACAAACTGAACCTTCATTTTGCTAACGATTTTAAAATTGTTAAAAACCTCGATTTAAGCACTAATATCTATTACACCAACAGTACTGCGAATAGCGGCCGTCCCGCCTACAACAGTCTATCCGTTGGCGGTCGTTTTCCGGCCTATCTCGATTTTGCATCAGGCGATAAACTGGCTTACCAATACCGTTCGGCCTATACCGATACTTTGGCAGGAGGCAAATTGCTCGATTGGGCTTACTATCCGCTCGACGATTATAACCATGATGGGTATAAAAGAAAAACGCAGGAATTTTTTGCCAACGCAGGCTTGCGCTATCAGATCATGAGCGGCTTAAATTTACAGTTGAGCTACCAATACCAGAAACAGAATTCGGCATATACCCAAACGGCCGATGCGCAGAGCTACGCTGCCCGGAACCTGGTAAATACCTTTAGTCAATATGATCAAAGTACAGGCTTGATCAAATATATCGTGCCAAAGGGCGGCATCCTGAATATGGATCAAACAGAAGTGTATTCTCAAACCGGGCGGGCGCAGTTTAATTACAATAAGCTATTCGGCTTACATGCCATTAACGCCATTTTTGGGGCTGAAATGCGTTCGGCCAGCACCAGTGGCCATTCCAGCAGGCGTTTGGGTTATCAGGCCGATCCGCTCTATTTTAGTGTGGTGGATGAATTAACCTCTTATCCTGAATTGTTAACCGGTAATTACAGTCAGCTGGCAGGAGGCAATACTTTAACGCAAACCGACTACAGGTTTATAAGTTTATATGCCAATATTGCCTACAGTTACAAAGGGCGCTATACCCTAAGCAGCAGCGTTCGCCGTGATGGCTCTAATATATTTGGCGCCAATACCAACGATAAATGGAAACCTTTATGGAGCGCAGGCTTGGGCTGGAAACTGGCGGAAGAAAGTTTTTATCACCTGGATTGGCTGCCGGTATTCACATTAACCAGCACTTTCGGTTATAGTGGCAATGTAGATTTAAGCAGAAGCGCATCGGCAATTGCCGGATATGCCAACAACACCGTAACCGGTTTTCCGATTACCAGGGTAAACACCATTGGCAACCCCAGTTTGCGCTGGGAGCAATTGTCGCAACTCAACTTCAAGGTTGATTTTGAACTGAAAAGGCAGCGATTCACCGGTTCCTTTTCCTGGTACCTTAAAAAAGGAGCTGATTTATATGGCAATGCACCTTACGATTATACCACCTGGGGCGGCAGAGATGATTTAGTGAGGAATATCGCCAACATGAAAGGTTACGGTTTCGATTTGGATTTACACAGCAGAAACATTCATCGGGGTCGTTTCAGTTGGAATACCGATTTATACCTTAGTTATAACCAAAGCAAAACAACCAAGTATTATAATCAATATGGTGTTAATATCGTCAGTCTCCTCTCGGGAGGCACCTTTATTACCCCACTGGAAGGCTATCCACTCTACTCCATTGCAGCCTACAAATGGGGCGGGCTGGATGGGCAGGGCAATCCGCAAGGTTACCTAAAAGGGCAATTGAGTACAGACTATAATGCCATTGCCGAAGAGGCCGGGCAAACTGGTGCTAACCTGGAATATAAAGGCACTGCCAGCCCCACCTATTTCGGATCTTTAATCAATACCTTTAGCTGGAAGCAGTTGAGCTTATCCTTCAATATCAATTATAAACTCGGCTATCAGGTGCGGAAACCTGCAATTGCTTACAGTCAGTTGATCAGCAATGGGATTGGCAATAAGGAGTTTGCCACACGCTGGCAAAAACCAGGTGATGAGCGCACGACGAATGTACCTGCTTTCATTTATCCTGTTAATGGTAACCGTGATGCTTTTTATGCAGGCGCAACCGCCAACATTATGCCTGGCGATCACATCCGGCTGGATTACATTCGTTTGGCTTATACTTTTAGTACAGCAACCTGGAAGTTTCCTTTCCGCAACCTGGAGGTATATACAGGTCTGCAAAATGCCGGCATTTTATGGAAAGCCAATCAGGATGATTACGATCCGGATTATACCCATGTCATTCCACCAGGCCGCCAGTTCACCTTTGGCTTAAGAGGCTCATTTTAATATAAAAAACGATGAAAAAGAAATACACAATAGCAATCATTATGGGGCTCTATGCCACCATTGTCATATTGGGCTGTAAAAAATACCTGGAAATAAAATCCGATGCGAAGCTTGTGATCCCGAAAACACTTGCTGATGCCCAGGGATTACTGGATGATGCGAATTTAATGAACCTGAGAACTACGCCTTCATTTGGCGAGGCCTCGGGCGATGACTTTTTCCTGCCGCCAGCCAGTTACAACGCGATTATTACCCGGGGGCAGGAAGCTTATACCTGGCAACCTACTGCTTACCGCTATCAAAATGATTGGAGCATGGGCTACCTTGCCATTTACAATAGCAATTTAAGTCTGGAGCTATTGGATGATATCACCCGCAATACGGCCAATGCGGCGGCCTGGGATCATGTTAAGGGCAGTGCCTTATTTTTCAGGGCCTATTATTTCCTGATGCTGAACAGCCAGTTTGGTTTAGCCTATGATCAGTCAGCAGTTTCCAATTTAGGGATTCCGCTGCGTTTAAATACCGATTTTAACAGCCCATCAGTAAGGGCAAGCGTGAGCGAGGTTTATCAGCAGGTGATTGAGGATGCCACCAGAGCAATCGATTTATTACCCAACTATCCGCAGCATGTGATGCGCCCATCAAAAGGGGCGGCGGCGGCCTTACTTTCGCGGTGTTATCTCTACATGCATCAATATGATCTGGCTTTAAAATATGCTGCTGAAGCGCTTAAGTTAAATAACAAGCTCATGAATTTCAACGGCGATACGGACTTGTTAGCATTGAGTAACGCTGTGCCTGTTAAAAAATTTAATAAAGAAACCATTTGGTATGCAGAATTATCAACCAGTTTTGGTGTAACTACAACTGCCAGAATAAGGATTGATTCTAATTTATATGCCAGTTATGGTCCAAATGATTTAAGGAAAACTGCATTTTTTAAAGCCGCCGCACCGTACCAGCAATTTAAAGGAAACTATACCGGAAGCGCTACGGTTTATTTCTCGGGGCTTGCAACTGACGAGCTTTATTTAAATAGCGCAGAGTGTAAGGCGTATCTTAATGATTTACCTGGCGCAATGGCCGATTTAAATACTTTATTAAAAAGCAGGTGGAAAAACTCAGTAGCTTTTGTGCCCATAACGGCAGTCGACAGAATTGATGCCCTGGATAAAATCAGATCAGAACGGAGAAAGGAGCTTTTAATGCGGGGCCTGCGCTTCGGTGATTTGAAGCGATACAACAAAGAAGGTGCAAACATTATCCTGAAAAGATTAGTGAACGGCAAAACCTATACACTTTTGCCAAATGCAAGCTATTATGCATTACCGATCCCCACAGATATTATTGAGGCTTCGGGTATGCCACAAAACTAAAAAAAGGGCAGATAAATTTATCTGCCCTTTGCCGTTTTATCAGATTGATATACTATTGAATACTACGGTTTTGAATTTCCATGCTGGCATCTGCACTTCCTGCCACGTACGCATTGGCTGATGAAATGGCACTCGCATTTAGATTTAAGGTAGATTTCAATGTTGGGCTGGCACCTGCATTTACATAGGCAGCATCTACTTTTATTAAACAGGCTTGTTCCTGCTCCTGATCACAATCTCCTGCTGTTGCATCATAAACCCATTTGCTTTCATCTTCTACGTTAGCTTCGCTATGATTGGCATCGTTGAAACGAAAGGTGTATTGGGTTCTCTTAGCGTTACTTTCTGTTTTAAAGGCAGATCCTGTAAAAACCAATGTTAATCCGAAAGCGGCGGCTAATAGGCCTTTGCTTAAATTTTTAATGTTTGTATTCATGTTTTAATACTGCTTGTTTGCATTTGAAAAAGCAGTGAAAAAGTTTAGTTTAAGGTTTGGGCTTTCGCCCCGTTTATTAAATAATTTATGATGTGTCGCTTAACCTCCTTCCCTTTTTGCTCATGGTGTAAAGACAAAAACTATTGATGGCGATTAAAATCAGATTGAATTTTAAATGATTTTTCCAGCTCATTTTAGAAATGAAGCCCCCGCAGCTACAAGGCCTATCAGGGAAAGCCCCATTAAGAACCAGTAAAATATAAATGGTAAACGCTATTAAAAGCATTAAGGAAAGGATCAGGCCAGTAAACTTTTTACCAATAATTAAAAGGATTGCGGCTAAAGCCTCGCTAATCAATAATCCGTAAGTTAATATGCCCTGAAAAAAGAGGGGAAAAGGCTGATCAGCCATTTGATTCTGGTAGTGATTAAAATCGATGATTTTGATAAAAAAGGCGTAAGTCCACAAAGCGATGAGCAGCATCAACCCTGCTTTATTTAAAAGATTACCGATGATTAACCTGCTTTTCATATCCCTCATTTTGAATAGAATAAAGCTAGCCGGATAAGGAGGAGTAAAGAAGGTTAGAATTGCACCGAATGCAAGCTTAATTTGCAGCGCTTATAATCAATTCGGCTTTGGGCGGTTGAGTTAATTCATCTGATGGATGATTTACATGGGGGATATTGGCTTAAGCTGCATGCGCAGGTTTTAGCCATAACGCAAATGTTTGATGGTGCTGATGCTCATGCCCAAAAAGGAGGCAATATCTTTCAGGCCGGCATGCAACAATAAGGAAGAATGGTATTTCATCAGGAATGCGTAGCGGGCAGCACTTTCGGCATGTTGGATCAAATCAAGATGTTCACTAAGTTTTTGATTGATGCGCTCCAGATAGCCCTGACTAATCAAATAATATTCAGGGAAAAGGTGATTGAGGTGCTTGAGGTGAATATACGATAGGGCAATTACCGTACTTTGCTGATCGAGTGAGATGGTGGTTCTGGCCGGGGTTTGGCTAAACAGGCCATCAAGCGGCAAGATCAACTCATTCTGCCAATACCATAAAGTCAAATCTTCCGCAGTATTTTCATCTACACGGTGTACCCTTGCCGAACCCGATGGCAGATACCAGATGTGTTTTGGAATTTTACCGGCCTCTAACAGCTTGGAGTTTTTGGGCAATACTTTTTCGGTAACACTTTCTTCCAGGTATTCGGTCAACCCTTCGGATAGCGGATGGTATTGACTCAGGTGTTTTGTAAAATCAGTGAAGGCGGTCATGGTCGTCTTTAGGATGAATTGGATCCAAATGTACAGGGGATGTGAGCTAATAGGGATGGTTGTGTTTTACTCTCCGCAACAAAGTATCGGTCAATGCACTGCGGATTTCATGATGTGCCTACTGATATTCAATGGTAAAGGTGAGTGTTTCTTCTTGTGTAAACCCTTCAACAGATGAATATTTACCCTTCGTATCTTCATGCACAATAACCACTTTGTCTTGTGTTTCGGAGCGGGCAGCAGTAGTGGCCGCCTTGACTAGCACAACAGGAAGCCGGTTTTCAATAAAGTAAGCGCTTTTAACCGCGGCCATGGCAATAAATTCGTTGCTTAATGCAGTAAGGAAAATGATCTGGCTTTCGGCCAGGTTAAAATTCCCCGTTAACCACCTCCTGAAATCGGCGATGATTGCTGCTGCTTCAAACTTTAATTGGGCGTCGGGCAATTGGTAAAGCTGCCTCAAAAGTTCGGATAAACCTTCGGGACTAAGTTCATTTTTATCCATAGTATTCGTTTTAATCTTGCACACCATTGTGCTCTTCAAACTTAGAGATCAATCTAAAGCCAACAAAATACAGATGAGCGGGAAAACCATAAAATGTCCATTTACAGCGCTATTTGACACTAAATAGCTCGCAAATTGCCCAAAACCAGGTATAAATGGTCCATAATAATTACCTGGGTAAGCTTAAAAATAAGGTAGGTAAGCGGTTTAGCAGCGGTGTTTTCAGTGCATAAGAAATAAATTTTATACCTTTTAAGCCTAAACGAAACGTAACCTGTAAAACCATTGAAATCCAGATTAACCAATAAAACCTATTTACCTCTGGCATCCCGTTTAATCCTCGCTGTTACTGCTGCTTTTTATATAGTAGTGGAAGGACAGCAAAGGCCGATTTGGGTTGTCATTTTTGACCCTAACGTAATCATCACTATCATATTCAGTATTGGGATTGCATTCATTTTAATTGCCATCATTCATCAGGGCACTAAAACGCTGGATCATTATCATCCCTGGCACCGCAACTTCAACCAACGCCTGGCTTTTCAATTGCTCTGCTGTGCCCTGTTTCCTATTGCACTTGATTTAGCGCTTGTGAAGTACTTTTTTTGGTTATTCCGCTACGATTTCTCAAAAAGCAATTATCTAACTTCCGAATTTCCATTAGTGAAGTTACTGATCTATGGCTTTAATCTCTGGTACTACTTCTATTATTCCAGCAATCAACCCATCGCTAATGATTCTCCGGAACTTGCTCCTCCGGATTCACCCGGAAGCGAATCGAGTGAATCCTCTGCGGTACAGTTACCATTATTGGCGTTCAATGGGAGCATGGGAATCAATAAAAGGGTTTTTCATGTAAGAGATTTAAATTGCTACAAACGGGAGTCGAATGCAGGCATGGCACTTTTAAAAGACAATACCATTTGGTTCATCGATTTCAAAACCGATGAGTTGGAAGAGAAACTCAATCCACAAGATTTCTTCAAAATCAACCGAAACGTGATTATTGGTTTCGACACTATTGAAACGTATAAAAACGATGGTAAAGGAGGTATGCTAATCTTAAAAAGCGGAATTAATTTTGATGGATCTGTATCGGTAACGCGAAACCGTTATCCGAAATTTAAAGTTGCCTTTAAAGAATATATCGAGAGGCAATAATATCCTTTTTCAATATGTTAAAAAGATTGCTTTTGTGTATAATTTCATTGAAATAATAGCTGTTTTTATATCCTTCTTTAAGTAAATTTAATCATCGGTCAGTGCATAGTTACAAGTAATATTATTAGGCAACATTTAATCGAATCATGAAACGATTAATGCTGTTGCCGGCAATTAAGACTTTGAATTATGAAAAAGATCGATACCCTCATTCAAATCCTTTATAAAATTTATCTTTTGTTAAAGGAACACCCCAATCTTTTATTGTCTTCGCCACCGCTTATGCCTGAAGAGGAACAAATGACCCGTCAGGAGGTTAAAGATTATTTAAAAATTAGCGAGAGCACTTACAAGCGTAAAGTAAAAGATGGCACATTAAGGCCAATCAAAATGCCTGGTGGCGATCGGTTTTACAAGCGTGAACTGCTGGCGGCTTTCCAGGAAAGCTATCGAAAAGGAAGATTATAATTTCTTTACCCTTTCTGGCACAAAGGTTAACCCTTGCTTTACCCCATGTAAACCTTTTCTTTACCTATCTTGTACCTATTCGTTACCCTTTCATTACCTCGCAGTAACCCTTAAGGTTAAGTGAAGCTTTGGTGTTGGTTCGCGAGCGCTAAACAAATTGTTCTGGCTGCGCAAGGAAAGCATGTCGTAATTTACAAGAGAGATTTTTTGCTTTTTTTATTAAGAACAATGAAGGTTGCTTCCATTGAGGCGAAAGATCCTTCGACTACGCTCAGGATGACAACCGGCGAGATTAATACCCGTCTTAAAAGATCTCTCCGCTACCGTCGAGATCACGGAATGGTTGGATGAGGGATTGGTATTTCTGCATATCGCTATAGCAATCATATTATCAGGCCTGGCAAATGATGAAAGGAGAAAAGCTATATGTTCTATATGCCTATATGGTTCAAAACCTAAATGATTGTAATCTTACTGGGAAAGATTGAAGAGGTCCTTCGACAAGCTCAGGATGACAACTGGCGAGATTAATACCCGTCTTAAAAGATCTCTCCGCTACGGTCGAGATGATGGATTGGTTGGATGGGATTGTTGACTCTGCATATCGCTATAGCAATCATGTTATCCAGCCTGGCAAATGATGAAAAGAGAAAAACTATATGTTCTATATGGTTCAAAACCTAAACGATTTCGATCCGTAAAAGAGAATTGCATCGTCTATGGTTCACTTCAGCCCATATTAGATCATCTCGTCCCAATACAGCCTAAAATGCATTTCAGCCTAATAATGTGGACTATGTTTGATCATGGATTTCAAAATATACCGGTATTCAACATCCATTTAAACAATGATCACATTTTAAAATTTAACATTATGGGAAGTTATTCAAAAGGTGCCAACGGCACATTCTCTGGTAAAGTAGGAAGCGTTGTAGGCAGTAGCTGGCGTAGTATTGATTATCTAAAAGGTTTGCCGAAAAAAAGTACCAAAGTGGCAACGATAGACCAGATTACACAACGGGCAAAATTTGCCCTGGCTCCTCTGTATCTAAGGCCAATAAAAGACATTCTTAACATTGGTTTTGGTGATAAAAAGTTAAACAAGATCACGGGCTATAATGCTGCGGTAAAGGTCTTTCTAACACAGGCCGTGGGTGGGGTTTATCCTGATTTTGAAGTAGATTATTCAAAGATGGTAATGAGCAAGGGCTCACTGTCAGTATTCCATGGTCTCGGCTCTACTTTGCAGGGAAGTGATTTAATCTTAACCTGGCAAAACATCTTGAACAGGTACAATTCGTTTGCCGATGATGCATTAATTGTCATTATTTTCAATGAACCGAAAATGATGTATCTCATTTATGAGGAAATGAGCCGGGCTGATTTGACCTATACCGTTAGCATAGGGCCTGAGTTTGCCGGGGATGTATTTTATACCTGGGCGTTTGCTTTAAAAAGAGAAGGCGATGTTGTAGCCAACAGTCAATACCTTGGTTCGTTTACCATGCCTTAATTATTCACTTAAAGTTTGTTTGATGTGGGGCGCCTTTTTAAAGCCAAAAGGCTCTTGAGATGTTCCGCATCAGGCAGCTTTTCTTAAAAATCAAAATCATGAAAACACTATTATTAGGCAGCCAGGCGCTGCTCAAAATTCCATTCATTCATCTGGTAATGCCTTTGCTTCTTTTAGGTTTATGGTTCAGCCTCCCAAAGATTATTGGCTACCTGGAGCCCACTGCTGGCCTGCTTGATGCCGGAGTTGTTCAAGTAATTCTATTGAGTTTTACTTGCTATTTCATACTACTAATTTTCTGCTGGTTGTTGCTTAACCGTTTTTGGCGCTTGGCCGGCCTCACCCAAACTAAACAGATGGTTTCACAATTTCAAACATTAATGACATGGCAACAATTAGGATTTTACTGGGCATCTTTTGCCTTGCTGCTTTTGGCTGGAGTGGGCTGCCTGGCGGCGGTTTTGTAGGCCGGGCTGAGTTTGGAGCAGGAACTTTGGAGTCGGCAGTTGCTAGTAAGCAGTTACCAGCCTTTAGTGTGGCTTACAGAAAAGCAAAGCCTTTGCATCTTATTTCCAGAAAGGTAGTCCCTTATGCGGATAAAAATGCCATTATCTCCATAGCACAATTTCAGATAGGTGTGCGGGAGGCTACAGGCAAAAACGACGGTTTAAACGTAGCGCAATACCTTGCCTATACCGGGGAGCAGACGGGAGCGCCCTGGTGTGCCGCCTTTGTAAGCTGGGTATTTGGAAGGGCAGGTTTCGGTCAGCCTAAAACCGCCTGGAGCCCTGCGCTGTTTCCGCTTCAGAAACATACAACTGACATCCAACCTGCAACTGTATTTGGCATCTATTTTCCTGCTTTAAAAAGGATTGCCCATTGTGGTTTTGTAGAGCACCTGGAGGGGCATTGGATCATCACCATTGAAGGCAATACCAATGTTGCCGGAAGCAGGGAAGGTGATGGCGTGTATCGAAAACGAAGATTGGTAAATACCATCCGGTATTTTGCCGATTGGACCAAAGGGAAGGAGGAAGCAAAGCATGAGAAATTTTAGACTGTTGTTGATGATCATCAGCCTCACCACCGCCTGTGGGAGTATTAAAGATAAACAGCTTCTGAAAGCAAGTACCTCCGAAGCGGAAGCCATTGTAATAAATACGGATTTATCGATCGCTGCTAGCACCAATGAATTAATTACCGACAGTTCCCGGCAAGATTACCTGGTGGAGATTTCACCCCTTGGCGTTTTCACTTATGATGCCGTTAACGGATACAAAGGCATGGCCAGCCAATTGGTGTGGAAAGGAAAATTACAGCAACAAAGGCAGATGAAGCGCAAGGAGGATCAAATTATTGGCGTTAATTACCGGCAAACCCAGGCCACAAAAATAAAAAAGACTCAATTGGAGGAACATCTCAAAAAATCAGATTTGAGTTCAGCCATTTGGCTTTGGCTTGCAGTAGCCGGTGTGATATTCCTTGCGTGGGTGATCCTGGATTCAAGGTTGCGAAAGAAGTTGGCGATGATTTAAATTAAGCGCCGCACAATAAACATCGTACCTGATCGTATTATATACGAGAGCGTTAATTTAGATCAAACGGGAATTGTCCAAAATTGGATGATTCCCGTTTTCTTTTCAGGGCACTCATAAAAAAGCCTTAAAGGTGGTCTTTAAGGCTTAAGGGCTAACATAAAAAGTGGTCCCGACGAGAATCGAACCCAATGCATTTAAAGGCATTTAGAAGCACCTTTCACGATATTTTTATTCAAAACTCACCTGTTACTCACCACAGATATCAGTCTAAATATTGCAATATCTAATGAGCTAAATTTCGTAATAAGATATCAGAAAAACAAGCTAATAATATGGATACACTTTCTTCTCGAACTTTTTTTTATCGACTATTACAAATGAACACTAGCAAGATTGAACACTCAAAGCGTCAACCTTTGATTTCCCAAATTAAGTTCCTTTTTTGAGACATTAACTTAAAAGGAATCTTAAGTCCTATCAAAAGCCAAGTGGAAAAATAAGAGCCCTGTTTAGATCTAAGACTGAAATATCCAAATTAAGGGCTCTCAAAAAGTCGTTGTCAACTAATTTTGCGCTGAATCAATATCAGTATTTTACACTGATATTGTTATTTGAGGTTGGTTTCATACTAACATCCTGTTCGACTAAGCCCTTAGGAAAAAATAATGTTACGTTATTGAAGGCTGCTTATGATGAGATTGAAATGAGTTATAAATTTATTTCCAAATCGGGAAAGAATATATTATCTCAAATGTCTAGATCCATAATGGGTATTGATATGAGCATAAAGATCCTTGAAAATTGCACGAATCCGAACTAAGCTTAGTGTTTGCCATAGAATATATAGTTGGGTTACGTAACGTCAGGAATTTAGGCGGTGCGTTAATATGTTTGCCATCGCATATGCAATAATGTGTCATTCATAATGGGAAACAATGTTCTAAAAGGCCGAGCCAGTTTGCCTCTTTTATTTTAGCTGATTAAGATCAATAGACGAAGGAGATCAGTTAATTTAATTTGGATGAATGAACTTTATCTTTTCGTTAGCATTAGTTATTTCACGCGAACGGGTGAAACAGATAAATATTGTTAAAAAATAAACAACCTTAAAGTTTAATTTATTCTCTCTTGTTGTTACTAATCAGGCACTTATAAAAACCGTTTGTCAATAACATTCGTTTCTTAATTAACCTCGCACTTAAAGGCGATAAATTAAAGGAGTAGCCGAAAACCTCAAACAGAGTAGGCAAAATTAAAATTAAAACGTTATGAAACTTCAAGAGTTAAATTTAAACGAAATGAAAGAAATCAACGGTGGTGGTTTATTTGGTGGTAATGATTCATCGAATTCAGGTGGATTATTAGGATCAATTGGAATTGGTAATTTATTATCATTTTCGAATGAAACACAAGACGGAGATGAATCGAGTAAAACCTCGTTCTCTTTAGGGAATAACATTGGTGGAAGCTTACAAGGGTTATTCCAAAGCTTAACTAGCTAATTTTATTAAGCTCAATTAATTAAAAGGGATTCTTACCAGAATCCCTTTTTTACATTATTAAAAAATGGAACGTCATGGAAAATTTATCTAAAGAACAAATGATGGGTATTAATGGGGGTGGAATTTTTGGGAATAATTATAATGCTACCGGAATTTCTATCCATGCATCATCAGAAAGTTTATTGAGCATAACATTTGTTAGTAATTATGGTGATCGCCGTAACGAAACCAAAATCTCAATAGGGAACAATATCGATCTCGGCTTAGGGCTCGTCAATAGAAATCAATAGAAATATCAAGAAAAAGACCATGAATATTGGTCTTTTTTTATGTTCGCGAAAACCAAATTAATTGAAATGCGTATATAAAATTTAGATATGGACAGTGATAAATACATATTTCCTAAAGAGATTATTGAAAATACAGCAGAGTACCATTTTCATTCTCATAATTCTTATACCAAGGTAATTTATCAGGTTATTCTGGTGGTCCTTGTTATTTCCTTTTTTGCAATCTTTTTAATTAAAGTTGATGTGAATGTTAAAAGCACAGGCCTTTTCCGGCCTACTGCAGAGCGAAATGAAATAAAGCCACTAATTGCTGGGAGGATTGATTCTCTATTTGTAAAAGAGAATATGCATGTTAAAGCTGGCCAGGTTTTACTTACCATTAAAAAGGAAAACATAGAAAGTCAGGATGCTTTAAATCAGTTTCAGCAAACCGACGTAAAAGATCAATTACATGATTTGGGTTTGCTGATTAGCGCTTACAAACGAAATGATTGGTCGAAAAAGTTACCCCTCAAATCTGGCGTTTATGGCCAGCAATATAGTTTTTTTATGCAGCGGGTTACCGAAGCTAAAGCCCGTTATCAACTGGCGCTGAAAAATTTTGAGCGTTATGCTTATTTGTATAACCGCAAGGCTGTTTCAGGAGTTGAATATGATGAAATGAAACTTAAAAAAGACAACGTTTTTAATGAGTTGGGGCTAATCGGTGAAGAACAGGGCAGCAAATGGCAGATGGAACTAAATCAACTTTCCATCCAAAACCAGCAACTTGGCACCAGAGATAAACAATACGAAGAAGAGAAAGAATTTTATACCATTAAAGCTCCCTTAACAGGCACTGTACAACAACTAAAAGGAATACAGCCCGGAAGTTCTGTTTCTGCAAATGAGATTCTAGGAGAAATTTCTCCAGATTCCGGGTTAATTGCGGAAACTTATGTGCAACCCAAAGATATTGGTTTATTAAAAGTGGGTACTAAGGCCAGGTTCCAGATTGATGCCTACAATTATAACGAATGGGGAATGGCGACCGGAAAAGTAATTTCTGTTTCCAGCGATGTTTTTATGCAAAATGGATCTCAGCCTTTTTTCAAAGTCCGTTGCTTGCTCGATGAAAACAGCTTAAAACTCAAAAACGGCTATACGGGTAAAATAAAAAAAGGGATGACGCTGCAGGCAAGGTTTTTCGTAACCAGAAGAACGCTGTTTCAATTGTTATATGATAAAGCTGACGACTGGTTGAACCCAAATGTAATACCAGAAAGCAAAGAAAATCAAGTGTCTAGCCTATGAAATCATTAAGTCAAATTTTTAAGGCTTTTAGCTCAAAACTCGCTTCAAATAAGAAAGCTAAACGCAGCATAATCAAACAGCATGATGTAACAGATTGTGGCGCCGCTTGCTTAGCTTCAATTTCCATTCACTATGGATTGGATTTGCCAATTGCCAGAATAAGGCAATATGCCGGAACTGATAAAAAAGGAACTAATGTTTTAGGGTTGATCGAGGCTTCATCCAGGCTAGGTTTTTCGGCAAAGGGTGTAAAGGCTACTTATGACAATCTTTTCACTATACCTACACCCGTTATTGCCCACGTTAACCACAATAACTTAGCCCATTACATTGTACTTTATAAGGTAACTGAAAATTATGTGGAGGTAATGGACCCGGCTTATGGAGAAATGCAGCGATTAACGCCAAATGAATTTAGGCAAAAATGGACCGGCGTTTTAATTATGTTGCTTCCTGGCGATGATTTTACCGCTGGAACAGAACGAATTTCACTCGAAAAACGGTTTTTATACCTTTTGATGCCGCATAAGTCGATATTGGTTCAGGTGTTAATTGGTGCCATTTTTTACACTATTTTAGGATTATCTACTTCCATATTTTTGCAGAAAATAGTTGATAATGTGCTGCCGGAAGGCAATACCAACTTGCTTAATTTGATGGGCACGGTGATGATTATCATCATTCTCCTGCAAATTTTTATCAACTATGCAAAAACACTTTTAACAATAAAAACTGGTCAGCAAATAGATGCAAGGTTGATTTTAGGTTATTATAAGCATCTGCTAAAATTGCCACAGGCATTTTTTGATACGATGAGGGTCGGAGAAATTATTTCCAGGATGAACGATGCAGTAAAAATCAGGGCCTTTATTAATGATGTGCTGGTGGGTTTTGCAGTCAATATTTTTATCCTCATTTTCTCTTTTGCGCTAATGTTTACCTATTACTGGAAACTTGCGCTAATTATGCTTACCGTTATTCCGTTGTATGCATTAGTTTATTATATTTCGAATCGTTTGAATAAGACTACACAACGGCAGCTGATGGAAAAGAGTGCCGAACTGGAAAATCAACTGGTGGAATCGGTTAATTCGGTAAGCACGATTAAACGTTTCGGGTTGGAAAATTTTTCTAATTTAAAAACAGAAATCAGATTTATAAACTTGCTGAAAACAGTTTACACTTCAGGTACTAACTCTCTTTTGGTGGGTAATGCGAGTGGTTTTATTTCGAGTACATTTTCAGTTATTTTGCTTTGGGCTGGAGCAAGTTTTGTACTTCAAAATCTAATAACACCAGGCGAACTGCTTTCTTTTTACGCTATTATTGGCTATTTCACAGGTCCGGTTATTAGTTTAATTGGAATGAACAAAGTGTTTCAGGATGCCCGGATTGCAGCAGACAGGCTTTTTGAAATTATGGATTTGGAGCGGGAGAAGACTGAAAACCGGATGGATATTACCACTGATATGATTGGTGATATTGAATTTAAAAAGGTTAATTTTAGGTATGGTACACGGGTTACTGTCTTTGAAGGTTTCGACCTCCACATCCCAAAGGGAAAAATAACAGCTGTGGTAGGCGAGAGTGGCTCAGGCAAAACCACTTTACTTTCTTTACTCCAAAATATTTATCCATTGCAATCTGGCAGTATTATGATTGGTGAGTTCGACATCAATTACATCACCAACGAAAGTTTAAGAAAACTCGTTGCCGTAGTACCTCAAGATGTGCATCTTTTTGCTGGAAATGTGATTGAAAACATAGCTGTTGGTGAAATGGAGCCAGATATGAAAAAGATTATCCGCATTTGTGCGCAACTAAATATTATGGATTTTATTGAGCGTTTGCCAAACGGATTTGATACTTACCTTGGTGAGAATGCTACAAATTTATCTGGTGGACAACGCCAGCGTCTGGCTATTGCCCGGGCCTTATATCGGGATCCTGAAATCCTCATTTTGGATGAAGCCACATCATCATTAGATTCTTCATCAGAAGAGCACATTCACAATGCAATATCTTTACTTCGTGAGCAGGGAAAAACCATTATTTTAATCGCTCACCGCCTAAGCACCGTGGTTAATGCCGATAAAATTGTAGTGCTTAAAGAAGGGAAATTAATAGAAGAAGGAACGCATCAAGAATTGGTGAAATTGGATGGAATGTATACCAGCATGTGGCATAAACAATTTCCATCAATTACCGATGCTATAAAGAAAACGAAGGCAAGAAAAGTTGAGCCTAAAAGTTGAAATTTAATTTAGGCTCCTGTATTATTTTTGAGAGTCTTGAATAACCTTAGCCTTTATCTCGCAGATGGGATGGTCCTTATATCGCTCTAAAATTTCCCTTGCCTCTGGAAGGATAGGGATATGCGAGGGTGTCTCAGTTTTTGTCCTGGATGTAAATATCCATTTCTTGCCATCATCGCCAATCTGGATCTCACTTCTCTTGAGTTTTTGCACATCTATGTACGCCAGTCCGGTGTAGCAGCTGAATACAAAAATGTCCCTTACCTGAACGTGGCGCTGTACATGGAGCCTTTTCGACCGCATGGCATCTAGCTCTGCCTGCGTCAGAAAGGTCCTTGGAGAAGGCTTGGCAGTTAATTTATAATGAAGAAAAGGGTTGGCGACAATCCAGCCGCTTGCAAGGCTGAAAAATATGATCTTCTTTAAATGAACGATATACTTCTGCGCAGATATAGCCATGCACTGCTTTTCAACTCTAAGGTAATGCTCGTATCCGGTAATGAAGCCAAAGTCTACTTTGATCAAAGGATAATCAGGTTTATCTAACGTTGCTTTGATGTATTCTTTCAGATGTTTTATCGAGCTCTTGTAGGTCTTAAGTGTGTTCTTGCTATAGCCATTTCCGATGAGTTCGGCAACCTTTATATTATGCTCCTCAAATATTTCGAGAATCATTTTCGACCGGGTACCTTTCCCGAGATAATGGTTGCGGATCGCCTCAGCATCAATTTCCTCGTCACGATCTATCATGCTAGTGTGAATCTTTCGGATCTTTCCTACGACACTCCCCATATAATCGTTGAGGGCACGGCTTTCCTTGCGGGTACCCTTGACCCTGTTACGACTGTTGTCCCATTGATCGGGATCAATTTGCCTTCCGATAGAGATCTCTGATCTTTTCCCGCCAGTGCTGATGCGAAGGTAAATTGGTGAAAGGCCATCTTCACTGTGTTTTTTTTGCTTTTTCAGATAGAAAAGCAGGCTGAAGTTCTGATTCATACGCTTGAATTACTAGGTTAACAAAGTTAGATTTGCAACCCGACTAAATCAAGATGTTCGGAATTCGAACATGCTGACAATCAGTGTTTTAGACTCAATCCGTGGTAGAAATTCGATTCTTTCCAAAACTCACCGAATTACTCACCCAAGTGGGTGAAAACAGCCTGTTTTTGATGGTTTTTGATAAAAAACAAAATCCTGCAACATATTGATTTACAGGATTTTGAATCGTTTTAAAACACATAAAAGTGGTCCCGACGAGAATCGAACTCATATCTAAAGTTTAGGAAACTTCTATTCTATCCGTTGAACTACGGGACCAAGTTTGATTAAACTTATAATAAATAGTTTATTACAATCTGATAATCAATTAATTGACAGCATAAAATAATGATTTATTGCTATTGAAAAATTAATTATTTCTGCAAATATAATAAAACTTTTAACTCAAAAACACCAATTTTTAGATTGGTTTGGCGCATCTGGTGACGCAGATTTCTGAGTTTCGCCCCTTATAAAAGATGAATAAAACCTGCCCTATCAACCTTTCCTCAAAAGGGTGGCTTAAGTGATGAAGAGTAAAGTTTTGTAGGTTTATACATATACACCATAGAGTGGCAGATAGAGACAGACGAAAGAAGATAAGAGATGAACGCCGTCTAAAAGCACAAAAGGAAGAAGACAGCCTTCCAATGTTTACTGAGAAATTTAAAAGCTTAGTCTTTGCTGTGCAATTACCAGTTCTCACACATTTTCTCAGTTCGCAGGCGGTGAGCAACTATAAACGCTATATTTGGTTCTAATGAAATCATCAATAGTAAACGCATTAATATCAATTTTAGCCCTGTTTTTAATAGCATTGGGCTTTTACTGTTTATCAAATGCATGGACGGTTGCCAATGGCAACGGGACATTATATTTAATTAGTGGTTTTATAGTTGGTGGAACTGGAGTCGGTCTGTTTATTTATCTAGTAACAGCCGCGAAGGACTAAGGAATAAAACATAACGTTGCATCGTTCTTCGAACTTTACTGCAACGATGGTCGCTCAATACGCATCTTCGGTACGCGTTCTTTATAAAAACCTATCAGTTTACTCTTTTCAAGTCCAACTTGATCAACACATGATCTACTTCTATTTTGTTGCCATTAACATAATACGGCGGGCTCATCGCATGGGTGATATCGCCTGTTAGCGCCAAAGAGCCATCGGATTCTTTTACAACATTCCAGTTATTGACAAAGTAAATACCTTTCCCTCCTAAACTAAGATTGATGTCTTTGCCATATTTATTTGAGGTGAAAGGAATTGTTATTGCGTTATTATATGAATCCAGAATACTTACATTACCTCCATCAAAGGTTAATTTGATCTGGACATCAGACTCGGGAATATAAGGAGTGATTTGGTGGTTATTGGAATCGAAGTAAGCTATGCTGTATCCATTGCTAATCCATTCCCCTTGAAGTGTTAGGTCAGGCCTATCCTTTTTACAGCTCACAAATAGAAGGGCTAGTAGCATTATTGAGAGGGAGTTTTTCATATTATATAGTAAGCAGCAATTATAGCAATCTCGCTAAACAAATCGTTCCATACTTGACAAATTAACGATTTGATAACACTTAGAATAAGTTCGTAGAATTGATACAGAAATCTCACCAATCGCTTGTGTTAAAACGTCGATCGGATACCGTTGCGGTGCAACTGCTGATCCTCACACATTCTCTCAGTTTCCCGGCGGTGAGCATAATTACAATCCAATTAAAACCACTATCTTGACTTACATTATCTTTTCAAATGTTTGCAGAATTTATCGATAGACCAACTTCAGGCGAGTATCAAGAAAAGCACTTCGGAAATACTGATACTGATTGTTCTTGGGTTAAATTTACTAGCATTAACGGAGAGGAATGGGTGGGCTCATTTCAAAAAGGATGGCTTGATCAATCACTGATAGTTAGACTAATGGATAATCGCAAATATGCTTTTGTTATAGCTAGCGGTTCAGCCTATCTAATTAATATCGCAACTCATCAATTAGTCTATAACGCAGAAACATCATATGTTAAAACGGTTTTGGTAGATGATGAGCAACTTATTGTTTACTATTCAAATGGTTTTGACTTAAGATTAGTTGACATACACGGTAATGAAACTTGTCTATTCGAGTATAGCGGCTTCGATGATATTGAGCTGACTAATATAACGGGTAGTAAGCTATATGCAACCTATTTTGATTACCAAGATATTACTAAGCAATTTCAAATCGAAGTAGATTTGCTTACAAAGAAAGTACTCGATTCGTTTTACAATGTTCAACCATCAGTAATAAGCAGTGAAACACAGATTATAGATAAACCAAGGCCATGGTGGAAGTTCTGGTAGTTGTGATTAGCACAACTTCCTACCATATCTGTTTTATCAATCTCTTCGATATAAAAATGGGCGCTACTGCTAGTCGTTATAAAAGGTAGACAGTTGTAGTCGTATTCGTCTTACCTCTTAAATACAACATCGATAACAAAGCACTGTAGCATATCCAAAACTTCCTCTTAACATTAGTTAATGCAACTATTTTAGATATTGTATATCTTACTTACTCAACTATCATGAACTATAAATTTAACAATCCAAAAAACACAGCTTGCTTTGTTTGCAAGCATGTTCTTAACAAACAAAGACCAATACTATATATAACACATGAAGCGGAAGATGGCTTTTGGCAATTCTTATGTGGGCATGATGACCATCCAAATGATGACGATTACAAAGTGATTTCACTAGAAGAAGTAACTGCAATTGATGAATCTATAAACGATTTATATGAAATGCCAGTGGGTATTGGTGCAACCCGCGAAAGTCAATCTTGTAAATGGGAACCTTTCAATCTTGATTGATTTAGCAAATACCAAAGATGTCTTTATACATCTGCCCCAAATGTGACATTAAAAGCTTTACATGAGCTATCGAAGGTGAACATATCTCTTAACAAATTGAGGTTGTTATTCCTGTGGCTATTTAGCTTTCGAAGATGAACGGCTAGAGCGTATTTGTAAAGTATGCAGGCAAAACTCAGAATCACTTTTGAAAGATGAGTTGAGAGAGCATTGGTGGTGATTGACTTGTGAGCAAGAGGCTGACCATTGATATCCATAAGTTAAACCTTCCCCTTAAAAGAAAGAAAAGCATTGAAAGCTGGATATTAAGAAGTGACGCTGGGAAGTATCTATACAACAATACACGAATTTAAGCTTGTCTTCCCAAGACGCCAAAAGGAACTACGGCATAAACGCTCATGTAGCCAACGCACGACCTATTTATTAGGGGTAACAATTTTGGGTTGTGTAAATATAATTTGGCGCATCTGTTGGCGCAAAACCAATATTTAACCTTAACTAAATAACTTTCAATGTTTCGGATGATATCCTTGGAGGAGGCTATCCTAAACAATAGCGGATGTTATCTGTTGCATTATATATTCACCTCATATTTTTGTTATGGATACGAAAATGATCTGGGCTAATCTGGCCGTAAAAGACCTTGCCCGAACCGCTGAATTTTACAATGCGCTTGGCTTTAAACAAAATGGGGAGCAAACTACCGATCTGGTGAGCTTTTCTTTTGGCAATAATAATTTCATTATTCATTTCTTTACGGAACAGCAATTTACCAATGCAGCAAAGTTAGAAAGCACGGCGCTTCACACCGGAACTGAAATTATATTTAGTCTCTCTGCAGAGAGCCGCGAAGAAGTTGATGCCTGGTTTGAAAAGACGAAGGCTGCTGGAGCCACTATTTACGCCGGGAAAGAAAATTATCAAAAAGGTTACACCTTTGGCTTTTCGGATCCAGACGGACATAAGTTTAACGTGCTTTATTGGCCGTCTTAATTTGAAATTTACTTTCGAAAAACCCGTTGAAAAGAGTCGCTAAAGGCTAACCTACATATAGCATAAAAAATCAGCAGATGCAATATTGTGCATCTGCTGATGTGATCACTTTTTAACTTGTGTGTCTAAAGTGCTTGAGGTAACGTTTAAATACACGAGCGATTCACTTGTGTTTAACCTAAATTATACATCAGTTAGTTCCAGATGTACATTCCTAAATACGAATTCACTTTCAAGTTGGATTTTCAGAAATCATCCTCATCATTCATTTAATTGATTTAGTGACACATAGAATGAGTACAATATCATTATTTGATTAAAAAATAGGCTTAAACCAGGAAGGATTTACAAGCTGATGTGTACTAGTGAAATAATAAAATAATTGCTATTTATGCTCTCAGAGGCATTCTGCACCTAGTGTGGAATCCGACAACAAAAATCTGCGCTTAATCGACATATATTTTAATCAGAATTTTGAAGATTATCTGGAAGGATTGTACCACAAAATCATTCCCGAGGTAATTGAGAAAAAATTAAGCTTTGAAGATCCTAAAATTGCCCGCCGAATGGCCGAGCTTGACAAGGTCTTTGGCTTAACGTATTACCCAGAAAGCAGCAGGCTTTACTCGATCGATATGGACCAAGCTAAGAACAATTGGCTACGTAATGGGAAGAATTTATGTCCCGCTTACAAAGATTTGAATATCGCTTAAATAAGCTAACTTGCTCCTGTCAACATTTCGAATTTAAGTGCCTCCAGTAAGCTAATCACACAAATGCTCCAACGAATATTCCACCATATCTTAATCACTCTTTTTTTCCTGTTAACAATAAATGCAAATCTTGCTTTTGCGCAAAAAAAGATTGTAAAGGAAACCATTGTTGATAGTTTGACTTTCTTGCAGAACAGGAAAATAGTAAATAGCTTAAATTCTAAAGTATGGCTCAAGAGGGATTTCATTCTTGATAGCATCCAAATTCCTTATCGACTGCTTTTACCTAAAGCACCTAAACCCGGCAAGAAGAGTTACCCTTTAGTGATTACTTTTCATAACTCCACCAGAATTGGAAATGACAATGAGCAACAACTGGAGCCACTGGCAAAAATCTGGCTCCGACCTGAAATTTATCATGATTATCCATGCTATGTGGTGGCACCGCAATTTAACAGGCGATCGTCCAATTATGCGAAGGATGAGGCGGGTACTTTAATTGCAAAACCTTCTGCGGATGTTTCTGCTTTATTGAAATTGATTGACCAATTGACAGATGAATATCCTGATATTGATCGAAATAGAATCTACCTGATCGGCTACTCAATGGGTGCCTCTACTGCACAAAATCTACTGAACCTGGCGCCAGACAAATTTGCAGCAACAGTTTCTATCGCAGCCGTTTCAGATTTCTCTAACCTTCAAAAGATTAGTCAAAAAAACATTTGGCTCATCCATGGCGAAAAAGACGATGAAAACCCTTACCAGAGTAGCTTGGCTTTGTTTAATCGATTGGTTTCCGACAAAAATCTCGTTTTCACAACCTTTACCAATTTAAACCATAACAACATTGTAATCCCCTTTTTATTAACTGAGGAGATTCCAAAATGGCTGTTTAGCAAACGGAAATAATTTTTGAGAAAACAATGATCGCACCTGCAGGAAACCAGTATCTGTTTAATCGGAATTTGATGTTGAAGGCGAAGCGAATTTGGCTTTACCTGCTACTTTTTGGCGGCTCATTAATCGTCTTAATCGTTGCAGCGATGATCGACCCAAATGCTGGAAAAGGGATTAACGGATTGACTGTCAAAAATCGATACAGCCAAAGAAATATCAACCCTTTAATGCTAAAGTACACCACTGGCATCCGCTCTATTTTTGCAGATCGCAAAGGAGATATCTGGTTTGGCAGTCACCAGGAGGGTGTTGCGCTGCTTCATAAAGGGAAATTTCAATATTTTAGTAAGGCGAACGGTTTAAGTGATCATCAGGTAAGGAACATTTATGAAGATAAAAATGGTATCGTTTGGTTTGAGTGCGGCAGGGGCTTAAGCCGATATCAAGACGGTAAAATGGCAGTTTATAGCCAGAAGGATTACCATAAAAAAAACGACTGGAAGCTCAACGAGAACAGTATTTGGTTTAAGGGAAATGAGATGGAAGCCTATAATCAGCTTGAAGGCAACCCCGGCGTATACGAATATGATGGAAAAAAGCTCTACTACCGTACATTTCCTATTCGTTCCAGAATAGGGCATGAAAATCATTTCTCAATTTCCACGGCTTTTGTGAAAGGCAAAAATGGCAGACTTTGGTTTGGCTCCTATGGCGCAGTAGTGGGCTATGATGGGAACAATTTTAAAATTCTGAACGACTCGACTCTGGGTTTGAGCGATAAAACCAGGCGGCTTCACGCCAGAGCCATCATGGAAGATCGTGAAGGCAACCTTTGGATTGGCAACAACGGGATAGGTGTATTGAGATACGACGGCAATAAGACTGTTAATTTTACTGTTGAACAAAAACTTAGAAAAGCCGACACCGGGGGGAATTCGTTAGAAAAAGTTTTTGCACTTGCAGAGGATCAGGCTGGAAATATCTGGTTTGGAACCGTAGGATCTGGTGTATGGCGATATGATGGAAAGTTGATGAAAAATTTTACTAAAGCAGATGGGCTGGAGAGCCAACACATCTGGACAATCTACAAAACCCCGCAAGGCGAATTGTGGTTCGGCGGCGCAAACCCAAGTGGAGTATACCAGTTAACAGGAGATAGGTTTGAAAGGAAATTTTGAACTTTAGATCCGTAAGTTAAACTACCAAGCCAATAGGTCGCAGCTGCTACTGTGGCTTATGGCTTGGCAGGTTTAGTTTGAAATCAAACTTTTTATTTTTTATCAGTGCAAAAATTATTACGCAATTTCAATATTTTCTATCCCCTTTTCTAAAGCAGTTTCTTTTAGATCAGGCATATTTACGCCTTCTACTCTGAAAACAGTAACATCTGTCATTCCCAGAAAGCCGAGAACAGCTTTCAAATAAGGTGCGGCAAAATCATACGCCTGCATCGGCCCATCAGAATATACGCCACCAGAGGCAATGGCCAGATAAACTTTTTTCCCTTTAACTAAACCTTCAGGTCCGCTTGCTCCGTACTGAAAGGTAACGCCAGCTCTGGCGATGTGATCAATCCATGCTTTAAGCGTAGAATGGATGCCGAAATTGTAAAAAGGTACACCAATTACTAAAATGTCAGCATCTTTTATTTCCTGAATCGCCTCATCAGAATGTTGTACCGCAAGCCGATTTTCAGGACTTCTCTGTTCAACAGGCATATAAAAAGCGTTGAGATGCGCTTCCTCCAGGTGAGGGAAATGCTTGTTGATAAGATTACTCTCCTTAACCTTTGATCCTGGGTATTTCGATTGAATTTTATCGACAATGGCATTACCTAGTTTAATGCTCATGGAGGCCTCTCCACGAGGACTTGAAATAATATGAAGGATATTTTTCATCTGTATATATTTTTTTAAGGGTGATGAAGCGATCAGATTGATTCATTCCACTAAGTGGTTTCGAAAAAATATGAGGCTTCCTGTTTTTAAATTTACCAGACAAATTTAGCCGTAACACCTGAGCAAACCTCCTTACTATCCCAAAGGGTAGTGCTATCCTTTGGGATAGCCTCAATAAAATCAGGCACAAAAAAAGCCCCGAATAACTCCGGGGCTTGATGCAAATCCTAATGATATATTATCGAATAATACTACCTTCTTGAAACTTTTCAACCGGCGCAACAAAAGTTAATTTACCTTCCGAATTTTCGGCCATCAAAATCATTCCCTGTGATAAAATTCCTTTAATTTCACGGGGAGCAAGATTAACAATCATGCTCACTTGCTTGCCGATAATATCTTCTGGCTTATAATATTCTGCAATACCTGAAACTACGGTTCGTTCATCAATACCGGTATTTACGGTTAGTTTTAATAACTTTTTGGTTTTCTCTACCTTTTCGGCCGCTACGATGGTTGCCACACGGATATCCATTGCAGAAAAATCATCGAAATTAATATTCTCTTTAGCAGGAGTAGCCACAACAGCACTCGCGGCATTGGTTGCTTTACTTTGATTCAGTTTTTCAATCTGAAAATCGATTTCAGCATCTTCAATTTTCTCGAAAAGAAGTACGCCTTCTCCAATCTGGTGACCGCGTTTAAGCAAACTCACACTTCCGGCATCATCCCAATCATGACCACCATTCACCAGCATCTTCATCAACTTCTCGGCTGTAAACGGTAAGAAAGGCTCAATTAAGATTTGAATATTTGCTGCGATTTGGAGCGACAAGTGCAAAATGGTCCTTACACGGTCTTCATCTGTTTTAATCAGCTTCCAGGGTTCAGTTTCTGCTAAATATTTATTCCCCAAACGGGCAACATTCATCACTTCAGATAATGCCTCTCTAAAACGATAATTCTCAATTGAAGCCGATATTTTTGCCGGATAACCTGCCAGCTCATCAATTACAGCTTGATCAACTTCAGTAATTTCCATGCAGGTGGGCACAATCCCATTGAAATATTTATGTGTAAGTACCACTACACGGTTTACAAAATTGCCAAGTATAGCGACAAGCTCGTTATTGTTTCTGGCCTGAAAATCTTTCCAGGTAAAATCGTTATCCTTTGTTTCCGGTGCTGTTGCGGTAAGTACATAACGTAACACATCTTGTTTGCCTTCAAACTCACGCAGGTATTCGTTTAACCAAACCGCCCAGTTTTTAGAGGTAGAAATTTTCTGTCCTTCGAGGTTTAGAAACTCATTGGCTGGTACATTGTCGGCCAGGGTATACTCGCCATGCGCCATTAACATGGCCGGGAAAATGATGCAGTGAAAAACAATATTATCCTTGCCAATGAAATGTACCAATTTGGTTTCATCACTTTTCCAATATTCCTCCCAACCACATTTATCCGCTTCGTAATTACTGATGTAATATTCTTCCGCTTTTGGATTCCAAACATCGAGTTTGGCATAGTTACAAAGTTCTTTTGTGGCAGAGATATAGCCAATCGGTGCATCGAACCACACATACAATACTTTACCTTCGGCATCGCGAAGCGGAACACGTACGCCCCAATCTAAATCGCGAGTCATGGCCCGGGGCTGTAATCCAGCATTCAACCAGCTTTGGCATTGTCCGTAAACATTTGGTCGCCACTCTTTATGGCTTTCAATATAAGTCCGAAGGCGATCTTCATATTGATCTAAAGGTAAAAACCAGTTTTTAGTTTCCTTTAAGATGGGTTTATCTCCTGAAAGCGTAGATTTTGGATTAATTAAATCGGTAGCATTTAAAGTAGAACCACAATTCTCACACTGATCGCCATAGGCGTTCTCATTGCCACATTTTGGGCAAGTACCCGTGATGTATCGGTCGGCTAAAAATTGTTTCGCCGTAGGATCATAATATTGCTCGGTAATTTCTTCGGTAAACACACCTTTATCATAAAGGGTTTTAAAAAAATCTGAAGCCGTTTGATGATGGGTTTGAGAAGAGGTACGGTGATAAATATCGAAAGAAACCCCAAACTCTTTAAAGGAATCGCCGATAATTTTATGGTATTTATCTACTACTTCCTGAGGAGTAATTCCTTCGCGTTTTGCCTTCAAAGTAATTGGCACACCGTTTTCATCCGACCCACAGATGAACTTCACATCGCGTTTATTCGACCGAAGGTAGCGAGCATATATATCAGCAGGAATGTAAACACCCGCAAGGTGCCCAATATGTACGGGTCCATTGGTATATGGAAGCGCTGCCGTTACGGTATATCTTTTTATTTTACTATTATCCAAAACAATTTTTATTAATTTGGCAAAGATAAGTGTTTTAAAGATGATTAAGCAGCCCCCGTATTTAAAAAAAGGAGATAAGATTGCCATAGTTTGTCCGGCAAAGAAATTACCTAAATCCATTGATAGTGCAATTTCCATTCTGGAAAATTGGGGCTTAGAAGTTATAGTGGGCGAAAGCGTATATGCAAGTCACCATCAGTTTGCCGGTACAGATCAATTGAGAACCCAAGATATTCAGCGTTTTTTGGATGATGAAACCGTGAAAGCGATTATCTGCGGTCGCGGAGGTTATGGCACCATCCGAATTATCGACGAGCTTGATTTTACAAAGTTTAAGCAGAACCCGAAATGGTTTATTGGATTTAGTGATGTGACGATTTTACTATCGCACATTATAGCGCAAACCCAGATGCAATGCTTACATGCGCAAATGCCTTACACTTTCGATGAATCTACCCCTGAAGCTTTAGCATCATTAAAAAAGGTGATTTTTGGTGAGCGGCAAACTTATCATTATAACAGCGAATTTAATAATCAACCGGGTGTTGGAACAGGCATTTTAATAGGTGGAAATTTAACATTACTTGTCATGATGCAGGGATCAGTTTCGGAGATGGATTTTGATGATAAAATTTTATTTCTCGAAGATGTGGGTGAGCAAGAGTACAGTATTGATAGAATGCTGAGAATGCTGAAGCGTGCCGGAAAGCTAAAAAACCTTCGAGGCTTAATTATCGGAGCATTTAATGAAATAGCAGAAGAGAAGATCTCTTTTGGCCAAACGGCAGAGCAGGTAATTTGGGATATCGTGAAAGATTACGATTATCCTGTTTGTTTCAATTTCCCCACCGGACATATTGAAAATAATTTAAGTATGGTTTTAGGGGCTGAAGTAGAATTAAAAGTAGAAAAAAACGACGTTCAATTTAAATATTTATAACATGGCAATTTTTGATAGTTTGGGTAAGTATCGCAACACTGGCCTAATAATTCTCCGCATTGGTTTAGGGGTGATGTTTATTATTCATGGTTTTCCAAAATTGGCTGGCGGTCCTTCTGGCTGGGCAGGTTTAGGCGGCAGCATGAAAGTTGTCGGCATTGATTTCTTACCCGTTTTTTGGGGCTTTATGGCTGCCGTAGCTGAAACCTTTGGCGGCTTCTTGTTAATTGTGGGGTTATTTTTTCGCCCTGCCTGTATGTTATTGGTTTTTACAATGGCTATAGCCGCTTTGGTTCATTTTGGAAAAGGCGATGGCCTGAGAGGCGCAAGCCATGCAATAGAGTTGGGTATTGTATTTTTCAGCTTGATTTTTATCGGCCCTGGAAAATATAGTGTAGATAAGAAGTAAGTTATTTTTGATTAACGCAAAAAGCCAGCGAATGCTGGCTTTTTGCGTTAAGAATGGTCATGACTAATTTTGTGTAGCCAATTTGTTATTCTGTATTTCTGTTGCCGAGATCGGCCAAATGTAACCAGCAGTATTGAAAGGAATAGCTGGAGCTGTACCCTGCGGACCACTTTTAGCTACGAAACCCGCACCTAAACGCATGATATCTGGAGATCTAAATCCTTCGCCTAAAAGTTCTATTCTTCTTTCTGTGAGAATGGTTGCTTTAAGGTTTGCAGGAAATAAGTCTGCCGCAGGAAATACGTAAGTAGGGTTTGAACGCTGTCTAACTGCGGTTAGTAATGCGATAGAACGGTTAGGATCACTTACTACTGTTGCTTCTGCTAAGTTTAATAAAACTTCGGCATATCTGATTACTGGAATGTAATCTGTATAGGGAGAAGGTTTTTTAAACTTGGTTAAATAGGTATTTGCACCTACTGCTGTAGTTAAGGCTTTTCTAGCATCTGGTGAAGCTGCAGCAAATGCAGCATTACCAAATATACCAGCGGTATTTAGGAAATATTCCTGATTTCCGCCTAAACTTTCTAAATTGTAGTAATAAGCCAATTGATTTTGTGTACCAGGTGCATCAAGCTCCGTCATCGGAAAAGATAAAAGCGCTTCAGGCCCAACATAATTTCCACCAAAAACATTAGCAATACTGGCATCTAATCTATTTGCCACACCAGTAGTAGCAGTAAATGGTGCGGTGGCTGTTACAATTTTGTTTGCTTCAGTTACAACAGAAGCTAGGTTGCCCATTGATAAATATACACGCGTTTTTAATGCGATTGCCGTATTTCTCGAGGCTCTGGTTGCTATTAGCGTTAAAGCCAAATCTGGCTCTGCCTCATTCAAATCTTTCAAAATCTGCGTATAAACCTCAGCTACGGTACTTCTTTTTAAATCATTTCCTGTTAAATCTTTTTCAGCCCTAAGCCTTAACGGTACGCCTAAACTTGCGCCGTTATCAGTGATATAAGGTTTAGCATAAAGTTGCAAAAGACTGTAATAGCATAATGCCCGCATTACTTTTGCTTCCGCAATGTATTGTTTGGATAATGCAGGTGTCAAAATCGCCGAATTTGCCGTGATCCCTTCCATCACTAAATTAGCTCTGTTAACTGCCGCGTAGATGGCACCCCACAAACCAGTAACTTCACTAGTATTAGATACCAGGTTGAAGCGCCAGGTTTCTAGGTTTGTAACACCGTTTGGTTTATTAACAATAAATTCTTCCCCGCGAATGTCGTTATAAACCAAATAACGCCCCCCATAAAAGTTGCCATTTTTTACTCCTGCGTAAACACCTCTGAGCTCAGAAAGTATTCGATCAGGATTTGAAAATGCCTCTTCAGTTGGCAATGATGTTTTCGGTGCTGTATCTAGAAAATCCTTTTTACAAGCGGTTGTAAACAACAACGGCGCAGCAACAAAAAGGTATTTTATTTTATTATTTATATTAATTTTCATATTTACCTAAGTTTAAAATCCAACATTAATACCAAAAGTGAATGTTCTCGCAGATGGAACTGAGTTTCTATCCACACCAGGTGCTAAACTTCCACTGTTTCCTGTGGCTGTCGAGTTACCATTCACCGACACCTCAGGATCTGGTCCCGGATAGTTAGAAATGATCCATAAGTTGCTCGATTGTGCATAAACCCTTACATTAGAAATTCCATATTTATTCAAAAATTCTTTCGGTAAAGTATAACCTAAAGCGAGGTTACGAACCTTTAAAAAGTTACCAGAGAATACATTTTGTGATTGTGCAAACGCAGAACCATTGGATACGTTATCGCCGTAAACCAAACGAGGAATATCGGTAACCTGACCAGGTGTAGTCCATCTGTCCATCATTCCGGCTTCATTATTCCAGAAACGCTGATCGCGAAGACCTGCCAATGATCCGTAATAAACTTTATTACCACCTGAAAAGGTTAAACCTAATGTTAAGTCGAATGCTTTGTAACGGAAATTATTGTCTAAACCACCAAACCACTTTGGAATTGCCTGACCGGTGATGGTGGCATCTAAAGCTGCATCAATTGCTGGTGCATTTGTTCCTGCATTTGGTCCGTCTAAATATTGGTAACGGGCTGCTGCTGCTCTTTGAAAGCTAAACCTTAGTTTTTGTCCAAACCTGTTTACAAAAATTCGCTCTCCGGTAGCTGGATCAACACCTGCAGTTGGTACCGTATAAATTGATCCGATAGGATAACCTACACGAGTAATGTTAGCCGTTTCCAATTGGGTAACTCCAAATAAGTCAGCGTTGTTATTTCCCAATGCAGTCACTTCATTTTTTAAAGTACTAAAGGTAAATGAGGTCGACCACGAGAAGTTATCATTGTCTATATTTTTAGAGTTAACTGCAAACTCAAATCCTTTGTTATACATCTTACCAACGTTAGTTGTGATAGCATTTCCAGGAATACCTTTAGATGGCGATTGAGGTGCATTTTGCACTAAATTATCTATATTATTATGATAATAATCAACATCCAATGAGAAACGACCGCCTAAGAATTCTAAGTTTACACCAACATCTGCTTTTTTACTTGTTTCCCAGGTTAAGTTGGGATTACCCGCCTGAGTGAAAGACAGTGCGGCATCTGAACCATATAAGCCCGGACTGTATAAATATAAAGCAGGGTAGTTTCCGATATTAATGTTACCAACCTCTCCATAACTACCACGAATTTTAACACGAGTTAATATTTTGCTGATTCCAGATTCTTTGTAGAAATTTTCTTCAGAAATAGCCCAACCAGCCGAAGCGCCACCAAAGTTACCGTATTTGTTACCATCAGATAAACCAGAGTAACCATCACGGCGGAATGAGCCCGTTAAGTAATATTTCTTTTTATAGTCATAGTTTACGCTTCCGAAAAATGAACGGAAAGCGTTGTCAAACTGTACTAAGTTGGCCGGTGTAATTGCACCAAATGAACCTTGATAAACCTCAATAAAAGGATCGATTACATTTTGACGGGTAGCACCGTAACCATAAGCCTTAGTGTACTGATCTTCAGCACCGATAAAAGCACCAACGGTATGATCGCCAAAAGTATTGGCATAGTTTAAAGTGTTAGACCAGTTCCATCTGCTATTTTTTACGTAGTTACTTGTTGCACCGCCATTATAAGCAAATCCATCACCCTGCAGGCGATTTACAAAAACATTATTATCAAGCTTTAAATTATCAATACTGTAATTGGTTTTAAAAGTTAAACCTTTAAGGATTTGAACCGAAACATACCCATTAGCGATTAAGCGGTCACTTTCGGAAGTATTCCTATCCATATTAACCAAAGCAGCAGCATTTGGATAGTTAGATGCAATTAAATTTGCCCCTAAACCTATTGCTGAACCTGCAACGTTGTACGAGCCATCTTCATTGTATGGAGAGACGTTCGGTGGCAAAACTAGCGCCAAACGACCTAAACCACCTGTATTAAATGATGATCCTGGAAGTGAACCTGTATTTGGTGCACGATTTAGCGTATTACTGTAAGAAAAGTTGGTTCCGATCGTTACATTTTTAAACAACTTATGATCTAAGTTTACGCGGCCATTTTTTCTTTCGAATGAGTTATTGATGATGAAACCCTCCTGGTTGCTGTAACCCAAGGAAACAAAGTAAGAAGTTTTTTCACTTGCTCCAGAAAAGTTTAAAGCATGGTTTTGAGAAGTGGCCGTTCTATAAGCATAGTCATACCAATTCGTCTCAACCTGAGAACCATCAGATCTGGTTTGTAGGAAAAATGCAGGAGCCAAACCGATATTGGTTCTAGCTTCATTTTTGATTTGAACATATTCTGCGGCATTTAATAAAGGATTAAGATTTTGAGCTTTAGATGACCCCACCCATCCTTCGTAATTTACCTTTGTTGTTCCTTGCTTACCTTTTTTAGTGGTGATTACCACTACGCCATTGGCTGCTCTTGAACCATAAATAGCTGAAGAAGCCGCATCTTTTAAAATGTCGATAGACTCGATATCTGCTGGATTGATATCACCCAAAGCATTACCAGCAGCGCTATTACTAGATTGATCACCTGTAAAAACGGGAATACCATCAACAATGATTAATGGGTAAGAACTTAAAGAGATGGAATTAACACCACGAACCCTAAATACAGGCGGGTTGTTTAACAAACCATTTGGTTGAATGATGTTAACACCAGCAGCTTTACCCGCTAAAGCTTGCTCAAAACTTTGAACAGGCTGATTTTTTAGTTTCTCACCACTTACGCTGGCGATGGAACCAGTTACGTCTCTTTTGGCCTGAGTGGTATAACCTGTAACCACGACATCAGATAAGGTTTTTGAATCACCTGATAGTGTAACATTAAGCACATTCCCCGAGCCGATTGGGCGCGTTTGAGTTGAAAAGCCGATGTAAGAAAATTCTAATGCTGAGGCTTGTGAGGTGATTCTGATTGAATATTTACCATCTGCAGCTGTTGTGGTTCCGCCTGCAGCCCCTTTAATTTTTACACTTACTCCAGGGAGCGGCAAGCCGTCTTCCTTTCCTGTAACTGTACCAGTGATTGTTCTGTCTTGAGCTATAGCACTTCCTGCTATAAACAATAGAATGAACAAACTTTGTAGAAGTTTTTTCATAAAATTTTGTTTGGTTTAGTTAATGATTTTCTAAATATAAAATTTAACAACCTGTAATACAAATTTTACATAATAAAAAATAAGCGTTAAAAATCTAAAACGCTGCATAAAGCCATATAAAAAGGCTAATAAAGCCATAAATTAGCCCAACTCCATTAATATATTATCTAAAAAAAGATACTATAATCGAATTAAACCTACAGTAACAAAAATTTTCATCAAAGTATGAGCTCAAAACTTTTTACTTGTGGGAGAAGATTAAATATTTAAGGTTTATAAAAATATTTAATGCGATTTATAACCGATTTCGACAACATTCGGCATACATCACAGGTATCCTGACGCCAGTAACGCTTTTTCATGAATTTAAATTAGTTGTTTGATTTATTAAGCTTTGTGAGTTCCAATGTGATATTTAAAGTATTGTAAATCAAATATTACAACCTGATTCGCAATTAGAAAAACAGATTAGAGATGTTATGACTTTAGATTACTATAAGAGTTTACTAATGGTGTTCTTTCTATAAAACAAGGTTATTTAAATGTCGACAATCCAAGCAATAGCTATGGACACAGTCTACTAAAAACAAAAAAAGGTCTCAACTATACGCTGAGACCTTTAAAATAATAAGATGATTTAACCTACCATCCTGGATTCTGAACCAGGTTTGGATTTAAGATAATATCATTTGTTGGCAACCCCCAAACAAATTTCGGATCAGATGCTGCAATTGTTAAGCCAGTAAAACCCGTCGAATTTTGAACAGCAGCAGGAACTTGAGCAGTTCCCCTAGTAAATCCTTGACCCCATCGTTTCAAATCAAACAAATGGAAACCATCAAAATTTAGCTCACGAGTACGTTCGGCTCTTACCTCGTTGATTAAAGCTGGGCCAGTTAGGCCAGATAATGCTGTTAATCCACGAGCAGTACGAAGTGCATTTAAAGCCGTTAAAGCATTGCCACTTTGACTTAAATTAGCAGCAGCTTCGGCAGCAATTGCATAAACCTCACCTATACGAAAAATCTTATTTGCATTTTGATAATTAGTAAACTGCGTAGTAAACAGGGCTGGATTTCCTGGAAATTTATTAACTAACCAAACATTAGGATAATTGATGCCCTGCATACGGATCAACTTTTGCTCGAAATAAACGCCCTTCCTTATATCAGTAGCATCATAGCTATCAACCACGGTTTGTGTTGGGATAAAGTCTGGAGCGAAAAAGCCACCTGCACCATTTAAACCCAAATATATGGCGTTCGTATTTACAGTTTCGGCTAATGTCGCATTTATACGCATAATATCTTCTTGTGCTGCATCTGTAGCCCAATACGATTTTAATCCAGCAGCAGTAGTATAAAGTGGGTACCTTCCGGAGGCAATTAAGGTATTTGCAGCATCATAAGCTCCTTGCCAATCCTGCATATCTAGTCTAACTCTAGCTTCTAATGCCAATACAGCATCTGGAGTGAAATATCTTGCTCCTTTTATATTAGCTCTTTTGGTATTGAGAGATTTAGCATAGGCTAAATCTGCTAAAATCTGATCGTATGTAGCTTTAACTGTAGCCCTTGCAGGTTTTGCTGCCAAATCAAATTCGGTAACCAATGGAATACCAGGATCACTTGCTGCAGTAGCTGGATTATATGCTTTTGCAAATCTTTTCACTAATTCGTGAAAGTAGTATGCTCTAGCCATTCTCGCATCAGCTTTGTAGGTGTTTAAACTGTCTGTTTGTGCTCCGGCAGAGGCTTGTATTTGCTCGTAACCCTTAATAACTACGTTAACATTTGATAAACCTGAATAATATCCCTGATAAACACCAGCGAAATCGTCATTATTTAAAAAACTTCCCCAACGGTGAGGGGCTCCATTTCTGTTTCCAAAATCTATTGAAGCATTCAATTGATCTCCTTGTACTTCTTGTAAAATGTTATAACTACCATAAACACGGCCTCTTAATGCCGAATATATCCCTGAATTCCAATATTTGGCATCGAGAACGCTATTAAAACCGGTAGATATATCAACGGCATCATATGGCTTTAGATCCAGCTTTTTACATGAAGTAATTGCTGTAAAAGTCAATGCGGCCCCTACTAATCCCAAAATTATATTTTTCATAACTTTATTATATTTTAAAGTATATCTCTTATTTATTAAAATGTCAATTGCATACCGAAACCAACTTGTCTGGTATTAGGGTTAACGCCTAAGGTTAAGTTAGAATCTACCTCTGGATCTGGACCAGTATAATCAGTAAATGTTAAAAGATTTCTTGATACAAAGAAAATCTTTGCACCTTTAACTACTTTCGTATGGCTCAATATTGACTGGGGTAAGTTATATGCCAATTGAACGTTCTTTAATCTTAAAAAAGAAGCATCTTCAATTAATCTGCTGTCAAATTGAGTAAACTGTTGAGTAAGATTCGGAAATGTAGCATTTTGCCCAGGAGTTTTCCAGTAGTCTAAGACTGTTACTGCTTGGTTGAAACCTGAAAATGTAGTAGGGTTCTCAAAGAAATACCTATCGTTATTGATTAAGTATTTACCTTGTGAGAACGTGAAGTCTACACTTAAGGAAAGTCCTTCATAGCCAGCATTGAAACCGAAGCCACCGTTCAACCACGGATAGCGTTCAATACCAGTATTTTGTTGCAAGTTAGCTGCCGAGAACGTGCTTGTAACTGCATTAGGATCTGTTCTTGTATTAATACTTCCATCGCCTGCATTAGGGATATACCATTGAGGCAAACCATTTGCTGGGTTAACACCCGCCCACATCGGATAAACGAAAGAAACAGGTTGGCCTATTGCCCAAAGTACCCCAGTTCCAGAATTTACGAAGTAATTCTTACCCTGAAATAATTCTGTGATTTTGTTTTTGTTAAAGTTGGCATTGATGTACGGTGTAATAAACGCGTTGTGCTCGTCATTAGTCCAAACATCAAAATTTAAACTTACATCTAAACCTTTATTTTCCAAAGCACCGACATTTGTTCTAACCAGTGAATAGCCTGTTGTAAATACTTGAGGCACATTGAATAACTGTCTACTTGTTTCGCGGAAATAGAGCTCCACATCTAATCGGAAACGTTTTAAAAACTCTGCTCTGAAACCAAAAGATGTTTTTTGTTGTTTTTCCCATCCCAAATCTGGGTTTCCAGCTGTATTCTGCAAAACAGTAGATAAACCATTATAATTAGTACCACCAGCTGCAGTAGCTAAATTGTCATAATTACCAATCGCTGAGTTACCACTCGTTCCTGTACTTGCTCTAACTGTTAAATCATTTAACCATTCAACATCTTTAAGGAAACTCTCTTCTTTAGCCTTCCACATTCCACCAACGGACCAAAATATTGCGCTTTTATTGTTCACGCCAAAGCGAGAAGATTTATCTTCGCGAATCGAACCATCAATGTAGTATCTGTTATTGTAGTTATATTCTAAACGTCCAAACAAAGACTTAAATGAGTATTCAGTTTTAAATGAACTCACGCCTCTGTTAGTAGCATTACCGTTTTGCAAGATAAATAAATTATCATTTGGCAGACCAACCGTACTACCACCAAATTCTTGTGTAGTTCCATCTACATATTCCTGGCCAACTAAAGCAGTGAAGTTATTTTTACTTAATGAAAACTTATATTCTAGTGTATTGGTAACTGTTTTATTGATCCTTCTTGAATAATACTCAGAAAGTGTACCAGCCCCAGGAAATGCTGCATAAGAAGGTAACCTTGCATCTGTAGTTCTATCAATAAAACCATCAATACCAGCTTGTGATTTAAAAGTCAAATTTTTAACAGGTGTAATTTCTACGAAACCACTTGGCGTAAAAGTTAAACGATTTCTGTTGTAAGGTGTATTGTCAGCCAAATACCTAGGGCTGTATCGACCCCATCCAGGAATTAACGTACCATAATACTCATTTCCATTTGCATCGAAAGGAGAGAACCAAGGCTGGGCTAACAAAGCCAACGGACCGTTCGTATCATTACCAGCTAAAGGGTTAGTTTGTGTATCAGAACTACCACCAGCAAGATTTAAACCCAATTTCATGTAATCGTTCAGGGTTGTAGTGAGATTCGATCTTAACGTATAACGGTCAAAATTTGAACGGAATCTATTACCTTCACTATCGAAAAAACTTCCTGAAATATAGTATGAAGTTTTACCCCCTCCACCAGAAACAGTTATATCCGTTTGGTATGTAGGCACATCCTTTTTAAAATAATAATCATACCATTTAGTGTCGTTAGGGTATTGCGCCAGAAGTGTAGCTGTTTGAGCGGCAGTTCTTAAGCCTTGCTCAATTTGCAACTGGCTTAATTGCGCTGTATTAAGAAAGTTTCTATAAAATTTATCGCTTGCAGGATTTGCAACCGAATACTGTCCTTGGACTGTAATTGTTGCGTCTTGTCCTATTTTACCTCGCTTTGTCGTAACATAAATAACACCATTTGCAGCACGTGCACCATAAATAGAAGTGGCTGACGCATCTTTTAGAACCGATATATTTTCGATATCATTTGGATTTGTATTCAGAATGGTTGATTCATCTACCTGGATACCATCCAATAGGAAAAGTGGCGCATTACTCGCACCCAAAGATCCTACTCCATGCAATCTTATGGATGATGTTGCAGATGGCTCACCTGACGATGTGAAAACTTGTAATCCTGAAACTTTACCTTGCATAGCATCGAAAGCATTTGCTACCGGCTTACTCTCTACGGTTCTTGCACCTACAACAGCGACCGTACCAACGGTAGATGAAATTCTCCTGCCTGAACCATAACCGCTAACTACAACCTCGTCCAATACTCTCGAATCACTTTCAAGAGCAATGTTCAAGATATTACCATTTGCAGGAATAGATTTAGTGATTTTTGTGTAACCAACAGAGGTAAATTCAATTTCTACCACACCTGCTCCAACACTTATCGAATAGCGACCATTAACATCGCTGGTGGTACCACCTGTACCATTTTTTACTCTGATACTAGTACCAGGGAGAGGTAATCCATCCTCTTTAGCGGTAACTGTACCTGTAATTGTTCGGTTTTGTGCCCATGCAGATCCAGCAAGTAGCATTAACACGAACAAACTTTGTAGAAGTTTTTTCATGAAATTTAAGTTAGTTAGTGATTGATTTGTTTGAACATCTAATTTAAATATTACAACAGATTTCTTCGCATGAGCCTATAGAAAAAACACAATTAATAGGAATAGCAAACAACTATGACAATAAAATTACGATAGTATTAAAACTGTATTAGTCAAATACATAAAGAGTGAGTTATATATTGCTTTGAGCCGGTTAGGGGAAAATCCTATGGGAACAGGTATAACATTTACAGTTTCCAGATATTAAAATTGTGTATGGATAACTAGAAATCTACACTGATATTTGATATTATGTATCACTTTTTCTGAGATTAGTTAGCTAAACAATAATCCGCTTTTCGAAGAGAACGGGAAGTTGCACCTATCAGAGTTGGTGAATCATTTACCATAAATTTTGGAAGTTAAAAAAAAATGCCTCTAAAAAGCTGATAACTTTATAGAGGCATTACATTTTACTAGAATTTTATAACATTATTTTTCCCAAAAAATCTTATTGGTAAAAATGTCAATAATTGGCACATTCGCACCGTTGTTTGCTAGCTCATTTTGAGGATAGGGGATACGTAATGGTAATTTACCTCCACTAGCATTATTAATACCTACAGGCAAGTTAGAAGGAAATCCAGTCCGACGATATTCTGTCCATGCCTCGTGGCCATTGAAGCCATTGTTTGCAATCCACTTTTGAGTGATAATCGCTTCAAATTGTTTATCTGGAGTTCCAGCAACAGCCCAGTTAACTAGCGGCTGTGTAGAAGTGGTGTAATAGGTTGTAGCTGCTGCCGCTGTAGAGCCTAAAATCTTGAAAGACTCTTGGATTCCGGCTTGATATGCTGCTTGAGCACCTGCGTTTCCTCCTGGAAGGTAGCCTTTCAACATAGCTTCAGCTTGTAGAAAAAAGCCTTCCGCTGCAGTCATTAAATATGCTGGTTTAGAAAATCCGCTATTAGCACTTGAAGGTAATACCCCAGCACCAACCGCCGAATAGTTATCTTTTTTAGTGGTCGTTGTTGCTGTTGTTCCTGGATATACTCCAACATAGGTAGCTCCTGGTGCTACCGGTGTAACTGCAGGTCTGTAAAGCAAGCCTACACGTGGATCATTATTAGCTAATAAAAAGTCAACTGCGTACTTATTGCCTCTGGTTGCTTGATAATTTGATGTTTCTGCACCATTAACTTGGAAGCCAATTGCACCATATAATGGATTATACTTCCCGGCCTGATTAAAATAGCCCGGATTAACTCCTACATTCTCTCCCGCAGCCAAAAAAGACTTACCTGCCAATGTCGCAAATCCCGCAGCTACTTTCGTTGCTCTAGACTGAATCAAAGATTGTCTTAAAAGAACACGAAGCTTTAGTGTATTAGCAAATCTTATCCATTTATTCATTGCAACAGCTGGAGCTGTTGTTATTGAACCATTACCAAAAATGATGTCACTTGATGTAGAAGGATTATCGCCTGTTGCTGTAGTATTGATAATGGCAATACTTGCATCAATAGTAGAAAGTATTCCATCATATATATCTTCAGCTTTATCATATTTTGCAGATAATAAATCTGTACCCTTCAAAGCGTCCTTGTAAGGAACATCTCCCCAAGTATCAACTAACAATTGAAAATTATAAGCCTGCATAATTTTTGCAATTGCCTGGGCATTTACTTTTCCGTTAATTGTTGATTGAGTCTCTACATATTTTAGGTCGTTTAATGCGTCTGCGTAAAGTGTTGTCCATACTCCATCATATGTAGATGATGTGAAGGCATACGTTTCCTGTGGTTGGTAGAATGCAAAGTCAGGAGACTGAGCCCAATTCCCAGCTAACAAATTACCCAGTATATTAAAGTTGTTGTTTACAACAGTCCCTGTCGAAGCTAAGGCCGCAGGCAGTACAAGTTCTGGAGTAGTAGTTGTTGGTGTATTTGGATTACTATTAATATCCAAAAAGTTTTTTTCACAACCACTTAGCGAGACTGCTAATGATAAAAAGGCTACTCCCTTTATGATATTTTTGATTTTCATTTTCTTAGATTTTATTATAACTAAAAACTAGCACTTAAGGTAATACCAAAGGTACGTGTAGAAGGTATACTAGTAAATTCTCTTCCTTGTGAATTGTTGGTACCGAAAATACTTGCCTCAGGATCTACATAAATATTTGATTTTGGAGTCCATAATAAAATATTTGCACCAGATACAGCAACGCTCACTCTTCCAAAAGGAGTTTTATTTAATAAATTAGCAGGTAGTCTATATGTTAAAGAGATATCTCTTAACTTCAAGAATGCTGCGTCGATAATATTGGATTCTGCAATTTGGGCATAATTTCCGTACCAAAAATCATAACTACCGCTACGTGTTTTCACTGAAGTATTCGGGATAAAATTACCAGAATTTAACGGAGACTCTATTACTGAATTAGGGTAAACAAATGGCTGACGGCCATATTCAACAGTTTCTAAGCTCGATCCTGTAAAGGTAAGTTGGCTTTTTGTTCCTGAAAAAAGTACATTTCCCGAACGAAAATCCAAAGTTGTGGAAAGAGAAAACGCTTTATAAGAGATTGTGTTGTTAAATCCTAAAATATGTTTAGGATTAACTTGTCCTAAATTTCTCAACGTCGGATCTTTTCTAATGAAACCAGTGGTTGCATCTACAACAACCCTACCTTCTGAATCTCTTAAATATGCTCCCCCTACCAACGAGATTGGTTGTCCAACAATTGCTGTAGGAACAGGATCACCACCACCAAGCGATAACTGCTTAGAATCCTGATATAATGACTCAACTATATTTTTATTGTTTGTATAAGTAAAACTAAAATTCCAAGAAAAACCATCGCGGTTTGCGAAAGGGTTACCTTTCAACGCCACCTCAATACCTTTGTTTGTAACTAAACCAGCATTAACAGTTGCAGCGGTGAAACCTGTTGATGATGCCACACCAATGTTAATGATTTGACCATCCGTTTTAGTATTGTAATAAGTAAAGTCTAAACCTAACTTATCTTTCAAAAATGACAATTCAGCTCCAACCTCAAATGCCTTTGTAAATTCAGGTTTCAAGTTTGGATTTGGCGTTGTATTAGATAACGAGAAAGCTGCAAGTGAGCTATAAGGGAAGTTGGTAGCTGGACCAAATGTTGGCTGCAAGCTATATGCACCGGCATCAGACCCTACTTTAGAATAACTTGCTCTAATTTTCGCATATGATAACACGTCATTATCTTTTAATGACTCTATTGCTGAAGTAGGAATGAAACTTAAATTTACAGAAGGATAGAAATATGAATTATTATCTTCAGGAAGAGTAGAAGAAATATCATTTCTTAAAGTTCCGTTTAAGAATAAATAATTCCTGTATCCTACGGTTAGATCTCCTGCCCATCCGATTAAACGCTTCTTGTTAATGCTTTCACTACCTCCTAATTCTCCTACTCTATTAGAGAGATTGAAAAAACCTGGTGTAGAAAGCGCACTTGCTGAAGCAGTTAAATTCCGAGTATCTACCTGGCGAACGTTGTTCAATAGAATTAATGTAGCATTGAAATCTTTATTCAAATCCTTTTTAAATGTTAGCAATAAATCTGAGTTCATAATCCTGTTTGAAAATGCATTTTCAGTTATTGCGCCTGGAGTTGCAGTTGGACGTTGTCCTGCACCAAAGGTTGTTTTTTCAAATGTTGATTTCGTTCTGCTAGAGGCATAATCAGTTCCCAATCTCCAAGTAACATTCAACCATTTAGTTGGATCGTAACCTACTTGGAAACTACCTAGAAAACGATCTAGATTATCAGCATATCTATTATTAGCTATATTGTAGTAAGGGTTAGGCTGATATCCATTGAAATACCCCTGTGTAGTAGCAAACTCATAGTTTTTCCAATCTTTGAAGTCTTCAAGATTGATCTGACGACTGGTATTCAAAACAGCATCCATAACACTATTATTTCCACCACCAACGAAAGAGGTATTAGTTAGGTTCTTATTGTAACTGATGTTAGCACTTACGTTGAAATTATTAGCCAGCTTTGTAGCTCCAGATAATTTGAATGTGTTTCTTCTAAACTTGTCGCCAGGAACAACACCTTTAACTTCATTGTCAGAAAGTGAGGCATAAAATGAGCCTTTTTCACTTCCACCTTGAAATGAAACTGAATTCTGAAAATTTGTTCCTGTATCGAAGAAGTTTTTGATGTTATCTTCAACAGCACTGTAAGGAATCATTAGTTTATTACCATTAGCAAGAGTAGGACCAGACTGAACGATAGAACCGTCTAATTTTGGCCCCCAGTTTGTGTTCTCGATTGGATCATATTCTGTAACAGACACACCATTAACAATATCCGTTTCATAACCAGAACCGTACTCGTTTTGAACTTTTGGTAATTTTTGAACGTTATCTATTTGGAAAGTTGAAACAACATTGATTTCCATTTTTTTATTTCTAGAAGCTGCATCCTTTCCTGTTTTTGTTGTTATGATTATCGCTCCATTTACACCTTGAGAACCGTATAATGCGGCAGCATTCGCTCCTTTTAAAACTGTCACAGATTCAATGTCATCAGGATTAATATCACCTACACGGTTTCCAACGTCAACTTGATTTGCTGAAGTTGAAGAAGGCTGTCTAGCACCATTATCAATAGGAACTCCGTCAATCACAAATAATGGCTGTTGTTCGCCCTGTAAAGACCTGATACCTCTCATAGTAATACGTGTTGCAGTGTTAACACCACCACTCGAACGACCAATTTGAACTCCAGCAGTTTTACCGGTTAATCCATTTATTAAGTTGGTCTGTCTACCATTTGTTAAGTCCTGTGCTTTAACAACATCAGCAGAATAACCTAGTGACGCTCTATCTTTTTCTATACCGACAGCGGTCACAACCACTTCATTAAGAACTTTGGCGTCTGAAATCAGACTAATATTAATTATTGAAGCCGAACCAAGTGATTTTGTCTGCTTCACATAGCCAATATAGCTGAATTCAAGCGAAGTCGCAGTACTTGGAACTCTTAGAGAGTACTTACCATCAGCACCTGTTACCGTGCCACCGGCTGCACCTAGGATTTTTACACTTACCCCTGGGATAGGCTGCTTGTCATCCGAGGAAGTAACTGTTCCTGTGATTGTTCGGTCTTGAGCCATTGCAGTTACTGAAATGAACATCAAGATGAACAAACTTTGTAGAAGTTTTTTCATTTTTACGAAATAAGTTAGTTAATGATTAATGATTGGCCTAATTTAAGAGTTGTTGAGCACGTTAGAAAATTTTTCTTAACATATTTTAACATAGTTTTAATCTTGCTCCAATAAAAGAGCTGAAACGATCATAAGAAATTAATAATCAGAATATTACAGTTTTACTCACCTGTAATCAATGAATAGATTTACGAATTTTTTGTTGGATAATTTTAACTTATAAGGCCAAAATAAACCAGTGTTATCAGAATTTAAGAGGCAATTATGAGCGAATTCGCCTTATTGTTGATAAAAATCAAGAAAAAAACCCTAATAATTAGATAAGAATGTAACTCACTGCAATAGATCATATTACTAATAACTACAAAATAGAATATTCCCAAAAAGTGTCTTGCCACCTTCCCAAAAGTTTCTAAAAAGAGGATCGTTTGCCAGATAAACTACCTGGCCTTTACCAAAATCCTGGACACCAATTAACAAACCTGATTTTAGCTCTTCTCTTACCTTTTTTCCAACGACACCAGCCATTAAACTTTTATCATTTACCTGACCAACATTCCAACCTTTTGTAAAAGGCTCATAAATTTTACGATCTGTTTTTAGCGTATAGTAGAATTTACCCAAACCGTAGGAGAAGGGGTGAGATGCATCTAAATTTACTTTATAGATTGCGCCTGGAATAGCAAATTCGAAATCATCTTTATCTTTGTTTTTAAACAGAAGTTTACTTGGCTCCGGTTTTTCATCCTTTTTAACCACCGCTTCCTTCTTTTTAATATCATAACCCTTTTTCTCCAGAACACTCTCGATAGCATCCTCCATTAAAATCAGTTTTCCACCTTTATTTAACCAGGCGGTTAAGCCCTCACCTATAAAAGGACCGTAACTTCCATCAGGAAGAATCAAAGTATTTACCTTATTGATATCCAAATTGTTGAAATCTTTTGCATTAATGATGCTTGGCGAAAGATTTAAATCATGCTCCAAATAAAACCAAGCCTCGCCAAAAGCTAAAGAAGAAACCTCATTTCCTGATGCAATTGCAATTTTAGGCTGTTTTAAAATAGGATAAACATTAGAGCCAAAGTCTTTCCCCTTTTCTACAAAACCACTGGTTATGCCTCGTACGGGTTTATCAAATTTCTTCGCCACCACTACAACCTTATCTTTTAAACCTTTAACCGTCTTTTCGTTTTCAGTTCTTAAAACAATTAAGGTTCCGGCAGGATAATCTCTACCAGCTACCGTGAAGGCTTGATCTGATTGCCTCACTTTTATATTTTCTTTCTGTAAATTAATTAAAACACCAGCATCTTCAGCTGATCCCCAAGAAAATAACCAAGCCAAGGGTTTGTCAATGTCGTTAGATGTTGGGTCGGCAACAGATAGATCAGGATATTTGCCCTTAAAACTTTCTTTACTGGCATAAGCTTTCAAACCATATACATAAGGCAGCGCCCAAGCTGTTATATCATAGGTGTTCGAGTCGGTAACAAAAGTTTGGGGCTCCAGCAACACATTGGCCAGTACTGCTCTAGGCTGTTGAATATTTACAATCAAGTCGTTTCGATCGATAGAGAAATTCTCCTCTTTTTGGGTATCGTAGTCATATCCTCTACCCGATTTGTCTGCGCCATAAGCATACTGAATTTTATTTTTACTTAACAGTTCCGCCAATTTTTTCAATCTGGAAATATTACTTGCCTTAATGATATAGGTTTTATAAGCTCCCGGAGCTGCTATCAATTCTTGTTGGAAGTATTTTTTATATTCCTCCATTAACTTCGCCTGATTTTGAGAAGATACTTCGACCGTTGACATGCCCGTTGCGAAATGATGGGCAATTCTATCTTTCAACGTAAGCGTATCACCATCATTTGTAACCACAGATAAACCTGCCTTGATCCCTCCTTGCTCATAAGTCATACCGATTGAGCCGTTATACAAGGGATAAGTATCGCCGTAAGATGGATAAAGTAAGTCGAACCGCTCTTTAGTGAAATACTGCCAACCTTCAGCATCGAAATATTTAGCATTATTTTTCCCTACAACCACTTGAAAACTTCTTTGCCAAGGGGTAATATCCTGATGAACAGGTTCTGCCGCTGGCGCAAAATAATAGGGTTCATTATAGCTTTGTTCATGAAAATCGACATGAACCTGAGGCATCCACTCATTATAAAGCGCTAAACGTTGTTTACTTTCCAGTTGGGTTTGCCAAGCCCAATCTCGGTTTAAATCAAAGTAATAATGATTTGGCCTTCCACCTGGCCATGGCTCAATATGCTCCCGGGAAGCGGGATCGGAATTAGGCGTTTTGCCAACCACACTATTAAAGTAATTTACATAACGGTCTCTTCCATCGGGATTTAAACACGGATCTATCACTACAATTGTATTTTTTAGCCAATTATTGGCTTCCACATTTTTGCCGGAGGAAAGTGTGTAAAGCATTTTCATAGAAGTTTCAGTAGAATTTGCTTCATTTCCATGCACATTATAGCTCAACCAAACGATGGCTGGTTGTGCTTTTATATCAACTGTATTATCTGCACCAGTAGCTAATTTTAAGTTATTGGTTCTAATTTGCTCTAATCTGGCAATGTTTTCAGGCGCAGATATTACGGCAGCCAATAGTGGTCTACCTTCATTTGTTTTTCCGTATTCGATTAATTTGATGTTTTTTGGAGAAGCAACAGCAGTTTGTTTAAAGTAATCGGCTACTTTATAATGCGGCGTAAAATGCGCACCAAGTTCATAACCTAAAAACTCATCAGGCGATTTGATTTGGGCATTCAAAACCAAAACAGAAGCCATAAAAACCAGACAGAACGTTATGCTTTTTTTCATAAAACAATTAAATTTTATCTAATGTAGTAATTTTGCTTTTTGTTATTGCTAAACCTTAATTTTACAGCATAATTATTAACAATAAAGATGATTACAACAGCCGAATTATACCAGCACTTCCTTAACAATCCGCTTATCTCAACGGATACCAGAGATATTTCTGGTGGCTGCATCTTCTTTGCTTTGAAAGGCGATAATTTTAATGCCAATACTTTTGCAGCACAAGCTATTGAAAAAGGGGCTTCTTTTGCTGTAGTAGATGAGGAAGAGTATGCGGTAAATGAGAACTGTTTATTGGTTGATGATGTTCTTCTTACCTTACAGGATTTAGCCCGGCATCACCGCAAACAATTAAATATTCCAGTGATTGGTTTGACAGGGAGCAACGGAAAAACAACGAGTAAGGAGTTGGTTAATGCCGTTTTAGCAGAGCGATATAAAACTTTTGCAACGGCTGGCAATCTAAATAACCACATTGGCGTTCCACTTTCCATCTTAGCCATTACTAACAATGTGGAAATTGCGGTAATAGAAATGGGCGCAAACCATCAGAAAGAAATAGAATTGCTTTGTACTATTGCCCAACCTACTCACGGCATTATTACGAACGTAGGCATGGCGCATTTAGATGGGTTTGGCGGTTTTGAAGGCGTAAAGAAAGGCAAAGCAGAACTTTATGCTTATCTTAAAGAAACCAATGGCTATACTTTTATTAATAGAGATAATGCCTATTTATTGGAAATGAGTGCTCAAGCCGGGCTAAGTAAACTCATTTATTATGGCACTGAAAATGGAAATACCATTAAAGGAATGTTAAAAAGCAGTGATCCTTTTATTGAAGTTGAATGGACCAATCATGACGTTTCAACGGCAGTAAAAACTAATTTAACCGGCCGTTATAATTTTGAGAATATTCTGGCTGCAATTTGCATTGGCGATTTCTTTGATATGGACCCTGAAGATATTAATAGCGGGCTTGCCAACTATCAGCCAAAAAATAACCGCTCTCAGTTAACGAAAACCGAGCGCAATACCGTGATTTGTGATTTTTACAATGCTAACCCAAGCAGTATGATGGCGGCTTTGAATAACATTTCCGTATTATCTGCAGATAAAAAGACAGCTATTTTAGGCGATATGTTTGAGCTTGGGCCAGAATCTGCTATACAACACGAATTAGTTGCAAAACAAGCTACTCAAAGCGGTTTAAACAAGATTGTTTTTATAGGAAGCCATTTTTATGCTTTTAAAGATAGCTTTGATGGTATGTTTTTTGAAACGCCTTCCGCAGCAGCTACGTATTTAGTAGCAAACAGAATAGAGAATAACCTGGTTTTGCTTAAAGGATCAAGGGGAATGAAGCTGGAAAGTTTGTTAGAGTATTTGTAGGGGCCTCACCCATTGAAAGGAAGATTTTTGGCTAATGCTGTAACCGCCCTCTCCAGACGAGAGAGTTTTTGGGTACGGAACTTTAAACCAAAAATTTCAAATCACAATTCTCTCAATTTCCTCCTCTTTGGGAAGGAAACGCAGAAATTAGCCTAACACCAACATTGATAGGGTGGAGTTCGGAGCTAAAAAAAGCGTTGCACATTTCTGTACAACGCTTCTAGTTGTTTGGTTGTATTATCTTAAAAAGTACAAGCTATTTTTCCGTAAACATACCGGCCGCTAAAACCGAACTGACTTACTGCTCTTGGATATAAAAATCTACCATTTGAAGTATTGTCTAATCCTCCTGTATAACTGCTTGTAGAAGCACTGTTAAAGTTTGTTTCATTGTTACGAGCATCGATGTATAACTTATCAGGATAAACATCAAAAATGTTATTCGCTCCTACAGTGACAGTCCACATTTTACTTGGTGCATAACTCACTGAGAAATCAGAAACCCATTTAGGAGAGAAAGTTTGGTCTAATTGAGTTGGCAAACCATTTGCCGGAATATTAGGATCTATAGCGTTTAAGTAAGTTACCTCGCCAAAACGAACAGTTCGTGCTACAAAAGATAATTTATCTACGTTATAAGTAGCGGTAATATTCAATTTGTTTTTGGGTACGGAACTTTCAAAACGAGAACGTTCTAACCTATCGAAAAGTTTAGCTTTTAATGCTGGGTCGCTTTCAATTTTATCCGATCCTTGAATACTTCTAACCACAGTTTTATTCATATTTCCAGCAACGCTTAAAATTAAGCTGCTTTTGGTTCCTAAAGTAAATTTATTGGTTAAAACTACATCAATACCAGCTGTATTTGTTTTAATAGCGTTAGTAAAAAATTGTACACTATTAACCTGAGCAGCTGGATCTACTGTATTTAAAATTTGATTTACCACACCTGTTGGCACAAGAACACCGCCAGAACGTTCACGAGCATACTGACTAGAAAAAACAATACGATCGCTAATGTCAATGTTATAAGCATCAACGGTAAATGTAAATGTTTTGGCAATTCTTCCGGCTAAGCCTAAACTTCCTGACTTGGAAATTTCTGGCTTTAAAGCACCAACACCAAATTGACCTACAATAGGATTTGTATTATTTACCGTTAGCACCTGTGTAGCAGCCGTCCCAACAAATTGCGTACTCTCATTATTAAAATACTGTTGGTGTAAAGATGGCGCTCTGAAGCCTGTGGCATAAGCTCCACGCAATGACACATCACCAAACAGTTTAATTTTGCCTGTAAACTTATAAGAGAAATTAGAACCAAAATCGCTGTAATGTTCGTAACGACCTGCAGCACCTATCGTTACTCTCGTCCCAAATTCAGCTTCTAAATCTGCATATGCACCAACATTATTTCTTGATTTATCTAATGCATTACTAGGTTTAAATCCTGGAAATACCTGCGAGCCTGAAGCCGTTGGTGAAGTACCAATTAATCTTCCTCCATTTGAATAGGATAATAATTCACCTTCTTTGATTTGATAGTTATCTATTCTGAATTCAGCACCGAATGCAGTGTTTAACGTGCTAAGGAAGCTTCCGTCAAGCTCATGTTTTTTATTAACATCGAAATTGCTGGTGTTTTGTCTGAACAACAATTCTCCAGCATAAAATGACCTTGGACTTGTACCAGTTGGTAAAGAGGCATTAACCGTATTATCGATATTGAACTTGATAGTATTTTCTCCACTGGTATTGCTTAAATCATAATCCCAGGTGCCAATTTTACCTCTTAAACCGGCCGAAAATGAATAATCATTGATTGAGGTATTAATAAAAGGCAAAAATCCATTAGGATAAATTGACAAATCTATTTGAGTGGTTTGAGTAGGCAAACGATAGAAACCGGCTGCGCTACCCGTTTTATGTGTGAAACCGGCTGCATAATACAATTGTGTAGTTTTACCAAAATTAAATTGGCCGTTTAAGAAACCGCCTCCATTTTTAGAATCAGAGTTACCAACACGCATATTATTTCTATCTAAACCATTTGCTGCTGCTCTTGCATCGTCAGCAGCTTTTAAACTGGCGAAACGAGTTTGAAAAGCGGCTTCAGTTTCGGTTGCTCCTCTAGTTGGATTAGCAGAATATAGAAGCGGGCGAGTATCTAAACCACCCCGGTTAGTGTAACCACGTTGTAAGTATTGTGCAGCAAAATTGATGAAACCTTTATCATTTTTAAAAGCCCAGCCTTTGCTAAAATCTACCTGAAAGGTTCTACCGTCGCTAAAATCGCGACCTAAAGCACTTGATGATGATTGCCCAAAAGAAGTAGAAATGCTATACGGTGTTACCTTTTTTAACACGATATTAACTACGCCTGCAATTGCATCAGAACCGTATTGTGCAGCAGCGCCATCACGCAAAACTTCAATACGTTCAATTGCCGAAACTGGAATTGAGTTTAAATCTGTACCAACTGACCCTCGTCCGAAAGTACCGTTAATGTTAACCAAAGCTGTAGTGTGACGGCGTTTTCCGTTTACGAGAACCAAAACCTGATCTGGCCCTAAACCCCGTAAAGATGCTGGATCGATGTGATCCGTACCATCAGAAACTGTTTGCCTATTTGAACTAAAAGATGGTGCAACGAAATTTAAAATTTGTGTTAAATCTGTTTGAGCAAATACCTTAACGTCTTTAGCAGAAATTAAATCTACAGGAACAACACTTTCAATGTTCGTTCTCGGTGTAGACCGTGAACCAATTACTACAACATCTCCTAAATTAGATTTCGTTTCTAATAAAGTAAAATCTAGCGTTTTAACAGATTTCTCAATGGTAACATCTTGCTCTGCGTTAACATAACCAGTAAAAGTGACACGAACTTTATAGGTTCCGGCAACAGGAAACTTTAATGAATATTGGCCATTGCCATCTGTTGAAGTTCCAATTTTCTGACCAACAACTTGTACACTGGCTCCTGGGATGGCCACGCCGGTAGAATCGGCTACCTTTCCTTGCAAGCTTTGTGCAAATAACTGACTGGATATAATTAGAAAAAAGAGTGGGAGGGAGATTTTGAGTAAATTTCTTATCATAAATTATTGTTTGTTTATCAGCAATGATAACAATTTTATTACAATAACAAATATTTTACAATCATTTATCCAAATAAAATTCGAAAACGATTCTTTCGGCAATCTTTTTTAAAATTTTATGCGCCTTTTATCTACAAACTTAAATCACTATACAGAAAAATAGCAATTAAAAAGTCTTATTCAACCTCTTCTACCAAAATACCAACATCGCTAACTTCCACTAAAGGATTATCCCGCATATTTTGCTCAATTTCAATTTCAAACTTTCCATTTCTCGGGAAACGATGGTTTTCCAGCAATGGTAAAGTGTAATTGAATAGATTTCCCGATCCACTACCTAACCATTCGCCATCTTTTTTAGCCAATTGAAATTCGAATCGTTGATTAACCATTGCTTTTCCATCTTTAAAATGAGCCAGAATAAAAATATTCGAATATTTATACTCAGCGGTATGCCTCAACTTAAAATAAACATTATAGGCTTTTGTATTATCTTTTATTTCAAATGCTGTAGTAATATGATTACGATAAGTCCATTTGCGTTCAGGAATTTCCACATTGCTATCAATAACACTCGACGTACATCCTGTAAAAAACGATGCAACCAAAAGAAAGCTCAATAAAAAAGCTGTTTTATTCAGAAGCAGGTTTATTCTCTGAGCCATTTGTATTGTTTCGGCGGTTATTATTTTTTCTACGGTTATTTCTATTCTTGTTTTTACTTTGCTCAGGCTTCGCACCTTCAACACTTTGAGCTCCTTCCGCCTTCACTACGGGTTTCTGCTGCTGAGGTTTCGGTCCGGCATTTTGCGGTTTTGGTCCGTTAACATGAGCAGGTTTTGGCACCGCTTGCTGTTGGTTTTTTTGATTGGCATGCTGAGGTTTAGCACCAGCATTTTGAGGCTTGGCACCTTGCTGAGGCTTCTGGGGATTCTGCTGCGACCTGTTGTTAGGCTCATTGCTTTTTTCGCCAACCGGAACACGCTCTCTTCTGTTATCGTTTTTATTATTGCGGTTTTTCGAATTCCTGTTTTGATTGTTTTTCCCTCTCGAACGTTCATCCAAACGGGTTAAACTATCCTGGCCAACCACGTTTTCGTAATCGAATGATTTTTCAACCACTACCGGAGCAGCAATCTGAACAGCTTCTTCTTTAAGGTTTGGCGCTTTTTTACCAGCCTTATTCATCACCATGATTTCTTTAACACGAGCGGCTTTAACCGGGATCCAGTTTTCATCACCCTGATAACTAAACCACATTATCTTTTTGAAAATATCAGTTTTTTGATGACGGGCATAACCCGCTTCAGTATCTAAATTTTCAATGCGATCAGGAATATCCTTCAGCGCATCTAAATAAGTATCCAGCTCATAATTTAAACAACATTTCAACTTTCCGCACTGGCCAGCAAGCTTCAACGTATTTAAAGAAAGGTTTTGATAACGGGCAGCAGCCGTAGAAACCGTTTTAAAATTGGTTAACCAGGTAGAACAGCACAATTCACGTCCACATGAACCAATTCCACCTAAACGACCGGCTTCCTGGCGCATTCCAATCTGGCGCATTTCAATCCGAATCCGGAAACTCTCAGCCATTTTTTTAATCAGCTCGCGAAAATCAACACGGCCATCAGCAGTATAAAAGAAAGTTGCTTTTGTTTTATCCGCCTGGTAATCCACATCACTAATTTTCATTTGCAAACGAAGATCTAAAGCCAGTTTACGGGCTTTGTGCATGGTTTCCCATTCCATTTCTTTCGCGGCATTCCATTTTTCTACATCCGCTTCGGTAGCTTTGCGATAGATTTTTTTGACTACCTGATCTAACGAAGTTTTGCGTCGTTTCATTTGTACGCGAACCAATTCGCCAGTTAATGAAACATGGCCAACATCAAAGCCTCCGGTTGGTCCTTCAACGGCAACCAGCTCGCCAATTTCCAAATAAATGTTATCCGTATTAAGGAAAAATTCTTTTCTTGAACCTTTAAATTTTATTTCTGTAACCTGAAAAGGTTTATAACTTGAGGGCATATCCAGGTTGGATAGCCAATCGTGAACTTCCATTGTCTGGCACCCACCGGTACCGCATGAGCCATTACTTTTGCATCCATTAGGGGTGCAACCACCACCTGTTGAACAACTTCCACATCCCATAATCTAATTGTATATATATTGAGTCCCCTGAGGGAGCGTTTTAAACTTTATAATTTTTACCAACTGTAAAGATACATCTAAAAACAGAATTTTAGGATTTGCATTCCTTTCGATATGGTAATGTGCTTTCTCCAACTCACCAATTATTGCCTCGGCCATTGGCAACGTGAGTACGTGTGTGCTGAGCTTTTTTGCGGTTTCAAGCGTTAACGGAGGCAGTTTTACCAGGTCTTCCGCTCCACTTAAAATTAGGCAACATTCGCGTAAATAATTTACACCGTACTTTAAAAAATTCTTTTGATTTTCCCTTCCCCACTTTGCCGCTTCATCGGTAAAATCTATCAATTCGGGCACTTTGTTGCTAAAACCATTTCTAAGCCAACTGGTAAAAGTACCCGAGCTGTCACTCTGAGTATCGGCGGCAAGTGCCTTCGCCTCAATCAAATTTCCATCAGCCAGAAATGCATAATCTATTGCCTGATGTTCAGTTAAACTTCCTGAATTAAGCAAATAACCAGTAACCTCTGCCCCGGTAAGTTTTGGCATTTTAACAATTTGCGTTCTTGATAATATGGTAGTTAAAATTTGATCCTGACTTTGTGCAATCAAAATAAACAGTGTATTTGCAGGCGGTTCTTCAATCAGTTTCAGCAAAGCATTTCCAGCTTTGTCCAAATACTCGGGCAGCCACATAATCAAAACCTTCGTTTCAGCTTCAAAAGCTTTATAGCTTAATTTTTTTATAATATCGTGGCATTCGGCTATTGGAATATTGGCTTGTTTGTTGGCTGCATCGAGTTTCGATCGCCAGATATCCATATCAAAATACGGATCATGCATCACCATACTGCGCCATTCTTCCAGTACATCTACCGCAGTTTTTGTACTGGCAGATGCAAAAAATGGATAAGAAAAATGTAAGTCGGGATGAATGAGCCGATCATACTTTCTACAGCTTGAGCATTCTCCGCAGCTATCATTTTCCATTTTATTTTTGCAGTTAATGTATTGCGCATAGGCAATTGCCAGTGGCACCGCACCAGAACCCACCGGCGATAAAAAAAGCTGGGCATGGCTCACCCGGTTTTCCTTTACCGTTTGCACCAATTGTTGCTTAATTTTGCCTTGTCCGATGATTTCTTTAAACTGCATTTGGTGCAAAATAAGAAATAGATATGAGAATTGAAGCTTTGTTATTCTGATCTTCTTTCAGGAGCTGCATTTTTTAAATTAAAACGACATTTTATTGATTAGAAAAGCAAGCTCCGGTAACGCTTTTGTTCCGTTCGGTCCCTCTTTCCGCTTTCTCCCAAATTGTACCCATTTGGGGATGCCGCTGCAATAGGGTTTAGAGCGCAAGTGAGGTCGCTTTTCCACCCCAAAAACCCATTTACCAAAAAACCTTACCTTTGGGGCTTTTAATTTTCGCAATGGTCAAAGCATTGCGCCACAGGCAAAACACTATATGGCAAGAATTCTCGCTTTTGATTATGGAACTAAACGTATCGGTATCGCCGTAACCGATCCCTTGCAGATTATTGCAACAGGCTTGGACACCGTTCATCCAAAAGACATTATCGATTATATCAAAAAGTATATGTTAGCAGAGCAAGTGGAGGCATTTGTTTTAGGCGATCCAAAGCAAATGAATGGATCAGATTCTGAATCAAAACAACATGTTAAAGGCTTTTCTACGCTACTTAAAAAATCATTTCCAACCGTACCACAGCATTGGGTTGATGAGCGTTTTACCTCCAAAATGGCACAGCAAGCCATTATGCAAAGCGGCTTAAAAAAGATGGACCGGAGAGATAAGGATCGGGTGGATACCATCGCCGCCACCATTATTTTACAATATTTTATGGAAACCAACCGTTTATAACCGAATACATGAGCTTAATAAACGACGATTTACAACAACTACTTCTTGATTATTGCGAACCCGAAAGTGAGTTGCTTCAACATATCGATCGCGAAACCAACCTTAAAGTTTTAATGCCAAGAATGCTTTCTGGCCACTACCAAGGCCGGGTTTTGAGTATGTTGAGTAAAATGGCAGCTCCAAAAAGAATTTTAGAAATAGGAACCTTTACTGGTTATGCTACGCTTTGTTTGGCAGAAGGATTAATGCCTGATGGGTTGATTTACACCCTTGATATTAATGCAGAACTGGAAGATCTGGTTAGAAACAATTTTGCCAAATCTCCACTGAATGATAAGATCAAATATATTATAGGCGATGCGACCGAAACAGTAAATCAACTGGATGAAGTTTTTGATATCGTTTTTATTGATGCGGATAAGAAAAACAACGGTACCTATTACGATTTGATTTTCGATCGCGTTCGCCCGGGGGGAATTATCATTGTTGATAATGTGCTATGGAGTGGAAAAGTACTTCAGGAGAAACAAGACAAAGACACCAGAAATATTACTAGTTTTAACGATAAAATTGCTGAAGATGAACGGGTTGAGAAATTAATTTTACCCGTTAGAGATGGATTATTTGTGATTCGGAAAAAATAAAATTCGTCGTTGCGAGGCACGAAGCAATCTGTTGGATGAGATTGCTTCGTGCCTTGCAATGACGATCAAATGAATAAAAAATGAGAAATATACTTACTTTTTGCCTTTTACTTCTAAGTGTAATTACCACCAAAGCACAAGACACGGAAGATTATATTGCCGAACATGTGGAAGTTGCGCAAGAGTTAATGCGTGATCATAAAATTCCGGCGAGCATTATTTTAGCGGTTGCCATTCATGAATCTGCTGCTGGAAACAGCCGGATTGCTCAGCACCTAAATAACCATTTTGGCGTTAAAGGGCCAAATAATAATGCTGATATCCGTTCTGCTTACCGCGATTACGAAAGCGATGAAGAATCTTATAATCACTTTGTAGAATTGATGGAAACCAGAGCGCCTTTTAACGGCTTATTTGGAAAATACGATCAATACGATTATAAAGGCTGGGCTAGAGGAATACAGAGATCGGGCTATGCACAAAGCCGAACCTGGGCAAGCCAGGTTATTGCCCTGGTAGATAAATACGATCTTTATCAATATGATGAACGACCTGAAGATTATGTAGCGCCTGTATATAAAGCACCTGTTTATCATCGCAAAAAAAGATCTACAACAAGAATTTATACTGTAAAAGCCGGCGACAACCTCGGTGCCATTGCAAAAAAGAAAGGTACAACAGTAAAAACACTGATGAAAAAGAATGGGATGAAAAGTGCGAACTTAAAACCTGGGCAGCGAATTAAGTTTTAAGTATTTAGATGCCAATAATTCCATTTCAATTAATCGATTAAATAATTTCAACAATTTACCATATAATGCATTCATCCTATCGCTTATCGTTTCTATTTCTCCTTATCGTTTTGGCCAGTTCTTGCAGTTCGCGGAAGTTTTCGAAAAACAACAAGCAAATTGAAAAAGCGGCTAACAAAGCCAATAACAACAGTTATAAAAGCTACAACACTTTAAGCTATATCGATGAGTTTAAAGCAGTAGCCATTGAGGAAATGAATTCCGATGGTATTCCAGCGAGTATTACTTTAGCACAGGGAATTCTGGAATCAGGTAGCGGAAACAGCGATTTAGCAAAATATGCAAATAATCACTTCGGGATTAAATGCACTTCAGACTGGAAAGGAAAAAATTATTTCCGTGATGACGATCAAAAAAATGATTGCTTCAGAGTTTATAAAGATGCCCGTGAATCTTTCAGAGATCACTCTGAATTTTTGAAGCGTAAGCGTTATAGTTTCTTGTTCCAACTGGATAAAAATGATTACAAAAGCTGGGCCCAGGGCTTAAAAACTGCTGGCTACGCCACTAATCCAAAATATCCTGACCTGCTGATTAACATGATCGAAAAATATCAGCTTTATCAATACGATCAATCGGAAAGCGAGAAACAGAAAATAGCTCGTGAGGATCGCGTTTTTGCAGAAATTAACCAAAATATCCCGCAGGAAAAAAAGAAATTTACACCAGTTGATACCCCGCCGCCAGGAGCGAAACCAATTATTGCCGACGGAACATACACAGTTGTAAAAGGCGATACGCTTTATAATATTGCAAAACGTTTCAATTTATCGGTTGATGAACTGAAAATGCTGAACGAAATGACTACAGATGGCATTAAACTTGGTCAGGTGCTTAAGGTTAAATAATGTTAATACTAAACATTGCGCAACAGATATTTGTAGTTTTGTAAACACATGAAACTTTTTGCAACGCTTGCTTTTCTTTTTTGCTTCACAATGGCACTACATGCACAAACTAAACCGGTGCAGGGTATTGTTATTGATAAGGAAACCAAGCAGCGATTAGCCAAGGTTTACATCTATAATGTGCGCAGTAAAGATGGTTTGTATAACAACACAAAAGGTGAATTCAGCACTTATGCCAATCCCGGCGATACACTGGTTGCTGCACTTTCTGGATACGGGGTAGATACGATTATTTTCAAAGGGCAAACCGCAGCTTACTTTCAATTAAAATCCCTTGGGATCAGACTTCGCGATGTTGTAATTGCCCAAAAGAGATTAACACCTCAGCAGCAATACGAAAAATCGATAAAAGAATTCCGCTACCAAACCATGAAGGGTAGTAGTAAAGACCTTTTAAATTTAGGCACAGGCGGTGTTGGCCTCGGTATAGATGCGATTTATAATTTATTGAGCCGGCAAGGAAGAAATGCCCGCCATCTACAGAAAATACTGGAAAAAGATTATCGGGAAGATTTAATAGATTATCGCTTTAAAGCTTCATTGGTTAAGCAAGTTCTAGGCATAAAGGATACTGAATTGGAAGATTTTATGCAACAATACCGCCCAACTTATCAATTTGTGCTCGATGCGGATGACTATGCTTTTAATGTATTTATCAAAAATGCTTATCGCAGCTACCGGCTTAACCCGAAGGCTTTGCAATTGCCTGCTTTGCCTAAATTAACTATTGAGAAATTGTGAAAGCACCAATCTTGATTGTTAAGCATTTGCCTGCAGCAGGAATGGCAATTTTTCCCTTCATTTTGCTGAAGTCGGAAAAACTTAAGTCCGATATGGAAATCATCAACCATGAGAAAATTCATTTAAGGCAACAGCTGGAATTATTGATTTTACCGTTTTACATTCTTTATTTAATCAATTACCTGTTTAATTTGATTATTTATAAAAAGCATGATTTGGCTTACCGCAAAATCATATTTGAACAGGAAGCCTACCGGCATGATGCAGATTTAAAATACCTTAAAAACAATAGCTGGTATGGCTGGATTAAATGGTAATAGCGCTTCAATTTTAGTCGTTTCATAATTGTCTACCAGACATTCATTTTGGTAAAACCTTTTTATCTATAGAATTTTTGTTTTTCTTTGTAACCCATGAAGAATTGTTTAGCCGCCCTAATCCTTATTCTAAGTATCTGCTCTACAAAATTATTTGCACAGGTAATTGATACCGTTCCGATCAATACTAAAGACCTGAACATTAAGCTTAAGCGTAGTCCGCTACCTAGCAGACAAGGACCGTTAAATTTCGAGCCCGTAAAAATCCCTCCATTTATTGTAAATGCAAAGGTTAATTATTGGAAGACAAAAACATCGATAGGCATTAATGTGAACCAGGCGCAATTTAGCGACAACTGGAAAGGTGGGGGTGTAAATTCCGTAGCCGTAGGCGGATTACTGAATTGGAAAGCCGAATACAATAAAAACAACTACAGTTATGTAAGTGAGGTAATTTTGCAGTACGGTAAAATCAAAAACAAAGATCAGCTGCAAAAGAAAACCAACGACCGTATTTTCTGGGATAACAAAGCTTCGTTTCAATTATCAAAAAACTGGTTCTTTTTCGGATCTGTTAACTTTGAATCGCAATTTGATAGTGGCTACCGTTACTTCAGAGATGGAAATGGCGAAGAGCAGCAAGTGTTAATCTCCAGATTTATGTCGCCAGGATATTTAACTGAATCAATCGGTTTTGAGTACAAGCCAAACAAATATTTTTCAACCAGAATTGGTACGGGTACCGCCCGCCAAACATTTGTGTTAGATACTGCCGTATATGATAACAAAGCGAACGTTTTCGGGGTTGATAAAGGCAAACACTTTAGAAACGAACTTGCTTTCCAGATAGTAAGTGCCTTTGATAAAGACATTTTCAAAAACACCAACCTTAAAGCACGTTATGCCATGTTTATTCCTTATGAAGACATCGCCGTGAAACGCATCGACCATAGATTAGATGTTGCTTTAACCGCAAAAATTAACCGTTTTATGAATACCAGTTTAACAGGTGTAATTTTGTACGATACGGATACGGACGCTAAAGTTCAGGCCAGCCAAACTTTAGCGCTTGGTTTTGCTTTTGTTTTCCCGAGGTAATTAAGCACCACCTATTTTACCAATTTCCCAGTAGGGCTTGGTAATAATCTGATTGAAACCTACGCCTCTTTGTTTCAGGTATTTTTTAAACTGCTGAACCGATTTTGCCCGGCCAGTTAAATAAAAGGTTGCATACTGCCACATTTCCCAACATTTCGGATGCATGTTTTCCATCCATTGAATGGCTCTTTCGGCAGGGGTATTTTTATCTACTGGTACAGCGTCTATCAAAAGCTTGATGCAATTCAAGGCTTCGAAGTTTTCTTCATCAAGTTCCAGGATCCCAAAATATTCTTCATCCATTTCAACTGCTTTTTTTCCGAGCGATTCATATAAACCGATGCTGGTTTCATCACCAAAAAAGAAATGCTGACTTGAACCATTATTATACTTCACCCTCGCTTTATCTATAATTAGTTTTAACTGATCTCCACACTGTATATTTTCAGCAAAGGCATTGCCTGGTCCACGCCTGTTTAAATAAAAAATCACTACACAGGTTTGATCTTCCCTGTTAAATCTTGAGACCGTATAATGCCTGTATTCGTTGGCATTTACCCTGAAAAGAATTTCCATTCCCGGAATAAATTCAGTTTCATAAAAATCTCCTTTAAAGGTTACGCTTTTGATATTGTGGCTTAACATTTTGGCTTCTAAAACCTCAACCTGAACTATTTTATTGCTGATTAATTTCTCTACTGTATAAGCCAGCCATGATGGTAACTTCGGCATTGTTTAAATTTGTTTAGTAACTTTGAGCAAAAGTAATGGTCTAAAAAATGCTTCCTTTTACATCAAAAGGAGAAAAATTTATATCAAAAGGATTTTTTATGGCCTTAAACATTTATGATAGTTCAGATCGTCATTACATTGTAGGTAACGTCTTCAATGAAATTGAATTCAACCAACCCTTAGTTAGAGAAACCCGCGAAAAGTTAAGTTTTCCATTTGGCGATGCAGAAATGGTACAGATCATTTTTTCTGGGATATCAATTGTTTATGGTGATATGGTGATGAAAGAAAATCGATTAAAGATTAAATCGTTGGATGAACCGGATTTGGTAGAATTACACTTTTCGATAAGTGGTAATGGCATTATGAATAACCACATTACAAATAGGAGCATCAGCATAAAATCAAATCATCATAACATCCTTTACACTCCTAATTTTGATGGAACAGCCGACTTCGATGAAACAGGTAAGTATAAGTTTTTTGAAATTCATTTTCAGAAAGAACGCTTTGTAGATTTGACTAGCGACAGCAGTACTTTATTGAAAAACTTTGCAGAGAATATTATGAACAATAAATCTGTAGAGTTATCGGAAGAACATTTACCAATCAGTTTTGCCATGCATAACTGTATTAAGGATATTATGAACTGTCAGTTTTCGGGAGGGTTGAAATTGCTGTTTTTACAATCTAAATGTGTGGAACTGCTGGCTATGCAGGCACAAGCATTTGAAATTGCGGCGAAGAAAGTAGAGAAACCAAAATTAAAGACAGTTTATGATCAGGATCGGATTTACTATGCAAGAGAATATTTGATTCAGCATGCCAATTGCCCCCCATCGCTACCCGAACTTGCGAAAGTTGCCGGAATAAATGAATTTAAATTGAAGCAGGGCTTTAAAGAAGTATTTAATGATACTGTATTTGGCCATTTAAGCGATTATCGGTTATCAAAAGCAAAAGATCTTTTATCGGATAAATCAAAAGATATTAAGCACATTGCAAATGATCTTGGTTACTCTTCAGTTCAACATTTCAGTAACGCTTTTAGTAAAAAATTTGGCGTAAGCCCAGGCAAGGCGAGATAATATATTAAACCTTTTTTCTTTTTTTCTTAAGATCAAGATAATCTACAAAGTACAATACCTTAACAGATAAACTATTGTTTTGAGGTGCAGCAAGAATGCCGCCCAAATTGCGGTTGTAACGCTGCGTAAAATACGAATCGTAGGTTTCGGCTGCATCTTTATACGAAAGTGATAATGTACTGCCGGGGGCGAACTGCCAGGTATAAATTAAATCGATATTAAAAACATTATAGTTTCTGTCCGTTCCCGTTAAAGCGGGGCCTTGATAATCAGTTAAATTACCATCTGGGTTTAACAAGTAAAACTCTTTGTTTCTTCTGTCGCTCCAATAATGCCTTAACACCACGGTAACCCCCATTAAGTTGGTAAAGGTGTACTTTGCATCAAAAGAATTTTCAACAGTACGTCTATCATATTTAGAAAAAATTGCCTGGCTTCCTTGTGATGTTACCCAGTTTACATAGTTATAATTTGGGTTGAAATTCAAATCCAAACCAAAAGCGACTTTATCATTTAGGCGGAAATTTTGAAACAGGTAGAAATTATATTCTTTGCCCCCAAAAAGTTGTTGTTCGAAAAAGCGAACATTTCCACCAAAATTATACGCTTTAGCCCGATTTGGATTAATGTAAAGCCCAATACCATAACTTTCTGGCGCTTTATAAATTTGTCCGTTCCGTGCTTCGTAGAAATCGTTACCCTTCGCATTATAACTCATATCTATTTCCGCCGACCATAGATTTTTGAAACGTACATAAGCACCTCCATTTGCTAGCGTATTTTGGTAATCGCCAGGATTTACCCTTCTTGAATAGGTAACATTTAGCCAACTTTGCATTTCATTAAACCACTTGCTCGGCTTAAAAATATTGTATCCAAGTCCTATTTTTTGATCTAAAAAATTATTGTTGGTAAAGAAACCTAGATCTGAAGGATCAAATTGATTGTCGGCATAAACCTGGTTATAATTCCAGGTAAAATTGCCGCTTTGTTTTCCCAAACGCAAGGTATAACTATAGCCCGTGCTGCTTTCTTCGCCACGTAAATAACTCATTTTAGCCCCGCCATTAATAAAATATTTGTTGTTTTTATTGTTTAAGTTAAAAAGCAAAGCACTCACATTTGCATCATAAGCACTACCCTGGCGCAATACATTTGTATTAATAAACGTTGCGGAACTGTTATTTTTTAACGATTGATCGAAAACCAAAATATTATAGTTGGTGAGCGGTTGTGTTTCTACGTTCCGAACATTTCCTGCTGCATCTTCTACTTCGGTTTGCATACTGTTAGTAATGGCATTAAAAATACCAACTCCTAAACCCTTTGCCGTACGTCCAGATATTTTAGTTGCGTTTAATACTTTTGCTTCGGTTTGATCTCTAATAATTTTGTCGCTTTCCGCTACGCCAGAATAGTTAGAGTAGGCGGGAATAGAGCCAATTCGTTTGGAATAAAACAGATCGCCTTTGTTAAAAAGTTCTGTTCCTTCGGTAAAAAATTGCCGGTTTTCGTTAAATTTTACCTCAAACGGCGTAAGGTTTAAAATGCGATTATCAGATTGCACCTGCCCAAAATCGGGTACTAAAGTCATATCTAACGTAAAGCTGTTGTTGATGCCATATTTTACATCCATACCACCATTGAAGCGAGAGGTGGTATTTTTTACTCCGGGAATATTTGCTGGATATTGATTTACGTAAGCAGAAACGTACGGTGAGAACGACAAACGAAGTGGTGGCTTAATGTCTTTTAAACCTGTAAAAAGCCCTTCCTGATTAATGAAACCATTAACCTTTGGATCAACAAAATTCCAAAAGGTTTGGATATTGGTTCGTTGAATTCGGCGACTAAAGTTTAAACCCCAGTTTTGAATTTCCTTACCAGAAAAACGTAATGCAGAATAAGGAATTTTCATTTCGCAGGTCCAGCCTAAATCGTCTAATTTGACGGCACTTTCCCAAACGGCGTTCCAATTCGGGTCTTCATCGCCAACTTGAGAGTATTTAGCATCAAACTGAACGCCTGCAGCAGTAACGAAAAAACCATTACCATTCATTTTATCGTAAAACGGGTCGACAATGATTGAAATAAAATCGGCATTACCGATGTTGTCCCTCGAAACCAACTCGTGTGAAACGCTATCCTTATCATCGTACATCCGGGCGTAAACGTAAATTGCAACATCATCATATAGCACTTTCATTTCCGTCCGTCGATCTTTCGTTTCCACTCTTCCAGGTACGGGTCTTATTTCGAAAAAATCAGTAGCAATTGGCACATTTACCCAGCAGGCATCATCTAAAACACCGTCAATTTTAGGAGTTTCCACAGTTCTCACCGCTTTAAGTTCCTTTTGTTTAGCAGGATCTTGGGCACCACAATAAGAATACAGGAATATAAAGATAAGAGTTGCCCAGCGTTTCATTTGTTTAGGTTAGTTATGTATAAGACTAGCTAATGTTAAAAATGTTGCACCTAAAAAGAAAATATCAAATTAATAATGACTAACTATTTGAAGCGCAATGGGTTTTAAACACATCGGATAGCACTTTATTTAGGGTTAGCTTGCTGGATTTGCTTTTTGTAGTAACGTTTGACTAGCAGGCCGTTGTGCCTAAACGTGACAGAAACGGAGATACTTTTTATAAACCTCGTAGGTTTTGAAAACCTACGAGGTTTAAATTAAAAAGATCGAAGTGTATGGCAGGACTGATGTCTCCTAAATAATACTGAACTTTCATTTCCAAAAAAAGATTTTTGACTTTGTGGTGCAGCGATTTACAATCAAAATTTGATACATTTGCCTTTTATTAAAAACAGTGGCTTTTCGTTAACTACGATTAGCTTTTTAGCTTAAAAAAACATGTTTGATAATTTACAGGACAAGCTAGACAGAGCATTTAAAGTATTAAAAGGACAAGGCAGCATTACGGAAATCAACGTGGCAGAAACCATGAAAGAGATTCGTAAAGCATTATTAGATGCCGATGTTAACTATAAAACAGCCAAAACATTTACGGATGAGGTAAGGCAAAAAGCATTGGGCCAGAACGTTTTAACTTCGGTTTCACCAGGCCAATTGCTAACCAAAATCATGAATGATGAGCTTGCGGCCTTAATGGGCGGCGAGGTTACGGAATTGGAAACTAAAGCCAACCCAACCATTATTTTGATTGCGGGTTTAAACGGTGCGGGTAAAACTACTTTCGCTGGTAAACTGGCTTTACACTTAAAAGGTAAGGGCAAAAAGCCTTTATTGGTTGCCGGTGATATGTATCGCCCTGCAGCGGTAGATCAGCTGGAGGTTTTAGGAACTTCGGTTGGTGTATCAGTTTATGCAAACCGCGAATCGAACGATCCTGTTGGCATTGCCCTTGAAGGTATTGCCCATGGTAAACAAAACGGAAATAACGTCATCATTATTGATACCGCCGGTCGTTTAGCGATCGACGAATCGTTGATGAACGAGATTTCGGAAGTTAAAGCCAAAACACAACCACACGAAATTTTATTCGTTGTGGATTCGATGACGGGTCAGGATGCAGTAAACACGGCCAAAGTTTTTAACGATCGCCTTGATTTTACGGGTGTGGTTTTAACCAAATTAGATGGTGATACCCGTGGTGGAGCGGCGCTTTCGATTAAATCGGTAGTGAACAAGCCGATTAAATTTATTGGTACCGGTGAGAAAATGGAGGCTTTGGATGTCTTCTATCCAGACCGTATGGCATCGCGTATTTTAGGCATGGGTGATGTGGTTTCGCTTGTTGAACGGGCACAAATGCAGTTTGATGAGAAAGAAGCCGCAGAATTGCAAAAGAAAATCCGCAAAAATAAATTCGATTTCAACGATTTCTATAGCCAGATTCAACAAATTAAGAAGATGGGTAATATGAAAGATTTGATGGGCATGATTCCGGGTGTGGGTAAGATGATGAAGAATGTGGATATTCAAGATGATGCTTTTAAATCGATCGAAGCAATTATCAATTCAATGACGCCGTTTGAAAAAGAAAATCCAGATTCAATTCAACAAAGCCGCCGTTTACGTATTGCCAAAGGTTCGGGTAGCAAAGTAGAAGAGGTGACTAAGCTGATTAAACAGTTTGAGGATATGCGTAAAATGATGAAACAGTTTTCGAACCCTGCAGCCGCAGCAGCGATGATGAAGGGTATGCCGAAAATGCCAATGGGCAGAAGGTAGGTTTTTCAAAAGTTAAAAGTTAAAAGTCAAAATAGCGAGGCTTAATATGTAAATCCCAATCAGAAATGGTTGGGATTTTTTGTTTTATTGTTTCTTTTTGGCTAAAGCCCTAATTGCTTAATTAAGAACAGTCAGCTAAAGCAGACTGCAATGAAATGAAGATAATCAGCATTTTAAACCTATCCATTTCATTGCCGTCGGTTTCAACCGACGAAGAGGGGTTCTCTCATTCCTTTTGGCTAAAGCCTTAATTGAGTACAGTGAGCTAAAGCAGACAGAAATGAAATCGACACAAGGCATTAATATCCTTCCTCTGTTTCAATTGGCCATGACATAACCCAGTTACATTTCATTGCCGTCGGTTTCAACCGACGAACAATGGTTCTTTCATCCGTTTGGCTTTAGCCCTAATTGCTCAATTAAGAACAGTCAGCTAAAGCAGACTGCAATGAAGTCGACACAAGGCATTAATATCCATCCGGTATTTGAATCTTGTCATAATAAAGCATTTTACATTTCGTAGCCATCGTTTTTAACCATGTAATTAGATAATTCTTTATATATTAGAATAACGATCTACATCCCCTAAAAACATAACATCCCTTTTAATTTTCAAGATTCATTAATGCTTGTAAAAACATACGGGAGCGCCGTTTATGGTGTAAATGCCTTAACCATTACTATTGAGGTAAGCATAAGTGCTGGTACAAAATATTACATGGTTGGCCTGCCTGATAATGCCGTAAAGGAGAGCCTGCAACGTGTGGCAAGCGCCATAAATGTAGCGGGTTTCAGGATGCCGAAACAGAAAATTGTAGTAAATCTGGCCCCGGCCGACATTAAAAAAGAGGGTTCATCTTATGATTTGCCTATTGCGATTGGCATACTCGCTGCATCCGGACAAATTCCCAATGAGGATTTAGCAAACTATTTTATTATGGGTGAACTTTCATTGGATGGAAGTATTCAGCCCATTAAAGGTGCCTTACCCATCGCCATCCAAGCACAAGAAGATGGCTTTAAAGGTTTCATCCTTCCCAAACAAAACGTTCGTGAAGCGGCAATTGTCGATGGTTTAATTGCTTACGGTGTAGAAACTTTGGCACAGGTGATTGCCTTCTTTAACAAAAGCGAAGCGCTCGAACAGGTTAAAGTAAACACAAAAGAAGAATTTCTTAAAAATATTGGTAATTACGAACACGACTTCGCCGATGTAAAAGGACAGGAAAACATAAAAAGAGCTTTGGAAATTGCTGCTGCAGGTGGGCATAATGTGATTTTAATTGGTCCGCCAGGTGCAGGCAAAACCATGTTGGCAAAACGTTTACCTACCATTTTGCCTCCCTTAAATTTATATGAGGCTTTAGAAACTACCAAAATCCATTCCGTTGCAGGCAAATTATCTGCCGCAGATGCGCTAATGACCGTTCGACCATATAGATCGCCCCACCACACCATTTCGGATATTGCTTTGGTTGGCGGAGGAATGAATCCTGCTCCAGGAGAAATTTCTTTAGCGCATAACGGAGTATTGTTTTTGGATGAATTGCCAGAATTTAAAAGAACGGTTTTGGAGGTGATGCGCCAGCCTTTGGAAGATCGGAAGGTGGCTATTTCCAGGGCACGTTTCTCGGTTGAATATCCGGCTAGTTTTATGTTGGTGGCCTCAATGAATCCTTGTCCTTGCGGTTTTTACAACCACCCGGAAAAGGAATGCGTTTGTGCACCTGGTGTGGTTCAAAAGTATTTGAGCAAAATATCGGGGCCACTTTTAGATCGGATTGATTTACATGTAGAAGTTACACCTGTCAATTTTTCGGAACTGGCTTCATCCCGCGAAGCGGAAAAAAGCGAACTGATTAGAGCCCGTGTGATTAAAGCGAGAGAAATTCAAGATCATCGCTTTGCAGATAAAGCAGATTTACACTATAACGCACAAATGAGCCCAAAAATGGTACGAAAAGTCTGTGCGATAAGCGAGGCCGGCACCACGCTCCTTAAATCGGCGATGGAGCGGTTGGGGTTATCTGCCAGGGCTTACGACCGAATTTTAAAGGTGGCTAGAACCATTGCAGATTTAGATGGGAGTGAAAATGTAGAATTGGAACATTTAGCTGAATCGATCAACTATAGAAGTTTAGATAGAGATGGTTGGGCGGGATAATTCCAATGTGGACAAAGAGTGAAGTGTGTGCTTCGTTTCAATATAGTGATGAACCAATATAATTTTAGTGATCTAAATTAATAAAAAAAATAACCATATAGGAATATAGATCATATAGTGAGGAGCAAATACCATAAGTCTTTATGTGCTATGGCTCTATATGGTTCAAAATGAATAGAAAAGTAATTAACCATATAGTGATATAGATCATATAGTGAGGAGCAAACATCATAAAGCCTATATGTTCTATGTTTCTATATGGTTCAAAATTAATCACAAAGTAAATAACCATATAGGGATATAGATCATATAGTGAGAAGTAAAAACCATAAAGCCTATATGTCCTATATTTCTATATGGTTCAAAATTAATCACAAAGTAATTAACCATATAGAAATATAGATAATATAGTGAGGAGCAAATACCATAAGTCTATATGTTCTATATTTCTATATGGTTCAAAATTAATCACAAAGTAAATAACCATATAGGGATATAGATTATATAGTGAGGAGCAAATACCATAGAGCCTATATATTCTATATTTCTATATGGTTCAAATGAATAGAAAAAGCTAAAATGTAAAAATGGAGATGACAACGAAAAAATATCTAAAGGAAATTACTTACAATGTAATTGGTGCCGCTATAGAAATACATAAATCTCTTGGCCCTGGTTTGTTAGAAAGTGTCTACCATGAATGTATGAATCATGAGCTCACCCTCCGAAAATTATATTTTCTAACAGAAATCTCCATGCCGGTTAGATACAAAGAAATAGAAGTAGCAACCAATTTAAGATGTGATCTATTTGTAGAAAATTGCTTAGCTGTTGAAATAAAGGCATCCAAAACTATAGAACCCATTTTCGAAGCCCAGATAATAACCTACATGAAATTATTGGAAGCCCCGCAAGGTTTGATCATTAATTTTAACTGTGTTAATATTTTTAGTGATGGACAAAAGACATATATCAATGATTTTTACCGATTTTTAGAAGATTAAACGCCCCGAATGATTAGAACGCTTATAATTGAAGACGAACCTGCCATCCGCAAGGAAATTGAATGGCTTTTGCAACAAGAAATACAGTTTAATTTGATTGGTTATGCAACAAGCGTAGCTGAAAGTTTAGTGCTCATTAAAGCAACAAATCCCGAATTAATTTTAATGGATATCCAGCTTACTGACGGCACCGCTTTCGATATCTTAGACCAGTTGGATGAAATACCTTTTCGCATTATATTCATCACCGCATATAATCACTTTGCTGTTAAGGCGATAAAGTTTGGCGCCCTGGATTATCTTTTAAAGCCATTGGATGATGCAGAATTTAAAGCTGCGTTAGCTAAAATTGCTACGAATGATGAAACCAATATTACACAGCAAAAGCAACAGATTTCTATTTTAAAATCACAATCCGGCCATGGAGAAAGTAATTTAGACAGTAGAATTGTATTACACACCTTAGAATTTTTGCAGGTTTTACAGCTTCGTGAAATTATCTATTGCCAGAGTGAAGGGGGTTACACCAACTTTTTCCTAACCGAAGGCCGAAGGATTATGATCTCAAAACCACTCAAATTTTATGATGAACTTTTGCCCGAGAAGTGGTTTCTACGGCCCCATCAATCTTATTTAGTAAATGTTTTATACGTTGATAAATTTCTAAAATCCGGTACAATTGTATTGAAAGATAAAACCGAAATTCCGGTTTCAGGGCGTAGAAAAGATTACATTTTGCAGCACATCAACCACATCGAATAAAGAACTTCAATAAGTCTCTCAATCATGAAACAGAAAGTATTAAAAATCTTTAAATGGATATTCATTGTTTTAGTTTCATTGGTTTTGATACTATCAGCTGTTACTTATTTATACATGAAAAAGCCACTTTTTGGTAAGGCTGCCGAAGGTGTAAGGCTTGAACGAATGAAAAAATCGCCGCATTTTAAAGATGGCGTGTTCCATAACCTCAATCGTACACCTGAACTTACAGAGGGTTATAGCACCATAGGCATTATTTATGATAAACTTTTTGGAGATCACCCACGATTAAGTCCTGTAGATAGTATTCCATCAACAAAAGTAGATTTATTGCATTTACCCATTGATTCGAACATTTTAGTTTGGTTTGGTCATTCCTCTTATTTTATTCAACTGGATGGTAAGCGCATATTAGTTGATCCTGTTTTTAGTGGAAATGCTTCGCCAATTCCAGGTACAGTTGTAGCATTTAAAGGCACCGATCGTTACAAAGTAGAAGATTTGCCAAACATCGACTATTTAATCATCTCACATGATCATTACGATCATACGGATTATGAAACGTTAATCAAGCTCAAATCGAAAATTAAAAAGGTATTCTGCGGTTTGGGTGTAGGCGCCGATTTTGAAGATTGGGGTTATAATGTTGAAGATATCTACGAGAAAGATTGGGATGAAACCATTGATTTGGGGGATGGTTTTTTTATACACACTACACCTACAAGGCACTTTTCTGGCAGGGGTTTCACAAGAAATAATACGTTATGGATGTCGTATGTTTTTCAAACCCCGACTATGAAGATTTATATAGGTGGCGATAGTGGCTATGACACCCACTTCGCCAACATCGGCAAGAAGTTCGGCCCAATAGATTTAGCGATTTTAGAAGACGGGCAGTATGATGTTAAATGGAAATACATTCACTTACAGCCTGCAGAGGTATTAAAAGCAGCGCAAGATTTAAATACAAAACGTCTTTTCCCTGTGCATTCATCAAAATTTGTACTTGCAAATCATCCTTGGGATGAACCTTTAGTAAAAATTACAGAACTAAATAAAATCACCAAAATCCCATTGGTAACGCCAATGATCGGCGAGTTTGTTTATCTCAAAAAACCCAACCAAATTTTTAAGCCCTGGTGGATTGGTATAAAGTAGCAATTAAGGCCGTGGCATTATTATAACGAATAATAATGCAACCGCTACAATACCATTTTTTTTGGTCGGCAATTAATAAAGTTTTAAAACTGTCTTCTGGTTCTTGAGTATATTAAGAAACAGTAAAAATTTTAAGTAGTTGGCCTTGCTTTATTATATGAGATTGAAGTTAATTATTCCATTAGTTCTAATAAATCTGTTTGTTGCAAATTTCACGGTTGCACAATCAAAAACTTATTTTGAAAAAAAGGCAGATTCGCTAACTAAAATTGGTCAAGAAGAAAAGGTGATTCCTTACTTGGAGAGGGAATTAAAACTCGCACCCAAAAGTGAGCCGCTTTTGCGATTATTGGGATTTTACCATCTCCGAAACAATAATTTAGTAGTTGGTGAAAAGTATTATCGAAATGCATTATTAATCAATCCTAAATGCACCAGATGTTATTTAAACATTGGCCGTATACAAGCCATAAAAAATGATGGAGCAGAAGCTTTGTCATCAATAGATAAAGCTATTTCGCTCGACCCAAAAGATGCATTACTATTTTTGACAAGAGCAAACACTAAGGCTCAATTTAACGATGAATTCGGTGCCCTTGCAGATTATAACAAAGCAATTGAACTTGCGCCCGATAATGCTGAATATTATACCGCCCGTGGCGCCTACAACGCCGACAATGGTTATCATGCTTTAGCGCTTACCGATCTTAATAAAGCAATTGCTCTGTCACCTGAAGGATACGACGCCTATTTTTACCGTGGAGGTGTCTATTACAATCAAAACCAAGTGGAAAACGCTTTAAGCGACATCAATAAAGCCATTGTTTTAAATGACAAGCAAGCACATTTTTACAATGGAAGAGCATCAATTTATTCAAACCTAGGGCAATTCGACAAAGCACTAGATGATTACACCAAATCCATAAAATTAGATCCCTTAACCTACACTGGATATTTAAATAGGGCAAAAATTTATTATGAATTAGAAGATTTAGATGCTGCCTGTACAGATTATTCAGCCGCTAAGGCAATAGTAATCAGTAAAAAAAATTACGATCCTGAATTACTAAAAACGATTTCCGAATCTTCTGCCGATTTCTGCGATGAAACCAAGCCAAGCTATTATTACCAAAGGGGCATCGCCCAGTATAACCTAAAACAGTATGATAAAGCTTTAGTTCAATATGCTAAGGGCTTGGAAAAATTCCCTAAAAATGCCATGATGTTATCATTTAAAGGCAATGCTTATCTGGCGCTGGCTGACTATAAAAATGCTACTGCAAATTACAAAGCATCATTAGAGAACAAGGAAAACCTACTTCATGAAATCGAGATAAACCCTCGTTTTGCGACAGCAACGAAGGCTGACATCAATCGCTATTACAATTCCTCTTTAGCATCCATTTATTCCGGTTTATCTGATTGCTATCTAAATGTCGGATCGCTGGAAGAAGCACTCAATGCGATAAACACAGCATTATCTTTAGCGCCAGATGTTAAAGATTTTGAGAAAGAAACTTATTTTAACCGCCGTGGAAATATCTACTTATCTACCGAAAAATATAAGCTGGCATGGAGTGATTTTAATAAAAGTATTGAGTTAAAAAATGATTATGCGCTTGCTTACGTCAATCGGGCTATAGCTCGCGTAAGCCTCACTGATAATGTAAAAAAATCTACTTATCGAGTAGCTGCAAAAATAGCCAATCAACCGGCAAGTTTTGGTTGGATAGTAAACGATAAGGCTTCCATTAAGAAATCTCAGGACGAACTACTTCTCGCTTTAACAGACTGCAATAAGGCTATCGAATTGGATAAAAGTTTAGGTTTTGCCTACTACGTTAGAGGATCTATTAAAGAAATTTTGGGGCAGAAAGATTTTTGTATTGATATACTTACCGCTAAAAAAATGGGCATTGAAATTGATGAACACATGTTGAAGATTTGCAATCAATAACTACTTAAATATGAGATATTTATTTTTGTTTTTCGTTTTACTATCATTAGAATCTACAGCACAAGTTTTGCCAAACTTCGTGGTACCAGCCGGACGAACAAAGGTTTTTGAAACTAAGGGCGACTTAGATAAAGATGGCATTGATGAGGTGATATTGGCTTTCAATACTACAAAAAAAATAGACCGAACAGGTTACACCAGAGAACTATTTATATGTAAAGTAATTGATGGTACTTTAAAACTTTGGAAGAAAAACACATCTGTATTATGGAACAGCGAAGATTGTGGTTTCTGTACCGATAACGGGATTGATTTATCTATTAAAGTAAAGAATAATACCCTCATTATTGAGCAAACGTTTTGGCATAATACAAGGCATACCAGCAAGCACAAAAACATTTATCGTTACCAGAATAATGATTGGTTTTTAATTGGATCAACTTACAACGACGATTATAATTGCGGCTTTCATCATACTTACGACATCAATTTTTCGACAAAGCAAGTACATGTTAGTTATGATAACGAAGATTGCGAAGATTCTGTCCAATTATACCCAGCTACAGACAAATTATTTAAATATCCTTTTAAATCCGTTCCGAAAATGGATGGATTCACACCCGGAAGAACTGAAATCAAAATCCCTAATTCTAAGCAATTCTTCTATTATTAACCCTACTGGCAAGTCAGATAATTGTTTATTTGCAACAAATAATGGATGAGTATTAACGAATAATAAACGGGTCTAATTTGATAGCGCAGTTTGCTTAGCTTAGCATTGTTAAACAAAAACATCCTTAATCTATAGGGAATAAATGTTGAATTTATAGTTTTTGGTTCTGTTAACAGCTGTTTGGTTTTAGGAATGTAACGTCTCTCATTTGATGGTATTGGCGGCGTAAAATTTCAGTATATATATCCAGTATGTACTGTGTTTTACGCCTCCTCATCAAACTCTTTAATTTCCTTTATTTAATCATACTAATACTCAAAGAATGAAAAAGATACTCATTTTAGTGTTCTGTCTGGCGAGTGGAACAATCGCATTTTCGCAATCAAGTTATTCGGAAATTCAAAAGGATGTTAAAGCAGCGGTTTTGAGTTATTCGGCACAAAATGCTAACTATCCAGTTCTAAAAAAATTAGTTACTGCTTTCGAAAGTGCGAAAAAATTAAACCCCGACTATCTCACAAAAGACAATCTGGGAATTGCGATATTTCTATCAAACCAAAATCCTGAATTGGATATTTTCCCGGCCCGCTACACCTTCGAAAATGACAAGATAAATTTATCCGCTTTGCGAGATAAAAACACCAAAAAACCGAGTGATGATATGCGGGAGTACGTTAAAACGTATATCGAAGACTTTAATCAGTTGGGTAATACCAAAATATTTAAAAAGATGATTTATAATGCGCCAGAAACTGATGGCACTTATACGTCTAATAAAACGGAGCAAATTGTAAAAGAGGCTTATGCAACTACCTTTGTACGTGGCAACGATACCTGGATGTATGCGATGAGTACAGGTAACCAGGGAATTATTTTGTATGCTTTTAAAATGACCATTTCTGGTGAAAACTTAATGGATAAAAAGGTAGAGAACAAGCAAAGAAAATAGGTTTTACAGTGTATTAAGTTATTTTTTCGTTTAAAATATCCTTTCTAAAATATGAAATTAACACTTCAATTGGCCATCATTTTATGTTGCGTCATAAAAGTAGCAGTCGCACAGCCTCCTACCATATCAGTACCAAAAAACAAAGACAAGAGTTTCTCTAACAATAACATCCTTACCATGGATGATATGGTTTTCGACCAAGTGATTACACCGATTAAAGCTACCACTTTAGATACAAACAGCATCCTGATATACAACACAGATGGCATTCTAAAATCGATGAACTTGAAAACCAAAAAAATAAACTGGGAAGTAAAAGCATCGGATGCTGACCGGCACATTAGCGGAAATAATAAACTCTATATAGAAAACGGAACGGTATATATTCCGTTTATCAATGGCGAAATCTTTGCTTTAAACAATCAAAACGGTAAAATTTATTGGAAATCAAGGTTGGGAATTATAAAAGATGCAATTGTCCTTAAAGGGCAGTCGGCACAAGTGGTTAATGGCGCAATTTCATTGAGTGCTCAAAGCAGGAATCAAAATATTTATTCAATAGACGCCAAAAACGGTAAACTGATTTGGAACTATAAGTTGGATTATCCTTACAACCACCTTCCAACCCTTACTTTCGGAAATAAAGTTTTCGCACAGAATGCTCCCTACCTTTTAAGTTTTGATGCTAAAACAGGCCAGGCACTTTACAAAAGAGGTTTCAAAAAGGCTATGTATGGAAAACCGGTTACCGATGGCAAAAACGTTTTTATCCCTGATGAAAGTGAAACATTGTTTGCGCTAAATCCCGACAACCTATCCATTTTATGGGAGTTCAAGCTGGAAAAAGGACAACACAATATCAAGGAAAAAATATTTACAAAAGACAGTAAAATTTACTTCGGCACAACCTCATCCACTGAAGCATCTGTATACGCATTGAGCACAGCGAATGGCGAAAAACTTTGGAAAACCAACTTCAATGCATCTATAGCTTATTTACTTGATAAAGCCGATGCCATTTGGGGTTACACCGAAAAAGGACTACTTTTTGAATTAGATCTCAAAACTGGTAGTAAAAGGAGTGAGGCACAATTGGCTAACCTTCCCCTTTCTAACCTCGAGTTTTTGAGCAAAAATGAAGTTTTATTTTATAGTAAAGCTGGGCTCGTTAAATTGAATTTGAAAACCAAAGAAGAATCCATTTTGCTTGCCCATCAAAAGCTTGATGATCATAATAAAAACGATGCATTCATCAAGCTGCTGAAAGTTTCAAAGAATTAATTTAAGATCTGCCTAACTTGAGGCAACCAATTTATTATTTGATTTTAACCACAACTTTGCCTTTCGCCCTTCCACTATTAACGTAATCCATTGCCTGGTTCAGCTCTTCGAAAGGAAAAACTGTATCCAATACGGAAGTTATTATACCTTGATCAATTAATTTTCCTATTTCCGCTAACTGTTTGCCATTGGCTTTCATAAATAGAAACGAATAATCAACACCGAGCTTCTTGGCTTGATTAATGGTTTTTCTGCTCAAAAAGTATATGGCTAATTTCATGAACCATGATAAGCCACTTTCCTTCGCAAAGGCTGGATCTGGAGGACCGGAAATAGAGATTACTTTACCTCCCCGACTGAGTATTTTTAGGGATTTGCTGAGCGTTTTTTCATCCTGGCTGTTTAGTACCAAATCATATTGGTTTAGGATAGTTTCAAAATCTTGAGTTTTGTAATCAATCACTAAATCAGCGCCCAATTTTTTTACTAAATCTGCATTTTGCGCACTTGTAGTAGTAGCCACAGTGGTCCCCAGATGTTTAGCCAATTGAATAGCAATTGTGCCTACGCCGCCTGAACCTGCTTGAATAAACACACGTTGGCCTTTTTTAAGTTTCGCCTTTTCAACAAAAGCTTGCCAAGCTGTTAAGGCAACAAGCGGTATAGAGGCTGCTTCTTCCATCGAAATGTTTTTTGGTTTCAGGGCTACATCTCTTTCATTCATTGCAATGTATTCGGCAAATGTTCCTATGCTAAAATCAGCCGGACGGGCAAATACTTCATCGCCTATTTTAAATCGCGTAACCTTCGATCCTATTTTTACCACCACCCCAGCTACATCATGCCCTAAAATTAATGGCAATTTGTAAGGCATTAACAACTTAAATTCTCCATTTTTAATCTTGTTATCCAGCTGGTTAATGCTAGTGGCATAGATTTCTACTAAAACTTCATCTGCTTTAGGCTCGGGGATGGATATTTCAACAACCTTTAGCTTTTCTGTTTTACTATAACTATTTATGGTGTATGCTTTCATTATTTTAGGGTGATTATTGCTGTAAAAAGGATTCTGCTTTTTTTGGATTAACCAATTTAAAGGCCAGTTTAGGGAAAAAACGATTCATCATGTAAAGCACTTTTGAATCGCCAATGCCAAAAACTGTTTTGCTGCTTCAAGCCCTATGCCTGCACTGCTTCCGGTAATCAGTATTGTTTTTCCTCTCAATTCCATTTTATGTATTGAATTTAGTAATTTCGCTTTCAAATTGCAAGTGCAAATATATAATAAACTTGCAAAATGCAAGTGAATTAATTTTATGTATGTCAGAGCTAAAAAAAAGATCCAGTTGTCCGGTAAGTTCATCTCTTGATATTTGGGGTGATAAGTGGTCGTTACTCATTATTAGAGATTTAATGTTTGCCAAGCAATGCACTTATGGCGACTTTTTAAAATCAGCAGAAAAAATCGCGACCAATATATTGGCCTCCAGACTTCAGATGTTGGAAGAGAACGGAATAATTACGAAATTAGAACATCCGGATAGCAAGGCAAAAGTATTGTATAAACTCACACAGAAAGGAATTGACTTGCTTCCGCTGATGGTTGAAATAAATTTATGGGCCGAGAAATATTTTAGCCTACCCGAAGATCGCCTGGCTATGATAAGGGAGGTGAAAAAAGATAAAGAGGGGTTTATTAAAGCAACCACAAGAGAGTTACAGCGCAACAGCAATTTAATCTAACAAAGATTCGATCGGCTTTATCAAAAATAAAGTCCCTATTAAATAACCAAATAAAACCTATAAACAACCAGCTATGGCACTTATTAACCCACACATTAATTTCAACGGCAATGCCGAAGAAGCTTTCAATTTTTACAAGTCGGCATTCGGTGGAGCTTTTACATCAATAGTGCGCATGAAAGACATGGCAAGCGACGAATTTCCTGTTGAAGAAAACGACGCAGAAAAAATTATGCACATTGCTTTGCCAATTGGCCCAAATACGCTAATGGGTAATGATGTGCCCACTTACCTTGGGCAGGTAAATGAAAACGAAAATCGATCAAAAATTTCTATTAGCGCAGAAAGCAAAGAAGAAGCTGATAAAATATTCAACATTTTATCAGCTGATGGAACTGTAGAATTTCCGCTGGGCGATAGTCCTTGGGGATCATACTTTGGAATGTTTAGAGATAAATTCGGCATCGAATGGATGATTGAATATGTTGCATAATTGCTTACTCAAACTTATATAAATCGCGTTCTATACGCAAAATTCCAATCCCCGCCAATCTAGACGAGGATTTTTTTTCAAATAATAATTCATTCTCTACAAATAAGAATTGAATTTTAACGAATAATAAACCAGTCCATCTTTTAGCTGCAGCAGTATTATTTTTAAATAAAAATCGATAAAAATGATTGTTACAGCTCAAACCTACACGATAATACTCGTTGCAATTCTTGTCTTGATTTCCTTAAAACCACTTTACACCAAGTTGGTAAAGAAGCAAGGCAAAAAAGACGATTGGATGTTTTTATTAATTATACTCCTATTGCCTATTAATTGGTATACGCCAACTATTTTAACGGTTACAGATTGTAATCAATTTACCAAAGAAGTGCTATTGTTCCCTACAGAAAAAGAGGGAATATCAATGTCGTACGGTAGAAAAAATTATATATTCAACCATTCTAAACAAACCCTTGGGTTCGAATATTTATACTACGGCAGCGATCAAAAAGAAGATGACCACCGTGATTTAGTTATTTTTCCTAACAAAACTGCTACGGTAAACGAGGTTAAAATTGACTATGTTTTTGAAGCACCCGCAAAAAGTGTTTCCACAAAATCAAGCGGAGCTACAAAAACCATGTTGTATTGCCAACAAGACAGTACAGAAGATTCAACACAATAATATTAAACCGAAATCTACCCTTAAAAATCTCATGAAGAACTTAACTTTTATCTATTTAATAGCGTTGGTAACATTTTTTTCTTGCAATACCAAAGATAAGCAACCCGAAATACTCGAAGCAAAGGGAGGCTTTGATCTTGAAAAAGTCGATTTTAAAGAGGACGTTGCTAAGCTTTACGGAAACAATGTAATTCTTAGCGATGGTATGCGTTACGACAGTGCCGAAAACGGGAAACTTACCGATGAATTGCTAAAATATAAGATCAGTAATTCGATGCTGGATGCGATGAAAATTACGGTTCCTCAAAAAGATTTTGGCTATTTATATCAAAGCCATACTTCAGATAGTTTGGCCAAATATAATGGCTATTATTTTAGTAACCTGAATATCCTCACCGACAAAAATAAAAAACCCGTAGCTTATCATGCCGAGGGCGAAATTTACGACCTTAAAGCCAAAAAAGCTTTTCTTGCTAAAATGAAAGAAAAGTATGGAGCTCCAAAATATTCCATTTTTATTTCTCATCATTTTAGTCAATCTTCTTACGAGTGGATCTTAAAAGATCGCACCATCCAATTGGAAACTTCTAAGGGTTTTAGCGCCAACTTTAGCACTGATAGTGATGCAAAATCAGGAGAATACCTTCGCTTTGATTTACTCATTATTGCCAATGATAAAAAAGAGCAAGTTCATAATGCACACATATATGAATTTGACGATAAAGTAATGTACAATGGCAAATATCTTACATTGGAAGAGTTGCAACTTGATAAAAAATCGACATTTAAAGATGTATTTCTGCTAAACTCTACAGATAAAAAATACTTTAACGATCCAACTGGTCAATATGATATTAGCCGGGAAGAGGCCGAATAAATTAAGCACACTATCTACTTAAATTATTTTACCATGGAAAATTCTAATTTTAATATCGAGCCGATCCAACAAGCAGAGATTATCCATCAGCCAAAGCGTAAAAATAAAGCTAAAACCATTATTTGGGTGATTGTAGCCATAATTGTTGTGGCGGGCGCAACCGGTTTTGCTTATTTATATGGTGGCTATAGAATGCGACAAGATATTTATAATGTCGATGGTGATGATACCACTTATCCGGCAGACAGTGTTTTTGTTGATGGTTGGGCATCACCTGAAGATTTCGCCACATGGAGAAATGCTACATTTACCATCCCGCAGTACGATGATATACCAGTTGCTTTTCAACGGGGAATTGTTAAAATCTTTATGGATAATAACTATTTTAGCAAAGAGAACAACGAATTATACTTTTTCACCAAAATTAAAGATCGTGCTTATCGTGTTATTGCTTATGGCGATTTCACCGGTCAAGGGGAAAAAGAAATGGCGTTTTTGCTCGAGAAATCAGATTTTGCAAGTAGCGCTATTTACATCATCCCCCAAAAAGGAAATATATTGTATTGGAAAGCACTAAGTGGAGAATTACCCACCATAAAAAGCTTTAAAAAAGGTGCGCTAATTTTCATGGATAAAATGGAACTTACACCCGCTCCAAGTGATGGAATAATTAAACAAACAAAAAGTTCTAAATATGTGCTCATCTACAATCGGCAAACTAAAACCTTTGATGAATACTATCAATACACCGATGAAGATATAAAAAGTGCAAATGAAGAAACAGACGAGGGAGAATCAGAAGAAGCAGATGAGCCAGATACAACCGCTATTTCGGAGCAATAAAAAGCTGTTATAAATTTCGCGATTTAAGCTCTTCCTGCATCTTTTTAATGTTGCTTAGGTTTGAAATAACAATAGGCAATAAAGAGATTGGAATTACAGTTAAGGGGGTAAATCCTTTTTTGAAATTCAAATACATGCTCAGCGCAAAAAGAAGCACCAACATTACAACAAGAGTATAGGTGGATGCTTTAGCTACCTTTTCGCTTTTCTGTAACTGCTCATTGCTCATTTCCGCAAACTTATTTTCACTCAATTTCAAGGGAGATAATTAATGTATTAATAGGAATTGATTTCTTTTGCTCAAAAATAATAAAGACCAGCGTTTTTGCAATCCTCATTTCCTATTTAAAAAAGCGAATTATAATTAGAGTTCAGCGAATTATAAATCATTAACTGCGTTTATCAATTGGGCATTAATCAATTCTACAATAATGATTAATATAGCATTACAAAAGCCCTCAAATAATTTTGAACGGGTCTTTCAGTTTAAGTTAAACCTAAATATTTTAAAAATGACAGTTACTTACATGATGTTGGCCTTTACTACAATTTACCTGGCCGGAACTTATTTTTATTATAGACACACTGTAAAAAAAGGCACAGAGTTTAGATATAAACCAATCTTCTTACTTATCATTGGTTTGTTGTTTTTATCATCACTTTACGGGAGCGTTACCAACCAGCCATTTAATACCATTGTACCTTTTATTAGGTAGGTCTTAGCATTTGTCTTTATTAATAATTCACTGTTTTAATTTGAAAAGAAAAAAAGCTTTATTTCTTGTCGTTGTATTAGTAATTGGCTGGTACATTTTCATTTGGTGCAAATTCCATTTCTTTAACAAGGCGATTAGCCAGGAAGAAATAAATAAAGAATTTGCAGTTTTAAAAATGGAAGCACCGCTATATGATTCGATTTACATTCGTGGCTACAGCATAAAATATATTAGCAATAAAAAGAATTATAGCGAAAAAGGTGATCAATTTGGCAAGGAGAAACCCTATTTGGTTTTGCTACATGACAGTGATAAAAATGCAGGCTATTTTCTAGATTATTTTAAGAGTAAAGCACTAAATAATAGATTCCATATCATTGCGGTAGATCGGATCGGTTTTGGGAACACAAGCTTCAAGAAATCTGAACAAAAAAATTCCCTGTTTCAGCAAGAAGAAAAAGAGTTCGGTAAAATGGCTGAATATGCATCAGGCACAGCCGTAAAAGAAATTTTAAATGCTGAAGGCCAATACATGGAAGAGGTAAGAATTGTTGCTGATGGCAGTGGAGGCATGGCGGGGTTGCAGGCATATTTATATGAGAGTCTTTCGTTTTCAAAAGTTTTTTTATTCGACCCGGATTTAAGCAGTCGGTTTTTCTTGAGCAAAATTTTTAGTAAAATAATCGTAAGCCCGATACTGGCCTGGAGCTTTCCCAGAGCCTATATAAGCAAACATCAGGATTTGCTACTTGCTGACCAAAATAAGGGAGATAACTTTGAAAAGCTTATCAAAAATGTTCAATTTTCTGAAAACCAAGAGGGTAAGGAAAACGGCTATATGTATCCGAAAGGGTTTAAATCGGTTTTTTTCTTAGGATTGAGCAAAAACGAACAGGAGCGAATTACAAAAATTTCTGGGGAAAAGAACTTCGTTTTTCAAACCAGCGATGCCAACATTTACTCTTCACCAGAAAACGTGCTTAAAACTATACTCACTAACGACATCTACACGCTGCCGTTTAACAGAATAAAATGATGAAAATTTACGCCTTGCTCATTCTGATGATGTTTAGTTTATCTTCTTGCAAATCGCAAATAAATGATCATGCCGAATTGCTTGAGAATTTGAAATACGATCCGAATAAAGAGATGTATCAAATTGCAGGAACGAACCTGTATCCTGTAGAGATTACCATCAACGACTATCCAGCAGGTAGAGGTCTCGCCTTTTTTGGCAATCAAATGTATTACGTTGCGGATATTGGTTTACAGAAGAAAGGCCGCCAAACGGCTAAAGTCACTTTGGATTTAAAGAATTTTAAACCTACAGACATTGATCAGCCTATACTTTTCGTGGCTATTTATTACAGTGGTGATATTTCAATGCCATCAATAAACGATGAAGAAGATGTACTGGTGCACTATGTACTGACTGGAAAAGACGTAACTACCCAGGATATTAAAAATGGTTACATCACCAAAACCTTTTCTTTTGAAGCAAAAGAAGTTCGCACAAGTTTAGATAGCTGGAAAAATTCAAAAAAATTAACGGCCAATGATGCGCTTTTCAATCAGCTATATGAAGCATACGAAGAGCTGCAATCAGATTTAAATGCTTCGGACAAAGGCGATGCCATTGAAAAAATGAAAGTTGCTGAATACGAAACTGCTCAGCTGAGAGGCGCTAAAAAGGAGTGGATTTTAGAGGAGCGGGAAGCTTTATTTTCCAATACCTGGAAGTTGCTGCCAAAAGATAGCTGTAAACTAAAACTTTACGGTGATGGAAAAATTGTAACCCTAGTCAAAAAAGACGGTTCGATCATTTCACCATCAGCAATTTCCTCAAATCCGAGATCTAAGCATGGTAAAACTGTTCAGGTTTTAAATTTATATTTTCATATTCCAAACAATAAAACCGATTTAGAATTAACCCGGTTCGATGCGTATGCGATCACTAATTTTGGGAAGTAAAGGATAAAGTTAAGTATTAATTATTTGTGCTAGTGACAGTGATTGTCTTCCATGTTAATCGCTGGTCGAAACTGTTAAAGAATAAGCAACCAAAGCCTGGCTAAAATGCAGTCGACTGAGCCTGAAATGTTTGAAACAAGAGTATAGAAACTAAGCCAAAAATTTTAAATATTTCTCAAAACTTAAGCTTATTTCTTTAAAAAAATGTAACATTATATCTGTTTACTTGAAATCAATGCTTACTGCTCTACCCGTCATCAAATGAAACAACCTTTTCTTTATTTTTGCCTGGCAATCTTGCTTATTCTTTCATGCAGGCAAAAACCAACTGGTGATAAAAATGAGCAACTTTTAAAGTACAAGGAAGAGATTTCATTACTCTCGGCAAAACAGCCAAATAAAACAAATGCCGATTCTATTGTTCAGGCATGGAAGCAGTACAATAGTAACCCAATTGTACTGGCCGACACCGATTTAAATACCAAAACCAAATACAACCTGGGTAAAATGTTTGCCCGAAAAAATCCCGATAGTTCTAAAATGTTTTTACAGCAAGGCCTTGATTTGGTTGAGCCAGGTAACAAGTTTTTAGAAATTAAAGCTAATCTCTATAACGGGATGGGAAATCTGGCCAATGCAGAACCCTCTGAACACCAGGCCAATTATTATTACAACAAAGCGGCCATGATTGTCCTTTCAGATACGACTTTAACCCTGAAACCGATGGCCAAGGCTATTATTTTACTGGCCGCAGCACAAAGCAACAAAAGTTTACAGCAGTACAGTCTGGCGTTAAAAATGAACTTGGCCGCATTAAAATTAATGCCACAACTGCCTCCAAATATTACCAACCAACAGCGGGTTCTAACTCAGTTAATTTCATTAATTTATACTGCAAACTTTCCCAGAAAGAATGTGGAAACCTACCTCGCAAAACTAGAAAAATTGCAAGCTACGTATCCTGATGATTTTAACCCCAGGTTTTTATATGATAGTAAATTGCTTTATTTCGATAAGGCCAGTAACGTCGATTCTGTTTTAAAATACTCTTTGTTAAATGCAGAAATTGATGAACAAATTTATGGGCAAAACCCAACTGAACCAACCGCAGCGGGCAACATTTACACTACCTATACCAATATTGTAACTAATTATGTAAAGGCTAAAAATTACCCCGATGCAGCACGCTACCTGAAAAAAGCAAACGAAGTGTTTAAGCAAAGTGGCAGGCTATTAGAGTACGAAGATTTGATAAGAGGAGGCGAGGCAAGCTCAAGTTATTATGCTGCAATTGGTCAAAAAGATAAGGCGCTCCAAACCGCGACAGAAGTCATAGCGCTCCAAAAAGAGAATTATGAGATAGAAAACACGCAGGCAGTGGCCGAAATGGGCGCTTTATATCAAATTCAAGCGAAGGATAATTCGATAGAACGATTGAACGAAGACATCAAAATAAATACCTTGAAACTAGAGCGCAATAAATTAACCTTGGTGATTACAGCCCTCATTATTTTGATTTTGCTCATTGTTATCTTCTTATTTTATAGCATTTATAAACAAAGAAAGCTAAAACAGGAAAAAGAAAATGTACAGTTGCAGCAACAGTTACTGCGGACGCAAATGGAACCGCATTTTATTTTCAATACCTTATCTGCATTGCAAAGTTTTATTCGATTGGATGAGAAGGACGAAGCAATTAAATACCTCAACCAATTTAGCAGGTTATTGAGAAGTAGCCTTGAGTTGAGTAGAGAAAAATTGGTTCCATTAAGCCAGGAGATAGAAACGCTAGAGAATTATTTGAGTTTACAGCAAATGCGCTACAATAACATTTTCAATTTCGAGATTAATATCCCGGAAAATGAAGATTTGGAAATGATTATGCTTCCGCCGATGCTCATACAGCCTTTTGTAGAAAATTCGATTTTACATGGCATTAATTTGAACGATAAAGATGGCTTTGTAAATGTGAATTTCTCCATTGCTGACCAAAATTTAACCGTCACCATCACCGATAGCGGTAAAACTATTAGTGAAAACAAACCTCAGAATCATCAATCGCTTTCAGGTATCATTAGCAAGGAAAGATTGCAACTCTTAGGCAAGGAACGCAATCAAAATGCCGGAATTACTCAAAATAAAACAACCACTGGCGGCACAGTTGTATCCTTAAACATTCCGATTAGCCAAAATGAATCTATGGGTAAATATTAATTCTGCAAAACAGCAATAGCATTCATGTTTGTTAGATAATTTCATATCTACTGCGAATAATAATTCAAACCCTACGAATGATAATCATCTGGATATTTAAAGTAATTCCTTTCTATATTTAAGTGGAATACCGTTTATAACCCTTAGATGAAGATAAATCTCCTACTGTTTTTTGCATTTTTTTTATGCGCCTGTAATGGTCAAAAGGTACCGCAAAGCGAATCGGCAAAAAAGTTCGTTGCCAAATTACAGGCCATGAACTTTGATGAGTTAAAACATCAATTAAAAGCAGATACTGCCGAACTTAACCAACTTATCAAAACGGCAACATTCGAAACGCAATTAACTTCACATATCTCACCTGGTCAAAAATCAAAAGCAGAAAAACCTGTAACCGAATTTTCAGTAAACACTGATGCGGACAAAGTTGCGCAGCTATTTAATGATTATTGCAAACAACTATTTTTTAATCAAGATTTTAGCGACGATACCCAAGCGGAATTTGAATTCGAAAGTCGCTACAACTTAACCGAAGATAATCATCTTCTAGAACAAAAAGATAGTCTGTTTAAGCCCTATACTTCAAATATAGCTATAGCAGAAAAAGCATACTATTTTAATGGAAAAAGTATCCCTAAAAAGCAAATTGGCTTGAAACGGGTTGATAGCATCGAAACGGATATCAGCTTAAAAATACCATTGGAATTTGAGAAATTTAAATTTTCAAAATCAGATAAAAATTTCGTTTTTCAAGATGAAAATATTATTGTGGAACGTGTTAAAAGTAACGTCGCCGAGTTAAAAATTCCATCAACATTGTACAGTAATATTATCGGATATCAAGCTTTCAACGCTCAAAATATTCGGATGAATACCAGTGCCTTTAGTTCCAACCCAATCCTTGAAATAAAAACCGGGGTGAAAAACGGTTTAAATGATTTGTTGGATATTTTTACCAAGGCACTTAAAGAGGGTGATGAGAGGAAAGCCAAAGGGGTGCTCAATAATATCAATCAAAATCATTTGGATGCAAGAACCGACATGATTGAATTTAAGAGTTTCGTCACTGGGCTCGCTCAAAACAAAGAGCAAAACCAAGCGATGGGCGATATTGATTTATATAACAAGATTGCAGAAATCGGTCGAAAGGTGATTGAGCCTGCACATCAATTTGTGATTCTTGAATTTCCCGATGACATCAAAACCGTTGAAATATTTGTGGCGACGAAATACCGTGACCTCAAAAATAAAAAGATAATAAAATTCAATAATCATCGTCTCGACAGAAAATTTTTCGACCCTGCAAACCCCAACATCATTTATACAGCTTTTACAGCAGGAGAAGGGCGCAAATATGGCATATCTAATCAAAATGGAGATAAAATAATCGAAGCTCGATATGAACAACTCCAACAGTTAAGCAATACTTATTTTCTAATCGATGAGAAATTATTCTGGCTAAATGTCAATGATAAAAAAATGGTCTCTTTGAAGCAATTTCAAGGTTTTGATCAAACACTGAAACCTGGTTACGATGTTTTTGAAAAAACAGTTGGAGATAGAACAGCCTATGGTGTTGTGCTTAATCGAGGTAAGGTAATTTTGCCTTTTGAATATTCGCGATTTCAAAAGTATGACAAGTTCATCATTGCCCACAAACATAATGGAGAAGATGAACTCTATGACCTTAATCTAAAAAAACTGCCAAATAAAGGCATTAAACAAATTACTGCAATTGATGAGTTTATTGCATCTGATTTAAAATATCCTAAGCTTTTTGTGGCTGAAGATGGAAATAAGAAAAAGGCTTTAGTTAATGAAGATATTCAGATATTAACCCCTTTTAAATACGAATTTATTGATCCTTTTTTTGAAATAAACGGATATTATATAGCCGGAATAAGAACTGCAGATGGCAGTAACTATTTATACGGAATAATTGATAATAATGGTAAAGAAGTGGTGCCATTTATATTTTGTAACATCGATGATGAACCAAATAAAAACAGAAAATTTAGCTTCTGTTTAGAGGATAAACATCAATCGATGGATTTTAAATTATTTTTAAAAAAATATGGACATTAAATTATGCTAAAGATGAAAGCACTACTTTTTATCACCTTGTTAGTTTGTTCTTTTGGTAAGCTTTTCTCACAAGAAAGCCAAGCCGATGATAGTATTTTGCTGCCTAAGGTATTACAGCAATTGGGCCTAAAGACTGAAGATATTAACACGCAATTATATGCAGAGAAAGTTTTACCAAATGCTAAAACACAATCGGCAGTGGTGGTGGCTAAATACCATAAAAATGAACCCGATGGCTATGGCAATTTCTATTCAGAGTATGATGTTTATGTGTTAATTGTTAACAATACAACGGGCAAAATCTTCTATAAATATTTCGAAGAAGAAGCCCTTATATCTGATGCCATTCGGCTAACGAGCATCAATATAGATACAGGAATTTTCACTTTGAACAACGAAACCCGTGCTTTCGGCATTGAGGCATATTATTCGGGCAGCAGCCAACCAAACCCACACCATCATACCGATTTGTCGCTATTTATCAAAAACAATAAGTCGTTAAAAAAAGTGCTTAACAATTTTACTACACAAAAATTTGGTGGGGAGTGGGATATGAAGTGCGTAGGAGAATTTGAGGAAGTGAACTCCACAATTATTATCGACAACAAGAATAAAAGCAAAAACTTTAATGGCTTAATCGTTAAGGATAAGATTACCAAAACCATAGGCAAGGTAGTTAATGACGAATGCGAAGAGAAAAAAACCGTTTCAATTAAGACAAGAAAACTGAAATACAATGGAATGGAATATAAATAGGCTATTTAAAACAGAAGGGAAAATTTAAGAAATGAAACGATTTTTTAAAGGATGCCTCATAGCGGTTGGTGTAATAGCACTATTAGCAGCTATATTTGTTGGTTTAGTTTGGTGGTCTATGCAGCGTAGTAAGGCAAATGCAGAAAGCGATGCCGAAGCGCTATCAAAAGCTTGTGATACGGCTAAATACATCACCGAAAATCCACAACTAACATTCTTAAAATTTACGCCAAAAGAGCTTCAAACCCTACAGTTTCAAATTTTAAGAGATGGGAAAATAAGTAATGATACTTTGGTTGAAACAGCATTTAAAGACAACAAGAATTTAAAGGTCAACATTCCATATAAGAAATTTTTAAAAACCGACACGATCATTTTAACGCTACAAAACCAGCTCAAATACTACATATCTGGTTATGGCCACTACGCCTATCTGCACTATGGAATGTTTGGCTATGTAGGTTCAAGCGATTGCCGTTTTTCAGAAAATTGTGTAATAAACAATGTGGCATCAACTGGAATAATAGAGAAATTTGATGGTTGGTTAGATCCCGAAAAATCAAAGCATATCCGTAGAATTCAACCTGTTGCCGCAGAATATAAAGCCTTCGCTGCCAAGTGTAAAATTAAGTTAAAAGAGGCTGAACAGATCTTCATTAACAATCGAAAAAACGAACATCTTTACTCTATGCTTTCGTACGGAATTGAAGTTGGACCAGAAGCTAGCTATTATATTTTCGGTGAAGAGAGGGAATCAAAAAGAGATCACATTGATATTGTTAAAATTAACACCGAAACAGGCAAGATTAAGAGATATACAAATTATCCGTTCGATAAATGAAAAATCAAATCTCCAAATATCTTCTCATAAGGTTGCTGTTTTTAGCAGTTGGGCTTTGGCTTGTGTATCATTTCGCTTTTTACTTACTGCCAAAAAATATTCAGGAAGATCAGTTTTCTTTTGTTGGTGAATTAGACTTAATCGTTGGTTTGAGCCTTGCATTTACCTTGTTTTTCAGTGCTTTCATTTTTTTCGAATACCTAAAATTTAACAAAAGCCAAAAGGCAAAACTAAAAAAATCTGCTTTGGTGATGCTATTTATCGGAGTCGTGCTTGTTTTGGTATCACTTTTTTTATCTTTTAAATTATGATGAGGCTACTCAAAATTAAAACCATTTTAAAGTTGATATTAATTGCTACTCTAATCGGGATTGTGTTTGTCGTTGCCTCTAGTTATTTAGTGAAGAATAAAACCGAAGATAAAATTTACTCGGACTTAAATGCTATTCCCAAAACGAAAGTGGCCATTATTTTTGGTGCCGGCGTACGCAATAACAAACCTAGTAAGTATTTAAAAGATAGGCTGGATGCCGGCATTTCCTTATACAAAAATAATAAAGTTGATAAAATTTTGCTCTCAGGCGATAATGGCAGAGATGAATATGATGAACTAACGGTGATGAAATTATATTGCTACGAAAATGGCGTTGATACCAATAAAATTTACATCGATTATGCGGGTTTTGATAGCTACTCAACTATGTATCGAGCGAAGCATATTTTTAAGGTGGATACAGCAATTTTAGTTACACAGCAATATCATTTAAATCGTTGCATCTACTTAGGGGAGAAACTCGGTGTGCAATGTTATGGTTTTAGTGCAAACACAGGAATCTATCAAGGCTATAAATATTATGCTTTTAGAGAAAACTTTTCCATTGCCAAAGCCACATTTGATGTGTTGCGCCACCGAAAACCCAAGTATTTAGGACAAATTGTTGATATTAATGGGAAATCTAATTATACAAAAGATAAATGATGAGATATTTAATTTTCGTTTGCTTTATTTGCCTACTTGGATGTAATCCATTTCCAAAAAAAGATGCACATCCTGAAGTGCCGCTGCTTAGTAATCTGTTAAAAGACAAAACGAAGTTTAAGAAAATTGTGGGCATGGATGGATTAAGTGAAATTCTCGTTTTAAAAAGTGATCGCTTGCTTCTCACACCTAACAATAGTAATCTTCCTTTTAAAATAATTGATGTTAACAATAAGTTAGTAATAGAGAAAAAGTTTGATTGGAAACTTCCTTTCTATGTTGATAGAGCAGGAAATTTATATTTTGATAGAGCGAAATATTATTTCCCAGACTATAATAAATCGGAGCCATTTAAAACTGTTGTTGTGCAAGACAGTTTGGATAAAAAATCGGAGGATTTGCAAAACCTAACAGATTCGTTAAGATGGAAAGCCGTTGACAAATACGAAATCAGTTTATTGAAACAGTATGGCTTACACCAATGTGAAAATTCGATTGCAAATACAGCTGGATGCAATGTTTTCAAGATCATCAATAATACATTGGTTGTAAGACAAACAGCGCTTTTTAAAAATGAATTTGAAAAAACTAAAACATCCGTGCCAAAATTTGATGAAGATGTCTTAATCGGCTGGAAAAATGGGAAACTGCCAAGCCCGGATTATTTGGCTTATTACCAATTTGGCGATCTAAAATTCAAATGCGATGATATGACTCACCCCAAAACAGTAGAAATTGCGGGCAAAAAATACCTACACTTACCGAGCGACGGCTTATATCAAATTCTGTAAATTTTCGGAGGCATATCCTGAAAGATGTATACTATCTTAGATTTTAGCCCCATCTGTTTCATTTTCGTGAACATCAATTTGCCAACACATTGAATTTCTTTCCGAAAAACAACTAAAAATCTATTAATCAACACTTTACAAGGGTAAGTTTTTTACAAAAAATTGCTCATCACGCTGTTTTTTGATTAAGCTTTTAGCATTTTGGCACAACCCTTGTAAACCTGCTGTTACATTTTACTAACCGAATTTGTTGTCTACCGCGGCAAATTCAAACTTGAAAAACATAATTATGAAAAAGACAGTTCAAATTTTCAGTATGCTTTTAATAGCATTAACAGTGATGGTTTCGTGTAAAAAGGATACCGATCCGGCAGATAGAGATTTTTTTGTAGGTACCTATAGAGGAACTGTTACCTACAGTAAAGGCGATACACAAATAACCAGCACAGATGGCAAAGTAACCGTTACAAAAGTGGATGATACCTACAGTTTCTTCTTTGGCAACAACATTCCAGATATCACTGGAGTTAAATTCCAGGAGAGCGGAAATACCTACATTAGTGTGGGTACAGGGGTTATTGGGATTACAATAGATGCCAGCACTTTGAAGATCGGCGTGGCCAATTCAAATGGTACCTGGACGGCAAACGCCACCAGATAATTACAGAAAGACATAAATCCTGGTTTCGGCCAGGATTTTTTTTGCCCTTTGTTTTTAGTTAGCTTTACCAAATGAGTGTTGAGTTAAGAAAACATATTGAAGAGATCGTAACCCTTAACGATCAGGAATTTGAAATCATCAACAGCTATTTTAGATCCAAAAGCTTAAAAAAACACCAATATCTAATTCAGGAAGATGAGGCTGTTAAAAACATCTATTTTGTTGTAAAAGGATTGCTCAAAGCAACCTACACCGATATTAATGGAAAAGAATATATCATTCAATTTGCAATGGAAAACTGGTGGATTTCCGACTTCCAGGCCTTTTATAATAACGCACAGTCAATCACCAACGTCAGCTGTTTAGAGAACGTAGAATTACTCTCCATTACCAAAGAAAACCTGGATAATATTTGTAGCGAAAGTCATAAAATGGAGCATTTTTTCAGAGTAAAAAACAGCTCTGGCTATGTCGCTTTACAACAAAGAATTTTATCACTGCTCACCACCAGTCCAAAAGAAAGATTCGAACAATTTACAAAGCAATATCCGCAGCTTTTACAAAGAGTTTCTAAAACCATCATCGCCGCGTATTTGGGTATTTCCCGCGAAACATTAAGCAGACTTTCAGGCAAATTGTGATTCAACGCACATAAAATTTGTGATTCTGGTCCTTTAAAGGGCTTAAGCATTCAGCTAAATTTGTTCTACAATTAAATAATCGATGATGAACAAGAAAGTTTTATTCGTGCTTACGAGCCACGACGAATTAGGAAACACAGGTTTAAAAACAGGTTTTTGGTCAGAAGAATTGGCTGCTCCATATTACGCTTTAACAGATAAAAATGTTGAGGTAGTATTAGCATCGGTAAAAGGAGGCCAACCGCCAATTGATCCGAAAAGCGAAGATCCATCTTTTCAAACTGATACCACCAGAAGGATGGACAAAGACACTGTTCTTTTAGAAAAATTGAAAAATACAAGCCCCTTGGCGGAAGTAAAAATGGAAGATTATGATGCTGTATTTTATCCAGGCGGCCACGGTCCGTTATGGGATTTAGCAGAAAGTGGCGCCTCGCAAAAGTTAATTGTAGACTTTTATGAAGCCAATAAACCTGTTGCATTTGTATGCCATGCACCAGGCGTTTTAAAAGACGTAAAAATAAATGGAGAATATTTGGTGAAAGGGAAAAACGTTACCGGTTTTACCAACACCGAAGAAGAAGCCGTTCAGCTTACCAATGTGGTACCTTTTTTAGTAGAAGATGTGCTTAAAAGAAATGGCGGGCTTTATACAAAAACCGAAGATTGGAACCCTTATGCGGTGTTAGATGGATTGCTGATTACAGGACAAAACCCAGCTTCATCAGAAAAAGTTGCAGAAGAACTACTGAAACTAATCTAATAAAGTTAAACTGCAAGATACAAAAAGTTTCAATGCTCCATGCGTCTTGCAGTTTGCTATTTAAACGATAAAGGCATCATCGTCTTCCTCTTCTTCAGGCACATATTTCTCAATGGCCTGTCCAATTGCGTTAACTTCTTCATCCTCCTCAAAAATTGGAAGTTCAGTTTTATAATCCATTTTTAACCAAATCGATGAGGTATCTTTCTGTATCTGGATATACTCTTTGCCATCTTTAAAAATGGTATATGAATCATTTCCTTCAGGAAAAACAGAATAATTTGTCTTCCCTATTTCTATATCAAACGGTTCTTGCATGGTTGATGTTTTTTCTGCAAAGATAACGGTTTAAAGGATTTTTTATTTAAGATTTGGAAATGAAAGCTTCGGTTTTGATGGCGGCTCGCAGCCCCTCTTTTCCTGCCTGACCGGCTGGCAGGCGCTTCAACAAAAGCAGAAAAAGCTTTTGGTTTCCGCTGCAATCGCCTGCCCGCCGCAGGCTGGGGTTTATAAACTATGGTTAAGCACATAGCCAAAAATAGTACCGCCAACCAAAGCCACCTAAACTCGACTGTAGCGGCAGCCCCCGATTTAAGCATCTTTCTTTCATTTTTTACACTATGCTTGCTTGTTGCACAGGTTTCTATCGGGGCTACAGCAAAAGGCGGGAGAGGTTTAACGAAAAAGCTACTGCAATTGCTTTCCAAAAAAAATCCGCTAACCAAAAAATTACTTCCTATTGTTTAAAAATTGCATCAATTGTACTACTTTACACCAAACAATTACAGAGAGAATAGAAGATGAAGTTAACGTTTTGGGGCGCTGCACAACAAGTTACAGGAAGTATGCACCTGCTCGAGGTTGGGCATTATAAAATACTGATAGATTGCGGTTTAGATTACGAAAAGGAAACTTATCAGGAAGACAACCAACAATTCCCCTTCGATCCCGCTGATATCAATCTGGTTATTTTAACCCATGCTCATATCGATCATTCGGGCAATTTGCCCACTTTAGTACGCCTCGGTTTTGACGGTCAGGTGCTTTGTACACCACCAACAGCAGATTTAGCTTCCATTTTATTGTTTGATTCTGTTGAGCTTTTTTTAAGAAAACAAAGCAGGAAGCCCCGCACCAAAAGGGGCAATTTTAGCGGACCGAAACCTTTGTACCTGCATAAACACGTAATGGATACAATTGACCGTTTTGTAACCATTGCATTTAACAAACCATTTAAAATAAATGGAGATATCAGTTTAACTTTTATTCCCGTTGGCCATTTGTTGGGTGCCGCCGCAGCAGTTTTAACCATAAATGATAACGGGGAAGAGAAAAAAATTGCCTTTTCTGGCGACATTGGTCGAGATAACTATCCTGTTCTGGTAAAGCCCGAGCCCATCCCCGAAGTTGATTATTTTGTTTGCGAATCTACTTATGGCGGCCGCTACCACACGAAAGACCAAACATTGGAAGAGCGGTTGGTGAAGGAAATTGAAGAGGCCTGTATTAAAACCCCTGGGCGATTAATTATCCCTGCCTTTAGCATCGGCAGAACGCAATCGCTGGTTTTTGCCTTGAATCAAATTTTCACAAAAAAACTGTTACCACCTGTGCAAATTTTTGTGGATAGCCCAATGGCAATCCAGGCGACAGATGTTTATCGAAAACACCATAATTTAGTTAACCAGGAGGCCAAAGATTTTTATAAAACCATGGGTGATGAATTTGAATTTGAGCATTTGGCTTATGTTCAAACCATGAAAGAAAGTAAGGATGTTTCCAATTATTTCGATCCCTGCATCATCATTTCGTCGGCTGGGATGTTGGAGGGTGGACGTATTCAAGATCACCTTTATTACAATATTCAGAACTATTATTGTACCATTCTTTTTATTGGCTACTGCGCCAAAGGAACGCTTGGTTATAAACTTTTAAGTGGTGCGCCGATCGTTAGAATTAAAGACCGCGAAATGATGGTTTATGCTACCATCCGCCAAACCGATTTGTTGAGTGGCCACGGAGATCACGATGATTTAGTACGAACAGTAAAGCAAACCGGCCATCCTAAACAGGTTTTTCTGGTGCATGGCGAAGATAAAAGCTTAAAAACACTGGCTGCTACTTTGCTGGAAGATGGTTTTAATGTGGTTGCCCCAGAAAGAGGAGAAGTTTTTGAGATTTAGCTCATTGGTCCAATAGTCATTGGTTCAGCGGACGAATAATTCTAAACATCATGTCGTTGCGAAGCACGAAGCAATCTTAATGCGCTTGCATAAACCCGTTGTTGCAGGATTTCTTCTTGCCCGAGGAAACATGCTGTGTCAGTTTTCAATCGCTTGCAGATTCTTCGCTGCGCTCAGAATGACAGCAAATGAGCTTACTTCCTCACTTGCCCATCACCACGAACCACCCATTTATAACTCGTCAATTCCTCCAATCCCATTGGTCCACGGGCATGAAGTTTTTGTGTACTGATGCCAATTTCGGCGCCTAAACCAAATTGCCCACCATCTGTAAACCCTGTTGAAGCATTGGCATAAACGGCAGCCGCGTCTACTTCGTTTAAAAATCTAGTGATGTTTTTAGCATCTTCAGAGATAATCGCTTCGCTATGTTTTGAACTGTAATCGGCAATGTGATTTAATGCCGCATCGAAATCATCAACCGTTTTAACTGCCATTTTTAAAGACAGAAACTCCGTTCCGAAATGTTCTTCGGTGGCTTGGTTTAAAAGTGCTTCAGGATAAGTAGATTTAAGGATTTCATAGCTTTGCTCATCAGCAAAAATTTCCACTTGCCCATCGGCCAAAGGCGATAAAAGTGCTGGTAAATCTGCTAATCTATTTTGGTTGATTAACACACAATCTAACGAATTGCAAACGCTAACCCGCCTTGTTTTAGCATTGAAAATGATGGCTTTTCCTTTATCCAAATCGCCCGATTCATCAAAATAGGTGTGAACAATTCCTGCGCCAGTTTCTATAACTGGAATTTTACTGTTTTCGCGAACGTAATTAATCAGCGACTGACTTCCACGTGGAATGAGTACGTCAACGAAACCTCTGGCGTTAAGCAAAGCTTCGGTTGCAGTTCGTTCAGCAGGCAATAAAGTCAACACATCGGTGTTTATTTCATGCTTGGCTAAAACGCTATGAATTATTTTAGCAATGGCTAAATTGGAAAACTCAGCATCACTCCCTCCTTTTAAAACGGCTACGTTGCCCGTTTTAAAGCAAAGCGAAAATACATCGGCGGTAACATTCGGCCGAGCCTCGTAAATTACACCGACCACGCCAAGGGCCACCCGAACTTTTTGAATTTGAAGTTTATTTTCTAACGTCTTATCTGAAAGAATTTCACCCAACGGACTTGCCAATGCCACAACATTTTTAATATCACTGGCGATATCTGCGATGCGCTGATCAGTCAGTTTTAGTCTGTCGTATTTAGGATCTTCAGCAGGCATTCTGGCCAAATCTTTTGCGTTTTCTGCAATTATTTCAACCGTATTTAAAACCAATGCATCAGCTAAATCGGCCAACACTTCATTAATGATTTCTTTACTCAATCCCACCATTGTACGGGTTGCGTGTTTTGCCTTTTCGAAGTAATGTTTGTAATTCATTTTTTTAATATCAAGTATCAAGCTATTATTGCTTGCTTTAGTTTACCACAGCACATACAGCGTTTTCATGGGAGAGAATGAACTTACTGTGTAATTATATCAAATTATCCTTTCAGCTTAAATCGCTGAATAAAAATAATCGTAATGCACCAGTGGCTTTTGTTTTTTCTGTCCGATTCTTTCTTTGGCCTTATCCGAACCGTATTCTGCAATTCCTAAACCGATGAGCTGATTTTGCTCATCGATAATTTTAATAATATCGCCCTTTAAAAAATCAGTTTGTATTTCCATGATCCCAATGGGCAACAAACTTGTAGCCTTGCCCGAGGTTAACACATTTTTAGCCCCGTCATTTAATTTGACCACTCCTTTAGCTGAAGTTTCCGAATGTGCGATCCATTTCTTCTTCCCTGATTTTGTCTTCTCCGGCACGAATCGGGTATGTACAATTTCATTGTTAAGTAGGCCTGTCAAAATATGATCAGTTGTTCCGTTTGCAATGTGAACCGCAATACCGAGTTTCGCCACTTTTTGTGCCATAGTTGATTTGGTAACCATTCCGCCACGGCCAAACTGCGACTTGCCTGTTTGAATAAAAGAGGCCAAATTTGAAACCGAACCAGAAATTTCTTCTATCACTTCTGATCCTGCGAGTTTAGGGTCGCCATTATAAATTCCATTTACATTCGAAAGAATAATCAAGGCATCGGCATTTAGCATTGAAGCAATTAAACCTGCCAATTCATCATTATCTGTAAACATAAGTTCGGTAACCGAAACCACATCGTTCTCATTTACAACAGGAATTACATCATTTTGCAGCAAAATTTGCAGGCAGTTTTTCATGTTGAGGTAATGTGCCCTATCTCTAAAATCTTCTTTGGTTACTAAAACCTGTGCACATTTTATTTTATGCGGATCGAAGAAATTAGCATAAGTATTGATCAGTTTTACCTGGCCGATTGCCGCTAAAAGTTGGCGGGTAGTAACGGCGTCTTGTTTCTCTGAAACCTTAATTAAACTTCTGCCAGAAGCCACTGCACCCGATGAAACCAGAATAACTTCGATTCCCTGTTGTTTTATCTCGGCCAATTGGTTTACCAAATGCTGAATACGAGATTCATCAGGTAAGCCATTTGCCTGCGTGATGACATTGGAACCTACTTTAACAATAATTTTTTTGTACCCTAATTTCATTACTACTATTTGATGTGGCAATTTAACATCTATTTTTTTCAATTGGAATGAATATTAATATCCGGACAAATTTTTGCGAAAATGATAATAGTTGAGTGGAGTTTTAACCAGAGATGCAAGCAGATAAACACTGATTTTGGCTCCTAAACTATTTTATCTGTATGTATCCTTATTTATCTGTGGTTAATTAATCTACCCAAAGGCACCGACCTTTGTTCTTAAACCCGACAGAAGCGAACACGAAGTGCAACGAAGTAAAGCGGATGGCGGGACTACATTCCTCCATGAAAAACCAGACCGTTGTTTTCCAGATCAAAATCTAACCTAAAAAATTGTTAAATTGCATCAACCTGAACCAAACTAAAATGATGAAACGTATTTTACCCGGCATGCTTTTACTGAGTACAGTTGTAGCATGCAACAATCCCAAACAAAAAGAAATGAAACCTATAAAATGGCCTGATGCCAAACCGCCTATTGCAGAGATTATTCCACATAAAAGAGTTATTCATGGCGATACAGTGGTAGATAATTACTACTGGATGATTGACTATTTTAAAAAAGGATCGGACAGTTCTAAGGTTGTCGATTATTTGAAGGCCGAGAATGCTTACCTGGACACCATGATGAAGGGTACGGAAAAGTTTCAGGCCGATTTGTTTAAGGAAATGAAGGGTAGGATTAAGGAAAAAGACGAATCTGTTCCGGTTTTTAGGAATGGATATTTCTACTATACACGGACCGAAGATGGCCAGCAGTATTATAAGTATTGCAGGAAGAAGGGAAGTTTAAGCGCAACAGAAGAGGTTTTACTAGATGTTGATGCATTGGCAAAAGGGCATTCTTATTATAGCGCAACTAGTTTTAGTGTTAGTCCTGATAATAAATTACTGGCTTTTGGCGTAGATAAGGTTTCGCGTAGGCAATATACCATTCAGGTTAAAAACCTCGAAACCGGAGAAATTTATAAGGATGCAATTGCAAATACCGAAGGTGTGGTAGCCTGGGCTAATGATAATAAAACATTGTTTTATACTTCCAAAAATGCGGTTACGTTGCTGAGCGAAAAAATCAAAAAACATGTGCTTGGAACGGACGCAAAGGCTGATGTGGTGGTTTATGATGAGAAAGACAATACCAATTATATCGGCGTAGGAAAATCGAAAAACGGTCGGTACATTATGATTTCATCTGCAGGGACACTTACGAATGAATTTAGAATGATTGATGCTGATCATCCAGAGGCCGCATTTAAAATTTTCTCGCCACGATCTAAAGACGTTTTATATGACGTTTTGCCTGTTGATGATAAGTTTTACATCATTACCAATTGGAATGCAAAGAATTTTCGCTTGATGGAATGCGATTTGAATAAGACGGAAAAAGAAAACTGGAAAGAAGTGATTCCAAACCGGAAAGATGTTTTGTTGGAATATGGTGATGAATTTAAGGATTTCCTAGTATTATTTGAACGCAAAAACGGTTTAACCGAAATGCATGTGTTGAAGACAGACGGCAAAGATTATTACATTAAATTTGACGAGCCAGTTTATGCAGCAGGCATTGGATCGAACCCCGAATATACTGGCAAAATGCTTCGATACAACTACACTTCTTTAACTACGCCGAATTCTGTTTATGATTACGATTTGCAGAAAAAAGACAAAAAGTTAATGAAGCAACAGGAGGTTGTGGGTGGCTACGATCCGAAAAATTACGTTACCGAACGTTTGTTTGCCAAGGCTAAAGACGGAACCAAAATTCCTATTGCCATAGTTTACAAGAAAGGCTTTGATAAAAATGGGAAAGCACCGTTGCTGCTTTATTCTTACGGCTCTTACGGTTCGAGTACCGAAGCATCGTTTTCTTCGCAGCGTTTAAGTTTGCTTGATCGTGGTTTCGCATTTGCCATTGCAAATATCCGTGGCGGACAAGAAATGGGGCGTCAGTGGTATGAGGATGGCAAATTGATGAAAAAGAAAAATACTTTTACTGATTTTATTGCTGCCGGAGAATACCTGGTGGAACAAAATTACACTTCGAAAGCGCATTTGTATGCCAATGGTGGCAGTGCTGGTGGGTTGTTAATGGGTGCAGTTGTAAATTTGGCTCCAGATTTATGGAACGGTGTTATTGCAGATGTTCCTTTTGTTGACGTGGTAAATACCATGCTTGATGAAAGCATTCCATTAACTACGAACGAATTCGAAGAATGGGGAAATCCAAAGAAAAAAGACGCTTACGATTACATGAAAAGCTACTCGCCGTATGAAAACGTAGAGAAAAAAGCTTACCCGAATATGCTTGTTACCACGGGTTTACACGATAGCCAGGTACAATATTTTGAGCCTGCTAAATGGGTAGCCAAGCTTAGGGCAAATAAAACTGATAAAAACGTTCTGTTACTAAAAACCAACATGGAATTTGGCCATGGAGGCGCATCAGGTCGTTTCGATTATTTGAAAGATGTAGCTTTGAGATGGGCATTTTTATTTTCGTTAGAGGGTATCACTAAATAATTTCAGTTTCGTTGTCATCCTGAGCCTGTCGAGGCACATTCTGATCGTGTTTCGACAGGCTCAATATGACAGTCTATTAAATCCTACATATTATCAATCCATAATGAACACCAAATTAAAAACACTCCAAATTATTCACCTTGCTTTATGCAGCGGCGTTTTACTTTTCGCTTTAGTAACTATTTTTTTAAACCGCGAAATCATGTTTTTTGATGCTAACCCGGCAACTACCGCACCATTCAACCCGATTTTCCCAATTATGGGCTTGATCACCATTTCGGCAAGCATTTTTTTCTTTAAAAATCTAATCGCTAAAATTGATAAAATGGAAACAGCAGAAACAAAAATCAATTTGTATCAAAGTGCCTTTATCATTAGCGCTGCACTTTTAGAAGGAGGGGCACTTTTTAATGTTGTCGGCTTCTTCATTACACACAATTCATTTTTCCTGCTTTTCGCCGCTGCAAATTTTATTTTTCTAGCGTTAAAGCATCCTACTAAAGATAAATTGATTTCTGCTTTACAATTGCAATACCCAGATACCGAGGCTTTGTAGTCAAATAGCCGTATCTTTGCCTTCCAATGGAATACAATGTTCATACTTTACCGAACGGCATCCGCTTGTTGCATGTGCCCTCGGCTTCTACTATATCTCATGCCTGCATCATTATCAATACCGGTTCTCGTGATGAGCCCGAAGGCAAAGCAGGTTTGGCCCATTTTATCGAACATTTAATTTTTAAGCGAACCGAGAAACGCAGTACGAATCAGATTTTAAACCGTTTGGAAAGTGTGGGCGCAGATTTAAATGCCTATACAACCAAAGAATATACCTGCATCCATGCTTCGTTTTTAAATCCTTATTTAGATAGAACCCTTGATCTTTTTAACGATATCATTTTCCATTCTACTTTCCCCGAGGAAGAAATGGATAAAGAAAAAAGCGTAATCCTTGATGAAATTGCTTCTTATCTCGACCAACCCGAAGAGGCTATTAATGATGATTTTGAAGACATGCTTTTTGCAGGAAATGCTTTGGGTAATAACATCCTCGGCACTGTAGAAAGCGTCAACAATTTCACCCGTGAGGATGTGATCAATTTCCGCAAAGCGAATTATCGAACCAATGAAATTGTAATAGCTGTTTTGGGCGATTACAGTTTTAATAGCGTGGTAAAAAAGGGCACAAAACATTTTAGTGATGTAGAAGAAAACTCCCCTTCGCTAAACCGAAAAAAACCTGCTATTTTAAATACAACTTCGACCGACATTTATAAGCCTATTATGCAATCACATTGTATTGTTGGCGGGCAAACGTATTCCACTCACCACAAAAATAAGGCAGGTTTAATGTTACTGAATAGTTATTTCGGGGGCAACGGAATGAGTTCGGTGTTGAATCTTCAAATCAGAGAAAAATACGGCATTGCCTATACCATCGAATCTAATTTTTCTCCGCTAAGTGATACCGGCATTTTTTCGATCTATTTCGGTACGGATAAAGAAAAACACACAAAGGCATTAACTTTAATTTTTAAAGAGATGAAAAAGTTAAAGGATCACCCTTTGAATGAGTTGCAGTTACAAAAAGCAAAAAATAAATTTATCGGCCAAATTGCCTTAAGTGAAGAGAACAGGATCGGCCTAATTATTTCAATGGCAAAAAGCCTGATTGATCACGATAGAATTGATTCGTTGACGCAAGTTTTTGAAAGAATTAATAGAGTGAGCACGACAGAAATGGCCCAAATTGTAGATGAGGTTTTAGCACCAGAGCAATTGAATATTTTTACATTCAGTCCGATACTGGAATAATTGCTATTTTTGTAAAGTGGTAGATTGTAATCCTGAGCTTGTCGAAGGAGCAATCGGAGAGTCTTCGACAGGCTCAGACTGACAAACCTTTGGAATTTAGTCTCAGGCTTATTGTCTGAAAAAATATATTACACAATGAAATTACCAATAGTAGCTTACGGAGATCCTGTTTTAAAAAAGGTAGGAACGGATATTGATGAAAATTACCCTGAATTAAAAGAGTTGATTGCAAACATGTTTGATACCATGTACTATGCAAATGGCGTTGGTTTGGCGGCACCGCAAATTGGCTTACCCATTCGTTTATTTATAGTGGATACCGGGGAAGAGGAAGATGGAACGCCAGGCTATAAAAGAGTATTTATCAATGCCCGGATTGTAGAAGAAACCGGAGAACCCTGGAGCTTTAATGAAGGTTGTTTAAGCATTCCGGATATTCGGGAAAACATTATGCGCAAACCCAACATCAAAGTGAATTATTTTGATGAAAACTGGGTAGAACATACTGAAGATGTTGATGGCTTACCTGCTCGGGTAATTCAACATGAGTACGATCATATCGAAGGTAAACTCTTTACCGATAAGGTTAGCATTTTGCGTAAAACAATGCTAAAGAGTAAGTTAGATGCCATTTCAAAAGGAAACATCAAAACAGACTATAAAATGAAGTTTCCGAATAAAAGTAAAAAACGATAGGTTTTTATTTAAGATTTTGGAGGGAAAACGGAAACGTTATCCCTTTTTTTGTGCCCATGGCTAAGTCAGGCATCCAAGACTTTTGACTCAGAGACTAAAGACTCCCGACTTAATTTTCATTTCTTTTCTTATCCCCATCGAAGATCTGTTGCATCAGCTTACCCCATGCGAAAGGATTTAAAAGAGGGTTGGTTTGCACCATGTTCTTGTTAATCATCCTATCGAAATTATAACGATAATTCTGACTTCCGATTTCCTGTCCATCACGCGGTAGCGTTTGAATTAAGCCATTGATAGATGATCTGGAGAGGTTTTTCTTTGCTATGGCCATATCATCATCCGCTAATTTCATGGATAGAAACTCCCGGGTAAACTCTTCCGTAGTAGCCCATGGGAAAACCCTTACCGAAGGCAAATCGATTACATTGGCTTTCAGCTTAACCATAATCGTGTATTTACTATCAGGTGTTCCGGTTGGTATAACAGTGGAGAATTTTTTATAACCTATGGCCGTAAAAAGAATGGTATCACCCGGATTTACAATAAAGGTAAAATAACCCCTGTAATCGGCTGCTACACGTTTACCATTTGCAGAAAGATTGGTGATGGTAACGTAAGGAATTACGTTTGTACTATCGATATCAGTAATGATCCCAGAAAATTGTATAAGTTTTTCTTCTGCTGATCTTTGTTGTGAAAAAGCAGCGGTAGAAAAAAGAAGGCAAATTAGGGCAATACAATATCTCATTAAGACAAAAGTAATTTTAAAAATAAAACTTCCTTGTTAAATATTGTTAAAGCTAAACTTGCTCTGCCATGTTGACGGCCACAACTGAAGTAATTTGAGGTACGGCTTTCATGATTGCCTGTTCTATGCCCGATTTCATAGTCATGAAACTCATCGGACAAGAACCACAGCTGCCTAAAAGTTTAAGCTTTACCATTCCTTCTGATGTAATTTCTTCAACAGAAACATCCCCTCCATCAGCCTTCAAATAGGGTCTGATAGTTTCTAATGCCTGTTCTACTTGCTCTGTTAAATTCATTATGTGTATTTTAAAATATAAAAATAGTAATTTTTTAGCAATTAGCCATTTGTGCATTATTAATGGATATCTGCTGCGCAATCTTGCTTGCAATATCTCCAAAGATAACATCCAAAAGCGGATTTTGGTTTAGCACTACCGGCTTACCATTGTCTCCAGCCTCTGCAATGCTCTGTATTATCGGAATTTCACCCAAAAATGGAACATCAAACCGCTCTGCTAAAATAGTTCCTCCGCCTTTTCCAAAAATATAATATTTGTTATCAGGCAATTCTGCTGGCGTAAAGTACGACATGTTTTCTATCACCCCTAAAATCGGGATATTAATTCCTGGCATACGGAACATGGCCAAACCTTTATGGGTATCAGCCAAGGCTACTTGTTGCGGCGTAGTCACTACAACGGCTCCAGAAATAGGGAAGCTTTGGGTAATGGTGATGTGAATATCGCCGGTACCCGGTGGAAGATCGACAATTAAATAATCCAATTCACCCCAGTTGGTGTCGTTAAATAATTGTTTCACCGCGTTTGAAGCCATTGGCCCACGCCACGGCACTGGCTGACCAGGATCTGCAAAAAAGCCAAGCGATAACAACTTTATCCCGTACTTTTCAATCGGGATAATCTTAGTTTTTCCATCAGCTGTTTCTTCTGCACCAGGTTTAGCATCAACCAAATCAAACATGGTAGGTATCGAAGGACCATAAATATCGGCATCTATTAAACCTACTTTTGCACCATCCTTCGCCAAGGTTACCGCCAAATTACTCGATACGGTAGATTTACCAACACCACCTTTTCCAGATGAAACCAAAATGATGTTCTTAATGTTATCTAGTGAAGATGAATTTGTTGGTTGAGTTACCCTGGAAGTTACATTGATATTTACTTCAGCATCTGCAGATACAAAATGCTTAACTGCATTTGTACAAGCATTTTTCAGCATGTCCTTCATCGGGCAAGCAGGCGTAGTAAGCTCTAATGTAAAGTTTACCTGGTTGTTATCTATATGTAAATCCTTAATCATGTTTAAGGTCACTAAATCTTTTTTAAGATCGGGATCCTCTACATTTTTTAAAGCATCTAAAACTTGTTGCGGGCTAATTGGCATCGTATTAATTTAAATTCAAAATTAACAAAACATAGCCATAAATACTTTTATTTAGGGTTTTAAACTGTAATTTTAACACGAAATAAACATTTAATTGTTACGTTTAAGCAATTAACCATTTTAACGACTATATGCGCATACCGAAAATTAAAATCCCTAAAAAATATTTAAAAATTGGAGCGTGGATTTTAGGTGTTTTTTTAATTGCTTTCCTTGCTATCGGTGCTTATGCTTATAGTAAAAGGGAAGCGCTTCTGAAAAAAATGGTGGCCAAAGCCATTGCAAAAGCCGATAAAGATTATGGTTTAGAAGTGAAAATCGGATCTGCAGGCTTTGCAGGGATGAGCACAGTAAAAATGACCAATATTTCGGTGGTTCCGAAAGATCGGGACACGCTTTCCAATATCGGTGAATTGAGTGTTGGCGTAAAGTTATTTCCATTGATTTTTGGAAACGTTAAGCTAGCTGAAGTAGAATTAAGCGATGGCTTTGTGAATGTAGTATTCAAAGATTCGACTAGTAATATCGATTTCATCCTCAAAAGAAAGAAAAAAGACAGTACCGAGAATAAAGGGAAGGCCAACTTACCAGAAATTGCCAATAATTTATTGAACCAGGTTTTGTATAAAATTCCTGATGATATGGACATGAAAAATATGGTTTTCAAGTTCAACGACCACGACACGGCAAAATTGAGTTTTGCTACCACAGCCACAATAGATGATGGTGATTTAAAATCTACTATCAATGTAAATGAAGGCGAATCTACCTGGCACATTGACGGTTTGGTAAACCCTGGTAGTAAGCGCTTAAAATTTATGGCCTATGCTGATGGAAAAAAACTGGAATTGCCTTATTTGAATAATAAGCTCCATGCAAAGGTAAGTTTCGATACGCTTGAAACCGAGCTTAAAGATGCGGGATACAGTGGCGATGATTACAAAATATCGGGTTCGTGGTCGGTTAAAAATATGTTACTTAACCAGGCGAGGATAGCGAGTAACGATATTATTGTTCAAAGTGCAAAACTTGATGCTGATGTTTTAGTTGGACCCAATTTTGTTGCTTTGGACAGTTCATCGACTGCTTATCTTAAAAATGCCCAAATTCATCCATACGTTAAATACACGTTGGGTAAAAACAAAATTTACGAGCTTAAAATAAATGCCGAAGAACAAGATGCGCAGGCGATTTTAGATGGTTTCCCTCAAGGTTTATTTGAATCTTTAGATGGTTTGAAAGTGGAAGGAAAAGTAAAATACAATCTTAATTTCTATCTGGATACTAAAGTGCCAGACAGTGTAAAATTCAGCTCTACCTTAACTCCAGTAAATTTCAAAATATTAAGATGGGGAAAAACCAATCTTCAAAAAATTAATGCTCCATTTATTTATACGCCATACGAGTATGGAAAACCGATGCGTGATATCACCATTGGCCCATCAAACCCAAATTTTACTCCATTAAGTGCAATTTCTAAAAATTTCATCAACGCGGTTTTAACTGCCGAAGATCCATCATTTTATACCCACAATGGTTTTGTGGAAGAATCGATCAGAAAATCGATTGCAGTAAATTACAAGGAGAAGAAATTTAAACGGGGCGGCAGCACGATCAGCATGCAGCTGGTTAAAAATATATATTTAAGTCGCCAGAAAACTTTAGCCCGCAAAGCGGAAGAAATATTAATTGTGTGGCTCATTGAACACAATCATTTAGTGAGCAAACAACGTATGCTGGAGGTATATTTTAATATTATGGAGCTTGGTCAAAACATCTATGGCATCGGCGAAGCATCGAGATATTATTTCGGAAAGCAGCCAGCAGATTTAACCATTGGCGATGGCTTGTTCCTGGCCAGTATTGTTCCAAAACCTAAGGCATCGATGTACAAGTTTATGGCCGATGGAAGCTTGAAACCTTATATGTTCAACTATTTCAGGTTTATGGGAAACATTATGGCGAGAAGAGGCTTAACTCCTGGAGATACGTCGGGTTATGGTTTTTATAATGTTCGTTTGCGTGAAGGTTTGCGCCGTTATCTTGCACCAGACACTGTAGAAATTGACACCAACGCTTTTGAAGATGATGAAGAGGGAATGCCGCCTGTAATGATGCAGGACAAAAACAAAAATTTATTCGACAGGATTTTTGGTGGCGGAAATAAAAAAGATACCGTAACCGCTAAACCAGCCGATACTACAAAAAGTAAAAAACAGCTCAGACAGGAACGGAGAGAACAACGGCGAAGGGAAAAAGAGCAGGAAGAAGGCGGGTAGTCAGTCGTCAGTTTGCGGTTTACAATTAATGTTTTATCTCTTTAGAATCAAATAATTGTATACCAAAGCCTATCAAACATTACAACATTTCAACGAATAATATAAATGCACAAAATTAAGGTAGACGATAAGGAATTCGAGATTTTTCTAGAGAACGACAACCTGAATAAAAGGATTCGCCTGCTGGGCATCCAGATTAATTTGGATTATGAAGGAAAATGTCCACTTTTTATTGGCGTGCTGAATGGAAGTTTTCTTTTTATGGCTGATTTGATTAAAGAGATTGATGTGCCTTGCGAAGTCGCTTTTATGCGTGTGGCTTCATATGAAGGAACATCTAGCAGCGGTAAGGTAAAAGAACTTATTGGCTTACCTGATGATATAGAAGGCAGAGACATCATTATTGTAGAAGACATTGTTGATACGGGATTAACGATTAACCACATCATTAAAACGTTAAAAGAGAAAAATCCGGCTTCGGTTAAAGTTAGTTCGCTCCTGGTAAAACCAAGCGCTTTGCAATACGATGTGGAAGAGTTAGCCTATGTTGGTTTTGAAATACCAAATGAATTTGTAGTTGGCTATGGCTTAGATTACAATGGCCTGGGCAGAAACTTAAACGATATTTACAGGGCGACTGAAGGATAATTTTTCGGACTGATTAATTTATTTTTCGCACCTTTGTGCAATAATTTTAACGTAATGACCATACACAAAGAAGGCTATACCACCATAGCAATAACTATTTTACTTATTTTCGTGATCAACGCTGTTGTGGATTATAAATATTACGACATGACCTGGTTGCGTTGGTTCATTTATATCTTCTCGGCGGCGTTATTCATCATTGTACTTCAGTTTTTCCGTAATCCCAGCCGCAGTTTTTCTGCCGGAGAAGACCTGGTAATTTGCCCTGCAGATGGTAAAGTAGTTGTAATTGAAGAAACAGAAGAAGGTGAATATTTTAAAGACAAGCGCTTACAGGTTTCTATATTTATGTCGCCGGTAAACGTTCACATCAACCGTAATCCAATTTCTGGTGTAGTTAAATTTTTCAAATATCACCCTGGAAAATATTTAGCAGCCTGGAACCCGAAATCATCTACTGAAAATGAGCGTACCACTACTGTAGTTGAACATGCAAATGGAACGCCTGTATTGTTCCGCCAAATTGCAGGTGCTTTAGCCCGTAGAATTGTATGGTATGTTAAAGAAGGAGATCAGGTAAAACAAACCGAACAGTTCGGGTTTATTAAATTCGGCTCAAGAGTAGACGTTTTTTTACCTGTTGGAACAAAAGTAAACGTAGAGCTTAATCAGGTGGTAAAAGGAGGAATTACTACTCTGGCAACTTTAAGTTAAGCACCATGATACCGCATTAAAAAGCCGATTTGGGATTTCCAAATTGGCTTTTCTTTTAACCAGATGTTTTATTTGGATTTCAGTGCTTAATCAATTGCATCATTTCCAACTTCCTTTTCATGATCATTATTAATCGGTCTGTCGCTAATTAAGCGTTGCGTAGGATAGGCAAAATCAGATTTATTTCGCATCACGATATCCATAATTTCAAGATTTATTTCCTGCCTGATTCTTAAAAATTCATTAAAATCAAGGTTGGTAATGAAATAGTTAATTTCAATATTTAAAGCTGAATCACCAAAGCTTTTAAAAGATGCATGTACATCAACCGTTCCTGGCCTTTGGTTGATATATGCCTCAATTTCTGATATAATATTTTTAACAGATTCTGCCGTTGTTTCGTAAGTTAATCCAATTATAAAATTCACCTTTCTTGAATCACGTAACGAAAGGTTTTCCAAAACGCCATCAATCATACCGCGGTTAGGGATAGTGGCCATCGTTTTTTCGGCCGTACGAATTCTGGTGCTTCTAAAGCCCACTTTCTCTATAGTACCTTCAACACCATCAACCTTAACCAAATCGCCAACTACAAAAGGCTTATCTAAAAAGATGGTAAAAGAACCAATCAAATTTTCCAAACTCTCCTTAGCAGCCAGCGCAATAGCAATACCACCAATACCTAAACCGGTAATCAGTGTTAATACATTCACCTCGAAAACAAAGCCAAGCAAAGTAAAAAAGCCGATAAAAATCACCAGCGTTTTAAAAAGTTCCTTAAGAAACGGAACCAATTGATCATCCGATTTATTATGGGTTAATGAGGCTTTAAATAATAAAACATGACTGATGAAATCAATAATCCTCAGGATGATCCAGAACACTGACAGGATAATCATGAAGAGGAATATCCTGTCTACACAATCGCCAATGCTTACCGGAATAGCTTCTTTCGTTTTGCCTACCAATTTGCTGTAATGGAAAATGGCCACTTCTAGCGGGTGTTTAAGCTGATTAATGGAAAGATAAAGTGTAGCGAGCAGGATGAAGGTTTCGATCGGCTTCACCAGCAGGGAAACAAAAGCTGCATCGTGCGATTGCTGAGAGAAACTTCTGAACAATCTAAACAAAAGTTTGCTCAACAGTTTGGAAAATATGCGCTTGAAAATCAAACCGAACAAAAGTATTCCGCCGAAAAGGCAATATGCTTTTACGGTATTGCCCCAAAGAACCTGTTCGAAAAATGCAGAATCTAACATATAGGTAAAGGTATAAACAAAAAAACCTCCACGAAATTAATCGTGAAGGCTATATCTTTTAATAAAGAATATTATTTTCTCAAAGATTTGATACGAGCAGCTTTACCAGTTAAAGCACGTAAGTAGAATAATTTCGCTCTACGAACTTTACCATAGCTATTTACTTCTATCTTCTCGATGTTTGGAGAATTAACAGGGAAAATACGCTCAACACCAATACTGTTACTAATTTTACGAACTGTGAAAGTTTCGTTAGCACCTGCACTGTTGCGTTGAATTACAACACCTTGGTAAATTTGAATACGTTCTTTATTACCTTCGCGAATTTTATAGTGTACGCTCACTGTATCGCCAGACTTGAACGCAGGAAAATCTTTTTTCGCGATGGCCTGCTCTTCAACAAATTTTACTAAATCCATGATTTTAAGCTATTAAATCGATATTTCAACCCGTGAAATTCGGATTGCAATATTAGGGATTTTTTTTCAATTATAAAAACTAATTTTATTTTTTCCACAATCTTTTAGAAATCCACATTGCTGCCTGTTAAATGCTTCTATTCCAAAAGATCAGGCCGGCGGGCTTTAGTACGCTCCAATGCTTGTTCATGCCTCCATTCATTCACTTTTGCTTCATGTCCGCTCAATAAAACATCAGGCACTTTATGGCCTCTCCAATCAGCCGGCCGGGTGTAAACAGGTGCATCCAGCAGCTCTCCCTGAAAGCTATCAGAAAGGGCAGAAGTTTCATCATTCAAAACACCAGGAATTAACCGCACCACGGCATCAACTACAATCGCCGCAGGCAATTCTCCGCCACTTAACACGTAATCGCCTACGGAGATCTCACGGGTAACAAAAATATCGCGAATACGTTGATCTATTCCCTTATAGTGGCCACACAGAATAATGATGTTTTTTTTAATGGAAAGTTCGTTGGCTGTGCTTTGATTTAGCGTAACCCCATCCGGACTCATGAAAATGATCTCGTCATATTCCCTTTCTGCCTGAAGCTTTTCAATACAGGCCGCAAAGGGCTCAATACTCATTACCATCCCGCTTCCTCCACCGTACTGATAGTCATCTACACTTTTTTGTTTATTAGTTGCATAATCACGAAGATTATGAACCACAATTTCCGCAATACCTTTTTTTTGAGCACGCTGCAAAATGGAATGTGCAAAAGGGCTTTCTAACAAAGCCGGAAGAACCGTTATAATATCAAAACGCATGGAGCAAAGGTAAGAATAGTTTGGCGTTTGGTGATAAGCATTGTGTTCAATGGCTTAACAGAAATACATCGCCAGTAGCACAATCAGCATTTTCTATAAAAATTCTGCTAATCGCAATTTATAGTCTGCTATTTCAACAAAACTAATCCAGGTAATATTTTGGAGAAAGAGAGAATCAAATCGTCCATTGATCGTGAATTACTGCTACCAGATAATAGGCTTGCTCGTGCTTTTTGAAAACGAAACGAAGGCTATTCCAATCAAGCCCTTTATATTTCTCGTTATTTCCTTTAAAATAGTATTCGGTAAAATGGAGCTGCGGGTAACTTTCCTTTAAATTATTGATCGTATTGCCTTGGCCGATAAACTCGTCATAGCTTTTCCGATCTGCATTTAAATAGTCTGCATTGTAAACAAACCTTTCAATATAAGGCTTAACCTTCATCTTTATTGCCTCGCCACTACCATCAAAGTGGCCCCAGGTGAGTGTCCAGTTTTTATCGATGGCTTCTAAAAAATCTTTGGCTAAAACATGTTTGTGTGTAGGATCGATGAACCCATAAGGAGAAAAACGAACGCCATCAATGGGGTGAAAGTATGACGCAAATGCCTGGTAGTTCTTTTCTTTTAAAGCTTTGAGTGCTTTAACAGCAACGACATTGATAGAATCTTGCTGGAATTTTTGCTTGATAACTTCCGCCCCTGCTGACTTATTTTCAGGTTTTTTGGTTTCATTACAACTCGCTAAAAGCAGCAATGCCACAAAAGAAATGAATAAACGTCTCATGATTGTTAAACGAAAAACTCACAAGAAAGGTTTATCAGAGAGAGATTAATTCTCCAGATAAATATCAAGTAAGCCTTCCGGCAAATCCAGGGTCAAAATCTTTTCCTCATCGTCTATCTCCACAATGAAATCTTCATTGAGCGGAAAAAGAATTTCAGTTTGCTGGTATAAAACGGTGGCAATAAATTGTTGTGGGTATTCATTTACCTCGAGGATTTCACCAAGCTCACCAAGGCTTTTGTCAACTGCAGTAAAACCCTTTAGGTCTGTATAGAAGAATTCGTTCTCATCACGTTCTGGCATGAGGTTTAATGGCAGATATAACTTTTTCTTTAACAATGGTTGCGCCTTATCGATATGATCAACGTCATCGAAATTAAAGTAACCCGTTTTATTTGCCTGTAGCTTCGAATCGGCCACGAAGTAAGGCACGAGTTTTCCATTCATATCCGCAAACATCACATCAAATGCGAGCTGCTCGTATTCATCAAATTCAAAAAAGATTTGAACTTCTCCTTTTAAACCCCTCGTTTTTGTAACGTAACCTACGTAAAATGCTTCTTCGTGTTTCATATCACCCCAAACCCCTAAAGGGGCTTCTAAATGCTATCGTCACCCTGAATTTATTTCAGGGTCTTTAATGCTAGACAGATGCTGATCCAGAACGTTCGGGACGGCATGACGATTGTGTTAAAAATCTCTTTATATAAAAATAGCGTTCCGAAACTCGAAACGCTATTTCTTTGAACAAAACAATTAAAATTATTCTGCTCCTTCTTCTTTAGTAGCTTCTGCTGCAGGAGCTTCTTCAGTTGCCTCAGCAGCTGGAGTTTCTTCTTCAACAACTTCTTCTGCAACTGGTGCATTTTTAGCTGCGATTGCTGCTGCTCTGTCTTCTTTTTTCTTAGCTTCTGCCGCTAATGCTGCTTTACGCACATCTGCTTTAGAAGTAGCTAAACCTTCTGTTTTACCAGAGATTTTACCAGCTTTAGCATCAACCCAAGCAGTGAATTTTTCGTCAGCTTGTTCTTGTGTTAAAGCACCTTTTTTAACACCACCTTCTAAGTGTTTTTTGTATAAAACGCCTTTGTAAGATAGAATAGCACGAGCTGTATCAGTTGGTTGTGCACCACTGTTAACCCAAGCTAAAGTTTTTTCGAAGTTAATTTCGATAGTAGCAGGATTGGTATTTGGGTTGTAAGAACCTAAACGCTCAATAAATTTACCATCACGTGGAGAGCGAGAATCTGCTACCACAACGTGGAAAAAAGGTTTTCCTTTTTTACCGAATCTTTGCAATCTGATTTTAGTTGCCATTTCTTTTCGTATTTATGTATTCAACATAGTTCCCGGAGCTACATGCTGCGGGGCTGCAAAGATAAGTAATGAATTGATACTTTGCAAATTGAAAAAGGATTAATGAACAAGGAGTAAAGTCTTGAAGATAATAGGTGGCTTAAAAATAGGATTTGATCTTTTATCCTTGCTCCTTCATCCTTGTTCATTTATCTTTACCTTTATGAAAATAGCCATTGATATGGATGAGGTAATTGCCGATCCGATTAAGAAATTTATTCAGCTTTACAACCGCGATTATAATGTTCCATTGGATTTGAAAATTGATGCCGGCAATGAAATTTATCACCATGTGCCGAAAGACGTGGAACGAAAATGGTTTGAATACATCAACGAACCTGGTTTTTTCCGCGACCTGGAAGTTATTCCAGATAGCCAAAGGGTACTTAAAGCGTTGCAAGAAAAGTACGATGTATTTATTGTTTCTGCCGCAATGGAATTTCCAAATTGCTTAAAAGATAAATACGATTGGCTAACAGAACATTTCCCTTTCATTGACTGGCAACACATTATTTTTTGCGGACAAAAAATTGTGAGTACTGATATTATGATTGACGATAGGATTAAAAACTTTGTGAATTTTCCCGGCAGGCCGTTGTTATTTACTTCGCCACATAATTTATTAGTTACTGAATACGAACGCGTAAATACCTGGGAAGAAGTTGCGGGCTTATTACTTTAATAAGTTAAACCGTCATCACGACCAAAGCACAGCGAAGCGGAGAGATCTTTCTCCACTCTTTTTAAAGATTTCTCCACTGCGTTCGAATGAAGAAACCTGAAAAACCATATAAGGCATTTAAGAAAACATAAGACAATTGAGCTTATATGAAATCTTAAATGCCTTATATGGTCAATTCTACCGTAATGCTATTTTAAAAATTAAACTCCCCAACAAGGTTGCCATTTCGATTATCGGCGGCCATTGGTAGCACAATTACTTTTCTTTGCTGCTTGCCTGTGGCATAACGGGTGTAAATCTCCGCGGTTACGGTTGTAGGTCCGCTGATGTTGATCTGCCTATCGCCATAATAATTCACTTCTATTTTATATTTCCCTTTTATAGCCTTTTTGATCATAAACTGCTCTGGGCCATATCCTGATGTAAAATCGTTACTAATTCTGCCGCCAATTTTTGTCCGGTTGTTTCCGTAATAACCCTTTTCTCCAGTCGGATCTGTTAACCACAAATCTATATCGGTATCATTTTTATTCCAATTTAATACGACACGAACATCAACTGGCAACGCCGAAATTAAACGCTTGTCTATTTTTCTAATATTTAATTTATCTCCGTGTTTGCTGATTAGGTTATTGATTTCCGAAATGATTATTTCTTCAATGCCCTGGTCGCGATCGGCTATTTGTGAATTATAACTTTGCGTTAAAACTTTGTACAAATTATCCAAAGCCATCTGATATTGACCAGCATCCGCCAAAGCCAATGCGTAATCGCGGTAACTTTGTGCATCCATCGGGCGCCATTGCAAAACCTTACTGGTAATAAAAATTTCTTCCTGATAATTGCCGGTTTGCTTCAATTTGTAGGCAAGGGTTTTATATAAATCAGCATTTTCCAGATCCAGATCGGCAATGCTGCTTAAAATTGTTAAAGCCCTAACGCTGTCTTTTTGCTGGTAAAACCAATTGGCCACATCGAAATAAAACATAGGTGTAGTGATGTAATCTGGGCGCATTTTCAAATAAGATTGATAAGCGCTATCTGGTTTGCCAATCAATTTTTTCATGTAATCTTTATCACTTTTAAATTCTGGGATAACGATTGCAGGCTGTGTTTCTACAACCCTACTTGTACTGTTCGTTACATTTACCCCAGCAACCCGGCCTTGTAAAGAGGAGCTTGCAGTTGTCTGAGATCTGACTATTGTGGTTGCACTCGCCGTTTCCATTCGCTTAGCTTGTGCCGCATTACCAACAACCATTATTTCTTGTAAAGCCTGACGATCATCTGCCTTTGCTTCCCGCTGTGCTACAACCGGAGGCGGCGGCATTCTTACCGCATCAACTCTTGGTGGCGCTGCTTGAGTAGCTTGTGGTCTCGATCTCTGTGCATCTCCAACTTGAGTAGCAACAACTACAGGTGGAGCTGGCGCACCTCGAACTATTCTGTTTTCTGGTGTTGGATATTGCTCCTTTTGTTTTGCCGGTTCTTTGTAATAGAAATCGGTATTCCACCAGGCCTTTAAATCTTTTGTCATCACTACCGCAGCGTTTAACAAATTTGTTTTACGTTCCTGAATATCCATTCTACGTTGTTTTAAAACGGCATCGTAAGCCTGACGCAATTCTGCTGGGGGTGCAATATCATAACGCAAATAATCATCTAAATTTTCCAACACAATTAAGCTGGTGTTTCGTGTTACAATACCAAACTGTTTGCTTAATAACCCGATATCTTCTTTGTTTGCATCGTACTGAATATCCATTTCGGCAATTTTCTTTTGTGCCCAAACCCTGCTAACATCTATGCTGCTCAGGGCGTGTTCAGTTGCATTTAAACGAACTGCTTGCTCTGCTACCACTGTATTTCCATAGCCAAATTGCAATACAAATTCGGTATTCAAACCGTTCAAAATTCCGGCTACAGATAAATGCCCGTTTACATTTACATGCATTGATGGATAGGTTTGACGAATATCCGTTGCGTTTTTAATTCCTAAAAACTGCAGATTTTCCTGACCTAATTGTTTAAATGCATCTGTTACAGTTGTTGCATTCAGATTAATAAATTGCCCGCCGGTTTTTAAACTAATGTATTTTAAAGTGCTGTAGTCTGCTTTCAAAGCACTATTGATACCATGAACAGGTTTATTTAATGCAACAGTATTTTTCCCGAAAGTTGATAAGCCGTCGGTGAAAAGAAGATATTCCTCAGCAGGAAGCAATCTCGAGTTTACTGCGCTGAAGTTTGTGCCGCCATCATAAACCAGGCTTTCGAGTTTTGCCTTTAAGGCAGACCAGTTACCATCCACAATTACATATGAGCCTTCCTTTTTAAATTCGTTATTCAGCAAGCCCAATTGAACTGTCAAATTTTGTTTTTGGGCGATGATTAAACCTAAAAGCTCAATCTCTTTTTTAGTATCCCGCTGTAATCCGCTCAAAGAAACATCCCAAATCAAACCAATTTGATTTGCCCATTTCCTCGGCCTGCTTTCAATTTTTGGAAAAACGTTCACCAAGAAATAATATCCATTTGAAGCTTTTTGCATTTGCACTTCAGGCAAATCATTTCGTTTTGGAAGGTTAATGGTTAAGCCGTTTTTAGGTAGATAGTTTGTTTTTTTAATTTCGCCAACATAAGTATTGCCATTTGCCTGCATGTCGAAATTGCCATCTGGCTGTTCGCTTAATTCTGGTTTGAGCACACTTTCAAAAACTGTGGTTTTAAGAGAAAAATCTTCAATCTTTTCATTATAATCGAGAGGTAGATGATATTTGAGTGAGGCTCCTTTGTTAAAACTCAGCTCTTCCTCATAACCTACGATGATTGTTCTACTTCCGTTAGCTGGCAATGGGTAAATTCTGGTACGGAAGTTATTTCCTTCTACTTTCTCTAACAAACCAGGATCTACACGTCTCCGCTCAATACTCTCGAAAACCTCCGTTGCCTTTGCTTTTTCAACCGGAACAGCTTCACGCATTTTGCCATTAATATCTAATGCGTAGCGGCTCACCGTAATGCCTTCAGGCATTGGAAAAGTAAGTTCTCCCTCTAATATTCTGTTGGTATTATTATGGAAAGTCATTGTCATTACCGTGGTGGCAATGTTTCCCGTAATCTGGACATCGATATTAAGTTTGCTCATTTTTACCGCCGATTTTTCAGCATCGCTATTGGATTGCTGAACCTTTAAAACAGGCATTTGTGCTTTTACAAAAATGGCAATGAAGAATAGAGGGACGATGAGTAGTTGTTTAGATATTTGCATGACTTTGATTTTTAATAGTGATGCAGAATATTTCGCTATTACATAAATTTATTTTTTCGACCCCAGGCCGGCGCTCCGAAAATAGGAGCAGAAACCCGCTGGAAATAAACCAGATTGAGCATAAATACTTTTAATTTTTCAATTAAAAGATTGAAGTGAAAGCGGGACTGCAGCAACCAAAAGGATACAGGCGATGCTTTTCCAGAAAAATGTAACAATTAAATAAAATTTGCTTCTAATTATAAAAACTGAAACTATGTTATTAACCACAACGCCTTCGGTTGAGGGCAGAAAAATTGTAAAATATGTTGGTCTGGTTACTGGAGAGACCATTATCGGTGCAAATATTTTTAAAGATTTATTTGCCGGGATAACAGATATTGTAGGTGGCAGATCGAGCTCTTACGAACGTGTTTTGAGAGAAGGAAAAGATACTGCTTTAAATGAAATGCAGCAATATGCAGCTGCTTTAGGGGCAAATGCAATAGTTGGAATTGATTTGGATTATGAAACGGTGGGTAGCGGCGGTAGCATGCTGATGGTTAGCGCTAATGGTACCGCAGTTATTTTAGAGGATTAAAATATTGCTTAAGGCGAAAACTAAGCAAAAAAAGAAAGTCTTTCCGGTGCGGGAAAGACTTTTCTATTTTATTCAAAATCTTTAGAAAGATAAAATATCAATCAATTTTAGCCATTTAGAGCTTACTTTTTCTGCATCGATGTGCTTAATGGCATGATCGAAAGGGGTAAAGGTAATTTCCCGGTTAACCTGACCGGCCATTACGCGGTTTTCACCATTAATTAAACCTTCTACCGCAGCAACCCCCAACTGACTCGCCAATACGCGATCCATACAGGTGGGTTTTCCGCCACGTTGAATGTGCCCTAAAACAGAAACTTTGGTATCATAATGCGGGTATTTTTCCTGCAGAATTTCACCTACTTTAAATGCGCCTCCGGTATCATCGCCTTCTGCAACAATGATAATTTTCGATGCCTTATCTTTTCTGCTATGCTCTAATTTATGTAAAATGTCATCAGCGTTCATGTTCGCTTCAGGTATCATTATCGCTTCAGCACCTACACCAATACCGCTTCGCAAAGCAATCAGACCAGAATCGCGGCCCATTACTTCAACAATAAAAAGTCTGTCGTGAGATTCTGCAGTGTCTCTAATTTTGTCAACCGCATCAATAACGGTGTTAATCGCAGAATCATAACCAATGGTAAAATCGGTACCAGCAAGATCGTTATCTATTGTTCCTGGCAGGCCAATGATCGGAAAATCGAACTCCTGTGCAAAAATATTTGCTCCCGTAAAGGTTCCATCTCCACCAATCACAATCAGGGCATCTATATTTTTTTCTTTTAAATTATTGTAGGCAATCTGTCGGCCTTCTTTGGTTCTAAAAGCCTCACTTCTGGCGGTTTTTAAAATCGTTCCGCCACGCTGAATGATGTTCGCAACAGATTTCCGCTCCATGGCGATGAAATCATTGTTAATTAAACCTTCGTAGCCACGGATGAAGCCAGTTACTTGAATATCATAATAAATTGAGGCCCTAACTACGGCCCTAATGGCAGCGTTCATGCCTGGCGAATCTCCGCCAGAGGTTAAAACGCCAATGTTCTTTATCTTTTTCATTTAATTATTTCTTTCCATTGAAAATATCCAAGGCACTCTGCAAATATAGCGCATATTCTTTTGCATCGAATATTGCGCCTTGAGGTGCCACAAGGGTTTTCAAATCATGACCAGCCAATACATAAAATGGCTGAGAATTGGAGTTGTAGGTAGTTGCCTGAAAATCTGCATTCCAGGCGCCTAAATCTTTAGTTTGTTTACGAAGGATTTCTGAATAATGCACCTGATTAGCTGGCACTTCTATTGATCGCTCATCAACATAAAGCTGAATAAGAACAAATTCTTCTCTAATCAATCGGCCAACTTCCGGATCAATCCATACCTGATCTTCCATTCTCCTGCAGTTTACACAAGCATGGCCAGTAAAATCAATTAATAAAGGTTTTTTAACTTCTTTAGCATAAGCAAGTCCTTCATTTAAGTCGAAAAACGCATTAAAGCCACGGGGTGGGTGTAATTTCTCAGCGTATTTCACTTTGGCAGGAAAACCTGTAGGCGGCGTTGAAGCTTGAACATTTCCTCCTAAAACAAAATCCTGAGTATTCATTGGCGGGGCTAAACCGCTTAATGTGCTTACCGGAGCACCCCATAATCCAGGTAAAATATATACTGCAAATGAAAAGGAAAGAATAGCTAAAAACAACCTAGGTACAGAAACATAAGGTAAATCACTGTCATGTGAAAATTTGATTTTCCCTAAAAGATATATTCCCATCAACACGAAAATCACAATCCAAAGGCAAAGAAAAACTTCTCTGTCGAACCATTCCCAATGCCATACCAAATCTGCAGCTGATAAAAATTTAAGTGCTAAAGCCAATTCAAGAAAGCCTAAACATACTTTTACGCTGTTCAACCATCCGCCAGATTTAGGCATGCTGTTTAAAAAGCCCGGAAAAATAGCAGATAAAGTAAAAGGCAGAGCCAGGGCAAGGGCGAAACCGAACATGCCTACTGCCGGACCAAGCACATTACCTTTTGAACTCGCTTCTACCAACAAGGTTCCAATTATTGGCCCTGTACACGAAAATGAAACTAAAGCTAAAGACGCCGCCATAAAAAATATGCCTCCTAAACCTTTACTGGTATCTGCTTTCTGATCGATCTTGTTTACAAAAGAACTAGGCAAGGTAATTTCGAAAGCGCCAAAGAAAGAAATGGCGAATACAACCAGTAAAATAAAGAAAGCAAAATTGAACCAGCCACTACTGCTTAATTCATTTAGCTTACTTGAACCGAAAAGAACGGTAATGAGTAAGCCAAATACCACATAAATAACAATGATCGAAATTCCATAGATAATGGCCTGCCCGATGCCTTTTTTTCTACTGCCCGCCTTTTTAGTAAAATAACTAATTGTTAGTGGTACCATTGGGAAGATGCAGGGCATTAAAAAAGCTAGAAAGCCACCGAAAAGACCTTTAATAAAGGTTTGCCAAAGGGTTAATTTCTCGGCTCCATCAGTTGAAGATGAAGGCTTCTCGACGTTATTTTGGCTAACTGGTTTATCTTTTTTAACGGTATCCGCAACAATTTTATTTGCTGCGCTATCTTTTGCAGAGCCTACCTCTGTAAAAACGATATTGTCGGGTGGAGCAGTGCTCGTAGTATCTTGTGTTACAGCAGCGTAACTTTTAACAGCAGGTAACGCCAGAAACGTTAATGCTATTAATAAAAATAAAAAAACCTTTTTCATTTGTGTGTTCTGTGTTTGAGGCGTGAAATTAAGAATAATTTCATAAAGACATCCTGCTAATGCCGAATGGACCTCAGATTTTACTTTAAAAAGAAACAGTCCCGAAAAATTCGGGACTGCTAGGTAATACTTTTAATATCAATTATTTAACCGGGATACTAAACTCAACTTCTTCCGGCGGCAAGCATTGTCTATCGTTACAAACCATAAACTCTACTTTACCTTTTACAGTTGTTGCGGCTTTATTCAATTTAACTTTTTGCGTGAAGATTACCGATTTTTCAAAGTAACTTACATTCATTTTAAATGTGTCTTCGTATTTCGTAATGGCTTTTGGCTCAGCAGTTTTACCCACTAATGAAAAATCTTTCGAGGGTGAGAAGGCAAAAGTTGTTTTTACCGGACCTCCGTCTTTAACATTTTGAGAGTAAATGTGCCATCTATCATCAATTGTTGCTTTTAAATATAAAACAGCTTCAGTTTTACTAACTTTTTTTGCTGCATAAGACCAGGTAACTGGCTTTTCGATTTGAGCAAATGCCGCAACAACAGTAAACAATACCATTGATAACGCCAGAGTGATTTTTTTCATTGTGTGTTTATTTTGTGTGTGTAAATTCAATTTGTTTAAAGTTAAAAGATTTTTGATGATTACCTATCTTCATCATTAATCGCCCCTCATCTTCAACTCCTATAATCTCACCTTCAAAAACCCGTCCATCTTCTTTATAATATGCCAGTTTATTTATGGCGTATAACTTTTTGAGGTATTGACTTTTAAGGCTTTCAAATTTTCCTGATTTCAAAACTAGGTAGTATTTCTCCATAAAGACGAATAATTTCTCGATAATTACTTCCAGCTGAAACTCTTTTTGTAAAATCTGAATGACAGAGGTGGCACGATGCACTATCTCATTAGGAAAATCTGTTTGATTGATATTTAAACCAATGCCAATAACGGATGATTTTATGATTGTACCTGTCAGTGAGTTTTCTATTAAAACGCCACCTAGTTTCTTATCTAAATAGTACATATCATTTGGCCATTTAATACTTATTCCGCTTGCGATAAAATATGATAAAGTTTCACTAATGGCCAAACTAACCGCCATATTGAGATAAAACTGTTTATCGAGAGGCAAGAATGAGGGTTTAAGATAGATACTCAAACTGATGTTTTTACCCACCTGCGTTTGCCAAACGCTATTCTGTTGCCCTCTACCAGCGAATTGATTATCTGCCATAATTACAGTTCCTTCGGGTAATGGCTCGGATTTTGACACCAGTTCTTTCAAAAAGTTATTCGTAGAATCAACCTCTTTTAATTTGATTAAATTTTGACCAACAAATAGTGTCGAAAAAGTGTTATTTTGCAAGGGTTGAATTTATAATATTGTAATTCCAAAATTAAAGCATTTTAATGGTAAAAAAGAAAATAGTAGCCCTTTCTACATACCTTTCTGAGTTGGCCGTTCATGGCATTCAAGAGAAAAAAGGAGAAGATATAGTGCGGTTAGATCTAAAAAATATTCATACATCTGTAGCAGATTATTTTATAATAACGAGTGCAAATTCCAGTACTCAGGTGAAAGCAATTGCCGATAGTGTAGAAAAAGAAATCTATAAAGCGACTCAAACCGACCCAAGACATAAGGAAGGTTTCGAATCGGCAGATTGGATTATTCTTGATTATTTTGATGTGGTTGTGCACATTTTTAAAACTGAAAAACGCCATTTTTATGGCATAGAAGAATTGTGGGGAGATGCTGAGAGTACAAATTACAAAAGCGCATAACCTCTAGAACCATTTTGAACAAGACAAATGAACGATAATCAAAATACAAACGAAAACAAAAAACCGGGAAAGAGAATTCCTAATATCCCGAAAAAACCGCAAAAAGGACCAAAGTTTAATATTTTCTGGGTTTATGCTGCAATTATTGTTGCTATCATAGCTGCTCAGGTTTTATTCTCTGGAGATGGCGGTAAGAAAGTTGATTATCCAGAATTCGAAAGCAAAATGCTTTTGACTGGAGACGTTGAAAAATTGGTCGCTTATAAAAGCGAAGATTTAGTTAAAGTGGAGGTTTATATTAAAAAATCTGCTTTAGATAAACCAGAATACGAGAAATATAAAAGCACAAGCAAGTTTTCTACTGCCAATAGTGGCCCAATTGTATACTTTAATGCTGGTACAATGGATGGCTTGGATAAGCAGTTGGCAGAGTCGCAAAAAAACCTTCCTGCTGATCAACCCAGAATTTTGGCTGAAAAAGATAGCCGTAGTAATCCATTCTTAGGTTTGTTAGTGAACATTGGTTTGCCATTGCTTTTATTAATCGGTTTCTGGATTTTTATGATGCGCAGAATGGGCGGTGGTGGCGCAGGTGGCGGTCAAATTTTCAGCATCGGTAAATCAAAAGCAACACTTTTTGATAAAGAAAGTCAGGTTAACATTACGTTTAATGATGTTGCGGGCTTAGAAGAAGCAAAACAAGAGGTAATGGAGATTGTAGATTTCCTTAAAAACCCTAAAAAATATACCAACCTTGGAGGTAAAATTCCAAAAGGTGCATTGCTTGTAGGTTCGCCAGGTACGGGTAAAACTTTGTTGGCTAAAGCTGTTGCTGGTGAAGCACAAGTTCCATTCTTCTCTTTATCAGGTTCTGATTTTGTGGAGATGTTTGTAGGGGTAGGTGCATCACGTGTGAGGGATTTGTTTAAGCAAGCAAAAGATAAAGCGCCATGTATCATCTTTATTGATGAGGTGGATGCAATTGGTCGTGCTCGTGGAAAGAACAGCGTAATGGGTGGAAACGATGAGCGTGAAAACACATTAAACCAATTATTGGTAGAAATGGATGGTTTCGGAACAGATTCAGGCATTATCATTTTAGCGGCAACAAACCGTCCTGATGTGTTGGATTCTGCTTTATTACGTCCCGGTCGTTTCGATAGACAAATTTCTATTGATAAACCAGATTTAGTAGGCCGTGAGCATATTTTTAATGTTCACTTAAAACCTATTAAAACAGCTCAGGAAGTTGATGCGAAAAAACTATCTGCTCAAACCCCAGGCTTTGCAGGTGCAGAAATTGCCAATGTTTGTAACGAAGCAGCATTAATCGCAGCACGTAGAAACAAAGAGCAGGTTGATATGCAAGATTTCCAGGATGCAATTGACCGTGTAATTGGTGGTTTAGAAAAGAAAAACAAAATCATTTCGCCAGAAGAAAAACGAATCGTTGCTTATCATGAAGCTGGTCACGCTATTGCAGGTTGGTTTTTGGAACACGCAGATCCATTGGTTAAAGTTTCTATTGTTCCACGTGGTGTTGCAGCCTTGGGTTATGCCCAATACTTACCAAAAGAACAGTTTTTATATACAACGGAGCAGTTAATCGACGGAATGTGTATGACGATGGGCGGACGTGTAGCTGAAGACATTACTTTCGGTAAAATTTCGACCGGTGCCCAGAATGATTTGGAGCGAATTACCAAACTTTCTTATGCCATGGTGAGTATTTATGGTATGAACGAAGCGGTAGGTAATGTTTCTTTTCATGATCCGCAGAACGAATACAATTTTAACAAGCCATATTCTGAAAAAACATCTGAATTAATTGATGTTGAAGTTCGTAAACTGATTGGCGATGTGTACATCAAAACCAAACAACTGTTGTTAGATAAACAAGATGGTTTAGAAAAATTAGCTCAAAAATTATTGGAAAAAGAAATTTTATTCCAGGCAGATTTAGAGGAAATTTTAGGCAAACGTCCTTTTGATACCAGAACTACATACGATGAATTCGTAAATGGAACGGGCGATCAAACTCCGGCAGCAGAAGGATTGCTTCACGATGGCGTTAGCGATACAGATATTAACAAAGAAGTATCTGGTTTAAATCCCTCTTCTGAGAAAGAGTAAATAGATATGCTCCATTGCATATAAACACAATTATACATAAGTTTGAAACCTTGAACCTTAAAAGTTCAGGGTTTCATTTGTTTAGATACATTGATTAACAAATCAAATACAAGACACCGAACTTGTTTCGCATCTTAACAAAAGCAAGTACAAAAAAATGAAGGATAACACCACCGCTAAAGAACAAATACTAAAAAAGATAAGGAAAGCGCTTTTAGAGAAGCGAGAAAATCCATATCCTAATGCGGAGGAAAGTCCTCTTTACAAAAAAAATACGCAAGAACTTGAGGTACTATTTGCCGAGCAGTTGACGGCTATTTCCGGAAATTTTATCTTTTGTGAAGATGGCATCGATTTTTTTGAAAACATGCTTCAATTGGCAGATAAGTTTAAATGGCGCAAAATTTACTGCTGGGAACCTGAACTTCAGGAGTTTCTGGCTAAATACGAATTTCCTTTTTACCAAACAGATAAAGATTTTGAACAAGCTGAAGTGGGCATCACCTTGTGCGAAGCATTGGTTGCCAGAAACGGAAGCGTAATGGTTACCAACCAAAGTGCAGCCGGCAGAAGGTTAAGTATTTTCCCGCATCACCACATCGTAATTGCCAGAACGAGTCAGCTGGTTTTAGATTTGAAAGATGCCTTTCAGTTGCTTAAAAACAAATACGGAAATCAAATTCCATCGATGATCAGCAACATTACCGGACCAAGCAGAACGGCGGATATTGAGAAAACACTGGTACTAGGTGCGCATGGGCCGAAGGAATTGTTTGTGTTTCTAATTGACGATTTTAGTTAAAAAATTTCTATTTCTTATTTATTAACCATATTTTTATACTACATACCGTTTTAGTATGCGGTATTATAATTATGAGCAAAGTAATAAATACGGTTATCGCCGGCACTGGAAGTTATATTCCTGAAAATATTATATCTGGTAACGAATTCCTAAATTCAACATTTTTTGAGAATGGGAATCGACTAGAAAAGGAGAATTCCGAAATTATACACAAGTTTTCTGAAATAACCGAAATTGTAGAAAGACGGTATGCTTGTCCGGAACAATTGAGTAACCATATTGGCGCCAAAGCAGCTGAAAAAGCAATCGAAGATGCTGGTATTGATAAAGAAACGTTAGATTATATCATCTTCTGTCATAATTTTGGAGACATCCCCTTGGGAAGTAATCGTACAGATATTTTACCTTCACTGGCCGCAAAAGTTAAGCAGCAGTTGGGCATTTTAAATCCCGATTGCGTGGCTTATGACATTATTTTTGGTTGTCCAGGCTGGGTTCAGGGTTCAATCCAGGCAGATTACTACATTAAGAGTGGTGATGCTAAAAGGGTGATGGTGATTGGAGCCGAAACCTTAAGCCGAATTATTGATCCGCATGATCGTGATAGCATGATATTTTCTGATGGAGCAGGTGCAGTAATTTATGAGGCAAAAGAAGAAGAGTCGGAGCAGAAAGGGATTTTAGCCCACAAAACTGAAACCCATGCGGTAAATTATGGAAATTTACTCATTATGGGTAAAGGTTCACACCCTGAAGAAACCAGTGGCAACTATTACCTTAAAATGAATGGGCGTAAGCTCTATGAGTTTGCCGTGGTACAAGTGCCTCAGGTAATTAAAAAAGCACTCGATAAGGCCGAACTAAGTGTAGAAGATGTTAATATCGTTTTTGTTCACCAGGCTAATGGTAAAATGGATACGGCAATTATGAAACGATTATTTAAGCTCTACGGTAAAGATACTGTTCCAGAAAATCTGGTACCGATGACGATCTCCTGGCTGGGTAATAGTTCGGTTGCAACAGTACCAACTTTGTTAGATCTGGTATTGAAAGAGCAAGTGAAAGGTTACAAAGTTAAGCCTGGTGATGTGGCCGTTTTTGCTTCAGTTGGCGCTGGAATGCACATCAACGCCTTTGTTTACCGTTTCTAATTAAGTCTTTTCAAACCCGCTTTAGCCTGGCTTTCAATACTGCTTTCATATTCATGGTTTTTCATGGAAATGGCATTATTGAAAGCCTCTTTTGCTTTCGAGTTATTCTTACGTTTTTCATAAACTTTGCCCATTTGCAAAGCAGCATTTGCAGCAAAATAATATTTTGAATTTTTACCCAGGTTGATTGTGGCCTGATAAGCATTTAAGGCATCTTCATCTTTTCCTAAATCATCATAAATTCTTCCCAAACGGTAATTAAATTCTGTTTTATCCTTCTCTGAAGAAAAATCCGCAGTTTTTTTGTCGCCTAAAATTTGTAATGCCCTGGCTAAGTAGCCACCATCAAATAACAACCTTGCTTTTAACAAATCGATGGGCGGTTGTGGAGATGACGCTTCATTTTTTGCTTGCTTATCTTTCTCATTATAGGTGTAACCATTGTTAATAGCTTTAGTCACAAACGCGGAGTAACCATTTTTGTCACCTTTTAATAATGCAATCCAGCCCAAATGTAGATAAGTATCTTTGATATAATTGACACCCTTATTGCTGCTTAAAAAGCGATTGAAATAGGTAGATGCAGATAGATCAAGCTTATTTAAGTGTGCTAAACCTTCTAAATAATCCAAATAGGGAAAGGGTTGGTAAAGCGGACCCTCCGGTTTTTTTGCGAGAATGGCAATGGCTTCATCATTGTGTGCGTTCTTGATGCAAACATAGCTTCGTAAATAGCTTTTTAAGAGGCTAGTATCCGCTATCCGATCCGTGTATTTCATTGTCTTTGAATAGGCCGAACTGCTATGGGCAACATCAGTTAAAACATAAGCATAGTAAAAAACCACTTCTTCATAAAACGGTTCATAAGATGACTTTGGCAAATTATCAGCCAGCTTTTCGAACATATTTAAGCCCGTTTGAAGATTTCCTTTTATCCCAAAAGTTGATAAAGTACTTTTAAGTGCGCCATCGGGAAGATTTCCCAGAACAGCATTAATTAAGCCTAAACCTTTCATATTCAGGTGGAAGCTGGGAAATTTTTTGCTATTATCCTGAAGCAATCCATTGGCCTTTTTTATTTCCATCGCGGCGTTGAAATACTCCCCAAAGCGACCGCGAATTAAAGCCCATTGTAAATTGATTTCAGCCTGTGCGTATAAATAGTACGGAGAGCTTTTATCATCATCACTTATCTGATCCAACCGTGATGATTTATTTCCTTTTAAACGATCGAAATCTGCTTTGCTTTCGGATGTTAAAATAGTAAAATAATCAACATAGTTTTCCAAAAGGGGAATGATGGAATTATTTGGATGTTGCTTTTTTTCTGTAGAGATATAAGCTCTTGCATTGCCCAGCTTAAGTTCAAATATACTTTTGTAGGCATTTAAGCAATTGGCATTAAAATCAAAATTGGCGAAAAGCGAAAGTGGAAAAACCAGTAAAGTTGATAGGGTAAGTAAGCGCAAAAATTTAATCATTTGGGATAGTCTTGTTATTATTGCACAGCAAAGGAATTTCAATTGAAAACAAATATTTAAGTTAACGCATAAATATCATTCTTGTTTTGTGTAGAAACAAAAAACGTCCTGATTTTCATCAAGACGTTCTTTAAAATTTTTTGGAGAAGAATTAAGCTTCTGCTACTTCGTGAGTTAAAGCCTCATCAACCAAAATACGACCACAGTGCTCGCAAACGATGATTTTTTTTCGCTGACGAATATCTAATTGACGTTGAGGTGGAATCTGGTTAAAACAACCTGAACAAGAATCACGATCGATCGTTACAACAGCCAAACCGTTAATAGCGTTTTTGCGCAAACGTTTATAAGCGATCAATAATCTTTCGTCTATTGTCGGTTCTGCTTTATCAGCTTTCTTTTGTAAATCTTGCTCTTCCTTTTCAGTTTCAGCAGTAATTACATCTAACTCGCCTTTTTTAATATCTAAATCTTTCTTTCTACCTTCTAATTCAGCTTTAGCAGCCTCATAGATTTCGGTTTTAGAAGTGATTTCGAAACCATGCTCTTTAATTTTCTTTTCAGAAACCTGAATGTCTAATCCTTGAATCTCAATTTCTTTAGTTAAAGCATCGTATTCACGGTTGTTTTTAACTTCTTTTAATTGAGTATCGTATCTTTTGATTGCTGCCTGAGCATCTTTGATTGTATTTTTACGGTTTACGATCGAATCCTCAAGATCATCAAGTTCACCTTTGATTTTTGAGATTCTAGTTTCTAATCCTAAAACATCGTCTTCTAAATCGGCAACTTCCATTGGTAACTCACCACGTACCTGGCGAATTTTATCAATTTTGGTGTGGATATTTTGTAATTCGTATAAAGCCTTTAGCTTTTGTTCTACGGTTTGTTCCATTAAAACAAGTAATTTATGGGGTTTGTATTTTGCTCCGTTAAACGGATTGCAAAGTTAGTAAATTTTTTCTGAATAATTTCAAGCAATAAATTAGATGTAAATTGTTCAGTTTCAAAGTGTCCGATGTCGGCAATGATGATTTTTTCTTCCGCATCGAAAAACTCATGATACTTAAAATCTGCGGTAATAAAAGCATCTGCTCCTGCGGCAATTGCATCTTTAAGTAGAAAACTGCCAGAACCTCCACAAACAGCCACTTTTTTTATCCTTTTTGCAATCACGTCTGTATGCCTCACCACTTTAGCCTGCATTCTATCTTTTACCAGGTGTAAAAAATCATAAGCATCCATATCATATTCCAGCCAGCCCATCATGCCTGATCCAACCAGTTGATGCTTATTTTCCAATTTATAAATATCATAAGCTACTTCTTCATAAGGATGGTTTTCGAACAAGGCCACTAAAATTTTCCGTTCTGCCTGGGTAGGATAAACCATTTCAATCCGTACTTCAGATTCTCTATGCCGAACACCTTTTTCACCAACAAAAGGATCAGAACCTTCATTGCCTTTAAAAGTGCCAAAACCTTCAGCATTGAAACTACACTCGCTATAGTTGCCAATATTGCCTGCTCCAGCATAAAATAAAGCCGAACGTAATTGCTCTGCTTGCGCCTGAGGACAATAAGTAACCAGCTTTTTCAATAAGCCTGGTTTTGGAACCAATACTTTTGTACCCGTTAAACCCAACCTTTCACAGATTTTGGCATTTACGCCAGTATGAACACTATCCAGATTAGTATGTATGGCGTACAAAGCGATGTTGTTTTTTATGGCTTTCAGCACTACGCGTTCTACATAGTTTTTACCATTGAGTTTTTTTAATCCATTAAAAACAATGGGGTGATGCGTGATAATGAGGTTACAGCCAGTAGAAATGGCTTCATCAACAACTGATTCAATACAATCTAAAGCAACCAACGCCGCCCTGATTTCCATTTTCGGATCGCCAACAATTAAACCGGAATTGTCATAGTCTTCCTGATAATTCAATGGCGCAATGCTTTCCAGATAATTCGTTAATTCTGATAATCTCATGGTATAAAGATATATATTTTGAGGTTTTTGTCTGAGGAGAATTATCATAAAAACCACTTTTATTAGAAACCACCACCAACCTCTCCTTGAAAATAAGGAGGGAAGTTGTATAGTGGAAAAAACGTATAAATCTTTCCCATCTAAACCCGATAGAAACAAAAAGCCCGCAAACCCGATTCTTCATCGGATGCGGACTTGGAGTGCATCGCTCCACAGAAGTTCCTTTGGAACGGGACGAACGTTTAAAAATGATTCTGTCCCTGATTTTAAAAAGATCTGTTTTTAAAACTTACGAAGTTCTCCTAATGCTTAAGCTCCATTAAACTTCGTAAGTTAAATTATGCTTGCTGAAATCCACCACCCATTCTTACCATTTGCAAACTTTCAAAAACCGCTTTCTGGTTGTATTCAAAAGCAAGACTTTTATGATTGATCACGTCGACTATGGTTCCGATCATACATAGCCCGCCGGTGAAAAAGTATAAAATACCCATTCCAATCTGGCCAATTACAAACCGGTGTATTCCGGCGAAGCCAAGGAACCCGATTAAGGCTAGCAATAAAATTTCTGATGGTTGTTTTCTGCGGCTACCATAAATCATCAAGAAATTACGTAATTGCTGCTCGTTTAAACCTGTTGTTGCTTGTTGTAAGTAAGCATATTCTTCTGGCGTTATACCTGGTAACGACATTAAAGGTGATTGATATATATCCATGGTTTCTATGTATTTGTTGTTTGAATTTTAAATTTATTTCTATTTTTTATCAATGTATACACTCTATAAAGTATAATCAAAAGTGCTGGAAGGCCAAACCAATGCTGGGAAAAGCTTTCGGTAAACTCGCCATGAAAAATATGGCTTATCGACCTTCCTAAACCGCATCCCGGACACCAACCTTCGTAGCCTAAATTTGCCAGCGGACAAAGTGTAAAGTGATGCTCATGACCATTAGCTGTTGCCAATAACACTAAAGCTGTCAGCCAGAACACAAGTTCCAGTGGAAAGTTTTTAATGTGTTTCATGCTTTCAATTTATATATTTTAGAGGATTTGAGCCGTGCTTTGTTACAGGGATAGCCGTTTATTCGACCAACCGTAAATATAAACCGACGAATTACGATTAACACCCGAAGAATAACGAACAAACTTAAAAAACCTTTAACAAAGTTTGCGGTTAAATATAAAAGATAAGCTTATTTTTGTGCCTTGAACATTCGTGATTTAATAACCCGTTACAAAAACGACGAAAGGGTAACTGAATTTACCAAAGCGTTAAACTCTACTAAAAACCCAAAGATACAATTGAAGGGATTGGTGGGTTCTGCCGATGCTATTGTAGCACTTTCCTCTTATTTTTTACTCCATAAACCTTTACTTTTTGTACTTCCAGATAGGGAAGAAGCTGCCTATTTTCAATCAGATTTGGAAAGCGTTTTAGATAAACAGGTGTTGCTTTTTCCTTCTTCCTACCGCAAATCATTTGATTTCACGCAGGTTGATACCGCAAATGTACTGGCCAGGGCAGAAGTTTTAAATGAGCTCAACCACGATTCGGAATATGGTAAAATCGTAGTTTCCTACCCCGAAGCGATTGCAGAAAAGGTAATTGATCGCTCTGCGTTGGAAAAAAACACCTTGGAAATTAGCCTCGGCGCTAAACTGGGTATCGATTTTATTAATGAGTTTTTAATTGATTATGATTTCGATAGACGGGATTTTGTTTATGAGCCAGGTCAGTTCTCCATTCGTGGTGGTATTGTAGATATATTTTCTTTCTCTTCTGATTTACCTTACCGCATCGAATTTTTTGGCGATGAAGTAGAAAGCATCAGAAGTTTTGAAATTGAAAGTCAGCTTTCGGTGGCCGATGTAAAAACGCTTACAATCGTACCCAATGTACAAGCCAAGTTCTTAACCGAAAGTAACATCAGCATTCTTGATTATATTGATCAGGATACGCAGCTGTGGTTTAAGGATGTAGAATTTACCCTTGACATTGTTAAAGCAGGATACAAAAAAGCTGTCGAATTATGGAAAGCACTATCTCTTGATGATAAAAACAAAAACCCGGATTGGATTGATCCGAAATTTGCTTTCAGTGATGAAAAATTATTAGGTGATCATTTACATGATTTTCCTTTAGTTGAATTTGGAAAACAATTCTTTTATAAAACCGACGATCGTTTCGAATTTGAAACCAAACCGCAACCATCGTTCAATAAAGATTTTAATCTCTTAATTCACAATTTAAAAGAAAATGAAAAAGAGGGAATTGTAAATTTTATTTTTACCGATTCGCCGAAACAAATTGAGCGTTTATACGCCATTTTAGAAGATATTGACAAAACCGCCAAATTTACGCCTATCAACAGCATGTTGCGGGAAGGTTTTGTAGATCCAAAAATTCAAACTGCCTTTTATACCGACCATCAGATATTTGATCGTTACTATAAATACAAGCTAAAGAAAGGTTATCAAAAAAGTCAGGCGATTACGCTGAAAGATCTCCGTGAGCTAAAATCTGGCGATTATGTAACCCACATTGATCATGGTATTGGAAAATATGCCGGATTGGAAAAGGTTGAAGTAAACGGCAAGACGCAGGAAATGATCCGCTTGATTTATGCCGATAATGATTTGCTTTATGTAAACATCAACTCTCTAAATCGCATTGCGAAATACAGTGGTAAAGAAAGCGGCGTACCGAAAATGAATAAACTAGGTACCGACGCCTGGGATAAACTCAAAAAAACCACAAAAAAAAAAGTTAAAGACATTGCCCGCGATTTGATTAAGCTTTATGCTTTACGCAAAACACAAGCAGGAACGGCTTTTTCTCCTGATGGCTATTTACAGACCGAACTCGAAGCATCTTTCATTTATGAAGATACGCCAGATCAGTTGAAAGCAACGCAGGATGTGAAAAGGGATATGGAAGCACCACACCCAATGGATCGTTTGGTTTGTGGTGATGTTGGTTTTGGTAAAACAGAAATTGCTGTTCGTGCTGCTTTTAAAGCCGTTGCTGAAGGAAAACAGGCTGCAATTCTGGTTCCGACTACCATTTTAGCTTTACAGCATTTCAAAACATTTTCTTCACGTTTAAAAGATTTCCCGGTTACGGTAGATTATATTAATCGCTTTAAAACCAACAAGCAGATAAAAGATACTTTAGCTGAAGCTGCTGCCGGAAAAGTTGATATTCTCATCGGTACACATCGTTTGTTGAGTAAAGATGTGAAGTTTAAAGATCTGGGCATCATGATTATTGATGAGGAACAGAAGTTTGGCGTAACGGCAAAAGAAAGGCTTAAAGCTGTTCGTGTAAATGTAGATACGTTAACGCTTACTGCGACGCCGATTCCAAGAACGTTGCATTTTTCATTAATGGGTGCCCGGGATTTATCAATCATCAGTACGCCCCCGCCAAATCGCCAACCAGTAAGTACTGAATTGCATGTTTTTAATGATAAACTGATTCAGGAAGCTGTTCAATTCGAATTGGATCGCGGCGGACAGGTTTTCTTCATCCACAACCGTGTGAATGATTTAATGCAATTGGGTGGATTGATTCAGAAATTGGTTCCTAAAGCCCGAATCGGAATTGCTCATGGCCAGTTAGATGGTGATCAGCTAGAGGATGTAATGCTTGATTTTATCAATGGTGAAAAGGATGTTTTGGTTTCCACTACCATTATCGAGGCTGGCTTGGATATTCCGAATGCCAATACAATCATCATCAATCACGCACATATGTTCGGCCTGAGCGATTTACATCAAATGCGTGGACGTGTTGGGCGAAGCAACAAAAAAGCCTTCTGTTATTTATTGTCGCCACCACTTTCTACGTTAACTTCTGAGGCTAGAAAACGCTTGAGTGCCATCGAAGAATTTTCTGATTTAGGAAGCGGCTTCAATGTGGCGATGCGGGATTTAGACATCCGCGGAAGCGGGAATTTATTGGGAGCAGAGCAAAGTGGTTTTATCGCTGAAATTGGCTTTGAAATGTACCACAAAATTTTAGATGAGGCTATTCAAGAACTGAAAGAAGCAGAATTTAAAGGTTTATTTGAAAATGAACCCGCAAGGGCTTTCGTAGGTTTTACACAGGTTGATACCGATTTGGAACTTTACATTCCTGATGCCTACATTACCAACATCACCGAACGTTATAATTTATATACCGAACTTTCGAAGCTGGAAAATGAAACCGAGCTGGCTGTTTTTGAAAAACATTTAGCCGATCGCTTTGGTCCGGTTCCGCCACAGGTAAAAACGATGTTAAGTGTGGTCAGGTTGCAATGGTTAGGCAAAAAGTTGGGTTTCGAGAAGATCAGCTTTAAGAAAAATAGTTTACGCGGATATTTCCTGAGCGATAAACAATCTGCTTATTTCGATTCGAATACTTTTACGAAGATTTTAACTTTCGCACAAAATCATCCCCGGATGTGCAATTTAAAGGAAGTTAAAAATATCTTGCGCATCGCTTTTGATAATGTAACCACTGTTGAAGAAGCTATTCAAACTTTAGAGCTGATTGATTAGCTAAGTACAGATTTGTTTATTTCGGTGTGTGTGGACACAGACCGAGGCGCATAATATCAAATGCAGAAATGACTTTAGCCGTGGTCTGTGTCTCCACAGGCCACTCATTGCTTTTCTCTTGTGCCTATTACTTCGATACTTGCTTAAATAATATAATTAATGGACCCAACCTTATTACTCGATTTAGTGAAAATGCAAATGCCTTATGGAAAGTATAAGGGCTACTTAATTTGCAATATCCCTGAAAGCTATTTGCTTTGGTATAAAGATAAAGGCTTCCCGAAGGGTAAATTGGGCGATTTAATGGCTACCATGTTTGAGATTCGCGTTAACGGATTGGAATATTTGTTAACGCCATTGAAAAATCAGAATAGGTAAAAATGCTAAAACTGATTCAGGATTTAGATAACAGGTAACTATTCAATATTCGATTTTTCAAAACAGCTCCCGTAGATTAGGATGATTTATGCAGAGAAAAATTTGCACTTATAGCATAATCTGCGGGAAACAGCTTAAATCTCACAACCATTTTCATCGCAAATGGCATCATCATTTTTATTTAACGAAGTTAAAGTTGATTTCGGCTGGTTTGCTTTCCACTCTGTAAAGCTTTGCGTTAACGCATCAGTAAAAGCTTGTACAGGTTGTGCTCCAGAAACGCCATACTTTCTATCCATTACAAAATAGGGAACGCCTCGAATCCCTAAATTCTGACTTTCGTAAATATCATAACGAACAGCCTCAGCAAATTGATCTCCGCTTAAAACTTCTTCAGCCTCTACTCGATTTAAACCAATTTCTACAGCAAGATCAATCAAAACACCATTGTCACCAATATTGCGGCTGTTTACGAAATGCGCTTCAAAGAGCTTTTCTTCTGCCAAATCTTGTAAATTATGCTTCGCAGCTAAATGAATTAAACGGTGTGCATTAAAAGTATTTGCTGGTATGTTGGTGTCGAAATCGATTTTTAAACCAGCATTCGAAGCCATATCTACCACTTGTTGCGTCATTTGTTTGGCTTGTTCAATAGGCATGCCCTTGCTTCGGCCTAGGTAATCGTAAATTGTCTCATTATTGGTATTATGGTAATCGGGATTAAGCTGGTAGCTTTTCCAATTAACCTCAACTTCCGCTTTAAAAGGCAGTTTTTCAATTGCTTGTTCAAAATGACGCTTACCAATATAGCAAAACGGACACATCACATCCGACCAGATTTCTACTTTCATGATGTAAAAATAAGCGGTCGTTATTAAAAGACGGTAAGTACAAAGTCAATAATTCCCGATAGTAGAAATGCATTGCTCAATAAGGGAAAAATATTTCCCATCTAAAACCTCAATAAATATACAATAGTTTGTTAACCAACGAATTATGAGCATGGCATCATTTTGTATTAAGCTACCTAAATCACATTAAAATAATCATGAAGAAAACGCTTTACACAGGCTTGCTTTTAACGGGCCTGTTCTTCGGTGCTTTTGCACAACGCCAACCGGACAATGTATCGAAATTTGACTCCAAAATTCAATCCATCACTCTTGATAACCTTACTGGCAACATTATCGTTAAAGAAGCCAATAAGGTTTCTGCTTTTAATCCAACAAGTAACCAGATTGAGTGGACCGTCACCGATGAACAAATAGGAAAAATGAGTGCGCTAAACCAGGCAACAAAAATAAACGATGCGCTAAGCGACCCTGATTTACTGAAGATTTTTCAATCTTCAGATCAATTAAATTTTTTACCCAATACCCCATTTATTAAAGCGAATATTAACTCAAAAGATGTAATTATTAACTCACTTGATGGAAAAATTTTGTTTAACTCTGGTACAACCTCTTACCGGGTCATCCTAAGTCAATATGTAGCTGGTGATGAGAAATTTTTATTCTTAGCTACATCAGGTAAAGATTTTAAATGCGTTCTTTTCGATCCTAAAACCGGAAAAGATGAATGGGCGACAGTAGTGGGCACCAAAGAAGGAATGCTTAAAAGTTTGCTGGCAAATGCCGCAGCCAACAGCCTGGGCTTAGGTCTTTCGAAACTTGCAACCAAAGATGAGGTGGTAGCTACTGGAGATGCAATTTATGCAACGATAAACAATCACCTTTTTAAGCTGGATAAGGCGAGCGGGAAAATCCAATGGTCGGCCAAGGATGATGTACATCGTTTCTACCTTTCTAACGATAACAAGCATATCATTACCATGCGCAATGCCGGAAGTTTAATTTCTGCTAAAAGAGCGTTAAATGCCCTTAATACTGAAAATGGAACACCTACTTTTAAAGAAGATATTACTACAAAATATGTTTCTTATATCGAAGATTGGGGCAATAAATTCCTTGTAGCTCATTCAAATGGATTCAATTTTTTTGATTATAACACCGGCCAAAAAATATGGAAAAAGGATGCAAAAGGAGATGACATTAAGAAAGTTATACCAATAGATAACGACTACTTGTACATTGCCGACAATGAAATGAGTTTAATCGACCGCGACGGAAAACAAAAGTGGAAAAATTTTATAGAAATTAGTGATGATAAAACCGATCCTGTGTACTTTTTAAATAAAATAGCTAACAATAAGGTTTTCTATTTAACCGGTACTTATGGCAATATGGTAGATTATACCACAGGCAAAAAGATTTGGAAAGGAAACATCAAGTTTGAGCCGAAACTGCCACTTCTATACGCATTTGACGAGCCCACTGAATCATTTTTGGTTTTTAACGATGAAAAGATTTATAAGTTCGATCCGTCAGCAGCAGATAAGCCAGAAGCTTTTGCTAAAATCAAGGTTAAAAATGATAAAGCTTTGTCAACCTTAGGTTTATTTGATTGGGGCGTATCTTTAAGTGGAGAGAACGAAGTAATTGGAGTAAATAAAGATGGCTCAGTAAAATTTCAAAAAGTTTACAAAGAACCAGGAGCTGCAGCAAGAAGACTACTTAAAACAGGCAGTATTATTGGAATGTCGTATTTAGGATTAAGATCTGGCTTACAACAGGGTTTTTCAGAAGCAACATATGTTTCACGGGATGCTAACGGCAACGTAAAAGAAGACTATTTACTTTCAGAATCTTCGAGGGAACGATTAAAAACTAAGGCTGCTCTCAATAACGGTATTTCTCAAGCTATTGGTTCAACAGTTTTAAACCGTGTCGATTCGAGGTTTAAGGCCTTGAAACAGAACAATGATTTTGCGTTTATATTTGCCCGTGGAGAAACAGATGAAACAAATTTCCTAGTTAAAGTAAATAAAGCTACAGGCGTTGAAGTTGATAAAATCGCAATTGATAATACGAAACCGATTTATGAAGTAGATTTTGTAACAGACAATCTTTACTATGTAAATAATAATGAGCTGAGGATATTTTCAAAGAAATAAAACTCAAACGAACAACAGGAAAGCGACTTCAGCCCGAATTCGCTTTCCTGTTGTTTTTATTTATACAATTGGTTAAATATCATTTTAAAAGTTCCGTGGGTTTGCGCTCTAAAAGCAATCTCTGGCCCAAAAGCAAATAATTTGCCTTTGCCAACATTTGCTTCGAAAGCAGTTACGCCATCTTGCAAATAAGCTTGTCCCCATGCCCAACCGCTGCGTAAAGGCGTAGCAGATTCAAACCACATTAAAGGTTTAATTTTTCCTGCAGTAATTGCATCGCCAGTTAATTTAAAAACAGGACTGTTATCAAAATAGATGTCAGCTTCCTTTTCCATTCCCCAAACTGCCGGTTGTTTGGTATCGACAGCCACATTTAAAACACTACCTGGCACATAATATTTTTCTGCAGGTAATCTTTTTTCCTCTCCGTTTACAATTTCCATCATCGCATTGCGTACAGGAAGTTTTAAGTGATAGGCTAAATTTGTACTGCTGCCAATCGTTACAATGTTTCCTCCATCTTCTAAAAATTTCTTCAACTGTGGAATGGATTTATCTGCTGATATTCTACCCAATCGATTTCTAAACTCTTCGGGAATATCTTCGGCTTTTGGTCCAAAGTTTCTTGAGCCAAAACCACCAGCCTGAACAGAAGGAATGGCGCCGCCAACAAAAATAATCACATCATATTTCGACTTTAAATTCCCGGCATCAATATCTTGAGGATAAATTACCGTGGCGTTATAATGATACTGCTCCATAATAAACCGCATCCAGCCAGAAGCCATTGACCCGCCATAAGTATCCCAAAGAGCGATTCTTGCGGCAGAAACTTTAGATTTCTCTTTAGGGGCTACACCCGTTTTTAATTTAACATTCGCCTTTTCTAGTATTGATTTCCCTGCGGAAGAAACATAAAAATCACCATTCTCATTCGAGCGGTAAACTTCTACTTTGTTCTTCAATAAATCGTTAACAGCTGTGTAAGAATCGTTCTGTGCGGCACTTAAAACATAATTAGAACCTGCAATTTTATTCTCCGGAACCAATAAGTTTCCATAAGGATTTTTCTCAAACGGTCCGGTGAAATCATCTTGAATGCGGTCAAATTTCACGTCCATTAAATAAGCCAATGTCCAACCCGCAGCATCGTAAGGAGGAATAGGTGCACCGCCTTCGTATTTAAAGTCATTCGGGTGATCCTGTGGCTCGAACATATCCAAAACATGTGGCCGGAATGCTTGATCTGTTTTAACCACATAACTTCCTGCCGGATATTTTTTGCCTGCTACCGTAAAAGTGGCGGTAGCCTTATGCACCACTATTCCTGTTCTGATTAATGCATTTAAAAACTTGATAGCAGAATTGAAATCCGGCTGATCTGCCGATAAAATATAACCACGGGGATCTCGATTTACCGGTGCATTCATCACCGTATCAAAATACTTTACGTTCATTGCCCTTCTGGCATCAAACTCATTATCACCCACATCAGCAGCACCTGAGCCTCCTTTTTTTGCAGCCGCGTTAATGGCCTCAATTTTCTTTGGGGAGAAAGACCAGGTATCTTTTTTACCTCTATCGATGGAGTTTTTTCCCATTTGATAAATGTTAAACAGCAACTCATCAGCATGGCGCTGTGCGTAGTTCAAAACCGCATAATTCAGTGATACAGAATAATCGATCGAATTTTTGAAATACCATTTGCGTGGCGTAACGGGATTTGGCGAATCGCTATTTGGCAACAACCGCGATGGTACCAACGGAATTTCTGATGGAGTTGGGCTACCTACAATTTCCGTAAGTAGACCAATCATGTTATGAAAATAGGTGGTCGTTCTCAATCCGCCATTGTACCAGGTAGAAAATACTGAACCGCCTCTCTGGGTATATCCTGGCTTTGCTTCAACATTCAATCTGGTGTGCATTGCGGCACCAACAGCATCTAAACTGGTTAATAGTGTGGGATCGAAAACGTAGTTAAACGGATCGCGATAGGGCGGGCCTGCAACCACCGTTCCTGCCGGACCAGCCTGATGGTGGTTGTACATGATTTGAGGAATCCACTCTACAAAAAGCTGGCGACCCATGTTTTGTGTTTCTTTCAGGTTCAACATAAAAAAGTCGCGGTTGTTATCATGCCCGGCGTACTTTTCATATAAGGTTGGCCAACCCGAAAGCACTCGTTTTTTAGGATCTTTTTCCCGCATATACCAATTAGCCACCAGCTCTTGCCCATCTGGATTGGCGTGGGTAAATAGAATAATCACGTTGTCCAAAATCTTCATCGTTTCCGGATCTGTTTTCGAAGCAAATTCATAGGCGGTCTGAATTAACTGATGTGCGCCTACGGTTTCATTGGCGTGTAATCCACCATCAATCCAAACCACAGCTTTACCTTCTTGCGACAAAGCTTTTGCTTGCGCAGGCGAAAGCTCTGCATGAGCCAGTTGTTGTGAAATTTCTTTGTATCTCGCTAATTTTTCAAGGTTGGCCGGAGATGAAACAATTAACATGTATTGTGATCGTCCCTCCTCAGTTTTACCAATATCTACAAGTTTGACCCGCTTGGATGTTTCTGCAAGCTTTTTAAAATAAGCTTCCGTTTGCGTGTAATTGGCTAGTTGATAATCATCGCCGATAGTGAAGCCAAAATGAGATTTTGGTGTAGGAACATCTTGTGCCAAAGCACTACTGCTCAATATCAAAAAGGCAAAACAGAACTTTTTAAAGTAAAATTTAGTCATAGTTAAGGTTATTTGTTGGATAATCAAATATAATGTAGAAACTTATCGGTTTTTTGCATGCTCTAAATTTGTTACAAGCTAGGCTTTTCGAACATGCTTAACTAAATTTGCCGATTAAATCATCATCATGACCTTAGACGAAAGAATTCAGAATTCGACCACCAGTATTTTTAAAGCTGTTTTTCCAAATACAACCAACCATTACGATACTTTATTCGGCGGAACCGCCATGCACATGATGGATGAAGTGGCTTTTATTACCGCTACGCGTTTTAGCAGGCAAATTATGGTAACCGTTAGCACCGATAGAATTGATTTTAAAAAACCCATTCCTGCAGGAACTATTGTGGAGTTGATTGGCAAAGTAAGCCACGTGGGTAATACGAGTTTAAAGGTTAATGTGGAAATTTATATAGAGCAAATGTATGCCGAAGGCAGGGCGCTTGCAGTTCATGGCGATTTTACTTTTGTTGCCATCGATGAAAATAAAAAGCCAATTCAGGTGATCAAATAGTTGTTAGCGTTTATTTTAGGTCAATCATTTTTACTTCGATTTATGTCACATCAACCTTCTGAAGAGGAATTACGAAATATTGCTAGGCAATTGCGTCAGCCTGAAGGCGAGCAAGGCATAAAAACCGGAGAAATGATGAATGTGAGCAATATCGGAATGACTAATTCTGCTATTGAAGCTTTAAATCTATGCGACGGAGAAACCGTACTGGAAATTGGCCATGGAAACGGAGGGCACATTGCAAATTTACTTAGCAAAGCACTGGATTTAAAATATGCTGGCGCCGATATTTCGGAAACCATCATTACTGAAGCTAAGAGAATCAATACGGACTTTATTGGTCAGATAGATTTTAAATTAACAGATGGCCTTCGTTTACCCTTTTCAGACGCCCAATTCGACAAAATTTTTTCGGTAAACACTATCTACTTTTGGGAAAATCCTGGCGCCTACCTTTTGGAAATAAAACGTGTATTAAAACCTGGCGGAAGTTTGGTTTTGTGTTTCGCTGATAAAAGTTTCATGGAAAAACTCCCTTTTACTAAATATGGTTTTACCCTGTATGATTTGGATGCGATTATTGATTTGTTGCAAGAAGCTGGATTCAACAATGGCGAATCGATTAAAAAAACAGAGCAAATAAAAAGTAGTGCGGGGTTTATGGTAGAACGAGATTATTATGTGGTTTCGGCAAGTAGATAGAATACGCTACGACTAAGGGAAGAGTAAGTTCTCGTTGAATAAGCAGGATTGTAGTATAGGATAGTTTATTACTGACGACACAACATTAAATACCAGCACCATTTCTGGCCAACTAGCCCCGGGTGAAGCGATACCCTGCAGCAAGGAGGGAACCGACGATGCGAAGCGTATTAGCGTAACACGGGAAGTAATTGTGTGATGCGTACAGGCGTTGCGCTACAAAAAATTTGAAATTTATTTCTTCGATTTTGCTGTCGGGTAATTACCGAAAATACCTACGACAAGATGAGGTACAGGTAAGCGTAAACAACAGGAGCTGCCAGCAACAAACCATCAAAACGGTCGAGTAGGCCACCATGCCCAGGCAATAGGCCGCCGCTGTCTTTTGTATCCAAACTACGTTTCAACATCGACTCTACCAAATCGCCCAATGTGCCGAAACAGGCAATAAGCACGGCCATTCCGGCCCAAACCCAGGCTTGGTTTTCCTTAAAAATAAACGATAATCCAAATGAAACCAAAACGCTGGTGAACATCCCTCCAAAAAAGCCTTCCCAACTTTTCTTTGGCGAATGGCGCTCAAAAAGTTTACGCTTGCCATACTTTACGCCGAATAGATAAGCACCGGTGTCATTAGCCCAAAGCATCAATAAAAAAGCAAGCGGTAAATGGAAGTTATATTCGTTCCAGTCTCTTAAAAAGCCTAAGGCATGGAAAAAGCAAAATGGAATAGTTACATAAACAAAGCCGACAAACGTGTAGGAGATGTTGGCAAAAGGAATTTTGTTTTTCTTATATAACTCGGTAATAAAAACCGAAAAAATTAAGGGGATACAAAGCAGTAGATATTTAACATCATACTGCAAATAATGCAAGCCAGCAGCCATCAAAAAGATAAGTGCCCCGGCTACCAAACCTATGTTACGGTGGGGCCGGATGCCTGAATTTTTGATCAGTTTGTAAAACTCAAAAAGCGATAAAATGCTTAATACGAGATAAAATATAGTAAAAGCATAGCTTCCCAAAAAAATGGAACCCAGCATCACAATGGTAAAAAAGAAAGCGGTTATTGCCCTGGTTTTCATATTGAAAAAGGTAAGTGGGAAAATGAAGTCTGGAAAATCGAAAACCTATTATTCAATTTCATTTTCTACAATGTATTCTATGGCTTTATCGAAATCTGATTTATTTACCAGAACATTTATTTCGCCAATGTTGTAAGCCGATAATTGCTTATTCATAGTAACCGCAGGAATTCCAGCTTCTGTTAAACCCTGCTTTAAAACCTCTGCAGCAAATGGGTTGCTCGTGGTGTATACTTTAATCCAATTTTCGCTCACGTTCTGCGCTATCTTTAAAAAATTTAAACAAAGCTATGGTAATTATTGCACTAATTAAATAGCCATACCATGGAAAACCAATTGGCTCATCTGCTTTATTTAGAGGCATGTTATGTTTTTGCATGTAGAACGCCGCACAAACGGCATAGGCATTATTAATAAAATGAGCCAACATGGCGTACCAAAGGCTTCCGCTGTAAAAATATAAGTAACCAAAACCAGCGCCTAAAAGCATACGTGGTATAAAGCCGTAAAACTGAACGTGGATGGCACTGAATATAATGGCAGTAAGCCAAATGGCTAAATGAGGGCTATTGAAGGCTTTCGTTAGCGACCGTTGCACGCTACCACGAAACATAAGCTCTTCGCCAATTGCTGGTAAAACAGCAATCATAATCAAGTTTATAATAAAATCGAAGTTGCTGCGAACCGTAATGAGCTGAATGGTAATTTTCATTGCCGCGTCTTCTTTTTCTTTCATCCATTGCTCTACGCCCTTCAAATAATCTGGCAATACCATTTTCTGGTTAATCAGCACCGTCCATTCCATAAACGGCATGCTCACGATCATAATCGTTAAAACCAGAAAAATTAATAAAGTTTGAGGCTTTTTAAAGCTGTAGAACTGAGTAACTTTTTTACCTTCAGTAAGCGCCAAGGCGATAGGAGGTAAAATAAATGTGCCTATCGAACTCAGAATCTGGATGATTTTGAATTCGGTAATAAATTTGGGATCGCCTGATAAAAGTAGCTCCAAATTGCTAACCATCCCTAAACCATTAATTATTAAAATAATTACGATAGCCAAAAGACCGAACACAAAACCACCGAGCAAAGCGTAAAATAAAAGTAAAAGTAGTTGTAAGAAAGGATTGATTTCCTCCTTGTTAGGTTTTACAAAAATCATTATTTGTACCTTTGTGTGTTTTTATAAATTGTTTGAAGATAAAGAATGTCTGTAAAGATAGGAAATATAGATTTAGGTGAGTTCCCGTTGTTGCTTGCCCCGATGGAAGATGTGAGCGATCCGCCGTTCCGTTACGTTTGTAAACAGAATGGGGCCGATTTAATGTACACCGAATTTATTTCATCTGAAGGGTTGATTCGCGACGCAGCGAAAAGTCTTCAAAAGCTAGATATTTTTGAATACGAAAGACCGATAGGCATCCAGATTTTTGGGGGAGATATCGAGCATATGCGTGAAGCATCTGAAATTGCATCTGCTGCCGGACCAGATTTAGTTGATATTAACTACGGCTGCCCCGTAAAAAACGTAGTTTGTAAAGGTGCTGGCTCTAGTTTACTTCGTGATATTGATAAAATGGTAAAAATGACAGAAGCGGTTGTTAAAGCTTCACCTTTGCCAGTGACAGTAAAAACCCGCCTAGGTTGGGATGACGATAGTAAAAATGTTTATGAAGTAGCCGAAAGGCTGCAGGATGTTGGAATTCAAGCTTTAACAATCCACGGCAGAACAAGGGCACAATTATATAAAGGCGAAGCTGATTGGAGTTTAATTCGAGAAATTAAGCGCAACCCCCGCATTAAAATCCCAATTTTTGGAAATGGCGACGTTGATAGTCCGGAAAAAGCTGCCAACTGGCGCATGGAATATGAAGTTGATGGCATTATGATTGGAAGAGCGGCAATAGGCTACCCTTGGATTTTTAGAGAGGTAAAGCACTTCTTTAAAACCGGTGAACATTTACCCGGACCAACTATTGAAGAGCGCATAAATGTTTGCCGCACCCATTTGGATAAATCGTTGGAATGGAAGGGACCTAAAACTGGTATTTTCGAAATGCGGAGACATTATGCCAACTACTTTAAAGGCCTACCAGATTTTAAGCCATACAGAATGCGTTTAGTGGCAGAGCCAGATATCAATAACATTTATAGCATTTTGGAAGAAGTGGCAGAAAAATTTGCCAGCTACGACGCTACAAAAGTAATGGCTTGATTTTTGAATTGATTTTTATACATTCGTCACGATCATGGTTACTGCAATTACAGATGGGGTTAAAGTTTCAGTTGAAACTGTTTACCAGCCAGAATATTCAAATCCGGTTAATGAGCATTTTATGTTTGCTTATCGCGTAGAGATTTCTAATCTTTCTGATTATGCTGTGCAGTTGATGCGCCGTCAATGGTTTATTTTTGATTCTAACAGTAGCCGAAGAGAAGTTGAAGGCGAAGGTGTTGTAGGTTTACAACCCATTATCCAACCTGGTGAAACACATGTTTATGTTTCTGGTTGTAATCTTAAAACTGACATGGGCAGTATGAGAGGTGCTTATTTAATGAAACGTTTAATGGATGAAGCTGAATTTGAGGTTGATATTCCGCAGTTTCAATTGGTGGCACCATATAAATTGAATTAATCTCCTCTTAATTCTTAGCGTGTCAAGAAGGCAATCATTTTCCCCGCTGATCACGCAAATAAATATCGCAGATTTAGGATGGTTTTATTCTCTGATTGATACATAAAAATGTCTGCTGTTCTTAGCTATTTTAATCTGCGGGAATTAATCTTCGACGTCAATCTTCACACTCATTTAAAAAAAAAGCGGTCAGGAAAATCCTGAACCGTTTTTTTTTCTTAGGTAAGTATTTTAATCTCTGCCTCTTCCAAATAGCATTGATGCGTAGTAAAGCAAGTTTGCCAATGCACCAACCGCAGCTACTACATAGGTCATTGCAGCCCACCAAAGTGCATCTTTAGCCTGGCTATTTTCTTCTTGCGTTTGCATTACACCCGGGTTATTTTTTAACCAGGCCAATGCTCTGTTACTGGCATCAAATTCTACTGGTAACGTGATGATGCTAAAGATGGTAACCAAAGCTAGTCCGACTACACCAATAGCTAAAACAATCGGCGTTACGGCGAAAACCAATAACATCACTCCAATGAGTAAAACCCACTGCAGGAGATTTGACGAAATGCTTACTACAGGCACCATAGTGCTTCGAAGATTAAGCCATGAGTACGATTTTGCATGTTGTACAGCATGCCCGCATTCATGCGCAGCCACTGCCGCCGCGGCTACACTTCTACTGTAATATACATCTGTACTTAAATTTACGGTTCTATCTGTTGGATTGTAATGATCTGTTAATTGTCCTTCTGTGCTCATCACTTTCACATCGTATATTCCGTTATCATGTAGCATTCTTTCTGCTACCTCTTTGCCCGATAAACCTGAGCTAAGTTGCATTTCTGCATATCGAGAAAACTTGTTTCTGAAACGCCACTGTACAAACATGCTCAGCAATAATACCGGGATGATTATTACTAAATAAACTCCCATTTCTTTTCTGTATGTTTTTCAATTCGCAGTATATCAAAAAGCGTTCCCATAATATTTGCAATACATTTTATAGTACATTTATGGTATGGCAAATAACTTTTCTTATTGGGAGCAAAGCAGTTTTTTTGATTATGATGCAATTATTATTGGTAGCGGAATCGTTGGCTTAAATGCAGCCATTCACCTAAAAAAATCATCTCCAAATTTGAATATTGCCGTTTTAGAGCGTGGATTTCTACCATCTGGCGCCAGTACCAAAAATGCTGGTTTTGCATGTTTTGGAAGCGTTTCCGAACTGATTGAACAAGAAAAAACAAGTACCACAGAAGGCCTTCAACATATTATAGAAAAACGCTGGAAAGGATTACTGAAAATGCGTTCGTTATTGGGTGATAATGCAGTTGATTTTAGGCCTTTGGGTGGCTACGAATTATTTAAAAGTACTGACTATGAGTTGGTCAATAGCTGTGTATCAAAAATTGAACATTTTAACATTTTGGTAGGCGACATTGTAGGAAAGAACGCATTTTCGCTAAGTAATAATAAAATCGATGCATTTGGCCTTGAAGGAATAAGTAACCTCATATCAAACCGATATGAAGCGCAAATTGATACCGGCAAGATGATGGTTGGCTTAATAAAATATGCACACGGTTTGGGTATTATGATTTTTAATAATTGCAGTGTAAATGCTATTCAACAAGAAAGCAATGGTAATGTTCTTCTAACGCCTCATGGTAGTTTCCATTGTAAAAAACTGATTGTTGCGACTAATGCATTTATCAAATCATTAATACCAACGGTTAATTTATTACCCGGACGAGGACAGGTTTTAGTAACTAAACCAATTGTCGGCCTAAAAATAAATGGAACTTTTCATTATGATAAAGGATATTATTATTTCAGAAATATTGGCGATCGTGTTTTGCTTGGTGGTGGAAGAAATATTGACTTCAAGACGGAAGAAACCACGGTATTTGGAGAAACGAAAGTTGTTCAAAACGCTTTGGAAGAATTGCTAAAAACCGTTATTTTACCCAATCAACATTTTGAAATCGATTTAAGGTGGAGCGGGATAATGGCTTTTGGCGAACAGCTTGAACCATTAATTAAACAGGAAACCGAAAATATTTTCTATGCGACAAGGTGTAACGGCATGGGCATCGCCATCGGATCGCAAACTGGAGAAGATGTCGCAGAACTACTGCTTCAATCTGGGATTTAATTTAAGGAGCTCATCATTTTTTCTACTCTTTCCGCATAACTGTCATTCGGAACAATCCATCTAAAAACTTCATTTTTCCACTGCTGGAGCTTTTCTTTATTCAAAAGTTTATAGTATTTAAAAGCAATGTTGTAGGCCATATCCGCCTTCGCCGTTTCATCTGTACATTCCTTTATCGCATAGTAATACATTTCTTCAGCCTGTTTTAATTCGTTTGCATTGGTTTGTTTAAATACTAAAGATTTATATAACTCACAATTGGTTTGTCTGGCTTCAGATACATCCGCAAGGGCTTCGCCTAGATAAAAACTAGCCAGGAGTTCACGTTTTTTGCCATTATAAGCATAGTAGAATTCACGATCTAAACCCGGGTACTTTTTATCTTTGCTTTTCACCATTTTTAGAAATTTCAAAGCTTTTTCTGCATTGCCCCACTTGTTGTATGTATGTCCCCACCTAAATAAGCGATCTATATTTTGATCGTCGGTTCTATAAAACTTCAACCAATCCGGTACCGGTGTAATTGCCAACTCTTTATATCTATCTTTTGGGATTTCTGCTGCCATCACCTTATTTGGTGCTATCCTAACTTTAAGCTTATTAACTTTCATTTTTACGTAATTGGATGCAGAATTAATGGAAAATGCACCATCGAGATTGAATGTTAATCCAGCTGAATTATCCATATAAACATAACCGTAATAATATTGCAAAGAGTCAATTTGGATAGCGATCCATTTGTCTTCACAATCGACCAAAAACTTATCGAATTTGAGATCAGTTTGAGCCTTTGCTCCAAATGAACAGAGCATAAGGAGGCACAATAATAGTTTCATAATAGGAATTTCGTGTGTTATTTAAAGATAACAGTTTTATTGCCACTTACAAAAACACGATCTTCAAAAATCAACTCAAGCGCTTCCAATAACACTTTTTTCTCTATTTCTTTTCCGGCCCGCACCATTTCTTTTACGCCAAAGTTATGGTCGATATGAGTAGTGTGTTGCGTAATAATTGGTCCTTCGTCAAGGTTATCAGTTACAAAATGAGCGGTTGCACCAATAATTTTCACGCCTCGCTCAAAGGCTTGCCGATAAGGATTGGCACCAATAAAAGCGGGTAAAAATGAATGATGTATGTTAATTACTCTACCGGCATAGTCCTTAACAAAATCGGCAGAAAGAATTCGCATAAATTTGGCCAAAACCAAATAATCTAAATCAAATTGATTTAAAACATCTTTTATTTCTGCTTCAAATTGTGCCTTCTCTTTTCCAACATGATCAACAAAGAAATATGGAATACCTAGTTTTTCACTAAAATCGCGAAGCGATTCATAGTTGCCAATGACACATTTAACATTAGCCCCAAGTGTTTTAAACTGATTTTTGATAAGAATTTCGGCCAGACAATGATATTCCTTTGTCACCAAAACTGCAATCTGCTTTTTTTGCTGAGCAATCACATTTACTTCAGCATCGTTGGGCAACGTTTCCAATAGTTTTTGCTCCAGTTGATTCTTGTTATCGATGTTTCCCGTACATGCTATTCGGGTAAAAAAAGCCTTATTGGCTTCATCCACAAATTCCCTCATCGCAACAATATTAAGCTGTTGACTGGCTAAAACACGCGTAATGTTGGTTACCAAACCAACTTGATCGGGACAGGAGATGAGAATTGTTAATTCGTTCATTGATTGTATTTAAAGTTCAATGATAAGAAATTTGATTTGCAGATGGGTAGAATAAATTGCAATTCCGACTATCTTTTAAAAAAGTGAGCTGCAGAGTCTCATATTAAATAGATTCACCATTTCTTGCTTAAACCCTCTGGGCAAAACTCTAGCAGCTATAAAAAGCAAACTATTTTGGTAAATCTCTTTTTAATGCCGATTTTTACTAAAATTTTTATCATGATGGAATACGCTGCAATTGGCCTTCTCGTTATTATTTTATTGGTTTTGGTATTACTTTTCTTTAAAAAGCCGCAACAATCTGTTGCATTAATTTCAATAGAAGATTTTGAGAAAACCAAAGCGGAAAACGATTCACTAAAAATTCTACTGGCGAGAGTTGAGGAAAGGGCTGCTAACTTATCTACGGAAAAAGAGCACATCACAATATTGCTACAACAAGAGCAACAACGTTTAATAGACGAGCTTCAGGCTGAACGCGATCGCCTTGCTGATGCTAATCGTGAATTGGAAAGTACACGCTCCTTTTATCTTGCAGAAAAAGAAAAATTAGCCGAACAGAAATTAAGCTACGAACAATCTCAGGAGAAATTAAACAAAGATTTTGAATTGATTGCGAATAAGATTTTGGAAGAAAAATCTACTCGGTTTGTAGAACAGAACAGAACAAACCTCGATTTGATTTTAAATCCTTTAAAAGAGAATATCAAGGCTTTTGAGGATAAAGTAGAAAAGGTTTACAAGGCAGAATCTGATGAACGGAATATTTTGAAAGGGGTAATTTCTGAATTACAGATCCAAAGTAAAATGATTCAGGAAGATGCTAACAACCTTACAAAAGCGCTAAAAGGCGACAGTAAAAAACAAGGAAATTGGGGGGAAGTTATTTTAGAAAAAGTTTTAGAGCGTTCTGGTTTGGTTCGAGATCAGGAATATCGCATTCAGGCCTCGCTAGTATCCGCCGAAGGCGGTCGATTTCAACCCGATGTGGTAATTGATTTACCGGATGATAAACATCTTGTGGTCGACGCTAAGGTAAGTTTAGTAGCTTACGAACGCTCAGTATCGGCAGAAACAGAAGAAGAGCGTGAGGGCTATGTAAAAGCGCATTTGGCCTCCATAAAAAATCATATTCAGGAACTATCCGCAAAAAACTATCAGGATTTATATAAAATCAATTCCCCAGACTTCGTTTTATTGTTTGTGCCGATAGAATCATCATTTAGCATTGCTGTACAAAAAGATGCGGAGCTGTTTAACTTTGCCTGGGATAGGCGAGTAGTAATCGTTAGTCCATCAACATTATTAGCCACTTTGCGCACCATTGCCAGCATGTGGAAACAGGAAAGGCAAAACCGAAATGTATTTGAAATCGCTGAGCAAGCAGGCTTTCTTTACGAAAAATTTGTTGGTTTTCTTAAGGATATGGAAGATATTGGAAGGCATATTGGCTCTACACAAAAGGCTTATGATGGCGCTTTCAATAAACTAAAAGAGGGTTCGGGAAATATGATTTCTAAAATTGAGAACCTTAAAAAATTAGGTGCCAAAGTAAAAAATAATAAACAGATTGATATGAAGTATTTGGATGGGGAGTAGGTTTATCGGTTGGTATGACACCAACAGAAAAAACATATTTTAATCAAATCCGTATCTTAATTTGATAAAAAATGAATTTTAATGGCCTCAAAATAAATTTAAACATATATAATATAATTGAGCCTACGATTATACCTGGAATTATCATAAATGAGCTTAAGACAAGCAAACCGGCATTTAAAAATATAAGAATAATTATGAAGATGGTTATAATGCCAAAGCCGATTACAAAATTTGTTTCCCACTTATCTTTAATTTCCAAATAGTTAATACTTACTGGAGCAACTCCTTTCAGTCCTTCAAAATTATCGATTTCTATCAGACCACTAGCACCCTCAATCTTATTATTCACAATATAGAATTCATCACCTTTATCTAGAATATATGGATAAACCTCAACCAATTTTTTATTATATTGAAATTCAATATGTTCCTTTGTTCCTTTATCAATTTGTAATATTCTTTCGACTTTAACAAAACCTATTTCGTTTAAGTCAAAAACTTTGCTTGTACTAAAAATATCATAAAAAGATAGCTTATCACTACTTTTTGATTTATAGTTAAACCCTATTAACTTATCATCATTAAGTTCGCAATGTTTACAAAAAAAAATACTTTCATTGTCTTTCTTAACAAAGCCAGTTGTTTTTTCATATAAAATAATTTCAAACCAAATTATTCCATTTCTCAATTTTTCCGATACAATGGTTCGGTATTGATTGGCAGCGAGTATTTTTGTGATAGGTGATTTATCAGATCTTGATTTGAATACATCAATTGTTTTTAGTGTTCTCAGGTAATTTCCCATTAATATAAGTTTATATAATAGGATGATTTATTTTAAAATTACTATTTTTTCTCTAAATCTACTTATTAAAAGCGTTCCAACCTTGTGCTTTCAATTCATGAACATTGTTAGATTTTGAAACCATTTACTCTTGGATAAGTTGTTTTAATTTCTCTTTACTCGGTAAAACTGTAGAGTATTTACTTGCAAAAATTTGTTCATTATTTTCTGGTAATGTGAATTGTACAACGGCCTCGCTCTTATCCTGCCAAAGTATTATTCCGATGGTTTTATTTTCATCAGATAGTTTAACTTCTCTATCATAATAATTTACATACATCTGAATTTGTCCAATATCCTGATGGCTTAACTCTCCAATTTTTAAATCGATTAGTACAAAACATTTCAAAATTCGATTATAAAAAATCAAATCTATTTTAAAGTGCTTTTCTTCAAAAGATATTCTATTCTGCCTGGCAACAAACGTAAAGCCAGTTCCAAGCTCCAAAAGAAAGTGTTCTAGTTTATCAATAAGCTTTTGTTCTAATTCATTTTCAGAATAGCTTTTTTCATCTGGCAAACCTAAAAACTCTAAAATATATGGATCTTTAATGGCATCTTTTGGCTTTTCTAATACTGCCCTTTTATTGATAATTCAAAGATTTCTACTTAACGATAAGCGGGTATATGAGGCTATATCATACTGTCTTTGTAGTTCTCTTAAACTCCAATTATTTTTAGATGATTCTATTTCATAAAAATTTCTTTCCTTATCATCATCAATTCTCATGAGCTTTAGATAGTGAGACCAGCTTAATTTGAATTCCGCAGACAGTGTTTGCGTTTTTGCGTAAACCTTATAAAACTGCCTCATCTGTTCAATATTTCGAATGGAAAAGCCTTTTCCGAAATCGGCAATTAGCTTAATAGAAAGTCTTTTTATAACTTCCTTTCCATAATCTGCCCTATCTTTGCCATTTTGTTCCTCCTCAACAATCATCCTACCAATTTCATAATACGTTAAAACCATTGTTTGGTTAACTGTATTTACAATTTTATTGCGAGCCTTATTTAGCAAATCTGCAATACGCTCAATAAAATTTTGGTGTGATAAATTGCTATTCATAGCATTTATTTATTAAAAGCGTTCCAACCTTGTGCTTTCAACTCATGAACATTGTTGGATTTTGAAACCATTTTACAACCAGAATTTTTGTCAGTAACGTGACCAATAACGGTAATATCTACGTCGTGTTTTAGTTTCTTATAATCTTCCTGGCTGATTGTAAACAATAACTCATAATCTTCACCCCCACTCAAAGCACAAACCGTTGGATCAATACCCAACTCACGAGCTGTTTCATAAGTCATTGGATCTAATGGGATTTTCTCCTCATAAATGGTAATTCCCTTATCAGATTGTTCAGCAAGATGAAGAATTTCAGAAGCCAATCCGTCCGAAACATCGATCATTGATGTTGGTTTAATATCCATATCTTCCAAAAGCGCCACGATATCCATGCGTGCTTCAGGTTTCAATTGTCTTTCGATGATATAATCTTTTCCTTCCAAATCCGGTTGAATTTGTGGATTCTCCAAATAAATTAGCTTCTCTCTCTCTAAAATCTGAAGACCAACATAAGCGCCACCCAAATCGCCCGAAACACAAAGTAAATCATTTTCCTGAGCGCCATTTCTATAAGTAACTTTATCTGCATCAGCGTAGCCAATACTCGTAATGCTAATCACCAAACCTTGCTTGCTTGATGAAGTATCCCCACCAATCAGGTCAATATTAAACTTGTTGCAAGCCAGTTCAATTCCCTTATAGATTTCTTCTACAGCTTCCAGCGGAAATTTGCTCGACAATCCTAATGAAACGGTAATCTGACTAGCCTTACCATTCATGGCATAAATATCACTCAAATTAACCTGAACTGCTTTGTAACCCAAATGCATCAAAGGCACATAAGCTAAATCGAAGTGAATTCCCTCCAAAAGCAAATCGGTAGAAACCAATATTTGTTTGCCTTTTGCATCCAAAACAGCAGCATCATCACCAACACCTTTTACCGAGTAATCGTTTCTAATTTTAAAATTGGTTGTTAAGTGTTTGATTAAACCAAACTCACCTAATTCGTTAATATCTGTACGCTCTTTATTTTCAAACATATTCACCCAAACCCATTAAGGGGCTTTTATTAATAATTATACATTTCTAAGGGGTTAAGCCCTTATTTTCTATTTTTAAAATTATTTGTCATGCTGAGTATAGAGAAGAATCATTTACTCAGGCCAGTACTTATTAGCAAAACAGATCCTTCCTTCGTCAGGATGACAGCATGCTCAGGATGACAAACCCTTACTTTCCATCCAATTTTTGCCTTCAGTAAACCTGGAAATCAGCATCGCCGCAACATTATCTCCGGTCGCATTTAGAAGTGTCGCCATTGGATCTACCAAAGTTCCTATAATCATCGCCGGAGGTAAAGCTTCTGGTGGCAATTGATAAGCTGAAATCATTAATAACTCTCCAATATAACCTCCATTGGGAATTCCACCCTCTACTATACTGACTAAAACAGTGATGCCCAATGCCAAAATGATGGTATCTACATGAACCAAATCCTTTCCAAAAATAGCAAATACTACTGCGATTTTAATTATAGAACTAATGCTCGAGCCATCCTTGTGTAATGTTGAACCCAATGGAATAGTCACATTGGTAATGTAAGCCGGAACACCCATTTTATTTGTTCCTTCTAAATTCGCAGGGATTGTTGCTATGCTGCTACAAGTGCCAATAGAGGTTAAGGACGGTACAATATTATTTTTCCAGAATACTTTTATCGCTTTAAAACCGCCGGCAATAAAGGCATATAACGTAAAAAATACAATGAAATAGAATGCCCCGACTCCATAATATAATCCCAATGCTTTGGCATAAGTACCAAAAAGTTGCGGCCCGAACACACCAACCTGATAAGCAAAATAGGCACCCAAACCTATCGGCCCAAGTTTCATAATTAAGATGATGAGTTTTTTCATCACTTCATTACCCGACACCAAAAAGTTTTTAAAACCATCACCTTCTTTTCCCGAGTATAGGGTAGAAAATCCCACTAAAACGGAAAAAATAATGAGCGCCAGCATATTTTTTCTACTGCCAATCTCGTAAAATTCTCCAACGGTTAAGAGCTGTGTCATTTGCTCTCCGAACGATTGAATTTTTTCTGGTTCGGTTGGAATTGGATTATTGCCCAATGCCTGGTGAATAGGAAAAACCCATGTGGCAGCCAGAGTTAGAATTGCTGCAATAAGAATAGTTGATAAAAAAACCAATACCATAATGGTTAATAGTTTCCCCAACTTTTTAGTACGATCTATATTTGCAATGGCAGAAGAAACTGCAAAAAATACCAAAGGAATAACGGCAGTAAACAACAAATTCAAAAATATATCACCCAGAGGTTTTATACTTTCAACTTTTTGTCCAAAAATTAACCCAATGATGCTTCCAGCGGTAATCCCTGCTAGTAGCCAAAGCAAGCCTGAGTAATTTTTTAAGATATTAGTTGTTTTCATTTTTATCATTTATCCGTCATTGGGAGGTACAGCCTGTCCCGACTTTTCGGGAAAGCAATCTCATTACTTTCGTAATTGAAAACCCAACGCTTTAAGATTGCTTCGTGGCTCGCAATGACGAGTGTCTTATTTTACTACTCAATATTTTACTACAATCCTAGCTCTGCAGAAATATCCAACATTCTTTGAATAGGTTTACGTGCCTGCTCAATAATATGCTCTGGTACAGTTACTTCTGGCGAACTATTTTTAAGACATAAATATAGTTTTTCTAAAGTATTTCTCTTCATGTATGGACAATCATTGCAAGCGCAACTATTATTCGGTGGCGCCGGAATAAATGTTTTCTCCGGACAAGCTTTTTCCATTTGATGGATAATTCCACTTTCTGTAGCTACAATAAATTCTGTGGCCGGATTGGATATAGCATATTTCAAAAGTCCGGTAGTAGAGCCAATATAATCGGCCATTTGTAAAACGGCTTCTTCACATTCCGGATGTGCAATAAACCTGGCGTTAGGGTGGCGTTCTTTAAGTTTCGTAATTTTTTCTTTCGAAAAAATCTCATGTACCATACAGGCGCCATTCCAAAGCACCAAATCTCTACCGGTCTTTTTGGCAACCCAAGCGCCTAAATTCCTATCCGGACCGAAGATTATTTTCTGATCTTTTGGTAAACTTTCTACAATTTGAACAGCATTTGTAGAGGTACAAACAATGTCACTCAAGGCTTTCAACTCAGCTGTGCAATTCACATAAGTGATGACCAAATGATCAGGATACTTCTCCTTAAATTTTCTAAACAAATGTGGTGGACAGCTATCAGCCAAAGAACAGCCTGCTTTTACATCTGGTAATAAAACTTTTTTTGTCGGAGATAAAATCTTGGCAGTTTCGGCCATAAAGTGTACTCCTGCAAAAACAATTACCTCAGCATCAGTTTTTGCTGCTTCCTGAGATAAACCTAAACTGTCACCAATATAATCTGCAATATCTTGTATATCAGGTTCTTGGTAATAGTGTGCTAATATAATTGCATTCTTTTCCTTCTTCAGTTTTTCGATTTCAACAAAGAGGTCAAGCGTAGGGTCAATTTCTTCTTCTACGTAACCTTTTTTGTTTATTTCTTCTAAGACATCTATGTTCATTTTTAAATTTTCCTTTTTTGAATTTTGACGTTGGTCAAAGATAAAGCTTTCCACGTCTCAATAATTAATAAGTTATTTTAAATAAATAAATCTTGTTTGTTTATTAGTGTGTTGGTAACGTTGGTAAGTTTATTAAAAACGTTCTTCAATGTAAGTTGTTAATCGTTTACTAACATTTAGATTACATTTTTGTAATATGATAAGATTGATTTTCAGCACTATCGAAAAACCGGTTAATTTTTCTCCATATTGGAATGTTAATTGTTTATAAGTGTGTGAAAAGTTAATTACTTGTACAAAGGTGCTTAAAAATTGAGTAAAAGATTGTGGCAAATTGTCTTTTTAGAGTAGCTTTAAACATTCAAATTTATTTGTTAGTCTTATTTCTACATAAAGCTAACAGTTGTTCTATAGTTATCAACAGCGTTGATAAAGTAAATGTTTTTTAGATGAGAAAAGTAGATTTTCTGGTAATTGGTTCAGGGATAGCGGGTTTAAGTTTTGCACTTAAGGCGGCCAAATTTGGTAAGGTTTTAATTGTTACTAAATCAAATGAAGACGAATCGAATACAAAATATGCGCAAGGTGGTGTCGCAGTTGTTGTTGATAAAGATGATTCTTTCGAAAAACATATACACGATACCTTGATTGCCGGCGACGGTTTATGCGATGAAAAAATTGTAGAAATCGTTGTAAAAGAGGGGCCTCAGCGCATTCAGGAGATTATTGACTATGGTATAAATTTCGATAAAGATAACTCGGGCTTCTATGATTTAGCCAAGGAGGGCGGACACTCCGAACACCGTGTTCTACACTATAAAGACATCACCGGATATGAAATTGAGCGGGTACTTTTAAAGGAAATTCATGAGAATCCGAACATAGAGATATTAACACATTACTTTGCACTCGAGTTAATCACTCAGCATCACCTCGGTGAGTTTGTTGATAAACGTACTGAAGATATCAACTGTTATGGGATATATGCCTTTAACACAGAGCTTAACGATGTGGAAAAGATTGTGGCAAACGTTACGGTTATGGCTTCAGGTGGTGCCGGACATGTATATTCTGCTACAACAAACCCTGTAATTGCAACAGGTGATGGTATGGCAATGGTTTACCGAGCTAAAGGAAAAGTAAGGAATATGGAGTTTATTCAGTTCCACCCAACCGCTTTATACCATCCTGGAGAGTATCCTTCCTTCCTAATTTCTGAAGCAGTTCGTGGTTTTGGCGGTGTTCTTCGCCGTAAAAATGGTGAAGAGTTTATGCATGAATACGATGAGCGTAAATCATTAGCACCTCGAGATATTGTTGCTAGGGCAGTTGATAATGAAATGAAAAAATCGGGTGATGAATTTGTTTATTTAGACATCACGATGCGTAAGAAGGCAGATATTTTAAAACATTTTCCAAATATATTTGCCAAGTGTTTATCTATTGGTATCGATATGACAAAAGATTATATACCAGTAACGCCGGCATCTCATTATATGTGTGGTGGCATTTTAGTAGATGAATATGGGCGATCTTCTATCAAAAACCTTTATGCCTGTGGTGAGGTTTCTTCAACTGGTTTGCATGGTGCTAATCGATTGGCTTCTAACTCCTTACTTGAGGCGACTGTTTTTGCACATCGTATTTATCAGGATGCGGTTGAAAACTTCAAAAATAATGTAATTCCTGAAAATATTCCAGAATGGGATTCACAAGGGGTTACACAAAGCAATGAAGACGTTCTGGTTACCCACAATTTAAGAGAATTGCAGAAAGTGATGGGTGATTACGTTGGTATAGTTCGTTCTGATTTTCGTTTAGAAAGGGCGCACCGAAGACTGTTTTTAATTTACCAGGAAACAGAGGAATTCTATAAAAAGAACAAGGTTTCGGTGAAGCTTTGTGAACTGAGGAATGTAATTCAGACTGCTTATTTGGTCATAAAATCAGCTATGAAGCGTAAAGAAAGCAGAGGTTTGCATTTTACCACTGATTACCCTGATCACGCTAAAGAACTAATTGATACTGTTTTTTAAACTGATGCTGCAAGCTTGCTGATCTATTTCAGTATATAGAAAAGAAATAAACGATTACCCTAAAAACCTGATTTAGATTCAGGAGTATGTGAAAATAAAGCTATGCCATTAATACTTCCAGTAAAAAACAAATATCCTGAAATAGGAAATGATAATTTCATCGCTGAAAACGCTACAATTGTGGGTGATGTCACTATAGGAAACAATTGTTCGGTTTGGTTTAATGCGGTGATTAGAGGCGATGTAAACGCCATTACAATTGGAAATGAATCCAATATCCAGGATGGCGCTGTAATTCATGCTACGTATTTAAAAGCTTCAACACACATTGGAAATAGGGTATCTGTTGGTCACAATGCAATCGTTCATGGTTGTACAGTTCAAGATCACGTTTTGGTAGGTATGGGTGCAATTGTAATGGATCATGCCGTTATTGAAGAATATTGTATCATCGCCGCTGGATCAGTGGTGTTGGAGAACATGGTTTGTGAAACCGGTTATTTATACGCTGGCACCCCAGCAAAAAAAATAAAGCCCATTACTGATGAGCAAAGGGCTTTATTAAATAAGTTACCAGATAATTATATCATGTATTCCAACTGGTTTACAAATCCATAATCAATCTTTCGGTGGGGGTGGGATAGCTAAGGGATCTTCTCTTTCCCAATTCGGTTTTAGGTCTAAAAGTGCTTTGAGGTACCATACTTTCTCTGGTTGAGTACCTGCTTTTACATTTCCAGTATCCCAAATTGCGTTTCTATTTTCGTCATAAATTACTCGAATCATATATTTTCCGGCGGGATAATTTGCGAAACGAAGCTTCGTATTTCCTTTTATCGGAAATGATTTGATCAGATCCTTTTTCTCTGTCAAAAATTGAACGATATAGTTTTTACTTGAATCTGGTACAGTTACATTATATATTAATGTGGTATAATTATCTGTTGGATCTAGTTTAAAGGTCTTATTGATTTCCTTATTTTTGGCATTAAAAATTGCTGTGAAAGCTCCTGCAGCATATTTTATATCATAGGTTCGTTTTTGTTTCCAGGGATATCTGATGTAGTATTTTAAGAAATCGGTACTATCTTTTATCAGTTGAAAGGTTGTTCTTTTAACTGAATCTTCTAATAAAGTAATCTTTGAAGCATCTGCTGCTGTTATTGGGAAAGGAAAAGTTAAGGTATAAGTTTGGTAGGGATTTAGTTTACCACCACTTGCGTTATCATTAATATTTACATCGCGAACGTAATTATCCTTTTTTCCTTTGCTAAAATTAAGTGTTTGTAAAACCTTGCCTTCATCCTGAATGGCTACCTTAACAGAGTCGAAGCTTAAATCAGTAAGCCATACTTTGGCGGTATCGTTAGTTTTATTAAAGTGAACAAACTTACCTACATCTACTTTCGGTGGATCCGTAATAGTAATTTTCGGATCCTTAAGTTGTTTGTTTGTTGTAATGGTGATGATTCCATCATTAGCAAGTTTACGATCTGTAACACGAAAATCTGTCGCCAGTTCTTTGAACACCTGGAGATTGATATTATCGAGGTTCTTATCAATAGTGATTGGATCTTTCAGAAAACCAACTTCATCAGATACTTGTTGATATATTTTATCTCCACCACCACTGCCTTCCTTAAGTGCATAAATTTTATATTGACCAGCTCTTAGATTGTTAAGCTTATAATTTCCAGAACTGTCAGTCAAGGTATATATTGATGGCCTTTTCTTTCCAAACAGGGTGTCACGTGCTAATGGTAAGATGAAAACAGTAACGTCTTTCTCAAATTCATCATTTAGCGAGCTTTTTACATTTCCACTCACAGATAAGGAATCAATTTCATTTCCGGTAGAAAACACATAAGATAAATTTTTGACCACATTACTCTCATTGATATCGGCAACTGCCTTTCCAAAATTTAGGGTGTATGTTGTATTTTTCTCTAATGTATCCTGAAGTTCAATTTCCAGTCGCTTAGAACGAATTTTTAAAATAGGTGCTCGTTCCTGCTCTGGTGAAATACTAAATTCTTTCGATTCATCCACAAGCTTAAAATATTCATCAAACTCAATTGTAATTTTTTTTGCATTAAAATTACGGGTTTGATTTTTCGGAGTCATATTTAAAATTTTAGGTGGAGTTGAGTCTTTCGGTCCTCCCTGTGGTGTTTGCATACTTGCACAACCCATAAATAGGGGAGAGATGATAACAACTGCTAAAATTATTTTGTTAAAATACTGAGCTTTTAAATTTGGCATATTTTAAACGTTATGACGAATTTTTGATGTTTTTGGAAATCTGATATTAAAAAAAGTTTTTATGCTTTTATATCGCTTTATTTTAAGTCGATATATGTATGTTTAAATTGTTGATAATCAATCACTTACCAATATAGACCATTAAAACTGAGATATCTGATGGTGATACGCCAGAAATTCTTGATGCCTGGCCTAAAGTACGTGGTTTTATTTTGAATAACTTTTCACGGGCTTCTTTTGAGATGGAAACAATTTTATTATAGTCGAAATCAGGTTTGATTTCTTTGTCTTCCATTTTCAACATTTTAGCTACTATCTCATTTTCTTTTTCAAAATAACTCTCATATTTAATTTTGATTTCCGCTTGTTCTATTGTTTCATTATCTAAATCCTTGGTGGCTTCAGCCAATGGTTTACTTACTTTTATAAGATCTTGTAAGCCCACATGAGGACGACCAGCTAAACTATGAATTTTTACATTTTGATTTAAAATACTCGAACCTAAACTTTCTAACATAGGATTAGCATCAACCATTTCTATGCCTTGGCTTCTGGTAAATTTAACTAAAGCTTCTGCTGCTTCAACTTTATGTTTAACCTTTTCTAAACGTTCATCAGATATCAAACCTAATTCATGTCCGATAGGAGATAAGCGAATGTCTGCATTATCCTGTCTCAATAATAAACGATGTTCTGCTCTTGAGGTAAACATTCGATAAGGTTCGTCAGTTCCTTTGGTTACTAAATCGTCAATTAAAACACCAATATAACTGTCCGATCTTTTCATAATCAGCTCGTGCTTGTCATTAATTTTTTGATGTGCATTGATACCAGCCATGAAACCTTGGCAAGCTGCTTCTTCATAACCTGTAGTTCCATTTATCTGACCAGCTAGAAATAGATTATTAATTAATTTAGTTTCTAGAGTAAGTGATAATTGAGTAGGAGGGAAGAAATCGTATTCGATAGCATAACCGGGTCTGAACATTTTTGCATTCTCAAAACCTGGAATTAATCGAAGCGCTCTTTGTTGTACATCTTCTGGAAGAGAAGTTGAGAAACCATTCACGTAAATTTCGCATGTGTTCCATCCTTCAGGTTCTACAAAAATTTGGTGTCTGTCGCGTTCTGCAAAACGGTTAATTTTGTCTTCAATGGAAGGACAATATCTTGGACCCAAACCTTTAATTCTGCCTGTAAACATTGGCGATTTTTCGAAGCCTTCTTTCAAGGTTTCGTGTACATCCCCATTGGTATAAGTAATCCAGCAGCAACGTTGATCTGCTGAGACTTCGGTATCTGTGAAAGAAAATTTACTGGGGTTTTCATCTCCCCATTGTTCTTCCATTTTGGTATAGTCTAAACTTCTACCATCTACTCTAGGGGGAGTGCCTGTCTTCATTCTTCCAGCTTCCATACCCAGTTCCACCAATTGTTCTGTGATTCCAGTTGATGCTCTTTCTGCTGTTCTGCCTCCACCAAATTTCTTTTCTCCAATGTGCATTACCCCATTTAAGAAAGTCCCATTTGTAAGTACTACTGCTGTACTTTCAATCTCTATTCCTAAAGATGTTTTTACGCCATACACGGTATTATCTTTAACTAATAAGCCAACAACACTATCTTGCCATAAGTCGACATTAGGAGTTCTTTCTAAAGCTAAACGCCATTCTTCAGCGAAGCGCATTCTGTCAATTTGAGCTCTCGGACTCCACATTGCAGGACCTTTTGACTTGTTTAACATTCTAAATTGAATGGTTGATTTATCAGATATAATTCCTGAATAGCCACCCATTGCATCTACCTCGCGAACAATCTGTCCTTTCGCTACGCCACCCATTGCTGGGTTACAACTCATCTGGGCTATGGTGCCCATATTCATTGTTATCAATAAAACTGATGAGCCCAGGTTGGCGGCAGCGGCAGCAGCTTCGCATCCTGCATGTCCAGCACCAACAACAATCAAATCGTATTTTGAAAACATTTTCTTTTTCTATTATGTTCCACGTGGAACAATTGTATTATTTATTTGGTATGTTAAACCGATTCAAGCACTTATTTTTCCGTTGAGAAAGTTTGATTTTAGCCTTGTATCACAACTGAACTGAATGTTCCACGTGAAACATAACGCCGAAACATATGAAAAGTTATTTAAATCTATTCTGATAATTCTAGCCACCGCATTGTATAATCATCGTGCTTGACTTTTAACTTTTCAATTTCATCCGAAATTTCTTGAATCTTAACATAATCGGAAGCAGCTACCGCTGATAAACTTTTTGTCAATTCAGCTATTTTAGTTTCTGTATCTGAAATCCCTTTTTCGCATTCATCAAGTTCCGTTTGTTCTTTAAAACTTAATTTTTTTGCATTTTTTATCGGAGCTTCAGCAGCTATAGGCGTGGAAGTTTTTTTGGCTTCTGTTTTAACTTTTGGCTGTTCTAAACTTAAACGGTATTCAGAATAATTTCCATTATATATTTTTACTATTCCTTCACCTTCCATAATAAATAGCTGATCACTCATTTTATCAAGTAAGTATCTATCGTGAGAAACCAGCATTAAAATGCCAGGGAAGTTTTCCAAAAATTCTTCCAGTACATTTAATGTGTCAATATCCAGATCGTTAGTTGGCTCATCCAAAATTAAAAAGTTAGGATTTTGCATCAAAACCTTCATCAAGTTCAAACGCTTCTTTTCACCACCACTTAATTTTTCAACCATGCCATGTTGTTTCTTAGGCGGAAAAAGAAAAAGTGTCAATAGGGCAGAAGCAGTAATTACAGAACCATCAGCCATCTTAATATACTCAGCGTCTGATTTCACAACATCAATTACCCGTTCTTTAGGATCGAAAGTTAAACCTCCTTGTTTGTAATAACCAAAAACTGTCGTTTCACCAGTATCAACTGTCCCTGCATCCGGTGCTAGTTGACTAGTAATGATATTTAATAAAGTAGATTTGCCAGTACCATTTTTACCTGCCAAACCAATTCTATCTCCTTTTTTGAAAGTGTAACTAAAATCATTAATAATTGGACGACCATCGAAAGATTTTGCTATATGATCGATCTCGATAATTTTACCACCCTGACGAGACATTTTCATTTGGAGGTTAATAGACTGATTATCAGACTTTTTCTTTGTTTTTTCCTCTAAATCATAAAAAGCATTAATCCTGGCGTTAGATTTCGTTGCACGAGCCTGTGGCATGCGTCTCATCCACTCTAATTCTTTCTTTAACAGCTGCTGATTCTTATGTTGAACAGTGGCATCGAGCGCTTCTCTTTCTGATTTCTTTTCCAGATAGTAAGCATAATTTCCATTATAATTAAAAATCTTTCCTCGATCTAATTCAACTATAGTATTACAAACATTATCTAAAAAGTATCTATCGTGTGTAACCAGGAGGATGGTTTTTTGTCCTGTTGTTAGTAGCTTTTCTAACCATTCAATCGTATCAATATCCAAATGATTGGTGGGCTCATCCAATACCAAAATTTCCGGGTCTTCTATTAAAAGTTTAGCCAAAGCTAAGCGCTTCTTTTGTCCGCCAGAAAGGGTAGCTATTTTTTGTTGAAGATGAGTAATCCCCATCCTATTCAATATGGTTTTTATTTCATGTTCATATTCCCAGGCATTGTGTTCGCTCAGTTCTTCATACAAACGATTAAGCGTTTTCTCATCGGGATTCGGATCCTCAATTAATTCCTCATACTCCTTAATCAGTTGTTGCTGTTTATTTTCTAAAGAAAAGATATGGTCGCTTATAGAGAAACCTTCAGTGAACTGGGGTTCCTGATCCAAAAAGCCGATTTTAACTGCTTTATTTTTAACAATCTTACCTTCGAGCGGAGGGAACCTTTCTGCCAATAATTTTAAAAGTGTACTCTTACCAGCGCCATTAATTCCAACCAACGCTACCCGCTGACCAGAGTTAATACCTAAGGTTAAATTTTTAAATAGCCATTCATCATGGTAACCATGACCTAAGCCTTCTGCCGCAATTAGTGTGCTCAATTTTTTTGTATTTCGGTTTTATAAAGGAAAATTAGTGCAAAAGTAAGGATAAAATATTTGGTAGGTTGTATAGATGTTTTAAAGCGGCTAAGTATCCTCAAAAATGGCAAAATATTGATATGTAATGAGCTGGAAAATTGCAAACTGAGAAATAAAAGATCCTGAATGACTTGCTTCATCATTTTAAAAAACAAAAACAGCGACTGGAATCGCTCCGCCGCTGCTTCAATCATTAACTAAAACTAAACTTTATCTTTTGAAAGGATTAATCCCTTATCTTATATTTCTATTAAAGAGCCTGAGCTTTTATTTTAATTATAAGACCGAGTAATGGTTGTATTGTTGCAGCTGAATAGCCACAAATATACCAGCATGGGTAATTTATCGACCAACACTGTTAACCGTCAGACGAACGGAATAAAAATTACTTGAAAATGGTTGCTGTCAAAAAAAGGGCGAGCGTCTTCGCGGTTATTCCTGAGCGAACAGTAGATGTTTATTTTTATTCTAAATTTTCGGTAAATTGTAATAACCAAGAGCTATATCATTATGAACCGACAATCGAAATTTATAAAGCCCGAAGAGCTTTTACGAGTTTATTTTACAATCATAATTAATGAAAGTAATAGCCTTAGAATATTATATTTTGTCAAAAATGGCTCGCAAGTATTTGCCACAATGGATAACGTTCAAGGAAGAAGGGCACATCCAGTAAATTTAAAAAATAATACGCTAATTTTTGACGCCGATGGAGACGGGAATAAAGTATATAGGTTTGTGCTTAGTAAATCAGTTGTTGGCCAGATTATTAAGCTGAAATCATTCGAATATAAAAACCTAAGCCTTGATACGGCATACCTTCAACATGCTCAAGTTGATAAAATTTACACGGCTATAAAGTTTGAAGATAAAGTATATCAAATGATGGATATGGTAGATCTACCTCAACCAACAAAATATTTGGTATTTAATGGCACTAAATGGTCGTGGACCATATTTCCGTATTTAATAGAAGATGCAAGTTCAAGCTATTACAAGGTTACATCAAGAGCCTGGAAAGGTAAATCATTTGGCGTGGATTGTATAGGAGTTAGCATCAATAAATATGAAGGAAACTCTGCCAAAATCCTGGTACAAAAAAGTGATTCTCCATTGGTATTTTTATTTACAGAAAATTGAAATCTACTCTGAAGCTTAAATATTCATTTTCTTTTTGCGTCATTAGAGTTTTTGCTGCTTTACCCTTGTCTTTGTAACCCAGTAAGTGCAAGGTTCCATGGATCATGATGCGGCAAACTTCATCAAATTCTGTTGTTTTGAAAGTTTTTGCATTTTCTTTTACACGTTCAATGCTGATGAAAATATCACTGACAATCAACTTTTCCTCATCAGAGTTGTCGAAAGTAATAATATCAGTGTAAGTATCATGATTTAAATACTGTTGATTAATACCCAGTAAATATTCATCGCTACAGAAAATGAAATTGAGTTCTTGTAATCTAAAGCCCTCCCTTTCAATAGTTGCTTTAATCCATTTCTTAACCTTAAGTTTTTGAGGAAGATTGTAAGTAACCGATTCTGTAAAAAATGAAATTGCAGGCATGTGGATATGTTTAAAGCCGCAAATTTAAGAAATAAAAGTTAGGGGACAGTAGAAGTTATGCATGTGGCCGTCATACTGAATTCATTTCAGTTATTAGTTGGATATCCATGCTGAAATGATTCAACATTAAGAATAGATTTATCCTACCTTACCATATTCAAAGATTTTAAATATTCGGCGATTTTATTTTTATAATAGTAATTCAAGCCAGGAGGCAATTTCTGCAACATATCGTTTCCATTTTGTTGTTGCTTTTTAAAGTCATCAACCATTTTTTGGTAAGATGGTGGAAATTCCTTGGCAGCTTTACTCTCTCGTTTTGAATCTTCTTCCTGGTCGCGTTCTGCTTTTTCTGCCTCTAAAAGCTTAGTTAATAACTCTTTCTGTCTATTTAAGGTTTCTTGCTGTAAACGCTTATTCACCAAGTCGCTTTCTGTTTGCTTCATCTCCTTAATGGCCTCATTAAGATTGCCCATTTTACCCGAACCATTTTTATTTTCTTCACGGTTGATTTTTTCCAAAGCCTGGCGAATCATATGCTGCTGCTGTGCCATTTTTCCAAACTCCTGACTCATTTCGCCTTTGCCCACCTTGCCTTGGTTGCCACCAGATTTTTGCATCTGCTCACGAGCCTTTTGCATACTTTTATTCAGCTGCTCCTGCATTTGCGAGAGCTGCTTAATACCTTGTTTCTGTTTTTTGCCACTTCCAGGCTTCGCGTTTTTTTGCATGTTCTGCAATTGATTCAAAGCCTCACTCAACATCAAACTCAAATTGTTAATTGATGTCATGGTATACTGCTGGTAACGATTGGCCTCTGGAGTTCTTCGCTCGCCAAGACTTTCCAAACTTTTATCGAGGTTGAAGTTAATCTTATTCATTTCTTCGTTCACCGTCGATTCAATTTGAGGAACACGTTTACTCAAAGCATATAAACTATCGGCAATCGTTTTAAGGTTATCTTTAATGCTGCGTTGCTTTTGAACGTTGCCAATATAGGATGGATCAGCTGAAGTCATTTTTTTTAACGTTAACATCACCTTTTCCTGCTCAAAAGAAGTATTCAGCAAGTTTTCAAGGAGCTTACGCAACTCTTTCGCATTCAGGTTGTTTTCCATTTCCTCACCTTGCTGCTGCATTTCGCTCATTTTTTTCGAAAGTTTTTCCATCTGCTCACCAGCTTTTTGTTGCTTATGACTAGCTCCTTTCGAATCTTTTTTATTAAGCGCATCCTTACTATCTTGTTGATCTTTTTCAATATCCTGCAGCTCTTTTTCTGGGTTTTCGAAGGGATTAGGTTTTTCTAACGACTGATTTTTGTCTTCCAGTTTCTTCAAATCATCCTTTAAATCTTTCATTTCCTTATTCAAGGCATCCTGCTTTTGTTTAAGCGATTCGTTATCCTGCTTTTTATCAGCCGTTTCTTTGCTAAGGGCCTTTTGATCTTTAGCCAATTCATTTAAACGATCGATGTCGTTTTGCAAGTTTTGCTCAAATTCTAGCTGCTTGTAAAGTTCTAAAATTCTGTCGAGTTCATTTTTGAGCGTTTTATTGTCCAATTGCATCTTTGAAAGTTCATTTTGCGTTTGGTCTTTATTTTTCTCATTCATCAGGTTTTGAAGCTTCTGCAAAAGTTCCTTTGTCTTTTCATCCAATACATGGTCAAACAAATCCTTAATTTGCTTTTGCTTCTCCAAAAGCTCTTCTGTTTGCAATTGGTCTTCCTGCTGCTGAATATTTTTATCGTTTTGCGCTTTAATTTGTTTTACCGCCTCATCCAGTTGTTTTTGTTTATCCAGCAAAGCCTCAATTTGCTTTTTATCTTCAAATGAGATCTGCTTTTTATCAATTAAGCTTTCGGCAACTTTTTTACTCTCTTTTTCGACGGTATTGGCTAAACGAATAGCCGATTGTACTTTTTGCTTTAGCGCCTGGCTGTTAGCGCTTACTTGCTCAGCTGTTTCTTTTTTTGTAGGCTGTTTAAATGTTTTAATCTCCGAACGCGTAATTTTTGAGCCATTAACGCCATCATTATCAGCGACTTCAAAATAATATTCTATTTCTTGGCCAGGCTTTGCCAAGGCTGCTTTTAAATCCCAGAAGAAGAAAAATCTATTTTCAGTTATGTTGGTTTTGATGGGGATATTTTTGCTGACCGTACTAATTACCTTATTATTTTCACGAATGTTATACTTAAAACTCAATCTGCTAAAGCCATAATCATCCGTAACCTGTCCACTGAAATAGATGGCTTTGTTGCTAATTGAATCGGGCTTCTCCTGAATTTGAATAGCTGGAGATTGATCTTTAATTACCGTAATTTGATGCGATAGAGAATCCGAAAGCGTTACAAAATCATTTTTTGGGCTAATGCTATATTTTGAATTATTGCGGATCGTGGCATTAAATGCTGATTTGTCATCATCCACCTTCAATACAATTTCTTTACCATTTAGCGTAAATAGCAGCGAATTGCTTTGGCCGGTTTTGAAACTCCAGGTCACACGCGTCCCTTCGGGTAGAAGGATATCGCCAACGTTAGCAATCACCTCAGGTTTTTTACCTAAGTAAGATGGATAATTTAAAGTTGCCGATGCATTCAATAACTCCGGACGAGGCTTAACGCTAACTGTAAATGTTGCGGAACTAAATCCGCCGCCTTTAAAAATCAGTTTTTTATCACTCTGAATGTTTTTAATGTTGTAATTAAACTTGCTGATGTTATCCTTCTCAAGTTTATAAGTGTTTTTTCCATCTTCAACATATACTTCGGCAGGCAATTCATCACCAGCCAATTTCAAATTTATCGTTACATCATCGCCCTGCGTAACAGCTAGATTTTTGTTTAAAACAGTGAAGCTAAACGGGGCTTTCGGAGCAATGTATTCATCATATTTGAAGAAACTATTGGTTCCCTCGCGAAGAATGGCAGGTGCAATCAGGGCAATCAATAGAATAATAGAAAGCGGAACGAACAGGTATTTCAAGTATTTCCTATTGTCATTTATCCGAACGGCGGTATAAAATGGTACGGGTTTCAACTCCAGAATTTTCTGATCGATGCTCGCCATAATTAACTGATTATTTTCTGGCAAATTTTCGGAAAGTTTATGCAGTTGTAGTGTATTCAAAAGCTTATCCTTAATATCAGAAAAGTGGTTTCCAATAATTACCGAAGCTTCATCGAAAGACAGATGTTTGCCTAATTTCAACATCGAGAGCAGAGGTATTATAATTAAAAAACCTATCAATAGTAAGCCCAGTAATAAGTAAGCGAAGAAAATAAAAGTTTTTAAGCCTGCTGTTGGGTTTAGATAATATAGACTTAAGAAAACAAGCAAATACAAGCCGAGTAATATTGCGGCGGCATAAATGGCACCACGTAAAATCTTGTTTAAATAAAATTTACGGATAAACTCATCTATCTTCCTCAACAAATCGTTGTAATTATTGCTTACCATATCAACGTAAATGTAAAAATTGTTCCCATCAATTAAAAGAAACCCTGTTAAGGTAACGCGTTTATTTCAAATTGTTTATTTGAAAGATAGAATAAAGGTTTGGAAAACAATGCTTAGTGTTTCATGGAGGTCTTCAGTCCCGCTTTTTGCTGCTCCCGATGAAAAATCGGGATTCGCGGCAATCGGGTTTATTTAACAAAGCGTATTGCTTTTGCCGTATCAAACCACCCCCAACCCCTCCTAATTTAGGAGGGGAATAGGGACTGCTGCAGCGAAATTATCGGGTTTATTAATGGCCTGAAGGTTAAACCCACTACCTAAAATAGCTGAATTAATAAAAAATAGCACAATCCAACTCCCCTCCTTATTTCAAGGAGGGGGAAGGGGTGGTTTTTCATTGCCGTGGCTTCAGCCAACGGCACAATTAATCTAAAAATATTTATCTTGGATAATTAATACAAAGGTTACATAGATTTTAAACTGGTATTCCAATAAAAATCTACTTTTGATTTTTTGTACAATCACCCCAAATATGAAACGAGCACTTATTTTAACAAGCATGGTATTTATTTTTACCACCTCATTCGCCCAAAAATTTAACTGGAATAAAAATCAGGTGATTGCACATCGCGGCGCATGGAAAAAAAATAAATTTCCTGAAAACTCCATCGCATCCCTGAATGAAGCGGTAAGGTTAGGTTGTTATGGTTCGGAATTCGATGTATGGATGACCGCCGATAAAGTGCTTGTTGTAAATCACGATGCTGAATTTCAAGGCTTAACCATCGAGAAGGTTAAATACGAAGAACTTTTAACCAAAACCATGAGCAATGGCGAGAAAATTCCAACTTTAGAAGCTTACCTAAAAGAAGGTAAGAAACAAAAAACAACCAAATTGATTTTAGAAATAAAACCATCGCTAGTTAGCAAAGAACGTGGTATTGAGCTTACAAATGCCTGTATCGATATGGTTAAAAAAGTAGGGGTTTTAGATTGGACAGAATATATTAGTTTCGACTATGATTATTGCAAACGCATTCTGGAGGTTCTTCCAAAAGCGAAAATAGCTTACCTGAGAGGAGAAATCAGTGCTGAACAAATGAAGGCAGACAAATTGACTGGTGTTGATTACCATTATAGCATCTATCAAAAAGATGGCTGGATAGAAAATGCACACAAATTAGGCTTAACAGTAAATGCCTGGACAGTGAACACTGCGCCAGAAATGCAATGGTTATTGGCGCACAATGTCGATTATATAACTACAAACGAGCCAGAATTGACTTTTGAAGAAATAAAAAAAGCACCTGTTGCATTAGGCTGGAAATTAAAATGGGCAGATGAATTTGATGACAAAGGCTTGCCGCTAAGCAAAAATTGGGGTTACGATGTTGGCGGAAAAGGATGGGGAAATAATGAGCTTCAATACTATACCGAGGCTGATACTGCCAATGCGAAAAATGTTAAAGGAAGTTTGAACATCACTGCAGTTAAAGCCGATAAAGAAACTAATAAATACACATCAGCCAGATTGGTAAGTAAAAATAAATTTAATTTCAAATATGGCAGGGTAGAAGTGCGGGCGATGTTGCCAAAAGGAAGGGGTTTGTGGCCGGCAATTTGGGCACTTCCTACCGATTGGAAATACGGCGGCTGGCCTAAAAGTGGTGAAATAGACATTATGGAGCATGTAGGTTATGAGCCTGATAGTGTTTATGGAACTGTACACACTGAGAAATTCAATCACGTACTTAAAACTCAGGTAGGCAAAGGCGTAAAGATAAATCCTTACAATGCTTATCATATTTACGCCGTAGAGTGGTTTAAAGACAGAATTGAATTTTTTGTAGATGATCAAAAATATTTAACCTTTAAAAATACAGGTAAAGGTCCTGCCGATTGGCCATTTGATCAAAACTTTCATGTGATTTTGAATTTAGCTGTTGGCGGAAATTGGGGAGGAAAAAACGGAGTTGATGATGCTATTTTTCCAGCAACGATGAAAGTGGATTATGTGAGGGTTTACCAGAAATAGGGTTTTCGGTAATAACTACACGAATTCCGTTCACAAGTTTTTTACATCAAGAATTAAGACACCTGCTAACAGACTCGCTACTTATTCATAACTTGTAGTATCTAAGCTATATTGTATAATTTATGGACTCACGTAGAGAATTCTTAAAAAAGGCGGCACTGTTCGCCGGGGCTACTGGTATGGCTAACACCTTGCCCAGCTCGGTATTAAAGGCTATGGCAATAAATGCCGAACCCGGTAGTACTTTTTACGATGCCGAGCACATCGTATTTTTAATGCAGGAAAACCGTTCCTTCGACCACATGTTTGGTAAGATGAAAGGGGTACGGGGCTTTAATGATCCGCATCCGCATATTCAGCCCGATGGTAACAAAGTCTGGCTGCAAAAGGACGGTCAAGGTTATACTTATGCGCCTTTTCACGTAGATATCAATAAAACGAAAATCACTTGGCAAGGCGGTTTACCTCACTCCTGGAACGATCAGGTTGCAGCCCGAAACGGAGGACGTTATGATAAGTGGTTTCCTGTTAAATCGGCGATGACATTATCTTACTACGATCGAAATGATGTCCCGTTTTATTATGCTTTGGCTGATGCATTTACTGTTTGCGACCAACATTTTTGTTCATCCTTAACAGGAACAACACCTAATAGATTATTCTTTTTTACAGGGACAATTAGGGGAGAGAAGAGCGCAAACCGCGTGGCAGTAGTAAATAATGACCAGGCGGAGTCGCAGAACAATGTTTTTGTAGACTGGCCAACCTTTCAGGAAACTTTAGAAGATAACGGTGTTGATTGGCGTATCTATCAAAATGAACTTTGGACTTCAAAACTTCCGGAGGGTGAGGTTGATGACTGGCTGGGCAACTATGGCGATAACCCTGTTGAATATGTAAAAAGACATAATGTTAAGCTTTCTGCTTATTTCAGAAAAAATGGCGATAAGACTGTTACACCGGCATTAAGTCCCGAAGAAGTTCAGGCTAAATATGATAAATTATCTCAACGGGAAAAAAACCTGATTGATAAGGCTTTCCAAACAAACATTAGCGAGAAAGATTATTTGGAATTAGCGCCATTCACATTCACTAACGATGAAGGAAAATCCGAAACGATAAATATTCCGAAAGGCGATATTTTTCATCAGTTTAGAAAAGATGTTGATAGCGGAAAACTTCCGGCAGTTTCGTGGTTGGTGGCGCCGCAGCGTTTTTCCGATCATACGAGTTCGCCGCTTTATGGAACCTGGTATGTAAGCGAAGCGCTGGATATTTTAACCAAAAACCCTGCAGTGTGGAAGAAAACCATTTTCGTTTTAACATATGATGAAAATGATGGTTATTTTGATCATCAACCCCCATTCGTTGTGCCGAATCCAGATGATAAATCAAGTGGAAAGGTATCTGAGGGGATAAACTATGCAACAGATTTTGAGGGAAGAAAAGGCAGTCCTATTGGCTTGGGTTACCGTGTGCCCATGGTTATTGCTTCACCCTGGAGCAAAGGCGGATTCGTAAATTCGCAGGTTTTTGATCATACCTCTTCTTTAATGTTCATGGAGAAGTGGTTAAGTAAAAAGACAGGAAAAAACATCAAAAGCAATAATATTAGCGATTGGAGGCGAAACATTTGTGGCGATTTAACGTCGGCTTTTCGGCCCTACAATGGAGAGGAAATTAAATCGCCAGAACCATTAAATCGCGAAACCGTAGTCGCAAATATTGGTAATGCAAAAAATAAACCGGCACAAGTTGGGCCAACTGCTTTAAACAGAAATGAGGTTGCTAAGATTAACAAGTTCGAAGCTTTTTCAAGCCAGACTTCAATACATGCGCCAAAGCAAGAACAGGGAACAAAACCTGCTTGCGCACTTCCTTATCAAATAAATGCAGATGCTTCTTTGGTAAACAGTGAGGTAGAGCTCACTTTCCAATCTGCAAAATCGCTTTTTGGAAATGAAACCGAAACTGTTGGTGTACCTTTTACAATGATTACTAGCGAAAGTTTCAAGGGCGTTAAAGGCAAAGTTTGGGCTTACGCTGTTAAAGCTGGCGATAAATTATCAGAAAAAATTAATATTGAAGACTTTGATAATGGTGTTTACGATTTCAGAATTACTGGTCCGAATGGTTTTTACAGACACTTTATAGGTAATAAACAAAACCCGCAGATAGTGGTAAAAACGATGGCTGAACAAAGTGGACTGGTGAGCAAAAAGTTAACCGGTAATTTGATTTTTTCTATCGAAAACAGAAGTTCAAGCGCCATAAGCATTCAAATTCTAGATAACAAATATAAATCTGCCACCAAAACTGTTTTGCTTAATCCAAAAGCCACAACAAATTTGCCATCTAACCTTTCAAAAACTGGTAATTGGTACGATTTCAGCATCATAAATACAGGCAATTCGACTTTTAAACATCGTTATGCAGGCAAGATAGAAACCGGGGAAATTACAATAAGTGATCCTTATATGGGTAATGCGTAAAAACAGCGCCCATTTAGAGTTAAGTGTTTTGGAAAGGAATTATATTTATTTTATTTAGATGTGCAGCAATCTGTTTCTCAAAAAGATGAAGTGTCTAAAGTTTCGTTCGGATTAAAAAAAAGCCCCGATTTTAATCGGGGCTTTGATATTTTATCAATATTTATCCTAAAACGTTATTGGCAGCTCTGCCTGGGTTTTATCCCAGCCGATAATTAGATTTGCGCCACCTTCCTTTGCAATAAAAGTTAACGAAAAGTATTCTATTGGTTTTGCTAATGCCTTAACAGGTACATTTGTCCGCACAACATCCTTGGTTTCATCATAAGAAAAAGCGCCCCATTTATCTGTTTGGCTGTTTACAATAATTGTCCAGCTGTCTTTATTTGGAATCGCAAACAAACTATACGTGCCAGCTTTTATTTTTTTACCTCCGATAGTTACTTTTTTGAAGAATTGAACTTCGGTATTTTCATTAGCCCCGAAGCGCCAAACCTTTCCGTACTGCTCTAAAACGCCAAAAATATCACGACCTTTTCGCTGCGGGCGAGAATAAACGATTTTGATTACCGGTTTAGTGGCATCCTTCGCTTTTGGAGCATTTAAAGGAAAGTAAACTATATCTGCCGGACTCGGATCTGCCGCCGGAAACTTAACCTCATTTGAGGAAGTTTCTTGAGCTTTTACTCCGAAGCACAAAAGAGCGAAAACAACAATGAATATTCTTTTCATTTGCTGTATGAGTTAGTTATGTTAAAAAAGGAATGTTAAACTAATTCGGGATGGATTAGTATTTTCTGCCTTTTACTATAGCATTTAAAAATAAGCCTGCAGTTAACAAACCCAAAACGCCACCTAATAATGCGAAAATATAGTTCTGCGTAATTACAGCTCCAGTTAAAATCCCGAAGAATAAACCTAAAGCATAATATAACCAGTTGAAATTATTGCTGCTGTTTTCTTGTACACTCATGTTTTTTGTTATTTGGAGGCAAAGTTAATATTTATTTTAAAATTTGGTTCTTCAATGATTATCAATATTCATAATTAATTATCAATTCTACTTAACTGGTAGCCATCTTTTTTCAAATAGCGGATTAAGTCGGGCAGGCGGTCGTAAAACTTCTCCTTCCTTTTAGCATCAGTGCCGATGTGTAACAACAAATAAGATCCGTTTAATCCATTGGCTTTTTGTTCATTGAAGTTGGTAATGGATTTATAGATCTCGTCTGTTGTACGATAACTTGAGCCCATTTCAGGAAAGGTATAATCTGCATTGGATCGGGTTCCTGGAGTAAAGTTGATAAGCTGCAAGCCTTTTAAACGGGTCCAGCTGGTTATTTTTTCGTTGTACCATTCGTATGGAGGAAGAAAGTACGATGCATCCCGCTTCTTAATTCCAAAACTGGCCATGGCTGCATAATTTGCATCCAGATCTTCATCAAATTGTTTTTGGGTAACAAGTAGGCTGTCGCGATTTTTCCAATCGCAATAAAGCAGATGTTTATCTGAATGCGCTCCCAGGTAATGCCCGGCCGACTTTAATCTTTTTATCAGTGATTTAAACCTTGGGTTTCTATAAAAATTTCCGGTCAGAAAGAAAGATGCTTTTACATTTTCATCTTTTAGTGTTTGGAGTATTTTCTCTCCGCCATCAGCAAATTCATCACCTGTAAAAACGAGCGAAACCTTTTTCAAAGTCGAATCTCCACGAATATTTGCACCTAAGCTGTAGGTTTTTTTGCTGGCTGTTTTCGCCTGAGTTTCTTTTGCCGCCAGCAAGTAAATTAACGAAGCCGTACCATCCATGGTGGGTTCATTGGTGCTGTAATCACCATAATCATCGTGGTAAACAGCCAGATCACTTTGAAATTCGGCGTATTCATCAGCCTCTGATAATTTGATGCCAATTAAACTATTGTAGATGTTGGTGTAAACCGGGCCATCAACTAAACCTCCGTCGATAGGATAATTTTTTAAATGGGTAAACGCCGAATGTGGGTCGGCAGGGGTATCACCCCAGTTGGGCAAACCATAAACCATGCTTGTTCCCCATGGATTACAACCAAAAATCCAATCGAAGTTAGCTTGCTCCAGTGCGTTAAACTGATTATCTCCTGTTAGTTCTTCATACCATTTACATTGCATGGCAAAGGCCACGGTTAAATTGTTGCTACACCAGATAAAAGGGACGCCCCGATAAAAGGCATTTGTTTTTGCCCGAGCCCAAACTTGCTCGATTCCTTCCTTATAATAGCTTTCAATTTTCTTTCTTTCCGCTCCGGTGAGTTGTTTCGCAAGTTCATAATGACCGAGGTTGATGAAGGGATAATATTGATAATGTGCTGCGGTATCTTTAGCTAACCAAGGTGTTACTTTTTCCTGGTCTGCGTAAGCTAAGGCCGACTTAGATGCTTTTGAATCTGTCTTTGCGAAGCCAACTGAAGCCATAGCCAGTTCCATATCATCAACCCAATTGTCTTCCGCATAAATATAGGGCGATTTAACAGATGCAGTTTGTGTAACGCCCGGTTTTTGCAATGCGAAACTCAGTGCAGAGTTTCCCTTTCTGTCAAGCAGAACCGAATATTTCTGATCGGTACTCTTGAATAACTTTGCGCCTAAATTAAAAGCACTGGCAAACTTTGCTGCGGTAGAACTTGTTCCCGTTGTGGCATTCAAAAATTTGCCACGTTGCTGCGGTTCACCGTTGATGAAATATAACGGTCGTTCGAAGCCCTTGCCATATTGGCTATCTTCTTTCGGAATTCTCATCGAAATATGGTCACGATCATCAGCCAACTGGTTAAACATCACTTTTTTCTTTGGATGCATTTTCAACAGCCAATCCAATCCCCATTTTGCCTCGTCCAAAACATCGGCCTTTCCATTTTTTCCATCCAAACCGTTTGCCTGTTTTTCATCGGTAAAAACAGCAGGAAAATCCCGATAGGCCATGAGTAAATGATATGTAGCATTGGCAGAAGTGGTGGAATATTGGAGGTAATCACTCGCATCATGCCAGCCGCCAGAAGCATCGAAATGGGTACTATCATTTATTCCAGCTTTAGCGCCGTATAACGAAAAACCATCATGGGTATGGCAACTATCTTTTAAATAGGGGTTAAAACCACTCCTTTGCTGGCGCATGTAACGAAGACAAAAATCGGCCGCACCCTTATAAACATCATCATTAATAATAACCAGCGGCGATAAAATGCCATCGGCCTTGATGTAAAACCGCCCTGATTTATTGAAGCCAGAAAAATTAATTCGTGCCGTTTGTTTGAAAGGACCATAGGCGCCAAATGGTTTAACGTTGAGCGAGGTGTAAACAACCTTTTTAGTTTTTTCATCTATCAACTCAAACAAGGCAGGAGTTTGATCGGATTTACTAGCCCAAACCGCCACCTTTGATCCGTTTACCGGATAGCCGAGCAGGTTAATCCTGATCCAGCTTTGCTCCGGATTTTTATCCCGAAAGGAGAATAATGAAAGAATACATAAGAGCACTAACATTAATAGAGAAGCCTTTTTCATCATAGCAAAATTTTTCTAGCCTTAAAATTAGGCTTTTATCAAGATAATGTAAAAGAAGTAGTATTTCATTTGGAAGTTAATCAAACGATTGATTAATTTTGTGCTATCAAAAGATGAAGACAGAAAAAGTAGATAAAAAACAAGCCATTCTGGATGCAGCCGAAAAACTGTTTTGCGAAACAGGATATGAGGGCACGTCAACCAGGCAGATTTCAAAGGAATCTGGAGCCAACATGGCAATGATCAATTATTATTTCGGGTCGAAAGAAGGAGTTTTTATAGAAATAATGAATAATCGCATTGAGGGTTTCGCCTCTCAATTAAAGATTATTAATGAAGATAAAATATCGTCCTTAGAAAAATTGCACAAAGTGATTGAAGGTTATGCAAACAGAATATTTTCGAACATAGCATTTCACAAAATGATGCATAGAGAGCTTTCCCTTACCCAACGGCCAGATATGTATGATAAGATTAAAAATGCGATGAGTAGAAACATGTCGCTCCTTGATAGGATTATTATAGATGGAATTGAGGATGGAAGTTTCGGCAATGTTGATGTAAGGATGATTATTGCAACTATTATGGGAACCTTGACAAACGTTGTTATTGCACCACATAAAATTTCTAACGATAAAGCCATCGACTTATCTAACCCGAAAGAGAACAAAATTATTAAAGAGCGAGTAGTCGCCCATTTGCAAAACCTTGTAACAGTTTATTTAACATCAAAAAAATGATACCCAAATCGATTAGATTAATGCTTGCGGCATCATTAATTCCTGCAGCCTTATTTGCTCAAAGCTCAAAGGAGTTAACCATCAATCAAGCTATTGAACTTGGCATTGCCAATAGTAAAAACCTAAAACTTTCCCAAAACAAAATAGACCAGGCGGTAGCGCAATTGGAAGTGGTAAAAGACAATGTTCTTCCTACGGCCAATGCCAGCTTTATGTATAACCATGCCGAAATACCAACGCATACTTTTAGTTTAGGCGAAGGTACGACTGCCTTTAATTTACCACGCAGAGCCGATGCGTTTGTAGGTACTGCAGCCGTACAGGAGCTGGTTTATGGAGGCGGAAAGTTAAAATACGCAAAAGAATCGACCAAGTTATTAGCCGATGTTGCCCGTTTGGATGCGGATAAAAGCAAAGAGGAGATCACTTATGCGGTAATTAACACTTACTATAACCTGTACAAAATTGAGCAAAGCAAAAAAGTGGTTCAGCAAAATTTAGAATCAATTGCTGCACAAATTAAACAGGCGCAACGGTTCTTTGAGCAGGGCATTGTGACTAAAAACGATGTATTGCGATTCCAGTTGCAACAGGCCAATGTAACGCTTACGCAAATGGACATAGAAAGCAATCGCAAGGTAATTAACTATAATCTCGATATTTTGTTAGGCTTGCCTGAAGATACCGAAGTTAAAATTGTAGATCCGTCAGCAGGTTTGAAAACAGCAAGTTCGCTGGCCGATTACATTAATCTGGCTATGGCAAATCGCCAGGAGTTGAAACAGCTTGATGTTCAGAATAAAGTTGCTGATTATAACATCAAAACCATTAAAGCCAATACTTTACCAACCGTTGGTGTAGGTGCTAATTTGTATTACATCAATCCAAGCGGAAGTTTTATCCCTCCGGTAAATCAATATTTGTTACCAGTAACTGTGGGCGCAACCGTTTCGTGGAATATTGGTAGCCTATGGACAAACAGAAATAAAGTGAGCGAAGCTAAAATTCAGCAGAGCGAAATTTCGATCCAGAAAGATATTTTATCGGACAATGTAAAAACAGACATTAATAAAAACTTTCAAAACTATCAGGTAGCAATGAACAAGATCCAGGTGTTGGAAACTTCTATTGCTCAGGCTACTGAAAATGACAAATTATTGGCCTCGAAATATAAAAATAATGTGGCTTCAGTTACGGATAGAATTGATGCTGAAACTTTATTATATCAGGCAAAAATAAATTTAGAAATAGCAAAAGCCGACGCTGGTTTGGCTTACTATACTTTACTAAAATCAACAGGAAAAATAACGCAATAAATACAGCAATGACAACTGAGAAGAAAAAAAAGAATTTAGTAGTACCTATTATTTTAGGTGTTTTACTAGTTATAGGTATCATATTTGGTATCAAAGAATGGACTTATTTTAGCAAACACGTAGATACCGACGATGCCCAAATAGACGGAGATATCAGTCCTGTTGTTGCCCGCGTTGGCGGTTATGTAAAGGATATCAATTTTGAAGAAAATACTCATGTTACAGAAGGGCAAATTCTGGTTAAACTTGATGATGCCGATTACAAAGTTAAATTAGAACAGGCACAAGCGGGACAGAAAGGTGCTAATGCAGGGGTAGGTGTGGCCCAATCGCAAATTATTGCAACACAAGCAAATACAAGTACTGCAAAAGCAAATGTTGATGCAGCGAAAGTGAAATTGAACTTAGCAAACAAAGATTTTGCCCGTTATGCAAATTTGGTAAAAGATGGTTCCATTACGCAACAGGCATTTGATCAGGCTAAAGCGACTCAAGAATCTGCTCAGGCAGCTTATCGTGCTGCGGTAGATCAATATCAGGCTGCGGTTAAACAGGTTGGAACTACTCAATCTCAATTAGCGGTAAGCAGCAATGTAATTAGTCAGCGCCAAAGCGATATCGATTTTGCAAAACTACAGCTATCATATACGGATATCAAAGCGCCTGCAAGCGGTATTGTATCTAAAAAGAATGTTCAAAAAGGACAGCTTATTCAGCCAGGGCAGTCGTTATTTGCTGTAGTAAACGATGGAAGTATTTATGTAACGGCAAACTTTAAAGAAACGCAGTTGGAGAAAATCAAAACAGGATCAAAAGTTGAGATTGAGGTAGATGCTTATCCAGAAGAGAAAATTGAAGGAGAGGTCTATAATTTTTCACCAATTACTGGCGCAAAAGGTTCGTTATTGCCTCCTGATAATGCTACGGGTAACTTCGTAAAAGTTGTTCAGCGTATTCCGGTAAAAATTAAAATTCATCCATCAAAAGAAATGTTAGCTAAACTACGCCCTGGAATGAGCGTTAAAGCTTCGGTTTCTACTAATTAATATCAAAATGGCCGAAGTAGGTTTAAAAAAATGGATTATCACATTTACAGTGATCACCGCTTCTTTACTGGAGCTGATTGATACGACCATTGTGAATGTGGCCATCCCACAAATACAGGGAAACCTGGGCGCTACCCTGGAGGATATCGCCTGGCTATCTACTGGTTATGCTGTTGCGAATGTAATCATACTGCCCATGTCGGGTTGGTTGGGAAGTCGTTTCGGGCGTAAAAATTATTTCTTAACCTCCATTATTGTTTTTACCCTCGTTTCATTTTTGTGCGGTAATGCCACATCATTAAATGAACTAATTTTATTTAGGATTTTACAGGGTGTAGCCGGGGGAGGTTTAATTTCAACCGCACAAGCTATTTTGATAGAAACCTGGCCACGTGAAGATGTGGGTATTGCAACTGCATTGTTTGGTTTAGGAGCTGTTGTTGGCCCAACCGTTGGCCCAACCATTGGTGGTTATATTTTGGAAATTGCTGATTGGCCTTGGATCTTCTATGTAAATATTCCCGTCGGGATACTCGCCGCCTACTGTACCTACACATTTATTCGAGAGACGCCGAAAGATGGACAGGGTAAACCAGTCGATTGGTGGGGAATAGCCTTACTGGCCATAGCGGTAGGTAGTTTACAAACCGTATTGGAAAAAGGCGAAAGTGAAGATTGGTTTTCTACTCCCTACATTACAGCATTAGCAGTAGTATCAGTTTTTGGATTATTATTATTCATCTGGCGAGAAACTGCCACCGATCACCCGATTGTAAACCTTCGGATTATGAAAAAGCGAAGTTTCTCCATCGGGATGTTCACCTCCTTTATTTTAGGATTTGGATTATATGGTTCCGTTTTCGTGTTCCCGGTTTTCGCCCAAAACTTGCTAGGATTTACCCCATTACAAACTGGAAAGCTTTTTATTGCAGGCGGTATTTGTACCATTGCTATGATGCCTTTTATTGGTATTATGCTTAAAAAGGGCGTACCAGCACAATTTATGGCAACAGGAGGAATGTTTTTATTCTTCGTTTTCTGCTGGATGTTGAGCAATTCTACCCTGGCATCAGGAACAGGAGATTTTTTCTGGCCACTGGTAATCAGAGGATTCGGAATGGCCCTGTTATTCGTTCCATTAACCACTCTGGCGATGCAGGATTTATCTGGTGCTGAAATTGGTCAGGGATCTGGTTTGAATAACATGAGCAGGCAATTGGGAGGATCATTTGGTATTGCGGCGTTAACAACATTAATCCACATTCGTTCTGGTTTCCATAGAAGTAGTTTACTTGCCAACATTAACGAGTATAACCCTGCATTTATTCAAAAATTGAATGCCCTAACGAGTGGTTTTATGGCCAAAGGTTCATCCTTTATTGATGCTAAACTGATGGCAATGAAAGCAATTGAAGGAACTGTTATTAAACAGACGATGTTGCTCACTTATAATGATGCTTATTGGGTTGCAGGATTAATTATGTTGTTCTCAATCCCTCTCTTATATCTGCAGAAATTTAAGAAAAACGCAAATATTGTTACCGATGCACACTAAAATTGGCAAACAATTGGCGTAAAAAATGTCAGAAAACAAAAACAGCCGGTGTATTTTATTACATCGGCTGTTTTAACCCAAAAAATTAACAATCAATGCAATGCCCTTAAACATTGCAAATGTTCTTACATAGCTACATAGTAGCCAAATAAGATTCTAAAATTAAAAATTATTCTATAATTATCCAAATTGTAAGCCCTAGAATTTTAATACCTTATGCATTTTTTGTAGTATTACCGTATACAAAACTATTGTTTAAGCTATGCCAAAACTTCGTTTAACAACACAACGAGAATCAATTTTTAATAATGAGGTTATCTCAAAATTCGAACTCTTTAATAGTCTGTTTTTAACCCTTCCATTTTATAAAATAAAGGATACCGGAACATTATTGCCCCTGTTTTTTAAGAGTTGCGAAGAAGGGATAGCAAACGGCCAGAAGCCAGCTCAAATTATCGAAGAGTTTTTTGCCAAGTTTACGAGTTATACAGATAGGAAAGACATTATCGATTTGCTATTCCGCTTTATTCAATACATAGAGCGCCAGGTTGTGCTTTTTGATGCTGTTGAAGATGCTTCATTTACGAAGTTAAACACTACAGATGAGCAGAGTACGCTCGCTTTCATTTTAAAAAAGAATGCGGATAATAAGCCCATGTTGGCTAAAATCGAAAACTTAATTGATGAGTTATCTCTCCGTTTGGTTTTAACGGCTCACCCCACTCAATTTTATCCTGGTAATGTTCTGGCCATTATTACTGATTTAACCAAAGCTATTCGTGATAACGATATCACGGCAATGAATTCTTTGTTGCAACAACTCGGTAAAACACCATTTTTTAATAAAAAATCGCCAACTCCGGTTGATGAAGCTTTAAATCTTGCCTGGTTTTTAGAGAATACCTTTTACTTCGCTGCGGCTAACATTCAGGAGGAAATCGACCAGAATTTAGACGAATATAATCTTGAAACGAAGAAGATTTTAGAGCTAGGGTTCTGGCCAGGCGGCGATAGAGATGGCAATCCAAACATCCATGCTGATACTACGCTGGAGGTTTCCAAGATGTTGCGACAAATCCTGTTCCGTTGTTACTATCGTGATTTTAGAGTAATTAAACGCCGCATTACCTTTAGAGGTGTAGAAGAAAATATTTCGAAATTGCATGATGTGCTTTATCAGAATGCTTTTGATCAAAGCTGCGAACTACATGATATTTCGGATGAGTTACGTGAAAATCTAAATAAAATTAAGGATACGCTTTTGCAAGAGCACGAAGGTTTATTTGTTGATTTAGTTAACGATTTAATCCGCAAAATTGATTTATACGGCAATTATCTTGCTTCATTAGACATTCGTCAGGACAGTCGCGTTTTGAGGAGTGTTCATGCTTACTGCCGTCAAAATAAACCAATATCATCTCTATACCCTGAAGATTATGATCAATTGTCAGAGGCCGAAAAACTAAAACTGATCTCTTTTAAAGAAGCCAAGCCTGTTTACGCTAGTGAAGGAGATGCTTTGATTGAAGATACCATTCAAACCATCAAAGAAATTAAGGGGATCCAGAGACGTAACGGAGAAAAAGCTTGCCATCGATTTATCATTAGTAATTGCCAGCAAGCAAGCGATATTTTACAATTGATTGAGCTTTTCCTTTGGAATGGCTGGAGCAAAGATAACCTAACCATTGATTTTGTGCCACTCTTTGAAACCGTTAACGATTTGAAAGGTGCTGCGGTAATTATGGATACGTTATATAGCAACCCGTTTTACAAAGCGCATTTGGCTAGCCGTGGAAATAAGCAAGACATTATGCTGGGCTACTCAGACAGTACCAAAGATGGTGGTTATTTAATGGCCAATTGGTCAATTTTCAATGGTAAAACCTCCCTGTCTGAGGTTTCTAAAAAACATAATATTCAGCTGGCATTCTTCGATGGTCGTGGTGGTCCGCCTTCTCGTGGTGGAGGTAAAACACACCGTTTCTATGCTTCAATGGGGAAAGAAATTGCCAATAAAAACATTCAGTTAACCGTTCAAGGCCAAACCATCAGTTCGCAATATGGTTCAATTGAAAGTGCAGAATTTAATATCGAACAATTAATCAATGCGGGCATTTCGTCTGGGTTAAAAGAGAAACACAATGTTTTGTTAGATCCTGAAAATAAAGCCTTGCTCGATGAAATGGCCGATGATGGATACAAGGCCTTCGTCGATCTACGTGAGCATCCACTTTTTGTGAGTTATCTAGAAAAACTTTCTCCTTTGAAACTACTTTCTCAGGCAAATATTAGCAGCCGACCAGTTAAAAGAAACGGTGGCGGGGAAATGAAACTCGAAGATTTGAGAGCGATTAGTTTTGTTACCGCCTGGAGTATGCTGAAGCAAAATGTTCCCGGTTTTTACGGAATGGGAACGGCTATGAAGAACCAGGAGAAAGCGGGCAATTGGAGCAAAGTAGTTAAGGTTTATGAAGATTCTGACTATTTAAAAACCATCGTGGATAACTGCATGATGAGCATGAGCAAGTCAGACTTCGTGATTACGGCTCATTTGGCCAATGATAAAACTTTTGGCGCTTTTTGGACTCAGCTACATGATGAATTTGAATTAACTAAAGAGATGCTTTTAAAACTATCAGGGCAAGAAACTTTAATGGCAAACTACCCGGTAGATAAAAAATCAATCGCTACCCGCGAGAAGATCATTTTACCACTAGTTTTAATTCAACATTTTGCTTTAGAGAAACTGCAGCATGATCAAAATGAAAAGGATCAAACAGCTTTGGAAAAATTAGCGGTTAGAACGGTTTTCGGTATTGTAAATGCAGGCAGGAATTTGGCTTAAGGGATTTTGTAAACCTCGTAGATTTTGAAGCAAATTTGCTTAACATATAAGGCATTTAAGGAAATATAAGTTTTAGTTAGCAAGGTCTGTGTCTTTCACAGACCTTTTTTTTGCACTTGTCATTCTGAACGCAGTGAAGAATCTATACCCAAGGTCTGTGTCCTCACAGAACTTTTTTAGGCGTTAATTAAAACGGTCGTCACACTGAATTTATTTTAGGGTCTTAATGACAAGGCAGCCAAGTAGGAAAGATGCTGATCCCGAATGTTCGGGACAGCATGACGGAGTAGGCGAAGAAAATCAAGCAAGGACGTGGTGCCTGAAAAACAAAAAACCCTTTGCGAAAACACAAAGGGTTTGATATTTTAAAGAGCCTGATTAAGAAAACTATCTATCAATCGAGCCCATTACTTTCTGACCGAAAGCGTTAAGTGCATCTTTTTCAGCCGCACCTTCGCTTACCATCTGGTGTACTTCAAGCGCACCACAAATATTGGTAATCATTTCGCCAGCAACATCAACTTCGTGCTCGCTAACCCCTCTAAACTCACAGAAAGCCTCTAAAACTTCTAAAGTTGTTTCCAATTGAGCAGGAGTGGTGTTTTGAAATAATTGTCTTATAACCGGAATTTTCATTATTTAATCTTGTTAAAAAGTTCAATTAAACCTTCCGCTTTGTTGGTTTGCACCTGATCTACCAAATTACCGCCTTCGAAAGCTGCAAAAGTTGGTAAATTATCAACGTTTGCAAATTTGCGTGAATTTGGAAGTTTTTCGGCATCAACAATTAAGAAAGCTACGTCTTCATTTTCAGCAGCCAGTTTTTTAAACTTCGGTTTCATGATTCTGCAGTTACCGCACCATGATGCAGCGTACTGAACCATAACTTTAGAGTTATCGGCCAAATACTGTTGAAGATTATCTTCTGTTAATTCTAAAAACATAACGTTTTATTTAATTAGTTAGCAGCTAAATATTCAGCAACGCCGGTTCTGTTTGCGTTCATTGCTTCTTTTCCTTCTTCCCAGTTTGCAGGACAAACTTCACCGTGTTTTTGAACGTGAGTGTATGCATCAATTAAACGCAAATATTCTTTCACGTTTCTGCCTAGCGGCATGTCGTTAACACTTTCGTGGAAAACTTTACCAGTTTCATCAATTAAGTAAGTTGCTCTGAAAGAAACATTTGAACCAGAGAATGATTCATTTCCTTCTTCATCGTAGTTAACTTCTTGATCTAAAATATCTAAAATTCCAGATAATTGTCTGTGTGTATCAGCTAAAATCGGGTAAGTAACACCTTCAATTCCGCCATTATCTTTTGGAGTGTTTAACCATGCGAAGTGAACTTCGTTAGTATCGCAAGATGCACCGATAACAATTGTATTTCTTTGTTCAAACTCAGGTAAAGCAGCTTGAAAAGCATGTAATTCTGTAGGGCAAACAAAAGTAAAATCTTTTGGATACCAGAACAATAACACTTTGCTATTCTTATTTACAGCCTCTTCAAATACATTGATTTTCAAGTCATCACCCATGTCTGACATTGCATCAATACTAACACTCGGAAATTTTTTACCTACTATTGCCATAATTTTTGTCTTTAATTTTATAGCGCAAAGGTACGGCGAAAACAAGTCCAAATCAACCCAGATCTGGTATTTGTTAATTGTATTTATTGATGGCGATATAGTCAAAAACTATAATGATTAAAATATATATAAATTTTGAATATCTGGCTTCAATGTGTCGTCATTGCGAGGCACGAAGCAGTCTTAAAGCGCTGGATTAATAGCGATTGTTGTAGGATTGCTTCGTGCCTCGCAATGACGTGGCGCTTAAAATTATTTCTTCAATGTATTTTCATACAATTTGAATATCCTTTTATATTCATCCGTCCAGCTGCTTGGCTCTATGAAGCCGTGGTCTTCAACTGGATAAACAGCCAGTTCCCAATTGTGTTTTCCAAGTTCGATAAAGCGCTGTGTAATCCTAACAATATCCTGAAAATGAACATTCACATCAACCATTCCATGTGCCATTAATAAATTGCCTTTCAATTTATCAGCAAAGTAAATTGGCGAGCTTTGTTTGTAGGCAATCGGGTCATTAAAAGGTTCGTTTAAAATATTGGAAGTGTAGCCATGATTGTAATGTGCCCAATCGGTAACCGAACGCAAAGCTGCACCGCTGGCAAAAACGTCCGGTTCATTAAACATCGCCATTAGCGTAATAAAGCCTCCGTAAGAACCACCATATAAACCCACATGTTTAGGATTAACACCATAATTTTCTACCAAAAACTTAACACCATCAACCTGGTCTGTTAAATCTTTTCCACCCATGTGGCGGTAAATGCCTGTTCTGTGATCGCGACCGTAACCCGAACTTGCAGTGTAATCTATGTCGATTACCGTGTAACCGTTGTCGGCCAGCAAATTGTTGAACATAAACTCCCTAAAATAGGTACTCCAACCGAAGTGTACATTTTGTAGATAACCAGCTCCATGAACGAAAACGACTGCGGGATGGTTTGGATGCGGCTTATCAGATTTATAAACTCTTGCGTAAACATCAGCACCGTAGCGGTTTTTGAACGAAACCATATCGGGTTCACGCCATTTATAAGAATTAAATTCCTTTGTGGCAGACTCAGTAACTTTTGCTGCTTTAGCCCCAATTTTGTTCGGTTGAATATATAGCTCACCTGGTTTGTTTAGATAAGAATAATTGATGGCAAGATACTTTTCGTCAGGCGAGAGTGTGATGTCATTCAAGCCTTTCATGGTTGTAATTTGAACCAGCTCACCACCATTTACACCAATGCTAAAGAAATTTGTAATACCTGGATGTTCCTTGTTCGCTTTAAGATAGAAGTTTCGTTTGTCTTTCGCTAACTGAACCGACTGAACTTCCCATTTACCAGAGGTGAGTTGCTTTTTAGCGCCGGTTGAAATATCCGCAACATAAAGGTGTGAATAACCGGTCGCCTCACTTTGATAATAAAAATGGTTGTTATCTATCCAACCCGTGCTTCCTTGAAAAAAACCGCTAATGCCGGGGCCACCAATCCAAGCCTCATCATGCTGACGATCTATTGAATTAAATTTGCCTGTCGAAGCATCTAAGTTTAAAATCCAGCGGTCCTTATTGTCGGTAGAAGTTGCTACCATAATTGCAGCACTTCCATTCTCATTCCACAACGGACCGAAAAAGTTAACCAACCTGTCAGCATTTTTCTTTTTTAACGAATCCAGTAGCTTTGGATATTCCTTATAAAAATCAGGAATATCTTTAATACCTGGAATATTAGAAGTTTGAATCGCATACACCGAATCCCTTTGCGTATCGTAAATAAATCCTTGAGATACACTTTCGTTTTCACCAACTTTGGTTCTGCCGGGAATATCTTCTGTATAGCCAGATGCTGTTACATAATTTGGTACGACGGTGTTATGGTTATTTTGAGCCAGAGACGTTAATTTGTAGGTTACAAAACGGCCATTAGGGCTAATGACGACATTGTTTAAAAACCGATCATCAGTGTAAAGCGGTTTTAAAGATTTTGTATCGCCAGATTGTGCTCCGAAGCGACTTCTACCTCCACGACCAGTACCCCGAGTTTCTGCATTTCTTTTTTTAATGATATCGAACAACTCTGTTTGCTGTGCCTTTAGCCAGCCATCTTGTTCGGTAGCAGGCTTGGAACTTGTTTTTCCAGGAGCTTTACCCTTTACGAAATTGGTTATTTGCTTAGTTTCAGCTGTAGCCCGATTAAGCTGAAATAAATTCTCACCTAATTGGTAAACTACATCTCCATTGCTTAAAAAAACAGGGCTACTTTCCCTCTCCAGCGTATTGGTTAACCGAGTTTCTTTCTTTGTTTTTAAATTTTGAAGATAAATATCACCGCTCTTTTCTACCAAACCTAACGATTTATCTTTGTTGTGAACATAATTTAAGCTGAGCAATTTTTCATCTTCCTGATCAACGGCTTTAATGGGCTTGGAATTCGAAGTTGATATTTTATATAATGCTTCTTTTGCTTTGTTTTCAGGATTCCAGTTAAAGTATAAAGTTTTGCTATCTGCCGTCCAGCGGAAATTTGTAGGCGAACTTCCCATCCATTTTGGGTCTCGCATAATTTTTTCTACCGTTAATGGACCAATTTGTTGTGCGAAAGTGTACCCGCTTGAGCAGAGCAATAGGAAAAGTATATATTTCTTCATGAATTTTTGTTTGGATGGCGCAATTTAGAGAATGCTCGAATTAAAGTGGTAAGGAAATGGAAATGTTACAACCTCACCCTGTTAAAGTTTTTGCTTTGCCTTCTATTGTGCGCTCCCTCTCCTGAAAGAGAGGGATTTTTTTGATGTGAGTAAAGTCGATGGGTTTAAAACACAAACGAAGTTTCCCTTTCTTTCAGGAGAGGGATGCAGTGCCTAGGCTACAGCTACAAACTTTCACAGGGTGAGGCTTATCGAATCACTCGCCCTGTTCTATCCACATTAATCAAATCAAAAGGCTTTAAAAATTCGTTGATGATTACTGAAAACTCCCGTCGTGTTAAAACCTTTTTCAGATCGTATTTTGAAGAAAACTTATAAGTCTTGTTCCACTTCTTCTCAATTTCAGTTCTGGTGGCATCAACCGCTTTATTCCCAACATAACAGACCATTGAAATGGTATTATCCAGATCGATTGGAATATTTTGATGATCATCAAACCAAATTTGAGCTTTGTAATAATAATCTTTTAGGGGTTGCTTTATTTCATCGTAAGTAACTGCTTTTTCAGGTTGAAAATAAACCTTTCCCTTTTCTATATCCGCTTTTAAAATTCCGGTAATGCCCACTTTTTGGATTGCCAGCCAATTTGAATCAACAATTTTAACATCATCAAAAGGCATTAACGATAATTTGTAAGATAGTAATTCACCTTGAATTCTTTTTAAGTTTGATAAGCTGGTTTTGGTTTTGTAAAATGCGGCATACGCTGCGGTGGCACCAGCTGCCTGTCCGATTTCAAAATTATCAGGTTTGATGTATAAAATGTTTTCTTGGTTTGGAATCAGCAAATTATAAAGTGAAAGATAATTAGATGTTCCGTTTATGCCAGCAATTGTTGTACGATATAAGTTTTCAGCATAATTAATAGTATTTGCTTCTGCTGGTTTTAAAGCTTCTATTTTCAAAGCTGGAAGGATCTTTTCCACCTGGTCAGTTACAACCAATACCTTTGCTTTAATACTTTTTTCTTTGGTTAATTTCGCTTCCCAACCACTTCCAGAACGTTTAATATCATAGTATGGCGTGTTGTTAATGATATCAAGAAGTTTTGAGCTATCAGCCCAATTTTTGATTACTGCGTTTACAATTTGGGTGGTCATTTCGGGTAACGAAACACTATCGGCAAGTTTTAAGGATTTTCTGGCTCTCTTTTCGAAGGCCCTCACAACGCCATTTGGAGATAAATTTTTAAAACCGCTTAAGTTGAAACCATCACGCTGTGTTAAAACAATTGCATTTACACCCGACTCCGTAGCTTGAACGCCTGCGGCAAAAGCAGCATTCGAATTACCTAAAATAAGCACATCTGTTTTAATGGTTTGAGCACGAATAATTAAGGGAATTAAAAATGCAAAGGCAAAAAACAACTTCTTCATTGGTGGTGTCTAAAATTAATTGCAATATGCTTTAAATGAATGAATTTTTAATGAAATGAATTGATTTTAACTAAATTTAGCTAACTACTCAAGCGATGTCAGTCTGAGTTTATCGAAGACTTATGATGTCTTTCGACAAGCTCAAGATGACAATACAGAATATGGAAGAAAAAATAAAATCAGTTTTCGATTTACAACAGCGGCACAAATTCGACCTGCGTAAAGCCAACGCTAAAACAAGAATTGCTAAGTTGAAAATACTTAAGCAAGCTTTAGAAAATGCTGAGGAAGAAATCTATCTGGCATTGGAAAAGGATTTACGTAAAAGTAGATTTGAGACTGCCGTAACCGAACTGTTTTTTACTTATTCCGAAATAGACCACGCCGTTAAGAAACTTGCAAATTGGATGAAACCAAAATCGGTAAGTAAAACGTTGAGTAATCTCTTTGCAAGCAACAAAATTTACTATGAACCCAAAGGTGTTTGTTTAATAATTGCGCCATGGAATTATCCTTTGCAACTAATCATGAGTCCGCTGATTTCGGCAATCGCCGCCGGTAATTGTGTGATTTTAAAACCATCAGAGTTAAGCTCAAATACAGCAGCAGTTATTGGAAGAATAATTTCCTCAACTTTTGATGAAAGGGAAGTAGCCTGTTTTGAGGGAGACGCCGATGTATCTACGATTCTACTCAAACTCCCGTTCGACCATATATTTTTTACCGGAAGCACCGCTATTGGAAAGGCAGTAATGGAAGCCGCAGCTAAAAACTTAACATCGGTTACCTTAGAACTGGGTGGTAAATCTCCTGCTATAATTGATGATACTTGCAATTTAAAAAAGGCTGCAGAAAAAATTGCATGGGGCAAGCTGGTTAATACCGGGCAGACTTGTATTGCGCCTGATTACGTTTTAATTGATGAGAAACTAGAAACAGCGTTTGTTGAGCATTACAAAGCGGCGGCTCAAGCTATGTTTTTTGTAGATGGAGAAATCAATAAAACGGTTTTTGGAAAAATCATTAATGAAAAGCAATTTAATAGATTAGGCGAACTGATCGAAACCGCCCAGAAAGACGGCGCTAAACTGGCTTGGGGAGGGGAGACTGATGAAAGTACTCAAACGATAAACCCGACAGTTTTAACTGCTGTAAATTTGGAAAACACCATTATGAAGGAAGAAATTTTCGGTCCAATTTTACCCATTGTTACCTACAAAAATTTGCAGCAAGCCATTGATGTTGTTAATGCCAAAGATAAACCACTGGCACTTTACATCTTTTCTGATAACGCAGGCAACCAACACAAAATTATCAATGAAACAACATCAGGGGGAACTTGTGTAAATGATGTATTGATTCATATTAGCAACCCGAATTTGCCTTTTGGAGGTGTAAACAGTAGCGGAGTCGGAAGTTGTCATGGCATTTTTGGCTTCAAAAACTTTTCACACGAAAGGGCAGTGGTTTTTCAATCGAAATTTGGAATGACTAACATGATTTATCCGCCGTATAAAATGGGATTGTTGAAATGGTTAAAAAGACTGATGTAGACTAGGACTTTACATGCGGATGCTTTCCATTTCAACATCACAGGGGTTTATCCCACTAAAACAGAGGTCATGGTTAATGAACCACCAACCGCTTTATCGTTAAAGAAAGACACCTCTTCTTTATCATGTTTCAATCCTAAATTATAGATCAATGGTAGATAATGCTCTGGCGTAGGAATAGCCAACATGGCATCGGTGCCTAAGTTTCTGTAATTGATGAGTGGTTGGTGATCGCCATTTGCGATAAGATTTTTGAATTTGTCATTCATCTCATTTGCCCAATCGTATCCGCCGCCATTAATCATTTCCCAACTTATCATGCGGAGATTATGCACCATGTTTCCGCTGCCGATCACCAAAACGCCCTTCTTGCGTAGCGCATAAATTTCTTTAGCGATTTCATAATGTTGCTCTGGAGATTTTGTATAATCGATACTCAACTGAAGAACAGGAATGTTGGCTTCGGGATACATGTGTTTTACAACGGTCCAGGTGCCATGGTCCAAACCCCAATCGTGGTCTAAGCCAATAGGTGTAGAATGAACTAAAGTTGGAATTTCAGTAGCCAGTTTAGCATCGCCAGGTGCAGGATATTGAACATCGAAAAGTGCTTGCGGAAATCCCCCAAAATCATGAATGGTTGAAGGAAAATCCATCGCGGTAACAAAAGTTCCATGGGTATACCAATGTGCAGAAACCACCAATACCGCTTTTGGTACCGGAATATTTTTTGCCAAATCTGCCCAACTTTGGCTAAACTCATTGTTTTCAATGCCGTTCATCGGCGAGCCATGTCCAATAAAAATCGTTGGCATTAAATCGGTTTGTGGCAAACGTTGGGTAAAGCTTCTAAATTGTGATAATGTTGACATGATGTTTAAATTATCTTTAAAGTTACTTTATTCCATCTTCCTACAGCTTGATGTATGTTAGGAAAAAAAGTTAGCTAACGATTTTCATTTGATACAGCAACCGAGGTCGCAGACAATGAAAACAAAGGCGCCTGACAAGCTACTGTGGTTTATGGTGGCCGAACGGTCTAAGCGAGAGATAAAAATTCCTATTTAAAAAGTAAAAGCCGGGCTTTTTGAGCTCGGCTTTTACTGCGTATTGCAAACGGTGCACATCATGTTTACGATATGCAGTTTCACTAGTTTGATTTTATCGTTTCAGAAACATCGCCACACTCAAACATCATGCTTCCATAATACGGGTTTTCGATGCTTTCTTTTTCATTTAACCAGCTTGCTTTCGCCATTGGGCAGTGTTGAACGTAAACCGTAGTATTGTTAAATTTGATGTTACGTACGGTTTTAATCATCGCTGAAGAAATTCCTTCAAAAGATTTTCTTTGTGCTTTGATATCTTTTCCTGCAGCCAATTCAGTTGCTTTTGCTTTAATTATTTTTGCCTGTTCCATCCACATTGTGTGTTGTGCGGCTGGCAAATCTTTGTGGGGTATAGCCTCTACTTTTGCTGATAATGCTTTCACTTTTTCGGCTGCTACATCTTTCTTATCAGTTGCTAAAGCATTCTTCACATCATAATAAGCTGTTAATACCTGGTTAAAAGCAGCATCAGTTTTACTTTGTGCGAAAGTTAATTTCGTTATTGCAATGGCAATAATAGCCATCATGATCATTATTTTTTTCATCTTGAGTATATTGTTTTGTTTTCGCTGAAGCTTGTATAATCAACATATTAATTTTAGTTGCATACTTCACGTTCAACTTTAATTTATTTTAAAGCATTAAAAAAGTTAAATTCTGCTCTCAGCAGATACATGTTTTTGGTATATCTATTGGCCATATTTCCTGTCGCCTGAAACCGGTAGCCCAAATCGATCCTGGTTGTGCTATTCAAAATAACCTGAAAGGCAGGGGCTAAATCCAAATACGATTCGCCTGAGTTTGGATCTGTTTTTCCCAATATTTCAAAATACAAATTAAAATTAGGTTGCTTATAGTCTTTGTATACGAAAGGCAAAACCAGATATCCGGAGGATAAACTGTAAGAAAGCATCTGATCAGGTTGTGGCGTATTCAATCTGAGCACCTTGTCGTTTTTTTCAAAAGCATTTGAATAACCTAATGTTGCTGAAATGGCCAGTTTATGCAACAGCTGAGTAAATATTAATCCCGCTTGCCAACCACTATTATCCCCTTCTAAATTAATATCCCTGCTAAATCCCGGCCTTTTGCTTGTACTTATTCTACCAAACGCAGCAGCCCTGAAATGACTTTGGCTTTCATCAATTGATAAAAAACGATATTTCGCATATAGACTTCCACCCTCCACACGAAAACGACCGTCGAAATCTGACAGAAAACCTTGCGCATGCATCATCAGGTTTTTGTTGAAACCAAACATGACTTCTGGAATAGTTCTGCTCACAAAACCAGGATTATTAAACATGCCCTCATTGGTAATACGAACACCAATAGATTTGGTGGGCATGTTGCTTGCTGGCTCAGTGAAAACGTACAACTCCTGACTAAAAGCCATACCAGCAGCGCCGATCAAGATCAGCGCCGTTAAAAACATCCTTCTCATTTAAGAAAGAACCAGGTGATAGACACGCATTTTTTTACCGTTTACAACAGCAGTTCCGTTTGCATACGCATCAGAATTTACGGTAGCCGATTGTTTTTTAAATGCAGAACCAGAAATGAAATTCTTATCAATAACCGAGGCTTTTACCGTTCCGTTTAAAGTTTTGTTTTTGGCGTTTACAAAACGATAAACGTTGCCATCAACAATTGCCTGACCTTTATCATCTACTTTTACCTGATTAAAAGTGAAATCGGCGGTTAAACCACCAACCGAAAAGCCAGCATCCTGTACTTTTTTGCGCACCATATCTAAGTTGATATCAGCGCCTTTCTTGAAATTTAAAACAAAGATGTTTTTGTTTAAATCTGGTTTAACAGAGTTGATGAAACCCAAAGTTTCTAAAGATTTTTGAGTAGCGTTCGAACACATTGAACAGGTTAAACCAGTTACCTGTAAATCGGCTGTTGATATTTGTTGTGCCGAAACCTGTGCGGCGAAGAATAGCATAATAATGCTGAATAATTTTATTGTTTTCATGATTTTTGGAATTAGAATATTTAATTACTCGTCATTTCGACTGAGTGATTCACGATGGAGAAATCTAATTAATACAGATCTCTCATTCCGTTACACTTCTTTCGAGGTAACAGACATGAAGAATAATCCTAATTCCTGAAAATGCAATTGAAAACATGCAAGGCAACCCCTAAAGAAAGTGGAGGTGCTTTATTGCTGATTTTGCTAAAATATGCGGGGGTAATATTTGAAAGAAATTCTAAAACTGGCGGGTGTAGAAACAGTTGAATAGAAAATAACTTTGGCATTTGTGTTTGTGCCTCAGTTTGGTGACTGTCCTTAACTTTAACGGTTACCTGCGTGTTTTTACAACAGCCATCATCCTTAATTTTTTCAGCAGGAATATCTGCACAAAACTTACAAGAAATTTCGTTGCTAAACAACTTAACATTCTCTAGTTTGCCGCCGCAAAAATGCAAACTTAAAGCCAAACCCATAACACTAACCGCATACAATACGGCCAAAGAAAGTGCTATTTTTTGTTTCAACTTCATTTGTACAAAGATATGGCAAAAAAAATTGAATAATGACACTCATTATTTATTGAAATTCATTTTTTAGTTTAATTTAGCCTCAAACACAAATAAATGAAGAAATTATTATTGTTCGTTTGCGCTTTTTCGATGTTTTCGGCCTTTGCTGCGAAGCCTAAAAATCAATATATCAGAATAAAAACGGAGTTTGGAGAATGCATTGTAAAACTTTATAATGAAACCCCTTTACATCGGGAAAATTTTTTGAAACTTGCAAAAGATGGTTATTACAACGGAACATTATTTCACAGAGTGATAAAGGATTTCATGATTCAGGGTGGTGATCCGGATTCTAAAACTGCTAAACCAGACTCTTTGCTTGGAGAAGGCGGCCCGAAATATACCATTCCAGCCGAATTTAGAGACAGTTTATTTCATAAGAAAGGCGTTCTGGCTGCTGCAAGAGAGGGCGATATGGTTAACCCCAAAAAAGAATCTAGCGGAAGTCAGTTTTATTTAGTGCAAGGCAAGGTTTTTACTGATGAGCAGTTGAATTCTATCGAAGAAAAACGATTGAAGTTTAAATTACCAGAATATCAGAGGCAGGTTTATAAAACCATCGGCGGTACACCGCATTTAGATAGAAACTACACCGTTTACGGCGAAATTGTGGTCGGCTTAGATATGGTGGATAAAATAGCTATGCTACAAACTGATAAAAATAATCGCCCTAAACAAGATGTTAAAATGGATATTAGCATTTTGAAAAAGAGGGAAGCGAAGAAATTGGAAAAACAGCTGTTGCAGGATTCTTTGAAAGATAGAATGATAATAAAACATTCATGAAAATCATCTCTTATAACGTCAACGGAATTCGAGCGGCAAGTACCAAAAACTTCTTCGGCTGGTTGCAAGCTACCAATGCTGATATGGTTTGCCTACAGGAAGTAAAAGCATTGCCTGTACAAATTCCAGAAATTATAGCTTTGATTGAGCAACTTGGTTACCATCACTATTGGTATCCGGCTGAGAAAAAAGGATATAGTGGTGTGGCGATTCTAACCAAAATAAAGCCTAGCCATGTAGAGTATGGATGTGGAGAGGAATGGATTGATAAAGAAGGTCGAATTATAAGAGCTGATTTTGATGATTTTTCCCTAATGAGTTTGTATATGCCATCGGGCTCGAGCGGCGACGAACGGCAAGTAAAAAAATATGATTTCATGCGCTTTTTTGATGGATACATTGGCGAATTGCGGAACCAAATCGCTAATTTAATTGTGAGTGGCGATTATAACATTTGCCATACTTCGATTGATATTCATAATCCAAAATCGAATGCCAATTCATCAGGCTTCTTGCCTGAGGAACGCGAATGGATGCAGTTATTTCTCGAAAATGGTTTCATAGATACTTTCCGTCATTTTAATAAAGATCCGCATCATTACACTTGGTGGAGTTACCGTGCGGGTTCGAGAGGGAAGAATCTGGGTTGGCGCATTGATTATCACCTGGCCACAAAGTCGCTGGAAAATAGGCTGAAAAATGTGAGAATCTTGCCTGATGCCATCCACTCTGATCACTGCCCTGTTTTATTGGAATTAGAATAAATCTGTCGGCCGCAAGTTAGGGCTTATCATCATAAACCTGTAACTTCCAACTTCTAACCAGTCAACCATATGCTCATTACAAACATTAAAGGCCTTGTGGGTTTACATCCGAAAGATAAGTTGGTTCTTCGTGGAAGCGAGATGAGCAATTTGCCTGTTTTGGAGAACGCGTGGCTTTTAATAGAAGATAATTTGATTAAAGATTTTGGTAAGATGAGCGAAATGCCATCTCCCGTCTCTCAATTATCTCCACAACTCTCCGCAAAAGACAAATATGTTTTTCCATCGTGGTGCGATAGTCATACACATATTGTTTTTGCCGCTTCGCGTGAGGAAGAATTCGCATTAAAAATTCAGGGTAGAAGTTATGAAGAAATTGCCGCAGCAGGAGGAGGAATTTTGAACTCTGCCGCTAAACTTCAAAATACTACTGAAGATGAACTATTCAAAAGTGCATCCATAAGGTTGAAACAAATGATTTTACAAGGAACTGGTGCTGTAGAAATTAAAAGTGGTTACGGCTTAACCGTAGAGAGCGAAATTAAAATGCTGCGGGTAATTCAAAGGTTGAAAAGTGTTTTTCCAATTCCTATTAAAGCGACATTTTTGGCTGCTCATGCCTATCCGAATGAATTTAAAGACAATCATCAAGGTTATATTGATTTAATCATCAACGAAATGCTGCCCCAAATTGCCGCAGAAAAACTAGCCGACTATATTGATGTTTTTTGCGAAAGAGGATTTTTCTCTGTCGATGAAACCGAACAAATTTTAGTGGCTGGAGCCAAATACGGATTAAAACCTAAAGTCCATGCTAACCAACTTTCCATTTCGGGTGCTGTCGAAATTGCGGTTAAAAACAATGCCATTTCTTTCGACCATCTCGAAGAAACTAATGAAGAAACAATAGAGAATTTAAAATCATCATCAACCATCGCAACGCTATTGCCATCGTGTTCATTTTACCTGGGGATTCCATTTGCCAATGCTAAAAGTTTAGTTGATGCCGATGTAGCAGTTGCACTGGCCAGTGATTTCAATCCAGGTTCGACACCATCAGGAAATATGAACTTTGTGGTTTCGTTGGGCTGCATAAAATTGAAAATGCAACCGGAGCAGGCTATTAACGCAGCAACTTTAAACGGAGCGGCAGCCATGGAAATAAGTAGCGATTATGGAAGTATTGCTATTGGTAAACGAGCCAATTTTTTCATCACTAAACCGATGCCTTCAATCGCCTACCTGCCTTATAGTTTCGGCGAAACGCAAATAAAAACCATCATTTTAAATGGAGAAATTTATAATGGATAGCCTGAAAATATATTCACAAAGTGATATAGATAAGCTGATTATTTATCGTGACGGTGAAACCAAAATTGGCGAAAAGGTTGAGGTATATCTTGACGGAGAGGAGGATTTTTTTCCGAACGTGGCAATTTCTATTGATGGGTTAGCGAAAAGCAAAGCCAAGTTTGTGCTCTTAGGTATCCCAGAAGATATTGGTGTTAGGGCGAATGCAGGAATTGCAGGTGCCTCCACAACATGGAAGTCAGCGTTGATGGCCTTCTTAAATATCCAAAGCAATCGCTTTTTATCTGGAGAAGATGTTTTGGTGCTCGGGCATTTTGAAATCGAAGAACCCAATGATTTATCAATCATCGGATTGAGGAATAAAGTTGCCGAGATTGATCATTTGGTTTATCCTATCATTGAAAAAATTGTATCTGCCGGAAAAATTCCTATTGTGATTGGTGGTGGACATAACAATGCTTATCCAATTATTAAAGGAACCTCTTTAGCAAAGAATCAAGCGATTGATGTTTTGAATATCGATGCTCATGCCGATCTGCGTAAGCAGGAGGGGAGGCATAGTGGCAACGGATTTACTTATGCTCTGGCAGAAGATTATTTAGCCAATTATTATATGTATGGCCTGCATCAAAACTATAATAATGAGGCGACAGTAAATGAAATTGAAACCAATTTTAAGCTTAACGCGGTTTTTTTTGATGATATTTTGAAAGGCACCGATGATCAAGATTTCATTGCGAAGATTGACTCTGTCGCAGGTTTAGAGATAGATTTAGATTGCATTCAAAACGTGCTTTCCAGTGCGGAAACACCCTCGGGATTTACAGTAAATGAGATTAGGAAATTGATTTTAACCACTAGAACTCATTTTTCCTATATGCATATCAGCGAGGGAGCTACCAGGTTGCTTGATGGCAGAGTTAGTAAATTAACATCGAAACTGATTGCTTATTTGATCAGTGATTTTGTTAAGGCACAAGCCTAACTTGTTCCCGCAGATTTTGAGGTTTCACGCTGATATTATGCAGGTAAAATTCTAAGAAAGGGTTAATCCGACCGTCATTTCGACCGAAGGGGAGAAATCTTTGAAGGGGTTAGGGTCTAAAAAAGTCGATATAATCTTTAGGAGAATATCTTACAAATGCTCTTCCTCGTATTTCTCACCAGCCTTCAACATCAGCTCAATTTGCTTTAAATCATCGGCGGTAAGCTCTTCTTTTTCCTGCAATTCAAATACCGCAATCATGTTCTCTTCATACTGTTTTTCGGTTTTGATAACGATTTCCTGTGCCATGATTAAAAGCTTAAAATTTGATAGTTTCTGTTGGTGTGATGCAAAAATCTAAAGCGATGTCGTGTTCATTCACATCATCAACTTTATCAATTGCAGGCGACAAAGATAGCCCTATTTTTTGAGCATTTATATTTTGAAGAAAACGGTCGTAAAAGCCTTTACCATAGCCTACACGATAACCCTGGCTATCAAAAGCAAGTAATGGGATTAAAACCATATCTACTTCACCATTATGGATCATGCCTTTTTGCGGTTCTAAAATGTTATACAAATTGTTCTTCAAATCATCCACACCCAGGTATTCGTGATTGGTCATTAAAGCGGTTTCAAAATCAGCCTTCGGAACAATGATTTTGATTTCAGGATGATGTTCTGCCAGCCATTCGATGAGCAGAAAAGTATTTGGTTCTCTTTTTTCGATGATGGGTAAAAATATATGCAGCGTTTTCACTGCACTAAAATCCAGCTTAACGAATTGATTTAGCAATCCAATATTTAGCGATTCATATTCCGTATCGCTAATCGCTAATCTATCTTTTAAAGCTTGTTTTCTGATTTCGGATTTTAACATGGCTTCACGTTTAGACAAATATAACAATTAGAAATTTCGGGTGTTTTCGATAAAAAGGAAAGATACACGAGTTGAATTAGCGAACGCTTTAAGATTCCCACCTGCGTGGGAATGACGGATTTGTAAGGAGATAGGATAAAATGTCATGTATGAGATCATATATAAAACACCAACTATGAACCGTCGTCATCCTCAGCTTGACTGGGGATCTTAAAGCAAAAGAAAAACACACATTCAAAATATTTAACTTCTTTTAATCGATGTCTTTTTAAAACAAAAAAGCCCTTGAAAATAAATCCAAGGGCTCGTTTTAAGATTTTATAATTTATTTTACACGCTCTACATACTCACCTGTACGCGTATCAACTTTAATTTTATCGCCTTGGTTTACGAACATAGGTACTTTAACCTCAACGCCATTTTCAAGTGTTGCCGCTTTTAATGCGTTGGTTGAAGTATCGCCTTTAACCGCAGGCTCAGAATAGGTAATTTCGAATTCTGCAAAGTTTGGCAATTGACCCATAATCGCTTCATCGCTTTCCATTGAAACGATAACACTCATGCCTTCTTTTAAAAATTTGATTGCAGAACCAAACAGCGTTTTCTCTACGTTGTATTGCTCGTAAGTGTTATTGTCCATTACTACCAAATAATCGCCATCTTCGTAAAGATATTGATAATCGCTAGTTTCAACACGGCAAATTTCAACAGCCTCGTCTGTACCCATACGAGCCTCAACAATTCTGCCCGATTTAATATTACGGAATTTACCGGTGTAAAAAGCGCCGCCTTTACCTGGTGTACGGTGATTCCATTCGTCAACAGTAACTAACTCGCCATTTACACGTAAGATGTTACCGTTTTTAATTTCTGATGCTTTAGCCATATGATGTGATCCTAATTGGATTTATATTTCAGTTTTTTGTGTCGGCAAAGGTAAAATTATTTTAGTAAAAACCTATAAACGATTAAGTGATAAGGCTTAAGGTTTAAGGAAATTTAGAGCTTAAATTTTCTACTTCACCCGCTCCATGTAGTCGCCTGTTTTGGTGTCTACTTTCACTTTGTCGCCTTGGTTTATAAACAATGGAACCCTTATTTCGGCACCGGTTTCTACTGTAGCATATTTCTGAGCACTCGTAGATGTGTCACCTTTAACGGCTGGCTCTGTGTAGGTGACTTCCAGCTCCACACTGTTCGGCAATTGCGCAACAATCGGCTCGTCACTTTCAAAAGCGATGGTGACATTCATACCTTCTTTCAAAAATTTAATTGAGCTTCCGAAAAGTAATTTTGGGATGTTATACTGCTCAAAAGTATTATTATCCATTACTACAAGATAATCGCCATCTTCATATAAATACTGATAATCATTGGTTTCAACACGGCAAATGGTCACTTCTTCATCGGTACGGAAACGGTATTCAACAATTTTTCCGGTTTTAACGTTGCGCATGCGAGCTTGATAAAACGCCCTTAAATTGCCTGGCGTACGATGAATATATTCTTCTACACTTGTTAACTCACCGTTAAAACGAAGCACGTTTCCGCTTTTTACTTCTGATGCCTTTGCCATTATATGTTATGATTTTTTCGAGCATCAAAGTTAAATAAACGATTATTGATTGGAAAGCAAAACCTGTAATAATCGGTTGCGGTAGTCCCGCTTTTACTTCAATCTTTTTTGTAAGAATAAACCTAGTAGGTTTATCAAAAAAGTATTGTCGTGCAATCGGGTTTAGAGAACTTCAATTTTTACAAGAAACAAAAGCTTACTCCTGTAATGCGCCATTTCCGTCATTGCGAAGTACGAAGCAATATGTTGACGGAGAGATTGCTTCGTGCCTCACAGTGACGATTTTTTCGATAAAAAAACTTCCGTATAAAAGAAATGCCTTTGGGAACCACTCCAAAGGCATAATCAACCTAAACCTCAAACTAAACTATGAAAAAATTTTTCGCTTTTTAAAGCCTTATATTTTGTTTCCGTTAAACGGACAATATGATCGTTTTCCTGAAAGAGATAAATAAAAAATTTCTTTCTCTTTTTGGTGGTGCAAAGGTAAGAACTATTTATCAATTAAAAAATATTTTTATTAAAATTAATTTATAATACAAAATGATGACAAAAGAAGTGTTTTCTTCTAAATGAGTTGCGGGTGTATACTATTTAAAATCAGTTATTTGAATCTGTTTTGTGCAGAAATCGTATTCTTGAATTTGGTTTGAACCAATTATTGTTAACCTGTCTTTTGTGAATTTTTCAATCAATTCTCGATACCAACTTATCCCCTGAACGTCTAAATTACTCGTGGGCTCATCCAAAAATAATATTGGCGAGTTAGAGCAGCAGGCCAAAGCCAGTTTAGTTCGTTGTTTCATTCCCGATGAAAAGTACTTAATTTCTTTGTTAGCTGATTTTTCTAAACCCAAGATGGAAATCAAAGATTTAGCATCAACGCCGGCCGCGAAATTCTTAAACTTGAAATGAAAATTAATTATTTCTTTCAAAGTAAAGGTTTCTACCAGTTCTAAATAAGGTGCAGCTAAACTAATGTGTTTGTAAATATCTTCTATGGCAATTTCTTTATCATCAGAAAATGAGAGTGTTCCCTCCGATGGTGTTAAACTTCCAGTTATAACACTCAATAAAGTAGATTTCCCTGAACCGTTGGGGCCTAAAATAGCATAACTGTTGCCAGTGCTGAATTCGGTGCTGAGATTTCTAAAAATCCATTCCTTATTAAACCTTCTGCCAACATTATTTAAAACGATTTTCATTAAGCGTTTGGCGATTAGTGATTAAACATTTAGCGATTTGGCCATGCAAACACTATTGTCTACACCAATATACTGACCATAGTTCGGTGTAATCTTGTAGCCGCTTTTCTGGTATAAAGCAATGGCTTCTGGTTGCTTTTTGCCAGTTTCTAAAACCGTTCGACTAAAGCCTAATTCTGCAGCCCAATTTTCCAGTTCAGATAAAACTTTGGCTGCAATACCTTGCTTTCTGTAATCAGGATGAACAAACATGCATTTGACTTCGGCTGCTGTTCCAGAGAAAAGTTTTATTGCGCCGCAAGCAACTGTGATTTCGTTTTCAAAAGCAATAACAACTTCCTTAATCGCATCTACTTTATTAAATTGAGCATAAAAAGCATGTTCATCACCATCTCTAACCGCTAAATCTTTATCTAACAAAATAACCAGTTGTCGAAAATCAGGATTGTCTGAATTGGTTCTGATTAGTGTTAAATTGCTCATGAATAATTGCTTTAAGCTTTGGTCTTTCTGCTCGAGGCTTAGCTGCCCATTCCGAAACCTTTCATTACACCACGGTTAGAATTGCGAATGAAATCTACAATTTCATCACGAATTTCTGTTGGTTTGAATTCGGCCTCGATCATATCTAAAGCCTTGGTTACGTTATTATGTTTTACAAAAAGAACACGGTAAATTTCCTGAATTTCATCTATCTGTTCGTTGGTAAAACCTCTTCTGCGCAAACCAACAGAGTTAATACCAGCATAAGAAAGTGGCTCCCGGGCAGCCTTAACATATGGAGGAACATCTTTACGAACCAACGATCCGCCAGTTACAAATGCGTAAGAACCCACTTTAACAAATTGGTGAATAGCCACCAAGCCAGCAAGAACAACATTGTTTCCAATGGTAATGTGCCCGGCCAGAGTCGTGCTGTTTGAGAAAATACAATTATTGCCTACCTCGCAATCATGTGCGATGTGCGAATAAGCCTGGATTAAACAGTTGCTGCCAATGGTTGTTTTCCATTTGTCTTTTGTGCCCCGGTTTATGGTTACGCACTCCCGAATGGTGGTATTATCACCAATTTCGGCGGTAGTAACCTCACCGGCGAATTTCAAATCCTGCGGTTCGCCAGAAATTACTGCTCCTGGAAAAATACGGCAGTTTTTGCCAATACGGGCACCGTCCATAATCGTTACGTTCGAGCCAATCCAGGTTCCTTCTCCAATAACAACGTCTTTATGTATCACTACAAAAGGTTCAATTACCACATTTTCGGCAATTTTGGCTTGAGGATGTATGTATGCTAAAGGTTGTATCATTATTGGGTTGGTTCTGCTTGTTTAACTTTTGAAATTTGAGCCATCATCTCGGCTTCTACAACGATTTTTTCGCCAACCATACCAACACCTTTCATCTGAGCAATACCTCTTCTGATCGGTTCAAGCAAGTCGCAGCGGAAAATTATCGTATCGCCTGGAAGAACCTGAGCTCTGAAGCGAACGTTATCGATTTTTAAAAAATAGGTAAGGTAATTACTCGGGTCTGGAACGGTACTTAAAACTAAAATACCACCCACTTGTGCCATCGCCTCAATTTGAATTACACCAGGAAATACAGGTGCGCCAGGGAAATGCCCTTTAAAAAACTCTTCATTCATGGTTACGTTTTTAACGCCCACAACATGGTTTTTAGAAAGCTCCAGAATTTTATCTACAAATAAAAATGGCTGCCGATGAGGCAAAATTTCCATAATCTGTACAACATCGTACAATGGCTTAGCACTTGGATCGTACACTTTCTGAATTTTTTTATTCTTTTCCTTTTTAATAGCGGCTTTTATTTTTTTGGCAAAAGCAACGTTAGCGGCATGGCCCGGACGAGCTGCCATAATATGGCCTTTTAGGTGCATACCAACTAAAGCTAAATCGCCAATCATATCTAATAATTTGTGACGGGCAGGCTCGTTTTGATAGCGCAACTCCATATTATTCAAAATACCTTGCGGAGCCACATCAATATCAGCACGGTTAAAAAGTTTAGCTAAATGGCTTAATTCGTCTTTAGTAACTTCTTTATCCACAATAACTATAGCGTTATTTAAATCTCCACCTTTAATTAAGTTGTGAGAAAGCTGATACTCTAATTCATGTAAGAAACAGAAGGTACGGCAAGAAGCAATTTCTTTTTTAAACTCGGCAATGGTGTTGATTCCAGCGTGTTGGCTGCCCAAAACCGGCGAGTTATAATCAATCATACAAGTAAAGCGGTAGTCATCTAGAGGCATAGCCACGATTTCTACTTTTCTATCTTCTTCTGTATAGGTGATGTTATGAGGAATGGTAAAATATTCACGATCGGCATTTTGTTCAACCAGCCCAACTTGTTCCAATAAATCAATAAACTGAATGGAGCTGCCATCCATAATCGGGGTTTCCGGACCATCAAGTTTAATTAAAACGTTATCTAAGTCCATTCCTACAAGCGAGGCCATTACATGTTCAACAGTACTCACGCTTGCACCATTTTGTGTAATAGTTGTTCCACGAGAAGTATCGGTTACATTATCTGCATCTGCATCAATAATCGGTTGTCCATCTAAATCAATACGTTGAAATTTGAAGCCATGATTTTCAGGCGCAGGGCAAAAAGTAAGGGTAACATTAGCGCCTGTGTGTAAACCAACACCTGCGGCTGATATTTCTTGTTTAATCGTCTTTTGTCTAACGTTCATTGTGTATTGTATTCTTTTCCAATTCGGCGGTAAGCCTTTCCAATTCTTTTTCTAGAGCGTTTATTCTTTTTTCCACATCGGGTAGATGCTTAAAAATTACCGAGGCACGCATCCAGTTGCGCAAGGGTTGCGCCGGACTACCATGCCATTGTTTATTTTCTTCGGTGATGTTGAAATTAATTCCGGCCTGTGCACCAATTTGGGTGCCCTTAGCTAAAGTTAAATGCCCTGCAATACCAACCTGACCGCCAACAACACTGTTGGGGCCGATTTTCGTGCTTCCGGATATACCAGATTGAGCGGCTAAAACCGTGTTTTCGCCAATTTCAACATTGTGGGCAATCTGAATTAGGTTGTCGATTTTCGCACCTTTTTTTACAATAGTCGAACCCATTGTAGCACGATCTACAGTTGTATTTGCACCGATTTCGACATCATCTTCTATAATAACATTTCCAATTTGAGGAATCTTATTGTACGTTCCGTCTTTCTGCGGAGCGAAGCCAAAACCATCACTTCCAATTACGGTATTGGAATGAATAATTACACGATCGCCAACAATTGAGTTGTGATAAATTTTTACACCGGGGAAAAAAGTGCTGTTTTCGCCAACTTTGGAATTTGCTCCAACAAATGTTTGTGCATTTAATCTGCTTCCATCGCCTATTACCACATTTTCGGCAACATAGGCAAAGGCATCAATAAAAACATTTTTGCCAATTTTAGCTGTTGGATGTACAAAAGCTAACTTATCAATACCAGATTGAGCAGCTTGTGCGTTTACCGCTTCGTTGTATTTATCCAATAAAACCGTAAATGAACTATATGGATTATCAACACGAATTAATGTGCTGGTATAGGGTTGTGTAGGGGCGAAATCCTTTGATACGATCACTACCGAAGCCTGCGTGGAATACAGGAAGTTTTCATACTTCGGGTTAGAAAGGAAAGACAAGGAGCCTTCTTTACCATCTTCTATTTTAGAAAGTTCGGTAACAGCTGCATCGGGGTTACCATCGATGGAACCGTTTAAAAACTCGCTTATCTGCTTTGCAGTAAATTGCATCGTACAAAGGTATATGTTAAATTGATATGAACAAAAAAACCTATCAAGGTTAAACCGTGTATATTTTACACAATAGTAAGACTTAAAACGGCAGTAAAAGTTAAATATTTTGTTAATTAATCTTAAATCCCTCTTGGGTAGCAGAGAATATATTTCTCTACTGTTTTCTGTAAGGATTCCAGGTTCGATAAATCCGAAGCTTTGGCAATATCAACAATATCGTTATTTTTCATTAAAATCTTGATGTTTCCAACCCCGGCATTGTAAGCCCGGTTTTGTATCGCATCGGTAAACACGAAATATCTCGCTTCTTCAGGCTTAATTCCAAGTAAAGCAACGGTAGCGTCTTTCAAGAAATTAACGCGATCTACAGGTGCCCTTTCATTGCTCATTTCTACTTTATATAAATTTCTTGAGGTAAGCATCTGGCAAAGCGTTGATAGTATTTTATCAGGATGTTTTACCCAAACCTTCACTGCCGCATATATATCCTGATCATCCAGATTAGTGAAATGCTCGAGATTTTCATGTTGCGAAAAAAAGTTAGTTTCGCTGATATCGTGATCGAAAAAATATTTTAATGAAGGCGCTGCAAATAAATCTTCGCCTGTGGCGGATAATTCCTTTGCCCGTTCCAGTAATTTCACCAGAATCATCTCCCCGGCGATAACCGTTTTGTGCAAATAAACCTGCCAATACATTAAACGGCGAGCAATCAGAAATTTTTCAATTGAATAAATTCCTTTTTCTTCGATCACCAAATCATCATCAAATACATTAAACATTTTGATAATCCGATCGAAACTGATTACCCCTTCACTCACACCGGTAAAAAAGCTATCGCGGTTCAGGTAATCCATCCTGTCTAAATCCAGCTGTCCGGAAATCAATTGATGAAGAAATCGTTTCGGGTAAGTGCCGTTGAATACCTCTATTGCATGTGTTAGTTTGCCGCCAAAATGATCATTCAAATCATGCATCAGCTTTGCTGAAATATCTTCGTGCTTAATGCCCGTAACCAGCGAGTGTTCCAGGGCATGCGAAAATGGTCCGTGCCCAATATCGTGTAGTAAAATAGCCAGTATAGCCGCTTCTTCTTCGCCCTCGGTTATTGTATGGCCTTTACTTCTTAAAACTTCGATAGCCAAACCCATGAGGTGCATGGCGCCCAAAGCATGATGAAAACGGGTATGTAAAGCACCTGGATATACCAAATGCGTCATTCCTAGTTGTTTTATGTAACGTAAACGCTGGAAATAGGGATGCGAAATGACATCGTAAACCAGTTCTGAGGGAATGTTGATGAAACCGTAAACCGGATCGTTTATTATTTTCTTCTTATTCAATCGTTAAAAATAGTTAAATAGATAGATACGGTACAAAAATTGCTATTTTTATTTATAGATTGATTTACCCGCCAAAATAAAAAGGCAATACGTACCTATTTTTACAAAAACATGCAAGAAACTAAAATATTGTGGGCCGATGACGAAATCGACCTGTTAAAACCTCATATACTTTTATTAAATGATAAAGGTTACGCAGTAACCACTTTTACCAATGGTAACGATGCGCTCGAAGCTTTCGGTAAAACCCATTTCGACCTTGTTTTTTTAGATGAAAATATGCCCGGAATGAGTGGCATTGAAACCCTTTCTGCCATCAAAAATCTAAATCCGGATGTGCCTGTTGTACTCATCACCAAAAGTGAAGAAGAAAACTTGATGGAGGATGCAATTGGAAGTAAAATTGATGATTATTTAATTAAACCGGTGAACCCAAAACAGGTTTTATTAACGATTAAAAAGCTGATTGATAACAAACGTTTAGTAAGCGAAAAAACATCAATGGCTTACCAGCAGGATTTTCGCCGTTTGGGGATGACGCTTGGCGATAGATTGAATTATGAAGAGTGGGTAGATGTTTACAAAAAGATAGTTTTTTGGGAACTGGAGCTGGAGAAGCTTGACGACCCGCAGATGCATGAGATTTTAACCATGCAGAAACAGGAAGCAAATACTCAGTTTACCAAATTTATTGAAGAAAACTATCTCGACTGGATTAAAAACAAAGATCAGGCGCCGTTACTTTCTAATGAATTGCTGAAGAAAAAAGCTTTCCCACATATTAATGATACCACGCCAGTATTTTTTATTCTGATCGATAATTTGCGTTATGATCAATGGAAAATTATTAACCCATTAATTTCTGAATATTTTAGAATTGATGAGGAAGATATGTACACCAGTATTTTGCCAACAGCAACCCAATATGCCCGTAATGCAATTTTTTCTGGTTTGATGCCTTTAGATATGGAAAAACGTTTCCCACAGCTTTGGCAAAATGATGATGATGAAGGTGGCAAAAATATGCATGAAGAGACTTTCCTGGCCGACAACATCAAGCGTAGCTTAAGAAAGGATTGCAAATTTAGTTACAATAAAATTTTAACATTTGAGCAAGGGAAAGATTTGGTTGAGCAAACCAATAACTTGCTTCAGAATGATTTCAATGCAATTGTTTTCAACTTTGTTGATATGTTAAGTCACGCCCGTACCGACATGCAGATGATCCGTGAATTGGCAAACGACGATGCCGCTTATCGTTCGCTAACCTTATCTTGGTTTGAGCATTCTCCACTTTGGGATTTGTTAAAGAAAATTTCACAGAAACAAGTGAAAGTAATCATCACCACCGATCATGGAACCATTCGCGTTAAAAAACCGGTTAAGGTTATTGGCGACAGGGCAACGAACACAAATTTAAGGTACAAACAAGGGAGAAACCTGAATTTTAATGCTAAAGAGGTTTTTCTAATTAAAAACCCTCATGATGCTTTGTTGCCAAAAATCAACATTAGCAGCAGTTATATTTTTGCCCGCGAGGACAGCTATTTTGTTTACCCGAATAACTATAACCAGTTTGTAAATTACTATAATGAAACTTTCCAGCATGGAGGAATTTCATTGGAAGAAATGATTATCCCGGTGGTAACGTATTCGCCGAGATAATATCCAAATCCTAAAGCGGAACAAGAAGGCAAAAGTAATGCATTTATGTATTACTTTTGCCTTTATTAATTTAAAATGGAGATAGCAATTAATGGTTTATCAGATTTGCCTCAGGTAGCGCAACAACTTTTAGAATTTTCTAAGGGGGAAAAAATTTTCATTTTCGATGGAGAAATGGGCGCAGGCAAAACCACTTTTATTAAAACTTTTTGCAAAACGTTAGGCATAGAGGATGTGGTCTCGAGCCCAACTTATTCTATCGTAAATGAATATGAAAGTCCTAACGGTTCGGTATTTCATTTTGATTTTTATCGCATCAAAGATATTCAGGAAGCATACGATTTAGGCTACGAAGAGTACTTTTATGGTGGAGGCATTTGTTTGATTGAATGGCCTGAAAGAGTAGCCGAGTTATTGCCAGATCATCTTGTAAAAGTTGAGATAGCTATTGTCGACGAGAATCGGAGAGTATTCAGTTTCAGTAAGGTATAATTCACTAATGTAATCTTACAACTTATTGCTATATTCATTTAAAAAAGCAATATGAAAAATCTCGCCTTAATCCTCGTGTGTATCAGTTTTGTCTATAACGGGTTTTCACAAAATTTACAGTGTGATTCTTTGAAAAAGAAAAATGATCAGCTCGCTGAAAGCATTAAAGCGCTGTCTAAAGAGAACGAATATTTTCGAAAGTCTTTAAATATTTTAACTCCTGTTAAAAGTGTTGAGCAAGGTGGCCTAACCTTTAACTTCACTAAATGTGAAGGCAACATAAAAGAGCAAACTATGACAGTCACTTGTTTTATAATCAACCACAAGGCTAACAGTGAATTCCAATTTGAAAAAGTTAGTTTAACAGATATTCAGGGTAATAATTTTTCAACCTTCGACGTTAAAATTGGCGATGCGAATTCGAGAAATATGCTATATACTGAAACTCCTTTAGAAACGAAAATTATTATCAAGAACGTATTGCCCTCCACGCAAATGATAAAATTGATTGGGCTAAGTTATTATAGAACGGGGCTATTTGAGAAAGGTACCTTTATCTTTAATGATGTTGCTGTAGTGTGGAAATAACAATTTGGAGTGTTCTTACTTTTAAGAGACTGATATTTATTACATTTTCCGTACCTTGAACAACCTAAAACTAACATATTTTTAAGCAGCATGGCTACAGGATTACGCGAAGGAATGGCCGATATCGCTCGTCAGGGTTTATTGCAAACACAAGAGGCGACACTAGAAACCAGAAACAGGAAAAATAGCCTGAACATCGGAATACCAAAAGAAATTTCTTTTCAGGAAAATCGAATTGCGCTAACACCACTTTCGGTTGCGTTGTTGGTTAACAATGGCCATAGGGTAATATTAGAAAGTGGCGCAGGAACAGCTGCAAATTTTTCTGATTCAGAATATGCTGAGCAAGGTGCAAAAATCGCTTATGATAAAAAAGAGGTTTTCGATTCGGATATCCTGGTGAAAATTGCACCACCCATGCTGGAAGAAATTGAGATGATGCACAAAGGGCAGACCTTGATTTCTTCGTTGCAAACCGGAACTTTAAAGCAAGATTATTTGAAAGCATTAATGCAGAAAAAGATTAATGCTTTGTGTTTTGAAAACTTGCGTGATGAGGGGAATGTGTTGAGTGTAGTGCGGGCAATGAGTGAAATTGTAGGCTCTACTTCAATTTTAATTGCTGCCGAATATTTAAGCAATGTTACCGGTGGAAAAGGGCTGATGTTAGGTGGTTTTACAGGGGTTCCGCCGACAGAGATTGTAATTTTAGGCGCTGGAACGGTAGGAGAATATGCCGCCAGAACAGCATTGGCACTTGGTGCTGAAGTAAAGGTTTTTGATAGCTCGATTTATCGGTTGCGCCGTTTACAAAACAATTTAGGGAGTCGCGTTTTTACATCAGTGATGCAGCCGATTGTTTTAAATAAAGCTATTGTAACTTGCGATGTAGTAATTGGTGCTATCCGTGCCAGTCATGGCAGAAGTCCTTGTGTGGTGATGGAAGAAACGGTGGCTAAAATGAAACCACATTCGGTGGTGATCGACATTAGCATTGATCAGGGCGGTTGTTTTGAAACTTCGGAAGTAACTAACCACACCAATCCAATTTTTAGAAAGTATGATGTGATTCATTATTGTGTTCCGAATATCGCATCTCGGGTTCCCAGAACAGCATCTTACGCATTGACGAATATTTTTGCGCCAATTTTACTGGATATTGGTGAGTTTGGAGGATTGATGAATATGGTTTGGAATAATCCAGGCATTCGCGAAGCTCTTTACATTTACCAGGGAAATTGTACAAATAAAGATCTTGCCGATATGTTTAATTTGCCATTTAAAGATTTGGAGTTGCTCGTGGTTTCGAATCAGTAATCATATTCGTGCCTCAGCAACGACGACCTAAGTGAAATACCCATTAACATGAAAATCAAACTCCTCTTTTTATTTCTGATCTTTTCATTCTCAACTTTCGCTCAAAACAGTTCGCCGGCAAAACTCGTGGTGGTGAGTTCGTACAACCAATATCTGGCATCTATAAAAACCAATCCGAATAATGAATTGGTAGAGATTAAAAAAGCAATTCCTAACATCAAATTAGATATTCGTTATGCTACGAAGAATAATTTTATGAAACAGGTGATGTACAAACAGGCGAGGGCCTTTGCCCGCAAACCAGTTGTAGAATCGCTAAAAAAAATCCAGAGGGAATTAAATAAAAAAGGTTACGGACTAAAGATTTTCGACGGCTACCGCCCTTACGCTATCACTGTTGAGTTTTATAAAAAGGCCAGCGATAAAAACTTTGTGGCTAACCCTGCGAAAGGTTCAAAACACAACAGAGGTTGTGCCGTAGATTTGACGTTAATTGATTTAAAAACGGGAAAAGAAGTGGCAATGGCGACGCCTTACGATAGTTTTTCAGCAGCAGCTGCAGCCAACTACGAGCCGGTGTCAGCAGAAGTTAAAAAGAACCGCGATTTATTAATCGCCACCATGAAGAAATATCAATTGAATGTGTTAGATAACGAATGGTGGCATTATGATTTTTCTGGCTGGCAACAATATGATTTGATGGATATTCCTTTTGAGAAACTATAGCAAATTCGCTAGTTCATTTGCTCATTAGTCATTTGTGCGATTGCCATTCGTTTTAAAAAGTTTGTAAACAAGCTCTCAACTCCAAGCCCTCAACTCCCAACTACAGATGATGAGGTCTTCCGTATTGATCTTTTTTCACCTTGGCTTTATCATCTTTCACGGTCAATCGAAAAATATAATCGTAATCATCGTCCGTTAGCATTTCCATTGGTCGTTTCCCACCAAAAGCTTCAATAATTTCTAAAACGGTATTCGAGTGAGCAGCAATAATTACGGTTTTACCGCTATAATTTTTTTTAACGGAGTCTACCAATGATTTCGGGTCAGTGTAATTAATAACCTTCGGGATAATTAACGAATCTAATGTTTGATGGGTTCTTTTATATGCTGTGCTGTATCCTACATCAAACTTCACATTCTTCAAAAACGTAGCTAAGTCACCCGCTCTAATTTTGCCTTCATCCGAAAGGTTTGGATCTTTATCTTCAGGGTTTGATTTGTCTTTTTCGGCATGGCGAACTACCCAAACTTCGGTATTTTGCGCTAAAACAGCAGTTGACAATAGCAGACATAGCGAGAAGAAAAAAATCAATCGTTTCATTTTATAAAGATTAGAAAATTTATTGGTTTGTGCCATACTTGTCTTACTTAGACTTAAACCAGGGCTCTTATTAAAGTTTCAATATCCTCCGGCTCATGCCAGCTACTTAGCACAATCCTGTTTATGGGGTCACTGTCTGCGTTTGGGTAAGGAAAAGATGAGATCAGGATTTTTTTTCTTAATAAATCATCGCTTAAAGCTGGGTAATTGAGAAAGTAAGCTGGAAAATCTTGCTCAAACTTCCAGGTTGGATTTAAGGAATTTCTAAACCTGGATATATTCTCCTGAAGCTTCTTCCAAGCACGACGATAAATTTCTTCAGCATGGATAAATGCATAAATTCCAGCTGCGGCAGGGGGAGAAGCGCCTACAAATATGTTGCTGCTTTTAAGTTGCCTGATTATTTTTTTATCGCCGAGCACTATTCCTGCGTCTACCCCAAGTGCTTTTGCCATAGATGCAACAACCACGCAAGTTAAGTTTTTAAATTTCGGTAAGTTAGCAAAGGCGCCTAATGCCTTGTTGTTTACCCCAATTCCATGAGAATCATCAACAATCAGTATTATATTTTTATCAGATGAGATTTCTTTCAGAAAGTCGAAATCATAAATTTCAGGGAAAAGGTTGTTCATCGAATTGCTAATCAGCACCCAGTTTTGCTGCTCAGCCTTATTAATTAATGCAACAACCTCAGTTTTCCATTCCAAAAAAGACGACGACAATACTTCAGGAGATTCGTTTAACCACAATGCAGGATGAGTGGAAGGAGCATAAACAACGTTTCCAAACGTGGCTAAAGTTCTAACGGTAAGTTGTGCCGCCAAATAACCGCTGGATGTAATTAAGGCATCCTCAGCAGAAAATCGCCGGGCAGCTTCACATTCGCCTTCATCATAAATGCCCAATTGAATGTTATTACTCCTGCTGGTGCCGTTATTCAAACCGAATTTCTTAATGCCCTCGATATATAAATCGATCAAATCCTGATCTTGTGGAATCCCGAGATAAGCCGTTCCGCCGAAATAAAGATAGGATTCTCCATCAATGGTAATTTTATTAGAGAATGGCCCCCTAACCGATCTGAAATTGGTATTCATTTATTAATTGTAATTTCTGCCCAATTCATCATTGGCTGCCCTAATGATTGATTTGTTGCCGTTATCATCGTGATAGAATTCCCAAAACATGATGCCATTGGCAGTTTCTTTTGCAAGTTTAGCTTTTTTCTTCGTTGTTAGTATGCCGTTATAATAATACTGAACACCATCAATTGTGGCGTAATCCAAATTAACATCAGCATTGGCGGCTACAAAATCGCGATATGCTTTAGAAGCATTCGAAGCATTTTTTCCATAAGCAGGAATTCCTAAAACCGCCTTTTCTTTTGGCATACCACGTGTGCCCATCCAATAATTCAAGCTGGCCACTGCCATATTGTAAGAAGCATGCTGGATGGGTTCATTCTTATCCCAGCCAATGCCGTCATAAACCATGATATTAAAGAAATCAACAGCAGGAAAAACCTCGCTTTTTAATCCATCGCGAATGCTACCGGCATAAACTCCGGGAGTTATGGCAGCACTTAAAAACTTGGGATATTTGTGCAGCGAATCAGAAAGTTCTTTCATCAGGAGCACATAATTATCTGCCGATCCATCTGCGGTACTTGGATATTCCCAATCCATATCTACGCCATCAAGGTTATTGGTCCGGGCAAAAGCTACAACGTTCTTTACAAAAAGCTTTCTTGCTGTTACTGAAGCAGCCATTTCAATGAAAATGCTGCGGGTGCCCGAAACCGAAATTCCTGTTTTAACACCATTTGCTTTCGCTTTCTGCATTACCGACGAAAACCGTGAGGGTTGTTCGAGGTTGGCTAAAGATCCATCCGTATTTGGATTTAGGAAAGCATAAAACAAATGCGTAATCATTTTATATTTTGCATCGGCAACTCCATTTGGATCGCGGTAACTTGGAAAATAAGCTACAACCTTAAAACTATTGTCAGCAATATAAGGTGTTGTGGGTATTGTTGGGTCTATCGGTGTAGGGGGTTCAACGCCACCCTCACTTTTTTTGCAGGAGCTGATTCCAAGCGACAATGCGACGCCCAGCAATAAGTAGATTTTTCTCATAGGGTTAGCGGTTTATTAAGGCTTATCTATTCTGCACCAATTGAATTTTCTGAGGCTTTGCACTAAAAATTTTCATGGATATAAGTCATTATTCTGACCATTTCTGCTCTTACTTCACTTGTAGGATTAATGAAATTATTATTCATAAAGGAATATATATACGTTTTACCTTTTTTAGTAAGTACATAACCGCTTTGATTGTGAACGCCACCTAACGATCCGGTTTTGCCATAAACAAATGGCTGATCAGTTTTAGGATAGGCGTTTCTGAGCGTTCCGCTTTTTCCTCCAGCCGGGAGCATATCAAAAAGTTTTTCTCTATTACTTACCAGGTGATAAATGGAATCGAGTAAATAAATATTATCTCGTGGGGTAAATAAATTCTGACGGGAAAGGCCAGATCCATCAGCCCATTTTACCTTATCAGGCAAAAAAGATAAATAGTTTTTAGTGATATGCTGAATGGCTTTTGTAGTGCTTAAAGTGTCGCTAATTTGATTGGAGCAAACCAATAATAAATGTTCGGCAATAAAATTATCGCTTGGCAACATCATGTGTTTTAAAACGGAATCGCGTTTGGCACCTGGAAGTGTTTTCGCATTGGCAGGGATTTTCATTTTTATAACGCCAACACTTTTATGTAGTGTATCCGAAAGTACCTCCAAAGTTGTTTGAATGCTGGTTTTGTAAGGGTTTTGCTGATTGTAATTGGGCTTCACTTCAACCAAAGGATAGCGAAAATGATTGGTTAAAAAATCTCTGGTTACCTGGAACCCGCCAGTTGTTTTGCTCGAATCTACCTCGAAGCAATGTGCAAAAACCTTTGGTGAAATATTAATTTTACCGGGAGATTGATAGGTGGAAGTAACCATATTATCCATTATCGGCATCTCGGTAATTTCGGGTTGATAATAATAATCGTAATCATCCCAACTCCAGCCATCGCCAAAAAACGCACCTAAATACCTTCCAGGTGCAAAAAATAGTTTTCTGTTTGATGCTTGAAGAAAATTATAGGCCGACTTATCTTTGACCGCAAATTGTAGAAACGATGGGTCGCCGGTGCCCCAGAAAATTAAAGAGTCGTTACGTTCAATGTATTTCAAAGCTGGCATTTGCTCTGGCAACATTTTTAAACTTGCAAAAAAGGTATAAAGCTTGGTATTAGATGCTGGCGAGAAGTACTTATCTGCATCTTTCTCATAAATCATCTTTTTATCGTCCATGTTATAAAGCGCAAAGCCCACTTGGTACTGCTTTATCACCGTCGAATTTTTGAATTCTTTAGCTACCTTTTTGGAAATCATTTTATTGGTAGAGCAACTGGAAATTACCAATACACACGCAAGAGAAAGTGTAAGGAGCTGAGAATGGATTTTATAAATAGGCATGCTGAAAGTTTAGAAATGATAATTACCAACTAATTTATTAAATTTAATTTAATGTTAACCAAATATGCTTCTGTTATCTATTTTGATATCTGCAAATTCGCCATTTGTGTAGCATTTATTTTGTTCGGTTTGCATTCAAAGGCGCAAGAATTTACCTTTCCAGGAAATAAACAAAAGCAATCTATTCAGTTTAAGTGTATCAAAAACTTAATGATCATTCCGGTTTTTGTAAATGAGAAAGGACCCTATAATTTCGTGCTTGATACTGGTGTAGGGCCGATGATTATCACAGATCCATCCATTATTGATACCTTAAATTTTGGCTTAATGCGAAAAATTAAATTATCGGGCTTGGGTTTGGAAACGGTTGACGCTTATGTATCGCAAAATATTACAGCTAAAATAGGAAGCGCCAAGGTTAATCATATCCCCACAGCTATACTTAAGGAAGATTTGTTCAATCTATCTGGCCATTTAGGGATTAAAATTTACGGTTTAATTGGCTATAGTTTCTTCAATAGTTTTATTGTTGATATTCGCTACAGCGAGAATCGAATCATATTTAGCGATGTAAGCAGGAGGATAAAATATCGAGGAACCAAGGTGCCGATAGTTATTGAAAACTTAAAGCCTTATGTGGATGTTCAGGTAGACATTCCTGATAAGGGGAAAGTAAGCACACGGTTACTGATGGATACCGGGGCCAGCCATCCTTTATCAATGGAAATGTTAAACGGAGGTGCTTTTCCACTTCCTGAGAAAACTATTAAGGCGAACTTAGGGATGAGCCTGAGCGGACAAATAAAGGGTTATATGGGCAGGATTAGCACTTTTTATTTGGGGGGACATATTTTTAATGACGTAGTATCGGGTTTCCCGGATTTTGAATCCATTTCAAAAAAGATTGACTTAACTTTTCGCAATGGAAACCTAGGCGCCGAAATGCTACGGAAATTTGATGTCCAGCTAAATTACCAGGATAAGTTTATGTACCTGAAACCAAATAGCCTGGCTAGAGTTCCTTTCCAGCATGATATGGTGGGCATGGTAATTTATCTGGATCAGGCAGAGTATAAACGGGTAATTGTTGGCGAAATTGATGAAGGATCGCCAGCCGAAAAAGCAGGATTATGCCCTTACGATGAAATTATTGGCGTAAATTTCAAATCTATCAGTGCCTATACTTTAAATGATCTGACGGAGATGTTCAAATCTAAAGCTGATAAAACAGTCATATTAGAGGTTTATCGCGACAGCAAAGTTTTCTTTAAAGTGGTCAGGCTTGAAAAAAGGATTTAACCTATTAGTAATTTTATAGTTACACAATGTTAATCAGGTAACAACGCTATAACTTCGGGCTCTTATTATCATAAAGATCTTATAAACATATAAATGAAGAAACAAGTGAAAGTACTGGCATTAGCTGGTATTATGGTGCTTGGTTTAGCTGGCATTGATACAGCACAAGCACAAAAAAAACCAAAAAAGGGCACAACTAGCCCTGCAACTCCAGCAGCAGCAGCTGCGGCGGCACCAAAAAAAGAAGGAATTAAGCCCTACTCAGAGGTGATTACATCAAAAGCCAGAACGACTAACGGATTATTCAAAACACACAAAGTGGATGATAAATGGTATTTCGAAATACCAGATTCCATTATCAACCGTGAAATGCTGGTAGTTACGCGATTGGCAAAAGCGCCTGTGGGTATTAAAGTAGGCAACCAGCAATATGGTGGTGAAGAATTAAACGAGCAGGTTTGGAAATGGGAACGTAGAGGCAAACAGGTTTACATCCGTGTACCAAGTTATGCTACAAAAGCAGATTCTACTAGTGATATGTACGAGTCGGTGCAAAACTCAAACTTGGCGCAAATTCTTGCAAGCTTCGAAATCAAAGCCTATAATAAAGATACTACGGGTATCGTAATCGATGTAACTGACTTTTATAACGGCGATATTATGGCGATCGGTGCTACCGATCAAATCCGTAAAGCCTATAAAGTGATTACTTATGATGCCACTCGTTCTTATATCGATACCATAAAAACTTTTCCGATAAATATCGAAGTTAAAACCGCAAAAACTTATCGTGCTGCAGAATCTCCAACTGATAACAGCAACGGAGCCGTAACTTTCGAATTTAATACTTCGATGTTATTGTTGCCGAAAATGCCTGTGAAAGCTAGAATCATGGATAATCGGGTGGGCTACTTTGGTCAATCTCAAATTGACTATGGTACCGATGCCCAAAAGGCAGAACGTACGGCTTACATACACCGTTGGAATTTGGTTCCGAAGGATACCGCAGCTTATAAAAGAGGCGAATTAGTGGAGCCTGTTAAACCTATTATCATTTATATCGATCCGGCTACGCCGAAAAAATGGGTTCCATTTTTAATCCAGGGAATTAACGATTGGCAAGTGGCTTTTGAAGCAGCAGGTTTCAAAAACGCCATTTTTGGTAAACAAGCACCAACACCTCAAGAAGATCCGCAGTTTAGTGTAGAAGACTCCCGTTATTCGGTAGTTCGTTACTTTGCTTCTGATATTGCAAATGCTTATGGGCCGCATGTAAGCGATCCGCGTACTGGCCAAATTTTAGAAACACACATTGGTTGGTATCACAACGTGATGAATTTATTGCGCAACTGGTACTTCGTTCAAACGGCAGCCATTAACCCTGAAGTGCGTAAAGCAAAATTTACGGATGCTCAAATGGGTGAGCTGATCCGCTTCGTTTCTTCACATGAAATTGGCCATACACTAGGTTTGCCACATAACTTCGGTTCTAGCTATGCCTATCCGGTAGATTCATTACGTTCCAAAGCGTTTACCGATAAACATGGAACAGCACCTTCTATTATGGATTATGCCCGTTTCAATTACATTGCACAACCTGGCGATGGTGTTACCAAAATGCACCCTCAAATTGGTGAATACGATAAATGGTCAATTAAATGGGGTTACTCTTGGATTCCTGGAAACAAAACTGCCGAGCAGGAAAAGGAAATCTTAAACCAATGGACTTTAAAAAATGCTGGTAACCCGCTTTATTTTTATGGTCGACAAGGTACATCGCTGGATCCTCGTTTGCAAAGTGAAGATTTGGGCGATAATGCGATGAAAGCAAGTACTTATGGTATTGCAAACTTAAAGCGCATTCTTCCAAACGTAGAAAAATGGACCTACCAAAAAGGTAAAGACTACAGCGATTTGAAAGAAATCTATACTGAAATTGTTGGTCAATATAACCGCTACATGGGCCACGTACTTACCAATGTAGGTGGGATGAGCGAAAACTTTAAAACCTATGATCAAACTGGTCCGGTTTATAGTTACTTATCAAAAGCAAAACAAAAAGAAGCCGTTTCATTTTTTAATCAGCAGTTGTTTACTACCCCGCTTTGGTTAATTAACAATGATCAATTGAGTAAATTCGATAACGGTACACTTTTAAATAGAATCAAAGCAGTGCAGGCCAACACTTTGGTTAATCTTTTAGCGGCACCACGAATTGCCCGTTTATTAGATAACGAAACTAAAAATGGCACTGTAAAAGCTTATACTTTGCCAGAATTATTTAAGGATATTAAAACTTCTGTTTTCGCCGCAGGCAGACCAGATGCGTTTAAACGTAATTTACAAAGAGCATATGTAGACCGTTTAGGCTATTTAATGACAACTGAATCGGAACTTCCGCCAGGTTTCCCAGTTGAATCTGCTGCAAGTTATGGGTTAACGCCAATCAATGTGAGTTTATCAGATATTCGCCCCTTAGTGAGAGCAGAATTGAAAGCCTTACAGGCTACAACAAAAGCCCGCTCAGTAGCTGGAGATGCTATTGCAAAAGCGCATTACGATGATCTTACGGTTAGAATTAAAGATATTTTAGATCCGAAGAAATAAAATAGAAGGGTTGGAGTTTAAAATGTTAAAAGTTGAAAGGTTTCAAGCCGATCATCTGAGCACTTAATGATTCAAACCATTCGCTAAATTTAAAAACGGAGTAAGCCTATTAAGGTTTACTCCGTTTTTTTTAATTTTATAGCAAATCCAAAACCCATGCTTAAAAAAATATTTTCTCTCATCCTGATCACATCAATTGCATCTTTTAGTTACGCACAAAATCTCGATTCGATAACAGTTGTAAAAACCAAATGGCAAAAAACACGTGTTACCAAACAGGTTCGACTGTTTCGCCATCATTTTGATCAAAAAAATCTGTTTGCAGCAAATGAAAATATTTCATTTCTAGAAATTAAAAATACAGGCAGAAAGGCCGTTTTTGCTTTAGGTGCTGAAGAAAAAGAATTAATTACCACCAGTAATTTTGGCATTCGTGATACCGCGATTGCAGCATTGAACGGAAATTTTTTCGATGTGAAAAACGGAGGTTCAGTAGATTTTGTTAAGGTAAACGGTAACATTATCAACACCAATCGTTTAGATAAAGATGGGAAGAGGGCAAGGCATCAGCAAGCAGCTGTTGTGATTGATAACGGGAAAATTTCAATAAAAAAATGGGATGGAACAGCAGATTGGGAAACAAAATTAATGGAACAAAACATCATGCTCAACGGGCCGTTATTAACTTACAATGATGTTGATGAGCTTTTAGATACGACTTCGTTTACCCGTTTGCGCCACCCACGGACCTGTTTGGGTGTTAAACCGAACGGAAGAATAATTTTGTTAACAGTAGATGGGCGTAACGAAAAATCGGCCGGCATGAGTTTGCACGAGTTAGGTAAATTAATGAAATGGTTGGGTTGCAAAAGTGCCATCAATTTTGATGGTGGAGGTTCTACAACTTTATGGGTAGCTGGAATGCCTGATGGCGGTGTGATCAATTATCCAACTGATAATAAGAAGTGGGACCATGAAGGCCAGCGTAAGGTAGCCAACGTGGTTTTAGTAAAAAAGAAATAGTTATTTTAGCCTTTACATGATTAAGAACACGATACAAGTCTTTTTTTTAATATTGTTACTCTCTGCTTGTAGCAATAAAAATAAAAAAAATGATGCCAGCTTGAGGGATTTTGAATTTGCACCCGTAAAGGGAATTCGTTATGAGGAAGTAAAACGCCGTTTTAGTAACGGGTTATCGTTTAATGAGCAGGGATTTATGCAAAAACCTTCCTGGATTATTGAAGTAGTTTCTGAAGATACGATGTCGGCCTGGAGCCCGCAAAAACAGCGGATGCAAAACTTTTACCTGCAATACGATCATGGCAATGTGTACAACTTCGCAGAAGAATTTTTCAAAGTAAAACACATCAGTAAAGATAGTTTGGTGTTTCAACGCGTACAGGTAGATGGAAAGGTAATCGCTGATGATATTCGATCGGATGTAAACATGACTTTTTATGCGCAGAATTACATCAAAAATAAGCTTAAAACCACCGCAGAAATTCTGCAACGGCCTATAAAGGCAGATACCATTTATATCGAAAAAAGAGCTGCAGAAGTAAATCGCACCGATACAACTGCATTCGCAGCGACAGAGCCAGTTCAGTTTCTGCCCAAAAGTAAAATTGTTACGGTAGAAAAGTTTAGCAGCGTAGATAAATTACAAAAGAGAACTTCTGCTTATGATTATATTTTTCCGAGATATCGGATAGAGATCAATCGGGCTTATAAGGATTTTGCTTATGAGTGTTTGGCACTGGTGGATTATACCGGAACCCTAAAAATTTTGTCGGTAAACGGCGTGCTACCCGAAGCGGCAGAACCTAAGAAAAGAATGATGCAAGGTGTGGCAGATATCTACATCAGAAATCTGTTTGATGTGGCTCCGGGAACAACGCTTGGAATTCCGCATAATAGCGAAATTACGGTGATGATTGTTGGGAAGGCAATTAAAAAGCCTTAGTAATCTGCTGTTTACAAAATTTTAACGTTAAAAAAATGTTAAAATTTATTTTGATTTTAAAAATTAAAACTTACCTTGCAGACTTAATTTTAATATTTAATACAATGCAAGAAGGCACAGTAAAATTCTTCAATGTAACTAAAGGTTTTGGCTTTATCGTACCTGCGAATGGCGATAGCGAAATTTTTGTTCATTCAACAGGTCTTATCGACGAAATCCGTGAAAACGACAAAGTACAGTACGAAGTTGCTAACGGTAAAAAAGGCTTAAATGCCGTTAATGTGAAAGTAATTTAATTAACTATCATATTTACAATGAAGCCCTGATTGCATAAATCGGGGCTTTTTTTATTTTGAAAATTTAGGATTTCTTTCTGACTAATATCCATAATGACGAATTACTTTATTATCCCCGGTTTGGGCAATTCTGGCCCTGATCACTGGCAAACACACTTCGAAAATTCGGGCAGTAACTTTTGTCGGATTAACCAGGAAGAATGGGATGCGCCGGCTTCGAAAGACTGGATTGAAAAAATTGAATCGACTCTATCAGAATACGATGTATCTACAGTGGTTTTAATTGGTCATAGTCTTGGTTGTACCGCCATTGCCAATTGGTCTAAGGAATATAAAAAAGTAATTAAAGGAGCTTTGCTGGTTGGGCCGAGCGATCTTGAGGCACCACGCTACAATTTTCCAACGGTGGGTTTTGATTATGTTCCTTTAGATAAAATAAATTTCAAAACCATTGTGGTGGCCAGTTCAAATGACGAATGGGTAAGCTTGGAAAGGGCTCAGTTTTTTGCGGCGCATTGGGGAAGCGAATTTATCAATATCGGAGAAGCTGGTCATATCAACGCGGTTTCTGGCTTTGGCGAATGGCCCGAAGGATTAAAGATTTTGAAAAGATTAGCGTAACGGAGCTCTCGCAGGTTTCTACAGATCCAGCCAGCATATTGCTGCTTAAAACATTCGATTTCTGCGAAGCAGAAATTATTTATGAGTCATCTTTTTCCTCAACAAATAATCCACAAACACCAACCCGATAACTAAATCAGCAAAGAGAAAACTATATAGTACTGTTTGACTAATGTACTTCTCCCAGTTAAAATCAGCATTTAATTGCAAGTCGAAGTCAGTAGTTTTAAAGTCTAGGTTAAAAAGGGCGTAGCCAAAAAGTGCTACCAATGAAAGGATAAAAAACCCACCGATGCCATAAATAATACGGGCGTTTACTTTCGTTTTTAAAGCAACTGGTGCCGGCGCTATGGATACACTTTCCATCACGTTTCTGGTAAACGACATGGAAGGTTCGTCCAACTCAATTTTACCGAAAGCTATATTCAAACTTAATAATTCCTCATACTGAAGTTTAATTTTGACATTTTTACTAATCTTTTCTTCGAGGGATTTGGCTTCGGTAGCATCCAAATTCCCATCAATGTAATCCCAAAGCTGTTGTTCTATTGTGTTCATAGTAACTCCTTTACTTCATCATGTAACAAATATTGTAATTTTTCTTTAAGCCTTTGCCTCGCCCGATGCAATTTCACTTTGATTGTATTGGCCTCCATATTTAAAGCTTCGCCAATTTCCTCCAAACTTTGTTCTCCCTGGTAAAACATCGTTATAATCGCAGCATCATCCGGCAGCAGCAACTGTATGGCCTGGTTCAAAAATTTATGACTGTCTTGCTTTTCATATCCATTTGCATTGAAGCTTGAGATATGGTTTTCCAATTGCAGAAAGGTTTCTTCATCGTTAATAGATGAAGTATCCAATCGCTTTTTGCGCAAGAAAGTCATGGCTGTGGTATAAGTAATAGTGTACAGCCAGGTGCTAAATTTTGCCGTTTGCTTAAAGGTTCCAAGTGCTTTATAGGCTTTAATAAAACAATCTTGGGCAATTTCTTCTGCATCTTCCCTGTTTTTTGCAAATCGTAAAGCAAGCGTAAACACAAATCGTTGGTGCCGTTTGACCAACAAAGCATATTGAGCGGAATCTCCGTTCAACACATTTTGAATCAGCACCAAATCTGTAAGTGTTTGCTCCATATTTGAATGTAAGACTACATACAAAGTAAGGAGGTTACAGGGTTGCAGAAAAAGTTATCAGTTACCGGTTATCAGTTGCCAGTTATAAGTTGTGGGTTGCAAGTTTGGGCGCAAAGGTTATTGCTTATAAAAGTCTTTGCATCCAGCCGTATAACTTTTAACATGCAACGCTCAACGCATAACCACCCAACTATGTACCCAGCCTTGTAACTTTTAACATTCAACTTTGAACTCATAACCACCCAGCCCGGTAACTCAGGTAACCCGTAACCCATTTAATGCGATGCAAAAAACTTTAAGCCTGCAATAGATCCGATTAGTGTGCAAATGAAAAATATGCGCCAAAAAGTAGCGGGCTCGTTAAAATACGCGATACCGATAATTACCGTTCCAACTGCTCCAATTCCGGTCCAAACCGCATACGCCGTACCCATAGGTAGCGTTTGAGTGGCTTTATTAAGTAAAACAAAACTTAAAGTAATACAAACGAAGAAAGCGATACTCCATTTAATATTCGAAAAATTATTAGAAAGCTTTAAGCAGGTAGTGAAGCCAACTTCGAAAAGGCCGGCAATAATTAAAATGATCCAGTTCATAACGTAATGATTGTTTCGGCAAAAGTACAATACCTTGCTTCGCCCACATTTTACAAATGTTAAAAAATAGATTTATTTGCAGGCTGCTCTAATTCTGCTTAAAGTAACTTGTGTTACGCCTAAATAAGAAGCAATATGTTTCAAGGCTACTCTTTTAATCAGATCGGGAGATTGAACAATAAAATCACGATATCTTTCTGTGGCATCCTTAAACGACCGATCGATTAATCTTTTCTCAGTAGCAATTAATTCCATTTCAGCAATTTTTCTACCCCAATTAGCAAGCGCTAAATGTTGGTTATAAAGCTCAAATAAATCGCGGAGATGAATTTGATATAAAACCGAATCCTCTAAAAGTTCGATATTTTCATAGCCAGGTTTATTGTTGATGTAACTATTGTAAGAAAGCAACACATCGCCAGCTTGCCCAAACCAGAAAGTAATTTGTTGGTTTTCCCCATCAGAATATGCTCTGGCAATTCCAGTTTCTAAAATGTAAAAATAAGGTTCAACTTTTTCTGCATGGATTAAAATAGTGCCTTTTTTATAATTGACTACCCTGAAATGATTAGCCAGCAAGGATAAAGCATCATCACCCAATGCACCAAATAACTCGATATTTTTTAATTTCTCTTGCAAATCGTGAAGTAATTAAATAAAGCTATAATTTTTTTTGAGCAAGCCTGTAACCTGACTAAAATTTATGTAGTCATAATACACAGAACACGGTTCAGAAAGAGATAAATAAATTATTAACATTTAAAATACAACACCATGCTAGGTATATTAGTTCCAATTTCACTTTTTTTAGGCGCATTCGCGATGATATTCGGAATCCGCTATTTATCAAACAAAGAAAAAATGGCCATGATCGAAAGAGGAATCGATCCAGGCGTACAACGAGCCACCCCAAAACCATTTTTGAGTTTAAAATTTGGTTTGCTTTTTATGGGTTTAGGTGTAGGATTATTAGTTGCTTTGTTCACCGTTAGAGGTGTTTTCGGCAGCGATATGACAAACGCTGAAATCAGCCAGTCGGTAGCCGTTTATTTTGGTTGCATCGGAATCTTCGGCGGCTTAGGTTTAATCATTTCATACGTTATTGAGAAGAAATGGTTAGATCAGGAAGCTACGAAGTAATTTATTGCTAAAAGTTTTTCTCCCGCAGATACGCTGACTTTTGCAGATTTTGTTCTGCGTGAATCTGTGAGATCAGCGGGAGCTTTTTTTTTGCAGCAATATCTTAAGCCATATTTTTTTCTCCCGCAGATTACACGGATTTTCGCTGATTTTTCTTGCAATAATTTCCGAGGAATTACTACAAATCTATTTATAGCAAACTGCATAAATCGAAGCTGCTGAAACCTGTTTCCAAGTGTTTATTTACAGAAAACTGATTAACTAAGTTGGTTTATTTATTACCGCAACAGTGAGTCTGCTGATACAGCTCATTTTACCGCGATCGTTAAAAAGTTTAATATCCCAGATGTGGGTTTTGGCACCGATGTGTATGGGTGTACAAATACCTTTAACCAAACCGCTTTTAACAGGGCGCAAGTGATTTGCGTTTACTTCCAACCCCACGGCAACGTACTTTTCAGGATCAATAAGCATGAAAGATGCAATGCTCCCTAATGTTTCGGCCAAAACAACCGATGCTCCACCATGTAAAATTCCTGCAGGCTGATGTGTGCGTTTATCAACAGGCATCGTGCCCTCAATAAAATCATCACCTATTTTGGTAAATTCGATACCCAACAATGCACCAATATGGTTTTTTGGTCGGCCATTCAGTTCCTCAACGGTAAAATCTTTAAACCACTTCATAACGTTCTGCTAAAACTCCAACATGATGAATAATATGACCGGCAGCTATAAATAAGATCGATTTTACACTAATTTCTCTGTTGGAGGCTATTCCCTTTCTGTTCAATTCGGTATCGTTTAAGCTTTTGAAAAAGTAAAGATTCGCTTTTCTTAAAGCAGAAAACTCTTCGATCATGTCTTCATAGTTGCGTTCATCGAAGCGGGCATTTGCTACGTATTCATCTTCGTCAAAACCCGGTAATTGCTGCGGTTCATTTCTGGCGAAAGCGGTCATCCGGTAAGCAAAAATCCTTTCGCAATCTATAATATGACCAAGCATTTCTTTTACCGTCCACTTGCCATCGGCGTAAGCGTAATTTTCCTTGTTTTTATTTCTTTCGAACAAAGCTGGTATGGTGAAAACCTGTTCTTCTAAAACGTCAATAATATCGCCATTCACTTTGCTGATATAGGTTTCGCCCCAGGCAGGGTATTCGTTAGGTTGTGGTCGGTTCATATCTTAAGCTGCTTTTTAAAATAATTCTGAAGGTTGTTCCTTTGCCTAGCTCAGATTCTTTTACGAAAATTTCGCCGCTATGGTAATTCTCAACAATCCTTTTAGTAAGTGATAAACCAAGTCCCCAGCCACGTTTACGAGTAGTATAACCCGGTTGGAAAACGGCATCAAATTTCGAACGTGGGATGCCTTTTCCACTATCTGTAACATCGATAAAAACTTGTTCTTTTGCCAGGTTCTCAATTATATTTACTGAAATCGATCCTTCATTTTCAATGGCATTAGCTGCATTTTTCAAGAGGTTTTCAATCACCCAATCAAACAGTGGCACATTCAATAAGGCTCTTACCTGTTCATCGCCGGTAATGCTAAATTTCACTTTATCTGATGTTCTGACTTTGAAATACCTAATAAAATCGCTGATTACAATGTAAACGGTATGGTCTTCTAGTATCGGTTTCGATCCAATTTTAGAGAAACGATCGGTAATAATTTCCAATCGTTTGATATCGTTTTCCATCTCGGCAATGAGCGGGTCGTCTTCCGCGTCAAATTTAGATTTCATCAGCTCGACCCAGGCCATGAGCGAAGATATGGGGGTACCGAGTTGATGCGCTGTTTCTTTGGCCAAACCCACCCAAACATGATCTTGTTCATCTTTTCGGGCAGAACTAAAGGCGGTGTAAGCGGTTAACAGAAAAAGAAAAATTACACCCATTTGGATGTACGGAAAATATCGAAGTTGGGTAAGGATAAACGAATCTTTGTAGTAGGCAAGTTTTTCCTGCCCCATAATATTCATCACCACAGGGCGATGTTGCTTTTTCATTGTAGAGAGTTCACGTACAAAATAAAGGCTATCGTAAACCAATTTTTCATTGTCGGGGTACCAGGTTTTGGTGCTATCTAACCCACTCGAAGAAAGGATTGTGCCATCATCATTCACTACAATAACAGGCATTTTAGTGTTTTCCCTAACATCTTCTACAACACTAGTGAAGTTGTCATTATCATACAAAAGCATCGATCTTTCTGTAATCTTCACCCAAAGCTGAAACTGTGCCGCTTCCTCACGTTCCATTTTTTTCACAAAAGAATCCGTATAAAACACTGAAGCAATGCCAATTAGAATGGCAAATATGAGGAGGAAAAACTTCCAGCGGCGTTTCTTTTGATAAGGGTTCATGCTTTAGATGGGCAAATTACAATAACAAAACGAAAAAATCATAAAAACTATATCTTTGTACCGTCTTGCGTTTTGCGCATAGCGATAGGCGTTTGAACCGCTAATCGCTTAACGCCAACCGCTCAACAAGCCAATTATGGATAAGAAAGTTAGAGTAAGATTTGCCCCAAGCCCAACCGGAGGACTGCATTTAGGCGGTGTACGTACGGCGTTGTTTAATTATTTGTTCGCAAAAAAGAATAATGGAACCTTCGTACTTCGGGTAGAAGATACCGATCAAAATCGTTTTGTAGAAGGTGCAGAACAGTATATTGTAGATTGTTTGAACTGGTGTGGCATTGCCCCAGATGAAAGTCCACAGAATCCTGGAGTTTACGGGCCTTACCGCCAGAGTGAGCGCAAACCAAGCTATAGGAAGTTTGCCGAACAATTGATTAGCGATGGCTATGCCTATTACGCCTTTGATACTCCTGAAGAACTGGATGCGAAAAGGAAAGAACTTCCAAACTTTCAATACGGCCAGGCTACCCGGATGCAAATGCGCAATTCATTAACCTTAACCATTAGTGAGGTTGAAGATCTATTGGCTTCAAAAACGCCTCACGTGATCAGACTAAAAGTGCCTGAAGATGAAATTGTTCATTTTAATGATTTAATTCGTGGCGATGTAAGTTTTGAAACTTCATTGGTTGATGATAAAGTATTATTAAAAGCAGATGGCATGCCGACGTATCATTTGGCAGTTGTTGTAGATGATAAGGCGATGGAAATTTCTCATGCTTTCCGAGGCGAAGAATGGTTGCCATCGGCACCAATTCATATTTTGCTGTGGAAATATTTAGGTTGGGAAGCTGATATGCCAGCATGGGCCCATTTACCTTTAATCCTTAAGCCAGATGGACATGGAAAATTAAGCAAACGCGACGGCGACCGTTTAGGTTTCCCGGTGTATGCGATGAACTGGACGGATCCTAAAACTGGCGATGTTACCAAAGGTTTTAAAGAGATGGGCTTCCTGCCTGAGGCTTTCGTTAATATGCTGGCTTTATTAGGCTGGAATGATGGCACAGATCAGGAACTTTTCTCGTTAAAAGAATTGGAGGAAAAGTTCTCGATAGAGAGAATAAGTAAAGCAGGAGCGAAGTTCGATTTCGAAAAGGCCAAATGGTACAATCATGAATGGATTAAGCAGTCGCCGGTTACCAGTTTACAGTTGCCCATTAAAGCAGAACTACAAAAAGCGGGTATTGAAGTTGCAGATGATTTTTTTCTAAATACGATTATCGATTTAATTAAAGATCGTTGTACACTTTTGCCTGATTTTGTGGCGCAAAGCGGATACTTTTTTGCCTCCCCTAGCCAATACGATGAGCAAGCAGTTAAACCAAAATGGACTCCAGAAAAGGCCGAATTCTTTAATGCTTTTGCAGAAAAATTGGCTTTAACTGATGCTGCTAGTGAAGAAGCAGCTTTTAAAGCATTGGCTGAAGAAAAAGGTTTTAAGCCTGGCGAACTGATGTTGCCATTCCGTGTGATGTTGGTTGGTGGTAAATTTGGGCCTGGTGTTTTTGATATTGCTGTATTGTTAGGTGTAGAAGAAACTAAGGCCAGAATTGCAAAAGCAATTGCTGTGTTTAGTAACTAGATTAAAAGATACGATGTGTAAGCCAGGAAGAAATTTCTGGCTTTTTTATTCCATCAAAACCTAAAAGAATAAATCAGGAAAATAATTTCTACTTTAGTATAACAATTAACTACGGTTTACGGTTATTCATTAAATCAAAAAATTTAAAAATATGCAGTGGTTCGGAAAAGGTAGCAGCAACATGGAAGATGGTAGAAGCGGAGGTGGTGGTAAAACCATTCTTGGCGGAGGTATCGGTATCGTTGTGGTTATACTCGGTTTAATTTTCGGGAAGGACTTAAGCGGTGTAGTGAGCCAGCTTCCAACTTCACAAGGTACAGAAGAAGTTAAGCAAGGCGTTCCGGCAAATGATCCACAGGCGGTTTTTGTTTCTGGTGTTTTAGAATCTACCGAGCAGGTATGGGATAAAGAATTTCAGGCCATGGGCAAACAATACGAATATCCAAAACTGAGGTTGTTTAGAGAGGGTGTGCAAACTGCATGTGGAAATGCAAGTTCGAACGTAGGTCCGTTTTACTGTCCTGGTGATCAGAAAGTGTATATCGATTTATCATTTTATGATGATTTAAAAAACCGTTTCGGTGCGGCAGGCGATTTCGCTCAAGCATATGTAATTGCACATGAGGTGGGCCATCACGTTCAAAATTTGTTGGGCATTTCTGCAAAGCTTGATGAAGCCCGCGGTCAGGTTAGTGAAAAAGAATATAACCGTTTATCAGTAAAATTAGAACTACAGGCCGATTTCTTTGCTGGATTGTGGGCACATCATGCTCAAAATCTTAAAGATTTTAAGCTGGAAGAAGGTGATATTGAAGAAGCGCTTACAGCAGCAAATGCTATCGGCGACGATAAGTTACAGAAGCAAGCCACTGGAGATGTTCAGCCAGATTCTTTTACTCATGGTACTTCACAACAACGTATGTTCTGGTTTAAAAAAGGTTTCGAAACAGGCGATTTTAAGCAAGGCGATACTTTTAGTCAGCTCTAAGGCTATTGGCAAAGGAAACTTTAATAGTTAAATTATTGGCCACCTAAACCTGATCGTAATAAAAAGCACCCGGTTTTTTCAACCAGGACTTGAAATGGAGAGCAGGACTAAGCGTTAATTATAGTACTTCAAAAAGTTTTCGAAAAAAAAATTTCAAAACCCAAAACCTTTTTAAAACTTTGCTGTTTGTACCTAGTTAAGGAGATGTTGTCTCCGAACCAAACATAATTATCCTAGCTTCCTATTTGTTTTAATAAAGATGATCCTTATAGTTGATGACAGACCAGAAAACCTCATTTCGTTACAGAAAGTACTACAAGCTCATAATTTTGAGGTAGACACGGCGTCATCTGGAGAAGAAGCATTAAAAAAGGTTTTAAAAAACAATTATGTGCTCATCATTCTGGATGTTCAAATGCCAGATATGGATGGTTTTGAAGTCGCCGAAGCCATTTCGGGGTTTAGCAAGGCAAAAGATACCGCAATCATTTTCTTATCGGCAGTAAACACCGAACTTAAATTCATAACTAAGGGATATTTAAGCGGAGGATTAGATTACATCATCAAGCCGGTTGATATCAATATTCTTTTACTTAAGATAAAAACTTTTTACCGCATTTATGAGCAAAGCAGAAAGCTAAACGAGGTTCAGGAAGAATTATTGAAAGAGATAGAATTTAGAAAGCAAGCTGAACAGAAAAAGGACGAATTTATCAGTATTGCCAGCCATGAGTTAAAAACCCCGCTCACCAGCGTTAAAGGTTATATACAACTTTTGCAACGGAGCTTGAATAAAGATAACAAAGAAATGGCTCAAAACCATTTGGAAAAAGCCAGTGTTCAGCTCGAAAAGCTAAACGAATTGATTGTTGATTTATTAGATATTTCGAAGATTGAAAGTGGCAAAATGAAGTTTAACATGCAAAGCTTCTGTGCCGATAATATGGTTAACAATGCCATTGAAATGTTGCAACAATCTAATCCTGATTTTAAAATTACCAAGCTTGGCCAAACCAGCGAGAATATTTTTGGCGATGAAATGCGGTTGGAACAGGTGGTTATCAATTTTATAACCAACGCCATTAAATATGCGCCAGGCACTAACCAGGTAAACGTAACCATTAATATTAGAGATGGGAAGCTTTACCTGGCAGTTAAAGATTTTGGAATAGGAATCTCCAGCGAGCAACAAGAAAAGATTTTTGATAAATTTTATCGAGTTGAAGAAAATAGCCATCGTTTTAACGGCTTAGGTATTGGCTTGTACATTTGTGCAGAAATCATTAAGCGCCATGGTGGTACTATTGGGGTAAATAGTGTGCCAGATGAGGGCTCTGAATTCTATTTCATTATTCCAATAACTGAAGAAGAAATTCTGCAAAATCAAATCTAATCATCTCCAAATTATAGAATGAAAACTACCCTTAAAAATAATTTACGTTTAGGTCTTGGCTTGTCGCTTATTATTCTTTTTATCAGTTCTTTGGCTTCATATGTAAGCATTAGCAACCTGATAAAAAGCACCGAGTTGGTGAAGCATAGTGATCAGGTGATATTGGATGCTGAAAATATTATTTCTTACTTAAAAGATGCTGAAACCGGGCAAAGAGGATATTTACTTACCGGGAACAAGGTTTTTTTAACACCTTATTATGGTGCCAGCGATTCTGCAGCGGCGATACTTAAAAAGGTAGAAAGCGCAACCGAAGATAACCCTGTACAGCAGAAAAATGTTGCCGGACTTCGCAATATTTTAACCAAAAGAATGGGGATTATTAAATCTACCATTGAAATTAAAGGACTTGGTGGAGCGGTAGATCCTACAGTTTTGTTTCAAGGAAAAGTTTACATGGATGAGGCACGGGAAACTGTGAACGCCATGGTTAAAGAAGAACGCAGATTACTAGAGGAACGCACTGTAGAGCTCAATAAACTCACTTCTTACACTCCTATTTTGATTTTGATAGCCGCCGCTTTGGCCATTTTAATCACCTTATTTTTCTATAGAAAAGTATCAGTTGATTTTGATGAGCGGGTGAAGTTGCAAGAGGAAATCGAAAGCAAAAAATACGAGATGGAGAAACGTATTGCAGCTATCAAAGAAATTGCTTCTCAAATATCAAATGGCAATTATGGCGTTAAGCTTGATAGCCAAAGTCAGGATGATATCGGAGAACTCTCCGAATCGCTCAATACGATGTCTTCATCGCTGAAAAAATCGTTCGATACATTGGCAGAAAACGAATGGCTGCAAACTGGCGTTGCTAACCTAAATGTCAAAATGGTTGGTGAAAAGGATGTTTTCCATTTGGCTGATGATATTATTGAGCTATTGGCTTCTTATACCAAAAGCCAAATCGGTGCAATTTATTTATTTAAAGATGATGGTTATCTTCATTTAAAGGGAAAATATGCGTTAGAAGGACAAAACCTCGTTGAAGTTTTAGAGCTTGGACAAGGGTTGATCGGACAAGCTGTAAAATCGGGCAAAAGCATTTTGTTGGAAGATGTACCACAAAGTGAATTAACCATTACACACGCCACAGGAAATATTAAACCCGCCCAATTGTTGGTTTTGCCTATTGTTAGAAACGGAATTTCAATAGGTGGGTTAGAGCTGGGTACCATTACAGCATTTAGCAATTTACAACTGCAATTTCTAAATTCAGTACTTTCTGATATTGGTACAGCATTGTTGGGTGCTCAAAACAGGCAAAAACTACAGCAATTATTAGAAGAAACTCAGGCTCAATCTGAAGAGTTACAAGTTCAGCATGGAGAGTTGGAAGGTATGAATGCTGAATTGGAAGCACAGGCACAGAAGCTTCAGGCATCAGAAGAAGAACTTAGGGTACAGCAAGAAGAATTGCTTCAAAGCAACCAGGAATTAGAAGAACGAAGCAGTTTGCTGGAAGAGAAGAATGAACTGATTGAAGAGAGGAATGCAGAAATCCAGCAAAAGGCCGAGGCTTTAGAACTGAGCACAAGATATAAATCGGAGTTTTTGGCAAATATGTCTCATGAGCTGCGGACGCCATTAAATTCCATTTTATTATTGTCAAGATTAATGGCAGAAAATGATGCGATGGACAAAGAACATCAGGAATATGCTTCTGTAATCCAAAGCTCAGGGCAAGGTTTATTGAGTTTGATAGATGAAATTTTAGATCTTTCAAAAATCGAGGCCGGAAAAATGGAGCTCGACCGTTCAAATGTGAAGATTGAGGAGATTGCACAGAACATGCAATCACTCTTTAATCCACTAGCGAAAGATAAAGCTTTAGAACTTGTTATTGAAAAGGCTAGCAATCTACCCGAATTTTTCAATACCGATAAAATGCGTTTGGAGCAGATTTTAAAGAATTTATTGTCAAACGCCATAAAGTTTACCTCAATAGGTTCGGTTAAATTTAATATCGAAAAAGACGAACATTTAAACGCACTTATTTTCAAAGTTAAAGATACCGGTGTGGGCATAGCGCCTGAAAAGCAGGGCATGGTGTTCGAAGCCTTTCAGCAAGCCGATGGTTCTACCCGACGTAAGTTTGGCGGCACGGGTTTGGGTTTATCGATTAGTCGCGAACTGGCTAAGCTTTTGGGTGGTTACATTGAATTGAAAAGTAAAGAAAATGAAGGAAGTGAGTTCATTTTGGTTTTACCTATTGATAAGAACAAGGGTTTTGAAGATTTAAAAGATCCGTGGAAAAAACCTGTTACTGTTTTGCCGGAAGCACCGAAAATTCAGCACTTAACGGTAAGTAATATTCCTCAGGAAATTGAGGATGATCGGGATAATATTACGCCTGACGATAAGGTGATTTTAATTGTAGAAGATGATACGCCATTTGCTAAAACCTTGCTTGATTTTACCCGCAAGCGAAACTATAAAGGATTGGTGGCCGTACGCGGCGATGTTGGAATTGAAATGGCAAAAGCGTATAAGCCACAAGCTATTTTATTGGATATTCAATTGCCAGTTAAAGATGGTTGGCAAGTGATGGAAGAGTTAAAATCCGACCCAACGACGAGACCTATTCCAGTGCATATTATGTCATCGCTGCAGGTTAAAAAGGAAAGCTTATTAAAAGGCGCTGTCGATTTTATTAACAAGCCTTTCGCTTTCGAGCATATGCAGGAGATATTTTCTAAATTGGAACATGCGTTAAGCAGACATCCAAAGAAAGTGTTAATCGTTGAGGAGAATGAACAACATGCCAAAGCATTGAGCTACTTTTTAAGCAATTTTAGTATTCAAACGGAAATTGTTAACCAGGTGAGCGAAGGTGTTTCTGCCTTGCACAAATCAGATGTAAATTGCGTAATTTTAGATATGGGTATCCCTGATAAACATGCCTATGATACACTGGAAGTGGTCAAGAAAACACCTGGATTAGAAAATTTACCTATTATCATTTTTACGGGCAAAAACTTGTCTAAAGGTGAAGAAAACAGGATCAAGCAATATGCCGATTCGATCGTGGTGAAAACGGCACATTCTTACCAAAGAATTTTAGATGAAGCGGGATTATTTTTGCATTTGGTGGAAGAAAAAAGCCGCGAAAAAACTAAAACACCAAAAGCATTTACCGAACTTCAGGATGTACTGAAAGACAAAACGGTGTTGGTTGCCGATGATGATGTAAGGAACATTTTCTCTTTAACAAAAGTATTGGAACAACATCAAATGAAAGTTTTAGCGGCGATAGATGGTAAGGAAGCCTTAAAGTTGCTTCAGGAAAACCCCAAAGTAGATGTTGTTTTAATGGATATGATGATGCCCGAGTTAGACGGTTACGAAACTACAACGGCCATTCGGCAAGATATAAAATACCGTAATCTGCCAATTTTAGCGGTTACAGCAAAAGCCATGATGGGCGATAGAGAAAAATGTATAGCTGCAGGCGCTTCAGATTATATAAGCAAACCTGTAGATATGGATCAGTTGGTATCTCTTTTACGAGTTTGGTTATACGAAAATCATCACAAAGCTTAAACCTTTTTAATAAATATGCCTCAGAAATTAATTCTCATTATTGATGATGATAATAGAAACATTTTCGCTTTAAAAGCTGTTTTAAAGGCCAAAGGTTTCGATTGTTTGTCTGCCACAAGTGCCCAGGAAGGTTTTTCCATTATGGAAGAAAATGAAAACGTAGCTGTGGTATTAATGGACATGATGATGCCAGAAATGGATGGTTATCAGGCCATATCTGTGATCAAAAAATCAGAGAAAATGCAAAACATACCCGTGTTAGCGGTTACTGCACAGGCAATGGTAGGCGACAAAGAACGGTGCCTCGCTGCCGGTGCAGCTGGCTATGTATCTAAACCTATAAACGTAGACGAATTATTAACTCAAATAGAAAAAGTAACACAATAAGTGATCACCGAGGCGATAGATAATGAACAAATTGATGCATTGTTAAGCGATGTATTGGAAGTTCATGGCTACGATTTTTTGGAGTATTCCCATGCATCAATCAAGCGGAGAATAACCAGGTTGTATACCCTTGATAATTTTGTAAGCTTCGCCGAGTTTAGGTATGCCGTTAAAAGTGATAAGCAATATTTCAAACGATTTTTAGAGGAAATTACGGTAAATGTTACTGAAATGTTCCGTGATCCCGGCTTTTACAGATCGCTGAGACATGATGTGTTACCTGTTTTAGGCACGTATCCGTTTATTAGAATCTGGGTAGCGGGCTGTTCTACAGGCGAAGAAGCCTATTCACTGGCAATTCTGCTGAAAGAATTAAATTTGTTGCAAAAATCGCTGATCTATGCTACCGATATCAATCCCTCAGTTTTGGAAAAGGCCAAAAAAGGAATGTTTCCTTTGAATTATTTGAAGGGTTATTCAGAGAATTATGTGGCCTCTGATGGCACCAAGGATTTTTCTTCGTACTATACCGCTAATTATTCTTTGGCAAAGTTTGATGAATCTTTAAGCAGTAAAATGATTTTTAGTACACATAATCTGGTTTCTGATCATTCGTTTAATGAGTTTCAGCTTATTTTATGTAGAAACGTACTCATTTATTTTGATAAAGAATTGCAGCATAAAGTGTTTCAACTTTTTGATAACAGTTTAGAAAAGCTGGGATATTTGGCTTTGGGCAGTAAAGAAAGTTTAGATTTTTGGCCCAAGGCAAAAGAGTATAAACGCGTTAAATTGGAAAAAATATGGCGCAAATTATAGCAGAGAGAAAGTGTGGTGCTTTGGTTATTGGTGGTTCTGCAGGCAGTTTGGATGTATTATTGGAAATTTTTCCTGATTTAAAAAGTAATTTGAGTTTTCCTATTATTTTGGTCACACACCGAAAATCGGGGAACGATTCACTGCTAACGGATTTATTGAAAAGCAGAACACATTTGATTGTAAATGAGGCGGAAGAAAAACAGCCAATTCTGAGAGGAAACGTATACATTACGCCTGGCGATTATCATCTGCTAATTGAAGAAGACATTACGATTTCTTTAGATTATTCAGAAAAAGTGAACTATTCACGACCATCGATTGACGTTACTTTTCAATCGGCAGCTGAAGTTTTCAAAGATGAATTGGTGTGCATTTTACTGTCAGGATCGAATGCAGATGGGGTAGAAGGATTAAAGATAGTAGAAAAATGGGGTGGAAGAGTGATTATCCAAAATCCGGATACCGCTATAATGCCGTATATGCCACAGCAAGCTTTAAACGAGATAAAAACAGCTCTTGTTTTGAATAGTTTTGAGATGGCTGCGTTTATAAACAAACTAAATAATTAAAATTAACTGCCTTTAGGAGATAACTTATGGCTGATGCAAAAAAAGTGTTCGTGTTTGATGATAACAGAGATATTTTAGATCTCTGTACCTTCATTTTGGAAGATGCGGGCTATGAAATTAAAACTTCCGAAACGGCAAATGATATTGAAAGCCAAGTGGCCTCTTACATGCCAGATATTATTTTTATGGATAATTGGCTGCCCGATTTAGGGGGCATACAGGCAACAAAGGCCATCAAGAATAATCCTGATTTGAAACACATTCCTGTAATTTATTTTTCGGCAAACAACGATATTTCAGCCTTGGCTGATGAAGCTGGTGCAGATAGCTATCTCTCCAAACCTTTTGATATCGAAGCTTTAGAAGGGATTGTAAAAAAACATTTGAGCTAATTTTTCCCCCAAATTCTCGTATTCAAATCCAGCTCTTTTACAATATCATACATGAATTTGATCGTAGAGATATCATCATTTAATAAATCCGGATTAAGCAGAGATTTAAAGATGGGCGCCTCAAAATAGTTTCGATCCAAAGGAAAACCGATGTACATTCTAGATTGAATAAACGACAGCGAAATGGAGTATTTGGAGTTACTATTTAGTTTTAAAATGCGTTCCATCATCGCTGGTGTTAACAAATAACGAGATTCAACCTGATCTGTGCCATACGTAATAAATGCCTTATCAAAGTCTACGTTTTCGAGTTTGATCACATCCTGATCACTAAAAGAAAATAAATTTGTAGAAAACCAGGCACCGATTGCACTACCAAAATCTTTAGGCCGAACGATGGTTGAGCCATTAAAATTTTTATTAAAATCGGCTACAAAGATGATTCCTTTAAAGATATCATGCCATTCTGTTTTTGTTCCGTTTTTGGTTTGGGTAACGGTTTTATATTCAGCATGAACTTCTGCAAAATAAAAGGCAGTTTTTTCCGCTCTTCCACTTACTAAATCTTCAGTTTTGTATCGATCGGGTTCAGTTGTAAAAAGCTGAGAATGGATAAACTCATGTGCTACAATTCCATTTTGTGGAGCAATAGTCAGGCTCGAATCTAGAAACCGAAGTGCTTCACCAATTACATCACGTTTATAGGCATGTTTATAAGCCTGTAATTCATCATTAATTTTAAAAAGCACAATTCCACCGTAAATAATGGGAGCCAAACCCGCTATTATTGAAGGCATAGGAAAGCCTAAAACCGAACCGATTATGCCTAATAAAATGCCGCCTCCAATAAAGTAATAGCCTTTTTTTTGGGTGGAAGCAATTTTCTTGCGCTCCACTTCCATGGTAGCCAAAATGTTTTGAAGGGCTACATTTCCTGCTAAACTAGAAAATTGCATTAATTGTTGAATAGATCTTTTGCGCTGATATTTTTTCGTTCTTCCACGGCAGTTTCAAGCACAGGAACGGGATGAAAGTTTAGCATCCCGGCAAATAAACTTCCTGGAAACATCATTATAGAATTGTTGTAATCGGTAACAGCAGAATTATAAGATCTTCTGGCAGCCGCAATTTGTTCTTCACTTTCCGTCCAGGTACTTTGAAGATTTATGAAGTTGGTATTGGCCTTCAGATCAGGATAATTTTCTACATTAACCATCAATCCCTTAACGCTTGTGCTCAGCTGACTGTCAATTTGTGCCTTTTCAGCATCGCTTATATTACCGGCAGCAGCCCGAGTTCTAAGTTCTACAATTTTCGAAAGGGTTTCTGACTCGTAATTGGTGTATTGCTTTACTACCTCTACTAAGTTGGGAATCAGGTCGAACCGTTTTTTGAGCATTACATCGATTGCAGAAAAAGCATTAGTAACCTGATTCTTTTTACCGATTAGTGAGTTGTAAAAGAAAATGCCTATAATGATTAAGATAACGAGAATAATTGCGATAATCATGATTTAGTTTTTTGGGTTTAGATATTTAAAGATATAAAAACGTTCGACATTTTTCTATTTAGCGCTTTTCCTTTTTAGCGGCTTCCTTTTCCCTTTGTTGCCTTCGTTGTAACCTTTTTTGTTTTCTAATGCGATGATTTTCTCGCATCTCGTTAAAATTCTTGATGTGTTTCTTAATTTCCTGTTGCTTTTCTTCGGTAATTCCAACGCTGTTTTTAATGCCTAAAAAAAGGCTTTTCCAAATCATGTTAAAAAATGAAGTGTTTTCTACCCTCTCATAATCTACTTTTGCCGCGGTAAATTTTCCATTCCTATCCGGGTTTTCTGAGTTGATAACCAACGCATTGGCTAAAATAGAAAGTAACCCACGGGTAACCAAATGATCTTTAGAAGGATCATTTTTCATTAGCGCTACTGACAAATCATAGTAGTAGAAATTAACATTGCCCTTTGCGCCATCATTATTCGCTTTAAAATTAAAGTTAAGCTTATCTACAATTCCTCTGTTGATGCGCACAAGTCCTAAAGGTTTTGTAATCTGGTTTAAAACTCTGGCATTAAAGGTCTGTAGTTCCCCTTTATATGTAAAAGCCCCATTTTTGGCAATCAGATCGAAGTTGAAATCCAAATCGAGTTCTCCCTGGCCGAGCAGATAAGTTTTGATCTTCACTTCCATGTTCGGGTTTATCGCTTTTATTCTATCGAGATTAGTTACATTTTTGAAAGTTCCCGCTGTTTTCTCGAAAGAAATTTTACCCCGCTGTTGGCTCTCTGCATTATAAATGGCATAACTTACATCAACATCTTTTAAGTTGATTTTTTGAACAAGTACAGGGACGCCCATTGATTGCAACAGTTGATGAGGAAACCTTCCTACTCGTTTTTGAACACTATCTGCCGGGTTTCGGTTGCTGCCCATGCTATTATCGTTAAAAACGGAAACAAAACCATTTGCTATATTCATTTCCTTGGCTCTGAATTCTTGTTTACTAATGTATACCGGTAAGTCGATTCCTTTGATTGAAATATTGCTCATTTCTACATGAAACCGATCTTTAGAATAACCTGCAACTTTCGCAAATTTCATTTCATCATGAAGCGGTTTAACCTCAAATTTATTTATCCTTAAACTTCCAGTAGATGCTTTGAAATCAAGTTGGTTCAGTTTGATATCATACATCCGATCAGGAGTGGGATAAGTATAATCTTTTAGGTTGATGATTACATCCTTTAGCAGGTAAAAGCGATCGGGATCTTCCGTGGAGGTTGAATCGACCAACAAATCCTTAAGCGTGATATTCAAATCATCAATAATAAAAGGTACTGAATTTGGTATATTCTTATTAACGTATTTAAAGCTTGCATCTCTGAAAAGAATGTTATCGATACGGAACTCCTTTAAGTTTTGCGAAATCATCGCATAAGGAGATTTTATAGGTCTGGGCGGCCGGTTCTCATTAAATTCAAATTGACGGTTCATCATACTAACCTCGGGTTTGTCGAAAATCACCTCTTCGAGTTGGAGTTTCTGATGCCTGTAAAGCGTAATAGGATGAAAATGTTTAACCTGAAGTTTTTTGAGCGTAACGGTGTAAAGATTGTTTGGCGCTCTTTTTAAAGTGATCAGTTGGTTGAAACGGTTGGTATCGGGCGTAATTTTTACATTGTAAAGGGTAGCACTACCAGTTAAAATATTGGTGGTAACTTTAGAAAAACTAATGGTATAAAGGCTATCCGTCGATTTATATAAAAGGGTTTTGATGCGGCTGGAAAGCATCGGTTGCGATTTGACATTTAAAAACCAGGCTAATCCTGCAAGTAGGATAAGGATAATCAGAAGTATTGCGGCAATCCATTTTAAAAGCTTATATCTGTTTGATTTTGTATCAGGCATTGAACGAAGGGACTTGTTTTCATAGCAATATACATTTATAATCGTATTGTAAAAAATGTTGCCTAATTTTTCTCCCTTCTGGCTTTCCGTGCTTCTTTTCTATCTGCTCTTTTCTGTTCTCTTATTTTCTTTGCGATTACTTTTTGCTGTTGAACAGGATTTTTTTCAGGCACAATACCTACACCAACAATATCTTTTATACCCACAAATAGGGTTTTCCACATCAAATTGAAAAACGATCCCGAATTGATTCTCGTTGTACTCATGTTAGCGGTTCGTGCAGGGTCGCCCTTACTTGGGTTCGCATCTTTAACTAAAATTGTGTTGGCGAGAAACGACAACAATCCTTTTTCTTTTGTGCCTTCGCCGTCAATATTATCAGAAAGTAACTTAACTTTTAAATTATTATACAACATGGTCATCGAGCCAGAGGCGGCTCGTAGGTTTCCATTTGCTTTAAATGTTATATTTTGGATATTTCCGCTTTCCACCTCAATTAAACCTAAGTTTTTTGATAATGAATTGAGATTTTTCAAATCGAATTTCCCCAGGCTACCGCTATAGCTGAATGCACCATTATCAGCGGTGAGATTGAAATCAATTTTTACATTCAATTTTCCTGTGCCCATTAACATGGTATTCAAATCGGCAATTGCATGATTTTTTTTAATCAAACGTAAACTATCATTGGTAATGTTGTATATATTTCCTTTCAACGATTTAAATTCAACTGAGCCGGTTTTTTTACTTGCAGGGTTATACTCTGAATACTTAACATTTACATCTCTTAGCTTTACAGTGTCGATAATAATTGGAATGTTTAGCCGCTTCAACGCCAGGTGCGGATAGTTTTTTCCTTTATCCAGGCCTGGTGGAGGTGGCGATTCTCTGCTCATAAATACAGCAACATTGGCGGGTCCGACTTTAATGGAATTTGCTTCGATTTTTTGATCGGTATTCAGTTTTATAAAGTCTATTCCGTTAAATTCTATGTTGCTAAAACTTAAATCATACCGATCCTTTTGGACCTTGTATTTTCTTGAAAACTCCAGTTCAGGATAAAGCGGCTTCAAAGTAAATCCTTTAATACTGAGTTTTTTTGATGAATAGGAGCCATTAATCGTATCAATTTTCATGGTGTACATCCTATCCTTTGTATTGGATTTATAGCCGGCAACCTGAAACGAAATATCTTTTGTATAATAAAATCTGGAAGTATCGTTTCCGGATAATGAATCTAAAAGAAAATCTTTTACCGTAACGTCGAGGTGTTTAACGCTGTTTTTCGTTTTGATAGAGGTGCTCTTGTTGATATAATCGAAATCGGCATCTATGATTTTAATAGATTTTATAGCTGCAGATTTAAAGAGTTTTGAAATTTGATCGTAAAGTGACTTTTGAACCTTACTGGTGTCTATTTTTTTCGGAACCTTATTAAAAGTTACATTGATGGATGGCCGATCGAGCAGGATTTCGTTAATGTTCAATCGTTTTTTGAAATATGCAGTCAAAATGCTTACCCTTGTGATTTGAAGTTTTTTAAGCTTTATTTCGAAAGTATGGGCTGGGGCTAATCTTTGTTGCTTTAAGGAATCGAAAACCGAAGAGTCTGCCTTAAGGGTTACATCGCGGAGTGCTAAACTCCCCGTAAACACGTTTAAATTAATACTTTTGAAATCTATTTTATAAAGATGGCTAGATCCATTATAAACCCCTTCTTTAATTTTTTCGGTTAAAATTGGCTTCCAGCGGGCACTAATAAACATTGCCCCAAAGGCTAAAATGAGGATTAATCCACCAGCAATACTACCTATCCAAATCCAAAGTTTGTTTCTGTTTTGAGCTGTCATTTTTTTGGTTTATCGCTATAGAACAGTTGATTCGTAGAAAGGTTTGTTTTGCTGCGTTTTGCGATTGCACCGACCCTAGGTAATAAACCCGTATTCTATGGTTTTTGCAAATAAATTTTAAAATATTTAGGCAGCATTATAAAGATCTTTCTTATAGGGTCTGTCTTTCAATACTGCTGCAAAAGCTCTGCTGACCAGTTTGTTTCTCAATACGTTTAGAACAGCTGAATGATGCTTTCCTTCTTGTATCTTTCTGTCATAATACCTTTTGAACTCATTATCCTTTTTGATTGTGTTGAGCGCACACATGGTAAGTAGTGTTTTTATTCTTTTATTTGCCAGGTGGCTAACCTTTGGTTTCCCCTTTAGTGTTGTTCCAGAGGTATTTCCGAAAGGGGCAATACCACAATAACAGGCAAACTTCCTGGGATCCTCGAACAGACTGAATCCTTGCGTAAGGACCACGATAAACATCGCTGTCTGAGGCCCTATACAGTATACGGAGTTGACCAGACGATATTGCTTTTCAAGTAGTTTGTCCGCTTTTACACATCTTATAAGTTCCGCTTCAATCATGTCAATTTTCTTGTCATATTCTTTGATCAGTGACTTCCTGATCTCCAATGTAAAATCCGCTGAATCTCCATCGAAAGCTTCCAGCTCTCCACTTGCGTTTTTTAATGCCGTCTGTTGCTTCACAAGCTGCTTTCTACAGCTCAATAAATGCTTTAGCTTGCTTATGGTTTTGCTCGGAAGTTTAAAAAGAACAGCTTTGCGCCTATGTAAAAAACCATAGTTGGCTATTTCGGCAGCATCTGCCTTATCAGATTTGCCACGTTTTAGACCAAGGGAGCGCTTAAGCCTCAGGGCGTTCTCAACCCAGAGATTTCCGCCCTGTCCGTCAAAATAGGTGCAGATAGGAAGTGTGTAGAGTCCGGTATCCTCTGCGCAAAAAAGCATCTCAGCAATCGAAAGGCCGGTAAGCTCCTGCATCCAGGCCACCATTTCCTTACAGCCTTCCTCATTGTTGCTAAAGGTGCCATGAAACTGCTCATCAGGATTTTCAGTAAGAAAAAACACTACATCTGTTTTCATTTTTGAAACATCGATGCCCGCAAATAATCTGTAATTCATAACTTTGGGTTGTTAAGTGGAAAAAACAAACCTTAATGTTGAATAAAACTAAATCCCTTAACGGTCCAGCGAAGACTAAAATTCTATATGGTTCTTGTTCAACAAACGGCAGTGCTCTGATACGGGTTTTAGGTCTTTAACCTAGATCGAGCCAAAGTGCAGCACTGCCGTTAAGGTTTTATTCAAATCTCAAATATTTCTAAGAATATTCAAACCTAAGGGATTGACGCGTAAATACTTTTTAATTGCAGTTATTTTGATGTTCCCATTGGTTTTGAACATTAAAAAGATTGTAGCACAAAGCGGGGCAGGTGTTACCGAAGATTCACACCCATTGCTTTACTAAATGATAACGAGCAACGTTTCGGCTAACATCATCACTTCTAATTGTTTAGAATAGGGCTTCAATAAGAAACAATTCCTTAATATAATTAGTGAATTAACATTAACTTAACATTGGGCTTGTAGCTTTGCAACATATTAGAAATTAACATGAACAATATTTTTAAGTTCTTTACGCCTCAAGACAGAAAATTTCATCCTCTTTTTGAGCAAGCTGGTAGCAACGCATTAAAAATTGCTGAAGCATTATTAGAGATGGTTAGCACTGCTGATGCTGAAAGCAGAAAAACAATTTTTAAGGAAATTGAACGCTTAGAGCATGTAGGAGACGATATTACGCATTCGATTTTTCTTGAATTGAGCAGGAACTTCATTACACCGTTTGATAGGGAAGATATTCACCAATTGGCCACAGCTGTTGATGACGTTGCCGATTATATTTACGGTACAGCCAACCGCATGCAAATGTATAACATGAATACGATTAGCGAGCCAATTGTTAAAATTGCAGAACTTTTAGTAGAAATGTGTACTGATATTGATAAAGCCATTAAAGAGTTACGCAGTTTCAAAAACATCCGTGTAATTGCTGATGCTTGTATCCGTATTAATAGCGGCGAAAACCAGGCAGATTATGTATTTACATTGGCGGTTGCCCGTTTATTTGAATACGAAACCAATGCAATTGAATTAATTAAACAAAAAGAGGTTTTACAAACGATAGAAAAAGCGACAGATAAGTGTGAGGATGTAGCAAATGTGCTTGAAACTATCTTAGTTAAAAACGCTTAATAATAAACAAACATGGTAACTACCTTATTGGTTGTTGTTGTAATTCTGGCTATTGCTTTCGATTACATTAACGGTTTTCACGATGCCGCTAATTCGATTGCAACAGTTGTTTCTACAAAAGTTCTTACGCCTTTTCAGGCGGTTTTATGGGCTGCACTTTTTAATTTCGCAGCTTACTTTTATTTTACCGATCATAAGGTTGCCAATACGGTTGCTAAAACGGTAATTGAAAATTATATTACATTAGAGGTAATTTTGGCCGGTTTAGTAGCTGCCATTATTTGGAATTTGCTAACCTGGTGGTACGGTATCCCTTCGAGTTCATCGCATACTTTAATCGGTGGTTTTGCTGGTGCTGGTATGACGCATGCTTTGCTTATCGGCGCTAGTCCGATGGATGCAGTGAACATGGGTTATGTAATTAAAATTGTATCCTTCATTGTACTTGCTCCAATAATTGGTTTGGTCATTTCAGTAGTATTAACCTTAATTATCATTAATATTTGTCGCTACGCTAAGCCTTCAACAGCAGAAAAGTGGTTTAAACGTTTGCAGTTATTATCATCCGCTGCTTTAAGTTTCTTTCATGGTGGTAACGATGCGCAAAAGGTAATGGGTATTATTGCTACTGCATTAATCGCTGCTAAAGTGATTCCTGATTTTGATTCTATGCCAGCTTGGGTTCCAATTGCTTGTTATTCGGCAATTTCATTGGGAACTATGAGTGGTGGTTGGAAAATTGTTAAAACAATGGGATCGAAAATCACCAAAGTTACAGCATTGGAAGGTGTTGCCGCTGAGGGTGCAGGTGCCATTACCTTGGGTATTACTGAGCACTTTGGTATCCCGGTTTCTACAACGCATACTATTACAGGTTCAATTGTAGGTGTAGGTGTTGTAAAAAGCGTTTCTGCAGTGCGTTGGGGTGTAACCATTAACCTGATTTGGGCTTGGGTGTTAACTATTCCGGTTTCAGCAACCTTAGCCGCTCTTATTTACGGAGCGATTTATTATTTCAAATAGTATTAAAAAGATATTTTGAAGAGACTAAAGCATTTGCTTTGGTCTTTTTTGTTTGATAGGCTTTTGTAGAGAGTTTGTGATCTAAGACGATAGGGGAGGCTTTTATATAAGTATCTACTTGTGAATTAGCTGTGAACCATATAGGGATATAGAACATATAGTATTTATGTCTTTCTATTTTTTTTCTATGTCTATCTGATTGAATACTCGGGAGTTGCTATGAACCATATAGGGATATAGAACATATAGTATTTATGGATTTCTATATTTTCTCTATGTCTATGTGGTTGAATAATCGGGAATCGCTATGAACCATATAGAGATATAGAGCATATAGTATTTATAGCTTTCTATATTTTCACTATTTCTATATTGTTAAAATAATTGCGATTCGTTATGAACCATATAGGTATATAAAACATATAGTATTTACAGCTTTCTATATTTTTTCTAAGTCTATATGATTGATAATTGGGAGTTGCTGAACCATATAGGGATATAGAACATATAGTATTTACGGTTTTCTATATTTTCTCTATGTCTATATGGTTGAATATTGCAATTTGCTATGAACCATATAGATTATAGGGCTTGTAAGATGATTTGTGATTTTCTATATTTTATTGGAATGAATAGACTCAATACCCGCATTAAAACCTTACACTCATTTCTACCATGTCGTTACCGTTCTTAGGTAAAACCCAGTCTGGTCCGGTTTGAATGAGGCGCTTTGCCTCGGTATCGGCTTTAGGGTTTAACGACTTAATAACTTTAACATTTGTCGGGCGACCGTTTTTCTTAACCTTAAAACTTACAATAACAAATTGTTCAGGACCTTTTGCGTTGTATAGTTTGTTATTGGTTTCTAAATATTGGCTATAATTAATTATCGATACAGGAACAGGTTTCGTGATTTCTGTTAATGTCTTGCCGTCGAGATTTTGCTCTGCTTTCAACATAATTTTTGGCGCAGGAATATTCTCCTTTCTACGACCATTTGAGCCCATTATGATAGCAATTTCATTAATTGATTTATCGCCCGTCATCGCATTTCTAATTGCATTAGGGTCGTTTACATTGGTAATTGGACGTTCTCTGAAACCAACAGCATTAATGATCAAATCTTTGTCTTTTGGAACACTGTCTGCCGGTAGTGCAAAATAACCTTTAGCATCTGTAGCTGTTACGTTCTTCGATCCTGCAAGCTTAACCACAGCACCTTCAACGGGTTTGCCATTACTTTGGTTGATTACGTTGCCACTAAAAACAACATGATTGGCACCCACATTTGGTGCCGCTGCAATGGCCACTTCGCTAGCAGCATAAGCCTGTTTGGCTTTGCTCAGTGCAGGTGCAACCTCTGTTTTTTCTCTAGCTGAAGCCATTACCGCTTTTTTCTGCTCGGCTATTAAAGCTGGCTCATCCTTAGCAAGATCTGGCGTTCTTTTAGTGTTTTTTGCTAAATCGCCTGTCTTAGCATCTACGGTTGCTTTATCAATTAAGGCTGATGTTGTATTGGTATTAATGGTATCGCTTTTGGCTGGTTTTGTAGTGGCAAGTGATGTTGTAGTATCTAAATTAACAATAATGCCGTTTTCTTTCCTGGCAGCAATTTCAGCATTTTTACGGCTGGTTTCACGCATAAAAAATAAAATGCTCACAGCAATAAAAGCTACAGTTGCTGTTGCTGCTATACTTAAACGATGTGTGGTTATGCCCCACATTTTACGTTTAGCCGGCTTCTCCGAAATCCGGTCGTAAAGTTGTTTCTGTAAAATAGATAGCGTTTGCTTGCGTTTTGGCGATTGTTTCAAGCCTTCCAAAGCTTCAGCTACGAATGGATCTTCCAATGCCTGGCGCTCTACAAAGTGCATCGCTTTAGCATCAAGTTTACCATCAAGGTAATTTTCCAAAACATCAATATCTAACCAATCGTTATTCACTACTATTTTTTTCTATACAAATCTTTAAATTCCGCTTACCATTTTGGATGTAGCTTTTCACCTTCAACATGTCGTAGCCTGTTAGATCAGAAACCTCCTTATAACATTTTTCCTGTAAGTAAAATAAATCTACGCTTTTCCGCTGTTCTTCGGGCAAGGTTTCCATGCACTTTTCCATTATGGTAAGCTGCGTTTCTTTTGTGTCGTCAATATCCAGATGCACAAATTCGCTGTTTTCCACAAAAGTATCATCAATAGATACATTATTTTGCTTCGAAGATTTCCTCAATGCCATTAAACAATGGTTTCGGGTGAGTACGTGAAGCCAGCTTTTAAAATTCTGTACTTCATGAATTTTAAGCTTCTTAACCAGCTCTTCGAAAATCTGCATCACGGCATCTTTGCTTAGCTCTTCATCTTTAAAATAGTTGAGGCAAACCCCGAAAACCAGGTGCATATATTTATTGTATAGCGTACCCAACGCATCTAAATCGCCAGTACTTTTATACTCAGCAATTAAATCTGCATCATCTTTCTGGTTAATACCAGCTATGTTTTTTATAAACTTCAAAAAATGGGTAGCTATTTAAATATCTTTCAAGTATAAAAAATATTTTTCAGTAAGGGCGCCAATAAGGTAAAATGCTTTTCAGTTTATAGTTCATCATCTTTTTTTGAAGCGCAAAGACAGAACTAATATTAAAGTTTGTTCCCGTTTTCCGCTTTTACGCCTGCTTGCAGTAGGCAGGCTTCCTTCGCTGCAGGGTAACCGCTTCAACCGGGGCTATTAATGAGAATTTGGTGCTTTTTTTAAAGTTTTCTGACCATGGTGTAACATTAGCGTTTCACCCTTAATGTAGTAACTAGTGTAATTAAACCAGACCGAAGCGACAGCCCCGAGCTTTTTGGCGAGGGCTACAGCAAAGGGCGGGACTGCTGTAGCCAAGAGCTTCAGAAACGTTCATTTTCAAATTAATTAAAGTATAAAAAAACAGACGACTTATTTTTTAAAAGTTCAAGCGGCATTGGCGTTTGCTATTCGTTTTAATTTGAGGTACTTTTGCTAAAATACATAAACACAACAGATTGAATTTTAACGACTTTAACTTTAACCCCGATTTACACGAAGGCCTAATGGCTATGGGGTATAAAAGCGCTACTCCAATACAACAACAAGCAATTCCGGTAATTTTAGCCGATCATGATCTGATTGCATGTGCGCAAACGGGTACCGGAAAAACGGCTAGTTATCTTTTACCGGTAATGGATAAAATTGCCCGTGCTAAAGACAGGCACAATAATACCCTCATTTTAGCGCCAACAAGAGAGCTTGCTCAACAAATAGATTTGCAGGTAGAAGCTTTGGCTTACTTTACCAACATCAGTTCGCTGGCGGTTTACGGTGGTGGCGATGGCATTGCCTATGAACAGCAAAAACGCTCCATGCGTGAAGGAGTAGATATTATTATTGCCACACCGGGCAGGTTAATGGCACACTTGTCATCAGGTTTGTTGAAATTGGAACATTTGCAGCATTTAATTTTAGATGAGGCAGATAGAATGCTTGATATGGGCTTTTATGATGATATTATGCGCATTGTAAGTTACTTGCCGAAGAAAAGACAAACACTTCTTTTTTCAGCCACCATGGCGCCGAAAATTAGAAAAATGGCAGGCAGCATCTTAAATGATCCTCAACAAATTACCATTTCTATTGCTAAACCAGCAGAAGGCATCGATCAGCAAGCTTATAACATTCACGATCAACAGAAGCAGGCTTTGTTAACCGATCTTTTTAAAGACGGCACTTACAAAAGCAGCATTATTTTCGCTTCAACCAAAGAGAAGGTTAAGGCTTTATACAAAGCATTTAAAGGTTTGGGCATTAAGGCAGCCGCTTTTCACTCTGATTTAACTCAAACGGAGCGGGAGGATATTTTGCTTGCTTTCAAAAACAGAAGGCTTCCAATTTTAATTGGTACCGATGTTTTATCTCGTGGTATCGATGTAGAAGGAATTGATTTGGTAATCAATTACGATGTTCCGGGCGATCCGGCCGATTACGTTCACCGAATTGGAAGAACTGCTCGTGCAGCTACAAAAGGTACTGCAATAACTTTAGTGAACGGTAGAGATAAGCGCAAATTTGATAATATCGAAAAACTAATTGAAAAAGAAGTTCCACGTATGCCTTTACCGGAACACATTTCAACAATGGATATTACGCATGTGGAAGAAAAGCGCCCACAACACCCAAGAAATAATGGGAAGAAAAAGGTTTGGCATAAGAAAAAGCCGAAGCCCAGTAATCCTGCAACATAAATATCAAGAACGCCATTTAGACAAAACTTTTTGGCGTTTTCTTTTATCTTATATTTGCGCTAATCATGGCAAATTTCATTCTAATCGGCTTGTGTATTATTGCAGGTATTCTTTTTAGAAAAAGTAAATCACTCCCTAAAGATGCACATAAAGGCATTAATGCATGGATTATCTATATTGCATTGCCGGCAGTTTCTTTCAAGTACCTTCCGCACATCGTGTGGACAAAAGATTTGCTATTTCCTGCACTGGCACCAATTTGTGTCTGGCTTATTGGATGGGTGTTTATCACCTTTTACGCAAAAATTACCCATGCAAGCCGGGCAACTTCTGGTGGCTTAAAACTGGTGAGTTCGTTAAGTAATACTTCATTTATTGGCTTTCCGTTAATTATTGCCTACTTCAGCGAAAAGGAATTGGCAATTGCTATTATTTGCGATCAGATTACTTTTACTTTATTATCCACCATTGGGATTATTGTTGCCATTCGTTCTTCTCAGCAACAAAAACTAAGTGCAAAACTTGTGCTCAAGAATGTGCTCACGTTTCCGCCATTGATCGGTTGTATTCTGGCATTAATTTTACCCCATTATTTAGATTTATCATCATTGGATATTCTATTCAATAAACTAGCCGGAACTGTTGGTCCGCTAGCGTTATTTTCCATTGGCCTTCAGCTGAAATTTGGTGGTTGGTTTAGCGAAATAAAACACATCAGCTTCGCGTTGCTATATAAGTTAATATTGGCGCCGCTTGTTGTTTTAGTTATTGCTTTGCTATTGGGAATGAGCGGGATGATAGCAAAAATAACGATCTTCGAAATGGCCATGCCAACCTTACTAACCGCCGGCGTGGTGGCAGATCAATATAATCTGAATCCCAAAGTTTCTAATTTGGTGGTGGGTATAGGGATATTGCTGTCGTTTATTACCACGGGTATTTGGTGGCTGGCGCTTCACTATTCAGGCTTGGTTTAGGTAATTGCAAACAAGTAAGGTTTTTTTTGCCATATAAGGTATGTAAGAAAATATAAGTGGATGCAGAGGTTTTAACCCCAAGACTTAAATCACAAGTTTATTTTGCGGTACTTTATATCCCTTTCTTAAAGGAGAGAGAAAGCACAAAAATAACCCAAACCTCTAACTTTGACAAGGTGAGGTTTTAACACTCGGGCAAACTAATTGGAATATTGGTAGCCAGGCCACCATCTGATGTTTCTTTGTATTTGGCGTTCATATCAAGAGCAGTTTCCCACATGGTATTTACAACGGCATCTAAACTTACTTTTGCCTTATCAGGATTACTTTGTAGGGCCAGCTGACTTGCTGTAATGGCCTTAATTGCACCCATTGTGTTTCTTTCAATGCAAGGAATTTGAACCAATCCACCGATTGGGTCGCAGGTTAAGCCCAAATGATGTTCCATCGCAATTTCTGCGGCCATCAAAACCTGCCTTTGCGAACCACCTAAACATTCTGTAAGTGCTGCTGCTGCCATTGCCGATGAAACCCCAATTTCTGCCTGACAACCACCCATCGCTGCGGAAATGGTAGCGCCTTTCTTGAAAATGCTTCCTATTTCAGATGCGCAGGCAATGAATTGCATAATTTTCTCTTCCGAGTAACCGTCGCAAAAGGTGATGAAATATTGTAAAACTGCCGGAATAACGCCAGCTGCACCATTTGTTGGTGCAGTTACTACTCGTCCGAATGATGCGTTCTCCTCGTTTACCGCCAAAGCAAAGCAACTTACCCAATCTAATATATAATTGAAACCGTTACCTCCCTTTTTAATGGCTTCTAGCCAGGAGTTATAGTCGGTATATTCGGCTTTGCCAATTAATCGTTTGTTCAATGGGAATGCTCTTCGGGCAACATCCAATCCGCCAGGTAAAAAACCCGTAGTGTGGCAGCCACGATAAATACAATCTCTCATTACCGCAAAATGCTGAAGAATGCCCGCTTTGGTAGCCGCTTCTGGTCGCCAGGCCAGTTCATTTTCCATTACAATTTCACTTACTTTTAGTCCGGTTGATAAACACCAGTGTAAAAGTTCTTTCGCTTTTTCTACAGGAAAGGGTAAATCGACTTGTGGTTTTTTACTATTGTCTTCACCCTCTTTTACTACAAACCCCCCACCAATGGAATAGTAGGTCTCGGAAAAAGCTTTGCCATTTTTTAAAAAAGCCTGGAAGGTAACCGCGTTGGGGTGAAAGGGGAGGCTTTCTGCAATGAGAAACAATAGATCATTGTTGTAATCAAAATCAATTATGGCTTGGCCAGCAAGATTAAGTTTTTTTTCTTTCTGGATAGTTTCAAAGGTTGGCGTAACGGCATCGACATCAAAAGTTACTGGATCTGCACCTGTTAAGCCTAGCAAAATGGCAACATCAGTTCCATGACCTTTGCCAGTTTTGGCAAGAGAGCCATAAAGCAATATTTTTACCATTTCTACATCAGCAAGTAAACCGTGTTGTGTTAGCGATGCCGTAAACTGTTGGGCAGCTCTCCACGGGCCAAGTGTATGCGAACTCGATGGGCCAATGCCTATTTTAAAAATATCGAAAACTGAAATCTGTTCCTTAATCATGAAGATAGTTAGTTATACAAAGCTATGATTTGTTTTTAGAACTTTTGATGCTAATTTTTTGATGCAGAGTCAAAATTACTTATCTTGTAATATAAAATTAATGCCCTCCAATGAACTTTACTCCTCAAAATCCGTATGACCAGGTAGATTACCGCTATTGTCGAGCTTCATCTGGCTTAAGGTTGGCCAATTATCTTATTGATACCATTGTGATTTATTTACTATTGATTATTCTCGGGATAATTATCGCATTCATCGATCCTAAAATTATCGACCATTTGGATAACGGAATTATTAGCCGCATAGTTGGTATGGTATTTTATGGTGTAATGATGGCATTTACTGAAGCCATGTTAAATGGTAAATCAATTGGTAAGTACATCACAAAGACAAGGGCAGTAAATTTGGATGGAACAGATATTACTTTTGAAAAAGCATTTACCAGAAACCTGATAAGGGTAATTCCATTTGATGCGTTAAGTGCACTAGGAACTCCATCAACGCCTTGGCATGATGCATGGTCTGATACGATGGTTGTCGAGGAAAGAAAAGTAGCGTTACAACAGGAAAGCGTAAGCCTATTCAACTCAGTTAAAGCGTTGGAATAAACCCTAAAAATCGAACTCAATAATATCTTTATCCTTTAACATTTGCTCTACAAATTTCCGGTGGTTTTTTGGCGTGCCAGTGGCTGTCCAGTTCCCGGTGATGATATTATTTGCTAACTGATGTTTTCCACGTTGTGGCTTGAGTTTGTTTTCTCTAAAAACTTCCTCATAACTCTCCAAATCACCTTGGGTATGTTGCTTTTTAACGATGCGATAAATTCTTTTCGTAAACCTGCGGTCGCCAATTTCTTCTAAAAAGGGAAAAATAATTAAAGCCAACAGTACAACACCTGTTACGCCGATGGCCTGTTCATAATACCCGCCACCAATAGCCATCCCAATGGCGGCTACGATCCAGATAATACAAGCGGTAGTTAATCCTTTAACTCTGTTTTCTTCCTTAAAAATTACGCCAGCACCTAGAAAACCAATACCGGTAACAATATTAGAGGCAATTCTGTCCTGACTTGTTGGTCCGATTTTAACGGATAATATGGTGAATAGCGTGGCACCTAAGCCGATCATCATCATGGTTTTTAAACCTGCAGATTTACTTCTGTATTCGCGTTCTGCACCAATTAAGCCACATAACAAAGTGGCCAATAAAAATTTATTAACCTCACTTTGCGTAATGAAATGGCTATTATCTAAAATCTCGTTCATCGCTTTGAATTAACAAAGCCAAATTAATAAAAATCGTAACATCTTAAGCCATTCGCCCGCCCACCATTTGAACTATTTTGAAAATACTTTTCGTAACCTAAACCAATTTCTGATGTTCCACTGGTGTTGGAATAATTAATTTTCGAAGAAGTAGCATCGTGACTAATACCAACCCTAAATTTTTCACCATTGGTTCTTCGATTAAAAATGTCAAAGATTACTGATAATACAATCGCATCGTTTCCTCCGGCATTGCTTCCACCACGGTACCAAATTCCAGCATTTATGCCAGCATATTTGTATTGCATCCCTGCGCTATACGAAGTGATATTTTGCTGCTTGTAAACCACGATGGAAGGAATAAGATAACTTCCATCACGATCGTATTGATCGGGAATTAGCGTGAGTTTATAACTCATATTTCCTGAAATGCGCATGGGCAATTTAGCCTGAAAGCCAGATAGAGATTCATCGGGGCGATTGATGTGGTGAGCTGCTACACCAAGCATAAATTTACCGTAAACCAGATTAGTTCCTGCGTTGGCATCAAGATAAAAGCGGCTATCAATACTTGGCCTTTCAGCACCAGAAATACTACCCGGTATGTAGCCCGTTCCAATACCAATCTGATCGCCAAAAACCAATTTGTCCCAATTTAATTTTTGGTTGGTTATTCCGGCTTGCAAGCCAAAAGAAAGTGCAAAATCATCGCCATTTATGATATATGAATAACTGGCTGCGATATTGTTTTTAACCAAATAGGCAGTTCCTTCTGTACTTCTGTTAAAAATTATGCCCACACCACTATTTATCCTTTCCAGGTTTAAATCGCCCGAAGCGCTCATGTAAGAATAATCGCTGGCCAATCCCGACCATTGATTTCTGTACAACGCATTAAACCGAATATCGCCTTCAAACTGCCCAGTGAGTGCAGGGTTGAGGTAAATTGGCGAATTATAAAACTGTGAATAAATATGATCTTGAGCCATCATCAAGATCGGCAACAACAAAGCAAGCATCAATAATAGTATCTTTCTCTCCATCATCTTATTAAATATATTACGCCTGTTTTCCGTGGCGGTGCTGAATCATAAGTCATCCCTTTCCAGTCACTTCCATTTATAAATTTCACCTCTATTTTCCAATAATAAACGCCCTGTGGTTGGTCTTGCCCTTTAAAGGTACCGTCCCATCCTTCTGCTGGCGCACCATCATCCAATTTTGTGGTTTCCCAGATCAGTTGCCCCCATTTATTAAACACGCTCATTTTCCAGTCTTGAATCCCCTGGCCCTTTGCCCTGAAAGTTTTAATTTCGTTTTTGGCGCTTGCAGGCATAAATGAATTGGGTAAATTTAAGTTTCCTGGTACGCCGATAATTCTAACCGATTGAGTGATCGTAGCCGGACAACCTTCTTTATTTAAAACTTTTAGCGTAACGGGATACACCCCTTCATTTGCATAAGTGTGAGTTGGATTTTGTAGTGTTGATCTTGATCCATCTCCAAAAAGCCATTCCCAACTAACCGCGTCGTTGCTAACATCTTTAAAGCCGAAAGTGTAGTTTGGAATGGATAATTCATTGCCAGGGCTAACAGTAAATGCGGCCACAGGTGGATTTGCTGTTGTGATATATCCCGGAATGCTGACTGTATTGTTACATCCCAAAATATTTGTTGCGGTAAGGGTTATGGTAAAGCTTTTGCCCGAACCGGTAAAAGTATGTGTTGGTTCAACATTGGTTGAAGTAGTGCCATCGCCAAAATCCCAAACATAACCAATGGCATCCTGACTATTGTTTTTAAACTTTACCACTACACCATCGCATCCAGTAGTTTTGTCTGCCGTGAAACTTACTGTAGGTTGTTCTAAAACTTCAATCTCCTCTGTGGTTGAGGCATCGGAACATCCATTGGAAGCGTAAAGTGTTATCTTGTATTTGCCTGGTTTGGTAAAAGTATGCGAAACTACCTCTGGAGCAGAATGGGTAATGGCTGTGCTTCCATCGGCAAAGTCGTAAACAAATGTACTTGCCCCTTTTGTATTGTTGTAAAAATCTACCTTAAATGGTGCACAACCCCTAAGTTGGTTGCTGTTGACAACCAATTCCGGAACAATAGAATTTGGCGAAACCCGGATAGTGTATTGAGATTCAGTTGAACCACATTCATTTGTAGCAAGCATTTTTACTACGTAATCTTTAACTACAAGAGTGTTGTAAGTGTGAGAAACACTGGCTTTGTCGGTAGTAGTAACCGTTTCTCCATCACCAAAATCATAAGTATAACTGGTAGAATTGCCGGGTGATGTATTGCTAAAAGTTACTTTGAATGGCGAGCAGCCGGCTGTTTTATCTGGTGAAAATATAGAAACTGGTTTGGCTTTTACTAAAACTTCAGCAGTTTTGGTGGTTGTGCCGCAAGGTGTAGTAGCAGTGAGTGTAATAATGTAAGTAAGGTCTTTTCCTGTTGGGTCAGCCTGATAGGTTACCGCTGCGGGTTGTGGCAAATCTGAAGTTGTTCCATTCCCGAAATCCCATTTGAAAGTAGCTGCAGTTAGTGACGTAGAGGTATTGGTAAACGTGACGTTCAACGGCCCACAGCCGCTTGTTGTATTCTGTGTAAACGCTGCAGTAACATCTTGCCGGGTGGTAAACGTATGTGTAATCTCATCGTTATTACAACCATTACTACTGGTTACCGCAAGTTTAATAATTACGCTTTCATTTTGATTGAGGATGGTATAATCAGGAAAAGTTGCGCCTGTGCCAATTTCTACTCCGTTTGCAAACCAGGTGTAAGTAGCATTTCGATCGGGATACAAAACAGCTGACACATTTGTACTTGTAAGTTTAAACGGAGCGCAACCTTTGTCTTCATTAAAAGTAATTTCTGCTTTCGCAGGAAGATTTACAGTGAGTTTTATTGAGTTACTCATGTTAATCGAGCACGAACCGCTGGTCACTTTACGGCGGTAGTAAATGGTTACCGTTGGCGATGGTGGTGTAAAATTTGACGTATTTGCCCCAATTACATCGCTCCAAACTGTTCCATTTAAACTTGACTGCCACTGATAACTAAAATTACCATCTCCGCCCGTTGGCGTAGATCCAGTTAATGGAGCTGCTGCTGAACCTATACACAGTTGTTGATCTGCAGAAATGGTGTTGTTTGCCAGATCTGGCAATACATTTATTTCTACTACATTACTTACCGAAGTGCAGATGGTACTGTTAACCAATCTTCTGTAAAATAATGAAGCGGCCGGACTAACCGTCAAATCCTTATCAATTGACGAAGGAATATTTACCCAGGTGCTTCCATCAGTACTGCTTTGCCATTGATAATTGAAACTTCCTGAACCACCTGTTGGAACATTGCCTAGAATAGTAACCTGCTGACCAGAACAAATTGATGTCGCGGCGCTATTAATGTTATTCGAAATAGGGGAGAAGTAAGTTATTGTTACCTCCGATGAGGATGGCGGACAGCCAGTAAATCCGGTAATTGTCCATTTAAACTTGTAAACTTCTCCGGGAATTAAGCCAGTTACATTTGTGTTAAATAAAGTAGGATCAGCTATTGTTACTCCTGTTTGATTGGAACTGAGTGTCCACAAGCCATTATTCGGGGCTGGATTATTTCCATTTAAAGTTACTCCATTTCCACTACATAAATTTTGATCGATACCTGCATTGGCGGTAACTGTTAAAGGATTAACGGTAATGGTAGAAACCGATGAAATGGCTTCGGCACAACTTCCACTTTTAACAATCGCCCGGTATCGTGTTGTTATGCCCAAATTAGAATAAACCAACGGATTTGCAGTGGAATTTATCACCGACCAGTTTTGGCCATTATCAATAGAGCGTTCCCATCTGATGATGCTGCCAACCTGCCCAGATAGCGTAATATCTCCTCCATTAGTACCCGCACACAAAGTATTGCTGCCAGAAGTGGTCCCGCCAATACTTTCCGGGCTTACAGTAATTTGCACCTCATCACTTGTTGTCGAACAAGCACTATCACTTATTGTCCACTTTAAAGCATAAGTATTGCCAGCCTGCAAGCCAGAGAGTTCGGTGTTGTGTTTGGTGTCATCAGCAAAAGAAACTGTAGTAGGGGCAGATACAATTGTCCATTTACCTGAACCAACCAAAGCTTCATTAGCTTGAAGCGTATAGGTGTTTACATTACAAAGGGCTGCATCTGCACCGGCATTTGGCAATGTTGCACTCGGGTTAACGGTAATGGTAATTGTGGTTGGTGCACCGGCACAATTACCTGCCGAAACTGGGGTTATGGTATAAGTTACTGTTGCAGGCGTTGAGCCTGAATTAGTTAAAATATCATTAATTGCGGTGCTCGATGATGCAACACTTTGATTGGTATTCCCTGTAATTTCTCCACTAATCACGCTGTTGTAAATGTATTTTACGTTGGTCATTACCGATGATAAACTTATAGCTGCACTGGTTTTATTGCAGATATTAAGGTTTGAAGCGGTTGCGGTTACCAAAGGACTTGGATTTACCGTTACTTTAAATGTAAAGGGAGTACCAAAACAGCCGTCCAAAGTTGGAGTAATTACATAGGTAACAATCGCATCAGTGGTCAAATCGGTATTGGTTAAAACATCATCTATCTTTCCACTTCCGCTTGCTGCAAAGCCTGTTGCATTTGCGCTACCAGTTGCCGTCCAGTTAAAAACGGTTCCAGCAGCAGCCGAAGTCGGGGTATAATCCACATTTTTGCCTGTACAAATTACTTTGGTTGCTGCACTTGTGATATCAATATTCGGTTTAATCGTGAGCACTACATCATCATCAATTTGATTACATGGAGCGGCCAAAGCGGTTGTTACTCTCAGGCGCAAGGTCACGCTGCCGCTATTTTTTTCGGCAGCCGTTGGCGTATATACTGCGTTCAAAGCATTTCTGTTTGGCGTGAAAAAACCATTTCCACCAATCCAGGATTGAGAAGTTGTGGATCCGGTGATCGTTCCTGCCAAGGGAAAAGAAGGTTCGTTGTAACAAATACTTTGATCGGTACCTGCATTGATTACCGGAGCAGTAGAAAAAGTAATTTTTTGAGTTTTGGTGATGGTACCACAATTATTTTTCTGAGTTACGCTAATGGTATATTCATCGTAATTATCAAATTTAATAGATGGATACTTGGTATTTGCCGTAGTTCCGTTTGCAAAACTATATGTTCCGGCACCGGTAGCGGTTACCGTCCAGGTATACGTATCAGCTTCATCGATCAGTGTTCCATCAATCAAGGTTTTTGTGGGCCCAACGGTTGTCGGGTTAAAATCGTAAGTGGCGAGGTTACAAAGGGTAATGTTTGGAGATAAAGTAACAATTGGCGATTTATTAACCACAACGGTTTGCGGTGTAGATGAAACCAAACCACAAGATGGTGTTGTAATGTTTAGGGTAATGGTATAAACGCCGGCAGTATTGAACAAAAATTCTGGCTCTTTACTTTGTGCATTTGTGCCACTAATAAAGTTTGCCGCTGGCGATATTACCCAGGAGTAAGAATTGGCTGCATTACAGATCTGATCGATGACCGATTTATCAGTAACTTTTATCGATCCACCTGCACATATTGTTTTATTAGCTAGAATAAAATCTGGTTTCGGAGGATCCTGAATACAGATAATTTTTTCTACAACCTCAGCCTGGCAAGCACCCGAACTGTTCGACTCCAGTCTGATCTTGTGTTCACCATGTGTTAAGAATTTATATACAAGATCATACGAACGAGGTTTGTTTGCCTCCACCGGAACTCCATCAACATACCAGTTATAAGTGACTACATTTTCTGTACAGCCGGAGGAGTTGGTATTCGGATTTTCTCCCGCGGTTGAGGTATTGATAAAAGTGATATTGGTGTTGGTACAGCCAGGATTGGTGAAAGTGAAATTATTTACAGGCTGAGCTACAACCTTTGCCGATGAAGAAACTGGTGTTCCCAAATCGCCACAAAATACGTTCGAGACTTTTATGGTTACATCAAAAGCATTGAAAATAGTACCAGCGCTTGATACAGAAGTGCTTCCACAAGATGAGCGGAGATAATTATGTTTTACCTTACCCTGCAATGCGGCAATATCGCAGAAAGTGTAAACAGATGTCGAGTTATCACCCCAGGTGATGGTGTATTTGTCGCCCGGAAAATTGTTTTGAATTCCACCAGGCGAGGTGTAATCTACGCTAAACTCTAAAGCGCCCAAAGGCAAACAAACGATGTTATTGCCAGAATTACCAAAGGCCGTAACCGTTTTGTTATTGATTAGGAAATATGCTTTGGTGGCCACGGTTCCATCTGGATTTACCGCCTTAGTTAATATGGTGTAGTGCGCCTGGTCGGCAGTAAACTGTTGCAGCTTTGTGGTGAAATTTAATGGCGATACATTGCCGGTTAGCTCATTGGTAATAGTTGCTGTAACTACAGAAGCGGCAGTAGATTCATTTGAAATAATAAATGGATTATTAGGTCGGCTGGTGCAGGTGCCAAACGTTTCGGTATTGTTTGGGTTGAGATAGTTTGAGATTAACTTCGCTTCAGTGGCTGCTCCGGCTTTTATTTCGAAAACTGTTGATTCGGCACTAGTAATAGCAGGATTGGTAGACTTAACCCTCAATTTATAATTTGTTCCCGGAAGGATTCCTGTTGTGGGGATTATACCATTTACATAGGTGCTGTAAAAAGCAGTATAGCTGCCAATTAATTTTTCGGTTCCGAAATTTCCATTTTCATCAGATAGGTAAAGCTGAAAAACATTGTTTTGCCCAAAGCAATCTGCGGGCAATTTAAATGTTGCAGCAATAGTACTTCCAGGCGTATATGGTCCTGGATTTACTGGCCCAATAGTGATTTGAGCAAATGTTATTTTAGTAATAAATAATAACCCTAAAATAAGGGCATACAAAAGCCATTTCCTTTTCAAACAGGTCTACATTAAGAAATCTCTAACACGGGGGAATGATTTAGTTGCGGTAATCAGTGTCTGGCCTGATTGTCTTACTTACATTTGTGTAATAAGTAATGCTACGCTTTCATAAATATTCAAGTACAAATAAGGTAAATTCTAAGTTACACTCACAAATATTTACACCAAACAGCTTCGGAAGAGTGATTTATGGAAGTAAAAATGCCTTTTTTGATATCATGAGGGCATAAAAAAACCCTCAAGGTATGAAAACCTTGAGGGCATATTTTTACACGAAAACTTTTCGTGATATGGGTTTATGATTACATCATGCCACCCATGCCACCACCACCCATAGGAGGCATTGGAGCACCACCTTCTTCAGGTTCGTCTGCCAATACAACTTCGGTTGTTAATAGCATTGCTGCGATTGATGCTGCATTTTCTAATGCTACACGAGAAACTTTAGTTGGATCGATAACACCAGCACCAATTAAGTTTTCATAAACATCAGTACGGGCATTGTAACCAAAATCGCCTGTACCTTCTTTAACTTTTTGTACAACAATAGAACCTTCTATACCTGCATTTTCGCAAATCTGACGTAATGGCTCCTCGATAGCACGACGGATGATCTGGATTCCAGTGTTTTCATCTTCGTTAGCACCTTTTAAATCTGCCAAAGAAGCAACTGCACGAATGAAAGCAACACCACCACCTGCAACAATACCTTCTTCTACAGCCGCACGGGTTGCATGTAAAGCATCATCAACACGGTCTTTTTTCTCCTTCATTTCTACTTCACTTGCAGCACCAACGTAAAGAACAGCAACACCGCCAGCTAGTTTAGCTAAACGCTCTTGTAATTTTTCTTTATCGTAATCTGATGTAGTGGTCTCAATTTGAGCTTTAATCTGGCTTACGCGAGATTTAATATCTTCAGAGTTACCAGCACCGTTAATCACAGTAGTGTTGTCTTTATCCACTACCACTTTTTCAGCAGAACCTAAGTAAGTTAAATCAGCATTTTCTAATTTGTAACCTCTTTCTTCTGAAACAACAATACCGCCAGTTAAAATTGCGATGTCTTCTAACATTGCTTTTCTTCTATCGCCAAAACCTGGAGCTTTAACTGCTACAACTTTTAACGAACCACGGATTTTGTTTACTACCAAAGTAGCTAAAGCTTCACCATCTAAATCCTCAGAAATGATCACCAACGGTTTACCAGTTTGAACAGTTTTTTCTAAAACAGGCAACAATTCTTTCATGTTGCTGATTTTTTTGTCGTAGATTAAAATGTAAGGATTATCTAATTCAGCTTCCATTTTATCTGCATTGGTAACAAAGTATGGAGATAAATAACCTCTATCAAACTGCATACCTTCCACTGTTTTAACTTCAGTTTCAGTACCTTTTGCTTCTTCAACAGTAATTACACCATCTTTACCAACTTTGCCCATTGCCTCAGCAATTAGAGCGCCGATCACCTCATCATTATTAGCTGAGATAGATGCAACTTGTTTAATTTTGTTATTGTCTTCACCAACAGTTTGAGATTGCTCTCTTAAGTTAGCTACAACAGCAGCAACAGCTTTATCAATACCACGTTTCAAATCCATTGGATTTGCACCAGCAGCAACGTTTTTAATACCAGTAGTAATAATTGCCTGAGCTAAAACAGTAGCAGTAGTTGTTCCATCACCAGCAATATCAGCTGTTTTAGAGGCTACTTCTTTAACCATTTGAGCGCCCATGTTTTCAACCGCATCTTTCAATTCGATTTCTTTAGCAACTGTAACACCATCTTTAGTGATCGCTGGAGAACCGAATTTTTTATCGATAATTACGTTACGTCCTTTCGGGCCTAACGTCACTTTTACTGCATTCGCTAGAATATCAACGCCTCTTTTCAGGGCATCACGAGCTTCTACGTTATATTTTACTTGTTTTGACATTTTGATTTAAGATTTTAGAATTACGATTTACGATCTATTAAATCGCATTTACTTATGACTTTTAACTTTCTACTTTTAACTTAAATTACCCTACTACAGCGTAGATATCAGTTTCACGCATAATCAGATAGTCTTTACCTTCGTAAGGAAGTTCAGTACCGCCGTATTTACCATAAATAACAACATCTCCAACTTTTACGGTTGCTTTTTTACCTTCAGCATCTTCTTCAGAAACAGATACTACAGTTCCTTTAGATGGTTTTTCTTTAGCGGTATCAGGGATATACAAACCCGATGCAGTTTTCTCTTCTGCGGCAGCTGGTTCTACAATTACTCTGTTCGAACTGCCAGCAATTGGTTTAAGGTTTAACGCCATAACTTTTTATTATTTTTTATTTTGATTTGAGTTTTTTAACTAAGCATACAATTAACACTTTTTATGCCAAGTGGCTTTGAGGGACAAATTTTCACTCGTCCTGTCAAAATATAAACAAATTGAGAATATTTGGTGTCAGCTTGGCAGGGAGGAAGAATACCAGTCACGTTCAAAATGTTTTATAAGCTGCATCTAGCCGCGGTCTGCTATACGCTTAAATTAAGAAAATCTATTTCAAAGCTCCTGTCGGATTCGAACCCTTATCTACTATAGTTTTGATGTTTCCTTTCAAATCCGAAACGTAAATTTTGCTTTGGGTATAGGGCTTTTCGCTACCGCTATAAAAAATCCGGTCATCTGCAGTTACGAAAATATAGGGAACATTAAGTCCTTTTGGCGAAAGTCGCTCAATTTTTTTGCTGGCAATATCCAGGATGTAAGCCGCTTCGCTTGGTCCCGTTAGGCCATCGAGAGCGTCTGAGTTTCCTGCGTTGAAAATGAGTTTTGTGCCATCTTCAGAATAAAAGAAGTGATTGCTGCTGGCGATCATAAAATCCTTTCCAATCAAATCCGCAATCACTCTGGATTCGACTAATTTTCCAGCAATATTAAACGTATAAAGGTTTTTTAAATCATGTGCCACCATCTCCTTTTCATTTTTCCATGTTGGCGAATAAACGTTTATTGCTGAAGCGCTATCCAACATCACATAACCCGTATTATCTGCTTTAATTACGCCAACCTTCCAAAGGTTTTTACCATCAAAAATGTTAAAGGCAATTGCATTTCCATTCGGAGACCACATGGCTTGGTAATAATTGTTACTATTTACATGTAACTGCAGCTGACTTTTGTTTTCTAAATCGGCAACCCAAATCGTCCGGTTGCCTGTTGTGTCATTCACCGTGTAGGCTAGCTTGTTCCCATCTGGCGAAATAGCTGGGTCCATAGCGCCTCCGAAGGAGATTTGTTTCATCGTATCAATACTTGTGGCCACAATTTTTTCTCCATCCTGGTAAGCCAAAGCGAAATTTTTACTGCTTAAAGAAATGCTATCCAACATTGCTGTTGATTTTGACGCTTCATTTTTATTTGAGTTGCATGACGCAAAAATAGCTAGACAAAAGATAGTAACGGCTGCAAAACGCGATTTGAATGTTATCATGTACAATTTTACGAATTGTTTTAAATAAAGCAGGCCCGAGTTTTTTCAAAACCCGGGCCTGCTGCCTTTTATGATTTTATTTAGACTTAAATCTTCTTTTTATCAGCGTATCCAAATACCTTTTGTAGTAAAGTTGTGCTACGTGAGCTTAAATTACCTCTTATTTTAAGTTCTTCTTTTGCAACTTCAATGAATAAACCGTCAATCGCTTTTTGTGTAACGTATTCTGTGAGGTTTGTATTTACCGGTTTTACTAAAGGAAGTCGGTTATATTGCGAAGTTAAATCAGAATAGTATTTAGTCGCATTAACCTTGTTTAAGCTCGTGGTAACTATCGGACTAAATTTTTGCATCAATTGTGCCGTGGTTACCCGTTTGAAATAAGTGGTCGCCGCGTCGTTGTTTCCTAATAAAATATTAGTGGCATCTGCCAATGTCATTTGTTTTATAGCCGATATAAAAATTGGTTTTGCTTCAGTAGCCGCATCTTCAGCAGCACGATTTAAACTGGTGATTACGTTATCACAAAGTTTGTTCAGGCCAATCCCACGCAAGGTTTTCTCTACCTTTTGTGCTTCGGGAGGCATTAGAATTTTTACCGCTAAATTTCCTAAGAAACCATCTTTCACCGATAATCTATCGGCACCCGCAGAAACCCCAATTTGCAAAGCTTCTTTAATCCCCTGGCCAATCTCGAACGTACTCGGAGTACCCGTTGCGCTTGTTGTGTTTGCTTGTTTTTCGGTAATTTTTTTAAAAATGTCGCTTAACTTAACCTGTGCTTTGGCGTTAAAATTGGAAAATAATATTAATGCGAGGGATGCAGTTAAAATATTGATTCTGTTCATCGTGTGTGTTTGGCTTTTTAAAGCAAAATGGCTGCCACAAATTTTAGCAACTTAATTGTTGCGAAGATAAAGGTTTGATACAAGCAAAGTTGTTAAAATTATGGAGGCGAAAAATCCTTAAAAAAATAAACCCCAATTGTAAAAACAATCAGGGTTTTCGAAATTATAATAGACGAAACTTAGTTTACTGCGATATCTTTTGCAGGCACATTCGTTTCGGGATTTTTAGGCAGAATAATTGTCAAAATGCCATCGGCATATTTCGCTGTGATCTGATCGACAATGGCTTTGCCATTTAAAGCAAATGCTCTTTCAAAAGCACCATTTCTAAATTCTCTTCTGCTGAATTTTTTTTCGCTTTCTGCCGGTTCTTCTTTCGGGGTGTAAGAAATGGTTAAAACATCGTCTTTGGTTACTACTTTCAGGTATTCTTTTTCCAAGGCAGGAGCAAAAACGTGGATAGTGAACTTATCATCAGTTTCTTCAATGTTCGCCGGTACACGTCGGATACCGTTCCCAAACATTTCGTGTGCATGGTGGGCAAACCTTCCATGGTGGTGTCTGCCAAATCTTGCGTGTCTTGTTCCGCAGTTGTTATTCATTTTGCCGGTGTGGCATCTATTTTCGTTGTACATGTTATTAAAATTAATTGTGATTAGTTCGAGATCATTTGCTGGGTTCTCGAAATACCCAGTAATTGTGTAATGATGTTGGCATAAGGATAGGATGAAGAAAAAACGGCGTAATCGAATTTTAGTCCGCGTATCTGCACCACGATGTCATCAATAAATTTCATTGGCTCAAGCAATGCACTTATCAAACCCGATTTAGGTTTTTCATCTTCCGAATTTGGTCTGAATGTATTTAACTCCTCATTATAGGCTTTAAAATCTGCTCCAATATTTTCAATTGGCGACTTAAATTCCTGATTACCGAAAAAAGTAACTTTTTCTCCCTTGGTAATCAACTCGCTTGCAAAACCAAGAATAGGATTGACATCATTTTGCGAAGGACTGCTTAAAACTAAAACCTGCGACATCTGCTTACTTATTTAAACTATCAATTGGAGTGACCACGCTATCAACTGCTTTCCAGTTGTGGTGGCTAAAATCGTGGTTTTTGCGGTGTGATTCGCAATCGTTTTCCCGATAATTCTTGTTCTTGAAATCTAACCGATCCGGATATCCGTTTTGAATGGCCAACACATTCAAGCTGTAAAAGGTTGCGCCTGCTACAGCTATGGCTAATAATATTCTAAATGCTTTCATGGCTTAGTAATTAATGTTGATGTGATTTGTTGGGCCGTTTCCCTGAATGTTTGGTTTGTACCATTGATTATCGATGGGCACAATTGGCGAATAATTTGAATTAAACTCTTCGAATCGATTTGCAAAGTGACGACGACGGCGACCGAAAATCATTTTGAAGAACAGACCGATAACCATCAATCCTAATATAAACTTGAATATGAAGGGCACGAAAAATACGGCTGCGCCAAGTAAAATTCCGAATGCTATAGCTTTAAATATTTGTTTCATTTTTTGATTATTTAATAGGGTAGACGGCGGTAATTTGTTTTTACTTTAAATAATTTGAAAAATTTATTTCATGCCAGGATTAGTGCTGGCTTTTCTGAACGATGTCTAAGACGGTCGTTAATGAACAATTGGAAATCTCTTCGCTGCATAGCAATCCCTTTGAGAAAAAGACGGGCAAGATTTTAAAACAAAAAAAGCCAGCTTTTCAGCTGGCTTAAAATTATTCTTTGTTTCGATGTCCCCATCCTCCACAACGGCGGCGGTATTCTTCTTTAAACTTGGCCCTTTCTTCCTCATTCATACCATCCCATTTCGAGCGCATTTCCCTGGCTTTTTCGCGAAAGCGGTTGTTGCCCCCACCTTTGTTGAAATTGCCAAACAACAAGCGGCAAAGTACCAGCAACCCCAATGCTTGCCAGAAATTTAATTTACCGGCGTGGACTACTTCCGGTAAAATCCAGTTCCATAAAAACATGACAACGAAGCCTAGAGCAGCTGCAATTAGCGCTACAACAGGGATAAAGAAAATGAATTTCTTGCCTTTACTAAACTTTCTATTTCTCATTTCCTATTCAATTAATAGTTAATAAATTCTTGATATAAATTTTGCAAACGGCTACGCAAATGTTTTACTGCATAACCCTTTCTTGATATTAAAGTCTTAATGTTTTCGCCACTTTCATCAGCCAATTCTTGAAAAGTACGTTCTTCCAATTCATTCTGAACAAAAACATAACGCTGGTTTTCCGGTAATTCTTCGAGTGCCAAAAATAGCTGATCCCAGAAAAGCTTTTTCAAGCCTTCCTGCTCAGGAGAATAGGCGTCAGCCAATAAAATCTCCTTAAAGTTGATTTCCCCATCGTCCCCTTCGAAAGTAAAATCCTCCAAATGATCTTCCTTCTGCTTTCGGTATTTATCAGTGATCTTGTTTCGGGCAACGCGATAAAGCCAGCCACTAATTTGCTCTATGGCACCAGCTTCAGGCTGATTGCTTAACTGGTACCAAACATCCTGCAAAATATCTTCCGCGTCCTCATCGGTATTCACCCGCCCGCGGATGAAACTGAATAAGCGTTTCCCATAGTTGGAAACCGTAGAAATAATATTTTGAGATTCGTTTGTGGGCAAAATTATGGGGGTTATAAACCTGTAAACGGATGAGATTCCATATTACTTTAAATTACGCTCATTTTTTTTAAAAAAAATCAGGCAAAAAAACCTTCCGAAAAGGAAGGTTTAAAAGAGCTTATACTTTTGAATTTGGTTTATTCAAAATCTGTTACAGTCAATTGTTGCTTACATAATTAACCTATTATTATGCTGCATTAATAAAGTTTTAGTCTAAAAATTGCCATTCCTTGATGCCACTAGTCCAAAGTTTGTATGGTTTAGTCCCAGTCTGAATATAAAAAGCGTAACCATTATTTTTTTTATCGTTGAAATAAATATAATTCTTATAAATTATTCCGAACCAGACTTTTGGTAGAGATTTGAGATGCTTTGGGATCAAAGTATGTAAGGAATCTGGATAATGCCCATTATCTTTATTGAAATTTTCAAGGGCATGTATCACTACAGTAGCATTGTTTTCATTTAGTTTAGTTTGAAAATTTCGCACAGTTATGGTTAAAATCATGCCTAACACATAGAATATCAATCCTAGAATTAAATCTTTTTTTTTCTGCAGGACGCCGATAACAAAAATGATTAAATAAGCAAAAAAAGATACAATAAATAGCATTATTAATAAAGGAAACTTATCGTCATCACTAGTCCAGCATTGTACTAAAATAAAAGGGAAAATGAGACTTAGAAAACAAATATTTATTTTTTTCATAGTTTCAATGACTTGAATGATTAACTTTTTAATGAGCCTCTTTTATCAACTTCGTAAATAATTATCTTATTAATATCTTCTTTAATAATAACTATTTTCCATATTGGCTGGAGATCATTAAAAGGAATGCTTTTAATAGGAATATTTTGTTTATACCATCCCTCAAGTGCTTTCTGGTTTGTCAATATTGGTTCGCTGCCCTTTTTGCACGGAATAATAATAAAAAAGGGCAAAATAAAAGCAAAGAGATCCATTGGGTTGTTTTTCCTCATTTGTTTAATTTATATTTAAGATTTTTTTGAGAAATGAGAAGATTAACGTAGTAATAAATTCAAGCTACCAATTAAATTATTATATATCGTATAAAGGAATTATCGATAAACATTTATTCCAATATCCAAGGGTGTTACGATCCATCTATTATTTGAAAATGTTATTTTAAATTCGCCATAAATCTTGCTGCTTGGCGGCTCAAAATTGCCACATATTAATTTAAGAATTCTTTCTCTGGATACAACAGAATCTAAATGGGCCAAAATAACTTTTTCACTGCTCAAGCGGTTTTTGTTGAAATTTATAAAAACAACAATCTTTTTAATATGTATCAATCCTTAATTGTGCTATTAACTCTTAGATTGAAACTATCGATAGTCGTTGACTGTAGTAGAGAATAAAATTTTTTATTTGATAAAGCTGACCTGATAATCAATTTTACCTCACTATCCTTCAAAACTTTATTTTCCTTGTTACATGAACAAAAAAGGAAAATATATGCTATAAACCAATAAAATGATTTCATATTGTTTACCTAGTATTTACTTAAACTTAGTCTTTTTGTTAGCTTTCAGTTCACAATATGTTTGAACTAATAGCCGTCCATTAGCTTGCCTTTTATAAAGTTTGACTTTCATTTCCACATCTATCGCCGCAATAATAAGCTGAATAAATAAATACGTAATTGTTATCGGCACTAAAAATTGGTCTTGACAGTATGAAAAAGTCTTTTCCGATTTGTTATTTAAAGTTAGGCCATTTTACTTTCTTATTGATTGGGCTCACATCTTCTGAAATGATAATAGAATTTGGAATTATCGTTTTCGACCATATTATTGTAGTATCATTCAATAGATTTTCCATCGAAAATTTAGCTTTTGTTTCGTTTTTTACATGTTCAATCAGGCAACTTGATTAAGCGCTGATTTTAATCTCCTTGTCCATCAAAATAATTGTATCCTTTTTTAATACATCCTTTATGAAAAAGTTGATAAACTCCTTAGTTTGTGAATTTTTAGTGGTGTCAGTTTCTTTGTTCCTCAGGCAAGATACTATTTTGATAAGCAAAACACAGTAGATTAATCTATTCATATAAATAGCTTTTAAAAAATATTTATTAATCAGGATCACTTAATCTTTTAAACCATATGAAATTGGAATTGATTATCGAATTGAACCTTTCCGCCATAATACTTAACTCAAATTGAAACCCAGCATCATTTCCATTATGAATCATTAGGGTATTTACTTGTTAAACCATTACCAAAATGGACGAATTCGTGAAGTATTATTGCGGTTAGATAGAATTTAAACGCAGAAGCTTGCCCTAGTCTAAGTAAATTTGGGTCATTTGCAAGGTCTGAATCTAGTGTAATAACATTTAAATTTTTGTCGTACTGCCCACTTGCCGCTAAAAGGTCTTTAACAACAATACCTGGTCCATTTCCAGCTTTCAAATTATTCAAAATTTCTTGTTCGGATAAGTTTGAGTATTTTTTAAAGTCGCCATTAGTTTAGGGTGATTCTTTACCTTTTCATATAATCCGTCAATTATCTTCGCAATAGTAGGGTATTTGGCGCATACGTTGCGCTAGCAGCAAGGGTGGCAAATCCAATGTCGTGCCTAATAGCAGCATCAGCCAATCTTTCTTCTCTCACACCGTGAAAATTTACCATCGGGATAGTTTTAGGGCAGGAATTATAACTGGGAGGTGGGCATGGGGGTAGTTCCTCCATCACCACCATTACAAACTGTTGTGGTACTGGTAAATAAATACATTTAATTACCACTCATTTGAGAAATAGGTTTTAAATAATTTTTCAATCTCAATTATAGTCTTACGCCCTTTTCTACCTGGACAAACCTCTTCTTCATAAAATCGAGGTGCGTAAAAACACAAGCATTTTATAGTACTTTTTGTTATTAAATATAAACTAATACCTCCTCCATCGTAAACATTTCTATCATGTCCATCTTTAGCGTTCGGACAACCTTCACCATCAATTGAATCATCATTAATCTGCCAAGGTTGTTGCTTTAACAAAGACTGCCAAAAAGTTTTACTACTATCCCTATTTAAATAAAGGGGATTAAAATAAATATTAACATCTGCTGGTGCGTTCAAGTAATCTAATCTATTTCTTTTATAAAGTCTATATCCAATTGCCTTAGGTAACAAAATTCTTTTATCTATTTCTTTAAGCTGCTGATATTGATAAATAGATATTGTATCTCCTACCTTACTTATTATAAAATATTCGGGTCTATTAATGCGGTAGTTCATCCTTTCAAAAAGAATGGTGCTATCTGCATTTTTTTGTAAATATTTATGCATTGGCGTAATGTCCACCTGAGGCACAGCATTAATTTTTTGAGCAAAAACAGCTATTGCAACATGATTAAAAATCAACAATAAAAAATATTTAAAATCTATTTTCATATTAATTACAGATTGGTATACCCTTTTTGAACTCTGGTTTATCTCCACTATCCTTATATGGCAATGCCAAATTATCAATTTCATCTTTCGTTATGAAATTTCCATTATTCATTTTTTATAATGTAGTGCCAATAGCAGATTTATATGCTATAGAATCAGGAACGCCACTCCATGCTAAGGCATATGCCTCCTTTAGTTCCAATCCAAATATAAATACAAGACAAAAAAAAGCTTTCCCTTTTGAGGAAAGCTTTTTGAAATTTTTATAGTCTAAACTATTTTTTAGTCGTATCAGTAGTAGCTGGTTTTGCCGGAGCAGTGTTGTTTAATGATCCACCAAGTGGAGATGGAGCAGGAGTTTTATCCAAACGCTCTTGAATAGCAGAGTTTCCTACAGCTGTAGCGCCACCGCCATTTTTAGTAATCGTAGTAATTCCTAAGGTTAAAATCACAATGGCAGCTAACAAAACCCACGATCCTTTTTCTAGAACATCGCCCGTACGTTGAACGCCAAACATGTTGCTTGTGCCACCGCCTGTTGCTAAACCACCACCTTTAGGGTTTTGTATCAATACAAATAAGCCTAAAGCTATACACACAACAATTAATAAAATGATTAAAAAGGTTACCATGGTAATATTATATTTTAAAATTTCTTTTCTATAGATTGGATAAGGTCGGCAAAGTAACGGCTTTTTTCTGGATATTTCAAACTTAATTTTTTATAAGTATCTATGGCTTTGTGATAAAGCATTTGCTCGATGTAAATTTTCGCCAAAGTTTCCGAAACGAGGTCGTAGTGATCTTCTGCGCTCTTTTTTGCCTTGTTTTCGTTATCGATTTGTTCTGGCTTCGGTGGTTTAATTGTAGGATCTTCCTTCAAGAATTTCTCGATAATTTCAGCGCCCTTTGCATCTTTAACTTCTGGAGTAGGGTATTCAGCTAAATGATCTGCTACTTCGAAAGGAGTTTGAATGTGAAAGATGTGCTCCACATATTGCTGCTGAAATTCTGCTCTTTCTTGCTGCTGGCTAGTTTGTTGCTGTTTTTGAGCTAAACCTGGCCGAGGTTGCGCATAAGGCTGAAATATCTGTTCGTGCTCTTTTCTTGTTTTGGCCAACCACCACAGAAACGTATAAGGAAGTTGGTCGTCATCGTACTTAGAAACACGGTGAATTTCCGGTTCATCAGGAGTAACGGTTTCGATTTGTGGCGGCTCAGGAACAACATCAGTACTTAGTTTTTGTTCAAAAGCAAAGAAATCAGTTGCAGCTACGCTTTCAATAAAGTTGTTTTCATCTGCAGGCAAGTCTAATAAATGGCTATCTATTCCTGGCAAATTTTTCGGCGTTTCTATTTCCGAAGGTGGAACAATCTCAGTTGCTGCTGTATTTTCATCTTTAATCTCTTCAGAAACTAATTCTTCTTCAACAATTTCTTTCCCAATGATCTCTTCTTCCGCCTCGATACTTGGTACTATGTTTAATATATGAAATAAGGTGTGCCCTTTAGTATACAGAGCCGCTTTAGGAACAAACGATGCCTCTGCCTTCGCCAGTAACAAGTGGATGGGCTGTGCATAGGGAAACTGTGCTGCCATTTCTTTCAACATTGGCACATGCGCTAACCCAACCTTTCCGGGTTGAGCAAGTAAATCTGCCAGTAGTTGTTTGTTATCCATTGTTGAGGTTTGTCGCTAAGTTAAAAAATGTAAGCGGTTTTTAAGAAAAGATTGTATTGTGTAATTGGATATTTACCACTGCGCAAAAGCCCTGTTAAAAATATCTTCGGTTAATTGTTTGTTAATCTGATCAAGCGCATTTGGCAATGCCGCCTGAATGGAAGCCCCATTTAAAGGAAAATCGAAAAATTTGGTAAAGCTTTCTTCAAAACTTTCTTTTTCTTTTCCAGCTACGTTATTTACATATTTGACAGATACCGTTACGGTTAATCGGTTAGCGCCTGCAGTAGGTGTAGAACTCGATTGCAATGCAACCGGCTTAATATCGTAACCGGTAATTCGTCCTTCAAAAACAGCATCAGCTTCAGTAGTGGAAACACTCAGGTTTGTTTGGTTCCGAATTCTGGTTTTTAGCGCTTCAGTTAGCTGATTATTTAGATTTGGAACAACAAGTGGCGCATTATTTTCGAAAGTACGCACAATAACCGTTTTTAAACCTTCGGTTGATGCTCCACTGAACTTGTAGGTGCATGAGCTTAAAGCAGCAATGAGAAGGATGGCAAATATTTTGATTTTCATTAAAATGAAGATTTAAGTTGGTTTAAGCTTTTATAAGTTCAACTCTTTAATTTTTCTGTATAAAGTTCTTTCTGATATGCCTAACTCTTGGGCGGCGAACTTGCGCTTTCCTTTGTGTTTTTTCAACGCTTTCTTGATCAAATCAGATTCTTTATCTACTAGTGATAACGATTCTTCAACTTCTTCCGCTTCGTGGGCAAAATAATCGCCATTATTATTATTGCTTCCGTTGTTATTATTACTTTGTGTAGGTTGTTGGATGGTAAAGCCATGTTCCTGCCCCGATGGGAGCTCCACATCCCGGTAAAGTTGGTTGATGTACTGAGGATTATCAGCTAAAACGGTTGCCGTATTGCCACCATGCTGAATAATTTCAGCCACTAACTTTTTGAGTTCAACCATATCTTTTTTCATATCGAAAAGCACTTTGTACAGAATATCTCTTTCTGTAAAATCTTCTTTCGATTGAGAATTGATCGCCATTGGTAAATTGCTTCCGGCCTCATTTGGAATATAGTTTAAAATGGCTTGTCCGGTTACATTTCTATCCTTCTCTAAAACGCAAATTTGCTCGGCAATATTTTTCAGCTGGCGAACATTTCCTGGCCAACTGTAATTGGTCAAAATCTGTACAGCATCAGGCTCTAAGTGTAAAGCCGGACTGCGGTATTTATCACTAAAATCGGCAGCGAACTTTCTAAATAAAAGATAAATATCTTCTTTACGCTCTTGAAGCGCAGGAATACGCAAAGGCACTGTGTTTAAACGGTAGTACAAATCCTCACGGAATTTGCCGTTTTTTACACGATTGTAAACATCAACGTTGGTGGCGGCAATAATCCGAACATCTGTTTTTTGAACTTTCGATGAACCTACACGCAGGTATTCGCCACTTTCTAAAATTCTTAATAAGCGGGCTTGAGTACCCAGTGGCAATTCAGCAACTTCATCCAGAAAAATGGTTCCGCCATTGGCTACTTCGAAATAACCTTTTCGGGCCTCGTGTGCTCCTGTAAACGATCCCTTCTCATGGCCAAAAAGTTCTGAATCAATAGTGCCTTCGGGAATGGCACCGCAGTTTACCGCAATGAATGCACCATGTTTGCGGGCGCTCATTTGATGGATAATCTGTGAAAAAACCTCTTTACCGCTTCCACTTTCGCCAGTAATTAATACCGACATATCTGTTGGCGCCACCTGGCTTGCAATATCTATAGCACGATTAAGCAAAGGTGAATTACCTATAATGCCAAATCGTTGTTTAATATTTTGTGTATCCATTTAGTACTTAGTAGTTAGTATAAAGTAGTTAGACATCGTCTTTGTTCCTTTATCCTTATTCTATTAAACAATTCTTCCAATCAGCGTAGCTGAAGTACATCTTTCGATATAAACGTTTGCATATTGCCCAGGTTTTACACCTTCAATAGCTGGAAAAATAGCCATTGCACCGCTATCTCCGCGTCCGCAGTAATCCAGGTCAGATTTTTTAGAAGTTCCTTCGATCAAAACCCGGATCGTTTTTCCCACCCATGCCTGTAAACGCATTAATGAATGCGCCTGCTGTTTGGCTAAAATTTCTGCTAACCTGCGTTTTTTTACTTCTTCCGGAATATCGTCTGCTAGCTTACGGGCAGCTAAAGTTCCTGGGCGTTCCGAGTACGTAAAGTTGTATGCAAAGTCATACTCTACATAATCCATCATGCTTAATGTTTCCTGATGCTCTTCCTCTGTTTCTGTACAGAAACCCGCAATGATATCAGTAGAAATTGCACAACCTGGAATAATTTTTTTAATCGCATCAATACGATTAATGTACCATTCGCGGGTGTAGGTTCTATTCATCAATTCTAACACACGTGTATTGCCCGATTGAACAGGCAAGTGGATGTAATTGCAAATGTTGTCGTATTTAGCAATAGTGTATAGTACTTCGTCGGTAATATCTTTTGGGTGAGAAGTAGAAAACCGAACCCTTAAGTCAGGATTTACCAGAGCGGTTTGTTCTAAAAGTTGAGCAAAGTTTACCGTTTCAGTCCCATCCTCTGAAGTCCAGGTATAAGAATCTACGTTTTGACCTAAAAGTGTTACCTCGCGATAGCCAGCCTCAAATAATGATTTTGCTTCTTCGATAATGGAGTGTGCATCGCGGCTACGTTCTCGGCCACGGGTAAAAGGCACAACGCAAAACGAACACATATTGTTACAGCCCCGGGTAATGGAAATAAAGGCAGTTATTCCGTTGCTATTCAAGCGCACCGGACTAATGTCTGCATAGGTTTCCTCACGAGATAAAAGTACATTAACAGCTTTGTGGCCACTTTCTACCTGCTCAATTAAATTTGGCAAATCACGGTAAGCATCTGGCCCAACCACTACATCTACCAAACGCTCTTCTTCTAAAAATTTAGATTTTAAACGCTCGGCCATGCAGCCCAAAACACCAACAATTAATTTTGGATTGCGGCGTTTTTCTACCCCAAACTGCGAAAGACGATTTCTAACTCTGGTTTCTGCGTTTTCACGAATGGAACATGTATTTATAAAAATAACGTCAGCTTGATGATAATCGCCAGTGGTTTCAAATCCGGTTTCTGAAAGAATGGAAGCAACAATTTCGCTATCGGCGAAGTTCATGGCACAACCATAGCTTTCAATGTATAATTTGCGTGCGTCGGCTTTTACAGGAACATCTAAAATTAGTGCTTCTCCTTGTCGTGCTTCGTCATGCGTTTTATTTGGTATTTGTAAATCGATCATTCTTTAAAAAGATTTTGGGGATTGCAAAAATACACAAATATATTTAAAAGTGACAAATTGGCACGTTTAGTTTAAATGATTACAAAAGAATTGGAAATGGTGATTCGAGCTTAGCGTATAATAATTTGGACCTCAATTCTTACCCAATTTTTTGGAGGGTGAAAGCGAAAGTAGTTCCTATTCCTGGCGTGCTTCTTACCGAAATGGTTTGCTGATGGGCTTCAAGAATGTGTTTTACAATGGCCAGGCCTAAACCTGTTCCACCAACTTCTCTAGCCCTGTGGGTGTCGATTCTATAAAAACGCTCAAATAAACGGAGTAAGTGTTTTTCCTCTATTCCGATGCCATTATCGGTTACTTCGATCAAGAACTGATCATGCAGTTCAAATATTTTAATGACTGTTTCCCCGTTTTCTACGCCATATTTAATGCTGTTTACAATGAGATTAATCAGCACTTGCCTGATTTTCTCTCTATCAGCATTTACAAGGGTAACGGCTGTATATTTATCTTTGAAAAAAAGTTTGATGTGTTTTGCCTTTGCCCGATCATCCAGATTCTCCATCACCTCCTTCGCCAGGGTAACAAAATCAAATTTTTGATAATTTATTGGTGACTCACCAGTTTCGAGCTTGGAAATGGCATCTAAATCGTTAATGAGGTAACTCAAACGTTCCACATTATTTTCAGCTTTTTTCAGGAATTTAACGGCCATGTCAGGATCGTCTACGATGCAATCTTGCAGCGTTTCGATATATCCCTGGATGGCAAAAAGTGGCGTCTTAAATTCGTGAGAAACGTTTGATAAAAATTCCCGGCGAAATTGTTCCTGCTTTTTGAGTAAATCAATTTCCCTTTTTTTAGCCCCTGCCCATTCCTTAACTTCCTGTTCTACATCGTTAATCGGATCGGAGCTTACATATTCGCCAAGCGCATCTTTTAAATCTTTACCCAGTTTTAAGTTATGAATGAGTTTATAGATGAGTTTGATTTTGTTGTAAATGTATTTCTCCAGTAAGTAGTAAAAAACCAGAAAGCTGGATAGAAATGAAACGCCGAAAGATATTCCGAAATAATACCAGCTGCGCTCAAAATAGAAGTTAACCATTCCGATGGAAAGCGCAACGGCAAGCGCAGTAATTAAAACCAGCACACTTAATTTCATGGTGCAATTTAAAGCTTTTTATGTTAAAGGAATGTTAACAAGCCATTTTTGAACCATCTATTTTGTGCTTTCAAATAATAGTGTGGTTCCGTTTGAGTCGGATAGGACTAGTGTGTTTGAGTCTAACTTTAAAACCTTGTATACATCTGTTTTTTTCGGCGTTATCAGTGTTTTTTGCGGCTTGAAATCAACAAATATTTCGTTCGCTTTATTTTTAAGCCGATCAAATGGAATGGTAACGGAATTAAATCCAATGAAATCAAACGTAATGTAGTGTATGTCTAACAGTTTTCGGATCGTTAGCGATGCAGTTCCATTTACTAATGTCGTAACAGAAAATAATATTTCGAAGTTTTCATCTCTCATGGCCATCAAAGCACCATTAACAGGTGTTTTGTTATCAAACATTTGAACGTAGAGCCGTGTTAAATTAGAGGGGTCATTTTGGGCAGAAATTTTATAAGCTGATGAATCCTTATCATTCAAGGCATGATAATTTAGGTATAATTCGTTGTTTTTTAACGAGAAGCTTCCTTGACCATATTTGTCGCTCACATGCCCTGTAGATTGGTCGGAAAAATTTGAACCCTTGAATGTAAGTGTTCTGCTTCCGGCATCTACTCCAGCCGAATAAAGATATTTGCCTGTGATTTGAGCAATAGAACTACTTACGGGAAGTGAGAGTAAAAGAATTAGGACGTACCTTAAAGACATTTCAGCTTTTCTTACCAAATTAATGAAATATTTTTAACCCAATTGCTTTTCAGTTAAATATTTCCAATATCTTTTCGGTACATGTTTAACATGAAGTTTTGTGTTTTTGCGGGCTACAATATTGGCGCTTTTAAAGTAATCTTTCCAAAGAAGGGAGTAAAGCTCCTCCTTTTCATCCATCAATATGGCCGGTGGGTTTTTCTTATTTGCTTCTGTTGTAAAATCGATGGTAATTTCTTCAACAGTGTTTAGATCATAATGAAGGCCATATTTTCTTTTTAAATCGTAAATAATCCATTGCTGATTGGCATATCTATTTTTAAAATGATTATTAATTAGTGGAAGCACATTAAAGTCTGGATCAATGGAGGCATAAAACATGCCATCGCCAGTTTTTTGAAAGCGAATAAAAGCTTCCATTCTGTGCTTCTCCCGTTCTACACTTTTGGCATATTTAGAGAGTGCGATTACATGCTCGTTACCATAGTTCGTTTCGGCGCCAGCCGGATTTTGAAATATATAAATAGTGAATTGGAACAGGTGTTGAAAGGCCTCAGGAATTTCTGATAAATAGCTGCAATAGAAATTACGCAACCAGGTTTTTTTAATTTTTTTCTGAAGTCCAGCCCAAACGCGATCTGCTTTCTCGGCATTGGTATCTATAACCATTACTTCTGTAAACGCCTCCGGCTGGAAAATTTCCATAGATTTTAACGAAACGAAGCCTGGTTTTCGTTCAAACCATTCAAAAACAGCAGTTAAAAGTCCGGGCAAGGATCCATCGAAAACGTAAATCATTAAAATAAAATCAATTGATTGCTATCGGTTTTTAAATATTTGCTCTGACTTTCGGCTAAGATAAAGGCTTTAATTTGAGTACCCTGATAATCTTTTATCTGATAAGGCGTATCCACACAGGTGATAAAATGCTTCGCTCGGTTATAGGCAACGCCCATCTTTTTAAGCTGGTCAATCCTCAATTTTCCAAACTTCCTTGCTTGTACTATTTTCTGAGCCGACATAACACCGATGCCTGGAATGCGCAAAATCATTTTATAGTCAGCCTTGTTGATATCAACGGGAAAATGCTGCATATTTCTGATCGCCCAGCTGAGTTTAGGGTCAATATCAATATCCAGATTTGGATTGGCATCATTTAAAATTTCCTGTACTTTGAAACCATAAAATCGCATCAGCCAATCAGTCTGATACAACCTGTTTTCTCTTAAAAGTGGAGGTTGAGTGCCAAGTACAGGCATTCGGGTATCATCACTAATGGGTACATAGCCAGAATAATAAACCCTTTTTAGCGAAAAATTTTTATAAAATGTATTGGCAGTATACATAATATCTTTGTCGCTTTCTGGCGTTGCTCCAATTACCATTTGAGTACTTTGTCCTGCCGGAACAAATTTTGGAACATGCTTGATTAACTTTTTATCGGCGGAAAATTGAGCAATGTTTTTCTGTACAAAATCCAAAGGCTTAATCACATCGGCATGGCTTTTCTCTGGCGCTAAAAGTTTTAAACCTGCTTCAGTCGGCATTTCAAGGTTTATACTCATCCGATCTGCATATAAACCTGCTTCTTTAATGAGTTCATCGCTCGCACCGGGAATAGTTTTCAAATGAATATAACCATTGTAATTTTGTTCTAGCCGGAGTTTCTTGCAAACCAAAAGCAATCGTTCCATGGTAAAATCTGCATTTTTGAAAATCCCTGAACTTAAAAACAGGCCTTCTATATAATTGCGGCGGTAAAAATTCATGGTTAGTTCGACTACTTCATCTACAGTAAATGCAGCACGTTTTACATCGTTACTTTTCCGCGATACACAAAAAAGACAATCGTAAATGCAATGATTGGTTAACAAAATTTTAAGTAACGAAACGCACCGGCCGTCTTCCGTATAGGTATGGCATATGCCTGACGAATGACTATCACCTAGTCCTTTATTATTGTTTTTTCTGGTGCCACCACTAGATGAACAAGACACATCATATTTAGCAGCATCAGCAAGAATATTTAATTTTTCACGAATACGATCGAATGACATAGGAAATGTTTTACTAACAAATATAGCTTTAAAAACTAAAAATATTAGTAAAAACTTACTCTTCTAGAGAATATTAATTGCTAGCCAAGCGATCGTGAAAATTTTTGGTAATTTGCTTTTGCTGATGAATGTTGGAGATTTTTTTATTCTCCTGATAAGAACGCAATAGGCTGAAAAAGTTCTCCGCCTCATCTTCATAATTCTCTTTCATACTAAAATTTGCTTTAAAGTAGGGGGCAGTAAAAATTACAGTATAAGAGTAATTTCCATGCTGAATACTAAACTTTTCTTCGATGGATAAAATGTTTTCCCATGGCGCTGAAAAATTTCTTTTGTTATAGAATAAGTTGTTTTCAGTAATCTCCAGCTTCATCTGCTCTTGCTCTATACTTACGGTACATGGAACAAAAATCTGTGTTTTTATTACCCATCGTAGAACAAAAATCATGATTAATAAGAAAGTGGTGATCAGCATAGAAATAAGCCAAAAAGAGGTGTTAATTGGCAAATGGTAGAGCATGATAAACATTAATAGGGCACCGATTGTGGGTACGCCAGCAAGTGTAGTGACGAGCACGCTGCTCTTATGATATTGAAGCTGAAAGACATTCATTACATATACTTTTACTAAGTTATCGCAGAATGTCTTTCTATCCAATACCGAAATATGAGTAATTTGACGGTATTTAAATCAAAAGGCTAGTTGCCTTCCCACTCGCTGTAAAAATGCTTTAAGTAAAGTAGCATAAACTGGTGGCGTTCCTCTGCAATAGTTTTTCCTGCTGCGGTATTCATCAAATCTTTTAACATCAGTAGTTTCTCGTAAAAATGATTAATGGTAGGAGCAGTTGTATTTTTATAGGTTTCTTTTGATAAATGTTGTTCAGGTTTGATAGAAGGATCATAAAGCACGCGATTTTTAAAACCTCCATAAGTAAATGCTCTTGCAATTCCAATGGCTCCAATTGCATCTAATCTATCAGCATCTTGAACTATTTGCATTTCTTTAGATGTAAATGCATTTTGGTCAAAGCTATTTTTGAAAGACATATTTTCAATAATCAATTTTACATGATCAATAATAGCCTGTTCGACATGAATGGATTGCAGAAATGCTGCAGCCATTTTTGGTCCCAGCGTTTCATCACCATTGTTAAATTTTGGATCTGCAATATCGTGAAGGAGTGCTGCAAAAGCTACAACTAACTCATCGCCATTTTCTTTTTTGTTGATGTTTTGAGCAGTTTTATAAACCCGCTCTATATGAAACCAATCGTGCCCAGCTTCGGCATTAGCTAATGTTTTCTTTACAAAATCGATTGTTTTTTGAATGGATGAATGCATAAAAAGAATTTTTCTCAAAGATATTGGAAATTTATGCAGGCGGGCAGAAATGATTTCAACAGCGGAAGTTTTTAACTTACCGCTGCTGTTCTGCTTTCATCTTCAGCAATAATTTTTATTAAATCATTGTGATTTAAAGTAAGTAAGTGAGTTACCTCAACTTCTAGAATTGTAGAGATCTGAAATAAACGATCAACAGTCAATTTACTATAACCTAACTCAATTTTACTGTAGGCGTTTTGAGAAATTTTTAATTTTGCTGCCAAATAATCCTGAGTATAATCTCTGTATTCTCTAATTTTTCTGATATTCCCGGCAACATTCTTTGTCTTTAAAGCTAATACATCTTCCATAAAAAAGGGATAATTTTTTAATGTTTGAATTATTTACGAAATTCTGAACGGCTTAGATTTTATAGGAATTATTCTTCTTCAAATCATGCAAGCACCGAGAAACATAACTATGTACTAACAAGCCAGTAACCTAAAAGTTTAAGGAATTCCGGTTTGCCGTTGATGGTTGGCTTGATGAGGAAGAATGTTATTATTAGGCTGTGATTGTCTATTGATATCGCCCAAGGCTAATAAAACCGTCGGCGAAAATCTCAAGTAACGGAAGGCATGAGGGAATTATACCATTGCAAAATCAAACGTTAAATTTAAGGGAGGAGATGTAGGATTAATGAAACGCTGCAGAATTTACACCAGTCTTTGGGATAAATCTTTTGTTTATTAATGTAAATAGAAGGGATGGCAGAGGAACCTGGCAATTAACCAACAGCTTACCAGGCTCCAATAAATATTGAATTAATTTGCTTCTTCAGTCTGAATTAAGGGTGCTCTGCGAGATCCATCATACAACTCATATTCAAGCATTCTACAGTCTAATTTTCCATTATAGAATTCGATTTTCCGAGAAGCTTTTAATCCGATTTTTTTAGCTAAATCTGGATTTCCAGTGAAAATATATCCTGAATAACCTTTGCATTTGGTTTTCATAAAATCGCCCATGCGTTTATAGGTTAATTCCAATTTGCTGTGAACGCCCAAACGTTCGCCATATTCAGGGTTGAAAACCACCACGCCTTGTCCGCCTTCTGGCACTGGAGTAAGCTCGAAATCGCAAACTTCAAATTCGATTAAAGTATCAACACCGGCTGTCTGGGCGTTTCTACGGGTAACCTCAACGGCATCTTCCGAAATATCAGAAGCAACAATTTTTAAATCTATATTTTTAATGACCTGATCTTTCAAAATTCTTCTTTCGGCGAAAAATTCCTGTTCATCATAGCCTAAAATGTGCATAAAGCCATAATTCATCCGGTATAAGCCGGGAGCACGGTTTGTTGCAATTAATGCAGCTTCGATAGCCAGTGTTCCTGAACCACACATCGGGTTAATGAAAGGTGATTTTCGATCCCATTTAGTGGCGTAAATTGCTCCAGCAGCCAGGGCTTCAAGCATTGGCGCTTTCCCCGGAATTTTACGGTAACCATGTTTGGCTAAAGTTTCTCCGGAGGTATCCATAAAAACGTCGGCATCAGCATCTTTCCAGTACAAATGCACAACTGCTTTATTGGCATCAGAGCCAGAGTTAGGACGGATGCCTTTTTTCTCTTTCATGCGATCGACAATCGCATCTTTAACTTTTAAATTCGCAAATAATGGTGTAGTGATATTTGGATTATCTACATTGGAGGTTACGGAAAAATATCCTGCAAAATCGATTAATTCTTCCCATTCAATATTCTTAATTTCGTTGTAAAGGTCATCAGGAGTAATGGCCTTAAAACTTTTAATTGCATATAAAATCTGACTGGCGCAACGCAAGTTTAAATTTAGCTTGATACACTCTGTAAGGGTGATATTTAGCTCAACACCAGTTGGAAAGGCTCTTTCTATTTTATAACCAAGCGCCGTAACTTCATCTTGTAAATACGGAGAAAGGCGCTTATTGCAGGTAATAATTACCTTGCTTTTATTGTGGAAAACTTGCATCATAATATATGCGAAGTTATCAATAAAATTATAGAGATTTGATTCTTTAAGGTACAATATTAGTATTAGTTATGGAAATTAAAGGAAAAGTACACGAAGTAGGTGCAACGCAGCAGGTAAGTGAAACGTTTAAAAAACGTGATTTAATAGTAGAATACGCAGAAAATCCAACATACCCAGAATATATCCGTTTTGAGGCTTTACAAGATAAAACTGCATTATTAGATACATTTAAAGCGGGTGATGAGGTTGAGGTTTTCTTTAATTTACGTGGCCGCCCTTGGACAGATAAAACAGGAAAAACATCATATTTTAATAGTTTGGTGATTTGGAGAATCAATGCGATTGCAGCAGGCGCTCCGGCAGCAGCTACTCCAGCTTATGCAGCTCCGGTTGATGTGAGCAATACACCAGGTGAAGATGATGATTTGCCTTTCTAAATAAAGAATCTTTTTAAGCAAACAATTTTGAACCATGCCGAGGCTTTTGTCTCGGCATTTTTTTTGTCCCCACCTCTGCTTAAATCTTCATTTACAATCAGATAAGCCATGTTAAATTATGTTAAAAACATGCTGTTAACTTAGCTATTCAGTATTTTTGCTTCTGGTTTAGGTTATATTGGGGTGCCTGAAAATAACTCGGCACAAAATCACATCAATGAAAAAAAGGAGTTTTTGGTTTATTACGGTGCTGATGACGTTGGCTTTGCTCGGCGTTTTTGTGATGCAGTTGTATTACATCAAAGAAGCCTATAACTTAAAATCTCAACTGTTTGACGAACAGGTTAACCAAACTTTAGCTACTGTAGTTAAAAAGGTAGAACGACTAAATGTTGCCAACCACATTACTCGGAAAGATGCTGAAAACAAATTAAAGCGTATTCAGGACGCTCGCCAAAGAGCGCTGGATATTAAAGATTTAAGACAGCAATATGTTCAGGAATCGGAATTAAGATTTGCCGAACGTGAAAATTTAATCGAAAATTATCTAAATCAACAGGATAGCATTATTAGGGCATCTTTTCGGGCGCCAAATGTAATATCTGAACGCGACTTCGTTTCCTTATCATCTCTGAATGGAAAGAGCCTTGATTTACAGATGGACGCTTTTGTGGATATGCGAAGCTTAATTTTAAAGGGCTATAGCATGCGAACTAAGCCCTATGCTCCAGCACCCAAGACCTTCGAATTTAAAAGTTTGCAAAGTTTGCCAGATACTTTACGTTATTTGGTTTATGATCCTATAAATGCCAAGCCACTTACCGTAAGTGTACCAAAGGTTTCTGATGAACTGGAGAAAAAATTTAAACGTGAGGATGAAATTGCCAGGAAAAAACTGGAAGTAAAAATTGCTGCTTTGGGCAAAGATACTTTGCCTTATTCTAGAATGAGTTTGGTAGAAGATGTTTCCAAAGAGCTGGAAGAATCGAATATTCCGATTTATAAACGGATAAACTTCGAGGCGCTGGGCGATGTTTTAAAAGCTGAATTGTTAACACATAATATTACTCAAAAACCTTATTATAAAGTTTCGCTGGCAAAAAAAGATTCGGTTTTGTTTATAGAAGCCTCGAATACCAAAGGAGAGTTCTTGCCCGAAAACACCTATAAAACACCCCTTTTTGGAAACGATTTATTTCGCGATCCTGGTACTTTAATCGTCACTTTCCCCAATAAAAATTCGGCAATTTTAGCCAATTTGAGTTTTACCCTGGCTACATCTGTGGGTTTGTTACTGGTGTTGGTTTTTATTTTTTCTTACACGCTTTATGCCATTTTAAAGCAGAAGAAAATTTCTGAAATGAAAACGGACTTCATTAATAACATGACGCATGAATTTAAAACTCCGGTTGCAACCATTATGATCGCAAGCGAGGCATTAAAAGATCCAGAGGTTACTGAAGATAAAACCCGATTGAAACGCCTGGCTAATATTATTTATGATGAAAACGTTCGTTTGGGCAGCCATATTGAACGTGTTTTGAGTATCGCCCGGTTAGAAAAAGGGGAGCTGAAAATGGAGAATACCGAAGTGGATATGAACGACTTGATTGTAATTGTTCTGGACAGCATGAGTCTTCAATTGCAAAAAAGAAATGCGATTTTGAATATCCACACGGATGCCGAAAAATCTACCGTTTTTGGCGATGAACTGCATTTATCCAATGTGCTTTATAACCTAATCGATAACGCCAATAAGTATAGCTCCGAAACACCGGAAATTACAATCACAACCAGAAATGCCAATAATAAATTGATCATAGAAATTGCTGATAGAGGCATCGGGATGACCAAAGAACAATCTAAACGAATCTTTGATCAGTTTTACCGGGTGCCAACTGGTAACTTGCATGATGTTAAGGGATTTGGTCTTGGTTTAAATTATGTTCAGGATATTATAAAACAGGTGAATGGCAGCATCAAAGTGAATAGCGAAAAAGATAAAGGAACAAAGTTTGAAATATCGTTACCTTTATATCAAAGCTAAACATCGGCAGAAAAATATCAGGGCTCGACACTTTGTATAAATGCGTTAAACTAGAGTTATTATAGCGGATAACTTAACAATTAAACCGTTGTCCAAGTACAGAATCAAACATTTACGGTAGTGTGCTACCTATGTCAATAAAATAACGAAAATGAAAAAAATACTTCTGGTAGAGGACGATCCAAATTTAGGTTTATTACTACAAGATTATTTGCAGCTAAAAGGCAAATTTGATGTGGTGCTTTGTACAGACGGAGAAGAAGGTTTGCGGGCTTTTAATAAACAAAACTTCGACCTGTGTATTTTGGATGTGATGATGCCTAAAAAAGATGGATTTACTTTGGGTAAAGACATTCGCAAAGTGAATGCACAAGTGCCTATCATTTTTGCAACGGCAAAAACAATGCTTGAAGATAAATCTGCCGCTTACGATTTAGGCGGCGATGATTATATTACCAAACCTTTCCGTATAGAAGAACTATTACTGCGTATTAATGCGATGTTTAAACGCATATCGAGCAAGAGCGATGGGGCAGAAGAGGCACCTGAAACACAGTTTAATATTGGAAGTTATATTTTCGATTATACTACTCAAATCATTACAAACGGCGATCAGCAGCAAAAACTTTCTACCAAAGAAGCAGAGTTACTCCGGTTGCTTTGCTTGAAAAAAAATACAGTTTTAACCAGAGAAGAGGCATTATTGAGCATTTGGCACGACGATAACTACTTCAATGGAAGAAGTATGGATGTATTTTTGAGCAAATTACGTAAATACCTTCGGGGAGATTCGAGCGTTGAAATTATTAACGTTCATGGCAAGGGCTATAAATTGTTGGTGAGCTAGGTAGCGCGTTCAAACGCTGGATTGTTGGAATATTCTTATGTGATCGGTGTGGACACCAGCCACTAGAATAAATGTTTGTTGCTGAAGTAGCTTTGACCTATCGGTTGGTGTCTCACCAACCGAAATCTATGTAGAAGATTATTTAGTTTTATTGCCCAATTTTCAATGGTCGGTGTGGACACCAAATACTAGCATAAAAAGTGATTGGAGTATTGCTTTGATCAGTTTACAAATACAAATTTTCTTGAATTGGCGGAATGATATTTCTTTCTTGCGCTAACTTAAACAAAGTATCAACCGCTTTTCTGCCTTCTTCACCCAAATTTATGCTGTATTTGTTTACGTAAAGCTCAATGTGTTTGTACATCACGGCTTCATCCATAGCTTGCGCATGTTCTCGGATAAAATCGATACCCGATTTAGGGTGCGCAAATGCAAATTCTACCGATTGACGAATCAAGCGGTTGACCTTAAGCTGAACCTCTCTATCCAGATTTCTGTTGATTACGATGCCGCCTAAAGGAATAGCGCAGCCTGTCAGTTTTTCCCAATAATCACCCAAATCAACAATTTTATTCAAGCCTTTATCTTGATAGGTAAATCTGTTTTCATGGATAATCAAACCCAAATCTATTTGGTCTTCCAGCAGAGCTGATTCAATTTCAGAGAATACCATTTCCTGCTTATTTTGCAATTGCGGATAGGCAATTCCAAGCAGGAAGTTCGCAGTGGTGTACTTTCCAGGAATGCCAATTCTTAACTCCGAATTTGGAATTTGAAGACGGGAATCTTTTTCATCGAAAGGATTTTTACTAATTAAAAGCGGTCCGACACCAAAGCCCAAAGCGCTTCCGGCATCCAATAAAGCATATTGGTTAGCTACATAAGCAAAAGCATGAAAACTTAATTTAGTGATGTCGAGCTGTCCTTTCAACGCCTTCTGGTTAAGCGTTTCCACATCATCATAGGTCACTTCAAATTCTAAACCTTCGGTATCAATTTTATGGTGAATTAGCGCATCAAAAATAAATGTATCGTTCGGGCAGGGCGAAAAACCAAGTGTAAGCTTCATGTTTTCAAAATTAACTACTGCAAAAAACTAATCCGTCATAATCAGTTCATTTCTGATATAAAAGAGATAAGCCAATCATTTAAGTTTTTAACGGCTAAACCCATTTTCCAGTTGTCTTTGTTTCGGGGCTCTACATAATTTGATACACTTCTCACTTGCAAACAATCAATACTTTCTTGTTTACAGGCATAGAAAACTGCTGCACCCTCCATGCTTTCGGTGGTTGGATTAAGCCTCTTTTTAAGGTTTTTAATGCTTTTTTCATTTCCAGTAACACAGTTTACAGTAATTCCGGTTACGGGTGGTAAGTCAATATTTTTTTTATACCTCGATTTAAAATGATTTTCGCCGAAACCGAGATCAGTAATCGTTAAAAATTCATCACCGTTTTCAGCTCCAAGTTCAGCGAAAATGTCTTCGGTTACATTTAAAATACTCCCCAGCTCCACACTCCGATCAAAACAGCCAGCAATGCCCACATTTAAAACTAAACGGTATTTGTTGGCATTTAGAAACTGTCCTAAAGAAAAAGCGGTAGCAACCATTCCAACTCCCGTTATCAATAAATCGAAGTTTTTACTTTCGATAAAATCCCCTTCGGGCAAATTGAAATGCTGATAAAAAAATGTAACCTCGGCTTTGGTAGCGGCCACTACAAGAGTTTTCATGAGGTAAATTTAAGGCATTCTTTTCATTAAAATGTCTTTCTTTAAGCTTTGGCCCTTTGGCTTAAAGCTTTATCAGTATATTTGACCTTTTATTTTATTGTAATGATTTATATAACGAGAAAAGCATCATTTAATGCGGCACACAAACTTGCCAGACCTGATTGGGATGATGATAAAAATGCCGAAGTTTATGGCAAATGTGCCAACCCAAATTGGCATGGTCATAACTATTGGTTATATGTAACGGTTAAGGGCGAAGTAAATCCAGAAACGGGTTTTCTTGTTGATTTGAAGTGGCTTAAGGATGTAATGAATATTTACGTAGTAGATAAAGTTGACCATAAAAACTTAAATCTTGATGTAGATTTTATGAAAGGAAAACTAGCTTCTACAGAAAATTTAGCTATCGAAATTTGGAAGCAATTGGAAGCGCCTATTGCAGAAAGCGGAGCCATTTTACATTGTGTAAAAATTTACGAAACCGAAAATAATTTTGTTGAATACTTTGGTTAAAACCACCTAAATTAATGAGCACTAAAAACGTATTAAAAGACGAATCGATTGATGGCTATGTAAAAATAGACCGTTATAACGACGAGAAAATCGAAGCTGTCGCTACACATTACAAAGATATTCTTGGTCAACTAGGTGAAAACCCGGAGCGTGAAGGTTTGATAAAAACGCCTGAGCGAGTGGCTAAAGCACTTCAGTATTTAACTCATGGTTATGATTTAAAGCCCGACGAAATTCTGAAATCGGCAATGTTTGAAGAAGATTATAGCCAAATGGTAGTGGTTAAAGACATTGAAGTATATTCAATGTGCGAACACCACATGTTGCCTTTCTTTGGAAAAGCTCACATTGCTTACATTCCAAACGGGCATATTGTTGGGTTAAGCAAAATCCCGAGAGTGGTTGATGCTTTTGCCCGCCGTTTACAAGTGCAGGAGCGTTTAACAAACGAAATTAGAGATTGCATTCAAAATACTTTAAACCCGAAAGGTGTTGCTGTTGTAATTGAATGTAAACATCTTTGCATGGCCATGCGTGGCGTACAGAAACAAAATTCTGTAACCACCACATCAGCTTTTACCGGTAGTTTTTTAAGCAATGATAAAACCAGGGCTGAATTTTTAAGATTAATTACGGCAAGTTTAGATTAGAAAGTATCAAGTAGAAAGTACCTGGTATCAAGATAAGCGGGCTATAAATGCGCTAATCGCCAGGCGCTTAATACCAAATGAATTATTATGAAAGCATATATTTTTCCTGGACAAGGAGCACAATTTGTAGGCATGGGTAAAGATCTTTATGAAAACCCACAGGCTGCAGCATTATTTGAAAAAGCAAACGAAATTATTGGTTTCCGCATCAGCGATATCATGTTCGGTGGAACAGATGAGGAATTGAAACAAACCAATGTAACTCAGCCAGCAATTTTCTTACACTCGGTTATTCTGGCAAAGGTTTTAGGTCATGATTTCAAACCTGATATGGTTGCTGGTCACTCTTTAGGCGAATTTTCATCATTGGTAGCTGCCAATGCTTTGAGCTTTGAAGACGGCCTGAAATTGGTTATTGCCCGTGCAAACGCGATGCAGAAAGCTTGTGAGGCGCAACCTTCTACTATGGCGGCTATTTTAGGCCTAGCTGATGATGTAGTAGAAAGAATTTGTGCTGAAGTTGATGCAGTAGTGGTTCCGGCAAATTATAACTGCCCGGGACAATTGGTTATTTCTGGCAGCATTGAAGGAATTGATTTAGCTTGTGCTAAATTAACAGAAGCGGGTGCAAAAAGAGCATTAAAGTTAAATGTAGGCGGTGCGTTTCACTCTCCTTTAATGGAGCCAGCAAAAATTGAATTGCAGGCAGCAATTGAGGCTACAGCTATCTCGGCGCCAATATGTCCCGTTTATCAAAACGTAGATGCCAAACCTTATACTGATCCAGCCCAAATAAAAGAAAATTTAATTAAACAATTAACGGGTGCGGTACGTTGGACTCAAACTGTTGAGAATATGCTGGCCGATGGTGCAACTGAATTTGTAGAAGTTGGACCAGGTAATGTTTTGCAAGGTTTAGTTAAAAAGGTTAGTCGTGAGGTACAAACCAGTAGTGCTGCTATTGCTTAAAACCTTTATACTATAAATTATTTTCAGCGCCATAAACAAACCGTTTATGGCGTTGTTTTTTGTCAATATTTAATATCTTTATCAAAATCGATGAAATTGAGCTTTGGTGTAAAAATTAGATTTCTACTGCTGGTTTTAGGTTGTTGCCTCATTGCAACATCTCTTTCGTTGAGCAGATTTACTACCAAAAGTGATTTGTTGGAACGCGATGCTCACGAGGTTCAACAGAACTTATTGGTAAAAGAAAGGGAAGTTGCTGCATTTTTAGCCAATAAAGCAGAGGTAGCAAAAGCTAAACAGCTCCATGTAAATCCAAATGATGCTATAGATTTTTTAAATACTTATCGAAAGATAAAAGGGATTAACCTCCTTACTTTTCAAAACAATCAATTAAAATTCTGGAGTACCTACCGCGTTACCGATATCAATCCACGGACGATAAGAGAAGGAAGCTCGGTGCTTTTTTTTTCCAATGGATGGTACGAGGTAATTAAGAGTACCAAAGGCAAATTCAGTTTGGTTTTCCTCATTGCGATACAATCTCAATATCCATTTAAAGAAACGCAGTATTTTAAAAATGATTTAGATCCGCTGTTATCTAATTCGAAATTACTTACACTAGCATCGTTTACTGATAAAGAAGTTTACAGTATCAAAAGTGTCGACAATAAGTTTTTGTTCGGCCTAAAAGTAAAACCAGGCTATATAGAAGATTATTATTCTGTTACTCAGTTATGGCTTTTCGTTGCAGGATTGATAAGCATTTGTATGTTTTTCAATTCATTAAGCTCATTAATTGCAAGAAGAGGCCATATTGTTTGGGGTACCTTGTTACTGATGGTATTCTTTTTAACGTTTAGGCTCTCGGATTTGTATTATGGATGGTTTAACCATCGGTTTCCACTCGATCTCTTCGATCCAAGGATTTATTCCGAAAGTTTCCTCATGCCATCATTGGGCGATTTTTTATTGAACGTAATTACGCTTACCTGGTTACTGCTCTTTATGTACAACCACAAAGAGCAATATAAATTTGCCGAATGGATCAGGAAAAGCAAAATTTTAGGCATTGTTATTCACATTCTGTTTTTGGCTTTTATTGCCACCATAGCTTATTTTAGCGATGAGGTTTTTTTCGGGCTGATTTACAACTCAAAAATCAATTTTGAAATTATAAATATTCTAAAACTGAGTGGCTCTAGCTGGGTAAGTATTGTAATTCTCTGCCTGGTTTGGTTTCAGATTTACTTAATCACCACCATTTCTGCAACCGTTAGCAAGCAATTAAACGTGAGTAATAAGGAAAGATTAATAATCTTTTTAACAGGTTTTGCAATTGTTTTCATTTATAAATTATCTACAGATTTTACTGCTTTTTTTATTGTTTTTGCACTTATCCTTTTAATTGTTTGTAGAAGTATTTATGTCGAAAAGGCAAAGTTTTCTATCGGCTTATTCGCCATAGTATTTTTTTGCCTTGCCTTTAATAGTTCTATTAAATACATTAAGTACAAAGATATTACGGAGCGCAGCCTTCGCGAGCCGCTTGCCCGGAAGGTACAATCATCAGAAGATCCAAATGCGATTGTAGCTTTGGGCAGTTTGGAAGGACAATTATTAAATGATCAATTCTTGGTTAGATATTTTGCTGAAAGCGGAAAGTCTAACTATGCTGTATTGAAAAACTACCTAAAAAATTATCTGGATGGTTATTTAAGCCGCTACGATTATCAGATTTATCCTTACGATAAAAGCGGAATAGATATCAGCAATCCGAATGGGCAGCCTTTTAGGAAGTATAAAGGACTGGTAGAATCTGGCTCAGTTAAAATTGATGGTTCGAATTATTTCTATCAGGTGAATAACACTTTCGGCTATCAAGATTACTTCGGCATCATATCGGTGGTAAACAAGGGGAGTTTATTGGGTACTTTGGTTATCGAACTCCGCTCAAAACCATACAATTATAACAATAGGTTACCCGATTTACTCGGCGATCAAAAACTGATCAGAGATGAAGATTTTAAAGGATATTCCATCGCGTTGTACAGTAATAACCGGTTATTAAATCAATCAGGAAATTATACTTACCCATTGGATGGCAAAATTTTCAGTGGCAAAAAGGATGATTTTATCACCAGCAATGATAATGATTTAAATTACAGCCATTTAATTTATAAGCCCACTGACAGCAAAATGGTGGTAATAAGTAAGCAAAAAGTGGGCTATGTAGAGCGATTAGCGGCGTTATCCTTTTTCTTTTTGGTGTTTATCATTTTCTCGTTGGTGTTATATGGCTTAATCTGGTTAATTAAAAATCTGGATGATGAACGTGTAGGTTGGTTCAGCATCAATAGATCGTTGATGATTAACGCCAATAAAATTCTTTACAAAACACGCATTCAGGTTTCTATTGTGCTATCGGTTGTGGCTACTCTATTAATTGTGGGCTGGGTAACCTATTATTACATGAATAATGAGTACCGTGGGCAACAAACCATTTCAATAAAAGATAAAATTAGAAAGGTACAGCAGAATTATGAGAAACAGGTTTTTAGCAAAGGGATTGTGGAAGATGAAGATGCAGTTGCTGATTTTGTAAATTTCGCTGATGTGAACAATGTGGATCTTAATTTATATAGTACGCAAGGAAACCTGCTGATGACAACCTACCCTAAACTTTATAACTCGAAAGTGATAGGCCGAAAAATGGGTCCCTTAGCTTACACTTACCTCGATAAATTAAAACGATCTGAATATATTAATCCCGATGAAAAAATTGGCGATTTAACTTATGCTGCAGCCTACGCACCGATTAGAAATGCACAGAACAAAACAATTGCCTACATCGGTTTGCCAAATTATTCAAATGAAGAGGAGTACTCAGACAAAATAGCGCTGTTTGTAAGTAATCTGATCAACATCTATGCTTTGGTTTTTGTGGCGGTTGGAGTTTTAGCAGTGTTTTTAGCTAACCAGATTACCAGTCCGCTAACTTTTATACAAGAGAGTATTAGTCGAACGCGGATTGGGCAGCGCAATGAACCCATTGTTTGGCGTAGGCACGATGAGATCGGCTCTCTAATTAAGGAATATAATGGAATGATTGCCGCACTTGAGGCCAGTGCAGCAAAACTGGCCCGATCGGAACGGGAAAGTGCCTGGCGGGAAATGGCCAAACAGGTAGCCCATGAAATTAAAAACCCACTTACGCCTTTAAAACTGGGAGTTCAATTGCTCGAAAAATCATGGAAGGAGAATGATCCGAATTTTGAGCATAAGTTTAATAAATTCAGCAAATCTTTCATTGAGCAAATAGATAGCCTATCTAAAATTGCATCAGAGTTTTCGAATTTTGCAAAAATGCCCGATACCAATTTAGAGAAATTGGATGTGATGCCGGTAATAGAGCAGGCTCGTCAGGTGTATAAAAACAGCGATAACGTAGAGATAAACGTACTTAACAAATCGGAAAATAGTATCCGGATTCTTGCAGATCATGATCAATTATTAAGAACGTTTAATAATCTTTTCAAAAATGCAATTGAGGCTATTGATGATGAATCTCACTGTTGCATTACTGCTGTGCTTTACCATGATGATGAATACGCCTATATTGAAATTAAGGATAACGGAAAAGGAATTCCGGCGGTGTTACATGACAAGATCTTTGTCCCTAACTTTACTACCAAAACCTCTGGAACCGGCTTGGGTTTGGCGTTTGTAAAGCAAGCGGTAGAAAACGCAGGTGGAACCATTAGTTTTACCTCTGTGATTAATGTAGGAACCACATTTTATTTAGCGTTTCCTCTAGCTTAGAACTGTAGGGTTATTAACGAAGATCTACCTGAGCTTTACCCATCGTATTGCCATCAGCATATAAAATAACGGTGTAAATTCCTTTGATAAAAGGTTTTGGATTTGCCCAATCTATCACATACGTGCTATCATCATTATTATAATTGATGTAGATAGAGTGGCTGAACTGCATTTCTTGTCCATCGGCTTCAAACCTATTGCCTTCGTCGGCAAGTAAATTTCCTGCTGGGTCGAAAACCCTTAAATAGATATTATGGTGACCTTTTTCTGCCAATTCGTTGGCAATAATATTAAAGCGAACGCTTAGTTTTTCGGCAGTTGATGATTTGGTAACCTCAACTTTTTTGCCGCTTGATTTTGTTCTGAAAGCTACAATATCAGCACTTTGGAGTTTTAATGCCGCTGCGGTTTTAACTTTTGCATTTAGGTTAGCATTTTCACTTTCTAAACCCGAAGCTTTGTTGCTCATGTTTTTGAGCGTATTCTCTAAACTATCACGGCTGTTTTTGAGAAAAATATTGTCTTTTTGAAGCTGGATAACCTGGTCGTTATAGTTTTTTACAAAAGTTTTTAGCTCGTTAATTTGGCTATTTGCTTTATCTAATTCGCCTTGAGTAATTTCTCCTTTCTCTAAGGCCACCTTTAGCTCTGCAATTTTTTCTCTAGCTAACTTTTGTTCTTCAACCAGTTTTTCATTTAAATCCAGATTTAGCGCCTCAACCTTATCAAGCTCAACCTCGATTTTTTCTACTTCTAATCTCAATTTATCCTTCTCGGTACTCACCGTAACAAATCGTTCGCTCTGCTGTCGATCTTTAAAAAACAGGTAAGCATTTGTTCCAATAAGTGCAGCTATAACTATAACGAGGAAGTAAATTTTGTTTCTATCGCCTTTATTAATCTTTTGTGGTTCCATTTTTAATAATGCTGTATCTTCTTAAATTAATATACTTTTGTTGTTCCATAGGTAAATGGAGTACACAATTAATTTTAGCAGGGCGCAAATTATAATTTTTAATAAAAATTATAAGAGATTTTAAAAAAAATCGTTTAATTGCTAATGTTCGTTTGTATTCAAATTAACACAAGTACGCATCCCGAATCAAAAACAAGACAAGAATAATGCTTAAAAACTTTCTATACGCACTTTTATCTTTAACCGTATTACCTTATATATTAAATGCTCAACCTTTAACAAAAATTGCACCAAAAAGAGAGTTTAGAGGTGTTTGGGTAGCTACTGTAACCAATATCGATTGGCCTTCCCGTCCCGGATTAACCATTGATCAGCAAAAGCAAGAGCTGATTGGTATTCTGGAAAGACATAAAACTCAAGGCATGAATGCCATCATTTTGCAGGTGAGGCCCGCTGGAGATGCATTTTATGCTAAATCTCGTGAGCCTTGGAGCCAATGGTTAATGGGTAAGCAAGGTTTAGCGCCTGCACCTGGTTACGATCCGTTGGCCTTCGCTATCAAAGAAGCGCATTTTCGGGGTATGGAATTACATGCGTGGTTTAATCCTTATCGTGCAAGCATGAGCAGCAGTACGGTTTTTCATGAAGATCACGCATTTAGGAAACATCCAGATTGGTTTTTTACCTATGGAGGCAAAAAACAATTTGACCCGGGCATTCCGGAGGTTAGAGAATATATTGTGCAGGTAATATTAGATGTTGTGAAAGGATACGATGTTGATGGAATCCATTTTGATGACTATTTCTATCCTTACAAAATTGAGGGGCAAACGATTAATGACGCTGCAACTTTTAGCAAGTATCCAAACAATTTTACTGATGTTAGAGATTGGCGTAGAAATAACGTAGATCAACTCATTAAACAATTAGATGATAGCATTCACCATTACAAAAAGTGGGTAAAATTTGGCGTCAGTCCTTTCGGTATTTGGCGTAATAAATATGAAGATCCTGAAGGCTCGGCAACCAGTGGTTTATCAAATTATGCAGAGCTTTTTGCTGATAGTAGAAAATGGGTTAAAGAAGGATGGGTAGATTATATCAATCCTCAAATCTATTTTACTTTTACCAGGCGAGTTGCTCCGTTCGGTACCTTGCTCGATTGGTGGAGCAATAATAGTTATGGCAGGCATGTTTACATTGGTCAGGGGGCGTATTTGGTAAATTCCAGAGCCGAAGCTGCGTGGAAAAATTTAACGGAAATACCCCGGCAGATACGATATATCAGGGAGCATAACCGCATCCAGGGAAGCGTGTTTTTCAGTTCAAAATCATTGAGTACAGTGGCACGATCGGTAGGTGATTCTTTAAAAAATGATTTTTATAAGTATCCGGCCTTGCCGCCGCAAATGCCTTGGTTAGATGAAACCCCACCAAATGAGCCACAATCATTAACGGCCGATGCCATGAAGGATGGCGTACATTTAAAATGGCAAAACCCATTAAAGGCAAAGGATGGGGAAACGGCCTCTGGATTTGTGATTTATCGCTTCGCTGAGGGAGAGAAAATAGGAGTGCTCGACCCAAAAAATATTCTCAAAGTTAGCTTTGAAGATTATCTTACATTTATTGATACTTCGGCCGAAGCTGGTAAAAGGTATAGTTATTTGGTTACGGCACTTGATCGATTGAAAAACGAGAGCGAGCCAAGTGGACCAATTGGTGTAGAAATTCCAATAGCTAAGGAATAAAATCGTTAGCAAGCTTCTGGAATTATTGCCTTCTGCATGAGTATAAATATTCTTCATAGCGTAAAGAACAGGCGTATATTTCCAGCCTTATTCAGCACTTTCTAGAAAAATGATATTCAGGAAACGATAAGCTTAGGAAATTAACGCATAAGTATTCGGCACGAGCCAGCTATGGAAAAGTTGGTCGTAGTAACTAAAAATTTGCAAAGTACACACGCTAAAAGAATTATCCAGGTTTCAAAGTTAAAGCTGTGCTCTTAATCGTTATCGAAACTCGGTCAGTTTTACTAGTTATCAGCGGCCGGCTAAACTTCATCAGTCAATTATTTCTCTATCCAAAAACAAAGCCTTAATTTAGTTTGCCTAAACCAAAGCTTAAATCATGACTGAACCGAAACAACGCTTGCTATCTCTTGATTTTTTTAGAGGATTAACCGTAGCAGCCATGATCTTGGTTAACAATCCAGGTAGCTGGGGGCATATTTATGCGCCTTTAGAGCATGCAGAATGGAATGGCTGTACACCTACAGATTTAATTTTTCCATTTTTCCTCTGGATTGTAGGTGTTTCAATAGCCTTTGCAATGAGCAGCAGTAAGGCCAATCCATCAACTCATGGGAAAACTATTGTCAAAGCCATAAAGCGTGGAGTGATTTTGTACTTTCTGGGTTTTTTTCTGGCTATTTTCGGAAAACTGATGGCGGTAGTTATCGATGGTAAAAGTTTAATCGAAGCCTTTCAAACCGTTAGATTATTAGGTGTTCTGCAGCGCATCGGAATTGTATTCATTATTAGTAGTATCATTTTCCTTAAATTCTCAAATAAAAGGATCTTCAAAATTTTTATAGTGATTTTGGCCGTTTATTGGGGCTTGATGACATTTGTTCCTGTGCCAGGTATTGGCTACCCAAATATGGAAAAGGAAACGAATTTGGCCGCCTGGATTGATAGAGGCATCCTCACTGAAGCACATACCTGGGCGTCTTCTAAAACATGGGATCCCGAAGGTGTGTTGAGTACCTTACCAGCTGTGGGAACTTGTTTATTTGGGGTGTTGGTTGGTATTTGGATGAGGAGAAAAGACATTGATAGCCCAACAAAAGTGGCTTGGCTGTTTACTGCAGGAGTTGGGGCGGTGATATTGGGCCTGTTATGGGATCTTCAGTTTCCGATAAACAAAGCATTGTGGACAAGTTCTTATGTTTTGTATGCAGGAGGCTTAGCTTCCATCGGACTTGCGCTATGTTATTGGCTCATCGATGTGCAAGGCTACAAGAGAATTACCACACCTTTTGTAATATACGGCGTAAACGCCATCACCGTTTTCTTCCTGGCGGGATTAATGCCGAGGGTGCTAAATTTGATTAAAATAACAAATGCTGATGGCTCAAAAACTGCCCTGCTTGAAAAATTTTATACTACTTTTTATACACCATACTTTTCACCCATTAACGCATCTTTAGTATGGGCGATAAGTTATGTACTTGGGTTTTACGTACTGCTTTACATCATGTATAAAAAGAATATAATCATTAAAGTTTAATGACTAAATTGGCAGAACAATCGATTGAACTGATTCCATCCAATTTGCGGTTGTTAAAGTTAGCTAACCAGAATTGAAGAAAAAGACGACCATATACGATATTGCGAAAGCGCTCAATATTACTGTTTCTACCGTTTCGAGAGCATTGAGTGGTTTCCCCGCAATAAGTGATGCCACTAAAAAAGCTGTTGTAGAAACCGCTAAAAAACTAAATTACAGTCCAAATAAATTAGCCTCTGCACTTAAGTCGGGAAAGACCTACATTATCGGCGTAATCGTTCCAAGTGTTCAGGCCCATTTTTTCGCTTCTATTATTCATTGTATCGAAGATGGGTTGAAAGATAGCGGCTATCGGGTCATCATTTATCAATCAAATGAATCGGTTGAGAATGAAATTAATGGTGTGAGGACTTTGTTGGAAGCACAGGTAGACGGCATTATGGCTTCCATGTCGCTTGAAACACAGGATGTTTCTCATTTTGCAGAAATTGTTAAACAAAACAAGCCGCTGATTCTGTTCGACAGGGTTCACGAAGATTTAGTAGTGCCAACCATTACCCTTGATGATTTTCGAGCGGGGTATATGGCCACGCAACATTTGATTGATCATGGCTATAAAAAGATAGCTTTTGTAACTACGGTGCATCAAATTAAAATTTTTGATGATAGGTTGAAAGGTTATAAAGCTGCTTTAAGAGATAATGGTTTGCCTGTTCTGGATGAACATATAATTTTTGGTGGTTTATCAATCAAAGATGGAAGGTTTGGCGCTGGCAAGTTGATGCGTAGCAAGAATAAGCCTGATGCGATTGTTGCCGGAGACGACTTTACGGCTCTTGGGGTTATTAAAAAACTTAAGGAAATTGATAAAACACCGCCTGAAATTGGAGTGATTGGATTTGCCAATGAAGCTTTTTCAGCTTACATCACCCCGAATTTATCCACCATCGATCAGCATCCAGCGAAAATAGGAAAAGAATGTGCCAAGATGTTCTTGAAAATGGTGAGTCAGCCCAATCCTTACAATAATATTGAACACATTGTACTTGATCCAACCGTTGTTGAACGGCAATCAACAGGTAAAGCCGTAGATTAGCCAGGAAACCTCTTCGAGAGTGGCTATGCTTCGGATCTTGATAATCAAGACGTTCGTAAACAAAAAATCCCCACTTTTTAAAGTGAGGATTTGTATTTAAAAAATTCTGCTAGTCAACAAACTTCCACCTTACAAAAGCTTCCATCGCTTCGTATTCTGCCAAACCTAATTCATCATAAGCTTTTGCAGTTTCACGGTTTCTGTCTTCAGCACGTTGCCAAAATTCTCTCGCATCATCGCCAGGAAAAACAGCTTTGTCTTTCTGACTTTGGTGTTTAAATATTGCGTTTCTTTTGCGCTCCAATTCTTGGGGAGAAATAGGCACAGCCATTTCAATTTCGTGGGTTTCAAATTCATGCCATGCACCCCGATACATCCATAACCAGCAATCTTGAGCCCAGGCTTCTGTTTTGCGAAGACGTGTTAATGCAGCTAAAATGATATTAAAACATACAATATGTGTTCCATGTGGATCTTCAAAATCGCCAGCTGCAAAAACCTGTTGTGGTTTTACTTGCTGCAAGAGATCAATTGTTAAGTCGATATCAGCATCGGTAACCGGATTTTTTTGGTTTTTCCCACTTTCGTAAAACGGTAGCGCCTGAAAATGGATATGGTCATCTTCCAAACCACAATAACGGGCACCGGCAATCGCTTCACCCTTTCTGATCAAACCTTTAACCGTTTGTATTTCTGGGGTATCAACCTGGTTGGGTTTCTTCTGATCAATAAAGGTTCTCATTTTATTGTACAATTCCTTCAAGTGCGAATTGTCCATCCCCATCTTTTCTGTAAAATCTACATTAAATTCTACAAAACGAAGGGCATCATCGTCCCAAACTGCAGTATTGCCAGAGGTTTGGTAAGCCACATGAACATCGTGCTTCTGATCCACCAAACGAATAAAGGTTCCACCCATTGAAATCACGTCATCATCCGGATGCGGTGAAAAGATAATTACCCGTTTTTTAGCTGGTTCTGCCCGTTCTGGCCGTTGAGAATCATCAGCATTTGGTTTTCCACCTGGCCAGCCAGTAATGGTATGTTGTAATTTGTTAAAAATATGGATGTTGATATTGTAAACCGGTCCTTTTTCAGTCGCCAGTTGTGCCATACCATTGTTGTTATAATCGTCTTCAGTTAATTTTAAAACTGGTTTCTTCAATGTATTGGCTAGCCAAATTACTGCTTTACGAATCAAGTCTTCTGTCCAAACGCAATCTTTAACTAACCATGGGGTGTCAAAACGGGTCAGTTCTGCTGCCGCCGGAGTGTCTAAAATAAATTCAACATGCTCTGAAAGTTGAAGATAAGTAGCCGGAACATCGCCAGAAATTTCACCTTCAACCGCTTTTTTAATAATCGAAGCTTTTTTGCGGCTCCAGGCCATCAAAATAATTTCTCTGGCTTTAAAAATAGTACCAATCCCCATGGTGATGGCTTTGGTTGGTACAAAGGTTTTTCCACCGAAATCCCTGGCTGCATCACGGCGGGTTAAATCATCAAGAGTAACCAAGCGTGTTCCGGAATTTGGTGCCGAACCAGGTTCATTAAAACCGATGTGACCCGTACGACCAATACCCAAGATCTGGATATCGAGGCCACCAAGATCTCCGATTTTTTTCTCGTAATCTAAACAGAATGCAGGAATATCTTCCAAGGGAAGCGTTCCATCAGGGATGTGAACATTGTTTTTATCAATGTCGATATGATCGAAAAGATTTTCGTTCATAAAAGTAACGTAACTCTGTGCGGCGTTAGGCTGCATTGGATAGTATTCATCCAAATTGAAAGTAATTACGTTTTTAAAACTTAAGCCCTCTTCCTTGTGCAGTCTAACCAGTTCGGCATAAACTGCAATTGGGGTAACACCTGTTGCTAAGCCCAGTACTGCAGGTGCGTTATTTGCTTGTTTTGATTTAATGAGGTTGGCAATTCTGTGCGCCACATTAACGGAAGCAATTTTTGGATTTTCGAACACGCTCACAGGGAGTTTCTCGAAACGTGTCTCCTCCAGTAGATTTAATCTAGCCATTTTATTTATGGTTTTTAATGTACGGAGCAGTAAATATAGAGAGTTATGCCCAATTTCTAACAAAGGTTATTTACTTTTATTGCAAGTATTTCCTTAAAATTCGATTGAGGCTATAAACAAACGTTTGATCAAAATTATCATGAACATCCAAATTCAAAATCTTTATCACAAGGCGCAAAAAGACGAACGCTTAATTATCGGGTTAATGAGCGGGACATCAATGGATGGTTTGGATATTGCTTTATGTGCGGTAAAGGGAAGTGGCGCCGAAACGGATATTAACATACTTGAATTTAAAACCGGGGAATATTCAGATGATTTCAGAGCAAAGATCAAAGCTATTTTTTCTAAAAAGCAAGTGGATTTAGAATTGGTTTGTTTGATGAATGAACACATTGCCAATACACATGCTGAGTTGATTAATCAGGCTTTGAAAGAATGGGGTTATACAAATGATCAGATTGATTTTATTGCCAGCCATGGGCAAACCATTTTTCATGCGCCAAAATCTCTTCATCAACTTGTAGATTATCCAAACGGAACGCTACAAATTGGAGATGGCGATCACATTGCTGTAAAAACAGGCATTATCACTTTATCCGATTTTCGGCAAAAACATTTAGCCGCTGGCGGCGAAGGTGCACCATTAGCTGTTTATGGCGACTATTTAATTTTCTCGAAGAGGGGAGAAGATCGGGTGATGCTTAATATTGGAGGCATCGCTAACTTTACTTATTTGCCTGGAAATCTAAATGCATCAGAAATTTTTTCGACTGATGTTGGTCCGGGAAATACCCTAATGGATCAATTTATGCAACACCACTACCATCAATTTTACGATCAAAATGGTGCTGTTGCAAAATCTGGTAAATTAAATGAAGCGCTGTTAAGCGAATTATTGAAATGCGATTTTTTTGAGTTGGATTTTCCTAAAACTACAGGGCCTGAATTGTTTAATCTGGATTACTTACAGGCTGCGCAGAATCGATCTTCAACATTGGATATCGCAACTGAAGATGTGATGGCCACATTATGCCATTTCTCGGCAGAAAACATTTCGAATGCGGTGAAACGATGCTTTGGCAAGGAACCCAATGCACAAATTTTTATGAGCGGCGGAGGGATGCATAATCCACTTTTAGTAGAATTATTAAAAGGAAAGCTTCTTCATTGTAATTTCTTCACGACCGATGACTTAAACATTAATCCTGATGCAAAGGAAGCTGTTTTATTTGCTGTCTTAGCCAATGAAACGGTATGTGGTTCGCCCCTAAATTTCGGCGATAGAAAAGGTGTTCCTTCTGTTTGCATGGGGAAAATAAGTTTGCCGGAATAAACTTTTTTGCCTCCAAGAAAAATTTGCATTTTCAACAATTTCGTTACATTTGCTCAAACCCTAATCTTCACTACAAAACCAATATTTATGGAAAAAAGTTACCTAAAATGGTCAACAAGATTTTTTGCAATTTTGATGATCCCATTGCTGCTGCTTTTATTTACAGAAATGGCACAGGCACAAACGAAACGCTATACCATCAGTGGTAAAGTTACCGATGCCGCCAACAATGACCCGATTCCGGGTGTTGTTGTTAAAATCTTAAACACAAATTTAGCAACAAGTACCAACGCCAACGGAGGCTATTCATTTTCTGTTGATTTAGCTGCAGGAACTGCCCAAATTCAATTTTCGTTCGTGGGCTACAAAAGTAAAATCCAACCGGTAAGCTTAGCCACGGGCGATCAGGTTCAGGTAAATGCCACCTTAAGTGCTGATGCAGTTGGGTTGGATGAGGTAATTGTAACAGGAACATCAGCTGGTACTACTCGGAAGGAACTTGGAAGTTATGTAAGTACGGTTAAGGGCGATGATTTAAATAAAGCACCAAGCGGAAATGTACTTTCTTCTCTTCAGGGAAAAACTGCAGGTGCCCAAATTAGCCAGAATTCTGGTGACCCAGCAGGTGGCATGTCAGTGCGCCTAAGAGGAATAAGTTCAGTAAATTCATCCTCTGAACCCTTATATATTATTGATGGAGTAATTGTAAATAATTCTACCACTCGGGTTACCAATACGTCAGCAAATTATGATGGTGGTAATTTTGTAGGAAGTATTGGCCAGAATAGAATGGTTGATATTAATCCGGCCGACATTGATCGCATTGAGGTTTTAAATGGTGCTGCAGCTGCGGCTATTTATGGATCTCGTGCAAACTCTGGTGTAATTCAAATTTTTACCAAAAAAGGGGCAAGCGGGAAAACTCAGGTAAGCTTTAATACCAGTTTGACCATTAGCGAGTTGAGAAAACAAGTAGAAGTAAATCAATCGCCAACTAAATTTGGTGGTTCGGTAAACTCGTTTACGCAAGATGTTATTCAAACGGTGATTACTCCTCCTGCTACCACAGCCGCATTGCTTACCAATACTACTGCAGTTAACAGGTATAATTATCAGGATTATATTTTCCAAACCGGTTACGGAACTGATAATACGGTTTCGATAAGTGGTGGTAATGACAACACAAAATTTTATACCTCTGCCAGCTATTTTACTAACCAGGGAATTATTAAAAATACCGATTTTACCCGTTACAATTTAAGGGCAAATGTAGATCAGAGAATAACAGATTGGGCTTCGTTGAGCGTGGGTATGAACTACATCCGCAGTGCAGCAAACGAAAAACCAGATGGAAACTCCTTCTTTTCTCCAATGAATTCGGTTACTATTATTGGTAATTTCCACGATATATTTGCCAGAGATGCAAACGGAAACTTATTGGCTGTTGGAGAACGGGGAAGGGTTAATCCCGTATCAGTGATAGAGGATATTAAACAACGGCAGCAAACGAATAGAATTATTGCTAGTGCAAATCTAAAATTGAATCCGGTTAAAAATTTAACATTAAACTTCTTAATTGGAGCTGATAATTCTGGTGCAAATGGGTCAACTTATATTCCCCCATTTGCTTATAATGTTAATCCAGATTTCTTTGGTGGTGGCGCCGGACTGGATGGTACTTTAAACGGATACGCCAGTTCTGCAAGTAACGCTGCTTTTCAGTTTAATAATGAAATCAATGCAAATTATCAGGCCAAAATATCTGATCTGATAACTTCTACAACACAATTAGGCTACTCATTTCAGTATGAACAAACCCGTTATCAATTACTTAATGGTCGCGGCTTAGCCCCTTTAATCGAAACCGTAAATGCCGCTGCTACCCAGTTGCCAAGTGTTGATGGCCGGACGCAACTTTCTGTAACTGGTGGTTACCTGCAACAAACATTTAAATATAAAGATCATTTCTTCTTAACGGGCGCAGTAAGGGTAGATCAATCTACTGTATTTGGAGCCGAAAATAGAACACAGACTTATTTTAAAGGAAATGCCAGTTATGTTTTGTCATCAGCTGACTATTGGAAAGATCTAGGCGTTTCATCGTGGTGGGATACTTTTAAAATCAGAGCTGCTTATGGCGAATCTGGAAACTTAACTGGAATTGGCGCTTACGATCGAATCAATGCTTATTCTACACAATCATTTTTAGGGCGAGCGTCGCTATTCTCAAGTGCGCAATTGGCAAATGAAAATGTGAAACCAGAACGTCAACGCGAACTCGAATTAGGTACCGACATGTCGTTTTTCAAAAACAGGTTAGGACTTCAGTTTAACTGGTATAATAAAAAAGTTAGCGATTTGCTAATAGCAAGTGTTACTGCTCCAACCATCGGTTTCTCGAGCTTTTTAGATAATATTGGCTCATTAAGAAATAAAGGTATTGAATTGGTTTTGAATGGAACTCCTCTAAAAGCGAAAGACTTTAGCTGGAACACATCAATCGTGTTCAACAGAAATAGAAATAAAGCCTTGGATGTTGGCGGTTTAAGATTGTTTAGCACTAACCCAGGCGCTCCCGTGGCCATCATTAATGGAGAGGCAATTGGTGTTTTTTACGGAACATTTTTTGCCCGCAAAGCGGATGGTAGTTTGCTAACAAATGCTGCTGGAATTCCATTATTGGAGCGGGGCATCCAAACATCGGCAACCACATTTACACCGCAACGTGATGCAAATGGTTTACCAACCGGAACAACGCTAAGGAAGGTTTTAGGAGATCCAAACCCAGATTATACTGCTTCTTTCGTGAACGATTTCTCTTACAAAAAATTTAATCTTCATGTTCAGTTAGATGCTGTTCAAGGAGGTGATGTTTGGAATGCAGATTGGAGAACCCGCCAAGGAGTTGGTAATGGAAAGGTAGCCGAAGCGGAACAATTAGGTCAACTGCCTAGGGGTTATGTTGCAGGGGTTTATGCTACAGAAGAATGGAGAATTGATGACGGATCTTTTGTTAAGCTTCGAGAAATTTCACTGAGCTACAACATTGGAAAAGTGAAGTATTTAAGAGATTTAACCGTTACGTTAAGCGGAAGAAATCTGATTTCATGGGACAATTATAAAGGATATGATCCAGAATTAAACTCAGGCGGCCAGTCGACAATATTAAGAAATATCGATTTTGGAGCTGTTCCAATTCCAAGAACCTTTAGTTTAGGTTTACAAGTTAAATTTTAATCGTTAAAGGAAGTTTTATGAAAAATTTAAGAAATAATACCTCAAAATATATTACCTGTTTCGCTTTCTCGTGCATGTTGTTTTCGGCATCATGTACAAAAGAATATTTAGACCCATCAAGAGCTAAAACCGATGTTGCATTAACAAGTCAACAAGGATTAACAGCCGTTTCTATAGGCTTACAGCGTGTTTATACTTTGGGCAGAACTGGCGTAATGTTCAATTCTATTGCAGCAAACGGCTTTGTAACCAATGAGTTTTCACTGCTCAATTCAGGAAATATTCCAGAGTTGCAGCTAAGCACTGGTGGTAATGCTGTAGATGGAACCAACACCATTTTATTTAATCTTTGGACAAGCGCCAACAAGATTATCTATGATGCAGACTTAGTTATTGCTAACGCCGGTAATCTTGGAGATAAAGGTTACGCTTCGGGATTAATTGCTTATTCAAGTATTTTTAAGGCACTTGCTATTGGAAATATGGCGCAGTATTGGGAAAAAATCCCGGATGGAACAGGTAAGAATGTTCAGTTTATCGCTAGAGCTGCAGGATTTACAAAGGCAATTGGCGTTTTAGATAATGCGCTAACTGTTATTGCAGCAAACCCAATTTCTGCAGGTTTTAATAGCAATGTACCTCCTGCTGTTAATATTGTGAATACTTTACATGCACTAAAAGCAAGATATGCGCTGTTCTCGGGTAATTATCCATTGGCGTTAACCGAAGCTAACGCAGTAGATTTGACAAAATCATCTGCTTTTGCTTTCGATCCAGCCTCACCAAACATTTTATTTTCTATTATTTCTTCAAACAATGTTTTTCAGCCGTTAAATGTTAACTTAGGTTTAACTGGCGCTAACGTACCAGATGCCGGAGATAAGAGAATTCCATTCTATACATTCTTTACAGGAACACCAACGGCAACAATTCGTATGGGTGGGTTTGCCACGGCAACTTCAACAGCGTTTCCAATTTATTTACCCGGGGAAATTACTTTGATCAAAGCTGAAGCTTTTGCAAGACAGCCAGATTTGCCGAACGCGTTAATTGAGTTAAACAAAGTGGTTACCAAAACATCAGATTTATTTGGTGTTACGGCTGCTCTGCCTCCTTTAACTGGTACTTATACCCAACAGCAGTTGCTTGATTTGATTTACAAACATCGGTCAATTGAGTTATTTGCGTCTGGCCTAAAGCTTGAAGACATGAGAAGATTTAATCAGCCACTGACAGATCGGAAAAGGAATTTTTTCCCTTATCCTTTCCAAGAGCGGGATAATAATCCAAATACTCCAGGAGATCCTACTTTCTAAAAACAAAAAATGGGTTCCAAATTTTGGAACCCATTTTTTGTTACAATATATTTAAGTCTTTTGTTCGATAGTCTGCCAAAGCTTCGTTTTCTTGATCTAATTCTGTTATTAAATAACTGATGCTTTCAATCGGGCAAACCCGTAGCCTCAAAGAGATATCCAGTTTTTCAGATATACACAAAACCGCAGTTTTTTTGGAGCAGGCAATCATCGCCTTTTTTAATTGATTAATTTCCCAGTAAGTATCTGTTAAACCATCTACCGGGTGGATAGCACTGGTACCCATCACACATAAATCCGCTTTGATTTCAGAAAGCTGTGTAATTACTTGTCCGCCGTAGGTGATCTGCGAATTTTTAGAAAACAACCCACCAATCAAAATCACTTCCAGGTTATCGTATTTTGCCAGCTCAACGGCTACCAAGGGACTGATGGTAAAAAATGTTCCGGCAATATTTTGCGGAAGTTGTTTGACCAGTTCTAGAATAGTAGTTCCGCCACCGGTTAAAACCACCATTCCATCTTTAAAAAGTGAGGTCGCTTTTTTCGCAATGACTATTTTGATGTCTCTGGCATAAACCGTACTGTCATCAAAAGAACTGTGGTATGATTTAGACAATGCACCCCCATGAACTTTGAAAAGAAGGTCTTCATCTACCAATTCCTGTAAATCTCTTCTTATGGTATCTTCAGATACATTAAGTAATTGAACCAAATCGGAAGTGAGTACACGGTTGTGTAAATTGATTTGGCGCATAATAAAATCATGGCGTTCTTTTTTGAGCATGTTGATGTTTGGTTTGCACTAAAGTAAAAATACTTTTTAATAATTTGCGTGTTTGTGCGTTTTTGTGCAATTATATATTGTAATAGTTGTAGGAAAATCTTTGTTATTTTGTTTCTTTATTAGAAAACAATCAGCATATTTACATAACTATTACTAAACATGCGTTAATCTGCATGTTTAGTTAAGCCAGAAAACAAACAACTACAACCTTTTAAAACTTCTTACTAACTAATTATGATGAAAAAACTACTTTTTAGTTTTATCGGTATGGTTATGCTGCTTGCTCAAGTATTTGCGCAGCAGGCCACCATTACTGGTAAAGTCACATCAAGTGACGGACCCATTCCTGGAGCATCAATTCGTGTAAAAGGAACCTCAATAGTATCGCAAAGCAATAGTGATGGAAACTTTACTATAAAAGCACTGAAAACAGATGTACTTACTTTTTCTTACATTGGTTATAAAACCGTTGAAAGAACGGTAGGTAATACAACAATCAATGTTTCCATGCAAGCTGATGCCAGTAACCTCAATGAAGTGGTAGTTACAGCCTATGGGATTGATAGGAACAAAGCGAGTTTAGGTTACTCTACCCCAACTGTAAAAGGCGATGAAGTAACGCAAACAGGTAGAGAAAACTTTATCAATGGCCTTGCAGGTAGGGTGCCTGGTCTTTTTGTCAATCAAACTTCGGGAGATCCGGGTGCATCTTCACAGATTATTTTGAGAGGAATAGTGTCCATGACTGGAGACAATTCGCCATTGATAGTGCTCGATGGTGTGCCTATTGATAATTCGGTGTTAAACCAAGGCAATACTGCAATGAATGGGAATAATCGAAGCCAAGATTATACCAACCGTGCGTCAGACATTAACCCTGCAGATATCGAAAGTTATACCATTTTAAAAGGACCAGAAGCCACAGCACTTTATGGAAATTTAGGTGCAAGTGGTGCAATTGTAATTACTACAAAAAAGGCAAAGGCAGGGAAATCAAGCGTTTCATATAATGGATCTTACAGAATAGAAACCGTTAATAATGCACCAGAGGTACAGCAGGTATATGGCCAAGGTGATGCCAATGGCATTTTTAACGGAGGATCATTTAATTTCTTCGGGCCTAAATATGCTGAAGGCCTACCCGTTTATGATAATGTAGGCTCTTTTTTCAGAACAGGATCAGCGCAAAAACATAATGTTGTTGTAGAAGGCGGAAAAGAAAGTTTAACATACAGGTGGTCTAACGAGTATACAGACAATAAAGGGACTATTCCAACAACTAGATATCAACGATTTGTTTCTTCTGTAGTTGGTGTGATACCGGTTTCTGATAAAATAAAAGTGACTACCAGATTTAGTTATACTAATGCTTACAATAAGAAAGCAAATAAAGGCGCTCAGGGTTACTTAATGGGCTTATTGCGGTTTCCCTCAAGATTTGATGTTAACAACTGGATTGATCCGGTAGGTAACAGAATAACTACTACAGGAACCATATTTTTGGAGAGTGACAATCCATTTTGGGACGTGAACAAAAACTTATCTGAAGATAAAACAAATGCAATTGTTGGAAATGCTAACCTATCTTATAAGCCTACAAAATGGTTATCCATTACGGGTATTTTAGGTACTAATTTGTCGAACACTAATGGCATCACCGTTTACCATACTCAGTCTTATTCTGGCTCGGGTAGTGCAGCAACCCCAACGGGTGGTACCGTCAATACTTACCAGCAGCAAAATAAACGATTAGACGGATCGATCACGGCTAGTGCTACTCATAAATTTGGTAAATTCAATAATACTTACATTGTTGGCGCCAACTTTTCTGATGTAAATAATACTACAAACTCGGCTAGAGGGCAGAACATGTTCGATCCTAACTTTTACAGTATCAATAATACCCTTCCATCAACTCAATCTGCAAGGCTTTTTATAGGCAGATATAGGAATGCAGGTGTTTTCGGGCAAGCCGTTTTAGGCTACCAGTCGTTACTTTTCCTTACAGTTTCTGGGCGGGTAGACGCCGCTTCGAGATTAATGCCTAACAATCCATACTTTGCATATCCGTCAGCCAGTTTGGCCTTTAATTTTACGGAACTTGAAGATGTAAAAAAATTAACTTGGTTGAGCAGTGGAAAATTAAGAGGTTCTTACGGTATAACAGGTAAAGAACCTTACAAACAATATGCCTTAGCTACTCGGCTGCTTACTGTTAACTCTACTGGTGGAGGTTTTAATTACGATGCTGCAAATGGAGGAAATCCGGATTTGGTTCCTGAGCAAACCAGAAATTTTGAAACTGGCATCGAATTAGGATTTTTAAAAGATAGAATTAGCGTAGATTTTACCTATTACAAACTAAATAGCCATAGACAAATTATTGCACCGCGAATTAGTTATGGTACTGGTTCAGTAATAAGATTAATGAATGGCGGTGATGTAGTGAACAAAGGTATTGAGGTTCAGCTAAAAGGTTCGCCATTCAGGTCTGCGGGATTTAGTTGGGATATGACATTAAATTACACCAAAAATAAGGGAACGGTGTTGTCTATTGCCGATGAGCTTCCGGAGCTTTATGATTCTGATACTTGGGTAGCGAATGGTTTACGTGGAGCTGTTTTTCCAGGCGCAAGCACCTTGGCAATTGCAGGTTGGGTTAACCAAAGAAATAATAGAGGAGATTTGTTAATCAACCCAGCTACAGGATTACCAATATTAGGAAGCGATCAGGATTTTCCAGTAATTGGAGATAGAACGCCTAAGTACAATCTAGGATTCGTTAACAACCTTACTTTTAAAAATTTCAATGTTTCCTTCTTACTTGACTTGAGAGTTGGGGGTGACGTTTACAACCAAACTCAATACGAATTGTACAGAAGAGGGTTGAGTGTTAAAACACTAGATAGAGATGTTCCACGAGTAGTAACTGGAGTTTTAAAGGATGGTTTAGAAAATACAAACAACCCAACGGTAAATACAATCTTAGTAACGCCATCTGCAAATACCAATTATTATAGTTCGACAACAAGTGGTATTGCACCAGAAATGTTTGTGGAAAAAAACATCAAATCTCTAAGGTTAAGAGATGTTACTGTTGCTTATGATTTCCCAACAAAAATGTTATCAAGAACCAATTTTATCCAGAATTTAAGTGCATTTGTAACACTAACAGATGTATTCCTAATCACAAATTATTCTGGAACGGACCCTGATGCAAACTCCAATAATCCATCGTTAGGTGGTGCAGGCGGTTATGGGATAGATTATGGAAACATGGGTAGGCCTCTGGGCGTGAACATTGGTCTTCGTTTAAAATTATAATGATAAGAAAATGAAATCTTTAAAAATAATAATATTCACAGTCATTGTAATCGGTTTTACAAGCTGTAAAAAATGGCTCGACATCAACGTTGACCCGGCAACACCTCAAACTACTAAAGCAGAATATCTGTTAGCGCCAATCATGTTTCAAATGGCGAACAATACCGCTACAGATAATCGATTAATATTTAAATACACCCAAGATATGTTTGGTCAAGATGTTACGAGTTTTACTATTGCTTGGGAGAAACATGGCTATCAATCAGCGAGTGATTTGGGCGGATCGATGTGGAGAATGGTTTACATCAATCTCGGGCTTAATTTAGAAGCGATGATTAAAGATGCCGAAGCAACTGATAAATGGACTTACGCTGGTATAGGGTACGCCATTAAAGCGTGGAGTTATCAACTTTTGACAGATGCGCACGGGCCTGTTATTTTAGATGAGGCTTTTGCCAATCAATTGAAGTTTAAATACCAGGATCAACCAGAGGTTTACGCCAAGGTAAGGCTGTGGAGCCAAAAGGCATTAGAGTGTTTTAATAAAACAGATGCTGCTGGTACAGCAGGTTTACTTGCAGGGGTTTCAGGAGATCAGATGTATAAAGGAGATCGCGTAAAATGGAAAAAATTTGTTTACGGTCTGCTTGCACAGCAATATAGCCATCTAATTAATAAACCTGAATTTAATACGCAGTATGCAGATAGTGTAACCAAATATGTCGATTTATCGTTCTCTTCAGCAGCCGATGATGCGACTATAAGTTTTGGAGGCACAAATGCTGCAGATTCGAATCCATTTAGTCAGAACTTTGGGATTTATACCGCAACATCAACTGCAGCGCCAACTTATGGTAGAATTGGCCAACCAATTGTCAGCTTATTAACTGGTGGCGTTAGAGGTACTGCTGCAGTAGATCCTGTTGTTCCTGGTGTTGATCCAAGACTAACCAGAATGATGAATCCAATTCCTGTGACGGGGGTTTATAGAGGTGCATTACCTTTTAATGGTACCGCAACTACTCCTCATATTTTGGGTGCTTTAACCGGAACATCAGTTTTGCCATTTCCAGGAAAATACATTTATTCTAATACCGCAAGATATCCGATCATGAGCTATGCTCAACTTCAATTCGCAAAAGCAGAAGCGCAATTTAGGAAGGGAACTCCAGCGTTAGCGTTTACTGCATATATCAATGGTATAAGGGGGCATATGGAATTTGTAAATCTTTACGGGCGAAACGGATCACCAGCTGCCGCAACCATATCCGCTACAGAAGTTAATGCCTATTTGGCAAGTACCGAAGTTGCGCAAAATGCCGCTGCGCTAACAATTGCTGATATTATGCAACAAAAGTATATTTCGCAATGGGGTTGGGCAGGTATGGAGCAGTGGAGCGATTTGCGTAAATACCATTATGATCCTTTAGTGTACAAAACCTACAGACAACTTGAAGTGGGCGATTTCTTTGAGAGAAACAATGGTAAATATGCTTATAGATTAAGACCAAGATATGCATCTGAATACATTTGGAATCAAGAGGAGTTAGCAAAATGGGGTGGCTTAGCTACCGATTATCACACGATAGAAACATGGTCTAACCTTCCATAATTAAAACTTAAAAAAATGAAGTCAATTATAAAATATTTAGCAGTTGTTAGTATTGCAGCCTTTGCAATTTCTTGCGGCAAAAATGAAATCAATTACGGTGAGTTTGAAATTTTAAGGGATGATCAGGCTATGTTAAAAGTTAACTACAACATTGCTTATGGTTCTGATCCTAATGTGCAAATCAATGTGAATGGTAAACGGGTTAGCACACTTATCAAAACGAGATATCCATACCCTGGAGGTGGCTACGGTACATTGGGCGATTCGAGGCCAGATTATTTGGTGATCGAGCCTGGCGCATCCGAAGTTTCGATCTCTATTCCTAAAAAAGGGACGAGTATTGATTCTGTCGTACTATATAAAACACCAATTTCTACTGAAGCAGGTAAATCATACACTCTCCATTTAACAGATACTGCTGCAAATACGAAAAGCTTATTGGCTGTAGATAATTTTGTATTGCAAGATTCTGGTTTTGTGAAATACAAATTTGTGAACCTGATGCCAAATGTCCCTTCAGTGGATTTGTATTATGGAACAACTTTGGTAGTTGCGAATATCGCTTATTTAAAAGAAAGCGATTTTTTTATTAGACCAGTTTTAACTGGTACTGCACTTGCGTGGACGATTAGAGCAAGTGGCGGTACTACGGCATTGGCAACTTATACAAGTGCTAGTACCTTTCTAAATAGAAGAATTTATACGGTATTTGCAACAGGTTATTCTGGCCGAGCTGATGCGGTTCGAAAGCCTTATGTTGGGTTTTTTCTTACCCGTTAGCTTTTGATTATTTAGTATACAGGCCAACCCATCCGGGTTGGCCTTTTTGTGTTCGTAAAATTACCATTCTACAACGAGTTGACATGGGTGCTTTTGCGCTTTTTTGCGTTTTTGTGCAGGGTACAGAAATATTGACAACTAATATTTGTGTATTTCAAAAAATATTTCATCATATTTACTTAAATATTGCCGTTTTGTGCAGTATTAAAAAAAGCTAATCATTCAAACAACATTCTAAACTTACGTTTATGAGAAAAAAGTTACTATTAATTTTTCTTGGTACGTTTTTGTTGCTGGCTCATGCCATAGCGCAGCAGATAACTGTTACCGGTAAGGTCACATCAGAAGATGGACCGATACCTGGAGTTTCTATTCGAGTTAAAGGAGGCTCTTCAGTTGCACAAACTAATGCCGATGGAAGCTATTCTATCAAAGCTGCAAGTGGTGATATTCTGGTTTTTTCTTACATTGGATATGTAACGGCCGAAAAACCAGTTGGTACAAGCGCCATAGTAAATGTAAGCTTAAAAACAGATGCGCAAGGCTTAGATGATGTGGTGGTAGTGGGTTACGGAACCCAACGTAAGGGTAACTTAACCGGCGCTATATCTACCATTGATGTTAAAAAGACATTAGAAGGAAGACCAATTGCTGATGTTGGAAGAGCATTACAAGGAGCGGCTTCTGGCCTAAGTGTGGTGGTTCCAAGCGGTGAGATTGGATCTGATCCGGTAATTAAAATTCGCGGTCAACTGGCGTCTTTTGCGGGTGGTAGTTCGCCATTAATCTTGGTCGACAACGTTGAAATTCCAAGTATTCAATTGGTTAATCCCAACGATATTGCATCGATTACGATTTTGAAAGATGCTGCGGCTGCATCCATTTATGGTGCTAAGGCGGCCTTTGGTGTGGTGTTAATTACCACTAAACAAGGTTCAGGTAGTGATAAACCTTCTATCAATTATTCAAACAACTTCTCTTTCCAAAATGTGTGGAAGGATTTAAAAATGGCTGATGTTAATGGTTTGAAATATACAGTCGATGCTTCTGAACGTGTTGGGGTTACTACACCAACCGGGGCATTCTATTATGTTGATAGAGCAAGTTATGAAAAAGCTGTAGCCTGGAAAGAAAAATATGGCAGCACTATAGGGCCTGACGATCCTACTGTGTTTGGCAGAGATTGGTATGTTCAGGGTGCAAATCAAAAAATGGGTGTAAGAACTTATGATCCATACGATTATATGATTAAGGAATGGGCGCCTACTCAGCAACATAATTTATCTGTTGGTGGAACCACCGGAAAAACCTCGTATAACTTAGGTTTAGCTTTACTGGATCAAAGCGGAATGTTGAAACCTGCAAAGGAAGATCGCTTTACTAGATATAATGCTTCATTGAAAATTTCAAGTGAAATTAATAAGTATTTAACCATTCGTGGAGGTGCATTATATTCACGGAGAAATAAACAATATGCCTACGCAACTAACTCTACAACTGCCGATCCATGGTTATATCTTTACCGTTGGAGCTCATTGTATCCATTAGGAAAAGATGAAAATGGCGATATGATTCGTAGTCCGGAAAGTGAAGTGGCGGCTGCGAACACGGCAAACATTTTACTCAATTATGCTAACGTAAATTTGGGAACAACAGTAAACATCATGAAAAACTGGAAGGTTGATTTTGATTACACCTTCACCAATCAAAATGAAGATTGGAAGCGTCCAGGAACCAGATTTACGGCAAGGAATTCATGGGTAGCACCTAAAGCTCGTTTAGATGCAAGTGGTGCACCAATTTATGTGAATGATATGGGGCAAGTAGTACCTAGCACCACAGCTGGCGCTATTGCAGCTTATGATTTATCGCTTGATATGTACACCACACCAGGTTCAAGTCCGGATCATTTTGCCAGAACAGCAACAAACTTTTTTATGCATACCATTAATGCATTTACTACTTATAACTGGAATATTAAACAAGATCACGACTTCAAATTTATTTTAGGTTTGAATCGCGTGGCTTCAACTACCGAATCGCAATTTGGTATGATCACTAATCTTGCTGATATCATCAATCCGCAGTTCAGATTCGGTACGGGTGTACAAACAGTTATTCCTTCCTCAACAATAATGGGTACTATTCCGGGTGGAGTAAGCATTCCAGGTTCTGACAAAAGATGGGAAGCACAGTTGGGGTATTTCGGTCGGGTAAATTATGCTTTCAAAAATAAGTATCTAATTGAAGGTAACCTACGTTACGATGGTTCTTCAAAGTTCCCGACAGATTTACAGTGGAGATGGTTTCCATCATTCTCTGCAGGTTGGGTAGCCAGCGAAGAAAGTTTCATGGAGTGGACTAAGCCAGTTTTGGACCAATTGAAATTCAGAGGTTCATGGGGATCGATTGGTGATCAAACTGTGCCTAATGGCTTGTATATTGCAACAATGCCTAGCGGCCAATCGACATGGATTGGAGCCAATGGTGCAAAAGTAAATTTTGTAGGTACACCTGCTGCGGTAGCAGCCGATATTCAATGGCAAGATATCGTGACTACAAACATCGGTGTCGACGCTACTTTATTGAAGAATAAAATGAATGTTTCATTTGATGTTTTCCAAAGAAATACAAATAATATGATTGTGCCTGCAGAGGGGATTCCATTAACATTTGGAGCAGGCGCACCACAAGGAAACTATGGTTCATTGCAAACTAGAGGTTGGGAGTTAACGGTTGACTTTAACCATAGATTCAAAAATGGTTTGGGCATTAATTTCAGAGGAAATATTTCTGATGCCAAAACAAGATTAACGGCTTATGGCTCGGGTACACAGGTAACCGGTAACTATAATGGTAAGGACATTGGTGAAATTTGGGGTTATCTCACAGATAGATTATATCAGTTAAATGATTTTGAACTAGATGGTGCTGGAAAACCAATTCTAATTACTTTAACCGCTGCCGAAAGCAAACTGAATGCAGGGAAACAAACTTATAAATTGAAAGCTGGGCCTAATGGCGAAAAACCTGTTTATCAACCTTTCTTGCAAAATTCTGCCAACTTCCGTTTTGGTCCCGGTGACGTAAAATTTCAGGATGTTAACGGCGATGGTGAAATCAGCAACGGCGATGGAACTTTAGCTAACCACGGCGATTTGGAAGTGATTGGAAACTCAAACCCTAGATACGAATACGGGTTTAGATTAGGTGCCGATTTTAAAGGTGTTGATATCAGTGCTTTTTTCCAGGGTGTGGGTAGCCGTAAAATTTGGGGAGCTGGCTTTTTGGCTATTCCAGGTTTCAACTCTGCCGATGGCGCCATGCCAGAAGCAATTGCAAGTAATTATTGGACACCACAAACGCCTGATGCTTTTTATCCGGCTGCGTATAACAATGCAGCAAGCGGTACCACAAATAACATGCAGGTTCAAGATCGATACTTGTTAAATATGGCTTACATCAGGCTTAAAAATTTAACGTTAGGTTATACGTTCCCACAATTGTTAACTAAAAAAGTGGGTATAAGTTCACTTAGAGTATACACTGCGTTAGAAAATTTCTTTACCTGGGATCATTTAGGCGATTTGCCGATCGATCCGGAAAGTATAAGCGGATATTCAGTTTGGGATCAGTCTAACTACAATGGCGGTCGTACCGGAACAGGAATCCCAGCTTTCAAGAGTGTTTCTTTTGGTTTACAGTTAACATTTTAAAAATGATGATGATGAAATATTTCAAATATATATACGGCCTGCCTCTTTTGGCAAGTCTATTAATTACTTCTTGTAGAAAAGATGTTTTGGATCGTCCACCATTAACAGATTATGTCGATGGCCAATTTTGGCGGGGTGAGGATGATATTCGGATGTATGCAAATGCTTACTATCCAAATTATTTTAATGGTTACAACTCTGGGTTTGGAGTAGATTATACTCCTGTTAGAGGTTATACTTTTTCTGATGATGTAACAGGGAAAAATGTTCAAACCAATTTTGAAAGCAGTGTACCAACCAGCCGAGGATCAACTCTTGAATCGGCAGATTGGTTAGGTACTTATGCTGGTCCCACCTGGGATTTTGCCTGGGTCCGTAAGTCAAATGTTATGATCAATAGATTAGACAATGTGGCTAAACCTAAAATTTCTACCGAGGCTTACAACCATTGGTCGGCTGTGGCAAGGTTTTTTAGAGGTTTTGAATACAGTAGATTAGTAAGTGTATTTGGCGATGTTCCTTATTTTGATAAAGAAGTTTCGGATACTGATTTAGCTACTTTATATAAAGATAGAGATGCTAGAGGAGTTGTGATGGATAAGGTTTATGATGATTTTAAATTTGTAATGGCCAACATGCGTGAGAACGATGGTGCACAATATTTGAACAAGTATATCGCTGCGGCATTTATCTCTAGATTTATGCTCTTTGAAGGAACTTATGAACACTATCACGGTTTAGATGCTGCAAGAGCAAAAAAATATCTTGAATTCGCAGTAGAAGCTGGAGACTATGTAATCAACAGCAATAAATACAATTTTACCCGCGATTTTAAATCTATTTTCTCAAGTGATAACCTGGCTGGTCATCCAGAGGTGCTATTATACAGAACTTATGATGCTGCGCTAGCGGTAACCCATAGTATTGGCTCGTACCAAAATGGAACAGAAGTAGTTGGTGTAGATGCGAACCTGGTTTTAGTTAAATCTTTCTTGTTAAACGATGGCAAGGTTTGGCAAAATTCTGCAGTAGCTGGAGCAAACTCATTTACGATAGCTGATTTGGTAAAAACCAGAGATCCAAGGTTTGAGGCGTCATTTTATGATAAAGCATTAATTCCATCGGCCACTTTGTTGTATGGCTTTAAATTCGCTTCAAGAGATGCGCTTACTTATATTGGTAAAACGTATCCGGCAGCTTGGGGAAGTAATACCAATACCAGTGATGCACCAGTAATCCGTTTGGCAGAAGTGGTGTTAAATTGGGTGGAAGCAAAAGCCGTTTTGGCTCAGTATTATGGTGCGGCGGCAGTTACACAGGCAGATTTAAATAAATCGGTAAATGCGATTAGAAGCCGTCCGTTAGATGCTGCTGCAATTGCTAAAGGCGTTTTGAAAACTGCTCCTTTAACTATCGGTGCATTGCCAGTAGATCCTGCCCGCGATACGGATGTTCCGGATTTAATATGGGAAATTCGTAGAGAAAGACGTATGGAATTCGTTTTTGAACACACCAGGCTGTTGGATTTAAAACGCTGGAAGAAATTGAACAACATGAATTTTAGTACCAACCCAGATTACTTCTTAGGACCATGGGTAAATGTACAAACAGAAGCGCCAGCCTATTTAACTTCAGCCAATGCAACAGCAGGCAACGTTAAAGTAAAGAAAGCTGATGGTTCAATTGTAACTTACAATGGAACCAACGCTGCGGCAATGGTGGGTTATTGGATGGTTACAAATGCAACAAATAGAAATGCATTTACCGACAGAGCTTATTTGGCGCCAGTTGGTCAGGCACAGATTATTCAATACCAAGAGAAGGGTTATAAACTTACCCAAACCACAGGTTGGTAATTAGGTAATAATACAATCAGCAACAAAAAAGGGAGCCTTTGCAAATTGGCTCCCTTTTTTGTTGATTAAAAATTTAAGTATTATTTCTTCGCATTTATCCAAACCACTTTTCCGTCCATAGTACTCACCACAAGATTTTTTCCGTCAACTACATTTACGGTATTAATCATCGAGTTATCTATTTTATGTGCCCATGTTGTCGATTGCTTTTTTGGATCAATAGCATAAACAACGCCGTTTTTGGTTCCAAAAAACACATTGCCATCTTTCTCAATTAGCATAGAAGGTACATGCTCATAACCGAAGCCTGCATTATATCGCCAAAGCACACCAGGGTCTTGAGGCTGAGCCTTATATGCCACAATTTCATCCTGCATCGTTTTGCCGTAAATGGTGGTGCTATCAGTTGATAAACCAATCGATTCACGAACGGTGGCTTCTTTATTTCTCCAAAGCGTAGTGCCATTACTCGCATCAATTGCTGTCAAATATCTATCTGGTGCAGAAATGTACACAATACCCTTTGCCGCTACAGGGGTAACCATTGCCGGAGAAAACATTCTGTTGCCCTGGCCATTGTTCCATTTCCAAACCAGACTTCCCGAATTGATGTTAAGCGCATATAAATGCCTGCCCCATGAACCGAAAATAATTTTACCTTGATAGATAAGTGGCTTACCTACTATTGTACCTTCAACTTCTGTAAATGCCCAAATTTCTTTACCAGTTTTAGCTTCTAATGCCCTGAAAGTATTATCACTACCTCCAATATAAATGTTTTTTCCACTAACAACAGGCGATCCTAAAACTGAGTTTGGAGTTTCTTTTTTCCAAACCTCTTTCCCTGTTTTTTCATTTAAGGCATAAATGTTTCCGTCGCCAGATCCGAAAATCACTAAATTTTCAATAATCACAGGCGAAGAATAAATGGCCCCCTTGCTATGAAAGGTCCATTCTTTTTTTCCTGTCTTTTTATTTAGTGCCTCAACCAAACCCAAACTATTCCCAAAAATAACCCGATTGGCAGAATAGGCTGGTGTGTTTACTACATTGGCATTCGAATGATAAGACCACAATTCTTTTGTATTCGCATACTTTGTGTTGATGGCGAAATCTGGTCTATCATATTTCTTTTGATCATCCTGAAACGTTTTCAATGCTATTTTCCTCCAGGCCGGAGTGATGAGCTGAGTCGGTTTTTTAGTTTGAAAGAAAACACTATCCTTGGTCATACTCACAATGTTATAACCACCAATGCTATCTTTCGCCCTTAAGTTCGAGCGACCCATGGTTGCCTCTATACCTTCAAAATTATACGGTTTATTGCTATGCCCATGGCCGCAAATGGCATACTGAATGTTGTATTTTTTCAAACGATCAGTTGCTTCGTACCAATTATCCAAGCTGTTATCTAGCGGATAATGATTGGCAAAAACAAGGGGCATGTTTTTAGGAGTTGCTTTTAACACACTATCCAGCCAAACAGTCGCATCTCTTGGAATATGTCCGTCACTCATTCTTACATAAGGACCAGAAGCACAAGCGATAAAACGATATCCATTATGATCAAAAGTAAATTTATCATTTCCAAATTCTTTGATAAATCTTACTCCACCAGATTCTGACCATCCTGTATCATGATTGCCAGGAATAATATGGTAGGGCTTTTTTAAGCCTGAAAGGATTTGTTTGGCTAAACTCAATTCATTATTGGTGCCCATTTCGGTAATGTCACCAGTAACAATAATAAAGTCGATGTCAGATAATTCATTGATATCGGCCACTGTTCGGCGAAGATCTTCTTCTCCTGTTGATGATCCGACATGTGTGTCAGTCACAAATGCGTATTTGAAGTCTTGGGCCTGAAGTCCGAAAGACACCAGCAAGGCAAATAATAAAAAAATGGGGGTTTTCATTGTTGTTAGTTTAAAATGCAGATATAAAAATCGTGTTTTTTTAATCTAACTACTTGCTGTAATGCCAATTTTACAGAGGTCCAGATAAAGGGAGGCTTACCGGAAGCTTAACCATTAAAATAGTTAAAGCGCCAGAAAAATATTCTGGCGCTTATGTCAATTACAATATCTTAAAGCCTAAACTCAACTGAAATAAGTTAGGTTTTTGAGTATACTTTTCGCTTTTACTAATGTTTGATAGTCCTGCTTCATAACGTAGATCTACAGAAATAGAGCCTACATCTACCCCCGCACCAGCTTGGATTCCAATAGCTTGATTTTTGTAATTGTCGAAATCTGTAGCTTGATCGTAGGCACTGCTAAAGCTAGAATTTTCATCCAGCACAAATGATACCACTGGTCCGGCCATTAATCTGAAATTTAGGTTCTTGGCACCAAATTTCGTTCCCAATAAAACAGGAATATCTAACGTGGTAAATTTTACTTTACCTTCTGCAGCAACTTCGGTATTGTTATTATTGGTAAAGCTGATGAACTTATTGCCTTTGCTGCCAATGTAGGCCTCTGGCTGTACATAAAAACTGGCACCACCAATACGTGCCCATGCACCAACTTGATAACCTAATCGGTTTTCTTCGCTGGCGAAATCTGCATTAAGTTTGGCCAGGTTTACGCCTGCTTTAACACCTAAATTGAAGGTTTGTGCCTGAGATGTTATCCAACCGGCGGTTAGGAAAACAATAGAAAGGATGATTTTTTTCATTTTTTTGAATGTTTAATGTTTGTGTGTTTAATCAATTGGATTTTATAATCCGCATTTCAGCACAATTATCGTGCAAAACATTCCTGTTAACTCTATTTTTTTTAAAGCCCTCACAAAAACATGGCGATGTGAGCAAATATTTTTTACTTTTGCATCAAATAAAATCTGCTATGGCTAATTTTCAACTTACTTCTGAAACTGCTTTTAAAGTAAAAACTAAATTTTTAAGGAAATACCGCGATCTAGCGAACGAGCCTTTGGAGTTTACGCCTGGCAAAGAAGATCAATTGGTTGAAGATTTAATGCGGTTGGTAAAACGCGACCGAACTTACATCGAATTCACTATTCAAAAAGCACTAGCCGATACTAAAGGCAACAGACTTTAAGTTAAAATCCATCTCTTTCTTTTCTGCATAAAGCACTTTCAAATATCTTATTTTTAATATTTGGGCCTTTTCGTACATTTACCTTTATAAAAAACAAATCATCCATCAGCTTGCTGTTTTGGATTCCAGAATTTAAGGTATGAAGAAACTAAAATATTATGTTTTAGCAGCAGGTTTGACTTTAGCTGTTTTCTCTTTTTCATTTAGGGAAGATCTATTTCTGGTATCGAAAAACTTAGACATTTTCGCATCGCTGTATAAAGAAATCAATATCAATTATGTTGATGAAACCAATGCGCCTCAGTTAATGAAAACAGGGATTGATGCCATGTTGGAAACACTCGATCCTTATACAGAATATGTTCCCGAATCGGAAATCGAAGATTACAAACTAAAATATATTAGCACCCAATACGGTGGAATTGGCGCAGCAACGGTACTTATTGACGGAAAACTTTTTGTAAATGATGTAAGTGAGGGCTATCCGGCTAACAAAGGTGATGTGAAAGCCGGCGACCAGATCTTAAAAATAAATGGAATCGAAATCAAAGGTAAAGATCGCACTCAAATTAGTCAGTTGTTGCGTGGCCCAAAAGGTACACCAGTCGATTTGACCTTGATGAGAGACGGTAAAGAGATTTCCAAAAAATTAAACCGTGATGAAATTAAGCAACCTAACGTATCTTACTCGGGTATGATTGGCGATGGCATTGGTTACATTAGGTTGGATAAATTCTTAGAAAATTCTGGTCAGGAAGTGAGGGATGCTTTAGTTAACCTTAACAAAGAAAACCCTAAAGGCATTGTTTTGGATTTAAGAAATAATGGTGGGGGTATTTTGCAGGAGGCTGTTAAAATTGTAAATCTATTTGTAGATAAAGATCAGTTAGTGGTAATTCAAAAAGGTAAAAATGCCGAAAAAACCATCACCTATAAAACGCAGATGATGCCAGTATCTCCCTCAGTTCCATTGGTGGTTTTAGTAAACGGCAATTCTGCATCGGCTTCCGAAATTGTGGCCGGTTCGTTACAGGATTTAGATCGGGCTATTGTAGTTGGCCAACGCAGTTATGGAAAGGGATTGGTGCAGCAAACATTTAATCTTCCGTATAACAGTTTGGTTAAAGTTACTGTAGCCAAGTATTACACACCATCAGGCCGATGCATTCAAAAACTCGATTATACCCATAAGGATGTCAATGGAATGGCTGAGCGATTTGCCGATTCTACTATTGCGATGTATCAAACGAAAGCGGGCAGAAATGTTTACAGTGGAAATGGCGTTTACCCCGATTTGGTAGTCAACGCAGATAAACTTAGTCCGGTTACCATTACCATGATTAACAAAAGTTTATTCTTTAACTATGCCAATATCTTTTCGAAAAAAACTACAAAATTAGAATCAGCGAAAACATTCCAGGTTTCAGATGCAGATTATGCTGCATTTGTAAGCACCTTGGCTGATAAAGACCTCACCTATCAAAGCAGAACAGAAAGATTATTATCTGATTTACGTGTTGAGGCAGAAAAAGAAAATAAATCAGCGGAGGTGAAAGCTGATTTAGAAAATTTGAAATACAAGCTTACTTCATCAAAAAAGAATGATTTGGCTACACATAAGGCAGAAATAAAAAGGGTTTTAGAAGCACAAATTATAAGCAGATATTTTTACGAGAAAGGTAGAATAGAGCAGAGTTTCCAATACGATAAAGAACTGGCGGCAGCAAAAACCCTGTTTGCCAATCAAACTCAAATGTTGGCTATTTTAAAAGGAGATGGCAATTATAAAGTAATTGGCAAGCCCGTTAAGGAACCGACAAGTATAGATTAGACCATCCTTTCTTCAACCAAATTTAAACATCAGTTATGAAAAAATTATGCCTGATCATTGCTTTTATTGTAAATGGTTTGTTTGCTGGTGCACAAAATTATGTGCCTGCCCCATCTAATATCGAAGCACGCAATTGGTTTGCCGATGCTCGCTTCGGGCTGTTTATTCACTGGGGTCCATTTAGCATTCCTGGAAGTGGCGAGTGGGTAATGAACGAGCGGAAAGTTACCGTGGAGAACTACACCCGTTTGGAAAAGTTCTTTAACCCCATCGATTTTGATGCGCAAAAATGGGTCGCAACGGCTAAAAATGCCGGGATGAAATACATTACCCTAATCACAAGGCATCATGATGGTTTTAGCATGTGGGATACCAAATATTCGGGTTTCAATATCATGAACACCCCTTACAAGAAGGATATTGTGAAGATGATGGCAGACGAGTGTAAAAAACAAGGCATTAAACTCTTTCTTTATTACTCCATACTCGATTGGCGCCGCGAAGATTATCCACATGAAACGGGCAGAACTGGCCAGTTTAGCGGGAGAAAAGGACATGGAAACTACGCAAGTTATCTTCAGTTTATGAAAAACCAACTCACCGAGTTGCTCACCAACTATGGTGAAATTGGTGGTATTTGGTTCGATGGTCATTGGGATCAAACCGCTCCCGAAGGAGAGAAAGACCGAACTTCTAGACTCGATTGGAAGTATGACGAAATTTATGGTTTAATACACAAGCTTCAGCCTCAATGCATGATCGGTAATAACCACCATCTTTCCCCATTGCCAGGAGAAGATTTCCAAATGTTTGAACAAGATTTACCTGGAGAGAATAAATCTGGTTTAAGCTTTCAGGAAGCAAGTGCCCAAATTCCTTTAGAAGCTTGTCAGACTATAAACGGTTCCTGGGGATTTAGCCTCACTGATACTTCCTATAAAAGTGAAACCAAACTTATTCAAACCCTGGTGAAGGCAGCAGCTTTAGGGGCTAACTTATTGTTAAATATAGGCCCTATGCCAAACGGAGAAATCCAGCCTGAGTTTACTGAGCGACTAAATAGTATGGGCGATTGGTTAAAAATATATGGAGAAAGTATTTATGGTTCCAACTCAGGTTACTTAAAACCGCAAGATTGGGGATGCATTACGCAAAAAAGCGACAAACTATTTATTCATATTTTTAAAGCACAGCCTGAAATTTTGTTGAAAGGCTTCCCATTTAAGAAAATACAAAAAGCTTATTATTTAAAAGATAAGAAAGCGGTAAGCGCAACTTTAAAAAACGGTTCGCTCCATATTCCTATTACTGGAAATATCAATAAAAATGATGAGGTAATTGTGCTTGAAATCAAGAAGTAAACATTGTTGAATTACTGCAAAATTTTTAGTGATGACAGGCTTCTTCAGTAAAAGAAGCACAATCAATTGAGTAGTCGTGATCAACTTTTCCCGAATAATTCTCTAAGTCCATTTATAATTTATTAATTTGTAAATCGATTTAGCTTATCCTATTTAGACTATGAAAATTTTTAGTGCAAAATTAATCGTTTTTGCTTCGGCCATATTATTCACCAATGGAATCAACGCTCAGCAAAATTCGAAACTAACTCAGTTTGTAGATCCCATTATTGGTTCTGCAAAACACGGGCATGTTTTTGTTGGCGCAAATGTTCCTTTCGGAGCGGTACAACTTGGTCCAAACAATATTATGGAAGGCTGGGATTGGTGCAGCGGTTACAACTACGTAAGCAAGACCATCACTGGTTTTTCGCATACCCACCTAAGTGGAACCGGCATTGGCGATTTGGGCGACATTTCAATTATGCCCGTAACAGGCGCAACTGTTTTAGAGAAAGGTAAAAAGGGAGAAGAGGATAAAGGCTACCTGTCGACATTTTCGCACCAAAATGAAAATGCCAAAGCTGGTTATTACAGTGTTTTACTCGATAAATACAAAATTAAGGCAGAACTAACGGCTACCGAACGTGTAGGTTTTCATCAATACACCTTTCCGAAAAATGCCCCAACGCCACATGTTATGATCGATTTGGTGGAAGGCATCGGTTGGGATGCACCAACAAATGCATCTTTTAAACAAATCGACGCCAATACTATTGTCGGGAATAGAAATTCTAAAGGCTGGGCAAATGATCAGCGCTTGTATTTCGTCATCAAGTTTTCTCAACCCCTAAGAAGCTTCGATATTTATGAAGATAATCAGCTGAAAGAAAGCAAAGATGTTAATGGCAAAAAGCTGAAAGCAGTAGCCAGTTTTGCAGCAATTAACAATAATAAACTTCAGATAAAAGTGGCCTTATCTCCGGTAAGCATTGAAAATGCCATCTTAAACCTTTCAACTGAACTGCCTGGGTGGGATTTTGCATCCACGACGAAGAAAGCTGATGCGAAATGGGAAAAAGAATTGTCGAAGGTTAAAATCAATGCTTCAGCCAATACAAAAAAAATATTCTATACCGCTTTGTTTCATACCATGACGGCACCATCACTTTTTAATGATGTGAACAACGATTATCTAGGCACCGACAAAAAAGTATATAAACAGGCTAATTTCACCAACTACACTACTTTTTCACTTTGGGATACTTACAGGGCGGCGCATCCTTTATACACTATCTTACATCAGGATCGGGTGAGTGATGTAGTGAACACCATGTTGGCCATTTACAAGGAGCAGGGCAAACTTCCGGTTTGGCATTTAATGGGCAACGAAACCAATACCATGGTGGGCTATCATGCTGTTCCGGTTATAGTAGATGCTTATTTGAAAGGCTACCGCGGTTTTGATGAAAATCTTGCTTATGAAGCAGTAAAACAATCTGCCATGCAAAAAACGGAAGGCATCGATTACATTCAGCAACTTAAGTACATTCCAGCCGATAAAGTTAACGAATCTGTTGCCAAAGCCCTGGAATATGCGATCGACGATTACTGTATAGCCATGTTTGCAAAGGCGCTTAATAAAACTGAAGATTATCGATATTTTAGCAAAAGGGCACAGCTTTACCGCCAATATTTTGATCAGGATGTTCAGTTTATGCGTGGTAAAATGGCCGATGGGAAATGGCGTACGCCGTTTAGTCCGGTTAAGGCCAAGCACCGTGAAGATGATTATACAGAGGGTAATGCCTGGCAATATACCTGGTTGGTTCCTCAGGATGTGGAGGGTTTGATCAATCTTTTCGGTGGCGATAAACCTTTTGTAAACAAACTCGATTCTTTATTTATCGTTCCTGCCGATTTAGGTGAAAACAGCTCACCTGATATCTCTGGTTTGATCGGCAATTACGCTCAGGGAAATGAGCCCGGTCACCACATTCCTTATTTATATGCTTATGCCGGTCAGCCCTGGAAAACAGCCGAATTGATTCGCAAAATTGACAACGATTTCTTTACTGCGAAGCCTGATGGTTTGTGTGGAAACGAAGATGTAGGCCAAATGAGCGCCTGGTACGTTTTTTCTGCGCTTGGTTTTTATCCTGTAAATCCCGCCAATGGTACCTATGTTTTTGGTACGCCTTTAATTAATTCGGCAACCATTAAATTGGAAGGAAACAAGAACTTCGACATTAAAGTGCTAGGAAATTCTGTGGCAAATAAGTACATACAACGCATTTTAATTAATGGCAAACCTTATAATAAGTCGTTTATTGAGCATAAAACCATAGTAAATGGCGGTTCCATGGAAATTTACATGGGCAATACGCCATCAAAATTATGGGGCATTAATGCTGCAGATCGACCAGTTTCAGGGAAATAGTGAGTTGGAAATTTACGGGAGATCGTTTTGGCTAGGGTAGCCCTGCTATCACTAAAATCTTTTTAATTTGTAGAGTTGACAACTTTCTTTCTCGGTTGCCATAAAGTTGTCAACTCTTGAAAACAAATAAAAAGTATTTCCGTTCTATCAGGTTTATTATTAACGGTTGGTAATTCTTCGGAAAGACCAAGCCAATAGTTTAAAAAATATTTAATTAAAAAACTCATTTATGAGGAAATTGCTCTTTTCGCTTTTGTTTTTAGCTGCTTTAAACACGCAAGCCCAACGCTACGAACTTAATTCTGGCTGGCTTTGTGCCAACATTAAAGACGCTAATGCTACCGGAAGCCAGATTTCCAGCTCGAACTTCGGGCTAAATAATTGGTTGCCTGCTACAGTTCCAGGGACGGTTTTAACCACTTTGCTTGATAACAAAAAAGTTCCTGATCCATTTTATGGAATGAACAACGAGAAAATTGCCGATATCTATAAAACGGGGAACGAGCATTATACTTATTGGTTTGTGAAGGACTTTGATGAAAAAGCTATCGGCAACGAACAGGTATGGATACAATTTCGTGGGATAAATTATAAAGCTGATTTTTTTCTCAACGGAAAGAAGATCAATGCGAAAACGCATGAAGGCATGCATATTCGTGCCAACTACAACATCACAAAATTTCTTTCTGCCACAGGCAAAAACCGCTTGGCCGTAATCGTTTATCCACCAGATTTTCCCGGCAATCCAAACGGCGGGCAAGGTGGCGACGGAACAATTGCCAAAGGATTAACCACGCAATATACGGCTGGCTGGGATTGGATTCAGCCCACTCGTGATCGAAACACAGGGATTTGGGATAAAGTGATTATCGAAAAAACAAGGTCTATCAATGTAAAAAACCCGCATGTAGTTACGCTGGTTCCTGGCAAAAGAGTACCGAATGCCAAACAACAACCAGCTACCATCAAAGTTTCGGTTGAGGTAGAAAATCCAACAGCTAAAGCCGTTGCAGGTATTTTGCAATACCAAATTGCTGGCAAAACAGTTAGCAAAACAGTTTCTATCGCTGCGAATAAAACTACAGAAATAATATTTGCGGATTTAGCTTTGGAAAACCCTAAACTTTGGTGGCCTAGTGGTTATGGAAAGCAGGATTTATATCCGGTTAACATCAAATTTTTAAATGGAAGCCAGGTTTTGGATCAGGAAAATTTGAAAGTTGGCATCCGCCAGATTGATAATATTTGGAATGACCGTACCCAAAGTATGGGCGCTTATGTAAATGGCCAAAAGATTTTCATCAAAGGCGGTAACTGGATCATTTCTGATGCGATGCTGCGTTTCTCCGATGCCCGTTACGATGCCGAAGTTCGTTACCACAAGGATATGAACCTAAACCTGATCAGGATTTGGGGCGGTGCCATTTTAGAAAGGCCTGAGTTTTATAATGCCTGCGATAAGTATGGCTTGCTCGTTTTTCAGGATTTTTGGTTCAGTGGCGATTGCAATGGCCGTTGGGTAGATCCCTTAAAAAAAGAAGATCAGTGGACGAGAAGGAATTATCCCGACAATCATCCACTGGTTTTAACAGCGATTGAAGATCAGGTAAAAATGATTCGTAACCATGCTTCACTTGCTTTCTGGTGCGGCGGAAATGAAATTACGCCGCCAGAGGATATTCTAAATCCGATTAAAAATGATATTCTGCCACGATTGGATGGCACGCGGAAGTTTTTCGATTTTTCTAATAGTGATGAGATGTCGTACAATTCAATCGGTGGTAATGGCGATGGGCCTTATGGTATTCAAGATCCAAAAAGCTTTTGGGCGGTAAAAACATTTCCTTACAACTCCGAAGTGGGTTCAGTTGGCGTAGGAGATTACGAATCATTGGAGCGTTTTATCCCAAAAGAAAATATGGTTGCACCACAATTTAAAAGCAAGCCAGATTCGGTTTGGGATTATCATAAATACATTGGTTACGATCAGTATATTAATCCTTATGGCAAAACTAAAGATGCAAAGGATTTTGCAATGAAGGCACAGCTCGTCAACTATGATCAATATCGTGCTTTGATGGAAGGCTTCTCTAATAAAATGTGGGATTGGTACACGGGTTCTATTATTTGGAAAACACAAAACCCATGGACGGCGCTTCGTGGTCAAATGTACGATTACTACCTCGACCCAAATGCTTGCCTTTATGGTTTGCGCAAAGGAAGTGAGCCCCTTCATATCATGATGAATCCACTGGATAGCATGGTAACGGTAGTGAATAACGGTTTTACAGATCGTAATAATTTAATGGTGCAAGCCAAGCTTCACGATATGGATGGAAAAGATTATTTCTATTCGCAGGTTTTCAATTCCATTGGTGCATCTTCCGTTCGTCGCTTTTTTCCATTGAATGATTTTCTGAAAAAACTTGACCAGAAAGATGGTGTGTTTGTCTCACTCAAACTGTTGAATGAAAAACAGGAGGTTTTAAGTGAAAATATTTACTGGCTGGCTGATAAGGATGGCAATTATAAAGGTTTGCAAAATTTAAAACCAGCGGCTTTAAAGGTGAATGCCGTTAAAAAATCTGACGACAAGGTGGAAGTAACATTAACTAATCCGGGTGGCAATCCTGTAGCTTTTTTCAACCGCGTGGCGTTGATCGATAGCCAAACAGGCAAGCGGATTTTACCAGCCTTTTATGATGATAACTACGTGAGCATACTGCCTGGAGAAAGCAGGTTGATAACAGTTGAATATAATGGAGTTCAAAAAACTGCTATTGAAGTTTACGGCTGGAATGTAGAGAGACAAAAAGTAACTGTTCAGTAATACTTGGTTCTATCCTTAGTTTATTAACTTCAATGGTCTGAATATGCAAAGATTTAATCTTTTGTCTTTGTATTCTATTATCAAACGTTCTTTTTACAAGGAATTTAATTCGAATTGTTAGACTATATATAAACTTTGCTCATTGTATATCGGTTTTAGCTAATTTTTCTATAACTAAATAATATTTTAGATGTTCTTTATAATATTGCTTCAATGAAATTATAACTAAAAAGTTAGTATTAATATTATTTTAACCTTAAGGTAATATTAATGTCATAACAACTTTAATTTGTCGAATTTCATGCAAATTTTGGGTTAAAGTTTGAATTACTTTTTCGTATCCCTTAAATTAGGCGGCTTAACTAATAAATCAAACAACTAATTTAAATTCATGAAAAAACTTCTACAAAGTTTGTTCGTGCTTTTGTTTTTTGCATTTAATGCAATGGCTCAAGAGCGAACAATTACTGGAACAGTAACGTCGACAGAGGATGGTTTCCCGCTTCCCGGCGTTAGTATTAAAGCGCTTGGTTCACCAGCGACTACAACGACAGGAAATGATGGTAAATTCAGCATTAGAGTTACCTCAGCAACTAAAAGTCTACAGTTTTCTTTCGTAGGTTTTGCATCTAAAACAATTACGCTTACTTCATCAAACTCAATCAATGTAGGTTTAGAAACTGATGCGAAGTCTTTACAGGAAGTAGTGATTACCACTGCGTATGGTACCACGACAAAGGGTAAAAACACAGGTTCAATATCAACAGTTGGTGCTGACGATATTGCGCAAAGACCTGTAACAAACTTAAATAGTGCGCTCGCCGGCGCTGCCCCAGGTGTGCAGGTAAATGCTGGTAATGGTCAACCAGGTTCTGGTCCAACAATTCGTGTTCGTGGGTTTGGCTCAATTTCTGCATCGAATGATCCTTTGTATATCGTTGATGGAATCCAGTATTCTGGAAATATCAGTAACATTAGTGTTGATGATATTGAAACCATTTCATTATTAAAAGATGCGGCATCTTCTGCACTTTATGGCTCAAGCGCTGGTAATGGTGTAGTTTTAATCACCACAAAAAAGGGTAGAAAAGGAAAAGAACAACTTGATTTCAGAATTATTCAAGGTTTAACTTCAAGAGGTATTCCTGAATACGAAACAGTAGATGCTTATCAGTACTATCCATTAGCATGGCAGGCCTACAGAAATAGTTTAGTTTATCCAGCTACAGGTACTGGTAGTACGTTGGCAGCAGCAAATACTGCTGCAACTAATGGAATTAGAGGATTATTATTAAATAACCCGTTCAATGTACCGAACAATGAAATTGTAGGGACTGATGGAAAGTTAAATCCTAATGCAACGTTATTATATCCAGATGATCTTAACTGGAGAGAACCTTTAGAAAGAACTGGTCAGAGAAGTGACTATTCAATGTCATATAGCGGTGCAACGGAGAAATCTGATTATTATGCATCATTAGGTTACTTGAATGAAAAAGGTTACATTATCAGATCTGATTTCAATAGAATTAACGGTCGTGTAAATATAAACACCAAACCTCTTTCGTGGTTTAGAACTGGCTTAAATGTTAATGCAAACATCACAAAATCAAATCAAGCCGACGCTGATGGCAGCGGAAGTATTGTGAATCCATTTAACTTTTCCCGTTACATTGGCCCAATTTACCCATTGTATGCTCATAACCAAACCACTGGCGAATATTTGTTAGATGCTAGTGGAGGTAAAATTTATGATACTGGTAATTTACAAGGTAGTCTTGGCATTGCAAATCGTCCGTCTGGAGCTTACGCCGGAAGACATATATTGCAGGAGACATTATTAAACTCGACATTAATAAAAAGGAATGCATTAAGTGCCAGAACTTACGGTGAAATAACTTTTCTTAAAGATTTTAAATTCACTCAGAATTTAGGAGTTGATATAAACAACTATATGCTTGGCGACTATCAAAATAAAATCGTAGGTGATGGTGCACCAGGCGGTAGAGCAAGAAATACATCTACGACAACCACTACTTACACTATTGAGCAGTTATTGAATTATAATAAGGTACTTGGTGATCATACTATTGGTGTGTTGGTTGGGCATAACAACTATGATTATGCCTATAAATATTTAACGGGTGCTCGCAATACCCAAATCTTGGATGGAAATAGCGAATTAATCAATTTTTCAACAACTTCAGATTTACAATCATACTTGCAAGATTATAGAAAGGAAGCTGTATTCACAAGGTTGAATTATGATTACAAAGCGAAATATTTTCTTACAGGATCTTACCGTCGTGACGGATCATCTAAATGGGGTCCTGGTAAGCAATGGGGTAACTTTTATTCAGCTAGTTTAGGCTGGTTGATAAGTGAGGAAAATTTCTTGAAAGATAAAACCTGGATTAATTATTTGAAATTTAGATCTTCTTACGGTTCACTAGGTAATGACGACTTATTAACCCCGGGTGGCGCTAGAATTTACAATCTGGATAGATCTCTATATAGCTTGGACAATAACAATGCTGCAGAGCCAGGGATATTATTTCAAAGTTTAGCAAACCCTAACATTACCTGGGAAACGCAAACTCAAATTGATGCAGCTGTAGAATTCGGTTTTTTCAAAAATAGATTACATGGTAGTGCTGAGGTTTTCAGCAAACAATCATCTGATTTGTTATTCAATGTTCCACTTCCATTATCCACAGGTTTAGGTATTGGTAGCGGAACTGGAACCTTTGCAAAAAACATTGGTAAAATGTGGAATAGAGGTGTCGAAATTAATTTAGCTGGTGATATTATTAAATCCCGTGATTTTAAATGGGATATGAATATCAACTGGTCATTAATTAGAAACAGAATTACGAAAATGCCAGATGAAACGCCAACAATTATTGATGGAACAAAACAATTAGCGGTAGGTCAATCCAGATATCAATATTGGTTACGCCAATGGGCTGGCGTTAACCCTGCTGACGGAGCGGGTTTATATGAAATTAATCCTCTTAATCCGGGTAGTGCCGCAGATACCAGAACAGTTAATGGGCAAAACTTTACTATTAACCCAAATAACGCATTATATGCCTATTCAGGATCTTCTATTCCTGACTTTTTTGGAAGTTTCACCAACACCTTTACTTATAAAGCATTCTCTTTATCAGTAATTATGAATTATCAAGTTGGTGGTAAAGCTTATGATGCAACATATCAATCATTAATGTCATATGCAGGTTACGGAGGCTCGTTGCATATTGATGCCCTAAATTCGTGGCAACAAATTGGCGATGCCGCTTCAATTCCAAGACTTGACGTTGGTAGATCAACTTTCAACAATGCTACATCGTCGAGATTCTTGATTGATGCATCGTATTTAAACATGAGATCAGCGATTTTAGCTTATAACCTTCCAACTACTTTTATCAAGAAGGTGGGTTTAAGTAGGGTTAATGTGTATGCTTCTGGCGAAAATCTTTTCATGCTTTCGAAGCGTAAAGGATTAGATCCATCAGAAAGTTTTACCGGTGTAAATACTAATAACTATACACCAACCCGTATAGTAAGTTTAGGACTTAATGCATCATTTTAAAAGGAAATTATGAAAACCATAAATAAATTTATTTTTCCATTAATGGCCGTTGTGCTATTGATGGGTGCTTGTAAAAAAGATTATTTATTAACTAATCCAACAGATTCAGTTGATAAAAATGCAGTATTTACTACAACAACAAATGCTTTAGCAGCATTAAACGGTATCAATAGATCATTGTATATTCAGTATTCTAGACAAGAAGAAGGTGGCCAAGGTGCTGTAAACCTTAATATTGATTATATGGGTGATGATATTGTAAATACAGTTAGTACAACAGCTTTTGGTGTGCATAAATGGGTAACACATAGAAGTGCATCAACGCTAAATAACTCTTTTATATATACGTTCTATTACAGGATCATCGCAAATGCAAATTTGATCATTGATAACATTGATAATGCTGAAGGAAGTGTAGCTGATAAGAAAATGATTAAAGCAGAGGCCTTAACATATAGAGCTTGGGCACATTTTGTATTGGTTCAGGTGTTTGGAAAACGATATGATGCGGCTGGAAATAATACCCAGGCTGGTGTTCCAATTATGAATACTTCCATTGTAGACGGAAATCCAGGAAAACCAAGAGCAAGCGTTGAAGCCGTGTATGGTCAGATTAACACCGATCTTGATTTAGCGATTACCACGTTTGCTGGGGCAACTGCTCGACCAAATAAATCGCATTTCAATATCAATGTTGCTAAAGGGATTAAAGCAAGAGTTGCATTAACCCAAGGTAAATGGGCTATTGCTGCTCAAAACGCACTTGAGGCAAGAACAGGGTTGAATTTGATGACTAACGCTGAATACCTAGCTGGGTTCAATAGTTATGAGAATCAGGAATGGATGTGGGGAAGCAAACAACAGGAAGATCAAACGACCTATTTTTATTCGTTTTTTGCTTATTTAGGTACATTTAATTCCACGGCAAACAGAACCATTCCTAAAAGAATGAATTCAATTCTTTACAACCAAATTCCTGCAACTGATGTACGTAAAGCACTTTGGGATCCAGCTGGTAACACACCTACATTTATAGCTTTCAATCAACCAGCAGGAGTAGTGTCTGGCTCAACAGCAAGTTATAAACAAGGAAAATTTAGAAATGCTGGATCTACCAGCGTTGGTGATGTGGTTAACATGAGAGTCGGCGAAATGTTCTTGATTGAAGCTGAAGCAAGAGCTCGTTTAGGAATAGCTGGTTCTGCTGCTGAAACAACTGCTGCGCAGAATGTATTATTTACATTTGCTAAAAACCGTAATCCAAGTTATGTGCTAACCACAAATACAGGTACGGCTTTATTAAATGAGATTCTTATTCAACGTAGAATTGATTTATGGGGTGAAGGATTTAGATTCTTCGACTTAAAACGCCAAGATCTTCCATTGGATAGAACAGGTAGCAACCATACTATCGCATTATCTGGTGTTTTATCGGTACCTGCGGGTGGGCCAGAATGGCAATGGGCAATTCCTCAGTCTGAAATTGATGCGAATCCAGCAATTGGGCCAGGTGGACAAAACCCTTAAAATAGCATTTTAAAAAGTTCTAAAGAGCTTCTTCATTTAAGGAAGAAGCTCTTTTTTATTGTTCTCAATCTGTATAAATGGATATTTTAAATGAATCCACTCATAACAACAAAGGGCGATGTTGAAAAACATCGCCCTTTACTTTTATCTATTTTATAAAATTAACTTACTCCGTGTAATTTCACTTTTAGGCCATCCATATTATTGTTTAACTGTAGCTGGCAAGCTAAACGAGAGTTGGGTAACAAATCAGGCAAGGTATCCAACATTGCATATTCATCATCACTCATTTCGTTTAATTTCTCTTCGCCTTCTAACACATCAACGCAACAAGTGGCACACAAAGCCATCCCGCCACAGGTAGCTAAAATATCGTATTCTGATGCTTTTAAAAATTCCATCAAACTCAAGCCCATATCGGTTGGTGCCTCGTGAGGGGTAACAGAACCATCCGGTTCTTGCATGTATATCGTAATGTTGTTTTCCATTTTTCTGCTCGCTTATTAGCGCAAACTTACTTAAAATAGTTTTTTATTGAAACAATATTAACGCAAAGCCTAAAATTCTGAAACGCCGTTTACGGTGGTATATTTCATCGTGTATTTTACCCCGGGGTTCATGTACGAATAAGCACTATGACTCATCAAAGCGGCCTCGTGGAAACCACAAAGTATCAACTTTAACTTATTAGCGTAAGTATTGATATCGCCAATGGCATAAATACCGGGAATGTTTGTAGAATAATCGTCGGTATTAACCTCAATAGCACTTTTGCTGATGTTTAAATTCCAGGCTTCAATTGGGCCTAATTTTGGACTTAAACCAAACAAAGGAATCAAATGATCTGCTTCTACAACCGTTTTTTCCATGGTACGATTCTGTACAATTTCTACTTGCTCCAACTTATCTGATCCATGAACAGCTTGTAAATTACTGTTTAAAATCAAGTTAATTTTCCCGCTTTCTGCCAATGCCATTACTTTAGCAACAGAATCCGGAGCACCACGGAAGCTCTCACTTCTATGCACCAACGTTAATTCAGAACAAACTTCAGCAAGGTAAATCGTCCAGTCCAAAGCAGAGTCGCCACCGCCAGCAATAACCATTTTCTGATCACGGTATTTTTCCGGATCAAGAATCATATAGTTAACACCTTTACCGTTTTCGAAATTTACAAGGTTTTCAACAGCAGGTTTACGTGGCTCAAAACAACCTAATCCGCCAGCAATAACCACCACTTTAGCTTCGATAACGGTTCCCATGTTCGTGGTTAAAACGAAATCAGCTTCGCCACGTTTTTCCAATCCTTCAATACGTTCACCCAAGGTGAAAGTTGGATGAAAAGGCTTTGCCTGCTCCATTAAATTATCAATAAGCTCTTGCGCCAATACCGAAGGATAACCTGGAATATCGTAAATTGGTTTCTTTGGGTAAATTTCAGAAAGCTGACCACCAACCTGAGGCAGGTAATCAATTAAATGGCAACGCATTTTTAATAAACCGGCTTCAAAAATGGCAAATAAACCAACCGGACCAGCGCCAATTACGGCTATATCAGTAGAGATCATTCAAAAAAAATTTGATGCAAAGTTACAAAATAAACTTTTATCAATTTCCCTATTTAGAAATATTCTAGATAATTCTGTAATCTTATCTTATTCAGTATTTTATATGCTTTGAAGTGATTAAATTAAAAAGATAAAAGTTTTAGCCCCTTCAAAGCGAATTATAATTGGTCTATAGATTTAATAGATTTTACTAATTTTTATATTTTGAGATTAATTTATATGTTAGCCAAAAATGGTATCTTCAATAGCGATGGACTTGGGAATTCTTCTGCCAATTTTAGGACTGCTGTTTGTGGTTTGGGCGATAACCTTTATCGTTTATAGTGAAACATGGCAACTTCCTACTGCGTTTATGCCTGTAGGTTTAGGTGCCTATATTTACCTGGAGCATCATCCGTGGAATTGGCTAATGCTTTTGCCTTTGCTTTCCGCTCTCGTTTTTAATGTTAGTGCTGTATTGAGTAAGCCGAAATTTAGAGGTTGGGTAAGTTATTTAAATTACATCCTGCTTTTGCCCGTAGTAATTTTATACCTTGTTAACTTCCGGTATCTCTTTAAAGATGATAGCCTTTTGAGAACTATTTTCGCCGGTATGGGGATCCTTGCCTTATTAATTTACGTCTCGAAATTTTGGCTATCGGATGTTATTCTACTTTTGATTAATCAACTCTACACAAAAGAAAGTAGGAATTTCGAAACAACTATTGTAAATCGGTTCATCAAGGGTGTGGGTAAAACGAGAACTTTCCATATAACAATAGGTGGTTTGGGCACTGTTGAAACCTCAGGATTTTTCTATTTATATGTCGGCCTTAAAAATATAAGCCCTTATGATAAGGTGAGGATAAAATTAAAAACAGGGTGTTTAGGCACTGAGTTTATTTCTGGTTTTCCCATGCTTATATCAAGAACTTAAATAACCTAAACAGCTTTAAGATGTGCTGATCAGCTTAAGAGATCCTCACCACTCCATTCCAAGGTTCTGAAATACAAAACTCCAAACATCAGCTGCCTCCTCAATAATTTTTGTAGTCGGTTTCCCTGCTCCGTGGCCAGCATTGGTATCTACCCTGATCAATATTGGATTCTCTCCTTGATATTTTTCCTGAAGCGTAGCTGCAAACTTAAATGAATGTGCAGGTACCACACGGTCATCATGATCGGCAGTTGTAATCAATGTTGCCGGATACTTTACGCCAGCCTTAATATTATGTAATGGCGAATATTTGATCAGATAATCAAAATCTTCTTTTTTATCGCTGCTGCCGTATTCAACTACCCAACCCCAACCGACAGTAAATTTATGATAGCGTAACATATCCAACACGCCAACTGCAGGTAATGCAACTTTAAAAAGTTCTGGTCTTTGGGTCATGCAAGCACCTACTAAGAGTCCGCCGTTCGATCCGCCCGAAATAGCGATTTTAGATGCATTGGTATAGTTTTGTTTGATCAAAAATTCGGCTGCCGCAATAAAATCGTCAAAAACATTTTGTTTCTTCTCCAGCATCCCGCCTTTGTGCCAGGCTTCGCCATATTCGCTTCCACCTCGTAAACTCGGCTGAACGTAAATACCGCCCTTTTCCAGGAATAGCATTCTTGATAAACTAAACCCTGGTGTTAAGCTTACCTGAAATCCGCCATAAGCATAAAGGAAAACTGGATTGTTGCCATCTAGTTCAATTCCTTTTTTATGAACGATGAACATCGGCACTTTAGTTCCATCTTTTGAAGAATAAAATACTTGTTTAGTTTCATAGTTGTCAGTGTTAAACTTTAGGTCAGGTTTTTTGTATAGTGAGGAAGTTGCTTTTGCGATATCATAGCGATAGATAGTGCCAGGCGTAGTGAAATTTGAGAAGGTATAAAAGAATTCTTTATCCTCCTTGTAAGCGCCGAAACCGGTGGCGGTACCAATGTCCGGCAAGTCTACTTCCCTGATTTTTTTTCCGGCTAAATTATATTGAACGAAATTTGTACTGGCATCTTTGAGGTACGAAGCCCACAAAAAGCCACCTCCCGTATCTACGCCTTCCAGCGCCAGGTTTGATTCCGGAATGATGGTTTCCCAATGGGCTGGAGCACTGTTTTCCGGATCTACGAGCACTACGCGTTTATTTTCTGCATCCAGATCAGTATTCAATAAAAGCTTGTCGCCAACATTGGCTACAATACTGTGGTTGTTTTCATAACCTTCAACCAAAAGAGAAATTCTGCCGTTAGGTATCGTCAAATCTTGATAATATAAAGCATTACCAGATGTTCCGGCACTTGCATAAATAATTAAGAAGCGCTCATCTTCTGTAACAACAGCTCCAAAATATAGGTTGGGATTGGTTGCATCTTCGAAAACAAGTTGATCATCCTCTTGTGAATCGCCTAATTTGTGATAGTAGATTTTTTGAAATTTATTGGCGGCAGATAAATCCGTACCCTTTTCAGGCTTATCGAATTTACTGTAATAGAAACCATCACCTTTCCAGGCCGCACCAGAAAATTTTGTCCATTTCAGCTCGTCTGCTAATTCCTTTTTTGAAGCAACTTCTCTGACGTAAATATTGCTCCAATCAGATCCAGCCTGAGCAACGGAATAAGCAACATATTGTTTGTTATGAGAAAAACCGATTAGAGAAACAGCTGCGGTACCATCAGCAGTTAACTTATTTGGGTCTAAAAAGACTTCCTCTTCTCCGTCGAAACCTTTTTTAATATACCAGATACTTTGGTTTTGAAGCCCGTTGTTTTTGGTGGAAAAGTAATACTCGCCAACTTTAAACAGAGCTCCTTCTTTAGGGTAATTCCATATTTCGGTTAGCTTCTTTTTAATCTCATCGCGGTAAAGAATTTGAGATAAATATTGTTGCGTCACTTTATTTTCAGCGCTTACCCATGCTGCAGTTTCAGCTGATGTATCATCCTCCAGCCAACGGTAGGGGTCGGCAACTTCGGTTCCGAAATAATGATCAACTATGCTGTCTTTTTTTGTTGCGGGATATTTCATTGAAATCATTTTTTTTTTTAGCCTTGCAAGCTAACAGGACCACTGCAAAGTAGCCAAATACAAATTGCTTTTTCATCTCGAAACGGATTTATTTACTGTTAAATGTTTTTCCCTCGGGATGATTGCACAGATGCTTGGATGACAAAGATTTTTTTCTCTTATGTGGTTTTTTGCATTCGGACTTTGGACTCCCGACTAAGGACTCCAAACTTTTTCCTTCGGACTTTTTCCACTACCTTTGAAGCCTTACATGAGCAAGAACATTTATTTCGCTTCTGACTTTCATTTAGGTACGCCGAGTTACAGCGAAAGCCGTGCCCGTGAGAATCGTATTGTAAATTGGCTAAATTTTATTGAGCCAACCTGCAGCGAATTGTTTTTAATGGGCGACATTTTCGATTTCTGGTTCGAATATGCAAAAGTTATCCCAAAGGGATTTATTCGTTTGCAAGGTAAGTTGGCCACAATGGCCGATGCTGGAATTAAAATCTACTTTTTTAAAGGCAACCATGATATGTGGGTTCGCGATTATTTTAGCCAGGAAATTGGCATGGAAATTATTGGCGATGAGAAAATTATTGAACGCAATGGTAAAAAGTTTTACCTCCATCATGGCGATGGGTTAGGGCCAGGCGATCATAAATATAAATTCTTGCGTAAAATATTTAGAAGTAAACTTTGCCAGTGGTTATTCGCTCGTTTACATCCTAACTTTGGAATTGGCATTGCAAACGCCTGGAGCCAGGGAAGTAGGGCGGCTCAGACCGAAAAGGAGGTTTTTTTAGGTGAAGATGAGGAATGGCTGGCCATTTACGCCAAAGAGCAATTACAAAAAGAGCACTTCGATTATTTTATTTTCGGGCATAGGCATTTGCCTTTAAATATTAGTTTGGGTAATGGAAGCCGCTATATAAATCTTGGTGAGTGGCTCACTTACAATTCTTACGCAGTTTTCGACGGGGCAGAATTAAAACTAGAATACTACAGATAAAATTTACAGTCTCGTTTATATTGCTGATCAGAAAGATTTTTTAAGTTTTGGAAAGCAAAATCTGTAGAATCTACAGCGTCCGTCGGGCTTTTCATTATAGTCCCGATTAGAAGGAAATCGGGAGCTGCCATTTCAATCCCGTTTAATTAATCAGGTCCCTGCTGCTATTTTAGAAACGTAAAGTTTAAAAAGGTGATTACCTTCGTTTCTAAACCTGATATAAGTGTAAAGCCACCGATTTTCTCGGTGCTTGAAACGTTAGCGGGACTGCTGACCGCCATATTTTCAGAACCATTCATTTCCAAATCCTTTAAAAACTGTATCAGCCTGTTCCAAACAAATTCAGCTTTTTTGCTTATTTTTGCATTTCCTAAATTTTTGGCTAACACCAAATCAGGAGCATTTCAATTCGAATAATACTATGTTAGATAAGTTAGAGGCCATAAAACTACGTTGGGAAGATGTAGAAGAATCGTTGAGTAATCCAGATGTGATTCAGGATATGAAACGTTTTGCGGCTTTAAATAAAGAATATAAAGACTTGGGCAAAATTGTAGATGAGTATAAAATCTACAAAAACGTGATGAGTAATATTGATGCCAATAAGGAAATTTTAGCGGTTGAAAAAGACCCTGAAATGCGGGAAATGGCCAAAGAGGAGCTCGATTTGTTGTTGAAACAACAGGAAGAAATGGAAAGTAATATCCGTTTGATGTTGATTCCTAAAGATCCGGAAGATGCTAAAAATGCAGTTTTTGAAATTCGTGGCGGAACTGGTGGCGATGAGGCAGCTTTATTTGCTGGTGATTTATACCGCATGTATACCCGCTTTTTTGAAACTAAAGGATGGAAAGTAGAAACGGTTGATGTAACTGAAGGAACCGCTGGCGGTTATAAAGAGGTGATTTTGAAAGTGAGCGGTGATGATGTGTATGGTCAGCTAAAGTATGAGAGTGGTGTACACCGCGTTCAACGTGTGCCAGATACTGAAACGCAGGGACGTGTGCATACTTCAGCCGCTTCGGTAGCTGTTTTGCCAGAGGCTGAAGAAATTGATCTTTACATTAATCCAGCTGATATTGAGTTGCAGACTTCTCGTTCGGGTGGTGCTGGTGGACAAAATGTAAACAAAGTAGAAACCAAAGTGCAGTTAACGCACAAGCCTTCGGGCATTGTGGTGGTTTGCCAGCAAGAGCGTTCTCAGTTGGGTAACCGGGTGATTGCGATGGAGATGTTGCGTAGTAAGTTGTACGACATTGAATTGCAGAAAAAGAACGGTGATATTGCTGCTAAACGTAAAACGATGGTGTCTACAGGAGACCGTTCTGCCAAGATCAGAACTTATAACTACCCTCAGGGACGTGTAACCGAACACCGTATTGGCTTAACCATGTATAATCTACCGACCATTATGGATGGAGATATTCAAGAAATTATCGATGCGTTACAGTTTGCTGAAAATGCTGAGAAAATGCAGGAAGGTGCTGGAAACTAGGCGATTAAAATTATTTTGAAATAAAATTTGCAAATAAAGATATAGTCTCTATATTTGCAACCTCGAAAGAGGAAAGAGGTTCTAGCTTTAAAGAAGAACAAAAGGAGTGGTAGTTCAGCTGGTTAGAATGCCTGCCTGTCACGCAGGAGGTCGCGGGTTCGAGTCCCGTCCATTCCGCAGCAAAAGCCTTAACTTGAAAAAGTTGAGGCTTTTTTGTTTTACACCACTATGCTCTATGGCTTTCTATATTCACACTATCCAAAGCTTGAAAGATAATTCTTTTTATAAAGGATTTACTGAAAACCCTAATTCCAGAATCATAGCGCACAATAATAGAGAATCAAAATACACCAGCTTAAAAACTCCTTGGCGTTTTGTCTATCTGGAGGAAATGCCCTCAAAACGAGCGGCATTGATTCGAGAAACAAGTCTGAAAAAATATAGTCACATTCAAATCAATCAACTTATTAACTCTCCGAAAAATGAATTGTTGGAGATTTTGGGTAGTTCAGCTGGTTAGAATGCCTGCCTGTCATCCCCATAAGATTGGGGACGGGTTCGAGTCCCGTCCATTCCGCAAAAAAGCCTTAACTTAAAAAGTTAAGGCTTTTTTGTTTCCACACCAATATGCTCCTATGGCTTTCTATATTTACATTATCCAAAGCTTGAAAGATAAATCTTTTTATAGAGGATTCACTGAAAATCCCAAGTCTAGAATCATAGCGCACAATAATAGAGAATCAAAATACACCAGCTCAAAAACTCCTTGGCATTTTGTCTATCTGGAGGAAATGCCCTCAAAACGAGAGGCATTGATTCGAGAAAGAGGTCTGAAAAAATATAGTCACCTTCAAATCAATCAACTTATTAACTCTCCGAAAAATGAACTGTTGAAGATTTTGGGTAGTTCAGCTGGTTAGAATGCCTGCCTGTCATCCCCAAAAAGATTGGGGACGGGTTCGAGTCCCGTCCATTCCGCGACAAAAGCCTTAACTTGAAAAAGTTGAGGCTTTTTTGTTTCTGGAAACACCAAATTATTATTTCGCAAGACAATGCGAGTAATTGTATTAATTTGCCAATGGCTGATTTCATAAGAAATTCGTAAGTTGTATAACTTATTAATATGAAAAAGTTGAAAGAAGTATTGTTTTTAGCAATTATCCTGACCAATATTCGCTTTGTTTATGCACAAGAGAAAAATACGGGTGATAGATTACTCAATAAAGCTCATGACAGAAATTCTGTAACAGTAGATTCCGTTGTTACTCGGGTTAGGGAGCTGTCATACAGTAAAGAATATATTAATTCGTATAAGGCCATCGCGTTTGATGAAGCTAATTTGAAGCCTCATTTTATTCCTGACATTAATAGCCCCTTAGATAGAAATAGCGATAAGTTAAAATCCTTGTTCGAAAATAAAGATGAAACAATAAAAGAGATTAAAAAGAGTCTTCTTCAGGCAAATAAAAATCCTTTGGCACAAAAACGAATGTCCGTTGTTTTTCGTAATAGCTTAGAGTTACAAAAATTAAGATTCGAGCAAATACCAGTATATTATTTAACAGCCAACATTTACAATTTTAAGCAAGGAGAAAACATTGCTAAGTATTTTAATTTACAAACAAACAGAAAGACATTTTTGGCATTTAATTATAAAAATTTGATCGGTATCGTAGATTACTATAATAAAGTTGCTAGGTTGATTATACCAAATAGACATTTGAAAGAGAATTTTATAGAAATTTCATCTATTTCAGATCAACCTATTGGTATTGATCTTTTTATATACGATAATCCGGAAAGAACTGCAGCGAACATATTTATGTGGGGCGCTGTGGTTAATGATAAGCTTGTATTCGCATTTTTAAATGAAATGAATAAGACTATTCCAGTTTCAGCTGGAAAGACTGAAAATAAATACGAAAAAGAATTTACGCTAACGATAGCGGATGCTTTTTTTGCCAGAGAAAATGGCTACAATATTATTCAGCAGTTTTTAGACAGGCAAATAGAATATTATAAAAGGATTAAGTCACTGAATTAGCATTAAACTAATTATTAAGAATTCCTCTTGCAGAGGAATAATGTGGTTCTGAATGAAGAAAATGAAAATATATCAAATGAAATTCAGTAGGTTACAGATTTGACTTGCAAAATTTCGTTTAAAATAACGATTAAGTAAATATAGTGCCTATATTTGCATTCCCGCAAGGGAAAGAGGTTCTAACTTTAAAGAGGGACAAAAGGAGTGGTAGTTCAGCTGGTTAGAATGCCTGCCTGTCACGCAGGAGGTCGCGGGTTCGAGTCCCGTCCATTCCGCAGCAAAAGCCTTAACTTGAAAAAGTTGAGGCTTTTTTGTTTTACACCACTATGCTCTATGGCTTTCTATATTCACACTATCCAAAGCTTGAAAGATAATTCTTTTTATAAAGGATTTACTGAAAACCCTAATTCCAGAATCATAGCGCATAATAATGGAGAATCAAAATACACCAGCTTAAAAACTCCTTGGCGTTTTGTCTATCTGGAGGAAATGCCCTCAAAACGAGCGGCATTGATTCGAGAAACAAGTCTGAAAAAATATAGTCACATTCAAATCAGTCAACTTATTAACTCTCCGAAAAATGAACTGTTGGAGATTTTGGGTAGTTCAGCTGGTTAGAATGCCTGCCTGTCATCCCCATAAGATTGGGGACGGGTTCGAGTCCCGTCCATTCCGCAAAAAAAGCCTTAACTTAAAAAGTTAAGGCTTTTTTGTTTCCACACCAATATGCTCCTATGGCTTTCTATATTTACATTATCCAAAGCTTGAAAGATAAATCTTTTTATAGAGGATTCACTGAAAATCCCAAGTCTAGAATCATAGCGCACAATAATAGAGAATCAAAATACACCAGCTCAAAAACTCCTTGGCATTTTGTCTATCTGGAGGAAATGCCGTCAAAACGAGAGGCATTGATTCGAGAAAGAGGTCTGAAAAAATATAGTCACCTTCAAATCAATCAGCTTATTAACTCTCCGAAAAATGAACTGTTGAAGATTTTGGGTAGTTAAGCTGGTTAGAATGCCTGCCTGTCATCCCCAATAAGATTGGGGACGGGTTCGAGTCCCGTCCATTCCGCAAAAAAAGCCTTAACTTAAAAAGTTAAGGCTTTTTTGTTTCCACACCAATATGCTCCTATGGCTTTCTATATTTACATTATCCAAAGCTTGAAAGATAAATCTTTTTATAGAGGATTCACTGAAAATCCCAAGTCTAGAATCATAGCGCACAATAATAGAGAATCAAAATACACCAGCTCAAAAACTCCTTGGCATTTTGTCTATCTGGAGGAAATGCCGTCAAAACGAGAGGCATTGATTCGAGAAAGAGGTCTGAAAAAATATAGTCACCTTCAAATCAATCAACTTATTAACTCTCCAAAAAATGAACTGTTGAAGATTTTGGGTAGTTCAGCTGGTTAGAATGCCTGCCTGTCATCCCCATAAGATTGGGGACGGGTTCGAGTCCCGTCCATTCCGCAAAAAAAGCCTTAACTTAAAAAGTTAAGGCTTTTTTGTTTCCACACCAATATGCTCCTATGGCTTTCTATATTTACATTATCCAAAGCTTGAAAGATAAATCTTTTTATAGAGGATTCACTGAAAATCCCAAGTCTAGAATCATAGCGCACAATAATAGAGAATCAAAATACACCAGCTCAAAAACTCCTTGGCATTTTGTCTATCTGGAGGAAATGCCCTCAAAACGAGAGGCATTGATTCGAGAAAGAGGTCTGAAAAAATATAGTCACCTTCAAATCAATCAGCTTATTAACTCTCCGAAAAATGAACTGTTGAAGATTTTGGGTAGTTCAGCTGGTTAGAATGCCTGCCTGTCATCCCCAATAAGATTGGGGACGGGTTCGAGTCCCGTCCATTCCGCAAAAAAAGCCTTAACTTAAAAAGTTAAGGCTTTTTTGTTTCCACACCAATATGCTCCTATGGCTTTCTATATTTACATTATCCAAAGCTTGAAAGATAAATCTTTTTATAGAGGATTCACTGAAAATCCCAAGTCTAGAATCATAGCGCACAATAATAGAGAATCAAAATACACCAGCTCAAAAACTCCTTGGCATTTTGTCTATCTGGAGGAAATGCCGTCAAAACGAGAGGCATTGATTCGAGAAAGAGGTCTGAAAAAATATAGTCACCTTCAAATCAATCAACTTATTAACTCTCCAAAAAATGAACTGTTGAAGATTTTGGGTAGTTCAGCTGGTTAGAATGCCTGCCTGTCATCCCCAAAAAGATTGGGGACGGGTTCGAGTCCCGTCCATTCCGCAAAAAAAGCCTTAATTTGAAAAAGTTAAGGCTTTTTTGTTTCCACACCCATATGCTCCTATGGCTTTCTATATTTACATTATCCGAAGCTTGAAAGATAATTCTTTTTATAAAGGATCTACTGAAAATCCCAATTCCAGAATCATAGCGCATAATAATGGAGAATCAAAATACACCAGCTCAAAAACTCCTTGGCATTTTGTCTATCTGGAGGAAATGCCCTCAAAACGAGAGGCATTGATTCGAGAAAGAGGTCTGAAAAAATATAGTCACCTTCAAATCAATCAGCTTATTAACTCTCCGAAAAATGAACTGTTGAAGATTTTGGGTAGTTCAGCTGGTTAGAATGCCTGCCTGTCATCCCCAAAAAGATTGGGGACGGGTTCGAGTCCCGTCCATTCCGCAACAGAAGCCTTAACTTGAAAACGTTGAGGCTTTTTTGTTTCACACCAATATGCTCTATGGCTTTCTATATTTACATTATCCAAAGCTTGAAAGATAATTCTTTTTATAAAGGATTTACTGAAAATCCCAATTCCAGAATCATAGCGCATAATAATGGAGAATCAAAATACACTAGCTTAAAAACTCCTTGGCGTTTTGTCTATCTGGAGGAAATGCCCTCAAAACGAGAGGCATTGATTCGAGAAAGAGGTCTGAAAAAATATAGTCACCTTCAAATCAATCAGCTTATTAACTCTCCGAAAAATGAACTGTTGAAGATTTTGGGTAGTTCAGCTGGTTAGAATGCCTGCCTGTCATCCCCAAAAAGATTGGGGACGGGTTCGAGTCCCGTCCATTCCGCAAAAAAAGCCTTAACTTGAAAAAGTTAAGGCTTTCTCGTTTCCAAGCTATTGTAAAGAAGAGCGAACGCTCTATTTCTTGCCGGCTTTTGGAGCCAGTGTTAAAAACATTCTTTTGCCCTCCAGTTTCGGTAGCAATTCTACCTTTCCAACATCTTCAAGACCCTGTGCAAATTTTAGTAATAATATTTCACCTTGATCTTTATAAACAATAGATCGACCTTTAAAATGAACAAAGGCCCTAACCTTTTCGCCGCTTTCTAGAAATGAAATGGCATGCTTCAGTTTAAACTGAAAATCATGGTCATCTGTATTAGGACCGAATCTGATATCTTTTATAATGGTTTGTTTTGCTTTGGCCTTGATTTCTTTTTGCTTTTTCTTTTGTTCGTAAAGAAACTTGCTGTAATCAATAATGCGGCAAACTGGCGGACTGGCGTTAGGTGATATTTCAACCAGATCTAGATCCTGCTCTTTAGCTAATGCTAAAGCTGTTTCCAATGGATAAATGTTTGTTTCAACATTATCTCCTGTTAACCTTACTTCAGGCGAAGTAATGTATTGGTTAATTTTATGTTCTGCTTCTTTTTTTCTGAAGGGCAAGCGTGGCCCCCTGTAAAATCCTGCTTTTTTTAATGCCAAATTTGAAAATTTTTAGTTTAAAATTAGTTATTTGAGTTCCCATTTTTAGGATCTTCTTTAAGATACGATAATTTGAGAGCAAAAACGACTTCAAGCTTAATGATGACGTTGATGCGACTTTAATTATGAGAGATTTATAGCCGTGTCGGTTTGATTCGAAGGCGAGCTTTCCATTCTTAAAGCTTCGTAAGTAATAATAATAAAGCCAGATAGTAGTAAAACCAAAGCGATATATCGAATCGCTTTTTCCATTTTTTTAGTATTAACCATTCTATCCGAACAGGTAAATTCTGCCAGGCCTGCAACTTGTTTTCTTTGATACTTACGTTTAATCGCAATGATAAATAATGCGGTTCCGAAAATGAATAATACGATACCCATAATCAGAGGCATCGTAATAAAATGATATGCTTCTTGTGTATTAACCATACATAATAGACACACCCTGATAGAAAAAGTTTAAATTTTATAGCAAATCTTATATTTACAAGAGTAAACTTAGGCTACTTAGCATACGCAAATCACTCCACATTTATCGACTTTGTTAAGTGTATGAATGTTAATTTGCATTACGCTCGTAGGGTAATTTATATTTCCGCCGTTTTTTTTGCGGTAAGTGAAGACCCTGCTGAAGCGATAACAACGCAGGCAACTGCTGCACATTCTACCACCGTTAGGTATTCTTGTAGAAAGACAAAAGCTGCAAGCGAAGCCATTGCTGGCTCCAAACTCATAAGAATACTAAAAGTTCTTGGAGGTAAGTGCTTTAGTGCAGTAATTTCGAGTGTAAAAGGTATAGCGCTTGAAAGTAAAGCAAGCGCAGCGCCCAGCGCCAATAATTTAGGGTTGACGTGATTTAGGCCTCCTCCCGCAAACCCAAATGGCAGGATAAGAATAGTTGCGAATAACATGCCTACGGCTACGGCTTCACCACCTTTCATTATCTTTGAAATTCTACCGCCTAATAAAATATAGGCCGCCCAGAAAGCGCCTGCAAGTAGCGCAAGTAATACACCGATTAAATCTAATCCTTTATCAGTCCAAGGTGCAATCAGGGCAATCCCCACTGCCGCTAAAATGACCCAGATAAAATCGACAGCTTTTTTGGAGCTAAATATTGCTAAAACTAGTGGGCCAACAAACTCTAGTGTTACGCCAAGGCCAATTGGAATGCGCTCTATAGCAAAGTAAAATACCATATTCATTGCACCAAGAGAAAGGCCATATAAAATTACATATTTCCATTGCTTAGCATTCAGCTCACTCAGTTTTGGACGAAAAGCAACAAGTAAAATAATGGCAGATAGACCTATTCTCAGTGAAGCAGTTGCAGCAGCTCCGATTTCCGGAAAAAGTCCTTTTGCTATCGCCGCACCACATTGTACACTAATTATGGCCAATAAAACTGCAGGAATCGGCGGAATGATAAATTTGCTTTTCATCAGAAATGATAAATAAGCGGCAAAAATACATATTATAGAAAGAGAAATTACATCATGCTTAAAGCATATTAATAAAAAGGCACGAATGATATCATTCGTGCCTAGTCAAGTAATTTAAAATAGCTTTTTAGCTTAACAACTCTTGCTCATCCCTGTTTTCAGTGGGAATTTTCTTAAGAAAATCATCAAAACCTGGGCCTGAATTATCGGAATAGGTACCATAAGCATCTAAAATGTATCCTATATTTTTATCCTTATCTTCTAATAAATAAAGTACTGAATTGTCTCCTGGATCGGAGTCTCCCTCAAATCTATAAGTTTTTACTATTGTCAGATCTTCTGGTTTATAAATCCTGCCAAGCGATTTGCTTTGCATTTTACCATGATCAGACATCTTTAACTCGTTATCTTTTCCTTTCAGCCTCAACTTTTCTAAAATTTGACTCAAAGTATTCATTGCAATTGGCCGTTCCATAATTATATGATTTTATACTTCTTAAACATGTGGCTTCTTAAATGGTTTTAATGTGTTCAGTTTTTTAATCAAACCAAATGATTGCCAATCTGTTTCATATAAAACTAAATTTAAAAGGATGAAAAAATATTTCTTAGGATTAGCGATTGCTAGTATCGCATTATTGAGTGCTTGTGGTCAGAAAGAAAGCAAACTTGCTACAGCAAACCTAGCCGAAACTGCAGATCCGTCAAAAAGCATTGGCACCGCTACCTTTTACGGGTTAAGTGATGGGAAAATTAAAATGGATTTAGAGTTGAAATTTGCTTCAAGAGCAGATAGTAACGTTGCGGTGCATTTTCATGAGCATGGAGATTGTGGAGATATGGGAGAGAATACTCACGGGCACTGGAATCCAACCAAGGAAAACCACGGCAAGTGGGATTCAGGTGCATTCCATAGTGGTGATATAGGCAATATAAAATTGGATTCGAAAGGAGAAGCAAAGATTTCGATCACTACAGATCGTTGGAGTGTGCAAGATGGCGATGTTAAAAATATTATAGGAAGAGGTATTATTGTTCACGGAGGAACAGACGATTATAAAACACAGCCTACAGGTAATTCCGGACCGAGAGTGGGTTGTGGTGTAATTGAAGCAGTTAAGTAATACGCTTCACCAGTTCTTTAAAGCGATTAATTTTTAATCGCTTTTTTTATGTAATCTTTATCCGGTTGTCATCATCATTAAAAACCTAAACTTATGGCAACTTTAAACGAAACAACAAATGGCAAGCCTGCTAAAGGAAGAGCCAAAAAAGCAGCACCGAGAGTCGATTTAACTGCAATGGTCGATCTCATGTTTTTGCTAACCACATTTTTTATGTTAACCACGTCGTTGGGTACATTGAATGCTGCAGATGTAGCCAAACCGGATGAGTGTGCTGGCTGTACAATGGATTATCCTGCTTCACGAACGATGACGGTTTTACTTGGGAAAAACAATCAGGCAGTAAGTTATCTGGGCACAGCTGAAGCATCAATCATGACAATTTCTTCTATTGATGATCTTCAGAAAGAAATAGTGGCGAATAAATTTAAAGTGGCCAAAGTGCATGGAGATGATGCATCAAAATACATGATTGTGATTATCAAGCCAACTAAAACTGCTAAATTTCAAGATTTTGTTGATGCAATTGACGAAATGAAGATTGCTGATATTAAGTCTTACAGTATCGACGATAAAAATATATTAAAACAAGAAGCAGATTTTTTAAAATCGAAAGGTTTATAGTAAGCCTCAAAGCAAAAAAGCTTCCCGTTGATGATTACGGGAAGCTTTTTTTATATTTCTGTCGAATTAGATTCCAAATGCAGTTTTAACCTGATCTACATAATCCAATTTCTCCCAGGTAAACAGTTCAACACTAACGGTTTTTTCTTCACCGTAAGGGTTTTTAAAAGTTTTACTTACAGTTTCTGGAGTTCTGCCCATGTGCCCATAAGCAGCTGTTTCGCTATAAATCGGGTTTCTTAATTTCAAACGTTGCTCAATGAAATAAGGACGCATATCAAAAATTTCTTCTACTTTCTTGCTTATTTCGCCATCAGTTAGGCCAACTTTTGCAGTTCCGTAAGTTACTACGTTAATTGAAGTCGGTTTTGCAACACCGATAGCGTAAGAAACCTGAACCAACACTTCATCGCATAAACCAGCAGCAACAAGATTTTTTGCAATATGACGTGTAGCATAAGCAGCACTTCTATCTACCTTACTTGGGTCTTTGCCAGAAAAAGCGCCACCACCGTGAGCACCTTTACCACCATAAGTATCTACAATAATTTTTCGGCCAGTTAACCCTGTATCACCGTGTGGACCGCCAATTACAAACACTCCAGTCGGATTGATGTGGTAAGTGATATCATCATTAAATAAATGAGCGTATTGAGGATATTTAGCTTTGATTCGCGGAATTAAAATGGAAACCAAATCACTTTTAATTTTGGTCAACATTTCTTCGTTGGCAGCGTCTTTATCAGCTTTGGATTCAGAGTTAGGCTTAACAAAATCGTCATGCTGTGTAGAAATCACAATGGCGTCGATGCGCTGAGGTTGGTTATCGTCAGAATATTCTAAAGTTACCTGCGATTTTGCATCTGGGCGTAAGTAGCTGATTTCTGAATTCTCTCTTCTTAAATTGGCTAATTCTCTCAATAAAGCGTGAGACAAATCAAGCGCCAATGGCATATAATTTTCAGTTTCGTTTGTAGCATAACCAAACATCATTCCCTGGTCGCCAGCGCCCTGCTCTTCTTTACTACTTCTGTCTACCCCTTGGTTAATATCTTGCGATTGTTCGTGAATGGCAGATAGAATACCGCATGAATTCGCTTCGAACATGTATTCGCTTTTTGTATAACCAATTTTTTTGATCACATCACGGGCAATCTGTTGAACATCTAAATAGGTTTTTGATTTTACCTCTCCAGCTAAAATTACTTGCCCGGTAGTTACTAAAGTTTCACAAGCTACTTTAGATTCTGCGTCGAATGCTAAGAAATTATCAATTAGTGCATCCGAAATTTGATCGGCAATTTTATCTGGATGACCTTCAGATACAGATTCTGATGTAAATAAATACGACATTTATTAAATATTATTAGTGAAAAATAAACAAAATTAATAATTGCCAAAACCCCTTGAAAACAGGTTTGTTATGATTGGAAGGAGGCATTAGCAATTTTTTTAAGTGGTTGCAATCCGGTCCCGACGATCGGGATAGCAAATCAATCCACTTTTAATGCCTGCAAAATTAGCATATTTTCTTTATTTCAAAAATTATAGATTATTTTGTACGCTCATTCTTACACTTTGCACACAAAGAACAATATACTTTTCATCATTAACCCTATTTCTGGTGGAAAGGGAAAGCTGCGTATTCCTGATTTTATCGATAAGTATCTTGATAAAGAAAAGTTTAATGCAAATTTCGTATTCACAGAATATGTAGGTCATGCTTCGGAACTGGCAGATGAGGCCGCATCCAAAAATTTCGACGTGATTGTTGCTGCTGGGGGCGATGGTACCATTAATGAAGTGGCCACCAAAGTTCTAAAACATAACATCACATTGGGCGTTCTGCCGCTTGGTTCTGGAAATGGATTGGCTCGCTTTTTAAATATTCCTAAAAACCTGCGCCACGCAATACTGGCAATTAATGCATTTAAAGTAGATAAAATCGATACTGCTGAATTCAATAACAAATGTTTCTTTAATTTAGCAGGGATGGGTTTTGATGCACATTTGAGCTCGGCTTTCTCACGAGATAAAAAACGTGGCCTTGCCGGATATGTTAAACTGGGGTTTCAAGAGGTTTTCAACTACAAGCCAGAACAATATTTAATTGATATTGATGGCAAGAAATATAGCAGAAAAGCATTTGCAGTTAGTATCGCAAATTCTTCGCAATATGGTAACGATGTTTACATATCGCCCAATGCATCAGTAAAAGATGGTTTGCTCGATGTTTGCATTATTAAGCCTTTTTCTATATTAAAACTACCCATGTTAAGCTACATCATGCTAAAAGGTACGGCAGAAACTTCTGATATGATCGAGATTATACGCGGAAAGAACATCAAAATTACAAGAGAACACGCCGGGCCAGTTCATGTTGATGGCGAACCCCTACAAATGAACGCCGATATTGAAGTGAGTATAAACCCACTTTCTTTAAAAGTTATAGTTCCTTAGTTTTACAAAATTTCCATTACTTTCTACCTTTGTATAATGAAACCAAAAAAAAATAGCCTGAGTGATCTTGGTGGAATCATGTATTCTACAAATCCGGAATTCGAATATGAAGAGGAAGTAGATGATACAGTAACCTCACCAAATAACCAGCAAGATTTACGCGTAATGCTCGATAAGAAAAATAGGGGAGGAAAGGCAGTAACGCTTGTCACCGGTTTTAAAGGCAAAACAGAAGATCTGGAGGTTTTAGGTAAAATGCTAAAAACTAAATGCGGTGTCGGTGGATCTGTAAAAGATGGTGAAATTATGATCCAGGGCGACGTGCGAGATAAGATAATGGCTATTCTTCAAAAGGACGGTTACAAGGTAAAAAAAGCTGGTGGTTAATTTAGTAGAAAACCCTAACTACTAAAACTGGAACATAAATATCATTTAAATGGTTCGGTTAATCCGTCGTCTTGAATTTCTCCCAGCGAAGCAATCTGAATCATCCATTCCTGTGTGCAAACTTACATCTTAGTGTATTTTTTCATTTTTTTTGATGCTTAAAAATTGAATTTAAAACATTGTAGATAAGACAGTTAACTAATAGTGTAATTGCTACAATATGTAAATAATTACTTAAAAATACTAGTTTATTTCATCAATTAGTCTTTACCTTTGCCTCACTAACTAACTTATTGTTATGAGCAAAAAGAAACTGCATGCGCCAGATTTAAGCTATTTAAATCTAGGCGAAAACAATGCTGTAAAGTACCAATTATCTCCAATGGAATTAATTGATGAAGCCTTATTAAATAAAGAGGGCGAATTGGCATCATCTGGCGCATTAGCTGTTGATACTGGCAAGTTTACCGGGCGTTCTCCTAAAGACAGATTTATCGTGAACGACGATATCACTGAAAGCACGGTTTGGTGGGGTGACGTAAATATCAAAATTAGTCCCGCGAATTTTGATCAATTGTTTGCCAAAATCACAAGCTATCTGAAAGATAAAAAAATCTACGTTCGTGATGCTTCCGCATGTGCCGACCCTGATTACTCCATTTCTATTAGGGTAGTGACAGAAACAGCTTATCAAAATCTTTTTGCGAACAACCTTTTTTTAAGACCAGAAATTGATGATTTAGGATCTACCCCTGAATGGACAATTATTGCAGCGCCTGGCTTCTTAGCAGATCCAATGGTAGATGGCACGCGGCAAGAAAATTTCTCCATTATCAATTTCACTAAAAAGATGATTTTAGTTGGCGGAAGTGGATATACTGGAGAGATTAAAAAAGGAATTTTCTCTGTTTTAAACTTCATCCTCCCAATCTATAGAAATACACTTCCAATGCACTGCTCGGCAAATGTGGGTAAGGATGGCGATACCGCAATATTTTTTGGCCTTTCGGGAACGGGTAAAACTACGTTATCGGCTGATCCTGAGAGAGGACTGATAGGCGATGATGAGCATGGCTGGGGAAATGATTCTGTCTTCAACTTTGAAGGAGGTTGTTATGCTAAATGTGTAGATTTAACAGAAGAGAAAGAACCACAAATATATAAAGCGATAAAATTCGGAGCACTTTTAGAAAATATAAACTTCTTTAGTAATACCAAAGAGGTAGATTTTTCAAATATTCAGAAAACAGAAAATACGAGAGTGGCTTATCCGATTGATTTTATTGACAATGCAATTTTGCCATCAATCGCATCTGTTCCAAAAAACATATTTTTCTTAACAGCTGATGCTTTTGGTGTGCTGCCACCAATCTCGAAGTTAAATGTTGAGCAGGCCATGTTTCATTTTATGAGCGGCTACACGGCTAAGGTGGCAGGAACGGAGGCGGGTATTACCGAGCCCCAACTCACATTTTCAGCTTGTTTTGGTAAGGCTTTTCTTCCATTGCACCCTTCAAAATATGCGGCGTTATTGGGCGAAAAAATGAAAGCCCATAAAGTGAACGTTTGGCTAGTGAACACGGGTTGGAGCGGCGGACCGTATGGCGTTGGAAAGCGAATGAAATTAAGTTATACCAGAGCAATGATTTCTGCTGCTTTGAACGGAGGTTTAGATCATAACCACTACAAAACGCACCATGTTTTTAAATTAATGATTCCTTTACATTGCCCTAACGTTCCCGATGAAATATTAGATCCATCAAAAACATGGAGCAACCAGGAAGAATACTTTTTAAAAGCTTATGAACTCGCAAATGCTTTTGCAGATAATTTCAAGCAGTTTGAACAACCCAAAGTGTCAAAACTACACCAAGAAGAGTTAAAAGTGTGCTAATTTGTGTTTAAAATACATTTTTTGGGCAAAAAATTTGCAATTAGGTTTTTTTTTAGTTTTTATTGTGAAAGAATTGCCTCTAGCTGGGGCAATTCTTTTGTTATACGCCTATGGTGGTTACCGTAAACTAAATCTTAAGTAACGATTTAATTGTTTATTGATTTATTAATTTGTAATTTAAAATCAATTTATAAATTTGTTTTTCGCAACAAAATCAGATAACAATCGTTGTGTGTAGTACAAAAGTAAAAACAGCAAAAAATTAAAAACAAGAACTAAAACTAAAAATTAAAAAAAAATGGCAAACGCACCAAAACCAACAACTGTTAAAAAAGAGAGCTCTTCAAGTGCTTCAAATGTTTTTGCAACATTAGTAATTCCAATTTGTATTGTAATCGGCTTTATCATTTGGAGATTTGTATTAGGAGATCCATCAAACTTTATCGACAATAACAACGAAAATTTACCATTACCAAACAACTATCCAGGTACAGCTTATAAAGGTGGTCCAATCGTAGCGATCTTAATCGGTTTATTATTAACTACGATCGTTTTCTCTATCGAGCGTTTAATCGTTATTGGTAAAGCAAGCGGTAAATCAAGCTTAGATACTTTTATCATTAAAGTTAAAGGTTTATTAAACGCTGGTAACATCGAAGCTGCAAAAGCAGAATGTGATAAACAACAAGGATCTGTTGCTAACGTAATCAAATCTGGTTTGAAAAAATATAGCGAAGTTGAAGCTGACACTAACTTAGATGTTGAGCAATCAATTGTTGCCATCCAAAAAGAAGTTGAAGAAGCTACAGCTTTAGAAATGCCAATGTTAGAGCAAAACTTAACCATCATTGCTACTTTGGTATCAATCGGTACTTTGATCGGTTTATTAGGTACAGTAACAGGTATGATCCGTGCATTCGCCGGTTTAGCAAACTCTGGTGCTCCAGATCAATCAGCATTAGCGGTAGGTATCTCTGAGGCACTAATCAACACAATGACTGGTATCGGTGTATCTACATTAGCGATTATCATGTACAACGTGTTAACTTCAAAAATTGATAAGTTAACGTATGCTATTGATGAGGCTGGTTTCAGCATCGTTCAAACTTACGCTAGCTCGCATAAATAATATTTTGAAAATATTTTTACCGGCTTTATGGAAAACCGGAAAAAAGATCATCATTATTAAAAAGTAAAAATATTATGCCTAGAATTAAAGTTAAAAGAACCAGTACAGTAACAGATATGACCGCCATGTGCGACGTAGCTGCACTGTTACTTACGTTCTTCATATTAACTGCTACGGCGAAACAACCTGAACCATTAGCGGTATCCACTCCTTCATCAACGTATGAATTTAAGGTACCCGCTGAGAACAATGCAATTTTAACCATTGGTCAGGGTAAGGTTTTTTTCGAGGTTGCAGGTCAGAAAGTTAAGGCTAGAACCTTAGAGTTGATTGGTCAACAGTATAACATTACATTTTCTCCTGAAGAAATTAAAAAGTTTTCTTTAGTTGCATCATTCGGTGTTCCTGTATCAAGTCTAAAATCGTTTCTTGCACTTGATGGAGGTGAGCGTATGAAGCCGGGAGTACAAAATGGAATTCCGACAGATTCAACTGATAATCAGTTAAACTCATGGGTACTACAAGCCCGTACTGCAACTGCAGAGGTTAATTCTCAACCAATGCGTGTAAGTATCAAAGGAGATTCAAAAGAAGAATATCCGGTAGTTAAAAAAATTGTGGATGTATTGCAGAAGCAAAAGGTAAACAAATTCTTATTGGTTACAAACGCTGAAGCTAGAAGAAAATAAGAAATGGCAGAATTAAACACAGGCGGGAAGAAAGCCACGCCAAGAGTCGATATGACGCCGATGGTAGATTTGATGTTCCTTTTGGTGACATTCTTTATCTTGACAACTTCAATTTCTACGCCACAGGCAATGGATATTGTGAAGCCAGATAAAGATGATAACAATAAGGACAATAGATTGGAACTGAAAGCTTCTAAAACCATGACTATTTTATTAGGTAAAAACGATAAGGTAGCTTGGTATATGGGAGAAGCTGGTGCAACAGCTCCAACTTTTGAAAATTTATCACAAGTTGAAAAATCGATTATCGACAACAGAAAAACAGCAGATGCATCTGGTGTAAAAGGAGAATTTGTGGTATTGGTTAAACCAACCAGCGGTTCTAACTTCAAAAACTTTGTTGATATCATGGATGAATTAGAAATATTGAAGGTAAAAGTTCGTCAGATTGATGATGACAATATCTTAGATAACGAAAAAGAAGCTATGAAAGCTCAAGGTATTTTATAATTGTTAAATCAGTAACCATGTCAAAGTTAGATATTTTAAGAAGTCAGTGGATTGAAGTGGTTTTTGAAGGTAAAAACAAAAACTACGGCGCTTACCAGTTGCGTAAAACCAACGGGTCCAATACCACTCGGGCATTGATTATTGGTTCAATAGTATTTCTTGCATTATTCTTCGCTCCTAAAATCTACGGCCTTATCAAAGGTTCAATGGATACGGAAGAGAAAGTTGAAAAAGCAAAAGAGGTAATTATTGCTCCACCGCCCCCAGTAAATCCAGAAACACCACCGCCGCCACCGGTAGAGCCACCGCCACCAAAAGTGGATCAGGTAAAAATGCCACCTCCAATCGTAAAGCCAGATGAGCAAGTACGTGATGAGGAACCACCAACGGTTGAGAAATTAAAAGAAGCTGATCCAGGTCAGCGTGATATCAAAGGTGATCCAACTGCTGATATCGTAATTGCTGAGCCAGTAGGTGAGGGCCCGAAAAGAGAAGCTGCTGTTGCGGTTGATGATAACAAAGTTTATGACTTCGTTAGTATAGAGAAACAACCAGAATTCCCGGGAGGTATTTCTAAGTTTTACGGTTATTTAAGTAAAGCAATTAAATACCCGCCAATGGCACAAGAAAACAACGTTCAGGGTAAAGTATTTTTATCTTTCGTTGTAGAGAAGGACGGTAAGTTAACTGATATTACAGTTACCCGCGGTTTGGGTAGTGGTACTGATGAAGAAGCTATCCGTGTACTAAAGGCAAGTCCGCGTTGGAACCCAGGTATTCAAAATGGTAAGCCTGTAAGGGTAAAATACAACATCAACGTTAACTTTACATTGAACTAATTAGTAAATGTTAAATTTTGATATTTTTAAGCAAAAATCGCCTAAACAGCGGTTTTTGCTCATTTTAGGCCTAGTCACCTTCGTGCTTTATGTAGTGATGGGTCTAGCATTTATCTTCTGGGAGCCACTGGCAATCAGGTTTAATTTTATTCCAGCCTGGGGAAGAATAGCCATTGGTATCTTTTTAATCTTTTATGCTTTCATCAGGCTTTTAAGTTTGGGGAGACGAGACTAAGACACATGAAAAACATTCTTTATCTATTTATTGTACTGGGTTTACTTTCTTGCAAGAGAAAAGATAAACCAGCCGACGTGAAGGAAACACGTACAAGCGGTACATTAAGAATTCTTGTAGACGAAAGTGTTAGCCCAATTATAAAGGAGCAGATTAATATTTTTAGTTTGGATTATCCAGATGCAAAATTTGAGCTAACCGTAAAACCCGAGGAGAAAATCATCCCTGCATTTCTAAACGATAGTGTTCGGGTAATTGTGATGCCTAGGTTACTCACTAAAGCGGAAGAAAAATACTATACACAAAGAGGAATAAGAATTAATTCTACAAGATTTGCAGTTGATGGAATAGCATTAATTACAAATAAAGACAATATTGATAGCACAATTACCGTTAAAGAAGTTGTTGATATTTTACAAGGTAAGGGTTCTGGAAAAAAATTGGTCTTTGATAACGCTTATTCAAGTACCTTTCAATACCTTAAGCAGTTGGCTAATATAAGTCAGTTCCCAGCTCAAGGTGTTTACTCAAAAAGTTCTAGCGCAGACGTGATTAAACTTATTGCAGAAGATAAAACTTTTATTGGTATTTTAGGCGTTGATTGGGTTTCTGATAAGAATACGCAATTAGTACAATATCTATCTAAGGTAAAAATGCTAGGTGTTAAAAACCTTAAAGGTAAGCCAGGTGATGATAAGTTTTATCAACCCACTCAGGATAATCTTATTAATGGTGTTTATCCATTCTTGAGAAATGTGAACATAATAGATTGTGAGGGAAGAGATGGTTTAGGCACAGGATTTGCAACGTGGTTAAGAAGTCAGAGAGGTCAATTGATTGTACTTAAATCAGGACTCGGTCCGCACAAGTTAATGCCAAGACAAATTAATCTGACAAACGGAAAATAAACTAATAAATTGAACCACGAAGTTGTAAAAACACTTCATTTAACTAAAATGGAATATCCGATATATAAGACATTTAACAAGCTTATATATCACTATTAAAAAACAATAAAGAACTATGAAAATTTCAAAGAAAGCAATAACCTTAAATCTAGGTTTGGTGTTGATGGGTTCTGCAGTTTTTGCTCAAAATTTAAATGACGCGAAAAAAGCCATTGACGCTGAACAGTACCAGAAAGCATCATCAATGTTAAAATCATTGGTGAGCTCACAAGCATCAAACGGTGAAAATTATTATAATCTCGGTTTGGTTTATTTAAAAACTGGTTACATAGATTCGGCTCGTGCGGTATTTACCAAGGGTGTTACAGCAGATCCAAAAAATAATTTAAACTTAATTGGTTTAGGCGAGGCAGATATGTTATCAAACAATCCGTCTTCTGCAAAAAGTAATTTTGATAAAGCGGTTGTTTTAGCCCCAAAAGATTACAAAACTTATTTGTATATCGGTAAAGCTTATTTAGCTCAAGATAAACCGAGTGATGATATATCTAAACCAGATTATACTAATGCATTGGCCAATATCAACAAAGCTGATGAATTGGATTCGAAAGATAAAGATGCTGAAATCTTTTTAGCGCAAGGTGATGCTTATGCATTGCAGAAAAAGAATTCTGAAGCATTAGGTCCATACTTCCGTGTAAATGACATCGATCCGACCAATCGTAGAGCAAAAACTCAGATTGGTAAAATGTATAAAGAATCGAGAGCATTTCCAGAAGGTGAAAAAGAATTACAGGATGTAATTGCTGCTGATCCAAATTATGGTCCTGCTTACCGTGAATTAGGCGAGCTTTACCTACAATGGAGTAGCTTTGGTACCGATCAGGAAAAAGCAAAAAAAGGAATTGAGAACTATAAAAAATACATGGATTTAACTGATAAATCTTTAGAATCTCAGTTGCGTTATGCTCAGTTCTTATTTTATGCTAAAGATTATCCTACTTTAGAGCAAGTTGCCTCATCTATTCAGGCGCCTGCAGGAAGTGCAAAAGCAGCTGTTGTTGATAGAATGAAAGGTTGGGCGGCTTATGAGAATAAGAACTACCCTGCAGCTTTAACTAGCATGACATCTTTCTTTGCCAAGGAAAAAGACACAACCAAAATTTTAGGTAACGATTATCTTTATTTAGGTAAAGCACAGTTACAAGCTGGCCAAGATAGTTTAGCTTTAAACAATATCATCAAAGCGACAAGAGTAGATTCAGCTAACGCTGATGCGCTATCAGAAGCTGCTGCTGCATTATATAAAGCAAAGAAATATGCTAAATCGGCAGATGTTTACGAATTAGCCGCTAAATATAATCCAAATGGTAAAGGGTCTCTTTATAACTATTTATATATCGGTATAAACAGATTCTTAGAATCTTATTATTTGAAAAAAGATAAAAAGCCATTGAATATCGAAGGTTTAGTTAGAGCTGATACGGCGTTGGGTCAATTATCAAAAGCTTCACCTGATTTTGCTTTAGCATATTTTTACCGAGCTAGAATCAACGACTATATCGATCAGACTAAAAATGGCGAATCAACAAAAGGCTTGATGATTCCTTATTATGAAAAATATGTTACGTTAGTTAAGCCAGAAGAACAAGCTTCTGCGAAAACTAACTTAATTGAATCATACAGATTATTAGGTGCATGGTATGCTGATAAAGACAAGCCAAAAGCAATTGATTATCTTAACAAGTGTTTAGCATTGGATCCTGCAGATACATATGCAAGTGCGAAACTAAAGGAATTAAGTGGAGTAGCAGCACCAAAAGGAAAAGGTAAGTAATTAACAAGTTAAATAATTTAGAAAAGGCAGAGTTTGGTTACTCTGCCTTTTTCTTTTACTTTTGCATCAGAAAATAAAGATTATGCAAGCGCAAAGTACCTCGATAGATTTTTTACCGATAATATTTCAAGTAATCGTAGCCCTGGGTTTTGTGGTTACCACCTTGGTGGCAACACACTTTTTAGGTCCAAAACGTAAAACGCTTGATAAATTGGAAACATTCGAAGCAGGTGTTAAATCTGTGGGTAATGCTCGTCAACCGTTTTCGATTAAATATTTTGTTGTGGCAATCTTATTTGTGCTTTTTGATATTGAAGTTATCTTTATGTATCCTTGGGCAGTGAATTTTAGAGCGCTAAGAATGGACGGAATGATTGAGATGTTCATCTTTATGGGCACCTTGTTATTGGGTTTCATCTACGTGATCAAAAAGAAAGTATTAGACTGGAACTAGTCGGTTCGCAGTTACCAGCAGAAAATTGCAGTTAATAGTCCTCGATTTAAAAACTATAAATTGAAAGTTGCTAATTGCAAAACTGAATGTGTATCACTCACACTAACCAATAGGAATTTTAATTATTTAGAAAGGTTCTAAATCAAGTTAAGCTAGTTTGATTGCCTTTAAAATATTGTAAATTTGTTGCTCATTCTGCAAAGGGATGAGCATTTTTTGTTTATAAACATGAGTGAAATTAATATAGTTGATGCGCCTCCAGGAACCGAAGGACCTGGGTACTTTGCCACTTCGTTAGATAAAGTGATAGGTTTGGCTCGTTCAAATTCATTATGGCCTTTACCGTTCGCCACTTCGTGTTGCGGAATTGAGTTTATGGCAACCATGGGTTCTCACTACGATTTAGGTCGTTTCGGTGCAGAACGTTTGAGTTTTTCTCCTCGTCAAGCCGATGTTTTAATGGTTATGGGTACCATCGCTAAAAAGATGGCGCCGGTGTTAAAGCAAGTTTATATCCAAATGGCTGAGCCACGTTGGGTAATGGCAGTTGGAGCTTGTGCAAGTAGTGGGGGTATTTTCGATACTTATTCTGTTTTGCAAGGTATTGATGAAGTAATCCCTGTGGATGTTTACGTTCCGGGTTGCCCACCAAGACCAGAAGCTATTTTAGACGGTTTCCAACGCATCCAGGATTTAGTAAAAAATGAATCTGGAAGAAGAAGAAATTCTGATTATTACAAAGAACTTTTAGGTCAATACGGCATTAAATAATGGAAGAAACGACGCTGAATAACGACATCCACGTTAAGCTAACCGAAAAGTTTGGTGAGAAAATTACCGCCGTTTCTGAGCCTTATGGTTTATTAACCTTCGTAACCTACAAAGATGTTATCGTAAATGTACTTTCACATCTTAAAGAAGAGTTAAAATTCAATTTCCTTACTGATATTACAGCTGTTCATTATCCTGGTAAAGACCATGGTATTGCTGTTGTCTATCATCTGCATAACATGGTAGAAAAAGTGCGGATTAGAATTAAAGTTTTCATTTCTGAGCAAAATCCTACCATACCAACGGCGACAAAAATTTGGAAAGGTGCGAACTGGATGGAACGAGAAACCTACGATTTATTCGGGGTTAAGTTTGAAGGTCATCCCGATTTACGCCGTATTTTGAATATGGATGATTTGGGCGTGCACCCAATGTTGAAGCAATATCCATTGGAAGACCCGAACCGAGTTGATAAAAAAGATGAATTTTTTGGAAGGTAATTTATATGAATCATAACCATCCGGTATATACAGATAACGACCCGCAAAGTGAGCTGGTGACCTTAAACTTAGGTCCAACACACCCTGCAACACATGGTGTTTTTCAAAACGTTTTGCAGTTAGATGGCGAGCGTATTGTAAGCGGAGTTTCTACAATTGGGTATATCCACCGTGCTTTCGAAAAGATTGCCGAGCATCGCCCTTTCTATCAAATTACACCATTAACCGACCGTTTAAATTATTGCTCATCGCCAATTAACAATATGGGATGGCACATGACGGTTGAAAAGTTGTTAAATATCCAGATGCCTAAACGCGTAGATTATCTTCGCGTGATTGTGATGGAGCTTTCGCGTATTGCCGATCACATTATCTGTAATACGATTATCGGTCAGGATACCGGAGCAACAACTACTTTCCTTTACCTTTTCCAATTCCGTGAGCATATTTACGAAATTTTCGAAGAGGTATGCGGTGCCCGCTTAACAACTAACATTGGCCGTATTGGTGGTTTCGAAAGAGATTTCAATGAAGTGGCCTTTGCGAAGATTAATAAATTTTTAAAAGAGTTTCCAGTTGCTTTGAAAGAGTTCGAAAATCTTTTAACCCGTAACCGGATTTTCATTGATAGAACAGCTGGTGTTGCGGAAGTAACTCAAGAGGCTGCTTTGGAGTATAGCTGGACTGGCCCACTTTTACGTGCGACGGGTATAGATTATGATGTTCGTGTAAGCGACCCGTATTCTTCGTATCAAGACTTCGATTTTGAGGTTCCGGTTGGAACAAGTGGTGATATTTATGACAGATATTTGGTTCGTAACGAAGAAATGTGGCAAAGTTTGCGCATCATCGAACAAGCCATTGTGAAGCTGAAAACAGAGCCAAAAGGTATTTTTCATGCCGACGTTCCTGAATTTTATCTTCCTCCGAAACAAGAAGTTTATAACAATATGGAGGCATTAATTTACCATTTCAAAATTGTGATGGGAGAAATTGATGCACCAAAAGCAGAAGTTTATCATGCTGTAGAAGGTGGAAATGGTGAATTAGGTTTCTATTTAATTAATGATGGAGGCCGTACACCATATCGTTTACACTTCCGCAGGCCAAGTTTTATAAATTACCAAATGTTTGCACCAATGAGCGAAGGCATGTTATTGTCTGATGCCATTATCAACATGAGTAGTATGAATATTATTGCAGGAGAATTAGATGCTTAAAGTAGAAGAACAAACACCTGTAGTGTTCTCATCAGAATTGCTTGCCAAATTTGATGATGTTAAAAGTCGTTATCCTGTGGGTAAGGAAAAATCAGCTTTGCTGCCATTATTGCATTTAGTACAAGCAGAATTTCTTTGGGTTCCTACATCTGCGATGGATCAAGTTGCTGAATATTTAAACATTCAACCGATTGAAGTTTACGAGGTAGCAACTTTTTACACCATGTATTTCTTAAAACCTCAAGGCAAATATGCTTTGGATGTTTGCCGTACTGGTCCTTGTTGTTTAGTTGGCGCCGAAAAAATATTAGACCACTTAGAAAATAAGTTGGGCGTTAAAGAAGGTGAAGTTACCGCAGATGGTTTATTCAGCTTTAGAGGAGTTGAGTGTTTAGCTGCCTGTGGTTTTGGTCCGGTACTGCAAATTAGCCCGGAATATACTTTCTACGAAAACTTAACTATTGAAAGTGTAGATAAACTGATTGAAGATTTGAAAAATAAATAAGATTTGAGAAACTAGATATGAGATATGAGAATTGGCAATTAGTCTAAAATCTCAAGTCTCACATCTCACATCTAAAAAACAATGAGTCGCAAATTATTACTTGAGCATATAAACGTACCAGGCATCAATACACTTGAGGTCTATCGCCAAAAAGGCGGGTACCGTGCTGTGGAAAAAGCCCTTAAAACTTTAACACCTGAAGAGATTGTTGAAGAAGTAAAGAAATCAGGCTTACGTGGTCGTGGTGGTGCGGGTTTCCCAACGGGAATGAAATGGAGCTTTTTGGCTAAACCAGAAGGTGTTGCCCGTTATTTGGTTTGCAACGCCGATGAGTCTGAGCCAGGAACTTTCAAAGACCGTTATCTAATGACTTATATTCCTCATGCTTTAATTGAGGGAATGATTGTATCTAGTTTTGCCTTGGGGGCAAAAGTTTCATACATCTACGTTCGTGGAGAAATGATGCCTCAGATCCGTATTTTGGAAAAGGCAATTGCGGAGGCAAAAGCTGCTGGATTGTTAGGTAAAAACATTTTAGGAACAGGTTACGATTTAGAATTATATGTTCAGCCGGGTGGTGGCGCTTACATTTGTGGTGAAGAAACTGCATTGTTAGAATCACTTGAAGGAAAAAGAGGTAATCCAAGAATTAAACCACCATTCCCTGCAATTGCAGGTTTATATGGTTGTCCAACGGTAGTAAATAACGTAGAGTCGATTGCTGCAGTGGTACCAATTATCAATGATGGTGGTGATGAGTATGCAAAAATAGGTATCGGTAGAAGTACAGGTACAAAATTAATATCAGCGTCTGGTAACTTAGTTAAACCAGGTGTTTATGAAATCGAATTAGGCTTACCAGTTGAAGAATTTATTTATTCTGATGAATACTGCGGTGGTATTGCAAATGGCAAGAAGTTAAAAGCAACGGTTGCAGGTGGTTCATCTGTTCCGGTTTTGCCTGCTAATTTAACTTTGAAGTTAGCCAATGGCGAACCTCGTTTAATGAGTTACGAATCTTTATCAGAGGGCGGATTTGCTACCGGAACCATGATGGGTTCGGGCGGTTTTATCGCTTTTGATGAAGATCAATGTATCGTTCGCAATACCTGGAATTTCACTCGTTTCTATCATCACGAAAGTTGCGGACAATGTTCGCCTTGCCGTGAAGGTACTGGATGGATGGAGAAGGTATTGCACAAAATCGAGCATGGCCATGGTTCAATGGATGATGTAGATTTACTTTGGGATATTCAACGTAAAATTGAAGGAAATACGATTTGTCCATTAGGAGATGCGGCAGCCTGGCCAGTGGCGAGTGCCATCCGTCATTTCAGAGATGAGTTTGAATGGCACATTAAAGAGCCGGTTAAGAGTCAGCAGCAAAATTATGGTTTAGCAAACTACGCTACCCCGATAGAAAAAGCTCCGGTAACGGAAGAAAAGTAGACAGACAAGTGAGGAGATTGATTCTTGGAGACGAGAATTAATGCGATATTTTAAGCACCGCGTTGTTGCGAGAAACGAAGCAATCCTAATGCAATGCGTACAAAATAGGAAAGATTGCTTCGTGCCTCGCAATGACGGCATAAAGCAAAAAAAATAAAGATTATCATTAACCATGAGTGAAAAAGTTAAGGTTACGATAGACGGGATAACAGTAGAGGTTGATAACGGAACCACTATCCTAAATGCTGCAAGGCAAATTGGAGGTGATATTGTTCCGCCAGCAATGTGCTATTATTCTAAGTTAGAAGGCAGTGGTGGTAAATGCCGTACCTGTATTGTTAAGGTAACAAAAGGTTCGGAAAAAGACCCACGCCCAATGCCTAAATTGGTTGCATCTTGCCGTACAACAGTAATGGATGGTATGGAAGTGCTTAATATTACTTCACCAGAAGTTCTAGAAGCACGTGCAGGTGTGGTGGAAATTTTATTGATAAACCACCCTTTAGATTGCCCGGTTTGCGATCAGGCTGGAGAATGTGATTTACAAAATTTAGGTTACGAGCACGGATTGCAGAAAACACGTTACGAGTTTGAGCGTCGCACTTTCGAACGTATCGATATTGGTGATAAAATCCAGTTGCATATGAATCGTTGTATTCTGTGTTATCGTTGTGTTTTTACTGCTGATCAAATTACAAATAAACGCGTTCATGGAATTTTAAACCGTGGCGACCATTCAGAAATTTCTACCTATATTCAGCATGCGGTTGATAACGATTTCTCGGGGAATGTCATCGATGTTTGCCCTGTGGGCGCTTTAACTGATAAAACCTTCCGTTTCAAAAACCGTGTTTGGTTTACTAAACCAGTTGATGCGCATCGCGATTGCGACCATGAAAAGTGCAATGGTAAAGTAACGCTTTGGTACAAAGGAGAAGATGTTTTACGTGTTACTGCCCGTAAAGACAAATTTGGCGAAGTGGAAGAGTTTATCTGCAACACATGTCGTTTCGATAAAAAAGCAACATCAGATTGGGTTATCGAACAACCTACTCACATTGATGATACTTCGGTAATTGCATCAAACCATTACGAAACATTGAAACCTTTGCATGTTATTCAGCCAAATCAGGCGTTACAAGCTGCAAATGAAATTGAATTACATAAAACAGTTAAATACTAATGGATACAGGTTTTATCATTGAAAAATTTATTCTGGTTGCCGTAATTTTCGGTATCAGTTTGGTAATTGCCATGTATTCTACCTATGCAGAGCGTAAGGTGGCTGCATATCTTCAAGATCGTTTAGGTCCGGATAGAGCTGGTCCTTTTGGTATTCTGCAACCTTTAGCCGATGGTGTGAAGATGTTTATGAAGGAAGAAATTATTCCAACAACATCAAACAAATGGCTATTTATTGTTGGGCCAGGTTTGGCCTTACTTTGTGCTTGTATTGGTACAGCGGTTATTCCATGGGGTAGCCCAATGGAAATTGGCGGTAAAGTTGTGCCGCTTCAAGTTGCCGATATCAACGTTGGTGTTTTATACATTTTCGGCGTGGTTTCTTTGGGCGTTTATGGCGTAATGATTGGCGGCTGGGCATCAAACAACAAATATTCCTTGTTAAGTGCTATTCGTGCCGCATCGCAAAATATCAGTTATGAAATTGCAATGGGGTTATCTATCATCGCTTTGCTTTTGATGACAAACACTTTAAGTCTTAAAGAAATTGTTGATCAGCAGCATGGCTGGCGTTGGAATGTTTTATATCAGCCACTTGGATTTTTGATCTTTATGGTATGTTCTTTTGCTGAAACCAATCGTGCGCCTTTCGATTTGCCAGAGTGTGAAACTGAGCTAATTGGTGGTTATCATACCGAATACTCGTCAATGAAGTTAGGTTTTTACCTTTTTGCCGAATACATTAATATGTTTGTTTCGTCGGCAGTAATGGCAACTTTATATTTCGGTGGCTACAACTATCCTGGAATGGATTACATGGCAACTTTGCTTGGTCCGACTTGGGCGCCATTATTTGGTGTTGGAGTATTCTTTGTGAAAATCGTTTTCTTCATCTTTTTCTTTATGTGGGTACGGTGGACAATCCCTCGCTTCCGTTACGATCAATTGATGAATTTAGGTTGGAAAGGTTTAATACCTTTGGCCATTGCCAACATTATAATAACTGGGGTTGTGATTGCGATTATAGAGAAGTTTTAATTATGGAATCATTAAGTAACAAGAAAAAAGTACTGGAACAGAAGCCTTTAAGCTTCATGGAACGTATGTACCTACCTGCAATTGCAAAGGGTATGGGCATCACCATCAGCCACTTATTCAAAAAAGAGGCTACAGTAAGATATCCGGAAGTAGAACGCGAATTTTCTGCAAACTTCCGAGGAATGCATTCCCTGAAGCGTGATGAGAATGGAAAAGAACGTTGTACAGCTTGTGGTTTATGTGCACTGTCTTGCCCTGCGGAAGCAATTACCATGATTGCGGCCGAACGCAAGCCAGAAGAAAAACATTTGTACCGTGAGGAAAAATATGCAGCGACTTATGAAATCAACATGTTGCGTTGCATTTTTTGTGGATTATGTGAAGAGGCTTGTCCGAAAGAGGCAATTTATTTAGACGGACCAATTGTACCAGCTGATTATTTACGTAAGGATTTTATTTACGGAAAAGACAAATTGGTTGAGGCTCCGTTAGAGATGAAAAAATAATAGTTGTCATCCTGAGCTCGTCGAAGGACCAAACAAATAACCTAATCCGTCATTGCGAGGAACGAAGCAATCCTAAAGCAATGGCAATAAAAATGAGATTGCTTCGTGCCTCGCAATGACGAGGAGTACAAACAAATAACAAATTAATGAGTACACAAGTATTCTATTTCGTAGCCACATTAAGTATCATCTTTTCGCTGATGGTGATTTTTGCAAAAAATCCAATTCATAGCGTTTTATACTTAATCCTTACCTTTTTTACCTTCACGGTACATTATGTACTATTGAACGCACAATTTTTGGCCGTTGTAAACTTCATCGTTTACATGGGGGCCATCATGGTATTATTCTTATTTGTACTGATGCTCCTCAACCTGAATAACGAAACCGAGCCCGTGAAATCACCATTGATTAAAATTGTAGGTGTAATTGCAGGGTGTTGCCTTGTGGTAACCTTAGTTGGGTCTTTTAAAGCGGCAACGATCAATAGCCCTTTAATTTTGAAAAATCAAGGATTAGGTTTGGTAGAGAATTTAGGAAAAGAGCTTTTTGGACCATTCTTATTGCCATTCGAATTATCATCTCTATTACTATTGGCAGCAATGGTTGGAGCAGTTTTATTATCTAAAAGAGATGAGGTAGAGGCATAATGGAAAATTTAACTACACAAATGGCAGGCGTTCCGCTAAATCATTACATCTATTTATGTGCAATTATTTTCACAATTGGTGTAATTGGCGTATTAACCCGTAGAAACGCAATCGTAATTTTTATGTCTGTTGAGTTGATGTTAAACGCAGTTAACCTGCTTTTAACAGCTTTCTCTGTACATAGCAATGACCCATCAGGGCAGGTTTTCGTATTTTTTATTATGGCGCTTGCCGCTGCAGAAGTTGCAGTTGGTTTGGCGATTATCGTAATGGTTTACAGAAATACAAAATCGATAGATATTAATGTTTTAAATCGCCTTAAGTGGTAAATATATATTAAGAATGACAATAGAACAATTGATTTGGTTAGTTCCGTTACTTCCTTTTTTAGGATTTGTAATCAACGGACTGGGCAGAAAATCTTTATCTAAAGGACTTGTTGGTATTATTGGAAGTGGAGTAATTTTGGCCTCTTTCATTATCAGCGTAGTTATTTTCTTTAGTTTACAAGGCGATACACAAAAATCTCACGAAGTATTTTTATTCGATTGGATTACCGCAGGAACATTACATATTCCATTATCATTTCTGGTTGACCCATTAAGTTCAATCATGCTTTTGATTATCACTGGAATTGGTTTCTTGATCCATTTATATTCTACCAGCTACATGCATGATGATGAAGGATTCGGAAAATTTTTCTCTTATCTGAACCTGTTTGTGTTCTTCATGCTTTTATTGGTATTGGGTTCAAACTATATCGTGATGTTTATCGGTTGGGAGGGTGTAGGTTTATGCTCTTACCTATTAATCGGTTTCTGGTATACAAACAGCGCTTATGCATCAGCAGCTAAAAAAGCTTTCGTAATGAACCGTATTGGTGATTTGGGCTTTTTGTTAGGGGTATTCTTAATTTTTACCACTTTCGGAAGTGTAGAATTTGCAAAAGTTTTTCCTCAGGCGGCGAACATGTTACCTGGACAAAATACTTTGTTCTTAATCACAATTCTATTGTTTATTGGAGCTTGCGGTAAATCAGCTCAGTTGCCATTATTTACCTGGTTGCCAGATGCAATGGCAGGCCCAACGCCAGTTTCAGCCTTAATCCACGCAGCAACGATGGTAACTGCAGGTATTTACATGATTGCCCGTTCTAGCGTATTGTTCGATTTAGCACCGCTTACACAAAACATCATTGCCATCGTAGGTATTACAACTGCTTTAGTTGCCGCAATTATTGCGTTAACACAAACAGATATTAAAAAAGTATTGGCTTATTCAACGGTATCTCAATTGGGCTACATGTTTTTAGGCTTAGGCGTTGGCGCTTATACGGGTTCATTTTTCCATGTATTAACACACGCATTCTTCAAAGCATTACTATTCTTAGGCGCTGGGTCAGTAATTCATGCCATGCACCACGAGCAAGATATGCGCCACATGGGTGGATTAAGGAAAAAACTTCCTGTTACTTTCTTAACGATGATGATTGGTACGATTGCGATTGCAGGTTTACCACCATTTTCAGGATTTTTCTCTAAAGATGAAATCTTGGCAAATGCGTACCAGGCAAGCCCAATCCTTTGGGGAGTTGGTGTGTTAACCGCATTCTTAACTTCTTTTTACATGTTCAGAATGATGTTCCTTACTTTCTCTGGAAAATACAGAGGTACACATCACGAAGAAAGTCATGTACATGAGTCGCCAAAAGCGATGACTATTCCATTAATCATCCTGGCAATATTAGCTGCAATTGGTGGAGCGATCAACATTCCTCACGTTTTCGGCGGAAACGAATGGTTGGCACATTGGTTAAGCGGTGCCGGCGTTGCACAACATGAATTAGAATTAAGTCATTCAACGGAATTTACCTTAATGGGTGTTTCAGTGGTAGCCGCGATCATCGCTTTGCTTTACGCTTACACCAGATATGTTAAAGGTGCTCGTGTTCCTGTGGCTGATGCAGCACCGCGTTCTGCTTTGGCAAAATTATCTTACAATAAATTTTATTTAGATGAGATTTACGATTTCATCATCACCAAACCTTTAGATGCTTTCTCGAGATTTTTCTACAGAATTATCGACACGAAATTTATTGATGGGATTGTGAATGGACTAGGCTGGAGTACAAACGAGGCAAGTAAAGGAGTTCGTTTATTACAAAGTGGAAACGTTGGTTTCTATATATTTATGATGGTAGCTGGTATCATCGCATTGCTTGCTTATACATTTTATTACATATAAAAAGGGTTCAAAAATAAATAATGGAACAACTTTTACTACTTATATTTCTTCCGCTTGCGGGTGCTATCATTACGGCATTTGCGGGTCAATCTGCCAAAATAGTATCGACGGTAATTTCGGTCGCTTCTTTAGGCTTGGCCTTGTTCATCGCCTGTAACTTTATTCCAAATGCCAGTACGCAGTTTGAAGCGAACCTGCCGTGGATTTCAGATTTAGGCATTCGTTTTCATGCCGGTATCGATGGGATCAGCATATTGGTGGTATTGCTTACCAATTTGTTAATTCCAATTATCATTTTATCTAGCTACAGACATGATTATAAAAACCCAGCCGCTTTTTATGCATTGATTTTATTCATGCAGTCAGGATTGTTATTGGTTTTTACTGCTATGGATGCTTTCTTATTTTACATTGGATGGGAAGCTGCATTAATTCCAATTTACTTCATCTGTGCATTCTGGGGAGGTAAAGATAGGGTACGCATCAACATGAAATTCTTCGTTTATACGATTGCAGGATCATTGTTTATGTTAATGGGGATTATTTATTTGTATTTGCAGAATCCTGCACAGAACTTCGATATTCAGGCATTTTATGCTTTAAACTTAGATAGCGCACAACAAGGCTGGATCTTCTGGGCGTTCTTTATTGCTTTCGCGATTAAGATGCCGATTTTCCCTTTTCACACCTGGCAACCGGATACTTACACAGTAGCTCCAACTCAGGGAACCATGTTATTATCTGGTATCATGTTAAAAATGGGTATTTATGGTGTAATCAGATGGTTATTACCAATTGTACCTGCAGGCGTTCAGGATTGGTCTGGCCTGGTGATGGTTTTATCTATCATTGGTATTGTTTATGCTTCACTAATTGCTTTTACGCAGAAAGATGCTAAACGTCTAGTTGCTTACTCATCTATTGCTCACGTTGGACTTATTTCTGCCGGTATTTTCGCCTTAAACCAGCAGGGTCTGCAAGGAGCGATGGTGCAAATGTTAAGTCACGGAATTAACGTGGTAGGTTTATTTTTCGTTTTGGATATTATCTTTTCTCGAACCAAAACCAATAAACTTGAAGAATTGGGTGGTATTGCCAAATCAGCACCACAACTGGCAATTGTTTTCTTAATCATCGTTTTAGGTACAGTCGCTTTGCCAGGAACAAATGGTTTTATTGGAGAATTCTTATTGTTGATGGGCGTTTATAACTACGGCATTTGGGCAGCTGCAGTTGCAGGCTTAACCATCATTTTCGGAGCAGTTTATATGTTGCGCATGTACCAAAATGTAATGCTTGGAAAAACAAACGAATTAACCATCACGTTTACCGACATTCAAGGGACTGAGAAATTGGTTCTTTATATTATCTGTGCTTTAATTATCTTTTTCGGTGTATACCCAAAACCACTATTGCACTTAACAGAGGCATCTGTACAACATTTATTAGAACAGGTAAATCAAAAATTAACATCAGTAAAATAAGCAATGAATATTATTATAACCATTAGTATAACCGCTTTTATTGTACTTTACGCAGGTTTGTTTAAAGCAAAGAAAGCATTATTGCCGCTTACCGTTGTTGGCTTACTTACTGCATTAGGCTTCACTGCTGCTGCATGGGATGGCAATGCTGTTCATTTCGGAATGATGCAAACTGATAATTTCGCTTTGGCATTTTCGGCTGTTTGTATCGTTGGCACACTTTTAATTTTCTTGTTGACTCAAAATTATTTTCATTCAAAAAGCGATAACATAGCAGAATATTATACCTTAATTCTTTTCGCCCTTGCGGGGATGATTATGATGGTGTCGTACAAGAATATGGCGATGTTATTTGTCGGGCTGGAAATCATGTCGGTAAGTTTGTATATCCTTGCAGGTATTCGTAAGAGGGATTTTGCATCAAACGAAGCCTCATTGAAATATTTCCTGATGGGTGCTTTTTCAACAGGTTTCTTGTTATTTGGGATTACATTAATTTACGGTGCCACCGGTTCGTTCGATTTAGATAAAATTCAAGCTTACTTAGTTGACAATAGCAAAGCAGTTTCTCCAATCTTCTATCCAGGGGTAATTTTGATGATGATTGGCTTGTGCTTTAAAGTAGGAGCGGCACCTTTCCACTTCTGGACTCCAGACGTTTACGAAGGTTCGCCAACTTTGATCACTACGTTTATGAGTACAGTGGTTAAAACGGCAGGCTTTGCTGCTTTTTTAAGATTATTTGCCGATGCTTTTGCACCGCTTCACGATTTCTGGGTTGCACCACTCATCGTAATTGTTTGTATAACCTTATTTATTGGTAATGTTACTGCGTTATTCCAAAAGAATTTTAAACGGATGTTGGCCTATTCAAGTATTTCTCATGCAGGATACCTGTTATTCTCTTTGGTTGTAATTGGTCCACACTCTCAAAACAATGTTTTGGTTTATGCAGCTGCTTATACCTTTGCATCAATTATCGCTTTTGCGGTATTAATATTAGTGAAACAAAAAACCGGTAGCGATAGCTTTGAAAGTTTCAATGGCTTAGGTAAGAAAAATCCTTTGGTTGCCTTATCGCTAACGGTTGCCATGTTATCATTAGCAGGTATTCCTTTAACCGCAGGTTTTATCGGCAAATATTTAATGTTTCTTAATGTAATGGGTGAATATAAAATGCTTTTGGTTGGCTTCGCAATCCTAAATGCACTAGTTGGTTTCTACTATTATTTCAAGGTAATTGTTGCCGTTTGGTTTAAAGATGGCGCTGAAACAGAGCTTTCTACACCTGCACAGTACAAGATTGTTTTAGCTGTATCAGTGGCGATTACGCTAATTTTGGGTATTTATCCTGCAATTGTTTTAAACCTGATATAGGTATGCACTTGTTAGATAATTATTTGTAGTTTTACGAATAATTGAAATATGCAGGATTTCTGGAACCACCTACAACATTTAATTGACCCCGAAAAATTATTGAGGGAGGGCGGTTTCTATCTTGTAGTATTTGTCATCTTTGCAGAAACTGGCCTATTCTTTGGTTTCTTCCTTCCTGGCGATTATTTACTGTTTCTTGCAGGAATGTTCGTAGCTACCGGAAAACTTGATGTTAACATTGCAGTGCTTTTAGCAGGATTATGTGTCGCCGCAATTTCTGGAAATTTTACGGGTTATTGGTTTGGGCGCAGAACTGGCCCACTACTGTATACCAGAAAAGACAGTTTCTTTTTCAAAAAGAAATATTTAAAAGCAGCAGAGGAATATTATAACAAGCAAGGTGCCTTCGCATTGATCATGGGTAGATTTGTTCCAATTGTAAGAACTTTTGCACCGATTTTTGCTGGAGTAGTAAAATTAGACTTTAAAAAGTTTGCCTTCTATAATGTTGTTGGTGGAATTTTATGGATCTGTTCGCTCACGTTGTTAGGCTACTTTTTAGGAAAAAGATTTGAAAAAGAGATTAACGATTACTTATTATATATTATTATTGGCTTTATCGTTATCACAACTATACCTTTATTGATTACCTTTGTAAAAAGTAAAGTTAAAATCCCCGATGGGGAAAAGAAAGATTAAATTAAAAAATGGCAAAAGACGATCATCACGCATGGCATAGCGTATCTCCTGGTAAAAACGTTCCAGAAATTGTAAACGCAATCATTGAAATTCCTAAAGGCTCAAAAGCCAAGTATGAAATAGATAAAGAATCCGGACTAATCAAGTTAGACAGGGTTCTTTTTTCATCAGTAATGTATCCGGCTAACTACGGCTTTATCCCACAAACTTATTGTGATGATAAGGATCCATTAGATATTCTTGTACTTTGTTCTGTTGATGTTTACCCTATGACATTAATTGAAGCTAAAGTTGTTGGCGTAATGCACATGGTTGATAATGGAGAGCAAGACGATAAAATTATTGCGGTTGCAGCACATGATATGTCTGTAAACTACATTAACGATTTGGATGAATTGCCACCACATCAAATGAAGGAAATTGTTCGTTTCTTTCAAGATTATAAAGCACTGGAAGAGAAAAATGTTACTATCGAACATTTGTTAGGTGTTCGCTATGCTCATAAAGTTATTAAAGAAAGTATAGAACTTTACAACACAACATTTAGAGAATTAGCATAATGGATTTACCCACGGCCTGCTTGTTTTTAAATTTAGAGTTAAGTGCAATATTGCCCACCAATACCATTTTGGTTGCTTTAGAAGAGCCTGATACTACATCTGTAGGTTGGAGGTTATTTCTAGCATTATTTTTAGTTTTACTAAACGGATTCTTTGTTGCAGCAGAATTTGCAATTGTAAAGGTCCGGGCCTCTCAAATTGAAATAAAAGCAAAAACAGGTAGCCGGGTTGGTAAAATGGCTAAAACCATCATCCATAATTTAGATGGTTATTTAGCAGCCACACAGCTAGGTATAACGCTTGCATCACTTGGCTTAGGTTGGGTTGGTGAAGGCGTTATGCATACTATTTTCAAAAATCTTTTTGATAGCCTCGAATGGGGTTTTAGTGATGCCACCATACATACCGCATCAACAATAGTAGCTTTTTCTTTAATCACCGTAATGCACATCGTATTTGGTGAGTTGGCACCTAAATCTTTTGCAATACAAAGACCAGTGGCCACTACTCTATTTGTGTCTGTTCCACTGCAAATTTTTTATGTAGTTTTCAAACCATTCATCTGGACTTTGAATAGCTTAGCTGCAGTAATTCTGAAGCCATTTGGTATCGATACTTCTGCAGGTCACGAATCGTTGCACAGTACAGAAGAACTTCAATACTTGTTAGATCAGGGTAAGGAAAGTGGTGCATTGGATAACAATGAGCATGAACTTATTAAAAACGTATTTGATTTTAATGAGCGTGTAGTAAAGAACATTATGGTTCCGCGTACCAAGATTTCAGGTATTGAATTGTCCTCCTCGAAAGAAGAAGTAATTGATAAAATCATTGCTGAAGGCTATTCACGCCTACCGGTTTATGATGAGATAATGGATAAAATTGTCGGAATTATTCACGCCAAGGATATTCTGCCATTAGTCGCTTCCGGGAATCAGCATTGGACACTGAATGATATCATTCGAAAACCTTACTTCGTTACAGAAACAAAGAAAATTAACGATTTAATGAGTGAACTGCAAAGCAACCGCATCCAAATCTCGATCGTTTTAGATGAGTTTGGCGGTACAGCCGGGATGGTTACCTTAGAGGATATTGTGGAGGAACTGGTAGGTGAAATTCAGGATGAATATGATGAAGAAAAACCTTTAGTAGAAAAAGTATCGGATAACGAATTTATTGTAAATGCCTTTGCAACGGTTTATGATGTGAATGAGCATTTGCCACATGATTTGCCAGAGGATGAAGATTTTGATACCGTCGGTGGTTTGGTTTCGCATGTTTTTGAACGGATTCCAGAGGTTGGCGAAAGCAATGAATCTTATGGTTATCTGTTTACCATCTTAAAGAAAACAGAACAAAACATTGAAACTATTAAACTGGAATTGGTAATAAATGAAGAAGATCAGGTTGATAATCATTAAATTCAACAATGCATATTTTTTATACGCCAGATATTACTCACGATACCTATACGCTTAATGAAGAGGAAAGCAAACATTGCGTTAGGGTATTGCGACTATCAGTTGGAACTGTAGTAAACTTAGTAGATGGAAGAGGTGGTTTTTACACTGCCGAAATCATTTCTGATAATCCCAAAAAAGTAAGTTTATCCATTCTTAAAGTAGAAACCGAATTTCATAAAAGAAATCACTATTTACATATCGCGGTCGCACCTACAAAAAATATCGATCGTATGGAATGGTTTTTAGAGAAGGCCACTGAACTTGGCATAGATGAAGTAACCCCAATTATTACCGATCGATCTGAAAGACGTATTGTTAAAGAAGATCGATTAAACAAGGTTATTACTTCTGCTGTCAAACAATCCATCAAAGCCTATCATCCAAAACTAAATGAAGCGATTTCCTATAATGCTTTTCTTAACCTTCCTTTTGAAGGAAATAAGCTAATAGCGCATTGCATTGATGAAAACGACAAGAAATACATTTCAGAGCTCGTTACACCGCACCAAAAATATTTAATTCTTATTGGCCCGGAAGGAGATTTCAGCCCCGAAGAAGTTAATTTAGCTTTGAATAAAGGCTTTAAAGCATTAACTTTAGGAGATAACAGGTTGCGCACCGAAACGGCTGCACTTTCTGTTTGTTTTGAAATCAATTACCTTAACCGATGAAAAGAGTTGAAAGTTATCAGTTGAAAGTTAAAGGTTTATTATCGTTGAAGCGTTTGCTCTTTTGCTCGTTTATCCTTATTCCTTGCTTTTTACTCTTTATTCTTACTTCTTTCATGGTTCCTTCCTACCGAATGGGGAAACTGAAGTACAGTGGTGGTGGCGATTGGTATGCCGACCGTACCGCACTTCCAAATTTAATTTCATTCTGTAATATCAATCTAAAAACTAATTTTTACCCTGAAGAAAGTATTGTAGAAGTAGGCTCGAAAGAACTTTTCAATTACCCATTCGTGTATATGACGGGCCATGGAAACGTGGTGTTCAGTGATCAGGATGTTAAAAATCTAAGACAGTATTTAACAGGAGGAGGGTTTCTGCATATTGATGATAATTATGGATTGGATAAATTCATTAGACCTCAAATGAAAAAAGTTTTCCCAGAACTGAATTTCGTTGAGTTACCGTCCAACCATGCCATTTACAACCAAAAGTTCAAGTTCCCGGGTGGTTTGCCCAAAATTCATGAGCATGATAACAAGCGGCCGCAAGGTTTTGCTTTGATCTATAAAGGGAGAGTGGTTTGTTATTATACGTTTGAATGCGATTTGGGGAATGGCTGGGAAGATTTTGGCACATACCCTGAGGATAGTCAGGAAACCCGCAATAAGGCGCTTAAAATGGGCGCTAATTTAGTTCAGTATGCTTTAACACAATAATGCTATGTATAAAGTAAAAGTTAACGATCAGTTTCAGTATGATATTGAAATTAATCATAACGTGTTTAAATTAAACGGAGAAGAAGTTTCTTTGGATTCCATTGAATTGAGCAATAATTCTTCGCATCTGCTTTATCAAAATAAATCGTACAATGCGGAAGTCATATCCGTTGACAGCGCTAATAAGACCTGTGCCATTAAAGTAAATGGTGCAACCTATCAAATTAAGGTGGAAGATCAGTTTGATCAATTGCTGAAACAAATGGGTATGGATAATTTAGCTGGAACTAAAATATCGGAGATAAAGGCACCAATGCCAGGGTTGGTATTAAATGTAATGGTGGAGGAAAATGTAGAAGTTAAAAAGGGCGACAACCTATTGGTTTTAGAGGCTATGAAGATGGAAAATATCTTAAAATCTTCAGCTGATGGAGTGGTTAAAAAAGTGCTGATTAATAAGGGTGATAAGGTGGAAAAAAATCAGGTACTCATCCAATTTAATTAAACCAAGAATTATAAGCGATAAAAAAGTCCCAACTCATTACGAATTGGGACTTTTCTATTATTTACCTCTACTCACCCGGTATGGTCGTGGAGGAGGGGTTTTAAAGCTTCTTTTTCCTGAGGTGCTAATTTCTGGAGCACCTAACATAGTCATGGCGCAACGGAAACCTATCTCTGCTGATGATTCATCTTGTGATAAGAAACGTCTGGTTGCTGGATTTAACCAGTAAGCCATATCGTTCCATGAACCGCCTTTGTATACTCTGGATTTATCATTGATCAAGGTTACACCTTCTTCATTTAAAAGCAGATTCTGTTTATCTCTATAACCCCTTTGATCGGCCTGGTAACTTGTAGCTGCAGTTGCGCTTTGCGGATCAGTCGATTTCGAAATTGAATCTACACGTTTTGCCTGTGCTTGTTTTTCTGCCCAGGTTTGTTTTCTACCTGAATAAGCGTTTTCTTTTATCGGATTGCCATATTTATCCAGGGCAATTTTGCCTGTTTGCGCATTATCCAGCTTCTTGTTTTCGAAGTAGTTACCGCGATAAGGATTAAAGGCGTCTGCATCAGTGAAGGTACCTGTTCTGTAAACATCATTTACCCACTCATTCACATTTCCAGCCATGTTATATAAACCGAAATCGTTAGGTGTATATTGGATTACCGGCACTGTTAAATCTCCCTTATCATTCAATGATCCGCCAACACCCATATAATCGCCAGGTGCTCTTTTAAAGTTGGCTTGGATTAAACCCCTTGTTTTTTTACTTGCCGAACTTACGCCTAAGCCATTCCAAGGATAAATTTTATTTTGATTGATATTTTCGTACTCAGTATTACCAATTAAGCCCAACGCAGCATATTCCCACTCCGCCTCTGTAGGCAAGCGATAAGGCTGCATAATTACGCCGTCTTCTAGCGTTGCCGTTCTTCTTGGTTGATTATTTCCTTTGCCACCTGCTGTAGCCCCAGCTGTACCCGTAGCGGCACCGGCTTTTGTGTTGTAATCTATTGGTGCATTTTTACCTTTATCATCGTACTGGCCATTAATATAAGCATCGGTGTTAAAAGGTTTATCTGGTCTTGGCGTTGCGGCTGCTGTTGCTGCACCATTTTTTCCTGTGTTTCCGCCAGCTAAAGTTTTATAATCTGTTAAAATACCTTTTTCGCGTAAAATAAACTCATTGGCTCGTGAGGTTCTCCACTGGCAGTAACGAGAAGCTTGCTCCCATGAAACTCCAACAACTGGATAATCACGGTAAGCCGGGTGACGCAAATAATTGTCTACATAAGGCTCGTTATAGGATAATGCACTACGCCAAACCAAAGTATCAGGCAGCTCATTGTAATAAAATTCTTGATCTTCTGGAAAGTTATATCTAATCCAGTGCAGATATTCCAACCAGTCGGTATTTGATACTTCAGTTTCATCCATGTAAAACGAAGGCACAGTTACCTGTCTTTTGTAGTTGTAAATGTTTGGTTCGACACCAGGAACTTCGATAGCACTTCCGCCTACCACTAGAACACCGCCTTCAATAGGAATTAATCCAGGTCCTGGTGCTCTTTTGTATTGAGTAGCCACAGCAAAAGCACCCGATTGGTTCGTTTTGCTTTTCCGATCTGCGTAAGGAACACCTGTTTTGCTAGAACTGTTTCCTCCCTTGGAGCTACAAGCACTTAGCAATGCCGCTAATGACAAACAAGTAAAAGAATAAAGTATAAGTTTTTTCATATAGTACAGGGGACGATCGCCAAATGACGATTCAACTGATAAAATTAAGCAATTTTAGTGAATATATAAATATTGTGACAATAAAATACCGATTATATTTTTATCCCATAACGTATTATTTTATGACGTATTGTGTCTTTTAAATTTTTGGTCGATTTATTTGAGATTTGGTCGCAGATAAGCGTTATTAATTTGGTTCGTTTATTGACAAGCTATATGCCCAAACATTATATTTTTAAAGGATTAACCCATGTTTAAGAAAATTTCCATAGTAATTGTTGCCCTCATTGTAATTCTACTTGCCGCTGCTGCTGCCATTCCAACATTTTTTAGAAAAGAGATTGATGCTAAACTGAAATCAACCATTAATAAAAGTATAAATGCCAAGGTAGATTTTAAAGACCTGGATTTAAGTTTGATTACTTCTTTCCCCAACTTGGGGATAAAAATCAACGATTTGACTATCATCGGTGTCGACAGCTTTGCTAAAGATACACTTGCAAATGTTAAACAATTGCAATTAAATGTTAACTTATTGAGCGTAATTAAAGGCGAAACCTATCAAATCAAATCCGTAGATTTTAATGAACCTACTATTTATGCCAGGGTTTTAAAAAGTGGAAAGACGAATTGGGATATCATGAAAAAAGATTCGGCTGAAAATAACAACGATACCGCTAAAACAGCATTTAAGGTTGCTTTGCAAAAATATGCTATCGAGAATGGCAATATTACTTACGATGATGCTTCTCTTGGTTTTTTGATGGAACTAAAAAACCTTAATCATAACGGTAAAGGAGATTTCACACAAGATTTGTTTACCCTAAAAACACAATCTGATATTGAAAAACTGACAGTAAAATATGGTGGAATTCCTTATTTAAATAAAGTGAAGCTGGATGCAGAGTTGCCGATTGACATTGATATGAAAAATATGAAGTTCACTTTTGCTGAAAATAAAATCAAATTAAATGAGCTTGTTTTATCTGCTGTTGGTTATCTGGCTATGCCAAATGAGAATGATATTACCATGGATTTGAAATTTGATGCCAAACAATCGGAACTTAAAAATTTCCTTTCATTAATTCCGGCTATTTATGCTTCGAACTTTAAGGATATGGAAGCGACTGGAAAATTTGCTATGAATGGAACTGCAAAAGGGACTTACAACGAGAAGTCGCTGCCCGCATTTGATGTTAATCTATCCATTGAAAATGGAAAAATAAAATACCCAACGCTACCTTCAGCAATCAATAATATTCAAGTTAAATCCAACATTAGTAACCCAGATGGCGTAATGGATCATACTGTAGTAAATGTGCCGGCCTTCCATTTGGAATTTGGCAATGTGCCTGTTGATGGAAGATTGCTTTTGAAAAATCCAACAACAGACCCATTTGTAGATATGGCCTTGAAGGGTAAATTGGATCTGAAACAATTGACTGCAATATTCCCGATGAAGGATATGACTTTAACTGGGATTTTGGATGCTGATGTTCAGGCAGCAGGCCGCAAATCTTCCATCGATAAAGGGCAATATGAAGCTTTCAAGGCATCCGGACAAATGTTGGCAAGCAACTTTACTTATTCAGGTAAAAATGTACCGATGCCCTTTAGTGTGCCGACAGCAAAAATGACTTTTAGCCCTAAAAACATAACGTTGAGTAATTTAACTGCGAAAGTGGGCAAAAGTGATTTCGCCGCTAACGGATCTGTAAATAATTACCTGAGTTATTTTTTCAAAAAGAACCAAGCGCTACAGGGTAACTTCAATTTGTCATCAAACTTAATTGATGTAAATGAGTTGATGGGACCGAAATCGGCAACAACAGAAAGTGATGCTAAAAAAAGCTCTTCTAAGTTATCAGTATTTGAAGTTCCAGGAAATATAGATTTTAAAGTTGCCGCGAAGGCTGGAAGAGTGCTGTACGATACCTACGATATTACAAATGCTCAGGGAGCACTCTTAGTAAAAAATAAAACAATTACCTTTCAAAACATGGGCATGAATATGCTTGATGGTACTGTGAAAATGAACGGATATTATGCTACTTTGGATCCGAAAAAACCAAAAGTTGATGTTGATTTTGGGATTGAGAAAATGAGTATTCAAAAGGCATTTGGTGCTTTCAATACAATAAAGTTGCTAGCGCCGGTAGCCAAATTTGCACAAGGAGTATTTTCTACCAATCTAAAGTTCAATTCAGATTTGGATCAAAATATGATGCCTGTATATTCCAGTATCAATGCCGATGGTTTGGCAGATATTATTCAAGCTACAGTTGCGGGTTTCGAACCGTTAAATAAATTGGCTTCGGCATTGAGTTCTGATAAATTAAAGAAGCTGGAGCTGAACAATGTGATAACCAAATTTAAAATTAAAGATGGCCGGTTAAATGTTGCTCCTTTCGATATTAAAAAGGATGGCATTGTTATGAATGTTCAAGGTTCAAACGGATTGGACCAAACGATGGCTTACGATTTAGCCTTAAACGTACCTCGGGCAATGCTTGGCGCTAAGGCAAATGAAACTGCAAATGCGATGATTGCAAAATTAAACAGTAAAGTGGGCTCAAATGTATCTATGAGTGAAACAATAAAAGTAAACGCAGTTTTAGGCGGAACAATTTTGAAACCAACTATTGGCTTAAAATATGGTGCTGGAGATGCAAAGTTAGCTGCAAAAGATGCTGTAAACTCTGTTATCGCAGGGAAAAAGGCCGAATTACAAACAAAGGCACAGGCTAAAATTGATACCGTTAAAGCTAAAGCTACAGAAAAGGTTAAAGATGCTATTGCTGATAAATTGAATAATTTATTTAAAAAGAAGAACAAATAATTAAATACGTAAGCGCTTAGTTAGTTAATAGTTACGATTTTTATGGTTTCACGAAACTGTAAAAATCGCAGCTTAAGTGATTAAATAATCACATATTTCGTAATTTGGTAAAATATAATTTTTGGTTTTGCGTTATCAAACTAATCTGCAGAATAACAATGTCCCGAAGATCTAAAATTACGTACCTTTAAAGGATGAATTTCAAGTACATCATTAAACTTGCTTTTTCTGCACTCTCTTTGGCCTTGGTATTTGGTAAAACAAATGCACAAGTGGTTATAGGTACAACTCAAACCAACGGTAGCGAATCGAACAACATTGTAACAGCGGTTCCTTTTTTATTGATTACCCCGGATGCTCGTTCCGGTGCAATGGGTGATGCAGGTGTTGCCGTTTCAGGCGATGTAAATTCGGCGAGTATAAATGCTTCTAAATTGGCATTTATCGATAGACCCTACGGTTTTTCAGTTTCTTATAGTCCGTGGTTGAAAAGTTTGGTGCCTGATATTAATCTTGCATATTTAAGTGGCTTTTACAAACTTGATGATCGAAATACTATTGGTGCTTCACTACGCTATTTTTCGTTAGGTACTATTCAATTAACAGATCTTAATCAGCAAGATTTAGGTATTGCAAACCCTAACGAACTGGCATTTGATGTTTCATTCGCCAGAAGCTTTGGCGAGGAATTTTCATTAGGTTCGTCCGTTAGATATATTTATTCAAATTTAGCCTCTGGTCAGTTATCTTCTTCAGGCCAGGTACGCGGAGGTAAATCAGTAGCAGTAGATGTTTCTGGATTATATAAAACAGCAACAACCATGTTCGGAAAGCAGGCTGTGTTATCTGCAGGTGCCAATATCTCAAACATTGGTACAAAAATGAGCTATTCTGACGGCGGTGAGAATTTTTTCTTACCTACCAATTTTAAACTTGGCGGGGCCTCGACTATTGTTGTTGATGATTATAGCACCTTTACCTTAGCGCTCGATTTTAATAAATTGTTGGTTCCAACCCAGCCTATTTACGATTCGAACAACAATATTATTAGTGGTAGAGATCCAAATCGTTCTGTTCCTGCTGGTATTTTTGGCTCGTTCTCTGATGCGCCAGGTGGTTTTAGCGAAGAACTCAGAGAGGTTGGAATTTCGACGGGTTTAGAATATTGGTACAACCAGCAGTTTGCTTTGCGGGCAGGATATAATTATCAAAGTCCATTAAAAGGTGATAGTAGATATTTTACCCTGGGTTTAGGTTTGAAATACAACGTTTTCAATATTGATTTCTCGTATTTGTTAGCAAACGCACAAACAAGTCCACTGGCCAACACGCTCCGTTTCGGTCTTTTGTTTAACTTTGGCGATAAGAAAATCATTAGATAAGATTTTCATAAAGTTTTCCAATATTCAGTTAAACATTTAATCTTTTTCCAATGAAAATTAGAGTAGGCTTTGGTTTCGATGTGCATCAACTAAAAGATCAACATCCGTTTGTAGTTGGTGGTGTAACGTTAGATCATCATAAGGGCGCTTTTGGCCATTCGGATGCTGATGTTTTGCTTCACGCCATTTGCGATGCTTTACTAGGCGCTGCTAACCTTCGCGATATTGGTTTTCATTTTAAAAATACCGATGATCGCTGGAAAGGAATAAGCAGCATTATCCTGCTAAAAGAAACAGTTAAATTATTGGCTGATAAAGGCTGGCAAGTGGGAAACATCGATGCTATGCTTTGTTTGGAAGCTCCAAAAATCAATCCTCACATTCCGGCCATGCAAGAAAATATCGCTGAAGCAATCGGAATTAGCACAGAAGATATTTCGATTAAAGCTACCACAAATGAAACGATGGGTTTTGTAGGTAGGGAAGAGGGCGTTGTCGCCTACGCCGTTTGTTTAATCGAAAAAGTATAAATTCCAATAAATATTTTGAAGCGCAAAACCAGTTTAAAACATTAAATTTATGCTCGTTTTGCGCTTTTATACCTGCCTACGGTTGGCAGGCTTCGCTCGTCATGCTTCTTCACTGCAGGGTAACGATTCAACCGGGACTACAAAGCAGCAACAGTATTCATTTTCATAGTTTGCAAGGTGCTGACTCTTATTGCAAAGGTTCTGTCTAACAGAATTGCTGAGCGATGGTTTCCATAATTGATCTCACAAAGATGACGAATTGCAGGCTTCTATTAATTCAACTGAAGGTCATGAAACGTTCCTACGGAACGAAATTGAAATTTTATCTTTCGTCTACCCAGGATTCGTCCCTACGGGACGGGAAACCGTTCTTCTAGCATTAATAGCATGAAAGGTGCTGAAATAAGTTTGTAATGAACGAAATTGTTAGCTTATATGTAGCATAAATATGGAAAGTACTAAGCGTTCATTTTATAACCGATCGTCGCTATGATTTTATTTGAGGACCTGATTACATGCGTAACATTCTTTTCAAATACCAAACCGCCAATTGCTACCCGTATAAATTTCGTTCCGTAGGAACGATTCATCGGTAGCACATTATAACGTTATGCCCTCGTTCCGTAGGAACGTTTTATGATAACAATAAAGTCAATTGGAAATCTATCAAATTGATTGTTCATTGCATCAAACAACAGCTTCCTTCACATTTCCTGTTCTTTTTAGCGTTCCCCAAGATTCCAGTTCTCCTTTGATGGCTTTTCTCATCGATCTAAAAAGAACCAGGTACATCAGCTGCCGCCAAAAAAACCGCTGAGGAAAAAGGTAAATCAGGTTTTTTAGCTTCTCTTTCTCCATTTTAAATGCAATGGCTGCAAAAATGATATCAACAAAAATGAAGATCAAATAATAAAACAGCACTTGACCGAAGCCATTGTGTAAGCTTAAAATTCCGGAGATACCAGTTAACGTTAAATTGTTAATGGTACTCAAAGAAAACAGACCACTTACCAATGAAATCAGCATAAACAAATCTGCCAAAGGGGAAAACAGGGGCAAAATAATTTGATAGATTAGAATATTAGGCATGCCTATCATTCCAAAATAGCCGTATTTTTTATTTAGTAGTGTTTTGCGGTTTTTCCAAAAACTCTGCATCACACCAAAGCTCCAGCGAAAACGTTGCTTTAAAAGCATATTTACAGTTTCTGGCGCTTCGGTATAGGCTATAGCTGAATCACAGTTTTTTACTTTATAGCCTGCTTTTAAAATCCGCATGGTTAAATCGCAATCTTCAGCTAGCGTATCGATGGTGAAACCCCCAACTTCTAACACTACCGCTTTTCTAAATGCTCCAATAGCACCAGGTACAACTGTTATCGTGTTTAATAAATCGAACGCTCTGCGATCCATGTTTTGCGAGGTGATATACTCTATCGATTGCCATCTGGTGATGAGGTTTCGCGTATTTCCAACCTTAACCGTACCGGCAACAGCAGCAATGTCTTCCTTATAGAAATAACGCATCATTTCTGTTACTGCATTTGCTTTCAGTTGCGTGTCAGCATCAATACAAATGATAAAGTCAGCATTGGCTCTGGCAATTCCATAATTCAGCGCAGAAGCCTTACCGCCATTTTCTTTTTTATAAACTTTAACCTGTGCATGATTGCCGAAGTGGGTATCGATAACCTGGAAGGTGTTGTCTTTCGACCCATCATCAACAAAAATCAATTCGAAATTCGGATAATCAATTTTCAGCAGACTTTGGATAGTTTGTACAGCGGTGATTTCTTCATTGTAAGCCGGAATGATAATACTTACCATTTGGTTAGGATTTTGAACAAGTTCAGCCGCATTCAGTTTTGCCAGTTTACGCTGTTTAATTGCCAGGTAGGCAATAAAAATCGTCCTTAGAATAGCTAAAACAATAGCCACGGAAAATACCGCGTTCAAGATGATATTACCGTAATAAAAGAAGTTTATGAAAAAATAATCTCCCGATCCGGTAAATCCGCTATTCGCTTCGGAATTTACAGCGGGCATCAGCTCTGCTCTTTTTTTGCCCATTAAATCGCCAACGGTGGTGAAAGTATAACCCTGAGATTTGAAAAATTTAATAATTCGCGGCAAGGCTGCAACGGTTGCTTCGCGATTCCCGCCAGCATCGTGTAAAAGCAGAATGTTTCCGTTATCTTTTTGTTTTACCACCTCGTTGAAAATCTGATCTGCTGTTTTGCCAGGCTCCCAATCTTCAGGATCGATATACTCACCAATGTTAATGTAGTTTTCTTTACGACTTTGTGCCACAGGCAAAATTTCTGATATATTTTGCGGCTCGGCATCTGCATTGAAAGGCGCACGAAATAAAATAGTACTATGGCCAGTAACCGCCTCAATCAATCTTCTGGTGGCATTAAGCTCAAATTTTACCCTTCGAGGGCCAATGGCTGACATATCAGGATGAAAAAAGGTGTGATTTCCAATTTCATAACCTTCATCATATTCTCTTCTCAACAATTCCATGTTTTTTTCGGCCATGATGCCTACAACAAAGAAACAACCCGGCACTTTTTCCTGTTTTAAAATTTGAAGAACCTGTGGCGTGTAAACAGGATCAGGACCATCATCAAATGTAAGCGCAATTTTTTTGTCGGCTTCCCCAAACCGTTTAATCACATATTTTTCTGGCAAAAGAATGTACTTTTGGTTTGCGATGCTGAAATCAGTTTTATTAAGCGTAAACTGAACGGCACCAGGTTTGGGCGTAGAAACCAAATCCAATATCTCTCCGTCGCCAATGTAAGAGATGCCAGTCATGTTCAAAGTAGAAATCTTGCGTAGATCGAATGGCTTTTTCTCTAAAGCATTCAAGCTCAAATCTTCAGAAATGAAAGACCATAACCTTTTATCTTCTGATCCTAAACGCCACAGGGCAATACCTGCGATTCCCCAATCATCAGCTTTGCGTATGATGTTGAAATAGGTTGCCGCATCTGTAAAATATACATCATGTTGAATGCCGCTTCCATCTTTATAACTATAATTCAAATTTGCGGAGGAAGGATTGTAGGTTACTGCACTTTTGTAATTGACAGCAGAAGTGATCGCTTCTTCATAGGTTACAGATTTGCCAACACTATTTTTTGGCCAATCATAACCATAACAAGCCAATGCTAATATTACTTTATCCGCATCAACTTTAGTGCAAATATGATCAAGCTTCTCTTCTACCCATTCTTGGTTTGATACATCGCCAGAATTGCTTAAATCTGTATGCTGATCATAAGCCATAATCACAATGTAATCATTGTATTTCTGCAAAATATCGGGTTGATAATCATCATTTTCAGGAGAAATATCTTGAGATACAATTAGATTTTTTGCATGAAACTGATTGTACAGATTTTTCATAAAGGAATTGAAACTATTGCTGTTTTCAAGATTCAACTCTTCAAAATCAACATTTATTCCTTTGTATCCATATTTTTGAACGATTGATATCAAGTTAGAAATTAACTTTTGTTGAGCGGGTAGATCATTCAGTAATCGTTTCACAGCATTGCCATCCCAATGGTCTTTATTAAAATTAGAAACTACTGCAATGGCTGATTTTTTACTGTCGTGAATAACTTTCAATGCGGCAGTGTCGGCCTTATCAACAATAGAATCGCCATTTAGGAAAAAGGATTCTGTAGCAACCATATCAAGGTGGCCAATATTTCGCTTAAGGTCTGATAAGGATTCGTTTTTTGTACCTGCCCAACTTACATAAAAAGCCATATTAATGCGTTTGTGATTGCCACGTCTATGAAGCACTCTATTCTCACGGTCCTTTTTTATTTTTTGCAGCTTCGATTTCGCTATAGAGAAAGCTTTGTATTGTTGCGATTTTTTTAATTTATCTAGCTGCTTAGCCGTAAGCGGCGTATTGGTATTAATAAAAGGCAATTTTGGCGCCTGAACCGACGATAAAGTAAACGCAACGCAAACAATCGCGATGATGAAAACTAAAAAAAACGATCGGCTAACCCAGGTAAAAGTATTCCAGCGTCTTTTGTTCTCAGTTTGAAATATTTGTTTTCCGGACATTTTTCTTCTGATTTAATAATCAAATGTCACTAACGAATATGAAGATTGTATGAAAATGATTTGGAGCGCAATGCCTGCAATATTTCTTAACGTTCCTCCTGCTTTACGCTATATTCCCGATGAAAAAAGAATCGGGAGATACCGCTGCAATCAGGGCTAAGTACTTACATAGGCACAAAAAAGCCGGCAATCTTTAATAAAAAAGCCGGCTCAAAATATAAATTATAAACCTGTATTATTCTTCTAAATAACCAAATCTGCCTTGATTGTAGTCTGAAATTGCCTGAGTAATCTCAGCCTCCGTGTTCATCAAGAATGGACCGTATTGAACAATTGGCTCATCAATTGGTTCACCGCTTAAGATTAATACAACGGAATTTTCAAGCGCTTCAATTTTAATTTCTTCTCCTTCATTTTTGAAGTAGATGAAATTATCGGCAGAAACGATTTCATTGTTATTTACCTGAATTGAACCTTCAATCACCATAAATCCGGTGTTAAAGTTTGCGGGAAAACTAAATTCGGTTTTTCCGCCTTTGTTTAACCTTGCATTGTACAATTCTATAGGTGTGAAAGTACTGGCGTTGCCCTTAATTCCATGATAGCTTCCTGCAATGATTTCAATTTTTCCGCCATCATCGCTTAAATTATAATGGGCCATTTCACTTTGCTGAATAGCCTGATATTTTGGCTTATTCATTTTGAATTTTGCCGGAAGATTAACCCAAAGTTGGACCATTTGAAAAGGGCCACCCGCCAAGCTGTAGTTCTCTTCGTGATATTCTTTATGTAAAATACCGCTTGCTGCTGTCATCCATTGCACATCGCCTGGATAAATAACGCCGCTATTGCCCGAACTATCATGATGCGCCACTGCTCCATGGTAAGCAATAGTAACGGTTTCGAAACCGCGATGGGGGTGTACGCCAACGCCCCGAGGCTCTTTCCTGGCAGAAAATTCAATCTTTGAGCCATAATCCATTAAGAAAAAAGGGCTCATATTAATTTCATAACCGCTCGGAAAGAACTTATGCACTCTAAAGCCATCTCCAACCATGTGTGGTGCAGGTGCTTTTAGAATATTGGCTATTTGTTTAGTTTCCATACTTGGAGATTTGGTTCAGCGTTTGGATGTAGGCGATTTGAACAACGCTTAACGCCTATACACTTAAGCTTGTTTTACAAACTGCAATTCTCCAAGAAGGCGTACTTCTTCACTCACCATAACACCACCTGTTTCCAATGCAGCATTCCAGGTTAAACCAAAATCAGAACGGTTAATTTTTCCACTTAAGGTAAAACCAGCCTTAGTATTTCCCCATGGGTCAGTTGCAATACCACCGAATTCAGCAGTTAATTTTACAGGTTTAGTTTCTCCTTTAATGGTTAAGTCACCTTTAACAATGTAATCGTCGCCATCTTTCTCTACTGAAGTAGATTTAAATTCGATGTGTGCAAATTTTTCAGCGTCAAAGAAATCTCCGCTTTTTAAGTGGTTATCACGATCTGTATTTCCTGTATCTAACGAATTAATATCGCCTTTGAAAGAGATCTCACTGTTTTCAAACTCGTCGCCTTCTGAAGTTAGTTCGGCTGAAAAAGATTTTAAGCTACCTGTAACGGTAGTAATCATTAAGTGTTTTACTTTAAATTGTAATTCGCTGTGTGTTGGATCTAATGTCCATTTAGTAGTTGCCATATCTTTTTGTTTTTGAGGTGTTTAATATTTACACTACAAAATTACAGCATGGGCCTGAAATAGAAATTGATGTATGTTAATTAAATGAGTGAATTAGAGAATGATAGATTGATTCGAACGAATTACGAAAAGGATTGATTAGAAAATGTTTACAATTTGGAAATTCAACACTCAAAATTTCTACGATGGTCTAAAGTGTTTATTGGCCAGTTCTTTTCTCACACGACTTAAAGATTCTGGCGTTATTCCCAGGTAAGATGCAATCATCCACTGCGGAACGCGGAGCGTGAGGTTTGGGTAAAGTTTTATAAAATCGAGGTAACGTTCTTCAGCTGTTGCACTTAAAAGCATATTAATCCTTTTTTGCATAAACCGGATAGAATTATTAAGTAATCTTGTGTGCATGGGCTGCAAACATGGAACTTGTATAGCGGCTTGTTCCATGAAGTCGTTTGGCATAATCACTACTTCTGTCGCTTCAATAGCATCTATAAAAAAAACAGATGCTTCATTGTTCATGCTATTGCGATCAGATATTAACCAGTTCTCGGGAGCAAACTGAAGGATATGTTCTTTGCCTTTTGCATCAATAGAGTAAGCACGAAGCAGACCTTTACAAACAAAAAAGCCGTGTTTCGTGATGTCGCCAGTGTATTGAACGATTTCGGTTTTATCGAATTTCTTTATTTTTAAACCAGTGGAAATACTGTCGAATTGCTCATCAGTTATTTGAATTTTTTCTTTAAGGTAATTTTTAAACTGATCAATCATAAGTGCTGAAATTACTTTTTCGCAGGCTTAATATCAGAAAAATCTACGCCACACTTGCAATTACCACCACATCCATCTTTTTTAACCTGTAAAGATTTATAAACCAAACGGCCAACGTATACCAATGCAACCGCAAAAAGTAGAAAGACTAAAATCGTTTGAGTATTCATAAAACAAATATAAGCTGATTTAGCGGTTTTGAGTTCAGAAGAGTGTAAAAAAGGTTATTCTTCCATAAAACCGACTGTTCCGCCAACCCAATCGAAATCTGCATTGTAACGAACACCGATCATTTTACCTTTACTTAGCCGACCTAAATTTGTGCAAAGTTGCGGCTCACCTCCATCAGGCCATAAATACATCATTCTAATTTCTGCCTTTACGCCACCATCGGGAGATTGAACAGCAGGTTCGTAAGTAACTTTCCGTTGTAAAATCCAATTTTCCGGATCAGCGATTTTAGTAATATCAGCTTCGGTAACATCTATAATCACCCCCATTCCCGCAAAAGAGAAAAGTGGTTTTAGAACATAATTTTCCAGGTCAGTCGGTGTTGTAGACAACTCATTTAAAAAACGGGTTTCAGGAACAAATTCACTTTTTAAAAATGGCATGGTATACTTACTTATTCTGTAAAACCAGTTTGGGTGCGTCACCCATTCAATGTCCAGTTCTTCCCGTGGGTCGAAACTGTTTTTAAATATTTCGGTATTGTTGGCTACTTCATCGAATATTAACCGATTATAAATTCGTTTCAATTGGATTTGCTGACCATTTTCTTCGTAAAATAACTGTTTACCATTTTTCTTGATATCCTCTAAAGCCAGGATTTTAATGCCGAGCATCTTTTGGGTTACGAAAAAATCAATAGCAGTTTTTTGGTTTGGGGCATCTACATCCATCAAAGCAACTTCATGCGGTTGATGTTTGCCTATAATTACTTCTTTAAAAAGTTTGATGTATTTTTCTTCGTCAAAACCGTTTAAGAAATGATTCACGGAGTTATCGATGTCAAAACACTTCCTAAAGGTGTTTGCCAAATGAATTTGAAAGCCATACAGTGAGGGGAAACCTTGCATTTCGATCAGCATTGGGGTTAATTCGCCAGCTTCGTTTTTGCAAATTCCGAAATCAAAAGTTAAAAAATGGGGCTGTTCATTCTCATTCGGAACATTCCAATCTGCAGGAATCGATTTTTGCGTTAATTCCTTAAAGTTCGGCTGCTTTATTAGATTAACAATTTCTTCACCTGCTGCAATCAGCTTTTCTTTTAACGCTTTGGGTACAAAAATTGGCGTTTCAGCAACTCGAAAGGGAATTTCGAAATAGTCGCTTTCCAAATCAGTAATGAAGTTTTTGTATTTTTCTTCCGTAAACTGTTCGTTATATTTTTGGCGTTGAGCTGGTATCATAATGTTATTCTTTTAATAATATCGTCATTGCGAGGCACGAAGCAATCTATTTAGAAGAGATTGCTTCGTGCGCCTCAATGACGACAGATTACCTGTTTTTAGCCCCTTTAGGGGTTCGGAGCTACGCCTCCTGAAGATTCCCGATCGCTTTTTTTAAGAAATTAGGAAGAATGACGCTTTGTGTTAACACGATTCTGGTAGGATCATCCAAGCTGTTAAGCATGTCCAAATATTTTTGCTCCCCATGCATATCAACAATAGCTTTTTTCTTTTCATCTTGTAGCAAGTACATTTTCATCCCAATGGGATCCGCCTCAGGGTGAAATTGAGTGCCAATAATTTCATCAGAAAAGCGGATGGACATCATACATCTTTCCAAATCTACGTGTTTACGTTCTTTTTCTATGGCCAGCAGTTTAGCTCCTTTGGCCTCAAAAGCAGCGAAATCTGGCTCGATTACCTGCCAGTCTCTACTGTCAACTGAGAAAAAAGGATTTGTGATGCCACTGAAAATTTCATCCTGCTCGCCATCCTCAGTTAAAGTGATGGGAAAAATTCCGAATGCATTCGATCGTCTTTCCGTTACATTTCCCAAGCAGAACTTTCTACAAGCCAGTTGGAAAGAATGACAAATCAAAAAAGCATATTTTTTTTGTTCGTCATTCGCTGCATTAAAAGCTTCAATCTGATCTAATAGGTTAAAAAAATCGTTTTCCCATTTTTCACCCTTACTTTCAATCGGGCTACCTGGGCCACCGCTCGAGATGTAGGCATCGTATTCAATACCTGGTATTTCACCTTTCTGTCTTAAATCGAAAATATCAAAAGAAAGGTTGATGTTGTTGTCGTTTTTGAATCGAGATAAAATTTCCTGAATACCCCGCATACCTTGATTAGGTGCACCGTTATTCATGTCAATAACGGCGACCTTTAACTCTCTTTTATCCATTTTAAATTACTTTGCGCCTATAAGTGTTTGAGTAGTAATATAGTCTACCACCGATTCAAAGTTACCGGTTTGTTGGTAAACTGCCAACTGTCTGTCTGCACCTGTGCCATGCTCAAGTATTTTATGAACGTATTCTAAATCGTTTCTGCAACCTAACTCGTCCACCACATCATCAACAAAATCGAGTAACTCAAGCACCAAGTTGCGACAATTTACTTCCATTTCTTTACCAAAATCGATTAAATTTCCGTCGATTCCGTAACGGGCCGCACGCCATTTGTTTTCGTTAATTAAGGCTCTGGAATAACTGATAAATTCCATATTCTGCAAACGAAGTTTATACAATTTAGCGCACAAAGCCTGAAATAAAGCCGTAAAAGCCATCGTTTCATCAATCAACATCGGGCAATCGCAGATGCGAAACTCAACGGTATCGAAGAAAGGATGTACACGGATATCCCACCAAATCTTCTTGGCGTTATCCATGCAATTGGTTTTAATCAGGAGCTTTACATAGTTATCGTAATCTTCAATGCTATTGAAAATATCCGGAATGCCTGTTCGTGGAAACTTATCAAAAATCTTAGTTCTGAATGACTTATAGCCCGTATTTCTCGATTCCCAAAAAGGAGAGTTAGTTGACAAAGCAAATACGTGGGGGAGAAAATACCTCACCTGATTTGCAATATGAATAGCCAACTCACGAGATTGAAAACCGACGTGAACGTGTAAGCCAAAAATTAAATTTGAACGAGCTGCTTCCTGCAGCTCGTTTACAATTTCATTGTAACGGGGATGTTCTGTAATTAGTTGTTTTTCCCAGTGGGAGAATGGGTGAGTTCCGGCTGCGCCGATTCTTAAACCCTGCTCACCGGCAAGCTGAGAAACCGTGTATCTCAATTGAGAAATTTCTTTACGGGCTTCTTCAGTTGTTTTGCAAATGCCCGTTCCAACCTCTACTACAGCCTGGTGCATCTCTGCCTTAACCTGGTCTTTATGTATTTTTTGGGCGGCTTCAACAATTTTTTGGTCATGCGAGGTAAGTTCCCTGGTAACGGGATCAACTACCATGTATTCTTCCTCTATGCCCAGCGTAAATTCGTTCATCCTAGTAATATTTGGTTATCTAATCCCGTTATTTTATTGGCTTTTTCTTAGCCACAGGTTTTGCTTCTGTTTTAGGCTCAGCTTTTGGTTTGGCAGGCGCTTTTTCAGCTTTTACTTTCTCTACTTTTGCTGCCGGTGCCTCTGCTTTTGGCATTGCAGGTTTAGCAGTAGCTTTTGCCATTAATGGTTTGCCTGCAACAGAAGTTTTAATGTATTCGCCCCAGGTTAAATTATCCTGACCAGGTTTTTGTGCTTTTGCTCTTTCGATCGCATAATTAGCAGTGGTTTCTACTACCCAATCAAAGTTTTCCTGTCCAACACTTTTAATATCAGCATCGGGTGCTGGATTACAAAAATCGATAGCGATAGGCACCCCATCACGAACGGCAAATTCTACTGTATTAAAGTCGTACCCTAAATATTGACACAATTTCAGCGTATATTCTTCTACGGTTTTTAACAATTTTGGATCTGGTTTTTTTCCATCAACAGCATAACGCAAATGATGCGGGTTGCGAGGTTCGTACTGCATAATGCGAACATGTTTTCCGCCGATGCAATAACATCTGAAATACTCATCGAAAATGATTTCTTCTTGTAAAAGCATCACCAATTGCTCAGTTCCGCTATGTTTATCAAAAAAATCTTCTTTATCATGTAATTTATAAACGTCTCGCCAGCCGCCACCATCATAGGGTTTCATGTAAGCGGGGAAACCCACATAATCGAAAATCGCATCCCAGTTTAAAGGCATAGTTAAGTTTGAGAAAGATTCGCCTGTTGTCCCAGTAGGGTGTTGACGTGATGGAATCAAAGCTGTTTTCGGAACCGGAACTCCAATTTGTTCGGCCAATGCATTATTGAAAAATTTCTCGTCGGCACTCCACCAGAATGGATTATTAATTACTGCGGTACCAGTAATGGCTGCATTTTTTAACGAAGCCCTGTAAAAAGGAACATCCTGCGAAATGCGGTCGATAATTACTGCATAATCCAAAGGAGTGTTTTGCAGTATTTTCTCTATTTTAACAGGCTCGGCACTGATGCCTTTTTCTGCTTTTTGGTTAATTCTCTCTACAACGGCTTCAGGAAATGAGCGTTCCTGGCCAAATAAAATCCCTATTTTTTTCATTGGTACTATTATATTTAATTGTGTAATTGCTTAACTGGCTATTTAATAAAAGCCAAAGCGGTTAAATTTGTTTAAAGTTGTGCAATGTAATTTGGAAACATTTCTCTCCATATCGGCCAATCGTGATCGGCATTCTGGCGGATATCAAGCCAATGATTGATGCCTTTCTGTGCAAGTATGCCCGACAACCGTTCGTTGTCTGGTCGACACATATCTCTATCGGTAGTACCCAAAACAATTTTCATGTAATGAAGTTCAGGATTGCTGTTGTTCATCAAATTATCAACCGGATTGTTGAAATAAACATCATCATTATAAAATCCATCTAACTGACCACTAATATCAAATGCGCCACTCATGCTAAACATATGGCTCACCAGCCAGGGATGCCTGAAAGCAAAATTGGCCGCATGGTACCCACCAAAACTACAGCCAGCAGTAATAATTTTGCTGTGCCCGGTTTCATGTCTGGCTAAAGGTGCAACTTCCTCCAGTAGATACTTGTCGTACCAAATGTGATTTTTTACTCTATCTGCGGGATGTATGCTTTTGTTGTACCAGCTTAATTTATCAATGCCATCAGGGCAATAAATCTTAATCTTTCCTTCATTGATAAAACCCTCAACAGAATCTATCAATTTGAAGTCTTTGTTTTCGAAATATCGCCCCATGCTCGTTGGGAACAGTAGAATAGGGATACCACTGTGACCAAAGATGAGCATGTCGATTTCAGCACTTAAATTTGGGCTGTACCACTTTTTATGTTCTTCTTTAACCATATATAAAATTGAATGTTTTAAGATAGAAATTTAATTCAACAAAAAGAATCTAATCCTTTTAAAATAAAGGATTTTGTAAAAAATGGCTGCCTTTAATTGATAGTTTATCAAGAATTGTACCTTTGTACTTTTTACCAAACTGTGCCGAGCGATTGGGGGTTAGAATATTATGTACACAACAATTTTATCAGTAAAAGTTAATACCAGTAATTTTAAGATACCATCTGCTTATTTGAAGCGGGAGGTTGAAATAGATATATATGCACCTGAAGGCATTTTAGGCAATGAGAAAATAGAACTCCTTTTGCTAAACGATGGCCAGGATGTAGCCAAGATGGATTTCAGTAGGATTTTGCAAGAAGCGCATCACAATAAAAGAAACCATAGGTTAATTGTTGTTGCCATTAGGGCATCTATTGAACGATTAATGGAATATGGAATTGCAGGCGTTCCTGATTTTAAAGGCCGCGGAGCTAAAGCAAATTTGTATACCGACTTTGTGATTAAGGAGCTTTTGCCTTTTGTAAAGAAGAAAATTGCCATGCCGATTACTGGAAGAGTTGGTTTTGCCGGTTTTTCTTTAGGTGGTTTATCAGCTTTTGATATTGCCTGGAATAACCCATCGGTTTTCGATGTGATAGGTGTGTTTTCGGGGGCTTTTTGGTGGAGAAAGAAAGATTTAACCGAAGGCTATACAGATGCAGATCGGATCATGCATTCACTTATTGATTCCACTTCTACAAAATCTGATATGAAGTTCTGGTTAATGACTGGAACTGAAGATGAAAAAGCAGATCGCAACAAAAACTTAATAATCGATTCTATTGATGATACCATCGATGTAGTGAAATCTCTTTTAAGGAAGGGCTATAAGCGCCCTGAAAATATATTTTACTATGAAAAAGTTGGCGGTAAACATGATGTGCCTACCTGGGAAAGCGTGATGCCTGCCTTTTTAGATTGGGCATTTGAAGTTTAGTAGTCTACTGATATTTATTAAGAATTGGCGTATCGAAAATTGTCCAAAGGCAGGCCTTTTGGTCGCAGCTTTTTAATGCGCTATTTGCCCAGGTGTTGCAGGTTTTAAAAATGCTGTAACTTCCTTTCGCTTTATAAAAGGCGTCGGTATCATCGTAATGGATTTCCGAACCAATGTTTATCAAGTTTCCATTTTCATCAGCAAGGAAGCTAGCCGTAATGTAGTTGATTAACTGCTGATACTGTTTGTTGCTAATGATAATCTTTTTACAATGCTGATCCTCAACGGGAGTATGATAGTAGCTGGTATGCATTGCTGAAGTACTTAAGCCAGTAATTGCCCGAAGGCCGGTGCTCAGTTTAAGGTCTGAAAATTCAGGGGTTTCAAGGTAAAACTTCTCATCGCCCCAGCCAAAAGCCAGGTAAATGTAGGTGCTGTCTGCATGTACAGTATGGCTGTATTTAATTTCTTTCGTCCAATCTTTTAGCATATGTATTGCTGGTACCGCAATATCTGTGTGAATGCCATTGCTTATGATATAGATGGAAACGTCATTGCTCGGTACTGGTTTCCCGTTCACCGTAATCCGCGATAATATAAAAGCAGCAAGAAAATAAAAGGCTATAAACGATAGAAATACCACCGTTACCCTTGCTGCATATCTTAAAAATCTTTTATTCATTACTGTTAATGCCAGAAATCACTATTCGGTAACCCATAAATTTTATATCGATATTTCTTATAGGCACATCAACAAAGGTGATTTTCAATGGCTTTAATAAAGCCATACCTTCACCACATGATTAAAGGACTATTTGAAACGCATATTTATGTAGAAAATTTAGAAACATCTATCGATTTCTATAGTAATGTTTTAGGACTCACTCAATGCCATTACGAGGCGGAGCGCAAAATTGCTTTTTTCTGGGTAGGTAAACCGAATGAAGCGATGTTGGGCATTTGGGAAAAGCCAAAAGAAGAAATTGATATCCGTCATTTTGCATTCACATGTGATATTGAAGATATATTGGAAAAATCAGTAGATTTTTTAAAAACGAGAGGATTGCAGCCTTATAATTTCCTTAAGTCTAATGATAGCCAACCCATGGTTTTTGCATGGATGCCCGCTATCGCGGTTTATTTTAACGATCCTGATGGCCATGCTTTGGAATTTATTGCGATTTTAGAAGGAGAAGCTAAACCGGAATTAGGGGTGATTTCTTATTCCGAATGGTTGAACGCTAGATAAGCTGTTGGCACTTGATTTTAAAACATTAATAGTTGGAACAGCGTAGCGATTTAAACCCGATGGCAACGGCAGCTCCGAATTTTTATGAGGACTATAGTGTACAGCGGGACCGGAGCAAACCTAAGTGCTACTTCAATTTGCTTTTCTGATTAAAGATGAGATAATTACAACATTATCATAGGATTAAATAGTGGCTCTTATAGTAGAATTCCCATTTTTAAACACTATCTTTGCGCCAAATTTATAGGCGCATTTTATGCAAAAGATTAGAAATATAGCTATTATAGCACACGTTGACCACGGTAAAACCACTTTGGTTGATAAAATTTTACACTCTTGTTCTGTTTTTCGTGATAACGAACAAAAGGGAGAATTGATATTAGATAACAACGATTTAGAGCGTGAACGTGGGATCACTATCGTATCTAAAAACGTATCAGTACAATATAAAGATGTAAAAATCAACATTATCGATACACCTGGTCACGCGGATTTCGGCGGTGAGGTAGAGCGTGTATTAAAAATGGCTGATGGTGTACTTTTACTTTGCGACGCTTTTGAAGGTGCAATGCCTCAAACACGTTTCGTAACGCAAAAAGCTTTGGCATTGGGTTTAAAACCAATTGTGGTGGTAAACAAAGTGGATAAAGAAAACTGTCGCCCTGAAGAGGTTTATGAGCAAATTTTCGAATTGTTCTTTAACCTTGAGGCAACTGAAGATCAATTGGATTTCCCGGTAATTTATGGTTCATCTAAACAAGGATGGATGAGTACTGACTGGCAAAAACCAACTACAGATATTTTCGCATTGTTAGATGCTGTTGTGGCGAACATTCCACCTGCACCAATTAACGATGGAACTTTGCAAATGCAAATTACTTCGTTAGATTATTCATCTTTCGTAGGTCGTATTGCAATCGGTCGTGTTCACCGTGGTACGATTAAAGAAAACCAACCGGTTACTTTAATTAAACGTGATGGCAAAATTGTTAAAACAAGAGTTAAAGAACTTTATACTTTCGAAGGTTTAGGAAAAATACGTACTCAGGAAGTTAGTTCTGGTGATATTTGCGCAGTTGTAGGTATTGATGGTTTTGATATTGGTGATACAATCGCTGATTTCGAAGCGCCAGAGCAATTACCCGTAATTAGCATTGATGAACCAACAATGAACATGTTGTTCACCATCAATAACTCTCCTTTCTTCGGTAAAGAAGGTAAATTGGTTACTTCTCAACGTATCAAAGATCGTTTGATGAAAGAAATGGAGAAAAACCTGGCATTAAAAGTTGTTGAAACTGAAGGTGCTGATTCATGGTTAGTGTATGGTCGTGGTATTCTTCACTTATCTGTATTAATCGAAACGATGCGTCGTGAAGGTTATGAGTTACAGGTTGGTCAGCCACAGGTTATTGTTAAAGAAATTGATGGTAAAAAACATGAGCCGGTTGAGACTTTAATTGTTGATGTTCCGGGTGATGTTGCTGGTAAAGTAATTGAATTGGTAACTCAGCGTAAAGGTGAGTTGTTAATTATGGAGCCAAAAGGCGATTTACAACACTTAGAATTCGAAATTCCTTCTCGTGGTATTATCGGTTTACGTAATAACGTATTAACAGCTACTGCTGGTGAAGCGATTATGGCACACCGTTTCAAAGCTTATGAGCCTTGGAAAGGTGCAATTCCAGGTCGTTTAAATGGTGTATTAATTTCTATGGATAAAGGTACAACTACTGCTTATTCTATTGATAAATTACAAGATAGAGGTCGTTTCTTTGTAGATCCAGGAACTGATATTTACGAAGGACAGATTTTGGGTGAGCACATCCGCGATAACGATTTAGTAATCAACATTGTTAAAGGAAAAGCGTTAACCAACATGCGTGCTTCTGGTACAGATGATAATGCTCGTATTGCACCTGCTATTAAATTCTCTTTAGAAGAATCTATGGAGTATATCCAGGCTGATGAGTATATCGAAGTTACGCCACAAAGCATGCGTTTACGTAAAATCCTCTTAACAGAGCAACAACGTAAAAACAACGGTAGATAGTTCGCTAAAACCATTATAATATCAAAAAAGCCTCGATGTCAATCGGGGCTTTTTTGTATTGATGGGTTTTTCTTCTTCAAGATGGAAATCAGGGTTTAAACCATTACTCTTGGTTTCCCTCTCCTCAAGGAGAGGGATGGCTACGATTTTGCCATAGCACAAACTTAGTTAGGGTGAGGTTTTAGGAAAAGCTGAGTTTGTCACTCTTTTGAATGTACGTCTTTCAACCAATTTAAATGGATGCCGCTTTAATAGAATTTCTGAAATTAATAGTGCGGCTCTGTTTTCGTTTGAAATCATTGAAGCGAAAAGTTTATTGGAAGAATAACTATACTGGATATTTTTCGTTTTGAACCTAATTCGTACGCTGGAATCCATTTAGGCATTAGCCTAATGACTCTTAAAGCCTCTTCATTGGTTCCGGTCATTCCCTTCAGAATTTTTTGTCCTGATATTTTTCCTGTTTTTTCTATAATAAATTGAACATATACCTTTCCTTGCCCGCACAAATTAGGACCAGGCCATTTCAAATTATGTTTTATAAAGTTTTTCAGTGCCGGATAACCACCGGGGAATTGTGCAGGAACTTCTAAAAAACGGTCATCATTATAAGGATAAATGATGTTTTCACTTTTTTTTATCTGTTGGGAAAATAAACTGAAAGTTATCAAGCAAAAAATATTCAACGCTAGAACCTTAATCATATCATCTTATAATTTATATAAAGATTCTTTTGATAATTAAATTCCATAATTTTCAATCGCTCGATTGATTTTCTGTCATCCCATTTTCAAACAACTTCACGGAATAAAAAACTAACATTTCCATGGCAGATGGGTTTAATTGTCCTTTTAATTTTGCTGGCATTACCAAACTAATCAATCCCATTTATGATTAATAAGAGCCTATCCTTTCTGGGAATATTTTTATTAAACGCACTTTCTCTTTTACCACTATTTCTACTTTATAGATTAGCTGATGCTTTTTATTTATTGATTTTCTACGTTGTTAAGTATCGTAGAAAAGTGGTGAGGGAGAATTTATACAATGCTTTCCCAGATAAAAGCGCATTGGAACTTAAAGCCGTAGAAAAAGCATATTACAAGTTTTTATCCTCGCTGTTTATCGAGATCATCAAAATGAAAAGCATCTCGAAAAAGGAGCTTAGTAAACGTGTAAAATTTAAAAATGCCGATTTAGTTGAAGCTTACCTTCAGAATAATGAAAGCGTACTTTTTTGCTCGTCGCACTATGGTAATTACGAATGGGTGTGTATGGCAATTGGTTTAAATTTTTCGGGGCAACACTATCCCATTTACAAGCCTTTAAGCAGCGAAAGTTTCGATCATTGGTTTTTAAACATGAGAAGTAAATTTGGCAATCACATGGTTGCCATGCGTCAAACTTTGAGGGCCATTCAGGCGAGTAAAAATTCAGCCAGTATGTTCACTTTCGGAAGCGACCAAGCACCATCAAAAGACGAGTCTATTTATTGGACTAACTTTTTACATCAGGAAACTTCTGTTCAGTTGGGCATAGAAAAGATTGCTAAAAAAACAAATAGACCAGTGTTTTATTTAAAAATCAACTATTTGAAAAGAGGCTACTATGAAGTGGATTGTGTTCCAATCTGCTTGCATCCCAATCAAACTCAAGAATTTGAAATCACAGAAATGCATACTCGTTTCCTTGAAGAAATGATTGAGGAAAAGCCGTCTTATTGGTTGTGGAGCCACCGTAGATGGAAATATAAACCACAGCCTAAACCAATTAGTTTATTAGAGAATGAGGGAGGCATTTCTGCTAGTTTGGCTTAAGTTTTTGATAAGAATGGCAAACACATAAATCTTTTTGAGTTTTTATCGTGTTTTCAGTTTTTGAATTAATTAATCTGATATGATTAAAAAGGGGATTTCCCATCTGGGGATATTTTTTTTAGGCGTATTATCGTTGCTGCCATTACCCATCTTGTATGCATTAGCTGATATGAGCTATGTGCTCATTTACCGGGTTTTCGGTTACCGTAAAAAAGTAGTTAGAACTAACTTAACCCGTGCCCTTCCAGATAAAACGTTAATCGAAATCCAACATATTGAGAAACGTTTTTTCAAATACCTTTCTACACTTATTTTCGAAATTGTTAAGATGAGCAATATTTCGAAAAAGGAGATCGAAAAACGTTTCGTTTTCAGGAATAAAGAGATCGTAAAAGCCTATCTCGATCGGGGCGAAAGCATTTTGGTATGTTCAGCACATTATGGTAATTGGGAGTGGGGCACTTTGGGAATAGGCTTAAATTTCAATGCAGATCATTATCCTATTTACAAGCCTTTAAGCAATAAAACTTTTGATAAGTGGTTTAAGAAAGTGCGTAGCCGATTTGGAAATAGGTTAGTGCCAATGCGCCAAACCATGCGGGCGCTTGCAGCCAGCAAAGGTGCCGCCAGTATCTTCAGTTTTGGCAACGACCAAGCGCCATCAAAAGATGAATCACATTATTGGACAAGCTTTTTGCATCAGCAGGCTTCTATTCAGCTTGGCATCGAAAAAATTTCGAGGAAAACCAATCAACCCATTTTTTATTTCAAGGTTAAGGTTTTAAAGCGGGGATATTATGAGGTGGATTGTGTGCCGCTTTGCTTAAATCCAGCAGCTACAGAAGAATTCGAAATTACAGAATTACATACTCGTTTTTTGGAAGAAATTATCATGGAGGAGCCTGCTTATTGGCTATGGAGCCACCGCCGGTGGAAATATAAACCGAAAGAGAAAGCGGCGAGTTTTTCGCATAAAGAAGTTCAGCAACAGGCATAATCTTTTATATTTGTCGCTGGAATCTATATTGATGAAAATCTTCAAAAAGGCATTATTTTACTTTTTCCTTGCTGTACTTCTTATTTTCGCAGGTCTATTTATCTGGCATCCGTATTTGATGCGGGTTTTATGGTATCGTACGCCTGATGCCAATACTTATAAGGCTTTTCCACAAGAAATTGTACATAAAAGCGATTCTGTGTTTCGTTTCTTTTCTGCTTCGAAAATGAGAATTGATCTTGATACTTTGAAAGTTCGGGATGGCAATAAACAGTTTGTTTCTTTTTCTGATTATTTCCAAAAGGGGAAATTAAAAGCCTTTATCGTCATTCGGAATGATAGCATTCTCTATCAGAAATATGCTGCGGGTTATAGCGACAGCACTTTAACTTCTATATTTTCTGGCGCCAAAAGTATGGTTTCTATTTTGCTTGGTGTGGCTTTGGCCAATGGCGATATCAAAAGTTTAAACGATAAGGTTAGCGATTATCTTCCGGAGTTGAAATCCAATCAGGCATTTGATCATATCACCATTAAAAACCTATTGGATATGAAATCGGGATTAGAGTTTAAGGATGCATTTGGTGGTGTTCTGAAAGCATTTTTTTCTGATGAAGCCAAATATTATTATACCCACGATATGAAAGCTGAACTGATGAAAGTGAGGCTGGTAAATAAACCTGGTACCGTTTGGAAATATAAAAGTATTGACCCAATACTATTAGGCTGGATTTTAGAAAGGGCAACGGGTAAATCTGTGGCTCAATCTTTTGAAGAAAATATCTGGCGAAAAATAGGAGCTGAATACAATGCCTCTTTCGGATTAGACCACATTAAGGGATTAGCCAACACTGCAAGCAGATTTCAGGTTACCGCTATCGATTTAGCTAAAATTGGTCGACTGTATCTCAATGATGGAAAGTATAATAATCATCAGATCATTCCAGAAGAATGGGTGAAACAATCCATTAGTATAGGCGCTGAGCAACCGGCATCGGCAAAAGGCTGGCAAAAATCTGCTCATAATTATTTGTGGTGGGTTCCGCAAACGGGCGGAAATGGAGATTATGCTGCTGAAGGGATGTTGGGGCAGCGACTTTATATCGATCCTAAAACGAATACCATTATTGTTCAGTTTGCTGCGGGTGGTGCTGGCGATTATCCATATCGGAAAATAAGCAGGTATTTGGCGGAAATGCCTTTTAGTTATCCTTAAAATTATTTAGCCGCAAAGTCGCAAAGTTTTTCGCAAAGAAACAAGGTTTGGATTTAACATTCATTCTATTAATATTGCAATGCTTTAGCAATTGCAATACCAAGCTAATATCTTTCTATCGCAGCTAAGAACCCCAAAAAATTTTACTATTTTTTGCATTAAGATCCCCAGTCAAGCTGAGGATGACGACCGTTCATGTTATCGGCCTATATAATCAGAAATTGAGAAATTTGTTAATCAAGCTTGATTATAAGCTTTACTTTCTCTGCGCTTGCTTTAAATTCTTTGCGTTTAATTTTTAAAACCCTACATTGCTTTCAATGGAAAATGACGACGTAAAAATCCTGAAAAAGAAACCGATTTTTCCGGTTACACAAGCATTGCAAAAGTACCTTCGTACTTATCAGCGTGAAGCTAAATTGCCTATCGGTTATAACGATTTGATGCAGTTTAATGAGGCATTTCCATTGATGGATAAATTTGGAAAAGATTCACTTTGGGAGGGACCGATTTATGCACAAGACCTCATCGAAACCCTGCATAACGGTTTAAAAGAAATATACGCCAACCTCAAAGCTTCTGGAAATCTTCGTATCGTTGAACATAAATACATTGATAAGATTGAGTATTGCACTTTCGGAAACACACATCCTTTCCGCATCAGGATCGTTAATCGCTTAAATGACGTTTACGATTATTTTTATATTAAAAAAGCTGATGCTTCGCGTATTTATGGTCTCGAAATGGAGGAAATTCTTTCCCCAAACCAGGTGAATTATTTAGTTGATGGCGATACTTTGGTAGAAGAACACATTGCAGGCATTCCAGGTGATGTTTTTACCAAAGGACAATTGTATACTCCAGAATTCAATCCGACGCGAATTGCAAAAGAATTCGTAAAATTTAATGAGCGCTGTTTAATTATGCTGTTGGGCGATATGAGGGCGTATAATTTTGTAGTTCAAATTACACCCGACTTTGATGATATTCAATTTCGCATTCGGGCAATCGACTTTGACCAGCAATTTTACGAAGGAAATTTGAAGGTTTACCTGCCTCAGTTTTTTAAGGAAAATTTGCCCTATGTTAAAATGAGTATGGAACAGCTAACCGAAAAAACCGTACTTCAATATCAGCAGGAAGAACGTTCTTCTATTGTGCATCGCGTACGCAGTGAGCGCCACCGTTTAACCGATTTGCGTGATGTTTCGAACAAGGAAGAATTAACTACGCCAGAAAATATTGCCGTTTTGAAACAAAGCATGAGCGATTATTTTAAGGACAAGAACTATTTAAGGTGCAAAAACATGACTGATATTATTGAATTGAATATTAAAAATATCATCCGCCAGGTTAAGTTATAAATAAAACGGTTGACAAATTGCCAACCGTTTTTTGAGTGAATCTAGAAAGAGCGTCGAAAACATTTAGGCGTGCTGTCCTTCATGTACGCCTTCGGCAAATTCCTCTACAATTTTATCGTTAAATGCTGGCAAATCTTTTGGAGTTCGGCTGGTTACCAAGCCCTGGTCAACTACCACTTCTTCGTCGCTCCAAATTGCTCCAGCGTTTATTAAATCCTGCGAAATATTTTTAACTGATGTTAATTTTCTGCCTTCCACAACATCAGCATTAATTAATGTTTGCGGGCCGTGGCAAATGGCTGCAACAGGTTTTCCAGCTGCAAAAAATGATTTCACGAAGGCAATTGCATCTTCATTTACACGCAATTCATCTGGGTTGATTACACCACCTGGTAAAAGCAAACCGTTATAATCATCAGCATTTGCTTCCGAGATGGTTTTATCTACATCAACTTCTATCGACCAGTGATCCTGATCCCATGCTTTAATTTTTCCATTTTTAGAGGAGATGATGTGAACGGTTGCCCCCTCTTCTTTTAACCTTTTTACTGGCTCGGTTAATTCAACTTCTTCAAATCCGCTTTCTGAAAGTACAGCTATTGTGCGGTTACTTAATTGTCCCATAATCTTTCTGTTTTTAATAGGTGATGTATTAAATACAGCTTTATAGGAATTTTTGTTTTTTGAAATTGCGATTGGGTTTGGAGTTTTTTCATTCTGAGGCACGAAGAATCTCTAGGCGATGAAAGCTAAACTTCAATTTAGTACAGTATAAATATTTGGGACATCGGTTAGTAGGTTGGGGATTCTTCACTGCGTTCAGAATGACAATCAAGCCGATAAAACGGATCTGCTGAGCCATAGAGAAAGAGCGATCTGACTTTTGATCTTTTAGGAGAATGATAAACAATTACTACTGAACTAGCTAATCATTCGTTCTTCTATGCTTAACAAAATAAAAAGCCAGATTACCTGCAATAACCAAGTGATTAAAAATATTCGGAATCAAACCATAATATTTAGTAAAGATATTAAACCGCTCTTTCAAGCTTTCGCGGTGTTTCTTCTTACTCATTCCGCCAACCAAATATTTGGCCACATAGCGATGTACATTCACAATGCTTGAAGCTTTTTTGGCAGCCTTAATAATCCAATCGATATCTGAGCTGTATTTGTATGCTAAATCATAGGGGGCTATAATGTTCCGGCGGATATAAATAGCCTGATGGCTGATGTTCATTCCATATTTAAAGCTCGTCCAGTCAAATTTTTCCGGCGCCTCATGTCTTCTTCGCCCCAGGCTTTCCCAATTATCATTGTACATTTCCGTTTCGCCATAATAAATATCAGCACCAGGGGCCGAAGCAAAAACATCCTCTACGGTTTGCTCATCATATATTTCATCGCCCGAATTCATAAACAAAACATAATCGCCGGTAGCCAAAGCGAGGCCTTTATTCATCGCATCATAAATCCCTTTATCAGGTTCTGAAACGATTTTGGAAATATTGCTTTTGTATTTTTCGATAATTGCTAATGTGCCGTCTGTAGATTTACCATCGATAATAATGTATTCTATTTGTGTATAGGTTTGATTGAGTACAGAGTGGATTGTTCGCTCAATATCCCGAACATTATTGTATACGATGGTGATGACAGTTAGTTTTGGCATTGTTAGTCCATTAATTTTTTAAGGGTTTCAACATCTGGCAAAACGCCTTTATATGCTGCCGGTAAAACATGACTGGTTTTATAAGTAGAAACACCCATTGCCTTATTAAAATCTCTAAAAGAAAACTCTACGATCTTATTTTTCTTTTCTTTACATAGAATAATTCCAATTGATGGTTGTTCGTGAGGTTGCTTTACATATTCATCTAAAGCTGATAAATAAAAATTCATTTTGCCCATATATTCAGGCTTAAATTTGCCGGTTTTCAGCTCAAAAACCACCAAACATTGTAAACGCCGATTAAAAAATAGAAGGTCTAAAAAGTATTCCTCATCTTCTACAATTAATCGATATTGATTGCCAATAAAAGCAAAATCTGATCCCAATGACATTAAGAATTTCTTGATATTTTGAACGATTTCACTTTCTAAAACCCGTTCATCTTTCTCATCACTATCTTCGATATTAATGAAATCTAATAGGTACTCATCTTTAAATGATTGCAGTGCTTTTTGCCTAGCTTCATCATTTGTAATTGTTTTGGAAAAATTATTGGGTAAGCTGCCAGTTTTTTGAAAAGTTTGATTTTTTAAATGGTTTTTCAGAGTGCTTAGACTCCAAAATTCTGTAGCAGTTTTTTGAATATAAAAGATTCTTTCTTCTAACGATTTTGTACTTTGTAATAGCTCAACGTGATGTGTGAAACTTACATTTGAAAAACTGTTTTCTAATTTGGCCGTCACTGACGGACTAAATGTAATCTCTTGTAAATCAATAGTTTTTAATTTGGCCGTCACTGACGGACTAATTAATAAATGTTCTTCCCACGACTCAAAAAAGAGTCTCATCCGTTTCATATTGGTTGCCGAAAATCCTCTTAAACCTGGTAGCTCAAGTTGTAAATCGGCTGATAGATTTTCGATAACTTTTGCACCCCATTTTTCTTCTTCAATTTTTTGGGAAATAAATTTACCTACTGCAAAATAAAGGGATAAAAGTTCTTTATTAACAAGAGCGGCAGCCCTGTAACGGCTCTGCAGAATTGCCGATTTTAAGGCCTTAATATTATCAAGATGGCTTTTAGCGAGTTCCATATTATTTCGGCTGTAAATTGATCAGGGTTTCATACAAGTGAATGTGTTCAGCTGCAATTACCTCTTCAGAGAAATCGGATAATATGCTTAACCTTGCAGCCTTTTGTATCTCTTCTTTATTTGGGCGATGATACAACCACTCGATCCCATTGGCTAAATCTTCCGCATTTTCATATTCGGCCAGGTAACCGTTTTGCATATGCTTTACCATATCTGGAATGCCGCCTGTAGTAAAAGCGATTACTGGTGTGGCACAAGCCAAACTTTCCATCACCGTATTGGGTAAATTATCTTCCAAAGATGGTGTGATGAAAGCATCAGCGGCTGAATAACATTTGGCCAAATGATCATCTTTATTAATGGTACCGAGGAAGGTCGTTTTGAAGGGGAACTCAGGCATTTCTACGTTCTCCTTATTTCCAAAAATAACCAGTTCGATATTTGATTTTTGAATGCCTGTGCGACGGGATAAAATTTCGAGCGCCTCGATTAAATAAGGCGTTCCTTTGTGTTTGTCGTTCTTTGAGGGCATAAAACCACTCATTAACACAAATTTATCAGGGTTAATTTTTAATATTTTTTTTGCTTCCGATTTTACATAAGGCTTGAACACATTCGTTTCGATGGTGTTCGGTATCACCGAAGTTTTCCGGGTGCCCAACAAACTGCTAAACTTTACAGATTTTGCCATCCAATTGCTGGGCGCTATAATATGGAAGTTTAATTCGCCGTAAGCTTTTTGTTTGCGCAACCAGGTTTTATGAGAGATATCATTATCACCGCTTATTTTCAAGATAGGGCAGTTTCCGCATTGATGATGAAAATTTTCACAGCCATACCTTACATGGCAACCGCCTGTAAAAGCGTTGCTGTCGTGAAAAGTCCAAACGATTGGTTTTTCCAATTCATCAAGCTCTGATAAAAATTTAGGCGTAAGAAAACCGTGGTTTATCCAATGCAAATGAATAATATCCGCATTTTTAACATCGGGATGATTTTTAATCGACCGGCCAAACCACTGCAAACTAAACGGCGTTTTAACCGATTTACTTAACCATTTCGCATAATATCTTTCTGACAAGATATTATAAACGGCCATCGCTTTCTGAATCGGTGTTTTGCTGAAGGTATCAATTTTTGGATTCTGCCCAAACTTATAGTAAACCAAAACCTTTGAATCAATTCCGCTGGCTTTTAGCGCATCGCTTAAGCGTAAACAGGCTCTGCCAGCTCCGCCATTCCCATCATAAGTATTTAGGTGTACAACTTTCAAATCAATCAAAAATACATTTTATTGTTTACGAATATAAAATCTGTTGTGTAATTTCATCCAACCAAAGCCAAACTAACAAAATCATGATCAAATCCCTATTAAAATCGCTCACAGCAATGGCGTTTTTGTTGCCTTGTCATTCATTTGCCCAAAATCAAACGTATTTTGCATCTTATCCAGCTTTAACGCCCGATGCGCAAACCATAGTATTCAGTTATGATGGCGACATTTGGAAAGTGCCAGTAAAAGGTGGGGTTGCCGATCGGGTTACGGCCATGCAAGGGGAAGAGATTAATCCAAAAGTATCTCCTGATGGGAAATGGCTGGCATTTTCTTCCAACCAATTTGGAAATAATGATGTTTATGTTATGCCAATAAATGGGGGTGAGATTAAACAAATTACCTTTAATGATGCATCTGATGAAGTGGATAACTGGAGTTGGGATTCGAAAACAATCTACTTCACTTCAGGTAGATACAATTCTTTTTCCAGCTATAAGGTGGGTATTAATGGCGGTACGGCAACACGTTTATTCAACAACTATTTCAATACTACGCACCATATTGCAGAGTCGCCTACAGGAGAATTGTTTTTTAACGATACCTGGGAAAGTATGCGGTTTCCTAACCGCAAGCATTATAAAGGCGCTTACAATCCTGATATTCAATCTTACAATCCTAAAACCAAAACTTATAAGCGCTATACCGATTACATCGGAAAAGATTTTTGGACCAGCGTTGATCGCAAAGGCAATGTGTTTTTTGTATCTGATGAAGGTAATGAAGAATATAATCTTTACACTTTTATTGGCGGACAGAAAACTGGCTTAACCAAATTCGAAACTTCTATCAAGCGTCCATTTGTTGCTGCAAACGGAACGATTGTAGTCTTTGAGAAAGATTATCAGCTCTACACCTATGATGTTGCTGCTAAGAAAACAGAAAAAGTAAGCATCAGTACATCAAGAAATCAGGTATTGAGTAAAGAGCAAGAGTATGATGTGAGGGCAAATATCTCAGCTTTTGATGCCTCAACAGATGGAAAAAAAATCGCTTTTATTTCTCGTGGTGAAGTTTTTGTAAGTGATGCTGATGGCAAGTTCGTTAGGAAAATTACGAATAGTGGTGAGCGAGCCTTAGAATGTAAGTGGCTTGCTGATAATAAAACTATTCTTTTTAGTCAAACAGCAAATGGTTTTCAAAACTGGTTTACCATTACCGGCGATGGAAAAGGGACGATTAAACAACTTACAAAAGATAAAGCGAACAATAGAGATATCACCCTAAATAAAGCCAAAACGATGGCGGTTTACTTAAGTGGGAGAAACGAGTTGAGGTTAATGGACTTGAAAACTTTTGATAGCAAGACCCTTGTAACCGATGAGTTTTGGGCTTTTCAAAATTCAGCGCCAAGTTTTTCTCCAAATGATGAATATGTTTTATTTACCGTCTATCGAAATTTTGAGCAAGATATCCTCGTTCATCATTTAAAAAACAATAAGACAATCAACCTCACCAATACGGGCGTAACAGAAACCGGCCCTTCATGGTCGCCAGATGGCAAATACATTTTCTTCACCAGTGCCCGCACGAAACCATCTTATCCAACAGGAATGTCGAATGCGCACATTTACCGCATGGCTTTGAACAATTACGATGAGCCTTACCGCTCGGATAAATTTGATGATCTATTTAAGGAAACCAAACCTGCCGAGGTTAAGCCAGCAATTGTTGAAACGAAAACCAAAAAAGGAAAGGCAGATACCACTAAAAAGAAAACCGAAGTAAAGCCAACGCCTAAACCCGCCGCCGTAATTACCATCAATACGCAAGATATTCTCGACAGAATTGAACTGGTTGGTCCTGCTTTTGGTGGGCAATTTGGTACAGATGCTTTCGCCAAGGGTGATAAAACCTACGTTTTCTATTCATCGAATCATGAGGGTGGCGCACCTGGTATTTACAGAACAACTATTGAACCTTTTGAAGCCAATAAAACGGAAAAAGTTGCAGATGGGGGTGATTATTCAATGGTTCAAGCTGGAGATAAGTTTTTTGTGCTTTCCAGAGGTGTGATCAACAAATATACTTTAGAAGGGAATAAGCTTGATAAGATCGATCATGGCTATAAATTTACAAGGAATCTAAATGCTGAATTTAACCAAATGTTTTATGAAACCTGGGTGGGTTTGGATGAAAATTTCTACGATGAAAAATTTCATGGTGTAGATTGGGAGAAGATGAAAACCCGTTATGCGGCCTATCTTCCCTATGTAAATAACCGCAGCGATTTAAGAATTTTACTGAACGATATGCTCGGCGAATTGAATTCATCGCACATGGGTTTTAATAGTGCAGGTGCTGAGGAAAGGAAGAACTTAACTTATACCACTAACGAAACCGGGATTATTTTCGACAATGAAAACCCTTTGAAAGTAGAGCGAGTTGCAGCAAAAAGCAATGCTGCACGTACCGGAACCAATATTTTACCAGGAGATATTTTAACCGAGGTAAATGGCGTTAAGGTGGATGAAAATATTGATCGCGATTATTACTTCAGCAAGCCATCATTAGATAAAGAGATGACGCTGACCTTTGATAGAAAAGGCAAACAGATTTATGTAAACATCCATCCTGAAAGTGCAGGAACTTTACGTGGGAATCTTTACGATGAGTGGATCTCGAACAACCGTAAGAATGTAGATAAATGGGGGAATAATCGCATTGCCTATTCTTATATGAAAAATATGGGTGGTGGTGAATTGGAAACTTTCCTTTTGGATATGGTCGCTCAGGAAGAAAATAAAGATGCCATCATTTTAGATTTACGCTATAATACAGGGGGCAATGTACATGATGAAGTGTTGAAGTTTCTTTCTCAACGTCCGTATTTGCAGTGGAAGTACCGTGGTGGTAAATTGGCACCGCAAAGTAACTTCGGTCCGGCAGCAAAACCTATTGTATTGCTTATCAATGAACAATCGCTCAGTGATGCAGAAATGACTGCTGCTGGCTTCAAGCAATTGAAATTGGGTAAAATTATAGGAACTGAAACTTATCGTTGGATTATTTTTACTTCAGCTAAAAGTTTGGTGGATGGATCATCTTATCGTTTGCCTTCATGGGGATGTTATACGATGGATGGTAAGAACCTCGAAAGCGAAGGTGTTAAGCCAGATATTTTTGTAAAAAATACCTTCGAAGATCGATTGGCCGATAAAGATCCGCAGTTGGAAAAAGCTGTTGCGGAAATTTTAAAAGATTTGAAATAAGGTTAATGAGCAGTAATGCTGCTACCAAATCCGACAAGAAATCTTAATTTTAATCTTTATATTTGTACCATAATGGTACACTAAAAGTTGGTTATGTTAGTAGTAAGTAGTAGAGAATTTCGAGAAAGACAAGCGGAGTATATGGATAAGCTTGATAATGGGGAGCAAATTATCATTCAGAGAGGAAAGAACAAGGCCTATGCGATTTCTCCAATAACTAATGAAGATATTTATTTCTCCCCGCAGGTGGTTCAGAAAATCAAGAACGCTATTCTTCAAGTAGAAGAAGGAAAAATATTGAAGGGCGGGAGTGGTGAAGAACTGGAAAATTTTTTTAAAAATTTGTAATGTATACCGTAGTGTTTACTTTGCAGGCTATTGAAGATTTAAAAGGACTTAAAAAATCAGAGCCCTTAGCGTTTAAAAAAGCACAAAAACTTATAACTGAATTATCTAATCATCCTAAAGATGGAACAGGCAAGCCAGAGCTGAAGAAATATGGTTTAGCTGGTTGCTACTCAAGGAGAATCTCCCAAAAGCATCGTTTAGTATATCGTATAGATGATGATAAGTTGATTGTATTAGTGCTTACATCTGCAGGTCACTACAACGATAAGTAATCAATGAGAAGGAAATTTTAGTTGAAGAGATATTTTCAAATTTTTCCGTTTCTTTGGCCTTTGGAATTATTTTAAGATATGGCGAATTTATTAACTGACAGGGATTTTTGGGTAAATTATTGGGAAAGTAAAAAAGGACTTGCAGTCCAAATTCCAGCAACTTATGTATTCCATCGCCAGCTCGGAGAAATTGTGGCTCAAAATAATGTTAAAACAGCTATAGAACTTGGCGGATTTCCAGGTTATTATGCCGTTTTTTTGAAGAAATATCTCAAGCTAGAGGTAACGCTGTTGGATTATTTTATTCATCCTCCTGTAGTGGTGGATTTGTTGGAAAAGAATGGCTTGAAAGAAAAAGATATTCATATTATCGAAACCGACTTATTCAATTATCACCCAGATCAGCAATATGATTTAGTGTTGAGTTGCGGTTTAATTGAGCATTTTAATGATACTGCCGATATTATAAACCGCCATATTGCCTTTGTAAAGCCTGGCGGAACACTTTTCATCACCCTTCCAAACTTTAAAGCGGTAAATGGCTGGTTCCAAAAAAACTTCGATAAAGAAAATTACGATAAACATAACATCGATAGCATGAACCCCGAATTGCTTAAATCCATTTGCGAAACAGCAGGAATGGACGAAGTTAAATCAGGCTACTTTGGCAGGTTTAGTGTTTGGCTCGAAAACGAAAGCCAAAAATCTGCCGGTGTTAAGCTTTTTAAAAAAGCCGTATGGTTAACGGGTAAAGTTTTTACTAAAATTATTCCCTTTGAAAGCCAGGCCTTATCCCCTTACATTATTTTGCAGGCAAAAAAGCCTTTATAAGCTTTTTTTATACAATCCGATTTCGCTCAAAGTGATACAAACCGGCGATTGAGTAATGTTGATCTTCACTTTGTTTGTGGTTACAGGCTGATCCAATTTGATTAATCTTTTGGCGCCAATACTGGTTCCATCGTAAATCTTTTTCCAGCTGTTATTCTCCAATATCTCAATATTGTAAGCTTCTATTCTTTGACCAAGCGGGATGTATTCTTGCAGGCTAACAATATCAAATGTTTTAGGCGATTTCAAATTAATCTCCAGGCTTGCAGTATGGTTATTATCTGTTGTGGCCCAATAAGTTTCCTTATTATTATCAATCAACTTATTTACGGAATAACTTTTTCGTGTATTACTGGCCGTTATGCTAGCATTTTTGGCAAAGTTATTCGCGAACGTATTTTTAACCATTTCCCCAAAAGTTTTTAGTGCTAACACATCATCATCATGTAACTGCCCCCGTGTATCTGGCGCTAAGCCTAAATCCAGACCGGCGCCTCGTCCAACGCTTTTTAAATACAGTTCGAAAAGCATTTCAGGGGATTTTGGTTTTTCGGTAGGATGATAGAACCAGCCTTTTCGCAAAGGAACATCACATTCTGCAGGCATCCAAAATTTACCGTTTCTTATTCCCTCAGGGCTCTCAGGATAGTTTGCCTGACCAGGTACTGCAACATTTTTTCCTTTTGGTGGCATTGGTGTAAAAGTAGCCCAACTGGTTTCCGCGGCATGCCCGTCTTCATTTCCCACCCACCTGATGTCTAGTCCGATGTCACTAAAAATATTGGCCATAGGTTGCATTTTTCTGGTAATGCCCCAGGTATTTGCCCAGTCATAATAGGTTGTGTTATCAATGGAACGTTTTTCTCGGGCTCCACCATAATAACCGTCACCACCATTTGCTCCGTCGTGCCAGCTCATAAATAATTCTCCGTAGTTGCCGTATAATTCTTTAAGCTGCGCTTGATAGATGGCTAAATATTTATCGGTGCCATAAAGCGGATTATTTCTGTCCCATGGCGAGCAATAAATGCCGAATTTTAAGCCAGCTTTTCTTACCGCCTGCTCCACTTCTCTTACCAAATCTCCCTTTCCATTTCGAAACGGACTTTTATTAATATTATAATCTGCTGTTTTCGTTGGCCATAATGCAAAACCGTCGTGGTGCTTGGCTACTAGAATAATTCCTTTTAATCCACCTGCTTTAGCTGCGGCAATAATTTGTTCAGCATCGAAGTTAGCTGGATTAAACGTCTTTGGGTCTGCATCACCAAAGCCCCATTCTTTATTCTCAAAGGTAGTAGGTGTAAAATGAATTAAGCCGTACACTTCTACATCATGCCAGCCAAGCTGTCTTTTTGATGGAAGAGCGCCATAAGTTTCAGGCGCATTTTGAGCATAGGTATTTATTGACAGGAACAGTAAAAACAGGGATATTATTCTCATATTGTTATCTTCGGTAAGCCAAATTACTAAGAATAAATTTGATTATTTGGAAAAATATTGAGCTAACTTTTCTCTTACAAAACGTTTCACCCTCAAAACCATATTTCCTTTTCTGGTGGATAGAAAGTGCTTGATGACTTGATAGGCTTTTTTGTCTTCCTCTATCACCTCTGGAAATTCAGTAATGGGTTTTGGGTTGATTACCACGTTATAAATATCGTTGATTCCGGAGTGCACACCAGTTCCGTCATGCCCAATATTATTCACCAGAGACTGGGATGGGTTTAGGGTTAATCCACCTTTCAAAAATATGGAAGCATACCAGCGAATAGCCCAACTGTTGTTTTTGCCTTTTTTAAATTCGAGCATCTGTTTCCAGAAATTCATTTTATTTTCTATCGAAAATGCCGATTTTTTCTTCTTATCAAATTGTTTGATGAGCGTATCAATGTTTGGCTCGAAATTCTTCCAAGCTCTCCCCCAGGTGGCCCATCCCCAACTGGTAGCGGCTCTGTAAAAAAATGATTGCGGTAAATCCTCTGCCTTTAAAGGATACATGTAGGCGCCGATATGCATTACTTTTTCTTCATCGCGATAGCGATTTAGGGCATCGTTAAAATACCTCAGCGTATGCGGTGAAATGATCAAATCATCCTCCAAAACGATCACTTGATCGTAATCCTTAATCAGTTTGGTTACGCCTTCTATCACGGAATTCGCTAAACCAGCATTTTCTTTTCGCTCAAATACCTTTACAGATTTAAAACCTTCAACTTTGTTAATCAGCGCTCTTACTTCTGCAACATTTTCTTCTTCTGATTTTGATTTTGCACCATCTGAAAATATAAACAAGTTGCTTTTGCCAGCTAAATCATTTTCCTGCAAAAATTTTATCGTACGTTCGGTATGTTGCGGACGATTGTAAACAAAAAGGGCTATTGGTGCTAGGTTTTGCATTGATGTTGTTTTTTCACCATTTAAGTGATGTAAGTTTCATTTAAGCCAAAAGGCATTAAAAAATTCTCTCGTATAATTCGTTTACATAGGTTTTTTGGCCTTCTTTAAAAATGTGGGTGCAATTGAAATTAATCATTAGTCCCATGGGTTGGTTTAATAGTTTCATATAAGTCAAAAGTTGCGCAATATGTATAGGCGCAACTGTATTTACTGATTTGAGTTCTACGACCAATGTGTTTTCGATTAATAAATCACATCTTAATTCAGCTTCAAGTTGGAGACCTTTGTATTCTATAGGAATGCTCAATTCGGTTTCAAAACTTAGGCCCTTTATTTGTAATTCATGCATCATACATTTATGATAGGTGCATTCTAATAATCCTGGTCCTAACGCTTTATGAACTTCAATTGCAGCGCCATTAACTTTGTAAACCAAATCCTTCAAATAATCTCTTGTTAAAAACATAATTCCTAATTCATTAAAATGAGTATGGATGTATTTGAAAAGGGAGATTTACTTAATGTTGGTACAAAAACTTATATTTTCTTATATTCCTTATATGGTCAATTTTTCTAAATACTTTAAAATATATGCAGATTTTGATCTGACTTTTGCGTCAAAACTGTATACGCATTTGCAAATTGCTCCTGCTTCTTTCTGCCCAATAAATTACCTAACGTTTTTTTAATTTTGTACTCCAGCTCGATCTTTAAATTCTTAGCAAAGGTTTCCGGGGCCTTCCTGTTGATGAATTCGTTAAACTTTACGGTTTCTGGCGCTGTCATCGAAACCTTATCTTCCAGAATTTCCAATCCTTCGCTTTGCAATAAAAACCGCAATGAGGTTGGCGTATACATATTAATGTGGCCATAATCCAAAAAGTGTTTCATGCGGTTATCTACGCCAAAACGGTAATCTTTTGGTACTTCAACCACAATATATTTGGCTACCCTTTTCAGTTCGCGAAGCAGGATACGCTCATGCTCTACATGCTCCAAAACGTGAGCGAGAATAATCAAATCGAAGCTATCATCTGCGTAGGGGATCTTATATCCATCGAAAGTCTGCGCTTCCTTTAAATGAGATAATTTTCTGTCGTTAATGATATCTACACCACTTTGGGCAATTTCCAAGGCATAAAGTTCGGGCGCAAAATTCCAATCATTTAAAAAATGCAAGATACTACCATCGCCAGCACCAACCTCCAAAACCTTTTTCGGTCGAATGCCTTTACAAACATCAACAATGTTTTTGGCCTTATATTTAGCACCAAGCATGCGCCAGGCTACATCACTGTTGGTGTAAAAATTATCGTAGGCTGTTTTAACTTCTTCGCTTAACATAACATTGGAGATTAAATGCCCAAACAATTATCGGCTTTATAAAAAACCGATGTTGCTTTTTCATAAAATAAGCCCGGAGAAATTCCGCTAAAACTAAGTTCCTTAAAGCCTTCTTCTTTTAAAAAAATGCGGGCAGGATCATAAACTTCGCGTTCGCTATCATCTAAAACAACTACGCCCGTTGGGGTTAAAGCCTCTAAGCTGTATCGGCAGCATCGTACCCGATCGCGGCCATCAACGATAATGATATCAAATTTTTTGCCTAACAAAGCGGCCTTTTTTGCATATTCCCCATCGCGTTGAAGCTCGCAAAAGATCATTTCTGCATTTGCCGGACTTGTTCCTTTTACCTTATCAAACCAGCCTTTATCATGCTCAACAGAGGTTACAGATCCGGCTTTCTCTGCATAAAAAATAGTAGAATTTCCAGATCCATATTCGAAAATATGTAGAGATTTATTGATCCGTTCTTTAATAAAATCGATAAAGGAATAGGTTACCCAAGGGAGTGCTTTGCCCTTCCCATCAACCGCTTGTTTTTTATCAAAGGCCGTGAACCATCCAATGCTGTTCAGATAACCTTTATGTCCGTATGATAGTAATGCTTTTAGCCTGTTAGGTTTTGCAATTAATGTAGAAAGTGCTTTTAAAGTGCTCAACGTTTTAATATTTTTTGAAATGCTGTGATCAAAAATAATGATTTTAACATCATTATTCCTTGTTGACGGGTTTTAGGGATGAGTAAGATATAAAATGCGGAGCTTGAACAGGCAATCAATGTTGCAATTGATGCGCCAACGCCTGCATATAGCGGGATTAACCATAGATTAAGAAGTATATTTATTATTGCGCCAACTGCAGTTCGGTAAAAGGAGATTTTAGTAAAACCTTCAGCAAGAAGAAATTGTGAGCTGGCGCTTCCTAAAAAAACAAACACGCCAGACCAGATATGAATGGGTAACATATTTTCTGCTCCTGCAAAGCGATTATCATAAATAATATCGATAATAATATTGGAGCTGAAAGTGATTATGAGTGCAACAGGTAGGCTTATCGCCACCAGTAAATCATATAAATTTTGCAGTCGTTTAATATAGCGGGCATGATCGGTTTTCCTGGCATGAATTAAAGCCGGAAAAACTGAAGTTACAATTGCAACCGGAATGAAATACCAGGCTTCGCTAATTTTTGCTACAGCACTATATATCCCGACGGCTGCACTTCCTTCACTTTTTAACATGACCTGATCGATCTTCATGTAAATAGAAACCATTACCGCTGATAATATTAACGGTGCTGATTGTTTCAATAACGATTTCGCCCGTTCTTTTTTAAAATGCCATTTGAAGATGCTAAATCCCTTAGAATGATACCTGATTGTTAATCCCAATGCCAGAATAAAACCATCGAAAACGAGTGCCCACGCAAACCATATTACTGGCACCTTTAAATACACGAGGATAATTTTAAAAACCGCAGAAGCGATTACGCAAATATTTTGAACCTGAACAACATATTTTGATTGCACCTGCGATTGAAAATAAGAATCGACTACGTTGAAAGATTTAAAAAAAGCTGCAAATGAAAGCAATGCCACTACATACGTTAAGGGTTCTCCAGGCTTATCAGAAAAATGATGGAACAATAAATACAAACCTATTGAAACAGGGATCAAGAGCAAGTTAACTGTTAACCTTAATAATAGAGAAGTTCCGAGTATTTCATCTTTTTTTGTAGGATCATTTATTATTTCCCGAATCACGAAGGTGTCCAATCCTAACGCTCCAATTGCAGCAGCAATCGCAGTAAAAGCATCGGCAAAGCTTAAATCCCCAAATGAAATCGGCCCCAGAAATCTGGCGACCACGAAGCCAACAATCATACTCAGGATGCGGCCAAACATCAGCCAACCCGTATTTTTTAAATACTTGTTAAATGCTTCTTCGTCAAATCCTTTTATAGTAGGTAACTTCATTAGCGCAAAGATGTAAAAAAATGTTTATCGCCAGATGAAGTATCCAAAAGTCAGTGAAAAACATTTGATAAATATGAGCGTTAACATTATACATTAATAACCAAATAAGATGAAACAGATCAAAATTATTTCCTGCTTTATTATTCTTGTTGTTTTTGCGTCTTGTAAAAAGAGTAATGAAAACCCAGTTTCGGCAAATGAGCCACCTTTAACCTGGCAAGAACATTGGTTTGAACATAACCAAGTGGTTAATCGGGTATTTTTCAATGATGATTTAGCAGTTTATTTTGATAAAGATGTGAATAAATCCATTACCTGGCCAAACGATTACCTAACCAAAGTATGGCAATATACCCGAAATGTTTATGGCGATTTTGGTCAGGATAAACGCTTGTTTGCCATTTTCCATACCGCGAAATATAGTGGCGGTCATCCTTCAAATTATTTCGAAGCCAGTCATGACAATCGAAATGTAATTGATGTGGGCTTATCAGATGCGAATGCCTGGGTTGGTTTTACCGCTGGCGAAAAAGACATTGTAACCCATGAGGTGGGTCATATTGTTGAGTTTGCATCAAAAGGAAAACATAACTCTCCAGCTTTTAAAATTTGGGGCGATAGCAAGTGGATGGAAATTTATCAGTACGATGTTTACAAAAAGCTGGGGATGACTGCTGATGCCGATCGTTGGTATAATAAATGTATGGCTACAGTTGATAATTTCCCGCGGGCAAATACGCAATGGTTTAAAAATTGGTTCTATCCAATATATGCCAATAACGGAGGAACTGCTACTTTAAATAGGTTTTTCGTGTTGTTGTCCCAAAATTTCCCGGCAAACGGAAGCGAGTACTCAAGGGACATGAACTGGGGAGAGTTTGTTCATTTTTGGAGTGGCGCTGCAGGTGTAAATTTGAAAGCTCAGGCTACTACCGCCTTTGGCTAGACAAGTGATATGGAAAATCAATTCAATAAAGCCAAAACTGATTTTCCGAATATAAAATATTAACTCAATGGCGCACCAACGGCAATATCGCATCGGTGTCCTGATTCACCATGTTTTGGATTTAGTTTAGCCCCAGTCTGGTTTTCCGCAGTTTTTACAGTTGCTGGTGCAAGAGTAGTTGGAGATGAGCTAACTGTCATTGCAGGTTGAACCGGTTTAGAAGTCAATGGCGCACCAACAGCAATATCACATCTATGGTTTGGTTGACCATGCGGAGGATTCATTCCTTTAGCCACTTTGGTGTTTATAGTTTGGGTCACCACTGGCTTGCCCGTAATTGCTTGTGCTGCTTGAACAGGTTTCGAATCTAATGGTGCACCAACAGCAATATCGCATCTGTGCCCTGGTTCCCCATGTTTAGGATTTAAGTTTTTTCCACTGCTGTTGTCTGTAGCTGTTTCTGTTACGTTAACTGCTACGGGCTGTGCTTGCGTAACGGGTTGTTGAGCTTGAGCCGTTGCGGCTTGATTCAATGGTGCTCCTTCTGCTAAGGCACAAGTATGGCCTGGCTCGCCATGTTTAGGATTAAATATTAATGTTTTGCCCGTGTTCTGCGCTGTAGCCGTGGCAGTATGAGTGCCTTTCTGCAATCCTTCCAGCCCACCGGGAGTAGCAACAACTGCGTTTTTCTCTTCTTTTTTTTCGCTATTGCACGAACATAAAATCGTCAAGGCGAATAGATAAAATAGGTGTTTCATAAAACTCAAGGATTTAATCAAATATGAGCAAATATTTTTATCGTTTAAAACTGTCCTCAATTCTAACCAACTGTTTTAAATGGTGCTTGAGATGAATTTCGATAAAACGAAGCCATTGTTTTGCATTTAAATATCCTAAACGAGGATGTTTGGTTTTGATCGTTCTATCGGCTGTTGCAACCAGAGGGTAAATTTTACTTAGCGATTCCTCAAATTCAAGAATGAAGTCTAAAGCTTCGGCTTTCGTTATTTTTTTTACTCGATCTATTAACCGTTTAGGCACTTTATATTTTTGCGACGGAGGGAAGGCGCCGAGAAATAAAATAACCTTAACTGCAAAATGAGTCGCTTCCTTTTCACCTTTGCCCTGAGCACTATTCTCTAAAGCGATTAGCGATAATAAGCTGGCATCGAATATATGCGAATACACCTCGCTATAACTCCAACCATTTATGGGTGGGGTTACCTGAAAAACTTCATCATCATAATGTGCTAGTTTGCTTTTATAAGCATCCACAATTTTATGTATTGATGTATTTACTTTGGAGCTTGTCATTTAATAAAGATAAAATAACAATTAGAAAAGCAACATTAATTCTTTCAAATGAGTAATTTGTTTGGCTACATCGGCAGGTTTTTCCTTTTCTAACGGATTGAAGAAAATAGCTTCCATACCAAAATTCAAAGCGCCATATATATCTGCTTCCAAACTATCGCCAATCATGATGCTCTCTGCCTTTGTTGCTTTGGCCTTATCCAGTGCATATTCGAAAATTTGTGGGTTTGGTTTATTAACGCCCACATCTTCAGAAATAATTACGTTTTCGAAATAAGGATTTAAATTGGATAAATTCATTTTGGTCAATGTCGTTTCCTTAAATCCATTTGAAATAATATGCAAAGAATATTTTTCCTGTAGATAAGCCAAAACTTCTTCAGCAGCCTCAAAAAGATTAGTCTTGGTTGGAGAAATACTGACGTAATCATCTTCAAATTGGTGCGGTACCGAATCGGGGTGAATCCCCAATTGAATAAAGGTTTTGCTAAAACGTTCTGCCCGTAAAAATTCTTTGGTAATTTTTCCAAGGTGATAATCTGCCCAAAGCTGATGGTTGTTCTCCGTATATTTTAAAATGAAATCGGAGCATGATAGTAGGCCAAGTTCCTTTAATTTATGGGTATGATAAAGTTCGTTCAAGGTTTCTTCGGCATTCCGATCAAAATCCCAGATGGTATGATCGAGGTCGAAAAAGATGTGTTTCTTCATTAAAATGTTTTTACAAAAGTAGATCATCTATGTTAATAATAGATAGTCTTTCGTTTTAGTTTGTAATTCTTCAATTAAACTCTCATCCATGTATTGATAATCATCTGGAATGTCCAGAATGATAATCCGCTTATTTACAATCTCATCATTAAACTTTTCAGCTATTCTTTGTTTATGTTTTTTTTCCATTACGAAGATGAGATCTGCCCATAATATATGGCCTGAGTTTAATTTGATTCTGGCAGATGGCGCAGTGCCTGCAGAGCGAATCTGGTGTTGACTGTGGTTTTTAAAAATTGTCTCCGCAGTTGCACTACGCCACTTATTTCTACTGCAAACAAAAAGAATGTTCATGTTTTTTAGCCCTGTTTATTTTCTTGCTACATCCTGCTTTATCCTTAAATCCTTGTAATCTTGATTACACTTTCTCTCCATAAGCCAAATCTCCGGCATCGCCTAGGCCTGGAACAATGTAAGATTTGCTGGTCATCTCCTCATCAATGGCTCCCAGCCAAAGTTTAGCCTTTGGGAGGTTGGCTTTTACGTGAGTTACGCCTTCGGTACTGGCAATAGCGGCTACAATGTGCAGCTCGGCAATACGATATCTATTCATTAATTCTTTGCAGCACATCACCATGCTTTGTCCGGTGGCTAACATCGGGTCGGCCATAATTAATATTTTACCATCCAAATCCGGAGTAGAGATGTAATCCATTTGGATCACGAAGTCGCCGCTTTTTTTAACTTTTCTATAAGCGGAAATGAAGCAACATTCCGATTTATCAAAGGTGTTCAATAGTCCTTGCTGCAAGGGTAAGCCCGCTCTTAAAATGGTAGCCAGAACAGGTTGTTGCTCCAAAACTTCGCATTGCGAAACCCCTAAAGGCGTAGTAACATCTTTAGTAACATATTTCATCGATTTACTAATTTCATAGGCGAAGAACTCTCCAATACGTTCGAGGTTTTTTCTAAAACGCATCGAATCTTTTTGAATGTTTTCATCACGAAGCTCGGCGATGAACGTGTTTGCTATGGATTTTGTCTTGCTTAAATCGAAAGTTGTCATTTTGCAGGTTTTGGGTAAGGGTATGGCTAATTTATTGTTTTTGATTGGTAAATGGGTAACATCTTTATGGCTAATTAATCAAAATGGCATTTTATATTGCTTAGCCAGAGAATAATTTTTAATTTACTCATCGCATCACTAAAACGTATTAGTTAGGCGATAACCAAGTATTTTCTTAACCTCAGTTTATGAATTTAGCTAAGCTTCGTAAAATCTTTACCCTTACTTTTATAGTTCTATCTTCCGTGCATGTTTTTGCTCAGCGCAAAATCATCAGCATTCAATCTGAGCTCGGAGCGATGATTAATCTTTCTGATTTGCCAAAATATACCGATGCGGTGGTCAAGCAATTTTCATCTTATGATACAACAGGGAATAACGATGATGGTTTTAGCGGGAAGTATTCCTTTATTAGAAAAAATGCAGATGGAAGCTCGGTTATTTTCGAAGATAAGGGGGCTGGGGTCATCAATCGGATTTGGACACCAACGCCCACCAATGATACACTCGATTTTTATTTTGACGGAAGTAAAAAGCCTTCTTATTCCATCCGTTTTGCAGACCTGTTTTCTGGCAAAGTTTCGCCCTTCAATCTTCCCCTGTGTGGCAACCAGATTGGAGGTTATTTTTGCTACTTCCCAATCCCCTACAAAAATGGATGTAAGGTAGTTTTTAGAGGTAAGAAACTTGAGTTTTACCAAATTCAATATCGCAATTTTGGCAAGTCAGCTACTGTAAAAACATTTAATCCAGCTTTATCTGCTGATGAGAAAACAGCTTTGGAGAAAATTTCTACAACTTGGGCAGATATCAAGGGACAAAATCTTTCGGTAAAAAACGCCGAAGCATTTGCAGTCGATAAAATCCTTAATCCCGGTGAAAGCGTTACCTTATTAAGTGTAGATAAGCCCGGTCGCTTTGTTGGTTTTGAAATGGAAAATGCCCTTCTATTTGAAGGATTAAGCAAACTTATCGATATTAAAATTACCTGGGATAATGAAAGCCAGCCTGCCGTTTACATGCCGCTGGCCGACTTTTTTGGCTATGCTTTTGGTCGGGTATCCATGCAAAGTCTGTTAGCAGGGACCGCCAACAACATCAACTACAATTATTTTCCAATGCCCTTTGATAAAAATGCGAAGGTGGAATTAATGTACCGAAAAGCCACATCGGCTGAAAAGGCAGAGCCGCTAAGAATTAAAGCAAAATGGTATTATTTACCCCTGCCACGGAACTCAAATACGGAAGGGAAATTTTACACTTATTGGAACCACGATAAAAATGCAGCAATGGGTAAGCCACATGTTTTTTTGCAGGGAGAGGGTAGAGGGCAATATGTAGGCACTATTTTGCAGGCGCAAGGTTTAAATCCAGGGATGACGCTATTTTTTGAAGGAGATGACTACACTTCAATTGATGGGAAAATGACCATGCATGGAACTGGTTCTGAAGATTATTTTAATGGAGGTTGGTATGCTTTGCTCGATCGGTGGGACCGGAAAATGAGCCTGCCTCTACATGGTTCGCTGGATTATTCCTTGCCCTTCAGCCGAACCGGGGGCTACCGCCTGTTTTTAACAGATAAAATGCCCTTCGAAAAAAGTATTCTCCATACCATTGAACATGGTCCGGAGCAAAATAATAAACCTGTCGACTATACATCCGTAGCATTTTATTATGCCGATAAAGCCATCTCCACATCAGCTAAACCTATAAATGAAAACACTTTGGTTTACCTTCCGGATACCATGATGGTGTATCCACAATTGATGAATGTTAGTTTTAACGGGCAAGCCACTATCAATGGAAACAATTTTATTTCTACCACAGGGGCACAAATCAGAATAGATTTACAGGAAATTCCCAACGGGAAATATAAACTTTTTGCCGATGTTGAAACTGCACCCGATGGTGCAGAAATTACTTTCTGGCAACGGCAAACACAGGTGAGCCAACCCATTTCCTTTTACAGCAGTCAAAAAGAAACCAAAAAGAAAATGTTTTTATGCGATGTAGAAATCAGTGAATTTCAAAATACGGTAACGCTTCATTTCAAAAACGATAAAGAGAGAAACAGGCTAAATATTGACCGACTAATTTTGATAAAAACAAAGAATTTGTGACCTGCCTAGCTGTTCATCTCATTAAAAGCAGCCTGCAGTTTTTTATATTTCAAATGGTTGGAGATACTACGTAATTCCCAGTTGCTTAAAAACTGGCCATTAACAAATTTTACGCCATCGATATAGTCTTTTAGCGTTTTTTTAATATCATCCAAGCTCATATTTTGTAGAACCGAGTCATTTAGGCAATAAGACTTAACCAATAGTGCTGTCACCTTTTCCAGCTGCAAATCGTACCAGTTAAATGGTGTACAAGTTCCGGCCCTAAAACCCGAAACTTCTGGATAACCCATAGAGTAATCTGTAGTAATGCCGGAGTTCAATAGGTTAAGGTAGCAAATCGGGAATTTTAAGGTTTCTAATTGTTGACTGCTTAAATTGATTTGATTAGGTAAAATCTTTTTTAGCTTGAATATGCCGTCTTTAATTTCATTTATTTTTTCCTTATCACTTGCGCAAGGTCGTAATAAGCCAACGCTTTTGTTAGTTAGCATTTGGGAGACTCCATTCTCCTGAATGTATTCAATTGCTACTTTTGGAAAATTTATAAAAAATACGGGCTTGATTTTTTGCTTTTCAATTATCGTTTCAAGTGCAGTTAAGGCCGTTTCATTGTTAATGCCAAAGCCGGTTAGTTGATCAAATTTTGAACTTAAATAACTGTTTTCTTTGCTGAATAAAGTGCTAAATATAAATCGTGTCTTCCTTAAAAAACCCTCAGGAGCATTTGGTGTAATACTAAAGTTAATACAAGGCTGACTGCTAAAATTTTTATCTGCGAAATTTACAGTGGGGTGCTTTTTGCGGATAATATTTTTAATCAGCAGTGCCCATTCATCGATAATGGGTCGGTCTAAAACCTTCCATTTATATTGGTAGCTACTTATGGCCTTAAATTCCTCATCGTTTTTTTGCTGATGCAAATATTCCTCATATCTCGTTACAATAAAAAAAGATGCAGCGAAAACATCAAAAGGAAGTGCAGAACTTTCTACCGGAAATGGCACCTGGTATTCGCCAAAAGGAGTAGTTTTGATATTTAGTTCATTAACCTTGTTGGAGAAGAGAATGGCAGTGCTTTTAAAAAAAATCTCGTCTCCGAATGGTTGTTCTCCATAGCTAATTTTAACGTGCTGGCTCTGTAAAAAATATTGGCTGTTTCCGGTGAATTCTATTTCGGCTCTGAGTATTTCCTTAAAGATAAAATTGAAAATGTACTTTATCCGGGGTGTTAAAACAGATGAGAAGATGATTAAATGCATAACTTATTTTAACAGTGCCGTGTATAAATTAAGATTATAAATAATTCTTCCCGCAGGTATGATTTTGATGTTAACGGGATACTAAAAATAGTGTTATTTTAACAGTAATTTAATATTTAATACAAAAATGACACTTAAAAGTTTGCCGTAAACTTTTTGTCTGGATACAAAATCTTGGTACTTTTTCTGATTTTGCCTTTCACAATATGAACGATACTCATCTGATCATCAAACAAATCGTATAAGATAATATTGGTAACTTCTGCTGATTTAAAACTGTTAACTTTTTCAACTTCCAGATAAATATTGGTGGCTTCATGATCGATCTCAAAACCTACATATTGCATGTTAATCTGCTTTCCGTTCGCCTTAATTTGTAAATGGGAAATGATATATTTTTTAATCACCTCATCCATTTTACCTTTAATTGCAGGATTAGTTAAGTCTATTTTTTGCTTGTAGTTTTTGGCCAGTATCGATTCAAAATCATCAGTAAAAATTCTGCAGCTTACCTCAATCGTTTTTTCTTGCTGATTGTAGTTTAACTCAGTTGTGCTTACATGTAATGGATGTTTCACATTAAATGCAAGGCAAACGTAACCGCATATCAGAATGGCAAAAAAGAATTTTATCTTACTCATGATTGAACCGATGAAATGCGAATTTACGAAATTATCGCTACGATGTTGTGATTCAATAGAGAGACTTGTTTCTCTCGATTCGAAATTTTGATCAAAAGGAATATATGTTCCTCTATCAACCCCTATGTCAGTAACATTTTAGGTAAACTTATCTGTTGTTTTGCGAAAATGTTAACTTTTCAGAATTATTAACTTAATTTTAAGCTTTAAAACTATCACATCCCGTTAGTTATCGAATTATTCATGCCGTTACAAGATTTTATTTTCTACTTTAAGTTAGGTTGGAGCCATATCATCAGTGCCGATGCTTTGGATCACCAGCTGTTTATATTGGCCCTGGTTGCAATTTACAGCTACACTAACCTAAAGCAAGTATTGATTTTGGTAACTGCATTTACAGTAGGGCATTCGCTAACTTTACTTTTGAGTGTGCTCGATATTATTCGTTTTGATAGCAAATGGGTAGAGTTTTTAATTCCCTGCACTATTGTCATTACTGCAGTGAGTAATCTATTTAGAAAGAATTTTTCCTTAAAATCGATCAAGATAAATTATTTTTTGGCGCTTGGTTTTGGATTGGTACACGGGATGGGTTTTGCAAACTCTATTAGAATGATGCTTGCGAAAGACCAGAATATAGGCTGGGGTTTGTTCGGCTTTAATGTTGGTTTAGAAGCAGGGCAGGTTTTTATGGTTTTAATCATTTTATTAATTACGTTTATTATTTTTAATTACACCAGAATTAGGCGCTTTAGCTGGGTTTTGTTTATATCGGCAGCCGTATTTAGCCTGGCTTTAAAAATGGCTTTAGAAAGAATACCCTTTTAGCATTAGAAAACATCATGAATAAATTGTTTACATTAACTGGCCTGCTTCTTATTTCTGGTAGCATGGCTACGGCTCAAAACATTCAGAACAATCCTGGTAGCAACCATGGAAATAAATTTGAGCAGTTGGGTACTATTTTGCCTACCCCAAATGAGCAGCGTACAGCAAGTGGTGCGCCAGGCGTAAAGTATTGGCAACAACGAGCGGACTATAACATTAAGTGCGAATTGGATGAAAAAAACCTGATGTTGACAGGTTCTGAAACTATTACCTATACCAATAATTCTCCTGATCCTTTAACTTACATTTGGTTGCAACTGGATGAAAATGAACACAGTACTTCTAAAAGTGCAAATTACCAGGATGCAACGAAAATGCCTGCCGGCGGAACTACGCAAACACTTGATCAATTGAGTGCCAAAGGCGATAATGGCAACGGGATCAACATTACCAAACTGACAGATGCAACAGGCAAGAGTTTAAAATACACGGTGAATAAAACCATGATGAGGGTTGATTTGCCCGTAGCTTTAAAAACCGGACAGAAGTATATTTTCAATATCAATTGGAATTACAAAATTACTGACAGGATGAGCGTTGGCGGCAGAGGTGGATATGAGTTTTTCCCTGCAGATGGGAATTATCTTTTCACCATGACGCAGTGGTATCCCCGTTTATGTGTGTACAGCGATTTTCAGGGTTGGCAAAACCACCAGTTTACAGGCAGAGGTGAGTTTGCCTTAACTTTCGGCGACTTTAAAGTTCAAATGACCGTTCCAGCTGATCACCTGGTTGGATCAACTGGTGAATGTATCAACTACAGCGCAGTGTTAACACCAACCCAGTTGAGCAGATACAACACCGCAAAAACAGCTACAGCTCCGGTAGAAATCCAGACCTTAGCCGAAGCAAAAGCTGCTGAGGGTAAAAAATCTACTGCTAAAAAAACCTGGGTATTTAATGCCAACAACGTTCGTGATTTCGCATGGACTTCTTCCAGGAAATTTGTTTGGGATGCTATGCCACAAAAAATTGAGGCTAACAACAACACCGTAATGTGTATGAGTTTTTATGGTAAGGAAGCTTACAATTTATACAGCAAATTCTCTACAAGAGCGGTAGCGCACACCATTAAAACTTATTCTGATTTTACCATCCCATATCCTTACCCGGTAGCACAAAGTATTGAAGCCGCCAACGGAATGGAATATCCAATGATATGTTTCAACTACGGCCGTACCGATGCAGACGGAACGTACAGCGAAAGCACCAAAAACGGAATGTTGGGCGTAATTATTCACGAGGTTGGGCATAACTTTTTCCCAATGATTGTAAACAGTGATGAGCGCCAGTGGACCTGGATGGATGAGGGTTTAAATTCATTTGTTGAATACTTAACGGAAGAACTTTGGGACAATAAATTTCCGAGCAAGAAAGGCCCGGCTTATACCATTGTTGATTATATGAAATTGCCGAAGGATGAGCTCGAGCCAATCATGACTAACTCTGAAAATATTGTTCGCTTTGGTCCGAATGCTTACTCAAAGCCGGCTACAGGTTTAAATATCCTTCGCGAAACCATTATGGGAAGGGAATTATTTGACTATGCTTTCAAAGAATATTCGAGAAGGTGGGCATTTAAACATCCTGAACCTGCTGATTTGTTTCGTACCATGGAAGATGCCAGCGGCGAAGATTTAGACTGGTTTTGGAGAGGTTGGTTTTATGGAACAGATCCTTGTGATATCTCTTTGGATAGCGTGAAATTTGCCAAAGCTGATTTTCCGAAAGAGGTGCCGGCGGCAAGATCTAGAATGGTTAAAGTGGACAAGCCTGCTTTAAATGCTTTCGAAGATATTTCGAAAATCAGAAACCGTGAGGATAAGAAAATTAATTTCTACGTTGATAAAAATACAGGCGCACAAGATTTCTATTATAAGTATGATAGAGGTATGGTTACCGTTGATACCACTGCTACAACAAAACAAGAAACGGCAATGCCTTACGAAGTTGTCCCGGAAGGAGACCAGGCCAAGTATGCGAATAAATTTTTGTACGAGCTGAGTTTTAGTAATAAGGGCGGTTTGGTTATGCCAATTATTGTAGAATTCGCGTATAAAGATGGAAGCAAGGAAATTGATCGTATCCCTGCACAAATCTGGAGGCACAATGAGTTGAAAACATCTAAGTTTTATGTTAAGGATAAAGAAGTAGCTTCAATTTTAGTTGATCCATTACGTGAAACAGCTGATATTGATACAAGTAATAACACTTGGGGCGGCAAAGCAAAAGAAAGTAAATTCAGAGCATTTAAAATGAAAGCTGCAACCGCGGTTAGAGGCCAGTCGGTTGGCTCAAACCCAATGAAAGTGGCAGGAAGTAAATAGATATTTTACTGTTTGATTAGAAATCCTCGTTGAATAATTTCAGCGAGGATTTTTTTTACTTAGTAAATCAAAAGTTCAACTTTAGATTTACTAGGTTGATGCTAATTTAAAGTCAATGAGATAGGATTAGGAAATTATGAAATAAAAAACCAACGGTTTTAAATCGTTTTGAACTTCGGTTGGAATCTCTTCATTTTATTCCAACTATTTCTAACTTTTCTGCCTGTTTCTTGTTTATCCTGTAATTCCGAATCCCCCTAACTGTTTTAAGGTTTTACACGAGGAAGAGAGCTCATCAAAATTGCTTATCACATCAATTTTGACTAAATTTGGTTAACAATGGAATTCAATATTACTTCAGAATATAAACCTACCGGAGATCAGCCAAATGCAATTAAGCAATTGGTTGATGGTGTAAACGCCAACGAACATTATCAAACATTATTGGGTGTTACAGGCTCTGGAAAAACATTTACCATAGCCAACGTAATTGAGCAAACCCAGAAGCCCACGCTAATTTTAAGTCATAACAAAACTTTGGCCGCTCAGCTTTATGGCGAGTTCAAGAATTTCTTTCCTGAGAATTCGGTTAATTACTTCGTTTCCTATTACGATTACTATCAGCCAGAGGCTTTTATAGCTTCGAGCAATACCTATATTGAAAAAGATTTAAGCATTAACGAGGAGATTGAAAAACTCCGTTTGCGCACCACATCGTCTTTAATGAGCGGTCGAAGAGATATTATTGTGGTTTCCTCCATCTCCTGCATTTACGGTATGGGAAATCCTGAAGATTTTTCCCGGATGGTTTTCCGATTTGGCGTAGGTTTAAGGATTTCTAGAAATGCTTTTTTACATAGTTTGGTAGAAATCTTATACTCTCGCACCACAACTGAGTTTAAACGGGGAACTTTTAGGGTTAAGGGTGATACCGTAGATATTTACCCGGCATATTTAGATCATGCCTATCGCATTTCTTTTTTCGGCGATGATATTGAAGAACTTTCTGCCATCGATCCGGTATCGGGTAAAACATTGGAAAAGTTGGAAGATATGGCCATTTACCCGGCCAACCTCTTTGTTACCCCAAAAGATCGGTTTAATCAATCGATCTGGGGAATTCAGGAAGAACTGGAAATCCGCAAAAACCAGTTGATCGCCGACAGGCATTTATTGGAAGCAAAAAGATTGGAAGAACGCACTAACTTCGATATCGAAATGATGAAGGAGTTGGGTTATTGCTCAGGAATTGAAAATTATTCACGTTTCTTCGATGGTCGCCAGCCTGGTATGCGTCCTTTCTGTTTGTTAGATTATTTTCCAGATGATTATCTGATGGTGATTGACGAAAGCCACGTTACGGTGCCGCAGATCAGGGCCATGTATGGTGGCGATAGGTCACGAAAACTATCACTCGTAGAGTATGGATTTCGTTTGCCAGCTGCGCTGGATAACAGACCGCTAAATTTTAACGAGTTTGAGGCTTTGGCACCGCAAACCATATATGTAAGCGCAACGCCTGCCGAATATGAACTGGAGAAATCGGAAGGTGTGGTGGTAGAGCAAGTGATTCGTCCGACGGGTTTACTTGATCCGGTAATCGAAATCAGGCCTGCAATTAATCAGGTAGATGATTTGCTGGATGAAATCGATTTAACCATAAAAGATGGCGGACGTATTTTGGTAACAACTTTAACCAAACGCATGGCCGAAGAATTGACCAAATATCTGGATCGTTTAAACATTAAAACAAGATACATCCACTCGGAGATAAAAACTTTAGAAAGGGTAGAAATTCTTCGTGGTTTACGTTTAGGGGAATTCGATGTTTTAGTGGGTATTAACTTGCTGCGTGAGGGACTGGATTTACCAGAGGTAACTTTGGTAGCCATTTTGGATGCTGATAAAGAAGGCTTTTTACGGTCAGAGAAATCACTCATTCAAACCATTGGACGTGCCGCCCGTAACGATCGGGGCAGGGTAATTATGTATGCAGACGGAATCACCGAGAGCATGGAAAAGACAATTTCTGAAACCAACCGTCGTCGCGATATACAAATTGCTTACAATCTCGAGCATGGCATTACCCCTAAAACAGTTGGTAAATCTCGCGAAGCGATTTTAGAGCAGACTTCAGTACTTGATTTCTCTCAGAAAGCCAGTGATAATAAAGCAAGAGCTTATGTAGAAAATGCAGAAATTAGCATTGCTGCTGATCCAATTGTACAATATATGGGTAAAGCTGAGTTGCAAAAAGCGATAGATAATACCAAAAAGGACATGCAGAAAGCCGCAAAAGATATGGACTTTTTACAGGCTGCAAAATTGCGTGATGAAATGTTTGCCCTGGAAAAAATGTATAACGAAAAGTTTGCTAAGTAACGTTTTTACTTCCATATTGCTAAAAATCGAAATTTATTCAGAATTTTGAAGCAAATGAACGGTCAGAACAGAAAAGATATTTACCCAGGTTTAGAAGTTGGCATCATCTTAAAAAAGGATCAGCGCTCAGGAAATATTACTTATGGGGTGGTTCAAGCGCTACTTACCTCAGCGGCTTTTCACTCACGTGGAATCAAAGTAAAGTTGGAAGATGGGCAGGTTGGGAGAGTGGCAGAAATTGTAGAAGAATAAAACTTTCTTTCATATTTTCGCCTTTTAGGTTTGTAATGGGAATGCAATTAAAGAATTGAGACGTAACAAAATAAATTTTGGTACGTCTATATTTGTAACAACAGTAAATTAAAGAATGGCATTTATTAAATTTATATTCATCGCAATATTAGTTCTTTGGATCATCAGAATGTTGATTCGATTGATATTGCCGATGCTGTTTAATAACCTGGCCAGCAAAATGCAACAACAAGCAAGCGGACAGGGGCAGCAGCAACAACGAAGATCGAAACCGGAAGGCGCAATATCTATAGATTATATGCCGCCTAAACCCGATCAAAGTAAAACGGATAAACTCGGCGACTTTGTAGATTACGAAGAAGTTAAATAGAATTCAAGTCCTGATGAAAATCGGGACTTTTTTTTGCTTTAGCTACAACGATGACTTCCTTCGAAAGATAAGATAGGTATCCACAACTGTTGGTCGACGAGGAATGATTTTTCATCATTTCGTGGCAATCTACCATTGATGTCTTTGTTTTTCGTCATTGCGATTCCGATTTTATCGGGAGAAGCAATCTCATTTGATAGCACAAACCAAGAATGAGATTGCTTCGTACCTCGCCTGCCTTCCGCAGACAGGCAATGACGACCGCCTTAAACTATAACCAATTTTCGCTTAATTCCTTTCCCGCTGATTGCGGAGATTTACGCAGATCGCTATCTTATCTGCGTAAATCATTTTAATCCGCGGGTTAATCTCTCGCCTCCACGTCATTGCGAGGCACGAAGCAATCCCAGTGCGATAGAATACAAAACCATAATTGTAAGTTTGCTTCGTGCCTCGCAATTGCGAGAAATGCTTCTTAAGCATTTCGTGACAATCTCGTAAAGTTCAACCTCTATTCAGAGTTTAATATCCGATTCTCAAATTCGCAAACTCACAATATCATGTACAGCCTCCTCAATTTTTCCATATTGGAATTCAAACCCATTATCGAGTAATACAGCTGGTTTTACCCACCTGCTTTTTAAAATTAATTCGGTTTCGGTACCAATAATTGCCGCACCAATACTAAGCAACCAGGCTGGCGTGGGTAAACCAAACGGAATTCCGTAGGTTTTTCTAATGGTTTTCATGAGCGTGTTATTGGTCACGGCATCTGGAGAAGTACAATTTACTACACCGCTAATGGCTTCGTTTTCTAGTAACCATTGAATGCTGTGAATCGCATCTTGTTCATGTACCCAATTCACAAACTGATTGCCATCACCTTGTTTGCCACCTAAACCAAATTTTACCAGGTTAAGCAATCTTGGAAATGCGCCATCGCTGCGGCCCAATACAATTCCCATTCTTAGCGCTATTTTTCTCGTTCCAGGCGTTTCTGTCTCGAAAAAACAACTTTCCCAGGCTTTGCATACATCAATAGAAAAGCCGTAGCCAATTTCTCCCGTATATTCATCTTGTGGGCGATCTTCGGCATGGCGATAAATAGTAGCGGAAGTAATATTAATCCAAAGCTTAGGCGGATTGAGCAAAGTCTGTATCACAGTATTTAACAGGCGAGTAGGAATAACCCTTGAATCTATTATTTCCTGCTGATTTTGTTTGGTATACCTACAGTTTACGTTTTTGCCGCACAGGTTTACCAATAAATCAGCGCTGTCAATAGCTTCGGTCCAATTACCTTCCGTTTTCCCATTCCATAAAATTGTTCTTACATTTCCATTTTGCGCTTTTTCCTTTCTACTCAAAATGATTACTTCGTTTGCTAAGCCACTAAAGTGCTTGGCTAACAAGCCACCCAAATACCCATTTCCACCAGCTAACACTATTTTATTGTAAATCATGACTGCTAAAAGTTAAAAATTAAACCTAAAATAATTAGACGATAAACTGCCCAGGTAATACTCATTACCAAACCCAGTTTCAAAATGTTACTTCTTCGAATATGTTCTAGAAACATTAGGCCGGCTACAACTAAAAAGTATAAAACATAAAGTGCGGGATGGATATTAAAAAGCTGATGAACCAGCAAACCTACGGTCAAGAGAAGTGAGCCAGCAAAAGAAATCGTCATCATATTGCCTAAATAATCCCAAAGCTTCTCTTTGCGGTAAAAACTAATAATTAAACCTTGAAAAAATATTTGTCCGCCACAAATAAAATACTCCCGATAAGCACTTCCCAGTGGAACATAATCGCTTAATAAATGGGCGTAAGCCGTTAAAATGTATGCCGTTAAAAACCAGGTAAACAGGAGGTAGGCAATACGATAGTGAATTTTAAAAGTAGGTTGAACACTATCGGCTTTGGTATTTGCAGGAATAATAATTTTTCTGTTGTAGGAAACGAAAGCGTAAAACTTAGCCATAATGAAAAGGAATGGCCCAAATGCAAATAGCGGCTTAAATACCGGCATGGCATGACCAATGATTTTAAACAAACTTTTTATACCATAAGTTACTTCGCCATTTTCCGTATTAACTAATGCAATTTCATTAGCCGCCCGTTGCCTGTCAACCAGCGGACAAAGATGTGCCGGCGTATGCTGGTAGGCTGCTCTTCCGTTTAAATCCAACATGCCAGCTTTTACAAATCCCTTGGTATAAAAGTGGCACATTGGACATTCTTCATCAAATAAAATGACGTGGTTGTTTAGCGTTTTCATCGTTTCTATATTTTAAACTTTCAGTAAAAAATGAAAGATTGGGTTAAAAAATAAAGCCGCTTAGGCTTTAAACTCCTCCACTTCTGGGAGGGTTGGAGTTGGGGCTATTTAAAAACCTTTAAAACAGATCCCCAGAACCAACTTTCTTCAGCTTTTAGCATGGTTTCCAGTGTTTTATCTACATTTCCAGCAAGCTTATTAATATCGGTGATCGATTTTTTAAACGTTTTGTATTCCGGATCTTTATCATCGCCCTGAACAGAAGAAAGCTCGTTTAATACTTTCAATACCGGCTCCAACTCTCTCTTTTTTCTCTCCTTGGCTACTTGCCTGGCAATGTTCCAAACATCTTTATCTGCAAAAAAGTATTCCTTTCTTTCGCCGGCTTTATGCTGCTTTTCAATCAATCCCCATCCAATTAAATCTCTCAAAGTCATATTCGCATTTCCCCTGGAGATACTCAAAGTTTCCATAATCTCTTCGGTAGTTAATGCTTCAGGAGAAATTAATAATAAGGCATGCACCTGAGCCATTGTACGGTTAACGCCCCATTCCGATCCCAACTTACCCCATGCTTCAATGAATTTTAGTTTTGCTGCTGCTAATTCCATAAACAAATATAACAACATTTTTAAAGTTTCAAAAATTATTGAAAGTTTATTTTTTTTGAAAGTTGTTATTTGGAATCTCTTTTAACCTGGTCTATCAATTGCTGGAAACCAGCATTCTCCTCTAAGGTATTTAGCAAATCGATTTGGCCTCGATCAAAGTAAACAGAAAGGCGTAAAACGGGCAAGGCGAGCTTTGGCTCAAACATAGTTCCGGGGGCAAAGCCGGGTTCATTGTTTTTCGCTCTGTCGCGATCAAACTTAACCGTTGTATGCACATATTCCTCATGCTGCTTTTCGCCTTTCATATACGGAATTAACCAAGCAACACTTTTTTGTATCGAAGAGCCGGCGCCAGATTGATAGGTGTAAAAATTTTCGCCTTTTGCCCGATCAATCATAATGGCAAGCTCCAGCATCGGTTCCAGGTCATAAATATGATAGTGCATAGCATCACGTTCTTTGAAATCTAAACTGGTACCGTCAGCATACAAATTGATATTGATATGCTGCTTTAATTTTTCAATTGTCCAATCGATCAATGCCTTGTCGTTTAGCGTGTAGCCAATTTCCCCAACAACCTTTAATCGGTGTGCATTCCAGTTGTTTATGGCGGTGCCTCTGCCGGATTGCATTCGCTTGCTGTTAATCTCTGCCAAGGCGGTTTCCTTTAGCCATTTTTCGATCAATGCCTTGTCTTTACCACCAATAAAATCTTTAATGAGATCATAGGCTTCAACCGCTTTATCCAAATTGGTATCATCTATCGGGTTACCATTTGGCTGGTTAATTTTTGCCCATGCGATTAAGAAGGACAAAGATTTGTCTAAATATTGTTTATTTCCATTAAGCCGATATTGTAGCGCAAGCGTATACATTTTATTCATATCGGCCAATGCCTGCTGAGTTTTTACCTTTTTTGGATTTCCTTTTAATAGACCTTCAGTCCTGATCGTATCAATCGGATTTGGTTGTTCCAGGAGAAAAGAAGAAACCAGTTTTTCAAAACTACGGTAAAGCTTTTTATTCTTCTCCGTTGATGAATTTTCCAACTTCAAAGTCGATATCTCCTTTTGATTAAGACTGACAATTTGTGTAAAACCTGAAAACGAAGCCAATAGAATCAGCACTGTAATCACAAACTTTCTCATAATAAAAGGGTTGAAATGTAAATTGATTATACAAAACTAAATTTTTATTCCACTCACATTTAATTAATTCCTTTTTTATCCCGCCCAAATTTTTATTTTTGACGTTCGTTTAAACTTAAACAAACCTTAATGAATAACTGGTTTAATAAAAATGGCATCCACCTCGCCATTATTGCATTTTTTGTAGTCATTACCTTTGCCTACTTCAGTCCTGTTTTGCAGGGAAAAGCGCCACAACAAGGCGATGTTTTGCAGGCAAAAGCCATGCAGAAAGAAATTATGGATGTGAAGGCTGCAACTGGAAAAGGTCCGCTTTGGACTAACCAGATGTTTGGAGGGATGCCAGCTTATCAAATATGGGTACAATATCCATTAAATATTACCACTTACGGTATCGATGTAATTAAAGGTGTATTTCCTGATCCTGTTGGTACAGTGCTTTTATATTTGCTGGGCGCTTATTTACTGTTTTGCGTACTCAAAATTAATCCCTGGCTTGCTGCAGCAGGAGCGATTGCATTTGCGTTTACTTCCTATAACTTTATCATTATTGCCGCCGGGCACAGTAATAAAGCATTGGCCATAGGTTTCTTTGCACCAATTTTAGCTTCAATCATCCTGGTTTTAAGAGGAAGATATTTAGTTGGGGCGAGTTTATTGGCGCTATTTATGGCTTTGGAAATCCGTTCCAACCATATCCAAATGACGTATTATCTTTTTATAGCCTTGTTTATTTTGGCTTGTATTGAATTATATCACGCCTACAAAGCCAGCCAATTGGCCACCTTTGGTAAATCAATTGGCTGGGCAGCTGCGGGAATTATCTTAGCAGTTATGGTTAACGCAGGTACACTTTGGACGACTTATGAATATGGCAAAGAAACCATTCGTGGAAAATCAAATTTAACGACTGATAAATCGGAGCCTGCAAACGGTTTAGATAAAGAATATGCTTATCAATGGAGCCAGGGTGTAGGCGAGAGTTTCACCTTTTTAATCCCTAATTTATATGGGGGTGCCAGTGGAGGACAATTAAATCCTGACGGTAAATTTATCAAGATCTTGCAAGATGGAACAGTATCAAATGTTTTAGGTCCAATATATGGTCAGGATACAGAAAAAGCATTAAATGCGATAGCTCAAAATGCAGGGTCAAATTATTGGGGTGATAAACCAGGTACTTCCGGACCATATTATTTTGGAGCGATTATTTGTTTCCTTTTTGTATTTGGCCTGTTTGTCGTAAAACACCGTTGGAAATGGTGGATATTGGGAACCAGTATCCTATTATTGTTCCTTTCTTTTGGACAAAATCTTCCTTTTATTTCAGATCTTTTCTTTGACTACCTGCCTGGCTATAATAAATTCAGAGCAGTAGAATCTATTTTGGCTGTTGTAGGTTTATTGGTTCCGCTACTGGCCATACTAGCCATTAAAGAAGCACAGGATGGAAAGTACGATCAAAAATATCTGGTTCAGCGCCTCACCTGGTCTGCAGGTATTACCGGTGGTTTTGCGCTTTTGGTTGCAATAGCCCCGACTGTATTTTTCAGCTTCACCAGTTCAACCCAAGCACAATTAACAACCTGGTTAAATCAAATCACACAAAATAATACTTCACTTACTGCTCAAATTTTGGCAGCGGTAAAAGAGGACCGCGTGAGCCTGGCTCGTGCTGATGCTTTACGTACTTTGCTTTTCATCGCTATCGGCTTTGGCTTAACCTGGGCATTTATCACCAAAAAAATGAACATGCAACTGGCGTTTGGCTTGTTGGCAGTAGTTATCCTGGTTGATTTATGGCAGGTTGATCGCCGCTACTTAAACAATCAAAACTTTGTTGCAAAATCAGATCTCGAAAATCATTATCAACCACGTGATGTAGACAACTTTATTTCTGCTGATAAGGATCCAAACTTCAGGGTTTTTGATTTATCGCTGGGCGATCCATTTAAAAGTGCTGAAACATCGTTTTTTCATAAAACGGTTGGGGGATTCCACTCAGCCAGGTTAAAACGTTTCCAGGAGCTGGTTGATCATCAGTTAACAAAAAGCATCAATCAAGATGTTTTGGATATGTTAAATACCAAATACATCATCACCCAAGATCCGCAAAACGGATCGTATAAGATGCAGCGTAACGCTACTGCTGCGGGTAATGCTTGGTTTGTACAAAGTGTTCAATATGCTAAAAATGCCGATGAAGAGATGAAAGCCATCAGCAGCTTTGACGCGAAAAAAGAAGCAATTGTTGATGAGCAGTATAAATCATTAATCGATACCAAACGTTTGGGTACAGGTGTAGAAGGGTTTATTAAATTGACCAATTATACACCTGATCATTTAACTTATGAATACTCTTCAGCGAAAGATGTGATTGCTGTTTTCTCTGAGATCTACTACAACAAAGGTTGGAAAATGTATATCGACGGGGTTGAGAAGCCTTATTTCAGGGCAGATTACATTCTTCGAGCTGCACAACTTGAAGGTGGGAATCATAAATTGGAATTTATCTTTCACCCAACCTCTTATTATGTAGGAGAAAATATTTCATTGGCAGGTTCAATTTTATTGCTTGCTGGTTTGGGCTTCGGGTTTTACTCAGAAAACAAGAAGAAAAAGAAGATAGTTAAAGGTTAACGGATTAGCTTATAATTCGATTAACCGAACTAAAAGTCTGTTTAAAGCAGGCGCTAAGAAGATAGAAAGTCATCTGATGAATAGAAGTACAAGGCTTTGTTCATTGGATGACTTTTGTGTTTTTGACAAGTTATTTTTCACAGGGATTAGCCCTTTTTATCCTTAAAGCAGTTGCAATATGCAACTTTACCTGCGGTTTTGACATCCTTTATCATTTCGAAGAATAATTTAATAGTCTCGTAACATTTGGTTGATAAACAGTGTCTTACATTTGTAATGTAAAATCAGATGATATGCTAGAGTCATTCTTCGCCGTTTGCTTGTTAATTATTGTACTTTATTTCTTTAGTCCTTTTGAGGTTAAACTTGATGAGGAAGAAGAGTGGTAGGATAATCTTCAATATTTTTAAACTGCTTAATTCAGGCGGTAATAAATTCTTCTCCCCTAAATTTCCCGGTTATGGATAAAAGAACCATTGATGTAGTCGTAATTTCCGATGTACATTTGGGCACCTACGGCTGTCATGCCAAAGAGCTTCTCAAATATTTGAAGAGTATTAAACCTAAAACCCTTATCCTAAACGGAGACATCATCGATATCTGGCAGTTTAGTAAAAGCTATTGGCCCGAATCGCATATGAAGGTGATCCGCAAGCTGATGAAGTTTGTATCTGAAGGGGTTCAGGTATATTATTTAACAGGAAATCACGATGAAATGCTAAGGAAGTTTGATGGGATGGAGATGGGCAGCTTTCACCTCCAGAATAAATTAATTTTAGAGCTCGACGGTAAAAAAGCCTGGTTTTTCCATGGAGATGTTTTCGATGTAACGATGCAGCATTCTAAATGGTTAGCCAAAATGGGCGCCGTTGGATATGATACATTGATTCTGATTAATAGCTTCGTGAACTGGATCCTCACCGCTTTTGGCCGTGAGAAAATGAGTTTCTCGAAGAAAATTAAGGCAAAGTTTAAAGATGCTGTAAAGTTTATTAACAGCTTTGAACAAACTGCTGCCGAATTGGCCATCGAGAAAGGATACAATTACGTGGTGTGTGGACATATTCATCAGGCAGAAAAAAGGAATATCACAACTGAAGATGGCGGGGTAACCTACTTGAACAGTGGCGACTGGGTAGAAAGTTTAACCGCTTTGGAGTATCAAGATCAAAGTTGGACCATTTTTAAATACAATCATATAGATTTTATCAAAGATGAATTAGACGAGGGGATCTTATCAGATGCTGAAGATTTAAAAAGTAAACTCGATGTAAACATACTTTTACAACATATTAAGTATGAAATTGCTCAATAATTTTAGATATTCGGGCACAAATGAAAATACTTTACGCAATTCAGGGAACAGGAAACGGTCACATTAGCCGGGCGAGGGAAATTATTCCATTGCTTCAAAAATACGGCGAACTCGATATTTTAGTGAGCGGTACACAGGCAGATGTTAAGCTTAGCCAGCCAGTGAAATATCAATTACATGGCTTCAGCTTCATTTTTGGGAAAAAAGGTGGTGTAGATCATTTTGCTACCTGGTTAAGCATGAATCTTTTTCGTTTCAGAAAAGACATGAAGCAATTGCCGCTGAAAGAATATGATCTGATTGTGAACGACTTTGAGCCTGTAAGTGCCTGGGCTTGTAAACTGCAGGGAATTGACTGTGTATCGCTTAGTCACCAAGCGGCCTTTAAATCAAAGAAAGTACCGCGACCTAGAACATTGGATTGGGGAAAGTTGATTCTAAGCCGTTATGCACCAACTAAATACCACATCGGATTTCACTTTGATCGATACGATACCTTTATTCACACCCCAGTAATCAGGGCTGAAATTAGGGCAATGAGAAGTGAAAACTTGGGTCATTATACTGTTTACTTACCAGCTGTTGATGATAAAAGGTTGGTTCAGTTATTTTCACAAATTCCTCAAGTGAAATGGGAGGTTTTCTCTAAACATAATAAAGAAGCTTACACTCACGAAAATGTTTCTGTACAGCCCGTAAACAATGAAAAATTTAACAAAAGCCTGGCTACCTGCGAAGGTTTATTTACCGGTGGGGGTTTCGAAGGGCCAGCGGAGGCGCTTTATTTAAAGAAAAAATTACTGGTTGCACCCATGCGCTTTCAGTTTGAGCAACAATGCAATGCTTATGCACTCAAGCAATTTGGCTTGCCTGTAATCTGGGGAAGCACAAGAAATTGGTTGCCTATTGTTAAAGATTGGGTTAATAATCCGCAGAAACATGAATTCGATTTCCCTGATGAAACGGAAAAGATTATTGATGATATGGTGAAAAAATATGCGAGGGTGTAGTTTTTAGTATGGAGTTCGTAGTGTTAAGTCCTTAGTCTGGGGCTAAAGTTTGCTCCTTGCTCTTTATTCCTTACTCCTTATTCATTGCTCCTTGCTCATTATTCCTTTCTCCTTGCTCTTTCATCCTTACCCTTTTGTCCTTTCAGCTTTTTATCTTTACTTTGCCTACTCTTTAAAAAGGCATGATTAATCAGTTTCGACAGTTAAATCCAATTAACCTCTTGTTTCTATTGGCTTACACATTTTTGATGCGTATTGCCATTTTTTATGAGACGCCAAGTCAGCTGAATTTTGATTTTTTGGAGCCTTTCGCCAGGCTGTTGATCAACATTGATTTAGATAATGCATTTTCGGCTTCAGCCAATATCTTTTTCGCGGCAGTAATCGTTTTTTCACAGGCCTTAATTTTTAATAGAGTTATCAATAACCACAATTTGCTGGCTAAACCAAGCTTTTTGCCTGCATTAATGTACATCACCGGGATGAGCTTATTCATGCCCTTCATGATTTTAAGTCCTGCGTTGATCGCTAATTTCTTATTGATCTGGGTGATTGATAAATTTTTAAAATTGGGCAAGAGCGCAAATTCCATTACCACAGTTTTTGATATCGGAATGATCATTGGCGTTGGAACGCTGATCTATTTTCCGTTCATGGCTATGTTATTGATGATTTTTTTAGCGCTTTTGCTTTTTAGATCTTTTAACTGGCGGGAGTGGGTTGCTGGCCTCGTGGGATTTATCACCGTGTTTTTCTTTCTTGCTGTATTTTATTACTGGCGTGATAACCTATCCTCTTTTTACCAGATCTGGAAACCTTTGGGCAATAAGTTTCCTTCTGTTTTTCAGGTGAACTATAACGATTATCTGGTGCTAATTCCGGTCGCTATTATTATCGTTCTGGCGTCTTTACAACTGCGTGAAAACTTTTTCAGAAGCTTTATCAGCACACGGAAAGGATTTCAATTGCTGTTTTTTATGTTCATTGTTGCAGGTGCCAGTTTCTATTTAAAACCAAACTTTCGGATCTGGCATTTTCTGCTCTGCGTACCGCCCGGATCAGTATTGCTGGCTTATTATTTCAGCAATGCGAAAAAGCGTTGGTTTTACGAAACCCTCTTTGTTTTATTTGTCCTATCTATACAATACTTTCTTTTCGTTTAACCTTTTTTAACAAAATACTAGATCAAAACTTAACAAAGATTGATAGCTTTGTGGCAGGATTTTGCGATTAATGCTTTTTGGATTGTAATTCGCTTGATAGAGATAGGTAGTATATCAAACAAATTTTCGTGTTAAAATACATAAATGCATAGTTTAAGCATTGATATAGGTAATTCATCGGTGAAGGTGGCTGTTTTTGCAGGAAAAGAAATCGTTCATCATCAACGGTTGGCTAAGCTGGGTATTTTAGATCTTGGTCAGCTAATCGACAAGTTTTCGCCCAAAAAATCAATCATCAGCAGTGTAAATCAAGAGATTGGAGCGCTGGAGGAATATCTAAAAAAACACACTCAATACGTCCGGTTTTCTGCGACCCTAACTAAAGGCGTTACGAATAGATACGAAACACTGATAACCCTTGGGTTGGATAGATGGGCAGGAATTTTAGGCGCAAATAGTTTATTCGCAAACGATGCTTGCCTGGTGGTTGATGCCGGAACCTGTATTACTTATGATCTGCTTACCAGCAAAAAAGAATATTTTGGCGGAAGTATAAGCCCCGGGATAGCCATGCGTTTTAAAGCTGTACATGAGTACACAGGGAGATTACCTTTGATAGATTGGAGTGCAAACGAAGCCATACCAGAAGGTAAGGACACGCAATCGGCCATAAAAAATGGTGTTTTGCAAGGAATTATAAATGAAATTGAAGGCTTTATCGCCTTAAATAATATAAAAGAAAGTGCTTTAAAGGTGATTATAACAGGTGGCGATGCTAATTTTTTGTATAAGCAATTACAAAACAGCATCTTTGCGCCTCAAATTATACAAGATCCCTATATCGTATTAAAAGGATTAAATGAAGCTATTGCAGATTAAAATGTACAAAAGAATCAATTATATTGCAGCCATACTCGTTCTAGTTTGTGGTTTAGGTGCTCAGGCGCAGGTTACCACTTCATCTCCATATTCAAGGTATGGACTTGGAAATATCAAGGGTTCATTGTTGCCACAGTTAAGGGCAATGGGCGGTATTTCTACTGCAGTAAATTCCATTACAGGATTTAATAACATCAACATGCAAAATCCTGCATCATATTCAGCCATCACTTTAACTACTATTGATGTAGGCATGAGTGCAGGCTTAACCAGTTTAACCCGAAATAACTTAAGCGAAACCAGTTTCAATGCTACTTTCAGCCACCTGGCATTTGCCATTCCGGTAAGTAGAAGATCGGCATTCAGTTTTGGAATCCTTCCTTATTCTGATTTAGGTTATTCTTACAGAAACAAGGTGAAAATTGATACCACCAGCGTAGATCAACTTTATGAAGGTGAAGGTGGTTTGTCAAAAGCCTATATCGGTTATGGCTATCGTATTGGCGATCACTTAAGAATTGGTGCCAATGCAGAATACATTTTTGGTAATCTTCAAACAACAAGAGCAACAGAATATGCCCTTGCAGGTGCAATCAATGCAAAACTTCAAAATAAAAATAGCGTAGGTGGCTTAAACGTTTCCTATGGTATTCAATATGATTTTAATGTTGGCAAAAGAACATCAGTAACTTTGGGCTACTCAGGAAGTAACTCGGGTAAATTAAATTCTAACCAAACATTTTTTGCTACCCAGTATACCAGAGATGCTGCTGGTAATGAAAGTACTGCGCTTGATACTTTAAATTCGGTAGATAACGGGAAATCGAACTTGACTTTACCATTAACGCACAATTTTGGTATCTCCATTAAACAAAGTGATAAATGGTTAATCGGGGCCGATTTTAGAATGAGCAAATGGGCTGCAACCAGTATTAACAATGTAAATTCTGGCTTACAGGATAGCTGGGGTGCATCATTGGGTGGCCAGTGGACACCAGATGCGACTTCGTATAATAGCTATATGAAACGTATTGATTATCGTTTAGGCGTAAATTACGATAAAACCTACATTCAGATTAATAATCAGGACATTAAACAAATGGGCGCTTCATTAGGTTTTGGATTTCCATTGCCAAGTGCTAACGCAGGTTCGGCGTTCTATAAAATTAACTTCACAACAGAAGTTGGTCAGCGGGGAACGGTAAGCAATAACCTCGTAAAAGAAAAATTCATTAACTTTCATTTAGGATTTACACTTAACGATACCTGGTTCCGTAGATATAGAGTTGATTAATGAAACCGCAAACTTTTTTCTTTGGTTTAATGCTGGGTATGCCATTATTTTTGGCATCCTGTGGCGATGACGACTTGAAAAAAGCAAATCCGGTTGCCATCAACAAAATCACTTTTTCCAGAGACAGAACTATTGGCGTAGAAGTGATATACAGTGATTCTGCTCGTGTAAAAGCCAAAGGAAATGCCCCAATCATGGATAAGGTTACCCCATCAGAAGGTGCAATCTATCAGGAAATGCCCAAAGGGGTAAATATCGACTTTTTCAATCCAAACGGAACCATTGATGGAAACCTCGTTTGTGATTACGCCATCCGTAAGGATCAGGATAAAAAGACGGAGTTTAGAAAAAATGTAGTTGTTAAAAATAGCAAGGGCGATACTTTTTCTTCCCAGGAGTTGATTTGGGATGAAATAAAGAAGATTTTCTACTCTACACAACGTGTTTACGTAAAGGGCGCCGATGGTAGCGAAGGCAATGGGATCAACTTCGAGGCTCCACAGGATTTCAGTACCTATTCAATGGAAACCGGAAGTGGCGATCTAAATATGAAGGAAGGCATAGCGCCATAAGAGATGACAGAATGAGTGAGTTTTGAATGAGTGAATAGCTAGGTAATACCTCAAGTTTTTATATCATTCTCTCATTTTATCCTTCTTTCATTCTCTAATTAAGCAATTCTATTTCCCTAAATATTAAACACTTGATAAATAAAATTTTGTGTTTTCTTTTTTAAGGCAAATTTGTATCTTGCGCCCTCTTAAAAAAAACTAAATAAATTTATAATTACAATATGGGATTAATGACATTTTTGCGTAACCGTGCTGGCTATATCTTGGTCTTCGCAATCGGTTTTGCAATTGTTGCATTTTTAGTAGGCGATGCAATTAACGTGGGTAAGCCTTTTTGGTCGGCAAATCAAAAAGTAGTGGGTACGGTTGATGGGAATGATATCAGTATTGATGATTTTCAACCAAAAGTAGATCAGAGTTTAAATCAATACAAACAACAATTCGGCGGAAGCTTAAATCCTCAAATGACAGCTATGGCTGTTGATCAGGCCTGGAATGCTGAATTGGCTGGCGTTTTATTGAACAAAGAATATGAGCGTTTAGGTTTAACGGTTTCTGAAGATGAGTTGTTCGACTTATTGCAAGGCCAAAATCCAAGCCCAATCATCAAACAATACTTTTCAAATCCTCAAACAGGTCAGATTGATCGTGCTACTTTGATGAATTTCTTAAAATCAAAAGATGCACAGGCTTTGCAGCAATCAAATATGTTGCAGCAGCAAATCAAAGAACAGTCTTTACAGGCTAAATATTCAAACTTGATCCGTAATTCGGTTTATGTAACTTCACTAGAAGCGACAGATGAATATACCAACCGCAATAAGCTGGCTAACTTTAAATATGTAGGTTTAGATTACAGTACTGTTGCTGATGCTTCGGTGAAATTAACTGATGCAGATTATTCAGCTTATTACGATGAGAACAAAGCTCGTTTCAATAATCCGCAAGAATCTCGTTCCTTCGATTATGTATCTTTCAGCATTCGCCCAACTGCAGCAGATTCTGCAGCAGTAAAAGCACAGGTTGAAAAAATTGCAGCTGATTTCAGAACTTCTAAAAATGATTCTCTTTTCGCCGCAATCAATTCTGATGTTAAAGTACCTTATACTTATTTATCAAAAGGTAAACTGGGTGATGCAGCTTTAGATTCAGCGGTATTTGCTTTGCCAGCGGGAAGTTATTATGGTCCGACATTAACCGGAAATTCTTATAAGTTGGTAAAAGTGATCGATACCCGTTTCTCTCCAGATTCGGTTAAAGTAAAACACATTCTAATTGATCCGGCTAAAGTTGGCGGTGAAGATAAGGCAATTAAGTTAGCCGATTCGTTAAAAGGCTTAATTGCCAAAGGCGGTAACTTCGCGGAGTTAGCCAAAATCTATAGCGTTGATGGTTCGAAAGATCAAGGTGGTTCTTTACCTTCTTTTACCCGTGGCCAAATGGTTCCGGAGTTTGAGAATGCTGCATTCGATGGCAAGGCTGGCGATTTGAAAGTGGTAAAATCACAGTTCGGTTACCACATCATGAGCATTGAAAGACAGATGGGTAATTCGAAAGTGGCGAAATTAGCTTATATTGAGAAAGCATTAGGCGCAAGTAGCAAAACGCAGCAAGCAGCCTATAAAGCGGCAAGCAATTTCTTAAACGATGTTAAAGGGAAAGATTTTGCTAAATATGCACAAGAAAAAGGTTTGAAATTAGCAGTTGCCGATAAGATTAGTGCAACTCAAGGTTTCGCTGCAGGTTTGGATAACCCACGTAAACTCATTCAAGATGCTTATGCTGCAGATAAAGGTGATGTTTTACCTGAAATCTACACCATGACCAATGAATATGTAGTGGCTCGTTTAACCGCTGTTAACCCTAAAGGTATTCTTCCGCTAGAGGCGGTTAAAAAAGAGATTCAGCCGTTGGTATTGAATGAAGTTAAAGCTAAAATGCTTAAAGATAAATTGAACGCTGCCGGTAAAGCAAGTTTAGATCAAATTGCATCTAAAGTGGGTGCCCCGGTTAATCCAGTTCAAAATATCGTATTCGCAAATCCTGTTATTCCAGGTGTTGCGCAAGAAAACAAATTGGTGGGTAGCGTATTCGGTACACAGCCAGGTAAAGTTTCTGCTCCTGTAGCGGGTGATCGTGGTGTTTATGTTTTTGTTGTGGATGGATTTACTAACCCAGCGCCGATTGCAAACATGTTTAAACAGAAGGAAAGTATGTTGTTAAGCTTAGGCCAACGTTCTGGTCAGGCGGCTTTCCAGGCTTTAATTGATCAGGCTACTATAAAAGACAATCGCGTGAAATTCTATTAATTAGAAATTCCGTAAATTTGCAACCGTCTCCACTTATAGTGGGGACGGTTTTTTTATTTAACAGCCATGGAAATTCAAGAAAATATCGTTAATAAAGTAGCCAGCAGTGGTTTAATTACTTTAAACCTGGAAGATTTTTATCATAAAGGAGAAAGGGTAATCTATGATATCAAGGATAATCTTTTTCACGGGTTAATGTTAAGGGAAAAAGATTTCAGGGCATTTATTAAAGAGCATGATTGGACCCAGTATCAAGATAAGAATGTGGGAATTGTCTGTTCTGCAGATGCCATTGTACCTACCTGGGCATATATGCTCTTAGCCAATAAGCTTCAGCCTTATGCCAATGAAGTCGTTTTTGGCGGGTTGGAAACGCTGGATGCAGTATTGTTTACTAAAGCGCTGGCTAAAATTAATCCACAAGATTATGCGGATGAACGCGTTGTGGTAAAAGGTTGTGGAGATATTGATGTTCCGGTTTCCGCTTATGTAGAAGTAACGAACTTGCTTACACCTGTAGTAAAAAGTATTATGTTTGGCGAGCCTTGTTCTACTGTTCCGGTGTTTAAAAGGAAAGATAGCCCAGCCCAGCCCTAACCTGCAAAAGAGAAAGCTTCAAAGCTTTGTATTTTATCGCGTTTAAATAATTTTAGTTTGGTTGGCTTTTTGTATATATTTCGGATTGATGATATAGCATTACATTCTCAATCGTTATCATCATAACACACAAACGAAACGCACAAGCAAATGAAAAAATTAATCTTATTATTCACGATAGCCATTGGAGCATTTAAGCTCCAGGCGCAAGAGTTGCCGCTCAAGAAAGATCCGGTTTTTCAGGAAGGAGAAACCTTACAATATAAGTTGCGATACGGCTTTATTACGGCTGCAGAAGCAACCATCAAAGTAACCAATTCTGATTTAGTTTTTGATAATAGGCCAACTTACAAGCTTACTGTTGATGCGCAAACATCAGGAACCTTTGATGTTTTTTATAAGATCAGAGATCATTACGATTCGTACATTGATAAAAAGGATTTGTTGCCTTATTTTTATCAGGAAAATATAAGGGAGTCAAGTTATAAGCGACAGGATAAAGCTCGGTTCAATCAGGACGGGAAAAAGATAGTATCTAACAGGGGTACTTTTACTTCTCCAACTACACAGACTTTTGATTTGGTTTCCGCATATTACTTCGCAAGAAGTCTGGATATTTCTAAGCTTAAAGTTGGCGATAGTTTCAAGCTGAACTATTTCCTGCAGGATGAAGTTTCTGCTTTAGAAATTGAATATGTGGGTAAAGAAACCATTAAAAGTAAACTAGGGAACATCCGTTGTTTAAAATTTAGTCCATCCATTAAACCAGGCCGGATATTTAAAAAAGATAGCCGGCTGTATTTGTGGGTTACCGACGATGGTAACAGGGTGCCTGTAAAAGCGCAGGTAGAAATTCTAGTTGGCGCCGTAACCATGGAATTAAAATCAGCCGCAGGCTTAAAATATGCTTTAGCAAAAGAATAATGATGATAGAAGTGGAACAAGTGCTGGTGCACGAAGACGTTTTAAAGGAAAACTTTGTTTGTAACCTCAGCAAATGCAAAGGGATCTGCTGTGTAGAAGGAGATTCGGGTGCTCCACTGGATCATGATGAAACTGCTGTTCTGGAAGAAATCTACCCAAAAATTAAACACTTGCTGAATGAAAAAGGTATTCAAGCCATTGAAGAGCAGGGCGTTTATGTAGTGGATGAAGATGGCGATTTAACTACGCCTTGTGTTGATAAAAACAAAGAATGTGCTTATGTGCTTTTTGAGGGCGGCATTACCAAATGTGCCATTGAAAAAGCTTACGAACAGGGAATCGTAGACTGGCAGAAACCTATCTCTTGCCATTTGTATCCTATCCGCATCACCAAGTATCCTGAATTTGATGTGCTTAATTATGACCGTTGGCACATTTGTCACGATGCCTGTACTTTCGGAAGAGAATTGAAAGTGCCGGTATACAGTTTTTTAAAAGGGCCACTGATCCGAAAGTATGGAGAAGATTGGTATAAAGAGCTGGAAAGTTCGGTAGCGGCGATGTAATTTATTTTTGAATGCTGAGCGATGATTTCATTTCAATCAGCCAGGGTTAAATTATGGTACTTGCGAATCTGCAGGGACTGATAGGTATGGCTAGACGAGTATTTTCATTGGATATTTTACCAAAAAATTAAATATATCAAAGAAGCAAAGCAGACGAGCCCACCTATCATGACAATCAAACAGCCTAGCCTTCTCATAAAATCTCGGGACGATTATTAGTTTTGCTAAACTAATTAATTATTTATCTTTTTCAAATAGCTAAACAGATTTCGTTTTTTATCGCTTCAAGATTAGCTCAAGTTTTTTGATACAATCCAATATGTTTTGTTAATAGAAATTTGTAACGCTGATCAGGTAGCTATATTTACAGTGAAGCAGTAGATCTTAACTCCTGATCTTAGTCTTTAAAAGCCAATAAGTTGTTTAATTGTAATAACTATCTTATTTTAGCCGACTGAAAATCATTTTATAACTGTGAAAAAAATTCTAATCACTGGTGGGGCAGGCTTTATTGGCTCTCACGTAGTCCGCCGCTTTGTAAACAATTACCCGAATTACGAAATCGTTAATCTTGATGCGTTAACTTATGCCGGTAACCTGGCTAATTTAACCGATATTGAGAACAAGCCTAATTATAAATTTGTAAAGGCGGACATTACCGACGCAGCTGCGATCATGGATTTGTTCAAAAATGAAAATTTCGATGCAGTAATTCACCTGGCGGCAGAAAGTCATGTCGATCGTTCCATTGCTGATCCTACTGCGTTTGTAATGACCAATGTGATTGGAACAGTTAACTTGCTAAACGCGGCACGTGAGTACTGGAAAGGTGATTATGATAAAAAACGTTTCTACCATGTAAGTACCGATGAGGTATATGGCGCTTTAGGTGAAGAAGGCATGTTTACCGAGACTACCGCTTACGATCCGCATAGTCCATACTCGGCTTCCAAAGCCAGTTCCGATCATTTTGTAAGGGCCTATCATGATACTTATGGAATGGATTGTGTAATCTCTAACTGTTCAAACAATTACGGTTCACACCATTTTCCTGAAAAATTGATTCCATTAGCCATCAATAATATCAAAAACAACAAACCTGTACCTGTTTATGGTAAAGGAGAGAATGTTCGCGATTGGTTATGGGTAGAAGATCACGCCCGTGCCATTGATGTGATTTTCCATAACTCGAAAACTGGCGACACTTACAATATTGGCGGTCATAATGAATGGAAAAACATTGATTTAATCAATCTGTTGTGCAACATTATGGACCAAAAATTAGGTCGTGAGGCTGGTGAATCGGCAAAACTGATTACATATGTTACTGATCGTGCTGGCCATGATTTACGTTACGCCATTGATTCTTCCAAATTACAGAATCAACTCGACTGGGTACCTAGTTTGCAATTTGAAGAAGGTTTAGCCAAAACGGTTGATTGGTACCTTCAAAATGAAGACTGGTTAAATAATGTTACTTCAGGGAATTACCAATCTTACTACGAATCACAGTACAATAATAAATAATGGAACTTGAACAGACAGGTTTAAAGGACTGTATCATTATCAAGCCGCGAGTTTTTGAAGATGCACGTGGATACTTTTTCGAAAGTTTCAATAAAGAAACCTTTGAAGAAAAAACAGGTTTGTCCGGCGATTTTGTTCAGGATAATCAGTCTCTTTCTTCTTATGGAGTAATCAGAGGCTTACATGCCCAAACAGGCGCATTTGCACAAGCGAAACTCGTGCGTGTAACTAAAGGAGAAGTTTTGGATGTTGCAGTTGATGCCCGACCAGGTTCGCCTACTTATGGACAACACGTGGCGGTAAGGTTAAGTGCAGAGAATAAACTGCAGTTGTACATTCCTAGGGGATTTGTACATGGTTTCTCTGTATTAAGTGAAACTGCAGAATTTTTGTATAAGTGTGATAATTATTTTAATAAAGCATCAGAAACCGGCGTGATTTACAATGATACCGATTTAAACATCGATTGGTTAATTCCCGCTGATGAGGCCTCAGTTTCTGACAAAGATCTGTTATTAAAACCTTTCGCTGATTTACAACATGGGTAAAATATTAATTATAGGTGCAGGCGGTCAGTTGGGGCAATGTTTAAAAACCGTTGCCGAACGAAGAGGGATTAATGATATTATTTTTCCAGCTGAGGCAGAGGCCAATATTTTGAACCAACCTGGATTAGAATCTTTGTTGCAAAAGGAGCAACCGGCTTTTGTAATTAACTGCGCTGCATATACAGCTGTAGATAAAGCGGAGGACGAAGTGGAGCTGGCAAAGGCAGTAAATGAAACGGGTGCAGCAAATCTAGCTTTGGCTTGTGCTTCCAATAAGGCCACTTTAATTCATGTCTCTACCGATTTTGTCTTTGAAGGAAATGTGGTGAAGCTATTGTCGGAAAACGACGAGGCAAACCCCATTAATGTATACGGACAAACCAAATTGGATGGTGAGAAAGCGGTGCTTGCTTTACTGAAAGAACATTTTATTCTTCGTACCAGCTGGTTGTATTCTGAATATGCCAATAATTTTGTGAAAACAATGCTGAAATTGGGTGCAGAAAGGGATGAACTTAATATCATAGCTGACCAGGTAGGTACACCAACTTACGCTATTGATTTAGCTAATGCTATTTTTGATGTTATTGAATCTGGTTCTACACAATATGGTGTGTATCATTATAGCAACGAAGGCGTAACTTCATGGTTTGATTTCGCTAAAACCATCTTTGATATTAGTCGTACATCGGTTAAAGCAAATCCTATCCCAGGTTCCGCTTATCCAACTAAGGCCATTCGCCCGGCATTTTCAGTGATGGATAAATCAAAAATTAAATCTACATTTAATATGGCTATTCCTTATTGGAGAGATAGTTTAGTAAAATGTATTGAAAAGCTAAAAGAAAATAATTGACGTCAAAGAGTGGATTAGTTTAGAGAAATCTAAAATCTAATGTCTAAAATCTAAAATCAAATGAAAGGTATAATCCTAGCTGGCGGTAGCGGAACACGCTTACACCCATTAACACTTGCTTGCAGTAAACAAATGATGCCGGTTTATGATAAGCCGATGATCTATTATCCGCTATCTACTTTAATGTTGGCTGGAATCAAAGAAATACTGATCATTTCTACACCCCACGACCTTCCTAATTTTGAAAAACTTTTGGGTGATGGAACTTCATTGGGATGTAAATTCAGCTACGCTGTCCAGGCAGAGCCAAATGGTTTGGCACAAGCCTTTGTGATTGGCGCTGATTTTATCGGTCAAGATAAGGTAGCCTTGGTTTTGGGTGATAATATTTTCCATGGTGATGGTATGGCCAAACTTTTACAAGCCAGCTCAGATCCAGATGGGGGAGTGGTATTTGCTTACCAGGTTGCAGATCCAGAACGTTATGGTGTGGTAGAATTTGACGAAAACAAAAAGGCTATTTCTATCGAAGAAAAACCAGTTTCGCCCAAATCAGATTATGCGGTGCCAGGGCTTTACTTTTATGACAATGAAGTAGTGGAGATTGCTAAAAATATTAAACCTTCTCCTCGTGGCGAATATGAAATTACCGATGTAAACCGTGTATACTTAGAGCGGGGTAAATTGAAAGTAGGCGTATTGAGTCGCGGTACCGCCTGGTTGGATACCGGAACTTTTGCCTCTTTAATGCAGGCTGGTGAATTTGTTCAAATTATCGAAGAACGCCAGGGTTTAAAAATTGGATGTATTGAGGAAATTGCGTATCGCATGGACTTTATTAATGCTGAACAATTGAGAGCAATTGCCACGCCGCTAGTAAAAAGTGGTTATGGTAGTTATTTGTTGAAATTGGTTAAATAAAAGCTGGTAAATAATTTTTCAAGGGCGCTGATCTTTCGGCGCCCTTTTTAGTTTAAGACCTCAATCAGTCGTCGTCTTTCCTAATCGTCATCTCGACCGTAGTGGAGAGATCTTTTTTTAAGGAAATCTTATCGGATATTTAAACCATATAGAAGTATAGGACATATAAATTGTTGTACTCAATCATTCGTCTTTTAACAATCAATCTCCTCACCAAATCGTCATCCTCAGCTTGACTGGGGATCTGCTGCTAAAGGAATTTTTTTCGCAAAATTTAATTTCCTTGCCAGGTCGTAATCTCCTCCAAAGCGATGGGATCTTTCTGAAATCAAGGCATGAGCAAGGTTTAACCTCACCCCCCGCCCTCTCCTTTAAGAGAGGGAGCCTATGACGGCAATAGCATCCTGCCTAACTCAATAAATCGTCATTGCTTGCCTGCCACAGCAATCCATTCATTTAGAGAAGCAATCCTTTTGTTTTTAAACCATATAGAAATATAGGCCAGATAGTTTGACTTGTCCGATTGTTGATCTTTATAATTAATTTTATATCATAAAATCCTCCACCAATCGTCCTCTCGACCGTAGTGGAGAGATCTTTTTTTAAGGAAATCTTATCGGATATTTAAACCATATGAGAAATATAGGCCATATAGGGTTGGTTTACTCAATCATTTATCCTTTAACTATCAATCCTCCTTGCAAAGCCGTCATCCTCAGCTTGACTGAGGATCTGTTGTGAAGGCGCCTTTTTCGGAATTTAATTTCGTCGCCAAATCGTGATCTCTACCACAGCGATGGGTCTTTCTGAAATCAAGGCAGGAGCAAGGTTTAACCTCCCCCCCGGCCTCTCCTTGAAGAGAGGGAGCCCATGACGGCAATAGTATCCTGCTTAACTCAATAAATCGTCATCGCTTGCCTGCCGCAACAATCCACTCTTTTAGAGAAGCAATCCTTTTGTTTTTAAACCATATAGGCTATATAGTTTGATTAGTCCGATTGTTGATCTTTATAATTAATTTTATATCATAAAATCCTCCACCAATCGTCCTCTCGACAGCAATGGAGAGATTTTTTTCCAAGGAAATCCTTTCGGATATTTAAACCATATAGAAATATTGGACATATAGGTTTATGGAAATTGTGCCTCACTATATGATCTATATCCCTATATGGTTATATACTTTACGTTAATTTTGAACCATATAAAAATATAGGACACAAGAGTTTGGTTTACACAATTATTCATCTTTGGAAAAATCCTTTAAAAATCAATCTGCTCACCAGATCGTCATCCTGAGCTTGACTGGGGATCTGTTGCTTAAGGAATCTTTTTCACCACATAATCCCCTCGCCAAATCGTCCTCTCGACCGCAGTGGAGAGATCTTTCTGAGGAAATCTCTAAGGCATTTTCAATACGGACTATTTTTCCGCTAATTCTTGCTGTGTTTTATCCTCAAGTCCTTGAATTTTGATATGCATCACAGTGATTAAATCTTTGGAACACCTGTTAAATTCTATATCTTTGGCGGCATCGCATCAATATGAATCATGATAAGTCTATAGCCGTTATTGGACTGGGTTACGTCGGCCTGCCTTTAGCCATTGAATTTGCTAAAAAATATAAGGTTATTGGATTCGATACTAATTCCGATCGTGTTTCATCTTTGAAAAGTCTGACAGATGCAACCAATGAAGCGAATCTGATTGATTTAAAAAACGTTCTTGGGTTCGAAGGCAACTATGGTTTGAAATTAAGCAATGCATTAGTGGATATTGAAGATTGCAATGTATTTATTGTCACCGTTCCAACCCCAATTGATCATTTAAAACAGCCCAATCTGGAGCCACTGCTGTCCGCAAGTAAAATGATTGCTGGAATCTTGAAGAAAAATGATATTGTTGTATACGAATCAACGGTTTATCCTGGCTGCACAGAGGAAGATTGCGTTCCTGTGCTCGAGCAGTATTCAGGTTTAAAATACAATATCGATTTCTTTTGTGGTTATTCTCCGGAACGCATCAATCCAGGTGATAAAATTAATACGCTCACTAAAATAAAAAAAGTTACATCTGGTTCAAATCCTGAAATAGCGTTAGAGATAGATGAACTTTATGCTTCCATCATTACCGCTGGAACGCATTTAGCACCAAGCATTAAAGTAGCTGAAGCATCAAAAGCGATTGAGAATGCACAACGTGATGTCAATATTTCATTTGTAAATGAGCTGGCCTTGATTTTCGATAAAATGAACATCGATACCTCAGATGTTCTTGCCGCAGCTGCTACCAAATGGAATTTTTTAACTTACAAACCTGGACTTGTAGGCGGTCATTGCATTGGCGTTGATCCTTACTACCTCGCACATAAATCTGAAGCGATGGGTTACAAACCAGAGGTTATCCTTTCTGGCAGACGAGTGAATGATAATATGGGGCTATTTGTAGCGAATAAGGTCATTAAACTGATTATCGCAAATAGTGGGATTGTAAATGGAACAAAAGTCCTCATTTTAGGTTTTGCCTTTAAGGAAAACTGTCCGGATATCAGGAACACTAAAGTGATCGATATTTACAACGAACTTCGGGAATTTAAAATTGATGTTGATGTATGTGATCCCTGGGCAAACAAAGAAACGGTTAAACTTGAATATGGAATTGATCTGATTGAAAAAGAAGAGTTTAAGCAATACCATGCCGTGATTATTGCAGTTGCTCACCAGCAGTTCTTAACAATCGACTACGCCAAAATGAAAAAAGATGGCGCAATCATTTTCGATACAAAATCTTTTATTGACCGCGAGTTGGTGGATGCGAGGCTGTAGATAAACTAATCGTCTTTTCAACGAAAGGGGAGATCTTTCTGGAATAAGGGTATGAGCGAGGTTCAACCTCACCCCCCGCCCTCTCCTTAAAGAGAGGGAGCTCATGACGGCAATAGCATCCCGCCTAATTCAATAGATCGCCATGCTGACCGTATCGGAGAAATCTATTGTTAGGAAAGTTCTTTTAATTTTCAAACCATATATTGACATAGGTCATATAATTTGGTTTATCCAATTGCTGCTCTTTTTAAACAATCTTCTATCATAAACTCCATTTCAATAAATCCCCTCGGCCAATCGTCATCTTGACAGCATTAGAAACAATCTTTTAAGTAGCTTATTTGCTTTTCGCCTCTTTGCTATCGAATGTTTTTTATCTTCCAGTACTTTATTTTTGTACCAATTCTGTTCCAATTAAGTATCTGAGGTCTTTCCTTGTAGAGAGAATCCAAGTTATCGTTTAGGAGTATTATTTGATATTGGGATGAGATTTGAAACCTTCATTCACGAAGGAATATTAGTAATAGAATCGTTCAGTCTGTAGTTAGCTACTAAAAAAGACTACATCAATATTGACATTTTCGTTACCTATAAATATTTTCCGTATGTTTGCATGCTCAAAAATCTATGGAATAATTTATGAAGGTTGCCCTTATTACTGGCGTTACTGGACAAGATGGTGCTTACCTGGCAGAGTTTCTGCTCAAAAAAGGCTATTTTGTTCACGGTATTAAAAGACGTTCATCTTTATTTAACACTGATCGAATCGATCATCTCTATCAGGACCAGCACGAAAACAATGTTCATTTCAAGTTGCACTATGGCGATTTAACCGATTCAACCAATCTGATTCGGATTGTTCAGGAAACGCAGCCCGATGAGATTTATAACCTGGCGGCGATGAGCCATGTACAGGTGAGTTTCGAGATGCCAGAATATACGGCCAATGCCGACGGAATTGGTACTTTACGTTTGCTGGAAGCGGTTAGGATTTTAGGCTTAGAGAAAAAGACCAAAATCTATCAGGCCAGTACGTCCGAATTATACGGCTTGGTACAGGCGGTTCCTCAAAGTGAAACTACCCCATTTTATCCACGTTCTCCTTATGCAGTGGCAAAGATGTATGCCTATTGGATCACGGTCAATTACAGGGAAGCTTACAATATGTTTGCCTGCAATGGAATCCTGTTTAATCATGAGAGTCCGTTGCGTGGAGAAACATTTGTGACCAGGAAAATTACCAGGGCTGCTGCCAAGATTGCTTTAGGCTTGCAAAACTGCTTATACTTAGGCAACCTTTCTGCTCAACGCGATTGGGGCCATGCTAAAGATTATATCGAGGCAATGTGGCTGATTCTCCAACAAGAGCAAGCAGAAGATTTTGTAATTGCGACAGGGGTAACTACTACCGTTCGTGATTTCGTACGCATGAGTTTTGCCGAGCTTGGCATAGAAATTGAGTTCAGCGGCAAGGATGAAAATGAAAAAGGGGTGATTATCGGAGTAGACACAGAATTGGTAAGCCAGTTAGGCCTTGATCCCGCAAAATTGTTTTTAGGTACAACGGTGGTTAAAGTCGATCCAAAATATTTCAGGCCAACAGAAGTAGATCTTTTATTGGGCGATCCGACCAAATCAAAGACAAAATTAGGATGGCAACCGAAGTATGATTTGGAAGCACTAGTTAAGGATATGATGCAAGCCGATTTAGCCTTGATGAAAAAAGATGAACATTTAAAGCAAGCGGGCTATAATACCTTAAATTATTTTGAGTAGCCAACAAAGTCGACAAATAATATATCCAAACAAATAATAAAAAGAGGAAAGTAATTTCCGGATGAATGCCGATCAAATCGGATCAATATGAAACAAAGTATAAAATTATTAATTCTAGCCATCTCTTTCCTTACGTTTAGCATTAGTGCTTATGCACAAAATTATGCAAATGTAAAGGTAGATGAACTCTCTGATGCGCAAATCTTGCAAATGATTAAAAAAGCCGAATCTATCGGATATTCTGATGCCCAACTAGAGCAGTTAGCTGCGGCGCAAGGCATGAAATCCGATGAGGTACAGAAATTAAGGCTTCGGGTAGAGAAAGTGAAAAAGCAAGGCACTGCCTCTGCCGTACAAACCGATGCCAAGGCGGTTTCTACAGGTCGCGAAATGAGCGAATCAACAGGGGGTGGTGAGATCAGTAACGAAAAAAAAGAAACTGATGACGAAATAGCCCCGAAAATATTTGGCGCAGAATTGTTTCGCAACGGAACCATCACATTCGAACCCAATCTTCGCATAGCGACTCCGAAAAGTTACATTATAGGTCCTGATGATCGGCTATTAATCGATTTGAACGGCGATAACGAGGCTAGTTACGATTTACCTGTGAGTCCTGATGGCGTTATTTCCCTTCAATATGTGGGCAGGATTGCGGTTGCTGGCCTAACCATTGAGCAAGCCACTTCTAAAATTCGTTCTGCACTGTCTTCTACCTATCCTTCTTTACGGTCAGGAAGGACAAGTGTAGCAGTTAATTTGGGCAATATCAGGAGTATCAAAATTATCATGACTGGGCAGGTAGTTAAACCTGGCACTTATACTTTATCTTCGCTATCAACGGTTTATAATGCACTTTACGCTTCTGGTGGCCCAGCACAAAACGGTTCATTTAGAAATATTCAGTTGATTCGGAATAATAAGGTAGTTGCCACGATTGATGTATATGATTTTCTTTTGAGGGGAATTCAGCAAGGCAATATCCGCTTGCAGGATCAGGATGTAATCAATGTTCCGGTATTTGAGAAAAGAGTGGAGATTACGGGTGAGGTAAAACGGTCTGCTTTATTTGAGGTGGCCAAAAACGAAACATTAAAGGATGTGATCGATTTTGCGGGTGGTTTTACCACTCAAGCTTATACAGCCAAAATTAAAGCCTTCCAGAATACAGATCGCGACCGTAAAATTATAGATATATCTGCTGCTGAACTGAACGCCTATTTACCTAAAAATGGCGACAAATTTGTGGTGGAGGCGATCCTGGACCGTTTTGCTAACAGGGTAGAGATAATAGGTGCGGTATTCCGTCCGGGCGTTTACGAGTTGTCAAATGGGCTTACTTTGCGTGCTTTAATTAACAAGGCAGACGGTTTGAGAGAAGAAGCTTTTTTAAATAGGGGATATATCAACAGGCTGAATATTGACAATACACAGGCGCTGATCTCTTTTGATGTCGCTAAAATTATTGCTGGTACAGAAACCGATATTCCACTGCAAAGGGAAGATAAGATTACGATTTCCTCCATATTGGATCTTAGGGATGAGTACAAAGTGACCATTCAAGGTGAAGTAAGAGCGCCAAGTACCTTTGAGTATGCGGATAGTATGACTTTAGAATCGGTGATTCAGTTGGCTGGTGGTTTCAAAGAAGGAGCGACGCCTAATCGCATTGAAATTTCAAGAAGGGTAAGGAATAGTGACGCCACTGCACCTTCTGCAAGGACTGCGGAGTTGTTTATTGTGAATGTAGACCAGAATTTACGCTTGGTAGGTGAACCTTTTATGCTAAAACCTTTTGACATTATTACAATCAGGAATGCAGAAGGTTATACCGTACAGAAACAAGTGAAATTAGAGGGCGAGGTGGTATATCCGGGTACCTACACCATTATTCGGAAGGATGAGCGAATCTCGGAACTGATCAGGCGTGCCGGGGGCTTAACCTCTTCCGCCTATCCTGACGGTGCATCACTCAAAAGACCAGGGGCGCAAAAAGTAAATCCAAATGATAAGAATGCCATCAATGACCGGGATGAAGAGGACAAGAAATTTCTAAACCTGAAAAGAGCGAGAGAATCAGGAGTACGGGATACCGTAGCTGCGGAGGTAGAGCAGAAATTGATTCAAAGTGATTTGGTAGGCATCAATTTAGTCAAAATATTAAAAGATTCGCTAACGAGGTTGGATTTGATTGTAGAAGATGGCGATATTATCCGGGTACCGAAAACCTTACAAACGGTTAAAGTAACTGGGGAAGTCTTAAATCCAAACAGCATTGTATATATGCCGGGAAAAAGTTTAAGACAGTATATCAACGGTGCTGGAGGCTATACTTCTAGTGCAAGAAAATCTGGGGTATATGTTAAATATCCAAACGGTTCAGCAGCTGCAGTGGGTAAGTTTTTGTTTTTTAACAATAATCCTAAAATTAAACCAGGAGCTGAAGTATTGGTGCCAAAGCGTGCGGAGCGTGAGCGTATGACAGCGCAGAGTTGGATTGGGATAGGCACTGCCGTCGCCTCTCTAGGAGCCATAATTGTGAGTTTATTAAGATAGATAATTGTAAAACTTTCTCATGTATCGAGAGATAATAGGCCACCTACAAAATAGTCATCTGATTAATGGTGCGTGTAAGGCATATTTTATGTTAATCGCTTGAGTAAAAAAAATAACAAAGAATACAAATGACCACATCTAGCCAGGATAATATTAATTTAGATAACAGCGAAATCACCCTTAAACAGGTTATCATGAAGTTTCGTGAATGGTATCGCTACCTGTTATCAAAATGGGTAATCATCTTAATCTTTATCTTAATCGGAGCCGGCCTGGGATTCCTTTATTCAATAATGAAGAAGCCAATTTACACGGCGACCACAACCTTCGTATTAGAAGAAGAGAAGGGTGGAGGTGGCTTAGGCAATTTAGCTGGATTAGCATCCATGGCAGGAGTAGATCTTGGAGGTGGGGGTGGTGGAATTTTCCAAGGTGATAATATTCTTGGTTTATATAAGTCGAGAACCATGTTGCAAGAAACCTTACTCACTTCCATCGAGGTGTCAGGGAAACAACAATTGCTAGTCGATCGCTACATTGAAATAAATGATTTAAGAAGCAAATGGAAAAAAACACCAAAATTGATAGATGTTAGCTTTCCACTTAAAAATGATCAATATGGCGCATTGATACCCAATAGATTGCGGGACAGTTTATTAGGATCGTTCATCGATGATTTAAACAAAAAATATCTCAATGTAATTAAGCCTGATAAGAAATTAAATATCATACAAGTTGATGTGAAGGCTCCTGACGAGATTTTCGCTAAAGCATTTAATGATGCGTTAGTAAAGAATGTAAATGAATTCTTCATCAATACAAAAACTAAGAAGGCAATTCAAAATGTTAAAATATTACAACATAAAACAGATTCTGTTAGGAATGTAATGAACGGGGCAATTTATTCAGCCGTTGCTGTTGCCGATGCGACGCCGAATTTAAATCCGACAAGACAAGTACAAAGGATTGCACCCTCACAAAAAGCACAGTTTTCGGCTGAAACTAATAAATCTGTACTCGGGGCATTACTTCAAAACCTTGAGCTTTCCAAAATGGGCCTTTTGAAAGAAACACCACTAATTCAAGTGATAGATCAACCGATTTACCCCCTAAGTGTAGCTAAGTTTGGAAAGATTAAAGGATTGATTATTGGAGCATTTTTGGCAGGCATAATGATAATAATCGTTTTGATTTTGAAGAAGTTTGTGAGTGACACAATAAAATAATATTTGATAAACTAATGAACATACTTATATCTGGAATAAATGGTTTCTTAGGTAAAGCGCTTACTGCACTTTTACATGAAGATTATAATATTTTCGGATTAGGAAGAAGTAAGTCATCAATGAATGAGATTGAGGTATTCTCGTCAGAAGAGTTGGATTCTTTAGATCTAGATATAGATATTGTTATTATGTGTCATGCAGCCATTTCTTCGGGAACTGTTTCTCTTTCTATTGACGAGTTATTCAAAGTAAATGTTGATTTAACCAAACGTCTTGTAGATAAGTTTGAAAATGCATTTTTTATTTATATTTCAACGGTGTCGGTCTATGATCTAAATTCTAATTTTATTTCAGAACATTCGCGTATTAACCCACAATCGGATTATGCAATTTCAAAATTATGGGCTGAGAAAATCGTCAGCCAACGGAAAAAGCATTCAATATTGAGGCTTTCCTCTGTTTATGGGATTGGTATGAAGGAAAATACAATTATTCCTAACTATATCAGTCAGGCATTAACTAAAAAATCGATACAAGTATGGGGAAATGGGGAGAGGGTTCAGAATTACGTGCACGTAGATGATGTAGTAAAATATATATTTTTGATAATTAAGAATCGAGATTCATTGAAGAATAAATTGCTCCTTGGAGTATCAAAAAGACATTATTCAAATTTGGAACTAGCGAAAATAATTTGTGAGTACACAGGCGCAAATATAGAGTTTGTAAATGAAGACAAATCTTATTCGTTTAAATACAAGAATGACCTCACGTTAAATGACCTAAATTGGGAGCCAAAAAGAGAGTTAGATACAGTAATACAACAATATATTGCATGGAAAATAAGATAGTACTGGTAACAGGAATTGGTGGGAATGTGGGGCAGGGAATATTGAGGAACATTAAGGATAAATATCCAGATATCAAGTTAATAGGGGTTGATATAGCTTCTTTTACTCCTGGAAATTATCTTTGTGATAAAACATTTCAAGTACCATACTCATTTGAGAGTGAGTATATACCTACAATTATAAAAATCATCAATGATGAAAAAGTTGATTTAGTAATTCCTTCGACAGATTACGAGATTTACTTTTTGTCTTTAAATAGAAATAGCATAAATGCAACAATCGCTGCAAGTGATCCTGAAACTACCAAGATATACTTAGATAAATATGAGACTTATCTATACCATACTAAAAACGACATACCCTTCGCTAAATCTTGGACACCATCAGATTACGATTTTTCAGAAAAGGATATTATCGCGAAACCGCGAGAAGGCCGAGGTTCCAGAGGCATATTAATCAATCCGGATGAACCAAACAAATTACCTGCTAATTATTTGATTCAACCATTAATTAAGGGTAAAGAAATTACCACAGCGGTGTATGTAACTAAAGAAAACATTCTACACGCTCTTTTCACTATGGAACGGGAGCTGACAAATGGTACGACCTCTAAATCGAAAGTTATATTTGAATATGATGAGGAGTTAAAAAAGATAGCAAATAAGATGATCCAATTAAAAGGATTAAGAGGAAGTTTCAACGTACAATCTATAGTTACAGATCGTGGCGAAATTGTTCCTTTCGAAGTTAATTGCAGGATATCAGGTACAAATTCAATCAGACATAATCTCGGGTTTCAAGATGTAGTATACACTGTCCAAGAATATCTTTTTAATGAGGAACCAGATGTAGCAAATGCAATTAAAGGAATCTCTACTCGAATTCTGCTAGATATAGTATACCCAGGAGCTACAGATGAAAATAGCCTAAACAATAGCTCAGCTAAACATATAATTTATTAGAAATGATTAAGTATATTTTATTTGATGTTGCAGGCACACTTTTGGGTAAGCCGAGCTTATTTGAAAAGTTAAGTTTATCATTGACAAGTTGTGGCTATTCGATCGATTTAAGCGAGCTAAAATTTAAGCATAAGATGGTTTCTGAAATAATACACTTTCCTGACCGTACAGATGAAAAATTTTATCAACACTTTAATTCAGAATTGTTACGGGCTTTGGGGATTGTTCCAAACGAAGAAATTTTAAGTAACATTTTTGCAAACTGTACTTATTTACCATGGGAGAAATTCTCGGATACTAATATTTTAGATGACATTGCTTTGCCAATCGGCATTATATCAAATTTTAACAGTTCTCTTAAAGAGAAAATCAACAATTTCTTTGGCCCAATATTTAAAAATATTTTAGTGTCAGAAGAATTAGGTATTGCAAAGCCAAATTTAGAGTTTTATGCAAAAACACTTGACGCCATCGGTTGCATGGCAAGTGAAGTATTATATATTGGCGACTCTATCAAGTTAGATATTGAGCCTGCAACTAAATTAGGAATAGAAAGTTTGTTAATTGATAGAGACAACTTTTATTCAACATCCAGATTCAAAATAACAAGTTTAAAAGAAATATTGGATAATATTTAAATGAAAAAACTCGCGATAATTGGAGCAGGAGATTTAGGCCAGCAAATTGCTCACTTTGCAATAAATGATAATCACTACGGTCAAGTTGTTTTTTTTGATGACATGGAAAAAAGTAGTGAGATTAATGGGTTTAAGATTATCGGAAGATCAGAAAACGTCATTGAAGAGTATTCGAAAAATAGTTTTGATGAATTAATTATTGGTATAGGTTACAAACACATTCAAATAAGAAAATCAATATTTGATATGTTTAAGCAGAAAGTGCCATTTGGGAAAATTATACATTCTTCTTGTTATTTAGATGATACTGTTATTGTTAATTCGGGGTGTGTAATCTACCCAAAATGTATATTAGACACAAACGTAATTGTGGGGTGTAATACAATCTTAAATATAGCATGTACTATTGCGCATGATAGTAGAATCGGTGAAAACTGTTTCTTGTCTCCCAGAGTGGCTATAGCCGGTTTTGTTAATATTGAAGAAATGTGTGTTTTAGGAATCAACTCCACAATAATTGACAACTTATCAATTAAGTGTAACACCCAAATTGGTGGGGCTGGCTTAGTTATAAAAAATATCGAAAGAGCAGGGCTATATGTGGGTAACCCAGTAAGATTTATTAGAGAGAATATATAATATATTATAAAATGATACCATTTAATAAGCCTTATTTAACAGGCAAAGAAACTCATTACATCTATGATGCTGTAAATTCGGGCAAGATCTCAGGTAATGGAAAATATACTCAAAAATGCCAAGCTTTTTTTGAAGAACAATATCATTTCAAAAAAGTGCTGCTCACAACATCTTGTACTGATGCACTTGAAATGGCAGCTATTTTGGCAAACATTAAAGAGGGTGATGAGGTAATTGTTCCTAGTTTTACTTTCGTTTCAACGGCGATTGCGTTTGTTCGTCAAGGCGCTAAAATTGTATTTGCTGATTCATATGCCAATAATCCAAATATTGATGCAGACAAAATTGAGGATTTAATTACTACTCGCACGAAAGCAATAGTCCCGGTTCACTATGCAGGAGTGGCTTGCGATATGGATAAAATAATGGAGTTAGCAGAGAAGTATAATCTATTAGTAATTGAAGATGCTGCTCAAGCCATTGATAGCTTTTATATTAATAAATTAGGGGAGAAAAGAGCACTTGGTTCGATAGGCCACTTTGCAGCCTTCTCCTTTCATGAAACTAAAAATATAGTATCGGGCGAAGGAGGGATGCTGGCAATTAATGATGAAAGATTTATATCCAGAGCGGAAATTATTTGGGAAAAAGGAACCAATAGAGCAGAATTTTTTAGAGGCGAAGTTAATAAGTATGGATGGGTTGACACAGGTTCATCGTTCTTACCTTCGGAGATAATTGCCGCATTTCTTTGGGCGCAGATTGAGAATCTATCAATGATTCAGGAAAGAAGAGTAAGCTTGTGGAATTATTATTATGATGGTTTAAGCAAATTGAATATTCAAAAGTTTGCGCTGCCTGAAGTCCCAAATTATGCTACTAAAAATGGACACATGTTTTATCTGACGTGTGTTAATGGAGAAACAAGGGATAAGTTAATCAGTTCGTTAAAGGACAATGGATTTCATGCAGTTTTTCATTATTTATCTCTGCACTCAAGTGAATATTATGCTCATAAACATGATGCCGGTAGGATTCTCCCAAATTCAGATAATTTTACGGAATGTCTGGTACGTTTACCCCTATTTTATGAACTAAATTTTGAGGATCTGGATAAGATTTTTGATTGCTTAGCGCTAACATTTGAAGATGTTAAGGGATAAGATAAATTCCTTGCTCGGCGGCTTTAAAGGTAACGATCGTTCAAAAAAAATTCAGGTCAATGTTTTAGGGTCTATTATGCTTAAAGGGATTAGCATTTTACTCAGCTTAGTAATTGTGCCCTTGACTATCAACTATATTTCGCCTTATCAATACGGGGTTTGGATTACTATTTCTTCCATAATTGGCTGGCTAAGTTTTTTTGATATTGGTTTTGGAAATGGACTAAAGAATAAATTTGTTGAGGCAGTAACTCATGGAAAGCACAAATTAGCAAGGATTTATGTAAGTACCATTTATGCTGTTTTGGCAATTATTATCTCGATTATCTGGCTGTTAGCCATAGTTGGTTCCAACTTTATTGATTGGGCCAAGTTCTTAAATGTGAAAGGAATCCAAAATAAAGATTTCTTTTATGTTATGTTGATTGTGGTTACAACTTTCGCCTTTCAGTTCGTATTAGGCTTAATCAACACCATATTGTCAGCGATTCAAAAACCAGTAATCACATCATTAATAAATGTGATAAGTCAATTGATGGTGCTTATAGGAATATTTATCATGTCCAGATTCACTGCGGGTTCAATATTGAATTTGAGTTTGCTTACAGGTGTGGTTAATTCAGCAGTATTGATTGCGTTTTCCATTTATCTATACGTCACATCCTTGAAAACCTATGCTCCGAAGTTTGGACTTATAAATTTCAAACACGCAAAAAGTTTAATGAATGTTGGGTTAAGCTTTTTTATTCTTCAAGTGATCTCCATTATCTATTATGAAACAAACAACATTATCATAACCAAGACATTAGATCCACTAAATGTTACTGTCTACAATCTGGCTTATAAATACTTGACAATAATTGGAATGTTTTTTAGTATTATACTGGCACCCTTTTGGAGCGCATTTATCGAAGCTCGAGTACTAAAAGATTTTAATTGGATGAAAGCTGAAACACGTAAACTGTATAAAGTTTTTTCGTTTTTTGTAATTGGGGCTATTATTCTTGTTATTGCCTCGCCATTTATTTACTCGGTCTGGTTTGGTAACGCAGTATCAATACCGTTTATATTAACCGCATTAATGGGAATTTGGCAGATCATAAATATGTGGAATTCGCTTCATTCTACATTAATCTATGGTTTTGGCAAAATTAGGGTTCAGATGATTGCCTCTGTGACAGTTGGAATTTTGAACATTCCTTTAACTATTTTGCTTTGTAGATATTGGGGGTTAAGTGGAGTGGTATTTTCCCAAATACTTCTGGCGATTTTAATATCCTGGATAGGGCCCCTACAATTAAAAAAGTTATTTAATAACGATACAAATGGAATCTGGAATAGATAATAAAAAAAACATCTTGATATTAAGCAGTTTTCTTTCCAAAGATGGCTCTTCAAAAATGATTAAAGATATTTGTAGATCACTTGGGAATGATTACTTTGTTGATGTACTAACTAAGTATCCGCTGGCTATAGATGATTTGACTGTATATTCCGCATTCAATAAGTATGAAGCTTTGTTTCATTCAGGAATTCGGTTTTTGAAAAGGCAACTGACATATTTTAGCAATTTTTTAATTAAACCAAAAGAGTCAAATGCACTACCTTACTATTTTTTTGGTTTAAATGAAGAAAAACCGCCAGTCAATCCTAAACGGATTTTAAATAAGATTGAGAAGAACTACGATTTTATTTTAGTGTTCTTTTGGCAGGGCTTACTTAATTCAGTGTCTTTGAATCAGATTTATTTGCAGTACAAAACGCCATTATTATTAGTTGCAGCAGATATGTACCCAATGACAGGAGGTTGTAGTTATTTTTGGGATTGTAATAGGCTAGAAGTGGGTTGTGGCAATTGTCCTGGTCTGCAACCTTTTCCGTTAGCTGATCGTACTGATAAAAATATGATTCTAAAACGGGAAATGCTTTCTCAAATTAATTGCATATTTTTAGGCAACACCTGGCAAAATAGCCATGCCAATAAGTCAAAGCTATTTAAAAAGATAGGCTTGGTATACCCAATAGTTGATGAGCTTGTGTTTAAACCTCGTGATAAAGGTATTTTAAAATCGCAGCATAATTTTTCGAATAAAAAAATACTGTTCTTTGGGTCCCTTGGTGTAAATGATCCTAGAAAAGGAGCTGGCCAACTTGTAAATTCGTTACAACTGCTTTTAGCTAAAAGGCCTGATTTAGTTGAAAATCTGATGCTGGTGATTGCTGGGACAGGTGATAAAATCACCGGATTAGAAGGTTTTGCAACGCATTATACTGGCTACTTAGACTTTGGAAAGTTAGCTGAATTCTATGCTTTGGCAGATGTCTTTTTAAGTCCTAGCATCGAAGATGCTGGGCCGATGATGTTAAATCAGGCACTTATGTGTGGCACTCCATCTGTTGCTTTTGCAATAGGAACAGCTTGTGATGTCCTGAATCCTAATACTGGTTATTTAGCAAGGTATGCAGATTGTAATGATTTCAGTGATGGAATTATTCATTTATTAACAAGGTCTGATGATGAATTGAAGATCATGCAGGAGTTCTGTAGAAATGAATCTTTACAACGTTCGTCGTATGAGGGATTTAGAAAATACATACTTAAGGGGTATGATAGCCTTAATCAAAATAAGGATTAATCGTTTGAGTTTTTTAAGTGAAGTATTTTTTAAGTAATTAGTAATATTTAATAGCATTATAATGAAAACGAAAGCCAAGATAATCGCCATATACCTTCCTCAATATCACCCAATCCCAGAAAATGACTTGTGGTGGGGTAAAGGCTTTACCGAATGGAGCAACGTTGCCAAAGCGAAGCCTTTATTTAAGGGGCACTACCAGCCGCGGTTGCCCGCCGACCTGGGTTACTATGATCTTCGCGTTCCTGAAGCAAGAAAAGCGCAAGCTGATATGGCTAGAGAGTATGGCGTTGCAGGCTTTTGTTATTGGCATTATTGGTTTGGGGAAGGTAAACAGCTTATAGAACGGCCATTTAATGAGGTTCTTGAATCAGGGGAGCCAGATTTTCCATTTTGCCTTGCCTGGGCTAATGAAACCTGGAAAGGGTTTGTTCACGGCCTCAAAAATAGAAATATCCTGATAGAGCAAAAATATCCTGGCGTAGCTGATTTTACGGCCCATTTTATGAAAGTGCTGCCTGCGTTTAAGGATAAAAGGTATATTGAAGTGGATGGAAAACCGCTATTTATGATCTATAAGCCCTTTGGGGATGAAAAGGTTACTCTTTTCATGGACACATGGCGTAAGCTTGCTCTTGAACACGGTTTGAATGGAATACATTTTGTTGGTCATTGTAACGATCATAAATATAGCGCACAACAGATACTTGATTTAGGTTTTGATTCAGTTAATACCGTAAGATTAGATAATTATTTAGCTAATCATCGTTCATTAACTACGAAAATAATGGGAAGGTTGAATAAGATTTTAAGGGGCGTACCCCTTGCTTATCCATATAAAATAATGTCTAAATATTTTATTGAGCCATCAATAGATAGTAATAAGGATGTTTTTCCAAGTATTATCCCCGGTTGGGATCATTCTGCCCGGAGCGGTAGGGAAGGGCTGGTAATGACAAACGTTACACCTGAACTTTTTGATAAGCATGTTAAAGATGTGTTAGAAGTAATTGAGCATAAAGAAGAGGAGAGAAAAATTATTTTTATTAAGTCATGGAATGAATGGGCTGAGGGAAACTATATGGAGCCTGATATAAAATGGGGTAAAGCATTTTTGGAAGTATTAAAGAAAAATATAATTCGCTAAAGATGTTATTATCCATAATCGTTGCTACAAAAGGACGCTCAACAGAGATAGCCGACTTATTAGAATCAATCAGATTTGAGAAGCCAGAACTAATTGAGATCATAATTGTAGATCAAAATGTGTCAGACGCACTAAGTATTGTCATTAAAAATTATAAAGGTGATTTAAAGATAAACCATATCAAAACGGAGGCAAGAGGCGCATCTAACGCCAGAAATGTTGGTATACTACATTCACAGGGGCAGTATCTATGTTTTCCTGATGATGACTGCAAGTTTATGGATAACACTATTGACATTGCGCTTGAAAAAGTTGAGCAGCATGATGTAGTTTTCGGTAAATGCGTTGATGAGTATGGAGAGGACAGTGTAATAGCTTTTGCTAAAGGAGAACATACACTCACTTTACAATTTCACGAGAATATGTTTGTTGAAGCAACCATGTTTGCAAAACGACAAATTATGTTAGATTATAAATATGATGAAACCTTGGGGGTAGGTACATTTCATGGTGCGGAAGAAGCATATGATCTAGTTTTGAGATTGTTGAATGATGGAAAAGATTTAGTATATTCTGATAAAATCATTTTCTATCATCCCAATAAAATCTTAAATCATTCATCAGAGTCAGAAGTGAGACGGGTTTTTAGCTACCGTTGTGGCTTTGCTAAGCTATGTTTTAAGCATAAGTTCTATCAAAAATATTTTAAAAGACTTTTTATGGTTGCATTGGCAATACCATATTTTTTCTTTATAAATAGAAGTAAAAGTAGATATTATCTATCCGAATTTTTGGGTTTACTTATGGGAATTGTAATTCGATAGATGAAAAACTTCGTAAAGAATAATGCCTTATATAGCATCTTTGTTATTTCGCAATTAGTTGTGTTTATTTTTGCTATGCAAAAAGATGAGATTATCGGTGATAATTACCATATACAAAATGCATTAATACTTCATTTTTTAGCAATAGTGTTGGTGTCTATTGGTTATTCATTTAGAAAGAAAATTTCATTGACAATCAAAAAAAAAGTTCGAAAGGAAAGCGATATAACCTATTTAAAGCAAGGATTTTTTATAGTGGGAAGCTTATTAACTATTATTGGCCTAATTACCTCAATTTTAACAGTAGGAAGCATAATTTCACCTCAGGAATATTTGATGCAGTTGGCGGCCCGCGATGATGCGGTTGCAGGTATTAGACAGGAAGCAGGAGACGGAGGACTTGGAGGAGTATTTAAGATGCTGAACTACTGCCCGCTTGGCGTTTATTTAATTACTTCGGCTTTTCTAAGTTTTTATAAATTTGATGAAATTACGTTGAAAAAGCTAAAGCGATTAAGCACTTTTGCTCTTCTATGTGCTGTCGTGAAAGTAGTGTTTTCATTAGATCGATTAACAATAATGGCGATTTTGATCGTACAGTTATATACAAATCTGCTTAAGCGCAAAGTCTCTCTTAAATTTATTATCGTCTTTGCAGGAATTTTGATGTTGGGTGGTTTTATCACTGCATCAAGGATGTCCGATTCAGGATTTGGCGATTTTTTGATTGTTTATTTTAAGCTAAGTTTAGTAAACTACCAGCTGGTACTTGATAGTCAAAATGAATTTTCATATGGGCTTCAAACCTTCCTATCACCCCTAGGATTTATCGGTAAATTTTTTGGTGTTGAGATAAGTTCAACTGAACCTAAAAATTGGGTTTGGAATCCTGCTCAATATTTCAACTCCTATCTTTATATGGATTTTGGCTACCTTTGTTTAATCTTTTATCCACTTTTTGGTTATTTTTTGCGCTGTGTGGAAATCTTGAGAAAGCAAGGTAATAGATTCTACACAGGGTTTTATTTTGTATTGCTATTTTGCATTGCAACATTTATTACTGTACCGTTTATTAGAGGAATGGAATTTTGGTTGTTGATAGTGGTTACTATAGCACTTTCCAAATTTATTAAAATAAAATCTGTTAAAGTATGAAAATTGTTATGGACAACATCGTTTTCACGCTACAAAAAGCTGGAGGCATATCCACATATTGGAGAGAACTATCTGTGAGGTTGTTAGCTAATAATTTCAAATTAAAATTTCTGGAGTTTGACAGTAATAATATCGTTCGAGAAACTCTTGATATACCAAATGAAAATATCATTCAAAGGGGTAAAATAAGATTAATTGATAGATTTAAAATAGTTTCTCTTTCAAATGAATCTGATAAATTTATCTTTCATTCTAGCTATAACACCTTTACGAACAACAAACAAGCGCTACAAGTTTGTACAGTACACGATTTTGTACACGAAAAATTTTATAGTGGAATTCGTCGCTTTCTTCACGCATATCAAAAAACGAAAGCAATTAACCAGGCAAATCATATCATAGCAATATCAAACAATACAAAGAAAGATTTGCTGGAATTACATCCCCATATTAATCCTTCAAAAATTACCGTAATTTATAACGGAGCATCCGATGAGTTTTTCCCCTTAGAAAAGGAAGCAAAAAATGTAGCTATTAAACCCTATTTATTATTTATTGGTTCTCGTGAACATTATAAAAATTTTAATTTTTGCATAGAGTTACTCGAAAAAGTAGATCAGTTTCAGTTAAAAATAGTGGGTGCTCCTTTAAATAGAAAAGAAATTGAACTTTTAGAGAAAAAAGTTCCTGGTCGATGGTCCCTGGAGGTTAATATAGACAATTCAGTACTCAATAGGATTTATAATAATGCATTTGCATTATTATATCCATCATCTTACGAAGGATTCGGTATTCCAATATTGGAAGCCATGCGCAGCGGTACTCCCTTTATTGCTTTAAATAAATCGGCTATCCCTGAAGTAGCAGGTGATGCCGGTATCTTGGTAGATCAACTAAACATTCAGGATTTTAAGGAAGCACTTGAAACGATTGAATTGACAAGAGAAGACATCATTACAAAAGGATTTATTCAGGCACGAAAATTTTCATGGGATCGATGTTATCAAGAAACACTGAAGGTTTATCAAGATTTATATAATTAATGAAAATTTCAATAATAACAGTCGTTTATAACAACGAACTTACAATTGAGGATGCTATAACCTCTGTTTTATCTCAAACATATGAAGACGTTGAGTATGTCATTATTGACGGAAAATCTTCAGATAATACAACTACTATCATAAATAAGTATGCTGAAAAGATAAGTGTTTTTATTTCTGAGCCAGATAAGGGCTTATATGATGCCATGAACAAGGGGATAAATGCGGCTAGCGGCGATATCATTGGCATCTTAAACTCTGATGATTTATACCAAGATGAACATGTTTTAAGTGACGTAATTTCCATGTTTAAGCGAGATACCGCATGTGATATTGTATATGGAGATTTAGTTTATGTCAAGCAGGATAATGTAAATCAAGTGGTAAGAAAATGGAAATCTAAACCATATTATCCTCGATTTTTTGAGCATGGTTACGTGCCCCCGCATCCAGCATTATTTCTGAAAAAGAATGTTTATAAGGAGGCGGGTTCATTTGATCTTAAATTTAAATTAGCTGCAGATTATGAATTCATGTTTCGCGTGATGAAAAAATTTAACTTTCGATCTATCTATTATCCCAGGCTAATGGTTAAAATGCGTTTAGGAGGGGCTACTAATAAAAATATCAGTAACATCATAAATGGCAACAAAGAGATTATGAAAGCGTGGCAACAAAATGGCTTTAATATCCCAATATTTTTAATGCCACTGAGAATGTTGAAAAGAATAGCTCAATTTTTTTGATAATGAGAATTATTATAACAGGTGCTCGAGGCTTTTTAGGCACACATATTAATTCCGAACTTTCTAATGATTATGAGATTATAACGATTTCAAGGAGCGGAGCTGATTTGAATGTTGACTTAGCAAAGGCAATCCCAGATTTACCACCAGCTGATTTGATTGTACATTGTGCAGGCAAGGCGCACTCTGTTCCTAAAACCGAATTAGAGAAACAAGCTTTCTTTGAGGTAAATCTCACTGGAACTGCCAATTTATTAAAAGGGTTAGAATTAGCTTCAAGCTTACCCAGATCTTTTGTTTTCATCAGTACTGTTGCTGTTTATGGCAAGGAAAGTGGAACGATGATCACTGAAAATCATCCTTTAAATGCTAGCGACCCTTACGGACAAAGTAAAATTCAGGCGGAAAAATTAATACAAGATTGGTGCAGTGAAAAACATGTAGTTTGCACCATATTGAGGTTGCCCCTTTTGGTTGGAAATAATCCACCAGGTAACTTAGGTGCGATGATTAAGGGTATTACAAAAGGTTATTATTTTAACATTGCTGGAGGTAGCGCAAAAAAAAGCATGGTGCTTGCAGAAGATGTTGCTAAAATTATTCCTGAAGTAGCAAAGATTGGAGGTATATTTAATCTTACAGATGGCTATCACCCCACATTTGCAGAATTATCATCTTCAATCGCTAAAAAGATTGGCAAGGCGGCCGGCATGAATCTCCCATTTTGGGCTGCAAATATTATGGCAAAGTTTGGAGATTTATTGGGCAATAAAGCGCCAATTAATTCGAGAAAAATGGGAAAAATAATATCAGATCTCACTTTCGATGATTCAAAAGCAAAAAAAGACTTAAATTGGAACCCCAAACCAGTGCTAACTGGATGGAATAATATAAATAGATGAAAATAGCATTAATAACAGGAATAACGGGGCAGGATGGTGCCTACCTTGCAGATTTATTATTAAAAAAAGGATATGAGGTTCACGGGGTTAAACGCCGTAGTTCATTATTCAATACAGACCGGATCGATCATTTATACCAGGATCCACATGAAAATAATGTGAAGTTTAAATTACATTATGGCGATTTAACTGATTCTACTAATCTGATTCGAATCGTGCAAGAAGTACAGCCAGATGAAATCTACAACTTAGGCGCCATGAGTCATGTGAAGGTTTCCTTCGATTCACCAGAATATGTGGCGAATGTGGATGGTATTGGTACCTTAAGGATATTGGAAGCCGTTAGAATTTTAGGTTTGGAAAAGAAAACGAGAATTTATCAGGCCTCTACTTCTGAATTGTATGGCGGAATGCCTGAAAATAAAAATGCGCAAGGTTTTTATGATGAAAATTCACCATTTTATCCACGTTCTCCATACGGAGTAGCTAAGATCTATGGCTTCTGGATTACTAAAAACTACCGCGAAGCTTACAATATGTTTGCCTGTAATGGTATTTTATTTAACCATGAAAGTCCGTTAAGAGGTGAAACCTTTGTTACGCGTAAAATTACCAGAGCTACTGCTAAAATTGCCTTAGGTTTGCAGGATAAATTATTCTTAGGTAATCTAGATGCGCTACGCGATTGGGGACATGCGAAAGATTATGTAGAGGCGATGTGGTTGATTTTACAACAAGATGTTCCTGAAGATTATGTGATTGCTACTGGTGTGACCACCTCAGTAAGGGATTTCGTAAAAATGTCTTTCCAGCAGGTTGGGGTAGAACTGGAGTTTAAAGGAACGGGTGTAGAAGAAAGAGCCTATGTGATTTCTTGTGCCAGTGCAGATTATCAACTTAAAATAGGTAAAGAAGTAGTGGCTGTTGACCCTGCTTACTTTAGGCCTACGGAGGTTGATTTATTGATTGGAGACCCAACCAAATCAAAAACTAAATTAGGTTGGAAACCTCAATATGATTTAGCAGGGCTGGTGGAAGACATGATGGCTGCTGATGTCACTCATTTCAAAAAAGAACTGATGCTAAAAGCAGCAGGCTATAGTGTTAAGAACCAATTTGAGTAAGAATTCTATAAAAGGAGGTTGCTTTCCCGAGAAATAGGAGCGTGCTGTCATTCTTCTCCGATGAATCGGAGCACGCTCTGGCAATGAAGAATCAAAGAATGAATAAAACAGATAAAATTTATATTGCCGGCCACCGCGGAATGGTGGGTTCTGCTATCTTGCGTAACCTCGAAAGCCAGGGTTTTGACAACATTGTCACTCGCACATCTAAAGAATTAGATTTGAGAGACGCTTTAGCTGTAGCTGAATTTTTCAAAACCGAAAAACCAGATTATGTATTTTTGGCGGCCGCAAAGGTGGGTGGTATTGTGGCCAATAATACCTACCGGGCGGATTTTTTATATGAAAACCTGATGATCCAAAATAATGTGATTCATCAGGCCTACCTTAGCAATGTCTCTAAATTGATGTTTTTAGGTTCATCCTGCATTTATCCGAAGATGGCACCCCAGCCATTGAAAGAAGAATATTTATTAACTGGCGAGCTGGAACCCACCAATGAGCCTTATGCGATTGCGAAGATTGCGGGCATCAAAATGTGCGACGCCTATCGTGACCAGTATGGCTGCAATTTTGTATCTGTGATGCCGACCAATCTTTACGGCCCAAATGACAATTATGATTTAAACAATTCACATGTATTGCCTGCAATGTTACGTAAGTTTATTGTAGCTAAGCAAAACAAAGATCAAAGTGTAACCATCTGGGGTACAGGAACACCGAAACGGGAGTTCTTACACGCCGACGATTTAGCAGAAGCCTGTGTGTATTTAATGAATCACTACAATGAGCCTGGCTTGGTGAATATTGGTGTGGGTGAAGACGTATCAATCCTGGATTTAGCTAGGTTGGTAAAGGAGATAGTGGGATTTGAGGGGGAGATTCTAACAGACACAACTAAGCCAGACGGTACGCCAAGGAAATTGATGGATGTAAGTAAGCTTAATGCAATGGGCTGGAAAGCAAGTACCTCATTAAAGGAAGGCATACAAAAAGTATATAACGAAGTAAAAAATAATGACTGGCAATAATAATACCCATATTCTGATTATGGCCGGCGGTGTCGGTTCACGCTTTTGGCCCAAAAGCCGAAATCATTTTCCCAAACAATTCATCGATATTTTAGGCTTGGGCAAATCCTTGTTGCAGCTGACCTACGAACGGTTTTTAACTATTTGCCCGAATGAGCAGATTTATATTTTAACCAATTCCGATTATGCGGGTTTAGTAAAGGAACAATTGCCAACTATTTTAGAGCAAAACATTTTATTAGAACCAAGTCGCAATAATACAGCGCCCTGTATTGCCTACGCCAGTTACAAAATCTCAAAAAGCAATCCTCAAGCCAATATATTGGTGGCACCTTCGGATCATTTGATTTTGAAAGAAGATGTGTTTTTGCAGAAGGTAGCGCAAGGCTTAGATTATGCGGCCAGTAATGAAGCATTGATTACTTTGGGGATTAGCCCTACAAGGCCGGATACAGGTTATGGGTATATCAAGTTTATTCAAGAGCAAGAAGTAAAGGCTGAGGAGCAAGGATTAGGGAGCAAGGAGCAAGGAGCGGAGATAAGAAAAGTAACTGCTTTTATGGAAAAACCCTCGCTTGAAAAAGCGCAAGCTTATTTAACAAGTGGAGATTACGTATGGAATGCAGGTATTTTTATTTGGTCAGCAAAAGCAATAAAAAATGCTTTTGCAAGTTATGCTCCAGAAATAGCGGCTTTATTTGAAGCAGGTGATGACTATTATAATACAGCAGAAGAGAGCAATTTCATCCTGGAACATTATCCTTCAGCTCCCAATATCTCTATTGACTACGCCATTATGGAAAAGGCAGACAATGTTTATACGATCCCGGCCGATATTGGCTGGTCGGATTTAGGCACCTGGGCATCCTTACATGGCGTGGCCGAAAAAGATCAAAATAACAATGCGATTAGTTGTGCCCAAATAAATATTACAGCCACGGAAGATTGTTTAATTCAGTTACCTGCTGGCAAAGCTGCGGTAATTAAGGGATTAACGAATTTTATTGTAGTTGATGATGGTAAGGTTTTGTTGATCTATCCAAAATCTGATGAACAAGAAATTAAACAAGTAGCTGGACAAATGGTGGCAGATTTTGGAAATGATTTTAGGTAAATGTGCTGTGTTACTTTTTTAGAGGGGTGATAATCCAATTTTATTTAATATAGAGTGATTGTGATTTAATAAAAACCAATTACACTATACTAAAGTCAAGTTCTGGACAACATGATGAGATTTCTCCTCGCAATGCTCGTTCGAAAAGACGGTAATAATGGGTTTAAACGGTAGGACAACCAGTATCCTTTCTTTCCCTCTCTTCAACGAGAGGGATTGTTGCTAGTTTAGTACAAGCACTAAATTGATAGGGTGAGGTTTATCGCTAATTTGTACAAATTTCCTCCCTATACTACAGATGTGAAATCGGTGAAGGTGAGTTCGAAAATACATTATGAAGTAGGCTTATGTGTAATAATTATTATCTTCGCCATTATAAATTATGACTACATATCTATCTGCTTTAATTATATTGGTTGCCTTATTTGCACTGGAGCTTGGCTATTTCCAAATCGCCGATCGATTCAATATCATTGATAAACCCAATCACCGCAGTTCACATACTTCGGTCACCATTCGTGGCGGCGGAATTATCTTTAGTCTGGCAGCGATGATCTCTTTTTTCTGCTTCGGTTTTGCGTTTCCTTATTTTATACTGGGATTGGTGTTGATTAGTTTAATCAGTTTCCTCGATGATATCTTTACGCTAAATAACAAGGTGAGGCTCAGCATTCATTTAATTGCGGTATTATTGATGTTTTATCAATGGGGTCTTTTCGGGCTGGCCTGGTATTGGATTCCATTTGCTCTGATCTTTGTGATTGGGACGATCAATGCCTATAATTTTATGGATGGCATCAATGGCATTACCGGTGGTTATAGTTTAATGGCTGTTGCTACGCTATATTACATCAATGAAAAAGTCATCAGTTTTACTTCTTCAGATTTATTAATCACCATTGCGCTATCCTTATTGGTGTTCAATTTTTTTAATTTCAGGAAGAAAGCCAAATGTTTTGCCGGCGATGTGGGCAGTGTGAGCATTGCTTTTATTATTGTCTTCCTGATTGGCCAATTAATTATTCAAACGGAAAACTTCAACTACATTTTATTACTGTTATTTTATGGCTTAGATGCGGTGAGTACCATCGCCTTCAGGCTGATTAGAAAAGAAAACATATTTGAGGCCCATCGCAGTCACTTTTATCAATATTTAGCCAACCAACTCAAATGGAATCACCTGATCGTTTCGGGCCTATACATGTTGATCCAGTTATTGATTAATCTACTTCTTATCTTTTTGGTCGGTAATCACCTATGGTCGGCACTGTTATTGCTTGGAGCTTCTGGATTTCTATTTCTCACTGTTCGATTTGCAACAGAGGGAAAAGAAAGATTGTTTCATTTGAAGTCGTGATATGAATAAATGGGTAATTTATGGTGGAGGCGGTCATGCCAGGGTGATTGCAGACGCAATTAGATTAAATCAAGACCAGGTAGCTAACTTTTTTGATGATAACGAAGATTTAAAAAAAATGGCTGGCAAGCCTGTTGTCTCCTATCACGAAAACCATATGCCAGAAGCCAAAATGATTATTGGGATCGGGAATAATAAAATTAGAAGAGCGATTACACAATATATTGTACATGAATTTGGCGTGCTGATTCATCCCGATGCGACGGTTTCGGATGATGTTTTGATTGGAGAAGGAACGGTGATTTTGGCGGGTGCGGTAATACAATCTGGCGCTGTAATTGGAAAACACGTGGTGATCAATGCCAATGTAACCGTAGATCATGATGCCATTATTGGCGATTTTTGCAGCATCTACCCGAATAGTTATATTGGTGGAGCAGCAAATATTGGTGCAGGAGTAACGATTGAAGCTTGTACGGCTATTCCTCGTTTGGCCACTATAGATGCCGTTTTTGATATTATGGAGCCAGATTTATTTTAGCTGATTTTAAATGCCTATCTTTACTAAAATTTAGCCTATTGTATTTTGTTTACTCAATTTAATATTGTCCCACGCTGGGTCATTTTCATTCTGGATCTGATCATCTCGTCTTTGTCTTTGGTTTTTGCTTATTCATTAAAGCATAATCTCGATTTAACTGCCGTGGAAATTCCGGAACTTGCCAGGAATCTTCTCGTAATGGGAATGATCACTGTGGCTGTTTTCTTTCATATCAAAACCTTTACCGGCATCATCAGGTATACCAGTGCGCAGGATTCGTTTCGGATTCTCATTTCTGTGGTGATTGCCAACGGTACTTTCTTTGTGATGAATCTGATTGGCATCACCTTTTTCAACTATCCGCTTATCTCCACAACGATTCTAATTACCAATGGCTTAACCAGCTTTCTATTGCTGATGACTTACCGGGTATTGATCAAATACTTTTTTCTTTACATCAAAAACTTAAACCTGGACAAAAAGAAGGTAATTATTTACGGCGCAGGTGAAGCCGGTTTAGCCACGAAACGGACTTTTGATCATGATGGGAGTGTTAATAAAACGATTGTCGCTTTTGTGGATGATGATGTGCGCAAAGTGGGCAAGACTATTGACGGGGTAAAGATTCTGGATGCAGCAACATTGCCACAACTGGTAGATAAACATGAACTGGATGAAATCATTTTTGCTTCATATACCATTCCGATCGAAAAGAAAGATGCGATTGTAGACATTTGCCTGGAGAACGATATCAAGGTACTTAATATTCCGCCATTAGATGTGTGGATGAATGGACAGCTGAAACCGGCACAAATCCAAAAGCTGAATATTGAAGATTTATTAAATCGGAAATCCATTAAGATTGATATTGAAGGCATTGGTCAGATGCTCAATAATAAACGCATTTTAATCACTGGCGCTGCAGGTTCCATTGGGAGTGAGATTGTACGCCAGCTTTCTAAATTTGATGTGGGCTTGATTATTCTTTGCGATCAATCGGAAACGGCTTTGCATGAGCTTTATTTAGAATTAGAAGAAACCAATAGCAGCAAAAACTTTCATGCTTTTGTAGGGGATGTTCGCGATGAGCAACGTATGGATAAGTTATTTGAAACTTACAAACCGCATTACGTTTATCACGCTGCCGCCTACAAACATGTGCCTTTAATGGAAGACAATCCGGCAGAGGCCATTAAGGCCAATGTGTTGGGTACCAAAACCATTGCAGATAAATCAGTGAAATACGGAGTGCAAAAGTTTGTGATGATTTCCACGGATAAGGCGGTTAACCCTACCAACATTATGGGCGCATCTAAACGCATTGCCGAAATTTATGTGCAATCGCTGAATAATTCTTTAAGCACAGATGGCTTTATCTTCAGTAACGGTTTGCAATATATCAATGAACTGAATGTAAAACCCATTACCAAATTTATCACCACCCGTTTCGGAAATGTATTGGGTTCCAATGGCTCCGTGATTCCAAGGTTCAGGCAGCAGATTGAAAAAGGAGGTCCTTTAACGGTCACCCATCCAGAGATTACCCGTTATTTTATGACGATTCCAGAAGCTTGCCGTTTGGTATTGGAGGCAGGTTGTATGGGGAAAGGTGGGGAAATTTTTGTATTCGATATGGGTAAATCGGTCAAGATTGTGGAACTGGCCAAAAAGATGATTCGCCTGGCCGGTTTAGAGCCCAATGTAGATGTGATGATCGAATATTCGGGTTTGAGGCCAGGAGAAAAACTCTACGAAGAATTACTTAATGATAATGAGAACACCTTGCCCACCCATCACGATCAGATTATGATTGGGAAAGTAAGGGAATATGTTTTCGAAGAAGTGGAGCGTCAGATATATGAATTGATTGCTTCAGCCAAATCAGATAACGACAGGCAGGTGGTGATCAACATGAAAAAACTGGTACCAGAGTTTAAGAGTAAGAATTCAATTTTTGAAGAATTGGATCAATTGCCTTAAACCTGAATGATATGATGAAAAATAAGATTTTACTGGCCGTTATGGTTTTTTTTTTAGCCTCCTGTGCTAAAGAAGTTAAAAATGAACAAGAGGTTTATTTTAACGATTTTGAAGGTCAGAACACGAAGGGGATCTCAAATGCCCTTGCCGAAAAATACAACGGATCAACCGTTTTAGGCCGTTATAATTCATCCGGTTTCGATTTAACTCTGAATGACCTTCCCGCTCATAAACTGGTAGAAATTTCCTTCGATTTATATATCCATGATAGCTGGGATGGAAATAAAACCAGCAAAGGTATTGATGGACCCGACATCTGGAAAATGATTGTGGATGGTAATCTTTATATTAATACCACATTTTCAAATGAAGATTGCGACAATAGCGGCTTCTGTCCGCCTCAATCTTATCCGAATGATTACCCCAATGCTTATCATAATCCTAAAAGCGGAGCGAGCAATACCAATCTGCCTGGCGTATGTAATCTGGCTGGCAAAATGGGTGGTACCACGCTTTATAAAATCAAAAAGGTGATTGAACATCAGCAAGCTAATTTGTTGATGCAATGCCGGGATCAACTCATTCAAACCAATGCGCCTGATCCAAAATGTGATGAAAGCTGGTCTATAGATAATCTGACAGTGAAAGTAATTAATTTATGAGAAAGCCGATTCAACTCATGCTCGCCTTGCTGTGTTTGGGCAATCTAGCTTATGGCCAAAGCCTTCCGGTAGGGAGTCAGGCCCTTGAAGATTATTATCGCAGGGCGCAGCTGGCCGGGAAATTAGATTCGACCATATCCTTTACCATCCGACCACTTATACCGTCTGCTGCTTTTAAAATAAAGGATTTTGCCTATCCTGATTCGCTCGAACAACGTTATAATCTTTTGGATGCGGATCATTCAGGCTTTTCAAAGAATGGAAAGCTAAAGTGGCAGTTATTGCCGATGAGTATTCAGTTGCAAACCAATTCCCATCACCCTTACGGTTGGAACGATGGAGCGATGATTCCTGCGAAGGGATTACAGTCTTTGCTTTCGGCGGGGATATATGCTGAATATGGTATACTGAGTGTTCAGTTTAAGCCGGAAGTGTTACTCGCGGCCAACAGTAGCTTCGATACCTTTGATAAAGACCATTACGATGTGATTACCGCCCGTTACTATGATTTTTATAATAACATAGATTTACCCGCCCGTTTCGGAAAATCGGGTATTACCAAAGCGTATTGGGGGCAAAGCAGCATTCGGTTAAATTATAAAGCCTTATCTTTTGGTTTGTCTACTGAGAATTTGTGGTGGGGTCCAGGCTTACGTAACTCATTGTTGATGAGCAATACCGCCCCTGGTTTTAAACACCTGACTTTAAATACACGTAAGCCAATTTCAACTCCTATAGGTTCTTTTGAAGGGCAGATTATTGCAGGCCGTTTGGAAGGCTCCGGTTATGGTGTGCTGGAACCAGAACGGGAATATTTTGGTCAGCCGCTTTATGTGGAAAAACCGAATGATTGGCGCTACCTTAGTGGTTTGGCGATTACCTGGCAACCTAAATGGGTACCTGGTTTATTTTTGGGTTTAACCCGAAGTGCGCAGACTTACAGCAATGGACTAAATAAATTTGGAGATTACTTGCCCTTTTTCTCGTCGAAGAAACAAGAAGCCGCTGCCGAGGCGATTAATAAACGCGACCAACGGAATTCTTATTTTATGCGTTGGTTGTGGACAGAAGAAAAGGCTGAAGTCTATTTCGAGTATGGAAGGAATAACTATTCGGGCAGTAGCAGTGATCTGGCTTTGGAACCGAACGTTTCCCGTGCTTATATATTTGGACTTAGGAAATTGTTTCCTTTCGGATCCAGAAAAGAAGAGCAACTGATGCTGAGTGCTGAAGTGACGCAATTACAGGAAACCAACATCGCTAAGGTGTTAAATTTAGAAAGTTGGTACAGCAGCAAAAGTGTGCGCCACGGCTACACCAACAGAGGGGAAGTTTTAGGTGCTGGGATTGGACCTGGGGCAAACATTCAATCCCTGGAAGTGAGCTGGGTAAAAGGATTGAAAAGACTTGGAATCAACTTTGAACGGCTGGTGCATAATAATGATTTCTATTATTATGCTTATGTAGATTCGAAAGATTACCGGAGGCATTGGGTTGACTTAAGTGTTGCGGCCAGCGGAGAATGGAATTACAAGAATTTTATTTTTAATGCGAAGCTTCAAGGCATCCAGTCTTTGAATTATCAGTGGTATTTGATACAGGCCCCCGGCGAATTATACATGACGCCAGGAAAGGATGCTTTTAATTTGCAGGTGCAAGCCGGCCTTACCTACCGTTTTTAATTTTGATAATCATGAAGAAGATTTTTAGCATAGGCTTGCTCGCTTTGGTATTGACTTACAGTTTCAATCTGAAGGCACAAACGGTAGCCGTTGGAACTACAATAGAAGATTATTACCGCCGCTTGCAGCTGTTGGGTCAACTGGATTCTTCAATTTCTTTTACCAACAGGCCCATTACTACTGAAGCGATTAAGAAAGATAATATTTTTGATCCGGAAGAACAATTGCTTAGGGAGGGCTGGCTGAAAAAATCAGGACCCGTTCATTTTGCTAAGGGTAAAGGAACATTTCAGATTTTGCCTTTCAGCTGGCAGCAACAATTCAATTCTCACCATCCTTTCGGTTGGAATGACGGACCGATGATTCCAGCGAAAGGCTATCAAACTTTAGTTTCCGGAGGTTTTTTTGCCAAAATAGGACCATTGAGTATTCAATTGAAACCAGAATATGTTTTTGCTCAAAACGCAAAGTTTGAAAGTTATGGCGAAAACCGGAATGATACAGAGCTAGGCGCATATTACGGAGGAAACAACAACTACATTGATAACCCAGAGCGATACGGCAATAATTCTTATTCCAAATTGGGATGGGGGCAGAGTAGCATTCGTTTAACAGTAGGTCCGGCTTCAGTAGGTTTATCCAATGAAAACATTTGGTGGGGCCCAGGCTTGAGAAATAGTTTAATGATGAGCAATAACGCTTCTGGTTTCAAACATGTTACGTTAAATACAGTAAGGCCAGTTAAGACTTATATTGGTTCATTCGAAGGTCAGATTATAGGAGGGCGATTGGAGTCTTCGGGATTCAGTCCTTTGGAGAATACCACATTATCAAGCGGAACTGTTGTATATGATAAGCCCCGTGAAGATTGGCGTTATTTAGGGGGATTGAACATCAGTTACCAACCAAAATGGGTTCCAGGTCTATTTCTAGGATTTACACGAACTTTCATGTCTTATGGAAGTGACTTGAACAAGTTGGCCGATTATGTCCCGTTTTTTATTCCTTTTCAAAAAACCAAAATAGGAGAAGGCGCTGGTGATGACGGTAATGCCCGTGATCAGCGAACTTCGCTTTATGGCAGATGGCTTTTTCCAAAGGCACATGCAGAAGTTTATTTTGAGTATGGCTTGAATGATAATTCTTATGATTTCAGAGACTTTATAGGTTCGCCCGATCACTCCAGGGCTTATCTTTTTGGCATCAAGAAAATGGTTCCATTAAAGAAGCATGAAGGAGAGTTTATCCAATTTAATGCAGAGATTACGCAGATGTCTCAAACCATTGATGGAACTTTGCTAAGATATGCAGGAGGTTTCTACTATCATGGAGAGGTCCGTCAAGGCTATACCAATAATGGAGAAGTTTTAGGTGCTGGATCTGGCACAGGCGGAAATCTGCAATCCTTCGAGCTAAGTTGGGTTAAAGGTTTCAAGAAGCTTGGTTTATCTTTTGATCGTTTGGAACACAACCGCGATTTTTATGACAATGCTCGTTTTGCAGCCGCCAAAGGTGGTAGCAGAAGCTGGGTAGATTTTGCTTTCGCTGCAGTTGGTGAATGGAATTACAAAAACCTTTTGTTTAACGCCAAGCTCCAGGGCATAAAATCTTTAAATTACCAGTGGAGGCAAAAGGATCTTACGGAGAGCCAATATTATATTCCGCATAATACTGTATATAATTTTCAAGGACAGTTAGGGGTTACTTATCGGTTTTAGATTTGTAAATCTACAGATAAAGAGGCTGTAGCTATAGATATTTTTGTCACCCTGAGCTTGTCGAAGGACCTATTTAAATACACTTTAAAGTGTTTCGACATACTCAACATAACATATCCTGGAGGGTTGGGGTTACAAATCCCGACCAGCTGGAAACCTCTACTTGTAATCCTGAGCTTGTCGAAGGACCTGTTCAAATACGCTTTGAGGTGTTTTGACAGGCTCAACATGACAGCTTCGGGAGAGACGGGATTACAAAATCCTGATTAGCTGGAAACCTCTACTTGTCATCCTGAGCTTGTCGAAGGACCTGTTCAAATACGCTTTGAGGTGTTTTGACAGGCTCAACATGACAGCTTCGGGAGAGACGGGATTACAAAATCCTGATTAGCTGGAAACCTCTACTTGTCATCCTGAGCTTGTCGAAGGACCTGTTCAAATACGCTTTGAGGTGTTTTGACAGGCTCAACATGACAGCTTCGGGAGAGACGGGATTACAAAATCCTGATTAGCTGGAAACCTCTACTTGTCATCCTGAGCTTGTCGAAGGACCTGTTCAAATACGCTTTGAGGTGTTTTGACAGGCTCAACATGACAGCTTCGGGAGAGACGGGATTACAAAATTCTGATTAGCTGGAAACATCTGCTTGTCATCCTGAGCTTGTCGAAGGATCTATTAAAATAAGCTTTAAGGTGTTTCAAACTCAACATGACAGATCTGGAGAGACGGGATTACAAATGCTCATTAGCTGAAAACATCTACTTGTCATCCTGAGCTTTTCGAAGAACCTGTTCAAATACACTTTAAGGTGTTTCCACAGGCTCAACATGACAGATCGGAGAGTTGGGATTAAGGTGTTTCGACAGGTTCGGTGCCGATAGGCGGGCGTGGGTTCTATTGAGCCTCTAACTCAGGTTTCTTCCTTATTAACAAAATTAAACAAAACAGGGCGCCAATCACAAGGCCGCCTATCGCGATTCCGCTAGCGTACCTCATCCGGTTTTTCTTTAATGGCAGTTCAGGTTCATCTACTATTTGGAAAGTTGGCGTTTCCTGCATCAGCATAGACCTGCTTACTTCCAGGTTTTTAATAATTTCAGAATAGATGGTTTGAAGCACTCTTTTATCGCGTTCCTGAAGCTCAGCACCTACACCTAAAGTTGCAAACGCCGGGTTTGCATCCAGCATAATGGCATTGGCACCGGCAGCTGCATAAGTTTTTCTATTGAGCAATCTTCCGATACTATCAGCACGGCTTTGAAACCTGTTTACATTAGTCCGTAACCGCTTGGTCTTTGTTTCAATGTAAAACCTGGTCGCCTCATCAATGAGTCTGGTACAAATTAAACTGGCCAGTTCTTCATTTTTAAGTGTTGCTGTAAGTGCAAAGAAACCAAGTTTTTTATCCGGTTTGCTGACAGAAAGTTCTTTTTCAGCAAGTTTTCTGATCATTTCATGTAGCAAACTATCTTGTAACCGGCTGTAATTCCTGGTATCTGGTGGAAACATGATCGTTTCCTTTTTGACGTTGGTTTTTAAATCTTTCCAATCTGCCTTAAGTTTATAAGCATCGGCATATTTATCGGCCAAAGTATATTTGCCTCCACTATCCAAAGGTGTCAGAAGCGTTTGTTTCAGCATTTTTTGACTGGTAAGGAGCTGAAGCACATTATCTCCTGCAAGTACCCCACTGGTTCCACCTGTTAATCCGCCAATATCAAAGCCCATTTGGCCAGCAAGTGAAGATAGCAATCCACCCCCGCCCGATTTACCCTCTTCTACAACAAAGGTAAGCTTTGCCGTATAGGTAACTGGCCAAAGGTAAGCCATAACCGCACCTAAGGCACCACCGATTAATCCTATTATCAGAATTCTGATTTTGAACTTCCAAAGGTAATTAAGATCTTTTTTACGGGCACTGATCATTTTTGCGAAAGAAAAATCTTCCTCAGCCGTGATGTATTTTTTATCGTTTTCAGCAACTGACATAATTTATTTAAATAAGATGGCAATTAAACTTACGATGCCAGTTAATGCAGACGCTATAGTGGTAATCTCTGCGAAGCCCAGTTTGTTTTTGCCAGTCTTTTCCGGAACAATTATTTGGCTACCCGCTGTTACTTTTGGATAGTTTTTGATAAACAGGAAGCTCTTTACCGGAGCGTTTATGCCATTAGGATATTTAATATAGGCGCCTTTTAACCTTGCACTCTCGGTAATACCTCCTGCTGCATCAACATAATATTTGAAATTTGAATTGGCGTATCTCAATAGTTGTGGGTTATTTACTGCACCATTCACTTCTACAAAAGGTTGGTTTTTAGGAATGAAGAGACTATCTCCAGGCATTAAAATGGTCGCATCTTTGGCCTGTCTTTTTCTTTTTCCTGTTAAATCCATATCTACCCGTACGCCATTCCTGTAAACCTGAGTGTTTTCAAGCGAACCCATTGGGGTAATTCCACCGGCACGTTTAATAAATTCCATTCCTGTTTCATCTCTTCTTTGCTGCGCATAATCGCCCGGAAATAGTACCTCTCCTTGTACCTTTACATTGCCAATAGAACGATAGTTGACCAAGCGGGGCACATAGATGTAATCAAGAGGTTCTAAGAGGAAATTTCCATCTGAAGTACTCAGTGCCGAATCCAGATTCAGCGTAATGATATTAACCAGCTTATTGGATAAGGTATCGGTCAGATCTTTTACTAATCTGGATATTTCAATTCTATGATTTGCTGCATCATTCTGGAACCCTTTAGCCATGCTTACTACATCTGCAACACTCATCCCTTTTCTATACTGGAAGGTGCCCGGTGCCCGAACATAACCAGCGATGCTAATGGAGGTTTCATCTCTGAGATCTTTGGTGGAGGTGATAAATACCGAATCTTCTCTCATTAATGCAATATCCTGTATCTTTCCAGACATTATATTTCCTAAATTAAAGGAAATCATTTCCTTTTCCAGGCTTGGTGTAATCCTTTTAATATAACCATTTCCTAAGTTAGCATCATCCCGAAGCCCATCGGCTTTGGCGATTAATGATTTTAGGGTAACCCCTTGATTCAACTCAAATGTACCAGGTCTATATACGGCTCCTTCTATCACCACGCGATTAGCAAAGCGTTCCAATATGGCGCCAATATAAACTGAGTCTGCGTTTTTTAAGGTATAGCGATCAAACATATCTGAAGAAATATCTTTAACGCTTCTTTCCTTTGGCCCAACTTGAGTAACCTTTGCTATTCCTTTATAGGCCAGATCTGCAAAACCTCCTGCATAAGTAATTAAATCGGCCAGCGTTTCTGCGTTTTTAAGTTCATAACTACCTGGTCTTTTTACCGCACCGTCTATGGCAACTCTGGTATCATATACTGGTATCCTGATCACATCCTGATCCCGCAGACTTACATTTTCGCTTTGAATTCCCTTTTGAAGAAAATTGTATAAGTCAACGGTTTGAATAACCCGGTTATTTCTAATCAATTCAATTTTACGCAATGAACCGCGATAGGTAGGGCCACCACTTTGGTACAAGGCATTAAAAAGTGTTGATAAAGACGAAACGGTATAGGTGCCTGGTGTGGCCACGTCGCCGATGATGGTAACCCTGATGCTTCTAACTGTTCCTAAATTCACAGTCAATTTGGTTTGTCCGGATGATAGCGCTGGATAAGCCTTGGCCATTTTCGCTCTGATTTGACTCGTTGCTTGTTCAATACTTAAGCCATTCACATAAACTAAACCCGCATATGGAATTTTTACAGTTCCTTCGGGGCTCACTTTGGCATTGGTGGTACTTTCGTTTACTCCTGTTAGCAAAATAGCCAATTCATCATCTGGGCCTAAGACATAATTTTTAGGTGTTGCAATTCTAATATTGGGTTCAAACTTGATGTTTGGGTTGCTAAAAAACTCGTAACCATATATTGGGCTGCTTTTCTTTATCGGCTTTGCTTCGGTGATTCTGGTGGTATCGCGGTTTTGATTTCCCTGAGGCTTAGCAGCCGGAGTACTGGTAGCGGCCGCCTTTGCCGTTTTTCCTCCGGAAGAGAGTTCGGCAAGTCGTTCTTTGTATTTGTCAACTTCTGCAGGATCCATGCCTCTTGCCACAAGTAATTTAATTGCATCAGCTTCGGAAATTCCAGAAGCCTCAAATCTTTTCGATATCTCCAGAATTTGTGCATCAGATAACTGTTCAACCCTCACTTTACTCAGATTATCGACAGATATTTGTGCGAATAATGACGTAGTGGCCAATAACATAACCAATAGAAAAGCACAGTAGATAAATTTTAAGCGCATGAATTGAATTTTAATGGTAATATAGCTGCAAATATAAGTTAAAAACTGATGCATCGTTTATGATGAATAGGTTATTTCGCGGTAAAGACCGCTGTGCAAAGCCGTTGATTTTATATCACTTATCAATATCGAGCAGTGGAATGAAAGGCCATAATCATCTTTAAAATTTGAAGGAGTAGGCAAAACTATTTTTTACTCAACAGTTTCGCCATCTCGTTTTTATAGGCTTGAGTAATTTTTTCCCAATTGTATTTTTCTGTTAATCCTAAGCTCACCTTGTCTTTTAATTCCTGGATTTTTTCAGGTTCAGACTCCATCTTTTCGAGCATGCAACCCACTGAGTCAGCATTCTCATCAAAGAAAAACCCATATTCACCGTTATTTAACATTTCACGGTTGAAAATGGTATCTAAGGCTAAAATAGCGCAGTGGTTAGACATTGCTTTTAGCATGGCCGGGTTTGTTCCCCCGTATTTGTGTCCGTGGATATAAGAAAAGGCATTTTGATAGAGTGCCATTAGTTCATCCTGGTCTTTAACATAGCCCAAAAATATGAGGCGTTCATTTTGAGTGGCCTTTAAATCAGAAGCGTATTTATCGGTATAAGGAACATCGCCAACAATAACCATTTTTTTGGTTGATTGAGATTCCAGGAAGCCTCTAATGATCAAATCAGCATTATTGTCTGGAACCAGGCGGCCTACGATAAGATAATAATCTTCTGCTTTGAGGCCGAAGCGATCGATTGAATTTAATGCAGCCTTTTTATAGTCCGGTGCGCCGTAAGCAATCACGGTAGAATCTTTATTGAATTCTTCTAGATAGACTTGTCTCATTCCTTCGGCATCGGTAATGATTTTGTCGTAAAGAATGGTAGCCGCTTTTGCTGCCCAGTAGAAATATTTTGCACCCAGGCCCTGCCATTTTGGTCTTAACCATTCCAGGCCATCTACATTAATCATGGTTTTTTTTCCGGTAATCTTTGGAATCCAACCCATAGGCCCAGCAGCAAGATTGACTACAAGCAATACATCTGCTTTGCTGAAAGTTGCATGTATAATTGAAAAAAAGGAATGGATGATTTGGTTTAAAGATTTTTGCGGAAGCGTTGGGATATAATGAAGGTATATTCCATTTACTTGCTTCGGAAAGGTATTAAAAAGATTTTTTTGACAGTAAATATGTACTTCAACATCCTGCTTGACCAATCTTTCGCTTAACTCTTTTACAAAGGTTTCAAAGCCTCCATACACGTAAGGATAACCCCTAGACCCTATAATTGCAATTCTCATTTATATATTTTGTAATGCAGGAATTATTTTCGTTAACCCTTCGAAATAATGCTGTTGGTTAAATAATTTCTCTGCATGTATTTTTGCATTTTTCGCGAATTTAGTAATTAAAGCATCATTGTAGAACAATGTATTGATTTTATTTGCTAAATCTAGCGCATTCGCGGGCTCAAACAGTAGCCCTGTTTCATTGTGAATTACGGTTTCAGGGATTGCACCAATGTTTGATCCAATTACAGGCTTACCCAATAACATGGCTTCGATAATGGTAAACCCCAAAACCTCATACCACTCAGATGGGCAGACTAAAAAAGAAGATTTTTTAAGTAGAGCCCAAACTTCTTCTTTGCTTTTTTTACCCAGAAACTCAACATTTATTAAGTTATTGTCTTGAGCAAATTGCGCTAGTTCATCTTCCTGAGTACCGTATCCGATGATTTTTAACGTTATTTCTGGGTGAGATTTCATCGCATTTAACAGCGTATGTACACCCTTTATTTTTTCCAGCCTCCCCACATAAATAATATATTTTTGGGCTGCTGCATCAGATAGATTCAGGTTAATCACTTCCGAAAAATCATATCCATGATACAGGTGGTGAAGCTTTTCTTTGAAGAAGTTAAATGACTTAAATTTCTCGTACGAGAATTTAGAAGGACAAATAAAATGATCTACATCTTTGTAATAGCCACGCAAATGATGTACATAATTCTCAACGGATGCGGCTATGCTGGGAAGTAAACTGTTTTTCTTACACTTTTTAATAACAGCGTGATAGAATTTGCCACCTTTGCAAGCTTCGCAAATTTTATCATTGCTTACAAACGTACTTTCAGGGCAAATCGGTGTGTAGTCATGTAGCGACCAAATGATGGGGATATTTCTTTTTTTTAAAGTTTTTAAGATGCTGGGCGTAAGGTAGTGATTGATCAGGTTAAGATGGGCAAGGCCGATATCTACCTCATCAAGCAGCTTTTCCAGGCATTGTTGTGCCTCTTTTGAATAAATACTATTCGATACAATTTTAAAACCTGCAGTCAGTTTTTTATCTGCGTTTAAGGCTTTATAATTAATATTGCTGATAAAATATTTTTGATAAACAGATGGAAAGTTGCGTTCATCCTGCATGGAAAAGGGAATAACCGTATGGCCATGATCTTCATAAATTTTGGTCACATTTTCTATGTACGTCCAATCTCCTCCGCTTGGAAACCAAGTCCAGTTTGCAACTAAAATATTCATTTATTTGATTGCTTTACTGCATATAAACGAATAATGCCACCTTTATTAAACATCGCTGAGAACAATTCGAGCAGTATAGCAAAGGGTAGAACAAGCAAAAGGCTAACCATCAACAACACTGTTTTTTGTTGTTTTAAATCAGCAATCAGGAAACCTTTGTATCCAAACCAGCTAAAAATAGTTTGCACCATTCCAACAATTCCGAGGTGCAGCGAGAAATAGGAGGTAGCTATTATTTTGCAATTATTCTCCTCTACAAGTTGCTGAATCCTTTTTGGTTTGAAGTGGCTTAAATGCCTCGGTACATCGAGATGCATCCATCTGTTTCCTGCCCATTTCGATTGCCAGCTATCAAAATTTGGAACTTCGATAACGAGTAAACCGTCATCTTTTAAATTTTCATTAACAAGATTGCTTAGAAAATTATTTGAAAGATGGATGTGCTCCAATACGTGAAACATGGTCAACACATCAAACTGTTTTCCAAAAACGGAACCAAATGTATAGTATTCTGTGTTAATGTCCAGGTCAAAATGTGTTTTTGCATAGTTCGCACGAGGCATAGAACTCTCAATGCCTTTTACAATGAAGCCCTTTTGCTTGGCGAAGTGCAAAAATAGTCCCTTTCCCGAGCCGAAATCTAATAAGCTTGCTGGATGGCTATGGACATGCTGTTTTATTTTGTGGAGAACCAGATTGTATTCGGCTTTCTGAATTTTAAAGAAAATACTTTCCTTGGTATCTCTTACCGTATAATCTTTCTCATCATAATAAGAGGAAATATCGATTTCATGATCAACATAGGTGTAATGATGAAGGCATTTGTCACATTCCCTGATCTCATATTCTTCACCTGAAATCGTTTTAACCTTAAATAGAATGGTATTTAATTGGGTTTTTTCGTTCAAACAAATGGGACAGGTAATGTTTATCATAATTTATCTCCAGTATATTTCTATATGGATTTTAGCGGGCAAAGTTAGCAAAAAATATGCTACTGAATACGTTCAAATTCCTGGAGTAAAGATTTGGCTGTTTTCTCCCAGGAAAATAGCTTTAAACGCTCCCTACCTTTGTTGATTAGCGTTGCTCTCAATGAGTCGTTGTTCAATGCCATTTCAATTTTAGCTGCTATATCGTCAATGGAAAACGGATCGAAGGTGAGCACGGCTTCGCCGCCAATTTCTGGCAGGGCGGTATTATCGGCTACAAGTACGGGCAAACTGTATTTGAAAGCTTCTAGTATCGGGATGCCAAAACCTTCGTTAGTAGATGGGAAAACGTATAGATGCGCATGTTGGTAGATTGCGGACAGTTCCTGGTCTGAAAGATATCCCGGGAAAATGATATCCTGCTCACATTGAGATTCAGCTAGCGCTTTGTTAATTTCCTCGCTATCATCACTAAACATTTTCTTCTCTATTTTTCCGGCTAAAACTAGCTTCAAATCGTCATTGCCTCTCTGTTTTACTTTTGCAAAGGCACGAATAAGGGCAGGAATGTTTTTTCGTTTATTCATTACCCCAACATGGAGAATATATTTTCCAAAATGATTTTTTGATGGAAAATCAACGAAAGTTCCAAGAGATTTCGGTCCTTCATAAATTACAGGCATTTTTTCTATTGCGATGTTGGTGTATTTATGGATTTGCTGTCTGGCGAACCTACTGGGTGTGATCACTAAAGGTGAGCACCTTGCTGCAGGTATTGCTGTTGCCAACGTAAGTTTAAGCCAAAGTTTGTTAAAATGTTCGGGGCTTTCAAAGAAAAATGCATCGTGAAAAACCGGAACGGTTTTATAGCCTAACTTTAACATTGGCACCACATTATCCGTACAGAAAAGTACATCAACACCTTTAAGCCAGGCTTTAATTGGCAAGCTTACTTGTTTCCAAAATTGATACCTCAAATGTCCGAGGAGTTTAAGCAGTTTATGGTTGCCCAGGTATGGAGGAAACAATGTATCAAAGAAGTAAAATTGATATCTCGGATTAGTGTTGTGCTTAAATATTTTGCACAATTCTTCGAGGTATGTTTTGGTGCCTGTTTGTGCAACCTGAAGATCTTTTACGTCAATTCCTATTTTTAATGGCTTAGGCATTGGCAGGTTCAATTTCTGTGGATTTATGTTCTATAACTGCAACTTTGGTAGAGATGACGCTTACAAATAAACCGGATAGAAACCAGGTAAAATAAGAAATGTAGGATGATGATTCTATTTCGGATGTTAGCGAAGGAACGATAAAGCCAATCTTAATTAATAATAAAGCAAGGCAGATTTTTTTCTCTTTGCCTTCCAGACGGTGAAACCATTTAATTCCTTCTTTTATAAAAGAGATATAGATAACGAGATATAGTAGAAGCGCCAAAATTCCGGCTTGAACACCAACAATGATGAATTGATTCTCGCCGCCAATGTTTTCTCCTAATGTGCCCCCAATCCTGCCTGATGAACCCAAACCCAGTCCGAGTGGGTTTGAAGCGATCGCTAAAGCACCCTGAATCCATTCCACCAAATGACCAACGCTAGAAGGATTACTGAAATTTAAGGTATTGATAATCACCATTTGAATACCATCATTCTGGTCTTGTTCTTTCGTTAATAAATAAGTGATGTAGATGGCAACTATTGCGGCTCCGGCGTGCACGGTGTTGGTGATAAATTTCCTTTTCGTGATTAATGAATAGGCATAAACTAAGATAAAGTAGCTGGCAAAGGCTGACCTTGAAAACGCGAAAATGATGGAAAATAATGTAGCGCCTAGCGCAATATATCCAAATTTATCGAGTTTTAAGGAGTAATTTTCGGCTGTGTAAAGCGCTGCAAGAACGGATAGCGCAATAATTGTAGCTGATGCAAATTCTAGGGGATTAGCAAAAAAACTGGCAAAACGTTTGTATCCACCCTCAGATTCAAATGTCCACGTTAAGCCAAAATTTCCACTTGGCTCGAGGTTAAAAAGGTAAAAGTTGTAATCAGCATAACCCGTACTCGTTTGTAAATGCTGGTCATTCAAAACTTCTGTGAACATTACCAATGCTGCTGCGATGGAAACCACCAATACATAGTGAAAGTATTTACTAATGTAGATCTCTTCTGATTTAAAAAGACGGCCACAGAAATATACCAGAACAAAGAACGATAAAGTTCTGCAAGCCATTATTCGATCTACCAAACCTTGTTCGCCAATTGGTAAAATGGCATACAGAATAGTATATCCGAAAAATCCGATAATCAGGTAATCGATATAATGAAATTTTATTTTTGTTTTTAATTTCCAGATACTAAAACTCAGTACCACTACAATCAAAATTTCTTTAAAAGACTGGAGGTAGATGATGATGTTCCGTAAACCAAGCATAAAGGTTACTGATAATACGGTTGTGTATATCGAGAGGCCGAAAATGAGAAAAAGCATAAAACCTTCCTTCTTTCCTCTAACAATGTCAGACATGGCCAGGGTAAAGGCAAATAAATACACAAGTGGAAATATGATCATCATGGCCAGATGGAACTTAAAGGTGTAAATAATCCCTCTTTTATTCCCTGGTAAAGATAGGCTGCTTTTTTCTTTCTTCCCCTAATAATAAAATAGCTATACAGCGATACGTAATAAAACGAATCTTTAATAAAAATGATCGGGATGAAAACGGGATTTCCATATCTCCTTACGAACCAGATCTTGTTTCTGCAAAGGTAATAATGGATAACCGGACTTAAAGAACCTTCGCTATTTTTACTTTTCTGCTGACCAGATACGCCTGCTTCATGATAGATTTTTGTACCTGGAAAATAGTATAAATCCCCTAAATTTTTCAAACGGAATGATAAATCTACATCTTCGTAATAGAGGAAAAACTTGCTATTCAATAAACCGGTTTTTTTAAGCGTTTCGTTTCTCATCAGCATGCAACAACCCGTTAACCAATCTACTCTTTCGGGAGATTTTAAACCTTGTCTTTTCTTGCTGTTTTTTGAATAAGTAAAACCGAAAATTTTGTTAAAAAATGAACCTCCATTCCAAAGTTTATCTTTTTGATATAAATAATAAATGGATGGTTGAACGGCGACGGTTTCTGGGTTGTTTTCTAAATGCGCTATTAGTGGGGAAAGAAAGTTTTCGTCAACTTCTGTATCGTTATTGAGTAGAAGCGAGTAGGTATAACCTTTTTCGATGCTGTATCGCAAGGCTGTATTATTTCCTTCTGCAAAACCTAAATTGGTTTTGTTATCGATAAAAATGTGATTCGGGAACTGTTGCTGTAGAATTGATAAAGAATTGTCACTAGAGCCATTATCAGCAATGATAATGTCGTAATCGCCTTCATCACAATATGCTGTAATGGAGGATACGCAGCTGATGGTATGTGCCGGGGTATTCCAATTCAGTATAATGATAGCTACAGGCTTATGCATTTTTGTTGGATGAACGTTTAATTACATAGTTATACATGATTAGTGCACTTCCATCGATTAGAAGCGTATAAGCACCAAACCACTTTTGCAACCCTTGTGTAACGAGAAACCAGGAAGTGAAAGCCGATATGCAGAACAATATGAGTGCAATCCTGAATATAGCTAAGGTGTTATTCTTGAGTAATAAATCGAGCACATTAAGCACGTTTAATGCAGCTAAAAATGGAACAAAGGCCATTACCCTCAAATACATGATGGCGTCCTGGTTTCGTTCGCCTGAAAGTAAGTGTACGAAAATTTCGGGCATGATGAACAATACTAACGATAAAGTTAAGAACATCAATGCGATTAACTTTCCCATTTTGGTTTTATAGACTTTCCATGAATGGATGTTTTCCTTATAAAGCTGAGCTGCTTTAGGATAAATGGCATTTGATACCGATATAATAAGAATCCTGGAAGAACCGATCACTTTGTCGCAAATGGAATATGCGCCCAACCACAGCGGGTTTCCCCATTTTGCCAGGGAGAAGATCATCAACGATTGCTGGAGATGGACAGAAATATTATTAACAGTAAGGAAAAAATTATCTTTTCCAATTTTTGATAATTCTTCTTTATTGGGTAAATGAAGGTTTAACTTATGTTTAATCATGGCATACATTAACAAAACTGCGTAAGCTAGCGTACTGGCTGCACCAATAATAAAATTTACCCATTCTGAATCTTCTGTTCCTTTAATAAAGGCCAGGACGGCCAAAATCACTAAAACCTTAGATATAAGGTTAGCTATATTGTAAATTTTTAACTTTTCAGTGCCCAGGAAAATAAACAATGGGTTTAAAACCTCGGCTAAAACTACAGGCGAGGATAAAAGAATAAATTGATAGTAACGGATGTTGGCCCATTGTAGAGAAAAAATAAGGATAAGGTAGAGGATGAATATAATTGTTCTTACCCAAAGTGTACTAGAAACCACCTGGCTTAATTTGGTATTTTCATTCACATACATGGCCACATCCCTCACGCCAGACTGGTTGGTGCCGTAATTAATTACAATTGATGATAAGCCAGAAAATGTATTTGCTAGGATAACCATGCCAAATGCTTCAATGCCAATTATTCTGGTGATGAGAGGATACATCAACAGTATGAGCAATATGTTAGAAATTTGAATACTGCTTAAATTAAAGAAATTGGAAACTATTTTAGTTTCCTTTAAACCATTTATAAAATTTGATAGAACTTGCTTCAAAACTTTTTGGAAGATGTTTGGCAAATTTATATAAATAAAATAGAACATGGCATTAAAAATGTTTTGCCAGAGGGCTAAGCTTGGCTTGTTTTTTGTTGTTAAGCTTACGAATTTGATGTCGTTTGACGGTTATCTTATCCAAACAACCAACAAATTATCTGTTAACTAAACAAGCTAACTATATTTGCCAAAATTTCTACCACATCAATGATTGAAAGTAATAGTACTTATTTTAAGACGATAAGTATCCTTATAGATCTTCTTCTAGTCAATTTAGCTGGCTATCTAGGATATGCAATTGCTTATGATACTTTCGGTATTGCTGATGGAAGGGGGATTAATTTTCTCCATATCCTGCTCATTAATTTTGTTTGGTTTAATGTTACTCAGATCACCAAAATTTATCAGGACATGTTTGTTAAGGATGCCATTCCTACCATCAAACAATCTTTGTGGAGCCTTGTTTTTTTAGGCGTTATCATCTTCGTTTTGGTTGTCTATCTTCGTGATTTTAACGTATCCAGCCGGTTAATAGTTTATGCAGGGCTTATTTTCGCCCCCTTGTTTCTGATAGGTAAAATTGTTTTTCTCCTTTTAAGGCGATCGAGCAGGGCAAAATTAATTAACTACAAAAAGGTGGTTATTGTTGGGGCCGGACCTTTAGGTTTGGACCTAAAAAATTATTTGGAAAAGCACACCCATTTAGGATATAAAGTGGTTGGCTTTTTTGACGATGCCCCAGAAAAGCAAAACCTTACCTATGTAATTGGAAAAGTGAATGAGTGCATCGACTATGTGAAAGATAGCAATATCAATGAAATTTATTGCGCTTTGCCAGATAGGGCATTGGCTAAAATCGATACGTTAATGCGTCAGGCAGATAAAGCACTTATACGTTTTAAGCTTGTGCCTGATGTAAAAGACTATTTCAAGAAAAACGTAATGGTTCAATTATATGGGCACTTACCTGTTTTAAGCCCGCGTACGGAGCCGCTAGAAATTCTAAGCAACCAGATTATTAAAAGGCTTTACGATGTCGTTTTCTCTCTGTTCATTATCATATTTGTAATGAGTTGGCTAGCCCCTGTTTTGGCTATTTTGATAAAAATGGAGTCGAAAGGCCCCGTTTTTTTTAGACAGCTTAGATCAGGTAAAGATAATCAACCCTTTTACTGCTTAAAATTTAGAAGCATGTATGTGAACAGCGACGCAGACTCAAAGCAAGCCAGTGCAAATGACGCTAGGGTTACCCGCTTAGGAGCCTTTATGCGAAGAAAAAGTATTGATGAGATGCCTCAGTTCTTTAACGTATTAATGGGCGAAATGTCTGTTGTTGGTCCTCGTCCACATATGCTTCAGCATACGGCAGAATACTCTGCACTCATTGATCAGTTTATGGTAAGACATTTTTTATTGCCGGGCATTACGGGTTGGGCGCAAGTGAATGGTTTTAGAGGGGAAACCCGTGAGGATGGCTCGATGGAAGAACGCGTAAAATCAGATATCTGGTATCTGGAAAACTGGTCGTTATTACTCGACCTTAAAATTACATTCCTAACTATTTGGCAGGTTATTTTCGGGCATAAAAATGCGAATTAGGTAAGTTTAAGCCACATTTGAATTATAAAAAGGAGCGAATCAAATAATTTTCCGTCCTTTGCAAAATCATTCAATTATAAATTTATGTTAATGAAGAAAATTTTTACCATCCTCCTATTAATATTTTTAGCTGGTCGAATTCAAGCCCAATCTCAATACCAACCTTATTCATATCAATTTTACCAAAAATTAAATAAAGAGGTATACAATACAGATACCCGCTTCCATAGCAGTTTAAAGCCTTTTTTTATTGATGACAGCTTGCTTCTTGCAAGAGGTGAACAACTTTTAAGTGTCGGCATAGATTCTTCTCGTCATTCATGGGTATCCCGAAAGTTATTCAATGAGCATTTATTTGATATTCGTAAACCAGAATTTACCGTGTATGCCGATTTTCTGCCTGATTTTCAAATAGGAAAGGATTTTTCTGGAAAGCAAAATTTATGGTTAAATACACGTGGTTATCAGGTTGGTGGAACAGTAGGTAAGAAATTTTCATTTTATACCAGCGGCTTTGAGAACCAGGGAAGGTTTGCTAAATATTATACAGATTACGCCCGATCTTTGAACGTTGTTCCTGGGCAGTCTTACAATAGAGATTATGGATCTAACGCAGGTAAAATGTCTCTTGATTGGTCGTACGTAACAGCCTTAATTTCATACACACCAATTAAGTATCTCAATATTACAGCAGGTTACGATAAAAACTTTATTGGAGATGGTTATCGCTCCATGTTATTATCAGATGTTTCTTCACCTTATCCATTTCTAAAGTTAACCGGAAATTTAGGTAATGTTCAATATATGGCATTGTGGGCTTCGATGCAAGATCCTTCCGTTCCAAAATTATCATACGAAGCAGGAAATCGTAAGAAGGGTGGAGTTTTTCATTACTTAGATTGGAATGTAAATAACCGATTATCTATTGGATTTTTCGATTCCATTATTTGGGGTCAAACTGATGATTTAGGAAATAAAAGAGGTTTTGATTGGGGTTATGCCAACCCGGTAATTTTCCTCCGCCCTGTAGAGGCTTCAAGTGGTTCTCCTGATAATTCCATGATAGGCCTAACAGCTAAATATAAATTTGCAAAAGAAGTTGTTGCATATGGTCAGTTCTCTTTAGATGAATTTGAAGCGAGCAATTTCTTTTCCAGTAATGGAAGTCCACGGAATAAATACGGATGGCAACTGGGGATAAGAGGTGCTGACATTTTTAAAATCGAAAATTTAAATTATTTGTTAGAGTACAATACTGCTAAACCTTATACCTATACCGGCCGTACCCAAATCGTTAATTATACCTCTTTCGCAGAGCCACTCGCTCATCGTTTAGGGGCAAACTTTAGAGAGTTATTAGGAATTGTTAACTACTCCTGGAAAAGATTTGATTTTACTGGCCAATTGCAATATGCAAAATATGGTTTGAGTTTGAATGGTCAGGATTATGGTCGGGATTTGAGTATTCCATATGCCGAAGCAATCAAACAAACGGGTAACTTTACTTCACAGGGATTACGTACAGATCTTTATTATGCCGAAGGAAGGGTAGCTTATATCATCAACCCAAAGTATAATCTACGCCTAGAGGTTGGGGGCATTTATAGAAACGAAAGTAATTCCTTAGCTAAAAACAATACTGGCTTAATCACTTTTGGATTAAGAAGTTCATTCAGAAATCTTTATACCGACTTTTAACATCGTTTTTACTAACATAAAAGAGCCCCATTTAATTTAGATTAGGTGGGGTTTTTGTTTTGATAGTGATTGATTCACCTGGTGTAGATTGTTATTAATTATAATATTCTCAAAGTTTGATAACAGGCATTGCCAAAACGAGGTGATGCCGCTCAACACAATTAAAGTTGGGTTTCTACCGTCACTTCTTTCTCAGCGCCTTCTAAAACCTAGTATTTAAGGGCTATTGATAGGCGCCATGCCTTTAGATAATTTTATGATTGTAATCTAGGTGAGCCTGGCATCACGTAATGCCCTATTATCTAACAAATTCAAGCAGAGGAAATAATGAAAATTGCTATAATTGGTACAAGAGGGATACCCGATTTTTATCGGGGATTTGAGAAGAGTGCTCAATTTATTGCGCTTGGTTTAGTGGAGGCAGGACATGAAGTTATCGTATTTAATTCGCATAATCATCCTCATCAGAAAGCAAGTTGGAAAGGTATCAATCTTGTTCCGGTTTATGATCCAGAATTTAAACTGGGAGCGATTGGTAACTTTATATATGATTACTATTGCTACAGGGGGTTAAGAACTCAACACTGTGATCTGGTTCTTCAATTTGGTGCAACATCTTCCATTTGGTCTTGGTTGGTTCCTAAGGATGTTTCCCTAATTTCCCATATATATTCTTTAGAATGGAAACGTAGCCGATATAGCATCCTCGCTGCAAAAGTTCTTCAGCTTGCTCAAAAATTAGCTGCTAATTATAGTGATTCAATAGTTTCAGATTCGCAAGACGTAAATGAGTATTTGAAAAGAAAGCACAATAAGCAGGTTAGATTTATTCCCCAAGGGGTAGAATCTTTCGAGCCGAAAAACCAAGAGCCATTAGGTGAATATGGATTAGTTCCGTTTGATTATCATATGTACATAGGCAGCCTGGAAGCAGATAGTTGTGCAGATATGATTTTGACTGGGGTAATTGATTCAAAAACCGAGAAGACATTTTTAGTTGTGGGCAACTGTTCCACGCGTTTTGGTAGGTATTTACAAGAAAAGCACCGCAATCATTTACATATTAAGTTCCTGGGCAGTATTTATGATGCAGATAAGCTCAATCATTTAAGGTACTACTCCAACCTCTATTTTTATGGTGATGCCGCTGATGGTTCCACTCATTTACTACTAGAAGCGATGGCTGCTAACTGTTTAGTGTCTGCTTATGATAGCCTATCCAGCCGTTATATATTAGGTGATGATGCTTTTTATTTTAGTAACGTAAATCAAATAGCAGACTTGCTGATTTCAACCAAAGATAAAGCGGAAGGTTATGCGGAATGGATCAGTAGAAATCAGGTTAAAATCACCGAAACTTATAATTGGAATGTTGTATTACATCAATATCTGGATCATATTGATGCCTTACAAAATGAAGATCAGCATGATCCTCAGCATTCACAAACGTACCTATATTCAAGATAAATGAGCATTACCAATAGCTATGTTTTCCAAGATTGGAATAGCAATCAATACAATGTTAAAGGCAGATTTGTGATGATTGCCTTTAGGTGTGCCTCATTTGTGAGTAAATATATTTTACTTAAAATTATATTTTGTTGGTATTTGCTCATCTATAAAGTTGTTATTGGATGGTTGCTAGGTGTTGAAATTGATCCAAAGGCGGCAATTGGAAAAAATTTTAAATTGGAATATGGTTTTGGTTCCGTAATTACTGGAACTGCCAGGATTGGTGATAATTGTACGATCAGACATCTTACTACGATAAGCAGTAAAAAAAAGGAAGATGGTTCGTTAGGACCATCACCGATAATTGGGAACAATGTTGATATAGGCGTTAATGCCAGTATAATAGGTGGCGTCCATATTGGTAATGATGTAATTATAGGCGCCGGTGCAGTGGTTACAAAAAATATAAAAAGTTATTGTGTAGTCGGAGGAAACCCAACTGTAGTGTTGAAAATGATCTATAAGTTTCCGCTTGATAAAGATCTGATAGAAGGAAACACCCTCGATATTTTTTAATATTTATCCCAAAGCCTGCCAAAAAAGGTTGGGTTTGCTTTCTTAATCTCCTGATAGAAATTATCCGAAATAGGCATATTTACTGTTACCTTACTTCCTTTGTAGTTCTCGATAGTCAAACTTCCATTTAGTCTTTTTACCCTAAGCCTGATATTAGATAAACCCATTCCAACGTTCCCGTTAGAAATAGGATCAAATCCTTTTCCATTATCCTTAATTATCAGCGTAATCATGTCCTCAGCTATCATTAATTCCAAAGAAACTTTGCTTGCGTTTGAATGTTTTAGGGTATTATGTGCTATTTCCTTTGCTAAAAGATAGAAATTTCTACGGCTTTCACTTTTTATTTTAAGGAAAGGAATGTGTTCTGGGAGTTTTGATTTAAAATTTATGTCTGAATGTTTAAATAATTTAGCTAACTGCTCATCAATATAGAAAATTACACTGTCAAATTGATCATTTTCAGTGCTAGTTGTCCAAATTATGTCATTTATTTTTACCGAAATGTCTTTAATCATCATATTAATCTCTTTTAATTCAGGGATTTCACTGTGATTTTTACTTAATAATTCTGAATATAATTTGATTGCCGAAAGGCCAGAGCCGAGTTCGTCGTGCAGTTCTTCGCTTATCCTTTGTCTTTCTAATTTAATTGCTTGACTCTGGGCTAAATACTCACTTTTGTATTTACGTAAAAATTTATTTTTTGGAAAAAAAATGAGTACTACGATTATTGAGACTAAGATAATCATGATAATCAATATCCAGATCAAATCTGGCTGGCCAATCAATAGATTGTAGTTAAGATAGCAGAATATAAAAAAGAAATTCATAATAATTCGTTCGTAAAGTAGGTTAAATAATACAAATATATACAATGATGATGGTTTTTTTCGTATTATAATTGTGATCTAAAACGTGGCATTCTATATCGGGGTTATGCATCAAAATTTTTGCTAACTACGTGATTAAAAAGGGCATACATTTTCTTTGTGTTTTAATACTGCGACTCTAACTTAGCAAAAATTTCGAGGAATGACTTTATCATCACTCAAAATGTATGTCCCTAACTTCTTGGGTTTATAAGTATTTAGCTTTTTCTACCCCTATTAGAAAAAGTTATTCTTAGCTCTTGAGGAAAGGTTGTTGTCAAACCATATTAATTACTAATCCCAGAATAATATGATTACTATCTCTATTTTAGAAGATCATGCGCAATACCGCAATTTGCTCGTTAAAGCAATCGAAAACAATAAAACTTTTGAAATAAAAGGTGTTTATTCAACCGCAGAAGATGCATTGAAGAAAATGCATCTTGATAAACCTGATGTTGCCCTTATAGATATCAAATTGAATAAAGAATCTGGTATTGAGTTTATAAATCAAGCAAAATCGAGCCTTTCTTTAACGCAGTTTTTAATGTGTACCAGCTATCAAAATGATGAAAACGTTTTTAACGCATTAAAAGCAGGAGCATCTGGTTATATTTTAAAAGGCTCAAGCATGGAAGAAATTTATAGTGCAATTACTGAACTTTATGAAGGCGGTGCTCCAATGAGTCCATATATTGCAAAACGAGTTATTGGCTTGTTAAATGGCAAACAAGCTAACCCGACCTCTTTTGGCTTATCAGAAAGAGAATTGGAAGTATTATCGTTATTAAGTAAAGGGATGCTTTACAAAGAAATTTCTGATCAACTGTGTATCAGTCCAAACACGGTAAAGAACCATTGTAAAAACATTTACAAAAGGTTGCATGTACAGAACAAAGTCGAAGCTTTAAATAAATTTAATCAATACAGTGTAAACTCCTCTCTGCCAAGATTTAGTTAAATAATAGTGTTTTAAGGGTGGCTTAAAGACAGGTGGCCCTTTTGGGCTATTGTTTACGAGTGTAGGATATCATTAATTTACATCAACAAAATTAGATTGCATTAACCTCATTTGAGATAGAAATTAATAAAACACACACCCGCTATGAAGAGCCGTCACGTTTTCTTGCTGATTACTTTACTGGTTATTTTAGATGCCTTAGCGATTAATTGTTCGTTTGCAGTTATTTATTTTTTCGGTTTTTTAAAGGGCGCTATAGATGGGGCGGCCAGGGTTTTAATTTCAATTAATATTTCTTATCTGATTGCGGCTTTAATTTGCGGAACATATACCTTTTCAAATGTTCAAAAACCAAATATTTTATATAAAAAGGGGATTTTTACTTTCGCAGTTTATATTGTCTTAACCCTTTTGCTTATTCAGCAACCTATTTTTGAATTAAACACTGCCGTGTCGTTATTCTATCTTTTTGCAGCGCAGTTGTTATTTCTCATCACCATTCGTTTAATGATCTACGTATCTGACCGGTACTTTTTGAAAATGGATTTGTTCAAAAGGAAAATTGCAATTATTGGAGATCATGAACTCGGTTACCGCCTGGAGCGGTTTTTTCTTAAAAATGAACTTACTGTAAATTTTGCCGGCTCATTTAGAGATTTAAATGCATTGGGTATTGTTGATGATCAGCCAGTAGATAACTTGCACAATTCAATAAAATACGCAATAGAAAATCAATTGGATGAAGTTTATACAACTGTGTTTCCGAAGCAAAGCCCTGCCTTAGACAAGGTATTAGCTTTGGCGGAACAAAATTGTGTTAGAATAAGATTTGTTACTTCATTTATGCACTACAAACGCGATCAGGAAGCTTTTAGTAGAGCAAATTATAAATTGACTAATTATTACGATGGAATCCCGATCCTGGTAAATAGAGTTGAACCATTAACTAAACTGAGAAATAGAATTATTAAAAGGGGCTTCGATATTTTCTTTAGCTTATCAGTTATTCTTTTTGTACTCTCGTGGCTGTTTCCAATTATCGTCTTACTCATTTTAATAGAATCCAAAGGAAATCCAATTTTTAGGCAATTGCGGTCTGGTAGAGATAATAAACCTTTCAATTGCTTCAAGTTTAGAAGTATGCGCCTTAATTCAAACAGTAATACCCAGCAGGCAACCAGAAATGACCCTAGAGTAACCCGAATAGGATCTTTTATGCGTAAAACCAGCATTGATGAACTACCACAGTTCTTTAATGTATTACTAGGGCAAATGAGTGTTGTTGGACCTCGGCCGCATATGCTTAAGCATACAGAAGAATACCGTCAAATCATTGATCAGTATATGGTGCGTCAATTTTTAAAACCAGGGATTACAGGGCAGGCTCAAGTGAACGGTTTCCGCGGCGAGACCAAAGAACATGGACAAATGGAAGGTCGTGTTAAACATGACATCTCCTATATGGAAAACTGGAATTTACTGCTTGATGTTAAAATCATATACAAGACAGTAACCAATGCTTTAGGTGGTGAAGAAAATGCTTTTTAAGCATATACTTATTAAAGTATTGAATTCATTTTCTTTACACCAACCTTCTTAAAAGAAACAAGCAGCTACTATTATATTTTCTTCCTGGCAAATTCTCCCTCAATTGCCATCTTACTAAAATAGGTTATACTTTTTCTTTGTAAGCCTTTCTGTTTGCCAGATTACTATTTCTCCTGTAGGTAAATTAATATTGAGCTAATTGTATAAGATTTTGTTCGGTAAGCTTAAGTATACTTAAGAATGCCTGCTTGTGTGAGTGACAGCTAAAAGGAGTTTTATTTAAAGATTCGCCTGGTTTTAATTCATCAGTTGTTCGGTTATAACGGTTACTTAAAATAGAGAAAATGATCTTCAAAATGGAACGTAACTCCGTGTCTAGCTACCTTAGCTCATTTACAAAAATGTAATTGTGCGATGATGGTAATTAAAGAGCACATAATTAATGGGATAAAGCCTGAGGTGAGCGGAAAAAATGTTTAACCTTTTGATAATCGTATTTTTGAGTCCATTCCTTAGTCTCATTAAACAAAAAAGGTGAGAGACAGGAACCACTAAATCTATAGTAATAGGTATTCCGCTTAGTGCGTTTTATAAAAAAAACAGCCAGGTAAAATCTACCTGGCTGCTCTTGTGTAAAAGTTACTGAAGCCTTTATACTTTCTCCCTGCTATAAATTAGTGCTTAAATGGTAGCAGAGGTAAGTGCTTCACTAGCTTCATCAATAGTATCTCCCATTTTAAAATACTCATTCTGCTCTTTTCTTAATCTATCAATCAATCTACCTTCGGGAAGGATTACGTCATCATAGGTTAACACCTGATCTTTCTGGATATTGTGTTTCAGGATACAGTTTTCTGCAACTCCAATAGGCAATAAATTTTCGGCATAGGTAAGATCAGCGTTTTCGCAAAGACCATAAGTCATATATTCACCAATTCCGTCTAATACTTCGCCAGCTTTTAAATCGATCTTCGCTGCGGTAACTACTTCAACATAAGGTTTATCTAAAGGGGTAAGTGCCGCATCTTTAAACAAAACTGCCCTTGCTACTGTTTGAGGTACTTCAAAATGACAAAGGTGATACGGTGTATAAAATAAATAAAGTGGTCCTTCGCCAAGTTTATAAAGATTTAAGTAATGTTGCTGAATAGGATCATCATGTGTTCCTAAAACAAAAACACCAGGCGAAGGTTCGGCGCCAACAATGTAATCTACTATACCCGGTCCTTCAGTAAGTTCTTCTAGTGGATATTGATCAAGTACATCTTTTAAATGTGTGCCTGATGGAACAGTTGGGCCAATCATTCCTCTTTTAGAAACCCGCATACCGGTTCCATTTGCAACAATGGCTTGTTCAAAAGATATTTTGCTACCGTCAGCAAAGGAAGTTACCATCACTGGATTTTGTCCCCACTTTTCGGCGAAGCCTTTTTGCGTAGTAGGATTGCGATAGGGGTCATGTAAGCCTTTAATGTTGCCAATTAGTACAGGTTTTACACCCATGGTTTTTACAAAGCGATACAAATTCATCATTACTCCTGGCTGGTCTCCATCAGCATTGGTAATTACTACACCTGCCTTATCAGCATAAACTTTCAGAATAGGACCTACTGTTCCATCCAATTCTGCATCCATCAATATCACATGCTTTTTGTTTTCAATTGCACAAAGCGTTACCGTGGCAGCATATTCTACCGCTCCCGTAACTTCTATAATTGCATCGATACCCGCTGCTTTACAAAGTATTGTTGGGTCTGATGTTACACTATATAAGCCATTCAGTATATTCCTATCCAGTTCTGCTGCATCGCTCACTTCCAGGCTTTCTTCAATTCCGGCCTGGTTGTAGGCAAACTTTGCCTTATCGAGGCTTCGGTTTGCAATGGCTACCAACTCCATGCCTTGTACGTATTTGCAAATTTGCAATGCAATACCTCTACCCATAAAACCAGCCCCTACCAGCCCTACTTTAATGGGTTTATTTTGTGCCTGTAATTTAGCCAGGGCATTATCAACTATAATCATAAGGATTAGATTTTAAATAGATTCGTGATTAGATTCATTAACGCCCTCATTTATTAAGGCGTGTGCCTGATCTTTTGCGGAGATTACAACAGGTTCTATCGGCCATTTGATAGTGAACGAAGGATCATCCCAACGAAAGCATTGTTCAAATCCAGGCGTGTAAAATGCTGTCACCTGATAAGTTACATCCGTATTGTCTTCTAGCGTTATAAAACCATGGGCAAAACCTTCAGGAACATACAACATCTTATAGTTGTCTGCTGTAAGTTCTACTCCAATCCATTGTTTAAAGGTTTCAGAGTCTTCTCTCATATCCACAATCACATCATATATAGACCCTCTTGTACAACGAACAAGCTTCGTTTCTTCAAAGGGTGCTTTTTGCATATGCATACCTCTAAGCGTTCCTTTTTTTATGTTGAAGCTGATATTGTTTTGAACAGCGTTAGTATTCAAGTTAAACTCTTTAAACTCGTCGCTGCAGTATGATCTGGAAAAGAAACCACGTTCATCAACCATTGGCTTAATATCAATAACGTAAGCCCCTTTTAATTTTGTTTCTGTGAAGTTCATTTTTGTTGTTGTTAAAAGGTTAAAGTTGGTTGCTTTTGTTTGGAGGAAACCGATTTAAACTTCCATTCCAGATCTTCATTAAGAAGATTTTTTTCCTGCAAGTCATTAAGGATTCTTAACCGCATATATGGTGAGTTATGGAAGTTTATGTTGTCAAACTCCATTGCATTAAGCCCATTGTAAAGCTCTTCGATAGTATCGTTTAGATTACATAAGGGCTGTGCCTCTGGTGCGAGTTGTTCGAAAAGTGAGAAATCTACTTTATAAGATCGCTCATCAGGGGTAGCATTTTTGTTTAAATCAATCTGTACTCCTGGAATAGCATGTGCAACAGCTTTTGCTAAATCAATTACCTGATAGTTCCATCTGCTGCTTCCCGCATTAACCGCTAAAAATTCACCACCGGCATTATTGTCTCTGGTTATTGCCCAGTTTATCGCCCTGGCCATATCTTTAATGTGAATTAATGGGCGCCACGGACTTCCATCGCTAAGAATTTTGATTTTTCCACTACTTACCGCACCTGCTACGAAATCATTTAAAACTAAATCTAGTCTTAGCCTCGGGCTCATGCCGCAGGCAGTAGCAAACCTTAGACAGGTAATAGAGAAAGTACTTGAAGCAAGCGATTCCAAATCACGCTCTGCATAAACTTTTGATTTTGCGTAAGCGGTAAGTGGGTTTAGTTGCGAAAGTTCGGTTTTTGCAGGTCCATCTGCTTTTCCATACATGCTGCAGCTTGATGCAAATACGAAAGCACTTGCGCCCGCAGATTTTGCTAAACTTGCAATGTATATGGCCGACTTGAAGTTGATGTCGTAGGTTACATTTTCATAACGGTTACCCATGGCATCATTTGATATTGCAGCCAAATAAATTACTTTATCAACTCCCTCCAAAAGCGCTAAATCTACAGATCTCACATCGCCAAAAATTTGTTGGTCTAATTGATTTTCAGGTAGATAGGATGCGTAGGTAAGTGAGGAAGAAAAATACCCCATATCATAACCAATTAAAGTGGCATCTGGGTAATTTTTGCGCAACAGCGCAACTACTTCCGGGCCAATGTAGCCCATGTTTCCGGTAATAAGTATTTTCATCTGGAATTAATTGATTTTGTGGTGATGAAACCCTCCCCGCTAAAGGCAGGTATCAGATTTTAACATCCCAAGTTTTGGTTTGAAAAAGCTTAAGGGTTTCCTACTATAATAATTATGGATTTTTTAAACGGCCGCTATCTTAGCTACTGCTATATTATGTAACAGCGATTCCCAGTGCCAAGGTGCTTTCCCTTGTTGCCATAATTCTTCCAATACGGTTTTATCGCGAAGAGTATCCATGGGCTGCCAAAAGCCGGTATGTTTGTAGGCACTTAACTGGCCGTCTTTGGCAAGATTTTCCATTGCCTCTTTTTCCCATACAGAATCATCGCTTTCAATGTAATCGAAGATCTCCGGTTCCAAAACAAAAAAACCGCCGTTTATCCAAGGCATTTCAGAACCATCAGGTTTTTCCTGAAACGAATTCACCAAGTTTTCTCCTTCTCCAAGATTAAAAACTCCAAATCTGCCCGGTTGTTGGACAGCTGTTAAAGTGGCATATTTACCATTTAGCTTGTGGGAGTTAATGGCTTGCGTAATATCCACGTCACTTAAGCCGTCTCCATAAGTCATGCAGAAAGTTTCATTTTCAAGGTACTTTTGTACTCTCTTTAATCTTCCACCTGTCATTGTATTATGGCCGGTATCTACTAATGTGATTTTCCAGGGTTCAGTTTCATTCTTATGAATTTCCATGGTGTTGGTTTTCATATTGAAAGTGACATCCGAGTTATTAAGGCAATAATTAGCGAAATACTCTTTTATTACATAACCCTTGTATCCACAACAAACAATAAAATCATTTATGCCATAGCATGAGTAAATCTTCATGATATGCCAAAGAACAGGTTTGCCGCCAATTTCTACCATAGGTTTGGGTCTCACACCGCTTTCTTCGCTGATACGGGTTCCTAGCCCGCCAGCCATAATAACTGCTTTCATAATATTTAATTCTTCTTAGTTCTGGTTTGGCTCAATTTCAAGACAGCTCAACCGTTTATCGATTAGTGATTAATACTATTGATGCTACTTTATTTAACGCAACGGACCTAGGTATTAACTAATAAAAAAGACAGTTTTATGCTTTACATAAGTAGATAGGCTATTTTCTTGATTTTGAGAGCTTATCACTAAATTATTTGATATCAGGGGGCTAAACAATAGCCCTTTAATACTACATTGAGGAGATTAAGAAGTGGTTATTGCCGAAATGTTTTCATTCAGCAGAAGCTTCGAAGAAAGTTTATTTACAAGCAAATGGTTAATGCCGAAAACAGATGGTGGCCTGTAATATGGCTAAGGATGAACGATACTAAAGGTAGAATAAAAATGGGTGCGCTTAATGTTATTGTGGTGCAGATTTTAGAAATGCGGATTAGGATACTGCCTTAATTGGTTGAGGTGTGATCATTTCCCGTTTAGTAACCGTATATAAACAGTTTGCCACGTTGTAAGTCAGCAAGTTTAAATTGCATTTTTCATCAATAAATTTCCTTGCTTTTAGGCCCATTTCTACTGCCTCATCTGGATGATCTGTAATATATTGAATCGCCGATCTCCAGGCTTCTGCATCTCCATAAGGTACTTTAATTCCAAAACCTTCTTTCTCCACATCAAAAGGAAAGTAAGGATTATCGGACGTAATAAGAGCGGTTTTAAGCGCCATTGCTTCTAATAGCGAGGTTAGGCCAACAGTATAGTTATGCTCATTGCATGATACCACTGCGCAAATACTTTTATAAACCTCATTAGCCAAAAACTTATTGGTGTTTTTATTTTCAACTATTTTCACCATAACGTTTTCATGCCTATCAGCATATCCCATCAATAGTTTTTCATTGTTCATGGAACCATGAACTTTGGTAGTATATATTTTGAGAGTGCTTCTAGGAGCGCTTGAAAATGCCTTTATAAGCGTTGGGAAATCACGATTTTCTCTTCCAGTTGAACAAAAATTATTGCTGGTTTCCTTTTTGTTGCCATTAATAATGCCATCAAAATACTCAGTATCCGGACCCCACTGCATTTGAATCAGTTTGTCAGAAGTTGTAAGTTTAGTGGCCAATGTTTCCTCGATATGTTTATTGGTAAACATGATCATCTTATCAAGGCCATTGTAGTAAAGTTTAAGTAATTTATTTATAAACTCATTTTGTGATGATTTTACTGCCCGGTGTTGCCAGATGACGATCGGTTTCCGAAATAAACCAATGCTTCTCAGTAAAATTAAAAGTTCCAATCCGTAAGGTGTACTCCCGTAAATTAAATCGAAGGATTCACTGTGAAAAATGATTTCGAAAGCTACTTTTAATGCCAGTAATATTCGATTGCCTAAATATGAGTTTTCTATATAAGAAACTTTGATTCCAAATTGATCCAAGCCCAAAACTCCGTTGAAAAAGTGCCCAGGTAAAGCATTTGCTTCAGTGCTTTTTAGAAAACGGTGATAATATAAAATTTTCATAACAATAGGAAGTATTTGTACTGATTTTTTGGTGCTTGCTAAATCTGACTATGCTATTAATAGTAGGTTAGAATAAATGGTGAATGTAAATGCATTGGGTTAGGGAATTTTGGTGATAAAGAGAAATGAGCGGCTGCGTTAAAATGTTGCTTGATAATTATTACTTTATTCTTGTTTGTACACTACTAATGTATTATTCATACTTAGGTTTTACACACCGCAAATATATATTAATGGTGTAATGCATGCAAGCGTTCATGGTCATTTCACCAGAGCTATATTTAAAATTAACGATTTATGAGTAGGTACGCATAGCTCAAATTTATAGATCAATATTTCTATTTTGTTTAAATTTAGAGCTTACTTCCTCTTCTGATATTAAGATTTTCTCCATATTTCAAACTATTGTTAATCAATCGTTTATGTGTTTTTACGCTAAGACGATTAAGGTTTTGAATCAAGCTTTCGAAAATAATAATCAGTCAAACACTACTCTTCTAATGCCGTTTTAATGTTGTTGTCCTTGTAGTTTTAATTATACTTTTAGTGAGGCAATTTAAAGCATAGCCCTATAAGGCTATTGATAAAAGTGCGCTAAAATGTGACTTTCGTATCGGTGATTTGTTTAAAGCCAAATCATTTGATACACCTTAACTCCTAATTATGAAAAAGTATTATTTCCCCTTAATCGCATCTTTGCTATTGCTTATCAGCTCATGTGGTTCTTATAAAAATATCCCTTATTATCAGGACCTTAATCGAAGTGCTCCAACTGAAGAACAAGTTAAGAACTATTCTCCTTTAACCATCCGTCCTAACGATATTTTAGCAATTAAAGTAAGTAGCAGAACGCCGGAATCATCATCCATATTCAGTTATGAGCCCAACAATCAGCAAAATGCTATTCCTGGATATCAGGTTGATACAAAGGGAAATGTACACTTACCGGTAATTGGCAGCATAAAGGCAGAAGGTTTAACTACTACTGAACTTCAAGAAAAAATGAATGTCATGCTTTTAAAGTTTTACAACGACCCTGTTGTTAACGTTCGTATTTTAAACTTCAAGGTAAGTGTGTATGGAGATGTGGAACGCCCAAATGTTTATACGCTTCAAAATGAGCGAACTACTATTACTCAAGCCTTGAGTTTAGCAGGTGATTTAAACATTACCGCCATGAGAAAAAGTGTTATACTGGTGAGAGAAGAAGATGGCAAAAGACAGTTTATTCCGATAGACCTCACCTCAAAAAAAATATTCGAATCACCCTATTATTATGTGCGTAACAACGATGAAATATATGTGCAGCCAGATAGAACAAAATACGCAACTGTAGATCGTGGTTATAGAACAGCTACACTTGTATTGTCTGGCTTATCTATCATCGCAATAGTTCTTTCAAACATTTACAGGTAATTTTATGAGTACTCAACAAGCCCAGTTCACAACCTTTATGGTGGGTGAAACATCAAAAAAAAGCGAAAACTGGAAAGTAGTTTTGAAAAAATACCTCTTCCACTGGCCATTATTTTTAATTGCTTTAATCATTACTGTTTCATTAGCTTTTATTTACCTAAAACGGTATAAACCGGTATATGAAATTAAGGCCACTATGATTGTGAAAGATAATAGTAAGCAGAATAACAGTAAAGACGATTTGCTCGACGAAATGGGTACCAATTCGCCGGATTTAATTGAAAATGAAATCAAAGTTTTAAAATCCCGTCAATTAATAAACTTAATTGTAGATGACTTACAGCTTTGGGTTACCTATTATAGGAAAGATGGTCTGTTTACTAAAAACGATGCCCTTACTTCTAGTGATTTATATACCGATAGCCCTGTAAAGTTTGTGCTTACAAACACTAAAGGTAAACTGAACAACCAAGGCATTAAGGTTAAATTGATTGATAATAAGCATTTCGATTTGCTTACAAAAGATGGCAAATCTACCCCATTAACTTATGGTCAGGAATACCAGGACAAGTTTGGCAATTGGAAACTTATTCTGACTAAGAAGTTGAACGAATCCAAAGGTAAAGTAATGATCATTGCCCTAACTGATCCGGAAACCAAAACACTGGATTTGCAAAAAGCTATTGATGCGAGTTTATCAAGCAGAATGGGAACATCGATTGACTTAACGGTTTCAGATATTAATGAGCAGAGAGGAAAGGATATCTTAAATGCTGTTATTGCAAACTACTACTCTTCTGCAACCACAGAAAAAAATAGAGAACTGAAAAAAACACTTGAATTTTTAGATCAACGCCTGGCTTCGTTAACGGGAGAATTATCTACAGCAGAGAAAGGTATTGAAGGGTTTAAAAGCAGCAAAGGATTAACCGATATTAGCTCACAAGCTGAAATTAGTTTACAAAACTTGCAGGCAAATGATTCAAAACTGAACGAAATCAACTTGCAGTTAAATGTAATTAATGGTATTGATCAATATGTCAATTCATCAAGAGAGGGAAATAAGATTCCGTCAACAATAGGAGTAAATGATCCAGCGCTATTAAATGCGGTTGAGCGGTTAAGCGTAATGCAATTGGAGCACGATAAAATGGCAGCAAATATGCCTGAAACCAATCCTGAGTTTGACCCGATTAACAGGCAGATTAAAACGACAAAAGGTGCAATTAAAGAGAGCGTTAGGAATATAAAAGAAAATTTGCAAAATGCCAGAAGTAAATTGCAAACCTATAACAATCAGTTCGAGGCTTCGATCAGAGATATTCCTACAGAGGAACGTCAATTGGTTAATATCAAGCGGCAGCAGTTGAGTAAGGAAAATACTTATACTTATTTGCTTCAAAAACGCGAAGAAGTTGCAGTTAAATATGCAGCCAATTTATCAAACAACAGAATTGTTGATGATGCTTATGCAGAAATTCCGAAAAACCGAAAACCTTTTGTGTTTTTGTTGTCGCTCGTTTTTATCGTAGGTATGCCCGTTGGCTTCATTTATGGACGCACTGCTTTATCTGATAAAATATTAAACGCCGACGATATTACTAAAGTAGCTGAAGTGAAAGTAGTTGGTGAAATTCCATACGAAGGTGGAAAGGAAAAGATTGCTATTAGAAAAAACACGCTTAACGCAGTTAGCGAGCAATTAAGGGCGCTGAGAATAAAACTTTATTATCTCCACAACAAAACCGATTCTGGTCGTATTACGCTTGTTACTTCAAGTGTATCAAAAGAAGGAAAAAGCTTTACCAGTGTAAACATTGCTGCTGCATTATCACTGGCACAGAAAAAAACCGTGGTTGTTGAGTTGGATTTGAGAAAGCCAAAAATTGCTAAATATTTCGGGCTAGCTGAAGATAAAAGAGGAGTGACTGATTATCTAAATGGCAAAGCAACCCTTACACAAATTACACAGAAAACAGCTGTAAACGACTATCTAGATATTATTTCCTGTGGTGAAATTGTTGATAATCCATCTGAACTTCTCGAAACAAAGCAACTGCAAGACTTGATAAAGAAGCTTGCTGAGCAATATGATGATGTTATTATTGATAGTCCACCGGTGCATTTGGTACCAGATGCAATATTGCTTTCAAAGTTGGCCGACGTAACACTTTATGTGGTTAGACAGGGATACACCGAAAAGTCTGAAATGGAATTTTTAAAAACATTAAAAGACGAAGGCCATCTGAAAAATCCATATGTAGTATTTAATTCTATCGAGAGAGTGAAATATGGCTATGGATACAGCTACGACGAATCGTACTACAGCAACTCAAAAAAGAGTATCGTAAGTAATTTATTTAGTGATTTTAAGAGTAGATTTTAATTCGTAATCAAACCTAAACCAATCCAAGTAATGTTATTTAGAGGTGCCTATCAGCTAAGTGAAAATCCGAAAATTATCGGTATTCAAGATTATGAAGCCTTGGAAGAAATCGCCAGGAAAAATAATAATGAGGATATTATTGCGCTGGTTCATCTTACCTGGAACCATGCAAAAGTTTATAAGATGCTTGAAAAAAAGCTCTTTTTTAGAAAGCTTAAAAAGTTTGGAGTAAAGCCAATGATGATGTGTAATTCCACTTCGGAAGATAGTTATCGTAATATTTTCAATATTCCCGGTATGAAATGCCCGATCTACATTTATACAAATGACAATGATTATTTTGTAGAAAATGTAGAAAAAAAGTACGATGCTATTTACGCAGCTCAAATTATTCCTTTTAAAAGAATTGGCTTAGCCAGAGCGGTTGAAAGCATTTATATTTTAACCTATACGCAAGGAGCAGGTACAAGAGAGAATGATTTACATGGCGCTTATCCTGAAATGAAGCATGCGGATTTTAACAGGAACTGGAAAAATGTTGCCGAAAAAAACAGGCTTTTTAATGAATCTAGAGTGGGTTTATGTCTTTCAAAAGAAGAGGGACCAATGCTGGCAAGTTTAGAGTATATGTTGTCGGGGATTCCTGTGGTTAGCACAAAAAGCACAGGAGGAAGAACAGAATACTATGATGCCGATTACACCTTAATTGTAGATGATAATCCAACCGCAATTAAAAAGGGGGTAGAGAATTTGATTGCAAGACAGGTAGATGCAGAATACATTAGAAAAAATACACTATTCAAATTAAACAGAGATAGAGAAAACTATGTTCAGGTAATTATTGAACAACATAAAAAGCATACAAACGAACAATTATCGGGCGATGCCATTATGAAAGCGCTATTTACAAATCCACTTGAAAGGTTTGTCACCTTAGATTCGCTGGTAACTAATGGGTAGGTTAGAGGCAATAATGATTTTAAAGGGTGCGTTGAAATTCGACTCAGCAAAAAAAACTAAAATACAATCGAAGATAAAAACCACTGGCGTTTACCTTCTTGTTCCTATCATCAATTTTAGCGTTTCGGTGTTTACATCGCCATTGTTTGCGAAGTATTTAACTGCCGAAGAATTTGGTTACTTTGGTTACTACACCTCATTGATGGGGTTTATCAATATCTTTTTCAGTTTATCTTTCACCACCTATTATATGTCTGTTTACTACGGTGATCAAGACAGGAAAAAGGTGCTTGTAACCCTAACCTCTTCATTGCTTTTGTGGAATCTTATTTTTCTTCCACTGGTTTACGGTGGCTTTATTTTATTTTTTAGGTTTTCAAATTCGCAGGTGCCATTCTACCCTTTTGCCGTTTTAACATTTGTTACAGGCTCAATTGGTGTTTATAAAAACTTTCTCCAAATAAACTACCGTTTGGGCGAAAAGCCACTTTCTTATTTTTTCATTGTATCAGGCTATAGAGTGCTTTCTACCTTATTGGGGCTGTATTTAATCATGGAGTTAAATATGAATCTTGCTGGAAGAATGGCTGGATTACTAATCATTGAAATAGCTTTTTTCTTTTTGTCTATGATTCATATCTATAAAGGATTGAAATTTCATATCGATAGGAAAATACTGAAAAGCGCATTAAAGGTGATACTTCCTTTGCTGCCTGCATCTTTACTTTATATTCCAATAATTGGTTTTGACAACATCGTTCTCGAACGCTTAGGAAATCCGAAGGAAATGGGTTTATACAATATCGGCAAAGGCATTTCTACTTATGTGTATACGGCTTTGTTTCCGTTCTTTCAAACCTTTGAACCCGATATATATAAATATGCCAGCCAAAAGAATGTTGGTGCGCTAAAAAATACGTCTATGTTTTTAATTGTAATTGTGATCTTAAGTGTGGTTACTTTTTGGCTAGTCTCACCATTCATCATTAACTTTTTAACCAATGGTAGATACCCTCAAGCTGTTATTTATGCTAACATATTAGTGGTAACCAGCGGCTTAATGATTATTTTTTCAATGTTCGACGCCATTATTAATGCGTTACAGGCCACTAAGCTCCACCTTATTATTAATGGTACTACAGCTGCATTTTGCATAGTGGCCTATTTTGTTGGTAGTATTTATTTTAAGCAGATAGGCGTGGCATTCGTGTCCGTTATTTCTTACTTATTTCTAATTATCCTGCAAAGCATCTTCATCGTTAAAAAGTTTAGAAATTATAAAACAGTATTGTTGAATTAAATTGAATGATATGAAAAAGACACCAATATTGCTCGTTACTTTCAGTCGCCCGGATACTACTAAACACGTTTTCGATGCAATAAGGAATTATAAACCAGATAGGTTGTATATTTTTTCAGATGGCCCAAGAGAAGCCAGATATGAAACCGATAGCGTTAAAATTAATGAAACAAGAGATTTGTTCGATGCTATTGATTGGGATTGTGAGGTGGTGAGAAAGTTCAATACCGAAAATCAGGGCTGCGGTGCAGGCGTATCTGGGGCAATTAGCTGGGCTTTTGAAACAACTGAACGATTGATAATCCTTGAAGATGACTGTTTGCCCTCACAATCTTTCTTTCCTTTTTGTGATAATCTGTTAGAAGAATATGCTGATGATGATCGAGTAATGCATATTGCGGGAACGCGGTGGAATGAGGAGTTCGAAATTAAAGGCGATAAAAATTATTTTTTCAGCCAATATGGACACATTTGGGGCTGGGCTACTTGGAAACGAGCCTGGAATAAGTATGATTTTTTAATTAAAGAGTGGCCCAACTTTAGTAAAACGCGACTGCTGGATGAAATGCTAGATCATTATTTTCCATTGATAAAAAGATGGGAATATATGTTTAACGACATTTACCACCAAGATAAAAAGCACACCTGGGATTACCAATGGCAATTTGCAATTTTTAAGAATAAGGGTTTATGCATTACTCCGGTAGATAACTTAATTACCAATATTGGCGATGTTGGCGAACATTTCAGTGAAGCAACAACGGCGCATCACCGGGCACGTACAGAAATGGTTGGCGAATTGGCGGGGCCCGACTATTTCCATTCGGAGTATGATTTTGATGCTTATCATGGGCGCAAATTTTTCCTTGGCGGAAGAAGCCCGATCAAGATTCTGTACGATAAAACGCTAGGTAAATTCATGCTCAGATCATTAAAGCTAAAAAATTAAAGTAATGAAGGTTTTGCATATATGCTATTCTGATGGTGGCGGGGCTGGTACAGCGGCTGTACGCTTACACAAGGGATTACTTCAAATTGGCGTAGATAGCAAGATGCTGGTTTTGAATAAGAACTCCAAAACCGAAAACGATATCTACGAATTTCCAAAGGGTAGCAGGGTTTTATTGCTTTTTCTTCGGGTGTTAAAGAAATTGGGTTTTCCCCAAACACTCGAACACAGAAACGATAATAACTACCGGAATTTTACGGGTCATTTCGAATTTTTCTCTTTTGCGAAAACTTCATTCTCTCATTTGGTTCAGCATGAATTAGTGCAAGAAAGCGATATTATTAACCTTCACTGGGTACCCAACTTTGTAGATTATAGCTCATTTTTTAAAACGTTGAAAAAACCTATCGTTTGGACTCAACATGATATGAATGCCTTTCAAGGTGGTTTCCACTATAAAGAAGATACCTTAAGGAATTCTCATTTGAAAGACATTGATTGCCAGCAGTATGAGTGTAAAAAAATAGGACTGTCATATCTGGCAGATCTTGATATGACAGTTGTTTCTCCTTCAAAATGGATACAGAATGAAGCGCTTAATTCAGAGAACTTGGGGAGGTTTAAACATGTTCATATTCCCAATGGGATAGACGAAGCAGTTTTTAAATATAAGGTTGATGGACTCACTAAACAATTGATGGGGTTGGATACCAGTAAAATCACGGTGCTGTTTATCTCTGAGACCATTAAAAGTATCCGCAAAGGTTTTAATTTTATCACGGAGCTGGTAAACGATCCAGCTATCCATTCGAAATTCGAGTTTATAGCCGTTGGAAGTATTCCGGGTAATGAGAAAAATCCTAATATCAAATATCTGGGAAGTATTAAATCTGAAGCTGAAATAAGCTTAGTTTATAGCGCTGCCGATATTTATTTACTGCCTAGCAGAGAAGATAATTTGCCCAACGTAATGCTTGAAAGCTTAGCAGTGGGAACGCCCGTAGTTGGCTTCAAAATCGGCGGGTTGCAGGATCTGATTACAAATGGTGAGAATGGTTTCTTAGCAGAAGAAATTACGCTTGAAAGCCTTCGGAACGCACTATTGAAGTGTGCAAATCATCTTAATAAATTCGATAAACTACAAATTGCTGAAAAAATTGGCATCGGGTATAATTTGATAGTACAGGCCAACAAGTATCATAAGGTTTACAAAGAAATGGTTCGTTAACATGAAACTAAAAATAAATTCTACCCTTTTAATCCTTCTCAAAATTGCAGCCTCGGTAATTATTGGGCCTTTTACCTATTCTATATATTCAATGCCTGTTACAATAGCTGCATTGCTTATAATCATTTTCTTGTTCTATATTTCCCTGCACAAAAAAGATTATTTTTCATTTTTGATGCAGTTGTTTATTTGTAACCATTTTACTTACGGTTATGAGATAGGAGGAACATTTAATCTGGCAGCATCAATAGCATTAATTGGTCATTTATTTATTCATGGTAAAGATTTTTTCGCCGAAACCCGATTTACTAAAACAACGGTATTCCTCATTATTGCATTTTGTGTAGTCGAGGTCCTCAGTTTAGCCAATAGTGGTACGCCTTCTAATGTGCTGCTCATCTCCTCTATCACATTTTTTAACTTCTTTTTCTTATTTTATTATTGCTCTAAAATAAAGCTTGATGCTACACATTACATCAAAATTGTGCAGATAATGGGCATTTATTTCGTATACATGTTCATCAATGCCCTAAATCAACGTTATAGTTTTTTTGTTTCTCCCTATGAATTTTTTCCAAACCTTGGAGAAGATATCGTTTGGGAACTTGATATTCCAAGATCGGCAGGAACACTCGGCAATTTCGAATTTTACGCAGAATACTCAATTTCCATTATAGCACTTTGTTTGCCCGGTATATTAAGTGGGGAGTTTAAAAAAGTAGGTTTAGGTTTCTATTTATTTACTATCCTTATCGCTGCACTGGGGTTATTCGCCATTGTGTTGTCAGGTACCCGCTCTTCCATTTTGTTGTTGCCTGTAATGATTATTTTTACCATAATTCTCCTCGGAAGGCGTGTAAAAGTTTTAAATATTGTTGTTGGTACTATTGGCTTAATGTTGCTTTTTGCTGCAAATGCATCGTATAAATTTTTCGATTTTGAAGTATTCTCGAAAAGAAGTGAACAGGTGGATATGAATAACCTTACACTAAAAAGTGTAATGAGTGGAAAAGACATGAACAGGGGTGAACTTTTCGAATATGGATTTAAAAAAATTGAACGATCTGGTGGTTTTTTGGGAGATGGTTATTTTACCAAAAGAGGGCAGTATGTTGCGGCACATTTTGATAAAGCCCGAACAGATGATATTCCTGATTACCATAATTTGTATATGAGTGCAGTAGTGCTTTGGGGTTATTTAGGCGCCTTTATTTTACTTTATTTCTTTTTTTCAACTATGGTAAGGGGCTTTTTGCTTTATTATAAATTGAAGCGACAGCATTACTATATGGTAGATCTTCTTTTGGGATTCAACTTATTATTCTTGTTTCTCATGATTAACCAATTTAAAATTCAGTTCATAAGGGATTCAAATTACTTCATGCTGATTTTAATCATCCTTGTTTTCTATAACTCTCTTATCTATTTATTGTCGAGAACCATCATTTATCCTAAAAAGAACTCAATAAACAAGTTATGAAAATCGCCGTACTTCTTACCACCTTTAATAGGCGAGATAAAACTATTGCTTGCCTGGAAAGCTTAAAAAAACAGTTTGGATTTGAAAATAATTCACTAGAGATTTTCCTTACTGACGATAATTCTTCAGACGGTACAATTCCTGCTGTGCTAAAAATTTTTCCAAAGGCTAATATTTTTCAGGGCAATGGTCAATTATTTTGGGCAGGAGGAATGAGAAAATCCTGGTCTGAAGCATTAAAACATCAGTTTGATTTTTACTTGCTGTTAAATGATGATACGCTGCTTCGTCCCAATGCACTTCAGGTTTTGTTAGATAGTTATTCCGAGGTTTATACCAGCAAAGGCTTGTCATCAATTGTTGTAGGGAGTACCTCTGGACTTACAGAAAAAAGTATTTCGTATGGCGGAAAAAAGCTTATCTCCAGTTATAATATCAAATCTAAACTGGTGTATAGCGAAACAGAATTGCTCGAGTGCGATTTGGGTAATGCTAATATTATGCTTGTTCCGAAAGCCGTAGTGGATAAAATTGGAATCCTTTCGGAGGTTTACACTCATGGAATAGCCGATTATGACTACACACTTCAGGCCAAAAAAAATAACTTTGGCGTGTATGTAGCTCCTGGTATTTTAGGTTCATGTACCGATGATCATGGTAATAACTGGAAATCGCGGAACAGTACTTTATCAGAGCGGATCAAGTTTCTTAAAAGCCCCAAAGGTTTGGCTTACAAAGAATATTTGTACCTCACCAAAACATTTTTTCCAGTTTCGTTTCCAGAAACCTTTGTAAAATTATGGATGAAAACATTGTTCCCGGTGATATGGGATAAATTCAAATCTTAAGACCCAAATCTCCTAAAAACATGAATGATAAACATACTCACGTATCTTATTTGACCCAGTGTCCCGGACCATATCGCGAAAAAATGCACGAATTGGTTGCTAAGCAGAACGAGTTTACTTATGATGTAATTTATTGCGTTAGAGTAGAGCCAGATCGCGAATGGAAAATTGAATATGGAAACTATGAAAAACATTTTTTAGCCGAAACAGCAAGTACCGTTAGGCATAACGATCCAAGTATTTGGAAGCTTCTAAATAAGATAAAGCCTTCGGTACTTATTATTACTGCTTTTAAACCAACCATGCTCTATGGAGTTCTCTGGTGCGTTTTAAACGGTAGCAAAGTTATTGTTTATAATGATGGAACTTACATTGCCGAGCAGCGCCTTTCTTTTGCACAAAAGTTGGTAAGAAAGCTGGTTAATATGGTTACCAGTGCATTTATGGCACCTGGCAATGGCACGATTGATCTTTATAAAAGCTATGGCGTTAGCGATGCTAAAATATTCAAAAGCTGTTTATGTGTTGATAATTCGCAACTCCAATATAAGAAGCCTGACGAACGCGAATACCATGTCATGTTCTCTGGCCAGATTATTGAAAGAAAGGCACCCTTTTTCTTTGGCGATGTAGTAATTGCGCTAAATAAGCTACTTCCTAATCTTAAAGTATTGATTGTTGGAGATGGTGAATTGCGCCCTGCTTTATTAAGTAAACTCGATGCAAACAACGTTGATTATAATTACACCGGGTACCTCAACCAAAAATCTTTATTCGAACATTATGCAAAAGCTAAAGTCTTTTTGTTTACAACCCTTGAAGACGTTTGGGGGGTTGTTGGTAATGAAGCTTGCGGAAGTGGTACGCCAGTAATAACCAGTAGAGATGCTGGCGTGGCTGATGACTTGGTTATTCATGGAAAAAATGGTTATATATTGGAACACAATGTCAACCTATGGGTAAATCACACGTTAAATTTATTAACAGATAGTGTTTTACTAAATGAGTTCTCTGAAAATGCGATAGAAATGGTAAAGCCATACAATCATCAACAAGCATCTTCAGGTTTAGTCGAAGCTGTTCGCTACAGTTTAGCTGATAATAAAAAAGAATTGAAATCTAATATTTCGGCGGTGTAGTTATGGAGTTTGTAGCAAATAAAAAAAAAGAAGTCTTATTTATTCTTCACTTACCTCCTCCAGTGCATGGTGCAGCTGTGGTTAATAATTATATTAAAACTAGTCCCCTAATAAACGAAAATTACGATACAGACTACGTTAGTTTAGCCACCAATACAGTTCTGGCTGAAACTGGAAAAGGAAGCCTTAAAAAGTTTTTTAAATTTATATCCATCCTATGGAAAGTATTTAGAAAGTTAATTAGCAAAAAGTATGATCTGTGTTATATGACGCTTACAGCTAGTGGCCCCGCTTTTTATAAAGATATAATTGTTGTAGCCTTATTGAAGCTGTTTGGGCAACGTATTATTTACCATTTTCATAACAAGGGTGTTGCTGCAGCTAAAGATAAAGGTATCAACAACTCTCTTTATCGTTTTGCATTTAATAACACAAAATCGCTTCTGCTATCAAAGTATCTATATCCAGATATTAAAGATTTTGTAAAGGAAGAAAATGTATATTATTGCCCCTGCGGTGTACCTGAATTAAATGCTGCTGAATTAATTGATTCAAAGTCCATTAGAGCAGGCCGAAAATTATCGATTCTCTATTTGTCTAACATGATGATTGAGAAGGGGGTGTACGTATTGCTAGAGGCCTGCGCTATTCTAAAAAAGCGTAACCTGCCTTTTACTTGTAATTTCGTGGGTGGATGGACAGACATTACGCCAGATGAATTTAATAACTATGTAAAGGAACATCACTTGCAGAATTCTGTTTTTGCACATGGTCCAAAATATGGAGATGATAAGGTAAAATTTTTTCAAAACGCGGATGTATTTGTGTTTCCAACCTATTACCATTACGAAGCATTTCCTTTGGTTAATTTAGAAGCCATGCAGTATTCACTTCCTGTAATTTCCACTACCGAAGCAGGGATTCCTGACGAGATTATTGATGGAGAAACTGGATTTTTAATTCCAAGAAAAGATGCCTTAATGTTAGCTGATAAATTACAGTTTTTTATCGGTAGCCCCGAAGCAGGTGTATACATGGGGGAGCTAGGGCGGCAGAGATTCAAATCTAAATTTACGTTAAATCATTTTGAAGAAAACATTTCAAAAATTGTCTTAAAAGCGATAACTGAACCTATTCATTAATTTTCTTTTTTGTATTATTTATATTACGATTCCTAAAAGGTGTTGTATAACTTTTACATTATCAGTTGATTAAGTTTTTGTTTGCTCATTAAGTCATTTTAATGTCTTTTTATTTTTATTCTTAGAAATTTAAATAATTTGAGATAATAAATGAACGAACTCTTTGTTTGTAAGGTTTAAATTTTGTTAATTTACCACCACCAAACAAATTAGTTTATTAAATGATTCAGAGTCCCGTAGATCATTTTATAAATTTCCGTTCTCGCAAATTACCGTATGTAAAAATTGTTTTTACTGCAATTTTAGTTCTTTATTTCAATTTTTGTATGGCAAATACCTACTACTTTTCTTCAATTTCGGGGAATGATAGTCGGTCATCAACAGAAGCCCAAAATCCTGCAACGCCCTGGAAGAGTATTGAAAAACTCAATTCTTATTTTTCCAGTTTAAAAGCAGGAGATGAGGTGTCGTTTAAGAGAAATGAGGTCTTTTCAGGATCCATCATTTTAAAGGCATCAGGCATATCTTTTACAGCATATGGAACAGGAAATAATCCAACTATTAGCGCATTAACAACAATTACACAGTGGCAACCCGTTGGGAATGGAATTTATGAAAGTTTAAGTACGCTAGAGCGTGCAAATGTCAATGTATTATTAATTAATAATGCAATTCAAGAATTAGGTAGATATCCTAACAGCAATGCTGCCAATAAAGGCTATCTAAAAATCGAATCTAAAACTGATAACTCCATTACAGACAGTAAACTCGGATCGAGCATCAACTGGAAAGGCGCTGAAGTTGTAGTCAGAAAAATGCATTGGATTTTAGATCGTCATCCAATTACGGCCCATAATGGCAATACATTGGTTTTTGATCGCAATAACAGTACCTATACTCCTAGCGATAATTATGGTTATTTTATTCAGAATGATCTTCGTACCCTTGATAGTTTTGGGGAATGGTACCATAATCCGTCAAACAAGAAGATATATGTATACTTTGGTACTAATGCACCGTCTTCATACAATGTCGAGGTTAGTACCTTAGATAATATTATAGCCTTAAATGCTGCAGATGGTGCACAATCTAATATCAGATTTGAGAATATCAACTTTAAAGGCGCAAATGAGAATGCATTTTCGCTAGCTTCAGGGTCGAATATCAGCCTTAAAAACTGTAATATAGAATTTAGTGGAAATACAGCGATAAGCGTAACGGATATAAAGAACCTTATTGTAGAAAATTGTATAATTTCAAGCTCACAAAATAACGGTATTGCGCTTACCGATCGTTGTACCGGCGCCATAATAAAAGGTAATTCAATCAATAAAACAATGCCATTTTCAGGTATGGGCAAAAGTGGCGATCATAACGGGATCGCTATTTATGCTACAGCCAATAATACGCTCATTGATCATAACCGGATAACTAATACAGGTTATGTGGGAGTTTACTTCGGGGGAGAGAATTCTCATGTAAAAAATAATTTCGTTGACAATTATTGTTCAATAAAAGATGATGGAGGAGGAATTTATACCTTTACCGGTGTGGTTAACACCAATTTTACCAATAGATCTATTGTAAATAACATCATTACAAATGGAATCGGAGTAAAAGAAGGTACCAGCTCAGAAACTGGCAGTGCAGTTGGGATTTATTTAGATGATAATGTAACTGGTGTAAACGTATCTAATAACAGTGTGAGTACGGTAGCCGATAACGGGATTTTTATTCACAATGCGAGGAATAACGCTATTACCAAGAATACGGTATACAATTGCGGTGCTGCCTTCTCTACCTCCCACGATGATCTTGGTAACCCAATTACAAATCTCCAGGTTTCAGAAAATATATTTTTTGCTAAGCATCCTACACAATGGGCAGGGAAGCTTACCTCAAAAAAGGATGATATTAGTAACATCGGATCGTTAAATAATAACTATTATTTAAGGCCTTTCGATGATGATAAAGTGATCCATACGCAGCGGTTTATTCATAGTCCATCTTATATTGAAACAAATTTAGATGTAGCTGCTTGGGCAGTTCAGTTCAAGCATGATGCCAGTTCAAAGAAATCTCCAATCACTTTTCCTGCTCATATCTTTAATAAAACTATAGGAGGCAATCGTTTAGCTAATGGTGCATTTACCAGTAACGTTGCAGGGCCGATGTTCTATGGCGATGGAAGTACATCTACTTCTTGGGATAATGGAAATAAATTAGGTGCCGGAGGTTCGATGAAATTAACCAGCAGTGCATTATCTTATTTTATAATCAATGTGGGTGCTGTTGATGCGTCAAAGAGTTATGTGTTACGCTTCAAAGCTTCGGGTAACAAAGATGCAGCTATTAAAACCTTTTTAAGACAATGGAATGCGCCATTTGGAACAATTTCCACTATTAGCACAGTTAAACTTACTGGTACGACCACTAGCTACGAATGTATTTTTTCATTTCCAAAAACTGAGGCAAATACTTGTATCACCATTCAATCAGACAATGGAAACTTTGTTTATTGGTTAGACGATATCGAATTTCTTGAAGCTGATGTAACCAATACCAAGCCAGATGATTATATCAGGTTTGAATATAATGCAAGCGATGCGGTTAAGTTGGTAAGTTTAGATGGAACCTATGTAGATGCCAAAAATGCCTCTTATTCTGGTAGTGTAAATGTAGCGCCCTATTCCTCAATTATCTTAATGCGTACATCTGCCACCATTACACCAAGTGCTCCAGGGGTAAGCGGTAACGATGAAAGCAATACGTTAGTGAGTACCCATGATCAATTTCCAAAAGATATTCTTGTGAGCGAAAACGGTGGAGAATTTAAAGCCTATACCGATACAATAAAAGTTGGAAATGTTACTCGGGATGCAGGTTATTGGAAGTTTAAAATAAAAGCGGCAACTAATAGAAACGAGAGTGCAGAAACACCAAGCCCCGCCTTTACTGCTACCGCAAACACTCCCTCTGCCCCGAAAATAATTGCTGATGATGCAGCCAATACCCTGATGGCTACCCATGATCTATATGCCTCTCATATCGTATTTAGTGAGAATAACGGCGATTATCAAAGCTATACCGGAACAATAAACGTGGGCAATGTAGCCAGGATAGCCGGCTATTGGAAATTCAAAATCAGTTCTGGTACTAACCGAATGGAAAGCTCGGTAGTCAATAGTCCGGCATTTAATGCGCTCACTGCACCAAGTGTACCTATACTTGTTGCAGATGATGTGGCCAATACGCTATCTGCTAATCATGATACCTACGCAGGGGATATTGTGGTAAGTGAAAATGATGGCGCTTTCCAGATTTATACTGGAACAATTAGTGTGGGCAATGTAGCCCGGCCCAGTGGTTATTGGAAATTTAAAATTCGACCGAGTACGAACCGCAGCGAAAGCGCTGTGGTTCCAAGCCCTGCTTTCAGTGCAACAGGATCTGCAACCCCACCTGTACTCACTGCTGATGATACTGCGAATACCCTAAGTGCCTCCCATAACCAATATTCTTCTGAAATTATATTTAGTGAAAACAACGGAAGCTATCAAAGCTATACCGGAACAATAAATGTGGGGAATGTTTCCAGGGTAGCCGGCTATTGGAAGTTTAAAATTAAAGCAGCAGCAGATAGGGCAGAAAGTAGTGTAATAAATAGCCCTGCCTTTTACAGTGCTGAAATTACCTCTCCGCCAAATCTCTTTGCAGATGACGTGGCCAACACGCTAACTGCTAGCCATACCCTATATCCGGCTGCAATTGTTGTGAGTGAAAATAACGGAGATTTTCAGGCTTACACCGGCTCTATCAGCGTAGGTAATGTTTCAAGACCTGCCGGTTATTGGAAATTTAAAATCAGTGCTACAGCCAATAGAAATGAAAGTGCTTTAGTATCAAGCCCGGCTTTTACCATTCCGGATAAACCAGGTGCACCAACCATTACTGCTGATGATTTGAATAACACGTTGAGTGTAAACCACGATTTATATAGTAAAGATATATTAGTAAGCGAAAATGGTGGTAATTTTACAGCTTATGCGGGCACAATTAATGTCGGTGATTTTTACAGAGCTACTGGCTACTGGAAATTTAAAATAAAAGCGACTGTAAATAGGCTGGAAAGTGATGTGATTTCGAGCCCGGCGTTTACAAAATCGAGCGAAACCGCTCCTCCTGTAATCACTACAGATAAAATAGCTAAAACATTAATTGCTTATCATGATGAGTTTCAGGATAAAATTGTTTACAGCGAGAATAGTGGGGTATTTAAAAGCTATCAAATGCCAATTCCTGTTGGTGATGTCGATCGTGAGGCTGGTTATTGGCGCTTTAAAATAATTGCTGGGCCCAATAGGAGAGAAAGTGCCATTGTGGGTAGCCCCACGATTAGCAAGAGTGTATTGGATAGTTCAATTGAGCTATCCCTATATCCAAATCCGGTACAAAGCATCTTGAGTGTAACATATCCAGAAATTAGCAACACAGCATTTATCGAAGTGATCTCAATTAACGGACAAAAAGCTAAAAAAGTTATTTTAGATAAGGGAAGTGTCAGAAAGGAAATTGATGTCTCTAACCTGCCCGTTGGAACATTTCTTTTGTATTTTAACGATGGTGTAAATAAATTGACCAAAAAATTTATCAAAGTAGACTAGGCAACTTTGAAAAAATTTTAAAAAAGGGCTGTTAGGCCCTTTTTTCAATTGACCACAAATTATGTGAACTTAACTCCTAATTAGCTCGCCATAGCAGTAGTTAATTGTTTATCGTCGAAAGCATGTATGTAAGACATTGTGCTTTCGATATTTTTTTTGGATGAGGCTCCAAACAGTATGGATTCAATATTGGGTAAGCTACAGATGTATTCAATTGCTTCCTCTGGAGGGATAGCTCCACCAGCAAGTACCTGCATTGCAATAAACCTACCTTTCTTGGTTCTAAGCACTTCTTCGTATGCTTCAATACTGCCCGACATTCTAAAACCAACCTTGTTAATGGAGCTGCATATTATTGGGTTTTCAATTCCATTTCTTTCCAAAACCGCATGTAACTTAGGCATGTTCATCGTAATAAAGCCTGGCTCGGCGTTGTATTTCTTCTTGATGTGATTACAGAAAGCAACCAGGACCTCATCACAGTTTAATCCTAATAGTAAATCTGTAATTACATTCTGCAGAAAAATAACAGGGGTATTAATGCCCTTAAACATTTTCATTTCTGCATCAATCATTAATTGAATTAATGAGATATAATCTTTAGAAATGATAGCCATACCACCTTTAAATAGTGAGCCAAATACATTACCAGGAACATATTGCTTAATAGTACCCGATATACCAAGTTCTGTTACCGCGTTAGCATATTTATGCGCATACGGCATACAAGGAAAAATTTTGTAATCGGCATACTGTTCCGGATCTTTCCTGATAATATCGCAAATGGCTACAATTCTATCGTGAGTTGTACACATAAATGTATTCAAGCCCACATCTTTTGCGCTATTTAATGTCTTCATAATCGCATCATCAGTTTTAAACTGAATAGATTGTGCCCGAGATTTTTCGTCCGAAATGTGGTTTACAGCGAAAAACTGATTGTCGCCAAATAATACTCTGTCCATGATCATGTTACCTATGTTGTTTAATTAATTCAATAACTTTATCTGTTTGCCAGGCTTGATGAAAAGTATTAACCGTGTTGGGCTTCCTTTTCATAACTGCATCAATAAAATAATCTATTTGTGCTGAATACTCTTCACCTCTAAGATTGAAGTTAACCTGGTCGGTTAGGTCGGTGATATACTTCACGTTCCAGCCTTTGGTGTAGTCTTTTGTTTCGTCTTTAAGGTATAACTTCAATTCATTTGCATCAGAAATTATTTTGCCTTTTGAACCAAGAATAGTAACTGTTGTAGACATTTTACGGTACGTTTCTTCACTCCAGTTAACCGAAAGAATACCGCTTACATTGCTTGTAGTATTCATTACCGAATAAACCGCATCTTCAACAGTGTTTGAATAAATGGATTTTAGCGTAGCACCTTTAACCTGATTAATTGGCGAAATAATGTCGTTAACCAAATCGATTACGTGTGATGCATAATCCATTAAGCAGCCACCACCTTCTTCTGGTTTAGATCTCCATGAGCTTTGCTTTGCTTTGGTAACTACAGGGCCATAAGATTCGGCAACGAAATGATAAACCTCTCCAAGCATACCTGATTGAACGATACGTTTTACCTCCTTGAAAGTTCCAACAAACTTGTTATGATAGCCCACCTGATTAACCAGATTCTTTCTTGCTGCCAGTTCAATAAGTTCCGTGCCTTCTGCAGTATTAAGGCAAAAAGGTTTTTCAGCAAAAACATGGATGTTCTTTTCCATCGCAAGTTTTATAATCTGGTGATGGAATTTTGTTGGTACAGCCACAAAAACAGCATCCGGTTTTGCATTATCGAGCATTTTTGCAAAATCTGCGAAACAATCTAATTTAGAATAACGCTCCAAAAAGTTGGTTACTACTTTTGAGGTATCGCAAACACCAACAACTTCAACGTCAGGGTGAGCTCCTAATATCGACAAGTGAGAAACACCCATCTTGCCGGCACCTACTAATGCAACTTTTATCATTTTATATTTTCTTTAATTTTAAAAAAATCAATATTACATGACCGAAGAAGGTCATCTGGTTTTTAATATTCCTACGAAAGATTTCGGGTCTATAAAAAATTCTAATTAACCATGCCATTCTTATCCGGAACCAAAATGGATGAATGGCTTTCTGAGTGCCAGCAAACCAATCAAATACGTTCCCGATACTAATTACTAATCCTGCATCGATATGATCTCTAAACTGCGTAGCCCACTTTTCTTGCTTAGGGCAAGTCATTCCCACAAATAAAATGTCTGGTTTGAAATCGTTTATCGTATCAAGCATTTTTTGGTTATCCTCTTCGGTAAAGGCTTCCTTAAACGGAGGAGAATAACTTTTGGCTTCGATGTTATTGTACTCTTTTTTTACTCTTTGTTCTATTTTATTTAGCGTTTGTTCACTTGATCCTAAGAAGAAAACTTTTCCACCTTGTTCTGCCATCCTTTCCATAAAATGATAGAAAACATCTGGACCTTGGTTCTTTTTGATGTTTTTCCCTTTCAGCATCAATGATGCAAAAGCGAAGTACACTCCATCCAACACCAGGTAATCTGTCTTTTTTAGGGCCTCTTTAAATACATCATCTTTGAGCGATAAGCCATAAGAATTCGGGCTAATCGTGTTGATGGTTCTGCATTTATCACTTCCAATGGCTATCGTGTTTAAATCATCAGAAAAAACCTTAAAATCCAGTACGTCTACAAATAGGGGTAAGTTCATCAGTTTTAATCTTTCAATGGTCCGGTATACGTGTTACGCTGAATATTTATCGTTTTTTATAACATTACTAAAGTCTTACAATTTAGCTTGCACTACAATAGCCTTATAGGGCTATGACTCTAAAAATTCATCTTCAGGACCGTTTAAGCTTATTGTTGATGCAGATTTTTGCAGCACTCGGTATTACTTGTTATAACCGGTAAAGTCTTTGTGCTCTACTTTTTCCAGTGCTGATGGAGGTAGTGTTTTAAAGTATTCATAAGTAATTTTCAAACCTTCTTCTCGCTGAATTTTTGGCTCCCACCCTAAAATATTTTGTGCTTTGGTGATATCCGGCCTACGTTGTTTTGGATCATCTTGTGGAAGCGGTTGATAAACAATCTTCTGATTAGTTCCTGTGAGCTTAATAATTTCTTCGCAAAACTGTTTGATAGTTATTTCATCGGGGTTACCGATATTAACAGGTTGCGCATAATCGCTCATTAATAAACGACAAATGCCCTCAATCAAATCATCAACATAGCAAAATGAGCGGGTCTGGCTGCCATCACCAAAAATAGTAAGGTCTTCACCTCTTAAAGCCTGGCCTATAAAAGCGGGTAACACTCTTCCATCGTTTAAGCGCATACGTGGGCCATACGTATTAAAAATTCTAACAATTCTCGTTTCTACACCATGAAAAGTGTGGTAGGCCATGGTCATTGCTTCTTGGAAACGTTTTGCCTCATCGTAAACACCACGAGGCCCAACAGGATTAACATTTCCCCAGTATTCTTCTGGTTGTGGGCTAATATTTGGATCTCCATATACCTCGGAAGTAGAAGCAATTAGCATTCTGGCTCCCTTGTTGCGGGCTAAGCCTAAGAGATTGTGTGTGCCTAAAGAGCCAACTTTTAGCGTTTGTATTGGAATTTTTAAATAATCAATCGGGCTTGCTGGCGAGGCAAAGTGTAAAATGTAGTCTAATTTGCCAGGGATGTGTACAAATTTGGAAACATCATGATTGTAAAATTCAAAGTTTTCCAATTTAAACAGGTGTTCAATGTTGGCAATATCTCCGGTTATCAGGTTATCCATGCCAATAACATGATAATCATCTTTAATAAAACGATCACAAAGATGTGAACCCAAAAATCCTGCAGCTCCGGTGATTAATATCTTTTTTCGTTTCATATTAGTCTATTAATTTTCTACCTATACTGTTATAATAGTAGCCGAGATCAATCATCTTTTGCAGATCGTAAAGATTACGGCCATCAAATATTACTTTCGATTTTAGAAGCTTTTCCATTTGGTCAAAATCAGGTGTTCGAAATAAAGACCATTCTGTTGCAATCAGCAAAGCATCGGCGTTATTCAATGCTTCATAAGCACTGTTTGCATAGGTTACTTTATCTCCGATGGCGTTTTTAACATTAGTCATTGCTTCCGGATCGAACACACTTACACCTGCGCCATGTTTTACAAGAGCATCAATAATATAAAGTGATGGCGCTTCACGGATATCATCAGTTTCTGGTTTAAAAGCTAATCCCCAAAGGGCAAAATGCTTTCCTTGAAGGTTATTTTTATAGTATTTTAATACTTTATTAACGATAATCAGTTTTTGATTTTCATTAACATCCATTACCGCGTTAAGGATTTGAAAATTATAATCGGCATTGTTTGCCGCGATCACTAAAGCCTGTACATCCTTTGGAAAGCATGATCCTCCATAGCCTATTCCTGGAAAAAGAAATCGTTTACCAATTCGTTCATCGGTACCAATACCTCTTCTCACGGCATCAACATCTGCCCCTACTAATTCACAGAGGTTTGCAACCTCATTCATAAAAGTGATTTTTGTTGCTAGAAAGGAATTGGCTGCATATTTAGTAAGTTCAGATGATCTCTCGTCCATAAATAAGATGGGATTTCCCTGTCTTACATAAGGAGCATATAATTCCGACATTAATTTTATAGCTTTTTCACTTCTTGTACCTAATACTACACGATCTGGTTTCATAAAATCATCAACGGCAACACCTTCCCTTAAAAATTCGGGGTTTGAAACCACATCAACAGGTACGTCGGTGTTTTTTTCAAAAACAGCTCTTACCTTGTCGGCAGTACCAACGGGTACGGTAGATTTGTTTACTATTACTTTGTACTCCGTGATTAGTTTGGATATATCTTCAGAAGCGCCGAGAATGTAAGAAAGATCTGCTGCACCATCGCCGTTTGGAGGAGTAGGGAGCGCCATGAAGATAATCTTGGCATCTCTGACGGCGGATGCCAAATCAGTAGTGAAATGAAGTCTTCCCTGTTCTATATTTCGATTGAATAATAAGTCTAAACCAGGTTCGTAAATGGGAACTTCTCCGTTTTGCATCTTTGCAACTTTCTCCACATTTATATCAACACAGATTACATTGTTCCCGGTTTCTGCCAAGCAAGTGCCTGTTACCAGGCCAACATAGCCGGTACCAATTACAGCGATTTTCATATTGAGGAGTTTTTTAGTTATTAAATTGTTTATAGTCCTGGTAGGCCAGGTTAAGACCTTCTTCCAGGTTAATTTTGTGTTTCCATCCTAATGAGTGAAGCTTAGAAACATCCATAAGTTTTCGGGGCGTTCCGTCAGGTTTATTGCTATCGAATGCTAACTCTCCGTCGAAACCAATTACTTTCTGGATGGCGATTGCAAGATTTTTTATCGTCAGATCTTCTCCGGTCCCTATATTTACCAGCTCGGCTTCATTATAGGTTTGCATTAAATAATAACAGGCATCGGCCAAATCATCAGCAAATAAAAATTCTCTCATAGGAGAGCCAGACCCCCAAATCACTACCTTATCTGATTTGTTAGTTTTAGCCTCATCAAATTTTCTGATTAACGCAGGTAAAACATGTGAATTTTCGGGGTGGTAATTATCATTATAGCCGTATAGATTTGTCGGCATTACCGAAATAAAATTGCAATTATACTGTGCTCTGTAGGCTTCGCACATTTTTATACCAGCGATTTTAGCTATCGCATAAGGTTCATTAGTTTGTTCCAATAATCCTGTTAGCAAATAATCCTCCTTGAGTGGTTGTGGAGCCAATTTCGGGTAAATGCAACTCGAACCCAAAAACATCAGTTTTTTTACACCATGAATATGAGACTGGTGAATAACATTGTTTTGTATAGCCAAATTCTCGTACAAAAAATCTGCTCTATAGGTATTGTTTGCTACAATTCCCCCAACTTTGGCTGCGGCTAAGAAAACGTAATCGGGTTTTTCTTTTTCAAAGAAATTTTCAACAGCCTGTTGATTTCGTAAATCTAGTTCCGCGGAGGTTTTCGTAATGATATTCGAAAACCCTTCCTTTTCGAGTTTTCGGTAAATGGCGGATCCCACCATGCCACGATGACCGGCGATGTATACTTTTGAGTGCTTTTCCAATTTCAATTATTGCTAATTATTCAAACTGGTTTTTTACTTCGTAACCTGCTTCTTTGAGCATTACTTCCTTCCGGAAATGTTCAACGTCCGAGAACATCATTTCCTTAACTAATGCGGCCAGGTCATACTTTGGGTCCCAGCCTAACTTAGTTTTTGATTTTGTTGGGTCACCAATTAACAGGTCTACCTCCGTCGGACGGAAGTATGCAGCATCAACAGCTACTACTTCTTTACCTATTTCAAGTTGGTAATCTGGATCAGAACATGAAACAACATAAGCTTTCTCATTTACGCCTTCACCTCTAAACGCTAGTTCAATACCTACTTCTAAAAACGACATTTTTACAAAATCCCGAACTGTTGTGGAAACTCCTGTTGCAATTACATAATCTTCTGCCACATCTTGTTGCAAAATTCGCCACATCGCTTCAACATAATCCTTAGCGTGTCCCCAATCTCTGCGGGCATCTAGATTTCCTAAATACAATTTATCCTGCAAGCCCAAAGCAATTTTTGAAACCCCCCGGGTAATTTTACGGGTTACAAAAGTTTCTCCTCTCAGCGGGCTCTCGTGATTAAACAGGATGCCATTACAAGCAAACATTCCGTATGCTTCTCGATAATTTACAGTAATCCAATAGGCGTACATTTTTGCTACGGCATATGGCGATCGCGGATAAAATGGTGTGGTTTCACTTTGAGGAACAGCCTGTACTAATCCATATAGCTCAGATGTTGATGCCTGGTAAATACGTGTTTTTTTCTCCAAACCCAATATCCGTAAGGCTTCTAAAAGCCTTAGCGTACCTATTCCATCGGCATTTGCAGTATATTCTGGCGTATCAAAGCTAACCTTAACGTGGCTCATGGCGCCTAAATTATAAATCTCGTCTGGTTGAACTTCCTGAACTATTCGAATCAAATTGGTAGAATCACTTAAGTCTCCATAATGCAGCTTAAACCTGATATTTGTATCGTGAGGGTCTTGATAAAGATGATCTATACGATCAGTATTGAACATCGAACTTCGGCGTTTGATTCCATGTACTTCGTAGCCTTTTTTCAATAGCAATTCGGCTAGGTATGCTCCATCTTGTCCAGTTATTCCTGTAATAAGCGCTTTCTTCATGTTATAAGATAATTTATGATTTTATTTTATGGCTTGTTTGTTAAGTTCTGGGGGTATTATTGATAATCCATTCCCAATTGGGCGACTACTTCAGTTGAAATTTTCTTAATTTCTTGTTCCATTATCTTCGGATAAATGAGCAGTACATTTCCATCATCTACCACTATGTAATTGCTCAAACCCTTAACAACTGCAATTTTTTGATTCGATAATTGAAGAATACAATTATCTGTGTCTTCCAGTAGAACAGCTTTTCCCGTGAAGGAATTATGGTTTGTATCCTTCTCCATTACTTCATGCAAAGATGCCCAGGTTCCTAAATCAGACCAGCCAAAATCTCCAATAATGGTGTACACGTTATCTGCCTTTTCCATTATAGCATAATCAATAGAGATATCGATAGCTAAAGGGTAGTTCTCGGCAATAAATGATGACTCGTAATCAGTATTATAGACGTTTTTCTGATCGAAAATGCTGAAAAGCTCTTCTGCATGTTTTTCTATAGCAGAAATAATCGACCTTACATTCCAGATAAATATTCCTGCGTTCCAAACATATTCTCCACTATTAACAAATTGAGTAGCCTTATCTAGTGAGGGCTTTTCCAAAAATTTGTCTACTTTGAAAATTTCCTCCTTACCTGGTTCGAATTTGATATAGCCATAACCTGTATCAGGCCGGCTTGGGTTAATCCCAAGCGTTAATAATGAATCGTTGTTGGATGCAAAAGCAATCGCTTTTTCTAAACATGAAATGAATACATCTTCATTCAGAATTAAATGATCTGATGGAGCGATAATAATGTTGGCCTTTGGATTTAAGGCTGCAAGTTTGAAAGTTGCATAAGCTATGCAAGGTGCCGTATTTCGCCTACATGGCTCGGTAATCACATTTTGTTTAGCCTGTTCGCCAAGTTGAGTTTCTATAATTTCAGCATAAATCTCATTGGTGAGAATGTAAATGTTTTCACTCGGACAAATCTTTAAAAAACGTTGATAAGTTAGTTGAAGTAAAGATTTGCCCGTACCAAGAATATCGATAAACTGCTTTGGGAAGCTATTTCTGCTTTTTGGCCAAAATCTGCTACCCACTCCGCCAGCCATAATTAAAATGTAAGTATTCTTGTCTTTTACCTGCATACTATTAAACGTTGTTATTTCCCTAAGCTTTTGAATCACTCAAACTTTATTTCTATACAAAGAACTATCAAATTAAAATTTCCAGCAATGGCCCTTTAAGGCTAAGATTTTAAACAGTTAATAGAAGTGCACTCCACAACGTTAAGGGTATATTAAAAAACGGAGTTAATGTATAATGTAGTTTTATAGAGAGTAGGTAAAAAATTTCCAAGGTTTTGCAATGTATGGACATGAATGATCACATTTTCCTTTAGTTAGTAGTAAAGGGCTATTGGCTAATAATCGCTTTGTAAATACTTTAGTAGAAATAATTTATCATAAAATATGTAATAGATTATTTGTCTACACCTAATGAATGAGTGATATGAATTATTGTGGTAATGATGCAATAGATAGTCTTTACGATCGAATATGGCAATTATCACCAGATTACAAAAACCCTGCATCTTATGAGTTATTAAAGTTACTTACCAGTCAGCTAATTGATACTTATCAAGAAAATAACAGACTAGAAAGCGACCCCTTCTTATCCACTAGAGATAGAAAAGTCGTTATTAATTCAGATAAATTAAATGCGCTTTTAGCTGGCCAAGTGTGTTTGATAACCGGAGGTTCTGGCTGCGTAGGCTCGTCTCTGATAGAAAAATTGCTAACCCTTAATATCAAAACCATAGTGGTTTTTGATAAGAACCCAAAACTTGAAGCTTTATATGACGACGATAGGGTTGTTTTTGTTGAAGGTAACATTTGTAACCAGCCAAGTTTGCAATCCTGCTTCAATAAATATAATCCAAATTTTGTTTTCCATACGGCAGCACAGAGAAGCCCTGGTTATGCTGAAAAAAATATTCTTGAAGCAATTAGGGATAATGTTATCGGTACTTTAAATGTAGTTAAGGCATGCGATTTTACATCATCGGTAAAGCAATGTGTGTTTTCATCAACTGGAAAAGCAAGCCGGTATTATACATCAGAAGTATATGCTGCAACGAAAAAACTTTGCGAATTTATCTTTGATACTCATGCCAAAGATAGTCGGGTACGCTACTCAATGGTTCGTTTTACCCATATTATTGATAACAGCTTAATGAATAATGAGCTGAAGGATGTAACAAGTGTTGATCATCTATCAATTCATAGTCCTGGAAAATATGTAACCGCTCAAAATGTATCTGAAGCAGCATGTTTGATGTTGAACGCACTTCATTATGCACAACAAGATAGATCAGCCTTTTTAATTGTGAAAAATCTGGAATGGCCAGTTGAAAGTCTAGAAGTTGCATTGTTTCATATTTTGAAGCAAGGAAAGAAAATACCGGTGATATTTAAAGGAAACCCGCTAGGGTATCGGGAAGGTTTTTTCAGGGGACAATTAGATTGGACTACACCCGATGAGCTTAACCTATTAATAAATGTGTATGAAAACCAGCATAAAAAAATTAATGCCGCACAAGATATTATCATTGCTAATATCTTACCTGTAAATAAAAAACTTTTGTTGAGTTGCATTTCAGAAATTGAAAATATAAACGATGAGTCAAATGCTAGAAACTGGCTCAATAGCACACTATTTAAATGTGTAAATGATTCATTAAAAAATGTGAAGGCTAGTGATACTCTGAATATTTTGAAATGGGGTCTTGATCTGAATTATCTTGATTCTGAAATTAGTTCGCCAATTAGTTTTAAAGAAACTGTTGAATTGTTACTGGGCAGCCTAATTGGTACCGAAGAATATAAAGAAGCAGAAAGTATAGTTAGCAAATTACATTATGAGCCTAATACATATCAATAGGCACTTGGTCAAGAAAATAGAATCGATTGCAATTCATCAATTCCCAGAAGAATGTTGTGGATTTATCTGGGGCCAGGACAATGAAATAGTTTTTGCTAAAGAGGTTCGTAATGCCTCTTTTAAAGATAGAAATGAGTCATTCGAAATAAGTCACACTGATTACTTATTTGCCGAAGAATTTGCATTAAAAAACAGATTGTCATTACTGGGAGTGTTTCATTCTCACCCAAATGAACCTGCAGAACCATCTGCAGAAGATTTAGAATTTGCGATGCCAAATTTTATAAACATTATTGTCTCCGTGAGCCGCCAAAAAATAACTGAGATGCGAGCATGGCAGCGGATTGAAGATAACGAAGAACTAACAGAGCTTAACCTTATAATAAAATAGTATGGCAACAATTCTTATTCCAACACCTTTAAGAAAATATACTGACAATCAATCTAAAGTATCAATCGATGGCGCAGATGTATCTTGCATCATCGAGAATTTGGTTTCAACCCATCCTGAAATTAAAAAGCATTTGCTAGATGGGGCGGGCGGAGTTCGCTCATTTGTTAATTTGTTTGTAGATCAAGATGATATTAGAAGTCTAAATAATTTACAGACGAGTGTTAGCCCCTTTTCTATAGTTAGCATCGTACCGGCTATCGCTGGGGGTATTTATAAAAAACAAATAGCATGAGTAAAGTAAATTTTTCTTCAGAAGAATATTCCAGATATAATCGTCATATCATTATTCCTGATTTTGGCCTTGCAGCGCAAGAAAAACTTGCAAATGCTAAGGTGCTTATTGTGGGTGCTGGTGGATTAGGTAGTCCTGTGGCACTCTATTTGGCAGCGGCTGGCATAGGAACTATAGGTATTTTAGACTGCGATGTGGTGGAAGATAGCAATTTACAGCGGCAAGTGCTTTTTGGGATAGGTTCATTAGGTAAATCAAAGGCCTCAGAAGCACAACAGCGATTAGAAGCATTAAATCCCTATATAAAAATTAAAGCCTACAACACGCAACTTACTTCGCAAAACGCTTTAGAAATATTTGCCGAATATGATGTGATTGCTGACGGGACAGATAATTTCCCTACGAGATACTTAGTAAATGATGCCTGTGTAATTTTAGATAAGGTGAATGTTTACGCATCTATCTACCAATTCGAAGGCCAGGTTTCGGTATTTAATCACTTGAAAGACGATGGAAGCCGTGGCCCCAATTATCGTGATCTTTTCCCCCTACCTCCAGATCCGAGCCGTGTCCAAAACTGTTCTGAAGCTGGTGTTCTAGGCGTTTTGCCAGGTATAATTGGGAGTATGCAGGCGTTAGAGGTGATTAAAGTAATTGCTCAGATTGGAGATATCCTTAGCGGAAAATTTTATACTTTCAATGCGTTGAGCTTCGAATCTATGACTTATAATATCGCCAAAAATTACGATAATGCTTCAATAATCTCAAATGGACTTGTAGATTATGAATTGTTTTGTGGCATGCCGGCTATTGAAAAGAAAATCAAAGAGGTAGATCCTAGTGAAGTTCTCAATTGGCAACAGCAAGGTTTAGATGTACAATTAATAGATGTTAGGGAATTGTCTGAATATCAGTTTGTTAACATTGGCGGAGAATTAATCCCCTTATCAACTATTGTAGATAACCGAGCGAAAATTTCAGATCAGGCAAAAGTTGTTATTCTATGTAAAATGGGGAGTAGAAGCAGATCAGCTGTAAAGTTGCTTGAAGAAAAATACGGAATGAGTAACTTATATAATCTTAATGGTGGAATTATAGGTTATATTAGAGAACTTGAACTGGATTTACCGACTTATTAGCAAAAAAAATGCTAACCAAAAGGGGATAAAGACATATAACATTCTCTATGTTGACTTCACTTGATAGTATTCAGTGCTGAAGATTACCCCACCATACTATCCGTTAATCTTTTAGAGCCAACCTTCCTTACTGCCTCAACAATCGAATCTTTATCATAACCACATTCTGCCCAAAGTTCTGGTTGTTCTCCATGTTCGATGAACTGATCTGGAATACCTAACCGAATTACATTTGAATTGTAGCCGTTGTCGGCCATAAATTCCAGCACAGCTGAGCCTATTCCTCCTGGAAGCGATCCATCTTCAACGGTAATAACATGTTTGTATTTGGAGAAAACGTCATGCAACATCTCCTGGTCTAACGGCTTTACAAATCTAAGGTCGTAATGTGCTGGATAAATGCCTTCACTATTGAGTTGGGTACGAGCTTCGACGGCAAAATTACCAACATGTCCAATCGTTAATAGAGCAACGTCTTCACCATCACAAATTTTTCGGCCTTTACCGATCTCAAGGGCTTTAAATGGTCTTTTCCAATCAGGCATAACCCCGTTTCCCCGAGGGTAACGGATTACGAATGGGCCCATGTTCTCTTGTTGAGCCGTATACATTAAGTTCCGTAATTCCTCCTCGTTCATTGGAGAAGATATGATCAGATTTGGAATACAACGCATGTAAGCAATATCATAAGCACCATGATGTGTTGCTCCATCAGCTCCGGCTAAACCAGCCCGATCTAAACAGAAAACTACATTAAGTTTCTGTATCGCTACATCATGAATAACCTGATCATAGGCCCTTTGCATGAAGCTTGAATAGATATTGCAGAAAGGTAATAATCCTTGTGCCGCTAAACCTGCAGAAAAAGTAACAGCATGCTGCTCAGCGATACCAACGTCGAAAGCACGCTTTGGCATAGCTTTCATCATGATATTTAATGATGAGCCTGAAGGCATTGCCGGCGTAATTCCCACAATTTTTTCGTTAGCCTCAGCTAGTTCCACCATCGTATGACCAAAAACATCCTGGTATTTAGGAGGTTGAGGCTTATCTGGAACACTTTTTTTAATTTCACCTGTAATTTTATCAAATAGCCCAGGTGCATGCCAAATCGTTTGGTCTTTTTCGGCCAAGGCAAATCCCTTACCCTTCACCGTAATACAGTGTAGTAATTTTGGTCCTGGTATAGCAGATAAATCTTTGATAGTTTGTGCTAAACGTTTAACATCATGTCCATCCACTGGGCCGAAATACCTAAAGTTTAATGCTTCAAATAAATTGCTCTGCTTCAAAAGCGTTCCCTTTATACTTTTCTCAATCTTTTTAACATATTTATGTGCATTTGGGCCAAGCTTTGATAAGCCAACCAATACATTCGATATATCATCTCGGAAGCGATTGTAAGATTTTGAAATGGTAATGCTGGTTAAATATTCTTTCAGTGCACCAACGTTAGGATCGATAGACATACAGTTGTCATTCAGAATCACTAAAACATTGCTGTTTTCGATGCCAGCGTGGTTTAAGCCTTCAAAAGCTAAGCCAGCTGTCATTGCACCATCACCAATTACGGCAACATGCTGGCGATCGGTTTCACCTTTCAATTGTGAAGCAACAGCCATTCCTAATGCTGCGGAAATGGAAGTAGAAGAGTGGCCAACACCAAAAGTGTCGTATTCACTTTCAGATATTTTTGGGAAACCACTAATTCCTTTATAGATTCGATTAGTGTGAAACAAACCCCTGCGGCCTGTAAGAATTTTATGTCCGTAAGCTTGATGTCCTACATCCCAAACCAGCTTGTCGTAAGGTGTATTTAATGCATAATGTAGCGCTACAGTTAACTCTACAACACCTAAACTGGAGCCAAAATGGCCACCATTTACACTCACCACATCAATAATGTATTGACGTAACTCTTGGCTTATTTGTTCTAAGTCAGATTCGCTATATTGCTTTAAATCAGCAGGATAGTTGATTTTAGATAATAGGGGGCCAGCTTTAACTTGCATTCAGATTTGGGTAAAAAACAAGATACAAAGTAAGGTATTTTTGTTTTAATACAAAAGAAAAATCGTCAAGGTTAATACATTAACCATTGTATTACTCCTTATGATATTAAAACGAGGTATACAATTATTGGAAGACTCTTTATAGTTGTAGTATTAATAAGTCCTATACCTTGTTTTTAGTATTTGTTTATCTATCTTTGCAGGCCTTATCTCTACCAAATCATTTTGTTAATCGACTTGATTTTTGGAGGAGATTTGAAACACCCATATTAGTAAAAAAAACATCCCATGATAAATTTAACGCACTCAACACCAGTCAACAAACTCAATAAGGTCAAAATTGGCGACGAAATTATCGATGAGTATAATTCACAAGGTAAAGTAGTTAAAATTAAAAAGTCAGTAGTTGATAACTTGAAAGAATATCTTTTTCATTTAGATTCTCGTCAAACGATTTATATATTAACTAACGCTAATTAATTAGTCGTTGTTTTTGGTCTGCTGATTATTTTAAAATATTGCCGTCTCCCTGTTTTTGTTAAATTTGTTAACAAATGCAAGCAGAAAATTTTGAGATCAAACTTCCGGTTTTCGAAGGACCATTCGATTTATTATTGTTCTTTATCGAACGGGATGAATTAAACATCCAGGATATCGAGATCGCAAAAATCACGAACGATTTTCTAGCGTATATACACCAGCTCTTAGCACTTAATGTAGAGGTAGCCAGCGAATTTATTTTGGTGGCGGCGACCTTAATGCGGATAAAATCTAAAATGCTATTGCCAAGAATAGAAATTGATGAGGCAGGCAATGAAATTAATCCCGAACAAGATTTAATAGCCCGGCTTATTGCATATAAACAATTCAAATCTGCTGCAGAAGAAATGAAAGTTTTGGAAGACAGCAGAATGAAACACGAGCGAAGGGGCAATATAGAATATGATTTATCGCTTGCTGCCGAATCCTCTTCTTATCAGGATGAGCTTTTATCACTCGATTTATACAAGTTGCTTACCGTTTACCACAAAACAATGCAAAAATATGAGTTGCGAAGTGAGGAAGTTAAACATACGGTAATCCAATATCCTTATACCATTGAGCAACAAAAGTATTTTATAGCCAATCTACTTGATATTAACAAACAGATTGATTTCGCGGTGGTGCTAAAAAACTCTGAAAATAAAGTGCACTTTGTTTATAATTTCCTGGCCATACTAGAAATGTTACAACAACAACTGGTAGAAATTACGATTGGTAGTGGTTTCAATAACTTTAAAGTGAAATCATCCGCTTGATTTATGAGTTTGTTATTCTGTTTCCTGCATTGACAGGCACCCACTAAACCCGACTTAGCGAAAATACTTTTTTGGTGGTTTATTATCATATTCATCACAAACAATGACAAAAAAGATTGTAGCGAGGGCGGGAGTGACCTTTAAAAGAATTGCTGCCATTGCTTTCCAAATCCTTTAGATTCTTTAAAAAAAATATATCTGGCAAAACGGCCGGAGTTTCCTCATATCCAGCCTTTACCTTAGAGATTAATTTCTTACTTTTGCAGAAAAAATACAAACCTATATAAGGATGAAACGCGACACCCAAATTTTTGAACTTATTGATAAAGAGCTAGACCGCCAAGAGCACGGATTAGAACTTATCGCATCAGAAAACTTTGTAAGCAAGCAAGTAATGGAAGCTGCTGGTTCTGTGCTCACAAATAAATACGCAGAAGGATTGCCAGGAAAACGTTACTACGGAGGTTGCCAGGTGGTTGATGTTGTAGAGCAAATAGCAATCGACAGAGCAAAAGAATTGTTCGGTGCTGCTTGGGTAAATGTTCAGCCACACTCTGGTGCACAGGCAAATGCTGCGGTAATGTTAGCCGTTCTGCAACCTGGTGATAAAATTTTAGGATTTGATCTTTCTCACGGTGGCCACCTAACACATGGTTCTCCTGTAAATTTCTCGGGTAAACTTTATCAGCCATTATTCTATGGCGTAGAAAAAGAAACTGGATTAATCGACTATAAAAAACTGGAAGAAGTAGCTTTAGCTGAAAAGCCTAAATTAATTATTTGTGGTGCATCGGCCTACTCAAGAGAATGGGATTATGCTTTCATCCGTTCAGTTGCTGATAAAATTGGTGCTTTGGTGCTGGCAGATATTTCGCACCCAGCGGGATTAATTGCCAAAGGTTTGTTGGCCAACCCACTTCCACATTGCCATATCGTAACTACAACTACACACAAAACTTTGCGTGGTCCTCGTGGCGGTATGATTATGATGGGAAAAGATTTTGAAAATCCGTGGGGTTTGAAAACGCCAAAGGGAGAAACCCGTATGATGAGTAACTTATTGGATATGGCTGTTTTTCCAGGTACTCAAGGTGGACCGTTAGAGCACATTATCGCTGCAAAAGCAATTGCATTTGGCGAGGCTTTAACTGAGGAGTATGGAACTTACATTAAACAAGTTGCTGCGAATGCACAAGCGATGGCGAAAGCCTTTGTTGCTAAAGGTTACGGTATCATCTCTGGCGGTACTGATAATCATTTAATGCTTATCGATCTGCGAAATAAAAACATCACGGGTAAAGTAGCCGAAAACGCGTTGGAAAGAGCAGAAATTACCGTGAATAAAAATATGGTTCCTTTTGATGATAAATCACCATTCGTAACTTCAGGTATCCGTGTAGGTACAGCTGCCATTACTTCTCGTGGATTGAAAGAAACAGAAATGGAAAAGATTGTTGATTTGATCGATCAGGTTTTAACTAATCCAGATGATGAAGCTAACATCAATGCCGTAAAAGCAGAAGTGATTAATTTGGTTAGTGCGTTTCCGCTATATAAATAATATTGTTATCGTAGGCTTTTGGAAGCATTAGCCTTTTGAAGCAGTTACATAAAAATGTAGCTGCTTTTTCATTTCAGTCTGCTTTTTGTGTGTTACCCTTGATTTATTGAGTCTAATCCGCATACTTTCAAATTTTAATATCCTTTACAAACTGATGTGAAAAGTAAAGGGCCGATATCCTTTTGAAGAAATATCGACCCTTACCATCTAAATTAACGCTCTCAATTATATAAACGAACTGCGGCAAAAATTGTTTTAACGAGTTAAACAAAAATTACTTTTTTTCATAACAACCAATTGATGAAGGAAAGCTTCTCAATGTATCTTTCAAATCGCGATTGAGATAATTGCTAAAGAACATATCACTACTAAGATTTAGCCCTTTTTTTATCGCAGGACTAGTAGCAAGTAATTCAAAATTTTCTAGTCCAGGAGAAATAAAGCCGGGGTCCAGATTTAATATATTGCCATTGTTAGCGTATGATGTATTCACGGTTTTAATCAAATTATTAAACAGATTGCTTTGTAAAACGGCATTTGTTTTCCTTTCAATTTCGAATTCGTTAATCAGCGATCCCCATATGATGTTATTGGTTAAATTCAAGCTGAGGGCGTTGGTCATCCTGGCCGATTGATAATCGGAAAAACTTACAGATGCCGTTTTTCGAGGGAAATTTAAATTATAGCCAGCGAAGGTATTTTGCTTCAAATTGTAATTGCCGCCTCCAACACCATAAATCAAATAGTTGCCACAGTTGTAAAATAAGTTATTAAAGGCAGTTAGTTCCGAATGATAACCTATATAGCCGGCAACTTGCATATTTTTAATAATGCTGTTGCTTAACAGTAGTTTAGGAGTGCCGTTAAGCGAAAGAGAGTCAGATGTTAATCCAACCGAAGCATTTTTAATAATTGTATAGGAAATTATGCCTGTTCCTGACGCATTCATATGTATACCTTTCCACTGCCCTGGAACATTGGCGAAAGTGCTTTCCAATCTGTCACTACAAAAAAGGATAGGTTTATCAATTGTCCCTACGGCATTCAGCCTACCTTCAATGTTTAAGCTCGCATCCGCGTGAAAGTAAATTTTTGCTGCTGGTAAAATTGTTAACGTTGAATTATTTTTAACCGTTGCAGCGCCGCTGATTATATAAGGTAAATCACTTGTCCATGTTGTATTGGTAATAATGGAAGATGCATTAATAAAAATTGCATTTTGGCCATAAGCAAGCAATTGAATAGTTTGCTTATTTCCATTGGTAGTAAACAATATAGAATCTTGAACAAGGAAAGGTAAAGCCTTGTTGTTCGGGTTAATAGTTGCCTTTATAAATAGATTTATAGAATCTCCTGCGTTGATAATAATATTTTGCTTACCGATACCATATTCTCCATTAATATTTATGCTGAATGAGGAATTATTTCCATTTGCCAGGCTAATTTCTGAAATGTTAATCGCCAAATTATTCTTATTAAGAATTTTTATCCTTTTAACGGTTGATCCAACTGTAGTAAATATGGTACCGAATAAAATGCTATCTGTTGAGAATGCAAGTCTGGCGTTTGGGTCTGTGGTAATGTATTCATCTTTTCTACAATTCGAAAGAAAAATTAAGGTAAAGACTAAAATAAAAATATTACGCATCTTCAAACTTATATATTTTCGGCTGATTGCTTTACAAGTTAATAAAACGTTTGTTACTCTGCAAAAGCTAGTGCTGCAATACTCACTTTCGCAACACCATTTTTTAGAAGTTCATTTGCACAGGCTTCCAAAGTAGCTCCAGTTGTAATTACATCATCAATTAACAAAATATGTTTTCCACTTAATTGCTCAGGCTTTACAACCTTAAAGACATCCTGCATATTTTCATATCTGTTGTATCGGCTTTTCTTTGTTTGACTTTCCGTGGCAGCACTTCTAATAAGTTCTGCTTCGCTAAACGGTACGTCTAAAACCTTCGAAATGCCTTCTGCAATATATAAGCTTTGGTTGTAACCGCGTATTCTTAATTTTTTCAAATGCAAAGGTACGGGTATAATCAAATCAATATCCTGATATAAAGAACTCGACTTTAATCTTTCGCCAAGCTTGTTTCCCAGCAAAATCCCTATCTCCGTCTTGTTGTTGTATTTTAAATTATGAATAAGATTCTGAACTTTGGAACCCTTCCTGAAATACAACATAGCCATGGCTGCATTTAAAGACAATCGTCCCCAAAGTTGCTTGGCTACCCTGTTATCAGCATGAATGTGATAATCGGTAAATGGCAAATCATATAAGCATTTTGTGCAAATAAGATGCTCACCATAATATAGAGGCGTACCGCAAGCGTTGCAAGCATTAGGGAACAGTAATCCCATTAAATCATAACCCCAACGTTTTACTACTAACATTTATCTAATCTATTAAATTTAGTTTTATAATTAGCTAATATTATATGTTAGTACTGCTATATACTATTAAATTGCCGCCCGCCCTCTGCTTTAACTTCTTGTCCCCAGAATTAGGCACTAAACTCATTTGCTACAATCATAAAGCCTATATTTTCCATTTAGATCGGTTCTGGTAGAGACATCCGTTGCAAGAAACAAACCTTATTCTGTCCATGAAACAAAAAAGCTAGATACCGAACCCCTTACCGCTCTGACTTACTAGCTAAGCAACCAATACTTTCCAGTCTATATGTCCTATATAACTATATGGTCCACAAAACAAAAGCGCATGGTGAAGGCCAAAATCACGCCGACTGCTGAAGCCTATAAAACCTCTGCGCTGCAAAACCTATATGTTCTATATTTCTATATGGTTCAAAACCCAAGAAAGCTCACATTTTGCAGTATCAGCTTATCCTATATTTCGAGCAAACCATACCTCAACCAGGGTCCTTTGGATGTGATTCTCCGAAGCATACACCCGATCGCTCTATTTGTTTTGATGTTCGTTAAAAATTTTCCGCTTGAAAAACAGGCTTTTACAATAAAGATCAAAAAAAACGGTGTTTAGTATTTGTGGGGAGCGGAATTTTTTCTACTTTTGCATCCCGCTTCGGAGGAAACGGTTGCAGTGAAAAGATGGACCTGGGGAACGTGAGAGGAGAAAAAGGACAATAATTTATTTTAAAATAAATTTGCGGAAAAGAAAAAGATCGCTACCTTTGCAGCCCGGTTCGGAAGGAACGGGAAGCCGCCTGAAAAAGCGGCATATTGAAAAGCAGAAAGAAAACGGGAACGAAAAAATAAAAATTATTTTATTTGGAAGTCCGAAAAAGTTTTCTACCTTTGCACTCCCAACCGAAAGGAAAGGGAAAAAGTCGAGCGGCGGATGTCGCGGAAGACTGGAAACAAAAAGATTGAAACGAGCGGAAACAGGGAAGAGACGATCAAGACTCATGCCCAACTGAAGCGAGCAGATATATAAAGACAGGCCGTGAGGCGATTGTCGATAAGTTCTTAAAAGAGATGTCAATGATGCGTAGTGGGGTAATGAAGTACGAATTCAAGTACAGAGTTCCTTATTACATTTTAAAGTCAATGTCCAACGGACAAAACAAAAGAAGACTATTTTTAACGATAGTTAAAACTGGTCAGAATCTTACAACACATTTTACAATGGAGAGTTTGATCCTGGCTCAGGATGAACGCTAGCGGCAGGCCTAATACATGCAAGTCGAGGGGTAGAAGAGGCTTGCTTCTTTGAGACCGGCGCACGGGTGCGTAACGCGTATGCAACCTACCTTCATCTGGGGGATAGCCCGGAGAAATCCGGATTAATACCGCATAAAATCACAGGATGGCATTATCCAATGATCAAACATTTATGGGATGGAGATGGGCATGCGTGTCATTAGCTAGTTGGCGGGGTAACGGCCCACCAAGGCGACGATGACTAGGGGATCTGAGAGGATGGCCCCCCACACTGGTACTGAGACACGGACCAGACTCCTACGGGAGGCAGCAGTAAGGAATATTGGTCAATGGAGGCAACTCTGAACCAGCCATGCCGCGTGCAGGAAGACTGCCCTATGGGTTGTAAACTGCTTTTATTCGGGAATAAACCTATTTACGTGTAAATAGCTGAATGTACCGAAGGAATAAGGATCGGCTAACTCCGTGCCAGCAGCCGCGGTAATACGGAGGATCCAAGCGTTATCCGGATTTATTGGGTTTAAAGGGTGCGTAGGCGGCCTGTTAAGTCAGGGGTGAAAGACGGTAGCTCAACTATCGCAGTGCCCTTGATACTGATGGGCTTGAATGGACTAGAGGTAGGCGGAATGAGACAAGTAGCGGTGAAATGCATAGATATGTCTCAGAACACCGATTGCGAAGGCAGCTTACTATGGTCTTATTGACGCTGAGGCACGAAAGCGTGGGGATCAAACAGGATTAGATACCCTGGTAGTCCACGCCCTAAACGATGAACACTCGCTGTTGGCGATACACAGTCAGCGGCTAAGCGAAAGCGTTAAGTGTTCCACCTGGGGAGTACGCTCGCAAGAGTGAAACTCAAAGGAATTGACGGGGGCCCGCACAAGCGGAGGAGCATGTGGTTTAATTCGATGATACGCGAGGAACCTTACCCGGGCTTGAAAGTTAGTGAATGATCCAGAGATGGATCAGTGAGCAATCACACGAAACTAGGTGCTGCATGGCTGTCGTCAGCTCGTGCCGTGAGGTGTTGGGTTAAGTCCCGCAACGAGCGCAACCCCTATGTTTAGTTGCCAGCACGTTATGGTGGGGACTCTAAACAGACTGCCTGTGCAAACAGAGAGGAAGGAGGGGACGACGTCAAGTCATCATGGCCCTTACGTCCGGGGCTACACACGTGCTACAATGGATGGTACAGAGGGCAGCTACATAGCAATATGATGCGAATCTCACAAAGCCATTCACAGTTCGGATTGGGGTCTGCAACTCGACCCCATGAAGTTGGATTCGCTAGTAATCGCGTATCAGCAATGACGCGGTGAATACGTTCCCGGGCCTTGTACACACCGCCCGTCAAGCCATGGAAGTTGGGGGTACCTAAAGTATGTAACCGAAAGGAGCGTCCTAGGGTAAAACCGATAACTGGGGCTAAGTCGTAACAAGGTAGCCGTACCGGAAGGTGCGGCTGGAATACCTCCTTTCTGGAGTGGAGTTGACTACTCACTGCGCAACATGATATTTCTATAAAGTAGAAAGTACAGGGTAAAAAGTAGAAAGTAAAAAGTTCAATCTTTTCATATAACTACGATATACCGGTTACTTTATACTCAACAAAAACACTAAAAGAAAAAACACCCAGAAGAAATGACGGTTGTCCAATAACCAAAAAGACATCGGCGATGAAGCTAGGTAGCAAATGGAACGGTAGCGGTAAGATACTATATACCGAAACACTGCCACCGAAAAGCACAGTCCCGTAGCTCAGCCTGGTTAGAGCACTACACTGATAATGTAGGGGTCTCCAGTTCAAATCTGGACGGGACTACTTTAATAATCCTGGGGGATTAGCTCAGCTGGCTAGAGCGCCTGCCTTGCACGCAGGAGGTCAACGGTTCGACTCCGTTATTCTCCACAGTAAGAAAACACATCACCGGGATCGGTGGTCATCATTGACAGATTGAAAGAAAGAAAAGAAACGCCATGGGGCACTTGTGATAATCTAAGTACTATATACTGAGTACTAAGGACTACAAGAAACGGTTCGAGACCGCAGTTTTTGACTAACGAAGCTGAAACGGAGCTTAGGTATAGGACGATGAAATCCTAAACCTTTATACCTTCGATCTTCAGCCTTGGTAAAGTTCTTTGACATATTGGAAGAAGTTAAAAAAGAAGAGCAAACAACAATAGGCGACTGTTGTGTTTGTGCTCGCTTAAAGGAATCGCAAGAGACCGCTAAGCATGAGACATCATAACAAGAGCAAAAAAAGCATACCATATGGCGCAAAAGGCATATGAGTAGAAGAAAGTAATAAAGAGTACACGGGGGATGCCTTGGCTCTCAGAGGCGATGAAGGACGTGATAAGCTGCGATAAGCTTCGGGTATTTGCAAATAGGAATTGATCCGAAGATTTCCGAATGGGGCAACCCGGCTGGTTGAAGACCAGTCACATATAATGAGCAAACCTGCCGAACTGAAACATCTAAGTAAGCAGAGGAAGAGAAAATAATAATGATTTCCTAAGTAGTGGCGAGCGAAAGGGAAAGAGCCCAAACCATCCATGTTACGGCATAGGTGGGGTTGTAGGACTGCGACATGGCATTAGCAAACAGAAGTGGAATGGGATGGGAAGCCCAGCGATACACGGTGATAGCCCGGTACACGTATAGAATGCTAGTCTAGCAGTATCCTGAGTACCGCGAGGTCGGAGACGCCTTGTGGGAATCTGCCGGCACCATCCGGTAAGGCTAAATACTCCTGAGAGACCGATAGTGAACCAGTACCGTGAGGGAAAGGTGAAAAGAACCCCGAACAGGGGAGTGAAATAGAACCTGAAACCGTGTACTTACAAGCGGTCGGAGCATCCAAGTGGTGTGACGGCGTGCCTTTTGCATAATGAGCCTACGAGTTACTCCTCTCTGGCAAGGTTAAGTGCTTCAGGCACGGATCCGAAGCGAAAGCGAGTCTGAATAGGGCGTATAGTCAGAGGGGGTAGACGCGAAACCTTGTGATCTACCCATGGACAGGTTGAAGGTGCGGTAACACGTACTGGAGGACCGAACCGATAAACGTTGAAAAGTTTCCGGATGATCTGTGGGTAGGGGTGAAAGGCTAATCAAACTGGGAAATAGCTCGTACTCCCCGAAATGTTTTTAGGAACAGCGTGGATATTAAGTTTCATAGAGGTAGAGCTACTGATTGGGTGCGGGGGAGTCAAATCCTACCAAATCCAGACAAACTCCGAATGCTATGAAATATGATCTGCAGTGAGGCGCGGGGTGCTAAGGTCACGCGCCGAGAGGGAAAGAACCCAGACCATCAGCTAAGGTCCCCAAGTTACAGTTAAGTTGAACTAACGAGGTCCGATTGCACAGACAGCTAGGATGTTGGCTTGGAAGCAGCCATTCATTTAAAGAGTGCGTAACAGCTCACTAGTCGAGCGATCGGGCATGGATAATAAACGGGCATTAAATTGTACACCGAAGCTATGGGATTGAAATATATCGGTAGGGGAGCATTCTAGCGGCAGCGAAGGTATCTGGTAATGGGTGCTGGAGCTTCTAGAAAAGCAAATGTAGGCATAAGTAACGATAAGGCGGGAGAGAAACCCGCCCACCGAAAGGATAAGGTTTCCTGATCAACGCTAATCGGATCAGGGTCAGTCGGGACCTAAGGAGAACCCGAAGGGGAAATTCGATGGACAACTGGTTAATATTCCAGTACTTTTTATAACTGCGATGTGGGGACGGAGTAGTGACACTGCCGCGATCTGACGGAATAGATCGTTAAAGACAGTAGGTAATGGAACGGTAGGCAAATCCGCCGATCTAGCTGAAAGTCGATAGTACCGCAAGCCTTCGGGTGAGTGGATAGCGCAGGTAATCAGACTTCCAAGAAAAACCGCTAAGCTTCAGGTTATAAAAACCCGTACCGCAAACCGACACAGGTATCCGGGAAGAGGATTCTAAGGTGCTCGAGTGAATCATGGCTAAGGAACTCGGCAAAATGGCCCTGTAACTTCGGGAGAAGGGGCGCTGGCAGCAATGTCAGCCGCAGTGAAAAGGCCCAGGCGACTGTTTAACAAAAACACATGGCTTTGCAAAATCGAAAGATGAGGTATAAGGCCTGACACCTGCCCGGTGCTGGAAGGTTAAGAGGGGATGTCATCCGCAAGGAGAAGCATTGAATCGAAGCCCCAGTAAACGGCGGCCGTAACTATAACGGTCCTAAGGTAGCGAAATTCCTTGTCGGGTAAGTTCCGACCTGCACGAATGGTGTAACGATCTGGGCGCTGTCTCAGCCATGAGCTCGGTGAAATTGTGGTCCCGGTGAAGACGCCGGGTACCCGCAACGGGACGGAAAGACCCCATGCACCTTCACTACAATTTAACATTGACATTGGATACAGGATGTGTAGGATAGGTGGGAGGCTTTGAAGCGGCGTCGCTAGGCGTCGTGGAGCCAACGTTGAAATACCACCCTTTCTGTATTCGGTGTCTAATCCCGCCTAGCGGGAGACATTGTTTGATGGGTAGTTTGACTGGGGTGGTCGCCTCCAAAAAGGTAACGGAGGCTTTCAAAGGTAAGCTCAGTACGCTTGGTAACCGTACGCGGAGTGCAATAGCATAAGCTTGCTTGACTGTGAGACATACAGGTCGATCAGGGTCGAAAGACGGATATAGTGATCCGGTGGTTCTGCATGGAAGGGCCATCGCTCAAAGGATAAAAGGTACGCTGGGGATAACAGGCTGATCTCCCCCAAGAGCTCATATCGACGGGGAGGTTTGGCACCTCGATGTCGGCTCGTCACATCCTGGGGCTGGAGAAGGTCCCAAGGGTTCGGCTGTTCGCCGATTAAAGTGGCACGCGAGCTGGGTTCAGAACGTCGCGAGACAGTTCGGTCCCTATCTGTTGTGGGCGTAGGAATTTTGAGTGGGGCTGACCTTAGTACGAGAGGACCGGGTTGGACTAGCCTCTAGTGAATCTGTTGTTCCGCCAGGGGCATTGCAGAGTAGCTACGCTGGGAATAGATAAGCGCTGAAAGCATCTAAGTGCGAAACTAGCCACGAGATGAGAATTCCATATAGGACCGTAGAAGACTACTACGTTGATAGGCTACAGATGTAAAGCTGGCGACAGCACAGTCGAGTAGTACTAATCATCCGAAGCTTTCAAAGCAAACAGACTGTTGTTTGTTCTTCTAACATAACTTCTTTCAATAATATGTCATTTAGTAGTTGGTACTGAGTACTTGGTAGATAGATTAGATATCTAAATACCAACGGCTAAATACCACATACTATTTAAAAACATTTAGGTGCCTATATCGGTGGTGTCCACCTCTTCCCATTCCGAACAGAGAAGTTAAGCCCACCAGAGCCGATGGTACTGCGGTAACACGTGGGAGAGTAGGTCGGTGCCAAATCTTAAAGCCCCAAAAGGGCATTAGCGAGAACCCCGTCAGTAACAGCTGATGGGGTTTCTTCGTTTATAACAGGTTTGTAACTGTGGGATTCGATTGATTCCATAGAGAAAACCGGTTTACCTGTTGCAGTGGCCAGCATGATTGAATGTTCACAGAACATACTAGATCTTATTGAACCATATAGGAATATAGGTCATATAGCTGGGTGGACCCGGTTTTGCATACCTGCGGGAAAGCAGGCCCGAACGATAAAACACCCACCCTGGGTCTGATAAACCTGATGGTACGAAAATCCTTTTTGTACCGCTACCGCTCAAAGCGAATATACCTTAAACAAAAAGATTGAAGGGACAGCGGGGCTGAAGAACAAATTGCTTCAAACCAATGTTTCCAATAAAGCACCTACTAAATATCCATCATATAAAATGTTTCCTTTATCTTCGCTGTTCATTTCCATTATAAATTGCAAACTTTAACACAACTTATTAACGGCGAACTTTTGGGCGCCACTACTGTAAAGATATCTGAAGGGCTTGAGTCGTTTCCTGAGCAGCTTTTTGAGCTTACTGATACCTTAGAATACCTTGATTTATCATCCAATCAGTTAACAGCATTACCGGATGATTTCAACAGCTTTAAAAAGCTGAAGGTTTTTTTTGCATCCGAAAATAGATTTGCCATTTTTCCAGACGTTTTAGGTAAGTGCGATAACCTCCAAATTATTGGGTTTAAGAGTAATTTAATAACGCATATCCCAAATGATGCATTTCATGCTAATTTGCGGTGGTTAATCCTTACTAATAATCAAATTTCCAGTTTACCAGCATCTATTGGTAAGTGTTCGAAGTTGGAAAAGCTGATGCTAGCTGGAAATAGATTGGCAGCGTTGCCTAAGGAGCTTGCAAATTGCAGTAGTCTTGCATTGTTGCGGATTGCTGCAAATAACTTAAATATGTTGCCCGAGTGGTTAGTTGAAATGAGAAGTTTGGCCTGGTTGGCTTTTTCGGGTAACAATATGATAAACCAGAAAGTCGAGTCAGTTGCGGCAGTAAATATTGATCAATTTCAGCTTGGGCAGTTACTGGGAGAAGGAGCTTCCGGTACGATATTTAAAGCGACCAGTATAGATGTTAATAATCAGGATGAAGTAGCCATCAAAATATTTAAAGGGAATGTTACCAGTGACGGCTTTCCGGAGGATGAGCTGCAAGCTTATTTGGCCGCGGGGCATCACCCTTCGATCGTGAAATTGAAGTCTGTAATTGATTTAGATGATCAGGGTAAAAAGGGTTTGGTGATGGAACTGATTCCTGCTCACTTTTATAATCTTGGCAAACCGCCAACTTTAAACACTTGTACAAGGGATGTGTTTGACGAAGACTTTAAACTCAGTGAGCAGCAATTGTTTGAAATTGCCATTAGTATGGCTTCTGTAGGTGCACATTTGCATGAACGAGGAATTATGCATGGTGATTTATATGCACATAATGTTCTGGTTGATGATACCGGTAAAACATTATTCGGCGATTTTGGAGCGGCTTCACAGTACGATAAACGAAATCTTGCTTTAGCTTTCAATCTGGAGCGAATTGAAGTAAAGGCCTTCGGATTTCTGCTCGATGATTTGCTTTCCCTTTGCCGTGCGAATATTTCTGCTTATGATGCGCTTTGCAAACTTCGCGATTTGTGTTTATCTGAAGATCAACAGCTACGGCCTGGTTTCAATGAGATATTAACTGAATTAACTTTGCTTAGAAGCAGTTAGTTGGCAGCTTCTTCTTTTACAGCCAATTGACCACAGGCGGCATCAATATCTTTACCACGACTTCGGCGAATATTTGTATTGATTCCCTGGCTTTTCAAATAGTTTGAAAAAGCATCTATTTTATCGCCTTCGGCATTAGTAAAATCAGCAAATGAAATTGGATTGTATTCAATTAGATTAACTTTGCAAGGAATATGTTTACAGAATTTAGCTAAATCCATCGCATCACTAATCTCATCATTAAAATGGTTGAAAACGATGTACTCGTATGTTACCGGATTTTTAGTTTTGGCGAAATAATATTTCAAGGCATCGGCCAATGCTTTTAATGAATTTGCTTCGTTAATGGGCATAATCTCATTACGTTTCTTATCATCTGCGGCATGAAGAGAAAGAGCAAGATTAAATTTTGCGCCATCATCACCTAACTTTTTGATCATTTTTGCAATGCCTGCCGTAGAAACCGTAATCCGCTTGTAGCTCATATTTAACCCATCTGGAGCGGTAATTCGCTCTATTGATTTAAGTACATTAGCGTAATTTAAAAGCGGTTCGCCCATACCCATGTACACAATATTGGTTAGGGGATTATTATAGTTTTGCTTGGCTTGTTTGTCGATCAAAACTACCTGATCATAAATTTCATCTGCATTTAGGTTGCGTTTACGATCCATGTAACCCGTGGCACAAAACTTACAGGTTAGACTGCAACCCACCTGCGAACTTACGCAAGCGGTCATCCTATCCTCCAATGGGATTAAAACTCCCTCAACGATATTTCCATCAGCTAAACGAAAAGTGTTCTTAATCGTGTGATCGTTACTGAACTGCGAGTTGTTTACCTGAACAGCATTAATTGAAAATCCTTCTTCCAGCGTCTTGCGTAAATCTTTTGAAAGATTGCTCATTTCATCAAACGTAGTGGCTGATTTCTCCCATAACCACTGATAGATTTGTTTCGCCCTAAATGCAGGCTGTTGCAATGCAGTTAAGTGCTGCTGCAATTGAGGCAAATCCAATGAGCGGATATCGATTTTTTTTGCTGTTACCATTTGTTGCAAAGGTACTTAAAAAGCTTTTAAGCTGAAAGATCAAAGCAGAAAGCAAACAGTTTAGTTTCAAATTTTACAATTTGCAGGTTATCTGCCTCTTTGTCTGGTATTTGATTTTCCTGAGGGTTTACCTTTTGCAGGTTTAGAATTTCTATTGCTAGCGCCACCTTTTCCAGCAGATTTTGAGGAAGAATGAGGTGTGTTCTTTTTTGCTCCACCCGATTTAGAAACCGGTTTATTAGACTTAAATGGTTTTTTAGGTTGATCCTGCTTCAACTCGGGAATCTCTTCCCAGGAATTAGTTTTCTTTTTGGTGTTCTTCGGTTTTGCTACAGCCTCAGATGAAGATTTTTCGACACTCTTCATGATGCCGTTCATTTCTTCTTCACTCAACTCTCTAAATTCACCTGTAGGAATGCCTTTGAGATTAATATTCATAATCCTTGTACGTTCTAACTTGGTTACTTCGTAGCCAAAATGCTCACACATTCTGCGGATTTGCCTGTTTAAACCTTGTATTAAAATGATATTGAATACAAACGTACTGATTTGACGAACCTTGCACTTGCGGGTGTTTACGCCCAAAATCGGTACACCATTGCTCATCTCAAACACAAAATCTTCGGTTATAGGCTTATTTACCGTAACCACATATTCTTTTTCGTGTTTATTTCCTGCTCTTAAGATCTTGTTAACAATATCACCATTGTTGGTTAAGAAAATCAATCCTGATGAATCTTTATCTAACCGGCCAATAGGAAATATACGTTCGCTATGGTTGATGTAATCAACTATATTATCTTTAACATTAGATTCTGTTGTGCTGGTAACGCCCACAGGTTTGTTAAAAGCCAATAAAATAAAATTTGATTCTTCTTTCGGTTCAATATTGTGACCATTGACCATCACCTTATCACCAGCAAAAACCTGATCTCCGATTTTGGCTCTTTTGCCGTTGATGAAAACATTGCCCTTTTCGATAAACCGATCTGCTTCACGGCGGGAACATAAACCGCTCTCACTTATAAATTTATTTAACCGGGTTGCAGCATTGTTGTTCATGATGCAATTTTACGGAAATAAATTATGTTATGAACCAATAGTAACCAAAGAACACCAACAAATTGTTGGTGTTCTCAATTCAGTTGCTAAAAACTTTGGTCGTCTGCACTTGGCCCATAACTGCCTGGAATAGGGATATCCAATAATCTTAAATAAACACCTAATTGCGCTCTGTGGTGAATAATCTGGCTAAAGGCTATGCGGATCATTTCATATTTAGTCAAGTCGCCGAGAATTTGATCTCCATTTCGCAAAATCCATTGATTGTTTAACCGTTGAGGGTCGGCATTTTCTAATTCTTTCTTTCCACTTTGATAACTTTCTTCCAGGAGATGAAGCAGATCGCCGTTGGTGCTTACCTTTTTTTCTTCATAGGGAGCAGTGGCGAAATCCAAACCATCTGCAGTAATGGCTAAACTTACCCATCCTGGAAGTTCTGCAATATGGCTCGCCAATGATTTCATTTTCATGCTTTTTTCGTGGGGTGCCCAAGTAAATTTATCTGTAGGGACCAAAGCCAAAAATTTGCTAGTGGTGGTGAATTCTGCTTCGAATTCTTTCAATAATAATTTAATAATATCCATACTTTGTTGTTTTGTTTTTCCTATTGTGTTTAATTCCATCAATAATAAATCTGCTATACTCATGGTTTTTTTGATTTGCTTAAACAAAGAAAGGATGCCTTAGTGACAACCCTATGGCAGTGCAGAATTTTTATTCAAAAAAATAGCTTTTATTTCATATTTAAATTTAAGGGTAAAATTGTCTGATTATCCTTAAAAAAAATTATGTTTGAAAAATGGATAGTATCAGAATTAACACTGCTCAAAATATCGATATTGAATATGAAATTGCAGGTTTGGGTGAGCGAATAGCGGCTAGATGTATAGATTTAGCTGGCTTTGCGATACTATTTGTTGTCGCCTGGATTTTATTTATTATCGGATCTATAAGCGTCTCCGGAACATTAGGTGTGGTGATTTTGATCGTCTACCTTATTATATATGCATTTTATGATTTAGTTTGCGAGCTCACCATGAACGGACAATCGTTTGGCAAGCGAGTGATGAAAATTAAAGTAATTAATTTGGATGGAACACAACCAACTTTTGGCCAATACTTAATTAGGTGGTTATTCAGAATGATTGATTTTGGTTTTCCATTGGGTTGGGGGGTAATTGCATTGGCATCTGTAGCGGTAACCGAAAATCATCAACGATTGGGAGACCTACTTGCCAAAACAACACTGATAAAAATGATACCACGTACCCAACTCAATCAGGTAGCTTTTAATTTTAGTTTGCCAGAGGAATATCAACCTCAATTTAAAGAGGTAATGCATTTGACTGATAGAGACGTAGAACTGATCCACGAAGTGCTTACCGGTTATTATCAAACGGGAAACGCAAGCCTAATTTATGCGATGGCTGCAAAAACTAAAGAACATATTTTTGTAAGTGTGCCTGCAGGGATGAACGAGTTGCAGTTTTTAGAAACGGTGTTGAAGGATTATAATTATGTTACTTCGAGTATCAGCTAAACAGTTTGAAGTGACTATTCGATTATCCAGCCTCCTGTATCAGCCGGGACATTTTAAGAATACGATGGCAGCGAATAGAGTATAGGTTGAAAGGTAATGGGATTTCAAATCATCAAAACCGCCTATGCTTAAAAATTATCCTAATACTTCAAATGGATATTCACTAATAGCCTATTTTTGTCAAGTGGAAGCTAAGCTGCGAAGTATTTGAAAGGATGATATGGAAGGTTTCTAACGATCCAGAATATGACTACTACAGCAAAAATAACCTTCGGAGTAATAGGGCGTCGCCATAAATTTAAATCGTAATTTCTTTTTGTTAGGTAAGAAATTATTTTTGCACAAAAATGGATTATCAAAAAAGGTAAACTGATTACTAAAAGCAAGTTATAATCTGCTGCTTTTAAAATATTTCCATGTAATAAGGAGTGTAGTGCTCTTTGTGATCCGCAACCTGGGCAATCAAGATGTAAAAATTTGTGGAATGGGCATTCTGGAAAGAAATTGTACACCTCGGGATTAAAGTTATAGTACACTATTAGCAGTGTACTAAGGACAATAGTACCTAAGGTGTACTTAAAATTCATTATCTGTAATCACTCATCATTGCCCCGCCAAAGCCTAAAACAACGAAAAACAAAATATAGAGTACATAAACGCCAATTCCTATGAAAAATCCAATTTTTGTCCACTTTCCAGCGGCTTGTGAAGCAGCTTGAGCTCCAGCAAAATCGCCCATTGCATATTTACTATTAACATTGGCAGCATTAACAATTCCGACAATTCCTAATGGCAGGCAACAAAACAATGTAACTAAAATTGATTCTACCAACCAATTTTTTGGTGCAGGCCCGAGATTTCCGCCGAATTGCTGTTGCCCGAAAGGCTGTTGCTGCCCGAATGGTTGTTGTTGCCCAAGAGGTTTTTGATCTTGAGGTGTTTGATCATCCATAATAAATGTTTTTTTAAGGGTTTTAATTCAAATAGTTAAACTAAAGTAAAATTTTAAATTTAAAAACAGAATAGATTGGCCTCAAATTATTTCAGAACGGCACTTACTTTTGGACTTAGAGCATCAGCCCATTCGGAATACATTTTGGCACTTGGATGAAGTCCATCATTTGCAATAAGGGATAAATCGCTACTTGCTTTTCTTGATGCAGGTGTGATATTGGTATAGCTAATGCCTGCTGAAATAGTAATCTGCTCATTAACAGCATTGAAGCTATCAATTTCTGCGGCGATAACTTGAGGACTTTTACCAGCGTTTTTACCGAAAGGAGTTACGCCCCAATCGGGTATAGAGACCACAAAGACCTTTGTTTTATCGCCATTGGCAAATGAAATGGCAGTTTGTAACAATTCTGCAAACTCCTTTTTATATGTCTCGATGGAATTGCCTCGATATTGATTATTCACTCCAATTAACAGCGTAACAAAATCAAATTTCTGTGTGAGTTTAGCCTGCACAATTGCACTTTGCAGTTCGCTGGTTGTCCAGCCGGTGGTGGCTATAATTTTAGGACTTGCTACATTGATACCGTTATTCTTTAACAAACTTTGCAACTGGAAGGGGAATGATTCACTCTGTTTAACCGATTCGCCGATGGTATAAGAATCTCCAAGAGCAAGGTAGGTTCGGCTTTGGCCAGAAGTAGGTATTATGCTTGGGTTAGGCTGATCGATTTCGGGCATATTTGGTTGCTTACTACAAGCCGAAGTTAAGAAAGAAAATAAAACGACACTTAATAAAACTTTCATAACCCAATTTACGCAAATGGCAGATCATCGGTTTCAAGTTCGCTATCCTTTTAAAATCAGATCAGATTCATTTTAAAGAGGTCGGCGATATGATTTTTTAGTCTCTCTTTTACTTCTTCCATATCGAGTTGGTATCCAAGTTCCTGAGCTAAAGAGGTAACGGCTTTATCATCAATTCCGCAAGGAACAATGTTTTTAAAATAATCGAGATCTACATTTACATTAAAGGCAAAGCCATGCATGGTAACCCAGCGGCTGCAGCGAACACCCATTGCACAAATTTTTCTGGCTTTTTCATTATCAGCATCTAACCACACGCCTGTATATCCTGTATAACGACCAGCTTCGATGCCATAATCTTTTAAAGTTAAAATAACAGCTTCTTCAAGTGTTCGAAGATATAAGTGAATGTCTGTAAAAAAGTTATCCAGATCCAAAATGGGGTAACCCACTATTTGGCCCGGACCGTGGTAAGTAATATCTCCACCACGATTAATTTTATAATAAGTGGCGCTCTTATCTTTTAAGCCTTGTTCATCCAATAATAAATTTTCAGGATGACCGCTTTTTCCCAAAGTGTAAACATGAGGATGTTCATTAAAAATAAGATAATTTGGTGTGGGCAAATGAGTGCCGTTTACTCTATTCTCGGTTTTTAATGCTACCGTTTTATTAAGCAGTTCTTCCTGCCTATCCCAGGCTTGCTGGTAATCTGTTAAGCCCCAATCAATAAATTGCGTAGGAACTAAAGGAGCGTTTGTAGGTTGATCATTCATTTATAATTCTTAATAACATTTAGGCTGAATGCACCACGTAGCCCAACATATAGCCGTCTTTTGTCCTAAAATAATTTACCGTTAGTTCTTTTGATCCTGAGGGAAGAGCCACGATGGCATTTAATTTTCCTTCATTTTTGAGCTTAAAAGGCTTTATATGGATGTCGCGTTTGAATTCCAAACCCTTCTTTCCATGCCACTTGTAAATGGCTTCTTTGGCGCACCATGCCACATAAAGGCCATCTATATTATCACCGATTTGTTTTTGGGCAAGTTCAACATCACTCAAAAATTTATGGCGTATACTTTTTATTTTATGTTTAATCAATTCTATATCCACCCCAACAGCATCTTTTTTGCTGATCATAACAGCCGCATAATCATAAGAATGACTTAAAGAAATTTGATAATCAAAATTGGTTAAATAAGGTTTTCCATCTTCATCAAATTGGCAATCGATATATTCTTTGGTATTCAACATGGTACGAAGAAGAAGTCTTGTACTTAACCAGTGCAATAGCCTTTTGCCATTGTTCAGCGTTGATATAACATCAAGCTCATGTTGCTTAAGCTGAAGGCCAGCCAACATTTCAGCTTCAGTTTCCTCAATTTTCCAGATTGCAAGAACTGAATGCTCATCAACATTTTTATTATAAATTATTGGCATTTATAAAATTGAGATTAGCATGCAAAACTATCTTAATTAATTGATAATTTAGGCCAAAAATACGCATAAAAATGATATTATCTGATAAAAGGATATTAGAAGAAATTGATAAGGGAACAATCATAATCGAGCCCTTTAAAAGAGAAAGTTTAGGTACAAATTCTTACGATGTACATTTAGGTAAATACCTGGCTACCTATAAAAGTCGCGTATTGGATGCCAAGCAGCATAATGAAATTGAGCATTTTGAAATTCCGAAGGATGGTTTTGTATTGCACCCAGGCACGCTATACCTTGGCGTAACGCTTGAGTATACCGAAACACATGGGCATGTGCCTTTTTTAGAGGGAAAAAGTAGCACCGGACGCCTGGGGATTGATATACACGCTACCGCAGGTAAGGGTGATGTGGGTTTCTGCAATACCTGGACCTTAGAAATCTCTGTTGCCCAGCCTGTGAAAATTTATGCAGGGATGCCGATAGGACAGTTGATTTATTTCGTGGTAGAAGGAAATATCGAAACCATGTACAATACCAAAGGGAATGCAAAATATAATAATAAGACTACCAAGCCAGTAGAAAGCATGATGTGGAAGAACAAATTTTAGAGCTAAAATTCACGTTACCTTCATAAAAATATGCCTCCGGTTTTGTACCTTGAGGCATATTTTTTTTACACCCTAGCCACAAATGAAAATCAAAATTACCCTCGCAATCAGTTTTCTCGCACTGCTTATTGGTTTTACTGCTTTTAAAATTGATGATGATCCTTTTACCTTGCTTTTAAAAAAGCTCGAGGATTACACCAATAAATATCAACAGGAAAAAGTATACCTGCATTTAGATAAACCATATTACGCCATAGGCGATGATATTTGGTTTAAAGGATATGTAATCAATGCAAAAACCACTGCACCTTCTCAACTGAGCAAAATTTTATATGTAGAGTTAATTAATGAAAAAGATTCGGTGAAGAAAATGGTGAAATTGCCATTAATTAGCGGCATCACCTGGGGCGATTTTAAGTTGACAGATTCGTTAGGAGAAGGAAATTACCGAATTAGGGCATACACCAATTATATGCGAAACTTTGGAACTGAATTTTTCTTTGATAAAACCATTAAAATAGGGAACAGCTGGGCAAACAAGGTATTTACCAAAACCGATTACGCCTTTACAAAGGAAAACAATGTGGATAAGGTGCAGGCAACCATCCACTTCGAAGATAAAAATGGTATTGCTTATAAGGAGAACGATGTAAGCTACGATGTACAGCTTGATTATCGATCTGTTGCCAAAGGCAAAGTCAAAACAAATCTTTCTGGTGATGCCATAATAAATTTCACCAGCAGCCAGGCGCTTGCCAATAAATCGGGGAAAATTGTGGCCACGCTTACTTTAGAAAATAAGCAGAAAGTGGTAAAAACAATTCCAATTACTTCCACTTCTAACGATGTTGATGTACAATTTTTACCGGAAGGCGGTTCGATGATTGAGAATCTTCCTCAAAAGATCGCCATTAAAACTTTGAATGCCAGTGGACATGGAGAAGATGTAAAAGGCTCGATTGTAGACGAAACAGGAGCTGAAATTACCTCATTTGAAACCGCTTATTTAGGTATGGGGAATTTTATTTTTAATGCCCAGTCAGGAAAAACCTATACCGCGAAAGTTAAGTTTAAAGATGGATCCAGCAAAGATTTCAAACTTCCAGTAGCTCAAAAAGCAGGATATGCCATCGCCATTACCAATACTGATACAGCAAAGGTTACGCTTAAGATTATGGCTAGCGAAAGCTTAATTAATGGTAGCGAATTAAAAGTTGTGGCACAACAGGGTGGGAATGTTTTTTACGTTTCTAAAGCCAAAATGGACAAACAGGTTTTGATTGCCAATATCCCGAAGAAAAATTTACCAATTGGCGTAGTACAGTTCACTTTATTTTCTACTAACAACCAACCAATAGCCGAACGTTTAATTTTTGTAAACCATAAGGTTGATTTAATTGATCTAAACTTGAATACATCGGCTGTGTCAACCGCCAGGAAGGGAAAATCCTCTTTTAGTTTTGATGCCACCAACCAAAATAAGCCTGTATTGAGTGTTTACTCCGTCGCCGTTACCAACGCTACCAAAGTGGCGCCTGACGAAGATAACGAATCGAATATCCTTACATCGCTTTTATTAACTTCAGATTTAACCGGATACATTGAAAAGCCAAATCATTACTTCCTTAATGATGATGTTAAAACAATGAAAGAGCTGGATAATTTGATGTTAACGCATGGCTGGAGTAGATTTTTATGGCGCAATGTAGCTGCCGGAACAGGCCCAGCAATCACATACAAGCCTGAAAATTCGCTTAGCATCAGTGGAACGGTTACTAAAGGTGGCAAGCCGGTTCCAGGGGGTAAGGTAATGATCATGGCATCTAAAGGAACATTTTTCATTTTAGATACGGTTACCAATGCAGATGGAAGGTTTGTGTTTGATAATTTAAATTTTCCTGACAGCACCAAATTTGTGGTTCAGGCAAGAACTAAATCAGAACGTAAGTTTGTAGATATTAATTTAGATGTGGTACCAAATCAGATCGTAACCAAAAACAAAAATACAGGAGATGTTGAAGTAAATGTGAACAACTCTTTGATGAAATATATTAAGGAAAGCGACAATTATTTTAATGAAATGACACGGTTAGGTTTGCTGGAGCGAACCATAAAGTTAGAGGAAGTGACCATTACTGAAAAAAGAAATCCGGCAAAAAATTCTGCTAATTTAAATGGCGCAGGAAGAGCAGATTATATTATGACTGCTGATGATCTTTCTACCTGCATAACTTTGTCTCAATGCTTACAAGGGCGTTTGCCGGGGGTGATTTTTCAGGGCGGAATTCCTTATCTGATGCGCAGCCAAAATACGCCAATGTCGATTGTTTTAGATGGGATGCGGGTTGAAGCCGATTTTCTTGATAATATCGTTCCTTCAGATGTAGAATCAATTGAACTTTTAAAAAGCATTGGTAATACAGCTATTTATGGTTCTCAAGGAGGCGGTGGCGTTATCGTCATTACAACTAAACGTGGCGGAGGAACAGCAAACTACAATAGGTATGCACCAGGAGTGGTAACGCTTAGTCCGAGAGGGTTCTCTGTTTCGAGGGAGTTTTATTCTCCAAAATACGATGCAGGTACAAATAGTAACCGGGCAGATTTAAGGACAACCATTTATTGGAATCCACAAGTTGTTGCTGAGAATGATGGCAAAGGAAAATTCGAATTTTATAATGCCGATGAGCCAGGGCAATACCGGGTGGTAATGGAAGGCATTGATGCTTTTGGCCATTTAGCCAGAAAAGTTTACACTTATGAGGTGAAATAAAGAAAAATAGATAGATTTGAATATTATGCAAGCATAGCTTATAGGTTTGCCTGATAAGATCAATATTTACATTTTGAAATTTAACATGGAAACAATTAAAGTAAGCGTTAGCGATAGGTTAGCAACAATTACGTTGAGCAGGGGAAAGTCTAACGCATTAAATGGACAACTGATCACCGAGCTAGATGACTTGCTTAAAAATATCTCTGCTGATGACAATATAGGTGGAGTAATTTTAACTGGAACGGCTCCATTCTTTTCAGCAGGTTTAGATTTAGTAGAACTTTACAACTATAATGAGGAAGAAGCAAAAGATTTTTGGAAACTGTTTTTAAATTTCACTGCTAATCTTGTCGCCTTTAAGAAGCCGATTGTTGCAGCAATAAGTGGGCATAGTCCTGCCGGAGGATGCGTTTTGGCACTTGCTTGTGACTATCGTGTTATGGCAGAAGGGCAATATATTATCGGTTTAAACGAAGTTCCGGTTGGAATCATTGTTCCTAACAGCATTTTTCAGATGTATGCCTTTTGGTTGGGTAAAGCTGAAGCCACCCGTAGCTTATTGACAGGTAAACTTTACAACCCGGAAGAAGCGCTTAAGGTTGGTTTGGTGGATGAGCTGGTGAAGAACGAAAGCCTGCTTACGGCGGCAGAACGAAAGATTAAAAAGTTCATGGAATTGGAAAGTAATACCTGGTCGCAGAGTAAACTAAATATCCGCGAAGAATTAATCGCAGCGGTGTCTGCAGATCAATCTGCATCTCTCGAAAAAATGCTTGCACAATGGTGGGCGCCCGCCACACGTCATATTTTGAAAACGATTATTGAAAGCCTGCAGAGAAAATAAAGCAATTTTTAGTTGGCGGTTTTGTTCTGACGGTTGAACTATGCTTCAACTGTCGCAATTCAATAGTATTTCAACTGAATAATATAGCAATTAACTAATCACGATATTAAACCCACTAACCAAAATATTATGCTCAACTACAATTCTCCTATGCTTCGAGAAGATGCGCTGAAAGGCAAAACCATTGTAATTACAGGTGGTGGTACTGGCTTAGGAAAAGCAATGGGAATCTATTTTCTTAAGTTGGGAGCAAATCTTGTTATTACAAGTCGCAAGCAGGAGGTTTTGCAAAAAACAGCCGACGAGATGGAAGAAAAAACTGGTGGTAAAGTTTTGGCCGTTGCCTGTGATGTAAGAGATCCCGAACAGGTGGACAATGTATTAGCAAAAACTTTAGAGCGATTTGGTTCGGTAGATGTGCTCTTAAACAACGCTGCTGGTAACTTCATTTCTCCTACAGAAAGATTGTCGGCAAATGCATTTTCATCTATTATCGACATTGTTTTAAAAGGAACAGTGAATTGCACCCTGGCTTTTGGGAAACATTGGATCAAAGAAAAGCAAACAGCAACAGTTTTAAATATTATTACTACTTATGCGTTCACTGGTTCGGCTTATGTGGTGCCATCGGCCTGCGCAAAGGGTGGTGTATTGGCTTTAACCCGATCATTGGCGGTAGAGTGGGGCAAATATGGCATCCGCACCAATGCGATTGCACCGGGTCCTTTCCCAACAAAAGGAGCGTGGGAGCGCTTATTGCCTGGTGATTTAGCTAAAAAATTCGATTTCAAAAACCGTGTTCCTTTGAAAAGAGTTGGAGAACACCAGGAGCTGGCAAATCTTGCTGCTTTTTTAGTGAGCGATTTTTCGGGCTACATTAATGGCGAAGTGATTACAATAGATGGTGGCGAGTGGCTGCAAGGCGCCGGCCAAATGAATGGATTGGAAGCCATTCCTAATGAGATGTGGGATATGTTGGAACAAATGACCAGAAGTGCCAAAGGGAGTTAAGAAGATTAAAGTTTAAAGTTAAAAGTGCTTGTGGGTTAGATTTTCTGGAAGTCACTAAGTTCCCTAATATCAACAGATCAACTTTACAACATTTCAATATTCAATTTTCCAACACTAATCCTATCTTTGCCGATATGAATATCTTACTTTTAGGTTCAGGCGGCAGAGAAAGTGCATTTGCCTGGAAAATGAGCCAGTCCTCGCACTGCGATAAATTGATTATTGCACCAGGAAACGGTGGTACAGGGGTTTATGGTACCAATATCAACATCAACGTAAATGATTTTGATTCGATAAAAAAGGTAGTTATTGCAGAAAATATCGAACTTGTTGTGGTTGGTCCAGAAGAACCTTTAGTAAATGGTATTCACGATTTTTTCTTAGCTGACGCGTCGCTTGCACATATTCCGGTAATCGGTCCTAAAAAAGAAGGTGCTATTCTGGAAGGAAGTAAAGATTTTTCCAAGCAGTTTATGGAGCGTCATGGCATCCCAACCGCAGCCTCAAAATCTTTTACACCCGAAACATTAGAGCAAGGTTTGGCATACTTGGAAAAGCATGCTTTGCCTGTAGTTTTAAAAGCTGATGGTTTGGCAGCAGGTAAGGGCGTTCTAATTTGTACCGAAACCGTTGAAGCACAAGAAGAATTAAAATTGATGCTTGGTGGTAAATTCGGTGCCGCTGGCGCAACGGTTGTTATAGAGGAATTTTTGAGCGGCATTGAGCTTTCCGTTTTTATTTTAAGCGATGGCGAAAACTATGTAACCCTTCCTTCAGCCAAAGATTATAAAAGGATCGGGCAAAACGATACAGGTTTGAACACTGGAGGTATGGGTTCGGTTTCTCCGGTTCCGTTTGCTACCCCAGAATTTTTGCAAAAAGTTGAAGAGCGAATCATTAAACCTACAGTAGAAGGTTTGAAGAAAGATAATATCGATTACACGGGTTTCATTTTCTTTGGATTAATCAAAGTAGGTGATGATCCTTTCGTAATCGAATACAATGCCCGTATGGGCGATCCGGAAACGGAAAGTGTTATTCCACGCATCGAAAATGATTTGGTAGAACTATTTATGGCCACAGCGAATAAACAGTTGAACCAGGTTAAGCTTGTAATCTCTGAGCAAACTGCGGCCACAGTAATGATCGTAGCTGGTGGTTATCCAGGAGAATATTTGAAAGGCAAGGCGATTTCGGGGATTGAAAACTTGCGTCATTCAAATGCTTTTCACGCTGGTACCTTGCTTGATAATGATGTGGTAAAAACCAACGCTGGAAGAGTGATTGCGATCACAAGCCTACAGAAAGATCTTTTTACTGCGCTGCAATCTGCTACTGCCGATGCAGGTAGAATTTACTTCGATGGCAAATACTTTAGAGAAGATATTGGTTTTGATTTGATATAGTTCATCGTAAAAAAAAGCCGCAGATTTGCAGATTATCTATTTAATAAAATCTGCAAATCTGCGGCTTCGGTATGAAGTGGAATCTATTTCGATTTGCTTCCCAAAAGTTCCTGAAGCTTGTCTTGCAATGCCTGCTCTCTTAAACCTTTAGCAATAATTTTTCCGGTTGGATCTATTAAAAAGTTAGCTGGAATTGAACGAATGCCATAAAGCTGGGCAACTTCATTGTTCCAGAATTTTAAGTCAGAAACATGAGTCCAGGTTAACTTATCATCTGCAATGGCTTTTAACCAGGCAGCTTTTTTACCAGGTTGATCTAACGAAACACCTAAAACGGTAAAACCTTTATCTTTAAATTTATTATAGGCTAACACTACATTTGGATTTTCCTGGCGACATGGCCCGCACCAAGAAGCCCAAAAATCAACCAAAACATATTTTCCTTTAAAATCAGACAACTTAACAGGTTTGCCTGCGGTATCTGCTTGGGTAAAATCCATAGCCATTACACCCACAGCGGTTTTTCTCCCCGCATCGAACATTTGGGTAAGTTGTTTTCCGTTTGGAGTTGCCTTCAATTCTGGAGATAGCGCTGTAAATGCCTTTTCAGCCGCAACAGCTTGTTCCGGATCACTCGCTAATTGACCAATCGCACTCAAACTGATATATGATTTCGGGTTATTCTGTGCGAAGTTTAATAAAAGCGGCGGAAGCGCTTCTGATTCTTTCTCAAATTTCTCTCTTAACTTAGTCATTAAGGCTTCATCCTTTTTCTGCTCTGGAGTAAATGCTCTGTATTCAGCATCGATAGCCATTAACTTATCATTAACTGGTTTGGTTAAAGCTTTTAATTTCCTGGCATCATCATTCACTGGAGAACCAACAATAGCAGCGTTTTTCAACGAATCTGTAGCTGTCAAATTAATACTTCCTGGTTCTACGTAGATAGATAAGCCATCTAATTTCTCCCCTTCAGCAGGACGGGTAACGTACGGATTTTTGTTTAAATAAAGACTTCCCTGTGCAGGATTTTCAACTGTACCTTTAAAAGAAAATGCTCCATTTACAACCGTTGTAGAATCGGTAATGTTTTTTCCATCGCCCTGATAAATCAGATAAACTTTACTACCAGCTTTTAATCCTTTTATATTTCCGTTTAGTGTAAACGGTTTTTGCGCCAACGCTGCTAAAGGCAATAAGGCCAGCGCAGATAATAATATTTTTTTCATTAATGAGATTTGTTTTTTCAAAAGTAGTGATATATATAGCTAGAACGCAATTGCTTGTGTAAAATTATGGTAGCGTTGAAGTGTGTTTGAACTTCCACAAATTATCCATTGGATTATGATAACTTCTGAAAAGTACGCCACCATAAATCGGGCATTTCGCCGCTTACTGCAGTCTGGTAATCATCATAACGGCAAGGTACGAGGTGGTAACGTTCGTTTTTCGATTGGCCCGAAGGATATGGAACCTGCATCCACCAGCGATCTGATTTTTTGCTTTTCACGAAAACCATTTCACCAGAACCATCTTTCAAACTGGTTCTGTAAATCATAAATTGTGATTTTGGTGTAAGTGGGAAATCCTTTTTACGGGCATAAAAACCATCTACAAAATACCAGGTCATCTGCGCCAGCAAAAACGCGGTTTGGCCATTATTATCGTAGGCCGGGTTAAATTCGTAAAAACCAATTGAAGTCAATTTATCGTTCATGCCCGCATAACGGGCAATTCGGCAGGCTTCTTCACCGTCGAAACCATTTGGTGTAGTGTTCGCATTTGCTGCAGCATCAGCCGATCGGATGGCACCCAGATCAAAACTGATCATGTTCGCATTGCGGATAATGGGCTCTGTCAACGTGATGTCCTGAGCAAATTCTCCAAGGCGGTGAACATCAAAATAAAGCTTGTCCATCACACTCAGGCTTTCTTGATTTACAAAATAAGTTTGATAACCAATGTTGCTGTAATTGAAAAGATAGTTGGGTTGATGAAGAAAAATCTTATTCAGATAACAGTCTGATCTTGTTTGGATTCCAGGGGTATCATCGTCGCCAATATCAAATTGATTGTCGATAATTACCAGATCCACCTTTTGCTCTAAATCTTCATAGCCTAAATATTGGGCATAGGTTAAATCCTGGCCGCCGCCGATAATAATGGGAATGATGTCTTTTTTGATCAAATCAGACACCACCATTTTGATGGCAATGTAAGTATCGGCAACCGTTGCGCCATGCTTGATATTTCCTAAATCGACAATTCTACTGCTGAAAGACCCTTCATTAAGTTTGTAAAATTTCTCCCTGAAATAATCGGGTGCCAACGCACAGCCTTCATTATTTACTGCCCCCCTTCCATCTAACACACCAATAATGGCCAAATCGTAAGTATTCTCTTCAAAATCAGGAAACGATTCGGTAAAAATGTGTGCTTTTAAACCTAGCTGGCTTGTTAAAAATCCTTGCTTTGGTGTAAAACTATCAGGGTTTATTGGGGAAAAGAAATCCGTTAATGACATATATTTAAAACTCTCGGCTCAAATATCTATTTTTGAATGCGTATTTCCACATATAGCTCGAAAAAAATAAAATGATACTGGTAACCGGAGGAACGGGATTTTTAGGGTCTGAACTATTAAAACAGTTAACCGATAAGGGTTTAACCGTACGAGCGCTGAAACGTGAAAATTCAAAAATTCCGGTTATAATTAAAGACAATCCATTAATTGAATGGGTTCTGGGTGATATAAATGAACCCGCTGACCTGGAAGAAGCCTTTGAAAAAGTAACTCATGTTTATCACTGTGCGGCTTTTGTATCTTTAAGTGCTAAACATAAAAAACAATTGTTCCATGTCAATATCGATGGAACTTCAAACATTGTAAATCTCTGTGCCGAAAATAATTGCAGGCTTTTACATGTGAGCTCAGTTGCTGCTTTAGGAATAGCAAAAAGAGGGAATAAAATTTCTGAAAAGGACTTTTGGGAATATGATTCGAAGGCACATGCTTACGGGCTATCGAAGTATGAAAGCGAGATGGAAGTGTGGCGTGGAATTAACGAAGGCCTCGATGCCATAATCGTAAACCCATCAGTAATTATTGGGAAAAATGCAGGTTTCGAAGGGAGCGGAGCCATCTTTAAATTAGTAAAAGACGGATTTCCTTTTTATACAAACGGCGCCTCTGGTTTTGTTGATGTAGAAGATGTAGTGAAAGCGATGATTTTGTTGATGGATGCTGAAGTTTCAGGAGAGCGCTATATTTTATCATCTGAAGATATTCATTACAAAGATTTATTTACACAGATAGCAATAGGTTTTGGAGTAAAGCCGCCTACAAAGGAAGCAAAAGCATGGATGCTTGGTGTAGCCTGGAGAGCATTGAAATTCACATCCTTATTCACCAGAAATGAACCATCAATAACTAAAGACACTGCCAAAAGTAGTATCACTTTAAGTTATTACAATAATAATAAAGTGATTGAGCAAACCGGAATCGTTTTTAAACCGCTTGCTCAAAGTATAACAGAAATTACCCAACACTTAAAATAATGCCCAAACAAAAAGCATATTACATTATCGATTTCGACAGTACTTTTACCCAGGTAGAAGCACTTGATGAACTCGCTAGAATCTCTTTAAGGAACCACCCAGACAAAGAGGCAATTTTCCAGAAGATTGAAGACTACACCAATTTAGCCATGGAAGGCAAGCTTTCATTTTCAGAAAGTTTAGCGCAACGGGTGAAATTGCTGGAGGCAAATGAAGATCATTTGAAACAACTGATTAAACACTTAAAAAAGAAAGTTTCTACCTCATTTTCGCGTAACGCAGAATTTTTCAAGAAACATGCTGATGATGTTTTAATCGTTTCTGGCGGATTTAAAGAATTTATTACTCCTGTGGTGAGCCAGTATCACATTAAAAAAGAAAATATTTATGCCAATACTTTTGTAACCACTGGCGATGGAAAAATTATAGATTACGATCACGCAAACCCTTTAAGTGAAGAAGGCGGGAAAGTAAAGTTATTGCAACATTTAAAGTTAGAAGGGGAACTTTTCGGTATTGGCGATGGTTATTCAGATTTTCAGCTGCGGGAAAGTGGGCTGATCAATAAGTTTTTCGCTTTTACAGAAAATATTGCCCGTGAAAGCATTGTTGCCAAAGCCGATCACGTAACGCCAAGTTTTGACGAATTCCTCTATGTGAATGATTTGCCAAGAGCAATTTCATACCCCAAAAATAGGATTCTTTGTTTGGTTATTGGCGATGTTGATCCACTAACACTTTCTATACTCAAGAATGACGGCTTGTCCATCAGGCATAAAACTTCTTTCGAAGAAAAATATGTTAAAGATGTCGGCATTATTGTTCTGGCAGATGGCGAAAAGATTGATAAGGAGCAACTAAAAAACGCTGCTAAACTTAAAACAATTGGTTATTTAGGAAGCGCAAAGAATAAAATCGACTTTGATGTTTGCACTAAACAAGGAATTGTAGTTTTCGATGATCCGAAAAACAATCCCCGTAATATCGATTTTATTCCAAAACGAGTAGCTGATTTTATGAATACCGGCGCTACCTATTTGAGTGCCAATTTCCCGAATTTGCAGTTGCCGAAAATCGATAAATCGCACCGGTTAATTCATATCCATAAAAACGTTCCAGGCATTATGGCCAAAATTAATACCGTGTTCGCCAAACATGATATCAACATTGTAAGCCAGTTTTTAATGACAAACCCAGAAATTGGATATGCAATTACCGATATCAATGCTGAATACGATAAACAATTATTTAAATCACTCAAAAAGATTGAGCACACTATAAAATTTAGGGTATTATATTAATTCAACGATTTGACCTTTATCAATGGATTTAAGTTTTGACAACTTTGCTAGTACTTAAGAAAGAAAGTTGTCAAAGCTTACCTTAAAAACTGATGTCTCTTTAACAACAAATGTTTTGGGCTACCAATAGCTTGCGAACGATAGATGCCAGTATGCCCGGAAAATAGATAGGCCACAACGCAAGCAAGAGCAATGTATATTCCAGATGCTACACCAAACAATTCTACGCCCATAAAAATACAAGCCAATGGTGTATTTGCTGCGCCAGAGAAGACGGCGACGAAACCTATTCCAGCTAATAATCCGATAGGTAATGGAATAAAAACACTCAAGAAACTACCCAATGTTGCGCCAATGAAAAATAATGGGGTTACTTCTCCACCTTTAAAGCCACAACCTAAGGTTAATGCCGTTAAAAAAAGTTTGATGGCAAACGTATAATAAGGCTCCTGTTGCGTAAATGATTCAGAAATTACAGGAATTCCTAATCCTATATATCTTGTTGTACCCAAGAAATAGATAATGACAATTAAAGTCAACCCACCAAATACTGGCCTTAAAGGCGGATACTTTATTTTACTGAACAAGTTAGAAAAGCCATGGTTTAAGGCGGAGAAAGATCTGGCCACTAAGCCAAAAACAATTCCAACACCCAACGATAGTAACAGATTAATGGCATCCATTTGTGGCACAACACCAATGGAATAATGAGTGTGGCCAACGCCCCAAACTTTGCATGCATAATCGGCAATTATAGCGGCTAAAAACGAAGGCAAAATTGCAGTGTACATTAAACTACCTACCACGAAAACCTCTAAGCCGAAAATTGCACCTGCTAATGGCGTCCCGAATACCGACGCAAAGCCAGCACTAATTCCGCAGATGAGAATAATTTTTCTGTCGCGTGGCTTTAACTTAAATAGCTTGGTAAACTGATCGGCAAAAGCACCTCCAATTTGTACAGCAGTTCCTTCTCTTCCTGCCGATCCTCCAAATAAATGAGTAATAATCGTTCCGGCAAAAATTAATGGCGCCATAATTAATGGAATTACCTTTTTGGGTGACTGTAATTCTTCAATTAAAAGATTGTTTCCTTTAACAACATCCTTGCCCCAATAATGATATACTAAGCCAATTAAAAAACCTGCAACTGGTAAAAATGAAATGATCCAAAGGTGGCTTTCTCTGTAATTTGTTGCCCAATTTAAGGTTACTAAAAATAAGGCAGATGCAGAGCCAACTATTGCACCAATTAGCGCTGCTATTAAAAGCCATTTTAAAGTGCTCAATAATACTACTCCGAAATCCTTTTTAATAAAAGAATTGATAGACAGAAGGAATCCTTCTGTTGGTTTTTTAACAGGCATTAGAATTCAATTTAAATAAAATTGTAGGAGTCATCAGCCTGTTTGGCGGTTTTGGCGGTACCCCATCGCCATTGTTCAAATGTATAAATTTTAGCAATTTCTTCCAAAATCTTTAACACCTTTGTAAAGCTAACTTAGAATAATGGATTTTACACCCGAAATAAAAGATAAACTTCATCAGCTACAAGAAAAATATACAGCCATGGGGCAGGATATGGCTTCTTATCTAGATGGGTTGCTCTATGCCGATTTTCTAACCTACTGGGATTACATCCATTTGGATACGCTGCTAAGTTTACAAAGTCCAAAAACGCCGTTTCCTGATGAAGAGATTTTCATCATGTACCACCAAATTACTGAGTTATATTTTAAGCTGACCTTGCATGAATGCAGGCAAATTGCTGAACATGAAAATTTAACTGTCGAATTTTTTACTGCTCGTGTTAAAAGAATTAATGCTTATTTTAATGCATTGACTACTTCTTTCGAGGTGATGGTGGATGGCATGGAGAAAGAACAATTTTTGAAGTTCAGAATGTCATTATTACCTGCTAGCGGTTTTCAATCCGGGCAATATCGGATGATTGAGATTTGTGCAACTGATTTTATTCGTTTGGTTGATAAAAGTAAACGCGAAGAATTAAGCACCGCTACTATCGAAGAACAGTTCGAACATGTTTATTGGAAGTTTGGTGCTACAGAGTTGTCATCGGGTAAGCAAACTTTAACATTAAAGCAATTTATTAAAAAATATGCCGCTCAGTTTTTACAGCTGGCTAAAGATAGATCACTTACAAATTTCTCGGCTTTGTATCATCAGCTGGCAGCAAATGGTGCTGATGTTTCTGCGCTTGCAGAAGAATTGCGTAAGCTCGATTTATATGTCAATGTAGAGTGGCCATTGTCGCACTATAAATCAGCAGTGCGTTATTTAGAAAAAGATCCGATTGATGTAGCCGCAACCGGCGGTACCAACTGGCAGAAATATTTGCCTCCGCGTTTTCAAAAACGAATTTTTTATCCTTTTTTATGGAGTGATGAACAAATGGGAGAATGGGGCAAAGGCTGGGTGCTTAGTGTACTCAAAACACTCAAAAACAAAGATTAATATCAGAAAATACTATTAAAAAAGCTCGTTTTTTGCTAATTTGCGTCAATTAGAAAATGATAGATGGAGTGAGTGATAGAATGAGTGAATTTGCGATCCGCAAATCATTCAATCATTCAAAATTCTCTCATCCCAAAATTTAAATTATGACCGAGACATTAGATATAAAAATCACCAAAGCTGATCAAACTCGTTTGACAGTTACAGATTTTTCTCAATTACCATTCGGTAAAGTTTTTACCGACCACATGTTTACCGCCGATTACGAAGATGGCGAATGGAAAAATTTACAAATTATTCCTTACGGACCTATTCCAATGAGTCCTGCAATTTCTGCCCTTCATTATGGCCAGGCGATTTTTGAGGGTTTGAAAGCTTATCGCCAACCCGATGGAAAAATTAGTGTATTCCGTGCCGACAAAAACTTTGAGCGTTTTAATAAATCTGCAGCGAGAATGTCTATGGCTACTATTCCTGAAGAAATTTTTATGCAGGGATTAGCAGCCTTAATTAATGTTGATGAGAAATGGGTTCCAAATCAGGAAGATTATGCGCTTTATATTCGTCCGGTTATGTTTGCTACCGATCCTTATTTAGGCGTGAGAGCATCAGATACTTACAAGTTTGCCTTATTAACAACGCCTACGGGCCCTTATTATAGTTCTGCTTTAAAAGTTAAAATTGAGACGGAATTTACCCGTGCGGATGAAGGTGGAGTTGGATTTGCAAAAACTGCTGGAAATTATGCCCGCTCACTTTATCCTTTTGAGCAAGCCAAAAAAGAAGGGTTTGATCAATTAATCTGGACAGATTCGGTAACTCACGAATATATTGAAGAAGCAGGCACTGCAAATTTGATTTTTGTAATCAATGGAAAGTTAGTTACACCTTCCATTCGTAGTACCGTATTGGATGGCGTTACACGCGATACAATTATTAAATTGGCTAAAGATGCAGGCATTGAAGTTGAAGAGCGTAGAGTATCAGTTGCAGAAGTGATTGAAGGCATTAAAAATGGTACCTTAACTGAAGCTTTTGCTGCAGGTACCGCCGCTACTGTTACTCATGTTGGTGTAATTGGTTATAAAGACGAAACTTACCAATTATCAGATCCATCAACAAGGCATATTTCTAATGGAATAGCTAAGAAGTTAAATGATATTCGGTATGGCTTAGCGCCAGATGAATTTGGTTGGAACTGGGTATTATAAATCTAATTAAGCATAAAAAAAGCCTCGAAAATTTAAATTTTCGAGGCTTTTTTGTTAAGCTTGATCTTTAATCTTTGCTCCTTAATCTTTATTCTTATTTATCTAAGATTACAACACCTTTAGCCTCAAAAGCTAATTCCTTTTTAGGGTCAGTAATTTTAGCAACTTCTTCCGGCGATTTTTTAGCATCTTCAGCATAGTGACGTAGCGTTTCTACCGAAATGGTTTGCTTTTTTGCTATACCATCCAGAACAACATTTTTGCCAACAATATCCATCGGCATGAAGAATGCATAATCTTTAAAGGTTACCCTCATCGGATCGCCGTTTGGCATTTGCAAAGTCATCCAACATCCTTTTTTCTTACAAACATCAACAACTTTACCTTCAATCTTCATGTCGGCAGTTTTTTTGTCTCCCATGGCAGCTTCCATTTTAGCCGCTGGTTTCACATCGCCAGGCTTAACTTCTTCGCCAAATTTCTGACCTGTATATGCAGTTTGTGCAAAGCCGATTGCTGCAAATAAGCAGAAGCCAAGACTTAAAATGATCTTTTTCATTATTTTAATTTTTAAGATTTGTTGCAGTTTCCTATCTGAACCAAAGTTATTTAAAATTTTTCTCAATAGCGAAAGCAAAAAAAATCCTCGTTAGCTCTCACTAACGAGGAAAATCATCCCTATTGTTATAGATCACATCCCATGATGTACAACATACTACCTTAGGCAAATGTTAATCCAAAGTGCCGATGTATAAATAGGTATTCCTTATCATGTTGATAATCAAATATTTAATGACTTTTGAGGCGCTGTGCCAGAAAAATGTCAACTGTGGAAATGGGTAAACAACTCAACTATCTAAATAATTTTGTAGAAAATATTCCCCAACAATTCCAGTTCATTTAGCCGAATATCATTCCAAAAACTTCCTCAATTTTGCTTACTGCCTTAATTTCCAGGTTATATTTAGCAATGTCAATACCTTTTAAATTGTATTTAGAAATATAAATTGTTTCAAAGCCCAATTTATCTGCTTCTGCTATTCGTTGTTCTATTCTATTTACCGCTCTTATTTCACCAGATAAACCAACCTCAGCGGCAAAACAGTTTTTAGATGATATTGGAATATCCTGTTGTGATGAAATGATGGCGATTAAAACTGCCAAATCGATTGCAGGATCTTCAACCCTAATTCCGCCAGCGATATTTAAGAATACATCTTGCGTACTCAGCCTAAAACCACAACGTTTTTCAAGTACAGCTAAGAGCATGTTCATCCTCTTGGTGTCAAAGCCAGTTGCAGATCTTTGCGGGGTTCCGTACGCGGCAGCACTCACCAGCGCTTGGGTTTCTATCAACATTGGTCTGGCACCTTCTAACATTGCAGATACGGCAATTCCACTAAGCTCTTCATCTCGTTGCGATAGAAGAATTTCTGATGGATTGGAAACCTCTCTCAAACCACTTCCTTGCATTTCGTAAATCCCGAGTTCAGCTGCGGCTCCAAAACGATTTTTGATCGAACGTAAGATGCGGTAAACATGATGCCTGTCGCCCTCAAATTGCAATACGGTATCAACCATGTGTTCGAGTATTTTTGGTCCGGCAATGGCACCATCTTTCGTAATATGGCCGATTAAAAATACGGGAACGCCAGTTTCCTTCGCGAAGCGTAAAAGCTCTGCAGTACATTCTCTCACTTGCGATACACTTCCTGGAGTAGAATCAATGTGAGAAGAATGCAGGGTTTGGATGGAGTCTACCACTAAAATTTCTGGCTCCAAAATTTCTATTTGTTTAAAAATATTTTGGGTAGATGTTTCTGTTAGGATATAGCAATCAGCAGACGGACTTTCTTGAATTCTTTCTGCCCGCATTTTTATTTGTTGTTCACTTTCCTCTCCAGAAATATAGAGTATTTTTTTGCCTTTCAGGTTCAGTGCCAATTGCAGCATCAGAGTAGATTTCCCTATTCCAGGTTCTCCCCCGATAAGCACCAATGAACCTTCTACCAAACCACCGCCTAAAACGCGGTCAAGTTCCTTATCACCAGTTGCAATTCTTCTTTCAATGGATGATTCAATCTCATCAACTTTGCTGGGTTTACTCAATTTTCTTGAGCTGGTTTCGGTTTTCCAGGTGGGTACTGATGTTGTATTTTTTTCGATAACTTCTTCTACAAAGGTATTCCATTGGTTGCATGAAGGGCATTTACCCAACCATTTCGCCGATTCGTAGCCGCAGCTCTGACAGAAGTATGCTGTTTTAGTTTTTGCCAAGTGATTTTTGATTTTAGATTTACGAATTTAAGTGTTAAAGCCCGCAAAAGCTAAATCACTTTTAAACAAAAAAGCCTGAACTTTTAAAGTTCAGGCTTTGATTAAATGTTTTGAGTTATAATTTTATCTCTTCATCTTTTGATGAGATAAAGTGGAATTCGTTTAGATAATACGATGATTGAGCTTTTACTTTGATCCACTGGCCATATTTAAAGAACCAACGTCGCTGTAAATTAAAAATCCCTTTCGTTATATATGCTTCTATGTAAGGATGAACGCAAAGGGTTACGCCTTTTTCATTCTGTTCACGTAAAATATAATTTAGGTTATTTTCAATATCATCCATTAAAACGATACTCGCCTTAATTTCTCCAGTACCTCCACAGGCTGGACATTTTTCTACCGTAACAATATTCATCTCCGGACGAACACGTTGTCTGGTGATTTGAACCAAACCAAATTTACTTGGAGGTAAAATGGTGTGTTTCGCTCTATCCAATAACATCAGCTCACGCAAATAATCGAATAGCATTTTACGGTTTGTAGGCTTGTGCATATCGATAAAATCGATTACCACAATGCCGCCCATATCACGCAAGCGCAATTGACGGGCAATTTCTTTAGCCGCCTCTTTGTTTACCTGTAAAGCATTTTCCTCTTGATTTTCTTTACTGGCAGTACGGTTTCCACTGTTCACATCTATTACGTGAAGTGCTTCGGTATGTTCTACAACTAAGTAGGCTCCACCCGGTAGGTTTACTGTTTTTCCGAAAGCATTTTTAATTTGCTTTTCTATCCCAAAGTGATCGAACATAGGTTCTTTCTGCTTATAAAGCTTCACGATTTTTTCCATTTCTGGAGAAATATCATGTACATAAGAACGAATATCGTCGAAAAGCTCTGGTGTGCTTACGTAAACGTTTGTAAAATCAGGATTCAGAATATCACGAATTAACGTAGAAGATCTGTCCATTTCGCCCCAAACTCGCTTTGAGGGCTCTGTTGAAGGTACCTTTTTTATAAAGTTTTCCCATTTAGCAATCAAATCCAAAAGATCTTTTTGCATTTCGGCAACTCCACGGCCTTCAGAAACGGTTCTGATAATTACCCCAAAATTTTGAGGCTTAATACTCTCGATAATCTTTTTTAAACGATTACGTTCGGTATTACTTTTAATTTTTTTTGATACAGATATGGTATTGGAGAATGGCACCAGTACCACATACCTGCCGGCAATCGAAATGTCGGAACTCAAACGCGGTCCTTTAGTAGAAATTGGCTCTTTTGCAATTTGTACCGGAAGGAGCATGTTTTTAGAAAGCACATCAGAAATTTTGCCTGCCTTGTTTATATCGGCTTCTAGCTTTAAATTATCTAATAATGTGCCTGTAACCGAGCCATTACGCTTGATCTTAGTTAGCTTAATTAAAGATTGCACCTGAGGGCCCAAATCAAAATAATGCAAGAAAGCATCTTTTTCATAACCCACATCTACGAAAGCAGCATTCAGGCCGGGCATAATTTTTTTAATGCGGCCCAAATAAATATCGCCTACGGCGTAGTTATTATTGATTTGTTCTTTGTGAAGCTCAACAAGTTGTTTGTCTTCAATCAACGCTATGGTAACTCCGGCAGGAGTCGAATTGATAATTAATTCTTTTACCAACAGCTACAGATTTAAGGCTTTCGCCTATTAACAAATGGATAGTAAACGTGAAAGAAACTTTGATTTAGCCTTGATCATGAGAAAAAAATCACATAAATACTTTAAACCTCACAGTTTACACTATGAGGTTTAAAGGGCTTGATCAAAATAAGAAACTATTTTTTCTTATGTCTGTTTTTTCTTAAACGTTTTTTACGTTTGTGGGTAGCCATTTTATGTCTTTTTCTTTTTTTACCGCTTGGCATAGTTTTAAGTTTTAAATGTTTTTATTAATCCGTTAATTAATTTTTATTCTTTAGTTCAGCCACTTTCTTATCAATGAATGATGATAGAGTTGGGTTAGCTGCTAATTTTTTGCTGTCTAAGTAAGCATCAACTGCTTCTTTGTTTCTGCCTAAATTTTCTAAGGCTGTACCTAAGTAAAAGTAAGCTTCAGGTGTTGGTGATGTTGCAATAACCGTTTTAAAACGTGGTATCGCTTTATCAAACTGACCTGATTTAATAGAAAAGATTCCTAAGTTCATATTGGCCTTAACATTTTTAGGCTCTTTAGCAACCACTTCAAGCAGCATTGCAATACCTTGCATTGGTGCGCCCAAACCGTTTACTATTGTAACACCTAAACCTGTTTTTGCTTCTATATTCGTAGAATCTGTTTCTAATGCTTTTTTGTAAGATATATTGGCCTTTTGCAGTAATGCTGGTTGTGCCAAGCTATCTTGTGTACTTTCAAAAGCCTTTATAAATTGATTTCCTGCTGCTAACCACGTTTTAGTTGATGGTTCGCCTTGTGCAACAACTTCTAAATAAAGTGCTGATGGTGTGATTTGCTCAACATCATCCCATTTCTGAGCCAATTGTTTTGCGAAATCAAGTTTCTCTGTTCCTTTAGCGCCTTTGTAACTGTTTTCTAATGCGGTAATATCAGTAGCTAAATTTTTGTTTAGTACATTCTTTGCAGCTGTAGAAGAAGTTTCGATGCTAAGTGCAGATGAAGTAGAAGAACTTTCTGCTCCAGCCATCTGGCCGCTTGCAGGCATTTTTCCGTTCTCTTCAGTTGGTTTAACTAAACCTTTAATGTCTCTGGTAAATAAAAAAGCAACAAGCAATAAAACTGCTCCAATAATGATGATTTGTTTTGATCTTATGCTGCTATTCATAAATTAAGACTTAGGCTTCTACACTAATTTTTTTCGAGTTGCTTTTCACTTTATCAACAAAAACTTTTGCTGGTTTAAAGCTAGGTACAAAGTGTTCTGGGATAATTATTGCAGTGTTTTTAGAGATGTTTCTAGCAGTTTTTTGCGCTCTCTTTTTAACAACAAAGCTTCCGAAGCCTCTTACATAAACATTTTCACCGCCAATCATACTCGTTTTGATAACCTTGAAAAATGCCTCAACTGTTTCCTGTACATCAACCTTCTCAATTCCGGTTTTTGTTGATATTTCTGAAATAATATCTGCCTTAGTCATATTTACTTATTTATATATATTGTGTTTTATATTACTACTGTTTTGGGGTTGCAAAAGTATTGCTTTTTAATGAGATAGGGAAATAAAAGATGATTTTTTTATCAGTTAAGTTATCACTCGATTGCAAGTTTTTTTTTTAACCGATAATTACACCGTAATTTGCAGTAATGACATTCCAAAATGAATTGATAAATTGGTATCAATCAAACAAAAGAGATTTGCCTTGGCGGCATACAAAAGATGCCTATACCATCTGGTTATCAGAGATTATACTACAGCAAACCCGTGTTGAACAAGGCTTACCATATTTCAATAAATTCTTAGAAAACTTCCCAACTGTCCAAGACTTTGCAGCTGCTACAGAAACAAAAGTTTTGAAGCTTTGGCAAGGATTAGGTTACTACTCCAGAGGGAGAAACATGCATGCAAGTGCGCAAATTGTAGTCAATAATTTCAATGGAATCTTCCCAAGCCTGCATGATGACCTATTAAAGTTAAAAGGGATTGGTGAGTACACGGCAGCAGCAATCTCCTCATTTTCATCTGGAGAAGCAAGGGCAGTTGTTGATGGAAATGTATTTAGGGTACTTGCCCGGTATTTTGGCATCAGTACAGCGATTAATTCTCCGGCAGGGAAGAAGACATTTTTTGCTTTGGCCAATGAGTTATTGTATCAGGAAGATCCTGCTTTGTACAACCAGGCCATTATGGAATTTGGGGCAATACAATGCAAGCCGAAATCTCCAAATTGTAATGTTTGCCCATTAAATCAAAGTTGCTATGCGCTAAAAAATAACCTGGTTAATGCTTTACCTGTTAAAATTAAAAAGGCGACCCAAAAACATCGTTTTTTAGAGTATTTTATTTGCCAATCAAATGATAAGATTTTGGTCAGAGAACGTCAGGCTGGTGATATATGGCAGCATTTGTATGATTTTCCCAGCATCGACATGGAGGAGCAGATCCCTTGGACAGACATTTCTTTCGAAGAAAAACTAAAATCTACATTTGGATCAGGAGCTGAGGTATCATTTATCGCTACGAAAAAACATATATTAACACACCAAATTATCCATTTACGTTTTTTTGCTTTAAAAAATTATATATTTAACTTTAGTAAACAAAAGGAACTTAATTGGGTTTCCTTAAGTGAATTGGATGATCTGCCACAACCGAAAGTTATTCATGATTTTATAAAAGAATATCTTCTGGAGAAATGAATGGAGTAACTAACCATTGAGGCGATTTTATTATTTATAAAAAAAAACTAACCAAAATATTTATGTCTGGCATCAACAAAGTTATTTTAGTAGGCCACTTAGGCAAAGACCCGGAAGTACGTCATTTAGATGGCGGTGTAACTGTAGCCAGTTTTCCTTTGGCTACATCAGAAACCTATAACAAGGATGGGAAAAGAGTTGAACAAACCGAATGGCATAATATTGTATTGTGGCGTGGCCTTGCAGAGGTGGCATCAAAATATCTTCAAAAAGGAAAATTGGTTTATATTGAAGGGAAACTCAGAACACGTTCTTTTGAAGACAAAGAGAAGGTAAAGAAATATGTTACCGAGATTGTTGCGGAAAATTTTACAATGTTAGGCCGAAAAAGTGACTTTGAGCAAAGTCCTACTGCCGCCGTGCCGCAAAGTACAGAGTCTAAGATTCAGGATGAGTTTACCATTGGTCCCTCAGATGAAAATGGAGACTTACCCTTTTAAAGCTTTTTATGGATAATAAAAGTAAATTGGTACATCCGCTTTTTGTATCAATTTCACTTTTAATTATTACGATTATTATCTCAAATATACTTTTAACAATACCTTTATGGGAAAGCTATCAGATTTTGTTGGTCTGTTTGCTTTCCCATTTTTTTGGAGTGTTGTTTTTCCAGCTAAGGCAAAACGAATTCATATTGCCACGGCAGTGCTGTTTGTTTTTTAGAAGGCAGAATGTGCACAGCCTGTAATTGATCAAAAAGCACTGAGTTTTCTTCATCCTGAAGTGTTACTACAAAGAAAACCCTTCTGAAAATTTGAAGCCTTTCAAAATATATGGCAGGTGGAAAACAGTATCCTCTTCCAGAAATCAGCATACATTTGAAATTAGGGAAAAATATTATTATGATGTAGATCCAGATAGTGAACTAGCGAAATATGAAATTCGGGATAGCATGATTATTATTGCTCACCCCAAATTAAAAAGGCAAGGTAGGATTGTACAGCTAGACAATAGAAGTTTGACGATTAAATGGGATAATAAAGAGGTCTTGAAATATGAGAAACTTTATGATTAGACCTGCTCAGTTTTCATGAACAGGTCTAATGATTTTATTCTACTGTAACTGATTTTGCCAGATTTCTTGGCTGATCTACGTTACAGCCTCTCATTACCGCGATATGATAGGATAATAGTTGTAAAGGTATAGTGGCCAATAAAGGTAAGAAAGCTTCATTCGCATCAGGAATTTCGATACAATAATCTGCCATTTTCTTTACTTCAGTATCACCTTCGGTTACTATTGCAATTACTTTTCCTTTCCTGGCTTTAACCTCCTGAATATTGCTGATTACCTTCTCGTATGATGAATTTTGTGTTGCAATAAATACTACGGGCATCTCCTCATCTATTAAAGCGATTGGGCCGTGCTTCATTTCGGCAGCAGGATAACCTTCTGCATGGATGTAAGAAATTTCTTTAAGCTTTAACGCACCTTCTAATGCAACGGGGAAACCACTTCCTCTGCCTAAAAATAGACAATTAGTAGAGTCTTTTATTTTTTCCGCCACTTGTTTGATAATATCGTTAGATTCAAGGGCTTTTTGGATTTTCTCTGGAATATTATCAAGCTCGGTAAGTAGCTCGATCATTTTCGAAGTGGTAATTGTGCCTTTCTGTTGCGCCATGTAAAAAGCCATCAGCGTAAGTACAGTAACCTGGGCCGTAAAAGCTTTAGTTGATGCTACACCAATCTCTGGTCCGGCGTGAGTATAAACACCAGCATGTGATAGTCTTGGAATTGAGGCTCCGGCAACATTGCAAATACCGAAAATAGTAGCTCCACGTTCTTTAGCCATTTCAATGGCTGCCATGGTATCTGCTGTTTCGCCAGATTGCGAAATGGCAATTACTACATCTTTCTCCGAAATGATTGGGTTGCGATACCTAAATTCGGAAGCATATTCAACTTCAACAGGGATCCGGGCGTATTCTTCAATCAAATATTCCCCAACCAAACCAGCATGCCAAGAAGTACCACATGCTACGATGATGATTCGGTCTATATTTTTTAATTTCTCCGCAAATTCTTTTATCCCGCCTAATTGAACCTTTCCTTCTTCCGGATAAATACGCCCACGCATACAATCTTTAATAGATCTAGGTTGCTCGTATATTTCTTTTAGCATGAAATGGTCAAAGCCGCCTTTTTCAAGCATTTCTAACTTAAGCTCTAACTCTTGAATAAGAGGCGTTTGTACTACATTGTCCAATTGCTTAACTAAAAGATCATTTTTAGTGATCAAAGCAATTTCGTTATCCTTCAGGTAGATAACATTTTTTGTATATTCTATGATTGGAGTAGCATCAGAAGCAATAAAATATTCACCTTTACCTACACCGATTACCATCGGGCTTCCTTTTCTAGCTGCGATTAAGCGGTCTGGATTCTCTTTATCCATGATTACAATAGCGTAAGCGCCACTTACTTCATGCAAAGCCAAACGTACAGCTTCCAACAAATCAATCTGCTCAATTTTTTGAATTTCTTCAATCAGGTGAATCAGTACTTCTGTATCAGTATCACTATTAAACTCATGTCCACGGGCAACTAGTTCTTCTTTCAAAGTAGCATAGTTCTCAATAATGCCATTGTGGATAATAGATAATTTCTGGTTGTTTGACGTATGTGGATGAGAATTACGATCAGAGGGAACGCCGTGGGTTGCCCATCTGGTATGGCCCATACCAATGGATCCAGAACGATCCTGACTTTCAGCAAACTCTTCAAGTACGGCTACTTTTCCTGCTTTTTTATAAATATGCTGACCACCTTCATTCATCAGGGCAATACCTGCGCTATCGTAACCGCGATATTCTAGTCTTTTTAATCCTTTAAGTACTATTGGCCAAGCTTCCCTATAGCCTATGTATCCTACTATTCCACACATAAAAATTTGAGATATAATTAATCGGACGAATATACAAAACAAACGTTTGTTTTGTATTGTAAACAAAAATTTACATCGCAAAAAAAAAGCCTTGACCATGATAATGGTCAAGGCTTCAAGAATAATTTGAATTTCTTAATTTATTTTGGTATAATAAATATTGAGTTTGATTTTATTAGTGGCGTTTCCTGCAGATCCAATTACCGCTCTGCCTGCTGATGTAACATCGGGCAAAACATAGGCATTTGTTGGTGATGTAGGTGTTACCAATGATGTTGGCGCCAAGAATGTACCGTAATCAGTTAATTTTTTATCGATAAGATCTTGCACATATGATGTTACAATAAACACATATCTATTTTTTAATGAATCAAAATATCCATCAAAGTAAGGCCCGGTAATAGATGAGCGGGGATCATTAGGATTATTATCTGGTAAAAATGTAGGTTGCTCTGCAATATCCCAACGGTAAAGTGAAAGCCGTTGCGCAGGTGCAAATGGATTGGCAAAAGTACCAGCGCTTAAATCAATAACCAACTCTGCTTTATTTACCAGCGCTTTGCCATAAGTATTGGTAAAGTTAGCAAGTGTTGGGAAAGAAATCTTCGTTTTTAAGCCCGCTAAACCTTGTAGGTAAGTCACGTTGTACTGCGTATTTGCATTTGCCGGAAGCAATTGTGTAGCTACATCAGTACCGGTATAATCATGTTTGATATTAGCTGCGGCGTTAGTTGCCGCTAAAGGGAAATTCACGGATACTGTATCTTTGCCATTTGAGGTATTTGTTTTTTTATAAACCAATTGCAGATACGAACTTGTGCTTGCAAAGTTTAAAAAAGCTACGCCACCAGAACCTGTAGTGTTTTGTTTGTTTACCTCAGCATATAAACCTTTGAAATAGTCTACAAACTTAGCTTCAGTTGATGTTGCAGCAGAAGCCAGGTTCAAGATCGTAGATTGTATAAAATCTTTATCCAGTTTAATCCTGATTTGTGCGGGTACAGTTTTTAAAGTATCTGCCTTTCCTGCAATAATATCAAATACTTTGATTTTTGTTTTTGGAAAAATTTTACTGTTAAAATTACCTAACAATTGAGCATTATGTGCCTGCACATCCGAACTCTTGTATTTAGTGATTTTATTAGTTAACTGATAAACATCAATACTATATTTAGTAGTTGCTGTATCTCCGTAAAACTGGCTTCCAAGGTTTAACACCAAGATTGCAGAATCTAATACTGGTGTTGTTCCAAAATCTTTACTCAAAACATCAGGAACAACAGTCATTGCAACACTAGATTCCGTCTTGCCAAAAATAGGATCAACCATGTATCCTAAGGGATAGCCCGTTAAGCCTGATGTATTCACATCGCCTTCTTTAATAGTTTGCGATTTGATCGGCTCATTATTGACCAATGTTCCTGTAATAGCAGTGCTAGGATCCACATCTAAACCCACACCATCAGGGTTTTTACACGATGCAAAAAGAAAAAGACCTATCAACAGGGTTAATAAGTCTTGTTTTGTAAATTTCATATTTAAATAATAATAATACCTTAATTAAGCAAGAGAAACCAATTCGTCATTTGAAATTTCTTCATAAAAATTATAGAAGTTTTCAAAATTCTCGGTTAAGTTAAAAGCTAATGTTGGCTTATTAGAATCTTTAACAAATTTTAACACAGCTGCATCTAAGTTTTCATCTGCTAATACTACTGCATCAGAGTGAGTTATAGCCCCGATGTGCATGCTATTACAATCAGAAGGTAAGAAAGCTTTTGTATCCTCGTCAGTCATGTTAGCCATTACTGCTTTCTTAGCAAAATTAGCGTTCAATTTTTCTTCAAATGAATCCTCATAAACCGAGTAAACAACTTTAGAATTTTTAAACGTTGGGTCGTTTTTGTAAGTAGTTTTAATGTAAGCAGGAACTAAAGAACTCATCCAGCCGTGGCAATGAACGATATCAGGAGCCCAACCTAATTTTTTAACGGTTTCTAAAGCGCCTTTGCAAAAGAAAATTGTACGTTCATCATTGTCGTCAAAGAATTTTCCACTTGCATCTCTAAATACTTGTTTGCGTTGGAAATACTCTTCGTTGTCTAAGAAATAAACCTGCATGCGTGCAGCTGGGATGGATGCTACTTTAATAATTAAGGGGTTATCGTTGTCATCAATAATGATGTTCATTCCCGATAAGCGGATTACTTCGTGTAAACGATTTCTTCTTTCGTTGATGTTACCGAACTTTGGCATCAAGATGCGGATTTCGAATCCTTTTTCTTGCATCGCCTGTGGTAATTGACGTGTGATTTCAGAAATTTTAGTAAGCTCGAGGAAAGGCGACATCTCGTGTGTAACAATCAGCAGCTTCGTTTTTGCCATCTCCATATTCTAAGAAAATATTAAGTTAAATAAAAGATAATGAGCTGCAAAGGTAAGCATAATAATACTATTTATCAATATAGGCAAGCATTTGTTTGGTTTCGTTTAGATTATTTTACACCTTTACTGCTTTAACTTAGATTGTCCAATTGGAAATATTTAAAACCAAATCAGCGCTTAAGGCTTTCTTAAATCCTTTAAAAGCATCGGGTAAAAAAATAGCACTTGTGCCTACAATGGGTGCTTTGCACAATGGCCATATTTCTTTAATTGATTTAGCCAAAGAAAATGCCGACATCATTATCTGTAGCATTTTTGTAAACCCTACCCAATTTACTGATCCAAAGGATTTAGAGAAATATCCTCGCCCCATAGAACATGATTTAGCTATGTTGAACCAGGCGGGTTGCCATGGTGTTTTTATGCCCAACGTAGAAGAAATGTATCCGCAAGGTGCTGATGAAAACTGGCATATTGATTTAGGGAATGCAGAGTTTTTATTAGAGGGTGCTTTTAGAAAAGGTCACTATCAAGGCGTAACTCAAATTGTGAAGAAACTTTTTGATGCTGTTGAACCCGATGTAGCCATGTTCGGGCAAAAAGATTTTCAACAAGTGCTCATGATCAAAAATATGGTGGCTCATTTCAATTTACCCATTACTCTCATCACTTGCCCGATCATTCGCGAAGAGGACGGGCTTGCCATGAGTAGCCGCAATATCCACTTAACGGCTATCGATCGTGAAAATTCTTTAGTGTTGAGTAAATCGTTGCAATTTGTGATCGATAATTTTGAAAAGCTTTCGTTAATGGAACTCGAAAATAGGGCGAAATTATTTTATCAAAACCTTAATGGGGTCGAATTAGATTATTTTACCATTGCGAATGGCGATACGTTAGAACCGGCAAAATTGAAAAACGAAACGAACCTTGTTGCATTGGTGGCCGCCAAAGTAGGTACAACAAGGCTAATCGATAATATGATAATCAAATAAGGGAAGGTGTATAAGTAAGAGTAACTGAGTCTATAACATTGGATGATGTTCTTTGACTTTCTAATTTTAAATTCATTTTTGGATTCAAGGATTTGAAACTCCAGACTTGTACCTAAAAACTCCAAACTGATTACTAACTTTGCCAAATGATTATCACAATATTAAAATCGAAAATACACCGTGTTAAAGTAACGCAGGCCGAATTAAATTACGTTGGTAGTATTACGATTGATGAAGATTTAATGGATGCAGCTAACATTATTGCCAATGAAAAGGTGCAGATTGTAAATAATAATAACGGAGCTCGATTTGAAACTTACGTAATAAAAGGCGAACGCGGTACCGGAACCATTTGTTTAAACGGTGCAACAGCTCGTTTGGCCCAATTAGGTGATGTACTAATCATAATGTCTTATGGCGCTCTCCCAATTGAAGAGGCTAAAAAATATAATCCGATACTTGTATTTCCTGATGATAACAACCATTTGCTAAAATAACTTTGTGACATTTGACCTAAAAACAGCGCTTAAGTATATCATCCTGTTTTTAATAGGAATGGGTGTTTTGTACTTAGCATTTCGCGGTCAGGATTTAGCGAGAATATGGTTGGAGATTAAAACAGCAAACTATTTTTGGGTTGCTACCTCTGCTATTTCTGTTTTAATAGCACATGTTTTAAGAGCCTTAAGGTGGCAAATGCTCTATAAATCCATCCAGTTCAATGTTACATTTTGGAACACCTATCACGCTGTAATTATTGGTTATTTGGCTAATTTAGCCTTGCCTCGTTTCGGTGAAATCGGGCGTTGTTCGGTGATGCAAAAAGTAGAAAGTGTGCCCATGTTTGCTTCAGTAGGCACAGTAATAACCGAGCGGCTTTTCGATGTACTTGTGCTTCTGCTCACAGCTGCAGTTATGGTCATATTTCAATATGATCTGGTTTCCGGATTTTTATACCATACCATTTACCTCAATCTTCTTAATAAAATTTCAAGTATAAGTTTTCTTTGGCTTATAGGCATAGCCATTTTATTGGTTGGTGTTGTTTTTATTTCCATCTATTTTCTTCGGCAAAAGTTTAGCAAAAAGCTGCTGCGGATTTTTGTAAATCTTCGCCAAGGCTTCGGTTCGTACAAAAAATTGAAGCAAAAAGATTTGTTCCTGGTTTACACGCTTGGTATTTGGACGTTTTACTTATTGTCTATGTATTTTGCATTCTCGGCTATTCCATCTACATCCGGGTTGTATTTTGACGCCGCCTTTACAGCAGTTGTATTTTCGGGGTTTGCCATGGCCGCACCGGTGCAGGGTGGAATCGGCGTTTTTCATTGGGTTGTTGCCCAAGCATTAGTATTATACGGCATATCATTTAAAGATGGCTTAGCTTATGCAACCATTATTCACTCTTCGCAGGTTCTACTTATTCTTTTTCTTGGAAGCATTAGTTTATTTATTGTTTTAAGTAAGAAAGCCAAAATCAAATAAATTATTTGGGCGTTTTTACACGCTGTCCGCTGTATCCCCGATGAAAAATCGGGGGATGCCGCTTCCATCCTTAACGCAAAACCCGGCAGATGTAAATTGTTAAAAATATTACTATGCAGCCATAGTAATTCTAATTTGAAATGTTACATTTGTTTACTAACCTTTTATACATAAATGTTATGCATTTCGAATTAAGTGAAGAACAGTTAATGATCCAGCAGGCAGCCCGCGATTTTGCGCAGCAAGAATTGAAGCCTGGTGTAATCGAAAGAGATGAACATCAAAAATTTCCTGCCGAACAAGTTAAAAAACTAGGAGAACTTGGTTTTTTAGGGATGATGGTGAGTGAAAAATATAACGGAAGCGGACTTGATGCCATCTCTTATGTGTTGGTGATGGAAGAGCTTTCGAAGATTGATGCTTCTGCATCTGTAGTGGTTTCTGTAAACAATTCGTTGGTTTGTTACGGTTTGGAGGCATATGCAAATGAAGAACAAAAGGAAAAATATTTGAAGCCTTTGGCTGCAGGAGAAAAAATCGGCGCTTTCTGTTTATCAGAGCCCGAGGCCGGATCTGATGCTACCTCTCAAAGAACAACTGCCGAAGATAAAGGCGATTATTACTTGTTAAACGGAACCAAAAACTGGATTACTAACGGTGGTACTGCATCAACATATCTAGTTATTGCGCAAACCCATCCCGAATTACGGCATAAAGGAATCAATGCTTTTATCGTAGAAAAAGGAATGGAGGGATTTACAATTGGTCCAAAGGAAAATAAACTGGGGATTCGTGGATCGGATACTCATTCTTTAATGTTCAACGATGTTAAAGTACCCAAAGATAACAGGATAGGGGAAGATGGATTTGGTTTCAAGTTCGCGATGAAAACCTTGGAAGGCGGAAGAATTGGTATTGCGGCGCAAGCTTTAGGTATTGCGCAAGGTGCTTTTGAATTGGCTACTCAATATTCAAAAGAACGTAAATCTTTCGGTAAACCAATTTCAGAACATCAAGCTATTGCTTTTAAATTAGCAGATATGGCTACTCAGATTGAAGCCGCAAGATTGCTGGTTTATAAAGCGGCGTGGCTTAAAGATCAAGGTTTGCCTTACACGCAGGCAGGTTCTATGGCGAAATTATTTGCTTCTAAAGTTGCTATGGATGTAACCATTGAAGCGGTACAGGTTCATGGTGGATACGGTTTTGTAAAAGAATATCACGTAGAACGTTTAATGCGTGATGCTAAAATTACCCAGATTTACGAAGGGACTTCAGAAATTCAGAAAATGGTGATTTCAAGGGAAGTAATTAGATAGTCCTAAGTCCGAAGTCTATAGTCTTTAGTCTAAATCGACTGAAGACTACAGACTCAAAACTAGGTATTAATCTTTATCTCCTGCTACTGCGCCGAAAATAGCTTTAATTAATGCAACAATGATAGCTAAGAAAGCAGCTGCTAGGAAACCTGAAGTGTTGAAAGACGTCATCATACTATCTACCAAAAGAATCATCAATACGGTAATGATAAAAGAGACTAAGCCCAAGGTTAAAAAGTTGATCGGGAAGGTTAGTAATCTCAAGATAAAACCAATGGTAGCGTTTGCCAGAGCTATTAAAATTGCGGCAATAAGCGCACTTGTGTAGCCAGATACCTCAACCCCAGGCACCAGTTTTGCCCCGATAAAAAAGGCCAATCCCATCAAAAGGATTTCGATAATTAATCTCATAATGTTTAATTTTGTGAATGTTTAAAAGCTTATTTAAATTTTTGGCTACTGTTGTAACAACATTATTTATTGTTTCATGTTCTGGTACAAACAACAAACCATCAATTAAGTTTTCTAGGGATAGTACGTCAATTATAATTAAAAATTTTGATGAGACAAGCCTCCTGCAGGTCAGAAATGCATATTTAAATGATGCCGATTCGAATAAGTTGGTATCTGTGTTCAAACAAGCTGAAGAATTGGATAGTTTACAAGATGATATTCTGGTCTCGGGGAAATTTAAATTCGCAGGAGACTCCCTTGTTTTTATACCCGGGGAGCCTTTTACCAAAGGTAGCGCCTACATTGTAGAGAGTTATATTGATGTAAAATTTGGCAATGCTGGAAAATTAATTACTGGCAAGGCCAATTATAATCTACAACCACAAAAAGAACTACTTAAGCGGTAAGAATCAGCAGAATAATTAAACGCAGTGTTTGATTTTACATATAATTTTCTTACATTTGCATCGTAATCGAAGAAAAGAGAAGGGGACCGTGTCCCCTTTTTCTATGAAATCAGGTTAAAATATGCAGGTAGAAAAGAGAGTTGCAGCCCTTGTAGAGGAAAAAATTGCAGATCGGCCAGAGCTTTTTTTGGTTGAGGTGAAAATGTTGCCAAACAATAAATTAATTATTCATGTTGATGGTGACGAAGGTATTAGCATACAGGATTGTGTAGCCATAAGCAGGCATGTTGGTTTTCATTTAGAAGAAGAAAACGTAATCGAGCAAGCTTATAATTTAGAAGTTTCTTCGCCAGGTGTTGGCGAGCCTTTGAAGTTAAATCGCCAATATGTTAAAAATATTGGACGCACTTTAAGTATTAAATTAAACGGTGGACTTAAAAAAGAAGGAAAGCTTTTATCGGTTACAGAAAATAACCTAATCATTGAAGAATCGGTTAAAGAAAAAGGGAAAAAAGCGGCTACCGTAGAAACAGAAGTGCCGTTTAATGATATATTAGAAACAAGTGTGTTAATTTCATTTAAATAAAAATGAGTACTACAACAATTAATTTGATCGACTCTTTTCAGGAGTTTAAGGATTTTAAAAATATAGATCGCCCTACGGTGATTAGTGTGTTGGAAGAAGTTTTCCGTAGTATGTTGCGTAAAAAATACGGAACAGACGAAAACTGTGACGTAATTGTGAATCCGGACAACGGGGATTTGGAAATCTGGAGAACGAGAAAGGTAATGGAGGATGGGTTTTCTGAAGATGACGATCTGGAGATTGAACTTGCAGAGGTTTCTAAATTAGACAGTACTTTAGAGGTTGGTGATGATTATATCGAGCAAATTACTTTAGAGAGTTTTGGTCGCAGAGCGATTTTAGCTGCCCGTCAAACTTTGGTTTCTAAAGTATTGGAGTTAGAGAAAGACGAAATCTTCAAAAAATATAAAGATCGTGTAGGTGAAATTATCACCGGCGAGGTTTATCAGGTTTGGAAAAAAGAAACTTTGGTTTTAGATGATGAAGGTAATGAACTTTTAATGCCTAAAACAGAGCAGATTCCTGCAGATTATTTCAAAAAAGGTGATTCTGTAAGAGCGGTAATCTCAAAAGTGGAAATGATCAACGCAAATCCAAAAATTATCATTTCGAGAACAGCACCAGAATTTTTGCAACGTTTGTTCGAACTGGAAGTTCCAGAGATTTTCGACGGTTTAATTACGGTTAAAAAAATTGTTCGTGAACCAGGAGAACGTGCTAAAGTTGCTGTAGAATCTTACGATGATCGTATTGATCCGGTAGGTGCTTGCGTAGGTATGAAAGGATCCCGTATCCATGGTATCGTACGCGAATTGAAAAACGAAAATATTGATGTGATTAACTTCACAAATAACATTTCATTATACATTACCCGTGCTTTAAGCCCGGCAAAAATCACTTCCATTAAATTGGATGATGAAACTAAACATGCATCGGTTTACTTAAAACCAGATCAGGTTTCATTGGCAATCGGACGTGGCGGACATAACATTAAACTGGCTGGTAAATTAACCGGTTACGAAATTGATGTGTATCGCGAAGCTGGTGAAGAAACTGACGAGGATGTGGATCTAGAAGAATTCTCAGATGAGATTGACAGCTGGATCATTGATGAATTAAAGGCTATCGGTTGCGATACTGCTAAAAGTGTGTTAGCACTAACAGTAGAAGATTTGGTAAAACGCACCGACTTAGAAGAAGAAACCATTAAAGAAGTGGTTCAGATTTTACAGTCAGAATTTGAATAAGTGGTGTAATTGCCAAATAAACACTACTTTTGTATTATTAAGAAAAAATAACAGGAGCTAAATGTCAGACGACAAACCAATCATTTTAATTAAAGCTATTAAAGAACTTAATATAGGCATGGGTACGGCCGTTGAGTTTTTAAACAAAAAGGGATTCTCTGCCGAGAAAAGCCCTATGTTTAAACTTACGGGAGACATGTATAATGCCTTATTAAAAGAGTATCAGGGAGATAAGATCGTAAGAGAAGAAGCCAAACAAATAGTGATTGGTAAAATACGTCGTGACGAGCCTGAGACTGAAAAGCCAGTAGAAGCGCCGAAGAAAAATACCGACTTTGAAAAAAGCGATGAGATTCTGATTAAGAATGCTCAGTCATTTAATCCTCCGGCAGAGAAACCTAAGGTTGCTGAAACACCAGCACCTCAGGCAGAAACTCCTGCTCCTGCGGCAGCAGAACCAGTAAAAGAAACTAAGGCTGAAGATAAAGCAGAAGAAACCGGTTTACCAGGTGTGAAAATTGTAGGAAAGATCGATTTAAATGATCTTAACTCGAAAACGCGTCCTTCTAAAAAGGAAGAGGCACCTGTTGCTCCACCTGCACCAGCAGCTAAAGTAGAGGAGCCAGCTAAGCCAGTTGAGCAACCAAAAGCAGAAGAAAAACCTGTAGAGGTTAAAAAGGACCTGCCTGCTGGAGAAGCTCCGGTAGCTCAGCCTGCTCCATCAGCTCCAGTTACTCCAGAAGTTAAAACACCAGAGCCAGCTAAACCAGTTGAACAACCTAAAGCGGAAGAAAAACCTGCTGAGGTTAAACCGGTAAGTAATGAGCCTGAAGTTATAAAAGCACGTACTGTTAAATTAACTGGTCCTAATATTATTGGTAAAATTGTTTTACCAACTACTCCAGATAGAAGAAATGGTCCTGTAGCATCATCTAGCGATAGTGAAGCTGCAAAACGTAAACGTAAACGTAAAAAAACTCCTGGAGCTCCAGGTCAGCCAGGTCAACATGGTGGTCAAGGTCAACAAGGGCAGAACCCTGCAGGCCAGGGTCAGGGTGGTGCACCAGGGCAACCACGTCAACCTTATCAAGGTAACAGGCCAGGGGGTGGTACACCTTATCAAGGTAACCGACCAGCCGGACAAGGCGGAACTCCTTATCAAGGAAATAGAAATAACAACAGACCAGGTTTCCAAAATAGAAATGCTACACCAAGCGGACCTAAAGAAGAACCTACTGAGAAAGAAATTCAAGATCAAATTAAAGCAACACTTGCTCGTTTAAGTGGAGCTGGTAAGTCTGGTAAATTTGCTCAACGTGCTAAATTACGTCGTCAGAAACGTGATGATGTAGCTTACAATGCAGAAGAGGCAGCAAATGAGCTTGAATCTCAATCGAAGATATTAAAGGTAACAGAGTTTGTTACGGCGAATGAGTTGGCGAGCATGATGGATGTTCAGGTAACCAAAATTATTGGTACTTGTATGAGTCTTGGTATGTTCGTATCAATCAATCAACGTTTAGATGCTGAAACTTTAACCATCGTTGCTGATGAGTTTGGTTACGAAATCCAATTCGTTAAACCAGATGAAGACGAGGAAAACGTAATTGAAGAAGTTGATAACGAAGCAGACTTAATCGAAAGAGCCCCGGTTGTTACAATTATGGGTCACGTCGATCACGGTAAAACTTCATTGCTGGATTATATCCGTAAAGCAAATGTGGTTGCTGGTGAGGCAGGTGGTATCACGCAGCACATTGGTGCTTACATGGTAACTACGCCTTCAGGTAAAAAAGTAACTTTCTTAGATACGCCTGGTCACGAGGCCTTTACAGCGATGCGTGCCCGTGGTGCTAAAGTTGCAGATATCGCTATTATCGTTATTGCTGCGGATGATGCAGTGATGCCTCAAACAAAAGAGGCAATTAACCACGCACAAGCGGCAGGCGTTCCATTGGTATTTGCTTTCACAAAAGTGGATAAACCAGGTGCAAATGCAGATAAAGTTCGTGAGCAGTTATCAGTAATGAACATTTTGGTTGAGGATTGGGGTGGTAAATATCAATCACAAGAAATCTCAAGCAAAAGCGGTTTAAATGTTGATTTACTTTTAGATAAAGTATTATTAGAAGCTGAATTATTAGAACTTAAAGCTAATCCGAATAAGAGAGCAACAGGGTCGGTAATTGAATCAGCATTAGATAAAGGTCGTGGTATTGTAACTACGGTATTGGTTCAGGCTGGTACGTTAAGAGTTGGAGATCCAATTTTAGCAGGTAGTTACAGCGGACGTGTAAAAGCGTTAACCAACGAACGTGGTATGAAGGTAGAATCTGCAGGCCCATCGCAACCAGTACAGGTTCTGGGTATGCAAGGCGCACCTACAGCGGGTGATCGTTTCAACGCTTTAGAAAGTGAAACTGAAGCACGTGATATTGCAAACAAACGGATGCAGTTGCAACGTGAGCAAGGTTTACGTACACAGAAACACATTACCCTGGATGAGATCGGTCGTCGTTTAGCGATTGGTAACTTTAAAGAGCTTAACATCATTGTTAAAGGTGATGTGGATGGTTCGATCGAGGCATTAGCCGATTCATTGTTGAAACTATCGACTGAGCAAATCCAAATCAACATCATTAGTAAAGGTGTTGGTCAGATTTCAGAATCTGATGTATTGTTAGCTTCTGCTTCTGATGCGATCATTATCGGTTTCCAGGTTCGTCCATCTACAGGCGCACGTAAGTTAGCTGAAGCTGAACAAATCGATATCCGCTTATATTCGATCATTTACGATGCGATCAACGAGATCAAATCGGCAATGGAAGGGATGTTGGATCCAGAATTTGAAGAGAAAATTGTGGCTAACGTTGAAATTCGCGAAACTTTCAAAATCACTAAAGTGGGTACCATCGCAGGTTGTATGGTATTGGATGGTAAGATCACCCGTAACAGCAAAATCCGTATCGTTAGAGATGGAGTTGTGGTTTACACAGGCGAGTTAGCATCATTGAAACGCTTTAAAGATGATGTGAAAGAAGTGAATAAAGGTTACGAGTGTGGTTTAAACATTCAAAACTTTAACAACATCGAAGTTGGCGATATCGTAGAAGCTTACGAACAAGTAGAAGTAGCTAGGAAATTGTAATATTTCCCATACATAAATGTTAAAGAGTCCTGAATTTATTCGGGACTCTTTTTTTTGTATCAGATTTCATCGTCTAAAATGATCCGATGATAGTGTCTTTTTAAATTTCCAATTATGGACAGATCATCTATTAGGTTTAAAACTCTGGAAAGACGTTTAAATAAGCTAATGCTTACTGGGATGGTAGATAAATAGGCAAAATACACTGTTTATGTTGCGACCAGACCATTAGTCAACATTATGAGTTGCTATAATCGGCTAGTAGTTTTTGTTATACTTGATCACTGGCCAATAATCCATGATATTTTCTTGGATGCCAAAGCAATTAAACGGGCTAAAAAATAAGCAGTTGGATAAACAATCAAAAACCTTACAACTTGTAAGACAACCAGCACATAGACAGATTTTTGATTATCGTGAATTTGTAAAGGCTGAAATATTAATGGTAATAAATAGAATACCAATAACTGATGAATTAAGTAAATTCCAAACGTTGTTTCTCTTGGTTTAAATTTCTTAATAAAACTAAAGTTAGCATATCTAAATAGAAAAACGAACATTACCAACGAATAGAGAATATTAGAAATACGTAGCGTATTAAATGGATCGTTAGGTAAGATGTGCATTAAGTTTACTGATTCTATGCATGAAAGCACAAATGTAAATGCAATAGCTACTGCGAAATGCCAGAATTTAATGTTTTCTACCCATTTACAAAACGTGTCGAAGTTTTGATTTAATTTGAAACCTAGCCATAAGTAAAATATAAAGCCAAACATTGCTATAGTATGCTCCGTTGGAAATATTTGAATATATAGGTTTGCGGAATAGCAAAATGAAAATATGGCTAAGATGCCTCCGAAGATATTTGAAAATAAATATTTCCTAAATACCAGCAAGGTAGCAATGCACACCATAAAGTTTAAGATAAACCAATAGCTTGTATCAGTGGTAATGTGTATAATATTTTCGAAAAATTTACTTACTGGGTTAATAAGTAATTCCATATTATCGGATTTTATATACTTCACATACCAACTTACATAGGTTAGAATAAGCATGGCTGAGCACCAAAACAACCATGGCTTAATGGTATTACTAAAACGCCTTTTAATATATTCTCCTGAGCTGTAACTCGTAAATTTATCGCCGATGAGAAAACCTGAAAGAATAAAAAAAAGTATGGTTCCAAACTTAAAAATCTGAATACTTACTGTTTGAACGATCTGTTCGTTAAGTGTTTCAAAATTTCTACCCCAAAATAATGTGCTGTGTTCCATTACTATTCCGAACATAGAAATGAAGCGCAAATTATCGATAAAACTATAGTCTTTGTTTTTTTTCAGCTCTTGCATTAATTTTTATAGTGGAATACTTTTCTAATATCTTTTTCAAACACATGTTCTTCTTCACCAAGTTCAGCTTTATAACTCACGAAATTTTGGATGTGATCATCATAGTTTTTGAAACAATCCTCTATTAAAGTTATTATTTCATCTATTTTGTTAGGGTCTTTTTCGAACCGGTACACATCAGGAATTGGCATGTCTTCTGAATATTGGGCAGACCCATCTCTGCCAATAATCATAATACATTTCATTATGCAAGCCTCTCTAGGCATGCGTTCCTTACCTGGATGAAAGCCAAAATCAACGTAAACTTTACTGCGATTCATTAAATCTGCAACTCCATCTGCAGTTAGATTTTTAACTGCTACCCAATTGAGGTGACTGCTTTTTGATATGACAGATTCAAGAAAAGCACCATTTTTTTTAGGGTTATATAATATGATATCTTCCTTGATTTGATTTTTCAAAACACGATCAAAGAACGCTGCGTTCATATAATCAGATATTTTTCCACTTATTGAAATGTTATTACTTTTTAAAAATACCTCAGAAAAATAGGAATGTCTGATGTGGTATAAAGGTAGTTTCCGCAACCTAGCAGGAGTTGGAAGCGGAGGATTTATATGCGGATTGATGATTGACTTTAAGGCATAAAATTTCTTTTTCTTAATCTTTTCCTTCCACGGTTCGAGGCACTCCCAATAATAAGATACGCTTAGCCACCAAATTGCTTTCTTCATTCGAGAATAAGCCTTTTGATAGATAGGATATAAGTTAGATTCAGGGATAATCAACAAATGATTTGAACTATTTTCCACTTCAAAAGTGAAGGGTACATTGTAGCTTTTGTATTGTGGATGAACTGGATCTGAATGATTGGATGCAACATAATACATTAAGGCATTGAAGCCAATTTTATTAAGATAGTGACCTAATTGATGCAATGCCTCAGGCCCGCCGGTAGCTAAACCCGCAGGACATTGAATAAATATTTTTGCACCTTGGTTCAATTCTATCATCCCTGGTAGTTTTTGTATTCTTCTACAATAGAATTTAAACCGGCCATACTGTATTTTTCAAGTTCTCTATCCATATGGCCATATTCACGGGCATAATGTGGGCCACACGCATGCAAACAATAGTGATCTCTAATTAAACCGGATTTTAATTTTAGTTTTCTGCTAAACAGGTTTACCAATAGCCCATCTTCAGATTTTGACATATCCAAATTTGTAAGTAGAAACCTAAGTTTGATTTTATTGTAATTTGTTTTCTTAAAGCAAGCACACCATCCGCCAGTTGGGCCTTTTTCAATTACTTTACCACCACTTACTTCTTCAACATAATTTTCTATTGGAGGTTTAGCGCCTAATGTAAATTCGTTTTGTATTACATTTAAAGCAATAAAACCATAGTCAGGAAATGCCTTTAAATAATCAATAAAAAGGTCATCTAATCCCGCAGGAAAGCTAAGTACATCATCATCAACAATGACTACATATTCTCCTTTGGCCATACCAAATAATTTTTTGTAGGCGTTTAGGCCATAATTCTTTTTTCTTCTTATGATTTTTACAAGCGGATTTGACGCATATTGGTCTAAAACAGCTTCTGTCTCATCTGTCGAGCCATTATCCATCACAATTACTTCTGCCTCATTTTTAGCATTGATTGCAGGTAATAATGCTGCTAAACATTTGTCTAAAAACTTATATCGGTTCCAGGTAAGAATAACAAAGCTAATTTTCATTTTTTATATTGATTATGTAACGTTATATGGGTATATCTTAACCAAAGCTAATCTTTCTAATTAAATTTAATCGGCTTATAAAAGATTTGTTTTTGATATGGAAATAAAATAATAGGTGATAATAGCGCAACAAAAAGATAAATAATTTCATACCCCTACTTCCTTCTTTGTAGGTTTTTAGTTGCTTGTAGATTATCTCAATTTCTTCTTTGTTTTTTATATTCGGTAAGGTTAAGCAATGCTCAATCCAATTTAAGTTGAAGTTTAGATATCCTTTATTTCCATCCATTGTGCTGGTAGCTTTTAAAGAAAGTGAGTCAGTAATACTTAAATCGTGCTGCCTGTATCTTACCAAAACATCTGGAATTGATTTGATTTTTCCGAAAGTTGCTGCTACAAAAATAATCCACCAATCATGATAATAGCCATCTTTGAATGGCAAAAATTTTTGCGTTAATGTCTTTTTAAACATCATGGCGTGTCCCGCTGCACAATTTGATGTCAGAAACGGAAGATTTGAACTTCCATCATAGGTGTTGTAGTGATCACTCATTTTTTTGCCTAGAATGGGATTATCATTTTCATCTATAAAATTTGAATCATGATAAATTAAGTCGGAGTCTCCTAACTCATTATATAAAATTGATAACTTATCAGTATCCCAAATGTCATCCTGATCGCTGAGGGCTATAAAGTCTCCATTGCAAAATGAAATGGCCTGCTCAAAATTTTTAGTAAAGCCTAGGTTTGTTCTACTTTTAAATAATTTGATGAACGGATAAACTGCAGCATATTTTTCTAGTATATTCCATGTTCCATCAGTTGAGGAATCATCTGATATGACGATTTCAATAGGTGTGTATGATTGAGAAACTAAACTATTCAATTGTTTTTCAATGTACTTTTCGCCATTATAAGTACATAATGCTATTGAAATAAGAGGTTTGTTTTCACAGATCATTTAGCAGTATTTTGATTAATGTCATAACCGTAATCTTCCAATATGCTAGACCAAAATATTAAGTTTTTATCCCAACCATGGCATCCAAATGGAAGTTTGCCTTTATTTAGTTCTAGGGCAATTTGGGGTTCAGTTTCTATTGCAAATTTTATAGCTTCTTTGTAACTCGGTTTTTTGATTTGTGTAGATCGTCTATTAATTTCTATAGACCAAAATATATCCTCATTAAATTCAAGTTCTGGCCTATTCAAATAATAACTGACTTGATCTCTGTATCTATTCAGTAATTGCTGAAATTTCTTTACCTTACGCAGCGAAAATCCGCCATTACCAACTTGATTATGTAGCTGCTTTGCATTAGGCAAGCCATCACGATGGACATTATAACGGCGATAAAAATAGCTTTTCAAGTGTACACTTATGTTGCTCATATTAATGCCCGAACTTGTTGGATAGAGCCACGGTGCACCGATATAATCATAACTTTGATTGCACCAAAACTGTAATTGATCTGAAAAGACGAAGACATCAAGTTGATGGATTAGTAAGTATTCATATCGTAAGAAAGATCCATAGAACTCATCAGAAAGCATAAGGGCATTATAGCCCGCTATATTTTTAAAATACTTATCATCAAAACTTACTACTTCATCGAATTGAAAATTACCGATCGTGTTAGAAATATCAAGTTTACTTGGTTTAATAGCCACAATCTTATGATGCCCTAAAACATTGAAACATTGATTTAAGGAAAATTGACTGTTGTAATCGATTTTATCTTGGTAAAAAGGAATTATAATGACCACTTGCTCCTTCATCATTCTGCTCAATTTTTTTTAAATAGTTTAGCTTTTGTTAGCCTTATTAAGCTTCTTACCCATATTTTAATGCCAAAATTATTTAAGATTAAAGATTGTTTGTCAGCTTCAAAATCAAGGTCTTTATTTATCGCAGAGACACCAGTATCGTTATATTTTGCAATAACGTAATCCAGATGTTTAAATCTATATTCTGAATCTTTATACAATTGCATATTTAACGCATAATCTGCGGCAATTTTATACCTGGTATTGTATTTATATTTTTGAAAAACGGAAGTAGGGTAAATAATTGATTGATGAAACAAGCCTAATTTCGCCTGGCGATATGCGGAAACTTCCCCAGAATGTTTTTTGCCTTTGTAAATTACGTTAGCATAATAGATAAAGCGTAAATCTTTTAATTGATTTGCAAAGTCTGAAAAATCAGGGAGCAATTCATCATCCGCACCTAGAAAATATACCCATTCTGTGTTAACGAATTTCAGGGCTTTGTTCATGGCATCATATATACCAGAATCTTTTTCTGATTTCCAAAATGAAAGTTTAGAATTATTTCGTTTCAACAGTTCTATCGTGCCATCAGTACTGCTACCATCGATTACTACGATTTTTATTTCTTTTAATCTTTGTAAGTAGATGCTATCTAAACATTGTTGAAGCGTTGATGCTGCGTTATAGGTTACAATAACAATCGACAACATACGTTTAATCGTTGAAAGCCTGCATATCAATTAAACGCTTGTAAAGTCCGCCTTGAGCCATTAATTCATTATGGTTTCCAGTTTCTATTATGCTTCCTTTATCGATTACAATAATTTGATCAGCGTGTTGAATAGTACTTAAACGGTGAGCAATTACAATGGAAGTCCGGTTTTTCATTAAGTTATTTAAAGCTTCCTGAACCAGTTTTTCTGACTCTGTATCGAGTGCTGATGTTGCTTCATCTAAAAGCATGATTGGTGGATTAGCCAAAACTGCCCGGGCAATACAAACACGCTGTTTTTGTCCGCCTGAGAGCTTATTGCCTCGATCACCTACGAAAGAATAATAACCGTTTTCGGTATTTTCAATAAAATCATGAGCGTTTGCAATTTTTGCAGCAGCTACAACTTCTTCCATTGTAGCTTCCGGTTTAGCGAAAGCGATGTTATTAAATATTGTATCATTGAAAAGAAACGATTCCTGGTTTACGGTGCCCATTTGAGCTCGGATACTCTCCACTGTTAAATCCTGGTAATTATGGCCATCAACTTTGATACTTCCTGATTTTGGGTCGTGAAAGCGAGGAATCAAATCCATTAACGTACTTTTTCCACCGCCAGATGGCCCCACTAAAGCAACTGTTTTTCCCTTTTGTATATTAAAACTGATTGCATTTAAAATTTCCTTTTCACCATAGTTAAATGAAACGTTTTCAAATTTAATTTCATGATGAAAACCATCCAAAACTTTTGCGTTAGGGGCATTCAATAAAAGAGGTTTAGTATCAATTAAATCTAGCACCCTTTCACCAGCAGCAATTCCAGAATGGATTCCGCTAAATGAATCGGTTAATGCTTTAACGGGTTGCATCACCTGAGAAAAAGTTGCGATATACACTAAAAACTTTGATGGCGTTAAGTCGCCTTGTCCTGTCAAAATCATTGTACCACCGTACAGTACAATGAACACCACTACAAACACTCCCAATGTTTGAGAAACTGGTGAAGCAAGTTGTTGTCTTCTTGCCATTTTTCTATTAAGAAAAGAATAAAACTTATTCTCATCGTCAAATTTTCCTTTAATCCTAGGAGTGGCATTAAATGCTTTAATGATTTTTATACCACTCAAAGCCTCATCTAGAAATCCTATCATTTTCGCAAAAGATTCATGTGATTCTTTTGCTTGAGATTTTAATCTTTTAACAATTTTACTGATGATAAAGCCTGATATTGGAATGACCAAAAGTGAAAATAAAGTTAATTTTAATGAAATAGAAACTAGTACAGCAATGTAAAATAATAACTGAATTGGCTCTTTGAAAATAACTTGAAGGGTGTTTGTAACCGTAAATTGTACAACTTGTACATCAGACGCAACTTTTGAAATAATATCACCTTTTCGCTCATTGTTGAAATATCCAATATGCAAGTTCATCACGTTATCAAAAACGGTTTTGCGTAAATTAAGTAATGTATGAACTCTCAAATCTTCCATAAAACGCTGGGAAAGATAGCGAAATAGGTTTGCAAGGATAACGGTAACTACAATGACTATGCAAACAATTTTAAGCGTTTCAATTTTACCATAAACATCAATTGCATGTTTAATATATTCACTAAATCTGCCCATGAAATCTATCGATGAACTTACTTTGGTTAAAGTTGTTGGTGCATCTTTAATAAATAAGGTTTCTAATAATGGGCCTAATAAAGTAAATAAAAAAGTATTGAAAATAATAGCGAAAAGTGTTGCTATAATATAAGGAATAGCAAATTTCTCTATTGGCTTAGCAAAAGATAATAATCGGAAATAAATTTTCATTCAAATAAAATATGATGCAAAGCTAAGCATTTTGGGGTGTTTATCATTATTCCTCCAATTTGTGAAAGCAGTATGATATTAAGTTAGAAAGACCAGCTATTCTGTTCTCATAGTTGATGGGTTTGGGATTCTCTTTTTTCACTTTAAATTTCGTTCTTTGCAGCAAACAACAATTAAAAGCCTTGAGAAATTTAAATTGGAACTTCTTTTTAAATAGGAAGTTGGTGTATGGTGCCTATATATTGCTTGCTTTAGTTGCAGCACTTAAACAATATCTGCATCATACATTTAATAATTATCTGATTTTTAAATATACATTTTGGCATCTAATTGAACAACAGCCTCTATATATCAATTCTCCGGCAAATCCGTATATAGATTGCAATCATTATGGACCTGTATTTGGTGTCTTTATGATGCCGTTTGCGATTTTACCTGACTGGATTGGTGTTTGTTTGTGGAATGTTGCAAACGTAATTGTTCTTCTTTGGGGGATTTACAGCCTTCCTATATCAGAGAATAAAAAAACTATTATTGCATGGATTTGCGCTCATGAGGCACTAACATCTTTATTCAGCTATCAGTTTAATATTGCTCTAACTGGCACAATGTTATTAAGTTTCAGTTATATGCTGAAAAATAAAAATGCTCAATCTGCATTTTTTATTGCTTTTGGTATGCTTGTTAAGCTTTATGGAGTAGTTAGTTTAGCTTATTTTTTCTTTACAAAGGAAAAGATCAGGTTGATTCTATATGGGGTTTTAAGTTTAGCGGTTCTTTTTGTACTGCCTATGCTGTTTTCTTCGCCTGGATATATTCTGCGTTCTTATCAGGATTGGTATGAGGCGCTGGTGCATAAAAATTCGAGTAACATCAATCTTGATTCATTTCAGGATATTTCATTAATGGGCATAGTTAGGCGGGTTTTTGGAGATAAAGAAATTCCAAACTGGCCTATGCTTTTGGGTGGTTTGTTGCTTTTTCTGTTACCTTACCTTCGTATTAGTCAATATAAAAACGTTGGGTTTAGGTTGTTGTTATTGGCCTCAACTTTAATTTTTACGGTAATTTTTAGTACGGGTTCAGAATCACCTACTTATATCATAGCCTTTGTTGGTATTGCGGTATGGTTTGTTTGTCAAAGCCGAAAAACACCTTGGATAATTGGTTTGTTGGTATTTGCATTTATAGTAACGAGCCTTTCGCCTACCGATATTATTCCCCCGTTTGCAAGAACCTTTATCAGGCTTTATGCGTTAAAAGCTTTGCCTTGTGTAGTTATTTGGTTTTTTATTCTCTATCAGATGCTAACTGTTGATTTTAACAAGAAGGATCAAATTAATAATGATGAAAAATTGGTTTTGAGTTAAACTAGCGCATTAACGAGTGATATAGTTTCCAATGAGCCTCGGCACATTGTTCCCAATTAAATTTTTGGGCATGTGCAATTATAGCATCCGCAGGTTGATTCTTTTCATAGTCAGCTAAGCCCTCTTTGAAAACTTTCTTCATGTGGCCGTTTTCAAAATTATCGAAGTAATAAGCCAATTCACCACCTATTTCGGGTAACGAAGTTAATTTAGAGAGAAAGACTGGTTTGCCAAAATTCATAGCTTCAATGGCAGGAATTCCAAAACCTTCTGCTAATGAAGGGAAAAGAAATGCACTGCAGTTATTGTAATACCAATATTTCTCCTCACTGCTAACCGGGCCTACAAGGTGTACCCGATTTTGCACTCCATGTTTGATAGCTTCTTCCCTAATTTTATCAGCGTAACCGCCATCTTCCTTTCCTGCAATAATGAGTTCGAAATCGTTATCTTCTAGCAGGCAAGGTAGGGTGTGGAAGTTTTTTTTGGGAATAACTGTGCCTAAGGAAAAGAGAAATTTTTGTTTTGGTCGATATTTTGGCTGATTAAATTCGGGAAATTTCTCAACTTTTGCACCATTGTAAATTACTGTTATTGGCTTATTTACTTTTAAATGTTTAAGGATATCTTCTTTGGTAAATTCTGATATTGCAATGATATGATCAACTTTATCTATAACCTTTTGGTGCTTTTTAACCTGATTTTTGCGCTTAGCATCTGACTTTTCTTCATGTAAAAAGTTTAAATCATGCACCGTTAATACTTTTATTAACTTTTTATTTGGAGGCAGGTAAGAAGAAATCTGATGAGTGGTGTGCCACAAATCAATATTTTTATTTATCGATGGGAAAATAAATTTATGCAGACTATTTTGAGTGATGAAAGAAGTGCCCTCATCGAAATTGTGCTGGTCTTTTTGGCGTACATAAAGCGAAACTTCATCACCATTTTTTTTTGTCTTAATCAAAGACAAGCCCAGTTGATGGCAATATTCAAATAATCCCGTATACGGATATTTCATCCGTTCACAATCAAAAACAATTTTCATGGATGAATTATTTACTTGGTAGGATCTTATAGTTTTTATATTCGCCAATTCTCCATCCTGTAATCATCTCAATCCTATGCAAAAACATTCGCCTTGGAGATAAATCAATCTTATTGGGATTATGTTTAAATACCCAATCTTGCGCAGCAATTACCGTTTTCATCGTTTCTGGATGAGGCTCTTCAAAAGGAGCTAGAATGTCGGCCACACTTTCAAAATCAAAAGTTTCATAATTTTTATATTGCTCAACTGTTTTTTCCTCAGACTGATAGTACCCAGTGAATCTTTTTACTTTTCCAAGTAGTAAATAAGGGTTACGGCAATAAGAATAATGAAAGATTTTGGCATCTATCCATTTTACATTTAGCTTGCGACTATTGATATTCTTTTGATAATCTTCCAAACTCGGATAGCTTCTGAAACCTTGAGAATCTTTATAAGAATAAAAGTTAGGATTGTTTCTGACAATCCTGATTTCTCTCCGGTGCCATTTTCTGGTTGTACCAATGTGCTTATAATCTCCAATGAAATGAAGGAAATCGAATAAAAATCCTTCTACCTTATTATCATGAAGGTTATCCTCCATGGCTTTTTTTATTTTAGGTAAATCTTTTTCATGAAATACCTCGTCAGATTGTATGTGAAAAACCCAATCTCCCGTGGCGGCCTTTAATCCAATATTAGCTTGTTGTGCAAAAACCTTTCCTCCCTCAATAAGTGAATCATCCCATACGGTATCTATAATTTTAATCTTGTCTGATCCGATAGCTTCAATGGCTTCTCTTGTTCCATCATCTGATTTTCCAACTACTGCAATAAATTCATCACATAAAGGTAATATAGATTTGATAGACTCGATTACTGGATAGCCATACTTAAAACTGTTTCTCATATAGCTAAAGCCACTTACTTTCATGCACGCAATGTTTTTAGATTGTTTCTTGCCAAGTCGATACAATCGTTGAAAAATAAATCTGTTTCTTTGTACAAAGATAGTTTTATTGATGAATACCCATCTATCCATTTTAAGCGAAGTAAAAGCCGGTAATTACAAGACATTAGCGAGAGCATTAACGCTCGTTGAAAATGACATTGCGCCTGCTGATTTAATCCTGAAAAATCTGGATAGCCAGTCGGCTAAAGTGGTGGTTGGTATTACCGGCCCGCCAGGTGCTGGTAAAAGCACCCTGGTTAACGCAATTACAAATCATTTCACTGCTGAAAGCAAACGTGTAGCGATCCTGGCGATCGATCCTACCTCGCCGTTTAATTTTGGTTCCTTGCTTGGCGATCGAATTAGAATGGTCTCACAATTTAACAATCCAAATGTTTTTATTCGTTCGCTTGCAACTAGAGGCGCTTTGGGAGGTATTTCGGCCAAAACTATTGAAATGGTTGATGTGTTAAAAGCTTCGAATTTTGATCTGATTATTGTTGAAACAGTTGGAGTAGGTCAATCGGAAGTCGAAATTGCAGGACTTGCAGATAAAACAATTGTGGTGTTGGTCCCCGAATCGGGCGATGAGGTGCAAAATATTAAATCAGGTTTAATGGAAATTGCCGATTGCTTTGTGATTAATAAAGCCGATAGGGAAGGAGCCGATACGTTTGCCAATAATTTAAAAAAGATCGTTCATCAAGGTGTAAAATCGATACCAATATTAAAAACGGTTGCGGATAAAAACATTGGCGTTGAAGAATTATGTAAATGGATTGCAGAACCCATTAAGGTTTCCAACCAACGAAAAGAATTTCTTTTCGCGGAGAAAGCCTGGCGACTGATTCAAAATCAGAAAATGATGCCTGTAGACAAAAAAAGGCTGCGAGAAGAGATTCAGGCAGCCTTATTAAAAGATGATTTTAATGTTTATCGCTTCGCAGCAGAATTCGCAAAGAAAAGTTAGCCATTTTTATTTCTTGCTGGTTGGACTTTGCGCTGCCGACTTAAGACTTCTTTTAACTATTCATAATACTTTCAATTTCATCAGCCTCTACAGGAATATCAGCCATTAAGTCGATATTGCCATTGGCAGTGATTAAAATATTGTTTTCTAACCGAATGCCCAGGCCTTCTTCAGGGATATAAATACCAGGTTCTACGGTTAATATATTTCCTTCGGCAAATGGCGTATATCGCCCAGCAAAATCATGTACATCTATTCCCAAATGATGAGATGTGCCATGCATAAAGTATTTTTTGTAGGCTGGATAATTTGGATTTTGATTTTTAACATCAGTTGTAGATATTAAACCTAGGTTAACCAGTTGCTCAGACATGATCTCTCCAACCTGTTCATGATAAGTATTCCAAACAGTGTTGGCCACAATGAGCTTAGTAGCTTCCTTCATTACATGCAAAACCGCGTTGTAGACTTCTTTTTGTCTTGGGGTAAATTTTCCGTTTACCGGAATTGACCGGCTCATATCTGCATTGTAATTTGCGTATTCAGCCCCGAAATCAAAGAGAATCACATCGCCGTCTTTACACTCCTGATTGTTATCGTTATAATGAAGAATGTTTGCGTTATGGCCCGAAGCAATAATTGGTGTATAAGCATGTCCTGTTCCGCCCTGCTTTATAAATTCATGAATAATTTCGGCTTCAATTTCATATTCCTTTACGCCAGGTTTAGTAAATTTTAACACCCTTACAAAAGCATCACGTGTAATGGCACAAGCTTTTTTAGTAAGTCCAATTTCAAGCTCTGACTTGACAGCCCTCAAACCACGCATAATTGGAGCGGAGCGCTCGTAATGGTGCAAAGGATATTTGGAGCGCATTTGTTCTATAAAACGAACATCGCGATAGGGAACTGAATGTGCATACCTATCATTTTCATTTGTATTAAGATAAATATTATCCGCATAGTGAACAATGCTGTGCAGAATGTTATCGAAATCTTCTAACCAATAGATGTTTTCTATGCCCGAAGCAGCTCTCGCCTGCTCTTTAGTATATTTATATCCTTCCCAAACCTTAATATAATCGTTGGTCTGTCTTAAAAACAGGACTTCCCTGTACAAAGGATTAGGACAATCAGGATATAGGAGTAATATTGTTTGCTCCTGATCAATTCCAGATAAATAAAATAAATCTGGATTTTGCTTGAAGATAAAATTTTGATCACCACTTCTAGGAAACTCGTCAGCAGCATTGAATATAGCTAATGAATTGTTTTTAAGTTGTTTAGCATAGTTTATTCTGTTTAATATAAAAAGTGACTGATCAATTTGGGGATATTTCATAATAATTACAGTTTTAACAAGGTAATGCTCAAATGTAAGAAAATGATTAATTAGAGAGAAGTTTGGAACGGAGTTTGTATAAAAGTTTGAAAATTTAAATTTTTGTTTAATTTTGCGATTACTAAAAAATTAATCAATTAGATTGTTTACCCTTAAAAAGAAAAAAAGATTATGAATTATTCTACTTTAAAGAAAAGTGTTGCGCTTTCTTTAGTGGCATTAACAGGAGTTGCTACTCTTGCTGTCGCTCAAGATGCACCTGCAACAACTTCTGGCACCAAGGTATTTGGTGGTAGAGGACAGTACAGAACTTGGTCAATCGGTTTGAACGGTGGTGTTCTTATGCCAATTGCTCCAATTAGCAGTAACAATGATTACAACAAATGGGATGTTAACTTAGGTTACGGTTTAAATATCCGTAAACAATTAGGTCACTCTTTCGCTTTAGAATTAAACGGTACTCGTGGTAAAATCTCTGGATCAAATGACGCTACTATTTACGGAGCAGGTTCTACAAACAGAGAATTCGAAACTGAATTACAATATGCTGTTGATTTACGTGGTGTTGTAAACTTAGGTTCTATCGATTTCTTACGTCGTGAGAACTCAGTAGGTTTCTTCTTAACTGCTGGTTACGGTTACATGGCTTATGCACCTAAAGTTACTTTAGCAAACGGTACAGTTATCGATTGGAAAGGTAATGCTGGTGGTAATGCTGATAACGCTAACAACGTAACTAAATCTGGCGACAGAGCTGACTACGTAAAAGGTTTCTATATTCCAGTTGGTGCTGGTGTTAAATTCAAAGTATCTGAGCGTGTTAACTTTAACTTAGGTTACACTATGAACTTTGTTGATGCTGATAACTTAGACGGAACTTACGCAAAAGGTAACTCACAAGATAAATTCTCTTACGGATATGCTGGATTAGAATTCTCTTTAGGTTCTTCTGCAAAACCAAGTTTAGAGTGGTCTAACCCATTAGCTACTATGTACGATGAGTTAAAAGATCCTACTTTACGTCAAGAAGTTGAAGCTTTGAAAAACCGTGTGTCTAACGTTGAAAAATCTGTTGAAGATTTGAAAAAAGATACTGATGGTGATGGTGTTGCTGATCAATTCGACAAATGCCCAGGAACTCCTGCAGGTACTGCTGTTGATGGTTCAGGATGTCCACTTCCTAAAATGGCTCCAGATTCAACTCAGAACTCTAATGTAACTGGTTTCGAAAAAATCGGTTTCGATTTCAACTCATCAGTTTTAAAAACTGAAGCTTATCCAACTTTAGATAAATTATCTTCAGTGTTACGTGAAAACGGTGGTAAAGTAACTGTAAACGGTTACGCTTCAAGCGAAGGTACTGCTGCATATAACATGAAATTATCTAAAGACAGAGCTAATTCTGTTAAAACTTACTTAGTAAATTCTGGTGTAAACGCTAGTCAAGTTGCTACTAAAGGAATGGGTGAAGCTAATCCAATTGCTTCTAACGATACTGAAGAAGGTCGTATCCAAAACCGTCGTGTTGAAACTTCTAGAAACTAGTATTTCAATATAAAGTTTAATAGAAAGTCCCGATGCAAATCGGGACTTTTTTTATGCCTTTTAATTTTCTGTATAAAGCTTTTTATCTAAGTTTGTATCATGTATTTCTTCAGGAAAAAAGATCCTAACAGGCCAAATAACATCAACATCAAAATTATGCATCTCATCAATGCATTGGCGATCATTATCTTTCTTGCAGGTATAATCTATAAAGTCGTTCAATGGCTTTCTAAATAAAATTTATGAAAAAAATCATCACTACTACAAATGCTCCAGCTCCGATTGGGCCATATAGCCAGGCGGTACAAGCTGGCAATTTTTTATTTGTTTCAGGTCAGGTAGCCATTAATCCAGAAAATGGAGAACTAAATTTGGTTAACATCGAAGAAGAAACCCATCAGGTAATGCGCAATTTGAAAGCAGTGCTTTTAGAGGCCGGATTATCTTTTGATAACGTTGTAAAATCAACTATTTTTCTGTCGGATATGGGTACCTTTGCTCAGGTTAATGAGATTTACGGACAATATTTTACAGCTGATTTCCCGGCTCGTGAAACTGTTCAAGTATCTGTATTGCCTAAAAATGTGAATGTAGAGATTTCTGTAATTGCGATCGTTCAATAATTTTGGCGACCGCTAAAACGAAATACTTTATAGCTGGCATTATACCCTACATTATCTGGGGTACAATGTCTATCCCATTACGGAACATTAAGGGTTTCCCACCTCAAGAGATTCTTTATTACAGGATATTTGTTTCTATTGTAACAGTATGGACAATTATTTTACTTTTCAGGAGAGATGCCTTAAAAAATGATGTTAATTTTTTTAAGAATTTAACATCATCCAGTAAAACCAGATTCTTGTTATTAACTGTTCTTTCTGCCTTCTTAATAACGGGCAATTGGTTTACATACATCTATGCAGTGAACAGTGTAAGCTTAAAGGCTGCCGCTTTTGCTTATATGGTTTGTCCTCTTATCACCGCCTTGTGTGGGTTTGCTATCCTTAAAGAACAACTTGCCAGGACTAAAGTAATAGCACTGATTATCGCATTTATAAGTATTGTGTTGTTGGCCACAGGTTCTTTAACTGAAGTGCTTTGGGCAATACTTATCGCATCATTTTATGCAGTTTATGTTATTGTGCTAAAAGTAATTAAGGATATTGATAAGTTCAATTTTTTAGGGGTTCAGTTAATTTTATCAGGCCTGTTGATGTTGCCCATGTATCTGTTTACGGAAAATAAGTTTCCTGCAGATGCTTTTTTCTGGTCGCATATATTTTTAATTGCTGCGGTATTTACCATTATCCCACTCTTTTTAAACGCTTATGCTTTACTGGGAATGCCATCATCGGCGTTAGGTATTTTAATCTATCTAAATCCTATCGTTGCTTTCGCAGTTGCCTTCTTCTATTTTAAGGAACCAATAGATGTGCATCAGCTTTTCGCCTATTTGCTATTGCTGTTGTCGATTGTTATTTTTAATGCACAATTGCTAAAAAGCATTGTTTACAAAAAAGCTTAGAAATTTGTTTCAGTCGATTTTAGATACACCAATTGAATTTATAAAAGGCGTGGGACCAAGTCGTGCCGATGTTTTGAAAAAGGATTTAGGTCTTTTCACTTTTCAAGATATGCTCTCGCATTATCCTTTTCGCTATATCGACCGTACCCAGTATTTTAAAATCAATCAAATAAATCCAGATTCACAATACATTCAGATCATTGGTCGTGTAATCAGTAAAAAGGTTATTGGCGATAAAAGAACGAAGCGGATTATAGCTGTTTTCAAAGATGAAACAGGTATCATGGAACTCGTTTGGTTTCAAAGTTTGAAATGGGTAGATGATCACATTACCGTTGGAACGGCTTATGTGGCTTTCGGCAAACCGACTTTATTTAACGGAACCTTCAGTATTTCCCATCCAGAAATGGAGCTTTATCAAAACAAACCTGTAGGTAGGGGAAACTTAACGTTGCAGCCCGTTTACAATTCTACCGAGAAACTAAAAAAGTTTACCTTAGATTCTAAAGGTATTCAGCGTTTAATTGCTGGCTTGCTTGATCAGGTTATTAAAGATGTTCCAGAGAACTTACCTCAGTATATCATTGATAAATATCAGTTGCCCGATAAAAGAAAGGCTTTGCTGAGTATTCATTTTCCAAAAAATCAGCAGGATTTAAACGCTGCGGAAAGAAGATTGAAGTTCGAGGAGCTTTTTTTTATTCAGCTTCAATTGCTGCATAATAAGCAATTAAGGCAACTAAAATTCAAAGGGGTAACTTTTGATAAGGTGGGCGAAAAGGTGAATCGGTTTTATAAAGAATTTTTGCCATTTGAGTTAACTAATGCTCAGAAGCGTGTTGTTAAAGAAATTAGAATCGATACCCAACGTGGGGTTCAAATGAATCGCTTAGTTCAGGGCGATGTAGGTAGTGGCAAAACAGCGGTAGCCCTGATGAGTATGCTTTTAGCAAACGATAACGGTTATCAAGCTTGTATGATGGCCCCAACCGAAATTCTGGCCCGACAACATTTTGCATCCATTACAGAATTGGTAACTGATGATTTGGTGAAAGTGGCCATCCTCACTGGAAGCACTAAAAAAAAGGAGCGGACAATCCTGCATGAGCAACTGGAGAATGGAGAAATAGATATTTTGATCGGAACTCATGCCTTAATTGAGGATAAAGTGCAGTTCAAAAATCTCGGTTTAGTAGTTATTGACGAACAGCATCGCTTCGGGGTAGAGCAGCGTGCAAAGCTGTGGCGCAAGAACGTCATCCCGCCACATATTTTAGTGATGACCGCAACGCCGATTCCGCGTACGCTGGCAATGACACTGTATGGCGATCTCGATGTTTCAATCATCGATGAATTGCCTGCTGGAAGAAAACCTATTGAAACCAGGCATTTGTTTGAAGGCCAGCGATTGAGAATGTTCGGTTTTATGAAACAGGAGATTGCTAAAGGCCGACAAGTTTATATCGTTTACCCGTTGATCAAAGAAAGCGAAAAATTGGATCTTTTACACCTGGAAGCGGGAGTGGAGCAATTAAGCTATCAGTTTCCTCGTCCGGATTATCAAATAAGTATTGTACACGGACAGATGCCAAATGCGGATAAACAATTTGAAATGCAGCAGTTTATTGATGGAAAAAGCCAGATTATGGTGGCCACTACGGTGATTGAAGTAGGCGTGAATGTTCCCAATGCATCTGTTATGGTGATTGAGAATTCTGAGCGTTTCGGGCTTTCGCAATTACACCAATTACGCGGTCGAGTTGGGAGGGGAGCAGAGCAATCCTTTTGCATTTTGATGAGCGGAAATAAACTCAGTAAAGAAGGTAAAGTACGTTTAGAAACCATGGTACGAACCAATAATGGTTTCGAAATTTCAGAAATTGACTTACAACTTCGTGGTCCTGGCGATATTTCAGGAACCCAACAAAGTGGTGTACTCGATTTGAAGCTCGCAGATTTAGCCAAGGATCAAATTATCCTATCTGAAGCTAGAAATACAGTTATCGAACTTTTTTCAGATGATCCACAATTGGAAAAACCAGAAAATAAAGTTTTGAAACTGCATCTACAAAAACTAGAGAGAGGCATTTCTTTTGACAAGATCTCTTAGTATCATTTCCTGGTAACGTTTCTAATCTGAATTTAATTCATTTGCGATTTTTAATTTTTCAAACATTAGTTTTGTAGGAAATATTTTCTCGTGGCAGATTCAAATTCCAACCCCATTATAGTTAAACAAGACCCTTTCGCAGCATTACGTTTTAAAGAATTTCGTTCTTTTTTAGGAATGCGTTTTTTCTTTACGCTGGCGTACCAGATGCAGGCGGTAGTTATTGGCTATCATATTTACGATTTAACCCATGATGCATTAAAGCTTGGTTTGGTAGGTTTATGCGAAGCCGTCCCTGCGATCGGCATTGCACTTTATGGAGGTTATATTGCAGATAAAAGTGAAAAACGGGGCTTGCTAATTAAAATATTTTCTGGCGTATGGCTTGCTTCGGTGCTCATGCTTATCATCACCAGTAAGTATTTGAATCTGAAAGAAGATGTGATTGTCCTGATCATGTACGGTTTAGTTTTCTGTATCGGTTTGGCTCGTGGCTTTTTCGGACCAGCGACCTTTTCATTGATGGCCAATATCATCCCAAAAGAACTTTACCCGAATTCGAGCACCTGGAGCAGCAGCAGCTGGCAGTTGGCCACCATTATTGGTCCTTTACTTGGTGGACTCATAAATTGGCTTTGGGGAATTACTGCTGCCTATAGCGTTATCGTTTTTCTGGTGTCAGTTTCACTGGTCTGTATCTTCACTTTTAAAAAGCATCCGGCCACCTTTGCGCCAACACAAAATATCTTTCACAGTTTAAAGGAAGGAATTCAGTTTGTCTTTAAAACTAAAATGATGGTTTGGGCAATGAGTTTAGATCTTTTTTCTGTGTTTTTTGGTGGCGCAGTGGCACTGCTTCCTATTTTTGCGAAAGATGTTTTTCATTTAGGTTCATTTGGTTTGGGCATGATGCGTGGAGCTGCCTCATCTGGGGCAGTGATTACGATGCTTTTGATGACAAGATTTTCGCCTATGGGCAAGCCATGGAGAAATTTGCTCATTGCTGTAACAGGCTTTGGTTTGAGTATTATTTGTTACGGCCTATCTAGAAACTTCTACCTCACGCTTTTCTTCTTGTTTTTAGAAGGATCTTTTGACAGTGTCAGTGTAATTATCCGTCAAACCATCATGCAGCTACTTACGCCCGATCATATGCGTGGTCGCGTTTCAGCGGTAAATAGCATGTTCATTGGCTCTTCAAACGAGATCGGCGAGTTTGAATCGGGTTTAACTGCGAAATATATGAAACTAGTTCCTGCAGTGGTTTTTGGCGGGAGTATGACTATCGGAATCGCTTTTATTACCTGGTTAAAAACTAAATCTCTTACCAAATTGAGTCTGCAGGATATCAATGAGCAAACCGCTAAAGGTTAATTTATAAATATTTTGAAAACTTTCGTCACTGCTGCTATTGAGCTGTGGTCCTTCCTTTCCTGCAATCCTTTTGTGTTGGTTAGTGCTGATTGGGTTAATGTCAACAACAAAAAGGATTTTCGTACAGTCAGGTTTAGCTAGGCGGGCATTTTGCAATTAAAAGATAGGAATACGTAAAGCTATTTATGCGCTCGTTAGAAACGAGCGCAGGCTTTAACTTGTGAAAAACCAGCGCTGGGGTAAGTTCGGGATAACTGTATGGCTGTAAATGATAGGAATCGTTTAACTATTTTGCAATCGTTAGAAACTCGCGCAGGCGCAAGCGTTAAAGGCTTTCTACAAAACGAAATGCATTGCAAATTAAACCCGTATTCTATGGTTTTTGCAAATAAATTTTAAAATATTTAGGCAGCATTATAAAGATCTTTCTTATAGGGTCTGTCTATCAATACTGCTGCAAAAGCTCTGCTGACCAGTTTGTTTCTCAATACGTTTAGAACAGCTGAATGATGCTTTCCTTCTTGTATCTTTCTGTCATAATACCTTTTGAACTCATTATCCTTTTTGATTGTGTTGAGCGCACACATGGTAAGTAGTGTTTTTATTCTTTTATTTGCCAGGTGGCTAACCTTTGGTTTCCCCTTTAGTGTTGTTCCAGAGGTATTTCCGAAAGGGGCAATACCACAATAACAGGCAAACTTCCTGGGATCCTCGAACAGACTGAATCCTTGCGTAAGGACCACGATAAACATCGCTGTCTGAGGCCCTATACAGTATACGGAGTTGACCAGACGATATTGCTTTTCAAGTAGTTTGTCCGCTTTTACACATCTTATAAGTTCCGCTTCAATCATGTCAATTTTCTTGTCATATTCTTTGATCAGTGACTTCCTGATCTCCAATGTAAAATCCGCTGAATCTCCATCGAAAGCTTCCAGCTCTCCACTTGCGTTTTTTAATGCCGTCTGTTGCTTCACAAGCTGCTTTCTACAGCTCAATAAATGCTTTAGCTTGCTTATGGTTTTGCTCGGAAGTTTAAAAAGAACAGCTTTGCGCCTATGTAAAAAACCATAGTTGGCTATTTCGGCAGCATCTGCCTTATCAGATTTGCCACGTTTTAGACCAAGGGAGCGCTTAAGCCTCAGGGCGTTCTCAACCCAGAGATTTCCGCCCTGTCCGTCAAAATAGGTGCAGATAGGAAGTGTGTAGAGTCCGGTATCCTCTGCGCAAAAAAGCATCTCAGCAATCGAAAGGCCGGTAAGCTCCTGCATCCAGGCCACCATTTCCTTACAGCCTTCCTCATTGTTGCTAAAGGTGCCATGAAACTGCTCATCAGGATTTTCAGTAAGAAAAAACACTACATCTGTTTTCATTTTTGAAACATCGATGCCCGCAAATAATCTGTAATTCATAACTTTGGGTTGTTAAGTGGAAAAAACAAACCTTAATGTTGAATAAAACTAAATCCCTTAACGGTCCAGCGAAGACTAAAATTCTATATGGTTCTTGTTCAACAAACGGCAGTGCTCTGATACGGGTTTTAGGTCTTTAACCTAGATCGAGCCAAAGTGCAGCACTGCCGTTAAGGTTTTATTCAAATCTCAAATATTTCTAAGAATATTCAAACCTAAGGGATGGTACGGAAAGCCGCTATTTTTCATAGCGCTTGGAGGTACAGCGGGACAGAAACCAACCGAAGTATTCCTGCTATTGCTTTCCAAATCTTTAATCTATTCAAACCTGGAAAAAAGCAAAAAAGCTAAAACTTTCTATTCTTCCCCCAGATTAAATAAATAATTGAACCTAAAAATGGAGCTAGCAATATGATTACAAACCATAGTGCTTTTACGGGGAAGAGCATTCCTTTGTTCCGGGAGATATGATAAAGTGCAGTTAAAATTAGCGCCAACCATAAAATGGCGCCAATTATAATGATTATGCCAATTTCGTTGCTTTCAATTTGTGCTACTAACATAGGATGAAGTTTTATTATACTTCAACAATTCTTTCGCCAATTTGTTGTCGCCACATGGCTTGATACAATCCGTTTTGAGCGATCAAGGCTTCGTGGGAACCTTGCTCGATGATATGTCCTTTCTCCAAAACGTAAATGACATCTGCATGTTTGATGGTTGATAAACGGTGGGCAATCAATATCGTAATGTGATCGGTTAAGTCGGATACAGAACGGATGGTTTTGGTAATTTCTTCTTCTGTGATAGAATCCAACGACGATGTAGCTTCGTCAAAAACTAAAATATCTGGTCGGCGAAGTAAAGCCCGGGCAATAGATAACCGCTGTTTCTCGCCTCCGGAAACTTTAACACCTCCTTCACCAATTAGAGAGTCCAAACCTTTGTCGGCTCTGGCCAGCAAAGTTTGACAAGCTGCTTGGTTTAAAACCTTAAAACACTCCTCATCGGTTGCAGTTGGGTTTACAAAAAGTAAATTCTCTCTGATGGTGCCCGAGAATAGCTGCGTATCTTGTGTTACAAAACCAATTTTTTCTCTCAGCGCATCTAAATCAATATCATTACTAGGTGTGCCGTTATATAAAATTTCACCTTCTTTAGCTGGATAAAGGCCAACTAACAACTTTACCAAAGTTGACTTTCCTGCTCCTGATGGACCAACAAAGGCAATGGTTTGCCCACTCTGCGTTTTGAATGAAATGTTTTCTAAAGCGTTTCTGTTCGCCGTTTGGTGTTTGAAACCGACATTGCTAAAAGTTAAATCCTTAATTTTATTGATGGAAATAGGGTTCTCTGGTTTTTTATCAATTGGCGTACTTAATATTTTTTTGAAATTACCCAGTGAAACCTCTGCTTCACGCCAGGCCAGAATTACGTTTCCAAGCTCCTGCAGTGGGCCGAAAAGGAAAAATGAATAGAACAAGAAAGTTAAATATTGGCCAGCAGTAATGGCATTATCGAAAATAAGCAACAATAAAACCAAGATCATCGTACTGCGAACCAGGTTTACAGTGGTCCCTTGAACAAAGCTCATACTGCGAACATATTTTACCTTTTTCAACTCCAGGCCTAAAATTTTGTAGGTGGTTTTATTCAAACGTTCAATTTCCTGATCGGCCAAACCTAAACTTTTTACCAGTTCAATGTTTCTCAATGATTCAGTAGTAGAACCCGCCAAAGCGGTTGTTTCGCCAACAATGGAGCGTTGGATGGTTTTTATTTTGCGGCTTAAAAACCAGCTTACAAAACTGATAATTGGAATAGCCGTAAAGTAAACCAGTGTTACTTTGTAGCTGATGGAAACAGAATACACGATAACGAAAATCATCCCGATTAAACTCACAAACAAAATACTGATGAAAGAGGTAATGAATTTCTCAGAGTCTAAACGTACTTTTTGTAAAATGCCCAAGGTTTCGCCACTGCGCTGATCTTCGAAAACCTGGTAAGGTAATTTTAAAGAATGCTGTAAACCGTCAGCATACATTTTTGCGCCAACTTTTTGAACGATAACGCTAGTGAAGTAATCCTGAAAGTTTTTAGCGATACGCGAAACCATTGCTGCGCCAATGGCCAGGCCAATTAATCCGAGCGAGCCCCATAGGTATTGGCTATAAGTTAATTTATCTTTTTGATTGATGAATTTGTCTAAAATTCTTCCGGTGATATATGGATCTAAAAGTGAAAAGCCAATATTTAAACCTGCAAGCAATAGCGCTAAAGCGACAATCCACTTGTGGTTTTTCAGGTAGTCTAATAATAATCCCATTAAAGTTTTGTTGTTTGTAGTGCAAACATAAAAAAAGGGAACGGATAAAAATCCATTCCCTTTTTTTATGACTTTTTGGAAAGATACAGTCTATCTTTCAATGACTAAAATCCGTATCTCAAACCAATTTGAAACTGGTAAGGATTGCCACTAGGGTTAACAATACCGGCATTATTTACACGGTAATTAAAGGTTCTGCTATCTGAAAAGTAAGCAGGTATTGCAGGAACGGCAGGTGTAGTACCCGTTGCAGGTACAGCAGCACGTCCGTTTAAAGCGTAAAGCGCTTGCGTTCCCAAGGTTTCATTCACGCCCCATTTCTTATTCAACAAGTTGGCGAAGTTGAAGATATCACCAGAAATTTCAAGTGTGTGAGTTTTATAAAGCTTGAATTTTTTACTGATTCTTAAATCTACAATACCATAAAAGCCATTTTCTCCACCATTCCTTTCGGCAATTTGGCCTGAATATTTATTAATGTATTCCTTTAAACTCTGGCTGGCCAATGGATTATCCATAATGGCTTGTAAGCCTGTGCGAACCGTTTGTGAAACTGCAGGGTTATTTCTATCGAAAATAAAAGCTAAATCGTTAGTGGCTACGAAATCACCATTGGTGTTTGTGCCAGATAATAAGCTATAGCGAGTACCGCCAATGCCTGAATAACGAACGCCAATAGTTACACCGTAAAAAGTTGGTAGCGTACCGTAAACTACTACTTTGTTGCGGAAGTGATTATCTGAATAAGACATTCTGCTTAAATCTCTCGGATCATCTTTTACCGGAAGTGATAATGTTGCTGTATTCGCTACGTTACCATTGTAAGAAGTATTGTCTTTCGCATCATTCCAGGTATAGCTTGCTGTAATTTCACCATCTCTAAAGTAATTCCAGGTTGCATCTAAAACCACTGCAAACTGATTCACTTTTCCTTTACTGTTCATTTCCAATACACGTCCAAACTTATTTGATAAGCGGCCCGCTTTCCAGTCTACAACACCGTTTGAGGCATTGATAGTAGGAACATAAACACCTCTATTATCTTCATTTGAAATGGTAAAGAAAGGATTAGCCACCATATTTCTATCTACATACATGTAGTTATTACGGCCTAAACTTGCGTAACCTGTAATCCCAACTTTAAATTTATCGGTAATTAATTTACTGTATGATAAATTCGCTTTGTAGATTACGGGTACTTTCGCATCTTCAGCATAAGTATTAATAGTTGGCACTTGTAAAGCTGCTAAAGTTGGTGCAGCTACGCCATTTCTGTAACCGATAAAATCTGGTCTTGGTACATCAGCTCCTTGAACATCTACAGTAGCAAAATGCTTTCCGTCGAATGTTAGGTTATTAATAGTCATGTAGTTATTAATGTCTGAACCAAAGATACCTGCACCGAAACGAACAAAATCTGTTCTGTTTTCATTGATATCCCAGTTAAACTGAATTCTTGGCTGAATAAGAAACTGTTTCAGCTCATGGTCAGTTCTAACACCAATGGCATCAAATAATTGTTGGTTTAACGGCGATTTTGGATACGAGCTGTAGTCCATACGCAAACCTCCAATAAAGTCTAAACCTTTAGCTAGCTTAGTTTGCATTTGACCATATAAAGCCATGTTCCAGATTCCGGCCTTAACTGTTGGGTCTTCCACCAAAGGCGCTTCGCGATAGTAAAGATATGGAGCCAGATTGTTGAAGTTTTGGATAGCCGTGGCACCTCCGTTTGTATATTCAAAACGTCCGTTTACTTCACTTCCATAAAGCGACTTAGCATGAGTATACATTACATCAACACCGAAAGTGTATTTCACCTTATCGGTATTGTAGTAAAAGTTATCTACCAATTGAAGCACATTATTGGTGAAACCTTCCTGGCCAAAACGATGACCACCAATTTGAATTGCTGTATTTCCTGTTGTTCCATCAGCTAGTGTTGAAGTTACGTTACGAACAATTGCTCTTGGTATTGCATATTCCAACTGATCATTTTGTGTACTAGCCTGAAAGGTGTATAGGTGTTGAACTTTCAACTCGTTAGTTACTTTACTGTTTACGGTTGAGCGTAAAGTAGCCAATAAACTGTTATCAACATTTTTGTCATTACCATAACTTTCGAAGAAATTGATGGCGGTATTGTCTGCAAGTCCTAGTGGATTTCTATCGTTGGTGTAATTATCGCGAATGGTTAACAGGTTTTTCTCATTGATTTGCCAATCTAAACGGGCGAAAGCTGCATCTGTTCCACGCTTTTTATCAAATGACCCATACTGATCGCTACTAGCTACGCCGTATTTAGCACGGGCAACTCCAGCAAATTCCTCTAAGGTGCTATTGGTTATTCTAAATCTTGCCTCATCAGCAGGACCATTAATGTCTGCAATAATAAGCGGACGGGCATCTCTTTGGTGATCCCATCCCACAAAATAATGTAATTTGTCTTTAATAATCGGTCCACCCAAGGTGAAGCCATATTGATAAGTCGAGAAATCGTTATCACGTTTTACACCTCTAATATCATAAGGAGAAGCTAACCAATCTGCTCTTCCGTACATAAAAGCACTACCGCTAACTGTATTGGTTCCTGATTTGGTTACCGCTGTTACCGTACCGCCGCCGGCTCTTCCTAAAGTAACATCATATTGGTTGGTTACTACCTTGAACTCGCGAACTGCCTCAATAGAAATAGAATATGGTGCACCACTACGACTGGTTGTGCTTCCTGCAGAGGTTGGGTTCTTTGCATTCATACCATCAATGGTGTAGTTGGTAGATGAGCCTAATTGACCAGCAATACCACCACCACGACTCAATGGAGATAAATCCATCAAGTTGGAGAAGTTACGGCCGTTAACAGGCAACTGGTTCATCGTTTTGGCAGAAATCTCTGTCGAGGCGCCAAAATTCTGCACTTTATTTCTTAAGCCTGAAGCTACTACCTGAACGGCCTCCAGATTTTGTGCGGCTTCTTGCATGGTGATGCCGACTCTGGCCACATCGCCGAAGTTTAACATATAGCCTGTTCTAGTTTGTTCGCCGAAACCCACGTAAACAGCTTTTACAGTGTAAGGACCGCCTAAAGGAAGCTCTTTAAATGTATATTCTCCCTGGGCGTTGGTTGAAGTTCTGGTAGTAAAACCAGTAGAGTTATTTTTAATTTCAATGGAAACACCTGGGATGGGTTTCTTTTGTTCATCGGTTACAATACCGGATATGGATGCTTGTGTTGTTTGTGCCATTGCAGATCGGGTTGCAAAAGACAGTAGTAGCATTAATGCGACTAGTAGATTTTTCATCATCGTTGGATTTTTAATAGGTTCTGAAGCCTTTATCAAGCCGCCTGAATTTAGGCTGCTGTTCAAAAGCATTTCAGCATGATTAGTTTTGATTTTTTATGATGCAAAATTCTACGAGTTGTGTTAAGATGGTTTCTATTTTATATTATGAAATCGTTTACAAATGATGTTATTTATGGGCTAGTGTTAAAATAAAAAACGGCCAATAAGTTATTATTGGCCGTTTCTGTTAAATTGGTGTTAGCTTACTTCTTTTCAGCAGTATATTTATCGCTAAACTTCTTGTCCAGTTGTTTGTGCAAATTATCCAGATTGATATCTCTTCCTTGGATAAATGCCTGTTCCACTTTGTTGGTTCTCATATCCAAAGCATCGCCTGCAGAGATGAAGAAAGTGGCATCTTTTCCTGGCTCAATACTTCCGGTAGTTTTATCAACGCCCATTACTTTTGCAGCATTTAGCGTAATAGTAGATAAAGCTTTCTCTTTATCCAAACCCCATGCGGTAACCGTTCCGGCCATAAAAGGCAGGTTGCGTTGCTGCCAATAACCATCTATACTTAACACCACATTTAAACCAGCGTTGGCTAAAACAGCTGCGTTTTTATAGGGCATATTTACATCGTCATCATTATTATTTGGCAAAGCATGAGGTTGTTTTACTACTAAACTGATATCGTTTTCTTTTAAGAAATCGATCACCAAATAAGCTTCATCAGCGTCAGTAATTACTGGCGTAATACCGAATTTTTTGGCAAAGTTTACCGCGGCAACGATGTCTTTTTGGCTATCCGCAGAAATGAACAATTTCTCCTGGCCAGAAAAAACTTTTTTCATGGCCTCAAAACGGGTGTTAATTACCTCCGGTTTGCCCATTTCCGAATAAGCCTTAGCTTCTGCAAAAAATGATGTCAATTGTGCAATGGCAGCTTGTGTTCTTTCTGCTAAAGCCTCTGCCGACATTTGTGGCCTGCCGAAACCGCCAAATCCACCTCTAAAACGTGGCGTTACCGGCCAGCTCATGTGCATGGCATCATCCGTCTTAATTGCTGCATCTTCCCAGTTCCAGGCATCCAATTGTACTACAGAAGAACTTCCGGATACTGTTCCACCTTGTGGAGTAGGTTGTGCCATTAATACACCATTACTTCGCAATGTTGCCGGCACTTTCGAATCGGTATTGTAAGCTACAATAGAACGGATATGGGAGTTAAAATCGCCAATTTCCTGGAAATCCAGCGTAGCTTTGATCGACTCAGTTTCTGCTAAACCTAAGTTTGTTGTCGCTGCAATAAAGCCAGGGTAAATATGTTTTCCTGTAGCTACAATTCTCGTTACATCATCTTGTGGCACCTGACCATTGGCCGTAACAGAAATAATTTTTCCGTTGCTGAAAAGAATAGTTCCGTTTTCAACTACTGTTCCATTGCCCACATGTACCGTAGCTCCGCTAATGGCAATGGTTTTAGTTTGTTTTTTTGCTGGCGATATGTTTGCTTGTGCAAAACACATCAGGCTTGTTGCCGAAAAAGCCAGACTCATTAAATAGGTTTTCATGTTAGTGTGCATGTTCTTTTTCGGTTAATTCTGCTGAATAGTTTTCTAGAGTTTCGCAATTGTACAGGCGTGGCGCATCACCCATTGGGCGTTGCATTTTGCCACCTTTACTTTTGCTTTCTAACATTTTTTGAATCAAACGGGCTTTTTCAGCTTGCTGTGCTTTAATTACCTGAGCGTCTTTTTCAATGTCCCAATAAGCTACGCCATCAACAAATGTTTTTTCTGCTTTTGCGTAGATGGAAAGCGGGTTGGCGGTCCAGATCACCACATCAGCATCTTTTCCAGGTTTTAAACTGCCCACTTTATCATCGATGTGAAGCATGCGTGCCGGGTTCAAAGTCACAAATTTTAATGCATCTTCTTCCGGAACGTTACCATAAAGCACCGACTTTCCTGCTTCCTGGTTCAGGTGACGAGCCATTTCTGCATCATCAGAGTTAAAGGCCGTGGTTACACCTACGTTGTGCATAATTTTGCCGTTGTATGGAATCGCTTCTGCAACCTCATTTTTGTAAGCCCACCAATCAGAAAAAGTAGAACCGGCAATGCCATGTGCCTTCATTTTGTCTGCTACTTTATATCCTTCCAAAATGTGGGTAAAAGTGTTGATTTTGAATCCAAGGCTGTCGGCAACATGAATTAACATATTGATTTCGCTTTGCACATACGAGTGACAAGTGATGAAACGTTTGTTGTTTAAAATCTCAACAATGGCATCTAGTTCTAAATCCTTTCGAACGCTATTGCCTTTCACTTTCATCGCTTTCTCATACTCTTTGGCACGGGTAAACTCATCAACAAAAGTTTGTTCTACACCCATACGTGTAACCGGAAAGCGGGCACCGGTGCCGAAGTTACTTTGCTTTACGTTTTCGCCCAGTGCAAATTTGATGAAACCATCAGCGCCAGCAAACTTCAATTCTTCCGGCGATTTACCCCAGCGCAGTTTAATTAATTGCGATTGACCACCAACCGGGTTTGCTGAACCATGTAAAATATGAGAAGTCGTTACGCCTCCCGCCAACTGGCGATAAATGTTCACATCTTCGGAGTTGATAATGTCCGCGATACGAACTTCGGCAGAAACCGACTGAGCACCCTCATTAATACCGCCGCTACCAGCGATGTGCGAGTGTTCATCAATAATGCCAGCGGTAATGTGTTTGCCCGTAGCATCGATTACCTTGGCGCCACCAGCTGAAAGATTTTTTCCAACAGCCTTAATTTTGCCGTTTTCCAGAAGTACATCAGCATTTTGAAGGATACCGTCTTTTTCATTTGTCCAAACGGTGCCGTTTTTAATTAAAACGGTCTCCACCTTTGGCAATTCCGCGGCACCGAAAGCGGTGAAAGGATATATCAGTGAACCCACTGCAAGCGTAGGTTTAGGATCTTCTTTTTTAGGCGTTTCTTTAGCAGCTTCTTTGTAGGTAGCTGTAAATTTTCCCGTAGATCCATCTGCCAATGCAGACTCGCCTTTTATCGTGATTGGATTTGCAGAAGTGATGTATCCGCTTAAGCGAACATCACCCTTAGGATTTTTCTTTAAGTTAAAGTTGATGCTTACCCAATCGCCATTTCTGGAAAAAGTTGCAGTCGTTTTAACGCTATCAGTTCCCGCTCTTTCGATGGCTGCAGTTGAGCCGCCACCTGTACCCGTAATTTTTAAAGTTAAAGCGCCAACGCCATCCACATTTAAATTATAAGTACCACGCACATCACTCACATCCATTTTATTTACGATGAAACGTTTTCCCTGAACCCAGTTTTCAAAAATGATGTTGCCGTTTTTAAATAAATTATCTGATGAAATTAAAAAGTTCGCAATTTTTCCTTTTTCAAGTGAGCCGACTTTATCGTTAATGCCCAGAAGTTCGGCAGGAATTGAGGTTACTGATTGAAGTGCCTGCTTTTCGGTTAAACCGTTTTCAATTGCAGTGCGGATATTCGCCCAGAAATCACGGCTGTTTTCTAATCCGAAAGCAGTTAGAGCGAAATTAATACCTGCTTTTTCTAAAGCAGCTGGGTTAGTTGGTGCTAACTCCCAACCTTTCATTTGCGATAGCGTTACATTTCTGGCTTCTGCCGGATCTTCTACATCATAAGCTTTAGGGAAAGAAAGCGGAATAATCAAACTTGCACCTGTTGCTTTCACCTCGTTAATACGTTGATATTCATCGCCGCCAGATTTGATAATAAATTTTTTACCAAATTCTTTGCCGATTTTATCAGCACGTAAAACGTTCTGCCATCCATCAACTTCGAAAATTTGGGGCATCGTTTGTTGCTTTCCAAATTCATCTAACGAGATATTGTATTCGTCTTTCTGTTTGCCATACCACTGCGCATCGTAATAGGTTTGGCGCAACAAAGCAATGGAGCCCATTAAAGAAGTAGGGTAATCGTTTGATGAGGTTCCTTTGTTGAAGGAATAATTAGCTGCGGTTTGATCTTTCAAAATAACAGCATTATCAGCACCTTCGTTTAGGCTTACGGCTGCAGAAACACCACGGGCAATGCCATCGCGGCTGATTACATTCACGCTTCCAAAGCCCGCCTTGCGTAATTCGTCTGCTTTTTTGGTATCAACAGAGAAAATGTTTTTTACATACGTTTCAGGTCTGATGGCTTCGTTCCAGCCATAAGCGCCTTTTTTTGTAGAGACAAAAATCGACTGACGCTGGCCGCCAAATCCTCTTGCTTGTGCAGGTGCTTCCGTAATTCCATAGCTTGAAAAAGCATCTACCATTGATGGATAAATGAATTTGCCCTTCAAATCCACCACGACATATCCTTTCGGTACAGCAACTCCGGCTCCTACAGCCTGAATAGTTTGTCCTTTAATTAGAAGCGTTGCGTTTGATAAAGTTTGGTTGGCATTTACCACAATTGTTGCGTTTGTAAAAGCAAACATGCCTGGCCTGGTATCAAAAGATCCGTTTACCGGGAAAGTTGTTTGCTGTGCAAACAAAATTGTAGTAGAAAATACCATCGCGATAGCGAGTAAAATTTTCTTCATAATAAGTTTAGGGGTTTATTTTGTTTAAAACTAATATAAATTAACGTTGGTTGCACTGAATATCCTATTTTTTACAATTATTCCCTATTTTTGAAGAAACATATTAGATCAAAATGTACAATATTTTAAAATCTGCGCACTCTGGATGGCGCTACATCGTATTAATTTTATTAGTTGTTGCCGTTGTTAACGCTTTATCGGGGTGGTTTGGCAATAAAACTTACACAGAAGGCAACCGGAAGTTAAATGTATTCACTTTAATTAGTGCTCATATTCAATTTCTTATCGGATTGGTATTGTTCTTTTTTAGCCCTTTAACAAAACTGCCAATGAGCGATGCAATAGGAAGATACTTCAAGGTAGAACATACGTCTATGATGCTTATTGCAATCATTTTGATTACAGTAGGTAATGCAAGATCTAAAAAGGTTGCAGATGCGGTAGCCAAACACCGCACCATCGCAATTTTCTTTGGCCTGGCTTTGATACTAATTATTGTTTCGATTTTGATAATGACGAAAAACGTTCCTGGAAGATCATTTTTTGGGATCTCTTAAAAACTATTGCTTTATTGATAGCAGATTATCGTTTCAGTAAAGATTGAGTAAATAAATTTTCAATTCAATAAGGGAAATTCAATTCAAGAATTAGTTTTCCTTATTTATTAGGTTAATGTTTATAGGAAATTTCACAAATATTTCCATTATTCAAAATTCTTTATATTTTTGTCGCACATGATTAACAATATACATACCGGGCTTTGGCAAAGTAATTCAAAACAGAATTGCGCCGGCTGCGTATGAGGAAAATATTTTTATCAACCTAAACCTAATTGAACCATTAAAGCCCGGCGTAGAACCACACGCCGGGCTTTTGTTTTTAAAAAAAATTACAGAGAGGAGATTGCTTCGTTGTTCCTCCTCGCAATGACGATAGAAAATGTTTAAAATTAATACCACTTACAAAAAAATGCTTGCCGATACGACCACGCCTGTGAGCATTTATTTACGCTTACGCGATGTGTATCCGAATAGCATATTGCTTGAAAGTTCTGATTATCATAGTCGTGAAAACTCGATGAGTTTTGTTTGTGCCGAACCTGTTGCCGGGATTGTTTTGAAGGGTAGTCGTTTAGAAACTTATTTCCCAGACGGAACGGTAGCAATAAAAGAAAGCAAAAATTTAATTGATGAAATAGCCGATTTCAAAGATCAGTTTAAAGAAACAGAATTGCCTGAAATCAAATTTATTTCAAGCGGTTTATTCGGGTATTTTACCTGGAATGCCGTTCAGCATTTCGAAGATATTAAATTCATTTCTGAAACTCCGGAGGGAGAGGAGATCCCAGAAATGCAGTATCATTTGTATCGCTACATCATTGCAATTGATCATTTCAAAAATGAAATCACCCTTTTCAAAAATACTTTTGAGGGAGAAGAAGAAGGTGGATTGGAAAAGATGGAGTATCTCATCCAGAACAAAAATTATCCGGAATACAAATTTCAGCTGCGGGGAGAGGAAAGCTCAAACCTAACTGATCAGGGTTTTATGGACTTGGTAGAAAAATTACAGAAGCATATTTACAGAGGGGATGTTTTTCAAATTGTTCCTTCCAGGGCGTTCAAGCAAGCATTTTCTGGTGATGAATTTAACGTTTATCGTTGTTTGCGTTCCATTAACCCATCGCCATATTTGTTTTATTTTGATTATGGCAACTTCAAGCTTTTTGGTTCATCTCCGGAGGCGCAAATCACAATTAAAAATAATACCGCCAATATTTTTCCAATTGCCGGAACCTTTAAACGCAGTGGTAATGATATTGAAGATGCAGAGCAAGCGAAAAAGTTAGAGCAAGACCCGAAAGAAAGTGCAGAACATGTGATGTTGGTTGATTTAGCCAGAAATGATTTAAGTCGTCACTGTAATCGGGTAGAAGTAAAATCATTTAAAGAAGTACAATATTATTCGCATTTGATTCACCTGGTAAGTAAAGTAAGCGGACATTTGCAGGAGGATGTAAGTGCGTTTAAAGTGGTGGCAGATACTTACCCGGCAGGAACTTTAAGTGGTGCCCCAAAATATAAAGCCATGCAGCTGATCGATGAAAATGAAAAGCTCGGGCGGAATTTTTATGCTGGCGCAATTGGGTTTATGGGCTTTAACGAAGATTTTAATCATGCCATTATGATCAGGACTTTTATGAGCAAGAATAACGAATTGCACTACCGGGCGGGCGCAGGAATAGTGGCAGATTCTGTTCCGGAAATGGAGATGCAGGAAGTGAATAATAAGATTGCGGCCTTGCGTAAAGCATTGCAAATGGCCGAAGGCATTTAAGGATGAAAAAGGATAGTGTTTATAAAAGAAGGATGATCAATGGAAAATAAAGACAAAAAGACTGTTTTAGTGATCGATAACTATGATAGTTTTACCTATAATCTCGTTCATTTAATTAACGAAGTAGGCTACGAAGCGGTAGTTTGGAGAAATGATAAATTCGAATTGGCTGATGTGGCACAATACGATAAAATTTTGCTTTCTCCTGGTCCTGGTATTCCGGAAGAGGCTGGATTATTATTGGATGTAATTAAAACGTATGCGCCAACAAAGAGTATTTTTGGAGTGTGTTTGGGTCAGCAGGCGATAGCTGAAGCTTTTGGCGGTACGCTACTAAACCTCGGCAGACCGATGCATGGAATTGCCACGCCGGTTACCGTGGTAGATGGCGATGAACCTTTGTTTTGGGAGTGCCCGCAAACGATAAACGTGGGCAGATACCACAGTTGGGTAGTGAGTAAAGAAAATTTTCCATCCTGTTTAAAAATCACCGCCAGAGACCACAAGAGCGAAATTATGGCTTTGCGACACGAAAGTTTGGATGTTCGCGGGGTACAGTTTCATCCTGAAAGTGTATTGACAGAGCATGGAAAACAAATGATGGAAAACTGGTTAACGAGTTAATTTAGTCCTCGCCGGACGGGCTATTTTCTTTTTGATGTCAAAAAGAAACAAAAAACACCGGCTGAAAATTTTTGTATTAAAGTGAGTGTTTTGGCTTGGATAGAAAATCCCCAAAAATTTGTTAGGCCGGTTTTAAATCGAACGTAGGTGCGCTGCTTTGGCTTGACAAGTTTCTCATTGCATGTTTTAGAATCACACATGAATATTTTAGATAAAATCGTATTACGTAAAAAAGAAGAAGTTGCTGATGCAAAGCGACTCATTTCAATACAGGATTTGGAAAAAGCTGATCACTTTAAGCGTACACCTTATTCTTTTAAAGAGTTTTTATTGGCTAAGGAAAGAACCGGAATCATTGCCGAGTTCAAGCGCCGTTCGCCATCAAAAGGATTAATAAATGGCATAGCCGATGCTGCTGAAGTTACGCTTGCGTACAATAATGCTGGTGCATCTGCAATTTCTGTGCTAACGGATGTTGATTTTTTTGGCGGGAAAACCGATGATTTATTGGCCGCAAGAGCAGCTAACAATATTCCCATTCTTCGCAAGGACTTCATGATTGATGAATATCAGATTTTGGAAGCCAAAGCCTGGGGCGCAGATATCATTTTGTTAATCGCGGCAATTCTAACTCCAAAGCAAATCAGCGATTATGGGAAATTTGCGAAAGATTTGGGCCTGAACGTATTGTTAGAGGTGCACAACCTCGAAGAACTGGAAAGAAGCATTTGCCCAAACCTGGATGCCATTGGTGTAAACAACAGAAATCTGGCTGATTTTACCGTTGATATCCAAACTTCATTCGATTTGGTGAACAAAATTCCAGATGAATTTCTGAAAATTTCGGAAAGTGCCATTAGTAATCCGCAAACCATAAAAGAGCTTAAAGCAGCAGGCTTCAACGGGTTTTTAATCGGAGAAAATTTTATGAAGACCGTTGATCCTGGCGCTTCGATTAGAGAATTTGTAGCGGAAATTTAAAAACGATCTTCTTAAATTTTGTCAGTCTGAGCCTGTCGAAAACATTTATCCTGCGTTTCGGCTAGCTCAATGTGACCATTCTTACATGGAGTAGTTCAACCATTTGCTTCGCCACGTTTTTACTGGTATTCTACCTCATAAAATTCTTTCGCAAACAAACCATAAACGCTGTTGTTAAACATAAGAGTAATCTCTATTATTTAACCAACAAATTTCGTTTATGCAGTACCTTGACCACTTTTTTGGTTATCCCGTTCCTATTTTCGTTAAAAACCTAAGTATCGGTATCATAGCCATTTTGGTTGGCTTGCTTATTAAATACCTTGTCCATAAAACTTTCCTTTTGCTTTCGCGTTGGTGGGATTTCATTATTATCAAATCTACGATTAAACACCTTCGGCAACCTATCGCGGTATTCATTCCCTTATTGTTATTAAACTCTTCTTTGGATTTGATGGTAATGTCTTCTACTGCCCGACAGCATATTGATAAAGCGATAGAGATTGCATTGACCGCAGTATTTGCACTCATCCTTATCCGGTTAATAAATGTATTAGAAGATTTCTTTTATCTTAAATATGATCTTAATAAAGAGAATAATCTCAAAGAGAGAAAAATACGTACCCAGCTTCAGTTTGTTAGAAAATTTATCGTTTCATTAATCATTATCATTACAGCAGCTATTATTTTGCTCAGTTTTGAAAGCATGAGAAAAATTGGTGCAGGTTTACTTACTGGTGTTGGAATCGGTGGAATTATCATCGGTTTCGCCGCACAAAAATCATTGGGGAATTTATTAGCAGGTTTCCAAATTGCTTTTACACAACCGATAAGAATCGACGATGTTTTAATTGTGGAGGGTGAATGGGGAAGGGTAGAAGAAATCACTTTAACCTATGTGGTGGTGAGCATTTGGGATCAACGGCGACTGATTTTGCCAATTACCTACTTCATCGAAAAGCCTTTTCAAAACTGGACCCGTGTATCTGCTGATTTGCTGGGAACGGTTTTCCTGTATATGGATTATACCATTCCAATTGAACCTTTACGCCAGGAGCTCACGCGGCTTTTAACTGATAATCCCCTTTGGGATAAAAGAGTAAATGTGGTTCAGGTTACCGATACAAATAAAGATGGCTCTATTGAAATTCGATTTTTAATGAGTGCCTCCAACTCTTCAAGAGCTTTTGATTTAAGGTGTTACGTTCGCGAATCGATGATTACTTTTATTCAAAATAACTATCCTGAAAGTTTACCAAAAACAAGAATTGAACATAAAGATAAGTTTCAAAATTTATAAATAGAACTGTATAAGGATTTAAACACTCTTACAACCATGTTTATCCGTTAGGTAAAATGTAATTTTAAAGTTACATTTTTATTCCTTAAAGTTTTGCTCTGATAATCTGAAAGTTAACTTTTGGGAACATTTGCGGAGTTATAAAATGAATTAAGTTCGCGTCCGTTGGTATAGTTGTTGTTTTTTCTAGGGAAAATTATTTAACACATTTTCTATGAAAAATTTAAAAAAAGTACTTTTCACAATCTTGCCGTTGCTCACGTTAACCGTATTATCTTCTTGCAAAAAAGACAGCAATAACACTCCTGGAGATTCTGAAAATAAAAACTTCAAGTTTACCATAACTGTAGATGGGGTAGAAGAACAAGATTATGTTTCCTTCGTTTTTGTAGGTGCTACACTTGATAACGCTAAAACTATTTGGAAGGTTAATGGGGTTACCAAAAACAATGAAACAGGAATTTCTTTAGGGAAAAACGATTTTCTGGGTGCTACAAAAACCTATGTAATTGAAAGTACTACGCCTTTAAGGTTAGTAACTACCAGCCAACAATGCTTAAACCCAGGTGCGAACAATCCGCCGTTTAAAATTAGTTTTAAAGCAGAGGTTAATGGCGATGTGGTTACAAACGACCAAAATATCACTGTTACTTCAACCGCCGATTACACGCATAAATACGACTATTAATTTACTAATTCGGTCGATTGAATAAGTGGAGAATTCTTGATAAAACACTTCCATGTGTCAAGATTTCTCCGCTTTTTGTTTAAGTTTTGGGAAGCTTTTATTTGAACAACCCTTTTAGTTTTGCCAATTTCTCTTGCAAATCACCATCAGCATCTTTTTTTACTGGCTGAGTTTTCTGCGCAAAACTTTTTGCTTCTTGCTCTTTGTTCCTTCCTCCTTGCTCTTTGTTCCTTCCTCCTTGCTCCTTGTTCTTCGATCCTTGCTCCTTATTCTTTGTTCCTTGGTCTTTGCTCTTAACCCCATTAGGCTTAGCACTAACCTCACTTTTCATTGATAAAGAAATTCGTTTCCGAGCCGCATCTACTTCCATCACAGTAACTTCTACTTTTTGGTGTACCTTAACAATATCGTTCGGGTTAGCCACAAAACGGTTAGCCAGCTGACTGGTGTGAACCAAGCCATCCTGATGAACGCCAATATCTACGAAGGCACCAAAATTGGTGATGTTGGTTACAATTCCCGGCAGTTTCATGCCAATTCTTAAATCGCTTATTTCGTTCACGCCATCCGTAAAGCTAAAAGCTTCAAACTGTTCACGTGGATCGCGGCCTGGCTTAGCCAGCTCCTTTAAAATATCGTTTAGCGTAGGTAAACCAATCTCATCAGTTACATATTGCTGCGGTTTAATTTGCTTTTGTAGCTGGCTATCCTTCATCAAAGTAGAAATTGTTGTACCTAAATCTTTGGCCATTTTGTCAACTACAGCATATCTTTCAGGGTGAACGCCACTGGTATCTAAAACATTTTCCGCATTACGAATGCGCAAGAAACCTGCCGCTTGTTCGTAGGCCTTATCGCCTAAACGGGGTACTTTTTTAAGGCTTTCACGGTTTTTAAACGCACCATGAGTATTTCTGTAATCAACTATGTTTTGGGCTAATGTTGGGCCTAAGCCAGAAACGTAAGCAAGAATTTGTTTCGATGCCGTGTTCAATTCTACCCCAACGGCATTCACCGCACTCACTACGGTATCATCTAAACTGGCTTGCAGTTTATTTTGGTCAACATCGTGTTGGTATTGCCCAACACCGATTGATTTTGGATCGATTTTTACCAGCTCCGCCAAAGGATCCATAAGCCGGCGACCGATTGAAACAGCACCACGAACGGTAATATCTTGTGTGGGGAATTCTTCACGGGCAGCCTCTGATGCAGAGTAGATGGATGCACCGCTTTCGTTAACCATTACAATGGTAATATCAGGTAAGTTCAACCCACGAATAAAGGCTTCTGTTTCTCTTCCTGCCGTTCCATTGCCAATCGCAATTGCTTCAACGTTGTGCTTTTCACAGAGTTGTTTGATGGTTATTTCAGCATTTTTAACATTTCCTTGCCCGGTATGAGGAAAAATGGCGGTGTTCTCTAATAGTTGGCCTTGGCTATCCAGACAAACCACTTTGCAACCAGTACGAAAACCAGGATCAATAGCTAGTACGTTTTTTTGTCCCATTGGTGCTGCCAACAACAACTGGCGTGCATTTTCGGCAAAAACCCGAATAGCTTCTTCATCTGCCTTTTGTTTGGTTAGCACCCGCAGTTCAGTTTCCATTGCCGGTTCCAGTAAACGCTTGTAGCCATCTTCCAAAGCCTGTTGTACCTGTTTCGAAGCCTCATTATGACCCAATACGAACTGATTTTGAAGCAGTTCAATGGCGCCTTCTGCAGGTGGTAAAGCATCAAGTCTCAAAATCAATTCTTTTTCGCCCCGGCGCATCGCCAAAACACGGTGTGATGCCGCCGTTTTAACAGGCTCATTCCACTCGAAATAATCTTTATACTTAATTCCTTCTTCTTCTTTTCCCTTGATTACTTCTGATTTGAAAACAGCCTTTTCTTGAAAATAACTGCGCATTTTGGTCCGGGCCTCTGCATTTTCCGAAATCATTTCCGCAATGATATCGCGTGCTCCAGCCAGGGCTTCCTCCAAAGAATTAACGCCCTTTTCTGCATCTAAATATTGATCAGCAGCTGCATCTAAATCGAAGTTTTTCTGATCGAAAATTTGTAACGCCAAAGGCTCTAAACCTTTTTCTTTTGCCGCAGAAGCCCTTGTTTTACGCTTAGGTTTGTAAGGCAGGTAAATGTCTTCAAGTAAGGAGATGGTTTCAGCTTCGTTAATTTTTTGTTCCAACTCAGGCGTTAATTTGCCAAGATCGTTCATCGATTTTAGAATCGCTTCACGGCGTTTGTCCAAATCTCTTAACTGCGTAACGCGGTCGCGAATTGCCGCTACCTCAACTTCATCTAAACTTCCTGTTAATTCTTTACGGTAACGTGAAATGAAGGGCACAGTTGCACCTTCATCCAATAAACTTACAGTGGCGGTTACTTGTTTTTCTGCAACTTTTAATTCTGCAGCAATTATTTTATGATGAGCTAGCATATAATGTATTCAATATTAAAGGCAGCAAAGCTAATTAGGATTTGCCGTATTTTACGATTTTTAAAATCAAGTTTTCCACCAGAAAATGTGAAGAAATTAATTGTTTATTTCCAAATTGATGGACGTTTTAATTGTTGATTAACGAATGGTGAGGATTGGAAAGCAAAGACAGTTGTTGATTTTAATGTTCGTCTGGCTTTCCGCTAAATGCCCGATGAAAAATCGGGCGATACCGCTGCAATCCAGTTTAGGTGGCTAGGTTACTACAGCTATTTACTTTGCAAAGGTTAGCAGTTGTTATAAAGCTAAAAAATTTCTAGTGCTGCGTTGTATTGGCATTTGGGTTGGGCGGAAATTAACAGAAGTGATCTGTGGGGACACAGACCACGGTAGCAGAAATTAATGGTTTATTTACAGATTGATGGACGTTTTAATTGTTGATTAGCGAATGATGAGGATTGGAAAGCAAAGACAGTTGTTGATTTTAATGTTCGTCTGGCTTTCCGCTAAATGCCCGATGAAAAATCGGGCGATATCGCTGCAATCCAGTTTAGGTGGTTAGTTGAGTATTGCTATTTGCTTTGCAAAGGTTAGCAGTTGTTATAAAGCTAAAAAATTTCTAGTGCTGCGTTGTATTGGGATTTCGGTTGGGCGGAAATTAACAGAAGTGATCTGTGGGGACACAGACCACGGTAGTAGAGGTTAAGGAATGGCTACTGCTTGCGTTTTTTTCATCTGGCCGAAAGGGAAATTAAGCGGTTTGTTCAATTCATATTAATCGAAGCTAGCCGAGTTTGTAGTATTGGTATGCTACCTTTTTTCAATATATTCGAAATAGTCCATTACCTTCTGCTCTGCAGTTTGATTGATGTCAACTGCATTGTTATAAAGCGATGTTCTAAGTTGCCTATACAATTCAATGCCATTTTTCAAACTAATCATTATTGAATCTTTCTCGTAGTTCGGAACCGTACTAATTAAACCTTTGAAATCTTTTGGCATTAAGTCCATTTCAGCTTTTCTTACGCCTCGGGGCAACTTTTCGTTTTTGATATGCAGCAGCGGGCCAAATACAAGCATTCTTAAAAAACCTAAAAAATCATAAGCTTCCAGATATTCACCTCGTCCAAGTTTCAACAATGCGTAATGTATCCAGGTCCAAAACCGATCTTCAATCCACTGGTAATCTGGAAAAGGGAAGCTTACTTCTGAATTATCTAATACCCTTTGAAGTTGGCCATCTCTATCGAAAAGTATATGAGGTGTTTCCACCCGGACATGAAATTCTTCCCGCGTAACAAATTTTAAATCTACATGGAGCAACGGATTATCATAAAGGCATATTAAAACTGTGGGTTCGCCAACGTGTTCACCGGTAAAGCCCGATAAAAAATTACCCAAACTTTTGGCATATTGCATCATCAAAGTTTTATCATCGGTAATCTTTTCTGCTGTTACCACAATTAAATCCAAATCAGAAAATTCATCTATTTGGTTGCTTAGCCACGATCCGCCTACAGCTAAACCAATTACGTTTTCATTTTTTGAAAATATTTCTTTTGCCTTTTGCGCAAATTCTAGTTGCATCATCATGATATCGATTAACCTTGAAATGTTGACAATTTAAAAAAAAAATCTTCTCAATTTTTTTCATTGGAAATACCTTTTCTTGATCTCGATTTATTGTTTCGGGCTTTGAGGACACAGACCGTGGCGTTAAAATTTTTCCACTGCACATATGCCCTTTATTGCCATCCGGCTTCAGCCGACGGATGTATTAAAATAAAAAGCCTGTTCGTCACAGGCCATTTGTTTTAATACATTAAAAATATAGTAGGTTTTTTATGAAGATCAATTTCTTCTTTGCGCCAATTGTAAACGCTTTGGGTTTTGATAAATTCGTCTTCAGCAGTGAGGTTGCTGGCCACGCAAATCTGCGTGTTGGGTTTACAACTTTTTAACACCTCTTCAAAAAGCTGATTGTTACGAAAAGGCGTTTCGATAAAAATTTGTGTTTGCTTGTAGCGACTTGCTGATAAATCTAAGTCTTTAATCCGTTTGGTGCGCTGTTCTTTATCTATTGGTAAATATCCCCAAAAAGCAAAACTTTGTCCATTAAATCCTGAAGCCATTAAAGCCAACAAGATCGAACTTGGGCCAACCAAAGGAACTACCTTGATACCACGTTTGTGGGCTTCGGCAACAATTTCTGCACCTGGATCTGCAATGCCCGGGCAACCTGCTTCACTCATCAAACCAACGTCTTTTCCTTCCTTTAGTTCGTTAAAAAACTGTCCTAAATCTGTGCGGTTATGTTTGCCATAGTCGTGTACAATGAGGTCTTTTTGTGGCGTTTTTAATCCGGCCTCTTTTAAAAAGCGACGGGCTGTTTTGCTATTCTCCACAATGTAAGTATCAATCTGATTGATGGTATCAACCAAATAAGGAGTAAAAGTTTTGTGTGAAACCTCTTCTGCCAGAGGAACAGGAATAAGATATAAGGTGCCGTTTTGCATGTTGCAAAAATAGGCACAATAAACAGAATTTTAGTTCTAAAGTTTTGCGTTAATGCGATATAATCTATTTTCTAAACAGTGGTGTAGCAAATATTATTTCTGGCTGACTTATTTTCTGCACAATTAAGCTTCGCTTAAAACGTTAAATATTAGTTAAATATGCCTTCAGAGGCAATATCAGGCCGAAAAACGAAAAACTATGCAAGCATATTAAACCTTGATGAATTTTGGTTCTCTAATTGATACACACAAGTTAGGTTATTAAATAAACACACAAATGAAAACACTGAAAAAATCGGCAATTGTGCTGGGGCTTTTTGGGCTCCTTGCCGGAACCACCACCTTAGTCAGGGCACAAGACTATCAAGACAATTATCAGGATGATGGTTATAGCACAGGGAATGTTTCTATGCAAACCTTTTATGATGAACTTTCTCCTTACGGTACCTGGATTCAAGATCCGCAATACGGTTATGTTTGGCGTCCTGATGTTGATCAAAACGAATTTCGCCCGTATTATACCAATGGCCGCTGGGCAATGACAGAATATGGAAATACCTGGGTTTCGAACTACGATTGGGGTTGGGCTCCGTTTCACTATGGCCGTTGGGTAATTAACAGCTATCGCCAGTGGATTTGGTTGCCAGATACAAACTGGGGGCCAGCATGGGTAGATTGGAGAAGTGGCGATGGATACTATGGATGGGCACCAATGGCACCAAGCATTAGCATTAATTTAAGCTTTGGAAGGCGTTATTCAGTTCCTGAGTTCTGCTGGAATTTTATTCCTCAGCGTAATATTTATATAAATACTTTTCCAAGGTACGATTACGGCCGTAACAATGTTTACATCCGCAATACTACGATCATCAATAATACCTACGTTTACAATAGAAGGTCGTATTATGGCGGTCCGAGGATTGATGATATCAGAAGAGCAACTAATCGTGATGTAACTGTTTACAGGTATGCGCAAAGTAATCGCCCGGGTGCAAGTAGAGTTGGTGGAAGAGAGGTTTCGATTTACAGACCAAGGCCAGAGCGTAATGCCGATAACCGCAATGCAGCTCCAAGGAAATTTGAGCAGGGAAATGCAGGGATAAGCAGAGGTGGAAGAAATGAAGGTTACGCAAACCGTAATCAACCTGGTAGAGATAACAACGGCAATCGCAACGATAATGATCAAAGGGGAAATAATGATAACCGCTTTGGAAACAGAAACGATAACCGTGGTGGCCAACCGAATAGAGGAAATGAAGCTAACGCCGGTCGTGACAATAATCAACCAAATAATAGGGGTGAAGCTTACGATAGAAACGCAAATGGCCGTACCAGCAGAGGCAATTCAAATGGAATTGACCAACGTAACAATGACGGCAACGTAAATAGAGGTCAAGATCAGGAACGGGCAAACCAAATGCGTCAGCAACGTAATCAGCAAGATCGCATGAGTCAGGATCAGCAGCGTGCTCAAAATGAGACGAGAGGAAATAATGACCGCTCAGGAGATGCCCAAAGACAACAACGTTCAGAACAGGCAGCACAACAAAATGCACAACGCAACGAACAGATGCAGCAACAGCGCAGTCAGCAGGCTGAGCAACAAAGAGCTCAACGCGATCAGCAAATGCAACAACAACGCGGTCAGCAGGCAGAGCAACAAAGAGCTCAACGCGATCAGCAGATGCAGCAGCAACGCAGTCAGCAGTCGGAACAACAAAGAGCTCAACGTGATCAGCAAATGCAGCAGCAACGCAGTCAGCAGGTGGAGCAACAAAGAGCTCAACGTGATCAGCAGATGCAGCAACAACGCAGTCAGCAGGCTGAACAGCAAAGAGCGCAACGTGATCAGCAAATGCAACAACAACGCAGTCAGCAGGCGGAACAGCAAAGAGCTCAACGTGATCAGCAGATGCAGCAACAACGCAGTCAGCAGGCAGAGCAACAAAGAGCACAACGTGATGCGCAACAGCAACAGCAAAGAGCACAACAACAGCAACAAATGCAACAACGCCAGGAACAAAGAAGAACTGAATCGGCCCCTCAACAACAAAGAGGTGGTGGCGAAAGAAGTGGCGCTGAAGGTGGCAGGCCATCAAGAGGTGGCAGAGGATAAATTAATGAAAAGTCCCGGTGAAAACCGGGACTTTTTTTGGGTAATTACTGCCCCGCAGCCTGGTGCAGCTGACTTAAATTTTTTCCAATATAGGTGCTTTTGGCATTTGGATGAAGGTTTTCAGGATCCAGCAAAAAAGTTTCGATGCCAAGTTCCAGCCCATATTTAATTTCCGATTCTGCATCATCGCCAATGATCAGGATATCTTCAGTATCCAGATTAAATTTTTCAATTAAATTTAAGAATGCCTGTTTTTTATTGCTAACAGTTACATCAACAACTTGAACATCGTCGAAATCATCAGCTATTCCTAACATTTTCACTTTTGAATACTGTTGTTTAGGGAAACCGGCGGTAACGATAAACTTTCTGCCCTTTAAACTTTTTATATTATGGTAATCATCACTCGGAATTAATGCTTTGGTGACTTCTCTATTCGATAGATAATCAATTAAACGATCGGTTACCTCTTTTGGAAATTCGTATTTTTCGGCCACTTTTAAGAATGGTGTTCTTAGCATTTCCGCTTTTGCGGATAAATATTGTTCGTCAGTGAGTTTTAAATCTTGCTGCTCAAGCAAATCATACAGTCCTTTCATCAAAACATCTTCATTCGGTTTGGTAAAGTAGATCGTGTTATCTAAATCGATAAAAAATACTTGTTTCATTGTGGTTTGGTTTTTGCAAGGTAAAAAAAGTTAAAACACCTTAAGGGTTAATATGTTTAATAACTAAATAACGAAAACCATGAAAAAAGAGACAAAAATTATAGTGGGCGTTTTAGCCGGAGCAGCATTAGGCGCAACAATTGCATTAGCATTATCGTCAGATTCATCTAGTGATTTAAAAGGTAAGGTTTCAGATTTTTTTGCTGATCTTTTAGATGCTTCTAAAGATAAGTTAGCTGGATTAGCAGATAAGGCATCAGGTTTAGCAGACAAAGCCTCTGGAGTAGCAGAGAGAGTTAAAGATAAAATCTCAGAAGTTCACGCTTAAAGAAATTGGAAATGCCGGAAATATCCGGCATTTTTATACTACATTAATTCTAACCATCTAATGAAGATTGCCTTTCATGGTGCTGCCCGTACAGTTACGGGAAGTAAGCACCTTATTACCCTAAAAAATAACACCCAGATATTACTAGATTGTGGCCTGTTTCAGGGAATGGGTCGTGTTACCGATAAACTAAATGACTATTTTGGTTTCGATCCCCAAAAAATTACCTATCTCATTTTATCTCATGCCCACATTGATCATTGCGGTTTGTTGCCTAAACTGGTAGCCGATGGCTTTAGCGGAAAAATCTTTTGTACGCCCGCCACAATGGATCTTTCCCGCATCTTAATGATGGACTCAGCGAAGATCCAGATGCAGGACGCTGATTTTTCGAATAAGCATCGTCGTGAAGGTGAGGAAATGGAAGAGGCGCTCTACACAGAGGAAGATGTGACCCAGACTTTGAGTCAGATGAAAATTGTGGAATATGAGGAAGATTTCGAAATTGATGAAAACATTCGTTTGAAACTCACCGATGCCGGACACATTTTGGGTAGCTCGGCGGTTCATTTAACTATTACCGAAAACGGCGACACGAAAAGGATTACCTTTTCTGGCGATGTTGGTCGCTATGGAGATTTACTTTTGAAAAGTCCTCAGCAATTCGATCAGGCTGATTACATTTTGATGGAATCTACCTATGGCGATTCACTTCATACAGACCTCGATCCGATTGAGGATATGCTCTACGAAATCATTAACCACACCTGTATCGTAAAAAAAGGTAAAGTAATTATACCGGCATTTGCGGTTGGGAGAACGCAAGAGTTATTGTATGCACTAAACGGCTTGGAGTTAAAAGGAAAATTGCCAGATGTTCCATTTTATGTTGATAGTCCGCTATCATCAAAGGCTACCGAAATTTTGCGCAACCACCCTGAGGTTTACAATAATGGTGTAAAACAAGTTTTAAAAGTTGACCACGACATTTTTGGATTTAAAGGCTTGCGTTTCATCGAAAGTGTAGAAGAATCGAAAAAACTGAACGATGATCCACGTCCTTGTGTAATTATTTCTGCATCGGGCATGGCAGATGCTGGCCGTGTGAAACATCACATTAGAAACAATATAGGAAACCAGAAAAACACCATTTTGATGGTGGGTTATTGCGAACCCAACTCTCTGGGTGGGCAATTGGTTGCTGGTAAAAAAGTGGTGGAAATTTTCCGCGATGAATATGATGTGAAGGCGGAAGTGCAGGCAATAAAATCGATGAGTGCGCATGGCGATTACGAAGATTTATTGCAGTTTTTGTCTTGTCAAGACCCAGCGGAAGTGAAGCAACTTTTTCTTGTGCATGGAGAATATGAAGTTCAGCAGCATTTCGCAACACGATTAAAAGACCAGGGATTTAAACATGTGGCTATTCCGGAATATCATCAGGAGTTTAGCCTCACCCCAGCCCTCTCCAAAGGAGAGGGAGCGCAAACTTGAAGAAGGTAGTTGCTTTAGTCTTTAGTCTTTTTGCTTTCAGCTTTAGTCTTTCTAACTATCTTTGCTTCCATGGATGTTTTTGGCAAAGCGCTTACTGATATTTACAAAACCGGCGAAGCCGATACACTTTGGTTGCACAATTCTTATGGTGAGCCTGAAGAGATGCCCTTAGAATTTTTCTTCCGTGATGATGAAGATATGCCCGTTTTGGAGCTTCAAGCTTTGCACCTGTGCAACGGGAAAGTTTTAGATATCGGAGCCGGCGTTGGCAGTCACGCTTTGCTTTTGCAAGCTTTTAATATCGATGTAACTGCTATTGATGTTTCTGAAGCTGCGGTTAACATTATGAAAGACCGTGGAGTAAAAAAAGCTTTGCTACAAGATGTCTTTACCTATCAGGAAAGGTTCGATACCATTTTAATGTTGATGAATGGCATTGGCTTAACCGGAACATTGGCCGGTTTTAAAGATTTCTTAATCAGAATTAAAAATCTACTCCATCCGGGCGGACAGGTAATTTTCGATTCATCCGATATTTCTTATTTATATGAGGATTTGCCAAAGCCCCAAAATCAATATTACGGTGAAGTTTCTTATCAATATGAATACAAAGGAGAGAAGGGAAATTGGTTTAACTGGGTTTATGTAGATGAAGAAACCATTAAAGCCATCGCGAAAGAAACCGGCTGGAATTGTGAAATGATATTCGATGATGGAGAAGACCAGTATTTGGTGAAGCTTACCTTGGCGTAAATGCGTCATTGCCTGCCTGCATATCGCAGGCAAGCCATGAAGCTTTAAGTTTAAAAGCTAAAAAACGTTTGTCTTCCGCCTACTTTCTGCCCAAAATTTTGGATATTGTAAGTTAGCGTTATCATTCCATACCTGCCTAAATTATTGGTTTGGTAATCGATTACGCTATTTCCGGTAATCTCCACAGATCGCCTTACATTACTTTGCAAAATATCATTCACCGCTAATTTCAATTGTAGTCGGTCATTTTTCATGAATAGATAGGTCACTGCTGCATTCCACAGTTTAATGTTATTGTTGTAACCGGCAATTTGTTGCGTATTTGCAGTGATGGCGAAATTGGTTTCAAAAACCACCTTTTTTGGGTATCGAATAATTAATTCTGAGGTTGCGTTCTGTGTGTTGTAGCTCAGGTCTGTATAGAAATCATCCTGATAGCGGCTGCGGTTTAGGTTAATGGAATAAGATTGGTTAAGCTCCACAAAATCATTGAAGTTTAATTTTATATTTCCGTTCGGACCAATATAAAATACGTTTGCATCACTTCTAATATCATTGATAATAACTGGTGTATGATTGAAGTTTGCCCAGAAACCTAAGCCAACTTTTAAATTTGTTTTATTGATTTTGAAATCCTTCGAACCATTTGCACCACCGTTAAAATTATAAATGCCGCTCACGTTAATTGGAGTTACGGTTTGCACACCATTGCTAATTGTAGTGGTATTTACGATGCCGTTTTTGGTGAAATTTCCGTAACCATACAAATTATAATTCACTAGCAACTTCGGATCGTATTTGTACATGTTCAAACTCAATCTTTGCATTCTGGCTGGCAACAAATTAGGGTTACCATTTCTAATGTAAAGGGCATTGGTATTATCGGCTACAGGTTGCAAATAACTTACATTGGGTTCTGTAAATCGGGCATCGTAATTCAACCTAAAAATTTTATACACCAGTTGAAATGAAGGCCAAATGAAGTGATATCGCTGATCGATATTGGCGCTATTGCTAAAGCGGTTATTTAACGAAATGTAGTTGTGTACAATTCCAGGTTGGATATTAAAATCTTTAGTTATTCGGTATTTCAAACTAATATTCGTGTTCGTTTTAAAACCAGCCTGCTCTACAGTTTGGCTTAAGCTTGGGATTACAACATCGTAAAGTTGGTTTGCAGGGTTTCTGTAAAATGTGCTCAAGGCATTTTCGTTGTTCAAAATATTTCCGCTTAAATCAATTTTAAAGCTTAATTTTTTACTGATGGGTTCGCTATAATTGGCATAGATGTACGATCGAAAATTCTCAATTTGATTGTTCCGCAGCTGATCTATTTCTGAAGTTGATGGCGTAATGAAGAAGTTGCTGATGCTGCGGTTATAATTTAAGGTTGGATTTGGAGTAGTCGAAATATCAAAACCGATATTGAATGATCTGCCCGCTTTCTTAAAATCTTTACTTAAATCGGCTACGAGCTGATATTTATTACTTGATGAATTTCGGTCGTTTATATTCTGCAAGTTATTAACCAGCTGACCAGCAGCATTTGTGTTTGTGGAGCGATTGGTGCTGATAGCGTTGTTCGAATTTAAAACGATAAAAGGCTCAATGGTAAGTTGTGTTAATGAATCGATTTGCCAATCTAATTTCCCTGCAATATTATGTTTAAGCGTTAATGCGCTTGTGTTTTCATTTGCATTGGTAATCAACCGATCATTGCCCAGCGTTTGGTTCGTATTGGTTAATCGTTCCAGTAAATTATCATTGCGGCCGAAAAAATATTGCGTATTTAGCTTAATGCCTTTTTTTGTGAGGGTGTTAAAGTTAAAGCCGCCACCTGATGATGTTTGTACACCGCTAAAGCTTCCACCAAAACTAATTCCATTAAACTCAAAATAGCCGCCAGAACTCATCATCATCGAGTTAACACCACTTCGAGCAAAGCCACCAATCCTTTGTACATCATTGGGGTTAAAGCCCGGCTGGTTGATGTTGTTTCCATAAGCCAGAATACTCACCTGAGTCGTATCGCGGAAAAAATTCATTAAACCTCCAGCTTGATAAAGCTCTTTGATGCCACCACCAGCATACAACTTGCCAAATGCACCTTTCTTAATGGCTTTCTTCAATTTCAAATTGATGATTTGAGGAATTTCTGCCGCGGTTAAATCGGGATCTCGTCTTTTTGCTTGCTTATCATCCACCACCTGAATTTTATCAATAATGTTGGCAGGTAAATTTTTAGTGGCGATTTGCTGGTCGCCTCCAAAAAATTCCTTTCCATCAACCAGAATTTTGCTTACTGCTTTCCCGTTAACCATAATCGACCCATCTTCGGCAATTTGTACCCCCGGGAGTTTCTTCAACAAGTCTTCAACTACGGCAGAGGGAAGTGTTTTGAAAGACTCTGCATTAAATTCAATCGTGTCTTTACGCACAATAACAGGCGGCCTTTCTGCTACAATATTCACTTCGTTTAAATCGTTAGCCTTGGTTGATAAATAAATGGTGCCTAAATTTAACGCCGGATTTTCTGGCGTCAGCGCAATCTCTTTGCGGTAGGTGCCATACTGCCAGGCAGAAATAATTAGGCGATATTTTATCCCCGTTTGTAGGTTATTTATTTTAAAAGTGCCTTTATCATCAGAAAGCTTATAGGTGGTAAGTACACTATCGCCAACTTTGTAAACCGAAACTGTAGAATAATTCAAAGTGGTTTTGTGGTTGGCACTATCGGCTAATATTCCGGTGATGCTACCGTTTTTCTGTGCCAAGAGATTTAGAAAGAAGAGAGAAAATAAATTAGAAAGTAGAAACTGCTTCATATAAGGTAAGTAAGAATGTTGGGCTAATTTAATGTTGACGTTTAAATGGTTTTCAAAAATGTGACGAATTCGATTTGAAATGTGATGAATTTAGATTCTCGATTTATTCCACGCCAAATAACAAACAGGTTGTATCCCAGAACTATCAACTAAATCTTTAGGTAAAGATGATTTTATATTTGATTAATTACAAATGCAATCAAAAAAATTACAAAGGTGGAAACGAAAAAATCCCCAAAGGTTAAACTTTGAGGATTAATATTAAGTCGTGGTTCTTACTTTAAGTCGTTGTAGCTGACGATTTTCACATCGGGATTCTTTGCTAAAATTTCTTCCATCCAAACGCGGTGCGCTGCTCCGACACCAACCACTACTCGCTTCGCATTTTTAGCTCTTGCCTGTTCGATCACGTTTTTGCACATCCCTTCGTTTCTGTTTGTCCATTGTGCCACCATGTCTTTTAAATTTTCGGTAGGGAAACCTGCATAGCCATAAAATTTACGACCGCCATAAAAGTTCCATGCTTCAATCAATTCTCCGTATTTGGCTGTAGCCATTCCTGCATATTCATCAGCAGAAAACTTCTTTTCTTCCTCATTACTGTAAACCCAATATTTGTCTATCGCAGCCATTGTTCTTCCTTCTGGTGATAATGAATCTGCTTTAGCTTTTTGGGCCATTACTTTATATGCAGAATCCATTTTACCCCAAGCTTCACCCCAGGGTTTATCATAAGTTTGGCAATCCATATTATAAATTTGGTTCTGACCGAGTTGATAAATCAACGGGAAATATATTTTGCTGTACTCGCTTCCTGGTCTGATGATGCCGAGTTTTTTTAGGGAATCCAGGCTTCCAAAGATTTTAGCATAGGTTTCTTGCTCTTGCTTTCCAAACCTGGTTTTCATTTCATTTTCCAGTACAAACATCTGATAATCGAAATTACCCCTGTCCCAATTTTTAGCATATTCAACAGCTAAATCCATTCTTGTTTTGTGGTAGTATGCAAAAGAGGTTAACGCTTTCTGTTTTTTCTTAATCGAAGCAGCACTATTTTTTAGGGGACCGGGATTCAATCTGGTAATGTAGTTAACCTTTTTTACAAACCCTTGTTTAGCCCAATGGTCATTACTTAGGGTAGCATAATCTGTTGCTGGCAAATACTCTCCGAAAACCATATCAGGTTTAAAATTTTTAAGTTTATCAATTATAGCCTGAAAATTTTGTGTCGATTTAACGTTATCGTGAGAAGAAGCCACAATTACAATTTCTATTTGATTCTGGGCTTTGCTATTAACAGCTATGCTGATTAATAGTAGCAATGCGAAGCTGAAGTTTAGGATGGTTTTCATAGTGAATCTTTTTTCTTTTTTGTTGATTCAAATATGAGGAGAACAACTTCGCCACTATATTTAATTATCCCAACGGCTTTAAATTTTATCCCAATAGGGTTTACAGCTTAATCAACAATTCGTCACCACACAGATGGCGTTGATATAAAATTTGAGCTAATTCATACCAGAATTGAAGCTATTTCATTAACTTTTTATTAAAGTTGACCAGCAATTTAAAAAGATCATTATACTCATTTAATGGTAAAGTATCGGCTTGATCAAACACATCGTGATAGGCAGAAGGCCCACCTTGAGTATAGATAAAAAAGGCAGGAACCCCTTTTTCGGAGAAAAAATAATGATCACTATTTGCCGCCTTGCCTCTCGAATTTATTTTTGAAATATATTGATGCTGATCATTGATTTCCTTTAATAAGGAAAATGCCTTTGGATAAACTGACGCATTAACTACTGTCATCCCAGCCTCGCCTGTGCCCACTAAATCGAGATTAATAAGGAATTTAATTTTATTCAGCGGCAAAAGTGGATTTTCGGTATAGTATCTTGAACCCAATAAACCTGCCTCTTCGGCTGCGAAACAAATAAAACCAACGGAGTAAGGCTGAGGATTTGCGGCGTAGAATTTCGCCAAACTTAAAAGTGTGGCAACACCGGCAGCGTTATCATTTGCTCCCGGAAAATATGTGTTTATACCCATGCCACCCAAGTGATCGTAATGAGCGGTAATCATTAAAATAGAATCTGGGTATTTGGTGCCTTTAACCAACCCGCAAACATTAGAAGCCTGGAAGTTGGTAATAAATCTGTTTTCGATATCAACATTTATCCGCTTCGGGCTAGTATTCAAAGCTTTTTTATTGATTTGGATTTGTGTCGTCTCACCAACTTCAGTAGCTACAGACCAGGTGAGTTTATCTTTCAACGAAACTTTTAATATTGGGCTTGCCTGAAAATTTAAACTATCAATTTGCTTTAAGGCTGCTTTTAGCTTAACCGTTGGGCTTTCGTTATTGATGATGAAATCTTTGCCTGGAATTAATTTTTTTCCATCAACTTCTACCGTCATTTTTCCAGGGAATGTGTTAACCGGGAAATTAAAATCCTGTTTGTAACTTGTGCCGAAGGGAATTAAACCCAGCTTGTTATATTCTTCAGCAATGAAATCTGCAGCCTTTTTCATTCCGTCTTTTGTGTAACCTCTGCCCCAAAATTCTTTTGCAGTAAGTTTATTCACCATTTTTCTGGTGTAGGCAGAATCTTGAGCAGGACAAAAAGAAGAATAAAATAAGGCGACTACAAGCAACAAGTTTTTCATGCTTGTAATTTACCAATGTTGATGCAAGTTTTTTCTATCGATTGTTAAATCACAGAAATTTTTGGCTATTTATTTATAAAGTACCCAAGCCAAGATGATATAAAATCATTGCTGCAATTCTGCCACTTTAGGTTTTTCTAATGATTTAATTATGGCATAAGCCAGAGGCAGTATTAGCGTGATAATGATTTCCTGACGCTGAAAATTTAATTGGAATAATAAGATCGAAAGTGCACATAATGTCCAGATTACACCAGATGCCAGGAAAAAGTGTTTTGAAAAGTTGATAAGCTTCATTTTATAAGGCGATTAATTTTATAAGCTAATATAATCACAGTAACTTAATTTGCAATCAAAAAAAAGGTCGGTTGAAAATCAACCGACCTAAAATATGGTTTGGATAAATCTACTTAACTAAATAGGGTTGCAAGGCTGTTTTTATTTTCTGCTTATTTTGGCTGGCAGTCCATTTTTCTTTAATCGATTGATCGCCTAAAGTAAATAATGTTTCATAAAGCAATTTGCCATTTACATTGGTTTGAACTTTGAAATTGGTAGTGGAAGTTTTAGCTAAATCTGCCCAAACGTCGCGTACATCTGCCCAATATGTTTTTTGGCTATCCCACCATTTTTGCGCATAGGCAAATTTAGCCGGATCTATTTTCGTAAATTCTTCATAACCCTTTTCAACAGCAATGAGTTTATCACCCTGGGGTGTTCTAACAACTTTTTTATTGTCTTGCTCAAACATCCAACCCTCTTTGGTAATGGTAATTCTGCTGCCGCGGTTTAAAACATTGTAATCTTTACGTACGGTAGATTCTCTTCTGGGAAGTGGAGAATCGGTTTCACTTTGCCAGGCATCGCGACCCCCAACATGGCTCCAGGTTCCATAACCCTGGTAACGCGGACTATCATCAACCTGATAAACTTTTTGCGTCCATTTTCCCTTAACGTCAGCAGGATTTAAAGTAACCTTCTTCCATGCATTATCTTGAGTATAAAGCATAATTTCAGGGTCTTCGTAAGTCCAATCCTGGCGCCAGTGTTTAATTACGGTCGAATCGTTAATCGCCAACATGTGCTGAATGACGATCTTTTTAGGCTCATCAACAATTACTTCAGCCCATTCATTTCCATGGCTTCTGTATGGCTTGCTAAAGATATAATTTGGATCAGGTGAGGTAATTTCCCCATAATTGAAGTTTACTTTGTAAAAGCCGGCCAATGATTTGATGGCTTTTCTATCTTGCTCTAATTTATCTTGAGCATTAGCGCTAAACGTAAAAAATACAGTTAGTGCCAGAAGGAGGTTTAAAATTTTCATAGTTTAAATTGTTATCGTTTATTGAGCTGCAGGGGTAGATTTTTTCTTTTTCTTGTTTCTTCCAATCCAGATGAGAACACCTGTAATTGGCATACTTGCTGCAATTAAGCTGGCGAAAAATGCGATGATTTTTCCAGGTAAACCAGCAATTGCCCCAACATGGATGTCGTAATTCATCCGCATGATTTTATCGGCAACAGTTGCGTTTTTTAACTTTCCGAAAACATGTTTAACTTCGATTTCCTTCAAGGTATGCTGATCAAAATAACTGTAGTCAGCTTTCCAATAGGTCTCTGGATCGGGATTTTTTGCAATTTCGATAGATGCTTTTTCGTTTTCAGGGACATGGACATCAAGACTTCCGTCAAATTTTGGATCGGCATCCAGATAAGATTTCCAAAGTTGATCAGCAGCTGAAGCATTTAGCTGCAGCTTTGTATTACGGGTGGTATCAGAATACGTTTCTTCGAACTGATTGAGCGTTTTGCCGCCCGAGCTTACAAAGTAAACCGATTTGGCAAACCATTGGAAGCCCATCACCATCCCCGAAAGTGCAATAAAAATGATAATCCAGGTGATGTAAAAGCCCAACACGTTATGGAAATCATAATTAACCCGACGCCATTTAGCGTTCCATTTGATGGTAAAACGTTGTTTTGAAGCCGCTTTATTTTTTGGCCACCACAATATCAACCCAGAAAACAATAAAACCACAAACATTAAGGTAGCTGTAGTAAGTACCGGCTGGCCAATTTCTGGTGGCAACCATAAATAATAATGCCCCATGATCACGATTCGGAAAAAATCGTCGTTCATGTTTTTAACTTTAATTACTTCGCCCGTGTACTGGTTTACGAAAACGATATAATAGTATTCTGGATCAAAATTATAGTAAACAACTTGTGCACTTTTGCCCGGTTGATAAGTAATGCTGTGGGCATGTTTGTTTGGCAAGGCTCGATCCGCAATCTTTTTTAATCCGGTAGGTGGAAGTAAGGGTTTGTTTTGAACCTCCAGATTGCGATAGGGTTGGGTAACATTTTCAATTTCTCGTTCAAAGGCTAAAATGCAGCCGGTAATTCCAAGGAAACAAACAAACAACCCGGAAATTAATCCGAGCCATAAGTGTATTCTTCCCACCCAATATTTAAATGTTTTATTTTTTTTCTTTTCAGACATGTATGCTGATTAAAATTTATAGGCTACGCTAACTCTGAAATTTCTTGGTGCTTCGGCTTGCCATGAATAAGCTGGCTGATTATAATCTGGCGCATTCCAGTAACCCGTGTAGTAGGAGCCGCTGTACAAATATTTATCAAGAATGTTGAAAACGTTGGCGTTGATTTTCAACTTCCTGTTTCCCCAAAATAAACCTCCATCCAATTTGAAATAATCTGGTAGGTTTTGCTCAGGATTGGTAGGGCTAAAATTCGCAGTAGCCCGATCGGCCAGGTAGGTAAATCCTCCGGAGATCCCGAAACCTTTTAATGCTCCATTTTGTAAAGTATAAGTTAACCAGGCGTTAGCAGTATGTTTTGCAAAACCCGGTACAACTTGGCCTACGAAAAGAACATCCGTTACAGCGCCTTCGGCTACCTCGGTTACTTTACCATCGGTATAAGCATAATTCGCAATCAGGTTTAATCCTTTTGTTATCTCTCCGCGAACATCAAATTCAATCCCTTGGGCTTGTTTTTCGCCAACAACAATACTATAGTTTTCTCCTGCCTGGTTAAAGGGATCGGCAGCAAGTTCATTTTGCTTGGTAATTCGGTATGCAGATAGCGTAGTATTCCAACGTCCATCAAGCCAGTCTTTCTTAATCCCGATTTCTTTGTTGTTTCCGGTGATTGGTTTTGGTGTAGATCCATCACGCAACAAACCAGATTGTGGTGTAAAAGCCTCGTCATAAACGGCATAAACGGAAGTGTTTTTATCAACCGAAACACTTAAGCCCACTCTTGGCGTAACATGTTTGGCTTTATCTGGCGCAGCACCCCAGGCTGATTGACTTACATAAGTATAACGACCAGCAAGTGTTAAACGAATCCTGTTTTCCCAAAAACCCAACTCATCCTGAACGTAACCGCTTAAATATTTTTGATCAATTAAACCTCCGCCAGCTATTGCTCTTTGCTCAAGACTGGTGTTTCTGTCGAAATTCGGATATCCATTTGATGGAAATCCATAATTGGGATTTGCCAGACTGAATGGCGAACCTGGAAGGTCTAAATCATGTGACTGACCGAAATCTGCCATGTATCCCTTCTTCCCTCCATCGAAGCCTGCAAGAATTCTATGAACGATACCTCCGGTTTTCACTGTTCCGTTTACAAATACCTGGGCCAGTTTCATTGAGCTTGATGCATCCCAGATTCCTACATTTCTTATCAATGTTCCGTTAGGATATACTGCGGATGGCCAGGAGCTAGAGCCCATTTGTAAGTATTTATAATAAGCAGCTTGTGCTGTTAATTTCCAATTCTGACCTAATTGCTGTTGTAAGTTTAGCGTTAAGCTTTGATCATTGATGCGGGTGGGCTGTACGCCAGGTTGGGTAAGGGTAAAATCTCTAGGTAAAGTTGCATAACCTGTAGTGCTAAATAGATAATATGAACCTACTTCAGTCATTTTTGCGTTCTGCAAAGTATATTCTGCTGTTAATTTAGTGCTTGGTGTAATTTGATAGCTTAGAACCGGGGCAAAACTGAAGCGGTTGTTTTCTTCGTAAGGTCTGAAAGAACCTTTGCTTTGTGCAGCCGCATTTAACCTGAATAAAAATTTGCCATCAGAGGTAAGTTTATGGTCTAAATCAACCGTTGTTCTAAACAAATCGTAGCTACCGGCTGTAAACGAAACTTCACCCTGATTTAAACCTGTAGGCTTTTTGGTCACCACATTATACAATCCACTCGGATCTCCGTTGCCCAGCATAAAACCAGCAGGACCTTTAACAAACTCAATGTGATCGACAAAACTCATGTCTTCAGTTAATGGGCCCCAGTAGGAAGAAACAATATTAAACCCATTGCGCATGGCTTGAATTTGCGAGCCACGCATGGTAATGTTGGTGTATAAATCGCCCCAATGCTCTAAACGTACAGCGCCACTTACATTCCTTAATACCCCATCACTCATGCTAATTAATTGCTGATCTTTTATGGCTTGATTACTCACCACCTGGATGTTTTGAGGGGCTTCCAGCAAAGGCTCATTTAGCCTTAAAGTAGCGGAGGGTAAACTTATTTTATATTTTTTGTTGATGCCGGCAATCGTTACCTCTTCCAGGGCCTGATCATTTTCCTGCAAAGAAAAATCAACTGAAACAGTTTCTCCGGCTACAACATTCACTGTTTTTTGGGCAGGGGTAATGCCAATTGCGGAAGCTTTAATGGTATAACTGCCCGCCTTTACACGGTTTATTGTATATTTTCCGCTTTCGTCGGTGATTGTTCCTTGTCCTTTACCTGTAAGTCCAACTGAAATATAGGCTGCAGGTTTACCATTTGAAGTGGTTACGAGACCTTTAATAGTGCCAAATTGTTGAGCGTAGGATGTTAGTGAGAGTGTAGCGAGTAAAAACGTTAAAACGAAAAGTTCAATTTTGCGCATCTTAAATTTATTTGGATTAATTCTAAACAGCCGCAAAATAACAGCACAAAAATTTATTTTCCAAATTATTTTGAACAATTCTAAATAAGAATTGTCGATTTTAAGATTTAATGGGCATTAGTTTTTTGATCTGATGTAAGTTAACTAGCGCATCATACAAAAATAAAAAAGGACTGTCAGCTAGCCGACAATCCTTTGAATGATGGTTTTTTGGGTAAAATTCTTTACTTAATGGTTAATACGAATAAATTAAGTGAACGCTCAGTATCGTCTGCCGGACTTGCTAAACCGCCACAAACAATATCATAATGGTAACCAGCCACTAAAGTTGTATTTTCTGAAACAACTTTCGTGTTACCAGTTGCAGTTTCCTTTGCATCGAAAGTAAAGGTGCCTGGAGAAACTGCTATAAATCCACTTGTAGTTTTATATGTTTTATTGCTGGTTAACATAGTAGTTTCGCCGGTTTTAGCGAGGTCGAGTGCTGGTGCATCAGGCGATAAATTAATGAAACGGACATAAGCTTTATCTGCAGATGGTATGCTTAAATCGTCAGTGATCAACAAACCATCTAATGAACCTGGTTTGTTAATTAAATAAAAACTGTTGTAGGTGCTGGCAGTAAGCGAAAAACTTTTGGTTAGTACACTTTCGGCATTGTTTTCAGTTGTAAATTTTAAATTGCTAACGCCAGCCGATACCGGTCCGAAAGCAGTGGATCCACCAAAGGGTAATGCTGAGGAACTTACTGATGCACTATTTAAAAAAGGATAGTAGGTGGCTAAAGTTGGTGCTGCGTTAACTACCCGAATATAACTCACGGAGCTGGCTGTTTCTTCTTTTTTGCAAGCACTAAATGTTGTTAAAATCAATAGAAAAATAACGGAAGCGAAGGCTAATGTTCTGAATGAGGATAGGGAAAATGTTTTCATCAATTTTTAAGGTTTTAAATTATATAAACGATTACTATTTAAACGGCATCGAAGACCAATTCGCTACAGCCAATGCAAAGATTGAAGTTAATGGCTTCTGTGGTTGTTAAATGGTGTTAATGCTTGTTAAACTTTCCCTATAGATTTTAACAATGTTAATTTTTGTGAAAAATAGGTTTTGATATTAAATTCCTCGAAAACAAAAAATCGATGTGGTTGTTCATCTAAAGTTTATTTAACCATTTAATAATCTTAACATTAAATACTTATTGCGATTATAATTTCGTCTAACCATCAAATATTAAAACAATGATTAAAAACATCTCAAAATTTGCGCTAATCTCCTTAGGAACGATTGCGCTTTCGTCGTGTGGCGGTACTTCAAAAGATAAGGCTGCTGATGCAGACACAACCATCACCAAAAGCGAAACCATTATTAAGCATGGTGATAAAGCAGAAAACGGTCCTGAAACGATTGCTTACACCGTTTCGCCAGATACTGCAGTTTTAGGAAAGGCGAAAGAAGCGCTTGTTAAAGTTGTGGAGGCAAGTGCTGTTAATTTGCAAGATGCAGAAGGAAAATCGACCGGGGCAGAGCTTACTGTAAAGCTATTGGTAACTAACAAGAGTACTCTCGATGCCAAAAAGTATTTTTCAATTCCAGCATCTGATGCGAGATTACAACTTGACAATGGCACATCGATTCCGGGAAGTAAAGAAAGTGGAAGTACCGAACCAGATGCCGAAGCTTCAACCGAAGCGGTATGGAAGTTTCAGGTGCCCGCAAATGCGAATCCCTCAAAGCTCAACTTCTTCTTAGATGGAACAAGAGTTTCAGTAGGCATTATGAAAGAATAAAATTAAAATCCCGAATCTTCGGGATTTTTTGTTTCTGCTGATTAGTAAAAAAATGTAAAAAAGTTAAAAAATATTGTGGAACTCAATTATTATTTAAACCTTTGCACCTCAATAGAGTTAAAGCCGTTTTAATACGCAAGAAATGATTAAACAATTTTTACATAAACTTTCTAGTTTCACAGCCCACCTGGTTGCTGGTGAAAGTTTATTTATTAATCGTTTTCAGCCCGTATTTTATTATCCCACAAGCCGGCAAAATTTCACTCCACGTATTTAGTACTCCACTAAACGTAACGAGGAATTGATCCTCTCTAAAAACCCAATTAACAAGAATACTTATAATTTTTCGTTAGAAAACGAATGGATATTAACGAATTTATAGTGCAGGTCGCACTTCCTGAACATCGTGTATTTGCAGAACAAATCGTAACCGAGATGGCCGAATCTGCTAAAGCACGTGGTACAGGCATTGCAAAACGTTCTCCTGACTACGTTGCCAATAAAATGCAAGAGGGCAAAGCTGTTATTGCATTCCATAAAGATGGTACATGGGCTGGCTTTTGCTATATCGAAACCTGGAGTCATGGTCAATTTGTGGCTAACTCTGGCCTAATTGTATCTCCCGAATTTAGAAAAGCAGGTTTAGCACACGCCATCAAAGAGAAGGTTTTCGAATTATCGAGAGCTTTATACCCTAAAGCAAAGATTTTTGGTTTAACCACTGGTTTGGCTGTAATGAAAATCAATTCAGATTTGGGTTACGAACCAGTTACTTATTCTGAATTAACCCAGGATGAGGAATTTTGGAAAGGCTGCCAAAGCTGTGTAAACTTCGAGATTTTGAAAATGAAGGAACGTAAAAACTGCATGTGTACTGCCATGCTTTACGATCCTGCTACGCAAAAGCACGATGCGGCAAAGAAATTCGCCGAAGAATTACAGAAGAAACCCAAATTATATGAGCGTTTTATGCGCATCAAGCAACGTTTAGTTGTTAAACCTAAGCCAAAATCTGGCTTCAAAGTATTGATGTTTTTATTTACCCTGTTATTTAATAAGTAATGAAGAAAAAAGTAGTTTTAGCTTTTAGCGGAGGTTTAGATACCTCATTTTGTTGTATATATCTCGCTCAAGATCGCGACTTGGAAGTTCACTCGGTAATTGTAAATACTGGTGGTTTTTCTGATGAAGAATTACAGGAAATAGAGAAAAGAGCTTATGCTTTAGGCGTGAAATCTCATGCTGTGGTAGATGAAACGGAAAGTTATTATAACGATTGCATCAAATATTTAATCTTCGGAAACGTATTAAAAAATGCTACTTACCCACTTTCTGTAAGTGCTGAACGTGTGAGTCAGGCAACGGCAATTGCGAACTACGTTAAAAAAATCGGAGCTGATTATGTCGCTCATGGAAGTACTGGTGCCGGAAACGATCAGGTGCGTTTCGATATGATTTTTAATATCTTAATTCCAGAGGTTGAAATCATTACGCCAATCAGAGATTTGAAATTATCCCGCGAAGCGGAAATAGAATACCTGGCTGAACATGGAGTTGAATATAGTGCAGCAAAAGCACAATATTCAATTAACAAAGGTTTGTGGGGAACTTCAGTAGGCGGGAAAGAAACTTTAACCTCAAACGAAACTTTACCAGAAAGCGCATGGCCAACCCAGGTGAGTGAAACAGAATCGCGTAGACTGGAATTAACCTTTGAGAAAGGGGAGCTTGTTGCTATTGATGGCGAAACTTTGGAGCCTGTTAGAGCGATTCAAAAATTACAAGCTATTGCGCAACCTTACGGTATTGGCCGCGATATCCATGTTGGTGATACCATTATCGGCATTAAAGGCCGTGTGGGTTTTGAAGCTGCGGCACCTGTTTTAATTATTAAAGCACACCATACTCTAGAAAAACACACGTTAACGAAATGGCAGTTAACCTGGAAAGAGCAATTATCTTCTTTTTATGGTAACTGGTTGCATGAAGGTCAATTCCACGACCCAATTATGCGGAATATTGAGGCTTTTTTAGCAGATACTCAAAAAGTAGTAAGTGGGAAAGTATTTATAGAATTATTACCCTATCGTTTCCAAATTATCGGTATTGAATCGAACCATGATTTAATGAGCAACAAGTTTGGTAGCTACGGCGAAATGAACAATGCCTGGAGCGGCGAAGATGTTAAAGGTTTCTCCAAAATCTTCGGTAACCAGGTAATGATTTGGCATAAAGTAAATAATGAGGTAGAGGGCTAAAAGGTTGAAGACGTAAGGTTTCCTCGCTTCTCGTCATTGCGAGGAGGCACGACGAAGCAATCTCCTTAATTTTGTCATCTTGAATTGTGCTGATCCGATAGCTATCGGATTTACATCGGTAGCTTGTCGAAGGATTAAAGTTATATAGACTATGAGTAGTAAAATAAAAGCAGGAATAATTGGTGGTGCAGGATACACAGGTGGCGAAATGCTCCGTATCTTGGTCAATCATCCAAATGTTGAAATCGCTTTCGTAAATAGTACCAGTAATGCAGGGAATTTAATTTCGGATGTACATACTGACTTAATCGGCGATACTGATTTAAAATTTGTAAGCGATATTCCGCAGGATATTGATGTACTTTTCCTTTGCGTTGGTCACGGCGATGCGAAAAAGTTTTTAGCAGCTAACCCGATTAACGATAGCATTAAAATCATCGATTTATCTCAGGACTTCAGACTTTCAGCAAACGCTAGTTTTTCGACTCCAGACTCAGGACTTCAGACTAAAGACTTCATTTACGGTCTTCCAGAGTTAAATAGTGATCAAATTAAATCAGCGAAAAATATTGCCAATCCAGGTTGTTTTGCAACTTGTATCCAATTAGGTTTATTGCCTTTGGCTGCAAAAGGTTCAATCAAAAGCGAAGTTCACATCAATGCGACAACTGGTTCAACAGGTGCTGGACAAAGCTTATCAACTACTTCTCATTTTAGCTGGAGAAATAATAATCTTTCCATTTATAAAGCATTTGAACATCAGCACTTAAATGAGATTGGAGAAAGTTTAACACAGCTTCAGCCTTTAATTTCTGAAGCTTTAAATTTTATCCCACAACGTGGTGCTTTTTCCAGAGGGATTTTAGCCTCCATGTATTTAGAAAGTGATTTGACTTTGGAAGAAGCTCAAACTATCTACGAAGAATATTATAGTGCTCATCCATTTACTCATGTAAGTCGGCAAAATATAGATTTAAAGCAGGTTGTAAATACCAACAAGGCGCTGGTTCACATCGAAAAACACGGTAATAAATTATTCATTATCAGCATTATCGATAACCTGTTGAAAGGTGCCAGCGGACAAGCAGTTCAAAATATGAATTTAATGTTTGGCTTGGAAGAAAATAGTGGTTTGCGCTTAAAGGCAGCTTATTTTTAGACCAAAGCTGAAAGACCAAAGACTAAAGCGAAGATAGCGTATTGCTATTAGATAGATTAATTATTGTAAGTTCAAAAATGAGAGACTATCAAAAATTAGACGTTTGGAAGAAATCACATTTGATGGTTTTGCATGTTTACAAAGTTATTTTACCTGCATTTCCCGCTCATGAAAAGTATGATTTGCATAGTCAAGTAAAAAGAGCGGCTTATTCTGTCCCCCTAAACATAGTTGAGGGAGCAGGTCGGCGTACAGAAAAAGATTTCGCTCACTTTCTTGATAATGCATTAGGCTCAGTTCAAGAAATGGAATATGCTTGTTTTCTTGCTAAAGATTTAGAATATCTGGAAGAAAGCAAATATTTAGAAATTTGTAAAATGGCTGGCGAAGTTAAAGCTATGTTAATCGGCTTAATTAAACATTTGCGACCATAATAACCCATGGATTAAAAACTATTGATTAGGCTTGCAGCTATATAAAATATTGCGGGAAGCTTTAGTCTTTAGTCTTTGGTCTTTAACCTTTAAAAAAATGAACTTATTCGACGTATACCCACTTAACGATATAGAAATCACAAAAGCATCTGGCAGCAATGTTTGGGATGCTCACGAACAAAAATATTTAGATTTATACGGAGGTCACGCAGTGATTTCAATTGGACATACCAATCCGCATTATGTAAGTCGCTTAACTGATCAATTGAACAAAGTTGGTTTTTACTCTAATTCAGTTAAAATCCCTTTGCAAACGCAATTGGCTGAGAAATTAGGCCAGGTTTCTGGCAAAAAAGATTTCCAATTATTTTTGGTTAATTCTGGTGCAGAAGCCAATGAAAATGCGCTAAAACTGGCCTCATTTTACAATGGCAGAAAAAAAGTAATTGCTTTTACTGGCGCTTTTCATGGACGTACCTCTTTGGCAGTGGCAGTTACGGATAATCCGAAAATTGTAGCGCCTGTTAATCAAACCGAGAATGTAATCTTTTTGCCCTTTAATAATGAGGTTGCACTTGAAGAAGCTTTTAAATCGCAAGGCGATGAAATCTCGGCTGTCATTATTGAGGGTATTCAAGGTGTTGGCGGAATCAAAGAAGCCTCAAAAAGTTTCCTACAGAAAATCCGTTCTCTTTGCGATGAGTACAATGCGGTTTACATTGCCGATTCAGTTCAGTGCGGTTATGGTAGAACAGGGTTGTTTTATTCGCATGATTATTCGGGCGTTGAAGCAGATGTTTACACGATGGCGAAAGGAATGGGTAACGGATTTCCAGTGGCAGGAATTTCCATTGCGCCGAAATTCAAACCTTGGCATGGAGAATTAGGAACCACTTTTGGGGGCAATCACCTGGCTTGCGCTGCAGCTTTAGCCGTTTTAGAAGTGATGGAAAGAGATCGTCTAATGAAAAATGCTGAGGAGATTGGAAACTATTTAATTACCGAATTGAAGAAATTCGAGCAAGTTGTAGAAGTTCGTGGCCGTGGGTTGATGATAGGAATTGAATTACCAGAAGAATTAGCTCACGTTAAAAAAGAATTATTATTTACACATCATATTTTCACCGGCGAGGCCAAACCAAACGTAATTCGTTTGTTGCCAGCTTTGAATTTAACAAAAGAAAATGCTGACGAATTTTTGGCGGCTTTTGGTGAGTTAGTAAAATAATACACTCGTCATTGCGAGGCACGAAGCAATCTTACAACGCTAGAAATACTTAGCAATTGCTTTAAGATTGCTTCGTACCTCGCAATGACAACAAAATAACAAACGAGGTTAAAGCAATGCTGATCGAATTGCTGAAACGGTTAAGAAACAATTGACTGAAGTCTGGGGCTGTTTTTGCATTGGCAAGAAGCTTTCAGCCTTGAGCTTTAGTCTTTAAGCTTTAAAAAATGAAACTTTTTACTTCCGTAAACGATGTTCCGAGCATCAAACAATTTGTAAATGATGCACTTGAATTAAAGGCAAATCCTTATGCACACCAAGATTTAGGTAAAAACAAAACCTTGGGATTGGTTTTCATGAATCCAAGTTTGCGTACCCGTTTGAGTACCCAAAAAGCGGCGCTAAACTTAGGTATGAATGTGATGGTAATGAATTTAGACAAAGAAGGTTGGGCATTAGAAACACAGGATGGTGTAGTCATGAACGGGTCGACAGTGGAACATATTCGTGAAGCGGCAGCCGTGATGGGTCAATATTGCGATATTTTAGGCTTGCGTTCTTTTCCGAAATTAAACAATCGCGAAGAGGATTATAGCGAAGACTTTTTTAACAAGTTTGTTAAATACTGCGCCGTTCCCGTAGTGAGTTTGGAGAGCGCTACCCGTCACCCGTTACAAAGCTTCGCCGATATTATCACCATCCATGAAACTTGGAATAAAAAACCAGACGGACGTAAACCAAAGGTAGTTTTGGCTTGGGCCCCTCATGTAAAAGCATTGCCTCAGGCTGTTCCCAATTCATTTGCAGAATGGATGTGCAAGGCACAAGCAGAGGGAATGATTGATTTCACCATCGCACAGCCAGAAGGTTATGAACTCGCCGAAGAATTTACGCCAGGTGCAGATATTCAATATAATATAGAAGAAGCTTTAGCTGGCGCTGACTATGTTTATGTGAAGAATTGGAGTAGCTATAAAGAATACGGTAAAGTTTTAACTTATCCTGATGGATGGATGATGAACAACGAAAAACTGAAGTTCACTAACGACGCAAAAGTAATGCACTGTTTGCCTGTTCGTCGCGATTTGGAATTATCTTCTGAAATTTTGGATGGACCAAATTCACTGGTGATCCATGAAGCAGGAAATCGTTTATGGGCAGCGCAAGCGGTAATTAAAGCGATGTTGGAAGAAATGAAATAATCTGTTGTGTGTTGCCAGTTACATGTTGCCGGTCTAATTGCCTGAACATGTAACTGGCAACTGGCAACTCATAACACATATATGAAACAACTTACCATCATAAAAATAGGCGGAAACGTAATTGATAATTCTGCGAATTTGCATCAGTTTTTATTAGATTTTACGGCCTTACCTGGCGATAAAATCTTGGTTCATGGTGGGGGCAAAATTGCAACCGAACTGGGCGAAAGCTTAGGCATTGAAGCTAAAATGGTTGAAGGTCGTCGGATTACAGATCTTGAAACTTTGCGAATCGTTACGATGGTTTATGCAGGGTTGATCAATAAAAATATGGTTGCCCAGCTACAAGCTAAGGGCAACAATGCAATTGGATTATCGGGAGCGGATGGCAACATCATCAAAGCTAAAAAGCGTCCTGTTGTTACAAAAACACATGGAGCAGCTCCGGGCCCATTAGCCGGAGAAGTTATCGATTATGGTTTTGTTGGCGATTTAGATGAAAATTCTGTTTCTGCAACTACATTGGATAGTTTGTTAAAAGCTGGATTAACACCGGTTTTATGTGCAATTACACATGATGGAGATACACAATTATTAAATACCAATGCGGATACCATTGCCTCAGCTGTAGCAGTTGCAATGTCGGCTTTATATGAAACGCGTTTGGTATATTGCTTTGAAAAAAAGGGCGTTTTGAAAGATGTAAATGATGATGATTCAGTTGTCAGAGAAATCAAAGCGGATGAATTTGAGGGTTTAAAAGCTGACGGCACAGTACAGGGTGGAATGATTCCGAAATTGCACAATGCTTTTGAGGCGATAAAAAAAGGTGTTGCTACAGTTTATATTGGCAAAGCTGATGAATTAGGAGAACTTGCGGATGGGACTTTCGGGACGAAGATGAACCTCTAAATCTTCTAAAAGGGGAGGCAGGGTTTTGCCTTTCCGAGGTACGAAGCAATTTTAAAACTGTAGCTATTAGCATAGTGTACTGGGAGTGCTTCATAACTTGCAATGACGGAAGTGAATTAAACCTGATAGAAACGGATCCCGATTTTTTATCGGGATAAGTGAATAGTTCCAAGGGAATGCCTTTGGCACAGGACTGACATTAACTAAAAACTGCAATTGCTTTCCAAAAAAATATAAATATCAGTTTAAGTAACTGAACCAAATAAAACTAACCACATGAAAAAAATAGCCATAATTGGTAGCGGAAATATTGGATTATCTTTAGCAAAAGGGTTGGTAAAAGCCGATTTTGCTGAAGCTGGCGACATTATGCTTACCAGAAGAAATATCGACCATTTGCAGTCTTTCGCATCGGCAGGCTTTGTTGTTTCAAAAGATAACAACCAAGCGGTTGCAAGTGCTGATGTCGTAATTCTTGCTGTTTTGCCTCAACAATTAAATACGGTTTTAGATGAAATCAAGTCCTCGATAAATTCAGCTAAACACCTTGTAATTTCGGTGATTTCGGGTGTGAGTTGTGCTGCGGTCAGAGAAAAATTAGGAGACGATGTAGAGGTAATCCGAGTGATGCCCAATACAGCCATTGCCATCGGGCAATCTATGACTTGTATGGCTAGCGACAATGCATCTGTAGAAAATATTGCCGACGTAACCAGAATGTTTGAAACGGTTGGTTCCGTGGTGAAGATTAACGAAGATTTAATGACGTCGGCAACGGCGCTTTGTGCTTGTGGTATCGCCTTCTTTTTAAGAGCAATAAGAGCCGCTTCGCAAGGTGGTGTCGAAATTGGTTTCCATGCAGATGAAGCACTTAAAATGGCTGTTCAAACCGCTAAGGGAGCAGCAGATTTGCTTTTATTACATGGCACACACCCAGAATCAGAAATAGATAAAGTAACTTCGCCGAAAGGTTGTACCATTGCGGGCTTAAACGAAATGGAGCATAATGGCTTTAGTTCATCATTAATAAAAGGTATAAAATTATCAGCTTTAAAAGCTGGAAATTTGTACACTAAAGAAGGTTAAAAGTATATGGTAAAAGGTTTAGGGGTTTAGGCTCCACATCTTGATACTTAATACTAAATACTTGATACTATGTTGTTAGAAAATATACAAAAAGAAAGTCTGGATTTGTTGCGACAGTTAATCCGCATTCAGTCTTTTAGCAAAGAAGAAGACAGAACAGCGAATTTAATTGCTCAATTTTTAGAAGAGCGAGGAATTAAAACCCAACGCAAAATGAACAACGTTTGGGCTTATAATAAGTATTTCGATGCAAGTAAACCTACGGTGTTACTGAACTCGCATCACGATACTGTTAAACCAAACTCGGGCTACACTCGTGATCCTTATGATGCTGCCATTGAAAGCGATAAATTATTCGGCTTGGGAAGTAATGACGCTGGTGGTTGTCTGGTTTCGTTAATTGGTGCGTTTTTGTATTACTACGAGCAGGAGAATTTAAAATATAACATCTGTTTGGCCGCAACGGCGGAAGAAGAAATTTCTGGTAATAATGGCTTGGAACTGGTTTTGCCAGATTTAGGTGAGTTAGAATTTGGAATCGTAGGCGAACCAACAGAAATGAATTTAGCCATTGCAGAACGTGGGTTGTTGGTGATCGATTGCGTTTCTCATGGTAAAGCTGGTCACGCGGCAAGGGAAGAGGGCGAAAATGCAATTTACAAAGCGCTGAAAGATATTGAGTGGTTCAGGAATTATCAGTTTCCTAAAGTATCGGAAGTTTTCGGTCCGCTGAAAATGACGGTTACCATTATCAATGCAGGTTCTCAACACAATGTGGTGCCGGCAAATTGTACTTTTACAGTTGATGTTCGCGTAACCGATGCTTACACAAATGAGGAAGTTTTAGAAATCATCAGAGCCCATGTAGATTGCGATGTTACACCTCGTTCCATTCGTTTAAAACCATCGTCGATAGATAAAAACCACCCGGTAGTTCAGGCAGGAATAGCATTGGGTAAAACCACTTATGGTTCGCCAACTACGTCAGATCAAGCGCTATTGGATATCCCATCAGTAAAATGTGGACCGGGGTTTTCTGGACGCTCGCACATGGCAGATGAGTTTTTATACGTTAGAGAGGTTGCTGAAGGTGTTGAGGGATACGTGAATATGTTGAAACCAGTGATACAATAAATCCGTCATTGCGAGGAACGAAGCAATCTTAATGCAGAGGAATCGTAAGGTGTTTTTAATTTCATACAAAGGGGATTGCTTCGTGCCTCGCAATGACGAAGTTTGATTATGAAGATTTGGCAAAAAAATATAGATGTAAATAAATTCGTGGAAACTTTTACGGTTGGTAAAGACCGCGAACTGGATTTACAAATGGCAAAGTTTGATGTTTTGGGCTCTTTAGCGCATACACAAATGTTGGAAACTATTAATCTGCTTACCGCCGAAGAATTGAAAACGGTTCAACAGGAACTTAAAAATATCTACGCTGAAATTGAGGCCGGGAATTTTACTATTGAAGATACCGTTGAGGATGTGCATTCGCAGGTAGAATGGTTGTTAACGCAACGTATCGGCGAAGCAGGCAAAAAGATACACAGTGGCCGTTCACGTAACGACCAGGTTTTGGTTGATTTGAAGTTGTTTTTCCGTGCCTGTATTGAAGATATGGTTAACCAAACATCAACCTTGTTTAATCTGCTCATCGAATTAAGCAATACGCACAAGGATAAGTTGATGCCAGGTTATACGCATTTGCAGATCGCGATGCCATCATCTTTTGGTTTGTGGTTTGGTGCTTACGCCGAAAGCCTTGCCGATGATATGGAATTAATGCTTGCTGCATGGAAAATCACCAACAAAAATCCTTTAGGTTCTGCAGCAGGTTATGGATCGTCATTTCCTTTAAACAGAACACTAACCACCGAATTGCTAGGTTTTGAAAGCTTAAATTACAATGTGGTTTATGCACAAATGGGTAGAGGAAAAACGGAAAGGATTTTAGCGCAGGCAATGAGCGCTGTTGCTGCAACTTTAGCCAAAATGGCGATGGATGTCTGTCTGTTTATTAACCAAAATTTTGGATTTATAAGCTTCCCTCCCGAATTAACAACAGGTTCGAGTATTATGCCACATAAGAAGAATCCTGATGTTTTTGAATTGATTCGCTCACGTTGCAATAAAATACAGGCTTTGCCAAACGAGATTGCAATGATGATTACCAATCTTCCATCTGGCTATCATCGCGATTTACAGTTGTTGAAGGAAAATCTATTTCCAGCGATTACCTCATTAAAGGAATGCTTAGAAATTGCGACCTTCATGTTCCAGAACATCACTATTAAAGATGATATTTTGAAAGATAAGAAATACGATTACTTGTTTAGTGTTGAGGTGGTAAACGATTTAGCTTTGCAAGGGGTTCCTTTTAGAGAAGCCTACAAAATAGTTGGCGAGCAGATAGAAAATGGTACTTTTGCACCATCGGGCCAAATAAATCATACACACGAAGGAAGTATCGGCAATCTTTGTAATGAGCAAATTTCTGCAGGAATGCAGGCAGTTTTGTCACAATTTGGCTTTGAGAAAGTGAATAAAGCAATAGAAGATTTAATTCGTTAAGTCGTCATTGCGAGGTACGAAGCAATCTTATAAGCATGGGTTTCCTAATTTGCTAAGACAGTAATTGTTTCATGTCTCCGTTTGACGGGTAAGGCGACTAATAGTAATATATATGAAAGTTTCAGTATTAGCCAGTTCATTAATAGGCTCAGAAATTATAAAAATTGGTAACGAGGTTAATGAAATGAAACGCAAAGGCGCTTCAATCGCCAATTTAACCATCGGCGATTTTGATTCGAACATCTATCCCATTCCAGCGGAACTAAAAGCCGGAATCGTAGATGCCTATCATGCAAATCAAACCAATTACCCGCCTGCCGACGGTGTTTTGCCATTGAGACAAACCGTTTCCGAACTATTGAAAGATAGATTTGGTTTGGAATACAACACCAATAGTATTCTGGTTTCAGGCGGCTCTCGACCATTGATTTATGCTACTTATTTAGCTTTGATAGATCCGGGTGACACAGTTGTTTTTCCTGCACCATCCTGGAACAACAATCACTATTGCCACTTAACTTCGGCAAAGGCCATTGCTGTAGAAACTGATGCAGCGCATAACTTTATGCCAACTGCAGCACAATTGAAGCCACATTTAAAAGGCGCAACATTATTAGCGCTTTGTTCGCCATTGAATCCAACAGGAACCATGTTTGCTGCAGATTCTTTAGCGGAGATATGCGATGTTATTTTAGAAGAAAATGCATCCCGCGGAGCGGATGAAAAACCATTGTATTTAATGTACGATCAGATTTATTCATTGCTAACTTTTGGTAAGGAACATGTAAATCCGGTGTCATTACGCCCGCCAATGCGTGAATTTACTGTTTTCGTAGATGGTTCTTCGAAATGTTTAGCTGCAACAGGTGTGCGTGTAGGTTGGGGTTTTGGCCCCGAAGATATTGTTAACAGAATGAAGGCATTGGTTGGGCACATGGGTGCTTGGGCACCAAAAGCCGAACAGGTTGCAATGTCTAATTATTTTAACGATAAAACGCAGGTAGATACATTTTTAACCAGTTTTAAAGGTCAAATTCAAGATAGCTTAAATGCGCTTTACAATGGCTTCAATGAATTGAAAAACGAAGGTTTTAATGTTGACGCGGTTGAACCGATGGGTGCAATTTACCTCACCATTAAAATCGACTACATCGGAAAAACTACTGAAGATGGTCAGCTTTTAAAGGATAGTGCGGATGTAAACTTCTACTTAATTAAAGAGGCTGGAGCAGCATTGGTTCCATTTTCAGCATTTGGAAACGAACACAGCATGCCTTGGTTCAGGGCATCGGTTGGTGCTTGCACCTTGCAGGATATTAAAGACATGCTCCCCCGGATTAAAACGGCATTAAGCAAGTTAAAATAAAACATTTGAGCACCCGAGCAAACAATTAGTTGGCTCGGGTGTTCAAATAAAAAATCTCATCTAAACGCTTTTATGGAAAACAAATACACTCCTCAGGGATATGCTTCGCCCTCAGCAATCCTCATTACGCTTGTCATTGGTATTTTATCAGCTTTCATCTTACCGCTAATCTATATTATTCTCGGAAGACTAATTCCCAATATCTGGTTTATTGCTATCATTGCGCTACTTCTTGGTGTCAGCTTAGGTTTTTGTATTGATTTTGGCGTAAAACTTGGCAAACTCCGAAATAAAAAAATAGTTGTATCCATCGCAATTTTTTGCGGATTACTGGCCTTCTATGTTCAATGGGTTTTTTTCGATGCTTTAATTTACAGCGCCAAAGGATTCACTTTTAATTTGACCAGTGCTGATTTAAAAATTTTAGCCAGCGATTTCTTTTTTCTGTTCACACATCCTCATATACTTTTTCAAGAAATTGTAAACCTAAATGCAGTAGGTTCTTTTCAGATCAAGAGCATGGGTACGGTAAGCGGTCTGGTTTTATGGTTGATTTGGGCAGCAGAGTTTATTGTGATTTTAGGTGGAATCATATTTACTGTTTTCAATGGTCAAGTAAGCAAGCCTTATTCAGAAATAAACGATCAATGGATGAAAAAGCGTAAAATACAGAACCGAATTCCTTTGGTACATGATAAAAATTTCATTTTGAATGAATTAAATAATAAAAATTTTGCGGTTTTGAGTGATGATCCATCATTAATCAATGAGCAGAATTACTCGGAGGTGGTTGTTTACGAATCAACTGGCGATCCGGTAAAGTATATTAGTATTGTGAATGTCTCTAATCCGACAGGGAAAGCGAAAGACAAAAAAATGAATAATATTATCGAATTTTATCCGCTGCAGAACGCAAATATTTAGTGTGAGGTTGTAGCAGAAAAATATAAAAAATAAACGCCCTATTTTCATTTATTGAGAATAGGGCGGTTTTATAAATGCCTAACTGACAACTTTGTATTCATTCTTCCTAAAATCAATCCTCCCGACTTCCGTCATCCGCCATGCGCACCATTTTTGGTTCAAACTTCGCAATTACATCAACTAAATCAGTTTGTGCAGCCATTACCTTATTGATGTCTTTATAAGCCATTGGCGCTTCATCTAAACCTGCACCGATTAACGTTACATTGTGGTCTTTTAAAATCGCTTTCATGTCAGATTTAGTAATCGATTGAATGGCTTTTGTACGGCTCATTAATCGCCCTGCGCCGTGAGATGCAGAATTAATTGAACTTGTCTCACCTTTTCCTCTAACCAAAAATCCTGGCGCAGTCATACTTCCCGGAATAATTCCCATCACACCTTCGCCCGCTGGCGTAGCACCTTTTCTATGAACAATTAATTCCTCGCCATTTAAGGTCTCTTTCCATGCAAAATTATGATGGTTTTCTACCTTGGCTAAAACTTTAGCACCAATGGCTTTGGTCAATCGTTTATGAATTACATCATGACAAGCAGAAGCATAGTCTCCAGCTAAGTTCATAGCAATCCAATATTCTTGACCTTCAGCAGTATTCATATCTAAATAAGCAAGATTTACAGCTTCTCTAGGCAACTTACAAATGTCTTTCGCCAGTTTGGTGTAATGACCAGCTATGGTTGCGCCAAATCCACGAGAACCAGAGTGGGTCAACAAAGCCACGTAACGTCCTTTATCAATATTCAAAACCTCATCTCGCTCTGCAAAATCAATAATTCCCCATTCTACGAAGTGATTTCCGCCACCAGAAGTACCTAATTGTGCCCAAGCTTTGCCGTGTAAGTTTTTTAAGAAAGGAGTAGCGTTAAAATCTTCATTTTCTAAAACTTCATGGTCGGCTCTTTCATCTCCTTTATAGTTTTGTCCGGCGCCAAATTTGGTATGAGCGATTAATTCTCGTTTGTACATCGCATCTTTCCCGAAATAATATTTCTCGGGAATATCGAAAATACTCAAAGCCATTCGGCAACCAATATCCACACCAACGCCATAAGGAATAATCGCATTACGAGTTGCTAAAACTCCGCCAATTGGCAAACCATAACCTTGATGCGCATCTGGCATTAACGCCCCAGCTTCCGTAACAGGCAACTTCATGGCAATATTCATTTGGTCTTTTGCACCATCTTCAATATAGCCTTCACCAAATACAGTGTAGCTTTTTGCATTTTCAGTTAACTCAATTGTGCCATCATTTTTAGGTGTAGCTTCTTCAATTAATGCCGTTGCTAAAACACCTAAAACTTCATCATCCAAAAAACTCTCTGGATAATTTTTCACTTTTTTTAATAATTTTTGAATTTCATTAGCTTCCACGTCCTTAAAGTTATCCTTCAAGATTTCCAATGCTAAGCCTAATATTTTTCCTTCGGTATAACCTAATGCTTTTAGGGTTTTACCTGTTATTTCTGTTTTCATTTTGTTCCTAACTAAGCCTCGGTAGGCATCGTTCACCTAGCCGAGGGTTTCTAAATTTAATTTATTTTTTCTCCTTTTCGTCATTTCGACCGTAGTGGAGAAATCTTTCGATTTCGGTTTTCACATCAACTTCAAAGATTTCTCCGTTTCGCTGCGCTCCAGTCGAAATGACGACTTTAGGAGCATTTGATAAATATTACTTCACAAAGATTTGTTTCAATTGGTCAACAATTTGCCCGCTGCCAGATAAACTGATGGTATTGATTTTCTCTGCAATTTTTTCCACGTATTCCATCTCTTTCAATTTGTACAACATGGCATTGTCTTCCATTAGTTTTGCGGTATTCAACAAACTTCTGGTCGATGCAGTTTCTTCTCTTCTGGTAATCATGTTGGCTTGCGCTTTTTTCTCTGCAATTAAAACTTGGTTCATGATATCTTTAATCTCTCCAGATAAAATGATGTCTTTTACACCTCCATTTGCCAATTTTACTCCCAACTCTTCTGCTTTGTTAATGGTGCTTTCTAAAACCGATGTTCCGATTTTTTCTTTGCTCTCCATCAATTCATCAAAAGTTAATAAGCCTACCGCCTCTCTCAAAGCCAATTGCATGGTAATGTACAATTGCTTTTCGAAATCTTTATTGGCCAACAACGCTTTAACCACATCCTCCACTTTGTATTGAACCGTAAAGTTCATTCTCAATTGCGCTTTGTCTTTTGTTAAAATCTCTTGACCGATAATCTCCATATTCAATTGCCTCATATCGGTTTTCAAAACTTGTATAGTGATGTTATTTTTCCAGTAAACATAGTTTCCAGCCAATAATACTTTATCAAACATGCCATCAATAAATAATAAACCAGTTTCGTAAGCTTCAATTTTATAAGCTCTGATATAGTTGATCAAAGCGGCTTTCTCAAACAAATTCCTATCAATGTTATCCTCAATTTCAATTCTGCTGATATCTACTTTAACAAAGCTGTATTCCGACAAACCTTTCCAGATGGCATATCTACCTGCCCTTAAAACGTTTTTAAAATTTTTGTTTTGATAAACCAAAGCCAACTCATTATCTGCTACGCTTACCAAATAAACTAATTTGGCAAAGTCGGTATTTAATAAAAACGTATCCAATTCTGCGACAGAGAAATCATAATCTTTGCTCATGTCGTACATAGTGATGGTTTCGCCAAAGCCCAACCAGTAACTACCTGCTGTTAATACTCTTTTTAATTCTCCTTTTTTAAACACCAATGCAACATAATTGGTGTTAATTGTAATTTTTCTCATGCTTTTTGATGTTTAAAATTTATAATTATTCAACTGTTTATTTTTTTAAAAAGCATTGCGAAAACATTCATTTGTTTTCTGCGGAAATAAATTGCTTCTGGTTGTTTTTAAGAATGAAATCTACTTTTTGCTTTGGCGATATTCTGTTGAATATGGCTTTCTACAGCTAGAAGATTTGATTTTTAAATCAGCACCTTTTTCGTTTTACTTGCAAGCAAAAGGCAAATTTGCTTTTGAGATTTCTAAAATCTTTTGAGCAGAATGCATTTCGCAACGCTTTTGGTTTGAGAAATTTGAAGTATCTCTTCTTTCTAGATGGAACCCTAATCATTGCATTACCCTTTTGCTATTCCAATCACTTGGAAGCAGGATTCGAACCTGCATATTTGGTGTTGTTATTCTACCAGACTGAACTATTCCGATTGCTCGGAAGTGGGATTCGAACCCACGACACATAACGTGTTTCGACAATACATCTTTCTCTCTATCAGAATATGAAATGCAACGGCACTCATACTTTGGGGCTATTTAAAACCCGCAACTGTGGATAGATACCTCTCTATATTGCCATCCCGATTTTTACACCGGAATATCTTTATATCTAATTTCTATATGTAATCAAAGAACTTTATCACTTAGCACAATGTCAGTATTTAAAAAATTTCGTCGTTGCGAGGGTCGATTTTCATCGTGCCTCGCAATGACGCTTTGGGACAAATCCGAAAGCTTAACTAATAACATTGCGCTGGGCGACATTACAAAGTTGTTACCCACTTGCGCAGCAGATTTGCGCAATAGAAAATATTTTAGAAATAACACCTAAGTGTTTGATAATGAAAGAAAAAAAATTTTGTTGGTTACTTTGTCATCAACCCATTGCGCAATTAGGTTGCGTAGATGTAAAAGAGTTTTCTATATTTAGATAAGCTAAAACATCAGATATTTAGCGAGAAACCAAAATTGCTTTAAATGGCTGTAAATAAATTAGCGCTCATTCGATACAAAACCATTGATGATTGTCTGAAAAATCGTTTCCGAAAGTGGACTTTAGATGATATTATTGAAAAGGTTGCCAAAACTCTTTATGAGCTAGAAGGAATTACTACGGGCGTAAGTAAACGCACCATTCAGGCGGATATCCAAATTATGCGGAGCGATAAACTAGGTTACAATGCACCAATTGTGGTGCAGGATAAACGGTTTTATGCCTACGATGACGCGAGTTACAGCATTACTAAAGCTCCAATCAATAATGCTGACGTTGATAAAATGAAAGAAATTGTGGGCGTATTAAAAGAATTTAATGCCTTTAACTATTTCGATGAAATGAGCGATATGATTGCCCGCCTGGAAAATAATCTTTATAAAAGCACAAAACAAAGCGGAAATAATATCCAGTTAGAAGGGAATAAGTTGGTAAAAGGATTAGAGTGTATTCCTCCATTATATCAGGCGGTTTTAAATAAGCGATCATTATTAATTGAGTATAAATCATTCAAAGCACAACAAGGGCAGCAAGGAATTTACTATCCTTATTTATTGAAGGAATACAGAAATAGGTGGTTTTTAATCTGCAAAGCGAAAAAAAGACCTGGGATTTTAAATTTGGCTTTAGATAGAATAATTGATTTTCAGGAATTACCTAACGAAGAATTTGTACTTCATGAAGGCGTAGATTTCGATCGCTATTATGATGACTTGATCGGAGTGACAAAAAATGACAGAGACCGAGCGCAAAAAGTAGTTTTAGAATTTACAAACGATCATGCGCCTTATGTGGTAACTAAGCCTTTACATTCCTCGCAAGTGCTGTTAACAAAAACTGAAAAAACAACAACTTTTAGAATTGACGTGGTTTTAAATTTCGAACTCGAAAGAGAAATTTTAGGTTTCGGAGAATGCGTTAAAGTGCTAGCACCACGTTTCTTGATTTCGAAAATTAAAACGCGGTTGCAGAAATCCTATGGCCAGTACGAAGATAACGGCGACAAGAAATCATAACATACAGACCTTACTCTTGTTGCATCAAAGCGCTTACATGCTGCGTTAACTTCACAAAATCATCCACAGTTAACTGTTCAGCACGTTTTTCGAAATAGATGTGAGTGTCCATTTTATCTTTTGGCATCACAGCAGAAACGGCGTTACGCAAGGTTTTTCTACGTTGGTTAAAGCCAGCTTTTACTACACGCCAGAATAGTTTTTCGTCGCAATCTAAAGTTTCAACCTCATTTCTGGTTAAGCGAATTACGGCAGAGTGCACTTTTGGGGGTGGATTAAAAGTGCCTGGTTTTACGGTAAACAAATACTCAATTTTGTAATAAGCCTGAAGAAAAACACTCAAAATCCCATACTCTTTGTTGCCTGCTGGCGCAGCACAACGTTGGGCCACCTCCTTCTGAAACATGCCCACCATTTCTACCACTTTGTGGCGGTTATCCAAAATTTTAAATAGAATTTGCGATGAAATATTATAAGGGAAATTCCCAATGATGGCAAATTTATCCGGGAAAATGCCGTCGAAATCTAGTTTTAAAAAGTCTCCATTAATTAAGCGATCGCCCAATTGCGGATATTTTTCATTCAGGAAATGGAAAGACTCAGTATCAATGTCGATCAAATAAGTTTGTAAATCTCCGCGTTGCAACAAAAAATCAGACAAAATCCCCATTCCTGGCCCAACTTCCAAAACCTGGTTGTACTTTTCAGTATTTACCAAGCTTTCTACAATGCGGTTGGCAATACCCTTATCGGTTAAAAAATGCTGACCTAAATGTTTTTTCGCTTTTACTAAACTCATCTCGAAGATTTTTTTTGCCACGGAAACACAGAAAGCACGGAAAAATTAGAATTACATTTTGTTCATCGTGCTGTAAAAGCTGTGTTTTGCAGACTAACTATTTTCTACAAAATAACTAATTTTTATCCGGTAAGCACCTGTTTAAGCGAAAATCAGTAATTTGCGCTAAAATTTTCCAGTAATTATGAGCAATAAACTTAAAATTGGTATCAGTATAGGCGACGTGAATGGCATAGGTTTGGAAGTAATCATTAAAACGTTATCAAATCCGGCTATTTTAAATTATTGTACACCAATTGTTTATGGTCATACCAAGGTTTCCTCTTTCCATCGAAAGGCAAATAACCTGGGCGATTTCAGTTTTAACGTTATTAATCATGCTAATCAAGCGCAGCTTAAAAAAGCAAATATGATTAATTGCTGGGAAGAAGATGTAAAAATCGAACTTGGGCAGGTAACTGAAACGGGTGGAAAATATGCGCTTTTATCGCTCGAAAGAGCAACGGCCGATTTAGTTGCGGGCGACATTGATGCTTTGGTTACGGCTCCGATTAACAAACACAACATTCAATCAGAAACCTTTTCGTTTCCTGGTCATACCGAATATTTGCGGGAAAAAAGCGGAAGTAAAGACGTGCTGATGTTTTTAATCAGTGAAAATTTACGTGTTGGGGTAGTTACCGGACACATTCCTGTTAAGGACGTTCCAACATCTATTACCAAAGATAAAATTCTCAGTAAATTAAAATTGATTAATGATAGCTTGAAAAAAGATTTCTGGATCGAAAAACCGAAAATCGCTGTTTTGGGGTTAAATCCTCATGCCAGCGATAATGGTTTATTAGGTGCCGAAGAGGCCGAAATTATTTCTCCAGCCATTAAAGAGGCTTATGATAAAGGTTTAATGGTTTTCGGTCCTTATCCTGCTGATGGATTTTTTGGAAATGGAAGCTACAAACAATTCGATGCAGTGTTGGCTATGTACCACGATCAGGGTTTAATTCCCTTTAAAACATTGGCTTTCCATAATGGCGTAAATTTTACGGCAGGTTTAAATTTCGTTCGCACATCGCCAGATCATGGAACGGGCTACGATATCGCTGGTAAAGATTTAGCCGATTCTACCTCATTTACTGAAGCATTATTTTCAGCCATACACATCGTTAAAAACCGCAGAGAGCAAGAAGAAATGTTAAGTACTCAGTTACGCGGTGGTGGAAAGGTTGTTGAAACACAGTTTGACATAAAAGACGACGCTTCTTAAGACTTAGATCTTAATTTTTTGTAAAGCAAAGTTCTGTGTCTTATCGGTTGCGAAAGTCCTGCTATTCGTTCCAATTCCCGATGAAGAATCGGGAGATTTTCACTGCTATCAGGTTTATTTTGGTTAAAATTGTATATCAAATAAAAATGAAATGAGCAAAATTTCCCCAATTATCAAGCCCGAAGATTTAACCTGGTTAAATCAAGATGATGAAATTGTAATTGTCGATGCGAGTGCGGGCTCGAAAGTCCGTTATGATGAGCAACATTTAGCAGGTGCAATTTTTGTCGATGTAAACGATGATTTAGCCAATATCGGCGACTTTGCAGTTGGTGGTCGCCATCCATTGCCTAGCTTGGAGCAGTTTGCCAATACGTTGCAGAAACTTGGCATTACAAAGCATAGTCATGTTATCGTTTATGATGATAAAAACGGTGGTAATGCTGCCGCGAGGCTTTGGTGGATGCTGAGATCTGTTGGCCATGAAAAAGTTCAGGTAATTGATGGAGGTTTTCAAGCGGCGGTAAAAGCAAATTTCCCGACAACAAATAAGGTCGAGATTCCAAAATCTGTTGGTCAATACGAAGTTGGTTCATGGAGTCTGCCTTTGGCTGATATAGAAGAAGTGGAAAGAGTTTCTAAAGCAGATGATCATATCGTAATCGACGTACGGGATGCAAATCGTTTTGCAGGCTTAACAGAGCCGATTGATACGATAGCTGGCCATATTCCAGGTGCAATAAACATTCCCTTTACAAAGAATTTAGATGCGGACGGCAGATTTTTAAATCAAGAGGTTTTAAGAGAAAATTATACCAAAGCTTTAGAAAAAGTTAAGCCTGAAAATGTTATTGTTCATTGCGGATCGGGTATTACCGCGTGCCATACGCTTTTAGCAATGGATTATGCGGGTTTGCCTATCCCTAAATTGTATGTGGGCTCATGGAGCGAATGGAGTAGAAACAATAAGGAAATGGTATTAGCCAAACATTAATCTTTGATTCTTCTAAAGGAAGTTATAAATAAGCCCCTGCCTGCGGCAGGTAGACGATTAACTTGCAAATCTATTTTGTTGTTCTTTAAAGTTACTAACTCTAATGTGCAGGTGCTTATTAGAGTTAGTAACTTTCCAATAAACAGCGAAACTTTCGTAACTGCTTAGCAACGAAACTGATTTTCAAAAAATTATGATTTAGTCTAATATTCCAAATCTCGCTTCCAGAACAGCAACAATTTTTAAAAAACATTTTTTATCTAACTATTTTATCCCTACATTTGCAGGCTAAAATTTTACAGTACTTTGAAGCCATTAAAACAATTTTCTATACCGTTTACCGGATTAAAATTGGGAGTTCATCACTTTGATTATGAGCTTGATGACCGCTTTTTTAATGCGTTTGAATATTCATTAATTAAAAGCGGAGATTTAAAAGTAGAACTGGAACTTGAGAAACAAGAGACCATGTTGCTTTTAAAATTTAAAGTTATTGGAACAGTAAATTTAGATTGCGATAAATGTTTATCGGAGTTTGCCTACCCGGTAAACTTGTACGAAAGACAGATTGTGAAATTTGCTGAGGATGAGTTGGAAAGCGATGATGAGGAAATTATTACGCTAAACCGCAAAGACACCGAGATTGATATATCGGCACCTTTGTACGAAATGATTAACGTAGCTGTACCTTATATCAAAAACTGCGAGCAGGCAGATAAAGAGTGTGACCAGGAAATGATTGACCGGTTAGAGCAGCTCTCTATTGATAAGCAAGCAGAAGAAAACGAACAAACAAGCGACCCACGTTGGGAAGCCCTTAATAAGTTAAAAAAATAATTAGATTATACACCAATGGCACATCCAAAACGGAAAATCTCGAAACAGAGAAAAAATAAAAGAAGAACGCACTATAAAGCAGTAACTCCTTCTTTAGCAACTTGCGCAGCAACAGGTGCTATCCACGTACCTCACCGTGCATACAACGTTGATGGTAACTTATACTATAACGGTAAATTGGTTATCGAAAATACTCAAATCGGGTAATTTTCTTAAAAAATTGTTTGTGTTTTCAGCGGCTTTAGTCATACCTTAGTCGACTGATAATTTTAGGATTTTACCTAATCTAACACAAACAGATTTTTTCTATGAAAATAGGCCTCGACATAATGGGCGGAGACTATGCTCCCAAAGCAATCGTTTTGGGAGCAATAGCAGCTCATCAATCGCTAAACGCCGGAGAACATTTAGTTCTTATTGGCGATACCGAACAGATTAAACCCATTCTCGCAGAAGAGGGCTTTAATCCGGATCATTTTGAATACGTTCATACTGATGAAGTTATTGGTATGGGCGAACATCCTACCAAAGCTATTGTTCAGAAACCAAATTCGAGCATTGCGGTTGGCTTTAACCTTTTAAAAGAAGGTAAAATCGATTCTTTTGCAAGTGCCGGTAACTCTGGTGCGATGCTGGTTGGCGCTGTTTTCAGCGTTAAAACTATTCCGGGCATTATTCGCCCTTGCCTTTGCTCTATTCTTCCAAAACTTAAAGGTGGTACCGGTCTGTTATTAGATGTAGGTGCAAACGCTGATTGCAAACCAGATATTTTACTTCAGTTTGGCGTTTTGGGAAGCTTATATGCCGAAAATTTATTGCAAATAGAAAACCCTCGGGTAGCTTTAATGAATATTGGTGAAGAAGATGAAAAAGGAAACATGTTAAGCATGGCTACTTTTCCGTTGATGAAGGATACCAATCTTTTTAATTTTGTTGGGAATGTTGAAGGTAGAGATTTATTCAACGATAAATCGGATGTAATCGTTTGCGATGGTTTTACCGGAAACGTGATGCTAAAATTAGCAGAATCATTTTATGTAATTACCATTAAAAAAGGTTTGAAAGATGAGTTTTTCGATCGTTTTAACTACGAACAATACGGTGGAAGTCCGGTTTTAGGCGTTAACGCTCCCGTTGTTATCGGACATGGAATTTCTAGTCCGCTGGCTGTTAAAAATATGGTTCTTCAATCCAGAGAAATGATTACCACTGGATTGGTAGAAAAGATTAGAATGGCATTTAAATAATTTATTAAAATTTTTAAAATGAGTAAAATTCATGCTGCTATTACTGCAGTAAATGGTTACGTCCCCGACTATGTGTTAACGAATGCAGAGTTAGAAACCATTGTTGATACGTCTGATGAATGGATAACCAGCAGAACGGGAATTAAAGAGCGTAGAATTTTAAAGGGCGAAGGTTTAGGTACTTCAGATATGGCTGTGCATGCTGTAAATGGGTTACTTAAAAAAAGAGGTATTGATGCAAAAGAAATTGAATTGATTATCTTTTGCACCACTACACCTGATTTTACTTTCCCTGCAACGGCGAATGTTTTAGCCGATAAAGTTGGGGCGACAAATGCATGGGGTTACGATTTACAAGCTGCTTGCTCGGGTTTTATTTTCGGTTTAGCTACCGGTGCATCTTTCATTGAATCGGGAAGACATAAAAAAGTTTTAGTTGTTGGTGGCGATAAAATGTCGTCTATTATCAATTATGAAGACCGTACAACCTGTATCATCTTTGGTGATGGCTGTGGTTGTGCTTTATTAGAGCCAAATGAAGAGGGCTTTGGTATTCAGGATTCTATTTTAAGAACCGATGGTTCGGGAAGAGATTTCTTAGGAATGAAAGCCGGTGGTTCTGTTAAGCCAGCAACTCATGAAAGCATTGATGCCAGAGAGCATTTCGCACATCAGGAAGGCCCTACAGTATTTAAATTTGCGGTAACTAATATGGCCAATGTCGCAGCAGAAATTATGGAACGTAACAGCTTAACCGCTGATGATGTTGCATGGTTAGTGCCTCACCAGGCTAACAAACGCATTATCGATGCTACTGCTAACCGTATGGGCGTAACTACTGATAAAGTAATGATCAACATTGAGCGTTACGGCAATACCACAAACGGAACTATTCCATTGTGCTTATGGGAATGGGAAAGCAGACTGAAAAAAGGAGATAACATTGTGTTAGCTGCTTTTGGAGGGGGCTTTACCTGGGGTTCTATTTACCTTAAATGGGCATACGATACAAATTAGAGAATGGAAAATTGTAGATAGAAAATAGATGATGTACTTTCTAGCCAGGTCTATTCCCTATTTCCGTTTCCTATTTTCTATATAATTACAAACAAAAAAAAGTATAACTTAGTTAATTCATTTATACACTATTTTTTACATAACAAGGATTAAAAAATGGATATCAAACAAATACAGGAACTGATTAAATTTGTTTCTCGTTCTGGAGTAAACGAAGTTGCTATTGAGCAGGAAAACTTCAAGATCACGATTAAAACAAACCAGGCACCAACAGTTGTGCATGCTACCGTACCACAAGCACCACTTGTGCAGGCTGCTGCGCCAGTTGCTACAGCTCCTACAGCTCCGGTTGCGACTACACCTGCGGTACCAGCTGCAGAGGATACATCAAAATATATTACTATTAAATCTCCAATGATTGGTACATTCTACCGTTCTTCTAGTCCGGATAAACCGATGTTTGTAAACGTTGGCGATGAAATCAGCACTGGTAAAGTAGTTTGTATTATTGAAGCAATGAAACTATTTAACGAAATTGAAAGTGAAGTTTCAGGTCGTATCGTTAAAATTTTGGTTGATAATGCATCACCAGTTGAATACGATCAGCCGTTGTTTTTAATAGAACCTATTTAGAAGCCGATTTCACAGATTAATTTGATTTCACAGATTTGTGATGATACCGACCCAATCGGTGTAATCCTTAAAATCAGTGCAATCCTAAATTAAAAATTATGTTTAAAAAAATACTGATTGCCAACAGGGGAGAAATCGCTTTGCGTATTATCCGTACCTGTAAGGAAATGGGCATCAAAACAGTTGCTGTTTATTCTACCGCCGATCGCGAAAGTTTACACGTACGTTTTGCTGATGAGGCTGTTTGTATTGGCCCTCCTCCAAGTAAAGATTCTTATTTAAATATTCCAAATATTATTTCAGCAGCAGAATTAACTAATGCTGATGCCATACATCCAGGTTATGGTTTCTTATCAGAAAACGCTAAGTTTTCTAACATTTGCCGCGAGTACGGTATCAAATTTATTGGTGCAACTCCCGAGCAAATTAATGGTATGGGCGATAAAGCCTCTGCTAAAGAAACCATGAAAATTGCGGGTGTACCTACTATTCCAGGTTCAGAAGGTTTGCTTACCAGCGTAAAAGAAGGTATTGCAATTGCCAATGAAATGGGTTACCCTGTAATCCTTAAAGCAACTGCCGGTGGTGGTGGCCGTGGAATGCGTGTAGTTTGGAAAGATGAAGATTTTGAAAATGCCTGGGATAGCGCCCGTCAGGAATCTGGTGCTGCTTTCGGTAACGATGGCTTATATTTAGAGAAATACATCGAAGATCCACGTCACATTGAAATTCAAATTATTGGAGATCAGTTTGGTAAAGCTTGCCATTTATCCGAGCGTGATTGTTCTATTCAACGCCGTCACCAAAAGTTGGTAGAGGAATCTCCTTCACCATTTATGACGGAAGAACTTCGTGTAAGAATGGGAGAGGCTGCTATTAAAGGTGCACAGGCAGTAAACTATGAAGGCGCTGGTACAATCGAATTTTTGGTTGATAAACACCGCAATTTCTATTTTATGGAAATGAATACGCGTATTCAGGTAGAACATCCAGTTACTGAAGAAGTAATCAATTTTGATTTAATTAAAGAGCAAATTAAAGTAGCTGCCGGAATTCCGATTTCGGGTAAAAATTATTTCCCTGATATGCATGCGATTGAATGTCGTATCAATGCTGAAGATCCAGCGAATAATTTCCGTCCTTCGCCAGGGAAAATCACGAATTTCCACTCTCCAGGTGGTCACGGGGTTCGTGTAGATACACATGTATATGCAGGTTATTCTATTCCATCAAACTACGATTCGATGATTGCAAAGCTAATTTGTGTGGCACAAACCCGCGAAGAAGCCATTTGTACTATGGAACGTGCTTTAGGAGAATTTGTAATTGAAGGTGTTAAAACTACCATTCCTTTCCATTTACAATTGATGAAAGACCCTAACTTTAGAGCAGGTAACTTCACTACAAAATTTATGGAAACGTTTGAATTTATAGATTCTGAATAACTGAAAATTTAAATATTTTAAGAAGCCAGGTTTGAAAAAACCTGGCTTCTTTTTTTTTGTGGCGATCTGAGTGGATGTTAACGTTCAATCTCAAGTGATATCAAAAATAAATTCTTAACCTTGTAGCGTTTAAGTAATTACGCTCGTTTTTAAATTAAAACCCTCAAACCATGAAAAAAAATCTACTTAACGTATTTCTGCTTCTTTTTGTTGGAGTATTGTTTACACAATGCAAAAAAGATGAATATGAAGTAATCAAAATCACAAAAATGATTTCTGTTGAGGCAATGAGAGCCTTGCCAGTAGGAGTTAGTAAAGCCATCGAAGCCAAAAAAACTGGAAAAATCTACATTTACAACGATTACCTTTTAATTAATGAGCCTTATGAGGGTATTCATATTTACAATAATGCGAATCCTAATGCACCGGTAAATATTGCTTTTTTAAAAATTCCTGGAAACGTAGATCTTGCTGTTCGTAACAACATTCTCTATGCAGATAGTTTCATCGATTTGATTGCCTTCGATATTTCGAATATGAGCGGTATTAAGCAAGTTAAACGGCTAAACGATGTTTTCAAGCAGGTTTATTCTACAGGTGTTCAAAAATATCTATACTACACAAAAGATACAGTGGTTAAAAAACAAAAGTACACAGGTGTTGTAAATGACATTTCTGCATACTCCAGCTCGTCATCTCAAAGCGGCTCATCTGGTCAGGGCGGTTCCATGGCAAGGTTTACATTGATGAATGATTACTTGTATACGGTAGGCATGTATGAGCTGGGTTTATTTGATGTAAAAAATGCTGCGAGTCCATCTTATGTTAAATCAATCAACCTGGGTTGGGGAGTTGAGACTATTTTTCCTTACGATAATAAATTATTCATCGGTACCAATACAGGTATGCATATTTTTAATGCTGTTGATGCTGCAAATCCGGTAAAACTATCTACTTACAGTCATGTTTTTGCCTGCGACCCAGTTGTGGTGCAAGGGAAGTATGCCTATGTTACTTTAAGAACGGGAACGTTTTGCAGACAAACCGTTAATCAGCTGGAAGTGGTAGATATCGAAGACCCAACAAAACCTAAGCAGGTAGCGCTTTACCAGATGCAGAACCCACACGGCTTAAGTATTAGTGGGAATAATTTGTTTTTATGCGAAGGTAATTTCGGCATCAAAAGCTTCAATATTTCTGATCACAAAGCTATTGGAAGTAACATGTTACAGCATCTGCAAACGGTAAAAAGTTTCGATGTAATTGCAGGACCGAAATCACTAATTGTTACCGGAGAAGACGGCGTTTACCAATTTAATTATAGCAATGCTTCTAATTTGAAACAGATGAGTTTAATTAAAGTGAAATAATAAAGTAGGAAACATATAAAATCAATTTTTATATGCATTTCTCATAATTATCTAAACTATTTCTATATTTAACACGTAGATACCATTCTATTCAATTAGAATGGTATTTTTGTTTTCAACATGAGCGACACTAAAAAAACTTCCCTTACAAAAGCTATAGGACAAAAGAGTACAACCTTAGAGGCAGAAATGTCTTTCTTCGATCACCTTGATGTTCTCCGTAAACACTTAATCAGAGCTGTAATTGCCATTGCCGTTTTTACTGGTATCGCTTTCTATTTCAACGAATTTATTCTGGATAAGATTATTTTTGGCCCGAAGAAACCCGATTTCTGGACTTACCGCATGATGTGCAAGTTGGTAGAGAAATTTCCTTCACTCGGAGCAGATATGTGTATCACCAAAATTAATGGTGAAATTATCAATACCGAGATGGCAGGACAGTTCAATCTTCAGTTAAACGTTTGCGTGATGTGCGGTATCGTGGTAGGATTTCCTTATTTGCTATGGGAAATCTGGCGATTTATTAAACCTGCTTTGCATGAAAATGAGCGTAAATCTGCCAGCGGTTTTGTGTTTTTTGCATCAGTACTTTTTGTTATTGGTATTTTATTTGGATATTTCATTGTTTGCCCGCTTTCGATTAACTTTTTAACAGGATATACAGTAAGTGAAGAGATTAAAAATACCTTTACAGTTGATTCATACTTATCATCTGTTGCTACTTTAACGTTGGGTACCGGAATTATCTTCGAGCTTCCTGTAATTATTTTTATTTTATCGAAGCTTGGATTAATGACGCCAAAGTTAATGAGATCGAGCAGAAGATATGCAGCAGTAATTATTTTAATTATAGCAGCTATTGTTACGCCAACACCAGATATTATGACAATGTTGATTGTAGCGACACCACTATTTTTGCTTTATGAATTGAGTATTTTCGTTTCTGCTTTCATCGAAAGAAAAAAGAAAAAAGATGAAGCAGCATTCTTCGCTAACTAACAAAAACATTACGAATAGATTTTATAATTCTATATAAATTTGGACATGTCTGAAACTAGAATAAAAATAGCGATTGGTGGAGATCACGCTGGTTTTGAATATAAAGAATGGTTAAAAGATTATCTTGTCAATTATGATGTAAAGGATTTTGGCACCTATTCGTTAGATTCTGTCGATTATCCTGATTTTGCCCATCCGGTAGCAGCTGCTGTCGAAAGTGGCGAGTTCCTTTATGGCATTTTATTGTGTGGATCGGCAAATGGGGTAGCCATAGCCGCCAACAAACATGCAGGTATTCGAGCAGGTTTATGCTGGGAGAATGAAGTAGCATCATTAGTAAGAAAACATAACAATGCTAATGTATTGTGTATTCCGGCCAGATTTGTTTCAGAAGAATTGGCAAAAGAAATTACATCAACTTTTTTAAATACCGAATTTGAAGGCGGTCGCCATCAAACCCGTGTTGATAAAATTTCATGTTAACCCTATCAAACTAAACTAACTATTACCCATAATGAATAAAAGATTTTTAACCCTAGGCTTGGCGTCGATATTAAGTGTTGGCTGCTTCGCACAAGTTAAACCTTTAGCGCCAAATAAGGATGCGATTAGGTTTAGCAAAGCGATCAATCCTGAAAATGCATTTAAACACCTTTCTGTTTTGGCTTCTGATGAATATGAAGGTCGTGAAACAGGTAAAAAAGGTGCGTGGATGGCTGCAGATTATATTCGCGACTATTTTAAATCCATTGGATTAAAAGGACCGGTTGATGGTGGTTATTTCCAGAAAATTGACCTGGCAACTTACGCGATTAGTGAAAGTATGCTCACTATAAACGGTCAACCGAAACAAGCATACAAAGATTACTTAATCACCAGTAATGCTGTAGGTTTAAACGGCTTTACTTTTAGTGCTGATGAGATTATTTTTGCTGGCTATGGCATTTCTAAAGACGGTTTTAACGAATACGACGGCATCAATGTAGAAGGAAAAGTAGTTGTCATTTTTGCAGTTGGCGATCCGACAATGAAAGCAACTGATAAAGCAGACAGACGTGCCGCAATGATGGCAAGGCAGAAGAAATTGGGTTATCTGGCTCAAAATAAAGCCAAAGCAGTTATATTAATCGACCCAACTGTTGACAATATTTCTGCAGAACGTAAAGCATCTTTAGAAGCTGGCCAAGTGGTAATGAGAACCGAAGAAGTGGTGGAGCGGATGAAAAAGCAAAATCCATTTACTGTCATCAGCGTTTCTACCGCTACCGGAAACGAAATTTTAAAAGCTGCAAATACCACGATAGATGCTTTTCAGGCGAAAGTGGACGAAACAAATAAACCTGCCTCGCAGACCATTAGTTTAGCCATTTCTGCAAGTGCAATGAAAAAAGGTACTGATGTTCGCGGAGAAAATGTCTTAGGTTTCCTTGAGGGAACAGATCCGAAATTGAAGAAAGAAGTTTTGGTATTAACAGGCCACTACGATCACATTGGTATTACGCCAGAAGTTGAAGGACCAGATAAAATCAATAACGGTGCAGATGATGATGGTTCTGGTACCACCGGTGTTCTTTTAATGGCAAAAGCCTTTACCGACGCTAAAAAAGCCGGAAAAGGATCTAAACGTAGCATTCTTTTCATGACTGTTGTTGGTGAGGAGAAAGGTTTGTGGGGTTCTGATTGGTATTCTCAGCATCCTGTATTCCCGGTAGAAAATACCATCGCAAACTTGAATACGGATATGATTGGTCGTATCGGTGAGAAATATTTAGGTACACCAGATTCAGCGAACTATATTTATTCTGTAGGTTCAAATATGTTGAGTAGTGATTTAGGAACCCTAAGCGAGCAGGTAAATGCCACTTATACCAAAATGAAATTGGATTATAAATATGATGATCCTAACGATACAGACAGGATTTATTACCGTTCTGATCACTACAACTTTGCGAAGTTAGGGATTCCGATTATTTTCTATTATGATGGAATGTTAGAACAGGATTATCACAGACCTGGTGATGAAGTAAGCAAAATTAACTTCCCGCTATTGACGAAGAGAGCCAAACTTACCTATTTCACCGCTTGGGAATTGGCCAACCGCCCTAAGCGTCCTGCTATTGATAGAGACGGAAAAGGAAATCCAAAGAAATAAAAAATAAAATTTAAGCCCCGATTTGTGAATCGGGGCTTTTTTATGCACAATACTTTTGGTGGCAATAGAAATTCCTATCTTTGAAATATGATGAAAACTGCCGATGAATTTTTAGAGAAATCTGATAAAAAAGCGTTCGATCTACCGCATCGTAAAACCATTAATTTTAATATTGGTAAATACAATACTGCAGTAGAACGCGGTTTATCTAAATTCGAAAACCTGGAGGCATCAAAGAGAAAAGCACATGTTATCAAATGGCGTGTGATGGAAAATCTAGATAAATATCTGCCAGAGTTCGAATCAAATTTCCAACGTCGGGGGGGCAAGGTGATTTGGGCAAATGATGCAGCAGAGGCACAGCAAGAAATCTTGAATATCATCAAACGGAATGGCGGTAAATCGGTTATCAAATCAAAATCGATGACCACCGAAGAAATTCACATCAACGATTTTCTTGCTGAAAACGGAATCGAGTCGTTAGAAAGTGATTTGGGAGAGTATATTGTTCAGTTATTGGGACAAGCTCCTTACCATATTGTAACTCCAGCCATGCACTTAAGTGCTACTGACATCGCACAGTTGTTTCATGATAAATTTGGTACACCAGTAGATGCTACGCCACCTCAGTTGGTTCAAAAAGCGAGGGAATTGCTTCGTGATAAATATTTAAACGCTGATATTGGAATTAGTGGCGGTAATTTTCTGATTGCCGATACAGGAAGCATTGCCATTACGGAAAATGAAGGGAATGCCAGATTGAGCACCACATTTCCAAAAATTCATATTGCAATTGTAGGGATCGAAAAAATAGTTCCGTCAATGGCTGATTTAGATTTGTTTTGGCCATTGTTAGCTTCACATGGAACTGGGCAAAACTTAACGGTTTACAATACCATTTTAAGTGGCCCACGCCAACCAAACGAAACGGATGGTCCGGAAGAAATGTATGTGATCCTTTTGGATAATGGACGTACAAATTTATTGGCTCAAAAAGACCAGCGTCAGGGTTTGTATTGCATTCGCTGTGGTGCCTGTTTAAATGCATGTCCGGTTTATAAAAATATTGGCGGCCATACTTACAACACCACTTACAGCGGTCCTATCGGCTCGGTGATTACTCCGCATTTAAAAGGCATGGAAGAGTTTAAGCACTTAAGTTACGCCTCTAGTTTATGCGGAAAGTGCTCTGAAGTTTGTCCTGTGAAAATCGATATTCACAAAATGTTACTTCTTAACCGTAGAGACGCGGCTTCAACACATGAAAATGGCAAAGTAGAAGAAATGGGTTGGGGAATGTTTAACCGAATGATGCAAAAACGTAAGTGGATGGATTTTTTCGGTGGAAAATTCAAGAACTTCATGCTAAAATCATTCTTCAAAAAAAGTTGGGGGAAATACCGTGAAATGCCTAAAGTGGCCGATAAGTCTTTTGCAAAACAGTGGGAGGAATTGAAGAAGAATAAGGAGGAGTAATAAAACATTGAATATCATTACTGCTTCTTCCTATCAAATTCGTAAATTCACAGTTAAGTCGTGTAGATTATGCCAACACTTTTCATCGTCTTTGGATTGAGATTTTTCTTCTATTCTAATGAGCATTTACCTGTTCATGTTCATGTTAAAAATGCTGACGGTGAAGCTAAATTTGAAGTTGAAGAAGTTAAATTGATTTCAAATAAAGGCCTTAAGAATAAAGATGTTAGTTTGGCGATTGCTTTAATCGAAGAGAACAAAGAAATTATCATCAATAAATGGAATGAATATCATGGACATTAATGTAATTAAAGTTTGGTTTGATGATGGAAACATTTTCATTAAAACAAATACTGATGAAGTTAGAGGTCATCCACTAAGTTGGTTTCCAAGGTTGCAAAAGGCATCAAAATCTTCACTGGAAAATTTTACACTTTCGCCATTTGGAATACATTGGGAGGAGCTTGATGAGGATTTGAGCTTTGAAGGTTTTTTTAATTTTACACCTCATGAATCAATTTTAGAGAAAAAATAACCAGGTCTTCAAAATTCATATGCACTTCAACCGCCGCGATAAAGACGACAAATTCTTATTGAATTTATACAAAAGATTGCTTTATCCTCGAATGGTTGAGGAAAAGATGCTTAAACTTCTGCGCCAAGGTAGAATTGGCAAATGGTTCTCAGGAATTGGGCAAGAAGCCATTGCAGTTGGCAGTACATTAGCCATGCAGCAACATGAGTATATTCTGCCCATGCACCGCAATCTTGGTGTTTTCACCTCAAGAGATATTCCCTTAAAAAAGCTGATGGCGCAATGGCAAGGCAAAATGACTGGTTTTACCAAAGGCCGAGATCGCTCTTTTCACTTTGGGACACAAGATTATAAAATCATTGGAATGATCTCTCATCTTGGGCCGCAGATGGCTTTAGCTGATGGTATTGCCCTGGCAGATATTTTAGACAAAAAACAAAAAGTAACGTTGGTTTACACTGGGGAAGGAGCCACAAGTGAGGGGGATTTTCATGAAGCCGTTAATGTTGCAGCAGTTTGGAATTTGCCTGTTATCTTCCTGATAGAAAATAATGGCTATGGCTTATCCACACCAAAATCTGAACAGTTTAAGTGTAAAAATCTGGTTGATAAAGCGATTGGCTATGGCATTGAAGGAGTTCAGATAGATGGAAACAATATTCTGGAAGTTTACGATACCATTAATCAATTGGCTAATGAGCTTAGAAAAGACCCTCGTCCTGTTTTGGTGGAGTGTTTAACGTTCAGAATGCGTGGACACGAGGAGGCATCAGGCACGAAATATGTTCCTCAGGAATTATTTGATGAGTGGGAAAAGAAAGATCCGTTGAGCAATTATGAATCGTACCTGATTGAACAAGGTGTGTTAAGCACCGATGCGGCGATCGACATTAAAATTCAAATTAAAAGAAATATAGAGCTTGAAGTAGAAGAAGCTTTTAATGAGGCGGAGCCTAAAGCGAATGCTGGACAGGAAGAGCTTGATATGTATTTTCCATACGAACAAACTGTTGTTGCGCCAAGTCAATCTTCCACAGAAAAAAGATATTTAGATGCCATCACTGATGCATTAGATTTAGCCATGCAGAAATACCAAAACCTCGTTTTAATGGGGCAGGATATTGCTGATTATGGCGGTGCTTTCAAAATAACCGATGGGTTTACCGCCAAGTATGGCAAGGGCCGAGTTCGCAATACACCAATTTGCGAATCCGCTATTGTCGGCGCTGGTTTGGGTTTGTCTATTAACGGTTACAAGGCAGTTGTAGAAATGCAGTTTGCAGATTTTGTAACGGTTGGTTTTAACCAAATTGTAAATAATTTGGCCAAAACACATTACCGTTGGGGCGAAAAAGCCGACGTTGTGGTTCGGATGCCAACGGGTGCAGGAACGGGTGCCGGTCCATTCCACTCACAAAGCAACGAGGCCTGGTTTACCAAAACTCCAGGATTAAAAGTAGTTTACCCTGCGTTTCCAGAAGATGCTAAAGGATTGCTTCTTGCTGCTATTGAAGATCCCAATCCAGTGCTTTATTTCGAGCATAAGTACTTATATAGAAGTTTAACCGCGGCAGTTCCCGATGGTTATTACACCACCGAAATTGGCAAGGCGGTGAAGTTAACTTCTGGAACTAAGTTTACTATAATTACCTACGGATTGGGCGTTCACTGGGGATTAGATTTTATTAAAAATAATCCGGATTGCGGTGCTACTTTAGTTGATTTAAGAACACTTCAACCCTGGGATAAAGAAACGGTTAGCGAAGCAGTAAAATCGACAGGAAGAGTTTTAATCTTACATGAAGATACCCTCACCAGTGGCTTCGGTGCAGAAATTTCTGCATGGATTGGCGAACATTGCTTTTCGTATTTAGATGCCCCAGTAATGCGTTGCGCCAGTTTGGATACGGCAATCCCCATGAGCAAAATATTGGAAGACGATTTTTTAGCCAAGGCGAGATTAGCAGAAACAGTTGATAAATTATTGAAATATTAGAATTAGAACCACAGATTAACACAGATATTTTCATCCGTGTTCATCCTTTTTATCTGTGGTTAATTATATAAAATTATGAGCAATTTTAAAGTTGAGGGAAACATTGTTGATATCAGAAAGCGAAATATTTTCTTTGGAGAAGTTGAAGTTGAAGAAGGCAAAATAAAAAATATTACGAAACTTTCCGAGACCAAAAGTGATGCTCATTTTATCCTCCCGGGATTCATTGATAGCCACGTCCACATAGAAAGTAGCATGCTAATTCCGAGCGAGTTTGCAAGGTTGGCTGTCGTTCATGGAACGGTATCTACCATTAGCGATCCACACGAAATAGCGAATGTTTGCGGTTTGGAAGGTGTAGAATTTATGATTGAGAATGGCAAAACTGTTCCTTTCAAGTTTAACTTCGGTGCTCCGAGCTGTGTTCCGGCAACTATTTTTGAAACCGCTGGGGCAGAATTAAACCACGAAGATGTTCGGTCACTTTTGGAGCGACCAGAAATAAAATACCTCAGTGAAATGATGAATTTTCCTGGTGTGCTTTACAAAGATGATGAGGTTTTAAAAAAGATTGCTGCTGCACATGAGTTGGGTAAACCTGTGGATGGACATGCACCGGGTTTAAGGGGCGATACTGTTCAGCAATATATAGATGCAGGCATTTCTACCGATCATGAATGTTTTACCGCAGAGGAGGCTTTAGATAAATTGCAACGCGGAATGAAAATCCTAATCCGTGAGGGCAGTGCTGCTAAAAATTTCGAAGCGTTGATCGATTTGCTAAACGATTGGCCTGAGATGATGATGTTTTGCAGCGATGATAAACATCCGGATAGCTTGGTAGAAAATCATATCAATGCACTTTGTGCCAGAGCAGTTGCCAAAGGGGTTGATGTGTTTAAAGTACTGCAGGCCGCTTGTATCAATCCTATTCTTCACTATAAACTTGATGTCGGCGCTTTGCAAATTGGCGATGCGGCAGATTTTATCGTTATTGAAGATTTGACAAGCTTTAACGTGAAGCAAACTTATATTGATGGCGCATTGCTTGCCGAAAACGGCAGAACAGTGGGTAATTGGGTAACACATATTGAAGATGCAAAATCTGTCAATCATTTTGCTTGCAGCCCGAAAAAAGAGGAAGATTTCATTTATCCTTTCAAAAGAGAGGAAGAACTTGCGGTAATTGAAGCACTGGATGGACAATTAATTACCAATCGGATTGCTGTCGAACCAAAAGTGTCTAATGGTAGTATTGTTAGTGAATTAGAATACGATGTTTTGAAGATGGTGGTGGTTAATCGCTATCACGATGCACCTGTTGCAATATCATTCGTTAAAAATTTCGGACTCAAAAATGGTGCGATTGCATCAAGCGTTGCTCACGATAGCCACAACATTATTGCTGTAGGGGTAGATGATAAAAGTATTTGTGAAGCCGTAAACCATGTTATTGAAAAAACTGGTGGCGTAGTTGCACTTGGAAACGGAAGGGTAGAAGTTTTGGCTTTGCCAGTAGCGGGTTTAATGAGCAATCAAGATGGATATAAAGTTGCAGAAAGCTATACTAGCATAGATAGGTTTGCAAAAGAATTGGGATCTACTTTGCTTGCTCCATTTATGACGCTTTCGTTTATGGCGTTGCTGGTTATTCCACATTTAAAGTTAAGCGATAAAGGTTTGTTTGATGGCGATAAGTTCGAGTTTGTTTAAACAACTAAACCACAAAAACTTCTGCCAAAGGATTAAAAAGATAGATTCTTTTATCATCTAAACATACACAGCGATAGCGTTTTCGAATGCGTTCGCCTTTAGTAAACCGACGGCCATCTTTTATTTTGAATATCGTATTGAGTGAAAGTTGTTCTAAATGCAGCGTTTCAACGGTATTAGAATCGTACTTTTTCAAAGCTCTTGATAAATGCAGATCTGAACAGCTCGACGCAGCAGGGTTAGACATGTAATTATCAATAGCCTGATGAATATCAGCAGGGAAAATGTTCATATCAAAAAATGGAACCATCATTCTTTGGAAGTTTTTTTTCCACTCCAAACCATGAGGTTTTACTTTGTTTTTGAAATCGTTCCAGGTGAGTAAATGCGCAAATTCATGAACTGTGGTAACCAGGAAAGCGTAATGATTTAAATTAAAATTTACAGAAATGCGATGTCCCTTGTCGCGGTAAGGGTGGCGGTAATCACCAAGTTTTGTAGAACGGGTTTTAGCAATTTTAAACTCGCATTGAAAATAATCTATCCACTTTGCAATTAGCGGCGCCGCCTGGGCAGGCATATATTGCGCTAACAAACCAACTTTCTCCACGAATGCTAAGGTAAGGAATTGCTAAAATATTTAACCACAAAGGGCACAAAGATTTACATAGAGTTAACGAAGTAATTAACCACAGAGTACACCGAGTTTCATTACACACTAATTTGCCAATTCGTCATTGCGAGGTACGAAGCAATCTTAATGCGGTCGCTATAAAAACCCGTGGTAATGAGATTGCTTCGTACCTCGCAATGACGACCGTTGTATGATTAAATTTAAAACCTACTCCTCTGATGGGAACAAAGAAGCTAACACCAGTTTAATTTCTCCAAATGAATAATCTTTTCCTAAAAAATCTCTGATCGTAGCCATCGATTTTGTTTTCTGGCTTTCCACTGCGTCAGCAATATTTCTAATTTTGTTAGGCTTAACCAACTTCGATACATCTATTTGCTGCGTGGAAACATAATAAGCCAGGTGACCCTCAATTGTACCAACAGAAAAGCCTCTTTCTTTTGCAATTTCATCCAATGTTTTGCCTTGTTCGTAAAGTTCAAAACTGACTAATTTTGTATCAATCTTCGGCTCTTTCTTTTTCTTCTCAACAGCCGATTTTACTTTTAAAACCTGGCCTTTCAGTTGAATGGCCTTTTGCAATTGCTCATTTCGTTCAGCCAGATTCAAAAGTTTGTCAGTATCGGCTTTGCTGAATTCTTTTCCGTTAATAATCGCACTGAGCAATGCTTTGCTTTTGTGCATTTTTTTCAATTGTTCATAAACCAAAATTTCCAGTTCAAGCAATTCGGTTAGGTAAGTTTTGATTCCCTTCTCTTCCTTAATGGATTCAATTTGTGCTAATAGTTTATCTGATACAGCTTTAATAAGCGGATTGAAATATTTTAGTGCAGCTTCAACTCTTTTCGAAACATTAAATAAGGTATGTTCGGTTTGTTCGGAGAATAAGCCCTTCAGTTGATTTAGAAATGTATCAGCTGTAGCAGTAGTTTTCTGAAATTCCTTGTACAAATCCATCGTCCAGCCATCATACCGCTGTTTGGTAGACTTCGCCTCACTTTTATCGAAAGTTTCCACATGCTCTTTCATATAGTATCGAACCAAGTTTAAGTCGAATGCAGCCAGTAAATAACTTCGGATAAAATCGTAACTCTCCAGGCTTATTTGTTGGGTTAAGATCTCTGCAGGTTGTTTTGTGCTGGAGAAATAGTGAATGTTCTGATCTTGCTGCAAACCATTCTCTCGCAAATGCGAAGTAAGCACCAATCCTTTTAGCGAGCGCAAACGCGATAATGCTACATATGCTTGGCCAGGCGCAAAGGCATCCCCGATATCAATTATTGCTTTATCAAAAGTTAGACCCTGGCTTTTATGAACAGTAATTGCCCATGCCAATTTTAGCGGATATTGGACAAAAGAGCCCGCCACATTTTCTGCAATTTCATTTGTAGCTTCGTTGAGTTTGTATTTTACATTTTCCCAGGTGTAGGGCGAAACGGCAATTACCGTTCGCTCGTCAGGGAGTTCTATTTCGATAATATCCTTTTCAATGTGGTGCACAACCCCGATTTTTCCATTATAATAGCGCTTTTCGGCAGTCATATCATTTTTAATAAACATAACCTGAGCGCCAACTTTCAGCTCTAAACTTTTTTCATTAGGGTAAGAGTATTCATTGAACTCGCCGGTAACTTTCGCATCAAAAAAATACGACTTTGTTTTCAACTGCGTTAGCCTTTCCCGGTTAATGGTATCAGCTTTATTGTTGTGCGTAGTTAAAGTGATATAGTTTTCATCGGCCGCAGGCTTAAAATCTTGTTTAAAATGCTGGCGCAGCAAAGCGGTATCTTCGAGCGTAATCTTGTTGTTGCGCAGGTTATTTAACAAATCAATAAACACTGCATCATCCTGACGGTAAATTTTATCCAGCTCGATATATACTGGCGGATTATTTTGTAAAGCCAGTGCATCAAAAAAATAAATGCTCTTGTAGAAACCAGCCATCACCCGCCATTCATCGTTTTTTACTACCGGGGGCAACTGGTGTAAGTCGCCAATAAATAGTAATTGCACACCGCCAAAAGGCACATTTCTATTTCTCCGAATATACCTTAACGAGAAGTCAATCGCGTCGAGCATGTCGGCACGGAGCATACTCACTTCATCAATCACCAGCAATTCAAGCTCCTGAATCATGCGCTTTTTGTTGCCCTGCATATTCAGGTGCTTCACAATGGTTCGCGGCGTATTAAAATTAAAAGTGATGTTTTGGTTGATTAGATTACCCGCCGCATCAGGAAAAAATGCCCCGAAAGGCAACTGAAATAGGGAGTGAATGGTTACACCGGCAGCATTAATTGCAGCAATACCAGTTGGTGCACAAATCAGCGCCTTCTTGTGCGTAAGCGAAATCAATTTCCGCAGAAAGGTAGTTTTACCTGTTCCTGCTTTTCCAGTTAAGAAAACATGTTTTGAGGTGTAATTGACAAACTTTGCAGCAATTTCTGCGGGCATAGAAGTTTCTTCTAGTTGTGGCATCGGCAGTAAGATTTTGGTTTGCTTTAGTTGGAGGGATGATTAAAGCTAACAATTTTAGCACAAAAATAGGTATGATTTTTAGTTTTCAGTTAATAATTTAGGTAATCAAAGCTAAATGTCTGGAAATGAATGTTCAGTTTTTCATCGGGAATGGTAGTCCTGCTGTTCGCTTTATCCCGATGAAAAATCGGGATGCCCGCTGCCATCAGTTTTATTTAACAAGGGGTTACCGCTTTTGGGAGAAAAACCAATCCCAACCGCTCCTTGAAATAAGAAGCGGAGAAGTACGGTGCTGATATTAAAATTTAACATAATTTCCCGTTTGGTTAAAAGCATAAACTTTAAAACGGGCACAATTTTGAAATAGCAAACCCCTTGCCCCTCATAATTTAGGAGGGGCGAGGGGTGGTTAAATATTTTCTAAGAACTACTTAAATAGATTATTTAAACCCGACAGCAATGGAAATACTTTTTGTTGTACTAGCAAACCTCATAGGTTTTTAAAACCTACGAGGTTTAGGTAACGCAGAAGCTTTAACAAAAAGATTGTAATGAATGGCGGGACTGCTTTACCGATGAACTACTGCAGTTGCTTTTCCAAACGTGATTTAGGGTTTGAACGGGTAACGCTATTAAAGATTAAACCATTAACCAGTTCAAACAGTTAACCAATTTTCTTATCTTTGCAGCCTGATGAAACAAAATTATTCAAATCTTATCGCTGTTAAATTTCTTTAACCCGGTTTCATCGCCATTTTTACCCCAAATTTATTATGCTTAACCCTGAAATAGAAAAACGTAAAACCTTTGCCATTATTAGTCACCCCGATGCGGGCAAAACCACACTGACAGAAAAATTTCTGTTATTTGGTGGTGCCATTAACACAGCTGGTGCGGTAAAGCGGAATAAAGCGAATCAAAGCAATACTTCCGATTTTATGGAAATTGAAAAGCAACGTGGAATCTCGGTAGCTACTTCGGTTATGGGTTTCGAATACAGCGGCAAGCGAATTAATATTTTGGATACCCCAGGTCACAAAGATTTTGCTGAGGATACTTACCGAACGCTTTCTGCTGTGGATAGCGTTATTTTGGTGGTAGACTGTGTAAAAGGAGTGGAGGAACAAACCGAAAAACTGATGTCGGTTTGTCGGATGCGTAACACCCCGGTAATTATATTTATCAATAAAATGGATCGTGAGGGTAAAGAAGCTTACGATTTGCTTGATGAAATTGAAGAAAAACTAAACATCAGCTTGTGCCCGCTTTCATGGCCAATTGGTCAGGGCCATACCTTTAAAGGTGTTTACAGCATCTACAACAAACATTTAAACCTATTCAATTCTGATAAAACCAAAGTAACCGATTCTGTAGTTGCGGCAAATGATTTGAACGATCCTTCTTTGTTGAATTACCTAAAAGAAAACGAAATCAACAACTTAAAAGATGATGTTGAGTTGGTTGATGGTATTTATGGAAAGATTGATAAAGACTTATATACCGAGGGTTTGGTTGCGCCAGTATTTTTTGGAAGTGCCATTAACAACTTCGGTATTAAGGAGCTTTTAGATACGTTTATTGATATTGCGCCAAGTCCCCGCCATAGAGAAGCCGAAGAGCGTGATGTATTGGTAGAGGAGAAAAATTTTAGTGGTTTCGTATTTAAAATTCATGCCAACTTAGATCCAAAACACCGCGATAGAATTGCGTTTTTACGGATTTGTTCAGGAAAATTCGAACGCAACAAATTTTATTACCATACCCGCCAGGATAAGAAATTAAAATTTTCGAACCCAATGGATTTTATGGCGAATGAGAAAAGTATTGTTGAAGAAGCGTGGCCAGGTGATGTGGTTGGTTTATATGATAGTGGCAACTTCAAAATTGGCGATACGCTAACTGAGGGCGAAAAATTGCAATTTAAAGGTATTCCAAGTTTCTCACCATCTATTTTTAAAGAGGTAGAAAATATGGATCCGATGCGTACTAAACAGTTGGAGAAAGGTATTGAACAGTTAACGGATGAGGGGGTTGCTCAATTATTTGTGATGCAGCCCGGAAACAGAAAGGTGATTGGTGCGGTTGGTGAACTTCAGTTTGAGGTAATTAATTTCCGTTTAGAACATGAATATGGTGCTAAATGTCGTTTCCGTACCTTAAGTTACACACGCTCGAGCTGGGTAACCTCAACCGACAGAAAAAAACTGGATGAATTTGTGAAGCGTAAGCAACAACATATTGGATTTGATAAAGAGGCAAACCCCGTTTATTTATCTGATAGTGATTATATGATTAACTTGACTAAGCAGGATTACCCGGATATCGATTTCCATAAAACGAGCGAATTTAAGAGCTAAATTTTCTTGCTAGTCCATGCAACTAAAATTTACAAATTTTCGTCTGATAAGTAACAAACTAAAAAATATGAAAAACAAATTAGCTTCCGCTACTTATCTATTGTTTATTCTTTTAGTATCTTCTTGCGCAACGCTAAAAACGGATCCGAAGTCGTGGACACTTATGATTCCTTTAGAAGCTAAAAAGAAATTAACGGTGAATTTGGCTGATACAAGCGCATTTAATGTGGATATACAAAATCCAACTAAAGATACCTTGATCATTAAACAACCGAATAATCAGGATCAGGTTATTGTTAATGATAAAGTTTCGCTATCTCTTCCGGCTGGAAATCATCTGGAGATTTTAAATATTTCTAAAAAGACTATCAAGCCTATTGTCAGGATTTTTAATCATAAAGCTAAAGTTGTATCAGCAGTTTCAGCGTTTTAATAAGTTTAATAATTTGATTAATTATAGAACAATCAAATTGCAAACCGATGATTTAAATTATCAACTTTCTCCTTTTCTTTGTCACATCAATTAAAAACATCATGGTTAACTATAGCGAAATTTTCAATGAGCAAGGAATGGATTATCAAACGTACCGTGCACTGGTAGACCAGCTTTTGCTGGAAGGAAAGGCTACCGGCGATGTTACTTACGATTTGCACTATACAAAAATGAACGTGCAACGTATGAACCGAGTTGATAAAACCGCAAGTTTGACTGATGAATTAACTGCTACCATCGATAATGTTAAAGCCACGTACAAATTTTTGGTAATTACAGAAGGTTGGTGCGGAGATGCGGCTCAAATCATTCCCGTTTTTAATAAAATAGCCACAGCTTCTTTAGGTAAAATTGATTTGAGATTTGTACTTCGCGATAAAAATCTTCCTTTGATAGATGCGCATTTGACTAACGGAGGGAGAGCAATACCAGTTTTAATTATCCTGAACGAAAATGCGGATGAAGTTTTAGCAACATGGGCACCACGTCCACAGGTTTTGCAAGAATTGCTTAAAGAGTGGAGAAAAGAAACAACTGAAATGCCTGTTCTGGCAGAGAAGCTTCACAGCTGGTATGCTAAAGATAAAACACAAACTACGCAAGCAGAGCTGAATGTGCTTTTGAGGGGATTAATTTAGGCTTCTAAAGATCGTAGAACTGATTCAAGCTCTTTATCGGAAATGGAATCTTGTTCAGATTTATCGTAAACTGATAACAAATAAACTGTTTTGTTTACGATCCTTACTCTTGTTATTATTCTTGCTCCTGATGACTTCCCTTTTCCCTTACTTGAAATTGCTATCCTAATTTTATAGCAATCTTTTCCAATAGGACTACCTAGATGTGGATTTTCTTTTAGTTTGTTAACAAGGGAGATAATATCGTCTTTCGCAGATTTATGTTTTTTACAGATTTTTTTAAATTCTTTTTCAAAGAGGGATGATGTTAATATATCATATATCATCTAAAATTTCGTCAAAACGTTTTAACTTTAACTTTCCTTTTTCAGCTAATTCTGTCTCTTGATAAGCATTAGAAAGATCTTTTAAATAATTCTCTTTTAATTGCTCTACGTTTTTAATCTTTACTCCTTTAATGCTTTTTAGCTTTTCAATTATTGAAAATGCCGCATCGCTTTTTATTTCCAATGTGATTTCCATAAAAGTATATTTAACTAAATATACATAATTTACATTTGAATAATCTAATCAACTGAAACCGTTAATCCCTCTTGCTGTAAAATTTTACGGTAAACTTCCATTTCAGTGAAAGAGCCTTCTAAAACTGGGCACTTTCCGTCATTATGTACTTTCCACGCAATTTTTTCCGCCTGAGATTCGTTATAATCCAAATACTTCATCATACAGTAAATCACATGATCAAAAGTATTTACATCATCATTCCACAAAATAAGGCGATGCACAGTTTTCAGGGAAGTTAAAATTTCTTCGAGCGTAAAGGTCTCTTCTTTGGTTTCTGTAGACATGGTTGCAAAAATAAACAATAATTAGAAGATTTGGGATATTAGATTTGACAAGTCAGACGATATGGGCTTGCTATCTTTCACCCATCTCATATCTTTATAAAATAATTACATTTACCTAATCAAATATTTGAGCATGCATCAATCCAAAATAGCAGGAATAGGTTACTACGTTCCAAAAAATGTTTATACCAATACCGACTTAAGTCGTTTTATGGATACCAACGATGAGTGGATTCAGGAACGAACCGGCATTAAGGAACGTCGTTTTGCCGATCGAAATGAAGAAACCACCACCACAATGGGAATTGAAGCAGCAAAGATTGCTATCGAGCGTGCTGGCATTACCGCAAAGGATGTCGACTTTATTGTTTTTGCCACCTTAAGCCCTGATTATTATTTTCCAGGATGCGGTGTTTTGCTACAACGCGAAATGGGGATGGGCGAAATCGGTGCCCTTGATATTCGCAATCAGTGTTCAGGATTCGTTTACGCACTTTCGGTGGCCGATCAGTTTGTAAAAACCGGGATGTATAAAAATGTTTTGGTGGTTGGTAGCGAAAAACATTCGTTTGCTATGGATTTCGAAACTCGCAGTCGTAATGTTTCAGTAATTTTTGGCGATGGTGCAGGTGCTGTCATTTTACAGCCTACCGATGAAAAAGGTAAAGGGATTTTAAGCACTCATTTGCACAGCGATGGCGCTGATGCGGAAATTTTAGCCATGTATTATCCAGGTTCTCATGCAAATAAATGGATGAAGGATAAACCTGCTTTTCCTGATCAGGAATTAGGCGGATTGTTTATGACGCCTGAAATTTTAGAAAGTGGTGCCGCACTGCCATACATGGATGGCCCGGCAGTTTTCAAAAAAGCTGTCGTAAAATTTCCGGAGGTGATTAAAGAAGCTTTGGCTGCAAACAACTTAACGGAAAAGGACATTGATATGCTTGTGCCACATCAGGCAAATCTACGGATCAGCCAATACGTTCAAAACTTGTTAGGCTTGAGCGATGATCAGGTATTTAATAATATTCAAAAATACGGAAATACCACAGCAGCGTCTGTCCCTATTGCTTTGTGCGAAGCCTGGGAAGCCGGAAAAATTAAGGATGGGGATTTGGTTTGCCTTGCCGCATTTGGGTCAGGTTTTACCTGGGCAAGTGCGCTAATCAGGTGGTAACCTGAGGTACAAGGTTGAGGATATTACGTTTTAACACTAATATCCTCAACATCATTTCATTTAGAACAGTAAATCTTATTGCCTATTTCAAGTTTAAATTCTTCCTTTATAAAATAGCGCAACGAAGCCAAATAAGATGAAGCAAGCACTAATGCAGGAAAAAACTATAGTGGTTGATGCAATCCCCCTGCTAATACCATAACTTTCGTTATAAAATATAAATTCCTTTATTCCGACACTATTTTTCTCAATATCGCGGCTTCTATCTACCGCTTCAATGGTTTTGTTATTATGTATGAATTGAAATACGGGATAATACACATATGTAAACCTTTTATTGTTCACCCGTTCAACAGCAACAATGGTAGCTTCGGTTTTTGTTCCGAATAGTATTGGGCGGTACGATCCTATCAATCCATAAGCCAGAAAAAATCCGAGCAGGATCAACGAAACTCCAAATACTTTTATTACTGCCATTTTAATTTTTGTTTAGTTCTAACAGCTTTTCAACCTTTAATTCCTCGCTATAAAATCCCCTAGATAACTACATTCTCCAGCTGCCACCTGATAAAACGGCGTTTTGCTGTATTTCAATTTCAATTCTTTGAAATACGGATTGTTGTAATTCGCATTGATAAAATTTTGATACTTTATATCATCTTTATCCCAATAGCTGAATGAATTTAACTTTGAGTTTAGGATAATTTGCTTTTGAGCGCATTTGGCAAGCATGAAGGTGCATTTAGCTTTAAAATCTGCATTTGTACTCAGCGCTCTAGCTTTCAAATACCAGCTTTTGGCAGTTTGAGCTTTTTTATAGTCTACATCATAACCGTATTTTGCCGGGCTGGCATTGTCATAAGTCGACCAATCGTAGCTAATCAAAAACCAGCTATTTCCGTAATAGCCAGTTTGATAAACAGCGTTCGCCATTTTGTAATAATACAGGGAAGCATTTTTCTTATCGCTAGTGGTTAGTTTTTGTAAACGAGACATTTCAGATGCAAAAGCTTTCTTTGTTATCGATGCCTTAGCATTTACATATTTCTTGGGGAAATCATTAATGGTTTGAATAAATGGATTTGCATAAAGCTTCGAATTGGCATCATCAGCGTACCAGTTTTCGGGATTGAAATAATGATAACTTGGCGATACCTTTGCAAACATTTCAACCGCTTTTTCATACTGATGTGTTCTTAGATAAGTGGTTCCAAATAGCTCATAGAAATCATCATTCTTAAGTTGATTTAAAGCCTTCGAAAGCAAAGCCGTTACATCGTTTCCAACTGCTTTCTTTTTATAATTTAGCAAACCTTGCATACTTTTCGGACTTAAAAATTGTTGCCAGAAAGCAGTCGTTTGATAGCTCATATTTTTGAAAAGCGAGTTATCTTTTACGATCTTGTATTCCAAATCTCCCTTAACCATTGCCAGGGCAGCTTTGGCTGTATCGCCTAATTTTAAATATGCAGGTGCTAATAGCTGCTGATAGAAGTTTCTTGTGGTTCTGCTAAAATGTTTGCTTTCTGCATCTACCCAATCATAATATTTATCTCCAGGATGCGAGCTATTTTCGGCAAATCTTTTTTCGTCTAGCCATTTTAGCGTCGGCAATAGTTCATTTTCGTTAAATGGATTTCCTTTCTTAATATTTTTAGCTTTAATCAATAAATCAGTAATCCGGTATTGATCACGCAATTTTTCAGGAAGTTTTTCAGGATTCAGTGTACTTAAGTAATTGGTGGCAACTGCATCTTTATTTTCCATCCACGATAAATAAGCAGCTGTCAAAGTACCCAATTCTGGCTGCGGATATTTCTTTTCGGTTGCTAATTTAACTGCAAAATCTCTAACCAGGTTTAGCTGTTTTAAGTTCAAATTTTTAACACTATCCCTTCGTCGCGGGTTACTTTCAGAGAAATAATAGCTATAGGATATTTTTGCAATATCATTCGCCTCAATCAATGCCTGCTCCAGTTTGTTAACTTCTCTAACCAATAGCGCCCCGTTAAGCTCACTTTTAGGTTCGTATTGATATACTTTATATAAGCTTTCAATATCGAAATCTGGATTTCCAAAGCCGTTAATTGCCCAAATGTTGGCTTTTTCACTATTGGTTTTAGCATATTTCAAGGCTCCGTCTATAGGAGCGCTGTTGTAATAATAATTCTTATAAGCCTGCACTCTCCTTTCCGGATTGGTTGCAAAAACTTTTGAAAATAAAAATGCAGATTCTGCCGGATTTCCCAATCGGCGAATAGAACCGGCATAAAGTGCCAAAGCCCATCCTTTAACAGCACTATTGGTTTTATTCGTTTTGATAAACTTTTCGTAAATGCTTTTGCTATCGGTATGCAGGCCTGCATAATGAAACATCCGCTCCGCCTGATAAGCATAACGCAATTTTAAGAAATCATCTTTCTCCAATTCTGTTAAGTTGAGAGCTTCTTTAGCAAGCACATCCATTTGGGTGGTATCTCGGGGTATTGGATCCCAAAGATTGAAGTTAATATTAGCATGGGGCTCACAGCTTTTAGCGAAAGTATAATATTTCAAGGCGGATTTGTTTTTGCTCAATCCCTGTACAAAAGTGTTTTTTTGCAAACTATCTGCCAAACCTGAAAGCTTTCCATCGAAATGTGCAAGCTTGATACTTGTTGCAGTATCTACATTGTACATAATCTCATAAACATCCTGCTCCTTAACATCTAAATATTTCGCCCATTCCCGGCTATTAATTTGCGATTCGCTTTCTACATCTTCCTCGTTATTCAGATAAGCCATTTGGTTATAAGCAAATGGCGTGTACTCATCACCCTCAACGTTGTTGTGGAAATAGGAAATATAATAATCGTAGGGGTCAATTTCTCCGCCACAGGCGATATTTACCGCGATTTCGCCAAAGAAAGTAACAAGAAAAACGCTAAAAATTAGCGATAACTTTTTGAAAGTCTTCATCTGTAAAATGTTTTAAAAGGTCGGTATCGAGATGATAAAAAACGAGATTTCGCTCTTCAGGTTTTAAATATCGGGATAAAAAATTAGATGTTGTAAATAAATCTCCTGCTGATATTTCTTCCCACCTAATCACGTCACCACGTTTTAAGCCCGCCGCTGGATAATCGATTAAGAGATCGTATAAAATGGAATGGCCTTTTTGCTTAAATAGGTTTTTGTCATTAATTTGATCTTTGGTAATTCGTTTAGAAATTCCAGCATATTCTTTATTCCTGAATACGACTGCCCACTCAAAAATAGGTAAGGCAACATCAAGCTTTAATGGGTAATTGCGGAGGTAATCTTTTAAATAGATATCCATTTCTTTTTGATCAAGAATGGAATTTTGCTCGCCATACTTACGCAGATTCCCCATGTTGTAACACATCAGCATGGCCTTTTTTACCGGGGGAATACCACTGGTCGACTTGTTTTTTACCTGATGTAATCTTAAGGTAACGGAAATAGTTTTGTTCTTCAGAAGCGGCTGAGCTTTCAGTTGATCAAGAAAATTGAAATACTGGTCTCTGGTGGTTTTAGTCCAATCGCAGTCTATTTGAAGTTCAGAATAATTCGTTTTTCCGGCCTGCTTAACTTTGGCATCAACGAATACTGCAATTCTACTGGCTAGTGATTTTATTCTGCTCGAATCTATGTCATTAAAAATATGGTTAACAAGAAAAACTACAGGAATGATGCCGATTGTTTTTGGAAGCGAATTGGAAAACTTTATAGGAGAAATAGGAACATCCTGTTGAAAGTCCGGATTAAAATCTACATCCATAATGCGAACGTAAAGCGATTTCGACTTAAATTTCTCGAGGTAATCAGTTTCAACTTTTTTGTTTTTATAGTTCGTTCGCCAAAAATAAAAAGTGGGGTGAACGATTGACTTTTGCTTACAACCGAATAAGAAAAATGTAGAAATCACTAAAATACTTATCTTGCGCATATCAATTTTATTGATCAAAAGTAAGATAAAATGCGAGCAGTTTTACAAAGAGTTACACAAGCAAGTTGCACGGTTGATGGCACAATCTCGGGCGAGATTAAAACCGGATTTTTGGTGCTTTTAGGTGTTGAAGATGCCGATACGACCGATGATTTGGATTGGCTTGCTCAAAAAATTGTTAATATGCGGGTGTTTGGTGATGAAAATGGGTTAATGAATAAAGCGTTGGCTGATGTTAATGGAGAGATTTTGTTGATTAGCCAGTTTACCCTATTTGCATCTACAAAAAAAGGTAACCGCCCAGGTTTTACCCGAGCCGCGAGGCCAGACACGGCTATTCCGCTTTATGAAAAAATGATCGAAAAATTATCGACTTTAATGGGCAGGAATGTGCAGACAGGGATTTTTGGAGCGGATATGAAAATTGCTTTGGTAAATGATGGGCCGACTACAATTTTAATTGATACGAAGAATAAAGAATAAGCCCCCACTCTCTAGAGGGGAGCTATAAGCAGTAATTGCATAGAGTTAAGGCAATATTTATGGAAGTTATAAATTCAGGGTTGTATGTGGGGGCAGATGACTCTACCTCAAGCAGGGAAAAGCCTACTTTGTGGAGTAAGGGTTTTCTTGTTTTCTTTCTTTTGCTCAAATTCGTATTAAGCTATTTGTTAGTAAATAATGTTTACGAACTTCATAGAGATGAATTCTTACACTTGGATCAGGCTAATCATTTGGCTGCAGGTTTTACTTCTGTTCCGCCGCTTACCTCCTTATTTTCGTTCATAATTAAGTTTCTGGGTAATAGTGTTTTTTGGGTTAAGTTTTTCCCAGCTCTTTTTGGTGCCTTAACCATATTGTTTAGCTGGAAAATTGTTGAACATTTGAATGGAAATTTACTTGCAAAATGCTTTTTGGCAGTGGCCTGCCTTTGCTCGACATTTTTAAGATTAAACACACTTTATCAGCCAAATTCATTTGATGTCCTAGCCTGGACAGCCACATTCTTTTATTTACTCAAATATTTTGATAATACAGTACCTAAGTATCTATATTTCTTTGCCATTTGGGTGGCGCTTGGGTTCTTAAACAAATACAATATTCTCTTTTTGCTAATGGGTTTATTACCAGCAATTGTAATTTTACCAACTCGAAAAATATTTACTAACAAGCATTTTTATTTCGCCATTATTTTAGGCTTAATTATCGTTTCGCCGAATATCATCTGGCAAATTAAAAATGATTTTCCGGTGCTCGTACACATGAAGCTGTTGGCTAAAACGCAGTTGGTCCATGTCAATAGAGCAGATTTCTTCATCAATCAAGTCTTTTTTTTTGCAACAAGTATATTTGTTTTACTTGCTGGAATCGGTGCGTTAATTTTTTATAAACCCTTCGTAAAATATCGATGGGTAATTTTAACGTATGTTTTTACGCTAATGATTTTTAGTTATTTTAAAGCTAAAGATTATTATGCTTTAGGTTTGTACCCTGTGCTGCTGGCTTTTGGTGCTACTTACTTCGGCTTCATTTTGTACAAACGTTACCTATTTACCACGGCACTCTTAGTTTTCAATATTGGCTTGTTTCTTTGGGTATTGCCCCTGGTGATGCCGCTATATTCGCCCAAACAGATTATAGCTAACCAAAAACGCTTTGAAAGAGTTGGTGTGTTGCGTTGGGAAGATGGTAAAAACCATCAATTGCCACAAGATTATGCCGATATGCAAGGCTGGAAAGAAATTGCTCATTTAACTGATTTAGCTTACGAAAAGGTAAGCGATAAATCTGCTTTGTTAGTTAGGGCAGATAATTATGGTTTGGCTGGTGCGGTAAACTATTATTCCAAATATGGCAATATCGGAGCTGTTTCCTATAATGCTGATTACTTGTATTGGTTTAAAATGAATAAAGCGATTAAGTATGTGATTTTAATTCGCGAAGCAGGTGAAGAGGATCCTGAAAGAAAAAAAGAACAGCCATTTTTTGAGAAGATCACCAAAATCGGGGAAATCAAAAATCCCTTTGCCAGAGAAGTTGGTGCAAGTGTATTTCTTTTAGAGGGTGCCAAAATAGATGTAAACAAAAGGATTAAACAAGAAATAGAAGAAGAAAAGCATGACCATTAATGAAGCGCAGGAAACAGTAGATCAGTGGATCAAAACTACAGGCATCAGGTATTTTAACGAGTTAACCAATACTGCTATTTTAATGGAAGAAGTTGGGGAGGTAGCTCGGATTATGGCTCGGAGATACGGTGAGCAGTCATTTAAAAAGAGTGATGAAGCGGTAAACCTTGCCGATGAAATGGCCGATGTGATGTTTGTACTAATCTGTTTGGCCAATCAAACAGGTATTGATTTGAGTGATGCTTTTCAGAAAAATCTCGAAAAGAAAACCATTCGCGATGCAGACAGGCATAAAAATAACGAGAAGCTAAAATAAGTCTAAGGTCTTTAGTCGGGAGTCCTGAGTTAAATAAGCGCTACTGACATTTATTTTTATTTGTCGAAATCGGCTTATGCCTTTCAAAATCCCCCTTTAGATAGTTGGGGGTACAAACTCCATTAAAGTTCTGTAGGCCACAAAGCGGTTTTTAAACTTGCTGTTTAATCTCTCTTGTAGCTCTGGAGCAAATTTGCTTTGGTATTCGTTGTAATTTTCTAAAGTTTCGGCAACATATTGTGCGCAATAAGTTACGCCTTCATTTGGCGAATCAAGTACCTTTAATAATCGATTGGATACAAACATCCCGGTAGCCATCACTTCTGGAATATGGGTTTCCTGCATCCATTGCAACCATTCTTCAGCTGCAGCATCATCTAAAATTAGGGTAACGTTATATAAAAGCATGTCGCAAAGATAATAAATGTGCCCAAGTAAAAGATAGATGAAAAACTGAATTTCTTATATTCGGCGATTATTTAGAGCATACTCATGATTGAAATTTCAACATCACAAACAGTAATGGATTTAGAAGGTATTATTACGCTTCAAAAAAAGAATCTAAGAGCCGATTTAACTGTGGAAGAAATTGAACAGCAAGGTTTCGTGACAGTATCGCACAAGCTTGATGATTTGGAAAAAATGCATCAGCATGAACCGAACATCATCGCCAAGGACAGTGAAAAGTTAATCGCTTATGTATTGGGGATGACGGAGCAATCGAAAAATGATATTCCCCGATTAGTAGAAATGTACGAGAGTTTCGATCACATTCAATATCATGGAAAATCGGTGGCTGAGTATCAATATATTGTTGTGGGCCAGGTTTGTGTTGATAAAGATTACCGTGGGAAAGGCTTATTTGATCAATGCTATCAGGCTTATAAGAATTTTTTCGAAGATAAATTTGAATTCGCAATAACTGAAATTGCCACTATAAATCTACGTTCAATGAAAGCGCATGAGCGTATTGGGTTCAAAACGATTGATACCTATACAGATCAAATGAGCACGGAATGGAATGTGGTGGTTTGGGACTGGAGATAAACTATTGAAGGTTTATCAAGGCCTGCTTAACTGCATTATCGGTTTGATTTACTGATCGGTAGTAGCCCACATCGCCAAGATAATAGCGACATAACAATGCTTTCAAATCGCTCAAAATTACAGGCTTAGCATTGTACAATTGAAAACGATCGATCTGTACGTTTTTGCGTTGAATATAACCTATAAAATCTTTAAAATCATTATCTCCCAACGTAAAAGAATTAATGTTTTGCTCTACAAAGCCAGCGTTATATTTGTTTGTTAATACATTGAAAACATAATCTGATAAAATCTTTTTGCTTACCAGGGTAGCATAAAATTTATTGTAACCAACGGTATCCAGTTTGACAAAAACATCTGGCTGTATGCCTCCACTAGGCTTTTGTTTTTTTACATTTTGTATGGCTACACCTTCTGCTTTTTCTATCGAATCCTGGAAAGAAGTGCGATCTCCGGTCAGTTCTCCATCCATCATTCTCTCATCCAACTCATGTTTGTAAGCATCATAACCTTTTTTGTACGATTTCTGGATGCTTCGTCCCGATGGCGTATAATACCGGGCAATGGTTAAGTTTAAAGCAGATCCGTCACCGAAAGAAAACTGTTCTTGAACCAGTCCTTTGCCAAAAGATCGCCTACCAACAATCACCCCTCTACCTAAATCTTGAATAGCACCTGCAACAATCTCACTTGCCGATGCGGTATTCTCGTTAATCAATACCGCTAATTTGCCATTTTGAAACGCACCGGTACCGGTTGAAAAATAATCGGTACGAGGTTCGTGTTTACCCTGGGTGTAAACAATGAGTTTGTTTTCTGGTAAAAACTGATCAGCTAAACCCGTAGCAGCAGAAAAATACCCTCCACCATTGTCGCGGAGATCGAGGATAAGCTTCTTCATCCCTTTGGCTTTTAAATTATTAGCTGCAGTAGCGAAATCATTATCGGTATTTGCTCCGAACTTACTAATTCTTATATATCCAGTCTCAGGATTAATCATATAAGAAGCATCAATGCTGCTAATGTTTACCTTACCCCGGGTAACCATTAACTTACTTTGTACCTGTGTTCCATTATGCATTAAAACAACGCTCACGCCACTTCCGGCTTTACCTCGGAAACGTCCGGTTAACTGCTCTTTTGGCAAGTTTCGCCCGCTTACCACTGCGGTATCAATACTCAAAATTTTATCTCCCAGTTTTATTCCGGCCTGATAGGCAGGCCCGTCTTTAACCACCCCAGTTACCATCATCGTATCATTGAGCATGTAATACTCAATGCCAACACCTTCAAAGTTACCTTCTAAATTGTTGGTCATATCTTGCGCATCGGTTGGAGGCAAATAAACACTATGGGGATCTAGTTGATGTAGAACGCTATCTATAGGTAGATTCTGTAAAGAATCCGTATTAATTTCATCAACGTAGTTTTTATTGATAATGTGCAGAATCTCTTCAAGTTTTCCGTCACTATTTATAGCCAACTGCGGACTTCGCTGAACGCCAAAACCCTGGTCTTTTATAAATTTTATCCCCAAAATCATACCTACTATTAAAATTACAGAATAGCTTATTGCAATCAGTAGGTTATTTCGGGTATTTTTTTTCATTAGCGTTGTGCAAATTTATGAAATTTAGCGGGTTACTATATTTTTTAACTGCATTTTCATGTCTTTTGTTTCTAATATTTAACATAAATTAACGGATGTAATTATTCTTACAGCTACAGGAAGATATATTTTTAAGTTTTTACGCCGCTTTTTAAAAAGAATTTACCGAATTTTATCAAAATTAAATTTATGAACAGAGTTACCGAGCAGGAATCTAATTATGATAACATCGACAAAATGTCGGTATTGGAGGTTTTGCAGGGCATTAATAATGAAGATAAGACCGTTGCTTTTGCAGTCGAAAAATCTTTGCCTCAGATAGAAAAACTAACTTCGGCAGTTGCCGAAAGAATGAAAAAAGGCGGTCGCTTATTTTACATTGGCGCAGGTACAAGTGGTCGTTTAGGTGTCGTGGATGCCTCCGAATGTCCACCAACTTATGGAGTTCCTTTTGATTGGGTTGTTGGAATTATTGCCGGTGGCGATACGGCCATTAGAAAGGCAGTAGAATTTGCGGAAGATGATGCCGAACAAGCGTGGAAGGATTTGGAAGAATTCAGCATCAATGAAAAAGATTGTTTGGTAGGTTTGGCCGCATCTGGAACTACACCTTATGTAGTTGGCGGTTTAAATACTGCCCGTAAGCACGGCGTTTTAACAGGTTGTATTGTTTGCAATACTGGTGGACCAATCGCTGCTGAATCTGATTTTCCTGTTGAAGTTGTTGTTGGCCCGGAATTTATCACCGGTTCAACCCGAATGAAATCTGGTACTGCACAGAAATTGGTTTTAAACATGTTGAGTACCACCGTGATGGTTCAGTTAGGACGGGTAGTAGGAAACAAAATGGTAGATATGCAGTTAACCAATAACAAATTAGTCGATCGCGGAACTCAGATGGTGGCCGATGAATTAAACATAGGATATGATGAGGCGGCAGATTTACTTACAAAATATGGAAGCGTACGTAAAGCGGTAGAGGCGGGACAACGACAACCACAGTAAATGAATGAATGATATAATGAGTGAATGATAGAGTTAGCATCGCCGTTAAATTCAGTCATTCAAAATTCACTCACTCAAAATTAAATATTAAAATGCACGAAATCGAGCCTTATTACCAGTGGAGAGATGATTATGTTTCGGCAGAAGATGAGCGCTCACCATTTTACAATACCGAGTATTCGGAAATTTACTTCGACAAACAAATTTATAATTTTCTACTGCATCCGCAGTGGGACGAATTCGGGTCGAACACCCTTTACATGAAGGTTTTGTATGCTGATTATGATCGCAGTTATGCCATTATCGAATTTATCGGCGAATGGAATGATGCAATTAATAATGATATCATGTTACTTAAACGTGATATTTTAGAATTGATGATGGACGAAGGGATTACCAAATTTATTCTTATTGGCGAGAACGTTTTAAATTTTCACGCATCTGATGATAGCTATTATGAAGAGTGGTTTCAGGAAGTAGAAGATGGATGGATTGTTGGCGTAAATTTTCAAGAACACGTTATTTCCGAATTTAAAGACAATAATATAGATTACTATATCAATTTCGGAGGAGCTTTTGACAATCTGCCGTGGCGTACACTTAAACCGCTACAGTTCTTCAAAAAAGTTGAAGAACTCTTGACAAAAAGATTAAACTAAATTGTTATTTTTAAAATCATTTAAATACACAAAATTAAAAATGGAACAACAAAATTATAATTATCAAACCAATAGTGTCTTTGTACAGGAAAACTCTGTATCGAAGAAGTTTTTTGCAAACGTATTCCTGTGGATGTTTGTAGCGTTGGCTTTATCCACTCTATCTGCTTTTTATATTTCAAACACTGAATCGGCCTTAAGATCTTTAATCGATTTTGAAACTGGAAGAAGAACTGCGTTAGGTTATGTGGCCATGTTTGCGCCACTTGGGCTAGTTTTAGTAATGGGGGCTGGCTTTTCCAGACTATCTTATGGCGCCTTGTTAGGTGTATTTGTCCTGTTTTCTGTGTTACTGGGCGTAAGTTTGAGTTTCATTCTCTTAATTTACACTGGCACCTCGATTATAACTTGTTTTGCTGCAGCCGCAGGGATTTTTGGTATAATGGCTGTTATGGGTTACACAACAAATATAGATTTGAGCAAGTTCGGCCCAATTTTAATGGTTGGTGTTGCCGGTTTATTTATAGCCAGTATTGCAAACATGTTTATCAAAAGTGAACAGTTTAGCTTAATTATGGCATTTGTTGGTATTGCTGTTTTTACAGCATTGACTGCATACGATGTTCAAAAAATTAAAAGAATTGGAATGGGAATTGAAGAAAGCGGAGAATCAATTCCATCTGCTGATACAAAGAAATTAGCTATAATGGCAGCCTTGTCGCTATACCTTGATTTTATAAATATCTTCCTTTTCTTGCTACGCATTTTCGGAAGTAGAAAATAATGAGCAAGTTTTTGGTAATCATATTCTTCATTTTAGTTGGCGGCATTATCCAGGCAATTACTGTGACTTATATTACAGATCATATCTTTATTAGTTGTTTGCCTAGTGCGTTTTTGATGGGATATTTGATTATCTACTACAACAAAAGATTCGGAAAAAGGGAGGCTGTTTAAAGCACTCAAACAAAACAATATTCTTAAGGCTGTGCAAATTTGCATGGCCTTTGTAATTTTATTTGGCAGCAGAGCGATAATTTTTGGAATTGATGTTGCTTTGTTGCATTTTTGTACGCTTATTAAGAAAGACGGAGGGATTAGACCCAACGAAGTCTTAGCAACCTGTGACCACACAAGGTGCTACATTCTATCCCGATTTTAATCGGGGGCAGATAAGTTTAGGATTACGATTCTCGTACCAACTTTTTAAATAAGCTTTTTTAGTACTTAGTATATAGTCTTTAGTATTTAGATAACAAATGCCAGATTACATATTGAGTTGAAATGTAGTTACATCTCGTGTCGAATGTCTTGATACTCGATACTAACTACTAAATACTAGTATGAGCATAAGAGAAGAATTAGAAAAACGTATTTTAGTAATTGATGGTGCGATGGGTACCATGATTCAGCGTTATACTTTAACCGAAGAGGATTTTAGAGGGGAACGTTTTAAAGATCATCCGTGTGATGTAAAAGGCAATAACGATTTGCTCAACATCACTCGGCCTGATATTATTAAAGCCATACATCTTGAATATTTAGCCGCTGGTGCGGATATTATCGAAACCAACACCTTCAGTACACAAAGAATTTCCATGGCTGATTACCAGATGGAAGATCTTTCTTATGAGTTAAGCTTTGAAGGTGCGAGGGTGGCAAAAGAGGCTGCTACTGAATTTATGGCTGCAAATCCTGATCGGAAATGTTTTGTTGCAGGCGCAATAGGGCCAACCAACAGAACCCTTTCTATGTCGCCAAATGTAAACGACCCAGGTTTTAGGGCGGTTTATTTCGACGAACTGGAAGCAGCATACTATGAACAGGTTCGCGGTTTGGTAGATGGAGGTTCTGATGTGCTTCTCATCGAAACCATCTTTGATACACTAAATGCAAAAGTGGCCATTGTGGCCATTAAAAAATATGAAGAAGTAGTTGGTCGTAAGCTCGAAATTATGATTTCTGGAACCATTACCGATGCTTCTGGAAGAACGCTTTCTGGTCAAACAGCAGAAGCTTTCTTAAATTCGGTAATGCATGCAAAACCTTTAAGCATTGGTTTTAACTGTGCTTTAGGGGCAAAAGAGATGCGTCCGCACATCGAAGAGCTGGCTACCAAAGCGGGTTGTTACGTTTCTGCTTATCCAAATGCCGGCTTGCCGAATGAATTTGGTGCTTACGACGAACAACCACATGAAACGGCTCACCTGGTAGACGATTTTATTCAATCTGGTTTTGTAAATATTGTGGGTGGCTGTTGCGGCACCACTCCTGATCACATTGGCTGCATTGCAAAGAATGCTAAAAAAGCTTCGCCACGGAAATTGCCAACTATTGAGCCTTTTATGCGCTTAAGCGGATTGGAGCCTGTAACGATAACGCCGGAAAGTATTTTTGTAAACGTTGGTGAAAGGACAAATATCACCGGATCTCCAAAATTTTCGAAGTTAATTTTAGGTGGCGATTACGAAGCGGCCTTAGCTGTTGCGCTACAACAGGTAGAAGGTGGAGCACAGATTATTGATGTGAACATGGATGAAGGTATGCTCGATTCGGAAGCTGCCATGACGAAGTTTTTAAATCTGATTGCCTCCGAACCGGATATCGCCAAATTACCTATCATGGTCGATTCCTCTAAGTGGTCGGTGATAGAAAATGGATTGAAATGTTTGCAGGGGAAAGGAATTGTTAACTCTATTTCGCTTAAAGAAGGCGAAGACAAGTTTCGTGAAAGCGCCCGCAAAATTATGCAATATGGCGCTGCAGTTGTTGTAATGGCTTTTGATGAACAAGGCCAGGCCGATAACTACGAACGGAGAAAAGAGATTTGTAAACGAAGCTATGATATTCTGGTACATGAAATCGGTTTTCCTCCTGAAGACATTATTTTCGATCCGAATATCCTTACCGTAGCCACAGGTTTAGAAGAACATAATAATTACGCGGTAGATTTTATTAATGCGACCCGTTGGATCAAAGAAAACCTGCCACATGCAAAAGTAAGTGGTGGTGTATCAAATATTTCATTTTCATTTAGAGGAAACAATGTTGTCCGCGAAGCGATGCACTCTGCATTTCTTTACCATGCCATTCAGGCGGGTTTAGATATGGGGATTGTAAATGCAGGTATGCTTGAAGTGTATCAGGAAATTCCACCCGAACTGTTGGAAAGGGTAGAAGATGTTCTTTTGAACCGACGTGATGATGCCACTGAGCGATTGGTTGAGTATGCTGATACGGTAAAATCAAAAGGGAAAGAAATTGTAAAAGACGAAGAATGGAGAAAGGGATCCGTTGAAGAACGCCTATCTCACTCCCTGGTAAAAGGAATTGTAGAGTATCTTGACGATGATGTTGAAGAAGCTCGTCAAAAATATGCCCGCCCAATACAAGTGATTGAAGGACCATTGATGGACGGAATGAACATTGTTGGTGATTTATTTGGTGCCGGAAAAATGTTTTTGCCTCAGGTGGTTAAGTCGGCCAGGGTGATGAAAAAAGCGGTGGCTTATTTGCTTCCTTTTATTGAGCAGGAGAAATTAGATAATCCAGATCAGGATCAGAATTCCTCGGCAGGTAAAGTGTTGATGGCTACCGTTAAAGGTGATGTTCACGATATTGGGAAGAACATTGTGGGGGTAGTTTTGGCCTGTAATAACTTTGAAATTGTAGATATGGGCGTGATGGTTCCTGCGCAGGAGATCATCAAAAAAGCCCGAGAAATAAATGCCGATATTATTGGCTTAAGTGGATTAATTACACCATCACTTGATGAAATGGTTCACTTTGCCAAAGAAATGGAACGAGAAGGTTTTACCATTCCATTAATTATTGGTGGAGCAACCACGTCACGGATTCACGCGGCTGTAAAAGTTGCCCCAAATTATTCTGGTCCGGCTATCCATGTTTTAGATGCATCGCGAAGTGTTACTGTTTGCAGTACCCTGATGAATCCTGAAACAAAAGCTGACTACGTTGCCGGCATCAAAGCAGAGTATGAAAAAGCCAGGGAAGCGCATTTGAACAAGCGTTCTGATAAGCGTTTCAAAACCATTGAAGAAGCACGGAAACATCAGTTTAAGATAGATTTTGATCAAAATTTGCCAGTTCCTGAATTTACCGGAACCAGGGTTTTTGATCAATATCCTTTGGATGAATTAGTTCCATATATCGATTGGACACCATTTTTCCATACCTGGGAACTTCGCGGAAGCTACCCTAAAATATTTGATGATAAAAATGTAGGGAGTGAAGCAAAAAAACTTTTCGATGATGCACAGGCATTATTGAAACGGATTTTAGATGAAAAGTTGTTAACTGCTAGAGCGGTAATTGGATTTTGGCCAGCAAACGCAGTTGGAGATGACATTCATTTGGAAGTAGAAAGTCGGAAGTCCGAAGTCGGAAGTCTACCTGGCGACTCTGGACTTAAGAGTGAAGACTCAAGACTAGTTACTATCCACACACTGCGTCAGCAAGCCGAAAAGGTTGATGGTCAGCCCTATTATGCTTTGTCTGATTTCATTGCTCCTAAAGAATCTGGTATTCAAGATTATTTTGGGTGTTTTGCTTTAACTGCAGGAATTGGGATTGATGAGTTGGTAGCAGAATTTGAGGCCAATCATGATGATTATAATAGCATTATGGCCAAAGCATTAGCCGATCGTTTGGCTGAAGCTTTTGCCGAACGCATGCACGAGCGGGTTCGGAAAGAATACTGGGGTTATGCGAAGGATGAAAACTTAAGCAATCAGGAATTGATCAAGGAGGAATACGCAGGTATTCGTCCGGCGCCGGGTTATCCTGCATGTCCGGAACACACGGAAAAGGGAACTTTGTTTAGCTTGCTTGATGCGGAGAACAAAATTGGCTTACACTTAACAGAAAGTTACGCCATGTATCCAACAGCTGCGGTGAGTGGTTTTTACTTTGCCCATCCCGAATCAAGATATTTCGGCCTGGGAAAGATCACCAAAGATCAGGTGGAAGATTACGCAATCAGAAAAGGAATGACGATAGAGGAAGCGGAGAAGTGGCTCTCGCCTAATTTAGCATATTGATATAGTATTTAGTACATAGTATAAAGTAATTAGACAAGATGCATAATTTTAGGGAGCTTAAAGTTTGGAAAATGGGAATTGAAATCTCTAAAATGGTTTTTCAAGTTACTAGAACTTTTCCTGTGGAAGAAAGATATTCTCTAACCTCTCAACTAACTCGTTGTGCTATTTCAATTCCTTCAAATATTGCTGAAGGATGTGGAAGGAAATCTGCCAAGGAACTAAATCAATTTTTAAGCATTAGTTTAGGGTCTGCTTTTGAATTAGAAACGCAAATGATATTAGCTTACGAATTTGGATATATGGATAAAGCGATTTTCGACAATGCAATAATCCAAATCAATGAAGTACAAAAAATGATAAGTGGATTGCAAAGAAGTCTAGGCATCCAATCATGATACTAACGACTTTATACTAAGTACTTAATGAAAATTACAGACCATATAAATAATTCAAAGGGCAAAACCTTGTTCTCTTTCGAGCTATTGCCACCAATAAAAGGGCAAAGTATCCAATGGATTTACGATGCCATCGATCCTTTGCTAGAGTTTAATCCTCCTTTTATTGATGTAACCTCCTTAAGAGAAGATTATATTTACAAGGAACAGGAAAACGGCTTGTTGCAAAAAGTATCGTACCGCAAACGCCCAGGTACAATTGCGATCTGCGCTGCAATTATTCACAAATACAAGATAGATGCAGTACCTCATTTAATTTGCGGTGGTTTTACTAAAGAGGAAACTGAAAATGCATTAATCGATTTGCAGTTTTTGGGAATAGATAACGTGCTGGCTTTACGCGGTGATGCCCGTGCTGCCGATCATTCATTTGTTCCAACTAAAGGCGGCCATTGCTACGCAACTGATTTAATCCAGCATATCAAAAATCATAACGACGGTAAATTCTTGCATGAAGATGTAGAAACTTTCAAAAGTGATTTCTGTATCGGCGTTGCCGGATATCCCGAAAAGCACTTTGAAGCACCCAATCTAAATGCCGACTTCAAATACCTAAAAAAGAAAGTTGACATGGGGGCAGAGTTTATCGTTACGCAAATGTTTTTCGATAACCAGAAATATTTCGACTTTGTAAAAAAGTGCAGGGAGAATGATATCAATGTGCCCATTATTCCAGGCTTAAAGCCTATAAGCACACTTACTCAATTAAATGTTTTGCCGAAAATTTTCCATATCGATTTGCCTGATGAGCTAACAGACGCACTATCTTATGCAAAAAGCAACGCTGAAGCTAAAGAAATTGGAACCGAAGCCATGATTAAACAATGTAAAGAGTTAATCGACTTTGGAGTGCCAGTGCTCCATTTTTATACGATGGGGAAACCGCAACAAACCAAAGCCATCGCGAAGGCTATATTCTAAACCTTAACAAAAAATCCGCTTTCATTTTAGAGAGCGGATTTTTTATTTTACAGAACTTTAACCGTCGATTTTTGTTAATTTAACTGTACAACTTATATTTGTAAGGATGAAGTTTTTAACACTTAAATACTTTTTGATTTTATGCATCGCCATAACCCTTTTTTTAAAGGTTGGCAATGTATTGTCGTATTTAAGCTATTCCTCTACTGATATTGAAAATGTCGTATCAAATGATGACGCGACTGAGAAAGAAGAAAAAAAGGTTGAAACAGAGTACTTTATGCAAGATTTTATGGCTGAAGAACTTTGCAATCTTCCCCTTGCAATGAAACAAAAGATAGCAATTCCAGCATGTCTTGATCACTCTCCCTACTTTGCGGATGTTTTAACACCTCCGCCCTCCGTTTAGTAGCCAATTCTAAACAAACCCTTTATCGGGCAATAATCCAGTATTTTATTTCTATTAATTTATAACGAATATGAAACGAGCAATTTCATTCTGTTTTGCGGTATTTGCAATTTCCGCATCATTAAAAGTTAGCGCACAAGAAGTGACGCAAGCTAATGTAAAACCAGTAAGTAACTCTTTAGAGATGGTTTCAAAACTTCAGCCAGTAAGCTTTAATTACGACAAAACCTGGGCGGAGAAATTAAAACTTCCAGCCACTTCGCAATACGGTTTCGTGGGAGCTGAGGCTAGAAGTGCTGTTCCAAGTTTGGTAACTGTACAGGCCAAACAATATCCAGCAGGCAAAAATGCTTACAACTCAGCTACTATAACCAAAGTTGATTATGAAAGCTTAATTCCGCTTTTGGTGGGTAGTATTAAGGAGCAGCAACAGCAAATTGACGAGTTGAAACGTGAGTTGCGTTCACTAAAATCGCAAGCATCGAAATAGTTAGGTTTAGTTTTATAGTTGAAGAGGTTGGAGTTTTTAATTCCAGCCTTTTTTTATTTCTTGATAATTATTGTAGTTTCAAGGAAATAAATAAAATCATGAGAAAAATCATTTTATCGTTCATGCTGACCCTATCCCTAAATTATCTACATGCCCAAATTACTTCTACAGCAATGAAAGTGGAGGATTTGAAAGATGCACCCTTTAAATTCAAGGGAAGTCGGGCTATGATGGTTGATCGGATAGATGATGCTTCGTCGAAAAATATTTTTGTTTTCTCCAAGGTAAAGTCGGGGAGTAATCCGGATACATTGTTCGCTCAAAAATTTACCAAAACCGGAGATTTATGGAAGTTGACTCAAGAGAAAACCATCACTCATAAAGGTATTATAAGTATTTGGGGGTCGAGAAAAGCTTTCAGCGATGCCGATAAGGATAAACAGGTTGATGCCTTATTTATTTATAGTTTTCACGATAGTGATATGAAAAACCAACTTTCGGTGAGCCTTTTGTTAATGCACAAGGGCGAAAGTTATATCCTCACGGAAACTGCAGATAAGAAGAATAGCTTTAGTGCTAACTATTCATCTTTACCTGACAGCATAAAAAACTTTGTTAAGGAATATTGGGAAAAATTAGATAAATGGAAATAATTAAATTATAATTGATTGCAATTCCCTGTTGTTATCTTATAGTTTTAATTTTTTACCATTTTAAAAATGAAATACTTAAAGAATGTTGACTGGTGGAGTTTGCTAAAGGAAATCATACTTCCACATGTTGGAACCTTAATCCTTTATATTATTTTATTTTTTGTTGTAGGGATTGTTTGTGGGATAATCTACAATGTAGTTTTGTGGAAGAAACAGTTCTATAAAAGGGAACCAAAATATTATAACTGGGGTGCTAAGCTCTATATCGTAGCTAGCATGGGTGTCTTCATCTATTTTTCACTTCATCTTGCCTTTATTTTTGCAGCGAAAAGTATCATCAAAAAAGAAGAAAACCGAATTGTATCTCAAATTTATGAGCAAGCGGCAGTGATGGCTTTTGAAACACCGGAACTGCGAAATAATTTTATCCGAAAAATTCAGGAAGGTACGATCGAGATTCAAGCAGGTACAAAAAACACTGCAGTTGCACTAGGTAAATATGTTGCATCTAAAAATGTAGGAATAGGCTTTGTTGATAAGAGTAAAAACAAATTAGCAGTTTATATTTTCGATAAATATAAAGACGATATTTACAGCGCAAGTTTATACGGAATGCTACTTGCGGCAGGAAGAGGGCATGTAAAAATCGAAGATTTGAGTTACGATGATTTGAAAGCGCTAGTTGCAACGTTAAATACTTTGGAGCCAAAAAAGATAGAGGAATCTATAAAAATTAAGCTTACTGAAAAGGTAGATGAATTGGTTTCCGCCAAAATAAGTGCATTAATTCAAAGCACTTTCATATTATTTATTTTGATTTTGTTAATTCCAATTGTTGAATTTTACATTTACACTTGGTGGTGGAAGCGAAAAGTTGAACAAGCCGTAACAACTGATGAAGCTTCTACTAGTCCAATTAATCGGGGCGACAATCTTCCGTAGCCCCAATTATTTTTCCTGCAATAACTTCGTTTTAACCTCTCAGCAAATAACTTTTAAACCCTGCAAAATCTACACCCAATTTATCTGCATATTGATAAAAGATAGTCGAGATTTGTAATCTCGACTATTGAACTGTGGATTTCTAATCCACCTATGATCTTATAGATAAACAATTTCAAGTAAACCTAATCCACCACTATAATCTATCGCCGAGCTATATTGATAATGTTCAGGTTCATAAACCATACCCGACTCTACGGGATTGTTGTGGATATAATCCAGCTTTTGGTCTTTAAACTCATTTGAATAAAGTGCGATTGGATGAAACCCATCTTGCCAAAATTTATAATCTTTTGTTTTTACATTTATTTTGGCAGCAAATGCAAACTTATCTAGCAGCCAATCGCGACTTTCATTTATTTCCTTTAACGTCAGAATGATTCGTTTAGAGGTGAATTTTTTCAAATCTCGCATGATATCTGACAAATTCTTTCCTTCTTCTGCGCTGATAATCATGTGGAGATGACTAGGCATTAGGCACCAGGCATAAATTATTAAGCCTTTTTCACGCTGACAATATTTAAGGCTTTCGATAATTACGTATGCAAGCTCTTTCCTGGTGAAAGCATCTATCCAGCCAACCACAGTCGTCGTGACAAAATAGATATCGTTTTGATCAGAAACAGAATATTTAAAAGCCATAAATGAATATAGCTATTCGAATCGAGATTCTGCCTGGAGGATTAAAAATCCTTAGTCCGTGAGTCGGGATTAAAAATCCCGACTAGCAAAGAGCTATACATGAATTTTGCTATTCTAAGTACGAGATTTGTAATCTCGGCCATTTTAGTTTTTAATCTACCAAACTTAAGCCTTATCCAACAAATAACTTTTAAACCCTGCAAAATCTACACCCAATTTATCTGCATATTGAGGCAAGCTTTCCAATACGCTCACCTGCTTCGGAATTTCGATTTTTGCTGCAATATCGATAGGAAAAATATCAGGGAACTTACAAGCATGAGCAGTTGATAAAAAGACTGCTGCGCTCTGATCCTCCGGATTTTCCTTTCTGTATTTTTCAATTGCCAGGTAAGCAATTGCAGTGTGTGGACAGGCAACATAGTCAAACTTGGAGTCGATTTCTTTGATGCCAGCAAGCGTTTCCTCATCATTAAAACGATACGATGTAACAACATTTTTCAAGGCATTTACATCTTCGTCAAATAAGTCCATGATGCGAACCCAGTTACTTGGCGCACCAACATCCATCGCATTTGAATAGGTTTGAGTAGACGGTTTTGTTTCGTAAATACCGGATTCCAGGAAGCGTGGAACGGTATCGTTTATATTAGTAGCTGCAATAAACTGCTTAACTGGTAACCCTAATTTATAAGCCAACAAACCTGCACCGATGTTGCCAAAATTCCCACTTGGAACGGAAAAAATTACATCCTTTAACCCTTGTTTTTTCAGCTGTGCGTAAGTATTGAAATAATAAAACGTTTGCGGAATTAACCTCGAGATGTTTATCGAATTGGCGGATGTAAGTCGGAAAGTTGCGTTCAACTCTTCATCTGCAAAAGCTTGTTTCACTAAAGCCTGGCAATCATCAAAAGTGCCTTTTACTTCCACTGCTCTAATATTTTGACCGTTGGTGGTTAATTGCAATTCCTGTATCGGACTTACTTTCCCCTCTGGATAGAGAATAGTTACACGGGTATTTGGTACACCTAGGAAACCTAAAGCAACTGCACCACCGGTATCTCCGGAAGTAGCAACTAACACATCTAAAAGTTGCTCGCCATCTTTTAGAAAGTAAGCCATCACTCTGCTCATAAAACGGGCGCCAAAATCTTTAAAAGCTAAAGATGGTCCGTGGAAAAGTTCCAGTACAAAAGTTTTTTGGTCTAGTTTTACCGCTGGTGCTTCAAAGTTAATGGCATCTTCAATCAAGGCTTGCAGATCTTCCGCAGGAATTTCATCTTTTAATAAAGTTGTAGCTACTTTATAAGCAATCTCTGGCAAAGAATACTGTTCAATGTTAGCTAAAAAGTCTGCATCCAATTGAGGGATTTCCACTGGCATATACAAACCTTTATCTTGAGGCATACTATTAAAAACGGCTTCTTTAAAAGAAACACGTAAATCTTTATTGTTGGTTGAGTATAAAATCATGGTTGGAAGGTTGAGGATTGGAAGGTTGGAAGGTTTGGGAACATAATTCCCATTCTTCTAACCTTTTTCATCCTATTGTTATGTTTTATTCTTAATAATTTTAAAGTTGGACGGTTGAGATCTGGAAGGATGAAGATTAAGGCAACTGAACCATCAACCTTAATACCCTCGGCCATCAACCTCTTTACAATACTCTCGGTCCTTCGGCATTAACAGAAGAAACGTAAGCTTTGCTGTTTATATTAATTTTGTGTAAATGTTGTTGCTGTGCTTTTGTTATTTTTTTGGCGGTTTCTTCATCTTTCGCTAAAGCAAAAACCGATGGACCTGAGCCAGAAATTCCGAAACCAATAGCGCCGTTTTCCATGGCTATTGCTCTCATTTCTTCAAAACCTGGAATTAAAATCGATCGGGTTGGTTCTACCAAAACATCTTTCATGCTGCGGCCAATTAAGTCGAAATCATTCATAAATAAGCCACTAACCAAACCAGCAACATTGCCCCATTGCGTAACCGCATCTTTCAACAATACCTTGCTGCGAATCATTTGACGGGCATCTTTTGTGGGAACATCCACCTCAGGATAAACAATCGCTGCATACATCCCTGCAGGAGTAGGTAATGAGATTACATCCAAAGGATCGTAACTTCTAACCAACACAAACCCACCCAGAATGGCTGGTGCAACATTATCGGCATGGCCATAACCACAAGCAAGCTCTTCGCCTTTCATGGCGAAAGGAACAAGTTCTTTAGGCGTTAATAAATCGCCCATCAGTTTGTTAATGGCGAATAAACCTGCAACGGTACTTGCCGAGCTTGAGCCCAAACCGCTACCAATTGGCATCTTCTTATGGAGCTCGATTTCGACACCTACATCTAATCGATCGATGTGTTGCAAATAATGCTGAACACTTGCGCTTACCGTATTTTTAGTCGAATCCAAAGGCAACCGGCCATCATCGCCAGTGATTCTTTTGATTACCACACCAGGTATATCTGTTAAACGCATTTCAACTTCATCCCCAGGTTCATTTACGGCAAAACCCAAAACATCGAAGCCACAAACTACGTTTGCAACGGTTGCAGGTGCGAAAACTTTTATTTCTTTCATAATTCGAATAATGATGAAGGAGCCAAGACTAAAGGTCTAAACTCCAACTCATTTATATTTATATCTTTTGTCTTTGTTCTTTTATCCTTTGTCTAATTGCTTCCAACATTTATAATATCGGCAAAAACACCCGCGGCAGTAACTTCTGCTCCTGCACCTGGGCCTTTAACCACTAGCGGGCGAGATTTGTACCGATCTGTCGTAAAAGAAATGATATTATCGCTTCCCGAAAGCATATAAAAAGGATGACTGTCATCAACCATTTGCAGACTGATTTCTACGTTTCCATCTTCAAGTTTACCAATGTAGCGCAACACTTTCTTATCGTTTGCAGCCTTAGTTTTCAAATCTTCAAAGTAAGCAGCATTTTTTTGCAATTCAACATAAAAATCTTCGACAGAAGTTGCATTTAAACAAGCTTCTGGTAAAATATTATCGATTTTAACATCCGCTGCTTCCAATGGATAACCTGCATCACGAGCAAGGATTAACATTTTACGCATGAAATCTTTTCCGTTCAAATCATCACGTGGATCGGGTTCGGTATAACCCAATTCCTGCGCTTCTTTAACCGTTTCGTAAAATCCGGCATCGCCTTTAAAGTTGTTAAAGATGTAAGAAATTGTTCCAGATAAAATGGCCTCGATGCGTGCAACTTTATCGCCGCTCATCATCAACTCTCTTAAGGTACGGATGATTGGCAAGCCTGCACCAACATTGGTTTCGTAGTAAAAATCAACACCAAATTTTCGGGCAGTATCTTTAAACGATTTGTATTGTGCAAAGTCTGCTGAATTTCCCTTTTTATTGCAAGTAACAACAGAAATACTGTTTTCAAAAATGCCCTGATAATATTCAATCGGAGATTCTGCTGCAGTATTATCCACAAAAACGCAGTTTGGTAAGTTTAATGCTTTCATGCGTTCTACAAAACCAGCTAAGTCTGCCTGCTCACCATTTGTACCCAGGTTAGTTTCCCAATCTTCGAGCGATAAACCTTCGGGATTGAAAATCATTTTGCGGGTATTGCTAATGCCGGCAACCTTAACTTGCAAATCATTGTTTGCGGCTAAGAATGGCATTTGCTCTTTCAGCTGGTTAAACAACGTTTTGCCGATATTTCCTGTGCCCAAACAAAAGATATTTAATGTGCGTTTTAAGTCGGTAAAGAAAGCATCGTGAACGGCATTTACCGCTTTTGATAAATCAGCTGCGCTGATAATTACCGAAATATTGTATTCGGATGAACCCTGGGCAATTGCTCTAACATTAATTCCGTTTCTACCCAATGCGTTAAACAACCTTCCGCTCATGCCAGGCGTACGTTTCATATTCTCGCCTACAATGGCCAAAACGGCTAGATTGTTTTCAACTTCCGGTAGAGCCAGTTTGTTGGCATCGAGCTCCAGTTCAAATTCTTTCTTAATTAAAGCAATCGCCTGACCCGCATCAGTGGGCTTAACCGCAAAAGTAATGCTGTGCTCTGACGAAGATTGCGTAATCAACACCACATTAATTTGCTCCCGGGAAAGTAAAGAAAACAATCTCCCACTGAAACCTGCTTTACCTACCATGCCGCTGCCGGTAAGATTGATAATGCTGATATGGTCGATAGAGGAAATGCCTTTTATCGGCAGGGTTGACGCTTTAACATCACTTTTGATATAGGTTCCGGAAAAATCAGGCTCAAATGTATTCTTGATTACCAGCGGAATTTTCTTCATGAAAGCCGGAATCATTGTTGGTGGGTAAATTACTTTGGCTCCAAAATAACTCAATTCCATTGCTTCCGTATAGCTTAATTCAGGTAATGAAAAAGCCTTCTTCACAATGCGTGGGTCGGCAGTCATCATCCCGTTTACATCTGTCCAAATTTCAATTTCTTCAGCATTTAAAGCTGCGCCCCATACTGCTGCAGTATAATCAGAACCACCACGACCTAAAGTAGTTACTCTGCCTGCGGCATTGCTGGCAATGAAACCCGTAACAAACAATACCTTATTTTTATTGGCCTGGTAAAAATTATTAATCAACATTTCAGTCAGTTCGGTATCAACCTTTGCCTGGCCAAAATTGCTATCGGTTTTTATAAATTCCGAACCATTTACATACAAAGCTTCAGCAAATTGCTGTGAAGCGATATGTGCAATCATGAAAGAGGAGCAACGTTCACCATAACTTAAAATCTGGTCTTTGGTTTGCAAACTCAATTCGCGAAGGTTGGTTACGGCCTGCAATAGATCTTCCAGCTCGTTAAAGAAGATTTTCAAACGCGTAAACACGGGGTTTTGGGCAGCTGCTGGCAAAAGCGAACGAATCACTGCAAAGTGCTTGGCCTCAATTTCTTTTAAACCAGTGTCGTAATCTTCGCCACGTTCGGCTCTTTCGGCCATATCGGTTAGCAAATTGGTTACGCCACTCATTGCCGATAATACAACTACCGGATTGCTCTGTAATTTTTCTTTGGCTACTATGCTCAGTAACGTTTTGATGTTCTCGGCCGAACCTACGGATGTGCCGCCGAATTTTAATACTTTCATTAGTTTTTAGTTTTAATGAACCTTGCACGCTTGCTTGTTAATTAGTTTGTGCAGTTTTCAATGGTTTTGGTTTAAAAAAAAAGCGCCCCGATTTGTATCGGGACGCTTTCTGTGTTTTATGTTAATTCAACTTACAACAAATTAGCCCCGCTGGTTTATCCCGGTGGTAATAATAATCGTTGTAATAATTGAAGTATTCGAAATCATTTCTGTTGGTGTATTTTGTACACCGTAAAGTAGCAGATTATTTTTCTTAATTGCAAACAATTTTGAACTTTATTTGAAAAATTTTTAATAAAACGTTTAATCAAATGAAACAGCGGCATTTTTTGAACCGAAAACTAAAATAGAAAATCGTTATTTCGAAGATGATCGACGCAAGAATCTCAATGCTTTGGGTTTTCAACTCCCCTCCTTATTTTAAGGGGTGCCCGCAGGGCGGGGTGGTTAATAAATGATTATTTTATTTTGTTGAAAAGCAGATTCCGTAATTTTTAGGTTAAAGCAACCCTGCCATTTGCTACAATCTTTTTGCGGATTCTTCTGCCTTTCCCATTACCGTCATTGCGAAGAGGAACGACGTGGCAATCTATTTAGTTAATGCAACAAAAAGTATTTCCGCGGCTGTCAGGTTTAGCTAAGCTAGTGCAAGGTACTATTTGAGTTTGCTGCTGGTATGATTTAGAAAATCGTGGTGTAGAATATTCGAGTGCTATACTGCCTTTATTATTTTATGGAATTTCCATCCAGTAAGAATCATCATTAAAACATCTTTATGAAATCTCTTTTCTTTATTCTGCTATGCACAGCTTTTAGTTTCAATGCTTACTCACAAACTCAACCAACAATAAGATTAAGGTGTTCTTCAACGATTTTGGATAATCCTCCGCTTTGGGTAGTTGTCTTTAAAAAGAAGAGTTATATTTTAAATGATTCCTCTTCAACAATGATAAACCCGAATACAATTGAAAAGGTAGCAGTGTTAAAAGATGCGGCTGCTACTGCGATCTATGGTGTCAGGGCAGCAAAAGGTGTTATTGTGGTAACTATAAAGAATGCAGACTCAAGAAAGGAATTTAATCGCTTAAAACCCTATCTTGAAAAAGGATAATCTAACTCCTCACCCCAATATAAATCTCTACTTCCGAATCTGACCCCTGCTGAGATTCTGCTCCGTAAACCTCAAAGTCGGCATTGTAAGTTCTATATAAAGCAATGTCGTTTGCCCATATTTCTTGCCACGTATCTAAAATAGCCCGTGGCATTTCTCCCTTAGCTTTGTATTTAATGAGCCTCTCATTTTTAATTTCTCTACCCACAAAACCATCTGGAATGTGATCTAATGTGCTTACCCGTTGCCCGATAATCGTGGTGTATCTACCAGTATAGTCGCTTTCATAATCAGTGTAAATGGCATAAATATCTTCAGTCTCTTTATTGGGGATTTTGGAAGCTATTTCTTCGGCGAAAAATCTTTGCCACAGTTTTCCTAAATCTGCTGCTGCCTGATTGTTTTGATTGCTGGTTTCTGTGGAGATGCCAATAATTTTGAAGTTTTCCATTTGTAGGTTTTTGGCGAAGTTAATGTTTAAAATCCTAAAGATATCCGTCATTTCGAGCGCAGCCGATAAATCTTTGTATTATGAAGAACGTTATGGTCAATAGATTTCTCCACTTCGCTATGCTATGGTCGAAATGACGATTTACACGTAATTTTTCCCACCAACATCTTCCATCCTTTTCATACCTTTGTTTTCAAATATGCAGGGCTTAATTATTAAATCTACGGGCAGTTGGTATAGCGTTTTGGCTGATAATGGCAAGCGTTACGACTGTCGTATTATTGGTAAATTCAGGATTAAAGGGATTAAAACTACCAACCCAATTGCGGTGGGCGATCGGGTAAAATTCGACCTGGAGAAAGACAGTAATCAGGGCTTAATAAATGAGTTGCTGCCTCGAAAAAACTACATTATCCGCAAATCGATTAACTTAAGCAAGCAGGCACAAATCCTGGCTGCAAATTTGGATATGGCCATTTTGCTGGTTACACTTGCTTCACCGAGGACATCATTGGGTTTTATCGATCGGTTTTTGGTAACCGCCGAAGCTTATGATGTACCTGCCGTTTTGGTATTCAACAAGCTCGATTTATTCAGCAAAGAGGGTTTAGAAATATTACAGGAATTCAAAAATATCTATGAAAATATTGGTTATCCCTGTTATGAAGTTTCGGCTTTAAAAGGGATCAATATTCCAGTTATTCAAGAGGTAATTACAAATAAAATTACCTTAATTTCCGGGCATTCGGGCGTTGGTAAATCGAGTTTAATAAATGCTTTGCTGCCTGATAGAGATTTGAAAACAGGTGAGGTATCAGATTGGAGCGATAAAGGCCAGCATACCACAACCTTTGCAGAAATGTTCGAATTGCCACAAGGCGGTTTTATTGTAGATACGCCAGGCATTAGGGAATTGGGGGTAATTGATATCGAAAAAGAGGAGTTAGGTCATTTTTTTAGGGAGATTTTTAAAACTTCACATCAATGCCGGTTCAATAACTGTCGCCATGTAAACGAACCTGGGTGCGCCGTAATCGAAGCGGTGAATGAGGGTGATATTGCTGTGTCGCGTTATGAAAGTTATTTAAGTATCTATCATAATAACGATACAAGGCATTAAGCCCCCCGGCCCCCTAAAGGGGGAGTTGAAAAGCAGGCGGAAAACATAGCGTAATAGATAGAAAGGTTTACGCACTTTGCTTAAACTGTAGAAAATAAAAGCCCCCTTTAGGGGGTTGGGGGTAAATAAAAAGGAGAAGTCCCCTTTAGGGGATTTAGGGGTTATGAAATTTAAATTAGGAGATTTTGTTCGTTTTGTTGATGAAAAACGGGAGGGTTATGTAACCAGGATTATCGACGCACAAACTTTGGGCGTTACCGATGAAGATGGTTTTGAAATTCCGGTTGCCGTAAGCAATTTAACTTCGGTGCATGGGCATGGTGTAGTTGCAGAAGAAATCGATGCACCCAAACCCATTCAGGTAAATGTTCCATCTGTAAGCAAAATTGAAAATGGAATTTATGTCGCCGTTGCTACAGATAATAAAGCCGGTAATGTGGTTCATTTTTATCTTCAAAACCAATCGCCTAACGTGTTATTGGTGAGTTTAACCTCAGAGAAGAAAGAGAAATACTCAGGCTTATTTCATGGAGTGGTTGAGTCTTATCAATCAAGTTTGGTTTATTCGGCATCGTTAGCCGATTTAGATATTTGGCCAGAATTTACTTTTCAAATTTTAGTTTTTAGCAAAGCTGATGTTAAACCTGTTGATCCTTTAGTGATTCGCAAAAAATTCAGGGCAAAGGATTTTTCTACAGAACAAAAAGAACTGCCACAATCTAAACTCAAAGGTTGGTTGATCCGTTTGGATGATCTGGTACCCATTACTATCGATGCTCAAAAGCTGAAAGAAAGTTTTTTCAAATCGCCTGCTGAAAAGCGGACTGTAGATGCACCTGCAAAAGAAATAGATCTTCACATTGAGAAATTAAGAGACGATCACCATTTTTTAGAGGCTGATGAAATTCTCCAAATTCAGCTAAATCATTTTCAAAATGCTTTAGATGCAGCAGTAGTGCATCACTATGATAAAATGGTTTTCATACATGGTTCAGGAAACGGAACACTGAGAGATAAAATTCATAAACTCATTAGTAAAAATCCTCATATTAAAACTTACATGGATGCTCGAAAAGAAAAGTTCGGTTATGGAGCGACAGAGGTGGTATTTAAATAAATGGTTTACGAATTAAAACATTAGCATTCTAATGAAAAACTTCGTCTCCGTAATCAGGGTTTGCTCCAGCTTGTGATGCTACAAAGCTTCCAACCTTGCAGGCTCTATCCAAAACTGTGTCAATCGGGTAGCCCTTTAAGTAGCTGGCAATAAAAGTAGCCAAGAAAGAATCGCCTGCCCCAACGGTATCGGCCACTTCTACCTGATAGCCTTTATGGTGATAAAGTTTATTTTCCTGTAATACATAAGCACCTTTTTCGCCAACGGTCAAGCAAATCATGTTGATGTTGAAAAAGTTGCTCAATTGTTTCAGCAATTGTTCATCTGTATTGCCGGTTAAGGCGAGTTCGTTTTTCAAATAAAGTAATTCGTGCTCATTAACCTTTAAGATATCGGCTGCAGAGAGTAGCACCTTTAAAGTTTCTATGGTGTAAAAAGGCGGACGAAGATTAATGTCAAATATTTTGAGCCTGGCTTCCTTTAGTAAAGATAAAATGGTGTTTCGGCTGTTTTCATTCCGGCAGGTTAAACTACAATAAACAAATGCATCAGCATTTTTCACAGCAGCAATATTTTCTTCATTAAGTTGAATTGCATCCCAGGCAACTGGTGCCACAATAGTATAAGTGGCCTGATGCTGCGCATCTAATTGAACTTCTACCGTACTTGTTGGTAAGTTGTGTGTTTGGATGAATTGCGTTGGAAACTGATTTGAAGATAAAAAATTTAAAAGTTCTTTTCCATTTTCATCATCGCCAATGGCACTTATAAATTGGCTGTTTATACCTTGTTTGTGCAAGTTAAGCGCCACATTCATACTCGAGCCCCCTGCCTTTTTTCCTTCGGGAAAAACATCCCACAATATTTCGCCGATAGACACAACTGTTTTTTTCATGGTAGATTTTAAGTTTTGCAAGGTAGCAATTTTCAGGATCTGTTAATTGTCTATTATATTTCCTTCTATCAAGGCTTTGAATTCTCTTTCCACATCGGATAAATGTTGTGTGTTCGAGCTTTTTGCGAGGGTATGTTCACTGTTTTCTCTGCCGATGATTAAACTGGTGTAAATCGAAAGGCCATTAATCTGGGTATTTCTAATCGCAATTTTTTTGATGGCATTAAATGGAAATTCAACAACTAAAAAGCCGAAAAAGGTTTCTCCAATGATCTTTCGATTGGTATCAACATATATAACTTTCGAATTTATAAATGCTAATAAAAGCAAAAACAATCCAGCAATAGCTGAAAATAATCCGATTGCTAATTCTGTGAATGCAAACTTCGCAAAGAGAAAGTTGGCCATTAGTAAGAAGAAAAATCCTGCAAAAGCCAATTGAATTATCGCCAGAATTGTTTTTTGAAACGATACAAAACGATAAAGCTGAGGCGCTCTTTGCTTAAAGTATTTAAGTTGTACAGGGTCGGTTTGTTGGTCTATGGTGATTTTATCAAGTAAATAATTTTTTATCAGCGGTAAAACCTGATGGTAAAACTCGGATTTAGCAGTTTGCTGCGTTTGATTGTAAGTTGGACTCAGCCTAATGCTATGTCCAATCGGATTCCGCTTTAGTACCACAAAATAGGCTTCAGGCAATGAGCCCGAACGCATTTCTACATTTAAAATATCAGCAAAGGCTATTTCTTTTAATTGAATACCAAAATGAGATACAATAATCTTTTGCTTATGGCCGTTGATGATTACTTTTTTGTATGCTGTGGCAAAGCCCAACGTGATTAAGAGTACTGTGCCGATGAAAATATAACACATGTTGGCATTACCAATATTTTGATGGGTTTTATTAACGCTATAAAGTGCATAACAAAACAAAATAGCTAGTATACCGATAATCACAAATCCTTTTAGATTGCCATAATCCGGATAAAGAATTAGATTCCCGTCCTTCTGCTCGAATTTGTTGCGTTTAAACATTGGCTTTTCTCTTGAACTTATTTATCAATGTAAATATGAGCCAGCTCCCCGCTAATGCGAATGTTACATCGGCTAAAAGTGAAAAAGAATTAAATTCTGTACTGGTTCCTCCTTCTTTTGTGATCACATCATAGCCACTTACTTTATTGTAAAAGTTTAGAGGAAACCCATATTGGTCAGCACCATCAGCATCGTAATTTAGGCTAGCGGTTGCCCAGTTAATGATGATGAAAAGCAGTATTCCTCCTAATAATATTTTATAGACTGCTTTCATTAATCTAATAAGTTTCCTCTTTGCTTATTAAAAACCTCTTTCTCATCTTTCTCAATCAAACGATCTAGCAAAGCATTATAGCCATTGGCAATTTTATATTCCAGTTCGTTCTTGTACAAAGGGAAAATAGACAAAATGTTGATCACATCGTTATCTGCTTTTATCTCGGTAAATTCTTCATCAAACGTTACCGAGGGTAGAACAACTAAACCAACAAAATCAGTTTCTTGGTCATAAGGTTCCATATCTGAAGTGGCTTGTAGAGTATGGCCAATGCTTAGCCAGGTATCATAATGGTGTGGGAAACGAGCAGTTTCTTTTAACATGCCTAAAATCCAATCGTTCTCATTTTCACTTGGAAAAACCTTTCCAAACTCAATTTCTTTTGGAAGCAGAATCATTAGCTCGGCAAACTTGTATTGCTCAGGATTTTCTACACCCTCCGGAACGGTCATTTCCAATAAACTCATCCCGCAGGTAAGTAAAATGTTAAAGCTGTGCTTTGCTGAACTGATAAAATACACATCCAAATGAAAATGGGGAGATACCATTTCATGGAAAACCGTGATTTCTTCTGATGTGTAAAAATTATCCAGGTGATTGGCAATCGCTTCTGGGTGGTTATCAAAAAAAGTTAGGTTGCGAAATTTTTCGTAAAAGTCATTCATAGGTTTACATTTATTTGGTATCAAAAATTATCTAAAAACAGGTCACAAATCTTATTCCATGATTAAAATACGATATTATCTAAATTTAAAAGCTTTTTATTATTTTAGTTGAGGATGTATTTCTACATTCATACCTAACGGGAAATTAATGATCCCCAAAAATTAAAATTAAAATGAGGAAATCAATTTTTGCAATACTCTTTTGCCTGATCACTTTTTCTGTCGCAGCTCAAACATCGGCAGATAAAAAAGCTATTCTAGACGTGCTTGAAAAGCAAAGATTAGCCTGGAACAAAGGCGACCTGGAAACATTTATGCAGGGTTATGTTAAAAGCGATAGTTTACTTTTTGTAGGCAAAAGCGGACCCACTTATGGCTGGCAAAAAACGTTGGATAATTACAAAAAAACTTATTCGGGAGAAGCTGGAATGGGCCAATTGACTTTCGGGATTAAGAAAATAGATTTCTTAAATAAAGATGTGGCTTTTGTTTTGGGTAGCTGGCATTTAAAACGCGAAAAAGACGAGCCACAAGGCTACTATACTTTGCTTTTTAAAAAGATTGAGGGTATTTGGAAAATAATAGTAGACCATAGCTCCTAAATATGAAAATAACTTTTCTATCGGTATTGGCTTTGATGCTACTGCTAACAGCTTGCAATTATTCATCCACAAAAAAGAAAGAATTTGTTTTATACAGTAAAGGAGGTTGGAGTTTCAGCTTACCTAAATATTGGAAGGTTAAAAAAGATCGCCCTATTGAAGGCGTTCCAAATAGCCGGTTTATTTCTGCAAGCGACGACGAGCCCTTTTCTAAAGACGCTTACCTCATCATAACCGCAATTGATTCGGTAAGTGTAGAAAAGAACCTGGAAAATCTGATTATACAATCAAGAGCAAGTTACCATAAAAGAAAGATTGAATTTGGGATGCTAAACCAACCAAAGGAAATTATGGTTGGGACGCAAAAGGTTTTAAGGGCTGATTTTGAAACAAAGGTAATTACAAATCGAAATAAGGGAAGTTTTAGCGTCTTCAATTGGAAGGGCAAAACCTTTTCATTTGTATTCAGTGTTGATGTTAAAGATAAAAAGGAGAATTTCAATGTGGTTGATTCGGTAATCAAATCTTTGAATGTGAAATAAATTTCCTTGAAAAATACAGGAGTGAGTAAACAGTAAGCAGGCAGCCAATGATAGATAAAATGATTACGCTGTTAGAAAAAAATGTTACCCAGTTCAATTTTACTTTAAATATTTCTTTACTCAATAAAACGCCAATACTCCCTACATAACCAAACGAATCGGCGATGTAAATTAAAAAACCTACGTTGCTGGCGTACTTAAATGTTGATATTAACCGATCGAAAAATACTGCGTTAAATGGGATGTAAACCATGTAGAGCCCAAGGCCAACCAAAGTCATCCACCAAATGGGTTGGAGTAAATTTGCTTTAAAAAGTAGTGTACATGCACCCGCTAAAATAAATCCCGCTAAGATAAAATAATGTGCTGTTTTAAGAGCCGTAAAATTATTTTTGATCAGCACCATGCTGCCAATTAGCAACAAAACAATTAATGTAATTGGTGTTTCTGTTTTGGCAAAAATGGCGGGTTGGTTCGCAAAACCCATCTCATTCCACATTTCGGCGCTAAAATTATCTCTGATATCTCTAAAAATTGTGGCGAAGCAATAAATGATTACACAGGCAACCAAGCCAGCAAAAAACTCTTTAACAAACAGCTTTCTGTCCTGCTCAGTCATTGGTATTCTATCAGCTCTGTCTTTAATGTCTTCATCATCGGGTGGAGGTATTTTCTCCATTAAGAAAACGAAAATCAAAAGCGGAACCATGAAGACTAAACCAGCATAAAATGGTATCCAAAATTCTGTTAAATTAAAGGTTATACTTAACCATGAGCCGACCGATTTTACAAATCCTGAAGCAAAAATGAAGCTTACGGCTAAAGTTGCACCAATGAAATCGGTACTTCGTCTGCCTTCTACGTACGAGAATACAACGCCCCAAAGCATGCCTAAGGGAAATCCGTTAATGAAAAGAAAAACGATATTATAAGGTACGGGAACGAGGGCAAATAATAGCCAGCTTAACCACGCTATAGTTGTTAGGACGATAATAATTTTTCCTCGGCCTGTGCGTTTAAGTTCGGAAATATATTTAATGCCATAGAATTTGGCTAGTAAATAGCCAAGCATTTGGCAAATCACTAAAATGGTTTTATAGCTATATCCAGCTATGGTTAATCCCTCAAAAGTAGCAACTGTAAATGTCTTTCTGAATCCAAAAATCATCGTATAAGCCAGGAAAACTACTATAGCAGCATATAAACCTGTTTTAATTTGACTTTTGAACGTAAAGCTTTTGGGCATATCTCCTGAAAATTACCGTAGCGGAAATATAGCTGTAAAAATCCATAAAGCCACAGTCAGTCTCGATATTAGCTAGTGGATTACAACTCTAACTTGAAATCTTTGTAGTAAAAATCTTTGTCTGCATCAGTGAGCTGGCGGATTACCCTGCACGGATTTCCTGCCGCAAAAACATGGTCTGGAATATCTCTCGTAACAATGCTCCCCGAACCGATCACCACATTTGAACCAATTTTTACTCCTGGGTTGATTACCACGTTTCCTCCGATCCAAACGCTGTTGCCGATGGCTACTTCTTGCGCCCATTCATATTCCTGATCGCGTAGGTATGCATGTATTGGGTGGCCGGCGGTGTAAATGGATACATTTGGCGCAATAAAAACGCTATTGCCAATGCTGACTTTTGCGCAGTCTAAAATGGTTAAATTGAAGTTGGCGTAAAAATTATCGCCAATTTCGATATTGTAACCATAATCGCAGCGAAAAGGAGGCTCTACATAAAACATCTTTTCCGTTTTACCGAATAATCTTTTAAGTAACTCTTTACGTTGTTTAATAAATTTTGGAGCGAGGTTATTAAACTCGTAAACAATTTCTCGGGCTTTAAGCCTTTCTTGCGATAATTCTTTCCCTCCGGCTTGGTAGGCTTTGCCAGCCAGCATCTTTTGTTTTTCGGTAAGTATTTCGTGTTCCATTTATATCTTGATATTCGTTAATTTAATCAACATTATGCAATGCCTTCATCGTTCTTCCTCGAGAAAATGAAGATTTCAAGAAAGCAGAAACAAAAAAAATCGGGACTATCGTTTCCGATGCCCCGATTTATTCGTTTTTTTGAATCCTCAATCGAAGACCCTTTAGATTTACATTTATCTTGGATTACCGTTTCTCATTGCTTTTTCTGCAATTTTAACAGCTTTCTTTTCTCTCCAATGCGCATATTTCTCTTTGAAAGTCATTTTAATCAAGCTATCAATGGCACCATGGGTAAATAAACTCCAAACACTTGCTACTTTACGCGTAACAGATTGATCCCAGGCACGTAAACTTAAAGAGAATGAGCCATCAAGGTATTTCATCCAATGCCACATTCCAGTTGGCATAAATAAGGTATCTCCATGTTCTAAAAACACTTCGTAGCCTTCCACGCCTTTTAAAGCAGGAAACTTTTCGAAATCTGGATTAGCTACATCATAATCTTCCAAAGCATAAGTGGCATTTGGCAGGCAATACAATCTATCTTTCCATTTATTGTCAAAAAGTACAATATGTTTTCTTCCACCAAAATGAGTATGGAAAATGTGCGGTAAATCGATGTCGTAATGTAAAAATGTTACCGAATTGGAACCGCCAAAAAACATGGCAGGCATACTTTCAATAAAGCCACCCATTAAATCTTTTGGTATTTTTACATCGTTAATTAAGCTTGGCACTTTCTTAAATAAATTGAAGAAAAATATTCGCAATTCAGTGGGTTCGCGTTTAATTAAATCCAAATAATCGCCGAATTTCATGTGTGCTGTAGCTGCATTAATTGGTTTAGAAGGATCTGCTTTTGAGTTGTCGTACAAAGGCACTTCCAAGTCGCCACCAATCTCTTTTAAATATTCAGTTGTCCATTTTTCTCTAGCTGGCCAATCTTTTGTTAAGCCCCTAATTACCAATGGTTTTTTTGTTTTCAAATAATTTTTTTTGAAATCTTCGGGAGTAATATTCTCGACGATATCTACAGGTTTTAATATGAAACTCATGCGTTTTGAATCGGTTATTTGTTGCCGAACAACAAATGTGTAAATTTTATTTTACAAATAATATATCTCTAATCAAATGTGACGCAATTTACTTAATTCAGAATTAGCATTAGCTTGATGTTTTGTTAACGCTAAGCCAAAACTTTTCTGCCCACAATTTCTGCATAAGCGGCATCCCATAAATCAATTCTTTTTTGCAAGGCTTCTATCGTTGCCTCTTCTGCTTCTGCCCAAAAACTTTCGTCTTTCTCGCAAAGTTTTTCTGTCATAGCTAATGCTAAGTGGCTATGATGATCTCCATCAACTTCGATATGGCGTTCTAAATAATATTTGAAAATAGAAACCTGATCTGGTTGATTGCTATTCAAATCGTTAACCATACTAAAGAACATATTTGGGATTAAATCTTCGCGGCCAAAAGTAAAACTAGCGGCCTGAAGGTGGGCTTTTCCACTCTTTATTGTCTTAAACGTCGAATCAACGAAGGCTCTAGCTGAAGGCGGAACTTGAGCCAACTCAAAAGCCATGTCGAAATCACGGCCTTTCTGTAACGACAACAGAAATTGATTGATGGGCTTAACATTTGCTCCACATTGAACCATCGCTTCCAGGTATAGCTCGAAATGACTTTTGATTTCTCCATCTGCACCTACATCACTTTCTTCACCGGCAACTATTTCGTTTATCAGTTGCCTTGTAACCGCATCTCCAACCGGAAACCAAGGTAGAGTTGTACAGGTTAAATTTATTTGTAATGCTTTAAGCAGCGACATGAAATCCCAAACTGCATAAATGTGGTGTTCCATGAAGGTTTGAAGATCTTCCAGGTCGCTTATTGCAGAATAAACTTTGTGATTAATAATTTGCTGCCTCAAGGGCGCTATGTTATTTTGGATTTTTAAGATATTGGGATGCATGTTCAGTTGTATAATGCCAAATTAATGTCTATCCAAGCTTAGCTTTTTCGCTTAGTTAATGAGGCGAAATTAATCACTTAGTAGGTTCAATGTGTATAATCGCTAAAACTTTGAAATCCTGCTGACATAAAAGTGACGAGATGATTGAGATATTTTAGCCTAAGTATCTATCTGATGAAATTAACCAAAAACTTAGCTAAGCAAAAGGGCGTCTTCTTGATTTGTATTGCCAATAGAAATGGATACGATACGACTTGGTTTTATCATACCAAAAAAGCAAAAGGTAATTCCGCCATAAATCTTTCAATCGATGGAGGAATTAGGTTTGTTTGGGTAGTATTATCCGCTGATTATGAGGGAAAAGTGCAATTCGTCACTTTCCAGCTAAATGCTTAGTCCAATGTATGGTTTAAATAGTTGGGTCGCATTCGGCGATTTCATTTTAAGTATTATTTCAAGTAAAAACTGAAAGATTTATACTTGAAATGACCTTGATCACTTTCCAATGATATTCTACCGATTAGATCACGGTCGCTGTACGAACTTTTTTAGAGAAAACCCTTGGAAAGAAACGTTTCAGCCAAATCGCTTTCGTTTCTTTCCCTCCAATGTAAACCTCTTCTTTTTTTGCCTGAATAGCTTTTAGCATCTGTTTGGCGCATTCGGCTGGAGACATGGCTTTATCATGTGCATCGCCCATGGTATTCAACGGTTTCCCATCGCCTGTTAAGGCATTATAAGTCACATTCGTTTTAATAAATCCAGGGCAAATGATAGTAACATCTATGTTTTGGTCAAACACTTCCGAACGAAGAGAGTCAAAATAGCCATGTAAAGCATGTTTGGAAGAGGAATACGCTGACCTTAACTTCGTTCCGAATTTTCCAACCAGACTGCTGACCACAACGATTTGGCCGCCGCCGTTTGCTATCATTGTTGGTAAAACCGCTTTGCTTAAAACAACAGTTCCCCAAAAATTGGTGTTCATAATTTGTTGCTCAGTTTTTATGTCGGTTTCCAAAGCCAGGCACCGCTGACTTACACCACCGCTATTAATGAGTAGATCAATTTTGCCAAAAATTTTAATGGCATCTTTCGCCTTGCTATCTAATTCTGAAGTTTCGCTTAAGTCGAAAGGTAAAACATGTACATTAAATGAATTTTGGCAGTTTCCCTTTACTCGAAACAACTCATCGCGGTTGCGACCAGAAATGATCAGTTTATCGCCAGCTTTATAATACTCGTAAACCAAGGCTTCTCCAATTCCTGAAGATGCGCCTGTTATCCAAACAATTTTCGACATATATTTTGATATTGAGTAAGTGGATGAGTGAGGGATTGAATGGAATGTTAAAATTCACTCCTTCATAACTCAATCATTCACTAATTTCTATTCTACTATGAACAATTCTGATGCAATATGATCTGCAAATAACTTTCCTTGTTCGGTCAGCTTTACTTTATCCCCATCATAAATAAGCCAGTCTTTATCATTTAAACCTAAAATGTTGTGCTTGGTTTGTTCCAGAAAGTCTTTTCCAAAATCATCATTTATTTTTTGCAAGTTCGTTCCCCACATTGTTCTTAATGATGTCATGATATATTCGTTAAATCTGTCGTTCAAATTCAGCAGCTCTATAACTTCTGGCAGTTTATTGCTTTCAATGGTTTCCATGTAGAGTGCATTATTTGCCGGATTCATATATCTGTTTTGTCCGTCAAAACCATGTGCCGATGGGCCGATACCAATATAATTTACGCCCTTCCAATAATTGGTATTATGAACGGCATAACGATCTGGCTTAGCAAAATTTGATATTTCATAGTGATCGAAGCCCGAAGTCAGTAACTTTTCCATTAAAATTACGAACTGAGCAGCGCTTTGGCTATCGCTCACTGGAATTTCCTGTTTGTTTTTTATGGCATGGGCCAAGGCTGTTTTTGGCTCAACAGTTAGTGCATAGGCAGAAATGTGTGGCACAGCCAACTCTATAGCTTTGTTAATATTGCTCAACCATTTTGCATCTGTTAAAAGTGGATAACCATAAATAAGATCTAGAGTCAGATTTTCAAAACCAGCATCCTGACTTCTTTTTATACAATTTTCGGCTTCATCAGCATTATGCGCTCTGTTCATCCAGATTAAATCTTCATTGTAAAAAGATTGGACACCAACGCTAAATCGGTTAACGGGCAGTTGTTTTAGCTCTTTTAATTTTTGAGATGTTAAATCATCGGGATTGGTTTCAATGGTAATTTCAGCTTCGGAATTTACAGAAAATGTCTGATTTATGGTATCAAATATTTTCTGCAAAGCGGCTTGCGATAATATGGAAGGTGTTCCACCTCCAAAATAAATGCTTCCAACTTGCCCGGAAATTCTATCTTTTTTCATTTTGATTTCCTTGCAAATGGATTCGACCATTTCATCGGCATATTTTAATGAGGTACTGAAATGAAAATCGCAATAGTGGCAAGCTTTTTTGCAGAAAGGAATATGAATATAAATACCGGACATTGGCCACAAAGATACAGCATAATCCATATCCATTTATTTTCTTTAGGTAAACAATGATTAATCGATTACTTTTGCTTTCTTAATTTTTATTTGCAGCATGCCAAAGTTTATTGTCGTTTTATTCGCGTTTTTGTTGTCATCCAATTGCTTGGTTTCACAACAGATTTCCGCTAATACCGATTCAACAGCGGTGGTAAAATATCAATTCAAGCGATACCGTTTGGATTCGGCTGCACTTGCCCGGCAAAAATTTGTTACCGATTCCATTGTTAAACATACCTGGGCGCTGCCCGATAGTTTATTAAATAAAACCATCCTTTTGGATAGTGTTGAAAAAGAGTTTCTCTTTCCATCACTCGATATAATTGCCTGGCAAAAAAAATATGCACACCTCAAGCGAAAAGCAAATCCATACCAACTGGGCTCGCAAATTCCGAAAGGTAATGTAGGCTTATTGGGTTTTATATTTGCGATGCTGGTGATTTTTGCGATTTTAAAAAACGCCTTTTCTAAACAGCTCTCCGCAATTGTACAATCCTTTTTTAGTGACCGGATTTTAAATAATATCAACAAAGAAGATAACCTTTTCAGCTCTTGGCCATTTCTGCTCTTATTTGTACAGTTTGGTTTTGTTTTTGGAATGTTTTTCTTCCTGGTTGCCCAGTGGAGAGATATGTATCAAGCGAAAGATGGATTTAAGTTTTTCTTCACAATTTCGATCACCATTATACTATTCTATGCTTTAAAATTAGTCGTGTTAAGGTTTTTGGGATTTTTATTTAATGTTCAAAAACCTGTAGGTGAATACATCTCCATATTGTATCTTAGTTATTTCAACGCATCATTGCTTTTTATCCCTCTGGTGGTGTCATTTGCATTGTCACCTTTAAAATACGGCGAGGTATATATCATATTGGCGGTCTTATTGTTAGGGGTAATTTTCGCTTTTCAATTGCTTAGAGCTGGGGTTACTATACTTTCTAATAATAAGTTTTCCAAAATGCATTTATTTTTGTACTTTTGCGCCCTCGAAATATGTCCTATTTTAATACTAATTAAAACGATAGGATTGTAGCAGGAAAAAGGAAAATGCAAGAAAAGAACGACTCTAGAATTCGCAAAGTGAAAAGTATTTTGGTTACTTTACCAAAACCTGAAACAGAAAAATCTCCTTACTACGATTTGGCCAAAAAGCACAATTTAAAGGTTGACTTTAGGTCGTTCATTCATGTTGAAGGAGTGCCAGCAAGAGACTTTAGAAAAGATAAAATTAACCTTGCCGATTTTACGGCTGTTATTTTTACCAGTAGAAATGCTGCCGATCATTTTTTCAGAATTTGTGAAGAAATGCGTTATGATGTTCCTGCAGAATTGAAATACTTCTGCTTGTCTGAAACCATCGCCTTGTATCTTCAAAAATACATTCAGTACAGAAAGCGTAAAATTTTCTTTGGTAAGCAAACTGCCGCAGATTTGGCTGAAGTACTAAAAAAACACGCAAACGAAAAGTTTTTATACCCTTGTTCTGATGTAGCTACGGAAGATACCATGAAGTTTTTGGAAAAGAGCGGATATGATTTTACACCTGCAGTGCTCTTTAGAACGGTAGTGAGTGATTTATCCGATCTTGCCGAAGTTTTTTATGATGTAATTGCCTTTTTCAGTCCTTCTAGTATTCAATCACTTTTCAAAAATTTCCCTGATTTTAAACAGAATAATACCCGTATCGCTGCCTTTGGCGTAAATACAAGTAAGGCATGTGCTGATATGGATTTGATTGTAGATATTGCAGCGCCAACCCCAGGCGTTCCATCAATGACAATGGCCATTGAAAATTATATCAAAGTATCTAATAAATAATACAACCAATAATTTATTTTTAGTCAACACAATAAAAGCGTAACTTTGCTGTTATAACAGGGTTACGCTTTTATTTGCAGCAACAAAATTAGGCCAAAGAAGGGTTTAACTAGCCCAATTTGCTTTAAACAAACGATTTAACTTAAAATATTTGCAATTGTTGATTATTTCAATGATTTTTGATAAAATTGCTCCTAATCGTGCTTTGCACACTATAAGAAATATGAAGAAAATCTACCTTCTAGCTATTGCGGGTATAACTGTTTTGCTAGCAAGTTGTGGCCATGGGGGTCAGGGCGAGCTAGTGGGAGCTTATAACCGGAAATTCAAAAACAACAGAATCCCTTTGGGTATGGTTTACATCCCGCCAGGGCATACACCACTCGGTGGATCTGATGAAGATATTACTTTCTCGCAGAATGGTCCTAGTAGGATGACTACTATTCCAGCCTTTTTTATGGATCAAACTGAAATTTCAAACGCTGAGTATCGTCAGTTTACCAATTGGGTTAGAGATTCGATTGCAATTGCCATGATGGGCAATCCACAGCAATTTATGATCACGCCAAAGGGAAATGCAGCTAATGCGCTCGGTGGTGAAAAATACATCGATTGGAAAAAAGTAGGTACTAATGGCGTAAACATTTGGCGGAACAAAGGTAAAGGTGCCAGTGGTGCTCAAGCTAGTCAGTTAGATGGCATGTACTATTCGGGATTGGATGCTTTACCAGGAAAAAAAGAAATAGATGTCAGAAAGTTAGAGTATTCGTACGCGGAACTTAACATGGATAAAGCGGCTTTAGGGCATAAAAATCCAAACAGCAAACGTCAGGATTATATAGATCGTTATACCATTGCAATTTACCCTGATACAATGGTTTGGAAAACAGATTACTCATACTCGATGAATGATCCAATGGTTCGTGCTTACTATAGTCACCCTTCTTACGATGATTATCCGGTAGTAGGGGTGAGCTGGGAGCAGGCAAAAGCATTCGGTCAGTGGAGAACAAGATTATATGATGGTGTTGCGCAAGCAAGAAGAATGCCTGTAGGATCGAGATCTGATTACAGATTACCAGCCGAAACTGAGTTTGAATATGCAGCTAGAGGTGGTAATACCAAAACAAAATATCCTTGGGGAGGCCCATATATCAGAAATACAAAAGGGTGCTTGCAAGCTAACTTTAAGCCTGGACGTGGAGACTACTCGAGCGATGGTGGTATTTACACAGTTGGTGTAAGATCTTATTTTCCTAACGATTACGGTTTGTATAATATGGCCGGTAACGTTTCTGAGTGGACAATTACCGCTTATAACAAAGGTGCAGCACCATTATTGCATGATTTAAGTCCAAACTTTACTTATGATGCAAATGCTGGAGACAGCAAGTATAAAAAACGTAAAATCATAAAAGGTGGCTCTTGGAAGGATACAGGATATTTCCTTCAAAATGCAGTTTCCACATACGAATATCAGGATACACAAAGATCATATATCGGCTTTAGATGCGTTTCCTCTTACCCTGGAACTGATTTAAGAAATTAAAAAACAAACCAAACAACTAAAAACTAAGAAAAACATCAAAATTTTATGGCAGCAAAGAAACAACCAGGCTGGTTACACGTAGCAATTTCATGGGGAGCAAGTATCGTAATTGTAGGAGCATTATTTAAAATTCTTCACATTGGTGGTATCGTGGGTAACTATATGATTGGTATAGGTCTAGGCGTAGAGGCAATATTATTCTTTTTGACGGGATTTTTTCCGCCAGAACCAGAACCAGCATGGGAGAGGGTTTATCCAGAATTAAGAGAAGATTTTAAAGGTGAACTGCCAACGGCTTCTGCAAGACCAGTTGCAGCACCAGTTTCAGCAGGAAATACAGCGGCATTAGATAAAATGTTATCAGATGCTAAAATTGGACCGGACTTAATCGAAAGTTTAGGATCAGGTTTGCGCACATTTGGTGATAAAGTTGCAACGATTTCAAATGTTGCTGATGCTTCAACTGCTACAAACGAATTCACAAGCAAAGTAAAAACAGCTTCTGCTGGTTTTGATAATTTAAGCGCATCTTTCGAGAAAGCTACAGCTAACTTAAAAGCAATGGGTGAGAGCAATGTAGATTCTCAAGCTTATCATGATCAGGTTAACAACTTAGCTAAAAACTTATCTGCTTTAAATGCAGTGTATGAATTGGAATTACAAGATTCAAGCGCACATTTAAAATCGATGAATAAATTCTATTCTAACTTATCTTTAACGATGCAAAACTTTAACGAATCGATGGAAGATTCGAAACAGTTTAAAGAAGAAGTGAATAAGTTAGCGAAGAACCTGGCATCGCTTAACTCAATTTATGGCAATATGCTATCGGCTATGAATGGTCCACGTGTATAAATTATCTAGTTTTTAATTTTAAAAAAGAAAGCTACATAACACATGGCAGGAGGAAAAGAAACAACAAGGCAGCGGATGATCAATATCATGTATTTGGTATTGTTGGCTATGCTTGCCTTAAACGTATCAGATACAATTTTAGATGCATTCAAAAATATCAATGATAGTTTGGATACCTCTAAAAACAATGTAAACACCAGTATTAATCAGCTATTTTCTGCTTTCGAAAATTCGAAACTGAAGGAAGAGCCAGCTCGTGCACAGCCGATTTACGAAAAGGCTAAACAAGCACAGGCAGCTGCTGATAATCTAAATAACTACATTGAAAGTTTAAAGAAAGAATTTACTACAGCTGGAGATGGTATAGATCCGGAAACTGATGATTTGGTAAACAGATCTAATCAGGATATTGCTCAAAATATCATGATCAACCAAAAGAAAGCTGATGAGTTAAAGAAAAGAATTAACGCTACACGTGAGAAACTAATTTCTTTACTAGATCCGGCTGATAGAGCAACTGTTGCTTTTTCATTAGAGGCCAAAGATCCGGTTAGAAAAAGAAAAGGCAACTGGCAAGAAACTTACTTTGGTGAGGGAACGCCATTAACCGCTGCGATGACTATTTTGACAAAATTGCAAACAGATACTAAAAATGCTGAAGCAGAAGTAGTTAAAAAGTTATTCGGAAACATGGATAAAGCTCAGGTTAACTTAGATCAGTTTGCAGCGGTAGCAGTAGCGCCAACTTCTTATGTTATCCAAGGACAACCTTACACCGCTGAGGTATTTTTGACAGCTAGTGATTCGAGATCAACTCCTGATATTACCGTTAATGGAAATAAATTATCCATTAAAGAAGGTAAAGGAACTTACACGGGCGGTACAAGCAGTGTTGGTGAATTTACATGGGTAGGTACTATTCGTGTTCGCCAAACTGATGGACAAGTGAAGGAATACAAAACGCAGCCTCAAAAATATCAGGTTGCAAAACCATCTGCTACTGTTTCATCTACAAAGATGAATGTAATTTATGCTGGTATTTCAAACCCATTCACGGTTTCTGCTGCTGGTTTCCCATTAGAAAGTGTTCGTGCTTCTATATCAGCTGGATCAATGTCTGGTTCAAATGGAAACTACAGTGTAAACGTTTCTGGAGGACAAGTTGGAAGTGAAGTTTCTATAAACGTAAGTGCAAGCAATGCTGGTAAAACAGTGAGTTTAGGTGCACAGAAATTTAGAGTAAAAGCAATTCCGAAGCCAGTAGCTAAAGTTGGTGGAAGAGCTGGAGGTGACATTGCATCAGTTCAATTGAAAAGTGAATCAGAAATCGAAGCAGATCTTGATGATTTTCCTTTCGATGTGAAGTTCAAAATTCAACGTTATAAATTAACGGTTATAAAACCACGTTCAGACGCGGTTACTATTTCTGGTAGTGGTGGAAGTTTTGCTGGCGCTGTTAAAGCGGCAATTAATTCTGTAACCCCAGGTACCAGAGTATTTTTTGAAGATATCGTTTCTGTTGGTCCTGATGGCCGCCAGAATGTTTTACCTTCATTAGCATTTAGTGTTAAATAAGAAGAAGATGAAAAGGATTGTAAGCATCATTGCCTTGGCTTTATTTACTACGTTGGCTTTCGCACAGAAAAAGCCAACTAAGTTGGCTCCAAAAAAAGCTGCAGTTGCACCAGCACCTGTTGCCGACACCGTTGCAGCGCCAGTTAAAGTAGCCAAGAAAAAACTTAAGGTTCCACCTAAGGATGGTTTTTATGCCCGTAAGGATATAGATAGTACGGAAATGGTGCCTTTGGCTGATGTAAGAGAGGAAGATGTATTTTATGCAAAGCGTATTTGGAGAGAAATTGACTTAAGAGATACCGTGAATTCATCGCTGAAATCTCCGAAATCAAGATTAATTGATGTGATCTTAGCGGCTGTTAAAGCAGAAGAATTAACTGCTTATGCTCCTATTGATAGTGTGCTGAACGAAGACGATGCTTTCAATACACCAATGACGAAAGATTCTGCAATGATGGCTGCCGCTGGAACCGTAGAAGTTACTGATGCTAAAGCAGGTACTGTAAAAACTGTTGCAAATGATCTTAATCCTGAATCATTTTTAAAATTTAGAATTAAAGAAGATTGGATTTTTGATGTTAAGCGTTCTATTTTCGAGCCACGTATTGTAGGTATTGCACCAATGAAATACAATGAGGTTTCAAAGCAATGGCAACCAGTTTTTTGGGTTTATTATCCAGAAGCTAGGGAAATATTAACGAAGAAACGCTTAATCAATACCAATAATGATGCTTCATCATTAAGCTTTGATGACTTCTTTATACGCCGTCTGTTTAGCAGTTATATTGTAAAGGAATCAAATCCTGGAGATAACAAGTTAAGAGATATTATTGCTGATCCTAGACAACGATTATACGAATCAGAAAGAATCAAAAAGTCGGTTCTTGATTACGAACAAGGACTTTGGGAATACTAAAAGGAAAGCTTCGATGAAAATCGAAGCTTTTTTGTTTTTAGCTCCTCATCAGTTAAACACATCGTCATTGAGAGCTACGAAGCAATCTAACTGACTTCGTTGGTTAATAATTTCCAAACACCTAACTATTAGGATGGGTTTTCAACTTCCCCTTCAGGGGGCTGCGGGGTAAAATAATTCTGCAAAGTTATCATCTGCTTTTTATTAAGCACTTCGCTCAACTCTTTCTCTGTAGCTTCTCTTATTTTCTTAACTGATTTAAAATGTTTTAGCAATTTGTCGGCCGTAGTTTTACCAATGCCTTCAATTTGTTCCAATTCAGTTTTTAAGGTTCCTTGATCACGCTTTTTGCGGTGAAAGGTAATACCAAACCTATGCGCTTCATCACGGAGTTGTTGAATCACTTTTAACGTTTCCGATTTTTTATCGAGATAGAGCGGAAACGAATCACCTGGATAGAAAAGTTCTTCCAATCGTTTCGCAATACCAATAACCGTTACACGATTTTCGATACCAAGCAACTTCAAGCTTTTCATTGCCGATGAAAGCTGCCCTTTACCGCCATCAATAATAATTAACTGAGGCAAAGGCTGGTCTTCGTCAAGCATGCGTCTGTAACGTCTAAAAACAGCCTCCTCCATGGTCGCGAAATCATTAGGACCTTCAACTGTTTTCACGTTAAAGTGGCGATAATCTTTCTTTGAAGGTTTGGCATCTTTAAAAACCACAATTGCCGAAACAGGGTACTTACCTTGAAAGTTGGAGTTATCAAAACATTCAATATGCTTCGGCAATTGTGTCAGTCGCAAATCTTTTTGCATGGTTGTTAAAATGCGATCGGTCCTTAAATCAGGATTTAACTTTTCGTATTGATTTAGCTTCTCTTTTTTGAAAAACAATACGTTTTTCTGCGATAACTCTAAAAGTTTCTTTTTTTCACCAAGTTTTGGAACGGTAAATTTTAGCGTTTCATCTTCCAAAGAAAGTTCAAATGGAACAATGATTTCTTTTGATGTACTGTTAAACTTTGTTCTGAACTCCAACATTGCTGTAATTAAAAGTTCATCGTCACTTTCATCCAATTGCTTTTTAATTTCAATAGTTTGCGTTTGAATGATAGTTCCGTTCATCACTTTCAAGTAATTCACAAAAGCATAACGCTCATCAGAAGCAATGCTTACCACATCGACATTGGTAATGGCGCTGTTCACCACGGTCGATTTACTTTGATATTTCTCTAAAACCTGAAGTTTTCGCGAATATTGATGTGCCAATTCAAAGTTTAATTCTTCTGAAGCAGTTTTGATAATGCCCTTCACATCCCTAATCACATTACCAATTTTGCCGTTTAAAATTTCTTTAATCTCAACAATATTTTGGTTGTAATCACTTTCTGTTTGGTAGGCCTGACATGGGCCTTTGCAATTTCCAATCTGATATTCCAGGCAAACTTTAAACTTGCCTTCAGCAATATTTTTGTCGTTTAATGGCAGCGTACAAGTCCTTAAAGGGTATGTTTCTTTAATTAGATCTAAAATAGTGTGCATCATGCCAATCGATCCATATGGGCCGAAATAGGTTGATCCATCTTTAATCACCTTTCTGGTCCAATAAATACGGGGATAGGGTTCGTTTTTAACGATTATCCATGGGTAAGTTTTATCATCTTTTAAATTGATATTGAACTTAGGCTGATGCTTTTTAATCAAACTATTTTCAAGCAACCAGGCATCAATTTCTGTATCAACAATAGTAAAAGTTATCTTCCTGATTTTGGAAACCAGCACCCTGGTTTTGCCGTTAAATTGTTGCTTATCGCTATTGAAATAGGAGCCAACACGGTTGCGAAGGTCTTTTGCCTTACCAATATACATCAACTTTCCATCTGCGTCCCAATATTGGTAAACACCGGGTTTATGCGGAATGGCGGTTAGTGCGGTTTTATGGTCAAAAGTGCTCATCAATTACAAAAATAGTATTCAAATGCGAAATCCTTATCTAAACGGATAAGGATTCGATATTAGTTAAAAGAATTTGGGCGTTCCCCTAAGCTACGCAAAGGGTCAGGCTATCCGTTACAATCTTTTGTTTTTACTTTCGCTGCGGTCAAGTTTACAAAAGGATTTACACTTCTATCCTTCACGCAAACCCATTGTATTAAAAACCTAATTTTTCATCAAGTTCAGGGTTGGTTTCCTCTTCCTGTTGCTGATATTGGTTACAATCGTAGGTGATGGATACACCTGCTTTTGGTGCTTCAAAATCGGCATGACTTATTTTTAACGCAGGGTTTGCGTAAACCCGTTTAATAAAGCCTGCAAAAATAGGAAGTGCCGTATTTGCACCCTCTCCCTGATTGGTACTAATAAAGTGGAATGCCCGATCTTCGCAACCAGTCCAGATACCAGTAACTAATTGAGGGGTAATGGCCATAAACCAACCATCAGAGTTGTTTTGTGTGGTACCCGTTTTTGCGCCGATTGGTGCGTTAACTTTGTATTTATAATTTAATCTGGAACCTGTTCCATTTGAGACTACTCCTTTGAGCATTCTTGTCATTACATAGGCCACTTCTTCGCTCATAATTGGTTTGGGGATTTCCTTTTGCGAAAAAAGCACAACCCCATTTTTATCTTCAATCTTCAGCAAATAGATTGGTTTGGTATAAACGCCTTTATTAGCGAATGCACCGTAAGCGCCAACCATGTTATAGATAGAGGAATCGAAAGTTCCAAGGCAGATGGAAGGGTAGGCAGGAACATTTGGGATACCCATTTTGGTTGCCAAATTCGAAACTGCTACTGGTCCAACCTGTTTCATCAAAAATGCGGTTACATAATTTTGAGAATAAGCTAATGCTTTTTGTAGCGTTATGGCACCAGGAAGGGGCTTTCCTGAATTCCTCGGTGTCCAGTTTTCTCCATAACCTTCAATTGTTACCGGTGTGTTAGAAACGGTATAACAAGGCGAATATCCATTTTCAATAGCAACGGCATAAGTAAAGGGTTTAGCTGTTGAACCTACTTGCCTGGTTCCCATTTTAACCTGATCATATTTAAAGTGCTCGTAGTCAATTCCACCAACCCAGGCTTTCACATGCCCGTTTGTTGGATCCATTGTCATCATCGCATTACGCAATAACATTTTGTAATAGCGAACCGAATCAATGGGTTTCATAACAGTATCAATATCACCTTTCCAGGTAAATATGGTCATTTCTGCTTTGGTGTTGAAATTTTCTTTGATCTCGTCATCAGATTTACCTTCTAATTTTAAGGCTTTATACCGATCTGATCTTTTTACACCTTGCTCAATTTGTAATTCTTTCCCTTTAAAAGGATTTCTCCCTTTCCAACTGCTGATAAACTGCGCCTGCAAAACCTTCATGTATTCTTTTTGCGCTTCTTCGGCATATTTCTGCATGTCGAAATTTAAGGTGGTGTAAATTTTCAATCCATCACGGTCCAAATCATATGGTGTACCATCTGGCTTTACTATTCCTTGCTCCTGGAAAATTGTTTTAATATCGTTTTTTAAAACTGATCTAAAATAGGGTGCAATGCCATCGTTTACAGTTGCAGCGTTAAATTTCAAACCTAAAGGTTTTTCTTTTTCTTCATTAAAATCCTGCTGAGTTAATAGTTCTGATTTTACCATCATGGCCATCACAGTATTTCTCCGGTTTCTTGAGCGCTCCGGATGACGGGTAGGGGAGTACATCGTAATCCCCTTCTGCATGCCTACCAAAGTTGCCGCCTGGGTTAAAGTTAGTTTATCAGGCGTGGTATTAAAATAAACTCTTGCCGCTGATTTAATTCCATAAGCTTGATTGCCAAAATCTACCGTATTGAGGTACATCGTGATGATTTCTTCCTTTGTGTAATTGCGCTCCAGCTTCACAGCAACTATCCATTCTTTAAATTTGGTGAGTACCAATGAGAAAAAATTCAGGTTTGATTCGCGTGGAAATAGATTTTTGGCCAACTGTTGAGTAATTGTACTTGCACCTTGTTTTTTGCCGATTAAATTATAGCCTATGATGGTGAAGGTACGTTTGAAATCAATTCCGGAGTGATCTTTAAAACGGGTATCCTCGGTTGCAATTAAGCCATTGATCACATTTTCGGAAATATCTTTATAAGTAACATTAGATCTGTTTTGTACAAAATAGGTTCCCAAAGGGCGTCCATCTTCGGCAATAATTTCTGATGCCTGGTTACTTTTTGGGTGTTCAATATCTCTGAAAGAAGGTAATTCGCCAAAAAGACCAAGTCCGATCATTGATATAAAAATGGCGAAAAGCGCTATTCCGCCTACCAATATTTTCCAGATGATTAAACTATATCTTTTTGTTTCTTGTGCAGAAAGGGATTTATTCATTTTGTGTTGTAATTAATGCAAAGGCCTAGCAAATTGGAAGCCATTTTGGCCACAAATTTATTAAAATTTTGATGAACTCTTTTTTTGGCCTTTTGTAGGCGGTTATATGCCTATTTATAATTGTCTTTCAAAAATTCCAAATATTCATTAATGCGATCTCTACTATTCAGCTTTTCGAAATTTTCTTTGCTGATAATAAAGCCTCTGTAAAGATTTGCAGGAACTTTCATTATATTTTTTAACTGACCAGCAATGCTTGATTCGTAAATTTTTGCATCTTCCAAATCGATAAAACTGGTTACGTAAATCAATTGATTATTATCCAACTCAACCAATTTGTGCGCCAGATCATTATCTGGATAATTTCCGCGGTTAAACTGACCAATACCGAAGCGTGATGAACTTAAAGTTAAAGTAGCATCGGCTACATCAATAACATAATAATACTCTTTTGATGTGGCTGCGCTAAAAATACTGGCGGGCTTTACTACGTCAATCGGCTTAACTTCTTCCGGTTTTTCCACTGGTTTTACAGCGATTTCTACTGGTTTTACTTCTGCTGCAGCATTAATATCGGTATTGAGTGGTTTCGCAGGTACAGCAATTGGTTTTGCCTGGCTCACGAAACGAGGCTCGTTTGAATCAAAGTCGATCAAGGCAACAGGGCGCTGCTTAAACTCAGCCAAGTTTGCTTCAATATACTTTAAATGATCGCGTACTAACGGTGTAACAATTAAATCGTTAGGGTATTGGGTGGTAATGGAATTAAACTCGGCCAATAATGGATCTAGTTTCGAAGTACGGCCAACTGCAATTGCTTTTAGGTAGGCATATTGTGGAGCCAGATCGTTATCAGGAAATGCATTTACATTATCATTGGCTTGTTTGATTACTCTTGGATAATCTTTTTTAGCGTAGGCCTCAAAAGCAACATTATAGTTGTTGTTTGCAATGTTTTCCATCGCACTCTGTTTGGCAGAAAATGATGGGTCTAAAATCGTTTTGGCGTAATTCGATTCTGGGTATTTTGTTAGCACTAACTGCCTAAACTCATTTGATTTATTCTCATCAACACCTTTGTTATTTAGGTATAAGCTGTAATAAATGGCAGCGAGGTGGTTATTATTTGGATATCTTCTTAAAAGTTCATCGTAAATCTTATTGGCTTCTTTTTTGTCGTTCAGCTCTTGTTGATAGAAACTGGCGATTTCAAAATAAGCATCAATAATTTTTTGATCGGATGTAATAAGCAGTTCTGGTGAAACTGGCAATGCATCCAGATATTGTTTTTCTATCGAGGTTTGATCTGCTGATGTTGTGGTGTTAGTTCCATTTGCAGGTGTGATGGTGTTGGCTACGTTTCCGCCAGACATTACCTGTGCGTTTTCCTGAGCTGATGAACGTTGGCTTTGGCGCCAGTTATCTTCTAATTGCCTATTACCCCAGCGCTTTTTGAAATCGGCAAAACCAGTAGTTATTGCTGCATTATTGTTAAAGTAGAAAGTATTACCAGCACCAGTTTGAGGAGCGTTTAACGTCTGGTTCGGAAAATCTGGATTATTAAGGCTTTGATTATTTGAAATCGGAATAGTGGCTACTTCAACTTTCTGCGTTAAATACGCTTTTACTTTTGCTTCGCGTTCTGTTGCAGGCAACTTGGCAATCATTTGAGCGGTATCTTCTTTCGAGATTATTGTGTAACGATCTGTTAAATACTGAAGATTTTCTGCTTTTTTAACAATGTTATCGTAATCAGGAAAGTTTTTTGGCATAATCAATACCGTGCTATCATAGTACAGTTTCGCCTTGATGTAGTTGTTGAATTCCTTAAAATTTAAATCGGCAATTTTCAAATAAGATAGCGCTTTTTGGTTTTGATTTTTTGTGCTCTGCTGAACTGATTTTTGATAGTTTTCTTCTGCTTTAACAAATTTGCCTTCTTTTGAGAACAGCTCGCCAACCTGATAATATATTTGATCGGTGTAGTCGAAATTTTTATCGTCTTTTAGTAATGCCAACAGGGCTTTATCTTCATCCACTTTGTAGCCGCTAATTAATGCTCTTAACTTTATGCGTTGCAAATTGGCATGGAAATACATTTCAAATGGTGCATTACTGTTTTCAACTTTTGTGTAATTGATGAATGCATTTTGAAGATCGTTCTCCTGTTCTTGGAGCTGTGCTAAAATATACCGCCAACGAATACGGAGTTGTTTATCATCGCCTAACCGAACAGCGTTTTCGAGTAGTAGGATTGCCTCTTTATTTCTTTTTTGATATATCCTCATTTGGGCGGTTGTAGCCAAAGGTTCGGCGATATCTTTCTTTAGATTATCGGCAGCACGAAGCATGGTATCTAAAATTTTATCAGCCACCGCCATATTATTTAATTCCATTTGGCTGCGTGCTTTCCAGTTCATAGCCATAACAAAAGTCTGTAGATCTTTGTCGTAAGCTTTAGCTACGTAATCAAAATACTCTGATGCGATAAAATAGTTTCCTTTTAAATAGTTCGCTTTGCCTAAAAGCATGTAGGCATCGTCTATATAATTACTGAAACTTTTATCGTTTATGATGGTTTGTCCTTTTGTAATTACCTCATCAAGTTGTTTGTTTGGAGCGCCTGGAGTAAGCACTAAATTAACCTGTGGTTCTGGATCAAGATAAACAGGTAATATTTTTTCGTAATTATCAGGGTAGCTTTGCAGTAAACCGTCATTATATTCGGTGAGCAGAACCTTAGAATTATAGATATAGTTGTAGCGTGCCGTTAAGTTTTGAAACTTACGGTCGATAGCGGTATCTTTATTTGCTACACAGCCATAAGCAAAAAGCAGGCTGAAGAGAATGATGAAGGGATTTAAAGTCTGGTTGGAGTATTTTTTCAAGTATAATCAGTCGCGTTAGTGGATATACAATAAACAAAATTTTAGCAAAATTATTTTCTTTGCTGGCAAAACTTAATTATTCAAAGTTAACTTAATTATTGCATTTATAAATGGAAAATCCTAAAGAAGAAGATACATCAAAAAAAGTAAATGCAGCGGCAAAATATTCTGCAATAGGGTTTCAAATGATTGCTACTATTGGATTGTTAACTTTTATCGGTTACAAAATAGATGAACATCGAAATAGTAGAACAAAATTAATAACAGCGGCATTTGCACTTGCAGGTGTGGGCATCGCATTATATCAGGCTATAAAGCAAGCTACACGATAAACCATGCCTAAGTTAAATCGCTTAATTGCTATTTAATTTTATGGTAAACTATTTAGAAATCAAACAAGTTAACAATATTTCATCCTTAAATCTTATCTTTGCCAAAGTTTTTAATTGTAAAGAATTATTCCTTTGACGCTAACCAAGTTTACAAGCATCTACTTCATTTTTGTTGGAATACTGATAGCGATAATCGCTGTTTTGCCCAACATTTTCCCTGAAAAGCAGATTTTGGTTAAGAATTTTTGGGTAATTTTTGGCTTTATGGCTGGCATCACCTACATCGCATATATGCTGGTTGCAATCGGTATAAAACGCGATCCTGAGGTTGGCATAATGGCGATCATGGGATCAATTGCAGTGAAGATGATTTTTTGTATGGCTTTTGTGCTGGTTTACAGTATAAAAGCAAAGGGAAACGGGCTACTTTTTGCACTAAATTTTTTTTCTGTGTATTTATTGTTTACGGCCTTTGAAATATACTGTTTGTTGCGTAACTTGCGCCACCAAAATTTAAAGTAAAAAACTGCCAATAAATGGATTGTAACCAAGTTTTTGTGTCGAAAGTTAAGAAGGTAATCTTTGTTTTTACGCTTTTAATCGCGTTTTTATCTATCAGAAATAATACTTTCGCTCAGGCTGATAGTACTATTGCTTCTCCTGATAGTGTTGTTGCTGAATCTGCTCATGCAGTTTCTGGCGAGCACGGAGCAACAGAACACGGTGAAGAAAAGTTCGAGCCAACTAAAGTAATTATGGAACACATTGCAGATTCGCATGTGTGGCATTTATGGGGGCACACTTCAATTCCTCTTCCAGTAATTTTATATACTTCTGGTGGTTTGGAGATTTTTTCTTCAGCACATTTTCATCACGGTGAGCAAGATTATCAAGGTAAATACAACAAATACCGTTTGGTAACAGGTTTAAAACAAAGCATGACTAAAGATATGTTCAACAAGAACATTAAAGTTGTTGGTGCTGATGGTCAAATTGATGAAGCAGCATCTGATACAGTAATTGATTTCTCCATTACAAAAAACGTAGCTGCGATGTTTATCTCCATTCTTTTGATTGTTATTATTTTCGGTTCAATAGCTGCCAGCTACAAAAAACGAGTGGGTAAAGCGCCAAAGGGATTACAGTCTTTCTTGGAGCCAGTGATCATATTTGTGAGAGATGATATCGCAAAACCAAACATCGGACATAAATACGCAAAGTTTATGCCTTACTTGTTAACGATATTCTTTTTCATCTTATTTAATAACTTATTGGGTTTATTCCCAGTTTTTCCTGGTAGTGCAAACGTAACGGGTAACATCGCTTTAACTTTTGTGATGGCAACTGCTACCATGTTGGTTGTTAACTTAAACGGTAACAAATATTACTGGAAGCATATTCTTACGCCAGATGTGCCTTGGTGGTTATATCCAATCATGATTCCGGTAGAACTTATTGGTATCATTTCAAAGCCATTCGCTTTAATGGTTCGTTTGTTCGCAAACATTACCGCTGGTCACATCATTGTATTGAGTTTAATCTCACTTATTTTTATTTTCAAAACATTGGCTATCGCTCCGGTTTCAGTTGCATTCGTTTTATTTATGGATGTTTTGGAATTACTGGTAGCATTTTTACAAGCGTTTATTTTTACATTATTATCTGCGCTATTTATCGGAATGGCAGTAGAAGAACATCATTAACAGAAAACTATTTTTTACAAATTATATAATTAAATTAGTTATGGTAGGTTCAATCGCGGCAATTGGTGCCGGTTTAGCAGTAATTGGTGCCGGTATCGGTATCGGTCATGTAGGTGGTAAAGCAATGGAAGGTATTGCTCGTCAGCCTGAGGCTGCATCAAAAATTCAAACTGCAATGATTATTGCTGCTGCCCTTATTGAGGGTGCTGCATTATTCGGTGTGGTAGTTGCATTATTAGGCTTAGGCGTTTAATAGCAATTTAGAATTATTAATCGGGAATTCAACGATTGGTTGTTTTCCCGATTTTAACGAAAAAGTCAATAAAAAAATATAAAAAATGGAATTAGTTACCCCAAGTATTGGATTGGTTTTCTGGACAGCATTAGCTTTTATTTTCCTATTACTATTACTTAGAAAACTTGCATGGAAGCCAATTTTAGGAGCTATTCATGAGCGTGAACAAAGTATTGATGAGGCTTTAAATAAAGCGGAGTTGGCTAAGCAAGAAATGGCTCGTTTAACTGCTCAAAACCAAGATTTGATGCAACAAGCACGTGCTGAACGCGATGAGATTTTGAAAGAAGCTAAAACGCTAAAAGATAGTATCTTAAACGAGGCTAAAAAACAAGCACAAGTAGAAGGTTCTAAATTAATCGAGAAAGCAAAAATCGAGATTGAAAACCAAAAGAAAGTGGCTTTGGCTGAAGTGAAAGATCAGGTTTCTACTTTATCATTAGAAATTGCTGAACGTGTTTTGCGTAACCAATTGGATGATAAAACAAAACAAGAAGCTTTAGTAGCTAATTTGTTAAAAGACGTTGAATTAAATTAAGTTTCAAAGTACAAAGTTTAAAGTGCAAAGTTCAAAGTTTCAATCTCGGGGTTAAACTTTCAACATTAAACTTTCAACTTTCAACTCAAATATATGTCAGAAATTAAAGTAGCAGGCAGGTATGCCAAATCATTAATCGACTTAGCTGTTGAAAATAACGGCTTGGCTGAATCTTATAATGATATGGTTTTATTTGAAAAAGTAGTTGATGAAACTCCTGAACTAGAAGCGATATTGAAGAACCCAATTGTGCCTTTAGATAAAAAGATCGGCATATTGAATGGAATTTTTGCTGACAAGCTAGGTAAGTTGAGTCTTACTTTTTTCAAAATTGTTGTAAATAAAGGTCGTTCGGCTATTTTATTTGCTACTGCAAAACAATTTATTCAACAGTATAATAAAATTAAAGGTATTGTAACTGCTGATGTAACTACAGCAACTGCTTTAAGCGCAACTGCTAAGCAGGAGATTATTGCCATTGTAAAAAGAGAATTAGGTGCCAATGAAGTTATCGTTAAAGAAAAAATTAATGAGAAGCTAATTGGTGGGTTTATTTTAAAAGTAGGTGATAGGCAATTTGATGCAAGTATTGCCAGTAGTTTAAGTAAACTTAAAAAAGAATTTGCTGCTTAGAAATATGAGTATCGAGTATTAAGATTGACTTTGTTAAACTTTGAGGGATACTGAAATAACAAAAGAACTACAGCGCAATAATATATAAACCCGATAGTAGTGAAAAGCTTTTTGTTGTTGTGCTTCGACAAGCTCAGCATGACATTAACAAAAACTTGGAACGGATAGCGGGACTAGAATAACAAAAGAACTACAAGATTTACATTTACAAAAAGATATAATTAAAACTATGGTAGAGGTAAGACCAGACGAAGTTTCGGCAATTATCAGACAGCAATTGGCGGGCTTCAAATCAGAAACCGAACTGGAAGAAGTTGGTACCGTGTTGCAAGTGGGCGACGGTATTGCCCGTGTTTACGGTTTAACTAAAGTTCAATCGGGTGAGTTGGTTGAATTTGCAAACGGCCTGCAAGGCATTGTATTAAACCTTGAAGAAGATAACGTTGGTGTGGTACTTTTGGGTGCATCTGACGAGATTAAAGAAGGCGATACCATTAAACGTACCAAAAAAATTGCCTCTATTAAAGTTGGTGAAGGTATGCTTGGCCGTGTAGTGAACACTTTGGGTGAGCCTTTAGATGGTAAAGGTCCAATCTTAGGTGAAACTTACGAGATGCCTTTAGAGCGTAAAGCACCAGGTGTAATTTATCGTCAGCCGGTAAATGAGCCTTTACAAACGGGTATTAAAGCAATTGATGCAATGATTCCAATTGGTCGTGGTCAACGTGAGTTGGTTATTGGCGATCGTCAGATTGGTAAAACTGCTGTTTGTATTGATACTATTATTAACCAAAAAGAATTTTATGAAGCAGGCCAGCCTGTGTTTTGTATTTATGTAGCTATTGGTCAGAAAAACTCTACCGTTGCTAACATTGTACGTACACTTGAAGAAAATGGCGCTTTACCATATACAGTTGTTGTTGCTGCTTCGGCTGCTGACCCTGCTCCAATGCAGTTTTATGCTCCGTTTGCTGGTGCTGCAATTGGTGAGTTTTTCCGTGATACAGGTAGACCAGCTTTAATTGTTTATGATGATTTATCTAAACAGGCAGTTGCTTACCGTGAGGTGTCATTATTACTTCGTCGTCCACCGGGCCGTGAGGCTTATCCAGGTGACGTGTTCTACTTACACAGTCGTTTGTTAGAAAGAGCTGCGAAAATTAACGCGAATGATGATATTGCTAAAGACATGAATGATTTACCAGAATCGATTAGACATATCGTTAAAGGTGGTGGTTCATTAACAGCTTTACCAATTATCGAAACTCAAGCGGGTGACGTTTCTGCCTATATTCCAACTAACGTAATTTCGATTACTGATGGTCAGATTTTCTTAGAGTCGAACTTGTTTAACTCAGGTATTCGTCCGGCTATTAACGTAGGTATTTCGGTATCACGTGTGGGTGGTAATGCTCAAATTAAATCGATGAAAAAAGTAGCAGGTACTTTGAAGTTAGATCAGGCTCAATACCGCGAATTAGAGGCTTTCTCTAAATTCGGTTCTGACCTAGATGCTGCAACGAAATCAGTTTTAGATAAAGGTGCCCGTAACGTAGAGATGTTAAAACAAGCGCAGTTTTCTCCATTTACGGTAGAGAAACAAGTTGCAATTGTTTATGCAGGTACTAAAAATTTAATGCGTAGCGTTCCTGTTAACAAGGTTAAAGAATTTGAAACTGAATATTTAACTCAATTAGAAATGCGTCATCCAGAAACTTTAGCGGCTTTAAAAGCTGGTAAATTTGATGATACCATTACTGGCGTTTTAGATACAGTAGCAAAAGAGATTTCAAGTAAATACTAATTAGATAAAAGTATAAAGTATCAAGTATAAAGATTGGGTTTAAACCTTGTCTTAATACTTGATACTAAGTACTAGATACTAAAATATGGCTAATTTAAAAGAAGTAAGAAACCGGATTGCATCGGTACAATCAACACAGCAAATTACCAAAGCTATGAAAATGGTTTCGGCGGCTAAGTTGAAACGTGCTACAAATGCAATTATCGCTTTACGTCCTTATGCAACGAAACTGAAAGAGATTTTAGGAAATCTTTCTGCAAGTTTAGAAGGTTCTTCATCGCCTTTTATCCAAGAGCGTGAACCTAATAAGGTTTTAATTGTGACGGTATCATCAAACCGTGGTTTGGCTGGTGCTTTTAACATGAACGTAATTAAAGCGGCCAATAATTTAATTGCTGAGAAATATAGCGATCAGTTTAAAAATGGTAACGTAAGCATTATTTCTATCGGTAAGAAAACTCAGGATTTTTACGAAAAACGTAAATACAATGTTATTGGCAACAATAATGAAGTATATTCTGCTTTAACTTTTGAAAACGTAACGAAGATTACAGATGCGATTATGGCTGGCTTTTTAAAAGGCGAGTTTGATAAAGTGGAGGTAGTTTATAATCGTTTCCGTAATGCAGCTGTTCAATTTATTACTACTGAACAATTATTGCCTCTTCAAAAAGTAGAAGCAGTTGCAGAAACTAAAGAAGAGAAAAAGGCAGCAAATGTAGATTATATTTTAGAGCCTTCTCAGGAAGAAATTGTAGAGCAATTAATCCCTAAGTCTATTAAAATTCAGTTATACAAAGCGGTGTTGGATTCTCATGCGTCTGAGCATGGTGCCCGTATGACATCAATGGATAAAGCAACTGAAAATGCAGGTGAGTTACTGAAAGCCTTGAAACTTTCTTATAACCAGGCTCGTCAGGCAGCAATTACAACTGAGTTAACGGAGATTGTAAGTGGTGCAGCAGCGTTGAACGGATAAGTTTAGTCTCAGCCTTGAGCCATTAAAATATTAGAAGCCCATTTCTTAAGTGAAATGGGCTTTTTTTGTTAAAAATAAAGGTTCTCTGGACTAATAATTAATCGTAAATATCCATTCTCAATTTTTTTAATGTTTGTTCCATCACCCCGATAGACTGATGCATTAAACCTCGCTTCTATCAAATATCTTCCTGATTTTAGTTTTTGCAATTTTGTAATTTCAAATTTAGATTGACTTTGCAACTCAGGCTTTAATAATGCGTGATATGCAAGACTAGGATATCCATTTGTTTGCAAGCCATAATTATCTCCAAATAACTCAAAAACAACACCGTTTTGTGAGTTATTTCTACTAAAATCCATAGCGAATTTACGTTCCCCCACTGAAAATAGGTCTAATTTATCTTTTGGTACAAAACTAGAGGTTTGGTTGGTTTGTGGCTGAGCTTGATTTTTGTTGTATTTTTTTAGTAAAGAGATTTCAATTTTATTTCTGTCTCCATCTCCAAAAAGAAATCCGACTCCAAACATCACAGAATCTTTATCACCCGAGGTATACTCTTTCTGCTTTACTAATGAATCAAGCTTAACATTAGCTACAGCATTTTTTAGAGAATTACTCCGGTCTTCTGATTTTTTTTGTACCATTTGCTTTCCATCAATAATGTAGAAAATTGAATCTTTTAACAGTTCTATGGGATCACTTTTTTCAATAACAGGGGGCTCTATTATCGGGTTTTCTTTCTTGCACGCAGCAAGGCAAAATAAAGCTATTGCGAGCCCTATTAATTTGTTGGTTTTCATATGATTGATTTTATTTGTGTGTGTTTAAAAATAATAAAATTTCATGATCACGAAACTAATACGCCCCCATATCGTATAAGTTATTTGTGATAGCAATGTAACATGTTGAGGTTAAGTGCAATTAAATTAGCTTAAATTTTGTGCAAAAGATAGAGTTGGTATCTTTGTTTTGGTTATAACCAGTTATGAAAAAATACATCTTCATCATTTTATCGCTCCTCCCTTTTTTTGCGTCAGCTCAAAACCCAGCCAGAGATTACACCAATGCCGTACTTTGGCAGCAAACCAGTGGCGAATATAGGGCCTTATGCTTTCAGGCTTATAATTTCGCTCGTTTGTCACTGAAAGAAGCGATGTGGGCTGATACAAGTAAGAAACCGAATTGCGTTATTGTAGATATAGATGAAACCGTTTTGGATAATTCTCCATTTCAAGGGCACGAAATTAAGAAAGGACTGAGTTATGATCCTGCAGACTGGACTGCGTGGACAAGTTTGGCCAAGGCAGATACTGTGCCCGGAGCATTGGCTTTTTTAAAATTTGCAGCGTCAAAAAATATTGAAACTTTTTATCTGAGCAATCGCGATGAAAAGGATTATGCTTCTACGATGAAAAATTTACAGGCTTTTGGTTTTCCTTATGCCGATGATGCCCATTTACTGGTTTCAAAAGGAACTTCAAATAAAGAACCGCGACGCCAAAAAGTTGCTGAAACTCATAATATACTCATGCTCTGCGGTGATAATTTGAGCGATTTTTCTAACATTTTTTATCGTGAACAAAAGAATACTTTCGATCAGGTAAATGCAAATCAAAACCTTTTTGGGATCAAATTTATCGTGTTACCAAACCCCATGTATGGCGATTGGGAAAAACCATTGTATACGGGTGAAAAACTAAACGATAAAGACAAAGCAAACCAGCGTTTAGAACGATTAAAAAGTTACTAAACATTTATAATTATTCAGCAATAAGTATTACTTTTGCTGCATCATAAAAATAAATATTATGGAGAACAGCGAATTAAAGCACAATACAGAAAGTATGAAAACGGCTAATCAGCCAGGAATATATAAATTAATGATTTTTGGTGTATTGATTTGTATGGTTGGTACTTATGCTCGTTTTGCATTCGATTCTTGGGTGTTATCATTGGTTTCATGGATTATCCTTTTTATTGGTGCAATCATCAGCATTAAAGGTGTATTTAAAATTTTAGACGCATAAAATATTTCTCTCTAAATACAGAGCCGATGATATACTCATATCATCGGCTTTTTTATTTATTGTCCTTTCCTTTTATGGAAAAATCCGCCCTATTGCATCTATACTTAAACGTTTTTAAGATTGGGTTACCTATTTCTATTTTCAGTATAAAGGGAAAATATGACGACTTAACCTAACCAGAAACGTCTAACTTCTAATGGCCATTTGAAGCAAATATTTAAAATGATTAATTTATTAGAACCCCAGAATCATGAAAAGGAATATCATTGCTGCTGCCATTATTTTAACAATTTTTGGCTGCAATAGCAAAAAAGAAGGATACGTTACGGATAGTGCTGCCGAAGCCAAAGAAATACAAATACCAGATACAGTAGTTGCAGATAAAATTATTAAAACTGCCGACATGCGCTTCCGTGTGAAGGACGTTCAAAATACCAAAGAAAAGCTGAGTCAGATCATTAGATCAGAAGGAGGAACAGTTGCCGAATTTTCTATCAATAGTACCATACAAGAAACCGACAAATTTAAATTAACAGCCGATTCCTCAAAGGAAATTACTTCCTATCGAACCGATGGTGTTTTAGTAGCGAAGATCCCTGCAGAAGGATTGGATGAGTTTACAAACGCGATTGCCAAAATGGCTGTTTTTGTAGATAATTCTTCTTTAAAGCTCGACGATCAAAGTATAAATTATCTGGCTAATCAATTAAAAGGTCAGAATAGGATAGATGCTTCTAAACAAATTGGGAAAATCCCGAGCAAAAAAACAGCTAACGTCACAACTTCTATGAATTTAAGTGATGAATCTATCGATCGGAAAATAGATAATATGAACATTGATGCCAAGGTGAAGTTCAGCACAATTACCCTGAACTTCTACCAGGATAATACGGTTAAAACAATGATCGTTGCGAATGACAATCTCTACGATTATCGGCCTGCATTTGCTAACCGTTTGTGGTTAAATATTGTAAACGGCTGGACTATTTTTAAAGAGATTATCCTTGCTCTTGCTAACTTATGGATGTTGGTTCTTGTTGGCATTGCCGCCTTCTTTACTATTAGATATTTTGTGAGAAAGAATAAAGTGGCCATGGAACTGGCAACCAGGAATATGATGGAGAATAGGCAATAAGCTTCATTTTTCCGATTGAGATTGCCACGAAATGATAGCAGAATTGTTTCTCCCGAGGATGGGGGTGGTACTAACCAATAGGAGAAGATGGTATTGATGCGTATTTGAGTTGGTCGGTGGGGACACCGACCAATAAGATAAATGTAATTTAGTTTAGGAGATCAGTTTCGACTTCGCTGTGACTTAATCATTAAAATTTATATTTTAAAAAATCAACTCTATGCTTATTAAACCGCAAGCACTCTGGTATCTATACGACCTGGATCATTTTGAAGAAGTGGATGATTATCTGTGTCGCTTGGGGTTTATTTCTCAAAGCAGCGAAGATCCTATTAAAATATATAAAGGAAGAAATGAGGCCTTGATGATCAGCTTATTAGATGATGCGATAGTTCAGGCTAATTATAAAACCGTGGATGAACAAAACTATCTCATGTTTATCAACTATGCTAAGGATAATTTCGATTATGTTTTGATACACGAAGATCAAAAACCTACATCTACTTTTCTTCGTTATGATGATGATAAGCATAGTCTGATTTTTATGGTAATTTCAGTAAATATTCTTACAACTTATACCGTCATATTACAAAAGAAGTTGGATCAGAGCGCTACAGTTTTACAAGATATTAGCATCGGTCCGCCTCCGGAAGCAATTTAAACAGAACGTAATAATAAGACAATAAGTGTTTTATTTTCGAATGAGATTGCCACGAAATGATAGCAGAATTGTTTTTCCCGAGGATGGGGGTGGTACTAAGTGATAAGACAGAAGGTATCGGTGTTTAATTGAGTTGGTCGGTGGGGACACCGACCAATAAGATAAATCGCATGAACAAATGAGATTGCTTCGTGCCTCGCAATGACGAAAGGTATATAATCAGTCGGTCGGTGTTTCACCGGCCGACTATTTCTTCACTTTCACCGCCAAACCTTTTACTTTCGTTTTGTTGTCGCTCACAAAAGATTCCCAGCCAGAATACGTTTTTGATTTGCCCGTCGAGGTGATTTTTTGAAAAGAGTGACAAACAGCAACCGCTAAACCATCTGTTGCATCTAAAAACTCCGGCGTTTCTTTAAAATTCAATAACCTTTGCAACATCGCAGCCACTTGCTCTTTGGTTGCGTTTCCGTTACCGGTAATGGATTGTTTGATTTTTCGAGGAGAATATTCCGTTACCGAAATATTTCTGGAAAGTGCTGCAGCAATTGCGATGCCTTGCGCTCTTCCTAATTTTAATAGTACCTGAATGTTTTTTCCATAAAAAGGTGCTTCAATCGCTAAAACATCTGGTTTGTATTGATCAATAAGCACCACTGTTTTTTCGAAAATGCGTTGGAGTTTTAAGAATGGGTCATCAAGGTGCGTCATCTTAACTACCCCTAAACTAATCAGTTCTGTTTTATTTCCCTTCTCTAAAATTACGCCATAACCCATTACCGCAGTGCCGGGGTCGATGCCCATAATTATCCGTTCTTTTTTTTCATTCAACATTACAGCAATATTAAGCATATTTGCAAACTAAAATGATAATCTTGACAGGCAAGAATAAAAATATATTATCAATATTAATTAAAGCTGCAATTGTAGTATTTGCTTTTTGGTTCATTTATCATAAGCTTGTTGCCAATAAAAATCTTGAGAATTTTGCATCACTTCTGAAAAATATTCCACAAGTCGAAATTTTTGGTATTATCGGCTTCGTGGTTTTGCTCATGTTTTTAAACTGGTTTCTGGAAGCCGCAAAGTGGAAAAGATTAATGAGTCACATTGAACGCATTAGTTTTTACAGGGCAATCGAATCTGTTTTTTGCGGATTAACATTAGCCATATTTACCCCAAACCGGTTGGGCGAATATGGAGGAAGAGTTTTTTTTCTTTCCCCAAAACGTAGGATAGTAGGCATTGTTGCCATGACGGTCGGTAACATTGGTCAATTGGTATTGACAAACGTTTTCGGCGCTATAGCAGCATGCTTTTTTATCTACAGATTTGTACCGATCGATCATCTGGTTTTTTTGGCAGTCGTGATTTTAGCAATGGCCTTCTGCTTATTTTTCATTGTATTTTATTTCAATATTCAATGGCTTAATGGCATCCTGCTTTCTTTTAAATTCACCCGTAAATACAAAAAAATTTACAGCATTCTAGGTCGATATAGAAAAGAAGAACTTTTTAAAATCATGCTTTTCTGTTTGGCCCGATACCTGGTTTTTAGTTTTCAATACTTCATTTTATTTGTATGGCTAATCCCTGGCTTGCAATATCTGGATATCGTAATGATGACTTGCCTTTTATTCTTGATTCAATCTGCATTGCCATCATTAGATCTCTTCGATGTTGGCATTAGAAGTGTAACCGCTGTAGAATTATTTAAACATGTAACCAATCAACACGTTGCGGTTATTGCCTGCACAGCCAGTATTTGGCTAATAAATATTATTATTCCTGCTATCTTAGGCACATATTTCGTCTTTAAACTCAATTTTTTTGGAAATCCTAAAACTAGTTAGTCTACTATCTGCTGCTTTAACCATTATTTATGGTTTACTCGTACTTACTTTTATCAAAGGCTGGTATAACCTAAATTTATATAAAAAAAGTATCATCACGCCCTCTACTAAAGTTTCTGTTATTGTTGCTGCACGTGATGAGGAGTTGAATATCGGGCGAACAATAGAGGCATTAATTGCCCAGGATTATCCAAAGGATTTAACTGAAATCATTTTTATCGATGATCATTCTACAGACAACACCGCAGAAATTGGGGCTTCTTATGCTAATCGCGGGGTTAAACTGATCAAGCTAAATGAGAATCAGGCTTTAAATTCCTACAAGAAAAAGGCGATTCAAACAGCCATTGGCTCTTGCAGTGGCGATTTAATTATCACTACAGATGCCGATTGTGTGATGGGTACAAAGTGGCTTACTTCCGTTGTAGAATTTTATCAGGATAAGGGGTATAAGATGATTTCTTCGCCTGTATCTTATTTTGAAGAGAAAACTTATTTTGAGCGGTTACAATCCTTAGAATTTCTATATCTAATTGGCTTAGGAGCATCCACAATCGGGAATAATAGGCCATCTACGTGTAATGGGGCTAACTTGGCTTATGAGAAAGCTACATTTTATGAAGTAGGTGGTTTTCAGGGAATCGATGATTTGGCCTCTGGCGATGACGAACTTTTGTTGCATAAAATCGCTGCAAAGTATCCAGATAAAATAGGCTTTCTAAAAAACAGATCAGCTATCGTTTATACTCATGCGAAGGAAAACTTAAAATCATTTATCCAACAACGGAAAAGGTGGGCTTCGAAAAGCACACGTTATAAAAATAAAACCATCATCGTTTTAGGTGTTTTCGTTTGGGTATTCAATTTGAGTATTTTAGCAAACTTCATTACAGGATTATTTATTCCCAGCTTTTTAACGATAACAATTTACCAATTGATAGTTAAAATGATTTTAGAAACATTATTTTTATGGGATGTGACCGGCTTCGCAAATAAGCGGAGACTACTCGTGCTAATCCCAGTTTTAAATGTTTTGCATATACTTTACATCGTTTACATTGGTATTGCCGGAAACAGCGGTAAGTACAATTGGAAAGGCAGAATGGTTAAATAATGGATAATAGCCCATCTAAAAAAGTCTGGTTAAAGTTTAAAAGAAATAAGCTCGCTTTTGGCGGTCTCATTTTTATTTTACTCTTGGTATTGATGGGTATTTTAGGTTATATCATTACGCCCGATAGTACACCTGACGCCAATACGCAAATATTACCCCTTAATAAGAAAAAGCCTGGAAGTACCTTTAAATTTATCATTCTCAATAAAAATCCAAATATCGCAGCGGTTGGTTTCTTCGGGAAAATGCTAAATGGACAAAAGTCGAGTATTACAAGTATTCCAATTGTGTCTTATCGAATTGAAGATAATGATGTCTTTATAACGCCATACATCGGCGACGAGGAGAAAGCTCCAGAAATAAAGTATAATTTAAGAGAACTTTGTCCCAGGTGTACGCCATATTCTAAGCTTGGTACACCGGCTACATTATTCGAACATTATAATGTTTACGAAAAAACGTATTGGCTGGGTACAGATATCTATGGTCGTGATTTATTAAGCCGGATGATTCTTGGAATTCGTGTTTCCCTTTCTGTGGGCTTAATGGCCGTTTTAATTTCGCTATTTATTGGAGTAAGCTTAGGTGCAATTGCAGGCTATTTTGGTGGAAAAACTGATGCTGCAATCAGTTGGTTTATGAATGTAGTATGGTCATTACCATCGCTGTTGTTGGTTATCGCTATTTCATTTGCGCTTGGAAAAGGCTTTTGGCAAATTTTTATCGCCGTTGGCTTATCTACATGGGTAGATGTGGCCCGTTTGGTGCGTGGGCAAGTAATGGCTTTAAAAGAAGTGGAGTTTGTAGAGGCCGCAAGAGCTTTAGGCTTTAGTACCTCAAGAACCATCATTAAACACATTTTACCTAATATTGCGGGACCAATTTTGGTTGTTGCCTCTTCTAATTTTGCATCGGCTATTTTATTAGAAACTGGACTAAGTTTCTTGGGCTTCGGTGCGCAACCGCCAATGCCAAGCTGGGGAAGCATGATTAAAGAGCATTATGGCTACATCATTATGGATGCCGCTTATTTGGCAGTTTTACCTGGTTTGGCGATTATGCTCACCGTTTATGCTTTCAATGTTTTAGCGATAGGCTTGAGGGACGCTTTTGATGTGAAGGGGCAGAATACAACGGTTTAGATTTTTTTTGAAAAGCAGTTTCAGTGCTAATAGGTTCCTGTAGCCCCGCTTTCGCTGCAATCTTTTTGAAACTGCCGTCATGCTGAGGCACGAAGCATCTGTTTCATCGGCTGCAGTTACTTCGTGCCTCAGCATTGACAGCATATTCAGGGTTGCTGCAACAAAAAGTATTTCTGCTACAATCAGGTTTAAATAGCAATGCTTGTAGAAAAAAATATGCACCTTAAATTAGAGGCTGTCTAAATTTTTAAGAATAAAATGATGGTGTCGTAGACACGAACCACCGCCTCATTGTACAGGCCTAAACTGCCAATAAAATGATTAAAAAAGATTTGATACGATAATTGTTTGGTTGATTAAATCAACTCAAAAAACCAACACTATTTTTTTTTCTTTGATGCTTTAGCCAAAGGGTTAAAATCCAAAGCTAAGTTTAGCCAAAATTTTAGTTCTTCTTCTCTATTTAGTACATCTTCTGAAACTAAAATATAACCCTTCATAACGGTTTTACTCATCATCATTTGCTCCCATCCATCTTCATTATCCAGCAATTGCAAGCTTGCGGGATTTATCCTAAGCATCAATTTTTCTTTCATTACACCGATGCACATTTTAGAATCTACCATAAACACCAATCCGCCAAACATTTCTTTTTCTTCAACATCGGCAAGGTGCTCCAATTTTTCTGCTACACGAGCGGCAAGATATTCGTTGTATCTCATAGCTATTCTGGATAAATATCTTCGGAAGAAGTTTTTTTAATGTTATTATTTAAAAATAGCTTTTTCAAAAGACTAAATTTTTCAGTGCAAAGTTCACCTAAACTAATTTTGTTAGTGCTTGGTACAAATTTTTCACAATCAAAACATATTTCGACGTAATCTTTCACAGTTTTCTTGTCATCAAAAAAGATAATACCATTGTGAGGATTGTAGCATTTAAAATTTCTTACTAGCCTAGGCAAACTTCTAGACCTATATCCATAGTTAAAAATTAGATCTGATAACTTGTCGATCTCTATCTGTGAGAGTATCCTTTCTTCCAATACTAAACTTCTATCTAATTTCTTGTTCTTTATAGGAATTTGACTTCGAAATTCCGATGTGGTATCTCTAAAGGAAATGAATGAAATTTTTGCGGCATCTTTAAAGGGAAACATTAGCCTTCTTTTGTCAACCGGATAAACATCTCGTTTTAAGCATTTTACATTAGCTTCCATTTTTGCATCAAGTTCTTCAATGGTTAGCTTTCGCTTTCGAGTTGCTTGCGCATTTGCAAAATTAAAAACAAATAAAAGAGAGATGAAATAAGTGAGGTTGCGCATAGATTTAGTATTTGTTTAAAACTAATTTAACCCTTTCTTATCCAGTTCACAAGTTTTATCCGTTATTCATTAAATTTGCAGGATGTTATTAGCTTGTTATCAGGAAGAATTTTTAGAGGCCGGTTGCGATGAAGCTGGAAGAGGCTGTTTAGCAGGGCCAGTGTTTGCTGCGGCGGTTATTTTACCAAAGGGTTATGTGTTGGATGGCTTAAACGATTCGAAACAATTAACACACGAACAGCGAAATTTACTTCGGCCGATAATTGAAAGAGAAGCTTTGGCCTGGGCAGTAGCTTCGTGTGATCATGAAGAAATTGATCGCATCAACATTCTTAATGCTTCTTTTTTGGCGATGCATAGAGCAGTTGAGAAGCTTCACACTCAACCTGGTTATCTTGTTATCGATGGAAATCGGTTTAAAGCTTATCCGGAAATTCCACACAGCTGCATTATAAAGGGTGATGGAAAGTATTTGAACATTGCTGCAGCTTCCATTCTGGCAAAAACCCATCGAGATGAATACATGAGCAACCTTCACATCGATTTTCCACATTATAACTGGCTATCAAACAAAGGTTACCCAACCATTGCCCACCGTAAAGCAGTCATTGAGATTGGTTTATCTCCTTTCCATCGGAAAACTTTCAATGTGAGCGATCCTCAACTCGATTTGTTTTCAAAAGCAATATAATTCGCTTTATTAAAATTGATTTTTATCTTGCCTGATAAATCAGATCATTATCAAAAACAAAATTTATGTCGCTCTCTCAAACAAATCACTTTAAGAAGGTAAAATTATTCACACTAATGTGTTGGTTCTTTACCCTTCTCTGCGCATGCAACATTGATAACGATTTACAAAAGACAAGAGATGAGCTACAGGCTCACATCGATGAAACTGAAAATATTATTGATATCACAAGCTTAGAAGTTAAACCTTCTAGTTTATCACCAAAGGAAGCATTTGACGAAAATAACCAGTATAACTTTACATCCGATTACATAAAATACCTTACTGTTGATGAATTTGTATCTTTCATTAAAAAGGATGAAAATATTGATGCTGAGGTTGTTAAGCCAAATAACTTAGTAAAACTTTCTGTAGATGTTATGGATTTGAATAATTTATTAGGTTTAGAGATTGGAGACAATGCGATAATTGCGAATGCCCCTTCATTTATTCCAAGTACAATACATTTTTGGGATGGAACAACATTAGCGGTGAATGGAAATTATAAAACATTAGATACTACCAAAATAAAAGAACGCAATGGGCAAGATGCCAATGGATTTAAATATAACGAGTTTTTAATTCCTGTTGATAAACCCATTCGTGCTGTAGATTTTGATGTTAAGTTTAAACATAAAGGGTTTAGAGGTTACCGATTGGATAGTGTTAACAAAATAGCCGAAGTAGATGGTGGGCGAATTGAATGGCAAGGCAACCAAAATGGAGAGGTGAAAATAAGCTATCCGCAAGTTATGGATAAGCGGATTGGCGAAACACATGGCTTTTATAAAAATGGTGAAATGTTGAAAAATTCTGGAAGAACAAGCTATTCAGTTCCTTCTATAGAAATGATAGAATGGTTAAAAAAGACTTTGCCCACTTACCAAAAAGCGGTTGATTTAATTGATAATAAAGAATTGAAATCAAAGCAAGAGGTTGATGCTTATTTAGCCAAAAACCTTTTGAAAAAACCTGCTCAATCTGATAAAAAAACATTTGCTAAAACTTTTTATGCTGGCCCTGTAGATCATATTATCATCTATGTAGAAGATAGTAAGCCAGAAAGTGTGACTAAAAAAGTGACTTTAAAGCTCCATAAAGATGATCGGGAATGGTTTAATGAAGGCTATTTTGTAGCTAAAGATTCAAAAAACAATAAATATGGCATTGTAGATGCAAAAGGCAACTGGATAATCAATCCAACTTATGATGATGTTAGGGCAGAGTCGGAAGGTAAATTTAGCGTGTACCAGAATAATATAGGAAGAGTAAGAAAACTCGATGCATTGAACAAAAAATTCGTTGACTTACGCGACTAATAAATTTTTTAAAAAAATCGCTTTAATTAGTTAAATTCACAACATTGTGAAAATTCTGTTAATTACTAAGCGGATTCCCTTCCCGCCAAATAGTGGTTATCCAATTGTGGTTTATAATACCATGAAAGGCCTGCTGCAACTTGGTGCAGACATTACTTTGTTTAGTTTGAACCCTATGAAAGGGCGGATTGATATGGAAGATATTTACGATCCGATTTTCGAAAAGATCAAGTATCATACTGTAGATCTCGACACCGAAGTAAATGTATGGTCAGCTTTTTTCAACATTTTCACTAATGAATCGTATAACGTTTCCAGGTATTTTAGTGAGGATGCAGCACGGCAACTCGAAAATATTCTGCGGGAAAATGTCTTCGATGTCATCCAGTTCGAAGGATTATTTGTAGTGCCTTACCTGGATGTTGTAAAAGCAAATAGCAATGCTAAGCTCATTTACCGGGCCCATAATATCGAATTTACAATGTGGGAACGACTGTCTCACTCAGAAAGTTTTCTAATTAGGAGAAAGTATTTAGCTTTTTTAGCTCAACGGTTAAAAGCTTATGAAACCGATCAAATTAACCGATTCCATCAAATATTTGCCATTAGCGAACCCGACAGGCAAAGTATTATCAGGTTTGGTTGTGAAGTGCCGATGACGGTTTTTCCAGTAGCCATTGATTTAGAAAAGTATAAAGTTGATAAAACGAAAACGAGTTTCCCTACGCTATTTCATCTGGGGGCGATGGACTGGCGTCCAAATCAGGAAGGGTTGGAGTGGTTTCTCGATGACATTTGGCCAGATATTGAAAAATTGAATAAAGACCTTCGTTTCTACATCGCGGGCAAAAACATGCAGAAACATTTTTTTGAATATGATTCTGATAACTTAATTGTTGAGGGAGAAGTTTTTGATGCGATTGAATTTATGAATTCGAAAGCGATTATGATTGTGCCACTTATTTCTGGCACTGGCATGCGGGTAAAAATTATTGAAGGCATGGCAATGAAGAAATGCATTATCGCTACCACTACTGCAGCTGAAGGAATTAATTGCCGGCACGGACACGATATTTTAATAGCAGATTCTGCCGACGAATTTTACCGCTATATTTTGCAATGTATCATAAATCCGAAGCGCTGGATGGAAATAGGAGAGAATGCAAGAAGAACAGTAGAAAATGATCACGGTATAAAATTGATTGCCGGTAAAATGCTGGAGATTTACGAGGAATTAATTAGTGCTTAACAAACGGCTGTAATTTAGTATAAATTGAGCCGCCCATCCTGGTTTTCATTATTTCATCTTATTCAATTCTATTTCCAATCGATCGAAATTTTCTTCATTTTTATCCACTACGAAGGGCTTGAGTTTATTACACTCGTCTGGAGAATTGAATAGCATTTTGAAAACAACCTGCGTTTCGTTTTCGGTGATTTCATCAAAAGTGGCCAAAACTTGAAAGTGAGGTTTTGAATGTCTTTTCCAGGCTATTAACGAAGGTGCTTCAATTTTTGTAAATTCACATTCGTTAGGATAATTCCCCTTATCGGGCCCGTGCATAATAAAGCTCCATCTGCCTCCTACGCGAAAGTCGAAAATATTGAAGGTATTGGTGAAACCCTTAGGTCCCCACCAGTTTTTTAAATGTGCTGGATCTGCCCAGGCTTTATAAACCAGTTCTCGAGGAGCATCGAAGTTTCTTGTGCTTACAATTTCTGATTCTGGCGTGGTGCTTATGATTTCTGTTGCCATTGTCTGTTTATTCGGTTTGTGATTTGATTTTCTAATTTACATATTCTGCAACTGCTTTAACTAATCAACTCGCTACCTTTATTACAACTTAAGTTTTAAGCAGAAATTAGGTGATGTAAACCTGATTGGAGCGAACACGAAACCCGATTTTTTATCGGGTAAGTAAAGCGGAAAGCAGGACTGAAAAGGCGATGAAATGCTTGCATTCTTTTCCATATTCAATTAAAAAGCCAAAAATTTAAGGCTAAAACATTCCGGTTTTCTTATTACTTTTGCGCAACTAAAATTTACTCATGAGAAACACCGCATTAACAGAAAAACACATCGCTTTAGGCGCTAAAATGGTTCCATTTGCAGGTTATAATATGCCTGTTACTTACGAGGGTATAAACGCTGAACATGCAACGGTGCGTAATAGTGTAGGTGTTTTTGATGTGAGCCACATGGGTGAATTTATATTGAAAGGTGAAAATGCTTTAGATTTAATTCAACGCGTAACCAGTAACGATGCCTCAAAATTATATGATGGCAAAGTTCAATATTCGTGTTTACCTAATCAAGATGGGGGAATTGTTGATGATCTTTTGGTTTACCGTATAGATGAAAAAACCTATATGTTGGTTGTTAATGCATCGAACATTGAAAAGGATTGGAACTGGATTAAACAGTTTAACAATCACGATGTGGAGATGCACAACATTTCTGATAAAACCTCTTTATTGGCAATTCAAGGGCCAAAAGCAGCTGATGCTTTGCAAAGTTTAACAGATGTTAATCTGGCTTCAATGGAGTATTATACCTTCGTTAAGGGAACATTTGCAGGCGTTGATAATGTGGTTATTTCGGCTACGGGTTATACTGGTGCAGGAGGATTTGAAATTTATTTTGATAACGAGCACGCAGATAAAATCTGGGATGCAATTTTCGAAGTCGGTGCAGCTTATAATATCAAGCCAATAGGCTTAGGTGCCCGTGATACGTTGCGTTTAGAAATGGGTTTCTGTTTGTATGGAAATGATATTGATGATACTACTTCTCCAATTGAAGCTGGTTTAGGCTGGATTACCAAATTTTCAAAACCTTTTACCAACTCTGATGCGCTACAAGCACAAAAAGAAGCCGGTATTCAAAAGAAATTAGTGGGTTTTGAAATGATTGACAGGGGAATTCCTCGCCATGATTATGAAATTGCTGATGCTGATGGAAATATTATTGGTAAGGTAACTTCTGGTACGCAGGCACCTTCGTTACAGAAAGCAATTGGTATGGGCTATGTAGCTAAAGAATTTTCGAAAGAAGGAACGGAAGTTTTTATCAACATCCGCAATACGCCAATTAAGGCTAAAGTAGTTAAGTTTCCATTTTATAAATAAGATTTTGAGACAATAGATGTGAGATTTGAGTTCGTTTGTTCTTGGTCTCACATCTTAAATCTCAGTACTCAAATCTAAGAAATGTCAAAAAAAATAGAAGTTTGTTTAACCCCTGCTTTGATCGATCTATATGATATTGAGCAAAGTATTGTGGTTGTTATTGATATTTTAAGGGCTACCTCGTCCATCACCTACGGAATTGAAAATGGTGCTGAAGCCATTATTCCGGTTGCCAATGTGGAAGATTGCTTAAATTACAGCGATAAAAATTATTTATTGGCTGCGGAGCGGAATGGGGAAGTTGTGGTGGGTTACGATTTTGGGAATTCGCCATTTTCTTATACCAAAGAAAAAGTTGCAGGAAAAACAATTGTTCTTACTACCACAAACGGAACTAAGGCATTGCATTTGGCCAATAAACGGGCTTATCAGGTGGTGATCGGTTCATTCTTAAACTTAGATTCGCTTTGTAATTATCTGGCAAGTCAGGATAAGAACGTATTGCTGCTTTGCGCTGGATGGAAAGACCAATTTAATTTGGAAGATACCTTGTTTGCCGGTGCAGTTGTAAATCAATTGCGCAAAAATTTCGAACATTTCGATGATTCCAGCGTTGCAGCTGAAGATCTATACCTGCTTGCAAAAGACGATTTAAGGAAATACCTACATAAATCTTCTCACAGCAATCGTTTAGCGCAATTAAATATTGAGGATGATGTAGTGTTCTGTTTGCAGTTAAATGTTTGTAAAGCTATTCCGGTTTTAGATGGGGAAAGATTGGTTAGCCTAACCCCCCAAACCCCCTGAAGGGGGCTTTAAAAAGCATGATGGAAATCCAAGAAGGTAAATAATATTATAATTCGGTTTCCTTTTAAAGTGGAAAAATCTTCTTAGTGGTTATAAAATCCTACATCCTGCCTTACTTCTGACTAGGCAAATTCCCCTTTAGCGGACTGGCGTGATAAGTTCCCTAATTTCTGGCGTATTTTTAATGGTAATCAAAGCCTCTTCGTGTGCCAGCCAATAAATATCTTCCGCCCGTTTCATATCGAAAGTACTGATAGCACCTAAACCTTTTGGTTCAATCATCACATTACAGAACTTAGCTTTACGCTCCATATCATGGTTTATCGACATGATTCCTGCTCGTCCCATTAAATTGGTAATGCCTGTAATTTTATCTACAGGTTTTAAATGATTGCAAGATGAACCAATAATGAAATCGCATTCTTCCATTAAAGGCTCGACTGGGAAGTTATTTAGAATTCCTCCATCAACGTACATTTGCCCATCAATCATTATAGGTTTAAAAATACCAGGAATACAACTTGATGCCTGTATGGCCCTGATCAGCGGTCCTTTGGTAAAATATACCAACCGACCTTCGCTAAAATTTACAGCCGCAATTGTAAGTGGTATTTTCAGTTTTTCGATGCTATCTTCAGGGAAATATTCTCTAAGTATGTGTGCGGTATTTTCGATATTTATCAAACCCAGTGAGCCAACGGCCGGGCGAATAAAGCGCCAGAGTTTAGTTTTTAAGAAAATGCTTAGTCCTTCTTCCGGATCAATTCCAGCTGCAAAAAAAGCGCCTGCAATTGCTCCCGCACTTGTTCCGCTGATGTGGCTGAAGGTAATTCCCAAATTCTTAAATGCCTTAAGAATGCCAAGGTGCGCTATCCCTCTAATTCCTCCTCCTGATAATACGATACCTACTCTCATTTACAAATACTTGATGTTTAAACTGAAGAACCGGCTAATTTGTTTGTTGCCTGAGTCTTTCTAATTGCCAACGTTTACTTCTGTTTCGGTTTATATTTAGATTGATTGAGAATTTTTTGCGCATCGTTATCTGCCATGAGTTGCTGTAGCGTTACTTTCGGATTTTCGGCCATGTACTTTCTCACAATTTGCCAGCCTGTCCATACGCCTAATTTTGGTGCCGACTTTTGGTCGCCCAATGCAGGTGTAAATGGTCCTTCAGAAAGGAAAACCTGGATTTTGTGGTAGTCGGTTTCATAAAGGAAGTTGTTTTCCAAAAAGTAAGCCCAAATATCACCTTCAAAATCTTGGGTCCATTGTAATTGTTGCTGTGTGTAGCCAATTTTGGTAGAGTCTGGCATATCTTCCGGTAATACCTGATCCAGAAAGTAAAGAATTTTTCCCTGGAAGATCATTTTGGATAATAACGTCCGGTTTTCATCTGGTTCTGGAAACAAGTCCTCGTGAGCATAGGTTTCTGCTACCCGGGGTACAATATATTCGGGAGTAAATCTTCGCGATAGGTATAAAGGAACACTTTGGACTATGGCACCATAAAATTTGCTGTCTTTACCTAAAAACATATCTAAACCTATACCCAAATAATTGTCTCCAACGGGCATCTGATAAGCAAAACCCGAAACAAATGAAATTATTTTTGGCACTTTGGCCTTCGGGTAATAGTATTTGATGTATTTAAAAGTTTCTGTTAAACCTGCTTCCTGAACTTTTAAATTAGGGTAAACACTATCAACTTCCTTTGTTAAATCACTGTAAGCTTTATCATTAAATAAGGTATTCAATATTTCGTCATTGCTGTAATCAGGAGAGCCGATCATTTTATGAATATAATCATCATAAAAAAAACCATACTTTTTTGAAAGAAAGGTATTGGTAGCGGTTACATTTTTATCTTTCGAGGCAAACAATTCTTTATCAAATCGTTCAATTTTTATATCGAGCTTAATGTTGCTTACATCAGGGCGTTTGCTTTGTTTGCAAGAAATAAATGCGGCAGCAAAAAGAAAAATTAGATAAATTTGCCTGTGTTTTACGTTATACATCATGTACAACAAATATAATCACATTAAGCATGAAAAAAATAACGACTATTTTAATTTTATCTTTTTTGGGTTTTGTCTCCTATGCTCAAAATTCTCGATTAACCAATTATGGTTTCAGATTAGGCCTAACCGCTACACCAACTATCGGTTGGATAAAACCTGAACCTGGAAAAACAAACAGCGTTGCACTTGGGTTTTCTTATGGATTAATAGGAGATTTTAATTTTGCCCCGAACTACAGTTTTTCAACTGGTTTAACCATTACAACTATCAACGGAAAAAGTACTGAGGTAAACGTTTCACCTTATTATGCAAATGCAAATAGTAGTATTCCTGTGGCTTACGATTTGAAATATAAGATGCAATATATTGAGTTGCCGTTAACGGTGAAGCTTAAAACGCTAAAAGCTGATGGCAAACGTTGGTATGGACAATTTGGTTTATCGAACGGATTTAACATTAGCGCTAAGCAAGATGCAGTAAGTGGTGCTAGTACTGTTGGCGATAATCAAAAAATATCAGATTTTACGAAATTCTATCGGGCGGGTTTAATACTCGGAGCTGGAGGTGAATTCGATATTTCTGGTAACGCAAGTATTTTGGCTGGTTTAACCTATAATAATGGTTTTACTAATATCACAACTGATAAAAACCGCGATGTGAGAAACCATTATCTTGCACTTAATTTTGGTGTATTTTTTTAATTTGCATTTTACATTTTTCTTAATATTCGATACTTAATTCTTCAAAATGAAAATAGCGCTGGCCCAACTCAACTACCACATTGGTAATTTCGAAAATAATACGAACAAGATCGTAGAGCACATTCAGCTTGCAAAAAGTAAAGGTGCTGATCTGGTTGTTTTTGCAGAGTTGGCTGTTTGTGGTTATCCACCGAGAGATTATCTGGAGTTTGATGAGTTTATAGCCCTTTGCGAAGATGCGGCTCAAAAAATTGCAAAAAGCTGTGTGGATATTGCTTGTATTATTGGCTTGCCGGTTAAAAACGATATTCTCGATGGTAAGGATTTATTCAATGCGGCTTATTTTATCGAAAATGGTAAAGTAAAAGCCATAACAAAGAAAGCGTTGCTGCCCACTTATGATGTATTTGATGAATACCGTTATTTCGAACCTGCTTCAAGCTTCAAGTGTATTGATTTCAAAGGAAAAAAGATTGCGCTTACCATTTGTGAGGATTTGTGGAACATTAATGATAACCCATTATATGTTTCAAACCCGATGGATGAACTGATTAAGGAGCAACCCGATTTAATGATCAATATTGCGGCTTCCCCTTTTTCTTATACGCATGATGATGAGCGGATTAAAGTTTTGGCCGATAATGCAAAGAAGTACAATTTGCCGGTTTTCTATGTGAACCAGGTGGGAGCACAAACGGAAATTATATTCGATGGCGGCTCGCTCGTTTTTGATGCCGATGGCGCCATGAAAGCTGAAATGAAATATTTTGAAGAAGACCTTCAGGTATTTGATTTAGATGAAATTGAAAATGTTAAAAATAAATACCCACAGCCCGAACGGTTAACCGATATAGAGCAAATTCATGATGCATTAATCCTGGGCATTAAAGATTATTTTGAAAAATCTGGCTTTAAAAAGGCGGTTTTAGGATTGTCAGGCGGCATTGATTCTGCAGTGGTGTGTGCGCTGGCGTGTCGTGCTTTGGGTGCTGAAAATGTAATGTCGGTTTTAATGCCTTCTAAGTTTTCTTCAGATCACTCCATTCAGGATGCTTTAGATTTGGTAAAAAATATTGGATGCCAGCATGAAATTATTGCGATAAAGGAAGTAGCGGAAGCTTTTGATCACATTTTAGCACCAGCTTTTGAAGGTCTGCCTTTCAATTTGACAGAAGAAAATATCCAAGCCCGTATTCGTGGGGTAATAAATATGGCCATGAGTAACAAATTTGGCTATATTTTACTCAATACATCCAATAAAAGTGAGTGCGCTGTTGGTTATGGCACTTTGTACGGCGATATGTGTGGAGCAATTGGGGTAATTGGCGATGTATATAAAACCCAGGTTTTTGAACTGGCGAGATACATTAATAAAGAAAAAGAAATTATACCAGTAAACACAATTGTTAAGCCACCTTCGGCAGAGTTGAGGCCAGATCAAAAAGATTCTGATTCATTACCCGACTACGACACGCTCGATCGCATCTTATATCAGCATATTGAAAAAAAGAAAGGATCAAGAGCAATTATTGAGCAAGGTTTTGATGAAGAACTTGTAAAAAAGATAATTAAAATGGTTAACGTAGCTGAGTTCAAGCGTTATCAAACTCCTCCAATTTTAAGAGTTTCGCCTAAAGCCTTCGGTATGGGTAGGCGGATGCCAATTGTAGGTAAACACCAAATCTAGTAGGTTTGAGGATATTAAAAAGCTTGTTGACCAATAATCAACAAGCTTTTTTTGAGTTATGCTAACGTTGCGTCAACAGTAATCGAAGTATTTAATAATTTTGAAATCGGGCAATTTTTCTCTGCATCAGCTACTAATTCATCGAATTTTTCTTGAGTAAGATCTGGAACCTCCGCAGTTAAAGTCAAATGCGATTCTACAATTTCTCCCTTTGAAGGATCTAAGTTAATTTCACATTTCGTTTCCAATTTAGTGGCGGTAAAACCTGCTTCAGCTAAGTTAGCAGAAAGCTTCATGGTAAAACATCCGGCATGCGCAGCGGCAATTAATTCTTCAGGGTTGGTACCAACTCCTTCTGCAAAACGAGAATTGAAAGAGTATTGTGTGTCATTTAATGTAGTGCTTTGTGTGGTCAGTTTACCGGCACCTTCTTTAATAGAGCCTTGCCATACGGCTGTTGCATTTCTTTTCATGTTGAATTATTTTTTTTGAGATAAGATTTCTAACAATAAATATAACCTAATGTTTGTATAGCAAACGCAATTATTTCGTTAACATTTGATAAAGTTTTAATCTTCTTTTTCTACGTTAGATGGATCCACTGTAGGTGTTGCCTTCATTCTTAATGATTGGATGAGTAAGATGCCGACGCCAATCATGATTGATATATCGGCAATATTAAAAACACCGGTTTGGAAGATTTGAAAATCCATGTGCATGAAATCAGTAACGGAACCGTGAACAATCCGGTCGTACAAATTACCCATTCCACCGCCAATTAAAAAGCAAAGCGCAATTTGCATGGTGCTCGGTAAATTCTTTTTTGAAAATAAATAATATAGGCCGTAACCTAAAAATAAGACGGGTAGACCTGTTAAAATGATGAGACGAAAAATATAAGGCATATTGTCGCCTAAACTTAAGAAAGCCCCACTGTTCTCCACTTTAGTTAGGGTGAAAAAATTTTTAATCAACACAATATGTTCGTAATCAGAAATCTCATTTCGAACGACGAATTTTGATATCTGATCAAGGGCGATGTTTAAAATCAAAACAATCAAAAGGAAAAACCAGGTATAATTTTTATGGTATTGCATTTCTTTAAATTTTAGCGAATAATGTCAGCATCAACGGGTGTATAGCCCAAAATTCTGCTCAACGACATGATTTGTCCTTTGTGGTGAAACTCATGCGTAATCACGTGTGTAAACAATTGCAAGGCACTAATCTTTGTTGTTTTGCCATTGCGAAAAATCTGAATCTCTTTTTGATAATTTCCTTCAAACTGATTTAAAAATTGATCGATGGAAAGATTAATCCGGTTGAAGTATTCAATACAATCATTCAAAGTTGAGTAATTTTCGAAAGCGGGATAAGTTAATGGTAAGCCTAGTCCTCGCTCAACAATCCATGAGGAGTAAGTATCACAAATGTGAACCAACAAATTACGAATAGAACCTTTGCCAAAAGCACTGTTATCGCAAGTGAAGTCTTCATGAGATATGGTTTTAATGTAATCTAAAATGGTTTCTCTGGAAAACAAAACGAGTTCATATTGTTGTTTCAGCATAGAATTACTTTTTAACCCACTTTTTATAAGGAATAATCAGCGCCAGGATTAAAGCTAATATACAAAGCACTTTTGCAATGATGTCGCCATTTCTGGTGTAAAATGTCAGTTCATCATTCAGGTTGATATCAGCTTTTAGGGCAGTTCTTGTCCACCATTTTGTACTTTGAGTAATGTCGCCACGCTGGTTGATAAAGCAAGAGATACCAGTGTTTGCCGATCGGGCTATGTCTCTGCGGTTTTCGATGGCCCGTAGTTTGGCATACATTTCATGCTGATCTTTGCCCGATGTATTTCCCCACCAGCCATCGTTGGTAATAATGGCAATAAATTGTGCGCCATCTTTAACTTGGTGTCCTATCCAATCGCCCCATAGGCTTTCATAACACACTACAGGTGCGGCGCCAATGCCACTTTGTGCATATAAAACACTGGGCTTTTCTTGCCAGCCCCATCCACTAACACTTCCGCCTAATTCAGAAAAAACACCGTCTAAAAATGAAAATACTTTCGGAAAAGGCATTTTTTCTGCTCCTGGAACAAGTTTCGATTTATGGTAAAACTGAACATTGGCTGAATTTTCCAACTGCATTGCAGTATTAAAATTATCGTAATATCGCCCGCTACGCTCGTCAAGTTTTGCGGATATTGTCTTTTTATCCGCATAAATTTTTACGGTTTCCATTCCGGTAATTAAAGTGCCGTTTCTATACTTACTTAAAAAGTTCTGTAAAGTAATCACTTCAGGATATATCCTGATCTGATCCTCATCTGCATAAATGGGCACAGCAGTTTCCGGCCAGATAAAATATTCGGTATTCGGTTGTGCAAGGGAATCAGATAAATGAGTCAATATCTGAATTTGCTCTGCAGGAGGAATTTCACTTAATTTCTTGTAAGGATCGATATTGGGTTGAACGACTACCACATTGCTGGGTGTACCTTGTTGTTCGGCGTTGAAATATGTTACTATGGAAAATGTAGCTGGAACAATTACTACTAAAGCCCAAATACCCGCTGGTTTGAATTTCGCATATCCGGTTGTAGAATTGAATTTTTTGTAAGCTTCGAAGGCCAAAATATTGCTTAGCAAAATCCATAATGTACCACCATAAATGCCAGTATAATCATACCATTGCGCAAGTTGGTGCATACCGGCCAGGCCATTTCCCAAAGTCATCCATGGGAAAGCCAGATCCCAGGTTTGTTGTAAATATTCGAGTGCAATGTAAAATGAGATCAGCCCTAAATAGGCAATCACTTTATTGGTATATCTACTTAAGCGATAAAAAAGCCAGAAAGCGGTAGTCATTAAAAATGCCCCTAATCCGTAAGGAATTAAGGAAACAGGGATAGCAACGGCGGTACCATTGTAGGCACTAATGGCATTATATACCCAATAGATAGAGGCTGTGTTCCAAATTAGAAAAGTAAGCCCTGCGGTTAAAAAAACTTTTTTGCCTTTCTTTTTTTGGTCGCTATTAAAAATCGAATCAAGCGCAATAAATAAAGGCACTAATGCAATAAGCAACAGCGGAGTTGTAAAGGGCATAGGTGGCCAGGCCAGCCAAAGTAAAAAGGCGCTTAGTATGGCTAAGAGATAGCTTTTTTTCATTTTTTAGGGAAATGAGAAATAGGAAATAGATTAGTTGGTCGACCTTGTGTCTAATTGACTATTCTCCATTCCCTATTTCCTGAATTTAAAAACTATCTAAAATTGCTGCTTTTTTAGCTTCGTATTCTTCCTGAGTAATCAAGTGTTTATCATAAAGCGTTTTCAGCTTACGAAGTTTTAATGTAGTCTCATCTTCCGGCTCTTCTACTACTTCCGCAATTTGAATAGGCTCAGGTTCTGGAGTATGAGATTCAATAGGTGTAAAATCTGCGAAAGGTTGAGGTGCTGGCTGAATAGGTGCAGCTGCCCGATCTTCTTCCAATTTCTGCTGTCTTAAAGATTCCTTATAATCCTCTAGCTGCTCATTTGCCGCTTGGTACAACTTCCTGGCCTGCGTTTTAGGTATAAACTCTGTAACGATGTTTTCGCCAGTTTGCGGCACACAAATAAATTTCGAACCAAACAATTCTTCCTTGAATGAAACCTCTTTAATGTTTTTAAGCGAAATATCTTTAAAGTTCATGGTTAGGCCTAAATTTCCTGGCTCGCAATAAAAAATGCGTTTATTGGTTACTGCAATACTATCTGGCAACAAGTTTACAGCAGGTTTTTTTTGCACGGCGAGGTATAAAATTTCTTCGCCTGTGGTTAAAAGGTCATTAAGCTTTCCGATAACTTTTTCAACCGCTTTTGGGTCTTGTTCGTCGCTTAAAAATCTATCTATGCTAATCATAATTGTTATTTAAATTGATTGTGGTTAATTTAAGACACTACTCGGCATCATCGTATTTATCCTTGTTCTTTGCTCTTTTATCTTTACTCATGTCTTTCCCGGCAATGCAAATTACGAATTCTCCTTTTAAAGTATTGTTCTCGAAATGTGATTTTATTTCTAATAATGTGCCTCTAACGGTTTCTTCGAACATTTTAGTAAGTTCTCTACTTACGGATGCCTGTCTATCCGCCCCCAAGTACTGGGCAAACTCTTCCAAGGTTTTTAATAAGCGGTGTGGACTTTCATAAAGTATGATGGTTCGATCTTCTTCGGCAAGTTTTTTAAATTTTGTTTGACGGCCCTTTTTTACGGGCAGAAACCCTTCAAAACAAAAGGCCTCAGCAGGTAAGCCAGAATTTACCAAGGCAGGCACAAACGCCGTTGCACCTGGCAAGCACTCTACATCAATTTCGTTTTTTATCGCTTCGCGAACAAGAAAAAAGCCTGGGTCTGAGATAGCTGGCGTTCCAGCATCCGAGATCAATGCAATTTTTTGTCCTTCCTGTAAAAATTTGATAATCTCCGAAGTCGCCTTATGTTCGTTATGCTGATGGTGGGAGAATACCCGTTTATCAATGCCAAAGTGTTTAAGCATGGGTGCACTTGTGCGGGTATCTTCTGCTAAAATTAAATCGCACTCTTTTAAAATCCGAATTGCCCGAAAGGTCATGTCTTCCAAATTGCCAATCGGCGTAGGTACGAGGAATAATTTGCCATCCATAGTATCAAGTATCAAGTATCAAGTATCAAGATGTTGCATGATCTAAAACTGCAAACTGAAAACTGAAAACTCTTTCTATCTTTGTAAAAAAATTAAATAATGCTGCAAGTTAACTATATCCGCGAAAATAGAGAGAAAGTTTTAGAACGTTTGAGTGTACGTAACTTTAAACAACCAGAGTTGGTAGATGAAATTATCAAAATTGATGAAGATCGTCGTGCTACCCAAACTTCGCTTGATCAAATTTCCGCAGAAGCAAATGCAGCAGCCAAACAAATTGGCGATTTAATGCGTACTGGTAAAAAGGATGAAGCAGAAGCTATTAAAGCCCAAACCACTTCTCATAAGGAGAATATTAAAAACCTGACCGAAAAATTGAACGAGCTGGAAACTGCTCAGTTTAATGCAGTTGTTCAGTTGCCGAATTTACCTTACCATTTAGTGCCAACGGGCTCAACTGCCGAAGAAAATGAGGTAGTTTATGAGCATGGCGCACCAGCAGAATTGCCAACTAAAGCGTTACCACATTGGGAACTGGCGGCTAAATACGATATCATCGATTTTGAATTAGGGGTTAAAATTACGGGTGCAGGTTTTCCGGTTTACAAAGGAAAAGGAGCGAGGTTACAACGTGCTTTGATTAATTTCTTTTTAGATCATGCAACTGCTGCGGGTTACAAAGAAATGCAGGTGCCTCATTTGGTAAATGCTGCATCTGGTTTTGGTACTGGTCAGTTACCCGATAAAGAAGGACAAATGTATCATTCAACTGTTGATGATTTATACCTGATTCCTACGGCAGAAGTTCCGGTTACCAATTTATACCGCGATGTAATTATTAAGGAAGAAGACCTGCCGATCAAAAACACAGCTTACACACCCTGCTTTCGTAGAGAGGCTGGTTCTTATGGAGCGCATGTTCGTGGTTTAAATCGTTTGCATCAGTTTGATAAAGTTGAGGTGGTTCAGATTACACATCCTGAAAAATCTTACGAAACGCTGGAAGACATGAGCAACTATGTACAGTCTTTGTTGCAGGAGCTTGGCTTGCATTACCGCGTTTTGCGTTTATGTGGAGGAGACATGGGATTCACATCGGCCATGACTTACGATATGGAAGTGTGGAGTGCCGCACAAGAGCGTTGGTTAGAGGTTTCTTCAGTATCAAACTTCGAAACTTATCAGGCCAACCGTTTAAAACTTCGTTTTAAAGGGAAAGAGGGCAAAGCACAATTGGCACATACGTTAAATGGAAGCGCATTGGCATTGCCTAGAATCGTAGCTTCAATTTTAGAAAATTATCAAACGGAAAACGGAATTAGAATTCCGGAAGCACTGGTAAAATACACAGGCTTCGATATGATTGATTAGATTTCCACAAGTCGTCATTGCGAGGTACGAAGCAATGTCTTTTGCTGTTAGATTGCTTCGTACCTCGCAATGACGGAAAATAAGTAGGCATAAAAAAAAGCTTTGCATCACTGCAAAGCTTTTCGTTTTTTATAGATAGATGTAATTGTTTTTCTGATTATAGAATCAAAATCAATAATAAGATGATGATGATAATTGCACCAACTGAAAGATAAACGCCACCAGAAACTGCACGGGCCTGACCTTTCAATTCTCTCAATTCGCTACGTAATGCCTTACGTTCTGCTCTTGTTAAATTAGATTTATCCATATCTCTAATTTCTTCAACACGAGTTTTAATTCTTTCTAACTGTGCAGATTGTTCAGCAGTTAATTCTGTAGGGTTTTTTGCAGGTTTGTTAGCCGCTTGAACGGAGTTGAAGCTGATACCTAAAGAGAAAATAAGTGCTAGTGTGTAAATGAATTTTTTCATAATTTCTATTTTTTTAGTGTTTCAATGTGTACGTAACAAAAAACCTACCAAAATGTTCTTGGTAGGTTTTAAGATGCGAATATCTTAGTGCTAAAACGGATTATTTAATCTCGAAGACTACATTCACAGTGAAATTTAGTTTAATCTTCTTGAAGTCGATTTCTGGTGCTGCGTCTGCAGATTCAGCCATTGCAGATTTCATCATATAATTTCTGTAAACAGGTTGTATAATATTGTCGCCGCCATCCTGTATCTCTATAGCACTACCTAATTTATCGCCCATGGCCTCAACCATATAAGCTGCCTTTTCTTTTGCGGCTAATAATGCCTTAATTTTTAAATCTTTCTTAAGGCTTTCAATTTTCGAATAATCATAGCTTTCAATGTTAGTATTGGCAATTCCTTTTGGATCAATAGCCTCTAAAATGGCGTCGAATTTATTAAGGTCACTTACTTTTAAACGATATTGTTTGCTCGCTAAAAAATCAGGATTTTTCTTTTTCTCCGTAGCATAATTCCAGCTGCTCAGGTTGCTAATGGTCAAATTTTCTTTTGCAATTCCTGCTTTCTGTACAGCAGCAAAAAGTTGTTTTTCTAATTCAGTAATGTCTACTTTCTTTTTTCCGTTCAAATATTCCTTCAACGAAATCCCAATGTAAATGATGTCTGGAGTAACCTCTGTTTCAGAAGTTCCGCTTACGCTAATTTTCCTGCGTAAATCTGTTTGCTGAGCCATTGCCGATGAAAGGCCTAAAAATGCAACTAGTGCAACTGCTATTAACTTTTTCATAATCTTTAGTGTTTTTAATTGTAATGAAGCTTGCATAAGCTTTTTTTATTTAGCTTTTGTTTGCTTATGCAGGTTTCATAATTCTATTTTTCTTTGTGTGTGTTGTTATGATGTGCCTTGTGTACAAATTCCACACCATGATTTAATTTTATTAAAATATTTGAAAATGTAAGGCAGTACTAATCAGCAAAACCAGCCCCGTTATTCGTTACAAGTCCTCTTCCAATGAATTATTGGAATGCGGGCTTCCCACTACTACCGCCTGCCTGCCGCAGTCAAGGGTTTATTGAGGGAAATTTGTGCTGATAACAATCCGTTTGATTTTTAATTTGTCAGTAAAAACCCACAAAACATTTGCTCTGTAACGGCACTGTCTCATTTTTAAACAATTCATGGTATAAAGCAAATTAACGTTAAATTTGCAGTTCATTAAAAGTTTATAGTGAAGAAATTAATCATCGGAACACGCGGTAGCGAACTTGCATTGTGGCAGGCTAATCACATCCAAAGTGAGTTAGAAACAATCGGTATTGAAGCAGAAATCAAAGTTATTAAAACGCAGGGCGATAAAATTCTGAATTTACGTCTGGATAAATTAGAAGGCAAAGGGTTTTTTACCAAAGAACTGGAAGAAGAACTTTTGGGCGGAACAATCGATTTGGCGGTACATTGCCTTAAAGATTTACCAACCAACCATCCTGCTGGCTTAACCATTGCTGCAATTCCGCCACGCGAAGAAGCAACCGAATATCTTTTGATTTTAAAAGACTGTGTTGATGTTTCTCAAAAATTGTCTCTGAAAAAAGGCGCAATGGTGGGTACTTCATCAAACAGAAGAAAAGCGCAACTTTTGGGTTTACGCTCTGATTTGGAAATCGAAGATTTACGTGGAAACGTTCCAACCCGCATTCAGAAACTCAGAGATGAAGATTACGATGCTATTATGTTGGCGAAAGCAGGTATTAAACGCTTAGGCTTAGATGTTAGTGAATTTCACGTTGAAGAATTGGAGCCGACAGAATTTGTTCCTGCTCCTGCTCAAGGTGCTTTGGCTATTCAAATCAGGGAGAATGATACTGAGCTCTTCGATGCACTTCAAAAATTGCATGATCCTGCGACAGCAGAAGAGGTTGGTGTAGAACGGAAAGTGCTTAATATTTTTGAAGGTGGCTGCCACATGCCTTTGGGTTGCTATTGCAAAAAAGAAGATGGCGCCTACGAAGTGTGGACTTCGAAAGCGGAAACTGCCGATGATTTTCCTGAGCGTTTATTCTTACGTTCTGAAACAACAGATGGTTTAGCAGAGAAAATCGTGGCTAAATTTTCAAAGGAAAGAAAAAAGCCTACAAAGGTTTTCATCTCCCGTGAAATTGGTGAGCACAGTTATTTCCGCAAAGCGTTAGAAAATAACAATATAGAAATTGAGGGTCGTTCGTTAATCCGTACGTTTCCTATCGTTACCGTTTTAGACCAGTTTATATTAAAAAATATCGATTGGATTTTCTTCAGTAGTAGAAATAGTGTGGAGTATTTCTTCAATTTAAAACCGCAATTGCCAAAGAAAACACAATTTGGCGTAGTGGGAAGAGGTTCTGAAGATGCTTTACGCAAATTTAATCATTTTGCAGATTTCGTTGGTGCAAGCGGCGATATTTCTGAAGTTGCAGAAGATTTTGCGAAACTGGTTTCTGGAAACAATGTTCTATTTCCAAGGGCGCAGGATTCTTTACAATCCATTCAGAAATCTTTACCTGCTGATGCAAAAATTATCGACTTGCCAATATACGAAACGGTAATCGAAGAAAATATCGATCAGAGTTATGCTGATGTTTTAATTTTTACCAGTCCATCAAATGTAGATGCTTATTTCGCTGATAATTTATTGGAACCTGGTCAGCAGGTTATTGCAATTGGAAATTCTACAGGCAAGAAGTTTGACGAAATGGGCGTAAAGTATGCTTTGCCATATTCGCCTGATGAAATTGGCTTGGCAGAAGCGGTTTTTGGAATAGAAATTAAATAGAGGTTGAGGGTTTAAAGGTTCAAGGTAGGGGTTTGGATGCTGAAAGACTAAAGCTGAAAGACTAAAGCGAAAAGCAAGACCGCATCGTCATTGCGAGGCACGAAGCAATCTTACTACGAAAGATCTTCATTGCAAACGCATTAGGATTGCTTGCCTGCGTTGCAATGACGACCGTAAAAACTAAAAATGCTCGTAATAATACAATACCCAAGTCTTGATACCAGCCTAAGCGGCAGGCGAGCTTGATACTAAATACTTGATACTAATAAAATGTTACACCGTCCGAGAAGATTAAGGAAAAACCCGTTGGTTAGAGAGATGGTAGCCGAAACCCGACTATCGAAAGATATGTTTGTGTACCCGTATTTTGTTGTGCCAGGAACAAATGTGACACATGCGATTGATGCCATGCCGGGAGTGAACCATTATTCGGTTGATACTTTGGTGAAGGACGTAGAATCGGGAATGAAAAAAGGCTTGAATAAAATCATGCTCTTTGGCGTAGGCGACGAAAAATCTGCTGATGCAAAATCAGCCTATCATGATCATTCACTGGTTCCAACTGCCGTTCGCGAGTTAAAAAAACAATTCGGAGAAGATTTATATGTGATCACTGATGTTTGCGTTTGTTCTTATACCACTCACGGTCACTGTGGAATTATGGAGAACGATTATGTTCAAAACGATAAAACGGTTGATGTGATTGCAAAAATGGCTTTAACGCATGCGCAAGCAGGAGCCGATATGTTTGCACCATCGGATATGATGGACGGGAGAATTGAAGCGATGCGTAATCTTTTGGATGATAATGGTTTTGTAAATGCAGCCATTATGAGTCATGCTACAAAGTTTGCATCGGCTTACTATGGTCCATTTAGGGAAGCTGCAGATTGTGCGCCAAGCAAAGGTGATAGAAAAGCATACCAAATGGATTTCAGAAATCCTCTGGAAGCTCTGCGTGAAGCACAACTAGACGAGCAGGAGGGAGCAGATGTTTTGATGGTAAAACCGGGTTTGGCTTATCTGGATATTATTCAACGTTTGAAACAGGATACAAACTTGCCTGTTGCGGTTTATAATGTTTCAGGAGAATATTCGATGGTGAAAGCTGCTGCAGAACGTGGATGGATTGATGAGCAGAAAGTGGTAATGGAAACCATGCATGCCTTTGCCAGAGCTGGAGCAAGTATTATAACCACTTACCACATTAAAGATATTTTAAATAACGATTGGATGTAGATAAGCTGAAAGTTTAAAGCCGAAAGACCAAAGCCATTTTAAGCGCTTTACTTTTCGCTTTAACCTTTAGTCTTTCAGCTTTTAGCTTAAAAAAATGTTAGATTCATTAAAGAAAATGTTTTCAGGCAACGAGGCCGATGTTCCAGTAAATACAGGAAGTAAGCCTGATATTTCAAGAGTAAAATCTGCGGAGTTGTATGAGAAATCAAAAACTTATTTCCCAGGGGGTGTAAACTCACCGGTTAGGGCTTTTAAATCAGTATATGGAACGCCACTTTTTATTGAAAAAGGAGATGGTTGCTATATCTGGGATGCCGATGGAAATCAGTTTATTGATTTCTGCGGAAGTTGGGGGCCATTAATTTTGGGCCATAACAATCCAAAAATTCGTGAGAAAGTTACTGAGGTAATGCAAAACGGAATGAGTTTCGGGGCGCCAACAGCTTTGGAAAACGAACTTGCGGAATTGATTATCAAAAACAATCGTTTTGTAGAGAAAATCCGTTTTACAAGTTCTGGTACTGAAGCGGTGATGTCGGCCATTCGTTTAGCTAGAGGTTATACCGGAAGAGATAAAATTCTAAAGTTCGAAGGTTGTTATCACGGCCATAGCGATTCACTTCTAGTAAAAGCAGGTTCGGGTTTGGTTACTTTTGGCGAAACATCTTCGGCTGGTGTTCCAAAATCTTTTGCTGAAGAAACCATTGTGATTCCTTTAAATGATAAGACTGCAATTGAACAAGCTTTTAATCAATTTAAAGACCAGATCGCTGCGGTAATTATTGAGGGTATTCCTGCCAATAATGGCTTGATTATGCAGGATGAGGAATACATTCAGTTCTTGAGCAAAATCTGTAAGGAAAATAATTCGCTTTTGATTTTCGATGAAGTAATTACAGGTTTTAGGGTTGGCTTTGAAGGTGCTGCAGCTTATTATGGCATCACGCCCGATATAGTCACTTATGGGAAAATCATTGGTGGCGGTTTACCTGTTGGGATGTACGGTGCAAGGGCTGAAATTATGGCGCACATTTCTCCAGATGGTGGCGTTTATCAGGCCGGTACTTTATCTGGCAATCCAGTGGCGATGGCTGCGGGAATCGCAACCTTAACGGAATTAAACAAATCTGGTTTCTACAAAGATTTAAATAACAAAACGCAAGATTTTGTAGCCAGTATTCAGCGTTTTGCTACGGCGAGAAATTATAAATTTAAGGTGTTTACGGTGGGTTCTATCTTTTGGTTTGCTTTTACAGAGAAGGATAAAATACAGTCTGCCGATGATATCGATGCAAGCAGCATGGAGAAATTCAAAATTATGCACCGTGAACTGTTAAACCGAGGAATCTATTTAGGTCCTTCGGGATATGAAGTGGGTTTTGTTTCAGCGGCACATACTAAAATCGAGTTGGAGAAAGCGAAGAGAGCGATTTTTGAGGCGTTGGATTTAGTGTTTAAGAAGTAGGGTTTAACCACAGAGAGTTTAAACCATAGTAAGTATACGTGCCTGTGGCAGGCACGTAAGAAAATATAAGGTCACGGTTTCGTCATTGCGAGGTACGAAGCAATCTTAAAGCTTTGGGTTAAAATAGCTTTTGTTGTAGGATTGCTTCGTACCTCGCAATGACGAGTTTGGTTATAAAATTGAGGGAACTCCCCTCCTTATTTTCAAGGAGAGGTTGGGGGTGGTTTTAAGCTTCTTGCACAAACCAAAGTGATCTAAACGCGATTGATGTGAAAATACTTTTTGATTTAAAAGTTACTAACTCTAATGAGCAAAACGCCTGTTAGAGTTAGTAACTTTGCAAAAAGATTGCAACGGAAAGCGGGGCTGAAATAACCGAAATGTACAGAGACTTGCTTTTCTAATAATAATTTAGCTATTTGAGAAATATCTTAAAACCTTAAAGCCTAACAATCCTGGTAAAGACAGATGAAGAAATCCATTATCATATTTTACGCATTATTACTTTACGCATTAATTCAACTTATTTCTTGGGGCACTTTGGTGGTGCGTTTGCAGCCAAGCCGCATGACCATGATTATGGGTGAAGGATCCGTATTTCTGTTTTTGCTTTGCATTGGTGGCTATTTCCTGCATCAATCGTTAAAACGGGAAGATAAATTGAGGGAGCAACAGCAAAATTTTCTAATGTCTATCACGCATGAGTTGAAATCGCCATTGGCTGCCATCAAACTTTCCATTCAAACCATTGTTAAAAGAGATTTAGATAAAGCCCGTCAGGTTTCTTTGTTGAATAATTCACTGAAAGATATTGAGCGTTTGGACGATTTGGTTGAAAATATGTTGCTTGCAACCAAAATTGAAAACCGTTCGTACACCTTTCCGAAGGAGGAATTTAATTTTTCGGAGTTGGTCTATAAAATTACAGATCGGCTGCAGGTGCATTCATGCGGAAACGAACAGCTTATTAATGCGCATATTCAGCCAAATTTGCAGATAATGGGTGACAAGTTTGCCTTATCGTCAGTAGTTACGAATTTAATTGAGAATGCTGTTAAATATTCCAGTCCCTGCGATGAGATAAATGTTTATTTAGATGAGGTGGAAGGGCATATTCAGTTGAGTGTGGTAGATAAAGGGCCGGGTATTTCAGATGCCGAAAAAATGTTGATATTTGATAAATTTTACCGCGTTGGTAATGAGAATGTCAGGAAAGCGAAGGGAACAGGTTTAGGCTTGTTTATTGTGAAAGAGGTTTTACAATACCATGATGCAGATATTACAGTAAAAGACAATTTGCCTCAAGGAAGTATTTTTGAAGTAACATTTAGTTAATCTCAATTATGTCACAAAAATTAAGAATTCTATTGGTAGAAGACGAGGATCACTTGTTAGATGCTATCAAATTAAACCTAGAACTTGAGGGTTATAAAGTTCATGCCGTTAAAGATGGCAAAACCGCTCTTAAAATATTTAAAGAAGAACGTTTCAATTTAATCATTCTGGATGTGATGCTACCAGAAATGGATGGTTTCCAGGTTTGCGAAACAATCCGTTTAGAGAATGCAGAGGTTCCGATTATGTTTTTAACGGCTAAAAATACTTCAGAAGATCGTGTTTTAGGCTTGAAAAAGGGTGCTGATGATTATTTAGTAAAACCTTTCAACTTAGAGGAATTAATTCTCCGTGTTGGAATTTTGGTTAAACGCAGTTTGAAATCTGATGATTTGAAAGAATTAAATTCTTATAAAATCGGCGATAAAACCATCTATTTTAATTCCTTTGAATTGAAACATGATGATGGCACCATTACGCCATTAACTAAAAAAGAAACCATGTTGTTAAAGCTTTTAATTGAGCGTAAAAACGATGCGGTTTCTCGTGAACAGATTTTGGAAACTGTGTGGAATTATGATGTTTATCCTTCAACAAGAACGATTGATAACTTCATTCTAACTTTCCGTAAGTATTTCGAACCTGATCAAAAAAACCCAGTTTATTTCCACTCTATTCGTGGTGTAGGTTATAAATTCACTGATAGTCATTAATGTACAATAGTTTAGGCCGGTATGTTTTAATGGCCGTTTTCTTGCTGGCTGCTTTGGTTTGTATCGTTTACGATCAATACGAGTTGGCAGCAGTAGCGGGGTTTTTATTGCTCTTTTTGATTTGGAGTCATTTTAGACACAGCTCTGTTTTAATGGCTTCCAAGTATTTCAAAAACAATGAATTTGGGAAAGCAAAGCTGATGCTTGCTGAAGTTCCAAATCCTGAGCGATTATCAAAGAATCGTAGAGGATACTATGAATTCATGCAAGGCAATATGGCTTTGAAAGAGGAAGATTACGAAAAAGCTGAATATCATTTTCAGTTGGCCAGTCGTTTTCCTGTTGGCGGAAAAAATGAGAAATCTTATGTATTGATTCATTTGGCCAACCTCGCTTTACGTAGAAAAGATAAAGAAAGGGCGGAAGTTTATGTGGCCAAGGCCAAAGAACTTTCTGAATCATCACGCTCTAAAGACATTATCGTTAAAATTGAAAAAGAAATAAGCAAATTATAATATTCGTATTGTCATTTTGAGAAACGAGGCGCCGCTTTAGTAATAAAAAGGTTCTTCGTTTTTTTTTATTTCATACCTTTGCGCAATTAAAATTTGCTCAATCGTCATGCTGAATTTAGTTCAGCATCTTTCTTGCTATTAAGACCCTGAAATAAATTCAGGGTGACGATTGATCGACACAACTACAAATCATGAAGAATAATTTATTTTTAGACGCTGCATTTTCGAAACAAACAGAACGTCCACCGGTATGGATGATGCGTCAGGCTGGTCGGTTTATGCCGCAATATTGGGAGATTAAAAACAAGTACTCTTTTTTAGAGATGTGTAAAACTCCTGAGATTGCTGCCGATGTAACGATGTTGCCAGTAGATTTATTAGGAATTGATGCAGCGATTTTATTCTGTGATATTTTAGTAACGGGCGAAGCCATGGGTGGCGATTTAAGCTTTACTCAGGGTGTTGGTCCTAAGTTTGCTAATCCGGTACGCACGGCACAAGATGTTGAAAACCTAAACGTTGATTGTTTGGATGAGTTACAATATGTAGCTGATGCAATTAAAGTGATTCAACAACGATTAGACGGCAGTATTCCACTTATTGGTTTTGCTGGTGCACCTTTTACAGTAATGAGTTACTTAATTGAGGGTGGGTCTTCTAAAGATTTTAAGTTAACGAAGCTATTTATACACAACCAACCAGAATTGGCGCATAAGCTTTTGGCGAAAATTGCTAAAGTAACGGCAGATTATTTGAACCTTCAAATTGCTGCAGGTGTTAACGCCGTTCAGATTTTCGATAGCTGGGCGCTTGCTTTATCATGGAATGATTATCAAGAGTTTTCTCACCGTTATATCCAGGAGATTATTTCAAACTTAAATAGAAAAGATATCCCAGTGATTTCTTTCTGTAAAGGAAGTTCTGTATTTGCGCCAATGATGGCAGAGGCGAAACCAGATGTAATTTCAGTTGATTGGAACGCCGATTTATTGAATATCAAAAATGCTTTGCCAAAAGGTATTGCTGTCCAGGGAAATTTAGATCCACATATTTTATATGCTGATCAATCGGTGATTAAAGCACAAATTCATAAACTGTTTGAGCGCATGCGTGGAACAGAAGGATTTATCTTCAACTTGGGTCACGGTATTATGCCAGATATTCCTTTCGATAACGTGAAATATGCAATTGATGTGGTGAAGGAGTTTAGGTACTAAATCCTGTATGTCGAAATTTGGCTGCGGAACAAAATTGATTATATTTGAGTATGGAGACATTAATTATTGATATTCCTGAAAACAAAAGTTCATTGGTGAAAAGCCTGTTGAAAGAACTTGGCGTTACTATTCATGAAAATAGTGATCAAAAAGCTAGAATTCCGAATAAACTTACACGCAAAACCATTGAAGATGCACATAAAGGGATTGGAATTGGAGAACCTATACAAGATATAAAATCATTTTTGGGTTCTTTATAATGTTCACTTTAAAGCCTACAAATCAATTCAAAAAGGATGCAAAAAAAGCAATTAAAAGAGCATCTCAAAATTTAGAGTTGATTGAGGCTTTTTTGCAGAAACTGCAAATTAATGGTGCAAGCGGCATTTAAAAAAAAACATCTGGCCCACAAGCTTACCGGAAATTACAAAGGTAATTGGGAGGCTCATATTAAACCTGATCTACTAATCATTTGGTTCGAGATTACAGAAGATAATGGGATCATCTTGTTGAGGTTAGGCACTCATTCTGATTTATTTTAGATCAAAAATCTATTTCTTTAATCCTATAATGATAGAAATTCTTCAACCATATTATCAATATTTTAAAGCTGTTCATATCGTATTTGTGATTAGCTGGATGGCGGGGTTATTCTATATATTAAGTTTGTTTATCTACCACACAGAAGCAAACGAGAAAGAGGAGCCGGAAAGAGGTATTCTGCAAAAACAATTTGTTAAAATGGAGGCTACCTTATGGAAAATTATTGCTACTCCGGCCATGATTATTTCCGTTCTGGCTGGTGCCGGGATGCTTACGCTCAACAGTGGCCTTTTACAAATGGATTGGATGTGGGTTAAGCTTGCTTTTGTAATCGGCCTTCTTATTTATCATTTTATCTGCCAAAATATTGTAAAGCAACTTAAAAATAATGTATTCAAAATGAATAGCTTTCAATTGCGTTTATGGCGAGAACTGGCTACGATTTTCATGATTGCGATTGTGTTTGTGGTTATTCTCAAAAGTGCAATTAACTGGATTTATGGTTTGATTGGCATTATGGGAATTGCCATGGCGATAATGATTGCAGTAAAATTGTATAAGAATTATAGGTTGAGAAAGTAAATTCGGTAACGAATATGGAATAGAGATATAATCTACATCATTTCTGAAAAAATTATGTATAAAGCTCTCTCAATATTTCTCGTGTTTTTAAGCCTGTCTTCTTACGGCCAAGATTTTACTTCCCGAAAACAGAAATCCAATCAAGAAGAAAAAGTATATCTCAATGAAGTTCAGGCTTTTATTCGATATATTCACAAAGACCGATTGAAAGATTCTACATATGTTTTGTTAAACGAACCCCAAATAGAAGTTAGTTGTGAAAAACAGCTGGCATTTGATTCTTTATTTTCTGTTACTGAGAAAAATAACCTGAGCGAGCAGCTTAGAAGTCAGCGTATTAAATCATGGAAAGAGGTTTGGCCTTACAGAATTAAATTTATTTCTTCTCGTGATTTAAAAGAATCTTATAAATTAAATAATGCCTTTAATTGGATAGCTTTTAAGGAGAATATAAGTTCAAGTTATTACATAATATCAAGTCCCGTGTTTTTTGAAAACTACCAGCTTTGTATTTATTATGAAGCAAATTATAGCGATAGTGCGGAGACTGGAGTTGCTAAACTTTACAAAAAGGTTAGAAACAACTGGGTTTTTGAGAGATCGGTATGTTCTTGGCTCCATTCATGGGATACTAATTAAATATAATAATGGAATTGTCAAAGCTTTTTTTGCATTGAATATTACCTGAAATTAAAGCTGTACTTTTGGAAGTATATTTACATTAGATGAAAAGAACCTTACTTCTGATATCACTTTTTTTTAGTTCTTATTTCGCCTCGGCACAGTTTAATCAACAAGCTCTTGAAAACAGAATCCGTCCGGATAGCAGCTTAACGAACGAAGTTCACTTCAATTTCTACAATTTCAATTACGTTCGTAATTACGAGTACACAAACGATTTTCACGATGGTTATACGCTGTATGGAACACAGTTGCAACCTCAAATTGTTTATTATGCGCATCCAAACTTGGCCATCACTGCTGGTGCTTTTATTCGTAAAGATTTTGGTAGAAATGGAATTACGGATGCAAAGCCTTTGTTCAGTTTAAAGTATCACAAGCGAAACCTCACTTTAATTTTCGGTAGTCTTGAGGGAGGCATTCAGCATAAATACATAGAGCCAATTTATAATTTCGAAAGAACAATTACTAATCCAATTGAATATGGAACACAGTTATTGGTGGAGCGCAAGAAATTTAATTTAGATGCCTGGATTGCCTGGCAAAAAATGATTGATAAAGGCGAAGCAGCCAAGGAGGAAATTGTGGGAGGTTTATCTACTGAAACTACATTGGCAGAAAGCAATGGATGGAAACTCAGCTTTCCTGCACAGTTTTTAGCTTTTCATCAAGGCGGACAAATTGATGTTTTAAAAGAGATTCCGATTAGTACAGTTTTGAATGGTGCCGCTGGATTGAAATTGCACAAAGAAATTGGTACTAATATTACTCAAGTTTATACCGATAACTATATCGCTGTTTATAAAGATTTATCGCCTGATAAAAGAAGAGCCTACGAAGGTGGATTTGGTTTGTGGTTAAATGCAGGTGTGGAAAGTAAGTGGGGAAGTTTAGTGGCCTCTTATTGGAAAGGAAACAACTTCATTTCGATAAAAGGAATGCCTTTGTATGAATCGGTTTCGAATAATTTATATACAAATGGTTTAAAGCAAAGCGGCAGAAACATTGTTTCGTTGCGTTATGCCTACCAAAAGGAACTGATTCCACATTTATATCTAGATGTTCGCTTTGAACCACATGTTGATTTGGACAATACCGATAAACAACTTCAGTTTAATCACTCCTTTTTCTTAACTTATAAACAGGATTTTAGATTGTTTAAGGTTAAGAAAAAAGACTAAAATTTCTGCCGTCAGCTAAAGTAAGACGGCAATGAAATTCAAGATGCCTAAACTATCGCTATTCTTTGCAGTTGGCTTCAGCCAACGGATAACAAGTATTTCTTTTTGGCTTTAGCCAAATTTTGCGCCTTGCAGGGTTCGTTTTCTGCAAAGTCTGAAATTAATAAACCTGATAGAAGTGATAATACTTTTTGATGCAGATCTTCGACAAGCTCAGACGGACAGTCGCAAAAAGATTGTAACGGATAGCGGGACTAACGCCTCAAAAAAGCTCCTGACATTGCTTTCCAAATCAAAAAACAATATCTTTCCTGAAATTAATTTAATATTTATCTAGTTGATAATCAGATATTAAAAATAAATTTTAACTTTTATTTAACTTTTTCTTACCCCTCATGCAACCAATGTTTGTAATCTGCCATCTTCTATATACAAACACACAATGAAATTGACGCGAAGCTATACGATAAACGATTTGATGGAAGGCTGCAAGGCTGGCGACCGGAAGATGCAAGAGTTGCTGTACAAGCAAACTGCATCGAAGATGTTGGCCGTATGTATGCGTTACGCCAAAGATAGGATGGAAGCTGAGGATGTATTGCAAATGGGATACATCAAGGTTTTCCAAAAGATTAAAGAATATAGAGGAGAGGGTTCTTTTGAAGGTTGGATTAGAAGAGTGATGGTTAATACCGCTATAGAAAGCTATCGCAAAAATCTGCGCAGCTTAAATGTAGTTGAGATTGACGAGGCATACGAGCAGCCTTCAACAGGGTTCGATTTTGGAACACTAGGTATGCAGGATTTAATGAAAGTGATCCAAAAGCTTGCCGATGGTTACCGAATGGTTTTCAATATGTATGCAATTGAAGGTTATTCACACAAAGAGATCGGAGAAACACTCGGCATTTCGGAAGGCGCAAGTAAGTCGCAATTATCGAGAGCTAGGGCAATATTAAAAGAAGAAATTATAAAAATGGAGGGATTTGGTTATGCAACCTATACAGGATAAGGATTTTGATCAGTTATTTAAAAATGCTTTCGAAGATGCCGAAATAACGCCATCGAGAGATTTGTGGAGTAGCATTGAAAGTGAAATTGAACCAAAAAGAAAAAAGGTTTTTCCAACTTATTGGTTGTCTGCAGCAGCAGTTTTACTAATTACAGCAGTTGGGTTTTTAGTTTATCAACAGCAGGAAAAACCAAAACAATTTGCAAGTAGGCTTGAATTAAAAGGTACGAAGCCAGTTGTTGAAACGCAACCTCTTCAAGATTCTTCAACAGTTGTTAACACACAGGAGAAGGTGATTAAGCAAGTTTTACCAACTATAGCGCAACCCTCCACAGCAATTGCAAAAACTAAAGTTAAGGAAACATTCAAGCCTATAGAAGAAAAGAAAATAGTTACGGCGGCTGAAATGCAAAAACAGGAGGTTGTTCTAGCTAAAAATGAACCAGCTAAACAAGATCTTAAAGAGAAGATTGATGCGGCCATTTTAGAACAGGAAAAACCAATACTCGCTTCGAATGCGGCTGCAGTTAAAGCTGATGAAGTAGCTGGAGGAGATGATCAAGCTGATAATAAAGGGATCCGTAATGTGGGTGACGTAGTCAACTTGATTGTAAATAAAGTAGACAAAAGAAAAGATAAGTTTATCCAATTCCGTACTGATGATGACGACTCTTCAATTTCAGCAATTAATATTGGTCCGTTTAAGTTTGGCAAAAAGAAAAAATAACCAGGATTGGTGAGGATTTAAGGAATACAAGATCAGGTCTTATGTTGCTTTCATTCAATCATTCTCTCCATTAATCATTAAAAAAACACACGCAACACATATGAAACATCTAATTTTTACAACACTTTTGGTAAGCGGGCTTGCCGGTGTTATGGCTCCAAGTGCTTTTGCTCAGCAAGATTCAACAAAAAAAGACAGAAAAGATCTAAATTATGGAATTGTTACTATCACAAGAGATGGAAAAGATAGTTCCAAAGTTGATCCAAAAAAGGGTCGTTTTGTAGGCGGGATAACTTTTACCAGAGTAGATTTAGGCTTCTCGAGGTTAATAGATAACGGAAGTTTTAACTTATCTCCTACTAATGAGTTTTTAGATTATCGAGGCGGTAAAACAAGCACATTCTCTTTCGATGTTTTGCAGTTCGGATATCGCTTTAATTCAAATTTTAAAGTTTATTTAGCTGGTGGTTTCGACTGGACTTTAATCAGATTAAGGGATAATGTAACCATCCAAAAGAACTTGCCAACGCTAACTGCGCTTCCTGAAAATGTTGAGTTTTCTAAAAATCGTTTCTCGAGCAGTTATGTACACATTCCTTTAAACTTCGAGATCCGCACTAAAGAGAATGACAAAGGCAAACGTTTTTACTTTGTTTTAGGTCCGGAGGTTAGTTTTTTACTCGGCGGGAAAGTAAAACAAATAAGTGATGAGTTTGGAAAACAAAAGCAATATGATAACTACCATTTTCAGTCGGTACGTTACGGTGGTTCATTCAGATTTGGATATGGTGGCTTAGGTTTATTTACCAAATATTACTTCAACGATATGTTTGATACCCCTGCACAAGCTGGTTTGAAAAACATGAGTTTCGGTATCACCTTCGGTTTAAATTAACCCCTAAATCCCCTAAAGGAGACTGATAAAAGCCTTCAGGAAGTATATTAGCAACACACAAATTAAATCCTGTTTCGGTTAGGCGGAACAGGATTTTTTGCTTAAAAACGCTTCTATTTAAGCTTTAAGCTTTATCTTTACCAGGTGAGCGATAATATAATAAGCGTTAAAAATTTAACAAAGCAGTATCAGGCAGAACAAGCAGGTGGTATTAAAGACATCAGTTTTGATATTAACAGGGGAGATGTAGTAGCGATTATTGGCGAAAGCGGAAGTGGTAAATCGACATTATTAAAATCAATTTACGGTTTGCTGAAAACTGATGAGGGGGAGATTTTCTTCGATGGTGAAAAAGTAAAAGGACCAGATGAACAATTAATCCCAGGTCATAAGCAGATGAAAATGGTTACTCAAGACTTTTCGCTGAATATTTACGCCAAGGTTTACGATAACATTGCCTCACAACTCTCGAATACTGACTTAAAAACAAAGGCCGAAAAAACTTTGGCTATTATGGAGCATCTCCGGATCCTTCCGCTGCAAAATAAAAAGATTATTGAACTCAGTGGTGGTGAGCAACAGCGTGTGGCCATTGCCAAGGCAATGGTTGCCGATACCAAAGTTTTGCTTTTGGATGAACCTTTTAGTCAGGTTGATGCCTTACTAAAAAACCAGCTAAGGGCTGACATTAAACGTGTGGCAGCAGAAACAGGTGTCACCGTGATCTTAGTTTCCCATGATCCTGCTGATGGTTTGTTTCTGGCCGATCAACTCTTAATTTTACGTAACGGAGCGCTGCTTCAAACGGGGAAGCCCTCCGAAATCTATCAGCACCCTAAACACATTTATACCGCTCAAATTTTAGGAAATGCTGTTGTCTTGTCTCGAGGCGACGCGGAGAAACTGGGATTGAAAACCTTTTCTGGAAATGTAGTATTTTATCCCGAATGGGCCGAAATTAATAGTAATTGGAGTAGCAGACGCTTTGAGGTGAAGGATGTTTACTATAAAGGTTTTTATGATGAACTGCTATTGGAAAGAAATGGTGTTACCGTTAGAGCAATACAACTGAATAGAGGCGAGCATAAAAAAAACGACTATGTTCAGTTGAACATTAGTCGTTTTTTAGAGTTTTAGAAAGATTATTTATTCTGAAGATGACGCAACCAAAACAATTCTTGCAGTTATGCTCGATGTTGGCCTAGTCGGTTCTAAACCTTTGTTGTTGTTGTTTTGCAGATATACTCTTATTCTGCTTGGGAAAGAACTGTAACTGTATGAATCAAGACCGTAATTAAATGGTAAGGCATCGTAGCCGTCATCATTGAAACGGGCGAAGGATAATATGATTCCATCGTCCTCGTACTGCTCAATTCTACTATCAGTAATGTCTACATAATAATAAATTCCATTATCAGTATTGCGTTGCCACTGATTTGGTTGAATAGTTTTGTACAATGTAATGTTTGGAGTGTTCTGAACAATTGTGTCTTTCTTGCAAGATGCCAAACCTAGTGTGACAATGCAAAGCATTAGGATAGTAAATTTTTTCATTTTGATTAGTTTTATTTGTGTGTGTGCTTTGCGTAATACAAAACAACTGCCAAAAATGCTGGAAAACACAATGTGGATTAATAATTGTTTAAAGGGTAATGCACAACATCGAAAATTGAATTAAAACATCGCCGCAATGAGAGTATTTTTTAGAGTCTTACCCTGGTTGATTTTATTGATTGCAGGTTATTTCTTTATCTCGAAAAAGTTCAGCATTAGTACATCGGTAGAAAGCAAACACCAGCTTTTAGTAGATAAAATAGAGGCTATAGGTAAGCTAGAGCTGGTTCGTTATCAAATTAGTGATGTACTCGAACACAAAAACAAAACAGATTTTTTACCTGAAGCAAGTGTGTTGCTTATTGTTAAAGCAGAGGCTGTTGGGTGTATCGACCTTACAAAAATAACAAAGGACGATATTGAAGTAACAGCAGATACAGCTGTAGTAAATTTACCACAGCCAGAGATTTGCTATGTAAAAATTGACCACAAAAATTCAAGGGTATACGATACCAAGATGGCCTTTTTTAGAGAAGCAGGTTTAGTGGACGAAGCTTACAAAGCTGCTGAAAAACAGATTACTACTGAAGTAAAAAAATCGGATATTTTAAAGCAGACCAAAACCAATGCGACAAATGTGCTAAAACCAATAATTGAGGGATTGGGTTACAAGAATGTAAGGTTAACTTTTGAGTAAACTCAATATGAAGTTAGCTTACAAGAAATCTTCACGGTGTGGATTAAAAATATCGATTAATAAACCTGCCTCTAAGCAAACTACACCATGAAAAACATTTGACGGTGCGAAGAATACATCGCCTTCATTAAGGATTTTTTTCTCATCGCCCATAGTAACTTCAAAACTTCCTTTTGCTACATAACTCAATTGCAAATGTGGATGGTTATGAATCGAACCAATGGCATCTTTCTCAAATTCGACCTTTACTAGCATCAGATTATCATCAAAAGGCATTACTTTACGCCTAACACCGGCACCTAATTCTTGCCAGTCTAAATCATTATCACTAATTAAGGTTTTGTTAGCTAAATCTTTAAAGTTCATTTTATTATTTTTAGATTTTCAACTACTATTAGATAATGCTGAAAAAGGTTCCTTCAAAATTCGTCGCGATAAAAATAAGAACTGCCGTCCGTTTATTTTATGTTTATCGATATTATTGTTAAAAAAATATAGTGTACGCGATAGCATTAGCGAAGTAAATGCTAGTTCCTGACATTATAAGCTGTTGAAAGGAAAAAATATGCGCTAGGTTTTATGCTTAAATAGACGGAATTATATATTTTATAAAACCTTGCGCAGCAGAAATTGATCTGCAGAATTTTTACAATGCCCGAGTATGGGGCTGAGTGAGAACTAAACTTTAGAAACCTTAACAGCAGTTGGTCCTTTTTGACCCATTTCTACCTCAAAAGTTACTTTATCGCCTTCTTTGATTTGCGTTACGCAACCATTCGCGTGAACAAAAATACTATCTTGAGTTTCAGTGTTTTTAATAAAACCGTAACCTTTGCTATCGTTAAAGAAAGTTACTGTTCCTTTTTTAACCGGATTTTCATCGATAATGTCTTCTTGTCTTGTAATACCAATTTGAACATCCTCAATATTGAAAACCTTTTTCTTTTTCGGATCTGGTGGAGTAGAGGAAATGTTACCGTTTTCATCAACGTATGCAAACATTTCTTCAAGCGCTAAGCCTTTTTTAGCATTAGATTGACGCTCTTCTTTTTTCTCTTGTTTGTCTTTTTGTTTTTTTAATCGTTTTTTTTCGTTCTCTTTTTTACTGTATGTTGCCTGAGATTTAGCCATATATATTTAATTGTTTTTTGTTTTTAAGGTGAGTGGAAACAGAGATTTATACAAATATAACAATACTAAAACGAAAACACGATTTTATTCAACTAAGCGTTACGCAAATGGTGTATATAATTTTTTTAGCCACAGATTAGTACATTTAATCTTTTACTAAAGATATTGCCATCAGAACACAGATTTATCGAATTGTATCTTTCTAAAACTTTAAAACTATAATAATCTTAGAATCTGCGGTCGCCTAAATTTTGCGCTTCCCATTTCGCTTTTTCCATTTGATAAACGAAATTCCATTTTACAGGTTCACCATAGTAAGCTACCTCAAGTTCGCCAATTTTTTTAGCGCCTAATTTTTCCGTAGCTTTTTGAGAGCGGAAGTTTGTTGCACCGATGTGAAGAATAACATTATCAACAAACTGGAAAGCATAATCAAACATCAACTTTTTTAATGCGGCATTATGTCCTTTACCCCAGAAGTCACGGCCAATAAAGGTATATCCTACAACAACCGAATTGTTTTCTTCATCGAAGTCGTAAAACCGGGAACTGCCGACAACGGCACCTGTAGCTTTATCATAAACAATAAAGGCACCGTTTGATTCTAATGCGCCTTTAAAAAAGTTTTCAAAAACCTCCCTTTTATAGCGGTCTTTATTTGGATGTTGTTCCCAAATTAGTGGATCGGAAGCTACCTCGAAAAGTTTTTCGAAGTCTTCAGCTTTTAAAGGAACCACTTCAATCAAATCGTTTGCTAATGTAGGTTGTAGGTCGAAGTGCATATTATAGGGTTATAAAAAACGGCTGACTATAAGCCAGCCGCCTAAAATGTTAGCGATACAATCGTTTAGCTATTGATGCACTCATTAGGAATGAGCGCAATTTTTACAATGTCATTCTGAGCTTGGCTAAGAATGGGCGAACGCTTTGCGACAAAGCTTAATTGGACAACTAATCTACTAATCCTTCAATTTCTACCAGTTCATTTGCTTCTTTTTGATAATCAACATTATCAATCTCAAAACCAAATAAGCTTAAAAAGTCTGAACGGTAACCTGGCAAATCGCCGATTGCAGGTAATGTTTCGGTAGTAGCTTCTTCCCAAAGTTTTGCCACCTTAGCTTGTACATCATCACGCATTTCCAAATCATCAATTCTGATTCTTCCTTTTTCATCAACAGGAATATCACCGCCGGTGTATAATCGCTCTGCGTATAAACGTTGAATTTGTTCAATAGTACCTTCGTGAATGCCTTCCTCTTTCATTATTTTGTACAACAATGAAATATATAATGGAATAACAGGAATAGCCGAACTTGCTTGTGTAACCAAAGCTTTATTAACGGAAACGTAAGCTTTACCGTCTATATTTTTTAGTTTATCAGCAATTGTAAAAGCAGTAGCCTCTAAATCATCTTTTGCACGGCCAATAGTTCCTTTGCGGTAAACTGGCTCTGTCAGTTTAGGGCCAATATAAGAGTAGGCAACTGTTGTAGCGCCCTCAGCCAACAAGTTTTCTGCTTTTAAGGCATCAATCCACATCGCCCAATCTTCTCCACCCATTACGGCAACAGTATTCTCAATATCTTCTTCAGTAGCAGGCTCTATTGAAATTTCTGTAACATTACCCGTGTGGAAATCTACGGTTTTGTTGGTGTAAGTTCCGCCAATTGGTTTTAAAGTAGAGCGATGTAAAACCTCTGTATCAGGGTGTTTCCGAACCGGAGAAGCTAAACTGTAGATTACTAAATCTACCTGACCTAAGTCGGCTTTAATTAACTCAATGGTTTTTGCTTTGATTTCTTTCGAGAAAGCATCGCCATTTATACTTTTTGCATATAAACCAGCTGCATGGGCTTCTTTTTCGAAAGCAGCACTATTATACCAACCTGGAGATGCAGTTTTGCCAGCTGATGGTGCTTTTTCGAAAAAAACACCAATTGTAGCCGCATCAGAACCGTAGGCAGCAGCAATACGAGAGGCCAAGCCAAAGCCTGTTGATGCTCCAATTACCAATACTTTTTTAGGTCCATTGATGGCACCCTTTGATTTTACATATTCAATTTGGTTCTTTACGTTTTGAGCACAACCATCTGGGTGCGCTGTTAAACAAATAAAGCCCCTCATTCTCGGTTCAATAATCATTTTGTTCTTTTTTACGTTTCGTAATGTTAAAATGGCTTTAATCCGAATAGTACAAAGCCAAATCTTTAACGAAGATAAATTTTTAATTCCTTTCGGCTAAATGAATTTTAAATAAAGCTGGTAGCTTATTAATTTTATTGGAAAAGTAAGGGTAGAAGATTTCTTAAACGTTAGTCGGGCTATACGCTATAGCTCCGATAGAAAAATCGAAGGCTGCCGCTGCTATCCCGTTTAAGTGGCTAAAATATTACAACTATTTAAGGCTGTATGGTTCAAAACTGATCCATTCGAAAGACTTGAATCCAAACTTTAGTATTCGCTATTAATAATTTTCTGTTAATTTAGCAGCGCAACAGATAAACCGGATTATCTTTTTATGAGAAAAATATTATTACTGGCTATGATTTCCTTCATAGCATTAGGAAAGCTTTCTGCTCAAACGCAGTATCAGAACTCTGGCTGGTTCTTTTTTTTAAACAATACCAAGTTTAATAAAAAGTGGGGTTTGCAGTTCGATGCTCAAATCCGTTCTGCCGATGATTGGGGGTATGTTAGGAATACCTTAATTCGCCCGGCACTACAATATTTTATCAATGATAAACATAATGTGGCACTAGGATATCTGTGGCAAACTACAGATTTGAGGTTGGTTGGCACAAGCAAGAATTTATTTAACGAACACCGAATTTTCGAACAATATATTTACACACATAAATTAAGATCAGTTTTCGCTAGTCATCGTTTTAGGGTTGAGCAACGTTTTATAGAAAGAACAAATGAAGAAGTGTTTTCGCAACGTTTTCGGTATTTCTTTCGCCTAGTTCAACCTTTGCAAAAAACAGCGGCGAGTTTTGATAAAGGCGTTTTTGTAGCTTTGCAAAATGAGGTTTTTTTAAACTTTCAAAATAAAGAGAAAATCAACAACAGTGTTTTTGATCAGAATAGACTTTACTTAGCTGGCGGATATAGGTTTTCAAAGAAAGTAGATTTAGAAGTTGGCTATATGAATCAGGCGGTTAAAAATTTTACCAACCATACGAATAACAGCATTGTTCAACTTGCGGTATATACCAGGTTTTAATACGGTTTTAATGTTTTAAAGTCATTTTTTGTTTGAGATTCATTACAAAATGTTAAAGGTGTTGTAATTGGTCGGCGTTTTCACTCAATTTGCCGCGTGAAAAAATTGTCTATTTTATTTTTTGCGCTCTTGTTTGGCAAGCGGATGCAAGCACAAGAGTTGAAAACGTCTTCTGTTAATAGTACACCAACTTCCAAAAGTTTATTTAATCCAGAGCATAAAAGGAATTTTTCCCGTAAAGGAGATTTTTATTTTCATTGGGGATATAATAATTCCTGGTATGGTAAAAGCGATATCCAATTCCAGGGTCCAAATTACGATTTCAAGCTGCACGATGTTGTCGCTCACGATAGGCAATCAAGACTAGGATGGGATTATCTAAATCCAAGTTTAATCACCGTTCCCCAATACAATATTCGTGTTGGTTATTTCATCAAAGACAATTATAGCATTTCCATTGGCTGGGATCACATGAAATACGTAATGGATATTCCGCAAACGGTAGCTATTACGGGCACAATTGGTGCCAACATTACTCCAGAAAATATCCCGACCGGTGCTCTAGCTGGCACCTATAATGGGCAAATGATCAATGTGAAAGAAAGTATGTTAACCTACGAGCATACTGATGGCTTTAACTATGCAAATGTCGAAGTAGAGCGTTATGATGATATTTGGGTAGCCCCAGGTGGAAACACTTCTTTGACTTTGGAAACAGGGTTAGGAGCTGGGTTGATGGTTCCGCGAACGGAAGCTCATCTCTTCGGGTTAGGTAGAAATAACCACTTCAGTATATCAGGTTACGGCATTTCAGCTAAAATTGGATTAAAGTTTTATGTCTGGAAAAATGTTTATTTGCAAAACAGCACCAAATTTGGAGCGACTAACTTAACCCGGGTACATACCACTGGATGGGACGAATTTGATAAGGCTAGTCAAAAAATAAACTATATTGAAAATTTAACGGTGATTGGTTTTCAGTTTTAAACTACTTTGTGTTTAGATTAAGGAAACCTTTTTAGTCATTTTGTGTTACCGGAAATTGATCAAACCATTACCTGTATTTCTAATATGGCCTTAATTTTAAATTTTGGAGGCTTAAAGGGTTGTATATCAATGGACAAAATGTTGATGGATTATTGATCTTTCAGCTTGTTTAATTTCGAACGAAGTAAGTTTAACAATTCCGTTTCAGTAATATCCAGCAGATTAACATCAATCCAAAGTAAATCTGGCTTTGATCTAAAAAGCATTCCGACTTTATTGAAGTAATGAAGGTATGTACTTCGCTTAATTTGATTATATTTTTGAGGCTGGACCGTCACTATATAGATCTGATTTTGCGAGCGATAATAACCATTTCTAAATTCGACAATCTCCTCGAAAGGAATAAAAATATTGGTGTCCTGAGTATTGTTGGTAATACCAAATTCATTCACTTTAATACCAAAATAACCTTTATAGTATAGTTTTAGTGCTTTTATGTTGTGAAAATATAAAATATGAATAGCAGCCAGCAATAGAAAAATACTAATGGGTTTGTAAGAATTCGATGCGTAGATAGTAGCATAGACAAGAAAAATCATAAATGCAAGGCACAGCACTATTGATGTTATTAACTTCTTTTTTTTGAATTTTATTTCTGCCATTAATTTATTGTTGGTCGATGTGCGATCAATAAATGTCTATTCAATTTAAACATCACCTGATAGTAATTATAAAACGAATATAAATGTTTGAACACAAAATTTGAACACAATGAAACGGAGGTTTCTTACTGAAATAGGGCATCTAGGTCTGATTAATTGACAGGCATTGCGTAATAAAAAAAGCTTTGTGATTTTGCTGAGCGATAATTGAACGAAGCAAAGTGATGTGAGAATGAAATCTTGAATTCACTTCATAAAAAAAAACGTCTCAAATTTCATTGAGACGTTCGAACTAAAATATTTACACTTTTTTAAATTTTTCTTACCCTACCTGAGCCGATGATGGTTTTATCAACACTTGCATCGCCAGAATAACTTAAACTTCCAGAACCGCTGATAAATGCTTTAATTGATTCATCTGCTTTGATGTGAACAGTTCCAGAACCACTTATGGTAGTCGTTAATGCATTTACTGCGAAACTTTTTCCTTCGAAAGATCCTGAACTGCTGATAACAACCTTCGCACGATCGGCGCTGCCTGTGATGTTCAGTGAACCAGAACCGCTAATTACACCGTTGTAATGATCAACATCTGCCGAAGCTTTGATGCTACCCGAACCGCTTATGGTGGTGGTTAAATCGGTCATGCTGATTTTCCCATTAACAACCATGCTACCAGAACCGCTCATGGTTAAGCTAGCTAATTCTCTCGCCGATACGTAAGCGGTTATTTTTTTACCCTCATATTTTCTAGACCAACTAGTGATGCTGTTTTGAGGACGAATAATTAACACATTGCCTTTCACTTCAGTGATGATCGATGAAATCGCTTCAGCATCACCTTCTAAACGGCAACTTTCTTTGCTGCCTAAGGTAACCACAACATTTATTGGTCCGGCGGAAGCGATGCCATTGAAATTGCTAACCTCTCTTTCATCATCATTAACCTTTGATGATTTGATATTAATTTGTTCTTTGGCAATTGCGCTGATACCTGTTGTTAAGGTAAATGCTGCAAATAATAGGGCAAATATTCTTTTCATTTTAGATAGAAGTTTTATAGCCAATTGAGATGGCCTCAATCGGTTGATTAATACGTTTTTCTTATAAGACGATCATTTTATCAAAAAGTTGCATGGCTTACTAAAACTAATTCAATTTTCTGTGTGATTCGTTGGCCCATAGGCATTAAAAATGATCTTGATTATTGTTCCCACAACAGGATAATGAAGCCTCGATTAAATTTCTTTCTGGTTATTAATCGCAGGGTTGTTGCCATCCATCTAACAACAAAGCCCAATGCGTTATGCAATGAGCTTTGTTTTACCTAGGTTTCAATTCTGGCTATCCTTTTTTAATATTAATATAAAATGCAGGATCATTTTTGAAGTTTTCGGCAGTAATGCTTGCATCAACTTTTATAGTTTTCCAATTATTAGTTGGTTTTATCAAGCTATAAACGCCATCTTTTAGGGTTACGCGAACCGGCATGTCAAAACCTTTAACATCCGTTATCCAACGATATGAAAGTGTTCCGTTTTCAATTTTATATTCCAGTAAAGGTATGTTGGTGTGGCGAAGATATTGATCGAAGACTTTATCTAGTTTCAATCCACTTTGCTGAGCAATGTAGTTCTCTATTTGCGCTGTAGTTACCGTTTTGTGGTAGAAGGTTTTATTTAAGCCACGTAAAATCTGTCTGAACTTTTCATCATCATTAATTAACTGACGAATGTTGTGAATAAGATTTGCACCTTTTGGGTACATATCGCCAGAACCTTCTTTATTTACGCCATACGGGCCAATAATTGGAATATCATTGCTAATTCCTTTACGGATACCAATTAGATACTCGCTACCCGATGCCTTACTATCAGTACATTCTGTAAACAGCGTTTCAGAGTAATTGGTAAAACCTTCATGCACCCACATGTCTGCAAGGTCTTTGGTGGTAATATTATTTCCAAACCATTCGTGGCCACTTTCGTGTACGGTGATAAAATCCCATTTTAAACCGTGTCCCGTTCCGCTTAAATCTCGGCCTAAATAGCCTTTTTTAAATTGATTCCCATATGCTACAGCGCTTTGGTGCTCCATGCCTAAGTGTGGCGCCTGAACCAATTTGTAGCCATCTTTATACCATGGATAAGGGCCAAACCAATATTCGAAGCATTTTAACATCGGTTTTACGTCAGCATCCCAATGCGGACGGGCTTTTGCGCTATCCACCTGAAGTGCCCAATAATCAATCGATAATTTTCCATTTTCGCCATCATAACTATCTTTCCAATGGGCGTATTTTCCAATATAGAAACTTACATCATAATTGTTAATTGGGTTGCTAACAAACCAGTTGTACTGTTTGTAACCATCAGGCTTGTCAACCATATTTCTTAATCGGCCATTTGATATTTCTTGCAGTGTATTGGGTACGCTGATGCTAATAAGCATGCTATCCACTTCATCGCTTTGATGATCTTTATTTGGCCACCAAACACTGGCTCCCAAACCCTGACACGCTACGGAAACGAACGGATTTCCTGCAGAATCTTTCTTAAAGATAAAGCCACCATCCCAAGGGGCATTTTTAGCTACCCTCGGATTCCCAGAATAAAAAACAGTAAATCTGTCTTTGCTTCCTTTTTTAATTGTTTTAGGGAAGGTTACAAAAACCGCATTATATTCTCTTGAAAATTTCAATGATGTGTTATTATAAACTACTTTTTCAACCTTCAGATTATCGAAAAGATCAAATTGCAGTTTGTTAAAATCCTGCGTAGCGGTGAAAGCAAATTCATTGCTTCCTGCAACTGATTTTTGGTCGATATCAATTTTCACATCCAGGTGGTAATAATTAATGTCGTAACAAGTTCGTAAGGGTGTAAGCGTTCCGCGTAAACTATCGGCTCTTGAGTTTACTTGATTTTTGCCAAGCATTTGGGCATTTGCGCTTGCAATGCTTAGTGCAATGGAGAGAAGGGTAAGTAGTTTTTTCATTGTTGGCTTGTTTACCACCCCTTTGCCCCTCCTAAAAATAGGAGGGGAGCTGGACAGGGGGATTTAATTATTTTGTGCTTTTATTAATGTTAGTTTTGTTGCATACAATTTAAGCTTTGCCTTTACTCAAGAACGGAGCTCCCCTCCTTATTTTCAAGGAGGGGCTGGGGGTGGTTTTTAATTACTAAAATGCCTTCTAATTTCCTCTAGAACATTTTCTTCGTCGTTAACATCCTTATTTTCAAATCTAATTATTCTTATTCCTAGTTTATTTAATTCAGCGGTTCTTTCATTATCATATTCATCAGAAGCAAACCCATCATGACTACTTCCATCCAATTCTATTCCTAGTTTCTCCGAAGGACAGTAAAAATCCAAAATATAATTTTTTATGCTGTGCTGCCTCCTGAATTTACGTCCATCCAGTTTAGAGTTTTGCAAATATTTCCATAAAGTTGCTTCTGCCGGAGTTAGATTATTTCTTAAATCTTTCCTAAACTCTTTTAGGTATTTTACATTGTGGATTGGCATTATCATTTGTTTTGGCTTACCACCCCTTGCCCCTCCTAAAATAGGAGGGGAGTTGGGCAGTGGGGTTCAATCATTTTGTTCCGTTATTGAAGGTTCTGTTTTTGCTTAAATACTGTTTCTTTTTACCACCCCCTTGCCCTCCTAAAATATGAGGGGAGTTGGACAGCGGGTTTAATCATTTTGTTCTGTTATTGAAAGTTCTGTGTTTGCTTAAATATTGTTTCTTTTTACCACCCCTTGCCCCTCCTAAAATAGGAGGGGAGCTGGACAGCGGGTTTAGTCATTTTGTTGCGTTGTTAAAGTTTCTGTGTTGGGTTAAATACTGTTTTTTCCGCCCCCTTTCCCCTCCTAAAATATGAGGGGAGTTGGACAGTGTGGTTTAATTATTTTGTGCTTTAATTAATGTTAGTTTTGTTGCATACAATTTAAGCTTTGCCTTTATTCAAGAACGGAGCTCCCCTCCTTATTTTCAAGGAGGGGCTGGGGGTGGTTACTTCCATGTTTACTTCAAAACCGAAACCGTTATAAACGAACTGTTTTTTACGTCGTGATAAATTTTGTGTGTTGCTTTTTGGAAATCGCTTGGTTCTGCCTGGTAGATATCCATAAATTTTTGTGGATTACGATCAGCTAAAGGAAACCATGAATTCTGAATTTGAATCATGATTTTGTGTCCTTTTTTGAAAGTATGCGCCACATCTGGCAATGGATAATTCACTTTAGTAATAGCACCAGGAGTAAATGCCTCTGGCTTTTCGAAACTGTTGCGGTATTTACCACGCATAATCTCACCACGAACCAGCATTTCATATCCTCCCATGATAATGTTTTTAGGATTTGGATTCGGGTTTGGTTCATCCTCCGGATAAACATCAATTAATTTAACCACATAGTCGGCGTCTGTTCCGGTAGTAGAAACGACCAGATTCGCCAATACTGGTCCGGTTAGCGTGATGTCTTCTGTTAAAGCATCCGTTTGGTATGTTTTTACATCAGGTCTTCTGGCAGCGAAACGTTGATCATCGATCATGTATTCTCGGGTTCTTCTTGCCTGAACGCCATCCTGGTAAGGTACAGGATTATTCGGATCGCTCACATATTCGTCCCAGCTATCGGTTCTGCCCACTTTTTCAAAGCTCAATTTTCCGTTAGGTTGCAGGTATAAATTTTTAGTTTCAATCTCTTGCGGTGGCCAGCTTGCAAATTTTTTCCATTGGTTAGATCCCGTGACAAAAATGTTCGCTTCGGCAGCGTTAAAATCCCCTTCACCTTTTAGGTAGTGTTTAAAAAAAGGAAGTTCAAACTCTTGTTGATAATCAATGCTTGTTTTAGCTCCGAACTGAATATCGCCAAAAGATGAACCATCAGCTCGTACCCAGCCGCCATGAAACCAAGGTCCAGCCACTAAAATATTGGTAGCTCCTGGATTTTGCTTTTCAATGGCTTTGTACGTATCGAAAGTTCCGTAAGCATCTTCGGCATCGAAGAAACCACCAACCACCATCACAGCTGGTTTAACATTTTTTAAATGCGGGGTAATTAATCGTGCTTTCCAAAAGGTATCTAAGTTTGGATGTTTAAATAAATCATTCCAAAATTTAATGCTATCAGCAAAATACTTTTCCTTTAAGTTTTTTATCGAGCCTGATTCCAAATAAAAGCGATAGTTATCCTGGATAGGAAATTGGAAACCTTTTGGCCCTTTATCTGGCGTTATCGGTTTTGGACGCGGAACACCGAAACTGCTCATAAAACTGAAAGCGTCCATTAAAAACAAAGTGCCACGGTGGTGGAAATCATCACCCATAAACCAATCGGTAACGGGCGCCTGTGGCGAAACAGCTTTTAGCGCCGGGTGCGCATTTGGAAGAGAAGTAGTGGAATAAAATCCCGGATAAGAAATTCCATAAATCCCTGCTTTGCCATTATTGTCTTTCACGTTTTTTATTAACCAATCTATGGTATCATAGGTATCGGTACTTTCATCAATAGCCGTTTTACCTTTTTTGTTAGTTTGTGGCCGAATATCTTCAAAAGTCCCTTCACTCATCCAACGTCCGCGTACATCCTGATAAACGAAGATAAACCCCTCACGAGCCATGGCAGGGAAATTTCCCAGGCTTACTTTATAATTATCGGCACCATATGGAGCAACTGTGTAAGGCGTTCGGTTAATCAAAAATGGATATTTTTTGGATTGATTTTTGGGTATGTAAATGGAAGTGAAGAGTTTAACTCCATCCCGCATGGGTATTTGACGTTCTATTTTAGTGTAGTTTTCTCTAACATAAGCCGAATCAGGTTGCTGAGCCCATAGTGGAGTGGAAATAAACAAACAAAATAGGAGACTTAAAAATCTTGAAAAGTTCATTCAGGTTTGGTTTTTAGTAATAAAATTTAAATATAGGTGATTAGAAATTGATTAGAAAAAACATCCCGTAAAAGGTTTGTTAGCTGCCTGAGAGGTGATCGTCATTGTTCTATCAGAATTTAGTTAAATAATGTTAACGACTAATCTTTCTAACGCTTTCATCGTCATATTTATGATTAATTTAAACACAAACATGAAAAGGTTATTAAATAAAGGAATAGTTGTTTTGGCTGCGGCAGCGATGATGACAACTTTGACTATCGAAAGTGTTTCAGCTCAACGTCCAAGTAGAGGTGGCGGGGGTTCATCAAGTGCTGGAGGCGGTAGGTCAAGCTCCGTTTCACCATCAAGGGGCAGTATGTCGAGACAGCCTTCTATGCAGCCTCCATCAAATAATAGGATGTCGCAGGTTCCCAATAGAGGTTCAAACAGGTCAATAGATCCAGGATTTAGTCGCTCTAATTCGGGCAGGCCTGAACGCTCTGGGTATAGTTACAACAGGTCAGGTTATAATAGACCGGGATTTCGCCCAGGCGGAAATTACCGGCCGGGTTATGGGTATCGCCCAGGTTTTGGAAGACCCTACTATCGACCATATTACAGCTATTATAATTTTTATAGGCCGTTTTTAGGTTTTAGAATTGGCGTTTTACCATATGGTTATTACCCGTTTAATTATGGTCCGAACCAATTTTATTATTCCGGGGGATTATTTTATCAGCAAAATAATAACCAATATGAGGTAGTAGTACCACCAGTTGGAGCAGAAGTACCAAGCTTGCCACAAGATGCAAACCTGGTCACTATTGATGGGGTAGACTACTACGAATATAAAGGCGTTTACTACACTCAAGGTCAAAATGCAGATGGCGCCACCGTTTATATTGTTGCTGGCAAAGATGGCGTGTTAAATACAACTGATGGCCCGGTTGATACCCATCAAATTGGCGAAATTATTACACAGTTGCCCGATGGATGTAGAGAAGTAACCATTAAAAACGAAAAGTATTTTGTTTCTCCTACCGATGTGTATTACGAAGAAGTTGTTGATGGAGATAAGATTTCTTACCGCATCATTGGGAAATTGTTTTAAACCATTCATTGGATAAAAAATTTAGCCGTTTCAATATTAAATTGGAACGGCTTATTTATTTCATCAAATTCTATACTTTTGCCACCAAAACATTTCGATTTGAAAAAAATATTCTCGAAAATCTCCCTTTTCAATTTTGTTGCTATCCTATTGTTTTCTTCGTGTTACACAACAAAAAATGTTGTTGATAGAAATAAGGAAAATTCCATTTCATCAATAAAATTTCTCAGCGAATACATTATGCCTCTTAATGGAACCTTCCAGAACACATTGGTGGGTGGTTTATCCGGTATTGATTATGACACAAAAAACAATCAATATTATCTGATTAGCGACGATCCATCGCAGTTTAGTCCGGCAAGGATTTACACCGCAGCAATTGATATCAAAGAAGATAAAATAGATACGGTTAGATTGACAGGAGTTACCTTCATGCAGCAAAAAGATGGAACGCAATATCCGAAATATCAATACGGTAAAAATTCAAAAGCTGATGGAGAATCTGTTCGCTATAATCCGTTAGAACAAACTTTTGTTTGGAGCAACGAGGGCGAACGACTTTACAGAAAAACAGATACAACTATTGTTCAGCCTGCACTAACATTGATATCTACAACAGGAAAATATGTAGATACCATTCCGCTGCCCGCAGGTTTTCACATCACTAAACAGGAGTACGGCGTTCGTAAAAATGCCTTTTTTGAAGGTTTAAGCTATGCAGATAATTTCAAAACTTTATATGCCAGTTTAGAGGAACCCTTATATCAAGACGGTGAGCAGTCGCATTTCGAATTTGATCGAGCCTTAACAAGAATTGTGAAATTTGATGTAGATAAAAAACAAAATACAGCACAATATGCATACAGATTAGATGCTTTGCCAATTAAGCCGACAGCAGAGAGTGATTGGAATTTGAATGGTATTTCCGAAATTCTGACTGTAAATAATCATACATTATTGGTTATGGAAAGGGCCTGGGCAAAAGGACGCGATGATCATTCCTTCGTGAAACTTTATTTGGTTGATTTGGATGGCGCTGAAAATGTAATCAACAACCCATCTTTTATTGCTAATCCGCCTAAACCATTAAATAAAAAACTGCTTTTCGATTTCGATTCTTTGAATATGCATATTGATAATATTGAAGGAATTACTTTTGGCCCGAAATTGCCAAATGGGAATAATACATTAGTTTTCTGTGTAGATAATAATTTTGGTAAAGCACAAGTTCAACAGTTTTTTCTTTTTGAAGTAATCAGATAATCTGAAACCCATAGGTTAGAGTCGAAAACCCGAGTCGGAAATCAAATGCCAAGCGGAAACCAATTTTAATCTATGCAATCAATCCTTAGAAAATATGAGTAAAATAAAAGCGCTGCTATTTGATTTAGATGGAACATTAATTGATTCCGAAAAGTTTCACTTTGATTGTTGGAATGAGTTTCTTTCCCCATATCATGTGGTGCTTGATTTTAAGGATTGGCTGAGCAATTATGCTGGTATTCCTTTGCCTCAAAACGCAAAAACGATTATCAGCAAATATAAAATAGATGCAGATCTGGATGACTTTATCGAGCGAAGAGAGCAACTCACCTTCGATGGATTTAGAACAAAAGATATTGCCCTAATGCCATTTGCGTTAGATTTTGTTCAATATTTCTACAATAAAGGATTTATCTTGGCCGTGGTTACTGCAAGTCCGAAAATAGATGTAGATGCGGTTTTTGCGAGAAATGGATTGGCTAAATATTTTACTTTGTTTGTCACCCGAACCGATGTAACGAAAAGTAAACCTGATCCTGAAAGTTACAATATTTGTGTTCAAAAACTGGGGCTCCAGAAAGAGGAATGTATTGTATTTGAAGATACTATAAATGGTGTAAAATCGGCAATGGCAGCTGGAATAACTACCTATGCCGTTCAAAATAATGTTAGGGCTCACCAAAAGTTAAAAATCGCAGATCAACTATTTTTAAATTTCGCTCACGTAAAAACTTATATTCTCGAGCATGGAATTTTCTAGGGTCTTTAGCTTTTAAAATGCAGTGTATATTGGCCTAAGCCATCTTAAGGCTACACAGATTAAAACAAGGTTAGATATTTCAATATCAATCCTTTTTCATTGTAAAATTGTGCTTTTTCCATTGCAGCTTAGCGCTTTTGACTTTCAGCTTTCCGCCTTTTTTCCCTACCTTTGACTAATCAAAATTCTCAAGAAATTATGCAATACGATGTCGTTGTTATCGGTTCAGGGCCGGGCGGTTATGTTGGCGCAATCCGTTGTGCTCAGTTAGGGTTAAAAACTGCCGTTATAGAAAAATACAAAACTTTTGGAGGTACTTGCCTTAACGTTGGCTGTATTCCATCGAAAGCTTTATTAGATTCTTCAGAGCATTACCACAACGCTGCTCATACTTTTACCACTCATGGTATCGATTTAAAAAACCTGAAAGTAAATATGCCTCAAATGATCGCTCGTAAAGACGATGTTGTTGCACAGAATACTGCCGGGATCACTTATTTATTCAAGAAAAACAAAATCGATTCGTACGAAGGTGTGGGTTCTTTTGTAGATAAAAATACTGTTTTAATCACTAAGGCAGATGGTTCTACTGAAACGTTAACAGCCAAAAACGTAATCATTGCAACTGGTTCTAAACCTACTACATTACCATTTTTGCCAATTGATAAGAAACGTATCATTACCTCAACCGAGGCTTTAAATATCAAAGAAGTTCCAAAATCGATGGTGGTAATCGGGGGTGGAGTTATTGGTTTAGAATTAGGTTCGGTTTATGCCCGTTTAGGCACAAAAGTTTCTGTGGTTGAATTTTTGCCATCTATTATTGCAACTATGGATGCAAGTTTGGGTAAAGAACTTCAACGTGTATTGAAGAAAAACTTAGGCATGGAATTTTACATGGGCCACAAAGTTACCGGCGCAACCACAAAGGGGAAAACGGTTACTGTAACTGCTGAAAATCCAAAAGGCGAAACTATTTCTTTAGATGCCGATTATTGTATTGTAGCGGTTGGCCGTACGGCTTATACTGAAGGTTTAGGTTTAGATAAAATTGGAATCACTATTGAAGAAAGAGGTAAGAAAGTTCCGGTAAACGAGCATTTGGAAACTTCTGTTCCGGGTGTTTATGCCATTGGCGATGTAATTACTGGCGCAATGTTGGCCCACAAAGCCGAAGATGAAGGGACTTATGTGGCGGAAACTATTGCCGGACAAAAACCACACATCAATTATAACCTCATTCCAGGCGTGGTTTATACCTGGCCAGAAGTTGCATCTGTTGGTTTAACAGAAGAGCAATTGAAAGAAAAAGGTACAAAATATAAAGCAGGCTCATTCCCGTTTAAAGCTAGCGGACGTGCAAAAGCGAGTATGGATACCGATGGTTTTATCAAGGTTTTGGCTGATGCCGCAACAGATGAAGTTTTAGGTGTGCATATGATTGGTCCACGTGCTGCGGATATGATTGCTGAGGCCGTTATTGCGATGGAATTCCGTGCTTCTGCTGAAGATATTGCCCGTACTTGCCACGCTCACCCAACTTACACGGAAGCGTTAAAAGAAGCGGCTTTGGCTGCTACTGATAACAGAGCGATACATATTTAATATAAAACCTTGGTTTGTGTCCTCACAAACCACATATAAAATTACAAAGCCGATAAGAGATTATCGGCTTTTTTTGTGAAACTGGTTTTTTAATTAACATCATTTTTATTGCAACAGGAAGATCTCTCAAAGATTTTTTAAAATTTTGGGCATGCCCCAAGCTGCGCAAGGGTCGGGCTATTCGTTCCAATCTTTTTGTTGACCTTCGACTACGCTCAGGATCACAACAAAAAGGATTTCCACTGCTATCCCTCATGCAAAACCCATCGCATATCATCCAAAATATTTGCGCTAGTTTATTGGTTCTTTGCGCTAAACGCTATGCTCTAAACTCCAAACACTAAACACTAAACTCCAGACTCCCTACTTGTAATTTTACTCTTTGTTCTTTAATCTTTGCTCCTTACTCCCTTTTATCCCAATTCCTTAACAAAATGATAACAAATACCAACTGAAAAACAGCGTTGTTCAAATTTATTTTTGCGGTTCAGATATTAAATAAACCATGAATTGTAAAAAACTTTTCGTTGCCTTATTGGTTGCAACGATTGCTTTAAGCGCCTGTAAAAAAACAACAGAACCGATAGATACAGAAGAGCCGATTGTGGCAGAAGATATTGCAAGTTTTAAAGAAACAGCCTCAGTAGATTTGGGTGGCGAAACTGCAGCAGAAATCACCGCTTACGATCCTTCAACTAAGAAGCTTTTTGTGGTGAGCAACGATGGTGGTGCTAAAGTTGAAGTGTTAGATTTAGCCAGTTATCCTACAGTGACCAAAATAAAAACACTCTTATATGCCAGTAACGCAGGGATTAACAGTGTTGCAGTGAGCAATGGTTCATTGGCTATTGCCTTAGATGGTGCAAATAAACAAGGCAATGGAGATATAGTAATATTGAAAACATCAGATTTGTCAGAAGTTAAAAAAGTGACAGTTGGCGCTATGCCCGATATGGTAACTTTTAGCCCTGATGGAAACTATATTCTTTCTGCAAACGAAGGTGAACCAAATGACGAATATACTGTAGATCCAATAGGGACGGTTTCAGTGATTAATATCAAAGATAATTATTCAGTTAAAACTTTAGATTTCTCGGCTTTCGAATCGCAAAGAGCAACTTTGGTGGCGGGCGGTTTTAGAATATATGGTCCGAAAGCAAGTTTTGCTCAAGACATTGAACCGGAATATATTGCAGTAAGTTCCGATTCGAAGAAAGCTTATGTAACCTTGCAGGAAAATAATGGTGTTGCCGAAGTTGATATCATTGCCGGAACGATTACTAAAATTACTCCGCTAGGAACAAGAGATATAAGCTTGGCCGAAAATGCCTGGGATGTCAGCGACGACGAAAAAAGCGGAAAGAAGATTCAGCTGGAAAACTGGCCAATTAAAGCTTTCTACTTACCAGATGCCATTTCTTATTTCAGCACTGGCGGTACATCTTATTTAGCATTAGCGAATGAAGGTGATACGAGAGCATGGAAAGGTTACGATGAAGAAGCAAGAGTGAAAAGTTTAAAGCTAGATCCAACAAAATTTCCTTCGGCGGCAACTTTGCAATTAGATGCTAACTTGGGTAGATTAACGGTAACAAAAGCCTTTGGCGATACAGACGGGGATGGAGATTACGATGAACTTTATGCTACTGGCGGAAGAAGTATGAGCATTATCAACGCAAATACAGGTGCACTAATTGCAAACGTAGGTAAAGATCTGGAACAGCAGGTTATCGATGCTGGCAAATACGATGATACCCGATCGGATAATAAAGGAGTTGAAGTTGAAGGTGTTACAGTGGCAGAAGTAAACGGCAAAACCCTGGCTTTTATCGGTATGGAACGGGTAGATATGATTGCAGTTTATGATGTGAGCACACCGTCTGCCCCTAAATTTGTTCAGTTGTTTGGTACAGGAGATGCCCCGGAAGGTTTATTATTCGTAAAACCAAAAGACAGTCCGAATGGAAGAAGTTTACTTATTGTTGCCAGCGAGGGCGATGGTGTAGTAAAATTTTTCCAACCGAATAGAATATAAATATCATTTCTACCTATAATTAAAAACCGCCTTCTTGGCGGTTTTTTTATTTTTAACCGTAGGCTCGAATTAAAATAATTATACCACTTGGTTTTATTAAGTTAAAATGATAAATACATCTTTCAATTCCCATTTGATTTGAGGAACTTTGCAGCCAAATCCCCGGATATTAAAAATCAAGTTTTGGAAGAGAATAGTACGCATCAGGAAGTTTTAAATCAGGCAGAAGTTAAAACCGTTCAAATCCAAAGTTCTCCAAACCGGATTCGGTTAGCGGTTTCATTATTTTATTTTGGGCAAGGTATTGCATTTGCCTCCTGGGCGAGCAGAATTCCTGATATTAAACACAGCTTAAATTTATCAGATGGCGAACTTGGCAGTATTTTGTTGGCGCTTCCATTGGGGCAATTGGTTACTATGCCAATTTCAGGTGGGTTGGTAACTAAATACGGCAGTAAAGTTATTTTGACCATTACGGCTCCCTTATATGTTCTGGCCTTAAGTAATTTGGGGTTGGCTACCGCTTCCTGGCACTTAGCCGCGTTTCTCTTTCTTTTTGGTGTAATAGGAAATATGTGCAACATTGCGGTAAATACGCAGGGTTCAGAAGCAGAAAAATTATTTGGTCGCCCTATTATGACATCTTTTCACGGCGCCTGGAGTATTGCAGGTTTCACGGGTGCATTGGTTGGTTTATTAATGGTTAATCTCCATATTGTTCCTTATCATCACTTTTGGATTATTGTCGCTTTAATTTTCATAAACGTATTTTTCAATTATAAACACTTGGTTCCTGGCAAAGGAACGAGAACTGAACGGAAAGGAAAGCTTTTTGTAAAGCCCGAGGGCGTTCTTTTACAGTTGGGGATTATTGGTTTTTGTAGCATGGCCACAGAAGGCGCCATGTTCGATTGGAGTGGGGTTTATTTCAAGGAAATCGTTAAAGCACCATCTTCTTTAGTAATTTTAGGCTACGCTTCTTTTATGGTCATGATGGCCACCGGAAGGTTTGTGGGTGATCGAATTATTGCCAGCCTAGGAAGAAAAAAGACCATTCAAATCAGTGGGTTAATTATATCTTCCGGAATGTTTCTTTCTGTTTTTCTGCCTTATATTATTCCAGCAACTATCGGTTTTATGTTGGTGGGTATAGGTGTATCGAGTATCGTTCCTACAGTTTACAGCGTTGCAGGGAAAAATGGAAAAATGTCGGCGGGTATGGCTATCGCGATGGTTTCTAGTGTGAGTTACTTAGGCTTTTTGATGGGACCGCCGCTCATTGGTTATATTTCAGCATTGTCAAGCCTTCAGTACTCGTATGCTGTAATTGGGATATTTGGGTTATTGGTAAGTTTTTTGGTAACGAAGATAAAAGCTATTGAGTAGATTATAGAATACTTATCTGGTAAACGGTCTTCTTGCCGAATGTCTAATCCTTAGTATTCTAATTTCCTGATCTAGTTTTCTAAATGATATTCTATAGCTATCAATTTCAAATGCATAGAAACTTCCATCATTATTTCGTTTTAAACGATCAGTTTGGTAAACATCGAAGTGGACTGGTAAAGATCTTATTTTTGATAAAATTTGGTTTTCTATCTTGATTGCATAATCTAAAAGATTGTTGTCTTCCAGGTATTGAATAATATTTAAAAGTTGAATAATTGCAAGTTTATTCCACTTTATTCTCATGTGTTTGAATTACGCCTTTTTGCAAAATATGCTTCCACATCTTCATGTAAAATGAATTCACCTTTAGCAATTTGTTTGTCGGCTTGATTTAACTCCTCATTATATTGATTAGCAAATTCACTTTCCACATCATCAGCTTTATCTCCAACTCCCGATTGATATTTATAATTTAAACTTTCTAAAAAAGCAATCAAAATTTTTTCCTCTTGCTGATTTTTTACGCTAACAAGTATGCCCATAAATCAAATTTAATGAAAATTAACTGCAATTGATAGGCTCTACTCTTTCTTAACGAGATTAAATTCCCTCAACGTAGCGATCGCCAATTCTATCAGCCTTAAGTTTTCATACTGATGGCCATGTTGCACTTCTACATTAATATAAGGAATGCTATTTTGCATGGCATATACAGAAAGTGATCCATCATTTTCAACAAATTTCGATTGCAATATCACATTCACATTGGCTTTTTTCAAGCTTGTAAATAATCTTGGTTCAGTTACATAAAGTAAATCATCGCCATCCATTTCAAAATTTATAAATACAGAATCAGCGGTGCTGGATAAATCATAACCAGGCAAATAAGAAGAGATACCAAAACCTCCATCAGCATTATTGTGTAATGTTAAAATGTAGCCAGTTGATTTTGGATCGTAAAAATCAACAATTTGTTTACCTGCATCCAGAATCAATTTTTCTACCTCGTTAGAGCTAAAATAATCTTTTTTAAGTCTGCTGCTTACACCTCGCTGTGTATAAATTGCATTTGGATCTATTCGATATTGATCGTCCATGTGAGTAAAAACATAATCACGTACGCCACCATATTGGCTATCAATTAATTCTCCACCACTCCAGCGGATGTAATCAAAACCAGCCTTTACACCGGTATCTTCATTATCATGAACCACCAGAAACTTTATGCCATTGGGTTTGTATGAGTATTGAACTAAATTGATATTCAGATCGGCAATTTTAATAAATGATGAATCTGTTGTCATCGCTGGAAAAACAGGGGGATGTTGAGCATTTGCTAACAGTGAAGCGATGATTAAAATGAGAGTTGAAGCAACTTTAAACATATCACTAATATACAATGTTGCTTAATATTTTGTTTGGAAAGTTGGTTTTTGTACTGCTTTTGTACCTAAACGGGATGGAAGTGATATACTTTTAGTGGTACAAACTTAAAAATTGAACTGCCTTTTACTAAAAGATTTAACGAACAGCCCGACTGCACAATCCGATGAAAAACTGAAGCACCTTTTCTAAAAATTATTAACCAAAAAAGGTCGCCTTTGGGAGGCGACCTGATTGATTGTTAATGTGGATGAATTAATATTTTAATGACCGTGATCTAAATCATATTCATTTACATCTTTGTGATCGTAAGGCTCAACCATTAAATCATCAATAGTTTGACCCTTTTTATCATAACCAAATTTGTGCAACATATTGTCGAAAATTTGATACATCACCGGTACAACGACTAATGTTAAGAAGAGCGAACTCGTTAAACCACCGATAATAACCCAAGCCAAACCGTTTTTCCAATCGGCACCAGCACCACTGGCTAACGCGATAGGCAACATACCAATTACCATGGCAATGGTTGTCATCAAAATCGGGCGTAAACGGGCATGGTTAGCTAAAATTAGAGCCTCGTGAGTAGACTTTCCTTGTGCTTTCATTTGGTTGGTAAAATCGACGAGGATAATCGCATTCTTTGCCACCAAACCCATCAGCATAATGAAACCTAAAATAGTGAAGATACCCAATGCATTATTGGTTAAAGCCAGGGCAAGCAAGGCACCAATTAGGGCAAGCGGTAATGAGAACATTACTACCAGCGGATAAACAAAACTATCGTATAAGGCCACCATGATTAGATAAACCAATACAATCGCTGCAAGTAAGGCGATACCTAAAGTACCAAATCCTTCACTTTGATTTTCTTGGTCACCCGCCCAATAGAAGCTGATTCCGGCTGGTTTTTTCAATTTATCCAGCTCGGTTTGGAAATTGGTTACCACTGTACCCGTTGGTACGCCAACAGTTTGGGCTTTTACCGTTACTGAAGTCGATTTATTTAAACGCTCTAGTAAACTTGGTCCAGAACCTTCTTTAATTTCAGCAAACTGCGAAAGCTTGATTTGTTGCCCGGCCTGGTTAGTGAAAATCAGATTACGAACATCATCAATATCTTTTCTGTCGAAATCCTGATATTGAATGTTGATATCGTACTCATATTCTCCCTGACGGAACTTTCCATCAGTATTACCAGCAAAAGCAGTTTGCATCGTTGCACCTACTGTTTGCAGTGTAAGGCCCAAGGCCGACATTTTATCGCGATCTACCTTTACGTTAATCTCTGGTGTTCCTTTTTCTACTGATAATTTAGTTTGTGTAGCTCCTGGGATTTTTGCAAGAACATTTTGTGCCTTTTGTGCAAAAGCTAAAACGCTATCCAACTCAGAACCCATTACTACAAATTGGATTGGTGCGTCATCGGCAGTTCCCAAAATACCAATCGGAACGGTTTTAATTTTGGCTCCTACCAGTACTTTCTCTAACTCACGGGTGTAGGTAGTGGAAATGATATCCGAAGAAACATTTCCTCTCTCTTCTTTCTCCTTTAATTTTACGTTGATCTCCGATTTATAAGCCGTAGATTGACTTGCGCCCATACCTTCACTCGATTGACCAACCGTAGCAATGGTTTGAATTACATCTTTCTGTTTGCTTAAATAATCCTCAGCTTTTTGCGTGTAGAAGTTGGTTTGTTCCAAAGAAACATCCTTAGGCATTTCTATTTGCAATAAGAACTCGCCTTTATCTGATTTAGGGAAAAACTCAAAACCAATATATCCACCTGCTAATAAACCACATGATGAGATAAACATTACAAACATAATGATTAATGTAAGTGCCTTATGACCTAAGGTCCATATTAAAAGGTTTGTAATCCACTGGGTAAACTTGCGCAATTGTTTTTCAAACCAAAGGATGAATTTTCCGAAGATATTTTTTCCTTCAATACGTTCTAATTTACCAAAACGAGAGAAAATTAATGGTACAATAGTAAATGATGCTACCAACGAAAGCAATGTTGAAATGATTACCACCACACAAAACTGACGTAAAATGTTGGCCACCATACCGGTACTCACCGCAATTGGGAAGAACACTACTACGATTACAAACGTGATGGAAACTACGGTAAAACCAATTTCTCGGGTTGCATCAGAAGCTGCTCTAACCCTGTTTTTACCCATCTCCATGTGGCGCTGAATGTTCTCCAAAACCACAATCGCATCATCGACCAGGATACCTACCACGAGTGATAGACCCAGTAATGACATTAAATTTAAGGTGTAACCGAATAAAGCAATACCAATAAATGTTGCAATTAACGATGCAGGTATCGAAATCATTACGATTACAGCGTTACGCAAACTGTGTAAGAAGAAAAGCATTACGATTGCTACCAGCACAACAGCAAGCATTAAATCGTGGATTACCGCATCGGCTGATTCTAGCGTATAAACCGAACTATCGTTTACGATTTTAATATCTAAACCAACATTTTTATAATCGGCTTTAAGTTTTTCGATGGTTTGCTTTGTACCTTCACTTACCGTTACTGCGTTGGCATCACTTTGTTTAATAATTTGAACAGCGATAGAGTTTGCTCGGTTAATACGGGCAATTTTTTCTGTTTCCTTTTGCGTATCCTGAACGTCGGCAATATCACCTAAGCGAATTTGAGCCCCATCTTTACTGGTACTCACCACTAGGTTACGCATGTCTTCTACACTAGCGTATTTACCAGATAAACGTACCAAAATGTCTTGCGCTCTCGTTTTAACACTTCCGGTAGGGAAATCTAAGTTAGAAGATAAAATGGCTTGCTGAATTGCAGGAACCGATAAGCCGTAACCTTGCAGTTTTTTTGCATCCATTGCTACTTTAATTTCACGCTCAGAACCACCAATTAAGTTTACCTGTGCCACACCTGGTACACGCGAAATAATTGGTGCAATACGTTTGTCCATCAAATCGTAGAACGAAATATCGTCCATGTTGCCTGATGCAGACATCGTGATTACCGGAAAGTCATCCAAAGAGAACTTACTTAATGATGGTTGTTTTACATCGTCAGGTAAATCGGCTAAAATCGCATTTACCTTTCTTTGTGCATCATTTAAGGCAATATCTATCTCTGCTTTATCGGTAAGGGTAATAATTACTACAGATAAACTCTCATAGGAGTTGGCATTGATTTTTTTGATATTTTCCATTGAGGAAACCGCATCCTCAATTTTTTTGGTAACGGTACTTTCTACCTCATTAGGTGAAGCACCAGGGTAGATAGTTGAGATAGATACTACGTTAGAAGAAAACTTTGGTAAAAGTTCGTATCCCAACGAGAAATAACTCAATAAACCCATCAGCGTTAGTGCGGTAAATACCACAATAACCAATGAAGGTCTTTTTATTGATATGTCAGTGATTTTCATTTTTCTTGGTATTGCGTTTGGCGTACAGCGATTAGCTGGCCGGTTTAGCGCCAAGCGTTTAAGCCTGGAGCTTTTTACTTTTTACTTTCGACGTTTTACTTAATAACCGTAACTGGTGTACCCTCGTTTAAGTTAATTTGGCCACTGGTAATTACTGTTTCACCTTCTTTTAAGCCATCTATTACCTCTACGTTTTCACCCAAAATACGTCCTGAAACTACTTTACGGGTTTGAGCGGTATTTTTAGCTTTATCTAAAATATATACTTCGTTACTGCTTACGCTACCAACGAAAGCTGTACGTGGTACTAAAATAGCTGGCGCTTGTTTAGGGAATTTAAAAACCGCTGAACCATACATACCAGCTCTTAAGCTATTTTTAACATTGTTTGTTACTTCAACTTCGATAGGAAAGTTTAAAGTTTCATCGGCTTTAGCAGCAATGAAAGTTACTTTACCGGTAAACTTATCCTGTGGAAAAACAGAAGATTGAATTTGAACTGCATCGCCGATTTTTAAGTTAGCCACCTGGCTTTCGTTAACGTTTACTTTCAACTTTAACTTTGAAACATCTACCAATTCAAATAATTGAGTTCCTGGTGCTACAACAGCGCCAACTTCGATCATTTTTTTGTTTACAATACCATTAATTGATGATCTAATGTTAGCATCATTTAACTTACGTTGTTGTTGCTGTAAACGAATTTTAGCATTTTGAGCAGTTAAACGTGCCTGATCTACCTGCTGTTGAGTTACACCACCTGTTTTGAAAGAGCTTTCATAACGTTGTAAGTCTTTTTGTGCGTTTTGATAAGTAGCTTCTGCAGTTTCTCTATCGGTGTTCAAAATTTCAGCATCAATTCTAGCCAATACTGTTCCTTTGCTTACACGACTACCTTCTTCTACAAAAATTTTGCTCACACGACCAGAGTTTTCAGCCATGAAGTTTAATTCTTGATTAGCTGCAAAAGTACCATTCGCCGTAAAATCCAGGTTAATTTCTTTACGCTCAACTGTAGCGGTTTTAACAGCAACAGCGCCGCTGCCCTTCGCGATAAATGCTGTCGTTTCTTCTGCCTTTTTCTTGTTGTTTGTTAAAACATAAGCAATTGCGCCAAGGGCAACAATAACTACAACAATGATGATAATTATTCTTTTCATTTTTATTGTACTAGCGATTTAATATTTCCGTTTGATTTTATTAATTGTATTTCGGCTATTTTATAGTTTAATAAAGCCTGGGTATAACTGTTTTGAGATGATGTAAGTGAATTTTCTGTATCCAATAAATCAGTTAAAGAAGCCAACCCGTTGTTATAGTTATTCTGAGTGCTTTTGTAAATTTCTTGAGCCAACTCTACGTTTTTACGTTGCGAGTTAATGGTATTCAAGTTATTGCGAAGTTGAATTTTAGCATTTTCGTAAGCCAGATTCAGCGAGTTTACTGATTCCTTTCTGTCTTCTTTTGCTTTCAAAATTTCAACATTTGCCTGGCGAACTTTTGAACGCGTTAAAAAACCGTTAAAAATTGGAACACGTAAAGTTAAACCTATCGCCGATGCCCCGTAGCCAATAGCTGCAGCATTCGAGCTTAAAAAATCAAAACCATCACTCTGACTAGAATAAGTGTAGTTGCCTGTTAATGCCAACGATGGATAATATTCTGCCAGATAAGCTTTACGCTGTAAGCTAAGTAGTTTATCTTGCGTGTTGAGCAATTTAACCTCTGTTCTGTTTGCCAAATCAACTGAATCAGTAAAAACCGGCAATTGTGTAACCTGAGTTAATTCGGTTACCGGTAATTGGATAGGTGTGCTTACTGGCATCCCCATCGAAAATTTTAGCTGATTTTCCAATTGAACAATCGCGTTAACCACTTGCTCTCTTTGAGTATTTAAGTTGGTTAAATTTACGCTGATCCGATCCACATCAATTTTTCGTGCCAATCCATTTTTAAACTGGTTGGAGATTACTTTTTCAACCGTTTTAACATTTTTGATGTTAGTATCAAGTACATTTAATTGTTGTCTGTTCACCAAAACCTGATAATAGTTATTGGCAACCAATTCAATTATTTGTTCTTCGGTTAACTGTGAGGTGAGGTTGTAATATTCTTCGCTAGAACGTGCCGCCTGCAAACCTGTAAAAACCTGTTGGTTAAACAATTGTTGCGAAAGCTGTACGCCAGCATTAGAATTCCAGTTTTGTCCTAACTTAATAGCTTGTGCCTGACCACCGAAATCGGCAACTAATTGTCCAATGATTGGGTTGTAAGTTAAGCCAGCAGTACCAGTAAGTTGAGGTAAAGCCTGTGCCCTTACTTCTTGTACCTTATATCGTCCACCTTCAATGTCGAGTTTCGATTTGCGAACACGGGCATTGTTTTGAAGCGCATAGGTTAGCGCATCTTTTAAGGTAACCTGCTGTTGTGCAGTTACCAGTTCAGGTAAAGCCATGCCTATTAACAGGATGAGCATTAATTTTACCATTTTTACTCTAAGCATAATATATTGATTTTGTTTTTTGGGTTCTTATTTTTAGTATCAGGTAGTTGGTATCAAGTATCAAGACGTGATGACAATTGCAACTGTTTAGCACTGGAAATACTTGTTCTTTGCTCCTTGATCCTTAATCTTTACTTTTTGTTCTTTGCTCTTTACTCTTTGCTCCTTGTTCTTCCTAGCACTTCAATCCTTTTGTGAAAATTGAAGAAAGATCTTTTTGCTTTTGGCTCATCTTATTTAATGCTTTCTTATCAGGGAAAATATCTTTAGCCGTTTCCATTACGCACATGGTGGTTAAACCCATTAAGCTTTCTAAATATAGCTCTGCAACATGAGATACATCTTCATGGTCTATTTCGCCTTTTTCTTTTGCACTGCCGAAAACCTTTGCGAAAAAATCTTTTTCAATGTCTTTTAATTCATTCAGCTTGGTTTTAATCGATTCGTCGTTTAATAAATCTGGAACACCCTCCGCAATTTTTAACATGTAATATTTTTGGAAAAAGGTATTTCTAACATCTATTGTGTTTACCAATATGGTCTCTAATCCCAGTTCGGGATTGTACTTCTTTTGTATGGCCTCAAAAAATTCGTTAAAAATCTTCTCAATCACACCAAGAATCAAGTGTTTCTTATCTGGGAAATAATAATAAAGTGAGGGTTTGGAAACCGAAAGGTCATCAGCAATATCGTTCATAGTGGTTTTTCCAATACCGAAATGACTAAATCTTTTTATAGCACCCTCAATAATCTGCTCTCTCTTTTTATCAGCTACAATCATCTTACTTTTCTACTTTCTGACTTTTTTAATATTTTAGTCAAAAATAGGCCAATAATTTTAAATGTTAATCATCTGATTAAAAATTGAATGTTATGTTACAATGTTATGACACTTAAAAGCGTTTTTAAATGGTTTATTAGATAATTTGCAACTCTTAGATAAACTTTAGAATGAATGTATTTTTAAGCATCTTGATCGTAATTTCTACCATCGTTGTAATGGAATGCGTTTCCTGGTGCATACATAAATATTTGTTTCATGGTCCGCTATGGTTTATGCATAAAAGTCATCATGAAAAATCACATTCATTTTTTGAATGGAACGACTTATTTGCCTTGCTTTTTGCCGGCCTTTCTCTTTATTTAATGTTTATTGATAGAGATGGTTTTGGTTATCGTTTCTTCATTGGATTAGGAATTAGTGTATACGGCGTAATCTATTTTGTCATTCACGATTGGTTTGTTCACAGAAGATTTAAAACGTTTCAGAGTAATAATGGCTATTTAAGAGCAGTAAGAAAAGCGCATAAAATTCATCACAAAAATCAAGGCAAAGAAAAAAGTAGAGCCTTTGGGTTACTGTTTGTGCGGAAGGATTTGTTAAATAGCTGATAAATTCTGGCAAGGTGCTTGTTTCCAGCTTATAAACTTCTTTTATGAAAAATATATTCCGCCTCTTTGCAATTTCAATATTAATATTTTCCTGTACAAAAAGAACAGATAAAGATCGAGCCATAGATTTGGTTGAATCTAAATATGAAAATGCTGAACAGAAACTGGATTTTAATGATGTAAAGTTAGATAGCCTTTACAACATCTCGCCAAAAGCTTACGCGGATAGCTTGAGTAAAGGCCATCAGTTAGATTCCACATTGGCAGTTTTGGAGACTGAGATTGAACATTTACCTCAAGCCGAATCAGATAGTGTTGGTTTAGTAAGTGCAGCGTTAACAAAACAACGTTATCGGTTGCTCGAATTGGCGAAAACGAAGCCAGAGTTTCTAGGCTGGACACTATCGCGTGTAAAAGTCGAGGGTGTACAAAGAGAAACGATCAGTTTTAATTTTGATAAAGAGATCACAAAGATTGTGGAGTGATAGTTATATTAGTGATCACAAACTTCAGTCATGTCTATAAAACAATATCTTCTCTTTTTTTATTACTAATTGTACAGTCTGGTTTTTCACAGCAGCAATTAGGTAATAACCAATTTTCATTAGCTGGCACAACAGATCTTAAAGATGGGGAGATTATATTCCTACAATATGAGGGTGTAAGCGATTCTACCACGGTAAAAAACGGCAAGTTCCACTTCAAAGGCAGAGTTGATGAGCCTACATTTGCGGCACTCAAAAACGGAAAAACAAATGTATTAGACGGGCCGCCAGCTGTTAGGTTTTTTATTGAGCCTGTAAAAATGGATATTATTGCATGGAAGGATAAGTTTTATAAGGCAAAACTTTCAGGTTCTGAAACACAGAAAGTTCTAGATGAGGTTAATTTAAAGGATGAATATGATGTGGTACGGGATAGTCTCGAATTTTATACTGCCAAAATTCAAAAAGACGACAGGACAGGATTTATTAAAAGTAATTTAGACTCTATTTATAGAAGAAGATATAAATTGTTTTCTGTCATTAATGAAAGAAAATTAGCTTTTCTTAAAAATAATCCAACATCATATTTAAGTCCTTTTTTTTTGGTCGCAGAAAGAGGCATTTCTCGGGATTCAATCAGATTTTACTACAATCAATTTTCTCCAGTTGTGCAGAATAGTTTTTGGGGCCGAATGGTATATAAGCAATTAAATTATAAAAGTTTAAGCAATATTGGGCAGCAAGCCCCACATTTCAAGGCAAAATCTTTAAGTAATGAAGAAATATTGTTGAGTAACTTTAAGGATAAACAATATGTCTTGCTTGATTTTTGGGGTACTTGGTGCGTAAAATGCCGGGAGTTAAGTCCTGATTTAATTTCGCTGTATAAGCAATACCAAACTAAAGGGCTGGAGATACTGAGTATAGCATATGATCATGATCGCCAACTTTGGAAAAATGCAATTTCAGTCGACAAAACTGGATCATGGAAGCATGTTTTGTTAAAAGATGTGAACCTCATTGGATCAAATGACAACCTGTTAACTCAATATAGTATAAGTGCTTTCCCTACTTTTATTTTTAATTGATAAAGAAGGAGAAATTGCTGGTCGTTACTTAGGGTCGGGCAACGAATTTTATATTGATCTAAAAAATAAGTTAAAAGAGATTTTTGAATAACTTTCTCTTAAGTCTCATTAAAATTTCATCCCTTTTTATTTTACTTTTGTGGCAAATACAAACTAGTTATGCTTCACATTCAAGAAAATATTTCGCTCAAACCTTACAACTCTTTCAGTATCGATGTTAAGGCAAACTATTTTGCGGAGATTTTTTCTGAAGCAGATTTAAAAGACTTATTCGAAAACGAGCTTACTAAAACGCAGAAATTATTAATCATCGGCGGTGGGAGCAATGTGCTTTTCACGCGAGATTATGAGGGTTTAGTAATCAAGATCAGCATTAAAGGAATCGAATCAAAAACCGATGGAGATAATATACTCGTTACTGCAGGTGCTGGCGAAGTATGGAACGATTTTGTAAACGATTGCGTAGAAAAAAACTTTGCAGGAGTAGAAAACCTAAGCTTGATCCCTGGAACGGTTGGCGCTTCGCCCATTCAGAATATTGGTGCTTATGGAGTAGAACTTAAAGATGTTTTTGAAAGTTGTACCGCATTCGAAATCAAAACCGGCGAAATCAAAACCTTTAATTTCAGCGATTGCCATTTCGGTTATCGTGAAAGTATTTTTAAGGCGGAGTTAAAAGGTCAATTTATTATTACCTCAGTAACTTTCCGCTTATCTGCACAACCAAAAATAAATACATCTTATGGGGCTATTGAGGTAGAACTTCAAAAGCGGGCGATAGAAAATCCAACCATTGCCGATGTTTCTTCGGCAGTATCACATATTCGGGTGAGTAAACTTCCCGATCCATCTACCATTGGCAATGCCGGTAGCTTTTTCAAAAACCCGGTAATTGAGAAGTATGAATTTGCCGATGTGGTGGCCAAACACCCTGATGTTGTGCACTATCCAACACCCGATGATAAGATCAAACTTGCTGCGGGCTGGTTGATAGAGCAATGTGGCTGGAAAGGAAAAGTTGTTGGCCAAACCGGTACCTGGAAAAATCAGGCCCTGGTATTGGTTAATCATGGAAATGCAACGGGTTCGGAAGTGTATAATTTTTCTGCACAAATAATAGACAGTGTGAAGTCTACTTTTGGAGTCACTCTGGAAAGAGAAGTAAATATTCTGTGACGGAAGCAACCTTTAGCAAGGTTTTGCTGTTTTAGTTCCGTGCCAAAAAAACTTGGTATTAAGTTTGTTTAGTAAAAAACAATGAACATCAATTCATTTGTTTTAAATCTTACCTAAAGCTAAATATCATGACAAAATTTGAATTCAATCATCTGGTTAACCATCACTCAGTTTCACTTAGATCTTATGCTTTAAATTTTACCAAAGATGCCGAAGATGCAAATGATCTTGTTCAAGATACAATGCTCAAAGCCATCACTTACTATAACAAGTTTAAAGAAGGAACAAATTTAAAAGGATGGTTGTTTACAATCATGAAAAATACTTTCATTAACAACTATCGTCGTTTAGTAAAAACAAATACTTTAATTACACAAAGCGAAGATATTTCTTCTGCTAACCTTTCTTATAGCGCTACAAAAAACCAGGCAGAAAGTAAATTTGTACTTGGTGATATTGACAAAGCACTTGCTCAATTACCAGAAGAATATTATGTTCCTTTCATTCGTTATTTCGAAGGTTACAAATACCACGAAATTGCCGATATGTTGCAGATTCCAATAGGTACTGTAAAAACCCGTATTCACGTGGCGAGAGGAATTTTGAAAAAATATCTGAAAACATATTCTAAAGATATTGCTATTGCAGAAATGGCATAAAACATATTTTCTGAAAAGAATGAGAAGTCTCAGCGAAAGTTGAGACTTTTTTTTGTCGAATTTTTTGGAGCGCAACAATTAGAACTCTTTTGTAAGTAAGTTCCCGCTTTCCCTACAAGTCCTCGCTTTTTCCATTCCACCATCCCACGCACAGCTCCGGGCTTTTCGTACAATCGGGGCTAATTTTAAAATGAACTGCTATTGGCAAGAGCTGCCAACGTTAAAAGTGTAGAGATTATTGCTGTTCAAATGATTTTCTGGAAAAGCAAAAGGCCCGGAAAATATCCAGGCCTTATTGCTTATCATATATTTGGTTAGTTGATTCTTATGTTTGCTTTCAACAATTTGCCTTCTCTCTCTATTCGAAACAAATGCAAACCTCAAACAATATTGCGTTTAAAAGGTTATTTGCAGTGTTTTTGTTTTGTGGATATAAAGATAAGGGAAATTTTAAGTTTGTCAAGCTTTTTTTAACTTTTTTATTATTTCTTGTGCTGCCACTTGGCCAGATATGATTGCAGGTGGCACTCCAGGGCCTGGAACAGTCAATTGTCCCGTGTATAACATATTTGTTACTTTGCTTTTCATTTTAGGTTTTAAAAATGCGGTTTGTTTCAAAGTGTTTGCTAGGCCATAAGCGTTGCCTTTAAAAGCATGGTAATCGTCAACAAAATCTTTCATGGCATAACTTCGCTTAAAAATAATGTTATCCTTAATATCATTGCCTGTTAAAATCTTAAATCGTTCTAATAATAAATTAAAATATTCCTCACGTTTAGTGTCACTGTCTTCCAGGTCAGGGGCAATAGGAATCAGGAAAAATAAATTCTCACAGCCTACCGGTGCAACGCTTTGGTCGGTTACCGACGGACAGCACGCATAAAATAAAGGTTTATCTGGCCACTTCGGGTTCGTATAAATTTCTTCAGCATGTGCATCAAAATCCTCATCGAAAAATAGATTATGATGAAGGATATTGTTTAATTTCTTATTTAACCCGATATAAAAAAGCAGGCAAGAGGGAGCCATTGTTCTCGATTGCCAATATTTTTCATCATAGTTGCGATAAGCCTTGTCCAATAATTTTTGGTCTATATGGTGATAATCGGCGTTGCCAACTACAAAATCAGTTGCAAAGTTGCCTTTGTTGGTTAACAGTTCCTTTGCAATTCCATCCTCCACACTAATTTTATTTACTTCGGTATTGAACAAGAATTTTACACCCTGTTGCTCGGCTATGCTTTGCATGGCTTCAACAATTTTATGCATGCCACCAATTGGATACCAGGTACCCAAAACTAAGTCAGCGTAGTTCATTAAACTATACAATGCTGGAGTGTTTTGTGGAGTAGCGCCTAAAAACAGTACAGGGAACTCCAAAAGCTTCCTAAGCTGCTCATTTTTAAAAAGCTGATGCACGTGTTTGCGCATATTACCTAACAGCTGCAGTTTAATGCCACTAATAGCCAAACGCGGATCAAAATATTCCATCACACTGTGCGAAGGTTTGAACACATATTCATTCATTCCTACATCATATTTGTACTTTGCCTGTGCTAAAAAAGAATCGAGGTTTTTAGAACTCCCGGGTTCAAGCTTTTCGAAAAGCTCATATAATTCTTCAAGCGTAGCAGGTACGTCTATAGTTTGCGCTTTTCCAAAATAGATACGGTAAGATGGATTCAGCCTTTTAAGCTCATAGAAATCGGCAGTTTTCTTACCGAATATTTGATAGAAATTTTCAAAAACATCAGGCATCCAATACCAGCTTGGCCCCATATCAAATAAGAAACCATCTTTACTCCAGGTTCTGGCTCGGCCCCCGGCCATTTCATTTTTCTCAATAACAGTAACATCGCAACCATCTTTCGCCAATAATGCTGCGGCAGATATTCCTGCGAAACCGGCACCGATCACGGTTACCTTTGGTTTTTTATCCATGGTGTAAATAAAGCGATTTTTAGTGATTTTGTTTTGATCGGCATGCTTTTCCCTTATCAATAGGATCAAAAATACGAAAGTATAAAACCATTCGCTTTTCTTACCTTTGCTTATACATGATAAAACTGCGATTTTTGTTCCTAACCTGTTTTGCATTGATAAACGTTGCAAAAGCACAGCTTTCTCCAAAAGAGATCGCAGTTTTAAAAACCGATTTGGTTAAAGCAGTAGAGAATGAAGCATTAACGGATTCGCTATTTAAAAAACTCAACCGGTTACCAAATAAAACTGCGTTAACCGTTGCCTATGCAGGTACTTTAGAAGCGTTGAAAGCTAAACATACCTGGAACCCATATAATAAAATAAAATACGTTAAAGGTTCTCTGAAAACCATGCAAAAAGCAGTAAATATGGACAAAGAAAATCTTGAAATCCGTTTTATGCGCTTTTCGATTGAGCACTTTACCCCAGGCTTTTTAGGGCTTAGTAAAAATCTAAACACCGATAGGAAAGAAATTGTTAAGCATTACCAGAACCGTAACTTTGGGGTCGCAGACGACGCTTTAATAAAAAATGTAGCCCGGTTTATGATTGATAGTAAGCGTTGTACCGCCGAAGAAATTAAAACTTTACAGAAATACATATAATGAACTACGTTTATCTACTCATCAATATTGGAGTAATCTTATTTCCCCTTGCCTTGTCTTTTGATAAAAAAGTTCATTTCTATAGCAAATGGAAATTTATCATCCCCGCTATCCTGATTACGGGCGTTGTTTTTTTAATCTGGGATTTGTTGTTTGTAAAGCTTGATGTGTGGTCTTTCAATCCTGATTACCTCGTGGGTATTTATTTATGGGGCCTGCCACTGGAAGAAATGTTGTTCTTTCTCACCGTTCCTTACGCCTGCGTATTTATCTACGAATGCCTCAACGCTTATTTCCCCAATAACAGCCTGCAAAAATATAGTTTGGCGGTAAGCCATGCCGTGTTGGGTATCTGCTTTGCATTTTTATTTTTTGGTTATACAAAATGGTATACGTTAATTAATTTCGGTTTTCTATTCGTGTTATTGTTCGCAGTAGAGTATGTCAACCAGAAATACAGGTTCATGTACAAATTTTATCGGGCCTATTTAGTTGCGCTGATCCCTTTTTATATTGTAAACGGCTTTTTAACATCCATCCCGGTGGTGATTTATAACAACAATGAAAATTTAAATTTCCGCGTTGGCACTATTCCTTTTGAAGATCATTTTTATTTGATGGGTTTGTTGTTAATGAACATTTATTTATACGAGCGATTTAAAATTAAAGCCCTACAAACGGGATGATAGGTTTAGGAAATGAAAGTTTTTACATCTTGGGTCAGATTGTCCCGCCATACGCTATAGCTCCGGGAAGGCCGGAGGCTGCCGCTTTTGTCGGGTTTAAAAACAAGGGCTTGTGCTATAACAAAACTACTAACAACCTCGAAATGTACACGAATTAATGGAGCTGCCGATTTATACAAAACAACAATTAGCGTTAAGAAACGGGCAAGATAAACCGCAGATTTGGGTTGCATACAAAGGTTTGATTTACGACATGACTGACAGCCGGTTATGGCGAAACGGTAAACATTACGAGCATTGGGCAGGACAAGATTTAACAGATGAACTTCCTGATGCACCCCATACCGACGCCGTTTTCGAAAAATTTACTCCTATTGGAAAAGTTGGCTAAATCCAGGCAAAGAATTAATAAACAACTCTTTCTCATTCTGGATGGTAATTCGCTCTCAAAAAATTCCCGAGGCAATCATCGTCAATTCTACGATCCTGTATACAAGGCGAAAACTATTACTTCAGGCTTCGGGCTGGCTAAGCTGGAACAAGCCGATTAATATCAAAACCGACAACCTTATGGTTTTACGAAACGATATACTCAACAATTGCTTGCGAATGTATTTTTGTAGTATCAAACATGGGGATATTAAAGTCGTCCTGATTGATTAGCATAGGGATTTCTGTACACCCTAATATGATACATTCAGCGCCACTGTCTACAAGTTCTTTTATAATAGAGATATAATTGATTTTTGTTTCTGGATTGATAAAACCTATCCCTAACTCTTCTTTTAAGGTTCGTTGAATATAATCTCTTGTTTCCTGTTTTTCAGGTATGAGCACCTCCAGTCCATACTGTTCTAGTTTGTCCCTGTAAAAGTTCATTTCCATTGTGAACTTTGTAGCCAACAGGCCTACTTTTTTGTACCCAGTTTTATTAATCGTTTTTGCAGTTTCTTCTCCAATATGAATGATAGGCAGTCCTATTGTACCCTGAAGTTTATCCGCAAAAAGATGGGCTGTATTTGCACATAAAACAATACTTTCAACCCCTGAATTTTTTAAGCTTCTGCAGGCACCTAACAATAATTCATAAGAATTATCCCACCCTGCGGATTGAATGTCGCCAAAATTCAAGGAATAGATGATGCATTCTGCAAAGTTCAGTCCTCCTAGCCTGGCATTAACCCCCTCGTTAATGAATTTGTAATAATCCATTGTTGATACCCAGCTTATTCCGCCAACCAGTCCTATTTTTTTCATAGAAATATTTATTGCCAATATTAACTTATTTCAAGCGCTCTCAACAGCCGCTTGATTAATAGAATTTCTGAAACAAGAAAGCCTTACCGGGCATGGTAAGGCTTGTTCTTGATATTGGCTCCCTCTGCTGGGCTCGAACCAGCGACCCTCTGATTAACAGTCAGATGCTCTAACCAGCTGAGCTAAGAAGGAATATTATTTTTTTTGTATTCAATTTGCCAAAATCCTTTGGCAATCATTTCATAAAAAATCCCCACATTGCTGTGAGGATTTTTGCTCCCTCTGCTGGGCTCGAACCAGCGACCCTCTGATTAACAGTCAGATGCTCTAACCAGCTGAGCTAAGAAGGAGTGCTGGTTGTTTCCTAAACGAGGTTCTTTGTGCTTTGCAGCTTATAAGGCCTTGTTCGTTTTGGGAATGCAATATTAGGGCTTTTAAATTATTTATGCAATATTTGCAGTGAAAAATTTTTAAAAAAATTCAAAATAAAATATATGAGCCTGATAATCATAGGTACTGTAGCTTTCGATGCTATTGAAACTCCATTTGGAAAAACAGATAAAATTGTTGGTGGCGCCGCAACGTACGCAAGTTTAGCTGCATCTTACTTCTATAATAAGGCAAAAATTGTTGCAGTAGTAGGTGATGACTTTCCACAATCTGATATAGATAGTTTCAAAGAACATGGTATTGATACCGAAGGCTTACAGGTAAAGGCGGGTGAAAAGTCGTTTTTCTGGTCTGGAAAATATCATAACGATATGAACAGCAGAGACACCTTAATTACTGAGCTGAACGTATTAGAAAATTTCGATCCAATTATTCCGGAGAGCTATCAGGATTGCGAATACTTGATGTTGGGCAATTTAACGCCACAAGTTCAGCAAACGGTAATCAAACGGTTAAAGAATCGCCCGAAATTAATCGTGATGGACACCATGAACTTTTGGATGGATATTATGATGGACGACTTGCTGGAAACCATTAAATTGGTCGATGTTTTAACCATTAATGATGCAGAAGCCCGTCAATTGTCTGGAGAATATTCTCTTGTTAAGGCTGCCAATAAAATTTTGGCTATGGGTCCAAAATACCTGATCATAAAAAAAGGAGAGCATGGCGCATTGTTATTCCATGAAGATCAGATTTTCTCTGCACCTGCATTACCATTGGCAGAAGTATTCGATCCAACAGGTGCGGGAGATACATTTGCTGGCGGGTTTATTGGCTATCTGGCTAAAGTTGGTACCATCAACTTCAACAATATGAAAAATGCTATTATTTATGGCTCTGCGCTTGCATCATTTTGTGTAGAAAAATTTGGTACCGAAAAATTATTGAATTTAACAGAAGAAGAAGTGGCAGCAAGAATACAACAGTTTGTGGAGCTGAGCGCATTTACCATCGAAGCTTAAGTTTCAAAGATCACTATTTAAAATTTGTTGCAGAAGCCTTTTCTTTAGAAGAGGCTTCTGTGTTTTAGTACTACTTCTATATCAAGAGCGAAGCGATTCGAGATACTTTTTAATAGATTAGCCTAAATGCATTTTTGGCATTGCGACTGAAAATTTATCACTTTTTATGAAAATTTTTCAGCTAAACTCGGGCAAAAAAGGTTTGGCATTTGTGTTGTTTAAGTTAGTCTGAGCATTTAGCTCAAGAGTTTAATTAATTATTTAGTTTTTTAATCATTAATAAATTTAAGGAGGAAAAACCTATGACACTGGTTAAATTTAATTCGGAAAACAACAAAAAGACCAATTCAATGCCGGCCTTTAACAATGTTTTTGATTCGATCTTTAACGATACGTTCTTCTCTGATCGAATAGTTACAAGAGTGCCTGCTGCAAATGTTAGCGAATCTGCAGATCACTTTCACATCGAACTTGCTGTGCCTGGCCTCGCCAAAGAAGATTTCAAACTGAAACTCGAAGGCGATGTTTTGTCAATCTCGGTAGAGCAAAGCCACCAAGATCAAAGGCAGGAAAGAAGTTATGCAAAGCGGGAGTATAGCTACAGCTCATTTGTGAGAAGCTTCACCTTACCAGAAAGTGCAAATGCGGATCAGATTCAGGCGAAATACGATAGCGGAATTTTAAATATTGATATTCCAAAAAGAGAAGAAGCCAAAATGGTTACCCGACAAATTGAAATCCAATAATTAGCATTTAATAATCAGTTTAGAGCTGCCTGTAATGGCGGCTCTTTTGTTTTGTTATGGAAACTAATTTCGAAATATCATTAAAGTTCAAACTGTGTAAAGGTATTGAAGAATACGGGTGCTTTCAGGTTGGTGCCAATGAGCTTTTTGCAAAGGAGTTGTTTAACATGTTGGAAGGAACCGAAGACATCACAAAAGAGTCTATTATGTTGATTGATTTTATTAAATGGGAGAAAGGCATCCCTTTTCCCATTAACGCCAAACATTGTACCTACGATCAACTCGCGACCAATGTGAAGTTGATCACAAGGGAATTGTTTAAGCAGCATCAGTTGGCTCATTGATTTAATTCTTTTATTCCATCAATACTCCATATGTTTGAGTATAAATTCAACAAAATGAAAATAATTAAACAATCCGCTTTGCTAGTGCTGTTGATGTTTTCCATCCTAACAGCTAAAGCGCAAACTGCTCTTGAAAAAACCGTTGCCGATTGGGAACGAGCCAAAACTTACACAAAAGAATATTTAGATGCCATGCCTGAAGGTTCTTTTTCTTTGAAACCTACGCCTCAAATGCGGTCTTTCGCCGATCAGTTTTTACACCTCGCTGATGCAAACTACGCATTCGCATCGGCAGCTACGGATGAAAAAAGTCCGATAGCGATGGGCGGTTTAGAGAAAGGCGCCGATAAATCTAAGGCAACGGTAACAAAAGATGTTTTAGCAAGCTACGACTTCGTCATTGCTGGTATTGAAAAAATGTCAGCCGAGAAGCTATCAGAAAAAGTAAAACTTTTTGGGAAATTCGAAATGACCCGGGAAGATGCACTTAATAAATGTTTTGAGCATCAAACGCATCACAGAGGACAAGGAACTGTTTACATTCGTTTGGCTGGTGCAACTCCGCCTGCCGAAAAGTTATTTTAGCATTAGAATGGGGCGAATAAATTGCCCCATTTCTTTTTACAATACTTTTGGAAATCATCACCTGTAAATACAATATGGCTCAGAAAAATAAGCTTGCAGAAATTAAAACAAAACCAACACAAGCCAGTGTGGATGAATTTATCAACAGCATCGACAATGAGCAAAAACGGGAAGACAGCTTTACTATTTTGCAAATGATGAAGGATGCCAGTGGTGAAGAGCCGGTATTGTGGAGCAGTGCGATTATAGGGTTTGGAAATAAACAAGTTACCAGTGCGGCAACGGGAAGAACAGTAAACTGGCTGCTGATTGGGTTTTCGCCACGTAAGGCAAATTTGTCGTTGTACCTCACTGTGAATTATGAAAAACATTCGGATCTGATGAAAGAACTTGGAAAGCACAAAACCGGAGCAGGTTGCCTTTACATTAATAAACTTGATGACATAAATTTGGATGTATTACGAAAGATTATAAAACTATCGCTCGATAATTTAGTTTAAGTATTCGGATTAATGTTGTACAGTATAATTCGCTCAATTCCGAAACGAATTTCTATTTTGCGGCATAATTATTAGATAGAAATGGCTTCAGGTTTTTTTGCAATTTTAGATGATATAGGTGCTTTAATGGATGATGTGGCGATGGCTAGCAAGTTGGCTACCCGAAAAACCGCAGGTATCTTGGGAGACGATTTAGCTGTTAACGCTGAAAAAGCAACGGGTTTCTTGGCATCGAGAGAAATTCCGGTGCTGTGGGCCATTACAAAAGGATCATTTTTGAATAAGCTGATTATTGTTCCAATTGCATTGTTGCTTCAGGCATTTTTTCCGGTTGCCATAAAAGTGATTTTGGTTTTAGGCGGCTTTTACTTAGCTTATGAAGGTGTAGAAAAAATTATTGAATTCTTTTTTCATCGCTCGAAGCCAGCACCCGTGGCTGCTGCTGAAGTTAGACAAGACGATGCTGAAGCAGAAAAGGCGAAGGTTAAATCGGCAGTATTAACCGATTTTATCCTTTCTATAGAAATCGTAATTATTGCGCTTGGAAGTGTGTTAGATAAATCATTGGCCATTCAAATTTTAACTGTATCTGTTGTGGCTATTTTAGCTACAATTGGTGTTTATGGCATTGTAGCTTTAATCGTCCGTATGGATGATGCTGGGCATAAATTGATAAAACGCTCCAACGATAAAGGTTTTTGGGCATCTCTGGGGCACTTTTTGGTTAAAGCTTTGCCGATTATTATAAAAACGTTAGCTGTAGTGGGTACCATTGCTTTAATTCTGGTTGCAGGAGGGATTTTTGTTCATAATATTGAATTTATGCACTATGTTCTGCCAAACCTTCAATCTACAATAAAAGAATTCGGAGCGGGGATAGTGGGTGGTTTAATTGCTGTTCCTGTAATGATGGTGGGCAAAAAGCTAATCGGTTTGTTCAGTAAAAAGCCAGCAGTTTCAAAATAATTCAAGCGTTTCTGCAACTCTGCAAGCTTCCAAGGCATTCGTCACGTTTAGTTTTTGAAAGATATTTTGGCGGTGGCGGTTGATCGTATTAATGCTCAGTGAAAGTTTATCTGCAATTTCCTTACTTCGTTTTCCGTGTTTAATCAGTTTTAAAATTTCCTGCTCCCTGCTGGAGAGTAGGTTGGAAAGATTCCTAATCTCGTTGTCAATCACTTTTCCGGTCTGCTTATTCACAATTAATCCACTTGGAATACTACATTCCGGGTGATCATATATTAGGTTGTAAAGACACAGCGCCAGCCAAACATTACCATCAGCAGCGTTTGCGATATAAATTAGGCGGTGCTTGAGCATCAGATATTTTCCCTCCGTGTTTTTTACTCTTAACCTGGTAATTACCTCATAATGCTGTCTTTCGTCCAGGCTAACGGACTGAATCATCCTAAAGAATTGAAATTCTAACTGGTATTTTTTAGTCAAATCTTCCGGATGAACTTTGCTTAATAGTTCGTCTTCCCAAATGGAATTGATTTCATCTTTTTGCTCGGAAAGGCCAAGGTCGTTAGCAATTGAATTATAAAAAAGATAACTTTTCCTGCTCTTCAAATCGCTTAATACGCTAATCCCGTTCTCAAGTTTACTGTACATTTCAGCAATTGCCTTAGCCTGCTCAATTTGTAAATTCTCGCTTGCATTACCTTTAAAGGTTTGCCCTAACAGTTTTATGTCAAGTAAATTTCTCATTGCTTCTCAAAGGTAATGGTTATTTTTTACCATTGAGCGATAGGGAAATCATAGATAGCTTTGAGCTTCTGATTGGCTAAACTCAGGTTTAGATACACCCTTAAAAATGATAAGATAAAGAATGAAAAAGATACTATTGGCCATCTGTATGTTGGTAAGCCTAAATAAATTACAAGCCCAAAATTTAAATAATATGCAATGGTTTAATGAGCCTGAAAAGTGGTCAGTGAAAGATAACAGCTTATTGATGCAGGTAACTCCTCAAAGCGATTATTGGCGCATTTCGCATTACGGGTTTACCGTAGATGATGCTCCGTTCTACTACGGCACCTATGGCGGTGAATTTGAAGTAAAAGTGAAATTAACGGGAGATTATAAAGCTCGTTTTGATCAGATGGGTTTAATGATTCGCATTGATCATCAAAATTATATCAAAACAGGAGTGGAGTTTGTAGATGGAAAGTTTAACGTGAGCACTGTAGTCACTCATCAAAAAAGCGACTGGAGTGTTTTACCGCTCGAAAAAGTGCCTCCATTTATTTGGGTTAAGGCAGTAAGAAGGCTTGATGCTGTTGAAATCTTTTACTCACTTGATGATAAAAATTATATCATGACGAGAAATGCACCATTACAAGATAACACCCCTGTTATGGTTGGATTAATGGCTGCCAGTCCGGATGGCAATGGTTTTGAAGCAAAATTTGAAGAGTTTAAGGTTAAACATTTACCAGACCAGCGGAGACTTGAATGGTTAAAAAATCATCAATAATTGTTGATGATAAACATTTGTTTACAGACCACCGCATAAGTTTAGAGTTGAAATTCAACGTCGTTTTGTATTAAAGATAGGTCCAATGTTTTGTTTGGTGCCATATCAGGATCATTTGTAGTACTTTCTTCTGGTCGCGTTCGAAAAGGATTTGCAAAGAAGGTTTGAAGCAAATCAACTCAGCAATATCATTTATTATTATCGATTTCAAGATAAAAGCTGATATTTGTAGCTTCAAAAAACAGCAATGAAACCCTACCTGCAGCTATTCGACTTCTCTAAAAAAATAAATTATAAAGCAGAGATTTTAGCGGGGCTCACTGTTGCGATGACGATGATTCCCGAATCTTTGTCGTTTGCTATTTTAGCAGGTTTCCCACCTTTAACAGGTTTGTATGCAGCCTTTATTATGGGGCTAGTTACCGCAGTTTTGGGCGGTAGGCCGGGCTTAGTATCAGGAGGGGCCGGAGCAACCGTAATTGTACTCATCGCTTTAATGAAAAGCCATGGCATAGAATATGTATTTGCTGCCGTTGCTTTTGCCGGAATAGTTCAGATTTTGGTTGGCCTTTTTAAACTTGGTAAATTTGTAAGACTCGTTCCTCAGCCTGTAATGTTTGGCTTTGTAAATGGGCTGGCCGTAATTATTTTTATGTCGCAGCTAGAGCAGTTTAAAACAATTGTAGGCGGCAACATTACTTGGTTAAGTGGGCCGGCACTTTACACCATGTTGGGTTTGGTGGCTCTAACGGTGCTTATTGTTATTGTTTTGCCAAAATTTACCAAAGCAGTTCCATCCTCGCTAGTCGCTATTATAGTTGTGTTTATTGTCGTTCTCGTTTTTAATATCGATACCAAACTGGTTAAAAATATTGCTTCAGTAAGCGGTGGTTTTCCCCCTTTTCACATTCCTAAAATCCCTTTTGATTTAGATACTTTAAAAATCATTTTTCCATATGGATTAATTATGGCTGGTGTAGGTTTAACGGAAGGTTTGCTCACTCTAAATTTGGTTGATGAAATTACAGAAACTAAAGGCAATGGAAACAGGGAAAGCATTGCCCAGGGAATTGCAAACATTACCAATGGCTTTTTTACAGGTATGGGTGGATGCCCGATGATTGCACAAACGCTTGTAAATTTATCTGCCGGAGCAAGAGCGAGACTGTCGGGCATTGTAGCAGCATTAACGATTTTACTTATTATTCTCATCGGTGCGCCGGTTATTGAGCGGGTGCCAATGGCGGCATTGGTTGGCGTGATGATGATGGTTGCCATAGGTACATTTGAATGGATGAGCTTTAAGGTGATCAATAAAATGCCCAGACAGGATATTTTTATAGGAATCTCTGTGGCTGTGATTACGATTTGGCTCCACAATTTAGCTTTGGCGGTATTAATTGGCGTTATTATTTCTGCTTTGGTATTTGCCTGGCAGAGTGCAAAAAGGATAAGGGCTAATCAATTTAAAGATGAAGGGGGTATTAAACATTATGAAATTTATGGTCCTTTATTTTTTGGTTCCGTAGCAAATTTTAACGAACTCTTTGAAGTGTCTAATGATCCTGAGTATGTAGTAATCGATTTTAAAGGCAGTAGAATTTATGATATGTCTGGTATTGATGCGTTAAACAAACTGACTGAAAAATACCGGAATGCCAATAAAAAACTTCATTTGCGGTTTTTAAGCGAAGATTGTAAACGGTTACTTAAGAATGCTGAAGATATTATTGAAGTCAACATCATCGATGATCCTCGTTATAAAATCGCTACGGAGAAATAATTAAAAATCGAATTCTAGCTGACTATTTTCCAGTTTTTCTTCAGCCATGTCATCATAAAATCGAGATAGCGTAATTCCCAGTAGTCTTATCTTTGCAAAGCCAATATTCGCCTCATTTAATAAGTTAATAGCTTCGGTATAAATGGTTTCCGCTTTATTAATTGAGGTGGGAAAAGACCTGCTTCTGGTAATAATTTTAAAGTCTTCAAACTTAATTTTTAAAGTAATAGTTTTGCCTTTTAGCTGATATTTTTCTAATCGCTTCGCTACCGTTTCGCTAATTTGTCGGAGTAGATCATGCATTACCGCATCTTCATTGGTATCTTCAGATAAAGTGTCTTCGGCTCCTACAGATTTTGTTTCCCGATTTGCTCTTACCGGACGGTCATCAATTCCCCTTACAATTTTATAATAGAATTTGCCCGATTTCCCGAATTGTGCGATTAGTTGCGCCTCACTTAGCTTTTTTAAATCAGCACCGGTATTGATTTGCATTGCTTTCATTTTGGCAGCCGTTACTTTACCTACGCCAAAAAACTTTTCGACAGGTAACTTCTCCATAAAAGCTTCAATTTTCGACGGCCCGATAAAGGTCAATCCATCTGGTTTGTTCATGTCTGAAGCAACCTTCGCCACAAATTTACTTACCGAAACACCCGCCGATGCGGTTAAATTCAATTCATTTTTTATGGCGTCTTTTATTGATTTTGCAATGTCGATAGCAGAGCCAATTCCTAGCTTGTCTTCGGTAACGTCCAAATAAGCTTCATCTAAAGATAAAGGCTCAATAATGTCGGTGTAGCGGCTAAATATCTCTCGAATGGCTTTGGATGCGGCTGCATAAGCATCAAAACGAGGAAACACAAAAATTGCAGTTGGACAAAGCTGGTAGGCTTTGCTGCAAGACATGGCGGATTTGATTCCGAACTGACGAGCTTCATAACTGGCAGTGGCAACAACGCCACGGCTGTCTGGCTTGCCGCCCACCACTATAGGCTTGCCTCTATATTCCGGAAAATCGCGTTGCTCTACGGAAGCATAGAATGCATCCATATCAATGTGGATTATCTTTCTTAAAAGAGGTAGATTTTGATCAGACATGTAATGCCTAAATTTCGGAAATTTAAACTTGATACCAGCATATTTCTGGAGCTTGTAACCTGGTAATTCTAGATCATCTTAAGGTATGACTTTAGTTCAACAGAAAGTCAACCTTGTTTAGCAACGAATCCATTTCAAATGGTTTTTCCATAAAATCGTTGGCGCCGGCATCCAAAGCAGATTGACGAATGTCTCTACTTGCTGAAATCATTAAAATAGGTATTTTTTGATATTGAGGATCACTTTTAAGCAATTTGCAAATGTCGCGGCCATCATGTCCGCTCATCCAAATATCCAACAGAATTAAGTCTGGTTTATTTTTAACGGCCTCGATAACTGCTCCACCATCGTAAGTAAATTCTACCTCATAACCCATTACTTCCAATATCATCGTCACTGCATCTACAATCCCTTCATCATCATCGGCGATGAGTATTTTCTTAGTTCCCATTGACGTAAATTTTTGCTATAGTGATTTATTTAAATGTGAGGATAAGGATGATAATTAGTATAGTATTAATACTGAATTAGCAGTTTTTGTTTTCAAAAATCGCAATTTATTTTGATATAGATTAGCCTGGTTATCGATAATTTAAGATTAGTTTATCTTCATCGTAACATATTAGTTTTTTATTGCTCAAATGTTTATATATGCTTATCAGAATAAGAAACTAGAAGTTTTGAGCAGTTTCATTTATCTATTTCGATATATTATAGATTATATTTACAACGAAAATTCAATTACATAGGTGAGTAGCCAAAATGGATAGCATTAATATTAAGAAGTTAGCTGAGGCTTTAAATTTATCTACTTCGACTATTTCTAGGGCGTTTAGAGATAATAGTGACATCAGCATTGCTACCAAAGAACGTATTTTAGCAAAAGCCAAAGAACTGAATTATCAACCCAACCATTACGCAAGTAATTTACGAGAGCAAAAAAGCAAAACCATTGCTGTGATTGTTCCTGAGCTGGCTAACAATTATTTCTCTCAGGCCATACATGGTATTGAACGGGTGGCCAGGGAAAACGGTTACCATATCTTAATTTATGTTACCGATGATGATTATAAAAAAGAAGTAAACTTTATTCGCCACTTACATAATGGCCGGGCAGATGGCATAGTGATGTCGGTTTCTGGTGAAGCCAACGATCACAATTACCTCAATAAATTCGGTGCGCAAAGGCTACCTCTGGTTTTCTTTGATCGAATTTATGAAGATATTGAAACGCCAAGAGTAATCACCAACGATTATAACAGTAGCTTTCTGGCTACAGAGCATTTAATTGAACAAGGTTGCAAACGGATTGCCTATTTGGTGGTAAACAAAAGTTTATCTATCGGAAAAACCAGGATGCAGGGCTATATTGATGCGCTTGCCAAATACCAAATTCCGTTTGAAGAAAATTTGATTGTAGATTGTAGCAACAGCTACGAAGAAAATAGTGTGATCATCAAAAATGCATTGCAGCAATTGCAACCAGATGGCGTTTTTACCTCGGTAGAGCGTTTAGCATTTGCTACCTACTATGCTTGTTACGATTTGAATATAAGTATCCCAAACGATATAAAAGTAATTAGCTTTTCTAGTCTGGAAATCGCACCATTACTAAACCCATCTTTAACAACTATTACACAACCTGCAACAGAAATAGGGGAGCAGGCGGCCAAGTTACTTTTCAAAATATTGGATGATAATCAGGATAAAAATCTCTTTTCCGAAGTTGTTTTGGAATCGAAAATTATCAAGAGAAATTCTACAGCAATTGGGGATAAAAAAGGCTAAAAAACAGGGTTTAATTTTGGCCTAAAAATTTGAAATTTTTTCTTCACTTAGTGTAAAATAAGCAGAATTCGGCACAATCTTCGGGAACGTTCCCGAAAACGACCAGTGTTTTTATCATTCATTTTCGGGAACGTTCCCGAAAAACCTCCTGAAAATAGCTTAGTGTAAAAAGTACACTAAAATTTATCAAATCAATTTTTTAAAATACTGATTTATAGGCTTTTAATATTTATATATCATTATAATTCATTCGCGTTTATTAATCGAAAATAAAATTTAGATTAAGTTTTCTCTTTGTTTTTTATCGCTTAAAATATATTTTTTAAATAAATTTTGAAATCTCATTAAGTGCTGTAAATTAGGCCTATGTGTAAATCACTATAATATTTAACCAAATTTATATACTTAAAAGAGCTTCGAATATGAAAGTATTTTACCTGTTAAAACAGGGGCTTTTAGTGCTGTTAGTTTTTTCAGCATTAATCGTAAAAGCACAAACCGGATCGGTATCCGGAAAGGTGCTTGATGAAACCGGCCAACCTTTACCCGGTGCTTCTATTGTTGTAAAAGGAACAACAAGAAGTACCTCAACCGATGTTAATGGTGTTTTTAAATTAGCAGGCTTAAACAATGGCGCTGTAACTTTATCTGCAAGCTTCATTGGCTATCAAACGCTTGATAAGCCAGTTACTCTTTCAGCTAACGGCACGGTTAATTTCCAATTAGTGCCCGATGCACAAAAACTGAATGAGGTTGTTGTAATCGGTTACGGTACTGCCGAAAAGAAAAACTTAACTGGTTCAATCACTACAGTAAGTTCAAAAGACTTCCAAAAGGGTGCAATTACTACACCAGAACAATTAATTCAAGGTAAAGTTGCTGGTGTGAATGTAATCTCAAACAGCGGTCAGCCTGGTGTTGGAAGTACAATTCGTATCCGTGGCGGGGCATCACTTAACGCCAGTAATGATCCGTTAGTGGTGATTGATGGAGTTCCATTCAGCGGAAACACAATCGACAATGCACCAAGTCCTTTATCATTAATTAATCCTAATGATATTGAAACATTTACAGTGTTAAAAGATGCAAATGCGACGGCTATTTATGGTTCAAGAGCATCAAATGGTGTTATTTTAATTACCACTAAAAAAGGTAGTGCTGGTGCTCCGGTAATTAATTTTAGTACCAACAATTCTATTGCGACAGTAATTAAAAATGTTGATGTACTTTCTGCAGATCAAGTTCGTGCTTATGTAAATGCCAATGGTAGTGCCTCTCAAAAAGCATTATTGGGCACTGCAAATACAAATTGGCAAGATGAAATTTATCAAAGAGCCTTTACAACTGATAACAATCTAAGTATTTCAGGTTCATTCAAGGGTGTTCCTTATCGTGTTTCTGCTGGATATTTAGATCAGGATGGATTGTTAATTACCGATAAACTTAAGCGTGGAACGGGTTCAATTACTTTGTCACCTAGATTGTTTAACGATCATTTAAAAATCGACTTGAACTTAAAAGGTTCATTAACTGATTCTCATTTTGCAAATGGTGGTGCAATTGCGAACGCCATTCAATTCGATCCAACGCAGCCTGTAAATGTGAATAACAGCTACGGCAATTACTACGAGTGGACACAAGGTACAGGTGCTGATATGGTTCCAAACCCAAATTCACCTCGTAACCCTGTTGGTTTAATTAGATTACAGGACAACAATGGCCATGCCGCCAGAAGTGTTGGTAATGTTAAGTTTGATTATTCTTTCCATTTCTTGCCAGAATTGCATGCCAACTTAAACTTAGGTTACGATGTATCTAAAGGTTATGGCTCAATCAGGGTCCCAACATTTGCTGCTCAAAGTGCTTCAACTCAAGGATCTTTCTCCCGGGCATTAAGAACAGGTAATGATAAATTTTCTGAGTTTTATTTAAACTATGCTCATACTGTAGAAAGCATTAAAAGTAGATTCGACGCAACTGCTGGTTATGGTTATTATGATATCTCAACTACAGGCTACAATTTTACAAATTATACAGGCACAGGTGTTCCACTTGTAACTCCAGTATTTCCTTTTTCTGTTGAAAGAAACAAGCTACTTTCCTACTACGGAAGGTTAGTTTATACTTTAGCTGATAAATATATTCTTTCTGGTACAATGAGAGCTGATGCATCTTCAAAATTTGCTGAAAACAATCGTTGGGGTTATTTCCCATCAGCAGGTTTTACCTGGAGAATTATTGGTGAAAATTTCTTAAAGGATAGCAAAGTAATATCTGATTTGAAACTAAGATTAAGTTATGGCGAAACGGGTAATAAAGATGGTATCGGTAACTACGATTACTTATCTAAATATTATGCTAATTCCAACACTGGTCAATACCAAATTGGCAACACTTTTTATAACTATTACGCACCTGCAGGTTATGATCCAGATTTGAAATGGGAATCAACTACCACCTATAATGCTGGTTTAGATTATGGTTTTTTACAAGGAAGATTGTATGGTAGTGTAGATGTTTACTACAAGAAAACCAAAGACTTATTAAGCACAGTAACTATACCTGTGGGAACAAACTTTAGCAATGTATTAACAACAAATGTTGGAAATATGGAAGTAAGAGGTGCTGAAGCTAGTTTAAACTTTGTAGCAATTAAATCTGACGACATCAATTGGGATTTTGGAATTAACGCTGCTTATAACAGAAGAAAGGTTACTAACCTAACTTTAAATCCAAATTCTGGTTTTAAAATCGATGCAGGAGATATTACTGGAGGTACTGGTGTTCACTTAAAATACAACGCAGTTAATCAAATTCCAGGTTCATATTTTGTTTACAAACAAGTTTATAATGCCAACGGAAAACCACTTGAAGGTGTTTTTGAAGATTTGAATGGTGATGGTGCAATTACACCAGATGATCAGTATTTTTATAAGTCGCCTAATCCTGATTTTACTTTTGGCTTTAATACTTCGTTTAGCTATAAAAAATGGACAATCAATACCGTGTTAAGAGCTAATATTGGTAATTATGTTTATGATAACGTGGCATCAAATTATGGTGTGAGATCTAATATTCTTACTTCGGTAGGTGTAATAAATAATGCAAGCACCGATTTGTTAAATACAGGTTTCACTGCTACGCAATTTCTAAGTGATTATTATATTAGAAACGCATCGTTTCTTAAAATGGATAATTTGGGGCTGGCATATAATGTTGGTAAATTATCTAAAAACGGAAATACCACAATGCGTATTTCAGCAAACTGCCAAAATGTTTTTGTCGTATCTCAGTACAAAGGGCTTGATCCAGAGTTAGTAACAGGTATTGATTATAATCTTTATCCTAGACCAAGAACATATACTTTAGGTTTAAACGTTGGCTTTTAATTAAGATATAAAAATGAAAAACTCATTTAAAACAATATTAACCTCGGCAGTCGTATTGCTGTCGTTAAACTCTTGTAAAAAAGAGTCATTAAACGTACTTCCAACTAATGATGTAACAGAAAGTGTAGTTTATGCTACACCAGCAGGATACAAACAAGGGTTAGCTAGATTATATGCAAATTATGCTTTAACTAGTCCTTCAGGGTCTGATAACAGCGATGTTGGTGGTTTAAACGCAGGATTTGCAGATTTTTTAAGGTTATTCTGGACTAGTCAAGAATTAACTACCGATGAAGCAATTTGTAATTGGGGCGATACTGGTATTCCTGAACTGGATAACTCTACCTGGTCAACGGATAACCAATTTTTAAGAGGATTGTACTCAAGAAGTATTTCGCAAATCACTTTAGTTAACGAATATCTTCGTCAAAGTACACCAGAACAATTGGCTAGTCGCAACATTACAGGTGCAGATGCTACAAATGTTGTACGTTATCGTGCTGAAGCCCGTTTTTTACGTGCTTTTCAATACTGGGTTTTATTGGATGCTTTTGGAAACCCACCTTTTTTAACTGAAAATGATTTAATTGGAAAGGTAAATCCTAAACAAACTACCCGAGCAGCATTATTTGCATATGTAGAGTCTGAATTAAAAGCTATTGAAGGTGATTTAGCCAATCCAGGAAGTGCCGAAAGTGAATACGGACGGGCAAATAAAGGTGCCGATTGGGCATTATTAGCAAGATTATATTTAAATGCACAAGTTTATACAGGTACTGCGAAATATACGGAAGCCATTACTTACTCGAGTAAGGTAATTGCATCAAGTTATTCTTTAAAACCAAACTATAGAGATTTGTTTTTAGCTGATAACAATATTAACAATACGGAAAACATCTTAACTATTAATTATGATGGGGTTAACGGAACAAACTATGGCGGAACAACTTTTTTAATTAATGCAATGGTTTACACGGCTCCAGATGCTGCAGGTATGGTTTCTACTGCTTACGGAGTTCCTAACGGTGGATGGGCAGGTAATCGTACACGTCAAAATCTTCCGGCTTTATTCCCTGATCCAAATGGTACTTTAGATAAACGTGGAATTTTTGTGGGAACTAAAGCCGTAATCGATGCAATTGATGCACCAAATGACGGTTTAAAGGTTACTAAATTTAAAAATATTACTTCAACTAACACCACTCCACCATCTTTAAATGGAACGTTCAGTTCATTAGATTTTGCGCTATTTCGTTTGGCAGAACAATATCTAATTTACGGGGAAGCAGTTGCCCGTGGTGGTTCTGGCGGTAGCGTTGCACAAGCTTTAACTTACGTAAACGCTTTACGCTTTAGGGCTTATGGCAATAACTCAGGAAATGTGAGTGCCGCTGCCCTGACAACTGATTTTTATTTAGATGAGCGTGGTCGCGAATTATATTGGGAAGGTCATCGCCGTACAGATTTAATACGTTATGGCAAATTTACAGGTTCTACTTACCTGTGGCCATTTAAAGGCGGCGTAAAAGCTGGAACGAGTGTGCCTGCTTATCGCAATTTATACCCAATTCCAAATGCAGATTTGATTGCCAATCCGAATTTGGTTCAAAACCCAGGCTATTAATTTTTATCGATAGAAAGATATGAAATCAAAATTATTTAAAACCTTAGCTTTAGGCTTAATTGCAGTATCGCTTTGGTCGTGTAAAAAGGAAGAAACCAGAACGGTTTCTAACATTACGCCAGCAGGAACACTTACGGCATCAGCAACTACCTTAAACTTGGTACAAGTTAATGGAGCATTGCCTGCATTAACGCTAAGTTATCCTTTGGCAACTTCTTCTGGTTATGTTGTTCCTATTACAACTACAATACAGTTTGGTTTAAAAGGAACTAATTTCTCGCCAGCAAGGGAGTTTGTAGTAACCAGCAAAACTTATGCGCCAACCATTACAGAAATTAATAATATCATTCTTGCATTAGGTGGAGTAGTTGATAAACCTGCACAAATAGAAGTTCGTTTAAAATCAGGAGCTGCGGTAAACGATTTTACATACTCTAATGTAGTAACGTTAACGGCTACACCTTATTTGGCATCTGCATGGATTTATGCTCCGGGCGCTTACCAAGGTTGGAATCCATCAACTGCAGATAGTTTAATTTCTCTATCAAGCAATGGTGTTTATACTGGTATGATCGCTTATACTACTGGTAATTTAGAATTCAAAATTACTCCTGCAAAGAAATGGGATGTAGCTTATGGAGATGCTGGTGGCGGTAAAATTAGCTCAAGCGCCGGCGATAACCTAAAATCTCCTGATGCAATTGTGAAACAAATTACTGTTGATTTAAATAAAAATACAATCGTTTTTGGTACACCAAATGAATGGTCAATTATAGGCGACGCTACACCAGGCGGATGGAACAACGATACCGATATGAAAGGTGTGAACGATGGGAAATTTACAGTTTATTCTATCAAAACCACATTAGGCGTAGGCGAGTTTAAATTCCGCTTCGGTCATGCGTGGGATGTGAATTTAGGTGGTGGCGCAACACTTACTACAGGTGGCGATAACATCAAAGTTACCGCTGCTGGTAACTACACCATTACGCTTACTGTTATTAAAACAGGAGATAAAGTAACTGGTGGTACTTACACTATTGTTAAAAACTAATCTATAAAATTTGTCCCGTGGTAAGCCCCGCGGGACTTTTTCAATCTTTCAAAGTTTTAGCATGATCAAAACCCAACCTATCCTGCAGCATCCCATCTCTTCTAATGCTCGTTCCAATCATTGGCGTTTTGCCATAATAAAATTAATAACACTTTCCTTTTTAATTCTTTCAGGTGCAAACCTCTTTGCTCAAAAAGTAGAGCGAATAGAACCGATGTTCTGGTATGCAGGAATGCACAATCCGAAACTCCAACTGCTTGTTCATGGAGAAAACATTGCTGCCAGTACGATCTCATTAACTTACCCAGGTGTAAAGCTGGTTAAGGTAAACAAAGTTGAAAATCCAAATTATCTATTTTTGGATTTAGAACTTTCTTCAGCAGTAAAATCGGGAACGTTCCCAATTAATTTTACAGTTAAAGGAAAAAAAATATTTAGTTATCAATATGAATTAAAGAACCGCAATAAAAACGCGGACAGAATTCAGGGTGTAACGCAAAAAGATTTTATTTACTTATTAATGCCGGATCGTTTTTCGAATGGCGACAAAAGTAATGACGTTGTTAAAGGTTTAGCAGAAACAGCACTCAATCGTGATAGTATGTATTACCGTCACGGTGGAGATATTCAAGGGGTAATTAATCATTTAGACTACCTTAAAGATTTAGGAATCACCACGGTTTGGATGACTCCCGAAATCGAAAATGATATGGAAAAGGCTTCCTATCATGGTTACGCGGTAACAGATCATTATAAAATTGATCCCCGTTACGGAACAAACGAACTTTACAAAAAATATGTAGAAGCTGCTCATGCAAAAGGCATGAAGGTAATTAAAGATGTGGTCCATAATCACATCGGTACGGGTCATTGGTTTTTCAAAGATTTGCCCATGAAGAGCTGGGTACACCAATGGCCAAAATATACACAAACCAGTTATCGCGATCAAACGGTAATGGATACTCACGCATCTGCTGCCGATCGTAAAAAAATGTTAGATGGTTGGTTTGTTCCATCCATGCCCGATCTTGATCAAACCAATCCTTACGTTCAAAATTATTTAACGCAAAACCACATTTGGTGGATTGAATATGCAGGAATTGATGGATTACGTTTAGATACCTATCCTTATAACGATCCGGCATACATGGCTGATTGGGCAATTAAATTGAAAGCTGAGTTTCCAACTTTATCCATTTTTGGAGAGACTTTTGTTTCAGGTGTAGCCAACCAGGCTTACTTCACGGGTGGAAATACCGTTAATCGTGGTTTCGATACGCACTTGCCGGGCATTACCGACATGGCCGTTAAAGAAGGGATTTACGAAGCTTTGAATGGTAAAAACGGCTGGACAGATGGTATTAACCGATTGTATGATGTTGTGGCACATGATTTTCTTTACAAAGACCCTACATTAAATTGTATCGCTTTAGATAATCATGACATGAGTCGTTTTTATTCTGTAGTGAATGAAGATTTTGATAAATATAAAATGGGTTTAGCCATGCTATTAACCATACGTGGTATTCCTCAAATGTATTATGGAACAGAAATTTTGATGAAAAATTTCTCTGCCCCTGATGGTCTGGTTCGTTCTGATTTTCCTGGCGGATGGGAAGGAGATAAAAAAGATAAGTTTATCTCCAATGGCAGAACAAACAAAGAAAACGAAGCTTTCAATTTTGTGAAGACTTTGGCCAACTACCGCAAAAATAGCCCAGCTTTACAAACTGGTAAATTAATGCAGTTTGTACCTGAAGATGATATCTATGTTTATTTCAGATATAATGCTACTGCAAAAGGTACGGTAATGGTTATCGTGAATAATGCAGAGAAAGAGAAAACGCTCAATACGGAGAGATTTGCAGAAAGAACAACTGGAATTACTACTGCCAAAAATGTGATTTCCGGAGAAAGCATTCAAATCAAAGAAATTAAAGTGCCAGCAAAAACCACCTTAGTTTTAGAATTAAATTAATATTCATTCATTGCCGTTCGGCTTTAGCCAACGGATTTTTATAACAGCAATGCAAAACACATCAAACATACTACCTGCAACATCTCAAATTAAAGCCTGTCTCTTTGATTTGGATGGTGTACTGGTAGATACAGCAGTTTACCATTACCAAGCCTGGAAACGCCTGGCCAATACCATGGGTTTCGATTTTACAGAAGAACAAAATGAGCAGCTTAAGGGCGTAAGTCGTGTAGAAAGCTTAAATAAAATTTTGGCCTGGGGTAATGTACAAAAAACCGATGCGGAGAAGGAAGAACTTGCCAGTTTGAAAAATAGCTGGTATGTGGATATGATTACCAAAATGACTCCTGCTGAAGTGTTGCCCGGAACGGTTGATTTTTTAACAGAGATTCATAAAGCGGGCTATAAACTGGCTTTAGGTTCTGCAAGTAAAAATTCAGGAATCATTTTAGAACGTACCAATCTTGCTCATTTCTTTGATGAAATTGTAGATGGTAACATGGTTACGAAATCAAAACCCGATCCAGAGGTATTTTTGAAAGGTGCAGAACTTTTAGGCTTTAAACCTGATCAATGCGTGGTTTTTGAAGACGCTGTTGCAGGCGTCGAGGCTGCAAAGCGTGGCGGAATGAAGGCCATAGGAATTGGCGAAAAAAGCGTACTTACAGAGGCAGACCTTGTGGTAAGTGGGTTAGATAAATTAACGGTTGAAGATTTAGAAAAGTTATAAAATGGCAAGTGCCATCATTGCGAGGCACGAAGCAATCTCGATAAAGGAATTCAATAAAATTGTGAGGACGAACACTCTAAATGAGATTGCTTCGTACCTCGCAATGACGAAAGTATAAAAGATGAAGAATTACATTAAAGCAGACGAGTGGAGTATTATCGAAGAAGGCTTTGATCCACATTTAAATAAAATTTCAGAAAGTATTTTCAGCTTGGGTAACGGCCGTATGGGCCAGCGTGCCAATTTTGAAGAAACTTATTCTGGAGAAACTCTTTTAGGGAATTACGTTGCAGGCGTTTATTATCCTGATAAAACCCGCGTGGGCTGGTGGAAAAATGGCTATCCGGAATATTTTGCTAAAGTTTTAAATGCGGCAAATTGGGTAGGTATCGAAGTGAAGTTGGAAGATGAAATCTTGGATTTGGCAACAGCCGAAGTAAGCGATTTCAAACGTGTTTTGAATATGCATGCTGGTGTTTTAGAGCGAACTTTCACAGCCAAACTTAAAAGTGGAAAAATTGTTAAAGTAAAATCAACTCGTTTTTGTAGCATTGCCGATGATGAAGTTGGAGCGATCCGTTACAGCATTACGCCTGTAAACTTTGATGGCAAAATCACGTTAATGCCTTTCATCGATGGCGATATCAAAAATCAGGACAGCAACTATGATGAGAAATTCTGGACTTTAGTTTCTGATGAAATTACCGACACAGAGGCCTTTATCAAACTGAGAACAAAGAAAACAGAATTTGAAGTTTGCACCGGAAGCCACATTGAATTGTATAGAAACTCGGATAAAGTTTCCATCAATCCGGAAGCTGTTCGAAAGGAAAAATTCGTCGGACAAACTTTTTCTGTTGAGGTAAAAGCGAATGAGGAAATCACTTTGATTAAAATCGCAGCGAATTTATCTTCAGAAAATTATGCAAAAGAATCACTTTTAAAAGAGGCCAAAGCAGTTATTGCAAAAGCTACAGCTAAAGGTTTCGATACGTTATTAAAAGAACAAACTGAAGCTTGGGCCACGAAATGGGAAGAAAGCGATATCATTATTGAGGGTGATATTTCGGCGCAACAGGCCATTCGTTTTAATATTTTTCAGTTGTTTCAAACCTATACAGGTAAAGATGATCGGTTGAATATTGGTCCGAAGGGTTTTACTGGCGAGAAATACGGCGGTTCTACTTATTGGGATACCGAAGCGTATTGTGTGCCTTTTTACTTAGCAACGGCTCCGCAAGAAGTAAGCAAAAACCTATTGGTTTACCGCCACAAACAATTGGGCAAAGCGATTGAAAATGCGGCAAAATTAGGTTTTAAAGATGGCGCTGCATTGTATCCGATGGTTACCATGAATGGCGAAGAATGCCACAATGAGTGGGAAATCACTTTCGAGGAAATCCACCGTAATGGTGCTATTGCATTCGCAATTTACAACTACATCCGATATACTGGCGATGAAAGTTATTTATCAGATTTTGGTTTGGAGGTGCTTATCGGTATCGCCCGTTTCTGGAAACAACGGGTAAATTGGAGCGGCGAAAAGCAGCAATATGTAATGCTTGGTGTTACTGGTCCGAACGAGTATGAGAACAACGTAAACAACAACTGGTACACTAATTTATTAGCAACCTGGTGCATGAAGTATGCAACAGAAGCTGCCGAAATTGTGAAAAATCAGCAGCCAGAAAAATATAACAACTTATTAAAAAGCTTAAATTTCGATGCTCAGGAATTTGCTGATTGGGCAGATATTATTGAGAAAATGTATTATCCAGAGGATAAAAATTTAGGCATTTTCTTGCAGCAAGATGGTTATTTGGACAAAGAGCAAACTTTAGTTAAGGATTTACCAGCAAGTGAAAGACCAATTAACCAGAAATGGAGTTGGGATAGGATTTTGCGGTCGCCATTTATTAAACAAGCTGATGTTTTACAAGGATTGTATTTCTTCGAAGAGGATTATGACTTGGAAACCATCAGAAGAAATTTCGATTTTTATGAGCCACGTACCGTTCACGAAAGTTCATTATCGCCTTGCGTACACAGTATTTTGGCTGCTAAATTAAATGATGAAGCTCGTGCTTACGAATTCTATTTACGTACTGCCCGTTTAGATTTGGACGATTATAACAACGACACGGAAGATGGCTTACACATTACATCAATGGCCGGAACCTGGATGAGTGTGGTAGAAGGTTTCGCCGGTATGCGTGTTCGCGATGGTAAATTGCAGTTTAATCCTTTCTTACCAAAGCAGTGGAAATCGTTCTCGTTTACCATTGGTTTTAGAGGTGCAACTTTGAAAATAAATATCACTGAAAACGGCATCAATATTAAAAATAATAACGCTGTTGATTTAGAAATCGGAATCAGAAATCAGTTTTATAAACTGTCTGGAAACGCAGAAATCGAAGTAAATAACGTGGAGTTGGTATGAGAAAGGTTGATGGTTTAGAGGTTGAGGGTATAGGGTTTACGGCGCAGAGCTTAAAATCAGTAAAGAGTTTTTCGGCTCTATGCTGGTCCCCCTTTGTAGGGGGTTGGGAGAGGACTTTAGCTCTTTTACTTATCTTTACCATTATTTCACAATCATCCTTTGCACAAAAAAAGAGTAAAAATATGAACGATAAGCAAATCGTTATATATCAGTTATTGCCCCGTTTATTCGGAAACAAGAATACCACTAACATCCCATACGGAACCATTGAGCAAAATGGTTCTGGCAAGTTTAATGATATCACAGATAGGGCGCTAGATGGGATCAAAGAGTTGCATGTAAATTACGTTTGGTACACGGGCGTTATCGCACATGCAAGCTTGACCGATTATTCGAATTATGGAATTAAGGTTGATGATGCCGACGTGGTTAAGGGCAGGGCTGGTTCGCCTTATGCAATCCGCGATTATTACGATGTAAATCCTGATTTAGCAGTTGATGTGAAAAACCGGATGCAGGAATTTGAAGCGTTGGTGAAAAGAACACACGCGAGGAATTTAAAGGTCATTATCGACTTTGTCCCAAACCATGTAGCCAGAGGTTACCATTCTTATTCCAAACCAAAAAAAGTTATCGACTTTGGCGCTAATGACGACGTAACTAAAGCTTTCAGCACAAAAAATGATTTTTATTACATCCCTGGTCAGCCGCTTGTAGTGCCTACGAACGGACAGGAGACGCCGCTTTCTATTCTTCAAGATGGCAAGTTTGACGAAAACCCGGCAAAGGCCACTGGCAACGATGCGTTTACTGCTGCTCCAAAATACGACGATTGGTACGAAACCGTTAAGCTGAATTATGGCGTGGATTATCTGAATGGGAGAAAAGAATATTTTAATCCCATCCCTCCGGTTTGGACGAAGATGCGAGATATTTTAGTTTTTTGGGCAGATAAAGGTGTTGACGGATTCAGGTGCGATATGGCCGAAATGATTCCTATTGCATTTTGGAACTGGGTTATTCCACAGGTTAAAAAAGTTAATCCTAATTTGATTTTCTTAGGTGAAGCCTACAATCCTAAGGTTTACAAACAATATTTAGAAGAAGGAAAATTCGATTACCTATACGATAAAGTGGGTTTATATGATGGCTTAAAAAAGCTGATTAGAAATGAACCCGGGGGAGATGTGTCGGCTATTCGTTACGTTTGGCAGAAAGAAAGCGCTGGCTTTGGAAAAAAAATGTTGCGCTTTTTAGAGAACCACGATGAAGAACGGATTGCATCAGCCGGCTTTGCGGGCAAGGCCGAACTTGCGCTACCAGCGATGGTGGTTTCGGCTACCTTAGGTGCTGGTCCGGTAATGTTGTATTTCGGACAGGAAGTTGGAGAACCGGGAAAAGGCAAAGAAGGTTATGGCGGAGATGATAACCGCACCACTATCTTTGATTATTGGGGTGTTCCAAATCATCAAAAATGGATGAATGGCGGCCTTTTTGATGGACATAAACTTAATGCTGCCCAGCAACATTTAAGAGCTTATTACAAACAGCTTTTGAAAGTCACATCAGCAAGTGATGCAGTATTGAACGGCGAAATCTATGAGATTCCTCAAAGCGGAAACATGAATAACCGGATGTATGCTTTCATTCGTTACTCTGGTAAGCAACGTTTGTTGGTAGTGACAAATTTCGATAGGAATTTAACGTTGGAGGCGAGCATCCAAATCCCTGAAGCGGTATTGAAAGTTAAGAACTCATCTCCGGTTACGGATTTATTAACGGATACAAAACTGAACATACCAGCAGGAACAACTATACCCGTTAAACTTGCACCAGTTTCGGCACAAGTAATAGAATTTTAGAATGGTGAGTTTCATTGTCTGTGTCACCACAGACCATTTTAAATTTACATTTCGGTCTGTGAAAACACAAACCGGGTAATAGCAATAAAAAAAATTGCGCCTTTGCGTTATTCACTTAGCGTACTTTGCGGTTAAATAAAAACCAAATATAATGAGCTTAAAAACAATATTCGAGAACCCGAAACTAACGCTTGCACAAATTATCAATATGAGTGTCGGGTTTTTCGGAATTCAGTTTGGCTGGGATTTGCAGCGTGCCAACATGGGGCGTATTTACGAAAATCTGGGCGCAAACCCCGATCAGGTTCCTCTATTATTTTTAGCTGCACCACTAACGGGTTTGTTGGTTCAACCTATTATTGGTTATCTAAGCGATAGAACCTGGCACCCGAAATGGGGGAGAAGAAGGCCTTATTTTATGATTGGGGCAATTGTAAGCAGTATCGCTTTAATTTTTATGCCTCACAGCAGCGCTTTGTGGATGGCTGCGGGCTTACTTTGGGTTTTAGATGTATTTGGTAATATTGCGATGGAACCTTTCCGTGCTTTTGTTACCGATAAGTTGCCAGATAGCCAGGTGAATCGTGGCTTTATCATGCAAAGCATGATGATTGGTTTAGGTGGAAGTGTAGCTTCAGCCTTACCTTGGTTAATGAACAATGTTTTCGATTTACAGAACACAGCAGCTCAAGGTCAGATTCCTGAGAATGTAAAATTCTCTTTTTATATTGGTGCATTTTTCTTTTTTGCTGCCGTATTGTGGACGGTTTTCACCACCAAAGAATATCCACCACAAGATCCCGATTTTAAAGAGAAGTTGAAGGAAAATAGTAATGGTTTTTTAGGTGGTGCAAAAGAAATCTTTCATGCGTTAAGCAATATGCCTAAGCGTATGCAAATTGTTTCTCTTGTACAATTTTTTACCTGGCCAGGCTTATTTCTAATGTGGTTTTACTACACTACAGCAGTAGCGGTAAATGTTTTTGGAGGCAAAGATGCTGCCGATCCTGTATATGCACAGGGAGCAGATTTCGGAAGTTTAACCTTGGCTTACTATAGCGTAATTACTTTCCTTTTTGCATTGGTGTTACCTAAAATTGCTGATGCATTGGGCAGAAAAACAACTCATGCCATTTGTTTGCTTTGTGGCGCAATTGGACTAATCAGCGTGGCTTGGGTACATGATAAAAATATGCTTTATCTATGCATGACTGGTGTTGGTATCGCCTGGGCAAGTATTCTTTCCATGCCTTATGCCATGCTCAGTGGTTCTTTACCAAAAGATAAAATAGGTATTTACATGGGAATATTTAATTTCTTCATCGTTTTACCTGAGATCATTGCATCACTGGGTTTCGGCTGGTTAATGCGAAATGTGCTTAATAATGACAGGCTTTTAGCGGTTCAGCTGGGCGGTGGCTTAATGATTTTAGCCGCAGTTATTTGTTATCTGTTTATCAGAGAACCGAAGAAAACAGATGAAACCTTAGCTTCAGAACTGGCTATTGAAGAAAACAGGTCGGTATAATAACTCTGCAAATAATTTGTAACCACAGAGAACACAAAGAAAAGGCGCAAAGTAAACAGAGTTGAATATTTTGCTCTGTTTACGCTGTGAAAAGCTCTGTGTGCTCGATGGTAAAACTCCCTTAATCCCTAACCAAATGAAAAAAATTATTTACCTGTTACTGCTGGTTACAGCATTTAATATCTCGTGTAAAAAATCTTCAACAGAGGGCGGAACAGAAACTCCGACCCAATCCTCGGTAGATTTACCTGCGGGCGCAAAAGATGGTGTCGCTTTCATCAACAACGGAACTTCGGCAATTGTTACCCTTTATGCGCCTGGGAAAAATTCAGTTTCACTTATTGGTGAATTTAATGATTGGTCTGCAACGGCTTCAGTGATGAAAAAAACTGCAGATGGTAACACCTGGTGGATTCAGGTAGACAACCTAAATCCAAATACCGAATATGCTTATCAATTTTTTATTGATGGCAAATTGAAAGTTGCCGATCCTTACAGCGAAAAGGTGCTTGATCCAGATAATGATAAGTATATATCTGCAACTGTTTATCCAAATCTGAAAGCTTATCCGGCAGGGAAAACTACGGGAATTGTGAGTGTGATGCAGGCTAATCAACCGGTTTACACCTGGAAAAATGCAGGCTTTTCTAGACCCGAGAAAAACAATCTGGTTATTTACGAACTGCTGATCCGCGATTTTACAACTGATCACAGCTATGCTTCTACGTTAACCAAACTCGATTACTTATTAAGTTTAGGCATCAATGCCATCGAATTAATGCCGGTAAACGAGTTCGAAGGAAATTTAAGCTGGGGTTATAATCCCTCTTTTTACTTTGCTGCCGATAAATATTATGGAAGCAAGACGGCACTGCAAAACTTTATCGATGAGTGTCACGGTAAAGGAATTGCTGTGATTTTAGACCTGGTTTTGAACCATTCTTTTGGTCAATCGCCAATGGTACAAATGTATTTTGATAATTCGAAACCTACATCAAATAGCCCATGGTTTAATGTGGATGCAAAACATCCGTATAATGTAGGTTACGACTTTAATCATGAAAGTGCAGCAACCAAAAAGTTTTCGAAAGATGTGATGAAATTCTGGATGCAGCAGTACAAAGTAGATGGATTTAGATTTGATTTGTCAAAAGGCTTCACCCAAAAAACTTCTACAGATGATGCGGGAATGAGTGCTTATGATGCAAGCAGAATTGCGATTTGGAAAGAATACAATAGCTATATCAAAAGCATCGACCCTAACAATTTCTATGTTATTTTAGAACATTTTGCTGATGCGACAGAAGAAAAAGTGTTGGCTGATGAGGGGATGATGCTTTGGAACAACGTAAACTACAACATGAATGAAGCCACCATGGGCTGGTTGGGGAATTCCAATTTCCAATGGGGTTTTTATGCCAATCATCTTTTTTTAAAATCTGAGAACCTGGTTACCTATGGTGAAAGTCATGATGAAGAGCGGTTAAATTTTAAAAATTTCACCTACGGAAATGCCGCTGGCGCTTATTCGATCAAAGGCAATTTAGCTACATCTTTAAAACGAGAAGAAATGGCCGCAGCTTTTCTATTGGCTATTCCCGGGCCAAAAATGATTTGGCAATTTGGCGAATTGGGCTACGATGTCAGTATCAATTTCAATGGAAGAACTGGCGAAAAACCCATCAGATGGGAATATTTCACCGAGCCTGGTCGGAAAGCGCTGTTCGATGCTTATGCAAAATTTATCCGTTTAAAAAAGAACAATTCTATTTTTAACACGGCAAATTCAACTTACAATTTAGCTGGCGGGATTAAGTATATCAAGCTTATAGAGGGTTCGAATACGGTAATTGTTGTGGGCAACTTTGATGTAGTTAATCAAACTTCAAACATTGATTTCGGATCTTCCGGATCGTGGTTTGATGCAGTTGGTAGCAACATTAACTTGTCTTCTAATGCTTACACGGCCACTTTTGCTCCAGGCGAATATCATATTTTCAGTAAAAGTATGTTGAAATAGCGCTTTTATAATTTCATTTCGAAGCTCCCGTTTCACACTTTAATTCGATTATATCTGTAAATCTGCGACTTCGGTCTTAATAATCTTGATGTTTTTAGTTAATATTGTTTTAACAACAACTCATCCTAAATGAACGAAAAATTAACGCATCACCTGTTATGGGAACGAATTCGTTCTGGCGACAGAGATGCGTTTTTTGATCTTTACCGAACGCTTTATTATCCACTCGTAAATTTTGGAATTCGGGTTTGTGCCGATGCAGATACTTCCAGCGAAGCTACGGATCTGGTTTTTACCACCATTTGGGAAAAGCATGAAACACTCAATCGGGTAGATAATGTAGAGGCCTATCTTCGAACCTTTTTAAAACGCAAACTCTTGCGAATCCTCGAGCGGAAGCGCAAAATTAACGACGCACTTTCGAACGCTGGTGCCGATGGAGAATGGATGGAAATGAGTTATGAGGAGTTTATTGTAAAAGTGCAAAGCGATGAACTGGTGAAACACCAACTGAAAAATGCGCTCGAGAAGCTCACTTTTCGTCAGAAACAACTGATTCATTTAAAGTTTTTTGAGGGTTTAAGCTACGAGCAGATTGCTGAACAAACTAACCAAAGTATTAAAACGGCTTACAACACCATTTACGATGCGCTTAAAATATTGAGGAAAGAGTTTAAGGGATAGATCGGGTTGCTCTGGGATATTAAGCCAAACTTGCTTTCTTCAGCGTTCCTCAACCAAAGATTCACCCGCTGCATTTCAAAGAAAGCCTGCCGCTGGTCGTCATCCCGGCGAGCTCCCACGGCCCGTCATCTCGACCGAAGCGCAGCGTAGTGGAGAGATCTTTTCCACTTGTGAACATCATTCAAAGATTTTTTTGCTTCATAAATAATATAATTATCAACAAAGCACTTTATCCCGCAATTAAATTTCTTGTTTTCAAGCCTGCAAAGGCCAATTATTCTGAATATTATAAAAAAGTTAAAATTTCTTTAGGAAAAAATTAAACTTTTAGGCACTGATATATAAAAGGCAAACAACAATGGTTGATAGAAGTAAATTCAACGCAGAAGATTTCCTTGTCGATTCTACATTTCAGCAATATTGCGCTGGAACCGACAAACTTTGTGTTGGATATTGGGAGAAGTACATTAATGCCCACCCGGAACAGGCGGAAGTAATTGCCGAAGCGAAAAAATTATATGTGATTTTGAGCGGAAAAAAACGCCAGTTAAATTCACAAGTAGATTTTTTTAAGCAAGAGATGTTTCCACAACAGGAGATAAGTGCTAAAATAAGGTCTTTTTTATGGCTAAAAATTGCAGCGGCAATTGTGGTAGTTTTAGGTGCCACTTTACTTTATTTAAGCTATCGTAATTTTAAGAGCAGCGAATCCACACAGGAAGTGTTCACCTGGACAACAAAAAGCGGTGAAAGAAAAAAAATCAAGCTACAGGATGGAACGGTGGTTCTGCTAAATGCAAAAAGTACACTTTCAATTCTTAAAGGATTTAATCATGATAAAAGAGAAGTAAACCTCATAGGGGAAGCTTTTTTTGATGTCGTTCATAATAAAGAAAAACCTTTTAAAGTACATACTTCCGATTTTGATATCAATGTTTTGGGTACAGCATTTAACGTTAAATCTTATCCAGATGAAATCACTTCCGAAGCGACTTTGATTCGAGGTTTAATTACAATGGAAGCCGCAAATGGCAATGGAGGTACAATTACGTTGAAACCAAGCCAGAAGGTAACTTTCTACAAAACCCAACCATCGCTCAGAAAACCCAAGTTATCAAAACCCTCGCTGGCACGACCGGAAATCGCAATAAACCATTATACCGTTATAAAAGACAGCACAATCGTAGAAACCGCCTGGACTAAAAATCGCATCGAAATTTACGATCAGGATTTTGACGAAATCAAAGCCGTTTTAGAAAAATGGTACAATGTTAAAATCAAGTTTACTAACAGCGAAGTTGAAAAGTATCGTTTCACGGCTACATTCAGCAACGAAACCATTGAACAAGTTCTTTCAGCATTACAAAACGTAGAATATTTTAAATATGAGATAAAAGGAAATGAGGTGATCATCTCAAAATAAGAATAAAAAAAGGACGGTGTTGGAGCACCGCCCTTAATATTTCTTCTTTGATTAATTAATGGCAGTTTATGCGCAAACAGATTGCTGCCAAGAACTTATGCAACCAAAAAAACAAAAATATGATTAATTATTACTTACTGCAAGGGCATCCGCTTCGCCGGAAGCTCTTAAAATTCATTTTGCTAATGAAATTGGCCTGTATTATGGTTTTCATTACTTGCCTGAATGTTTCTGCATCGGTGTTTTCTCAGGAAAAAATATCCCTCGATGTAAAGAAAACGAAATTAGGTAAGGTTTTACAGATTATTGAACAGCAGAGCAGCTACCATTTTGTGTATAGCGCTTCTTATGTCCCGGTAAATAAAGATGTAAGCATCACCGTAACCAATACTTTGGTTACTGACGTTTTAGCCACTATTTTAAACAGAACGAACCTGAAATATTCTGTTTCTGATGGAGGTTTGATCGTGATTAGCAGGAATAAAGAAGTACCCATTACCGGTACAATCAAAGATGCTTCAGGAGGCGCATTACCGGGTGCAAGCGTTCGTGTTAAAGGGACAGGAATTGGAACCTCGACCGATATTAATGGCAAATTTGCTTTAAATGCTCCAGAAAATGCTGTTTTAGTCGTTTCTTATGCGGGTTTTCAAACTAAAGAAGTTGCTATCGGAAGCCAAACGACAATCAGTATTACATTGGTTGAAGATACCAAACAACTTACTGATGTAGTGGTAACCGCATTGGGTATTAAGAAAGAAAGAAGAGCACTAGGTTATTCGGTTACGCAGCTTTCTGGCGAAACTTTAACGCAAGCCAGAGAAAATAACATCACCAATTCGTTAGTAGGTAAAGTTGCGGGCTTAGATATTGCCGGAACTTCAGGAGGAGCGGGAGCGGCTACCAATGTCACTATTCGTGGTGTTTCGAGCATGGGTCCATCAAGTCAGCCGCTTTATGTGGTTAATGGGATACCGATGGAAAACTCTCCGGTAGGATATAAAAGCACCATTGGAATTGGAAACAACGGTGGGCAATACGATAACGCACCAGATTTGGGAGATGCCATTAGCAACATCAATCCTGATGATATCGAGAGCATTTCAGTATTAAAAGGAGCTGCAGCATCAGCGTTATATGGCAACCGAGCTAAAGCAGGTGTAATCTTAATCACCACAAAAAGTGGTAAAGGAAACAGCATTGAGTTTAGCAGTAATTATGTAGCTGAGCAGGTAATGGACAGAACCAACTGGCAATATGTTTACGGTCAGGGGGTAAACGGACAGAAACCTACTACACAATTGGCTGCGGCTTCTACAGGAAGCTCAAGCTGGGGTGCGCCTCTTGATGGATCAAGCGTTATTCAGTTTGACGGGGTAAGCAGGCCGTATTCAGCACAGCAAGATAATATCGAAGATTTTTATAGAACCGGTGGCAGCTGGACAAACACTTTGGCTTTGAACAAATCGTTTACAGGTGGAGTAATTCGTTTATCTGCAAGTGATTTAACGAATCGTTCGGTGGTGCCAAACTCAGGTTTAAACAGACAAAACTTTACATTGTCGAGCACATTCGATCCGATTAAAAACCTGGTGATTGATGCCCGTGTAAACTACATTTTAGAGCAGGCAAAAAACCGCCCGATGTTATCAGATGGGGCAGGAAATGCCAATTACAATGCAGCATTTTTGCCAACCAGTGTAAACATCGCAACATTACAGCCAGGCAAAAAGCCCGATGGAAACGAACTTTCGTACAATACAGGCAATCCGTATGCTACAAATCCTTGGTTCGCTGCAAACGATTTTATACATGATACCAATAGAGAACGTTTGTTAAGTTCGGTAAGTGCGAAATATACTTTTGATAATGGATTGTTTTTGCAAGCCAGAGCCGGAAGAGATTCTTATAAAGATACGTACATTGCAGTTACGCCATCTGGCACCGCTTATGATGTTGATGGAGGATATACCGAACAGAACAGTAAATTTTCTGATATCAACGTGGATGGGTTAATTGGTAAATCATTCAAAATTGATGACATCTCCATTACGCCCAATATTGGCGCCAGCTACCGTAGAACACATAGTGAAGGAATAACCAATAGTGGTGCGAATTTCCAGCTTTTTGGAATTTATACTTTGGCCAATACGGGTGGGAAATCTGTTTCTGCCTATAAACAAGATCAGGAAACACAGTCCATCTATGGCACGCTGGAAGTTACTTATAAAGATATTTTATACTTAACGGGAAGTGCCCGCAGTGATTGGTTTTCTACATTGGCAACTCCTGGAAGAGACAATAAACTAAACACCGTTTACCCTGCAGTTAGTGGATCATTTGTTTTTTCTGAATTGTGGAAACCATCTTTCTTAAGCTTTGGTAAATTAAGAGCAGGTTATGCGATGGTTGGTCAGGCTACCAGTCCTTTTCAAACGCAATTGTATTACAATTTACGGAGCGAGTCCATCAACAATAATCCGCTGGGTAATATTGTTAACGGCGCAATTCCGAATGCTTCTTTATTTGCATCAAGTGCAACAGAGTTGGAAATTGGAACGGAGTTGAGATTTTTCGGAGATCGTTTAAATGTTGATTTCACCTGGTACAACAAAAAATCAAAAGATGAAATTATCGATGTGCCCACTTCTACCACAACAGGATACAATGGTGCGGTATTAAACATTGGTCAGTTAAGAAATCGGGGTATTGAAGCCTTGGTTTCTGGGGTGATATTAAAAAATCAGGATTTTAGCTGGACATCAAGCATCAACGGATCTCGTAATAATAATATGGTACTTACGCTTGCTCCTGGAACGGCGTCGCAGCCTTTGGCAACGTCACGCAGTAACGTTGGTTTTCTTCAAAATTTAGAAGGTAAACCTATTGCACAAATCATGGCTTACGATTTTCAGTACGATGCAAATGGAAACATTGTAAGAGATACGAATGGTGTTCCACAACGAGGAGAATTAAAAGACTATGGTTCGGCATATCATAAATGGACTGCCGGCTGGAATAACGAATTTAATTATAAAGGCGTAAATCTCTCTTTCTTAATCGATGGGAAATGGGGCGGTAAAATCTTCTCAGCAACAGATTATTATGGCTATGTTTTTGGTTTACACCAAGCCACATTAGAAAACCGTGATCAATTGGGCGTTGGTGCAGCAAATTATTACAGCACTTATGCCAACAATGTTTCTAAACAGTTTGTGCAAGATGCCAGTTTCATCAAGTTCCGTCAATTTATATTGGGATATAACTTTCCAGCAAAGGTTTTTAATAACAAAATTAAAGGCTTAAACGTAAGTTTTGTAGGGCGTAATCTTTTCATCTTAATGAAGAAAACAGATAATATCGATCCCGAATCCAGCTATAACGCAACCATTCCTGGGATGGAACTGGGTGGCGTTCCGCCGGTGCGTACCTATGGTTTAAATTTAAGTGTTAAGTTATAATCTTTAAAAAGAATTGAAAATGAAAACGATCATAAAATTATACGTACCACTTCTATTATCAGGCCTGGCGCTAATAACAAGCTGTACTAAAAACTTCGAAAAAATTAATACCGACCCTTTATCGGTAAACCAAGAGCAGTTTAACCCAAATTATTTATTATCAACAGCCCAATTGAATTATACGGGAAGTGTAGATTTTGCTTATGAAACCTGGCGTGGCAACCTGATTTATGCCTCAACAATGATGCAGGGCATGTCATCAGTAATTAGTTATTGGGCTGGTGATAAATACATGCTGAATGAGGGCTACACCGCCGCCTATTGGGAAAAAGCTTATCCTGATCAAATAAAATATGCAGCAGATTTGGTTGAGTTTACCAAAGGGAAAGCTCAATATAATAACGTACACCAAATTGGTAGAATCTGGAAAGCGCTAATGTTTCAACGGTTGACAGATTTATATGGTGATATACCGTATTTCGATGCAGGTAAAGGATATTATACCGGAAATTTATATCCAAAATATGATGCACAGCAGGCCATTTATGCCAATCTATTAAAAGAAGTTGATGAAGCAGGAACAGCGCTTACAGCTGGGGGTGATGCAGTAACGGGCGATTTAGTTTATGGTGGTGATGTAAACAAATGGAAGCGCTTTGCTGCCAGTTTAATGTTGCGCATGGCGATGAGGTTAACGAAAGCTGATGCAACTTTAGCACAAAGTTACCTTACTAAAGCTGTTGGTAAAACTATGACTGGCGATGCCGATAACGCCTTATTTAAACATGATGCTAACGGTGGCCGGGTAACTCAAAATAGAGCAGCACAGGTATTATTGGGCGATGGTGGTCAAGAGAACTTTTATACCCGATGGAGCAGTACTTTTATCAATTATTTAAAAGCCAATAACGATCCGCGTTTGGGTAAAGTTGCAGTAACGAAGCTTTATTTAACAGATGTAACAAAAGCGCAAAACCCTGCTTTTATTACAACTGCATCTGTTCAAAAAGGGATGCCAAATGGTAAAGATTTAAGTGGTATTGCAGGTAGAGATGTTCGTCAAGATGCTTCTTATACCGATTTTACTGACTATTCTTCTCCTAATCCAGGCATGTTAAAAAGAGATGGAAATACCATTATTCTTACCTATGCAGAAACGGAATTACTTTGGGCAGAAGCCGCACAACGCTTCAATATTGGTGGCTCGGCAGCTGCACACTATAATGCAGGCGTTACCGCCGCAATGACTTATCTATCTCAGTTTGATCCATCGATGGCTTTAACTGCCGGCGATGCTGCTACCTATTTAACTGCTCACCCTTACGTTGCAGCTAATGGTTTAGAAATGATTTCTACGCAATATTGGGCGCACACCATTACCATGTTGGATTTTTACGAAACGTGGTCGAACTGGAGAAGAACTGGATTACCTGCACTGGTTCCAATTGTTTACCCAAATACCAATACAGGCGGCTCAATTCCACGGAGGTTCCCTTATCCTTTAATAGAAGGCGTATCTAATGCGGCGAATTACAAAACAGCGTCAGCAGCGGTTCCGGGTGGCGATAAATTGGTTGGTAGAGTTTGGTGGGATAAATAAACAGACTTGAAAGCTTTTAAAACCGGTGTCATTTATTTTGGCACCGGTTTTTTTTGAGTAACATTTCTAATGAGGTTTTTGATTAACGGCAGTTTAACTTGATATTTATGAACCAAACTCAACTAAATGAAATCCAGATTTTTACTAAGCATGTTTTTACTTGCAGGCATAGCTACTTATGCTCAGCAAAGCCCAAAAAGAAACCAGTCAAAAGAAACTGTTACCTCAACTCAAGTTACCGTAAAAGAAGAGCCTAAATCAATAGCTAATGAACGGACCATAAAGGTCGAAAGTTCGGTGATCACCAATCATTCTGTAAATATCGATGGCAGAGCAGTTCCTTACAAAGCAACCACTGGCACCCTTCCCGTTTGGGATGAGGATGGAAAACCCATAGCAGGGTTATTTTATACTTATTATGAAAGAAGTGATGTTTCTAATCGCGATAAAAGACCGTTGGTAATCTCCTTCAATGGTGGCCCCGGCTCTGCCTCAGTTTGGATGCACATCGCTTATACTGGTCCGGTGGTATTAAACATCGATGATGAAGGTTACCCGGTTCAGCCATATGGCTACAAGGAAAATCCTTACTCTATTTTGGATGTTGCAGATATCGTGTACATCGATCCGGTAAACACGGGTTATTCTCGGGCAGTAAGTAAAGATATTCCAACCAATAAATTTTTTGGTGTAAAAGCCGATATCAAATATCTGGCAGAATGGATCAACACCTTTGTAACCAGAAACAACCGCTGGGCATCGCCTAAATTCTTAATTGGTGAAAGCTACGGAACCACCCGTGTTTCAGGTTTGGCTTTAGAGCTTCAGAATAACCAGTGGATGTATTTAAACGGAGTCGTTTTGGTTTCTCCAACAGAACTGGGAATAGAGCGTGGTGGGCCAGTTGAAGCGGCTTTACGCTTACCTTATTTCGCGGCGACCGCCTGGTACCACAAATTATTACCTCAAGATTTGCAATCAAAAGATTTAACAGCAATGTTACCCGAAGTAGAAAGCTTCACCATTAATGAGGTGATTCCCGCAATTTCTCAAGGCAGCATGTTGAGTGCTGAAAAAAAGAAAGCTATTGCAGCGAAAATGGCCCGTTATTCTGGTTTGTCGGAAAAAGTAATAATAGACTATAACTTAAATGTGCCAACAAATTTTTTCTGGAAAGAACTGATGAGGGACAAGGGATTTACGGTTGGCCGTTTAGATTCTCGCTATCGCGGGATTGATAAAATGAGCGCTGGTGAAGGTCCGGATTATAATGCAGAGCTTACTTCGTGGCTGCATTCCTTCACGCCTGCAATAAACATGTACATCCGCAATGAGCTTAACTACAAAACCGATTTAAAGTATAACATGTTTGGCTCGGTTTATCCATGGGATAGAAGTGGCGACCAAACCGGTGATAACCTTCGTCAGGCGATGGCGCAAAACCCTTATTTACATTTATTGGTGCAATCGGGTTACTACGATGGAGCTTGCGACTACTTCAATGCGAAATACAGCATGTGGCAGTTAGATGCTGCGGGCAAATTTCAAGATCGCATGAGTTGGGAAGGCTACCGTAGCGGGCACATGATGTACCTGCGTAAAGAGGATTTGAAAAATTCGAATAATCATATTCGAGAGTTTATCAAAAAAGCATTGCCAAAAGCAGGTGAAGCGGCAAAGTTTTAACCAGGATTTTTTTAGGATTTAGGGATTCTAAGATCATACGCAAATTGGGTATGAATCCTCAGGCGCTATATTTCAAAATCAGTCTTGAGACAAAATTATTTGAAGCGCAAAGTCAGTACAACTATTTCTGTTGGTCCTGCTTTACGCTTCAATCTTTTTTGCGTAATTGTTGTGGAAAATTGAACAGAAGCTATCAAAAAAGTATTTTCGCTTCAATCAGGGCTAATTAACTTTGGGTATTGAATAGCCAGCTTACAACAATAGTTCCCAGCAATATTAACGGTTAACTTACCGTATGTGGCTTCGAAAGCAAATAACCAATTCACTTTTCCTTGTGTTGACGGTAAGTTAGTGAACATCAGATAACTGTTTCTTGCTACCTCCTCGTCCCAGCGGGACGTTTCCTCGGTAGCAAAATTAGGTGTGATAATTATTTCGTTCCGTTAGGAACGTTTCATGATCTTCGTCGATCTTTATTCAGGTGTTGCCACCTAAACCTGATCGACCGGATACCGATTCTTCATCGGTAGGAGATAGAGCAGGGCGGGACCAAGGCGATTTTTTACTGTCATTGCTTTCCAAATCATAGTCAAAATGCAATTCATCATCGCGTTATTTAGTTAGCAGGAGCGAAACAAAAAACTGTTGACCGCAAACTAAAAATAATTACTTATTTTTGTGGTTCAATTATGCAGCAAATAAAAACATCATTCGATTTTGAGAAACCTATTGCCGATTTAGTTCAGCAGATAGAAAAGGTTAAACAAGTTGCCGATAAAACAAAGGTAGATATGTCTGCCACGTTAGACGAGCTTGATGGCAAATTAGAAGAGACCACCAACAATTTATATAAAAATTTAACTGGCTGGAATAAGGTTCAAATGAGCCGTCATCCCGATCGTCCGCAAACACTCGATTACATCAGCATGATTTGTGATGATTTTATTGAGTTACATGGCGATAGGACAGTTAAAGATGATAAGGCAATTATCGGCGGTTTTGCTACCATAAACGGTCAAACGGTAATGGTTATCGGGCACCAAAAAGGTAAAAACACCAAAGAACGACAGTTTCGCAATTTCGGTATGGCCAACCCTGAAGGCTACCGCAAAGCTTTACGTTTAATGCGCCTGGCCGAGAAGTTTAACAAACCTGTAGTTTCTTTTATCGATACGATGGGTGCATATCCTGGTTTGGAAGCTGAAGAACGTGGTCAGGGTGAAGCAATTGCCCGCAACTTATTAGAAATGTCGGTGCTTCGTGTGCCCATTATTTGTGTTGTTGTTGGCGAAGGTGCATCTGGCGGCGCTTTAGGTATTGGTATTGGCGATAAAGTTTATATGCTTGAGCATACCTGGTATTCGGTTATTTCACCAGAATCTTGCTCTTCAATTCTTTGGAGAAGCTGGGATTTTAAAGAAAAAGCTGCTGAATGTTTGAAGTTAACTTCTGATGATATGTTCGGCAACAAATTAATCGACGGCATTATTCCAGAACCACTTGGAGGTGCTCATCAAGATCCTGAATTAATGGGTCAAACGCTGAAAGAATATCTTATAAAGGATTTGGCTGCCTTAGGTAAGTTGAAAACCGATAAGATGATCGAGCAAAGAATTGAAAAGTTCTGTGAAATGGGCGTTGTAAATGAATAATCATTAAAAAATAAATTTTGAATCCCGTTTAGCATCGCTAAACGGGATTTTTTTTGGATTATTAGTTTCATGGATACCCTCGTTTTCTTGCCACGCCCACACATGCCCACGCTCGTTTCAAACGAGCGTGTAAATAGGCAATCGTATATTACGATGGAAATCGTAAAATATAGTGCGCTTGTTAGAAATGAGCGCAGGCGCTAGAAGAATGCTAGCCCTTATGCCCACGCTCGTTTCCAAACGAGCGTGTAAATAGCTGATCGTATTTTACGATGGAATCGTAAAGCTATAATGCGCTCGTTAGAAATGAGCGCAGACCTAATAACCACTCGACAATCCATAAAAAAAGCAGCTACAATTAAATGCAGCTGCTTGAAAGTATTTTGAGAACTAATTTACTGTGGCGCTTGTTGCGAATAATAAGCTGAGAATTTTGCCTCTAAGCCAGTAAATATTTTCTCCAGCTGTGTGCTCACTTTGGTTTGTCCATTTGCTTTAGCTGTCCTAATCATTCTATCCAGATAGTACAACCCAGTTTGCACATTTTGCGATCCTGTTAAACCTTTTGAGGCAGAAAGATCCGCTAGATAGGTCAACTCTTTATTGATATAATCTCCAGATTGAGTTAGGATTTCATTGGCCCTTGCGGTTTCACCCAGTTTGTATAAGTTTTCAGCCATGTAGAATTTAACAACAACTGTACGAATGCCATAAAATTTCTGAGGCATTACTTCGCAATACTTATCTACCACTTTTTTAGCTTCAGCGGTTTTACCTTCCTTAATTAAACTTCCGGCTAGGTTACTGAAAATATTAGTAAAGATAAAGGTATCATCAGATGATTGTGGATCTAAATAAGTAGCATTTTTCATGTTACCCCATTTAAATTTAGTCATTACGTTGTTGTACAATACAGGTGTATTTAATTGTTCTGCTCTCTCTTCCGATGTTGTTGTGTCAGGTTGTAAAGGCATTAAACGTAATGCTAAACCTTCACTATACAAATATTTATCTAAACCATTGTATTGTTCTGAAGGAACGGTTGAAGCAAAATAAATTGGACGTTTCCAATCGTTATGCGCCAAAATATCAAGCATCGCCAGTGTACCTTTTGTAACGTAACCTTTGTTGAAAGTCCAGGTCATTTCAGGAACAATTTTCGAAGCATTGGCTGCGCTAACTGTACCTGTGCTTAACACTTGTTTAGGATCAATTGTAATTTTGAAGTTTTTAGTAGGCAAGAAATTTGATTTAGTACCATCCTGCATCGCAACCTTATCATTATCATCATTTGATAATAAGAGATCCACAATGTTTTTCAATTCTACCGCACCAGCAATTTTATAATCATCGTAAGGCATTACATCACGCTCACCCTGAACATATTGCTCTGGTTTCATCGTAATTGGTAGCGGTGCAGATTCATTTTGTTTTTTTCTGGCGCCATTGATGTACCAATCGGTATCAAACAAACTTAGGTTTACTATACGAATATCAGGACGCACATTTTCTACTTCCTGGATATACCAGAGCGGATAAGTATCATTATCGCCATAAGTAAACAGGATGGCATTTGGTGCGCAAGATTCTAAGTAATCTAAGGCAATATCATGCGGAACCATTTTGGTAGAACGATCGTGATCATCCCAACCTTGTTGCGCCATAATTACCGGAGCGGCCAATAAGCCAATTACGGTTGCCGCCACAGCGCCATTTGTTGCTGATAGCTTTTTAAATACCCATTCTTTTATGGCCAAGGCACCGAGACCAATCCAAATGGCAAAAGCATAAAAAGACCCTACGTAAGCGTAATCACGTTCACGAGGTTCTAAAGGTTTTTGATTTAGATATAAAACGATCGCAATACCTGTAAAGAAGAACAATAATGCCACTACGCCAGCATCCTTTTGGTTGCGTTTGAAGTGCCATAATGCCCCAATAATTCCCATAATTAATGGTAAAAAGAAGAAACGGTTATAAGCATTGTTATCCACTGTAGATGGTGGTAGATTAGTTTGATCGCCCCTTAACATGGCATCAATTGGCTTAATCCCGCTAATCCAGGTTCCTTCGTGGCCGCTACCCTGGCCTTGTTCATCATTCTGGCGACCAGCGAAATTCCACATGAAATAACGCATATACATGTAACCAATTTGATAACTGAACAAAAAGCCTACGTTATCAACCAAGTTTGGAACTTTGGCATCATCTAAACGCATCCATTCTTTATAAAAGGCTGCATGTCGGGCATCATCGCTATACATACGCGGCAATAAAGTGTTGTTATTATACTCGTAATCGGTTTTTACACCAGCTTTCTCGTATTTTTCGTTTCCTTTTCTCCAGATTGTTTTTCCGCCTTCTTTAATTCCAGTTCGTTCCGAATTATAATTTGGACCATAAGCTAAAGGTCTATCGCCATATTGCTCACGATTTAAATAACTCAAAAAGGAGAATGCGTCTTTCGGAGCACTGTTATTTAAGTTCGGGTCTGCTTTTGCTCTGATGATAATCATTGAGAAAGAAGCGTAACCAAAAATGATTAATACAGTAGAAATTAAGCCTAAGTTTAATAACTTCTTTTGATGTTTGATGGAGTAACGAATGCCCCAAACCAAGGCCGAAATCACTAAAATAGCGAAAAATAGAACACCCGTTCCGAAGCCTAATCCTAAAGTATTCACGAAGAATAAATCGAAGTAGGCACCAAATGAAACCAGGTACTGGATAATTCCGTATTGGATCACCGCCAAAATTAAAATACCAACTACCAGAGTTTTTATAATTCCAGAAGTTGTGGCTTTGCCTGTTCTTTTAAAGTAATAAATAAAAGCTAAGGCTGGTATGGTAAGTAAATTTAATAAGTGAATTCCGATTGATAAACCCATAATATAGGCTATGAAAAGCAGCCAACGGTCGGCTTTTGGTTCATCTGCATGAGCTTCCCACTTCAAGATTGCCCAAAAAACGATTGCTGTAAACAATGAAGATTGCGCATAAACTTCAGATTCAACTGCCGAAAACCAAAAACTATCAGAAAATGTATAGGCTAAGGCACCTACAGCACCAGCACCCATAATACTGATCAGTTTTCCAGTGGTCAGTTCATCTCCTGCTTTTAAAATTGTTTTCTTGGCCAAAGCGGTGATGGTCCAAAATAAGAATAGGATGGTAGCGGCACTACAAATAGCCGAGCCAATATTCATCCAGTAAGCAATTCTGGTTAAATCGCCTGCGGCGAAAACAGAAAAGAAGCGTTGAATCATCAAAAATAATGGTGCTCCTGGTTGGTGAACAACCTGCATTCTAAATGCTGAGGCGATAAATTCGCCGCAATCCCAGAAACTTGCTGATGGTTCAAGAGTTAAAACGTAAGTTATTGTGGCAATTAAAAAGCAGATCCAGCCGACTATATTATTGACTTTTGAATAATTCATTGGGTTGTTTGATGATATTAAAAAATGTTTTCACATAAAAATGCTGCCGAAATTAACTATTCTAGTCGATAAAACAGGTAAATTATTGGATTGATTTAACAAATTTTAACGGCTTAGCTATCATTTGCATTCACTATTTTAATCTACTTTTAATTTCAATAAATACAAAAACCCATAAACTGAATTGAAAATCTCGTTTACGGGTTCATTTTTGAAAGATGATAACTTAACTTGAAGCAAATGGACTAAAACGGCCGATTAGATTATTATATTGATCTTCCAGTTTTTTGCTTAATTCCTTTTGTTTAAATGTTTCTGTCAACCGTACCATTTGGGCAAGATAGGTAAGATAAATGCGAACATTTTGCTCGGATACCAGTTGACTTTTGCTTTCAGAAACATCAGCCAAATAAGTAAGTTCTTTGTTAATGTGGCTTGCTGATTTATTTATCATTTGGTTTGCTCTGTTCAAATCGTTTAATCGATAAAGGCTTTCCGTAATGTAAAATGAACTCACCACCTGGCGCATGGTGTAAAATTTTTCAGGAATGACCTCAAAATATTTGTTCGCCACCTGGGTGCCTTCGATGGTTTTGCCTTGATTAATCAGTGTGCTTAACAAGCCACCAAACATATTCGAAACATAAGTAACATCATCTGCCGATTGTCTATCAAGGTGGTTGGCGTGTTTAATGTTTCCATAGCTATAAACCCTCATTAAATTATGAAGCATTGGCTTTGGATTGATTAATTCATCATTTTCGGTTTCCAAACGCTCGGGTTTTAACGGAAGCAATCGCTTATTTAGTCCTTCTGTATAAAGGTATTTGTCTAAACCAATGTATTGGTCTTTCGGCATGGCAGTTGTAAAATAAATCGGCCGTTCCCAATTGTTATGCGTTAAAAGATCGAATAAAGCCAAAGTGCCTTTACTTACATAATTACCCTCATAAGTCCATTCCATGGAATTTGCAATTCTACCCGCATCTTCTTTTGGCACTGTTCCGGTATCTAAAACCTGCTTCGGATTAATAGTTAGTTTTAGATTTTTTGTTGGCAAAATATTGTATTTCGAACCGTCACTCATGGTTGCTTTGTCTTGATCATTATCAGAAAGCAAAACTTCCAAAATATCTTTTAGTTCTACCGGTTGTGCAATTTTATAATCTTGGTAATACATTACATCCCGCGTTCCGGCTACATATTGTTCAGGTTTTATAGTTAACGGCAGCGGGGCAGATTGATTTTGCTTCCGTTTCATTCCATCTATATACCAATCGGCAGTAAACAAACTTAAGTTTACTACCCGTACATCGGGACGAATATTTTCTACCTCTTGTGCATACCAAACCGGATAGGTATCGTTATCGCCATAGGTAAAAAGAATAGCGTTTGGCGCACAAGATTTTAAGTAATTCACAGCCATATCATGCGCTACGTGGCTTTCAGAACGGTCGTGGTCGTCCCAGCCTTGCGAGACCATGAGTATAGGAACAGATAAAAGGGCAATTAAAGAAGCGAAAATGCTTGCCTTGGTTGGCGAAAGCTTCTGGAAAACCCAATCTTTCAAACCAAATACGCCGAGTCCGATCCAAATTGCGAAAGCGTAGAATGAACCTACATAAGCATAATCCCTTTCGCGTGGTTCGATAGGTACTGAGTTGAGGTAAATAACTATAGCTATACCTGTGAAGACGAAAAGCAATCCAATAATTCCAGCGTCTTTCTGGTTACGTTTGAAATGCCAAATGGCTCCGATTAAACCAATAATTAATGGTAAAAAGAAAAACCTGTTGTAAGCTTTGTTTTCGGTAATAGATGGGGGTAAATTGGTTTGATTACCCAATCTTAATGCATCGAGCGGTTTAATTCCGCTTAACCAGGCACCGTTTCGCCCGCCCAACTGCCCGTCTTCATTATCTTGTCTACCCACAAAATTCCACATAAAATAGCGCATGTACATTTGTCCGGTTTGGAAAGAGAACATATAACTTAAATTATCGCTCAAAGTTGGCTTATGGGAATCATCAAAACCCATGTAATTTTTGTAGAAATTAGCATGTTCAGCTTTATCGCTATACATCCGCGGAGCCAATGTTTTATCAGCAAAAACATATTCTGATTTAGTGCCTGCAGATTCATATTTATCTTTTCCTTTTCTGTAGAGCTGCCCGGTTTCTTTGATGTCGATTTTCTCAGAGTTGTAATTTTCGCCGTAAAGTAATGGGCGATCACCATATTGAGATCGGTTTACATAACTCAAAAAGTTAAAAGCATTTTCTGGATTGGTATTGTTAAGGTTCGGTTTTGCATGTGCTCGGATAATTAAAATGGCAAATGAACTGTAACCGAAAATTAACAGCGTGGTAAAAAGCATAATTAAGTTCATTGCTCTTTTATGCTTGCGGATAGAATAAATTATTCCATAGCTTAAGCTACCGATAACTAAAATAGCAAAGAACAAGATACCGGTGCCGAAACTTAAACCGAGGTTGTTCACAAAGAAATAATCGAAGTTTGCCGCAGAGGAAATCAGGTATTGGATAATTCCAAATTGAACAAAGGCCAATGCGCAGATTGATATTATGAAAACTTTGATGATGCCTTGCCAGCTTGGTTTCGGATATTTCTTGAAGTAATACACGAATATTAAAGCCGGAATGGCTAATAGATTTAACAAGTGTACACCAATAGAAAGCCCCATGATATACGCCACGAAAAGCAACCACCTATCTGCTTTGCTGTCCTGAGCTTGTGATTCCCATTTAAGAATTCCCCAAAAAACTATCGCTGTGCATAGCGATGACATGGCATAAACCTCAGCCTCTACTGCCGAAAACCAGAAACTATCAGAAAATGCATAGGCTAAAGCGCCAACCAAACCAGCGCCAATAATACTGATGGTTTTTGATGTAGTGATTTCTTCGCCGTTTTTAATGATGGTTTTTTTGGCCAAGGCAGTAATTGTCCAAAATAAAAATAAAATGGTGCCGGCACTTGCCAATGCAGATGCTAAATTCATGAAGTATGCAACCATCGTTTTATCACCGAAAGCGAGGGTAGAAAATAGCCGTTGAACCATGGAAACGAGAGGAGCGCCAGGTTGATGAACTACTTGCATCCGGAAGGCAGAGGCGATAAATTCGCCACAATCCCAAAAGCTTACCGATTGATCTAGGGTTAGAATGTAGGTTGTAGCGGCAACTAAAAAGCATAGCCAACCCGTAATGGTGTTAATTTTAGCGTAGTTCATAGTAAAATTTAGTCTTTGATAATAAATGATTTAAGTGGTTCTCACTTAAAAAAGTCGTAGAAAAAAATAAAATGTTGCATGCGATATGATGATTTTTTTATCTTTGCAACGCAAGAAGGAACAGTAGGAAAGAAATTAAAATTATTTTAAAATCACTCTTGCAAAATTAAAATAAGGTTCCTAAATTTGCATTCCCTTTCGAGGATTCGTTCTCGAGAAAGATTGTCCGATAGTATAAGGGTAGTACAACGGTTTTTGGTACCGTTTGTCTTGGTTCGAATCCAGGTCGGACAACGAAAATTTTAATGTCGGATCGTGTTTGTAAAATGACATGATCCGATTTTTTTTAACCGTAAACTACACGGATCATGCCATTGCAGTTTAACCCGGTAAAGTTATTTTCCGGAACAGGTTCAAGAGGACTATCACTTAAAATTGCTGAAAGTTACGGCAAACCACTTGGTGATGTTACCATTCACAAATTCAGTGATGGCGAATTTCAACCTTCTTTTGATGAATCTATCCGCGGCTGCGATGTTTTTTTAATCCAATCTACTTATCAGCCTAGCGATAATTTAATGGAACTTTTGCTAATGGTTGATGCCGCTAAAAGGGCTTCAGCGCATTATATAACAGCAGTTGTTCCTTATTATGGTTTAGCTCGTCAGGATAGAAAAGATAAACCTCGTGTAGCAATCGGTGCTAAATTGGTAGCTAACTTATTAAAATCTGCAGGTATCCACCGCATCATGACGATGGATTTACATGCGGCACAAATACAAGGCTTCTTTGATATTCCGGTAGATCACTTGGATGGATCGGTAATTTTTGTTCCTTACATCAAAAGTTTAAATCTACCTAATTTAACTATTGCGTCGCCAGATATGGGTGGTTCATACCGGGCCCGTACTTTTGCGAAGTTTTTTAATGCAGAGGTAATTATTTGCGATAAACGCCGTAAACGTGCCAATGAGATCGAATCAATGTCGATTATTGGAGATGTAACCGGGCAAGATGTAGTGTTGATCGATGATATTTGCGATACCGCTGGAACCTTATCAAAAGCTGCGGCTTTGATTATGGAAAATGGTGCTGCAAGTGTGAGAGCCGTTTGTACACATGCTGTACTTTCAGGCAAGGCAGTAGAAACGGTTGAAAATTCGGTATTAACTGAATTAATTGTTACGGATACGATTCCTTTAAGAATTGAAAGTCCGAAAATTAGAGTGCTAAGTACAGCAAGTTTATTTGCAAGAGCAATTGCTAATGTAAATGAACATGGTTCGATTAGCGACTTGTTTAGAGTTTAACGTTGCGGTAAGCGTGAAAACGCCAAGCGCCAAACAATAGAAAGAGTTTAATAAATAAATATAAATAAAATGAAAACAATCGCAATTAGCGGTTCTCCAAGAGAGAACGTAGGGAAACGCGATGCCAAGGAACTTCGTTACGAAGGTAAGGTTCCGGCGGTATTGTATGGTGGAAAAGAGCAACAACACTTAGCTGTAGTTATTGCTGATTTAAGAGATGTTATTTATACCCCGGAAGTAAATTTTGTGGAAATTGATGTGAACGGTGCTAAAACTAAAGCTATCGTTAAAGACACTCAATACCACCCACTTACCGACGTGTTAATGCACATCGATTTTCTTCAGTTATTCGACGAGAAAGAAATCGTGATGGAAATTCCAGTGAAATTAACAGGAACTTCTCCAGGTGTTAAAATGGGGGGTAAATTAATTCAGAAATTACGTAAACTTCGCGTTAAAGCTTTACCAGCTAACATGCCACAAAACGTTGAAGTAAGCTTAGATAAATTAGAAGTTGGTAGTTTATTCCGCGTTCGCGACTTAAAAGTTGACGGATTCGTAATTACTAACACTCCTGAAGATACTATCGTTTCTGTTGCAATGTCTAGAGCATTAAAACAAGCAGAAACTGAAGCTGCTAAAGGTAAAAAATAATCAAGTTCTCTTGATTTTAAGAAACGGCTCGATGCAAATCGAGCCGTTTTTTTTATTTAAAATTTTAAATATGCTGCCATTTTGTTGCCTTTATTCTCCATTTCCCACTGTCCATTTCCTTTATTCCGCTAAATATCATACATCCTGTATTTATCTTTGGTCTTTCAGCTTTAAGCTTTTACATTTGCACACATGAAATATCTCATCGTTGGCTTAGGAAATATCGGACCAGAATATGCTCATACTCGTCACAATATAGGTTTTGATATTGCCGATGAATTGGTGAAGAGCTTAAATGGTAGCTTTGACAACATCCGTTTAGCTTATTATTCGGAAGTAAGTTTCAAAGGGAAAAAACTTCATGTAATCAAACCCACTACGTTTATGAATTTGAGTGGGAAGGCTGTAAACTATTGGATGAAAGAGCTGAAGATTGCTCCAGAAAATGTTTTGGTAATCGTGGATGATCTTGCGCTTCCCTTAGGAAAATTACGACTTAAACTTCAAGGTTCGAGTGCTGGCCACAATGGGCTAAAAAGTATTGAAGAAGTTTGTGGCGGACAAAATTATGCCCGCCTTCGATTTGGAATCGGTAGCGATTACCCAAAGGGTCGCCAGGTTGATTTTGTGCTGGGCTTGTTTGATAAAAATGAGCAGCTCGAACTCCCAGCCCTAATAGATAAAAGTGTAGACTTGATTAAGAGTTTTGTTACTATTGGGCCTGCCCATACGATGACGGCTTTTAATAAATAGAATAAAAAAATCTTATGACTGTGTCTGAATTTAAGCAGTCTCTTGCAACCGATCAACCGCCAGCGCAACTAAATGTTGAGTTGATAGCCCTCTGGTATGATGGTAAAGGAGATTGGGATAATGCGCATAAACAAGTCGATCACCTTAATTGTGCTTCAGCATCTTTGGTACACGCATATTTGCATCGAAAAGAAGGTGACATCTGGAATGCCGATTACTGGTATGCACGAGCCAAAGAAACTCGTCCAGATATCTCTTTGGAAGAAGAATGGAATCAACTAGTTACTCGATTCCTTAAATAATTTCTCTGGCCAGACCTCAGTAATAGTATTGCTCAATAGTTATTATTGGGGATGAAGGTGAATTTTTAGGTAAAAAAAAAGACCATCGAACGATGGTCTTTCTGATATTTTTTTAGTTGATGATTACTTCACTTGTTCCTGAGCTCTGGCAATATAAGCATCAATCATTTGTGCTTCAGCGCTTTCAGGATATTGTGTTTTGATTTTTGTGTAAGCATCAACAGCACCCTTAAAGTCTTTTTGGTTTTCTGCAACCAGTCCTAGTTTTTTAAGAAACATCGGAGAAGTAAACTTGCTTGCTTTATCCGAAGCTTTCTTGTAGTAAGTAGTAGCCTGTTTGTAGTCTTTCAACTCGCTATAAGCATCTCCAAGTAATCCTAAAGCCAATGGATCTGCAACTGGACTGCCAGTAGCGCTATATTTGCTTAACGATTCAATAGCTTGTTTGTAATCGCCTTTGCGCAGATAAATTCCACCTAGGTATAAATTGGCTAAATTAGCCGATTTTGTATTGTCGTATTCTTTAGCAATTTGTTCTAAGCCTGGATATCCACCTTCACCTTTAATCGCTTTGTTTGATAAAGAATCTACACCGATAAATTGTTCTGCTTTAAACATTTTGCTTGCAGCTTCCTCAGCACGGTCTTTTAAATACACACCTTGGTACCAAAGATATACTAAGATTAATAAAACTACAGCACCTGCTATAAATAATAAGCTCTTAGTGTTTTCCTGTAAAAATGAACCTTTTTTAATAGGTTGAATTGTCTGGTTATCTGTTGTAGACATGTTTGTTTAAAAAATTTAAGATTGCAAAAATACATTTTTCAATCAAAGAATCAATCTTTATTTTGAAGTATTTAATTAAACATTAGTTATTTAGAGGGCAAAAAAAGGTAAATTGCGCCATATTTATGTGGTTAAAGAATATTACGCTTCTAAATTTTAAAAACTATAACGATGCCGATATCCAATTTTCGGATACGGTAAACGTTTTCACGGGTAACAATGGCTCGGGCAAAACAAATATGCTCGATGCGATTCATTACCTGTGCCTATGCAAAAGCTACTTTAATCCTATCGATGGGCAACAGATCAAAACTGGCCAGGAAATTTTCATGATTCAGGGTGATTTTGATCGCAGCAGCAAAAATGAAAAGATTTCTTGCGGCGTAAAACGCAATCAGAAAAAGCAGTTTAAACGTAATAAAAAGGAATATGATAAGCTGGCTGATCACATTGGCCTTTTTCCGGTGGTGATGGTATCTCCTTATGATGTAAACCTGATTATGGAAGGGAGCGAGGAACGGAGGAAATTTATCGACAATGTCATTTCTCAAACAGATTCACATTATCTGGATCAGCTGATTTCTTACAATCGGATTCTTTTAAATAGAAATGCATTTTTAAAACAGATTGCCATCAGGCGCAAATACGATCCAGCTTTGTTGGAGATTTTGGATGAACAACTGGTATTGGCCGGCAATAAAATTTTTGCTATCCGTAAAGCATTTATGGATCAGTTTATTCCGCTATTTAATCAATATTATATCTACCTTACAGAAAATAAGGAAACTGTAGAACTCAATTATCAATCGCAATTAAACGATGCCAGTTTTAACGAGTTGTTGGCAAAATCAGTAGAAAAAGATCGGGTTTTAGAAAGAACGACCACTGGAATTCATAAAGATGAACTGGCTTTCGTAATCAGCGGGATGCCCCTAAAAAAATTCGGTTCACAAGGGCAACAGAAATCTTTTTTAATTGCTTTAAAATTGGCACAATACGCTTACCTGGCAAAAAATAAAGGCTTTAAACCCCTGCTTCTGCTAGATGATATCTTTGATAAATTGGATGATAACCGGGTACAAAAATTGATGCAAATGGTTTCTCACCATGATTTTGGTCAAATATTTATTACCGATACGGGTAAAGAAAGGGTGAAATCGATTTTTGAAAACATAGATGTTGAGGTAACTTTGTTTGAAGTGGAGGAAGGACAAATAAAAAATGCGTAAACCTAATGATTTAACCATGAAAGATGCCGTTAGCAAAATGCTCGACGTGTATCGCTTACGCCGTAAGTTTGATGAGACTTCTATTTTGGCTATTTGGCCAGAAATAATGGGAACTGCAATTGCGAATAGAACTACTCAAATTTATATTCATGATAAGAAACTCTTCATTAGAATCGAATCATCGGTAATAAAAAATGAGTTGGTAATGGTGCGCCAAGGAATAATTCAAAAACTAAATGAGCATGCAGGTAGTCAAGTGATTACCGAAATGGTTTTTCTTTAAAAATATCTAATAACAAAAAGGCTGGCAAAATTATTTACCAGCCTTTTTGTTAAGCTTTCACTTAGCCCTGTGGACTTCATACTTATGACTGAAAACTAGCTCCTTCCGCCGCCAAATATTTTGGCAAGAATCCAGATGAGTAGTGCAACAACTACTATAACTATAATGACACCAGACCAAATGCCGGCTTTAAATATACCTCCAACAAGTTCACAACTGCTTAAGGTAGTGCATAAAAATGCGATTAGTGCTATAGGTAATATCTTTTTCATATTGATGTTAATTATGTATATCCTAACATCAATGATTACATAAAGTTTTAATTAAGGCTATTTACCGTTAACTTTTAACAATTCTACTTCAAAAATCAAAGCACTATAAGGTGGGATATCTGCTCCTGCACCACGTTCGCCATAAGCCAAGTGATAAGGAATGAAGAACTTATATTTTGAACCAGCAGGCATCAATTGAACACCTTCAGTCCAGCCCGGAATAACTCTGTTTAAAGGGAAGCTAATTGGTTCACCTCTATCGTAAGAGCTATCAAATTGTTTGCCGTTTAATAAGGTTCCTTTATAATGAACTAAAACTGAATCGGTAGCTGTAGGTTTTACGCCAGTTCCGGCAGTTAAAACTTCATACTGTAAACCGCTAGCGGTAGTTTGAACGCCAGCACGTTTTTTGTTTTCTTCTAAAAACTCTTGTCCTTCTTTTATCATGGGTGCAAATTTAATTTTGTTAGCTTCATTTTCTGCTTTCATTTTTACTGCTGATGCTTTTGTAATCGCATCATTAATACATTGCTGAGCTTGTTGCTGCGTTAATGCCACTTTGCCGCCTGCAAAAGCGTCTTTCAAACCTTTTAGCAAGGCTTCGTAGTTTAAAGTCGATAAACCAGTAGATTTTAAACTAGTGCCCATTGATGTTCCAAAAGCATAACTGGTAGAATCTAAACCAGATTTTAATGCTATTGTTCCCGGAATGGTTTTCGAAGTGGCTATCGTTTTTTTAGCTACAGGCTTTTTCGCTACAGCTTTGGTTTGTGCATTTGCCGAAATAGCGATACCTGAAATACATGCCGCCAATAAAAATTTTTTCATTATGGAAATTGTGTTAATATTCCAACGCTGAGTTGGATGGATTATTTTAAGGCTGAAAGATACAAAATAGATAAAACAATAAAACCCCGAAAAATCGAGGTTTCATTATCATATTCTCTTTTTCTAAAAACTAGAAACGCTCGTCTGCCTTGAAGAAGAAGTTTCCTTCAATTTCTGCGTTCTCATCAGAGTCTGATCCGTGAACTGCATTTGCATCAATTGATTTAGCATATTTTTGACGGATAGTTCCTTCAGCCGCTTCAGCTGGATTAGTAGCGCCAATTAACTTTCTAAAATCTTCAATTGCATTATCTTTTTCTAAAATAGCAGCAACGATAGGGCCTGAAGACATAAAGCTTACCAAATCTTTGTAAAACGGACGTTCAGCGTGAACAGCATAAAACTGGCCAGCAGTTTCATCAGTTAACTTAGTATATTTTAATGCGATGATTTTGAAACCTGCATTAGTAATGTCATTTATGATCGATCCCATGTGACCGTTAGCAACAGCGTCAGGCTTGATCATTGTAAAAGTTCTGTTAGTGCTCATTGTATTGATATGAAATTTTCTGCAAAAATACGTTTTAATTGATGAATATTAAAAGGATAACGTTAAATACCCGACATTAATATTAATTTTTACTTAGCTTTGCAGCGCAAAAAATATATGTTAACATTAACTGAATTAAAATCCCTGTTGGCTACGCCACAACGAATTGTGATTACAACGCATCACAAACCTGACGGCGATGCGATGGGCTCATCATTAGGGTTATATGGATATTTGATTCAAAAAGGACACCATGTTAAAGTGGTTACCCCGACAGATTATCCAACTTTTTTGCATTGGATGCCAAATAATGGCGATGTAATTATTTTTGCCGAAGAGCAGGAAAAAGCTGCTAAACTGGTAGATGAAGCTTCCATCATTTTTTGTCTTGACTTTAATACTTTAAGTCGCATTAACGAACTTGGCGAATTGGTTCGGGCTGCAGGGGCTAAAAAGGTAATGATTGATCATCATTTAGAGCCTGAAGATTTTGACGATTACCGTCATTGGGATATCAACGCTTGCGCTGCTGCACAACTCGTTTACGATTTTATCGTTAATCAACTCGAAGATAAAGCAGGAATTAACAAAGATGTGGCTTCGTGTTTATACACGGGGATCATGACAGATTCTGGTTCATTTCGTTTCGAGTCGGCAACATCAAATGTTTATCGCATTGCAGCAGATTTGATCGATCTTGGAGCCGAACATTGGAAAATTCATCAGGCAGTATATGATAATGCAAGTGAAGATCGCTTACGTTTTCTAGGTTATTGCTTATCTAACAAATTAGAAGTAATTAGAGAATACAACACCGCAATTATCTCGGTTACTAAAGAAGAACTGTCGCGTTTTAAAAGCGAGACTGGCGATACTGAAGGCGTAGTAAATTATGCGTTATCGATAAATGGCGTTCGCCTGGCTGCTTTAATTGTAGAAAGATCAGATAAGGTGAAATTATCAGTAAGATCAACCGGTGATTTTCCGGCCAATGAAATTTGCAAAAAATATTTCAATGGCGGCGGACATAGAAATGCTGCTGGCGGTGCTTCAGAAAAACCTTTGGCCGAAGTGGTGAATGAGTTCAAATCGATATTAGAAGAATATAAAAATCAATTAATTGCATAAAGCAAGAAACCAAATAAAAACAAGTTTAATTATAAAAATGAAAAAAGGAATAATTGTTCTTTTAGCAGCAACTCTAGGTTTAGCGGCTTGTAACAAAGAAAAAAAGGGTGCGGGTGGTTTATTATACACTATTCACCATTCTGAAGGAAAAGAAAAAATCAAAGAAGGTGATATCGTTAAAATGAATTTCATTCAGAAAAACGATAAAGATTCAGTTTTAGGTAGTACTTATGACATGGAGAATCCTCAGGTTTTTCCTGTACAGAAAAAAATGTACGCTGGTGACATGAATGATGTTTTAACTATGTTCGGTGAAGGTGATAGTGCAACATTTAAAGTGAATTTGGATACTATGGCTTTTTATAGCAAACAGCCTAAGCCAGAGCAATTCAAAAATGATAAATACCTTACGTTCACAGTAAAAATCGAAAAAGTATTTGCTAAAAAAGCTGGTGAAGCCGATTCTACTTTCAACAAGAGAGCTGGTGAGTTTTTTCAAGCTGACTTCAAAGCAAATGCTGATAAAAAGAAAAATGCTGAAGAGGGTAAATTAAAATCTTACATCGCTGATAATAACTTAAAAACTACTACATCTGCAAGTGGCTTACAATATATTATCAAAGCACCAGGAAACGCTGAAAGAGCTGCTCTGGGTGATACTGTTACCTTAAACTATACAGGTAGAGTAACAAAGAAAAATAGCAAAGGTAAATATCCAATCTTCGATACGAGTGACGAAAAAACGGCTAAAGAAGAAGGTAAATTCCAGGCAGGCAGACCATATGGTCCAACTAAAATGGCTATCGGATCAACAATTCCAGGTTTTACTGAAGCGATTCAATTGATTGGTAAAGGTGGAAAAATCATGGCTATCATTCCTTCGAAATTAGGTTATGGCGAACAAGGTGCACCGCAAGTTGGTATTATGCCTTACAGCCCAATTGTTTTCGAAATCGAAATTACTGATATTAAAAAAGGTACAGCTCCTGCACCAAGTGCACCAGCCATGCCTGCAGCTCAATAAAAATTAAAAAAAAATATTATTCATAAAAATCTTGTTCATGATATTGGGCAAGATTTTTGTGTTTAAACGCGATATCAAAACTAGGGAAGGTTGCATTGGCACCATCAATTTAATATATCAATGAAAAAAGGATTAGTGATTTTATTTGCAGCCGTTTTAGGTTTATCTGCTTGCAATAAATTTGAAAAGGGTGAGGGCGACATGACCTATAAAATTTACAAAAATGAAGGAAAGCCCAAAATTGAGGAAGGGGATTTAGTGAAGTTCAACGTTATCCAAATGATTGATACGAAGGATGGCGATTCTACTTTGGTAAATACTTATGATAATGAACGTCCGCCGTTTTTTACGGTCACAAAATCCAAATTTAAGGGAGATTTAGTAGCTGCGCTAAAGCTCTTGGGCGAAGGAGATAGTGCTTCGTTTAAATTAAATTTAGATTCATTAGCCAAATACAATGACCAACCCAAGCCATCAGCAGCTCAAAACAATTATGCAACCATTACGGTGAAAATTGAAAAGGTTTTGCATAAGATTGCTAATGAAACCGATTCGGTTTTTGAAGATAAAAAAAGAGCGTTTTACAAAGCAGAATATGAAGGTTTGGTTCAGCGAAATAAAGCAAATGAATCGGCCAAAATTGCAAAGTATATTGCCGATAATGATTTGAAAATGAACACAACGCCCTCTGGATTAAGCTACCTGATTGAAAGACCTGGAAATGCAGAAAGGGCAGCGCCATCTGATACTATTTTGGTAGATTATACCGGTCAGTTTACAAATAAAAAAGCAGATGGTAAACTCAATGTTTTTGATACTTCAAATGCCAGAATTGCGAAAGACGCCGGGATTTATTCTCCATCTGCTCAATATGCTGCTCGCCCTTTGGTGTTAAATCAATTACCTGTTGGTTTTGCTGAAGGCATTAAGCTCATCGGCGTAGGCGGTAAAATAAAGATAATCATTCCGTCTAAATTAGGCTATGGCGAAAACGGAGGTGGGTCTATAAATCCTTTCACGCCATTAGTTTTTGATGTTGAATTAAAATCAATCGTTAAGCCTAATAACGGAGCCGTATCGGCGCCACTTTCCAGATAGATAACGCATCAAGATCATTGGAGTCTATTATGAGATAAAACAAAAAAATCCGCAACATCTACATGCTGCGGATTTTTTTTTAACTTGAAGTTTAGGCCTGAGCTTCTAAATATTGTGCGTAACAATAGCCTTCTTCACCATCTTTGGTGCGTACAAGCCACCACAAATCGTTACTTCTGTTAACAAGTGTAATAATTTCATCATGTGCCGCCTTTCCAACAATTGGTTGGTCTGTTCCAGGCCCTTTGCGTATATTTAAATTGCTACTCTGAGTGATCACTTTTGCATGCGTAACTGCTGCATCAATGCTCACATTTACGTTTAAAACCAAATCACCGGAGGTAAAATTAGGATCGATTTCGTTATACACTTCCCATAAATGATCTTTTGTAGCGCCATCAGCTGCTGTTCCATCGATGTATAAGATTCCATCTTGTTCGCGAACAGCCAAATCAGTTATACCAGCTGCGGTTGCAGCGTCGGTTAATGCTTTATATTTATCTTCTAATGCCATGGTAGAATTATTTTACAGTTAATTTGTTGTCGATTTTTTTAGGTTTTAATGCGCTTAGGTGTTGCATTAATGTAATGAGTGACGCCTTTTTGATTTCGCCTGTAAGCAAAACCACACCATCTTTAACTTCAGCTTTTACCATTGGAAAATCTTTTGTGGCATCGGCAACATTTTTAGTTAAAATTGGATCTTCAGCAATTACAACAGGCTTTTCTTGTTCAATTGTTAAACTGTTGATTACCGATTTAACACCTTTTTCTGCTTTGGCAATCTCTTCTGCTTTTACTTTTGCAGCATCATCAGCAACCTCACCTGTTAAAGTTACATCGCCTTTTGCCACAGCCACGGTGATGCCGGCAGCTTCTTTGGCTTGAATTGCAGCCTGTAAATCTGCATCTTTTGGCTTACACCCTACAAAAAACAATGTAGTGGCGATAACCATACTCATCAAAAATTTAGTTGTTTTCATCCTTTGTTTATTATAATGTTTAATATTTTTTATCGTTGAAACCGGAAATTTGGGATGTCCGCTTTCTGAAATTAAACAAGGATGATTTTTGTAAAAACGAATATAGTAATAGCGTTTAATTGAAAGAGAAATTATAGATTTTATTTTTGAACATTAATATTCCAGAGTTTAAATGGGTGTTTAGTTAGATTTGAATTGTAATATTTTTTCTCCTGAGTAACTTCTTCAGCTACCCATTCTGGTAATTCGAATTTCTCGTCTTCTGAATCCAATTCTATCTCTGCCACAATTAATCCATTGTTGTCGCCTAAAAAGACATCAACTTCCCAAAGTTTAGCCTGATGATGAATTTCATATCTTATTTTTTCAAGTTCGGCTTCGGCGAAATTATCGAGTAGTTCCGATCCTTCACCTAATGGAATTTCATATTCGTATTCTAATCTGGAGGCACCGACAGAAATACCCTTAATGGTTATCCACGCTTTGTCATCAGTGGTACGTACCCGAATAGTTTTATTAGGGTCGCTAACCAGATAGCCTTGTCTTAAATGTTTTCCGCCTGGCTTGTCAAGATTGGCCCATTCAGACGCCTTGATCAGAAATTTTCTTTCGATTTCTCTCCCCATTATCTGCTCCTCTTTTGCAATTCGGCGATTGGCATGCTAATTAACCTACCCACTGGCTCCTTACCTTTGTAGGTAATAATGCGAAGCATGCTGGCATCTTTCGGTGGGGTTAAAGCGCCAGTATATTTTGGGTAAAAGCGATCAGGACTCGAGTTATCAAAACTGTAGTAAATATCCAGACCGTCAATTTCTGACGTAAGCTCAATAATTAGTTGTTTATCAGCACTTCGTTTCACTGTAAAGATAGGATCGTAAATGGCTGGAGAATATTTGATTTCCGCAAGATCAAGGCGCTTAAAATGTTCTTCAGTACGATAGATGAAATTCGTCCAGTTTTTCTTTTCAATCGGGCTCCAAACTGATTCTGAGATTGCAAAAGCACGTGGCCACAGCATATACTGTACCTGGCGGAAATTAAAAATCTGCTCCGTCCACAGGTTTGCTTGCCCACCAATAATGTATTTAGGATCGGCTCCGGCAGGAATGGGATTGAATTGGTAGGCCTTGTTTAACCTTAAAGAAGCATAAACTTTCGGTTCGGTAATTTGGTCTGCCTGCATGTAATCCAGATAAGCAAAATCTGTTGGGCTCATCACTACATTGTGTTTATCTTTTGAGGCTTCTATGCCATATTTTAAGCCTCTCCAACTCATAACAGAGGCTGTTGGCGAAACGCCACCCTCTAAAATTTCATCCCAGCCCATAAACTTTTTGCCTTTTGAAACTACAATTTGCTCCACACGTTTTTCAAAATACGCCTGAACTTGTGGAATGGTTTTTAAGCCTTCACGCTGCATCAATGCTTTCACCTGGTCGTTCTTTTCCCAAAAGTTATGAGGGGCTTCGTCTCCTCCCATGTGGATATATTCAAAGGGGAAAAGTTTTGCTATTTGCGTAATCACCGAATCGAGAAAAACATAAACTTTTTCGTTTGCGGGGCAAAGTGTATTATCTACTAAAGCTGTTGGGGGTGCGCCGCGGCTCCAATCCATTATTTTTTCTCCCGATCGCACTTTGTAATTCACTGCATCGGGTGTGCAAGAAAGGTCGGGGTAAGAAGCAATCGCCGCCAAACTGTGCCCTGGAACATCTATTTCGGGCATAATATTTACAAATCGATCTTGTGCATATTGAACCAGTTCTTTAATATCTTCCTGGGTGTAGAAACCGCCATAAGTTCGTGGTTCATTTGCCGCTGGTGGAATAAAATCGCCAAAAGTGCCGGTTTTCTGAACACTCCAGGCCCCAACTTCTGTTAATTTCGGTAAACCTTTAATTTCGATTCTCCAGCCCTCATCATCTGTTAAATGAAAATGTAGCAAATTGAATTTATATCGAGCCATTTGATCAATAAACTGTTTCACTTCATCTTTGGTGAAAAAGTGACGGGCAACATCAAACATCAGGCCTCGCCAGCCTAATTTTGGATAGTCAACAACATCAACACAGGGTAGTTTCCACTTTGTGTTTTTCGTCAATTCCTTACTCTCAATTTCAACAGGAAAAAGCTGAATTAGAGATTGGACACCCCAAAATATACCCGCAGGTTTATTGGCCGTAATCACAATCTGAGTTGGATTAACATTCAGCTTATAGCCTTCAGATCCGAGTTGATTGTCATTTTCGGTATTAAGAATTAACTTAATTGTAGGATGATTTGCCGTGGTAACATTGCTGACAAACTTGCCGGTAGCAGTTTCGATTCTTTCGGATAATAAAGCAATAGATTGTTGTAAACCCTCATTTTTTGATGCTAAAATGCTGACATTTTCCGGTAATGTAAAGGTTCCTGCCTTTTTCATCAAAGAAACTGGTTCAGGAATAATGGCAATTTGAGCCTGTAAAATCGGACTATCGCCCTCAGAAACTTCAGGTTCACTTATAATACTTTGAGCGTATATATTTGTTGCAAAAACGATGGCGGAAACGATAAGGAAAATCTTTTTCATTAATAATAAATTGCAGTTTAACCGAATAAGTGTTAATCCGCAATTTATTAAAAAAGATTTTTACTAGCAGTATTATTTAATACAATTTATACGCTATCCTATCAAATGATATCCTTTTGATTATCTAGGGTTAATATTTAGTTTAATTGCATTAATGAATGCCTCATGTAAATTTTTGCTGAAAGGACTTTGCTGATCCTTTAATCTTTCTGGATGCCATTGTATAAAGAGAAGAAATGATTTTCCTTCGGGATCAAATCTTTCCATAGCTTCGGTTACACCATCAGGAGATATGGCGCTAACAACCAAGCCCTTTCCTGTTCTGTCGGTACTCTGGTGGTGATTGCTATTTACCAAACCTTTATCAGTATTTATAATGCCACTTAACCATGAGGAGGGATTGACGATGACTTCATGATAACGATCACTTTTATCAGGCATTTTCGAATGGTTAAATTTTCCCCACATTGGGATATCCGGAATTAAATTTCCGCCAAAAAATACGTTTCCAACCTGCATTCCGCGGCAAATTCCTAAAACTGGGATGCCATTTTTTTCAGTGTATTCCAAAACCTTAAATTCAAACTCATCGCGTTGCTCATCAATATCATCTTCATAACAATACGGATAATACTCTGGCATATTGTAAAACCTCGGATGAACATCTTCACCGCCGGTTAGTACAACGCCGTGGCATTTTTCTATCTCCTCAAAATTATTCAATTTATAACCCAGCTGGATGACTTCAACATTTTCATTGTAGGATAAAACCCAGTTGCTGTAAATATCGAATTTGCTACAATCTGTAACGCCTATAATTATTTTATCAGACATAAATATTTTTTTACCACAAAATAAAGGGGAATAATAATTAATAGTGGAATCGGTTTAATGTAGCAATTTTTATTATTTAAAATCAAGATTCGACTCAAAAAAAAGGTTCAGAATATATCAGTGTGTGTTTAAAAAGATATCCGCTTAACAAAGGGAAAGTACATGCTGCTAAAGAAATTTTAGCATTTATTACAATTGATTATCTTGTAGGCATCAAAAAATATTTCATGTTGGAATACGCACTCAAACCCTCTGAAAATTTCAGAAAATCAGCTGTTAGATCAGTCTGGGCAATCGCCCTATTTGTATTTACCTATGCTTTCTTAATTTTTATTTCCATAGCGCTCACAATAGTTTGCGGTTATTTAGGGGTAAAATTGATTGAGTTTTATGTAAATATCTTTACGCTAATGTTAGGATTAGGCATGATTGGTTTCGGCTTCTTAATCTTGTTTTTCTTAATCAAATTTATGTTTAAGAGCAATAAAATGGATCGATCGCATCTGGTGGAAATCACTCGAAATGGAGAGCCGCAATTATTTAAAATGATTGATGAAATAGTAGCGGATGTTCATACTGATTTTCCGAAGAAGGTATATCTATCGAGCGAAGTAAATGCATCAGTTTTCTACGACTCTAACTTTTGGAGCATGTTCTTTCCGATTCGAAAAAACCTGCAAATCGGTGTCGGTTTAATTAATACAACAACTGTAGATGAATTGAGAGCGATCTTAGCACACGAGTTTGGTCATTTTTCGCAAAAAAGCCTAAAAATTGGAAGCTATGTTTATAATGTGAATCGCATTATTCATGATATCTTGTATGACAATGATGGTTACAACCAGGTGGCCAGAAAGATAGCTGATTCAACCTCGTATTTTGGAATATTTGTTTTGCTATCTGATAAAATTGTTGGCTTAATGCAGCAAATTTTGGTTTGGGTTTATGGCGTACTTAACGCAAATTACTCTAAACTTTCTCATGAGATGGAATATCACGCAGATGCCATAGCCGCTCATGTTGTGGGTTCGAAACCCTTAATTGATTCATTGTTGCGTATGCAGTTGGCTAATCAGGCGCTTGATATGGTATTGAGTTACTATGATAGAAAAATCGAGGCAAATCTTAAAACAACTAATGTATTTCCGCAGCAAATATTTGCAATGAATTTTCTGGCGAAACTGAATAAATTGCCTATTGAAAATGAATTCCCAGAGGTAGATCTCCGTTACTACAATAGGTTTAATAAATCAAAAATCAGTTTTAGTCACTTGTATTCGTCGCATCCAGAAACTGAAGATCGAGTAGTTAAACTGGCAGAAATTAACGGTGAGTTAAAAAATAGCCAAACAGGGCTTGCAATAAATTTGCTGGTAAACAAAGACCAGATATCGGCCCAGCTAACCGATAAAATGTTCGTTAATGTGAATTATTTGGAAGAGCCTATCGATCAGGAAAGGGAAGATTTTGAGCGAGATTTTATAAGCCAAACCAAACAAAATTCTTTCCCAGATTTATTTAACGAGTATTTCGATTATAGAAATCCTTACACAAAGTATACTGAAAGTGATTTCGAAAAATCAATACCTGATACTGATTTAAGCTTTGATCTCCTGTTTGGAGATAAGAGTTTGACTCTAATTTATGAACTGAATGCCCTTGAAGCTGATTGGAATACAATTGATAGAATAGATTCTGGTTTGATTGATATAAAGACCTTCAATTATAATGGCCAAAAATATTCGAAAGCTGATTGTAGGGCTATGATTGATTATTTGAATTCGGAGATTGAAAATAAGAAGATAGAACTGGAGAATTTGGATATAAAAATTTTCGAGTTTTTCCGCCATGCGGCTTTTAGGCAAAATCTCGCTTCTGAATTTCAGGTTTTAGCAATATACTATCAAAGAATAGCCGAAAAGTTCAAACTCCAACAAATTGTTTATGCTGATTTGGCAAATGCAACCTCGTTTATGCACAGCACCACACCGTTTAATGTGATTAAAAAGAATATGGTTGTGGTAAAAAAGGAAGAGAAGAAATTTAAGGAGAGCATACTTTCCATTCTTGCTGATGAAGATTATGTTGATGGTTTCAGTGAGGAAGTCAAGCTTCGCTTTGAAGAATATTTGAAGTATGATTACAAATATTTTGGTGCAGATTTATATTTCGACGAGGAGCTTAAAGTACTGTTCCAGGCGATGGCTGATTATGCTGACGTGATCACCGACATTCACTTTAAGGCAAAAAAGAAGCTGTTGGAATTTGAAGCACACTTGAGTGCTCCGGTTTTAACCTAAATTAAAAAGCGCCGATCTTTTTAGGTATCGGCGCTGTTAGTGTGTTAATGCAAATCCTGACTTTTGTTAAAAATTTGGCTGTCTCTCGTATTTTTCTGTACCGTGATGGCACCAAACAGCGAAAGCAGAAAGGCAAAGGCATAAAATCCTTTCTCGCTGGGTAAAAGTGTGGCGTTCCATAATCCAATTACCAATAAGGTAATGGTTAATAATGTTGAAAACCAGCTTAAACCATAGTAGATTTCCGTTACCGGAATACCTTCCAATTTATCGCGAACAGCTTTTTGTAATGAGATTACGGCGAAAAGACCAAACATCAATACAGTAAAATAATATCCTTTTTCATTAAGAAGCATGTCAGAACGCCATAGGCCAACAATAAAGCCTATCATTCCAATGCCCAATGCAATCCAGGCCGCAGCCACAAATGCATTCGATGGTTTTTGATTCATTTGATTAGAGTTTAATTTAATTCAATGGAAAACGCTAAAGTTTGTTAAAAGGTATATGCGCCTGTAAATATCTTTTTACCAGGTTATTAAATAATCAATCAAAGCCGAAACTTTTTCATTAGCGCTTATAATGGTATATTAGTTATATGCAAACACTGCTTACTTCTGCCCAAATGCGCAAGGCTGATAAATTCACCATTGCCAACCTGCCAATAGCATCGATTGATTTAATGGAGAAAGCTGCTCGTGCTTTCGTTCAAACCTTTTTAAGGGACGAGTTTGATGCCAATAAAAGTATCGCAGTATTTTGTGGTAAGGGTAATAATGGAGGTGATGGATTGGCTGTAGCGCATTTGCTTTGCAACAACGGATGCGAAAATGTGCGTGTTTATATTGTTAACTTTAGCAGTAAGCAAAGCCATGATTTTGCAATCAACCTGCAGCGTTTAGATGAATCCAAATGTAGGAAAACAATCATCAACACCGCGGCCGATTTAAGAAATGTAAAAGCTGATATTATCATTGATGCCATTTTAGGGTCTGGCTTAAACAAACCTTTGGAGGGAGAATATGCCGACCTGGCCAAGAGTATTAATAAACTCAATAAAAAAATCTATGCAGTTGATGTCCCTACAGGCTTTCCGTCAGAGGGGAAAATTTCAGCAGATTACCGAGGAATCAAGGCTTATAAAACCATTTGTTTTCAGCGGCCAAAAATTAATTTCTTTTTCCCTGAATCAGCTTTAGCTACAGAAAAATATGAGGTTGTTGATATTGGATTGGATGAGGGTTTTATTCAAGGCCAAGATTCTGATTTCCATTTGTTGGAAGAGGAAGATATCCAGGCAATTGTTAAGCCCAGGAAATCATTCAGTCATAAAGGCACTTACGGACATGCGCTAATTATTGCTGGGAATGTTAACACAATGGGTGCAGCTATACTTTCATCAATGGCTTGTTTGTATGCCGGAGCGGGTTTAACTACTGCATGTATTCCGCAAAGCGGATTGATAGCCCTAAATACGGTATTGCCAGAAGTGATGGCTTTACCAAGAGACGAATATACACGAATTGAAAATCCAGCTAAATACCAGGCCATTGCAATTGGACCAGGCTTAGGTATTTCGACAGAAAACGAACGGCTACTGGAAAGTTTAATTGCCAGTAATCAGCCTTTGGTTATAGATGCCGATGCCTTGAATATTTTAGGCGAAAGGCCCGATTTGATAGACAAGTTACCTGAAAATAGTATTTTGACTCCTCATATGAAAGAGTTCGATCGGCTATTTGGAGATCACGAAACTTGGTGGGAACGTATAGAAACAGCTAAAAATAAAGCGCAAAAAGGTAAGATGATCATCGTACTCAAAAATCAGTTTACATTTATTTGCCTGCCCGATGGCAAAATCTATATTAATCCAACTGGCGATTCTGCTATGGCACAGGGGGGTATGGGCGATATTTTAACAGGCATTATTGTAGCTTTTATTTCTCAAAAATACACATCTGCCGATGCCGCAATTTTGGCCTGCTACGTTCACGGTTTGGCAGGAAGCAGTTTAGCTAATTCAAGGATTGTAGTTACCGCCTCGCAGGTGGCCATGCAAGTGCCTAGAGAAATAAAATCGCTTCTGTTATAATTATCATCCCTTTGGCTTAAGAATTGACTAATTCTAAAAACAACCGAATGATCAAAATAAATAAATCTAATCACTAATGGAAAAAAGAGAATACACGCTTAATGAGCTTATACAGGAATCGGCAGAGAACCCAAATGAAAATGATTTTTTCGAATTGGAAAAGCCGGCAATGCTGGAAGTAAACTTAAAAAATCAAAAAATTATGGCCAAGGCGGGCTCAATGGTAGCCTATATTGGGAATGTAGATTTTAAACGCGAAGGTTTGTTAAGTAAAGGCCTTGGTGGATTGCTAAAGAAAGCCATTTCTGGAGAAGGTACATCATTGATGCATGCCGCAGGTACAGGTAAACTTTATTTGGCCGACGAAGGTAAAAAAGTGAAGATCATTAAACTTCAGAACGAGTCGATTTTCGTAAATGGCAACGATGTTTTAGCCTTGGAAGATACCATCAAAAATGAGATTAAAATGCTGAAAAGTGTGGCAGGCATGATGAGTGGAGGCCTTTTCCAAGTCAAATTATCTGGAAGTGGTTATATTGCAATTACCACCCATGGTGAACCAATTTTGTTGCGTGTAAGTGCTAATCAACCTGTATATACCGATCCGAATGCAACGGTAGCTTGGTCAGAAAATTTGTCACCTAATATTAAAACAAATTTAACTTTTGGTTCTTTTATCGGGAGGGGAAGTGGAGAATCGTTTCAACTGGAATTTTTTGGTGAAGGTTGGGTTTTGGTACAGCCTTATGAAGAAGTGAAGTACGCTCAAAAATCGTAAGTAATAAAAAATCCCGACAATTTTTGATTGCCGGGATTTATATATTTTTCACGAGGTTTACTTATACTCCACCCATTACAGCTAGTTTCTCCATAGTTGGGTTAACGCTTCCGCCCATTGGTTCAAGTGTTACAGCAAAAGCTTGAGCTTCTTGTATGGCTTGCATTTTCTGTAAAGCTTCTGTTGATGTAGAATCTGTTTTTCCAAATACGCCTAAGCTCACTGGCTTGCCATTTACTAATGCCCAAAGCTGATATTCGTGTTCAGCGTCGGCTTTTGGTAAATCCATAGCCACATAGTTAATCAATACACTTTTATCCTTTTTGTTCCAATAAACATTCATTTTAGATTTAGGACTAAAAGCCTGTCCAGCCATTCGAATGGTTGCCCATTCTTTACTGTCGTTCATGGCCACCATATTATCCAAACCTTTGTTCTCAAACTCAAGCTTACTCACTACCCCGGCAAATTTTTCTTTATCGAGATTTAAACTGGCTATTTGATCGTGAGCAGCATTTAATTTATTATAGGTGATGAAAAGTGCTCCAGTGCTAATAATCAATAAAGCAACACAAGCAACCAATGCAAAACGTAATGTTCTAACTTTACTATCACTGTTATCCAATCTAACTACCTTGGCTTCTTCAGTGTAGGCTGGGGTAGTAGATATTGCTTCTACATCTTCACTTTTTCCTAATCCTAATTTCTCAAATAGTTTGGTTTCTATATCTGCAGATGGCGCTACAGCATTTTCCATAGCATAATTTTCCATGGCAATCTCAATGGCGGTTAATTCACTTTTAACCTCAGGGTATTGAGTTGCCATTTCCTCTACCTGTAACGCTTCCTCAGACGATAAATCACCTAAAACGTACAATTCAAGTACTCCAGATTCGATATATGCTTTTAAATTTTCCACGTTCAATTAAAACTCCTTCTCAATTCTATAATAGCCAGGCGAATACGGGTTTTCACCGTACCTAATGGCAAATTTAACTTTTCTGCGGCTTCCACATGCGTGTAACCTTTATAATAAACTAAATTGAGAACTGCTTGTAAGTCTGGTTTCAGGTTCTCTACAAGTTGCTTTACTCCAAGTACGTCTGGGTTAAAAGTCACCTTGTTTTGCTCATCAACGAAACTTACGTTATTTTCTATATCTTGGTTTTTAAGTGAATTCTTAAAGTCTTTAGAACGGAGTTTATCAATAGATAAATTCCTGGCAATATTCATCATCCAGGTAAACAAACGTCCTTTGGTATTGTCGTAGTGTGCTGCAGATTGCCATATCTTCACAAAAGTTTCTTGTAAAACATCTTCCGCTAACTCAGTATGGATAATAATACGTGAAATAACGCCGTAAAGTGCAGAGGAGTACATGCTATACAAGGTCTTCAACACCGCAGGATCTTTCGATTGCAGGGCGAGAACAAGTTCAGGCTCGGTTAGGGTTAATTTTTTATATGCAGTCACTATTGGTTACTAAGATACAATACAGAACAGCAAAACCAAAAAAATGTTTTTATAATTTATTCCCGCAAGGAATGCTATTTTGGAAACATTTTTTAAGCCTGGCATAAACCGGATACTAGGCGATTCCTTCAATTGGGAAAAGATGTTTTTCGGCATGATAAGATGAACGTACCAATGGGCCGCTTTCTACATACTTTAAACCTTTGGCTAAACCAACTTCTTTATACATGGCAAAAGTATCAGGGTGAATCCAATCAACAACCGGGTGATGGTTGCGGGTTGGTTGCAAGTATTGACCCAGCGTTAAAATATGAACACCATTAGCAACTAAATCATCCATGGCTTCAAAGATGTCTTCCTCAGTTTCACCTAGCCCAAGCATAATGCCTGTTTTGGTTCTTAAACCGAATTCTGAAATCCGTTTCAGTGCTTCTAAACTTCTATCGTATTTCGCTTGAATACGCACTTGTCGCGTTAAGCGCTTTACCGTTTCCATATTGTGCGACACCACTTCAGGACGTTCTTCCAATACGCGGTATAAATTATCCCACTGGCCTTTAAAATCAGGAATTAATGTTTCTAGCGTTGTAATCGGGCTTTCCTTACGGATGGCCTGTAATGTTTCTGCCCAGATAATTGAGCCCCCATCTTTTAAATCATCGCGATCTACTGATGTGATAACGCAATGTTTTACGCCCATTAGCTTTACGGAATTGGCCACACGGTTAGGTTCATCAACATCAACCGCTAAAGGCCGGCCGGTTGCAACCGCACAAAACGAGCAGCTTCGGGTACAAATGTTACCTAAAATCATGAAAGTTGCGGTTCCAGCTCCCCAACACTCACCCATATTAGGGCAATTCCCGCTTTCGCAAATGGTGTGCAACTTATGTGTATCTACCAAACTGCGAACTTGTGCATATTCTTTTCCAACAGGCAATTTTACACGCAACCAATCGGGTTTACGTTTAACTTCAGTTACAGCAGGTACTACCGGTAAATCAATCATATCGCAAAGTTAAGGATTAGGATTGAAATGTTGTAATGTCGAAATGTTGTTCTGTTGTAATGTTTGGTTGCAAAGCGAGCAATTCGGAAACGTTTAGCTGTTGATGTTTAAATTTTTAGAATTCAGCACTTGAAAGCCTTCTTTCAAAAAATTGTTTTACCACAATGATTTTGCCTTATCCAATAACTCGCTACCTTTTTTAGTGATTTCCTTTTTGCCGTTTTCAATAGTAGAGGGTTGAGTATATTGGCTTACCGCATTAGACATTTCTTTGAACTTATTGATGTTTGCGAAGATTTCCTTTGTGTGTGGAACATTGTTTTCTCTCATCACTTTCTCCCAATCAATTTTCGCTAATACTGAAATCATATACTTTGAAGCCAGCGTGGCCATGAATGCTTTGTCGTAAACGCCTTTCAAAGCAGCATCCGGCTCACGATCTTTAACATAATCGATGGTTTTTTGTATGGCATCACGTTCACTGTCAGAAAATAGAGGACTGGTTTTTAATTTTTCTAAAGCCGGAATTGCCTTCTCCGGCTTTTCTCTTTTCAAATTGAGATAGGCATCCACCAACCAAACTAATTCGGTTTCTAAGCCAAGCTTGTTCATATCCTTAACAAAAGAGTCAAAATCTTCCAAAGATCTTTCTTCATCAACTTTTCTTTCCATTCGCATTCTATCAAACCCTCTGAAAAGGTAATTCATGCCATGGAAAGCGGTATGTGCTTGTGCATCGCTCAAATTTCTCCAGCCAAAAAAAGCTTTAGTATAAGGCATGGGAATACTTTCATTTTTATCGAGCCATTTAATATTGCGGGATAAACCGTCTTCGGATAAGTAATAAAGGTTGTTGCCGAAGAAAAGGAAGCCTCTAACAAACTCCAACAGCGTTTTAATCTCCGAATCATCCAAAAGCTCTGGTTGTGTTTTTGAACATTCATATAAGGCAAACGGCTGACCTAAATCTCTTGTGGTTAAAACCGCCATGCTTAGAATCGCGTGTTCGATATTCTGAACACGTGTTTTCTCTTTGGGATCAACAGTATTCATGTCAACTTTTGGTGCTCCATACATTACGTTAAAACCTTGTACTAGGCTAGGAAACACATCTTCGTCGGTATTTTTGACCAATTTTTTTACTTTACGATAATCATTATAAAGTCGCAGCGCCTCCATTACAGAGATACTTTTTTTATTGGTATCGAGCTTATCCATCGTATTCAAGATGTTTCGGGTTTGTGATGAAAACTTTTGGTATTCAACCATATTGGTGTCGAGTACGGCATTTGAACGTACCGCTATTTTTGCAAACTTGTAAAATACGATCTTGTCGTAATTAATATTTTCCTCAAGCTTTTCTTTATCCAGTTGAAGTAAAACCTCGTCGGTTTTTTCTCCGGAACAGCCGGCAAATACAATGATGCAAATCAGTAGAATTAAATTTTTCATCTTAAACATTCCGTTAAAAGAAGCAAACGCTTCAACTAAATAAAAGTATACTTTTGAAGTGGGATGTTTTTTTCGGATGACTATTCGCTTACAATATCTAAATTTCTGCTGCATTTATTTTATTATTCGTGTGTAATAGATGCAGAACCCATTGTTTGATGAGCAAAAACAAATCAATTGTTTATCGGGTTATGATTTCTAATATAATCCTAATGAAGATTTAATAATTTCGCTATAAAAATTAACGTTTTCAATTTAATTATGCTAATTAATGCTACCGGTTTCAAATAAAAATACATTTTTTAGCAATTTTTTAGTTTTCATATGCGAAAATTCGTTTCATGTTTAAAATGATCCTAAATTTGTAACTCCTTTAAAATAAGATGACAAAAAAGATAAAGACAGTTGGTAAAACTGACGCAGATGTGATTTTAATTGGCGCTGGAATTATGAGCGCAACACTTGGTGTTTTATTAAAAGAATTAGAACCCAATTTAAGTATTGAAATATATGAAAGATTGGATATTGCAGCAGCAGAGAGCTCTGATGCCTGGAATAATGCCGGTACCGGACATTCTGCTTTTTGCGAACTAAATTATACGCCTGAAAAAAAAGATGGAACGGTTGAAACTAAAAAGGCGGTTCAAATTGCCGAACATTTTGAGGTTTCAAAACAATTCTGGTCTTATCTTATCGAAAAGGGATTAATCTCCAACCCCGAGAATTTTATCCGGAAAATTCCACACATGAGTTTTGTATGGGGAAAAAAGAATGTAGATTATTTAAAGAAACGCTACGACGCTTTACAGCAATGTGATTTGTTTAGCGACATGGAATATACCGAAGATCCGGAAGTGGTAAAAAATTGGGCACCATTAATTATGGATGGCCGTAAAAAGACTGATAAAATTGCCGCCACGAAAATGGATTTAGGTACCGACGTTAATTTCGGTTCGCTAACCCGCGACATGTTTAATCATCTTAAAGAGCAACCTAATGTGAGTCTTTATTTCAATCATGAGATTCGTGATTTGCAGAAAAACAAAGAAGGTAACTGGGTTATAAAAGTTAAAGATTTAGAAACAAAAGACAAACGCAAACGCGTTGCTAAATTTGTTTTCATTGGTGCTGGTGGCGGTTCATTGCCATTGCTCGAAAAATCTGATATCCCGGAAGGTAAAGGTTTTGGTGGTTTCCCGGTAAGTGGCCAATGGTTAAAATGTACTAACGAAGAAATCATTAAACAACATCATGCTAAAGTGTATGGTAAAGCCGCGGTTGGCGCTCCACCAATGTCGGTACCGCATTTAGATACCAGGATGATTAATGGCAAACAGGCCTTGTTGTTCGGTCCTTACGCTGGGTTTTCTACCAAATTTTTAAAAAATGGATCGTTTTTAGATTTACCAAAATCGATCAAATTCAATAATATCCGCCCGATGTTATCTGCAGGTTTGCACAACCTCGATTTGACTAAATATTTAATTGAACAGGTAAGGCAATCTCCTGAAGATAGATTAGAAGCTTTAAAAGAATATTTACCAACAGCACAATTGAAAGATTGGGAACTGGAATATGCTGGCCAACGTGTTCAGGTAATTAAAAAGGATGAAAAACAAGGTGGAATTTTAGAATTTGGTACTGAAGTAGTAAGTGCTGGCGATGGTTCCATAGCGGCATTACTGGGCGCTTCTCCAGGAGCATCAACAGCGGTATCAATCATGATTGAATTATTGAGTCGTTGTTTTAAAGACGATTTGGCAACTGATGAATGGCAAGCTAAAATGAAAGAAATGATCCCTACTTTCGGTAAAGAGTTGGCTAACAATCCTCAACTTTGCAAAGAAACCAGAGCGAGAACATCAAGAGTTTTAGAGATAGAAAAAGCCTAGAGATAAAATTTTTCATCCTTCACAAATTGGAATGAAACATTTTTAAGATAGAATATATGATAAAAAAAGGGGCGCAAATTTTAAATTTGCGCCCCTTTTTGCTGAATATTTTTTTGATTATGCCGCAACAATTACCTCAGCCACTTCTTCTGCAGAGATATCGCTATGTGATGCTTCCAAAACACAATCTCCATCTTTAATTAATAAAATTTGTGGCGATTGGTGTGTAACCTGAAAAAGATGGGCAACCTCAGCAGAAATTTCCCTGTAGGCAATTAAATCCAGAAAATAAAGTTTGGTATCTTCCGGAATAACATCCCAGCTAAATTCAAAATTTCTTTTGGCCATCGAACTAATTGAGCAACGTGTACTGTGCTTAAAAATAAGGCTGTATCCGCTTGCTGATTTTATTTCATTAAGCTGATCTATAGAAGTTAAGTTAACCCAAGTCATAATATATTGTTTTATACGTAAACACATGCAGCTAAATAAAGTTCTGCAGATGACTGTAAAATGAAATTCTAATGTTTTAAACTTAGTTTCTTCTGCGTTTACCTTCAGGGTAAGAGCTGTAAGCAGGACAAAGTTTTGAAGAGCATGACTCTAAAATGGTAATGGTGCAAAACACCGCCAATAATAAGATGGCAACTTTTTTCATTAGATTGGGGGATTAAAGCGCTAAGGTACAAATAGTTTATTAAAACACAATTTTAAATATTGGCAGAAAAGTCGGCCATTTTAATTGCGGTGATAGCCGCTTCATCGCCTTTATTACCATGTTTGCCTCCAGCACGATCTTGTGCCTGCTCCAAATTATTGGTAGTTAAAACACCAAAAATAACAGGTTTACTATATTTAATGCCCACATTAGTTACACCCTGTGCAACAGCATCGCAAATAAAATCGAAATGTTTTGTATCCCCTTGAATTACACAACCCAAGCAAATCACCGCATCAATATCGCTTCTTTTGCTGAGCAAAATTTCCGCTCCACCAGTTAATTCAAAACTCCCAGGCACTGGTAACGAAACAATATTTTCTTCGGCTACGCCATTTTCTAACAAAGTTTTTAATGCACCATTGTATAAAGCGCCAGTAATTTCGGCATTCCACTCGGCAACAATGATTCCAAATTTATAGTTCGCTCCATTCGGAACAGTGGTATGAGAGAAATCAGAAAGATTTTTTAGTTGTGTAGACATGTGGCAAATATAATGCTAAGCGTTTAATGTTGAAAGGGCTTACTGTTTAAATGTTGTAACTTTAATTTAAGTCAATTTTCGGCCTCCGTTTTCCAGGAGTTACGTAAATCATTTCGGATCAGAAAAAAAAATATTTTGATTGATTTGGAAAGCAAAACCAGTATTTCAATTAAATGTTCGTCCCGCTCTCCGTTTTACTCACCCGATAAAAAGAATCGGGTTTCGTGTTCACTGCGATCAGGTTTAAAATGCTTAATGCTTTGCTACTATTTAAGCCTTCGAAAGCAAACTGCCAAAGTTTAGCTTAAATATTTTCAATTGATTGTTCAAAATTCTCTTTACGCTTTTCGGCGAAACTTAGTAAAGTGAGAAGTGCAAAATTCATTAGTTTAGTAAATCATCAGATATATGTTTAAATAATTTATGGAATCCATTTTAATATTCCATCTAAAGTTTAAATCCCCGGTTATGAAAAAAACGCTACCAATCTTATTGCTAATCATTTCTTTTTGCTTTTATTCCGCATCCGTTTTTTCCCAAAAGAAGCAAACTTACTATCAGTCAGCTTTTAAAACTATAGATTCTCTCGCTCTCGCAACAAAGCCGAAGGAAGCCGTTCCAATCTTAAATAAGTTAATCGAAAAAGCCCGGAAAGAACAAGAAACAGCTTTAATCATTAAGGCAACCATGTATCGAATGTTATTTCAAGGTTACCTGGAAGAAAATGCTTTTTCAAAAATAAATAAAGAATTACAACAAGATATTCTTACTGCCCGCCAACCCGCCAAAAGTATTTTACAATCATTACTAGCCGAAAGTTATTGGAAATATTACGATCAGAATCGATTCCAGTTGCTTAATCGCACCAATGTCCAATTAAATCTGAGCGATGATATTAAAACCTGGCCAGCCAGTAAATTTTTAGAGGAAACTGCTAGAAATTATTTAGCATCAATTGCAGAGACTAAAATTTTGCAAAACACAAAAATTGATAGTCTGAGCGAAATGATGATTGGTAATGAACAAAATAGGTTTTTAAGGCCTACACTTTATGATTTACTAGTACATAGAGCTATAGATGTTTTGATAAATACACAGATAGAAATTACCAAAAATGATGATGCAATCGATTTTAATGATGTGAAATGGTTTGATGATGATAAGGCATTTTTAAAAATTGAGCTTCCAACTAAAGATTCGACTTCATTCTCATCAATGGCATTAGCCATTTTTCAGAAACTTATCCGCAGCCATCAAGAAAGTAAGAATATCGGTGCTTTAGTTGATGTGGATCTTAAACGGTTAAATTACGTTTATTCCAGAAGCACCCGCGAAGATAAAATGGGGCTTTATGATGCAGCAATCCAAAAACTTGCCAATATCTCCAGATCCTCAGAACTGTATGCCGATGTGCTTTTTGAACTTGCATTGAAAAAATACGAGATGCGAAATCTGCAAACTCTAAAACAAGATATAGATTTAAAGGAATTACTGGCAATAGGCAACCTGGCTATCGAAGCCTACCCGAAAAGTATTGGTGCCAAAAACTTTGAAAAGTTAATTGCTGACATAAAAAGTAAAATGTTGGAAATTAAGATGAATCAATTTTTAATGCCAGGAAAACCAGCACAAATACGTTTTAGGTATAAAAATACGAATACAATTTCATTACAGCTTTTTAAGGTAAGCAGAATTACCAACCGTTTTCACCTTGGCAATCTGGAAGATTATGAGAAATTTATCGCTACAAATAAAATCCAAAAAGAATGGATGGTTAGCTTGCCTGAAACTGATGATTATAAAGAGCATACTTTAATAGACAAATTGGATGGTTTGGAGAAAGGTCAATATGTTATCATCGCCAATACTACCGGCAATAATGCGATGTTTAATTACCTAACCTTTCAAGTTACAGATCTGGCTGTAACCAATCGCATCACAGAAATCCTTAATCATCAATATTTTGTTTCCAATAGCTCCACGGGAGAGGCTGTAGTAAATGCAACTATAAATGAGGAAAACAATGAATATGAGGATGGAAAATATGTATATAAACCCAGGGGAACTTTAAACACAGATAGAAATGGATTTGCAGAGAGTTCGCTAAATGCATCGGTAAACCGTATTGAAACCATCTATGGCAATGATACGGTTGTAATGGATATTAACCAGCGTTTTTATAAATACATGTCTGCAAAGTCGAAAGTGGTTTTATTTACCGATCGGCCAATTTACCGGCCCGGCCAAACCGTTTATTATAAAGGAATATATTTTGAATTTGAAGATGATAAGAACCGGATCTTAAAAGAATCAACTATCGAAATCAACTTTAGTGATGCCAACAGGAAGGAGATTGAAAAAACTTCGAAAATTACGAATGAGTTTGGCACTTTCCACGGTTCGTTTACTATCCCAATGGGTAAGTTAAACGGCAGGATGAGCATTAATACAGCTTATGGTAATGTTGATGTTCAGGTAGAGGAGTATAAGCGACCTACTTTCGAGGTTTCATTTAATCCATTGAATGAAAAATACAAGTTAAACGATTCGATACTTGTACAGGGAAAGGCAATTGGTTTTGCGGGTTATGCCGTTTCTGGCGCAAAAGTTAAGTATGTTATTACCAGAAATATCCTCTCGTCCAATGATCGCGTTTATGGTTACAGTCCGAGTAAGCAAATAGCTATTGGCACAACTGAAACGAAAGCCGGAGGTGTTTTTGACATTCGCTTTTTTGCTGCAGCAGAGAATACCAGCATTAATGCATATTCCTATCAAATCAATGTAGATATCACTGATTTGAATGGTGAAACAAGAAGCAAATCTCAGTTTATTAATGCTGGCAAAAGTGATGTTTTACTTAACGTAGATATACCAGAAAATATTTTTACTGCTAATTTTAAGGGTAATTTAGCTTTCGAAATTACCAATTTAAATAAGGCGCCAATTAATGGCAAATTAACTGTAGAGTGGTACAAACTGGAATATCCGGGTAGAGTGGTTTATCCGAATACTTTAGGTAGAGCAGAAAAATACAACCTGAGCAGGGCCGAATTTGTTAAGCAATTTCCTTACGATGAATACGAGAATGATGGAACTCCTGAAAGTTGGCTGACAGGAAAAATCAGTTTTGTTCAGCATCAAAAAGTAGAACAGGGTTCTTGTAATTTAGAAATGAAGGGCGTTAAACTTCCTTCGGGATATTACAAGGTGAAGTTTAAAGCACTTAATGAGAATCTGGATTCCATCATTGTAGAAAAAATTGTACGAATTTACGAAAGTCCAAGCGAGAAAATATTACTCGCAAAAGAGTGGCTTGTAGCGGAGAAGACCGTTGTTACAACTAATGAATCAGCTGTTTTTAGGTTTGCCAGTGTTTTGCCAAATGCCAGGGCTTACTATGAAGTGTATTATAAAGACCAGGTTATAAAAAAAGTTTGGTTAAATCTAAGCCATAAGCAGGAAGTAGTAAACATCAAGCCTGAAGCTCAATTTGTAGAAGGTTTCGCTGTTCAGTTTACCTTAATTCAAAATGGTAGAATATTCCAATCTATGAACGTAATTGCCATTGTAGATGAAAGTAAAGAGTTGGATATTAATTTTACAAGTTTCAGGGATAAACTACAGCCAGGTGAAAAGGATATATGGAAATTAAAAATCACTAATAAAAAGGGCGAAAAACAAATGGCTGAAATGGTGGTGTCTTTATATGATGCATCGTTGGATGATTTAAAAACCATGAGCTGGAATAAAATCGTTTCGCCTAAATACAACTACAATATTTACAACTGGGGCTATAATCTCACTGCGATACAAACGGCGAATGAGATCTGGCACAAAGACCGATATCGTGGTTATTACGACATACGGAAGCGAGAATACGAAGCAATAAATTATTATGGTTTCGATTTCAACACCTACAATTTAAAATATAATTATACGCAATATTTGGCTGGAGTAGAGGCTAATAATCGAAAATCTAACAGCGGAGTGGCGACCAAAAAACTTGCTTCGTTAAAATTATCTGGTTTGGTATATGGTATTGTAACCGATCAGTATGGTTATGGCGTGCCCGGAGTTGCAGTAAGAGTTGGTAAAAAGGGATCAACCACTGATGCCTATGGTATTTATAGTATTGATGCTAAAAGCGGAGATGAATTAACCGTAAGTTATATCGGATATCACCGAGCAACAGCGGTAGTCAAAACAGCTAAAAGAATCGACTTTAAATTGATAGAAGATAGGCAAGGACTAAACGAGATTGTTGTGGCAGGCTACGGAGCCCAACAAAAGAAAAATGTAACAGGCAGTGTATCCAATTTAAGGGAGGAGGTTGAAGTGTTGGCTGCGAGCGGCCCTGTAACAACCATCAAATTAAGGGGAACAACCAGTGTGGCGTATGATCCGGCTGGAGCGCCCGCCCCTGAAATGCTGAGAGAGGCCATTGCTGTTGATGATAATAAAGTTTACGATTTTGTGAGCATTGAAGGCTACGATCCGAAGACGGATACCTACATCATTAATGGTAAACCTGTTAAAAAAGCTAAAGTTATTCCACGTACCAATTTTACTGAAACCGCTTTCTTTTATCCGCAGTTAAAAACCGATGAATCAGGGCAAATTGAAGTAGAATTTACAATCCCACAATCTTTAACGCGATACAAAATGATGGGTTTTGCGCATACTAAAGATTTTAAAACAAAAACCATTACCAAAGAATTGGTTACGCAGAAAAAGCTTTCCATTTCGGCAAATGCACCACGTTTTTTTCGTGAAGGAGATACTATTTTGTTCAGCGCTAGGCTCAATAACCTATCTGGTAAACCGATTGGTGGTTTTGCAGTGTTAGATTTATCCGATGCCATCACAGGAAAAAAGATTTCGATTGTAAGCAATAAAGATGCGGTTCAGCAAAAATTTCAATTGGAAAATAATGGGAACCAGGCATTAAAATGGTCTCTGGTCATTCCTCCAGGCATTGGAGCAATTACATATAAGCTTACTGCTCAATCAGAAAATTATGCTGATGGAGAGGAAATGACCATACCGGTTTTACCGAATTCTATGTTGGTAACTGAGAGTATGCCGATAAACGTACGTGGAGGTGTTAAAAAAACCTTCACTATGGATAAATTACTGCATGCCGGAGATTCGAAAACATTAAGAAACCAAGCCTTAACTTTTGAATTTACTTCCAATCCGATTTGGTATGCGGTGCAGGCTCTACCATATCTAATGGAATATCCTTATGAATGTGCCGAGCAAACCTTCAGCAGGTTTTACGCCAACAGTTTTGCGACGGGCATCATCAATTCATCGCCCAAAATAAAAACGGTTTTCCAATCCTGGGAACAAATCAACAATGGCGAAGCTTTAGTATTTAATTTGGAGAAAAACTCAGCCTTAAAATCAATTTTATTGGAAGAAACGCCATGGGTGCGACAAGCTAATAATGAAACCGAGCGGAAGAAACGCTTAGCTACTTTGTTTGATTTAAACAGCATGACTTATGAGCTTAAAGCGAATTTCGAGAAACTGGAGAGCATGCAGTTTAGCAGTGGTGCATTTCCATGGTTCACAGGAATGCAGGAAGATCGATACATCACCCAACACATTGCAATGGGTATCGGGCAACTGAAACACCTTAAATTAATTGATGAAAAAACTTTTCCAAAATTGAATCAGATGCTTTCGAAGGCTATCAGCTATTTGGATGGTAAATTGGTTGAAGATTATACTTTAGATCTTAAGCTTAAAAGACAAGGATTTAATTATTTAACTCTTCACTATTTATATGCCCGCAGTTATGCAAAGCAAAAAAATGATGATCCTAATTATATTAAATCGGTTAACTATTTCTTACAAATACTTACATCGAAATGGAAATATTTAGATCCCTATCAGCAAGCACAGGCAGCCATAGTTCTCTATAGAAATGGGCGTGAAGCTGAGGCATTGGAAGTGATAGGTTTATTAAAACAAACGGCACAGCATCATGATGAACTGGGTATGTATTGGGCAGATAATAGCAATGGATATTTTTGGTATCAAAATGCCATTGAAACGCAAGCTTTGTTAATAGAAGCCTTCGATGAGGTGGCAAAAGATACGCACTCCGTGGAAGAAATGAAGATTTGGTTGCTAAAAAATAAGCAGACTAATGACTGGAAAACTACAAAAGCAACGGCTGCTGCAAGCTATGCTTTGCTGATGCGGGGTTACGATTTATTAAATGAATCAGCAGCACCAGAGATTGTGATCGGCGGTAAATCATTCGCCGAAATGGACATCGCAGAACCGGAAAAAGAAGCAGGAACAGGCTATCAAAAAATAACCATTGCCGGGCAAAATGTTAAACCCGAAATGGCCAGGGTAGAAATTACAAACAACAATAAAAGTATGGCCTGGGGTGCATATTATTGGCAATATTTCGAGCAGTTGGATAAAATCACATCCGCCGCAACGGGGGTGAAAATAAATAAACAATTATTCCTCCAAAAACAAACCGATAAAGGAAATTTGCTCACGCCATTAACAAATTCAAATCAATTAGCTCCAGGCGATTTATTAAAAGTGAGGATTGAAATTTTTTGTGATAGAGATATGGAATATATTCATCTAAAAGATATGCGATCATCTGGTTTTGAGCCGGTTAATGTGATTTCTCAATTCAAATATCAGGATGGTTTAGGTTATTATGAAAGTACGAAAGATGCTTCAACAAATTTCTTTATCAGTTATTTACGCAAAGGAACTTATGTTTTTGAATACCCACTCAGGGTTACGCATGCTGGCAACTTTTCTAATGGAATTACGACGTTACAAAGCATGTATGCGCCAGAATGCACTACGCATTCTGCAGGGATTAGGGTAACAGTTAAACCTTAACTACAGCAATTGAATACCGGTGTAAGTTGCCCCAATCGGAATAATTTTTTCTCCTATCCAAATTTGGCTGCGGTCAAATTTGGATATTTTGTTTTTAGCTACAATGAATGCCCGATGGCAACGAATGAAATCAGTTTTAGGAAGTAGTTCTGCCAAATCATTAATGGTAATCCTTGAGCTCAAAAGCTTGTCTTTTAATTGAATCTGGGTGTAATTTCCTGAAGCTTCCACATACAGGATTTCATCTAGTTCAACTTTAATTTGTTCATAACCATCCTTCACAAAAATATATTCATTTTTTGCTTCCTGTTTCTGTCCACGCAGATTATATAATTCATGCGCCTTGTTGCAGGCCTTTAAAAACCTCGAAAGAGAAAAAGGTTTTAACAAATAATCAACAGCATCAAGTTCAAAACTCTGGACTGCATGTTCCGTGTAGGCGGTTGTAAAAATAACCATCGGCGGATTGCTCAAACTCTTCAAAAAATCTATCCCGCTGATGTCGGGCATTTTAATGTCCAGAAAAATTAAATCGACTTTATTGTTTTGGAGATATCCAATTGCCGCAAAAGCATCAGTAAAAGTTTGCTGTAATTCTACAAAAGGAACTTTTGATGCATGGGAGCTTATAATCTCAAGTGCAATGGGTTCATCATCTATAGCAATAGCAATCATAGTTTTTGCGGGCAAGATAACAATTGGTTAATCCAAGTGCAAAGTTAAATGCACAAAGAACTCATTTGCACTTTCGCGGATAATTAATTCGTGTTTTTCTGGATACAGTAAAGCCAATCTTTGCTTAACATTTTCTAAACCGATGCCACTTTTCAATTTTTCCGGATCGTTGTCTGCTTTGATGTAAATGCTGTTGCTCACATCAAAAAATAACGTTCTCTCTTTTGTTTGCAAAGTCATTTTGATGTATGATGGTTGCTGTAAACTAATGCCGTGTTTAAAAGCATTCTCGATAAATGGAATTAATAACATCGGTGTAATCTGCAAACTATTCAACTGCTCTTCAATATGCGCTTCAATTCTTATATCGCCAGAACGCGATGTTCTGAGCTTTTGCAAATCGATGTAGTTGTTCAGGTATTCAACTTCCCTAGTCAATGAAATTTTATCTTGTGTATTTTCATGCAACATAAACCGCATCATGTCGCCCAGTTTTTGAATGCCTTCACCCGTTCTTTCTGCATTTTCTTGAAGTGCCGTACCAAATAGTGTATTTAAGGCATTAAACAAAAAGTGTGGATTAATCTGCGATTTAAGAAAATTTAAACTTGCATCTGATTTTCCTAGCTCAGTTTTGAGCATTTGGATTTCCGTTTGTTTCTCAAATTTATGTTTATAAATGTACCATGCCAATGGCGTAGTAATGCATACAAGACTAATAGAAGTAAAAATTAGTGCTATAGGTAATGCATCGCCATTTCTCATGAAGGCTGCAAGCATGATCAAGAGTAATAAAACGATTAGTATGGAAAGAACAACATTCCCCCAAAAATACCGGCCAAATCTTTTTCCCTTTTTCCGGAGGCCTGGAATGATCTCATAAATTGAATAGAAGGCCAATAAGATATTTGCCGGTGGAGCAATTAACCAGATCACCACAAATTCATAATCACGTGTTGGAGAAAAAATAACCGCAAACACCATTAGCGTAATTAGCCATATTTTAGCCGATGTGAAAATTTCCAGCAGAATATCTGTCTTGAAACGTTTCAAAAATGGAATCTTCTCCAACAATGATATTCCTCTCTCGTTGAAATAAGCATAGATGTTGAACAGTAAATAGAGTAAAAAAATATAGGTGAAAGCTTCTCCAAATAAAATAGCGTAAGCATGATTAATATCGGCCTCTTCAATCAATCGATCGGCTTGAGAATAGGTATTGGCAACCATCCAGATGATTACGGAAACTCCGGTGACCATTATAGTAAGAATGATATTTAAAACTACATTGTTCTTTCTCGCAAGCTGTGGCATAAAGCAAAAATTAATCAGTAAGAAGCTGATATAAAGAATACTTATTTTAAAAATTTCTGGCAAGAAGAAATTAGTTAATCTACTGTATTCTAAATGATTTTCGATAAAACGATAAGCGTTTGCGGTGCCATAACTCGTAGAAGTACAAATGCCAATGAGTGCCAGAACGTAAAGTGCTGTCGAAATCCAAAATTCCAGTTGATTGATGCTTTTAGTTTTCATTGTCGGGTCTTCGCCAGAAAGAATAATCATAATGTGTTGTAGTTTATACCACAATGTTACTAACTCTTCTCACTTCAGTTTTTTAAAATGTGATGGATGGTGGTAAAAATGTGATGAACTATTTACGTTGTACGTTTTACGTGAAAAGTTATATGTAATACGTTTTAAGCTGGGCAATTTGGCTTTTAAATCTAAAACTTATTACGTACAACTTACAACACTTTATTATCTTCGGCGTTCCAACTTCACTTAAAATTTAGAACACAAATGATTGTTTACGGAATCCCAAATTGTAATACAGTAAAAAAATCACTCGATTGGTTAAAAGCTCATCAAATTGATTTTGAATTTCATGATTTCAAAAAGAAAGGAATCACTGCCGAAAAGCTAAACGATTGGAGCAATGCTTTTGGTTGGGAAACGGTGTTAAATAGAAAAGGATTAACCTGGAAAAAATTGTCGAAAGAAGAACAAACTGCGATTGATACGCAAGATAAGGCGATCGCCTATCTGATAGAAAATACCAGCGCAATTAAACGGCCGATTATAGAGAAAGACGGTAAAGCAATATTAATTTCTTTTGATGAGGATCGCTATGCTCAAACACTTGGCTGATCCAGTTGTTATAGTCTTAAAGTTTGTTAAATACAGCTTTGAAACATTTTAATACTTACTTTTGATTTATGTATAAGCTGATTATTTTTCTTTTAATTGCCCTTCCTGTTGGTGTTTTTGCGCAAACAGTTACCACTGGTACTGTATTCGATTACAATAAAAAATCGCTCACGTTACCAGGTGTCTCTGTCAGAAATTTAAATAGCAAAAAAGTAACCACTACCTCAAGTACGGGTAAGTACACTATCCCTGCTTCTGTAGGAGATTTGATTGAGTTTTCTGCCGTGGGTTACCATACCGATACGCTTTACTTAACCAGCTTATTGAATAGAAGCATTTATCTTCCGGTAAAATCGACCAGCCTAATGGATATTGATGTAAAAGGGGTGAGAATGAATAGCCAGATTACAGATGCAAAAGACCCATTGGCAGAAAAATATACGCTACTTAATACCGGCGGTAATTTAGGTAGAAAGCGCATGAAAGATAAAGTTGGCGGCTTAAACCTGAATCTTGGTTACGGAAAATACAAGCGGGAGCAAAGAAAAGAAGCTGAGCTAGAAGAAAAAGAAATGTACCAGGAAGAAATTGACGCTGGTTTTAGTGAGAAAACAATTACCGATTTAACAAAGCTTCAAGGCGAAGATCTCAAACACTTTATGATCATTTATAGGCCGTCAATAGAGTCGGTTAAAGCAGAACGACCTTTCAGATATGATTATCATATCTCTAAAGCCTTTGTTGCTTGGCAAAAATTAACTCCTCAACAAAGAAAACTACAAGATTTGCCGAAGTTAAAGCCAAATTAGTTCGATAATACTTTCATGTATCAATATTATAACCACATATAGCGCTATATGTGGTTATTTTTTATCTTTACGATCAAATAACAACTTATTAAACTCATGAAAATTAATAAATTATTCACTTTGTGTGTTGTTTGTTGCGCTTTTGTTATTTCGGCAAATGCTCAGCAAACCGCTCCTGCCACAAATTACAATCCTGCTGAAGCTTTCGGGCCTTTGTTTTACACTCAAAACGGAAACGAGTTTCGTTCAGCAATGGGAATCCCAGGGCCAAAGTATTGGCAAAATCGCGTTGATTATAACATTACAGCCAATTTGGACGAAGCCAAAAGTTTGGTTACCGGAACAGTTACCATAACCTATAAAAATAACAGTCCGGATAAGTTACCGTATTTATGGTTACAATTAGATCAGAACACATTTAAGGAAGATTCTCGTGGCAAACAAGTAACTCCAGCCCGTAGTCGTTATGGTGCCCAAGGCGAAAAATTCGACGGAGGTTACAAAATTCAAAATGTGAGTGTATCTCAAAAAGCTGCGGCAGTAAAATTCACTTCAATTGTTGAAGACACCCGTATGCAGATTCGTTTGGATCAGCCGATGGCTGCCAATGGCGATGTGGTAACTATTAAAATGGACTATTCTTATACTGTTCCGAAAGAAGGATCGGATAGAACTGGTCATTTAACTACTAAAAATGGCGAAATTTATGCCATTGCACAATGGTTTCCACGCATATGTGTTTACGATGATGTAATTGGCTGGAATACTTTACCGTATTGGGGCGGTGGAGAGTTTTACTGCGAATATGGCGATATTACTATGGCTTTAACAGCTCCAGCAACCCACATTTTAATGGCGTCTGGAGAACTCTTAAACCCTCAAGAAGTTTTTACTGCACAACAATTGCAAAGATGGAATGCTGCTAAAAATAGCGATGCAACAGTTCACATCCGTTCCGAGGCAGAGGTTACCGATCCTAAATCTCGTCCGGCGAAAGATAAGTTAACCTGGAAGTTTAAAATTTTAAATGCCCGCGATGCGGCCTGGGCTTCATCAAAAGCTTTTGTTTTAGATGCTGCTCGTATCAATTTACCAAGTGGAAAAAAATCATTAGCGGTTTCTGCGCAACCTGTAGAAAGTAATGGAGCTGATGGTTATGGCCGCGGGGTAGAATATGTTAAAGCCAGTATCGAACATTATTCTAAACAATGGTTCGAATATCCTTATCCAATGGCAGTTAACGTTGCTACAAATATCGGTGGTATGGAGTATCCAGGGATTGTTTTTTGTGGTTGGAAGGCTAAAAAAGGCAGTGCATGGGGCGTAATCGATCACGAATTTGGTCATACCTGGTTCCCGATGATTGTGGGCTCAAACGAACGCAAATTTGGTTGGATGGATGAAGGTTTCAACACCTTTATCAACGGCATTTCGGCTAAAAACTTCAATAATGGAGAATATATTGGTCGCCCAACCAACATGAATTTTATAGGCAAAAACTATATCGGTAATCCTAAGTATGAAAACATTATGCAAATGCCTGATGGAATGACAGAGGCAAATATTGGCATTAACTTGTACTCTAAACCAGGATGGGGACTAGATATTTTGAGAAATGAGATTTTAGGTGAGGACCGATTCGATTATGCATTTCGTCAATACATCAAAAACTGGGCTTACAAACACCCAACTCCTTATGATTTTTTCCGCTCGATGGAAAATGCTGCAGGAGAGGATTTAGCTTGGTTTTGGAGAAGTTGGTTTTTAAATAGCTGGAAAATGGATCAGGCCATTGGTTCGGTTGAGGAAATTAAACAAGATGGAAACTTATCAGGATATTCTATCCGTGTGAATAATTTGGAAAAAATGCCAATGCCAATTATCCTTCAGGTAGAAACTAAAAGTGGTAAAAAAAGTATTGTAAAAGTACCTGTTGATGTTTGGATGAAAAACACCTCTTGGTTGGTGCGTTTCCCAACCACTGAGGAAATAGTATCAGTTACCTTAGATCCAAATAAGGTTTTACCAGATTCGAATCCTGACAATAATACCTGGACCGCAGGAAAGTAACATTCAGTTTTTCAAAGCCCTTAAATGCAAATTTAAGGGCTTTTATTTTTATGGTGATGAATGAAAAAGAGAACGTTTTTCATGTTTATAATAAAATTGCTGATTGGTTTGGGGAAAACAGACCTCGTAATTTAATGGAGAAACCTTATCTGGATACAGTTATTGAGTTGATCCCAAGGGGTGCAAGTCTGCTAGACTTAGGCTGTGGAAACGGAAAACCCATTATGGAATATTTCCTGCAATCTGGGTTTATGGTAACAGGAGTTGATGCAAGTGAAAAAATGTTGAAACAGGCTAAACAAAATTTTCCGGCAGAAGAATTTCTCTTGCAAGATATGCGCAAGCTTAAACTTGAAACCAAATTTAATGCAATCATTGCCTGGCATAGTTTTTTTCATTTACCAGCGGAGGATCAGCCGAAAATGTTTGAGATATTTGCCAATCATCTCCTTCCAAATGGAATAATTTTATTTACCTCGGGCACCAAAAGAGGAGAGGCGTGGGGAATAAATGATGGCGAAAATCTTTTTCATGCTTCACTTGATATCGAAGAATACCACAATTTGCTAGTTAAAAACCAATTTGAAATTTTAAATCAAACCGTAAATGATCCTTCATGCGGCAATGCAACGGTTTGGCTCTCACAATTTAATCCGCAATAGTTTTATAATTTATTTAGCTTTGTGCATGGCCGATCAACAGAAAAACAATCCACTTCACGGAATCACTCTTGAGAAAATCGTTACTGATTTGCAGGCGCATTATGGGTGGGAGCAGTTAGGGTCGCTAATTAGAATCGACTGTTTTAACAACAATCAAAGCATTAAATCAAGCCTCAACTTTTTGCGTAGAATGCCTTGGGCTCGTAAAAAAGTCGAAGATTTGTTTTTAGATACTTTTCATAAATAGCGTTTACTCATATGCTTTTTGCAATCCTTTTCTCAAATCAAACAACAGCCATTGTTTGCTGATAACTTCTTCCTTTTTCGTTTTCAATAACTCCAGAAAGTCTTTAACACCAAGCTCTTCATTTCCATTACCATGGATAAGCACAATACTTCCATTATTTGCTTGTTGTCCTTTTGCTAACCAGGCATCGCTTCCAATTGGGATTAAACCATAAGCTTCAATTTTTTGCACAATACTTCTATCGGAAACTAAACCTGGAAAGCGGAAAAAAATAGAGGGTGTCAACCCATTTTTGAGCATTAGTTTTTCATTTTCTAATACCTCTGTATCAAGATTGGTGCCTGGTGCTAGTAAAAAGTTTTCGGCCAGAGGAAGGCTGTTTACCTCATGATTATAAGAATGATTTATCCAGGTGATATCTAAGTCTTTTTTGTTGACCAAATCTTTCAGCCAATTTAGGTCGTCCTGGTGTTTAAGCATCCATTTTCCCGATACCGAAATGGCAAGAGGTGCCGGCTGCTCTATCTTTTTAAATTCATCAAATACCGATTGAAAAATAACGCTGTCTAAGGGTTTGTGAGAGGGGCAAAGGTCAATCGTTAATGTTATTCCTTGTTCTCTTGGTATGGCATTATCGATGCCCGCATCTTGTATTTGAAAATCTTTCGCGGCAGCTGCAGTTAAAGATTTTATGTATGGGCTGGTTTTAAATTCGAGTAAAATCTTTGGCCATGGTGTTCTACTTATTACATAATTTGAAGCGAGGTCAACTTTGCTATCAAGCGTCTGCGGATTAACAAGCAATAAATATTGTTGCCCATCATTTGCGAAACTCCGAATGCCAATTAGTTTTTCAGCACCCTTATTCGCAACAAGATAATCCAATTTGTATTTCTTAATCGATTTGAAGTTTTGACCCAAACTCGAACTGGTGCTGAGAAGAAGAACAGAAATAATGAAATAAAAGAACCTGAAGCGTTTCATCTTTTGCTTATTTAAAACCTTTCTAATTTAAGGCAAAAATTTTATCTTTACCACATCACCATGAACAAAGAAAAACTAAAATTATGGTTTAAGCGTGTGGGCTTAATCGGGTTTTTATTCTTCCTGATAAAAGGATTAATCTGGTTGGTGGTATTCTATTTTATCGGCAAAAACGTTACCTAAAAGTAAACATCAGGTTGGCGATAAAATTCCAAATAAAAACAATCGCAATAGCAAAAAACTTAGCCACATAAAAGTTTGTACCGTTTTTACGTTGGTGGAAAAGATATATAATAACGGTGTTTAATGCCAATCCAATTACACTTACCACGATAAATTTGCTAAACTCGGTTCCCCAGTGGATGTTGGTGCTTTGAAAAGTCCAAACGCGATTAATTAAATAATTGTTGGTTACAGCGAAAATGAAACCTAGCGCATTGGCCACGTATTTATTTATTTTAATTTTTTCTTTGCAAAGCCAGGTCACGCCGAAATCAATTGCCATTCCAAGCAAGCCCGTTACACCAAATTTCAGAATGCGAAAAAATAACTCCATGCTATTGTATTCTTACCAGATAAAAACGTTCTAAAACCTGAGGGCGTGTTTTAGCATTTATAAACTTTCCCGTAAGTTTTGTGACGTGAAAGTATTCAAATGATTTGAGGATTTGGGTATTGTAATCCTTTTTCAATCGCTCCATTTCTGGCTCCCAAACATAGATCACCATGTTCTTATCTGTCTTATGTTTGTTCAATGTCTCAAAATCCCAAAAATACTGAGGCTCTCCATTCGCATAAAAATCGAAAGAATAAGCATCAGGATACATCAATACTGCTGGTTTAGCATTAGGCTGGTTTTCCTTTAGCCAAATGCCCGCTTCCATTCCCGATTCATATTTCAGCAATGCAGGATAAAAGAAACCTGAAAGAAAAATCATCAAGCCGATAGAAATCATACTACTTCTGGCGATAATGGTTTCAATTTTTAATCCTCTAAAAAATAATACAGATAAAAATAGCAAAACGATTAGTATCGCGTTTGCAACGGAGAAGTAATCGAATTTGAAAAATATCGAAACGCAGATTAATATCGCTACAATTAAAACTGCCAAAACCGTTTGAGCGATGAAAAATATTTTCAGACTTTTCCCTTCTAGTTTCTGCAAATACAGAGCAGCGATCACGGCAAATTGCGGTAAAATAATCAATATATAATGCGGCAATTGAAATTTAGATAGTGAAAATAGCAGAAAAGTGATGGCGGCACTTGTCCAGATTATAATGCTTTCGGGGGGCAAAGAAACTCTGTTTTTCTTTTTGAGAAGATTAATTACCGCAGTATAAAATAGAATGGACCAAGGTAGAAAAGCCCAGATGGTGGTGTGTAAGAAAAATGAGATATCGCCTTTGCCTTTTATTGGTCCGTTATTAAAAAAGCGACCAAACTGACTGTCCCAGAAAAAGAATTTTAATCCCGAAACTCCCGTTTTTCCAAATACAATTTTTTCTGGCTGTAAATCAAACTGCACATACAAGGTGTAAAGTTCGGGAATGATAAAAACCAGAATTAGCACTATCGCAAGCCACCATTTCAGTTTTAATAACTCTTTATATTGTTTGGTGATGAGCCAATAAAGGATAAAACCACCAAAAACCGGAATCAAAACAAAAATTCCTTTGATCATAATGGCGCATGCGGCGAAGAATGAACCTAAAACGATATGCCAGAAAGACCCTGATTGCGCTTTGTAATAATGGTAAATGGCTGCCAAAGTAAATGTTGTAATGTAAACTTCGGCCCTTACATCAAAAGTTGATATTAATATGTGTAAAGAACTTAGAAAGATTAACGCACTTATTAAGCCCATTTTATGGTTATAAATATCTTTCGCCAACTTATAGAGATAACCTGCTCCAAACAAACCAAACAAAAACGAAGGCAGCTTATAAGCAAAGGCATTTATGCCGAAAATTTTGAAAGAGGCTGCTGCCAGCCAAAAAGTTAAATGTGGTTTATCAAGCCAATCTGCACCACGAACGTAAATGTTAATCCAATCATCACGCAAAACCATATTTTTGGCTATTGATGCATAAAGCGCAGAATCCGGTTCCATAATCCCACCAAATAGTGCCAGCGAACTGATTACAGTAACAATTCCGATTAGAATTTTATATAGCGTGATGTCTTTCGATTTCATTTACTGAAAGCAAATATGAGTAAAAATAAGTCAATTTTTTTGAACCTTTAAAGATTAACAAAGCCAAAGCCTTATCTTTGTTGCATGACAAAGTTATCGGTAAACATCAATAAAATTGCTACGTTGAGGAATAGTCGCGGAGGTAATAATCCTGATTTAGTGAAGGTTGCCTTAGATTGTGAACGCTTCGGTGCACAAGGAATTACGGTACACCCACGCCCAGATGAACGCCATATTCGTTATCAGGATGTTTACGATTTGAAAGCTGTTATTGCCACTGAATTTAATATTGAAGGCAATTGCCGTGAAGATAAATTTGTTGATCTGGTTTTGGCTAATAAACCTGCACAAGTAACATTAGTGCCCGATGCCGAAGGACAAATTACTTCTAACCATGGTTGGGATACAATAAAACATAGAGATTATTTAAAAGAGATGGTTTCGGTTTTTCAAAAAGAGGGTATTCGGGTTTCCATTTTTGTTGATCCGGTAGTTGAAATGGTTGAGGGAGCAGCAGAAACAGGTACAGATAGAATCGAATTATACACCGAGGCTTATGCTCATAATTATTACGCTGATAGAGAAAAAGCAATCGTTAACTACATCGCCGCTGCACATCACGTAAATAGATTAGGTTTAGGAATAAATGCAGGTCATGATTTAGATTTACACAACCTTCATTATTTTGCCCAAAGCATTCCTGGTTTATTGGAAGTTTCCATTGGTCATGCACTCATTAGCGATGCGCTTTATTTGGGTTTAGAAACTACAGTTCAAAAATATTTACAACAACTTTTATGAGTTTAAAGTTGAAAGTATAAAGTTGAAACCGGTCGTTGACAATATACTTATCGCTAAAAACTTTCTACTTTAAACTTCTCACTCCATTATGTTAAAAGGAATTCTCCTTGTTTTTTTTGGTGCCTGCAGTTTCGGTATCCTTTCTACTTTTGTAAAACTCGCATACCACGATGGATATTCTCTCGGCGATGTTACCGGTGCTCAGGCTTTTTTTGGTGCAGTAATTCTTTGGGTTTTGTTTTTCTTTCAAAGCAGGACTTCAAAGTATAAGACACAAGAAATAAAGCTAATTACACCTAAATGGAAGATGATTCTAGCTGGAACCTGCACCGGTTTAGTAAGTATTTTCTATTATCAATCAGTTAAACTTGTGCCTAACTCAGTGGCTATCATTCTGCTCATGCAATTTATTTGGATGAGTATTTTGCTAGAGTTTATCATCTACAAAAAGAAGCCGACGGGATTACAATTTTTAGCGATCCTTTTGGTTTTGGGAGGAACAGTTTTGGCAAGTGGAATGCTAGAAACAACTATTTCAAGTTTGAGCTACAAAGGTATCGGCTTTGGTTTGCTCGCTGCAGTATGTTATGCGGGCTTTTTAATGTTAAGCGGAAGAATCGGAAACGAGTATCCACCACTGCAGAAAAGTGCATTAATGATTACTGGAGCATGTATTTTGATCTTTATCCTGTTTCCACCTGCGTTTCTGTTTAATGGCGCATTAAACGGAACTTTGCTTAAATGGGGGCTAATTATTGCCGTTTTCGGAACAGTAATTCCACCGTTATTTTATGCTGAAGGTGTTCCACGCATTGGAACAGCGTTGAGCTCAATTTTAAGTGCAGCAGAATTGCCTGTAGCGGTAATGATGGCAGGCTTTGTGTTGCAAGAACAAGTTTCATTTTTGCGTTGGGTAGGCGTGTGTGTCATTTTATCGGCAATGGTGTTGCCTAATTTGAAGTATTTAAAGAGAAAGTGATGTTTTACCCCAAAGGATGTAAAGACAAGGCGCAAAGATTGCAAAGCTGGGTGCTCAAATTTTTACTTCTCTTCCTTTGCGAAAAACTCAGTGTTCTTTGCGCTTAGAATAAAAAAATAAATACCTTTAAAAAGCAAAAAATGAAAACATGAAAAAGCAAATTCTTTATATTCTTTCTTTTCTAATTATCGGCTTCGCCGGATGTAAAACTAAAACAACCATCAACCAGGATGAGGCGGGAGAAGTGATTACAGATTATTTAAAAGCCAACCCTGAGTATAAAACCATTCGTTTCAACTTTGGAGAAATCAAGTTTAATAGCACGAATGACATGTTTGAGCTAGGGAAATACAAATCGTTAGCGAGTAAAGGATTAGTAACTCTGAATTTAAAAGAAGCGAAAAAGAAGTTCCTTTCTAAAGATAGCAGTTTCGTATATCAAATAACTTTAACTGATAAAGCTAGTCCGCTGGTTTTGAAACAAGATGGCGACAGGGCTACTGTTAAAGCCGTTACCTATGTTTTAGCAGATGAAAAGCCCGTAAACTTTGAACAGGTAAATTCGAGCACAGCTAAGGTAACCGTTTCCTTAAAAATGTTGACTACCGATTTTGAACCTTTTGATAAAGACGCCAATAAAAACAGCAACTTCATTACCAAAACTTACAAGTTGAAGTTGAGTAAAGATGAAGGCTGGAAAGTGCAAAAGTAAGGAGTTTTAAATAATAAGTCGACATGCTGAATTCATTTCAGCATTTGTTTTGCTATTAAGATCCTGAAATGAATTCAGGATGACGGTCGTTCTTGTATAATGTAAACAACAGAGAGTAAGCTTTTGGAGCTTGCATTGTTTCTAAACCCCCGCCTGCGGCCAATGTCATTAAGTTAATGGATTTTTATATGCTATCTTTTTGATTTTTAATTAAATCTTTATAAGACTAACTTAATGACATTGTGCCTGCGGCAGGTAAGCAAAGACGGAAAGTTAAAAACTTCAATGGTAGCCTTAGCCTTTCTTTTTTAGAAACCAGTTTTTGAATTTCTTGAAGATATCTTCCTTTTTTGGCTTTGGCGTACCATCGTGGGTTAAATTATTATCGTAGTGGTTTTGTAGTGCTGTGGCGTAGTCTTTTTCACTTTGATTACCTGATTTTAATTCTTTAATAAATCGGGTAGCGTTAAAATTTAAGGTGCTGTTGAAAGAAACTGCATAATATTCGCTTCTTTTATTGAGGTTTTTATTGATGTTAATCTCTGAAGCTCCGTTCTCGGCGAAGTAATCTATATGATGAATTAATGGATTTAACTTCTTCAAACGTTTTGTGCCATTCCGCTCATTCCTCCATGGATGTTCATTTTTGTAGAGCTGTGCTAACAGATAATCTTTTTTCCAAAGGGTAACCTGGTGCGACATTAAAAAATCTGATTTTTGATTATCCACTTCGGCAACATTAAAACCTTCTATAAAAATCTCAGTTGGCTTGATTTTGTAAACATCAGAACTATGAAGTTTAACATGTTTCCAGTTGTTCTTTTTTGCTAAATCGAAAAGCTGATTAAAAAATTCGTGGTTAACAGGTTTACTCAGCCACATATCTTCCTGAAAGTATAAAACGTATTCTTCATCAATATTCCTCAATAAGGTTGCCAAGCGATCGGCCCATTCGCCTTTGCCAGATTTAATATTAATAAAGCCATTAACTTTTGCGTTTTTAACCTCTGTAGCAAAATAATAATTGCAGGGGATTTTAAAATCCCAGTTGTTTGAAAAAGTATAGTCGAAACCTTGGTATAGAAATTCGTAACGGTCGCAGGCGTGAACTAAAAGTGCAACGTTATTTTTTGATTTCAACATGTAAGCTAAATGGATTTTTTTTCGAAGGTATGAAAACTTTAGATTCCGGGCTTGTAGCAGCCCTGAATTTATTGTCATGCTGAGAGGTTCGCATTTTTTTCAAAAACACATAAATCGTCGAAAGCCAAAATTGTAGTCGTTATGAGGTACGAAGAATCTCTTACCTGTTATTTACTTTTCTTGCCTGATTAACTTCCGTTTACGGCAGTGGGGTATTAACGTATGTTTTTTCATCGCTTGCAAATGCTTCGTTCCTCAGCATGACAGAAACGTAAAAAAAGATTGTAGAAAATGGCGGCAACAAACTTTAATTTTTGTAGCGTTACTGCTTTCCAAATAAATGAAATTTCTTCCTGAAATGAACAAACGTTTGACTTTAAATACAAACTTAAAATCTACCAATTTTGTCGCCTTTAAGCGTAAATAAGACACCTTTTTTACACTGATATATAGCAAAATACAATATCGTTTTTCCTACCTTTGCAGCAAATTATTATTCATACCTGCATGAGCTTAAATATCCACTACAAGGAAGATTTTCAAAATCGTCATATTGCACCAAATGAGGCAGATACTGCTGAAATGTTGCAAGCTGTTGGCGTAAATTCTATTGATGAGCTGATTGAACAAACTGTTCCGACGGCAATTAGGTTAAAACAACCATTAAATTTGCCTGCGGCGAAGTCAGAAACTGAATATTTGGGTGCTTTAAAACAAACCTCATTGTTGAATAAAGTTTTTAAAAGCTTTATTGGTCAGGGTTATTATGATACCATTACCCCGGGTGTAATTTTACGTAACGTATTTGAAAATCCAGGATGGTACACGCAATATACACCATACCAGGCAGAGATTGCACAAGGTAGGTTACAGGCATTGTTAAATTTCCAAACGATGGTAATCGATTTAACCGGAATGGAAATTGCCAATGCATCTCTTTTAGATGAGGGTACAGCTGCGGCAGAGGCGATGTTTATGCAATACAGTACGCGTAAAAATCAAGCTGCAAAAAAGTATTTCGTTTCAGATTTAGTTTTTCCTCAAACGATAGATATTTTAAAAACCCGAGCTAATCCTTACGGTATTGAATTAGTCATCGGCAATCATTTGGATTTTGTGGCTACAGAAGATTTCTTTGGTGCGATTGTTCAATATCCGGCAGGTAATGGAGAAGTTTTCGATTACAAAAACTTTGCTTCTGAATTACACAATCAAAATATTAAATTAACGGTTGCAGCAGATATTTTAAGCTTAACCTTATTAACGCCTCCAGGCGAATGGGGTGCTGATATCGTGGTAGGTACAACGCAACGTTTCGGTATTCCGATGGGTTTTGGTGGTCCACACGCAGCATTTTTTGCAACTAAAGAAGAATATAAACGCTCAATTCCAGGTCGTATTATTGGTGTAACCATCGATAGCCACGGCGATTACGCATTACGTATGGCTTTGCAAACCCGCGAGCAACACATTCGTAGAGATAAAGCAACTTCGAACATTTGTACGGCGCAAGCATTATTGGCCATTATGGCTGGTTTTTATGCAGCTTACCACGGTCCGAAAGGATTAAAAGCCATTGCAGAACGTACGCATGGTTTGGCGGTTAGTTTAGCGTCAACTTTAAAAAGCTTAGGTTACGAGCAATTAAATTCAGCTTATTTCGATACCATTCGTTTCGATTTAGGCGACTTAAAAGGTGGCATTCATTCAGGTTGTTTAGATAACGAAATCAACTTGAATTATGTGGGTAACGTGGCTACCATCTCTATCGATGAAACTACTACTTTTGAAGATGTTGCATTAATTGCTAAAATCTTCGCTAAAGTAAAAGCGGTTGCTGCTGATCAGGTTGAGGTTGTCGAAAATGTTGAAACTGTAATTCCATCAGCTTTACAGCGTACTTCAGCATACTTAAGTCACCCAATTTTCAATTCTCATCATTCAGAGCATGAAATGTTGCGCTACATCAAATCATTAGAGGCGAAAGATTTATCGCTTTGCCACTCGATGATTGCCTTGGGTAGTTGTACAATGAAATTGAATGCTACTGCAGAAATGATTCCAGTAACCTGGTCTCACTTTGGTCGCATCCACCCATTTGCTCCAGCCGATCAGGTTTTGGGTTACTATTCGGTTTTTAACGAACTGGATAAATGGTTAAGTGAGATTACCGGTTTTGCGGCGATGAGTTTACAGCCAAACGCTGGTGCTCAAGGTGAATATGCAGGTTTAATGGTTATTCGTGCTTATCACCACGATAGAGGCGATTTCCACCGTAACGTTGCGCTAATTCCTGCATCTGCTCACGGTACAAATCCTGCTTCTGCAGCAATGGCTGATATGAAAATCGTTGTCGTTAAATCCTTAGAAAACGGTAACATCGATGTAGAAGATTTAAAGGCAAAAGCAGAATTACATAAAGACAATTTATCTTGTTTGATGGTGACTTATCCATCAACTCACGGTGTATTCGAAGAAAGCATCATCGAAATTTGTGAAACGATCCACGCTAACGGCGGACAGGTTTACATGGATGGAGCAAACATGAATGCACAGGTTGGTTTAACAAGCCCAGCTAATATCGGTGCCGATGTTTGCCATTTAAACTTGCACAAAACTTTCTGTATCCCTCACGGTGGTGGCGGCCCAGGTATGGGCCCAATTGGTGTGGCGAAACACTTGGTTCCTTATCTTCCTGGTCATGCTGTGGTTGATATCGATAAAGGAAAATCAATTTCTGCGGTTTCATCTGCACCTTGGGGTTCAGCTTCGATCTTGATTATTTCTCATGCTTACATCGCTATGATGGGTGCTGAGGGATTAACCAATGCGACTAAATATGCGATTTTAAACGCCAATTATATGAAAGCTCGTTTAGAGCAACACTACCCAGTGCTTTATTCAGGTGCTCAGGGTCGTTGTGCACACGAGATGATTTTAGATTGTCGCTCATTCAAAGCTTTCGGTATTGAAGTTACTGATATTGCCAAACGTTTAATGGATTATGGTTTCCATGCACCAACAGTTTCATTCCCGGTTGCGGGTACGTTAATGGTTGAGCCTACCGAATCGGAGCCTAAACATGAGTTAGATCGTTTCTGTGATGCATTGATCGCGATTAAAAAAGAAATAGATCAGGTTGAAAATTTAACTTTTGATAAGGTTGATAACCCATTGAAAAATGCACCTCATACTGTAGCAGTAATTACCGCTAACGAGTGGGAGCATGCTTATAGCCGTCAAACAGCAGCTTTTCCACTTCCTTATGTGTTGGAACGTAAGTTTTGGCCATCAGTTGGTCGTGTGAATGATAGCCATGGCGATAGATCATTAATTTGTGCTTGTCCGCCAGTTGAAAGTTATTTGGAAGAAATAGTGCCTTAAGAAAGTTGAGGGTAGAAAGGTAGAGTGTTTAAGGTTTCCTTTCCATCGCCAACTCCGTCATTGCGTGCCTGCTGTAAGCAGGCGAGGAGGCTTTTTCAGCCAACGTGGCAATCTTATCTAGTGCCTTGGTTTGTGTCCTCACAAACCAATCATCTGCAAGTTTTATGAATTCATTTTCATATAGCTTGCAGTTTTTTTTTGCCCCTCATTTCGAGCGAAGCCGAGAAATCTTGTAATTAAAAAAGCTATGTTAAAAGATTTCTCCATTTCACTACGTTCAGTCGAAAAGACGACTTTCCGAGACGGAACCATTTAACTAAACTCCCCAAAATGCCAAAGAATCCCCGATGGATCGTGGAGGAAACATTCACTTCCCCAGCTTTCAATTCTGATTGGGCTTAGCTTTACATTTTCATATTTAGCAGGTAAATCAAGCGCTGAAAGTTCATTGTAAAACTGATTCACATTATCCACTTCCATAAAAATCATGGTGTTATCTATCCAATCTTTAACGTAGGCTTTTTGTAGATAAAAAGCGAGGTTGCCGCTTTTGAAGACCGACATACTTTCGCCCAGAGTTACCTCTTCAAAACCGAGATCACGGTAGAATTTTCTTGACGTTTCGAAATTTTTAGCGCCTATAAATGGTCGAAGTGATTTTGCGTTGTGGTTCATTTTCAAAAAAAATATTCACCAAGATAAATAATTAAATTTATTTCCGCTTTGCAACCCTAAATAGCAACAGAAGCTTATTGGATTTAAACGGGATTGAAGTGATATCCTTTTTTGTTTTACTGGCTTCGATAAAATCTGTATGGCAATCAAAAAAAGATTTAACGAAAAGCCCGACTATCATTCAACCTGACTTCTGCATTTGCTTTTCAAATAATTTAAATTAAATTAAACCTCAAGTACAATCCTTAGTCAATAGAGTGCTTTCAGATAAATCGATCGTTTTTGAAAAAGTTAACATACATCAATAACAAACAATCTATCTTAAACTTATATTTGCACCATAAACTAAAAAATCAAACATGAAATTAAAAATCTCTTCCATCCTTTTGTTAGTTGCAGTTGTGTCATTATCAGCTTTTACAACTATTAAACCAGTTACTTATACTGTAGATGCAGCAAAATCAACCATCACCTGGATTGGTAAAAAAGTTACAGGTTCTCACAACGGAACTATCGCTTTGCAATCAGGAACTTTAAATGTTGATGGCAAAAAAGTAACAGGTGGTACTTTCACAATCGATATGAATTCTATTAAAGATGCTGATGGCAGTGCAAAATTAGAAGGTCACTTAAAAGCAGACGATTTCTTCGGAACTGCGAAATATCCAACTTCAACTTTCGTAATTACTAAGGTTGCTGGTAACAATGTAACAGGTAACTTAACCATTAAAGGCACTACTAAACCAGTAACTTTCCCTGCAACTATTTCTGTAAATGCAGATGGAACTGTTTCTGCTTTAGCTGGTAAAATTTTAGTGGATAGAACTAAATATGACATTCGTTATGGTTCGAAATCTTTCTTCGATAGCATTGGCGACAAAGCAATTGATGATAACTTCGAAATCGGCGTGAAATTAGTAGCTAAGAAATAAAACGTCCTAACCCTCTCCTGAAAGGGAGGGCTGAAACAATAAAGGTCTCGATTTTATCGGGACCTTTTTTTGTGTTGTCATAGCGAAGTACGAAGCAATCCTTGTACATCTGTAGTAGACTTTTTATGAATTCTATCTTGGTTTTAGAAAGCAATTGCGGTATAATTATTAAAGTTTATTCCCGCCATTCGCTACAATCTTTTTCAAACCTATAAGGTTTTTAAAACCTTATAGGTTTAATCAAAAGTATTTTCGCTGCTGTCGGGTTTAGGTACTTAATGAGCTACAAGAAACAAAGACTTTCAAACTGCAGGATTTGGCTAAAGCCTTGCTTGCTTTATTTATTTTTCGTCAGTTGAAACTGACGACGATGAAATTTATTGCCAAGCGGTTTGCCAGCTTTAATCCTTTTACTTTAGCTTTTCTGTTTTGTCTTTCAACTTTTTCTGCAACTTAATTTTTCGACTTGCATTTCATTGCCGTTGGCTTCAGCCAACGGATAACGGATAACAATCAATTATCTTATCCTAAACCCGCCGTCAATTTCATCAACAAAACCTGTTGCCTGATCTTTGCTGTGGTAAAATAAACATTCCCAGTTTTCAGCAGCAGCTCTTTTTCCAAACTCCTTGCGTAATTCCATCGCTTTGCGGCCATCGAAATCGTATTTGGCAATGAAGTTTTTAATCAATTCGCTAGGTTCTGGCAATACATCGCCGCCGAAAAAAACTTTCTGATTCCCCTCCGTTAATAGAAAAACCTGGTGGTTTGGGCAATGGGCACCTGTAAATTCAAATGCAATGGTTTCATCCAAATTTCCATCGCCTTCTACAAACTTCAGCTGTGCATTACGTTGCAGGTATTCGAAAATATCGGTGTGGTAAGAGCTTGATGTGCTACTAAAAGCCGTTTCCCATTCGCCACGATTGATTACATATTCTGCATCCGGAAAACTCAGCTCCGTTTGATCGCCTAATTTGTGAATCATTCCACCAGAGTGATCGTAATGCAAATGCGACATCAAAACCTTCGTAACATCTGTTGGATCAAACCCGGCATTCCGAATGTTTTTGTGTAACATCAGTTCGCCATGGTCATCACTGAAACCTAAACCGGTATCAAAAAGAACTAGATCATTCTTAAGTTCTACCAGAAAAGGTTGGACGTTGATAAACAACGAAGCCGGGCGATCTTTATAGTTGTGAATGGATGAATCAAACGGTATGAATTTTTTTGAGGCATCTACAGAATAGGTGCCTTCGAATAAGGTATGAACTTGCAAAATGTAGAGATTTAAATTAAAAAAGTATATTTACTGTTCGGAAACAAATATAATGGAAAAAAGATGGGTGCTGACATCAAATTGTAATGATGACACGGTAAAGAAATTAGCAGAACAACTCAATATAGATCAATCACTTTCACAAATTTTAGTTCAACGCAATGTTTGTGATTTTGACCAGGCGAAGTATTTTTTTAGGCCTGATTTAAATCATCTTCACGATCCTTTCTTGATGAAAGATATGGATAAAGCAATAGAAAGAATCGAAAATGCATTAGCAACTCACGAAAAAATTCTGATCTATGGTGATTATGATGTTGATGGAACCACATCGGTAGCTCTTGCTTTCAGCTTCTTTTCTCAACTTACCCCAAACATCGAATACTACATTCCAGATCGTTATTTAGAAGGTTATGGAATTTCTACCGCCGGTATCGATTATGCGAATGAAAACGGTTTTTCTCTGATTATTGCGTTAGATTGTGGTATAAAATCCATCGATAAGGTTGATTACTCGAATAGTTTAGGAATAGATTTTATCATTTGTGATCACCATTTACCTGGTGATGATTTGCCAAAGGCAATAGCGGTTCTAGATCCTAAAAGATTGGATTGTGAGTATCCGTTTAAAGAATTGGCAGGCTGCGGAATCGGCTTCAAACTGGCGCAAGCCTATGCTCAAAAACATCATCTTCCAGAAGAAACCTATTTGCAATATCTTGATTTGGTAATGGTAAGCATTGCCGCAGATATTGTTCCGGTAGTAGGAGAAAATAGAATTTTAGCTTATTATGGGTTAAAGAAATTAAATACCAATCCATGCGAGGGCTTAAGGGCTTTAATGGAGGTTTCGGGTAAAACTGAAAATTACACCATCACGGATGTGGTTTTTACTTTGGGTCCGCGGATAAATGCCGCAGGCCGTATTGACCATGCAAAACATGCCGTAGCGATGTTGCTTTGCCAGGTTGATGGAAATTCTTTGGAGCAGAGTGAACTAATAAACCTGAAAAATACAGAGCGCAAAACATACGATCAGGATATTACCCGGGAAGCGCTGGCTTTAATAGGGGAGAGCGAAGTGCTTATTAACCGAAAAACTACTGTCGTATTTAACGAAAATTGGCACAAGGGTGTTATTGGCATTGTAGCTTCGAGGTTAACAGAAAAATATTACCGCCCAACAATCGTTTTGACTAAATCAAACGGTCATGTGGCAGGTTCTTGCCGATCGGTTGTGGGCTTCGATTTATATGAGGCGTTGAGTGGCTGTGCTGATTTACTAGACCAATATGGCGGTCATAAATTTGCAGCTGGCTTAACCATGCAGGAGCAAAATGTAACCGCTTTTGCCGATAAATTTGAAGAAATTGTTTCGTCAAGCATTACCGATGAATTGTTAACGCCGATGATCAAAATTGATGCGGAAATAGATCTTGCTCAAATTGATGGTAAATTTTATCGGGTATTGGCTCAAATGGGTCCGTTCGGGCCAGAAAACATGGCGCCGATTTTTGTTACACATAACGTATACTTAGATCGGGCTGCAATGGCAGTAGGTGCAAACCACCTTAAAATAAATATAAAGCAACAAAATTCACTTATTTTTGAAGGCATTGGTTTTGGTCTGGCTGAATTTCAAAATCTCTTACAACCAAAAGTGCCATTTTCTGTTTGTTATACTATTGAAGAAAATGTTTGGAGAGAAAAGCGACGTTTACAGCTTAATATTAAAGGGATTAAGATAAAGGAGCAAGGATAAAAGAGTAAGGACAAAGGAGCAAAGCATAAAGGATAAAAAGTAAAGATCAAAGAGAAAAGACAAGACTTAAGGATGAGGAATGAACAACCCAGTCTTTATTCATTGATCTTTGTTCTTTTATCTAAAAATTAATAAAGAATGATATTAAGAGCTGAAAATCTGGTAAAAAAATACAAGCAACGCACTGTTGTAAACAATGTTTCATTTAATGTGAGTCAAGGGGAAATTGTGGGTTTGCTTGGTCCGAATGGCGCCGGTAAAACGACTTCTTTTTATATGATTGTAGGTTTAATTAAGCCAAATGAAGGTCGCATTTTCTTGGAGGATGAAGATATTACGGAAGATGCCATGTACCGTAGGGCACAGAAAGGTATCGGCTATTTAGCCCAGGAAGCTTCTGTTTTTAGAAAGCTAACTGTAGAGGATAATATTCTCGCTATTTTAGAAATGAGTAACCTAACCAAAGAAGAACAGAAAGACAAGCTGGAAGAATTGATCAATGAGTTTAGCTTACACAAAGTTCGGAAAAACAGAGGCGATTTATTATCAGGCGGGGAGCGCAGACGGACTGAAATTGCCCGTGCTTTAGCGGCAAACCCGAATTTTATTCTCTTAGATGAACCATTTGCAGGGGTAGATCCAATTGCCGTAGAAGAAATTCAAAGCATTGTTGCAAAACTAAAACATAAAAATATTGGTATACTAATAACCGACCATAACGTTCAGGAAACGCTTTCCATTACTGATAGGGCTTATTTGCTTTTCGAGGGAAAAATTTTAGAGCAAGGTGTTCCGGAGGTTTTGGCAGAAAACGACATGGTAAGGAAAGTATATTTAGGATCTAACTTCGTATTGAAACGTAAGAAATTTGATGTTTAACTGCAAATATATAGGATAGACACATTTTAATATTTGAAATCCCATTGTAAATAAAATGAGCGTAAATAAGAGCATTTTGAGAATTGATGATAATTCTGGTTCATTGCCAGATCTGTGTTTATCTGTGGTAAAAAAATAAAGCATGGCAATCGTAAATTCAATTTTTACCTGGTTAATGAAAAAGCGGATTCATCAGATCGAGCTTTTTATGAAATATCCACACGATGTTCAACAGGAGTGGTTTCATACGCTAATTGATAGTGCAGAAAATACAGAATGGGGTAAGTTATATGATTACAAATCTATTTTAACCCCGCAACAATATCAGGAACGGGTTCCCATTCAAAACTATGATACATTAAAGCCATTTATTGAAAGAATGCTGGCTGGAGAACAAAATATTTTGTGGCCATCAGATATTAAGTGGTTTGCCAAGTCATCAGGAACTACAAGCGATAGAAGTAAATTCATTCCGGTTTCGGCAGAAAGTTTGGAAGAGTGCCACTTTAAAGGTGGTAAAGACATGCTTTCCATCTACTGCAATAATCGCCCAGACAATCAAATGTTTACCGGAAAAGGTTTAGTGCTTGGCGGTAGCCATCAGGTAAATCAACTCAACGAAGACTGTTTTTATGGCGATTTATCAGCAGTATTGATTAAAAACCTGCCCATCTGGGCTGAGTTTTACCGCACTCCCGATATGTCTATCGCATTGATGGATAACTACGAGGTAAAAATGGATAGAATGGCAGAGGCTACCATCCATGAAAATGTAACCAGTATTTCGGGCGTACCAACCTGGACCATTGTTTTGGCAAAGAAGGTTTTAGAACTTACGGGCAAGAATAATTTATTGGAAGTATGGCCAAATCTGGAAGTTTACATCCACGGTGCCGTAAATTTTGCCCCGTATCGTGAACAGTTTAAACAGCTCATTCCATCCAGCGAAATGTACTACCTGGAAACCTACAATGCTTCTGAAGGTTTTTTTGGGATTCAGGACCAGGACGATTCTGATGAAATGCTGTTAATGCTTGATTATGGCATTTTTTATGAGTTTGTTCCGCTGGAAAATATTGGTGAAGATAATCCAAAAGCACTCTTATTGGGTGAAGTTGAATTGCATAAAAATTACGCGATTATAATCTCAACGAATGGTGGTTTATGGCGCTATATGATTGGCGACACGATTCAGTTCACCTCACTTTCTCCTTATCGGATAAAAATTACCGGCCGTACGAAACATTTTATAAATGCTTTTGGCGAAGAAGTAATTATAGACAATGCCGAACAGGCACTAACAAAGGCTTGCCTTGCCACTGGTGCCGAAATTAAAGATTACACTGCTGGTCCGATTTATTTTGAAGGTGAAAAAGCCGGAGGACATGAATGGATCATTGAGTTTGATAAACAACCTAACGACTTCGAAAAGTTTATCGATGTAATGGACAATACCTTGCGGGAAGTAAATTCTGATTATGATGCGAAACGATTTAAAGATATGGCTTTGTGTAGGCCTACAGTGCATAATGCTCCGGCCAACACCTTTTATAATTGGTTAAAAAGCCGTGATAAATTGGGCGGCCAGCATAAGGTTCCGCGTTTGGCTAATGAGCGAAAATATATTGACGATATTCTTGAGATGATGAACGCATCAGCTGCTTAAATAAAAATAGGATGAGCGCTAAACAACTGATATTGTGTTTGTTTTTTCTGACCTTTTCAGGCTTAAAAACATTTGCCCAGATTAATGAAAGTAAGAAAGCAAAAATCGCTTATAACATTGTAGAAACCTCTCCCAGATGTAAACAACTTACTAAAGGCTTGTTTGAAAGGATAAAGAAAAATGGAGGAACATCTTATGGTATAATGTTAGAATCTAGCCCAAATCCTAAAACGGATCCTTCACAAAGCTATTCCAAAACCTATGGTTTTAACTTACACGAAAGCTATGCTGACAGGATGCCCATCATTGCCAGATTCATTTTTGATCCGGTAAAAAGGCAGTTATTTGAAGAAGACACTGCAAATGATAAGCTTGTGCCGATTTCATTCGATAGAAAGTTGCTTTTATTGTTTGATCAAAAATAATTGAAGCTGACTATTTATTTAAAAGGCAGATGATTTAACTTTTTTGGACGTTAATTTGTAAAGCATTATTTATGAGATTTAATAGGAAGAGAGTTTTAGATTTTTTTAAGAAATCTGAAAATAGAGCAACGTTGATTTTGAACGACAAATCTAAAGCAAGTGGCACAATTAAAGATGCTTTGGGCAAAGCGATAAATAACAAAAGCGATCTTGATGGAGTATGGACTAAAATGGTTTTACTATTTGGCGTGGCAAAAGATTATGTAAACGGCGACTATACTGAAATTCCAAAAAGATCTATCGTTGCCATTTTGGGAGGAATTATATATTTTCTTTCTCCTTTGGATATCGTTCCGGATTTTGTTCCACTTTTAGGTTTTATGGATGATATTTTTGTACTTAATTTAGTATATAAACAAGTTTTAAAAGACCTGGAAAAGTACAAAATATGGAAAGATGCTCAATTGAAAGTTATCGCCAAATTAGATGATCCTTCAACAACTTAGCTTTATCGATTGGCTAAGCCGCCATCTTTTAGCTTGCCCTTTCAAAACCTATTTTGGTTATGATTGCCCGGGTTGTGGTTTGCAGCGGTCTATAGTTTCACTTTTGGAAGGCGATTTCCTTGCTTCATTTAAGTATTATCCGGCCACCATTCCTTTAGTTTTCATCATCATCTTTACTGCATTTCATTTAAAATTTGATTTTAAAGTAGGGGCTTCTGTAATAAAATTCGCATTTTTAGGTATTGCAGCAATTGTGTTTATCAACTACATTTACAAAATATATACCCATCAACTTATCGCTTAACTATGTCAGACGAACAGCAAAATCCGCCACAAAATAATCCAATTGATTTAAATAAGCCAGAACAAGCCAACACTCCTCCATCTGGCTTTGGACCAATAACTCCGCCACCTTTTCAGCAGCCACCTCCATTTGGTCAATTTGGTGGAATGGGCGGTCAGCAAAATCTTCCAAATGCTACGGTAGCTTTAGTTTTAGGTATTTTGGCACTTCCGGCATGTTGTTTCTATGGCATTTTCGGTTTAATATTTGGTATTATTGCATGGGCACTTGGTGGCAGCGATGTTAAAAAGTATCAGTTAAACCCAACCATGTATACCGAATCATCATTTAAAAATGCTAAAGCAGGTAAAATCTGCGGGATGATTGCGACGATATTGAGTTTACTTTTTATTATCTTCTTCGTGTTAATTATAGCTGGTGCCATTACCCACCCAGAGGCTTACGATAGATTTTTTAAAGGATTTAACTAGGTGCTAATTTTACCTTAAAAATATAAATCGGATGGTGCATACCATCCGATTTTCTTATTTTTGTACCATTCAAATTGTAAATAAAAACTAACGATAATGTATCCAGAATATTTAGTAGAACCAATGCGTAAGGAATTAACTAACGTAGGTTTTCAAGAATTAAAAAACGCAGAAGATGTTGATCAAGCCATTAAAGGCGAGGGCACTGTGTTGGTTGTAGTGAATTCGGTTTGCGGTTGTGCGGCGGCTAATGCCCGCCCTGCAGCAAGAGCAGCAGCAGCTCACGAAAAACATCCAGATAAATTGGTAACAGTTTTTGCCGGAATGGAAAGAGAAGCTGTAGATCAGGCTAGAAATTACATGATGCCTTTTCCTCCTTCATCTCCTGCAATGGCCTTATTTAAAGATGGTAAATTGGTTCATATGATCGAGCGTCATCAAATTGAAGGTCGCCCTGCACAAATGATCGCCGATAACCTGATTGGCGCTTTTGAACAATATTGTTAACACGGATTAAATGATTTTAGAGGATTACACAGATTTAGGCTACCTAAATCTGTGTAATCTTTATATCTGTGTAATCATCTTCTAAAAATCTTTATTAAGCAACTTCTCCAGCTCTCCGAAAGAAACATTCATTCTTACTCGTCCTTGTTTGGCATAAGAAATTTCTCCTGTCTCCTCTGAAATAATTACCGCTACTGCATCAGTAGTTTCAGATACACCAATACCAGCCCGGTGTCTTAACCCAAATTGAGAGGGCAGTTGGTCGTTATCTGTTAAAGGCAAAATGCAACTGGCACTTTTAATTTTATTTTCCGAAATCACAACAGCGCCATCATGCAACGGACTGTTTTTTTGAAAAATACTTTCCAGGAGTCTTTTCGAAATTTTCGCATCAACAACCTCGCAGCTGTTGGCAAAAAATTGTTCGTCGTAAAATTTTACAAACACAATCAACGCACCAGTACGGGTTTTTTTCATTGTTTTACAGGCATCAATAATGGGTTTTATCCGAGTTAAATTATTCCGCTCAATTTCCTTCCGGCCAAATAAGTAACCCCACCAAGCTTTATTTTTTTGCAGAAATGCATTTTTGCCGATAAGCAAAAGAAAACGCCTGATTTCAGGGTGAAAAATAACAATCAGCGCAATGATCCCTACGCTCATAAATTTCTCTATGATGGTAGTGAGTAATTCCATGTGAAGGGCTTTTACTATCCAATAAAAAACTGTGATAATAAACATGCCGACCAATAAGTTTACCGCCAGCGTATTGCGTATCAGTGTATAAACGTAGTAAATCAATATTGCAACAAGTACAATGTCTACTACATCTGTTGGCGATACCTTAAGAAAATCAAAATCAAAACCTTTCATCAGTCACAAGATACTAAAACAGTTATCAGTTTACAATTTTCAGTATCATATCTGAGATTATCCCTGAAGCCTTTCGACCAATTTCACACATTCAACAGCTTCCTTTACATCATGAACCCTTAATATTTTAGCTCCTTTTTGCAAAGCAATGGTATTTAAAACCGTGGTGCCGTTTAGTGCATCCGCTGCCGTTGTACCCAATGCTTTATGGATCATACCCTTCCTTGAAAAACCAACTAAAAGCGGGAGTTTAAATATTTTGAAAGCTTCCATTTCTCTCAGTAATTGGTAGTTGTGTTCGAGTGTTTTTCCAAAACCAAAACCTGGGTCAATAATTACGTCGTGTATCTTAAGTGCTCGAAGTTGGGCTATTTTTTTAGCCAGATAATCTACGACTTCTAAGGTTACATTTTCGTAATGAGGGTTTTGATGCATGGTTTGTGGCGTGCCCTGCATATGCATCATTAGGTATGGAACTTTTAGCGTGGCTACCATTTCGAACATTCCCTCGTCCAGATCGCCAGCAGAAATATCATTAACAATGTGTGCCCCAGCATAAATGGTTTCTTCTGCCACTTTTGCTCTAAAAGTATCGATAGAAATAACTGCTTCCGGAAGCATGGTTGAAATGGCTTCAACTACTGGAACAGTGCGATATAACTCTTCTTCAATAGATACATCAATTGCTCCGGGTCTCGATGAATATCCGCCAATATCAATAAACGTAGCGCCTTCTTTCAAAAATTTTTCGGCTCTGGAAAGTGCTTCATAAATTGATTTGGTTCTGCTTTCACCGAAAAAAGAATCTGGGGTAATGTTTAGTATCCCCATCACTTTAGGCTCACTTAAATCAATTATTCGTCCCTTAGCGTTTATACTTTGCTGGGCTTCTAAAAAGTTTTTTTCTGACATAATAAACCCTTTCGGGATTTGGGTTTCGCTATAAAAATGTATCTTTAGCTTTTGTTCAATCTAGACAAAAATACACTAAAACTAATAATTTATTGATTTTGATACAAACAAATACTGCTGTAGAATTTGATGAAGTGATCGCGGTTTGCAGATCTTTATTTCTAAAAAAAACCAAGGATTATGGAACAGCCTGGCGTATTTTAAGGTTAAGTTCAATCACTGATCAGATTTTTATTAAAGCACAACGCATCCGCACTTTAGAGGAGAAAAAAGTTAGTCTGGTAGGCGAAGGCATCATCTCTGAATATATTGGCATTGTAAATTATTGCGTTATTGCGATGATGCAAATGGAGTTGTCGGAAACTGACCCAAATGAAATGCCTTACGACGAGGTTGAACTCCAATTCGATGCAAAGATTGAAGAAACCAAAAACCTAATGTTTGCAAAAAACCATGATTATGGCGAAGCTTGGAGAGACATGCGAATCAGTTCTTTAACTGATTTAATATTGATGAAGGTTTTTCGCGTAAAGCAAATTGAAGACAACGAAGGGCAAACACTTGCTTCAGAAGGGGTAAAAGCAAACTACCAGGATATGCTAAACTACTCCGTGTTTGCATTAATTAAATTAGGCGTAAAGTAGATGAAGAATATAATCTTAAGTATTTCAAGAATTTTCGTTGGTGTTCTCTTTATATTTTCGGGTTTAATTAAGGCTAATGATCCATTGGGGTTTGGCTATAAATTGCAGGAGTATTTTGAAGTTTTCCATTTAAATTTTTTGAGTGGTGCAGCAACAGGGATTGCGATTTTGCTCTGCACACTTGAGATTATACTAGGCGCACTGCTGCTTTTAGGTTTTTGGAGCAAAAAAGTGGCCTGGGGTTTACTTGTCCTTATCATTTTCTTTACCATACTTACTTTCGTATCGGCTGCATTTAAGGTGGTTACCAGCTGCGGTTGCTTTGGCGATGCCATTCCGCTAACAACCTGGCAGTCGTTTAGTAAAGATTTAATTTTGCTGGCTTTGATATTGGTTATTTTCTTTAATAAACACCACATTAAACCGGTTTTTACCAAGCCAGCTGTTCAGCGAAATATCGCGATCCTCATCACCCTCGTGGCTTTAGGTTTTGGAATTTTCACTTATAACGTTTTACCGATAATAGATTTTTTGCCGTATAAAGTGGGAGTGCACATCCCGTCTCAAATGATTATTCCGCCAGGCGAAAAACCAGATGAGTATGAAATTATGTATCATCTGGTAAATAAGAAAACCAAAGAAGAGAAAGATATGAGCGATAAAGCCTATCTAAAAACCGAAATTTGGAAAGATAATAATTGGGAAATTGTTGGTGAGCCGGTACAGCGCCTGGTTAAAAAAGGCTATGAGCCGAAGATTAAAGATTTAAAAATTACTGATGCTTCCGGCACCGATTATACAAAAGAGCTTATTGAAAATCCATACTATAGTTTGATTTTCGTTGCTTATGATTTAAAAAATGCCAACCAGGCTGCTGTTGGAAAGCTCAATGCACTGGCAATAAACGCGACGCAACAGTTTAATATTCGCACGGTTTTATTAACGGCAAATTCAGCTCAGGATGCAGAAGCGTTTATTAAAAAAAACAACCTTTTCTCTGAAGTCTTTTATGCTGATGCTGTTCCATTGAAAAGCATGGTGCGGGCAAACCCAGGAGTTCTGTTACTCAAAAATGGCGTAGTGATTAACAAATGGCACTTTCACAATGTGCCTACCTTTGATCAACTGAGCCGAAAATATTTCGATAGATAATGATTGCATATGCTATAAAAAAACTGATGTATGGCTTGCTGGTGATGGCGGGCGTAGTATTGGTTGTTTTTGTACTCTTTAACATTTTGCCGGGCGATCCGGCCCGGATGACGATGGGTCAGCGAGCTGATGTTCAATCGCTGGAGGCAGTAAGAAAGGAATTTGGTTTAGATCGTTCAAAACCCATGCAATTTGTACTTTATGTAAATGATCTTTCACCGATAAGCATTCTTGACAATGATGGTGTAACTCAAGCCAAGTATCATTATGCCAAATTAATCGGATTCGATCAAAAAGCACTAGTCTTAAAGTGGCCATATCTGCGAAGCTCTTACCAAACTAAACGCGATGTAACGGCAATTTTATCAGAAACGGTTCCTAATACCTTTGTATTAGCGCTTACCGCCATGATTTTTGCCACCATTATTGGTGTGTTCTTAGGCGTATTGTCTGCTGTTTACAAAGATTCATGGATTGATAAAGCCGCCAATGCTTTCGCTATTCTGGGTATTTCGGCACCCTCTTTTTTTGCTGGAATCATCATAGCCTGGCTTTTTGGTTTTGTATTAAGTGACTATACCGGGTTAAAAATGAGTGGAAGCCTGTATTCTTACGATCCTTTCAGTGGCGAAGTTTTAACACTAAGAAATCTCTGGTTGCCAATGATCACGTTGGGTTTGAGGCCACTTGCCATCATTGTGCAACTTACCAGAAGCGCTATGCTTGATGTTTTAGCACAGGATTATATCAGAACAGCGAGAGCCAAAGGATTAAGTAGAAACGCTATCATTTACAAACATGCTTTAAAGAATGCGATGAATCCGGTAATTACCGCGATTTCGGGCTGGTTTGCTTCATTGCTTGCCGGTTCTTTCTTTGTAGAATATATTTTTGGCTATAATGGTTTAGGCAGAACTACTGTAACTGCGTTAGAAATGTCAGATTTTCCAGTAGTCATGGGCTCCATTTTATTTATTGCTTTTGTGTTTGTGGTAATCAATATCCTGGTGGATATACTTTATGCTTACGTTGATCCAAGAGTAAAATTGGCTTAGCCTCCCAACCCCCTGAAGGGGGAACTGCAGGCGAGATGGAAATAACCACAATCTAAAAAAGAAATAAAAAATTAAACATTATATATGGCTGATGAAAATTCAGGGTACGAAAGAAAGGAGAAGTCTCCTTTAGGGGATTTAGGGGTTAGCAATTCAGATTCCCATTTAAGGGCGGAGGGATTAATTTTCCTCATTGGATATATGGGCTGCGGTAAAAGCACCAAAGCAAAACAGTTGGCGCATCGGCTAGAATGCCCTGTTATTGATCTGGATGCTGAAATTGTAAGCAAATCAGGCAAAACGATCGCTGAATATTTTGTAGAATTTGGCGAAAGTGGGTTTAGGAATTTTGAAAGTGAGATGCTCAAAACTTTTGATTATCCTGAGACTTGTGTCATTGCAACAGGTGGCGGCTTGCCTTGTTTTTTCGATAATATGGATTGGATGAATGCCAACGGAACAACGGTTTACCTCCAAATGGAACCTGCAGCTCTGGTTTCACGATTACACAACCGTCAAAAACGACCATTGATAAAAGATTTGAACGATGAAGAGCTTTTAGCGTTTATTGAAGTAAAGTTAGAAGAACGCAACCCTTTTTACACGAAGGCTAAAATAATCGTTGATGCTTTTGATCTGGATGCTGAGCAGTTGGAAGAAACGATCAAAAATAAAATTAGCTAGTTCGTTAGATCCTGATCTATTATTTTAGCCGAAAGTAGCGCCAACGGAATTCCACCTCCTGGGTGAACACTACCACCGCAAAAATAAAGTCCCTTTATTTTAGAACTAAAATTTGCATGCCGCAAAAATGCAGCAAACTGGTTATTTGAGCTATTTCCATACAACGATCCCTGATAAGATCCGGTTTTGGATTCTATGCTTCTTGGGTCCAGAATTTGCTCAGCTACGATGAGCTCATCAATATCAACTTTTAAAATCCTCTTTATTTTATTGATAATATTTTGCCTAGCAGTATCGATCAATTCATCCCAGTTTTGGCCAACGTTCGCTGGAACATTAATCATTACAAACCAATTTTCGCAACCCTCAGGGGCATCCGTTTTGATGTGTTTTGAAGTGATATTGATGTAAATTGTTGGGTCAGTGTAAATGGTCTTGTCTTTCCAAATGGCATCAAACTCAGCTTTGTAGTCTGCCGCGAAAACAATATTGTGCAAATCCAGTTCTGGGTAACTTCCTTTAACTCCCCAATAAAAAATCAGAGCAGAACTGCTCCGTTCCTGACTTAATAATTTCTCTGGTGCTGGAAAATTCTTTAGTAGGTTCCGATAGGTAAACCAAATGTCGAGGTTAGAAATAACTACTTCCGCAGCACTTTTCTGTTCGTTGCAAACTATGCCTTCAACAACTAACGTTCCATTCTTTTTGGTACAAAAAACTTCGCTTACTTTGGAGTTGAAATGAAATTTTACACCCAAATCTTCTGCCAGCTTTACCAATGAAGTTGTAATGCTATACATTCCTTTTTTTGGGATAAAAGCGCCAAAATGATATTCGAAATGCGGTATCACATTTAAAGTCGCAGGTGCCTGATACGGGTTTGAACCATTGTAAGTAGTGTATCTGTTAAAAAGCTGCACAATTCGCTCATCTTTAAAAAAGCTTTGGTTGGCCTTCGCCTGGGTTCTAAAAGCATCAATTTGTCCGAAACGAAAAACCGATTTAAGCGTATCCCAATGCAAATAACTTTTGACCTTATGAAGTGATCTTTCTAAAAATACTTTATTCGTGACTTCATAAATGGTCTCACTTTTTTTAAGAAACTGATGAATTTCTTTGGCGCTGGCTGCTGTTTTTGCTTCAATTTCCGCGGCGAATTTATTTGCGTCAGTATGCGCAGTGAGCCGTAAACCATCTTCATAAAAATATCTGCAAACTTCATCCAGGCGTTCGTATTCAAAATAATCTTTCGGATTTTTCCCCGCCAGTTGGAAAAGTTCATCAACATATTGTGGCATGGTAAACAAGCTCGGTCCGGCATCAAACCTAAAACCTTGAAAGTTCATTTCGGCGAGTTTCCCACCAGCATAAGCATTGGCTTCGAAAACTTCTACATCAAAACCTTTTACAGCAAATCTAATGGCAGAAGCTATTCCTGCAATTCCTGCTCCAATAACAATGGCTTTTTGCTCACGCATCTTACTTCAACTCTTCGAGATAAACTTTTGTTTGGTTCTCAATTTCATTCGTTGCAAATTTTATTGCCGAACCTACGCGGGTGGTTTCAGCTATAACTGGCATTTTATTAATAGTGGCCAAGGCCTCAACGTACCATTTGCTCCATACTTCTATAATGTGTTTTTCGTCGGCTGCCAATTTGCCTTCGGTTATCGCTTTTTTACTGAGTTCGAATTCGGTTTTTAAGCGAATCAATGCATCAGATTTAACCTGTTTAACGGTGGTTAGAGCGGTATTTTCATCTGCAGAAATTAGGGTATAAGCAGCAGTTAATCCACTAATGCCCACGTTTTTCATTTCCGTTGGAGAAACTTTGTCTAATCGGTCATTATCTGTATGGTAAAATACATCGGTAAAATGCCACATCAGCAATCCTGGAATTTTGTTTTGAAGAAATGGGGTGTGATCACTTCCACCTTCGAAAGGATTGTAATTTACCGTCCAGTTGGCAAATTTTCCTTGAGCTTTGCAGATATCAAAAATAAAATCGTTGAAATAATGTGGGAACAAGTTTTTCTCCGAGACTTCGCCAGCGCCCCATTCGGTATGTTTATCTGTTCCTCTCGTCCAAATCGCTGATGGGTCCGGCATCTTTTCGATCAAGAATGATCCGCCTGTTTTTTTGGTATCCTCGCCAACCATATCTAAACTCATTCCCCACATAATGCCTTTAGCCCGGGCGGTATCTTCAACAATGTATCGCTTTGTCGATACAATTTCATCTCCCCATAAAAAAGTTAGGGTTCTTTGTGGTATAAGCTTTTTCGTTTGATAAAGTTCGGCTGTTAGTCTGGCCATTTCGGCTAATGTGCCTACGCCACTAGCATTGTCGTTAGCACCAGGTTCTTGCACATGCGCACTGAAAACGAAGCGTTCATTAGCCTTCACTGCGCCTCTTACATTTGCCACTATTGTTAATTCTTCCGAAGGATAGATTTTGGTTTGAATATTAACTTTCAGCTTTGTCGAACCTTTTAAACAAGCCGCCTTAAGTTTCTCTTTGGCAGCATAAGATAAAAGTAATGTCCAAACTTCACTATCGGCCTTCATGCTTCCAAATTGTATCGAGGTTTGATGCACTTCTGGTTGCGTATATTTCGGCATGGAATAGCCAAGAACACCAATTGCACCTGCTTTTGCCGCAATAGCCAATAGTCGCCCTGGATGATTCTCAGAAAAAATAATTTTCCCTTTAAGATCTAACTTTTCTAACTCAGCCGGTTTTAAACTATTTACCAATACCACATCTGCTGTAACGCCACCAAGAGGTGTAGATTTGCAGTTTATAGGAATCATGTTCCGGTTGGTTTTGAAAGAAATTAACGGCTGCTGTTCTCCAACAATTTCTACACTCGCATCTATAGGTTCCCAGGTATTGTTTTTGAGCGGTCGCTTTTCAATTCTGTAGGTCAGGGGTGCCTCCAATTCGTTTTGTGTTTCTGCAACAAATCCCGCTTTTTTAAGAACGTTTTCTACATAATAAATACTTGCGTTGAAGCCGCTATTTCCCGGAACGCGAAAATATTTCTCAATAAAAGCTGTGGTTTCGTAAGCGTTTTTTTCTTTGAAACCATTTCTTGTTAATTTAAAATAGTCATCAGTAGTGTTTTGAGCAAATCCTGCCAACCCCACCAGAAGAAGAGCGAAAAGTATCCTTATTTTCATTTTGAATTAAAAGGTGAAAGATACTAAGAATATTCAGTCATGACTAAAATTGTTCTTCGCTTTGCAGCTAAAGATCCGCTCAATTGAATGAAGTCTGAAGCACAAACAAAGTTTTAACCAACTGATGTAAAATTAACATAAAATTAATTAATACCGTTATGGTTTTCGGTATGATTTTGTATTATTGTGCAAATAGATAGGTTTTTTATCATGAGCAAAGAAATATTAGAGTTTTCTGTATTAGTAGATGAAAAGTTTGACCTAAAATTTAATTGGCTTGAAGGTTTCTGGGAAACTGCATTTAAAATTTTTGGGAAATAATTTTTCAAATCAAAATTTCTGAAGGAACAGTTCCTGTTCAAATGGAATGTTGCACCCCTGTGTTTCGGTTTTTCTGGCTTTGACCTTTCTATCTTCAACCTTTAGCCTCTTTTTTCTATCTTTGCAAAATAATGAGTAGAAGAAAACCAGGTACGGTAACAATAGTTCCAAACGTACATATAATTGATATTGCTGAAGAAGGAAAAGGTGTAGGCAAAGCCGATGAGTTGGTTATATTTGTTGATAAAGCCGTTCCAGGCGATGTGGTTGACGTTCGTTTAACTAAAAAGAAAAAGAATTTTGCTGAAGCAGTGATCGATCAAATCCACGAGAAATCAGCATTGCGTACCGATCCTTTTTGTCCTCATTTTGGAACTTGCGGCGGTTGCAAATGGCAACACATGGGTTACGATTCGCAATTGAAGTTTAAGCAGAAAAATGTGGAAGCAGCTTTACAACGTTTGGGTAAAATAGATATTTCCAATGCTGAGCCTATTTTAGGTTCTGTTAAAAATAGATATTACCGGAATAAGTTAGAATTTACTTTTTCGAATAAACGTTGGTTAGAAAGAACCGATGTGGAGCGGGATGAAGATTTTGACATGAATGCACTGGGTTTTCACGTCCCTTTGCGGTTTGATAAAATTTTGGATATTCAACATTGTTATCTGCAAGATGAACCTTCTAATTCTATCAGAAATGCAGTACGTAAATTTGCTTTAGAAAATGAATTATCGTTTTACGATCTACGTAATCATGAAGGGGTTTTAAGAAATCTGATTATTCGTACTTCCACTACAGGAGAGGTGATGGTTGCAGTGGTGTTTGCTTATCCTGAAAAAGAGCAGGTTGATGGCTTAATGAACTTCTTGAAAACAGAATTTCCGCAGATTACTTCCCTGCTATATATCATCAACCAGAAGAAGAATGATACCATTTTTGATCAGGACGTTAATGTTTTTGCTGGTCGCGATCATATCTTCGAAGAGATGCCTTCTGGCTTGCCGGGAGAGGAAGCTATTCGCTTTAAAATTGGGGTGAAATCTTTTTACCAGACCAACTCGGAACAAGCTTTTGAATTGTATAAGATTACAAGAGATTTTGCAGGATTTAAAGGCGATGAACTGGTTTACGATTTATATACCGGAGCCGGAACCATTGCTAACTTCATTGCTAAGCATGTAAAGCAAGTGGTTGGTGTAGAATATGTGCCAACAGCTATTGAGGATGCTAAATTCAATGCGGAATTAAATGGTATTGATAATACCATTTTCTATGCTGGCGATATGAAAGACATTCTAACCTCAGAATTTATTTTGGCTCATGGTAAACCTGATGTCGTAATTACCGATCCGCCAAGGGCAGGTATGCATGCAGATGTGGTTCAGCGCTTGCTGGAAATGGAATCGGAAAAAATTGTATATGTAAGTTGCAATGCGGCAACCCAGGCCCGCGATTTAGAACTGTTAAGCGCTAAATATGACGTCGCCCGCATTAAACCAGTTGATATGTTTCCACATACGCAACACGTAGAAAATGTAGTTTTATTGAGGCTGAGAGATTGAGATTGAGATTGAGGTTGAGCACTTAACGTTGTCCTTAACCTTATCCTCAAAATTAACATTAAAATGGATAGAGAAGAATTATTAAGTGCAACACCAGAAGATAGCGGACAGCCGCAGAAAAAGCAGGAGAGTCCTCTGGTAAGTTTAGAAAAGGACCTTGAATTTTATGCTGATGCCATTAAAGAGGTTTCAATAGAAATTATGGTGGAAGGAATTTCTGCGCATCCAATTTTTATTGCACATCAACATGAGGTTAATATCGGTGAATTAATTCTGAATAAAGAAGAGTTGAATACCGATTGGACAATACAAGCCTCCACCTTGGAAGAATTTGTAGAAAAAGGGATCATTAAAAAAGATAAAAAAGAAGCTTTTTTAAAGGTTTACAAAAAGCCTGAAGATTTTATGTGTGTATTTGTAGTGGTGCCCGAAGGCGCTAATTTTATCTATTATCCTTATAACAAGAGATAGGGTTTAAGGATTACTATCGATACGTGAATTAAAATCTGTAAAATCAGTTTTGAAAAAAGCCGCTTTGCATCCACAAAGCGGCTAATTTTATCATTAACTAAACTAAGTTCTTAATTTACGTGGTGAACATCGCCACTTTTTGAGTTTGAAGTTTTCTTCAAAGAAGCATTACCTTTATAACTCACATCGCCACCGCCGCTGGCTGCAGCTTCTAATCCTTTATTTACATATAAATTTACGTCAGATCCGCCTGAAGCTTGTACTTTGGCGTAATCCGTAACAAATTCGTAAGCATCAATGTCGCTTCCACCGCTTGATTCAATGCTCATATTTTCAGCTTTTCCTTTTAAATCGATATCGCTACCACCGCTAGATTGGATGGTTAAATCTTTACAAACTACATTGAGCTTCAAATCTGATCCGCCAGAAGAGTGAATAGCCAACTTATCGGTTTTTAGCTGATTTTGAGTGAAAACATCAGATCCACCTGAAGCCGCTAAAGCGTTTAAAGTTTTATAATTTACATAAGCTTTAATTATTCGGTTTTTAAACATCCCACTCCAATTGATTCCATCCTTAAACTTGATAGAAATGTTACTGCCGTTTTGTTCAACAATAAGATTTTTCAAGGTTTCGGCATCCGATTTTATGGTCACTGCTTCACTACCGCCTTGGGTTAAATACAAATCTATACCGCTACTTACGCCGATACTGTTAAAGTTTTTTACGGGATAATTTTTTGACTCTTGTGCCTTTGCCGTATAGCTAATTACTATAATGAACAAAAAGGCAGATGATTTAAGGAATAACTTCATGGGTTTTGTTTTTGGTTATTGATTAGACGCATCCACATCCAAAACGTTGCAAGCAATCGAAATTATTTTTCAAATAGTTTGAATTTCAGCCTTAAAATCGTTCTTTTTGTATTCAACCTTTTTATACAATGGCATCGCAACTACTTATTCTTAATAAGAAACAAATCCAACAAAAGATAGATCGTATCGCTTACCAAATTTTAGAGGATAATTTGAACGAAAAAGAGATTGTACTGGCTGGAATTTGGGATCGTGGATATAAACTTGCACTTCGTTTAGAAAAGGTGTTGAAGAAAATATCTTCTTTTAAGCTTACTTTGTTACGTATTGATTTACAAAAAGAAAGCAGTAAGTTAATTGCCAGTACCGATTTAGATGAAAGCCATTGGAAAAATAAAGTGGTAATCATTGTTGATGATGTGCTCAATAGTGGTAAAACCCTAGCCTATGGCCTTGGTGTTTTCCTCAACACGCCACATAAAAAAATTCGTACGGTAGTGCTAGTAGATAGAAGTCATAAAATTTTCCCAATAGCCACTGATTTTGTTGGTTTAGAATTGGCTACAATTTTAAAAGAACATGTGGATGTGGTAATGGATGTAGAAGGCGAAGAGGATCGGGTTTATTTGAGCTAGGAGGTAAAAGGGAAAATTTTGAATGAGATAAGATATATTGTATTAATTGAAGTTAACCATTCGTATAATATGCCATTTCGACAGAAGTGGAGAAATCTTTGAACAGGACATCAAAAACTCTATATCCATTATACAAAAGGGGGCTATAATTCATCTATGCTATCGTCCTCGTTTGTAACGAGCATGCACGAGAATAGCGATTTTATCGCTTTTTAAATCAATTCAATTTTCACTAAACCTTTAATTCCAGCATAATCTTTAGCGCTACTATAAATGTATTGCTCAGGAAATTCAACAATACCAGCTTTAACAGGATTATCATGAATATAATGTAGTTTTTGAAAAGCATCGATTTCTTGTAAATCGATAGGGTGATTGTCGTCTTGCCAGATTTTGTGATTTTCTGCCCGATTGGTCTTTCTTGCTTCGAAACTAAATTTATCTAAAAGCCAATCTCTCCTACTTTCAGGTATCTCTTTAATTGTAACAGCCAATTGCTTCGAAGTGAATTTTTTAAAATCTCTCAGAAAATCAGACATTTTATTTGGCTCTTTACACCTTCCAATAAAGTGAATGTGATTCGTCATCAGAACCCAACCATTTAATATTAATCCTTTATTTTGGATACAGTGGTTTAATGAATCGACAATTATGTTTTTATATTCTGGTCTAGTAAATAAGTCTATCCAACCAACTATTGTACATGTTATAAAATAAGTCTGATTTTGATCGGTAATTATATATCTGCTTCCTCCCATAATCAAATAAGATTAAATCTTTTATTAAATTATATTCTCAACAAAGAAAATATTTGGGAGATTTATAGTGAATATAGCTATATTATACATAATTGCGATAATCGTACTCGTTTGTGGAGAGTATGAATGAGAATAGCGATTGTATCGCTAATATTTAATCGGTTTAAGCTATTACGCCACATTGCAAATGTGGGTCTCGCTAATCCTCGTTACAAACGAGGACTATAACAAGTCTATATGCTACACATTTGCAATTCACCTCAATTTTTTGCAACTTTCGTGCATGTATCAGCCCAAAAAGAATACAATCATCTTTAATTTTTTTTCCTGGTATATTCAATTCATCATCCGGAAAGATTTTGCCGCCTATAAACATGATGAAGCAGCGATAAATACAGCGTCTTCTATTCTTATTCTGAGTAATCATTTCAGTTGGTGGGATGGTTTTTTTATCTTTTATCTCAATAAGAAAGTTTTTAAGAAACAATTCCATGTTTTGGTTAATGCTGATAACTATAAAAAAGTTGGCTTTTTAAAATACCTCGGAGCCTTTGCGCCAGAAACGAGGGGTAAAGATGTATTAGCCACACTTGATTATGCTGGTAAACTGCTGGATGACCCACAAAATTTGGTTCTTATTTTTCCGCAGGGGAAATTACATTCGAATCATGAAAAAACTATAAAATTTGAAAAAGGAGTGATGCAGGTAATCAATGCCAGCAAAAAGAAGCTCAACGTTGTGTTCGCCGCAACTTTTATTGACTATTTTTCAAAACGAAAACCTTCTGCCTATACTTATTTGCAAAATTGGACTAACGAAGAGTACGTAAGCTTGCAATTATTAAAAAGCGAATACAATAAACATTACGATCAGTCGCTTGTTAAACAAACACAAATTACTGAATGACAATTTTTATTTACGCAGTTTTAATTTTCCTGGTGATTAGGTTTTCGGTAACAGTATTCAACTTTTTATCTAATCCAAAACTGCCACGAACAGTTAAGCATTATCACGATAAGGTTTCAATACTCATTCCTGCAAGAAATGAAGCTGAAAATATACTTGTTCTGCTAGAATCTATTCGTGACCAGGATTATAAAAATTATGAGGTAATTGTTCTTGATGATGATAGTGCCGACGATACCTACAACTTAGTCGAAAACTTCGCCAATAAGCATCACAATTTCAAGGTTGTTAAGGGTAAAGTGCTTCCAACGGGATGGCTGGGAAAAAATTACGCTTGCCATCAGTTGGCTGAATTAGCTACCGGAAAATACCTTTTTTTCCTCGATGCAGATGAATCAATAAAACGTGGATTGATCAACAGTTTAGTTGAACGAATGGAAGTTGGCCAGCTGGCATTGCTGAGTGTTTTTACCAATCAGGTAATGAAAACACTTGGCGAAAAACTAACCGTTCCATTAATGCATTTTATCCTGTTAAATTTACTTCCGCTGCGGCTGGTTAAGTTCTCTGCTAATCCGGCTTTTGCAGCGGCCAGTGGGCAATGCATGTTTTTCAATACTAAAAACTACCATGAAAACCAGTGGCATGAGCAGGTAAAGAAACAGGTAGTGGAAGATGTAGAGATTATAAAATTGGTGAAACAATCAAATTACGCCGCTGAAGCACTTTTAGGTAACCAGCTGATTTATTGCCGGATGTATAAAAACCTTGCTGAGTGCCTCTCAGGCTTTAGTAAAAATTTGCTTGCAGGTTTTGGTAATAACATTTTAATATTGCTAATTTACCAGCTTTTGGTGATTGTGGGGCCAATCATTTTGTTGTTTAACTTCAACTTTGATCTGCTTGCCTTACCAATAACATTAATCATTTTAAGTAGAATGATGATTTCTTATTTATCAGGACAAAACGTTTTAATAAATTTGATTTTACATCCTTTACAGATGTTATTCTTTTTAATAATATCATTAATCTCTATAAAAAAACATATTCTTAAACAAGGCACATGGAAGGGCAGAACGATCAAAGCGATTTAAAAATTAAAAGAATTGCAGTTGCTATAATTGTTATATTCCATTTGGTAGGGATGATTGGCTTTCTGATTCCAGCCACGCAACCCTATTTTACCCGATTAGTGCCCTTCCACTTGTTACTGATGTTTGCTGTGATTATTTTTTCTTACAATGCAGATGTAAAACGTTTATTGCTATTCGTTTCAGGCGTTTTCCTCAGTGGCTATTTAGTAGAAGTTTTAGGCGTACACACGGGTAAAATTTTCGGAAGCTATTATTATGGCGATACATTGGGTTATAAAATTGCAGCAGTTCCGCTATTGATGGGGGTTAACTGGGTGATTTTAATTTTCAGCATCGGCCAGATGATGAAAACCTTTAAAGTTAGAAATACCATTATCGCATCGTTACTGGGTGCTGTGGCGCTGGTAACACTCGATTATTTTATTGAACCCGTAGCCATGAAATTTGATTATTGGCATTGGGACCTCCACGAAATTCCGGGCCAGAATTTTGTGGCTTGGTTTATCGTTTCCGTGATATTGCTTAAGTTTTATTATGCCTTAGGTTTAAAACAACAGAAATACATTGGTGTTACTATGTTTGTTTCGCAGTTAATCTTTTTTGTTGTTTTATACATGACAACCGGAACAAATATTTTTGCTTAATTTTGCGAAGTTATTTAAGTAATTTTATATGATGGAAACACTAATCGTACAGCCTAAGAATAAAAAGCAGCTTTTGGCTATTGAGGCCGTGTTACAAGCATTGAATGTAACTTTTAAAAAAGAGAAAAGCTATAGCCCTGAATTTATAAGTGAAATAGCTAAAGGGGAAGAGGATATAAAAAATGGACGTCTAACCAGGATTAAGGATGTTCAAAATATATGGGGAAGTATCTTGTAGACATTACAGATCAAGCTAAAAAACAATTAGCTGAGATCCTTAAATCAGGAGATAAAGGTTCCATAAAAAAAATCCAGCAAATTTTTATAGAATTAAGTGTTCATCCAGGATCAGGTGTAGGTAAACCAGAAAAATTAAAATTTCAATTTTCTGGCTATTGGTCAAGACAAATAAATAAAAAAGATAGGTTAGTCTATAGAATCGATGAAGAGATTATTACTGTATTTGTAATTTCTGCTACTGGACATTACCACGATAAATAACTAATCCTGAGAAAAAAAATGAGCAATTTAAACTTACAAGTCAATATCGATAAATCATCAGGCTTTTGCTTCGGCGTAGTTTATGCGATAGAAATGGCAGAAGATATTTTAGAAAGTGAAGGCTATCTATATTGCCTAGGCGATATTGTCCATAACGACGAAGAAGTTGAAAGGTTAACCAAAAAAGGTTTGAAAATCATCGATCATGATGTTTTGAAAGACCTTAAAAATGAGAAAGTTTTAATCAGGGCGCATGGCGAGGCACCTTCAACTTACCAATTAGCCTTAGAAAACAACCTAACCCTTATCGATGCTTCTTGCCCAGTTGTATTAAAACTACAAAACAGGATTAAAAACTCTCATGATGATGAGGAGCAAGTTTTGATTTTTGGGAAACACGGTCATGCTGAAGTGATTGGTTTGCAAGGCCAAACAGACGGAAAAGCAATTGTTTTCCAGGATTTAGCAGAGCTAGATCAGGTAGAACTGCCTTCAAAATTTACCCTTTATAGCCAAACCACAAAGAGTACTGATAAGTTCTATCATATTAAAGATGAACTCATATCCAGAGGTTATGACGTTAAAGCAAATGACACCATTTGCAGACAAGTATCTAACCGTTACGAAGAATTGGAAAATTTTGTAAGAGATTATGATAAAATCGTTTTTGTTTCGGGTAAAAAATCATCCAACGGAAAGGTACTTTATGATGTTTGCAAAAAGTATAACGATAATTCCTATTTCGTTTCCAATGTAGAGGAGTTGGATCAAAACTGGTTTGCAGCAAATGATAAAGTGGGGATTTGTGGCGCTACATCAACTCCAATGTGGTTAATGGAAAAGGTGAAGGATGCGTTGGAGCAATACTAATCCAAATTTTTAGATAACCTTTTTGAATGTTAACTGTTTAAATATTATTGCAGTTCAGCTATAAATCATACTAAAGGTGTCCCAATGGGAAAAAATCAAAGCTCATTTCTTGGTGTAATAGTAGCTTCTATCGTAATCTTATGCTGGTTTCTTTCACTATATTTTCTCTTGAGATGGGATTTTGCTTGGAATAATCCATTAGTTTACCTGATGATTTTTGTGCAAATGCACTTGTACACCGGTTTGTTTATCACCGCTCATGATGCAATGCATGGCACTATTTCCTCAAATAAAAGCATCAATAATTTTTTTGGCTATTTATCGGTATTTCTTTACGCAGGTTTTTTCTACAATAAACTTTATTCGAAACACCATAATCATCATAATCACGTTCACACGGCCAATGATCCTGATTTTGCACCTCATGGTTTTTGGCGATGGTATTTTAGCTTCATGATGAACTACGTTACCATTATTCAGTTGGTAATCATGGCGGTCGCTTTTAATGTTCTTCAAATCTGGGTGAAACAAGAAAATTTGCTGCTTTTTTGGGTGCTACCCTCATTGCTCAGTACGTTTCAGCTTTTCTATTTCGGCACTTATGTGCCTCACCGGGGCGAACATGACAACGAGTATCATGCATCAACCTTGCAGAAAAACCATTTTATAGCTTTTATTACTTGCTATTTTTTTGGTTACCATTTAGAACATCATCAAAAGCCGCATATGCCTTGGTGGCAATTGTATAAAACTAAATAGATTAAAAAGGGTTTTTACCAAATCTTGATACTTACTACACCAAATTTGACGCTAAAAAAGCGATATTTGCGGCACAAAACATATTCTAGAATTAAATGAGCAAGAAGGGAATTTTACTGGTAAATTTAGGAACACCCGATAGTCCACAAACTGCAGATGTGAGAAAATATCTCGATCAGTTTTTGATGGACGAAAGGGTAATCGATATTCCTAAATTAAACAGAACATTATTGGTGAAAGGCATTATTGTTCCGTTCCGAAGCCCTAAAACAGCCAAATTATACAAAGAAATATGGAATGAAAATGGCTCGCCACTATTGTATTATAGTCGCTTGCAGGCAAAAATGTTGCAAGTAAGATTAGGTGATGATTATCATGTGGAGTTGGCTATGCGTTACCAAAGTCCTTCCATAGCTTTGGCGTTGGCTAACTTAAAAGCAGGTTTGGTAGAAAGCATCCAAGTGATCCCAATGTTTCCTCAATATGCTTCGGCGAGTTCTGGTTCCGTTATCCAATTGGTGATGGAGCTGGTAAGCAAGTGGCAAACAGTACCGCCAATATCTTTTGTTAACTCCTTTCATGATAATGAGTTAATGATTAAACTGTTCGCAGAAAATGCCCGCAAGCATGGGGTAGAAAATTATGATCATGTTTTATTTAGTTTTCATGGATTACCAGAAAGGCAATTGCTTAAATGTGATCATACCGGAAGCTATTGCTTAAAGACTGCTGATTGCTGCCAGACATTAAACGATACAAATAAATTTTGTTACTCAGCTCAAGGTCATGATACCGCTCGACTAATTGCGGCCGAATTGAACTTACCAAAAGAAAAATATACTGTTTGTTTTCAATCTCGTTTAGGTAAAGAACCTTGGGTGCAACCTTACACAACCGATGTTTTAAAGAAATTAGCCGCTGAGGGGAAAAAACGTTTACTTGTTTTTAGTCCTGCTTTTGTAGCCGATTGCTTAGAAACACTATACGAAATTACAGTAGAATACCATGAAGAATTTAGAGCTTTAGGTGGCGAACACGTTCAGTTGGTAGAAAGTTTAAATGATAGTCCGGTATTTATCGAGGCACTTGCCGGGATGGTTAAATAAATTAAAGAATGGCAAGATTTATCATTTTAATGGGGGTTTCTGGTAGTGGCAAAACGGTTATTGGTAAGTCCCTTGCCCCAAACCTCAACGCTGAATTTATTGACGGTGATAATTTGCATACGCAACGAAATGTAGATAAAATGGCTGCCGGCATTCCGCTTACTGATGAAGATCGGTTGGATTGGTTAAATCTTATCGCAAAGGTTGGTCATGATCATGCTGAACATGGAACCACCTGCATTATTGCGTGCTCAGCATTGAAACGTAAATACCGTGATATTTTAAGAGCGACCAATCCGAAAATGGGTTTCATTTATTTAAAGGGAAGTTATGAGCTAATTTTTGATCGGATTTCAAAACGCTCTCACCAATATATGCCAAGTAGTCTATTGCAAAGCCAGTTTGATACTTTGGAAGAACCGCAAGCCGATGAAAAGGATGTGTTTATTGTATCTATAGACCAGGAAGTTTCAGAAATTGTGGATGATGTTGTTAAGGCTGGTTTGGTTAAATAATCATTGAAATAATCTTATCCGTTGCCCCCTTTTGGTCATCTACATATTTTTTAGCAGCAATCGGAGCAATTTCGTTTGCTGCGAACGATTCAAATGCAGTTAGTAACTCATCACCAGAAGAAATACTTTTTGCCGCACCTATTACAATCAAATCTTTAGCTTCCTGGAATTTATCGTACTTCGGGCCAAAAATTACAGGTAAACCGAATGCCGCAGCTTCAAGCGTATTATGTATTCCAGCTCCAAAACCACCACCAATATAAGCCAATTTCCCGTATTGATACAAAGAAGAAAGCATACCAATGTTGTCTACAATGAGCGTTTGGTATTCGGCGTTTGGCGTTTGATTATTAGAATTGAGAACTGAAAACCGCACACTGCCAAGAGGAAATTGCTTTTCTATACTTTCAATATGGCTTTCATGAATTTCATGTGGTGCAATAATAAATTTCCAATCAGGATATTTCTTAGGCAAAGCCGATAAAAATTTTTCGTCTTCCGGCCAGGTACTTCCACAAATTAATGTCGGTGAATTACCGATAAAATCTTCTACTTCTGTAAGCTTTCTAGGGGATTTAGCGTTTTCATAAACCCGATCAAAACGGGTGTCGCCGCTAACTACCGCGTTAACCAATCCAATTGAGCTCAGGAGCTTTTTACTTTCCTCGTTCTGAACAAAGAAATAGGAAACTGCTTTTAAAATCTGGCGATAAAAACTTCCATACCATTTGAAAAAAACTTGGTTTGGTCTAAAAATTCCTGAAATCACATAGAGTGGAATGTTGCGGTTATTTAATTCTTTGAAATAAAAATGCCAGAATTCATACTTAGTGAAGATAGCCATCTCCGGATTAATCAAGTCCAGAAATCGCTTGGCGTTATGAGCAGTATCGATAGGAAGGTAAAAAACATCTGCAAGCGCATAGTTTTTTCTAATCTCATATCCCGAAGGAGAAAAAAACGTTACTAAAATCTTTTTTGCTGGAAAAAGGACCTTAAGTTTTTCTAATACTGGCCTTCCTTGTTCAAATTCTCCCAATGAAGCGAAGTGAAGCCAAACATGTTTTTCTCCAGCATCCACCTTTTGCTTTATTTCATTAAAAAGGTTTTTACGGCCCTTTATAAATAATTTCGCTTTGCTATTAAACAGCGAAAAAATCAAAATAATCACATGGTAAACTCTAATTCCTAATATGTAAAGCAAAAGCATTGTTGTAAATTCCTATCTTCGTGGCCAAGATAAAACGAATATATTTAAAAAGCTTAAAAATATATGAAGATAGCCGTTATTGGTACCGGATATGTAGGATTGGTTACCGGAACATGTTTAGCCGAGACAGGAAACGATGTGATTTGTGTGGATATAAATGAGGATAAAGTTCTGAAAATGCAGAACGGCGAGGTTCCCATTTACGAACCTGGTTTAGATTTATTATTCCATAGAAACATAGAACAAGGTCGGCTAACCTTTACCACAATTTTGGCCGATGCAATAAAGGATGCTCAAATTATTTTCATGGCTTTGCCAACGCCTCCGGGTGGAGATGGGGCTGCAGATTTATCTTATATTTTAGGTGCAGCAAAAGACATTTCAAAGCTAATCACAGAGTACAAAATCATTGTCAACAAATCTACCGTTCCGGTAGGGACGGCCGATAAAGTAAAAGCGGTTTTCACGGAGAATACTAGTATTGAGGTTGATGTGGTTTCGAACCCAGAATTTTTAAGAGAGGGTGTTGCTGTTGATGATTTCATGAAGCCAGACCGTGTGGTGCTTGGTACCAGAAGTGAGAAAGCAAAAAAAATAATGGCCGAACTTTATGGTCCTTATGTTCGCCAGGGAAACCCCATTCTTTTTATGGATGAGCGTTCTTCTGAATTAACAAAATATGCTGCAAATTCTTTTTTAGCCACTAAAATCACCTTCATGAACGAAATTGCAAATCTCTGCGAGTTAGTAGGTGCTGATGTTGATGCCGTTAGAAAAGGAATCGGTTCTGATGACCGGATTGGAAAGCGCTTTTTATTTCCAGGTGTAGGTTATGGTGGCTCTTGTTTCCCAAAAGATGTCCAGGCGCTGGTTAAATCTTCGGATGATTACAAATATGATTTCCAGATTTTAAAATCGGTGATGGAGGTTAATGAACGACAGAAAACCATCTTAGTTGATAAGGTGTTAAAATATTACAAAAACGATATTAAAGGCAAGCATTTTGCTCTTTGGGGTCTGGCTTTTAAACCAGAAACGGATGATATCCGCGAAGCGCCGGCTTTATATATTATTGATTCACTGGTTGCCAACGGTGCAACTGTAACGGTTTTCGATCCGGAAGCAATGGGGAATGTAAAAAATACCATAGGTGATAAAGTGAATTATGCTAAAAACCAATATGAAGCCTTAGAAAATGCAGATGCATTGCTTATTGCTACAGAATGGTCGGTTTTTAGAAATCCTGATTTCGATAAAATTGATGAAGCCTTAAAAAGTAAAGTAGTTTTTGATGGTCGCAATTTATACGATTTGCAAAAAATGATCGATCTTGGTTACTATTATAACAGCATAGGAAGAAAGCTAATAGATTAACATGGGCAAAAAGAAGATTTTAATCACCGGCGCAGCAGGTTTTTTAGGCTCGCATTTATGCGATAGGTTTATAAAAGAAGATTTCCATGTGATCGGGATGGATAATTTGATTACCGGAGATCTGGCAAATATAGAACATCTGTTCAAGCTGGAAAATTTTGAATTTTACAATCACGATGTATCCAAATTTGTGCACATTCCTGGCAAGCTTGATTATATTTTACATTTTGCTTCGCCAGCTAGCCCGATTGATTACTTAAAAATCCCCATTCAAACGTTGAAGGTTGGTTCATTGGGAACGCACAATTTATTAGGCTTGGCCAGAAACAAAAGTGCCCGAATGCTTATTGCTTCAACTTCCGAAGTTTATGGTGATCCAAGTGTAAACCCACAGCCCGAAGAATATTGGGGAAATGTAAACCCGGTAGGTCCTCGTGGGGTTTACGATGAAGCAAAGCGTTTTCAGGAAGCCATCACCATGGCTTACCATACTTTCCATGGCGTAGAAACCAGAATCGTAAGGATATTTAATACTTACGGACCAAGAATGCGACTAAATGATGGTCGGGTTTTACCAGCATTTATTGGTCAGGCATTACGGGGCGAAGATTTAACTGTCTTCGGTGATGGTAGTCAAACCCGTTCTTTTTGTTATGTTGATGACTTAATAGAAGGGATTTACCGCCTGTTGATGAGCGATTATGCCCAACCAATGAATATCGGTAATCCAGATGAAATTACCATCAAACAGTTCTGCGAAGAGATTATCAAGCTTACAGGAACATCACAAAAAATAGTTTATAAGGAGCTTCCTCAGGACGATCCAAAGCAAAGAAGACCTGATATCACCAAAGCAAGAGAAATTTTAGGATGGGAGCCAAAAGTAGGACGTGCAGAAGGACTAAAAATTACCTACGAATATTTTAAATCATTGCCTCCAGAGGCTTTAGCGAAAATAGATCATAAAGATTTTACCACATTTAACCGTTAAAAATGTCAAAGATATTAGTTACCGGCGGAACAGGATATATTGGTTCGCACACCGTAGTAGAGTTGCATAATGCAGGTTATGAAGTGATTATCGTTGATAATCTTTCGAACTCGAACATTAAAATTTTAACCCAATTGCATGCCATTACTGGTAAGTGGTTTGAGTTTGTAGAAATTGATCTTCAGGATGATAAAGCTGTACAGGATTTCGCGGAAAATAATACCGATATCACAGGCATTATCCACTTCGCGGCTTCAAAAGCAGTTGGAGAATCGGTAGAAAAACCTTTAAAATATTATAAAAATAATTTTTATGGGCTAATCAACCTCCTTGTATCATTCAATAAAAAAATTGATTTTGTATTTTCATCATCTTGTACGGTTTACGGTCAGCCAGATAGCCTACCAGTAACTGAAGCTGCTGAGGTTAAAAAAGCAGAGTCGCCATATGGAAATACGAAGCAAATTGCCGAAGAAATTTTAGCCGAAACGGCTGCGGTTACTCCAGATTTAAATGTAATTGCTTTGCGTTATTTCAATCCGGTTGGCGCACATGAAACTGCATTGATAGGAGAATTGCCAAATGGTGTTCCGGCAAATTTGGTTCCTTTCATCACACAATCGGCTATTGGTAAACGTGGTCCGATTACAGTATATGGCGATGACTATGAAACACCTGATGGTTCTGCCATTCGCGATTACATTCACGTGGTAGATTTAGCCAAAGCTCACGTTGCTGCCATAAAACGTCTCGAAGATGGTAAAGCAAACTCAAATTATGAGGTTTTCAATATCGGAACGGGTAAAGGATCATCAGTTTTGGAAATTATTTCAGCCTTTGAAAATGTTACCAGAGAAAAACTTAATTACAAAATCGGACCAAGAAGAGCTGGTGATATTGTACAGATTTTTGGCGATGTGCAAAAATCAAATAATGAATTAGGCTGGAAAGCAAATCTTGATATCAATGAAATGATGCGTTCGGCTTGGGAGTGGGAAAAATACATCAAGGCTAACCCTTTTTAAATGAAATTATCAGAGCACAAAGATCTAAAAACGGCAATTACAGATTTGCCTATCAAAGAAAAAGATAAGCTCTTATTGCGTTTAATAGCCAAAGATAAAGTGCTCACAGAACATCTTCACTACAAACTTTTAGAAAGTGAAAGTGATCTGGAAGATCGCAAAGAAAAAATAAAAACCGATGTGAGCGAACAAGTTTCTGAACTTAGAAAACTCAATGCAAAAGAGGCTTTAGTTAAAGTGAGAAAAATGATCACATCGGTTAACCATTTTTATAAGGTTACAAAAGATCCTATCGGAGAAGTAGAACTGAAGCTCTTCATTCTAAATGTCGTTCCTTTCGATTACCGAAAATCTATTTTTGGCTATCGCGATTATATGATTTTGTTTTCATCGTTTTACATTAAAACAGTTGCAATAACCATTAATAAGTACAAGAAACTGCATGAAGATTTGCAGTTTGATTTAAGCGAAAGCTTAAATAATTTGCTCGATAAAATCTATTCTTCTAAATTAGCAGCGGCAGCCGAAGCATCAAATTTGCCAAAAGAATTAAGTTAAAGTCATGATCTATCGCTATGTTCGGATTGTTTAAGAAGAAAAAAATAGTTCCCGAATTTAACTTTTCAAATATTGGAACTGATATGCATTCTCATATTATTCCTGGGATAGATGATGGTGCACAAACCATAAATGATTCGATTCTACTGGCTAAAAAGTTCAAATCATTGGGATTTAAAAAACTAATTGCCACCCCACATATCATGGCCGATTATTTTCGCAATACGCCTGATACCATTAATCGCAGTTTAGATATTTTAAGGAAAGGTTTACAAGAAATTCAGCTTGATTTGGAGGTTGACGCCGCCGCCGAATATTATCTAGATGAAACATTAGAGAAGAAAGTTAAGCAAAAAGAAGTGCTCACTTTTGGTAGCAATTACTTGCTCTTTGAACTTTCTTATATCAATGCGCCTCAAAATTTATTCGACACGATAAAAATGATGCAAGATGCAGGTTATAAACCGGTGCTTGCTCATCCCGAACGCTATCCATACTACTACGGCAGTTTAGAAAATTATAGCCAGATCAAAGAAACTGGTTGTTTGTTGCAAGTGAATTCAATTGCCTTAACAGGATATTATGGCTCCGGTGCCAAAAAAGTTGCTGAAGAAATGGCCGAAAACCATTTGGTTGATTTTATTGGAAGCGACATGCACCACTTAAAACATGCAGCTGCGCTGGAAGATAGCTTGACTACTCCAATAATGCAGCGCCTACTAAGCCAGCATCAGCTAAATAATGTGTTGATTTAATCAGCCAGTTTGCGAAATTGGGGCTTATTCATATCTTAAAGCCTCAACAGGATCTAATTTCGAGGCTTTTTTTGCTGGATAGTATCCGGAAACGATTCCTACCAACACACAAAGGGCAAAGCCTCCGATAATGAAAAACCATGGAATAATGAAGGTACCGCCCATGGCTAATGATATCACATTTCCTAAAACAATGCCTAAAAATATACCTAATACCCCGCCCATTAGGCAAATTACCACAGCCTCAATTAGAAATTGTCTGCGAATAACCTGAGGATTAGCACCAATGGCTTTTCTGATTCCGATTTCACGTGTACGCTCAGTAACACTTACCAGCATAATATTCATCAAACCAATAGAAGCGCCCAGTAAAGTAATAATACCGATCGCTACGCCGCCAACGGCAACAAAAGCCAGGTTTTCGAATAAGGTTTGCGCAATGGCATCGCTCTTGGTAATTTCAAAATTATTGCCCTCGCCAATTTTTACTTTACGGATATTTCTAAATAACGCTGTCGATTCGCCAATTACATTTTCCTGATCATTATTATCAGATACCATTACAGTGATGGTGTAAGATGGATTAGCGTTGGCATTAATCTGTTTGGCTTTTAACAAAGGAACATATACTGCCCTATCTCCGCTAAACCCCATACTAGAACCTTTTTTTGCCAACACGCCGATAATTTTAAAACGATTGTTTCCAACGTTGATCAACTTATCCATCGGATCAGAATCCTTAAAAAGTCGTTCTACAACTTCTCCTCCAACAATACACACATTGCTTCCCATGGCAACTTCAGAAAGTCCGAAGTTTCTACCTTCTGATAAACTCAAGCCTTGCGAAGCTAATCCATTCTCATCTATACCCTGAACGTTAATGTTAGGATTTGTTTTTAATGTACCATACTTTACGGTAGAACCACCGCTGGCAAAAACACTAACGGCAACCGTAGCCGGGGCATTTAAGCCATTTTTAAATTTAACGGCATCTTCATAACGGATAGATTTAAAAGGTTTTGGTCTTTTTCCGTTTCCAATTCTAATTCCTGTTCCGCGGTTTCTAATTGTAAATGAGTTGGCACCCATGCTACTAAAAGCATCAGTCATACTTTTCTTTACAGCATCAAGAGTGGTTAAAATACCTACCAGAGCCATTAAACCTATGGCAATAATTAGGGCAGTAAGCATGGTGCGTAAGCGATTGCCCTTGATAGATTCTAATGCCAGTCTGATGTTTTCTCTGTAGTTCATTTAGTATTGCGATAAGCGTTTGGCGGACAAAGCCTGTAAAAATAAAAAAAGTCCCGATGTTTAGACAAAGGGACCGCACTATATGTTACAATAATATTTTATTTATGCCGAGAAACTCGTTCCGCAACCGCAAGTGCTTGTAGCATTCGGGTTAACGAATGTAAAACCGCGAGAGTTTAAACCATCTTGCCAGTCAATCATCATACCCATCAGGTACATTTGATGTGCTTTGTTCATAAAAACCTTAATGCCATCAATAAAAAATTCCTGATCGCCTTCTTTTTTCTGGTCGAAGCCTAAAACGTAGTTCATTCCAGCGCAGCCACCACCTTCAACGCCTACACGTAAACCATAATCCTCACTAATCTCCTGCTGATCTTTTAATTTATATAACTCTTTTGCTGCACCTTCCGAAAAAGTAACTGGTGCAAATGATGTATCAACTGTTGTGCTCATGTTATTTAAATTTTATCTGTTACAAATATAAATAATAATGCACATTTTTGCTTTTAACGGTGGGTTAATATTACCGTATTTAAACAATAGTATGAATATTCAACAGATTTTAACAGATATAGTTATTCTATTTGCAGGTATCTTTTTAGCCTTGATGGCGGTTTATTATATTTTAAAGAACGATATACAACGTTTTTTCAACTTAAAAAATATTGAACTTAATAAGGAAAGTAGAGCACATTTATTACCGTTGCGCTTACAGGCACACGAACGATTGATCATTTTTACTGATCGCATCAATCCTGCTAATTTGTTAGTACGCCTCCATCAACAAGGGATAGGCATTGGAACATTACAAGCCGGAATTTTAAATGAGGTGCGGTCCGAATATCAACATAACATTACGCAACAGCTCTATGTAGATAGCGTAACCTGGAATGTGGTACGAAAACTTAAGGATGATACCATCGCTATGATTAATAATGCTGTGCAAGGATTACCTGCTGATGCAAATGGTATTGAATTAAGTAAAGCGATTTTACAACACATGGCCAGTATTGATGAAAATCCTTATGATTTGACTATAGAGTTGATCAAAAAAGATATTCAGAAGCTATTCTAAATTGATAATAAGCGATTGGCTTTAAAGTTGATCAATTTAAAAAGAAGTATTAATTGATTTAGTGATATTACAAGTAGCGATCAGTTCACAAATCGACAAGGCCTATTGAACTAACCAAATATGAGCGATAACAAACATACTACCACTTCGGGCATCGAAATTAAAGAGATTTATACTTCGGCAAAGCCGATGGAAGAAAAAGCTGGTGAATTTCCTTTTACCCGAGGAATTCAGAAAGATATGTATCGCGGAAGGTTATGGACCATGCGTCAATATGCGGGGTTTTCTACCGCAGAAGAATCAAATAAACGTTACCATTATTTATTGGCCCAGGGAACTACCGGATTGTCGGTAGCATTCGATTTACCTACGCAAATCGGCTACGATTCTGATCATGAAATGTCAGATGGAGAAGTTGGAAAAGTAGGTGTGGCCATCGATTCGTTAAAAGATATAGAGATTCTTTTCGATGGTATTGAATTGAAAAACATTACCACTTCGATGACGATCAATGCGACGGCATCAATTTTATTGGCCATGTACATTGCATTAGCTAAAAAACAGGGAGCAGATTTGAAACAGATATCGGGTACCATCCAAAACGATATTTTAAAAGAATACGCCGCAAGAGGAACGTATATCTATCCTCCAAAACCATCAATGAGGTTAATTACCGATATTTTTGAGTTTTGCAGTAAAGAAGTACCAAAATGGAATACCATTTCTATCTCTGGTTACCATATCCGCGAAGCGGGATCTTCTGCGGTGCAAGAGCTGGCATTTACTCTGGCTAACGGAAAAACCTATTTGAAAGCTGCGATAGATAAGGGTTTGGATATTAATGTATTTGCAAAACGTTTGTCGTTTTTCTTTAATTGCCATAATAACTTCTTTGAAGAGATTGCCAAGTTTAGGGCAGCCCGAAGAATGTGGGCAAAGATAACGAAAGACCTGGGTGCTACTGATGAAAAGGCTCAAATGTTGCGTTTTCATACTCAAACGGGTGGCTCAACGCTAACTGCGCAGCAGCCACTCAACAATGTAATCAGGGTAACCAACCAAGCCATGGCTGCGGTATTAGGCGGAACGCAGTCGCTCCATACCAATGGCTATGATGAAGCGCTTTCCTTACCCACCGAAGCTGCGGCAAAAATCGCTTTGCGTACACAGCAAATTATAGCATTTGAAAGTGGCGTAACCGATACAGTCGACCCTTTAGCGGGCTCATTCTTTATCGAAAATCTAACTGATGAAGTTGAAGCCGCGGCCTGGGCTTATATTGATAAGATCGATGCGATGGGAGGTTCGGTAAATGCCATAGAAAGTGATTACATGCAAAATGAGATTGCCAGTGCATCTTATCAATATCAAAAAGAAATTGAAACAGGTGAGCGGATTTCGGTGGGCGTAAACAAATTTACCCAACAAGAGGAGGGTTTAACAGAGGTTTTTAATATCGATGATTCTATCCGCGTGTTGCAAACCGAAAAACTTCACCGCTTAAAAAGCGAACGTAACAACGTTGAAGTAATGGAAGCACTCAATGCATTGGAGAAAGCAGCAATCGGTACTAAAAATTTGATGCCGCTGATTATTGATGCCGTAGAGAAATATGCAACACTAGGCGAAATTGCCAACGTATTGCGTAAAGTATTTGGAGAGTATTAACAACTGATACTTCATTTTTAGCCTAGAGCTTTTCATATAATAAGCGCTTCCAGTCCAGTCGTATGTTTTCTGTTATAAAGTTATTAGGCTACAAGCACAACGACATATTCTAAAACTAAACTGGCTCAGACATTAAATATAAATCTAGTCTACTCAGGATGTAAAAAGGGGAAATCTTACCACAATGTATCCCGTTTCAACGGGAAAATTTTAACACCATTTTATCTGCTTTAAAGTAATTGCTTTGATAGTCAGTTCTTTGGTTTTTCCAAAACAAAAACTCTAACAAATACCCCAACAAAATGGTGTAGTGGCTTGGATTTTGCTTCTGTGAGGGAGATTCAAATAAGGTTCGGATATTGGCGTTAAATGAAGGGAAATGTGGAAAACCGGTGTTAATAAATAGTTATCAACACAAAAAATTGAGGTTAAGCAAGCTACCATATTCCTTATCAGTACGTTACGATTTATTTGAGATTTTTGTTTAAAATGTTGATAATTTTCTCAATATTCGTAGTCCCGAAACGGACCATCCTTTTAATTCGAATCGGTACTGTAAACCAATAAATTATAAAAATCGCAATGGAAAAAACTTGTACAGAAGTGTGGAAGAACTGTCTTCAAATTATTAAGGATAACATCCCGAACCAAAGTTTCAAAACCTGGTTCGAGCCTATCACAGCCCTTAAATTGGAAGGTAAGGTTTTAACCATACAAGTACCAAGTTTGTTCTTTTACGAATGGCTTGAAGAACATTATGTAGGCTTACTACGTAAAACAGTAAAAAAACAACTTGGAGAGGATGGCCGGTTGGAATATAATATCGTTGTTGATAAATCATCGAACAGTGGTAGTCCATATACCACAAACATGCCATCAAATGGAAATGGGGCAGAGGCAAAAGTGCAATCGATGCCAATCCCAGTTTCAATAAATAAGGACATCAAAAACCCTTTCATCATCCCTGGATTAAAAAAATTAAATGTTGATCCACAATTAAATTCCAATTATACTTTTGAAAATTATATAGAGGGCGATTGCAACCGTTTAGCTCGCTCTGCAGGATATGCCGTAGCGGCAAAACCAGGTGGAACTTCATTCAACCCATTGATGATTTATGGTGGGGTTGGTTTGGGTAAAACTCACTTAGCGCAAGCAATTGGTAATGAAATTAAACGCAGCATGCCAGATAAACTGGTGATTTATGTGAGCTGTGAGAAATTTTGCCAGCAGTTTGTAGATTCATTAAAGAACAATACTATTAACGATTTTGTGAATTTCTATCAGGCAATGGATGTAATCATCATGGATGATGTACACAATTTTGCCGGTAAGGAGAAGACTCAAGATATTTTCTTCCATATTTTTAATCATCTGCACCAATCTGGTAAGCAAGTGATCTTAACTTCAGATAAAGCACCAAAAGATTTAGCTGGCTTGGAAGAACGCCTTTTAAGTCGTTTCAAATGGGGTCTATCTGCCGATTTGCAAATCCCTGATTTGGAAACGCGTATTGCCATCTTAAGAAAGAAAATGTATGCAGATGGAATTGAATTGCCTGGTGAGGTAGTTGAATACGTTGCGCATAACATTGATAATAATGTTCGTGAGCTGGAAGGTGCTATGGTTTCTTTACTTGCCCAAGCAACGTTGAATAAGAAAGAGATCGATTTAGCGTTAGCTAAACAAATGTTGAAGAACTTTATTAAAAATACATCGAAAGAAATTTCAATGGAATATATCCAGAAATTGGTTTGCGAATATTTTGAGGTTCCGGTTGATATGGTAAAGTCGCAAACCCGGAAACGGGAAATTGTACAGGCCCGCCAAATTTCAATGTATCTTTCAAAGAGCCATACCAAATCATCACTAAAAACTATTGGTGCTTTCTTTGGTGGCCGCGATCATAGTACGGTAATTTATGCTTGCCAAACGGTAGAAGATTTAATCGATACGGATAAGAAATTTAAAGCTTATGTTCATGATATCCAAAAGAAATTGAAAATGAGCTAATCAGGTTTTAAGGAAGATGATTTATTAAATATATTTGATAGCTATTATCACAAAAAAGGTCCTGATTTGAATTCAAATCAGGACCTTTTTTTGTACTCGTCGAGTGCTACGTTCCCAAATAGGGCAAGGGTGAAAAGAGTTTTATACTTCTTTCATGTCCTCTAGCGCAGCTAACCATAATGCAATGCGGCCACGTGTATACATTGGGCAATCTTATTTTCTTTAAGTAATAGTTTTACTTCATCAATGGTATATTCTTCAACGCTTAGAATTTCGTGTTCATCTAAATGTTGTTCATGCGTTTTAATCCCGCCTGTTAATACATAAGTAAATGTTCTGTTGTTTGCTGTAGCCGGATTGGGATAGAGCTCGGCAACCAGTTTGCAAGTTTTGAAGGTGTAACCAGTTTCTTCCAATAACTCCCGCTTTACACCTGCCTCCGGACCTTCATCTCCATCTATTACACCGCCAGGAACTTCCAAAGAAACGATATCAGCAGCATGGCGGTATTGCCGAACCAATATCATTTTGCCTTCTTCCGTTAAGGCGATCGCAGTGGCCCAATCAGGATATTCGAGTACGAAATAATCATCTTTAACAGTCCCGTTAGGAAGCATCACTTCGTCTACTCTTAGCGTAGCCCACTTTTCTTTCACTAAATATTTAGAAGCAAGCTTTCGCCACTTTTCAATTTTGGTCATATTTCTTAATCTGAAATCGTAAATTAAATATATTGCTGAATCGTTTTCTGTCGATGCAGATTAACCAAATGTACAACCTTATGTTTATCTGATAAATAATTATAGATCATATTTAGTTTAGGGGCGATTAGCTTGTTTCGTTCAGCGCTTACCCCCAGTTCATAGTATAAAAATTCACTTAGCGAATCAAGCTTCTCGGGAGACAGATTTGCAGATTCAAGCCAGGTTTTGAAAATAGCTAGATCGGTATCTTCTAAGCTTGCGGGTGCTAAAGTGAAACTTTTTTCCATTGTTTCGTCAAACATTGCCTGAGCATCTCGAAGTTTACCTTCTAGTTTCAGCCCCATAATCCGGGCTAAAACTTCAGCAAGCTTTTGGATCTCCGCGGTGATTAAGTCTTTTCTATACATTTAGTTTTAATGTTTTTTGCTTCAAAGTAAATAGGCGCTATTAACAAATAGTTAGGTGAGTATTCCAAACCTATTACCTATTACTTATAACTCGGTTCTACCAGCTGCCACTTGATCCGCCACCGCCAAAACTTCCACCGCCGAAGCCACCAAATCCACCGCCACCTCCAGAAGAACCTCCTCCAAAGCCACCGCTACCCCAGCTGCTTCCGCTACCGCGGCCACTTCCACTTCCGAAAAGCATAGCCCAAAAAAGCGCATTTGAAGCACCACGGCCACCAATAATTTCGCTGCCGCCTCCTCCACCACCTTTACGCATGATGATAATCACTACAATAACAATAATGATAATTACAGCAATACTACCAACGCCGCCTTTTTTTGAGGCATTCGATGTTCGAGGTTTATCATTCTTATATTCGCCTTTAGTATACTTAATTATTTCTGTGGTTGCCTGGTCTAATCCCGTATAGTAATCACCGGTTCTAAAATTTGGCTTAATATCTTCATCTATAATTCGCTTTGCGTAAACATCAGGTAAAGCACCTTCTACGCCGTAGCCAGTTTGAATAGAGATTTTCCGATCTCCAACCGCCACTACAATCATGATTCCGTTATTTTTACCTCCCTGGCCCACGCCCCATTTTCTACCGAGTTCTACAGCATATTCGTTAATATCATAATCCCCAACCGATTTCAATACCGCAATCGCTATTTGCGTGGAGGAAGAATCATCAAATGCTACAAGCTTTTTCTCGAGGGATGCTCTTTGTTCAATAGAAAGCACACCTGCATAATCATTAACCAGAGTAGATGGTTTTTCGGGAAAATCTTGGCCAAAGCCAATGCTTGCCGTGAAGATAAATAAGAATAAAAGGAATATTTTTCTCATCTCTTATTTATTTTTTTTGTCGTCCATGTAAACAATATCATTTGGCAATTCATTTATATCTCCATTTTGAGGAGGAAAAAATAATGCTAGTTTTTCTCCAGCCAAAGCTACTCCTGCAATTATTCCATCGGCTAAATCGCCTTTGGCAAAATGGGCAGTCATGGCAATTTTAGTAGTTTCCCAGAAATTTTCCGGTACCAGAGTATTAATCCCTGAGTCACCGATGATGGCAAATTTATGATCAACATGCGCCAGGTAAATCAAAACGCCATTTCTTCGCGATGTTTTATCCATATCCAAGTCAGAGAAATACTGTGTAGCTCTGGTAAAAGGATCATCGGGGCAGTGCTTTTCTATCGCAATCCTGATTTCACCCGTGGTTGCTTTTTCGGCATCGGTAATGGCCTTTGCAATTTTGTCTTGTTCCAACTCTGAAAATAACGACATGTCTTTAGTTTTAGAAGTAAAAAAGGGTAATACATGTTAAAACAGTTAAACACGTATTACCCCGAAATGTTATCGTTCAATAGTTAGAATTCTACCTTTGGTGCATCTTTTGCAGTGGCATCCGCTTCAAAATAACCTTTAGGTTTAAATCCAAACATCCCTGCTGTTAAATTAGTAGGAAAAGATCTGATCTTACCATTATATTGCTGAACAGCATCATTAAAATCTTTACGTGCTACAGTAATCCTGTTTTCGGTACTTTCCAATTGGGCAGATAGATCACTAAACTGCTGGGTAGCCCTAAGTTCTGGATAGTTTTCCGTGATGGATAGTAACTTACCCAAAGCCTGACTTAACTGGCCTTGTGCGGCTTGATATTTTTGAATATTTTCAGGAGTCAAATCATCTGCTTTAACAGTCATCTGAGTTGCCTTTGCTCTTGCTTCGGTAACTGCCGTCAATGTTCCCTGTTCAAATTTTGCTGCACCTTTAACAGTCGCTACCAGGTTCGGAATCAAATCCGCTCTTCTTTGATATTGTGTTTGTACCGTTCCCCATTTCGATTTCACATTCTCGTCCAGGCTCACCATACTATTGTATCCGCATGAGCTTAAAGTGCTTACCGCAATTACAGCAGCAATAATTCCAAATACTAATTTTTTCATATTTATGTTTTTTGTCTTTGTTCCAATTAAATTTTATTCAATTTACAAATTAGATATCAAATTGTATGCCTTTGTTACAAACTGTCATAATAACAGCTTTTAGCATCACTAAAAACTCTAACCATATGATAATTTAACAGCACAATCAGTTAAATACTATTTATTGCTCCGATTTTGTATTTTTGTACTTTCTTGGGATAAATACCTGAGCAATGATATATGCAAAAAGACATCGAAATTACGCTTCTTCCTCATCAGCTCGATCAGGATGAAATCATCAAAACCAAGCTTTCAGAATCCTTAAAATTGCCGGAAAACCGAATCAAGGCTTTCGAGATTTTGAAACGTTCTATTGATGCCCGTTCCAGAAAGGTTATTTTTCGCCTGCAAGTAAGGGTTTTTATTGATGAAGAACCTGCAATAGATATCTCGGTGGTCACTTATCAAAATGTTAGTGATGCAAAACCTGTATTAATTATTGGGGCCGGGCCTGCAGGATTATTTGCCGCATTACAATGTATTGAGAATGGTTTAAAACCCATCATCATTGAGCGTGGAAAAGATGTGAAGCAGCGCCGCAGAGATTTAGCAGCTATAAATAAACAAGGTCTGGTCAATACCGAATCAAATTATTGTTATGGAGAAGGCGGCGCCGGTACCTATTCTGATGGGAAACTTTATACACGCTCCAATAAAAGGGGGGATATAAATAAAGTATTACAGGTTTTTGTTGATCACGGTGCTGAGAAGGATATTACGATAGATGCTCGGCCGCACATTGGTACAAACAAGTTGCCACACATTATTACTGCAATAAAGGATACCATATTAAATGCCGGTGGAGAAGTTTTCTTCGATACACAGATGACAGACATCATTACCGAATTTGGTAAAGTAAAAGGCATTGAGGTAAATTTTGAAGATAAGATCTATGCAGACCATCTCATTCTTGCCACTGGTCACTCCGCAAGAGATGTATATGAATTATTGCATAGAAAGAATATTCTAATCGAAGCAAAGCCATTTGCATTAGGAGTAAGAATTGAACACCCTCAGGAAATTATCGATGCAGCCCAATATCATTGCGATATACGGTCTGAATTTTTACCGCCTGCTTATTATAGCTTGGTAGAGCAGGTGGGGGCACGCGGAGTGTTTTCATTTTGTATGTGTCCCGGCGGCATTATAGCACCTTGTGCTACGGGCGAAAATGAGATCGTGGTAAACGGCTGGTCGCCTTCAAAAAGGAATAATCCTTTTGCAAATTCTGGCACCGTTGTTCAGGTTACTTTAGATGATGTTCAGGGTTATGATCCGCTGAGAATGCTAAACTTTCAATCGGAAATAGAAAAGCTTGCTTTCGAAGCTGGCGGTGGAAATTTGGTAGCTCCGGCCCAACGCCTGATAGATTTTGTCAATAACAAGCTATCGATAGATTTGCCTAGAAATTCTTATCTGCCAGGTACCAAAAGCGTAATGTTAGATAATATTCTCCCCCAATTCGTATCCGAGAGTTTAAAAGCAGCACTGCCCTTGTTTGGAAAAAAAATGAAAGGGTATTATACAAATGAGGCAATCTTGGTTGGTGTAGAAAGCCGAACCTCTTCTCCCGTTCGTATTCCACGAGATAAAGAATCTTATCAGCATCCCCAGATTAAGGGCTTGTATCCTTGCGCAGAAGGTGCAGGGTATGCTGGCGGAATTGTTTCAGCTGCTATTGATGGAATTAATTGTGCCAATGCAATCCTAAAATCGCTATAAAACATTATAATCCTAGGCTTGTTGTTTAAATATGCTGAATATTTTAAACGAAATGCAAAAAGCCTTTAATGGCGATGCTTGGCATGGTAATCATTCCATGCAGATTTTAAATAATGTTCTGGCAGAAAATGCCTTCGAACATTTCATTCCTGGAGCACATTCTATTGCAGAAATTGCACTCCACCTTACCTCTTGGACAGAAGAAGTGACTTCAAGGTTGATGGGCGCACCCTCGGGTGAACCAATAAAAGGAGATTGGCCAATTCCGGAAGCAAAATCTGCTCAAGCGTGGGAGAGAATTATTTTTGATTTCAAGGTAGCCAATGAAGAACTTATCAGGCAATGCACTGAATTTTCAGATAGTCAATGGGATTTAGAAACATTAAATGAAATCATTCCAATTTCAGGTTCAGCAATAACCAATGCAGAGTTGTTAAATGGCTTGATACAACACCACGCTTATCATGCTGGCCAAATTGCGCTATTATCAAAATTCAATAATGCTTAACTTTAAGAAATGAAAAAGACATTAATAATAGGAGCTTCACCAGATCCATCTAGATATGCTTATAAAGCCGCTCATATGTTAAAGCGCTTCAATCACGATTTTGTAAATGTTGGCATCAAAAAAGGTGAAGTTGCTGGCATCGAGATCGAAAAGCCCGGAGTAATCCATGACGATATTGACACTGTTACACTTTATATTGGACCAGCCTTGCAGCCTCAGTATCATGATTATATACTAGACACCAAGCCAAAGCGGGTGATTTTTAATCCTGGCACTGAAAACTTTGAACTTGAAAAGTTATTAGATCAGCATGGAATTGAACCGGTTAGAGCTTGCACATTAGTGATGCTAAGTACGGGTCAATATTGATTTAGAAAGCGCTATTTGCATTGTCGAACTTTAGCCAAACCTCTGCTTTAACTTTTTGTCTCCAGAATTAGGCACTGAACTTGTTTGCTACAATTATCAATCATTGATTTTCCGTTGAGATCGGTTCTGGTAGAGACATCCGTTAGATATAACAACATTCTACCCGTCCAACAAACCAAAAACCTCGATACCGAACCCCTTTCCGCTCTGACTTACTAGCTAAGTAACCAATATACTTTCAGTCTATATGTCCTATATATCTATATGGTTCATAAAAACAAAAAGCGCATGGTGAAGGCCAAAATCACAGCGGCCGCTGAAGCCAAAACAACCTTTGGGCTGTAAAACCTATATTTTCTATATCTCTATATGGTTCAAAAACCCAAGAAAGCTCACGCTTTGCAGCATAAGCCTTTCCTTTGTTTCCTGCTCCCGCTAGCTCAGCCAGCGTCCTGCGGATGTGATTTTCCGAAGCATACACCCGATTGCCCTATTTGTTTTGCTGTTCTCGAAAAATTTTCCGCTTGAAAAACAGGCTTTTACAATAAAGATCAAAAAAAAGGGTGTGTAGTATTTGCTGGGAGCGGAATTTTTTCTATTTTTGCATCCCGCTTCGGAGGAAACGGTTGCAGTGAAAAGATGGATCTGGGGAATGTGAGAGGAGAAAAAGGCCAAGAATTTATTTTAAAATAAATTTGCGGAAAAGAAAAAGATCGCTACCTTTGCAGCCCGGTTCGGAAGGAACGGGAAGCCGCCTGAAAAAGCGGCATATTGAAAAGCAGAAAGAAAACGGGAACGAAAAAATAAAGATTATTTTATTTGGAAGTCCGAAAAAGTTTTCTACCTTTGCACTCCCAACCGAAAGGAAAGGAAAAAAGTCGAGCGGCGGATGTCGCGGAAGACCAGAAACAAAAAGATTGAAACGAGCGGAAACAGGGAAGAGACGATCAAGACTCATGCCCAGATGAAGCGAGCAGATATATAGAGACAGGCCGTGAGGCGATTGTCGATAAGTTCTTAAAAGAGATGTCAATGATGCGTAGTGGGGTAATGAAGTACGAATTCAAGTACAGAGTTCCTTATTACATTTTAAAGTCAATGTCCAACGGACAAAACAAAAGAAGACTATTTTTAACGATAGTTAAAACTGGTCAGAATCTTACAACACATTTTACAATGGAGAGTTTGATCCTGGCTCAGGATGAACGCTAGCGGCAGGCCTAATACATGCAAGTCGAGGGGTAGAAGAGGCTTGCTTCTTTGAGACCGGCGCACGGGTGCGTAACGCGTATGCAACCTACCTTCATCTGGGGGATAGCCCGGAGAAATCCGGATTAATACCGCATAAAATCACAGGATGGCATTATCCAATGATCAAACATTTATGGGATGGAGATGGGCATGCGTGTCATTAGCTAGTTGGCGGGGTAACGGCCCACCAAGGCGACGATGACTAGGGGATCTGAGAGGATGGCCCCCCACACTGGTACTGAGACACGGACCAGACTCCTACGGGAGGCAGCAGTAAGGAATATTGGTCAATGGAGGCAACTCTGAACCAGCCATGCCGCGTGCAGGAAGACTGCCCTATGGGTTGTAAACTGCTTTTATTCGGGAATAAACCTATTTACGTGTAAATAGCTGAATGTACCGAAGGAATAAGGATCGGCTAACTCCGTGCCAGCAGCCGCGGTAATACGGAGGATCCAAGCGTTATCCGGATTTATTGGGTTTAAAGGGTGCGTAGGCGGCCTGTTAAGTCAGGGGTGAAAGACGGTAGCTCAACTATCGCAGTGCCCTTGATACTGATGGGCTTGAATGGACTAGAGGTAGGCGGAATGAGACAAGTAGCGGTGAAATGCATAGATATGTCTCAGAACACCGATTGCGAAGGCAGCTTACTATGGTCTTATTGACGCTGAGGCACGAAAGCGTGGGGATCAAACAGGATTAGATACCCTGGTAGTCCACGCCCTAAACGATGAACACTCGCTGTTGGCGATACACAGTCAGCGGCTAAGCGAAAGCGTTAAGTGTTCCACCTGGGGAGTACGCTCGCAAGAGTGAAACTCAAAGGAATTGACGGGGGCCCGCACAAGCGGAGGAGCATGTGGTTTAATTCGATGATACGCGAGGAACCTTACCCGGGCTTGAAAGTTAGTGAATGATCCAGAGATGGATCAGTGAGCAATCACACGAAACTAGGTGCTGCATGGCTGTCGTCAGCTCGTGCCGTGAGGTGTTGGGTTAAGTCCCGCAACGAGCGCAACCCCTATGTTTAGTTGCCAGCACGTTATGGTGGGGACTCTAAACAGACTGCCTGTGCAAACAGAGAGGAAGGAGGGGACGACGTCAAGTCATCATGGCCCTTACGTCCGGGGCTACACACGTGCTACAATGGATGGTACAGAGGGCAGCTACATAGCAATATGATGCGAATCTCACAAAGCCATTCACAGTTCGGATTGGGGTCTGCAACTCGACCCCATGAAGTTGGATTCGCTAGTAATCGCGTATCAGCAATGACGCGGTGAATACGTTCCCGGGCCTTGTACACACCGCCCGTCAAGCCATGGAAGTTGGGGGTACCTAAAGTATGTAACCGAAAGGAGCGTCCTAGGGTAAAACCGATAACTGGGGCTAAGTCGTAACAAGGTAGCCGTACCGGAAGGTGCGGCTGGAATACCTCCTTTCTGGAGTGGAGTTGACTACTCACTGCGCAACATGATATTTCAAAACAAGAGAAACAAAAAAGAAAACACCCAGAAGAAATGACGGTTGTCTGGTAACCAAAAGACATCGGAACGAAAGCTAGGTAAAGCAAATGGAGCGGTAGCGGTAATATACTAACCGCAAAGAATGCCACACCGAAAAGCACAGTCCCGTAGCTCAGCCTGGTTAGAGCACTACACTGATAATGTAGGGGTCTCCAGTTCAAATCTGGACGGGACTACTTTAATAATCCTGGGGGATTAGCTCAGCTGGCTAGAGCGCCTGCCTTGCACGCAGGAGGTCAACGGTTCGACTCCGTTATTCTCCACAGTAAGAAAACACATCACCGGGATCGGTGGTCATCATTGACAGATTGAAAGAAAGAAAAGAAACGCCATGGGGCACTTGTGATAATCTAAGTACTATATACTGAGTACTAAGGACTACAAGAAACGGTTCGAGACCGCAGTTTTTGACTAACGAAGCTGAAACGGAGCTTAGGTATAGGACGATGAAATCCTAAACCTTTATACCTTCGATCTTCAGCCTTGGTAAAGTTCTTTGACATATTGGAAGAAGTTAAAAAAGAAGAGCAAACAACAATAGGCGACTGTTGTGTTTGTGCTCGCTTAAAGGAATCGCAAGAGACCGATAAGCATGAGACATCATAACAAGAGCAAAAAAAGCATACCATATGGCGCAAAAGGCATATGAGTAGAAGAAAGTAATAAAGAGTACACGGGGGATGCCTTGGCTCTCAGAGGCGATGAAGGACGTGATAAGCTGCGATAAGCTTCGGGTATTTGCAAATAGGAATTGATCCGAAGATTTCCGAATGGGGCAACCCGGCTGGTTGAAGACCAGTCACATATAATGAGCAAACCTGCCGAACTGAAACATCTAAGTAAGCAGAGGAAGAGAAAATAACAATGATTTCCTGAGTAGTGGCGAGCGAAAGGGAAAGAGCCCAAACCATCCATGTTACGGCATAGGTGGGGTTGTAGGACTGCAACGTGGCATTAGCAAACAGAAGTGGAATGGGATGGGAAGCCCAGCGATACACGGTGATAGCCCGGTACACGTATAGAATGCTAGTCTAGCAGTATCCTGAGTACCGCGAGGTCGGAGACGCCTTGTGGGAATCTGCCGGCACCATCCGGTAAGGCTAAATACTCCTGAGAGACCGATAGTGAACCAGTACCGTGAGGGAAAGGTGAAAAGAACCCCGAACAGGGGAGTGAAATAGAACCTGAAACCGTGTACTTACAAGCGGTCGGAGCATCCAAGTGGTGTGACGGCGTGCCTTTTGCATAATGAGCCTACGAGTTACTCCTCTCTGGCAAGGTTAAGTGCTTCAGGCACGGATCCGAAGCGAAAGCGAGTCTGAATAGGGCGTATAGTCAGAGGGGGTAGACGCGAAACCTTGTGATCTACCCATGGACAGGTTGAAGGTGCGGTAACACGTACTGGAGGACCGAACCGATAAACGTTGAAAAGTTTCCGGATGATCTGTGGGTAGGGGTGAAAGGCTAATCAAACTGGGAAATAGCTCGTACTCCCCGAAATGTTTTTAGGAACAGCGTGGATATTAAGTTTCATAGAGGTAGAGCTACTGATTGGGTGCGGGGGAGTCAAATCCTACCAAATCCAGACAAACTCCGAATGCTATGAAATATGATCTGCAGTGAGGCGCGGGGTGCTAAGGTCACGCGCCGAGAGGGAAAGAACCCAGACCATCAGCTAAGGTCCCCAAGTTACAGTTAAGTTGAACTAACGAGGTCCGATTGCACAGACAGCTAGGATGTTGGCTTGGAAGCAGCCATTCATTTAAAGAGTGCGTAACAGCTCACTAGTCGAGCGATCGGGCATGGATAATAAACGGGCATTAAATTGTACACCGAAGCTATGGGATTGAAATATATCGGTAGGGGAGCATTCTAGCGGCAGCGAAGGTATCTGGTAATGGGTGCTGGAGCTTCTAGAAAAGCAAATGTAGGCATAAGTAACGATAAGGCGGGAGAGAAACCCGCCCACCGAAAGGATAAGGTTTCCTGATCAACGCTAATCGGATCAGGGTCAGTCGGGACCTAAGGAGAACCCGAAGGGGAAATTCGATGGACAACTGGTTAATATTCCAGTACTTTTTATAACTGCGATGTGGGGACGGAGTAGTGACACTGCCGCGATCTGACGGAATAGATCGTTAAAGACAGTAGGTAATGGAACGGTAGGCAAATCCGCCGATCTAGCTGAAAGTCGATAGTACCGCAAGCCTTCGGGTGAGTGGATAGCGCAGGTAATCAGACTTCCAAGAAAAACCGCTAAGCTTCAGGTTATAAAAACCCGTACCGCAAACCGACACAGGTATCCGGGAAGAGGATTCTAAGGTGCTCGAGTGAATCATGGCTAAGGAACTCGGCAAAATGGCCCTGTAACTTCGGGAGAAGGGGCGCTGGCAGCAATGTCAGCCGCAGTGAAAAGGCCCAGGCGACTGTTTAACAAAAACACATGGCTTTGCAAAATCGAAAGATGAGGTATAAGGCCTGACACCTGCCCGGTGCTGGAAGGTTAAGAGGGGATGTCATCCGCAAGGAGAAGCATTGAATCGAAGCCCCAGTAAACGGCGGCCGTAACTATAACGGTCCTAAGGTAGCGAAATTCCTTGTCGGGTAAGTTCCGACCTGCACGAATGGTGTAACGATCTGGGCGCTGTCTCAGCCATGAGCTCGGTGAAATTGTGGTCCCGGTGAAGACGCCGGGTACCCGCAACGGGACGGAAAGACCCCATGCACCTTCACTACAATTTAACATTGACATTGGATACAGGATGTGTAGGATAGGTGGGAGGCTTTGAAGCGGCGTCGCTAGGCGTCGTGGAGCCAACGTTGAAATACCACCCTTTCTGTATTCGGTGTCTAATCCCGCCTAGCGGGAGACATTGTTTGATGGGTAGTTTGACTGGGGTGGTCGCCTCCAAAAAGGTAACGGAGGCTTTCAAAGGTAAGCTCAGTACGCTTGGTAACCGTACGCGGAGTGCAATAGCATAAGCTTGCTTGACTGTGAGACATACAGGTCGATCAGGGTCGAAAGACGGATATAGTGATCCGGTGGTTCTGCATGGAAGGGCCATCGCTCAAAGGATAAAAGGTACGCTGGGGATAACAGGCTGATCTCCCCCAAGAGCTCATATCGACGGGGAGGTTTGGCACCTCGATGTCGGCTCGTCACATCCTGGGGCTGGAGAAGGTCCCAAGGGTTCGGCTGTTCGCCGATTAAAGTGGCACGCGAGCTGGGTTCAGAACGTCGCGAGACAGTTCGGTCCCTATCTGTTGTGGGCGTAGGAATTTTGAGTGGGGCTGACCTTAGTACGAGAGGACCGGGTTGGACTAGCCTCTAGTGAATCTGTTGTTCCGCCAGGGGCATTGCAGAGTAGCTACGCTGGGAATAGATAAGCGCTGAAAGCATCTAAGTGCGAAACTAGCCACGAGATGAGAATTCCATATAGGACCGTAGAAGACTACTACGTTGATAGGCTACAGATGTAAAGCTGGCGACAGCACAGTCGAGTAGTACTAATCATCCGAAGCTTTCAAAGCAAACAGACTGTTGTTTGTTCTTCTAACATAACTTCTTTCAATAATATGTCATTTAGTAGTTGGTACTGAGTACTTGGTAGATAGATTAGATATCTAAATACCAACGGCTAAATACCACATACTATTTAAAAACATTTAGGTGCCTATATCGGTGGTGTCCACCTCTTCCCATTCCGAACAGAGAAGTTAAGCCCACCAGAGCCGATGGTACTGCGGTAACACGTGGGAGAGTAGGTCGGTGCCAAATCTTAAAGCCCCAAAAGGGCATTAGCGAGAACCCCGTCAGCAACAGCTGATGGGGTTTCTTCGTTTAAAACGGTTCTGTAATTCAGGGGGAGAAAAAGAATAAAGGGTAGGGAACAGAGAGCAACTGTCTCTAAGTAATTACAGAACTGCCTGGACTTGTTGAACCATATAGGAATATAGGTCATATAGCTGGGTACCCGGTTTTGGAATACCTGTAGGAAGACAAGTCCGACCGATGAAACACCTATCTTAAGTTTGATAAACCTGATGGTACGAAAATCCTTTTTGTACCGCTACCGCTAAAAGCCGATATACCCCAAAACAAAAAGATTGAAGGGACAGCGGGATTGAAGGAGAAATGAAATGCTAACAATCATTTTCAAATACTATATTGAAATCTGTTAAAAAATGTAAAATGTATAGCCCCCAAGGCAATAAAACCGTATTATTGTAATATTACGTACACCTTGTTTATCATGAATAATATATCCAAATTAGTTTTATTCATTTTTTTTTGCGTTTTCGCTGCAAATGTTTTTGGTCAATCTAAGGACGTAAAGCTTCCTGCCAATTGGTACAATTTGGATTTGACTGAAAGTGGCTATTTTGGTATCAGTGCTGAAAAAGCATATAGTAAGTTATTAAAAGATAAAAAAGTTAAGCAAAATATTATCGTCGCTGTTATTGATGGTGGGGTTGATACGAATCATCCCGATTTAAAAAGTGTTTTGTGGACGAACAAAAAAGAGATTCCCAATAATGGTATTGATGATGATGGAAATGGATATGTTGATGATATTCATGGGTGGAATTTTATAGGATCTAAAAAGGGTAACCTAGAATTTGATAATTTAGAACTCGTAAGACTCTTAAGAATTTATACTCCAAAATACCAATCTACAACCAATCTTACTCCTTTAGATAGCGCACAAAAAGAAGAATATAAGTTGTATAAAAAAATGGTTGGCGATTTCGGTAAAAAATATGAGGATGCCAGCAATACTTTTTCTGTTTTGTTGGCTATTAATAAAGTACTGGATTCCGTATCAATAGTAAATAATAAGAAAATTCCATCCTACGAAGACATTGAGAAATATAAAGCTGATGATGAAACGGAGGAACAAGTGAAGACGATTATCAGAAAAGGCTCAAAAGAAGACGGGAGTTTTGAGAAATTTTATAAAAGTATTAAGGATGGCTATAAGCAATATGATGCTATGCTTAAGTACAATTTAAATCCTAAATACGATATGCGTTCTGAATTGGTTGGTGATGATTACACCAATGCCAATCAACGAAATTATGGCAATAGCGATGTAAAGGGACCAGATGCCTTTCATGGCACACATGTATCGGGAATTATTGGTGCCGATCGTTCAAATTCTTTGGGCATTATGGGGGTGGCAAATAGTGTAAGTATTATGGCTATTAGAGTGGTGCCTACTGGAGATGAGCGTGATAAGGATGTGGCTAATGGAATCAGGTATGCGGTAGATAATGGCGCCAAGGTAATTAACATGAGCTTCGGAAAATCCTACAAATGGGACAAAAAGATTGTTGATGAAGCGGTGAAATATGCAGAAACCAAAGGAGTTTTGTTGGTGCACGCTGCAGGCAATGATAATCAAAACAATGATATTGAAGAAAACTTTCCAAATAAATATTTCGAGAGCATGGAAGCTGAAGCATATAAAGAAACCCATAAAAAACCTGCTAAGCCAGATTTTGTACCCCTTCCAAGAACTAATCAAAATAGTGGAATTGGGGGAATGGCACCTTCGATAGGGAGAACGCTTGAAACTAAAACAATTCCGTTAGATACCGCAAAGTTTGCTCTCCCGCATGCCAATAATTGGATTGAAGTGGGTGCAAGTTCCTATAAAGATAATGAAGACTTAAAAGCAAGTTTTTCTAATTATGGAAAACATACTGTAGACGTTTTTGCTCCTGGATTTTTAATCAATTCTACTGTTCCTGAGGGGAAATATGAAGACGCTGATGGAACAAGTATGGCTGCCCCAGTGGTGTCAGGTCTTGCTGCATTAATTCTCGGTTATTATCCGCATTTAACTCCTGCACAGGTACGTGAAATCATTATGAAATCGGTTTCGCCAGTGGCTCATAAAGTAAAATATAAAGATATTAAGGGTGACAATGTTCGTGCTATGTTTAGCGAGATTTGCGTAAGTGGTGGAATAGTTAATGCGTACAATGCCTTGAAATTAGCAGAGACCTATAAATAGTTTTAATCTGCTCCTTGCAGTTTTATTTATCTATCAATTATTTTTTGATGTTTCTCATAAACTGCTGAAAAGTACCGAACGGATAGTCTTTTGATTTTAGCCACTTGATAAACTCGTCCATTCTACTCATCATTTTATCGCCAGTGTTTTTACGAACATAGGCTGGAAAGCCAAATTTTTCAAAATCGTCAAGATCTGTAAATTCCCAAGGGTGGAAGTAAATATTAAGGTATTTATCTTTTTTATAAGTCCAGCTGGCCAATTTCTTATAAAGGCTTAAAGGTAAATTATGAAAGGAAAGCCAAAAGAGTGGAAACCTTACAATTGGACTAACTGAAGCCGGAATTTGTAAAACATTCTCTTCGGTATAAATTGTTCTGGAGATATGAAAATTGTTGTATCGGCCGGGAAGATATGTAGGATTAATTGAAGTATTATATTGATATCCTGCTTTTTCGATTTCCTTTTCATCCACAGGCATCATCCGAGCCATGCGATAGCCGGTGATTTCTGCACCCGATAGTTCTTCCAATTTCAATTTTGATTGAAGCAAATGCTCTGGTTTGAAATCGGAATGGTAGTAACCATGAGAAGCCAATTCGTGGCCAGTTTCAACAATTCGTTTGATAAGATCTGGAATATTTTCTGCAAATGTTACTGTGCAAAAAAAGGTAGCTTTAACTTGATGTTTATCTAACAGATCCAGAATAGCAATTGTACCCTTTCTGGAAATGGCGATTTGATCGGCAAAAGAAATATCTTTTCCGTATTCAAAGGGCATATCAAATTCTTCAATATCGAAACTTAAAAGCACCATTATTTATTGGGAATATTTGTTGAACGGATGATATAATTTGGACGGTTTTTAGTTTGCATAAACATTTTACCCACATAGATGCCGATAATACCTAAAATGATTAGTTGCAAACCACCAAAAAATACGATAGTCATGATCATTGATGCCCAGCCGGAAACCTCTACATTGTTTACAAATGCATAAATAACGTAAGGAATATAGAGTACCGAAGCCAGTGACAAGATGAAGCCTAAATAGACGGCAGAATAGAGTGGTTTAATACTAAATGAGGTAACACCGTGAAGTGCGAGGCGAAACATCTTTTTTATGGTGTATTTACTTTTTCCAGAAAAGCGTGCAGCCGGGTTATATTTTATGGCGTACTGTTTAAATCCCAACCATTTTACCAGTCCACGCAGAAACGGTTCGTTCTCCTGGAAATTTCTAAACACATTCACCACTTTTTGATCGAGCAGACGAAAATCTGCTGCTCCGGGTTCTAAATCGATATCTGATAGCCAGTTTAATGTTTTATAAAATAAACTCGACGAACTGCGTTTTCCTTTTGAAAGCGTCTTATCTTCCTCACGAATGGTATAGACAACTTCAAAACCTTCCTGCCATTTTTGTAGCATTTCTGGAATTAGTTCTGGCGGATGTTGCATATCACAATCCATAGAAATCACACAATCACCGAAAGCATGGTCCATGCCTGCTTTTACAGCAAGTTGATGGCCAAAATTCCTGGAGAATTCAAGGAAAAAAACATTATCGGAAGTTGATGTATAAGCTTTGATCTTTTCGAGCGTATGATCGGCGCTTCCATCATCCACCAGTATGATTTCATAATGATAATCAATTGAAGAGAAAACCTTTTTAATACTTTCTGCAATAACAAAAATATTATCAGCTTCGTTGTAAGCCGGTATCACTATGGAAACTAATTTTCTCATTTATCGGTAGTCAAATAAGATTCAAAATCTTCTTTCAGCATCTGGAAAATAATGGTTAGCCAGATGATTATACAAGGTAGGGCTTTGAGCGAATATAGACGAATAAATTCTTTTATCGCTCTCGGAAAAATGTCAGTAGGCGATAGGCTGGTCAGTATAAACGCAAAAATGAATAAGCCCACAATCCAATTGTTTTTTTGCTGAATAACAAACCAAATTGCGACACCAGCGAATGCAATGATGTAAGTCGGCGATTCGGAACCACTGCTAAAAATTACCGTAAATATTAAGGTAGAAGCCAACAACATTAATCGAAAGGCTAAATGCTTAAATTGGTTAACACGTAAATATGGTAAGCCAAAGAGTAATAATCCACCCAATAGAAATGGGGTGTTGGATAGTTCCACATTTCCACTAATTCTCCTTGCCATGCCCATTAGCGATATATCCTGAAAAGACGTTAATGATGCATTTGTCGCATTTTTATGCACCAGTGAATTATACCAATCAGCATAAGATTGAACTACAAATGTTGGAGATGATAGAACCATCGGTAAAGCGAATAATATACAAAATGCGATAAGCCCAGCTATAATAAACTTAAGTTTGTTACGGGCAAAGAAAAAGAAAGCCAGACCTACTATCCCATATAATTTTATTAATGTGCCAATGGCGATGAATAGCGCAGATTTAACTTCTTTCTGTTTTATTAAGTAGGAAAAACTGAGGATGATGAGCCCTGTAAGTGCAATATTAAATTGAAAACTGAATAATGCGGTTAAAGTTTCGTGGGCACAAATCCACGCAATGATACTCCTTTTCCTTATTGAAATTGGCAGACTGAAAATTCCAAACAGTAGCACAGCAACATTTGCTACGTTCCATAAAATCATCCCCAAACCATCTGGTAATAATGCAAAAGGTGCTATAAACACCGAAAATATAGGGCCATAATGGTTACTATCGCCATACTTAGGATAATTATTATAAAGGTTCTGTAAGTCTATTGTGTGGTAATAGACATATTTGAAAATGAGATAGTTGTTATAGGAATGATGTTGGTATTGCTTGAAGCCAGCAATAAGGGCCAGAAGAACGTAAACGGCAATGATACATTCCTTTTTTAGTAGAAAGCTAAAAATTTTACGTGATTTTGGGTTATTTGAATCCGCCATGGTAATTAACAGCCGAAGATAAGCATTTTTGGTAAGTGCATTATTTTCTTGAAACAGCAAATGAGGAGTAAATTATTTCCAATTGCTAACTATCATTTGGTCTCCCTGGTTGATTTTACCTTCTCCTTTGTGGATAAGATTTTGACCGAACATAATCTTATTACCTTCTTTACGGTAGCTAGCTAAAGTCTTTAAGGGCTCGCCTCCTTTCATTCCTGTTTCTTGATCAACTGTAATTAAGACACATCGGGCACAAGGTTTAACGCATTGGAATTCAATTCCATTTAATGCGAATGTTTTAATGCGGTCTTCCATATGCGCCTCACCACCGGTAAAAACAAAGTTAGGGCGAAATCGATTCATATCGAGTTGGTCTTCAAGCTTTTGATTAAGATTATCCAATGATGATTGCCCGATAATCAGGCATGGATAACCATCTGCAAAACTCACGATTTCACCCTGGGTAGCATATTTTGGATCGACTTTTCTTTTTGCTGTTAAAGGCATTTTTACAAGTCTGACTTCCGTTTCCATTAAATCAGAAAACCATTTGCTCACGTTTTTACTCACTTCCACACCAACAGAAACATCATCCCAAATGCTAACCACAATTTCTGTAGCACTAACCTCGGCTATGGGAAACGAAATCTTTATACCAGGATCATTTTTGTGAGAAACAATAATGTTTTCATTCTGAATTTCTACTTTAAGTAAGGCCAATTGATGGTGCTTCCGTTGTGTAATAAAAGTTCCTTCATCATCAACGAGCATCCACCTTCTATCGTATTTCAAGCCACGATCTTCCATAATAGCCTCCTTTAAACTAACGCCACCAAGAGACTTGATTGGGTAGATATAGATACCAGAAATGTATAAGTCATTCATCCCATAAAGATAGAAAACAAAAAACCTTTTGCAGAGTAGGATAGATAATAAGCCCTGCTGATTGGTATTAATAATAAGTTCACTTTGATAAATATCAAGCCGTGTAAGATTATGAAGCAAAATTGCGGTCTAAAACTTTAGCTAAGCTGTACTGTTGTTATAGCTTCATCTTGATATATTCTTAATGGCAAAACGCGGCTTGGTTTGGTTTAAAAATGATTTAAGATTGCATGATAACGAAGCCTTAACAAAGGCAGCAGAAGAATGCGACGAATTAATGTTTTGCTATTGTTTTGAAAAGTGCGATTTTGAGAAGCTGGAACTTGGATTTCGAAGAATAGACATAGTGAGATTCAAATTTTTGGAACAATCTGTTTTGGATTTGGAAAAAAATCTTGAATCAAAAGGTGGTAACTTAGTCATCGGATCGGTGTCTGCACTAGAAACTTTGCCCATACTGGTAGAAGAGTATGGCATAACAGCTATTTATTCGGAAAAAGAATATGCTGATTATGAATTGAAGCTGGTTAATCGCGTCACTGAAGCTTTACCAAAGGTTAAATTTCATTTTTATTGGGGGAAAACGCTTTATCATATAGATGATATTCCCTTTACGATAGCCAAGATTCCACTCACTAGTAAAGCCTACCGAATTCCCGCGGGGAAAAAAGCTGATCCACGGGCAACCCTCGGCACACCTGACAAATTGAAATCAATCAAAAAAATTGTAAGTCACAAATTTCCTTCTTATAAAACCTTCGGATTTACTAAAAAGGAATATGACGGTGCAAAGCCTTTTGTTGAGGGTGGTGAAACGGCAGCTTTAAAAAGGTTGGAATATTATACCTTCCAATCCCAACTTTTAACGGATTACCGCTGGAGTAGAAATAAATCGGACGGGTTAGATTACAGTTCGAAGTTTTCTCCTTATTTGGCATTAGGCTGTATTTCTGCCCGAGAAATTTATAAAAAAGTTAAAGATTACGAATCGAAAATCAAAAAAAATCAAAGTACCTGGTGGCTGGTTTTTGAGCTGGTATGGAGAGACTATTTTACTTTCAAAGCCATGCGCTTCGGTAGCAAAATTTACAGAACAGAAGGTTATAAGAAGAAAAAATTAGAGTGGGAAAACGACCCATTGAAGTTTAAGAAATGGTGCGATGGTGAAACGGGAATTCCGTTTATTGATGCGCATATGCGGCAATTAAACGAAACCGGATATATGAGTAATCGTGGACGGGTAAATTGTGCCAGTTACTTTGTACACGATTTAAAAATCAACTGGACCTGGGGGGCAGCCTATTTCGAATCGAAATTAATCGATTATGATGTCAGCTCCAATTGGATGAACTGGCATATGCAGGCCTTCGAAATCTGGTACACTAACCCCGTGCACCAATCAAACAAATACAAGGCACAGGATTTTATACGCAAATGGATTCCCGAACTTTCGGACAAAAATGATATTGAAGTTTTAATCCCTTGGCAATTTGAAATTCCAGAATATATAAAGCCAATTGCGGTTTACAAAAAGTGGGATAGGGCAATTGGCTTGATCGAAAAACTGTAAGTTTGAGTAACAAACCTTGATTATAGCGAATAAAAAAATCAAATAACTGTTCGATATTTAGCGATTGGCACGAGTCTGGTCCCATGCCAATCGATAGGTAGTTACTTGGCTAAATAAGTCATGCCACCATCAACTATGATTTCTGCACCCAGTACGAAAGAAGAATCATCAGAAGCTAGGAAAACTGCTGTTTTGCCAATGTCTGATGATTGTCCAATTCGGCCTATCGGCATTTTCTCTGCGAATTGTGTTTTCATGGCCTCAAGGTGTTCAGCAGTAACAAACTGCCCATCTGGAGAAAAAAGGTTAATTCAGCCATTTTAAATAATTCACACTGGCAGGAAAGAATTTAATTGGCATAATTATCGCTTGTTTATCACTATGAGACAGATATATTTTATTGTGGCGTTATCGGCAATGCTTCTTACCAGTGCTTGTTATAGTACCATAACAGCTGGCAATAGCGGCAAAATTCCGCCGGGTCAAGCCAAAAAGGGCACCGGTTCAAAATCGGCGAGGCCTTTTGCTCCAGGGCAACAAAAAAGAAATTAAAAAAGAAAACCCTCCAATTCGGAGGGTTTCTTTCTTTTATTATAAAAATAACTAGTGTTTTCCTTTGCCATTACCCTGGCCATGACCTTTGCCATTTCCTTTATTAAAATGGGCTGCTTTTGACGGTTTCGCTTTATCGCCTTTATACACTTTGGCATTCCCCTTGGCCGATGCATATTTCTGGCCTTTGCTTTTCCCTATCGCCGATTGGCCATGGTTGCCCTTAAATTTAGCGTATTTTACTTTATGGGTTTCAAAATAACGGTAAGGCTGAGCGGAGTTAATTACAACCTTATAACCATTATATAAATTATAGCTGCTATATCTCGGTGGAAGCGCTGTGGTAAAAACCCAGCCCCCACTGCCTAAATAAATAAACTGTTTTTTAGGTACATAATAATAGCTCTCTATATCTGGCAGATAGTAATAATCTACATAATCATACCCGGTTGGGCCCCACGCAGGTTGCGCTCCAATATTTACGTTTACACTTACCTGTGCCTGAGATTTAAAAGTAAGGCCGCTGCTTACCAACAGCAAAAAGAAAAGAAATAACTTTTTCATCGTTTAAAATTTGGATGTGAACAGTTTATTTTACTGTTTTAAAGTTACCGTACCTAAGGATGTATTTTGTCCTAAAGCTACTTTTACAGCAGTAATAGTGCTATCTCTATACCCAACAACAGGTACAAATTTAACGGAATAGGTACCAGAGGATAAACCACCAACTGTAAACTTACCCGTTAACGGATCTGCAAGGGTACCCACTGTATCTGTACCTGCAATTACCAATACTTCAGGATGGCTTGCTAAAGGCAAAACAGTTCCCGAAATTAATCCGGTAGTTGCTGCTGCAATTCCACGTACTACTGGTTTTAATAAATATTTGCCATTTCCAGTGCTTACAATAGATTTCGCGGCATCAAAATCTAATAAAAGTGTATAAGCAGCGCCCTCAACCAGTTCAGGATTAGCCGTTAATTTCACCTTCCAGCCAGACGTTTGTGCACTTGGCGTTTTAAGTTCCTGCTGAACCCCGTTTACTACAATTGTATTTCCGGTTTCGTTAAGTACCAATCTGATTTCGGTAATTTCACCAGAAGGCATTTCACCTGAAGCGACTAAAATATCAGGGTTACTGGTTCCAATCCTAAAATCCAGAATATCGAAAATACCGGTAGTTGCTGCAAATACATAAGGTTTATCACCCGATACCAGTACAATCTCTTTTACGCTTAAATTAATTTTATCGAAGTTACCCGGGGCATCGGTCATTTTAATTTGAACTTTTGTTGTTCCCTGGCTCGATTCATTTTTCTTACATCCATAAAAGACAGTCATCCCAATAACAACGAAGACGGCTAGCATGGTATTTACAAAATTTGTTTTCATAACTGTAGATTTTATTTAAAGTTTTACACTTCAAAGTTGAGGACCGAAGATGAAACCAACATGAAATTTAAAATTTATTTTTTTCATTTTATTTTCATTTTGGCAATCTACTTTTGAAATGTGAGCGCACCATGTATGGGTGGTTTTTAGGTAGGTTTACCTCTTAGGGGGTAAACTTTTTTTATATTTATAAAATGATTCGATTCGTCTTTATTTATTGCCTGGGAATAGTCCCGTTATCGGGTGTTTTTGCTGTGCAACAAGATACTACCGCTTCAACTGTTTCAAATCAGCAGGAGGAGCTGATGAAAAAACAGGATAAAGAAAAAAAAGACAAACAGCCTGGAAACCAAAAGCCTGAGCCACTTCAAATTAAAGAAGTGCCAAAAGCCAAAAAACAGTTAAAACCCATGGCAGTAAAACCTAAAGTAAAAGTAAAACCCATTAAGATTATTAAACCCAAAATTAAAAGGCCGTAAAGGATAACGTATGCACATCCGTCTCTTAATCTTTTTTTCATTTTTGGTGATATCGAACGTAAAGGCGCAGCAAGATTCGACAAAAGCTACCCTTACTGTTGCTGCGATATATAATAGTAACATTAACTATTATGGACAGGTTACTCCTGAAAAATATCCCTATTTGCTCTTTAATGCCACCTTACGATTTCCCAATGGTTTGTATTTTTCGGGCGGTGGTTATAAACTCTTGAATTATGGCGCTACTATATCCGAAACAGATTTAGGAATAGGTTACGATTATGACTTTAATGAAAAATTTACTGCCGGACTAGCCTATACCCATTCTTTTTTCCCTTCTAATTCACCTTTACTCCAGGCATCCAATAACAATAACATAAATGCATCGGCCGCTTATCAATGGCCCTGGTTTAAAACAGATCTTAGTCTTGATTTGGCCTTCGGAAAGCAGACGGATGGATTTATTAGTTTTGGTAATTCAAAAGAAATTGAATTGGGAACGGTATTCAACGAAAATAATCTTATTTCAATTACACCGGTTGTAGAGATTGCAGCAGGCACTACCCGCTTCTACGAAACCTATATTATCGAAAAAAACAAAAGACAGAACTCGAACGGGAATGGTAAGGGAAAAAGTGAAACAGCTCCTGGGATCGTTAACGGCAGCACCACTGAGGTGGTTGAAAATACGTTAAATCAGTTTAAACTGTTGTCTTATAATTTTAAGCTACCTTTAAACTGGAGCAATGGAAACTTCCTTGCCGAAGCCAGCTATCAATTCTCGATACTTGGAAACAGAAAAGAAGAAAGTGTAAAACACCAACAATCTTTTTTTGGCTTAGCAGTATACTACCAATTTTAACCCAGATGAAGGTCTTAATCATAGAAGATGAAAAAACGCTTGCCTTTGAAATGGAAAAGTTTCTTAAAAAAGCTTTTTTCTTGTGTGATCTGGCTCATAGTTTTAAACAGGGTTTTAATAAGCTAGAGGCAAACCAATATGATTATGTATTAATTGATTTAGGTTTACCAGATGGCGATGGGTTTGAATTGCTTAGCAAGGCGAAGAAAAGCAATCCAGATGCGGCGTATATTATTCTTACGGCAAGAGGTAAATTGGAAGATCGGGTGGCGGGATTAGACATGGGTGCAGACGATTATTTAGCTAAACCTTTCTTTTTACCTGAACTTCAATCGCGGATGCAGGCCATTGCCAGGCGAAAATTTAAAGTGGCCGAAGAGTTAATCTCACTTGGAAACTTTAGCATCGATTTGCAAAAACGCTTCGTGTTTTTTGAAGAGGAGCAGATTGAACTTTCCCGCAAAGAATTTGATCTTTTAAGTTATCTTCTACTCCATAAAAACAGGGTGCTTACCCGGATGCAATTAAGCGAACATATTTGGGGCAACTTTGTTGATGATGATTACGACTCGAACTATATTGATGCGCACATTAAAAATATCAGGAAGAAATTAAATAGCTATGCCCCCACCGAATGGCTAGAAACCGTTAGAGGCGTTGGTTACAGAATTAAAAAGTAATTTGAAACTATCTACTAAACTTACTTTATTTATTACCGGATCGAAACTTGCCATTGTAGGTCTGTTTATCCTGTTGCTCCCTTTTTTAATTGAACAGATTGCTTCTAACTACATTAATTTTTCGCTTAGAAACCAGCAGAAAAAAGTACTTCAAAACATTAATAAAAAGGGAATAGATTATTACCTTGAAGGGGATAACAGTTATGGGAGCTACACCATGCTGAAAGATGAGTATATTGCACTCGAAACGGTAGCAAAAACCCTAAATTTAGAGACCATACGCGATACTAAGCGGATTGTAGAACAAGATACCATCGCGTATCGGGTACTGAGTTTTACTTTTCAAAAAAGTCAAAAAAACTATCTCTTAGAAATCGGTAAAACAACTGCCAGTATAAATCTCTATAACGATGCGCTACAACGCTTTGCTTTATACGTACTCATTATTCTTATTGCCTTAAGCATTATTATAGATTTGATTTTTACCCGCCAGTTAATCAAACCACTTGGTCAAATTATCAAATTAAGGCTAACCAATAGCCGGTTTCCGTTTAAAAAAAAACATGGCTATATTAATACCAGTACAGCCGATTTTAAATACCTCGATCATTCGCTCATTTCGTTAATGGATCAAATTAACGAGGCTTTTGAAAAGGAGCGGGAATTTACGGCCAACGCCTCGCATGAGTTTATGACGCCCATTAGTATATTGCAAAATAAAATGGAAAACCTGCTTACCGAAGAATCGGCATCGGAAGCGGTACAGGAACATATTGTGGATATGATGAAAACCCTGGAGCGCTTAAAAAAAATATCGCGTTCCCTTCTGCTTATTTCCCGAATAGAAAACGAGCAGTTCTCCAAACAGGATGAGATAGAACCGAAAACACTCTTTAATGAGATAGTAGAAGAAATAGGCCATAGGCTCGAAGAAAAGAACATTCAGATCGATATCAACCTCAGCCATAATAAACGTTTAAGCCATATTAATCACGATCTCTTGTTTCAGCTCTTTTATAACTTAATTAACAATGCCATTAAGTTCAACAAAGAAAATGGAAGTATCCAGATTGCTGATCACTTTGAGAAAGGTTCTTATTCCATTTATGTTAGCGATAACGGACAAGGCATTAAAGCAGAAGATCTACCGCATGTATTTGATCGTTTCAAAAAAACCGGTCAGGCTGAAAATACGGGTTATGGATTAGGCCTGGCCATTGTAAAAAGCATAGCAATTTACCTTAATTTAAAGGTTGAAGTAGACTCGAAATACGGCCAAGGGGCAAGCTTTAAAGTGAATTTTTTATAATTCATATCTCAGTGAAGGTATGAGGTGGAATAAGGCTTATTTTTCAGCCCTTAATAAAGGTGGGCGTACCAAGGTAAGGCGATCGATGGCAAGCAATTCATAGCGTGGAGACTTGAATACTAGGATTCAAAGCAAAATTAGTTTCAAAGATTTTGATGTCCCTAATAAAAAAGGAAGCAATCTGGCACTGATCTGACCTAGAGTTGAGAGGTTGTTTAATACTGCTTTTCTTTGTTCTAGGGTAACTGGGTTGGTTTGCTAGATTTAGCCGACGGCTAGGTTAAAGGTTATTAAAATAGATTTGGATTTCCTATTTTAGAACACGTACTGGTTTTTTTGTTTAAAATTGTTTCGTACAAAATTTAGATAAGCCCATTTTGAAAGCAGTTGCAAGGTTAAAAAACAGGTATTCCTTTTAGTCAAATTTAATACAAAATGAACAAAATTCTATTTGCACTCGTTCTTGGTATCATTAGTTTTAAAGGCTTCGGACAGACCTCAAATCTATCGACAGAGAAATTTAAGAAATTGTATCCCGAGCAAACTAACGTATCTCCTTATCACAACACGTGGACTCAAAAGCATTTTCCAAAAAGGATTAAAGAGTTTATGGAGCAGCCGCTTGAATTTGGAGAAATTGTTTTCGTTGGCAACAGCATTACAGAAGGCGGTGGTGATTGGAGCAGCAAATTTGGTATCAACCATATTCGAAATCGGGGTATTGCAGGCGATCTCTCAGATGGTGTGTTGCGACGTTTGGGTGAGATAACTTATTTCAAGCCAAAGGCTGTTTTTATCCTCATTGGGATTAATGATTTGTTTAATATCCACCAATTGGAAGATAATCCTGCTTTAAAATATACCAACACCGTTCCCTCTCCGGTTTTTGTAGCGAAAAATATATTAAAAATCACAAAGCAGATTCACCGCAAATCGCCCCTTACCAAAATCTTTGTTCGAACGCTGATGCCAAGCAGAAGAGCCTTTCTTAAGCAGGACATTCTTATTCTAAACAGTCACATTAAGCAAAATGCAACCAAGGGATTTTATCAGCTTGTTGATCTCTATTCTGTATTTTTAGATCGCAACGGCGAGTTAGACAAAGAGCTTACAAAAGATGGGGTGCATTTAAATGATAAGGGATATCAGAAATGGGTAGCCTTTGAAAAACCACTGCTAGAACAGCTTTAGTGATCACTCCATTGTTCTTTTCATGAACAGCCTTGATGTAGGCCGTTGAGTTAAGGTCAACGAAAGATTTTTTTTAAATCAGGCTAATCTTGTCCTAAAGTCAGTGGGCGTTTGTCCTAATAATTTTTTAACGTACCGTGTAAAGAAAGATGTGCTGCTGAAACGCATCTCCTCCGCAATCTCCGATATATTTAAGTGTCTATTTTGCAAGAGTAAAATGATTCTTTCTCTGGCATGGCTTTGTATCCAGTCTGAAGCGGTGCGATCTGAATGGATTTTGCAAAGGTGGTTTAAGTATTTTGGCGTAATGTTTAATTCATTGCCATAAAATTGTACCTCTCTTTGGGTGAGGCAATGCTGTTGCAGTAACTGGATAAACTGTTCGTAGAGCGTTCCTGTTTGCAAACTATGCCGCCGCCGCTCATATTCGTTTGCAAAGCTATGCCACATCTCCAATATAAACAGACGCATTTGTAATTTGAGTGCTTCCTCGTAAAAGCGGTGATCGGTTTCCTGGAAACGCAGCAGGAGCCAGGTAAAGTTGTTTAATATTTTATCCTTCTCGGCTTTAGTGTGAATATCTTTAACAGGGTGTACCCTGGAGTGGAGTTGTGCATTGATGCTCCATCCCTGATCGGGAACGTTATCGATCAGAAAATCTTTCTCCACGAGTAAAACCGTTGCCTTAAAACCTTTTGATACTTGAGCTATTTCCCGTCTGGATTCTGCAAACCAAAAGAGAAACTGGCCAGCTGCACAGCTCATTTGCTGATCGTTGAAAATAAAATTTAGTTTCCCACTATGGCAATACAAGTGCACGTGATACTTTTTTAAAAGTTTTTGAGTCGCATCATCCATGTGGCGAAGTGATAAGGATACAACTCTTGGGGCAGGCGTTTGTGTCATTTTTATAATTTGCATTCTAAATTAAGTAATATTTGACATTTAAGGCGCCATTAGTGGCATAAATCAGAACTAAAATGGTCGGAAATTTGATGAATACAAAAGATGAAAAAGAAAGATCACTCGGTATTTGATGATTTAAGAAATGGCGAAACAATCACTTCATTCCATCCCGGTCGCGACGAACTTAGAAAATCATCTTACGCAACTATTGGCTTATTACAGCAAATGAATAGCAGCGCCGATCCGCTTTTAATTAATGATTTTTTGGCTAAAATTACCGGTAAAAAGATAGATGAAACGGTAGCTGTGTTTCCGCCATTGTACATCAACAACGGAGAAAATTTAAGTATTGGAAAAAACGTTTTCATCAATTTCGACTGCACTTTCCTGACTTTAGGTGGAATCACCATTGAAGATCATGTACTCATAGGCCCGAAAGTAAGTTTGCTTTCTGAAGGACATCCACTGACTGCTGCTGAAAGAGATTCACTGGTGCCAGGCAAAATCCACATTAAAAGAAATGCCTGGATAGGTGCTAATGCCATCATTTTGCCGGGAGTAACTGTTGGCGAAAATGCTGTGGTTGCTGCTGGTGCAGTAGTATCAAAAAACGTTGATGACAATACCGTTGTTGGCGGGGTGCCGGCAAAGTTTATTAAACAGATTAATGTAGTAGATAATGAAAAAATTGATCATCCTAAGCTTGATAGCCTGCTTTAGTACGCTCCAGCTACAGGCACAAGTAAAACATGAGAAAACAGAAAACAACATGAAAAGAGATATTCCAAAAATCAGCGATTTCCCAACGGGAGAAGAAAATACGGGCTTTGCCCAGTATTTTACGGGTAAATCTTATCTCGCTCCATTAACCAGCAATAAAGATCTTAAGGTTCCATTGGCAAATGTAACTTTCGAACCTGGATGTAGAAATAACTGGCACAGCCATACCGGCGGGCAGTTGCTCATCGTAATCGGCGGCGAAGGCTTGTATCAGGAGCGGGGGAAACCGGCCAGGCATTTAAAGGCGGGTGATATTGTTGAAATCGGGCCAAATGTTGAACATTGGCATGGCGCCACAGCCAACAGCTGGTTTTCTCACCTTGCCACCAATGGTAGCCCGGCTTCCAATGAAAATAAATGGCTGGAGGCTGTTAGTGATAAAGATTATCAGATTGCTAACAATCAAATTTTAAAATAATGAAAGTCATCAGCTGGAAAGTTGGATTGCTCCTTTTGCTCTCCAATATCATGATTCCCAAAACGAAAGCACAAGAAATGGCCAAATTAACTAAACAGGAAAAAAGCCTCGCTGGTATTTCTGCTACAACGGCAACAGGTAAGCTAGACTTGCTTAAAATTCAACTCGTTGAGGGTTTGAACAATGGATTGACGGTTAATGAAATCAAAGAAACCCTCACGCAATTGTATGCTTACTGTGGTTTTCCACGAAGTTTAAATGCTATCAATACGTTTTCTGCCGTATTAACTGATCGCAAAGCGAACAAAATCAACGATGTTGAAGGAGAAAAAATTATCCAGAATACGGTAAAGGATAAGTACGAACAGGGCAGAAAGGTTTTAGAACAACTCACTCAAACACCGCAAGCAAAGCCTGCACCTGGTTTTGGCGAATTTGCGCCTCGTATCGATGCTTTTTTGAAAGAGCATTTGTTTGCCGATATTTTTGCCAGTAAGGTGTTGGATTTTCGCCAGCGGGAACTGGTTACCATTAGCGCACTGGCTTCTATCGAGGGCGTAGAAAGCCAACTACAATCTCATATCAAAATGGGCAGAAACGCAGGAATTACAGTTGCCGAGCTGGAAGAACTGAGTGCTGTGGTTCGGCAGTTGGTAAGTACTACGCAGGCGAACACTTTGCTCAAGAATATAGATCGACCAACACTTGCAGTGATCAAGCCCGATATGATGGTTCGTATTTCCGAAATCGAAATATTTCCAGAAAATCTGGAGGCCTATAAAACAATTTTAAAGGAAGAAGCGGCGGCATCGGTAGCGAAAGAACCTGGAGTGATCGCCATTTTCCCAATGTTACAAAGGGAGCAACCCACACAAGTGAGGATTATCGAAATTTATGCCGACAAAGCTGCCTACGAACAGCATTTGCTTACCCCTCATTTTAAAGAGTACAAAAATTCAACGTTAAAAATGGTGAGAGCATTAAAATTGATTGATATGGAAAGCCTGGATCAGGAAACCATGAAGGCAATATTTAAAAAGTTGAAATAAGCCTGAACTATTATTTGAGATGACAATAAGAAAATGAACCATACCCTGGCAACTTTAGTGTTTTTTGAATAATAGCATTTGGACCGTGGTTTTCCTTAAATCTATTGCAGAAACAGATTTCGCTGTTTTTGGTTAATATATGCTCCCTTTTAATTGCCACTTCGAAGAAGGAACTATTTTAACTTTTGGTACTCACCCGAATTCTAGTTAGCTTAGGCTAATAGAAGATAAACCTTTGTTAAGAAGCACAAAATTTAGGAAACCAAATGGGATCTCTTGCCTAGAGTGTCTTTCGGTTGAATGAATCAATTTTTATTGGATGCCTTAAAATGCCTTTATCATGCCTTCATCCTGCCTTAGGGATGCAATAGGCGTGCAGTAGGAAACCTACATACGTTGGATAAGTGTCGGTATATTAAAAATCCATTCTCGTTGATATGCAAGACTGGACTCAAAACCGCAACCTTTACCTAATGAAATGATTGACAGAATTAAAATACCTGATGATATGAAAAGGATTTTACAGATTTCTATACTGTCAATGGCAGCATTATTTTCATTTAGTAATGATAAAAAAGGAAAATCAACAACAACAGCCCAAACAGTAAAAAATATCAATTACGAAATTTCATTTCATGCATACAATAAATTTCATTTCGATAAGTTTATTTGGCCAACTTCAACGGTAAAGGATTCCCTCGCCAAGATTTTATCACTATTAAAACAACGTGCTATTGAGCATGAACCTGATACACTTGGAGAATATTACACATTTTACAAGGGGACTGGGTTTGTTCCCTTAAGTAGTTATGTAGAACAGGCCAAGGCAAGAAAATCAAGCCTTCTTGGAAGTTTAGTGGCTGCAGAGAAGGCAGTAAAGAACGGTCAGATTGATAAGGACAAACTCTTTCAAGTTGATCACTACTGCCTCTTGTTAAGTAGTAGTGAGACTTTTCCAAACGACTGGCTTATTTCTCCAGATTATTCATTTTCTAGCGAGCTTATAGATATCGTTTTTAAGAATCAGCATGAACTGCTTTATAATCAATATCTTTATGATAATGATCCAGAAAGCCAATTTCATTTGCCAATTCTAGAGAAACTAAATTTCGGTGATGAAACAATAATAAGCCCTCATTTTATTGATAGCAAGCATGCTGCAGGGCTCATTCATATTTTAGATCAGCACAAAGTTGATCGAGATGATTCTCTTGAAAAGGAGATCAAGTTGTTCAAACATTTACTGCAGAAGGTGGTTTTAGGCGATATTATATTGGTATTAAACAATCATAGCCAATAAAGTATTTTAAATTAGATATTTATGTGGTAAAGGACTTTAAGCAGAATAACCTCCTTCAGCTCAGACGGATAATTTATTTAAAGGCAATTATTTTGTATTTTCGCCTTATCACGAATGTCAAACTATCCATCATTTTCTGACCAGCAACTCGTTCTGCTCCTTCAGCGGGGTAATAGGGGAGCATTTGCAGAGATTTACAATAGATACCAGACACTGCTTTTTCTCTACTCTGTAAAAAAGCTCCAGGATCAGGAAAGTGCGGAGGATATCGTGCAGGAGGTATTCGTATCCTTATGGAATGCGAAGCAAGGCCTTAATAGTGAAATGGCCTTAGGTCCATACCTCTACCGGGTAGTATTGAACAAAATATTGAATATTTTCAGAAACCGGAATGTTTCACAGGAATATATCTCCTCATTACAATCAACCATAAACGAGCGCTTCGAGGAATCAGCTGATTATTTAATACGAGAAAAAGATATTTCGGCTGCAATTGAATATGAAATTTCAAACTTGCCTGGTAAAATGCGTGAAATTTTTGAACTTCGAAGGAAAAACTACCTGAGTAATAAAGAAATTGCCGCTGTATTAAATCTTTCGGAGCATACTGTAGCCACACAAATCAAAAACGCCCTAAAAATCTTAAGGAATAAACTCGGATCCGCAATAATTTCCGCGTATTTTCTTCATCTGTAATTTTTTTTTCATTCTATCTACCCGATCGGTCCGCTTTAAGTGTATTGTTAGTATAGAAGATAAAAAAATGATTGAAAAATTTGATGCAAAGGATCTGTTAGAGAAATTCAGTGCTGGAAAATGCACTGCTGATGAAGAGCAGGCAGTGCGTTACTGGCTTCACAACTTTCGCTCCGGCTCAGAAACCTCTTATTCTGCTGATGACCTGGAAGCGATATCGGAGGAATTGTGGGCGAAAATCGAGATCGCTACCGTTCCAACCAAAATTAGCAGGTCGTCCATCTGGCCACGCATAGCTGCTGCGGCCGCTGTCCTCTTATTCATTGTTGCTGCCTTCTACTTCCTTCCATTTAGAAAAACAGGAACCGACAAAATTTATAGCGTTTATAAAAATGACGTGCAGCCAGGGGGAAATAGGGCCTACCTGATCTTAGCTGATGGCAAAAAGATAAATCTTGATACCCTTCGGGGAGCCCTGAATCAACCAGGCGTTCATATTTCAAAAGGCAAAGACGGTACACTGACTTATGTTGCGCTGGAGAATGCCGGGGCTGCAGATCAAGAAAACACAATTAAAACCCCAAATGGCGGAAAGTTCAAAGTCTCACTACCGGATGGCACAACTGTCTGGTTAAATGCTGCCTCTTCCCTAAGCTATCCGCTATCATTCAAGGGCAGCGCAGAAAGAATAGTTAAGCTTGTTGGAGAGGGCTATTTTGAGGTTTTCCACGACAGCTCACATCCATTTATCGTTCAATCGGCAGGACAGTCACTTAAGGTATTGGGCACGCACTTCAACCTTAAGGCATATGGGGAGGAAAACCAGATTACTACTACACTTCTATCTGGTTCGGTGAAGGTTTATGCCCCGGGGTTAAACTCTTCAAAGATATTGAAACCTGGTGAACAGTCAGCTTTTGATTCAAGCAGATTTACACTTTCTCCAGGAGATACAGAGCAGGCGACTGCATGGGTAAACGATGATTTCGTGTTCAACGGCGAAGACCTTCATGGGGTGATGAGACAGATCGCCCGCTGGTATGATGTTGATGTAGAATATACTTCTCAGAAAGATGATGCCGTGTTCTACAGTACCATATCAAGAAAAAAGAAGCTTTCAGAAATTCTAAAGGCACTAACATTAAATCAGGGTGTTCATTTTAAGCTTGAAGGAAGGAGGGTTACCGTTATGCCTTAACTAATAATGCATCCTGACAAAAAAACGGGAGCGTTAGTGGCGCCCCCGATACGGTAGTTAGGATCAATAATGTTCGAATACAATTATCAACTAAAAACAAACCAAACAAATGTATAAAAAATACCATGTAAATGGATACGATCCGACCAATCGTATCCGTAGATTACCATTTATCGATAAGGCATTGCAGGTTGCACAGACTTGCTTTAAGAAAGCTACCGGAAGGACGTTTTTCCTTTTTATTGTGCTGGTTATTAGTAATTTAGTTTCTTCTGCTCAAAGCCAGAAGATTACTCTCAATAAAAAAGAAGCTTCACTTACCGAAATATTGAGGGACGTAAGAAAGCAGACCGGAATTGATTTTGTGATCAATAAGGAACAGGTGGCAAAATCAAGAAAGGTCACTGTAAACTTTAAAAATACGGATCTGAAGACAGTTCTTGATGAATGTTTCAAAAATCAGCCCCTTGATTATTCGATAGAGAATAAGATTATCGTGGTTGTGAACAAGATACTGGTAGAAACCAAAGCATTTATTCTTGGGCTTAAGGTTCGCGTTCAGGATCAAAATGGAATCCCGTTGCCTAATGCCACCGTGTTCTCGAAAGATGCGGGAACATTGGGCTATACTGATGCCGATGGGCTGGTTACCTTTTCAAGGTTGCCTCAAAATTCACGAATTGTTATTTCATTTATTGGCTATAAGTCAGATACCTTAACTGTCAGGTCGGCAGCGGAGCAACTGGTGATGCTAAGCCAGCAAACCACCATGATGGACGATGTGTCTATCGTTTCAACCGGTTACCAAACCCTTTCACGTGAACGGGCAACGGGATCTTTCGGGAAACCGGATATGCAGATTTATCAGAACAGGGTGGCCACTCAAGATCTGGTTTCCAGGCTGGATGGACTCGTTGCCGGAGTAACGGTTATTGCCGGGCCGAAAGGACTTACGGGAAACAGGCAGTTTGGTGGTGGAAATACGCAACAAAGTATCATCAGGGGCAAATCTACTGTTCAGGCGAATGGAGATCCGCTTTACGTTGTAAACGGTGTTCCTGTAACTGACTTATCAGTAATCAATCCTGACGATGTTCAGGATATTTCGGTGTTGAAAGATGCCTCCGCAGCATCCATATGGGGCGTAAGGGCCTCAAACGGTGTAATTGTGATTACGACAAAGAAGGGCTCAGCAGGAAAGCCTTTAAAGATCAGTTATTCGGGAAATATCTCTCTCTTCGGTAAACCAGATCTGGATTATATTCCAATGATGAACAGTTCGCAATATATACAAACGGCGAGGGAACTGTTCAATCCTGCTACTTTTCCATATGCATCTATTGGCACCTCGGTGATTGCGCCACACGAGCAAATCCTATACAACCAGAACCGTGGCATGATCAGTTCAGCTCAGGCGCAGCGCAGTCTGGATAGTTTGAGCAATCTCGATAACAGCGACCAGATCAGGGATTTGTTATTTAGAAATGCTTTCACCACCAACCATACGCTTTCCGCCTCTGGTGGATCATCTGCCTACAACTTCTATGCCTCTGGTTCTTACACTAATACCACCAGTAGCCATCCAGGAGATCAGAATGGCGTATATCGTTTAAATATCAGCCAGACTTTTATGCCGATCAGCAGACTTCGGATCAGCTTGAATACTGCATTGAACAATACCATCACCAGTAGCGACAGAAGCATAGTTATCGGCAGCAATTTTGTTCCCTACCAGCTCTTTCAGGATAATGCAGGCAATAACCTGCAAATGAATTATGTTCAGGGGCTTTCGCCGGAGGTAAGAAAAGATTACCAAACCAGAAGCCGGATCAATCTTGATTATTCGCCTTTGGACGAAGTTAATATGGGATTTACAAAAGGGAATACCCTCTCGGTAAACCTCACCGGTAATGTGAATTTAAAACTATGGAGAGGACTGAGCTTTGATGGTACATACAGTTATCAGAAAGCGCCATCTGCGAGCCAGCTTTATAACGATAGCAAAACCTATGACCTGCGAAGGGAGCTGCTGGGTTTTACGGTTGCACGTACTGCGAATGATGTACCTGTATATTATTTGCCCACCTCGGGAGGAACTTATAAAACGGTGAATATTGATCAGCGAAATTATACACTACGAAACCAGCTGATTTACAATATGGCGCTTAGGGACGGAAAGGATCGGCTTAATGTTCAGATCGGGCACGAAGCACTTGAGCAGCTGGCAACCAACAGAACCAACATTGCAAGGGGTTATGACCAGGATCTGTTGACTTCGGCCAGCCTTAACTATCTGGCCTTGAGCCAGGGAATTTTTGGAGCAGTATCGTCCTTTAGAAGTACTTTCAACGAAAAACCATTTGAGACTTTTGAACAGCTTAACCGGAATGAATCATTTTTCGGACTGTTCAATTACACCTTGAATGAAAAATATATGCTTGATGCCAGCGTAAGGCGAGATTATAGCAATCTTTTTGGTTCGGAAAAAGGAAAGCAACGTAAACCGACTTTTAGCGTGGGTACGAAATGGCTGATTAGCAAGGAAACCTTCCTGGAGCAGAGTACATGGATTAATAATCTGGCACTTCGTACCACGTATGGCGTTACCGGTAATTCGCCGTTCATTGGTGCAGGTTCATCAAGGGATGTGATCCAGATCGGCCGGAACAATGTAACGGGTGACTATTATACGCTGGTGGGCCTGGCCAATAATCAGCTTACTTTTGAAAAAACGGCGACGGTTAATATTGGGGTTGATTTTAGTGTGCTACATAACGCGATTAGCGGAAGTATTGATTTGTATAATAAGAAAACCACTGATATTCTTGGGCAGGTAGGTCTCAATTCGGTCAACGGCGCATCTATTATTCGGGGTAACCTGGGTAACATGAGCAACCGCGGCTTGGAAGTCACCTTGAATTCGAGAAATTTGCAGCTTAAAGATTTTAGTTGGACAACAGGCTTAACCTTTAGTTTGAACAGAAACCGCCTGCTGAATTATTCGACTCCCCAGCCCACTCAGCTAACCACCAATGGAAGGATAAATAGTAATTATGTGGTTGGCTACGGTTTACAGCCGTTGTTTGCCTATCAGTTTGCAGGGCTCGATGCGCTTGGCGATCCACAGATCCGTTTGGCCAACGGAACCGTTACCAAGGATCCAGAGGTTGCTACGGCCGAAGATCTGATCTATATGGGTACCACTATTCCGAAATTTAACGGTGGGTTGAGTAATACCTTCAGATATAAAAATCTTTCGCTTACCGCAAACATGATCTATAATTTCGGTAACGTGATGAGACGGGATGTTAACCGTTATTTTTATGGAAGGATTGAATATGGCACCGGCAGTTTCGGCGGTAACCTGAGCCCGGAATTTCTGGACAGATGGAAAAAACCGGGGGATGAACTCCTGACTAATATCCCATCTTACGTGGCCAGTGCCGGCGTGAATGTAAGCCGGAGAAATATTGATTATTACACTTACGCTGATATCAATGTGGTGAGTGCTTCCTATATCAAACTCCGGGACCTTACACTGAACTACATAGTGGGGCCAAAGTTGTTGAACCGCCTGCATGTGGAATCTTTATCGTTTTTTGCACAGACTGGGAACTTTATGATCTGGAAAGCTAACGACTTCGATATAGATCCGGAATACCAGACTTTTAACCAGGGTGGACGAAATATGCCCGCCTTTAAGCACAGTTTCAGTTTCGGTGCAAACCTTACCTTTTAATCTTAAGATGATGAAAATATATCAATATTTATCTTTCCTGCTGCTGTTGGTTTTTGTAGCAGGGTGTAAAAAATCCTTCCTTGAAGTAGTGCCCAAGGGACTATTAGTTGCCAAGACAACGGACGACTATGATAAGATCATGAACGCTCCGGATCTCTATCTTTACTCCTATGCCGGCGGCTGGCAATCAATGGTGCTCATGGGAGACGATGTGGCTGCAGAAGGCAGTTACTTCTCATCAGCTTCACCGATGAGCCAGAATGCATTCAATTATAAGGCAGATATATTCAGGGCTCAGGATAATACCTTTGATTTCAAAGTTTATACAGGTAACCTGTATGCGGTAAATAAGGTGATCAATGAGATCGATGAATCTACGGGGGGGAGCGCCTCGCAGAAGATGGCATTGAAAGCCGAAGCACTGGCTAACCGGGCGTGGATATATTTCCAGCTCATTAACATTTATGCTAAGCCTTATAACACTGCATCGGCATCGCAGGATTTGGGTTTCCCTATTATCCGGGATGCCGACATTAATTTGAGTGGACACATCAGAAATAGTGTTGCCGAGGTTTATGCCTTTATCATCCAAGATCTCAATGATGCGATTAGTGCCGTGCCCATGAACAACAAGTTTGCCCAACGTTTTTCAAAGCCCGCGGCGGAAGGAATATTGGCCAAGGTATATTTATTTATGGGCAGAAACGCGGAAGCCCTGGCTATGTTCAACACCGCTCTAACTGATGCTGCGGCCCAGACCAGGCCTGCTAAGCTTTACAATTACAATGTGGAATTTGCTTCAGGAGGGAAGTTTGATCCAATCGGCTACAATGGTCCAAATAATTCTCCTGGGATAAATTATGATGACGTAACAGAATCGGTGCTGGCGAAAACATTTTACAATGGGCCCTACAGCGGAAACGAGTTTGGAAATGACTTTCTTGTGCTTTCTCCCAAGGCACAGGCGCTGTTTGCTTCGGGAGATTTGAGGCTGAATTTTTATGGCGCTTTTTTTCCGAATTCTACACCCAACCCCTCAGGCAGGCTATCGAAATATTCAGTTAATTATTCAAAGTTTGGATTACAGTTGGCTGAATTATACCTGTTAAGGGCAGAAGCAAATGCGAGGTTAAATAATCTTGCAGCCGCAGTTGCTGATCTGGAGCTGCTGCGTAGAAACCGTATGCCTGCAAATATTGCCGGGGTTCCTGCTCAGGCTGCTTCCAGTAAAGAGTCACTGATCATGTTTATCTTCCAGGAGCGTACCAGAGAGTTTGCCATGGAAGGATACCGGTGGTTTGATATGCGTCGCTGCTCTATCGATCCCATTTTCTCCGGGGAAACTTTCTCGCACATCATTTATAATGACGAGACTTCTACCAATATTACCAGTTTTAATCTGCCTCCGGACAGGCTTACGCTTCGGCTCCCGCCAATCGTAATGAATGCCAATCCAGGCTTTACCAATAACCCTTAAATAATGATCATGAATATTTTAAAAATCAATATCCGCTTAGCGATTACCTTAAGTTTACTACTGTTTTCAGTGGCTGCTTTTTCACAGAACAAATTCACCATCAAAGGGCAGCTTTCGCCGGAGATTAATGGTAAAAAGATCGTGTTATCCTATAAAAACAACGGTGTAAGCATAGAAGATTCTACCTTATCGCAAATGGGTAAATTCACCTTTAAGGGTGTGATCGGAGATCCGGCCTATGCGAGGATCACAGTAGATCCTCCTGCCATGACCACTATGCAAAATGTAAAAAGTATTGATGTCCGCGATTTCTTTATTGATGCCGGCGAAATTTTAATCACAGGGTCTGCAGGAGTAAAAACAGCATCGGTTAAAGGTGGAAAAACACAAGCAGATCTTCAACGGAGGTTTGAGCTTTATAAGCCAGTACAGGCCCGAGTCGATTCCTTGAATACATTGATAGCCGGTTATAAGGAAACAGGTGACACTAAAGCAATGGATGCTGCCAGACTGCTGATGAATGCAGAATTAGCCAAAACAGGGAAAATTGACAGTAATTTCATCAAGGAAAACCCTAACAGCTTTCTCTCCCTTGACATCTGGAGATCAAAACACCGGGGCACTCTGCGTTCCAGCTTTGAGCCAGAGTTCAACAAGTTCAGTCCAGCGGTTCGTAATACCTTCGCCGGCAGGGAGATCCAGGCTAAATTTGATCTGGCAAAAAAACTGGCTCCAGGACAGGTGGCACCTGATTTCAAATTGAAGGATACTTTAGGTAAGGAAGTTTCGCTGTCTTCGTTAAGAGGAAAAAATGTATTTCTTTGCTTTTTTACGCCGGATTTTATGAATTATGACGCCTTTGCATTTAACCTTGGACGGATCAACAGAGCCTTAAAAGATAAAAACACTATGATGGTTACTGTTTATTACAGCTATGCCGACAGACCAGAGTCTTATTGGATGGAAACAATCAAAAAATCGAATTTTGACTGGTTGAATCTTAATGATATTGGTGGCGTCAACGATACTGGTAGTGTGAGTCCAACTGCAAAAGCCTACGGACTGACTTACTACACCATGCCTAGTGCACTTTTAATTGACACAAATGGAAAAATCCTGGCTAGCCAGCTCAAATTAAATGATACGGGATTGGCGCAGGAACTCACCCAATTAATAAAATAGATATGAAAAAAAAAGTAATATTGACAATTGCGTTTATGGCAACTACTATTATAAGTTTGTATGCGCAAACTCCTAAACGGGAATACCTTGATGTTGGAGATACCATCAATGTTTATCCGAAGGTGGAGTGGATTAAAGGAACTGCCGTTGATAAATTCGACCCAGCTAAAATATACATTGTTGATCTCTGGGCAACATGGTGTAAACCCTGTATTGCAGCAATGCCCCATCTTAATGAAATGGCGTTGAAATTTAAAGACCAGGGTATAATTTTCGTTGCACAGGACGTGATGGAGGATGATAAGCCCAAAGTATTAGAGTTCTTAAAAGCAAATGATAAAATGATGAGTTTCAATGTGGCCTTTGGCGGCGGAAAGGGAAGTGAATTTGAGCGGGACTGGATCAAGCCAGCAGGTGTGAACGCTATCCCTCAAACCTTTGTGATCAAGGGGAATAAATTGCTTTGGCAAACTTCTCCAGATATGATCAATGAAGCTGTTATCGAAATGCTGATTAAAGGTGAGTTTACCATTGACAAAGCCAAGACGGCTATCTCAAAAGGTAAATAATTTTTGGATAATTATCTATTTTCTTATAATTTAAGCGTTTGCGGTTGTTTGCCGCAAACGCTTTTTCCTGTTTGAGGTTTCCTGTGAAATATATGGAGATGGTCTTTAGGTCTGGCAAAACTAATCTGTGTGACCCTGTAGCGCCAAATTCCTATTGATAAGGTAATTAATGATTTTATTCGAATCACGTTTCTGTTGAGATGGAGCAGTTTGCTGCGATTGATTTAGTGATGTTTCGCAGGTTCTTCTCATTAAGTTTTTAAGTAATTCTATATGGATTCGTTTGGAGTTCTCTTCGCCAATACATTCAGCGTTAATGTCGTTACCTGTGCCTTGACGTTTGGGAGCAGGCTTCGGAAGTATTAAGCGAGTTTGGCAAATCTATCTGTAAGGTAGAGGTGAAAATAACTGGCATAAAACTGAATGGTCATCGATAAGAATCAGCTTGATAGCAGAAAATTGCGTTAGCAAAATATTCTGCGCTAGCGCTACTGAGGGAAAAATCTGTCGTAATCATCTCTTAATTAAAACAATCGTTACTAAACGCAATGGTTCTCAGAAATAAAACAATGGCGCTATGTTTACCATGAATTTCATGTTGCAAAACATTAACCAATTTTTTTGATCTATAACATTTCAGGTTAAAAATTGAGCTTTTTTCGCAAAAAGAGATTAATTACAGCCGAAGGCTCATTTAACGCCTATCAAATGTTTGACATTTTAAATTGTTTTAAATAATATTGAGTGCTTTTAATTCAAAAATTGGTCTTTGAATTGATTCGGTGAAGTACCCACTTCTTTCCTGAACAGGCGAGAAAAATAAGTGGTGTTCTCAAAACCAAGTAGATGCGAGATCTCCGAGACATTCAAGTCGCCTTCAGCCAATAGGTTTTTCGCTTCCCCTATCAGGAAAAGATGGATCAGTTCCAGTGCCGTTTTACCTGTTTCTTCCTTTAACAGGTCGGTTAGGTAGCGGGGAGATATATGCAGCTTTTCTGCCATTAGCGCAACGGTTGGTAGGCCAGTTTCCTTGGTTTTCCGCTCCTGGAAATTAGCCGTAAGCAGCTCCTGGAACTTTGTAAGTGTTGACCCTGATAGTTGTGAACGATTTATAAATTGCCTTTTATAAAAACGCTGCGCATATTTGAGCATGGCGTCAAGGTGGCTGATAATGATGGCCTTGCTCAGCTCGTCGGTATTGTTATTGTATTCTTTTTCTATGCTGAAGTAGAGGTTCCAGATGATGTCTTCCTCTGCGGGTGAAAGGTGCAAGGCCTCATTCACTTCATAATCGAAATAGCCGTATTTTTTAATTTCGTGGTAAAGGCTGGTTCCGGGCAAAAAGTCTTCGTGGATCATGATCAGAAAGCCTTTCTCTTCCAGTTCGACATTTTTAAAGGAAACTTTCTGACGGGGCCTTACAAAAGACATTGAGCCACGGTCGTGGTCATATTTTGTTTTTCCATACTGCATACTACCAGCTCTTAGCTTTTTAAACCCTATAACGTAAAATTCCGGGGAAAATTCGATTATACTGTTGCCATCACAAGCTTCCCGCTCACCGTATGCCACGCTGAAAAGTGGATGTTCCGGAGGTTTTACACCAAGCGCTTCGTGCAGCTCGCTAATTTTTTTGAAATGATCCATATCTAGCTTTCATAAAAGCAGGATTCGGTAAATCCAAATCCTGCAAAGTTAAACTTCTATTAGCCGTGGGCTGCAATAGAAACATCCTGCCATGATTCCCATGTCTTTAAACGCTCTTCGTAAGTATATTTTACCCAAGGTAATGTTGTTTTGCCCAATAACAGCCTTAATGGGGGATTATCGGTATCCACCAGTTTTAGGATTGCGCCAACGGTTGCCATTGGGTTGCCCGAGTCCTGTTCTGTGGCATGCTCATAAAAGTCTTTCCTGATTTCTCCGTAGGCCGCTGCTGGCTCGCTTGATGCAAGGGAATTGGTGCCGAAGAAATCCGTTGAGAAACCTCCCGGTTCCAGTATGGTAACTTTAATTCCAAAACCGCCCACCTCGCCAGCCAGTGTTTCTGTAAGGCCTTCTATTGCGAACTTTGATGCACTGTACAAGCCCATCAAGGATACCGTATTAAGGCCAAGCGCACTGGAAAGCTGAATGATGTGCCCTGATCTCTGCTCCCGCATGATCGGCAAGACCGCTTGCATGGTCCATAAGGAGCCCATTACATTTGTTTCAAATTGTGATCTGACATCCTGCTCGCTTAGTTCTTCGATAGCCCCGATGTGACCAAAACCTGCATTATTGATCAATACATCAATTCGGCCAAAATGTCTCTTTGCAGTCTCGATCGATTCAAAGCTCATCTCTTTATCGGTTACATCAAGTTCCAGGACCAATAGATTTGATGGAAATTCCTTTGTAAGGTCTTCCAGTGCATAGGGATTACGGACAGCTGCAACTACGTTATCTCCGCGTTTTAGGAACGCTTCTGTCCAGATCCTGCCAAATCCGCGGGATGCGCCTGTTATAAAAATTGCCTTTGCCATTATTTTATATTTTAGTGATTGATAATGACAAAGTTCGTTCAATCATTCAGTGCTATAGTGATACAAAAGTAGGCAATAATGGAACGTTTTAACGAAACGCCGGTCCTCTGCTAATTCTATATCCATGTTTGTCTGATCGTTAACTTTTAATTGATCTGTTGCTTTGCCTAAATCTCCCTGAAGGCTGGTCTGGGCAATTCCAGATTACCTCTAAGCGTATCCGATTCATACTCGGTGTGGAATACGCCACGCTCCTGCAAAATGGGAACCACAAGGTCAATAAAATCCCTGAGTCCGTGGGGATGGTCCTGCCGGACCACCAGCATATCCATTGCGCCGGCCTCATGCCATGTTGTTATCTCATCGGCAATTTTTTCGGCCGTGCCAAAAAATTGAGGAACCGGAATCCGATGGTATGGTGCCAGGGAAGCCAGTTCCATATACTTCTTTTCTGCTTCTGCAACGGTACGCCCTACGATCGGATTGTGGGATAATGCCACAACATAGTCTTCGGGCGACCTACCTTTTTCAACCAGCTTTGCTCTTAAGGCATTTGCCGTGTATAAAGCTTCATCTATTGTACTACCGGCAATAAAGGCACCGTCCGTGTAGGTGGCGGCAATGTCCACAAACGTGGGCGAACCTCCGGCGGTGTACACTACCGGCCTTCCCTGTACAGATCGACTGATGTTCAACGGCCCATCGACAGAGAAGTAGTTACCCCTATAATTTATGGGGTGCATCTTGCCGGGCTCAAGGAAAATTCCACTGTGCTTATCACGCAAAAAAGCATCATCTTCGTAGGTATCCCAAAGCCCCAAAAGGATTTCCAGAAACTCACTATGCATTGGATATTGGTCCGCTTTACCCAAATGCCCCCTGCTAAAATTTACCATGCCGCCCGGATTTGAAGTGACAATATTCAGCGAAGCCCTTCCCTTGCTTATCTTATCCAGTGATAAAACCTGCCGGGCTACATTATAAGGATCGGTGTAGGAACTGGAAGCAGTGAAAGAAAGGCCCACGCGTTCCGTCTTCATGGCGATGGCCGACATGATAGTTGCCCCTTCAAACATGCTCAGGTAATGGGGAATGTTGCCCGGGCCAACATGACTCACATCGAAGAGAAAAAGCGTCTCGAATTTTGCATCCTCGGCAAGCTGCGCCTGCCGTACATAAAAGTCAATGTTTTCCCCTGCATCTGCCAGCATGTCGGGATGGCGCCAGGATGTAAAGTTCCATCCCGTACCATCGATGCCGGCCGCTAGTTTTAATTTCTTTCTATTTTTCATCTAGTTTGTAATTTTAGATTCCTTCGTTGATTTCGCCCATCATCTCGGCAAACAGTCTGGCGGATTTTATGCGGTCTTCGATGGAATATATCGTTGATACCATGATAAGTTCATCTACCTGGGTTTCCTTGAGAAATGCCTGGATTTGACTTTTTACCGTAGCCTTGCTTCCAACAAAGGAAAATTTCAACATTTGATTAAGTGTCGGATGCTTCAGCAGCTCTTTTAGGTCACCTGTCAGTTCCGATGGTGCTTGCAAGGGTTCTGCGGCGCCGGTCAATACGCCTACGAACATCCTGATCAGGGAGGTGAACCATCGCTCAGCCTCTTCATCGCTATCGCCTACAAATATATTCACGCCAGCTATGGTATAAGGCCTATCTAAAAACGGGGAAGGCTGGAACTCCTCCCGGTAAATGTCCAGTGCCTTTGATAAGTGCGTTGATGCAAAGTGGCTTGCAAATGCATAGGGCAACCCTTTTTGTGCGGCAAGGTGGGCACTATCGGTACTGGAACCCAGAATGTAAAGTGGTACATCGGTGCCTTCGGCAATGGCAGCCCTAACTTTTGAGTTCCTGTTATCCAATGAAAAGTAGCTTTGGATCTTGGCAACCTCAGCAGGAAACGTTTGGGCGGCCTGCATAAAATCCGGCCGGATCGCCTGTGCGGTAAGCGTATCGGTACCGGGTGCCCTGCCCAGGCCTAAGTCAATTCGACCGGGATACAATTGGGCCAACGTCCCGAACTGTTCTGCAACAATCAACGGTGAATGATTGGGAAGCATGATACCTCCAGAACCGACCCTAATGTTACTTGTATTTTCAGCTACATAACCGATAAGGATCGTAGTAGCACTACTGCCAACATTTTCGGAATTATGATGTTCTGCGAACCAGTATCGTTTGTAGCCAAGGTTTTCGGCTGCCTTGGCTAATGTGAGTGAATTGTTGAGTGTTTGCTTGAAGGTACTGCCTTGGGAAACAACGGCGAGTTCCAAAATCGAGTAGGCTATTTTTTCTCTTTTCATCTTATGTGGATAAATTCTGATCGACGATTTTGACCTAGGTAACCAGCCAAACCTCCGAACATAAAAATATAGTTGCAAAGGTAAACAGAATTACTTTACTTTGTATAGTACTTTCCCTAAGGAAAGTCAAATATAAATGGCAGAAAAAAAATGTTGCGAATGCCTGGACACGATCAGGCCGGTAAGGGATGCCCTGGAGGTAATCAGTGGTAAATGGAAGTTACAGATTATTATCTCTATAGGGGTAGGCAATAATCGCTTTACCGACATACAGGAAAGCATACCGGGTATAACCCCAAAGGTACTCGCGAAGGAACTGAAAGCACTGGAACAGCACCAGTTGGTAAAAAGGGCCATCACTGATGGTTATCCTGTCAAAATATCTTATACATTGGATATGTATGCAGATACACTTACGCCTGTCATCTATTCGCTGAAGGACTGGGGGTTGAATCATCGTAGCAGGTTGTTCCCCGATAAGACAGTTTAATTCCTTCTTGATTGGGATAAGATGGTATTCTACAATCCCTGCTTAAAGGTACTTTTCCTGTCTTTATATATAAACTACGCCCCAAGGATTATATCAAAATATGGTAGTCCTTGGGTCGTAGAAGATTCATGAGATTGTTGTTGATGGTAAATCCTGGTATAACCTGCCAATCCGGGTATTTAACTACATGAATAGTGTACGGTTTATACGAATGGCTAACCCTGCGTCCTCTTCACTAGGTGAGTTTCCTACACGTTTGGCGAAATCATTACCCATTCGTTCCATAAAGACAAGGATAGCAAGGTCTCTGCGCTTCGACAAACGTTCCTTTTCGGCTTTGTCAGTCCATTCCTTTAGTTCGTTCATGGTAAGATCGGTACAATAGATTGGTGAGCCTGGTTGTTGTCTCCACGAATCAGCTAATGATCCCGTATAAAATGCGTCAAATCCTGTATCATTTATTAATTTAACAGCTACATCCCTATCTATATCACGATCGGCTGCTACAGGAATTGCGATCCGATCGTCGCTGCCTTCAGGCTTGCCTTTCACCGCAAAAGAGTGCGAACCAATAGCGTTCCAAGCCTTTGCGAAGGGGCGGCCTAATTGCTCCATCACCCATACACTTTCCACCAATCCCGATTCGATGCTTTCAATCTTGCTATCGCGGGCGGGATAATAGTTTGAGGTATCAATCAAAGTGGTTTCTACGGGGACATTCGAAAGAAGAGGCGCAATTTCCGGAATTCGATTGAACGGTATAGATAGAATGATTACATCCTTGTCACGAACTACGTCTTGAGTTGTTACTGCTTTGGCCCCGGTAGAGAGGATATCTTTGTTGATGTTTTCCGGTCCCGAGGAATTCGCGACTGAAACCTCATGCCCTGAATCCGCTAATTTTAATGCTAATGTTTTTCCTATAAGGCCTACGCCTATGATTCCTATTTTCATAATATGATCTTATAAATTTGAATACAAAATTAACCAAAAAGTACCTGTACAGCTACAGGCCTTTCCTCTAGGAAAGCAAAAAAGGTAAATTTCAAAAAATGCTTCGGTTTAAATTCAGGTCAATGCTCTGAGAAGGTTTGATACTATTATTCACAATGCTGGCCTTTATCATTCTCCTGCAAAAGAGTTGTTTACTCGAAGAATATAAGGCATTTGTTGCCTACCTGCAAGATGCTGTTTTTGGAAAAAAAGTTAAAAGATTTATCAATTATTGATTTGTGTCCAATACCATTGCGTCCCAAAATATCTGAGATTGGTTCTATAAGTATTGCGCTCTTACTGAATTTGCAACCAAGTGCCTGACAGCAACATATACCCCTATGATTGAGAATTTTTATATCGGTCTATTTTTATGTGAGCAGATAGTTGGGGGTAGGGGTAAACATAACTTCTTTATTTATGCGTCACAATTCAAGCGTAGGAAGTGTTTTGCTGTCTCATTTGTGTCTCAAAGTGTGTAGAGAGAGGATATTCAAAGAATTGAAATCTGCTTAAAAACCAAAAAAGCCTCAAGAAATTAATCTCAAGGCTGTTTTAATCTGTAGAGTCAATCCGCGGAAGTTCGAACTTTTATGAGCATTGCGAAGCGATAGTTGATTTTGAGAATTTGTTAAACAATAAGGTGGAAAGGCAGTATCGTAAAAAGAAATTACTATAAGTTTTACCAAGGAATTTATCATTTTGAAATCTATTCCAATAGCCTCTTCAATGAATTGTTTCGCCCATTTTTGTATTATCAAGAAACGACCGTTTTTTGATAATTGGAAGAAGAGAAATAATGATCGCAATATTTCTCTTGCTCTGCCGTGTATTAGAACCCCTAGCTGAACTATCATAGATAGCTTAAACCTTGGTCTTGCAGCTTTGAATTGGTGCTTGCTCTAAAAAACTGTTAAATAGCAAATTAAATTGTTCAGAGAAATCCAAAAGGCGTACCAGTTAATGCAATAACGTGATCGTAAATTTGAGGTATTCCCTTTTATAAGTCCAGCAACTTCTAAGGCTTTAAGATGCTTTGCAACTGAAGATTCTTCAATTGGCAGATCGTTTATTACTCCTTCAGTACAACTTTCTTTCCTTGCAAGCCGGATCATTATAGCCATCCGGGCTGGGTGTGCCAAGACCCGCATGAACTTTGCAAGCTGCTTTTCTATTGGCGCATAGTCTCTGGTGTTGACCTCCATTTGGTTAGTGTTATTTGGCTAGTCGCAATGCATCTGCAAATTCACTTTGCAACAAACTATTTTCAATAGCTCTTGCTGAGGCTTCTACGTCATATTCAAACCTTATAAACTCTACCTGTATGCTGTTTTTATCTGATAGGGAGCTGTCTGCAGCAATGGTAAGTATCACATAGCAGCCCCTGGGATCTCCGTCTTTAGGCTTTCCTACCGACCCGAGGTTAACTACGTGCTTAAACTTATTATCATTATCCTCTAAAATACGATGGTAAGGCTTGTGAGAATGACCAACAAAGAGCATGTCTGCACCTGCTTCCTGCATCATATCTAAAACATACTTTTCATCCGTATCTATTAAAATATATTCATCTATACTTCTGGTGCTGCCGTGGGCAAAAACAAGATTGAGTGTTTCGGATTGTAGTTTGTATTCCAATTTAATGTGCGCAGGCAGTGTCTTCAGGTAATCTCTATTATCCTGGCTGATTAAATGATACGCATAATTCTTCCCTGGCTCCTGGAGACTATTCGGGGTTGTAATTAATTTTTCAACCTTCTGGTCATGATTACCTTTCAAAGTTCCGATTCCACGCTTACGGATCTCCTGGATAATTTCGTTTGGATAGATGTGGTATCCCACCAGATCACCGAGACAATAAACGGCATCGGGTTTTTGGTCATCCATATCGTCTAACATTGATTTAAATGCAGGTAGATTGGCATGAATATCTGAAAATAGTGCTATTCTCATACCTTATCCTCTACGCAACATGTCTGCATATTCATTCGGAAGAGGACTATCCTCTACGGCTTTAGCTGCCTTTTCTATATCATACTCAAAGCGAATAAATTCGACTTTAACACTGTCCTTATTGTTTACTGTACTATCAGGGTTGATGGTTAAAATAACATAACCACCCCTTGGGTCGCTGTCTTTTGGTTTACCTACTGAGCCAATATTAATGGCATGCCTGAAATGATCCGCACCTTCATTCCCTGAGTTTAAAATTCTATGATAAGGCTTGTGGGTATGGCCAAAACACATAATATCTGCATCTGCCTGTTCCATGATCCGAAGCATGCTTTTTTCATCACGGTCTTCAAAAAGGTATTCATTGACCTTACGGGGGCTACCATGTACAAACAGAATATTGCGTTTATCGTGGTTCAACTGGTATTCTAGTCTAATGTGAGCAGGAAGGGTTCTTAGATAAGCACGCTGTTCGTCCCTTACCACTTCGTTTGTGTAGGAGATAGAAACCTTACCTAATGCTTTTTCTTCTTCTGTTTTATAGGCACAACCGCAATCATCACTAGACCTGCCAATGCCCCAGTCATAATTTCCTGCGATAGTTGGTATGCCTCGTTTGCGAATTTCATCTATTACTTCGTTTGGCCAGATGTTATATCCAACTAAATCTCCAAGGCAATAAATTGCATCAGTGTTTCTGGTTTCAACGTGTTTAAAAAAGGCTTCCAGGGCAGGAAGATTAGCATGGATATCTGAAAAAAGTGCAATTCTCATTAATGTATGGTGTTTAATTTTTTTGACGGATAGTATTTCTTGCGGAAGTAAAAAGCAAGGTTGACCAGGGCAATCAGTGCCGGGACTTCAACCAAAGGGCCAATAACGCCCGCAAATGCTTGTCCCGAATTGATTCCAAAAACACCAATAGCAACTGCTATGGCCAGTTCGAAATTATTTCCTGTGGCCGTAAAAGCAATTGATGTACTTCTTGAATAGTCTGCACCGAAGTAACGGCCAGCAAAAAAGCTGATCACAAACATGATAGAAAAATAAATAACAAGGGGTATAGCAATTCTCACTACATCCATTGGAATTTGTACAATCAGTTCGCCCTTCAGGCTAAACATAATTACGATAGTAAAAAGTAGCGCTATCAAAGTAATTGGGGAAATCAGCGGGATAAACTTGTTTTGAAACCAGTCTTCACCTTTCAGTTTAATAAGGCCGTACCGACTGATTATACCCATTGCAAAGGGAAGCCCCAGGTAGATTCCTACGCTTTTAGCAATCTCGGAAATGGTGATGTTTACTTCAAGGCTCTCCAGACCAAAAAAAGGTGGCAAAACGGTAATAAAGATATAAGCAAACACACTGTAGAGCAATACCTGAAAAATGCTGTTCAGTGCAATCAAGCCTGCTGCATATTCCCTGTTACCCTCTGCAAGCTCGTTCCAGACCACCACCATAGCAATACACCTTGCCAGGCCAATAAGGATCAGCCCAACCATATATTCCGGATAATCTCTTAAAAAAGTGATTGCTAAAAAAAACATTAGAAGTGGACCAATTACCCAATTCAGAACCAGGGATACGCTTAAGACTTTAGTGTCTTTAAAAACTTCTCCCATCTTTTCATATTTCACCTTAGCAAGTGGCGGATACATCATTAAGATCAGTCCGATAGCTAATGGGATGTTTGTGGTTCCACTGGAAAACGAGTTTATAAATCCGGAGGAAGATGGTAGAAAATAGCCGGTAGCTACACCGATACCCATCGCTAGAAAAATCCATAGTGTAAGGTACCGGTCTAAAAAGCTTAATTTTCTTCTTTCGGCAGCAGGTGCACAGTTGTTTGCAGACATAGTTTATGATTGATTATTTAGCAGCAACCGCCACCTGGTGTACACGCTGATCCTGAAGCAGCAAGATTCTGAAATTGTACTTTTTGTTTTACTTCAGGAACACCACATAGTTCCGGAGCAAGGCACGCTGTTGTCTTAGCAATAAGCAGGAAGTTTTTACCATCGTAACCAAGGTCGTATTTACCAATAGTTTGAGCCTGGTATTCTACCTCAATTTCCAGATCTTCCATCGCCAATACTTCTTCAGAAAGAGATATGATGTTTAGCAACTTGCCTGCTTTCAAACGATGCTCAAAATCGTTGGCATCCCAAAGTTGGAAGTTGGCTACTTTTTCATGACGTACCGTACCGCCACAATCAATAAAATCTTTAGTAACAACACCAACTTCGGTCACATGGAAATGTTCAGGAACTGGTGTACCGTTTTCTAATTGAAAGTTTACGCTTTCAGCCTGCGCCAAGTGGGCTTTTATTTCTGATAGTTTCATAATTAAAGATTTAAGTATTTTTATATTGCAATTAAACGATTGATTTGATTAAAAAAAGCTAGCAGCAGCTAGCTTCTAGCTTATATGATCCAAGGAAGGCACCGATTTGGGCTTCCAGTAATTTCCATGTTTCAGGGTTTATGCAATAGCAAACGCTAACCCCTTCGATGGTACCCTGGATAATCCCGACAGACTTTAATTCCCTTAAATGCTGGGAGATTGTAGCTTGGGCAAGACCCAGCTCCTCTACAAGATCTCCACAAATACAAGTATTGAAAACTAGTATTCTTTGCAGAATAGCAATACGTGCAGGGTGAGCCATTGCTTTTAATAGCTGAGCAAGCTGGTTCTGCTCGGAGGTAAACATTTCGGTTTTTGTAAGTCCCATATAATATTGCAATATTACGATTTATTAATGAAACAACAAATTTATCAGAATATTAATTTTAATTCTTCTGATCTCTCTTTTTGCTGCTAAGGTTTAAAATCAAATAACCTAATAGTCCTGATATTACGGAGCCGACAAGAATTGAAAACTTTGCTTCCTGAACAAGCAGCGGGTCAGCGAAGGATAAGATTGATATAAATATGGACATGGTAAACCCGATACCTGCAAGTAGGCCAACACCAAGGATATGAACCCATTTTGCATTTTCAGGTAGCTCACTTAGCTTAAGCTTTACGCTGAGCCATGATATAAATAATATACCCAAAGGTTTACCAATAACCAGACCTAGCACAATGCCCATTCCCAGACCTGTAAAAAGCCCTTCTACCATGCCGTTTTCAAAACGGATGTTGGTGTTGGCCAGTGCAAATATTGGAATGATCAGAAAATTAACGGGTTTAGTAAGTGCATGCTCTAGTTTTTCCAGTGGAGACTCTTTATGATCTGCTGTTGTGGGTAGTGTAAGCGCTATCAAAACTCCTGCAATAGTTGCATGAATGCCTGAGTGATGAACAAAGTACCAGATAAAAATACCTGGAATTAGGTAAAAGGCAAGGTTCTTTAACCCGAAGCGATTAAAGAGGAACAGTAGTATCAATATAGCCCCGGAATAAACCATATTCATATAGTGGAGATCCGAAGAGTAAAATACCGCGATTACTAATATTGCAAGCAGATCATCAACAATAGCCAGGGCAGCTAGAAAGATCTTTAGGGAAAGTGGAACCTTTACTCAGGAGCGATAGAATGGCTAGTGCAAAAGCAATGTCTGTAGCCATTGGTATACCCCATCCGCTAGCAGTTGGCGTATCACGGTTAAATATGGTATAGATTATTGCCGGCACAATGGCACCACCAATCGCACATATAATCGGAAGTATTGCCTTTTTAGGTGAGGAAAGTTCACCTTCCACAATTTCCCTTTTAATTTCAAGTCCCACCAAAAGAAAGAAAATGGCCATCAGGCCATCATTGATCCATAGCGCAACAGAATACTTTAAATGTAAACTGGTGGTTTCATATCCAATTTGATTCGCTAAAAAGTTATCAAAGCCTTCACCCAGTGGCGAGTTTGCTATTATTAAAGACAAAATTAAACAGGAAAATAAGATAATCCCACTTGATGTTGTAGAGTTGAAAAAGTCTTTAAAAACCTTTTTGTTGATCGACATTGGCATATTTTTCAAATATAACATTTTCATTTTTACGGTCTAAATCTGCCTCCTGTTAATTCAGACACCAGAGCAAAACCATAGGTAATGACAGATTTTAAAAATATTTTTCTATTTTTGCATCAATCGAAATGAGAAAAGTTAAACAAGTTTCATATAACCCTGTGACAAAGCCCTGAATTCTTTCAGTGACTCTTTTCTCCCTTAGCATAATCCCTTGCTAGGGCAATGCCCCTTATTTTATAATTTTTGACCTTTAATTTTATTGGTATGTTCTTACGTACACGTTTTTTTGACTTATCTCAAAAAGTCAACTACAAAACCGAAATTTTGGCTGGCATCACTGTGGCCATGACCATGATGCCTGAATCGCTCTCCTTCGCTATCCTTGCGGGTTTCCCCCCCTTGGTCGGTCTTTATGCAGCTTTTATTATGGGGCTTGTAACCTCAGTTCTGGGCGGTCGTCCAGGTCTGATCTCAGGCGGTGCAGGAGCAGTCGTAGTTGTGCTGATTGCTTTGATGCAGGCGCATGGAATTGAATATGTATTCGCCGCTGTAGCCCTCGCCGGCGCCTTTCAGATCCTGGTAGGTCTTTTCAAGCTTGGGAAATTTATCAGACTTGTTCCCCAACCGGTAATGTATGGCTTTGTTAATGGACTGGCAGTTATTATATTCATGGCCCAGATTGAACAGTTCAAAACCATCATCAATGGAAAAGAGGCCTGGTTGACCGGTAGCCCACTTTTAATCATGGCCGGGTTGGTTGCGCTTACCATTGCTATCGTACTATTCTTTCCAAAGATAACAAAGGCGGTACCACCATCCCTGGTTGCTATTATTGTTGTTTTTCTTGTCGTCCTCGGGTTCGGTATCGATACTAAAACAGTAAGCGATATTGCCTCTGTCAGCGGAGGGTTTCCACCATTTCACATTCCTCAGATTCCATTGACATTTGAAACCTTTCAAATTATATTGCCCTATGCCGCGATCATGGCAGGAGTTGGGCTTACCGAGGGGCTGTTAACACTTAACCTAGTAGACGAAATTACTGCAACCAGGGGGAATGGTAACCGTGAATCAATAGCTCAGGGTATTGCCAATATTCTGAATGGCTTTTTCTATGGTATGGGAGGATGTCCAATGATTGCTCAGACTTTGGTAAATCTTTCAGCAGGGGCGAGAGCCCGCCTGTCGGGCATAGTGGCAGCACTCACTATTTTGCTTATCATTCTGTTTGGCGCACCGATAATTGGTTTAGTTCCAATGGCTGCCCTTACAGGCGTGATGATCATGGTGGCCGTAGGAACCTTTGAGTGGATCAGTTTACGGATCATCAATAAAATGCCAAAACAAGATATATTTATTGGCATACTGGTGGCTGCGATCACCATTTGGCTTCATAACCTCGCCCTTGCAGTTTTAATTGGTGTAATTATATCGGCACTTGTTTTTGCCTGGGAGAGTGCAAAAAGGATTCGTGCAAGAAAATTCGTGGATGGAAGTGGCACCAAGCACTACGAAATTTATGGGCCATTGTTTTTTGGTTCAGTTACAGCGTTCACTGAAAAGTTCGATGTTAATGAAGACCCATCTGAAGTAATTGTTGATTTTAAGGACAGTCGAGTGTCGGATATGTCTGCTATTGAAGCATTAAACAAGTTAACAGAACGATACCATCTCGCGGGTAAAAAACTTCATTTAAAACATTTAAGCGAAGATTGTAGGCTACTACTTAAAAACGCTGAAAGTGTTATTGATGTTAATATATATGAAGATCCGACATATCGTGTCGCTATTGACAAATCTTAAGTATAAATTAGAAATTTGGATGGAGCTTTTTATATAGCTCCTCCAGTATTTCCGTTATCATTATTCCCTCGTTTTTTGAAAGATGACTGCTAGTCCTATCACTATTCCACCGTTTTTTGATAGAAATTGAGATGAGTATTTGATAAACAGTTATAGAACTATTGTGTCTTTTCTAGCAGGCCAGCGATGAAGTAAAGTCTACAGTTGTTTCCTTTCAACCATCAAGAAAAAGGAAGAATACAAGTTATCCTATGAGAGATTTTTGGCTATATTGTAATCACCTACATTTATTGAAATGAAAAACGACAAAACATCACAAAACTACACGTTAAACAGACGTAATTTTGTTACTGGAATTATCCCGGTGATAGCTGGCGCAACAATACCATCCTGGGCTTCGGCGAAGGAGATTCAACAAACCAGAGAAGACAATGACTTTCCAGGACTTATTACGCGAGAGAAAAAGCCATTAAATATGGAGTTTCCATTTCCTACGTTAAAAAACAGGATTACTCCAAATAACCAGTTCTTCATCAGGAGTCATTTTAATATTCCCAATATTGATGCTACAAATTGGGAATTAGAGATTGGCGGCAACACCAATCATGTCATAAAGATCAATCTGAGCGAACTTAAAAAGCTTCCTGCAAAAAAGGTAATGGCTACTATAGAATGTGCCGGAAACGGACGTGCTAACCTCGCCCCAAAAGTGAAGGGTTTAGGATGGGAACAAGGTGGGATCAGCAATGCTGAATGGACAGGAGTACCTTTATCCGTATTGTTAAAGAAGGCTGGCATAAAGGTGGGTACGGTAGACATTATTTTGGAAGGGAATGATGAGGGGATGATTACAGAAGAGCCGAAATCACCAGGAAAAATCAAATTCGCCCGAAGCATTCCGTTAAATATAGCAATGCAGGATCACATCATCATCGCCTATGAAATGAATGGAAAACCATTGAGTGCTGAACATGGTTTCCCGGCAAGGGCAATTATTCCAGGATGGTATGGTATGGCATCTGTGAAATGGCTGATGAAAATTACTGCATCTGAAAAGCCGTTTGATGGCTATTGGCAGACGATTGAATATGCTTACTGGAAGCGTGTTGAAGGACTACCTACCTTGACGCCCGTAACCACTACATTGGTTAAGTCTGAAATATCAAGGCCGGTATTGTTTGAAGCGGTGCCGGCTGGAAAACCTTATCAAGTAAGGGGTGCAGGATGGTCAGGTGATAGTAACCTATCGAAAGTAGAAATAAGCACGGATAAAGGAAATTCATGGCAACCAGCAAAATTAATTGGTCCTGCTATCCCTTTCGCCTGGCAGCTATTTGAATTTGAATGGGTGGTTCCTGCTAAGACTGGAAGATATAGTTTAATGGCTAGAGCGACAGATCAAAATGGCAAAACGCAACCCATGGAGCATGATTTAGACAGAAGAACTTACATGGTTAATTTTATCTCGCCAATTGATGTAGATGTAATATAGCTCAATAAGAACAAATTTCAGGATCTTGCGGTTATCGCATAAGGCTTGTTTGGCATAAACAGTTTATCACAATTAATATTCTACATCAAACCATGATCAGATTCACGTCTATACTTCTACTATTTGCTAGTTTCTCTGCACGAGCACAACATGAACACATGCAAATGGCAACTAAAAAAAATGTCTTCCTTGGGCAAATGGCTCATATGATGATGAAGATGGATGAAATATCAGCTACCACATCTGCAGACAGAGATTTCATACAAATGATGATCCCACATCACCAGGGTGCTATTGATATGGCAGAAGAAGAGATTAAGACCGGAAAAAATAAAGAAATGATTCAGCTAGCTAAAAGTATCAAAGCTGAGCAACAAACCCAGATTCAGCAAATGCGACTCCTGCTCAGCCATCCTGAAGGATTTATCGCTACAGGCAACCAACATCAAAACGCCAACCAGAAGATGATGAAAGTGATGATGGAACAAATGCCTGAAGAAAAACAATTGTCTGATACTGATCTGTCCTTTGCAAGGATAATGCTTCCTCACCATCAGGCTGCCATCGACATGGCTAAAGTTGAGTTGCGGTATGGAAAAAATAAAAATGTAAAAAGACTGGCCGAGAATATTATCTCAGATGAACAGATAGAAATCCAACAAATGAAGACATTTACAAACTCCCATTAACATATGAAAAAGATATCCTTGTTTACGCTATTAATATTCAGTTTTGCCCTACAATCAAAAGCACAATCAATCTATGCCCAAGACAGGGTTTATACAGGCAATCAGATATCTAATACGGTTTCTGTCTTAGATCCCTCAACACAAACGCTATTAGGAAATATTGTTCTTGGTAAACCCCAACCTGATATCTTAAGTCCTCTATATAAGGGACAGGCCCTGGTTCATGGCCTGGGTTATTCCCCTAAAAGGCAATTACTAGCAGCGGTTTCCATTGGATCAAATTCAGTAACCTTTATTTCAACAGCAAAAAATAAAGTTTTAAAAACTGTTTATATCGGACGTTCACCGCATGAGGCAACCTTTAACCCTTCAGGATCACAGGCATGGATATCGGTAAGAGGAGAATCGTATATCAGCGTAATTGATGCAAATAAACTGATTGAAATCAAGCAAATTCCAGTAGCCGACGGCCCGGGAATGGTTGCTTTTACTCCAGATGGAAAATGGGCTTATATTTGTTCCAGCTTTACTGCAGAAGTGGATGTAGTGAATGCAACTTCTTATGCTATTGTAAAGCGTATTCCAGTAGTTAGTCCATTTTCTCCAAATATATTCTGTAGTCCTGATGGGAAATGGATTGCATTGACACATAAGGATGTAGGGAAGATCACTGTCATCAGCACGGAGACAAATACGATACATACAGTACTAAATACAGGTCCAATTACCAACCATGTCACTTTTACTTTAGTTAATGATTCACCTGTGATGCTGGCAACCATTGGCGGAGAAAACAGCTTAAAAGTATTTAGTGTTTCACAAGATTTCAAGCTTACTGATAGCGTTGCGACAGGATCATTGCCACATGGCGTCTGGACTTCGGCAGATGGTAAATTTGCATATGTCGGATTAGAAAATGATGACCAGGTACAAGTGGTTGATCTGGTAAAAATGGCCGTTGTAAAAACCATTGCTATTGGACAATGTCCGCAAGCATTGTTGTACGCCGCTAATGCCAGCCCTGCAAATGCCTCAAAAGAAAATTTAACCCCGCTTAATCTTGCAGACAAAAGTCAGGTGATTAAATTGATGAATAAGGATAATTCAATGTCATCAGGCATGCTAAACGTAAGAAGCGTAGGCTTGACTGATCTTGTCCAACAGGACTTTAAAAAACTCGAGCCAAATACTTCGTATACTTTAGCGTTAACCAACTCCTCAAATGATACGTTTAACGCAGATTATGTCATCAATTCTTTTAAGACCGATGAAAAAGGAGCTTTTAGCGGTCAATCCTCGGGGATAATTAAGAGTGTAGGAACAGGTGGCGCCGATTATAAACATGTGGTTCTTATTGATGATCTTTCAAAAAAGCTGGTGATGATCAGTAACTAATGTATTTTAAACCAAAGATATAACTGCCCATAATGCAGCACTTGAAATTACTATCCATAAAATTACGCCTTGTAACAGTGGCATTATCCCCACTGCTTTCAAGATAGTAAATGAGAGTCCGCTTCCTATCAGGAACAAGGTTAAAGTTAAGCCTGCTTTTGCTAATGCTACAAAGTAGGGCGCAAAAGGCTTAATAAAAGGTAAGTAGGTGTTGGCGATCATTGCCAGGATAAATAGCCCTATAAAATAGGGTATACTAACTTTGCTATTGTTGCTTTTGAACAGGAAAGATGTACCAAACGCTACGGGAACAATCCATAGTGCTCTGGCTAACTTAACAGTTGTGGCTATCTGTAGTGCTTGTTCACCATATTTACTGGCTGCCCCAACAACAGAACTGGTATCGTGAATAGCAATGGCACACCACATACCAAATTGTGACTGTGACAAGTTAAGCGCATGTCCGATAGCGGGGAAAAGAAATAAGGCCACCGAGTTGAGTATAAAAACAGTACCCATTGCAACGGAGATCTGTTTTTCTTCTGCGTTCATTACAGGCGACAATGCAGCAATAGCACTTCCACCACAGATCGCCGTTCCAGCTGATATCAAAAAAGATGTTTTACGTTCTATTTTAAATACTTTTCCCAGGATAAAACCAATGATAAGCACTCCGAAAATAGAAACTACGGTAAACAGTACGCCTTCTTTTCCTGCTTTCATTGCACTGAATACATTCATTCCAAATCCTAGCCCGACAACAGAAATTTTTAGCAGCAGGTTTGTGGCCTTGTGATTTAAATGCAGATAGGGATGTTCCATTAGTTGCGCCAATACTAATCCTAGCAATAAGGCTAAAGGAGGCGACATAAATGGAAAGAGGCACAGCAAAACTGCCAGGATGAAGATAATTTTACGGGTGTTTAAATTTAAGTTTAGCAGGTTACCCGCCTTTATTTTAGAAGAATTTGAATTGTCTTTGATTTGTGTCATAATTTTGATTGTCTTTATTTTCTAATTCAAAGATCCATAACTAATAAACCCCGATCAAATCATTAAAACTTATCTTCCATAACTTCATGTTATAGAAGATAAGTTTTTAGACATTATTTATTCCCAACCCCATTTTTTGAAAATGAGATGTCCTTTATCGGATTGCATAAACTTGATAAAATCCTCAGTTTCCGACTTATGCGTACCAGTGCTACCCCTCACTACAGGTGTACCTCTATAGACTGTTTGTGTAACAGGAATCCTAACCATTGAGGTGAGGTCTGGTAAACGGTTATGCCAGGAGCCAAATGTTATCCAGGCATCATATTGAGGATCATTTTTCCATGCAGCAATACCCAATGCCGAATTTGCAAATGTACCTGCTATACGCTGCTGTATGTTTGCAATCAGATCTTGTCGACCTGCCAAATCTTCCCAAAGCCCCATTTGCCCAGCCCCATTCACATCAAGAATTTTCACACCTGGTTTACAGAGATCGCCCAGATTTTTGATGTTTTTAGGATTGCCGGGCCGTACCAGGATCGCTGCCGCACGTTTATATAACTCTGTCCGAGAGTTCGCCACTATCATGTTTGGGTGGTCAGACATGAATTTTGAAAGCATGTATTCTGCTCCTCCAAAGAACAGATCTGCATGTTTCATTGCATCCGGCATCCATTCATTATCTGGCCCGGCAGTGACTTTAATTACGATATCATGCTGCTTTCCAAAAACCTTCGCACATTCATTGATCGGTCCGAGCGGCCCACCGGGACCATAGACATATAAAGTATCGTTTGGGATTTGTGCATTCCCAATGGTCACTACAGCAACGACTGACAATATGGTTAAAAATATATTTTTCATTGTGTTTATGTTTAAGGTAAATCAAAACCAAACTTTTTGTAGATGGCAGCAGCCTGCGGACTGATCAAAAAATCCATAAAATCTTTTGCAGCGGCCGGATGTGGCGCATCTTTTAACTGTCCCGCTATATATTGCGCATGGATATTCTCTTTTTCAGGAATTTCAATGAGCTCAACAGGATGGCCAATCATTTTCTGATAGTAGGCCTCAGTATACCATACTGGAGCGGCGTCACTTTCGTTGTATAGGATCCTCATTGGTGATTGGCGATGATGGATCATGGTAAGATAAGTAGTCTTATCTTTAACTTTATCTTCCATGATGGTAGATTTTAATGTTTCCCCTCCAGCTTTCACATAGGCTTCTTCAATACGTTTACCGATCCCTTCATTCTCTGGATTGGGCATACTGATCCTCAGCTCTTTATTTGCTAAATCTTTGAGTGACTTCAATGCCTTCGGATTTCCCTTTTGGACCATGATTGCCAACCTGTTTCTAGCATATAAAGTCGTTTTGCTAAACCATTCAGGGGTCATGTCTATCCGGTTCTTACCAGCTGTATAAACATCCGGCTTTAAGGTAATTCTCATGTTGCCCACCACAATGCTACCGGTTTTTATTTGTTGGGCTAAAATGCCTGGGGGAAGCGTTTCGGCAAATACCCGCTGATAATGTGGATATGACTTTTTAAAGGCTGCAATTAATTCGTCAATGCACATAAACTGGTTACCGGCAAAGAAAACCACCAGTTGGGGATCATTAATGTCTCCAAAAAGATCAGGCACATTGTCTACTCCAGGTACTGTGAACTGAACTTTACTTTCAGGTGGAGTATTCCAGGGCGGATCAAAGCGATGATCCTGGGCCTTAACATTTCCACAAAGCAATAAAAATGCAACTGTGGCTAAAAAGGTGTGATTTATATATTTCATGATTTTCTAATTATTTGGTTTAAGGATGTACAACTGCCCATCCCTGATATTGACGGATGATGATTTCACCATTGCCGCTGGGTACATAACTGATAAAATCAAATAAGGTATTTTTTTCGATTTTCCTTTCTCTGACGGTATTTTCACATTGTGCAAGAATTACTCCTCTGGATTGCAGTTCTAACAATGTTTTTTCAAAAGATCCGTTCTTCTGGTAAACAGCTACGCCATCTCCAAAGGCAATAAGTTCTGCATTGATTTTCCCTTTTAACCTGGGATCGTCGAGTGCATTTTTTAGGTTTCGAAGTGTTCCTGCAATCTTTTTCTCATCACCGTTATTGATTACATACAGTGCCTTATAATTTTTCAGGGTGGCTTTTGCCCCTGTAAAATTAGCAGGTGTAGCTTGGGCAAAAGTGGCCGAGGTTGCTGCGATCAGCAAAAATAATGTACAGATTAAGGTTATTTTTTTCATGATTTTAGATTTTGATGATTTATTTAGTTGTTAGTTTTACTTGTTTTTCGGAGGTTACAATTGGTGCAAATGGACCATACTTATGTTGATTTTCAGAAAATTTGTCGGCATATGGTCCGTATGGCGCATCAAAAGGTTTTTTTAACAAATCAGGGTAATCTTTTCCCTGATCTTTATGTGGTCTTGGCTGTGAGTTCACAAAAGCAGCGAGATCCCAGGCCTCCTCATCACTTAACTGCGCATCTCCATATCTGGCACCATATGGCATATTGTTCTTTACGAACCCCGCAAAGTTACTGAGTCTATACATCCCTGCGCCATCATTGTAGCTGTGTTTGCCCCATAATGGCGGATAAACATAAGTTAGTTTGTCTTCATCAAGTATTCCCTCACCATTTGCACCATGACAACTTTGACATTTACTGGTATATAAAATCGCTCCATGTTTGACATTCGCTGCCCTATCCAGGAATTTTAATTTTTCGGTTCCCGTTCCAAACACTTTCTCCCCTTTTTTTACACCTGTTCCAAGCCATTTCATATAAGCCAGCATTGCCTGTATCTCTTTACTAGATTCGTCTGGTACTTTGCCTGCAAGACTTCGATTGAAGCACTCTGCAATACGTGCCGATGCAGGTTCAACCTTTCCTGATCTGCCACTCATTTTAGGAAAACTGGAAATAAAACCAGCATAATTATTTCCGAACAGTTTGGTTCCACCCTCGAGGTGACAATTCTGACAATTCATACCATTTGTAATACGGGCTATGGATCCATTTGGCCCAAAATATTTGCTCGTATGTGCTATTAATTCTTTGCCATACCTGATCATCTGGCCGTACTTGGTGTCCGCCGGAATCGTATTTTCATCAGGCGCTTTCCAGGCATCAGCAGGTACAACCTGGCTTTTGACGTTAACAGCAGCTATACCGGTTTCCACATCCTGTTTGGTTTTTGCTGTCACTACATCTGGCTGCCCATTAAAAAATAAAGTGCAGATGAAAATGGTTCCACAAGCAACAAATAGAAACGCAATGATAGCCGTTGTCCTGGCTGTATATATAAGTGCTTGTCTGATTTCTTTTTCTGTTGATTCCTTATTCATAACCAATATTTTTCTGTTACAAATGTGCATTTATTCTACTCATCAGAAAAAGCATAAAAAGTTATTGATGATAACGTAAGGTTATGATGTCAGTACCCGTTGAAACAAATTGTTTGTATCTTAGGTTATCTACTAAAACCGTGTATGATAGATTTCCGTTTGCAAGTATTTTATGCTGTCGCTAAAAGGCTGAATTTTACAAAGGCCTCGGCAGAGTTATTTATCAGTCAGCCTGCTGTAACCAAACACATTAAAGAATTAGAGCAGGAGTTCAAAATGTCATTATTTGAACGCAGTGGAAACAAAAAAATCAGCCTCACCCCAGCCGGCGAATTATTGTTGCATTACGCAGAACAGATTTTTGGAACTTACCGGGAACTGGAATATGATATGAATCTACTTACTAAACAGCATAAAGGAATATTGAGGATTGGTGCCAGCAGTACTGTGGCACAATATATCATTCCACCTGTATTGGCACAGTTTCACAATAAGTTTAAGGATATACAAATTCAACTGGTTACCGGAAACACAGAAGATGTAGAGCAGCGTTTGATTGCTAAGGAAATAGATTTTGGAATCATTGAAGGCATCTCCCGGAACCCACAGATTAAATACGAACAATATCTAAAAGACGAGCTGGTGCTGGTGTGTTCTGGTCACAATTATGCCATGAAAAAGGAAATGATCAAACCGAATGAGTTGAAGGATTATGATTTATTACTTCGTGAACCTGGTTCTGGTACACTAGATGTTATTGCATATGCTTTAAAAGCACACCAGATAAAGGTGGGGGACTTAAATATAGAAATGCAGTTAGGTAGTACCGAAAGCATTAAATCCTATTTGATTCACAGCAAATGCCTGGCTTTTTTATCTATCCACTCCATATTGAAAGAGCTCAAGAATAATGAATGCCGCATCATAGATATCAAGGATATGGTTATCGAAAGGCCGTTTCATTTCATTCAGCTTCATGGTCAGCAGGACGCTCTGGCGGAACTATTTATGCGCTTCGCTAAAAGCTACAACTATAATGTATAGTGTTACCGAAATTTCGAGGCAATATCAGCCAGCTAAAGTGCTGCTGCTCTTTGTTTCTGAAGCTCCTGGAGGTGACGATAAACATTTTTACCTGGGAAATACTAATCTGTTTCGAACAATTTATCTTGCATTTAGTGAGGTATTTGGCGATTTTAAATCTGTAGAAGATTTTTTGCAGTTCTTTAAAGGCACGGGATGCTTTTTGGAACATCTAACTTGTACACCTATTGATAAATCGTCAGTTAAAATCAGAAAAAACCAGAGGCAGGGGGGAATAGAGCAATTAGCTCATAAAATCAGAACATATCAACCCCGATTAATCATGATCCTAATGAAAAGCATTGAACAAGAGGTTAAAGAATCTATTGACCTATCAGGCTTATCGTTTATCGAAGAAATTGCAGTTACCTGCTATCCTGCCGGCACTGAATCAAACAGGCTTACTTGCATCCGGGATACCAGGGTTATCATCTCCAAACTGGCATCGATATTGACATAACATGCAAATATATTGCTGTAATATACCGATACAGAACAAGATGAAAATTCAAGATCAGGAAAACACCAAACAGCATGCAGGAGACCATTTGGCTAATGAAAGAACATTTTTGGCCTGGATCAGAACCAGTATTGGTATCATGGGATTTGGCTTCGTGGTGATGAAATTCTCGCTATTTATCAAGCAGATCAGTGCCGCACTGGGGAGTAAAGTGCCCCTGCACCAAACCGGAGATTCCCGCATTATCGGGATTTTTCTAGTTGCCCTGGGAGCAATTACTATCATTTGTTCTTACTTAAGATATAATTCAACGAAAGAACAATTGAATCAGGGGGTGTATTACCATTCAACACTTTTTGTTAAAGTTTTAACCGCTTTAGTTTTCATAGCTAGTATACTTTTACTGCTCTACCTTATTAAAACAACATAGGCAGTTAAATCATCTGTACTTGATGCTTTAGAAAAGAGAGGAAGGAAAGCGGTCGATATAGCGTTGTTTTTTGATATAAATTGCTGATTGCATTGGTCAAGGATCTTATAAAAATTTCACCTCTTTATGATAATCCACAGGAACAGGATAAGTCAATATTTTATGTTCCCGTAAATATTTTGGGTACCGCAATACGCTGTGAAGAATATATACCTGAATGGCCACTGAAAAAATAGGCTGTAAAACAGGCTACCGCAAAAAACATGGTGTATTCACTACCAAAAAGTTCTATACCCATAATCGTACAGGCAAGGGGTGTATTCGTTGCACCAGCAAAAACAGCAATAAATCCAAGGGCAGCAAACAAACTAACTGGAGCATTTAATAAGGTCGAAAGTGCATTGCCTAATGTTGCGCCAATATAAAACAAAGGCGTTACCTCACCACCTTTAAATCCAGTTCCTAATGTTAAAGTTGTGTAAATGGTCTTCCATAACCAGCTCCAAGTATCTGCTCCACCAGGCTGAAAAGCAGAGGGAATTGTAACGGCTCCTTGGTATTCGCTATCCACGCCCAAACTTAAGTAATCCGGTTTCCCGATGGCGTAAGTCAAGCCTATAATAATCAGACCACCGATAACAGGAATAAGCCACTGGATCTTACATACTTTAGAAAAAAAGGCCTTGATCTCATGCACCATTACAGCAAACAGGTAGCTGGCCAGACCAAACAATGTGGATGCTAGAATAACCTTACTAAGCAGGAGTAGGTTTACCGGCAGGTATTCAGATAGAAAGTAGGCACTTTTCTCTATGAGATCGATGTGATAAGCGGTATGATGGATGCCCCAGGCAGAGACAGTAAGATCACCAAGCACGCTGGCAATTAATGCGGGAAGTAAAGCCTTGTACTCTATTCTTCCAATGGCCAGAACTTCCATTGCAAATATGGCACCGGTGAGCGGTGTTCCGAACACCGCCCCAAACCCGGCTGCAATTCCCGCGGTAAGGAGCATCTTGGTGTCTACCTCATTTAGCTTAAACCAGCGGCTAAACATTCCTGCGATGCTTCCTCCGATTTGTACCGCGGTTCCCTCTCTTCCAGCCGATCCGCCAAACAAATGGGTAATCACTGTAGTTATTAAGATTACTGGCGCCATCTGCCTGGGCACTCCACCACCCGGCCTATGGATTTCATCCATGATCAGGTTATTTCCTTTTTCTGAGGACCTACCAACTGACTGATAAATCAGGTGGATCACAATACCTGCTAAAGGTAGCAGAAAAATGAGACAGGTATGCTGAAAGCGAAAGTGAATGGCCCAGCCTAGCAGCCAAAGGAACAAGGCAACCATACTTCCTATTGCAATGGCAACAGGAAGTATAAGCAGCGTCCATCGAACCGCATATTTAAAAACCGAAAGGTGTTCAAATAAAAATTTATTATGTTTCATTGTAGGTTAGCGGCTGATTTATAATTTTTTATAAAAAGTATTGATTCCTGCAAATGATGCCCTATCACCAAGTTCTTCTTCTATCCGAAGCAACTGGTTAAATTTAGATACCCTTTCAGAGCGGCAGCCACTTCCTGTTTTGATGTGCCCCGCACCGGTAGCGACAACCAGATCCGCAATTGTCGTGTCTTCAGTTTCACCACTGCGGTGAGAAATAAAGCAATTGTAACCGTTTTTTTGGGCTAGTTCTACGGCCTTTAGCGTTTCGGAAACTGTACCGATCTGGTTCAATTTAATCAGTACGCTGTTTGCAATGCCCTGGTCGATTCCCTGCTGGATAATACTCGGGTTGGTGCAGAATATATCATCTCCAACCAATTCCACTTTGTCTCCCAAAAGGCTGGTCAGCTTTTTCCATCCCTCCCAATCGTTTTCGCCCAACCCGTCTTCCAACAGGATAATTGGGTACTCTTTTAACCATCCTTCCCAAAAGCCAATCATTTCATCTGTTGTGATCCGTTCTTTAGAACTTTTATAAAATTCATATTTTCCATTATTCCACATTTCGCTGGTCGCTGGGTCAAGACAAAGGGAAATATCCTTGCCTGGAGCAAAACCGGCAATATGTATCGCTTCCATGATGATTTGGACGGCTTCCTCATTAGAACTCAGATTTGGCGCAAACCCACCTTCGTCACCAACTCCGGTATAATAGCCTTTCGCTTTTAGCAGACTTCTCAGGGAATGAAAAACAGCTTCGCCCATACGGATACTTTCCTTAAACGAGGGGGCGTTATGAGGGGCAATCATAAATTCCTGAAAATCGATGTTGTTATCAGAATGCCTTCCCCCATTAATGACATTCATGCACGGTACGGGCATTACGTAACCTTCCCTTTCCACTAGCTGCCTATACAAGGGAATCCCTTTTGCAACGGCCGAAGCCCGGGCGAAGGCGATTGAGGCCGCAAGCATCGCATTTGCGCCGAGCCTTGATTTATTCTCGGTTCCATCCAGACCAATTATATGATCATCGAAGGCCTGCTGACCCTCAAAGGATAAGCCGGTGACTGATTTGCCGACTTCGACGTTAATCCCTTTTACTGCTTTTTCCACGCCTTTACCATTATAGCGCTCTGGATCACCATCTCTAAGCTCTACGGCTTCTTTTTCACCCGTACTTGCCCCGGATGGAGAAATACCCCTTGCTGTTGTTCCGTTAAGAGTGACTTCTACTTCTACTGTCGGATTGCCCCTGGAATCCAAAATTTCACGGGCATGAATTTTAGTTAATTTCATAGTTTTTTGTTTTATATTGATTTTTAGTATTTCGGTTGCTTACAAATAATTGAGTTTCTCAAAAGATCAAAACCAGTGTTCCCCCAATGATCAGCAGGGCACCAAAGAATACTTTCAGGGTAAGAGCTTCTTTCAGGAACACCATTGCAAGTATAATAGTTAGGGCAACACTCAACTTATCAACAGGGGCGACCTGGGACACTTTCCCGATCTGCAAAGCCTTGTAGTAGAATATCCAGGACAAGCCGGTGGCAAGGCCAGATAAAAAAAGAAATAGCAGGTTATGCTTTGACAGTTCCGTAATTCCTTTAAGTTCGCCTCTGGCCATTACGATCCCCCAGGCTACAATCAGTATTACCACCGTTCGTATGGCAGTAGCCAAATCAGAATTGACATTGGTTACGCCGACTTTTGCAAAGATGGCCGTAAGGGAAGCAAAGAAAGCTGATAATAGCGCGTAGATCCACCACATAGTTTTATGTTAATTTTCCGTTATTGAATAATTCCAAAGTAAATGAGTACAAGAACCGTTGCTCCGGCAATGATCCGGTAAATGCCGAACCAGCGGAAAGAATGCTTTTGAAGATAGGTGATGAAAGAGCGGATGGCCATCCATACATCCCACCCGCACCTGCTTTACTTAAATGAATGATCGTAGTTAGATTCGGTTCATGGGAAGGGCGTAGACGCTTAACGGTGTTTTTAATCAGTCCTGAAGCAATCTGATCTGCACTAGCAACTAGTAGCGCAATGGTAATAAGAACCTGCCAAATTTTTTTGCAGAAATTCTGGAAGAGGCAATAAATAATGAAGGCATAAAAAGGAAGCCAAAAACGCTTATCACTGGCCCAGTACATGATCGTATCCCAGAATGCATTATGGTGCTGATTTATCCACAAGAACCATTCAGTTTCAACCGGCAGGACCATTGCTAACACTGATCTCACTTTGGCAGACAGACAAAGTAAGACAAGCGCAATTAAGATAGCTGCCAGCAATAAGAGTTGAGAATTTATTTTTAATTTTTTCACCTACAATACTTTGACCGGCAGATTTTATTACCTGCTGGAATTTCTATTGTAGGCGCCATCAGCTTTTGAAAAAAGCGGTTGAATCGGAAGGACACCATTTCCGTATTGCAAATATAATACTAATAAAATGATGTGCAAAATCTTAAAGTAGGTGTTGAGAATTTAATTTATCACTATTCCTCCTTATTTGAATACGAGAACCAGTTTCTTATTCTTCTACCGTTTAAACAAGCATCATATCACGGGATTAAAGCTTTTCTTAAACAAAATGAAACCGCCTGGAAATAACCATGTTATCTATATAGGAATTTTTTTTATAACCCTAAAAAATTAAAGTTATGGGATACCATGAATGGAAAAACTGTATTGATGCATGCTTAAAGTGTGCTTCAATTTGCAATCATTGTGCAAGTTCATGCACTCAGGAAGAAGACGTGAAAATGATGGCGCGGTGTATTGAGCTTGATATGCAATGTGCAGCCATCTGCTACTCTGCCGCTCAATTGATGAGTATGGGTAGCTCTTTTGCTCAAGACATTTGCCGTATTTGCGCAGATATTTGCCAGCAATGCGGAGATGAGTGTAGTAATCATCATACCCAGCATTGTCAGGAATGTGCAGATGCTTGTAAGGCTTGTGCGGAAGAATGCAGAAGAATGACAGGAGTAGCTGCTTAAGATGCCAATCACCGTGAGCATTAATTGATTAAGGGCAGCATTCTAGTTGCCCTTTCATTTTTATAAATAGGCAAATTTATTCCATTCATTTTATTTTCATTATTCCCTCATTATTTGATATTTACCAAGGTTTGAGGTTGTTCTTGGTATGTCCTTTCTCTAGCCTTAAAAAAATGGGTTTTTTAGGATATGATTCTCATAAACTCATTCCATTATTCAAATAAGAATTTCAGTTTTTGATGATGAGTACTTGATAATTCGAATTCTATGAAAATGAAGGCTAGATGCGAGTTGAGGAATGCATTAAATAATGCATGAACTTTCAATTCCCGCTTCATCAAATTATTTCAAAAAACAAAAAATACAAATTTCATTTCAATGGCGGTGTTAAATCAATCACGTTGTTAAACCGAGGGTATGTACCTTCTAAATTAAATGCAAGCTACATGGCATTTGCGCATAATTGTAAAAAAATTTAGACCAAACGGATTTCCCCCCGTTTATCCTATAATTGAATAATATTCAAGCTGATCGATGTTCGCAATTGAAACTAATCCACATGCTTATTTGGCTAATTAGATAGCAGTTTATGGAGTTCAACACTGATGTCTAGACAATTGGTGTTTTATAAATAGTTGCGGTATATCTTAATTTTAGGGAAAATTCTAAAAAGTTCGAACCGAAAAATTCAATTTAATCTATTGTAAGTGACTTATTTTCAAGTTCTTAATGCTTAAAAAATAAGAGGCATACTTTTTAGATGCCTCATATTGCCACTTAGTAGGGGCAATCCGCGGAAGTTCGAACTTTTATGAGCATTGTGAGGCTGTAGTCCATTTTGAAAATATGCTGAAAAATAAAGTTGAAGGTCACTATCGAAAAAAGAAGTCTTATAATAAAAAGGAAGATTGATTGGATAATAAGAAAATTAGGATATTGTGTAAAAAATCAACTAGGTACTCACTGAAATATATATGCCGGCTTCCAAGGGATTTGATCAAATGCTAGAGCTCAAGAATTCTACTTGTTGTAGTCTCAATAATATTTTTGTTGATGAGGTTGTGGCAAGATTAGTTAATTAAGGTTGCTTTGTTCAGAAAGCTGTTTGGAAATTTTTTGACTAGATAGCCGACTTCCATATGTCTGCAATTTTAATTTTTAAATTCCAGTCATACTTTACTGTAACCTAGGATTCGTTATTTTCGTCTAGCAATTATAGAAAGCGAGAAATTATATAACAAATTTATAAAATTATATAAAGTTCTTGCAACAGAAAAAGGTTTCTTGCGAACATGAAAGTCATTGCAATTTTTATGGTAATCTGCATGAGCCTGATTTCAGTTGTTACTGGAACAGTACAGGCTATGCAATACGATAAAGAGCCAAAATGTTGTATGCAATTAGGTATGGCTAAGCCATGCAAGTCGCACAAAAGCGATAAAGCAATGGGCATGTGTTTGACTAAACTATGCTGCAATGTGCCAGGATTTATTATAAACAAAGTGATTCAAATAGTGCCAACGGTTCCTATAGAAGTTAAAAATTGTTCAATTAATCTAGCGCGTAAAAGCACAATTGACTTTTCATTCCCTTTCTGGCACCCGCCGAAAGTAGTGTTGATATAAATAAACTAAAATTAACGCCGGTTTTTTTATCACAACAATAAAATATTCAAATGAAAAAGTTTCTTATCATCACATCAATGATGTTGATCAGTCTATCTACATATACTTTCGCAGGCAACACGCCATGTTGCAATCGTAAAATGAACAATTGCAACAAATGCTCAAAATCCTGTACAAAAGGTGTATGTGAAGATTATTGCAGTAAACAGTGCAAAGACACTGGTGGATGCAAAAAATGTAAATAATTACAAAGCCGGGAACTTTTCCCGGCTTTGCTGTTTATGAAGGGTTGTAGCCAAATGATGTGATCAAACCATTTTGCTATGGTATTAGCAGCTTTGTTCGAGAGAAAGATAAATACTTGGTAAATAACTAAATTTGAGCTACCAGCCGATAAAAAACAACAACATGGAACACACCTATAAAATAACCGGAATGAGCTGTCAGGGCTGCCGGACCAAAGTTGAAAATGCGCTGAATGGCATTGATGGCATTTCCGCAAATGTATCCCTGGAGCCGGCTGAAGCCATCATTACAATGGAAAAGCATATCCCAACAGAGAAATTGCAGGAGGCGCTGTCTGCCGCCGGACATTACGGCATTGAAATGGGTGGTCAAGAAAAACATGTTATAAAAGCGGTTGAACATATAGATTATTACCATCGTGGATTATCCCATGGACAAAATTCCAGCGCTCAAAAGCTTGGTAAAAATGGAGCTGAAGGATTATTTTATTGTCCGATGCACTGCGAAGGAGATAAGACCTATGATAAGCCGGGACATTGCGCCGTATGCGGGATGGACTTGGTAAAACAACCTGTAAAGAAAGTCTCTTCACAGTTTACGTGTCCTATGCATCCCGAGATTATCAGGGATAAACCGGGCGCATGCCCAATCTGCGGCATGGACCTAATCCCATTGGGGGTAGATATTGAAGAGGAAGATAAAACTTATGAAACCCTGCTCAAAAAATTCCGGATAGCCACAATTTTTACTATACCCATTTTTGTTATAGCCATGACTGAAATGATTCCAAATAATCCTTTGTTTGATCTATTGGAACTTAAGTACTGGAACTGGGTTCAGTTCGCGCTTTCTATTCCCGTAGTTTTTTATGCTACCTTGATGTTATTTCAGAGGGCATGGCAATCTATAATAACCTGGAAACTGAATATGTTTACGCTGATAGGAATTGGTGCAGGAGTTGCCTGGGTTTTTAGCCTTGTCGCACTTCTTTTTCCAGATTTTTTTCCTGATCAGTTTAAAACACATCATGGTACCGTTTTTGTTTATTTTGAGGCGGCGACCGTGATCCTGACCTTGGTATTGCTTGGCCAGCTTTTGGAAGCCAGGGCACATGGCAAAACCAACAGCGCCATTAAGGAGCTGCTGAAGCTAGCCCCGAATACAGCAACAAAAGTGGTTGGGGATAAGGAAATATCAGTATCTATTGATGATATCCAGAAAGGAGATCTGCTGAGGGTTAAGCCAGGTGAAAAAATTCCGGTAGACGGGAGTATCAAAACTGGGGAAGCTGTAATCGATGAATCCATGATTTCCGGTGAACCCGTTCCCGTGGAGAAGAATATCGGGGACAAGGTAAGTTCGGGCACGATCAATGGAAATAAAACCTTTGTGATGCTTGCAGAGAAGGTGGGTTCAGAAACGCTTTTGTCGCAGATCATAGAAATGGTGAATTCGGCCAGCCGCTCAAAAGCACCCATTCAAAAAATGGCGGATAAAATTTCAGGTTATTTCGTGCCTGTTGTGGTATTGATTTCCATCGCAACGTTCATAGTGTGGTCAGTATATGGCCCTGATCCAGCCTACGTTTATGCTTTTGTAAATGCAATCGCGGTATTGATTATTGCATGTCCATGTGCGCTTGGCCTTGCAACCCCAATGTCGGTAATGGTCGGAGTAGGTAAGGGTGCTCAGTCTGGGATACTGATCAAGAATGCCGAGTCCCTTGAGAAAATGAATGCGATTGATGTAGTGGTCATCGATAAGACCGGTACGGTAACCGAAGGTAAACCTTCGGTAGAAAAGGTGGTCAGTGCAGATCCGGATTTTACAGAGCGAGATGTTCTTGAAAAAATTGTGGCTTTGAACAGCAGCAGCGAACATCCATTGGCTCAGGCAACTTTGCGTTATGGGGAAGAAAACAAGATAGATGTTAAACCTATATCAAACTTTGAGGCGATCACGGGAAAGGGAGTAATGGGTAGTTTGGAGGCTGAAAAACTGGCTTTAGGGAACCAAAAATTAATGGAACATGTTAAAGCGACAATTGATCCTGAATTAGAGGAACAGGTTAGAGCCGCTCAAAAGCAGGGTAAAACCGTTTCTTATTTAGCTGTAGGAAATAAAGCTGTCGGATTTGTTGTGATTTCTGATAAGATCAAGCCTTCCAGTGCAGATGCAATCCGAAAACTCCAAAATGAGGGAATCGAGGTAATAATGTTTACAGGTGATAATGAGGATACAGCAAGGTCAGTAAGCGAAACCTTGAATTTGGACGGTTTTAAGGCTCAGATGCTGCCAGAGGACAAACTGAATGAAATAAAAAAACTACAGGCCCAGGGCAAAAAGGTAGCCATGGCAGGCGATGGCATCAATGATGCACCTGCACTTTCTCAGGCTGATATCGGTATAGCGATGGGCACGGGGATAGACGTTGCCATCCAGAGCGCAGCAATCACATTGGTGAAGGGAGATTTAAATGGGATCGCCAAGGCAAGGCTGTTAAGCCATAAAGTTATGGCAAATATCAAAGGAAACCTGTTTTTTGCACTGGGGTACAATATATTGGGTATTCCGATCGCGGCAGGCATTTTATATCCTTTTTTTGGGATTTTGCTTTCACCTATGCTGGCTGCACTCGCGATGAGCTTTAGCTCTGTTTCTGTAATTTTGAATTCTTTGCGCTTGAGAAGTACAAAGATTGATTAGGTTTTAATGAACAATGAAAGCCTATGTAATGGCGATATGTTTTACCAATGATGGGGAAGCTGATTTGACCTGGTTTTTCAAGCGGTTGAAAAGGTAAAGTGCACCTTTTGACTTTATAGCCACTACAAATGCAATCAAATTTATTTTGGGCTATTAATTTTATATAGTGATATCTATACTCCATCTAAATGCAGTCAGATCCATAACCGATAAAATAGTGTCGAAATTGAATTCTGACGTGTTAAATAAGATGTGGAAGCATCTCCAAAAGCGATCCCCCCCTGACTAGTGAGTTTGCTGGGGCCCTGAGGCTTGCAAAAACCCTCAATCAATTAATAATCCAATTTGATATTGCCATACTCTTATTCTTTATTATGCCTGCTTTGCAACCGATAATATCATATAATAACGGCGCGGGTATCAGTAAATTTTATACTTTTACACCGTGAAATTCATTGCCCTGGTTTTATCTCTCATCATATTTACGCTAACCGCGATACCATGCTGTGCTGTAGCGCGAGAAGATAACCATGCACTGAAAACCGATAAAGCGGAAAAACATGCCTGCAGTGAACATAATGATAATTGCTGCAAAGGCTGTTCACCGTTTTATGTCTGCGGTAACTGTATCGGCTTTACCATCACTACACGGACAATGATCGTTTTTGCGGTCCACCTTTTACCTGTTCAGCACAATACGGCTTATATTCCGCTTGAACTTCAGGCTATTTCTATTTCCATCTGGCAGCCCCCCAAACTTTCGTAGTTTATTTTCCTATTGTCCTAAATGGACATATTTATCGAAATCATTATTTAAAGATCATTATGAAAAGAACGATTGTGGTTTTGGCTATACTGTTGTTTACAGTTACCGCCTTTGCCCAAAATACATATAAAGCCGTCATCAAAGACGCAAAGACAAACCAGGTACTTTCAGGAGCCACGTTAAAAGTGCTTGGAACGACCATTGGCGGTAAATCAGATACGGCAGGTAATGCAAGTATTAATAGTATACCCTCAGGTAAACAGATTATTCAATTTAGTTATTTAGGCTACCAGACAAAAACCGATACGCTGACCTTTCCCCTTGCTGAAACTAACCTTTTGACTGTTTTACTTACTGAAGCTGAAGAAGACCAGGAACTGGAGGACGTAGTGATCTCAGCTACAAGGAGCAGCCGTACCATTGAGAATATTCCTACACGGGTCGAGGTCATCGCCGGGGAAGAACTGGATGAAAAGGGGAATATGAAACCTGGCGACATCCGCATGATGCTGGCAGAAAGCACAGGCATCCAGACCCAGCAGACTTCTGCGACCAGCGGAAATTCCAGTATCCGCATACAGGGACTGGACGGAAAATATACCCAGATCATTAGAGACGGTTTTCCATTATACTCTGGTTTCTCTGGTGGATTGGGCCTGCTTCAAATTGCCCCATTGGATCTGCAGCAGGTAGAGGTGATCAAAGGTTCATCGTCCACCCTATACGGAGGTGGGGCAATTGCTGGACTGGTAAACCTGGTTTCTAAAAAGCCGACTGAAACGCGTCAGCTTAATTTCCTTTTGAACGGTACTTCTGCTTTGGGTCTGGATGCCAGTGGTTTTTATGGACAGAAATTTGATAAAATAGGTATCACGGTTTATGGTGCATACAACAAAGGGACTGCCTATGATCCTTCTGATATTGGCTTAACCGCTATCCCCAAGTTTGACCGTTTCACCCTGAACCCCAAACTATATTTTTATTTCAATGATGCGACTACGCTTTCGGCCGGAATCAACGCCACAACTGAAAAACGGATTGGCGGCGACCTGGAATATGTGAAGGGAAATGGCAGTGCTGCCCATTCTTATTTTGAGGAGAATAAAACCGGGCGTTACAGCTCTCAGGTTGAGTTGGACCATAAACTGAGTGAAAAAGAAAAGCTTGTTATCCGCAATTCGGTCAGCTATTACGACCGGAGTATCGGGTTGCCAAATTACCTTTTTTCAGGCGTTCAAGTGTCAACCTACAGTGAGGTCAATTATAGCCGTAACGGAGAAAAAGCAGACTGGGTGTTGGGGGTGAACTTTTTGACCGACAATTTTAAGGAAGACCAGAACAGTAATAATGCACTCAGAAGTTATAATTATAATACCATTGGGGCATTTGCACAGAACACCTGGAACATATCTAAAAAAATTAGTCTTGAATCAGGAGTAAGGGGAGATTACCACAATGAATACGGATTTTTCTTCTTACCAAGAATTTCCGGATTGTGGAAGATCAATGAACATTTTTCTACCCGCTTAGGCGGTGGTTTAGGTTATAAGGCGCCAACTGTATTTACCGAAGATGCCGAGCGGATCCAGTTCAGAAATGTAGCGCCTTTAGATGTGGCAAATACAAAGGCGGAACGCTCATATGGCGCCAACTATGATGTTAACTATCGCACCTCCTTGTTTGATGGAGCGGTTGGATTCAGCATCAACCAGATGTTTTTTTATACCCGTATCAATAACCCGATATTGTTGATGGCCTCTAGTGGTGGCAATCTCACCTATGTACAGCCGAAAGGCAATTTAGATACAAGGGGAATGGAAACTAATGCCAAAGTAACCTATGGTGATTTTAAACTTTTCATAGGTTATACATTGGCGGATGTAAACCAGCATACAGCAAGTGCCAGCACGGGTTATCCGCTGGTTTCAAAACACAGGTTAAATAATGTACTGATGTATGAGATTGAAGATAAGTGGAAGATCGGTGCAGAGGCATACTATTTCAGCAAACAGTTGCTAAATGATGGTGCCACTGGTAAAAGCTATTGGACCGCCGGTCTGATGGGAGAAAAGCTTTGGGAACGGTTTTCAATTTTTGTGAATTTTGAGAATTTAACGGACACCAGGCAGACCAGCTTTGATTCTATCTATACAGGAAGCATTACAAGTCCTGTTTTCAGGGACATCTATGCTCCTGTCGATGGGTTTGTGATAAACGGAGGGATAAAATTCAAACTTTAAACCTGGGGTAATTGACCTTTCTGTGTAGTTAATTCACATTTTAGCCGGGCCAGGGATTTGATATTTAAGAAATCCCTGGCCGGTTGATTTGAAACTGTCATCGCGGTTAAAAGCCATGTTCCATCAGAAGAGTCTATGCTGGCCGATAAGGTCAGTTGTGTAAGGTTGAAGGTTACCCTGGACTTGTCTCATCAATAAATGAAAACTTCCTTTCCTTTTTACCCAGATTATATGAAGTTTTTTGGTTTGGGCAAAGGAGGTTTCCGGTTGCTTGTTCAAGTAGTGAAACTTTTGAATGATGGGTTGAAACCGGTAGGCTATGTTTATTTTAATTAAAAAGTATTAAATTTTTTCAAACCAGGACTAAAAAATTTTGTTCTTAAATAAATTTATATATTTGGTAAAATTTTGAAAGTGAAAATATCCAGTTTGTTTCTCTGCTTCATTATCGTAATACTCAGCTGCATTCCATGCGCTGACGTATTGGCTATGGGCAAGTTGCATGGTGGACCTTTAACTGAAAAAAGCATAACAACACATTCTGCAGAAAAAGAACGCAGTGATTTTTGTTCACCGTTCTGCGTTTGCTCGTGCTGTAATACCACTTCTGAAGTTATTTCTTCAACACCTCTTGTGGTAATCTCAAAACCAATAAGCTCAGAGTATAATGAAGCTTACAGGGGTGAGGTTATCTCTTTACCATTATCTGTTTGGCAGCCGCCTAAATTAAGTTAAAAATCGATCTTCATTTCGATGCTGTGTTTTTGCCCGTAATCCATACGAGGCTACGCTGTGCATTGATCTGGCTTTTTCATTTTTTACTTAATTAAACAAATAATGCTGAAAAAAATTATTCAGTTTTCAATAGCGAATAAGCTTGTAATAGCCCTGTTCACTTTGGGGCTGATCGCATGGGGCGTATATTCCCTGAGACAACTTCCCATTGATGCCGTTCCCGATATCACCAATAATCAGGTTCAGGTCATAACCCTTAGCCCATCCCTTGCTACCCAGGAGGTAGAAAGGCTTATTTCCTATCCAGTAGAACAGACCATGTCCACCATACCTGAAATAGAGCAGGTACGCTCCATTTCAAGGTTCGGACTATCGGTTGTAACCATCGTCTTCCAGGATGATGTTGACATCTACTGGGCGCGGCAACAGGTAAATGAAAAGCTTGCCGAGGCCAAGAATAACATCCCATCAGGACTTGGTAATCCGGAAATATCACCCATCTCAACAGGTCTTGGGGAGATATACCAGTATGTGATCCATGCAAAGCCCGGATTCGAAAAGAAATTCAATGCACGCGAGCTGCGCAGCATCCAGGACTGGATCGTAAGAAGACAGCTCCTTGGAACGCCGGGCATTGCGGAGGTCAACAGTTTCGGTGGACTTTTGAAACAGTATGAGATTGCGCTTGATCCCGATAAGCTGCGTAGCCTGAACCTGAGCATCAGCGATGTTTTCGATGCCCTGGAACAGAACAATCAGAACACGGGGGGCGCCTATATAGACAAAAAGCCCAATGCGTATTTTATAAGGAGCGAAGGCCTGGTCGGCAATCTTGATGACATCAATAAGATCGTTGTCAAAAACAATGCGAACGGAATCCCGGTGCTTATCCACGATATAGCTACCGTACAGATCGGCAGTTCAATCCGTTATGGCGCACTTACCCGTGCAACAAAGGATGGAGAAGGTGAGGCTGTTGGCGGTATAGTAATGATGCTGAAAGGCGCAAATGCCAATAACGTGGTAAAACAGGTGAAGGCTAAGATAGACAGAATCAGTAAAACTCTACCTAAGGGGGTAACCATTGAACCGTTCTTAGATAGAAGTGCGCTTGTTGACCGTGCCATGGGCACAGTAGCCAAAAACCTGATCGAGGGCGCCCTGATTGTTATTTTTGTCCTGGTTCTCTTCCTTGGGAATTTTAGGGCCGGGCTGGTTGTTGCTTCAGTGATTCCGCTAGCTATGCTTTTTGCGATTTCCCTGATGAACCTTTTTGGCGTATCGGGAAACCTGATGAGTCTTGGCGCGATAGATTTCGGACTTATCGTCGATGGGGCCGTAATTATTGTGGAAGCCACAATGCACATCCTCTCTGGGAATAAGCTTGGCCGAGCCTACACGCAGGTCGAAATGGATGAGCAGGTTGAGAAGTCCGCCGTCCGCATGATGAGTGCCGCTGCATTTGGACAGATCATTATCCTGATCGTTTATCTTCCCATCCTTGCCCTTGTAGGTATTGAAGGCAAGATGTTCGGTCCTATGGCACAAACCGTTTCCTTTGCAATATTGGGGGCCTTTATTTTGTCCCTTACCTATGTTCCTATGGTTTCCTCGCTGTTCTTAAGCAAAAAAGTTGCGCACAAAAAGAATTTTTCAGATCGGATGATGGATTTTTTCCAGCGCCGTTACACTCCAATGATCAAGACTGCACTCAATAAAAGAGTAATTGTTGTGGCATCATCGGTTGTTCTTCTGGCTATCAGTATTTTTATCTTTACCCGAATGGGGGGAGAATTCATTCCCACGTTGGAGGAAGGTGATTTTGCGGTAGAAACCAGGCTACTTACCGGCAGTTCCCTTTCCCAGACCATTGATAAAGTAAATCAGGCTTCAAAAATCCTTGTAGAAAAGTTTCCAGAGGTGAAAGAAGTAATTGGTAAGGTTGGTGCTGCCGAGATTCCTACCGATCCAATGCCAATGGAAGCATGTGATTTGACCATTATACTCAAAGATAAAAAAGACTGGACAACAACTCATGATAGAGAGGAACTGGCCGAAATGATGAGTAAGGCCCTTGAAGAAGTTCCCGGCGTTAGTTTTGGTTTTTCACAACCAATCCAATTACGCTCAAATGAACTTATCTCAGGAGTTAGACAGGATATTGGGATCAAAGTTTTCGGAGATGACCTCGAATCCCTTACCAGTATCTCCCAAAAGATCGGGAAAATTGTTTCGGGTGTAGAGGGCGCAAAAGATCTCTATCTGGAACAGGCAACCGGTCTGCCACAGATTGTGGTAAAGATCAACCGTGACCGGATTGCACAATATGGATTGAGCATAGGGACGGTTAACCAGGCACTCAACACTGCTTTTGCAGGACAATCTGCGGGGCTGGTATATGAGGGAGAGCAGCGTTACGATATCATTGTGCGCCTTTCCCAACAGAACCGCCAAGGTATTGACGATGTTAAAAATGTCTATGTGACTGCCCCGAACGGCAATCAGGTTCCACTTGACCAACTTGCTGACATAGAGTTTAAGATAGGCCCTAACCAGATTCAACGTGAGGATACCAAACGGCGCATCATAGTGGGGCTGAATGTCCGTGGGCGTGATATCCAGAGTGTGGTAACAGAGATCGAGCAGAAAATAAACGAACAGATCAAAATGCCCGCAGGATATTACATTACCTATGGGGGGCAGTTCGAAAACTTAAAAGAGGCGACACAAAGGCTCTCTATTGCTGTTCCAGTTGCACTTTTACTGATATTGCTATTACTGTATTTCTCATTTGGATCTGTAAAACAGTCAATACTGATTTTTTCTGCTATTCCGATGGCCGCAATCGGCGGAATATTTGCATTAATCCTAAGGGGAATGCCTTTCAGTATTTCCGCCGGTGTTGGATTTATTGCATTATTCGGGGTAGCCGTGCTCAACGGAATCGTACTGATTACCGAATTCAACAGATTGAAAAAAATGGATAAATATAGTATAAGGGACATTGTCCTCAAGGGAACTGCTATCCGTCTGCGACCTGTCCTGATGACCGCAACTGTAGCCTCTCTTGGGTTCCTTCCAATGGCAATATCCAGTGCAGCAGGTGCTGAGGTACAGAAACCATTAGCAACCGTAGTAATTGGGGGACTGATTACCTCCACCATATTAACCTTAATCGTACTTCCAGTGCTATATACTTATTTTGAAGGTTGGAAAAGCAAAAAAACTGCCCTTCCAACAGCTGTAGTTGCCCTAGCGGTGTTTTTTGGACTCTTCATTTTATCGGGACAGACCCAGGCGCAAACCGTTCTCTCCAAGGGCATGAGCCTTGAGCAGGCTTTGAACACAGCATTGAGTAATAACCAGGCTGTGAAATCTTCAACACTGCAGATTGGCAGGCAACAGGCGCTAAGGGGATCCTCAACAGATCTGGGAAAGACCAGCATTGAGGTACAGTACGGACAGATGAATACCATCAAACGCGACAATAACTTTTCGGCTTCTCAGAACATTCCCTATCCGGGACTGTTCAAAAGTCAGCGCAACTTGTATGATGCGCAGATCAAGGGAGCTGAAATCGGCCTTCAGGTAACACAAAGAGAACTGTCCTATCAGGTGAAAAGTGTTTACGCCCAGTTGGGCTATTTCATTGCCCTTCAAAAGCTTTACAAAAGCCAGGACAGTGTTTACAGTAACTTTCTGAAGGCCGCCTCATTGAGGTACCAGGCAGGAGAGACCAATCTACTTGAAAAAACTACAGCCGAAACTCAGTATAATGAGGTTCGCAATCAGATGAGCAAGAACGAGGCTGATATCCTTGCCTATACCGCCGAACTTAAGCGTTTGCTCAATACCAGGGAACAGATCAGTATCATGAACGCGGAATTTGGCCAGGTAGTCTGGAATGTTAACGAGGCTGATACCGTTACATCAGAAAATCCAATTCTTGCGCTGCAGGCCCAGCAGATAGATATTGCCGACAAGACGGTAAGGCTCGAGCGCTCACGGTCAGGCCCAGATTTCAGTATCGGCTATTTCAACCAGTCTATTATCGGAGCACAAAATGTTGGCGGTCAGGATCTTTATTTTAATGGAGGCAAACGTTTTCAGGGGGTTTCCGCCGGGATCTCCATACCGCTTTTCTTTAAGCCTTTCTCCTCTAGGATAAAAGCTGCGAAGATAGATAAACAGGTAGCCGAAAGCGATTTTATCCTTTCCCAGACAGATCTTCGTGGAAGGTATGAGCAGGCCTTCCAGGACCTTCAGAAAAATTCCAGAAGTATCGCCTATTATAAAAACAGTGCCCTGCCGAATGCCAACCTGATCCTAAAGCAGTCCCAGATTGCATTTCAGGCAGGGGAGATCGGCTATGTAGAATATCTGCAGGCCCTGCGTACCTACTCTGATATCCGCTTCAGCTATCTGGAGGCCATCAACCAATACAATCAATCAGTATACACAATACAGTACCTAAAAGGTCAATAACGATATAAAAATGAAAAAAATATTTAAAGTCCTCAGCCGATTATCTTACATAGGAACACTGGCGGTAGTGCTTTCTTCCTGCGGCAGCAAGGAAAAAGATGGCTCTGGAACAGAAGCCGCTGCAGACAGCACAGCCACGGAGGAAAGCAACTCAGTAGAGCTCAGCCAGTCACAGTTCAAGTCTGTAGGGATAGAGCTGGGAAGTCCCGAGCTCCGTGCACTCAGCGGTATGCTGAAAGTAAACGGCTTTATTGACGTGCCACCACAAAACCTGGTGAGCATTACCACTCAGATGGGCGGTATCGTAAAATCCACTCCACTGTTACAGGGGACAAAGGTGAGCAAAGGTCAGGTTATTGCCATACTCCAGAATCAGGAATATGTGCAGATGCAACAGGATTACCTGGAGAGCAAAAGCCAGCTTGAACTTTCGGATTCTGAATACAAAAGACAACAGACCCTTGCCCAGCAGAACGTTAATGCTCAAAAAACACTCCAACAGGCCAAAGCAGCTTATTTGGGAAATCTGGCAAGGGAAAATGCATTAAAGCAACGTCTTCAACTGATCAATATCAATCCGTCCTCGCTCAATGCGGGCAATATCCGTAGCCAGATAAATATCTACTCGCCGATTAATGGCTACGTTACCAAGGTAAATGTGAATACAGGTAAGTTTGTGGCCCCCAACGATGCGATGTTTGAGATCGTAAACAGTTCGAATCTCCACGTCGAGCTCAACGTTTTCGAAAAAGATGCACAGAAGGTAAAAAAAGGACAGAAGGTACTTTTTTCACTCACCAACGATTCTACCCAGCGGACTGCTGTGGTACAGCTGGTAGGCGGTGAGATCAATGCCGATAAAACTGTGACTGTTCATGCTATTGCCCAGGGAAGCGCCGGCTTTATCCCTGGTACTTACCTTAAGGCTTTCATTGAAACAGGTGCCGTGCAGGTAATGGCTTTGCCTTCTGCAGCTGTTGTAGACTTTGAGGGCAAAAAATACATTTTCGTCCAGAACTCGGCGGACAAAAAGGCAAAGGAACCATCAAAAAACGAGTCTGAAAACAAAGAGGGCGCCACTGAGGCCGGCCATCATTTTGAAATGGTAGGGGTTACAACGGGTATATCCGATGGCGGTTATATCGAGGTAACCATGCCTTCGGGACGGGATTTTACAGGCAAGGTTGTACTTAAGGGCACTTATGATCTGCTGTCAAAAATGAAGAACAGCGAAGAAGAATAAAGGCGCGACATAAAGAATTTTTAGTACACACATTTGAACAAAAGGTGCCTCGTTAGGGAGGCATCTTTTTAAAAAAAAGTGAACCCACACGGGCAGAGAATACAGATAAAGCGGTTGCCCTGAATATTCAATAAAAATCAATTTACCCCGATATGGAAAACAAGAAGAAAAAATCCGACACCAAATCATCTGCCAAAAAGTCCGTAGTCCGGAAGGAAGGCTCAGATTCTAAAGAAACAAAAGAAAAGCCGGTAAAGGAAGAAACCAAAACTTCTCCACAGCCTATTTCCGAAAAACCATCCAAGAAGGTAAAAGAACCTGAAAAGGAGAAAGAGGCACATCTTGACCATACTGAAGATGAAGGCCATGATCATGAACATGGCGGGATTTTCGGGAAGAATACGGAAATGATCTTCGCCTTTATCTGTGGCGCGGCGCTGGGGATAGGATTTGGAATTTCTTTCATAGACGGTGTTCCCGAATGGGCAAGCCTTGCACTCTACATAACAGCCTATTTCTTTGGCGGTTTCTTTACGGCCAAGGAAGCAGTTGAAACTATACTGAAAGGTGGCTTTGAGATCGATTTTCTGATGCTGGTCGCCGCAATCGGCGCAGCGATCCTGGGTTCCTGGGCCGAAGGCGCTTTATTGCTCTTCCTGTTCAGTCTGGGACACGCGATGGAACACTATGCGATGGGCAAGGCGAGAAAATCCATAGCTGCCCTTACCAGTCTGGCTCCCCCGACAGCCCTGGTTGTTCGGGATGGCAAGGAATCTGAGGTGCGCATCGAAGAGCTTCAGCTTGGAGATGTCATTATCATCAAGCCCAACAGCAAGATTCCGGCAGACGGAGTGGTTGTAAAGGGTGAGGGCAGTGTCAATCAGGCCCCTATAACAGGAGAGAGTGTGCCAGTGGACAAATCACCCGTACCGGACGCATCAAAGGACTATTCTGCCGAAAAAACCATCAAGCCCCAGTTCCGTGTATTTGCCGGAACAATCAACGGAGCATCGGTTCTGGAGGTTAAGGTAATCAGGGAAGCAAAGGATTCTACCATCTCACGCCTGATCAAGATGGTAAATGAGGCGGAAAAACAAAAATCCCCAACGCAGCTATTTACCGACAGGTTCGAAAAGTATTTCGTTCCGGTTGTACTAGTTCTTGTGACCGCACTATGTTTTGCATTCCTGGTTATCGATGAGCCTTTTAGCAAAAGTTTCTACCGCGCGATGTCCGTGCTGGTTGCTGCCAGCCCATGCGCTTTGGCGATTTCTACCCCAAGCGCAGTACTTAGCGGTATTGCAAGGGCTGCACGTGGCGGAGTCCTTATAAAGGGAGGGCGGCCACTGGAAGATCTGGGCGAACTCAACGCCATCGCGTTCGACAAGACCGGAACACTTACCGAAGGTAAGCCCCAGCTCACAAACGTGATTCCACTGAACGATATATCAGAAGAGGAACTAATGGGTATTGCCGTTGCAGTTGAAAAACTCAGCGACCACCCGCTGGCCGAGGCGATTGTAAAAGGCGCACTCGAAAAGATGAAGAAAAAATCCGTTCCTGAGGCACATAGCGTCAAGGGCATTACCGGAAGGGGTGTTCAGGCTGAGGTCAACGGTAAAAAAGTATTCATTGGAAACAAGGCCCTTTTTGAGAAGGATGGAATACCCGAAGATATTCTCAAACAGGTTGAAGAGCTGGAAAAGGGCGGACATACTTCAATGCTTGTCAGGGTCGATAAAGATTTCATCGGCATTCTTTCCCTTATGGATGTTCCCCGTGAAGAGGCAAAACATGTGCTTAAAGAACTCGAAGATCTGGGGATCAAAAAAATGATTATGCTCACCGGGGACAACCAACAGGTCGCAGAAGCGGTAGCTAAACAGATCGGTGTAACCGAGGCGTGGGGCAACCTTATGCCGGAAGACAAAGTCAAGGCAGTACAGAAACTTGCCAAATCAGAAAAAATGGTTGCTATGGTGGGAGACGGCGTGAATGATGCCCCGGCTATGGCCAAAAGTACCGTAGGTATCGCTATGGGCGCTGCGGGATCTGATGTTGCTTTGGAAACAGCAGATATTGCCCTGATGGGCGATAAGCTTGAAAGCCTTCCCTTTGCCATCGGGCTTAGCCGCAAAGCCAGGGGCATCATTAAACAGAACCTCTGGATTTCCCTTGGTGTTGTCGCGGCACTTATTCCGCTGACCATACTGGGTGTCGCTTCGATCGGACCGGCAGTAATCGCCCACGAGGGATCGACGCTTGTCGTAGTGTTCAATGCGCTGCGTTTACTTGCTTACGACAACGGACATAATAAAAAAGCACCTAAAAAGAGGAAAAAATAAGGCATGTTCAAAAAGGTTAAAAAATTCCTAAAGGCCCTGGGGCCGGGCATCGTTACCGGTGCGAGTGACGATGACCCATCAGGTATTTCCACCTATTCACAGGGCGGTGCAAAATATGGTCTGGCAGCACTCTGGACAGTGATCATCACGATCCCCCTGATGGCTGCAGTCCACGATCGCGACCGTATCAGGCTGACCACAACGCTTAGGAAACACTATCCAAAATGGGTATTGTACCTGTTGATCATATTCAGCGTGCCGGCTATCGTCCCGAACATAGATCCCGATGTCGCTGATATGGACGCTGTGGAGCATCTCATATTTCCTGCCGTTCATGCAATTGTTTTTAGTGTGCTCTTTACCGGAGTACTTTTATTCTTCATCATTTATATGCCTTACTCGACATTTGGCTTAGTGCTGAAATATCTGCCTATAGATTTTATTTAATAAAGAATTATGCAGGCTAAACAACTTATTTCATTAAACATAATGCTGTTTGCGGCGGTTCCGGTCGTCTTACTTATAGTCGGTGGCATGATCGTAACCTGGAAAAAGCCCACGGCTGCTGTGCAGAGTACGATCCTCCACTTTGCTGCAGGGGTAGTTTTTTCCGTCGTGGCAGTTGAGCTTTTGCCAGATATGATCAGGATCCATGATACAACCGCAATAATTATAGGTTTTACATTGGGTATTTCGGCCATGCTTCTGATCAAATGGTATACCGCCAGGCTTGAGCTCAAAACGGCCGGAACAAACGACAGCAAGTTGTTGCCTTGGGGAATGCTTATCGCGGTAGGCATTGACCTGCTCTTGGACGGTCTTCTTTTAGGGATAGGATTCGCAGCGGGATCAAAAGAAGGAACCCTGCTTGCACTGGCACTTGCGATGGAATGCCTTTCGCTAGGACTCGCAGTAGGTACCAGGCTGACCAAGCTTGGAAGTTCCAAAAGGAGGCTGATCAGGGTGCTCTCGCTATTTGGCCTGGTTTTTCTATTGGGAACGGGGGGTGGTTTTTTTATGCTGCATTTTACGGGAGAAAAAGTACTGGAACTTGTGCTCTCATTTGGTAGCGCAGCCTTACTGTTTTTAGTTACCGAGGAACTTCTTGTCGAAGCCCATGAAGAAAAGGATTCTCCATTTTTTACCGCGGCTTTTTTCCTAGGATTTCTTCTGTTTATGGTTCTGGGACTAATTATTTAATCTAAACCAATGCATATGATCACTAAAATCAGTCAGCTCGATGCGAACCATAAACTTTACCTCTCCCTGGGTGTTGCTCTTGCCGTCCTTGGTATTTGCTATGCTATAGAACTGGAAACCTCTGTCAGGTGGATGGTTGCATGGCTAAGCTATGCAACAACCAGCATAGCGCTTGCGTGGACAACCATTAACGCCTCGCATCCCAGTCAGATAAAACACGATGCCCATGCGCAGGATTCAAGCAGGACGCTCATTTTTCTTTTTGCCATAGCCGCTGCATTCGCCAGTCTTTTTTCCATTATTATCCTTTTGCGTGAGAATTCGGAAAAGACCGATCAGGGCCTTGTTATGACTATCGTTATTCCGTTGCTCTGCGTAGTTAGCTCATGGTGGCTGGTTCATACCGTCTTTACCATGCGATATGCACATTTCTATTACTGTGACATCGGACATGAGAAGAAAGGAAAAATAGAAAAGCCCGGAGGACTGATCTTTCCGGGAGAAGAAGATCCCGATTATATGGATTTTGTCTATTTCGCTTTCGTGGTTGGAATGACTTTTCAGGTATCTGACGTAGAAATCTCCTCCAAACGGATCCGAAGGCTTGCCTGGATGCACGGTGTGCTTTCATTCGCCTTTAATACAGTAATAGTTGCCCTGACAATCAATGTGCTCTCGGGCATGATCCAAAAATAATTTAATATAAAACTAAAAACCTATGGACTGGACACCAGAAAATTTTCCACTTGAGATGAAGGACCTTGACCCAAGGGTAAGGGAAAAAGCGATCGAGATCGCCAACGAACTTAAAATTACTAGAGAGGTAAGCGAGCTCAATATTGTTGAGGTTGCCATAAACAGGGCCCAGCAATGGTTTATCAGCCTGGAGGGATAATGGCAGTGCAAAGATTATCCCCTGAGCACACAAAATATAATCCAAACCGCGGAAAGGTATCCACAAGGCTCCTGACCGATCTTAAAACATTGAATAAAATGCAGACCAAAAGAAACAACAGGCCCAGGCCTGCTGCTGCCAGGGGTGGGGGAACAGCTCCAAAAAAGAAAAAGGCCAAGGGGCCAAAGAAATCGGTTTTCCTGATGCTATTTTATTGGATACTGGCGCTGCTGCTGGCACTCGCCATTTATTTTAAAGCCAAACATTTCTATAATTCACATTGGAACAAGGATACCAACGAAAAAAACAACGATTCTCTTATCACCACCCCCGGATCTAAAAAATAAACCATGAAGCAGATTTCTATGAAAAGCCGATATAGTGTACTATATTCCTTTATCTTTTTCTTCATCTGTGTCTCGACCATGCTGAGGATCAGTTTTACTGCGATTTCGCTCGGAAAGGCGGGGCTGGGCTTTGGAGAAATCCTCACCGCCTTTGCTAAAGGATTCGTCTTCGATCTTGGGGTTGCCACATATTTCAGTGTATTTTATGCCTTTTATCTGCTCATCCTTCCCCAAAAATGGAACGGGACTGGATTTAACAAGGTGTTTACCCATATCCTTCTTTTTCTGATGGTATTGATTTCGGTATTTTCTTTTTTTGCAGAATTTACTTTTTGGCGGGAATTTGAGAGCCGTTTTAACTTTATAGCAGTAGATTATCTGGTCTATACTTATGAGGTTGTGCACAACATCAACGAGTCCTATCCGCTGCCGCTTTTGATTTCAGCTGTTGTCATCATCTCCCTTTTATGGAACTATCTTATGAAAGGGGCGTTCAGGAAGAGCTTCGAGTCTGCTACACCTTTTGCCCGTCGATCGGTAAATACAGCCCTGATCATTCTGATAGCAATATTCTATACGATAGAGATAGATAACTCCTGGGGAGATAAAAGCGGTAACCGTTATGCGGCAGAAATTTCCAAAGCAGGGATATATTCTTTCGTAGCGGCCTTTAAGGCGAATGAGCTTAGCTACGATCAGTTTTATCCGATGCTCGCAAATCAGCTTGCCTTCAATTTGGTAAGAAAAGAACTCTCCTCTCCCTCTAGCAGGTTTATTTTCAAAGGCCCTTCAGTACGTAGATCGGTTCTGGCCGGTAATGGCCAGACGGAACCCAATGTCATCATGGTGGTCATGGAGAGTTTCAGCGCTGATTATATGGGCACTTTTGGCAATACACAAAAACTGACACCTGTTCTGGATTCGCTGGCCAAAGAGAGCATTCTATTTGAGCGCATGTATGCAACAGGCACCCGTACCGTGCGAGGGATGGAGGCGCTTTCCCTCGCCGTTCCGCCAACACCGGGGAACAGTATTGTAAGGAGGAGCAATAATGCAAACCTGAGCACAATAGGCAGTATTTTTTCCAAACGTGGGTATTCCACAGGCTTTTTTTATGGCGGGGACGGTTACTTTGACAATATGAACCAGTTCTTCGGAAGCAATGGCTATGACATAACAGATAGGGGGAGGAAACTTACAATGGGCGATGCCTATCTGGGAAAGCGGACCATCCTGAGCGATAGCGAAGTGAGCTTTGAAAATGCCTGGGGCGTTTCGGACGGGGATCTTTTCGCTGCGGTAATCCGTGATGCGGATAAAAGGCACTCGTTAAAGAAGCCTTTCTACGATTTTGTCATGACCACTTCCAACCATCGGCCCTTTACCTATCCCAAAGGAAAGATAGATATCCCACCAGGCACGGGAAGAGAGGGCGCAGTAAAATATACCGATTATGCCATTGGGGAATTTTTAAGACAGGTCCGGAAAAAGCCATGGTTCAGCAATACCGTGTTTATATTCGTTGCCGATCACTGCGCGGAAAGCGCAGGAAAGAACGAGATTGATATCTCCCGTTACCATATCCCGGCGATGATATACAACCTCAATGGACAGCCCCCTTCGATAATTCCCAGCCTTTGCTCACAGATAGATCTCTATCCAACCTTGTTCGGTCTGTTAAAATGGGACTTTGAGAGCAATAACTTCGGTATGGATGTTCGCTCAGCCGGGTACCGCCCAAGGATCTTGCTAGGAACCTATCAAAAGCTCGGTTATCTCCGTAGCGACACACTTGTGGTACTCAGTCCAAGGAAACCCCCGCAGAGCTATCTTTATGATTTCAAAACCAATACACAGACCTCGGCGAAATCTTCTGAAACATTTGGAAGGGAAGCCATTTCTTATTATCAGAGTGCCTATTATCTCTTTAGGACAGGCGGATTAAAAAAATAAGAATATTATGAATTATTATCAGTTATTATTGATCTGTGTGCTAGCGGGGTCTGTGATCCTGCTAACAGGTAAATACTTTTTTAAGCGCAGGCGCAGAAACATCTTCAGTATGCTTATTGGAGATGTTCAAGCTTATGTAAGCTATCTTTTTGAGGAGCACTGGCAGACTGACCTGGCATACCACGATCTGGATCATACCAGACTTGTGGTCAAAAGGACCCAGGAAATCGCTTCCAATTTTCGCCTGGATGACCTTCAGGAATTCATACTTTTCTCTGCCGCATGGTTTCATGATACCGGGCAGCTGACTGGACCTCCTGCCGGCCATGAGCAGAGAAGCGTGAAGCTTATGGAGGAGTTTCTTAGTGAAAAGGGGGTTGACCAAGAGATCATTTCAGCTATTGGCCACTGTATCTTTTCCACCGCCATTCCGCATAGCCCTAAGAATATCCTTGAAGAAATTATCTGTGATGCGGATACCTATAACCTGGGCAATGAGGAATTTCTCATCACCGATGCAAAGGTTGCGCGCGAAATGCACAAAAGGGGAAACGAAGACCTAAGCAACTGGGATAAAAAAACACTTGCATTTCTATCTGCACACCGTTTTTTTACCCCTTATTGCAAGTCTATGCTCTCTCAGGGAAAGCAAAATAATATCGATTTGGTGAGGGAACGCATAAAAAATAAATCAGACTAAAAAGAAGAAATGGATATGCACAATGAATGCAATATACTTCTTAGGCTCCTTATCGCATTTGTCCTTGGAGGCATCATAGGGGGCTGACCGGGAAAGGTGTGGAAAAAATGCTGAAATAAGTACTTATGCTGCGGTATGGGTGCCGCCCTCTTTACCGCAATCGGTGAACATATGGGCGATACCTCCTCCTCATAATGGAATAGCCAACATTCTCGTTGGGACTGGTTTTCTCTGCGCTGGTATTATCTATAAAAACGAGCTGGCCCAATAGCTCGCAGGGATTGATCAATGCCGCCGCGATCTGGCGCACTGCGGGAATCGGCGTAGCCGCCAAGTTCAAATGTTTGTGATCGCCGTAGCCGCTGCCTGTGGAATTTATTTTCTGCTAAGCCACCACCAAAAAAAATGGTATGTAAAATGGAAAAACAAAATGAAAAATGATAACGATCCCCATCTAATGGATGGCTAAACAGCAAAAAAATGAAAATATTTGGCAACTTTTTATTAATGATAACTGTCCTGGTTCCCATATTATCCCTTGCCCAGGTTTCAGCCGATAGCCTAAAATCAGATACCGGTATGTCTGCAGAATACAAGAATGAACACCGAAGTCAATTTAAGATCAGAATGTCCCCTTTTGCCGCAATTGCCTCCTCAGCGGGTATTGCTTACGGATTTGTAAAACTTGGCAACCATGGGTTGAGTGACCTGGACATCGCTGCACGTCACGAATTTGCCCTTGAGCACCCTCACAGCAAGTTCCGTGTGGATGACTATCTCCAATTTGCCCCCGGAGCGCTGGTTCTGGGTCTTAGTGCTGCAGGTCTGAAGGGACGAAACCGGACAATTGACCAGGCGGGGATTTACCTGTTGAGCAATATCATTCTTACCGTATCCTGTCAATCCCTGAAAAGGATTACCAAAGTACCAAGGCCAGATGGCTCGAGCAATGCCTTTCCCTCCGGACATACCGCGGAAGCGTTTGCTTCCGCTGAGTTTCTAAGCCAGGAATATGGAGCCAGGTCTTTGGCCTATCCCATCTCGGGTTATGCTGCCGCAGTTGCAACAGCCTATTACCGCATGTACAATAACAAACATTGGTTGAGCGATGTTGTTGCAGGGGCAGGTATAGGGTTCCTTTCAACGCGTGCATCATATTGGTTATATCCGAAAATAAAGAAACTCTTGAGCGCAAACGAAAATGGACGTTCTGTTTTGCTGCCCAGCTATGGTCATGGTGCTGTTGGGGCAGCAATGATCTGTTTCTTTTAAGTTTGGTGATAAATGCTGTTTGCTGTGGCCTCTCAGATATACATCGGGAAATCCTCTTTGGATTCCATCTAAAATAAGTGACAGAATTAAAAATAGGTTGATATACCGAACTGGACTGCTCCGGTTCTGGCAGCCGGGTTTCCAAGGATATCCTTCTGCCACTGTTTTCGGTAGGAAAACCTCAGCACAGTCTGTTGCCTTGGCCTAAAACTGATGCCGGGCATTACGCTGAAAAGCTCATCACCAATATTCCCGCCAGTCTCCCTGAACTTTCCCACATTCCAGTCCACATATTCTACCCTGCAGGCTAAACTTATAACAGAATGCTGCCAGCCCAGGATCGTTCTTTTGATCACAGGTTGAACAATATCCATGTATCCCCCCATCTGACGGCTCCCGAACTGCTGTGAATAGGTGTCGGGAACATCGACCTTGATCCATGCCCACTCCGCGGTGATGAAGGTCTTAAGTTTGGGAAGTGTGGTGTTAAAGTCTATGGCAAAAACATTTAGCCTGCGTTTGTCATCGATCACGATCCCATCAGACTGCCATTTATTGTAAACACCTCCCATATAAGATAGGCCGAGTTCGCCTATATTGCTCCTGCGTACAGCAACCTTTCCCGTTAAAAGCGGCTGCCCGCTTGCAATTTCTTCAAACCTTTCCGGATTCCTTTTTGAGGCAGCCAGGGAGGTCCTGTTTTCAGGGTTTGCAATAATGGAATCGTCAAAGCTGCTTGTGGCATATAACTCGTAGCCCAGCATCCAGTCACCACTATAGTTCTTGCCATAAATCCCGAATCCTGCACTGCTCCAGGTTGCAGGCAGCATCTGTGTCATGGCGATCGGACGGTCGGTGAATTCCCATTTAGGACCATCATGGTTCTGGTTGAATGCACCAATGGGATTTAATATCATTCCACCCCTTAAATTAAGCAAGGGGTGGAGTTCCAGATCCAGCGCAGCAAATTCAACCGCTATTTCTTTTTCAGCAGGTTCAAATTCGATCTCGGAAAGAAACTTGATGCGCTTGGAAATGGTTGAGGCTACAAATAGCGTCATCCTTCGGAACTGAAACTGCTGTCCTTCAGAGACGCCGTCGGTACCCTGATACTGCCAGTTGGCTTCCATATACCCGCCCACCGACACCGGAAGTTTTCCCACGGCAATAAAAGGCCGTTCATAAACTGCATCCATGTTGAGTGAGTTTTTTGCGGTATCACTGGGTTTGGCCCTTAAAAGTTTCGGATCGATCTGGGCAAAAGCCATCTGACCGATACCAATAGATATGATTAGCGTAAAGAGTTTTTTCATACGGCCTTCAGTGAAATTTTGATCCTAGTTTTTTCTATGGTGATGGGGAAGGTTCTTAAGTTTGCTTCTGCCGGACCATTGGTCATTCTGCCCTTATTGTCAAACTCGCTTCCGTGCGCCGGACATTGAAGCCTGTCTCCGAAAGCCTGGAGCTCAGTTCCCTGGTGTGTACACTGCATCCACAGTGCAGAATAATTCAGTTCGTCATGCCTATAGATACAGATGGGATATCGGAGCAGGTCATTGCTGACTACAATGTATCTTTTGAACTGGACATTTTTTCCCTGTCTGAGCTCAAAGTCCTTCATTTCTACTACAAGGTTATCCCCTGCAATCTCGCCCGTCGCCGGCACCAGGCTGCTGCATCCACTGATCAACGTGGTGATCCCAAGGCCTCCAAGGCAGGCCATTCCACAGCCTTTTATAAAATCTTTTCTTTTCATTTCTATAGTGATTCTAAAAATCTCAGCATGGCATTTTTTTCTGCCCCTGAAAGCTGGTTGAACCTGTTGCGGCTTGCAGATGCCTCGCCGCCATGCAGGGTTACCGCCTCTTCAATGCTTTTTGCCCTTCCGTCATGCAGCAGATGATAAGATCCCCCCTGTGAATTCATCGAAAGTCCCAGTCCCCATAGGGGCGGGGTCCTCCATTCGAAGGTTTTTGCCGATCCTTCCGTATAACCATCGTCCAACCCAGGTCCCATATCGTGAAGCAACAGGTCGGTATAGGGATGAAATTCTTTGTTGGAGAGAGCAGCCACCGGGGAAAAACCTGTTTTTAGGGTAGGCTTGTGACAGCCTGAACAATTGATCTTTTCGAACAGTTTTCTGCCAGTTTCCACTTCCGCATTCCCCGCATCACGCTGTATGGGCGCTTTTAGCGTCTGTAGATAAAACACCACATTATTCACTGTAAGTGTGGGGATTTCAGGATCAATCACCATCCGCGTATAGGCATCCACAGGATCAAAGCTTGAAGTGATCCCGATATCCTGGTTGTAGGCATTCACGGTCTGGTGGAGCAGGTTATATGCTGCCGCCTTTTTTCCAAAACGATGGATATATTTTCCCTTCAGTGCAATAGCATTGTTAAAGGCCTGAACATATGCGGGAAGTGCTGCGTAGTTTGGGACACCAGAAATGCCGTCGTTATCCAGATCCTGGGGGTCAGCCATAGCTAGTATATCTGCATCAGCTACCAGTTCGAGAAAGCCAAGGCCTGTATTGGCAGGCGGTGTAAATTTTGAAAAGGTGGCCCCTGCTGGGATTTGCTCGGGTTTGTACCCCGGAATAGCCCTGTTCTGCAGTTGTGGGCCTCCCTGGTCTAAAAATTTATTGCCTGTCTCATCGGTCTGCCCGAAACGTACCAGCGCAGTGAAAGGATGGCCTTTGCCGTCTCCAGCATGGCAGCTTCCGCAGCTGGTTGCAACAAAGCCTGGCCCAAGGCCATTCGCAGGACTAAATATCTCATTGTTAAAGGCTGCATCTCCCAAAGAGAAACGTCTGAGCTGTTCATAGCTGAGTCCTTCCACTGGGCCATCAAGAATTTCATCCTCTTTTGGTGAAGAAGGGATTATCTTCTCACAGGACACCATTATAGCAACCAGGCTCATAAGTGAAAGCAGGACAATGGGTAATCTTTTCTGCATGTTATCTGATTTTTTTTGTAAATCTAATAATAAAAGTAGAAAAGACTAAAAATAAATTTAGATTTATCTAAAATTATTTTTAGATTGATTTTGATGTTGTCAGAATTATAATGCACGGCTCCCAAAATGAGCTACTTTTTTAACATGAGCACGGAATGCAATATTATAAACCGAAACAGTAAATCATCTATCGCTTTCAAATCAGGAACTTGACCGGATAGGGTATTTTGTTGGCGGATGCTACAGTTTATCCTTTGTAAGCAGATGTAATAAGGCAAGGCAATGATGCTGGGATTCGGAATTTTTAAAGTTCTTTTTGAATTTTGGTTGAAATGTTTAGTTTTAGGGCTGGAATACGGTTTCCTAGATAAAAAACAATACCCGGGTCATTTGGCCCTTAAAAAAAACAGTTATGGACAAATTCAAACAGGTGCAGGAAGTTATTGCTTCAGTAGAAGCCGATGTAACGAAATTTTATGATGGTGGAAATTCAGCGGCTGGTACGCGAGTGCGTAAGGCAATGCAGGACCTTAAGGTTTTAGCTCAGGAGATCAGGGCTGAAGTTACGGAGAAAAAAAATAGCGATAAATAATAAACAAGAGACTGATTTGGGAAATAAAGTCACTGGTTTAGATCAGTGGCTTTTTACGTTTATTGGGTTCGGAGTGCTCTGTTGTTTGGGCAACAGCCGGGCTATCCGCTCATACGCCTTCGGGCCTTAAACGCAGGGCTGGTATCCGCTGCTATCCCTGTTGCGGAAAGAAAGATTGTTTAACGATTTAGGGAACGAAAGGGTGTCGAACCTAGCGGTGTAATTGATTGTAAATTAGTATTTTGAGTTTTGTTAATTCTGGTTTGATGCCAAAAATTTACCTTTAATTAATTCTCATCTTCACCACCAGATATTTTTTTTCAAAAAGCTGAACGTGATTCCTTAATCCTCCACACGCTTGACAGAAGTATTTTTGATCCATTATGAGAAATAAAATTTGCATTTATTGGTTTTATAGCTCATACCATTAATCAATACAATCTTGTTAATTTAATTGAAACGACATTTATTTCACTATGTTCTATCGAAATGGGTATAAACATTAGTTTGTTTTTTTGTCTATTGCCTATCAGGTGAGTCAATGTTTTTAATTATTCCTCTTTCTGGAATTAGTGCATTGCCATTGACAAACTCCTCAACTAGATGAAAGTTTTTTAATACAGGATCCAACCAGTAATCCGGAGGAGCATGTTCAAGCAAAATTATCTGAAACTCATTCTTATGTTCATCAACGATATTGGAAATAAATTTATCGAGTAATGAAAAAGCATCTTTCAATGTATTTCGATCATCGTCCATACTTAAATTCCCCTCTTTATCAACTTTGTCTTTATCCCCATAATAAGGTTGACTTGGTTGGTCCATTATAATGAATTGTGGAACAAATTTTTGTTTTTGTATAATAAAAAGCTCATGGATTCCAAGAAATAAACACAGGTGAAGGAACATGTAATTAGATTTACTTCCAATTTGACTTGTACTTAACTCATCAGGTTTTCTGAGTTTTAACACTTTTAATTGTTCATCAAACAATACTTTATAATTTTGATAAACCCCCATTGAGCTTGTAGCATCAAAATATTTTTGAATTGTTGCCTCCAACATTGATAGTACAAGCCTTCTTTTTTCACCAGTATTGCTAAGTTTGGACTCTAATTCTTCAATTTCCGCCAATATTATTGATGCTGGTGGAAGCTCATCTAATATATTCCACTTATCTTCATAAAAGTTTAGCTGAGCTTTAAGTTCTCCTATAAAAATAAACTTCTCCGCCTCGCCATTTAAATCTTTAGTAACAGTTGGCATTTTGTCAAGAGTAGAATCGATCCTTCTTATTTCACCCTCAAGTCGTTTTATTTCCGCTGTTGTATTAGTGGAAATAGTTCTTCTTTTGCCTAATTCTACCTTTATTTTATTAAGAGAATCTTCTAGGCTGCTAATAAATGTTTTAACCTCAAGTGTTGGAATTAAGTCTTCAAAGTTTTCTTTTAAGTAACGAATTGGACGAAGGCTATCGAAATCATTTTTTAAACTTTCTCTGTAGGAATTATATTCATTATTAAATCTTTCTAGATTACGAATTTTTTTAAATAAAGACCTTTTATTTCGATTAAGTTCATCAACTTCGACTAAATTATTTGAGTATTCGGAAACTTTGTAATTGTTTATTAACTCCTTGAGCCTATCATAGCCATCTTCGGGCGTGAAAAGCTTTTGTTCAATAAGATCAAATTTTTGTGCACGTATTAATAATTCAAGGATTTTAGTATTGAATAAGCGTTCTTCTCTGCCAACGACTTTTAATTTTCTTTCGTTTTTTTCGAGATCATTTTGAAGGTTAGTTATCTTTTCCTTTAATAATACATTATTTGCATCATCAACGCCCATTGCAAGAAAGAAAATCCTATTGAGGGCTTCAATATATTTTTCTCTGTCGTGAAGATCAAAATCAAAAAAAGTTGTTGTGTGGGCAATTATATCTTCTGACATGGTGTTAAAAAGAAGAAAATACCGGTAAGAAATTTTTGAACCTGCTGATATTTTCCGGCCACCATAAGGAATAACTAGTTTGTCATTTATCCCAAATTCCGTTTGCAAGATACTTTTTAAACTTTTTATATCAATATTTGCAATAGGGGTAATAGGATCGGCACCTGAACTTGAAAAGTAAACTTCTCCCGAACCAAGATTATTTACGGGATGTTTTCTGATAATTACAAAATCTTTCTGATTTATTGTGAAATATAGGCCGTACCATGAAACACTCTCATTAATTACCTCTTGGACAATTCTAGAATGTGTGGCCATCAGACAGTAATCTATAATACTAAGAATACTGGATTTTCCGGTACTTTTTGCTCCAGTAATAACGTTAACCTTATTTGGTAGAAATTTTAGAGTGCGAGGCTCTGCACTGTTTCTAAACCAAAGTTTAACCATTGATATGTTAAATTTCATAATGTAATTTTGAGCTTTAGATAAAATGAGGCAGAGGAATCACTGTTAATTATAGGGATTAATTGTTCAATACCTCTGAAAAGCTGTTTCGCTCTACTTCCGATATTAAAACTATTGATTGGATCGAATTCTGTATTGTTATTAAAATACAGAACGTCTTCAATCGCATAGATAATCTCTGCTTCTTTCAGAATAGTAATTCCATTTATTGCTAGTGATAGATAGTTGAAGTATCGGGAATTAAAGCCCATTAAAGTTTCAGGACTTTTGATGATAAATTCTTCTAAACTCCTTATTATAGAAGTGCCTTTAAGTTTTTTAAGACATGGCTCATGCAATATAAACGGTAATACAAAAAGAATCTTTGAGAGTTCAATTTCTTGTTTAAGATGAAGAAAGTAACCGAGAGCCATCGTTGCAATTGCTTCGTTATTGTAGTTAAAATTATTTTTGTTCATCCTAATATTTAGTTTGCCAATCCAAATGCCAACCAAGGTTTTTTTGTTGGGAGAGTAGATAAAAATGACCGTTGCTCAATTCAGTAGAAAGAATATTGTCATCGATTTTAAGAATTTCCTTCCTCATTTCATCTAAGCAATCTAAAGCAGCCGATTTAATTTTAGAGGTTATATCGTCTGCCGCCTCTCCACTTTCAATAATTGCTCGAATTTCCCGATACTTACTTCGGAAAGAATTTTTCCAAATCATAATGGAATTCTTATCAAATGCAGAAGTTTCAGATGGCAAAAGATCACCATTTGCTTCCCAATCTTTTAGTTGATTGTAAAGGGTCAACATTTGGGTTGTGTACTGAATTATTATATCATCTTCACCCGGAAAAATATCGCCTATATCAATTAGTTGTTTAATAAATAATTGATCGGCTGGATTGCTGGGTAACAGTATTTCAAAGCTACGTACGGGAAGTTTCGTACTTAATGCACTCTGAAAGCATTTTCCAAATCTTTTTGTGAAATCATCGAATGAAAATTGAATTTTCTTTTTTTCTTTGATATCAGAGTAAATCGCATCCCTTAGTTCAGAATTCAGGCTATCATATACTGATTTAACTTTCGCTGGAATATGTATTTTTTCCAATAACCTTTCCTGAATTTGATTGATAAGATCATCCATCCCGAGCGTAAACTCCAAATTCTTAGCAAATAAATTGAGTTGTTGCGCCGGCAATGATTTTACCGAAGAAATATAACTCTGGATAGTTTCATTTTTTGTATTCGCGGCTAATTCCGTGAGGTATTTCTTAAACTCTGTTACAGTTATTTCCCCACTTCGAAGGAGCGATATTTTGTTTAAAGTCGTGTTTGTTCTAAGGCTTTTATTACTTACTAGGTAAAATTTTGTATTCGTCAAGAATTTTACCGGATCACTATCCTCTAAGATGAATTTAGACCAGTTATGTAGGCTTTTCCATAAATCAGTATCTAAGTTGGTCAAGGCAATTATAGAATCATCTGAGGTAGTCTGCACCGAGTGTTTAGCTTGCATAAGTTCAACCCTGCCATCACCAAATTCAATATGTAAATCATCTTTAACCTCTAATCCGACCGATTGCCCATGTCTTAGTCCTAGCAATAGATAAAAAAAGTAGTAGTATTGGTAATCGAATCCAATGGATTTACTACCTGCCAATGTATCCTCTTGGTGGCTCATTTTTGAAAAATATTGATTGCGTTAAAGGTAAATATAGAAAACTATTCGGAAAGTGGTAATCCTATGAATGGATAAATAAAGAAATCAATACAATAAATGGTGTTTTCGTATGGATATCTTGTTTTTAGTTAATTCTAAAGGAACGTATCTATGGCTTTATGCTGTTAGTATAGTGCCTAGTTCATTACTCATTTATACCTTAAATGCGTATCGCAGTATTCCAAAATTCTATCCCGGCAAAATAAACAATCAATAGATAAAGTTGAATTAGTTGTTCAATAATTCCAAACACGACTAAAAAAAACTATTTTGACCAACTGAATCAACGCATCAACAATGAAAGGAAAATTGATGGACTGGTCTAATCTTGGATGGGCCAAATTTCAAAAATTAAGTTTATACCTTGCTCAGGGTATTCTGCCTCACCTAAGATTCGAGGAATATCTTAAGCCGGGCAATGATCAACATGGTATCGACCTCATTTCTACCGTAAAAAAAGATAAATACACTGTTATCCAGTGCAAAGATGAAGATTTATCTCCTGGGAAATTGGATGCACTTATCAAAGAATTCAAAGATGGAAATTTCTTTAGAGAAACTTCGCACTTTATATTAGCCACAACTTCGGACCTGCAAACTGAACAGAGAAGAAAGTGCATTGCTAAAATAACAGATGATCTGGCCGTAAGCGGAATACAGTTTGAGCCTTGGGACGTGACCTATTTTGAAGATCAGCTTAAGAGCTATTATACACTGGTAGCGAATTATTTCGGCATAACAGCTGCAAAAGAACATTGTTTTTTACAACACAGGCCTAGTCTTAGAGAGCTTAAAGATTTTGGCGAAGATTTTATACCCAGGACTATTATAAATATAGATAAGGATCGACGCACTAGTTCTTTAAGTTGGTACTTTAAAAAAGATGAAACTGTAAATCTCACAGATTTCTTAATACAACAACGGCTTACACATCCACAACTTTGTATCATTGGTGATCCCTATCAAGGGAAAAGTTCGCTACTTAAGCAAACTGCTTATGAACTAGGCACCTTAAACAATGCCTTTGTACCGATCTTTTTGGAACTGAAAGCTTTTACCCTGCAACCGATAGAGAAAATACTGTGCCAACAGGAGGGAGCGTGGCAATCAACTCCTTTACAGGATTTGGTTATTTTTATAGATGGCTTGGATGAAGTTCCGACGGACCGGTTTAATGACGCGATAAGTTACATTAATGAGTTTGCTACTAACTACTCTAATCTTTGTATAGTATTTACTTGCCGAAAGTTATTTTATTACCATTATAGCATTGAATATAAGCTACCAAATTTTAAGACTTATGAATTGTATGATCTGACCGGCTCAGAAATTGATCCATACCTGAGAAGAGTCCTGAATAGGAGTTATGACAAATTCATGGAAGAGGTTAAAGCAATTAATTTAGAAGGCTTGCTTTATGAACCCTTTTATTTAACTGAGCTGATTAATTCATATAAAAATCCTCCCTTTAAGCTTGCCACTTCTAAAGCGGCTATCATCGAGCGTTTTATACAGCGTTCAATAGAAAGATCTGACCTAAGAAAACTCTCTATGGGTAGGGATTTTAAACATATACAGGTGCCCTACAGAGTTGGAATACAAAAAATGGCGTTTGCTTTGCAGGTTCTTGGACTGAATGCAATCGATGCAATTGAAATGCAGAAGCTTTTTTCGGAAAAAGATCTGGAAATACTTCAGCATAGCGCATTGGTGACAGTAACGAATGATCAATGGTTTTTTACAAGCGCTTTATTCCAGGAATTTCTAACAGCAAGGGTATTATTGAAAATGGATTACAAGGATGTTGTCCCCTTAGTAACTGTGGGAAATAAAATTGTAAAGATTAAAGCTAAATGGGTGCAGACCTTTGGGACATTACTTGCGCTTACGGAACCTGATGACCCCAAACGAAATAAATATATAGCAGTAATGGAAGCAGACAATGTTGAGCTGCTTTTTGATACAGACCGGTCAAAATATGATGATGCTTTCCGTTTGCAAATCTTAAAGAAGCTGGTAAAAAGAAGCATAAAAAAGAATATGCGGACAATGGTTATTTATGAAAATAAAATCGGGGCCTTTATCGGAAGTGATGAGAAGTGTATAAAATTCTTATTGCAAACAGCTGGGGCGAAGCAAACAAGTGCCATAGTTAAGCAATTGTGTTATAGTGTGATGAGATTTGTCCGGCCAGATTACGACCTAATCAAAAAAATCGAATCTATCTGTATAAAGGAGATCACCTTAACAAAAGAATTTTATGTAGCGGAAACATGCGTTGCTATTCTTTGTGATTTTAAGGTTTTTAACCTACAGACAGCCAGTGTTTTGGTGGGCAGAACAGATCTCAGCCTGGCGCATGAGTATAGGAATAAAGTTTATCGATACCTGACAGAAGGTAAGTTTGCAAACCAATATTATTTTTATGGATTGGAAGGCGTGAAAATCCTCATCGAACATAATGAAGGAGTCAATCATCACAACTCGGAACGATCCCTTGTAGCTTTCTTACTAGATGCCGATACAGAAGTAAATTTAAAGCAGCTTCTAATTAGGATTGTTGAACAAGACTGGCTTCGTTTTTTTACATATAAAACAGAAGATAGCCAAAACTTCATGAAAAGCCTCATAGATATTTGTGTGCGCATTTTTCAAAGAAGTCCTAGAGTAGTTTTCGATGTTATCCAATACGTACGGACACTTAACAGGCGTGACCTAATGGATGATATGCCAGAAATCAATAACTTCTTTGACAGAACCCAAACCCATAATATTGCGGTTGGCACATTGTATAAGGACATGCTGGGTGACCAAGGCTATCAGTATTCTGGGTTATTAACCGAAACTATGCTTCCCTATCTCTTATTTGAATATGAAGAAGGGAATTATAAAACCTCGGATTTATATAACTGTGTCTATGGATTAAACAAAGCAAAAAAATCGGATGTGGCAGATAAGCTTTTGGCAATCTATAAGGATCTGATTAGCATTGAAGCAACAGCAAATGACAGAAGCCAAATTGATCCTTGGCAGGAATTGGAGATCAAAAAATGTGAAAATGACGCTCTGTATCTTCATTCAGCCGAAGCGTTCAGCAAAGGTTTGATCCAGCTTTTTGACTCGTTTGGCAAAAGGGATATATCAACAGATGATATTTATATCGAAGGTGGAGATCCAGAGATCAGGAAAAGTGTGTTTTCAAATTTAATGTTCAGGCTTTTGTTGCGCTGTCGGAATGATCTTAAGGAAGTTCATCTTGAAAGATGCCTTAAGGTCATCAATACACCTGCTTCCTTTGATTTTTTTTTAGTGGAGGAAATAATGGAGCTGAACGATGGGAACAATGAGAAACTCTATAGAGATTTTTTAGAAGCCTATTATAATCGGGAGATTGTTATGGCAAATTTCGAAAATTGTTATTATTCTAAAGATGGAAAGTGGTTTCACAGACGGAAAGAAGTGTTACTAAGTAGACTTTTTCAAAAATATGCCTTTAAAACACCAATTCCGATTTTATTGCGGCTTGTCTGGATGGATAAAGGTGGCCCGAGAAACTTGAGGGATTTGGGTAATGATGATCCCAAAACGCTTACAGCTAAAATTACGGAAGCTTTGGGAAAGGACAATATTAACAGGTTAAGGGATGAAATATTAAGTAATATGGAGATAGGCATTTTTCAGAATGAAGTTTTTGGTAATCATGCTGCCTTGGCTCATTATTTTAAATTAGAGGATGTAAAAGATATTATATTGGAGCGTATAAGGAAACAAGCGATAGATAATTATGATATCCCTTACCTGGCCAAATTTTATTTAGAATTAGGTGGAGGCAGTAAAAAGTTAATTCCTTCTTTCCGTAAACTCATTAATTACAATCCTCATACTTTCATCGAAATGGCAGATATATTGGTGGATTTGGAATCTGCTGAAGTCAAGCGACTTTTCAACAAATACCTTAACCAACCAGAACAAGAAAACAGTCAACATATTTCAGTAGCCAACAGGCTTAGTGCCATGGGAGAATTTAGTGGTTTTGAATATTTGGTTGATAAAATCAAAGTTAACGGGAAATCGCCAATAACCATTCAGGGGAGGTTTACCATAGAAAAGCAAAATACTACCAGAGCCCTGAAAAAATTAGAAGAAGTTGTCACTCATGTTCTGGATAAAGATATTGGCTCATTCCATGAAAGTGCTCGCTCTATTATCGTGGAATGGTTATTTAGCCTTGCTAGTAAATCAGAAGAAGATTTACTAGTGGTTGTGGATTTTTTCCATGAGTCAAGAGCTAAATATGATTCGCTGACTGATTCAGATAATTTCTATTGGTACGCTGATAGATGTATAGAGAAATTCAGGGAAAGCAGTTCATCTACAAATGATATAGCTACTTTGAAAAATATCATTGAAAATGTATCCGATCAAAAACTTGATTTCGTTGGGATCATTTAGTATAAAATCCTTGGACAAATAATGGAAATAAATTAGCTAAGCAACTTTAACTGTTCATCAATATCTCCTATCATTTCATCCATATTCTGCAGTAACACAATCAAGATAGGTTTATCGACTAACACCTTTTTGCCGTTCTTATCTTTTCCGTTTCTGTGGACAAAATGATGCCTTTGACGTACCGCTTTAAATACTTCACCGAACTCTGGGAATTTAATGTTCAAAGTATCTTTGTAAATCCCTGAAACGAGGGGGAGATTATGGTACATAATGCCTAGCATCGCCTCTTTCGCTACTGTTTCAGCTTTGTCCTCAAATTCATAGTATGCAGATACAGCTATTTTTCGTTTTGAAAAATCTTTATAGGTTCTAAAAAACCGTTTCAAAAGATCAGGTGTTTTGAAAACGGTATTAATAAATGCATCAGATAGATAAACTTCCATCGTTCCAATGATTCCTGCATATAATTGCCGGTAAAGGACTTCCTGTAAACGGGGGTCAGGAAGACTGACCTCAAGTAGCCTTTTGATATCTGCAATCTCAGTCGTGTAAGTATCAAAGAATGCTGTGTTGTCTGCTATCGCTTCATATTGTTCAAGTAGATATTCCGCTTCAATTTCTTCAACTTCAACATCCTCATCGGTAACTAAGTTAGCCACCAATCCGTCGCCGCCACCGAAAGCAACCATGATTTCAATTTCATAATCCTTACTACATGTTGGACAACTAGCATAACCTTCATTTTCCACCTGGCTGTCGCTGGAATTCTCCGCCATGTAATTTGGCTCCGGAACGCCAATCCGCTCGCTTTCTACTATGGAAGAGCATTGGTCACATGAAAACCTAACAATTATAGCTTCAGTGCCAAAATGATTAAATGTAAATTCCTTCATATATTCTGCGTAAACTTTCGATGACAAATGTAATAAATTAGCTCGCTAAAAATTGTTTCAGAAACTTTGTTCTCAAGTTTTTCTTAAAACGTATAGGTCCGGTAAGTGTTACAGTTTATATTATAAAGTTTAATTTCTTTACTTACTATTTTTTTATAGTTTAGAGTCGTTAACTGCTTGAAAAAATGAATAAATTTTTTAAAAACATCGACCATGCACTCTCATTTGCAGAAAAAGGTCTTTCAGAATCCATACATGTTAAAACATTGATAAAAGCGGCAGACTATGTTAGCTGGCAAAAAAAACTCGTCAAAGAGGCCGATTTGGAATCTTATTTATTAAGGGGCAAATATAATTTGCTAATTCTTGCTGTAGCGGCAGGGATAGATATGGATCGTGCGATTCCTTCATTAAATAATTTCCATGCCAGCAAATTAATGGCTGCCCTGGATAGCTACTTAAACCTTTTTCCATTTCTCCTGAAGGATAAGAAATTTATATCTAAGCTGAAAAATCTCGATGGCCTGATTGCAACCATCTGTGAATTATCCCTCGCAAAATATTTTCATTCGGCGGGATATAAAGTGAGCTTTGAGACACCTTTTCAAAATATGACCTCTTCCACAACAAAAGATGTTGATCTAAGCGTAACAGATAAACTTGGAAATACCATACATTTTGAAATATATATGCCGGTACATTCAATTGAAGTGGAAGGCTTTTTTGCCCCAGAAGAAGAGGACCATCATTTCGAATACAAGGTAATGAAAAAACTGGATGATAAATTTGGTAGTATAGGAATACAGGGTATTTCTGGGAAAATTTTTTTGGCTGTCAATATCGATCATTACGATGAATTACGGACCAAAAGACTGCTATTTGGCGGAAATGACGAGCTGTTTGTGAAAGCAAAAACGCATTTGCCAAACCACATAGACGGGGTGCTTTTTTTTCGTGATGAATTTATATCTGGAAGTAAGATAGCCTTTGATGGCCTAATTACAAAATAACATGGGCGGGACGAAGAAGACATGTATGAATCGGATAGAAGATTGGTTGTTGAAGCGCAAAAAATGTAAATATTTTCCATGTTTTTAAAGAATATAAACTTCATGCTTCAACTTGCAGTATTTTTATCTCTTAATTATACTTATATATCTTAGGGCCAATTTTCCTATGGGCAAGCCGATCACAGAAGTTAGAAGAAAGGTGCTTGTAAATAATGATAACCCAGACAATTTAGACATAATTTGGATAATGAAGTACATCAATCATAGGAGAATTATCACACGATAAATGTGGTCATTTTTCTGGAGACAATCACCAGATGCCCTACCTATCGCTAGTTCGAAGAATATTGAGAAGGCATTTGATGAAAGTTTATTGGGTGAAAAAAAAAATACGGTTTTACTAGAGAAAAAATTTTACCTATCCCTGAAGTGCAATCTCATTATTATAGTATTTACTAAAAAATAGATGTTATTTACATGCTTTTTATTATGTTTGGTGAAACAATGTTATTACCATGAATACAATAAAATTTCTGTCCAGGCTATCTGCAAACTTCAAAAAAAAAATATTAGATAATCTAGATCATGCTGCCTCCGTTACAGTCGATAAGTATAATCTCGCCTTCAAGATTATGGAGGTAAGTCCTTTAGAAACGACAAATATTCTTAAGATATATGTTCAAACTGAACAGTTGCGTAAACTCAATGGGCTGGCACTTGATTCTATTAGCCTAACGAGAATAACCCGTGAGATGTTCAATAAACACGATTTTAAAAATACAATTATAGACGTTAGAGTAATTCCCTTTATACCTTCGAGTATTGATTTAATTGATGCTGACTGGGTAAGTAAAAAGTTAAAATGGAATGAACTCACAATAAAAAACATATCTGATGATACAGGGATTGACAAAACTAATTTGTCAGCCTGGGCAAACGGTTCCCGTCCTATGAGTCATCCTGTAAAAGCGTTAATGCATTACTACTTTAAATCGATTGATCAGCATCGTTATGAATTTACACCAAACGAGATACAAAAGCTCCGAAACACGATTCTGAAACTGGAATCGGAAAAGGTAACTTCAACAAAAAAAATGATCCGTCATAAACTACGCTCGGAATTTGGCTTCTACATTTCAGAATTTAAAGACCCTAATTTGGGCTTTACTACAGCAGATTTTGAATTGCTTCTGCATAGCGGAAAAATAAAAGTAAACGGTCAATAAAACAAGATGGTTAAAAATTAAAACATCACTATGAAACTTTGTAAACTATGTCTTGAAAGGCCCGCTGATAAAACTAATACACATTATTTGACGGATGGCATTATCAGAAGCTGCTTGAATGTAGCAGGATCAAATGAGAGGGAAAAAGCCATGGCTTTTGATATCTCTTTAGATCAGACTTCTATTGAACCTAGGTTTCAACGGAATACCAGCCCAGAAGAGATACTTAAAAACTTTGGACGAGAAGCCACGGAAATAGAGATTGAAAATGCGAAGACACCATTTTTTGCCGTTGATCATGTTTTTTGTAGTGAATGCGAGAAAAAATTTACTGCGATAGAAAGTCCTTTCCTTCAGCATATCCTTCCCAAATTACGCGGTAAAGATTTTACTGGTAAAAAGGAAATAGACTTTGATAGCGATCAGGTTCGGGAATTCTTTTTATTACAGGTTTATCGCTTAGCAGTATGTGACCCTGGGTTTCAATTAAGGGCTGATAAATTAGATAAATTGCGTCAGTATTTTAATGCACCTAAAGAAAATGTAAATATGCTTAAATCAATCCCATTACAGGTGAGTTATCTCAATACCCTAGGAGGGGATGAAGAATATACAACCAATGCAGTAGGGATTGCTACACAGGGAAATAATCGCTCTGTTATTTTTAACGATTTTATAATCCAGATCTCAGCAGATGACTTGGAAATGTATCCGATTAATCTTTATGGAATTAATGCGGGAACCGTGCTTAGTGACTTTACCAATGTAAATGAAGAGAACTTTAGAATTAGAATTATTGAAAATACTCAAAGAAAAGCATTTTACGAAGCTTACCACAAAGAGAAGGCAGAAAAATTTAAGAATAATTACCGGCACGAATTCACTAGACGCTATTTCGGCGCATATGGACTTATTCCTAATCCTTCTGTTACAGAAACTTTTGTAAATGCAATTATCCATGAAAAAGATGTAGAAGATGAATCAAAGTATTCTGAGAGCCATTTTGAAAAAACCATAGCTATTTATCTGAATAAATATAGGCCTAGGTAGGGTAGAGGTAATCCTAGAAGCGCAATATCCTTTTTCATTCGATGTGTTTTAAGTGTTTAAGAATGTTTACCAGTGGCCTCTAAACATCAATTTCCTCTCAGCTTGGGCATATTTCCTCTCTCTGTTTAATCTTTCTTGGAGATAAGCCGAACAAGCTGACATGTTTAAACGCGCCTGCATTATTAAGTGACGCCGATTAATTAATTATGCTGATATTTAATACTTAGAAATGTTTAAACTAGAATATATTTTTATCAAGGATGAAGATTCCAAACTGGAAAATCTATCAAATAGAGACAACAAATTTTTTCAAAAAAATGGGCTTCAACGCGATCGAAGGAGCCAAAATTGAAGGAGCTAGGGGTTTACATGATGTGGATGTATTGGTTAATGGAAAAATCAATGGCATTTCTTTTGTGTGGATCATAGAATGTAAAGCCTGGAATTCAAATGTTCCAAAAGAAAAAGTATTAGCCTTACAATCTATTGTAAATGATGTTGGCGCAGATCGTGGATTTTTATTATCAGAGAAAGGTTTTCAATCTGGCGCGATACGATTAGCCGAAAAGTCAAACATTATACTTTCGAGTATTGCCGATCTAACTGCGATAACGAGTACAGATTATGTATTGGAGAAAGTAAACTGGCGTATTCAAAAAGAAAAACAGAGGTTACGTCATTTAAGAAAGCTATTTTACGATGATATGTATTATCCACCTATGATAGCAGAATTAGGGGAATTGGGTATTTTAGAGTCAATGCTGGCTGATGCAATGAAAAATGAATACCCTATTAGATATCGTAATGGCATTGATATAAATAATGCCGAAGAGTTAATTAAATTGAGTAATGAAATTCTGGGAAATGTAGAACAATGGCAACCTACGGATGTCTAAAGCATTATTATTTTAAATAACAATGGGAATCCTTAATTCTCATTGTTACTTTTTTAATAGTCGAAAATGTTGCCTATCTTAATGCGATTTGTATATTTCTGCCTACCTAAAATTTCTACCCTCATGAAATGCATTTTTCGTCGCGTCCTCTCGCACTTGGGTCCTTTTATTTTGTGATAGATAGGGCGCGGTCTTTTCATCCCCTCGAGCCAGAGTTAACACAGGCAATTCATCCACCTCACGCTGTACCAATTTGCCGAGCATCTTTGTAAAATCAAAACATTTGCTCACGATTACATGTACCACCTGGCCCTCGCGTTGTAAACGGCCTTCGACCATAAGCAATCTGGAGTGCAGTATTTCCTTCCGATAGGTTTCAAATAGCTTTTCAAAAACCACAAGATTTGAATATCCTGTTTCATCCTCAATCGTAATAAAGCAAACTCCGCCAGCGGTTCCAGGGCGCTGGCGCACCAGTACCAATCCAGCTACTTTGACCAATTGCCCATCAGTAGAATCGTTATTAATGTGATGGCATGTTCGGATGTTCAGCATATCCAACTGTGAACGGACAAAGCTTACCGGGTGTGCTTTTAGCGATAAACCAACGGTTGCATAATCCTGCACCACATGTTCTCCCTTGCCCATAAGCGGCAGCTCCACCTGCGTTTCCAAGATACTTTCCGATGCCTGGCCCTTGAACAATTCCACGGGCATATCCTGCAGAGCGGAAACTTCCCAAAGCGCCTTGCGCCGATCCATTCCCATTGACCTGAACGCATCCGCATCAGCCAACCTTTCCAGCGCCGCAATAGATACTCCCACATCACGAAGTGCGGTAATACTTTTATAACAGCCAGCTCTTCCATTAACCAGAATGTCCATATCATCGGCCCTTATCCCGCTTATCTGCCGAAATCCCAAGCGCAGCGCAAAGTATTTTCCCGATTTTTCTTCAAGCCTGTTATCCCAAAGGGAATGGTTAACATCCACTTCGCGGACTTGAACACTATGCTTCTGCGCATCAATAACGATTTGTGCAGGCTGGTAAAATCCCATCGGCATACTATTGAGCAATGCGGCGGCGAAAACATCAGGATAATAATGTTTGAGCCAACAGGATACATAGACGAGGAGGGCAAAACTGGCAGCGTGGCTTTCGGGAAATCCATAACTCCCAAACCCTTCCAGTTGCCTGAATATCCTTTTTGCAAATTCCTCTGTATATCCCTTTTTCATCATTCCGTCGATGAGTTTTTGCTCATACTGGTTCACCATTCCCTTAAACTTGAATGTTGCCATGCTGCGACGCAGCCCATCGGCTTCAGCAGGGGTAAAGCCCGCCGCTACTATGGCAATCTTCATCGCCTGTTCCTGAAACAGCGGAACGCCCAAGGTTCTCCCCAAAATCTCCTCTAATTCTGGTGACGGGTAGACCACAGGTTCTTCGCCGCTGCGCCTGCGCAAATAAGGATGGACCATATCTCCCTGGATAGGTCCTGGGCGAACGATCGCTACCTCTATCACCAGATCGTAGAATTCCCTTGGCTTAAGCCTTGGGAGCATGGACATCTGTGCCCGGCTTTCGATCTGGAATACGCCCAGGGTGTCGGCCAGGCAGATCATGTCGTAGACTTCCGCATCATCCTGTGGTATGTTTGCCAGGGTATACTGCACCCCATAATGATCCCTGCAGAGATCAAAAGCCTTTCGGATACAGGTCAGCATCCCAAGTGCAAGCACATCAACTTTCAGAAAACCGAGTGCGTCAATATCATCCTTGTTCCATTCGATATTGGTCCTGTCCGCCATCCTTGCATTTAGGATGGGGCACAGGTCGGTAAGTTTTCCCTGCGTAACTACAAATCCTCCTGTATGCTGACCGAGCTGCCGCGGAAAGCCCATCATTTGGGAAGTAAGCTCAAGTGTTTTCTTAAGGTGTGGATCATTTGGATTTAGACCTTGCTCGGTAACGCGCTTGCCCTCGAACCATTCATCTGTAAACTCCCATATTGAAGTTGACAGGCGATTGATTGTATCAACAGATAGCCCCATTGCCTTGCCTACATCCCGGATGGCTCCTTTCTGGTGTTGCTGTGTGACGGTTGCAACGATTGCCGCACGGTCACGTCCATACTTGGTATAGATATACTGGATGATTTCTTCCCTGCGCTCATGCTCGAAGTCGACATCAATATCGGGAGGCTCGTTTCTGGCGGGTGAGATGAAGCGCTCAAATAGCAAATCAAACTTCATCGGATTGACAGAGGTAATACCCAGCACGAAGCAAATTGCAGAATTAGCTGCCGAGCCCCGACCCTGGCAGAGAATCCCGCGGGATCTGGCCTCACGAACAATATCCTCAACAAAAAGGAAGTAATTGGCATAATCCATCTGCCTCACAAAAGCCATCTCATGATGGATCATGTTAACAACCTTTTCCGGGATCTTCTCGCCATAAAATTCATGAGCACCTTTCCAGGTTAAAAATTCGAGCTCCTCCATCGGATTGCGTCCGCTTGGATTGATTTCTTCGGGGTAGACATATTTGAGCTCATCAAGAGAAAAATTGCAGGCTTCGGAAATGACCATCGTGTTTTGAATTGCGCTTGGATATTTTCTGAAAAGTCTGTCCATCTCAGCCACCTCTTTCATGTACCGCTCAGCATTTTGATGCAAACGAAACCCTGCTTCCTGAATGGTACATTTCTCCCTTACACAGGTCAGTACATCCTGAAGTTCTCTTCGTGAAGGATTGTGATAATGGATGTCGCCTGTTGCAACGACCGGTATTTCGTAAAATTTGGAAAGCTGTGAAGTTCTAAATATCAGCTTATCATCGTTTCCCAGATAAGATCTTGTCGCCGCAAGGTAAAGCTGACCACCTAAAGCTTCGCGATATTCTGCAACTGAGGCGATAAAGCTAGCCTCATATTCAAAGCGACGGTTCAAAGCGCCCGGCATTACAAGGGCAAAGATGGTCCCTTTGCTGTGGGCGTAAACATCCGCACGTGAGATATGGCAGCTGCCCTTTTCTGCTCTCATATTGCCCAATGTCAATAGTGCGGACAACCTGCCATAAGCTTCCCTATCCGTCGGATAGGCGAGCAGACTCGGTCCATCCAGCAGATCCAGCCTGCAGGCGGGAATTAGTTTTATGTTTTTCTCACGGCAGTCAGCATGCGCACGTACAATTCCGGCAAGTGTATTCCTGTCGGTTATGGCTATTTTTTTATAACCGAAGATTTCGGCCTGTTCAACCAGTTCATGCGCATGCGAAGCGCCACGCAAAAAGCTGAAGTTTGAGGTAATCTGTAATTCACTGTAAGCCATAACCCATATCCTTTAAGCAAAAAATCCATGAATAAACCACTTGTGTTTTTGTTCCCCGCCATAGTATCCGGACCGGAAAAGCCAGTAGCGGCATCCATCTTCATCTTCCACCTGATAATAGTCTCTATGCTCTCCCTTATCCATCCACCACTCGCGCTCAATCCGTTCGGGACCGTCTGCCTTTGAAACCAGGTGGCGGACGCCTTTATAGATAAAAAACTTTGGTGGATGATCCGGAATCAGTGCCATTACCTCAATAGGGGCGGGAACCTTAAGCATTTCGGTCGGCCTGGGCTTATCTGTTCGCCATGGAGTTGAGGCCTTTTCTGTTACCGAAGCTGCCTTTGATATTGAACGTTCCGGCCAGTATCTGGTTGCAGGCAAAAAACGATGGATTGCCTGCGCACCAACCTTTCCGGCAACACGGTCCAAAAACCTGATCACACTATTATCATTCAGGCCGGGCTTGGTTGACCACATTTCTTTCTGGGGCACCTCGACATCCTCCACCTTTGGCGCATCAAGAACAAATAGTTCAATCCCCAGCGCAGGGCGGATCTGATCGATCTTTAACTGAAAAAGTTTGAAAAGATGGCTTACGCTATGCGAAGCGCCACTGGTTCCGATGGAAACCTGCACAATTTTTCCATCGATCCGGTATCCTGTCAGTATCCCTGTTCGCAATCCCTTACCTTCAGATTGCATCCTGTCGCACAGGTTTTCAAGCATCTTTTGAATCGCTATCTCGATTGCGGTTTTGGTTTTGATCGGTTCCATGCAGGCTAGCCTTTCGCTGAATGCAACGGGAACCTTTAATGGAATAAGCGCTTCAGCTTCGGTTCCGATAGCCTGTGCCAGCCGCAATAAAAAATCTTCTCCAAATCGCCTGCGTAGTACCGATCTGGGCATCCCGATAAAGCTTTTTATCTGATAGAATCCCAGTTTACGAAGTTTCGCAAGTATTGTATCTTCCAGTCTTAATGCCTCGGGAGACAGACTGAGCAGTGCATCTACGTGTCCGCCGGAAGGAACCAGCGGCGTAACTTTACCAAACCGGGACACGGCCCAAGCAGCGCCGGGTGTATCGGCAATCGCTAAGCGTACGGTATAGCCCTTACTTTTCAACCTGCTGACAATTTCCTTCAGGTATTCTCGCTCTCCACCCCAAAGATGCGGACAGCCTGAAACGTCAAGTAACAGTCCGTCCATTCCGAATCCGTCAATGGATACAGAGGGCGAATAGCGCACACACCATTCGCCTAGTCCCCTTAGCAGGTTTTTCGGGCGGCCTGGCTTGTCGTCCAGAACCTCGAGCCCGGGACATATGGCCTTCGCATCCGCTGCACGCATGCCGACCTCAACTCCAAGGCTAAATGCCAATGGATTTACTGCGGTTATCATCATCCGCCCATGGTCGGGCGCAGCGAAAACAAAAGGCACCTCGGCTAGTTCAGGGCGGCGGATAAGCTGCCAGTCAGCCAGTAATTGGCGGAACCATATCGAAACAAAACGCCTTTGCATAATATCTATCCAATTTGTCTGCCCTCCAGATCAGACCAAATCGGTTGATTACCGGTTTTCTTAATTGCTTCAAATTTTTCGCCTGCCCATTCCAGTATAAAGCTTCCCGGATTTCCATTACGGACTTTTAGCAGTTCAACCTGCCAGCGCGGGAATCCGATCCCGGGCAAGCCGTCCTGCGTAAATGAAGGAAGCGGGCTGACTTTCCACCTGGCTGTTGCCACAGTGCTCGCCTTCTTATTTCCGTCCTTGCGAAGGATAAATCCCGTAACACCACTGGTCTCAACCGCCAGCTGCAGCCTGCGGGATTCAATAAGGCTCACATTGTTCAGTTCTGCCACAACCGCCGCAAGCCCCTCACATTTGATGGCCTCCTCCGTAATCCATAGCACATCCTTTTCGCTCTGAACATCCATAAAAATAATGCGCTCAGGTTCTACGTTGAATAAGCTCAAAGAAGCGGGAAAGAGATGCCGGGTCGTGCTTACCCAAACGCAGGCCGCACCATTTTCCATAAGCACGGAAAGTAGCCCGGCGATAAAGCCGTCACTGGCCGCCGAATGCTCCGGCTGAATGGTGATAAACTCATGAATGGCCTTTTTAGGAAAAACACCACCGGGAAATGAATTTTCAATCTCTCCCAGTCCGATGCGTTCGGCATTACCTGTGTGATGGGGTTTAAACCCCTGCCATAACAGGATATCCTGTTGCAATTTCTGAAGTAATTCTTTTTTGGCATTCATGACTTACTGAATTAAATGCTATTGAGTTTAGTATTATGAAATTATTCAACAAACATAAAGCTAAAAATGTTAGTAAAAAATGAATTGTGGAAAACATTCCCGTTTTGGTGGAAAGTTTGCATTCCTTACTGTGATGACCATCCTTGATAAAATAGATCTTAAAATCTTATTTATGGATAATAATTCTTAATCGATTTTATCCCATCTTCCTGATTTTCAAAACCTATCTGCTCAAATAACTGTTGTTACAAAATGGAAAGAAAAGAAGTAACCAGCCTATTTAGTGAGGTAGAAAAAAGTGTCATTAGCTGGGCAAAAGCACATCGCAGTGAACTGATCATTGGCGGTATTTTCGGATTTTCCTTAACTGCGGCTTATCTAATTTTCTCAAAAAAACATTTTAAATTAACTAAGCTTTTAAAACCATTGCAGCCCGGACTGAATATGGAAAGATACATTTTTGAAATCCCCACCGACAGCGGGATAAAACAAGCTGTCGTAGAAACTTCAGGCGAATGCTATGGGGTGAGTTTGGATGGCAAGTATATCGGAAGCATGTGGCGCGATGAAAATCTTGGTCTTCAATGGGACACACTCGATGAAGAACTTGCGCCTCATGTCTGGGATATCGCATCCAAGCTTTCAGAGGCTTTTTCCAGACAGGGATATCCATCACTATTAAAGGGGGCCTATCCCGAAATTGAGTCTACCCAGTGGAAGAGCAGTGAAACCCTTGAGGTGGTTATTTCAAAGGAAACAGATATGGAAGTCTTCACTACGTTCTTAAAAGATGAGGTCTTAAACCTGGTTGATTTCGAGGAGCACCTTGACCTGATGGTCAAGAAAGCAGATGATCCGTATTTTGTAATTATAGGCATCAACTAACTATTTCCTATTTGGTTCAAGATTTTGTATTTTTAAGATGATGAAAATAGAAGAAGCTTTTGAGATTGTCCTGCCCGATATTAAGATGATCGTTACCTCGCATCTGATCGGAGGCAGTGAAATATATAGGATCGAGTTCTCGGATGGAAGACCACCACTAAACGTAACCGAAGCGAATGGTTACAGGTCATTCTGGACATCTGTTCCGCAGGGAAGACAGATAGAGGCGGAATTTTTTGGTAAAAAGATTGCTGAACATTTGAAAAATAAATAATTATGTGTTACTACAATGGTCAACGCGTTTCAAGGGCAGAGTTTATTTCACTCCTTCAACTTGAAAAGGCGGTAAAAAATTATCAGTTTCTCGACAGGGCTGTTCATAACGGTTTTGCATATTCACCCGTTGCGGTATTAAAAAGAGATGCAGAGCAGACAAACTTTGATATAGTGCAGATGGAATGGGGTTTTTTGCCTCCCTACCTTAAAAACCGCGAGGCTGCAAAGAATTTTCGCAACGGATATAAAGATGCTGGCGGTAAATGGCATATCGGATATACTACACTCAATGCAAAAGCTGAAAATCTTTTTTCAAATGAAAAAGGTGGTCCATCGATTTATGCAAAGGCAGCCCGCGAGCGCAGATGCCTAGTACTGTCAACCGGATTTTATGAGTGGCGACATGTATTTCCAAAAAACAAAAAAACAGGAGAGCCTTTGAAAACTGCCGTTAAGTATCCGTACTATATTTCTGTTAAGGACGAGGAATACTTCTACATGGCGGCAATTTATCAGGAGTGGACCGATCAGGAAACCGGGGAAATTGTTGAGACAGTCGCTGTCACTACCGCGCCGGCCAATCCGCTTATGGAACAGGTCCATAATTCCAAAAAACGTATGCCTACCATTTTAAATGATGAGCTGGCCTATGAATGGATGTTCGGAGATCTAAGCGATGAGCGAATCACCGAGATTGCTTCCAGTCAGTTTCCTGCCAAACAGATGGATGCCTGTACAATCGCGAAAGAGTTCTTGTCGACACTTGAGCCATCAACGCCCTTTATTTATGAGGACCTGCCCGCCATCGAGTACTCGATTTAACACGGTTGGATGCTTTCGTAAAGCGCTTTTTAGGGGTGATCGTTTAGGGTTTAAAACCATTTTCAGTTGAGATCAGTTATATCATAAAAATTAATATTATGAGCGATAGCAAACATAAACAGGACGGCAGAGAAGATTCAAAAGTTGATCTAAACGATGCAGGCGAAGTTGCTTATGCAGCAAAACAGGCTAAGGTAACTTCTGCTCAGTATAGGGAACTGGCTAAAGCTTCGGGAAGTTCTTCCAGGGCGAAGATTGCCGAATATATTAAGTCAAATGCCAAGGCGTAAGTCGGTAAATACCTCACTTGATGGGCTTGCCGGAAAACTTGGAGCAGAGATTTTTAGTGAATCTCCGGGTTTTCTCTGTGTGCTCCCTCAGGATATCCATGAATCGATACTTGGAAGAGGGAATTCTGTTGCTGAAGCTGTAAACACCTGGGGTGAAAAACTTAAGGCCCATCTCCGTAACAGCACCGCAGTGGATCCTGTAGTGGATCATGTCCAAAAAATATTAAGCAGTACCACGCCTGATCATGTTCAGTCCTTTTATGATCAGTTTTACCCGGTTGTGAAAAAACAGAAATTTAAATATCGTGATGGATAAGAAGCGAAATGGTCTGGCAAAGTTTGGAAATAAAATAAACTGGACAGCGACAGCAATTCAGTTAAATCCCCTAGTTCCGATGATCTCTTCGACAGACATGAAAGTGAGAGTGATCTTGATTCCCTGGAGTCACAGGAGTTCGGGACAAATGAAGGCGAGCTAAATGTGGATGATCCTGGTGAGCTCCTCTACTGGGCTGAACAGTTTCAGATCAGTACGGATGAACTAAAATCCGCGGCACTTCTTCGGGGAAATTCCATCCACGAAATTAAAAAATATCTATCCGCATAATTCCATGGCAGAACTACCTGATTTGACCGTATTCGCCCAGATACTGGCCAGAAGATTTAAAGGGCAGACTTTGGAGACGCTCGAAATTACGGTATCTAAAAAAATTAATGTCTCCGCCAAGGAAATGAAAAAAGCTTTGGAAGGCAGAGAACTTTTGGATGTCCAGCGTTCCGGAAAGACGCTTCAGCTTATTTTCTCAGGTTCACAGGTTCTCGGTCTTCACTTAATGCTCAGGGGCGAACTGATCTCCATAGATCAGGATGAGCCGCCACGCTTCCAGATTCTAGGGTTTCATTTTGAAGGGGGTCATGCATTTGCATTGATTGACCTTCAAAAGCAGGCAACGCCTACCTTAAATCCTGAACATACCGATGTTCCTGACGCGCTTGAAATGGAAGAAGAATATTTTTTTGATTTACTGGCTAAAAAGAGAGCATCGATAAAAACTTTGCTCATGGATCAGCATCTTGTTCGCGGGATAGGCAATTCCTATTCGGATGAGATACTTTATCATGCCGGAGTCTCTCCCTTTTCAGTCGCCAAAGCGATTCCGGATAAAGCGGCAAAGAGATTATACAAAAGTATAAAATCTGTATTGAGCGAGGCGATATCAAATATTGCAGAAGCAAATGGTGATGAGCTAAAAGGTGAGCTTCGTGATTTTATGTCTGTACACGGTGCAGAATTAAAAAAGACATCAAAGGGTGATGAGATTTTGTCTGAAAAAATCGGTGGGCGAATAGCTTATTATACCAGATCGCAGGAACTTTTTGAATGATTCTGAGCACTTACAATATAAACGGAGTCAATGGCCGGATCGAAATTTTGCTAAAATGGTTGAAAGAGCGGTCGCCGGACATTGTCTGTCTGCAGGAAATAAAATGTCAGGACAAGGACTTTCCGGTCAAAAAGTTGATGAATGCAGGATATCATTCCGTGTGGCAGGGGCAGAAAAGCTGGAATGGAGTAGCAATCCTATCCAAAACGGAAATCAAAGAAACAAGGCGCGGTTTGCCCGGTGATCCTAAAGATGATCATAGCAGATATATCGAGGCTTTTATTAATGGCCTCGTCATAAGCTGCATTTATCTTCCCAATGGCAACCCTGCGCCGGGGCCAAAATTTGAATATAAACTAAAATGGTTCAAGAGGCTGAATGCCCATTCGAAAAAACTGCTTTCTTTTGGCATCCCAACAATTATGATCGGCGACTATAATGTTATACCGACTGACCTGGACCTTTATAATCCAGACAGGTTCAGGGATAATGCGCTTTTCTTTCCCGAATCAAAAAAAGCATTTAAGAAGCTTTTGGCTCTGGGCTGGACCGATGCAATAAGAGCCCTGTATCCTGATGAAATCATCTATACATTTTATGATTATCTTCGGAATGCATTTGGAAGAAATGCCGGTTTGAGATTGGACCATTTTCTCCTTTCTCCGGATTTAAAAGCGACTTTGGTTGATGGCGGCGTCGACAAGCATGTCAGAGGTTGGAAAGGAGCTAGTGACCATTGTCCGGTTTGGATTGAAATTCGACCACTAAAATAATCTCCTAGATGTATATTCAAACGATTGGATCAATTTTCAAAGTTATATTGACATCAAAATATCTATCATCCCTTTTTCCGTAGGATAATGAAAATTTATCGCCATAAGCCAAACCTAATCGCTTTTCAATATTCTCCATTCCTTTGTTAAAACCTGAATGGTGAATCCTGGTGTTGATCAAGTTGGAGGTACTTACTAACAATTTGTTTTTACTCAATTTAATATCTAATATTCCAGGTTGGTGTGGCTTTTGTAAATTTCCATGCTTAAGCATGTTTTCTAACAATGTGATTATGACCAATGGTATAAAACAAAAATTCTTAACTTCTTCAGGATAAGAAAGATTAATATACTGTTCTTTGTCTTTCCTTATCTTATTAAGGGATATGAGATTATCAATCTGATGCAGTTCCTCCTCCAAATGGGGAAATTCTTCAGGTGATTCCTTGGTTTCAAGGCTAAACCGCATCAATTCAGCCAAATTAAGAACTGCTTCTCCAGCGTCCTCATTATATTTTCGGACGCTATCATATAAAAAACTCAATGTGTTGAACAATAGGTGTGGATTGATTTGGGCTCGCAAATATTCATACTTCGCAACATGCAATTCATTTTGCATTTCTTTATTTTTCAAATCGTTCAAATATTCCATTCTTTCTGACTGTTCTCTTTTCAGCCGTTCCTCTTTGAAACGCAAAAACAAAAAGTAAAAGCAGGAAAGAACGATAAAAAACAAACCTCTCCAGAGCGATTGAAAAAAACTTTTATGGTTAGTAATAATTGTTGGGATGTTAAATCCTTCATGAGTTCCTTCGAGTACGTAATTAAGATAAGACCTGAAAAAAATATATAAACCGATTTGAATTATCATGAGGATGATTACCCTTGTCCAGGGTTTAGGCTTTGTAAAACTCTTCTTAAGCAAAAAATGCGCATTCGTATAAAATAGAATAATATTAAGAATATAATGGAGGGCATAATTCAAAGCTTTTCCAAAAAAGCCCATTGAAAGTCCGATTAGTCCGACTTCTAATGTTATGAATATCGCCCATCCAATTAGGTGCAAGCGCTGCACTTTTCCCCATTCGAAAATTTTCTTAGTCATGCTATAATTGCTCTTGGTGTAACCTCATTTTATCGCGGTGTAAAAACTTTTTTTACGCTAAATAATGGCTCTAGTTTCAAAATAAAAACATGAAACAGAACTCTAAAAAACTGGTCAAAAAAACAGTATTTGTTTTTAGATCGCAGCAAACAATTCGAAAGTCCGAAACTGATCCGACTACTTCCAGCATCATCATTATTTCCAATGAAACGTTGATTAGCCATCGTTGAGGGTTGGTCTCACATTTGAATCCTTAAGAATTCCGGCCGGATCTTAATGTTTTATTTTCAGAAAATTCAATAAAACCTTGCTTGTAGTTGTTGCCCATCGGAATGATGTGTGCTCCAAGCTTTAATGTATTCCCAGCTATTTTTTCAACCCTTTCTTCATTTACGAAGTAACTGCGGTGAACTCTGTAGAACAATGTGCCCCAAAACTCCTTTTCAACTTCCTTCATTGTCAAATAGACTGTGTAATCCTCATCCTCAGTGACGATTTTCATGTAGTTTTTCAAGCTTTCGAAAAATAATATTTTGGATTTCTTTATCTTCAGTTTCTGTCCCCTTTCGCCAATGCTTACATAGAAATATTTTCTTTGGGCAATCCTTATCCCTTCAATTCTTTTTCTTTCTGCATCTAAAATGTCCCAAACGGTTTTAATGAATTTCGGTTTTGAGATTGGCTTAACCAGATACCGAGAAGCATTTACTTCAAAAGCTTCTATTGCATATTTTGTAAATGCAGTAGTAAATACAATAAATCGAGCTCGATTGACTAATTTTTTTGCGAGCTCAATGCCGGTAATTTCTGGCATGTCTATATCCAAAAAAATAAAGTCTATTTTGTCTCTGATGCTGATTCCTGATAGTGCAATAAGGGGATCAAGAAAAGTTTTGACTAGTTTTAGGTTGGGATTCGTCTCAATGTAATCTGAGAGAATCGAGATTGAATGTTTTTCATCGTCGATTACGACGCAACGAAGTTGTTCCATATGTCAAAGTTTAGGGTAATCTCAAAAATGATCCCTCAATTACTTTGCATATCCAAATTAACTTTTTTCTTTTGGTTCGATTTTAATCACCTCAGTGGTTTTCTTTTGGGACAAAGAACCATCTTTGTTAATTTTGTTAGTTCTCCTTAAAGTTAATACGACCATGTCATATTTTGGCTGCTCCAAGGGGAGGATATCTTGTATAGTGCAATTGAGAGCGCTTGCTAACAAGTTTATATGTCTAATGCTGTATTTGGCACGTTCTGTAAAAGTTTCTACTTTTGAAATAAACCCATCAGCTAATTTCATCTTCTGAGTTAACTGAAGTTGAGTCATTTTACTTGCAATTCTCAAGGCCCTAACTCTTTCAATCAACATAAAATCTAATTGAGAGATTTCAACAAAAATTAACTCGTCTTCAGGTGCTACCATTTACATGTGCAAGTGACTGATTTTGATGATTTAAGTCAACTCCACTTGTGGATTTGGTTAATGTTTTGTATCTTGGCTTTAATAAAATTAACGATATAGAAAAACGATAGAATATAACTTCCATTAATTTGGATTGAGTAATTACTGAAAGAACTTGTGGTGAAAAGTAGGACGTTCGAACACGAGAGGTAGGTAAAACTCAATTCCTATGCTATCTTTGTATAGCATACGGATTTGGGTCGCCTGCTTTATTTGAGTTCGGCCGCTGCAAGGCGGTGGTGGTCCTACACCTTCACTTCAAATAAAGCGTAAAGGCGGCCCTTTTCCGTTTGACTTTCGGTTAACACAGATTAGCCATGAAAGCATTTGAAATCATCATTTCTTCAAATTTCAGCAGAACATGCTATTTTCTGGCCTACTTTTTAGGCCCTCAAATCTCTGTTTTTTATACTCTCGGATGGACATTTATCATCCTAATTAGCTTGGTTATCTGTTCTCCTGAATAAGATGCCAGGCTAAGGCAGGTCAACCCTACGGTTAATGATAGAAAATAGGTTCTTTAATAATGCGCCTGCCTTAGTTCTCTTCAGTATTTGAGATTTCTCATGTAATTTTCCGATCAACTAACTTAAAACAACAAACAATGAAAAAAACGATATTATTTATCGCTTGGGCACTGCCATGCCTTTTTTTTAGGCATTATATTTTTAGTCCATTCTCAAAATTATCACATAACCTTTTAAGTAAAAAGATTCCTTTTCAATTCCCTTGTGAGCTAAGTACAACAGTTAGCATCCTGTCATCACTTTCGAAAAAGGAAATAGCCCTTGAGTGGCTAAAGCGCAAAAACTATCCGCTGGTTCTTTTGTTTTTTGTCGCTGTTACCTGTCAGGCACAGGAAGGAATTTCTGAAAAGAAATTAATGGTCGGGGATAAAATTGGCAATATCCGATTTTCAAAAATCCTCAATTATTCGGATACATCAATTAATTTTTCAAAGCTCAGGGGAAAAGCTGTTATCCTTGATTTTTGGGCAACATATTGCACCGCATGTCTAAAATACTTTCCTAAAATGGATTCCCTGCAAAAGCTGTATGGTAAGAACTTACAGATCTTCTTAGTCAATGCTTACAAGAACGATACTGAACCAATACTGATAGATTTTTTGGAAAAAGAAAAAAAACGTATTTCCGGTTTTTGCTTACCGCTTATCCAAAGCGAAGAAAACAGCCGTGATCTTTTTCCGATTAAAAGTATGCCACATTACATCTGGGTGGGACCTGATGGACGCGTAAAAGCTATAACTGGTCCAGAACAAATCAACTCTTCAAATATCGAGCGTCTTATTGCAGGGCTAAGCCTTAGCATAAAGAACAAAATTGATTAAGATGAGAATAGATCAATTTAATTCAAGAAAAATGAAATGGAATTTTTTGCTTCTTGCAACTGCATTGTTAATTATTGCACTTTCTGCCCTCACAGCCTTTGCGCAAAAGGGACAGGAGGTGCGTGGAAAAGTGACTGATCTTGATGATCAGGTAATAATTGTTTCTGTTCGTTTTAAGGGTGGGGTTACCCTTACGGATAAAAACGGAAATTTTGTTTTAAAAAATGTGAGAATTGGGGATACCATCCGATTTACTGCTACAGGATTCAAACCAGTAAATCGTATTTACGAAGCCCCGTTATCTTTCATTTCAGTAAAGATGACTGAAGAAGTTCATCAATTGGATGAGGTTTTAGTGCAAACTGGTTACCAGAACGCTAAACCAAATGAAATCAATGGGACAATATCCTTGATTGACGAAAAAGCAATAAATTCCAGATCCGGAACCAATATACTTGACCGGCTCATCGGGCAGAGCAGCGGCTTAATGCTACAGGTAGGTAAAACCAGCAGCAATCCGCAAAATAAAACAAATATCAGTATAAGGGGATTAGGCACGATCAATGGACCATTGGATCCTCTAATTGTTTTGGACGGTTTTATTTATGAAGGCGATATTGAAAATATAAATCCCAACGATATCGAAACCGTTTCAATTTTGAAAGATGCAGCTGCATCTTCGATCTGGGGCGCCCGGGCGGGTAATGGGGTAATTGTAATAACAAGCAAAAAGGGTAAGTTTAATCAGGCTATGCAGCTCTCATTCAACTCAAACTTTCTTTTACAGAGCCTTCCAAAACTTAATGCCGTATCTCAAATAGATAATGCTGACTATATAGCTTTAGAAAGAAAACTATTTGACGCCGGTTACTTTAATGATAAAATAACTTCGACTCCCTGGGCTTCACTTACACCTGTTGTAGAAATTTTACTGGCTCAGAGAAATGGAAAAATCTCAAGAGCTGCAGCCGTTCAGCAGATTGAGGGACTATCAAATAATAATACCCAGCAATCCTATCTCGACAATTTTTATACAAGGGCATTAACACAGCAGCACAGCTTGAACATCAAGGGTGGGGGTGAAAGAAATAACTATCTCCTTTCTGCTGCTTATGATCATGTAAGAGGAGAGACATTTAGCAGTTCGGATAAGATAAACCTGCATTTGGCAAATGACTTTAAATTTAACAAGCTCATTAGCTTAAACACAAACGTTTATTTTACAAATCTGCATTCCAAATCTGGCAGACCCAGCTATAATTCATTATCTGTCGGTGGGAGGTACCCAACCTATCTGGATTTTAATCAAATCTCAGGCTTGGCAATGAAATATAGGGCAAATTATACAGACACAGTAGCAAACCGTAAGTTTTTGGATTGGAAATATTATCCTGATCAGGATTATATCCATGACTACTTTACGGGTAAGTCCCAAGAACTATACGCGAATGTAGGCCTGAAGTTCCAGATTCTCGACGGGCTGGATTTGCAGATATCTTATCAGTATCAAAGGCAAAACAGAGACGATGACCACACCTCAGATAGAGAAAGTTTTGCCGCCAGAGATTTGATCAACACTTATAGTCAATACAATTCTTCAACAGGAATCGTGACTTCTCCTGTACCTCTTGGTGGTATTCTATCAACGAATAGCTCACAGGTATCGTCACAAACCGGCAGGGCGCAGCTCAATTACAATAAGATTTTTGGAGTACACAAATTGACAGCAATTTTTGGTTCTGAGTTAAGGGCTTCTAATTCATCCGGTACCGGTTCCACAAAATTGGGATACCAAGAAGATCCCCTTTATTTCAACCTAGTGGATCAAACGGGTTATTATCCCGAGTATCTATCCGGAAACAGCAGTCAGATTGGGGGTTCCAACACAATCAGTAAGACTGCTTATCGGTTTATAAGCATATACAGTAATTTAAGTTACACATATCGTGGAAAATATATCCTTTCGGGCAGCATAAGGAGAGACGGATCAAATATTTTTGGAGCAAACACTAATGATAAATGGAAACCACTCTGGTCTGCAGGAATAGGGTGGCAGATATCAGATGAGAATTTTTATAATCTTGATTGGCTGCCAGTTTTAAAATTGACAGGTAGTTTTGGATACAGTGGAAACGTTGATTTGACGAAAACCGCATCACCAGTTGCAGGATATGCTAGCAACGTGGTCACCGGGTTTCCGATTACAAGAATCAATTCCATAAATAATCCAGACCTACGCTGGGAGCAACTCTCGCAGTTTAGCGTAAGAGTTGATTTTGAATCGGCCAAGAAAAAGATATCAGGATCACTGTCCTGGTATACTAAAAAGGGATCCGATTTATATGGGCAATCCAGTTATGACTATACCACTTGGGGAGCAAGGGAATTCATTACCCGGAATGTTGCAGATATGAAGGGAAAAGGTCTGGATCTCGACCTGCATACTAAAAACTTAAATGCAGGTAAATTTAACTGGACCACAGACTTGTACGTCAGCTATAACCTCAGTACAACCGAAAAGTATTATTCTAACACCGGTTCAAGCATATATGCACTTCTCTCTGGCGGTAAGGCAATCACTCCATTGGAAGGCTATCCCCTTTACTCAATAGCAGCCTATAAGTGGGGCGGCCTTGATGTAAATGGCAATCCTCAGGGTTATTTGAACGGGGTACTGAGTACAAACTATACTGCTTTGCTAGCGGAGGCTACAAAAGACGGTTCAAATTTAATATATAAGGGTTCGGCATCCCCTACTTACTTTGGATCCCTTATCAATAATTTCAATTGGAATGGTTTCAACCTATCGGTAAACATAAACTTTAAACTTGGATACCATGTGAGGAAACCATCTATTAACTATACTCAATTGATCGCAGGTAGCATTGGAAATTCAGAATTTGCTAGGAGATGGCAAAATCCTGGCGACGAACAGCATACTAATGTTCCTTCATTTCTGTATCCAACCTCAAGTTTACGTGATGCATTTTATTACGGGTCGGAGGTCAATATAATGTCTGGGGATCACATCAGACTTGATTATATAAAGCTAGGTTATAGCATAAATACTTCCCAGTGGAAATTTCCTTTCAGAACGCTTGAGGCATATTCCGGCTTACAAAATGTTGGCCTTATATGGAAAGCGAATAAATTCGGATACGATCCCGATTATGCTGGATTTGTTCCGCCATCAAGGCAGATAACGTTTGGTATAAAGGGCTCATTTTAAATGTTAAATAATATGAAAAATAGAAGAATAATTTTCTTAATAGCAGTTGCTTCACTTTTCCTTGCTATTGTGACCTCTGGGTGTAAAAAGTATCTTGATGTTAAATCAGACTCAAAACTTGTTATCCCAAAAACTCTTCAGGATGTTCAGGGCTTACTGGATGATGCCAACATCATGAACCTTCGGACATCCCCATCTTTTGGAGAAGCGTCCAGTGATGATATATTTTTGCCTTTAGCTGGCTACAATGCAGTGGGACTGACTGGCCAGGAAGCTTACACATGGCGTCCGACACCATATAGAATTGGGAATGACTGGAATCTTGGATATCTGGCAATATATAATTCTAATCTGAGTTTGGAACTGTTAAGTAAAACTGAACGCTCAGCCGTTAATTCGGCAGCATGGGATAATGCACAGGGGAGTGCATTATTTTATCGTGCATATTATTTTCTAATGCTCACAAGCCAGCATGGCTTGGCGTATGATGATTCCCGTTCCACTACTGACCTTGGAATTGTTCTGCGGCTGAGCTCCGATTTCAATGTGCCCTCATTCAGATCAAGCGTTTATGAATGTTATCAGCAAGTTATAAATGATGGGATGAAGGCATTATCTTTATTGCCTGATTATCCGCAACACGTTATGCGCCCATCGAAAGGTGCAGCGGCAGCACTTCTTTCGCGCTGTTATCTTTATATGGGCAAATATGACCTTTCTCTTCAGTATGCTCAGGAGTCATTAAAGTTAAATGCTAAACTAATGAACTTCAATGGAGATCCGGACTTGTTGGCATTAAGCACAGCTGTACCAATAAAAAAGTTTAATAAGGAGACAATATGGTATGCAGAATTAAATAGCAGTTTTGGAATTACAAACGTTACGAGGTTTAGGATCGATTCAAACTTGTATGCCAGCTATAATGCCAACGATCTCAGAAAAACAGCTTTCTTCAAATTAGCTGCTCCCTATCAACAATTCAAGGGTAACTATACAGCCAGTGCAAATATCTTCTTTTCTGGTTTAGCTACCGACGAAGTTTATTTAAATAGCGCGGAGTGTAAAGCAATGCTCAATGATCTCGCTGGTGCAATGAATGACCTAAATACTTTGATGAAAACCCGTTGGAAAAGTACAATCCCTTTCATTCCAATTACTGCCATTGATCAAAGAGATGCCGTAACTAAGATTAGAGAAGAAAGGCGGAAAGAGCTACTCCTGCGTGGTTTGCGTTTCGCAGACATAAAGAGATATAACAAGGAGGGATTTGGGATAATTTTAAGGCGAGTAATTGATGGCAAGACCTTCACTTTAATGCCTGAATCTAAATACTATGCACTTCCTTTACCAACCGATATTATAGAACTGACAGGAATGCCTCAAAATTGATAAAAATCGGGCAGTCTAAATTTAACTGCCCGATTTTAAATATTTGCCGGTAAAATGATGTTTACTCCGCAGAGCGATTGATGATATCCATCGTATTATCACTGCTACCTGAAACATATGCAGTAGAGGCTGCATTCGAAGCAGAAATATTTAAGGACGATTTCAGTGTTGGCGTTGTGCCTTCATTTACGAAACTTTTATACACTGTAATCGTACAAGCCGCCTCTTGTTCATTATCGCACACGGGTGCACTTTCATCATGAGTCCAGTAAGTTTCCTCTTCAACATCTGCTTGAGATAAACTTGGTCCTGTATAGCGGAACTGGTATCTTTCAAGCTTACTGGTCTTTTCAGATTTGAAAGCCGATCCGGTTAAAACTAATACTAACCCTAAAGCGGCGGCCATTAGGCCTTTGCTTACATTTTTTATTGCTGTATACATAATTTAAGGATGCTTTTTACTTTGAAAAAACAAGCGAAAAAGTTAGTTTAAGATTTGGGCACCATGCCCTGTTGAATGCATTAAATTTTGGAATTATATTTTTCACTCTTTGCCGCTTAACCTCCTTTCCTTTTTGATAACTCTAATAAGACAACCCATATTTATAAAAAACAAAAGTATATTGAAGTAGAGATGGGTTTTCCAGCTCATCTTAGAGATGAAGCCACCGCAGCTGCATGGGGCATTGGGAAAAACATGGGTTAGGATCAGTGTGATGTATATCGTAAATCCTAATATCAGAGTTAAGGAAAGCCAAAGCCCCCATTTGTGTTTATTAAAAATCAGTAGCATCGCTGCGGTTAACTCAAGAATCGGGACAAGATAAGTCAGTAACTGCTGTATTGAATAAGGAAAGGGTTGCTCCTTCATCTGGAGCTGGTAAAGTTTTAGATCAGCGAGCTTTGCAAAAACTGCATAAGACCATAGCAATGTTAACAGGAATATTCCAATGGTATTTAGGTTTGATACCAAGCTTTTATAGCTTATATGTGTCCGTTTATGTGAATAAATATTTTCCATGTTTTGTTCATTAAAAACCCATCTGATTGTGGATTAAAGTTCGAAACAACAGAAATAATATTTACTACCCGAATTCGGCAATTTTTACTCTTTTTGCACCCCTTGGAAAAAGTGATAATCGTACACCTATTTGTGTAATAATGCGATTCCCTGCCGTTTCATCTGCGGTATTTCCTTTTTATTTTGAAGAGATATTTTGATTCGATTGCGAGAAGGGAAGCCAGAATCTTATGAATGGGAAGATTAATTAATTCTGGATACTTGGCTTGAAAATAGAGAAATCTTGTTTCCGCATGTCTGATCCTCAGCATTTGTTCTCTTTGCGTTATTTCACGGTAATGTTCCTCATAGATTTCCAGAAGAATCATTAAAAATTGAGGATTTGCTTTGGCAAGATCACTCCATTGGGATAGACTTATTGAGTAGCCGTAACTGTCCTTTAAAAAATTAACATACTCATTTGTGTGACTGAAAGAAAAAAACGAAGTAGTCGGAAAAATAAACCCACTCTGTAATATCCAAGAAGTATTTTCCTGCCCCTCGAAAATAAAATATCCCCTTGCAAGACCCTCTTCGATAAAATAAAGTTCAGGGTATGAATGATCTGGTGTGCTAATAAGTAAGCCTTTATTGAAAGTTTTCTGAACAGAGATTTCCGCCAGTTGGCTTACAACAGGTTCGCTTGCATTTTGAAGACTTTGGAGTTTTTCGATGAGTCGTTTCATTTGAATATGATTTATGGTAAACTTTAAAGTGTGTCATATACGTTATTACCTATCAGGAATATTGTTGTTGCCGAGAAGAAGTTCCAACTGTATGTTCAAATGCCAGGCGGTATATGATAGATTCAAGAGGTACGCATCAGGGAATATTTTCATAAGGTTCGAATAATGCTTTTCGCTAAACGCTATCAAATAGGAATCCTCCAAAAACTCTACATAAAGTTCAAATCTTGATCTTGGCATAACGTTTGGAAAATGATACAGGAATTCCTCAGCATTATAGGTTCGGATAACAATTTCTTCATCATTATCCTTATCGATTGCCATTAGCCGTAAAGACCCGCTTTCAATCAAGGGATAAAAATTATAATCTTCTCTAGTCAGGAACACAGTCTGGCCACCTTTGTATGCAGTTTTTTTGGCTATGGTTGAGATGTATGCTTTGAGTCCAGGCGAGAGTGAGTGAAATGCGTTTAGTTTCTGTGAATAGTTTTCTACGTCCATAATCTTTTTAGGGATAAAGAACGGCTATTTGAAAACTTTGTCAAGTTGCAGAAATTTTATGGTCTTGCAACCCCTCATCAAATTGCAAGATTCGCAGTATTCTCACAATTTCAATATCTTTCCTGAGCTAATGCGAGCATTTCACTGAGCTTTGCGATGACTTTCTTAATATCTTCACTAGCATGATTATAGTGGGCGTTTCTTGCACTTTTTTCAGATATTGAATCGCGTTCCACAGTGCTAAAGTGCCTTGCAATATACTGGTGCGCGAATTTTGCCCTTTGCCATATTATTATCCCGGTCTCCATCTGAAGATGGACAAAAAAGGCCAGCTGTTTAACGGAAAAGGAAACTTTATAGTTGGCGTTCATAATTCCCGCTTCCTCAACTTCATGATTCACAAATTCCATAGCGCGGAGTAAAAGGAGTTCTTCTCGGAGGAATTTTTTTATAGTGCGCTGAATATCGGGTTTCTTTGTAAACTGGAGCATTTGGGTTTCTCTGTATAACACTCTTATCTCTTTCCGATAGGAACAGACTGCAGAAATTTTTTCCCCTAAAGTTGTCTTATGCTCAATCTCTTTTGAAATATGCCGTTTAGTATAAAAAAATAAGTCAGGATGATTTATTCCAAGCCCCATGAAAATTTTTATAATGCGAAATTCATCAACTGGATCAAGCAACATAAGATCTTGATGAATTTTGTAGCAGGATTCTTTCCAAAATTTCAGATCTTGAAAACTGATTATCTGACTTATATCCAAAACCGATCTTGTGACCTGCATCAGTTTAGGATCCAATTTCTTCATTTCAAATTCTCCAACGATTAAATCTAAATCATTCTCAATTTCCGAAATTTCGGACTCAATCATTTTTATAGGGATCCTGCCTTTATAGTCGAAGATCTTCGGAAAGATTTGTTTCATCCAGATTAGTAATTCTTCCATTATATCCAGCAATGCTTCCAGAGTACTTATTATAATCTTGTGGTCCGGATCTTTTTCCCTAAGCTTTTTTTCTGTGCTAGTCTTATCCATTAAAAGGGTTAAGTTCTGTTGGTGAAAATTGAAATATGCTTTTGACTTTTCATGATTATTTAGTTCAACGGCCATATCCCTGAAGGCTCTGGTCAGTCGGGAATGCTCTCGTTCCAGATTTTTTTTTGATTCCATTGCAAAATTTTTTGCAAAAGTTTTTTTCGTTTGCAGGCTTGTGAGATGTTCCTCAAAAAAAATAAATTGGTAATTCATAGCTGATTTTTAGCACAATTTATGACTGAACTTACCTGTCAAAAAGATTTTTACACCGAGGCCTTTGGTGGTTACACCATTAGTTTGATTAGGCTGACAAACATATTCTCAAAAGTAAAATTTAACGAATATTGTCCTTAGAATTTATCTGCAAATAATGTATTCAAAGGGGGTTGATCAATTATGCAACTGATAGTTAACTTGATTTAGAGTGCGAATTGGCACAACTTGCGAAAGTTCCTGTAGGATAATCGCAGGTTCAGTCAACCAACTTTTTACCTAAATCCTTCTCTATGTTAATCCAAACTTCTGAACAGCTTTATTTAGAAATGACCGCAAAACTGCATGCTGTAAAACAAGAACCCATCAGTGACCTAACCAGATTTTCATTCTCTCTAGACATTATCGAAAAGGATATCAGTCGTTTGAACACGTTGGTAAACCAATTGGGTTTCTCTTCTGAAATGGAAGAGATATTATTCTTTAAAGAACACAAACCGAAATTCTATTGCTGTAAAATTTTGATTGTGGAGCAATTCAATATTCTATCAAATATTCCGATTGATACGGACGAGGCAATTAGGAGTTATTATGTTCTGGAAATAGATTTCCTGAGAAGATACTTTGAGCAAAATAAATTCCTTTACCAATATTACCTCAACAATCAAACTGCCCTGGACCAGGAATATTTTCTCAGAAAAAACAAGCAGGGGATTCTTCCAGCGTTGAAATACGACGAATTTGATACCAATGTAGATTATACTTTTGCAAAGTTCCGTGCATACGAGCAGCTGCGCGAATTTTTGCTGACCAGGATTCGTTTGATTTATAACAATCCCGATTCCTCCCTTTATCACCTTCTTGCGAAAAATTCGGAGCTGAAATGGACCGATGACAAAGTTAATCTGGTTGAGCTCGCCTATGGCATATACTTTATGGGTTCTTTAAACAATGGAAAAGCTGACATTTCCCAGGTAGTGGATATTCTTGAGCGAACCTTGAATATAGACCTGGGTGTTGCCTACCGAAAATTCATCGATATATCCAGAAGGAAGAGCAAAGGGTATACAGTTTATCTCGATGGTATGAGAAGTGCAATCAACAATCATATTATCAGTAAACAACGCTTCAGTTAAGATGATTCTTCTGGGATTTTTTCTAACAAATTCAATGTAAAGCTATGTGTCCGGAAAGAAATTTTTAAAAATGTTTGGTAGTGAAAGTATAACACAAGTTTGAAAAAGTGTTAAAATCTTATTGCCAGGATTTGTAGAGATTTTAGCAAGTTCTAAAGTTTTGTCAAGAATTTACGCTTCGATGTGAGGGTTTTACGGTAATATCGGTAAGCTACAACATTTCCATTCCGAAAACCACTACGATTAAGCTACGTTAAAGGAATTAAAAAATCGTACCCACTTTTTGAAAAGTGTCAAATGCTCGCAGCATACTTCCTGAATTTTGAGCCAACAAAAGAGTTGGTCTTTGACATTCAGGAATGAAACATTACCCTTTAAATTTAAGGGAATTTTGCGAAGCTTTGAGATGACGTCAAAAAGGTGAAAGCGCATTGGCAGACGATAAGTCCGGTTTGTAGAAATCGACGCGAGTAGTTCCAAAATTACAATATATAGAGGCCCTTCTTTTTGGGTTCTATTTTGAAGGGGCGATAAGCCCCTTTTTTGTTTCTGAAAATTCTAAAACTAAATCGGTATGTCAGCTTTTTTAAACGTTAATGAGATCAAGGAGAAAGTGTCGCTCCTCGATCTTTTGAAGAACTTGGGGTTTAGTCCCCAGAAAGTATCGGGGGGAGAGTATTTTTTTCTAAGTATGTTGCGTGAAGAATATACGGCCTCACTTTGTGTAAATGATAATCTGGGGGTCTGGTTTGACCATGGCGGTGCAGGAGTATCGGGAATAAAAAGCGGAAGCATAATCGATTTTGGCCTTGCATATTGGTATCCCTCAAGCTTTCCTGAGGTTCTTAAAAAAATCGTAGAGTATGCAAAAATAAACCTTGAGAGAACCGAGGATGTGCCTGTTGATAATTCCCGAAGGCCCTTGCTCTTCAAAGTTCCAAGATATGAAGTAGAAGTAGTAAATGAATCAATCGGCAACGATGTCATCAGTTCTTATCTTAAAGGCAGGGGAGTGCAAAGCGTTGCAGGTGGTTATTTATATGAACTTTATTATTCGGTCATGGACAGCAGCAATAAGCGCAGGAATTACTTTGCTTCTGCATGGCCAAATGAGAATGGTGGCTGGGAGGTACGCAACAAATATTTTAAGGGTTGCCTGGGGCACAAGGGGATGAGTTTTTTGCAGGGGGCTGTTGACAGGCTAGGTGTCTTTGAAGGTTACTTTGATTTTCTGAGCTGGAAAGTCGAACATCCACAGGATCCTGCATCCATATTGGTGTTAAATTCCCTTTCGTTTCTACAGGCTGCCAAGGGTAGGTCAAACCAGTTTGGTTCTATTGAACTTTATTTTGACCATGATAAAGCAGGAAAATCTGCTGCGCAGGAATTTATCCGAGATGTACATGGAAGTATAGACTGTTCGTTCAAATATGCAGGGTTTAAGGATTATAATGAGAAGCTTGTGGCTGATCTAAGGCAAATTGAAAAATCTATTGTTAAGCCTATGCCTTTTAGTGTAGAGAGTGGTTTTGGTATAACACGTTGATATATGAATATATAACTATGTAAATATTGAGCTATTTAGATATAATTATATCTGTATATGCGTAAAATATCAATATGCCTCTATCGGTATATGTGGATATTCTTATATAGAAATATGTGGATATATGTTTAGCTAGTTAGACTCAATGATAAGTTTCATCATTTTTAGTCTTACTAATAGTGGCTTATTGATTTTACTTTCCGGATTAGCTCTAAGTGGCCCGAAATGGCTCTCTAGAAATAAATCAAAGTCAGTTACTTTTGTTGCCTCATTTAAAAACACCGGCATTTCCGGTCTCTGGCAATTCTTGAAAAACTCTTCTAATTCCTGCAGCTCCATCTGGCAAAGATAGCTTTAGGCTTCCTCTTTTGCCGGAATACTTTTTAACAAAATCCTAATAAACCAAGCTTAAATTTTTTGGTTTTTATCCTTTCGTTATTGTAGGTGTATTTTGGTTTTTTAGCCTGCAAGTTGTGTTTTTGTTGCTCAAAAACCCTATAACTTGCCCGCTTTTTTTCGCCTTGGGGGCGTAGCGGGATGGAAAAAACGTCGCAACTAGTTTTTTCTTCTTCGGAGGATGTCCCTTAATTGTTGAATATGACCAAGAAAAAGAATGGGAGGCCTTTAAAATTAGATGGTAAAAGAACCAGGTTCATTAAGGCCAGATTTACCGAGGAAGAATATGCTTTACTCCGAAACCTTTGGCTTTCCCTTGGATTGAAAGAAAGTGATTTCTTGCGGCAAAGGCTTTTAATCTCCTCTGCGGTTTCAAATAAAATCAATGCTGTTGAAGTTTTAAAACACCTGAACCAGATCGGTGCAGAGATCGGTAGGTCAGGAAACAACATTAACCAGCTTGCCCGGCATGCGAACTTTTTAAATAAACGAGGAATGCTCTCTGCTGAAATTGTACTTCAGTTCAACACGATTTTTACTGATTACATTTCAATATTTAGAGGAATGGAGAGAGCAACCAGGGAATTACTCAGATTATTAAAGGCTTAGTTTATGATTGTGAAAATTCTTTGGAAATCAAAGACTTTTAGGGCAGTTAGGTACAATACCAATAAAGTTGAAAAAAATAAGGGAGAACTGGTAAAGGTATCCGGTTTTGGGGCGCTGCAAGGGCTATCTGAGATCAGGCCTGGAGATTATATAAACTACCTCTCATCCCTAGCGAGCAGAAACCGCAGGGTTGTATATCCGCAATTTCATGCAATGATATCTTCAAAGGGCAGAAGCTTGGACAAGGGGGAACTAGTTACACTGGCCGAAGGCTGGCTAGAGGGCATGGGTTATGGAAATCAGCCGTATCTTCTCATTTTCCACAAGGACACGCAGAATAATCACATCCATATGGTATCTTCAAGAATAGACCTGGAAGGGAAAAAGATTTCCGACAGCTTTGAGAAGATCAGGGCTTATAAGGTACTGAATAAACTTATCGGTAATGATGAGAAACATGCTGCTGAAAAAGCTTTGACGAGGGCACTTCAATACAGCTTCTCCAATAAGGCGCAGTTTATGATGTTGCTTGAAAGACAGGGATATGCATTAAAAGTTCTGGAGGATACGCTTGATCTGTCAAAGTATGGTGAAAAAGTAGGCAGTATAAACTTAACCAGAATAGAACAAAAAATTGCCCGGTTTTCACCTGATCAGAAAAGAAAGGAACAGTTAAAACAGATTTTTGCAAAGTATAGGCCAATTACCGATTCCAGAATTCAAGCGATCAGGGAAGATCTTCCAGGTGGTGAGAAAGGAAAAGTAATATGCTATAACTCTGAGTTAAGCGAAAAATTATCTTCTTCATTCGGCCTTCAGTTTGTATTTCATTTTAAAGGTGACAAGCCGCCATATGGCTATACCATTTTAGACCATTCCACCAAGGAAGTTTTTAAAGGTGGCGATATTATGTCCATAACTAAATTTATGGAGACTTTACGCCAAACCGAAGAAGTAAAAACGTCAATACCCATTTCGGAGGGTATTTATGAAAATCAGTTTTCTCCAAAGGAAGAGATGCTCCTTGAAAATCCATCAGAGTCAATATTTCCTGCTGACGAGGTTGAAATGCATGATTGTATATCCATTGGCGAATTCTCTTTGGATATAGATATCTCTGATGATATTGATGATGAGCAGATCCTCGGACGGAATAGGCGCAGGCAAAAAAAAGCAAGAACCAATACACGTTAAATTTTTATGCTTATGGTTATATTAATTGGAAATCAGAAAGGGGGAGCAGGTAAAAGTACACTCTGCCTGTTACTGGCCTATTTCCTCTCAATGCTTAAAAAAAAGAAGGTTACCGTTCTGGATATGGACTACCAGGCTTCGATTTCAGGCAAGTTTGAAAAGGCAAAAATTCTGGAGAACGATCCCCTCTACGAGGTTATTCCCTCTGATCTTAAGTACTTCCCGGCTCTGCTGGAACTGCTTAACCAAAATAGGGATGAGTTTGTGCTCATTGATCTTCCGGGTAAAATGGACGATGATCTATTGATTCCCATTATCAGTTCCGCGGAACTCATTATCTGCCCGTTTAATTATGATGAATTTTCTGTAGACAGTACAGTGCTCTTTTCGCTTGTATGTCGGGAGATCAATAATTTATCACCCATGGTGTATGTGCCAAATAGGATTAAAACAACCGTAAAGTATGAAACCAGGGAAGAGGTAGACAAGGTACTATCCAGATTTGGAAAGATTTCTCCCGGTATTTCTGACCGCATCGATTTTCAGCGGGTAGGAACCATCCATGTCCCGGCCTCTTTAATTCCAGTTTTTATGCCGGCAATGGACTTTATCTATGGCAGCTTTATGAAGAGAGGTATATCATCATGAGCGAAATCAAGTCCCTTGCCGATCAATTGAAATCAAGGATCCAAGAGGAAAAGGGATTGCCGGAAAAATCCCAGGCCAGTCATGGGGCTGAAAAGATTGGTGTAAAAAAAACTGAATCCAAAGAAACGGTCGTGAATACCAAGCGGCTAGCTAGCTTTCTCTCATCCCTGCGGGACTTTAATATGGATGGGCAGGAGAAAATCCTTATCCGCATTGATAAGCGCACAATGAATAAGCTTAGGCAACTAAAGATTACTTCGAATATTGATATGACCAGGGTAATCGTTTTTTCCCTCCACCAGTTTTTAAAAGGCCATCCCTGGTTAAACGAATATATTTCTCAAACTTTAAAAAATATGACCCATGAGCTGGACTAATTTCTTGACCATAATCTTTATTGTATATATGGTTTATTATTTACTGAACTTATTTTTTGATCTTTTTCTATCTCAAAGAGTTGGTGTGAATGAAACTCCGGAAGACGAGCTTTTCTTTGCACAAACATTTACCCCTGAGCTGATTACCCTGGAAGAGAAAGCTGAGGAGGCTGTGCCTACGGATTCAGAAAAAAAGGAGAAACCAGCCCCTTATTTGCCAACAGGTCCAATTAGCTCAAGTGGAGGCATTGGACTAAAACAGCTTTTTTCCCTTGCGAAAGACAACCTCATCGAACATACGCGGGCAATACCTTACTAAACTCCATGAGGTTTTCTTTATTCTTTTTAAGGGCAGCGTCAGCTTCTTTTTTTTTGCTCTCTACTTTTTCCGCTAATGCTCAACCAGGAATCTCAGAGTTTTATTCCGCCTCGGCAGAGGTGAAAGGCTGGTATTTTTCGCTCTCGGATCTGGTACTGGTTATTGGCGCAATCGCAGGAATCCTAGGTGGACTTAGGGTTTATGCCAATTGGCAGATGGGCAAGCACCACATCGATGCGCAGGTTATGGGATGGTTCTTTTCATGCCTCTTTTTATCTCTCATCGGTGTATTCCTCCGCGGTCTTTTCGGACTGTAAATACAATTTTATTCAATTTAAATCAATTTTTTTATGACAAGAAAAAGCAAAAGACTTTTGTCATTGGCCGCGCTATTGGGTTTAGTGCAGGCAGTTTCCGCCCAGACTGGGGGAGGAACAACAGGAATCAATGCGGCGACTTCCTCGCTGACCTCTTATGTAGATCCAGTTTCTACACTCACCCTTGCGATTGGTGCCGTGGTAGGTATTATCGGCGGGGTACGTGTCTACATCAAATGGAATTCCGGAGATCAGGACATCAACAAAGAAATTATGGGCTGGGGAGGTTCCTGCCTTTTTCTGGTTCTGGTATCGGTAGTGATCAAGGCTTTCTTTGGCGTATAGCATGAGGATGTATCCAGTTTACAAGGGGCTTCAAAAGCCCCTTGTTTATCGCGGTTTCAAAGGGAAGTTTATTGCTTATGGAATTTCTTCCTTAGGTCTTGGGCTGGTCACAGGAGGCCTAGCCGGTGCGCTCCTCAATATGTATATCGGTGGCCTCTTAACCATTCTTTCAATAGCCGGTGGGCTCCTCTACACATATTCCAAGCAGGCATCCGGTCTTCATGATAAGACCAGATCCAGGGAGATATTTATTCATCGTATTTATTTAAGGCGAGGTTATGGGAAAACAGGAATTTAAACTGCCATATGCCGGAATAGAAGAGATAGGCGGACTTTCGGTTCTTTATGGTGAGTCAGGCGATTTTTCAGTAATTCTTTCTATCGAAAATCCGGTGCTTATTTATTCCGCTGATCCGGCAGGCTACCAGGCCTTTCATCTTCTGCTTCTCAATGTGATCAAGATATTGAGTGAAGGGTATATCATTCAGAAACAGGATGTGTTCTCTAAAAGAACTTATCAGGCGAAAGTGCAAAGTGAACCCCTTCAGCAAAAATACGATGAGCATTTTTCAGGGAGGGAATATATTGAGCACTCTAGTTATCTGGTTATAACCCGTCAGGTCAAACGAAGGGCAATGTACGTTTATGACAGGAAAGCCCTTTTGGATTTTGTATCCAATATTGCCAAGGTCTGTGAACTATTGAAAGGAGCATCGGTATCACCAAAAGTACTGCCCCAGGGTGAGATAGAACGCTATATTTCGCGGATGCTTGCCATGGATTTCTCCTCAGACCATTTTTCGCTCAATAACTTAAGGGCCGGGGATACTGAAATAGGTATTGGGAAAAAGGTGATCCGCTGCATGAGCCTGGTCAATATCGATTCCATTGACATGCCTGAATCCATTGGGCCATATTTAATGGCGAACGACGGGAAAGGACTACAGGAATTTCCGATGGACAACTTTTCTTTCCTGTCATCAGTTCCGGGTATTGAAAGTCTTGTTTATAACCAATTAATTGAAATTCCTTCCCAGGGCATTACCCTGAACAAACTGCAGCTGAAACGCAAGCGGCATTCCGGAGTTCCTGATCCAGCCAATCAGATGTGTGTGGAGGATATTGATAAGTTGCTCATAGATGTGGCAAGGGAAAACCAGTTGCTCGTCAATGCGCACTATTCTTTATTGGTCTGCTGCGAACTTCCACTTCTGGATACCAGCTGTAACTTTATTGAAGCTTGCCTATTTCAGCAGGGGATTATCCCCTCCAAGAATGCCTATAACCAGATGGAACTCTTTAGGAGTGCCTTGCCTGGAAATGCAGTGGAACTGAAAAAATACGACTGGTTCCTCACCACTTCGGATGCGGCCCTTTGCCTGTTCTACAAGGAACGGCTGATGCGGGATGAGCCCTCCAAGTTTCTCATGCGCTTTACCGATAGGAGAGGAATCCCTGTAGGCATAGATCCAGCAGATCTTCCTATGGAATCTGGCAGGATTACCAACCGTTCAAAATTTGTTCTGGGCAGCTCTGGTACTGGTAAATCCTTTTTTATGAACAGCCTGCTTGAACAGTATATGCTTTATAATTACGACATCGTGATCGTTGATGTAGGACATTCCTATTCCGGGCTATGCAATTATTTTGGAGGAAAGTATTACACCTATACCGAGGAGAATCCGATCACGATGAATCCCTTTCTTATTTCTGAAGCAGAATATAACATCGAAAAGAAGGATTTCCTCAAAACACTTATCGGACTTCTTTTAAAGGGTGCAGAGGGAAGCGTATCGCAGATTGAGGATACGGTTTTCTCAAATGTACTCTCGGCCTACTATTCAGACTTCTTTTTAGGAGAGGCTGCTTATGCGCTGTGTTTTGATTCTTTCTACCATTATTCGATCGTTAAGATTTCGGAGATCAAGGAAAATGAGAAGATCAGTTTCGATCTTGATGAGTACCGTTATGTACTTAAAAAATTCTGTCTTGGCGGAGAGTACGGTAGGCTGCTCAACGAAAGCGCTGATCTTTCAGATTTTACAGAGCGTTTTATTGTCTACGAAATTGATTCAATCAAGGAAAATAGGGTTCTTTTTCCAATCGTGACGCTGGTGATTATGGATTTGGTACTGCAGAAAATGAGGCACCGTACAGGCCAGCGAAAAGCGATGATTTTGGAAGAAGCGTGGAAGGCAATCGCATCTCCGCTAATGGCTAACTACATTCTTTACCTCTATAAAACGATGAGGAAATTCTGGGGAGAGCCAATTGTGGTGACGCAGGAACTGGGCGATATTATCGGAAATGCTGTAATAAAGGATTCCATTCTGGCCAGTTCCGACACCATCTGCCTGCTCGATCAATCCAAGTTCAGGGGGAATTATGCAGAGGTAGCAAAGCTCCTGGCGCTCAGTGAGGTAGAGCAGCGAAAGATATTTACCATCAATGCGCTTGAAAATAAGGCCGGCCGCGGGAAATTCAAGGAAGTTTACATTAAGCGCGGAAGTATAGGGGAGGTCTATGGCGTTGAAGTGTCGCTTTTTCAGTATTTAACCTTCACAACCGAAAAACCCGAAAAGACTGCTGTCGAATCTTATGTCAAGCGTTACGGTTCTTATCCTCTGGGACTGGAACATTTCGTTGCCGATATGAAAATGAGCGCAATCTCTCTTCCCGAATTTGTCAAGAAAGTCAATTCATCCATCACAAGTTAAATTCTATTTTTATGCGAAAAATATTCATCTATTTTTTATTTGGAATCTTCGTGCAATCGGCCTCCGCACAAATATACGTTGACCCAACAACCGCTGCGGCCACGGCTGCCCATGCAGGGGTGATGAACAGCGGTCTGTCCCGAACCAGCGACAACCTTACTCTTGTGCAAAGGGCACAGCTCGCGGTAACTGGTCAGCTTGGAATTGTAAATGACCTTCAATCCACTATTTACAGAGGCTTATCTGAGGTTTCAGGAGTAATGAGGTCTCTGCTTTCTGTTAAGGATATTTATGCGATTTCTCAGGATATTGTCATTGATGTGAATAAGGCGATTAATCTAGCCTCTGGTGACCCGGTATTACTGCTGTTTGCCGAAGGAGGTGCTAGGGAGTTCAAAATCCGTTCGATCAACCTTGCTACCGAGGTTAGCTCTTTTGTATTAAAAGACGGGAGGGACGCGCTGATGGATTCCGGTGAACGGGCAAAGCTTCTCAATAGGATCGTCACAGAACTTACCATCCTCCGCGGAGTGGCCTATGGCATGTACCGTACGATGTACTGGGCAAAGCAGCGCGGAATCTTAAATTCCCTAAACCCTTATGCAGGATATATCAATATTGATAAACGCATAGCGGACGATATTATCAGGAATGCCAAGATGCTCAAGCAATGAAAAGCGCAGCATTTTTCACGGCTATGATTTTCATATCAATAGCTGCTCATGCGCAGTTGAATGTCGGGCTTTTGCACCAGCTTGTGGGTAATAGCAAAACAGAACACGGAAAACAGTCTGATGCGAGGGACAGGCAGGCGGGATCCACTGCAAATGAGGAGGCAAACAAAACCCTGATGGTAAGATTAAAGAATAAATACAGGGATATCCAGTCCCGGTTCAAGACTTTGGGACTTGCCATTGATGCGGTGCAGATCGGAATCGAAGCCTATCCATTGATTGCTGATATTACCGAAAGCCAGGGGATGATTTTTGATTTATGCAAGGACGATTCTATACTTTCCGTTCTGGCCATACAGGCAGAGCTGGATATGGGGGATCGGGCACATGCACTGCTGAATTTTTTGTACGGACTTGCTCTTTCTATGCAGGACATCAACCAGATGAAGCAGAGCGACCGCAAAATGCTTTTTTCCCATGTGCTCACTGAACTCCGCCTGATAGCCGGGGCATCCAGAGGACTGGCGGTAACCCTTCAATATTCTTCAAGAAAAAAGGTCTTCAATCAGCTAAACCCTTTCTCAGAATTTATCAATACCGATAAAAAATTGGTAGATGAAATCCTGCGAAAAAAAGATATCCTAAAAAACTGATGTTATGAAATTGCTTATTTTAATTTTTTTAATGCTGATTGGTCATTATTGTAGTAAAGCTCAAAGGCTAGTTTTTGACCGCGGGCATTTTAATATCGTAAATGAAAATGGAGCAGTACGTCTGGCAGCTGAAAATACGTATAACAGTTATTTAAATACGATCAACAACCGCCTTTCGGATATTAATCTCAATCTGGGCGCGGTCGTTATGGTTCAGTCATTAATCCTGTCTTCCTTAAGAGAAGTTGATCAGGGGCTCAAAACAGCAATCGCGGTCAGACAGATCGGTTCACTGGTTGCCGAGATTTCATCGGAAAGTGCCGGGATGATTGATATCGCCAAATCAGATCCCCATCTGCTGCTTTTTGCAGAAGACGTTTCCCGCCAGGTAAAAGATAGGGGGATAAACCTATTTTCAGAAGTCTCTGCTTTTGTATTGAAGGAAGGCGAAAACGTCCTCATGGATTTCGAAAAGCGCGATGCGCTGCTTAAGAAAATTGCCCTAGAGCTCCGCGTCATCCGTGCCCTGGTATTCAGCATGAAAAAATCCATGTACTGGACAAAAATGAATGGAGTCTTCCGTTCGATTAATCCCTATCAGGGCTTTATCAATCAGGATCTGCGTCTCGGGAGTGATATTTTATTCAAATCAAAACTTTTAAAACCATGAAAAAACCTTTTTTGCTTCTTTTCCTCTGTTTGCTCTCAACGCTCCTCTGGTCACAGAAGAAAATTACCGACAAACACATTACCTACCAGCAGGAACGGATGGTCTTCAAGCAATGGGATGCGGATAAGTTTACGCCCAAACCAGGATTTTTAGGGCTCAACCCTGATTACTTGATTACTTGGGCGCTTCACCCCAATTATCCCAAAACGGATCTAAGACCCCTTGGCCCGCTCGGTCCACAAACGCAACGGCTGATGTTGGCAGCAGCCATGCAGAACACAGATAATCTCTACAAACTGCATGCGGATACCCTTCGCAATACTGCGCTGAGCGAGGCCTCCAATTATTCTTCGGCACTTTCTTTTGCCGATCCCCTTTGGCTAATGTACTATCGCAACGAGTTTGAAGGATTATTAAATCAGGCAGATGCCGATATGCTTGCAGGCCTTTCGCTTGCAGAACAGAAATACATAATATCTGTGGGTCTGTTTGACTGGTACAGGGAGGAAAGCAGTGCACTTCTTGAAAGGCTGGAAATCGCGAGGTCGACTACCTTAGACCGGGGATCAAGGATAATGGCCTACCACAGGATGCTATCTGAATTCAGAAAACTCTCGGCAAGCTGGGAAACCAAGAAATCCAGGGCAAAAACCTATCTCTCTATCCGCTCATCTGTCCAGAAGTTACGGGCCGGTGAAGTTCAAAGACCAGCATCCCCAAAGAGCGATATCCAGATTGCCAATGATATTCTTAAAAAATCAAAACTATAAGCAATGGATATTTTAAATGTTATAACCGGCACAGCCGGTTTTTTTGTGCAGGCAGTGCCCGATTCGTTCAAGGACACTTTTAATTTTCTTCAGGGCAACGGCGTGTATGAAGAGGGGATGATGCATTTTCTGCATGAGATGAAAAGTACGATCTGGACTCATTATGATGCCTTTATTGCAGATGCGCAGGCACTGGCGGCAATTTTTATGCTCATCTTTTTTGCTATCAAAAGCTATGAAATGATCTCCGGGGATAAACAGCTTGAAATTATGCCGCTGCTCCGTCCTTTCGGTCTGACCATGGTGATTCTATGGTGGAGCATCTTTACCCGGGTCCTTGCGTATCCAACCGATGTTGTAGAACAGAAGACCTCAGCAATGTTCGATGGCAGCCAGGCAGAGATCAATGATCTCAGGCTACAGCGGGCGAAGCTCATGGTAGAGGTTTCTGATCAGCTCTATAAAATTCAGGCCGAGACGCAGACAGCAAAAACAGAAGCGGATACCTGGTATGAAAATGCATGGGAATCTGTTAAGTCTTCGGTAAAGGAAGGGTTTTCCGAAGTCTGGAACCCAATAGTGGAAATGAGAAACCGGCTGGAGGTTGGTCTGCAACTTTTGGCTACCTCTCTTTTGGAAACACTCGCTATATGGATACTCAGGGTCTGCACCTACATTATTTTTATCATTCAGATCATCTTTTCCACGATACTGATTATTTTAGGCCCCTTTTCAGTAGCCGTCTCTATTCTGCCAGCTTTCAGGGATTCCTTTTCGACATGGGTCGCCAGGTTCATCTCGGTAAACCTTTATTCAGGGATTGCATATCTGGTGATGTATGTAGCGTCCCTTTTCCAGCATTATGCACTTGAGGCGGAAATTACCCGTTATCAGGAGCTTGTTGGGACTGGCGGGGCAAGCCTTGAAAAGCTCGGCTGGTTTGCCAGCAATGGAGTTCTCTCCTTTGGAATGGTAATCGTAACCTTTATCATCGGTGCACTAACCATGCTTACCGTGCCGAGCATTTCAACATGGATAGTATCCACATCGGGTGTATCTTCTGCCGCAAGTTCTATGGGAAGAGGTGCATCAAGCATGACCAGGGTTGCTGGACAGATAATGGGAGGATAGAGAGATGATGATAAAAAGTATCGAATCCAAAATCCGTCTAGCCACATTCCTTTCGCTGGGAAGTTTTTTGCTCTGTCTATCGGTAGTCGCTGTTGTTTCTTTTTTTGCCTATGGATATGTTAGGGATTCTCGTAAAAGTATTTATATTCTTGACCCCTCGGGAACACCAATCCTGGCAAAACAGACCGATGTGCAGCTAAACAGAGCAGCAGAATATCGCGCACATATTGCAAAATTCCATTCTCTTTTCTTTTCGCTGGTACCAGATGATAAGTTCATAGAATATCAGATGAAACAGGCCATGTACCTTATTGATGAAAGTGGTGCCCTTCAGTATAATAATCTGAAGGAAAAAGGTTTTTTCACCTCTATTCTCTCCTCCTCTGCTGTACTCACGCTCCGAACCGATTCTATTTTTTTAGATGAAAAAAGAATGTATTTCCGGTATTATGGTACACAGAAAATAGACAGGAGAAGTTCAAGCGTCACCCGCTCGCTTATCACGGAGGGAAGCCTGGTCGATCTTGAAACAAGATCTGACAATAATCCCCACGCGGTCTTAATTACCAGATGGAAGACATTAGAGAACAGGGATATTTCAACTATAGATAAAAATGCATTCCAATGAAAAAGACAACTGTGTTTTCAGAACTCAGAAATGAGTTCTCTGATCTGATCGAACGCCTCCTGGCCTCCATATCAGGTTTTTTCAAAAAATATCCGAAGGTTATCTTCTCATCTATGGTGCTGCTACTAGGCAGTTCCTTTCTCTTGTGCTTTACGCTGCTGAGAATGGATTCAAAAAAAGCCCCTTTAGAAAAAAAAGCACTGCTAAAAGTTGAGAGTGGGCTTAGCGAAATAGGAACAACTGTAAGTAAGCTTAAAAGAACTCTGGAAATTAGGGAAGCGCTGAAAGTTTTATTGGCCAAGGAAACGCTAAATAGCCAGGACAGCCTGCTCATGGTCAGTATGGTAGCCGAGCTTGAGCGTGCCGGCCACACGAAGAATTAATTAAATTATATGAAAAAAATAGATTTAAAAAAGCCCAGGTACGCTCTTCCCATAATCTGTCTGCCTTTTCTTTTTCTCTTCTTTTATGTCTATAAAAGCAGTTTTGGAAAAGAAGGTAAAATAGTCCTGGGAAGAGATTCGCTACAGACCAACGTGGCAAATGTTTCCGAGCAGGTGAGGAACCAGGAGCTTTCGGGAAAGCTGGATGCCTTTAGAAATAAATTCAAGCAGGCCGATGGATACACTGCTGTTGGTAGTATTGGTGAAGAAAACCAACAGCTGGCAGAGATAAGCTCATCCTACAATTTGAGGGAAAAGCATATGCTAGATTCCATTGACCAGGTAATGAAGGCTAAATATGGTCTGCCAGGCAGACCGGAAAATGTAAACCATGGATATTCTGCGGCAGGACAGAGCTTTGTAAAGTCGCGGAATCCTTCCAGAACTGAGCAGGACATCGCACTCGCCTCGGCACTGTCGAAGATAAAAATGCAGGAGAACAGGGTAACTAAGGAGGTTGATAACTCTAAAAACCCATCCGATCCCATGCAGCTTTTTCGGGCACAGATGGCTCTTGTCGACAGTATGGGGAAAGCTAATGATCCCGCTGTAAAGGAGAATATTGAAAAAGAACGGGCTCTGAAACTGGCCGAAGCAGAAGCCAAAAGCAAGAAGATCATTCCGGTCAAAAGATCGCATGGATTTTCGGCTGGCTTCAATACCATACTTTCCGGGGATGTCGAACGCCCTATTTCTGCGAACATTGATCAGGATGTTACAGGCTTTTCCGGATCGCGCCTGCGTATAAGGCTGACTGATGATATCATGGCCGGCAAGTTTATGATCCCTAAAGGCACCTACCTCTATGCAACTATTTCAGGCTTCTCTGCCCAAAGGGTTTCCTTGGTGATCTCATCGGTATTCCATGGCGGGGAAATTCTGCCGGTAAATCTTCAGGTTTATGACAACGACGGAATGGCCGGTATTTATGTTCCATCATCCGCCTTTCGCGAATTTACCAGGGACATGAGCAGTTCAAGCACGCAAGGGATTACCATACAGCAGATGGCGGAAAACAACAATCAACTCGTTATGGGGGTGCTTTCCAAGATGTTCCAGTCTACAACAACAGCGGTAAACAAGTTGATCCGGTCCAATAAGGTCAAGGTCAGATACAATACCCAGGTTTATCTCATTGATCCCAATGAGCTTAAAAGAAAACAACAATCTTATTAGAATTTCATGAAAAAAATATTGTTCCTAGCTCAAATTTTCCTGAGCTCACTGGCCCTTTATGCGCAAGTGCCACACTCAGTTACCGTTGCCGATATTCCGGTAATCGGAATATCGGGTTCAGTTTCTATCCACTTCATCTCGCCAGAGAAAATTTCCTATGTAGACCTATCCAGCAGTTCGCTGATTGGTGACCTTCCGGAAAAGAACATTCTCAGGATCAAGGCGATTCCAGACTCTGTTGCCGCTCTTTTCTCCAGCGGCGATGCTGGCCTGGTTACCATTGTCGGAGAAACCTTTATTGCACAATACAGACTCTCCTTTTTATCGCCTGCTAGTCCCGAGCTGGTTTCCACACAAATCGATATCCTGCCAACCTATATGAGATCCATTGATATTTCGGGGATAGGATTATCACAGAACGAAATGAAGAGCAATGCGCTTTCCCTGCTAAAGCGCAGAGGGGATTCCCGAATTAAAAAAGAATCAGCTTTCGGGATATCACTGGTGGTAAACCGGGTTTATACCCTTGGCGATTGCATCCTTCTTGACCTGAGCTTCCATAACTCGACAAATCTCACCTTTGATGTCGACGAGCTCAGGTTTAAGATAGCGGACAGAAAGATCAATAAATCTACCAATGTCCAGTCCATAGAATTAAAGCCGGTTTTTCAGCTTTATCCCTTTGAAAGATTTTCGAAATCCTATCGTAATATTTATTTCATTAAAAAAACCACCTTTCCCGGTGACAAGGAATTCAGTATTGAATTATCGGAAAAGCAGATTTCCGGAAGAAATCTTCGCGCTTCATTAAGTTACTCCGATATCCTAAACGCCGACACCTTTTAATGTTTCATTATGGAAGAAAGCAAGGAACAACAGAGCCTGCACCGCTTCCTTCAGTTTGCCATTTATCTAGCCCTTTTGCTAGATGTGCTCATGTTTGTCTATGCAACTAAGCTGTTAACTGATTTAGGTGCAGAGAAAATCGGGCTCGCCAGGTTTCTAGTGCGCATGTCACGGATTATTATTTACCAGCACCCGCTCTACAGCCGGTTTTTCTCGTTGTTGCTTATCTCGCTGGTTTCAATCGGGACACTGAGCAAAAAAGAAAAAGATCTTGATGCTAAAACAGCGATCATTTATCCGCTCGTGTTGGGATTAGTCTTAATGGCGGCCAGTATCTTTTTTTTTGGTGAAAAGGGGACTGCGGTTTTTTATCTGACCAGCTGGCAGGATATCGGGTATATCTTTTTATTGTTGATAGGTACGATCCTGGTGCACCTAGCGATGGATAATGTTTCCAAGATTATCAGCTCTTCTTTAGGTAAGGATAAGTGGAATACCGAAGAAGAATCCTTTATGCAGGCAAGAAAGCCTGTAAACGGACCATTTGCAGTTACCATCCCCTCACTTTTTTATTACCGCAAGAAAGTACATTCGGGCTTCATTAACATAGAGAACATCTTTCGCGGAACGCTTTTGATCGGGACCCCGGGCTCGGGCAAGAGTTTTGGCATTGTTATGCCCTTTATCCGGCAGCTTATCTTTAAGGAATTCTGTATCTGCTGTTATGACTTTAAGTTTCCCGACCTGGGTCAGATCGCCTATTACCATTATCTGCTGGGTAAAAAGCAGGGCAGGCTCTCAGGCTTCGATTTTCATGTCATCAACTTAACCCAGGTAGAGCGAAGCAGGAGGATAAATGTATTAAGACCAGATTACATAGTAACGCTCGCCGATGCTGGCGAAACAGCGGAAGCCCTGGTTGAAGCCTTGAAAAAAGGGGATAAATCCGGTGGTAGCGATCAGTTCTTTACCCAGAGTGCGGTAAATTTTCTTTCTTCCTGCATTTATTTCTTTTCTCAGTACCAGGGAGGGAAGTATTCTACTTTTCCGCACGTACTTTCATTTTTGAACTGCAGTTATGAGCAGATTTTTTCGGTGCTATTTTCCAATCCTGAGCTTGGGAGCTTACTTTCTCCATTTGCCACTGCATGGCAGGCTAAAGCTTTCAACCAGCTAGAGGGGCAGATAGGAACGCTAAAGGTATTCATCTCCCGCTTAGCTACTAAAGAGACGTTCTGGGTTTTTTCCGCGGATGATTTCAACTTAAAGATTTCATCCCGGGCGGAGCCCTCTATATTAGTCCTTGCCAATGACCCCAATACACAGAATATCAATTCCGCCTGCTATTCTGTGGTGCTCAACAGGCTGACCAGGCTTATCAACTCTAAAGGAAACCGGCCCTCGGCCTTGATTATCGATGAGCTGCCAACCTTATTTGTGCACCGCATTGAAAATCTAATTGCCACTGCCAGATCAAATAAGGTAGCGGTTCTCATGGGACTCCAGGAGCTTCCACAGTTTCAGCAGCAATATGGAAAGGATACCGCAACCACCATTACCTCGGTAGTAGGGAATGTACTTTCTGGCTCGGTAAGGAACAAGGAAACGCTCGAATGGCTGGAGCGGCTTTTTGGGAAAGTTAAGCAACAGTCAGAGAGCTTGTCCATTGATAGAACCAAGACATCGGTGTCGCTCTCGGAAAAACTAGAATCGCTGATTCCTGCAGGTAAGATCGCATCATTGAAGGCCGGAGAGCTCGTTGGTATGCTTGCAGCGGATGCGGTAGAAGAATATACCGGAAAATTTGATACCTCGGCGATCAACTGCAGGGTGAATCTTGATATGGAGGCATTAGCTACAGAGGAAAAAGCTTACCCTGATATGCCGTTGTATTATGATTTCGCAGGAAAAAAGGATGAGATTCTCCGTAAAAACTTCATGCGCATAAATGATGAAATACAGGTATTGGTTAAAAAATTCAGAACCGAGGCTGCCGTACCAAAGGATGGGGAAAGTCCCAAAGCCTCCATGGCAGGCGGAATGAAGAGATAAACAAACTATTTTTTTTCAATCTTAAAATCAATTTTTATGGAAGAATTAACCGGCCGGCTTGTGGTGGTACATCCCCAGCTGACAACAGATCCTGTTTCCAGACAGGGTCAGATAGGTGTAATTGCAATAGCGGATCTTCAAAAAGATAACATTAGCGTCGGCTTTGGTGGTGGCCCACTTGGCAGGTATTCCTCAGATGCCCTCCTTGTGCTAAAGGATAAAAGGGAGCTTTATCAGGATATTATGACTGGGGTAAAGGATATGGATGCCGGTACTTTTAAAGACTTGCTCGATATTAATATGAAACAGGAGTATTCAGATTATGGTCACATCTCTGCTGCGATGAAGATTGCTGTCGAAAATCCAGAGGTGATGAAAAGGAGCATGATTTCCCTGGAGGACTATATTTCACGAAATCACAATATAAATGTCAGCGAAGCGGTTTCTTTTGAGCGTTAGGCTTTTGGCAGGCGTACTTCTCATTTTTGTTTGCTCTTCTCTATCCTGCTACTCCCAAATCTCCTTGCCTTTGAATTCAATAAAGGTAAATAGCGCTTTTGGTAAAAGGATACATCCTATTACCCATTTTGCGGATTTCCATCGTGGCATTGATCTTCACGCAAGAAATGAGCCTGTATTTTCTTTTCTTACCGGAAAGGTATCCGGCGTAGGCTTTAATCCAATTCTGGGAAAATTTATAAGGATTGATCATTCAGGCCTTGAAAGCATATATGGCCACCTCTCCATTATTCTGGTTCGAAAGGGCGAGGAAGTCCGTTCTGGGGAAGTTATAGCGGTTACGGGATCTACCGGTAGGGTGACTGGCGAACACCTGCACTTTAGTTTGCGCATCGGGGGAGTCTACATCGATCCTGTAAACTTTATTCTTCGCTACTATAAAGTAGCCAAAATTAATCAAATAAATTTTATGGAAAATTCAGCCTATTTGACCCTAAGGCAAAAACTGGAACTACTCGCCATGGTAGAGGAAGTGGAACTGAATCAGGACGAGGCCTGGGTTTACGGAATTGGTTTTGCGGATACGGAGGAAGAGCAAGATGGATAAAAAAGATGTTCATAAACCCCTGCACGTTCAGGTTGCCGAGAAAGTAATTGAGGCACTCCGCGCCGGAACCGCACCCTGGCAGATTCCATGGGATTCAGCGGGCATGCCTCTTCTAATGCCTTACAATTTTCAGAGCGGCAATAGATATAAGGGAATCAATGCCCTATCACTTTTGATGGCAGGTAGGGAAGATCCAAGATGGATGACCTACAGGCAGGCAGAGGAAAGCGGAATGCAGGTGAGAAAGGGAGAGAAATCCATGCTCATCCAGTTCGTTAAAACAAGTGATGAGCGAACCAGGCGCGACGCTTCAGGAAAGGTTATGCATGATGAGCTCGGAAAGCCCATAAAGGAAACAAGGGAACTTCCCCATGCCATTGTTCGCAATGCTTACGTGTTTAATGCCGCGCAGATCGAGGGCATGCCCAAACTGGAAAGAGAAAAGCCAGGCACCAAGTGGGCACCGGTTGAGCGGGCAGAGAATCTCATTGCCTCCTCAGGCGCAGTAATTTTTCACCAATATTCCGCAAATGCCTTTTATGACCCAAAAAGGGATGCTATTACGCTTCCCTACAAGGACTGGTTTTCTGAAAGCCACAAATATTATGCTACACTGCTCCACGAACTGGGACACTGGACGGGGCATCCAGACCGGTTGAACCGAGACATGGGTAAAGGCTTTGGGGATGCGAGCTATGCCAGGGAGGAGCTCAGGGCAGAAATCGCTTCGATGCTTATTGGACAGGAACTTGGTATAGGCCATGACCCGGGACAGCATTATGCCTATGTGGAAAGCTGGATATCGATTCTGGAGAACAATCCTTTTGAGATCTTTTCTGCTTCCATGGATGCCGAGCGTATTCTTGGCTATATCATGGATATAGAAAGAAAGCAGGAGATTACCAATGAAAAGGTTTCCCTGAATGCGATGCAGCCTGCTCCCGGAAAAGCTTCTGGGTATCTCACCACGGGAGATAAGATTCCATATAACGGATCGGTCTATGAGGTTCTAGGCCATTTAAAACAGGGAAGGCTGAAGATGCATGAAAGCCTGAACGGCAATGCATTTAAATTGGGCCGGGAAGATAAACTCTACGCAGCGCTTTTATATCTCAAACGCGAAATGGGTGCTGAGTTTCAAAATGATAAGCACACTAACCAGATTGGCGAAGCTGTGAACCAATCACATCTTGATTTAAACAGATAAAACGAATTTATGAAAAATATAATTATCGAGGAGGCCCTGCCCGTTGCAGAGCTATCCAGGCTAGGGCTATACGACGGGACCAGGTACTTATTGGACGACACAGACATTGCTGCACTTCTTTCGGGCAGGAGAACTTCTTTAGTGAACCTAAAGAATCTGGTCAGCGAGGCTTTTGCTATTGATAGCCTGGATGCTAAGCTATCCTTAAACCTGGATGAAGATAGTCTCCACGAGATAAAATTGCATCCTATTTACAAGGAGCCGAAACTGTCTCCGGATTTATTGGATGTTGAAGCTGATGCGCTGGTCGCAGGAGAGGTTAAGAATATTGCAAAACCCATTAATTTTCCTGATGGCACAAATAGGACTATCGTATTTGAATATGATAGTGAAACCAGGGAGTTCATTTCCTATGATCCAAAAGGGGTAGAGGTTCCATTTCAGATCAACGGAGAGAAACTAGATGTAAAGAAAAGTAAGGATTTTGCCCTAGGACGCATTGTGCAGCTAATCGATGGGACGATGATTCAACATAGGGCCAGTGAGCCCAAGGGGATCGTAGCCAGCCGTACAGCACTTATCTTAACTTTTTTGAAAGACGGTAAAGCCGCGGGTTTTTTATTAAAAGATCTCGCTCCCATAATGGATTCAAGTATTCATCAGACTCCCTTTTCACTAGGCTTTGAATCAGCATTCCTGGAATTGAAAAAAAAACGATGGCGCAATTTCAGACGAGATGTTGCAGCAGAGAGAACTCGATGAGTTCAAAAACGAGTATAGCCGCGGCTATAGTCATGGCATATCTAGATAAATATGGACAGAGAATGGGTTATGTGCGATGGTTTCGCATACCTGATTCCTTACGGGCTGCCAGAGATATGTATCCGTACCGTTTATCTTTTTTATGAAAAAAGGGATTGTCTAAAAGTTCTGTCGGATGCTACCTCAGTCAAATTTCGGGATGCCGCGCTGGCAACGTTTGGTTTTCTTGCTCTTCCGGAAGGTATAATACGCATCAGCTTGGTATTTCCCAATGCGAAATTCGTGACTGTATTCGGAGATGATCTGCCTGCAATCGTATTAACCTGTAAGATTTCGCTATGGCTGAAAGGATTTGACGCAACTTTTCTGGTTTTATCCCATCATGTGGTTTTCACTTTTAAGTCATGCGAATTTTCATGTGCGGAATCACTCTTTTCACTTAATAGGTTTTGTAAGATCACCGGATTTAGGACTAATCTAAGGCCTTTGCAAATCCGGTAAAATCCATTCCCATGATTCCAGAAATTTTCAAACAGGATATAAGTCTCGATATCCGGGTATTTGGATTCGATGTCAATGTCAATTATGTGTACAACTGGCCCAGCAAAAGAAATGATGAAAAAGAGCCAACCGTTGTACACCTGGAGTTTCGCTCAGATTCCAATATTATATCCGGTACCGGCTACCGGTCACATTTTCTCTTTTCTGCTTTTTTAAAGGATTGCGGATATGCGTCCATCGAGGAACTGGCAATCTCCCTTGGCGAACACCTCGCCCGGGAAAATGGCTATAGCCCTCCCCAGCCTGAGCGACAGCTTAGCCTATTTTGATTAATTAATAATATATTCTTATGAATGAACAAAATTTGGATTATCTAAAAAAGAGCCTGGATTATCTGGGCTTTGGAACAAAACTTAACGATGTTCTTGAATCAGCAATTTCCAGGGAACTCCCTGCTTTTACCCTCGGAGTTACGCAAAGCTACACATCTGCCAACGCCAAAAAGAATCCTGCAATTGGTTCCGATCAGGTCAGGTTCATGCTGAATTTCAACCGCTCCAAGCAGAGCGATATGTATTTTCTGAACGATTATGAGGTAACTCTGAATAAGGCCGGAAGTGCCTTGCCTATCAGACAAATCTTTGATCTGGAAAGGGACAACCGGATTACGGTGCTACAGGCCTATAAACTACTCTCTGGGAACTCACTTGAACGGGATGTTTACACCAAATTGGAAAACAGTGAGGGTTCGGAAAAGAAAAAGGTTTGGTTTAAGCTCAACCTTGATGTTCAGGATGCCTACGGGAATCATCCCCTGAAAAAATTCTACCCCGAATTCAAGTTTGAGCTATCTGATGCCATAGACAAATATCCGTTCAAGGGTCTTACTGAACTTGGAAAGGATGGTATGATGAAAATGCTGAGAAGTGGCCATCTGGCACCGGCCGAGATGATGGTGGGTAAGAAAGCCGTTGCTGTAATGGTAACCGCGAATCCCCAGTTTAAGGGACTTGATATTTATGATAAGAACATGGCCATTATCCGCCAGGATGAAATCTTTCCTAAAAAAGAAGAGCAAAAAGAAAGCACGGCCTCGGCTGAGCAAAGAACTTCCCAAAAAAGCGAAATCGATGCCAGCCATACAGAAGAGCGGTTTCCATGGGAAAACCAGCGGGATGGTGATACCTCCCAAAGCGAGGAAATAGGAAGATAATCTTTTGTAACAGCAAAGAAAAAATGAGAAAGCTTTTAGCTAAGATAGACCGCATCCGCGCAAGCGGATGGGTTACCCTTGATCTTAAGGAAGATCACCTGCTATATAACTTAAACGGCAAGCGCTTTCAGGTAGAAAGTATGGCCACGCCCGATATCAAGTGCAGGGTGTCGGTAATGATTGAGGGTGAAAAAGTTGATTTAAGCATTGACGACTTGTATTAGAATTTATGACCAAACTAAAATTAAGAACCCCCATAAGCTATTATGGGGGTAAACAAAAATTAGCCAAACGCATTGTTTCGGTAATTCCGCCACATGTGCTTTATTGTGAGCCTTTTATTGGTGGCGCGGCGGTATTCTTTGCTAAAGAACAATCAAAGGTTGAGGTAATTAATGATACCAATAAAGAACTGATGAATTTTTATAGGGTAGCGAAGGAGGATTTTACTTCACTTGAAAAGGAGATCAGGATCTCTCTTCATTCCAGGGATCTGCACAGAAAGGCTTCGGTGATCTATAACAATCCGGATATGTTTTCGGAGACAAAAAGGGCATGGGCAGTCTGGCTGACTTCATCACAGAGCTTTTCTTCGCAGCTTGACAGCAGCTGGGGATATGATAAATCAGGTAATACCACCACAAAAAAAATAAATTCCAAGAAAGAAGGATTTGTTGAGGAAATGGCTATCAGGCTCCAGAACTGCCAGATAGAATGCGCAGATGCGCTCTACATCATCGCAAGCCGCGATACCTCAGATAGTTTCTTTTACTGTGATCCGCCCTACTACAACTCTGACTGTGGTCACTATGATGGTTATTCTGAAGGGGATTTTGAAGCCCTTCTTTTTTTACTGGCCGGAATAAAAGGTAAGTTTTTGCTCTCTTCCTACCCATCTCCACTATTGGAAAAATATGCCAAAGAACATGGCTGGCATCAATGGTCGGTAAAGCAACAGGTCTCCGTTAATGCAAAGGGAGGAAAGCAGAAAAGCAAGACGGAGGTGCTAACAGCTAACTACCCGATAGACCTAAAGACGGAATTTGGAGTTTGAAAGTAAAGGAAATAAACCCAGAATTGCTGGCACTTTATCATGGTTCGCTTGGACTGGACGGTGGGAAAATAAACATCCAGTCCGGTAAAGGAGTTGGCTGGAACGCTCTCACTCTCGGAAATGCATTTTATACTTCAATAAGTGAGGACGCCGCCTGCCTTTTTAGCCATCTCGTACTCCAGAAGTCAAGATTGAAAGGTGAATCGGGGTTTGATAATCTTGGATATGCCAAAATCTATAAGATAACACTCAGCAAGGATGCCAGCATTTTGGATGCTGACAAAGCTCTGGACGCATCTCGCGTCCGGAGTATTTTGCTGTGCGCAGGAGTTTCCGAGCGATACCTAAATCACCGGCACGATGACCAGCTCTCTGATTTTTACAAGGTTGCTGATCTGCTCTGCTATGGGATGGACTGGGAAGGTAACCGTAATGAATATCTTACAAGGGTACTGGGTTACGACGGACTTTTAATTAAAGAGAGAGCCTGGGAAAACTGGGATTATTATCCATCAGGCATTGGGATTGACTGGGATAAAACAAACGACCCGAAACTTTGGCCACCAAAAACAGTCGCGATATACAATACAGATAGTGTAGCGGGATTTGAGGTAATCCGCGATGGCGTAATTGAATCTTTGGCAATAGATCATTCAGATTTGCAAAGATAAATTATTAACAGGAGACTCATGTGCTCATCTCAAAATGCGAGTACATTAATGATAGATGCACCCCAGGTTATGCCTATTTGCATCTATTTCTAACAGGAGCGTAATTAAATGTGATTATCCAATCCTGTTATTCTTCAGAATACCGTTCGAAAAATATTTGTTACTCAAAATAAACGTCATGGATATGGAGTTTGATTTAAATATAGAAACTATTGTGCGCCAGCATGATCTAACGATCGAAGAGGTGCTTTCAAAGCAAATGTTTTCACATTTCACCGAGCAGCAGGCTAAGGATGTGATCCTTACTATCAAAAAAATGTCTATAATCATTTTTAATGCAAGTGAAAAAAAGGATCAAAAAACTTGGTAAATTAATTGATTATTAGTATCTTATAATGTAATAAAAAGAAGTAATATTTATGTCAGACATCTTTTTTTTCGACTCATTTGCAAAAGGGAAACAAAATAAAAAAGTTTCCAAAAGCTTGGAATGCGTTATCTATACAAGGGTTAGTAGTAAAGAGCAGGCTGATAATTTAAGCCTGGGAACCCAATTGAAGGCATGTATGCTATACGCAGAGAAATTTGGGTTTAATATTGCCGCTCAGTTTGGGGGAACCTACGAAAGCGCTGAGAACGATGAGAGAAAGCAATTTACCGCCATGCTTTCTTTCGTGAAAAAATTCAAAGGAAAAATATCTTCTATCTTAGTGTATAGTCTGGAGAGGTTTTCAAGAAATGACAACTCAATCTGGCTTAGCGGAGAATTGAGGCGCTTAGGTATAGAAATAATTTCCGTAACACAACCTATTGATACCTCGAGTGCTTCGGGTCAGATGCAACAAAAGTTGTTGTTCCTGTTTGGCGAGTTTGACAATCAATTGAGAAAGCAAAAATGTAGTGCTGGTATAAAAGAGATGTTACTGCGTGGTGATTGGCCGACTAATCCCCCTTTAGGATTTGAGATTGACAGATCGAAGAACAAAAGGCAGATTGTTATAAATGGGAAGGGAAGGCTCATTCGTCAGGCCTTTGAATGGAAAGCTTATGAAAATGTGTCAAATGAGGTAATTCGCGATAGGTTGGCGGCTAAAGGACTAAAATTGATTCATCAGCGTATCTCAGAAATCTTTAGAAATCCATTCTATTGTGGCTTGATGGTGCACAATATGTTGGAGGGACAAGTGGTTGTGGGCAATCACGAGAAATTAATTAGCAGGGAACTTTTCTTAAAGGTTAACGGTATGCTAGATAAGATTCCCCATGGTTTTTCACTAAATGAAGAAAATGTGCACATTCCTTTGAAGCGCTTTATGGTATGTGCCGAATGCGGGAAGCCGTTGAGTGGCTACCTCGCACGCAAAAAGAATATACATTATTATAAATGCAAAACCAAAGCTTGCTGTAATAACAAAAATGCTGATTCTCTTAATTCCAGATTTGCAGACATACTTGATTTCTTTAAAATTGACATTGCCAAGGAATATATAGAACTATTGGTTGAGCAGGTTGCTGCAACATTTAACCAGTTGACTCAAAATAAGCAAGCGGATCTTTTAGAGTTGGAGAACAGCCACAGAGAAGTGAAGAAGAAGGTGGAGCGATTAGAGGAAAGATATATTGAAGAAGATATAAGTCAGGAACTTTACACAAAGTACCATGAGAAATATTCGGACGAAAAAAGAGAAATTGAGCGGAATTTGCTCATCCTGTCTAATAAAAGTTCGAACCTTTTAAAATGCGTTAGGTTGGCTATAGAATATGCCACTCAGCTACCTTTAAACTGGCTTTCTGGTGATTACCATACTAAGCAACAACTCCAAACATTACTGTTCCCTAGTGGTATGAGTTATGATAAGAAAAATGATAAAGTTCGAACCACTGAAATAAATTTAGTGTTTTTGTATATAGCTTATTTTCAGCAACTTATCAGTAAAAAGAAAAGAGGCATACCAGAATTATCTCTGGATTATGCCTCTTTTGCCGATTCGGTAGCGGGGAGCAGGATCGAACTGCCGACCTCAGGGTTATGAATCCTGCGCTCTAACCATCTGAGCTACCCCGCCGGGTAAAAATATTTGCTTATATTATCAAATATTTAGGTGGTTATTTTTTGGAGTTGCAAATATAGAATAAATTACCTTTCTTTAGAAAAATAAAATAAAAAAAATACGTCCGGATATATTCTGGTAATGAATTAACATGGCAGAAAAGAAAAAATTTACGCTTGAGTACGAGGTTAAATCTTCACCACGAATTTTGTATAGCTTTATAAGTGAGCCAAATGGCTTATCGCAATGGTTTGCCGATGATGTAAATTTCCGTGATCAGGTTTACACCTTCACTTGGGACGACGAACAGCTTAAAGCAAAGCTTGTGTCTATCAAAGAGAATAAATTAGTGAAGTTTAAATGGCTTGATGATGAGCCGCAGTGCTATTTCGAAATGGAAATTGTGCAGGATGAACTTACTAATGATGTTGCTCTTGCCATAACCGATTTTACCACCGATGATTTGTTGGCTGAGAAAAAATTGATTTGGGATAACCAAATTGACTATTTGATTAGCGTTTTAGGTGCATAGTTTAACGCTGCATTGCTTACCTTTGTAGGGTGAAAAAAATACATCTTCTTCTTATTAAAGCATTCATTAGGCCTTTCCTTGCCACATTTTTTGTGGTGATGTTTATTCTTTTAATGTTTTTTCTATTTAAGTGGATTGATGATCTGATTGGTAAAGGCTTCGAATGGTACACCATTTTGGAACTGATGTGTTATGCTTCGGCAGCCAATGTAGCCATGGCGTTGCCGCTCTCTGTACTGCTTTCTTCTATCATGACATTCGGAACGCTGGGTGAGAATTACGAACTTGTCGCCATTAAATCTGCAGGAATTTCCCTTCAAAAGGCCATGAGGCCACTCTTTGTGGTGATTATTATGCTCACCATCGGCTCTTTTCTGTTTTCAAATTATATGCTTCCAAAAGCCAATTTGAAATTTAGCTCATTATTGTACGATGTTAGAAATAAAAAGTTGGCCTTCTTGATCAAGCCCGGGGTCTTCAATAATAGCATTCCTAATTATTCCATTCGCGTGGATGCAAAAGATGAGGATGGAACGCTACATGGCATCATGATTTATGATCATAAAGGTACCAACGGCATTCCAAAAGTGATCATGGCCAAAGAAGGGCAGATGAATAAAACTACTGACGGCAAATTTTTGGTCTTAGAGCTTAAGGATGGCGTTCAGTATGAAGAGCAATCTAATACCAGCGGAGCTTACAATCCCCGGCAAGTTTTATATCGAAGCAGATTTAAAGAAACAGCGCCGAAATTTGACTTGTCATCTTTTGAAATGAACAGGACTGATCCGAATGCTTTCGGAAACAGCACCCCAATGTTAAATTTGAAAGGCATTGTTAGAAAAAGAGATTCATTAACGAAGCAACTTGATACACTTAACAGGCAATCAAGCCGTGTGGCAAGCAATACCTTCAAACAATTTAATACCACGAAAGGATATACAAAAGTAAAAATTGCCCCTATTGTTATTGGCGAGATTACTTTAAAATCTATTCCTAACGGAAGTAGAAAAACAGCAGTTGATAATGCATCGAACATCGTTTCCGGGATGGTGCAAAATCTTTCGAACACGGCTCCCAGATATGATGATTTGATGGGTGAAATTATCTTTACCCGGGTAGAATATCAACGTAAATTTACGCTTGCCGCCTCTTGTATCCTGCTGTTCTTTATTGGTGCTCCTTTGGGTGCTATTATCAGAAAGGGCGGAATGGGATTACCTGTGGTTATTGCTATTTCCTTCTTTTTGGTCTATCATATCATCACGACGGTGGCGGAGAAATCTGCTAGGGAAGGTAATTTGAACCCCATATTTGCCATGTGGATTGCCGTTATTGTGCTATCGCCATTGGCTGCATTTTTAACTTATAAAGCCACTGTTGATTCTGCACTGTTTGACGTAAACTATTATAAACAGTTTTTCAAAAAACTCCTTCGAATTAAACAGAAATAAGCCCAAATATCATTTACTTCCAGATGATATTTATTTCATCAAATTGCTCATTTAGATTGTACCTTTGTACCTGTAAAACATTAGCGAAATAACCTGTTTTGGGCGAAGCTAATGTTATTACCTATATGCTTTTATACAAATGCAAACAAAATTAAACACCATAGAAGAGGCGATAGCCGACATCAAAGCTGGTAAAGTGATCATCGTTGTAGATGATGAAAATAGAGAAAACGAAGGTGACTTTTTAACCGCAGCAGAGAATGCCACGCCAGAAGTGATCAACTTTATGGCAACCTATGGGCGAGGTTTAATTTGCGCTCCGCTCACTGAAGAGCGTTGTAAAGAATTAAAACTTGATTTAATGGTGGGCAAAAATACCGCCGCTTACGAAACTAATTTTACAGTATCGGTAGATTTAGTTGGTCATGGTTGTACCACAGGGATTTCTGCCAGCGACAGATCAAAAACCATGTTGGCACTTGTTAACCCTAAAACCGATCCGGAAGAATTGGGTAGACCAGGACATATTTTTCCTTTAATAGCTAAAGATGGTGGGGTAATTCGCCGTGCTGGTCATACTGAAGCCGCAGTAGATTTAGCCCGCCTTGCCGGGATGAAGCCTGCGGGTTTATTGGTAGAGATTTTGAAAGAAGATGGCGAAATGGCCAGACTTCCGGATTTAATGAAGATCGCCGAGCAACATCAGTTAAAAATTATTTCGATAGAAGATTTAATTGCGTATCGTTTAAATATTGATAGTTTAATTAAGAAAGAAGTTACTATTGATTTACCTACGGCGTGGGGCGATTTTAAAATGAGCGCTTATACTCAACTCGACAATGGTGCTACACATTTGGCCATATCAAAAGGCGAATGGGGCCCTGATGAGCCGATTCTGGCTCGCGTCCATAGTTCATGTGTAACTGGTGATATTTTTGGTTCTTGCAGATGCGATTGCGGACCTCAGTTGCACAAAGCTTTGGAAATGATCCAAAAGGAAGGCAAAGGAATCGTTGTTTATATGAATCAAGAGGGTAGAGGCATTGGACTCATAAACAAACTTCGCTCTTACAATCTTCAGGATGCAGGTTTTGATACAGTTGAGGCCAATATTAAATTGGGTTTCAAAGGCGATGAACGCGATTATGGCGTTGGTGCTCAAATTTTAAGATCAGAGGGTGTAACTAAAATGCGCTTAATGACTAACAACCCTACAAAAAGAGCCGGGCTAATTGGCTATGGTCTCGAAGCGGTAGAAAACATTCCAATCGAAATTGAAAGTAATGTTCACAATGAGCGCTATTTGAAAACAAAAAGAGATAAAATGGGTCATTCTATTATGAAAGGATAGGTTGATTTTTGGTTGGCAATTTTCAGTTAATAAGATTGCCAACTAACATTTAATTCTGCAGTTGTTAGCTGCTCACTAAAAACTTCTACAGTAACCTACCTCCGCTGATTCCCCTTACTTTGATTAATAATCGCTTCTTTATTAATTGATTTATTCGTTTTAACAGGTGACTCACTTTGCTTTCTTTTCAAGTTTCTGCGGTAAGCTCCGGTAATCTTTTGAATAAATTCTTTAAACGTATCAAACTGCTGGGTGTAAACTAAACCAAATGAGGTTACATTCCTATTTTGATCAATACCTGGGTTGGCAAAGATACTTTGGATAGTTGGTGGTTTATTGGCCACTTTACCTAACAAGCTACCATCTTTTCTGATTAAAAATAAACCTTCAACCTCACCGCCAACGTTGCTTCTGTTAAAATCGATAATCGTAAAATCATTTAAGCTGTTTCGATCTACAATACCAGCATTGATAATTAAACGATCATTAAAAAGTTTAACAGATGCGCTGGCTTCACTTAATGAACGTACGTTAAGATCGACAAAGTTTAAGTTTAATGAAGAAAGCACATTGTTAAATTGATTAAACACCAATTCGGTAGCCGTACTGGTGGCGGTTGAGCTCAATTGGTTTCCGATAGATTCTCCACCATTTCCTGGAGCAAAACTTCTTCTAATGATTAAACTGAAAGCTTGTAAGTTTAAATTATTTTGATCGCTAAAATAAGTTTGAAGTTCTTCTTTAATTGCTGGTTGAGCAGGGAAGAAGATATCCAGTTTAATATCTGGCTGTAACAGCAATCCTGTTAAACCCATTTCCACTTCTGTGTTTACACGCTGGTTAGCATTACTGCTGGCATCTCTATTCGCAGCTTTAAATAATTCGTTCAAGTTCGCCCGTAAGGCGTAAACGGCCTTTAAATTGATTTGCGCTGCGGTCGGGTTACCCGTCCATCGTATCGTACCCCCTTGCCTGATCTCAAATTTCTTGTTAATCACTTCTTGAGCCGTGAAGTCAAAACTTCCCGTTTCAATGATATAATCACCAGACATTTCGAAATCGCCTAAGCTATTGATGTTTAGGTTTAACTCGGCATTACCTTTTCCACTTAAATTGCCAAGTGTGGTATAAATATTTGCTGTTGTATTCGGGTCGATGGTAAGCTTAAATGTTAACGTTAAGCCATCGAAATTAGTGGTTTTCTTTACCACCTTGCTCGAATCTCTACTGATGAAATTAATAAAATCTTTATCCGAAACCGTTTCCGAACTATTTAGTGGAAGATTGAAAACTGTACCTTTTTCAGTTTTGGCTTTTATATCAATCTTCATTTTACTGGTAGGACCAGTAAACTTAAACACCCCTGTTCCGTATGCTTTTCCGAAATAAACTGAATTGTCTTTCGAAGTGGTGTTTAAAGCCATCAAACTGTTGGCGTTCACCGTTACATTCAATGTAGGATCATCGAGGTTATTCAGGTCTACTGTACCTCTCGCAGTTGCTTCATGGCCCTCCAGATCGGCCAGGACAAAACCATCTGATGATTCACCATCTAATAATACCACACTGTTTTGTATTTTTACCTCATCAGTAATTACATAAGTAGTTTTAAGATAATTTACCATCAACTGTCCCTTATCAAAAGCTACACTTCCATTTATTTCGGGTTTATCTAATTTTCCCTTAACGGTTAAGTCGGCAGAAATATCACCTTTAAGATTAGAAACAAGTTGTTTCACAAATGGCTCCAGAATCGTTAATTTGCTGTCGTTCATTCTAACATTCAAATCAATCAGTTTCTCTTTTAAATCAACATTTCCGGTGAGTTTAAAAGTTTCTGAATCCTCGGCCATGATGCGGGTGAAGACGTTTACTTTGTTGCTTTGATTATCGAAAGATGATGTATCGGTAAGGGTTCCAATATAAATATCATTGAAAGTAAGCGAATCGATTTTGAGGTCGTCGTTTACTTTTGGAGCTTTTAAAATGCCGTACAAATTAGTTGTTCCATTCACATTTCCGCTTAATTTTACACCGAAACCCTTAGTAAAAGGATTAAGCGTTTTTAAATTAAAATTTTTAAAACCAACAGCGAGCAGATCTTTTTGATCTTCGGAAATTAAACCATCAATGGTTAATTGTTGAATTCCATTCGTCAGATCGAAGTTACTGATCAAAGTTTTGCCATTATTTAACGCGATGCGTACTTTCTCCTGAATGCGCCATTCTTCACTATTTATTTTTAAGATCGATGGTAGAATGCTTAGGCGTGCAACAGTATCCTGATTTTTAGTAAACTCTACCAGACCATTCAGATCGAGCTGGTTAGCTTCATCAGAATTAGACATTTTTACGTTGAATGAAAGACTATCATTCCGAAGAATATTTGAAATATTTACATCTTTAATGAATAAACTATCATTCAGCTGAACACGATCTGAAGTAACGATCAGTTGCAACTGTTCTTTGGTCGTATTTTCATCCAGAATGATGTTATTTATTACAACACCATTGTATTTCAATTTCCTTACAAAACCGTTTAAGGTAGCGGTATTATTTCGCGAGTCAAAGTCTCCAATAAGCGTGGCACCTTCCTCCATTTCCAAACCAGGCGAAATAAATTGCGCTAATGGCTCAAATTTTTTCACCTGTAAGTTAAACTTGAATATCTGATTTTTGAATTTAAAAATATCAGCCCTAAGCGAGGGAACGTATGTTTTGGCGATGGCTTTGTAGTAGGACACGATGGAGTTTAAATCGTATTCACCGCGAATACTTGCATCTAAAATATCTGATCTGATATCCAATGTCCGATCTACTCCTGTACCCTTCGCCATCAATTGAAGTGAATCGACATTATAAATTCCCTTCGGATTTTGCAACCTAATCTCCTGGATAAGCAAGCTGCCTTCAATATTGTTTAGGTTTGTTCCTGAAAAATTTGTGCTAAACTTTGCATCAACCAACAACGAGTCTTTTAAAAGCTTTAATGCTTTTAACCTTGCCCTGGTGATGGTGGCGTTAAAGGCAAATACCGGAAGTTTCGGATTTAAGTTTACACCTCCATCAAAAAGAAGTTTCACATTTTTATCGTTGATACTTAATTTTCCATCGAAATTTTTCTTTTCAAAAGTTCCATCAATTTTAACGTTTCTATATCGATAATTGTTAAAGTCGATATATTCAACATCTCCGCTAAGTTTTTCGGTTAGCTCCTTTAATTCAGTACCTCTTCCTTTTACATACAATGATGAACTAATTCGGCCCAAACTCTTCTCATCTAACAAATTGCCGATATTAAAATCAAACGTTTTAACATTACCTGTATAAGAAGGAACATCATTTTTGTCGATTTTCATATTCACATCAGAAACAATTCGGCCTAACTTCGTCTTAAACTCTCCGTAAGCAATAAAGTCGTTCTGAAAACCAGTAAAATTTCCATTGAAATTGATATTGCCGAATTTGCTGACGATAATTGGAATCATCGGTTTTTTGTTTCCTGTAATTCCAGCTAGTACTTCATCTAAATCTTTTTTATTCGTACCAGCCATTTCAATCTTTAAATCCATAAAGGTTTCTTTCCATCTCGGAAGACCTTTAAGGATAAAATCACCTTTAATGTGCGTAGCTTTTCCTGATCGAATGGAAAGTTTTTTGGCTCTCAGGTTATTTACTAATCCAGTAATCTGGCCATCTATATCAAGTTCAATTTTCATTGAATTTAACTCAGGAGCAAAAAAAGCAACATCTTTGGAGGAAAGATGACTTTCTTTGAAAATGGCTTTCATTCGTACGCTATCTACATAATGATTAAAGTCCCGATAGCTTTTAAACTTCATTTGATAGTAATCGGTTAAGCGGCTATTTTCCGTTACCAATAACAGTTTCTTTAGTTCTATCGCGTTACTATCGATAGTTGTTTCAGCAGTTAAATTTTTTAGATAAAAGCCACTTCTTTCGCGAAGGGTTAAGTTTTTGATGTTGGTTTTAACCAGATGGTTTTTGGTGTCTAGTCCTTCAAATATTCCGCTTAATTCTTTAACATCAACATTATCGAAATTTACATTTTTACCTTGAACAGTATCTTTCGCGGCAAAATTCTTATATCTAAAAGCGAATTTATTTAAAATCACCCGACCTATATTGATATCATAAGGTTTACTTTTCGGTTTCTTTACAGTAGGTTTACCAGAATCGAAATAGTTAATAATGAAATCAAGATTAGAAGACTTATCTTTGAAATCCTTTAGGAAAAATTGGCCATTATTGACTTGAATGGTATTGATATCAATAATCTTTTTGTCGATTGAAAATTGATTAATATCAACCATGAACTCTGGAGTGCTCAACAAGGTATCTTTTTGAAGATCGAGAACAAGCAAATCTTCCAATACGATAGATTTGAAAGGTTTGATGTAAAGGCTTTTAATTGATACCTTAGTATTGAGCTCTTTTGACAAATATGCCGCTGCTTTTTGGGCAATATAAGTTTGGACAGGCTTAAACTGTAGTGAAAAAATAATAAGCGCCAGCAGCAAAATTATTGATGCAATTACCCAAAGGAGTATTTTAAATAGTTTTTTAATAATTTTGCAGCTTAAAAATAAATAATTTGTCTGTTATACTTGCTATCGAATCTTCTTGCGATGACACTTCAGTCGCTATATGTAACAACGGCAAAATTACGGCCAATGTTATTGCAAACCAAACAATTCATGAAAATTATGGTGGTGTAATCCCTGAATTAGCATCTAGGGTACATCAACAAAATATTGTGCCCACCATTGAGCAAGCTTTAAAAAATGCACAGGTTACAAAACAGGACATTAGTGCTGTTGCCTTTACGCAGGGTCCCGGCCTGTTAGGCTCACTTTTGGTAGGTGTTTCCTTTGCAAAATCATTTGCATTGGGTTTAAATATACCCTTAATTTCTGTCAATCACATGCATGCGCACATATTGGCGCATTTTATTGATGAGCCAAAACCCAATTTCCCTTTCTTGTGTCTTACTGTTTCGGGTGGGCATACACAAATTGTATTGGTGAAGGATTATTTCGATATGGAAATTGTAGGTGAAACATTGGATGATGCGGCGGGGGAGGCCTTCGATAAAACGGCCAAAATTTTGCAGCTGCCTTATCCTGGTGGTCCTTTAATTGATAAACATGCTAAAAATGGAAATCCGAAAGCGTATAAATTTGCCGAGCCCCAGATAGCTGATTTAAATTTTAGCTTTAGCGGTTTCAAAACCTCCATTCTTTATTTCATCAGAAAGCAAGAGATAGAGAATCCCAATTTTATTACCGAAAATTTGGATGATATTTGTGCATCTGTTCAACATAGCATTGTTCAGATATTGTTGACCAAGCTTAAAAAAGCAGCAAAGCAATTTAATATTAATGAGATTGCAATAGCTGGTGGTGTTTCGGCAAACTCTGGATTAAGAGATGGCTTGCAGCAAACAGCTGATGAATTGGGCTGGAAAGTTTATATTCCTGCATTTCAATATTGTACTGATAATGCCGGAATGATTGCCATTGCCGGATACCAAAAGTTTTTGGTTAACGACTTTGTTGGCCAAGAGGTATCGCCGAAAGCGAGAATGGAATTTTAATAAGATGATTACACAGATTATTAGATTACACGGATGTAGTTTTGAATAAATATTTTAAGATTGAAATTTTATTTTGCCTTATCCTTAAATCGTGCAAATCCTAATCTAACTATTTGACTTTATACTTTTAACTTTATACTTTTTTATGACTGGAGCATCATTAATATTTTGGATTGTTTGTGCAGTACCACTTATCGGGTTGTTATATTATTTGATCAGAAAAGATAAAAATAAATTAAGCGGAAGTTGGGGAGTAATTATTTTAGGTGCTTTGGTAGTTGCAGCCTTGTTGGTAATTGTATACGTAACAAAAGATTTTAACGCAGTTTTTAGCCAGGGTTAAAACTATTGCCATGATATCATAAAAAAGCGCTTTGCCAGATTTTGTCTAACAAAGCGCTTTTTATGTTTTTGAGTATCGAAATTATTTTTCTTCTAATTTATCGCCGGTTACTTCGGCTTTAATTTTAATTTCTAATTCTTCTGCTAATTCTGGGTTATCACTTAAAAGTTGCTTAACGGCATCTCTACCTTGACCCAATTTAGTATCTCCGTAAGAATACCAAGAGCCTGCTTTCTTGATGATGCCAAAATCAACACCTAAATCTACAATTTCGCCGTTTTTCGAAATACCTTCTCCAAACATCACATCAAACTCTGCAATACGGAAAGGAGGTGCTACCTTGTTTTTAACAATTTTAACCTTAACACGGTTACCAGAAACCTCATCAGAATCTTTAATTTGAGAAATACGGCGAATATCTAAACGTACTGAAGCATAAAATTTTAACGCGTTACCACCAGTAGTTGTCTCTGGGTTACCAAACATCACACCGATTTTATCACGTAATTGGTTGATGAAAATACAGCAGCAGCCAGTTTTTGAAATGGTACCAGTTAACTTACGTAATGCCTGACTCATCAAACGGGCATGCAAGCCCATTTTACTGTCACCCATTTCGCCTTCAATTTCACTTTTTGGAACCAATGCAGCAACGGAGTCAATCACGATTACATCAATTGCTCCCGAGCGAATCAGGTTATCAGCAATTTCTAATGCCTGCTCGCCATTGTCTGGTTGAGAAATTAACAGGTTATCCGTATCTACGCCAAGTTTTTTAGCATAAAACTGGTCGAATGCATGTTCTGCATCAATAAAAGCAGCTATGCCACCTTTTTTCTGCGCTTCTGCAATGATATGAGTGGCCAAAGTCGTTTTACCAGATGATTCCGGGCCATAGATTTCGATTACTCTTCCCTTCGGAATACCACCAATGCCTAAAGCAATGTCTAAACTGATTGATCCTGTAGAAATAAAATCTATGGGTTCAATAGCCGTATCGCCAAGTTTCATGATGGTACCTTTACCATACGATTTTTCTAATTTATCTAATGTAAGCTGTAGAGCTTTTAATTTGTCGGGGTTTGCGCTTGCCATTTTCTTGTGATTTGATTTCGTAAATATAATTGAATTATGAGCTAATATGCGTGTAATGTTTATAAGTATTTACTAAAATATTTAGCTAAGTTAATTGTTTTTTAGCTAATGTCAATAGTAATTGAAAAATAATTTAAGCTTCGTGCTTTTCACGCTCATTTTTCGCCGTCAGGCGTTCAAAATACCTGCACATGTAGGTAATTTCACAAACATCACATTTCGGACTTCGGGCTACGCAAACATACCGGCCGTGAAGAATTAGCCAATGATGCGCAATGTGAATATCATGTTGGGGAAGATGTTTAACCAAGTCTTTTTCTACTGCCAGAGGCGTTTTGCCATTAGTTAATCCCAATCTATTGGCTACCCGAAAAACATGAGTATCTACAGCCATTGCCGGTGCATTATAAATTACCGATGCAATTACATTGGCAGTTTTACGTCCAACTCCCGGCATTTTTTGTAAATCATCTATTCCCGAAGGAACAACATCATTAAATTCATTTACCAGAATATTGGCCATACCTACAAGATGTTTGGCTTTGTTATTTGGATAGCTGATACTTCTGATGTAATCAAATACAATATCTGGAGTGGTTTCAGCTAGTGTTTTCGCATTCGGAAATCGTTGAAAAAGGGCTGGGGTAACCATATTTACCCGCTTATCAGTGCACTGAGCCGAAAGAATTACGGCAACCAGAAGCTGATAAGGATTATTGTAATGTAGTTCTGTTTCTGCATCGGGCTGCTTTGCTGAAAAGTGCTCTACAAAAAGTTTATAACGTTCTTTCTTTAGCATGAGCAAATATAGAAATTGATCCTTTTACTCGTGAGCCAAAAGATTAATGCATCATTGCGTATTTTTCTTTCGATGAAGCAACACCTTTTGTGGCTTTGCTTTTGATTAGCCAAATGGCGAAAAATGCACCGACCAAAGCCATTGCTGCACCAACATAGGCGGGGGAGGTATAGTCAAACCCGTAAACCAAAGGTAAACCGCCAAAGAAAGCACCCAATGCATTCCCAATGTTAAAACTGGCTTGACTCGCCGAAGCGGCCAGCATTTCAGATCCCTTGGCCGATTGTATCATCAACATTTGGATTGGCGCAGCAAGAGCAAACGCAACGGCCCCTGTAATAAAAGTCATTATTAAAGCCAGGGGTTGACTGAAAGAGATATAATGTACAATAGTTAAAGTTACAGCCATAGCCAGAAGTAACGCAGCCGAAGCTTTGGCAGGAGAAAACTTATCGGCTAATATTCCGCCAATGTAATTTCCAACCAGCATCCCTACGCCAGCGAGCATTAATATATACGTTACGGCATCGGCAGAAAAACCTGCTACATCTGTCATTAAAGGGGCAATGTAGCTGTACCAGGTAAATAAGCCACCTGTACCAATTGAGATCATCATGATAATAATCCATGCTTCCCTCTTCTTGAAAAAACTTAATTCAGCTTTTAAATCTCTGTTCTTGGCAGCTTCTAATGCAGGCAGCCAAAGTTTTAAGCTTAATAAGGTAACCAGACCCACCAGCACTACAACGGCAAATGAAATTCGCCAGGAAAAATTATGACCTATAAAAGTACCCAGCGGAACACCTAAGATATTTGCAATGGTTAAACCCATAAACATTAATGAAACCGCCTGAGCCGCCTTACCTTTTTCGGCAATTCTACTTGCAACTACTGATCCTACACCAAAAAATGCCCCATGTGGCAAGCCAGAAAGCAATCTGGCAATAAACAAAGTGTCGAAAGTTGGTGCAAAAGCCGAGAATGCATTAAAGGCAGTGAACATGATCATTAAAGCCATTAATATTTTTTTAGGTGGATATTTCCCGGCAATCATAATTAATAGGGGCGCACCAATCACTACTCCTAAGGCATAGGCAGAAATCAAATGTCCGGCTTGTGGAATGGTAACTTTTAGGTCTTTTGCAATATCTGGTAGTAAACCCATCATCACAAACTCTGTTATGCCAATGCCTAATCCTCCTAGGGTGAGTGGTAGTAAGTTCTTATTCATACCTGTGCTTAGTGTTAAAATTACACTATGTAAAGGTAGGTGTTTTTGAGTTAATGAAATGTAAAAAAGAAAAAGGGAGTTTGGGAAAGGAAAGTGGAAATTGGGAATCAGGGAATAGAAAATAGTGAATAAGGAAATGGAAAATAGTAGATAAGAAAATAGACTATAAGTTAAGAGAGGAACAAATAGAAATTCTGTTCGCAGCATCATTGTTAAAATTCCTGCTAAAAAAAAAGCTGCCTTTTATGAAAGGCAGCTTTAGGCTGGTGTAAAATTTACTTCGATTTGCTGTATGCTAAAATCTTGTTGATGGTTTCATCTTGAGGATTTTTAGCCAGACGATCTAATTTACTTTTGATTTGATCGTAAAATAAGTCGATTTCCGCGTCAGATTCAATATCAGTTTTAGGCTGAAACATACTGTGGGTTGGTAAATTTACATTGTTTTTTGATGTAGAGGTTTTTGTCATAAGCAACTAAATGTGATAAGTTTATAAACTTAACGATAGTTCAGATGCTTTATTTCGAGCCCTAAAATTTTTAATGTAACTTTTTTATTACCCTTTGTAAGTCATCTCTTTAGTTTTAAGCATTTTGCGCAAGTTGCTTAATGCATAACGCATACGCCCAAGGGCAGTATTAATGCTTACATCTGTCAAATCAGCTATTTCTTTGAAACTCAAATCTGCATAATGGCGCATTAAAAGCACTTCTTTTTGCTCATCAGGCAGTAAATGAATCATCTCTTTCAAATCTTTATGGGTTTGATCACGTAACATTTTTTCCTCTGCACTTTCGTCATAAAAGTGTAGCATATTAAATACATCCATCCCATCCGAACTCGTAATGATTGGAGTTCTTTTTTCTTTTCTGAAATAATCAATTACTAAATTATGAGCAATGCGCATCACCCAAGGCAGAAACTTGCCCTCCTCATTATATCTTCCCGAACGAAGCGTATTAATTACTTTTATAAAAGCATCCTGAAAAATATCTTCTGCTAAATATTGGTCTTTTACCAATAAGTAGATGGAAGTATAAATTTTACTTTTATGCCTTCTTAAAAGTTCTTGTAGCCCATTCTCATCCCCTGCAATGTATAACTTTACAAGGTCTTGGTCACTGTATGATTGTAAATTCATAGGTTTACCTACACTAAATCCCGTACTGTTTGCTAAAAATTAATTTGTAGAAGTTTAATTTCTATAGCGTCTCTCCTATGTTTTTTAGATTGTGTTAGTTTGGTTCTGAGGTTGTTAATATTCAAAGAAAGTTATTTTTTTATCAAAAAACAAAAAATAAAATGTTAAAAAATAAATTAACCGCATCAGTACCTTATTTTTGTATGTTTTAAAAACCCAACAGTATTCTATGGGTTATATTTAAAATCATAACCATACATGAGCAAAAAAGAAGCCGAAAAAGATCCGCATAAAAATATTATTATAAAAGGTGCTCGTGTGCACAACCTGAAAAACATTGATGTCGCCATACCTAAAAATAAACTGGTCGTGGTTACTGGCATGTCTGGTTCGGGAAAATCTTCTCTGGCTTTCGATACTTTATACGCAGAAGGACAACGCCGATATGTAGAAAGTTTGTCTTCTTATGCTCGTCAGTTTATGGGTAGGATGAATAAACCTGATGTAGATTATATTAAGGGTATTGCTCCCGCAATTGCCATTGAGCAAAAGGTAATTACTTCCAATCCTCGATCTACAGTGGGTACCTCCACAGAAATATACGATTATTTGAAACTTCTTTTTTCGAGGATCGGGAAAACGATTTCTCCCATTTCGGGAAAGGAAGTAAAAAAAGATTCGGTTAGTACCGTGGTTGATTATGTAAGCGCTTTGCCTGAAGATACCACCGTAACAATTTTTTGCCCTCTATACCCACATAACAACCGCACGATAAAAGAAGAACTTGCTATTTTATTGCAAAAGGGTTTTTTACGGGTACTTATTGAAGATAAAATTTTAAAAATTGAATCTGTATTAGATGATGCTGATTTCAAAGATGCCGAATTAACCGATGATAAAACGGTTCAGATTTTAATTGATAGAATAGTTACCAACCAGGAAGAAGAAACTTTAAGCCGCTTAGCCGATTCTGTTCAAACTGCTTTTTTTGAAGGTAAGGGTGATTGTTATGTTGAGGCTAATGGCAAAACCAAGCATTTCAGCGATCGCTTCGAGCTTGACGGAATGAAGTTTGAGGAGCCAACGCCAAATTTTTTCTCTTTTAATAATCCTTATGGTGCATGTAAACGCTGTGAAGGTTATGGAAACGTAATTGGTATTGATGAAGATCTGGTGATTCCAGATAAGAGCAAAAGCGTTTTTGATAATGCCATAGCGCCATGGAGAGGAGAGAAGATGAGTGTTTGGTTGCAGAACTTTATTAAAGCTTCTTCAAAATTCGATTTTCCTATACATCGTCCTTTCAGTCAGCTAACTGAGAAGGAGCAACGTTTACTGTGGACTGGAAATAAATATTTTGCTGGCCTTGATGCTTTTTTTAAGGAGCTGGAAGAGCAGACCTATAAAATTCAATACCGGGTAATGTTGTCTCGCTACCGCGGGAAAACCACTTGCCCAGAATGTAAAGGATCACGTTTGCGCAAGGATGCATCTTATGTAAAGATTGCAGAAAAATCGATTATCGATGTGGTTTTAATGCCATTAGCGAAAGCTTTAGTTTTCTTCAATGAGTTGAAATTAAACGCTACCGATGCTAAGGTGGCTAAACGTTTACTAGCCGAAATTGATAACCGGTTTCTGTATTTAAATAATGTTGGTTTAGGTTATTTAACATTAAATCGCTTATCAAATACCTTATCAGGAGGAGAATCGCAAAGAATCAATTTAGCAACTTCTTTGGGAAGTAGTTTAGTTGGTTCTATTTATGTTTTGGATGAGCCAAGTATTGGTTTGCATCCACGAGATACAAATAAACTGATTGAAGTATTAATTTCCCTCAGAAACGTTGGCAATACTGTTTTAGTTGTGGAGCATGAAGAAGAAATGATGCGGGCTGCCGATTATATTATCGACATCGGTCCGGAAGCGGGAACCCACGGCGGTAACCTTGTTTTCAGCGGGAATTACGAAGAAATATTAAAAGATAAAAACAGTTTAACCGGACGCTATTTATCAGGGGTAGAAAAAATCGCCATCCCAGAAAAGCGCCGGAAGTGGAAAGATCATATCCTTATAAAAGGTGCAAGAGAAAACAACCTTCAAAACATCGATGTTAAATTTCCTTTGGGCGTTTTCACTGCTGTTAGTGGAGTTTCAGGTTCGGGTAAAACCAGTTTGGTTAAAAAGATTTTATATCCTGCTTTGCAGAAAGCCATTGGAAATTATGCTGGTGAACAAACCGGAGCTTACGATGGTATTTTTGGTAATTATGACTTGATCAGTGCCGTAGAAATGGTCGATCAAAATCCAATTGGTCGTTCAAGCCGTTCTAACCCGGTAACCTATGTAAAGGCCTGGGATGATATCCGTGCTTTATTTTCTGGTTTGGCATCGGCAAAAGCAGCTGGATTAAAGCCAGCAGCATTTTCTTTCAATGTAGAAGGTGGCCGTTGCGATGTTTGCCAGGGTGAGGGTGAGGTGAAAATCGAAATGCAATTTATGGCAGATATTTATTTGCCATGCGAGGCTTGCGGAGGAAAACGGTTTAAGCAGCAGGTTTTGGATGTAGTTTACAAGGAGAAAAACGTCTCTGAGATACTGGATATGACTATCGATGAAGCTGTGGATTTCTTTAAAGATGAACCTAAAATTCTCAATAAATTAAATCCTTTGGTTGATGTTGGTTTGGGTTACGTTCATTTAGGCCAATCATCTAATACCTTATCAGGTGGAGAAGCCCAGCGGATTAAACTGGCTTCATTTCTAATCAAAGGGAATAACGCCAGCAAAACACTATTCATATTTGATGAGCCCACTACGGGTTTACACTTCCACGATATTAAAAAGCTATTAAAGGCTTTAAATACGTTGATTGAGCAGGGAAATACTATCCTAGTGATTGAGCACAATATGGATATGATTAAGTGTGCCGATTGGGTGATCGATATCGGTCCGGAAGGTGGAGATGGTGGGGGTAAAGTTGTTTTTGAGGGTATCCCTGAAGATTTGGTGAAAGAAAAGACTTCCTATACAGGGAAATATTTAGCATCGCATTTGAATTTAAATCCATAATTTCGGCAATGCTTTTTCTCACCTTTTTCATAGGCATTCTCCTCAACGCCATGGGGTATATCCCTCCTGGTAATATTAACCTCACGGTTGCGCAACTTGCCATTAATAAAGGCATGCGCCAGGTTTGGTATTTCATCCTTTCTTTCTCATGCGTAGAAGTATTTTTTACCTTTGGAATGATGCGTTTTGCCCGCTGGGCAATGAGCGACATCAATCCTAATGAGGCCGTAAGTGAAGTAAGATTAGGAACATTAGTAGATTGCTTTATGATTTTGATGTTTATCACCATGGGTACAATCACATGGGTAAACAGAAAAAAAGTACCTATTACCAGCAATAAAAAAGAGGATAAGCGCAGTGGTAGTGTACTTTACGGATTAATACTAGGTGTTTTAAATCCAGTACAAATTCCTTTCTGGCTGTTTTTTGGCAACTATGTAATTTTGCACGAATGGATTGAAACCGATTACCTTTCGCTGATTATTTTTAGCTTAGGTTCTGGGGTAGGTTCTGCGGTAGCATTATATGTTTATGCGCATTTTGCCACTTTTATTCAAGAAAAATTTGCGCTAAGCAGCCTGATCATCAATAAATCGATCGCCATATTTTTATATGTATTGGCTGGTTATTTAGTTGTTAAGCAATTGGTAATTTTGTTGTAAAGGAAACTATTTCATTGCCAAGTTACCCGTAATGATCTTGGAGTATTTCTGGATTTCTTTCAATGTAGATTTAATAGTTTGGAAATGAAAGCGCTGTTTTTAATGGCGGCTTTCAGTCCCGCCAAACACTTTACTTCACTGCGTTCCGTGTTCGTTTATGTCGGGTTTAAATACAACGTATGTGCATAAAACCACCAAAATAGTTCTGAATTAAGTTAAATAGCCCCGACATAACTAAAATCCTTTTGATAACTCAAACTTTCATCTTCACCAAACTTAAATCAAAAGATTGCCTGCCTGCGATAGACAGGTAGTATGGGAGGGACCACCTTGACCCGATTATCACAGTCTTTGCGCTGCGAATTACTTAACAAGCCGTAGAATTGGTTTTTTGAGTATAACCCGTATTTATTCCTATTTCAAAAACTCAACGTTCCAAATTTTCTCTGCCTTCCTGCCGATTAACCAAAAAGATGCTGCAAGTACCGAGAAGAACAATGCTTTATGCCAGCTATCCCAGAAGTATTCGAAATAACGGGTGTAAAGGTTAATGAATAAAAAGGTGATCCCGAATTCACGGGCAATATCATCATGATATTTTAAGCCAAATAGGGTGCTTGCTACACAAACTATTGCCGAAATTAACGCCCAATAAAATAAACTCAATTGCCTTACCGAATACCATTCTTCTAAGCTGGCAAAATTCCCGAAAACGGATAATGCCCAAAGTGAGATAAATAAGTAAACCATTCCGGCAATGTAAGTTGCCTGGAAGAAATGTTGTGTTTTGGGTACTGCTTTCATGATAAAAGATGCGGCGGTTAAAACCGCTCCAAAAACAACGAAACGCAAAGGGTAATTCATCCCCAGGAAATAATAATTCCAACGGCTTAAATAACCAGTTTCTGTTCCGAACCAGGCCCCTAAAGAGATTAATGCGAAAACCCAGATGAGCCGGGAATTGAAAAAGTACCCCAAGCCCCCATAAATAAAAACGGAGATTAAGATTAAAATTGAAAAATTTCCAGAGCCATTGTCCATTGCCTTCCCGAAATAGGCAACGGCATTAGCTGTGAGCAATATCGCTGAAAATACGATGGCCTCATTGCTAAACTTTAAATGAGCCACTTTCTTTTTTCTTCTAAATCCTAGCATGTAAAGCCAGGCGGCCAAACCTCCTGAAACAATTGCAATAACAATATTCGGTGTGTTGTAAACCCTTTTAAGATAGTTGAGGATGGAATTATCTATTAATAATGAACCGAGTGCAATAAACCCACAAGCAAGGGCAACCCAAAAAGCATACTGCGCTAAACGCAACCAATCGAAATTTTTAGCCTCATAGCTTTTGCGAAGTTTGCTGCCAGTATCTTCAGTAATTAAGCCAGTGGTTTGCCACTGTTCAATCATATCGTCTAAAAACTCACTCTTTTCTCTATCAACTTTCATAGGTTAGGTTATACACGAATATATAAAAAAGTCCTCAGTCTGGAGTCGGCAGTTCCAAGCAAAAAAATAATGTCATAAATAATCAACTGTGCTCTAAACTAAAACTGTTGACCTGGGATTATTATATTACCTCCTTGATTTTCTTATTGTTCCCTACAATCCAAATGACGTCTCCGTTATCAAATATGAAATCGGATGAAGGATTTAAAATTCGCTCGGTACCCCGCTCAATGCCAACAATTAATGCTTGTGCTTTTTCACGGATGCCAGCATTTCTAATACTTAAGCCATACACCGGTGAATCAGTATTGACAACCACCTTCTGCAATGTCATTTCCTTATCGGGGAAAGATTTTTCTTCTTCCTGATGCGGTATATCCACATCAAGGAGTGCTTTTACTGAGGCAAGCTGATCGTCAGCTCCAATCAACAATAAATTATCATTCGGGTAAAGTCTCTCATCGCGGCCAGGCGTTGGAATGTTGTTTCTACCACGTTCAATTAAGGCAATATTTACCCCATACTTTTCCCTAATCATCAGTTCTGAAAGCGTTTTTCCAACCACATCCGATTCTGGTGATACCTTAATTTCCGTTAAGTGGGTATCCCAGGGTAAAATATCAGGCTTTTGGTTTTCTCTCGCATTCAAATTTAGCATGAAACGTTTTTCCAACTTATTGTAGAAGGATTGAAGTTTTCGCGAAAATATGACCATCATCAACACAATTAAGGCTAATGCGATTCCTGCGGCAACCCAGGTGTCGAAAAATTCATACATCAAAAACCCGACAAAAAATATTCCGAGTGCAATTCTAAATACTTCGATGGCAATTAATGGTCCACGGGTATATTTCTTGTTTAACCACAAATGAGAATAAGCCGTTTTCTGTATCCTTCTGATGGATAATGCCCATAAAAACGGAGCCATTAGAATGAACGATGCAACTAAACTGATAATCGTAGACTTTAAACCATTAACCACGTTTTTAGCGATAAACGGTTGCACATATCGCGAAGCTAAAAAGATCACGGCAATGATAATTACCGAGTGGATAATGGTGTTAAACGCATAACTACGCAGTAGGATTTTCCAGTCACTTAAAGTGGTGATTCCAGCTGTACTTGAACTGTATCTTGATATCCCATCAATCCATTTCTTTGGCAATATTCGTGTTAGGAACTGATAAAAAGGTTCTGATAATTTAATGAGATACGGTGTTGTGAACGTAGTAATTGCTGATGCGGCTACGGCGATAGGATAGAGAAAATCGCTGGTTACTTTAAGCGTAAGGCCTAAAGTGGCAATGATAAAAGAAAACTCTCCAATTTGCGCCAAACTCATTCCGGCCTGTACCGATGTTTTGAGCGGCTGACCAGATAATAATGCGCCAAGACTTGAGCTTAAAAACTTACCCAAAATGGTAGCCAGGGTTACGATAACAATTGGCAAAGCATAATCAACCAAAATTTTTGGATCAATGAGCATGCCTACAGATACAAAAAACACCGCTGCGAATAAATCTTTAACTGATTTTGTGAGATGCTCTATTTTCTCTGCCTGTGTTGTTTCTGCTAAAATTGAGCCCATAATAAAGGCCCCTAAAGCTGGAGAAAAGCCCACTTTAACTGCAAGCAAAACCATGATTAAGCAAAGTGCCAATGAAACTACTAGCATCGTTTCATCATTCATTAATTTTCTGGTGGCCTTTAAAAATGTTGGAATGAGGAAGATTCCGCCTAAAAACCAAAGCACCAGGAAAAATGCAAGTTTTAAAATTGAAATGAGCATTTCGCTTCCTGCAAATTGCTGGCTTACTGCTAAGGTTGATAATAACACCAACAATAGAATGGCCACTAAATCTTCTACAATCAGCACACCGAAAACTAAACCAGCAAACTTTTTGTGCTTTACACCGAGTTCTTCAAATGCCCTGATAATAATTGTGGTTGATGAAACAGAAAGTATACCGCCTAAAAATATACTGTCCATCGTTTTCCAGCCCATTAACTTGCCGGCGGCGAAACCAATGAGCAACATAAAAACAACTTCTACAACAGCTGTAATGGAAGCCGAGCCGCCAACCTTTACCAGTTTTTTGAAACTGAATTCTAACCCCAAACTAAACAGCAAGAATATTACTCCAATTTCTCCCCAAATGTTGATACTTTTTGTATCAGTTACTGAAGGAAAAAAATCGAGATGTGGGCCAACCAATAGTCCCGCCAGGATGTAACCTAGTACTAAGGGTTGTTTTATTTTTTTAAATATGAGCGTTGTTATTCCTGCTGCGGCGAGTATTAATCCTAAATCGGCTATTAAGTCTGGTAAATGCATTGATAATGATGGTAATTTAAAATTTAAATAAATTGGACTTTCGGTTTTTACGAATTGCCAACTTAATTACCAAAATACATGTTTTGGGTAAAGCATTTTAAACGAATACCAATAATTTTGCCTGATAGTTTGTACTATTTTTTTGGAAATAGAAAAATAGAACTTCAAAAAAATAGTAGTGAAAAATAATAGCGATAGTATGCCGGTGAAATTTTGATGCTGGTAATTGTTGAGGAGGTCCTTTTCAATACTTTCGTTTTCCATTGCCGTTTGCTGATGGAATTTAACCTGACTATGATAAGGCTGAAAACTTGTAGGCGTGGATTTAATTACAACATAACCTGTTTTTATTTGTGATGCGGCACTCACAAAATAACAAGGTATACAAAAGAATATGATGATGTAAAAAAGCCTCATTGCCGCTAATATAACGAATTGAGGCCTTTTTTGGAGGATTTATTTTTTTAAATGTGTTGCAGATGATGCAAAAAATGCGAGTGTAGCTTCTTTGTCTTGATGAAGTTGTAATGTTAATGCTTCAAGCCCTGTAAACTTTACATCATGGCGTAAAAATTTAAGGAAGTTCATTTTGATATCCTGTCCGTAAATTTCCTGATCGAAATCAAAGATGTTAACCTCGATATTTCTGGTCATTCCATTTATGGTGGGCCGCTGGCCGATGTAAGCCATGCCTTTGAAAGTCCGAAGTCTGGAGTCCGAAGTCCGGAGTCTGCTTTCTGAATCTACACTTCCTTCTTCAAACTCCTCACTTATTTCCACTGTTACAGCATAGATTCCATCACCAGGAATAAGTTTATAGGTTTCCTCTACAAATAGGTTTGCTGTTGGAAAGCCTATTATTCTGCCAATTTTATCGCCTTTAATTACTCTGCCGAAAATTGAAAATGGATAACCTAAGTAATCGGCGGCTAAGCTTACATCGCCGGCTAAAAGTGCCTGGCGGATTTTAGTCGAACTCACTGCAACATCGTGAATATCCTGCTCTTTAATTTCTTCTACCGTAAAACCAAAATGGATGCCTGCAGCTTTTAAGTCGCTTAAGTTACCCGACCGGTCTTTTCCAAAGCGATGATCGTATCCAATTATAATGTGTTTGGTTCCGATGTTTTCAACCAGCGTATTTTTGATGTACTCATCAGGTGTTTGATTCGAAAAATCTCTGGTAAAAGGGGTGATAATTAAATGATCAACACCTAAACTTCTTAAAATTTCTGCTTTCTCGTTGATGGTATTAATCATTTTCAGATCCTGATTTTCAGGATCGATAATCATTCTTGGATGCGGAAAGAAGGTTAAAATAACACTTTCACCCTTGTCGGCTTTGGCTTTGGCAACCAATTGTTTGATGATTTTTTGATGGCCGAAATGTACCCCATCAAAAGTGCCAATGGTAACTACGGCATTATCCAGTTTTTGAAAGTCTGAAAGGTTGTGGTATATTTTCAATGGGAATGTTTTATGGTTATGGGTTTTGCATGAGGGATGGAAGCGGTATACCCCGATTTTACATCGGGGATTTAGCGTACAGCCCGACCCCTTGCGCAGCTTGAGGGCATGCCCTAATTATTATTATTTGTATTTTAATGTAAGGCATGGCGTTTTACTACACCGCCCTTTAAATCGGCAATTTGTTGCTGAATAACGAACGCATCTGCATCGATTTGCCTGATAGCCGATTGTAATTTGCTCATTTCTAACTTCGTTACTACGGTAAAAATGATATCGAGATCTTTCTTTTCGCCATAGCCGCCTTCGCCTTTGTAAATAGTAACACCACGTTTCATATCGTTAATAATATAGGCCTTAATTTCTTCCTGGTGCTCGGAAATAATGGTGACGCCAGTGTACTGCTCCAAACCATTTACAATAAAATCGATCGTACTTGATGCAGAGAGGTAGGTTAAAATGGCGTAAAGCGCCGTTTCGATGTTGAGGAAATAGGCGGCAAATGCAAAGATAATGATGTTTAAAATCAGGATGATATTGCCCACCGTTAAAATGCTGTTTTTACTGATGTAAAGCGCCAAAACTTCCGTACCATCAATTACGCAACCGCCTCTCATAGCCAAACCAATTCCTCCGCCTAGAAACAAACCGCCAAAAAATGCAATCAATAATTTATCGTGGGTAATGGGTTGGAAAGGAACTACAATCAATGCTACGGCCAATGTTGCAATGGCAATGGCAGTTTTAATAGCAAAACCCTTACCTATTTGTTTGTATCCTAAAATTACGAAAGGAATGTTAATGATGGCAATGAGGTAAGATAAATTCCATTTGGTTAAGGTGCTTACTAACAGTGAAATACCTGTTACGCCGCCATCAATAAATTCGTTTGGCATTAAAAAGCTTTTCAAACCAAAACAGGCTGAAGTTACACCAGCAACAATTAAAAAGAATTCTTTTACAAATCTGGTGTTTCGATTTTTAATGTTGTTCATAGTTGAGATTCGGTTTTTGGCTCTTCCTTCTTACTGCGAATATAATTAACGAGTTCTAAAACCTCAAATGAATCGGAAAGCAAAAAGTTTCCACTACGGGTACGCGTGAGTTTTGATAAATAGGCGCCATTGTTGAGCTGTTTCCCGAAATCGGAAACGAGTGAACGGATGTACGTTCCTTTACTGCAAACAATTCTGAAATCTATTTCTGGTAGTTCGATACGGGTAATTTCAAACTCAGGAACGGTAACAAAACGTTTTCGCAATTCTACTTCTTCGCCTAACCTTGCTTTTACGTATAAACGTTCGCCATTAACTTTTACCGCTGAATGTGCTGGTGGATATTGTTCTATATCGCCAATAAACGGCTTACAGGCTGCGTAGATTTCATCTTCAGTAATTTTGCTAATGTCGAAAGTTTCATCAACCGCAGTTTCCATATCAAAAGATGGGGTGGTAGCACCCAAAATCATGGTGCCGGTATATTCCTTTTCTTCTGCCTGAAAGGTATCTATTTGCTTGGTTAATTTGCCAGTGCAGATAATGAGCAGGCCTGTAGCTAATGGATCTAAAGTGCCGGCATGGCCAACCTTAAGTTTTAGAGGCTTTAAAGAATTACGAATCTTGCCAACTACATCAAAGGATGTCCACTTGTAAGGCTTATTTATTAGAAGCAGTTCGCCTTCTGCAAAATTGAAATCTTTAAACTTTGAATTTTCTGTACTCACAAATCTTTTTTTGCGCAAAGATACAGATTAAATTATTTCTAAGTTATGGCCAGTCATTAGCAGGATGATGATGATTAAACCCGCAACAATTCTATACCAGCCAAACATTTTGAAACCGTGTTTATTTAAATAGCCAATAAAACTTTTTATAGCCAATAACGCCACAATAAAAGCAATAATATTTCCAACTATGAGAAAGTTAATTTGTTTTGGAGTAATGATATTTTTAGGATCTTGATAAAAATCCAAGAGCTTCTTAGCAGTTGCAGCAAACATCGTAGGCACCGCTAAAAAGAATGAGAATTCTGCTGCCAATTTTCTACTTAGTTTCTGAGTCATACCACCAACAATTGTCGCTCCTGAGCGAGAAACTCCAGGAATCATAGCAATGCATTGAAAGAAACCAATTTTCAAAGCAGTAAGATAAGTTACATCTTCTTCTTCGTTAAATGTTGGCTTGTTAAACCATTTATCTACAAACAAAAGAATTACACCGCCAATTAAAAGTGAAATGCCTACAGCCATCGGACTTTCCAAAAGCTCATCGATTTTTTTGCTTAATAATAAACCAAATATTGCCGCCGGTATGAAGGCCACTAGAAGTTTAATGTAAAAATTGATCGATTTAAAAAATCTTTTAAAATATAGTACCACAACCGATAAAATAGCACCCAATTGAATGGCTACTGTAAATAATTTCACAAACGGATCGCTTGCGATGCCCATAAATGAAGAACCGATAATCATGTGGCCCGTACTCGATACGGGTAAGAATTCAGTTAATCCTTCAATTATTGCTAGAATTATGGCTTGATAATAGTCGTTCATAGGTTTAATAGTGGATTATTCCCACCTTAATTTTATTTTGTATTTTTTTAATTTATGATCTTTCGAGATTAAAACTAAATCTTCAGCAATAGCTTGCGAGACAATAATTCTATCAAAAGGGTCATTGTTGATGAATTCTAAATCTAGGAGTGTAGAAAGATGAGTTTCATTAATAGAAATGATTTCGATCTGATTTCGCTCGGCAAACCGAAATAATTCATTAAAACCGATATTTAATTCTAGTTTGCCAATTTGCTTTTTGATGGCTATTTCCCAGAGAGATGCAATGCTTAAAAAACAAGGTTGATTGATGTCAATGAGTTCGGATTTAATAGATAAAGGCAATTGTTTGTCGCCTGCCACAAACCAGAGAAATGCGTGTGTATCTAAAAGAAAAGCCATTTAGATATAATCAGCAAACATTTCTAAAGGTTCGTCAAAATCATCCGATAGTTTTATTTTGCCTTTTGCAAACCCAAATTCACGTGATTCTGGCCTCGATGTATTTTTGTTTTTTGATTTCAGAAATTCAACAAAGTCTGCAACCTCCTGCCTAAGATTCATGGGCAGAGAATTTATCTCGATTTGCAAATTAGTTGTTGTCATCAATTAAAGTTAAAAAAATGCGCTAGCTATGCCAAATTATTTTTTTAAAATAGCGTAAATGCCGAAGGCAAAACCAAATAATACCACTAAAGGAGCAAGTAATGTTCTTCTAAAATCGTAAATGTCGCCTGTTGTGCCCATCATTAAAATGAAGCCAAGAGCTACAATAGCCATACTAATTAACAACAATTGATAATTCTTTTTCGTAAAAACCAACTCGTTTTTCACATCCTTTGCAATCGGATTTGTTTTTTTCTCTAATGCCATTATCTGTAAAGGTTATAAGATTTTAAACGTAAATATCTGCTCACTGCAAACCAGGTACTAATGCCTGTTATAAATATGCCTATAATTACTAATGCAACAAATACAAAACCAAATTCTTTGTAATTGTTTAAAATGATAATTTCGGGCACTTCTTTTCTGGCATATATTAAAGTAGCCAATAAAATAATGATTGCAATGAACGCTGCTATTAAACCATGTAATGCAGCAAATAATAAGAAAGGACGTCGAATAAAATTTTTCGTTGCACCAACTAGCTGCATACTTTTGATTAAAAATCTTTGAGAATAAATAGCTAGTCGTATCGTGTTGTTTATCAGTGCAATAGAAATGACTAAAAGTAGTGCTGCAAAAGCCAAAATAATCAATCCAATGGTATTGATATTTTTGTTTACCATGTCAATTAAAGAGCTTTGATAAACAACCTCTTTAACCACGGGGTTTTTTGAAATAGAAGCTTTCAACCCCTCTATACTTTTGTTATTTGCGTATTCTGCTTTCAAATACACATCAAAGGTTGATGTTAAAGGATTGTAGCCTAAAAAGTTTACAAAATCCTCGCCTAAATCCTGAGTAAGATTTCTGGCTGCAAGCTCTTTGTTTACGTATTGGGTTTGTTTAACCGCTTTATTTGCATTTAACTCTTTTTGGAAAGCCAAAACATCCGCCTCTTTCGCACCCTCATCTACAATGATATTTAAAACTATGTTTTCTTTAACATAGTTTGATAGGTTTTTGGCATGTACAAGTACCAACCCAAGCAGTCCGAGCATTAATAAAACCAATGCAATACTAATAATAGTAGAGATATATACGGTTTTGGTTTTCTTAGATGCGTCACTTACTTCGAATTCTTCCATGTATTTTTCTTTTGTTTTTGCGAAAATATAAATTATACCTGATAAACACCAATATAATCATCATTAACGGCACAGGCCAATATTTAGTTTGGGAAATACCTTAAAAATTTTGATGATTTTAACAGTGCGGTACGAAATTTGTTCAAAGGCCGTTATCTTAATAACCCAATTAAAATTCAAATGAAAAGACAAATTACCCTGCTCGGTTTAATTATTGTATTTACCTCTGTTCTATTTTCGTGTAAGAAAGACGATGAGTCTGTTAAAGCTCGTATTACTGGTAGATGGAGCATCGCGAAGATAGAGGTATCTGGCTACACAGCTGCTGATGCGCTGGCAGATCCAAGTAAAGTTAATGTTCCAATTATTGGCTTAAGCGGCGACTATATGGATTTCAAAGCAGATAATGACGATCAGGTAGAACAAAGTATTAAAGGAAACAGAACCATTGGCAATTATGTTATCGTTGATAACAAGTTGAATATTTCTTTTGCTGAAGGCAATTATTATGGCACAGTTACGGCGCTAACTACAAACCAATTGCAGTTTACTGCTAAACTTGATAAAACAAACGTTGTTAAAATCTATTCTTTAACACGATAAAAAATCTTAATTCCCCGATTATTTGCTTGCGCCATTGGTTTTACATCAGTGGCGCATTTTTTTAAGTCTTTCGTCATTGCGAGGCGCGAAGCAATCTTTAAAGAAAAAGTGGATTGCTTCGTGCCTCGCAATGACGATCTATCGAACAAACCTGTAAATCCTAATTCAGTGAAAATCTGTGTTTCCATAGCTAAAATTATGTTTCACTAAACCCCTTAATTTCCGTAATTTCGCCCCTTTAAAAATTAAAACTTGCAATGGATTACCAATTCAAAGAAATAGAACAAAAGTGGCAGAAGTTTTGGGCCGACAATCAAACATTCAAAGCCGAAAATCATTCTGAGAAACCAAAATATTACGTGTTAGACATGTTTCCTTATCCATCAGGAGCTGGCTTACATGTTGGTCATCCGCTGGGTTACATTGCATCAGATATTTTTTCGAGATATAAGCGCCTTAAAGGATTTAATGTGTTGCATCCAATGGGATACGATTCATTTGGTTTGCCAGCAGAACAATATGCTATCCAAACCGGTCAGCATCCGGCTATTACAACGGAGGCAAACATTGCCACTTACCGTCGGCAGTTAGACCAAATTGGTTTTTCTTTTGATTGGAGTCGCGAAGTGCGTACCAGCGAGCCATCTTATTATAAATGGACGCAATGGATTTTCATGCAGTTATTCAATTCATGGTATAACATTGAAAATGATACCGCAGAAGACATCACTACCTTAATTGAAAAATTCAATGCCTCAGGCACAGCAGATGTAAAGGCAGTTTGCGATGATGATGTGAAATCTTTCTTACCGAGTGATTGGGCTACTTTTACAGATGAGGAAAAACAAATCGAGTTGTTAAAATACCGTATGACTTACCTGAGAGAAAGTACCGTAAACTGGTGCCCGGCTTTAGGAACAGTTTTGGCAAATGATGAAGTGAAAGATGGTTTTTCTGAGCGTGGCGGATTTCCTGTTGAGCAAAAGAAAATGATGCAGTGGAGCATGAGAATCACGGCTTACTCGGATAGGCTTTTGCAAGGTTTAGATACTATCGACTGGCCTGAACCTATTAAGGAAATGCAGCGCAACTGGATCGGTAAAAGCGTTGGTGCGAGTGTGAAGTTCCAGGTGGAAGGCAGCGATAAACAAATTGAAGTTTTTACCACTCGTGTAGATACTATTTTCGGCGTTTCCTATTTGGTATTGGCGCCAGAACACGAATGGGTTGCCGAACTAACTACGGCAGCACAAAAACAAGATATCGAGAATTATATATCTCAAACCAAAAAGAAATCGGAATTAGACCGCATGGCGGATACAAAAACGGTTTCAGGTGCTTTTACTGGTACTTATGTGATTAACCCGGTAAATGGCGAACGCGTTCAATTGTGGATTGCCGATTACGTACTTGCCGGTTATGGAACCGGTGCGGTAATGGGTGTGCCAAGTGGCGATCAACGCGATTGGTTATTTGCAACGCACTTCAACTTGCCAATTATTCAGATTTTGGACCGTCAGCAGGATATTGAAATACAAGCTGACCCAACTAAAGAGGGCAAGTATATTAACTCAGGTTTTATTAACGGGTTGACTTATAAAGAAGCTGTTCCGTTTTTAAATAACTGGTTAGAAGTAGAAAAAGTGGGTAAAGCGAAAGTTAATTTTCGCCAGCGTGATGCGATTTTTGGTCGCCAACGTTATTGGGGAGAGCCAATTCCGGTTTACTTCAAAGATGGTTTGCCATACTTGATTAAGGAAGAAGAATTGCCTTTAATCCTACCCGAAATTGATAAATATTTACCTACCGAAACCGGTGAACCACCTTTAGCAAGAGCTGAAGGATGGAGCCCGAAGGAGGGCGGACATTATGAATTAAGCACCATGCCGGGTTGGGCAGGAAGTAGCTGGTACTGGTACCGTTACATGGATGCCAATAACAATGCTGACTTCGCTTCAAAAGAGGCTATTGAATACTGGAAGGATGTAGATTTGTACATTGGTGGTTCAGAACACGCAACCGGCCACTTATTATACAGTCGTTTCTGGAACAAATTTTTGAAAGATTTAGGTTATACCATGGAGGAAGAACCTTTCAAAAAATTGATCAACCAAGGGATGATTCAAGGTAGAAGTAATTTTGTATATAGAATTAATGATGCCGATGGCAAGCCAACTAACACTTACGTTTCTGCGGGACTAAGAAAAGAATATAAAACATCAGCATTACATGTTGATGTTAACATCGTAGAAAACGATACGCTAGATTTAAATAGATTCAAAGCCTGGAGGGAAGAGTATGCTAATGCTGAGTTTATTCTTGAAGGTGGAAAATATACTTGTGGTGTTGAAGTCGAGAAAATGTCTAAATCAAAATTCAATGTAGTTAATCCAGATGATTTGATTGAGCGTTACGGAGCTGATACGTTGCGTATGTATGAGATGTTTTTAGGTCCGCTGGAGCAAAGCAAACCCTGGAATACAAACGGTATTGAAGGCGTATTTAAGTTTTTGCGCAAATTCTGGAGATTATTCCACAATGAAGCCTGGGAGTTTGCTGTTTCGGATGCTGAACCGACCAAAGCCGAACTGAAATCGCTTCATAAAATCATTAAGAAAGTTCAGGATGATATTGAACGTTTCTCTTTCAATACATCTGTTTCCAGTTTCATGATTGCGGTAAATGAGTTAACGGATTTAAAATGCAACAAACGGAGCATCTTACAAGATATGGTGATTATTTTGTCGCCTTATGCGCCACACATTTGCGAAGAACTTTGGATTCAATTGGGTAATGAAGCAGGTAGCTTGTCTTACACGGAATTCCCGATTTTCAATCCAGAACATTTAGTAGAGGATGAATTTGCATATCCTGTTTCTATCAATGGTAAAATGAAGATGAATCTAAATTTGAGTTTAACGTTAGCGCAGCCAGAAGTTGAATCTATTTTATTAGCAGATGAGCACTTCCAGAAATTTTTAGATGGCAAAGCACCTAAAAAAATCATCTTCGTAAAAGGCAAGATTATTAATGTGGTGGTTTAATTAAGAGGAAAGCTTAAAGCTTTATACAGTTTCAAAAAGATAACCCTGAGTTGAGTTTTCAACTCAGGGTTTTTTATGCGCTTCGTCATTTTGAGGTACGAAGCAATCCTAAAACTATGGGTTTCATAGCGAACGCATTAAGATTGCTTCGTACCTCGCAAGGACGACCGTTTGTGTTTTGGGTATTTTGCAATTTGCCTATTCATTGCCGTCCGGCTTCAGCCGACGGAAATAAAAGAATTGCAAACTCAACTCAGGGTTTTTTATGCGCTTCGTCAGTTTGGGAAAGAAGCAATCCTACAATTGTGGGGTTCATAGCGAACGCATTAAGATTCCTTGCGTACTTCGCAAGGACGACCGTTTGTGTCGAGTATTTTGCAATTTGCCTATTCATTGCCGTCCGGCTTCAGCCGACGGATAAAAAAAGAATTGCAAACTCAACTCAAGGTTCTTATGCGCTTCGTCATTTTGGGAAAGAAGCAATCCTACAACTATGAGCTTCATAGCGAACGCATTAAGATTGCTTCGTGCCTCGCAAGGACGACCGTTTGTGTCGGATATTTTGCAATTTGCCTATTCATTGCCGTCCGGCTTCAGCCGACGGATAAAAAACAAAACCCGAGCTATAATTTACAACCCGGGTTTTATTATGTAATTGACAAGAAAGGCTTTAGCTTTTTTGCTTTGTTCTTTCAGCTTAAACTATGCTTTAGCCTTATTTCTATTTCCGCCGAACCTACGGTTGTTACTGGCATTACGAGGTTTGCCGCTCATGTTTCCATCACCGCCACCTCTTTTGCCACCACCGCCACCTTTCGATTGTGCTTGTGGCTTGCGTTTAACCTGGTTTTTTGCCAGCATACTTTCCCAGGTTAATGGGTAAGGGTGGTTATCCACAACAGGTAACGTAATTTTAATCAATTTTTGAATATCTAATAAATACTCATTCTCTTCGGCATCGCAGAATGAAATCGCAATACCATTTGCACCCGCACGACCAGTACGGCCGATTCTGTGTACATAAGATTCAGGAATATTGGGTAATTCGTAGTTAAAAACGTGAGATAACTGATCAATATCAATACCGCGGGCAGCAATATCAGTAGCCACTAAAACGCGGATTTTTCTATCTTTAAAATCAGTTAAAGCCCTTTGACGAGCATTTTGCGATTTATTCCCATGAATGGCAGCAGCTTTAATTCCAGCATGGGCTAAATCTTTCACAATACGATCTGCACCATGTTTTGTACGGGTAAATACCAAAGCTGTCTCAATCGCTTTGTCTTCCAACAAATGAATTAAAAGTTTCTTTTTATCCGGCTTATCTACAAAATAAATCGATTGGTTAATGGTTTCAGCGGTAGAAGATACTGGTGTAACCTCCACTTTTGTCGGACTAGATAAAATGGTATTCGCCAATTTTTGAATTTCATCAGGCATCGTAGCCGAGAAAAATAAGGTCTGGCGCTTTGCAGGCAATTTAGCCACCACTTTTTTCACATCGTGGATGAAACCCATATCCAACATACGGTCAGCCTCATCCAAAACGAAAAGTTCTATCGTATTTAAACTGATGAAACCCTGGTTCATTAAATCCAACAAACGGCCTGGGGTAGCCACTAAAATATCAACACCTTTACGTAAAGCTTCTACTTGCGAGTGTTGGTTTACACCACCAAAAATAACCAGTCTGCGTAAATTAAGGTTGCTTCCGTAAGCTTTAAAACTTTCTTCAATTTGAATCGCAAGCTCACGCGTAGGAGTTAAAACTAAAGCTTTTATATTTTTAGTTGCTTTAGTATTGATATGTTTTTCGTGCAATAATTGCAACATTGGGATGGCAAAAGCCGCGGTTTTACCCGTTCCGGTTTGTGCGCAACCTAATAAATCTTTTCCTTTTAATATTGTGGGTATGGATTGCTCCTGTATTGGCGTAGGTTGAGTATAACCTTCTTTCTCAAGGGCCTTTAAAATTGGCTCAATGAGGTTTAATTCTTTGAATAACATGTGTTTTTTTCTGTAATATTTATCGAAGAAGCTAGAACGATCAATTGTTGAAGGACTAACTTGCGGAGAGAATATGCCATTCAGAATGGCAAGCCCTTATTCCTGCTTCGCTGCAAAGATAGGTAAATTAAAATGATTGAAGGAGTGAATTTCGAATCTATGAATTGTTAAATGATTCAATCAGCGAAGAGCAACTAATTTTGAATGGACGAGTCGGACGGATTGAATGACTTTAGGATGGTTTATTCTATCATTCAATCATCCTCTAATTCAATCATTTCTCTTCCTTAAACCTGCTAAAGCAAATTAAAGCGATTAAACAGAGTCCAAAACCTACAATTCCATTTAAGCGTAAACCGAAATCATTTCCTGGATCTTTTCCATAGATAGTCAGCATGGCAAAAATGGCTATTCCAAGCGTTTGCCCTAGTTTTACAAACAGGTACTTCACTGCAAAGAACATCCCTTCATGGTTTTCACCAGTTTCCAAGGTATCTTTTTGAGCAATATCAGCCAAAATGGCGTTGGGTAAAATCCCTAATGCCGCCAACGGAAAGGAAGCAGAAAGGACTAAAATATAAAGTTGCGTACGAGGTAATAGCGGTAGTTTACCCAAAAAGAAGATCGTTACAAAGATTAAGCATAAAACAACAAATGCTAAAAGAACAAATGGTTTTTTGCCAATTTTTGCTGATCCGAAATTAACAACGGGATAAAAAAGTAAAGAAGCCATCACCATGGCACCCATGAATTTTCCGCCTTCTGATTCTGGCAAGCCCAGTAAAACGGTACAGAAGAATAATAATCCGCTTGAGATAATGCTCAAAGCCGTATAAAAAGCAAAATCTGAAACGAGGTAATATTTGAAATTGCTGTTTTTAAAGGTATTTTTAATCGCAGGCCAAAGTTGAATGTGTGTAGGTTTAGCTACCGAAAAATCTTTTTCGTTAATAAAGAAAACAGGCAATAACATCACCAATCCTGATAAAATACATAAACCCCAAATGGCTATTTGCACAGCCTCGCTTCGGTTTGCAATTGCAAAATGCTGCTGAACCAGATCAGCAAAATTATTGGTACAGGCAGATAGAATAATTCCGATCACAAAGCCGACTTGCTGGTAGCTGGATAATTTCACTTTTTGTCTCGGGGTATTCGTTACCTCAGCCAATAAGGCGTTATACGGAATAATGTAAGTGGTGACTGAAACGAAAAATAAACAAAGTGTTATGGTTAGCCACCAGGCATTGTGTAAACTTTCACTTTTTTGTATTGGGTAGAAAACTAGTCCACAGAAAATGATTGCTGGTATAATGGCCCATTTCATAAAGGGCATCCTTCTGCCCTTCGGGTTTGTGCTTGCATCGCTTTTAGAAGCAATAAAGGGATCGAAAACTGCATCAACCAATCTTCCGGAAGCGGCAATAATGGATAAGATATTGAACAACCCTAAAAAAACAAGCTGCGGTACCAATGGCGGTAAGCCAGCGTTACTTGGTGGCAGATAAAAATAGGGCAGCATCACAATGATGATATTCGTCATTGTGCTCCAACCAATCATACCGGCGGCGTAAGCAATTTCTTGTTTTAGCGAGAGTGTTTTATTCATTAATTTGGTTAAAACTAGATTATTTATTCGTCATTTCCCTACGCTCAAGTAGGAATGAAGATTTATTTTCCTATTCACTACAATTAGGTTTGTTTTATGCAGGGTAACTTAATTATTTTACGGTAAAGCGCCAAACAAATCATTTAATAAAGGTTTTAAAATCACATTTATACCCAACGGAAGCTTAGGTGCTTTTCAAATGCCACAATCTTAAATAAGCTGTCATTCTGAGGCACGAAGAATCTGCAGCCTATGAAATACCCTTCCTGCGGAAGGCACGCGAAATGGATTTGTCATCGATTGAAGCTCCAGAGGAATGCTTTTGGCACAATCTCATTTATGGTATCTTTTTATCAAATGAGATTGCTTCGTGCCTCGCAAGGTCGACCGTTCTTAACATCATTAATATCGATTTTTATGCGATAAATTAACCATCAGAAGGTTAGAAGTTTTAAAAAGATTTCAATTTATTTCTTGTTGAACAATCTCGATATGAAATAGATTACTAAAAATCCTATAAAGATATAAAGTCCATTTAATGCAGCATTTGGGTCATCGGCATAAATACTAAACGCTACAAAGGTATAAGCAGCAATAAATATGATGGGCAAAACAGGATATAATGGAACAGTATAAATGGTTTTCTTATCCAGATTTGCAGTTCGCTTTCGAAGGATAAAAATCGTTGCTGCAGAACTTGCCATACTTATGCTTTCAAGAAAAATGGTGTAGTTTAAAATCTTATCGAATGTTTTGGCGTAAAAAATGATCACCACTGCCACTACCGTAAAAATAGTTAAGCTCCAGGTAATCACCTCGGTTTTTTTGTTCATCTTACTGAAAAAGCGTGGCAAAGCACCTTCTTCGCCCATAGCAAACATTGCCCTCGGGTTGCTTAGCAGGTTTACATTTACATAACCCATCACGGAAATGAAAATGATAACCGAAAGCATTTTGAAACCCGCCGGGCCAAATATTTTCGAAGCCAAAATTGCTGCAATACTTTCTGCGGTTTTCAGTTCTTCAAAACCGATAACTTTAACATAAACATAGTTAAGGATGAAGTAAAGTGCTACGATTATGGTTAAGCCGATGATAATAGATCGCGGAATGATCTTCTTGGCGTCTTTCACTTCGCCACCAAAATTAATGGTTTGTGCATATCCAGCGTATGAAAATGAAACCGCTATGAGGCAAAGCCCTAAAGCCTTGCCGTAATCTTGCCAACTTGGTAATACACCACTGCTTGTTTTGAAAACCGGAGCAACATCCTGGGTTTGTCCGCCAAAAAATACCGCACAAATTAAGGTTAAGATTAAGCCGATTTTGATAACTGTTAAAACATTTTGAGTTTTAGAACTGGCTTTTAAGCCGAGCAGGTTAATGAGGTAAAATATTAAAATAGTGGCGATGGCAATGGCTACACGATAAGTTTCATTCTGCATTTCTGTAGGTAACACAATTTTGCTTAAGTATTCTGCACCAATTATTGAGATTGCCGCAACCGATGCAGCACTGGAAATAAGCACAATGCAATTAATAGCAAATGCAATTGAAGGATGATAGGCTTGCGAGAAAATTTTGTAGTAGCCACCGGTTACGGGGTAACGGGAACCGATTTCGGCGTAAGTTAATGCACCACAAAAGGCTACAAACCCGCCAATAAACCAAGCCAGATAAAATAATTCGGGTATTTGCGCTTTTGTAGCCACGTTTACAGGCGTCCGGAAGATGCCCATTCCGATGACCAAACTAACCACAATCATGGATAAATCGAAGAGCGAAAGTTGCTTTTTTTGTTGCATTAGGGAGTAATAAAATAATGGGGTGAAGATAGGTAAATAGGCTGGATAGAAGATGTATGATTTGAGATCTGAAAATGGATTTGAGTGTTCACCTATTATTCATTTTAACTCCTACATTTTAGTCGTTTGTTTTGTTGAAATTTTCTTTTGCTAGCCTCGCAGAATAAATCTATTATTGTATAATAATTTTTGCTATTAGAGATTTGCGAAGTCAAACAACGTTTAACTCGTAAAAACTCGATATCAAATCATCCCTAAATACTTATCATGTTGACTGTTAAAGCTTGCTCCGAACCATCCCTCGGTATGGCTGCTTTGCGTTGTGCAAAGTTCAATCAATCTGGTAACAAATAACAAAATTTATGGCAGAAGTAATTTATAACGACGACAGCATTCGCTCATTAGACTGGAAAGAACACATCAGACTACGCCCCGGTATGTATATTGGTAAGCTTGGTGATGGCTCTGCGCAAGATGATGGTATTTATGTTTTATTGAAGGAAATTGTCGATAACTCAATTGATGAGTTTGTGATGGGAACTGGAAAAACCATTGAAATTACAGTTTCTGAGCAAAAAATAAACGTCCGCGATTATGGACGTGGCATCCCCCTTGGGAAAGTTATAGATTGTGTAAGCAAGATTAATACTGGCGGAAAATACGATAGTAACGCCTTTCAAAAATCGGTTGGTTTAAATGGCGTGGGAACAAAAGCAGTGAATGCTTTATCTACCAGTTTTACTGTACAATCTTACCGTGATGGGAAAACTAAAAAAGTAGAATTTTCTAAAGGTGAAATTGTAAATGAACAACCTGTTATAGATACTACTCAGCGAAACGGTACTGCCATAACGTTTTATCCCGATGAAACTATTTTCAGAAATTACCACTACATTCCCGACTTCGTAGAGAGCATGGTTTGGAATTATGTGTTCCTTAACACGGGTTTAACCATCAATTTCAATAACCAGAAATATTTTTCAGAGAGAGGTCTTTATGATTTGCTTTCTAAATTCAATAAGCCTGAAGAAATCCGTTACCCGATTATTCACATGATCGGTAACGATATCGAAATTGCGATGACACATGGTCAGCAATATGGCGAAGATTACCACTCTTTTGTAAACGGACAACATACTACACAAGGTGGAACACACCAGGCTGCTTTTAGGGCAGCGGTGGTGAAAACCGTTAGAGAGTTTTTCAAAAAGGAATTCGATGCTGCCGATGTTCGTTCATCAATCATTGCGGCAATTTCCGTTCGTGTGCAGGAACCGGTTTTCGAATCGCAAACCAAAACGAAGTTAGGCTCTCAAAATATGGGGCCTGAAGGACCTTCAGTAGCAACATTTATCAATGATTTTGTTAAAAAAGAGCTTGATGATTATCTACACAAAAATCCGGATGTAGCCGATGCGCTCTTAAAGAGAATCAATCAATCAGAAAGAGAGCGAAAAGATATTGCCGGAATCAAAAAGCTGGCAAATGACAGAGCGAAGAAAGCTTCGTTACATAATAAAAAACTTCGCGATTGTAAGGTTCATTTCAATTCTACGCATGAGAAGCGATATGAAACTACCTTATTTATCACTGAAGGAGATTCAGCATCGGGTTCGATTACCAAATCCCGGGATGTAGATTGTCAGGCCGTTTTCAGCTTGAAGGGTAAACCGCTTAACTGTTATGAGCTCACCAAAAAGGTGGTTTATGAGAACGAAGAGTTTAACCTTTTACAACATGCTTTAAATATTGAAGATGGTTTAGATGGTTTGCATTACAACAACATCGTTATCGCTACTGATGCGGATGTGGATGGCATGCACATCAGATTGTTAATGATGACTTTCTTTCTCCAGTTTTTCCCTGATTTAGTAAAAGCAGGACATGTTTACATTTTACAAACCCCATTGTTTAGGGTTCGAAATAAAAAAGAAACCATTTATTGTTATAGTGATGAAGAGCGCCGAAATGCTATCGAAAAATTAGGAAATAAACCTGAAATAACCCGTTTTAAAGGATTAGGAGAAATTTCTCCTGATGAGTTTGGTTTGTTTATTGGAAAAGATATTAGGCTAGATCCTGTTATTTTGAAAGATCAAACCATTAAAAGTTTGCTGGAGTATTATATGGGCAAAAACACTCCCGATAGGCAGCAACACATCATTAGAAATCTGCGTGTAGAAAAAGACGAGGTACAGGAAGAACCTAAAATTATTGATGAAGTAGCATAAAATTCGGCGTTGATGTAATCGCAAAAATTAAATCAACGAAATTGAAACCCACTAAAAGTTCAGCAGGAAAGTATTTAATAGTCGTATTTTTAATCTTAGTCATTTTCGGAATAACAGCAGGTTTATTCGTTAATTTCTCAAAAATACCACTCTTAAAATCGGTAAATAAAATTGCTCAGGTACAAAGTGATTTTACAAAACTAGATAGCTGTATTTTTAAATTGTACAATGCAGAAAATAGCTGTAGAATGTATGTTGTTAGTGGAGAGAGAAGCTATTACAAACAGTTCGTAAAAGAGATTAAGGAAATTTCCTTAATCATGGATACAATAGAGAAACAGAATAATAGCGAAAGAGCTTTTAGTTCCGATAACTTTGATCAACTCATTCTTCAAAAAAAGCTTCGTACCGCCCAATTTATTCAGCTTAAAAGGCTTTCTGATAGCTTAATTAATTTTTCAGTTGAGGTAGATAAAGACGTAGAAAAGATAAATCCTCAGAGCAAACTTTTTACCGCAAGGCAATTCAAAAGCATTGTAAAAATTGATACGATAAAACCAAGTGTTGCCGCACAGCCAAAGAAGAAATTTTTCGGACGAATTATTGCCGCCATAAATGATAAGGGTAAAAATAGTGTCGACAGTTCTAAATCAACATTTATTAAAACCATTATTACTGCCGATACCTCCTCACTCAATTTGGCATACAACAAATTGCAACTTAAAGCCATTAACGATTACTATTTAAAACTTTATCGTACCAATAAAAAACTTAAAGACAAGGAAAAACAGTTGCTCGATGTAAATCACCTCTTGATTTCGACAATTGTTGATGGGCTGAAGAAATACAAATCCACAGAGAAGGATTATTATTCATCTGTACAACAAGTTATTAGTGTAACAGCGTTTAGCACGGTAGAAAACCTGGATAAATTTACCTGGGTTTTACTTGCTTTGGCTGGAGGCTTACTGCTATTCGTTTTTTACATGGTTTATAAATTTTATAGAAATGAAACGGCATTAATTGATTATAGCAATAAGGCCGCATTATATGCCCTTTCGAAAAGTAGGTTTTTAGCCAATATGAGCCACGAGATCAGAACCCCGCTGAACTCAATTGTTGGTTTCTCTGAACAGCTAACGCAGGTTGAATTACAAGCCGAACAGAAGGAGCAGGTTGGCGCCATCAGAAATTCGTCTGTAATGCTACTTGATGTGGTGAACGATATACTTGATTTTTCGAAATATGAAACAGGAAAAGTTACTCTAGAAAGTGTTCCATTTTCTCCCTTTGTGGCTATTCAAGATGTTTTTGATAGCATGAAAATCCAAGCTGATAAAAAGAAAATCGGCTTTGTTATGAATATGGATATTGATAAAAACCTGTACATTTTGGGCGATCCGTTGAGGTTGAAGCAGGTAGTAATGAATTTATTAAGCAATGCAATAAAATTTACGGCAGAAGGAAAAGTAAGTTTAAACGCAAGTCTCGAGCATCTTGAAAGAAACAATACAAGCTTAAAGGTTAGTATTGTTGATACGGGGATGGGTATAAACCCTGTTGACCAAAAAATTATTTTCGATGAGTTTGCACAAGTTTATTATGCCTCTACTAAAGAAAAGCAACAGGGTACAGGGCTTGGTTTAGCCATTTGCAAAAAAATTGTAGAGTTTCAGGGCGGAACTATCGATGTAAAAAGCGTTGAACGAAAAGGTTCTACTTTTTCATTTGAGTTGCCATATCAAATTACAAATAAACCTATTAGCCAAGATTTACCAGTATCTAACTGGGATGTCGAACTTCAAATCTTGGCAGGAAAAAGAGTCCTTCTGGCCGACGATAATATGCTGAACATTTTGCTTGCCAGTACCATTCTAAAGAAATATAAAGTTACTTTTGATGCCGCCTATAATGGGAGGGAAGCGTTAGAATTGTTTAATGAAAATGATTACGATTTGGTATTAACAGATATCCAAATGCCTGAAATGGGTGGAATAGAACTCACTCAAAAAATTAGAAGCTGCGAAGACATGAACAAAAGATCCGTATCAATACTGGGTGTTACGGCAAATGTAATGCAGGAAGATCGCAAAAAGTACCTTGCTTCTGGCATGGATGAGTTGGTGCTCAAACCATTTTTAGAGCAAGAATTATTAGAGAAAATTCTGAAATATATTCGCAAATAACAAACAAATTCTATCAAAGAAGATTTGCACTAAAGACTAAAGACTAAAGACTAAAGACTAAAGACTCTTCTTTTCCGGTTCATCAACTGTATCTTCAGGGTGTTGGGGAGGCAGTATATCCACCTTTTTTTCTACTATGGTAATTTTCGTAAAAACAGCATATTTACTAGGTGCAATTCCGCCATCATATTTTTCGGCGTAAGCCTGGGTAAATTCTGCACCAAAATATAAAATAATAGAGGTGTAATAGATCCAAAGTAAAATTACAATAATGGAACTGGCCGCACCAAATGCAGAGCCTGGATTTCCTTTTTCGATATAAATGCCAATTAAGTACTTTCCTAAACTGAAGAGTACTGCAGTAAATAGTGCGCCGATAATAGCCGATTTCCATTTGATGATCACATCTGGTAAAACCTTGAAAATTACCGTAAATACTGCAGTTACCGCGGCCAAAGTAATCACGTTATTCAAAATATAAATGATTAATGCCATGGTATCATCAGCCACAGGAACAACTTTATCTATTTCAGTTTTTGATAACAATGAAATGAGTTTATCGCCCAAGCCTACTACCACACTATTTACAACTAATGAAACCAGTAATAAAAATCCCATCGAAACGATTAAAGAAAAGGAGAGTAGTCTGTTGGTAATCATTTTTAGCCAGCCTTTTTTCGGGATTGCTTTTACCTTCCAGATCATATTGATACTGTCTTGAATTTCAATAAATATAGCTGTCGAACCAACAATTAAGGTTGCAATTCCGATGATTAGTCCTATCGAAGATTGACCGCTTTTGTTAGCGTGTTCAACAAAGCCTTGAATTTGCATCGCCGCATCGGGGCCAACCATATCGTTTACTTGCGCAAAAAACTTATTCCTGGTTTCTGTATTCATTTTATCACCGAAAAACAAGGTTGCGGCAGATAAAACAATGATGATTAGTGGGGTGAGGGAGAAAATGGTATAATATGCTAAAGAAGCACTTAATTTAGTGATTCTATCTTCAGCAAAACCCTTCCCAGCTGCTATAAAAAGATGATAAAGTGCAATAAAAAACTGTTTGATTTTTTTGATTAATCTCATTTAAAAAGTTAAAAAGGATAACCAATCCCGATATTAAAAATTAAATTTTGTCTGCGCCAGTCCTTATTTCCAAATGCGATATCATCAAACACCCAGCGCTGACCTTCTGCAAGATACGGTTTACGAACAGGAAATGCTACATCCAGGCGAACTACAAAAATTGAAGCATCAACACGCAATCCTGCTCCGGTACCCACAGCTAATTCGTTAAGCACATTTTTTAATTTAAATTCCGAACCTAGCCTGCCGGTATTTGAAGTTCCAGGAACGCCCATATCCTCTTTGCGTAACCAAATATTTCCAGCATCAACAAATAAGGCGCCATATAAAATACTTACAATTTTAAATCTCAGTTCCGAATTCAGCATTAATTTGATGTCGCCACCTTGATCAGCAAAAATGGCATCATCTGGTACTTTATATGTTCCGGGACCTAAGGTTCTGGCCGGAAATGCCCTGATGTCGTTACTTCCACCAGCAAAAAACTGTCTAACAAATGGGAGTGAGGTACTATTTCCATAAGCATAACCGTAACCTAAATTCAATCTATTTGCCCAGGTTACATTTCTGGTCACTTTGTAGTAATCTCTTAAGTCTGCTTCTAATCTCACAAATTGCGATAAAGGAACGTTGAAAATAGAACGTTTGCCTTGCTCATCTTTTGGAACAAATGTTCCCCAAAGGTTACCACCAGTTTCTAGCGCACCATAGAAAAATGTGTTGTTTCTGCGATTGGTTTCCATTTGGTTGGTATAGGTAAAGTTGTAGCTACTACCAATGATAAACTGATTCTCTAATGTTGTTCTAAGTAAAGGGTTTTCAGCAAATAACCGATCTCTTGTTGTATCAGATGGAAATGTTGTTGAAACATAACTTACCGAAATTGGGTTAAAATTATGTTCTTTGTATTGATTTTCTTTGAAATTATAGCCAAACTCTCCTTTAAAAGCATGCAATGTATATTCTGATCCTCGGTTCAACATCTGGTAAGACAATGAAGCAATTGTTTTGGGGATAAAGGCTGTTGTACTATTGGGCTTATAAAACGGCACAATAAACCTTGGAAAGGTCAACTTTCCTTCAGCTGTAAGAGACAGTGAATTTTTACCTAATGAAGTACCTCTGGTTTGCGTTTCAAAACCACCACTCACGCTCACATCCAATTGCTCAGCCCCCCTAAAAAGGTTTCTTGTAGTTTGCGTAACCTTTACTTCAGAACCTACGAAATTGTTCGATTTACTGGTCCCCGTTACTGAGAAGGTAAGTGAATTTTTCTTTAGCGGTGTTAAATAAATATTCAAATCGAGTTCATTATTCTTGAAGCTATCTACCGGTAAAAATTCAGCTCTAACATCTTGAAAGGCACCGATATTTACCATCCTGTTTAAGGATTGGTTATGGTCTTTGCGGTTATATACTTCCCCTTTTTGAAAGAAAACCAATCGATCAAATAATCTGGGCTTGAAGGTATTGCGGTCATCGTAAATATTGAAATCATGATATTCCAAAGGCTTCAATTTACGAAGTGTGCTATCTCTACGGATCGAGTAATTCGGATAAATTTTAATATTTTTTATAGTATAGGGCTTCAACGCCGCGTCTGGAGCAATATCTTTAACCTTAACGGTAACATTTACCAGGTTTTTGCCGATCGTGCTATCAACCTGCATAATCAAGTAATCAGGACTGAAATAGAAGTATCCATTTTCTTTTAAGTCGTTATCAATTCTGATTCGCTCGTTTTTATAAACATCTAAATCATAAAAGTCTCCAACTTTTAACAGCGTTTTATCTTTATTGGCATTAATGATTTTAGTTAACACGCCAGAGTCAGGCGGAAAAGTGATTTTATTAATTTTATACCTCTCGCCAGTAACAGCAGTATAAATTGCCTTTCCTTTTTTATCTTTAACAACTGTATCTCCGGTTACAGCTGCTTGAAGGTAGCCTTCACTCAATAAATAGCTGGTTAATACATCGTTATTGTATTTCAATTTAACTTCACTCAAAAGTACCGGCGGCTCACCTTTTTTCCTGATCCAGTTTCTTAAACCTTTAGGTTTTTTAGGTTCACCAGCAAAGTTGTAGATAGCCAGTTTAAGTTTGTTATTTGGGCGGGGTCGGGTTTTAGTTTTTAAATCAGCCTTAACTTGTTTCTCATCATCAATTTTTCCTGCTGAATCTGGGTTGATGATCACATCTGCTCCCGTATATAAAATTTGTCCAGGTTTTAAGGATTTCGTACTACTGCAACCTGCATAAACTAAACAGGCCAATACAAATAAAATAGGTCTAGTTAGTTTTCTCATTTTGTGCTTTCTGTTCAATGTTTCTTGTTCTTCTATTGCGTTTTTTCTGGAAAATTTCTCTGAATTTGTTGTAATCAACCACTAAAGTAAAACCTAATCCGGTTTCAATAATCTGTCCTTGTACAATTACATCGTTTTGGTTGCGTCTGTAAGCTCTTAAACGGTACCTTCCATCGGCAGATAAGGCATATTCTACATTTACATTACCCGCAATATCGGTAGATTTTTCTCCTGGTGCTTGTGGTCCTTCCAATGCAAATGAACTTCCAACGGTAACAGTTAGCCTATCGTTCAATAATTTTTTAGATAAACCAATTTCCAAGTCCGTTTTTTGCTGCAGAGATCCGGTAGAATAATCTTCTGATGAATTTACACCAAAGTTTAAATCAACCCCTTGAATTAAATCCGAAGTTAAATTATTTAATTGTTCTGTTAATAATTTACTCACGCTCGATCGGGCAAGGGTAGAAACACCACCACCACCGCCAGACAAGCTTTGGAATGGATTATTAGCAATGAACCGATTGAGTGCTAATAAAGCAAAAACCTGTTTATTTAGTTCGCTTTCATCACGATTAACGTTTTGAAGTCGGGTATAAGACAAGCTCCCGATTTCTGTAGCTCTTTCATTTTCAGGTAAATCAATTCTGAATGAAATAGTAGGTTTTAATAATTCACCTTTCATCATTAAATAAACTTGAAATGGAATTTTGGTTTTGGCCTGTACTAAATCGGGTTGGTTAAGCAAATCAATTGGAGCAGCGTTAACTTCATACATTGCCGTTAAGTTGGCATTAGCCGAAGTTGGTTCGCCTGTCCAAATGATTGTACTACCTTTCACGATTCGGAATTCCTTTTTACCTAATGGTCCAACAGATAAATTGTAAGAACCATCCACCACCTCGTAACGTCCGGTTAAGCTTATTTTTCCGCTTGGATCCATGGTTGCATTCAAATCCGCATCTCCCTTGATATTAAGCGCATCACCATTTGATGGATCGACAACTACATTTAATTCTGCTTCAGGATCTATTTTCACTGCAGCAACTAGGTTTATTCCCTTTATTGGCGATTTGCTAATGCTATCTACCTTGAGTGCTTTCTGACCGTTAAAAGGCGGTGCATCTGCATCAATAAACTGAACAATTCCATCCTGATCAATGATTGATGGATCACTCGAAGGCAAAGCAAAGAAAAACTTAGTGCCTTTATTTACAGTGATATTCATGTTTACATCTGGCTGATTTAAATCTCCACGAACTTTAATGTCGCTGGTTAGATAAACCGTACCATAAATCATCTCATTATCAGCAGCAGTAGAATTAATTGCCCGGAAATTATTCATTCTGATATCCAGACCAAAGCGATAATTTTTATAATCTGTAGTTAAAACCTTTCCATTAATGGTTGCTTTCTGGTTCAAAGAATCGATCAATGTAAAGTTATTAAAGGCAATGCCCTCATTGGTAAAAGATATCTTCTCGTTCGGCATACGGAAATAGGAATTTACATAAGCCACATTTATTCCAGCGTTGTTAAAGGTTAAATCGCCTAATATTTTTGGAGCAGTTAATTCCCCTTTAACTGTTAGTGCACCAGTTAGTGTTCCCGTACCATTTTTCAGCTGCCCTTGAGATAAACTCTCGATATTTTTCATCTCAATTTTATCAATGTTCACCGTTAAATCTAAGGCGCTTTGAGGGGCGGTGTAATAAAATCCATTCACTCGTAAATCGTGAACGCCTGCTAAAGCCACATTAACTTCAAAGGCATTTTGTGTATTGTTGTTAACAGCCACACGCAAAGTCCCAAGTTGGTCTTTCTGGTAACGGAGCTGATCTATCGTTAAGTTCGCTTCAAATTTTGGCGTCGATGCCAAATCTTTCACATTGGCAGTTCCATTTAAACGGCCTCCAACTAAAGTAGTATCCGTTTCTGCGAATTTCGTTAAAGTTTCCAGTTGAAAATCTTTAAACTCAACACTTAAAGGTGCATTAGGCTGAGTTGGATTACTGTTTATTGATAGCGACTGACCACTATTGCTAATCGCAAACTGATTAACTAATATTCCGGATTGACCGAATTGAATAAAATTATCTTGCGATACCACCCACTTTTGATAATCCAATAAAAGTTTCTGCGGATCAAGGGTAAACTTAAAATCTTTGTTTATAGATTGAAAATTACCGCCAATTACATATTTATCTTTCAATTGTCTATCCCGAAGGAAGATATTAACACCTAATAAGTTGTTTAGTGCTTCACCGCTTATTTCGGTATTGAACAAGGCAATGGAAGGACTTTGTAAACTCTTCACCCTTAGGGCATAATCGAGCTTATTGTTTTCGTTATTGATGTTGATTGAAGTAGTATCAATTTTAAAATCTCCATATACCACCTGCGGGAAATTTCCTTTAATCTGTAAACTATCTTTCTGGGTATCAATTAAACCATAAAACTGCGATTGCTTGAAAACACTCAGCTCTGGAACAAACTGTTTCAGTAATTTCGAATCGTAAATTTGAACAGCGAACCGCATTCTTTGATCGGGAATTTTAGTTACCTGCCCAAAAGAATAATATTTGTTGATTTCGTTAATGAATGCACTACCGATTTTTGTCAGCTCGTACTTCCCATCAATTTTTGCCGATATAATTTCCGACTTCAACGAAAGCTCGTTTTCTGTAGCTGTCGATTTTGCCCGAACTGAAATGGTATCAACATTAATTCTTTGCGCATCTTTAGCCAACTGTAAGCCTGTAATATCTACCGAACCATTTAAATAATCTGCATCGGCAGTTTCTAAATCAACTTTTATTAAACCAGCAGCGCTTAACAACGTCGGACTAAAGTTAAGGGCCTGAAGATTTAACTGTTTTAAGTTCAAATTGGCCTTTACCGCAGGATATTTCCCCGCCAGATTTGCTTTGGCATCCAGAACAAAATTTGCGTTGCTATCTGGCATGTTACCTTTAATGGTAACATTCTGATTAGCATAAGTTCCTGCCAGATTTAAGTTTCGGTAAGTATATTTATTGTAGTAGGCGTTTAGTACCCGGGCGTTAAATTTGGCATTTATTTTTTTAGGATCAAGCCCCGTTCCAGCCACATTTGCTTTAACCGTTATTCGTCCTAATTTTGGTTGCATCTTTAACAAGCGGCCAACATTAAAATTGTTCAAAGAAACATCAGCTTTATAACGCTCTCTCCCTTTTGGTCCATTCATTGCTGCAGTTAAAATTGCACCTCCCATATCAGTTTGAATATTCATGTTGGTGTTAAAATCCGTTATCGAACCTTTAAATTTACCATTGGCATTAATCACATTTGGCAATTCGATTGTAGGTGGAAGGGATTTTTTTGGTACGGCAACTAAAATATCACTCTTGGTAACATAGAGCTTTTTAATATTTAAATCAAGGAAAGTTTTATTTATGTCGGGCAAACCTTTAGCCGTTCCGCTAATATCGATTTGTGTATTTTTTAATCCGGTGATTTGCAGGCGAGGAATGTTAAGGTTATTTAAATAGCCATTCACATCTGCATTTATTTTTATTTTTTCATTGCGGTAATTCGCTGGGATGGCATCACTAAAATAACCCGCATCTTTTAGTCCGATGGTTGTGTTTTTTAAGCTTAATGCTAGTTTCACTCTTTCCGGATGTTTAGTTAAATCATCCATCGAAGTGAAGTTCAGTTCCGTAGCATTTTCAATGGTGGTATTTGGTGTTTTTAAAACAAAGTTGCTTAGCTTAATTTGCTTGTCGTTATAGACAGCGTTTCCTTTTAACTCATTCAAAGCAAAGCCACTTTTCTCCTTTAGCGAACCATTTTTAACATTGGCCTTAATGCCATCGGCACTGTAACTTACGTCGCCAGCGCCAAAATTTAAACCAGTAATTTTTAAATGATTAAAATCCATTCCTTTCGGCGCAGCTTTTGCACCTAGGTTGTCAAATTGCACATTATTATCAGCCAGGCTAATGTTTTTAATCATCAGGCCGAGCGCCGATTTTTCAGCAACAACGGTGTCTTTAACCTTCTTTAAATCGTTACTTGGAGCAGGTTTAAAAGCAAAAAGAATATTCGATTTATTTAACTTGGCATCTTCTACCGAATATTTACTATTCGTTAAATCAACTTTAAGGTTAACCAGGCCCAATTCGTTAACATCAGCTACTGCTTTCGTAGTAGAAATCTGATCGTCGTAATTCACTTTTACATTGTTGAAAGCAAATTTTTCCACCTCAATCAATGGCAGTTTTCCAGTTTCCTTTTGGCTGCTATCTACACTATTGGTAACATGTTGGACCAGTTCTACCAAAGGTTTTTGCTGTAAATATCTAAGCGATGTATTATTCAGTGCCAAATCGCGAATTACGTAATGTTGGCCAGCTAAATCGAAAGTTTTTAGTTTTGCCTTAAATGCGCCAAGGTAAATTTTGGCATCGTTACCCGCTACATCATCACGGTAATTAATGCCTATATCTTCAAAAGAAACCTTATCAACAGAAAATTTCATAGTAGATGTGGTATCCTTATCCACCTTTTCTTCAGGTTTTTTTTGATCGCTCATAAAAGCATCAACTAAAAAAGAAAAGTTAAAAGTTGTGTCTGGCGCAATCCTTTTAACGTTAGCCCGTATGTTTTTTAGCTCAACACTGTTAATCTCAACAGTATTGTCCAATAGTTTAAATAAACTAATATCAACGGCTAGTTTTTCAGCATATAACAAAGTATCACCTTTTAAATCTTCGATATAAAACTTGTTCAAAACCACATCTTTGGGTAATGCGATTTTAATACTTTCAAGGCTAACTTCAGTCTTTGTTTTCGTTTTAAGGTAATCAATAGCTTTTCCCTTAACAAAATTTTGCACTGCAGGAATGTTGAGCGAAAGGGCAACAGCCACCACCAAAATGATGATAGATGCAATTACCCAAAGCAAAATTTTTAAACTTTTACGTACGTATTTATTCAAAGCGAATGTGTTTGGTGGTTGTTAAATGCCAAAAGCATGCCATTAAAATTAAATTTAAGGCAGTTATTTATAAATACTACAAAAATTAAACTAAATTGTTCGCCCGCTATAAAAATTTAACACTGGCGATTTATTAAAGTATTAAAAATGAAATTATTAAATCTTAATATAACCTTCGAACAGTACAATGGAGTTAGTGAATTAAATGAGCAAGATGCCATACTTTGTGAAAACGCGGAGAAAGCGTTGGCAAGTTCGTATTCCCCTTATTCAAAATTCCGGGTAGGAACCGCTATCCGTTTGGCTTCTGGTGAAATAATATTGGGCAGCAACCAGGAAAATCTGGCCTATCCTTCTGGTTTATGTGCCGAGCGTGTTGCACTCTTTTCCATTGGTTCGGCGTATCCAGATGCAGTGATCGAAAGTATGGCCATTACAGCGCAAACCGATGCCTTTGAAATTTTGAAGCCAGTTACCTCTTGCGGTGGTTGTTTGCAGGTAATGGCCGAGTTTGAAAGGAAGCAAGCATCGCCAATTGAAGTAATATTTTACTGTTTAAACGGCGAAGTTTTAAAAGTGCCCAGTGTACAAAGTTTGTTGCCATTTTCATTTGTAGAAGATCGCTTAGGGGCTAAAGCTTAAAAATATTTGGAAATTGGCAGTTCTGTAATCCTTCGGCATTTTAGCCCTGCTATCGCTGCAAGTCCTCGCTTTTATAAAAGCAGAAAATGCTTTTATTCGCTGCGGGCTTTTCGCTTTAATCAGGTTTATATTTTTCGGCTGATGTTCTTGGGTTAGGTTAAGTCCCACCCACAATATTATTCTTTATAAAATGCTTTTTCTTCTCTGATATTCAATAAATTAGTAAAAAAATCATCAGTATGGAGAATGAACAGAACAATATTTTAACTCGGAGAAGGTTGTTACAATTGCTTGCAATATCTTCGATTGGTTCAGCTGCACTGCCTTCTCAAGCTTTTGCCGATATTAAATCGCCATGAGATATTTTTGATGATATTAAGAAACCTATCTTCGTACCTGAAAATGCTGGTAAAAAAGGCAAAATCGGTGATGGAGACATCAGTTTTAAACTTAATAAAAGCCAAACCGATGGCCATGTTGGCATAACTGAATCTACACTACCTGTTGGTTATTTGGGCGCCCCGCCACATTATCATAAAACTTTCGATGAAATTTGTAGAGTGACACAAGGCGTTTTAACCATTATGGTAGGCAATGAGTTATTCGAGGTAAAAGCTGGTGATTGGCATTTACGTCCACGAGGAATTGTTCATAGCTTTTGGAACACTGGCAAAGAAACCGTAAAGTTTATAGAATTGTACAGTCCTGCTGGCCACGAAGCATATATGAGCGATTTGGCTGACTTGTTTATTAACAATCAACGACCAAAACCTGGTGATTTGGATCGACTGGCGAAACAATATGATATCACTTTCGATTGGCCAAGGTTAAAAGAGATCATGGATAAATATAAAGTTCATTTGTAGTGTAAGAGCAAGAAAGGTTTATTTCAAAGTCACATCCAAATAAACCGAGTGGCGGCCATAAGAATCGTAAAATGGTTTAAAGGTAACACTTGAAAAAACTGATGAATTTACGCCACAAGCTTATATTCGGATCACTCAGCCGGTTAAAATTCCAGGAGTACGCAGTTATGAGTTAATAGGAGATTATAAACAGGAGCGTGGCGCAACGCAGGTTAAACTTTCAACTTCCAACGTAGTGCAAGTCATTATCACCTAAATAATAAAGTTTTGCCTATTGTTTTTTGTTACAATCTATTTTGAATTTTTGCTGTTAAGCTATAAACAAAAATAACTATGTGGGTTTTATGGGCTATGCTTGCAGCAATATCAGCTGCATTGGTAATTGTACTAACAAAGGCGGGATTAAAAAATGTAGATTCCAGCTTGGCTTTTGCCATTCAAGCCGTCTTGATTTTACTCATTACCTGGGGAGTAGTTTTTTACCAGGGCAATTTTAGCGATTGGAAGGGAATCGAAAAAAATGCATGGATATTTCTGCTTTCGGCAGGGGTTTTTACATCATTGTCAACTTTGTTTTCTTATAAAGCGTTATCAATGGGCCCAGCATCTTATGTGGCTACTATTGAAAGAACGTCGTTAGTGATTGCTATTGTTTTATCCATCATCTTTTTGAAAGAAAAAATCACCTGGCAAATTGTAGTTGGTGGCACCGTGATGATTGCCGGTGCGGTACTTATCGCTTTATCAGATTCTGCTGAGTAATCTTCAAACAATTTACCGAGTTTTTTACAGGTTTTGATGTACTTCTAACCTAATTACAGCCTGCCTTGCCGATATTCCTAGGCACTTAAATGTGAATAACCTGTTTTTACACTGTGCAATCATTTTTATTATATTTACGGCTGCCAATTTCTGTAGATAAATGAGTGAAGAATCAGATCAAAACCTAAATCCAAACGAAGAGCATAAACACACCATTACACCAATTAACGGTTTGTACGAAAATTGGTTCCTCGATTACGCATCTTATGTAATTTTGGACAGGGCAGTTCCTCATATTCATGATGGATTAAAGCCTGTTCAACGTCGTATTATGCACTCGCTTAAGGAAATGGACGATGGACGTTTCAATAAAGCAGCGAATGTAATTGGTAACACGATGAAATATCACCCTCACGGGGATGCTTCTATCGGAGATGCGATGGTGCAGATTGGGCAGAAAGATTTGCTAATTGACATGCAGGGTAACTGGGGCGATCCGATTACTGGCGATAGCGCTGCGGCACCGAGATATATTGAAGCCCGGTTATCCAAGTTCGCCAATGAAGTTGTTTTTAATCCTGATACTACGGAGTGGCAGTTAAGTTATGATGGACGTAACAACGAACCGATTACTTTACCGGTGAAATTTCCGTTATTATTGGCACAAGGGGCAGAAGGTATTGCAGTTGGTTTGGCTACAAAGGTGATGCCTCACAATTTTATCGAATTGTTAGATGCCTCCATTGATGCCCTGAAAGGCGTTCGGCCTAATATTTTGCCCGACTTTTTTACTGGTGGAATGGCCGATTTTTCAAACTATAATGAAGGTCAGCGGGGTGGAAAAATTCGTGTTCGTGCTAAAATTACCGAAAAGGATAAAAAGACACTGGTTATAACAGAAGTTCCTTATAGTACCACTACAAGTTCCATCATTGATAGTATTTTGGCCGCCAATGATAAGGGTAAAATAAAAATCAAGAAAATTGAGGACAGTACAGCGGCTCATGTAGAAATTATTGTGCATTTAGCACCGGGTATTTCGCCGGATGTGACCATCGATGCACTTTATGCTTTTACCGCTTGTGAAGTTTCCATTTCTCCAAATACGTGTATTATTCAAGGTGACAAACCACACTTTATGAGTGTGAATGATATCTTAATTGAAAATACAAAGCATACTAAAAGTTTATTGAAAAAAGAATTGGAGATTCGCCTGCACGAGTTGCAGGAGAAAATTTTCTTCAGTTCGCTTTTAAAAATATTTATTCAGGAGGGAATGTATAAAAATCCTGAATATGAAAATTCGGCCAACTTTGATACGGTAGTTGAAGTTTTACACTTGCTTTTTGATCCTTTTAAGCCATCGCTCTATCGAGAAATATTACCAGAGGATTTTAAAAAACTGATCGATAAACCGATGAGCAGCATCACCAGGTTTGATGTGAAAAAGGCAGATGAGCAGATGAAAAACCTGGAGGATGAAATCAAAGTAGTTAAAAATCACTTGAAACATCTAACCGATTATGCCATCGCCTGGTTTCAGAAACTAAAAGATAAGTATAGCAAAGGCAGAGAACGAAAAACAGAAATCCGTTTATTTGATAGGGTAGAGGCATCAAAAGTGGCCTTGGCGAATGTTAAGTTGTATATGAACCGCGAGGATGGTTTTATTGGTACAGGTTTGCGTAAGGATGAATTTATTGCCGATTGCTCTGATATTGATGAAGTAATTGTTTTCCGTGAGGATGGAAAATGCATGATTACTAAGGTTGCTGATAAAACTTTTGTTGGCAAGGGGATTATCCATGCGCAGGTTTTTAAGAAAAACGACGAGCGAACAATTTACAATATGGTTTATAAAGATGGTTCTTCTGGCACGTCTTACATTAAACGTTTCGCGGTTGTTGGGGTTACCCGTGATAAGGAATACGATTTAACTAAGGGTTCGAAAGGTTCGAAGGTTTTATATTTCACTGCTAATCCAAATGGTGAGGCCGAAGTGGTTAACGTTGCTTTAAAGCCGCATTCAAAGTTACGTAAACTGCAATTTGATCAAGATTTTGCAGAAGTTGCCATAAAAGGTCGTGGTTCGCAAGGAAATATTATTTCCAAATATCCGGTCAAGAAAATCATTCTGAAAAGCAAAGGGGTATCCACTTTATCAGGACTAAAAATTTGGTACGATGATTTACTGAAGCGTTTAAATGTTGATGGACGAGGTAAGTACCTAGGCGAATTTGACGGCGATGACAGAATTTTGCAGGTTCATAAAGATGGATATTACGAGCTAAGCTCTTTTGAACTTAGTAATCACTTTGATGATGGGCTAATTTTGATTGAGAAGTTTGATGCCGATAAGATATTTGCTGCTGTTCATTTTGAAGGAAAAGCACAAAATTATTTCATCAAACGCTTCAATTTTGAATTACAGACGAATGGTAAAAAAGTCGTTTTTATTAGCGAAGAACCAAAATCCAAGCTGTTATTTCTCACGTCAAATCCTGCCGCTAAAGTATTGCTTGATGTATTGAAAGGCAAGACACAAATTCCGGAAACACTTGACTTAACATTGTCCGACCTGATTGATGTAAAAGGTTTGAAAGCTAATGGCAATCGTTTATCACCTCACGATGTTCAAAAGGTAGTTTTAGAAGAGCCTGAAATTGAAGCAGAAGAAGCTAATGAAAATGAGGGTAGTGGAGAAGATGAAACTTCGGTTGAAGAGAATCCTGTGGAGATAAAAGAAGATAACGAGGAAGCGGCTCCTGAAAACGTAGGTCCTAATAAAGGTGACGAGTCTACACAGGAAAAGCAAAAGCCTAAATTTGAGCGTAAGCCTGATTTGACGGCTGAAAAGCCAAGCGTGATGGAAAAGCCACTGGCTCAAAAGGCAGTCGATGAGGCCAAAGCTGTTGAAGAACCAGTTAATGAACCTAAAGCAGATACGGTTAAAAATCAGTCAGCTAAAGAATCGGAGAAACCAAAAGAAGAAAAGCCTATTAAGAAAGTTGATTTTGAAATCACCAATCCAGATGATATAGAAATTGATGAAAAAGGACAATTAGGCTTATTTTAAAAGCATTTTCTCAGCTCCAAACAAAAACAGCCGCTTGATTTTAATCAGGCGGCTGTTTTTGTTTCAAGTAGAATTGGCTATTTACTCTTAGCTATTTCTGGCTTGTTCTTTCTTGGTTCACTATTAATTGCTTTTAGTTTTTCGCTTAATTCTTTCGTTTCCAATTGCTTGCTTAAAAGCGTTTTCAGCTGGTTCCATTCCTCATTTGCTTTTTTTGTCTCTGAAAGTAATAATGCAAGCTCTTGATTCTGCGTTTTTAGTTTGGCAATTTCTACCGATTGTTCGGCAGTTCTTTTTTCAAGGGCTTTAACCATGATCATTAAAACACCTTCCATATCTGCCTGGGCGATGGTTGTATCGCTACCAATTGTTCCATATTTGTCTTTACCAAAAGCTGCATAAAAATCTTGTGCCATTGGGCCATAGTGGCGGTGATTTGCACCACGCTGAACTTTATAGTTCCAGGATCCCAATCTCATAGGTCTTAATTTTAGTAACATTTCTTCGCCGTTAGATGATATAAATCTTTCTTTTTTGGTGGAGTCGGATATGATATTCCACGAGTTGTCTCCAGGAGTTAAAGAAACACCTACATTCATATCATCGTTTGTAAATAACCTAAAACCACCAGCATAACGAGCGGTAAACTGGTTGGCAGCACTTGAAGTAGTATAATCCGCACGGTTTCCACTCAAACTAGATGCATCAGACAATACCAACGCACCCTCGTGTCTAGCTAAGCCTCTGTAGCCAATAGCCACGGCATAATCTTCCAGAGATTCTACTCTGTAACCAATAGCAACAGAACCTTGACCATTTGCTATAGTGGTATAACCTAGAGCCACCCCACAAAATCCACCAACAGTATTGCTCGCTCCTGCAGAAAAACCCGCAGTTCCAGTAACTGTGACGGCAGAACCAAATCCTACGCCAACTGTTGATAATACTTTAACTTGGTCGCCAAAAGCAACAGAGCCATATCCACTGGCAGTTACCTGATTTCCAAAAGCATAAGAATAGTCTTTGATATTCAAATCATCCCACTCCGTTGCAACAGCATTTCCAACTCGGAGTGCACCTTTTTTAGGGTACCACATCAAGCGAGTACCTGGTCCTTCTACTGGAATTGTACCTGTTAAAAATTTACCAGGTAGTACAAGGCCTCCTGAATTATCGAATTTGGCTGTATTGATAGTATTGTTTATGCTAGTCTTAAGCGTTAAAGCACCATTATCCTCTAATGTTAATCCATTACTGCCATTATTGGTAACAGGCTGATTATTTAATTTTAACGGAAGGGTTGCGGTATGGTTGCCTAAATCATCGCCAGAAACATTGTCTGGTTTCCAATTCGTACCATCAAATTTGAGTACTTGGTTTAAAGTTGGGGCAGTATTGGCAACCGCAACTGATTGGATTTTTGATACAACTGGATCTGGATAATTTCCAGTAAGGTCTCCACCAGCGGGTGATGCAGTAATGGTTCCTGGAATCCCCTGTGGTCCAATTGGACCTGCAGGCCCTGTTGCACCAACCGCTCCTTGAGGTCCAGCTGCCCCCGGCACGCCTTGTATCCCAATTGGTCCTGCTGGTCCGGTTAGTCCAATTGGTCCTTGCGTTCCTTTTGCGCCTGTTGCACCAATCGGTCCCTGAATGCCAATAGGTCCTTGTGGGCCGGCGGGTCCTATTGCACCAACTGGGCCTTGTGCGCCAATTGGTCCAGTCAAGCCCTGCAGTCCCATAGGTCCAGCGGGTCCTGTTAAACCAATCGGCCCCGTAGCCCCTGCAGGACCGTTTAATCCTATCGGGCCCTGTGCACCTGTTGGTCCGGCTGGGCCTACTGGTCCTATTGGGCCAGGCGTTCCGTTTGCAGAGTATAAAGCATAGGGTACACTCATTAATTGAGTAGTACCCAAATCAGTAAAACTCCCGCCTCCAATGGCTAGTTCTACCCTTAAGTATTGATTCGCATTTTGCCAAGGCACTCCAGCTAAAGTTCCTTGAGAGGGTGTCCCTTTACCTATTTGCAAAGTGAATAAACCTAATGTATTTGTGGTTAAATCATGGTTTTCAAGATATTGAACTGTACCATTGGTACTTCCGCCAAGGATAGATATGCGCACTTTTACATTTTGTTTTGCCAAAACTGTTCCATCATTATTTCTGGCAGCTGCCTGATAATTTATTCCAGTAAGACCACTTTGAGCAAGCACGTTGCCTACATATAAAAAGGTTGCTAGGGCAAGGATAAGCGTAATTTTTTTCATTTTGCTAAAATTTGATTAGGTCAATTAGATAATACATGAGCTCCTATAACTTGATTGAAAGAGATTCACTTGTTTAATTTGAATACCTGGACAGGGTAGGAGTATTTTATAGTTTAACTTGTTCTTTTTGAATTAATGGCAGTTTAATAGCATCTATTTTAGCCATTTTCTGAGCTGGAGCGAGGGTGGGTTGATCAGATGACAGGTTTTGGCCCGCTATTGTTGCAGGGATGTGAACATTTGTCTTGGCAACTTTAACATCTGTATTTTGTTGAACAGGCATGCTGCTTGGTGTAGATTGAGCTTTTGCATTTGCGATACCGATAAAAATCAGTATAAGCAAGAAAATTAATGTTTTCATTTTTTTAATTTTAAGTTGAGTGTTATAGATTAATCGATGGCATAACTTAAGGTGAACTTTATCCCATTTCTAAGTACATATCGCTTGGCAGTTGGCGCTATGTAGCTCATATCAAATTGTATAGGCTTTAATTTCAGTCCTAACCCAAGTGCAAAGTGCTGCCTGTTTCCTTTTTCTGGATCCTCATAAAAATATCCTGTTCGTACAAACAATTGATTTTGGTAAGAAAATTCTATTCCTCCAGCAATGGTGAATTCTGATATCTCTTCCCTAAATCCACCGGGAGCATCAAATAAAGAAGTAAACAATCCGCTTGGAACACTTCTACTTGGATCTTTTCCCTTTTCAATTTCTGTAGTTGTTATTCCATTTGCATCCAATTTATACCTTGGAGCAGTTGGTACCATCAACTTATTGAGGTCAACTAGAAAAGTGATGCTATTGGTTTGACTTTTTAGTATCGTGTAACCACCACCGATTCTCAAATTCATTGGCAGAAATGATTCGCCGGCAGATACTGATGAGTATTTTAATTTTGTACCTATGTTGGTTAAACTTACCCCCCAAGCATATCTGGAGGTATTTAAGGTTTTTTCAGAGTAAATACTAATGTCTGCAGAATAACCATTTACAGCATTCACTTCCAAACCATTAAACATTCCGTTGCCTAAATCGCTTCTGATGTATCTTGCTGCCAAGGCTATAGCTAAATCATTTCCAAATTTTCTGGAATAAGTGCCATCGATTGAAAACTCACTTGCCTGATACTGTTGAAGCAATCCTCCAGCGTCATTTCGAAAATTTATAGTCCCTAAATCGAAATATTTCAATGAAAGGCCGACTACATCTTTATCGCTAAATTTATGATAAGCACTTAAGTTGCCGAGGTGCAGGTTTTTATCTACTTCACGCATCCAGGGAACGTAAGAAACGCTGATTCCAGTTGTATTGGCAAAAGAAAGTTTGGCGCCATTTACATAATTGGAATTTGCATCGCTAACAAGTCCTGTTCCAGCTTCTGCCACTCCCGTATTCCTTGCATCAGTACTAACTAATAAAAAAGAAGCAGCTGTTGTTACTGTGCGGTATTGGTTTTGTACCTGCGCTTTACTATAAATTGCCAGACAAAGCGAAAGCAATAAAACTGATGAGGTTTTGATAAGCGTTTTCATGGAAAGTATTTAAGTAAGAGATTAAAGTCTTATTGGATTACAAGCTTTTCAGAATAGGTTCTGAAGTTGGCATAAAGTACTACATGGTACATTCCGGAGGCCAATCCATTTAGTGGAATAATGTATTCTACCTTTCCTGCCAGGCTCGTTACAGTGCTGGAGTGTACAATTTGACCAGCGTTATTAACCAGGTTGATTAGAACCTTGCTATCACTAAATAAATCGAAATCTACCTTTGTTCTGCCAACAGCTGGGTTTGGATAAACCCTCATGTTACCTACAGCGGGTACAATGATGTTAGATATAGTGAATTCTGGTTGCTGGAAACCTTGAGTAAGTAAAATACCGGCAGTCTGCTGAGTGAGTATTGCGACTTCGCCTACGGTATATTGTACAAGAACATTGCCTACTTGCGCACTGCCGCCAGTACTGGCCACCACATTTCTGGTAAGCATGGTTTGAGCTTTTGAATTTGAAATAGCAATAGATAAAAATAGCAAAAGTAGAGATACCGTTTTCATAGAGCGTAGGAGTTTGACTAGTTAATTTTCGTAAAATCAATTACTGATTTTTATTTTCCAATCACTATTTCTCTATTTTTTTTAGGGATTTTTAGAGCAGCGTTAATGATCGAACTATACAAATTGACATAAATCAATTTGTTAATTCAATACGCTTTTTACGGTATTTTTTGAAGGGATTTTACTCGTAGCCTAAAAACATTTTATTCTCCATGGCATACTTAACCAACGATGCAGTATTGTTTAAATCAAGCTTGTGAAAAATATTTTTTCGATGAGTATCTACTGTCCTCGTACTCAAAAAAAGTAGGTCTGCTATTTGTGCATTTGTATTTCCCTCAACAATAAGGTTAACAATTTCCATCTCCCTTGCCGAAAGTGTGTGTTTCGTTTTGGGTTTTTTATGTTTGATGTTATTCAAAAATTCATCGAGAATATCATTAAGACTTTCTGATACATAGTATTCCTCGTTCATCACGCAATCAATAGCCTTAAAGAGGTGTTTATCGTCCGTATCCTTAAAAAGGAAGCCATTTGCCCCAGCTTCGAGCATATTAAGAACGCTTCGCTTATCATTAAGCATTGATAGCACAATTACTTTAATGTTAGGGTGATTCGTTTTTATCAGCTTGATGGTTTGATAACCGTTTAATATGGGCATATTGATATCTAGCAAGATAACATCTGGAGATTGGTGTAGTAGTAAATCAATCACTTCCATGCCGTTATTTGCAATTGCAACTACTTCGTAATCATTTCTTACGGCCAAAATGAGTTTGAGCCCATTAATCAACACCTTATGATCGTCGGCTATCAAAATTTTAACTGCCATTTTTAAACTTTAAAATTTGTTTTAAATTAATTGTGATGGTCACCGCTACTCCTTTTCCAATTTGCGTATCAATAGCCAGATCTGCTTTTATAGCTTTGATATGAGCCTCGATATTGTAAAGCCCGTATCCTCTTTTTACGAGTAAAGTATCATAACCCATGCCATCATCTTCATATAAAATGATCACTTTTTCATCTCGATTAATAATTGCGATGTAAATGTTTTTAGCGCCTGCATGTTTGATGGTGTTGTTAATCAACTCCTGGCAAATTCTGTAGAGCGAATACTGTTGTGTACTTTTAAGTGCGATGTTGAAGCCTGCATAATCAAAATGTATGGTAATGATTTTGAGTTTGTTGATATTCTCAATCAGGTCTTCAAGTGCTGTAATTAATCCATGTTCATCAATAGTTTTGGGGCTTAAGTTGATCAACGTCGATCTTAATACGCTAACCGCCTGATCAATATATTCTGATGAAAGTTTGCGTAGTTCACCGCCATCTATCATTTTATTGATGTCGCCTGCCAGAAGATAGTGTTTCAACGATGATAGGCGCAAACCGACATCATCATGAAGATCATCAGCTATTCTTTTTCGGTCTGCCTTTTGGAAATTGATCATTTGACGAAGCTGAAGTATTTGTAGATGTTTTATCCACCTTAAATAAATAACAAAGCCCATAAAAGAGATGATGATCAGACTCAATAAACAAATCACCAAAAACCACCACTTTTGCCAGAATGGAGCGCTGATGTAGATGGGTAGTTCGGTTCTTTTATTGCTATACACATCAACTAACACTAACTTGAATTTTCCGGATGGCATATTTGGAAAACGAATACTGTTACTGCCTATAACAGTGATCTTCTTATCGTCGTAACCAACCATTTGATAAACAATTTTTCTTTGTTTTGGATTGGTGAAATCCATCGGACTAAATGCAATTGTAATCGTGTTTTGGTTGTGTTTTAAGTTTAGCTTGGATATTGTAGTTGGGATACCAACTAGCGAGGACGTTTTATCGTTTATTAATATAGATGTAATTTGAGGTTTGGCAACGCTGGTGTAAACCTTCGCTTTTGAGGGGTTCACTACATTTATGCCGTTTATTCCTCCAAAATAGAGCAAACCATCGTTACAGGAAAGTGCTGAGTTAATATTGAAAACCATGCTTTGTAAACCGTCAGCAGTAACATAACGGGTTTGATTTGCCTGTTTAGGTTCGTAAAAATAAAGACCATGATTGGTTCCAAGCCATAAATTGTTGTTTCGATCGGCGAGTATACTGGTGCAATTCGCATCCAATAGGCTGTACTTATCCAATGTTTTAGTAACCGTATTAAACCTGATCAGCCCGGAGCTAGTCCCTAAATAAATGGTCTCATCAATAGTAATGTTTCCATTTATGCCGAATGGAGTTGGCGCTATTTTCTGATCCAGAACAAATCGATCACCTTTTAATTTAGCTGAATAAAGCGAGGTATAATAGGTTTGAACCAATACCTCATCTTTATTAAAGGGTATAATTCTTTGAATATTTGGCCAGGTAATCGACTGATTAAAACCCTTGTCTGCAGCAAACAAAAGCTCATGGCTTGCGCTTATGGATAGTTTAGCTACTCCGTACTCTGTAGCGGCAAATAGCGTGTTATTAATTTTCACAATCTGGTTAATCTGCACCTTTCCATTTTGCTTTTCAGAAAACTTTATTTTTAATGGGATGAACCTATCAATCTTACTTTCGTAAAGAAAAAATCGTCCATCGGCAAGCTCTAATAATACATCCCCGTTGCTCGTTTCAACAAGCTTTGAGATACCTATTTTTGCAAATTCATTTTTAAATGGCTTCTTTAAATCTTTTAGGTAGATGTACAAGCCTCCATTTTTTGTGCCACACCACAGCTGTCCATTTTTAAGCCTCAGCATGGCCACAACATCATTATCAAATCCAGTGGGTACAGTGTTCGTTTTCTCTAATAGCCGAGTAAATATCACCTTATTCAAATTGGTATAATCTAGTCCATGGCCGTCAATACCAATAAAAAGATTTTGTTTTTGATCGATGTAAATTCTCCTGATATAGTTACCGGAAAGGCTTAAAGAATTGTCCGACTCGTGGCTATACCAGCCAAAAAATTTCCTTGATACTAAATTGAATAAGAGCAAACCATCGTTTCTTGTGCCAACTAATAGCCAGGGTTGGTCTGGATATTTAGCAATTGCAGTCGCGATTATTTTCTTGTTTGTTTTACAATTGCTGAATATTTGATGGCTTTTAGTTTTGGGATTGAGAAGAATTAAACCTTTATCCGTTCCAAGCCAAAGCGACGTGTCGGTTTCAACGTAAACGTCTTCAACGTGGCTATTTAACGGAGGGGAATCGTTATTCATCAAAAATTTCTGAACATGTTCTTCTTTTGTATCGTTAGCTTTATTGATATAAATTCCCTTTACTCCACGGCTTATAAACCAATCTAACTCGTGATAGAATGGAATAGGAACAAATTGAAAACCGTTAGAGTAAGTTGTAATGTATTTGGTTTTCTTAGTTTGATTACTGTACCTGTAAATATTTCCGGCAAGATAAACCCACAAATCTTTCCGATGATCGATGTAAAATGGAAAAGAATAGTAATTATCTTTTAAGTTCGGATTTTCAGGAAATTTATAACTGGTAAAATTATCTTGTTGCCTGTTATATTTAACCAGATTATTTTGCGAGCCTATGATTAAATCGCCTGCGCTGTCTTCGATAATATTGGTAATATAATTGCCAGGAAAGTTTTTAGAATTGTTGATGTTTTTGTAGGTGTAACAAGTTGTTCCATCAAAGCGGTTTAAACCATTTTCAGTTCCAACCCATAAAAAGCCATTCCTATCGATGTGCAGGGCTCTGATCGTCGGATCGCTAAGTCCATCTTCAAGGGTTAAATGTTTAAATAAAAGGGTAGGTTTAGTTTGCGAATAGCCGATCAATCCACCAAAGAAAAGGCAGAAAACGCTACAAAGCTTTATCATAAAATTTAATCTCTGGAGAGCGTTATTAAATCGCATATTAAATTTATTTGATCGGTTTCTATCTTAAATATAGAAAATATAATGTTACATCTTTAGTTATGTACTAATAATCAGCTACTTGCTTTGGTTAGTGATTTTTATTATTTGCCATGGGAAAAATAAAACTATATTTGCGTCACTCAAAGGGGTGCTTTTTGTTCTGCAATTTCTGTTGCAATCAAGAGGCTGAGATTACACCCATTTTAAGCGAAAAGTCAAGAGTGAAAAGTTTGAAGAACTTTCAACTTTGAACACTAAACTTTCAACTTAAATGCACCTGATTCGGATAATGCCGACGGAGGGAAGAGGTTAAATTATCTTACTGTTTCGCCCTGAAAGCAGTTTTCAATTATTTTTTATTAGTCGGAAGACATCAAATTATTGTTAATGAATTTTCAAGAGTGGTTCAGGCTTTTTCAGGAGCAAATTTTACATACCTCGTTAATCGAATGGCTGGCCGTAGGCTTTGGCGTTTCTGAAGTGTTGCTGGCAAAGAAAAACAACATTTGGCTTTATCCTACAGGTATTGTTTCTATCTTACTATCCATGTATCTGCTTTTAAATGTAAAGCTATATGCCGAAATGTGCCTTAGTATTTACTATTTAATCATGAGCGTTTACGGTTGGATTATCTGGAAGAAACGCAAAGTTGAAGGGGCAAACCAAGTGGCCTGGAGCACTAACAATGAGTTACTCATTGCGGTTATGATTTCGGTAGTTGGCTTTTTTGTTTTCTATTTTGTACTGCGCAACCATACCGATTCAGATGTACCACTTCTCGATGCATTTGTATCAAGCACAGCCTGGGCAGGAATGTGGCTTTTGGCCAAACGTAAAATTGAAAACTGGATTTTTCTAAATGTGTCGAACGTTGTAGCTATCCCGCTCCTGTTTCATAAAAAGTTGCCTTTAATGGCTTGTTTAACTATTTTCTTGTTTGTAGTTGCCATTTTCGGTTTTATCGATTGGAAGAAGATTATAGGCAAAAGAAGCCTTCGAACCATTTAACTCATCAACCCTATATTAAATCGGAATCCCATGGAAAATACATTAACACAAACCTGGCAGGAAAAGGTAAAGGCATTCGCGGCACCATCTGAAGAAATGGGCGAGCTGCACCCGTCGATTTTAGAACTTGCCTATCAGGAAAATTGGTTTAAACTTTTTGTGCCCGAGATTTATGGTGGTGCAGGTAAAAAGCTGCCCGAAATATTAAGATTAGAGGAAGAACTTGCCGAAGCCGATGGAAGCTTAGGCTGGACCATCACTTTGTGTGCCGGAGCAGCATGGTTCGCGGGTTTTCTAAATCCTGAACTGGCTTCGGAAATATTTGCAGACCGAGAAGTTTGTTTTGCTGGAAGCGGTGCAGTTGGTGGTATGGCGGTTAAAACGAATAATGGTTATCTGGTAAACGGCCACTGGAAATATGCAAGCGGTGCTTTGCATGCTACTATATTTACCGCCAATTGTGTACTAAAAAATCCAGATGAAAGCGATATTCTGGATGAGAACGGAAACCCGGTTATTAAATCATTTATTCTTAAGCGGGATGAGGTAGAAATTTTAGCAGGATGGTCTTACTTTGGGTTAATTGCTACCGGAAGCCATGCCTTTGAGGTAAAAGATTTGGTAGTACCAACCAATAGAACTTTTACCATTAATAGTAATATCGAAGTGGCTGATGAAGGTTTTGACTATCCTTTTCTACAGCTTGCAGAAACTACTTTGGCTGTAAATAGCTTAGGTATGGCAAAACATTTTATAGCACTTGTAGAAGAAGCTTTTAAATCACGATCGGGGTTGAAGAGATACAATGAACAACAAATTTTGTTCTTCCAATCAGAATTGCAAAAATGTAAAGAAGAGATTGCAGATTTACGCAGCCGATTCTATAATGCCTTCGATCAATCCTGGAGCCAATTGATTACCTTAGGAAAAATTGAAGAAAATTTACTTGCAGAAGTAAGTTTAACTAGTAGGAAACTCGCTCATGCTTGCCGACGAGCGAGTGACACCTTATTTCCGTATTGCGGATTAGAAGCTGCAAAGAAAGAAAGCGAAATCAATAGAGTTTGGCGAGACATCCATACAGCTAGCCAACATGCGTTGTTAACTTTTGTAGATTAGCAATTGATTATAATGTTCTTGCTTTAATTTTCTTCAGCTCTAGTTCAAAGTTAGTAGTTGATATCTGCTCCTTCTTAGCTTTCTCGATAGCTGTTTCTTGCGTTTTGATTGCTTCTTCGAAGTAACCAATTCGATATAAAATATGAGCTAACGTATCGTAATATCCCGAAATTGGATTTAATTCTATTGAACGCCGACTCCAAAGCATGGCCTTGGTTAAATAATTGATATTCTTAGTTCCAATTTCGTAAAACTTCCAGGCTGCATTGTTGAGTTCATTTGCGTAGTTATTACCTGAAGAACTTATAGATACAATAGATGAAGTCACCGTTTTAATGCCGGGAAGTTTCATTAGACTATCCATTTTCTCTTTTGAAACCATCTTCTTTGCACCCAATTGAAGAGATTGATTTTTTGAATTAACTGTATGGTTTCGCTGTTCAATTTTTTTGATGCTATCTGCACCGATATTCATGTAATGATTGTCGTAGAAATATGCCGCCGTTCTAAGATATGAAGCAGTATCCTTTACTGTACTGTAATACCAGAGCATTTGATTATTATACGACCTATCGGCTCCACGGTAATCTCTAGACCAAGTTGACCGGGCAAAATTTGCACCTGCCATCGCTTTGTTCAGATTCTTATCTTTCGCCGCCGCAATCATCGTATTTGATATAATTGCATTGTTAAATGCTACCCGTTTATATTGTGGTTCTGTTTTGTATATGCTATCTACAAGCTTTCGGTTTGTATAGGCAAGCCTGTATGCGGTGCCATCTGCATAGGGTCCGGCCTCTAGAATATAAACAACATTATCATAATTGTTAAAATCACTGATTTTCAAATTACCAACATATTGCTCTATTAAGTCTGCGTTGTTCGTAATGCCAATTTTCTTGCGGGCATCAATTAACTTTTTTAATGTTACAGCGTCTCCCTTCTGTTGAGCATCTTTCTCCAAGTCTGAAATTGACTTTTCTTTAAAAGCAGCTTTTGCCCTTTCAATCAATGAAAAATATCTGTTTTTATCTGTAGAGTTTGCAGATTCACTAAAGAATATTTCCCTGTTCGACCGAAGAAAGATATACGCAGGAAATTGTTTGATATTGCCCGAACGCATGATAGACCGCACGCTGGTATCAACCATCGTAGTGTTAAATACTACAAAGTTTTCTTCGACTTTTGATATGACCTCTTTGTCATCTAAAGCAGATGTGAAATCTACTTTGGCATTCTCAGGTAGTTTTTTCAAATGATCAATAGTAGGAGTATTAATGATCAGGAATACCGGCTTTCCGCTTTTTGCAGCTGTAGAGAATGCAGCGGTTAATGATTTGGCAGATTTAAGTTTTTGCGAAAAGCTGGCCAATGAAGAAAGTAGAAATGCAGTAATAATTAAGATGGATTTCATGAAGAGCGCAATTAGATGATTTAAAAAAACAAAAGCCCGCAACATTTGGCTGCGGGCTTAAAATATTATTGATACTGGATGTAAATTGGTTTTGGTGTAAGTTTTAGCAATTCCTCTGGCGTCATCAATCTGTTAGGTGCTTTCTTTAAATCATTTTTATAGAATAATTTGAAACCTGTAAACTGAACCGGTTCGCTTTGAATAAAATGTCTGTATGTACCTTTTTTCAACTCTGGTTCGCCCCAACCATCCATATGCATTACAACCTGTACCTCTGGGCGCAATTTAATGTTTTTAGAGTTGGTTACCATTTTTTTGGTGAAACGGTGCAATACAAAAACTTTTGGAGGCAGGTTATATTTTTTAACCAAATCTGCTAAGTAACCTGTTACATAGTTGATATCAGCTGCATCATAGGTACCTATCTTTTTACCTGGAAGTGATCCATCTTTCATGGAGAATTCAGGATCGATACCTAAGTGTACGTAGGGTAATTGTAAATATTTCTCGATGTGAGGTAATTCTGCCTTAATGGTACTTAACGCCACCTGAAGATCCAAAAATACGATCGTATTGGGTTGCATCTTTGAAATTTTCAAAACCGAATCAATCTGTTTATTACCCATGCGGTTGATGTATTTTCCATCTTTACCTGGCGTACCGCTAGCTACTGCTGCGATGTAATGTAAACCTGGCTGAACTGGAGTAGTTGGATCTGCTTTCTCCCATTTTTTTACTTCGGTGTTTAAGCGTTGCCACATCTCTTTAGGAGCATATTCGCCTAAAGCACCCATTTTTTTTGAGTGCAGGTTACCATAATAAACCACAATACGTTTAAATGGCAATATTGCTCCAGCTAGTGGTGTAGGTTGGTTTTTAACGGGCCATCTGCCTGTGGTATCACCGTTAGCCAATTTTTTATCTAAAGAGTCATATAGTTTTCTATCAACAGGTTTCATGACATTTACTGTTGAATCTGTTTTCTTTTTAGAAGTGTCGGCACTTGAGCCATTGCCGCCGCCATTTTTGCCATCTGCTGTGCAGTTAGCAAATAAGGTTACTGTAGCAAGCCCGAGCATTAAAGTACCTGCTAATTGAGGAAGTTTCATAGATATTTATTATAGTATTAAGGTGTAGACAGTTTTTCCGAATCTGTTTTGCATGAAAGTAGGATGGAAAACCGGTAGTTTAAAATAAAGTAATTAACATTTACACATTGCAGAATTTGCCAAATACACCTAAGGGTAATTTAACGCCTGCTGAAGCTTGTAAATATAATTCTCCGGTTTCTAAATTTTTAACGCTAGGGAATGAGGTGCGAATTAAATTCTCTACAATTACGGAAGAAAATCCTAAAGAATAAGTATTCAAAATTAAAAAATGTTCTTTCTCATCTAAAAGATGAACAACATCTTGCATCATTTCTTGAATATGATCTTCCAACTTCCATTTTTCGCCATTTGGTCCATGACCGTAAGCTGGTGGATCGAGGATGATTCCATTGTATTTTTTTCCTCTTTTAAGTTCTTTTTTAACGAATTTTAAAGCATCCTCCACCATCCAGCGGGTGTTTTTTAATCCAGAAAGTTCCTGGTTTTCATTTGCCCAAGTAACCACTTGTTTAATAGAATCAACGTGAGTGGTTTCTGCACCTGCTGCGTTTGCAATAAGTGATGCTGCACCTGTATAAGCGAAAAGGTTTAATACCTTAGGCTGCGGTGTTTTAAATTTTTTGATGGATGATGAGATAAAATCCCAGTTTACAGCCTGCTCTGGGAAAACACCAACATGTTTAAATGAAGTTAAGCCTAAACGTAGTTTAATGGCAACTTCGTTGTTTTTGTATTCAACATGCCAACGGTCTGGAATCGATTGGTTTTTCTTGACCCATTCTCCTGAAGTTGCTGAGCGACCTCTAAAAGTAATGTTAGCTGTTTTTTTCCACTCTTGCTCTGATAACGTTTTTTTCCAAACCGCCTGAGGTTCCGGACGAATCAAAATTGCAGTACCAAAACGTTCTAATTTTTCAAAATCCCCGCAATCAATCAGTTCATAATCTTTCCAATGGGTTGGGGCTAATAATTGTATCATGTATTAAAATAACTTTAAATTTGGATAACTTCTGATGTATTGGTCATCAGTTATCAGTGTTAAATCATCTGCTACAGCTTGCGAAATGATCATTCTATCAAAAGGATCTTTGTGAATAAATGGTAAGGATAAATATACTTCGAAGTTTATTTTATTTAGTTGAAGTATCTTTATATCAAAATTGTCTAGTAAAATGTAAATGGATTTTAGATCATCTTTGAGCCTAAGTTTTCCAATATTCATCTTAATTGTAATTTCCCAAATACTCACAATGCTGATAAACTTTTCTGTCTGTTTATCATTTAGAATTTCAATGATCTCTTCACTTATTGAGGATTCTCCATTTATAAAGAATAAGAATATATGAGTATCAAGCAGGAAACGCATTACATGTAATCTTTAAATTCATCCAACGGTTTGTTAAAATCATCAGATATATAAAGAATAGTTCCCTTCGCTGCTCCATATAAACTTTTTGGTTCTTCAACCACATTATTATTCTCTTCAGATGGTTTGAAGAAGTTTTTAGCGTGCTTAGCTTTCAAAAAATCAATAAAATCTTCTACCTCATTTACCATGCCTTCTGGTAAGGTTTCTAATTTTTTAATGATATTTTGTGTAGCCGTAGTCATAGCCAAATATAAGAATTTTCTTAAAACTTGTCTTTTGCGGCTTTCATGAAGCGACTTGCGAAAACGAAATCATTAAGTTCTTTAATTTCTGTATGGGCAATTTCCTTATTGCTGCCTTCCCAAAATTTCTTTCCTTCGTGTAAAAATAAGATGTAATCGCCAATACCCATCACCGAGTTCATATCGTGAGTAACCACGATCGTTGTGGTTTTAAATTCCTCAGTAAGTTCTTGGATTAATTCATCAATAACGATAGATGTTTTCGGATCTAAACCCGAGTTTGGCTCATCACAAAATAAGTATTTCGGGTTCATCGAAATAGCCCGGGCAATACCCACACGCTTTTTCATCCCGCCAGAAAGCTCTGCAGGGAAAAGCTTGTTTTTACCTGCCAGGTTTACGCGTTCTAAACAGAAATTTACACGCTCTATCTTTTCTTTGCGAGTTTGATCAGTAAACATGTTTAAAGGAAACATGATGTTATCCTCTACCGTCATACTATCAAATAAAGCCGATCCCTGGAAAAGCATGCCAATTTCTTTCCGAACTTCAATACGTTGCTCGTAAGTCATTGGCGTAAAATCACGCCCATCGTATAAAACAGAACCCGAATCTGGCTGGTGCAAGCCAACCATACATTTCAAGAGCGTTGTTTTTCCAGATCCAGAGCCTCCAATAATTAAATTGGTTACTCCTTCTTCAAATTTTCCTGAAATGCCTTTTAAAACGTCGTTCCCAGAGAATGATTTGTATATATCTTTAACTTCAATCATTACAATAACAGTTGAGTAACCAAATAATCGCAAACAAGAATAGAAATACAGCTAATAACAACCGCTCTTGTACTTGCCTGTGAAACCTCTAAAGCACCACCACGAACATAGAAACCTTCATAAGCCGGTACCGAGGTAATGATGAAGCCAAAAACAAAAGCCTTAACTAATGCCACAACGATAGTGTAAGGATTAAAATCTGTTGTAATCCCTTGGATATATTCGGATGGGGTAACTGCTCCGGAAATTGATCCACCTATGTAACCACCAGAAATACTTAAAAACATAGAAATGATAACCAACATGGGAACCATTGTTATTCCAGATATAATTTTTGGAAGAATGAGGTAACCAGGTGCGTTAATGCCCATAATTTCTAAGGCGTCAATTTGTTCAGTAACACGCATCGAACCAATTTCTGATGAGATGGCCGAACCTATTTTACCTGCTAAAACAATAGCGCTAATGGTTGGGCTCAACTCTAAAATACTCGAATCTCGGTTTACCGAACCGATAATGGTTTTAGGAATAAAATCACTTACCAACTGGAAAGCAATTTGTAAAGTCATTACAGCGCCAATAAACGTAGAAATGATGGCAATTAAACCCAAAGAACCCACGCCAACATAATCCATTTGTTTAGCGATTTCTTTGAGATATATTTTCAGTTTTTCCGGCTTTCTGAATACAGACTTGAGTAGCAGGATGTATCTGCCGAAATTGGTAAAATTCATTCCGTATGTATTGCTTAATTTAAATGATCATTTTATATTACTACAAAGAAACGATAAAAAAGTTGGAGCGCTTTGATAATTGCGAAAATATTCGTGGTTTAGAATATAAATATGGTTTTTTGTCAACAAAAATTAATTAATGACTATGAAAGCGGTAATAACAGGAGCAACAAAAGGAATTGGTAGAGCAATTGCAATTAAACTCTGGAAAGAAGGTTATCATTTGGCGCTGGTAGCTCGGGGTTTGGAAGAACTTAAAGCATTAAGAGATGAATTATTTCTCATTGGGAGAACAGTTTTAATATACGCAGTAGACTGCGCAGATAAAGATGCAGTTTATCAATTTTTAAATGATGTAGAAAACGATTTTGGTTTCGCAGATGTATTGGTTAATAATGTTGGTGCTTTTTTACCTGGAAGTATGTTGGATGAAGACGATGAAGCTTTCGAAAAACAACAAGCCCTTAATGTGAACGCGGCTTATTATATGAGTAAATTTTTTGGAAAAAAAATGCGTACAGCTCAACGTGGGCATATATTCAATATTTGTTCGGTAGCAAGTAAAGCCCCTGTAGAAAATGGTGGAAGTTATAGTGTAACAAAAGCAGCGATGTTAAGTCTTAACAATGTATTGCGGCAAGAGTTAGGTCCTCAGAACGTTAAAGTAACTGCTTTTTTGCCGGGTTCAACAAAAACCTCATCCTGGGCGGGAACAACTATTCCGGATGAAAAATTTGTACAACCCGAAGATATTGCAGAAACGTTATTTACCATTTTAAACTTAAGTAAAGGGGTAAATGTTGATGAGGTTTTGATTACTCCGCTGAATTTTTAAACACACACAAAATGAACAGCGTTATGGAAAAGAAGCTTTTTAGAAACGAACACGATAAGATGATTGCCGGTGTAGCTTCTGGACTTGCAGATTACATGCAAGTAGAGGTTACCATAGTGAGGCTATTATTTGTGCTATCAACCATATTTATGGCTGGAGCCGGCTTAATTGCTTATGTCGTAATGTGGATTATCGTGCCGGTTAACAATGACCCATCGTTAAAATTCACAAAATTTAATGATTATTTTAACAAAAATAATCCAAATACACCGCCATTTGGAAATGCAAATCCTTTTGGAGGAACTACCAATACTGGAAATACAAACTGGTCTCAACCGATAAACGAAACGGAGAAAAAACCATTTGAAACGCAGCCAGACTTTGGTAAAATGAGCAAGCCGAACGATGCTGGAAGAACCGTGGCTGGTTTACTCCTTTTGGTAATTGGTTGCATATTTTTGATGCGGGAGCTTGATTTTATTCCCGAATGGTTTACCATTCGCAACTTCTTCAAGTTTATGTGGCCGCTTATTTTTATCGCTTTAGGAATTGGCATTATTGCGAAATCAAAAAGAAAAAATGAATGGGCAACATTCGAAAATCAACAAGCCCAGGAGGAAGAAAAAAAGGCTGCCGATTTTACTGAAACTACAGTGGTAGAAGAGGAACCGAAAAACGACAACAATTCTACATCAACTACTCACCCTCAAGCATAAACATGATGAAAATAGATAGATTAATTTGGGGTATTTTACTGCTTTTTATTGGTGGTGTACTTCTACTAGAAAACTTTGGTGTTATCGATTTTTACTGGCGTAGCATTTGGGGCTTTTGGCCAGTGTTTTTAATCATTGCTGGTTTAAACATATTATTCAACAGAAACAATTCGCAAACCGGTAGCATCATTTCGGTTGGAGTTTTAGTTGTGGCATTAGCATTTTTATTTTATAAAGGCCAACAAGAACCTAGTCAAAGTGGTTGGTGGGGCCATAAGTTTAAGAAAGATATCGATATTAATATCGATGACAGCGACAATGACAACGATGATGAAAGTGACCATACCGATACAGCATTTAATAGCTTGAAATTGGCGGAGCCTTTTGTTGAAGCGGAAAATGCTAAGAAAACCGTTTTAAATATTTCCGGTGGAGGAATTTCATTCAACCTGGACGGCGAAACTTCTGAACTGATTAATGCCCAGGTTAAAAAAAGCCATGGTAACTTTTCGTTGAAGAAATTAATTACCGATTCGGCAACTGTGCTTACTTTTAGCATGGATGATAGGAAAAGCAAATGGAAATTTGGCGAAAATGGTAACGATGTAGATTTTAAATTGAACAAAGCTGCCAATTGGGATATTCTAATGAAGCTTGGTGCTGGTGAAGCCAATTTCGATTTCGCTGATTACAAAGTTCGTACTTTCCGCTTTGATGGTGGTGCAGCAGCGCTGGATATTAAATTCGGCGACTTACTTCCCATTACTGATGTGATTGTAAAATCGGGAGTGGCTGATGTGAAAATTAAAGTGCCAACCAATTCTGGTTGTCGCATTAAAACAAAAACAGGCTTATCTGCAAAAGATTTTGAAGGTTTTGAAAAACTAAGCGATGGCGTTTATGAAACCTCAAACTATAAAACATCAACCAAAAAGATTTTTATCAATTTAGACGGCGGATTAAGTAGCTTTGAAGTGTCAAGGTACTAGAAAGCTCAAAGAATAAAGCGAAGAGCTGGATGTTCGTAAATAAGATATTAATCATACAAAGCCCTCGCTTCTGGGGAGGGTTGGGAGGGGCTTATGGAATACACAGTTGTAATTAATGGAAAACCTCAAGGCCCATATAGTTTAGCTGAACTTAAAAATTTAGATATTACACCCAATACATTCATTCGCAAACCAGGAATGGATGACTATAAAGAAGCTCACGCGATGGAAGAATTGCGTGAGCTTTTGGGTTTTAAGTATCAAAAGACAGCACCTCAATATTTTGCCGCTTTCGATCAGCGATTGTTGGCTTCGGTGATTGACCATTTCATCATCTTTGGATTTTACTCGGTTATCATTTTAGTTAGCTTTGTTTTTATCGAAGGGAAAGATGCCCGCATAATGGCATTTTTGATTCCATTCCCATCAATTTTTGTCATCAAGCTTATTTATGGGAGTGTTGCCGAATCTTCTGCTTCACAAGCTACAATAGGAAAAAAGTTACTCAACATTAAAGTAACTGATCTCGAGGGATCACGGATTTCATTTGGTAGATCTTTAGCAAGAAATTTCTCCAAAATCCTTTCCGTAGTGCCAGTTTTTTTTGGTTATTTGTACAGCTTCCTCAATAAGAAAAACCAGTGCTGGCATGATATTGCAGCCGATGCGCTGGTGATTAAAGATAGGCTGATATAGAATAAAAGTCATTCTCTCCTTCAAAATTCTCTCATTCAAATTTCTATCTATATCTTTGCAATCACATGGAAAATTTATCGGTAAAGCATGATTTAGAAGGCGGTTATTGTAACAGTTTAACCACTTATTCGAGGTTTTTAACTCGCGAAGTAAAAATCGGTGACATCGCTTTGGGTGGTCACAACCCCATTCGAATACAATCTATGACCACTACTGACACCATGGATACCATCGGAACGGTTGAACAAACCATACGCATGGTAGAATCTGGCTGTGAATATGTTCGAATTACCGCTCCAAGTATAAAAGAGGCCGAAAACTTAGCCAATATCAAAAAAGAGTTGCGTTTCCGTGGATATGATGTTCCGCTAATTGCTGATATCCATTTCACGCCGAATGCTGCAGAAATGGCGGCAAGAATTGTGGAAAAGGTGCGTGTAAACCCTGGTAATTACGCCGATAAAAAGAAATTTGAAAATCTAGAGTATACTCAAGATGCTTATACCGCAGAGCTGGAAAGAATCAACAAAAAATTCATTCCGTTAATAAAAATCTGCAAAGAGTACGGAACAGCAATGCGTATTGGTACCAATCATGGTTCGCTATCTGATCGGATTATGAGCCATTATGGCGATACGCCACGAGGAATGGTAGAATCTGCGATGGAGTTCATCCGCATGTGCGAAGCGGAAAATTACTATAACCTGGTTATTTCCATGAAAGCCAGCAACACACAGGTAATGGTTCAGGCCTACCGTTTGTTGGTTGAAACCATGGTGAAAGAAGGGATGAAATATCCGTTACACCTAGGTGTTACCGAAGCGGGCGATGGCGAAGACGGTCGCATTAAATCAGCTGTAGGAATTGGAACTTTACTAGAAGATGGTTTAGGTGATACCATCCGCGTTTCATTAACCGAAGATCCTGAATTTGAAGCGCCAGTTGCTAAAGCATTGGCAGATCGATATGCTTTAAGAAGTCGGAAGTCGGAAGTCGGAAGTAGAGAGATTGATGACGCATCTAGACTTCGGACTTCGGACTTTAGACTACAGACTTATTCACCCTATGCCTATTCTCGCAGAGTTACTGAACCCGTACAACATATTGGTGGTCACAACCATCCGGTAGTCATGATCGATGTGTCGCAAGAAAATTTAAAAGATCCTTATTTTTTAAATGCTGTGGGCTATAACTATAGCGCAGGATTAGATAAGTACAACTTAACAGATCAAGCTTGTGATTTGGTTTTTTTGGGAGATAACTTGCCCTCATTTTCGTTTCCCGGCAACTTAAAACAAATTTATAACCATAAAACATGGTTGGCTTTAAAAGACAAACATAATTGCCACCCTGTATTTTCTTTAGATGAATTTAATACCTCCACTATTAAGGATGAGCATTTAAATTTTGTGGAGATTGACGCAACGCAGTTTAATCATCTATCGTTACATCAATTGGTAAATGTCGTTTTTATATTAAATACTTCTGCTCAACACGGTATGGCCGAACAACGAGCTTTCTTTGTTGCGCTACAGGAAAAGAATCTACAGATTCCGGTAATTATTAAGAGAACTCACAAAGATTTGGATGCAGATAATTTGCAATTGTATGCCGCCACTGATTTAGGCGCTTTATTTACCGATGGGTTTGGCGATGGAATCTGGATTGACGCCGCAAGACAAAATTTAGCCTTGTTGAATGCGACCAGTTTTGGCATTTTGCAGGCAACCAGAACAAGAATTAGTAAAACTGAATATATTTCTTGTCCGAGTTGTGGAAGAACACTTTTCGATTTACAGGAAACCACTCAATTAATCCGATCACGTACTGACCATTTAAAAGGTTTAAAAATTGGGATCATGGGTTGCATTGTGAATGGTCCCGGTGAAATGGCTGATGCCGATTATGGTTATGTAGGAACGGGTCCTGATAAAATCACCTTGTATCGTGGACAAGAAGTAGTTAAGAAAAATGTAAATACAGCCTTTGCTTTAGATGAATTGATCGATATTATCAAAGGCGACGGAAATTGGATAGAGAAGGTTTAAAAATGTTTTAGGTCTCATGGTCTGTGTCCTAAGAGATCATTATAATCCATTCAATTTCTGTCTATGAGGACACAGACCGAAGTATAGAAGGTTTAAAATCACTTCATCATAAGACAAATAATGCTGATTTGTTAATTGGTTTTACTATTTTATCCAAGTTATTAAGCTATAACTCAAATTAATAGTTAACCAAATTATAATGAAGAATGTCATAAAAATTTTTGCAGGACTATTATTGATGTATTTCGGTTTTAAATTGGGGATAGATACCGATGAGATGATTGATAAAAGTGAAATAAAGAAGTACAAAAATCTTTGTGAAAGAGGAATCATGACGAAAGGATATTTAACAGATTCAATTGAAAACAAAAATATAAAGTACACATATAATTTAGAATATAGTTATTTGGCAAATGGAGCTACATACAAGCTAAATCGCACAGCTCCTATAGGAGCTTTTGAGGATAGTATATCTGTTTGGTTTGATAAAGATTCACCCTCAGTTCATTCGACTTCTGAACCTTGTAATTTTTTGAAAAACAGTATTCAGTCAAAAGAGATTGGTAATCCAAAGTTTTACACAGTTTTTGGAATTATCTTAGTATTCATTGGCCTAATTTTACTTATTAATTCTACCAGGGAGTTAATAGGAATTTAGGTAGGCTATTTTTTATATGCAATCTACAACTCAACCCATGGTCTGTATTACGTTGTATTAAGTCGATCTTTGAGCACACAGACCGAGGGATTAAAGTATATACCATCCGCAAATCCATGGTCTGTGTCCTCACAGATCATTACTAAAGCGATCCTAAAAATATAATCAATAAACCCCTAAATTACCGCTATGCGCATCCCTGAATTTCAAATTATTTTTGGTGAACTTAGAAACTGGCTTTCCAGCAGAGGATTAACTGGTGGCGAGTTAATTTATTCTTATTTCTTCATCGGGTTAGTTGGTGTTACGCTATTCCTTTTTATCACTATATTTTTAACTCGGCAGGCCTTTATTGCTGTTGTGAAAAGCGCCAAAACAAAGTCTAACTGGCAGAGTGCACTTTTCGAATTTAGAGTATTTAGGGCTTTTGCACTAATTTTTGGCGCCTACATTATTTATAACGCTGTTCCTTTTGTTTTTGTCGATTTTAAGGTTTGGTTGTTCTACGCCTCAATTTTCGCTAAAATATACATTGTACTTGCGGTAATGTTCGCGGTAAATGCTTTCTTGAATGCATTGGTTTCCATTATGGAAGCCTCCAAAAAATATGCTGATAAACCGATTAGAAGTTATAAGCAGGTAGCAAAAATTGTTTTCTATATCGTAGGGTTTGTACTGATCTTATCGATTATTTTAAACCAGTCTCCATTGTATATTTTCGGAGGTTTTGGTGCAGTAACAGCTGTTTTTATTTTGGTTTTCCGCGATCCGATTTTAGGTTTTGTGGCCTCTGTGCAAATGAGCGCCATCGATTTAGTACGGGTGGGCGATTGGATTACCGTCGAAAAATACGGTGCCGATGGCGAAGTAACCGAAATTAACTTAACGACTATAAAAGTTAGAAATTGGGATAAAACCGTAACGATAGTTCCAAGTTATGCCATTGTAAGTGAATCTTTCAAGAACTGGCGGGCTATGGAAGAGAGCGAAGGACGGAGAATTAAGAGACACATCAACATTAAAATTTCGAGCATTAAATTTTGCGATGATGAGTTGATTGGCCGTTTAAAAAGCATCGATTTCCTAAAAGATTATTTGAGAGAAACGCAGTTACAAATCGAAACTTTCAACGCGGAGAACACTGTAAATCCGAATAATCTGGTCAACGGCCGGCACATGACAAACATAGGAACCTTTAGGGTTTATGCAGAGAAATATTTGGAGAGTAATCCACACATCAATACTGACTTAACCTTCATGGTTAGGCAATTACAGGCCACAGAGAATGGTTTACCTATCGAAATTTATGTGTTTTCGAAAGAAAAAGGACTGAAGAAGTTTGAAGAAGTTGCTGCAGATATTTTTGACCATTTACTTGCTGCAGTTCCTTATTTCGATTTGGAAATTTTTCAAAGCCCGAGTGGAAGCGACATGCGAGGTTTTGTAGGAAGAGGGAATGATTAAAATTGCTGCTGTCATTCTGAACATAGTGAAGAATCCCTGAGCTATTGACTCTGCCCTAAAATACAGAATTCCATTTTTTAGGTGTAGGATAATTGATCATTGCTTTTCATCGCCTGCAGATTCTTCGTAAACTCAGAATGACAGCGAGCCTTGTTATTCCCCCAAAAATGTTAGAACCTTCTCGCAAACTTTAAATAAAAGCGGAGGTAGAGTTTCATTCTCATAAGGATGAGAAGCGCCATAAACGTGGTTAGCTCCTTCAATCTTCACCAACCTGCTGTTCGGATTCGCATCAGCCAACTTTTGTGCATTCTCAAATGGAACATTCACATCATCATCGCCCTGAACAATTAACCACGGAATGTTGACGCGTTTCGCTGCATCGATAATATTGAAAGTTTCAGCATGTTCTTCAAAATCTTCGAGCAAAGTAACATTTAGTGGCATTTGCTCTTTAGTCCTGGCGTTAACCACATAGATTTTACCTGTTTTTTTCCATTCGGCTTCCTGCTCTTTTTTCCATAAACTATCAAAACTTGAAATCGCACTCCAGGTAATTAGCTTTTGTATTCTTAAATCGTTTGCTGCCTCGATAATCGCCAGTCCGCCGCCTCTGCTATGCCCAATCATATTTACTCCCGTTTCCTTTCCATACGCTTTCTCAATGTAATCCAGCAAGGCATTAACATCAAATAGCTCCTTCGAAAAAGTGTTGCTGGCGAAGGTTTCCAGGTCGGTAACATCTTTTGGCTGATCAGTTGTTACGCCGCTATGTGATAGATTAAATTTAATATAGCGATAACCGTTTGCTGCAAAATAGCGGGCAACAAGATTATGGGCACCCCAGTCTTTAAAACCTTTAAAGCCATGAACAAAAAGTATGATAGGCGTATTGGGGTTTTTATCGTCGAAAGTAATGTCGCCGATAATTAATTTTCCATCTGAACCACTAAGGCTAAACTCATTTTGCATAATCATCGTTTAAGGTATTGGTACAATTTATAAACCTACAAATTATAATTTTGTTGTATTTTAATCCGAGTATCAATTATAAGGGCGTACCATCCCTGTTTTCAACGGAAAGATCCTGGCGGGATAGGTTGGTTTTTATTGTTGAGCAGCGACCTGAGTGATCTAAACCTGATTGAAAGAAAAGCCACAATTTTTCATTGTGCTTGCAGGGAAAGCAGGACGAACATTAAAATGAAACACTGTTCTTGCTTTTCTAAAAGCGATTTGAAGATTTTGTCAACAGAATGCGCCTATTTAAAACCGTTCTAAATTGATGTAAATTACAGATTAATGACGTTCGCAACCGCTAACCGTGTTACTTTTGTTTCCCGATAATAGTTAATAACGGAAGCACTTGGAATATTTAAAAGTAATAGCTTTTACGCATCACCACATCGACCTAAAATCTTTAGGGAAATTGGTTATTTGTGATCAAAGTTTAGATAGCAGGTTGAAGAATATTCAAACAGAACTTCCGGTTAGTGAAATATTTTACATTGGTACATGTAATCGTGTAGAGTTTGTTTTTCTTACTAAAGAGAAAACTGACAAGGAATTTGTTACCCGGTTTTTAACCGTTTTGGATATGGGCTTACCTCCAGAATTTATGGAGCGTTTTCTGGATAACGTAACGGTTTACGAGAACGAAGAAGCTTTTAATCATTTGTTAAGAACATCTTGCTCTTTAGAGAGTTTGGTTGTTGGCGAAAAGGAAATTCTTGCTCAAATACGTAAAGCTTATGAAAACTGCCGTGATGCAGGTTTTACAGGCGACTACATGCGTATGATTATGGATAGGGTGGTGAAGACGGCTAAAGAGGTTTATACCCATACTAATATTTCAAAAAACCCTGTTTCGGTTGTTTCTTTGGCTTATCGTAAGCTTAAAGAATTAAATATGTGTGGCAATTCGAGGGTGCTGATTATTGGCGCTGGCGAAACCAATCAGAATATTGCCAAATACCTTAACAAACATAAATATTCTAACTTTTCTATTTTTAACCGTACGCTTTCTAAAGCTGAAACTTTGGCTGCGGAGCTAAACGGCAAAGCTTATCCTTTAAGCGATTTAGAAGATTTTACCGAAGGTTTTGATGTGATTATTACTTGTACAGGCTCTACAGAAGCTATTATTGACGAAGAACTTTATGCTAAGTTGCTGAATGGCGATACTGGCAAAAAGGTGATCGTTGATTTAGCGATCCCGAATGATGTTGCGCCTGCAGTAATACATAATAACCTTGTTCATTACATTGAGGTTGAATCTTTAAAAGAGGTTGCCCGCAAAAATATCCAGGAACGTTACAACGAATTGGTTCATGCGGAAGATATCATTAACAACAACATCACCGAATTTTTTACTGTTTTAAAGCAACGCCGCATTGAGCTGGCTATGCAAGAAGTGCCAAGGAAGATTAAGGAAATTAAAAATACAGCTTTAAATGGTGTGTTTGCCGATGAAATCAGCCAGATGGATGAAGCTTCTCGTGAGGTTTTAGAACGGGTGATGAACTACATGGAGAAGAAATGTATCAGTGTTCCGATGATTATGGCCAAAGAAATTTTGGTAAAAGAATCATAATGTAACTGCTCTAAAAAATTATCTTTCAGAGCAGTTAATCTTTTAAACCAAATACTCAAATAAAGTTTGATCCTGGTTTAATTCTATAATCTCAAATTTGAAATCTTTCATACGTTGCAATAAACTTGCATAATCGTCTTTGTCGGTTAATTCTATACCCACTAAAGCTGGTCCGTTTTCTTTATTTGTTTTTTTGATAAATTCAAAACGGGTGATATCATCATGTGGACCTAAAACCTCGTTTACAAACAATTTTAAAGCACCCGGACGCTGTGGGAAACGAACGATGAAATAATGTTTCAAGCCCTCAAACAGTAAAGATTTTTCTTTGATCTCCTGCATGCGTTCGATATCGTTATTGCCGCCGCTAATTACACAAACGATTTTTTTTCCTACAATCTGATCTTTCACTTGCTCCAGCGCTGCTACCGAAAGCGCCCCCGCAGGCTCTACCACAATTGCATCTTCATTATAAAGTTTTAAAATGGTGGTACAAATTTGCCCTTCGGGGATTAAATAAGTGGAGCTCAATAACTCTTTGCAATAGTTGTAGGTAATCCAGCCCATTCGCTTTACTGCTGCACCATCAACAAAACGCTCTATGTTTTCAACGGTTATTGGACCACCATTTTTAAGCGCCTCACTTAACGAAGGGGCACCCATGGGTTCTACACCGAAAATTTTAACATCGGGCTTTACAGTCTGTAAATAGGCGCTTACGCCAGAAGCTAAACCACCTCCACCAACCGGAACTACAATGGCATCAAGCTCAGGTAAATCCTGAAAGATTTCCATAGCAACGGTTGCTTGCCCTTCAATTACTTTTTCATCATCAAAAGGAGGAATGAAGGTTGATGATTTTTCGTCGCAATAAGCTAAAGCTTCTTTTAGGCAATCATCAAAAGTATCGCCTACCAAAACAATTTCAATGTTATCGCCACCAAACATATTTACCTGTTTGATTTTTTGCTTTGGCGTTATCTCGGGCATAAAAATTACGCCTTTGATACCCAGTTTTTTGCAGGAATACGCAACCCCTTGTGCATGGTTTCCGGCGCTTGCACAAACAATGCCGTTTTGCAAGGCATCGGCATTTAAAGTGCTGATTTTGTTATAAGCACCACGCAATTTATAAGAACGTACAATTTGTAAATCTTCTCTTTTAAGGTAAATGTTGGCATTGTATCTTAAAGATAAACCTTCGTTTAGCTCGAGAGGAGTGCGTTTTACCACACCTTTTAAGGTATGGTATGCACTTTCAAAATCAAAAGTATTTTTTATGGTGTCGTTCATTTTTTAACCCCAAACCCCTAAAGGGGCTTTTAGTATTGTGTATATATCTTGCTAATTTTTTCAAAAGCAGGTTCAGTGCTTTTTCGGTTGTTGTAGCGCTTCCGTTTTTGGCTGTCCGGCAGGCGTTGCAATTTTTTAGGGAATTGATTTGTAAAAGGAAGTCAAAAACCACCCCCGACCCCTCCTTGAAAATAAGAAGGGGAGCTTCCCTCAAAATTATTTAATCATTTTCTTTTCTCTATTTATTATTGCGAGGGACGAAGCAATCTTAATACTCAAGAATATTCCTCTCGCTTTAAGATTGCTTCGAGCCTCGCAATGACCATTCTATTTATGTTTTCAGCTTAACCTTTCAGCTTGTTTACAAAAACTTGTTTATTGCGTCTAAATATGCATTTGCCGAAGCTTTTACAATATCCGTGCTAAAACCAAAGCCTACGAAGGATTTGCCATTGTAATCTACTTTCATATTCACTTTACTCACGTCGTCGCTTCCACCATGCATGGCTTGTATCGTAAATTCTTTAAGCGTAATGTCTTTATCAATTAAGCTTGAAATTGCATTAATAGTGGCATCTACAGGTCCATTTCCTTCTGCCTTCGCTTCTTTCTCTTCGTTGTTGTATTGCAGCTTAATCGTAGCCGTTGGGTTTACCAAATCCCCACAAACTACTTGAAGCAAGTTCAATTTATAACCGTTAAGGTATGAAGGTGTTTCTCCATCACTCATTAAAAAAAGTAAATCGTCATCGGTAATGTCTTTCTTTTCATCGGCTAAAACTAAAAAACGCTCGTAAACATCATCAATGTTAATTTTATCAATGTCGTAATCTAAGCGTTCTAAATGGTGCTTTAACGCATGGCGACCGCTTCTTGCAGTTAATATAATGTCAGCGCTGTTTAAGCCTACATCTTCGGGATTGATAATTTCATAGTTTTCACGATGTTTTAAAAATCCATCCTGATGAATACCAGAACTGTGTGCAAAGGCATTTTTACCAACAATTGCCTTATTTGGCTGAACAGGCATGTGCATCATTCGGCTTACCATGCCACTAATTTCGGTGAAATGTTTGCTGTTGATGCCTGTATGTAAACCCAAACTATGGGTTTTTAAAATCATTGAAACTTCTTCCAATGCAGTGTTTCCCGCTCTCTCACCGATACCGTTAATGGTACATTCAATTTGACGGGCACCGTTTACTACACCTGCAATACTGTTTGCTGTTGCCAAACCTAAATCGTTATGGCAATGTACAGAGATAATAGCCTGGTCGATATTTTTTACGTTTTCTTTAAGGTAAAGGATTTTAGAACCGTATTGATCAGGCATGCAATAGCCATTCGTATCTGGTATGTTTACAACCGTTGCACCAGCGGCAATTACTGCCTCAATCATTTGAGCCAAGAATTCATTATCTGCTCTTCCGGCATCTTCTGCATAAAATTCTACATCCTCCACAAATTTCTTAGCATATTTTACAGCCTCAACTGCTCTTTCTAAAATCTTCTCGCGGGTGCTATTAAATTTGTATTTAATGTGCATATCAGAAGAACCAATTCCGGTATGAATGCGTGGATATTTTGCATACTGTAAAGACTCTGCCGCAACATCAATATCCCCTTTTATAGCACGTGTTAGCGCACAAATGGTTGGGTTTTTTATTGCTTTTGATAATTCTACAACGCTCTGAAAATCGCCAGGACTGGATATCGGAAAACCTGCCTCAATTACATCAACGCCAAGTAATTCCAAAGCTTTAGCGATTTCAATTTTTTGGTTGGTATCTAACTGGCAACCTGGAACCTGTTCTCCATCACGTAAGGTGGTGTCGAAAATATATACTTTATTGGGATCGTGTATCATTATGCTTGGGGGATTGTAGTTGATTTTTGTGATAAGAATTTTAATACCAATTTACCCATCTCGGCGGTGCCTAAAACTTTAAATCGGTTGGTGGTTTGGTCGGCAATATCATGTGTTCTGAAACCTTCTTTCAAGACTTCGTCAACAGTATCGACCAATAATTTGGCTTCTTCTTTTAGTCCGAAACCAATTTCGAGCATTAGCGCTGCCGATAGGATGGAAGCCAGTGGATTTGCCAAATCTTTTCCGGTAATATCGTGTGCCGAACCGTGAATCGGCTCGAAGAAACCAGTGCTTTCGCCAACAGATGCAGAGGCTAGCATACCCATCGAGCCTGCAATTTGAGAAGCTTCATCCGTTAAGATATCGCCAAATAAATTTGCTGTTAGTACCACATCAAATTTTTTCGGGTTTTTAATTAACTGCATCGCCGCGTTATCGATAAACATGTGCTCCGTTTCCACATCAGGATATTGTTTTGCAATTTCCTGAACAGTTTCACGCCATAAACGGGAACTCTCTAATACGTTCGCCTTATCGACCGAGCATAATCTTTTTTTGCGTTGTTGCGCAGCCTGATAAGCTTTATGTGCAATACGCTCCACTTCGTAACGGTGATAAATCATTAAATCAGAAGCGGTATTTCTATCCTCCGAACGAGATTTTTCACCGAAATAGACGTCGCCAGTTAGTTCACGGAAGAATAATATATCAGTTCCTCTTAAAATTTCAGGTTTAATGCTCGATGCCTGAAGAAGTTCGTCAAATAGTAATATTGGGCGGAGGTTTGCAAATAACCCAAGTTCCTTACGGATTTTTAACAAACCTTGTTCTGGCCTTACTTTTAGGCTTGGGTCGTTATCATATTTGGCATGGCCGATGGCTCCAAACAGGATGGCATCGCTTTTTCTGGCTTTTTCTAAAGTTTCATCTGGCAGTGGTTCACCAGTAACTTCAATCGCCGCATGTCCCATTAAAGCCTCATCGAACACAAATTCATGTCCAAAGATTTCAGCAATTTTTTCTAATGCTGCTTTTCCCCACGTGGTAACTTCGGGTCCAATACCGTCTCCAGGTATTACTAAAATGTTCTTCTTCATTGTATTGTATATTGCCGTCATTGCGAGGTACGAAGCAATCTCAGTTAGATAGTACGGTGCAAAAGGTTGCTTCGTACCTCATCATGACGAATTTTGGTGTTTAAACTTTCGACGATTTTTACTTCGCCGTTTTCTAATAATATTCTCTTTTCTATGCAGGTTGGCAGCTGCGATTCAAAGTGGCCAACGTAAATCATCGTCATGCCGTTATTGCACAACTCATCAATAAATTGATTAAAAAGTTTTGTTTGCTGCTGGTCTAAACCCTGACATGGTTCATCCAGAATCAATAATTCGGGATTTTTGATGATGGTTCTTGCCAGCAAAACCAAGCGTTGCTTTCCTAATGGAAGCGAGCCTAATAGCTCGTTCTTATTTTCGCTTAGCCCAAAATATGCGATCAGTTCATTTACCTGCTCAATTTTTGAGTAGGGTAATTGCTGAAATAAGCCAACGGTATCATAAAAACCGGAAGCAATACTTTGCCAAACGGTTGAGCTAGCATCAAAATACCAATGAAACTCAGGGGAGATTAAACCGATATGTTGTTTAATGTCCCAAATGCTTTCGCCACTTCCCCGTCGGTTACCAAACAAATAAAGTTCGTTGGCATATGATTGCGGATGATCACCGTTTATAAGACTCAATAAAGTTGATTTGCCAGATCCGTTATGGCCTTGCAGTAACCATTTTTCGCCAGCATTAACTTCCCAATTGATGTTTTTTAAAACCTGTTTTTCGCCATAGCTAATGTTAACATCAACCATTTTCACAATATTTTTCGAAGAATATATAGGTGATTCCTTAAGAAAATCTGGAATTTCTCTTGTATGTTTTTCTTCAAAAACTGATGTTATAGGTTTTGAATCAGAAACTGAAATTTGACCATTTACTATTTCCGCAAAACGATTAATAGCGCTTGGTAACTCCGAATCGTTGGAAATTAAAATCAATTGAACACCATCCGTTGAAACTTCGTCTAATAAAAGGTTAAGGTTTTTACGAGATGCGGCATCCAGGCCTGTATAAGGTTGGTCGATAATTAATAATTGCGGCTTCAACCATAAAGCTTTAACCAGTTGCACTTTTTTATGCTCCCCACTTGATAACTCAATCAATTGAGAACTGGCAAATGTTGTAAAGTGTAGTGCTTCTAAAATCGGTTCTACGTGATCAAAATGTAGATGGTTCTCTTTGCCGAAATCAACTAATTCTGCATGAACAGTTAAGGTATCTTTAGCCTGCTGACTGGTATAGCGCTGTTGATAATAGAAGTTAGCGACGCCTTCCAGGTTTTTAAACTGATACCAGCTTTCTACAAATAAAACCTCTGCTGGTAAATTGCTATTGTTATTGAAATTAATTTTTACCTCGCCAGCTGCACTTAACAAGCCTGAGATAATTTTAGCTAATGAGGTTTTTCCGCTTCCACTCGTGCCACCTAATGCCCAGTTTTCACCACGATAAATAGTCCAGTTCAAATCCTTTAACACCGATTTTTGTTGGTGTTTTAAGGTTAGGTTTTGAATGTTGACTATACTTTCTTTCATGGTTATTAATTCCTGCGGTTTGATGACACAGATTGATTGATTACACTGATTTTTACTGTCGTCATTGCGAGGCAAGAAGCAATCTTAATGCGATGGTTTAAAGAACCTAGCAATAGTTGTTGGATTGCTTCGTTACTCGCAATGACGATTGTCTTAGCTTTTTGCTTTAATCTTTTCGATATTAATTTTTTTCAAATTCCTCAATCAAATCTTTTTGGGCTAAAATGAAATCTATGTCATCATAACCATTAATCAGGCAAGATTTTTTATATGCGTTAATCTCAAACTTTTCAGTAGCGCCTGTTTCTACAATCGTAACCGTTTGGTTTTCTAAATCAACTTCCAAAGGAGATTTTGCATTTGTATCCACTGCTGCGAAAATCTGAGCTAGAAATTCTTCGCTAACCTGAATAGGTAACAGGCCGTTGTTTAGTGCATTGCCTTTGAAAATATCGGCAAAGAAACTACTGATTACGACATCGAAACCTGCATCCTGAATAGCCCAGGCCGCATGCTCACGACTGCTACCACAACCAAAGTTTTTTCCGGCCACTAAAACCTGACCGCTATAAGTTGGATCATTCAGCACAAAATCAGCTTTAGGTTGATTATCGTTCTCATAACGCCAGTCGCGAAACAGGTTTTCGCCAAAACCATCACGGGTGGTCGCTTTTAGAAACCTCGCCGGAATAATCTGGTCGGTATCAATGTTCTCTATGTTTAAAGGCACTACTGCCGATGTTAATTTTGTGAATTTTTTCATTGTACAAGTATCAAGTTGCGAGTTTCAGGTTTCAAGAACCGTTATATCGCCTTTTTTTTATTTATTTGCAGCAAATACTACAAAATTGTAATACTGATAATAGCAATTTGCATTTTGTAACCCCGCTTTTTCAAGCCATTCTAACTGCGGTTTTAAAGGCGCCATAATATCAATCTTAATTCGCTCAAATGCACTTTGTTTCTCTTCATCCGTTAAGTTAGGACTTTGCTCCACATGACTTTTCCAATTTTCAGTATATACTTTTTCTGCTATTTCAGTTGCGCCTAAAACCTGATCAGCGTTGATAAACCAACCTCCAGGTTTGAGTGTTTTTGCAATTTTGCTGAACAACTGTTGTTTCAATTCATTTGGTAAATGGTGTATTGCCAGTCCTGAAACTACTAGTTCATAATGATTTTCTGGTAAATCCATAGTGGAGAAATCGGCATTTAAAAAACTAATGTTTTTATTTCTCTCGAAACGCTCCTCAGCTTTTTTAAGCATCTCTTTAGAAATATCAACCAAAGTGATTTTCGCCTTTGGGTATTTCTCATGAAAGAATGCACTCATCAATCCTGTTCCTGCACCAATATCCAAGATGTTCTTAATTCCTGAAACATTTTCAGACAGCGATAAAGCGGTACCATAAAAATCATCAAAACAAGGTATAAGGAAACGCCTTTGCCTATCGTATTTTTCGGATACTGCATTAAATTGGTTCTGTATCTCTTGTAATGTTTCCATTTTTGTTTGTCTTTGGTTATGGGTTATTTGCTTTACCGTAAATCATTTACATTTAAGCTATCTCACCTCAACATAATGTTCAACAGTTGGAAAAGGATCATAAAAATGATGCAGTAGCTTTTTCCAGTCTTGGTATTCTGCAGAACCTCTAAAACCTTCGGTATGTGCTTTTAATGTTGCCCAGTTTACCAGCAAAATATATTTGTCAGTTTCTTCCAAACACTTTTTTAGTTGATGCGAAATGTAACCTTCCATGGAGGAAATGATTTTTTGAGCTTCGTTGAAAGCATTTTCAAAATCGGCTGATAAGCCAGCTTTTACATTTAATATCGCAACTTCTAAAATCATATTTTCTTAACTTTTCGTCATTGCGAGGTACGAAGCAATCTCTCATGTAAAATAGATTGCTTCGTGCCTCGCAATGACGACTAGGTTAGGCCACCTTCTACCGGTTCAAGCATTTCTCTAACATCCGTGATCACGCCGGTTACGGCAGCGGCAGCAGCTGTTAGCGGACTGGCCAGTAACGTTCTGGCATTCTGTCCTTGTCTACCTTCAAAATTTCTGTTCGATGTAGAAACGCAATATTTTCCAGCTGGAATTTTATCTTCATTCATCCCTAAACAAGCACTGCAACCTGGTTCACGTAATTGGAAACCTGCTGCTTCGAAAATTTTGTCTAATCCTTCGTTTTTAGCCTGTTGCTCTACTTGTTTAGAGCCCGGAACAATCCAAACCGTTACGTTATCCGCTTTGCGTTTATCCTTTACAAAATCAGCTACTTCGCGTAAATCTTCTATACGAGAGTTGGTACAACTTCCAATGAAAACATAATCAACAGGTTTTCCAATTAACGACGCATCATCATCAAAACCCATGTAATCTAACGCCTTTTGATAAGAAAGTTTTTCTTTCTCAGGTTGAGCATTGGTTGCAGGGATATGTTCTTGAATTCCCATTCCCATTCCCGGATTGGTTCCGTAGGTAATCATTGGCGCAATATCTGCTGCATCGAAAGTTAATACACTATCGAATTTCGCATCAGCATCGCTATATAAAGTTTTCCAATAAGCCAAAGCTTTATCCCACTCTTCGCCAGCTGGCGCAAATTCTCTTCCTTTAATATAATCGAAAGTAGTTTGATCTGGTGCAATTAATCCACCTCTGGCACCCATTTCTATGCTCATGTTGCAGATCGTCATTCGGGCTTCCATACTTAAAGCTTCAATTGCAGAACCCGCATACTCAATGAAATAACCCGTGCCACCAGCTGCAGAAATTTGAGAGATGATGTAAAGGATAATGTCTTTTGCACCAACACCTTTTCCTAATTCGCCGTTAACCTCAATTTTCATGGTTTTAGGTTTTGATTGCAATAAACATTGCGTTGCAAAAACCTGCTCCACTTGCGAGGTTCCGATACCGAAAGCAATTGCGCCAAAAGCACCATGTGTTGAGGTGTGACTATCTCCACAAACCATCGTTTTTCCTGGTAAGGTAATACCCAATTCAGGCCCGATTACGTGGACAATGCCTTGAAAAGGATGACCTAAGCCATACAATTCAATCCCAAATTCTGCACAATTTTTGGTCAGCATATCTACCTGGTATCGAGAAAGCTCTTCTTTAATTGGCTGTAACTGGTTTAAAGTTGGCACGTTATGGTCGGCAGTTGCCACCGTTTGTTTCGGACGTAAGACAGGCAAACCTCTTTTGCGCAGACCATCAAAAGCCTGCGGAGAAGTTACCTCGTGTATTAAGTGTGTATCAATGTATAAAATATCAGGAAATCCCTCTTCGCTTTTTACAACGTGTGCATCCCAAATTTTTTCTACTAATGTTTTTGACATCTTGTTAATCTTTTTTAAACCTCGCAGGTTTTTAAAACCTGCGAGGTTTGGTTTTGTATTTAAAACCCCCTTCAGGGGGTTGGGGGTTATGCCGTTTTAATCGCTTTCATAGCAGTCATCGCTTTACGCAAAGTAGCACCAATTTGTTCTACCTCATGCGAGCGGATAGCCTCGTTAACATCAATTAATTTTCGATTATCTACAGCACCATCTTTACCGTCGTTAAAGTTTTTACCCACTAAATCAGTATCCACTTTTTTCATGAAATCGGCTAATAGTGGTTTACAAGCCTGGTCGAATAAATAACAACCATATTCAGCAGTATCAGAAATTACACGGTTCATTTCAAATAATTTCTTACGAGCAATGGTGTTAGCAATAAGAGGTGTTTCGTGTAAGCTTTCGTAGTAAGCACTTTCTGGTTTAATCCCTGCTTGCACCATTGTTTCGAAAGCCAATTCAACACCTGCACGAACGAAAGCAACCATTAATAAATAATTGTCGAAGTATTCTTGCTCACCGATTTTAACATCGCCAGCAGGCGTTTTTTCGAAAGCCGTTTCACCAGTTTCAGCTCTCCATTTCAACAAATTTTTATCACCAGCAGCCCAATCTTCCATCATCGTGCGGCTAAACTCACCACTCATAATATCATCCTGGTGCTTTTGGAATAAAGGACGCATAATGTCTTTCAATTCTTCGGAAATTTCGAAAGCCTTGATTTTAGCAACATTGCTTAATCTGTCCATCATTGCAGTAATACCTCCTTGCTTTAGAGCCTCAGTAATTACCTCAACACCATATTGAACCAATTTGGATGCATAACAAGCATCGATTCCTTTCTCTACCATTTTATCGAAAGATAGGATAGAGCCAGTTTGCAATAAACCACAAAGGATGGTTTGCTCGCCCATTAAATCAGATTTAACCTCAGCCACGAAAGATGATTTTAAAACACCAGCTCTGTGCCCGCCAGTGCCTACGCAATACGCTTTAGCCTGTGCTAACCCTTTACCTTGAGGATCGTTTTCTGGATGTACAGCAATTAAAGTTGGTACACCGAAACCACGAACATATTCTGCTCTAACCTCGCTACCTGGGCATTTTGGTGCCACCATAATAACCGTTAAATCTTTACGGATTTGCATGCCTTCTTCCACAATGTTGAAACCGTGCGAGTAAGATAACGTTGCACCTTCCTTCATTAAAGGCATAATTGCGTTTACAACGGCAGTGTGTTGTTTATCTGGTGTAAGGTTAATTACCACATCGGCAGTTGGAATTAACTCCTCGTAAGTACCCACTTTGAAGTTGTTTTCGGTGGCATTTTTCCATGAATCTCTTTTGCCTTCAATCGCCTCTTTGCGCAATGTGTAGCTTACATCTAAACCACTATCTCTTAAATTTAAACCTTGATTTAAGCCTTGAGCACCGCAGCCAACAATCACCAGCTTTTTGCCTTTCAAAGCGCTAACGCCATCTAAAAACTCGTTGCTATCCATGAAATCGCAAACACCCAGTTGGTTCAATTTTTCTCTTAGAGGTAATGTGTTAAAATAATTTGACATCGTTTTTGTTATTTATTTTATGGTTCTATTTTCTAATAATATTATTGTCAAGTCCGTGGTTTCACGAAACAGTTTTTCTTTTCGGAATAATTGACCGATATGTTATGTGCGGTCGTCATTGCGAGGAACGAAGCCATCCTATAACTATCGCTAGGTTTTAAACTATCGCATTAAGATTGCTTCGTTCCTCGCAATGACGAGTGTGTTAGCTTTCGTCTTTTCGCTAACCCTAAACCCTTTCTACGCTTTCTTCAGTGCCCAGGCATATCCGTAATGCACATTATCGTGTCCTATAGTGGTAACCAGCACTTCTTCTATGCTTTTCATCTCTGCTCCATAGGTGGAAGTTGAAAAAGGCGTGATGTTTGCAAAAACGCCATTCGCATAATCTTCTTTTATCTTTTCAACGCTATCAAGTGCTAAAGCTTTTAATTCCTCAACTTCTTCCATCGTTACAGTGTATGTTGGCCGAGTGTCTTTCTTGTAGAATTCGTTAAACTTTACCGAGCTTGTATCTGCCAAAATACCGCTACGTACATAGCAAAGGGTTTGTGTGCTCACTACAATGTGCCCGAAATTCCAAATGATATTGTTGTTGTAACCTTCAGGGATTTCATTCAATTGCTCAATCGTTAAGCCATCTATTAACTGAATAAAGGCTTTGCGTGACGTATTTATAAAATCAAATATTTCGTTCATTTTTTCTATTGTTTTAGGTTTTAAGTTATACGGTTTACGTGCTGAACTTATAACTTACAACTTCTAACGTCGTATTCATTTACATTGTAAATATCTTCTCGCCTTTATCTAAAAACTCATTTTCTACCAGTTCTTCCCCGGGTTCAAAGGCCTCAAATTCTTTCAGTTTCTCGTGGAAACCAGCGCTATCTTTAATAATCGCAACCCTTGCAGAACGTACAAACTCAATCAGTTCGTAAGGCTCAAGTGCTTTCACTAGCGCATCGGTTTCTTCTCTGTGGCCAGTTACGGCAAAAACGGTATAATCTTTACGGATTACCACGGCACTTGCGCCATATTGTCTAAGCAAACGTTCTACGGTTACTTTTTCCGCAATTTCATCTGTAGAAACCTTGTACAGGGCTAGTTCCTGCCAGATAATTTCTTCATTGGTATTGAAATAGACTTTCAGAACTTCAATTTGCTTTTCAATTTGACGGGCAAGTTTCCGCACCACTTCATAACTTTCGGTAATGACGATGTTGAAACGGTGGATACCATCGATTTCGGAAGCAGAACTATTTAAACTTTCGATATTAATTTTTCTTTTCGAGAAAATAATCGCAATCCTGTTTAATAAACCAATGCGATTTTCAGCATACACGGTGATGGTGTACTCTTGCTTCCCGTCGATATCAGCTTTATCTATTGTATGTTGTATTGTATTTTCAGTACTCATGTTTATTGGATTAAGGATAAAGGAACAAGGATAAAAGACATCATGCCTTTTTTTATCTTTATTCCTTGCTCGTTGTTCTTTTATCTTAACTATTTCAACCTAATTTCACTTACGCTCATTCCTTGTGGAACCATTGGGAAAACGTTATTTTCTCTTCCAACCATCACTTCTAAAAGGTAAGAACCTTCGTGATTGATCATCGTTTCCAAAGCTTTTCTTAAGTTGGCACGTTCATCAACTTTATCGGCCTCGATGTAATATGCTTTAGCCAGGGCCACAAAATCAGGACTGGTAATGTTTACAAAAGAGTATCGTTTATCGTGGAATAATTGTTGCCATTGGCGAACCATTCCTAAAAAGCGATTATTCAAAATCAAAATTTTTACTGCCGCACCAAACTGCATAATGGTTCCCAGTTCCTGTGGTGTCATTTGGAAACCTCCATCACCGATAATTGCGATAACCGTTTTATCTGGCGCACCATATTTTGCACCAATTGCGGCCGGCAAGCCGAAGCCCATGGTACCCAAACCACCAGAAGTGATGTTGCTGCGGGTATTATTAAATTTGGCATAACGGCAGGCAACCATTTGGTGTTGACCAACATCGGTTACGATTATAGCATCGCCGCCGCAGATTTCATTGATATTACGCAATACTTCGCCCATAGTCATTTCATCACTTGTTGGATGAAGCTCTGGCGTAATGACCTGGTCTATTTCTTGCTGATTATAATCTTTGAATTTCGCTAACCATTCTTCGTGTTTGCTTTCATTAACAAGATTGGTTAATAGGGGTAGGGTTTCTTTACAATCGCCCCAAACACCTACTTCTGCCTTTACATTTTTATCAATTTCAGCAGGGTCGATATCGAAATGAATTACCTTTGCCTGTTTGGCATATTTGTCTAAACGGCCAGTTACGCGGTCATCGAAACGCATTCCAATCGCGATTAATACATCACATTCATTAGTCAAAACATTCGGACCGTAATTGCCATGCATCCCAAGCATACCCACATTTAATGGGTGTGAAGTTGGAATTGCGCCATCACCCATGATTGTCCAGGCAGCTGGGATGCCAGATTTCTCAAGAAACACTTTGAACTCTGCTTCCGCTTTGCCTAAAATAACGCCCTGTCCGAATAATACAAATGGTTTTTTTGCTGCATTGATTAATGCTGCCGCTTGCTCAATATATTCAACCCTAACTTTTGGTTTTGGGCGATAAGAACGGATATGATTACATTTTACATATTCAGGAAATTCCTCAACCTGTAATTGTGCGTTCTTAGTAATGTCAATTAAAACTGGTCCTGGTCTGCCACTTTTTGCGATATAAAATGCTTTAGCCAAAACCTCCGGGATCTCTTTAGCATCGGTAACCTGATAATTCCATTTAGTAACGGGGGTTGTAATATTAATCACATCCGTTTCCTGAAAAGCATCGGTTCCCAATAAATGTGCAAAAACCTGCCCAGTGATACAAACCAAAGGTGTACTATCAATTTGCGCATCAGCCAAACCAGTAACTAAGTTTGTAGCACCCGGACCGCTCGTCGCGAAGCATACGCCTACTTTTCCACTGCTTCTGGCGAAACCTTGAGCCGCATGAATGCCACCTTGCTCATGGCGAACCAAAATATGTTCTAATTTGTCTGCGTAATCGTAAAGTGCATCGTAAATTGGCATGATAGCGCCGCCCGGATAGCCGAAGATGGTGGTTACGCCTTCTTCAATTAATCCATTCAACAAAACCTGCGAACCTGTTCCTTTGAATAAAGTTTTTGAAGCTTCTGCTTTCGCCTCGGTTTGTTGTATCGTATCTTGTGCAGTTTCCATAATTATGTTTTTACGGTTCTATTATTCTTTAATTTTATACCCAATCCGCTCCCTATCTTTCCATTTTAATTGAGCAATTTTTTCGTCGAGCATGTTATCCATTGCATCGTAGAGTTCGCTTAATTGAACATCATGCTCTCCAAGTCGCTCTTTAATTTCAAGTAGCTGTTCATTAATATTGCTTTGTTTTAGCAAAATTTTGCGAATATCTACAAATGCTCTCATAATGGCAATGTTCATATTAATTGCCCTTTCACTTCTCAAAACCCCACTTAGCATGGCTACACCCTGCTCTGTAAAAGCGTATGGTAGGTTCCCACGGTGTTTTTGGGAACCGGTCACAATTTGTGACCGGTTCATTATCACAATCTGTGAGGACGGGGTAATTTCATTTGAGGTTTCAATTTGAAACCTCAAATTTCCCCACTCTTCTATTGTTAATTGAAACATAAAATCTTCCGGAAAGCGTCGTATGTTACGCTTAACCGCTTGATTCAAAACCTTTGTTTCAACTTCATAAAGCAAAGCTAAATCGAAATCTAACATTACTCTTTCACCCCGAATCATATAAATTCTACTTTGAATGCTCTTAATAATCTGCATATCTTTAAGTTTAATATTGATTTATAGTCGGGATGACCTCAAAATTTAATATTCGTCAGTTACACAACCACTTGCTGCATCTGATACTGTTTTAGCATATTTATAAAGCACGCCTTTTGTTACCTTTAGTGCCGGTTGCACATATCTGCTTCTTCGCTCTGCGATAATCTCATCGCTTACCTGGAGACTGATAATGTTATTAACGGCGTCGATTAAAATCGGATCATTATCTTCAACCAAACCAATTAAACCTCCTTTATAAGATTCTGGCGTGATGTGACCTACTACAAAGCCGTGTGTTCCACCAGAAAAGCGACCATCGGTAATTAAAGCAACCGATTTACCTAAACCCGCACCGATAATGGCTGAAGTTGGCTTTAACATTTCAGGCATACCTGGAGCACCAACTGGGCCAGAGTTTTTGATTACAATTACATCACCCGGTTGAACACGACCGCTAGAAATACCAGCAATTAAATCATGTTCACCGTCAAACACACGTGCCGGACCTTCAAATTTTTCGCCCTCTTTACCAGAAATCTTTGCAACTGAACCTTTCTCCGCTAAATTTCCATAAAGAATTTGTAAGTGACCTGTTGGTTTGATTGGTTCACTTAGTTTCTGAATGATTTTCTGATCATAATCCATAATTGATTTCACATCAGCCAAGTTTTCAGCCATAGTTTTTCCAGTTACGGTCAAGCAATCGCCATGTAACAAACCTTCATTCAATAAGAATTTCAATACTGCAGGAATGCCACCGTATTGGTGTAAATCTTGCATCAGGTATTTTCCACTTGGTTTAAAATCAGCTAAAACCGGAGTTACATCGCTCATTCTCTGGAAATCATCCTGGGTAATTTCAACTCCGATAGCTTTACCCATTGCAATAAAATGTAGTACTGCATTGGTGCTTCCTCCTAAAATAATGATCGAACGGATGGCATTTTCAAATGCCTTCCTCGTCATAATATCAGATGGTTTGATATCTTTTTCTAATAATATCTTGATGTATTTTCCGGCATCTAAACACTCTTGCTTTTTCTCCGGACTAATTGCCGGGTTTGAAGAGGAGTAAGGCAAACTCATACCTAAAGCTTCGATAGCTGATGCCATCGTGTTTGCAGTGTACATTCCTCCACATGCACCTGCACCCGGACAAGTATGTTTTATAATTCCCTGATAATCTTCTTCAGATAAATTACCACAGATTTTTTGTCCTAATGCTTCAAATGCTGAAACTATATTTAATTCTTCGCCTTTATAATGTCCTGGAGCAATCGTTCCGCCGTAAACCATAATTGACGGACGATCTAAACGGGCCATAGCCATGATTGCTCCCGGCATGTTTTTGTCACAGCCTGGAATGGAGATAATTCCATCATAATATTGTCCACCGCAAATGGTTTCGATACTGTCAGCAATTACATCGCGACTAACCAATGAGTAACGCATCCCATCTGTTCCGTTACTCATCCCATCACTTACGCCAATGGTATTAAAAACCAAGCCCACTAAATCATTTTTCCAGACCCCTGCTTTAACATCTTTTGCAAGATCGTTAAGGTGCATGTTGCAGGTGTTGCCATCGTAACCCATACTTGCAATTCCCACTTGTGCCTTTGCCATATCTGCATCGGTTAATCCGATTCCATATAACATAGCTTGTGCAGCAGGTTGTGTTGGGTCTTGTGTAAATGTTTTACTGTACTTGTTTAATTCGCTCATTGTTTAATAATTGGTGGTAATGTTGTAATGTTTTAAGGTTGTAATGTTTTGCAATCAATCTTGATACTCAATACTTACTACTTGATACTAAATAATCACCTCGTAGTTTACTTTTTCCAGTACAAGGTTTTTATAAGCTCTTTGTATGGTATAACCGATAGATTCTCTCCAGAGAGTGCGGAAAACGATATCGTCAATAGAGGCAATACCTGCAATTTCGGTGGCAGTCCCACATAGGAAGGCACTATCCGCATTTCTCAAATCTTCAACGGTCAATTTTTTCTCGATGCATTCTATATCTAAGACACTACAAAGTTCTTTAACCGTTGCCCGGGTAATGCCTGGTAAAATATTACCCAACGATGGAGTGTATAATTTTCCGTCTTTCTCTAAGAAAATGTTCGCACCCGAAGATTCTGCAACAAATCCATGCATATCTAAAAGTAGCGCATCATCATAGCCCTTTATGTTGGCCGCAGTAGTTGCCAAAATAGAGTTTACATAGTTTCCACTTAACTTAGCCTCCATCGGAGTCGATTTCGGGTTTGGTCTTTCGTAATCGGAGATGGTGAGCTTTAAAAGTTTATTCCCTGAATAAGCTTCCCAATCCCAGGCGCAGATCAGTATCGAAACCCCACTTGGTCCAGTCAGTTTCATGTTTGGATGGCAAAAAACCAACGGACGGATATAGGCATCCTTAAGCTTATTTAAAGAAAGAAGCTTGTAGGTTTCTTTAATTAATTCTTGTTTATCCCATGGGAAAGGAATATTTGCCAGCTGGCAAGAACGCTCTAAACGGTCAAAATGGGCAGCGGCTTTGAAAATCCGATTTCCATTGTGCGTTTTATATGCTCTGATACCTTCGAACGCCGCATAACCATAGTGTAACGACTGGCCATAAAGGTCGGTGCCACTATCTACGGCTTTTTCGAACCTTCCATCAAGATAAATAATCGTATTAGAATTGTAGTACTTCATAATACTGCGTTTTGTTATTTAAAAAAAGCGTCCTGTTTGTATCAGGACGCTTTAGGTATATTTAGTTTTTTAAATCTATTTAAAAGCTGCCCGTCTTCTTTCCTAAAATTAGGAGTAGGAGGTTTAGAATAATGACAAATAACAACACAATATTTCCGCCCGCATTTGCGGTGCTGATTTTGAAAAGATTGTTGTTTTGAATTGTCATTATTTTCTGATGCTTTATAAATACCAATTTAGTTTTTGGTTCATTAATATGCAAGCGAAATCAGAAAAAAGTTAAATAAGAACAATATTTTTAAATTTTATGTTTAAGCAGAATGTTATTCTTTATAGAAACGGAATTAGTGATTTAATGCCGTTGGTGGTATACCGAATATCAAAACGGTATACGGTATGTTTGTTATGCTTGCATTGTAAAATTTACTATTTTCTTCCTAAATGTGACTTATGGTTGGAGAAATGTTCAAATTCTAAGCAGTAACTATAACAAAAAAGCCTTCCCGAAATTAATCGGAAAGGCTTTCTATAATGATGCTAAAATAAATTCAGCACTAATTTTATTTAAGCAATACCTTCAGCCAAAACAACAATTTTGTTGTGGATGGCTTCAACAACACCGCCTTTTATGAAAAAACGTTGCTCATCGGCTTTGCCAGCTTTGATAATAACTTCTCCATCTTCTAAAGTTGAGATGATCGCCGCATGGTCTTTCAAAATCTGAAAAGAACCTAAAGTACCCGGAACGGTAACTGCTGTTACTTCACCTTCGAAAACTTTTTTATCTGGAGTTAATATTTCTAAATTCATTTCTTTAGTAGTTAGTATTTAGTAACTAGTAATTAGACTAGTTCGCTAAATAAATTATTGAGGTAGTACTTAGGCTAGAGACCGTATCTGTATACTAAGTACTAACTACTATATACTAATTAGCTTCTGCCAATAACTTTTTACCTTTTTCAATAGCATCTTCAATGCTACCAACTAAGTTAAATGCAGCTTCTGGATACTCATCAACTTCACCATCCATAATCATGTTGAAACCTTTGATGGTATCTTTAATATCAACCAACACACCTTTTAAGCCTGTAAATTGCTCAGCTACGTGGAAAGGTTGAGATAAGAAACGTTGCACACGACGAGCTCTTGATACTACTAATTTATCTTCTTCAGATAATTCGTCCATACCTAAAATCGCGATGATATCTTGTAATTCTTTATAACGTTGTAAAGTTTCTTTAACGCGTTGTGCAGTGTTGTAATGCTCATCGCCTAAAACAGCAGGAGAAAGGATACGTGAAGTAGAATCTAATGGATCTACCGCCGGATAAATACCAAGCTCAGCAATTTTACGAGAAAGTACTGTAGTTGCATCTAAGTGGGCAAATGTTGTTGCCGGTGCAGGGTCAGTTAAATCATCCGCAGGTACATAAACAGCCTGTACAGATGTAATTGAACCACGTTTAGTTGAAGTAATACGCTCTTGCATTAAACCCATTTCAGTTGCCAATGTTGGTTGGTAACCTACTGCAGATGGCATACGGCCTAATAAAGCCGATACCTCAGAACCTGCCTGAGTGAAACGGAAGATGTTATCAACGAAGAAAAGGATGTCTTTTCCAGCACCTTCGCCATCACCATCACGGAAATATTCTGCAACTGTTAATCCTGATAATGCTACACGAGCACGTGCACCAGGAGGCTCGTTCATTTGACCGAAAACCAATGTTGCTTTAGATTCTTTTAATTTTTCAGTATCAACTGCTTTCAAATCCCATCCACCTTTTTCCATTGAGTGTAAGAAATCGTCACCGTAGTTGATTACGCCTGATTCTATAAATTCACGAAGTAAATCGTTACCCTCACGAGTACGCTCACCAACACCTGCGAATACTGATAAACCAGCATAAGCTTTAGCGATGTTGTTTACCAACTCCATAATTAATACCGTTTTACCTACACCAGCACCACCGAATAAACCAATTTTACCACCTTTTGCATAAGGCTCTAATAAATCGATTACTTTAATACCTGTGAAAAGTACCTCAGTTTCAGTTGATAAATCTTCGAACTTAGGAGGAGTAGCATGGATCGGACGACCGCCAGTTTTATCTACAGCAGTAATACCGTCAATCGCATCACCTACTACGTTAAATAAACGACCTTTAATTTGATCGCCCACTGGCATTTTAATCGCTGAACCAGTATCAAGTACCTTCATTCCACGAACTAAACCATCAGTAGAATCCATAGAGATTGCACGTACGCGATCTTCGCCTAAATGCTGTTGAACTTCTAAAACAATTTTTTGTCCATTTTCTTTTGTTATCTCTAACGCATCGAAAATTTTAGGTAGATGGGCATCATCAGCAAAGCTAACGTCAACCACTGGGCCGATAATTTGTGCTATTTTTCCTAAGTTAGGCATATCTGTTGTGAGTAAATTTATTACAGTCAATGAATTAAAGCTGTTTGTAAGGGCTCCAATTCGGTTGGCAAAGTTAAGTTATTATTAGTAAATTTTAAATATATATTACAAATTTTTCTTAGGCGATTTTAATGGGTAGTTTAGCGGTATAAAATCAATCGATGAAAACAATTTTAACTACCGGTAGCAATGGACTTTTAGGTCAGAAATTAACAGAAAAAATTTTGACAGAGGGTAGGGTGAGGTTAGTAGCCACATCAAAAGGTATAAACCGTTATCCAGTCAAAGCCGGCTATGAATATACTGAAATGGATATTCTCAATCCGCAACAGGTTGAAGAAGTTATAAATAAATATCAGCCAGACGCCATCATTCATACCGCGGCAATGACCAATGTAGATACCGCCGAAGCGGATAAAGAGTTGTGTTATCAATTAAATGTAGTAGCGGTTCAAAATCTTTTATCGCTATGCGAAGAAAAAAATATCCAATTGATTCATTTAAGTACCGATTTTGTTTTTAATGGGGAAGAAGGGCCATATAAAGAAGCTGATCCGGTTAACCCCGTGAGTTATTATGGCGAATCGAAAGTTTTGGCCGAAGAAATAATTAAGAAATCGACAGCAAATTGGGTAGTCATAAGAACGATTTTGGTTTATGGCATTACCAGTGATATGAGCAGAAGCAACATTGTATTGTGGGCAAAGGGGGCATTGGAGAAAGGTTTGCCAATAAACGTTGTAAATGATCAATGGCGAATGCCAACCTTAGCTGAAGATTTGGCGGAGGCTTGTTTGTTAGCTGTTGAAAAAAAAGCCAAAGGAATTTATCATGTATCTGGCAAAGATTACATGAGCATTGCAGATTTAGTGCGAAAAGTTGCCGATTATTGGGCATTGGATCAATCGGTTATTTCAGAAGTAAGTTCTGTCGGCTTAAACCAAACGGCGAGGAGACCAATGAGAACCGGTTTTGTATTAGATAAAGCGATAAACGACTTGGATTACCGGCCGCATAGTTTTGAGGGAGGTTTGAAGATCGTGGATGAGCAGATGAAAATTAGAAAGTAGGGAATAGGAAATGGAAAATAGAAAAACGGGGGAGATGGAAATTAGGAAATAGACAAATCCGTAAGCTCTTTCTTTTCGAAACTTTGTACCGCAATTTATCAGTTAGCCAATTTATTCCAGCAATTCAAACAATTAAACAATTTAACAATAATAAATATATGTCATTACAAATAGGCGATCAGGCCCCAGATTTTAAATTATACAGTTCAGATTTAGCGGAAGTGTCTTTATCTGCATTCAAAGGAAAAAAAGTAATCATACACTTCTTCCCGATGGCTTTTACGGGTACGTGTACCGAACAACTTTGTACAATGAGAGACAATTTCAGTTTCTACGAAGGAATTGATGCGCAAGTTTTAGGAATTTCTGTAGATTCTCCATTTTCTTTAGCCAAATTTAAAGAAGTGCAAAATTATCAGTTCCCGTTATTGTCTGATTTTAATAAGGAAGTATCTGAATCGTTTGGTGCTATCTACCCAGAATTTGTGTTCGGTTTAAAAGGCGTTTCCAAAAGAGCAGCTTTTGTGATAGATGAGGAAGGAAAAATAGCTTATGCTGAAGTTTTAGAAGACGCCAAAGATTTGCCTGATTTTAAGGCGATTGATGATGCTTTGAAAGCTTAATATTCTGTAACGCTAAGTTTATTTGAGATTTTTTTTCAAAATTATTTTGAATTTAAATCTCAAATCTTACCTTTGCAGTCCGTTAACAAACGGAAATGCATTTGTACCTGCCTGCCGGCAGGCAGGGCTCAATTAAAAAACCCCTGAAATATTTAAACTGAGTAAATGTGAGTTATTTCGCATATGTATTACGAAGTTTAAAAGTTAAAAGGCGTTATATTGGGATGTCAGAAAACCCTGATAATAGACTTTTACAACATAATGCAGGTTCAACTAGGTCGACGAAGGGTGACAGACCTTGGGAATTGATTTATAAAGAAGAATTTGAAACTCTTCAAGAAGCCAGAAGTAGAGAAATCTTTCTCAAATCAGGCAGCGGCAGGGAGTTTTTAGATAGATTGCATTTGTAGCTCAATTGGATAGAGCATCTCACTACGGATGAGAAGGTTTGGGGTTCGAATCCCTACAAGTGCACTTAAAGAGGATCTCGAAATGAGATCCTCTTTTTTTATGTTCAATTTTTTATAATGAACTAGTCTTGTTTTGAGAATTGCATAAAAATCTGCTAGAAATTCTGCAAAGATTCCCTAAATCATAAGATTCTTCGCAAAATAATTTAGATAGGTTTCAAATTGCCTTGTTTTTCAAATAAATTCTCAATTATAAAACTCATCCAAATTAATAATGATATATTTGCAGCCTTGAAAGGCAGCGCTTTGTGCGATTTTCATGATTAGTTGATGTCTTGTTGTCAAGACTGTTTATTTTAAAGACAACCTAAACCACGTTAATGCTTAATTTAGTTCTCTTTGGCCCTCCAGGGGCGGGTAAAGGCACCCAATCTGAAAAGCTGATTGCAAAATATCAGTTGGTACATGTTTCAACAGGCGATCTTTTTAGAGCACACGTTAAAGGTGAAACAGAATTAGGAAAAAAAGTTAGTCAATTGTTAGCAGATGGAGAGTTAGTTCCTGATGCAATTACAATTGCCATGCTTGAAGAAGAAGTAGATAAAAATCCTGATGCAAAAGGTTTCGTATTTGATGGTTTTCCTCGTACTGTTCCTCAAGCAATAGAACTCGATTTATTTTTAGAACGTAAAGGAAGCAAGATTGCTGGAGTTATTGCTTTAGATGTTGATCAGGTGGAGCTTACCAAACGCATAGCTGAACGTCATAAAACAAGTGGCAGACCGGATGATGACGCGGAAAAGTTAAAAAAACGGATCTCAGAATACTTTGAAAAAACAATCCATGTTTTGCCTTATTATGAAGAACAAGGAAAGTTGAAAAAAGTAAACGGCATTGGAGAAATTGAAAATGTATACAATGATCTTTGCGCAGTAATTGATCAATTTTAAAGGATAAAAATATAAATTTTAACATCCGCAAAAATAACAGTTGTTGTTTTTTGCGGATGTTTGTTTTTTAGCGATTTTTGTAAATCAGATTCGTTAAATACAATAATACAACAAGAGTTCATCGATTTTTTTAGTCTAAAATCGTCAATCTAAAATCTAAAATCAATATGTCACAGGGTTCGAATTTCGTAGATTATGTAAAAATTTGCTGCCGTTCTGGTAAAGGAGGAGCTGGTTCAGCACATTTACATCGTGATATTTTGACTTCTATGGGCGGACCGGATGGCGGTGATGGTGGTCGTGGCGGCCACATCATTGTAAAAGGCAGCGTTCATATCTGGACATTATTACACCTCAAATACCGTAAGCATATCATTGCCCAGGATGGTGGTGCCGGCGGAAGTTCACACAAATTCGGCAAGCAAGGTCAGGATGAAATCCTCGAAGTGCCTTTGGGAACAATTGCTAAAGATGCTGAAACCGGAGAGGTTCTTTTTGAAATTACTAAGGATGGGGAAACTAAAATTTTAACTGCTGGCGGTCGTGGCGGTTTAGGAAATGCACATTTCAAAAACGCGGTACAGCAAACTCCACGTTTTGCACAACCTGGCGAGCCAGGAAAAGAGGTTTGGAATATCCTTGAACTGAAAGTTTTAGCAGATGTAGGATTAGTTGGGTTTCCAAACGCTGGAAAATCTACCTTGTTGTCAGTGGTTTCGGCTGCTAAACCAGAAATTGCAGATTATCCGTTTACCACAATTGTTCCTAATTTGGGTATTGTAAGTTATCGCGGAGGCAAATCTTTCGTTATGGCCGATATTCCGGGAATTATCGAAGGCGCCTCAAAAGGTAAAGGTTTAGGATATCGTTTCTTGCGTCACATTGAACGTAATTCGGTGTTGTTATTTATGGTTCCTGCAGATACCAGCAGAACTATCAAAGAAGAATACGAGATTTTAAAAAGTGAGCTTCAATCTTATAATCCTGAATTAATGCAAAAACCACACGTTTTGGCCATTACGAAATCTGATATGTTGGATGAAGAATTAATGGCTGAAATGAAACAGGATTTGCCAGAGATACCGTCGATTTTTATCTCTTCTGTGGCACAAAAAAACTTAATGGAGCTAAAAGATATGCTTGTAAAAGCGATTGAAAGCTAAGGGTTGCAGGTTGCAGGTTGCAGGTTGAAGGTTGCAGGTTGAAGGTTGAAGGTTGAAGGTTGAAGGTTGAAGGTTGAAGGTTGAAGGTTGAAGGTTGAAGGTTGAAGGTTGAAGGTTGAAGGTTGAAGGTTGAAGGTTGAAGGTTGAAGGTTGAAGGTTGAAGGTAATTTGGGCATACAAGTTACATTGTTTAGTTCGCAACCTGTCCATCTAAATTATTTTTTGGGTACTTCAGTATTTTAAAACGATAAGTTATCAATATCATATTAAAATCAAGCCTAACTTCTAAGCCGGTCTACTACACATCCAACCCATTCTTTCAAAATAAATTGCCAGTAGCTTAGCGCATCTGCGTTGGGCATGTAATAGTCTGATATATCATATTTTTCCTTACCGATGTAATCTGTTGGGTAATAAGCCAATTGCTTATTAAAAGCTTTGTCAAAAATCATCTTTGAACGCGGAATGTGCCATGCACTGGTGATTACCAAAACGGTTGCGTCCCGTTTATTTTTGTTGATCAGTTCTACACTATATTTTGCATTCTCTATCGTATTCTTGCTTCTATTCTCAATCAAAACGGATGAGTCTGGTATCCCAATCTGTTTTAGATACTTCGCTACATAATCGGCTTCAATAGATTCTTTGCCAATCAGTTTTCCGGAACCACCACTAATCAGGATTTTTTTGATTACACCCGTTTTAAATAAATAAATAGTTTGAATAAGCCGATCTCCACGTTCATTTGCGGCAAGTTCGCCACGTTGAGTAGATTTAGAAAAACCACCTAATAATATCCCTATATCATATGTCTGATATTTAGGATAAGTGGGTTCATAAACGTTGTATATTTTTCCGATTAAAAAACTGTTCGAAAAAACAAAAAGCAGTGAGGCTGCTATTATAAAAAGTATCTTCTTTCGCCGCTCTTTTCGCGTAAAAATTGCAAATAATAATACGGCGAAAACCCATACAATGGGTTGCAAAAGAAAAAGTAATAATTTTGAAAGAATAAATATCATAAAGCAAAATAACCTCTCAAAATTAAGGTTATTTTGCTAATTGTGCGTTATCCCTGGCCATCCTGAACTTGCCCATTATCATGAGCATGCTCTAGAATTTCCTTAATGTCTGATTTCGGTTTTTTGGTTACCGTATGTTTATAATGTGGCACTTCATGTTCTACAATATCATTTTCTATTGCTTCTACACCAAAAACCTTCTCCTTTAACAAGTTATATTTATCCTGAAAACCATAGCGTAAATTTTTTGCGCCACTGGCAATTTTACCTCTTGTTCCTGAACCACTATCTGGTGCAAATAAAATACTTACTATTGCCCCTGCTGCTAAGCCAGCCACTAATGCCAATGCAACTTGAGCGTTATTGGTAGATTTGTGGGCAACATATTTTCCGATTAACTTTCTGTATTTCATAATTATGAGCTTTTAAATTCAACAAACGCTAAGTTAATAATGTTTCATATTTTTTGTTTTGGAAAGCAATTACAGCAGCAATTGGTTTAAATCGATCCCGCTCTCGCTTCTGCTCCGATAAAAAATCGGGAGCATCTCGCTAAGATCCCTTAGGTTTGAATATTCTTAGAAATATTTGAGATTTGAATAAAACCTTAACGGCAGTGCTGCACTTTGGCTCGATCTAGGTTAAAGACCTAAAACCCGTATCAGAGCACTGCCGTTTGTTGAACAAGAACCATATAGAATTTTAGTCTTCGCTGGACCGTTAAGGGATTTAGTTTTATTCAACATTAAGGTTTGTTTTTTCCACTTAACAACCCAAAGTTATGAATTACAGATTATTTGCGGGCATCGATGTTTCAAAAATGAAAACAGATGTAGTGTTTTTTCTTACTGAAAATCCTGATGAGCAGTTTCATGGCACCTTTAGCAACAATGAGGAAGGCTGTAAGGAAATGGTGGCCTGGATGCAGGAGCTTACCGGCCTTTCGATTGCTGAGATGCTTTTTTGCGCAGAGGATACCGGACTCTACACACTTCCTATCTGCACCTATTTTGACGGACAGGGCGGAAATCTCTGGGTTGAGAACGCCCTGAGGCTTAAGCGCTCCCTTGGTCTAAAACGTGGCAAATCTGATAAGGCAGATGCTGCCGAAATAGCCAACTATGGTTTTTTACATAGGCGCAAAGCTGTTCTTTTTAAACTTCCGAGCAAAACCATAAGCAAGCTAAAGCATTTATTGAGCTGTAGAAAGCAGCTTGTGAAGCAACAGACGGCATTAAAAAACGCAAGTGGAGAGCTGGAAGCTTTCGATGGAGATTCAGCGGATTTTACATTGGAGATCAGGAAGTCACTGATCAAAGAATATGACAAGAAAATTGACATGATTGAAGCGGAACTTATAAGATGTGTAAAAGCGGACAAACTACTTGAAAAGCAATATCGTCTGGTCAACTCCGTATACTGTATAGGGCCTCAGACAGCGATGTTTATCGTGGTCCTTACGCAAGGATTCAGTCTGTTCGAGGATCCCAGGAAGTTTGCCTGTTATTGTGGTATTGCCCCTTTCGGAAATACCTCTGGAACAACACTAAAGGGGAAACCAAAGGTTAGCCACCTGGCAAATAAAAGAATAAAAACACTACTTACCATGTGTGCGCTCAACACAATCAAAAAGGATAATGAGTTCAAAAGGTATTATGACAGAAAGATACAAGAAGGAAAGCATCATTCAGCTGTTCTAAACGTATTGAGAAACAAACTGGTCAGCAGAGCTTTTGCAGCAGTATTGAAAGACAGACCCTATAAGAAAGATCTTTATAATGCTGCCTAAATATTTTAAAATTTATTTGCAAAAACCATAGAATACGGGTTTAAGCGGCAACAGCTGTGCAGCTATGTAAAAAACCTAGCGTTTGTTACATTACCTATTAGAGAAAGCGTAATAAAATTGCAGGAACAGGTTTATTTTTATTGCAGCGGCTAGCGTTTATAAACCTGAGAGACGCGAGCACGCAGTGTTAACCTTTCGAGGTTAACAACGAAGTAAAGCAAATGGCAGGACTACAGACCGCCTAAAGTTGGTTCCCCTTCATTTTCTAATAATTATAGCGCTATGTTTAAAATAAAACGTAATATTTGGAATCAAATACATTTTAAATGGTAAAAGCAACGATAAACAAAGCGCATTATGCATGTTCGGTAACAAACGGATCTCACCAAGTGATCGTAGATGAGCCGATAGAATTAGGCGGAACACACAAAGGATTTGCTCCTAAAGGTTTACTAATGGCTTCGCTAGCATCTTGCGTGGCCATAACGTTGCGCATGTATGTAGATAGAAAGGGTTGGGCTGTCGATAAAATTGAGGTGGAAGTTAATATGGGCATTGAAAATGCAGAAGATGTTTTTTTAGAAGAAATTACGTGTACGGGCAATTTAACAGAAGATCAGAAACAAAGGCTTGAAGTTATAGCCTCCAAGTGCCCGGTAAGCAAAATATTGACCGTTGGTCATGAAGTACGCTCTAAAGTGCTTTAACGGTAACGGTGCAAAACTCGTTTCACACAATGCTAAAAAGTCTTAATATCTTTGTAGCGCTTCAGTTTTTTAGGAAGTAGAAAAATTATTTATGGCCACCGAAATTAAATGTCCGAACTGTGCCCATGTTTTTCCGATGGAAGAAGCAATGGCCGAAGATTATAAGAAAGAGCTGCGTGAGAAAATGGTCACTTTTACCAAACAAAAAGATGAAGAATTTCAGCGTAAGCTTGCCACAATAGAAAATGAAAAGCAACTGCAGCAAAAGGCTTTTGATGCAAAGCTGGTTGAAGAGAAAAACAAACTCAAGGGCGATTTAGAAGAGAATTTACGTAAAAGTATTGCTTCGGATTATGAGACCAAACTTCAGATGCTGGAAGGTTCTGCAAGGGACAATGCCGAAAAATTAAGACTGGCACGGGACAAGGAACTTCAGTTTTTGAAACGTGAGGAAAGCTTAAAAATTAAGGAAGAGGAGATGGAATTGGCTTTCCAACGCAAAATGCAGGAGCAACGCAATGAGTTAGTAGAGCAAATTCGTAAACAGGAAGCCGAAAAAAATAGCATTAAAGATACCGAACATCAGCTCCGCTTAAAAGAGCTGGAGAAACAACTCGATGATCAGAAAAAACTGGCCGAAGAAATGAAGCGTAAGGCCGAGCAGGGCAGCATGCAGCTGCAAGGCGAAGTCCAAGAACTGATTTTAGAGGAATTGTTGCGGAGTAATTTTCCCTTCGATTTGATTGAAGAAGTAGGGAAGGGGGTTCGTGGTGCCGATTGTGTGCAGGTGGTGCGCAACAATTTCGGACAGGAATGCGGAAAAATTATTTATGAGAGCAAGCGTACGAAAGATTTTGGTGGCGACTGGATTGAAAAGCTGAAGAAAGATATGCGAAGCATGGGCGTTGATGTGGCGGTAATTGTAAGTCAGTGTTACCCAAAAGGTATGGATTGCTTTGGACAAAAAGACGGGGTTTGGATTTGCTCTTTCGAAGAAGTAAATGCAGTGGCTTATGTGCTGCGTGATGGAATTTTGCGGTTATCAAGCGCTATGAAATCGCAGGAAAATCGTGGAGATAAAATGCACATGCTTTACGATTACCTCACCGGAGCTGAATTTTCAGAGCAATGGAAAGCTATTCGTGAAGGTTTTATGAGTATGAAACTATCCATCCAAAGGGAACGTGATGCCATGGAACGTTTGTGGAAAGCACGAGAAAAGCAACTTGAAAAAGTATTGTTAAATGCAACGCACATTCGTGGCTCAATTGAAGGAATCGCCGGTAGCGATAGTATTCAGTTAAGTTTAACTGATGACGATGAAACATTGCTGTTGGATTAGTTTCAAACGTTTGTCATTCTGAACGCAGTGAAGAATCTAATGGTCTGGAATGCTAACCCGAAAAAATTTAGTTACAAAAATTAGTGGGTTAATTTTATGTAGTGCTGTTCGGTTATGGATTCTTCACTGCGTTCAGAATGACGGTAAAATAAATACGAGAATTACTAACGTAGATTCAGCAAAACGAGATGTCCAAGCGAATTATCTTGAGTCGGTCGTCACCCTGAATTCATTTCAGGGCCTTAATAAAATGGCGACTTGTTGAGAAAATCGCTGAAATAAATTCAGCATGAAGAGATGGCTAAGCGATGTGTCCTAAGTCGGTCGTCACCTCATCTCGACTGAAGCGCAGCGGAATGGAGAGAACTTTAAAAATTTCTACGAAAGGTAGAAATGACCATGCCAAATAAAAGAATTACAAAAATTAAATTATATAAAGTGAATAAAAATCTAACCAACAAATCCCTTAACCTTTATAAACTTCTGGTATTCATTTGCATTTTTCTTTTTTCCGGGAACGTTTCCGGACAGGAATTAAAATCGCCTGATGCAAACTTAGTAGCCAATTTTTTATTGACTGACGGTGGCGTACCAACCTATAGCTTAAAGTATAAAGGTAAAGAAGTAATCAAAACCAGTAAACTAGGTTTAGAATTAAAAGACGGTAAATCACTCTTAAATGGTTTTACCATTACCGATTCTAAGACCAATACCTTCAACGAAACCTGGAAACCGGTTTGGGGAGAAGTGAAAGAAATTGTAAATCATTACAACGAACTGGCTATAACTTTAACACAGAAGGAAACGAATCGTTTCATCATCATCCGGTTACGCTTATTTAATGATGGTTTAGGATTTAGATACGAGTTTCCGGAGCAAAAGAATCTTGATTATTTCGTAATCAAAGAAGAAAAAACGCAATTTGCCTTAGCAGGAGATCACAAAGCATTTTGGTTGCCGGGTGATTATGATACGCAAGAATACATTACGGTAACTTCAAATTTATCAGAAGTTCGCAGTAAAATGAAGGCTGCGGTTACACCAAATGCATCTCAAACTACTTTTTCGCCAACCGGTTTACAAACGCCTTTAATGATGAAAAGCAAAGACGGTCTGTACATCAATATTCACGAGGCAGCGTTAATCAACTATTCGTTAATGTCATTGAATCTCGATGATAAAAATATGGTTTTGGAATCTTGGTTAACGCCAGATGCGGTAGGGGATAAGGGTTATATGCAAGCGCCGTGTTTATCACCATGGAGAACCATCATCGTAAGTGATAAAGCGGCTGATATTTTAACATCGAAATTAACCTACAACCTTAACGAACCTACAAAATTTAAAGATGTTTCATGGATTAAGCCTACCAAATATGTTGGCGTTTGGTGGGAAATGATCACTGGAAAAAGTACCTGGGCTTATAACAATTTAACTAGTGTACAGTTGGGTGTAACCGATTATGCTAAAACAAAACCAAATGGTAAACATGCAGCAAACACCGCTCACGTAAAAGAATACATAGATTTCGCTGCTAAAAATGGCTTGGATGCGGTATTGGTTGAAGGCTGGAACGAAGGATGGGAAGATTGGTTTGGGAAAACAAAAGATTATGTTTTCGATTTCGTAACGCCTTATCCTGATTTTGATGTGAAAGAATTGCATCGCTATGCAGCTAGCAAAGGCATCAAAATGATAATGCACCACGAAACTTCTTCTTCTGTTCGTAATTACGAAAGACACATTGATACTGCTTATAGGTTTATGAAAGCCAATGGGTACGATGCAGTAAAGAGTGGTTATGTGGGTAATATGATTCCCCGTGGCGAACATCATTATGGACAGTGGTTAAATAATCATTATTTGTATGCCATCCAAAAAGCAGCTGAATATAAAATTATGGTAAATGCACATGAAGCGGTTCGGCCGACTGGTTTGGCCCGTACTTACCCTAATTTAATTGGTAATGAATCCGCCAGAGGAACAGAATATGAAGCATTTGGTGGGAACAATGCCGACCACACGACTATTTTGCCATTTACGAGGTTAATTGGTGGTCCGATGGATTACACACCTGGCATTTTCGAAACGAAGGTGAGTGCTTATAATCCAGAAAATAATTCATTTGTTCACAGCACACTTGCCCGTCAGCTTGCACTTTATGTTACCATGTATAGTCCGCTGCAAATGGCGGCCGATTTGCCTGAAACTTATAATAAATACATGGATGCTTTCCAATTTATTAAAGATGTGGCGGTTGATTGGGATGATACCAAAGTTTTAGAAGCTGAGCCTGGCGATTACATTACTTTCGCCCGCAAAGCCAAAGGCAAAAATAATTGGTTTGTGGGTCGCACCAATGATGAAATTGCCCGTACGTCGAAAATAGATTTCAGCTTTTTAGATGCCGGTAAAAAATATACGGCAACCATTTATGCCGATGCGAAGGATGCGCATTACGAAACTAATCCTAAAGCATATACCATTCGTAAAATGGAAATGACTAATAAAACGAAATTAACGTTGAATTGTGCGCCGGGTGGTGGTTATGCAATCAGCATCATGGCGAAGTAAGTTCAACTATGAAGAACGTTAAGTTTTTCAGTGATTTATTTCATTTCAAGTCGTTCCATTTGGAACGACTTTTTTAATGGTATTTTTTGAAAAATACACCAGCAAATTAAAATGATTTACGCAGATTATGATTTTCTGTGTGATTTATGATAGGCTTTTCGTCATTGCGAGGTACGAAGCAATCTTAAAGCGAAAAGTTTAATAGCTACCGTTGTAGGATTGCTTCGTACCTCGCAATGACGACCTTTCTTAAAGTCATTTATATTGATTTATATGAAGTAGACTAATCCTCACAATAGCATGCATCGGAACAATAATGCTCAAGTTTTCATTTAAAAAATCCAAATTTCTTTCTTTGCGTTTTCACTTTTTGTACTTTGCGGTTGATAACTTAATCTACGCAAACTCACCATTATGGCCAGAACCAAAAACCACATCGAACTACAATTTTTAAGCGAACCATCTGATGTAAATTATGGCGGCAAAGTTCATGGGGGTATGATGATGAAGTGGATTGACCAGGCTGCGTTTGCCTGTGCTTTGCAATGGAGTGAATCTTACTGCGTAACGGTTTACGTAGGCGGTATCCGATTTTTCCATCCCGTACATATCGGGCATTTGGTGAAAATGGAAGCAAGGATTATTTACACGGGTAAAACCAGTATGCACATCGCTGTAGATGCTTATTCAAAACCTGTGGGTAAAGCCGATTTTGTTAAAAACACACACTGTATCATTGTTTTTGTAGCGGTAAATGATGAGGGCCAGCCACAACAAATTCCTACCTTTAAGCCGAAAACTGAAAAGGAAATTGCCATGCATGGCTACGCTATAAAATTAATGGAGTTAAGAAAAAGCATTGATAAAGAAATGGAACCTTACATTGTTTAGCCAACTTAGTGTTCAAATAACAATGGACAACTGTTCGAATCCCTTCGGCTCCACTTATTGTTTACGTTTCTTTTCTTAACTATTTGCAGAAATAGATGCTACACTTGGCAACACAAAACTAAACTTACTTCCTTCTCCAAGCGCACTTTCTACCCATATTTTTCCGTCTTCTGCTTCGATAAAATCTTTTGATATGGCTAAGCCCAATCCAGAACCAGATTTGTTTTGCCCATCAGTAGGTACCTGGAAATAGCGGTCGAATAATCGTTTTTGATATTTCTCTTCGATTCCTTTTCCATAGTCTTTTACCGAAAATTGAACGAAATTATCTCTATGAAAAACATCAATCACAACCTTCGATTTTTCTGAACTATAACGTAGGGCATTCGATAAAAAGTTTACCAAAACCCAAGCTGTTTTTTGAATATCGGCATTCACCTTTGGTAAATTTTCAGCGCAGTTGAGTTCGAGTTGAATTAGTTTCTGTTCAGCCTGAAATTTTACGGCATCTAAAGCATAATTTACAATTTCCTTTGGCTCGGTTAGGGCAAATGTTAACTTCAAATTTCCGGTTTCTACTTGCGATAAATCCAGTAATTCACCAGTGATTTTTAGGAGCCGGTCACTATCTTCCTTAATGTGGTTGAGTAGCTGATTTTGTTCCTCATTTACCGAACCTACCCGATGATCATTAAGGAGCTTCAAGCTCATTTTAATGGATGATAGGGGAGTTTTCAACTCATGCGAAACCGTAGCAATGAAATTTGTTTTGGCTTCATCAAGTTCCTTAAATTGAGTAATATTTTTTAACACGTAAACACTTCCTGCAGATTTTGACGATGCGGTGAGCGCTTTTTCATCCTGCTCATCATAATTTGGGATCACGATTTCGCGGTTTTCCAAAAGGAAGTAAGATTCCTTTTCATCGGCGTATATTTTAAGGGTTTTATCCTCCGTTTCGGGTTGGGTAATTCTTTTGAGCAATTCATTTTTTTTAACCAGTTCGGTGATATTCTGGCCAATAATTTTCTCCTCATCAACACTCATCAGCTTTGCTGCCAAATGATTTAAAAATAACACTTCGCCTTTTTCATTTAACCCAATAATGGCATCTTGCATTTGTGCAATGATGGCTTCAATTCTCGATTTTTCTGACTTTATTTTGGAGAGGTTACTATTTTCCCACTCGTTCAGTTTCTTTACCATTACGTTAAACGCATCTGCAAGTTCTGTAAATTCGTCTTGATTATTGAAATGCAAACGTTGCTTGTAGTTTTTCCTGCTGATTTGTTTAATGGCATCGCTAAATTCTGCCAACGGATTAGCCACAAAGCCAGGGAAATTAACAATGAAAGTAAATAGGATTAAAAAGCTTAACCCCGCTGCAATAGAAATATACAAATTGGCGTTTGCCGACGTTTTGTTTGCCAGTTCATTTTTATCGTAGATGGCTTTCATATTTATTTCTTCTATACTTTGCAGTGCAGATCGTAGGGCTTTCAAATCAATTTTTCCGGTAGGTTGCTTCAATTTTTTGTAAGCTGAAGCCAGGTTTTGATAAGCGACTTTTTCACCATTTTCGGTGATATTTTGGCCCTCGTTTTTTAAGTTTTCTTCAAATATTTGCGCTTGTCGTGTCGATAATGGAAATACTCCTTCATCCAAAATAGTTCGCATTGCAGCAACATACTTTAAGGATTTGTAATTGTCTTTCAGGATCACTTTTGATTTATCTGAAAGCTCGTTTAAGAAAAACAATGCAATTAATCCGAAGGATAAAACAATTATAAAGAGGAATCCGAATCCGAGACGAAGCTTGGTTTTAATTTTCATGGTGTTGTTGTTTTTATAGGGTTGTCACATTGAGCCTGTCGAAATGTTTTATAGGTTCTTCGACAGGCTCAGAATGACATCTTGAGGTTAAGAAAGTATAACCAAATCAATTTCTTTGGCGGCTAAATTACGCAACAGCTGATTAAAAATTGCCGTTCGCATGATTACCTGAAAAATATTTAAATGTGGCTTTCCAATACATATGGTGGTGATTTCTTTTTCTGTCGCCATGTTAATAATAGTTTGGGTAATTTGATTGCTTTTTGTTTTCACCACTTCGGCCCCTAGTTCTGTAGCGAGTTTAAAATGGTTAATGAGATGACGCTGTTTATCGAGCTTAATTTTATCGAAACTTTCTGCATCACTTTGTACGTAAAGCACCATCCAGGGAGAATGGTAGTAGGAGGCAAGCCTTGCTGTTTTTCGAATAACCACACCAGCAGTTTCCGAATTAGAAGAGATGCAGGCTAAAAACTTTTCCGACCTCAACTTAACAGATTTTGGTATTTCGGTTTTAATTTTCCGCTCCACCTGATGAGCTACTTCCTTTAATGCCAGCTCTCTCAACTGCAAAATTTTATCTGATTGAAAAAAATTCGACAAAGCCTGTTCAATTTTACTTTTGTCGTAAATTTTGCCTTCTTTTAAACGCGTAACCAATTCATCAGCCGTTAAGTCAATATTCACAATCTCATCAGCAATTTCCAGGATTTTATCGGGAATACGTTCCGTTACGTTGATGTCCGTGATGCGCTCAATTTCTTCGTTAATACTCTCCAGATGCTGAATATTAACCGCTGAAATAACACTGATGCCGGCTTCGAGCAAGTCGAAAACATCTTGCCAGCGTTTGCCGTTTTTACTTCCCTCGGCGTTGGTGTGCGCCAGTTCATCAACCACAACAATTTCGGGGTGCCGATTCAAAATTCCCTGCAAATCCATCTCCTCAATTTCTTTTCCCCGGTAAAAAATTTTCTTCCTGGCAATTAGGGGCAAACCATTTACCAAGGCTTCCGTTTCTGCCCGCCGGTGCGTTTCCACATAGCCAATGCAAACATCGATGCCGTTGCGTAAGAGCGCATGGCTTTCCTGCAGCATCCGATAGGTTTTGCCCACACCGGCACTCATCCCAATATAAATCTTGAGTTTGCCCCTTCTCGATTTTTGTATGAGTTCGAGAAAATGTTTAACCGAATCGTCTTTTTCTTGCATTGATATTTTACTTTTTGTCATTCCGAGAAACGAAGAATCTTCAACTAATGAGCACTACTCTAACTTTTCCCATGGTCTGTGTCCCCACAGACTATTACTTGTTTGTTAGTGTTTCGGTCTGTGAGGACACAGACCGAGGCGTTAGAATCGTCTTTTTCTTGCATTGATATTTTACTTTTTGTCATTCCGAGGAACGAAGAATCTTCAACTAATGAGCACTACTCTAACTTTTCCCATGGTCTGTGTCCCCACAGACCATTACTTGTTTGTTAGCGTTTCGGTCTGTGAGGACACAGACCGAGGCGTTAGATTGGCGCTGAAAATATTCTGTGATTTCCGTGCTTCAGTGGCAATATTTTTAAAATGAAACCGCAATACTTGCTGTTAATGTTGTATTGGCATTAACGGAATTGTTTTCTCTAGCAAAAATTTTGTCCTTGCTATCATAAGTTTTACCTTCCAACCTGATTACCGCATTTGGAATTGGAGAATAATCTACGTTTAAAGAATAACCTTTCGTTTTAAATCCATTTGGTGTTCCTGTAGATATGAAAATGCCATTTTTGTCTTCGTAATATTCAAACCGTCCGGCTACTGCCCATTTCTCTGCAAATTTGTATTGAGCAATAGCTACCGGAGAAAACACCTCATTTTTGCTTTGTTTTTCTTTTGATTGCTGTTGAGTACCATAATCTAAACCAAGTGTTAGCCCGAATTTATCGCTGAGCTGGAAGACACCATAAATGTTGTGGTAGAAACGGTTTACGCGAACGGAATCTGCACCTTCTGTTCCGAGGTAATTACTATAGTTAACCGTAATTTTTGGCGTTGGTTTCCAGGTTAACTGCAAACCACCTGCAGGTTTATTGTTTCCATTTTGGCGGGTAATTCTTTGCCATCCATTGAGGTAGAGTAGTGTCGCCGTCAATTTCCCATCTTTTGTTCCATAGGTGATTTTAGCTCCAGATTCATAATATGGTGTGTTTTCTGAAGAAATATTTCTGGTTAAAACCCAACAGTCTTTCGAAACGGCGCTTTCGAACCCGATGTGTGAGGAAAATATCCCTGCGTCAATCCATAGATTTTCTGTTTTGGAAAGTTTTACGCCGGCATTTGCTTCAAAAATATTTTTCAGTACGCCAGGCTCTGCGGCTAAATTCGCATTGATGTAGGTACCAGCCATCAGCGCTAAATTTGCCCTGATCGAACCACCTTCGTAAGCTGCTTTGATAAAACCCAAGTTTAAATTCACTTCATTGGCCCGGTTGTGCGAGTAAATGAAAGCGGGTCTGTTGTGGTCGGCTGGTTTGTTAAAATCGTAACCATAGTAAGTTTCCAGGTAACCGGAGAACTTTACTTTGGGTTCATCTTGTGCGAAAGCAGTTAGAGATGCTGTTAATGTTGTGATAAGGGTGATTAATTTTTTCATTATTATTGTGTGGATTTCAAGGTTTTTTTAATCGGCCGTCATTTCGACCGTAGTGGAGAAATCTTTGGATAATATGTTGAAAGGTTCAAAGATTTCTCCGTTCCGCTGCGCTCCAGTCGAAATGACGGACGCCGTTTAAGATTCTGATTTTTTAAAGCTGTCGTCATTGCGAAGTACGAAGCAATCTTAATGCACTTGCTGCTAGATAACTTTCGTTGTAGGATTGCTTCGTGCCTTGTAATGACGATTTGTCGAATTACAAGTTATCCAATGCCAAATTCAGTTTCAAAACATTTACTGATGATGGGCCGAATAATCCAAATAAAGGTTTCAGGGTATTCATAGCCACTAATTCCTTCACTTTTTGTTGAGTGATATTTCTTGCTTTGGCTACTCTTGCTATCTGAATTTCTGCTCCCTGCTCGGAGATATTTGGGTCTAAACCACTGCCCGATGCCGTAACCATATCAGCAGGAATATTCGATTTTTGTAAGCCAGGGTTATATTTTAAAAGGGTATCAATTCTGGATTGAACTTCTTTTAAATAATCAGGATTAGATGGTCCTTTGTTTGAGCCGGCCGAGCCTGCAGCATTGTACTTAACAACAGATGGTCTGCCCCAGAAATATTCGGGTTTGGTAAAAAATTGGCCCAATAATTCGTAGCCGATTGTTTTGCCATTTTTTACAATTTTCTCACCCCCGCCATTTCCTGCGGCAAGTTTTCCAGCTATAGCAATGCTGATGGGGTAGATGATGCATAATAATACGATTAAAACTAAGGTTAAGCGTAGCGATTGTATGACGTATTTTTTCATGATGATATTTATGTGATTACACAGATTTTAAATGATTTTAAAGATTCGAGCTTTTAATTCTGAGCTTGTCGAAGAACTTTTATAAGCGTTTCGACAGGCTCAACGTGACAGCTCGGTTAAACAAATAGTCCGACTACTAAATCAATTAATTTGATGCCGATAAATGGAGCGACAATACCTCCGATGCCATAGATAAATAAGTTTCTGCGGAGCAATGCGGTAGCGCCAATTGGCTTGTAAGCCACGCCTTTAAGCGCCAGTGGAATTAATATCGGAATGATTATCGCATTGAAAATCACTGCCGACATAATCGCACTTTCTGGTGTGTGCAAGCCCATAATATTTAAACTTTGCAAGGCAGGAATTGAAGCAATAAACAAGGCTGGAACAATAGCGAAATACTTGGCCACATCGTTTGCGATAGAGAAAGTAGTTAGCGTGCCACGGGTAATTAACAGCTGTTTTCCAATTTCTACAATCTCAATTAATTTGGTTGGATCATTATCCAAATCTACCATGTTACCAGCTTCTTTAGCAGCTTGTGTTCCGCTGTTCATGGCCACACCAACATCCGCCTGGGCAAGTGCGGGTGCATCGTTGGTGCCGTCGCCCATCATTGCAACAAGTTTGCCTAAGGCCTGCTCGTCTTTAATGTAGTTCATTTTATCCTCTGGTTTGGCCTCGGCAATAAAGTCATCTACACCGGCTTTTTCGGCGATGTATTTTGCAGTTAATGGATTATCGCCCGTTACCATTACTGTTTTAACACCCATTTTGCGTAAACGCTCAAACCGTTCGCTAATGCCTGGTTTAATGATATCCTGCAATTCGATTACGCCTAAAGCTTTTTCATTTTCAGAAACCACTAGTGGCGTTCCGCCGTTGGTTGCAATACTTTTTACATGGTCTGCGATATCCGAAGGAAAAATATTTCCTGCCTTTTCAACAATATTTCTGATGGAGTCGAATGCACCTTTTCTGATTCTTCTTCCGTCGGCAGTATCCAATCCGCTGGAGCGGGTTTCGGCTGTAAACTTAATAAATGTTGAACCTGCTGGTGTGCCTGAATTTTTAAATCCTTGCTCGTTTGCCAACTCAATAATTGATTTTCCTTCCGGAGTCTCATCTGCAAGCGAACTTAAAACACAGGCATCGGTAAAATCTTTAATCACTATGCCGGCAGTAGGGTAGAAGTGGGTTGCTTTGCGATTTCCGATGGTGATCGTTCCGGTTTTATCCAATAATAAAACATCAATATCGCCAGCCGTTTCCACCGCTTTACCTGATTTGGTAATCACGTTTGCTCTTAAAGCCCTGTCCATTCCAGCAATGCCGATGGCTGATAACAAACCGCCAATAGTAGTGGGAATTAAGCAAACGAAAAGTGAAATTAAAGCTGCAATGGTAATCGGTGTATTGGCGTAATCGGCAAATGGTTTTAACGTTACACAAACAATGATAAATACCAGGGTAAAACTGGCTAATAAAATAGTTAAGGCGATTTCATTTGGGGTTTTCTGGCGGGACGCACCTTCAACCAAAGCAATCATTTTATCTAAAAAACTTTCGCCTGGAGCTGTACTTACCTGAACTTTTATTTCATCAGATAATACTTTGGTTCCGCCGGTTACTGAAGATTTATCACCACCCGATTCACGAATTACTGGTGCAGATTCTCCGGTAATGGCCGACTCATCAATGGTAGCAATGCCTTCTATAATTTCGCCATCGGTTGGAATGGTGTCACCCGTTTCACAAACAAAAACATTTCCTTTTTTTAATTGATTTGATGAACGAATTTCAATCGTTCCGTTAGCTAAAATAACTTTTGCTGGCGTTTCTTCGCGTGTTTTACGTAAGCTATCGGCCTGCGCTTTTCCTCTTGCTTCGGCAATCGCCTCTGCGAAGTTGGCAAACAAAACGGTTAATAGAAGTACCAGGAAGATGAAAAAATTATATAGAAAGGAGCCTTGTCCGCTGTGGTTAAAAGAATAGACCGTAACGTATGCCATCACGAGTGTGCCTACCTCTACGGTAAACATCACTGGGTTGCGAACCATTAATCTGGGATCTAGTTTGATGAAAGATTGTTTCAATGCAGTTTGCACTAAAGCAGGTTCGAACAATTTATTATTGGGTTTCATTTTGATTTTTAATTAATTTGAAAATTGGTAATGGGGAATTGGAAACTGATTGGGAATCTTAAATCATTGGTTGAAAATAAGTTAACCTTAAACTTGATATTTGTATATTCAAATAATTTAACGCCCTCACTTATGAAACCACACCAGAATTTAGAAGCATGGAAACAAAGTTTTGATTTGGTTAAAACTCTATACTCAGTTACTTCGAAATTTCCAATGGATGAAAGGTTCGGACTGACTTCACAGATACGCAGAGCTTGTACTTCTATACCTGTAAATATTGCAGAAGGCTCGGCCAGGAGGTCGGATAAAGAGCTACAGCAGTTCCTGTACATTGCCCTCGGTTCTGCAAGCGAACTAGATACTTTGCTACTCTTATCCAGAGAACTAGAATTTATTACACTTGATGATTTTGATAAAGTTTCCATCCAGTTAGATTTGATTTTTAAATTGTTGTTGGGCTTTATTAATATGGTTAAGAAAAGGATAGGATAATTGTGAGCTTGAGAATAGAGAATGAGTAATAGGTAGTAGGGAATGGATAATAGGGAATAGGAAATCGATTGGATGCATGATATATACAATATGTCTATTTCCATTCTCTTCTCCATTTCCTCTTGGCCTATTTCCCATTCTCTTATTTCTATTCTCATCCTCTCCATTCCCTATTTCCCTACCATTGAAAAATATTCTGCCAAAGGTCCTAAGGCCAGGGCTGGAAAGTAAGACAATGCATTGAGCACTAAAATCACGGCGAACGTCATTAAGGCAAAAGTTTTTGTATCGGTTTTTAATGTTCCGGCAGATTCAGGAATGAACTTTTTAGCGCCAAGCAAACCTGCAATGGCAACCGGACCAATGATGGGTAAGAAACGACCAAGAAAGATAATAACTCCGGTAAGCAGGTTCCAGAACACATTGTTATCGCCTAAACCTTCAAAGCCAGAGCCATTGTTGGCGTTAGCGGAAGTAACCTCGTACAACATTTCGGAGAAACCATGGAAACCTGGATTATTTAGCCAGTTTTTCGGCTGTGTTGCCCAACCTGCATCAGCATAATTGGTAAACACGTAACTCGAAATTGCCGTACCCGCCAGGATCAAAAACGGACTTAATAAAGTGATGATCGCCGCAATTTTGATTTCTCTGGCCTCAACCTTGTGACCTAAAAATTCTGGCGTTCTGCCCACCATCAATCCTGAAATAAAAACTGCTATTATTAAATAGATGAAATAGTTGAGCAAACCAACGCCACAGCCACCATACAAGCCGTTAATCATCATCGCTAGCAATTGCCATAAACCTGTTAGCGGCATCGTGCTATCATGCATTCCATTAACCGAACCTGTAGAAATTACAGTAGTTAATGTGCTCCAGTATGCAGTTGCGGCAGGTCCGAAGCGAACTTCTTTTCCTTCCATTGCGCCTGTAGTTTGTGCAATTCCCATTTTGGTTAGCGCTGGGTTTCCACCGAGTTCCGAGCTTAGGGTTGGAATCATCAGCATAAATAACCCGATGGTCATCACGCCGAAAATCGTCCAGCCTAGTTTTTTTCTTCTGATGAAATAGCCGAAGGCGATAACCATTGCAATTGGAATAATTACCTGGGCAATCATTTCGACCATATTGGTTAAATAACTTGGGTTTTCGAATGGGTGGGCAGAATTTGCACCGAAATACCCTCCGCCATTCGTTCCCAAATGTTTTATGGCAATCATTTGCGCCGCTGGTCCTCGAGAAACATTTACTGTATCACCTTGTACGGAAAGAAATTGATCTTTAGCATCATAACTGGCCGGCGTTCCGTTAAAGGTTAAAATTAGCGCAATAACAATAGATAGAGGCAGCAATAATCTGGTAATCGCCTTTATAAAAAACTCCCAAAAATTACCAAGTAAGATGGTTGTTTTATCTCTGAAAGCTTTAAATAATACAACCGCCGCTGCAATACCTGTAGCAGCACTTACAAACTGAAGAAACATCAGCACAAATTGTTGAGTGAGATAGCTGACGCCACTTTCGCCCGAGTAATGTTGAAGGTTACAGTTTGCTACGAAGCTAATAATGGTATTGAAAGCCAAATCTGGCGTCATACCAGGGTTACCATCAGGATTAAATGGGAGCTTATTTTGAAATATCAGCATAAAAAAACCGTAAACCAACCACAAGATATTTATGGTTAGTAAAGCTTTTAGCTGTTGTTTCCAGTTCATTTGCTCCTTAATATTGATGCCGGATAATTTGTAGATTCCATTTTCGAGCGGCTTTAAAAAGTCTGTCCAAACTTTTTCTCCTGCAAAAACCTTCGCCAAATATTTCCCCAACGGGAAGGCGATAATTAAGGTTAAGAGGAATGTGGCAACAATGCCAATTAATTCAGTGTTCATTTTTTTTGTTTTTGGAGAATAGGATGTTATGAAGGAGGAGATGGGGAATAGATATTTGGAAATGGGAAGTAGCTATTTGGAAATAGACTATCATTCTATTTGCTATTTCCCATTGCCTAGAATATCTGTGAATAGGCTATTTGCTATTTCCGATTCTCCATTCCCCGCTATCCATATTCTCTGTTTTTAAAATTTTTCAGGTTTAATCAATACGTAAATCATATAGATAAATACGGCGATTGCGATGATGAATAGTGCTAACATGGCTTTAAATTTTTTCGAACCAATCAATTGATTTGTAAGTTGCCCAACAGAGCAGAAGGATTACGAGTAATAGGATAATTGTCATAACTTATTGTTTTATGAAATGCCTATTGCCAACTCTTATGCCGATGAGTACGGGGAGATTTTAATTTGCTGATTGCAAGATGTTTATATGTTTTATTGAAATTTTAAGCATAAAAAAACCCTTCCAAAATGGAAGGGTTTTTTTCGTTTTGGAGTGATCTCTCAAAACTGCTGAAGCAAAATTTAAAAGTAAGTTGTTCCTTTCATCTCAACAAAATTCGAATTGCCGCTTAAGATAAGGCGACGATTCTACAATTCTCCTATGCCATATTCTTCAATTTTCCGGTATAGTGTGGTTAAGCCAATGCCCAACAATCTTGAGGTTTCTGTTTTGTTTCCTTTGGTGTGGATCAATACCTTTTGGATGTGCTGTTTTTCGATTTGATTTAAGTTAAATTTATTTTCCTGAGGGGTAAATTCAAAAAAATCAGGTGGAAGTGCTGCGGTATTTAATTGGGCTCCATCAGAAAGAATGACCAGTCTTTCGATTACATTTTTTAGTTCGCGAATATTTCCTTTCCAACTATACTGCTGAAAAGCGTTTAATATGTTGTCGGTCATTTTTAATTCTGGCCGGTTAACTTTGATCGAAAATTCGCTCAGGTAATGTGCTGCCAAAGCAGGTATGTCGGCTTTTCTTTCTCTTAGTGGTGGTAGCGTTATTGTAAAAACAGAAAGTCGGTAATAAAGGTCAGCCCTGAATTTACCTTCTGCTGCGTCAACTTTTAAGTCTTTATTTGTTGCCGCAAGTATACGCACATTCACCTGCTGCGTTAAAGTATCGCCAACCTTAATAAAACTTTGGTTTTCCAGCACCCGAAGAAGTTTGGCCTGTAAATCGAGATTCATTTCGCCAATTTCATCGAGAAACAAAGTACCGCCGTTCGCTTCTTCCAATAGGCCTTTTTTATCTTTATTAGCTCCTGTAAATGCACCAGCTTTATACCCAAAAAGTTCACTCTCCAGCAATTCTGGAGAAAAACCACTACAATTCAACGCGATAAAAGGCTTGGCAGCTCTTGGACTTTCCTGATGAATAGACTGGGCAAAAACTTCTTTTCCTGTTCCTGTTTCGCCCAAAAGTAAAACGGTAGTATCTGTTTTACTTACCCGCTTTGCTAGATCAATGGCCTCTTTTAATGCCTTTGATTGGCCAACGATAGTTGCGAAACTATGCTTTGAATTTACCTTCTTATCAAGTTCAAAAATACGTTGCTGAAGGTTAGCCTTTTCCATTGCCCTATAAAGCAACGGAATGATTTTTTCGTTGTCATCTCCCTTTACAAGATAATCGAAAGCGCCGTTTTTTATGGCTAAAACACCATCAGCAATGGTGCCATATGCTGTAAGATTAATCACTTCGGTATAAGGCTTCAGCGATTTTATATCTTTTACCAACGCTACGCCATTAACATCGGGCAACTTTACATCACTGATCACTATACTTACATCATTGTTTTTCAAAAGATTTAAGCCTTCTTTACCGGTATTCGCCTGAAGGGTTTTAAAGCCTTCCAGCTCAATAATTCTCGAAAGCAGGCTGCAGATTTTCTTTTCATCATCAATGATGAGGACGATGCCGTTCATAGGTGTAATTTATGGTGCAATATTAAAGATTTGAATTGATACATAGATTTGGTTTAGCTATAAATGCTTGAAAAGCTTAGATAAATAAACAATATTTTTCGTTAAATTTGGCTTATGAGGACACTAACTATAAATATAGAAGATAATAAATCAGAGAAAGCTTTATTGGATTATTTAGATAGCATGGGCCTAAAGTATGTTGTTGATTTAAATGAAAAAACTTATTCTTGGTGGGAGGATAACAAATTTGTTGAAGAAATTGAAAATCGTTCGATGGAATTAACAAGCGGGAAAGACAATGGTTTTTCTTTGTCTGAAATGAAAAGCCAGCTCCGTAAGAAATAGTCAATGGAATATGATGCTGTATTTTCCTCTCATGTTAGAGATGAACTTCAAGAATCATATGATTGGTATGAGGGGAAACAGCTAGGGTTGGGAGAGCGGTTTCTCACAATAATTGAGAGTGCAGTTTCAACTATCTGCAGGCATCCAGCGGCATTTTCAATAAAATTAAATAAATTTCGCGAGTATCCTGTCCCTAAGTTTCAATATGTAATCATCTATGAGATTGTTCCAGATAAAGGAGTAGTTTACATCCTTCATGTTTTTAATACCTATCTAAATCCTAAAAAGAAATAGATATCATTTTCTCTAATACCTTTTTCATTTCTACTACGCTAAATAAAACCATTTTAAGCATCTTTGTCTCACAAAGCAAATTCTATGTTTAAAAAGCTAACCCTGGTATTCATTTCCTGTTTCATCTTTTTTTTCTCTTTCGCTCAACAAGTTAGGCCAGCAAAGTCATCTGAAATTTTTCGTGAAATTAAAACACTTCGGCATATTCCAAAGGTTCTTTACCTGGCAGCACATCCCGATGATGAAAATACCGGTTTGTTATCATGGCTAATAAATGAACAAAATGTAGAAACTGCATATCTGTCGTTAACCAGAGGTGATGGAGGACAAAATTTGTTAGGAACCGAACAGGGTGCTGCTTTGGGATTAATCAGAACGCATGAGTTGTTGGAAGCAAGAAAACTGGACGGGGCACAACAGTTTTTTACCCGGGCAATTGATTTTGGCTTCTCTAAAAATACCGATGATACTTTTAAACAGTGGGATGCGGATAGCATTACCGCAGATGTAGTTTGGGTAATCAGAAAATTCAGACCCGATGTTATTATTTGTCGTTTTCCGCCGACTGCGGCTGCAGGGCACGGGCAACATGCGGCATCTGCGGTGGTTGCTGAAAAGGCATTTAAAGCAGCTGCAGATAAAAACATGTTTCCAAACCAATTGAAGTATGTTGATGTTTGGCAACCGAAAAGATTGCTTTGGAATACCTTTCGTTTCGGTTCGGTAAATACAACCTCCGAAAATCAATTGAAAGTTACTGTAGGGCAATTCGATCCACAACTCGGAATGGGTTATGGCGAACTGGCTGGGTTAAGCCGAAGTTTACATAAAAGTCAGGGAGCGGGAACGCAATCTGTAGCGGGAGTTAGGACAGAATATTTTTCCCATGTTGCGGGCGTTCCTGAAAAAGAAAGTCTTTTTGATAAAATTCCGCTGAATTGGTCGGAAAAAGGAATTGATAACATTGATGAGTTGATTGATATTATTCTGTTATCTTTCGATTATAATCATCCAGATAAAAGCTTGCATGGCTTGTTAATGCTGCGTAAAAGAATTTTGGAAATTCAGGATGTGAGATTGAAGGAAGATAAACTGAATGCGATAGATCACATTATTTTAAGCTGCACGGGTTTTATGGGCGAAGTGGTAACTAACCAGGCAGAGGCTATTGCAGGCAGCAGCTACAACTTCAGTTTAAATGTAATTTCGAGAGGAACTCCACCAGTAATTCTTGAACAAGTTAATTGGATCAATCAAACTGATGTGTTAAATAGAAGGATTTCTGGCGATTCGCTGATCAACATCCAGCGCAAAATTCAGATCCCTTTAAATGCGGCGCTTACAGAACCTTACTGGTTAGAAAAACCGGCGAAAGATGCAGCAACATTTAGTGTGGCCAATGATACATTGATCGGTTTGCCAGAGCTTGCATCTCCATTAAATGTTTCCGTTGTTTTAAAAATCGGAAGCGACAAGTTTACGGTTAAACTTCCACTGTCGTATAAAAAACTCGACCCCGTAAAGGGTGATGTGGTAGAGCAATTGAGGATTATTCCGGCAATGGATTTAAGTTTTGCCGAACCGGTTTATTTCGCAAAAGAGAAGGAAGATTTGAAAGTAACCCTTCGCTTAAAGGCCAACAAATACATCAATTATGGTAAAGTGATTTTTAGGGTAGGAAATGCAACTATAGCCACTTTCACTGGTATCAATTTGCCAGAGAATACCATTACCATTAAAGATTTTATATTGCCTGCTGGCGATCTGGCGAAAATAAAACCTCCTCAAAATAAGCTTGAAGTTGTTTTTTCTTCAGAAAATAGTGAGTTTACAAAAGGCCAGGTGCTGATCCAGTATCCACATTTGCCATCGCTGCAATACTTTGTTCCAGCCACAACCTGGTTATTAAAAGGCGATGTAAAAGTGTTGGCGAAAAAGGTGGGCTATATCCAGGGTGCAGGAGATTTAATTCCTGAATTTTTGCGCCAGGCTGGTTTGCAGGTTGATGTTTTAACCGAAGCCGATATTTTAAATCCAAGCAAGTTGGCATCATATGATGCCGTTGTAACAGGCGTGAGGGTAATCAACACAGATAAACGGATTAAAAATTGGCAAGTGGCGCTTAAAAGCTATGTAGAAAATGGGGGAACAATGGTGATGCAATACAACACCACTCAAGATATGGCTTTGCAAGATTTTGGCATATATCCATTCAGCATTAGCAGTAAAAGGGTTACAGAAGAAAATGCCGCTGTTAAATTTCTTAATCCAAATCATAAACTGTTAAGTTATCCGAATAAAATTACCGCAGAAGATTTTAACGGTTGGGTACAGGAACGAGGCGCTTATTTCCCAGATAAATGGGATGATAAATACGAGACACTCTTCGAAATGAATGATACTGGGGAAGAGCCGTTAAAAGGATCTACATTATATGCAAAATACGGTAAAGGCAATTTTATTTACACACCACTTGCGTTTTTCAGGCAATTGCCAGCAGGAAATATAGGTGCCGCAAGGTTGTTTTTCAACTTTATATCAGCAGGGAAGTAGGATGAAAAACCAGCTCAAGAATTGGAATACATGGTACGTTTTGCTTGCATTAGCGCTGGTTTTCCAAATTGTATTTTATTACCTGTTTACTAGATTTTGGGCATGAGTAATATCGATTGGTTAGTACTCATCTTTACGCTGCTGGCTGTTGTGGCTTACGGTGTTTTCATCGGCAGGGGGCAAAAAAGTAATGCCTCATACTTAAAAGCCGACAACCAAATGCCTTGGTACATTGTGCTTATAGGCATTATGGCTACCCAAGCCAGTGCCATTACCTTTCTTTCTGCGCCCGGCCAAGCCTATACTGATGGAATGCGTTTCGTTCAGTATTATTTTGGTTTGCCATTGGCAATGATTGTCATCTGTATTACCTTTATTCCGATATTCCAGCGACTAAATGTTTATACCGCATATGAATATCTGGAGCAACGTTTCGATAAAAAAACAAGGGTTTTAACCTCTCTGTTATTTTTGTTTTCCAGGGGATTATCAACCGGGATCAGCATCTATGCGCCAAGTATTATTCTATCAAGTGTTTTAAACTGGAATATTTACTTAACCAATGTTTTAACCGGTGGAATTCTATTAATTTATACTTACGTTGGTGGTGCAAAAGCTATTGCCCATACCCAAAAGCTTCAGTTCCTAATTATTCTGGGTACCATGGCATTTGCCGGATATTTATTGGTTCAAAACATGCCTAATGGCGTTGGTTTCGGTGATGCACTTTATCTTGCTGGTAAATCGGGAAAGCTTAATGTGATTACTACCGATTTCGACTGGAAAGACAAATACAACATCTGGAGCGGCTTAATCGGTGGATTTTTTCTTGCACTTTCTTATTTCGGTACCGATCAAAGTCAGGTGGGTCGCTACATTACCGCCAAAGATAATACCAATGCCAAAATGGGTCTGCTGTTAAATGGTTTAGTTAAAATTCCAATGCAGTTTGCCATTCTCTTAATCGGTGCATTACTGTTTGCTTTCTTCTCACTAAAACCAGCGCCTATTTATTTCAATGAACGTTCTTATCAATATTTAAAAGAAACACAACCACAGCAGGCTGCGGTTTTCGAGGGCGAACATCAACTGCTTGAAGAAAAATTTAATGCCCAGTCGAAGGCTATTTTAGCTCAGCGAGAAAAAAACTCTCCAGAATTAAATGCTTCAATTGCGAATTTTAAAGAAACCCAAAAAGATGTTAAAGATTTGCACAGTAGGGTAGAGGTGGCCATTAACAAAGCAAATTTTAATGCCGAGAAAACGGATACCAATTATATTTTTCTGTATTTCGTTAAAAATACTTTGCCAGTAGGTATGATTGGGTTATTGTTTGCCGTTATCTTTTTAGCCAGCTGGGGCTCTATTTCAGCGGCCTTAAATTCGTTGGCCGCCTGTTCATTAAAAGATGTGCATCTGGTTTTCAGTAAGCGAGATATGGACGATGCCACGGAGCTAAAGTACAGTAGGTTACATACTTTGGGTTGGGGGATATTTTCTATTGCGGTAGCCATGTTTGCCACACAAATGGGTTCACTTATTGAGGCGGTAAACGTACTTGGTTCTCTTTTCTACGGTCCTATTCTCGGTATTTTCCTGGTTGCTTTTTATTTTAAGAAAATTAACGGATCAATTGTTTTTATCTCAGCTATCCTGGCTGAAATTGTGGTTATTGGCGTTTATGAATTTGATGTGGTATCATTCCTTTGGTTAAACGTAGTCGGTGCCGCTGCAGTAATAATTTTTTCGACTTTAGGATTATTATTTTATCGACGCAAAGCATTAGATTCGTAAACTCAAAACAACAAAAACAAATAAATAATATTACTATGAAAACGATGATTAAATCTGTTGCATTGCTTTTTACCGCAATAACGATTTCAGTAAGTGCAATGGCGCAAGATGCCGCTCAACCAAAACCAAGTCCTGCGGCAACTGCAACAGGAAAAGTTAAAGGCGCTACCATCACTATCGCTTATAGCAGCCCTGCTGTTAAAGGACGTAAAATTTGGGGTGGTTTAGAAGCTTACGATAAAGTATGGCGTGCAGGTGCCAATGAGGCGACCACTTTTACCACTGATAAAGATATTATGGTTGAAGGTAAAGCACTTGCTGCTGGAAAATATAGCTTCTTTTTAATTCCAAAAGAAAGCGGTACCTGGACAGCAATTTTTAATAAAGAACCAAAGCAATGGGGTGCATATAAATACGAAGAGGCAAAAGATGCTTTACGTGTTGAGGTGAAAACCAAACCTCTAAAAGCTACTCAAGAACGTTTAATTTATAAAATCACTAAAACTGGTTTTTCTTTAGATTGGGATAAAGTATCTGTTCCGGTAACGATCAAGTAAGAAGCTAAACAATTTTTTTAAAGCCATTTCGGAAATACCGGAATGGCTTTTTTTTGGTCAAGAAATAGCCTTTGTAAAGAAAGTATAACATAACCTGTACTTCACGCTAAAATGCTATTTTAGGCCGATTTTACATCCCCCATATGAAACTTGCACTTAATATTATCGCTACTATTTTTCTTCTCCATTTGAATGTTCTGGCGCAAAAGAAAGCCGTTCCTTTTTCCATCAAAACGCAACGGCCGGTTGATTTAGTGAACGTTTTTTTGGGCTCTTCAGGAGATCACGGGCAAATGTCGCCAGCGGCATCTTATCCGTTTAGCATGTTGAGCATTGGCCCTCAAACCTATCCGAAAACCCACACCGGTTACGAGTACCTGGCTAAAAAGGTTGAAGGATTTACACACAATCGTTTTGAAGGAGTAGGCTGCCAGGGTTCGGGTGGAAATATTTTTATCAAACCCTTTTTAGGGAAGGATCCAATGCAGTCTACGTTAATCAAATCAACTGAAAAAGCTGGACCGGGGTATTACCAGGTAGGCTTTGAAAATAAAATTGATGCCAGCTTTGCTGTTGCAGCTAACGCAGGCAAGCATGTTTATCATTATCCCAAAGGAGAAAAAGGAATTTATCTCGATTTAGGCTATGCATTTAATGGCGCTTTTGTAACGGAAGAACATGTTGTAGATGGGAATGCTGTTTCGGGCTGGATAGAATCAAAAACGACATGTGGCGTAGGTAAATACCGGATTTACTATTATCTGGAAATTACGAGCAAGGTGAACTGGGAAAAACTATCAGAACATAAATTAGTTGCCAAACTAAATGCTGCAGCTACTTCAGCAGAAATAAATGTGGCACTCTCTTCTGTTAGTGTCGAATCGGCAAAATCGGCCATTTTAGATCAAACGCTAGAAGCCATTAAAGATAAAAGTGCTGCGGAATGGAACAAAAATCTGACTAAAATTGAGGTGAGTGGCGATGTGGAAAATGCCAAGCTTTTTTATTCGCTTCTTTACCGTACCATGCAATCTCCCTATGTTATTTCTGATCAGGATGGAAAATACCGCAATACCAAGGGTGAACTTCGGAAAGACAAAGAAATAAGATACAACGGTTGGGCCATTTGGGATAATTATCGTACGCAATTGCCGCTGCTTTCCATCATTACGCCAGAACGCTACGCCGGCATGGTTACTTCCATTGCTGATCTGTACCACTCAGGAAAGAAGGATTATGCAGGTCAAAGCGAACCATCAAATACTGTTCGCAGCGAACATGCAATTGTGGTTTTACTGGATTCTTATCGCAAAGGTTATCCTGTAGATTTCGCTGGCATTGCTGATTCACTGGAGAAAGAAGTTAAGGGATTAGATTACAAATCGCCTGATAAGGCACTGGAATCGAGCTATGATAATTGGGCTTTGGCAGAAATCTTTACGATTTTAAAGCAGCCCGAAAAGGCAGCGATTTATAAAAACAAAGCACTCGAATATAGAACCTATTGGAACAAGGATTTTAAAGATATGAGTAAACGGGATGTTGACCAGATGCAGGCAAGAGGTTTGTATCAAGGTACCATTTGGCAATACAGATGGTTTGTTCCTTACGATTTTAAAGGGTTGATCGCACTTGATGGGGGAGAGGAAGCCTACATTGCCAAGCTGGATGAATTTTTTGCTAGAGATTTGTATAACCATGCCAATGAGCCTGATTTACAGGTGCCGTTGATGTATAACGTAACCAGGCAAGGATATAAATCTCAATATTGGATGAACCAATTGGCCGCCGATACCGTTATTCAAAATTATTTCAATGATAATAGTAGGGGGATTGGAAGTTATATTGGTAAAATCTATAAGAATCAACCTGAAGCATATTTACGAACTATGGACGATGATGCAGGAGCAATGAGTGCGTGGTATGTTTTTACGGCAAGCGGATTTTCTCCTGCTTGCGTAGGCTGGCCGGTTTACTATCTCAACGTACCGCTATTTCCATCAGTTACCTTCCGCTTGCCAAATGCAAAAACATTTAGGGTAGAGGTTGCTAATTTCAGCCCAAAGAATAAATATATTAAACAGGTGTTTCTTAATGGCAAGCCCTTTAATAGAAATTATATTACGCAAGAAGATATCAACGAAGGCGGCGTATTAAGAATTGTTTCTTCAGTTGAGCCTGTTAAAGTTTCGAGCACAGAAAACTGGATTTCCAGCATGGAATAAAATGATTAAAAATCTTCAATTTTAAATGAATTCGAAAAACAAATCGTTCTCAGGCCTGTTTTAACTATATAAATAGATACGACATGGCACCTTTAAAATTAAGCGAAGAACAAAATGCTACTTTAGGCAACAAAAACCTAACAGAAAATTCAAACGATCAACCATTAGAACTTCATCCAGAGGCATATAAAGTGAAGGGACCATCTCCTGAAAAAATGAGTTCGGTATCAGCCTCACTTAGAACATACGCAAACGGCCTTTATGGTTTGTTATAACAAATTCGAAAGATTTTAAATGCCCTTATTCACAAGATAAGGGCATTTTTTTTGAAAAACATTTCGAATAGTACCTAGACTTGAAATATGAAAAGCTATTTTCTGTCTTCATCAATAACATTATTTTATCCATTAATACAACTCTGTGTTGTACAGACGATTAAAATAGTTAAGAACGTCAAAATAATCGACAAATTCACCAATTGGGTAGATAAAATTCATACAATCTCCAGAATAATAGTCGATATTTGTTAGTTCTCTTATATCCCAAGAGACTATCCTTATTATGATTGAAAATTTGCCTGCAATTAAGGTTGCGACGTGTCCAGCCTGTCCAAGGTGTAGGAACCATGAAACCTACCGCATCTCTAGAACCTATCTGTTTAAAAATATTTTAAATTTTATCCCGGTGAAACGATATAAATGTGATCGATGCTTCAATAGGTTTCATGCCATTTACAATACGAAATAAAATAATTTAGGGAATGGGTGCGCTTAACTTTGTTGAGATAATAGACCGCTTTCTAAGTTTAAATTCTTAACAGAATCGTACTATAGTGGTAAACTAAAATAGAAGATCGATCCCTTACCTACTTCACTCTCCAGCCAAATTTTACCATGATGCCGTTTAATAATTTCGGCACAAAGATAAAGTCCGATTCCAAAACCAGATACCGTTTGTGGCTGATTGGTAACCCGATAATATCTTTCAAAAAGATTACCCTGATCTTCAGGCAAAATTCCAATTCCTTCATCGCTCACGGCAACCACAGCTGATCCATTGTCAACCGCACACGATACAGTAATATTGCTTGCAGTTGGCGAGTATTTTAAGGCGTTGGAGATGAAATTATTAATGACTTGCCCGATTTTTTCGCGATCCGCGGTAACCCATATCTGTTCGGTTTTAAAAGTAAACTGATGGCTGTTAATCACCACATTAAATTCTTCTTCGATCTCTTTTAGTAAAATGGAAAGATCAAAATGTTCTGCTTCAATATGGATTTTTCCCGATTCCAGTCTGGAAACATTTAAAAAGCTATTGATCATATTAACCATTTTTTTCGATTGATTGTTCGCTTTCTCCAATACATTAAGTGCAAAGGCATCTCCATTTTGATCAGCCTTACTTTGCAATAATTGAATGTAGGCCGTAAGTGAAGTAAGTGGCGTTTTCAATTCGTGACTAACCATGCCTATGAAATCATTTTTTCGTTGCTCATCGGCCTTCACTTCTGTGATATCTGATACAATACCAACCAATTTGGTGGCTTTACCGTCGTTATCGTATCTTCCCTTTCCGTGTGCACTAACCCAATGTACAGATCCATCTGGCCAACCCACTTCATACTCCGCCTGATAAACCTGTTGATGTTTAACTGCCTCGTTAATGAGCTGAGGAATACGCTCACGATAAGCTGGAAGCATGGCTTGCAGTAAATCAGAATAAGTAAATTTCTGGTCTAAAGGCCAGCCATAACAAATCTTAAACCGATCGTTACAAACCATATCACCTGTTGCTAAATCTATCTCGGTAGAACCCAATGCACCAGCCTCGATGGCGATATTTAATCGGTTGTTAATCTCAATCACTTCCTTTTTAGCATTAACCTGCTCAGTTACTTCAGTCACTATTTGTAAAATTCCGTCAATGTTATCTTCATCTCCTTTAATGGGTTGATAAATACTATTGAAATATCTTTCTTCAGGCACCCCATTTTTAAAAATATACATTTTATTCTCCACGCCGAAATATGGTTGGTTCGTCGCCAGAACATCATTTAAAATGCTCAATAGTGGCTGATTAGCTCGTTCCGGCAGTATTTCCAATAACCTTTTGCCATTGACAGATTCCGTTAGTCCCCAAATTTCGAGCATCTTTTCATTGGCGCTATCTATGATAAATTCATCAGTTTTAAACAGGTTGATAGCTACCGGAGCTTGCTGGATGAGGGAGCGGAATTTCTGTTCACTTCTGGCAAGATTATCGAGCAGGGCGGCCATTTTCTCTGTAGAATTTACTTGCTCTGTAACATCAAGTAAAACACCGCTCAGCCTGATGGCTTCTTGCCGTTCATTAAAAAGTACCTTACCTTTTGCCCTAACAATTCGCCCCCGTGCTTGCTCGGTAGTTTGAATGGTGTAAGTGGTGTCGTAATAGCCGCCTGAATCAAATTTTAATGCAGTTTGAATGGTATCGATAACCCTTTGTCTGTCTGTTATGTGAATCACATCGGTAGCCTTATTCAATTCGATTTCGTCTTCCGGTTGTAAGCCAAACCATGTTTTCGTAAGTGCATTGCCTGTAAAACGACCTGTTGAAGGATTCAAATCAAATGTTCCTAAACCAGCTGCATCAATAGCGAGTTCCAACTCATCCTGACTAACTTTAAGTTTTTCATAAATGGATGAGAGTTGATCATTAAACCGAGCCTGTTCTTCATTTGATGCGGTGAGCTCCTCATTAATGGCCACCATCTCTTCGTTTATAGCCGCCAGTTCTTCATTGAGTTCTTGTTTTTCCTGAGCCGCAGCTTCCAGTGCTTGCTTAGCCAAAACCACATCGGTAACATCAGCAGCCGTATTCATTACGCCATAAATTTCGCCCGCCTCATTACGTAGTGCGGTAAAAATATAATTGAAGTAAAAAACCTGAGGTACCCCATTTACAATTAACACCAAACGTTGGTTTCTGGCTTCGAAAGATTTCCCTGTCGTAAATACCTGGTCCAACTGCTCAAAAACCGCCTGGTTATCCAGTTCAGGCAAAATATCGGCATAACGTTTTCCAATTACATTGCTGCCTTTTCCCCAAACCCCAATAATGGATGCATTGGCAAAAGTGATCGTCATTTCTTTACCGGTATAAACACCGATAGGGAAAGGTGCATTTTCGATAATGCTTCTGGTACGAAATTCACTTTCGGCTAAATTGGCGAGGGTTTGTTCCAGTTTTGCTGAACTATCAAACAATAATTGATTGCTTTGAATAAGCTCTTCATTTGTTGCCGCTAACTCCTCATTTGATGCCCGGATTTCTTCGTTTGAAGCCTCAAGTTCCTGGTTTAGATAGGCAATTGTAGTAATCCTCTCGGTTACTTTGCGCTCCAGGGCCTCACTCAATAACCTGAAATTCTCTTTGCTCTGCTGAAGTTCTTCATTAGTAGTATTTAACTCCTCCATCGAAGCGGCGAGCGCCTCATTTGTCGAAGCCAGTTCAATGTTCAATTCTTGTTCGTGTGCAAGGGCTTTCTCTTTTGCTTCGCTCTCAGCGGCAATATTTCTAATCCTGTTTATCTCCGTCACATCGGTTGTAGTGTGTAAGATGTATTCTGTTTCACCGACTTGATTTTTAACTGCCTGATAGCTGAAATCGAAGTAAAATAGCTGTAGCTGTCCATTTACTAAGAGTTCTGCAGGGGTATTTTTGCTTTCGTAGGTATCACCGCTTTTCCAAACTTCTTTCAGGATACTAATAAACGGTTGCCCAACAATTTCAGGCAACGCTTCTGCAATTGTTTTTCCGATAACAGAGCGATCTTTTCCCCATAGGGATATCATTGCATCGTTAGCAAAATGAATATAAATATCTTCAGTTGAATAAATGGCCGTAGCATTAGGCACTTTCGATAGGATCTCTAATAACTTTGTATCGGTAAACCGGGTGGGCGAAGGATTCATCTAAGTTTCTATTTTTTGTCGGATTAAAGGTTCTGTAGCCTATTATTAACGGAATAGCTTTAATTTGGTTTGGTAAAATTTGAGTTTTTTCAGATGATATGCTGATCGGTTTTGGGTTCACCAAAAAATGAATAACCTTATTGTCAATCATTTCGGTAGATGAATGATTCAGACGGGTAGGTACTTCATTTTTATATTCATTATAGGATAGATTGTGAACAGGGCTGTGCAAAAAAAAAACTACAAAGCTCTTAGCGCTGCATATCCTTTACATAGGGCAATTTTTCTATCTTTGGTATTCCATGAATATCGAAGAACAATCATCCCGGGAGGATTTTAGTGGAGAGCTAATCATCCAGGCCCTAGGATGCTCGCCAGAGGCAACAGCCATATATACCGATGAGGATATGATCATCCGTTTTGCAAATGAAGGAATGCTGGAGGTTTGGGGGAAAAACCCTTCAGTAATCGGAAAACCGCTGATGGAGGCGCTTCCTGAGCTAGAAGGTCAACCTTTCCTCGGTCTGCTTCAACAGGTGTGGCGTTCTGGTCAAACTTATTCCGTAAGCGATGCGCCAGTTCATGTGATCAAAAACGGAGTTTCTACTACTGATTATTATGATTATGAGTATAAAGCACTTTTAAACAAGGAAGGCAGAACCTGGTGTATCCTAAATACCGCCCGGAAGGTGAGTTCGAGACGGGAATATCTGGAGCGGATTCAGAGAAAAGAAGAGAAAGAACAATCGCTGATGGAGGAGATGGCGGCTACCATGGAAGAGCTGAGTTCTACCAACGAAGACCTGAGCACCTCGCTGAAGCTGCTCGGAGAAAGTCGCGAACATATCAGAACAATTATTGAACAGGCACCAGTAGGAATCGCAATGTTGCAAGGTCCGGAGCATATCATAGAGATTGCCAACCCAGCCATTTTAAAAATCTGGGGACGTTCACTTTCAGAGGTTGAGGGGCTTCCGCATGAAAAGGCCCGACCCGAACTTATCGGCCAGCCAGTTAATAGATGGCTTAATGAGGTATTTACGACAGGGCAGCGACGAATAAACAATGAATTTACCGTCAGATTAAGAGACCACGGCAGCTTGCGTGAAGCTATCGTTAATTCAATTTATCAACCCGTATTCTCCTCCGATGGATTAGTGAGTGGCGTATTGGTGATTCTGGAGGAAATTACACAACTCGTACTTGATCGACGGGCAAGTGAGAAAGATCAACAAATGCTTTTGCTGGCCGTAGAGGCAGGAGATCTTGCCACATTTTTTTATGAGCCGAAAACAAATCTTTTCTCTGGCAATGCATTATTAAAGTCATGGTTTGGACTTCCTGAAGCTCAAAATATCGATTTGGGTATTGCATTTTCCAGTATTTTGGATGAAGATAGGGCCAGGGTAGAAGAGGCCATCATGGAATCGCTGAGCGCTACCTCAAACGGGAATTATTTTATTGAATACCGCATCTTTAATCCCGAGGATCCAAACGGAAGACTTGTACAGGCCCGTGGTAAAGTATTTTACGATAATAATGGAAATGTGGTGAGTTTAAACGGAACCTTGCGTGATATTACCGAACAAAAAAAGGATGAGCAAAGGAAAGATGACTTCATGGCCATGGTCAGTCATGAACTGAAAACGCCGCTTACCTCTCTTAATGCTTATCAGCAGCTCATGCAGCGTAACGCTATGCTTTCCGGAGATCAGAAGCTGGAAGGCATACTCGAAAAATCACTCCGCCAGGTACGCAACATGACTTCCATGATCAATGGCTTTCTAAATATATCCCGACTGGATTCTGGTAAAATGCTGTTGGCACAATCTTCTTTCGATCTTAAAGCATTGTTTTATGAACTCGAAGACGAAGTTCATTCTACTGTACATACCCACAGAATTGTTTTTGAAAAGAACGAAAGTGTTGACCTTTATGCCGACAGAGACAAAATCTCACAGGTTATTCATAACCTCATCGGAAATGCCGTGAAATATTCACCAATTGGTAGCGACATCAATATTTCCTACTCTAAACCTAAGAATGGAAAAGTCGCGATTGTGGTGAAGGACCATGGAATGGGAATTGATGAGCAAGACCAGCAACAAATTTTTGAACGCTATTACCGGATAAAAAGTCCAAACATGGGATCAATTGCAGGTTTTGGAATCGGCCTTTATCTCTGCAAAGAAATTATCGAGCTTCATAAAGGAGAGATAAAACTCGAAAGTAGGGAAGGAGCAGGGGCTACATTTATCGTTGAGCTTCCAGCCTAGTTTTTTGTATCAAGATGGGACTTAGCTCTTTTTAATTTAAAATGAGTTCCTTGATGTTGAGCAAAAGGTGGCTGCTTTCAAATGGCTTTCCAATAATACCATCTGCCAGACATTCGATTTCGGAAATATCCTGGTAACTCAACCCTGTTAATAACAGTATAGGGATGTGGGCAGTGGCATCGCTGTTTTTAAGCTCATCGCAAATGGTTCTGCCGTCGCCATCTCCAAGGGCTATATCCAGAATAATTAAATCAGGGCGAAACTCCTCATTAAGCTTATCAATTGATTGATGGTTAGCCGATGATCTCACTTCAAAACCTTCGGTGCAAAGAAAATCTTCAAGTGCTTCAAGCAATTCAACATCATCATCAATTACCAAAATCTTATTTTTGGTCATAATACCATTCTTTAAATATGGTTGTAAATGTAAGTAAAATATTAAGTTTTTATTTCAATACTAAGAAGGTGTAAGCGACGTCTTTTTCAACGTAGCAAATTATTTACAGTGGTAGCAGGGAAGAGTTTTAAATTTTCAATAATTTGTATGGGTAATTTCTAACCAGCTGTTAACATAAGCAATATGGGCGACAACGACTATTACCTGCTACTAAGAAAAGGCATCCTGTTGCATTGTGGGATGGAGGATATCAATGAAAATAACTGTAAAATTATTTCCATTGAGATATTTAAGCAGGATCAGAATTACGTTTCCCTTACCAATATCAAACGATTTTTTGGCCTGTTGCCAATAGCTTCCCAGTTTTCGCCATTTATCCTCAACAGCCTTTCCCAGTTTATAGGTTATCATCATTGGATAGATTTTAAAGAAAATGTAACGGTATAATTAATAAATTGATTTTTTTGAAACATCATCCGACCAACAGGTTAAGATTTAATTTAATTTTCATGATTAAGTATGTCTGTTTAAAAAAATAAAAACCAAATTATTTTGACTTCTGATAGGTGTATCGTAATATTGCGATATATCATTATGGGACTTACAAAATCAGAGATATTTACTGCAGAGCAGAACCGTCTTTCTACCTTGCTAAAAGCAATTGCGCACCCTGCCCGGATCGCTATCCTGCAAAGAATCATCATTTCAAATACTTGTATCTGCAGCGATTTAGTAGGCGAGCTTGGTCTGGCTCAGGCAACTATTTCTCAGCACCTGAAAGAATTGAAATTATCCGGTATCATCCAAGGCACAATAGAAGGTGTAAGTGTATGCTACTGTATTAATCCTAAAATGTGGAAACTGTTAGAAACACAGCTTGGTGGATTTTTAGCTTCTTATAAAGGCGAAACTACCTGCTGTTAACTTTTTTTGCCTATTACTATAAAAACATATAATATGAAACTATCTGAAATAAAGACAATACTTACAACAGCTGAAAGAGTGAATTTTAAACTGGAAAATGGCAATATGGTGCCCGAACATTTCCATGTAACCGAAGTGGGAATTATTACCAAAGATTTTATAGACTGTGGTGGAACTGTACGCCATGAAAAAGTAGCTAACTTCCAGTTATGGGATGCTGCCGATGAGGAACACCGCTTAAAAGCAGGGAAGTTACTCCAAATCATTTCCCTCTCAGAAAAGGTTTTAGGTATGGAAGATCTGGAAATTGAAGTAGAGTATCAGGCAGAAACTATTGGTAAGTACGACCTGGGCTTTGATGGGCAGAACTTTCTTTTGCTGGCCAAGAAAACGGCTTGTTTAGCTATGGACAAATGTGGTGTTCCGGCTGAGAAACAAGAAATTAACCTGGTAAATCTGGCTTCAGGTTCAACTTGTACTCCAGGTGGTGGGTGCTGCTAATTTTCAAGGCTGATAAATATGATCATGAACACAAAACTTTTTCAGGAACTTGAAGGTGTAGTTAAGGCTTTTCGTTTTGACAGCATCCCATCAGAACGCAAAACGTTATTACAACCTTTAGTAGACTATACTCAGCAGAAACAAGCTACTCAGAGCGAGCTACGCCTCAATTTTATTTGCACACACAATTCACGTAGAAGCCATCTTTCACAAGTATGGGCGCAAACAGCTGCAGCTTATTATGGCATTAAGAATGTCTGCTGCTATTCGGGCGGAACATCCGCTACGGCCTCATCGCCATCTATCTTGGGTAGGTAATGGCCTGGCTAATTACTATGCTAACACGCATCCAATCTCTCGATCATCGTATTTCGATCCCCCAGCAGGCTTGTCTGTTTAATGTTAAAACCTTAAACAGGAAATAGAGCTGTTGTTAAATGTTGTATTTTTTGGATATATTTGATATGTGAGACCACATCAAAAAAATATTTGCCACATTCGCACTTTCTCACCCGAGAAAGTTTTGCTTGGTAAGTATGGTGTTTTTTCGCTTTACACTTACCTATTTTACGACGAGATTTATTGTCTATCTTCTTTTAAAGATTTTGATAATCTCACCCCATGCCTTCGATAACTTTTCGGCCTGGGGTTTAGCACCTCTTTTCTTAACACCACCATTTGGAATTTTACCCGATACCTTTTCTAACCAAAAGCTGTATCGCGAGTTAATTTAATCCTGATTAGCTTAACGTGAGAAATTCACTTTTCAATCCTGTGTTAAAGGAAGAACACAGCCTCTTTCGAGCAGACCTTTCTTACAGGATATAAAATACATTAATGACTATAGATATGAATTTAAATGAAAACACCCCGGTGGTGATCACCCAGCAAGACTTTGATCTCTTAAAGCCTTATTTCACTAAACAAAAGCAAAACTCCGCTGAGATGTCTCTGTCAGCAGAATTGAGCAGGGCGGTTATCCTAAAAAATGATGCTTTTCCACCACATGCGGTGCGACTTAATTCAAAGGTTTGGATCCAGGAGGAAAGTACCGGAACGATAATGGAACTTACAATAGTGTTGCCTCAAAATGCGGATATCAAAGCGAAAAAGATTTCGGTATTAACTCCGATTGCTGCAGCACTTATCGGGTTTAGAAAGGGTGAAACGGTTAGATGGAAAGTCCCCGTGGGAATGAAAGTGTTTAACATCATCGATGTTCTTCCACCTTTGTAAATCGTGGGCGCATTGGCGGCAGTGCTTTAGCCAGTCGCGAGTCTTTGGTCCTGAGTCGGGAGGCCGGCAGGTCAGTTCAAATCCGGAGGCTGCAAAGCCCGGCAGCCTTACTTAGTGGCGCTCAGTTGCTTGCCATTGCAAAAGCACAACTTGGTGTTCGGGAGGCTACTGGAAAGAATGATGGACATTTGCTACAGCGATATCTGGCCTACACGGGCAATCAGAAAGGCGATCCTTGATGCTCCGCATTTGTGAGTTGGGTATTTGGGCAAACTGGAGTGAAGGAACTCCGTATTGCCTGGAGCCCGGCATTATTTCCCTTTAGCCGAAAAACAAAGCTGATTAGGCCAGCAGTGGTGTTTGGTATTTATTTTCCGGAACTGAAAAGGATTGCGCATTGTGGTTTCGTCGTGAAACAGAAAAGCAACTGGATCTATACCATTGAAGGCAATACCAATGTGGCGGGCAGTAGGGAAGGGGATGGGGTTTATGCTAAAATCAGGCATCGGCGAAACATTGCGGTTTACGCCAATTGGATTTTCGATATGGAGAAGGGAGCCAGGCCATGAGATATTTTTTGACGATATGTTTAATGCTATCTGGCTGCAAGGTCTTGCACAAGTCGAACGCCAGATTATCCTCCACCGAACAGATGGAGGTGAACCGAAAAGAAAATCAATGGCTTCAGTACTCGGAATGGAAGATCATAAATGATAGTGCTAACATAGAGAGCAGAATGGAGTTTTATCCGAAGAGAAAATAAGCATCAGTGCGGATGGCCCGATTGAAGGCGAGATGGATAAAATGAGCATCATACGGAAAGAACAAAAAGTGGTAAAGTCGATGTCGCGGGAGCAGTTAAGCGCTCATCAAAATACCACAACAAGTAAAAAATCAAAATCAGAATTGAAGCGTGGGGATCGCCAGCAAACGAAATTAGGCTTTAATTGGTTAGTCTATCTTATCCCTATTGGCTTGGTGTTGCTGATCTGCTGGCGAATCCTTAAAACCATAAAATAATCAGGCATGGCCGGCGAAAGCTGGCCATTGCTTTTGATATTGATGAACGAGATTTTTCCGGGTGGTAGGTGTATTTTTGAAATGAAGTTCATCTTATAAAGCATTCATTTTAAGTGAATTCGTAAAGATCACTCACCCGCGAAAGATCCAGGAATATCTAGGGAAATTGTTGGGGATATACGGGGAAATTTATACTCATTATTATAATTATAGGGTAATTTTTTACCCGTTCTATGTTAGGCTAAAATTGGAGAAAGTCCACTGTTCTTTCCTCTACCCATTTTTGAGTTTTTGGCTGATGGTTTGAATGTGTGAAGCGTTGGCCAGTTACTGTGTGAGGAGAAATTCTCATACGTAATACTATTAGCATTCCCTAACTCCCTGCTAATGAAATGTCCGAGTTGATCAAACAAACTAGATTTAAATTAGATGAATAAACATTTACTCCTCAGTCTAACAGTTTTACTTTTAGGTGCCACCACGGCTTTTGCGCAGCAAAAGATAAAAGATGGTACCATTAATACTGGTAATCTGCCTAACAAAGATGCAATTCTTGAGTTAGAAAGCAACAACAAAGGCTTTTTGCACACCCGGGTTAATTTAATCCAAACAACCAATCCGGCGCCGCTTAGTGCGCACGTGGCGGGTATGATGGTATATAACCTGGCTACCGCAAATGATGTGGTACCTGGTATTTACTATAACGACGGTACCAAATGGGTTTTTGTAAGAAGCAGTAATTCCATTCTAGTCGAAAATCAACCAGGCAGAACAGGCACGCCAGGAACTCCTGGAACAGCAGGAGGCCCTGGAGCTGGCGTTACCATTGTAACCAATGATAGCGGAAGCTGGGTTTATAATCCAACAACGAATACATGGACCAACATTAACGGTCTGAAAGGAGATAAAGGAGATCCAGGTATAGTAGGTGTTCAGGGCATGCCAGGTACTTCGGGTACTCCAGGCAAACCAGGTGCTGGTACGCCAGGTGCTCCGGCTGCAGGCATTACCATTGTAACCAACGATAGTGGCACATGGGTTTACAATCCGGCAACAGGAGTATGGACCAATATTAATGGTCCGAAAGGAGATAAAGGAGATCCAGGTGTAGTAGGAATTCAGGGCATGCCGGGTACTTCAGGTACACCGGGTAAACCAGGCGCTGGTACACCAGGTGCTCCGGCTGCAGGGATTACCATTGTCACTAATGATAGTGGTACATGGGTTTACAATCCGGCAACAGGAGTATGGACTAATATTAATGGGCCAAAAGGAGATAAAGGTGATGCAGGTGTAGTAGGTGTTCAGGGAATGCCGGGTACTTCAGGTACACCGGGTAAACCGGGTTCAGGTACGCCAGGTGCTCCGGGTGCAGGCATTACGATTGTAACGAACGATAGTGGAACATGGGTTTATAATCCAACCACAGGAACATGGACAAATATTAACGGACCAAAAGGAGATAAGGGAGATGCAGGAATTGTAGGTCTTCCTGGCACTTCTGGAGTTCCTGGTACCCCAGGTTCAGGTACGCCTGGTGCTCCTGGTACAGGTGTTACCATTGTAAACAACGACAGCGGAACTTGGGTTTATAATCCAACAACAAATACATGGACTAATGTAGTTGGTCCAAAAGGAGATAAAGGTGATGCAGGTACGGTTGGCGTTCAGGCTCTGCCAGGAACAAATGGTACCCCAGGTACTCCGGGGTCAGGTACGCCAGGTGCTCCGGGTGCAGGCATTACGATTGTAACCAACGACAGTGGCACATGGGTTTATAATCCAACCACAGGAACATGGACAAACATCAATGGTCCAAAAGGAGATAAAGGTGATGCAGGTGTAGTAGGCGTTCAGGGTTTGCCGGGAACAAGTGGTACCCCAGGTAATCCGGGTTCAGGTACGCCAGGTGCTCCGGGTGCAGGCATTACGATTGTAACCAACGACAGTGGCACATGGGTTTATAATCCAACCACAGGAACATGGACAAACATCAATGGTCCGAAAGGAGATAAAGGTGATGCAGGTGTAGTAGGTGTTCAGGGAATGCCAGGAACAAGTGGTACCCCAGGTACTCCGGGTTCAGGTACGCCGGGTGCTCCGGGTGCAGGCATTACGATTGTAACCAACGATAGCGGCACATGGGTTTATAATCCAGCTACTGGAACATGGACAAACATCAATGGTCCAAAAGGAGATAAAGGTGAGGCAGGTGTAGTAGGTGTTCAGGGCATGCCAGGAACAAGTGGTACCCCAGGTACTCCAGGTTCGGGTACGCCAGGTGCTCCGGGTGCAGGCATTACAATTGTAACCAACGACAGTGGCACATGGGTTTATAATCCATCAACAAATACATGGACAAACATCAATGGTCCAAAAGGAGATAAAGGTGATGCGGGCGTAGTTGGCGTTCAGGGCATGCCAGGAACAAGTGGTACCCCAGGTACCCCAGGTTCAGGTACGCCAGGTGCTCCGGGTGCAGGCATTACGATTGTAACCAACGACAGTGGCACATGGGTTTATAATCCAACTACTGGAACATGGACAAACATTAACGGTCCGAAAGGAGATAAAGGTGATGCAGGTGTAGTAGGTGTTCAGGGAATGCCAGGAACAAGTGGTACCCCAGGTACTCCGGGTTCGGGTACGCCAGGTGCTCCGGGTGCAGGCATTACGATTGTAACCAACGACAGTGGCACGTGGGTTTATAATCCAACCACGGGAACATGGACAAATATTAATGGTCCGAAAGGAGATAAGGGTGATGCAGGTGTAGTAGGTGTTCAGGGCATGCCGGGAACAAGTGGTACCCCAGGTACTCCGGGTTCGGGTACTCCAGGTGCTCCGGGTGCAGGCATTACGATTGTAACCAACGACAGTGGCACTTGGGTTTATAATCCAACCACGGGAACATGGACAAACATCAACGGTCCAAAAGGAGATAAAGGTGATGCAGGTGTAGTAGGTGTTCAGGGAATGCCAGGAACAAGTGGTACCCCAGGTACTCCGGGTTCAGGTACGCCAGGTGCTCCGGGTGCAGGCATTACAATCGTAACCAACGACAGTGGCACTTGGGTTTATAATCCAGCAACAAATACATGGACAAACATCAATGGTCCAAAAGGAGATAAAGGTGATGCGGGCGTAGTTGGCGTTCAGGGCATGCCAGGAACAAGTGGTACCCCAGGTACTCCAGGTTCGGGTACGCCAGGTGCTCCGGGTGCAGGCATTACAATTGTAACCAACGACAGTGGCACATGGGTTTATAATCCAGCAACAAATACATGGACAAACATCAATGGTCCAAAAGGAGATAAAGGTGATGCGGGCGTAGTTGGCGTTCAGGGCATGCCAGGAACAAGTGGTACCCCAGGTACCCCAGGTTCAGGTACGCCAGGTGCTCCGGGTGCAGGCATTACGATTGTAACCAACGACAGTGGCACATGGGTTTATAATCCAACTACTGGAACATGGACAAACATTAACGGTCCGAAAGGAGATAAAGGTGATGCAGGCGTAGTAGGTGTTCAGGGCTTGCCAGGAACAAGCGGTACCCCAGGTACTCCGGGTTCAGGTACGCCAGGTGCTCCGGGTGCAGGCATTACGATTGTAACCAACGACAGTGGCACATGGGTTTATAATCCAACCACAGGAACATGGACAAACATCAATGGTCCAAAAGGAGATAAAGGTGATGCAGGCGTAGTAGGCGTTCAGGGGATGCCGGGAACAAGTGGTACCCCAGGTACTCCGGGTTCAGGTACGCCAGGTGCTCCGGGTGCAGGCATTACGATTGTAACCAACGACAGTGGCACATGGGTTTATAATCCAACCACAGGAACATGGACAAACATCAATGGTCCGAAAGGAGATAAAGGTGATGCAGGTGTAGTAGGTGTTCAGGGCTTGCCAGGAACAAGCGGTACCCCAGGTACTCCGGGTTCAGGTACTCCAGGTGCTCCGGGTGCAGGCATTACGATTGTAACCAACGATAGTGGCACATGGGTATATAATCCAACCACGGGAACATGGACAAACATCAATGGTCCAAAAGGAGATAAAGGTGATGCAGGTGTAGTAGGTGTTCAGGGCTTGCCAGGAACAAGTGGTACGCCAGGTACTCCGGGTTCAGGTACGCCAGGTGCTCCGGGTGCAGGCATTACAATTGTAACCAACGACAGTGGAACATGGGTTTATAATCCAACCACAGGAACATGGACAAATATTAACGGTCCAAAAGGAGATAGTGGAACAAACGGTACTAATGGAACCAACGGAACCAATGGTACTTCGGTAACCAGCGGCACTACTGCACCAACAGGTACAGGCGCTACAGGCGATACGTATATCAATACGACTACGGGTGAAACCTTTGTTTACAATGGTACAACATGGGCACCAAGTGGAAACATCAAAGGTCCAAAAGGAGATAGTGGAACAAACGGTACTAATGGAACCAACGGTACCAATGGTACTTCGGTAACCAGCGGTACTACTGCACCATCAGGTACAGGCGCTACTGGCGATACCTATATCAATACGACTACAGGCGAAACCTTTGTTTACAACGGTACAACATGGGCTCCAAGCGGAAACATCAAAGGTCCAAAAGGAGATAGCGGAACAAACGGTACTAATGGAACCAACGGAACAAATGGTACTTCGGTAACCAGTGGTACTACTGCACCATCAGGTACAGGCGCTACTGGCGATACCTATATCAATACCACTACAGGTGAAACCTTTGTTTACAATGGTACCACATGGGCGCCAAGTGGAAACATCAAAGGTCCAAAGGGAGATAGCGGAACCAATGGTACTTCGGTAACCAGTGGTACTACTGCACCATCAGGTACAGGCGCTACAGGCGATACTTATATCAATACCACTACAGGTGAAACCTTTGTTTACAATGGTACTACATGGGCGCCAAGCGGAAACATCAAAGGTCCAAAAGGAGATACCGGTACTGATGGTATCCAAGGTCCGGCAGGTGTTGCTGGTCCGGCAGGAGCTCAGGGTCCGATTGGTTTGACTGGTCCGAAAGGAGATACAGGTACTGATGGTATCCAAGGTCCTCAAGGTCCGGCAGGTGTAGCAGGTGCTCAGGGTTTAGCTGGTCCAAAAGGAGATACTGGTACCAACGGTACTTCAGTAACCAGCGGTCCCGGTAGTCCTGCAAATGGCACAGGTACTAATGGTGATACTTATATCAACACGACAACAGGCGATACCTATATCAATAACGGTACTTCGTGGGTTCTAAATGGAAATATCAGGGGACCAGAAGGTCAAAATGGTCCAACAGGTGAAACAGGCGCAGCAGGTATTCAAGGTATTCAAGGTCCTGTAGGTTCTTCAGGTCCTGCAGGTCCGAAAGGAGATCCGGGTGATATTGGTCCTTCCGGTCCGGCGGGTGATCCAGGTATTCAAGGTCCGAAAGGAGATACAGGTACATTTGCAGCTACAGTTGATAACGGTTTGAATTTTTCTACACCAACCAATATTCAATTGGGAGGCGTGTTAATACGTCCAGTTACAACAATAACTACAAATACAACAGCAGGTAGCAATACGCTGGCAATTGCGGGCTTACAACCTGGGATTACCACAGGCGCAACACCTGATAAAATTGTAGTGGCAGACCCAGTAACAGGTGTATTGAGAGCGATTCCGGCCATCAACACGTCGGTAAGCAATATCATTAAAACTACCGTAGCTTATACGGCATTGGCTACCGATGTGACCATTTTAGCAGATGCTACAACAGCAGGTTTTACTTTAACGATTCCTGCTGCAGCAACAAACAAAGGTCGGATTTTAATTATCCGTAAAACTGATGAAACCAGCAATGTGCTTACTTTCAGTGCTCCGGTTAAAATATCCGAAACAACAAGTTTTACTACACTTAACATCAATACTACCATCCGCATCCAAAGTGACGGTACAGATTGGTACAAAATAGACTAATTAGGTTTTAGGGTAACAGGCGGTGAGGGAAAAGAACCTCACCGCCAGATTCCCAATATCATATCTCATATCGAAATTCAGATAACAATGAAAAAGAATCTCAAATCAATCGTTCTCCTAGCCTTTTTATTAGCTACAGGCTATCATGCGATGGCTCAAAATACAGGACAAAAAATAGGTACAAACCCGACTATCAAAGATGCTTCTGCATTATTGGAGTTGGAATCTTCTAATAAGGGTGCTTTATTGCCTAGGATAGCGCTCAGCAGCACCATCCTTGCGGCACCGGTTACCTTACCGGCAAATGCTTTAACCGTTTTCAATACAGCAACCGCTGGATCAGGAGCGAATGCAGTTAGCCCGGGTTATTACTATTGGAGCTCCCCGCAAAATAAATGGGTAAGGTTGTTAGACCAGGCGACTATAGCCGATGTTCGTGTGGTAGGTACTGATAGTCATATTTCACAGGATGCAGGAGTGGGATCAAATGGTACAGCTCTGCCGGGTAACGATAACATCGCTATTGGTAAAGGAGCAATGAATGCTGCTACTGGCGGTGCTGCTTTACAGGGAAATGTGGCTATTGGTGGGGGAAATCAACTGGCAAATGCTGCCAGCGCAGTCAACGTAGCCGTAGGTTTCGGAAATTTACCGCTAGCCACAGGAAGTGGAAACATGGCTATCGGTGCATTAAACCTCACCAGCTTGACCACCGGCCAGGGTAATACTGCTATTGGTACTAACGCTTTAAAAAGTGTGACTACTGGTGAACAGAATATTGCATTTGGTACAAACTCGTTAAACCTGGCTACAGGATTTAGAAATTTAGGTTTTGGGGTAGATGTTTTAGCGAAATTAACAACCGGTACAGATAACGTGGGTTTCGGAGTGGCTTCGGGTAACGAATTAACTACAGGAAACTTCAATACTTTTTTTGGTACTGAAGCAGCCAACAGAATTGGAGGCCCGATCACTGAAAAATATACTTCTGGCAGCAACAGTTTATTCTTAGGCTCGCAAACCAAAGCACAAAGTACAGTAAGTAACCAGTTAAATATTGGCAACTGGATTTACGGTGTAAATGGTGCAATTGCTTTAGGTGATTTTAGTGGTGCTACTGCATTACCAACAATCACTCCAACTAACCGTTTAGATGTTACCGCTGGTAATGTACGGGTACGTGATCTATTTGGCTTAGCCGGTAGTGCTGCAACGGACAGGGTGGTTGTGGCTGATAATACGGGTATTTTAAAAACAGTAACAGTGGCCTCTCTAGCTGGCGCAGCGGTTAACATTTACAATGCAAATGGAACATTAACTACTAACCGTGTAGTTACGATGGCAGATAAACAATTGGCTTTCAAAGGAGATCATCAAGAAACAACCTTATCTCTTTTCTCTGGCTTGCTTCAAGAAGGAGTTGCATCGTCGCCATATGGCAATGGTAGTATAGCGATATTTGCTGCTGATAAAAACGCAAATAGCAGCAGAACCAAATTAGGAATACAGGCATTTGCTGAGGCAGGGACGCAAATTTTTGCCACTGAGGAAGCTACCGACCTTACCTTGGGAACTCATGGGACTTTAACGCCAGCCCCTATCAATTTTGTAACAAGCCCAGGCAGTGTAGCTGATGGAGTAGTGAGAATGACAATCACTGGAACAGGAAATGTGGGTGTGGCTACCGATACTCCTTCTGAGAAATTAGATAATAATGGAATTACGAGATTAAGAACCCTTCCGTTGAATGGTGCTACTAATGCTATAAATACCACAGGTGCGGGAGGTGTGTCGTCAAGTCAGAATCAAACTTTTACAGCAACCAGAACGGTAGTGGCAGATGCTAATGGTGTATTGGGCACGGTGGCAGGTTTACCAGCAAACCCTGTAAATATTTACAATGCAAATGGTACCTTAACAGCGCAAAGAACGGTAACAACAGCCGACCGTCTATTAACATTTGCTGGAACAGCGAGTAGCGTTGATATTTCAGCTAGATTAGATGAGGGAAGGGTTGTAGCTACTGGTACAGGTGCGGCAGGAAGAGGTACATTCACTGCAGTAGGAGGAAATTCAATGTTAGATCTTTATGCCGATAATAACTCCTTTGCACAGATTGTAGCCGGTGGAACTGGAAATACCGGGCTAGGTTTAAGAACAGAAAATGTCGCACCAATTTTCTTCAGTACTACTGACCTTGAGAGAATGCGTATTAGCGGAACCGGAGAAGTAGGTATTGCCACTCTATCGCCATCAGAGAAATTAGATGTAGGTGCAGGAAATGTGCGTATCAGAGATATCTATGGTTTGGCAGGTAGTACAGCTACTGATAGGGTAGTGGTAGCAGATGGTACGGGTATATTGAAAACGGTTCCAGTAACTGATTTAAATACTAATCTTTATACTAATGATGGCACTTTAGCCATAGCGGCGCCAGTAGGAACAAGAACTGTTACAACAAATAATCACACCCTAAGGTTCACTGGAAATGGTAATAGTGTTAGCATAAATAATACAGGTAACCAGGGTATTTTGCGGGCAACTGGTGCAGGTGCTTCAGGTAGGGGCGCACTTCTGTTAACAGGAGGTAGTGCAATAGTAGATCTATTTGTGGATAATGCTAACGTAGCCCAGTTAACTTCAAGAGGCAATGCAACAGCTTTAAATGTAGGAACAAGTACAGGAGAAGTGAAGCCATTAAATTTAATTACTAATGGGCTTACAAGAGCTACGGTAACGGGTACAGGTGAATTTGCCATCGGTGCGCTTACTGCTCCATCTTTCGTGGTGGGCGGTGCAACCATTCAACCGTTATTACACGTAGCTGGCGATATCTCTACTACAGGTAGACTTTGGACAACAAGTGGTGTGTATGCGGATTATGTATTTGAAGATTATTTCAACGGCTTTTCTAAAATTTATAAAGACTACAAATTTAAATCATTAAAAGAAGTAGCCGAGTTTATCAAAGCCAACAAACACTTGCCGGGCGTTACGCCAATCTCTGAAGTGAATGTAGGTGAAAATGGTTATAGAATCGATTTAACCCAGTTATCGATGCAACAGTTAGAGAAACTGGAAGAATTATATCTCCATGTAATTGAGATGAACGACGCTTTGGGTGAAAAAGATAAAGAAATCAAAGCGCTTCAAAACAAAACCAATGATTTAGAAGAGCGCTTGAAAAAATTAGAGCACTTATTGATTACCAAGCCATAACAGGAACCGAAAATCTTCCATGAGGTCCCTTCCCTTAAAAAGAGGAAGGGACACCTAAAATGAGAAATATGAAAAAAATCTACGTATTAATATTGTCGGCTTTCCTGGCTAGTATTTCTATTTCAAAAATATATGCACAATCTCCAGGTGGTGTGGCTGCGCCAGACTTTTGGGTAAAATCTGATGATGCCGGCGTTATTGCAACGGCATGGAAAGACCATTCTGCAAATGCCAACAACATCGCGGGATTCGGTGGATGGTCGCTTTCTACGGCCGACAGGGCGCATAACTTCCATCCTTACACCACGGGTTATTCAGGTACCAGATTTTTCTATAATTCTACTTCGGTATTGAACCCTACCAATGGCGAACTGGCCAATACCAATACTTCCATTTTTTCGGCAGTAAGGCCTACCAGTAGCGGAACAGGACGTATTACGGGAATCGATGACGATGCAACTCTTGCTGCTGAACCAGGGATTTCAATTGCTACGGGAAATCCAAGACAGTATGAGTTTTTTAGTACCACCACATCAACAGATTTTTCTGCAAATTTCAATATCGGTCAATCGAATGTATTCTCCGCAATAGCCAACAATGCTGTTGCTAACCTGGGAACTTCGCTTTCCGCTGGCGGAGAAAAAAGATTAGGTTTAAATGGTACTTACGAAACCACTTCATTTACCGGATCAAACAAGTTTCAGATCTTTGGTCGTAATTTAAGAATCGGTGAGGCTGGATGGGATGCCGGTGGTCCTTTTCCAGGGGATATTATGGAAGTGATTTGGTACAAACGTGTTTTAACCGCCAACGAGCAATCGAGAGTAAATACTTATCTTGCTTTAAAAAATGGGGTTACCTTAAACGAAAATTACCTGGCTACCAACAGCAGCATAGTATGGGATAGAACGATTAATACGGGTTATAATAATAATATCTTCGGGATTGCAAGAGATAATAATACCGTATTGCATCAAAAGCAAGCGGGGAGTGTAAACAGCGGACAGCAGCTTGTAATTTCTACAACGGGCTTTGCAAATAATAATGCTTCCAACAGCCTGGGCTTAGTGAATGATTTACAATACCTGATGGCAGGGGATAACGGCTTCAAGCGAAGCCTTACCATCCCATTAGCGTACACCGCAGGCACTAATGGAGCAACCAATTATCGTTTTGAATCGATCTGGAAAGTACAGAATACCGGGAGTGTAGGCACGATTACAGTAGCCTGGCCTAAAGGTGTGGCTAACCTGTATCTGGTACAATCTGCGGATGCGGTTTTTGATGGAAGCGATAGCTTTACGGCAATGGCTACAGAAATCACCATCAACGGTGTGGTTTACAATACCGCAACAGCTACATTAACTAATGGACAGTTTTTTACATTTGCAGGTTTCGGAAATGCTCCGGGAGGGGTAGCCAATGGATTATCCTACTGGTACAGGGCAGACAAAAATGCAAACAACAGCGGAGCGAATACAGACGTAACGGGATGGACAGATATCTGGAACGGAACTACCGTGGCACAATTGGGAACGAATGCATTGCCTAAATACGTATCCGGTGCTGCTGATTATTTCAATTTCAACCCGGGCATTAATTTTACGGTAGGAACGCAAACTTTAGGAAATAATACGGTGCGTACTTTAACCAGTTTAGACTATGATGTCTTCACGTTTACTAAAGAAGGATTGGCTTCAGGCGGGGGAAATCCAAGAGTATTTAGTACTGGTATGGATAATACCACTACAGGTTCTATAAATTGGGATGGTTTCGGGATTTGGCCGGCTACTACCGATTTAGAAAGAAGACCTTATGGAGGTGGTACGCAATTTCCAAATGTCGCTCCTGCTTTTAGTACAACGATACCTAGCATTATGTATTTCAGAAATACAAATATAGCAACAAGCAAAGGTTTGAATGGAGCTGCAATGGCAACGGCCACTGCCTTTAATGCTGTAGGTTCTATGTTTGGTGGTCATATATTCGGAGACACCCGTTTTTCATCAAACGGAAGTGATAACGCCGGATTTACAGGACATATTGGTGAAACCATCGTATACGGCGCAGGTACTTTGTTAGATGCAGACCGTAGAAAAGTTGATTCTTACCTGGCCATTAAATACGGGATTACATTAGGGCAGGTGGCTACCAATCACTATCTGGATACGGATGGAAATATCGTTTGGAACGGTGCTTCAAATGCAACTTACAACAACAATATCTTCGGTGTATCAAGAGATGATATTGAAGCTTTTGAGCAGAAAGTATCTAAAAGTGTAAATGCTGGAACCATCCTTACGGTGGCTACGATCAATAATTTCGTTAATCCAAATCAGGATGCATCACGTACTGGCTTTACCAACGATAAAACCTATTTCTTATTGGGAGATAATAATGTAACGGCAACACCTGTTGTTGACGTTACGGTTGCAGGAACTACCTGGAAGAGAATTCAGAGGATATGGCTGTCTCAACGCAAAAATACACCAAATGCATTGTATTTTGAGGCAAACCTATCTACATACGGCGTTAATTTTGGTGCATCAAGTACAGTTAGGATGTTGGTTGCAGATGATGCGGCCTTTACAGCCAATGTAAAAAGCGTTGCAGGAACTTATAGCAATGGGAAATGGGTATTTAGCAATAATTTTAATACTGATAACGCACAAAGATACATTACATTCGCAGGCCTTCCGCCAAGCTATTGCGTTACCGGCGACTGTAATACCAATACTTTTTTAAATACCTCAAACCCTAACACCATTGAGTATGATAATATGGTAAGCAATTTCCATAGTACCAGGATGCGTGACGCCACTACTGGTGCATTGATGGTATGGGGGGATAAAATGGCAAGCAACGGTTCGGGTGACCTATTGGTCCCTACTGAGGTGAACAGCACTAACTTTATTGGGCTTACCGGAAAGGTACTTAAGTTTACCGGAGCGAGTAATGGTAGTGAAGAGTCTCAAACTGTTATTTTAACTACTACCGGGCTGTTTGCATGGGGCAAAGAAGGGAATTTGATTTCTGGGGGACTTACCAGTGGTGATGTTTTTCAGAAGTTAAGTGTAGGTACTTTCGGCGTAAGTGGCGGTGCGACAAAGTCAGACGGCTTACCTGACGGCGTGGCTCCGGCAGATGTAAAGATGTTCTTCGGTACTTACCAAACATTGGCATTAACCACTTGCTCTGGCGAGGTTTGGGTACTTGCGATAAATGGCAATACATACGGTGATAATGCAGCGGATAATGCTGCAAACGATGCTTTATGGCATCGGGTACGTACCAATGCAACAACAACGCTTGATGATGTTGTCGCCATACGGGGTGAAAGTACAAATTTGATGGCATTAACTGGCACTGGCCAAGTATATACTTGGGGACTTAACACACAACTAGGTCAAGGCAGTGCCGGTATAAACAGAGTGTTTGCCACACAAATGACGCTACCAGCGGGTGTAACCCCTAAAATGATAGGCATGAGTGCAGGTACCTATTATGTATTGGGCACCAATGGCAATGTCTATGCCATGGGATCTGGTATCTTCAGGCAGTTGGGTAACTTCACTAATTCGAACAGCAATACGTGGGTGCAGGTAAGAAAATCGGTAGCGGCCAGTGATTACCTCACCAATGTGGTTTGGATCAGTCCGAATGAGCATGATCCTAATTACCCTGCCATCAACGTATTAACAACAGATGGCAGATTATGGGCTTGGGGAAGCAATCAGAATCGAATGCTTGGTGGAGGATTGAGCGACCCTATAGATCCGATGCAAATGCCGGGCAGTATCCCTATAGGTAGTGCCTACAACATGGGTAAACTGAACTGGATCGATAAAGTAATCGCGGTAGAAACCGGCGGCCATACCTCTATGATTATTAAAGAAAATAGCTATCAATATGGCTATGTAGGGCACAGGATTGATGGAAGTATGGCTGATGGGACAAGCGTAAATCAAACGGAAAATGAATATAACTTTGCAAGCACTCCAGTGATCTTTCTTTGTGGCGCACCAGTAGGTGCCTGTACCAATTTAGGTGCATTTGATGCGGCAGGTTTACCAAGTCTGACGGGAATTTCTAACCTTGTAGGTTTTAGTGGCGGCGCTACAGGATGGCCTGCCAATGTGAATAACGGACATATTGTAATCGAATCTAAAAATAAAGGTTTCGTCATCACCAGGGTAAGTTCATCAGCTGCCATAGCCGTTCCAGTAGAGGGCATGTTAATCTATGACATTGCCGCTGCCTGTGTGAAGCTTTATAATGGAACGGTTTGGAAATGTTTAGAAAAAGATTGTACTCCCTTAAGTAATTAATACAATGAAAAAATACTTCATACTATCAGTTTTAAGTTTAGGGCTTGGCTTCGCTGCTACTGCCCAAACCGCTATAGGTAAACAGACAGCAGATGGCTCTTCCGTTTTAGATTTTGCGGCAGGTACCACCAAAGGGATTATTTTGCCTGCTGTAGAAACCTTACCAGCCACGCCTGCCAATGGTACTTTTGTATTTGATAAGGTGGAGAAAATAGTGAAAATGTACCAAAATGGAGGCTGGATAAATCTTTCGGGCGTAGGGGATATTGCCGGAACCGTGCCTATAGCACCATATAGTGGTACGGTAGATAATGGCAAACAAACCATAATGGGTGCAAGAGAAACAGCAGTGGATGGAGTTTTGGTGCTTGAATCTGCTGATAAAGCCCTCGTGTTGCCCAAAATTGCTAATCCGCACTTAAATGTAAAAAGCCCTTACCCGGGCATGATGTGCTATGATACCAACAGGAAAGCACTTGCCGTATTTGATGGCAAGTTTTGGAATTACTGGAAGTAGAAACGAGAGCGTTAACTAGTGCATTTGGTTTAACGATAAAATTTTGATTCATGAAAAAAGATATATATAAATTGCTTTTAACGGTTGCCTGCTTGCTGGCCATTTTGCCAGCATTCGCTCAAACGGGTACAGGAAGTATGACAGTTGATAATTCATCTGTTACCATTTCTGCCGGAACAACTGAACAGCGTTTTAGTGAAGGCACTTTCTTCGGTCCAAATGCCAATTGGCAAATAGATGGAGTGCTGGAGATTTACAGCAAAAATGTATGGATTGCTCCGGGTGCTACCTTTAGCGGTAACGGAAAAATTGTGGTGTATAATCCAGGCACCAACCCTTTTTATTCGGGTATGGCGGCTGGTCCTACACAAATTGATGGAAACAATGGTGTTTTTATCAATATGTTAATTGAGCATCGCAATAATGGCAACATGATGCTGGCCGATGTAACCGACCCTGGTTTTGGTACAACAAACCCTGCGGGATTAAATTCTGCGTCATTAAACATCGCGGGTACGATAGATATGGCGGTTGATCAGGCTGATATTATCCTGAATGGACACAATCTGGTTTTTGGAACTACCGGTAAAATCATCAACTACTCTAAAGATAGAATGGTAGTGACCAGCAACAGCATTGCGGGGCACATGGTGAAAGATTATGCAGGAAGTGATGGTTTTGTTTTTCCAATCGGTATTGATGAGGGAGATTATACCCCTGCAACTTTAACACCAGCAACAGCGGGTCGTATTTTTGCCAGTGTACAAGATTACATGATGGCCAATAAGCCAGTGCTTAAAGAACGCTTAGGGATGGATAGGGTGTGGAATATTTACAGTGCCACACCGGTTACCGCCAACATGATTTTGCAACATAATGCCAATACCAATGGCAGCTTGTTTAAAGATGCGAATGCTGCGATTTCCCGCTACGTAAGTGGCAACAAATGGGATATGTTAAAAGGTACAAACCCGGCAACAGGCATCCATACCCGCAACAATATCGCCTTATCCAATGATGTAAATGCGAATGGCGCTTATTATACAAAACTATCCGTTTCCGGACAGGATTTGTTTATCCCAACCTTGTTTACGCCTAATGGAGATGCAAATAACGATATGTTCGAAATCAGAGGGCTTGAGCTGTTTGCCGAAAACTCTTTGGTTATTGTAAACCGTTGGGGTAATGAAGTGTACAGATCCAACAACTATCAAAATAATTGGAGTGGAGAGGGGCTGAATGAAGGTACCTATTATTATCTGCTAAAAGTGCGTGAAACTGCCGGAGGTGAATGGTTTACCTTTACGGGATGGACTACTTTAATCAGGGCATTTAAAAATTAATAGCGGCAAAATTCAGTCGCTAATTGAATTGATTACTTATGATCTGATGGCAGATCGAAATACAAAAAAATGAAAAGAATACTACAGATCTTAAGTGTGTTGCTACTGTGTTCTACTTTGGCTAAGGCCCAACAGGATGCACAGTTCAGTCAGTATATGTTTAATGGAATCTATATTAACCCGGCTTATGCAGGTTATAAAGAGCAGCTTAATGTACATGCGTTTTACCGCACCCAATGGACAGGGATTCAAGGGGCGCCCAAAACCATGTCGATAGCTGTTGATGCCATAGCCAACGATGGTAATGTAGGTTTAGCGCTTCAGGTGTCGAGTGATAAACTTGGTGCACAACGCAACCAATCTGTATATGGTAATTACGCATATCGCATCCGCTTAAATGCTGATGGAACTTCACGGTTAGCGTTTGGTTTAGGTGTGGGCGCTGTTCAATTGGGTATTGATGGTGCGATGTTGAACCCTAACGACCCGGAAATATATCAGCCTGTAGGCTTGCAAAGTACCATTTTGCCTGATGCAAGGGCAGGAGTTTACTTTGCTAACGATCGTTTTTATGCTGGTTTTAGTGCCGATAACTTGGTTTCTCAATACATTGATATTGATCGTTATGCTTTCATTGCACAACCAAAACCGCATTATTATTTAACCGCCGGAACATTAATTCCATTATCGAAAGATATTTTACTGAAGCCTTCGTTCCTTTTGAAAGATGATAGGGGTGGTCCAACCAGTTTGGATTTGAACGCTTTCCTTATTTTGGCAGAACGTTTCTGGATTGGCGGATCGTACCGGACAGGCGTAAAATTATACAATAAAAGTTACCTGCAAAAAGACTTGAGTCAGCTCAATTCTGCCGTAGGAGCCATACAGGTTTTTCCAACAGAAAACTTGCGTATAGGTTATGCTTACGATTATTCTATCGGGCCATTGCAGGGTTACAGCAGTGGTACACACGAAATTTCCATCAGTTATTTCTTTAACAGGAAAAATGTGCGTATGCTTACACCAAGATTCTTTTAGTGGGAACAATATTACATGACGATTAATACTCTTGAATTAAACAAACAATGAAGAAATTATACTACATCATTACGCTAGCATCCATATTGATCTTGGTAGAAAAACCAGCTTTTGCCCAATATGTGTTGAAGGAGGCCGATGCTCAATACCAATTGTTTAATTATAAAAAAGCAATTGATCTTTATGAGCAGGCTTATAAAAAGAAACAGACACTGTATACCGCCGAACGGTTGGGAGAATGTTATGCCCTGGTAAATGATTATAAACAAACGGAAAGCTGGTATGCTATTGCTGCAGGAATGCCCGACACGAAGGCGGAAAATATTTTAGCTTACGCAAAAGCGTTACAGCAAAACTCTAAGTATGCAGAGGCAAAGTCGCAATACAAAAAATACGCAGAGATTAATAAAAGCTTAACGCCTAAAGAGCAAAGCTTGTGGCTTTCGAGCTGCGATTCGGCGATGGTCTGGATGAAAAACCCAACGGCGACTACCATTAAAAATGAAGCCAGAATGAATACCCCGCAATCTGATTGGGGTGCTACACCATACAATAACACCATTACCTTTGCTTCCGATCGTGGAAATGTTTCGGAAGACAAACAGAGCGGAGCACGTCCTTTCTTAAAATTCGATGGCGCAAAGCGTCCGGATCGTACCATTTATGGTTGGACAGGTAACCATTACCTAAGGCTCTATATGGTTGATGGAAAACAGGATAGCGTGAACATGTTTCCTCTTGATGCGAACACCAATTATCATGTTGGCCCGGCAAGTTTTACCAAGGATGGAAATGAAATGTTTTTTACCTTAACCAGAATACCTAAAAAACCCGTTTTTGTTAAAGGCAAACTGGCAACTGTTAATGTAGAAATTTATTCGAGCAAAAAAGATGCAGCAGGTAAATGGGCTGTTCCAACACCATTTAAGTATAACAAAGTTGACGAATACTCTTTAGGTGATCCTTTTGTTACGGGTGACGGCAATAGCTTATATTTTGCATCTAACATGACTGGTGGATTGGGTGGTACCGATATTTATGTAAGTCAGCGTACCGATGCCGGCGATTGGGGAACTCCTGTAAATCTTAAAGAAATTAATACAGAAGGTAATGAACGTACACCAGTTTTTGATGCGGAGAACAACTTTTATTTTAGTACGGATGGAAGAGTGGGTATGGGTGGACTTGATATTTTCAGAACTAAGCTATCCTCAGGGAAAGTAGCAGAGCCCAAAAATTTAGGTTATCCTACAAATTCACCTCAGGATGATTTTGCTTATCTTAAAACATCGGCTTTAAGTGGTTTTTTGAGTTCGAACAGAACGGAGGGTTTAGGAAGCGACGATATTTACAGTTTCACGGAGCAGCAAGTAATTGCCTTCAGGTTAACAGGAAGAGTTTTTGATAAAACAACTAATCAACCGCTTTCAAATTCAATTGTAACCTTAACAAAAATAAACGGCCAGGCATTAAAAGTACAAACTGATGAAAGTGGTGATTTTAAATTTAATTTGGATAAATCATCTGATTATAATTTAACAGGAGATAAAACGAATTATAGAAGTGATGTGGTTTCTTTAACCACCAATAACCTCACTACCTCTACGGTAATAAACAAAGATTTATATCTCGAAAAAATTGAACTAGATAAAGCCATTAGGATTGAAAATATCTATTATGATTTCGACAAGTCGAATATCAGACCTGATGCCGCGATTGAATTAGATAAATTAGTAAAAATAATGAAAGACAATCCAACCATTTGGATTGAGTTGGGTTCACATACGGATAGCAGAGGCAATGATCAGTACAACCAATGGTTATCGCAAAGCAGAGCAAATTCTGCAGTTCAATACATTATTGATCGTGGAATTGACAAAAACAGAATCACTGCGAGAGGATATGGTGAGAGTAAATTGCTTAACAAATGTGCTAACGGTGTGAAATGTTCTGAAGCGGATCACCAGTTAAATAGAAGAACAGAATTTAAGATTACTAAACAATAACAACAACACAAATAGAACGTAAAAAAGTCATCCGGTTTGGATGACTTTTTTTGTGGAATCATAAATCAGTTTGGAAATTGTATCAGGATAGTTGGTCTAAAAATTTGTAGTACATCACCTGTATTCACATCGACGAAATCTGACCATTAGTGTTCATTTAGCTACCGGAAGCTCTACCCAGATAATGTGGTGATAATAGGAGTAACGGTTTGTCGTGTTGGCGGATGTGGTTATCTAGGTATCATAACAAAAAAAGTAGTGCCTTTATCGTTATTGTTTTCAAACCAAATCTTGCCGCCATGTGCCTCTACAATTTGTTTAGAAATAATTAGTCCAAGGCCAAAAGATTGTTCGCCCGTTGTACCGGTTCTATTTTTTCTGGTATCATCAATCTCAAAAATAGCTTCACTAAGCTCTGAGGGAATGCCGATTCCTTCATCTTTTACCGAGATGACGACATGATCTTCAGCGATGGTTGTCTGAAGTTTTATAGTCGTGTCTTTAGGACTGAATTTTATCGCATTCGTAATTAAATTACTAATGACACGCCAGATTTTTTCTCTGTTAATTTTAATGTGAACAGGATCACTTATACATTCTAGTTTCTGATCTTTTTCTACCGCTTTGTGTCTGGTAATATCTATACAATAATTCAGTAAATCTTTCAAGTCTACATTTTCTTTTTCGATATTATTAGACTGCTGTGATTTCAACTTCAGTAATTCATCAATAAACTTTAGAGAATCTTTACCTGTATTTTTAATCAGGTTCATCATGTTGTAATCCTCTTCTTTAATATCATCACCGTCCATTATTAAGCCAGCCATGCTTACGATAGCGCCTATTGGGCTCCTCAAATCATGAGCAATGAGATCCATTACTTTTCTGTTCTCCTCCTGGCTTTCTTTTAAAGCAAAAAGTGTTTGTTCCAGATCGAAGTTTTTATCATTGAGCTGGCTATTGAGTATATTTAAATGGCTATTTGTTTTTTTGGAAGCCTTCCAAATTTTGTAAAGCTGGAACAGGATAATCAGCGTGGTTAGCGATACAATTGTAGCAATGATTAAATAAAGTATGGCAACCTGGCGATCTTTCTTCAATAACTTTATTTCATATTCCTTTTGCAGATTAAAAAATTCTGCACCTAAATCTGTATTTGTAACCTCCAGTTTTTCTTTATTCGCTTGGTTGAGCAGTTTGATGTAAACAGGGGTAAGCTGCTTGGCTTTTGCAGTCTGTCCGGTTTGATTTAGATATTCGATCTGAAGCTTATTCCACTTCAGTTTTGGATAACTGACTGAGGGTTTTTGAATTTCAGCCGCTACCTCTTTCATTAAAGCTTCGGCAGGTTTTATCTCGTTTAAATTAAGATAAAGCATGGCAAGGCTCATTTTTGTCTGTTGCTGATAATATTGGTCGTTACGCGGTGGAGCATTTAATCGGATACTTTCTTTGAAATAAAACGCGGCCGTCTGTAGGTCATATTCAGTGTAGTAAATTTCTGCCAGGTTACTATAAACCACCGCCTTTGCGCATTTTATAAAATAAGGTTCATAGTTAAATGTAGCTTCATTTTTATTGATGTAGGTCAGCGCTTTCCGATAGTAAAACTTCGCACTATCAATCATCCCTGCATTTGCATAACTTAAACCAGCATTATCTAAATAAAGTTGGGTATTAACAAAACTCATAAAATCACCTTTATCCAGCACTTCATCGTTGCAGGCTTCCAGGTATAGCGTAGCGGCTTGCCTATATTTTCCACTTTTGTAGCAGGCATCTGCTAAACGAGAATTTACTCTAATTCTACTTCTCGGCACATTTTTTAATAACTGTTTTGCCTGAAAATAATTTTTATAGGCAGCTGAATAACGTTTCATTTTAACCAGAACATCACCTCTGGAGAGGTAACATTGAGCGGTTTGCTTGAGGTATTTCCCTGGTACTTTTGACAAGCCAACCCAATAAGCCATGCTGTCCGCATACAGAAGTGAAGTGCGTAAATTTGCTTCTTCGTTTTGGCTGGTGGCTAAACTTACATACATACGCTGTTTGAAGTAAGCCACCATGTACCGATCTTCATAACCAGGGTTATCCATGGTACGCAATAAGGAATCTAAATAAGGGAAAGCCTTTTCGCTATTGATTACCTCGGCCTGGGCAATAAATTTGCTTAAAAATTCATTGTGGTCTTCTGGTTCAGATTTGAAATTTTTGCAGGAAAAAATGGTTAATAGAAGTCCAGTCAAAAACAAGTTTTTGAATATAAAAAGCGGTAACCTTTTAGTTTTTGAATGCAATACGAGGGACAATTAACTTTTATAAATATAATAGTTTTATCACAACATGAATACTTTAGCCGTTATTTTTCTAAATTTTTAGATAAAGACGGGTTCTAGCGTGCAAAATTCGTTATATCATCAATTGATATTATGATTCTTTTAAATGCATCGTAACAGGTGCAATGATTGGCTTCGCCATATATTTGCGATTTTCGGAAACTTTTACAGCGATATGTTTCGAACGCTAATTGTAAAAACTTATTTTTAAATTTTTTGTAATGTTTACTAATCAATTATTGAATTCAGAAAATGAGATTAAGTGCTGGATTGCTTCTTTTCCGTAAGAATAATGACGAGCTAGAATTCTTTCTAGTTCACCCTGGTGGCCCATTTTACACCAAAAAGAATGAAGGCGTTTGGTCTGTGCCAAAAGGAGAACTTGATGGTGATGAAGAGCCATTAAAAGCTGCGGTAAGAGAATTTGAAGAGGAGACTGGAAAAATTGTAACAGGTAACTTTGTCCCATTAAGTCCTATTACACAAAAAGGAGGAAAAAAGGTGCTTTGCTGGGCAGTAGAAGGCGATTTTGATCCTTCTTCGCTAGTGAGTAATACCTTCGAGATGGAATGGCCGCCAAAATCTGGCACAATGCAGGATTTTGTTGAAGTAGATCGTGGCGATTGGTTTAATTATCAAAAGGCTTGCGTAGCCATTAAAGATCGGCAGATTCCGTTACTTGATGAATTGCGAGACCTATAAAATTAAGCGAGTAACTCAAAAGCGAATAGTTCCTTTTCAGCTCCATTAATGATTATTGCAATTTGATGCTCTCCTAAATGAAATTTTCTGGTGGTTATTAATATAAATTTTTGTTTGCGAAGAACGCTTATTTCAGCGCCTGCAAAATACATGCGTTCGGAAATTTTAAATACTTTTTTGGTGTTCTGCCCATTTTGCTTCTTATAGTAAATGGCATACTCTAACCTCACTTTCTTTTCAGTACTATTTAAATTTTTAATGGTAAAAGCGAAAGAAAGGCTTTCGCCAATTTTAACTTCAGGACTGATGAGCTGAAAATCTTGCATAATAATACCTTGATCGTCTAAGCCATAATGTTGCAAAATTTCTGGATGTCCCAGTTTTAATAGCGTTCGGCTGCCATGTTTAATAATAGCGTCTGTTTCTGGGCTTAATCCTGACCAACTTTGCGCAACCTTGATCACCACATCAGGATGATCTTTGGCAATATCATTTAAGCTATTTGCCACGCTTCTCCTCACATATTCAGATGAATCCTGTTTTAAATTGTTTAAAATCGCCAGGATCGATGTAGGATCTTTTTTTAAAAAAGGAATCGCCATGGCCCAGGGAAGTCTTGGTCGGCTACCCTCGCTGGCCAATCGCCTTACTTTAAGGCTGGAGTGTGTTGACCATTTCAGCATCTTTTCTATCATTCTGTGTTCGTATCTTAAAATAAAAGGGCGAACAGCAAATTCGCAACTTACAAATTGAGTAACAAATTCAAGTGCCTCTACCGATTCTTCAAAATAATCAATTCCGTAGGTTTCTAAATAATCGGGCAGAAACATAAAGGCCAATCCATCTTCTCCAATTCCGGCAATTCGGAATTGCTCAATTGATATTTTTAGGAGCGAAATAGTGGCGACATAGTCATCAGGCATGAATTGTTTTAATACCCGTGTAGTATGTTTCATTCGTTCTTTCAGTTCTTTAGATTCAAAATCTGAAGTGTAAATATTTTTAATAAATTGAGCTTTGTCGAAATCAGGAATCGAAACGCATAAAGCGTATCCTAATCTGTTGTAAAAGGCTGATGAGTATAAATTTTTGAGTAACATATCATTTTGGTTAAGCAAATTTAAACTTTGGATGATATGGATTATTGAAATGTTTTTAACAACCGGCATCTATTTCAACCATAAATGAAATCATTTATCGAAAATTAATTATTGAGCCATTTATTTGGCAAATTTGTTTACCACTTAAAAATAAAATGATATGAATATAGGATGGATAGGTTTGGGTAATATGGGAATTCCGATGGCCACTCAACTCATTGATGCAGCTTATCAGGTTGCAGTTTATAATCGGAGTAAAGGTAAAGAAAGTGAGTTGCAAAAAATGGGTGCAACTACTGCTGATACGCCACAAGCACTTTTAGAGAAAGCAGATATTGTAATTCTAATGGTTTCTGATGATCAGGCAATTGAACAAATTTTTGAAGGTGACAATGGTTTACTGTCTGCAGGTGCAAAAGGTAAAATCATCATCAATATGAGTACTGTTTCTCCTGGTATCTCTAAACAGATGAATCAAAAATGCAGACTAAACGGGATCGATTATTTGGATGCTCCTGTTTCGGGAAGCGTTAAGCAGGCAGAAACTGGGCAGCTTGTGATTATGGTGGGCGGCGAAGAAGAGGTTTTTGAAAGAGCCAAACCTGTACTTGAAAAATTAGGGAAGTTAACCCTGCGTGTTGGAGAAGTAGGAGCGGGCAATCAGGCCAAATTGGCTATCAATTCGTTGCTAGCTTTATATACACAAGGTTTAGCCGAAACCGTTTTGTTTGCCAATCAAAATGGAATTAGAACTGATGATCTTTTGAACCTCATTAACAACGCCGCGATTAGTAATGTTTTTACTAAAATAAAGGGCGATGCCATTCTTGCTGAAAATTATAAACCGGCATTTGCTTTGAAGCACATTGTTAAGGACTTAAGACTGGCAAAAGCTGAAGGAATCTCTTCGCCGTTGGCAAAAACTGCGTTGAAAACTTTCGAAAATGCTGAAGCTGAATATGGTGAGGAGGATTTAATTGCCGTAATTAAAGCTTTAAAGTAAGAGATTTCGGGTCAGATCAGCTGATAGTTGTTCCTAAATCATGCATTTCATGATAAATTATTCGCTTAATTTCAAGAACAATATTGCGCTCGGATGGGTATTTTATACTTGTTATCGTTTTAGGACTCCCGCCTTCGCGGGAATGACGGCAGGAGTAGTAAAGGACTCGTGGTTGCTTTAATGTCTTATAGATTTATACCAAATATCAAAGTTCGTCGTCCTACCATTGACGTTTTTAACTTTTCGTTTTGCGAAATCAATTTTTCATACCTCGCAATAATTGTTATGACTACTCCTAATTTTATGCTGCTATGTTGTGATTATTATCCTCGGTCTGTGTCCCCCACAGATCAAAACTGTAAAATGGTCTATGAGGACAGAGACCATGGTTTTTTGAAACTTTGCAATTGAGATTGCTTCGTTGGCTGAAAAGGCCGCGTCCCAGGAACGACCGTTCTTAACGCCATTCATATTGATTTTTATAAAATAAATTATCCATCAGCTCGACTGGAGATTTACACTGGTTATCGCCTTAGGATTCCCTTCTTCGCGGGAATGACGGCAAGAGTAGTAAAGGACTCCTGGTTGCGTTAATGTCTTATAGATTTACACCAAATATGAAAGTTCGTCGTCCTACCATTAACGTTTAACTTTTCCTTTTGCGAAATCGATTTTTCATACCTCGCGAAGGTTGTTATAACTACTCCTAATTTTATGCTGCTATGTTGTGATTCTTATCCTCGATCTGTGTCCCCCACAGATCGAAACTGTAAAATGGTCTGAGAGGACACAGACCATGGTTTTTTGAATTTTGCAATTGAGATTGCTTCGTTGGCTGAAAAGGCCGCCTCCCAGAAACGGTCGTTCTTAACGCTATTCATATTGATTTTTATAAAATAAATTATCCCTCAACTCGACTGGTGATTTATACTTGTTATCGCTTTAGGATTCCCGCCTTCGCGGGAATGACGGCAAGAGTAGTAAAGGATTCGTGGTTTCTTTAATGTCTTATAGATTTACACCAAATATTAAAGTTCGCCGTCCTACCATTTACTTTTTTAACTTTTCGTTTTGCGAAATCGATTTTTCATACGTCGCAATTATTGTTATGACTGCTCCTAATTTTATGCTGCTAGGTTGTGATTATTATCCTCGGTCTGTGTCCCCCACAGATCGAAACTGTAAAATGGTCTATGAGGACAGAGACCATGGTTTTTTGAAACTTTGCAATTGAGATTGCTTCGTTGGCTGAAAAGGCCGCGTCCCAGGAAAGACAGTTTAAGTTATTCATATTGCTTTTTATAAAATAAATTATCCCTCAACTCGACATAAAAATATAAAATAAGGTAATATTTGTATCGTACGAAAAATATCGTACCTTTAATTTATGAAGAATAATCAAGCTGATCAGAATTTGCCAGAACCAACCAAAGCTGAACTAGAAATTCTGCAGGTGCTTTGGGAGTTCGGTCCCTCTACCGTTCGCTTTGTAAACGAAAAACTGAACGAGAATAGGGAGGTAAACTATACGTCAACGTTGAAACAGATGCAAATTTTAACCGAAAAGGGAATTTTAAAACGTGATGAGAGCCAAATGAAGCACATTTATATCCCTGTTGAGGCCGAAGAAAAAACTAAAGTTCAACTGCTCGATCGTTTTGTAAACACTTTGTACAAAGGCTCTGCAACGCAATTAATGATGCAACTTTTAGGCAATGAAAAAACTTCGAAAGAAGAAATTGAAGATATTAGGCGGCTATTGGAGGGTATGGAATAAATATTAAAAATTCTAAAGAACCACAATTATGAATTTTAAACATTTTGATTTTTTGCCCGAAAACTGGTTAAATGCATTGGGCAACATGTTATTTCACTCTTTATGGATGGGCGTAATGCTGGCCATTATTTCAGGCGCAATTATGTTTGTCGCCCGAAAAGCAAGTGCAAAGCTTCGTTATAATTTGCTTACTGGCTGTTTATTGCTATTCATTTTCGCTATTTCCCTTACATTTTATCTGGAACTAAACCATCAAGCCGCTAATACAAATGCTAAACAAACCACTGAGGTGGCCATTCATTTAGCCAATTCGAGCCAAAGCCAGTTTATAGCTGCTATTCAGTTTGATTTATTTGCGAACCTAAATAAGGTTTTGAACATCTGGAATTCATATGCTTATCAAATTGTATTGCTTTGGTTCTTAATTATTTGTGGTAAAAGTGTGCAGTTACTTGTTGGTTTAAGCAGCATTTATCGTTTAAGAAACAACCTAACCTATGCGGCTGGCAAAATCTGGGATGAACATTTGGACTTGCTATCCCGTAAACTTGGTTTAAATCAAGAGGTAAGAATGTTGGAATCGGGAATTGTGAAAGTGCCGTTGGTGGTTGGCCATTTGAAACCACTCATTTTAATCCCTCTAGGTTTACTAAACGGGTTGAGCACCGTAGAGGTGGAGGCCATTTTGGCTCATGAACTGGCACACGTAAAGCGCAGGGATTATCTGGTGAACTTGTTACAGAGTGCTATCGAAATTGTATTCTTCTTTAATCCAGCGGTATTGTGGGTATCGCAACTTATTAAAACCGAACGCGAACATTGTTGCGATGATTTGGCCATTGCATGTGTAAACGACAGGAAAAATTATGTTAAGGCCTTAATTTTTTGTCAGGAGTTTAAGCAGCGTGCACCTGCTTATGCAATGGGCATAAATGGAAAAAACGGTAGCCTGCTACATCGGGCAAGCAGAATGTTATTTAATACCAATTCAACTTTAAATAAAATGGAAAAGACAATATTAACCATCGCATTGGTTTCCACTGTGATTTTTACTGCAGCCTTTAAAAATGTAGGCAAGGCAGCATCAATAAGTAGAACAACTATTTCTAACTCAATTCTAGCGGTGCAGGATACAGCGAAGAAAAATAAATCTGCCGAGCAGTTGGAAAAGGAAATTGAGCAGAAAATAAAAGCTGCAGAAAGGAAGGCAACAGAGAAAAATAAGCCGACCAAAAAATCATCTGGTAAGCAGGATCAGACTGATTATGAAGAGATTGCTAAACAAGCAAAACGCGATGCCAGGCAGGCGGTAATCGACGCAAAGCAGGCTGTAATTGATGCTGAGGTAGCAAAAAAAGACGCTGAGGTAGCAAAGAAAGATGCGGCTCAAGCTGTAATCGATGCCAGGGTTGCTGAAGAAGATTCTAAACAGGCGATTATTGATGCCAAACAGGCAGCAAAGGATTCTAGAAATTTTCAAAAACCAGCAAAGATGGGTAGTGTGCCGAGAGCTCCGAAGCCACCTAAAACGCCAAGGATAAATAATTCACCTGTTCCAATAGCGCCACCAGCACCGCCTTTGCCCCGATTAAATGCTGCTCCACCAGTACCCGCTACACCGCCCACTCCACCAAAAGTGAGTAGCCACTCAACCGTAAGTGAAGGGAATACTGTGAGTGTGCATGTTGAGAATGGAAAAGACAACTCAAATAAAATCATCACTCAGTTATTGAATGATGGATTAATTTCCAATACCACAAAAGTTTCATTTTCTTTGGATAAAAATAACCTGCTTGTAAATGGAGTAAAACAAAGTAAAAGTCTTCACACACAATACAAATCAAAATTTTTGGAAAGTGATAGCCATTCGTTAAGTTATCTGGTAAACGTAACAAAGACTACGAAACAATAAATCTGTTAGCTGCCGCATAAGTGATTTTGCTTTATGATGAAAATGTTCTACTTTCAGTCGAAAATCATCTTTCAGATATGAGAAAAGGAATATTCAATTGCCTTGCAACAATTATAGTTTTACTATCATCGCAGCTAAGTTTTGCAGCAACTGTTGATACGGTGCTTACTCACAGTAATGTGATGAATAAGGACATTAAGGCTGTTGTTGTGAAACCTCGAAATTATGAAGCTTCATCAAAACGATTTCCGGTTTTATATTTATTACACGGTGCTGGGGGTAAGTATTCTGATTGGCTATTGAACACCAAAGACAAAGAGGCTGTTAAAAAACTAGCAGACAATTTTGGGATGATGGTTGTTTGCCCGGATGGAGGAGTAACCAGCTGGTATTTCGATAGCCCGGTCGACCCTACCTATCAATACGAAACTTATGTTTCAAAAGAATTGGTCGAATTTGTTGATCGGAAATATCGCTCTATTGCAGATAGAAATGGCCGGGCAATAACAGGTTTAAGTATGGGCGGTCATGGAGGTTTATATCTCGCTTTCAGGCACCAGGATGTTTATGGTGCCTGTGGAAGTATGAGCGGAGGAGTAGACATCAGACCTTTTCCTGAAAACTGGAGTATAGCAAAAAGGCTTGGTCCCTACAACCAGTTTCCTGAACGTTGGGAAGCCAATACTGTGATTAATTTAACACATCTTTTAAGTCCGAATAAACTGGCCATTATATTTGATGTTGGCCGGAACGATTTCTTCTATGATGTTAATGTGGCGCTGCATGATAAATTAACGGCCCGCAATATTCCTCATGATTTTACAGTAAGGCCCGGAGCTCACAATTTTGAGTATTGGGAGAATGCCGTTGCTTACCAAATGATGTATTTCAGTAAGTTTTTTAATAAAAATAATAACTAAAAGTTTAACTGGTTTAAAGCTAAAACCCCAATCAAGCCTAAAATAGATACTATGCTTTCCATCATGGTCCAGGTGCTGAAAGTTTCTTTCAAGGTGAGGTTAAAATATTCCTTAAACATCCAAAAACCGGTATCGTTTACGTGAGAAAACATTAAACTGCCGGCGCCAACCGAAAGTACCATTAACTCTGGAGGCGCACTTGGGCCAATTAACGGCAAAACCATTCCGGAAGCGGTAAGTGCAGCTACAGTTGCCGAACCCAGTGTAACCCGAAGTGCTGCAGTAATTAGCCAGGCTAAAATTAATGGCGAAAGACTCAGGTTTGCAGTTAAAGTTTTAACCGTTTCGCCCATTCCACTGTCAATTAAGATTTGTTTAAAGGCACCACCGGCAGCGATAATTAAGATAATCATGGCGATGCTTTTAACACCTTCGGCGCAAGATTCCATTGCTTTCTCAATACTGCTCTGTTGGAGAAATAAGGTAATCAGTACAGAAATTAATAAAGCCGCCGTTGGATCTGCAAGAAAAACAAAAAAGGTTTTCCCAACGTAAGGAAAGCTTATACTGCTTCCGGCGGTTCCGGCAACGATTAAGAAAACAGGCAGCAGTGCGGTAATAAAACTTCTGGCGGCAGAAGGTAAATTTTTTCCTTCTTCGATGACTAAAGTGGATAGGATTGGCTGATCTTTTTTGATGATTAATCGCGGAAAGAAAACACCAGCAATTGCGGCAATTGGCAAGGTTAAAATTAAGCCGTAAATAAGCGTTTTGCCTATATCGGCATGGAAAATTCCTGCTAATGCAACCGGACCAGGATGTGGTGGTAAAAAGCCATGTGTTACCGAAAGAGCGGTAGCCATTGGTAAGCCGATGTATAACTTCGAAAGACCTGTAGCAGCGGATATGGCGAAAACTAAAGGAATCAGAACTACAAAACCGGCATTGTAAAACAATGGGATGCCGACCATGAGTCCGGTAATTAATACCGCCCATTGGATATTGTTTTTGCCAAAAGCTTTAATCAGAATAAATACAATTCTCTGTGCGGAACCGCTATCCTCAATTAATTTCCCCATCATAGCACCAAGGGCAAGCACCATTACCATGCTGCCCAGCGTACTGCCGACACCGCTGGTAATCGAACTCATTACTTTTGCAGCAGGCATACCCAGGAACAAACCAGTCAAAATAGCAACTGCCAATAAGGCAATCATCGGGTTAATCTTTTTCAAGATCAATACAAAGAGAACCAGAATTCCGAGTAGCAGAATGAGTATTGACATTGTTGTTGGTTTAAGGGAATATCTTTAAGACTTACTTTTTTACAATGATTGTTCTTCCCGTGACGAGATAAAATTCGTAAATTTTGTATAAACCGTCGTCGTCTATCTCAATGCTTTCCACCAGGCCGGTTTTACTAAAGGTATCGGTTACCATATCGCCAATTTTAACATCCCGGAGTACATCATCAGGCGTTTCACTGTTTAATCTGATCATGTAGTAAATGTATTATTTAAACAATAAATACGGATAGAAAATTTACTTTAACTCCTCTTTATTTACAATTACTTCTAAAAGGCTGTGCAATAATGAAATTGTTAAGTTGATTTCCTTTCCGTCATTTTTAATTTCATCATCGATATGAATGTCCGACCCTTTCCAGGTAATGTTTAGTTTTTTGGTTTGAATCGGCTTAATCGGGAAGACAGTTTTTTTACCAGTAAGGATATCCTGAATGTATTTCTCCATTACCTTTCGCTTTTCTACTGGAACAATAACAACATCAAAGAAACCATCACCAGGATCAGCGTTTTCACTAAGTTTTAAGTTTGGCCCTAATCTGGAAATATTCATCACTTCTACCATCAAACAATGTTTTTCAATTACTTGATCATCAATTTCTATCCTGCAAGCAATTGCCGGGTATGATTGTGATATTTTCAGTAAGGTATCGAGCGCAAGTTCAAATTCATCCTCGGTAGATTTAATGTGATCGGTGTTGGTATTCTCTAAAGTTTCAATGAGTTTAGGAAAAAGTCCGAAGCCAACAGCTTCTATGAAGTAAGCTGCTTTTTCCAAACCTAACACCTGGCCCACATCAAAATTCCGAAGTTTATACGAATCCCAGGTAGAAATATTTTTTCCTACATCTTCAGTAATTCCCAATGATGTAGCAATATTATTGGCTGTACCGAAAGGAAGCAAAGCAATAGGTCTTTTAAATTTTAGCTTTTTGCTTAACAAATTCATAATCGTTTTACGAATCGTACCATCGCCGCCGGCTATCGCAATAAACTCGGTTTCTGGTGCTATATCTTTTAACGATTTACTGTTCGAGGCCACACAAGAACACTTGTAACCGTAGGATTTCATGATCTTTATAATCTCTGTTTTGGAATGTTTCCCCTCTCCAGCGGTTGGATTATGAACTAAACGAACCAATTTATCTGCCTTTTTCATATTGATTGGAACAATATCGCTGTCAATTAGGTTTTAAAGTATAGCACATAATTTTAACTATTGATCATGAATATTCTCATCACAAATGACGACGGTATCTATAGTCCGGGGATTGCAGCTTTAGCAAAAATTGCACAGCGCTTCGGCACAGTAAGGATTGTAGCTCCCGATGTAGAACAATCATCAATGGGGCATGCCATTACACACTCGCGGCCGTTATCCATCAAATCATCACCAATAACATTCGAAAACGTTGATGCCTTTCGTGTAAATGGAACTCCTGCCGATTGTGTCGCCTTGGGCCTGCACATGTTTCCTGATACCAATGTGGTGCTATCGGGGATTAATATGGGGCCAAATTTGGGTAACTCCATGTGGCATTCGGGTACCTTAGCCGCCGCTAAGCAAGCAGTGCTATTAGGCATTAAAGGAATTGCCTTAAGTACACCAGTTGGTAAAACGGAGCCTGATTTTAGTGCAATTGACCCTTTTGTAGAGCAAACACTTCAAATTCTGTTGCAAAACGATGATTTGAGGCTTTACAATGTAAATTTCCCGCCGAAGCCGATAGATATCAAATGGACCAGGCAATCCGTTAGACTTTATGATGGACAAGTGGTTCCAGGTGAGGATCCGATGGGTAGAAAGCATTTCTGGATTACGGTAACGCCACTCGAGCCAGCCGATGAAAATACAGATCGCTGGGCTGTGGAGCATGATTTTGTATCCATCACGCCTTTACGGTTGGATTTAACCAATGAAAGCGAACTATCAGGTAAACTAGATATTATTGAGGTAAACCACTAAAAAAGGCATGATTGATAGTCGGCTATTGATCATGCTTTGTCCAGACCAAATCTGCAGTTTGATAACCTAAACCCTGTGCTTTTTTCAAATAAGCCTGTTTGATGTTTTCGGGAATCGTTTTCGTCCGCGATAAAATCCAAAGGTAATCCAGGTTATTCCCTACAACTAAAGCATATTGGTAATCTTTATCAATTTCAATTACGTTATAACCTGCATAAAATGGGCCGAAGAAGGAAACTTTCAATCTTGCTTCATCGTTTTCGTTTACAAATTTGGCCTTGCCTATGCTTTCCTTCCACTCTTTTTTAACGTAGTTGTATCCTCTATTATCAACTTTGATGGTTCCATCATCATTAAGCGAATAGGTTGCCGTTACATTATTTAAATCTTTTTCAAACTTGAAATCCATTCTGGCAATTTCATACCAGGTTCCTAAATATTTATCTTTTTGAAAAGGTTTAATTGCCTTAGCGCCCTGCGGAATAGAAACACTGCAACTAGCATAACTAATAATGATCACGCCTAAAGTGGCTAGTAATATTGCATTTCTTAGCTTATTGTTCATGTGTATCTTTTTAGATTAATTGAACAGCTGTTCAGCAAAAAGGTTTTTTGATAGATCGATATTTAACATAATGATAACCTAACGCTGAACTAAATCAAAGTGTTAAATTTCGATTCGATATGGTTTTTAGCTTGTTTTTGAAATTCTTCGGGGGTTTGGTTGGTTTGTTTTTTGAAAAATCTGCTAAAATAAGGCCGATCGGAAAAGCCAAGATCATAAGATATTTCTTTAATGGTAAGTTCGCTATGGATGATTTTCCTTTTCGCTTCCAAAATAATACGGTCATGAATAATTTGCATGCCTGTTTTGTTCAGCTTATCTTTCAAAATTTGATTTAAGCGCTTCGAACTGATTCCAATTTTACCAGCGTAAAAATCTGTGTTCCTAATTTGTTGATAATTGCTCTCCAGCAACATCAAAAATTCATAAACTCTTTTCTGGTTGATATCCTGGCTGGTAAAATCGTGCTCTTTGACTTGTATTAATTTTAAAATAAAAACTTTAAGTAATGCTTTGATGATGATTAAGTTATTTTCTGATTTGTGATATTCATTCTCTATCAGGCTATAAATGGCGCCTAACTCCTTTGCGGTTTCTCCATCAAGCCTAAGGCAGGAAAATTCTCCCTGAACATTGAATATTTTAAACAGATCTAACAAAAATTCTTTATCCTCTCCCTCAAGCACAGATCGTTTGAAAGATATCAATTCGCCATTCTTCCCTGCTTTGTTAAGTTGATGAACTCGATAGGGTGGGATAAGATAAATCCAGTCGCCCTTGCTGTCAATTTCCGAATGGGGCGATAAGGCATGTAAGGCATTTTCATTCTTTAGCCATACGATTTCGAAAAATTCTTTGCGGCTTGGATCGTTAAGGTAGCTCGGTGGGCAGTTATTTAGATTTCTAATGTAAATAACTGATTTTTCCAGATTGAAATCGCTTGCTGTGTTCATCACCATCAAAGTTAAACACTTAATTTCTTTGCAGTTGGATAATAAGGAACATATGGAGGACTATTCGGAAACTTAACAGGTATCATTAACTATTTATGACTTTTAAAGGATAGAATTTCCTTATTGTACCATAATAATGGCTGAAAGTATAACTAAACACAGCAGAGTCAAATCTACCTTTGAGCAACAAATCAATCATCAGGAATGGAGCTTAAGACATTAATGGAAGAGGTGGAAAAGGACAAAAAGAAATTAGAAACAATAGATAATCAACAGCTGGTATGGAGTTTACAAACCAATTTGAACCACATTATAGAAGAAAATTTAAATCTAGCTAAACGGCTGGAGCTTGAGCAAATCATCCCAGTTATTTATCAGATCCAACAGGCCAATCATATCTTCATTACTGCGGCTGGTCGTTCAGGTTTTGCAATGCGAGCAGCAGCCATGCGCCTGATGCACTTGGGTTTTAGCGTTTATTATGTTGGAGATACCACTACGCCCGCCATCAAAAAAGGCGATTTATTGATAGCTGCGTCAGGATCGGGCACCACTGAAACGATTGTCAGATCAGCAGAAAAATCAATTGAAGCAGGGGCGAAGCTGGTGGCCATAACCACAAACTCAACATCGAAATTGGCCGAGCTGGCAACTCATACCGTCATTATTCCTGCAGCAGAAAAGCAGGATCATAGCAAGAAAATTTCCAGTCAATATGCAGGTAGTTTATTCGAGCAATTTCTTTTATTGCTTAATGATGCCATTTTTCAATCTCTATGGAAGTTAAGCAATAAGCCTGCAGAAGTGCTTTGGAAGAACCATTCAAATTTAGAGTAAAATCATATTTATCATTTATAAAACAAATCATGGCAAAATTACAAGTAGCAATCGATTTATTAACAACAGAAGAGGCATTGGCTTTGGCAGCGAAAGTTGCACCCTATGTCGATATCATAGAGTTGGGTACACCTTTAATCAAAAATATTGGATCAAGCGTAATCACTGCGATGAAAAATGCCCATCCAGATAAACTGGTTTTTGCTGATCTGAAAACTGCTGATGCAGGAGAACTGGAAGCTGATATTGCTTTTAAAGCTGGAGCCGATTTAGTAACCGTGATGGGCGCAGCTGGAAATGCTACTATTATCGGCGCAGTAAAAGCTGCAAAAGCACATGGAAAAGGTGTTGTTGTAGACACCATTGGCTATCCTGACAGGGTAAAAAGAGCACAGGAAGTGACGGAACTGGGCGTTGAATTTGTAGAACTACACGCCGGTTTAGATGAGCAGTGGACAGCCGGTTATTCTATTCAGGTTTTAATAGATGAGGCGGCAAGAGTGGGTGTTCCAGTTTCAATAGCTGGTGGCGTAAACATTGAAAACGTAACGGCAGTGGTTAAAGCTGGCGTAAAAGTGGTGGTTGCAGGTGCTGCTATCTATGGTGCTGAAGATCCTGCTGCTGCAGCAAAAGCACTTCGTGAAGCAATTGATGCTGCTTAATCTCAGTAGTTTTAATTACATTTAAGAAGGAGGCTGTATCATAGATAAGAAATGTCATCCTGAGCCTGTCGAAGGACTTGCTAAATATGCCTTTTGAGGCGTTTCGATAAGCTCAACGTGACAAGATTCAAAGATAAATTGATTTATGAGACAACCTCCTTTTTTTATGAAGTACCAGATTACCCTTCTGTTCTTAATATCTTAAGCGGTGGTTGATTTAAAATGCTTCTTGTGCTTAACACCCCAGTAATTACCACAATAAAAACAACTGATCCGAAAAGGCCTAATGTTGCCCAAAAGGGAGGAATGAAAATAGCCTCGAAGCTAAATTTAGCTAAAGCCCAACTTCCGCCGATAGCCAGAATTAAGCCGGCTCCCGCTGCAAAGGCTCCTAAGAAGAAATATTCAATAGCATTAATGGCTAAAATCTGCTTTCTGCTTGCACCAAGTGTTCTTAATAAAATGCTTTCTTTTAATCTTTGATTTTTGCTTGTAAGTACCGCTGATACCAAAACAATCCAGCCAGTTACCATGCTAAACCCTGCCATAAATTGAATAACAAAACCAATTTTATCAAGGATTTCATCCAGCAATTTTAATATTAGATCTAAATCAATCACCGATACATTCGGGAAGTTTTTAACCACTTCACCCTGAAATTTAGCCGATAGTTCACTTGTAGGTACGCGGGTCATGAGTACGTGGAACTGTGGCGCTTCTTCCAGTACCCCGGCAGGGAAAACAACCCTGAAATTGGTTTGCATCCGACTCCAATTTACCTCCCTTAAACTTCCAACAACCGTCGGAATCATCATGCCTTGTACGTTAAAGAGAATCTTATCATCTAAGCCCACGTTAATTTGATCAGCGTATCGCTGATCCAGAGAAATATAAATGGTTTCTTTAGGCTTCACTTTACCAATCCAATTGCCCTTAACAATTTTCTCAGCTGCGGTTAAACTGTCTTGATAAGTCGCCCTGATTTCGTTTCGATATGCTCTTCGATTATTAGTATCTGCACTGGCTTTTTTTCCGTTGATTTCTTCAATCCGCATCGTAACCACGGGTACTTGGTTCATCAATGGCAATTTAAAGGCTTGAGTTAAGCTATCGATTCTCTTTTTTTGTGTTTTCTGGATATCGAACATCACCATGTTAGGTTGATTACTGCCAGATGAAAGCGTAACCCGACTCATTAAAATTCCCTGAACAAAAAACAACGTACCGATAAAAGCCGTGGATAAGCCAATAGAAACGGTAAGCATTAAGGTTTGGTTATTAGGTCGGTATAAATTGGCAAACCCTTGTCGCCATAAGTAATTCGATGATTTCGGAAGTAGCGTTTTTACCAAAAACATTAATAACCTGGAAAGGATAATCAGCAAAATAAAGGCAACGCCAATGCTTACCGTAAAAGCCAAAGTTTGTACCCAGGTTTTCATTTGCAAATGGGTAAAACCGACCACAAATGCAGCCATTAACAAATAAACCAACCAGGTAAAAAAATCGCTTTTGCTACGTGTTTTTTCGAACGATAAACGGATAGCATTGAGCGGGGATATTTTCCTGACTGATAGGAGTGAAGGCAAAGCAAACAACACCGAAATGATTAAGCCAAGCAGTAGACCTTGACCAACCGCCGACCAGGAAATTTGCATGGTAATTTCAACGGGCAGAAAATCTTTTAATACTAAGGGTAATAAAAACTGAATGCCTGTACCGAGAACAACACCAATTGTGGCGGCAATTAAGCCAATAAAAAATATTTGGATAAGATAAATGAAAAATGCGTGTCGCGATTTTAGCCCCAGGCAACGCAAAGTGGCAATGGCGCTCAGTTTTTCCTGAATGTAAACATGAATGGCGCTTCCCACACCTACGCAACCAAGTAACAATGCAATAAAGCCGGAAAGTGCAAGAAAGCGATTTACATCTTTGAAAGATCGGCCGGTTTGTTCTTTCCGAGATTCAACTGTATCGGCATCAAAACCTTCCTTCTCGAGTTTTACCTCATTCTTTTTTACCCATTCATCCACACCCGATGGATCATCGTACCGGAAGTAGAACTTATTGTTAATTCTACTGCCTGTTTTTATCAGATTGGTTTTTTCTAAATATTTTAATGGCAAATAAACGATTGGTGCTACGCTTGCCGCAATCCCATTTTGTCCAGGCGCTTTAATTAATGATCCTAATATTTTAAATTTTAAATCACCAATTTGAACAGAATCGCCAACTTTAGTGTTGAACTGCAGCATCAGGGTTTGATCTACTAAAGCCGTTCTATCTTCTTGAAAATGTTTTGCCGCACTTGCCGGCTGGGTTTCTATCGATCCATAATAGGGATAATTGCCTTCTAAGGCTTTCATTTGAACCAACCTGCTGCCACCGCCGTTTTCGAAATAGATCATCGAAGCAAAGGTCTTTTCCTGAGATTTTTCATCGCCTAAACTATCGATAACCTTCTGCATCGCCTTACTTACTCCTTTTCTACTGTCGAGCACTAAATCGGCACCAGTTAGTTCTTTGGCCTGAGCATCAATATCGCGTTGCAAATTATCCTTAAAAGAATATACTGCAACCAAAGCAGCAATCCCTAAAACAATCGAGGAGATAAAAAGTAAAAGCCTTGATCGGTTCTTTCGGCTGTCTCGCCAGGCCATTTTGAAAAGCCATGAAAAACTGATACTTTGTTTTGGGATATGATTAGGCATAAGTTGAGTTTTCATCTGAAATAATTACTCCACCTTTAATTTTTATGGTTCTGCTGGTTCGGGCGGCAAGTTCTAAATCGTGGGTTACAATTACCAAAGTTGTACCGAAATCTTTATTCAGATCAAAAAGCAGTTTGATTACCTTTTCGCTGGTTTCTGCATCGAGGTTGCCGGTAGGTTCATCAGCAAAAAGAATTGCAGGTTTATTAGAAAAAGCCCTGGCCAGCGATACACGTTGCTGTTCTCCACCCGATAATTGAATAGGATAGTGGTGCGAACGATCGGCCAAACCTACTTTGTCAAGCAGTTCCATCGCTTGGACTTTAATATTTTTAGCACCTCTCAATTCCATAGGCACCATTACATTTTCTAATGCCGTTAATGTTGGCAAAAGCTGGAAATTCTGGAAAATAAAACCTACATATTGGTTTCGAACGGCAGCTCGTTCATCTTCATTTAGCTTTTCGAGCGCAATACCATTTAATTCTACGGTTCCGCTACTCGCCCGATCTAGTCCGGCACATAAACCTAAAAGTGTCGTTTTCCCACTACCGGAAGGGCCAGTAATGGCAACTGTTGAACCTGCTTCGATAGAGAAATTAATTTGATCTAAAACAGTAAGGTCTCTCCCAGCGTTTTGATAAATTTTACTTACTTTCTGAATGTTTAAAATATTTTCCAAATTTTTGAATTAAAGTTTTGTACCTATGTTTTACCAAACATAACCCGGCATTGCCTGTTAAGATAATGGTTTTTATTTAGAGAAAAAATTAGTTATGATGTTACGAAAACGCTTTATTGGTTTATTTGTTTTGGCTATCCTTATTGCTTCCTGTGGAAACAATAAGCGAACTGGAAATGAAGAAAAAACTTTAGATTCGGCTGACCAAAAGCAAGCAGCTAGATCCATCCAAAAGAAAACCATCCTTTTTTTCGGCACCAGTTTAACCGCTGGGTATGGTCTTGATCCAACAGAAGCTTTTCCTGCATTGATTCAAAATAGAATCGACTCTTTGAATTTACCTTACTCCGTTATTAATGGCGGATTGAGTGGAGAAACATCTGCAGGAGGAAAAGGTAGAATAGATTGGTTGTTGAAACAGCCTATTGATATATTTGTGTTGGAACTCGGCGCCAACGACGGTTTAAGAGGGTTGCCTGTAAAACAAACTACTAAAAATCTTCAGGATATTATTGATGCCGTTAAAGCGAAATATCCAAATGTTAAAATGGTGTTAGCCGGTATGCAAATGCCACCAAGTATGGGCGCCAGATACGCAAATGATTTCAAAAATATATTTCCCGATTTAGCCAGGAAAAATAATATGGCGCTCATTCCTTTTTTGTTAGATAAAGTGGGCGGAATCCCAAAATTAAATCAGGAGGATGGAATTCATCCAACGGCAGAAGGAGACAAGATTTTAGCTGAAAACGTTTGGGTGGTGTTGAAACCGCTTTTGTAGTGAAAACCCAGATGTCAACATTGTTAATCTGAAACAGTTCCAGTTGCAACTTCGCCAAATCTTTGATACTTGGCAAATATCACCCCTTTTTTGCTGGTAACACTTTCTATTAATTTAAATGAAGTCGCACTTGCTTCATCATTAAAGAGTCGTTTACCCTTACCTAATATTACCGGATGGATCATCAAAATAAATTCATCAACCAAGTTGTTCGCTAACAATAATTGAACAAGTTTACTGCTCCCCCAAACCTTTATATCGCCACCATTAGTTTTTTTAAGCTGTATGATATCTTCCAGATTGGTAAGGAAAGTGGTGTTTTTCCAATTGGAGTGTTTTAAGGTTGATGACAAGACATATTTGTTTACCTCATTAATCCCTGGCCAACCATCTTCTCTGTCTGGCCAATAATCAGCAAAGATATCGAAGGTTTTTCTGCCTAGGAGGATATCAGAAGCTTCCATATTCTTTTGCATTTCTTTGCCAGAGATCTCGTCGTTGAAAGGGGCAACCCAGCCTCCATATTCGAAACCTCCAGTATGGTCCTCATCAGGACCGCCTGGCGCCTGCATTACTCCATCTAACGACATCATAGATAAAACAATAATTTTTCTCATTATCAAGTGTTTATAAAAGTCTTATTACAAATTTTTAGCCAGAATTTTAGGAATAGAGAAGCTATTTTCCATTTTCCAATAGGAGAAACCACATCATAAAACCTTTCACTAATTATAATTAATTTAAATAAATAGAGCTGAAATGCATTATTTAGAATGATTCTTGTTAACTTAGCCCGAAATTCTTTTGCCCTGCAAAGCGCTATCGAATTTGTTAATCAAAACTATTAAGCTTAGAAATGAAAAAAATCCTAATTGCTGTTCTTGCAATGGCATCGTTTACTGCACAGGCTCAAAAAAACACCTTTTTTGATCAGTCTTTTTGGAAAGGAAATACAGACTTAGCAACAATTAAGGCAGAAATTGCGAAAGGCAGTAATCCTTCACAATTAAACCCAATGTCGTTCGATGCAACTGTATTGGCTATCAACAATAATGCGCCAACGGAAACGATTTTATACCTTTTATCGCAACCTGGTAATGATGTGAATAAAATTACGCACGATAGCAGAACTTATCTGTTCTGGGCAGCATCTAGAGGAAATGTGGCAGTGATGGAACACCTGTTAAAAAATGGTGCTAAAGTTAATCTTCAGGATAGTCATGGGGCAACGCCATTAACCTTTGCAGCAGGCGGCGGCCAGGCTGATACTAAAGTTTACGATCTTTTAATTGCAAACGGTGCCGATGTAAAAACCAATTTAAATCATGATGGCGCAAACGCATTATTAATTGGAATCGCCAATGATAAAAACTTTGCTTTAACGGATTATTTTGTAGGCAAAGGATTAAGCTTAAACAGTACCGATGCTGTTGGCAACACCGCTTTTAACTATGTGGCAAGAAGTGGTAACATCGAGTTGATGAACAAATTGATTGCAAAAGGCGTAAAATATAACGACAATGCTTTTATTATGGCTGCACAGGGTGGACGAGGAAGTTCAAATGGTATAGCTGTTTTTCAATATTTGGAAAGCCTTAAATTAAAGCCAACTGTTATTGGAAGCAATGGAGAAAATGCTTTATCGTATGTAGCCCGTAAACCGAAGCAAGAAGAAGTAATCAACTATTTCCTATCAAAAGGAGTGGATGTGAATGCAGCAGATAAAGAAGGCAACACTGCTTTTATGGCTGCCGCCGGAGGGAATAGAGATTTAGCTACCTTGGAGTTATTAGCCAAAAGTGTAAAAAACGTTAATCAGGTAAATGCAAAAGGTGTATCTGCATTGGCAATGGCAGTTCGTGGTAATTCTGCAGAGGCGGTTAGTTTTCTGTTGAGCAAAGGTGCTGATATTAACGGTGCCGATAAAGATGGAAATAACCTGGCTTATTATCTTTTCCAATCTTATGGACCTCGTGGTATGGAAGACTTTAATGCTAAACTAAAAGTGTTAACTGATAAAGGTCTTAATCTTGCTGCAGTGCAGCCAAATGGCAATACTTTATATCATTTAGCGGTTGCTAAAAACGATTTGGCTTTAGCAAAACTGGTTGCCGATTACAAAGTGGATGTAAACTTGAAAAATAAAGAGGGTTATACTGCGTTACACAAAGCTGCAATGACGGCTAAAGATACCGAGCTTTTGAAATATTTAATTTCTGTAGGTGCGAAAAAAGATGTAGCAACAGAGTTTAAAGAAACACCATACGATTTAGCCACCGAAAACGAATTTTTGACTAAAAACAAAGTATCAATCGACTTTTTGAAATAATAAAATGAATAACATATATAAACTGTGCCTCGCTTTTGCTTTAATTCTATTCGTACCTAAATTATCATCGGCACAAAAAACTACAAAATACAAGTGTATGGTTCAAATGACCAACTACACAGGTGAAGGTGCTTATATCGCGGTATCGCTAATCAATGCAAAAGGCGCTTACGAAAAAACACTTTATGTGATGGGATCAGATAAGAAATGGTATCCTGACTTAAAAGAATGGCACAAAGCTTATAAAAGTAAGCCCACAAATATTAGTGCTGTTACCGGCGCATCAGTAACGGGTGGCGATAGAAGTGTAACTACTTTTGATATTGAAACCGCTAAAATTAACAAAGGTTACAAGTTGCGTTTCGAAACTGCTGTTGAAGACAATAAATACTATGTTAAAGATGCTGAAATTCCTTTAACAACTGAAGGTTTGGCCGCTAAAACAGAAGGAACGGGTTACATTAGGTACGTGCGCCTAAGCCCTAACTAAAAGCTTATTCAATGACAATTTCTCTATGGAGATACAGCCACCTTGCTTTAGCTGTATCTTCTTTTCTTTTTATTACACTTGCATCCGTTACAGGTATCATCCTATCATTTAAGCCCGTCACTGAAAAGATTCAGCCTTATAAATCAAAAGATTTCAATCAGCTTAATGTTGCCCAGCTCATCCCGACATTGCATAAATCCTATACGGATATTGCTGACGTAACCATTGATGCCAATCAATTTGTAATTGTAAATGGCACAGACTCGAATGAGAAGTCCGGAAATTTTTATGTCGATCCTAAAACTGGCAAATCATTTGGTAAAGTCGCCAAAGAGAATGAATTTTTTAGGTGGACCACTACTTTACATAGGTCGTTATTTCTGCATGAATTGGGGAGGCTTTTTGTTGGTATTACCGCCTTTCTGTTATTTCTTATTGCAACATCTGGTACAGTTTTGATTATTCAGCGCCAACGCAGCCTAAAGAAATTTTTCGGGAAGATTGTTAAAGATGGATTTGCACAATACTATCATGTTGTTTTAGGGCGTTTGCTCTTAATTCCAATCATCATCATTTCGCTATCTGGTACCTACCTTTCATTACAACGATTTGGGATTATTAAGGAAGAAAAAATAACGCACAAAGTTGATTTCGATGCCTTAAAAACCACTCCTGCAAAACCGATTAGCGATTTTGAGGTTTTCAAAAATATCCCATTAAGCGACTTACAATCAATAGAGTTTCCCTTTTCTGAAGATGTAGAGGATTATTTTACGCTTAAACTTACCGACAAGGAAATTACCGTGAATCAAGTTACGGGAGATATTATTACCCAACAAACTTACTCCAGAGCCACCATTTTTAATAACCTCAGTATGGATTTACATACGGGTAGAGGAAGTGCCATTTGGGCGATTGTTTTAGCCATTGCATCGGCAAATATCCTGTTTTTTATCTATTCGGGTTTTGTAATTTGGTGGAAACGCAGCCGTAACGGTATCAAAAACAAATACAAGTTCGATCAGGCAGAATATATTTTACTGGTTGGCTCTGAAAACGGTAGTACCTTTCGTTTTGCCAATGCCATTCAACAACAGCTTTTAAAGAATGGGAAAAGTGCCTTCATGGCCGAACTTAATGATTACAAAGTTTATCCAAAGGCCGAGCATATTTTAATTTTTGCGGCAACTTACGGTCAGGGAGATGCGCCGACAAATGCTTCGAAGTTTAAATCGCTCCTAAAAAAGCATAAACAATTATCAATTGTCGATTTTTCGGTAGTTGCCTTTGGTTCTCAAGCCTACCCTGATTTTTGCAAGTTTGGTTACGAAGTTAACAATGCTTTAGCGCATGAAGATTGGGCAAAACCCTTGCTCGAAATCCATACCGTAAACGATCGGTCGCCAGAGGATTTTATGCGATGGGCAAACTTATGGGCACAGGCTTCTCATATCGAGCTAAGTGCTATTGATAAATTGCTTGCCCCAAAACCTGCGAAAACGCAGGAGTTTCAAGTAGTAGATAAAACAGTTTCAAGCCATGAGGATACTTCATTCATTATCCGCTTAAAGCCTCTTAAAAAAACTAAATTTACTTCTGGTGATTTATTAGCTGTTTACCCGGCAAACGATCATCGAGAACGTTTATATTCCATTGGTAAAATGGATAAAGATGTTCAGTTAAGCGTTAAACTTCATCAAGGAGGTTTAGGCTCGGGTTTTTTGCACGATCTTAAAATCGATGAGAAATTCAAGGCTGCGGTTGTTAAGAATACACATTTTCATTTTCCTGCTAAAGCAAAAACGGTAGTCATGGTTTCAAACGGAACGGGTATAGCGCCGTTTTTAGGTATGATAGATCAGCAAGGAAGAGTGCAGGATATTCATCTGTACTGTGGTTTTAGAAACAAAGCGTCGTTTACACTTTACGAAAATGCAATCAATAAAGAAGCCAATTTGCTTACTTCTCTCCATGTAGCCTATTCTAGAGAAGGAGAAAAACAATATGTTAAAGATCTTCTTTTAAAAGACCAGTCTTTTGTATGCCAAACATTAAAAGATAATGGAGTGATTATGCTTTGCGGTTCTTTAAGTATGCAGAAAGATGTGATCGAGTTGTTGGATCAATTATGTCAGCAAGACCATCAAAAAAGTATTAGTTACTATCAATCGCGAGGTCAGATTTTAATGGATTGTTATTAGCCTGGAGTTCGATTAATATTTCTTGAAGCCTTGGTTAGCAGCGTTTCCATCATTGCAAAGCACGGTTTGTCTCCACCGTTCGGGGAAAGCAATTTATATTAGGTAAGAAAGATTGCTCCACCTCGCACAAGTCTGGGTTTGCAATGAGGATCGTTCTTGTAAAATGCGCACAGCTATTGTAAAAGGCATTTTAATCTCTAACGCCTGGGTCTGTGTCCTCACAGACCGGAACACAAAAAAGCAAATAATGGTCTGCGGGGACACAGACCATGGAGAAAGAAAACAATCTATTTAGGTAATAAAGATTGCTTCATCTCGCACAAGTCTGGGTTTGCAATGATGATTGTTCTTGTGAAATGCGCACAGCTATTGTAAAAGGCATTTTAATCTCTAACTCTTGGGTCTGTATTCTCACAGACCGAAACACTAATTTTATGAAATGAATTAACCATCAGCTAGTCTCCGCAAAAATGCGGAAAACCTAGTTACTTCCAGATGCCTATATTCCCTTCTTCCACTCTTTAAGCAATTTCTCACTGATATTTTCGGAATGATAAACCTTTCCATCATCACTGAACAAAATACAACTGTAAAGCGGATAGGCTTTGATCAGTTCGAGTGCTTTATCTTTTCCCAAAACCATCATCGAGGTACTAAAACCATTGGCAAGCTCAGCATCTGGTCCAAATACGGTTACGCTCGTTAAACCTGTAGCTGGGTAGCCTGTAACGGGGTTGATGATATGAGAATAGCGTTTTCCATTGAACACCACAAATTTCTCATAGCTTCCTGAGGTGACCACCGCAGCAGTTTTAAGCGGAACTACCGCAAAAAGGCTGTCTTTATTAAATGGATTGGTAATTCCTATTACCCAATGTTTTGCTTTAGGTGGTTTCCCCCACGTACTCATGTCGCCAGATCCATTTACAATGCCTGCCTTTATTCCTTTCGCAAGCATCATACTTCTACATCGATCTGCAGCATAACCTTCACCCAATGCTCCAAAACCAATTTTCATCCCTTTTAATTTTAAAAAGATTGTCGAATTTAAACTATCAAGAATGATGTTTTCATAACCTACTTTTTCGACGGATTTTTTTACTGTTTCATCATCGGGCATAGCTATCATCGATCCATCGAATTTCCAAATCCTGTCCATCGCTGCAAAACTAATATCAAATGCACCGTTTGTTATTTTTGAAAGGTTAAGCGCCCTTTGGGTGAGATCAAAAACTTCCTTGTCAACTTTTACAGGTTTTATTCCCGCATTTCTATTTACTTTCGAAATTTGTGTTTCGGGTTTCCAGTCTGAAATTAAGTATTCAATTCGGCTGATTTCTGCGATCACACTATCAATATTTTGCGTGGCGGTTAGGGCATCTTTAGCTACAATAGTAATTTCAAACTTACTGCCCATCAACAAGGTGGTGCGTTTCTTTAATACTTGCGCTGATGCTGTAAACTGTAAGAGGACAAAAAAAATGATAAAGCTTCTTTTCAATGATATGATATTTAAGTAAAAAAGGCTTTTGGTAATTCAGAAAGCTATAGTATCTGCTCTGAACTATTACTTTGCTATGAATTGATAAAAATGAACAAACTCACGATGCCAAAACCATTCGGTGTGCTTTCCATCTTCTTTCTCCAAAAAAACAATGTTTTGATTCTTTTCTTTAGAGTTCAAGATATCATACATCTTTTTCGTGTTCTGAACCATTGTAAATCCTTCTTTATCGCCAGCAACAAAAAATATTTTGCTGTGTTTTAAGCCATTTAATTTAGTAGTTACTTCTGTATAAATTTGAGGGGCTAACCAAAACGCCGGACTAAAAACGCCAGCCGAACCAAATACTTTTGGGTATTGTGCAATGGCGTGCATGGAAATTAAGCCACCCATTGAGCTGCCGGCTATCGAAGTGTTTGCAAAATCTTTCAAGGTTCTGTAGTTCGAATCAATGTGAGGCTTTAATGTTTCCACTAAAAAGGAAACATATGCTTGTCCTTCTCCTTTGCCGTATTGACTGTCGTAAGGATTATATTCTTTTAGCCTATCCTTGCCACCATGATCTATTCCTACAACGATCATTTCCTTTGATCCTTCACGATTTAAGCTGTCCATGATTGAATCAACTGCCCATTCATCGGCTCTCGGCGGATTGGCATGAAATAAATTCTGACCGTCCTGCATATAAATTACAGGATAACGCTTGTTAGACTTTACATAATCTTTAGGCAAATAGATCCAAATCTGGCGATACTTATTCAATTGTGGCATGTAAAAAGCAGAATCCACAAGATGAACATGGTCGCCGAAATGGTATTTTTCTTTAACTTGCTTAAAATTATCCGACCAATTTGCAATCTCTATATCCATTACAGTATCAACATCTAAATTTAAAACTCTGTTTGCTACTGATGCGCCATTTTTTTGGCATTCAGTTTTATCCCAGCTTCCTCGGGTAATTTTAAACTCATGGTTTCCTTTTGGTAAATTCAACGCGACTTCATAAGTAAGGCTATCTTTTTGCTTTAAAATGAAAGCTTCACTTCTTGGGTTCCAATCGTTAAAACTGCCCGCAATGAAGAGTGTATCTTGTGTTTTCTGATGAACACTAACATTTAGCAATACCTTAACCTGTGCAATTGAAATGACCGGTAAAAGCAGAATAATGATGAATAGCCTTCCAGTCATAATAAGTTTGGTGGTGTAATCAATTGATATCTAAAACTTAAAGATTGGCGAAAACGAAGTTTAACCTGGCCAATTCAGTTTTAACTTGATTCATCCCTATTAAACCACCCGACATGCCGCTAGTTTGCTGAAAAATATTAACCACTAGTTCATTTTTTTCGGCAGGTGTCATGCTCACGCTGAATTTAAAATATTTTACTAACGCTCCCAGCAAAATGCGCTGTATTCTGCTGCCTTTCTCTAAAATTAAATTACCAAAACCTTGGTCTTGTACTTTATATCCTTGTTGTTCTAAATGGTAAACAATTGTTTTAGTCATTTCCTCAACAGATACATTTCCGTACAAATTTGAGATTAACCCATCCACAGTTTGAAGGTTTTTGATAAAATAAGGCATAAATTATTTTAGTTGGTTTAAAACATTGAATAGTTTCTTATTAATTCCGCTTCCACTATAATTGTTGATGTTAATCACAATTACATATTTATTACCTGCAGTGTCGGTGTGATAGCCTGCAAAAGCAGAAACATCATTTATCGTTCCACTTTTTATTTTCATGCCATTGTATTCTGGTAAACCTTTATAAAAATCGGTAAACCAGCTTTCTTTTTGGATTTTGAATAGAATGTTGGCCATTGCTGAGGTAGTTACTCTATCGCCAGGAGAAAGTCCGCTACCATCGATGATGTTCAAAGCTGTTTTATCGATCCCTTTTGCTGCCCAATAATTAATTTCTGTTTCTGCACCTTTTGCGGTTGTCGCTGGCTTTCCTGATTTTAAGGCAATTGTTTTTAGCAAAGTTTCACCGTATAAATTGATGCTTTTGTTTAAAAACCAATAACTGATTTCGCTCAACGTTGGTGAACTAATAGTGCTTATTTTTTGGCTTACAGAAGGAATAGGCTGATTATTCAAAGCGAGGAGCCTTGCTGTTGTAGCTTCCAAACTTGTTGGAATTCCTAATTTCTTCAAGGTGTCCTGTAAACGATAAGCACAATCCAAGGCAGGATCAGGTGTGGCAACAGAGATACCGGTTTTGCCAATTCCCATTCCCCAACTGCCACGTAAATAAGCCACATTACTGTATGGCGGCAGAAAGGCATAACTTCTATCACCAGTTCCGGAAGCACCGGTTTTCAACTCATTTACCAACTTAATATAGGGTGTTTCAGGTACTGTTTTTATAACTTTAACTTCATCAGCTGTGCTAGCGCCCGGACGTAAATGAATGTCGAACTGATTTTCTCTCCAGGCTAAACCTGAAGTACCTGCGCCGTAATAGTTTCCTATATCTTGCCAAACCCAACCTTCTGGTGTAGTTTGTGTTCCAAAAATGCTATCGTCACCAATAATCGAACCTTCAATTTTTTTAATTCCTGCAGCTTTTATAGCCGCAACCCATTGAGTTAAAACTGCATTTTCTTTATTTTGATAACGCCAGGAGCCAAGCGTGGGATCGCCACTTCCTATAATCACAAGATTTCCTTTCAAAGTGCCATCACTTGTGATGTTTCCAGTGTAGGCTAAGGTAGTTTGAAATTGGAAGTCTTTGCCTAAAATACTAAAAGCAGTGGCTGCGGTAATCGTTTTCAAAGTTGATGCAGTAGCCAAACCAATTTGCTCATTCTTTGCAAACAGTGTTTTGCCGCTATTAGCATCTAACACACAAAGTGATAAAAGGGCATGTTTCGCCTGCTCATCTGCCAATAAATTATTGAAAGCTTTTTCGAGGTTTTGGATTTTGTTTTGGGCATTAACAAAATGGCCAACGAGCACAAATACGAAAAGAAGGGATATTTTAAAACGCATAAACTAGCTATTGAAGAGGAACAAATATAAAGTTATTTGAAAGCCTAAGCCAATAATTATAGTACCAAACTATTTTATTTGAAAAGCAAAACCTGTAGTACTTGGGTTTGCTTCGGACCCGGTTTATTTTACGCAGTTTAAAATTACTATCCGGGCCACCTCAACCTGATCAAAGCGAGATGCCGATTTTTTATCGGCAGAAGCGGGAGCAGGACAGGTGTAAGTTAAAAGCTACCGAAACTGCTTGCCAAAATAAAGGTTAATTTGTTATGCTATCCATTAAAAAGCTTATTGCGCTTAATTTCTTTTCCCTGGCGCAATTTAACCGCATGATAAATTGTAGGAACATCATTTGTCCACTTTTTTAAGGTAAATATTATTGCAGCGATTTCCAGCCGTGTAGCTACTCCAAGCCACAAACAAAGCTCAAACAACACGACAGATCGGCAATGAATCATTATTTCGATGAGCGCTGCGAATAGCGTTAAAGTCCAGATTTTGGCACCGATGGAATGTGTAGCAACCTCTTTTTTAAACTTCAAATAGCTAATTAGATAAATCATTACCTCTGCACCAATTAAAATGGTCAGCTTAACGGCGTTGGTTTTAAAAAAATCTGGACATTGGATATAAGTCGCCACAGCAACAGAAATAAAGAAAACCTGGTCGATCCCAGAATCCAATCGCCTCAATTTTTCTGAAGAGATATCCAGTTTTCTTGCAATGATGCCATCAAAAACATCAGTTAACAAGCCTATTGTTAATAAGGAAATGGCAAAAAAGGAATAAAGATTTACCTGAAAAACGCTCAACAAAATAATAATAAAGCCAATAAGCAATCTGGAATATATTAATGCTATCGGAATGTTTTTCATGAGTGGAGAGCGCATAAAAAAGCCTCCACTTTTATCGGAGGCTTTGAGTTATAGTTAAACTAATTCTTTCTGAATTAGATATTCTGCAATTTGAACTGCGTTGGTTGCAGCACCTTTGCGCAAATTATCTGCAACAATCCAAAGGTTTAAAGCTTTCGGCGCTGATTCATCTCTACGAATACGACCAACAAAAACTTCATCTTTCTCATGTGCATCTTTTGGCATTGGGTATTTTAAGTTTGCTACATCATCAACAACGATAATACCAGGCGATTTTTCTAAAATACTGCGCACTTCAGCTAAATCGAAATCGTTTTCAAATTCGATGTTAACCGACTCTGAGTGACCGCCCATTACAGGAATACGAACAGTTGTCGCCGTAACTTTAATGTTGTTATCGCTCATGATTTTATTTGTTTCCTTCACCATTTTCATTTCTTCTTTGGTATAACCATTTTCCATGAAAACGTCGATATGAGGAAGCACATTTAAATCGATTTCGTAAGGATAAGCTTTCGGGCCATCAATGCCTTTGCGCTCATTCATCAATTGTTCAACGGCTTTAACGCCCGTTCCGGTAACCGATTGATAGGTAGAAACCACTACACGTTTGATTTTGTATTTATCATGTAACGGTTTTAAAACCACTACCATTTGAATGGTAGAGCAGTTTGGATTAGCAATGATTTTATTGTCGATAGAAAGCTCATGCGCATTAACTTCCGGAACGATTAATTTAACCGCTGGGTCCATTCTCCATGCCGAAGAGTTATCAATAACGGTTGTTCCGGCCTCTTTAAAACGAGGTGCATGCTCTAATGAAGTATTGCCTCCGGCAGAGAATAAAGCGATATCTGGTCTCATGCCAATTGCAGTGTCCATGCTAACGATTGGGAACTTCTTACCCTTAAAAGTAATTTCCTTACCAACACTCTTTTCTGATGCCACGGGAATTAACTCTGTTAAAGGGAAATTTCTCTCCTCCAATACTTTTAACATCACGGTACCAACCAATCCGGTTGCACCTACAACTGCTACTTTCATTTTAGATTTTAATTATTATATTTATTAAACATTTGATATAAGCCCAAATATGGTAAAAATTACGCTTATATCCCTATTGTTATTCTTTAAATTTACGGTTGATATTCTAAGTCCTATATTTTCTACGGAATTTATAGGCAATGACACGTTTTCCATCCCAACGTTCGCCAACAAATCCCCTATTAATATTAAACAGAGAAATCCATCTAATATTATCAGCAAAGGTGATATTCTGATTTCTGAAATTTTATTTAATCCGCGATCTGGAGGCGTTGATTTTGTAGAGATACACAATAATTCAAATCACGAAATTGATTTAAAGGAGTTACAGCTTGCAAACGCAAATGCTGCTGGCGAACCTGCAAGCATTAAAAATGTTTCTTCAGCAAAGCTGATGATAGCGCCAGGAAGTTATTGGGTAATTACCACCAATCAAGCGAATATCAAGCTAAATTACCAAACAAAGTTTCCAAATCAATTTGTGCAAATTAGTAGTTTGCCCGCATTTAACAATGATAAAGGAGTGGTCATTTTATTGAGCAATAATCAGGTGCTAGATCGGTTGGACTACAATGCGAAAACTCATCATCCTTTAATCCAGGATGAAGATGGGATTTCTTTGGAGCGTGTTTCGTTTAATGCCGGCGCAAACGAAGCGGGTAATTTTAAATCAGCAGCGGCTACTTCAGGTTTCGCCACACCAACTTATAGAAATTCTCAAGAATTGACTGGCGATGAAAATTTCGCTCGCTTGATATCTAAAACTTTTTCACCTGATGGCGATAACTTTGAGGATTTGATGATACTCCAATATCAACTTGCTGCGAACGCAAGTTTAGCTACGGTTAACATTTACAATGATGAAGGAAAATTGGTGAGGCAATTGTTAAAAAACCAAACCATTGGTACAAATGGAAATTTAACCTGGGATGGAGTAGGAGACAACGGGGAGAAAGCCGCTGTTGGCATCTATGTTATTTTGTTTGAGTTTTTCGATTTAAATGGAAATACGAAACGGATCAAAAATACGTGTGTATTGGCCGGGAAGCTGAATTAGAGAATATCTGAAAAAAATATTGAGATCATAATTCCGTAATTAAAATGAGTTAGCCTTATATCTGCTAAATCATTTTAATCTGAGGGAACATTATATCAAATTTGCCTTAATATAATCGCAGCTCGTTTTAATTGAGCCTATCGGATTAGGATTGTAATTATTTTCATGTTCTACAAAAAAGTGTTTCATGCCGGATAACTTTTTTTCGGCAAAAATAGCTTTGAAGTCAATCGAACCTTTACCTACTTCTGTATTCTGTTCAGGCTTGGCTTTATCCATATCTTTAACATGCCACATGGGGAAACGACCCGGATACTTTTTAAATAAAGCCAACGGATCGTTTCCTGAGCGAGCAACCCAATATAAATCAAGTTCAAAATCAACAAGATTTTTATCGGTTTCAGTTAAAAAAACATCGTAACCTGTAATATCACCTAATTTTTTAAATTCGAAATCGTGGTTATGATAAGCGAATTTCAAGCCGGCATTTTTTGCCAGTTCTGCAACTTTATTAAAATCAGAAGCGGTCTTTTTGAAACCATCAATACCTTTTTTAGTATCCACATGGGCACCCGCAATGGTGAAATATTTTCCTCCAATAATTGCGGCTGCTTCGATGTCGGCTTTCAATTTGTCGGTATTGCCGCTTTTAGAAAATGCATCCATTAAATAATGTCCGCTGGGCGCTTTTAAGCCGTTTGCCTTAAGCAAAGCTTTAAATTCTTTTGGGGTTAAACCCCAGAATTTTCCGTCGGCAAAACCATAAGTTTCTACTTCCTTATATCCCGCTTCGGCAACTTTCTCCATTACGCCTTGTACATTTTTTGGTAGTTCATCACGCAGCGTGTAGAGCTGAAGCCCCACTGTTTTATTCACTTTATCAAAAGCGAAAGAGGGGATAACCAAAGAAGCACCTGCCATTAGGCCGGCTTGTTTTAAGAAAGTTCGTCTAGCGTTCATAGAAATTAAAGTTATAAAATATTCTTTTTCAAATATGCACAACTAGCCGCAACAGATTCCATTGGATTTGGCTTATAATTGGTTTCATGTTCAACAAAAAAGTGTTTCATGCCTGAAAGTTTTGCATCTGCAAAAATAGGTTTCCAGTTAATGCTGCCCGAACCAACTTCGGTGTTTAATGCCGGATTGGTTTTATCCATGTCTTTTACATGCCACATGGTAAAACGACCTGGATTATCAGTAAACAACTTAATCGGGTCGTTTCCAGAGCGAACTACCCAATATAAATCCAATTCGAAATCAACTAAATTCTTGTCTGTTTCGTTTAATAAGATTTGATAACCAGTAGTTTCTCCAAGTTTTTGGAATTCGAAATCGTGGTTATGATAAGCCAACCTTAGGCCAGCATCTTTACACATTTTACCTGCCACATTAATTTTTGCGGCGATTTTTTTATAATCCTCAGCAGTTTTTCTGATGCTTTGATCCAACCATGGAATGGTTACATACTCGCTACCCAATACCTTTGCAGCAACAATTGCCTCCTCTAGTTCGGCAGTATTGCCATCAGTTAAGTAACTTCCCAAGCCATAGTGTCCACTTGGTGCTTTTAAGCCATTGGCATCTAAAAGTTTCTTAAACTCAATTGGGTTCATGCCCCAAAATTGATCTTTGATAGAAAAACCGTAAAGCTCAACTTCCGTGAAACCAGCTTTAGCTACTTTTTCGATAGTGCCTTTTACATCTTTTGGCAATTCAGCCCTTAATGAATATAATTGCAATCCTACTGCTTTCTTTTGCGCTACGCATCCAATTGATGGAGCTAAAATAACTGTTGCAATTGCTAAACAGCTGTTGATGATAAAACTTTTTCTTGATAACATATTAATTAATTAAATATCACAGATTGAAACAGCTTGCTTTAATGAGGCCATTCGATCTGCATTTTTAGGAATAAACTCTTGTGCTACAAAACCTTTAAAGCCGGTTTCTGCAATGGCTTTCATGATGGCAGGATAATTCAGTTCTTGCGTTTCATCAATCTCGTTTCTGCCCGGTACGCCTGCAGTGTGATAGTGCGCAAAGTATCGATGGTTATTTTTAATGGTTGAAATTACATCTCCTTCATCTACCTGCATGTGGTAAATATCGTAAAGTAATTTGAAGTTTTCAGAATCTAATCGCTTACAAAGTTCAACTCCCCATGCGGTTTTACTGCATTGATAATCTTGATGATCGATTTTGCTGTTGAGCAATTCCATCACCAGCGTTACCTGATGTTGCTCTGCCAAAGCAATGAGTTGTTTTAACGCTTCTACACAATTATTCCAACCCGTTTCATCGTCCATGCCTCTTCTATTACCACTAAAACAAATTAAGTTTTTATAACCTGCTTTGGCAACCAATGGAATCATTTCCGAATAATTCTTGATCAGAATTTTATGAAATTGTTTATCATTGAAACCATCAACTAAATTAATTTCGGCACCATTACACATGGACGACTGCAAACCATGTTTTTTTAGTATCGGCCAATCTTTTGGGCTAACCAGGTCGATGCCGGTAAGCCCCATTTTTTTACTCTCAATGCAAAGTTCATCTAAACTGAAATCGTTAAAACACCAACGGCAAACCGAGTGATTGATATTGCCTTTTAACGGATGGTTTTGCATTGGTGATTCCATGTTTTAAATAAACAAACACCGAATGTGATCTAACAATCGGTGTTTAGTTAACTATTTTGAATAAGATTAAATGGCTTTAGCGTCTATTTCTGATTTCGTTTTATCGTTGAAAGTTAATGCAAAGAGGATGAATACTGCAGCAGCAATTCCCGCAGGAATGGTCCAAACCATTTTCCAATTTGTTATGGTTCCAGATTTGTATGAATCAGTAATCATACCGGCAACCTCGAAACCAATCAACATACCAACACCGTATGTGGCCAGCGTGATTAATCCTTGGGCTGAACTTTTATATTTTTCTCCAGCTTTTGAATTGGTGTAGATTTGACCAGATACAAAGAAAAAATCATAGCAAACACCATGCAGTGCTATCCCAATGATAAGCATAAAACTTAAGTCGCCGGCATTTCCATAAGCAAATAATATATATCTTAAAGCCCAAGCCAGCATACCTACTAAGATGGTTTTTTTGAATCCATATTTTGAAAAGAAAACAGGAATTGCTAGTAGAAATAATGCTTCAGAGATTTGCCCAATAGCCATTTTACCTGTTGGATTAGATACTTTAATATCTGCTAAAAACAAACCTGCATTTTGATAGTAGAATGCTAAAGGTATACAAATCAGAATTGCAGAGATAAAGAATATCGCGAAGTTTTTATCTTTTAGCAATTTAAGGGCATCCAAGCCAATTAAGTCCCCAATTTTAATTTTTTCATCAGCAGATACTTTTGGTGGGGTTTTTGGAAGGGTAAAGCTAAATAAACCAAGCACCAGTGATACTATTCCCGCCATTAGAAAAGTATTCTTAAGTAAACCTGTTTGTATGCCTTCGGGAGAATCCCAGTGAAAAACAAAGCTGATTAGCAAACCGGCAATAATCCATCCAATCGTACCCCAAACACGTATTTTCGAAAACTCTTTTTCTGGATCTTTCATTTGGTTAAACGAAACTGAATTAACCAATGCTAACGTTGGCATAAAGAGAATCATATACCCTAAAACATAAGGATAGAAAACACTTACATCAGGTGCTTTATACATTTGGTACATAAGAACTGCACCAACCAGATGCAAAACACCTAGTATTCTTTCAGCATTGAAATATCTATCTGCAATTAATCCCACTATAAAAGGAGCTATAATTGCACCCCATGATTGTGTTCCAAACACCGAAGCAGATTCGGAACCAGTTGCCTTTAAGTTATTACCCAGGAAGGTTCCCAGCGTTACAAACCAAGCTCCCCAGACAAAGAATTCCAGGAACATCATGGTAGAAAGTTTAAAGCGAGTAGTGCTATTCATTTGGTTTATATAAGGTTAATGTTTAGGCTAAGACTGAGGTTTAGGTTAAGGTTTAGGTTGAGAGTAAGGTTGATCTCAACCTAAACCTCGACCTCAACCCAAATCTCATTTTATAGTTCTTTTATTGAAATGTTTTTGTACCAAACTTCATCGCCATGATCTTGCAATGCAATTTTTCCTGATCTGTAAATTCCCCAATTTTCCCATTTAGCAAACTTGCTTCCTGCAATTAGGTTTTTCCAGTTTTCATCCCAAAGGGTGGTTTTTACTACTTCAACGCCGTTTAAAACTAAAGTCAAATTTCCTTTTTTGCTGATGATTTCCGCTTTGTTCCATTCACCAACGGGTTTAACAGGTTCTGATTTACTTTTAACCAAGTCATATAAATCACCAGAACGGTGTTTAGTGATTTTTCCATCAGGATGACCATCGTTATCTAACACCTGCATCTCTAAACCTGTAGAGTAGGTAGCATGATATTTTGGTTCCTCGTGTACGTAGAAAATAAGTCCGCTATTTGCTTTTGGAGCTACTTTCCACTCATATTTCAAGTGAAAATCTTTATATTCTTTATCGGTAACTAAATCGCCACCGCCATCTTTTCCCTTAGTTTTAGGATCCAGGTGTAAGGCACCATCTTGAACTTGCCAGGCGCTTCCTACATTAGTTTTGTTATAAGTGTGCCAGCCTGTTGTTGTTTTTCCATCAAATAAAGGCTTGAAACCTTTTTGAGCCTGAGAAATTTGAGTAAATGCCAGCAAAATGCAGGCAGATAGGATGAGTTTTTTCATTGTGTGTTTATATTAACCGTCATTGCGAGGTACGAAGCAATCCAAATAGAGAGATTGTTTCGTACCTCGCAATGAGGATGTTTTGTTATAGAGTTAAGTTATTCCAACCAGAACGGTATTCGCGTTTTACAAATTGATTTGCTTCATCGAAATTGGTAATTTTCATGTTATCGTTATCCCAAAGCATTTTCATGTATCTTCCAGGATAAGTGTTTTTGCCGTTTACGTTCTTCTTGATATCGAAACTTCTAATGGCCAGATTTGCCATCAATAATGCTTCCGTTAGCGGACCAGCGATTTCGAATGGAGAACTTACTTCCTGTTTTCCATAACCTGCAATTGCGGCATCAACCCATTGCGCATAATGACCATTTGCGCCATCTTTTACACGGGCATATTTTTCTTTAACTTTAATGTCTTTGTTTCTGCTTAACGGCAATAATTTAGGGTTTGCACTATAAGTTTCAGACATCATTTTGCCTTTTGTACCGATAAATAAGGTACCGTTACCACCATCGCCAAATGTTTCATTTGCTTCAAGTTCTGCTGGGCGTTCTGGCTGAATTCCGCCGTCCATCCAATGCAAAGTAACATCACCTTTGGTTTTATCTGTTTTAGGGAACTTTAAAGTAACATGGCTTGAAGGAGGACAGCTTTCGGGGAAATATCCACGTTTAAATTCATCAACGTAAACAGAACCCACACTTGCCTCAACCTCTTTTGCATATTTTAAATTCAGTACACTAAACGGAGCCTCAATTAAGTGGCAACCCATATCACCTAATGCACCTGTTCCATAATCCCACCAGCCACGCCAGTTAAAAGGAACTAATTTATCTACGAAATCTTTCTCCGGAGCTGTACCTAGCCATAAATTCCAGTCTAATTCTTTCGGAATATCAGCCTTTTTTGCAGGCCAGGGAATACCTTGAGGCCAAACCGGACGGTCAGTCCATGCATAAACCGTATGTACATCACCAATTAAACCAGCCTCGTACCATTCTTTCATTTGACGGGGACCATCGTTTGATGCACCTTGATTACCCATTTGAGTAACCACTTTATATTTCTTAGCAGCAGCCGTTAAAATACGGGCTTCATAAATATCGTGTGTTAGAGGTTTTTGAACATATACATGTTTACCCAATTGCATGGCTGCTAGTGCCTGGATGGCGTGGTTATGATCGGGAGTGGAGATAGATACCGCATCGAAATTTTTATGCTCTTTATCTAACATCTCACGATAATCCTTGTAGTATTTTGCTTTAGGAAAGTTTTTAACACTTGTTGCTGCCCTGCGGTCATCTACATCACATAGGTAAGCAATATCGGCTTTTCCACTTTTAGCAAACATATTAATGTCGCTCTGTCCTTTGCCACCAACACCAATACTGGCAATAATTAAACGGTCGCTTGGAGCTAAATAGCCCGGCCCACCCAAAACATGGCGTGGAACGATCATAAATGCAGCTGCAGCTATAGCGCTTGTTTTAATAAAATCACGGCGGTTAGTTGTGCTTTTATTTTCTTGATCTGTTTTCATTTAGTATCTGAAGTTTAATAGGGATTTTAGCTTATTTTTTCTTCAACGAAAGAATGTATTTAACCATCAATTTCGCATCTGCTGGTTTAAGTGTAGAGTGAGCAGTCATAGGCATAGTACCCCAAACCCCTGTACCACCTTTAATAATTTTATCGGCCAGGTAATTAATATTTTTTTCTGTAGCTGGATATTTTTTAGCGATCTCAGTATATGACGGACCGATAATTTTATTCACTTTGTTGTGGCAGCCAATACAATCTGATTTGTTAATCAATTTCTCGCCTGCACTCATTTGAAACTCGTGATTGGTTGAACTAGCCGTTGCAACTACCATTTTCTCCTTCTCTAAATCTGCGCTCGAAAAAGACGCCATAAGTATTACTATTGCGCCTAAACCTAAAAATGTTTTTTTCATTGTGTGTGTGTTGTTAATCTTGTAATCCTAATATTTTTTTGTTGAAAGCGCTATCACTACCCGATGCTGCAAAATCATCAAATGCTTTGTCTGTTACATTGATAATGTGTTTCTGGATAAATTCAGAACCTTCGCGAGCACCATCTTCCTGATTTTTAATGCAACATTCCCATTCCATAACGGCCCAACCTTTAAAGTCGTATTGCGCTAATTTACTGAAAATGGTTTTAAAATCAACTTGGCCATCGCCAGGAGAACGATATCTACCGGCTCGGTTGGCCCAACTCTGGTATCCACCAAAAGTACCCTGTTTACCTGTCGGATTAAACTCGGCATCTTTAACATGAAAGGCTTTAATTCTTTCATGATAAAAATCAATGTACTGAATGTAATCCAATTGCTGTAACACAAAGTGAGATGGATCATACAATAAGCATGCCCGAGGATGATTATTTACCGCGGCAAGGAACATTTCGTAAGTTTCTCCATCAAATAAATCTTCGCCAGGATGAATTTCATAACAAACATCAACCCCGCAATTGTCAAACTCGTTCAATATTGGTGTCCATCGCTTTGCCAATTCTGCAAATCCTTCTTCTACTAAACCGGCAGGCCTTTGTGGCCATGGGTGAAAATATTGCCACAGCAAAGAACCGCTAAATGTAGCATGTGCATTTAAACCTAGGTTTTGCGAAGCTTTAGCTGCATATTTCATTTGTTGAACTGCCCATTCGGTTCTGGCTTTTGCATTGCCATGAACTTCTTTCGGAGCAAAAGCATCGAATAAATCATTGTATGCCGGGTGCACAGCCACCAACTGACCTTGCAAGTGAGTGGAAAGTTCTGTGATTTCTAAACCATAAGAAGCAATAGTACCTTTCAGCTCATCAGCATATGTTTTACTTTCTGCAGCTTTTTGAAGATCGATAAATCTGGCATCCAAAGTAGGCATTTGAATACCTTTAAATCCTAGCCCGGCAGCCCATTGGCAAATATTATCCAAAGAATTGAAGGGCGCTTCATCACTAATAAATTGCGCTAAAAATACTCCTGGTCCTTTTAAAGTTGTCATGCTCAATTTTAAATTTTATAATCCCACCATTTCTGATCGGAGTTACTCGAATCTACTACGTTTTCAATAAATGCCATTCCACGAATTCCGTCTTCAGCATTTGGAAAATCAAGCATTTCTGCAGTAGGCTGTTCGTTATTTAGTTTTGCATTTACCGTTAAGGCGAAGTTTTTATAGATATTAGCAAAGGCTTCTAGGTAACCTTCTGGATGCCCACCTGGTGTACGGGTGTTGTGTTTTGCAAAACTACCCATGTATCCGTTCCCTGTTCTGTAAATTTGAGCGGGAGCGTTAGACCATTTTACGATTAGCGTATTTGGCTCCATTTGATGCCATTCCAATCCACCTTTTTCGCCATATACTTTAATTTTTAAGGCATTTTCCTCACCAGCAGCAATTTGCGAAGCGATTAAAACTCCGTTTGATCCGTTGTCGAATTTCAATAAAACGTTTCCGTCATCATCAATTGCTCTCCCGGGAACAACGATATTTAAATCGGCACAAATTTTAGTAATCTGCAAGCCAGAAATATATTCGGCAAGATGAGCAGCGTGGGTACCAATGTCGCCCATGCTACCGCTTTTCCCAGTTTTAGAGGGATCGGTTCTCCATGCGGCTTGTGCATTTCCTTCTCTTTCTGATAAAGTACTGAGCCAACCCTGAGGATATTCAACAATAATTTTTCTGATTTCGCCTAAAGCACCTTCGCCAACCATTTGTTTGGCTTGCTTAACCATTGGATACCCAGAATAAGTATGGGTTAAACAAAGTGTTAATCCAGTTTCATCAACCTTTGCTTTCAGCTGTTTTGCTTCTTCCAACGTTAATGTCATTGGTTTTTCTATCACCACATTAAAGCCATGTTCTAAGGCCATCATTGCTGGCGCAAAGTGTGCGAAATTCGGAGTTACAATCGTTACAAAGTCAATTTTTTCATCAGCAGGCAATTCGCTTTCTGCTTTGATCATCTCTTCGTAATTGCTATATATTCTGTTATCCGGAAGGAACAATAGTTTTCCAGATTCGTACCCAACTTCGGGATTTACACTTAAGGCTCCGGCAGAAAGTTCGATTAAACCATCCATGTTCGCAGCCAGGCGATGTACAGCACCGATAAACGCGTCTTTACCGCCGCCTATCATGCCCATTCTTAATTTTCTCTTCATCATTAAAAAGTGGTAAGTTGTAAGTTATAGGTTTTACGTAAAACCTATAACTTACAACTTATAACCAATTTATATATTATTTTTCTTTAGCTCTTTTACAGCGTAATCTGCTGCACGGGCGGTTAATGCCATAAAAGTTAAGGATGGATTTTGACAAGCAATTGATGGCATACAAGCTCCATCTGTTACAAAAACGTTGCTCACTTCATGCATTTGATTCCACTTGTTAAGCACTGAAGTTTTTGGATCGTTGCCCATTCTAGCGGTTCCCATTTCATGGATAGCCATGCCTGGATAACAGCCGTTGTCGAATGTTTTGATGTTTTTCAATCCTGCTTTTTCTAACATTTCAGCAGCATCATTCATCATATCAACACGCATTTTCTTTTCGTTTTCTTTGTACTCGCAATCAATCGCTAATACTGGCTGTCCCCACTTGTCTTTCTTGGTTTTATCGATGTATACTTTGTTTTCGTAGTAAGGTAACATCTCGCCAAAACCACCTAAGCCCATGGTCCATTTACCTGGTTTGGTCATTTTCTCTTTCAAGCCTGAACCAAATGATAATTCGGCCACATCGCTTTGCCAGTTACTTCTGTTTGCACTGCCCTGATAACCGAAACCACGTAAATAATCGCGTTTGTCGTTACCGATGTTCTGGTAGCGTGGAACATATATTCCATTTGCACGGCGGCCATAAGTGTATTTGTCATCAAAACCTTCTGCTTCGCCATTGGCACCACAACGGAAATGGTGATCCATTAAGTTGTGACCTAACTGACCACTTGCATTACCCAAACCGTTTGGATGAGCATCTGAAGTAGAGTTTAATAAAATAAATGTTGTACCCAATGTAGAACCATTAACGAAAACAATTTTCGCGTAGAATTCCATTGTTTCATTGGTTTGCGCATCGATTACCATTACCCCTTTTGCTTTCTTTGTATCCTTATCATAAATAATATGGTTTACGATAGAATATGGTCTAAGCGTTAAGCGTTTGGTAGCCATTGCTGCCGGTAGGGTAGAAGATTGCGTAGAGAAATATGCTCCAAAAGGGCAACCACGGCTACATAAATTTCTGTATTGGCAATTACCGCGGCCTTTATGCGGAACGGTAAGGTTAGCTACACGACCGATCATCATGATACGTTCTCTGTTGTAAGCTTCCTCAATACGTTTTTTAACAGATTTTTCTACAATGTTCATATCCATTGGAGGAAGAAATTCTCCATCTGGACAAAGTGGCCAGTTTTCTTTTGATCCACTGATTCCTGCAAATCGCTCTGCGTAATCATACCATGGAGATAATTCTTTATAACGCACTGGCCAATCATTTCCATGACCATCTTTTGCGTTATCTTCGAAGTTATGATCGCTTAAACGATAACTTTGACGGCCCCACATTAATGATTTTCCACCAACATGGAAACCTCGGTACCAGTCGAAACGCTTATCCTCTGTGTACGGACATTCCAAATCGTTCACCCACCATTTTTCATTAGCTTCCTGATACGGATAATCCCTTTTTTGTACAGGGTGTGTACGTTTTTGTTCTTCGGTTAATTTACCTGCATGCTGAAATTCCCAAGGGCTTTTCATCGCGTTTTCATAACCGGTAATGTGTTCAATGTTCATTCCTCTTTCGAGCATGAGCACTTTTAGTCCTTTTTCGGTAAGTTCTTTTGCAGCCCAGCCGCCACTAATCCCCGATCCTATAACAATAGCATCGTAAGTATTTTCTGCTTTTAAATTTGTATTTAAATTCATGATGTTTTGTTGTTGTAGTTTAGAAATTAGGTTGCCCAAGATTTTTGTCCAGGTTTCAATGGTGCACTTCCGTCATACCTTCCAGGAACGAGGATGTATTCACGAGCTTGTGTACAACCAATTTCTGAAGCGTAATAGCCTAGTAAAGTCAAATCTCTGGCTGTGATAAAAAAGTAAGCCAGATCTTCGTTTTCAGGTGCTTTGGTTTCTTTTTGAGCGATAGACATGAGTCTTAAATCCACCATTAGTTTGGTGCGTTCTGCAACACTTAAGCTCATGTAATTTTTCCCAAAATCTTTCATTGCTTTTTCCTGAAGTTGCTCAAAGCCTTTTGCAAATGATGTTTGCATTTTAGCTGGATAACAATCCTTCATCATCATCGGGATAAATTTGCCTAAACCAGCAGCTTTGGCACCCGGAGATGATTTAGTGGTGGGCACGATAATGTTCGCAAATTCAGCAAAGATTTTTTCATCCTGAACAGAGAATGATACAAAGTTTTTTTCGTTTTCAGGGAGCGTAAAACTTTCGAATAGAACGCCCATTGTGCTTGCAGATATCGCTCCTCCAAGTAAAAATGCGACGTTTTTGAGTGCTTCTCTTCTGTGCATCGTTGTATATTTTTTATATTGGTTCTTTATGCGTTGAATGAGTAATATTAGAAAAAATATGGCGTAATAATCAAATCTGACTGTTTAATTTAACAATCTGCAATGCGATTGTTACTACATAGAATTGTTCTAAATAAGATAATTATGACCGTCTCACTAACGTTTATTTGATGTTTTTCTTTGTTCTATGCTTCGTGTGAATTATACAATATCTATATATAAAAGTAATATTCACTTGTAAAAAGAATACTTGGACTAAATCAAGTTGCTTTTAACGTAGTTGTAACTCTCAGTTATACTTTGGTAAACGTCTTTTTTAATCAAATCTTGTTCGGTAAAAATATAATCTACGCCCGCCAATTTCGACTCCGCAAAAATACTTTTGAAATCAATTTTTCCTGAACCTACCTCGGCGAAAACACTTTTGTCTTGTTTATCCATATCCTTAACATGAAACATTTTGTAACGCCCCGGATTTTTCTTAAATAAATCTACAGGATTTAAGCCAGCATTTACAGCCCAGAAAATATCAAGTTCAAAACCTACGAGGTTGGCATCGGTTTCATTTAACAAAATATCGTAGCCAGTGGCGCCATTTCCCTGATCTTTATATTCAAAGTTATGGTTATGGTAAGCTAATTTTAAACCAGCCTTTTTACAAAGTTCGCCTGCAGTATTAAATTTAGCAGCCATTCTTTTGTAATCGTCTAAAGTTCCATTTGTTCGTACATCAGTTGGAAGGGCAGGAATAACAAAATATTTTTGTCCGACACTGTTTGCCACTTCAATATGTGTTTTAAGTATTTTATCATCTCCGCTTGATAAAAATTCGGATGTATTGTAATGCCCGCTAGGCGAAGTGAGTTTATTTTCTTTCAATAATTGATTAAAATCCTTGGCTGGTAAACCCCAAAATCCTTTTACCTCATATTTGCCGGGGTATCCATAATAGGTTTCTACCTGATTATAACCAATTTTGGCCACCTGTTCTATCGTGGCTTTAACATCGGCAGTAAGTTGCTCTCTTAGCGTAAACAAGCCTATGCCAATCTTCGAGATTTTAGCCGGTTGTGCCAATGCCGAAGTAATAATTGATGGACTTATAAATGCCGCGGCACCTGCTAAACCTGCCTTTTGTAGAAATGATCTTCTTGTTGTCATGATGTGTTAAATTAAAAAGCCGGAGCATAAACTCCGGCTTTGGATGTTAAAATGAATAAGCCAATGATCCCCAGAAAGTACGTTGAAGTAAAGTTCTGCCAATCATTAATTGACCAGGTGTTACGGTAGAGAAATCTCTGAACTGATCTCCACGAACATCACCTTCAGTCAACACTTTCGCATCTAACAAGTTGTCTGCCCAAAATCTTATCGCCACTTTTTTACTGAAATTATAACCAGCACCAGCTTTCATTACCACATATCCTGGTAACTTATAGCTTTCGCTAGGCGAGGTAAAACGACTACCAACATAGTTTGCGGCCACATATAGATTAAAATTTTTGAAATCGTAATTAGCTCCTAACTCCGTGTTTAAAACAGGAACCCTCTCCGTTCTATTGCCAGTAAAACTGTATACGCGATTTCCGAATTCTGCTGCTACAGCGGCGTTTCCACTAGTATTGGCTTCGTAATCGGTATATTTCGAATCTTGTAAAGTACCAGTGAATCTTAAACTTAAAGGTTTAAATATTTTATATGAAATTTCATATTCTGCACTCCAGGTACGGGTAGAACCAAAAGCAACCAGGGCTTGTTGGCCAGCTGCTACCGTTGGTACATTAATGGTTAATGAAACATTTTTGATTGCTGAATAACTTCCAGAGGCGAAAATAGCCAGGTTGTTTTTAGCATATTTAAAACCCACTTCGCCTAAGTACACCGGGCGTTTTTTAATGTTAGCGCCATTATAAGCCGATGCATTATAATCGCCAATATTTGGTGCGTTGTACGCTTTGGTAGCACGAGCAAACATACTAGCTGTAGTGCTTATTTTATAGTTTGCACCTACTGAAGCAGACCAGTTTGTTAACGTTTCATCGTAAGCGGTATAACCTAAAATATTAGGACTTGCCGCTGCCGCAATGTTCACTGTTCCGTTTGCATTTAGTGCGTAATAAGGCCTGTCGCCCTTTACATTCTGGTTATCGATTCTCGCACCAATATCCAAACGCCATTGCTCTGAAATCTTTATTTCATCGCCAGCATACAATGATAAAGTTCTGGTATTGCCAATAAAGGTGTTTTTAGTTTGAATTGTACGCTCAAGCGCAGTTGGCGATTGTAATATAATGCTTGGGTGTTCTTTAAATTCGGTAAATGAACGGAAGGCAAAACGTAAATCATCTCTATTGTATTGATGAATACCTGCACCAATGTTTAAACTGTGGTTTTTAATGGTTTTCTTCAAATCCAAGTAGTTAACAATCTGAACATCGCTGTTAATTTGGCCTTGAGCATTTGAGGTTACTACATAATCTCCTGAAACAAAAGGCGCCACTGCTCCACCTGGATAATAATAAGGAACAGCTGATGTTCTTGCGGTTATACCTGCAGGTGCGGTATAAGTACTGTTAGTATGCGTATTTTGGTAACGAAAGTTGTTCACAATCTGCCATCCACCGTCTGTTAAATAATTAAATTGGAAACCTGCAGAACCCAGTTTGGTATGGATACCATCTTTTAAACTGAAGCTGTGAGCGCCAGTTGCAGGATCAGTGTAATTCCAATCCGTTTGTACAGGCATGATTGATTGCGTTGCCATGTTATAATCGCGGTAGGTAGTAGGCTTGCCTGTTCCATCATATGGATAATAGCTGGTTAATAAAAACTGAACCTTGTCGTTTAGATACTTTCCGTATACACGAATAAAACCTTTGTTGTTTTTGAAATTAAAAGTCATATTGCCTTTAATTTGTCCACCCTGGTTGGCTGGATTAAAACCTTGATCTACAACACCGTTATCTGTACGATAAAAGCCGCCAATGTTATATTTAATCTGATCATTTATTTTTCCACCTGTGTTTCCGTCAAAACGGTATAAACCTTGAGAAAATCCTGTGGTAAATTTAACCTGGCCATATTGTTTGTCGGCCCCAACATAACTTAGATTATTAACCACTGCACCTGGGGTATTTGCTTGGATGATAGAAGCATTACCACCTCTTACAGCTTCAATGTTTTGGATGGTTAAATCAGTTTTATAGTATTGATCTACCGAGGGATTGGTGTTGAATCCGGTTGGCAAAAGTGGTAAGCCATCTTCTTGGATACCTAAAAAGATATACCCGCCTTGTTGTGGAAAACCACGTACCCAAACATTACCTGGTCCATCACCACCAGTGCTTTCTACTGTTAAGCCTGGTATCGCTTTTAATAAATCGGTACTGTTTAATGGCGCTCTATTGGTAATGTCTTTATTGCTTACAGAGGTGATGGCTACCGAACTTTCAAGTTTTTTCTTTGGATTACCGCCTGTTACCATTACGCTTTCGAGTTGAAGATTATCTTCTGATAAGCTAATACTAATGTTTTCATCGGCATTGCCTGCCGAAAGGTTTACCTCTTTGGAAATGTAGCCTACATAACGTACCACTAATATGCGGCTATCAACCGTAAGTCCTTTTAGTGCAAAGTTTCCATTTTCATCGGTCGTGGTGCCAATTGTTTTGCCTTTAACGGTTATAGAAACGCCGGGAATTGGATTGCCTTTGCTATCTAGAACCTTACCGGTAACTACACCATCGAAGGCTTTCAGCAACTCCAGATTGTTATTAGCGGGAATAGAATAGAGCAAAATCTGATCTTTAACTATCCTATATCCCACGTCATAACGTTTTAGCGAATTCTCAAGAAAGTATTTAAGTTTTTGGTTAACTACATTGATAGAGATTTTTCTATCAGAATTTATTAATTGCGGACTGTACACAAACTTTACGTTTGCTAACATTTCCGTTTTAGCAATAATGGTTTTAATATCAGTTTGATCGGCTTTGATCGAAATGGGTTTATTTAAAAATTCCTGGGCATCGACATTTTTGGCAAATGCAGTGCAGGTAAAAATAGTTATTGCAAGTATTTGGTAAATCGAAACTCTCATTGCATATATCGCCAGCGAAATAAGTTGATTTTTTTTCATAAATTTGGTTATTGTTCATTAAATGATTGGATTTATTGGACATAGAAATACCATGAATACATTCTAATGTATTTAACTCGCCGGCAATGCCCCACATTGTCGGCTTTGTTTTTTAGAAAATATTATGGATAGGTAGCGGAGGCTACTGACTGAAATAGGTTACTGCTTTCTTCATAATTTTATATATTTTGGTTAGTTTTTGTTTGAAACCACAATGCTGGTTCCTTGAATATAATACTTGCTTGAAATGGTTCCGCAGATTAAATCGAGCTGCTCATATAGCCCTTTTTTACTCAAATCTCCGGTAAAAGTATAATTTGATATCTGCTCGTTATCAGCTTTAATCTCAATTCCGTAAGCTTCGGTAAGGGTTTTAAAAATTTGTTTTACACTTTCTTCCTTGAAATTATAACTCAAACTTGTTGGTACATTATAAGCTTCGGCCAGTGGAATAGGTTTACTTACCAGGGTTTTGCTTAACTGATGATTGCTAAATACACCTTTTTGATTGGGCGTTAGCAAAATAGGCTGAGCTAATTTTTCTTTTGATAAACCAAGGAATGTGCTTTTCTCATTTTCTTGCACCTGCACTTTTCCAGTTCTAACGGCAACTTGCGCAGGCATTTTATCGGTTGATTCTTTTACCCAAAAGCTGGTTCCTAAAACGCGAACAACCAGCTTTTGATTATAAACATAAAATGGGCGCTTCGGATTCTTGCTTACCGAGAAGAAAGCCGTTCCTTTTAAGTAAATAGTTCTCTTATTGTCGGCAAAAACCTCTGGGTACAAGATATTAGCATTAGGCTTAAGTGTTACTACACTTTCATCGCTAAGCTTTATATCCATTAACCTGTTTGTGTTGTTTGTTTTGCTAATCAGCGCTATATCGCCATTTTCATTGATAAAGGCCTGTTCAGTAGGGTTATAATTATAAAGATATAAACCCCCAAGAAAAAAAGCGATCATGATTGAAGCAGCTATTGCAAATTTTGGCCATAACCTTTTCACTTTTAGTGTATCAATTTGCTTTTCGTCGGAGTGGTTGATGTTGAGCCAGATTTTATCCTGCATTTCATCAAGCTCGCTCGAAGAAAGGTCGTTGTAACTTTTATTGTTTAAATTATGATACCATTTGTCTACCCAAAGCTTTTCGGCATCGGTGCAGTTTCCGTTTTGATAACGGAGGAGTAAATCGTTGAATGATTTCTGGTTCATAAGGAAATATTTGGCTCTATATTATACAAGTAACATAACAAGCCAGTATCCCTAACGCATCATCATAAAAAAATAAATAATAATTATAACTTGTTGATTATCAATTTAAAAAAAGAGGTAAAAATTTTTAATATATTCTTTAATTCTTTTAATAGAGCGGGTAATATGGTATTCCACCGCCTTTTCAGATATATTTAGGTCAGTGGAAATATCCTTTACGGATTGGTGCTGGTAACGACTTAAACGGAATACTTCCTGGGTTTTTTCTGGCAATGAATTAATGCCTTCTTCTATAATTGATGATAGATCATGCAGATCTACGAGATTGGCCGTGTCTTGATGATTTTCATTATAGGTTAAGGTTTGGTACTCCATGTATTTATTTTCCATCACCAAACTACGTACATGGTTAATTACACTTAGCTTTAAAGCACCAAAAAGATAAGCCTGGAGGTTTTTGATTTGTAGATCTTGTCGTTTTTCCCAAAGGGAGATAAAAATATTTTGCACTAACTCTTCCGCTACAACCTTATCACCAGTTTTTTTAAAGGCTGCATATAACAGTTCTTTACTAAAAGTGAAGTAAATCTGTTCATAAGCCTGCTTATCACCTAGCTTTAGGCGCACAAGTAAATCGATAGACTTTTCAGGCTCTTGGAGCGTCATTAATTCGTTTTGGTTAGCTAGGAATGAAGTAAATGTAGGAAATTATTTCATTCTGAAATTCCATTTCTGATTAAATTTAGCAATAATCTTCCGTATTTATACCCTGTACTTTTTAAAGCATGCACCTAAGCGTAAATATTTTATATGCCTTTTGTCTCATTTTTTTACCTTTGCTCAATCTCTAAAAAATTATGCAGGAAAATATTATTGTTTTAGGCTCTAATGGGCAAATTGGAACCGAATTGGTTACCATGTTAAGAAAAATTTATGGTGATGATCATGTAGTGGCTTGTGATATTCGACGACCAGATTACGACATCAAAAATTCTGCGCCCTTTGAGTTCGTAAACGTTTTGGATAAAGAGATGATTAATGGCATTTTCAAAAAGTATAAACCTACGCAGGTTTATCTTTTAGCTGCGCTATTATCAGCAACTGGTGAGCAAAACCCGAAGTTAGCCTGGGATTTGAATATGAATGGGCTTTTAAATGTGTTAGATTTAGCGTTAGAATATAAAGTAGCAAAGGTTTACTGGCCAAGTTCAATAGCTGTTTTCGGACCAAATTCTCCAAAGGATAACACGAATCAATATTGTGTGATGGACCCGAACACGGTATATGGAATAAGTAAACTGGCAGGAGAACGCTGGTGCGAATATTATAACCAAAAATATGGTTTGGATGTGCGCAGTATCCGTTATCCTGGATTAATTAGCTGGAAAGCTGCTCCAGGTGGTGGAACAACAGATTATGCTATTCATATTTTTCATGATGCATTAAAAAAAGGAAGTTATCAAAGTTTCTTAAATGCGGGTACCGAATTGCCAATGATGTATATGGATGATGCAATCCGCGGAACGATAGAATTGATGGATGCTCCATCAGATCAGATTACGGTTCGTAGCAGTTATAACTTTGGTGGGGTAAGTTTTACGCCAGAAATTTTGGCAGCAGAAATCAGAAAACATATTCCGGATTTTACCTTAACTTACACATCCGAAACTGATCCTAGGCAGCAAATTGCAAATAGTTGGCCACGTTCAATTGATGATAGTACTGCAGCAAAAGATTGGGGATGGAAACCGGAGTTCGATTTATCGAAACTGACAACCGATATGTTAAATAATTTAAAAAAATAAGGTAGGTGGTTTAAGGTGGAAGGTTAGGGTGTTTTAACCCCATTCCTTATACCTGATCCTCAATACTTGATACTAAAAATGGGAAGAGCATTCGAATTTAGAAAAGAAAGAAAGTTTAAGCGTTGGGCCAAAATGGCGGTTCAGTTTACGCGTATTGGTAAAGATATCGTGATGGCGGTGAAAGAATCAGGACCTCATCCTGAAACAAACTCTCGCTTGCGTACTGCAATGCAAAATGCAAAGGCGGTAAACATGCCAAAAGATAGGGTGGAGGCGGCTATTAAGCGGGCATCCGATAAATCGATGGCCAATTACGAAGAAATTGTGTATGAAGGTTATGCGCCTCATGGGGTAGCTGTTCTAATTGAAACCGCTACCGATAATACCAACCGTACCGTTGCAAATGTTCGGAGTTATTTCAATAAAACCGACGGTTCTTTAGGTAAAACTGGTTCATTAGATTTTATTTTCAACCGCAAATCTATTTTCCGTTTTGTACCTGCAGAAGGTTTGGATTTGGAAGAATTAGAATTTGAATTAATTGATGCGGGCTTGGAAGAATTATATGTAGAAGCTGATGAGGAAGGAAACGATATCGCCGTAGCACAAGGTGCTTTCGAGAATTTTGGTTCTTTGCAAAAAGCTTTGGAAGAAAAAGGGATTGAACTGAAAAGCTCTAAACTAGAGCGTATCGCATTATCGCACCACGAAGTTACAGAAGAGCAAGCTGCTGACGTAATGAAGTTGATTGATAAGTTAGAGGAAGATGATGACGTACAGGCGGTTTATCATAATATGGCGGAGTAAGGATTTTCAAATATGAAAACAAAAGGCTTGAAGATTTTATTCTTCAAGCCTTTTGTTTTTCTGATCTCCATAGTAACCTCAACCGTCCTTTAGAGCGAAGCCGCAAAATCCCTGAACAGAAAACAGATGGAAAAGATCTCTCCGCTACGTTGCACTCCGGTCGGGATGACGATGGATTAATTTTCCTAATCCTTCTGATGCCCAAACAACCAGGGCAACAAATTTGGTTCAGCGAATGCGCTATCCCAGCTGTTATGGTTTGCATTTGGATAGAGCGTAAATTTTACCTCTTTACCAACTACTTTTAGCCTTTCGGCAATCGCCATAGAAAATGCCGGATCAACGATATCATCTTTTCCACCATGAAAAATCCATAAAGGAATATTTTTGTATTTCTTAATATTGTTGGTGTTATCGCCACCGCAAATGGCAAAAGCAGCAGCAAAGGTGTTTCGCTTTCTTCTCAATAGTTCATAAGTTCCCATACCTCCCATGGATAGGCCGCCTACATAAACCTGCTCCTTATTTACAAAGGGTTTTTTTAAGAAATTCTTTACCATTCCCTGTAGAGCATGCATGGCTTTTGTCGGTTTTCCATTTTCAATGAAGCTAAAATTCCTTTTGCCCTTATCGTTTGTAGTGATGTTTACGTTTGCCCAATAGCTATCAGCCGGGCACTGTGGAAATACGATGATAGCGGGGAAGTTTCGCCTTATACCTTCGTTTAGAAATAATTTCGCCCCGTGTGTCAGTTGTTTCTCGTTGTCATTGCCGCTTTCTCCACGCCCATGCAATACAAATAATATCGGGTACTTCTGTTTAGGGTTGAAATTTTCTGGAAAAAGGATTCTGTAATAGATCGAATCCCTTCCTTTGATAAAACTGCCACGATCATATTTTTTTAAATCCTGAGCATTTAAAACGATCGTTGCAAGGAGCAAAAAGATGGTTAGAAAAATATTCTTCATCTAGCAAAAATAAAAAACCCTGCCTATTTTACAATAGTGCAGGGCTCATAATCAAACCTAACCTTGATTATTTTAATGTAAACGATGCTGCTTTTACATCTCTGGAATTTGTGCCGATAAACACCTGGAATTCTCCAGGTTCAGCTACAAATTTTAAGTCAGAATTGTAAAACTTCAAATCATTTTCTGAGATATTGAAAGATATTGTCTTGCTTTCACCCGCTTTTAAATTCACTTTCTGGAAACCTTTCAATTCTTTAACCGGACGGGTAATGCTTCCAACCAAATCGCGAATATAAAGTTGAACAACTTCTTTGCCATCATATTTACCAGTATTGCTTAAGGTTACAGAAGCTGTAATCGATTTGCCTTTGGTTAAGGTATTCGAGCTCAGTTTAACATCGCTGTAATTGAAAGTGGTGTAGCTTAAACCAAAACCAAATGGATATAAAGGATCGTTGCTCACATCTAGATAATTAGAACGGAATTTCTCGAACCATTTGCCTTCTGCCAAAGGGCGACCAGTGTTTTTGTGGGCATAATAAAGCGGCACCTGACCCACATTTTGAGGGAAAGTTGCACTTAATTTACCCGAAGGATTTACTTTTCCAAAAAGAGCATCGGCGATAGAATTTCCAGCTTCGCTGCCAGGAAACCAAACGTTTAAAATTGCAGGGATATTTTCCTGCTCCCATTTCAATGCCAACGGGCGACCAGTAAACAATACCAACACAATTGGTTTTCCTGTTTTTGCCAAAGCTTTTAAAAGGTTTTTCTGAGTTTCTGGAATTTGAATGTCGGTAACGCTACTGGCCTCACCGGTAAATTCAGATCCTTCACCCATAGTGGCAATTACCACATCTGATTTTTCGGCAACTCTCACGGCCTCCTTGATCATTTCTTCTTCTGATCTCGCATCGCGTTTGTAGGTTGGATTGTGAACGTTAACATAGCGGTGTTCGGCAACAGAATCGGCTAAAAAGTTTGAGCCACGAGCCGTTAAAATTTTAGCATCATTACCCAAAGCATTTTTTAAACCTTGCAACACCGTTACCGATTGATCGAACAAAGCCGCAACGCTCCAGGTACCATACATATTCGCCGTATTATCAGCCAAAGGACCGATTAAACCAATAGTGCCGGTTTTTTTAAGTGGAAGCAGGTTATTGTTGTTTTTTAATAAAACAAAACTTTCGGCTGAAATTTCACGGGCTATCTGGCGGTTTTCTGCATTGAACACCTCTTTTTCAGCTCTTGTTGGATCGCAAAATTTGTAAGGGTCAGTAAACAAACCCAACTTATATTTAGCTTGAAGGATTAAACGACAAGCCCTGTTTATTTCATTGATGCTTACTTTTTTCTCGGCAAGTGATTTTTTTAATGTTCCAAGGAAACCTTCTCCAACCATATCCATATCGATACCAGCATTCATGGCCAAAGCAGAAACGGTTTGTAAATCGCCCATACCATGCGCAATCATTTCAGGGATGCCCGTATAATCCGTAACGACGAAACCTTTGAAACCCCATTGGTTGCGCAACACATCAGTCATTAGCCATTTGCTTCCTGTCGCTGGAATACCATCAACCTCATTAAAAGAGGCCATAATACTTGCTGCACCTGCATCTACCGCAGCTTTGTACGGCGGGAAATATTCGTTATACATGCGCACCTTACTCATATCTGTGGTGTTGTAATCTCTACCCGCTTCTGCCGCTCCATACAATGCATAGTGTTTAACGCAAGCCAATATTTCATTATTTGCTTGCAACTTACCTTGATAACCTTTTACCATAGCAGCGGCAATTTTAGACCCTAAATAAGCATCTTCGCCACTGCCTTCAGAAATTCTTCCCCAACGTGGGTCGCGGGAAATATCAACCATAGGAGAGAAGGTCCAGTTGATGCCACTGGCGCTTGCTTCGATAGCTGCAACCCTTGCCGATTTTTCTACTGCTGTCATATTCCAGGTTGCGCTCATGCCCAATGGAATTGGAAAAACGGTATTGTAACCGTGAATCACATCCATCCCGAAAAGTAATGGAATTTTCAACCTGCTGTCTTCAACGGCAACTTTTTGTACCGCTTTAATTTTATCAACGCCTTTTATATTGAACAAACCACCCACCTGGCCGTCTTTAATCTTTTTTCCGATATCGCTACTATTCGCCTGCCCAGTGGTAATATCGCCAGAACTAGGCAAGTTGAGCTGCCCGATTTTTTCGTCGACAGTCATCTTAGCCATCAGGTTGCTGATGAAAGTATTCATCTTGGCCTCTTCAGGAGATATCGGTTTTTTGGTTTGCGCTGAAATATTCAGGGCTAAGGATGTTAAAAAAACAACTAGGATTTTCACTTTTTTCATATGTGTAAATTTGTTTTCAATGGTTATGAAGCTATCATGATTTTACTCACTAGTGTTTGTGACTGGCAAAATCATGATGGTTTCATTATATATGTGTTTTATGCTTTTAAAATTTAGTCCACTTTCTTCACTTTGCTTTTGGCTGAAACGCCATTTTCATTTATAGCTTCAATAGAAAAATAATAAGCCTTTTGGCTGTCCATCGCTTTAAACCAATACTCGTTGAAATCATGCACCATAATGCAGTTATACAATTTATCTGGAGCTGTGCCGTAATACAAATTATACGCAAATGCATTATCAACAGGTTGCCACTTAATGTAAGCACTGCGCTTGTCTTTCTCTGTTCTGAGTACAATTAGGTTTCTAACTTCTGAAGGTTTTTCGCCGTTTCCATTTCCAAAAACGCGGAGGCCGCTAATGGCAAATTTCCCGGTTGGCATGTGGATATTCACCATCTTGATATATCGTGTTTTAACAGGTTTTTCCAACTCGATATAATCATGGGGAACATCAGTTTTATTCTGACTTTTATCCACTAACGTTGTCCAGTTTTTACCATCAGTTGATGAAAGGATTTTATATTGGTGGTAAATGCCGATGTGCTTGCCGATAAATTCAGCATCTTGATCGGCATAGTTTATTTGGATAGCGTTTACTGTGGCTAAGCTTCCTAAATCGGTTTGAATCCACTCCCCATTGTTAGCCGTTTTGGCACTCCAATAGGTCTTTATACTTTCATCAACAGCATTATTAGCATTGAAAGCTCCAAGTGTCGAAGAAACCGTTACTGGTTTTTTATAATTGATGAGCATCCAGCCTGGCCCCGCTGGTCCATTTTCTTTTCTTTCTGATGGGAGATAAAGCGGATAATCACCAAAAGCCGTATTCGTCCACATGACATCATCCTTATCGAAACCGGTTGGCCAAATTCCCATTCTGCGTTCCCATGTATTTTTTACACAAATGATACTGGTAGAGATGTGCCAATAATTTTTGCTGTTATCCTGAAAGGTTGCTCCATGACCAGCACCTCGGGAAAATCCACCACCTTTATAGCTCAGCGGATCGGATTGTGGTGTAAACTGCGAATCGTAAAAAAGTGGCTTTGTACCCACTACCACGCCATCTGAATAGCCACTAAATTCTGTTCCCGGAGCGCCATATTGAAAATAGTATTTTCCATTGTGTTTGGTCATCCAAGCGCCCTCGGCAAAAGGATCGAGGAAAGTGTTATCCATATATTCACCAAAACGTTGCCAACCATATCGCCAGCTTTCTAGTAAATACATCGGCATACGTGTGCCTTTTGGTTGAAATGTTTTTCGATCGAGTTCTACGCCATACATCGGATAATTATTACTACTGCCATTGTACATGTAAAATTTTCCATCATCATCAGTAAAAAATGCAGGATCCCAGCCACCAATTTCCAAGGAATCAACCAATGGAAACCATTTATTGCCTAGTGGATCTGTGCTTCCCCAAAGCGTAAAATTTTTGGTGTAAGTACTGCCGAAAACTACGACTGTATCACCAATAATACCCACTCCCGGAGCGCAAAGTTCATCTTTCGTTTTATTCCAGGGGCGAAGAAATTTGCGTTCTATAAATTTCCAGTTCAACATATCCGAACTGTGCCAGTAACCCCATTGATTGGTACTAAACAGCAGATATTCGCCCTTGTAATTCACAATAACCGGATCGGCCGTTGCTCTATGTTTGCCCCATTCGGTAAAAGATTCAAAAGGAGTGTAACCATAATCAACATTGATAGGGTTGCAATAGGTTTTTTGCTTCTGAGCGAATGATGCCAGAAAGAAGGTTAAAAAGAAGATTGTAAGTATCGTTTTTTTCATGCTTTAAACTTCAAACGCAATAATGAATTATTTTATCTCCGAACTTTCAAATCCCAATTTCGTCAACCCTTTTTGTACATCAGAATTACTCATAAATAGCTTCCAAAGTAAACCTGATCTATAATTTTCGATCATCACCACCATCGGGCCTTGATCAATGCCTAAATATCTTTTTGGATACCAATTATCCGTTTCTGAAAACGCATCGTAGAAACCATATTTGCCCCAAACTTTATCTCCTAAATTTTCATATAAATGACGGATGACTTTCATTGATTCTTTTGGTGTGTATGGAATTGACGAAATGGCTGCGGTAGGGGAGATCACCCCAAAATCTTCTTGTGGATTATGAGCTGCATAACCTTTAACCGAATAACTTGCCGTTAATCCCCAGTTGTTTTCACCGTAACCTTTGAATCCTTTTGGGTTAGCTACACAATAATCGTGAATGGCCAGCGTATGGTTTACATTGTTTTCCCAATAATTGGCATACTGGTCTCTCAACCCATTAGGATTTAATCCCAGGTATGAATAATGCGCCCAAAAAAGCGGTCCAACTGATTTTTTTTGTCCCTGGTAATACATCGTAAAAGGGTGTCCGTAAACCTCAAAATTATCTTTGATTTTACCTTTTGCTGCCCAACCTTCGTGGTAAACTTCGGCAGGAACTGTGTGCGTAGGCGAAGATGCTGCAAGCACATACATAATCAAACACTCGTTGTAGCCTTGAACAGGAAAATTCATTTCCCAGTTATATTCTGGCGACCAGTGCCAGTAAAGCACATTTTGCCCGCCCTTACGGTACCAGTTGAAATCAATTCCTTTCCAAAGTTGATCTGCTTTTTGAGCCACCGCTTTTTCTTCGGCATTGCCATTTTTATAATATGCATCAATACAAATTAGAGCTTGCGCAACAAATGAGGTTTCAACCAAATCGCCGCCATTGTCTTTTTTACCAAAGGGTTTTACTTTTCCGGTTTCGCCATAAATCCAATGCGACCATGCCCCATGGAAACGATCTGCTTTAGTCAGAAAATCTAAAATTTTATTTAGTCGATCCAGGCCCTCTTTTTTGGTTACATAACCTCTGTCTATTCCACTTAAAATGGCCATTAAACCAAAACCTGTGGCTCCTGTAGCTACAGTACTTTTATCGTTGTCTGGATAAATTTCATCGGCGTGATAACGCTCCCTACCTGCACCTGAAGTAGGTTCGGCGCCATCCCAGAAGTATTGAAATGTCTGCTTCTGAACAAGATCTAGCAACTGCTCATCAGATAAGCCTTTTTTGATGGTTAAATCGGGGTTATAGGGTTTACTTACTTGTTGCGCACAAGACGAAAAGGAAATTGCGATAACAGATACGAGAAGTAAGTTGCGGAATGTAAGTTTCATTAGGAATGTAAAATGCTAAAGGTTGGGACTACTGAAACCTAAACTTTTCATGCCTGCTTTTACCTCAGGTGCACTCATAAATAGATTCCAGATTAATTTTGTTCTATAATTTTCAATCATCACCACTATTGGGCCTTGGTCAATAGCTAGCGTAGAGGAGGCAAACCATTGGTCTTTTAGCGAGAAGGCATCGTAGAAGCCATATTCTCCCCAAGTTTTGTTTCCAAGCTTGTAGTAGAAAAATTTTAAAGCCTGCATAGATTCTGTTGGTGTATAGGCCATAGATGCTAGTGCAGCAGTAGGAGCTATGGTTCCAACATCATTTGTTGGCGAACTCGCAGTATATCCTCCTTGAATATCACTTGCCGTTAAACCCCAGCAATTTTCTCCATAGCCATAATTGGCTTGCGGATTTGCTTTGCAGTAATTGTAATTGATTAAAGTATGTGCTTTAGTTTGCGTTTCGTAATTAGCATAAGCATCTGTTAACCCATTCGGATTGATCCCCATGAACGAATAATGTGAAAAAAACATAGGCCCACCATTTGCAGGACCTAGTGGAAGTTGGACACCATAATACGTGTTGCCATTTTTCATGGATCCGTTTTGAGCCCAGCCGCTATCATAAACTGATTTTGGAATAGAGTAAGTAGGCGACGCTGCTGCCATTACATAGGTAATTAAACATTCGTTCCAGCCTTTGATCGGTAGGTTCATATCCCATCCATAATTTGGACTCCAATGCCAGTAGAGTGTGGCGCTGTTATCTTTTCTGTACCAGTTCCACTCTACGCCATTATAAATAGTGTTGATGTCGTTTCGTAAATTAGTTTCAGCTGCATCTGTGCCGCTGAAGTATTGACGAGCCGTAATTAAACCAGCCATTAGAAATGAAGTTTCTACCAGGTCGCCACCATTGTCTTTTGTGCTAAAGGGAATTACTTTTCCGGTATTTCCATCTAACCAATGCGGATAAGCACCGTGAAAGCGCTCAGCAGTTTTTAAGAAAGCTACGATTTTTTGCATGCGGGCTAAACCATCAGTTCTGCTAATAAAGTTGCGGTTTATCCCAGTAACCAGTGCCATAATGCCGAAGCCGGAACCTCCCGAAGTAACGGTATTGCCTGATGTATTCCTTTCTCTGGCCAAACCACTTGTCGGGTGGCCGAAATCCCAGAAATATTTAAATGTTTGCTTTTGAACAAGGGTTAAAAGTTCATCATCGCTAATGCGGGGAAATTTGTCGGTATCGTCAACCGCTGTTATTAAGTTAACGGCAATACTGCTTTGCAGTTTGTTGTTAGTTTTGGATAATAAGCCAGTATTAACAGTTAAAATATATTTTGTAATAGGTTGCAAAGCCGAAGGCGTTATCACAACGGTATTATCGTTATTCTCTAAAGTTGGTATAAATGCAGCTGAGTTTCCAGCAGCATCTGTTAAGGTAATATTTCCACTAACGGAAGTAAGATTAATGGGAGATGAAAAGGTGATTTTAATAATGGGAACATTATTTAAACCAAAGTAAGTAAAGCCATTGAAAGTGCCATTTACTTTCAAATCGGAAAAAGAAAAAGTTGATGGGGGAGTAACAGGATCAATAATGGGATCTGATGATCCACCTTTTTTACAGGAGAAGAAAAAAATAGAAAGTGCTAAAATATATAAGTAAATTTTTTTCATTTGAGGATAGTTAAAAAAAAGGCTGCCAAACGGCAGCCCTTTTATATGTGCCTAGTTAGGATTAAGAATGTTATTTTCCTCTACCTTCTAGTTTAGCTAGATAGCCAACCTCATCATCGGTTAAGGCTTTGTTGTAAATTTTGACCTCATCTAATTGACCAGTTAGAAAGTTTGCCCAAGGCTCTTTTGAATGGCTTGTTGTTTGGCTAGGTGTTGTCATAAATTGAACTGTACCAAAAACTAAATTTCCAGAATTCACAAAATTTAGCGGCCCGGTTATTCCATCTAGTTTTCCAGCGCTGAGCCTAGAACCATTTACATATACTTTTACCATAGAGGTAGTTTCATCATAAGAAACAGAAAATGCATTCCATTTACCAAAAAAGTTAGCTACATTACTAACAGTGTAAGTTTTATCGCCAGTTCCATTATTTGTAAATACTACTTTTATTGTTGCATTATCGTTAGTGCTTCCATTTTCAATAAATACTTCTAAGTTACCCCAGAACTGCGATTTATTAGATAGACTGAAAAGCCCAATAATTCCAGTAGTTGGGGCAGCTGTATTTACCCATTCTGTTAACGTAAAACTTTTTAAACTTGTAATCTTGGTAGATGGAGCACTTAAAGCATACTTGTCAATGCCACCTTGTAGAGACTGTCCTTTAATTCCCATAGTGAAACTAGTTCCTGTGTTTACACCAGCAGTATTCGATATGCTATCAATTAAGCTACCATCGAATGCCCAGTAGGCAACTAAATTACTTGTGGCGATTTGTTTCGAGTTGGTGTATCCTCCAATGTTTAAAGGTGGAGCATAGCTAGTCGGATCAAATTCTTTTTGGCATGATGACAAGCCTAAAGTTGTGATTGCTATTAATAAAAAATATTTTGTTTTCATTTGTCTTAAAATTAAGCGATTAATAACCTGGGTTTTGAGTTAAAGTTCCTGCGCTTTTATCGATTTCGTTTGAAGGAATTGGCCAAACTTCATTTTTGCCAGCTTTCCATCCTTTAGGGCCAAATACTGCAGTTCCACGACCTTGGCGAATAACATCAAAGTAGCGATCATACTCCATTGCTAATTCGACAAATCTTTCTTTCCAAATAGCTTGACGAATTGCTTCTTTGTCTGTTGATGTAACATCAGGAAGCACTCCAGCAACACCTCCTCTTGCACGGGCTCGTACACGATTTAGTGATGTTTTAGCTAAAGTTGGATTTCCTTGTTCGTTTGCTGCCTCAGCATTCATTAACAAAACCTCTGCAAAGCGGATCACCCGTACATTTTGTTGAGCACCTTGGTTGTAGCTTGAATTAATTAAATTGAAAGGTACATATGGTTTTTGGCTATACATCGGATTTGGAACTGTAACAGGAATGGCATCACCTTGAGGCGTCGTTTCTCCTCTAAAGATGATAGTTGCATCTCTTCTTACATCGCCAGGCTCATATGCAGCAGCTAAAGTTGCTGTAGGAACATTCAAGCCATAACCACCTAATGTGCCTCTAACGCCTTGTATTTGGCTATATTGAGATGTAGCTGAGCCATCAATAGTTGGAATAATTTCACATTGGATTTCAAATATTGATTCCACATTATTCTCATTATTTAGGCGAAAGCTTTGCTCGTAATTAGGAAATAAGCTGTAACCCATAGTCATCACAGTATTTGTTAGGCTAAGAACATCAGCCCATTTTTGTTGGTACATCGCCACTTTAGCATGTAATGCAAGAGCTGCGCCTTTGGTAGCTCTTCCTAAATCAGCTGCTGGATAAGTTTGAGGTAACACAGCGGCGGCATCATCCAAATCTTTCTCAATGGCAGCATAAACTTGTGCTTTTGGTGTCCTAGGAATATTAAATTCTGAGGCATCTTTAGGAACATTTAAACGCAAAGGTACGTCACCATAGGCTCTTACTAACCGAAAGTAAGAGTAAGCACGAACAAATTTTGCTTCTGCAAGATATCTAGCTTTCAGGCCTGCATCCATACTAATTGCAGGGATGTTATCTAAGACTTGGTTACATAAATTAATGTTTTTGTACTGACCATTCCAAAATCCCTGTAACTGACCTTCAGTGGAAGAAACACTAAAATCGTCGTAACTGTTGTAGTAACTCGCATCATTTGGATCACTGCCTTTTTCTGCGTCATCACCACCAACGCTTTCTATGGCTATTGCTGGAAATCCTGTATTATCATTGGCTCGCAGTATACCATAGATTGAATTAACAGCTTTAGTTGCATCATCTTGAGTTTTCCAAAATGTAATAGCAGGTTGCTGTGCTTGTGGATCTACATCTAAAAAACTTTTCTTACATGCAGGCAGTGCGAATAGACTTGTGCATAGCGCAACAAGTCCAATCTTTTGTATATAATTATTTTTATTATTTAATTTCATGGCTATTTTTATTAGAAAGTAACTTGAAGACCTAATCTATAAGTAGCTGATAAAGGATAAACGCTTGCATCAATTCCTGCATTTGTTGGCGTTCCTCCAATTTCAGGAGTGAAGCCTTTATATCCAAAAAGATTCACAGCATTTTGCGCATCAACAAAAACTCTTATTCTTTGCATTTTCCATTTGCTCATTAACATTGATGGCAAAGCATATCCCAATTGAATATTTCTTAAACGAATGTATGAACCGTCTTCAACATAAAATGAATTAGGGGCAGCATTTGCAGTTGAACCTACAGCAGCAGAAGGATAGGTGGTTGAAGTGCCAGGTCCTTGCCATCTGTTATCGTAAAAGTCTTTGCTAAAGTTTTCGTTACCAAAACGATACGCAACATTTGCATTAAATACGTCCACGCCAGCCACTCCTTGTATGTCTAATGACATATCGAAGTTCTTATAGTTGAACGACGTATTTAAACCATAACTGAATTTAGGATTAGGGTTACCTAAAACAATACGGTCTTTACCATCAATAATTCCATCACCGTTTTGATCTACATATCTAAAATCACCTGGCTTGGCTGTTTTTTGTGCTGATGCAGCAACTTCAGCGTTATTTTGAAATATTCCAGCTACATCGTAACCGAAGAATTCTCCAATTGCACCACCTTGAATTGTACGTGTTGCTAACGCACCATTAGCTATTCCAGCACCACCTGCATAAATTGGATTTAAACCAGTTACCACAGATATAACTTTATTGTTGTTAATTCCGATATTCCCACTAATTGAATATCCAAAACCGCCTTTTGATTTATCAGTAAATGTTGCTAAAAATTCAAATCCTCTATTTTGAAAATCTGCCTGGTTACCAATTAATGATCCCGATGCCGTTCCGATAGAACTTAAAACTGGAATTTCAAAAATGGCTTGTTCAGTTTTTTTATTATAGATACCTGTTTCAATGCTTAAACGATTATCCAAAAATCTTGCTTCAATACCAACATCTGTGCCCGTTGTCCGCTCCCAATTTAGAAAAGAAGGAACCAATGAGTTGATGTTTGCGCCAGTATATCCAACTCCGTTAAAAAAGGCTACTAAATCACCACCTTGAGATACGGTGAGCGTAGTTGGGTTAATTGGAACACCTGCGTTGCCTACTTTACCCCAAGATCCTTTTAATTTTAGGTAATTAACAACTTTTTGATCTTTCATGAAATCTTCATTGCTGATTACCCAACCTGCTCCAACTGCTGGGAAATTACCCCATAAATCGCCTCCCCCAAAAAATTGAGATGCTCCGTCTCTACGAATTGTCGCATTTAACAGATATTTATCTTTATAAGAATAATTAACGCGACCAAAGTAAGAAGCTGAAGTTGATAAACTTCCACCGTCTAATACAGTACGTGTGGCCGCAGTTCCTAGAGCTAGATATAAGTCACCATCACTTGAATAGGGAACATCAAAAGCTTTCGAATTAATGAAGTAAGATTTTCTTCGTTGCGCTGTTGTTCCGATTAAAGCTGTGATGTTGTGATTGCCAAACGTATTTTTGTACGTTAAGGTGTTTTCTAAAATCCAGTTTCTTGTTTCATTTCTTTTTATTTCTAATGTGCTTTGTGTTGTTCTCTGCCCTTGTGTTGCTGCATATACTGGTGTGTATGCTCTTACCTCATTCTGGCCAAAATCTCCGCCAGCGCTAGTTTTAAAGGTAAAGTTTTTGGCAAACGTCAATTCGGCATAAACATTTCCATTCATTCTATAGTTTTTAGATTTCTGATTAAAATAATCTAAAGTAACCTGTGGATTGAAATTGTTTCCACCACCTAAGCTAAAATCATTCGCATCACCATAAGTTCCATCAGCATAATAAACAGGAACTACTGGTCCTGCTGTGTAGAGCTGACGAAATATACCATCGTTTATGTCGTTTGTGTTAATAGCTGTACCCGAAACGGTATACCCGATTTTTAAAGGTTTTAAAACTTGAAAATCATTAGATAATTTAGCTGTATAACGCTTATAGTTCTGAGTTTTCACTATTCCATCCTCATTGGTGTAACCTAAAGAGAAATTGTAAGTTGTTTTCTCCGTTCCACCATTTACTGAGATTTGATGATTCGTTTGTAAAGCATTTCTAAATGCTTGATTGTACCAGTTTGTACCAGTACCAAATGAAGACGGGTTAGCAAACAACGGATTGGCGCCGTTAGATGCAGATAGTTCGTTAATAATGGTTGCATATTCTGTTGCATTAGCCATTTCAACTTGGTTAGTTACAGCCTTATAACCGATAGAGCCATTATAAGCTATGCTAGGTTCGCCAGTTTTACCTCTCTTTGTGGTTACCAAAACAACACCATTTGCTGCTCTGATACCGTAGATAGATTGAGAAGACGCATCTTTCAAAATGCTAATATTCTCGATGTCGGCCGGGTTTAAGAAGCTAATCTCATCATACCATACACCATCGACAACGTATAGAACACCAGTATTGCCATAAACTGTTCCAGTACCACGAATCGTAATTTGTGGAGACGAACCCGGAGCACCGTTGTTGGTTATAGAAACACCAGCAACTTTACCTTGCAAAGCACTTACGGGATTTACCGAAGCTTGCTTTGATATATCTTCGCCTTTAACTGTGGCTACCGATCCGGTAACATCGATTTTCCTTTGTGTACCGTAACCCACAACCACAACTTGATCTAACTGTTGTGTACTTGAAGCTAATGCTACATTAATAGTTGTTCGGTTGCCAACTGCTTGCTCTTGGGCAGTATAGCCTACAAAATTAAAGACTAATGTTGCTGTAGATGGTACACTGATGGAGTAGTTACCATTTGCATCTGTTTGAGTGCCTCCTTGTGCTCCTTTAATTAAGATAGTTACGCCAGGTAACGGAGTTTTATCACCTCCATCTGTTACCACACCTTTTACAGTGATGTTTTGCGCAAACGCTACGTTAATTGCGAGTAAAAGAAATACGGCCAGAACAGAAATTCTTGTAAAAATTCTTTTCATGCTTATTAAAAATTTAGTTTAATTGATAGGATAAATGTGGGGTTGTTTTTTTGGTTGTGCAAGTGCTTTTACCTCAACATTAATACATCATTTTTATAAGAGAAGTTTTTTCAGAGGAAAACCAATTAGCATTTTGGGCCAAAAAGGCAATTTTTAAGCTTTGTAACTAATTAATTACCCGAGTTAAGTGTGTAAGTTACACTAAGGCTTTTGTAGGGGTAAAAAAATAGTTATGAGAGGTAATGATGTAGTGTTTTTAACCATCCGATGTTTGAAATTCTAAAGAATATCGTTTTTATGCAAACGTTCCCGACGATGTTTCGGCTTAGTTTTCTTCTTTGAAGTTACAATTCCATTAAGAATTCAGTTAGGTTTTTATCGTGTGGTACTTCCAGTTTTTTACGCAAGCGATAGCGGCGAATTTCCACACCTCTTAGGCTAATATTTAGCAATGACGACATCTCTTTACTGCTCATGTTCATCCGCAGATAGGCACAAAGCTTCAGGTCGTTCGGTACCAAATCCGGATGTTGTGCTTTAAGCTTTTTGAAGAAACTTTCATGGGCCTCATTAAAGCTGTTTTCGAATAAATGCCAATCCCGCTCATCATTCATTCCATCGTTAATTACCTTTTGAATTTTTTTAGTCTGATCGTCTGAAAGCTTCTTGCCATTCTCATCTTTCAGCTTGGTAATTTCATCACTCAGTTTTTGAAGCAGCTCATTTTTATAAACCAAGGTCATGGCCGAGTTGGCAAGTTCTCTATTTTTGGAGGCCAGCTCTGCCTGAAGCTTTTCGGTTTGCAGCTTTATAATTTGCTTTTCGTTTACTTCGGCCTCCTGTTTTAGAATTTCATCCTGCTCTGCTTTCAACCGCTCACTAATCTTATGACTATCGCGTTTCAGCTTTGCTTCGTACAGCTTTTTGCCCACGAGTAATACGACCACAACTAAAATTGAGTATAAAACAATAGCAATGTTGCTTAGATACCATGGCCGGAGGATGGTGAACTCGAAAGTGGTGATCTCGCTAATCGAAGAATCATTGATTTTTGCCCGCACCTTGAATTTATAAGTGCCGCTGCTCAGGTTGGTAAAATCTTTTTGGGTAGCCACACTCCAATCCGACCAATCTTTAGAATATCCTTCTAAATAGTATTGAAATTTGAGCTTTGCCTGTCGGTAATACGGCAGGGCAAATGAGATCCTAATGTTGTTCCTGCTGTTTGGTATCTCCGTTTCTTCATTGTGATTGCCTGTTTCGCTGATTGTGAAATACTTATCTGTGATGTCTTCAATCCTCCGGATTAAAACTGTTGGAAGTTTCCTTTTGCCAGGCGATTGGCTAAGCAGATTATTGTAAATTACGAAACCATCATCAACACTGATCAAATAAATAGAATTTCCAATTTGACTAATGTTTTCATAGTATTGAACCATTCTGCCATCTAAAAGGCTAAACTGATTGGAGTCGATTTCTATTTTCCCAGGTTCGGAAAAGTTTACCAATGAGGTTTTGCCATGATCGATAAACCAATACTTTTTATTGACCGCACTAATAATTTTGTTAGAAGTAGAGAATGAGCCGAGGCTTTTGTTGAGCACATCATACAAAGTAAATTTATTGCTCAATTCATCGTAAGTGTAAAATCCTTTATCGGAGGAGAACACAATTCTATTCTCCAGATTGAAAATATTTACGTTATAGTTTCCAGGTAAGCCATTCTGTTCATCGAAATATTTTACACTGGTTACTTTGCTAAAAGTGCTGTTCAGGGTGAGTTTGTATAAGCCCTTATAGGCGTGGGCTACCCAAATATCGCCTTTGTTATCTTGCTCAATGAATCTGGATGGTTCTGTAAAGCCTAAAACTTTACCATCAAATTTTAATCCCGACGCGGTATTTTGATAGAGTGATAACCCGACATAAGTTCCCTGGATAAAATAGTTGGGGTTAGAATGAAGTTGTTTAATGGTCCAACCGCCACTTACCGACGAGATCCAACTGATTTGATCGCCTAAAACTTTAAAAGTACCACTATTGTGACCACAAATTAATTCGTTATTCACGATGGCGAGATCCCAAACCTGCCCTTGCGAACTTGGAATAAGGCGAAAATTGAAAGGAGTTAATTCATCGTTTTTAGACCAATTGCTGTAAAACAAGCCCTGGTTAGTCCCCAGGTAAATTTTATCTTTAAAAATGATGCTGGAGTAAACGGTTCCGAACTGTCCGGTTTTATCGAAATAGAAATAAAGTGGGGAGTTTAACTCAATGCGGTCGATTCCATTATCCAAACCCGTCCACAGATTTTGCTCGTTATCGGCAAAAATACTTAATACCGTATTATTTTGTAAACCACTCGATTTGTTGATGCGTTGCACTACCCGGCCACTTTCATCAATGATGATTAATCCATTTAGAATGGTGCCATAAGCATAATATTTATTTAAGAGCTTTACACCATTATTTAGTTGGTAAGTTTTGAGATAGTCGTTGGCTGGGGTAGCAAGAGGTGCAAAATCTTTTCCATCGAAAGTAAACAGGCCGTTTTTACTGGTGCCAATAATGAAACCACCATTTTTATAGGGTAAGATAGAGAGCACACCTTGTTTACCCAGCTTTTCACTATTCGGAATAAACTTCAATTGGTTTCCTGCTAATTCAAATAAACCTTTGTCGAGCACCTCGACAATGTATTTGTTGTTTACCTGATGTAAAAAGAGAAAGGAAGATGGTGCTTTAATGATCTCAATTTTTCCATTTTTATAAATAAATATCCTGGAGAAGGATTGAAAAATCACACGATCTTTATCCACATATATTTTCCAGATTTCATCACTTACTTTATTGCCTTTTGGTAGGAGCGGGGTGAGTGATTGATATGTTAATTTGTTGTTGGTATAAGCCCAGTACCCAAATTCACCAAAAGCTCCAGTATATATTTTTCCATTATTGTCAGTCGCTACTGAACGAACAATTTGTCGGTTGGGCATTTGGTACTTTTGCCAATATTTGCCATCGAAGGTTAAGAGACCTTCGGCATTCCCGAAGTACATGATGCCATTTTTATCCTTCGCAATGCTCCAATTTTGATTGCCTGATGCGTAAACCGATTTTGGGTAATTTTCGATATATGGCACCCCAATGCTTTTGATGTCAGAAGCATTGGTTATTTGGGCAAATAGGGAAAGGAGTAATAAAAGGTGAAAAAATTTATGCATATATTATGGATAATAGAACAAATGATTAAAGAACCAGGAACAAAGAATAAGGAACAAGGATTAAAGAATAGAGACAAGAGTAACAAAGAAGAAATACCTCCCAACCATTTGCTCCCAACTCCCAACGCTCAACTCCCAGCTAGACAACCTAGCTTTTGACTACCGACTCCGGACTAGAAACTCTCAACTCCCAACTCAAAACTACCTCGTTACTGTAAAGATCAACACAGCCAAATTCACTACCACTAAAAGCGGCTGTAAAATATTGTTCAGGCTCTGAAGTTTATCACTAGTGGCCGAACTTTTGGTAGGTTGAAGCACGATAATATCATGATTTTGCAATACCAGTTTTTTGCTTGCCAAACTGTTGATGTCATTTAGGTTAACATAAATAAGTTCAGGGTTTGCCCGGTCGCCACGAATAATTTTTAATGTTTTCGGATCGGCAGTTTTGGTAATTCCTCCCGCTTCGCCGATAATATCGATGAGCGTGGTATTATCCCGTTCTAGTAAAAAGTTGCCTTGTTTACTAAATTCGCCCAATAGTGTCACCTTTAAATTCACCACAGACAATTCAATGATGGGGTCTTTCAACAATTTGTTTTTATAGAGGTCCTGAATTTTAATAGCCGCTTCTCTTCTGGTTAAACCGATTACTTCTACCTTACCAATGGCCGGTAAATTAACCATTCCATCTAAATCTACAGGATAGGAAAGTACGTTATTGATTCCGCCGGAGGCGCTGCTTTGTCGGCTATTGCTACTTGCTGCCGAACCTGTTGTATTGCCTGTTGCACCGAATTCGAAGTTTTGTACGTTGCGGATAGCCAGTTGGTCGTTCACTTTTATTTTATAATAGGCATCACTAATGCCCTGATCGTTCACTACATAAACCTGTTTGATGGTATCTGTAACGATATCGCTCGGCGCATTAAATAAGGTGCGTTCTTTACGCACACCACACGAACTCAAAACGGCAAGAATAGAAATTATAGCAATAAAAAGGAAGTATTTCTTGATGTGAATGAAAATCATAAAAGGCGGAGACAAGGTTTGGTTTATTAAGAAACAAAAATACTTTTTAATATATGAAATCGAAAATTTATAAAATGGGGGGGGAAGGCATATGGAAATTAAACGTTTAATCACTAAGACTTAGAAAAATAAAATTTTGACATATGTCAATTATTAAAGTGGTAACCAAGCGTTTATTTTATTGGTTAGCCGTATCTTTGTGTACCCCTATTGTTGAAGCACACCCCTTGGAAGTAATAAAATTATTATTATGAAGAGGTTGTTTTTAATGTTTGTCGTTTTCTTTTGTTCGCATTTTCTTGTAAAGGCTCAATCAAGTACTGCTACGGGTTGTCTTCTTCCGAATAACATCATTTATACTGATGATTACACGTTCACAAACTATTTTAAAACATCATCAATAAATACTCTTCCTACTAATAGATGTAGCTGGACCCCTGTTACAGGTCCAACATGTTACGTTTCAGCTAGTAGATCATTTGATGTTTTTGGCTGCTTTTGTTATGTCTATGCAAGTCCCCAAACAGGATTTAGTGGAACGTTTACTGCTAGCACAATTGGTTGCCCACTTGATGATTATGTATTGTTTTTAATATTGCCAATAGGTATTTTGGGTATCTTTTATCTGCGTAAGCACACAACAATTAAATTTGAAGAAGCATTGACTTTATAGTCTTTCCCCAGCGGCAATCCATTCAAACGTTTAATTAACTATATACTCATATTTAACTACCAAAAACTCTTTTTTTGTATGATTAAATAGATTTATTCGCGTTTTTAAAAATACGCAGTTATTTTTGAGGTGGAATTTGCTCGTTTCCAATTCTGCTTATGAAATACTTATCAAATTTAATTTTAATAATATTTTTTGTTTTTGCGTTTGAGTTTTCTTATTCGGCGACTGGTTGTAGGGTGTTATCTGGCCCTACCCCTGGCGTATATTACACATTAGTCAGTGGAACTAATTATAATTGTAGTTATTATGGAACGTTGGCCCAGTGTCAAGCAGGATTATCAGGTTCTAACAGTTATGCAAATATTACCAATCCTCTGCCTGGCACAGTCTGCAGAGCTTGCGCAGGAACGAACGGTGTCTATCAGTTTCCAGGAACTATCGTAACTTACGATAGGTTGAACTGTCCGTTGGATAGCCATATTTATTGGCTCATTTTTCCGTTTTGCGTATTTTCATTTATTTATTATCGTAGGAGATATTTACAAGATTATGTTTAATACTACTAATACCATTCACACCAAGATGCAACTTAGTCGTAGCGTCTCGCTAAGACTTATCTTTGTACCCTTTATTGTAATGTAGGCATCCCAGTTACTTTACCCATCTAGTCGTAGCGTCACGCTAAGACTCATCACTAGTTATTTATAGCTATTGTAATGTAGGTATCCCATTTGTCATACTATTAGTTTATGTAATCCGCCCCAAATTTACGCATTTAGTCCCAAGCGATAAGCTTGCACCAGCTTGAAATCAACTTGCAATTCTCCAAGCCAATTAACATGGCAAGATTTGTAACTTCTGCCTTTTCTAACCAAGGATCTCGCACATGATTTATCAGTGTCATGTTAATCCACAATTTCTCTTGTTCATTTTGTTCATGACATTTGTCAAATGATCATGTCAGCTTTTTCTCTTAATTTTTCGTTTGCTAATAATCTCCTAGTTAGCTTTTTAAATCACAACTCACCTTTTTTCAATATCAGAGGAGGTTTTTGTTAAAAGTACACTTATTACCTTGTAATTATTCCAAACTTGTATTCCTAGAAAGGCTACGAATTTAGGTTTATGCAATTTTTATTTCTGATTTAAATTTTCATATTCGCGGCGTTTTGTAGTTTTTATGCTACTAAATAACCTTATATTTTGTTCCGTTTATGAAAGCTCCATTCCTATTACCCTTTTTATTTTTCTATTTTTTTACAGTTGCAGGTCTAGCAGAAACGAAAGTCGGATGCTTAATTGACGGTGGACCCGGTATTATATATTTAGATGCATTTTCCGGATCAACAAAATTTTATAGTAATGGTAATTATAGGGTTTACAATAGAAATGGACAAAAAAAATTTAAAGTCTATAATCCACCAGTAAATTGCCTTGAATATTCACCGGGTGAGCTAAGGTTGCATAGCGAGGTAGGATTTGCTACTTCATGTTGGGTAAACGATATTAAAAATCCGGACGATAATGATAGTAATGTGAGTTATGGCTCATGGGTTGAATTTGATGTAAGAACGAATTGCGTAGCTTCAAATTTGCCAATTGACGATTACATTCCATTACTCTTGGCGATTTTTGCAGGCTTGGGGTTTTTATTTATCCGTCGGCAAATTACATTGAGTTATCTCACATAATGATGGATATCTAGAAGCATATTGAATGAAATGAACGTATGTTCACGGATGGGATTGATGTAATTTCGTGTACATCAGCGCTAGCAATATGTTTATCAAGACATGTCTTTATTTCATAATATTCTTATTTATAGCAAATTTGTCCAAAGCCCAAACTGGTTGTCTGGTTTCATCAAATAATACCACCTATACCGTGCAGGACGACCGAGGTATTATAAATGCGGTTTTAGCTCTTGTTTTTGGAGGTAATCCTGTCTATCAGGCCAATCCAAATGAGCCTGGTACAACAGCCTGCATAGCAAATTCTCAAATTAAATGGATTGCGACATCGCAGAACTGCACAGTGTGTCCTTTTGGATACAGTACCAATGTTTTAGGAATTATAACAGGATGTTCAACTGCTACTTATAATGGAAAAATAGCAAATCGAACGGTTGTTAATTGCCCCCTTGATGATTACTCCTGGGCTTTCGGTGCATCTGCAGCCGCGTTAGGTATCTTCGTGATTAGGAAAAGAAAAATATAGTTTTCTATCTAATTTCAGTTTCTTTATTTTCCTATATATTTCCTATCTTCCTGCAATGATTAACACCACTGCTTATGAAGAAGTTAGGTTTAATCATCCCGCTCTTAATAACTATCTCCATCCCAAACAAAATATTTGCTGAATATGGATGTCTCGTACCGGGGTATCCGGAGCTTCTTATTTATCAAACTGCCCCACCTGGAGGTGCTTTTTCTAATGTTCCAAACATACAACCAGATGCAAACTGTCAATGGTTATTAGATGCTTCTCAGCCATCATTAGGTTGTGTTGGTCATGGTAGGGGTGGTATTAAAGGTACATATTATCAGCAGTGCCCAATCGATGATTATATCCCGCTATTATTTATCTTTACGGCTGGCATTGCTTTCTTTCAGATCAGAAAAAGGCAAGCTTCTTTAAAAGATGAAAATCTCCATCATTACCGTAGTTTATAATGCAGAACCATACATTAAAGATTGTATCGAATCCGTAATCAATCAATCTTATAAACCTATTGAGTATATCATTATTGATGGTGGCTCTACGGATCAAACCCTAAACATCATCGAAAAGTACAAGCAGAATGTTACCCATCTGGTTTCCGAAAAAGACCAAGGACTTTATGATGCCATTAATAAGGGAATAAAACTGGCTTCAGGAGAGGTGATTGGACTGCTCAATGCTGATGATATGTTGGTCGGAAGTCATGTGGTCGCAGCGATTGCAAAGGCTTTTGCCGCCCAGCCAGTTACTCAGGCAGTTTACGGAGATTTAAATTATATCACAGCAGATAAAAGAAAAATTGTGAGGCAGTGGCGTTCTCACCAGGCCGATTCTAAGGATATCGAAAAAGGCTGGATGCCCGCTCATCCCACATTGTATCTCAAACGAGAACTATTTAAGCCGTATGGAAATTATGCCCTCGATATGGGAACGGCTGCAGATTATGATTTGATTTTAAGGTTTTTCCATACAGACAAGTTGAAAGCTGTTTATCTTCCACTATTGATGGTAAATATGCGCACAGGTGGCGTAAGCAATAGAAATGCTTCAAGTTTGCTACATGCATTAAAAAATGATTATAAAGCTTTACTGCGAAATAAAATTCCAAATCCAGTTTGGGTTTTGCTAAGGAAAAAGCTTAGTAAGTTGAAGCAGTTTTAATAATTATCATTCTCAATTTTTTTGTAATGCTATTTGATTGTAGTGGCATTAAGATTCCCGCCTTCGCGAGAATGACGACTGCTGATAGGGCTATTCATCTTAACAATGAGGAGAGTAGATTGCCACAGCCGATGAAAAATCGGCTTAGCAATGACGTCATTTTTGAAAAAAAAAGATAGAATGCTTCGGCCGATCTTCTCCACTTCGCAAATTGCTGAGAGCGGTAATCTTAGCCCACCAGTTTTGACTTATGTCAAGTTAATTGGCTAATCACCAATGCAAAATCAACATCATTCCCTATATTTGTTCAAACCGTTCCCGTTTTGTTTACAGATTTAATTGTTGCACATCCTATCGTCTTTTACGGCGCCATTGCCTTATTGGCATTTGCGATGGTATTATTAAGTACTCCATCCATCATTTTCACTTCGTTGAAGTACAAACTGTTCGATACAAATGATTTACACCGAAAAAACCATAATTTAAGTATATCCCGTTTAGGCGGTTTGGCAATTGTGGCCAGTTTTACGATTAGCACCTTACTATTTTCGGCCATAATAAATTTTAAGGAAGCAAACTACTTAATAGTTTCTTGTATTATTTTATCGGCCCTGGGTTTAAAAGATGATGTTTATGGCACTAACACCAGTACGAAATTTATCCTACAGTTGTTGGTAGCTGGCATTTTGGTGTTTTTTGGTAATTTTCGGTTAAGTAGTTTATATGGCGTATTGAATATTTTCAATATGAATATGATGTGGGGAGGCCTGTTTTCCATTGTTTTGATTATATTCCTGAACAATGCTTTTAATCTCATAGATGGAATTGATGGTTTGGCGGGTTCAATCGGGATACTGGCAGGCCTGTCTTTTGGGATTGCCTTCGCTACTGCCAATCAAATACCTTATGCATTTATCTCCTTCGCTCTTACCGGGGCAATAGCTGGGTTTTTGAAGTTCAACTGGTATCCGGCGAAGATTTTTATGGGAGATACAGGGGCGCTGATTATCGGTTTAACTACTGCTGCGCTGGCCATAAAGTTTATAGAAATCAATAAATTTACCGGCGATAATGAACCCACGTTTTATTCTGCACCTGCCATTGCTGTTGCCATATTAATTGTGCCCATTTTCGATTCTTTGAGGGTATTTACCATTAGGATATTAAAAAGAAAATCACCATTCACTGGCGATCGTGATCATATCCATCACCGCTTGCAAAGATTGGGTTTAAAACCAAATCAAATTGTCTGGATCACGACAGTGTTAAATATTTCCATTATTGCGTGTACCATTCTACTTCAACATTTAGGTAATTTCTTGTTGATTGTGCTTTTAATCACTATCTGTGCTATTTATAATGGGGCGATCACTTGGCGGTTATCAAAGGCAATACCTGGAAAGGCGTAATTTTCAGTTACTGGTTTCACATTCAATTTTAATATCAAAATAAAGCGTATTTTTGCGCCTAAAATATTAATGTAATGAGGCTGGCGATTAATGGTTTCGGTAGAATAGGGAGAACATTTTTGCGTTTGGCATTGGCCGAGGGTTTCGATGTGGTGGCAATTAATGATTTGGCTGATGCTAAAACAATGGCACATTTATTTAAATACGATAGTGTGCATGGGGTTCATGCAAGTGAAGTTTTTGCCAAACCAGATGCAATTGTTATCGATAAAAAAATGATCCCTGTTTTCGCAATAAAAGATGCGGACGAATTGCCGTGGTCGGCCTTGAGGGTAGATTTAGTGGTGGATTGTACAGGAAAAAACCTAAGTGTTGAGGCTGCTGAAAAACACCTTAATGCCGGAGCGAATCAGGTGCTTATTTCTGCTCCCGCTGCCGATGAAATACCGATGTTGGTTTTAGGCGTTAACGACGATCAAATAGATTTAAAAAGTCCGATTCTTTCTAATGCAAGTTGTACCACCAACAACATTGCGCCAATGATTAAGATTTTAAACGATAATTGGGGTGTAGAGGAAGGATATATCACTACCATCCATTCGATGACGGGTGATCAAAATCTGCATGATTCCAACCATAAAGATTTACGAAGGGCGAGAGCGGCTTCATCTTCCATCATTCCAACTACAACCGGGGCAGCAAAGGCGATTACCCATATTTTCCCTGAATTGGAAGGGCGTTTAGGAGGTGCAGGGATCAGAGTGCCTGTTTTAAATGGTTCACTTACTGATTTTACTTGTCTCTTAAAAAATAAAACAACCATTGAAGAAATCAACGCGGCTTTTAAACGGGCTTCTGAAAACGAACTTAAAGGAATTTTGGAGTATACGGAAGATCCGATTGTTTCGGTAGATATTATTGATAATCCAAACTCCTGTACTTTTGATTCTTTGCTCACTTCGATAGTGGGCGACATGGTGAAGGTGGTAGGCTGGTACGATAATGAGTATGGCTACAGCAGCAGGTTGATTGATGTGGTAAAGAAGATTAAATCTTTACGAGATTCAGCATAAGGTTTCAGACTCTTAGCCAAACTCCAGCATTTTTTATTATTTCTTTTAACGCTTATTCTACTAACATCGATGCATTTTCATCAGAAAAAGCCACCAATATTTGCATTGATTAAGAGATTGAGAAATTTGCATAGGAGTAAGGCGAGATGATTTTGAAATTCCATTTTACAACCACAGGTTTTGAAAAATGGTTGCCATTCCGTTGATAAAATTATATCTTCGAAATCGTTGTCTTTCTAATCCCGGAAAAGAAAACTTTTTAGTGAAATGGCTGCTCCCACAGATCTTGACTTCCTTATTAAGGATCATATTCATATTTGTAAAGCTTCAGAGGCTTGCTTAAAACTTGAAAATCCTTACAAAGCCCAACGTTGGCCTTTTTTTGCCATCTTGTTCTCTGTTGGCGAAGATATTTCTCATTGTGTTGAAAATGAAAAAATTGCCATCCCAAGAAGTCATTTCCTATTTATTGGCCCTGATCGTTATCATGCTTTTATGGAAAGAGAGAATGAAGATCTATGGATCGTAATTTTCGATTACGGTTTCTATGCCAGAACACCTGCAGACGCTTATTTCATCCAAAATACACCTTTATTTTTCGATCAAAGTAAGATTTACCTTAGTAGCCCGTCAATAGATATTGTAGAATATGTGCGGTTGCAGCTTTTGTATATGCAAGCGCTGCTTGGCCAGTTGAACAACCCTATGGTGATTGATATCCTGCACAACGCAGTTCAGGCGATGTTGCTTCGGTCCACATTTTATCACCAGGGTTTAATCACTTCTGGTATCCAACAAAGCAATCAGGAAGATAAAAAAATCGCAACCCGTTTTCGCGAAATTCTTCATCTTAACTTTCATCAAGCCAAAAAACTCGATTTCTATGCAGATGAATTAGGGATCAGTCCGCGAAGATTGAACCAGGCGATTATCACTGTTCACGGAAGATCGGCAAAGCAGCTTACCACAGAAAAGATTTTTGAAGAAGCAAAAAGCTTACTTGGTCATAGTGCACTTACCATTAAAGAAATTAGCTACCGTCTGGGTTTCACCGAAGAAAATAATTTTAGTGCTTTTTTTACGAAACATGCCGGCTACAGTCCGAAAAAGTATCGCAATCTCCAAAATAGCCTGGCGGTTCAGTAACTGCTCATCGCACCAGCGTCACTTAAATCATGCAAATTCAATAGCAGGCTCAGCCACAAATACGATTTTGATGCTGGCCGCTTGTCTGATTAATTTTTACAAAAATGTATTTATTTTGACTGTCTATTACTACAATATTCATTTTGTTGATAATTGTCAATAACACCTTTTACTGGCTATTTTATTGATAAACAGTGTATTGACATAAAATTGTCGCTGTTTTTTATCCTGTCTGTTTTTTAATACTTTATTTGTCTTTTTTAATATTTTTTTGGAATAAAATTCGAAATACCTTTGCACTCCGTTCAGAACAGAAAGTAACTAAAAATTTACAAAGAAATTCAGGTGATTTTTGAGTGAGGGGAACACAAAAATAAAATAAAAAACAAAAAAAGCAACATAAAAGACATGAAATTAATCATCGCAACCATCGCAACCATCCTAGTATTCACTTTCCAACAAAACGCATCAGCTCAAGCTGACAATGCAACATTAAACATTCGTTTGTATCCAATACAAACCATCACGGTAAACCCTGCGCAAAAACTTGTTAACCTAGATTATAAAACAACTGCTGATTACACTAATGGTGTAAGTTCAACACAAAACGATCACCTTACCGTATATTCAACAGGTGCATTCGTAGTAAAAGTAAAATCAGCAGCTGCAACATTGCAAGGAAGTAAAGCATCGATTGATGCAAGTGATGTAACCATTACGCCAATAGCAGGTACTACTAATCAGCTTACAAACGCTGTTTACAATGCCCGTAGCTTAAGCAATAACGATCAGCCGATCATCACCAGTACTACCGGAAGTGTAAACAAAAATTTCAACATCACTTACAAAGCTGCAGGTGCTGAGAAATTTGTAGATAAATATTTCAAAACTGAAAACCCTACAGTTTACAGCACAGTAGTTACTTACACAATTGAGGCAAACTAAAAAAATATCATTCAAGGAAGGCAACGGTGGAACAATCCATTGTTGCCTTTTTTGTATATTTGCAATCCAGTCCCTGCCTTCATGAAAAGACAATTTACTCTACTTACCTTTACGGTATTGCTTTTTACTATTAAAGCATTAGCACAAACAGGTCTTTCAGTAACTCCTCCTAGGGTTTACTTTACTGTTGATAAGGGGCAATCTCAAAAGCAAATTGTGACGGTGAGTAACGTGAGCAAAACCACTTCACTGGATTTAAGCGTTTCTTTAAGCGATTGGGCATACGATATAAAAGGTAACAACAATATTTTCGAAGCAGGCTCTACCGCCGGATCTTGTGCAAACTGGGTATCGGTATTGCCATCCTCTTTTTTCTCATTGGGTCCTGGTGAGCAAAAAGATATCGAATTGCAGGTAAGTCCTCCAGCAAATCTTACGGATACACTCCCCGTGCATACTGCAATGCTTTATGTTACTCAACTCAACCCTTTTGATGATGTGAGCGAGAAGGGCGCAAATATTAAGGTCGCCATTAGAACAGGCATCAAATTGTATCAACGGTTTCCAACTACCAGGCGCCCCGATTTGGATATTGTGGGTTTCTCCATCAACAAGAAATTGCTCACTTTAAAATTCGTTAATATAGGAAACGTTTGGGCTGACGGCACAGCAACATGCGAACTACTCGAGCGTAAATCGGGGAAGAAAACCATGCTAAAAGATGTTATATTCTACTCTGTTCCTGGTAATAACCGGGAAATATTTTTCGAGCTTCCCGCCGATTTGGCAAAAGGAGAATATGTAGCATCTTCCATCCTCAACTATGGAGAAGATTCGACCGTAAAACTAGCAGAACTGGAGTTTAATCATGAATAAACTTTTCTTCTTTTGCTGCCTGTTTTTTACAGTGCTTTTTTCCATGTGCAGAGTTGATAGTTTTGCACAGGCCAGAATTGGCGCCAGCAATCAAAATTATATTTCAGTAGCCACTTCTAAAGATCAAACCTTTGGTAATGCCTACCAGGTTCAGCTCGATGTACTTGGAATTTTAAGAAACTACCCGAACTGGAGTTTGGGAATGATTCTCTTGCAACCTATTACAAACAGTGAGGGCAAAACGTTTCCTTTTAATAAGCTTAAGCTGAAGTTAAGTGCAGTTAATGGTACAACTTTTCAGCAAATAGGAAGCGGAACTACACCAATCCCTTTATCTACTCCAGGCACACAATCATTACTCATCAATTCGTCTAAATATGCATTAAGTACCGAGTGGTATGAGTTTTATAAAAGCATTGTTTTTACGGTTGATTTGGTTTTAGAAGGTGGAACTTATATGGATGCGCTAAAATCATGGCAGGCTTATTCACTCAATATCGCATTTGTACTCTTAGATAGAAATGGAAATGAGCTTGGGCGTTCCAGTGCGGTAAACGGAATGCAAATCCGCCCGGATGGCAGTTACCAATCTCCGGCAAGCTATGGAATTCAGGTGCAAGACAATGCAAGATCAGCTTTGCTCGAACTTAAAACCATGAATGATTATGCCAATGGTGCATCAGTAAGCTATGCCAATGGATTAAGCATAACAGCAGCCACGCCTTATGCCATTCAGGTAAGGATGGGCAGTGCGAATTTTAGTTCAGGCAAAAATTCGCTTCCTGTTTCTGTTGCTAACTTGAACTTAATTCCTGCAGCGGGCGGGGCTGGAGGCAGCATCACCCTTTCGGAAACTGCTCAAACCATTTTAAATGGAGGTGCAATGACGTCTTCATCACAGCCGTATCGCTATAATGTTCGTTATTTTACCAAGGCTAATGATGCCAGACTGAATAATGCTGTACCTGATTCTTACAGCGGCTTAGTGATTTACGAGATTATTCCACAGTAAATACCTCATGCTTCGATCAGTTACTAAATCCTTTCTGGTATTTTTTATTTTGACGATATTTTTGTCGACCGCCTTACATGCGCAGCAAAAAGCATTGGTCAGCATTTCTGCGGATACGCTTGTAGAACTGGGAAATGACAAACTATTATCGCTGAGTGTTAAAGTTTCTAATTCTTCTGCTTCAACTTTTGAGGGATTTATTTCTCCCATTTTGCCGCAAGGCTATAAAAAGGTTGGCGAGCCGTTGCTTAAAGTTAAAATTCCAGCTGGTGGGCATAGCTATTTTCCGGTTAAATTTCTGGTTCTGAATTCGGCCAATGCTGGCGATGCGAAAATCGTTTTCAATTTAACTGATCTTGAAGCCAGATTGCTCTCTTCTTCATCGGCAACGGTTAATCTTCCACTTGTTAGGGCTACGGCTTTGGTAGTAAGTACCCCAAGTATTTTATTAAAAAGCGTAGGCGATTCTATTATATTAAAGGTAATGGTGCGCAATGCTGGTAATCAAGTGGAAGATCTTAAACTGGTCGCAGCTTTTCCTGGCGGCGAGGGAGAAAGTAAACAAATTATCGAGCAAAATCTGTTACTTATTCCTGGGAGTGAAAAGGAAATTCAGTTTTCGAAAGTCATTACCAAACAAATTTATCAACTCAGTAGCTTTTATATTAATGTGGCGGGCCTTTACAAAAACGGAAATCTTTTCGGTAATGGTGTTGCATTTGTGCAAAATGCGGCTGGCGAGAGGCAATTTGTTTCTAGCGGTCAGGATCGTACCCTCAACCTGCTTGGTGGTACAAACCAAATTTCACTAATCGGGCAAAATTTATTTTCCGATTCTCAATCCTGGCAGCTTACCGGAGGCGGTGCCACTCAGGTTGGAAACGGGCTTCTCGCTTTCAATATTGATGCTTATCAATGGCAAAATCTATCTAATCAGCCCTTAATTACCAACACCTGGTTAAATTATGAAACCAAGAATTATGGTGCGACGGTAGGAAATATCACTGAAAATTTAGAAAGTTTTATTAATGGCAGGGGAATAAAAATCTATACCAAAAAAGAAGAAAGTAAAGAGGGTTTGGAATTTGGTGCGGTAGAGAAATCATTTAATTTGTTGGGATCAAATTTTGACTACGGTTATGCGGCTTACGCCAAGTTAAATGCTGGAAATGGTGGTGCTGGTTCGGTAGCAAGCAGCATGATTTTCGACTATTCACCACTGGATGAAACACGGTCGGTATTAACATCCAATACGGTTACACTGTTCAATCGTCAGAAATTTTCTTTCAACGCAACGGCTGGCGGCGGTTTGTCGCAAAATCTTAATGATTTAAGCGACATTAAGCCGTCATTATCATTAGGCGCAAATATGAATGGTGCGATAGGGAAGTTTAGTTTTACCAGTAATAACTTCTATTCAAGCGCTTACTATCCCGGAATTCGGCGGGGAGTAATGCAGTTTAATGAACGGATAGCCAAGTATTTCGGGAAGCAATATCTTTGGGTGGGTTTCAATTATTATAGTTTTGATCCTCAATATCAACGCGGTTTTAGCTTCTTCCAAAGGGATTATGCCTTGCAGCGATTAGAATTGGGATGGGCCAGGCCGATTGGGCAGCTAGCAAATTTCACGCTAACGCTTTCCAATGATCAGGAGAAGGCCTCGTACAATTTTTTAGGCTATGCAAAGGGAAGTCTCAATGCTATCCGCTTAAATGAATCGATAAACTGGCACAGCAGAAATTTCAAGCAAAATATATTTTTATCGTTAGAAAACGGATTCGCCAATTATTCTTCCAGAAACAATTTTCAGCTTAGGATGAATGCCAATTGGTCTCATCCGTGGTTCAATCTTAATGTATTCTATCAACGCGGAAGCTTTTTAATCGCAGAAACATTTCAGGGAGATCCCGCCGAAGATATTTCACGCTTCAGTGTGAGTCCTTCTTTCCGCCATACTATTTTAAAAGGCAAGCTCAAGCTAGAGGCTGGCATAATATTTTACCGGGATGGATTTTTTGGCAATAACACCACTTATACCGCAAGAAGCGAATTTCAAATTAGTCAGAAAAGCTCGTTTTATATTGGTAGCTATCAGTATCAATACAGCAACATGCTCACCAGGTCTACTTTCAGAAGTTTACAGGCGGGCATAACGCAAAAACTTCCAACGCCAAAGCAACACATCACGGGTAAAAAAGGCGATATGGAAGTTTTATTTTTCATTGATGAGAATCAAAATGAAATTTTTGATGCCGGGGAAATTCCTGCAAAAAATGTAAACGTACTCATCAATAGAACCTTATTTGTAGTTCCTGTAGATGGGAAAATAAAATATAACAAAGTACCCTATGGTAGCTATGTCATTAATATGCCTTTGCAAAACGGTTATCAGATCGACCCGCAGACGGTTACTGTCGATCAGAAAAAAACTATACTTGCCATACCGCTTCAGCGAAATGGAAATGTTGCCGGAATGGTAAACGTTTTATATGAAGAGAACAAAAGTGTAGAAACCGTAATTTCTCTTGCTGAAATAAATGTTTCTTTTGTTAATGATAAAGGAATTATTCGTTCGGTTAAAACTGGAGAAAAGGGCAATTATTCGATAAACCTTCCACTAGGTAATTACAAAGTTTATCCCGAAAGCAAAAACCTCCCGCTAAATACTGCTTATGTTTTGCCGCCTAAATCGATCACGGTTTCTAGTGGGCAAACCACCAAAGTAGAAACTATAACTTTAAAAGTGAAGGAAAGAAAGGTGGAGATAAAAAGGTTTAAAAACTAAAAAATCATATATCAGTTGAGGAATTGTTTTTTAGGGAATTCAACGTTTGATATATGATTTCAGATATTTTTGAACATGAATCTTCGCTCATAAGAACCAGGTACAAAGATGTAACAGTTGGAGCAATAAAAAGTTTTTTTTACATCAACCTGCTGGTTTTTTACATGAAACCAAATCGAGGTTTAGGCTAACCAATTAAACGGCAAATGAATTTTGAAATAAATCCTAATCATCTCTATAAGCAACAAGAATCAAAATATTTTTTCGAAAGATTGAATTTCAGGTTTTAATGCCAAGATTTATTGGTCTGAGTTGTCGCAGGTGTCTTAATTTTTACGTTAATTTTTAATGTGCTTTCAAATGCTTTATTAACTTTGCAAACGTTTGCGAAGCCGATTAAATATCATTTTACACTCGGAATCTGCTGCTTGCTACTCATAAGCTATGGTTAAATTTATTCTTCCGGAAGAGGTGCTGCCCTTGAGAAGTTTGGTTCTAAGAAATGGAAAACCCTTAACTGAATGTGAATTCGAGGGCGACAGAAACTACGATACCTTTCATCTCGGTTATGTAGAAAATGATGAAATCAGATCGATTGCCAGCCTAATGCGAAACGATTATTTCCCTGAAGAAGGAGAGGGTTATCAGCTCAGGGGAATGGCTACCCACCCCGGTTTTGGAGGGAGAGGCTATGGCGCTGCATTAATTAATTTTGCCGTAGAATACCTGAAAGAATATAAAACCGATTATTTATGGTGCAATGCCCGAAGCAGTGCTGCAACATTTTATAAAAAAATAGGTTTTATAAACGAGTCGCCAGAATTTGATATACCCGGAATCGGCTTCCATTATGAAATGAGACTAAAACTAAAATAAAATATAAACATGAAAACGATTGACCAATTAGATTTTAAAGATAAAAAAGCACTCATCAGAGTAGATTTTAATGTTCCCTTAGATGATGATTTTAAAATTACCGATGATAAAAGGATGCGTGCTGCTTTGCCTACCATTACCAAAATTTTAAACGATGGCGGATCGGTGGTTTTAATGTCGCACTTAGGCAGACCAAAAGATGGTCCAACTGATAAATATTCTTTAAAACATATTCTTGGCGATTTGTCTCGCATGCTCGATCTTGAGGTGAAATTCGCTGATGACTGCATTGGAGAAAGTGCCGTTAATCAAGCGAAAAATCTTTTCCCAGGAGAAGTTTTGTTGTTAGAAAATTTACGTTTCTACAAAGAAGAAGAAAAAGGTGATGTCGCTTTTGCAGAGAAGCTTTCGAAATTGGGTAATGTATATGTGAATGATGCATTCGGGACTGCGCACAGAGCACATGCGTCTACGTCGATTATTGCACAATTTTTTCCTGATGCAAAATACTTTGGTTATTTAATGGCCTCTGAAGTAGAAAATGCTGAGAAAATTTTAAATCATGCTGAACGTCCGTTCACCGCTATTATGGGTGGTGCAAAGGTTTCCGATAAAATTTTATTGATTGAAAAGTTATTGGATAAAGTTGATAACATTATTATTGGTGGTGGGATGGCTTACACTTTTGCTAAAGCGCAAGGTGGCGAGATAGGTACATCATTGTTAGAAGCTGATAAGCAAGAACTTTCTTTGGAGCTTGTAGAAAAAGCTAAAGCGAAAGGGGTTAATTTAATTCTTCCTGTTGATACCGTAATCGCTGATAAATTTGCCAACGATGCTGATAAGAAAGATGTAGATTCTGGTCAAATTCCAGCTGATTGGATGGGATTAGATATTGGTCCAAAATCTGTAGCCTTGTTTCAGGATGTAATCAAAAACTCTAAAACATTATTGTGGAATGGCCCAATGGGTGTTTTCGAAATGGAAAACTTTCAGGTAGGTACAAAAGCGGTTGCTGATGCGGTTGTGGCGGCAACAAAAAACAACGGTGCTTTCTCATTAATTGGTGGTGGCGATTCTGCTGCGGCAATTGCTAAATTCGGTTTGGAAGACGAAGTGAGTTATGTGTCAACCGGTGGTGGCGCATTGTTAGAGTATATGGAAGGTAAAGAGTTGCCAGGTGTTAAGGCAATAAACGAATAAATAGAAGTATTACCATTTATGAAAGGCTCCTCGATTCTCTCGAAGGAGCCTTTTTTGTATTCGCTCACTGAAAAGCTGTTTTTGCTAATCCAACCGCCAGCTCTACTCAGTATCAATATTTATATCGCCAGGTGTGCATAGTTTAGTTCTTGAAATTAATGTAATCGAAACACAAATTCAATAAACTAAACTGTTTAACATGAAAACGAAATTAAATTTTAAACTATTAGCCCTACTGATGGTAGTGGCATTTTGCACATTTCTAGGTTGCAAAAAAGAGATTGCACAAAAAGGATTAAAAGGTGAGCCTGGCATAGCAGGGCCTGCAGGCAGCACGGTATTAAGTGGAAATGGTGGGCCAGATGCCACATTAGGTAAACTAGGCGATTTTTATCTAGATCTAGCCGCAGGTAACTTTTACGGACCAAAAAAAGCTGAGGGATGGGGAACGCCGTTTTCTATGAAAGGGGCAGCGGGGCTAACTGGGGCTACCGGGGCAACTGGAGCAGCAGGAGCCACTGGCGCAAACGGTACTAACGGTACTAACGGCACCAATGGAGCCAACGGTGCGCCAGGAAGTAAAATCTTAAATGGAACAGTTACGCCAGCTGCCGATTTAGGTGCAGTGGGCGACTATTACCTGGATAAGGCAAGTTATAATTTATACGGGCCGAAAACAGAAACAGGCTGGGGTGTTGCGCTTTCACTAAAAGGAACCGCTAATGTAATTTACTCAGGCTGGAACTATGCCAAAAACTTTAGAGATACTACAATTGATGCTTCATTGCTTCGAATAGGCGATCTTATGGCGCCGGCATTAACCACATCAATTTTGAACACTGGTTCAATACAGGTTTATTTCGATTTCGGTGGAGGTGTTTATCCCTTACCATATACATCTTATGCAGGCTCAAAACTCAGTACTATCAATTATATGCCAAGATTGGGTAGGTTTACCTTTAGCCGTTTTACTACAGATAATAGCAGATCAATACCTCTTTCTTCAACGCTTCAATATCGTTATGTTATTATTCCTGGCGGTACCGCAACAGCAGTTGCCAAAGAAAATAAACTTGATATGAAAAACTATCAGGCCGTAGCCAAATTTTACGGTATCGGCAACTAGATAACAAAAAAAGGTTCGCTCTCATTTTCGCCCTGATTACATCCGTAGTCAGGGCTTTTTATTTTGTGAGGGATAAAAATGATTAGCCAATGTTTAGTCAAGCTGGTTTAGTCATTAGAAAATCGTAAGGGGATTACAGGCCCCATTTGTTTAATGCTTCTGTGCTTTTTTTGTAGCTTTAACCCCGCACAAAGATGTTTGATGAGTTATTCTTCCCACTGAAATCATAATTTGGAAATTTCTCCCACTTTAGCGGTGGTAGCTTGGAATTGCTTAGTTATCAGTGTTTAAGGTTTTTTATTTAATAGACTGAAGTTTGATTTAGTCTCATTTATCGGGTTAAATGTAACAAAAAGGATGTGGAAAACTTTTTTGTGGTAAAAAGTGGTAAAAAGTGGTAGAACTCTTTACTTTTACACTAGATAAAAAGTGTAGATACCACTATGACCCAACTTTTAGGAGAATTTGATTGTAAACTTGACGCAAAGGGACGCCTTATGGTACCTGCTGCGCTTAAGAAACAATTGCCTAATTCGGAGAGTGAGGGTCTAATCATCAACCGTGGTTTTGAAAAAAATCTCGTTATCTATCCAAAAGCTGTTTGGGATGCTGTTGTCGCTGATCTTGCCAAGCTAAATATTTACGACGAAGAGAACAGGAGATTTGTAAGGGCCTTTACCCGTGGCGCAACAGAGCTTTCGCTTGATGCTGCCGGACGTGTTTTGTTGCCGAAATCTTTGGTGGAATATGCTGGTATTGGTAGCGATTTAGTTTTAGCATGTCAATTGGATCGAATTGAAGTTTGGGATAAAAAATCTTACGAAGATATTTTTGACGACGTGCCGGCCAACTTTGCAAGTTTAGCTCAAAAAGTAATGGGCGATAAGAAAGGAGGGGCTGATGGCGAATAATTACCATGTTCCTGTAATGCTTCAGCCTTGCATCGATGGATTAAATATTAAGCCAGATGGTGTTTACGTGGATGTTACTTTCGGTGGCGGCGGCCATTCGAAGGAAATTTTAAAACATCTTGGTCCGAAAGGTATTTTAATCGCTTTTGATCAGGATCCGGATGCGCAGGCAAACATCCCGGCTGATGATCGCTTCATTTTCATTGACCAGAACTTCGGTTTCCTCAGAAATAATCTTCGTTTAAAGGGTTTCCGTCAGGTAGATGGTATTCTTGCTGATCTTGGAGTTTCTTCGCATCAGTTTGATGTTCCGGAACGTGGGTTTTCCATCCGTTCGAACGCCGATTTGGATATGCGTATGGATCAACACCGCGATCTTACGGCTGTTCAGGTGTTAAACACTTATTCTGAAGATAAGCTTCATAAAATATTTGGGATCTACGGGGAGGTAAAAAATGCCAAATCATTGGCTCGAGCTATTGTTACAGCCCGTCTTGAAAAGCCTTTTACCGATAACGACAGTTTAAAATCAGCCATTTCAGAATATATCCCGAAAGGAAAAGAAAATAAATATTTAGCACAGGTTTTTCAGGCTTTACGGATAGAAGTAAATGCTGAAATACAGGTTTTGGAAGATTTTCTTCTGCAAGCTTCTGAGGTGTTGAAGCCGGGAGGTCACCTGGTTGTGATGTCTTATCATTCTTTGGAAGATAGGCCTGTGAAAAACTTCATGGCTAAAGGGAAATTTCAAGGCGAGGTAGAAAAAGATTTTTTTGGTAATCAACAAAAGCCATTCAATGTAATTACCCGTAAGGCAATTGTGGCAACTGAAGAAGAGATTGCGCAAAATAACAGGGCTCGAAGTGCAAAACTTAGAATAGCTGAAAAAATATGAACAGGTTCAGAGAGGAGATAGAGGAAGAGGAAATCGGGCCTGAGCCAGAGTTAAAAGCGGCGCCTAAAAGACCGAAAACCGCAGAAGAGAAAATGGATAGTAATTCATTTATCAGTAAGCTTTTTAATGATGGACTGGTATCAAAAGAGGCGGCCACTGATGCTTTGCCTTATTTGTGTTTTCTGGCATTTTTAGGAATGATATACATTGCTAACAGCCATTTTGCGGTAAACAATGTGCGTAGCATTGATAAATTAAATAAAGAAGTAAAAGAATTAAGATGGGAGTATAAATCTTTGAAAGCAGAGCTGATGTTTAAAAGCAAACTAACAGAAGTAGCGAAGAAGGTAGATACCCTTGGTATAAAAGAACTAATTGAACCACCAAAAAAAATAATTGTTAAAAGCGATGAATATTAGAGCAAACATCTTGCTTCGTGTATATCTGGCATTTGGCTTAATTGTGCTTTTTGCTTTTGCAGTATTTCTGCGTCTGGGTCAGGTGCAGTTTGTGCAAGGTAAAAAATGGAAGGCCATGGCCGATAGTCTTTCTACCCGTTATGTAAACGTGGAGGCTACTCGTGGCAATATTTATTCAAACGATGGTAGTTTGTTGGCAACGTCTGTACCCGAATATGAACTGCGTATGGATATGTTCGCAGGTGGAATTGCTGACGATAAAGTTTTTAATGAGAAAGTTGATTCATTGGGGATGAAACTGGCGCAAATTTTTCAGGACAAATCTGCAAAAGATTACGCCCGTTATTTGCGAAAAGGTCGCCAGGATAGTGCTCGTTATCTGCTGATTCACCGCAAAGTAGGTTATTCAGATTTAAAAACCATCAGAACTTTTCCCTTGTACAATATCGGGAAATTTAGCGGAGGTTTAATTGCGGTTCAGCAAAATAAAAGAATTCTGCCTTTTCAGGCTTTGGCTGCCCGTACCATTGGTTATAAAAATGAGAATGTTGCTAATGGGGTGGGATTAGAAGGTGCTTACAAAGAATATATCAACGGGGAAACTGGTAAAAGATTAATGCAGCGTATTGCCGGCGGAGTTTACATTCCGGTAAACGAGGAGGCGGAGGTTGCGCCCAAAGATGGAGCAGATATCATTTCTACCATCGATGTGAATATGCAAGATTTGGCTCAAAGTGCTTTAGAGAAACAGTTGATTGCAAGCAAAGCTGATCATGGGGCAGTGATTGTAATGGAGGTTGCAACCGGTGAAATTAGGGCTGTTGCCAATTTTTCAAAAGTTGAAGAGGGCGTTTACAAGGAGAAATTTAACTATGCTATCGCCGGTAATCAGGATCCTGGTTCAACTTTTAAGTTGGCATCATACATGGCGCTTTTGGAAGATGAATTGGTAGATACGAATACCATGGTGGGTACTGGTAATTACAAAATTCCAGGTCACATGATCAAAGATTCTCACGGAAGTATCGGTGTAGTAACCGTAAAAAAAGCTTTTGAACAATCATCTAATGCAGCAATTGCTTATTTAATTAACAGTAAGTATGGTGCAAACCCTAAAAAATTCACCGATCATTTGTACGATTGGCATCTGAATGAAAAACTGGAGTTGCAGATTCCTGGAGAAGCTAGACCAGTTGTAAAAAATCCATCTAATAAAAGCTGGGGAAAAATGACTTTGCCGCAAATGGCTTATGGCTATGAGATGCAGTTAACCCCATTAAAGATGCTTTCATTTTACAATGCGGTAGCCAATAACGGAAAATATGTGGCGCCAATTTTTGTAAAAGAAATCAGAAGATTGGGTAACCCTATCGAACAATTTAAAGCTAGGGTGATCAACAACAAAATTTGTTCTGATGTAACCTTAAGTAAAATACGAAAAATGCTTGAAGGGGTTGTGTTAGAGGGTAGCGGTAAACAAATTGTTTATAATCCTTTGTATCCTATTGCAGGTAAAACTGGTACAGCGCAAGTTGCAGATGCCAACAAAGGTTATAAAGCAAATAAGCAATATCAAGCTTCTTTCGTAGGTTATTTCCCTGCCGATAAACCTAAATATTCTATGATCGTGGTAATCAACGATCCGAAAGGCGCTTATTACGGTGCATTGGTTTCAGGACCAGTTTTTAGAGAGGTTGCCGATCGTATTTACGCTAGCGACATGCAAATGTACAACGATGTACCAACTCGCTTAGTTGGAAATACAGGCAATCCACCAACAAAAGCCGGACAAAGCAAAGCCACGCAAAAAGTATTCAAAGCATTTGGTTTTAAACCACTTTTTGCATCAAAATCTGAATACTATAACATCGTTGATACCAGCGCAGGAGAAGTTTTTCAAGAGAATACGGAACGAAAAGGCGTAATGCCGAATGTTTCGGGCATGGGCTTGAAAGATGCGCTTTATCTTTTAGGAAATGCAGGTTTAAAAACGAAAGTAATTGGATCTGGAAAAGTAATCGCTCAATCCATCGCCGCGGGTACAAAGGTTGGAAAAGGTTTGGGCGTACAAATAGAATTGAATTAAAAACAATGAATGAATGAGGGGTGAGTGAATGACGGAATGTTGCGATCGATGCTAACATTCACTCATTCAAAAATCTCTCATTAAATAAAATAAATGATTGAGAGTATGATTGAAGGCTAGAATGTTGCGATCGCTGTTAACATTCACTCATTCAAAATTCACTCACTCAAAATTAAAAAGTATGCAATTACAGGATTTACTTTACGGCATTACGATTAAAGAATTGGTTGGCAAAACCGATAAGGAAATCAACAGCCTAAATTTTGATTCTCGTAAAGTTGGAAAAGATGATGTTTTCTTTGCTGTAGTTGGAACACTTGCTGATGGTCACCAGTTTATTGAACAAACCATTGCTCAAGGTGCTGCTGTTATTATTTGCGAAAGTTTGCCAGAAGTGCATGACTTTACAGTCACCTATATCAAGGTAGAAAATACTGCTGTTGCCTTAGGTATAATGGCAGGTAATTATTTTGGAAATCCATCGGCCGATTTAAAATTAATTGGCATTACGGGTACCAATGGTAAAACCACCATTGCCACTATTTTATTTAAGCTTTTTAAAGATTTAGGATATAAAACCGGCCTTTTATCAACAGTTGAAAATTATATTAACGATACCGTTGTTGCCGCGACGCATACCACGCCAAATCCAATTGCTTTAAATCAGTTGTTACGTGATATGGTAAATGCTGGTTGCGATTATTGCTTTATGGAAGTAAGCTCGCATGCGGTATCGCAACATCGTATTGAGGGATTAACGTTTTCAGGTGGTGTTTTTTCAAATATTACTCACGATCACTTAGATTTTCATAAAACCTTCGACAGTTATTTAAAAGCCAAGAAGGCATTTTTTGATGTTTTACCGAAATCGGCTTTTGCGTTAACCAACATTGATGATAAAAATGGAATGGTAATGTTGCAAAACACAAAGGCACACAAAAAAACATATGCGCTGAAGCAACTTGCTGATTTCAAAGCAAAAATCATCGAAAATCAATTCAGCGGACTTCATTTAGATATCGATAATGAGGAGGTGTTTTTTAAGTTAGTTGGTACTTTCAATGCTTATAATCTACTTGCGGTTTATGGAACAGCCATTCTTTTGGAGCAAGATAAATTGAAAGTTTTGACTTTGCTAAGTCGCTTAACAGGTGCTGAAGGCCGTTTTGATTACATTACTTCCCCAAATAAAATCATCGGCATTGTAGATTATGCACATACACCAGATGCTGTTCAAAATGTGTTAAGCACCATTGCTAATATTCGTAAAGGGACGGAGCAGGTTATTACTGTAATTGGCTGCGGTGGCGACCGGGATAAAACCAAGCGCCCGATTATGGCCCAAGTGGCTTGCGATTGGAGTGATAAGGTGATTCTAACGTCCGACAATCCAAGAACAGAAGATGCGCAAGCAATCATCAACGATATGGAAGCGGGTGTTTCACCAACTAACAAGCGTAAAACGTTATCCATTTTAGATAGAAAAGAAGCGATAAAAACTGCTTGCCACCTAGCGCAGATCGGAGATATTATTCTAGTAGCCGGTAAAGGCCATGAAAAATACCAGGAAATTAATGGTGTAAGGAACCATTTTGATGATAAAGAGATTTTACTTGAACAACTTAACCCGAACAGCTAATGTTATATTTATTATTCGAATACCTGCATAAGCATTACGACATTCCTGGATTAAGGTTGTTTCAATATATCACGTTCCGTGCCTCCATTTCTATCATTTTATCGTTGATCATTACCACCGTGTATGGTCGTAGGTTGATTGATTTTTTACATAAGAAACAAGTAGGTGAAACAGTTAGAAATTTAGGTTTAGAAGGGCAAATGCAAAAACAAGGTACGCCTACAATGGGTGGTATTATCATTTTGCTGGGTATTTTAATTCCAACCTTGTTATTCGCCAACATCACAAATGTATATGTGATTTTAATGATTATCACCACAGTTTGGATGGGCGCTGTAGGTTTCCTGGACGACTATATCAAAGTTTTCAAAAAGAATAAAGAAGGTCTAGCTGGTCGTTTTAAGGTAGTTGGACAAGTAGGTTTAGGTTTAATTGTGGGTTGTACCATGTATTTCCATCCCAATATCGTAGTGAGAGAAACCGTTCAGGATGATGTTAAACCAACTTCTACTGTGCCAATGGTCCTTCGCCAGAAGGGCGAAACTTTCTACTATACGCAAGATGTAAAATCGACCAAAACGAACATGCCTTTTTACAAGAATAATGAGTTCGATTACGCGAAGGTATTTAAGTTTTTAGGAGGCGATTATCAGAAATATGCTTTCCTGGTATTCATCATTTTTACTGTTTTCATTATCACTGCGGTAAGTAACGGCGCTAACATCACGGATGGTATCGACGGTTTGGCTACCGGTACATCTGCAGTAATCGGGATTACTTTGGGTATTTTAGCTTATGTATCAGGTAATACCGTAATGGCCGATTATCTGAATATTATGTATATCCCGAACTCTGGAGAACTGCTGATTTTCGCGGGCGCCTTTGTGGGTTCATGTGTGGGTTTCCTTTGGTACAATTCTTATCCCGCTCAGATTTTTATGGGCGATACCGGAAGTTTGGCCATCGGTGGTATCATCGCATCTTTCGCTTTAATGATTCGTAAAGAGTTGATTATTCCAATCCTTTGCGGAATATTTTTAGTGGAGCTGGTTTCGGTAATTATGCAGGTATCTTATTTCAAATACACTAAAAAACGATTCGGAGAAGGGCGAAGAATTTTCCTGATGTCCCCGTTACACCACCACTATCAAAAGAAAGGTTATCACGAAGCGAAAATTGTAACCAGATTCTGGATTATCGGAATTATGCTGGCCATCATCACCATCGTAACATTGAAATTGAGATAAGGTGGAAGTTAAAGGTTGAAAGTTAAAAGTTGAAGGTTAAAAGTCGAAAGTTAAAAGTTAAGCAAAACGCAAACTGAGTAAATAAATAAAAAATAATAACTGTATTAGTCTTTAGCACCTCAATCTAAATACTATATACTAAATACCAACTACTAATTAAATAATGAGCACAAATCAAAATAACACAACAAGCAATCCTCAGTCAGCAATGGCAGGGCAGGCCCGCGTGGTTATTTTGGGTGCTGGAGAAAGTGGTGTAGGTGCTGCTAAGCTTGCTCAATTAAAAGGCTTCGATGTTTTTGTATCTGATTTTGGCGTAATCACTGATAAATATAAATCGGCATTAGAAAAGCTGAACATTCCCTTCGAATCTGAAAAGCATACTGAAGAACTGATTCTGAATGCTACCGAAGTAATTAAAAGTCCTGGTATTCCGGCTACGGCGCCAATTATTAAAAAATTGGTTGCTAAAAATATTTCAGTGATTTCGGAAATTGAATTTGCTGGCCGCTATACGGATGCAAAAATGATCTGCATAACAGGTTCTAACGGTAAATCGACAACCAGTCTGCTTACTTACCATATCCTAAAGAATGCAGGTTTAAATGTGGGTTTGGCAGGCAATATCGGTCATAGTTTTGCCGCTCAGGTAGCCACAGAAAATTTCGACTATTACGTTTTGGAGATCTCCAGCTTTATGCTTGATGATATGTTTCATTTCAAAGCCGATATCGCTGTGCTTTTAAACATCACTCCCGATCACTTAGACAGATACGACTATAAATTGGAGAATTACGCTGCGTCGAAAATGCGTATTATCCAAAATCAAACTGCTAACGATGTCTTCATTTACTGTGAAGATGACGAAGAAAGCAAAAAAGCATTAGCAAACAACCAGCCACTGGCTAAAACATATCCTTTTTCAATTATCAACACATTGGAAAAAGGCGCTTACTTACACGAGCAAATCATACATATCCTCACTGAACCAAATAACCAATTCACCATGTCTATTTCAGATTTAGCCTTACAAGGCAAGCACAACATTTATAACTCTATGGCTTCGGGCATTGTAGCGAAGGTTTTAGAGTTAAGAAATGAGACCATTCGTGAAAGTATGGGCAATTTCAAAAATATTGAGCATAGGCTAGAGCATGTAGCAAAAATTTCGGGAATTGATTTCATCAACGACAGTAAAGCCACAAATGTAAACTCTACCTGGTATGCTTTGGAAAGCATGACAACCGATGTAGTGTTGATTATGGGTGGTGTGGATAAAGGTAACGATTACAACATGCTTAAAGATCTGGTGAAAAGCAAAGTGAAGGCAATTGTATGTTTAGGTAAGGACAACAAGCGTATTCACGATGCTTTCGAGGATGATGTTGAGGTAATTGTAAATACTTTTTCGGCTGATGAAGCAGCACAGATTGCTTTCCATTTGGCTAAACGTGGTGATGCGGTCTTGTTATCGCCAGCTTGTGCCAGTTTCGATTTGTTCAAAAATTATGAAGACCGCGGTAATCAATTTAAAGCGGCAGTAAGAGAATTATAAAAGGAGGCTTAATTATATGTTTCAAGCACTACTTAACAAAACTAAAGGCGATAGATGGATCTGGTTAATCATCATCCTGCTTTCGCTTATTTCTGTAATGGCTGTTTACAGTGCAACAGGGACTTTAGCCTACAAAAAAGGCGAAGCGGTAGAAAAATTGCTTTTAACCAAGCACTTAATTTTCGTTTTAATGGGAATTGGGATGATATACATTGCCCACTTACTTGATTATCGGTATTATGCCGGTATCTCGAAAATTTTGATGATTGTAACCATTCCGCTTTTGGTTTATACCTTAATATTCGGAACAAATTTGAATGATGCTTCGCGTTGGGTTAAAATTCCGGTAATTGGACTTACGTTCCAAACCTCCGATTTAGCAAAACTAGCGTTAATTACGTTTTTGGCCAGAATGTTAACCAAAAAACAAGAAAACATCAAAAACGTTAAAGAGTCGTTTGTACCAATTATGGGCTCTGTTTGTGTGGTTTTCGTTTTAATTGCTTTGGCCAATTTGTCTACAGCTTTAATGTTATTTGGCGTAAGTATTTTGCTCTTAATCATCGGGCGTATTAGTATTAAACAGATTGCAATTGTTTGCGCTGGTGGATTTGTATTGTTATTATTTGTCTTTTTCCTCGGGCCAAGAAGAAAGACCTACATGTCGCGTATTAATACCTATTTGCATCCCGAGATGCAACATTCAGATAAAACTTTTCAGGCAGATCAGGCAAAAATTGCTTTGGCTACTGGAGGGGTTTTTGGTAAAGGGCCAGGTAATAGTACACAACGGAATTTCCTACCACACCCGTATTCCGATTTTATTTTCGCCATTATTATTGAAGAATGGGGAACACTGGGAGGAATTATAATCATGGTACTGTACCTGGTGCTTTTATACCGATGTATAAAAATAGTGACCAAGGCCCCCAAGGCATTCGGGGCGTTATTGGCAGCTGGATTGAGTTTTAGTTTAACCATTCAGGCTTTTGCAAACATGGCAGTGGCGGTTGGTTTAGGTCCGGTAACGGGAGTACCTTTGCCATTGGTGAGCATGGGTGGAACTTCGATGATTTTTACTAGCGTAGCCTTCGGGATTATATTAAGTGTAAGCAGAGACGTAGAAGAAAATGCAGGTGCGATAGCAAAAGAAGATAAAGAGAAAGTAAAGAATAAAGTGATTGTAGGAGAGATACCGGCGTTTGGATGAGGTTAGTCGTCATTGCGAGGAAGCATGACGAAGCAATCTATTTAATAAATATAGCAAATGAGATTGCTTCGTGCCTCGCAAAGACGAGCATAAAGAATGTCAATAATTAAATACAAAATGAATAATTCCCCAAAAATTATCATATCAGGTGGTGGCACCGGCGGGCATATTTTCCCCGCCGTAGCCATAGCCAATGCGCTTAAGCGCTTGGTTCCAGCTTGTGAAATTCTGTTTGTGGGTGCAAATGGCCGCATGGAAATGGAAAAAGTTCCAGCTGCCGGATATAAAATAATAGGCTTAAACATTAGTGGGATGCAGCGGGGTTCGATTGTAAAAAATCTTGCCTTGCCGTTTAAAGTTATCGGCAGTGTACGCAGAGCGATGCAGATTATTAATGATTTTAAACCAGATGCCGTAGTGGGCGTCGGGGGTTATGCCTCTGGTCCGTTATTGTATGCAGCATCATTAAAAGGAATTCCATACCTCATTCAAGAGCAGAATTCTTATGCTGGTGTAACCAATAAGTGGCTGGGTAGAAAGGCTTCAAAAATTTGTGTTGCTTTCGATGAAATGGAACAATTCTTCCCTGCTGATCGACTTTTGAAAACGGGGAATCCGGTTCGCAAAGACGTAGTTGATATCAAGGGAAAACACCACGCAGGTGCTGAACTTTTGAAACTCGATCCATTGAAGAAAACCATAATGGTTACAGGCGGAAGTTTAGGAGCTGGTACACTGAACAAAGCAATTGAAAAACATCTGCCGGAAATCATCGAACAGGATGTGCAAGTGGTTTGGCAAACGGGTAAATATTATTATAAGGGAATCATCGAGCGTTTGGGTCTGGAATATCATCCAAATGTGCGTATTCTGGAGTTTTTGAATAAAATGGATTTGGCTTATGCGGCTGCAGATGTGATTATCAGCAGAGCAGGAGCGGGAACGATCGCGGAACTTTGTCTAATCAAAAAACCAGTGATTTTGGTGCCTTCTCCTAACGTAGCGGAAGATCATCAAACCAAAAACGCAATGGCTCTGGTTAAAAATGGTGCCGCACTGCTTATTAACGACCGCTTCGCGGAAGATACATTAGTAAAGCAAGCGTTGTCGCTTTTGAATGATAAAGAACAAAGTGAAAAACTGGCTGAAAATATTGGTAAAATGGCTTTGCCAGAAGCAGATGAAATTATTGCTGGAGAAGTATTGAAATTGATAAAAGCTTAAGACTAAAGCTGAAAGACCAAAGCATAATTGACAATTCGTCATTGCGAGGTACGAAGCAATTTCAAAGTGAAAAAATATATAAACGGTAGAAAGAAAAGCTTTTCACTTTAGTCTTTCTGCTTTTAGCTTAAATAAAATGGAATTAAGTAAAATAAATAGAGTGTTTTTTGTAGGTATCGGTGGTATCGGCATGAGTGCGCTTGCTCGTTATTTTGCTAAACGCGGTCAGGTGGTTTGTGGTTACGATAAAACCAGAACGAAATTGACCGAGACTTTGGAACAGGAAGGCATTTTGATCACTTATTTGGATGAGGCAGCATCTCTGCCTTGCGCATTTTTAGATCATCATGATGATACTTTAATTGTTTATACACCTGCCATTCCGAAAGATTCCAAAATTTTAAATCACTTCATCGATAAAGGCTTCAGTCTTAAAAAACGCTCTGAAGTTTTAGGCATCATCAGCAAAGGCATGTTTTGTATCGGCATTGCAGGTACACATGGCAAAACCACTACCTCATCAATTGTGGCTCATCTTTTAAAAGATACAGGTTACGATTGTACTGCTTTTTTGGGTGGAATTACCAGTAACTACAACAGCAACGTATTGTTTGGGAAAAATAATGTGGTAGTCGTTGAGGCAGACGAATATGACCGTTCATTTTTAACGTTACATCCTGATATTGCTGTGGTTACTTCAATGGATGCCGATCATTTAGATATTTATGGAGACAAAAGCCATTTAGATGAATCTTTCCAATTGTATGCTGGTCAACTCAAACCAAATGGTACACTTTACGCCTATGAGGGTTTGCCATTGAACAATAGCATTAGCTATGCAGCAAGCACAACTGCAACCGCCAAAGCAGAAAACCTTCGGGTAGAAGGGTCGAAGTTTGTATTTGATTATACTGATAATGATACCCAGATTAAAGACATCAACTTAATGTTGCCTGGCAAGCACAATGTAGAAAATACAACGGTTGCCATTGCCATTGCTTTAAAACTGGGAATTGATGCAGATAAAATTAAGCAAGCAGTAGCAAACTTTAAAGGCGTAAAACGCCGATTCGAATACATCGTAAATAACGATAATCAGATTTACATTGATGATTATGCCCATCATCCTGAAGAATTAAGAGCTTGTTTCGATGCTGTTCGTCAATTGTATCCAGATAAAAAGCTTACGGTTATTTTTCAGCCACACTTGTTTACGCGTACGCGAGATTTTGCCGATGACTTTGCAAAAGTTTTAAGCACAGCTGATGATTTGTTACTGCTGGAAATATATCCGGCGAGAGAATTGCCTTTGGAAGGTATTGATTCGAAGTTTTTATTGGATAAAATCAGCCTGAAGAATAAACAAATATGTGGAAAAGATTTTGTGGTTCAGTATGTTAAGGACACAAAGCCTGAGTTAATTTTAACGGTTGGTGCGGGTGATATCGATACAATTATTGAACCTCTGAAAAATACATTAAACCATGCTTAAAAGAATAAACTGGAGCGCAATATTTACCGGCTTTGCCTGGCTGATTAGCCTGGCTGGTGTGGTGGTGCTTTTAAGTTTCATCAACATTAAAAAGCAAACGGTTAAATGTACAGATGTAAAAATTTTAATTCCTGGGGCAGATAACTTTATCGAGAGAGAAGAAATTGATCAGATTTTAAGAGAAGATCAGGGCGTATTGCTGGGACGAAATATCGAAAATATCAATATTCATAAAATAGAAAAGAAGCTGCAATCTAATCCATACATCGCCTTTGCGAAGGTGTACGTAGAAATGGATGGTGTGTTGAACATAGAAGTGAAACAGCGCCAGCCGGTGGTGAGGATATTAAACAGTAGCGGTCAGGATTTTTATATTGACAACGACGGTTTGAAAATGCCAATCTCCTCAAACTTTACCGCAAATGTTTTGGTGGCAACAGGCAATATAACAGAGGTTTTTGGAAGTAGAGTTGATACCCTCCATACCAAATTGGCTCATGATATTTATAAAACCGCTTTATTTATCAAGAGAGATACTTTGTGGGATTCGCAGATTGAGCAATTGGTTGTAGATCAAAAAAATGATATTGAACTGATTCCCCGTGTAGGTGATCAGCGCATCATTCTAGGTAATGCGGATTCTTTAGAAAAAAAGATGACCAACCTTTTGCTATTTTACAAAAAAGCAATGCCACAAGTGGGTTGGGATGCCTACAGAACTATTAATATTAAATATACTAATCAAATAGTTTGCGAAAAAAGAGATTCGACAGCAATTGCCAGAAAGCGAAAAACAATTTCATCTTCCGATAGTTTGAGAATACAACAAAAGGTAGCCGATTCGCTAATTAGAAATGTAATCAGCGATGCTATAGTAGAACAAACTGCTGCTGTTGTTCCGAAAAAAACGGAAACGAAAACCGCTGAGCCGAAAAAGCCAGAAGTAAAAACAGTTGCTCCAGCGAAGACTGAAACCAAAAAAACAGTAATAACTGCAGCTGGTAAGCCAAAGGAACAAAAGCCCGCAGAAAAAAAGCCGGCGACTTCGCAAACAACGGAAAAGAAAAAAACCAATACAAAATCTGCAGCCCAACTGAAGCTGGAGAGAGAAAAAGAAATCAGAGCCCTAGAAAAACAATATAAAACTCAACAAAATTAACGAATATGGACAAGGCAAAATTTACCAGTCAGTCTCCCATTGTAGTAGGATTAGATATCGGTACTACAAAAATATGTGTTATCGTTGGCCGTAGAACCCAACATGGTAAGATAGAAATTTTAGGAATAGGAAAGGCAGAATCGGCGGGGGTGACACGAGGAGTAGTTTCTAACATTCAAAAAACAGTGCAGGGCATTGCTCAGGCGGTTGAGGTGGCGAGTGGACAATCAAATGTAGAAATACAGGTGGTAAATGTTGGTATTGCCGGTCAACACATTAAAAGCTTGCAGCACCGAGGAATTTTAACAAGAAGAGAATTAAATAACGAAATCGGTAAAAAAGATATCGATAAGTTAATTGATGATATGTTTAAACTGGTGATGCCTCCAGGTGAGGAAATTATCCATGTATTGCCACAGGAATTTACCATTGATAACGAACCGGGAATTAAAGATCCTATCGGGATGGCCGGTGTACGTTTGGAGGCTAATTTCCATATCATCTCTGGGCAGGTTACAGCGGTTAAAAATATCATCAAATGTGTAAATAATGCAGGATTGCAAACTCAGGATCTGATTCTTGAGCCATTGGCTTCTTCTGAATCGGTGTTGAGCGATGAAGAAAAAGAAGCTGGTATTGCATTGGTTGATATAGGTGGTGGAACTACCGATATTGCCATCTTCCACGAGGGTATTATTCGTCATACCGCTGTGATTCCATTCGGGGGGAATAGTGTAACTGAAGATATCAGGGAAGGTTGTTCAGTAATGCGCAATCAAGCCGAGTTATTGAAAACACGTTTTGGTTCTGCTTTGGCCGAAGAAAATAAAGAAAACGAGATCATTTGCGTTCCTGGTCTTCGCGGTCGTGAGCCGAAAGAAATTTCGGTTAAAAACCTGGCTTATGTTATCCAGGCCCGTATGGAAGAAATCATCGAGCATGTTTACTACGAGATCAAATCTTCTGGCTACGAGAAAAAGCTAATCGGCGGAATTGTAATCACTGGTGGTGGTGCTTTATTGAAACACTTATCGCAGGCGGTAGAATATGTAACGGGACTAGATTGCCGCATTGGTTATCCAAATGAGCATTTATCTAAATATGAAGATATGCCAAAGGCGATTTACGATGATTTAAAAAGCCCGATGTATGCTACCAGTGTTGGTTTATTAATTAAAGGTATTCAGAAAGCTGAAGAATTAATTGAAGAAATGAAACAGCCAGGTGTTTTTGTAGAAAAGCCAAAAGCACAAAAAGAAAAAGAAAAACGCGGTCCAGGCTTATTTGACAAACTCCTGGCTAAAACAAAAACATTCATTCAAGATGATATGAATGTTAGCGATGAAGATTATCTGAAAAGCTAATTTTTTTTCAACAACATGTGAGTTTTCCACATTCTTAACACTTGTGGAAAACGTCTGTTGAAAAAGTGTTAATATTACGTTGAGTAATGAACAGAATTTAAAACTTTTTAAACAACTGATTCATAAAGATATGCAGTTCGAAATGTTAAAAGATAAGTCATCAATCATCAAAGTAATTGGTGTTGGAGGCGGTGGCGGCAACGCAGTAAACCATATGTACCTATCGGGTATTACTGGTGTAGACTTTATTATTTGTAATACAGATGCCCAAGCTTTGGAATCTAGTCCGATACCTAACAAGGTACAATTAGGGGCTAGTTTAACTGAAGGTATGGGTGCTGGTTCTATTCCAGAGGTTGGCAAAAACTCAGCGATAGAAAATATCGATGATATTAAAGCCATGTTGGGTAGTACAACAAAAATGTTGTTTATTACTGCTGGAATGGGTGGTGGTACCGGAACTGGTGCATCGCCAATCATTGCCAAAGCTGCCAAAGAACTTGATATTTTAACAGTTGCCATTATTACCACGCCATTCTCTTTTGAAGGGAAGAGACGTAAGCTTCAGGCTGATGAGGGCATGGAAGAATTGAAAAAATATGTAGATTCTTATTTGGTCATCTCTAACGATAGATTGCGTGAGATCTTCGGGAATTTAACGTTAGGTTCTGCATTTGGTCAGGCCGATGATATTTTAACAACAGCAGCAAAAGGTATTGCAGAGATTATTACAGTTCCAGGTTATATAAATGTGGACTTTAAGGATGTGCGTACTGTAATGAAAGAAAGCGGTGTTGCCATCATGGGTAGTCATGCAGCTGACGGCGAAGATCGTGCTTTACAAGCAGTTGAAGGTGCTTTAGCATCTCCACTATTAAAAGATAACGAAATTGAAGGTGCCCGTTATATTCTATTAAACATCAGTTCTGGCGTTCAGGAAGTAACAATGGATGAAGTTTCCATCATTACTGATTACATTCAGGAAAAAGCAGGTTTATCTGCTGATTTAATTTGGGGTAACTGTACAGATGAATCATTAGGCGAGAAATTATCAGTAACTATTATCGCTACTGGCTTCCAAACATCTGAAGAGCGTGTTCATGAAGAGAAAAACAAAAAGAAGATCTCATTATTAACTCCTGAAGAAGCTCCGTTGGTTCGTCCAATTGAGCCGGTAAATTCTTTTATTCAGCCAAAGGCTGCTCCAAGTTACGAGCCGGTTTTGAAAGCTAAAGAGGAAGTTTCACAAGCTGATCTTTTCGGTGGAATGTTTGCAAAAGCTGAACCTCAAAAAGTTCAAGAGCCTGAAAATAATGTTGTTCGTCATACTTTAATTGAAGAAGAGCCTCAGGTAGAAGAACCACAGGAAACAGGTTTTGAGTTTGAAGTAAAGTTGGCAGAAACCAATTTTGTGTTCGAAACACCAGCGGTACAACCTGCTCCGGAGCCGGAAGTGGAAATGCATGTTGCTGGTTTGGATGACGACAAAAATGATGAATCGATGGAAGAGCAGTTGAAAAAATCTAAAGAACGTATCTTACGTTTAAAAGATTTAAGCATGAAATTGCGCACTACCAACGGCTTGCAAGAATTAGAAAATGAACCTGCTTACAAACGCAAACAAATGCAGTTACAGCAAGTTCAACATTCTTCTGAATCGCAAGTGAGTCGTTTCACATTAAGTAACGATCAAGATGGTGGTACAGAGATTAGACCAAACAATTCTTTCTTACACGACAACGTTGATTAAATCAAACCAAATATAATTTTAAAGCCTCGATTTACTATCGGGGCTTTTTTGGCATAAATTTAGATTGTTAAAAATCTTAATTGACAAGCGGAAGATTAATCTGGTTGATTTTAAGCCAAATAAACCGTAAATTCGCAAAATTTTTATTATCAAAAAACACATAATACATTGGATATATTTGAAAAGATAGCAAAGCACATGGGCCCGCTTGGTCAACACCAAAAATGGTCTCATGGGTATTTCTCGTTTCCAAAATTAGAGGGAGAAATTGCACCTCACATGCAATTCAAAGGAAAAGAGCATTTGGTTTGGAGCTTAAACAATTATTTAGGTTTAGCCAACCACCCAGAAGTTAGAAAAGCAGACGCTGATGCAGCTGCAGAATTTGGTATGGCTTACCCGATGGGTGCCCGTATGATGAGTGGAAACTCCAAATACCATGAACAACTGGAGCAGGAACTTGCAGCATTTGTGGGTAAACCTGATGCGTTTTTGTTGAATTATGGTTATCAGGGGATGGTTTCTATCATCGATACTTTGGTGGATAGAAATGATGTGATTGTGTATGATGGTGAATCTCATGCCTGCATTATCGATGGTCTTCGTTTACACATGGGTAAACGTTTCGTGTACCAACACAACGATATTGCAAGTGCGAAAAAACAATTAGAGCGTGCTACGAAATTAACCAAAGAATCTGGCGGAGGTATTTTATTAATTACCGAAGGCGTTTTCGGAATGAGTGGAGCGCAAGGTAAACTAAAAGAGATTGTTGATTTAAAGAAAGAATTTGATTTCCGTATTTTGGTTGATGATGCACACGGTTTTGGTACAATGGGTAAAACAGGTGCAGGTACGCACGAAGCTCAAGATTGTATTGAGGGTATTGATGTTTACTTCGGAACCTTTGCAAAATCAATGGCTGGTATTGGCGCTTTCGTGGCTTCTACTGAAGAGATTACCAACTTTTTAAGATATAACATGCGTTCACAAACTTTTGCTAAGGCGTTGCCAATGCCAATGGTTAAAGGATTATTAAAACGTTTGGAATTGTTAAAGAGCAAGCCAGAACTTAAAGATAAGTTATGGGAAATTGCAATGACTTTACAAAAAGGATTGCGTGAAAGAGGCTTCGATTTGGGTGTAACTGATTCTGTGGTAACGCCAGTTTTCTTAAAAGGAGAGCTTACTGATGCGACAGCAATCACTTTCGATTTACGCCAGAACTACAGCATTTTCTGTTCGATTGTTGTTTATCCGGTAATTCCAAAAGGAATGATCGAGCTGCGCTTAATTCCAACAGCTGTACACACATTAGAAGATGTTCAACGTACGTTGGATGCTTTTAGCGAAGTTGCAGAAAAGCTTGAAAACGGTTATTATAAAGAGAATCAGTTTGCAATAGCTTAATTGATAATTATATTTAAAAGCCCTTTAAACTAGTTTAAAGGGCTTTTTTTATGAGTTAATTTTCTTAATATACTGCAAGTCAGATCTTTGCTTGTTGTTTTTATAACTACTGATGTTCATAAAACGTTTCAGTGTGGAAAAAAACGGCATCAACGGCGATTTTTATTCAGTTAAAAATTTTTGTTTCTACAACAAACCTATTAAATTAGAGTTAGATAATTAAAAATCAAACCTTTAAAATTGTAGGAGTACTAAAAATGAAAAAATTTGAAGAAGTAAAAAGTCTGGTTGCAGCTTTAGAAGCTGATGCAGACAAATTTTATAACAAAGGAAACAGTGCCGCAGGAACAAGAGTTCGTAAAGGCATGCAAGATTTGAAAAACTTAGCTCAGGCGATTCGTTTGGAGGTTCAGGACACTAAAAATAAAGCTTAAGCAATAAAGATATTTAAAGAAGTCAAGTTCAAAAACTTGACTTCTTTTGTTTTTTAAGCTAATTGACCTAGTTTTTCGATCTCTTTGATAATCGATTGTTCTAATGTTGAAGACGCTTTAATCAATGGTAACCTTACTGTATCATCACAAACACCCAGATATTTAAGTGCAGCCTTTATTCCCGCTGGGTTTCCTTCTGCAAAAGCTAAACGCGTAAATTCTACCAGGCTTAAGTGTGCAGGATTAGCGCCTTTGAAATCCCCGGCTAAACATTGTCTCACCATATCAGAAAACTGTCGTGGTAAAGCGTTCGCAATTACAGAAATAATTCCAGATGCACCTAAAGCAATCATAGGCAGAGTAATAGGGTCATCACCAGAAATTAATAGAAAATCTTCCGGTTTATCCCTCATAATCTGATTGAATTGGTCAAAACTTCCTGAAGCTTCTTTCGTGGCAATGATATTCTTGAAATCATGCGCCAATCTACAAGTGGTTTCAGGAGTCATATTGCTCATCGTACGTCCAGGAACATTATAAAGGATTAGATCCAAAGGTGAAACCTCGGCTAAATATTTATAGTGTTGGTAAATTCCTTCTTGAGTTGGCTTGTTGTAGTAAGGACTTACAGATAAAATGGCACTATAGCTGTTTGCATCAAAAGATTTGATATCTTCTGCAACAGCCAGAGTATTGTTGCCACCAATTCCGGCAACTAAGGGTAATCTATTATTGTTTATTTCAGCAGTATAAGCCCACACCTTCTTCTTCTCATCCTTGGTCATTGTAGCGGTTTCGCCGGTTGTACCTAAAGAAACGAGGTAATCTATCCCTCCGTCGATCAAGTGATTAATCAGGTTTTTTAAACCATTATAATCAACAGATCCATCTGTGTTGAAAGGTGTAACCAACGCCACACCAGTACCCTGAAATTTGTTCATTCTAATTTATAATTATTGAATTTTGAATAAGAGATTGAATGAAGGTGTTAAGCATTCATTTAATCATTCATTCAATCACGCTCTCATTTTATTTTATCATTTCTAAAAGTTCTGCATCACTAATGATGGGAATATTTAGTTTGGTTGCTTTCTCTAACTTGGATGGTCCCATATTATCACCGGCTACCAAATAATTTAATTTACCTGATATTCCACTCAAAATTTTCCCACCATTTGCCTCGATAATATCTTTCAATTCTTCGCGGCCGTAATTTTCAAAAACGCCCGAAATTACGAATGTTTTTCCAATAAGTTTATCACTCGCCAGTTCAATTACCTTTTCTTCAATTTCGAACTGCAAACCCGCTAATTTTAATAGTTGAACCTGCTCTAAATGCTCTTTTTTTGCGAAATATTCAACAATGCTTTCGGCAATGCGTTGCCCAATTTCATCAATGGCAATTAATTCGTCAATTGTGGCACGAGATAAGTTGTCAATATTTTTTACGCCAGCGGCTAGTTTTTTTGCAACTGTTTCTCCCACGTAACGAATCCCTAATCCGAAAAGCACTTTCTCAAATGGCATTTCTTTTGATTTTTCGATTCCAGCAAGCATGTTTTCAATGGAGCGTTCGCCAAATCGATCTAAGCTTTTTAACTGATCTGATTTTAAATGTAAACTATAAAGATCACTAATGTGATTGACTAAGCCATGTTTATAAAAAGTTTCAATAGTTTCATCACCGAGGCCATCAATATTCATCGCTTTGCGTGAAATAAAATGTTGAATCTTTCCGACGATTTGTGGCGGGCAACCTTCATCGTTCGGGCAATAGTGCACCGCTTCTCCTTCTTTTCTAATCAGTTCAGTTCCGCATTCCGGGCAGTTGTGTAGATAATGAACCCGATTAGAGCCTTCAACTCTTTTATCTAAATTCACTTTTATTATTTTCGGAATGATTTCCCCGCCTTTCTCTACAAAAACGGTATCGCCTTCATGTAAATCCAATCTTTCGATTTCGTTTGCATTATGCAAAGTAGCTCTTTTAACAGTCGTTCCTGCCAATAAAACAGGCTTTAAATTAGCTACGGGCGTTACTGCGCCAGTCCGACCAACCTGATAGGTTACCTTCTCTAAAACGGTTTCCACTTCAGCAGCTTTATATTTATAGGAGATTGCCCAACGCGGAGATTTAGCTGTAAAACCGAGTTCCTGTTGCTGGGCGTAGCTGTTTACCTTAATCACGATTCCATCAATATCGTAACTCAGTTTAAAACGTTCGGTTTCCCAATGGTGAATGAAAGCCAGGACATCATCAATATTTTTAACTAAGCGATTGTGCTCGCACACATGAAAACCCCAATCTTTGACCGCCTGCAGGCTATCCCAATGATTTTTAAACTCGTTTTTATCGGTGTTCAGAAAATAAATGAAACCATCTAGAGGTCTCTTCGCAACTTCCTTGCTGTCTTGCATTTTTATCGTTCCGGAAGCAAAATTGCGTGGGTTAGCATAAGGAATTTCTCCCAATTCTTCACGTGCAGCATTTAAACGCAGAAATGCCGCCTTATGCATAAAGATCTCTCCCCGAATTTCGAAATGCTCTGGTGCTTTTTCAGTTTTGATTTGATGCGGGATAGTGTGGATGGTTTTAACATTATTGGTCACGTCATCACCTTTGGTTCCATCGCCACGGGTTACTGCTCTTAGCAACTTTCCGTTTTCATAAGTGAGGCTGATTGATAATCCATCAAACTTCAGTTCGCAAACGTATTCAAAGTTATCGCCGATTGCTTTTCGAATCCGTTCGTCAAAATCGCGAAGATCCTGTTCATTATAAGTATTACCCAGCGATAACATTGGGTATTTATGATTTACGGTAATGAAGTTTTTGGTAATGTCGCCACCTACTCGTTGAGTAGGAGAGTTTGGGTCAGCAAAATCAGGATTTGCCTTTTCTAATTCAGCAAGATGCTTAAGCTTTTTATCAAACTCATAATCGCCAATGGTTGGCATAGCCAGCACATAATAATTGTAATTATGCTGGTTTAACTCGGCAACCAGCGCATCCATTTCTTCTTTAATTGCAAATAGCGACATAAGAGCAAATATAAAAAAAGGATGAGTTGCTTTAGGATTCGTTTGGAAAAATAATTAACTGCCAGATAATTGATCCGATATCTCATCGAAAATTTCCATAAAATCTTTCTCCAGCGTTTCCTTACATATTCCCAATTGAAATGTTAGCGCTGCCAATTGCTTTTCGTTTAAGGTTTCTGGCCACAAACGCATGCAAATTCTATTTAGCGCATAGCTGATGTTTTCTAATTTTTGATAGCTTAAAAGGTACTTGCTACTAATGAAACCTTCCATGAATTTAAAAAAAACCGATTGATCTTTCAAGCCACAATGTGTAAGGAAATCGCCTAGTGATTCCTTTTTCACCGCAGATAATTTGTCGTAAAAATGATTTACCTGAATGAGATTATGTTCTATTAGTAGGTGATCAAGTAAAAGTTCTAACCCGATGTGCGCTAAAAATGAGGGTCGAACCGGCGTATCTTCGACAATTGGTTTTATAAGGAACTTCAATTCAGTAGTTTTTTCCAAGAAATAATTGGAAGAGTGGAAAAGCAAATCAACTGAGAGATGTCTTTTCCAGCCTCTTAATAGCGATTCTTCATCAGGATTTCCTAAGAAAAGGAATTCGTTTTTTTGAGGGTATAAATTGGCCTCTTTGGAAGCGTTTTTTATTAAGTCAGGCAATACTGTTCCCAAAACCACATTGGCATCATCATTTGATTTATCGAAGTAGTAGTGAGACAAGAAATTCATGCTCACAAGTTAATGTTTTCTTTATTGCCGAAAAACTGAATTGGGTAAATGTTCGGCTTCGAACCTGTATTGTTTTGTAAGTTAATTATTTATAAATTTAAATACCATAATTGATCATCATGCCTCATCCCAAAACTTACAGGATTCTTTCTTTAGATGGAGGCGGATCCTGGGCGCTTATTCAAGTAAAATGTTTAAGAAAGCTCTTTGCAGAAACTTTTAATAATCCTGATCCAACAGGGCATGAGGTATTGTCAAAATTCGATTTGGTGGCTGCCAATAGTGGCGGGAGCCTCGTTGCCGCCGCTATGGCCGAAAACCTTCGTTTATCAGAAATTGAAAAGATTTTTGGCGATGAACAATTGAGGAGTAAGGTATTTTCCAGACTAAGTTTTTTTGAAAAAAGTTTGCTTTCCAGCGTAGCTCGAATTTTTAAAATAGGTGCAAAATATGCTACAAAACGAAAATATCAAGCCTTAAAAGATATTCTTCCAAAAATATCGCAAATTGATCTGATGCACATTCCACAACATGTTGCGGTTAACGGAGATATCAAAACTCAATTTTTAATTATCGGATACGATTACTATCGTAACCGGGCGGAAATGTTTCGAACAGATTGCGATAGCTTGGCATCCACATCGGTAATAGAGCGGAAACTTAAAAATTTGCCCGCTACTGCCAAAACGCCTTCAGATTGTTTAGTGAGTTTGGTTGAGGCCATTCACGCTTCGAGTACGGCACCCGTTAATTACTTTAACGAACCTGCGGCGTTCAAAGTAAATAATAAACTTAAATTTTATTGGGATGGCGGCGTAACGGGTAATAATAATCCGGTTTTAGCAGCCGTTACTGAAGCCATTTGCAACCGTGAACAGTATCAAATTGAGCACATTCAAGTTCTCTCAATAGGTACAGGATCTGTTTCGCAACTGCAATACGATGAAGAAATTCCTGTGCGTTACGATGAATTGAAAGCGAAACACGAAGCGCCAGGTTTGATTAAGGATATTCAAAAAATGGGAACCAGTATTTTGAATGATCCGCCTGATACAGCAGCTTTTATTGCTTACATGATTTTAAACTCATCGATGCCTGCAAAACCTATAGATTTTATCAGAATGAACCCAGTATTGCGCCCAATGATGGTTAATGATATAGCTGGTAAACATTGGGATTTGCCCGCAGGTATAAACAAAGACGAATATGTGGCGCTAAATGCCATGGATATGGATGCTGTTGAAGATAAGGAAGTATCTTTAATCATTAAATTGTGCGAGAATTGGTTGGGCAATTCAGGCGTTCCAAACCAGGCTATTCGCAGCGACAGTAAGCTAAATTGTTTAATTGGCCATGCTGATTTTAACGCTGCCAAGACTGATTTTAAAAGCTGGTTTACACTTACCAACTAATTTGCTTTAAACTAAGCTAAAATTTTATCTTTGCACGCACAATTATAAAAGTGTTTGTACAATGACGAATTTTGTTGAAGAGTTAAGGTGGCGTGGCATGCTGCATGATATTATGCCGAATACTGAAGAAAAGTTAAACGAAGGTATGACTTCTGGTTATATCGGCTTTGACCCAACTGCAGATTCTTTACATGTTGGCCATCTCACGCAAATCATGACTTTAATTCATTTCCAAAAAGCTGGTCATAAGCCTTATGCTTTAGTGGGTGGTGCTACAGGAATGGTGGGCGATCCGTCAGGAAAATCTGATGAGCGTAATTTGCAAACACCAGAGATGATTGAACACAACCTGAAAGGGATGAAGAAGCAATTGGCTAAATTCTTAACTTTTGAGGATGGTGGCAATGGTGCCGTGATGGTAAACAACGCCGATTGGTTTAAGGATATGAATCTTTTTACCTTCATCAGAGATGTTGGTAAACATATCACTGTTAATTATATGATGGCAAAGGATAGCGTAAAGAGACGTTTAGAAGGTGATTCTGGACTGTCATTTACCGAATTTTGCTACCAATTGATTCAGGGATACGATTTTTATCATTTATGGAAAAATGAAAACTGTTTGGTTCAAATGGGTGGATCAGACCAGTGGGGAAATATTGTTACCGGAACAGAACTGATTAGAAAAAAAGACGCTGGAACGGCTTATGCGATTACTACGCAATTAATTAAAAAAGCCGACGGAACAAAATTCGGTAAAACTGAAAGCGGTGCAGTTTGGTTAGATCCCGAAAAAACTTCTCCATATAAATTTTATCAGTTTTGGTTAAATGCATCAGATGATGATGTTAAGAAATGGATCAGAATATTTACGCTAAAAACCAAAACCGAAATCGAAGCTTTAGAGGCTGAACATGATACAGCACCGCACTTGCGTATTTTGCAAAAAGCGCTAGCAGAAGATATCACGGTTAAAACGCACTCGGTAGAGGCTTTAGAAACAGCAATCAAAACTTCCGAATTTTTATTCGGAAACGGATCTCTTGAATTTTTGAAAACCCTTTCGGAAAGACAAGTATTAGAGATGTTTGAGGGAATTCCTCAATTCAAAATTTCGAAAGCAGAACTGGCTATTGGAATAGATGCTGCTACATTACTGGCTGAGAAAGCTTCCGTATTTCCTTCAAAAGGAGAAACCAAAAAGTTGATTCAAGGTGGTGGTGTTTCGGTAAATAAAGAAAAGGTTGCTGAAGCGACTCAGATTTTCAATACCGATCATTTGATTAATGATCAATTCATCGTTGTTCAGAAAGGTAAGAAAAACTATTTCCTGCTGATCGCGGAATAAGATTCAGTAAAATATTTTGTTTCAAAAGTCTTAGATCTTTCTAGGACTTTTTTTATAAGAATTTTTTATTACCAGACAAAATGTATATATTTGAGTGTAATTGTCGGTTATGAAAAGGAAAGTTGAAGAGTCAAAAGTTGTTGAAGAGCGAATGGTAGCTTACGGAAACGTTGTGCATACACCTATGGTAGCCATGATGGGTAATTCCTTCGCCAATTATTCTGATTACGATTTGCTTAAACTCGCCCGTAAAGGGATTACCAAAAAATCAATAACTGCTCTGGCAAAACAGATTTCTTTAACGATAGAAGAAATTGCAGCAGTATTACACATTTCAGATAGAACTTTACAGCGATATACGCCAGATACCTTGGTTAAAACGGAGTATGCCGATCGAGCCATTGAACTTGCAAGGTTATACGAAAGGGGCATTGAGGTTTTAGGTAGTGCCAAAGCATTTAACAGTTGGGTAAAATCTCCAAATTATGCCTTAGGTGGCGAAATTCCTTTTGATCTTTTAGATACACATATTGGTTTCACCATCGTATCAGATATTTTAGGCCGAATCGAGCACGGGATATTTAGTTAATGTTAATCTATCGAATTTCATCTTCAAAATATATTGAAGATTTAAGTGGCGCTGGTGCTAAACAATATGGCGGCAGGTGGAATAATAAAGGAACAGCTGTTGTGTATTTGGCGGAAAGCAGAGCCATGGCAGTAATGGAAGTGATAATGCATTTAAGTCCAGAGCAAGTAGACCGTCCTTTTGTTCTTGCTACATTTGATGTGCCAGATGATAGGATATATGACATCGGCACTTTTGATTTACCCGAGCATTGGAGAGATCCGCAGGCAGCAGATGAACTGAAAAAAATAGGCGATAAGTTTGTTCGCGATGGAATTTATCTGTTGATGAAGGTTCCATCCATTATACTGGAGGAAGAATTTAATTTTATTATCAATCCTAACCATCCAGATAGTAAAAAAATTAAGCTTGTAAACAGAAGAGGCTTTGTTTTTGATAAAAGATTTAAAACTTAGTTACTGCACCAACAAATTACAACCTCTAATATCGGCATTGTCAAACCTACCTAAGACTTCAAAACTGCCGTCGCTGTTTACTCTGCCTAAATCCTGCGTAGCAATAAAAGAGCAAGAATTGATATTTGCTAAATCGATTACATTAATGCCACCGGTTTTTCCGTTTTGCACTAAAGATAATGGGTCATTCGTATCACGAATCAAAACTTTCATCCACTTGGGGCAGTTGAAAATACCGTCTCCTAAAGAATAAGCCTGAGACAGCAATTCCGTCATTCCGTATTCGCTATGGATAGTGGGTACGCCAAAACCCTGAGTCAATTGTGCATGCAACTCTTCCCGAACCATTTCTTTGCGTTTTCCTTTCATTCCACCGGTTTCCATTACAATTAAATCAGGGAAATCGATATCGTAATTTTCAATAAAATCAAGTAGGGCATAGGTTACGCCAATTAAAACAGTTGGTTGGTTCTTCGTTTTAAGGGCAAGCAAAGTTTGGTACAAATCATCATGGTTATAAAGAAAATAACCGCTTTCAGGATGGTCGCTTTTTTCGATTAAATCGTTAACCATATAAATTAACGAAGAGCCCGACCGCTGTTGGTAGGAGGGAAGCAAGGCTAAAAAACAATAATTGCGAATGTTTCCGTAAAATTGATCAAAAGCTTGTAGATAGCTTTGCTCGTAAAGTTTTACATTGGTTACGTGATGACTGCTTTGAATCATTCCAGTAGTGCCCGAGCTGCTAAAGGTGATTTCAACAGGAAGTTGACTGCTTAAAATACTGTGCGTTTTAAAAAAGCTGATGGGAAGAAAGGGAATTTCTTCCAGACGCTTTACTTCCGCCACATCAACTTTTAAATGATGAACGTATTGCCTGTAAATTTCACAATGCGTAACCTGATGGTTAAAAACGGACAAAGCATGAGCACTAAACTCATCATCATTATGTATTGAAAAGATATCTTCATTAAGCAGCATCACACTGCAAAAGTACGAAGCATTATGCTAACTTCTCGTCAGTTTTTTTAGCAAGCATGGCCATTCTAAAATGATAGCCACAAAAACCGCTGATGCCGGCAACCAATCCGCTTAATATTCCGGTAACTAATAGTAGCCCCCACCAAATTTTAATTCCTGTCATTACTGCAACGCGACCCGCCAAAACGTTGTCGTTAGGTAAACTTTTAAATAAAGCATAGCCAATCCACAGCAAAAAAATGGCAAAGAAAGATTGCCAGAAAGCAATTTTGGCTGTTTTACCGATGATGCCACAGGTGGCGAACGCAACTACAATAATTACCCACCAAGGCGCAATCATTTGAAGTAAAAAACAAATTATGACGATAACGATAAATACCATTTTAAACTATTTTGAAATTTTTAAACGAGAGATTATTTTTCCAGATTGATCGTCAGGAGTTTGCATGTAAAACAAGTCATAAAGCTGACCACTTGCCCAGGTATCCACCATATTATCATAAAATTTACTACCCGGATTTCCAGATTGACCGCCTGGATAAACACCATGACCTTTTGGCGTTTTACCTAGTTCAATTACCATCCTCCACGATGGTCCATTGGTTTCGCTGATAGCGTTGATGGTACTTTTTGCTCCTCCAATTTGGAGAATTTTCGAACCAAAACCGGGAATTTTCGCCAGGTGTGGTACATTCGTTTGCTTTACATTGCTCCATCGCCAATCTTTATTTATCGGGCCAAAACGGCGTTCTAAACTGTCGCAACTGTATTTGAAAGCTTCGTTTACCAAATCAGGAAGTGTTTCTTTTTGCTTGGTGTTGATGTTATCATACCACTTGGCATTGGGTTCTTTTAAGATCATTTCCACGGTACGGTCTCTCGAAGGATAACGCATCGGAATGCCTTTCACTACAAATTCATCATTCCAGATATTGAAAGCTAAACGCTTGGTCCAGATTTCAAAAACGCTGGCTGCAATTTCATCCGCATCGTAACGTTTGCTCCATTTGTTTATATAGTTCAAGGCTTCTTTTTGTGTCGCATTTAAACTTTCTGGGTTTAACAACGGTACGACTGCCGGCAGAACGTTTTGAGCCAAAATGCTGTAGTTATCGGTTTGCATTAACCTAATGCTGTCCATCGTTGCTTTGCTCATGGCGCCTAAGCGATCATTAATTCTCTTTCCTCTTTCGTAAGGCGCAAATTCCCAATTGATGTAATAAGGGTAAGTTGGGTCGGTTGAGGATTGATTTGCCGAACTTACGAAACCACGTGGTGGATTTTTGACTGTTGGGTTTTGAGCCGCTGGAATCCAGCCCTGCCAATCATAAGCCGGATCGGTTCCATCTAAAATAAACTTACCTTGTTCTTTCCATTTTAGTGGAAATTTTCCATTTGGTGTAATGGCGATATCGTTATCTATACTGGCGAACACAAAATTTTGAGCTGGTGCGGTATAAAAAGTGAGTGCCTTGCGGTAATCGTTATAGTTACTTCCTCGATTCAAATAATAGAAAGTCAGCAATTCGTTTGACCGATCGTGTGCAATCCATCTCAATGCATCTCCAACTGGCACGTTATCGGCTCTGCCATATTTAGGTTTTTGAAAGTAAACTACGGGACCATGGTGCGTATAATAAACCGTATCGATTTCATCTTTGCTTCCACGAATTTTGATGTTTTCTAAACGCCTGGTGGTTTTGTTCCATTTGTTATTGTACCAATATTCATTGTGGGATGAATCCTTGAATTTAATCTGATAGAAATCCAGCACATCGGCAGCAACATTGGTTACGCCCCAGGCAATTTTTTGGTTGAAACCTATAATTACTCCTGGTGCACCAGGTAAAGAAACGCCATAGGTATTTACCCCAGGTGCATGTAGCTGAATTTGGTACCAGATAGATGGAAGCGTTAAATCCAAGTGTGGATCATTGGCTAGAATTGGATATCCAGACGCCGTTTTCGAACCAGAAAGTGCCCAATTATTACTTCCAATACCTTCAATTTTTTCTTTTGTTTTTACATCGCCTGTGGTGGCATCGGTAAAACTTTGGGGCGTTTTTGGAGTTGGTAAAGGGGTGAAATCCCACTTGGTACCCACGGGGATAATTGGGTCTTCTTTAAAAGGATAATCAGGAAAAAGATCTTTAGTGACTTCTGGGCCAAATTTTTTCAGGATGTTAGTCATGTAAAACTCGTCGGAACCCATTGCCAAAACGGCCGACATTTGTTTCAATAACAGGGCGCATTTAATAGGCGTCCAATTTTCAGGTTTAAAATCCAGTAACTTATATTCCAGCGGGTAATTAGAATGAGAAAGCGTTTTGATATAAGCATTGATGCCTTCGGTATAAGCTAAAATCATTTCTTTGGCTTTTGGGTCGGCCATCATTCCTTTTAGCGAATGTTCAGCGCCATAAACCATGCCCATTCTACGTTGGTAACGATCAACTTCAATTGCTTTTTCTCCAACCACTTCACTAATTCTTCCTGCGGCAAAACGCGTTTGAAAATCCATTTGCCAAAGCCGATGCATGGCCGTTACGTAACCTTGTGCCAAATAAAGATCGTGATCGTTTTGGGCGAAAATATGAGGGATCATTCTGTCATCGAAAACGATTTCAATTTTATCAATTGCGCCTTTAATTTTTGCTTTATGATTGAAAATAAAATGATTGTTTTCAGCATTTTGCCAAAACCCCATAAAAGGGTTCAGAAATTTCAGCAGCGGCGGGTTTTGGCCAATTTTCGTATTAAATAAAAAGGCGAGTGTTATGGGAATTATTACACAGAATAGAGCTTTAATTTTATTCATAAATAATGGTTAGCTGAAAACTATCAGGTGACTAAGATAAAGTAAAATGGTGATTTTAATTGAATGAAAATACAACAAACTGATTATCAATCCAAATTATAAAATGAATCGAAATTATTATGCAAACATAATTTGTTTAATTCAAAAAAAGCATTTAAGTTTATCCTAACTAATAATACAACTAACCAAATTTTAATCATTTATGAGTAGGAACTTTACACAAATCTTGTATGTGTTATTCTTTGTATTTGCAATAAATATTGCGGCAAAGGCACAGAACATCACGGTTAGTGGAACCGTTAAAGATAAGGAATCAAAACAAGGCCTCGCTGGAGTAAGTGTAACCATAAAAGGTCAAACTGGTGGTACTGCATCAGCTGGTGATGGCAGTTTTTCTTTCAGTACATCAGCCAAAGTGCCTTTTACTTTAGTGGTATCTTATGTAGGCTATGGCACAGTAGAGCGTCAGGTAACCGGCAACACTGCCGGAATTAACATCGAACTGGAAGGTGCTGTAGTTTTAGGAGGTGATGTGGTGGTATCTGCATCCCGAACTCCAGAACGTATATTAGAATCGCCGGTTTCCATTGAGCGCATGAGCGCTGCTTCGATTAGAGAAATTGCCGCACCATCTTTTTATGATGCCTTGAACAACATGAAAGGTGTAGAAAGTAGCATGCAAAGCTTAACCTTTAAATCCATTAATACACGTGGTTTCAACTCAAATGGTAATACCCGTTTCAATCAATACATCGATGGAATGGATAACCAGGCGCCAGGTTTGAACTTTTCGGTTGGTAATATTGTGGGTATTACGGAACTTGATGTAGATAATGTAGAACTTTTACCAGGAGCTTCATCCGCTTTATATGGTGCTGGCGGTATTAATGGTACTCTACTAATGACTTCTAAAGATCCATTCAAATATCAGGGTGCTAGTTTTCAATACAAAACAGGCATCAACCATGTAAATGATGATAACAGCAGCGTACAGCCATTTAACCAATTGGATGTTCGTTTGGCAAAATCATGGAACAATAAGTTCGGCGTTAAAGCAGCTTTCTCATTTTTACAGGCTAAGGATTGGATGGGTACCAACTATTCGAACTTTGATCGGGTGGCTAATAGTGTGAAACCTGGTACTAGAAGTTCTGATCCAAATTATGATGGCGTAAATGTTTATGGTGATGAGGTTTCTGCAAATCTCCGTTTTGCTGCTGCAGGATTAGCTGCAGATTCACGCCTTGCGCCAGCTTTCGCCGGATTTAATGGTATTATGAATGCTGCTCCAACATTAACTTATGGTAATCTTGTCAATTTGATTCGTGCAAACCCTGCGTATGCCCAATTGGTTCCTGCATTACCGTATTTAGGTGTAGCTTACGGATTAAAAAATGGCTTGATATCAAATCAATCGGTTTCTAGAACAGGTTATAATGAAATGGACTTAGTTGATTATGATACCAAATCGTTAAAATTGTCTGGCGGTATGTACTACAATTTTACTCCAACTATTCAGTTGGTAGCGCAGGCCAATTGGGGTACTGGAACATCGGTATATACTGGTTCCGATCGCTATTCTTTAAGAAATTTTAATATCGGTCAGTACAAATTAGAGCTTAAGGGGCAAGATTTTTTTGTTAAAGCTTATACTACGCAAGAACGTTCTGGAGATTCCTATATTTCTTCAATATTGGGTAGCTATATTAATGAAAAAACAAACCCTTCAAAGGCAGGATGGTTTCCGACCTATACCGCGGCATATGCTACAGCAAAAGCACAAGGAGCGAACGATGAAGTTGCAAATGCTGCTGGTAGGACTGCTGCAGATGCCAACAGGGCTTTACCTGGTTCGGCTGCTTTTGAAACAAATAAGCAAGCCATAATGAATACCAACATTAGTGCTACAAATTTTGGAACTGGTGTTTATGGGGCTAGATTTGATGATAAAACTAATTTATATCATTATGAGGGGATGTATAATTTTAATAGTTTATTTAATAATGTTATTGAGCTCCAAGTTGGAGCATCATCAAGATTATACCAACTTAGGTCGGGTGGAACTATTTTTGACGATTTAAACCGAAAAATTGATATAAATGAATATGGTGCCTTTGGTCAGATTGGGAAAAAATTTGGAGAAGTATTTAAACTTACTGTAGCTGGACGTTATGATAAGAGTACAAACTTTGAAGGTCGTTTTACACCTCGTATCACTGGGGTTTTTACAGTTGCTAAAAATAACAATATACGTTTATCCTATCAAACCGGTTACCGAAATCCAACCACTCAAAATCAATACATCGATTTATCAGTTGGGGGAGGGTCGCAACGGTTAATTGGTGGTTTGCCAGAAAGCTTAGCTAAATACGGTTTAGGTACTGGGGCTACTAAAGGATATACCGAAAGCAGTTTTAGAGCATATAATGCGGCACTTGTTTCTGGAACACCAACAACTGGAGTTTTACAAAGGTACACATTCGACCCTAGAGGAGTTCGACCAGAAAGTGTTCAGGCATTTGAATTGGGTTATAAGGGGTTGTTAGGGCCTAAGTTGCTAATCGATGCTTACGGTTATTATAATATGTATAAAGATTTTATAACTGCTGTTAATGTTTATCAACAAGTTGGAACAAGCACGGATTTTGTAAAATATGGAGTACCAGTTAATGCAGAGGGAGAAGTTACATCTTATGGCGGTGCTTTAGGATTAGATTATCTTATCGGTAAATGGAACTTAAGTGGCAATGTTTCTTACAACCAAATTGGTGATCTACCAGCAAATTACATCAACGATTTTAATACGCCAAAGATTCGCTATAACCTAGGTTTGGGAAATAAAGAAATTATCAAAAACTTTGGTTTTAATATTTCTTACCGTTGGCAGGATCAATTTTACTGGAACTCATCTTTTTCTGCAGGACAAGTGCCAGCGTATAGCACACTTGATGCCCAAGTGAGTTTGAAAGTACCTTCAGTAATGTCATCGATAAAACTTGGAGGTTCAAATATCTTAAACAAATATTACATCACTTCCTACGGTAACCCCGCAGCAGGTGCTATATATTATTTGGCATTCTCTTTCAATCCATAGGGATTAAAAATGTTCGCTTTCATGAAGCCCCCGGATATTAATATTCGGGGGCTTTTTATTTATTATTTAATACCCCCCTTTTATAAAATATTTGTATTATAGTACTTTCTTAAGCACATCCCAGTTTAAGAGCTATTAAATTAAATTTTTGAATAAATAAGGATGGAAGAGAATAACGACAAAATAAACGAGGTAAGTGATCTGATTGATAAGGAACAAGAAATACAGCATCTAAATAACCCAGTTGATATATCTGTTAAGCCTATTGTTAAACAATATCTTGGCACAGTAAAGAAAGTAAAGAAAGAAGGTAACCGTTTTTATTTTTCAGATGGTGATGCTAAAGTAGAAATCCGGGTAGTGAGTGACGAAATTATTCGCGTTCGCCTGGCGCCACATGGTGTATTTTTAGATGATTTTTCTTACGCAGTGCCTGAAGTAGATCAAAAAGTTTCTGTATTTAAAATGCAGGAGCACGAAGATCATTACACCGTATCAACCCATTCGGTTACCTGTAAAATAGAAAAAGCCAATTTTCATGTTTCATTTTATGATAACATTACCAATTTGGTGATGGTTGATGAGGCGAATTCTATGCACTGGGAAGAAAACACCGATTTTGGGGGTTATTATATTTATGCCACTAAAAAATGCCATCCCGAAGAAAATTTCTTTGGCTTAGGTGATAAATCGGGTAATTTCAATTTACGTGGTAGACGTTTCGAAAACTGGAACACCGATGCTTATTCTTTCGGCTGGAACCAGGATCCGCTTTACAGAACAATACCTTTTTACATCGGGCTACATAATCAGGCTGCGTACGGAATATTTTTTGATAACACCTTCAAATCGTATTTCGATTTTGGTGGCGAAGATGTTTCTAAAACCAGTTTTTGGGCCGATGGAGGAGAATTGCAATACTATTATATCCATGGTCCACATATCATGGATGTGGTTAAACGTTATGCAAGTTTAACGGGTACGCATCCTATGCCTCCGAAATGGACTTTAGGTTACCAACAGTGCCGTTGGAGTTATTATCCGGAGACTAAAGTAAAAGAAATAGCGAAACAGTTTAGAGACCGTAAAATCCCATGTGATGCCATTTATTTGGATATCGATTATATGGATGGTTATCGTTGTTTCACCTGGAATAAAAAATATTTTCCCGATCCACGCAGAATGATCAAAGAACTTTCTGATGATGGTTTTAAAACTGTAGTGATGATCGATCCGGGAATTAAGGTGGATGATGATTATTGGGTTTTCAAAGAAGGTAAGGACAATAAATATTTCTGCCGCCGAAGCGATGATTATTTTATGGAAGGCCATGTTTGGCCGGGCCGTTGCCAGTTTCCTGATTTTACCAATCCTAAAGTGCGGAAATGGTGGGGCAAATTATATGAAGAATTAGTTGATATGGGCGTTGCGGGTTTCTGGAACGATATGAACGAACCTGCAGTTTTTGGTTCGGGCACTTTTCCTAACGATGTTCGCCACAATTACGACGGTTACCGTGGCTCGCACCGCAAGGCACACAATGTTTATGGAATGCAAATGGTGCGTTCAACCTATGAAGGTTTGAAAAAGCTGATGCGCAATAAACGTCCTTTTACCATCACCCGTGCTGGTTATTCAGGTATGCAACGCTATGCCAGCGTGTGGACAGGTGATAACATTGCCACCTGGGAACATTTAAAAATTGGTAACATTCAGTGCCAGCGTTTATCAGTTTCTGGCGTTCCTTTTTGCGGAACCGATATTGGCGGTTTTAGTGGTGAGCCTGATGGCGAATTATTCACCCGCTGGATTCAGTTGGGTACTTTTTCTCCTTTTATGAGAGCACACTCTGCAGGTGATACCGCAGAACGTGAACCTTGGAGCTTTGGAGAATTCTTTGAAGATATCAATAGAAAATTTATTGAGTTGAGGTATCGTTTAATGCCTTACCTGTACTCCGTTTTCTGGGAGCATCACCGTTATGGATTCCCAATTTTGCGCCCATTAGTGATGCTTGAGCAAGAGAATATCAGCAACAGTTTCCGTCAGGATGAATTTTGTTATGGAGATAAATTATTGATTTGTCCTGTTTTAGAGCAGGGGGCAATTTCAAGGAAAGTATATCTTCCAAAAGGAACCTGGTATAATTTCTGGACAAATGAAGTGTTAGACGGTGGCAACGAATACACTGTGGAAGCGAAAATTGATAGCATGCCAATGTTTGTAAGAGCAGGTTCGGTTATTCCAGAATATCCGGTGATGCAGTATGTGGATGAGAAATCAATCACAGAAGTAACTTTAAATATTTATCAAAGCGATTACGAAGTAAACTCATACATGTATGAAGATCACGGGGATACTTTTGCCTTTGAGCAAGATATTTACTTGGAAAAAAAGTTTACTGTTAAAGCAGATAACCAGCTTTTGAAAGTTAATCAACGGATAGAAGGCTTGTATACACCTAATTATGAGTTTTATGCTTGTAATGTAATGGGCGTTAAATTTAAGGTGAAAAAAATTATAGTGGATAATAAAGAGGTAACTGATTTTTATACTGATGATAAAAATGTTCTCCACTTTAAGTGCCTTAAAACATTTGCCGAAATACAGATTCTAAGTCTTTAAATCTTTTAGCCCCAAATGCTGTTTAGTTTTTGGGGCTAATGATTATTTGGGGGGTTTTAACTCCGATCTCACATCTAAATACGTCTAGCCAAAAAGATTATGTCAAAAACAAAGAAAGTTTCAGATAAAAAAGCAGCTTTAACAAAAATCGACACCAATAAATCAGTTTGGGTACACAGTTTGTTTACCGATTATGATATTGATCTTTTCTTGGTCGGTAAGCATTTTAGGTTGTATGAAAAAATGGGCTCTCATCTTGTTGTTCTGGAGAAAACCGCTGGAACTTATTTTGCCGTTTGGGCGCCTAATGCGACAAGAGTAAGTGTTGTTGGAGATTTCAATGATTGGAATAATTCGGCTCATCCATTAAATAAACGCTGGGATAAATCGGGCATTTGGGAAGGTTTTCTTCCTGGCTTGGCAAAAGGCGACGTATATAAATACTTTGTTAAAGGATTTGATGAATCTGAACATTTAAAAGGCGATCCTTATGCCCGTAAATGGGAACATCCGCCCCAAACGGCATCTATTGTGTGGGATACCGATTATACCTGGAAAGATAAATCGTGGTTGGCGAAAAGGCCAAAGCTTAATGCACTCGATCAGCCTATCTCGGTTTATGAATTACATTTAGGCTCCTGGGAACGCGATCCGGGCAATCCTGAAAGGGTGTTAACAGCCAGAGAGGTTGCGGGCCGATTGGTTCCATATATTAAGGAAATGGGTTTTACTCATGTAGAGTTAATGCCGGTTATGGAGTTTCCTTTCTTTCCAAGTTGGGGATACCAAATAACGGGCTACTTCGGCGCAAGTTCCCGTTACGGAACACCTGAAGATTTGATGTACCTGATTGATGCGCTTCACAGAGCGAATATCGCGGTCATTTTAGATTGGGTTCCATCACACTTTCCTGGAGATAGACATGGCCTTTATGAATTCGACGGAACGCATTTATATGAGCATGCCGATATGCGTAAGGGTTTTCATCCCGATTGGAAATCTTATATTTTTAATTACGACAGGCCAGAAGTGCGCTCATTTTTAATCAGCAATGCGATATTTTGGCTGGATCAGTATCATGCCGATGGATTGCGTGTTGACGCGGTGGCATCGATGCTATATTTTAACTTCTCTCGTGAGGATGGTGATGCCGCAACAAATGATCAAGGCGGCCCTGAAAATTTTGGCGCAATTAAATTTCTTCAAGATCTTAATGTGGCTGTATATGGTGATTTCGAAGGGGTTCAAACTATCGCCGAAGAAAGCAGCACATATCCTGGAGTTACCCATCCGGTTCATGCGGGTGGTTTAGGTTTCGGTATGAAATGGATGATGGGTTGGATGAATGACACCTTAAAATATTTCAAGGTTGATACACTGGGTAGAAAGCACCACCATAATCAATTGAGTTTTAGCATGACTTATGCTTTTACCGAAAACTTCATGCTTCCTTTTTCGCATGATGAAGTGGTTCATGGTAAATCGCCTATGCTGTATAAAATGCCTGGAGATGATTGGCAGAAATTCGCCAATTTAAGGGCACTTTACGGCTACATGTTTACCCATCCAGGAGCAAAGTTGCTTTTTATGGGCAATGAGTTTGCAGATACCAATGAATGGAACTTTACTAAATCATTAGATTGGCATTTGCTTCAATATGCACCACATAAAGGGATGCAAGAAACGGTAAAAGCATTAAATTTCCTGTATCGGAAAGAGCCCGCCTTATATCATTTTAATTTTAGTTATGAAGGTTTTCAATGGTTGGATGCCGATAATGCAAACGAATCGGTTTTTGCATTTATGAGGAAGGGACCAAAGGCGAAAGATACTTTAATAATTGCCTTGAATTTTACCCCTGTAGTACGGGAAAACTATCGTATCGGTGTGCCTTTTAAAACCAAATGGCAGGAAATATTTAACTCTGATGATATCATCTATTACGGGAGTGGCATCAATAATAGGGGAGATATTGTGCCTAACGCTGTTGGCTATAATCATCAAGAGTATTCGATTGATATTACGCTACCACCGCTGGCTGTTACCATTTTTAAAGTAAATAGGAGCATATAAAGCTTTAGATGAAGAAAACGCCTAAATAAGAAAAGCCTTTCATTGCTGAAAGGCTTTCTTAATCCTTGGAGTGGAAGCTTCCAAGGAGGGTGCAAAGATACGATAAGAGTTGGTAGTTACAAGTTTATTCCTGTAAATAAAATATTATAGTTTAAACTTGATGCCCCCATTGAATGTTCTACCTTCTGTATGGGTCCAGATATCGTCGAACGTAGGGTTTAGGTGCGATCCGTTAACTACACTTTTATATCTGCTTTGCCTGGTGTCAGTAAAATTTTCGGCGTTTATAAAAATCGAAAACTTTCCAAAAATCTTTTCGGCCATAAAACCAAACTCCCAAAAAGCGTTGGTTTGCTGGTTATTGTATAAGTATTGTTTATCGGTAAAATAACCTTCCAAACCCATTTTAAAGTTTCCTTCCTTTTCATAAAGTAAAGCCAGGTTAAGTTTATTTTTTGGTAGCAATCTAATATTCTGGATTACGGGTAGATAATCGGCCTTGGCATCGGTAAATGTATAACCGGCAAAAAGTTTAAAATATTCATGGAAAATTATTTTCGCATTGGTTTCAAATCCTAAACTCCTAACAGGTGCTTTGGTATTATCGAAAAAGAAACTACCGTTTGCTTGTTGAAGTAAAATGGTGGAGTTATTAATTCGGGTATAGAAAAACATTTGGTTGAAGCTAAGTAGCCAGTCTTCACCTATGCTTGTTTTATAGTTTACATCCGCTGTTCCACCGTAACTTCTTTCTGCTTTTACATTATTTAGTGCTTGCAGGTTTTGGTATTGGAAAGTTTCTGTTTGCTCGGTAAAAAGGGTAGGCGTTTTATAGCCTAATCCACCGCCAATTCTCGAGCTCCAATGATCATCAAATTTATATAGTGCAGATACGCGGGGTAAAACGAAGACCTCATCTTCACCATAATTGGCGTTAAAGTAGTTAACGAAATCGGCCCGCAAACCACTTTCCAACTTAAACTTATCCGAAACATCCCAGGTGTGTTGTACATAAACACCAGCTGTTCTGGTTGTGAAATCCTTTTTAAAAAGCGATTGATCTTGCTCATTAAACTTATCATAAACTACATTAGCACCAAAAATTAAACTTTGATCTTTCAAAGATCTTAAATAACTAATGTCAGTGTACGAGTTATAGTTCACCCCATTAAAATTATAATCGGGAATGGCTATTCCACGTTTAAAATAATTGAAACTAGTTTTTACTTTTAGCAAATCTTTTTCTGCAGTTTGATAGCTGAAATCTAGTGTCGTGGTATTTCGGGTGGTATTATTAGCCTCAAAATAACGGTGATTCGCATCAACGCCATCGTTGACTACAAAAATGTCTCCTCCAGTTCTTTCACTCTTTGTAAACGCATTGCCAATAACTATGGTGGTTTTATCGCTTGGATAAATAAACAGCTTAGGGTGAATGGTGAAATCACTGGTTTTTGGCAGCTCGGTAAAATCGTCTTTATCTACATCGTATGCCTTTTGAAAATTACTAAGTGCAAGTAGACTGTAGCCTATTTTTTTGTTTCGCTGCATGCTAAAAGCACCAATATTGGTTTGCCCAACGTTCGATTGGTTAAGGATGAAATTGAGATCGGCCTTTTCTCTCGGAGACCTTGATATAAAATTGACTACACCTGCAATTGCACCAGCACCAAAAAGGGTAGAAGATGGACCTTTGATAATTTCAACCTGGGCTAGATCCAGCGGCGGAATTTCTAAGATGCTCAATCCGCTGGCAAAATTTCCAAAACTGGCGTAACCGTCTTTCAAAAGTTGGGTGTACCTCCCATCCAAACCCTGGATCCTAATGCTGGCATTTGCACTTGTTGCCGAGGTTTGTTGTACTGCAATACCGGTACTTTCATGCAAAATCATGGACACATTTGCCGGGCGCATATTGCTTTTCTCATCTATTTCTTCCAGTTCGATGGTTTCTACTCTGGTAGGCGTATTTTGGATAGTTCTGCTTGTTCTGGTAGAAGATACAATCACCTCTTCAAGTTCCTCATCAGCTTCTTCCATTAAAATTTCCAATGGTTGATCTTGGCTATTAGGGAATAGAAGTGCTAATTGTTGTTCCTGAAAACCGACATTTCTGATAATCAGTGTTTGCTTCCCATTTGGGATATTGTTGAATACTGCTATGCCGTCGGCTGAAGTTTTAACAACAATAGTGGTGTTTTTTAATAAGATCGTTGCATCACTCAAAGCGCCTTTGGTGTCTTTATTCTTAACTATTATTTTAAATGAATTCTGTGCATAGGCAGTTGTAATGCACAAAACTGTGCAGAACAATAAAATTAATTTTCGCATTGATGTATTTCTAAAATTGAATAAATGGATGTAGTCCTGAATTCAACGGTTACCCGTTAAAGTGATTATTCAATTTTGGCGGTTGCCAGATATTTTGTACGTAGCTGGAGATGAAATTACTGTTGTAAGCGTTTGACTCTTTTTTCGGAATTGATCTTTTAAGTGTTTTTGGAATAGAAACCGGAATGTTCGCTATCAAAAGCTGACCACAACAGTTGCAGGTACATAAAGGAGAGCAATTATCTTGCTCAGTTATGCCTTTAGATTTTTCTATACTGGCGCTCGATATTTCAGAATGACTAACCATAGCCATAACATCCTCACAATTGATGCAGGATAAACTGATGATTATAAAGCTCAATAAATAGATTAAGATCTTCATTCTGGGCAAAGGTACAAATCATCTCTAAATACTTCTGGATTTTAATTTCTTTTAAATTTAGCAACAAATAATGCGCTCAATTCAACGGCGAAGTTTAGTCGTTTAGGTTGTATTCCAACCAGTTGTTTGATTCTCTGAGCGTCAAAGAACAATATAGGCATCACTGTGTTATCAGTTTATTAGCTCTACAAAATGCAGTTGTCAACCACCGAAATTCAGGATTACGAATCAGATCAAACCTTGAAAGTTTGGGTATCCGATGAAGTGGCATTCTCAGATCGGTTACGAGCAAAAGAAGATGGTGCATTTAAGATGCTCTATCATAAATATGCTTCTGCCATTTACGGCAATATACTCAGAGCTTGCGTCGATCAAGACAAGGCAGCGGTGGTTTTGGAAAATGTTTTTATTGAAGTTTGGTATTCAATCCCGGCTTATGACAACAAGATTAAGCTGTTTACTTGGATAAATCAAATTGCAGCAAAACATATCAATCTTTCAAAAGCTAACTCTTAGTTAAAGCTTATCAATCTGTTCTTGTTTATAATCCTAAACGATTGTTACAAATATTGTCTGTTGAAAAAAATTCAATCAGCTATTTGGAATTTGCTGTAAAAGAAAAAGGAGACCTCATCCAAGCGTCTCCTTTTTTTCTAACCAAATATAAACCTGTTATGAGCCAGGCTTTGTCTTAAATCCTATTCGAAACCTAAGTTTCTGTCAGGATGTTTTTATCTTTTTAATTGTAAACAAACATCGTTCCGTTTATTACTCTACAAATATAGTAAAAAAATTCATAGTGTAAAAAATACACTAAGAAATTTTTAAGTATTTTTTTTGTCATTTTTTATTTACAATTGATTTTTTGAAAGATTGAGGCTTTAAAAACGACTTGCCTGCAAATATAAGCTGAAAATATGTTAAGTAATTGTTAAATCGTGATTTTTTCAATCTGTTTAAGCTATCAAATTGTTAATTAAAGGTTAAAAATTAAGGATGAGTCAATTTTTTGGCCTTTTTATAGTGTATTCTTTATTTTTAAACGGAATAATAGGCTAAAAAAAATTTTATAAGCTAAAATTCGGTCAAAATAATTTTAATTTTATTAGTGAAATATTTTTTTATATAGAAAAAGCGGCTAATGTTTGAAACATTGCCGCTTTCCTAATTTTAATATTTATTTAAATTTATTTCAAGCTACCGTAGTATTCTACGAATTTAGCCAGGGCTGATGAATATCCCCATTCGTTATCGTACCAAGAAACAACTTTAACAAAGTTATCATTCAATGAAATACCAGCTTTTGCATCGAAAATAGAAGCATGATCATCGCCAATAAAATCTGATGATACCACTTCGTCTTCAGTATAGGCCAATACACCTTTTAATTCACCTTCAGAAGCTGCTTTCATAGCTGCTTTAATTTGCTCGTAAGTTGCTGGTTTTTCTAAACGTGCTGTTAAGTCAACAACAGAAACATCGGCAACAGGAACACGGAATGACATACCGGTAAGTTTTCCTTTTAATTCTGGAAGTACCATACCTACTGCTTTTGCAGCACCGGTTGATGAAGGGATGATGTTTGAGAAACCACCACGGCCACCTCTCCAGTCTTTAGCAGAAGGACCATCAACAGTTTTTTGCGTTGCAGTAACTGCATGGATCGTGCTCATTAAACCTTCTACAATACCAAAGTTATCATTTAAAACTTTAGCAATTGGCGCTAAGCAGTTTGTAGTACATGATGCGTTTGAAACGATAGTTTGATCGGCCGTTAATTTATGGTGGTTAACGCCCATTACATAAGTAGGGATATCAGCATCTTTAGCTGGTGCAGAGAAAACAACTTTTTTAGCACCTGCAGCAATGTGTTTTTCAGCATCTGCACGTGTTAAAAATAGGCCAGTAGATTCAATTACTACTTCAACACCTACAGCATCCCATTTCAAATCAGCTGGATTTCTTTCTGCTGTTACACGGATTGTTTTTCCATTAACAACTAAATTTCCATCAACAACTTCAATTGTTCCGTCAAACTTGCCATGAGTTGAATCATATTTTAACATATAAGCCATGTAATCTGGCTCAATTAAATCGTTAATTGCTACAATATCTAATCCTCTTTTAAGGGCAGCTCTGAAAACCAGTCTGCCGATACGGCCAAAGCCGTTTATTCCAATTTTGCTCATTGTTTTGTTAATTAGTGTAATGTTTTAATAAATTTAGTATTGGTTCTTTAATAATCGTTTTTATTTTAATCTGATGCTTCGCTGCGGTAAGTAGCAGTCTGTCTTCTAATTCTGCAGCAACTTTACCTACAAAATGGATATCTTCCTTTCCATATTTTTCTACCGTAGGTAAAATGTAGGTTTGGAAATATTTTTCAAATCCAATATCAATTAGCTTGATAATATATTCATGTTCAATATTTTGAGTGAAAAAATCAAAAAATGACGTCAGAAAAATATTCGCATGTGGCTTATTGTATATTCTTTCTAATATCTGAGGGCGATCTAAATTGTAATTTCCGATAAATTTTGCTTCCAAATCACCTGGCAATTTCTGACTCAAGAAATCTTTCAGAAGCATTTTTCCAAAATAATTTGATGACCCTTCGTCTCCAAGGATGTAGCCTAATCCAAAATTATTCATTATTGGTTTTTTGCCATCAAAATAAGCACAATGTGAGCCGCTGCCCAACATGCCAACAATTCCTGGCTTATCATAGCAAGCAGCTTTTGCAGCACCAAATAAGTCATCCTCAACAAAAACTTTACTATACCTAAAAAATGAAGATAAAGTTTTTGAAAGTTCTTCTTTACGACCGGGCGATGAAGCACCAGCGGCAAAGAAATAAATTTTCTTTATGTTTTCAGCGTTGTTAACTAAAACTACCTTTTTATTCAAAATCTGCAGCAGCATTTTCGAATCTACAAAAGTTGGATTAATACCAGCCGTATTGCAATGTCCTACAACCTGCCCATTTTGGGTTAATTTCCAGAATGCTGTTCTCGATCCACTGTAAACTACTGCTATCATGATTATATAGATAAAACTTCAGTCATTTCCATTAAATCCGGTTCCAGTTTGAAGCTGTGTGCCGTTAAAGCTTCTGCAATGCTGGTTAATTTTATTTCATTGCCTTTTAAGCCAACCATTTGCTCGGTTTCTCCAGCAATTAGAGCATTAACTGCCGCAAATCCTAGTCTGCTGCCCAAAATTCTATCAAAACTACTCGGACTTCCGCCACGTTGCAAATGGCCGAGTATGGTTACTTTGGTATCGTAATGATCAAACGTTTCCTTCACTTTTTTGGCAATATCATAAGCACCACCTTGCTTGTGTCCTTCGGCAACAATAACAATACTCGATGATTTTTTTGTTGCAGCGCCCAAAGCGAGTTTATCAATCAATTCGGTTACGCTGGTTTCTCTCTCTGGTAATAAAACCGCTTCTGCACCACTGGCTATCGAGCTTCTTAAAGCAATACAGCCGGAATCTCTTCCCATTACTTCAATAAAAAATAAGCGGTCGTGTGCATCTGCAGTATCCCGAATTTTGTCGATTGCTTCTATAACGGTATTAATGGCAGTATCATATCCTAAGGTAAAATCCGAACCCACTAAGTCGTTATCAATAGTACCAGGAATACCGATTACTTTAACGCCGAAAGTTTCTGAAAACCTCTTGGCACCTGTAAAAGTTCCATCGCCCCCAATAACCACTAATCCATCGATATTATTTTTCTTTAAGTTATTATAAGCTATTTGTTGTCCTTCCTCAGTTTTAAATTCAAGGCAACGTGCGGTCTTTAAAATAGTTCCGCCCAAGTGTAAAATATTGCTTACAGATCGGGCATCCATTGGTTTTATATTATCGGTTATCAGTCCTTGATATCCTTGCATAACACCAAACATGTTAATGCCATGATATATTCCGGTACGAACAACAGCTCTGATTGCGGCATTCATTCCTGGGGCATCGCCACCAGAAGTAAGTACAGCTATATTTTTAATATTTGGCTCCATCTATGATACGAATATAGTGTGTAATTTTTACACTAAGTAATTTTTTTTATTTTTTTTACTTAATATTGAAAGTCATACCTTTATCTGCTTAAAATAACTAAATTTTACCTTGGAACAAATTTTACCTCATTTAGATTCAGTATTCTCGATAGATTGCGTTTTGTTTGGATTTGATGGAAAGGAATTAAAAATCCTTCTCATTGAAAGGAATGAAGAACCATTTAAAGATTGGTGGGCACTGCCCGGTAACATTGTTGGTGCCGATGAAAGTTTAGATCAATCAGCCTCTAGAATTTTATACGAACTTACAGGTCTCCGTGGCATTTACATGGAGCAATATTATGCTTTTGGCGATCCTAATAGGCACCCGCAGGGTAGGGTAATTACCTTAGCCTATTATGCACTTATTCGTTTAGGTGGCGATAAAGAACTTCGCCCGATCAGTACTTATGCCAAAAGGGCAAACTGGTTACCCATTACCGATTTGCCAAAACTAGCTTTCGATCACCAAAAAATCTACGATAAAGGTTTAGAAAAAATCAAGAGGAGAATTAAACATCAACCAATTGCTTTCGAGCTTTTGCCAGAGAAGTTTACCTTAACGCAATTGCAGCATGTTTATGAGCTGGTATTGGGTAAAAAGCTTGATAAAAGAAATTTCAGGAAGAAAATTGTAAGTTTTGGTGTGTTGAAGGAACTTGACGAAAAACAAAAAGGGGTTTCTTACCGAGCAGCTACCTTATATCGGTTTGATAAAAGAAAGTACGCTAAACTTTTTGGGAAAGAGATATCTTTTTAAGTTAAAAGTTAAAAGTTGAAAGACAAAGTGTGAATAGAGCGCTTTTAACAAATAAGCCAGATTTGAAATTTCAAATCTGGCTTATTTGTTTTATAAAGAAGGACTTAAGACTTCAGTCTTAACACTCCCAACTCCAAACTATTTTTTTGGAGCTAGTTCTAAGTGATAATGCACTAAATCATCTATAGGAGAGCGGATTATTTTTCCAACACCCATTTCGTATCTATCAGCCACAATACTTAAAATATCGCGGAAGCTATAACCTACAGATCCTACGCAGTTCAGTTTGTGATCTTTATAGTTTGGATAGTGAATAACCAATGCTTCAAAAAACGAGGTAAAAGCATAATCGATTGTGCTAAATGCATAATCTTCATAATTATCTTTAAAATCGTATAAAAATTTACTAAAGCTGGCGCAGAAACGATTTGGCAACGGCTTGTTGTAAATATTATCGAAAATATCCTCATTTGTTAAAGCATAGTTATCATAAAATGCTTCACGTAATCCTTTTGGCATGTAACCTTTCATGTAATCACCCAAAATGCGCTTACCGATAAAAGAACCACTTCCTTCATCTCCTAAAAAGTAACCTAATGAGTCGATGTTCAATGTAATGTCTGTTCCATCGTATAGACATGAATTGGTTCCCGTACCTAAAATAGCAGCAAATCCTGGCTCGTTTCCTAGAAGTGCTCTGCAAGAGGCAAGTAAATCATGACCAACAAAAATCTCGGCATTAGTAAAAACCTGTTTCATGGCATCAGCCACAATTTTTACATTACCCGGGGTAGAACATCCAGCACCATAATAGTAAACTCCTGTTAATTTTTCTCTTTCCAAGTGGTCTGGAAGAGTTTCATTCAAAGACTTTACAATGTATTCTCCTTTGGAAAAATATGGATTGTAACCCTCGGTGTTAAAGTAAATTTTTCTGCCGGCCTCGTTAATCAAGCACCAATTTGTTTTGGTTGATCCACCGTCTGCAATTACTATCATTTTATTTATTTTTGGTTTTAGCACGATAAAAGTATAAAAACTCTTATATTTTGTATCTTTTTTTTTAATAATTTTTTAACAATTTGTTGTTGTTTAAAATTAAGTGTGTAAAAAATACACTATATACAGTGCTTAATGGCCTAAAAACCTTAAAATTATACCAGAAAAGGCATTGGTCTTTTTTCTTAACCGTAAAAAAATATTTACATTTCATACAAAAATGAAGAGCAGATTTTTAGATTTTAGAAGTGATACAGTAACAAAGCCAACCGCTGGGATGCTAGAGGCGATGATGAGTGCCAAAGTTGGCGACGATGTTTTCGAAGAAGATGAAACCGTATCCGCACTCGAGCAGAAATTGGCATTGATGTTTAATATGGAGTCAGGCCTATTTTGTCCATCCGGAACAATGACGAACCAAATTGCTATTAAATGTTTTACGCAACCAATGGATGAGGTAATTTGTGATCAAACCGCTCACGTTTATCGATATGAGATAGGTGGCATTGCCTATCATTCGGGCGCATCGGTGAGGTTACTTTATGGCGATCGGGGTATTCTTACGCCTGAATTGATTGAGCCAGAAATAAACGAAGATAATATTCACTACCCAAATTCGAGCCTGGTGGTTCTGGAAAATACGGTCAACAAGGGAGGTGGGAAATGCTATACTTTGGATCAAATTGCGCCGATCCATCACTTATGTAACATAAAAGGACTAAAGCTGCATTTAGATGGTGCCCGGGTTTTCAATGCACTTGTAGCCACTGGCGACAAAGCAAGTGCCTATGGAAAATATTTTGACGGCATATCAATCTGTTTATCAAAAGGTTTGGGTGCACCTGTAGGATCATTATTATTGGGATCAAAGGATATGATTACCAAAGCCCGGAAAATCAGGAAAGCTTTTGGTGGAGGTATGCGCCAGGCAGGGTTTTTAGCTGCTGCAGGTATTTATGCGCTTGATCATCATGTAGAAAGATTGAAGGAAGATCATGATCATGCGAAAGCATTGGCGGGCGCCTTAGCAAGAACGAGTTATGTTAAATCGATTATGCCTGTAGAAACCAATATTTTGATTTTTGAAGTAGCGAAAGGATCGGCTCAAAAGATCGTTGATCAGTTGAAAGAAAAAGGCCTTCACTGCAATACCACAAGTGCAAGCACCATTAGGTTGGTAACACATTTGGACCTTAATCAATCGATGATTGATGAGGCTATCGAAATAATTTTACATTTGTAATAACAGATTGATTCTTCTTTAAGGATACTGAAAAAATAACTTAATAAACTCTAGCCAGATGTCGATACCAGATAAAGAACAGCTTAAAATATCCAAACTCCTTATCGCCAATCGTGGAGAAATCGCTTTGCGAATTATGCGTTCGGCAAAGGAAATGGGAATAAAAACGGTTGCTGTTTTTTCAGAAGCTGATCGCAATGCATTACATGTTCGCTATGCAGATGAAGCAATTTTTATCGGACCTGCACCGTCTAACCAAAGCTATTTGGTAGGTGCAAAAATTATCGAGGCCTGTAAAGAAACAGGAGCTGATGCTATTCATCCTGGTTATGGTTTCCTTTCTGAAAATGCAGGTTTTGCACAACAGGTGGCCGATGCGGGGTTAATATTGGTTGGCCCTTCAGCGAAAGCAATGGAAATTATGGGAAACAAGTTATCGGCAAAGGCGGCAGCGCTTAAGTATAATATCCCAATGGTTCCTGGTACAGAAGAGGCCATAAAAGATGTTTCGGAGGCTAAATCAAGAGCAGTCGAAGTTGGTTTTCCGATTTTAATTAAGGCTGCTGCGGGTGGTGGGGGCAAAGGCATGCGAATTGTAGAGTCTGTAGATGCTTTTGAAGAACAAATGCAGTTGGCCGTAAGTGAAGCTACCTCAGCTTTTGGAGATGGAGCAGTTTTTATAGAAAGATATGTTACCTCACCAAGGCATATCGAGATTCAAGTATTGGGCGATGAGCATGGTAATATCGTTCATCTTTTCGAGCGTGAGTGCTCAGTTCAAAGGAGACATCAGAAGGTGGTAGAAGAAGCGCCGTCATCCGTGCTAACTCCCGAAATTAGAGAAAAGATGGGAAAATGTGCGGTAGATGTTGCTCGATCTGTAAATTATACCGGTGCAGGAACGGTTGAGTTTATTTTGGATGAAAACCTCGATTTTTTCTTCTTGGAAATGAACACCCGTTTGCAAGTAGAGCATCCGGTTACAGAATTGATCACTGGAATAGATTTAGTAAAAGAACAGATAAAAATCGCATCGGGCGAAGCCCTTAGTTTTAATCAGGAAGATTTAAAAATAAACGGGCATGCAGTTGAATTGCGTGTGTATGCCGAAGATCCTAACAATAATTTTTTACCAGATATTGGTACGCTGCAAACGTACAAAACCCCAAAAGGCAATGGTGTAAGGGTAGATGATGGCTTTGAACAAGGCATGGAGATACCGATTTATTACGACCCGATGATTGCAAAACTAATTACTTTTGGAAAAGATAGGGAAGAAGCTATCCAAAGAATGATCAGGGCAATTGACGAATATGATATTACTGGGATCGAAACTACTTTGGGTTTTGGTAAATTTGTAATGCAGCATGAAGCGTTTAGAACTGGAGATTTTGATACTCACTTTGTTGGCAAATACTTTAATGCCGAAAGCCTTAAAAGCGCCGACGAGACAGAAGCCTTGATAGCAGCCCTGGTTGCAGTCAGGCTTTTTGACAATAAGAAAGAGGCTAAAAAGTTGGATAGCACAGTTGCAGAATCCTCCAATTGGAGAAAAAATAGAATTAAACTTTAAGTAATGTTTACTGGAATTATAGAAAACCTGGGCGAAGTAAAAGCCATCAAAACCGATCACACTAATATTCATTTCACTATTTCTTCGTCTATTAGCCACGAGCTCAAAATCGACCAAAGTGTTGCACACAATGGGGTTTGTCTTACCGTTGTAGGCTTAACTGAAGATACACATACTGTTACTGCAATTGATGAAACTTTGAGTAAAACCAACCTCAGTTATTTAAAGGTAGGGAGCAAAATTAACCTGGAGCGTTGTATGCAAATGAATGCCCGTTTGGATGGGCATATCGTTCAAGGCCATGTAGATCAGACTGCCGTTTGCGTGAAACGCGAAGAGTTGGATGGCAGTTGGGAGTATCGGTTTAAATATGATGCCTCTGCCGGAAATGTAACTGTTGAAAAAGGTTCTGCCTGCGTAAATGGAATTAGTTTAACAGTTGTTAACTCTCAAGCCGATGAATTTTCTGTTTTCATCATCCCCTACACTTTTGAACATACTAATTTACATCAGGTTGAAGTTGGCGATACCGTAAATTTGGAGTTCGATATTATTGGTAAATATGTTGCTCGTTTAATGGCAAACAAGTAGAAACATAGAGGATTAAAAGTAATATTTTAGTTAGTAAGCTTGGCCTTGGTTATTTAAACCAAGTCTTTTCTTTTATGCATAACTGTACAGGACAGTTAGCCTTGATTTAATGCGGATTATAGTATTACCAAAGCCAAATTTAAATAATTTCAATATGAGCCTATCCATACTGTTTTCTCGCCTTTTTATTGTTTTTACAGTTCTTGTTTTTTCTGTTGCCGAAGGGTTTTCTCAAAAAATCGTCGTACAAAATTTAACTGTTGAGCATTTAGTAAATCCTTTTAGCTTAGATAATTCCAAACCAAGGTTTAGTTGGAAGATGCAATCAGCTATTAAAAATACATTGCAAACCAGCTACGAAATAAGGGTAGGGAAAAGCGAAGCGATTGACAAGAGTAGAGTTTGGACTTCAACTAAAAAGAGTGATCAATCTGTACTAGTAACTTACGCTGGTCCTGATCTGGAATCGAAAACAAAATATTTTTGGCAGGTGAGGGTGAAAGACAATCATGGGAATGCATCGAAATGGTCGCAAGTGCAATGGTTTCAAATGGGTTTAACGGAAAGAGATTGGGTTGCTAATTGGATAACTGTTGATGGTAAAGATACTTCGTTAGCGAGCCCAATGCTTAGAAAGGAATTTAATATTCGCAAGAAAGTAAAAACAGCTACCGCTTATATTACAGCCAAAGGTTTATATGAAGCTCGATTAAATGGCCAGCGAATAAGCGACCACTATTTTGCACCAGGGTGGACGAGTTATCAGGATCATTTACAATATCAGGTTTATGATTTAACCAAGTTTGTAAAAACAGGTTTAAATGCTTTTGGTGTTACTTTAGGCGATGGTTGGTATAAAGGTAGAATAGGTTTCGCAGGGCAAAGTAAGTTTTACGGTGATACCAGGGCCTTACTTTTTCAATTAGAAGTTGTTTATGCGGATGGAACCAAAGAAATTTTTATCACGGATGATACTTGGAAAACTTCCAATGGACCGATTTTATCATCAGATATTTATAATGGAGAAACTTACGATGCTCGAAAAGAGCAAGCTGGATGGGATCATGTAGGTTTCAAAGAGAACGCACTATGGAAAGCGACAAAAATTCTTCCTAAAGATAAAGTAAAATTGGTGGGGATGAGTGGTCCTCCCGTGAGGAAACATGAAATCTTTAAACCGATTAAAATTTTCAAAACGCCACTGGGAGAGACCGTGGTAGATTTCGGACAGAACATGGTGGGTTGGGTAATATTAAAAGCCAAAGGAACAGCAGGCACAAAAATAACGCTAAACCATGCCGAGGTATTGGATAAAGCAGGCAATTTCTATACCACCAACTTGCGTTCAGCGAAGCAATCGAACGAATATATTCTTAAAGATAATTTAGCACAAAGTTTTGAGCCACATTTTACTTTCCAAGGGTTTCGGTATGTAAAAATTGATGGCTATCCTGGAGAATTAACTACGGATGCACTCACAGCAGTAGCCATATATTCAGACATGAAACAAACGGGCAATTTTACCAGTTCGAATACAATGTTAAATCAGTTGCAGCATAATATCCAATGGGGACAAAAAGGAAATTTTGTTGATGTTCCTACCGATTGTCCACAAAGAGATGAACGTTTGGGTTGGACTGGCGATGCACAAGCTTTTGCAACCACAGCAGCTTACAACATGGATGTTGCCGGATTTTTTACCAAGTGGATGAAAGATGTTTCGGCAGATCAATTGGAAAATGGAAGTGTGCCGTATGTAGTACCAAATGTGCTTAATAAACGCGATGCGGGGTCGGCAGGCTGGGCTGATGTAGCAACGATAATTCCCTGGGATATGTATGTTGCCTATGGCGATAAAGGAATTTTAACCGCTCAATATACCAGTATGAAAAAGTGGGTAAATTATATTTCATCGGTAGCTAAAAATGATTTATGGAACTCGGGTTCGCACTTCGGCGATTGGTTGTTTTATCGGCCAAATGATGATAATGATGGCCGTGCAGCCGTAACGGATAAGTATATGATTGCACAAACATTTTACGCACACTCTACGCAACTGCTTATCAACGCAGCAAAAGTTTTGGGAAAAACCGATGATGTAAATCAATATGAAGCGCTACTGAAAAGAATTAAGCAAGCTTATGTAAATGAAAACATGACTGCAAATGGCAAGTTGGCTTCGAATACGCAAACGGCCTATGTTTTGGCTTTGCAATTCGATATGTTACCAGAAGAAAACCGGAAACAAGCGGCAGAAAGATTGGTGCAGAATATTAAAGATTATGGTAACCATTTAACCACAGGTTTTTTAGGAACACCGTATTTATGCCATGTATTAAGTCGTTTTGGTTATGATAACGTAGCTTACGATTTATTGATGCAAGAAGGTTATCCTTCATGGTTATATCCAGTAAAAATGGGTGCTACTACCATTTGGGAAAGATGGGACGGTATTAAACAAGATGGATCTTTTCAAACACCAGATATGAATTCTTTCAATCATTATGCATATGGTGCCATTGGCGATTGGATGTACAAAAATATAACAGGCATAAATCCTGTTGCAGAAAATCCTGGTTATAAGGAGGTATTAATTGCTCCAAAACCTGGTGGTAAATTATCGAGCGCAGCTGCAGAACTGGAAACGGTTTATGGTTTGGTAAAATCATCGTGGACATTAGAAAATGGTATTTTTAAATTAGACGTAACTATTCCGGCTAACTCAACGGCTACTGTAATATTGCCGAAAACCGATAAAAAGGAAAAAATTGGATCAGGAAATTATCATTTTGAATACAGATATTAATGCTTTAATATTGCAGGCTGTTGCTTCATAAACGATAATTTCGATTGTAGCAGCAGTATAAATTTAATATGTATAGCAAAGAAGAGGCAGCGAGGTTAAGGCAACAATTTTGGATCAGCTTTGGGCAGTATATGAAACCTGTTCCATCGGCAAGCGGATCTACTGTACATTGGGTGAATTACAAAACTGGTGTAAAAAACATCTTCTTTAAAATGGATGTGACCAACAACCAAGCGATTATTGCCATTCAGCTTACCCATTCCGATCCCGACATCAGGCATTTGATTTTCGAACAGTTTGAAGAATTTAAACTGATGTTTACTAATACCATGAATGAGGAATGGGATTGGGCAAAGGATTTTACCGACGATTATGGCAAAACGGTAAGTCAAATTTATACTTCATTAACCGCTGTAAGTGTTTTCAACCAACAGCATTGGCCAGATCTTATTTCCTTCTTTAAACCTCGTATTATTGCTTTAGATGAATTTTGGGATCATGTAAAGCCGGTCTTCGAAGATCTTATTTAGTTAAATCCATTTGCTCAATCCTTGCCTGTGCAAATTTAATTTCCTGCCCGTCTATCTTAACATCGGGTTTGCTTTTTAAATAAAGTTTATAATAATTTTTGGCTGTTTTAACCTGTTTTAATTTTGTATCATACAGTATCGCAAGGCGATAATACAAAGTAGGGTTGGTATCAAAAAAAAGCCCTTTTTTATAAGCAGCATTTGCCAATGAGTATTGCTGGTTCTCTTCGTAAGCCAAACCTAATAGTGCGTAATAGTTAGGGATATTGGGCGAAATGCCCTCCTCAATTGTTTTCCTAGCATAAATTGCTGCCATTTTAAAGTTTTTTAAATAGCGATAACATAGCGTTGTAAAGTATAAAGTGTTTTCATTTTGCATCTGCATTTTCTCCAATTGGGTAAACAACGCAACTGCTTTATCATATTTTTTGGTGAAGTAATAAGCTTTTGCCACATCTTTTATCACTGCAGCGTCTGGTCCAATCTTTAATAGTGCTTCGCCCGCAACAATTACCTCATCATATTTTTTCAGATAATTAGCTATTGGCAGTTTCGTTCTCTGTAAAACAAAATTTTCATTATCGGCTTTAATCGCAACATTTAAAACCTCGTAAGCTTTTCCGTAATCTTGATATAAGGCATGAACTTCTGCCAGATCTACGGCAACATCGCCATCAGTAGGCATGAGTTTATTTGCCTTTAATAAATAAACACGCTTTAACGAGTCTTTATTAGAGTTGTACAGGTTAGCCAAAAGCTTGTAAACGATAAAATTATTGCTATCAATTTCCACAATTTCGCCATAATACTGTTTTGCTTTATCGGTATTGCCTCTTCGGTTATTAATGCTGGCCAGATTAAAAAGGATAGGCAAACTTTTAGATTGCAGTGAATTGGCCTTTAAATAATATTTTTCTGCCTCCACATTATTACCTGCCATCAAAAAACAATAACCCATTTGAGTTAAGGCTTTCAAGTCGTCGGTATTTTCACCGTAATTCTGTTTAAGGTATTCCGCAGCTTCCGCATAACGTTGATTTTGATAGAAATCAAATAGTTTGTCTTTATCTAACGCCAGTTGTTGACCGAAAACAATGATATTAAACATCAATCCGACAGCAACCAAAATAAATTTTTTCATACTTGAAAAGTTTTAAACTAATTTATTAGTTGTTTTTTGTAATTCCAAATAAATTGAATAAAAACAAAATGGACAGGTAGGGGTTTATTAGGAAACAGTATAAAATCAAAAGCTATGAATACTTTAAAGAAGTTTGAATTAATGGAAAAGATTGTGCGTGAACTTGAGGATTTACAAAATTCGCAACAGGCACTTATTCAAAAGATCGGTAAAATTGAAGTTGATAATATTGAACTTGGCGATACAAGGTTAGAAAAAGATGCTGGTGATATGCATCAGAGACTGGCAGACAATTTGGATACGATTGTATCTATTTTAGACTACTTCGCTAACAAAACAGAAAATTTTGGCAATAAAAACAATGTTGACGCTTTGAAAGAACAAGAAGCTATTAACAACGCAACAAGCTAAGAACTCTAAATCATCCCTATTATGAAATTTTTATCTTTAACAGCAGCATTCTTAATGGTATGCTTTTTTGCAAGTGCGCAAATTTTACCCTCATTTCAGTTTGGTTTAAAAGCAGGAGCTAACTTTTCCAAGTTTGATTCGGAGAATACTTTTAGCAGTGATAACCGTGCTGGATTTTATGGCGGAGTTTGGGCCAGGATTGGTGCAGCGGGAATCCATTTTCAACCAGAACTGTATTTATCGGGCAAGAAAGCTGATTTAATTAGCGATGCAACGGGAGAGGTAAACAAAGTTCGCTTCACAAGCTTAGATGTGCCTTTGTTAGTAGGTACAAAGTTCGGCGCTGCTGGTATTGGCGTTAGATTAAACACCGGGCCAATGTTCTCTTTAATTATTGATGAAAACCAGAGTTTCGGTCAAGCTGCGGGAAGCGTATTTAGAGCCGATTTTAAAAATCAGGCTTTGGCTTGGCAATTTGGAGCTGGAGTAGATATAAAGAAGCTTAGTTTGGAAGCGAGGTACGAACTTGGTTTGTCAAAAATTAACAAATCAGGTTATCCAGGAACGAAGTTAAATTTGTTTACTGTAGGCCTTGGTTACAGATTATTCTAGTAAAAAGCATCCCATGTAAGAAAGCAAATCGAAAGATTTGCTTTTTTTTATTCCGGTTTTTCTGTATCCACTTCTGTTAACTCGTAAGCGTAAGAGCCATTTTTTGGAATAATCGGTGTTTCTCGACCAATGCTTAAAGCCTTTATGTAAGATGCTCCGAAGTAAAAAATCAAGGAAGAATAAAATACAAACAGCATAATTACAATGAGCGACCCTGCAGAGCCATAAATGTTACTGATGTTGCTTAGCGGCAACAAAATGCGTAAAATGTATTTTCCTGCAGTAAATAAGCAGCCTGTAAGTAAACCACCAGACAATGCCGCTTTCCATGTTGGCCTTCCATTGGTTAAATACCGAAACAGCATGGTAAACCAGGTTGTAACGATAATTACAAATACAATCTGATTTAAAATTGAAGTTAAAATCAATCCGAATGAAGGTGAATTGGTTTTTAAATAAGCACCTATAATGGCTTGAACACTATCGGCAAGTAGGCCGATAAAAAAAGAATGCCCGCCAATAGGATAATAATCATAGAAATTGCCCGAGACTTTAAAGTACTTAAAACTCCTTTTTTGTCTTTCTGCCCTATGTTCCAAATTTGTTCCAGCGAATTTTTGATCACGTTGAAAAGAGTAGTGGCCACGAAAAGAAAAAAAATAAAGCTGAAAAGCGTAATATACCAGGCTTGATCTACTCCCCGAATGTTTCTCAAGGTTGATCTGATTTGTTGGATACTGTCATCATCAAGAATGTTTGCCAAACGCTCAAATAGGTTAGTTGCCAACATTCGTCTATCGGTAAACATCCCAAACAACCTAATTAAAATAATCAAAATAGGAGGGAGCGCAAAGTTGGTGAAAAATGCGGTTGCTCCTGCTAAACGTAATGGGTCGTTTTTTTGAAACAAAGAAAAAGCATTTCTAGCAGTAGCAAAAAAGAACTTAAAATCCAGGTTGATTTTTAATGGCATTGTTTCAATATAAAAACTAAAAGCCCGAAAATACTAAAAAAGGTTCATTTCGGGCTTTTGAATATTTAAAATGTTGCTAATCTATTTTACTAAAAACCAACAGCTTTTGTGTACCGTTTGATAAGGTAAGTTGATTATTTTCAATTTTTGCGGCATTAACCTGATTAATTGCTTGTAAATAAGCACGCTCAGCAGCGTCGGTTTCCTGACAAAACATTTTGGTGCTAAATAAATTTTTAAGCATAATTTTATTATCAACTACCTCTGCCTTACCGCCATAGTTATTGCAAAAAGATTTGCCAGTTACTTTTAAACTGTCGCCGAAGTTTAAAGTTGCCTTTGTTGTGGTTGGTAAAGTTAAACCTGGTAGTTCAGTGAGTTCCCATTTGGTTTGAGTCAATTTATTTTGGTCAAATTTTTCTAAACAAGCACTAAATAGGCACACCACCAGGCAACAAATAAGTAAATTTTTCATGGATTTTTATTTTTCAAAATTGACATCAAAAACTAAACCAAGATCATAGTTGCGCAATTAATATTGTTTGGTTTAAGAAAGCTGGATTCTACCTTTGAGGCAAGAATTTGTAAAACCATACTGCGCAAAGATTACAGTTGATGTCGTTGCTTTAGGGTTGCCCAACAAACGGCTGAAAAATGATAAGCCCTGCTAATCCGAATAGCTGTCAAGAATTTGTGTATGTTCCAGCTGAATATCTAAAATTCACTGCCTTATAATTTTAAACTATAGAGAGATTAATTAATTTTGAGCTGATACGGGTTGGTTTGAACAATTTTTAATTATACCCTTAAAAGCGCTTATCATAAATAAAAAACAGTGATTGACATTAAATATATTTTAAAAGAAGAGGATTTTTTACAGGCCAATCTGTACTTCTTCAAAAAGGAAGGAAAACTAAAACAAATCATCCTCAGAACTTGGCTAGCCTATTTGTTTATTATTTCCATTATCATTGGATTTCTCGTTTGGAAAGAAGAAATGCTGATGGCTTTAGTGCTTGTTTGTATTTTGGCAATCATTACATTTTTTCATTCGGGTAGGATGAGAAAACATTATTTTCACTATTATAAAAAGAAAGTAAAGGTGTATGAGAGTAGATTTTTTAAGGAAGTAAAGTTGAAAGTTACGGATACTCACTTACATAACGAAAGCGTTGCTGGGCAATCTAATGTGTTCTTAGCTCAAATTAGTTCTATCGATGAAACTCAGAATTATTTCTTTATTAAATTAAAATTTGAAGGATTAATCATTCCAAAAAGTGAACTAAATAATGTTAGCGAATTGAGGAATGATTTAATTGAGCTTGCCAAAAAAGTGAATGTACAATATCAGGAAGATTTAAATTGGAAATGGTAAGGAATTGATCGCTCGAGGAAGATTTTTTTAGACGAGAGGTCAAGTTACCTTCCGCTTACTTAAAAAACTTCAGTTCTGTTCAGATTTTTCCACTTTCAACCAGTGATGTGCTCTCCCATGGTAATCGAAAATGTTGATTTTTTGCAAGCCCAACTTTTCTAAAACTTTTATTGAAGCTATATTTTCTATATCGGCAATACCAATAATTTCGTTTAGTTTTAAGATATCAAAGCCGTATTTCATCGATGCTTGAGCAGATTCAGTAGCATAGCCTTTACCCCAAAATTTCTTGATGAAACGATAACCGAGGTCATAATAATTGCAATGGTTATTATAAGTTTCTTTAATTAATTTTAAACCGCTCCAGCCCACAAATTGATTGGAATCTTTTTCAATTACTGCCCAACGGCCAATGCCGTTTTCAATATACTGCTGCTGAATGTAGGCGATATCGGCCAAACTTTGTTCGGGGGTCAACACTGGTTTGTTGCCTAAAAACTGATGTACGGCAGGGTCGCTGTCTAAGTCAAACATTCCTTGTGCATCAGTTTCTTGCAATTCGCGAAGAATTAGTCTTTCTGTTTCTATCGTAACACTCATTTTTCTAAATTTAGTTAGTTTTCAATAGAATGCAATCATGTATTTTTTTTGTTAATCAGAAATTTAATTCATTGGGTTTTAATTTTAAAGCAACAAAAGATGATAAATTAGCCAAAAAATTAAAGCTATTCCTTTTTATGAAAAACACACTATTTGCTCTTTTTCTATCGGTTATTTTATTTGGCTGTACGGGCGGAGGGCTCGAAAAAACCCTAACATCAAAAGCATTTGCTGATCAAGATGATTTTAATGAATTTCCCAAATTTAAGGATAAGATTTTGGCTATCGAAGATGTTTACGATAAGAATCCGGATAGCTCTGGTGGCTTTACGGTTAAATTAAAAGATACTGCGTTATACATTCAAGATGGATCGAAACCTCTGGCCAAAAAATATCAGGATGCCCGATTTATCAACTCACAAAAAACTGCAGTGTTGGTACAAATAGCAGATGGTGCCGGAAAAATATCGCCATTCTATATCATCACACTTAAAGATGGGTTACCAATGGCGGTAGCATTATCAATGCCTTCAAAAGGGGCTAAGGATAAAGATTTTGCCAAAGGTTTGGAAGAAATCACCCGGACAACGGTAGTGGTAAATAACGATTTTGTGGTGGCTACTGTGCGTGGAAAGGTTTATCCTATTAAAAGACAAAATCCATCAGAACTGATTCAGGGTAACTTCATTTTATATTCTGCTGATAAATCGACACTTGTTTTCGCAGTTGATAAAGGGTTATACCAGGTAAATTATTTAACGGGTGAAACTATGACTTTACCAGTTCCTGCAAAGGTGTTAAACTCTGAAACTATGGTGAGAGAGATTCAACAAAATTATAGCTGGGAGAAAAACAGTCGCGGCACTTCGTTTTTGAAAGCAAACCCCGATGATGACCGCATTGTAGACATCAGAGAATTTAAACACTAAGTCTTTAATGGTTTCATCTGATGAAATAAACAACTAGAAAGTTTTTATCAGATGATTCATTAAACAACCATCGTTCTAAAGGTCAAATTGATTCGGGGTTTAGTTACTTTTTTGCTCGGCGGTAAGCGGTGTAACCAAAAGGTTTGGGTTTCGTCTTTCATCACCAATAAACTGCCGTGTTCCAAAAAAGTGGTGATCGTTTCTTTGGTCTGCTTATGCTTAAATAAAAATCTTCTCTCGGCACCAAAACTCATAGAGGCGATGGCGGTATTTTTTCCCAAAGTTTTTTCATCATCGCTGTGGTAGGCCATTCCTTCATCGCCATTATGGTACAAGTTTAACAGGCACGAATTAAATTTGGTGCCTGTTTTTTGTTCTGCAATGGCTTTAAGCTCCAATAAAGAATTAGTCCATGGAAGCGCATGTTTAGTGGCATTTGAATAGGTGTAAGCGTAACCCTCATCGCCATACCAAGCTACCTTTCGTTTGGTAATAATGTGTTTGCCCATAATAAAAGCTTCGTCATTTTTCCACTCGATGGTGTGCATTAACTCGTTAAAATATTCGTTGGCAATTTCAGGCGTAAATAACTTGCCGAAATAATTTACGGTACCACTATGAGGCAATAAATTTTGATCGGGATCTCTATTGGTATTAAATAAATCCATTAAGTGCCACTCAGTTTATTTTTTAGATTTTAGCTTTGCTTTTGCCAAATTTTGGATAACGCTAAACTTGGTTATTCTGCTAATTAAATCCAAAGGTAAGGGTTTATCTAGAGGAAATTGAACTGACCCTTTTGCGCTTTTGTAGTTTGAGATTTCCTCCTTAAAAGCTTCAATGCCGCCGTTTCCCGGATAAAAGCCTATATGGTTTTTATAACCTGCATAATGCACCAGGTTTCCATACAAATCGAAGGTAGGAATGGCGTAACTAATTTTTTCTTTGGCTTCTGGGGCGGCTTCCTTTATGGTTTCTCTAACTAGCTGTAGTTTTTCCTGGGTTTCTGTCGGAAAGTTAGCGATGTATTGGTCTATTTCTGGGTTAACGTTGCTCATTCTTTGCTTAATTTGATAGCTGAAATTACAACCAATCGTAAATAAATAGATAGTGTAAAAATGGCAAATTTTATTGGTGGTTGCGACAAATTATACTTTTAAACCCTCAACAAGCCACGAAATCCTCTGGCAGCATAGTATGATTCTGCTCCGTTGTGGTAGGTAAAAACTTTGTTGTATCGCCTATCGCAAAATAGGGCGCCACCAAGTTTTCTGATCTCTTCTGGCGTTTTAATCCAACTGGAGGTTTTTAAATCGAAATTGCCCAATTCTTGTAATCGGCGATATTGCTCTTCGGTTAGTAATTCTATTCCCATTTCGCTGGCTACATCCATCGCATTGTTTTGTGGCTTGTTTTCTTTTCTCGATTCCCAGGCTTTTAAATCGTAACACAAACTTCTTCTTGCTTTAGGGCTTTCAGCAGCACAATCAACATAAAGAAACTCGCCAGTTTCTTCATCATAACCAATAATATCTGGCTCACCGCTAGTAACTTCCATTTCATTAAGCGACCATAATTTTTCAGGTTGTGCATCAAGCTTCGATATAACATCTGCCCATGATAAACCTTCATGTCTATTCATGTTCTTTTCGAAGCGTTGTTTTAAAATATTTAATAGTTCGTTACGCTGTTCTTCGGATAGCTTTTTAGTCGTGGTGCTCATTTTTATTTGGTTGCAATAGTGATTAGATTGCAAATAAAATTAGTCAAATTATCTTTAGTGCAAAATGGAAAATTGTGATGGTTAAGAAAAATGCAGAGAACTTAAGAAAATAAAAAGTCCAATAGTTACACCTACTATTGGACGCAAAACCATCACTAAATGATGTTTACCAGGGGCTTATGCCTGTTTCATCTTCAATATCATTACTGTAAAACTGACCAGTTGGTTCATCTTCATCGGTAAGGGTATGTTTAACAATAAAACTTGCTGCGCTTTCTACTGTACCTGGCCCATTATGATGGTTAAAGTCGGTAGCAGTATAACCTGGATCAATTACATTTACTTTGAAAGGCAAGTCTTTCAACTCGTAAGCCAATACAATTGTGTAGGCATTTAAAGCAGCTTTGGAGGTACCGTATGCTGCAGTTTTTACCGGATAGTATTTCCAAGTTGGGTCGCTATGAAGGGTTAATGATCCAAGACCAGATGTAATGTTGCTAATCCTCGGACTATCCGATTTTTTAAGGAGTGGTAAAAATGCTTGTGTAACCTGAATCACACCAAAAAAATTGGTATCGAAAACATCTTTGATTTCCGAAATTGAAGTTTCTGTGGCTGTTTGTGGGCTTACACCAAGAATGCCGGCATTATTGATCAAAATATCCAATTTGCCCTGTTCATTTTCGATGAGATTTTTAGCCGCAATAATAGAATCTGTATCTAAAACATCTATTTCGATGGCCTTAATGTTTTGAAAGCCCTTTTCAGCAAGTTCATTTGCTATTGCTTCTCCTTTTTGAAGGGAGCGACTTCCTAAATAAACAAATATTCCTTGTTGAGATAACTGTTTAACAGTTTCCAATCCTATGCTTCTGTTTGCTCCTGTAATTAATGCTGATTTCATTTTTATCTTTTTTAATTTGATGATGTAAAACTGCAGGTTTTATTGATGAAATCATTTGCCATTTGGCAAAAAGTAGCTATCGTATATTTTTTCTTATCCTACTTAGTGATGATTGGGTTATGCCAAGGTAGGAGGCAATATAGGAAAGCGGTACGCGGTTAACTAATGTTGGGTAAATTTCCATAAATTTTAAATAACGGGTTGTACCGTCTTCTGATACCAATGGACTTCGTCGCTCTACTTTTAACATCAGCGCTCTTGCAATAATTTTATGTACGATGGTATCCCAACCCACAATGGTTTGTAGGAGTTCTAACCAGTCTTTTCTCTCAAAAACCATCATTTTACAATCGGTTACTGCCTGTACGTAAGCGCTGGAACAAATTTGATTATCAAAACTTTCTAAATCTACCACCAGATTGTTTTCTTCAATGAAGTATTTGGTTACTTCTTCGCCCTTATTATTGTAATAGCAAACTCTTAAAATACCCTCTGTAATAAAACCTACCTGTCGGGAAATTTTGCCAGCTTCGGAGAAATAATCATCCTTTTTGATTTCGACTACCAACAATTTTGACGCAATGAAATCAATTTGTTGTTGGTTCAGGTTGCCAAATCTCAAGATAAAATCAAAAAGTTGTTTCATGTGTGCAAGATAGATAAATCAAGGTTCACAAGAATTGCCATTTGACAAAAATGACTGACAGATATTATTATCGTTTTGTGTAATGATGTTATTAAATCCCGAAAGGGAAATAATTAGTTAAGGAACAATGTGCAAACTAATCTTCAATAGCATCTATTCCCTTTTCCTTTAAAGCAGCCAACGCTGTTTTCATTGCCGCAACCTGCTCTTTTGGATGGCTTTGCCAAGTGGTAACCTCTCCAACCACTTTAAAGGGATGTTTAGAACGATAAGATTTAGTTGGATTTCCCTTGAATTTTTTATCAGTTAAATTTGGATCATCTTCAATAGAACCGGTTGGTTCTACCAAATAAATCCTTTCTTTTCCATCACCTAAAGCAAGTTCGGCTCCCCAAACCGCTGCATCTAACGTAGCGGATAAATAAATGTATCTGGCTTCTGTTTGCTTGCCGTAATTGGAATTCAAGCCAACTTTTATGAAGTCGCCAAGTTTTAAATCGGCCTTGGTTCCATGAAAAAATGTTTGTGTAAATGCCGTATGAATAGTTTCAGGTTTGATCGTTTCCATTGTTATCAAGTTAGATTCAATGATTGAATTTTGTGGCCAATTTTTTTTAGTTTGTTTTTTCTTTCAAGCGTTCTTGTAATAACTTTTCTAACTCATCAAAATTGCATTTCAAAGTATTCGGACTTATCGAAAGCGGTGTTCCGTAATTATTCATATTCCCTTCCATCATTTTTTTCTTTATTCCTTTTGCATTGTTTAAAGCAATAGCTGGATCTTTAACAAAAACAAGCAGAAATTTTGAATTTTCGTAGGTTGCCGTCTTTATTTCTGTTATCTCATTCCAATTAATAAACCCAATGCTTAAAATTCCAGAATTGTCCGTAACTCCATTGTCATCAATGATAAGGCCGATTTTATTGTTAAAGATTTTTTTTGCTCCGTAAAAGGTAAGCCAGGCAAACACTAGAACCACTAATACACTAACAAGTCGATTTAACATTGGGTTTTGGAACAAAAGGAAAACGGTAGTTTTAGCTGTTTCTTCGGCCTCAATAAAAAGCCAAATTCCCGTTAACACAACTAAAAATGTAAATGCTACACTGAATATCAGTTTTGTTTTATTCAGGGGTATTTCAATTTTATCCATATCTATTTATTTATTGTTATTTCAGGTAGTTGAAATTTCCCTGCTAAATTTATTAATTCAACTCTATGTGCTTTAAGTTTTAGAATAAAGTTGTTAGCGTCTTTTCCATAAGCCCTATCACTCACAGCAAAAAGCAAAACACAGTTTTGCCCATTCTTTTCTGTAATTGATTTATACCGATAAACATTTCTTTCTACTATGCTTAAATATTTCCCGTCTGGTGTATTTGTACTGACCAAAAAATCGAGAATCACTTCACCATTTTTTTCAAATATTTCATAATTCACAATAGGATTGGTTTCTTTCATTTTTTTTAGGTCAGCAACTTTTGCAGCAACAACATCATTAATTTTTGTCATCCCTGTTAAGGCCTCAACTATAATTAATCTTTTAAACTTCTCTATTTTGTCATCTTGTTTTAAATATTCTTGCTTATAATAGTTGCCTGATGGGTGAGCGCTCCAAGCCAAATGATAAGCCACATTATCAAACATTATTGTGTTTTTGGTACCCAAATAATTTATTGGTTTACTTTGTTGTCCAAAACCTGCCAAAGATATTAGCAGTGTAAACATTAGTGTTGTGAGGGTTTTAGAGAGAGTTGTATATTTCATTTTTGTTTGGTGTTTAAAGTTGCAGCTTAAGGTTTAATTTAAAAGTCTCTGATTTTTCAATTCATGCCGTCTGATGCAAGCTTTCCGTTCGCTGTTATTTCTTAGTTAGCTAAGTTTTGTAACATTACTTCAAATTTTTATCCAGGTAATTTTTCAAATCTATCACATAGCCACTGTAAAAATTTTCGATAGTCGCTTTATTCATCGGATTTACTATTTTCCCTTGTGCATCAAAAATGCTTTCTGGATAAGCCAGTTTTAGCTCTCTAACAGTTTGGTATATAGAAGATTTTTTTTGGTTCGAAGCCTGCACAAAAACATATTCGTTAAAAGGAACATCATTTTCAGATACCACAATATCATCTGGATTGATGTTCAGTTTGGCATTGAAAATACTAGAGTATATTTTTGATGTGATGCCTAGATTTACCTTTACCTCCCCATTTTGAGGCACAATATTAACGTAAGTAAGGGCAACCAAATCTGCCATACACTTTTCCATCGTACAAATTGTTGCAAAGTCTCGATAATATAAATAGTCGCTATTTTCACTTTCTATTTTTAACCTAGGCCTTTCTTTTAAATACTGATGGATGGCGAGCATTAGTTGTTTTTGTGATTTCCCTGTATACGGTAATACCACTTCCTTTTTGTTGTTAAGTGGTTTTATCATCAAACCATAGGCGTCTTTGGTTAAAACAATTTCAAAGTATTTTTCTTGTGATTGTGCAGCGGTAGCAACTATTACAAAGCCAATAACTGATAAGATTTTTATAAGCATTTTTACGTTATTTAATAGGTTAATTGCTTTTATAACTCCAGTCTATTTTTGTGATGATATTGTTTTTCCCAACGTAAACGGTTGTGGTTTCTGTATTGGTAACAAGATGGCGACTATCTATCGTATTTTTACTGCCTGTCACTACCGTTTGTCCATATCCATTAGTAGCTGTCTTGATATACCCAGGTTCGTAAATACCAGCGATATAACTGCTTATGTTTTCATAAACGGAAACCGTTCCACCATCGCCATCGGGGAAAGACCGAGACGGAGCACCCCATTTTTTAATTAACTCTGAATATTTTACGCCCACCCAAGATTTTTTCCACTCTTCTTTTTTGTAATATTCTCTTTGAATATAAGCGTAATGGCTGTCGTTCTTATAGCGTTCTGCCAATGCTTCCTTCATATTTTTACTGATTTTAACATCCTCTTTGTCTTGACCAGATACATTCAAGCCAAAGAATATTAAAGATAAAGTGCAGAATAGTTTGGTTATGGTTGTTATCATTATTGTTCGGTTTTTTACGTTTTTATTGATGATTATAAAGTGATGGCTAACATGCAGACATTGGTATTGGCGATCATCCCTGGCCCCGAAGCAAAAATACAAGCTGAGCTTCGTGTATTTGCTTGTTCGCAATTACCGCTAACTTTTCAGGACTTTGCGATGGTGGGCAATCCCTGCCTGACTGCTGGGAAGCAAAAATCTTCAACTTTGCACAAAAGTTCAATCGAAGCATTGCCATTGAATTTAGTAATGAACCCGCCAGAAGCAAAACCCTTATTGTTGGTAGTTTTTAATTCGATCTGTTTGGTTTTTCTTCCACTAAACCAAATGCAAAACATTTAAGATTCATTTGTACTTAACTTGTTAGTTACATTTGTGTTTTCAAAAGGTCTGATTACAATACCGATTTAGCTGAATTAAAAATATATAAATTAATTACGCTCATTAGCTTGTTTATTCTTATGCAGGGCGAATATTATTCTTTTACTACAGATCACTGGAAAGAGCATACAAAAAATTAGATTGGGGCGGTAATTACCAATCACATCCTTTAATTAAACCTTTTGATAATCCTATTTTTTTAATTTCACCATCTTTTTTAATCTCAACAAATCTTTCTACACGCTCACTTCGCTCAACTACATAATCCTGATCTTGATAATAATTTGTTATTACCTGGCCATTGTTATTCGACCCAGTGTAAACTCGGTTGGTTTTTAGTTGATTAAAATTATGGATCATCTGGATAAAATATTTTCCCGGTTTTAATCCTTCGAAGGCAAATCTTCCATCCCCATCAGTAAATGCCTCAATAGCGTATTTATTCGCTTCTTTTGACATATAAACCGATGCTTTTTTACCTTCTTTCTTTTCCCTTAGTGCATACCATTCTTGCAGATACGGCGTAACAGGGAATAGTATGACTTTAGTACCTGCAGCTGTAAATATTCGATTATCAATTTTTGAACAAGCTCTACCTTCAATTCTAGATAAACCGCGGCTTAATGCTGATTGAGCAAGCGCTGCATCAAAAGTTCCCTGTGGATAAATAGAACGTTTTGTGTTTGCGGATGTGGCCGAAATTTTGCCACCCAAATCGCTATATTTTTTCCGATCTAGATCTGCTAATTTGGTGTTGCCGATGGCGTCATAACAATAGGCACGACCAGTATAAGCCAAAAGATATTTTGGGTCAATTTCTATTGCTTTTGTATAGTATGTAATAGCCTGGCTAAAGTTCTCCTTAGTGCTGTATACATAACCAACATTATTATATCCAGTGGCATCTTTGGGCAATAACTTAATGGACATTTGATAATCGGCAAGTGCTAAGTCAGGCTTTTCCAAATCAAAATAAATATTACCCCGAAAAACGTATAACTCTGGGTATTGTTTACCGCCCAATTCAATAGCTTTTGTATAATTTATAACGGCCAATTCATAATTCTTTTGAATTTCGTAAATGATACCCTGATTTTTATAAACGGCAGGTTCTTTTGGGTTCAATTGGATAACTTTTGCATAGTCTGCAAATGCCTCAGTATACTGCTCTTTTTTCTTGTAACAAACACCACGGCTTAAATAAGCATCTAAAAATTTAGGATTAAGCGCTATTGCTTTGGTGTAATCGGCAATGGCCAGATCATATTTCTGATCCTCATAATATTTATTGCCTCGGTTATAGAATGCATCTGATGTTCGAGGATTTTGTTTAGTAGTACCATTCTGAGCTAAGATTATATTGATATTAGCGATTAATATGGTAACCATTAAAATAGAAAATTTGATTAATTTTTTATGCATAGTATAGGTTATTTGAGTTACCTACTTGAATTTATCAGTTGTTATTAAAGCCTTCTTATTTGTTACATTGGGTTCTCATCAAAATTCACCATCCAATTAATGCCAAATTGATCAGTAAACATCCCAAAATAAGCACCCCAAAAAGTATGATTCATTAGCATGGTTATTTGTCCATCCGCAGATAGTCCTTCAAAAAGTTTATCGGCTTCCGCTTTGCTTTCTGCATTTATAGATATAGAATAATTGTTGCCCTGTTTAAAGCTCGCTGCCCATTCGCCACCCGTATCGCTACCCATTAAACAAGTTTCTTTACTTATTGGAAGCATAACATGCATCACTTTGTTGCCATCCGCTTCGTTCCTAGCGGGTTGTCCTTCTTGTTGGGGCATCTCGTTAAATTTGCCAATGTATGTAAAATCGCCCCCAAAAACGGAGCGGTAGAAATTGAACGCATCTTCGCAATTGCCATCAAAAGTGAGGTAAACATTTACTGTTGCCATATCTGAATATTTGATTGGATTATTAAATTAAGAGCTTAAGATAACCACAACTTTTCTTCGCGTTTTACTAACAGAAGTTCCTCTTCGCTCAAAAATAAAAAGCCATACTCATAACAAAAATGATAAGTATTGCCAGTTTGGGTTTGGTAAGTATGGGTATGGTATTCGAAATTAAAACCAGCCGATGCCAGTTTCTTTTTCATGGTTTTTACTTTGCCGTTTGGATTGAGTGAGGCTAAAATGGTTCGATTTTTTTTTAAAATCAGGTTAATCTTCTTAATTACAATCGTATCATCACTTTTGGTGTGATTATTATAATTATTTCTGCAAGCATCGTCGCAAAATTTTTTATCGGCCCTACCTACAAGAGGTTTGCCACAATCTAAACAGGAGCGGTCCATAATAATTTGTTAAGTTTATTACGGGATGATGTTTTAAAAATACTAATTAATTACATTTTACCTAAATAAATAATCCATTTCGATTGATTTCTATTGACATTTATCCGTTTTTAAGCGTTTATAACCGACTATAATTATTTAAAAACCGAATAACTTTTGAGCACCTTCTCACCTTTGTTCTGTCGGTAGTCGTGGTGACTATTGTTCGTTAAACATCAATACTTAAATTTTATTATCATGGAAAGTGCAATTAACAAAGTAGTATTAAGCGGATTTGCAGGAGCAGATGCAGACTTCAAAAATTTATCAGGAAATCAAAAACTAGCAAAAGTTAACTTAGCTGTTAATGAGTATTTCAAAAATTCCTCAGGCGAGGAAGTGAAAAAAACGCAATGGTTCAATCTTACCTTCTGGAATGCTAAAGCAGAATTGGCTTTAGCCCAAATTAAAAAGGGAACTAAGATTACCGTTGAAGGTAGGTTGCAAACAGGAAGTTATGAAGCAAAAGATGGTTCAAAAAGATTTACCACCGATATAGTAGTAAGTGAGTTAGTGGTACAAGAAATAGAAATAGCCAATTAGCATAAAGAAAACTGAAATGCTGAGCTTAGCAAATCGGCATTTCAATTTTAATTTGCAACTAGAGTTTTAAAGCGGTGCCGATATAGAAATTTATCCCAGCGGCTGGGTTGTAAAATCGGTTACCTACTGCGTTTAAATCATTTCCTAAACTATATTTTTGGTTAAACAGGTTATTAATTCCTACAAAAAGATCTGAATCGAGTTTTCCAATTTTTAATTTATTGATGCCAGTTTTTATTTCTACGAGGTTATATTTCTCTGCAAAAGCAGCATTGCTATCGTTAAGCGGTATGGCGGAAGTATAGTTATGCTGAGCAAAAAGATAAATTCTCTTTTTGAACTCCATCAGCAAACTGCTCACCAGTACATTCGCAGGCACTCCGGTCAATCTGTTGCCAGAAAAATTTAAATTTCCATTCTGAAAATCCCTAAATCTGAAATGGTTGTAAGTATAATTGCTTCTAAATTGAATGCCGCTAACCAGTGAAATATCGCTTTTCCAAACCCAAAGTGATGTTTCCAATTCAACGCCTTGCTGTTTGGTTCCTCCAGCGTTAATAAAGTATTCCGTATCATTTGCATTCAATCTTCTTACAATGGCATCTTGTAACTCGAACTGAAAAATATTTGCATTCGCATAAAAGCGGTTGTTTTTACTGTTAAAGCGCAAACCAGCTTCATAATTCCAGCCTAGCTCGGCTTGGAGGTTATTATTTATGTTGTTGTCTGAGGCCCGAACTTCGGCAATAGTAGGTGGCGAATAACCTTTGCTAACGGATGCTCTTAACGAAACTGACTTACTTAATAAATAGGAGGCTGCAATTTTTGGCATTACCTGGTTACGGAATTTGCGTTTTTGTACTTCAATAGGAATTGGGAAAACGCTTTCGTATTTATAATTGAAGAAATTAATACTTGTAGCCAGCTCCAACAAAAGTTTTCTCTTAATGTCAAAATTTATCCTGGCAAAGGCAAAATCCTGGTTCGCTTTTAACCGGTCGAATGCTTGCAGATTGGAAGGCTCGCCTGCGCTATTGTCAAAATTTTTAATTTGTGTTTTAGTTTTAGCAGTTTCAGCACCAAGCTGTGCATTCCATTTAACATCTTTTTCCGATTCGGCATATTCAACGAAAGTTCTCAATCCTAATGTACTTTCATAACGTTTTTCATAGTTGGTTATAAATGGGTTTTTGAAATCGGTGTATGAGGTGAAAAGGGAAATGACATGTTTAAATTTTGGTGCAATTTGATAGCTATTGGTAAGGCCGGCTAGCGTTGATTTATTGAATATACCTGCTTTTTGGGCAATCGCTCCGGGTAATGTGGCTGTTGCGGGTCTTGCCGATCTGGGGTTTTGCTCCAGCTGCTGAAAGGTAAGTCCGCCAGGAGTATTGTAATTTAAGTCGCTGTAAAATGCAAAAAGTTTTAAGCTTCCCTTATTGTAATCTAATTGATGTGCCGTTTGAAAGTATTTCCGGCTCATGTCGCTATTTTCTCGATATCCATCGCTCCGTTGATAACCCTGGAAAATACTGAAACTGTATTTTTTAAATTGATGCTGAACTTGAGCAGTTTGATGAAATAATCCATAAGACCCGGCAGTAACTGTTGCGTTAACCTTATTTGTATTTTCATCAGTTGAAGAAATTAATACTGCTCCGCCTGTATTGGCGCCAAAGATATTAGCTTCAGGCCCTTTGTAAATTTCAACTGATTGCAAAGCCAAAGGATCAATTGAATTTAAATAGGTATTTCCTCCTGCATCTGTGAGTGGAATTTCGTCTAGATAAATTTTGATGTTCCTGATCCCAAAAGGTGATCGCAATAAACTTCCGCGTAGCGATAAGCGATAACTGCCAGGCGATCTTTCTTCCATCCGTACACCGGTAACGGAATTGAATGCACTTACCAGCGAAGAATGTTGCTGGTTTTTCAGTTGGTTGCTATCGAGTAAATTTACCGCTGAAACTGATCTTAACAAGGGCTGCTTATTGTAGTAGCCTTTTACAACAACTTCTTCAAGTTTTTTAGCGGTATCAATTGGAATATTTTGTGCACCAACTTTTAAGATAAAAACTACTAAAATTAAAAATAGAAACGATTTCAATACGTGATGATTTGGAATAAAAAGCAATTCGCAGATAAAGCCCTAATGTAGAACTTTAATCTGCGAAGTGAAGATCAATACTTAAATTACTTTGCTGCAACCTTCCAAACTACACCGCTCACATCATCAGCAACTAAAATTGCACCATCTGGTGTTTGGGTTACGCCAACTGGTCTTCCATAAACTTCTGCTTTATCTACATCAGCGATAAAACCTGTTAAAAAATCTTCTGGTTTGCCTATAGGTTTACCATCCTTAAACGGAACAAAAATTACCTTGTAGCCTGCTAAAGCCGAACGGTTCCAAGAACCATGCTGACCTACAAATGCACCTCCCTGGTATTTAGAAGGAAATTTAGTGCTCTTATAAAATGCCAATCCTAATGAAGCCGTATGCGAACCAACTGCCACATCTGGCACGATTGTTTTCTTCACCAATTCTGGCTTTTGCCCTTTCAACCTTGGGTCTTCATTTTGACCGAAGTATGCATAAGGCCATCCGTAAAAACCACCTGGTTTTACGCTGGTAATATAATCAGGAACCAAATCGTCGCCCAAACCATCACGCTCATTAACTGCAGTCCATAACATGTTGGTGCCAGGTGCCCAATCTACACCAACAGGGTTACGTAAACCACTTGCGTAAATTTTTTCCCCTGTACCATCAGGATTTATTTCTAAAATATTTGCTCTTTTTACCTCATTTTCCATTCCGTTTTCGCCAACGTTGCTACCAGAACCTACAGTAATATAGATTTTGCTTTTATCTGCATTGGCAATTAAATTTCTGGTCCAGTGGTTATTATATCCGCCAGCTGGAAGGCTCAAAATTTTCTTACCGGTGCCCGTAATTTTGGTGTCACCAGTTTTGTATGGATATTGCAAAAGACCATCGGTATTGGCTACATAGAATGAATTTCCAATGATGGTTACACCGTAAGGTTGATTGAGACCTGTTAAGAAGGTGGTTTTCAATTCTGCAACACCGTCTTTATCCGCATCGCGATACAATAGAATGGTATTGGCACTTTCGCCAGTGACTTCAGATTTTGCTTTTCCAGTAACCGCATTTGCCACTTTTTCTTTTGTGCTGCGTTCGGAGTTGCTCAACACAATTAATACATCACCATTAGGAGCAATGTAAGTGTTCCGCGGACTTTTAATATTTGATGCGAATTTGCTTACCACAAATCCTTCGGGTGCTGTCGGCATTTTATTCTCTGGCCAACCTATCACTTTGCTAAATTTATTTTTAGCCGCTGTTGTATCTGGAGCTGGTAAATTCACCTGTTGATTTTCTGTGCTTACCGTGGTGGAGTCGCCCTGCTTTTCTGATGTTTTGTTAGATTGGCAGCCGAATAATACTGTGGCTGAAAATAAAGTAGTGTAGAGAATCTGTTTTTTCATAATCTGTATTTTTGAGAAAGGGATGTGTTTCACGAAAAATATAACAGAAAATTAAAGCAGATGTTTTGGCGGTGCTGGTTTAGTGTATTGCCTCGATAAGCTATTTACTTATCGAGGCAACTGTACTGTATGTTTTATTGAAGATTTTAACTATTGCAAACTCTAAAGCAAATATCACTATCCCTTTAAAATCTTTGCCTTTTCACCATCAAATTCTTCTTGCGATAAAATTCCAGCATCCAACAATTCCTTCAAATCAAGCAAGGCTTGCTTTTTACTTGCCATATCATTTTTGGCAGGTTCAGCGGTTTCTTGTACAGGTGTTTTAGTGGCTTGCGGAGAAATGTTTGATGGTCCAAATTTTAATAATAATTCGGTAATCTCATTAAAGCCTTTAATGTTTGAATAATCAATCGCTTTTTGCTCCTTAACATTTACAATAGTAGGATCGGCAGCTTTTTCCAGAAGAAACTTTACCACATCTTTCTTTCCATTTGCAGATGCATAGTGCAAAGCAGTGTTGCCGCTTTCATCTTGAATATTTACATCGGCACCCTTCTCTAAAAGCAATTTCAACATATTTAAATGGCCACTTTTAGCGGCAACATGTAGCATACTTTCGCCACCATATTCATAAGAACTATTGAAAGAAAAACTCGCCGAGATGGAAATATTGTTAGCGGTTTCTACCCATTCGAGGTAAGAATACATCGAATCATCATTGTTGGTTAATGGCTTTGCATAATTTACATTTACACCATTATTTAAAAAGAGCTCAACAATTTCCTTCTGATTATTGGCACAGGCGTACCAAATAGGAGAGAGGCCATTTTTTGAAGACACAAAAACATCAGCACCTTTATCGACCAAAATTTTAGTTAGCATTCTGTTCGAATCGTAACAGGCAATTAATAAAGCAGATTCGCCCTGATGATTTACTTGATTGATGTTGCCACCATTCTCCAAAATCAATTCTACCATTGGCGTATTTTTCGATTTTACTGCAAAAAGTAAAGGTGAGTCTCCTTCTTTATCTGTGGTGTTGATATTGGCACCATGGTTTAAAAGCATTTGTACCACTTCTTTATTTCGCCAACTGGCAGCAATAAGTAAGGCAGTTTGCGCTTCGTTGTTTTCTTTATCAACCTCCAAACCTTTTTCCAATAGTTTTTCCAAAACCTCTATTTGTCCGTTTTGAGCGGTAATGTGTAGCAGACTGTTTCCTTTATAATCGTTAATGTCGATTTTTGCGCCTTGATCTAAAAGATACAGCGCCGTTTGTTTCTGCTTTTGTAAGCAAGCGAAGTAAAATGGTGTTTCACCTGCGTGATCTGCGTAGTCCAAATCAGCTCCCTCATTGATCAAGATCTGCACTAAATCCAAATAGCCGCGGTGAGCAGCATAGTGCAGCGCAGTTCTGCCCTTTTCATCGGTATAACCTACTTCAACTTCTTTGTTGGCCAATAAAAGCTCGGCAATTTTTCGTTTACCGCTTTCGCAGGCAATTATAAATGACATCGACATAATTCTTTTCTATTAAGCTTGTTTCATTAAAAGTTCTACTGTTTTTATTTTGTAATTATCATTTGATGCAAGCATCATTGGCGTTTGATCTTCATCGTTGGTAATATTGGCATCGGCACCATTTTCAAGCAAAAGTTTCACCTTACGATAAGTATCTTTAGCTTTATCATGATCGTCATTTACGTTATATGCGCAAACTTTATGCAATAAAGTATTGCCTTTTTCATCTTGCGCATTGATATCAACAATGCCTGTGTCTAAAATCGCTTGAATAATTTCTGCAGATTTCCCTGCAGCCATATCTAAAGCTGTTTTTTGCTCTCCATAACGATTACATGCTTTTTGTAAATCTGCACCATCATTGATCAACTGCTTAATGATGGCCTGGTTGGTTTCCAAACTATCGAAATTAATTTCTGTGATGTAATTGAACAAAGCGGTTTGGCCCACACCGTTTATCTCATTTAAATTGGGCGATGCATATTCGCTAAGTTTCAAGTAAGCATTAAGGTCATGATTCCAGACAATGGCATAGTAAAATGCATTGTTTCCATCATCATCAACATGGTTTGGATCGGCGCCATTGGCTAAAAGTACATCGATAAAAAATGGCTTTCGAAACCTGAGCGCAGAAATTAATGCAGTTTCGTTTTTAATGTTTGGCGCATCTACATTTAATCCCATTTGAGCCAATGGATTGATATAGTGATGCATTCGTTGAATATATTCATCGCCGCCAAGCCCATGTGGTACATTCGCTTTCACCAATTGATGAATGATGTTTTCATCCTCGTGATTCATGAAATTAATGTCGCAACCATAATTAACTAAGCTTTGGATACAGCTTAAAGTAGCACCGCGAAGAAATGCGAAGCTTAGTAAAGTTTCACCTTTTATCTCATCGTTTATATTCGTGAAATGACTAATAAACGTGTCAAAAAATACATTTATTTCATCATCGATATCCCTGTAATTGAACAAAACATCGAAGAAGCTATATTGGAAACTGTCGTATTCATAAATATCGGTTTCGATAATTTTTTGTTGTACAAACAATTCCAAGATTTCGAATTGCTTGTTTTGAATCAAGATTTCAATCAGCATTGCTTTCACCTGAATATTTAGATCAGCTGGCAATTTTTCACCGTTCGCAAGTGCTGTAATTGTGTTGGCAAAATCTCTGTTTCGTATCGATTCTTCTAACATTATTGAGCGTTTTTCATTAACAATTCTACTGTTTTTATTTTTAAATTATCATCAGAAGCCAACATCAACGCAGTTTTATCCTCGTCATTTGTTGCCGTGATAGCAGCATCGTTTTCAATTAATAGCTTTACTTTTCGATAAATTTCTTTGGCTTTTTCAGGTTCATAATTAACGTTTTGCGCACAAACTTTATGCAGTAAACTGTTCCCTTTATTATCATTTCTATTCACATCCACTTTGCCGGTTTCTAAAACGGCTTCTAAAATTGCCGCAGGCTTTTCAGCAATTAAATCCAGTGGTGTGGTTTCAGTACTGTAATAAACGGAGGGCTGGTAAAGATCTGCACCATCTTCCAACAATTTAATCAAAAATGTACATTCAGTATCCGAATTGTACATCATTCTCACATACTCAAACAATAAGGTAACTTGATTTTTATTTACCACCTCAAAATTCGGTAGTGTAAATTCTCGCATGATATCGTACATCTTTATACTTTGCAAATGTGTTACTGCATAAAAGAAAGCCGAATTTCCTGTTTTATCTAAATGGTTTGGATTGGCTCCATTGTCCAATAGGAATGAGAGAAATTGTATTTTGTTAGATTCAACCGCATTTATTAAAGGAGTTTTTTCCACTATATTTTGTGCATCGACTTCTAGGCCTTCATTTATTAATAAATTGAGATAACTTATTTGGAGGTTATGTAATTGTTCTTCGTTTAAATCAAATCTTTTTTGGTTGTTTTTTACCACCTGGTGGATGTAGTTTTCTTCTGCATTGGTTTTGAAATTCACGTCGCAACCAGCATCAATTAAAATTTGAATCAGCTCAATAGGTGCCAACTTTTCAAAGAAATAGCCTAACAAGGTTTGTGCTGAAACTTCATCATTTAGATTGTCGAATTTTGAGATGAAATCCTTGAAAAACTCCAAACCTTTTTCGTCTGCTTTTAAATACCTTACTACGGTTTGAAAAATGCTTCCATCAAAATTTTCGAACTCATAGACATCTGTTTCGATAGTTTTATCCTTGATTAAATGCAAAATAATGTCGTATTGCTCACCGCGGAAGAGATTATCAAATATTTGCGATTTTTGATGGGGTTGTAGCGTTTTCGGAAGTTTTTCGCCAGCTAAAAGTTTAGCATATGCATCTGTGAAATTTGCTGAATTAAAAAGTTGTTCTAAAGTCTGCTCACTCATATTAGTTATAATAGCCAAGTTTTTGAATACATGTTTTCTAAATAATAACGTAAATGAGTTGGAGATGTTCATTATCAACCAACGAATATTCATTTAACACCAGTTATTTAGGGTAAAATAATAAAAATATTTAGGGCTGATTTTTGGAGGGAAGTACTGAAGTAAATGTAGAAATTTTATTTTGACTCATCAATTCTGATGTTGTCTGTTTGAAATAGAAATTGTTTGTCTCCTTTTTTAATGTATTTTTCAAAAGGTAAGCCATTGGTTTTTTCAGGTACCTCTACTACAACATATTTACCAGTCTCTTTGTATTTAGAATAAACAATATCGAAGGATAGTATGATTTTGTTTGCTAAAGGAATATGCTTTCCATCATTACCGATAGAGAACGATTTTTTTTCATCATAATCTTCATAGTGCAGATTATTTTTCTTTTCTGAATCTCCTGTTTTGCCAAGGTTGATAGAATTTTTTTCATCACTTTTGATATTGATGAAAAGAAGGTGCTCGCCCTTTTCATCAACCAATTCACAGTAAATTTCGTCGCCTCTTTGTCTCCAGTTTTGAATGCTTATAAATCCTTCGATAGCTATCCTTTGTCCGTCATAGTTGTTTTTGGCATAGAGCGTTTCGTAAACACTTTTAGCATCTTTGTTAGGCAGCAATTTTCCTTTGTCCAGTTCTGCTTTGCATGAAATTACCAGGAGTAAAAGATAAAATAAGGAAGTTTTAGATCTCGTTTTCATCAATTTTAGATTAAGTTCAAGGAGGTTTAACCGTTGTTAATAAGCAACATTTTGCAGTAGATAAATTGAAAGTTAAAAAACTAAAATCATTAACTAGATCATTTTAGAAAAAATAGTTTCCACATTCTTATCGATGCTATAAATAACATTACAATGTTCCTTAATTCATTCGATTATTTTATCTTTAGGCGATTTAAAAAAACTCGGTTTACAATCTTAATCGAGATAATATTTAACTTATTAAAGCAAAATCAATTTAAACATGTCAAATACATCAAAAATTATCTACACCAAAACCGACGAGGCGCCAATGTTGGCTACTTATTCACTTTTACCTATTGTACAAGCTTTTACCGCATCAGCAGGTATTGATGTAGAAACCAGAGATATTTCTTTAGCAGGAAGAATTTTGGCAAACTTTCCTGAGTATTTAAACGACGATCAAAAAATTGGAGATGCATTGGCTGAACTTGGTGGATTGGCAACAACCCCGGAGGCGAACATCATCAAATTACCTAATATATCTGCATCAATTCCGCAATTGGTAGATGCCATTACTGAACTGCAATCGCAGGGTTATGCATTACCGAACTATCCCGATAACGCACAAACTGAAGAAGAAAAAACCATCAAAGCGAAATATTCAAAGGTTTTAGGTTCTGCGGTTAATCCCGTTTTACGTGAAGGGAATTCTGATCGGAGAGCACCAAAGGCAGTTAAGAATTATGCAAAACAAAATCCTCATTCAATGGGTAAGTGGTCTGCAGATTCGAAAACTAAAGTAGCCAGCATGACTGAAGGCGATTTCTACGGATCAGAAAAATCGACCACAGTTTCAGAAGCTGCTCAGTTTAAAATTGAATTCGTGGCCGAAGATGGTGCGATAACCGAATTAAAAGGTTTATCTCCGTTAAAAGCAGGAGAGGTGATCGACTCATCAGCTTTGAGTTTATCAGCCCTTAAAGCTTTTGTTGCCAAAGAAATTAAAGAAGCAAAAGCTGCGGGTGTGTTGTTATCTGCACACTTAAAAGCTACAATGATGAAGGTTTCTGATCCGATTATTTTCGGTGCCATTGTTGAAGTTTATTTTGCTGATGTATTCACTAAATATGCTGATCTTTTTAAAGCATTGAATGTTGATACCCGCAATGGTTTGGGCGACGTTTATGCAAAAATTGCAGGCAATCCACAACAAGCGGAAGTTGAGGCTGCTTTAGCTGCGGCAATTGAAAATGGTCCGGCTTTGGCCATGGTAAATTCTGATAAAGGAATTACAAACTTACATGTGCCAAGTGATGTGATTGTTGATGCTTCTATGCCTGCAATGATTCGTACTTCGGGACAAATGTGGAATAAAGAAGGGAAACCTGAAGATACAATTGCACTGATTCCAGATCGTTCGTACGCTGGTGTTTATACTGCAACAATTGATGATTGTAAAGCAAACGGTGCTTTTGATGTTACCACAATGGGTTCGGTACCAAATGTGGGTTTAATGGCCCAAAAGGCAGAGGAATATGGATCGCACGACAAAACTTTCCAGGCTACCGCTAACGGAACAATTCGCGTTACTGATGCTGATGGAAAAGTTTTCTTTGATCAAAAAGTTTCAACCGGAGATATTTTCCGCATGTGCCAAACTAAAGATGCACCCATTCAGGATTGGGTGAAATTAGCGGTTAACAGAGCTCGTTTATCTGAAACCCCTGCTGTTTTCTGGTTAGACGAAAACAGGGCGCATGATCGGGAAATCATCGCTAAAGTGAATAAATATCTAAAAGATCACGATACCGAAGGTTTGGATATTCGCATTCTTGCGCCAATTGAGGCTACGAAGTTTACTTTAGAGCGTATTCGTAAAGGCGAAGATACTATCTCGGTTACTGGTAATGTTTTAAGGGATTATTTAACAGATTTATTCCCTATTTTGGAATTAGGAACTTCTGCAAAAATGTTATCTATCGTTCCTTTAATGAATGGTGGTGGTTTGTTTGAAACTGGTGCGGGTGGTTCTGCTCCGAAACATATCGAGCAGTTTATCCACGAGGGTTACCTCCGTTGGGATTCTTTAGGAGAGTTTTTGGCTTTACAAGCTTCATTAGAACATTTATCGCAAACACAAAATAATAGCAAAGCACAGGTTTTAGCTGATGCTCTGGATGAAGCAAATGCGAAGTTCTTAGCTACAGATAAATCGCCAGGTAGAAAATTGGGAACAATTGATAACCGTGGCTCCCACTTTTATTTGGCCTTATATTGGGCAGAGGCATTAGCCGCACAAACGAAGGATGCCGAGTTGCAAGCAAGATTTGCGCCTTTGGCAAAAGCATTAACTGAGAACGAAGCGAAAATTACAGAAGAGTTAATCAGCTCTCAAGGTAAAGCGCAGGAAATTGGTGGCTATTATCATCCAAATGATGATTTGGCTAGTAAAGCAATGCGTCCAAGTGCGACATTAAATACTGCATTAGCATCGTTATAAAATAAGCTTTTAAGTATTAATCCCCAGCTGCATCTTTTTCAGCTGGGGATTTTTTTATGATTTTTTGCTGTGGAATTTATCGATTTCCCATTTAGTTGCATTGTTTGCAATATAATTAGAAATGGTTTCGAAAGCCCTGTCATCACGAATAATGTTGTCGTAAAAGCGGGTTTGCCATCCGAATTCAATGCCCAATCTGTTGCAATGTTTGGTTACAGCAGATTTGTAGCCTCCAACGATAGAAGATATGGAATTTTTGCCCTGGTTTTGAAAGCGTAATTGTCCGGGTGATTTTGGGATATCGGCGGTGGGATGGGGATTGTGTGGTGGCGCTAGAGACAAGGCATGCCTTGTCTGTACATCATCCCCGGCATTATTTCCATCCAAAATCAAAATCCCATGAATATGATTAGGCATTACGATAAATTCGCCCAGTTCGATATTGATGTTATGATGTTTTATTTCATGCCATAAAATATCGGCAATTACGCCCGCATCTGTTAGTATCATTTCGCCATTCTTCACCTTGCCAAAAAAATGACGTCGGTCCATTGTACAAATCGTAATAAAATAGGCGCCATCATTGGCATAATCCCAAGTCTGCAATCTTGCAGAAGGAATTCTGTATTTATTCAGGTACTGTTCATTCATCGGAGTGTTAATTCATCCTATGAATATAAATAAAATCAGGCACTTTAATTTGAAAATGTGCGAGGATTTAAATAACAAAAAAGGGCAACCATAGTGATTGCCCTGATAAAAATGTTTTTTTTCTCTAGTAAGCACCTAGATAAAAGCTGCCAGATTGATTCTTTAATTTGGCGCCTTTAGTAACTGTTTTGGTTTTGTAATTGATTACATATAAATTTCCATCAACACCGTTTGGCGTCATTGGAATATAAACATTATCGCCTGCAAGGCCAATATTTTGAAACTGACCGAATGTGCCAGTTAATGCGGTTCCGCCATTTTGAGCAGCAGTTAAACCTGAGTAACCACCATCAGTTTGTTTTTCTGTAGTTAATCTGGTAGCAGTTTTAGCATTTAAATCGATCAACGCCAAGTATCCACCCTGAACCCCAGTTTCAGTAAATAATACGATACCAACACCATCTTTAATGTACTTCCAGGCGCTGATAGCAACATTATTAGCTGTACCTAAAGCAGTTTTTAAATTGAAATTATAAGTGTTATCATATTCGTTAGTAGAAGCATTGATCCGCAAAATCTGAGCGCCAGAAGTTGCTGTAGCCTGATAAACGTTTCCATCGGTACCCACATATTGCGTCATGGTGCGATAAGAGTGGTTGTTTACTTTACTGATATTAGGATCTACAAAGATCAATTTAGGGTTGGTTAACGATGGATAATCAACAACTAAGGTTGCTGTACCCAATTCTCTTACCCCTGTAGACCAGGTTTGCGCAGTACCAGCAGTATTTACACCAGATTTCTTAGTTACATCTGTTCTAGACACATTACAGCCAATAAAAATTTTGGTTTTTGTTGCATTTAAAACCGGTACATCAATGCGGCCAATTTGATAACCTGCTTTGGTTTGCTCAGCAGTAAAAGGTATGGTAAACTCTGTTTGACGGGTAATTTGCGGATCATTTAAGTTAAGCACTGCAATTTTAGCTGTACTTTTTACATCAACAAAATCAGCTCCTGCGCCAGTAGCCGGAGCGCCAGTAATCACAGATGATGCAAATACACCTATGCCAATGCCGTCGCCAGCCACTACCCAACGAGGAGACGAACCAAGAATCGGCTCAGTGTTTACCTCTTCACGAGTATCTACAAAGTTTTTATCGCCTTCTACTTTATATTTATTAAAGATGCCACCATCTGTACCTGTGTACTGAATGTTATATAAAAAGTTTCCGTTTGGAGAACTTTGTACACGGGCAGTACGCTGAGACCTTAAACCGTATCCATTCGCAAATACATTTACTTCGAAGTTAGGATCAATAGCTTGCGCAAGCGTAATAGCAAAAGCTCTTGTGCCACCATTTCCAGCGGTACCTTCAGCATCTGGAAAAGCAGCAGTCAATGTTATAAATTTTCTATCCCAAATATCTGGTCCCGAAACACCAGTTTCTGGTGAATCTCCACCATCTTTTTTACAACCAGCTAAGGCACTGATGGCTAATACTGATCCGAATAATGCGGTTTTTAGTAAATTAGTTTTCATGTTATACTTATTTAAAGTTATTTATAGTGTAATTCAATTTAAAATAAAATGCCCTTCCTGGTCGCTGCACACCAAAATTGTCGTATACTTCAGCATTTAGCAGGTTTTTACAATCTAGGCTCGCAACCAGTTTTCCAGTAGGGAAACGATAACTTGCTCCTAAATCATGAGTAAATTGGTTCGGGGTAGTAAACCATTCTGATTCAATCCAAATGGTACTAAAAGCGGCTACATATCCGGCATTGTAGTAAACGTTCATTACAGATTTCTTTTGAAATAGGTTATCGAAGCGATACTGAATATTCCCGTTCACTGTAAAGAAAGGTTCATTCGGAACCTGTTTGTTGTATAAGCTGTTTGGATTTCCGCGTTCATCAAGCTCGACTTTGTATAGTGAATTGAATTTTGAGAAATTTACCATAGCGTTTAATTTGTTAGCATAGATGTAATTAACCTCGGCCTCAAATCCAATAGATTGTGTTTTTGATAAATTAACAAACTGAGTTACCTGGATATCTTCTACCTGATTTTCACGTCCTTCAATTACAGGATCTACACGGGTTTGTTGAATAATTTTATCGTAACCATTTCTCCAGAAAGCATTTCCATACAATGAGAATTTATGCTGGTTTGATGTGTTAAAGTTGTATCGTCCACCCAAATTGTAATTGATGGCCAATTCCGGCAAAATATTTGGGTTAGCCAGCAAATTGTTTTCTGGTTCACCATATATGTGTCTATCAGTAGGCATGATAAATGATTTCTCTGCGGATAGAATCAAAAATCCGTTGCGAATTGCTTCATAAGAAAGCGTACCACCGAAGCCTTTATTATCTCTGGTAGTGCTGCTGTTTTGATAATTTAGTACGCCATTTAATTCGCTTATTGGTCTTTGCTGGTTAGTTTTGTAGATGGCATACTTTCCAAAAATGTTGGTTTTCAATTTCCCACGAAGAAGTTCGGCCTCATAGTTCATGGCGAAAATATTCGTAGTTAATCCGTTAAGCGTAATCCACTTACTGCGTTCCGGAATCAGCAGGTCCTGGTCGTTCCGGTCAGATTGCTCGAATTTATGATTCAACGAGACACGGTGGCCAGACACAATGGTGTAAGCTAAATTCGAGCGGATGTTGGAAATTTTACGTTCGATATTACTCATTACCGCCACACCTTGCTGCCCCATGCCCGGACTATATCCATAGGTCTCTGGCGGGCCTTCGGAATTCTTAACCAGCAGCGTTCCATCCCAGTTATATTTTAAACTTACCGTATCTTCCAGATAAGTGGTTCTTCTGCTGTGAACCGCATTAACAGTAAGTGCTAAACCATCCAACAAAAAGTTATTCTTATTATAATTCAAGCTTAAAACATGCGCTTGATACTCGTTAAATCTTCCGAAGTAGGGCTTAGTCATCGTTATCCCATGTGGAATTTGTTTATATGAATCTGAAATGTTGTAGCCGATAAAAAATTGATCTGCCCATTTTACATTGGTGAAACCCGCTTCAAATCGGCCACCAATGGTTTCAAATTCATCATTAGGCCGCTTGGTGCGATAGTTTCTAATAATTCTTCCGCCAGGCAAAGTGTATTTTGAAAACTTTCCCCACATTTCATAATTATTGTCCGAATAACTGTAAAAGCCCGATGCTCTTGCTGTAAAGCCATTTTTCTGATTGCGGTATAATGCACTTACATCTGCTCTGTAGGTATTAAAAGATCCATAAGAAGCTGCAGCAGTTATGTTATTTGCTGAGGCATCTTTTTTCATGATCACGTTGATGGCGCCGCCGATGTAATTTCCACTTAAATGAGATGGAAGTACGCCTTTGTAAACCTCTATGCGTTCAATCATCGATGGAGGAATATTATTAAGATTAAAGGAAGAGCCGTAAGTTGATATCTCAATTCCATCTAAAAACAAACCGATGGTACTGCCCGACATGCCATTCAAATTATATTCAATGGGCGATCCTTCGCCACCATTCTGACGAACTCTGACGCCAACTGCCCGGTCTAGAAGTTCATTTGTGGTGAGGTTTCTCAATGAAGCCTCTTTGGTTTCGATTATAGACATTGCAAAACCACTGGTTTCCATTTTGCGTTTTTCGGTTTTGCCAGCTATACTTACCTCCTGCAAATCGCGATTAACATTTTCCTTCACTTTGGTATTGAATACGATGCTTGGTGAATTGATGTTTATATTTTGCGTCTTCTTTTCAGAAACTACTGAGCTGATTAACAGTGTGTAACTACCATATTTAACGTCTTTGAATTCGTACCTCCCTTTCTCATCAGTCATCGTGCTTCTATTAAGCTCTTTGATAATAACTGTTGCACCATCCATCGGCTGTCCGCTATTATTGGTGATTTTCCCGGAAAGAGTTGCTGTTTGAGCGATAGCAACTATAGAAAAGCAAAGGAAGAATAGGGATAGTAGCGATATTTTCATCGATTATGTAACTTTTTTAAATTCTTCTTTAGAATAGGTCTTAATAAGAATAACTTTGCGCAAAGATAAAATCTGAATATGACGCAATCAGAAGAAATTGTAACGCCAAAAGGAGAATCTCGACAAGCGGTAGAGAACGTATTCTTATACAATCAAAATATGGAAGTGAGTTACAGCACTTCAATTTACGATAGGAATAAAATAGAAATCAGGTTGAACCATCCAGATGAATTGGAAAAGGAAACCTATCAAATGATATTTGTGCTGAAGGGAAATATAAAGGTTTCTAAATCTGGATCTAACCATGAGTTTGTCGAAATAGCAAGCCAACAACATAATCTATTTCGATTGGCTTTTAAATCTACGAGAATACTGGTTGATACTTCCGATGATATGCTGTTCATCAACCTAAGTAAGTCTTTTTTAAAACGATTTCTACCTCATGAACATCCTGCCTATAAGCTGCTGTTGAATGAAGATTTAGATAGTCAAATGGTATTATCAACCATCAATATGCCTATTACGCCAGAAATCAGTGCGATTTTGCAGAAGTTAGGCAATTCAGATCAATCCACATTTTCAGATCAGTTACTGCTTGAATCTAAAGCGATCGAGCTTTTTGCTCTACAAATCTCACAGTTTGAACAGCTACAGAATAGCGAAGCGCCGGCAAAGCTTAAAAAGATAGAGATGGAGAGGATGCACGAAGTGCGGGAAATTCTTATTCAACAATCCGGAGATCAGCTTTCGCTACGAGCCCTTGCTCACTTAGTAGGGACAAATGAGTTTAATTTGAAAAGGGATTTTAAAGCCTTGTTTGGAAAAACTGTCTTTGCCTATCTTAATCAGCATAAAATGGAAAAGGCCAGAAATATGTTGATTGAAGAAGATACTACAGTTTCAGAAATCTCTAAAAGAATGGGTTACAAACATGCCACTCATTTTACAAGTGCGTTTAAGAAATATTTTGGCTACTTACCGAATAAGATTAAAACCGGTAAATTATCACTATTAATTTTCTTTGAAGATTTTATTGCACTATTGGAAAACCTAAGTCTTTTAACCATTTAGATTTCAAATTATAAAGAACTGTTTTGCAAACCATCTCTTTGCATCTTTGTTGTATATTTATAAAACAATAGGAGACAAAAACATGGAAAATAACGAAAATAAAGGATCAAAAGATAAGATACATAGCACAACAGAAAACGCTGAAATCAACAAAGAGAATTTAGCCTACGATAAGGTTAAAGGCAGCTACGAATTAGATGTGAATGGAACCGATAAAGATTATGATCACCCGATGGGCTATGAAACTGTGGCAGTAGGAGCGAAGGATGACGATTCTACCTATGACGAGGCGAACCCTTATATTGGTGATGAATATGCTAGTAATGAGGACATTGCAGAAGACAATTTAGAAGAGCTCGGCATGCATGTGGATAATGGAGAAAGCGTAAGACTGAATGCAGAGGACGAAATTTTAGCCCGTACACCAGAAGATAACCGTGATGATCTAGATGAAGAAGGTTATCCCATTAACGATACGCCGCTAAAATAGCTAAACATAAAAATGGTTGATTGACTTCACAATCATAATCAGAAAAGCAGGATACATATTATGAAGCCTGCTTTTTTTTATGCGGTTTGTGAATGGGGTTGATCAATTAAAATCTGGATATTTTTTTTCCAGATATCTCGATGATTCACTACGAATTTTTCTTCTGCTCCTTCCTTTAAAATAATCTTCAAACCATTTGGTATCAAGCCTAAAGTGTTATAGAAAATAATATCCTGAATATTGTTGATCTTAATGGCGAGGGTGTGGTTTTGAATATTGACTTGGTGTGATTTGAATGCTAAACGATCGCTCAAAAGATACAATGTGCCGCCAACGGCTTCTGCATTTTTGAAATGATTTGCACCGCCAGAATAAATAACCTCGCTGGCTTCAACACCTTCAAGTATCGTTTGCTCTTTTACTTTTCTAGCGTTAACAAACAAGTACATCATCAAACCCCAAAGTGCACCTGTAATGGGGCCAGCAATGAGTGCATACCAAATGCCGTTTGTAAATGCTATGAAAATGCCAAATAGCAAGGCAAAACCGATGGAGGCATAAACTAGGCTTTTTATAGTAGCTTTTTTTTCAGCGATGATCATATTATGGATTGATATCTAAATTAAATCTTTTGCGCAATTCGTCGAGTTTTGGATTTTTGTTAACCAAATAATCATACTTTTCACGATTGCCATACAGCCTGTTTTCAATTTTTCGCTCCACCTGTTTAAAAGTAATATCAACGGCGAAATTTTGAAGTTCATTTCTCAGGTAGTTCATTAATTCGACTGACTCCTGAACAATTAATTGTTCTTGTGTTTTGCTTTCTACAGAGATTTCAATCAGCGTTGGGTTGACAAGGGTAGGAGCAAAATTATTGAGAATTGTAAACAAATTAATTTTATCAGCTTTCTTAAGTATCTGAATGTAGCTGTTCCAAACTTCTAATAGTCTATCGTAGCTAAACTGTTGCCTGGCTTCGCCAGTTACAGTTTTTGGCGTTCCATCATCTTCTCCAGTAGCAAGTCTTTCCAAATCATTTAATGAGGGGATTAATGTTCCAACATTTTTTTTCGGGATATTAATGCTAATGGAAGTAGCGGATGGTATGCTGAGTTTAGGAATTTCTTTCGGTTTTTCGTTTAATGAAATACTTGCAGGAATTTCAGCTTGAGGTTTATTGGGGCCAATTGACGAAGGATTTTCAGCCTCCACTTTCAACTTTGAACTTTCAACTTCAGAAGCCTTTTCGGCTACGACATTAGTTTTTTTTTTATCCTGATCTCCGTCAGTTGCTGTGTTACTCGTATTTAAAGGTTGCTGTGCTAAATGAACTACCGATCGAATATGGCACATTTTTATTAGTGCAAGTTCTACCTGTAAACGCTGATTTTTGGAGTTTTTATAATTTAAATCGCAATTATTAGCCAGGTTTAATGCTGTTAATAAAAATGAAAGCTCGGTTTGCCTGCATTGATCCAGATACTTTTGTTTGATGTTCTCGCTAACCTCCAAAAGTTTGATCGTTGCTGCATCTTTACCTACCAGCAAATTACGGAAGTGTGTAGCTAAACCATTAATAAAGTTATTTCCATCAAACCCATTATTCAGAATTTCATCAAACAATAATAATGTTTCACTTACTTCTGCTGCGGTTAGGTAGGAGGTAAGCTTAAAGAAATAATCGTAATCTAAAATGTTTAAATTATCAATTACAGCCTTATAAGTGATGTTTTTGTTTGCATAACTTGCAATCTGATCAAACATCGATAGAGCATCACGTAAACCTCCATCTGCTTTCTGAGCGATAATGTGTAAGCCATCAGTTTCAAAAGCGATGTTTTCACGTTGTGCAATGGCAGCCAAATGGCTCGAAATATCTTCAACCTGAATGCGGTTAAAATCAAAAATTTGACAACGTGATAAAATCGTTGGCAGAATTTTATGTTTTTCTGTAGTAGCTAAAATGAAAATAGCATAAGATGGTGGTTCTTCCAATGTTTTCAAAAATGCGTTAAATGCACTTTGAGATAACATGTGAACCTCATCAATAATATAAATTTTGTATTTACCGGCTTGTGGCGGTATGCGAACCTGCTCTATTAAACTACGGATATCATCAACCGAGTTGTTTGATGCCGCATCCAATTCATGAACATTAAAAGAGTGTCCGTTTTGGAAAGACAGGCAGTTGTCACAAGTTCCGCAAGCTTCCATATCTGCTGTAGGATTGGTGCAGTTAATGGTTTTCGCAAGGATCCTGGCGCAGGTAGTTTTACCAACGCCCCGTGGACCGCAAAAAAGAAAAGCTTGGGCCAGCTGATTGTTTTTGATGGCATTTTTTAGCGTGCCGGTAATATGCTGCTGCCCAACAACGGTTTCAAACGTGGCCGGACGGTATTTACGGGCAGAAACAATAAAATTTTCCATCGGCACGAAAATAGGAAAAATTTAGATGGAGTTTTATTGAAAAATGTGAATGTTGAAAAGTTGACTATTTGCCCAATTGCATCACTTTATCGAGCAATGGCGGTAATCCATTCTCCAATATTTTATCATTATCCCAAAAACTCATCACACAGCTCACATAATGATCTCTCACCTTATCGGCAACATAATACGCGATTAACGTTTTGCCTCCAGAGGTTTTTACCGCTAAATTGGTGAGCCCAGTAAAGCCATAAACAACTTTTAGTGCCGTTGTAGGTGTGTTTTCAAAAATGACTTTTACCTCTGTCTTGGAAATAATTTTTAATCCTTTTCTTAGTCCAGTTACAGTCAGTTGATTTTGAATCGCCTTTGTTGCACTTTGCAGTGTTTGATGTAACGACCAATTCATTTCTCCTAAATAAGGACACTGAACGGTGTTTACATTGGTCCAATAGCAGCTGTTGCTCAACTGAATTTTTCTGCCAGCAAAATCAATGCTGTCAATTTGATTGTCTTCAAAAATACTGGGAGGTAATTTGTCTTCTACAATGAGGTTAATAAGTTCCCGCTCAAATTGCTGGTTAGGGGTACCAAAATAGGTGAAGCAAATTACAGTAGTCAGTTTTTGTTTATCCTCTATAAAATAGTACGACGAAATTGCATGTAAACTATCAGATATTTTTTCGCGTTTAGTGATATGTACATTATTATAAGCCAGGCTATCGACCTTCGATTTGAGATCGTTGTTTGTTATGGAATATTTCCGGTATGCGAATTTTAGATCTTTATCGGTAAAGGGACTGGTAAAAGTTTGGCTGGTGAAATCAATTCCATCTATGTTGTAATAAGTTAAAGATCTGTTTTTAACAGCTTTAAGCCTTTTTAAGTAATTGTCTTTCTCTTGAGATAATGCAACAAAAGGTATTATTAGGAGCAATATAATATATGCTTTTGCCATATAGTAGATATTTTATTAAAGATAAAGACTTCGAAATGATTTATCTCTGTTGGTTATTTTATAATCGATTTCAGCTCATTTCTGTATTCTGATGCACTTTTACCAGTAAACTCGTGGAAAATTTTATTGAAGTGACTAAAGTTATTGAAGCCACTCTCTAAAGAAATGGCGGTAATGCTGATGTGTTTTTCGGCCAAAAGCTTAGATGCATGTACAACGCGATATTCATTTACGAAACGGGTAAACGTTTTCTTAGTAATTTTTTTGAAGTAGCGACAAAAAGAGGGTACCGTCATTGCCGACATTTCTGCCACATCTTCCAGGTTAATTTGCTCTTGAAAATGATCTTTAACATGATTGAATATCATATTGATTCGATCATTATCCTGAATTTGCATCTCCATTGCAAAGCCCGAAGCATTCAAAATGGTTAAATCTTTCGATCCATCCAGCGTTTTTAAAACGGTGAGCAGTGTAACCAGTTTTTCAAATGGTTGTTGATCTTCCATAGCTTCTATATGAACACCAACCGCCTTTTTGGTTTTCTCACCGAAGGCGATTCCACCCTTTGCTTTTATAAATAAGTCTCTTAAAAATTTATTCTCTTGCAGCTCAAGAAATTGCTGTCCTAAAAAATCGGCTTTGAATTGGATAACGGTTTCGTTTTTGTTTCCCGTATTGTTATCCGTAAAACCGCAATGTGGCAGGTTACTGCCTACTAAAATCAAATCGCCATCGGTATAAAAAGAAACGTGACTACCAATTTGTCGCTTTCCCGAACCTCCATTTACAAAAACCATTTCTATTTCTGGATGATAATGCCACACATGTGCTTTATTGTTTTCATTTTCTACATATTTAGAATAGTAAAATGAGCTTCCAAAGGATGGTTCGACAACTTCAAAGCTTGGTTTTAAAGTTTTCATGACAATTTAATGTTAATTGTAGGTTAAATAATGTGCTTAATTGATGGTTTGATATAAATTTAATGATAATGAGGATAATTTTACATATATATCTGAAAATATAGCGTAATTTCTGTGTGTTTTCTTAAAGTAATTTAGCAGTATAAAATAATTGTACACACATTAGATGATTTAGTTATGAAAAAGTTCTTTAAAATCGGTTTAATTGCTGCCTTATCATTCACTGTTTCGATTGCGCAAGCAAATGACAATGAATTTTCTTTAAAAGTTAAAAACGAAAAACAGAAATCAATAAGTTTCTTAATGAGAAACAATAAAGAATTCAGCTTTTCTGTTTTTTCTGAGAATAATGACTTACTTTTTGATCAGAAGTTTAAAGGAACAGCTGGATTAACTAAAACATATGACTTAAATGCACTTCCTGAGGGAAATTATACGCTTAAAGTGGAGTCGGGCACTACAGTGGCAGAATATGCAGTTAAAATAGCATATGATAAAGCTCAAATTTTAACCAGTAGAATAACAGAGGTGATTAAGCCAAAAATTACCAAAGTAAAAGATTTAATTACGCTTGATTATCAGGTTAAAGATAATATGCCAATCGAGGTTGCTGTATTTAACGAGCGTAATGATGAACTTTATTCTCAAATTTTCAAAGATAGATCGAAACTGATCAAAAAATTTAACATCGGTAAAGCTGATGGAGACTCGCTAACGTTTGTTGTAAAACATAACAATGAGTCGTTTACAAATACAATACAAACTCGCTAAAACAATCAACCAAACAAACTAATTAGGGAGATACTCACAGTATCTCCTTTTTTTGTTTTATGGGCTTTTTAGTTAGAAATGTTATTATTCGTTATTTTTGTTTTATAATATATTACTAAGCGGCTATTCTAGGATATGGATAATGAATTTTCTAATTACAAAAGTGCTGCAGTAGTATCAACGTTTAATCAATTAGTTAACTCAGATTTTCAGGGCGTTAAAAATGCAATCTGCTGGTACAGAAATTTAACTGGAGATTTTGCTGAAATAGTATCAAATCTGCAATTAGAAGGCAACTTGACAGAAGTGTCTTTAGAAACAATTAAATCGTTGGAGCTCTCCGAAGAGGGAAGTAGGGCAAGGGAAATTATTATAGATGACTTTAACTTATTAACGGCTTGTGGTGCATTGCCTTCACTTAATTTGATTAAAAATTACGAACGCGATGAAGAGTTGGATTTCATCTCAACAGATGTTTATTCATTCCATGTAGATCGCTCACCCGTTGGTATTGATACTTATTTATGTACATATTATGGTGCGGCTAGTGAAATTGTGGCTAATGATGATGCAGAGCAAAAGATTTTAATTCCTGAAGTTCGGCAGAAACTAAAAGCTATGTACGATGGACCAGAAGAAGAATTTGAGACTTTTTTGATTGAAAATTATTTCAACTTGCATTATCAGCCTAAACCAAATGCGCAACCACTAAACCTGGGGCTAGGTCATATCTGGAGATTAGCAGTAGATCATCCTGAAAAACCAGTTCTGCCGTGTATTCATCGGGCGCCTGTAGAGAAAGATGGTGAATATAGACTGCTAATGATTTGCTGAACTTGATTTTACTAAATATGAAATTTGCCTTTAAATTCATTTATTAATTTGCAATTATATGCTTTATTCATTGCTCCTCGATCTTTGCTCCGTTTCATTCTTCTTTTTTCTGCTCAATCATTTGATTTTAAGAAATATATTGCTACTTTTGCAACCCCGTAATATACCTCGGGATTAAAAAATTAAAAACATAATTTATAACAATGAATCAGTACGAAACTGTTATCGTTCTAACCCCATTGTTATCTGAAGAGGCTGCAAAAGAGGCATTAGCTAAATTTAAAGCAGTTCTTGTTGATAACGGTGCCGAAATTATCCAAGAGGATAATTGGGGTTTGAGAAAATTAGCGTATCCAATTGAGAAAAAATCAAACGGATTCTTCAACTTAACTGAATACAAAGCTTCAGGAGATTTGATCGCAAAATTAGAGCTTCAATTAAAACGCGATGAGCGTGTGTTACGTTTCTTAACTATCCGTTTAGACAAACATGCTGTTGCTTACAATGAGAAAAAACGTAGTGGTGCGTTTAACAAAAAAACTAAGGAGGTTGCAGCGTAATGGCAAGAGAACAAATTCAATACGTTACTGCCCCTAAAGTAGAGGATAACCGTAAAAAATATTGCCGTTTCAAGAAAAACGGAATTAAATACATCGATTACAAGGATGCAAACTTCTTGTTGAAATTTATTAACGATCAAGGTAAATTATTACCAAGACGCCTTACTGGTACTTCGTTAAAATTCCAACGTAAAGTTGCTCAAGCTGTTAAACGTGCTCGTCACATCGGTTTGTTACCATTCGTTGCAGATCAATTAAAATAGGAGGCTCAGAGATATGGAAATTATTTTAAAACAAGATATTAAAGGCCTTGGTGAGAAAGATGATGTAGTAAATGTGAAAAACGGTTATGGCCGTAACTACTTAATCCCTCAAGGTTTTGGCGCTTTGGCTACTTCTTCTGCTAAAAAAGTTTTAGCTGAAAACTTAAAGCAAGCTGCTTTTAAACAAGATAAAATTAAGAAAGATGCTGAAGGTATTGCTGAGCGTTTAACTGCTGTTAAACTTTCTATCGGTGCTAAAGCTGGCGAAAGCGGAAAAATCTTTGGAGCGGTTAACACGATCCAAATCGCTGAAGCATTAAAAGCACAAGGTTTTGATGTAGATCGTCGTCGTATTACTTTCGAAACTGAACCTAAATTTGTTGGCGAATACGTTGCTAACTTAAACTTACACAAAGAAGTTAAAGTTCAGGTTCCTTTTGAAGTAATCGCTGAATAAGCATTCTTAAACGAATCATAAAAAAGTCCTTTCAGTTTTCTGAAAGGACTTTTTTCGTTAATATAAAATCTAAAAAGAAGGGTTAAAATTGGATGTTAGACTTTGATTTTCACTTATCCATTTCCCATTTTCTTTTTCCTATTTTCTCCTCCTCAGTTACAACCTATCCCTTTGGCGTTGTTGGCCTGATTTCGATTTTACTTGGTAATGTTCTTGCTGGCATGGCCAATAAATCGACAATTAACTTACCCATATCCTCTGGCTGAATTTTCCAGGCATCGTTTTCTGCATCTGGATCATGATCGTTAAAATGCGTGGCTACCGACCCTGGCATAATCGTACTCACTTTTACGCCGTACTTTCTTAAATCGAGCATTACCGATTGTGTAAAACCAGTTAAACCAAACTTACTGGCATTATATGCAGCACCGCCAGCAAAAAAGTTAGTTCCAGCTAAGCTAGAAATGGTAAAAATACTACCTTGAGATTTTTTAATTTCCTCTACACTGGCTTTTATACTGTAGAAAACGCCTGTTAAGTTGGTATCGATGATATCTTGCCAATCTTCTATCGCCAATTCATCAATAGGTGCAAAGCTACCCACACCGGCATTTGCAATTAGTGCATCCAATTGTCCCCATTTTTCTATTACCAAATTCACAGCCCCAGCTTGCGACTGATAATTTTTAACATCTGCCTCAATGGCGAGTACATCACCAAATTCAACAAGTTTGGCTGCAGCATCATTTGCAGCAGCTATTGTTCTGCTCGTAATGGCTACCTTGTATCCGTTTTTTAGAAGTGCCTCGGCAATACCGAAACCGATACCTTTACTTCCTCCTGTAATTAATGCAACTTTCATATTTTCTAAACGCAAAAAGGGTAGAAATGTTTATTTCTTTCGTTCAGCCTGTAGCTTCAAAATTTCGATATCTTTAAAATCTACCGGTTGTCCTTCACTCTGCAATGCGATGAAGCCTTGTTTTAGTCGTTTTCCATCTATCTTTATTCTTGGGTCAAAGCCATTTGCAACGCCGCCACCAATTTGCGGCTTGCTATACTGAAGCACAGTATCGCCGTTGATGGTATGTTTTACCAACGAATCGCCCAATACGATAAGCTCTGCCGAAACCCATTGGTCTCCATCGTAGGTTTTTGATTTAGAATCAAGGCAGTGGCCATCGTATAATTTGCCATTATAAATAATTTCCGTTCCTGGTGAACACATGTTTCCGGTCGGACGCGGCTTCCCATCACTTAAACCACCCAAAAACTGCATTTCTACCGAGATTGGCCAATCCTGTTCTTTAAGCATAGTGGCAGGGTCTTGTGAATGAAACATGATGCCACTATTTCGTAACGTATAACTTGGTGCCCCTTTGTGTAAATCGCCAACAAAACGGTATTTCAGTTTCAAGTGATAGTTGGAAAAAGGCGTTTTGTAGTAAAGGTGACCAAACTGATCATTAAAATCACCGTATTGATCATATCTTACCTTGATTATTCCGCTGTCCACCCTAAATGTATTTCCGAAATTTACATTGTAATTGTGGTGATGAATTTTTACATTCCAATCTTTTATGTCTTTCCCATTAAATAGAGATATCCATTTCTCTTGATGCTGATCAGCATTTTTAATGCTGCTACAACTCAAAAACATCACGGCAGTAAGAAGAAAAAATGTGGTTCTTATGTTCTTCATTGTAAATACTTGTTTTTAGCAGGCTCCATATTTCTGAGGATGAAAGATAAGAAATGATTTATCGATAGCAAGGGAAACACATTTACAGTTGCTAAAATAAAAATCGCCTCCATTACAAAACTGCTTTTTACTACCTTTGATGCATGGCTAAATCGCGTTCTACAAAAACGAAGACTAAACGTCCTTTACTTAAAAAGATTACCAATATTGCTACAAAGTTTTTTTTGTATTTTCTGATGGTTTCGGTGCTTTGGGTTTTAGCCTATCGTTTTATAAACCCACCAATAACGCTGCTAATGGTTCTACGAAACATTGAACGCAAATCAGACGGAAAGCCTTTTAAGACAGAGAAGGAGTGGGTCGATTTTGAAGATATGTCTGATAACATGAAAAGGGCAGCGGTATCAGCAGAAGATCAGCTGTTTTTAAAACATATTGGATTCGATGTTAAAGCAATAGAGAAAGCTTTTGCTGCCAATGCAAAAAGTAAAAAGGTAAAGGGTGGAAGCACGATCTCGCAACAAACAGCAAAAAATGTGTTTTTATGGCCGGGAAGATCGTGGATAAGGAAAGGTTTCGAAGCTTATTTTACGCTCCTAATTGAATTATTTTGGAGCAAAGAGCGGATTTTGGAAGTTTATCTAAATGTAATTGAAATGGGCGATGGTATTTACGGAGCGGAAGCCGCTGCCCAAGCTTATTATGGCAAATCTTGTCATAAGCTAACCAAAGCTCAAGCCGCACTTATTGCTGCTTGTTTTCCAAACCCAATAAGATGGACACCCAAAAACCCAACCCGTTATATCAGGCACCGACAATATTTAATTTTGAGAAATATGAATAGGTTGGGACCGCTTGACTTCTAGTCCGCAGTCCAAAGTCTCTAGTCTTCAGTCTATAATCCAAGAAATAGGACTGAAGACTCACGACTAATCATGATCCTTGTTCCATCTGATTTTTATTCCACCTTTATCATCGTCTACCGCTTTTAAGTGTAATACGATGCCTTTCATTCTGGCCTCACGTTTTTCCTGCCTGGTTAAGTTTTCATCGCCTTTAGGATTGCGAAGTGGAATATCCAATTCTACGTTGGTACCAGTGCCGAGAGCATAAATTCCTTTTACGTTAAAATTCATGGCGCTGGAGTTGATCTGCATTGGGCTAATATCTACTTTATCGCCACGGATATTTAAAGTGCCGTCAAGATTTTTAATCTCAACATTTGATAAGTTTCTGTTTGCAAAGGCAAACTTTCCGACTTTAACCATAGGCTCGAAATTAACGAGAGCTGCATTGCTTAAATTAAAAACTACTTTCCCATTTATTGAGCGGGGTAGAATTTTGGCTGAATGAGAAATCTTCCCTGCAATATTTACGGTGGATGATAAATAGCCTTTCAGATTTTTATTCGTGATCGTTTTCTGTCCGAAATTATCAAAGGAATAGAAAAAATCTTTCACACTTACATGGCTAACTTTTGAATTGATTTTGAAACTATTTGAACCTGGCTGCTGAATTACATTTCCATTTAGTGAAAGAGTTCCACCAGCATGAACTACACTAATTTTATTAAAATAGATTCCTTCGCCTCTTAACGAGATATCAGCAATTAGGTTTTTGGCTAAAAACTTTTCGTAAATCGCTTTATCTACCCGAAGGTTCATGTTCATTTTAGAAAGTTCTAAAACATTGCTTAACTGTTTAGATGCTGCTTTCATTGAGTTGCTGGACGCAGATTTCTTTTTGGTACGTGGACCTAAAAATGGAAGAAACTCGTTTAAATACAGTTGTGGACTGTGCATTTTAAGGTTCACCAAAATTTTATCAGGATCGGTATAGTAAAGTTTAGCAAAGTTCTCGATGCTACAACTCACATTTAAAATGCTTTTACCCAGCTGAAAACGGCCATTTTGGATAGATAAATCGTTTTGATTGAAATTGATATTCAATGCACTTTTTACTAAGTGAAGTTTTCGAGGAATATATAGAATATCAGCATTTGCAATATTTATCTTTCCTGATACCACGGGTTTCGTAAACCTAAAATTGTCTATGTCGGCTTTGCAATATAGGCGCAAATCTGCAGTACCTTGCTTAAATTCAAAATCTTGTGTACCTAATGAATTATTCAGATTTGTAAGCGGAAACTGCGAAGTAACCAGTCCTGTAGCGATGGGCCGCGATAAATTGGTCACTGTAAATGTATCTATTTTTAGGGGTGCATTATAATACTTAGCCGTTAACCGGTGAAATTTAATGGCCGAATTTTCATCCCCAATAATGCCACCAACAGTATCCTGGTTAGTAAATGATCCATCGAAGTTTGCCGAAGTTAATTGTCCTGCTGGAATCGAAATTACATTGTCTCTCACGGTAATCCCGACTTTAATTAAAGGGTCGCCAAATTTACCGGATCCATCATCCACGATATTTCCTCTGATATCAATAGGTTTCTCAATGCCAAACTTCAACAACTTCGAAGAAATATTGGGCGATAGCAACATCGCCACATCTTTAAATAAAATATCATCAACGGCAATGCTAATGGCAAATGCTGATTTATCTAGTTCTATTTTTGCACCGATTTTGAATGGGTGACCGCCAATTTTCAACACTTCAGGATCAAGAATTACGGCATCCATATCCCTGCTATAATGTGCCGAAAGCGTTCCTTCTAGCGATTTGTCTTTCAAGAAACTTCCTTTCCGGGTATTGAAGGCAAAACTATTTACCTGTGTTTTGAGCTTAATTTTGCCAGTCCAACCACTATCCGGATATTGCATTCTGCCCTGGATTTGGTTGATGTTAAAGTTAAAGAGCTTATGTCTTTTTTGGTTATCAATAATGAGGGAAACCCTATTGAAATCGATTTTTTTAACGGCAAGATCTGGCGATTTTGATTCCTTATCTTCAACTGCTTTTTTCTTCTTGAAGATGCTGGTATTACTATATCCTGTCGAATCGGTATAGAGATAGATGGATGCATCATTAATCGCGATCTGATTGATGTTAACATTCCCTACAATTAAAGAAAGTACATTTAACGAAACATCAATATCCTGAGCTTTTAATAGATTATGCTGGTGCTGAATCCATAAACTATCGCGTAGCAATACGCCATTTAAAGAAACAGAAACACCTGGAAAACTTTTCAGCAAGGTCGGCTCCATGCCTGTAGCTGTAATCTGGCCATTCAAGTTTTTATTTAACTGAGCCAATATCGTACTTAAAACTTCCTTTTTATTTCTACTGATGTAAAATGCAGCAGCCAGCCAGGTTATAATTACCAAAATAATTAACCCTGATAGAATACCTAAAGAAATTTTGAGCCAGCGTTTCATAAACATGATTGGTTTGAAGCAATATAATGTTTTTTAACGCATAATTGTTTTAGCCTAACTGAAAATAAATAGGCTTAAAAGGTGTAAGTGAAAGGATTAGCTCCCTATTCTTTTAAAATAAAAAACTATAGCAAATGTGCAAACACCGTTGAATGCCAACTTTGTTTAAATGGCACTTCCCATTTAGTTTCCAGTTCGGCCAATGTTTGTACCATGTTATTAAACACAATAGTATCTGGCGTGATTTGTTTAATGTTAACCAATGTTTCAAAGTCTTCTTTACTGTTTACGATTACTTCATCGCCAACCTTGTAGGCCATATTAAACCGGTTAAAAAGATCAACATTGAATTCTTGTTCAATTTCCTTTATTAATCTTACGGAGCTGTCAATAGAGCAACCGGTAACATTCGCCTGCGTCTCATCAACAGTTAGAATAATAAAAAAACCGTATCTAACCTCAGCTTTAGCAAGCAATTCATTTCCATGCGCCTTCCACTGGTTGGTAAACGAAGCCAGCTTACTTAAAATCTCAATTTGCTCAGTAGCCGTAAATTTGCGGTTGTTTTGGTAAACCCAAACTCTTGATTGTGGAGAAAAACTCATATACAAATTTAGTATTTTAATTAAATTGGTGTGTTTAAAACGTCATCCCCATGAAAAAGTTTACAATCGGCTTGAAAATAGTGCTTGTTTCAGTGCTATGTACGTTATTTTGTGCTTTTTCCGATCCCGAGTCTATTGAACAATACGTGGGATATTTACAAAAATCGCTAACAGATCATTATGATTTTAGTCAGGAAAGTAACCAGATAAAGCGCTACGAACTCAACATTACTAACAATGGTTTCTGCCGCTATAAGCGATATTTTAACAATGGGAAAACAGAATATTTTGCTTTCAAGTTAGCAAAATTTAAGGATATGGATTACCTCGGCAATGCGACTTCGGGTAAGTTGTTTTTACGCACAAAGGGTGATGACGTAATCGTTCAAACTTATAAGGATAGGGGTGGAGATGTGGATTCGATGGCTACTCAGGTAATTATTCCACTTAAAAATATTGAACCGGAAGAACTGAATCTAATCAGGGAAAATTTCACGAAGATTAGCCCTAAAACTCCCTGAGAGGGATTTTGAAAGCGAGTGAGATAGGTCTATTGTTGGGAAGAAATAGTAAATCTCCAGCAATCGCCTTGCATAAAACGTTCGCAAGGCGATGTTTGCTTTAGGGGTTTAGAGACCGTTAGCTCTTGCTGTAATCTCCGCAATATCTAACACTTTAACTTCTTGTTCTTTATCTTTTAGTTTTACACCATCACTTAACATTGTCATACAGAATGGGCATCCCGCTGCGATAAACTGTGGGTTGGTTTCCAATGCTTCATCAATGCGTTCGACATTAATGTCTTTTTTGCCTTTTTCAGGTTCTTTAAACATTTGTGCGCCACCCGCTCCACAACAAAGTCCATTGCTTTTGCAACGTTTCATTTCTACCAGTTGGGCATCTAACACTTCTAATGCTTTTCTCGGCGCTTCGTAAATTCCATTTCCACGGCCCAAATAACAAGGATCGTGATACGTTATTTTTTTGCCCTTGAAACTTTCTCCGCCTTCAGCTTTTAGTTTGCCTTCATTTATTAAATCCTGAATCAATTGGGTGTGGTGAATAACTTCGTATGTTCCACCTAAACCTGGATATTCATTTTTAATCGTATTGAAACAGTGCGGGCAACCTGTTACTATCTTTTTAATATTATAAGCATTCAGCACCTCAATATTCGTCATCGCCTGCATTTGGAAAAGAAATTCGTTTCCTGCTCTCTTTGCCGGATCTCCTGTGCAGCCTTCTTCGGTGCCCAAAACTGCATATTTGATCCCCACATGATGTAAAATTTTACAAATATCGCGGGTAATTTTTTGTGCTCTCTCATCGTAACTCCCAGCGCAGCCCACCCAAAATAATATTTCTGGTTCTTCGCCAGCGGCCATTAATTCGGCCATTGTAGGTACTTTAAATTCCATTTTCTTAGTAGCTAGTATTTAGTATCAAGGAATAAGACTTGATTTTCAATCACGTTAATTTATTTGGTTTTAGTGCTAGATTAATGACTTCAAATTCACAACTAGTTTTCATTTGCCCAATTAAAACGATCTGCTGGAGAATATTTCCATGGTGCCTGGTTGTTTTCGATATTGCCAAGCATGGCATTGATGCTTGCAGGTGCCTGAGATTCTTCCATTACTGCATATCGACGCAATTCGGTTATAATTTGTAGTGGATCGATATTTACCGGGCAGGCCTCTACGCAAGCATTACAGCTGGTGCATGCCCAAATTTCTTCCCTGGTGATATAATCGTCTAGTAAAGCCTTTCCATCTTGATGTTCAGGGCCATTTTTCTCCATGTTTTTTCCGATTTCTTCAATTCGATCACGGGTATCCATCATAATTTTCCGTGGCGATAAAAGCTTACCCGTGATGTTTGCAGGGCAAACCGATGTGCAGCGCCCACATTCAGTACAGGTGTAAGCGTTCATCAAATTTACCCAGGTAAGATCTGTAGCATCTTTTGCCCCAAACTTACCAGCCTCTGTTTCTGCAGGAACAAATGAAGGATCCAGCATGGCTTTTACCTCGTTTGTAACAGATGCCATATTGGTAAATTCCCCTTTCGGTTCTAAATTTGAAAAGTAGGTGTTTGGGAAAGCAAATAAAATATGGAAGTGTTTTGAATAGGGTAAATAATTTAAGAAAGCCAAAATACCGATGATGTGAAACCACCAGCAACCACGTTCAATCATAATTAATGCGCTTTCATTTGAGGGTAGCAAATTCATCAAATATTGGCTTACAGGGAAAGAGCCGGCAACTGTATAATGATTGGCACCCAGTATTTGCAGTTTTGCGTCAGCTGCATTCATCAAGAGAAAAGCACTCATTAGTAAAATTTCTACAATGAGAATATAGTTTGCGTCTGATTTGGGCCAATTGGTCATCTCTACACCTTTGAAACGCTTTAATTTTAAAACATTTCTACGAATAAGAAAAATAACACAGGACACCCAAACCGTTAAGGCCAAGATTTCAAAAGAGCCGATTAAAAAATTGTAGAGACCACCTAAGCCATTGAAGATTCGATGCGTTCCGAAAAGGCCATCAATCATGATTTCCAACACCTCAATGTTGATGATGATGAAGCCAATGTAGACAAAAAAGTGAAGGAATGCCGGGATAGGGCGCACCACCATTTTTGATTGGCCGAATGCAACACGAAGCATCGTCATTAACCTTTTTTGAGGCTGATCGCTTCTATCAACAGATTTTCCTAAGCGGATATTGCGAATAATTTTGCGAAAATTAAAGGTAAACAGCGCAATTGCTGCAAGGGTTATTACTAGAAATAGGATCTGAGCCACCATGCAATATTATATTGTTTATGCTAAATTATGATATTAATCGAAATAAATTACTATGCATGCATAAAAAAAGTATGAAAATTTTTAGTTTGTATTCATTCTAAGCCATACATTCATGTGTTTTTTGGCTGCTAAAAATTTAATTAATTGATTATCAGAGTTCAACTAAAATAATGATAAAAAAGTTTTGCTTTTGGGAAAAGAACACTACATTTGTGCCTCCAAAACGGGTTATTTCATTGTAAATTATCCTAATGTAGGAGGTGCCATAGCTCAGTCGGTAGAGCAAAGGACTGAAAATCCTTGTGTCCCTGGTTCGAATCCAGGTGGCACCACTTCCAAAAGCCTTTCAGAGATGACAGGCTTTTTTGATAAAAAGATTCTCTGCGATGGGGAAATAAATTAAATTGGGTTGTTGCATTTGAAGAAAAGAATACTACATTTGCATTCCTAAACGAATGGTGCCATAGCTCAGTCGGTAGAGCAAAGGACTGAAAATCCTTGTGTCCCTGGTTCGAATCCAGGTGGCACCACAAAAAAGCCTTTAGATTTTCATCTAAAGGCTTTCGTTTTTTATCACTTTTCGATATGATCTATTTAGCTTCCTTCGGCCAAATCTTTAACTTTTTGTAAGGCTTTAGGCCAGGTTTCCTCAAAATAGCCTTTCCACTCGTCTGTTATACCCATGTCTATCTTCAGCTCTGTTTTTCCGTCTTTTTCGCTAAGCGAATAATTTTCTAAAGGTTCTCCCCAGTTTTTAAGTTCTTCTTTACCCTCTTTCACTTCGCCTAAATGTTTAATAGACATAAATTTGTTCGGGATATTGTCTTCAATAACCGCAAGCATTCCGTTTCCCGTTCCATCACCAAATATTGCTTTGCTGCCTTTTTGCCAATCGGTTTCTACTGAAGAATTTTCTGCAAAGGCTACAGTCCATTTTGGATAGGTATCCTTACCAAAAAGTGCATCCCATACCTTTTCTGCACTGGCATTAATTTCCGTTTTGAATTCAATCTTTTCCATATTATCTCAATTTTGATTAGGCGTTTTCCATCAATGTTACCCAGGCATTAACAGCTTTTTTCAATCCATCACTATGCTTTTCTACGTCTTCCATGTTGTAAAATTTAGCATAAGCTTTGCCTTTGGTCTGTTCTTCCAAAAAACCAAAATCATCATTAAAAAGTGCTGCTTTGTGAAATATTACAATCACATAGGTCTTGATTTTTGGATTTATCGTTGCCATATCGCCTTTGAAGCTAAAACTCGGTCCGCCCCATTTTATACTGCTTTCAATTTTAGGGTTGGCATTTTGTATAATCGTGATCACTTCAACCATTTCCTTTTTTAAAGGATGATCAAGTGTATCAATCAACTGTTGTATTTTATCGTTCATCGTTAAAAGTGCAATATTTAAATATGAGAACATCAAAATTTAAAGTTGCGGTGTAATAGCGACATTTTTCGGGTGTGATTTAAGAATTTCCTAAATCATCCATTTTATAAACAGAAATAAAATTGTTTTCTGATAAAAAATAACATAAAAAAACTCCCTTCATTATCTGAAGGGAGTTTCTTGGTTAAAGCAATATCTTGCTGCTAATATCTTTGTTAATGGTGATGTAACCAGGATATTTGACTGGAGTATTGCCAAGCATAAAAGTCGGTTTGATTTTTATAGTTAATAATCCCAACTTTTCATCTTTTGAAGAAGATCCTTTCTGAGCAGCCTTCACAATATCATTGAAAACATTTCCATTTGAAACCAAACCATAAATGTTGCTGATCAATTGAACAGGTACAGTAACGGTTTGTCCTTGCGCAATGCTCACATTTTGGTTCACAATTCCTTCTGCCAAATCGGTGTTATTAACTAAAATTTTATATTCAAACTGGTTAATTGCCGCCAAATTCGCTGATGGATTTGTAATCTCCAAGTTTAGATTTGCTTTTAACGGAATATCTTTTCTTAATAAACCCAAAGCCACCCCAGGCAAGCTGGTTAAATTAAAACTTTGCTGATCAATTAATTTTTTAACATCGGTACCGGCAATGGTAATCTGCTGAATATTTGTTATTTTATAAGTACAGTCTTCCAGCGCCTTTATTTGTTGCGCCTGCCTGTTTATTCCGCAACTAAAAAGGGTAATAGTTACCAGGCAAAGCAATAGTGTGTTTTTCATGTTAATCATAACGCCAATTTAGGCAAACTATTTCAGGAACAACATTTCTTTAACTAAAATAGCATTACGGACTTACCGTTTCAATGTCATCACGTTTATCATCCGGGTTGCTATCATCTTGTTTTTCAGTTGCCTCATCTGTAGCCTCTTCGTTTTCGCTAATTTCTTCCTTGGTAGAATGTTCGTTTTGATCAGCGGTTTCTGCGCCCTTTTCACCTTCAGTTACTGGTAATCCTTCACTTTCTGGTGCTTTACTTTCCGATCCAGTTTGCGCTACTTCATCACTTTTTTGAGCTGTATCTTCGGTGTCTTTAGGCTGTTCTTGCGCCCCATTAGTATTTTCATCTACTGGCTTTGATGGATCGACTTCTTCTTTATGGGCCGAAGGAACAACTGTTTCAATATCCATTTGAACATCATCTGTCGGTTTCGGTTGTATATTTGTATTTTCTTCTGTTGTTTTATCTTTTTCGTTTTCCATGGTAGTATCTTTTCTTTATTAAATGAATTCGAGCGCAATTTTGTTTCAAATTTCTTCAATGCTTTAGTCTGCTATTTCTACCTTTGAGAAAAAGCTATGGCGATTATATACCGAAAAATAGAAGAGCGAGACGACGAATCGCTTGCAGATTTAATTAGAAAAATATTAAGAGAGTTTAAAATAGATAAGCCGGGTACGGTTTATACTGATCCAACAACTGACCATTTATCAGCAGTTTTTACTGCAGCGCAATCTGTTTACTGGGTTGCTGAAGAAGATGGACAATTGCTGGGTGGCTGTGGCATTTATCCCACCGCTGGTTTGCCAGAAGGTTGTGTAGAGCTGGTGAAACTTTATGCATCGGCTGAAGCAAGGGGTAAAGGCGTAGGGAAGACATTGATGCAGAAAAGTATAGAATCTGCTCAACATTTCGGCTACAATGAAATTTACCTGGAGTCGTTTCCGGAATTAACAACCGCCATTTCGATGTATGAAAAAACTGGCTTCAAGTATTTATCAGCACCTTTAGGCAATTCTGGCCACTTTGCTTGCAACGTTTGGATGCTACTTGTACTTTGATAAAATTATCCTCAAATAGCCAGTTGGGATAATTTTTCAGCCTGTTGGCATAACAAAGTTTATCACTGATCAGCGTTAAACTACTTTTATTTATGAAAAGGACAAGAATCGTAATCATACACATTGTTTGCTGGCTAGTGGTATTGGCCTATCTGTATGGTGGGGCGCTGATAAAAGGGGTAACCTTGAGGCAATCGGCATTTGATATTTCGATGAACTTTATTCAAATAGTCGAATTCTACATTTGTTATTTATGGGTGTATCCAAATTTTTTAAAAAGAGATAAAATCCCTCAGCTTATTGGAGCGATGTTTTTTACCATTGCTGTTTTTATTGCTTCGCGATACCTCATTGAGCAGGTTTTGTACAAGCATTGGTTTGATATGCAAAACTATACAGATGATACACCAATATCAAAATATATTGCAGATAATATTTATTACAGTCTGGCATTTTTGGTTATGCCCGCAGCCGTTTACAGCGTGGAACAAAACTTTAAAACCGAAATTACCAATCGGAAGCTGAAAGCAGAGGTGGTTAAATCGGAATTGGCTTTTTTAAAATCGCAGATTAACCCACATTTTCTTTACAACACTTTAAATTACGTTTATTCGCTGGCTATCCCGGTTTCTGATCAACTTGCAAATGCGGTTTTGCGTCTTTCAGATTTGATGCGTTATACTTTAAATGAAAGTGTTGATGGTAAGGTGACGCTAAATAAAGAGGTTGAATATCTGGAAAGTTATATCGAGCTTTTTAGAATGCGTTTTGAGCCTAAATTCTATGTGAGTTTTATTACTGAAGGCATAGCAGATCAAAAGTTAGCCGCTTTAATGTTAATTCCTTTTGTAGAAAATGCTTTTAAGCATGGCGTTTTGAATGATGAGCAGCATCCAGTCCGTATTAAACTAAAAGTACAGGCTAAACGATTGAGTTTTGAAGTGAGCAATAAAATAAACCGCGGGCAGAAAGATCATTCGAGCGGTGTGGGATTGGTTAATATTCAAAGGCGATTGGATTTAATATATCCTGATCAGCATGAATTGCTGGTATCGAATAATGGGAATACTTATAAAACTACTTTGATACTGAATATTTAAATGCATCAACTCACAACTTATATTTATTTTACTCGTAACTAAATTTACTTATGATCCGCTGTTTAGCTGTTGATGACGAATCTTACGCATCAGATATTATTGCAACCTTCATTTCTAAAACGCCATTTTTAGAATTGGTAGGAACCACAACTAATCCGTTTGAGGCACTAAGTTTAGTTCAGGAAGGCAAGGTTGATCTTGTTTTTCTGGATATCCAAATGCCAGAACTAACAGGTATACAGTTTTTAAAAATTTGTGGTGGAAAATGTAAGGTAATTTTAACCACTGCCTATCCTGAGTATGCATTAGATGGTTTTGATTTGGATGTTGTGGATTATCTGCTGAAACCAATATCTTATGAACGTTTTTATAAAGCGGCGATAAAAGCGCAACAAATTATTTCGCCTTCGCAGTATGAAGTCATTAATACCCCATCGCAAACAAGTGGAAACGATTTTGTTTTTATTAAGGGCGACACGAAAAATAAATTTATCAAAGTGAACTATGATGATATTTTATATATAGAAGGCTTGAAGAATTATGTGTCGGTTTACACCGCTACACAAAGAATCATTACTTATCAGGCCCTCAGGGAATTGGAGGTTGATTTGCCAAAGCCGCCATTTTATCGGGTACATAAATCGTACATCATTTCTTTGGAGAAAATTAAAATGATTGATGGAAATACAATTTACATCAATGATCAATCGATTCCGATTGGTGACACTTACAAAGAAGAATTTTTTAAAATTATAAAGGATCGAAAGTAGAATTGGACCTTGGATAAATAATTGACCGCGAATTTTCTAAAGATAAATAGCTAGCTAATGTGTGTTGATAACGTGCGCAATTGACTAGCTAGCTTGATAACAGTCCATTTAAGAATCGAACAATATTTGTTAAGTTTGCCGATACTAAATCGAACAAAAATGCAAGAAACCAATTCGCTAAATCAAGTTGCTGAATTTCATACTACGTTTAAACATCCAATCTTAGAATCACCTGTTATTCCTGCTAAACAAAGGGCAAACCTGCGTGTTGCGCTTCTGGCCGAAGAATTAAAAGAATTGCAGGAAGCTATTGAGAATGATGATTTGGTAGAGGTTGCCGATGCATTATGCGATTTGCAATATGTTTTGGCTGGAGCCATTCATGAATTCGGTTTAGGTGGAAAGTTTAAAACACTGTTTGATGAAGTGCATCGATCCAACATGAGCAAAGCTTGTAAAACTGTCGAAGAAGCAGAACTGACCATCAAACATTACCTCGATAAAGATCAAACAGAATCCTATTACAAAGAAGTTGATGGTTTGTTTTTAGTTTTTAGAAAAGCAGATGATAAAACTTTAAAGTCTATCAATTACTCTCCAGCTGATTTAAAATCACACCTGGTATAACATCTGAACATTGACGATACTAAAACAGATAGTTGCAGATATTAAAACATCGGTTGTTGAACCAGGAGAAAATCGAGATGCACTGATTCGTAAATTTGTGCTTTACTCTCCAAAAATGCCGCTCCGATTACATCAGCAGCAGCTTATTGCCGAAGCGAAAAAGTTTAACCTATCTGTTTACGACGAATACTTTACGGCAAGCGACATTGCGATTAACTGTTTTAGCTGGGGCGATGGCAAGACCAAAATATTGCTTACTCACGGTTGGGCTTCTAAAGCACTCGATTTTTACGAGCTTATTATGGAGCTCCGCAAATTGGAAGATGTAGAAATAATCGCTTTCGATGCCCCTGGAAACGGAGGTTCGGTTTCAGAACTTTCTAACCTCATACTTTATAAAAATTCGGTTAAGGCGATTATAGAAAAATATGAAGTTGTCGATTTCGTGATTGGCCACTCTCTGGGTGCTATGGCCAACATTTTGGCGCTGCAAGATTTAGCCATTCAACCAACACTGTTAATGAGCATTGCTCCCTTAATTAAACTGAAAGAAAATTTTGTGCAGAGCTTGGAATCTATAGGTGTGAATCAAGCAGATCAGGATATTTTCTTTAGCAATTTTGAGCTTGAAGTGAAAATCCCCGCAGACCATTTCAATCTGTTAAATCTGTATCATTTGGATCCGTCGATTAAGCATTTAGTAATTTTCGATCCAGAAGATCACATCTCACTTTACCCTTATCTGCAGGATTTTTTAGCGCAGAACAAAGAGATCACAGCAATTAAATTTGAGGACATCGGTCATTTCAAAATTATTAAATCGCCGGAGGTAATTTCATTAATAGTTGGAGAAATTATGGCGAGAATAAATTAAAGGTTGGTTCGGAGGTTACCCATGCCGCCATCAATATTAATAATCTGACCAGTTATCCAGTTGCTTTCATCGTTTAATAAAAATGAAATTGCTGCAGCAATATCTTCTGGTTGCCCATATTTTCCAAGTGGATGTCTTTTTGCCGATGCTGTTTTTTTGTCATCAGTGTTTAATAAGCCAGCTGATAAACGCGTATCGGTAAGTGATGGTGCTACTGCATTTACCCGAATGTTTACAGCCGAAAATTCTGCTGCTAAAGATTTTGTTAAACCTTCAATACCTGCTTTCGCACTCGAAATACTGCTGTGAAATCCCATCCCGGTTGTTGCCGCAACCGAACTTATCAAAACTATTGAAGCAGAATTGGCTGCTTTCAGATTTTTGAATGCTTGCTGAATTACTTTAGCGGCTCCAATCACGTTTAGGCGGTAGTCATTCAAAAAATCATCTTCCGAAACCCTACCAAAAGGTTTTAAAGTAATGCTTCCTACAGAATACACCAGGCCATGCAATGTTTCAGGTAAAAAATCAGCTAATGCATTTACGTCTTGCAAAACGTCTAATTCCTGGTGTTTAACGCCAGCTGGCCATTCCTCGCTTATTGTTCTTGAAGCGGTATAAACTGTTGCCCCTTTTTCTGTCAGGCTTTTTACCAACGCCAAGCCAATTCCCGAGCTTCCTCCAACCACTAAAATATTCTTATTATTGAAATCCATGATAGCTATACTTCAAAAACGCCATTTTAGTTTTTGTAGTCCGAATATTATAGCACAACGGAGAGGCTATGCGCTAAAAATCTTCACAGATGTGGATAAAGTAAATTACGTAAACAAGGTAATCAAATTTCCTGGAATAGAACTTTTGAAGTGGGAATAGGGAAATTTCACTTCGAATACGCAGTAACAAATAAGTTGCTACAGATACTATTGCAAATCAGCGCCATTAACCGTCGTAAGTTTACCCGAATAAGCGATGGATTGTCGCCCTCCGGTTTAATCGGTCCGGTTCGAATTTTGAGCAATTAACATGACAGTGCATAACAGTAGAGGTATCCTTATTTTCTATTTTAGACCAACCAAATATTTAAAATTAGAGCATGCAGGCATTTTTAGGCGTTATTTTTCATTTCATCGGCGGTTTCGCGTCCGGGAGTTTTTACATACCATATAAAAAGGTAAAAGGTTGGGCCTGGGAAAGCTACTGGATAGTTGGCGGCATTTTTTCCTGGCTAATTGTTCCGCCTTTAGCAGCTTATTTAACCATTCCGAACTTTACTGATATTATTGCCACTGCGGAAGGAAAAACTTTAGCACTGGCTTATTTCTTTGGCGTTCTTTGGGGCATTGGAGGTTTAACTTATGGCCTGGGTGTTCGTTACCTTGGCGTTTCATTGGGTAGCAGTATTATTCTTGGGCTTTGCATGGTGCTCGGTTCAATTTTGCCTTCTATTTATTTCGATGTTTTTCCACAGGAAGGCAAAGATACTTTCACTATGTTTTTGCAAACCGATTGGGGCCGAATGGTATTGCTCGGGCTAATCGTTTGTGTACTTGGAATCGTGATTTGCGGTAAAGCCGGAATGATGAAGGAAAAAGAAATCAACACAGGTGTTACCGATCCACATGGTTTGGAAGTAAAAACGGAGTTTAAATTCGGTTTAGGTTTATTCGTTGGTATCGTCTCAGGTGTTTTAAGTGCTTGTTTCAATTTCGGTATCGAAGCCGGTAAGCCAATGGCTGATGCCGCAAATTCTATCTGGAAAGCAGCAAACCCATCAGAAACCGGTAATTTTCTTTTCTCCAACAATGTAACTTACATCATTGTACTTTGGGGTGGTTTAACTACCAACTTCATTTGGTGTATGATTTTGAACGCCAGAAATAAAACATTCGGCGATTATACCAACGCAAAAACACCGCTCTTAAAAAACTATATATTTTCAGCGCTTGCAGGTACCACGTGGTTTCTACAATTCTTTTTTTATGGAATGGGAGAGAGCAAAATGGGCAACGGCGCAAGTTCATGGATATTACACATGGCTTTCATCATCTTAATTGCCAACGTTTGGGGCTTGGTGTTAAAAGAATGGAAAGGCGTATCCAGAAAAACATTCATTACGGTGTTGGCTGGGATCATCACCATCATTGTTTCCGTGCTAATTGTAGGTTACGGTAATTCACTTAAAGGATAAATCACAAAAAATAAAAAATACGATAATGTCGATCGAAACGAAAAATTATAAACACGTAAGCTATTTGTGGAATGAAGAGGAAGCCGCAAAACTAGCAGGCGATGAAGTAGCTTTACTAATTTACCGTTCAAATTTATTAGGTGCCGATTTGCGCTTAACCAACTATGGTGGTGGAAATACATCATGTAAATTGATGGAAAAAGATCCGCTAACAGGTTCGGAAACCGAAGTAATGTGGGTAAAAGGTTCTGGTGGCGATTTGGGCACTTTGAAAAAAAGTGGATTAGCAGCGCTTTATGTTGACCGCTTGCGCAGTTTGAAAAATATTTACCGTGGTGTGGAGCATGAAGATGAAATGGTTGAATTGTTCAATCACTGCATTTTCGATTTAAGCTCAAAAGCACCATCAATTGATACTCCGTTGCACGGCTTTTTGCCTTTTGCACACATCGATCACTTGCATCCGGATGCAGCTATCGCGATAGCGGCAGCAAAGGATGGAAAGAAAATTACCGAAGAACTTTTCGGTGGCACAATTGGATGGGTAGAGTGGAAAAAACCTGGTTTTGAACTGGGATTGACACTGAAAAAATGTTTAGATGAAAACCCAGGCATCCGCGGAATTATGTTGGGTTCTCATGGTTTATTTACCTGGGGAGATACTGCCTACGAAAGTTACCTGAACACTCTTGATGTAATCGAAATTTGTTCAGAATACCTGGCGCAAAATTATGGCAAAAAAGGTCCGGTATTTGGCGGACAAAAAATAGAAAGTGCTGATGCAGAAAGCCGTAAAAAACAAGCTGCTAGTTTAGCGCCGATTTTACGTGGATTGTGTTCATCAAAACAACATATGATTGGTCATTTCACTGATGACGTTCGTGTGTTAGAGTTCACCAATTCTAATGATCTTTCTCGTTTGGCACCAATGGGAACAAGTTGTCCAGACCATTTTTTGAGAACGAAAATTAGTCCGCTGGTTTTGGATTTAAAAACCGATGCAGATTTATCGGATACCAAAGCGGTAAAAGAATTGCTTTTGCCAGCTTTTGAAGCATATCGGGCAATGTATACTGATTATTATGAAACTTGTAAACATGATAACAGTCCTGCAATTAGAGACACTAACCCGGTGGTAATCTTATATCCTGGAATCGGGATGTTTACTTTTTCGAAAGATAAGCAAACTGCAAGGGTAGCTGCCGAATTTTATATCAATGCCATTAATGTAATGAAAGGCGCTGAAGCCATTTCAGAATATACTTCACTGCCACATCAGGAAGCTTTTAACATCGAATATTGGTTGTTAGAAGAAGCGAAATTGCAACGCATGCCGAAGCCAAAGCCCTTAACTGGAAAAATCGCTTTGATTACCGGTAGCGCTGGTGGTATTGGAAAAGCAATTGCAAAAAAATTCGTTGCTGAAGGTGGCGTTGTGATTTTGAATGACATGAATGCCGAGCGTTTGGCAGAAGCCGGTGCTGATTTCGAAAAACAATTCGGAAAAGATTCATACAGTACTGCGGTTCTAAACGTAACCAGTCAGGAAGATATTGATGGTGCATTTGCTGCTGCGGCTTTGGCTTTTGGAGGTATCGATATTGTAGTGAACAATGCAGGTTTATCCATTTCTAAAACAATCGGCGATCACACTGAAAAAGATTGGGATTTATTGTACGATGTATTAGTTAAAGGGCAGTTCTTTATTACTCAAGCAGCTACCAAAACCATGCAAAAGCAGGATATAGGTGGCGATATCATCAATATTGTAAGCAAAAACTCATTGGTAAGCGGACCAAACAATGCAGGTTATGGAAGTGCGAAAGCGGCGCAATTGCATTTAAGCAGGTTAAATGCTGCTGAGTTGGGTGCTGATAACATTCGTGTGAATGTGGTTAATCCTGATGCCGTAATTAGCGATAGTAATATCTGGGCTGGCGGATGGGCTGAAGGCAGAGCAAAAGCCTACGGAATTACTGTTGCCGAACTGCCTGCATATTACGCAAAACGTACATTGCTTAACCAGATTATTTTACCTGATGATATTGCAAATGCATGTTTCGCCTTTGTAGGTGGCTTGTTAAGCAAATCTACCGGCAACATGTTAAATGTTGATGGTGGCGTAGCAATGGCTTTTGCCAGATAAAAAAGACGCCGTCATTGCGAGGTATGAAGCAATCTCATTCTGGCTAAAATTTTAGTAAATATGAATTGCTGCCCCTCGGTCTGTGTTCTCACAGATCGAAAAGTAAAGTAAGTAAACGATCTTTGGAAACACGGATCAAGAATAATATTTAAAATAGTTTTAGTAAGTTGTTCTCTCGGTCTGTGGTTCGCCACAGACTGGAAATGACTTTAAAATTCTCAATCTAAATTGAGGATCAAATCAAAGCGATTTATCGCTTAATTATTAACCTAACAAAACCAAATATTCTCATGAATATCGAGCAGAACCAAATAGAAAAACACAATGATTCCCTTATCAGTTCACATCAGCGCAAGCTCAACTTTTTAAAAGAAGATTGGTCGCATGTTGATTTAGAAGGTGTAATCCAGAAATTGGTTGATTTTCAGATTGCGATTCCATCATGGGCTTTAGGTACAGGTGGTACACGTTTCGGTCGTTTCGCCATTACTGGTGGCGAGCCCCGCACAATCGAAGAAAAAATTGAAGATGTTGGTTTGCTTCATGCTTTAAATGGGGCAAGCGGTGCTATTTCCCTTCACATCCCTTGGGATATCCCACAAAATGCAGAGAGTTTAAAAAGCCTTGCAGCTGGCTACGGACTGAAGTTCGACGCCATGAATTCAAACACTTTTCAAGATCAGGCTGGTTCGGCACATAGCTATAAATTTGGTTCCTTACAAAATGTAAATAAAGCCATTCGCAAGCAAGCTATTGAGCATAACATCGAAGTAATTAAACATGGTGTGGCGCTAGGTTCTGATGCACTAACAGTTTGGCTGGCCGATGGATCTTGTTTCCCTGGTCAGTTAAATTTCCGTAGGGCATTCGAAAATACATTAGAAAGTTTAGAAGAAATTTATTCGGCTTTGCCGGCAGATTGGAAACTTTTTGTAGAGTACAAAGCATTCGAACCAAATTTCTATTCTACAACAGTAGGAGATTGGGGTCAGTCGCTGCTTTACGCAAGCAAATTGGGGAAACAAGCTTATACCTTGGTAGATTTGGGTCACCATTTACCAAATGCAAATATCGAACAAATTGTTGCCTTGCTTTTGATGGAAGGAAAGTTAGGTGGTTTCCATTTTAACGATTCCAAATATGGTGATGATGATTTAACTGCCGGAAGTATCAAGCCTTATCAGTTGTTCCTGATTTTTAATGAGCTGGTTGAGGGTATGGATGCGAAAGGAATGAACCATGCTAAAGATTTAGGATGGATGATAGATGCCTCTCACAATGTGAAAGACCCTTTGGAAGATTTACTACAATCGGTAGAAGCCATTATGATTGCTTATGCTCAAGCCTTATTGGTAGATCGTAAAGCTTTAAATGCCGCACAGGATAATAACGACGTGGCAAAAGCACAGGAAATTTTACAAAATACTTTCCGTAGCGATTTAAGAGCGTTAGTGGCTGAGGCAAGGTTAAGAGCTGGAGCAGCTTTGGCTCCGATAAGCTTATACCGCGATTTGAGTGTAAGATCAAATTTAGTTAGCCATAGAGGAAATACTGTAGCAACAGGTTTATAAAAAAGGGAGCTAAAGAGATGCCAAAACCGGTTATTGCAATATTTGACGTTGGGAAAACGAACAAAAAACTTTTTCTTATTGATGAAAATTATCAGATTGTTTACGAACGTTCAGCCCGTTTCGTAGAAACTGTTGATGAAGATGGTGAGCCATGTGAAAATCTGGAGAGCCTGAAATCATCTGTTTACGATTCTTTGCATCAGGTTTTGCAGATGAAAGAGTTTGATGTTAAAGCTGTCAATTTCTCTACTTACGGTGCCAGTTTTGTGTATCTCGATGAAAATGGATCACCCTTAACACCGCTTTATAATTATCTGAAAGAATATCCAGAAGAATTAAAAAAAGAATTTTATGCAAAATATGGCGGCGAGGAAAAGATCTCTTTAGAAACTGCCTCGCCGATATTAGGTAGTTTAAATTCTGGAATGCAGCTTTACAGACTTAAAAAAGAGCGACCTGCTTTATTCGATAAAGTGAAGTATGCGTTGCATTTGCCGCAATACTTAAGCTTCTTGATTACCGGTAAAGCCGTTAGCGATATCACCAGCATTGGCTGCCATACACAACTTTGGGATTTTAACCAAAATCAGTATCATCAATGGGTGACTTCAGAAAAAATTGAGGAGAAATTTGGTGAATTTACGCCTGCCGATTCAAGCATCGCAACTACTTTTAATGGCGCAACTTTTCAGGTTGGCGTTGGTTTGCATGATAGTTCAGCCGCATTAATTCCTTACCTGGCGAACTTTAACACGCCATTTATTCTAATCTCAACAGGTACCTGGTGCATCAGTTTAAATCCTTTTAATCAAGAGCCGCTTACTAAAGAAGAATTGAAACAAGACTGCCTTTGTTATATGCATTACAAAGGTAAGCCGATAAAAGCTTCCCGAATTTTTGCGGGCTACGAACATGAAGTACAGTTAAAACGTATTGCCGAGCACTTCGATAGAGCCGCTTATTTATTTAAGCACCTGAAGTTTAATCCTTCCATGATTTTGAAGCTGGCCAATAAAGTGCCGGAAAACCTGACTGCGCAAACAGAATTTTCAGCTAATTCCGCGTTCCCGGATCGTGATTTGAATCTTTTTCAAACTGCCGAGGAAGCCTACCATCAGCTTATTTTTGATCTGGTAAAGCAACAGATTTATTCTTTAAACCTGGTTCTAAATTCGGGTGTAAAAAGAGTATTTGTCGATGGCGGATTTGGTAAAAATGCTATTTATATGCACCTGCTGGCCACCTCTATTCCTGATATTGAGGTTTATGCGTCTTCGGTTTCGCAAGCCACTTCCATTGGAACAGCACTGGCAATAAATGATGCCTGGAATGAAAACCCGGCACCAACTGATATGATTCAGCTCAAATATTACTCTGCAATTCAACGGACGATATAGCGTCATCTAGAATGCGAAATTATTCGCGATGCAAATGGGTACCTGAAGCTTTTTCACCGGGTAACCTGAGTGGTTTCATTGTGTTAAGGTTAAAAAATGAGCGGAATGAAATAATCTCTAATGTACCCGACCTCAAACCACATTAATTTGCTATATTCGGGCTTAGAGCCAGCATATAGTGAAAACAGACGACCTAATTTCCTTAATTCAGATTGATGAATATTCTTCAACGCCGAAGTATAAGCAACTTACCAATGCGATACTAAGTGGCATCGAATCTGGCAAACTAAAAAAAGGAAGTTTGTTGCCATCAATTAATGAGCTAAGCTTCAGTCTGGAAATGTCAAGAGATACGGCAGAAAAAGGTTATCGTAACTTGCGTAAACTGGGTGTTGTCGATTCTGTTCCTGGTAAAGGATATTTTATTACCAACATAGATTTTTCCAGAAAACTCAAAGTTTGTTTGCTATTCAATAAACTGAGTACCCACAAAAAGATTATCTACGATTCGTTTACGAAAGCAATTGGAGAAAAAGCAGCTATAGATTTCTATATCTACAACAACGACTTTGCATTCTTTAAAAAAATGATCACCTCTAAAATTGACGACTACACCCATTTTGTCATCATTCCACATTTTTTAGAAGGGGGTGAAAATGCACACGAAATTATCAATACCATCCCAAAGGAGAAATTAATTATTTTGGATAAGTTGTTGCCAGGGATTACTGGCGATTTTGCAGCTGCTTATGAAAACTTCGCTCAAGACATTTATGCCGCTTTAGAACAGGCCTTGCCACGATTATCTCAATACAGTACAATCAAAATTATTTTCCCAAAAAACAGTTATTTTCCACAAGAAATTTTAACAGGTTTCTATCGGTTTTGCCAGCAATATGCTTTTGATCACAAAGTGATTCACAATATTAAGGAAGAAGAAATAAAGCCAGGCGAAGTTTATATCAACTTGATGGAGGATGATTTGGTAACGCTAATAGAACGATTAATTGTCCTTAAACTAAAAATCGGGCAGGATGTTGGTGTAATTTCTTATAACGAAACCCCTCTCAAACGTTTCATTCTAGATGGAATAACCACAATATCTACAGATTTTCATGAGCTTGGCACACAGGCAGCAGAATTTGTATTAAATGGAAAAACCGAAAAACTCGAAGTTCCATTCTACTTAAATCTTCGTAATTCACTTTAATTTTTTTGGTTGATTATTTGCTTAAACACGAAGAAATTTATGCTTAAAGTATATTTATTAAGGCACGGAGAAACTGCTTATAATGCAGATGGAAACCGTTATTGCGGTAGAACAGATATCGAATTGACGACAAAAGGGCTCAGGCAGGCAAAATTTGTTTGCGATCAGCTGAGCGATATGAAGATTGATGCGGTTTATTCTTCTCCACTGCTTCGTGCAAAAAGAACCGCCGAAATTGCATCTGGAAAAAGAGAGGTGTTTGTAGATAATCGATTAATTGAAGTCGATTTTGGCAATTGGGAAGGCAAAACAAAAGAAGAATTCGTAGCCGAGAATGCCTCATTGTGGACCAATTGGATGAATGCTCCAGAAACCAATAAAGCCGGTGGAACCGGAGAATCGGCTACAGAAATTCTAGATCGAGTAACCAGTTTTTTTGATGAGATGATGTCTAAACATCGTAACCAAACCATCATGGTTGTTGGGCATAATGGCATCAACCGCCTTTTTATGGCGAGCAAACTCGGAATGCCATTAAAAAATTATCGCCAGCTGGCACAGCAAAATTCATCCATAACGGAAATTGAATTTGATGAGGATGGCGTAATGACGCTCAGACTTTTAAACAGCAAAATATAATTCGAAATGAAAACTACCTTAAAGGCTTTCCTGTTTGCCAAGCTTGTTTTTGCTAGCTCTGTTTGTGTATTTGCACAAACTAATATCAACACGCTAAAAATTAAAAATGTAAACGAACTGCGTGAATTTTTTAAATACACAGGAAAAACTATACCCATTATTAGCGGCCACAGGGGCGGTACGGTTAAAGGTTTTCCAGAGAATTGCATTGCCACTTTTGAAAATACGCTGAAATTTACACCAGTTTTTTTTGAGATTGATCCGAGGCTAACCAAAGATAGCGTTTTGGTTTTAATGCATGATGCTACGCTTGACCGAACTACAAACGGTACTGGTAAGGTAGCGGATTATACTTTTGCCGAGCTTCAAAAATTTAGATTGAAAGATCCGGAAGGGCATGTTACGAAGTACAAAATCCCGACACTGAAAGAGGTAATTGATTGGAGCGCTGGTAAAACAGTGGTCAATTTAGATCGTAAAGATGTGCCTTTAAATATGCAGGAACGAATCTTAAAGCAAAATCCAAATAAAGTAATCATGATTACTGTTCATGATGCCCAACATGCTAAGTTTTACTACGATCAAAATCCTAACCGAATGTTTTCTGCTTTTGTGAAAACTAAGAAAGCTTTGTTGGAATACGAAGCTGCAGGTATTCCTTGGGAAAGCATGATTGCTTACATTGGACCAACTAACAAACCTGAAAATAAAGAACTTTTTGATATGCTCCATGCCCGCGGCGTGATGTGTATGATTTCTGCAGCCACCACTTATGATAAGTTGGCAACGAAAGAAGATAGGGCTAAAAATTATAGAGAAACCTTTGAACAGGGAGCAGATATTTTAGAATCTGATTTGCCAATTGAAGTAGCCGAAGCCATTACAACGCTCCAGCCAAAAAATAATCCGAAAGCCAGGTTTATGGACAAAGTAAACCTTAAAAAATAAGTATCAATCCATGGCTCAAGCATTAGCAAAACCCGAATGCATAGATGTAAGCTTAATTAATTATTTAGCAATGATGACTTTGACGCCCTTTTCTTCAATTTGATTCACGATAAATTCAGAAACACCGCTATCGGTGATAATGTAATGAACCTGTTCGAAGCCACAAACCTTGCCGAGGCCACGCTTATCAAATTTGGTACTATCGGCCATAATTACAACAGTTTGGGCAGTATCTATCATTTTTTGGTTAAGTGTGGCTTCTGCTAAATTGGTTATCGAGAAACCAAAATCCATATCGATGCCATCTACCCCTAAAAATAGTACACCACAAGATATTTCACTTAGTACCCGTTCTGCATACGAACCGGCTACTGATGAGGAGTTGGAGCGAATTAAACCGCCGAGCTGCAAAACCTCAACATTAGGGCGAGTGCTCAGCTCCAAACCCACTTTTAGCGCAGGCGTGATGACCGTTAAATGCTGGTTTGGGTACAGACATCTGGCCAATTCAAAAACTGTAGTTCCAGAACCAATGCTGATAGAATCACTTTTTTCGATTAAAGAGAGGGCCGCTTTTGCAATCTTTTGTTTCTCATCAGCGTTGATGAATGCTTTTTCATTAATCGTCCGTTCGTTTGCATAGGGATTGTTAATCGATCCACCTCCACGAGTTCTGAAAAGTAAATTTTTATCTTCTAAAAGTTTTAAATCTTTTCTAATAGTAACTCCAGAAACCTCCATCAAATCGGTAAGCTCGATAATGCTTACTTTTCCGTTTTCCTTTAGGTTTTTTAAGATGAATTCGTGTCTGTCGGTAATGTTTTTCATGGACAATATTCGGTTTGGAGCTTAATTTATTTAATGTGAACAAACATAATTTAAAATCAGAGGATTCAAAATTATATTTAGTTAAATTACCTTTCAGTGTGTTTATATTAAATTAACTTTCAAACAGGCTGTTGGTAAAAACTTCCCATTCTATTGCGCCATTATCGCGGGGTAAATGTATTTTTATCCATTATTTCCAATTTAAATGAGTGAAGAGAATCGCAGCGATCAAACGATAGAATTAAATCCTTACGACTATATACTTGAGGGTTTTAATCTCCAAAATTTGAATGCTATCGTAATTTTAAAACATTTAAATCAACAAATACATACCGATGTAAAAGGGTTTTACGGTTTAGTTGCAGAACAAATTGAAATTGATTTTGCTGCGTTCAGTTGCTACGACTCTGCGGCAGTTTTCCCCATTGTTCAGGTTCAGCAGAATGAAAAAAATGTAAAACTTTCTTGCCGTTGCGGAACACCAAAAACTAAGCTATGTGAACATCAGGCGCAGGTTTTATACAACATTTTGTATCGACAAGAATTATTGATTTTTTTCGATAAAAACCTGAGAAAACAGCAGCTGCTCAAAATTGCAGTAAATTATGGGTTAGAATATGAGAAAGATCTGGAGTCGATTTTTAATTTGACTTTACAAGATGGTGAAATAAAAATCAAACCAAAAATTGAAGCACTGCAACCTTTCAATCGCGAAGCGAAAGAACAACTCGAGCAAATGTTGTTGCCAAAGGAGACAGGTAAAAAGCCGAACGTTGATGCTGGTAATCTGATTTTAGTTTTGGGGCAACACCGCTACTACAACAACCTAACTATAGAGCTTTTTGAGGCGCAGATTACCAAAAACGGAAAGGTAAAAAATCCATTAAAAAGTGTAAATCCCAATACCCATATTTTTAAGGCTGAAGAAGGCGACGTATTAAAATTTTATAGTGGAGTTGCTGCTTTTCAACAAAATTATAACAACGAACAAAGTGAAGACGAAATTAACGCTTTGAAGGCCGTTGTTAAAAATCCTTTAAATTTACCTTTCTATATTCAAAGCAATAAGCAATCTTCAGCCATTCAGGCATCAACAATAGCTGCGGTGACTGTTAAAGCACTGGAAGTTGATTTGCGCTTAACTGTTAATCAAAAAGGCGATTTCTTTGAAATTACCGGGCGTTTAAGCATAGAAGGGAAGTCCTATGAAATTGATCAGTTAATGCTGGTCCATCAATATTTTATCCAGCTCAAAGATCAGCTTTACCTTATTACCCGGTTGGATTTGTTGCGGGTAATTGGATTTTTCAAGAAGCAAAGTAATCGCTTAATCCTTCATAAATCGAAATATCCTGAGTTCCAAAAAACAATTTTAGTGCAGTTGGAAGGAAGCATTCATGTAGATTATTCCTACTTAAAGCCTGCAACAAAAAAACAAATTGAAGAAAAGGGCTTTGATTTGGAAACCGAGCAGCTGATTTATCTATCCGAATCGGAAGATTTTATTCTCATCACCCCGGTAATGCGATATGGAAATCAGGAAATTCCTGTACTCTCCAAAAAGCAGATTCACGCACAAGATAAATTGGGGAATGTTTTTACTGTTCATCGTGATGATCATGCTGAGTTACAGTTTATTGGCAATGTGCTAAAGCAGCATCCCTTTTTTTACGATCAGGAGAGTAATGATTCCTTTTACCTTCATCGGAAAAGATTTTTAGAGGAAGCCTGGTTTTTAGATGCATTTGAAACCTGGCGGAATAAAGGAATCCACATTCTGGGCTTCAATACGCTGAAAAATAATAAACTCAATCAGCACAAGGCAAATATTAACATTGAGGTTTTAAGCGGAACCGATTGGTTTGAAACTAAAGTGGAAGTAAAATTTGGAAAGCAAAAAGTCGCCTTAAAGCATTTGCATAAATCAATCAGGAATAAGAGCAAATTTGTTACCCTCGACGATGGCACGCAAGGCATTTTGCCAGAGAGCTGGCTACAAAAATTTACCGATTACTTTAACGCTGGTGAAATTACTGAAGATGCTATATTGACGCCAAAAATAAAATTTGCCACCATTAACGAGCTTTATTTAGATGCTTTGCTTGATGGTGAAGTTAAAAATGAGCTTCAATCTTATCGCCAGAAGTTTGAACATACCGATTCGATAAAGGAAGTTGAAGTTCCAAAGACTTTACAAGCCACTTTAAGGCATTACCAAAAAGATGGCTTAAACTGGCTCAATTTTCTGGATGATTTTAATTTTGGATCTTGTCTGGCTGATGATATGGGCTTGGGTAAAACGATCCAAATTCTAGCTTTTATCCTTTCTCAGCGAGATAAAGTAAAGCACAATACCAATCTTGTTGTTGTGCCTGCCTCTTTAATTTTCAACTGGAAAGCTGAAGTAGAAAAATTTGCCCCATCAATAAAGGTAAAAACGATTTATGGCAATGAAAGAACTAAAACTACCGATACTTTTGATCGCTTTGAGCTGATACTAACCTCTTACGGGACTTTGCTTTCTGATATTCGCTTTTTGAAAGATTATCGCTTTAACTACATCTTTTTGGATGAATCGCAAAACATCAAAAACCCTGAATCGCAGCGATACAAAGCAGTTCGAATGTTGCAATCGCGGAATAAAGTTGTGATGACCGGTACACCGATTGAGAACAATACTTTTGATTTATACGGGCAATTGTCTTTTGCCTGCCCGGGTTTATTTGGCAGTAAACAGCAATTTGCTGATTTATATTCTACCCCAATTGATCAGTTTAAAGATAAGCGACGAGCAGAAGAACTTCAGCAGAAGATCAGGCCATTTATTCTTCGAAGAACCAAAGAGCAGGTAGCTACAGAGCTTCCTGATAAAACGGAAATTATTTTATACTGTGAAATGGGAGCGGAGCAGCGAGAAGTTTATGAGGCAAACAAAAAGGAAATTCAAGATTATATTCTGAATAAAACTGAAGATGAATTACCCAAAAGTTCGATGCATGTGTTAAAAAGCATTACTCAATTAAGGCAGATTTGCAATTCTGCAGCCTTATTGGCCGATGGAAAATCTTTTTTACAGGCATCTTCGAAAATCGATGTGCTTTTGGAGCAAATAGAAAGCAAAGCCTTAAACCATAAAATTTTAGTGTTTTCTCAGTTTGTAAGCATGCTCGATTTAATTAAGAAACAACTTGAAAAACGGAGTATTAAATATGAGTATCTGACTGGCCAAACTAAAAACAGGGAAGAAGTTGTTCAATCTTTTCAGGAGGATAAGGATATTCCCGTATTTCTGATCAGCTTGAAAGCAGGAGGAACAGGTTTGAATTTAACCCAGGCAGATTATGTTTATCTTGTTGATCCATGGTGGAATCCTGCGGTTGAAAATCAAGCCATTGATAGGGCTTACCGCATTGGGCAACATAATAATGTAATGGCAGTAAGGCTAATTTGCCCGGATACGATTGAAGAAAAAATTATGAAATTGCAAGCCACAAAAAAGGATCTGGTTAAAAATTTGATTCAAACTGATGGTGGATTTTTTAAGAACTTAAGCAAAAAGGAACTACTGGGTTTGTTGAGTTAATTTAATCTTTTACAACGCTTTGTCATTCTGAGGTTTTGTTAGTCTGGATTTGTAATCCCGACTTTAGAAGTATGCTCTATAAATCTCGACTAACCCTTTGTCATTCTGAGCGCAGCGAAGAATCTGTTAGATCAAAGATCCCAACATTAATAGTTTACAGATTTTATTTCAGGTGTTGCGGCTAATTGAGTTAGTACTTTGTAGGTTAGGGATTCTTCGCTGCGCTCAGAATAACAGGTTTTTATGAAGCGGTTTGTTAGTCGGGATTTGTAATCCCGACTTTAGAAGGTTTCCTTTAGTTTTTTCGGCTAGCCGCCGATGGGCTCTTTTCTTTTGTCTTGAAACAAAAGAAACAAAAACTCAAGGCTTGAATCCAATGTCGGATAAAATCATCAAAGCTTAATTGGCGGCATCACAAGCTGCGATGAAGAATCGCAGAATACGCGATGCCTTGTTACAGTCGGCATTGAAAGTTGGTACAAAAGCTTTGATGTTTTCTCCTTCCATTGTCTCCTATGCCGGAGAGCATGGCGGAACATCAATAGCAGATATAATACTTCTTTAGTTTGACGTTGCTCGTTCATCCGTTTTGTAAGTCGGGATTTGTAATCCCGGCTTTAGAAGTACGCCCTACAAATCTCCTCCATCGCTTTGTCATTCTGAGCGCAGCGAAGAATCTGTTAATTCAAGGCATCCTACATTAATAGTTTACAGATTTTATTTCAGGTGTTGCGGCTAATTGAGTTAGTACTTTGTAGGTTAGGGATTCTTCGCTATGCTACCATTGACGTTTTTAACTTTCCGTCATTGCCTGCCTGCGGCAGCCAGGCGAGATTGATTTTTCATCGATTGAAGCAATCTCATTTGTTGCATTATTTTATTAAAGGAGATTGCTTCGTCCCTCGCAATGACGACCGTTCTTAATAGAGATTACAAATCTCCCCCATCGCTTTGTCATTCTGAGCGCAGCGAAGAATCTGTTAATTGAAGGCATCTTACATCAATAGCTTACAAATTGTATTTCAGGGCTTGCGGCTAATTAAGTTAATGCTTTGAAGGTTGTGGATTCTTCGCTGCGCTCAGAATGACAGGTTTTTTTGAGGCGCAAGCAAAAATTAAATTGCAATCTGGAAATCGTATTGTAAAAACTCAGGAACGTTAACACTTTCCACAACCTTCCAATCTTTCTTTTCATCTATAAAGAGGGGTTCCATTAAACCAGATGTTTTCGCTGCTTCAGTGTAAAACTCCTTTTTTGTGGGATGGTGAGGAGAGCAAGCGTTATAAATCCGTCCGTAAGCCTGTTTGTCTAAAATTGCAGCAGCAATACCAACCGCATCAGTTTGATGGATGAGATTAACAGGTGCTAAACCATTTGGAACGTCAGTTTTGCCAGCGAAAAACCTGCCGGGGTTTCTATCCGGCCCAATTAATCCCGCAAAGCGGATAATGGTAAAATGATCTGGTAAAGAAGACTTTAAAATATTTTCTGCAGACAATACCACCTTTCCCGAATCGGTATCAGGATGTGTCTCGCTGTTTTCGTTTACTGTTTTATTTTCATCAGCATACACACTTGTCGAACTGATTAATACAACCTGTTTCGATTTATCTTTCGCGGCTGCCAAAATTGATTTTATCTTTTGAGGGTAATCAAGAAGTTCAGCGGAGTTTCTTTTTGGAGGAATGCAGATAAAAAGCGCATCCGCATCAAAGAATTCGTCGTCGGCAATAATTTGCTCAGCTGTGAAATTGATTAGGAACGGATTAATTTTCTCTTCTGCAAGTAAATCAAGTTTTTCGGGCGAAGTAGTAGATCCTTTCACTTCGTAACCAAGCTCAACTAGTTTTTTTGCAAAAGCAAAACCAAACCAGCCGCAACCTAAAATGGAAATCGTTTTCAATTGAATTTTAGTATTTAATATTGACTAACAATCGGATAAGTAAACAGTTTGAAATCGCTTATCCTTTACCCAAATTGTAACAAGCCCTGCATCGTGGCTCATAGCTTTCCTTTTCGCCTAGTAAAACGGTAGCTTCATCAGCCACTGTACGGTAACTATAAAGGGCTGGGTTGCCACAGCAAACACAAACTGCATTTACTTTTGTAACATGCTCGGCAATGGCCATCAAGGCGGGCATCGGTCCAAAAGGTTTGCCCGTAAAATCCATGTCGAGCCCGGCGACAATAACTCTGATGCCTTTGAGCGCTAACTTATTGCAAACATCCGGAAGTTCATTGTCGAAAAACTGGGCTTCATCAATGCCCACAACCTGGGTATTGGTTCCCAATAGTAAAATGGCCGAAGCGCTATCAACAGGAGTGGAGTTTATGGAATTTAAATCATGAGAAACCACAGCACTTTCATGGTAACGGGTGTCTGTACGAGGTTTGAAAATCTCTACATTCAGCTTAGCAATTTGGGCTCTTTTCAGTCGGCGGATTAGCTCTTCAGTTTTTCCAGAAAACATAGAGCCACAAACCACTTCAATACTTCCTGAAAATTCTCCCCTTCTTCTAAAATTCTGTTCGCTAAATAACATGCCCTATTTTTTATAACCCGGTGGATTCTCTTTAATTTTAAACCGAACAAATATCATAATTATGTGTTATTTTTGAATACATAGTTACCAACATAAATCGACCAAAAAATCGTTATCACTTCATGATGAACCAACAAGATATCTTTAAAAAAGTAGGCAATATTTTAACAGAATTAAATGAGCAATACCAGTTCTTGGCTCAAAATCCTGAACAATTAAACGATTTAGAAGTGGAGCTATTTTTAGCGAATGCCGATTTTTTAGCAGATCATGTTCGCATTGTACAAAAGTTAAACAGCACTTCGCAACAGCGAAATGTAACTACTCAGGAGATACCATTTGTGCCTCAACCAGAAACTTTAGAAGATGAAATTTGGGCGGATAAAAGTGATTTAGAGGAAGAGGAAAGTTTCGACACCACTGAGCTGGAGGAAATTGCCACTGCAGAGGAGGAGGAAGAAAGAGTGGATGTAAAGCAGGAGCAAGAAGTTTTGGATGATGAAAAAATTCATGAAGATGTTGCAGATGAAGTTTTAGAAAAAGATTTCTTTAAACCCGATCAGGATGATCATTCTTTTGAGTTTGTTTTAGGCAATCACAGTACTGATGATAAATTCGATTATGAGGAAAAGTCGGTTGAAGAGATTTTCGATCGCCCGCTGAGTAAAGATGAAGAACAGGTACTTGCTCAAAAGAAAATGATCCATGAAAAAGAGGAGCAGCCAAATTTTGTTGAGGAAACCTTGACAACTGAAGAAGATGAAATTGGTCCGGAGCCATTTTTAATTCCTCATGATGATGAACCAGAGGTTAGAGAGGTTGAGGTTGACGAAGAGGTTGAGAAAGAGGTTGAGGTTAAGAAAGAGGTTGAGGCTCCGATTGATAATTTTAAACCTATCGAAGCATTAAGAGATGTAGAGATGGACGATCCTATTATTTCGCCACCAGTGGTTGAAGAAAGACCCATGTTTATTCCGGAAGCGATTCCGGTTAGACCTCCAGTTCAACCCATTTCATCAACGCCAGCACCAAGTTTAAATGATTTGTTGGCCAAAACACATGCTAATAACGAAGAGCCAATTAAAGCACCAATAGCTGATTTAAAACAAGGCATCAGTTTAAATGAAAAATTACTGTTTGTTAAAGATTTATTTAAAGGATACAATCTGGCCTATTCAGAAGCGATTGACATTGTAAACAAGATGAATAGCTTTGAAGCTGCAGATAGCTTCTTGCAGACAAATTATGCTGCTAAAAATGACTGGGCCAGCAAACAGGCAACCGTCGACCAATTTTACGAATTGTTGAATAGAAGATTTAGGATTTAGGTTGTAAGTTATAAGTTAAAGGTTATAAGTCTGATCGCATTAAGGTGAAACCCTTAACTCGCAATCCATTCCTATGATCGTCGTCAGTGCTAAGATGATCCTTCATCATCTGTGGCAATCTCATTCGTATTTAGTCAGGATTTGCAACAAATATTTGGAGTCGAGATTGCAAATCTCGACTAACGACGATTTGCAATCCCGTTCCAACGATCGTCATTGCGAAGCTAATCCTTCATTAGCTGAGGCAATCTCATTCGTGTTTATTCAGGATTTGCAATAAATATTTGGAGTCGAGATTGCAAATCTCGACTAACGACAAATCCCTTGCCAACGATCGTCATTGCGAAGCTAATCCTTCATTAGCTGTGGCAATCTCATTCGTATTTTCGTCGGGATTTGCAATAACCTATTTTTGAGTCGAGATTGCAAATCTCGACTAGCAGCGAACTAGCCCGCTGACTATACGACTATATCTTTGCTCTTTACTCCTTGATCTTTGCTCTTTACTCCTTGATCCTTACTCATTGCTCTTAAAAAAATCCCATTCTATTTGAATCCAGTTTCAAAAAGATAAATAGCAAAATGGTGAAGCTCCATAAGGAAGAACCACCATAACTGATTAGCGGCAGGGGTATTCCAATTACCGGAATAATTCCAATGGTCATCCCTATGTTAATGAAGACGTGGAAGAAGAGAATACAGGCCACACTGTAACCGTAAACTCTGGAAAACGTAGAGCGCTGTCGTTCGGCTAGGTTAATCAACCTCAACAGTAAAAAACTATACAATCCAATCACGACCAAACAGCCCAAAAATCCCCATTCTTCACCAATGGTAGAGAAGATAAAATCGGTACTTTGTTCTGGTACATAGCCGTATTTAGTTTGTGTTCCTTCTAAAAACCCTCTACCTGTAACCTGCCCGGAGCCTATGGCGATTTGAGATTGAATTACGTTATAACCCGCACCTCTGTTATCTGTTTTTAGGCCAAGCATCAGCTCAATACGACTTCTTTGGTGTGGAGCCAAAACCTTTTCGTAAGCAACTTTGATTAAAAAAAGATAACCAATAGCAAAAACAGTAACCAAAACTGTAGAGAAAATAATTTTCTGTTTCCTGCGGTTATTGTAAATAAATAAACCCGCAATTACGGTGATAATGGTAATCAAAATCCACGTTGGTACCAGAAAATCGGCTACAAACAATACGATCATTCCCAGAAATATCAAAAGGAAATAACCAGATAAACCTTCACGATAAAGGGGAAACATAAAGGCCAGGAAGACTAACGCAGAGCCTGTATCAGGCTGAAGCATAATTAATAGCAACGGTGCACCAACAATTAAGGCTGCAATGGCGATTGATTTAAAATCGCGGAATTTAGGGTTAAAACTACCTACGTATCGGGCCAGAAGCAGAGCAGTTCCAAATTTGGCGAATTCGGCAGGCTGCAGTTTAAAGGAGCCAATGGCGATCCAGGCCTGATTACCCGCCACTTTATTTCCGATAACTAATACCGCCAGGAGCAATAACAACGTACCCCCGTAAATAAAAGGGGAGAAGACGTTAAAAAGTCTGCCATCAAATAGCAAAATGGCTAAGCCTAAAATTAATCCGGAAATCACATAAATAAGCTGTTTGCCGTAAAGTTCGCTAAAACCAAAGGCAATCGTTTTCTCCGGAGGAACAGAAGCGTAAATGTTGACAAATCCAATAGCGCATAACGCAATATAAATCAAAACGGTAATCCAATCTACATTGAAAAAGAAACGGTTTCCCTGTTGTTGCTGCATTTTACTTTTGGGTTACAGGGTTTTCTAATGGAACGGTTTTGCTTCCTTTTGGCTTGGTGGCCACACTTTGTTTAATAGTTGCCGCCCTTATGCTCAAGCTATCTTTCACTTTTTTGGTTGAATCCGCTTTTTTAATTAATAGGCTATCTGCTTTGGTCACGATCTTAACTGGCTTCGTCTTATCTTTTAAAACAGGTAAAAGATTCTGGCTTTTCATCCATTCCACCTGAGCGGCTCTTGAGCCTGTAACTTTGCCTTTTAAATACTTTTCAATCATGTAACTGGCAATGGGAGCGGCATAGGTACTTCCAAAACCTGCATTTTCTACAATAACCGCAATTGCGATTTTCGGATTATCGCGTGGGGCAAAACCGATAAAAACAGAGTGATTTTTACCATGTGGATTTTGCACTGTACCCGTTTTACCGCAAAGTACCACATCAGGTATTCTTGATAATATCGCGGTTCCCCAACTGGTGTTAACTGCATCTTGCATGCCATCAATCACGGGTTCGAAGTGCTTGGCATCAACGCCAACATATTTTTTATCTACGTATTCCTTTTTAATCTTATCGCCCATTGCCCTAATGATATGGGGTTTGATATAGTAGCCACGGTTGGCAATGATGGCCATTGCATTGGCCATCTGCAGCGGCGTCGCCGTAATTTCACCCTGTCCGATAGCCTGCGAAATTACATTAGTGTAGCCCCAACGTTTGCCATAAATTTTATCATAATGATCTGCTTCATAAAAATATCCTTTTCTTTCATAAGGCATATCAATATCCAATTTTTCTCCGAAACCGAATTTCGCAATCTTATCCCGCCATTCTTGATAAGTTTTTCTTTGGTTCTTCATCCCATTTTTGGTGATCAACTTTTGAAAGACGTAACAAAAATAGGTATTGCAAGATCGGGCTATGCCTCTTCGTAAAGAAATAGAACCATCAAAGTGTTCGCATTTAATTTTTCTGTTTCCAGCTTGATAATAATGCGGACAGAAGAAAGTTGTATTTGGATCGATTACCCCTTCTTGCAGGCCAATTAAGGCATCAACAGGTTTGAAAGATGAGCCTGGAGGATAATAACCCATGATGGGCCTCACCAATGATGGGCGATAAGGGTTACCAACAATGAACTTCATATAATTATTGCCCTGATCCCGACCAACCAGTAAATTAGGGTCGTAACCTGGGCTACTAATCAAAGATAGTATTTCGCCGGTAGCAGGCTCAATGGCTACAATTGCACCCACTTTGTCTTTCATCAACTCTTCGCCAAGTTTCTGAATGCGCATATCAATACCAGATATCAGGCGTTCACCTGAAACCGCATTGATATCGTACTTGCCATCTGCGTAACTTCCTTGTGGCGTATTATGAGCATCATATACCGTATTCACTACTCCTTTCTCCCCCCTTAAAATCTCTTCGTATGATTTTTCCAAACCGCTCTTTCCTTTGTAATCGCCTGGCCTGTAGAATCCTTCCGAATTGGCAATATCAGCACTATCCACCTCTTTTACATAGCCAAAAAGCTGTCCGCCCACGCTGTCAGGATAGTGCCTTACCGTTCTGTCTTGTGTTCTGAATCCTGGAAAACGATATAGGATTTCCTGCAAACGGGCATAACTTTGAACAGATATTTGTTTAAGAAAAGGGGTAGATTGATAAGTCGATTTTCCTCTCGCTTTGCGTAAATTTTTACGCACATCATCAATGGAAATTTCTAAAGCCTGGGCAAGTGCCAGCGTATCGAATTCTTTAACCTCGTTTGGCGTAACCATTAAATCGTAAACAGGCTCATTTTGAACGATAACTTTTCCGTTGCGATCTAAAATGGCGCCACGGGCAGGGTATTTATAAATTTTGCGCAAAACATTACTCTCAGCAGAAAGAAAGTATTTATCACTAACAATCTGGATATAAAATAATTTCCCCAATAAAATCAGGGCGATTACAATAAATAATCCTTGAACGATATATTTTCGGTTAAATAATTGATCCATTAGCGGGACGTTCTTCTATAGAATATAAACTCTACCAATAAAATAATAAGCAGTGTAAAGATACAACTTAAGCCGCATCTCATTAAGGTATAGCCAATTTCGGTTAACCTAAATGTTTCTAAAAAGAACAGCACCAGGTGGTGCGCAATCACACAAAGAAAAGCATATAGCGAAAACCATTGGAAGCCCATATAACTTAACGAAGGTTCTGGGTCGTCAATTGCATCGCGGTTTAAACTAATTGAAATAAAAGATATCCTTACAAAGGCCAAAACGATACAGGCCGTAGCATGAACGCCCATCGTATCGTAAAATGCATCGAGTGTTAAGCCCGTTGCAAAAGCCAAAACGTAAAGTAAAATGTTAGGTATGCCAAAGGGCAATAAGAGTAAAAACAAAACGTAAACAAAGGGGGTAGAAAGATCGTAAAAGCCCATGTTTTTGAGCAGAAATATCTGAACAAAAAGGAGCAAAATCCACCTGATTATATTTACAATGACTATTCTACTATTCATTTGGCTTAATTAAGCTCTCCAAAGCTTTCTGCTCTTCAGCTCTTTTGTCTTTTACCACGTAAACGTATTGTAACGTACTAAAATCGGTAAATAAATTTAACTCACCCGATAAAAAATTATCATTGGTTGCTACATTTGGTTTAATAATTCTACCCACTAAAATCCCCTTTGGAAAAGAACCAAAGCCGGAGGTTACCACAGAATCGCCCACCAGCATTTTAATGTGATTGGGAACTTCCTTAATTAATGCTTTTTTGATATCGAAATTTGAATCTCCCCAAACCAACGACCCCAAAGCCGTATTCTTTTTAAGCATTACACTAATCCGGGTATCTTTATGCAATAATGATTGAATGGTGGCCAGGTGTTCAGAAACATCCCGAACTAAGCCTACTACCCCACGCTGTGGCGCAATTACAGCCATGCCACTTTTTATTCCATCCAAGCTGCCCTTGTTAATCGTCATGACGTTATTGCGAAGGGTAATGGAATTTTTAATCACCTTTGCGGCTAAATACGTGTATTGCTGATCGGTAACCGTATCAATTACTTTTACATCTTTAGTCGTATCAACTGTAGTCAGGTTTAATAAATGAGTTTTCAGTTTAGCATTTTCGGCCGCTAAACTGTCGTTTACCATCCCCAGATTCATGTATCTTTTAAAAACATTAAGCCTTTCGTATGCAGTACCCACAATTTCGTTAGATGAATTTAAGGTTACGCTGCGCTGATAGGCATTGTTTTTTACCGTAAGATAAATGCCGATGATGAAAAAGATGATAAACAGGAAAAATGCGTTGTATCTGCTGATGAAAATCCAAAGGTTACGCATGCTGATTTACGGTTTTAGATTGACGATTTACGATTGCCGGCATAGTTTCATTCAAAATTTATGGTGTTTGACGAGCCTGTTCGTTTTTTCTAATCGTTACGATTGAAGAAACAATAATTGAAAGCAATTCATTTCCTTCCTTCCAATTTCTATCTATTTCAACGGCTAAATCAGCATTAAACTCTTTTAATAATTCAAGAAAAAACATCGATTCATCTAGTTCCTCTTCGACAATTTTTAATTTGTTCAAAAAATCAGCTGTAGATTTTGCTCTGCAAGCGGCTCTGTAGTTTGCACCAACAGAACTTGAACAACGAACCAATTGATTTGAATAATTCTTACTTAAAATATTGTACGGCAACGAAATTATTAATTTTCCAATTGATATAGCATAGGCTTTTGTTCTTATTTTAAGCGTTTCGCTATTCATCAATCGTCAATCTAAAATCTACATTCGTAAATGAGTCTATTGCATTAAAAATTTATAACCGCCAATGTTTTTAAGGGCGATACCAGTTCCGCGAACTACTGCACGAAGTGGATCTTCGGCTACGTGAACAGGTAGCTTCGTTTTGGCAGCAACACGTTTGTCTAAACCTCTTAACAAAGCACCACCACCAGTTAAATAAATACCAGTTTGATAAATATCGGCAGAAAGTTCCGGAGGGGTAATCTCTAATGCTTTTAAAATTGCTTCCTCAATTTTTGAGATCGATTTATCTAAACAATGTGCAATTTCAGTATAAGAAACGGTGATCTGCTTTGGAACACCCGTCATTAAATCACGACCTTGAACAGCAAAATCAGCTGGCGCATCCTGTAACTCTGGTAAAGCTGCACCCACTTCAATCTTAATTTTTTCCGCAGTACGATCGCCAATCATAATGTTGTGCTGACGGCGGATATAATTCACGATATCAGAGTCGAAGTTATCTCCCGCAACGCGGATAGATTGATCGCATACGATACCAGATAAGGCAATAACCGCAATTTCTGTGGTACCACCACCTATATCGATAATCATATTACCCATTGGTTCTTCCACGTCAATTCCAATGCCTACTGCAGCAGCCATTGGTTCGTGAATTAAATAAACTTCTTTAGCTCCGGCAATCTCAGCAGAGTCGCGTACAGCACGTTTTTCTACTTCAGTAATGCCTGATGGAATACAGATTACCATCCGTAAAGATGGGAACATCCAACCTTTACCGCCATTTAGCATACGGATCATGCCCTTGATCATCGCCTCAGCGGCATTGAAATCGGCAATTACACCATCTTTTAAAGGACGAACAGTTTTAATATTATCATGGGTTTTACCTTCCATTTGCATCGCCTGACGACCTATAGCGATAACTTTGTTTGTAGTACGATCAAAAGCAACAATAGACGGTTCATCTACTACTACTTTGTCGTTATGTATAATTAGGGTATTCGCAGTGCCTAAATCGATGGCCACTTCCTGCGTAAACCAATTGAATAATCCCATGTATGAGTTATATTTTCTTTAATTTGTTAAATCTATACTATTCCTAATGTAAAAATAGGTTTTTTATTGTTTTAAGTTTTATTTTCTTCGTTCATTAAATTGTTTTTAAGGCAATTAAATTATGTTGAAAATCAAAACTTGTAATCCTTCAGCTTCTTTCTTTCTAAAACGATCGTCATTGCGAGGTACGAAGCAATCTTACTACTAAGGCTTTATAACGCTTACGATTGGCAGCTTGTGGGAGGCAGGCTTCATGTCTGGCAATGATGGCATATCGCATCACCTTCAACCTCTAAACCTTCAACCTTTTACTTTATCTAGTGTTTAAAGTGTCTTACGCCGGTTGTTACCATCGCAATACCTTTTTCATTTGCTTTCGCAACCGAATCTGCATCTTTAATTGATCCTCCTGGTTGTAAAACTGCAGTAATACCTGCATCAGCAGCAATTTCTACACAATCAGGGAAAGGGAAGAAAGCATCAGATGCCATTGCGCTTCCTTTTACGCTAAAACCAAAAGAAGCTGCTTTTTCAATGGCTTGTCTTAACGCATCAACCCGGGAAGTTTGACCCACACCACTTGCAATTAACACATCATCTTTCACCAAAACAATGGTGTTAGATTTTGTATGTTTTACGATCTTATTTGCGAAATGCAAATCTTTTAATTCCTGAGCAGTTGGCGCCTTATCGGTTACGGTTGTCATTTGCTCCGGACCTTCGATAATTAAATCTTTATCCTGCTCAATTACGCCGTTTAATAAAGTTTTAAATTGCTTTTTGCTCAACTCCACATTGTTGCGCTGTAAAATAACGCGGTTTTTCTTTTTGCTGAATAATTCTACTGCTTCCGGTTGGTAAGAAGGTGCAATTAGCACTTCGAAAAACAAGTTGTTAATCTCTTCAGCTGTTGCTAAATCAACTTCCACATTGGTAATTAACACACCACCAAAAGCAGAAACCGGATCGCAAGCTAATGCATCCACCCAGGCTTGTTTAACGGTAGGGCGGGAAGCAATTCCGCAAGCGTTTGTATGTTTTAAGATCGCAAAAGTCGGATCTTCAAACTCATCAATTAAAGCCACTGCAGCATCCACATCTACCAGGTTATTGTAAGAAAGTTCTTTGCCGTTTAATTTGGTAAACATGGCATCTAAATCGCCATAAAATACTGCACCTTGATGTGGATTTTCGCCATAGCGCAAGGTTTTAGCATCAGCCACACTTTGTTTAAAAACATCAAGTGGTTCTTCCTCATTAAAATAATTGAAGATTGCCGTATCATAGTGAGAAGAAGTATGGAAAGCTTTTTTAGCATATGCTTTACGTTGCGCTAAAGTGGTTTCACCATTTTGTTCTTCTAATTGAGCTTGTAAAGTAGGGTAGTCGTTTTTCGAAGCGATAATCACGACATCATTAAAGTTTTTAGCTGCGGCACGGATTAAGGAAATACCGCCAATATCGATTTTCTCGATGATTTCTTCTGGTGTTCCGCCAGCTTTTACAGTTTCTTCAAACGGATATAAATCAACAATTACTAAATCAATTTCCGGAATTTCGTATTCGGCAATTTGTTCCTGATCGCCTGCCAATGCTCTGCGATTTAAAATGCCACCGAATACCTTCGGGTGCAAAGTTTTAACGCGACCGCCTAAAATAGAAGGATAGCCAGTCAAATCTTCAACCGCTGTAACCGGTAAGTTTAAGTCTTTGATAAATTGTTCGGTTCCGCCGGTAGAAAATAACTGCACACCCTGAGCGGCTAGCAATTTTACTAATGGCTCCAAACCATCTTTATAATATACTGAAATTAAAGCGTTTTTGATTTTAATGGGCTGACTCATTCTACTGTAAATTTTGAGCCGCAAAGGTAGTAAAACATGATGATTTTTTTGGTATGCCAAGGAGGTAAAAATGGATTATCTTATTTTAGACTATGGCAATCTTATTGTTTGCCCTACAAATCCTTTCTACTCCATCCGTCGTCCTCGCGTAGGCGGGGATCTTAACGGGCTGTGAGGGCTTTGTTTGTGGTTTTTTCTTTCGCCTCATCGGCGGTGGCCTTTTTCTTTTGTCTTGGCCCAAAAGGGACCAAAAGCCCAAGGCTTCCCGATGAATCGGGACACGTGGATCTGATGTCGGGTAAAGTCGTCAAAGCTTTTATTGCGGCATCACAAGCTGCGATGAAGAATCGCACAATACGCGTTGCCTTGTTACTGGTAATTGAACATTTGTGCTCGTTTTCCACTGCTTTCTGCTTCCAAAATTGGCTATGCCGGATAGCAGGGTGGCTATAGCGAGCTCCTATTTTAAGGCATCGTCATCTCGACCGTAGTGGAGAGATCTTCGAAAATAGGTTTTATCTTAATCTGTATGTCATCCTGAGCGTAGTCGAAGGATCTCTTTCGCCTCATCGGCGGCGGCCTCTTACCTTTTTCTTGACAAAAAGGTAACCAAAAGTCAAGGCTTGCCGCTTTTGTTTGCATAAAGCTAGCGGAAAACTATTAGCGGTAATTTGAGGCCAGCCCTGGCGCTTTCCTCTTCGGCTGCAAATTTCCTTGACTACTGGTTTTTGAACGTTTGTGCTCGTTTTCCACTGCTTTCTGCTTCCAAAATTGACTATGCCGGATAGCAGGGTGGCTATATAGCGAGCGCCTATTTTAAGGCATCGTCATCTCGACCGTAGTGGAGAGATCTTTGGAAATAGGTTTTATTTTCGTCAGTATGTCATCCTGAGCGTAGTCGAAGGATCTCTTTCGCCTCATCGGCGGCGGCCTCTTACCTTTTTCTTGACAAAAAGGTAACCAAAAGTCAAGGCTTGCCCCTTTTGTTTGCATAAAGCTAGCGGAAAACTATTAGCGGTAATTTGAGGCCAGCCCTGGCGCTTTCCTCTTCGGCTGCAAATTTCCTTGACTACTGGTTTTTGAACGTTTGTGCTCGTTTTCCACTGCTTTCTGCTTCCAAAATTGGCTATGCCGGATAGCAGGGTGGCTATATAGCGAGCGTCTATTTTAAGGCATCGTCATCTCGACCGTAGTGGAGAGATCTTTGGAAATAGGTTTTATTTTCGTCAGTATGTCATCCTGAGCGTAGTCGAAGGATCTCTTTCGCCTCATCGGCGGCGGCCTCTTACCTTTTTCTTGACAAAAAGGTAACCAAAAGTCAAGGCTTGCCACTTTTGTTTGCATAAAGCTAGCGGAAAACTATTAGCGGTAATTTGAGGCCAGCCCTGGCGCTTTCCTCTTCGGCTGCAAATTTCCTTGACTACTGGTTTTTGAACGTTTGTGCTCGTTTTCGACTGCTTTCTGCTTCCAAAATTGGCTATGCCGGATAGCAGGGTGGCTATATAGCGAGCGTCTATTTTAAGGCATCGTCATCTCGACCGTAGTGGAGAGATCTTTGGAAATAGGTTTTATTTTCGTCAGTATGTCATCCTGAGCGTAGTCGAAGGATCTCTTTCGCCTCATCGGCGGCGGCCTCTTACCTTTTTCTTGACAAAAAGGTAACCAAAAGTCAAGGCTTGCCCCTTTTGTTTGCATAAAGCTAGCGGAAAACTATAAGCGGTAATTTGAGGCCAGCCCTGGCGCTTTCCTCTTCGGCTGCAAATTTCCTTGACTACTGGTTTTTGAACGTTTGTGCTCGTTTTCGACTGCTTTCTGCTTCCAAAATGGCTATGCTGGATAGCAGGGTGGCTATATAGCGAGCGCCTTATTTTAAGCCATCGTCATCTCGACCGTAGTGGAGAGATCTTTGAAAATAGGTTTCATTTTCGTCTGTATGTCATCCTGAGCGTAGTCGAAGGATCTCTTTCGCCTCATCGGCGGCGGCCTTTTACCTTTTTCTTGACAAAAAGGTAACCAAAACTCAAGGCTTGCCACTTTTGTTTGCATAAAGCTAGCGGAAAACTATTAGCGGTAATTTGAGGCCAGCCCTGGCGCTCTCCCTTTCGGCTGCAAATTTCCTTGACTACTGGTTTTTGAATGTTTGTGCTCGTTTTCCACTGCTTTCTGCTTCCAAAATTGGCTATGCCGGATAGCAGGGTGGCTATATAGCGAGCGCCTATTTTAAGGCATCGTCATCTCGACCGTAGTGGAGAGATCTTTGAAAATAGGTTTTATTTTCGTCTGTATGTCATCCTGAGCGTAGTCGAAGGATCTCTTTCGCCTCATCGGCGGCGGCCTCTTACCTTTTTCTTGACAAAAAGGTAACCAAAAGTCAAGACTTGCCGCTTTTGTTTGCATAAAGCTAGCGGAAAACTATTAGCGGTAATTTGAGGCCAGCCCGGGTGCTTTCCCTTTCGGCTGCAAATTTCCTTAACTACTGGTTTTTGAATGTTTGTGCTCGTTTTCCACTGCTTTCTGCTTCCAAAATTGGCTATGCCAGATGAGCAGGGTGGCTATATAGCGAGCGCCTTATTTTAAGGCATCGTCATCTCGACCGTAGTGGAGAGATCTTTGAAAATTTTTTAATAAACTTTGAGGGAAACTCCCCTCCTTATTTTCAAGGAGGGGTGGGGGGTGGTTAAATATGTTATCTTCTGGCTCTTGTACCGCTGCTCCTCTAGCCACCGCCACAATAGCATCATCTTTCCTTCGGGAACGAAATCCACCGCATTCGCCTCCTGTTCGGGAAATCCCTACCCATTATAGTTCTTATCCTTACTTAATAGTGCCTATCCAGCACCATGCAAGCACCATACAAGGATGGGAATTCTTCTGCCTGAAATATAGTATTCCCGAAGCAGACCCGAAGCATGCTTGGAGCAGGGTGCAAGCAGCTATGGGTAAAACGTGGATATGAGGTGGACTAATGGCGGGCAAAAGGTGGACTTGAAACGAAATTTAAATGATTAAAAAGCAGAAAATTGCTATCTTGGATTGATCAATCCCTTGATTACGCTAATATAAATAATTATGGCCACATTAAATGGGATTGTTCGATTTTCGGGGCAACTTGGAGATCTTGTTTTTTATAGAAGAGGAAAAAAGGATGTGGTGCGGCATGCACCGACCGTTCATCATCTGTCTGAAAACAGCCGCAAAAGCGCTACCGACTTTGGCAATGCCAGCAGAAACGCCGCCTACATCCGAAAAGCCTTCGCAGCTATGGTTAAAGATTATGGTTATGGCGACTTGCATAACCGACTCAACAAAAAACTGATTGAGATTTTTAAAACTGCTCCTACAGCAGAGACCGGGCAAAAGAAACTGGAAGACAGTAACATCAAACTGCTCCAGGGATTTGAATTTAATGCAGCTACAAAACTTGAACAGCTTTTAATTCGGAAACCAGCGGTTATACTTACCGATAATGGTTCGATCCAACTGCTTATCCCTAAAATCGAAACCAAACATCTGGTTAAGTTCGTTCCCAAATCGGATGACTTTGTGTTACAACTGAGCATTTTTAACTTTGAAGTGAACACTGAAAAATATGAGCTGGTTAAAGTTAATGATCTTCGTTTTTCGCTTGAACAGAGCGAGTTCCCTGGGGCTAAACTGCTAATGCCTTTTGAGTGGGAAGGCAAGCGAATCCTGCTGGTGGGCATTGGCCTTCATTACCTGCATGGGCAAGTCAAAAAAGATGACCGCCGTTATTATGGATGCCAGATCAGCCATTGTTTTCATCTTCAGGATGGGGTGGAAGTGGCGTTTGTTGAGCCAGTAAAAGAAAAGCGAGCGCCAGTGGAAGAAGTGCAATCGGGTTTGAGTTGGGAATTAGAGAGATAATTTGAGTTATAAATTACACTAAAAATTTTTACAGTTTCCCGTAACCTGAAAAGTGGTAATTTACACCTATTATCGTAATAATTTTAACCATTCATTTAACGCTTTGATGGCCAGTTTAGAAAAAGAATTAGCAAAGGAGCAGATAGGATGTGCTCTTGAACATATTATTGAAAATCACATTCAATTAACGGCATAAACTTTATGATTAGTTTGGTTACTCTCTGGAAAAAAATGAAAATTTAAATCGTCGTGTTGGACAGCATATTATTTGTTTCTTCCTTACATCAAGTCTAATCTTTAAAAAAAAAACATAGCTAAATAGAAATATCGAACTTCTGATGTGATTAGAAACTCCACAAACGTCACTCACATATTCTTTGCATTAAGGATATTATTAATAGTTTTACATTCCACTATTACTCTCAAACAATCTATCATGTCAGAAGATCAAAAGAAGCAACTAGAACAGCAACTTTGGAATATTGCAAATACCCTCCGTGGTAAAATGGATGCCGATGAGTTTAGAGATTACATTTTAGGCTTTATATTTTATAAATATTTAAGTGAAAAAATGGAATTGTTTGCTAATGAGATATTAGAACAAGATCAATTGCTATTTGCAAATATCAATGCTAAAATGGCAAATGCTAATGAGTATCTTGATGCAATTAAAGAAGAAGCCTTAGAAAAATTAGGCTATTTTCTTAATCCTGAAGAATTGTTTACTGCTGTAGCATTAAGAGGGAATAGCAATAGTGAAGTAGAAAACGCCACGAATTTTATATTGGGCGATTTACAAAAAATCCTAACCAACATTCAATTGAGTACCATGGGTACGGAGAGTGAAGAAGATTTTGATAATCTTTTTGAGGATATGGATCTGAACAGTACCAAGCTAGGTAAAACGCCAGAAGCTAGAAATGAGATAATTGCCAAGGTTTTAGCGCATTTAGACAAGATAGATTTTAAGCTTAGAAATACGGAATTAGACGTTTTAGGCGATGCTTATGAATATTTAATTGGTCAGTTTGCTAGCGGAGCAGGTAAAAAAGCAGGGGAGTTTTATACGCCTCAAGAAGTTTCCAAAATCTTAGCTAAACTGGTTACTACAGGTAAACACAAACTTAAATCAGTATATGATCCAACCTGTGGCTCGGGTTCTTTATTGCTTCGTGTAGCCAGAGAAGTAAAAGACGTAGGTGATTTTTACGGACAGGAAATGAACCGTACCACCTATAACTTGGCCCGTATGAATATGATTTTGCATAGTATCCATTACCGCAAATTTGATATTAAACAAGAAGATACTTTAGAGCGCCCGCAACACATGGGGCAGACTTTCGAAGCGATTGTAGCTAACCCGCCATTCTCAGCACAATGGAGTGCTAACCCTTTACATTTAAGCGACGACCGCTTTAGCCAGTATGGTAAGTTGGCACCTGGTAGCAAAGCTGATTTTGCTTTTGTACAGCACATGGTTTACCATTTGGCCGAAAACGGTATTATGGCAATTGTTTTACCACACGGGGTTTTGTTTAGAGGAGGAGCGGAGCTTCATATTCGTAAATATTTGATAGAGCAGAAAAATTATTTAGATGCCGTAATTGGTTTGCCTGCTAATATATTCTACGGTACTAGCATACCCACCTGTATTTTGGTGTTCAAAAAATGTAAAGAAAACCCAGAAGATGTTTTATTTATTGATGCTAGTAAGGGCTTTGAAAAGGTAAAAACGCAAAATATTTTACGTGAAGAACACATAGACCAAATTGTAGAAACCTACCGCAATAGAACCGTAACCGAAAAATACAGTTACCGAGCACCGCTACAAGAAATTGCCGATAACGATTATAACTTAAACATACCACGGTATGTAGATACTTTTGAAGAAGAGGAGGAAATTGATATCCAAGTCGTAATGCAAGAAATTAAAGAATTGGAAGCCAAAATAGCTGAACTCGATAAGGAAATAGAAGTTTATTTTAAAGAACTAGGACTAGTTTTTTAATCTATTAAATCCTTAATGTTAATAGTACTTACAAAAAAGTAATCGAGAAAATGGCTAAAAATAAAGAAATGGGCAATGTTCCTAATTTCTCAGAACAAGTACCTAATCTTAGATTTCCTAATTTTAGTAAAGAATGGGAAATGGAAAAATTGGGGAATGTTATGGATTTCAAAGTAACTAATTCTTTTTCGAGAGATAACTTGAATTATGAAACTGGAATTGTTAAAAATATTCATTATGGCGACATACACACACGCTTTCAAACTTTGTTTGATATAACAAAAGAAAAGGTTCCATATATTAATGAGGAAATTTCAATTAGTAGAATTTCAGAAGATTTCTATTGTAAAGAGGGAGATATGGTATTTGCAGATGCTTCTGAAGATTTGAATGATGTTGGAAAAAGTATTGAGGTTTTTAATCTAAATAATGAAAAAATACTTGCTGGCTTACATACTATTTTAGCCAGACCCAGAGCAAATTATTTTAAAAAGGGGTTTCTAGGCTATTTGTTTAAATCTGAAAATACTCGCCTTCAAATAAAAAAGGAAGCTCAAGGTTCAAAAGTTTTAAGTATAAGTTCTGGAAGAATTTCAAAAGTTGAACTAACCTTTCCTATTCTTGAAGAGCAAGAAAAAATCACCAGATTATTATCTCTTGTTGATGATAGAATAGAGGTCTCAATCAAAATAATTAATAAGCTAAAAACCTCAATTCAAATCCTTAGAAAAAAGTTGTTTAATCAAGATTTATGTTTTAAAGATGATGATGGCAAAATTTATCCAAACTGGGAAACTAAAAAATTAGGGCAACTTGGAACTTTTTTTTCTGGAGGAACACCTTTAACAACTAAAAGACATTATTTCGATGGAACCATTCCTTTTATTAGATCTGGAGAAATCAATGCATCTTCCACTGAGCAATACATTTCGCAAGAAGGTCTTAAAAATTCATCTGCTAAAATGGTGGAGGTTGGAGACTTAATTTATGCATTATATGGAGCAACTAGTGGAGAGGTTGGTATTTCAAAAATTAAAGGTGCGATAAATCAAGCTATTTTATGTTTTAGAACTGAGTTAAATAATGTTTTTCTACTAAATTACTTGAAATTTCAAAAAGAAAATATCTTAAGTACATTCTTACAGGGTGGTCAAGGTAACCTTTCTGCGGAAATCATAAAATCATTAAAAGTTCCTGTACCAAAAATCAATGAACAGGTTCGTATCGCAAACATTCTTTCGAATATAGACAGTAAAATCGAATTTGAAACTAAAATTTTAAATACATATCAAAAACAAAAACAATATTTATTATCAAACCTTTTTATATAAACAAGTTTTGTAGAAGATATTTTTTTTGAGTTTCATATTTAAGAAGTAACTGTTTTTCTAATTCTAATTTTCGTTCAAACACCGAAAACATATCTGATATTTTAATCTGTTCTTTTAATGATGGGTAGGGTAAACTGATATCAGAGAAATATTTGTAGCTTATCATTTTTCCATCTCTTATACCTTCTAATTTCTTATTTAAAGCTTTGATGTAATTTTCTGTTTTTAAATAGAATTTATAAAAACGAGTATCAATATCAATTTTTGTTTTTAAGACAATATAAGCAGGACTACAAATGCCTTTATAATTTGAATATTCAATACCACCTTGAAAACTTCTAAGGCTAATAATGAAATCTCCTACTTCAACAACTTTATAGCTTTCAATACTTTTATCTGTAACTGAGATTTGATAGTCAATTAAATCTCTAGGAATAGCACCGTGTTCTTGAGTGATAGCTAAAATTGGCAAATCTGAATTATGATTTTTATTTGAAATATTATCGAAAATTTCGTTACCGAGCTTTTTCTCCCATTCAGGAAAGTCAGTACTATTTTCATCTTTTAATTTTGTTTTTCGATCGAATATTCCTTTGGCTAACTCTTTGATTTGAGATTGTAGATTATTAATTATTTTGCTTTGGGTTGAAATACGGATGTCTATAAGAGATAGAGCTTTGCAAATATTTTCTTGCTCTTTAATTGAGGGAATATTAACTTCAATTTTTTCTATTGTACTTTTAGATAGACTTGGTACTCCAGATGCCTCGTTGAAATTTAACCAGTTAATATTCTCAAATAAATAGAGCACAAATTTTGGTAATGCATTTTTAAATGAATGTGTGTAAAACAATGTGTCAACTGTCCAAAATTTGCCATTAAAATAACTAGGTTTATTTATGGTACCCTTCCTGCCGATAAAAACGGTTTCACCATCATATAAAAAACTGCTAACAGCAGTCATTTGACCACCAGTGCCAAAGACAGGTATATCACCAGACAACAAATGTTTATAGTCTTTGCCATTTCCTATTTTAAGTATACTTCCTAAGTTAATTTCTTCCCACTCCCCTTCAAACCCTGGAAATCTCAAAGTAGGAACGTTAAAACTAAAAATCCTCTTCCTTAAGATTGAGGAGATTTATGCCCACTAATTGAAATACTAACGTATTTAATTGTTTTCGGCTTCCTTTGCGATTTATAAAATCTAAAAATCAACATTAATGAACAAACAGAAAAAATTAGCAGAAGTAGTAGCCTTATGGAAAGTCGACAAAAAACAGTATGTGAAAAAATCGAGTTTTTCGGCTTATGTACTGCTTATCGAAAACCATTTATTGCCCACATTTGGAGAACAAACCTTAATTGAAGAAGCGCAAGTGCAAGCATTTGTATTGCAAAAGCTAGCGCAAGGCTTAAGTCAGAAAACCATTAAAGACATTTTAATTGTGCTAAAAATGGTACTTAAATTTGGTGCTAAAAACAAATGGTTTACACATTTGCCTTTTGATATTCAATATCCTACGGATAGAGAGAAATATAGTCTTGAAGTATTGAGTAAGGCCAATCAAAAAAAGATGATGCTGTATATACAAGAACATTTTACCTTCAGAAATTTAGGGGTGTACATCTGTTTAAGTTCGGGTATGCGCATTGGTGAAATTTGTGCACTTACTTGGGAAGATGTTGATACGGAAAATGGTGTGATTAATGTGAGTAAAACCATTCAGCGCATTTATGTAATAGAAGATGGTTTGCGTAAAACAGAACTGATATTAGACACCCCAAAAACTAAAAACTCCATTAGGGAAATACCCATGAGTAGAGATTTATTAAAAATGCTTAAACCATTTAAGAAAATAGTTAATCCATCTTTTTTTGTGCTTACCAATGATGCTAAACCTACTGAGCCAAGAACCTACAGAGCCTATTATAAAAACTTAATGAAGTCGTTAAATATGCCCGAGTTAAAGTTTCATGGCTTGCGTCATAGTTTCGCTACTAGGTGCATAGAGAGCAACTGCGATTATAAAACGGTGAGTGTGTTATTGGGGCATTCTAATATTACTACGACTTTGAATTTATACGTGCATCCTAATTTGGAACAAAAGAAGAAGGCGATAGAGCAGATGTTTAAGGGATTGAGATAATTAGATTTAGGTTACCTTTATGGATTGTAGGAATAACAATCTTACAATCCATAGTCGCTTATTTTAGATTTTATGGTTTCCCATAATTTTTATATGGCTAAATATATTATATTCGTTCAATCTAAAAATGCTCAATATCACCAATCAAATATCAACAAGTAATGTAGTGGTTAAACTAATGAAGCCAGTGTTTGATTTCCTTAAAAATATTAAACAATTATTTTTAATACCAAAAAAAGATACTACATTTGTATCAACAGTACTCGCCACGCTACCCATTAGAACAGCGTCCCAGGGCGGGTCTTTTGCTTTTATAGACTTTTTTATAAAATATCTTTACCTTCTGAAAGTGCATATCAATGCGTATTTAGAAGGTTTTTCTTTTTGTTGTAAAATTAGCTCCAATGATTTATAGCAAAAATCCATTTACTATTGATGAGCACATTGCGCAACTTCAAGAAAGGGGATTAGCTATTGATGATAAAGCTTTGGCAGCTCACTATCTTGCACACGTAAGTTACTACCGCTTAGCGGGCTATTGGTGGCCAATGCAGGCAAATAAAGAACAGCACCTATTTAAACCAAACAGTAAATTTGAAGATGTAATTCACCTCTATAATTTTGACAGAGAACTCCGGATTTTAATTTTCGATGCTATTGAGAAAATTGAAATCAGTCTTCGTACCAAACTAATTTACCATTTATCTCATGAATTTGATCCTTGGTGGTTTCAAAACGTGGCTATATTTCAAGATAGTGGAGCATTGATAGAAACGCTTGCCAACTTGAAAGAGGAGATTGACAGGTCTAAGGATATTTTTATTAAAGAACACAAAAGAACGTATAAAGAAGATTTAAGGTTTCCACCAGCTTGGAAATCATTAGAGATGACAAGTTTTGGTTCACTTTCCAAATTGTACGGTAATCTTAAAAATACTGTCAAATCAAAAGATACCATTGCAGAAGAATTAGGTGCGGTAAACCATACCTATTTGCCTAGTTGGCTACAGTCGATTGCGCAAATTAGAAACTACTGTGCGCATCATAGTAGGTTATGGAATAAAAATCTTCCAGGAACTCCAAAAATGTTATCTAGACCTCCATATCGTTGGCTAACAGATTTGCCAACTGATACCCAAAAGCTATATATACATTTATGCATTATCAGGTATATGCTTAACATTATAGCGCCAGAGAATTCATTTGCGCTAAAAATAAAAGAATTATTAACCAAATACCCATCCGTAGATCCTAATGCCTTGGGTTTTAAGGCAGATTGGAAGAACGAAGCACTTTGGAATTAAAATGGCTAAACAAAGCGAACAAATATTAGAAGAACAGTTAATCGCCAACTTGCAAAAGTTAGGTTACAATTACGTTACCATTGTCAATGAAGATGCACTCGTTCGCAATTTAAAGTTGCAGTTAGAGAAACACAACAAGGTGCGTTTTTCTGCTACAGAATTTGATAAGGTGCTTAACATTTTGAATAAAGGTACTGTATTCGAGAAAGGAAAAACCTTAAGACAAAAGCAACACATAGTTAGAGATAATGGAGATAATTTATATTTTGAGTTTTTAAATACAGAACATTGGTGCCAGAATGAATATCAGGTAACTAACCAAGTTACACAAGAAGGTAAATATGTAAACCGTTACGATATTACTTTGCTCATTAATGGCATGCCCTTAGTTCAAATAGAATTAAAGCGCCGTGGTTTGGAAATGAAAGAGGCTTTTAACCAGCTTAATCGTTACCAGAAGCATTCTTTTAATGCTAGTTATGCCTTATATCAATATGTACAGGTATTTGTAATTAGTAATGGCGTTAACACTAAATATTTCGCTAATAACCGTCACCAAGATTTTAAACAAACCTTTTACTGGACGGACATACAAAATAAAAGAGTTACCAATCTGCTAGAAGGGTTTACTGACGCGTTTTTAGAGCCTTGTCATATCAGTAAAATGATATGTAAATACATTGTTTTAAATGAAGCGAATAAAATCCCGATGATACTGCGCCCTTACCAATACTACGCAGTAGAAGCATTGATTGAAAGGGTTAAAAATACCACTAAAAACGGCTACATATGGCACACTACAGGTTCCGGCAAAACTTTAACTTCATTTAAAGCTAGTCAGATTTTAATGAAGTTGCCACAAATTCATAAGGTAGTATTTGTGGTAGACCGTAAGGATTTGGATTATCAAACCACTAAAGAGTTCAACAGCTTTCAAGAGGGGAGCATAGACGGGGCAGATAACACCAGTAATCTAGTTAAACAGTTTACCGATAATTATGTAGATAAAAAGGGAGAGCATAAGAATTCGAAGCTTATTGTAACCACAATACAAAAACTAAACACTGCTATTAGTAAGTTAAAGTATGAAGGTAAAATGGCCGATTTAAAAGATAAACGTATTGTGTTTATTTTTGATGAATGCCATCGTAGCCAATTTGGTGATACTCACCAACGTATCAAGTCATTTTTTAATAACAGTCAGCTGTTTGGTTTTACAGGTACGCCAATTTTTGCAGATAATGCCAATAAAAACGACTTAGGCAAACGTACTACGAAAGATTTGTTTGAAGACTGTCTACATAAATATGTGATTACTGATGCTATTCGTGATGAAAATGTGTTGAAGTTTTCGGTAGAATATGTTGGCCGTTACAAACATAAAGATGGTAGGGAGACGGCTATTGACATAGAGGTAGAAGATATTGATACTACAGAGTTAATGGAAGCCCCTAATCGTTTGACTAAAATTGCAGATTATATTATTGCACATCACGACCGTAAAACACAGAGCAAACGATTTACAGCAATGTTTTGTGTGGATAGTGTTAAGACATTAATCAAGTATTACGAGATTTTTAAACGTAGGAAACAAGAGGGGGCTCATGACCTAAAGATAGCCACTATCTTTAGCTATGCCAGTAATGAAGATGATGCCGAAGCGAATGGCTTTATTCCCGAAGAAGTTTCCGTGGTGGAAGAGCCAAAAGCATTATATGGTTTACAAGCGCATAGCAGAGAAAAGCTAGACGAGTTTATTACAGATTATAATGGCCTGTTTGGTAGTGCTTACAGTACAAAGGATAGCGAAAGTTTTTACAACTATTATAACGACATTTCTAAGAATGTAAAAGATGGTAAAATTGATATTTTGCTTGTCGTAAATATGTTTTTAACTGGTTTTGATAGTAAAACCTTAAATACGTTGTATGTTGATAAAAACCTTAAATACCATGGTTTAATACAAGCTTATTCACGTACCAATAGGATATTGAATGAGCAAAAATCGCAAGGTAATATTGTGGCTTTCCGTAATTTGAAAAATAGAACGGACGAGGCTATCACCCTGTTTAGTAACAAGGATGCAATTGAAGTCATCATCATGCAGCCTTATGAAGATTATACCCAAGAGTTTGAAAAAGCTTATGAAAAACTGACTGCTATTGCTAGATTCCCAGATGATGTAAGTGAGTTGGTGACAGAAGAAGATGAACTGGAGTTTGTAAGGGCGTTCAGAAATGTAATGCGCATCAAAAACATCATGACTTCTTTTGCCGATTTTAACTGGGATGATCTGCAGATGGGCGAACAGGAATTTGAAGATTTTAAAAGCAAATATCTTGACTTATATGACAAAGTAAAACAAGAACACGCCAAAGAAAAGGTCTCTATTTTAGATGATGTAGATTTTGAGTTGGAACTTATCCATCGAGATGAAATTAATGTTACCTACATTATCCAATTGCTAATTAAACTTAAAGCGGCCAATAAAGGTGATGACGAAAAGACGAAACAAGAGATTGCCAATTTGTTATCAACCGAAACTACCTTACGTAGCAAACGTGAACTAATTGAGCGCTTCATTGAAGAAAACTTACCATTAATTAAAGACACCGATGAAGTGACCAACGAGTTTGATAAGTTTTGGGATAAGGAACAAAAGCAAGCGTTTGAAAAATTAATTGATGAGGAGCAGCTCTCTAAAGCAAAAACAGAAAAGCTAATAGAAGATTATCTTTTTGCTGAAAAAGAGCCATTAACAGATGATTTACTTGACTTGATTGAAGGAGAGAAACCGAGTATCCTTATGCGCAAGAAACGAAGAGATGGAATTTTACTACGCATCAAGGATTTCGTAGAGACTTTTATTAATGGGATGGTGGGGTAAGATTTGAACACTAAAGCGGTTCTTAGCTATTTGATTTTATAATGCATAGTGTAATCATGTATCATCTCTACTTCGGTAGGTTTGAAGATAATTGACTAAATAAACCTGCACTTTCCCAATTTGAGCGATTCCCAACAATGTAAATTACTTCCTTTGCTCTAGTTACTGCAACATTTAAAATATTGGGCTTAGTTCCTGCCCAATTCCTAGCGCCCTTTTGCCCAATTGCGGGAGCACCCAAAACAAAAATAACGGCTTCAGCTTCTCTACCTTGGACGGTATGAACGGTACCAATTCTTTCGTAAGGCCACAGATCTGGATTTTCTACCCAATCAACTAAAATTCTACTTTCATAAATTAATTTTCTTAAGTTTTCTGCTACAATCAAGAAAGGCGTGATGATATATAAATCTGGTTTTATGCAAGATTGTTTAATCTTTTGGAGTATATCTCTAACCAATTCGCCTTCCTTTGCACTCCATTTATCAGTAGAATCAGAGTTGATGTTAAACCATCTAGAAGGACCAATTAAATCACGAATTGGAGAATTGCCAATCTTTTTTGCTTGTACCATCTTTCCTTCATAGGCAACACTATTCGATATTTCAAACATTGGTGTAGTACATCTACGATGAACTAATAAAGGAATGCCGACTTTACGAAAACCGTTACTTCCATCAAATATCCCGACATATTCTGAAGTTGCATCTGCAACAGTTTGAACGGAAGCTATAGGTGCGTTGAAACTGTCTGAGTCGATTTTAAAATATTGGCAGATTTTGGTAGTAAGTATATCAGGTAACGTAACAACAGGTTCTATTTGAATTGGGTCGCCAACTACAACTGCTCGTTTAGATCTCATTATTGCTCCAACTGCAGCTTGCGGAACTGCTTGTCCTGCTTCATCTATTAGCAACCAGCCTAAGCTTTCAGGTGGCATTTCTCCTAGCATTCTCTCTATAGAGGCAAATGTTGTTGATATACTTGGAACAACTAAGAAAAGCGAAGACCATAAATCTGGGATCAACAGTTCTTTTTCCTTATCAGCCATTTTCTTTCCAGACAATACCATCATCATTACAGCCAAATTATGTCTCAATTTTTGAGCTGCAGCATCATTAAATGCTTTATGGACTTTCATTGCTGAAACAAATACATTATCTCTTATTTGTTGAATGTCACTATTACACCAAGGGGCAATTAATTGAATGTCATTTAGCTTTTTCATCATGAAATCTTCGTTGATAAAGTGATTGCCAATATTTGCGGAAGATTTTATAACGATATCATTTGCTATTTGTAGTTCACTTACAGATTTTTGAAGAGATATTTGCGATGATTGATATTTTGAAAATAATGATTTGGTGTCATTTGATTTTTGGGCCTCTCTTTTACTGATATTCTTAATTGTAATAAGTTTTGCATTTAATTCTTCGAGTAATTCAGATTGCTTAAGTTTCCATGTTTTAAATGATGTGGATCCAAATAGTCGTTCAAAAAAGCCAGGTCTAATTTGTTTGTGCAAATCAATTCGTTTTTCGATGTATTGCTTTTCTATAGTAGCTTGATTGTGTTCTTCTTCGATACTTGTTAATTCGCTTTTTATTTTCGTGTATGCAGCTAAATTAGTAGCCGTATTTTTAGTGTTTTCTGCTTCATTTTTTCTTAAAAGTGGCAGTGCTAGTACTTGTAATCTAATTTTTTCTAAATCGGAAAGTTTTAAACGACTTTCGGCCAGCAGGCTTTTGAAATCTTGTTTAATTTTATGCCAATTAAATAACGCAGTTTCAAAATTAGGAGGGGCATTATCAGTCATAATTCCTTTCGGCTTCCTGGTTTTAATTACTTCGCCAGTTTCGGGTTTTTTCTCTTCTATCCATTGTGGATTTCCAGATGCCTCCGCAAGATACGTTTGCATCCCTACTTCTTTATCCCACCAAAAACGCTGAATAAAAAGGTTTTTGTTTCTCCCATTTCCTAACACTGCCGCTATTAAGCCCCATGTTTCCTTATCATGAAGAACATCGGATAAGCCTTTATAATATCTCAGCTCAGGAAAAGTACTACTCACAGCATTTATGGCTGGTAATTCAGCGCTTACATTTTCAACAGCTTTGTTATTCGAAGAAGTAATTAATATTTCATGCCCTTTTAAAGATTGATCCAACTTGTATAAATGAAGCCAGCCTTGACCAACATTTATCTTTTGTCCAGTAGTAGAAAATGCTTTTTGAGGGTCGTCAAAAGCACACATTGCTTCTGCTCTTTGTGTTATAATGCCCGCTATAATATCACGAAGTAATGTGGTTTTTCCTGTTCCAGGTGGGCCGTTTACAGGTAGAATACCATTGTTTTTTAAATTCTTAAATGTAAGATTTACTGCTGCTTGTTGCAAAAGTACTAAAGGATGTAAGCCTTCTCCCGGCCATCTAGAAAGAGGGAAGTTTAAAGGAGAAATTGTATCCTCAAGGGCTCTGCGATTCTCGAATAGGTTATATTGCTTATTAGGTATTTCGATACCTAAATATTTTTTTAATACGGGTGTGATTTTATTTTCTTTGATTAATTTTTTAGTCAGCTCTAAATCTTTTAAGTAAAAGCTATTAAGAAGTAATCCATCAGGAGAACCACTGCTTTTATAGTAGTGATAATATCTAACAGCAAATAAATTATTCTTAATTAAGTTTTCTGGTAATTCTAAGGTTTTTGTGAGCCAGTTATAAGCATTATTTATTTGATTAAAGTTCAACGGTGAATCTTTATCATCACTGTCTTTCCTCCTAAGAATTGTATCTAAACCATCTTGAATTTTTTGCTCAAACAGCGCCCAATCACCAAGTTTAGTTAAATCTCCCCTTAGAGATTTTGGTAGTGCCCATGCGAAACTAGAGATTGAAACTGCTGGGGCCTCTACAAGAGTTCCTTTATTATTTACTATTATCGAAGCAATTACAGCTTCTCCTTTTTTAGTCGGTTTTTCTTCATTTGTATCTCCATAAATTTTCATCAACAGGTCAATAGACTCATTAACTTTTATGGTGCCTAAAATAATGTGGTAGAATAGTTGATAATTAGGTTTTGATTTTTCACCCAATCCTTCCCAAGGTAAATTTCCAGATTTAAAAGCTGCTATTAGTTTTGCGTCTCCATTTTGAGCAAGCTGCTCCGGTTTAACAAATGTTTGTGGTGATAAAACTTCTAGGGCAGACCAAGCAGAAATTATATTATAACCCTCTTTATCTGATAAATTTGGCCTCAGGTCTTCCATATTAATTTTTGGTTCATCATGTGTATGTTTTTCAAACTGTTTTTCTACTTTGTCAGTTATTTTATATAGATCTTCATTCTTAGATATAATCAATAGAACTTCCTTCATCAATTTTTGAGCTCTAGATGAATTACGAAAACTAAGTTCATTGCGAAGAATTATTAAGGAATCTGAGATATGTTTTTCTGAATGATACTTTAATTCCAGCTCCTCGATTGTATGATTAAATAAAGGGCGATTCATTTCGGTTTAGAGCTTTAGGTATGTAAGAGTAATTGAACTGAATTATTAAGGTAAACTGTTTTAAAATAACATTTAAAGGGCAGAAAAAGAATAATTTAAAAACGATTATTATATCTGGTAATATTTTTCTCAAATATATGGCAATTATTATTTTGATAAATTACGGTTTCCAGTAATAGAAATGTGTTAGGTTTAATTAATTTTAAAACTTCAACATCATAAATAGATTAGAAATATTAGCCTAACGCTCAATGCCCAGATTAGCCAAACAAGTTACAAAAGATCAAGTAATTACTGCACTTGAGCATATCATTAAAAATAATCTAGAGCTGAATGGTTCTACAGTACATAATTTAGTTTATAAAGGAAAATCATTTCCTCCAAAAGAAGTAGTACGTTGGGCGGCTCGATTAGCAGAAATTCCTAATTGGGAAAACATGGGTTTGAGTGGTGGGGATGACACAAATGTGCCGTTAAAGAATATGGGGTTTGAAATTGTGAATAAAATTGTAGGTGATGTTAACACAGATCTCATTATAAAGTATAAACAATTAATTAGTAATGGCAACGCTGGTGAAGTTTATAAATGGCAACTTATAGAGAAATATAAGGGGAGGCCAGATTTAGATGTTGTGGATTTTGGTAAGGAGATTATCTCAATAAATTATCAAAATTTAATTTTCCATAATGGAATTGCAGTCAGAAATCATATCGCTAAAGAAAAGCCTGCAGAGTACCGTAGTGCATTCCGAAAACTATTTGATGAGGGTGTTGATCTAAGTGAGCGTGTAGTAGAATTTCAGAAAGACATTGATACAATTTACAAATCAATGGGGCAGACTCTCCATCATCATCATGATGAAAGAAGCATAGCAACATTTCTCTCATTTCATAATCCAGAAAAATATATTTTATATAAAAACTCTTTCTATACTAGATACTGTAAATTATTAGGGATTAAACAGGCAAAAAAAATGAAAGGTATGTTCATTATTTATCATTAGCAGAAAATTTTATAACTAACTACATTAATGTTGATCAGGAATTGATAGCATTGAAAGAAGGTTTTTTATTAGATGATTGCTACTCAGATTCCAATAATTTAATTTTTGCTCAAGATATTTTATATCAGGCTTTAGACGGGCAAATGGAAGATGGCATCGGAGAAAATTCCGAAATCAATGATAATTTAACAGCTACCCAGAAAATTCTCATGAAACATCCTCTTAACCAAATCCTATATGGTCCTCCGGGTACTGGTAAAACCTACCATACCATTAACAAAGCATTGTCTATAATCGAAAATAAATTAAAAGATGAATTAGCACAAGAAACAAGGGAAGCATTAAAAGAAAGGTATCAAACTTACATGGCTAATGGGCAAATTGTGTTTACCACTTTTCACCAAAGCATGGGCTATGAAGATTTTGTGGAGGGAATAAAGCCGGAAGTGGAAGAGGATAAAGAAGGTCTACGTTCGGTGGTATATGATGTGAAAGATGGAATATTTAAAACTCTGTGCGCTAAGGCAAGGGTTTCGTCTTTCAAAGAAGAACAAACTGTGGTATACCAATTTGATGAAGCATGGAATGATCTATTAGAAGAAGTAAGGGCAACCGAAGAGACAATGGATGATTTCGTTCTGGATATCCTAACACCAAAAAGAGGTTTGAAGGTTACAGAAGTTACAGATCAAGGTAATCTACGCTTGACACCTTTCAGCATTGTGGGTTTAGAATATACAGTATCATACAACAGAGCTAAGAAGTTACAAGCTACTTTTCCCGAATTATCTGTAGTTAAAAACATTGATAAAGAGTTTAGAGCAGTGATCGGTGGTGCAAATTCTACAGCCTATTGGGCAGTAATTAATAATATAAATAAGAAAATTGCACAACATCAGCCCACAATTGAGTTAGACGTTGCATTATTGAAACCTTTTGTCTTGATTATCGATGAAATTAACCGTGGTAATGTTTCTGCCATTTTTGGTGAGCTTATTACTTTAATTGAAGAAAGCAAACGGGCGGGTGCTGCTGAGGTGCTGGAAATTACATTGCCTTACAGTAAGGAAAAGTTTTCTGTGCCTAGCAATCTTTACATCATTGGCACGATGAACACAGCGGATAGGAGTGTGGAAGCTTTAGATACAGCCTTACGCAGACGTTTTGCATTTGAAGAGATGATGCCGCTCCCAAGTTTATTAAATACTGATAAGCTAATTTATGATGCTCTTTGGAAGTTCAAAAATGTAGCGTGGCAGAAACAGGAATGGATTACGGTAGAAAATGGATTAAATGAGCTATTTGAGTTTAACCAGAAGTGGGAAGTAGATAAAGAAATGCTTTGGGAGAGCTTAGAGGCTAATGGACAAAATCCTAGCGATATTTCAAAGCTATATAACTATCATGGCAATAAGTTTAATTTAGAAAAAATATTAACGATAATAAATCAACGAATAGAAGTGCTCTTAGATAGAGATCATCAAATAGGTCATTCTTATTTTATCGATATAAATAATTTAGCCGATTTAAAAGCTGCTTTCTATGATAAGGTAATTCCTTTATTACAGGAATACTTTTATGTAGATTATGCCAAAATCGGTCTAGTCTTAGGGTCAGGCTTTATCAAGCAGCAAACGGTTAATGCTAATGTATTTTCAAGTTTTGATCCCGAGTTGGCTAGTAACTATGAAGAGAAGCAAATCTATTATATCAAGGATTATCGAAATGGCAGTTACCTAGCTGCAGATGAAACATTTGAGAAAGCTATATCAACATTACTTAACCAAGGTGTAGATGCAACACAAGAAGTTTCAGTTTAAATTTTTTGAACACGAGCGTTGTTTTGTAGACCGTGGCGAAAAGCCACTGGATAAGGATTTGTATGCATTGTTGCTTAAATATCATGGCGACGGTATTCCCTATTTTAAACTCTTGCATAGAGGAATACAATTTAATGAACATGTTGGAGTGATTCAGTTAGGTAAATACTTAGTTGAGGTTTTACCGAAAGCTGACAAGGCGTTAACCATTAACAACGCCGAGGAGATAAGGGACACACAGGAAAGTAGATGGCAGGGCATATTGTTAAATATGATTCGTACCATTTGGAATTTTCCAGTTGATACTACAAGCGAAGCAAATCTAAAGATTAAACAAAATAGCTTGTTAGATCTCTATTTTGAACTTTTTGTAAAGGAAGTAGAATATTTGGTGCACATAGGCCTTATCAAAAGATATGTGAAAGAAGAAGGAAACTTAAAAGCATTAAAGGGTAAATTACTCTTCCAGAAACATATAAGCCAAAATTTAGTGCATAAAGAGCGGTTTTATGTGCAGTACAGTCAATACCATAAAGATCATCAACTTAACCAAATTCTTCACACAGCCTTAAACTTATTAATTAAATTAAACAAAAATCGCTTACTTCAATCAAGAATACATCATCTCTTGTTAAGCTTCCAAGACCTAGCTACCCTAAAAGTCAGCGAAAAATCTTCCAGTGATATTCAATACAATCGTAAAAACAAATCTTATCAAAAAGCTATTAAAATTGCCCACTTACTGCTGTTGAATTATCATCCCGATATAAGTAGTGGTAAAAATAATGTGTTGGCGTTAATGTTTGATATGAATGCACTATGGGAGGAGTTTGTTGCTGTAGTTTTACGTAAAGGTTTAAAGAAACATATTATACGTACGCAAAGTAGAAAAGCTTTTTGGAGGCCCAACCACGGTTATGTTATGGGTATGATACCAGATATTATAGTAGAGCAAAGAGAGGGTAATAAAAACAAATATGTTTTAGACACTAAATGGAAAAACTTAAACGGTTACATTAAGCCATCGCCGGATGATTTAAGGCAGATGTATGTGTATCACCAATATTTTGAAGCAAAGAAGGTTGCATTAGTTTATCCAGGGCTTACTGGTACTATTGGTGGTAGTTACTATCACGCCGATGGCGTTTGCTATGAGGAGCCGCATGATATGAACAAACATTGCGCTATCATACAAATTGGTATTAATGAGCAGTTTTCACTTTGGAAGACAAATATTGTAGAAGAGGTTATTAGGTTTGTTAGCTAGTATTGTCCGTGTAAGGATTGATTACTAGACTGTTCTACTTAAAAAATCCAACAGACCCTTGGGCTCTACTCCTAAACCTTTAGCAATATCTAGTAGCGTTGTGAACGTAAAGTCTTTATTTCCATTTTCAATATTACTTAAATTTCCTTTTTTAACATCGCAATTTGTAAGTACTTGGTTTATCTTAGTCTGTATGTCATCCTGAGCATAGTCGAAGGATCTCTTTCGCCTCATCGGCGGTAGCCTTCTTCTTTGTTCTTGATACAAAAGAAACAAAACCGAGCCCTTCAGCGAGCTCATTAACACTTTTAAAAAACAATAACAAATTATTAATACCAAGGCATCCCGATGAATCGGGGCACGTGGATCTGATGTTGGGTACATTCGTCAAAGCTTTTATTGCGGCATCACAAGCTGCGATGAAGAATCGCAGAATACGCATTGCCTTGGTTTGTGGTTTTTGAACGTTGCTGCTAAAGCTTTAACGTTTTCCTCCCGAAGGTAAATCGGGACAGGCTCTTCCATCATCTGCTATGCCGGATAGCAGGGCGGCTATGCAATAAGGGCACATTCTTTTACGAGCCTTTCTCTTTAAGGAGAAAGGTGCCGATAGGCGGATAGAGGTTTTTTCTCCTTCCATCATCTACACGGCTGGAAAGCAAGGAGCAGAAAGCTCTACATCATAAAAGGGAATTTGTTATATAACTATGAGGGGAAACTCCCCTTCTTATTTTCAAGGAGGGGCGGGGGTGGTTCCTGTGGCAAAAAGAATAATACCGTTGCCTGCCTGGGGTAGGCGGGAGAAGGATTGTTTCACGACTGTGGCGATCTTCTGTTTTAATTTTTTAGACGGAATCTGTTACCTCAACTCTAATCTTTTCCTTGCGTTTTGTAGAGATAGTTCCTCAAACTGTGGAAAGCATAAAGATTTCTCCCCATTTCAAATTAACCCATCCATCCCTCAAAAAAAAATAATCGAAGAAAAAACCTGCACTGCAGTTTAGTTTGCCATTCCAGCTGTTTTTTGTGTAATAACTGCTACAATTGGGGCTAAAATTGCATTAAAATTTTCTCTCTCTGCGTTCTCTCACCAGCTCGGTGTCTCTGCAAAGCGATAACTATTAAATTTATAATTTCTTGTTATATGAAAAAAAATTCTACAAAGGTAGTGATGATTGTTGTATTGATTGCTTTCGCACAGTTTGTAAAAGCTCAGGTTAAAATAGGTGAAAATCCTACAACAATTAATAAGGCGTCTATTTTAGAACTTGAGAGTAACAACAAAGGGTTATTATTTCCCAGGGTAAATTTAATCAATACAACTACCTGGAGTTTAACTACTGGTAGCACTCCTGTTGCAGGCATGGTGGTGTATAATACAAAGACCATTGCTTCAGGTTTTACAGGGACGGTGAATTATCCGGTAATTTTACCTGATGGTACAGGTCTTTATTATTGGGATGGTGCCGGATGGGTTGCAGGAAAGGGGTTAAAAGGTGATCAAGGCTTGATAGGGTTAACTGGCCCGAAAGGAGATACAGGAACACAAGGTATTCAAGGCTTACCTGGTGCTCAGGGCCCGATAGGGTTAACCGGTCCAAAGGGAGATACAGGAACACAGGGTGCTCAAGGCTTGATAGGTTTTACTGGTCCGAAAGGAGATACGGGAACACAGGGTATTCAAGGGTTAACTGGTGTTCAGGGTCCGATAGGACTAACTGGTCCAAAAGGAGATACTGGTACTGACGGTATACAAGGTTTGACTGGTCCAAAAGGTGATACAGGAACGCAGGGCATTCAGGGTTTAACTGGTGCTCAAGGCCCTATAGGTTTAACCGGTCCGAAAGGAGATACGGGAACTCAAGGGATTCAAGGTTTGACTGGTGTCCAGGGGCCAATAGGTTTAACTGGGCCAAAAGGAGATACAGGAACTCAAGGGATTCAAGGTTTAACTGGTGCTCAAGGCCCTATAGGTTTAACAGGTCCAAAAGGTGACACTGGGACACAAGGTGTTCAGGGCTTAACTGGTGCTCAAGGCCCGATAGGTTTAACTGGTCCGAAGGGAGATACTGGTACTGACGGTATACAAGGTTTAACCGGTCCAAAAGGAGATACAGGAAGCCAGGGTATTCAAGGATTAACTGGTGCTCAGGGCCCGATAGGACTGACTGGCCCGAAAGGAGACACAGGTACTGATGGTATTCAAGGTTTAACTGGTGCTCAGGGCACTATAGGTTTAACAGGTCCAAAAGGAGATACCGGAAGCCAGGGTATTCAAGGATTACCTGGTGCTCAGGGCCCGATAGGACTGACTGGCCCGAAAGGAGACACAGGTACTGATGGTATTCAAGGTTTAACTGGTGCTCAGGGCCCTATAGGTTTAACAGGTCCAAAAGGAGATACCGGAAGCCAAGGTATTGCCGGTCCGAAAGGGGATACAGGTACTTTTGTAGCCACAGTAGACAATGGATTAAATCTATCTACACCAACAAATATACAATTAGGTGGTGCTTTAATTGTGCCAACAACCATAACAACTGCTGGTAGTAATACTCTGGCGATTGCAGGTTTACAACCAGGCGCTACAACAGATAAATTAGTGGTAGCCGATCCGATTACCGGAGTATTGAAGGGAGTCGATCAATCTAGCATAGTAGTAGAGCCGTGGAATGTTCAATCTACAACAGATAAGGCAACCACAAATACTCAAAATATTTACCAAAACGCAAATGTAGGTTTAGGGGATTTTTCGGGTTCGAATCCACTAGCCAGACTAGATGTGAGAGGGGCACTGAGACAAGGTACAGGCCATTCAGGTGCAATTGGATTAAATTCAGCGGCATTCGGCTCAACAAATATAGCAAGTGGTACAAATGCCTTTGCTTTTGGAAATAATACTACTGCATCAGGCTTAAATTCATTTGCGGGTGGCGCTAATTCAACTGCCGCAGGGCAGGGTGCCTTTTCTTTTGGTGGCGTAAGTGCTGCAGAAGCAAACGTAGCTAGCGGATTGGTATCGGTGGCATTAGGTGGAGGTAATAACATTGCTGAAGGTAATGCTTCTTTTGTAACGGGTGTTAGAAATAAAACAACAGCATCGGGTAATACAAGCATGGTATCTGGCGAAAATAACACTGCATCAGGTCATCATACTTTTGCAACAGGACAAGATAATATTGTAAGTGGCCAACACGGTTCTGTATTTGGTTATTCAAATAAGGTTTATGGTAATGCTGGAACTGCATTTGGCGCTTTCAATACCTCTAGCGCCCCTGGTGAATTTGTTATTGGTGCAGCAAATGCTATTAAAACAGGTACACCAAACGCAGATGTGCAAACAGATGGACTGTTCCAAATTGGTAATGGAACTTTAACAACGCCAAATAATGCGTTAACTATTCTTAAAAATGCCCACACTGCTATTGGTGTTGTTGGGGTAGAAGCTGCAGCAAAACCAACTGAGCTTTTAGATTTAGGCGGTGACGCAACAGCAGGTAACGGAGGTCTTAAAATGAGAAATATCAATAGCGCTGCCTATACAGGTAATGCTGCTACAGATAAAATAGTAGTTGCCGATGCTACAGGTGTATTAAAAACAATCGACGCCACTTCAATATCACCAACTATTACTGCTGATAATGGATTAAATAAAACTGGGAATAACATTCAATTGGGTGGAGCTTTAATTCAGCCTACGATAATCACTACGGATGCGACTAAAACCCTTGCTGTGCAAGGTTTGCAAACAAGTAATACAGCTACAGATAAGATTGTATTGGCAGATGCAACAACGGGTGTGCTTAAACAAGTGGATAGATCAACATTTGATGCAGATTTGCGTTTGGTTGGAAGCAGAAACCATATTACAAAAGATGCAGGTGTTGGAAGCAACGGAACTAATGGTGGAACCGCTGATAATATATTTATCGGTCAAAATGTTGGAGCCGCATCAAGTAATGTAGGCGGACAATCGAATGGAAACGTGGGTATTGGTTCTAATGCATTAAAGGATAATAATGGTATCAATAACGTGGCTATTGGACTTAGTGCGGCGGCACTTAACAAATTTGGATCATTGAATACAGCTGTGGGGGGCTATGCTATGCAAGCTAACACCTCTGGGGGTAGTAATGCAGCTTTTGGCCACTGGAGTTTATCAAACACTACTACTGGAAGTGAAAATACCGCTGTTGGTACGCGTTCTGGAAATAATGTCACTACAGGTTCATGGAACACAACGCTAGGAAGTCAAGCTTGGGTTCCTTCAGCAACAGCAGATAATCAGTTAAGTATTGGGAATTTAATTTATGGAACAGGACTGGATGGAAGATTTACTAATATTTCATCCGGAAATATCGGTATTGGCGTAAAAGCTCCATCTGAGAAATTAGATATCAATGGTAGATTAAGAGTGAGAACATTAGATGCTGGCGCTGCCACTGATAAAATTGTAGTAGCAGACCCAACAACTGGTGTATTGCGTTCAGTTTCACCTTCTGTTTTTACAGCCGATCTACGAGTAGTTGGTACTGATAATCACGTTACGCAAGATGGTGGTGTAGGAAGTAACGGAACATCATTAGGTAATGGCTCTAGGAATATTGCGATAGGAAAAAATGTGTTAACAAACATTGGAAGTGGTAATAGTAACATAGGGGTAGGTGCTAATTTAATGTCGGGTCTTTTAAGCGGTAATGGCAATCTTGCAATTGGCGACTTTTCTTTATTCGATTTGCAAAGTGGAGATCGAAATATTGTTCTTGGGAGTAACTCCGGTGGGTACATGAATAATGTTTCTAATAACATCATTATTGGAAACTCGATAGCTGGAAAGTTTGACGGTAACGGTAATATCTTATCAGATTTAGTAAATATTAACAATACTATTTATGCCACCAATAGCTTAGGTGCTGGCTTTGGGCGAACAGCTTTAGGTGTATTCTCTTATAATTCGGCAACAGATAATATGTTCAAAGAAACCCTAAGTATCAATAGTGGTGGTATTTCAATTAACGAAATCAACACTGCTGCTTATGCTGGTAATGTAAATACAGACAATTTTGTTGTGGCCGATGCTACTGGTATTTTAAAAACAATACCATCTGCGACCCTATTAAATGATTGGCATATTACAGGTAACGCAGGTACAACAACGGCTAATTTTTTAGGTACAACTGATGATGTTCCATTAAACTTCAAAATTGATAATACCGTTGCTGGTAATGTAAGTAAAACAGGTACCTCGTTTGGTTATAAAGCTAATTCGGGCACTGGAGATCATAATACGGCTTTCGGTTTAGAAGCTTTATCTCTTGTTACTGACGGACTTAATAATACAGCAATGGGCGCTCAGGCACTTCGTGTAAATACTGGATATTCTAATACGGCTTTCGGTAACGAAGCCTTATTATCAAACACTACAGGAAACGCAAACGTAGCAACCGGTAACTATGCGCTGCGAATGAACACAACAGGTGAAGCGAATTCGGTTTTCGGTAATAATGCAATGAATGGTAACACAACCGGGGCATTGAATGTTGCTGTAGGAGCCAATGCTTTACAAATTAACAGCGTAGGTGCTTTTAATACCGCTGTGGGCCAGGGAAGTCTTGAAACTAATACAACTGGTTTTTATAACGTGGCAGTAGGTGGTTCAGCAGGCGTGTTGTCAGGAGACCTGAGAAATGCCATTGCAATAGGTTTTCAGTCAAAGGTAGGAGCTAGCAACAGCATGTCACTTGGGGGTACAGACTTTTGGCAGGTAAATGTTGGTATCAATACGCCAACTCCGTCAAATAAACTACATATAGTAGGTAATGGTACAGCAGATCCTGTTCGTGTTGAAGGTTTACAGGCTAGTGCTGATGCTACCGACAGAATTGTGGTTGCTGATGCAAATGGCGTATTAAAAACAATACCATCATCTACAGGAACTTCAGCCATCGAAACCAAAACAGCAGATTATGTAATGTTAGCAACAGACGAAACGATTTTGGTTGAAACTGGTGTCGCTACAACAGTTAAAATTACTTTGCCAGCTGCATCTGCTACCAATAAAGGTAAAAGATATACAGTTAAAATGATTGAAGGAACCGGAGCGGTGAATGTAGTTTCTGCTGGCGGTACCATAGATGGCAATGCTGCAGCTACTGGAATAACTGGCTCATCAATATGGCAAGGTTGGGTAATCCAATCTAACGGTAGCAGCTGGTTTATTGTTAGCCGTATATAAATTAAAAGATAGAGGCTGGAAAGATTAAAGTTTTTCTTCAGCCATTAGCAAATATTTCCAATCCTTTCTGATTAAATCGAGATAGGATGAGGCAAAAGAGAAGAGGGAAGTGCCATATTTAGGGATGATTAGTGCGCATAAGGAGATTTCTGAAATCTCACCCTCTCTTTTTAAAACACAGTAATATAATAATTGACTTTACCCGCCGCAGCTATATTAGAAATTAGCTTTCTCAATCAATAAAAACATGAAAAAATATACATTCAAAAATACAAGACACAAACATACAGCTATGAAGAAATTTTTATCCTTACTTATTGTACTTCTAGTTTATGGTCAAGTATTAAAAGCTCAACAAGGTTTTGGTACCAGTAATCCGGCGCCATCATCTGTAATAGATATGACCGCTACCAACAAAGGTGCGTTATTGCCACGTATTGCGTTAACCAGCACAACCGTTGCCGCACCTGTTAATGCTCCTGCAAATGCTTTAACCGTATTTAATACTGCTACCGCAGGTACTGCTCCAAATAATGTTACTCCAGGTTATTATTATTGGAACCTAGACGCTGTTACACCTGCAAATAGTAAGTGGATTAGATTGTCTGACAGTAATACACCATCTTTAGGTTGGTTGTTAACTGGTAACGCTAGTACAAATCCTGCTACTAATTTTTTAGGTACGACAGATAACCAGGATGTTGTTTTTAAGGTAGATAATCAATCAAAAGCGATATTGCCAAAAAACACTGGCATAGGTTTACTTTCAGGTTCGGCTGCAAATATCGATGGCTATCTTGCCAGTCCATCTACGCTTATGGGAGGGGCTTTTACATCAATTATTAGAGACCACTCGATATATAATTTCAGTGCTACAGGAAGTGCAGCAGGTTTTCATGGCGCTTCGGCAGGGGGCACTATCGATGCGCCAACATTTCCAGTATCTCCTACTGCTTTATTAACATTTGTTAAAGGTTCTATTTTTGATGGAACAACTTTTAAGGCCGCTGCACGTATGTATTTTCGAGGAGATGGTGCTGCCAGCGCAACAAGTTTGCCATCTAGTATAAGTTTTTATACTACCGCCACCGGAACTACAGTAGAGCGGGAGCGCTTGATGATTAAGAACAATGGTTTTGTAGGCATTGGTTTGCCAATTACACCGATGGCGCCAACAAATATGCTACATGTTTATGCTGCTGCAAACCCTGTAAGATTTCAGGGAATGCAAACCGGAACAATTATAGGAGCAACACCAGATGATATTGTTGTAGCAGATGCAAGCGGGGTATTAAAAACAGTTCCAGCTACATCTCTAGCCACTGCAGCAATAACTGCCGATAATGGTTTAACCAAAACTGCTGACAACATTCAATTAGGTGGAGCCTTACTTCAGGCTACTACTATAACAACAGATGCTGCAAAGACTTTGGCCATTGCAGGGTTACAAACGGGAGCGGCAACTGATAAAATTGTGGTTGCAGATCCCATTTCTGGCGTAGTTAAAACAATTGATCAAACATCGCTGGGTATTGAGCCATGGAACAAGATGCTAACATCGACCAAGGCGACTGAAAATATCGATAATATTTATCAAAAAGGCAATGTGGCAATAGGAACTCAAAATGGAATAGGAACGTTCCACATTGATGCTGCAAAAAATAATCCTGCAACGGGCACACCTACATCAACCAATGTATTGGATGATATTATTGCAACTCCAGGGGGAAGAATTGGCTTTGGCTATAACCCAAGCGACGTGGTGATTTCAGGTCGTCAATTCGACGATAAAGTAACTTTTCAAGCTAACGATGATTTAGATTTGAACTATAGTCTGGCAACAACTAATAATGCTCAGGCTATTGTACACAGAAATATTATTTCTGGTGGTACTATCGGATCAAGAACAGCTAGAGGAAATGGTCAGTCTATCGTCGCTTTTGAGGGGCATACTACAACAGCAAATTCAAACTATGCTCTAGGTAGTTTAAGTACGCAGCAGCGGGCTGGTATGGTGCTGAGAACAGGTAAATTAAATGACTTTGGCGGAGAAATATGGTTTGGTGTATCTGGCGCTTCCGCTGGAGATGGTGGAAAAACGCTAGTGAACACTGCTGGGGTAAACTACCGTGCAGTGATGGATCAAAAAGGTAACTGGGCATTTGGTTCGGATCCGAACTTTGACCCATTTTGGAGGGCTCCATCAGAGAGATTGGATATTATTTTAGGTGGTATGCGTATTGGTGCATTAGGTTATGGTACGCTGGCTTCATGGAGAACTGTGGAAGCTGCAGAAAGGGCTAATTATATCAGTACAGACGTAAATGATAAGATAGTTGTTGCTGATGCAAATGGGGTTTTGAAAGTAAAAGATGCTTCTGCAATTGCTCCTAATATTACAACTAATAATGGTATCACAAAAAACGCAACCACTTCCGAAATTGAACTTGGGGGGACTTTAAACCGTGCTACTACTATAACCACCGATGCAACTAAAACTTTGGCCATTGCAGGGTTACAAACGGGAGCGGCAACTGATAAAATTGTGGTTGCTGATGCAAGTGGTATTTTAAAAACAGTGGCTGCAATTAGTCCGCAGTTTTTCTACGCACCATCTATGGTAATGCCAACCGCTAACGTAGATTTGCCTTCTTATGTAACCTATTCAGGAGGAACTTTCACTGTAGATATGTATTCTTTTTACAGCTACCAATTTAGCATGACAGGAGAAACTGCGCCAACTAAATCTGCAATTAAAAGCGCAGGAGCCGGAACTTTAAACGTAATTCCAGCAACTGGTCTAGGCTATTTTGTAACTTATTTTGATAACACCGTTTACGATCCTGCGAGCATAACGCTTTCTGCCGATGGTAAACTGAGTTACAAAATACTAAGTGGAGCATCAGTAACTGCCAAAACCTACATGAATATAGTGTTTAAACAGTTGTAAGATTTACTTCTAAAATTATTGATTTCTTACTCACTGCCACTTCGCTCTTACAATGAATAAAATTTTATACCGATTGATTATTATATCCACCTTCATGCTAACTTATAGCAATGAGGGTTGGGCAACCGATTTCTACTGGAAAACCGTAGGTAAAGCAGATCAGAACTATACCAACTCTGCCAATTGGGAAAGTTCGCCAGGTTCTGGTGTTCCTGCGAATGGGTCTTTAGCCCCATCATCTGTTGATGATGTTTATTTTCCGGCAGGAAATTTACTTCAAACGATTAGTGTCTCTGTAGGTGCTGCAGGAAGAAATATTAATATCCTCTCTAGTGGTGTAATTACTTTGGCAGGTATTGTGAATGTTTATGGGGATTTTATCTCAAATGGTAGACATCTATTTTCCAATGGCATGACCTTTTTAGGTGCAGGAAACCATAAAATTAACATGGGTGATAATCTATCGAAAACCAGTGCCACAACAGGAGGTGATTTCGTTTTTTCAGGTACTGGTACCTATACGCTGCTAAGTGACTTAAACTTGCCTCGTAAATCAATTACTATTACCAATTCTAGCTTTGTGGCCAATGGCTATTGGGTGCAGGTTGGTTATTTTGGTATTGCGAATACAGCTACAGGTACTAAAATCGTAAATCTTGCAAATAGTAAATTAAGTGTCAATGCAGGTGCTAGTAATTCTGGGGCATTGGTTTTTGGTGCTAGTCCCGCTAGTACTACTTACAACTTTACCAACGCAGAGCTATACATTAACCAAGCAAGTAATAGTACATTTATAAATACTGGCAATGCTGTTACAAATGGAACAGTAATAAATGGCATTAAGTCAATAACATTTACAGAAACTACACCAGGAATTGCAGCAGAGCATATTCGTTGTAGCACAGGGCCATTTACTTTAGGTGTAGCTCAATTTAATCTTAACGTATCTGCATTTAATATAACAGGTAGTGGAAGGTTAAATATAAACACCACTAATCTTAATCTACTAAAACCGGTAGATATTACTTCAAATGGTGTTACCCAATTGAATGTTAATGCATTAGTTGAAGTAGCTAGTTGTACTGGTCAATCTAGTCTACGGTCAGAAGGCGCTACACCGATTTCATTTACAGCTACGGCTCCTATTGCCACTTCAAATATTGGATTTAAAAGTATTGCCTTTTCAGGAAGTACAGTTACTATGCCTGTAAATAACGATTTGGGTTTAAATACAGGTACTTATGCTACTACTGCGACTGCCACAACCCGTTCATTTTATTGGGTGGGTGGTACAGGTAACTGGAACGATCCTACTAAATGGTCGTTAACGGGTAGTGGTGGTGTAGCACAGTCGGCTGCGGGCTGTTTGCCAAACTTTAACGATGATGTCTATTTCGATGGCAACTCCTTTACAGCCAGTGGACAAATTGTTACCATTTCTGGTAGCGGAAGCGCCATGGCTTATGCTCGAAATTTGTATTGGACTGATCCAGGTAACGAAGGCCGGTTGACAGGTGGCACATTGAATATTAATGGAAGCGCAGATTACTCTGGAAGTACGGGAATTGCTTCAGCTTTAGTTTATGTGGGCAGTGGCAATCATACAGTTAAATCTGGAACAAATTTCGTATATGCATCTAATACAATTCAATTTTTTGGAACAGGCACGTATAATTTATCCGATAACTTAATAGGAGGAGCCAGCACAGGAATTTTTATTTATTCCGGAACATTTAATAGCAATAGTAAAGCTATTACCGCAGATAGATTTGGCAGTTCTTCTGTGCCTGCATTAGCAACAAATATTCGCCATATTGATATTTCAAATTCTACATTAACATTTTCAAGAGGTGACTTGGGAGGGATTAATGCATTTACATTATCTACTCCATTTTTAGGATCTTTTGAAGCTTCGGGATCAACAATTAATATTTCAAGCGCCATCGATCCTATCTTCCTAATCAACGGATACGTCAATAACAGTACCGTCAGTCTGAGTAATTTAGCACTGAATAATATAAACTTCACCGCTCCAACAGGTAATCCAATATTTTCTCATAGCGGGGTATTAAACTTTTCGGCTAATGTTGTAAGTTTCAGCTCAAACGGCAGCATAAGTCAAATGAGCGGTGCGGCGGCATCCCATCAGGTAAATAACTACAATTTTACTGCAGGCAAAGTTTATCGGTTTGCTTCAAGTACATCAAGTTCTGCTCCAACTTACACGGTCATAAATGGAATTAATAGTAATAGTGTAGGCAGTTGTTCTCCAAAAATTTCTTTGCAGTCTACTACGGCAGGTGCCAGAGTGAAACTTTATAAATCAGCTGCACCTTTCAATATCGACAATGCTATTTTAAAAGACATCAATTCGACTGGAGTAACGTTAAATGTTCCTGGAGGCGAAGACTTAGGGAATAACCTAAACGTAAATATCACTTCCAATGCGCCTCAAAACTTTTATTGGGTTGGTGGTACAGGTAATTGGACAGATCCTACACATTGGAGTATTGGCTCTTCGGGTGGAAATCCTGCGCTGAATAACGTTAACAGCTGTATTCCTTCTTTATCTGATGATGTTTTTTTTGATGGGAATTCATTTACTGCCAGCAATCAAACGGTAACTATTGATAACAATGCAAGTTGCAGAAACCTGCTTTGGGATAATGCGGTTAGTGCTAAAATGCCGGTTTTCGCAGGTGCAAGTGGATTTAACCTATACACTTACGGTGCGGTAACGCTAGCTTCAAACATGACCTTCCCATTTAATGGAAATTGGTTGATGAGAGGAGGTTCTTTGAGTGCCGGTGCAAATGCCATTACTACCAATGGCGTAGCGATAAGAAGCTTATTGTCGCTTGATGGAGGAGGTAGGTATGATTTTCTAGATAACTTCAATTCTAATGGTAACATCAGATTTTCATCTGGCCAGTTTTACAGTAATGGTAAAACGATCATTGCAGCATCGTTAAATTTAAATGTTACTGGTACTAACCGGGCAGATATATCTAATTCTGTAATTACCTTAAATGGTACTGATGGTACAAACACTTATATCGCATCGCACAGTTCAGCTAGTAACTGGAATGCTGCAGGTAGTACCATTAACGTAAACGTAAGAGGTATTCCCATTACAACTCCGGCAGGGGTAACCATCGATTATGGAACGATGAATGTAAACCAAAGTATTCTCGCGAATTTAAGCAGTGGCTCAGGTACCCTAAAGTTCACTAATCTTAATTTTTTAAAGTCAACTAGCCTTCTTGGTGGTCGTTTTATTGTAGATAATTTACGGTATACTAATTCATCAGATAATGCCATTGGAGCTGGAAGCACCATTACTGTAAATAACACTTTAACCGCAAATGGTACACCCTGTAACCCCATCAGGTTTCGCTCCAATACAGCTGGTACGCCTGCCACGCTGATTTCCACTTTGTGTAATTTTGATATTAAGTTTGCCCGATTAACAGACATTACCGCAGGCAGCACTTGTACCGCCGCACAAAATAAAGTTATAGGTGATGATGCTGGTGGTAACAGCAATTGGACATTCGCCACCATTAGTGCCTTTCAATATTTAGGTGCAGATAAAGTTTTAAAATGTAATGAATATCCTTACACCCTAAGTACAGCTAGTTTTAATCAAGATGCTACTTCCATTTTATGGAGCACCGGTGCCACAACGCCAGAGATTACAGTAACTGGTCCGGGTACTTATAGTGTAACAGTAACTTATGGCGCTGGCTGTAATTTAACTGATGCAATAACCTTAGGTTTAACGCCTAGTCCGGTTTTGGCGGCTACCACTATTTATGCTTGCGAAACCTCGGAGAATGCTGGAAGCGGCACCTTCAATTTGCATGATGCCGATCCATTATTGGTGGCAACCCCATCTGACTATACCATTAGTTATTTTTTAACTGCTGCTGATGCTCTTGCAGCAAGCAATCCGCTTGGCAACAGTTATTTAAGCAATAGTGCAGTTGTTTATGTTAGGGTAGTTGAAACAGCAACAGGTTGTGTAAGTACGCGGGATGTGATCCTAACAGTAAGGGCCAAAATATTGCCAATAGCACCGCCTTTTCAAAAGATTTGTGCCACGGTAAATACATCCTTGGCAAACCTAATGATAACTGGTACCGACATTAAATGGTATGCTGATGCCAGCAGTAATATTACTTTGCCCATAAATACACTTTTGGAAAATGGTTACACCTACTATGCTACACAAACTACGAGTACAGGGTGTGAAAGCACATGTGTAGCAGTTAAGGTTTTGCTGGAGAACTGTGCCTTTGCCAACCCAGCTTTAAGAAACAAAGGCCAAAAATAATTTTTAATTGCCAATAACTTTCTCTACAAAAGGGAACAGTTATCAGCCAGCATTTAGCATCATGATTGGATATCGAAACAAAGCTATAAAACAAGTTATCCATGAGGAGCTCAATAAAATACTAAAATCATTACCATGAGAAAAATATTACTCCTATTCATCGTAAGTGTTATATGGCTGAAAGGCTACAGTCAGTCTGCCACTTACATTAACAGCAATTTTGATATTAATGCTGGTGTTCCAACTACGTGGTATGGCGATGTAACCTTTGGTCCGGATGCTGTAGTTTATCTCGAAGACGGTGCAACAGCAATTTTCTATGGGAAGAACATGACCATAGATCCGGCTGCTCGTTTTATATGTTTACCAAGCAACGGGCAAACAGGAACCGGACTGATTATCTTCAGGGCAAACAATCCACTGTATCCAGGCTATCCGGCGCAACAAACCTTAAATGGGGGATATGCAGCTGGGGTTAATCCATCGTTGCCAAATATCGAGATCGATAACGCAAGTGGTGTTTCATTGAGTGGAAATACCCGTGTTACCAATACCATCAAGTTTACCGCTGGACATTTGATTTTAAATAACTTCAATATTGTTTTAGATGATGATGCAACTTTTACCGGATATGATGTGAACAAACACGTTGTAACCAATGGTACAGGCGTTATTGTTAAAGAAAGTTTGGCAACCGGAAATTCCTTTTTATTCCCGTTGAGTATTGCAGGGTTAGATTATACGCCAGCAACAGTGTCAAATCAGATAGCGGCTAGAAATATTAATGTGCAGGTAAAAAACTATTCTTCCAGCGCAGCTGTAGAAACGAGTTTTGCTACTAAAGGAATGGACAGAACCTGGCAGATTAGCAGTAACATTGCCGGGGCTGCTAATATAGTATTACAACACAATACAGCAACTAATGGAAATGGAACCGGTACAGATGAAACCGCTTTTAACAATGCACTTGCCTTTGTAAGTCAACAGGTTTCGCAGGGCGTATGGAGTACCAGCTGTACAGGTACGAACGGTGGAAGCCCAATTAGTATTAACACGGGCAATAACTTAATACTTCCGGGAGGTATCAATGCCACCGCGTATTTCACTAAACAAACAGTGAGCTGTGCGGATCTTATGGTAACCAAAACAGTAAATAACGCAATGCCGGTTATCGGCAGCAGCCTCACTTTCACCATCGTTGTGAAAAATAATGGTGCTGCAAATGCAACTGGTGTAAAAGTGATGGATCAACTTCCGACAGGATATGATTATGTAAGTAGTACGACTATGTCTGGTGCTTACAATAGTGGTACCGGAATCTGGACGATAGGTGATTTGGCCAACGGCGCCAGTGTAACATTAACCGTTACTGCAACCGTAAAAAGTACGGGGAGTTACGCCAATACAGCTGCGGTTTCTGGCAATGAAGAAGATCCTGATTTAACTAATAATTCATCTACCGTAAATCCTGTTCCTGGCTTGGTTCAAGCTAATTTGGGTGTTGTTAAAACTGTAAATAACCTAAGTCCAACCGTTGGCGAAAATGTGGTATTTACCATCGTTGCAAATAATGTTGGTCCGAATGCAGCCACTAATGTCATAGTTACAGATCAATTACCTGCTGGTTATACGTTTGTGAACGCCAGCGCGGCTGTAGGTAGTTTTGATGCAACCACAGGAAAGTGGACGATTGGCGGACTCGCGAACGGAGCCAGTGTAACGCTTACCATTACCGCAAGAGTAAATTCTTCAGGGCCTTATTCCAACACGGCGGTTGTTGCAGGAACAGAATCTGATCCTGTTCCAGGTAATAACAGCTCAACAGTAACTCCTGTTCCAAATGCGGCTATGGTTGATCTAAGTATTAATAAATCAACTGCTCTAGCTACCACGGCAATAGGCGACGAATTTGTTTATGACCTGGTTGTGCGTAACAAGGGTGCAAATCTCGCTACCAATGTCACAGTAAGTGATGTATTGCCAGTTGGCTTAACCTTTATTTCGGCAAGCAGTAATAATGGTACGGTGAACTACGATTTAGCAAGCAGAACATTAACCTGGACTATTGGGCAGGTTTCAACAGCCAGTAGCGTATCGCTTACATTAAGAGTAAAAGCAGATTTGGCAGGTATCATCACCAACACCGCTACCGTTACGGCTACGGAACGCGATATAAACCCTGCAGACAATACGTCGACAGCTGTAAAGGAAATTTTTGGCTTAAAAATACCGAATTTGTTTACGCCAAACGGGGATGGAAGGAACGATACTTTTGTAATTTTAGGCTTGAATGCTTACCCAGAAAATAACATGGCAATATTTAACAGATGGGGTAACGAGGTTTATCATAGTAATGGCGCCTATAAGAACGATTGGACAGGTGAAGGCTTAAATTCCGGTACGTATTATTATCTATTAAAATTGAAAGATTTGAATGGTAAATGGCATGTGTATAAAGGCTTTTTAACACTACTTAGAACCAATTAGCCAACATCTTTTTGATGAGAAATTATTTGGATCAAATACCTTGCTGGCTTTTGCGTAAGTTGCCAAAAGTCAGCAAGATATTTTGTGTACCAATTGGAGGTTAGCGGAATTATAATAACAACTACTATTTAAAAGGAGTATGCGATCTACGCAATATAAAACAGTGGGCTTTATTCGTGGGATAAAGGAAGAATATGAGTATGGTTTTAGATGAAGTCGCTCGCGATGGCCATCTTAGCTTTGTACTTTAACTGGCTTTTGAGGCACTGGAGGTTCAAGGCTCCATCTCAGCTTCTCCAAATAAAAAAATCAGCTGTGTTTTATGAAGATCATCATTGTTACAAATCATCAGATTGTGGGTTATGGATTGAGACTGATTTCGAAATCAGTTTGGCCAGTGGCTACGGTTTTTGAGTTGTGTGATTTGTATGGAACAAATGATTTTCTCTCGGAGGATAAGGCCGATCTAATTATTGTAGATTTATCAATAACAGAAAATAAGAAGTTGCAAGACTTTTTGCAAAAAGTAGGTGGTAAAGTGAAAGTGATTATTTTTTCCAATAGCCAAATCAGCCATACTTTTGCAAAGAGCTTAATCGCATTTGGTGCAAATGGAATAATTGACAAAAAGTCGTCGGTGTTGGAAGCTACAGATTTACTCGCAAAACTGTTTATCTAGCAATTCAGTCTTACTTTTTGATTTTTTTTACCAGACTTTCAACAACCTTTGGATAATGTAGATGCTCTAATTGTTGCCCCTTAAATTTGATCATTTCCAGGTTGTCGCCTTTGTCTATTTTATATCTTGCCTGATAGATATATTCTCCTTCATCATAGTTTTCATCTACATAATGAATCGTGATGCCACCTTCAGTTTCGCCGGCAGCCATTACGGCGTTGTGTACATGGTCGCCATACATTCCTTTTCCTCCAAACTTCGGTAAAATTGCAGGATGGATGTTGATGATTCTTCCCGGGTAAGCGGCTATTAAATTTTGAGGAATTAACCAAAGAAAACCTGCAAGAACAATGAAATCGATATCTAAGTTCTTCAGTAAATCGATCACTTGTTCCGTTTTGTAGAATTCGTGTTTATCGAAAATGTGGGAGGGGATTTCAAAGTTATCTGCTCTTTGGAGTACGTAGGCATCAGCGTTGTTAGTTAATACCAAAGAAATTTCGATGTCGTTACTGCGTTTAAAATGCTCCATTAGCTTTTGGGCGTTAGAGCCTGAGCCGGATGCGAAAATGGCTATTCGTTTTTTCACTCAAAAATCGTTTTCCCCAAAAATAGTATTTTTAAGCAGGTTTTCTCAATAGAAGTTAATTTTTATTAAGCCGGGTTAAAGTGTTATTAATGAATAAATTTAATGTATTTTTGCTGTTGGAAAATGTGTTGCAATTTATGTGGATAAAAAAGTTAAATTGTTTTGTAATTTAAAAACATAAACTCTATATTTGCAACCCGAATTATAGGAAACGATTAAGAAAAAATAAAAGGCTAAATAGAAATGGCAAATCATAAATCTTCATTAAAAAGAATTAGAGCAAACGCTACAAAACGTTTACGTAACAGATATCAGGCAAAAACTACCCGTACTTTCATCAAGAGATTACGTGCTGCAGAAGATAAAAAATCTGCTTCAGATTTATTGCCTAAAGTGATCTCTATGTTAGATCGTTTAGCTAAAAAGAACATCATCCACAAAAACAAAGCAGCTAACAACAAATCGAAATTAACGAAATTCGTTAACGGTTTAGCATAAGCTAAGTTTTTTTACGATATTAGTAAAAGGCATCCCAACCAAAAGTTGGGATGCCTTTTTTTTGCGTAAAAAATTATGGATGAATACGATCAAAAGTTAGGAATCAAATTATGGGCTGAAGAAGATCGGCCAAGAGAAAAACTTTTACAGCATGGTCGCAGGCATTTGACCGATGCCGAACTGATCGCAATTTTAATTGGATCGGGCAACAGAAATGAAACAGCTGTAGATTTAAGTAAACGAATTTTAGCGTTTTACGATAACAACCTGACCAAACTTGGAAAGGCGTCTATTCAAGATCTTTCGAAGTTTAAAGGCATAGGGGAGGCGAAAGCAATTTCGATAGTGGCCGCTTTGGAACTTGGTTTGCGAAGAAAGGAAACGCAGCAAGAGCAGCTTATCCAGATTACCGCATCCAGCGATGTTCATAAATACCTTCACCACACCTTTGCGGATCTTAACCATGAAGAATTTTGGATTTTATTGCTAAACAGATCCAATCATATTATTGGCAAACATTTAATTAGCAAAGGCGGGCAAGCTGGAACAGTGGCCGACCCAAAGATTATTTTTAAAGTAGCCATTGAAAATAATGCAGCCTATATAGTTCTGGCGCATAATCATCCGTCGGGAAATTTAAAACCTAGTGAAAGCGATAATAAACTTACCAGAGATGTTGTCGCATCTGGAGCTATGCTGGGACTGTATGTAGTTGATCACTTGATTTTTGCGAACGATCATTATTATAGTTATAAAGATGAAGATTTGATTTAGGATTTTTCCATCAGCTGCTATGTCGGAAAACGCGGCCCCAAGTCCGTCATCCTCGCGTATGCGGGGATCTTTTAGAAAGTTTCAGCCTAAAGTGTGTGTCATCTGGACCGTAGTGGAGAGATCTTTTAAGTGATTCTTAATCAAGTCATTATGTCATCCTGAACGTAGTCGAAGGATCTTTCCGCCTCATCGGCGGCGGCCTCCTTCTTTGTTCTTGATAACAAAGAAGCAAACAATCAAGGCTTGCCCCTTTTGTTTGCATAAAGCTAGCGGAAAACTATTAGCGGTAATTTGAGGCCAGCCCTGGCTTTTTCCTTTTCGGCTGCAAATTTCCTTGATTACTGGTTTTTGAATGTTTGTGCTCGTTTTCCACTGCTTTCTTCTTCCAAAATTGGCTATGCCGGAAAGCAGGGTGGCAATAGCGATCGAACTATTTTAGGGCGTCGTCATCTCGACCGTAGTGGAGAGATCTTTTAAGCGATTCTTAATCAAATCATTATGTCATCCTGAGCGTAGTCGAAGGATCTTTCCGCCTCATCGGCGGCGGCCTCCTTCTTTGTTCTTGATAACAAAGAAGCAAACAATCAAGGCTTGCCCCTTTTGTTTGCATAAAGCTAGCGGAAAACTTTTAGCGAGAATTTGAGGCCAGCCCTGGCTCTTTCCTTTTCGGCTGCAATTTTCCTTAACTACTGGTTTTTGAATGCTTGTGCTCGTTTTCCATTGCTTTCTGCTTCCAAAATTGGCTATGCCGGAAAGCAGGGCGGCTATAGCGAGCGCCTATTTTAGGGCGTCGTCATCTCGACCGTAGCGGAGAGATGTTTTAAGGGATTCTTAATCAAATCATAATGTCATCCTGAGCGTAGTCGAAGGATCTCTTTCGCCTCATCGCGGCGGCCTTTTTCTTTTGGCTTGGCCCAAAAGAAACAAAAGCCCAAGGCTTGCCCCTTTTGTTTGCATAAAGCTAGCGGAAAACTATTAGCGGTAATTTGAGGCCAGCCCTGGCTTTTTCCTTTTCGGCTGCAAATTTCCTTGATTACTGGTTTTTGAATGTTTGTGCTCGTTTTCCACTGCTTTCTGCTTCCAAAATTGGCTATGCCGGATAGCAGGGCAGCTACAGCGAGCGCCTATTTAGGGCGTCGTCATCTCGACCGTAGCGGAGAGATCTTTTAAGCGATTCTTAATCAAATCATTATGTCATCCTGAGCTTAGTCGAAGGATCTTTCCGCCTCATCGACGGCGGCCTTTTTCTTTTGGCTTGGCCCAAAAGAAACAAAAACCCAAGGCCTGGATCTGATGTCGGGCAAATTCGTCAAAGCTTTTATTGCGGCATCACAAGCTGCGATGAAGAATCGCAGAATACGCGATGCCTTAGGCTGTGGTTTTTGAAAATTGCGGCATAAGCTTTAACGTTTTCCCCTTCCATCATCTCCTATGCCGGATAGCAGGGCGGCTACAGCAATGAGGTGAGATTCTTTTACTAGCCTTTCTCTTTAAGGAGAAAGATGCCGATAGGCGGATAGAGGTTTTTCTCTTCCATCAGCTGCTATGTCGGAAAACCCGGCCCCGAATCCGTCATCCTCGCGTATGCGGGGATCTTAAAGCGCTGTGAAGGCTTCACCTTTGATTTTTTTCGCCTCATCGGCGGCGGCCTTCTTCGTTGTTCTTGATAACAAAGAAGCAAAAAATCAAGGCTTGGATCTAATGTCGGGTAAATTCGTCAAAGCTTTTATTGCGGCATCACAAGCTGCGATGAAGAATCGCAGTATACGCGATGCCTTGGGTTGTGGTTTTGGAAAATTCCTGCAAAAGCTTTAACGTTTTCCCTTCCATCAGCTCCTATGCCGGATAGCAGGGCGTCGTCATTTCGAGCTAAGCCGAGAAATCTTTTAAACTAGTATAAAGTTACAGCTAGTTTTAAAGATCTCTCCGCTTTGTTGCACTCTGGTCGAGATGACACCCTGGGTAACATTTCGTGTTCGAAAAGATGAGGAGCTGTCCGACCTCGACTGGTATATTTATAACAATTTGACTACTTAAAACTGAATTAACACTAAATTAGTAATATTGGCAAATTGAAAAAATAACCCATCTTATGAAATTCTTTAAAACCTTATTCTGTTTAATACTTATTTCTGTTGTAACCTTTGCCCAAAAGAAAGGAGCGCCAATTAACATTATTACTTATAACATTCGTTTAAATGTAGCATCAGACGGTGTAAATGCCTGGCCTAACCGTAAGGAAAGTGTGAAAGCGCTAGTAAAATTCCACGATGCTGATATCCTTTGCGTACAAGAGGCTTTGCCTGAACAATTTGATGCCTTACTTGAAAACTCCAATTTTGATGTAGTGGGTGTGGGGCGTGAGGATGGGAAACGCAAAGGAGAATTTTCTGCGGTATATTATGATAAAGATCGTTTTACCAAAAAAGACGGAGGGACTTTCTGGCTTTCGGAAACGCCAGATGTGCCATCGAAAGGCTGGGATGCCGCATTAAACCGGGTATGTAGCTGGGTAAGACTTTACGATAGAATCAACAAAAAAGAATTTCTGGTATTTAATACCCATTATGATCACATTGGTGTGAAGGCGAGGATTGAATCTGCGAAACTTTTAAAACGGAAGATACAGGAAATTGCCCCTACTTTGCCGGTTGTTTTTACAGGCGATTTAAATGTTACTCCAGAAACCGAAGCCATTGCCACTATAAAATCTTTTTTAACTGATGCAAAAGAAGTCAGTATAGAGCCTGCGTATGGTCCGAATGGAACGTTCAACGCTTTTGATTTTAACAGCGATTTAAAAAATAGAATCGACTATATCTTTGTAAACAAAGGTTTTAAAGTTCAAAAATTCGCTGTACTGTCTGACAGTAAAGATAAAAGATATCCATCTGATCATTTACCAGTGTTTGCAAGATTATCGTTTTAACTGAAAGCTATTGAAATCCAGCTCGCCTTTTCCATTTCAGTTCGAACTTTTTGGTGATCAATATCATTATCATTACTTGTTTGAAACCCTGGCCTTCATTGTAGGTGTTCGGGTATATTATTATTTAAAGAAGGGGATTGTTGATCCTATTTCTGATGAGAACAGATTGTGGATCATGCTTTGGGCGATGGTGGGTGCTTTGATCGGCTCGAGGGTGGTAGCGGTTTTAGAAACTCCGGCGATATTGGCACAGCTCAATTTTTCCATTCTTTATCAAAGTAAAACTATTATTGGTGGCTTGCTTGGAGGTTTGTTCGGTGTAGAGCTTATTAAAAAAATCATCGGCGTTCATATTGCTTCGGGAGACATTTATGTTGTGCCGATTATAATCGCATTATTCATCGGTAGAATCGGTTGTCTTTCAATGGGAATAGATGAGCCAACTTTTGGTATCGCTACCCAATTATTTACCGGAATGGATTTGGGCGATGGCATAAAGCGACATCCGATTATGCTCTATGAAATGTTTTATTTGATACTGCTTTTATTCTTCTTTAATGCATTAAAAAGCAAGAATCTCATCAATGGAGATCGTTTTAAATTATTCATGGTGCTCTATTTTTTATTTAGATTCCTCATCGAATTTATCAAGCCGTATCAATCATTATTTCTAAATTTAAGCAGCATTCATTGGTCTGCTTTGCTGATTTTTGCTTATTATTATAAATTCATCATCAGAATATCAAAATCAGTTTTTACTAAAAACGTTCAATATGGCTAACACCAGGGATTATATTTATTACGATTATACCAAGAGTCTTTGTCCGGAATGCCTGATGCTTTGCGATGCAAAAATTGTTTTTCAGGATGCGAAAGTCTTCATGCTTAAAAATTGTAAAACGCATGGCGATAGTAAAGTAATGATTGCTGATGATGTGGAGTATTATAAACAAATTAGAAATTACAACAAACAATCAGAAATGCCACTGAAGTTTAATACGAAGGTGCATTACGGTTGTCCGTACGATTGTGGTTTATGTACCGATCACGAGCAGCATTCGTGTTTAACCGTTCTCGAAGTAACCGATCGTTGTAATCTGGCCTGCCCAACTTGTTACGCCATGTCGTCGCCACATTATGGCCGTCACCGTACACTGGAAGAAATTGAACGAATGATGGATGTGGTGGTTGCAAATGAAGGAGAACCAGATGTGGTTCAGCTTTCTGGTGGGGAACCTACCGTGCATCCAGAGTTTTTTAAAATATTGGATCTGGCGAAAACCAAGCCCATTAAACATTTAATGGTAAATACCAATGGAATCAGGATAGCTAAAGATATTTCCTTCGTAGAGAAACTGGCCTCTTATATGCCCGATTTCGAAATCTATTTGCAGTTTGATAGTTTTAGTGCGGAGGTGTTAACCAAATTAAGGGGAGAAGATTTAACCGAGGTGAGGAAAAAAGCAATAGATCATTTAAATCAGTTTAATGTATCGACAACTTTGGTGGTCACTTTACAAAATGGCCTAAACGATCACGAAATCGGAGATATTCTGGAGTACGCACTTAAACAGCGTTGCGTTCGTGGGGTAACTTTTCAGCCTACACAGGTTGCCGGGAGGAATGATGATTACAATGACCAAAAGGGAAGAATTACCTTAACGGAGGTTCGAAGGAAGATATATGAACAGTATCCTACTTTTACCCCGCAAGATTTAATTCCGGTTCCTTGCAACCCAGATGCGCTTTGCATGGCCTATGCACTCAAAATCGGCGATGAAGTGGTCCCTATGACACATTTGATCAACCCCGAAGATTTATTGAACAACTCCAAAAATACCATCGTTTTTGAGCATGACGAAAAGTTGAAGGAGCATATGTTAAATTTATTTAGTACCGGTGTTTCTGTAGATTGTGCAGAAGATACTTTTGGAGAATTAATGTGTTGTTTACCGAGGGTGAAATCGGATAATTTAAGTTACGATAATCTGTTCCGCATCATCATCATGAATTTTATGGATCCGCTTGATTTTGATGTAAGAGCTGTGAAGAAATCTTGCGTTCACATTGTAAGTGATAAATATAAGATGGTGCCTTTTGAAACTATGAACATTTTTTATCGTGATCACAAGATCGACACTATTAGAGAAAAACTAAATATGAATTGATATGATCATCATCCTCTTATTTCTTTATGGCCTCGCCATTGTCGGACTGTTTATCGGCGGGATCATCACCATCATTGTAAAATCATCCAACAACGAACCTACCAAGCTGGGTGTACAAATGTTAATCGCGTCGATTATACTGGTTGTAATTGGTGGCGGTGCTTGTGCGGTGTTACTCGCTAACGGATAGGCTATGGGGCTAATTATTTTTTACTGGCTTGCGGTGGCGGTATTGTTTATCGTTGGTTTAGTTCAGGTGATCATCAGATCTTCCAGAAATCAACCGGTAAAGCCAGGATTAATGCTGATCATTATATCGGTAATTATGATCGTGATCGGCGCCGGAGCTTGTGCCATCATTTTATCCAATTTAAGTATCGGGCGCTAGCTTAAACCGCTCGTCATTTCGAGCGTAGTCGAGAAATCTTTTAAAGATGTTATCAGTAATGCTTACTTTCAATACCGATGCACTCTTTCAGAACATCATATTTTTTATTATATCAAGATTTCTTGTTTAGCTTCCTGCTTTGCCGTTTAAATAATATCTTTGCGTTTTATAATTCTTGAACAACTGTTTTAGTTATGGTATGTCTAAAATCTCTTGTCTGGAATCTCAAATCTCAATAAATGAAAATATCATATAACTGGTTAAAACAATTTGTTAAAATAGACAAAACGCCGGCAGAACTTTCCTTAATCTTAACTAATGTAGGTTTAGAGGTAGAAAGTGTAGAACAGGTTCAGCCTGTTGTTGGCGGACTTGAGGGTTTGGTTATTGGGGAGGTTTTAACCTGTGTGCAACATCCTAACGCCGATCGTTTACGTGTAACTACGGTAAATGTGGGCGGCAAAGAAAATCTTCAAATTGTTTGTGGTGCACCAAATGTGGGCGCCGGGCAAAAAGTTGTGGTTGCTACCGTTGGAACAACCGTTTATCCTTTGGAGGGTGAGCCATTTAAAATTAAGGAATCGAAAATCAGGGGCGAGGTTTCGCAGGGAATGATTTGTGCGGAAGATGAAATAGGTTTAGGTAAATCTCACGATGGAATTATGATTTTGGCTGAGGATACTGAAATTGGTATTCGTGCTAAAGACCATTTTAAAATGGATGATGATTTTGTTTTTGAGATCGGATTAACGCCAAATCGTGCTGATGCAGCCTCACATTTGGGTGTTGCCAGAGATTTAGCTGCCTATTTCAGAAGCGAATATGAAATGCCGGATCTGTCAGCATTTAAAGTCGATAATGAAAATCTGGTTATTCCTGTTGAAGTGGAAGATGCTACTGCTTGTCCGCGATACAGTAGCCTAACCATTTCTGGTGTTACGGTTACCGAATCTCCAGATTGGTTAAAAGATAAATTGAAAGTAATTGGTCTTCGCCCGATTAATAATGTGGTAGATATTACCAACTACGTATTACATGGCTTAGGGCAGCCTCTACATGCTTTCGACGCCGATAAAATTGCCGGCGGAAAAGTAATCGTTAAAAAAGTTGCTGAAGGAACGCCTTTTGTAACCCTTGATGATATAGAGCGCAAATTAAGTGCTGATGATTTGATGATTTGCAATGCCGATGCACCGATGTGCATTGCCGGTGTTTTTGGGGGCAAAACTTCAGGTGTTGATACCCAAACAAAAAACATCTTCTTAGAAAGCGCTTATTTCAATTCGGTTTCGGTACGTAAAACGGCAAAAAGACATGGCTTAAAAACTGATGCGTCTTTCCGCTACGAGCGTGGTACTGACCCGGAAATTACGGTTACAGCTTTGAAATATGCGGCCTTGTTGATTAAAGAATTGGCTGGAGGCGAAATTTCATCATCAGTTTTTGATATTTATCCTAATCACATTCGTCCTTTCGAGTTCGAAGTGAGTTATAACAACATCAATAAGCTCATTGGGGCAAATATTCCATCTGCAGAGATTAAGCATATCATTACCGCTCTAGGAATTACCGCGACCAGTACGTCTGATGATACTCTTGCTTTGAGAGTGCCATCTTTCAAAGTAGATGTAACCCGCGAATGTGATATTACCGAAGAGGTTTTACGCATTTATGGCTATAATAATATTGCTATTCCTTCGAAAATAAATGCTTCTTTATCTTATAGCTTAAAGCCAGAGAAAGAAAACACACATAATACTGTTGCAGATTTATTAAGTGCCAACGGTTACGCTGAAATTATGTGTAACTCATTAACAAAGTCGACTTATTCAAAAAATCTTGATGAAGCGGTTTTTATTTTAAACCCGCTAAGCAGCGATTTGAATGTAATGCGCCAAAGCATGTTAATGCCAGCGCTGGAAAGTGTAGCTCATAATCAAAACCGCAAAAATGCTGATGTTAAGTTTTATGAATTTGGTAAAACCTATCATTTAATTAACGAACAATATGTAGAGCGCCCGCGGTTGTTGTTACTAATATCTGGCGCAAAACAAAGTGAGCAATGGAATCAAAACTCCAAATCGGTAGGTTTTTATAATTTGAAGTCGGCTGTTGATGCGATTATCAATCGTTTAGGGATTTCCAGTTATCAAACGGATGTTTTAAATGATGAGAACTTCGCTTATGGAATTAAATATTTCCGTGGAGATAAAACGCTGGTTAGTTTCGGGGCAGCAAGTAAAGCTGATCGTAAACTTGCAGATGTAAATGCGGAGGTTTTTTATGCTGACTTTGATTGGGCTGGGTTACTGGACATTGTAAGGAAAAACAAGATCATCAATAAAGAGGTTTCCAAGTATCCGCAGGTGCGAAGAGATTTATCGTTGTTGATTGACCAGGTCGTAACTTTTGATACCTTAAAAGGGATTGCCTTTAAAACGGATAAAAAGTTGATTAAAGAAGTAGGTGTTTTTGATGTTTATGTGGGGGATAAATTGCCGGAAGGTAAAAAATCTTATGCGTTGAATTTCATTTTGCAGGATGAAGAACAAACGCTGACTGATAAGCAGATTGAAAATACGATGCAAAAATTAATCGCGAATTTAACCCAGCAAGCGGGTGCAGAAATTAGGAAATAAAATATAAATTCGTATTTTTAGAAATAAATTCATGACTTCTGTTGCAGATCAATTAGATAAGGTATTACAAAAAACAGCTCGATTAATTGAGTTATGTAATGCATTACAAGAAGAAAATGATTTATTAAAGCTTGAAAATCAATCGTTAAAAGTGGCGCTTGATACTTCGAAAGTCAAAAATGTAGAGCTTGAAGAAAAATTAAGGGTTACTAAATTGGCCAAAAGTATTGAGGGTACAAGTGAAAAGTCGCTTGACATTAAACAAAAAATTAACGATTTTGTGCGGGAGATTGATAAAAGTATCGCATTACTTAAAAAATAAATGATGCGAAGAAATCAGAAACTAAGCTAACAAATGGGAGAAATCTCGATTAAAATAACCATTTCCGACCGTATTTACCCACTTAAGGTGAATACAGAAGAGGAAGAAATTGTGAGACGGGCAGCTAAAATGATCAATGAGCGCATAAAAGATTATCAAGATAATTATGCGGTTAGAGATAAGCAGGATCTTCTTTCTATGGCAGTTTTGCATTATGCAACCGCTGTATTAAGAACGGAAAATAAAGTGCAAAACCAAGATACTGCCGTTGCTGATAAAGTTGAAGAGTTGGATATTTTACTCAACGGTTTTTTTACAAAATAAGGTTCGTTCTTTGGCGATTTGTCACTTTGAACTTGTTTCAAAGTCTTAACAATTAAGTTCCTGGAATAAATTCAGGATGGCGTCGCTCTAATTAGCATAAAAACATAGCCGCGGCTAGTTTTTTGAGTTTCAAATTTATAAAACTTAACACTTCAATATCTATGGGGTTAAGAGGGCGTATTTCATCTGCTTTATGCACCTGAAAATGGCTTAAATCCCAATTATGCTTAGTTGAGGTTTAAAATGATGAGACTTTAAAAAAATTAGTTGCGGTTTTTTTTTACTTAAAAAACAAAATGGAGATAACGGAAATTCTAGGATACATATTTGCCTTAATAGCAGGCTTAGGTATCGGTATAGCGGTAGGCAGGTTCCTACTGCGCAACCTGTTAAAAGGGCAGGAAATTGCGGCCCAAAACAAGGTGAAAAAGATTTTAAAAGATGCAGAGAACAATGCAGAAATTCTAAAAAAGAATAAACTTTTAGAAGCAAAAGAGAAATTTTTGCAGTTAAAAGCAGAGCATGAACAAGAAGTGAATGCCAAAAATAATTCCATCAATCAGCGTGAGAATACCATGAAGCAGAAAGAGCAATCGGTAAACCAGCGCATGGAAAACTTCAACAAAAAAGAGCAGGAACTAGATAAGCAAAAAGCCAATTTAGAAAAGCAAACTGAGCTTGCAGTTAAAAAACAAGAAGAAGTTGAAGTGTTAAAAAATCAACACCTGAAACAATTAGAAACCATTGCTGGTCTTTCTGCTGAAGAAGCTAAAGCACAATTAGTAGAGAATTTAAAGCAAGAAGCCCGCACGCAAGCGATGATGCAGGTAAAAGATATTGTTGATGAAGCCAAATTAACAGCAAGCAAAGAAGCCAAAAAAGTGGTGATCCAAACCATTCAACGTACGGCTACAGAAGCTGCGATTGAAAATTCGGTTTCTATTTTCCATATCGAGAGTGATGAGATTAAAGGTCGAGTAATTGGTAGAGAGGGTAGAAATATCCGTGCTTTAGAGGCTGCGACTGGTATTGAAATTATTGTTGACGATACTCCTGAAGCGATCATTTTATCTGGTTTCGATCCGGTAAGAAGAGAGATTGCCCGTTTGGCCTTGCACCGTTTGGTAACTGATGGTCGTATTCACCCTGCCCGTATTGAAGAAATTGTAGCGAAAACCAAAAAGCAAATCGAAGATGAAATTGTGGAGATTGGCGAACGTACGGTAATCGATTTAGGGATTCACGGTTTGCACCCTGAATTAATCAGAATGGTTGGCCGTATGCGTTACCGTTCATCTTATGGTCAAAACCTTTTACATCACTCACGTGAAGTGGCTAATTTCTGTGCTACAATGGCGGCTGAGTTGGGCTTAAACGCAAAGATGGCTAAACGTGCCGGTTTATTACACGATATTGGTAAAGTGCCTGATGATAACCCGGAATTGCCTCACGCAATTTTAGGAATGCAACTGGCCGAAAAATATAAAGAGCATCCAGAAATTTGCAATGCAATTGGTGCCCACCACGACGAGATAGAAATGACTTCGATGATTTCTCCAATCGTTCAGGCTTGCGATGCCATTTCAGGCGCTCGTCCTGGTGCACGTAGAGAGGTAGTGGAAAGTTACATCAAACGTTTGAAAGATCTTGAAGAACTGGCTTTGTCTTATCCTGGAGTAGAGAAAACTTTCGCCATCCAGGCAGGTAGAGAACTTCGTGTGATTGTAGAAAGCGAAAGAATTACAGATGCACAGGCAGAATTATTAGCTGCAGATATCTCGACCCGTATTCAAACGGAGATGACTTATCCTGGGCAAATCAAAGTTACTGTTATTCGCGAAACACGATCGGTAGCATTTGCGAAGTAGTCGTCTATCCGTCATTGCGAGGTTTTTAAAGCCGAAGCAATCTCATTAATAAATTAAGCGATGGAGTTTTTTCCATCGCTTTTTTGGTTTTTAGGGTTGACATGTGATAGGCGATTTGAACTTCTTTTCATCTGCGAAAATCACCGTGATCGGCGGGGGGATTTTAGCCCAATGCAATTATAGATTTAGGTTTCCCGCAGATTAAGAAGATTAACGCAAATCTTATTTGATGAATTGTCTTTTATCTCGTCTTTTCGACTGAAATGCAGTGGAATGGATAAATCTTTTAATCCTGTATTCGGGACGTGTTAATTTCAAAGGTTCTCACCTTCGCTCGAAATGACGGCGGATGAGATGATAAAATTCCTATCTGCGAAAATCACCGTGATCTGCGGGGGGATTTTTAGCCCAATGCAATTATCTATTTAGGTTTCCCGCAGATTAAAGAGATAATTAGCATTGGTGCTAATTTTTAAAAAGTTCGTCATTGCGAGGCAGGGAATGAGCGAGCCGAAGCAATCTATATTAAACCAACACTACGAGATGGCTTCAGTCGATGAAAAATCGATTTCTAATGGATGACAAGCTCACGGTACGCTTTCTCCAACATTTTTCATATTTTTACACCATGAGCAAACCAACTATCCAAATTGAACCTAAACGCCCTGTTGATGTACTTTTTGATAAGTATGCGGAAAGCCACCAAAATCCGACCAATAAACTAGTGCATTGGATTTGTGTTCCATTGATTGTTTTTAGTTTACTGGGCTTGGTTTGGCAAATTCCATTTCCACACATTGGTTTTTTAGGCAATTACAACGGCTTCTTCAATTGGGCTTCTTTTCTGTTGGCATTTAGTTTATATTACTATTTCACGCTCTCGCCTGTATTGTTTTTTTTAATGATTTGGGTGGTAGGGTTAATGAGTTATGTCATTGTGAAAATAGAGCAGGCTGTTGGTTTGGGAAGCGGGACAGCTTATGCGATTTATGCCGCCATATTTGTCGCTGCCTGGGTAGGTCAATTTATTGGGCATAAAATTGAGGGTAAGAAACCATCTTTTTTAGATGATGTTAAGTTTCTGTTAATCGGTCCGATTTGGTTATTGCACTTTATCTGCAAGAAAACGGGTATAAGATACTAACCTAAAAGTAGCTAACATTAAATTAACCTTTAGCTAAACAAAGCTTAATTAACATCTAACATACAGCTAACATTGTGGTAATAGCTTTGCCTAAAATTAAATACAGGCAAATTGGACTTAATCACAATTTTTAAAAAGTCGGCATTAGTCATGCTGATTTCATTTCTGAGCATTGCAGCTTACGCACAAACTGGTAAAATTTCTGGAACGGTAGCCGATAAAAAAACCGGTGAAACCTTGATTGGGGTAACGGTTAAAATTAAGGGCACTGCTAAAGGCGTATCGACTGATATTGATGGTCATTACACATTGCAAGCAATGGCTTCAGGAAAATACACCTTGGAGTTTTCTTACGTTGGATATCAAACTAAAGAAGTGTCTGATGTTGATGTAAAAGGACCTGCTGTTACTAACTTGAGTGTAACATTGGCTGAGGCTGGTGGACAGAATCTTCAAGAGGTTGTTATTAAAGCTTCTTTTAAGCAAGAGTCTATTAATACATTGTATGCTCAGCAAAAAAATAGTGCATTAATCTCTGATGGGATCTCAAGCGAGCAAATCAAAAAGTCACCAGATAGGAATACCTCTGATGTTTTAAAACGTGTTAGTGGCGCAACCATTCAAGATAACAAGTTTGTTATTGTACGCGGTTTAAGTGATCGTTATAATACGGCCACACTTGATAATTCTACTTTACCAAGTACTGAAGCTAACAGAAAAGCTTTCTCTTTTGATATTGTACCATCAAACTTGGTAGATAAAATTACGATAAGTAAAACGGCTACACCAGATTTGCCAGCAGATTTTGCAGGAGGTGCAGTACAGATTGTAACTAAAGATATTCCAGATCAAAACTTCTTGTCGTTTGGTGTTGGATATGGTTACAATTCTCAATCTACATTTAAAGATTTTTTAGGTACAAAGAAAAATGCACTTGCCTACTTAGGTTATGAAGATGGCGGGAAGCAGTTGGCCGAAAATTTCCCTACTCGTGAAGCAATCGCTGCGGGAACGTTATCTAACGCGAAAAATATTGCAGCTTTAAAATCTTTTCCTACAGATAATTCTATTAAAACTACAACTGCGCTACCTACTCAAAATTATCAATTCAATTTAGGTAGAGTGAAAAACTTTGAAAATGGGAATAAGTTCGGTGCAATGATTTCTGCAACTTACAGGAATGCGCAAACGATTTACGAGAACAACGAACGTAATTTTTATATCTACAACTATAACGATAATCAATATAGGTTTTCGACAAATGTTGGGGGTTTAGCTAACTTTGCTTATAGTTTTGGAAAGAATAAAATTAGTTTCAAAAACATCTACAATAAAAATTACGACGACAATTATACTGTTCGTACAGGTATTAGAGATGCCAATACGCTTAATCAATTCTATGCATATGATATTATGCAGAAATCTCTTTACAAGGCAACTTTAGAAGGTGATCATCAAATAGGCGAAGGAAATAGTAAACTGAAATGGACGGCATCATATAGTAATATTACTAATAATCAACCTAACCAGTTAAAGCTTAATTACCAAAAAGCTCTCGCTTCTCAAAATGATCCTTCAGTTCCTTATGAAGCAAATATCACATCTTTGGGTAAGGAAAATACGAGGTTGTTTTCTGATTTGAACGAGAATTTATATTCTGGAGAGGCTAATTACATTACACCTTTCAAATTGTTTGATGCTTCTACTACTATGAAAGTGGGGTTAGGATCACAATATCGTGAAAGAACTTTCAATGCTCGTTTTGTGGGGGCACAATTACAAACTAACGATATCGACTTACAAACTCAGATCAGATCTTTGCCAATCACTGAAATCTATTCTCAATCATTAATAGAGTCTGGTGTTTACAAGTTGGCCGAGGTTGGTGGACCATTAGATGATTACAATGCTAACTCGTTTACCAATTATGGCTATTTAATGCTTGATCAAAAATTTGGCGAAAACTTTAGAGCAGTTTATGGAGCAAGGGTTGAAAACTATAATGTGAAGTTAATGAATACGTTGAGCACTTACGTTGATGATACCCAGCTTGACGTACTCCCATCTGCGAACTTAACTTACAGCCTAACTAAAAAAGCCAATTTGCGTGCCGCTTACTACCGTACATTGGCAAGGCCGGAATTTAGAGAACTTTCGTTAAATTCTTATTATGACTACGAACAATTGAGCAATATTATTGGTAATCCAAATTTGAAAAGATCGATTATTGATAATTTTGATTTACGCTATGAAATTTATCCAGAAGCAGGACAGCTTTTCTCAGTCTCTGCTTTTTATAAGCGTTTTACAAATGCGATTGAAACTTATCGTTATGATGTATTATCAACTGTTGATGTTGCCTTTTTCAATACACCAAAAGCTTATGTTTATGGTTTAGAGTTTGAGGGTAGAAAGAATTTAAACTTCATTAATGATGAAGGCTTCTTTAAAAATACCACTGCTTATTTCAATTTATCCATAATTAAATCTAAGGTAACCAATCCAACAGATCAAGATTATATTGATAAAACTCGTCCAATGGTTGGTCAATCTCCATATTTAATCAATGCAGGTTTACAGCACAGTGCTTTAGATAACAAGTTAAATTTCAATATTCTTTACAATAAAATTGGAAGAAGAATAGTACAGGCAGGTGGTATCCGTTTCCCTAGTACCTGGGAAAACCCGAGAGATGTAATCGATTTTCAAGCAAGCTACAAGGTACTTAAATCTAAAGGTGAGGTGAAGCTGAATGTTGGTGATATCTTAAACCAACGAAACACAGTATACTTCGATTATAACGGAGATAAAAAATACAATGGAAGTGTAGGTAACGGTGGAGACGAAACTTTTACCTCTTACAAAAGCGGTACAAATATTTCATTATCATTCAACTACTCTTTTTAGTCTTTACAATATGTTAACAGGATTTTAATCCTGAAGAAAAATTAAAAGTATCTCTTTGTAAAAAAAACATTTAAAACAAAAAAAATGAAAAACCAATTTCTACTACTTGCTTTAGCGGTGGTTTTATTCTCAACTTCTTGCAAGAAGAATATTATTGTAGAAGGACCTGCAACTGATGTTCCAACTGGTTCAACTTCAAATGTTGTAGAAGTATCTGGAGAAATTTCAGCAAATACAACTTGGTCGGCAAGTAAGATCTATTTATTAAGAGGATTTGTGTTTGTAAGTAACAACGCTACTTTAACTATTGAGCCAGGAACAATTATCAAAGGAGATAAAGCTTCTAAAGGAACGTTAATTATCACTCGTGGTTCAAAAATCAATGCAACTGGTACAGTTGATAAACCAATTGTATTTACTTCGGCTTTAGGAGCAGGTGCTCGTAGCCAAGGAGATTGGGGTGGTATTATCCTTTTAGGTAAAGCGCCAGTAAACCAAGGTACAGATGTTAAAATTGAAGGTGGTTTGGTTCAACCTACTGGAAAAGACGAAAAAGCATATATTTATTATGGTGGTGCTGATGCAGCTGATAACTCTGGTGTAATGAAATATGTACGTATTGAATTTGGTGGTATTGCTTATTCAGTAGATAATGAGATCAACGGGTTAACAATGGGAGGTGTTGGTAATGGCACTACTTTAGATTATGTTCAAGTTTATCGATCAGGAGATGATGCATTTGAATGGTTCGGTGGTACTGTAAATGCAAAACACTTATTGGCTATTGGTACCTGGGATGATGATTTTGATACAGATTTTGGTTACTCTGGTAATGTTCAGTTTGCGTTGGCACAACGTGTTTCAACTGTTGCCGATCAATCTCAATCTAATGGTTTCGAATCTGATAACAATGCAACAGGTACAGATCAATCGCCAAAAACTTCTGCAGTATTTTCTAACGTAACTATTTTAGGTCCGATTAAAGCTGCTGGTGGTTCTTACAATGCTAACTTTTACCATGGTGCTCAAATCCGTCGTAACTCTTCAATGAGCTTATTAAACTCAGTAATTTCTGGTTTCCCAATCGGAATTTACATTGATGACACGAAAGTTATAACTGCTGGTTCTACTTCAGCAAATTTCACTACAGGAAATATGGTTATTGCTAATAACTTAATTTACGGTATAAAAAATACCGAAGTAAGTGTAAGTAATACAGCAGTAGCAGCAGCTATTGAATCTAAGTTACGTGCTGATAATACTTTTGGATCAGCGCTTTTCGCAAGCACACTGTTTAATACTCCGTATGCATACGGAACAGATTTCGCAGCAAGTGGATCGGCAGCGGTTGCAAACTTCACTTTGTCGGCTAACTCAGCGGCAGCAACTGGAGCATCATTTACTAATGCTAAAGTTTCTAATACTTTCTTTGATAAGGTAGATTATAAAGGTGCTTTTGGTTCGGTAAATTGGGCTTCTGGATGGGCTGATGCTGATCCTCAAGTACTAGCGTATACTACTCCAGGCGCAGTGAAATAATTTTGAGAAGTTAAACTATATAAAAAAGGGTCAGAAATTAATTTCTGACCCTTTTTTTATGCGGTTTTATTTGCATCCGTTTTATCTTTCTTTTTACTCACTTTCTTTTCAATCGCCTCATCAACTGCTGTAACGAGTAAATTATCATCTTCCTTTATAAAAGGTGTAATAGAATCGTCTTGTTGCAATAAGGTCACTTTCTTCGAAAGTTGTTTCGCAAACTTCTCTATCAATTTATCTGTCTTTTTGGCTTTACCTACCTGGCTTACAACTTCGTTAAATGCTATTGCTAATTTAGATTCTAATTCTTTACGTAATTTTTTGCTTGCCGATTGCTTTTTCGACCTGGATTTATTCTTCTTCATTTAACTCATATGGATTTCTCCAAAGATAAAATTTCGTGAAGTTAAATTAATATTATGATTATGTTAAGCGTAGGATTGAGAGTTAACATCAAAAATATTTTGTGTTATATTTATAATGATCTGTTCATCACTAAAGAAATAACCATGGGTGTAAATTTGCCAGTTGTAATCGTAGTGGCCATAATGGTGGTTCTGTTAATTGTATTTATCATTAAGAGAAACCAAAAAGACAAAAAGAAATTCGAGCAGGAAATGATCGATGAAGAAATCTAGCCAGAAAAAGACGATAAGGAAAATATTTAGAAATTACTTCCTTCAGCTATCTCGCCACCTAAATCCAAGGTGTTTTGAAAGGCTTCCAGGTAAGCTAACAAATGTCTTTCCGCGTTGGCGTAAGAGGTAAATGTTGCTGCCGGCTCATTTGCATCAGCATCACTTTTGCTTTTAAAATAGTGGCTAATTTGAAACTTGAAGCTGTTCTCGTCATTAATCGGCGACATAATTCTGGCCTTAACCGGGTGGCCATGAACCTCAACAAAAAATTCTTTTAAAATATTATAAATGACTGCCGACATAGGGTTTGTTTTTAAACTAAAATTATTTAGTGAACTAAAGTACCGTAAAAGCAGTATAGTTTCGGTTTTTAGCAATAAGATTACGTTTTGTTAATATTAAATTAACATCAATTATCGAAATACGACTATTTTTTGATTGGCTCGTATGCGTAAACAATTTCGTAACTGGCATTTTTTAGATTACTTGAAATCTGGCCAATTTTTAGATTTTGCGTTTGTGGGGTAGGTTCACAGAAGGAATATTTTTTGCCCTGATAGGTAATGAAACTCCCTACGGGTTTATCGAACTGAACGGCCATTGTTAAGTGTGTAGGGTAGAGCAAGGCAATCATCGGTAAATTATAGATTTCCTTTACTAAAAAGAAAAATAATGCTGCCCGGTCATCGCAGTCGCTATATTTATTTAGTAAAGTTTGCTCTGGAGACAATCTTTTCTCTTTACCGAAATTCTGGCCGTCATCTTCATATAAAAAAGCATATCGGGTAAATCGCATTAAATAATCAACCCCGTTTTTTTGATCCAGGTGTTTGGTGTTTTCTTTCAAAATTGGAATCAAAGAGCTGTAGGTTTCTCTACTCAATGGAATATTAAAATAGCTTTCGTAATCTACTACCGGATAGTTTTTAAATATCTTTTGCACTTCGTCATTCACTTTTAATTTAAAGTGGTAAACCTTTTGTTTATAGCTAAATTGAAGATCCTTTTCTTCATAAGTTTCAGGTTTAAACTCGGGCATTCGCGTTACTTTATAAGAAAAGGGTTTGGTGGCTTCTGGTATCTTAATTTTAACAGGAACGTAAACACTCTGCTTAAATAGCTTCCCATAATCGTGATAATTTAAGCACATATATTTTTTATCATCAATCATAAAGAAAGGGATATCGCTAATATCTTCATCGTTATTTACATAAAATACAATCTGATTGTTGCCGATTGCAATTCTGGCATCGTAGCCGCATTTACTTAGTAAATACCATTTGTAAAGCGTATAACGAAAATAATTCTCTGCCTTCGGGCTAATCTCTTCGGCCGTTTTCCTGATCAGTTGATAGTAGATCCAATCGTTAAGATGGTGTTTTTCTTGGTAAGCCTTAAGTGCTGAAATGATTGTTCGGGTATCTGCTGACTCGATTTTATTATAAAAGTTTAGGGCCTCGGCAGTCGTTGGCTTATTAACGGTAGAAATAATTAATGATGAATCTAAATTGAAGTTAAAAGTACCATCATAAAATTCAAACGATCGATTTTGAGCCATTACGGAAATTCCACAAAGCAGCAAGCATGTGAGCAGTACTTGTCGAAATTTATTTATGTAAAAGCCTGATTTCAATTCATTAATATTTGGTTACATTAAATTTACATCTTATTAACTTAAAATCAACAATTTCTTTATGTTAAGAATTCTGGATGTTGTTCACCTATATTTAACACAGATTTGCGGCTATAGGAAATTAGGTAGAAATTTTTAAAAATTTTTGTTGTTAATTCAAACATAAATTATACTTTTGCCAACGCAAGGGGTGAGAGCCTTGCATCACAATCATAAAGATTGAGAGCGTTAATTTAGATAAAGGTTACAACAGCGATTGTTGTAACCTTTTTTTGTTAAATCAATCATGTGCCTAAACGCAAAAGGCAAAAAACGAAGCCCATTCGCATTAGCGATATTGACATATCATCAATTATAGAAGAGACAATTGCCATCACGATAAAGAAACGATGGTTGAATGTTTACACCAAAATTTATTAAGAGAAATTGAGTGATTGAGGATAGCGCCTATTTCTGTCCTGGCGGTTTGTCAGCTTCGAAAAGTTGATTAGCTTTTGCATGATCCAGTACCAGCCATCAATGCCGAGAGGTGAGAAGTAGTTATCAATGCCTTTTATAAAGAAAATAGCGCAGGCAATCGTTTTTATGGATAATGGTTTTGTTTTATTTAGTAAGGAAGCATTTAAGCTTGGCGATGGAAAGCAAACAGCTATTATGGTGCGTAAATAATTGTATAGCTATGATGACAATTACCTTTAAAAACATCCATTTTATAATCTTAAGTTAATTTCTTCTTAACAATACATCCTCATATTTGTGGCATAAATATTTGGTTAGTATTTATAAAGTTTAGGTTAGTTGATAACAAAAATACCCAGATGGATGTCTGGGTATTTTTATTTTAAAGCTATAAGTTTTTACCGAGTTTTTCCAACATCTCTGGCGGAATATTATGTGTATCTACCACTAAGAAACCATCCAGACAATCTGAAAATTTCGGATCTATATTGAAAGAAATGATCTTTGCATTCAAGTTCATGTACTGCCTTAATAAAACAGGAATTTTAATATGCGAATTTTCAATGTCGCCAATAATGCTATCTAAATCTTTAAAAGATTCACTACTATCAACCAATGTGTCGGTCGAAATTGGAAGTAAATCTGCTTTGAATTTATTACGTGGCTTAACGTATTTCGCCATTTCATAATCAAAATGGTTTTTAGTGATATAATCAACAATCAGGGCCTTACTAAATTTAGAAAAACTGTTGCTAATACTTACCGGTCCGAACATGTATCTATATTGAGGGTTATCAATAAGATACTTTAAAATACCTTTCCACAATAAAAATAATGGAAGCGGTTTACCCTGATATTCTTTTCTGATCCACGATCTGCCCAGTTCAATGCCTTGTTTTAGCATAGGGTAAAATTGATCTTTCATTTTAAAAAGTTCGGAAAGATAAAAACCTCTACGACCCATGCTTTCTAAAATTTCATCGCCTTTTCCAATGCGGTAGGCACCCACAATATTCTCCAGATCTTTATCCCAAATAAATAGGTGGTTGTAATAAATATCGTAATTATCGAGATCGATTTTTTTATTGGTTCCCTCACCAACTTCGCGAAAGGTAATTTCCCTAAGTCGCCCAATCTCCCGTAAAACATTTGGAATTTTTAGCGTGGGAACAATATAAACCTCGTAGTTTTTTTCTGTCCATACTTTAAAATCTTCCAACTTGCTCACTTCGGTCTTAATCAACTCACGAGAAGTCTCTTCAATAATCTCTGCTGGCTTTTTCTTTATCTTGAATAATTTAAGCGGATTAAATAACCTTCTTTCCTGATCTAAACCAACGCCAAGCGCATAGGTGCGGGCACGAAGGAAATCCATCAACTTGTTACTGCTATTCATGTGCGAAACCTCTGATGGAGCGATCGCTTTTCCAACACGAACTTTGATGGTTAAACCTTGTTTGTTTAAAAACTCGGATGGAAGTTTAGCAGTACGAAGGGTAGGATGAATAAAACTTAAAATATTAAATAAAACGCCATTATTACCATGGAAATAAATGGGAACAACCGGCACTTTTGCCTTCGCGATTAACTTCCCAACTACCGGATGCCACATTCTATCGGTAACTTGTTGCGCATCTAATTTGAAGGTAGAAACTTCACCCGCAGGAAATATTCCTATTGGTATTCCATTTCTCAGTAAATCGAAAGTAGTTTTTAAACCGCTTATGCTCGATGAGTGTTGTACATTTTCAAAGGGATTTACCGCTACAAAAAATTCATCTAGATTAGGTATTTTTTTCAAAATGAAATTGACCATTACCTTCGCATCCGGACGTACAGTGCATAAAAGTTTCACTAGGGCCAAACCTTCAACCCCGCCATAAGGATGGTTTGCAATGGCAATAAATGGCCCCGTTTTAGGAATGCTCTTTAAATCATCTTCGTCAAATTCAATAGAAACTCCAATAGTTTCCAAAATTTTATCTACAAATTCTAAGCCTTTAAAGTGTTGATTTTGAGCAAAAACATCGTTAATGTCATTCAGTTTCATGAGCTCCATCATCAAGCCGGCCAAACCTGGCACACCGAGTTTATCTATCTTGGTTGCTTTCGCAAACTCAGAAGTAGTAATGATCTTCATATAATATTCTTAGATTGTTGATAGCTAAAACCCGTGAGCTTTGCAATCCCAAAAATAAGATTTATATTTATAATACACACGTCATATCACACATGAGAATTTGGCTCAATAAACATTTTGGTTTCAGTAAGGGCGAATTCAATGGATTACTGTTGTTGATATTTATTATCATCATATTAAAGGCGATACCTATTATATACGAGAAGGTGCAAACGGTAGAAAAGGACAGTCCTGATTTACTAGCCAAAATCCATAAATTAGAAATAACCGACCAACAAGATTTTCATTATACCAGAGATCGAATTGAAAGATCAGGAGGATCCAGGAAGGTAAAACTATTTAATTTTGATCCGAATAGTTTAAGTGTTGAAGGATGGCAATCTTTAGGTTTATCTGTAAAACAGGCACAAGCTATTGTGAACTATACTAATAAAGGTGGTAAATTCTATAAGGCTGAAGATCTTCAAAAGATGTACACGATTTCGCCAGAGATGTATAGAAAACTATTTCCATTTGTTAGTATTGAGAATCAGTCCAGCCATTATCCAAAGAAAGATCTCGGTTTTGAAAAAAAGGAGTATGTTAAAAAACCTCCGACAATTATCGATATCAATACTGCAGATTCTGCCCAGCTTGATGAAATAAAAGGTGTTGGTGGCACATTTGCTAATCGAATTTTAAAGTATCGGGAACGTTTAGGCGGTTTCCATAAAAAAGAGCAGCTAATGGAAGTTTATGGTTTAGATTCGGTTCGTTACGAGGAGATTAAAAATCAGATTTCAGTAAGTCCGATGGCGCTAAAAATTATCAATATTAATACCGCACAATTTAACGACTTGAAAGGAAATCCATATCTTTCCTACAAACAAATTAATGCCATTATCCAATACAGAAAGCAGCATGGAAATTATAGTGATCCGGCTGATTTAAAGAAAGTCCTAATCCTTAATCAAGAAGTAATCGATAAGATTACACCTTATATTTCTTTTTAGAAAAGCAATCGAAGTGCTAATCGGTTTCGATAGTCCCGCTTTCACCCCAATCTTTTTTTAACTTTTGTCATGCTTCGGTTGCAGCTGCTTCGTGCTTCAGCATGACAGTACATTTAGGGTTGCTTCAAAAAAAAGTATTTCCGATTAATCGGGTTTATTTAATTTAAACCTTTTCAAATAACTAAAATTCATACGTAATGAACTAAAAAATATAAAATAGCTGCTATACCGTATTTATACCTTTAAAATTAATCATTAATGTTATTGAACCGAATACCATTTCATTCTGCATTGATGCAAATTTATAATGGCAATTAACTATAAAATAATTGTTTATAATTGCCAGAACTAACTTAAAATATAAACTTAATGAGCGTTAGCTTTAATTTTTCAGAAACAGAAACTCAACAAAATGTAAAGGCAATGGTCCGCGATTTTGCTGAGAAAAACATACGTCCAAATATTATGGAATGGGATGAAGCGCAACATTTTCCTGTAGAGTTGTTTAAGCAATTAGGCGATTTGGGTTTAATGGGTGTTTTAGTTCCTGAAGAATACGGTGGTTCGGGCTTGGGTTACCAAGAATATGTTGATGTAATTGTCGAGGTGGCGAGAGTTTGTGGTTCTATTGGATTATCACTTGCTGCACACAATTCACTTTGCACAGGGCATATTTTGGCTTTCGGCAATGAGGAGCAAAAACAAAAGTGGTTACCAAAACTAGCTACTGCCGAATGGATTGGAGCCTGGGGTTTAACAGAGGCCAATACCGGATCTGATGCATTAAGGATGATGACCACTGCCGTTGAAGACGGTGATGATTACATTATTAATGGCGCAAAAAACTGGATCACCCATGGTAAAAGTGGCGACATTGCAGTTGTAATGGTAAGAACAGGGGAGCAGGGAAGTTCGAAAGGAATCTCTGCAATTGTGGTGGAACGCGGAACGCCAGGTTTTTCGGCCGGCAAAAAGGAAAATAAATTGGGTATGCGGGCCTCAGAAACTACAGAAATGATTTTTGATAACTGCCGTGTGCCTAAAGCCAATGTGTTGGGTAATGTAGGCGAAGGCTTTAAACAAGCTATGAAAGTGTTGGATGGAGGAAGGATTTCTATTGCCGCATTAGCATTGGGAATTGCAAAGGGTGCTTTTGATGCTGCAGTTGCTTATTCGAAACAACGCCAGCAATTTGGACAACCTATTTCCAGCTTCCAGGCTATAAGTTTTAAACTAGCTGATATGGCAACTGAAATTGAAGCTTCAGAATTACTAATCCGTCAGGCAGCTGATTTAAAAAACAGGCATTTGCCGATGACGAAAGAATCGGCTATGGCTAAATATTTCGCTTCGGAGGTTTCCGTTAAAGTGGCTACAGAGGCGGTTCAGATTTTTGGTGGCTATGGTTATACCAAAGATTTCCCGGTAGAGAAATTTTATCGCGATAGTAAATTGTGTACAATAGGAGAGGGCACATCAGAAATACAAAAGATTGTCATCGCCAGAGAGATTTTAAATTAATTAAGAAAGGAAAGGGAAGTGGCTAAGATTTAGGCTAAGGTTCATTCCTCAACCTCGATCTCAAAGTTATTAAACCAAATATACATTATGAGTAATCCGGAGTGTTTAACCACCTTCGGATTTTTTTTGCTAAATTTTTAAAACCAAGCTTTGTTAACGGCGGTTTTGATTAATGACTAACGACTAATAACTAAAGCTATGGCAAAATATTCGAAAAAAGCTGGTGAAAAAGTAGAGGAAACCATGCATGAGATGAAAGAGGGAAAGCTTAAAACAGGATCTGGCAAGAAAGTAACGTCCAAGAAGCAAGCGGTAGCGATTGGTTTATCCGAGGCGAAAAAAGAAGGCGCAAAAGTTCCGAAAAAGAAAAATTAAACCTATTATTTGGAAAACAAGTTGAGCAAAGGTCAGTTAATTTAAAGACTAAAGACTAAAGACTAAAGACTAAAGACTAAAGACTAAAGACTAAAGACTACTTAGCGGTTATAATACTATCTACTACATATTCGCTAAATCCTCTCCAGGGTAAAGCATGATTGTATTGTTTATAATGCAGCTCGTAAAATTTACCGCTATTGGCCATCATCTTTTCAGCAAGTTCTTTGTTTGCAATTGAAAACTCGAACTCATTACTTTGCACACTTCCGGTAGTCCGTGATCTCAAACCACTCTGAATTATTTTTCCTTCGTAGGTTTTGAAGATATAACCCTTTTTAACAACAAAGTTTAGCTCGCCAGCTTTCACACCTTCGCCGAACACGAAGAAATAACGATAGTAAAATACTATGCCTAAAATAATAATTACTAAAACTGCAATGATCGAGATTGTTTTCTTACCGGTTGTCATATATTAAAGTATCACTAAAAGTAATTAAAGATCATTATAAAACAATTAATGTTTGAATAAAATTTGTTTTTAAAAATCTTTCTCATATTCAATTATTTACTTACATTTGCAGCCCCGCTAATAGGGGAATAATTTAAAAACCACGAGAGGAGGTATTTCAGCGTTATGATCATTATTAACATTAAAGACGGCGAATCATTAGATAAAGCCCTAAAACGTTTCAAGAAAAAGTTTGAAAAAACTGGTGTATTGAGAGAACTACGTAGTCGCCAAGCATACGAGAAAAAATCCGTTGCTCGTCGTACTGAAATTAAACATGCTGTTTACATTCAGAATATGAATCAAGATACAACTTCATAAGTTGTTCACGATATAGAATATTAAAGTCCCGATCTTTTAGGTCGGGACTTTTTTGATTTAGGCTATCATCGAAATCTTTACAATAAACAATTAGTTAATGATTTCTTTATATCAAAACAATTTGTAACTTCATATCTATACCTAGCAGGAGATATTGCATGTTGCTAAAAAGTTTTATTACCTATTTAACTCACGAGAAGCGCTATTCTTCGCATACCATCACTTCCTATCAAACTGATTTGGATCAGTTTGAGCAATACATTCACGCCACTTTCGAAATAAACTTCACAGAAGTTAAGCATACGCACATTAGAAGCTATATGGTTGATTTGATGGAGCGAAAAACTTCAGAGAACACAATCAACAGAAAAATTTCTGCTTTAAGAAGTTTATATAAGTTTTTAATGCGGGAAGAGCAGGTAAATCAAAATCCTACACTTTTAATCAAGGCTCCTAAAATTCCAAAACGTCTTCCGGTATTTGTTGATTCGCAGAAAATGAACGTTCTACTTGATTCGGAAAATTATTTTGACAATAGTTTCGAGTCTGTTAGAGATCATTTGGTTATCGAATTGCTTTTTGGTACAGGAATCCGCCTTGCAGAGCTTATTCAACTAAAAGAAGCTGATGTAGATACTTATTCAGGAACGATTAAGGTGTTGGGTAAAAGAAATAAGGAGCGAATTATTCCGGTAAATAAACAACTTATTAATCAGATCAATAGCTATATTGATCAAAAAAAATTGCAGAATTTTAATAACAATTTGATTAACTTAATCGTTACGAATACAGGTGCAGCGGCATATCCAAAGCTAATATACCGTATTGTAACTTCATACCTAAACCACATATCAACCAATGAAAAGAAAAGTCCACACGTGTTGCGGCATAGTTATGCGACAAGCCTGTTAAATGCAGGAGCAGATTTAAATGCCATTAAAGAACTTTTGGGCCACGCCAGCTTGGCTGCAACCCAGGTTTACACCCACAATTCAATCGAAAGATTAAAAACAATTTATAAACAAGCCCATCCAAAGGCGTAAAAAAAGGAGGAAAAATGAAAATCGGAGTTCAATCAATCCACTTCAGTGCAGATAGTAAGTTGTTAGACTTTATCCAGAAAAAGGCAAACAAGCTAGATCAGTTTTTTGACCAGATCATTAGCGGCGAAGTGTATTTAAAATTAGAGAACGTAGAGGATGAAGCCAATAAGATCAGTGAGATTAAACTCATTGTGCCGGGTGGAACACTCTTCGCTAAAGAACAATGTAAATCATTTGAAGAGGCGACTGATTTAGCGATTGAGTCGTTGAGGAAACAAATCACGAAGCACAAAGAAAAAACACGTGCAAAATTAAGTGAACATAAAGCAATTTTAACAGAAAGCGAAGCGACTGATTATTAAGTGTATATTTAAATAAAGTATAATTTATAGGATAGCGAACAAAAAATGTTCGCTATTTTTTTTCAAATTTATTTTGAAGTGAAATATAAGTGTGTATATTTGCATTCCCTTTCGGAAACGGTGTTAAGCAACAAAGAAAAGGTAAGTTCTTTTAAAAGATTAAAGTTTTTAAAAAACACGCTAATAGTATGAAAAATGAAGATTTTTCGTATCATTGCACAAAATTAAAAGCCTCCTTAGCTCAGCTGGTAGAGCAACTGACTTGTAATCAGTAGGTCATTGGTTCGATTCCGATAGGAGGCTCTTTTATTTTAAAGTGTTGGTATTTTAAAATAAAGTAGGGGAGATTCCAGAGCGGCCAAATGGGACAGACTGTAACTCTGTTATCGCAAGATTTCGAAGGTTCGAATCCTTCTCTCCCCACGATTAATGAGTGGATGAGTGAATAAGAAAATGAGTGAGTATAGTAATTCAATCATTCCCAAATCAATCATTCTATCATTTGTTAAAAGCGGAAGTAGCTCAGTTGGTAGAGCGATAGCCTTCCAAGCTATAGGTCGCGAGTTCGAACCTCGTCTTCCGCTCCAATAAAGTTGAGCAGTTGGCAATTAAAGGTTGCAGTTTTATGATAACTGACAAAACTGAAGATTGATAATTGGAAAAGCCGACTTAGCTCAGCGGTAGAGCACTTCCTTGGTAAGGAAGAGGTCATGGGTTCAATTCCCATAGTTGGCTCAGGTGTAATAAAGCTTTGTTAAATCTGTTATATATTACAGAGTAGACAAGGTTTTTTGTGTTGAAATAACAAAAAATAAAAATAATAAAAAGTTAACCTACTAATTAGTTATAAATAAAATGGCAAAAGAAAAATTTGACCGCAGTAAACCGCACTTAAACATCGGTACAATCGGTCACGTCGATCACGGTAAAACAACTTTAACAGCAGCTATTACAAAAGTTTTGGCTGATGCTGGTTTAACTGAGGCACGTTCATTCGATTCAATTGACTCTGCTCCAGAGGAAAAAGAAAGAGGTATTACAATCAATACAGCTCACGTTGAGTATTCAACAGCTAACCGTCACTATGCACACGTTGACTGTCCAGGTCACGCGGATTATGTGAAGAACATGGTAACTGGTGCTGCTCAAATGGACGGTGCAATTATCGTTGTTGCTGCTACTGATGGTCCAATGCCACAAACTCGCGAGCACATCTTGTTAGCTCGTCAGGTTGGTGTACCTTCATTGGTTGTATTCATGAACAAAGTGGATATGGTTGATGATCCAGAATTATTAGAACTAGTTGAAATGGAAGTTCGTGAATTATTATCTTTCTACGATTTCCCAGGTGATGATATTCCAGTAATCCAAGGTTCTGCATTAGGTGGATTAAACGGTGATGCTAAATGGGTTGGTAAAATTATGGAATTAATGGATGCTGTTGATAGCTACATTCCAATTCCTCCACGTTTAACTGAACTTCCTTTCTTAATGCCTGTTGAAGATGTATTCTCGATCACTGGTCGTGGTACTGTTGCTACAGGTCGTATTGAGCGTGGCGTAATAAACTCTGGAGATCCAGTTGAGATCTTAGGTATGGGTGCTGAGAACTTAAAATCTACAGTAACTGGTGTTGAGATGTTCCGTAAAATTTTAGATTACGGTGAAGCTGGTGATAACGTAGGTTTATTGTTACGTGGTATTGAGAAAACTGATATCCGTCGTGGTATGGTAATCTGTAAACCAGGTTCAGTAACTCCTCACTCTGATTTCAAAGCTGAGATCTATGTATTATCAAAAGCTGAAGGTGGTCGTCACACTCCATTCTTTAACAAATACCGTCCTCAATTCTATTTCCGTACTACAGATGTAACTGGTGAAATTTCACTAGCTGAAGGTACTGAAATGGTAATGCCAGGTGATAACGTTACAATTTCTGTGAAATTGATTTCTCCTATCGCAATGGAAAAAGGTCTACGTTTCGCTATCCGTGAAGGTGGTAGAACAGTAGGTGCTGGTCAGGTAACTGAAATCTTAGCTTAATTTTAAGCTATTATATAAAAATTAGCTAATTGGCTTCTATGCTGATTAGCTAATTTTATCCACGGGAATAGTTCAACGGTAGAATAGAGGTCTCCAAAACCTTTGATCAGGGTTCGAATCCTTGTTCCCGTGCCAAAAAATAATGATTGTATTAGTGAATGTTTTAATGATTGAATGTTAAGCATTCTCTCACTCACTAATTCAATCATTTAATCATTATAATAAATATGGCTAAAGTAGTTGAGTTTATAAAAGAATCATACGATGAAATGACCAATAAGGTTACATGGCCTACTTGGGGAGAGTTGCAAAGCTCTGCGATTCTTGTTTTAGTGGCTTCTTTAATTATTGCATTGGTTATTTTTGCAATGGATAAAGGCTCTACATTTGTGTTAGATACTTTTTATAAATCACTTTCTAATTAATATTTACTAATGAGCGATCTAAAGTGGTACGTTGTAAGGGCGGTTAGCGGTAAAGAAAAGAAGGTAAAACAATACATTGATGCTGAGATCAGCCGTTTAGGTTTCTCTCATTTGGTTCCTCAGGTTTTAATACCAATGGAAAAATATTACCAAATGAAAGATGGTAAAAAAATTGCCAAAGAACGTAACTTTTATCCTGGTTATGTTTTAATCGAAGCAACATTAGATGGAGAGTTAGAGCATATCATTAAAGGCATTAACAGTGTTATTGGTTTCTTAGGCGATAAAGCCGGTAATCCAATTCCAATGCGCCAGGCAGAGGTTAACCGTATTTTAGGTGTTGTTGATGAAATGAGCGAGCAAGGCGAAACTATGAATGTGCCTTATTATGTTGGTGAAGGTATTAAAGTTATGGATGGACCTTTCAATGGTTTCTCTGGTGTGATTGAAGAAGTGAACGAAGAGAAGAAAAAATTAAAAGTAATGGTTAAGATTTTCGGTCGTAAAACACCATTGGAACTTAACTATATGCAAGTAGAAAAAGAATAAAGGGATTTACGATTGTAAATTTAAGAATTACGAATTTTACTAAGATATTATAAAAGCTTTTCTTAAAAAGAAAAGCTTTTTGCGTTCATGGTATTTTGTAAAATAAGTTTTATTAGTATATTCATTTATCTCATCTCTCAAAAAGTCATTTATTCTAAGAATCTAAATTAACAAAATGAAAAGATTATTTTCAAAACCCTTTGTGTTCTTCTGCTGCTCGGTGGTAGGTTCGTTATTTATCTTTAATTCGTGTAAGAAAAGCGAAAGTATGATTTCAAACACTGAACTCATTTCACATGCAACGAGTTGGTTTTCGTCAGAGAAAAATATTTTTTATATACCTAATTGAGATAAAGTCGAGATATTTAAAGATAAGGAGATAAATTATTTAATTATGCCTTCAAATTTCAAATTGGAAACAGGAAATAATAGGGTTGTTTCACAATTGATTATTGCTGATTCACTAGGAAGTTATTCAGCTAAGTTAATAGAAGTTGTAAATGCTGATTTACCTGAAACGATAAGAGATTTGACAGTTATATTTCAAGGTGGAAAAGATTTGAATAGTAATTTTACCGGCAATGTTTTAGTTTTAGATGCTGCACACACGTTTAAATATGGACAGCAATTTATTAACGGTAAGGTCAGTTCGAAACTGAAAGTTAAGTTTTTTCAGAATGGAACAATTGGGCTAAGAGATAAACTTTTAATGACTATGCAAGCACCACCAGAAGTACCTGTTGAGCCAATATGTACAGATTGGTACTGGACAACTTTTAATGGGAATACTGGACAGGTTATTTCTGAGAGTTATTTATATACTACTTGTACGGGAAATAATTCTTATGGTGGTGGCAGTAGCACTGGAACAGGAGAAAATAACGTAAATAGGGAGATTATTGATAGTTTAACCAATGAGTGTTTAAAGACTGCACTTGCGAAAGCAAAGGGAGTAAGTGGCAAAAACTTTACAGATACAATTAGTAAAATTATATCCAGTTTGGATGCGAACACTAAGGTAAAAGTAGGTATTAGTAACGTACCCGAACTATATGATAATAAAGGGAAAGTAGTTGATGGCAGAACTACAGGATATAATTATGATGGGGGCATTTTCAAGTGTTCAATCTTACTAAATGAAGATGTGTTAAAGAACTCAACACAAGAATATGCTGTTGCAACCATAATACATGAAACATTGCATGCTTACCTACAGTATAAAAAAGGGAGCACTATTAATCATGGACAAAATCATGAGGATATTTCTAAAAATTATATTACACCGTTTGTAAATATTATGAAATCTATTTATCCTAACTTAGATTTAAAAGAAGCTACTGCAATGGCTTGGAGCGGTGTTCAAGGTACATCATTATGGAAAGAGAATTATGAGAATGATACTTTTAAAATTGGAGCAACAAATCTAACAATGGACTTTTCTACAATGAAAGGTTTGGAAAATGCTCATCATTATGGTTTTGCCGATAATAGTACACCTTTATGCCCCAAAAAACAATAATTATGAGAGTTATAATCTGTTTATTTATAATTAGTTTTTTTTCTTTGGATGCTAAAGCACAGAATAACGTAGGCATAACCCCCCTGCATGAATTTTTTCAAAAAAATGCAGACAGTACTTATATATTACAATTTGTAGGTACTTTTAATATTCCAAGCTATAGAATTTTGAGTAAGGTAGGGGACACCATAACAACCTATACCTATAAAAGTAATACAAAACTGGATCATAAGGTTAAAAATATTCCAAAAGCATTTAGAGATATGTTTTTAAAGAAAAATGGAAATTTGATATATTTTATACCTGTTGACATTAACATATTTTTTAACCCCCATTATTTAAGTTTAGATAGTTTAAATCAATTTTGGTCTAAATCTTCCAAGTTAAAAATGTGGGATATTAACGATGATAAGATTGATGGAGAAGGCTGTGGTGAAAAACATTCTAGGTACGCAATATCAGATGGTGGTGAGATTTATCTACATCTTATTACTAAAGATAGTATTAAAGAATTATTTTTTTATGCACCAGATTATTATAATAAAAAATGTCCTGGTAGAAAAGGGAGAAAAGCTATTATAGATTTATGGGATCTGTTTGATACATATTTCAAAGTGGAAACTAGGTATTAAAAACTTAAAGATATAATATAAAATATATTTTTCCTAATCTATTGTAGGACTGCAAGATTATCCATATCTTTGCAGTCCTTTAAGTTTTATAGGAACTATAAGGAAAATAAATGTTACATGCTTCCAATATTTAACATTGAGTTTTAAATAAACAAAAAACACAAAATGGCAAAAGAAGTCAGTGCAATGATCAAATTACAGATCAAAGGCGGAGCGGCAAATCCATCGCCACCAGTAGGACCTGCATTAGGTGCTAAAGGGGTGAACATTATGGAGTTTTGCAAACAGTACAACGCTCGTACCCAAGATAAAGCAGGTAAAGTATTGCCAGTTGTAATTACTGTTTATGCTGATAAGTCATTCGATTTCATCATCAAAACCCCTCCGGTAGCTATCCAGTTAAAAGATGCTACTAAATTACAGAGTGGTTCTGCTGAGCCTAACCGTAAGAAAGTTGGGTCGGTGACCTGGGACCAGATTAAAGTTATTGCTGAAGATAAAATGCCTGATTTAAATGCATTTACAATCGAATCTGCAATGAGTATGGTTGCTGGAACAGCACGCAGTATGGGAATCACCGTTTCTGGTGACGCACCCTGGAACAATTAATTAAAAAACAGTTTACAACAGTGGCGAAATTAACTAAAAATCAAAAAAAGGCACATGCTAAAATAGAAGCTGGTAAAGCTTATACTTTGAAGGATGCTGCTGCTTTGGTAAAAGAAATCACTACTACTAAATTCGATGCTTCAGTTGATATTGATGTATCTTTAGGAGTAGATCCGCGTAAAGCCAATCAAATGGTACGTGGTATTGCTACTTTACCACACGGTACAGGTAAAACTGTACGTGTTTTAGCTTTGGTAACTCCTGATAAGGAAGAAGAAGCGAAAGCAGCTGGCGCAGACTTCGTTGGTTTAGACGAGTATGTTGCTAAAATTGAAGGTGGTTGGACCGATGTAGACATTATTATCACTACACCAGCTTGTATGGCTAAGGTAGGTAAATTGGGCCGTGTTTTAGGTCCAAGGAACTTAATGCCTAACCCAAAATCAGGTACAGTAACTAACGAAGTTGGTAAAGCTGTAACTGAGGTTAAAGCAGGTAAGATCGATTTTAAAGTAGACAAAACGGGTATCATACACGCCTCGATAGGAAAAGTATCATTCCCAGCAGACAAAATTTATGAGAATGCACTTGAAATTATTCAAGTAATTTCAAAATTAAAACCATCTGCTGCAAAAGGAACTTATTTTAAAAGCATTCACGTGTCTTCTACAATGAGTCCTGGGATTGCAATTGAAACTAAATCAGTAGCGGGGATTTAATCATGAACAGAGAAGAAAAAAACGACGTAGTTTTAGAACTACAAGGACAAATGCAAGAGTATGGCAATTTCTATATTGCTGATACTTCTAGCCTTTCTGTTGAGCAGATTAATAACATCCGCCGCAAATGTTTCGAAGGTGATATCATTATGAAGGTTGCTAAAAACTCTTTAATTCGCAAAGCGATTGAAGGTTTAGATGGCGATGCTTCTGAGATATACGAAGCGCTTAAAGGTTCATCATCATTATTATTCTCAAAAACAGCAAACGCTCCGGCTAAGTTGATTAAAACTTTGAGAAAAACTTCTGATAAACCTGTGCTTAAAGCCGCATACATAGATTCATCAGTATATGTTGGTGATGATCAATTGAATAACTTAGTAAGCTTAAAATCAAGAGAAGAGCTTATTGGCGATATCATTGGATTATTACAATCACCAGCTAAAAATGTTCTATCTGCGCTTCAATCAGGCGGTAACAAAATTGCAGGAATTGTTAAAACTCTTCAAGAAAGAGAAGGTTAACGAACACCTTAAGTTCGCAAATAAAACAAAATTATTTTACGTAAAAATTTAAAATCTTAATAAAATGGCAGATTTAAAATCGTTTGCTGAGCAATTAGTAAACTTAACCGTTAAAGAAGTTAACGAATTAGCTCAAATCTTAAAAGACGAGTATGGTATCGAGCCTGCAGCTGCTGCTGTAGTTGCTGGTCCTGCTGCTGGTGGTGATGCACCTGCTGCTGCTGCAGAAAAAACATCTTTTGATGTAATTCTTAAAGAAGCTGGTGGCGCTAAATTAGCAGTTGTTAAACTTGTAAAAGACTTAACAGGTCTTGGTTTGAAAGAAGCTAAAGACTTAGTTGATGGAGCACCAAAAGAATTAAAAGCTGGTGTTACTAAAGACGAAGCAGAAGCTCTTAAAAAACAATTAGAAGAAGCTGGAGCAGTAGTTGAAATTAAGTAATCACTTAATTTAGCTAGGCTAAAAATGTATTAGACACCGACTGAAAATGTCGGTGTCTTTACCTGTTTATAAACATCTCATTTTGTTTGGTTAATGAGCCTGTTTAAAATCCCAACCAAACAAATAGTTTATTCTTAAACTAAAATCTTTTAGTCCATTGGCAAAGACAGTCGAACAAAGAGTAAATTTTGCAACTAGTAAGCACATTATAGACTATCCGGATTTTCTGGATGTGCAATTGCAATCATTCAGAGAATTTTTCCAGATAGATACCACATCAGACGATCGCTCTAGCGAAGGTTTGTTTAAAGTGTTTGCTGAAAACTTTCCAATAACAGATTCAAGAAATATCTTCGTATTAGAGTTTCTTGATTATTTTGTTGATCCGCCACGTTACGATATACATGAGTGTATTGAGCGTGGATTAACCTACAATGTTCCATTAAAAGCAAAGCTTAAGCTTTCTTGTAACGATGTTGAACATGAAGATTTTGAGACCATTATTCAGGATGTGTATTTAGGTACGATCCCGTATATGACACCAAAAGGTACATTTGTTATCAACGGTGCAGAACGTGTTATCGTTTCGCAATTACACCGTTCTCCAGGTGTGTTCTTCGGCCAAAGCCGTCACACTAACGGAACCAAATTGTATTCTGCCCGTGTTATCCCTTTCAAAGGTTCATGGATCGAGTTTGCTACTGACGTGAACAACGTGATGTATGCTTACATCGATCGTAAGAAAAAATTCCCGGTTACCACTTTATTACGTGCTATCGGTTACGATTCTGATAAAGACATCTTAGAACTTTTTGATCTTGCTGACGAAGTAAAAGTTAGTAAATCAGGTTTAAAGAAATATATCGGTCGTAAACTGGCTGCAAGAGTTTTAAAGAAATGGGTTGAAGATTTTGTAGATGAAGATACAGGTGAGGTAGTTTCTATCGACCGTAATGAAGTGATTCTTGAAAGAGAAACCGTTTTAGAAGACGAACACATTGATATGGTTATCGAAGCTGGCGTGAAAAGCATCATCTTATCAAAAGAAGATGGCGCTAGTCAGGCAGATTATACCATTATTTATAATACATTACAAAAAGATACCTCTAACTCAGAGAAAGAAGCTGTTGAAAACATCTATCGTGCTTTGCGTAACGCGGAACCACCTGATGAGGAAACTGCTCGTGGTATCATTGATCGTTTATTCTTCTCGGATAAACGTTACGATTTAGGTGATGTTGGTCGTTACCGCATCAACCGTAAATTGAAAATGAATACTCCTGATGAGGTTAAAGTTTTAACAAAAGCAGATATTATCGCTATTGTTAAATATTTGATCAAATTGATCAACTCAAAAGAAGAAGTGGATGATATTGATCACTTATCAAACCGTCGTGTACGTACGGTAGGTGAGCAGTTGTACGCACAATTTGGTGTTGGTTTAGCCCGTATGGCTAGAACAATCCGTGAGCGTATGAACATTCGCGATAACGAGGTGTTTACACCAACTGATTTGATTAACGCCCGTACGTTATCATCAGTGATCAACTCTTTCTTTGGTACAAATCAGTTGTCTCAGTTTATGGATCAAACGAATCCATTAGCAGAGATTACACACAAACGCCGTTTATCAGCTTTAGGCCCAGGTGGTTTATCACGTGAAAGAGCTGGTTTCGAGGTACGTGACGTTCACTACACTCACTACGGTCGTTTATGTACTATCGAAACTCCTGAGGGACCAAATATTGGTTTAATTTCATCACTTTGTGTGCATGCAAAAATCAATAATTTAGGTTTCATCGAAACACCATACAAACGTGTTGAAGATGGTAAGGTAGTGGTTGATTCAGACGTTATTTATTTATCTGCAGAAGATGAAGATGGTAAAACCATCGCTCAGGCTAATGCAGAATATGATGATAAAGGTAACTTTATAACACCACGCGTTAAAGCACGTTATGAGGGTGACTTCCCGATTATTGAGCCTGAGAAATTAGACTTAATGGACGTTGCACCTAACCAGATTACTTCAATTGCTGCTTCGTTAATTCCGTTCTTGGAACATGATGATGCGAACAGGGCTTTGATGGGATCGAACATGCAACGTCAGGCCGTACCATTGTTACGTCCTGAGGCACCAATTGTTGGTACAGGTTTGGAAGGTCGCGTTGCCCGTGACTCAAGAACATTGATCAACGCTGAAGGTGATGGTGTTGTTGAATATGTAGATGCTAACGAAATCACTATTAAATATGAGCGTAACGAGGATGATCGTTTAGTTTCATTTGAAGGTGATAGCAAAACTTACCGTTTAATTAAGTTCAAAAAAACCAACCAGAATACTTGTATCAACTTAAAACCAATCGTTAAGAAAGGTCAGAAAGTTACTAAAGGACAAGTGCTTTGCGAAGGTTACGCAACAGAAAACGGTGAATTGGCATTGGGTAGAAACTTGAAAGTGGCTTTCATGCCTTGGCAGGGTTTCAACTTTGAGGATGCGATTGTAATCAACGAGCGTATTGTTCGTGATGACGTTTTCACTTCATTGCATATTGAAGAGTTTGAATTAGAAGTACGTGATACTAAACGTGGAGAAGAGGAATTAACACCAGATATCCCGAACGTTTCTGAAGAGGCTACAAAAGACTTAGATGAAAACGGTATTATCCGTGTTGGTGCTGATGTAAAAGAAGGTGATATTTTAATTGGTAAGATCACTCCAAAAGGAGAATCTGATCCTTCACCAGAAGAGAAATTACTACGTGCAATCTTTGGAGATAAAGCAGGTGATGTTAAAGATGCGTCTTTAAAAACTCCTCCTTCAATTCAAGGTGTGGTAATTGATACTAAGTTATTCAGCCGTGCTAAGAAAACTACAAAAGCTGAAGAAAAATCGGCAATTGAGAAATTAGATAAGAGCTATAATAACATTACTGAGAAGTTAAAAGCAGAATTAGTAGACAAATTATTCACTATTGTAAATGGAAAAACATCTCAAGGTGTATTTAATATTTACAAAGAATTATTAGTACCTAAAGGCGCTAAATTTACTCAGAAAATTTTAGCAGATCTTGAGTTTGCGCACATCAGCCCTAACAAATGGACGACTGATGATGACAAAAACGAGATGATTAAAATGTTGCTTCACAACTACGGTATCCGTGTTAACGAAGAACTTGGAGCTTACAAACGCGATAAATTTGCGATTAGTGTAGGTGATGAGCTTCCATCGGGAATTGTACAAATGGCAAAAGTTTATGTTGCTAAAAAACGTAAATTAAAAGTAGGTGATAAAATGGCGGGTCGCCATGGTAACAAAGGTATTGTAGCACGTATTGTTCGTGATGAAGATATGCCTTTCTTAGCTGATGGTACTCCGGTTGATATTGTGTTGAACCCACTGGGTGTACCTTCACGTATGAACCTTGGTCAGATCTATGAAACTATTTTGGCTTGGGCAGGTCAGGAATTGGGTGTGAAATTCGCAACTCCAATTTTTGATGGCGCTACACACCAAGAGGTAGAAGAGTGGATTGCTAAAGCCGGCGTTCCTGCTTCAGGTAAAACTTACTTATACAATGGTTTAACAGGCGAGCGTTTCGATCAGACTACAACTGTAGGTATTATCTACATGTTGAAATTAGGTCACATGGTTGATGATAAGATGCACGCCCGTTCAATCGGACCATACTCATTAATTACACAACAGCCATTGGGTGGTAAAGCCCAGTTTGGTGGTCAGCGTTTTGGTGAGATGGAGGTTTGGGCATTAGAGGCATTCGGTGCAGCTAATATTCTTCAGGAGATCTTAACCGTTAAATCGGATGATGTAATCGGAAGAGCAAAAACCTACGAAGCCATTGTTAAAGGTGAAAACCTACCAACTCCAGGTGTTCCAGAATCGTTTAACGTATTGGTTCACGAGTTACGTGGTTTAGGTTTAGATATTACGTTAGACTAATTGAATGAAAGAATGAGTGAATGAGTGAATGATGGGTAACTGTCATTCAATCATTCAATCACTCAATCCTTCGATCATTAAAGAAAGAGATATGTCTTACAAAAAGGATAATAAATTAAAAAGCAATTTCACATCAATCACGATTAGCTTATCGTCTCCAGAAATTATTTTGGAACGTTCAAGCGGTGAGGTGTTGAAACCGGAAACCATTAACTACCGTACTTACAAACCTGAGCGTGATGGTTTGTTCTGTGAGCGTATTTTTGGTCCGGTAAAAGATTACGAATGTCATTGCGGTAAATACAAACGTATCCGTTATAAAGGTATTGTTTGTGATCGTTGTGGTGTTGAGGTAACAGAGAAGAAAGTACGTCGTGAGCGTATGGGACACATCGCTTTGGTGGTTCCTGTTGCACACATCTGGTATTTCCGTTCGTTACCAAACAAAATCGGTTATTTATTAGGTTTACCTACTAAAAAATTAGATTTAATTATCTATTACGAGCGTTACGTAGTTATTCAATCAGGCTTAATGGCCGAAGAAGGTATCAATTATATGGACTTCTTAACGGAAGAAGAATATTTAGATATCTTAGATAAATTACCTAAAGAGAACCAATACTTAGACGATAAAGATCCTAATAAATTCATCGCCAAAATGGGTGCTGAAGCATTAGAAGATTTATTAAAGCGTATTGATCTAGATACTTTGTCTTATGATTTACGTCACCAGGCTGCTAACGAAACCTCTCAACAACGTAAAAATGAGGCTTTAAAACGTCTTCAGGTTGTTGAAGCTTTCCGTGGTGCTAATACACGTATTGAGAATCGCCCTGAGTGGATGATTGTTAAAATCGTTCCGGTTATTCCACCAGAATTACGTCCTTTAGTTCCATTAGAAGGTGGTCGTTTTGCAACTTCAGATTTAAATGATTTATACCGTCGTGTAATTATCCGTAACAACCGTTTAAAACGTTTGATCGAGATTAAAGCACCAGAGGTAATTTTACGTAACGAGAAACGTATGTTACAGGAAGCTGTAGATTCGTTATTCGATAACTCACGTAAAGTTAACGCGGTAAAAACTGAAGGTAACCGTGCTTTGAAATCACTTTCAGATATTTTGAAAGGTAAACAAGGTCGTTTCCGTCAGAACTTATTAGGTAAACGTGTGGATTATTCAGCTCGTTCGGTAATTGTTGTAGGGCCTAGCCTTAAATTACACGAGTGCGGTATTCCTAAAGATATGGCTGCTGAGCTTTACAAACCGTTCATTATTCGTAAGATGATTGAGCGTGGTGTGGTAAAAACAGTTAAATCTGCAAAGAAAATCGTTGATAGAAAAGATCCATTAGTTTGGGATATCTTAGAAAATGTATTGAAAGGTCACCCGGTATTATTAAACCGTGCACCTACATTACACAGATTGGGTATTCAGGCTTTCCAACCAAAATTAATTGAAGGAAAAGCGATCCAGTTACACCCATTAGTGTGTACTGCATTCAACGCCGATTTTGATGGTGACCAGATGGCTGTCCACTTACCACTAGGTAACGCGGCAATTTTGGAAGCCCAAGTATTAATGTTGGCTGCACACAATATCTTAAACCCTGCAAATGGTACACCAATTACAGTACCTTCTCAGGATATGGTTTTGGGTCTTTATTATATTACTAAAGGCCGTAGAACCGATGATACAAGAGTAGTAAAAGGACAGGATTCTAATTTCTATTCTCCAGAGGAAGTAATTATTGCTTACAATGAGAAAGAATTAGATCTTCATGCTTTCATCAAAGTAAGGGTAAATGTTAAGCAAAACGATGGTTCTATCGTTAATAAATTAACTGAAACTACTGTTGGTAGAGTATTATTTAACCAATTGGTGCCTGAAGAGGTAGGTTATATCAACGAATTATTAACTAAAAAATCGTTAAGAGATATTATCGGTGAAGTAGTGAAAATGACTGGTATGGCCCGTGCTTCTCAATTCTTAGATGATATCAAAGAATTAGGTTTCAAAATGGCTTTCCAAGGCGGTTTATCGTTCAACTTACAAGACGTAAACATCCCGGTAGAAAAACATACTTTATTAGAGCAAGCTGCAGCTGAAGTTGAAGAGGTAAGAAACAACTATAACATGGGTTTCATTACCAACAACGAACGTTACAACCAGATTATCGATATCTGGACTCGTATCAACAACAGGTTAACTACTTTCGTTATGACTCAGTTATCGTCAGATAACCAAGGTTTTAACTCAGTTTACATGATGCTTGATTCAGGAGCACGTGGATCTAAAGAGCAGATTCGTCAGCTTTGCGGAATGCGTGGTTTGATGGCGAAACCTCAAAAATCAGGTTCAGGTGGTGATATCATTGAAAATCCGATCTTATCAAACTTTAAAGAAGGTTTATCGGTATTAGAGTACTTTATCTCTACTCACGGTGCTCGTAAAGGTTTGGCGGATACGGCTTTAAAAACGGCGGATGCGGGTTACTTAACTCGTCGTTTACATGACGTTGCTCAAGATATGATCGTTAACGATAACGACTGTGGTACTTTAAGAGGTATGTATACTACTGCCTTAAAAGATCAGGAAGATATCGTTGAACCATTATTTGATAGAATTTTAGGTCGTACTTCATTACATGATGTATACAATCCTTTGGATAATACATTGTTAGTAGGTGCTGGCGAAGATATTAATGAAGAAGTTGCTAAATTGATCGAAGAATCGCCTTTAGAAGGTATTGAAATTCGTTCAGTATTAACTTGCGAAGCTAAACGTGGTGTTTGTGCATTATGTTATGGCCGTAACTTAGCATCTGGTAAACGTGTCCAAAGAGGTGAGGCAGTAGGTGTAATTGCAGCACAGTCAATCGGTGAGCCGGGTACACAGTTAACACTTCGTACTTTCCACGTGGGTGGTACTGCATCAAACATTGCTGCAGAATCAAACATTGTTGCTAAGTTTGATGGTGTTATCGAATTCGAGAATATCCGTACAGTTGATACGCAAACTGAAGATGGTACAGTACAAGTAGTATTGGGTCGTTCAGGTGAGTTTAAAATTGTTGAGCCAGGTACAGGCAGAGTGATTGTTACCAACAACATTCCTTATGGTGCTTTCTTGTTCGTAAAAGAAGGAGATAAATTATCTAAAGGTGATAAAATTTGTTCGTGGGATCCATACAACGCGGTTATCCTTTCGGAATTTGCAGGTAAAGCACAGTTTGATGCTATTATTGAAGGTGTTACCTTCCGTGAAGAATCAGATGAGCAAACTGGTCACCGTGAAAAAGTAATTATTGATACACGTGATAAAACTAAAAACCCTTCTGTTCAAATTGTAGATAAGAAAGGTGAATTTATCAAAGGTTATAACATTCCAGTAGGTGCTCACGTTTCAGTTGATGAAGGCGAAGCGATTCAAACTGGTCAGATTATCGCTAAAATTCCTCGTGCAACTGGTAAAACCCGAGATATTACAGGTGGTTTGCCTCGTGTAACGGAGTTATTTGAGGCTCGTAATCCTTCAAACCCAGCTGTAGTAACTGAGATTGATGGTGTAGTAACTTTAGGTGGTGTTAAACGTGGTAATCGTGAGATTACAATCGAATCTAAAGATGGTGAAGTTAAAAAATACCTTGTTCCATTGTCGAAACACATCCTTGTACAGGATAATGACTTTGTGAAAGCAGGTATGCCTTTATCAGATGGTTCAATCTCTCCTGCAGATATCTTATCAATTAAAGGCCCGGCAGCGGTTCAAGAATACTTAGTAAATGGTATTCAAGAGGTTTACCGTTTGCAAGGTGTAAAAATTAACGATAAGCACTTTGAGGTAATTGTTCACCAAATGATGCAGAAAGTTCACATCGAAGATCCAGGCGATACTATTTTCTTAGAAAATAACGCTGTAGATCGTTGGGATTTTGCAGAAGAGAACGATGCGATGTACGACAAGAAAGTTGTGGAAGATGCAGGCGACTCGACAGATTTAAAACCAGGTCAAATTGTATCATTGCGTAGATTAAGAGACGAAAATTCTCAATTGAAACGTAAAGATTTAAAACAGATCACGGTTAGAGATGCAAGACCAGCAACAGCAAGTTCTATCTTACAAGGTATTACACGTGCATCATTAGGTACTAAATCGTTCATTTCTGCGGCTTCGTTCCAGGAAACTACGAAAGTATTAAATGAGGCGGCGATTGCAGGTAAACGCGATAACATGTTAGGCTTGAAAGAAAACGTGATCGTTGGTCACTTGATCCCTTCAGGTACTGGTGTACGTGGTTACGAAAGAATCATTGTTGGTTCTCAAGAAGAATACGATAAGTTATTGGCTTCGAAACAAGAAGAAGTAGAGGCATAATAAACTTCATATTTTTAAAAGGGCTGTTTCATTTATTTGAAGCAGCCCTTTTTGTTTTAAATATTTTTTTAGTCTTAATGATAAAATATTACCTTTAAATGCTCTATTAAGAACAGTGCAAAATTTACCACGTCATGGAAGAACAACAAAACGAAAATCAATTAAACATAGAGCTATCTGAAGAAATTGCTGAAGGAATTTTTTCGAATCTTGCCATTATCACACACTCCAATACCGAATTTGTATTGGATTTCATACGTGTAATGCCAGGAATTCCGAAGGCAAAAGTTAAATCAAGAATTATTTTAACGCCAGAACACGCCAAGCGATTACTTGTTGCTTTGGATGATAATATCCAGAAGTTTGAAGCGGTAAATGGTAGAATCAAAACGCAAGAGGAACCGCCGTTTCCGATGGGTTTTGGAGGGCCTACCGCGCAAGCGTAACCTGCAAAGTTTTCAAGGTCATCTTAAAAACAAATTTTTGCTTGCTATGTTAGCATAGTAGGCATTTCTGCTATAACCATATATTAAACTATGAGAAAACTTTTATTAGCCTTATTATTTTCTGCTCCGCTATGGGTGCTGGGACAAGGTTTCCAGGTCAATTTACAGGGACAAAAACAAATAGGAATGGCTGGCGCCGGGTCGGCACTGGCTTTAGACGAAGCTTCTGTATTCTTCAATCCCGGAGCTGTTACTTTTTTAGAAAAAAATTCTATTTCTGCGGGAGTTAATCCGTTACTTTTTAAATCTGCTTTTAAACAAAACGGCTCAAACATCACTGAAAACGTTAAAAATAAAATTGCACCGCCTTTTGAAGCTTATGCCGTTTGGGGGCCGAAATCAAATAAATGGAAGTTTGGTTTAGGTGTTTATACTCCATTTGGAGGTTTGGTAGACTGGGGTAATGATTGGTCTGGCAGATATGCATTAACATCATTAAACCTGAAGGCAATCTATTTTCAACCTACCTTAAGTATTAAAATTACCGATCGGATTGGTGTTGGAGCAGGCTTCGTTTATAACCACGGAGATGTTAATTTACAAAGGGAGTTGCCTGTGAATTATCCTGACGGACGCTCCGGTCATGCCACTTTAGAAGGAACTGGAAGCGGTTATGGGTGGAATGCAGGTTTATACATTAACACATTAAGCAATATTACCTTTGCGGTGGTTCATAAATCAAAGGTGATTACCAAATTGGAGGGTGGATCGGCAACTTTTGATGTTCCCGAGTCATTAAGGTCATCGTTCCCAGCCGGAAATACTTTTAATGCAGAATTGCCATTGCCATCTACAACGACTCTAGGTATTGGTATTCCACTTTCAAAAAGTACCACTCTTGCGTTTGATGCGAGTTGGGTACAGTGGAGGATTTACGAGGAATTGGCTTTTGATTATGCTGTGAATACTTCTGCTTTGGCCGATACGAAATCTGCCCGTAATTATCGTGATGGATCTTCGTTTAAATTAGGTGTAAATCACAAAGCATCTGAAAAAGTATCATTAAGAGCCGGTGTGGGTTATGCATTTTCTCCTGTCCAGGATGGATATGTTACGCCAGAAGCTCCAGACGCAAATCGTTATATTCTAAGTGCTGGTGTAGGCTATGCACCGACAAGCCGTTTTGAAGTAAATGCTTCGTTTTTCTTTGAAGATGTTCAATCGCGTAAGCAAAAAAATATAGAAACTGGTTTAGATGGTACTTTCAAAACGTTAGTTTATGCGCCTGGTCTTTCATTAACTTATAAGTGGTAGGAGAAATTTAAATGAAAAAATATATATTAAATAGTCTTTTCGCTGCCGTTGTTTTATTCGCAGCTTCATGTAAGCCAGAAATTGAAACGCCTGCAGGCACCACCGCGGGGCAAGCAAATTTCAGTAAATATATTGCTGTTGGGAATTCACTCACTGCTGGTTTTGCAGACGGTGGCCTTTACCTCGAGGGGCAAAAAGTAGCCTATCCGAATTTATTGGCTGCACAAATGGCTACTGTGGGTGGTGGAGCTTTCACCTCGCCATTTTTCGCTGATGCTCAAGCAAATGGTTCTGGATATTTAACCTTATCGGCTTTGGTAAATGGAAGTCCAACTCTGGCAAATGTTACCACGAATCTTGCTTATCGCGATGCGACCCACTTGGCAAAGTATACCGGAGAAGTTCAGAACCTGGGCATACCGGGAATGCGTGTTGATTTGGCTTTTGCGGCTCCTTACAGTGCTGCAAATATGTATATGGAGCGTTTACTCAGTGATACACAAGTAGGAGCAACAACATATTTTCAGTTTATCCAGGGTAGAAATCACAGCTTTTTCTCTTTATGGTTAGGAAATAACGATGCTTTGGGCTGGGCTACAAATGGAGGTGTAACTACTGATGCAACAAATGTGTTAACGGATAAAGCCACATTTTCAATGTTGTATTCTAATTTGGTTAATGCATTAACTGCTGGCGGTCAAAAAGGGGTGGTAGGAACTATTCCAGATGTTACGGCTGTACCTTACTTTAATACGGTAACCGTGCCTGCCTTATTAGCAGCTGCAAAGGCGATAAATCCTGCTGCGGTTGCAGTATTTATTCAAACCGGAACTGGTGTTAGAGCCGCTACCAGCGAAGATTTGATTCGTTTACCTTTCCAAACTGCTGGCTTATTTGGTACGGGAGCAATTCCTTATGGGCTGGATCCAAGAAATCCAATTGCTAATAATTGGGTATTGGATAAAGATGAGATTATACGCGTTAAAGATTATGTAAACAGCTATAACAGTACAATTAAATCGCTTGCTAATAGTAAAGGTTTAGCTGTAGCTGACACTTACACTTATTTAAATATGGTTAAAGCTGGTATCGCTATTCAGGGAATTAATATTAATTCTGCTTTTATCACTGGTGGCGCATTTTCATTGGATGGTGTTCACCTTACCCCGAGAGGAAACGCGGTAATTGCAAATGTGTTTATTGATGCCATTAATAGCAAATACAATTCTACCATTCCTTCGATTGATATTACGAAATATAGAGGTGTGAAGTTCCCCGATAAATAATCGACTTCTACAAAAAAGGATTCACCATATGTGAATCCTTTTTTGTTTATAATCTACCTTCAATATAGTTAATTACATTTTCCGTATCGTTGGGCTCGAACCATTTTATCTCTTCGTCTCTACGAAACCAAGTCAACTGTCTTTTTGCGAAGCGACGTGTATTTTGTTTAATTGCATTAATGGCATCGTCTAATTCGATTTTGCCATCCAGATAGTCGAAAATTTCACTGTAACCAACGGTGTTAAGAGCGTTATATTTTCTGAAGCTCCTTAAAGATTTCACTTCCTCTACCAGGCCATTATCAATCATTTGATCAACACGCTGATTAATTCGATCGTATAAAAAGGCTCTGTCGGTATTCAAGCCAATTTTAATCATATTAAACGTACGTACTTTCTTTGTAGCAGAAAGCATGGACGAAAGTTTTTTTCCAGTGGATAAAAATACTTCCAGGCCTCTGATCATTCTCTGCGGATTGTTTTGATCCACCTTTGCAAAATATTCGGGATCTAGAATGGACAGTTGCTCCTGAATGCTACTCAAACCTTCTATTTCAAATTGTTTATTTAATTTTTCTCGTATAGATAAATCAATTTCTGGCATTTCATCCAAACCATTAATTAATGCATTCACATATAAGCCAGATCCGCCGACCATGATTGCTGTGTGATGCTGATCGAAAATTTCAGCTAGCTTTTGCAGGCCTTCCACTTCAAAATCGCCAGTGCTGAACAGCTGAGTAATAGAATGTGAATTGATGAAATGATGTTTTGCGGCAGCAAGTTCATCACTTGAAGGTTTTGCGGTACCAATCTCCATCTCCCGAAAAAACTGACGAGAATCTGCCGAGATAATTTCGGTATTAAAGTGTTGAGCAACTTGAATAGCCAAAGCTGTTTTTCCAATAGCGGTTGGACCAACGATAGATATTAGCGTCTTTTTATTCGGCATAAACTGGATTTAAAAACAAAAGCTGTCAAATTTAAATATTTGACAGCTTTAAGTTTACTTTAATTATGGGATAGATTAATAATCCTCTTTTTGATCATCATCGAAGTTATCTCCGTCAGAGAATTCGTCACCAAATTCATCATCTTCACTTTCTTCATCATCATCTGATTCTTTCTCATTGATTCCCATTTCACCCATTGCTTCCAATTCGTCTGTATCTTCTGGAACAAAGTTCATTTCATTTAAAAAATCAAATTCACTTGCTGCTGCAACAGCACCTCGAGGGTCAACCGATTGCGGACCATTTTGCTCCATGATTTTAGGAGCCTCACCAGTACTCTTCGCTAAAAACGGATATTCGATATTCGGGTCAGGATCTAAAACTATTTTCACTAATTCTACATGAAAATCGTACGGTCGATCGAAATTATAGATGTAATAAAATTTTTGATGAGGATCTTCAATAAAACCACTTAACTTAGAATTTTCCATTAAAACCACCCGGTCTTTTTTCCTCTCATTGGGTAGGTAGGCAATTTCATCACCTTTTAGCCAATTATCAGTACTTACGTAAAATGATGATGGTTTCTCGGCATTGTAACCAGTAGATTTATGAATAGCCTTGTGCAGGTCTTCAAAAGTTTGGTTTGATTTAATGTCGATCTCTCTCACAACATCATCAAAATCTTCGAAAGTAATTCTAAATTTATAAATAGCCATTATTGTATTTTGGAACCGTAAAAATAAAGTTAATTTATATTACCACAAACAACAAAAAATATAAAAAGGTTGCGTTTAATTAATGTATGGGCATTAAATTACTTATTAACAGGATTTAAACCCATTTGTTTTGCTTGATTTAGCATAAAGTGATATGCTTCATCGTAATCATTTTTGATTTCTCCCTCGAGGATAGCTTCGCGTATCGCATTTTTGATTAGCCCCACTTCTTTACCTGCTGGTAAACCAAAAGTTTCCATAATATCAAGTCCGGTTATTGGTGGTTGCCAGTTGCGAAGTTGATCACGTTCCTCAACATCTTTCAGCTTTATCTTAACCAGTTCAAAATTTCTTCGGTATTTGGTTTTTTTATATTCGTTTTTGGTGGTAACATCAGCATTGCACAGCATCATTAAACTTTCAATTTCTTCACCAGCATCGAATAAAAGTCTTCTCACTGCAGAATCGGTCACCGTTTCTTGGGCTAAAACAATCGGACGCAAATGTAATTGAACGAGCTTTTGCACGAATTTCATTTTTTCGTTCAATGGAAGCTTAAGCTGAGCAAAGATTTTCGGAACCATTTTCGCTCCTCTATCTTCATGGCCATGAAACGTCCAGCCGTGGCCTTCTTCGAAACGTTTGGTAGCGGGCTTGGCAATATCATGCAGAATTGCAGCCCAGCGTAGCCACAAATCATCAGTGTTTGCGCAAATGTTATCTAATACCTCAAGCGTATGGTAAAAGTTATCTTTATGTCCTTTTCCTTTAATAATTTCTACACCATAAAGCTGGGCCATTTGAGGGAAGATAATCTCCAGCAGTCCGGTGTCAAACAGGTGTTTAAAACCGATAGAAGGAACGGGTGATAAAATGATTTTATTCATTTCATCCGTAATTCGCTCTTTGGAAACAATACTAATTCTTTTTTTCTGCGTTTTAATTGCGTTTAAGGCAGCCGGATCTATATCAAAATTCAATTGAGCGGCAAAGCGAATAGCCCTCATCATACGTAATGGATCATCAGAAAAAGTTACTTCTGGATCCAATGGCGTACGGATGAGCTTGTTCTCTAAATCTCTGACTCCATTAAATGGATCTAACAGTTCGCCAAAATGATTGGCGTTTAAATTAATGGCCAAGGCATTGATCGTAAAATCTCTGCGGAGTTGATCATCTTCTAAACTACCATCTTCTACAATGGGTTTTCTGGAATCTGATCGGTAAGATTCTTTTCTCGCCCCAACAAATTCGACTTCTAAATCTTGATATTTAATATTTGCAGTGCCAAAGTTTTTAAAAATAGCCACTTTGCTATTTAGCTTTTTACCAACGGCTTCGGCATATTCAATGCCACTGCCAACCACAACCACATCGATATCTTTCGAAGGTCGGTTTAAAAATAAATCCCTCACAAAACCCCCAATAACATAGGCTTCGGTGTTATTTTTATCCGCAATGGCAGATAGTGTTTTAAAAATTGGGTTTTGAAGATGTTGCTGCATAGTTTTGAAATCGTCATGCTATCCTGATCATTTGGGATTAGCATATACACATACATCCCTGAAAACTTAGGGGCGAAGGCGATTTAAATAGGTTACAAAAGTACTAAAATTTACTTGCGGATAAATTCAAATTGACCGCTTGGCGTGAGTTTCATGATAGTAGATGGTTTTTTGATGCTGCGGTCTTCTTGCTGAAAGTCTACCACATAATCAACAGCTTCGATAATTTCAGGGTCGATATCATCGAAAAACTGTGGTGATGGTTTGCCACTTATATTCGCTGATGTTGATACTACAGGCTTTCTAAACCGCTGAATAAGGGGCGTACAGAAATCGTGTTTAACTATACGAATACCCACGCTTCCATCTGTGTTGATCACATTTGGAGCTAAATTTTTTGCATCAGAAAAAATGATTGTCAAGGGGTTTTCTGCGTATTCAATTAAATCATAGGCCACCTCAGGAATTTCTTTAACGTAGCTTTGAAGCTTGCTGTCCACATCCAAAAGCACAATCAGGCTTTTTTCTGCTGGCCGATTCTTGATTTTAAGCAGTTTTTCTACTGCATCAGCATTCGTTGCATCGCAGCCTAAACCCCAAATGGTATCAGTAGGATAGAGGATTACTCCGCCGTTTTTAATCACTTCTAAGGCTCTATTAATTTCATCTTTTAGCATACTGCAAAGTTAGCTTTTTCTATCAAATGTTAAATTTTCATAATATCCTAAAGCTAAGCGCTATAAGCTAAAACTAAATCAATATTTATTCGTTTTTTAATTGACAATAAAAATGTAAAATTATTGATCTCAGTATTTTTGTACATACAAAATCACTATATTTATTTCAGGTTATTCAAATAAAAACAACGCACAAATGAAAACATTTAAAACACTACTAATGCTATTTACAGTTGTATTGGCATTAACAGGATGTTCGAGTCTTAGGACAGCATCCGACTACGATAAAAACGTAGATTTCACCGCTTACAAAACTTATAACTTCTACGACAAAGGAATTGAGCGAGTAAGGCTTAATAATCTTGATAAACGTAGATTGATGGCAGCCGTAGAAGCTGAAATGAACGCAAAAGGATTTGTTAAAGCTGATAAACCGAGTATGCTGGTAAACCTTGTTGTGGTAGGAAGAGAAAAAACTGACATGTACAACTCTGGCTTTGGTGGTTGGGGTTGGGGCGGCGGCTGGGGCTGGCGTGGTGGCTGGGGAGGCTGGGGTTGGGGCGGTGGTCCAACTTATGTTAACCAATATATAGAAGGGACCATCATTATCGACTTTTTAGATCCCAACAAAAAAATATTATTTTGGCATGGAAGAGGCTCTGGCTTTAACCTTGATAATTTAAATAAACGAGAAGAAAGATTGTATACAGGCGTAAGAGAGATTTTGGCGCAGTATCCGCCAAATGCACTTGCCGCTAAATAATTAGCTTAAAACTTTTTGATAGCAATTCATTAATTGCCGCGTTACCAAAGGGCTGTTGAATTTTTGAACGAATTCCAGCCCTTTTTCTTTCATCTCGTTTTGTAAAGTTGAAGATGATAGGACCCTAGTTATTGCTGCTGATAAACCTTCGGGATCATTGGGGTTGACATAAATACTGTCTGGCCCGCCAGCTTCTTCCAAACAAGAACCACTCGCCGCAATTGTGGGTATTCCAGAATACAGGGCTTCGATAATGGGAATCCCAAAGCCTTCATAAAAAGAGGGGTAAACGAATACACTAGCCATTTGGTAGATGCCTGGCAAATCTGCAAAAGGGATGTTTTTAAGGAAAATAATTCTGTTGCTCAATCCCAAAAGCTTAATTTCCTTTTCTACTTCTTTAAAATAGGCTGTTTTCTTTCCTATAACTACCAACTTATATTCCTCGTTAACATCTTTCAATGCTTGGACAATCAGTTTGAGATTTTTCCGATTTTCAATGGTACCAACATTTAGTAAGTATTTCTGCGGTAGTTTATAAGTGGTTCGGATTTTATCAAGCGTAGTTTGAGGAAAGGCCGTTTTAAAGCTATCATTGCAACTTTGATAAATGACTTCAATTTTTCCAGGATTTATGCCATAAAATTCAATGATATCAGCCTTCGTTTTTTCGCTTATTGCGATGATTTGATTAGCTCTTTCACAGGCAGATCTGCTCTTCCATTCGTACAATTTCCGATCGATAAATTTATAGTACAGCGGATAACGTAGGAAGATTAAATCGTGAATCGTAACAATGGATTTGATTTTTGTATGCTGAATAGCGAAAGGAATTTCATGACTTAGGCCATGGAAAATCTGAACTTTATCTCTCAGTAAATCTTTCAGAATATTTAGTGAGCGCCACAAAAAAGTACCGTTTATTGGCAGTTTTAGCTTGATGTTTTCCGCTTCGAAAAAAGCATCTATCTGCCTTGAAGATTTTACTTTTGGCGAATAAACGAGGTATTGATTTTCAGGAAATTGTTCGGATAAGGCTTCAATTAACGATCGGCTATAATTGCCTAACCCCGTTAAATTATTCGCGGCCCGTTTACCGTCGAAACCAATTCGGAGTTTAATGTTTAAAGTTGAAAGTTGAAAGTTCTCTTGCAGAGAAATCAAACTTTTGCGATTTTCTTGCATCATGTTACTTTCCACTTTCAACTCTTAACTAATTACTATACTGCTACATTATTTTCTCTCAACGCATCGTTAAGTGAAGTCTTTTTATCTGTGCTTTCTTTACGTTTACCGATAATTAAAGCGCATGGAACTTGATAATCTCCTGATGGGAATTTTTTAGTATAGCTACCTGGAATTACAACTGAACGAGCTGGAACAATACCTTTATATTCGATAGGCGTTGGGCCAGTTACATCGATGATTTTAGTTGATGCAGTTAAAACCACGTTTGCACCAAGGACTGCTTCTCTTTCTACTTTTACACCTTCCACTACAATGGCTCTTGAACCTAAAAACGCATCATCCTCAATAATTACTGGAGCAGCCTGTACTGGTTCTAAAACACCCCCAATACCCACGCCACCGCTTAAGTGAACCCGTTTTCCGATTTGTGCACATGAACCGACAGTAGCCCAGGTATCGACCATTGTACCTTCATCAACATATGCACCAATATTTACATAAGATGGCATCATGATTACGCCCTTAGCCAAAAACGAACCGTAACGAGCACTTGCCATTGGCACTACACGAACTCCAGTTGCTTTGTAATCGGTTTTTAAGTCCATTTTATCGTGGTAAACAAATGGTCCGCTTTTTATTTCCTTCATCTCGCGAATTGGGAAATATAAAATTACCGCTTTCTTTACCCATTCATTAATGCCCCAAGAGTTCAAAACTGGTTCAGCAACGCGAATTTCACCCTTATCTAATCCTAAAATTACGGTTTCAATAGCTTCGCAATAGTTGCTGTACTTTAAAAGAGTTCTGTCTTCCCAAGCGGCTTCAATTAATTTCTTTAAATCTGAATACATGATGTTTTTAAATTTTACGCAAAATAACTCAATTTTTTTGGTTTTTTAGATTTTTAGGTGTTTGGTTTTTTTTGATTAGGTTGGTGGTTTCGTTTTTAGTTTAGGTTGTTTAACTTTGGTTTTTATAAGTCAGACACTTGAATTTTAGGATATGCACCTCGTAAACAACACCAATTAACAAAGCATCATGGCGGAAACGGAAAAACTTAGGATAGATAAATACTTGTGGGCGATTAGGTTGTTTAAAACTCGAAGCCTGGCTACTGAAGCTTGTAAAGCTGGCCGTGTGAAATTAAAAGGGCAAAATATAAAGCCTTCAGCTATCGTGAAGATTGGCGATGTTTATCAGGTATCAAAAGGAATAGAGAAGAAAGTGATTGAAGTTGTTGATTTTTCTTATAACAGAACAGATTCACCAACTGCCTTAACTAAATACAAAGATCTAACACCGCTAGAGGAAACCCATGCTTTTAAATCAGCATTTCACTCGCCTAACTTAAAGCGAGATCGGGGAACTGGCCGACCAACTAAAAAAGATCGGAGAGAGACTGACGACTTAATTAGTGGTTTGTTTGAAGATGAAGATTAACTAATTCTCAAATCTCGATTGTCGGTTTCTTCGGTACTTATTGTTGCATACTGCATGCTGAAAAAGCGCATTCTATAGCTCATCATTGCAGTTTTTCCCAACTTATCGATCAATTTGTAATTTGCAACCGCACCCACTGCAGCACCAACAAAGGGTAGCATTTGAGCCAGCTTAGCCAGGTCAATATAATCTCGGTACTGTTGCTGAAAGGTGAGCCAGTCAAATTCATCGATATTTGTTGGAAGTTGATGTGCTTTATTATCCCAATCTTGCATTTTAACAAAAATATTCTGGCTCTCTTCTTTGCTGGAAAATGCCAGTTGAAAAATGTGAAGGATAAATAAACGTTCGCGATAATCTTTGACATCGTAACCATAAACGGCAGCGATATCGAAAAGCATTTTCATTTTAATGCCCAGCAATAGAGGAAAATCAGCCAAGCTCATCAAGAATCCTCCAGCTCCCGTAATTCCACCTTCCGCTGCGCCTGTTTTCTTATAGCTTTCAATTTTTTGTTTGATTAATGCTTCTCGATGCATCAATGTTAAATCTGTTAATGGTTTTGAAGTGGTAAATGTAGAACCAAAAAGTACGGCTTTAACCATTTGTTTTATCGCTATGGTTATGGCATTGTGAACTTTATCAGGAATATAACTGTTAATTTTTTTTTGAACAGAATTAGTCACCTTATTAAAAAGTGATGGCTTTTGTAAAATTTTAAATTTCCAGAAATCAACTTCACTCGTTATTTTTTGTTCGTAATTCATATTGCATTTATTGCAAAAATTGTTCCTTAAATTTTTAATTCTTGATTGATGTTTTAAGTTCAACTTTAAGTCTATTTATCTAGGAAATCATTACAGGGCCTTAAGACAAGGAGATTTGGATGTATTTGTGGATGCTAAACACTGCAAGATTTGACGTGTTAAGTGCTTACATGATAGAAGAAATTCAAACTAAAATTTATTATCGGCGGCGAAACCAGGTTCAGCTTTTTGCTGAACCTGGTTTTTAATAATCTATTCTCATTGCTGAATCGCCCCAGAGTTTAAATGCTTGCATCGCTTCATCTCGCATCATTTGTACCACAGGTAACGACCGTTTATCCATTGGCTTTTCCAGTTCTTCGTAAATAAATTTATCGCTGAAGCCAATATTTTCTGCGTCAACCTTAGTGTTTGCAAAGTAAATTGTTTCAATCCGCGACCAATAAATGGCTCCTAAACACATCGGGCAAGGTTCGCAACTCGTATAAATTACACAACCACTTAAATCGAAAGTGTTTAATTTCTGGCAGGCTAAACGAATGGCCGAAACTTCCGCATGTGCTGTTGAATCATTGGTAGAAGTAACCTTATTGGCCGAGCCAGCAACAAACTTTCCATCCTTCACAATCACTGCCCCAAATGGTCCGCCAATACTTTCTGTAACATTTTGTATTGATAGCGCAATCGCCATGCGCATAAATTCTTTGTGATCGTTTTCCATGATAAATATTTAAGCAAAAAAAATGCCCCGATGAATCGGGGCATTTTTATATATCTATTTAAAATTTATTTCTTGCTGTATTGGGCGTTTAAGCCTTTAATCACTTCCGAAGTCACATCTAAAGTTTCATCAGCAAATAAAATTGCGCTATTACCTTTAGAGTAGGTTAAAACCATTTTATAGCCTTTTTCTTTTGCATAACCTTTTAAATAGTCAGCAACTTTATCATAAAGTTTTTCGTTTTCGGCTGCTTGCTCATTTTGTAAAGCTGCACCAGCATTTTGTTGGTAAGCTTGTAATTCTTGTTGTTTACGACCTAAACGTTCTTCAGTCGATTTGCGTTGATCAGCAGATAAAGTTTGAGCAGATTGTTGGTATTGAGCCAATTCTCTTTGAAAGGCCTGACCTTTAGCCTGCATATCAGCCTGAGCATTTTTGGTTTTACCTTCAAATTTTACTTTCAAATCTTTGAAGTATTCGTATTTAGTTAATAAAGAATCAGAGTTAACGTAAACAATTTTTTCGCTCGGCGCTACTGCTGCTGTGGTGCTATCTGTTTTCTTAGTTTCAGTTGTTTTAGCGTCTTTGTTTTGACATGCAGAAAATGCTGTAATTAAAGCAGCAGTCGCAAATAAACCAAAGGTTTTAAAGGTTCTTCTTTCCATTATTGTTTAATAAATTTCAGCAAAGATAAAAATGATAATTAAGTATGCAATAAATAGTTTCTGCCCATAAACTTTTCAATTATAATCGTTTATAGGTTGATTTAACGAAGTTTAGTTGTCAATTATTATTTGAAAAGCAAATGTGGTGTTCTGTTTTAAAGCTTGTCCCGCCAGCCGCTTTACTTCTCCCGATAAAAAAAATCGGGATTCGTGCTCGCTTTTGTCGGGTTTAGGTGGCACTGGTAGTGCTTAAATTTGTGGTTGCAGGGTTCAAGATTCACGAAACGTTTCAAAGGATATGAATTAAATTATTGTTTTTTTTTGCAGGAAACGTTCCTACGGAACGAAAGAATGCTTCGCTTGTTTTTTCCTGATCAAATGTTTTCTACCGATAAAACGTTTTCTACCAATAAAACGTTCCTACGGAACGACATCATTTGGTGTTTTTTTTTACCGTGAAAAATTCCTATGGAACGAAAAATGCCTTGCTTTCTTTTCTAGTATCTCAATTAAGGCTAATATCACTAGCTAAATGTGAGAAACAAACTAAGCCAAATTGAAATGTTGTTATATCAGCACTGCCGCTATTTACCACTTGCTTCGTCCCATCGGGACGTCTCCTCGGTAGAAAAAAATATAAAATTGGTATTTCGTTCCGTAGGAACGTCTCATGTTTTTGACGCGATCTATTCGGATTTCGTTATGAATAGTTGCAGATTTTAGCCACCTAAACCCGATGAAAATGGAAAGCGCTCAATTCTTCATTGAGCCTTGTAATGGACAGCGGGACTGACATCCATCGGAAGAGCTGGTTTTGCTTTCCAAATCCTCGTTTAAATGCCCGATAAGCCGTTTTATGGATAAGTTTTTAACGTCTTAAAACTTATCCACATATTAGTTTAATTGCCAAAATTTCCGTATTTTTGATACTTATAGTTTTTAATTAATATATGAGCGAAGAACAAGATTTAAAGTCAAATTATTCGGCAGATAATATACAGGTTTTAGAAGGTTTGGAAGCGGTGCGTAAGCGCCCTTCGATGTATATAGGTGATACTGGTGTAAAAGGTTTGCACCACTTGGTTTACGAAGTTGTAGATAACTCGATTGATGAGGCTTTGGCCGGTCATGCAGATACTATTGACGTTAGAATTTTAGAAGGAAATTCGATCAGAGTAGAAGATAATGGTCGTGGTATTCCGACTGGTATTAATACAAAAGAAAATAAATCGGCGCTTGAAATTGTAATGACGGTTTTACACGCTGGTGGTAAATTTGATAAAGATACTTACAAAGTTTCTGGTGGTTTACACGGTGTTGGGGTAAGTTGCGTAAATGCATTATCTACCGATTTGAAGGCAGAAGTGCATCGCGAAGGTAAAATTTGGATGCAGGAATATAAAATTGGTGTTCCGCAATATGATGTAAAAGAAGTTGGAACTACTGATAAACGTGGTACGATCGTAACTTTTAGTCCGGATGCTACTATTTTTACGCAAACTACTGAATATAAATATGATACTCTTGCCAGTCGTTTACGCGAATTGGCTTTCCTTAACAAAGGAATTAAATTAACACTTACTGATGAGCGTGAAACGTTGGAAGATGGTTCATTTTTGTCAGAAGTTTTTCAATCTGAAGGTGGTTTAAAAGAGTTCGTTACATTTTTAGATGGTACCCGTGCATCGTTTTTACCTGAACCAATTTATATTGACGGCATAAAAAATGGTGTTCCTGTTGAGTTGGCTTTCCAATACAACGACAGTTACTCGGAAAATGTTCACTCGTATGTAAATAACATTAACACACATGAAGGTGGCACGCACATTGCCGGTTTCCGTAGAGGTTTAACACGTACTTTAAAAAGTTATGCTGATAAATCAGGATTGTTGAAAAACCTGAAGATGGAAATCACCGGCGATGACTTTAGAGAAGGTTTAACTGCTGTAGTTTCTGTTAAGGTTCAAGAGCCTCAATTTGAAGGGCAGACCAAAACTAAGTTGGGTAACAGTGAGGTAATGGGTGCTGTGGATATCGCTGTTGGTGAGGCCTTAGGTGCTTATTTGGAAGAAAACCCAAAGGAAGCTAAAATGATCATCAACAAGGTTATTTTGGCTGCTACGGCACGTGCTGCGGCTCGTAAAGCTCGTGAAATGGTTCAGCGTAAGAGTGTGATGGGTGGTTCTGGCTTGCCAGGAAAACTAGCCGATTGCTCTGACAGTGATCCTGAAAAATGTGAAATTTACCTGGTAGAGGGCGACTCGGCGGGTGGTACCGCTAAACAAGGTCGTGATAGAAACATTCAAGCTATTTTGCCTTTAAAGGGTAAGATTTTGAACGTAGAAAAGGCGATGGAGCACAAAATTTACGAAAACGACGAGATCAAAAATATGTTTACGGCTATAGGCGTAAGCATTGGTACGCCAGAAGATGATAAGGCTTTGAACATGACGAAACTTCGTTATCACAAAATCGTAATCATGACGGATGCTGATATTGACGGTTCGCACATTACAACGTTGATCCTGACTTTCTTTTATCGTTACATGAGGGCTTTAATTGAAGCAGGATACGTTTATATTGCATCACCACCTCTTTATCAGGTTAAAAAAGGTAAAGAATTTGAATACTGCTGGAATGACGTACAACGCGATGCTGCTGTACAACGTTTAAAAGGTGCTGGTAAAGAAGATAGTGTACACATTCAACGTTACAAAGGTTTGGGTGAGATGAATGCTGAGCAGCTTTGGGATACTACATTAAATCCTGCTACCCGTACTTTATTGCAAGCCACAATTGAAAGTGCAGCAGAATGCGACCATACTTTCTCTATGTTAATGGGCGATGAAGTTGCCCCACGTAGGGAGTTTATTGAGCGTAATGCAAAATATGCCAAAATTGACGCTTAGATAAGCTTTAAGCTGAATGCAAATAAAAAACCTTTAAGAGTTCTAAATCTTAAAGGTTTTTTTATAGACTTAAATCGAGATTACATTTTTGTTACTTGCAGCTTTACCGTTTTTGGAACAACCACTTTTTCAAAAGTATTGTATGGATTTACTTCAACAAGTTTAACAGTGTAATTTACGCTTGCAACACTGAAAGTTTGTTGATCTGATAAGCCGGCTTTGTTGCAATCTCCGCCAATGCACAGCGTTAAATCTTTGGTTTCGCCATTAACCTTTAACGAGAGCTGCGCCTCAGCCTTACCAGCGGTAATACAATCTGCATTAGGAGGACATCGGTTATCGGTGATGTTGGTTACTGTGACGTTCGCAGAATTAACCATCTGCGATTTGTTCAACGCAAATTCGATGCTTGAATTGGTTTCTAGGTTCTTTTTCTTGCAACCGAAACTAGTTAATAAAACTGAAAGGAGGATGTAGCTAAGCGTTTTCATGATTGTTGTTCTTGTTTTATTGGTAAAACGAAACTGACATTCAAAATGCTACAATTATACTGAAATCCATTCAGTTCCTAGTAACGGACTAATAAAATCAGTTCTAGGTTCTAGGTTTAGGTAGGGGTAGGTTACTTTTGATAAATATAACCCTGTAGGATGCGCTGGCAATGATAATTTTGATGCTTGCAGGGTGATCAGGTCATTTTCAAACTCATCGACACTCAGCTCATTTTTACCTACCATTAGAATTTTACCCATCGTAATGCGAATCATTTTGCCCAGAAAACGGTTGCTTGCAATGTGAAACCGGAAACGATCTCCTTTCGGATTTACAGATAAATCGGCTTCCATTACATTGCAAATGGTATGTTCATACTTATCTGGATGCGTACAAAAAGCCCGGTAATCTTTGTATTTTGGCAGAAGCTTTACCACAGCTTTCATTTTGTCAAAATTAAGATCGCTCACCTGGTAAAATGAACTTTGAGTACTCAGAAAAGGATCTTTGTAGGTGTGTACAAAATAATCGTACTTGCGTTGAACGGCATCAAAACGGGCATGTGGCTTGCCTTCCATTTTGATAATGTCGAACACAGCAATGTTATAGGGAAGCGCTTTATTTAATATGTAAAGCAGATCAAAATCAATCGCTTTTTCTATGTCTGCATGAAAAAAAAATTGGCTTGCATGAACATGTGCGTCCGTTCTTCCACAGCCATTAATAGCAATTGGCAACTTTAATATTTTAGAAAGGGTTTGCTCAATAACCTCTTGTACACTCTTAACGCCAGGCTGTTTCTGCCAACCGCTAAAGTACTGTCCTTGATATGCAATGTGAAAGAAATACCTCATTATTTTTCAGTGCAATTTTACGGAAATTTTAGCAGAGGAAATATTTAATCCTAAATTTGTTCGTTAATCGAAAGCTAAATGATGATTTGTCCCTGCGGAACGAAACTAGAATATGAAAATTGCTGCCAGCCATACCATTTAAAAGTCACCAATGCGCCAACCGCCGAGATGCTTATGCGTTCTCGATATTCGGCCTTTGTTATAGCAGATGCAGATTACCTTTTCGAAACCACGCACATCAGTAAACGTAAAGGAAATTCGAAAGATGCTTATCTAAAAAGTGCTGAAAATACCAAATGGCTTAAGCTAGAAATTATATCAGCAGCGTATGATAAAGTTGAATTCAAGGCCTATTATTTGAATAACAAATTTCAAACTGATGTGCTCCATGAAAAATCGAACTTCAAATTCGAAGAGGGTAAATGGTATTATGTTGATGGTGTTTTTTACTAAATCTGTCAGGTTTTAAGATTTCTCCACTTCTGTCGAAAATATGACATTGCTTTCTTTATCCCGTTCCTTAACTTCCTAATTTTCCAAATTGGAAGGTGAAAAATGGTATCATGTTAATGGATCATTTTGGCAGATTATGATTCAATACCCAATACCAAGAAAACTTTCCCTTTAGCATTCTTGTAAATTGAGATTTCTGACAGTACAAGATCCGCTATATCATGACCCCAGATCCCATATTTTCCGTCAGTCTGATTTCTATTAATCAGTTGCTTTCTTTTTTCGATGGGTATGGTCTTAACTTTTGCAGATGCTTCCTCTTCCTCATAAATTTTATGATATGTATCACTAACTATTTTAAGAAGCTGTTTTCTTGTAAAACCATTTTTGCTGAAAAAAGTATTTCGATATTCGTTGGTTAAAGGATAATCGATTAACAGGGTAACCTCCTCCTGCTCGATTATCTTCTTGTCTCCATCAATAAGCCTGGGAAGTTGCTGATCTATGCTGTCAATTCTTGCCCAAGGAGCCGTTCCATTCTCAAAATCCTTATTGTCTGTTTTAACTTCAAATGGAATGGATGCGATTAATTCGCCTAAATCAGCCGTTTGCTTATTCACAGCATCCTGTTCCCTTTTACTAATGTTTTCAATACTTTTCTGTTGTTTATTTACACAGCTAATAATTGATAGAAAAAACAGAATTAAAAAAAGATAATTTTTCATAGGAGCGTTTAGTTTTTAATTTACATTAAACTTTTGTTTAAACATCAATATCCAAAGTGATTTCGATTTTACCAGAATTGGTTCTGTAAACATCCAAGGCTACCAAATCAATTGCTGAAACATCTAATGTTTTTGCTTTGGCTAGGCTTAAAAACTGCTCTCTAATTTCTATCAGTAATAACTTCCGGGAGAAACCGATAGCTGAAAACAACTGAAAAGATGTTGGGCTTGTTAGCGGGTAATCGATAACAACAGTAATTTCATGTTCAGGTATCACTATTTCATCAGCATCTATCAGATTCAAGATTTCCTCATTTGCCTTGCTTATGTTAATCCACGGAATAACACCTCCATCAACAGTTTGCGTTGCAGTAACATTAAAAGTAATGATACCAATTAGATTTTTCGGTACTTCGTTTTCTCCTAAATTCATGCTACAATTTCTTTGCTTCGTTCCAATAAATATCCATTTCACTCAGCGTCATATCTGCCAGGGCTTTACCATTTTCCTTTGCCTTGGTTTCTAAGTATTGAAAACGTTTGATAAACTTTTTATTTGTTTTTTCCAAAGCATTTTCAGGGTTGATGTTGATAAATCGGGCATAATTGATCAATGAAAAAAGCACATCACCAAATTCTGATTCTGCCTTGTCTATATCTATTGCGGTTTGATCTGCAACATTAAATTCGGCTTTAAATTCCTGAAGTTCTTCTTCAACTTTTTCCCAAACCTGACTTTTGTCTTCCCAATCGAAACCAACTCCGCGGGCTTTTTCCTGAATTCTGGCAGCTTTTACCAAGGCGGGCAATGATGCTGGAACGCCAGCTAAAACCGATTTATTGCCTTCTTTTAGTTTGATTTGTTCCCAATTTCTTTTTACGTCTTCCTCGTTTTCTACTTCTACATCACCATAAATATGAGGATGACGATTAACCAGCTTATCGCAAACACCATTTAAAACATCAACAATATCGAAAGCGTCGGTTTCTGAAGCGATTCTTGCATAGAATACTAAATGCATCATTACATCGCCTAGTTCTTTTTTGATTTCCTCTAAATCGCCTTCCAGTATGGCATCACTTAACTCGTAAGTTTCTTCAATGGTAAGGTGGCGCAAGGTTTCCATCGTTTGTTTTTTATCCCACGGACATTGCGTACGTAAGGTATCTAAAACAGTTAGTAGGCGGTTAAAAGCGCCAGCGGGATTATTTGCGGTAACAGGAATAGGATTCTTCGGCATGGTATTTTTATTAGCGAATGCTAAAGTACCAAACCCAGGCGATTAAGAAAAACTGAAAAGGAATTCTAAACCATAAATATTTTACACCTGGCCCCGGTTGATATAAATTTTCATAGTTAATTTGATGTTTTGCAGCATAAATATTAGCTGGCAATATTGCCAATAAGAAAACGATCAGACCGACTCCGGAATAATAGCGGCTACTTTCAATACAAAGTCCAACGGCAAAAGCAATTTCCAATATTCCTGTAAAGATTACAATTTCTACTTTTTTTGGTATAAATAGCGGAATCATTGCAGCCATGGAAGTTTTAAATTTAAAGTGCCCAATTGCAGTAAATAGCAACATCACCGCCATCGCGATGTTTCCTGCGAAAATATCGCCTTTATCAAAGGCGGTATGGCCACCAAAGGCCATCAAAGCTATATAAACAACAAGAAGAATAAATAGAGGTTTCACTTTATACAGTTAATAATAAATGACACCTGGCAAAATTACTTGATTAAGTTGAAGGCGATTAAAATAGTGGCTACAGATAGCACGACCAAGCCCGTTAAAAAAACAAAATCGGCAACTTTTTCCAAGTTCTGACTTTCTTGTCTTTCCCTTCGCATTGATATGAATGATAATATGCAACTCGTCATAAAAAGCATCACTGCTACTACCGCAAATTCATCAATTATAGAATCATCTACCAGGTTTAATTTCTTTAGCGAAGTTAATACGATGAAGCAAATTCCTAATAAATTGGCTGATGTACTTAATATGTGAGGTGACCTATTTTCAGGCATTTGTTAATCTTTTTCTTCTAATTTAATCTTTTTCGTAATGCGATACACCCGCTTCTTTTTTTCCGGTTTATGTTCTTCACCCATTAAAATGCCCCAGGGTTTCAAGGTATCTACGCGGTCGAAAATAATTTTTAAAATAGCTAAGTATGGAATACATAAAAACATGCCTGATATTCCCCAGATCATCTCGCCGACTATAATGCCAATAAAGGCAAATAATGCGTTGATTTTTACTTTGGAACCTACTACAAGAGGCATCAGTATATTGCCATCAATAGCATGAACACCAATGTAAGCGATTAAAACAAGGAGTACTTTACCTGCGCCGGCAGTGGCAAAAGTAATTAAGCAACTTACCAGCAAAGCAAAGAAAATACCGAGGTAGGGTACAACATTGAAGATGCCGGCCACAAGGCCAAGTAAAACAGCGTATTTTACCCCCAGTAAACTTAGTACGGTGATCATCAAAACCGTTACGATTAACATTTGTAAAAATAAACCGATGATATATTTTTTGATGATGAACTGTATTTGGTTCACAATTTCGGTAACCTTTTCTTTGTGTTGTGCTGCAAAAACCGAGGTTAAAAAAGTGAAAAGTACGCGGCGGTAGTTGAGTATAAAGAAGGTGAAAAGTAGCGTAAAACCCATAAACAGCAAGGTTGATGATAATGTGGCCAGGGTAGTGGCTACAATGGTGGCACTGGTAGCGAGTGCTTTTTCAGTGCTATCATTTAAGTAAGCAAGCTGCTTTTCAGTATTTACATGGAAGGTAGTTGAAATCCATTTCTGTAACTCGTGATAAGAAACATTCGCTTTTTCTTTCAGCAGGGGCCAGTCTGCCCATAGTGAACTCAGTTGGTTGCCAAAAAAGTAAACTATTCCACCGATTACGGCAATCATTACAATAACGGAACAGATGGTAGAAAGGCTTCTCTTGAATCCAAATTTTCGCTCCACAAAGTTACTGACTGGCAAAAGTAGAATTGCCATCAGAAAAGAAAATAAAAGTGGCGCCAACAACGAATGCCCTAAAATAGCGATGTAGGTTAAACTTATTAAACAGAACAATACAAGGGCGAGCTTGGGTAGAAAAGTGAGTTTTTCTTTCATGGTTATATAAAAATCCTGTTTAATACAAAATGCCCGATTAATTGTTTCACTAATCGGGCATTTAAATATAAGAGAATATTTTTAATAGCTGCTCGCTTGATCTAAAAGAGAAATATCTTCTGGAGTGAGTTTTAGATTTGCTGCTTCCGTAAACGATTTCAGCTGACTTAAATCAGTAACACTTGCTATGGGGGCTGTAACTGAAGGCCTTTGCAGTAGCCATGCTAATGCTACCGATGCTTGCTCAACGCCATGCGTTTCTGCAACTTTATCTAGGGCATCTAAAATTTTAAAACCTCTTTCGGTTAGGAATTTTTTAACACCACCACCTCGCTGACTTTTTTTCAAGTCATCTTCGCTGCGATATTTTCCGGTTAAAAATCCACTTGCCAGGGAATAGTAAGTGATAACACCAAGCCCATGGTCGAGACAGATTTTTTCATGTGATTGCTCAAATTCTTCCCGATCAAAAAGGTTGTAGCCGGGCTGATAAACTTCGTAGCGTGGAATATTGTTGTTTGCAGAGAAGAGCAAAGATTCTTTTAAACGATCAGCCGAAAAATTCGAGGCACCGAGCCACCGTACTTTTCCTGCCTTAATTAGTGATTCATAGGCTCCCAATGTCTCATCAACAGGCGTAGTTTCATCGTCGAAATGTGAAAAATATAAATCGATATAGTCCGTTTGCAAACGCGAAAGCGAATGCTCTACAGCATTAATGATATAGTCTTTTTTAAGTGATTTTCCCTGACCCATGTCAGAGCCCACTTTGGTAGCAATTATAATTTCCTGGCGCTTGTTCGTCTTTTTTAGCCAGTTGCCAATTATCGTTTCTGATTCACCGCCTTTATTACGAGGAACCCATGTCGAATAAACATCAGCGGTATCAATAAAATTGAATCCACTTTCAACGAAGTGATCTAATATTTCAAATGATTTTTGCTCGTCTATTGTCCAGCCGAATACGTTCCCTCCAAATGCAATGGGCGCTATAATTAAGTCGGTTTTTCCTAAAGTTCTTTTTTCCATAATTCCATAATAATGATGATTAGTATAAGGTCAACAATTATGTACTAAAGTGGTTTTTTCAGCCAGTCGGATTTGTGTCAGAAAGGATAGGTGAGGACTGACGCTAAATATTTACCCTATTATTCATTTTCCATTCCTTTGGTGGCCCTAAGCATTTCCCTTTTCCCTGGTGCTCCAGGTAGCTTTTCGACAGAGAAACCACAAGCTTTCACGGCTCTTTTAAGTTTCCCGGTAATGGCATAGGTTACAAAAGTTCCGCCCGGTTTTAAAAAACTGCAAACATGGGCAATAATTTCATCACTCCACATTTCAGGCTGGTGTTGAACAGAGAAAGCATCGTAATAAATTACATCAAATTTCTGATCGGTAGTAAAAGTTGCAAGTTCGGTGTGCGCAATTTCTAAATCGCAGTGCGAAGATAAATGCTGCTTCGATTTTAAACTTTGCTCATAGTTGGTGATAAAATTTTCCCAGATATCTGGCGATACGAATGCAGCGTAACCTGTTGCGTTTAACATATCTATGGCAAGTGGAAATGCTTCAATGCTCATATAATCAAGTTTGATTTGGTTTTGCTTACAATAATCGAAGCTCAAGAGAAAATTGAGCCCAGTTCCAAAGCCTACTTCCAAAATCGATATTTCAGTTTTTTCAGTCGCAGCATGTGCTAAGCCAGCATTGATGAAAACATGTTTACTTTCTTGCAAGGCGCCGTGTTTGCTATGATAATGTTCGCCTATCGTTTCGTTGTAAAGTGTATTAGAACCGTCGGCGGTTTGGGTAAGAATATTCATGACCAGGATAAAGGATTATAAGATTCTCATGATTAAGAGAAGAATTGTTACTTTCGTAATCAGGTACAAACATAGTGAAATTTGCATTTGTTCACCATCAAGACCAAAGAATAATGGATATCGAATCATTTAGAGAATACTGTTTAAGTTTACCAGGTACTACCGAAGGCATGAAATGGGATCATTTGTGTTTCATGATTGAGGAGAAGATTTATGTGATCGTCGCAATTGATTCCGGATCAAGTTTTTCCATTAAATGCAACCCTGACGATTTCGATGCCTTGACTGCGAGAGATGGAATTGCACAAGCCTATCACTTAGCAAAACGCCAATGGATTCAGGTTGCCAGTTTGGATGTGCTTAACGACAAGGAACTGAAAAGTCTTGTAGCACAGTCAAGAGCTTTGGTATTAGCCAAACTTCCGAAGAAAACACAGGCTAAATATGCTTGATATATTATCCAATCTCTATCTTGTAAATAACTGGTGGTTTATTTCTTTTTTTAATAAAAGCAAAAGTCGTTATAGCAGCTAAAAATAAGAATAGAATTATTAATCTTTTTGTGCCCAACTGTGCTAAAATAAAAATTATACCTAAAATTGAATGGCCGTTTAATACCTCAAAATTACTTCCGCCTTCTATCTTAAGAGCCATTGTAAAAGAGAAAATAAAAAATAACCAAACTACAGCCAGCGCAATAAGTGGTTTTTCAACAGCTTTTCGCGAAGACTCTTCATCAATAATTAAGGTTGTATTGGCAATGTTTTCCTTTAAATAATTGAAGATTTCTTCCTTAACTTTTTGATTTTTAATTAATAAATAGTCTGAACCTCCTCTACCTTCAAGATTTATTGAGGAACTTCCGACTTCGGTATTTATACTTTTTAAATAGCTTAATGGAATTCCTCTGAATTTTTTTGTTGGAATTTTACCACTATTTAAATCAAAAATGTAATTATCAACTTCAGAAGAGATCGGGTTTCCCTTATAAATCATTTTGTTTGCAAAAGCGATAATCGTATCATCACCTTTATCATTATTTACCCAAATTTTCATAATCTAATTTTGGGATGTATTAGGTTGGGATGTATTTGGAAAAAATAATTGATAAATATAATTTTTTTACTGTTTTGAATCGTCTTTTTTGATTCCCGCATCTGCGTTAAGTTCTTTTGATTTTAGGATGTTAAAACGATACATTTCCTCGATACCAACCAGCTTTCTACTGCATTTTTCTATGTCAGTATCCTTTTCCCACAAGTATGGTCGGAAACTGTAGGTTTTGGTTCCCTCCAGGTTTCCAATAAACTGGTTCCAGGTGCTCCAACGTAAGCCTTTGTAAAATTTATTTAAATCGCTATCGAAGCAAAAAATTAAAAATTCTCCATATCCGGCTCCAAGCGGTTGCCAGGTTAACGTATTCGGTTCGAGGTAATAAACATTTTTAATATCGGGACCCAAACCACCATAATTTATAGCGAAAAACCCGCCAATTGCATCGTCGGCAATTAATAGGTAGGGGATTTTATCACCATATTCTTTAATGGTTTTTTCTTTATTCCAGCTGGCAATATCTCTGTTTAAACGCCCACTTCCTGATCCTAAAATTCTAATCCAACCATTATCAACCATGATACCTCCGGTATTGTAAATTACAGATCCGAGGGTGGCATAGGTAGAAACCTGAGCGTTATATAAAGTCTGTTTCGCTTTAGCAGAATCTACAGGCAGAACCTCAACTTTGTTTTTTGCCGCATCAATCCACTTTTTAACCAATGGCCACGCAGGATCGGTTTTGTTGATTAGAGCATCCAGGCTGATCAAGTTATCCTGTGCAAAACTGATATTAGATGACAATGCTAAACCTAAAATAAAAAGTGCTTTAATAATGCTTCTCATGTATGATACTTATGTTATTCAAAGATAGGATGATATTTAATATTTACTAAACTAACCATATTTTTTGTTGATCAGCTTTCTTAAGTTATAGATGAATATAGTTTTAACTGCTACATGTTGCAGAAAACCCTGGTAAAACAAAACGTCCCGGATACCCGGGACGTTTGCATGATAGGTTTGATATTCCTCTTCGAGATGAAAAACTATAGGGATTTAAAGACTGATGTAGAGAGCTTTCGCATTCAATCTTTAAATCATCTGCTTCAGTGTTACCACATTCTAATTCTGTCTTCTGGTTTTTTGTACAATTTATCGCCAGGTTTTACGTCGAACGCTTGGTACCAGGCATCCATATTTACCGGAGCACCAATTGTACGGTACGGACCAGGTGAGTGTGGATCTGTTTTAATTAACTGAGCGGCACTTTCTGGAAGAATATTTCCTCTCCATACCTGTGCCCAAGCCAGGAAGAAACGTTGATCTGGTGTAAAACCATCAATTTTCTCATTGCTCTGCCCTTGTTTAGTCATTTTAAATGCAGTGTAAGCGGCGTTTAGTCCACCTAAATCTCCAATATTTTCGCCCATTGTTAGTTTACCGATTACATGAACAGTATCTAAAACAGTATAGGCATCAAATTGCTCACCTAAAGCTTTTGTTTTTTCTTCAAACTTTTTACGGTCTTCAGCAGTCCACCAGTTTTTTAAGTTACCTTTTGCGTCATACTGGCTGCCGCTATCATCAAATCCATGGCTCATTTCATGACCGATTACTGCGCCAATTCCACCATAATTTAAAGCATCATCTGCATTTGGATCGAAGAATGGAAATTGTAAAATCCCGGCAGGAAAGGTAATCGAATTCATTGTTGGGCTGTAAGAAGCATTCACTGTTGGCGGCGTCATCCCGAAACGAGTTCTATCTACCGGTTTGCCTAATCGGTTAACATTTTCATTGTAACCCCAAACGCTTGCATTGCGAAGATTTTGGAAATAAGTTCCTCTGTTAATGTTTAAACCTGTATAAGTTTCCCACTTAGTGGTATAGCCCACTTTAGGTTCGAACGCGGCAAGTTTCTCCAGCGCTTTTTTCTTAGTTTCATCGCTCATCCACTCTAAACCTTTAATTCTGATTTCGAACGCTTTGCGAAGGTTTACAATCATGGCATCCATACGGGCTTTAGCTTCTGGTTTAAAGTATTTAGCCACATATAACTGACCTAATAACTCGCCAATAGTGCCATCTGTTAGAGATGACATGCGTTGCCAACGCGGTGTTTGAACTTTCTGACCAGTTTGCGCCTGGGTAAAAGCAAAACTTGCTTTAACAAATGGAGAACTTAAACTTCCGGCAGAACTTTTTAAAACGTTCCATTCTAAGTAAGTTTTCCAGTCTGCAACAGGGATAGATTTTAACATCCCGTCAAGGCTGGTCATAAATTTAGGCGAAGAAACCAATAAAGTATCCTGACCTTTAATTTTAAACTTGGTTAAATAATTTGCCCAGTTAATGTCAGGCGTTTTTTTGTTCAATTCAGCAACAGTAAGTTTGTTGTAAGTTGCATAAGGATCACGCATCTCTAAGCGGCTCATTTGTGCCTCAGCAAACTGCTTTTCGATTTTAAATACCGTTTCTGCCTTTTTCTTGGCTTCTTCAGGTGTGCTTCCCGTTAAAGTAAACAGGGTGGTAATGTAAGTATTATAGGCTTCACGAATTTTTACGCTTCTTGAATCATCTTTCAGGTAATAATCACGATCAGGTAAAGTGGTTCCGCCCTGGCCAATGTTAACCATGTATTTGTTAACGTTTTTACGATCCTGACCCACACCAAGGCCAAACATTGGGCTGCCAATTCCACTTACACGCATGTAAGCCACCTGGTCAAGCACACCTTGAATATCCTTAATTTGTTTAATTTTTTCTAAATCGGGCTTAATAGGGGTGTAGCCTAATTTTTCTATGGCAACGGTATCCATCGCGGCAGCGAAAAAATCGCCCACTCTACGTTTCACCGAACCTGCAGGCGCAGATTTGTCTGCGGCAGCTTCTTCTACTAAGGATTTTACGGCATTAATATTGAAATCGCGAAGCTCGTTGAATGATCCCCAGCGGGTTTCTTTTGCCGGAACAGGATTGTTTTTTATCCAGGCACCACTTGCGTAAGTGTAGAAATCATCGCCTGGTTTTACGGATAAATCCATATTTGCCGGGTCGATAAATTTTCTGGTGGTTTGTGCATTTGCAGAAAAGGCAGCAGCAACTATAGCTAGCCCTGCAAAATAACTTTTCAATTTTTGGTATTTCATTCGCTTTTAAAGTTAGTTTTAACAGCGAAATTTATGAAATACTAATTAATACTGAAACAATATACCAAGAATATTACTTGTTAAACCAATAGTAAATTTTGGCTAAGCCCAAACGTCTAATAAATTCAGCTGGCGAAAAATGGAATTTTAAGGATTTCATGATTTTTGAATCTTATTACAGTATTAACATTTTTTAACATCTTTTATTGTGTACTTCAGAAAATTTTAGCTATTAAGAATGATTTAGAATAAAGTTTAAATTTGAAAGATTACCTATTATTTAAACAAGATTCGGAAATGGGCGTTTAGTCTCTTATCCAACCATACAGTCCCGCCGTACGCTTTACCTTTTTTGTGATTGCCGTAAGAAGCATTGAAGTAATGCAACAAAAAAGGGTATCGCTCTCGTCGGGTTTAGCTAACTTTAAATTGTGCATCTATTTTAGCTACCTAAACCCGATAAAGTGGAAAACCCGGAACCCGATTTTTCATCGGGTGAGGATTTGAAACGGTAGCGGGAACACAGAAACCGAAGAGGAACTGATGTTGCTTTTCACAAAGAAAAAGAAATAAATGAGTCATCCACACGATAAAGAAGATAAGTGTTGCAGTAGCAAAGCACACCAAGATCAGCACCAGCATAAGCACGCAGAGGGTGATGAGCACGATCATGATCACGGCGGCGATCCGTCATCTTTTAAAGCATATTTGCCCGCAACAGTAACGTTATTCATGTTACTTATTGGTATTGTGTTCGATAATTTTTTAAAGATCGATGCATTTAAAATCATTCGTCCGTATTGGTATATTGTAGCTTACTTACCTGTAGGCATTCCGGTTTTAAAAGAGGTTTGGGAAACTTTTAAAGCCAAAGATTTTTTTACCGAATTTTCTTTAATGTCTATCGCAACCATTGGCGCTTTCGCTATTGGCGAATACCCTGAGGGCGTTACGGTCATGTTATTTTACACCATCGGCGAGCTTTTTCAAATGGCTGCGGTAAACCGGGCGAAGAGAAATATTTCTGCCTTGCTCGATGTTCGGGCTGATGTAGCCAGCGTGTTGCGGAACGGGAAATACGAAACCGTAAATCCGGAAACAGTAGCCATTGGGGAGACTATTCAAGTTAAAGCCGGTGAAAAAATCGCTTTAGATGGCGAAATGTTATCAGAAAAAAGCAGTTTCAATACCGCTGCTTTAACAGGTGAAAGTAAGCCAAAAACCATTAATAAAGGTGAAAAGGTATTAGCGGGAATGCTGAATTTGGATAGAGTTATTGAAATTAAAGTAACCAAAGCTTTTGCAGATAGTGCGCTTTCGCGGATTTTAGAGATGGTACAAAATGCCACAACCCGTAAGGCAAAAACAGAATTGTTTATCCGTAAATTTGCTAAAATATATACGCCAATCGTATTCTTTTTAGCTTTGGCTCTGGTTACTATCCCGATTTTAATTTTGGGTAGAGATTATCATTTTCAAACCTGGCTATACCGCTCACTCGTGTTCCTGGTTATTTCTTGTCCTTGTGCTTTGGTTATTTCTATCCCCCTTGGTTATTTCGGTGGAATTGGTGCCGCCTCTGCTCATGGAATTTTGTTTAAAGGCTCCAACTTTTTAGATCTGATTGCCAAACTAAACACAGTTGTAATGGACAAAACCGGAACACTTACCAAAGGTGTGTTCAACGTTCAGCAGATAGAGAGTTTAATTGATAAAGAGGAATTTATAACATTATTAGCTGCTGTTGAAGGGAAATCTACACACCCTATTGCAAAAGCCATTGTAGAATATGCCGCGAAAAAAGATATTCATTCTGCCGAAAATATCGAAGAAATTGCTGGAATGGGTTTAAAAGGGGTTGTTGACGGCAAAGAAGTTCTGGCCGGAAACGTTAAACTTCTGGAGAAATTTAAAATTGGTTTCGACACAAAAATAAATAATATAGAAGAAAGTATTGTGGTAATGGCCGTAGATGGAAAATATGCGGGCTACGTTTTAATTGCCGATGAAATTAAAGAGGATGCAGTATTGGCCATTAAACAATTGCATGAAAATGGCGTAAAACAGGTTGTCATGTTAAGTGGAGACAAAACATCGATTGTAAAAAAGGTGGCTGGTGTTTTAGGTATTGATTCTTATTTCGGCGATTTACTGCCGGAAGATAAGGTTGCTAAACTCGAAGAAATTAAAAAAGATAAAACTAAAGTTGTAGCTTTTGTCGGCGATGGCATAAATGATACGCCTGTTTTAGCGATCAGTGATATTGGTATGGCGATGGGTGCTATGGGTAGCGATGCGGCGATAGAAACAGCAGATGTGGTAATTCAGACTGATCAGCCGTCGAAAATTGCAACTGCAATCAAAATTGGTAAAGCAACTAGGAAAGTAGTCATTCAAAATATAGTTTTGGCCTTCGCAGTAAAGGCATTGGTCTTAATTTTGGGTGCAGGTGGCGTGGCAACGATGTGGGAAGCAGTTTTTGCAGATGTTGGAGTAGCATTATTGGCTATCTTGAACGCCGTCAGGATTCAAAAGATGCGGTTTTAATTTACTACAGAATTGAGTATATTTGGTTATGTCTGAGCCAATTCCATATCCTGAAATACACGATGAACCTGTTCGTCAATTCAATGATATTGATGCATCGTTAACTTATAGCTATGCAAATTACTTAAGCTGGCTTTTTGAAGAGAGAGTAGAGCTGATTAAAGGAAAAATCTTTAAGATGAGTCCTGCGGCTTCACGCATACATCAGGAAATATCTAGAAACATTTTCATAAAAATTGGGAACTTTTTGGAAGGCCAGCCTTGCAAAGTTTATGCTGCTCCTTTTGACGTTCGCTTCCCGAAGGAAAGTAAAGCTGATAAGGATGTTTTTACCGTGCTCCAGCCTGATATTTGTGTAATTTGCGATAAAAGTAAATTGGATTATCGCGGTTGCATTGGCGCTCCTGATATTGTTGTTGAAATTCTATCTCCGGGGAATAACAAAAAGGAATTGCTAAATAAATATCAGGTTTATGAAGAGTTTGGTGTGAAAGAATATTGGGTGGTTAGCCAAAGTGATCAAAGCATTCTTATTTATACTCTTAACGATATTGGTAAATTTCAGCCTTCAAAAATATTTACCCTGAGCGAAAAAATTACTTCCTCTGTTTTGCCTGGCTTCGAGCTTCTTTTGGATGATGTTTTTGCAGATTTGGATTAGGGTTTTAATTTTCCGTTGGTTGAAACCAACGGCAATGAACTTAGAGAGTTACAAGAAGATTTCTAATTTTTTCCGTTGGTTGAAACCAACGGCAATGAAATGAAAACCCGATAATTTATTCGCATTTCATTGTAGGCTGCTTTAGCTGCCTGATCTTTTAAATTTCGTTGGTTGGCTTCAGCCAAAATGTGGTATTTGCATTGGCCGAACGATCAAAAGTGTAGCAGACAGAATTTTCTAAACCGGATTGTAGTGTAAATACTTTTTGATGCAGGCCTTAAACAAGCTTAGACTGACTTTCGCAAAAAGATTGCAACGAAAAGCAGGACTGACTTTGTAATGAAATGCAGACCTGGCTTTTCAAATGAATTCTACTTTAAGTTTTGCCCCTAAAAACGTATTTTTGCCACTCAACTTGATACTGAATAATTTTTCATGAGCATTTCCACGAAGTACAATCCTGCAGAAACAGAAGATAAATGGTATAGCTATTGGCTATCGAAAAAGTTTTTTCATTCCGAGCCTGATGAGCGTGAACCTTACACTATTGTAATTCCACCGCCAAATGTTACCGGGGTGCTGCATATGGGGCACATGTTAAATAATACCATTCAAGATGTGTTGATTCGTAAAGCCCGTATGCAAGGCAAAAATGCTTGCTGGGTTCCGGGAACTGACCATGCATCTATCGCAACCGAAGCAAAGGTTGTAGCGATGTTAAAGGAGCAGGGCATCAATAAAAAAGACCTATCCCGTGAGGAATTTATGAAATACGCTTGGGAGTGGAAAGAGAAATACGGCGGGATTATTTTAGAACAATTAAAGAAATTAGGCGCAAGCTGCGATTGGGACCGTACGCGTTTCACGATGGAAGAGGACCTTTCTGAAGCCGTGATCGATTCCTTTATTCACTTGTATAAAAAGGGCTGGATTTATCGCGGTATCCGGATGGTAAATTGGGATCCAGCGGGTAAAACGGCTGTTTCTGATGAGGAAGTAATCCGTAAGGAAGTAAACCAAAAACTATATTATATTCGCTATACTATTGTTGGTGAAAAAACTCCTGAATCAGGAAATGAAGCTTCCGACTATCTTGTTGTTGCAACTACGCGTCCGGAAACGATAATGGCTGATGCCGCAATTTGTATTAACCCGAACGACGAACGGTTTACTCACTTAAAAGGTAAAAAGGTTTTTGTGCCACTAGTGAACCATGAAATTCCGGTTATCGAAGATGAATATGTTGATATTGAATTTGGTACAGGTTGTTTAAAAGTTACCCCGGCACATGATTTGAACGATTATGAGCTAGGTGTGAAACACAACTTGCCAGTAACCGATATCTTGAATGATGATGGAACCCTAAATGAACTGGCAGTTATTTTAGTGGGTGAGGACAGGTTTGTTGCCCGTAAAAAAATTGCCAAAATGCTGGAAGAGGCTGGTCATCTGGATAAAGTTGAAGACTATAAATCGCAGGTTGGTTTTTCTGAGCGTACAGATGCTGCAATTGAGCCAAAACTTTCTATGCAGTGGTTTGTAAAGATGAAAGAAATGGCTCAGCCGGCTTTGGAAGACGTTTTAAACGGTGAGGTAAACCTGATTCCGAATAAATTCGAAAATACTTATCGCCACTGGATGGAGAACGTTCGTGATTGGAATATTTCCCGTCAGCTTTGGTGGGGGCAACGTATTCCGGCCTGGTATGATGATAAAGGAAACTGGGTAGTTGCTAAAACGAAAGACGAAGCTTTAGAAGAATTCTGGAAGAAAAAACATTTAGACGAAAATTATTCAGAAACTGAAAAAGCTGGATTTAAGCATCAGCTTGAGCCATTTTTAAGGCAAGATGAGGACGTAATGGATACCTGGTTCTCTTCTTGGTTGTGGCCAATTTCGGTTTTCGATGGATTTAAAAATCCTGATAATAAAGATATCAATTACTATTATCCAACCAATGATTTGGTTACGGCGCCTGAAATTTTATTCTTCTGGGTGGCACGGATGATCATGGCTGGACATGAGTTTATGGGTAAGAAACCATTTACGAACGTTTATCTAACGGGTATCGTTCGCGATAAATTGGGTCGTAAGATGTCTAAATCTTTAGGCAACTCGCCAGACCCGATAGGATTAATTGAAAAATATGGAGCCGATGCGGTGCGTGTGGGCATGTTAATGTCGTCTCCGGCAGGAAATGATTTAATGTTCGATGAAAGTTACTGCGAACAGGGACGAAATTTCGCATCGAAAATATGGAATGCTTTCCGTTTGGTTAAAGGTTGGGAAGTTGATAAAAGCTTAGAAAATCCGAATTCACAGGCCATTTCATGGTTCGAAAATCGTTTCAACGAAGCGCTTGTAGAAATTGAGGCGAACTTTAAACAATACCGTTTATCGGAAGCATTAATGATCACTTACAAGCTGGTTTGGGATGATTTCTGTGCCTGGTATTTAGAAATGGTTAAACCTGCCTATCAACAGCCAATTGACGCTCAAAGCTATAAAGCAACCATCTCTTTTTTCGAAAATATTATTAAGTTATTGCACCCCAATATGCCTTTCTTAACAGAAGAGTTATGGCATGATGATTTATTTGCTGAACGGGGAGAAATGGATTGCTGTATCGTTGCCGAATATCCGAAAGGTGGCTCAATAGACGAAAGTTTATTGAAAGACGCGGAGGTGATTAAAACTGTGATTGCCGAGATTAGGAATGTTCGTAATCAAAAACAGATTTCTCCGAAAGAAGCTTTGCCCTTAAGTTTAAAAGTGAATTCTGAGATCGACTATGAGAAATGGTTGAATGTGATATTCAAATTAGCGAATGTTTCTGAGGCTGAAATGGTGAATGATAAGCTTGCAGGTGCAACAGCATTTATGGCTGGTAAAGATGAATTTTTCATTTCCTTAACAGAAAACATTGATGTTGATGCAGAGCGCACTCGTTTAAATGCTGATTTGGTTTATTTACAGGGTTTCCTAAAATCTGTTGATGCAAAACTGAGCAATGAGCGCTTCGTTCAAAATGCCAAACCAGAAATTATCGCTAACGAGCGTAATAAAAAGGCAGATGCAGAAGCCAAAATAAAGATTATTGAGGAAAGCCTGTCAATGCTTGGCTAGCTTTTTTATAACTACCTCACCCTATTAATGATTGTGGTTTGGCAATCGTTCTGCTCTCCCTCTACTTGAAGAGAGGGCTTTGTGGATTGTGCCTTTTCAACATAGGTTCAAACTGCGAACTTTCGTTTCCCTCTCTTCAAGGAGAGGGATGCACTGCATATACAATAACTTCTTCCTTTAATAGGGTGAGGTTTTAATAAAATAAATTTTTAGAGAACTTAAAAGCTCAATAACCTCACCCTGTTAATGGTTGTGGTTCGGCAACTGTTTTGCTCTCCCTCTCCTTGAAGAGAGGGGTTTGCGGATTAGGCCTTTTCAACATAGGTTAAAACTACAATCCATTGTTTCCCTCTCTTCAAGGAGAGGGATGCACTACGTCTACAATAACTTCTTCCTTTCATAGGGTGAGGTTTTTTAATAAAATGAATTTTTAAAAGAACTTCGAAGCTCAATAACCTCACCCTATCAATGTTTGTGCTTTGGCAATTGTTCTGCTCTCCCTCTCCTTAAAGAGAGGGATTTTCGTTCCGTTTTGCAATCAGGTTAAAACTACAATCCATTGTTTCCCTCTCTTCGAGGAGAGGGTTGCACTGCATTTATAATAACTTCTTCCTTTCCTAGGGTGAGGTTTTCTAATAATTTGTTGCTCGCGAAAATTCGGGGCAGCACACCAACTTTTTTCCCCCGTTTCTAAAATGTTACTAAACCGTTTTAATGTTTTTCCACTAAAAGTCTTATTTTGTGGATATATATGGTTTAAAAACCACTAGCCAAATGGAATAAAAACTACATTTTGCCTAAATGGAAAAGATGTGTAGAATATCCTCAAGTAAAATTGAACATGAAACTAAGAACGATCATCCTCATACTTCTTCTTTCCCCTTTTGTGTTTGGTTTTCAATCGATAAATAAATTACTTGTTCCACTGGGTATCGTTGCCCCGATAGAAAAAGATAGTTTAATTCATGCCGCTGGATTTAAGTTTATTGGAGAATCAGTTGGCAGAATGATTTCACCTTCGCTATCGGAAGAGAAATTCAATAGTAATCTTCAGGCGATCAGTAAACTGCGATCGAAATTATATATGTGCAATGTGATGTTTCCGGGCAATATGAAAATCGCCGGTCCGGATGTTAATGAGCAAGTTGTACTTGGCTATGTGGATAGTCTATTCAGCCGTGCCCAAAAAGCTGGAGTTAGTGTGATTGTTTTAGGAAGTGGGGGAGCACGCAGATTACCTGATGGTTACGATGTTAAAAAAGCAACAGGTGCATTTGTATCACTTTGTAAAAAGATAGCACCAATTGCGGCCAAATATAATGTTAAAATAGCGCTAGAGAATCTTCAAAGTAAAGAAACCAATTTTATCAATAAGGTGAAATCGGCAGCTGAAATTGTCAGGTCAGTTAACCATCCCAACTTCAGGCTAAATGCAGATATTTTTCACATGCGACGCGAGCACGAGCCTCCTCAAAATATTATTGATGCAAAAGATTTACTTATTCATTGTGAAATTGCGGAGGATGCAGAGCGGACATTGCCCGGAATTAAGGGTGATGATTTTACGCCATACCTTGCGGCACTAAAGGCGGCCAACTATAAAGGGCCAATTTTCGTGGAGGCAGGAAGTAACTATTCGGAAGAGCAAATCAAATTCTGCTTAAAATACTTAAGCAAACAAATCGAAAACGTTTATAATAACTAATTACTCAATCATTCCATGGAAAATTCCAGAAGAAAATTTATTAAACAATCTGCCATTTTTGCTGCGGCAACCTACGCTGGCACAATGGGTATGAGTGCCAAAAGCTACGGACGAATAATCGGTGCTAACGATAGGGTTAGAGTTGGTGTAGTTGGGTTTTCAGATCGATTTAAAGATACTTTGCTGCCTTGTTTTCTAAATCACAACAAAGAATTGAATTTCGATATTGTTGGTCTTTCCGATTTATGGAACTACCGCCGGGATTTAGGTATTGCCCATCTCAAAGAAAAATTTGGTCACGATATTAAAGCTTGTAAAAATAACGACGAGTTGTATGCTATGAAGGATTTGGACGCTGTGATTATCAGTACAGCCGATTTTCAGCATGCGTTGCATACTATTGAAGCGGTTAAAGCCAATTGTGACGCTTATGTAGAAAAACCTTTCGCCGAAACAATGGATGATGCGAAAGCAGCACTTAAAGCTGTCAAAGCTACAGATAGAATTGTTCAGATTGGTTCTCAAAGACGAAGCGGTGAAAATTATGCAAACGCTGCCAGGTTTATTCAGGAGGGAAAATTCGGACCTATTACCGCTGTAGACTTGGTTTGGAACGTAAATCAACCCGGACGGTGGCGTAGGCCTGAGTTGGTGGCAAAGCTAAAAGAGGCCGATATAGATTGGAAAAGATTTCTGTTAAATCGGCCAAATGAAGCCTTCGATCCACGAAAGTATTTAGAGTATCGTTTATTCTGGCCTTATTCATCAGGGATGCCGGGGCAGTGGATGTCTCACCAGATCGACACGGTTCATTGGTTTACCAATTTAAAACATCCAAGAAGTGTAGTAGCTAACGGTGGAATCTACACCTGGAAAGATGGCCGCAGGAACTGGGATTCGATGGTTGCAGTTTTCGATTATGGTCAAGCCAATACAGAAGATGGATTTCAGGTTACTTTCACTTCCAGAATGCAAAACAGCGTTGGCGATGTTGGAGAAGTTTATTACTCCAATGGCGGTGAATTAAATTTGATTACCAATAAAGTATCTCCAAAAGGTGGATTAAAAGAAAAGGAAGCTGCTGCGATGGGCATGAAAGCCAACCTGCTACCAAATTTTGATTTAAGTAAAACCGAAATAAAGGCAGCTACAGGTGCAAATATGGGTGGCGATTCGCTTACTTCCGGTCACATGAGAAATTGGATGGAGTGCGTTAGAAGTCGTAAAACGCCAAATGCTCCGGTAGAGGCTGGCTATTCGCACTCCATTGCCAACATCATGACGAATGCTGCGGTTCGTACAGGAGCGAAAGCTACTTTTGATGAAAACAGACAAGAAGTGATTGCAAACGGAAAAATTTTTAAATATTAATTTCAATACATCATCATGGTGAGGAATGAAACGATTTAGATACTTGCTATCTAAACCCAAAGCATCAAGATTGCTTCGTACCTCGCAATGACGACAAATTCAAAACCATGTTAAACATTAAAACATACGGCATTCTTGCGCTTTCAATTATTAGTTTATCTGCCGCTGCACAAAAAACTAAACCGCTTTTCGATGGTAAAACATTAAACGGTTGGAAAGCCGTAGCCGGAACAGCACCTTATAAAGTTGAAGATGGAGCCATAGTGGGTACCATGACTAAAGGAACGCCAAATTCATTTTTAATTACCGAAAAGGAATACGGCGATTATGTGCTCGAAATCGATATTAAGCTGGAAGGTGAAAATACAAACTCCGGAGTTCAAACCCGAAGTCATATTAACCCTGAGGGAAATAACGGGAGAGGATTAGTGTACGGAAGACAAATGGAAATAGACCCTACGCAGAGATCGTGGACGGGTGGGATTTATGATGAAGCCAGGCGGTTATGGCTTTATCCATTAGAATTAAATCCGTCAGCTAAGCCGCTTTATAAAAAGAATGAGTTTAATCACTATAGAATAGAAAACATTGGCAACGAATTAAAAACCTGGGTAAACGGAACTCCTGTTGCCTATGTAATTGATACCCTTGATCAATCAGGTTTCATTGGGTTGCAAGTGCATGGCATTGGAAATAACCTGGAAAACGATGGGAAAAAGGTTTATTTCAAAAACATCAAAATTCAAACAGAAGGATTGAAGTCGAAATCTTTTCCGAAAGGAATATACACCGTAAATTTAACGCCAAATACCTTGTCTGGCTACGAAAAATCAGAAGGATACAAGCTTCTTTTTGATGGCAAAAGCAATGCTGGTTGGGTAGGAGCTTATAAAACTGCTTTCCCGGCAAAGGGTTGGAAAATTGAAAATGGTGTAATTAGCGTGGAGCCATCCGGCGGAGCCGAATCTACGAATGGCGGTGATATCGTTACCAAAGAGGAGTTTGCCGCATTCGATCTCTCGTTCGAATTTAAACTTACCCCTGGAGCAAATAGTGGGGTGAAATATTTCGTTACGTTAAGTGAAAAAAATACAGGTTCGGCAATTGGTTTGGAATATCAGGTTTTAGATGATGTATTGCACCCCGATGCGAAATTAGGCAGAGACGGAAACCGAACGTTGGCCTCGTTATACGATTTAATGACGTCTAAAAAAGAAGCCCGCTATCTTCGGCCAATTGGCAGCTGGAACAATGGCCGTTTAGTAGTATATCCAAATAACCAAGTTGAACATTATTTAAATGGGGTTAAGGTTTTGGAATATGTTCGCGGATCGGAGGAGTTTAAAAAATTGGTTGCAATAAGTAAATACAAAGATTGGAAAAACTTTGGGGAAGCGCCAAAAGGGCATATTCTGCTTCAGGATCATGGAAATAAGGTCGATTTCAGAACTATTAAAATAAAGAAATTATAGATGCATCGCAGGTCATTTGTTAAAAGTTCGGCAGCTTTAGCCTCGGGATTATTAGTTGGCGATGCTTTGTACGCGTTTAGTACAGATCGAGTAATCAATATTGCAATGATTGGTTGTGGAGATCGTGGCAAAGGGGTTTTATCAGTTATTAAATCAATGCCTGCAAAATTTAAGGCAGTAGCTTATTGCGATGTGTTAGATTTTAGACTCAAAGAGGCAGAAAAGTACGTTCCTGCCGATGCCCGGCCTATAAAGGATTACAAGCAGGTTTTAGATGATAAAAATATAGATGCTGTTTTTATTGCCACACCCTTAAGCGAACACTTTAAAATTGCAAAAGACGCAGTTCTGGCTGGTAAACATGTGTATGTAGAAAAAACAATGACCTATAATATTGCCCAAGCACTGGAGTTAAAAAAGCTGGTTCAAAAATATCCTAAACAGATTTTTCAGGTGGGTTATCAATACCGGTATTCGCCGCTTTATTTCAAGGTTAAGGATATGATTCAAAGTGATTACCTGGGCAAGGTTTCGCAGATTGATTGCCGCTGGGATAGGAACGGAACCTGGCGAAGAAGTGTTCCGAGTGCTGATTTGGAGCGAAAAATAAATTGGAGGATGTACAAAGAATACTCCGGTGGTTTAGCTGCAGAACTTTTATCTCACCAAATCGATTTCATTAATTGGGCATTCGAAACGCAGCCAGATGAAATTATGGGTTCGGGAGGGATAGATATTTTTAAAGATGGAAGAGAAACTTACGATAACATCCAGGCAACTTTGCGCTATCAGGAAAAAGGAATGATTGGAAATTTTGGCGCCACCTGTGGCAATGCACATGATGGTTATCTATTTAAAATTAAAGGAACAAAAGGTTCCGTTTCGTTGCTCACCAATACAGGCGTTTTTTACCCGGAGGAAGTAACCAGAAAGGAATTGGGAATTGTTGATGGCGTAACCGGTGCTACCAAAATTGTGATCAACAAAGATGGTGGAATCCCGATTTTGGATAAGCCCACGATGGATGGAACCAACTATGCTCTTGACGAGTTTCATCAATCAATTACAAGTGGCGCACAACCGGTATCTAATATCAATACGGGCACCCAAGCTTCCATTTGCGTGGCCATGTGTAATGAAGCCATCTATTCTGGTAATAAACAGGTTTGGAAAAAGGAGTATAGTTTGTAAGGATATTTGTCATCCTGAGGTTTAATCTATTTCCTAAAAGCAATATAAATAACGTTAAGAACGGTCGTCATTGCGAGGTACGAAGCAATCTCATTTTGGTAGTGTGCTATCAAATGAGATTGTTCCAGAGACACTGCTTTGAAGCTTCTCCCGATGAAGAATCGGGATCGCAAAGGACGGAAAATAAAAGCGTCAATTGTAGCTTGTAGAAGGATATTGTGTGAATAAGGTCTTCGACAGGCTCACATTGACATTTCTAATAGTTAACATTACAAATCAAAATAATCCGGCATCTCTTGTGCAAAAGCAAAGCTTCCCTTTTCCAAATCCATTTTAGCATAAACGTGCTGCAAACCGTTAGTTAAAACAATCCATTTGGCCTGGTGTATGGAATTGTACCGTGATGCCTGATCGAACACAGAAGGCGTAATTTTCACCTTTGGAGCTTTACACTCAATAAGCATTAACTTTTCACCGGCAGTGTTATAAATTAGAATATCGCTTCGCTTTTGCAGTTGATTCAGAACCAGTCCACCTTCAATTTGAATCAAGCTTTTTGGGAATTTTTTGCTGGTGATCAAATCCTGGATAAAATGTTGCCGTACCCATTCTTCGGGAGTTAACACCAAATGTTTCTTCCTTAATTCATCGAAAATAAAAACTACATCATCTTTCCTGGTAATTTTAAATGGATACGGAGGAAGGTTAAGTGGAGTAGGGTTGAACATGCAGTCGTGAATCGGAAGTTGTTAGTTTAGGGCTACTAATGCCCTGTAATTAATAATGGTCAAAGTTAATATTGTTTATAAACATTTATCAAAATCATAAAAGCTAAATTGTAATTTTACGGCAATGACTGCTGCCGAAATTATAAAAGATATTAAAGCCCGAAAATTCAAACCTGTTTATCTTTTACATGGGGAAGAATCTTATTATATCGATCAGGTAACCGATTATATTGAAGATAAGCTGTTGAATGATGCCGAAAAAGGGTTTAATCAAACAGTTTTGTATGGGAAGGATACTGATATGGCGACGGTTTTAGGAGCCGCAAAGCGATATCCAATGATGTCTGATTATCAGGTGGTAATTATAAAAGAAGCACAGGATTTAAAATGGGGAAAAGAAGATGCTGGCAGTAAAGAGGCAGAATTTGTGCTGAATTATTTCGAAAAACCCTTACCTAGTACCATTTTAGTACTTGCTTATAAGTATGCGAACTTCGATAAGCGTAAAAAAATCTATAAAGCAATTAATAAAAGTGGTTTGATTTTTCAATCAGATCCTGTTAGAGAGTATAAACTCGTTCCCTGGATTGAAGATTTCATCAAAGAAAAAGGTTATAAAATCGATCAGCAAGCCTCGGCCTTGATGGCCGAATATTTAGGAACCGATCTTTCTAAAATTGCAAATGAGATTGAAAAGCTGATGCTGAATGTGCCTAAGGATGTAATTATCAATACGGATTTAGTGCAGAAAAATATTGGCATTAGTAAGGAGTACAATGTGTTCGAATTACAGAAAGCTTTGGCTATTCGTGATGTTTTGAAATGTAATAAAATCATTAATTATTTTGCGAGTAACCCAAAAGCAAATCCCACGGTTATGGTTTTAGCTAATTTGGGTGGTTACTTTACCAAGCTTTTGAAATATCATTATATACCAAATAAGGCAGATGCGGCATCCGCTTTGGGCGTTCCTCCTTTTTTTATAAAAGATTATGAAGTTGCCGCCAGAAATTACCACACCGGAAAAGTCTTTCAGGTAATTAGCTTGCTCAGAGAATACGATTTGAAAAGCAAAGGCTTAGAAAGTTCGGGCAATGTTAGCGATGGCGAACTTCTTAAAGAATTGGTTTTTAAGATAGTACACTAGATGAGTTTTCAGTTTACAATAAACAATTTTCAAACCGAAAGGTTGCCCTAAACCCTAAACCCTAAACCCTAAACCCTAAACCCTAAACCCTATGCTACAAGGATTAAGAACGATAGTTTATTATGTTGGCGACTTAACAGCTGCCAAAGAATGGTACAAAAAGGTTTTCGATATTGAACCCTATTTTGATGAATCTTACTATGTTGGCTATAACATTGGAGGTTTTGAGTTAGGTTTAGATCCTGATGATTCAGGTTACAGTAATGGCAACCATTCTATCACTTACTGGGGTGTTAATGATATTAAGAAAACTTTTGAACGTTTTAGCGAATTGGAAGTCGAAATTCATCAAGCTCCAAATAACGTTGGTGGACCAATTTGGGTGGGCAGCATCTTCGATCCTTTTGGTAATGTAATTGGATTAATAGAAAATCCAACATTTGAAGGCTAACGTAGTTTAGGTTTCCAGATATAATTTATCCCGATGGCGTTTCTAAAACAGAATCGCCATTGTTATTTTATGAGGATTCTGGTTTATAAAATCAACTCTTAATTGTAGATTTGAATCTTAAATCTTTATATGAATCATTGGTTAGTAAAATCAGAACCCTTCAAATACAGCTGGCAAAAGTTTAACGAAGATGGAAGAACTTTTTGGGATGGTGTACGCGGTTTTTGAACCAATTTGCATATTAGTCTATCTCTGATATTCTTCAAAATTACCTTCTAAAACCGCTAATTTTAGCCAATTTGTCGGCTGTTTTGTCGGCTCTTTTGCCACTAGCATTTATCATTTTAATCTTTGTTTAAAAGAACTTAAAGCGAACATATTGACCCAAGTTGCGGGGTATATAATCTGTTATTTGTCGCCAATTTAGTGATTTTACATTAAACACTCATCAGCAAAACTAAAATAGCTATGATTACTAACGATGATATGATCGCATACTTCAATATCTAAAAGCTTACCACCCTCCTTTAACTTCTGAGTTAATCTTTTATCAGCTTCACTTGGTGTTAGATTTCCGCTTGGGTGATTATGGCTAAGTATTAATTTACTGCTGTTCGTTTTTAATGCCACAGCGAAGATAATTTTAGGATCGGCCATAGTTCCTGATACTCCACCAACAGATATATCAACAATTCCTAAAACTCGGTTGCTTGTATTCAGTAGTAGCACCTTAAATTCTTCTAAAAGTTCAATCTTGCCTAATTGCCAATGTTGCATCAATAATCGGTAAGCATCCTGTGAACTGTTTATTTTAGGACGTTCCGTAATGTTGTAATTTGATTTGTAGCTTACTTCAACTTCAGCCACTTTAAATGAGGTTTGTTCCTGTACCATATTCATATGAATTAATTATGGTACGATGGCAAGCTTTAATTAATCAAGTCCAAGAAGCAAACGAATAAATAGCCTGTGTGTAAGGATCGAGCGTTTATGCGGGAAGTTCTTGGACGCTTCAGCAGATTAAAGCTTAAATTTGTGTAATTATTAATTATATATAATGTTAATTCAAATATTTTAGGACACTAAATATTTATAGTATAACCATTAATAAAAAGTGTCCTAAATAAATATCATCAAGTATTATTTAAATAAAAGATTCGCTTTAACAATAAAGGTCTTCAATTATCCTAAAAAGTGTCTGAGTAGCTTGATATTGGATTTGGCCAGTTTTTCTTGAATACATTAAAAACTCTTTGAGCCCAACTATCGTCGGCTGCTGCATTTTTACCAACATATCCATTTCCGGCAATATTAGATTCGATTCTAAAAATTATTCCATCAAGATTCATATTGCCATAATTTGTTGATAAATGCAGGTTTCCGTATTTATCTAGCCTGAATTGAGTGTTTACACTATCATCTTCCGTTGCAATTAACTTCTTCACATTTTCTATTGTAAAATCATTGGGGTCATTTAAATTAATTTTCATTTTAGTGGTTTTAAGAAACAGCGATATTGCTGTATTACTAAAGTATTATATAAGTTTACGAAATCAAGTAATCTGTAGGCGTTTTGATTTCAATTATTAAAATTACAAGTTTATTGAACTTGAAAACATCCATCTATTTCTCGAGGACGTTTACTTCTTAACAAGTAACAGCAACTTTCATCGTTAGGAATCGCTATATAATTTGACTTGCTTTTTTCATCTAGCAACGTACGATCTTTTATCAATTTCTTTTTCCAAACTGGCATGTTTTCGGGTGGATTAAATTCTGAAATTATTTCAGAAAGCTCTTTAGAAGTTAAAGCTATAACCAGTTTCTTAAAATATTCTCTATGAGAACTATATATATAGTATTCTAATTCCCTGAAATTATCGATTAAGCATCTTTTGTTAGCGCTAACCACATTCCAAAATGACCACCAATAGCTATAATAGTCATATTTTCCATTTATTTCAATTGTTAAAAGAGCTCGTCTCAAATCATTTGAAATGTCAGTTTCTCTGTGAAAGAATTTTGACATTACTTTTTGGACATCTTGAAGTTTTTGCGCATCAAAATTGCTTGGATCATAGTCATCAATACAGTATAGCGCAAATTCTATTCGTCCCATAAAAAGTTCATTATCTTCTGTTTTAAAAATAATTTCTTTATTCGAAGGATTAGATAAAATTAGTTTAGCTTTCGTTTTTTCTTCATCAACTTGGTCTTTGGCAAATGATGAAGCTAATTTCTCTTTAGCGGCTAAAAAGATATAAATATCACCACATCCATCAGATAATTCGCTTATTAAATTAATAACTCCATCAAAGGTTTGAGGACTCCTGATGATGTCTGGACGTTTACCATTTCTGTCAACGTTACCCCTAGAAATTATATTTCTAATAACCCGCATCCAATCTTCAAATTTATCAATTTTAAAAGGGCCAGCTTTTAGTAAATATTCAGTCTGAGCATAAAACAACACTTTTTGTGTATATGATGCACTATTTATCTGCGCAAAAACATTGTCTTCGAATATTATTTCCGTTAGAACATCTTTCTTGGGTTTGTGTCTCCAAAGTGGAAATTTTAATTCCAAATCAAGACCATCATGGTAAATTTTCGTATAAAGTTCAAAGCATTCCTTTAAATAAGAAAATGTACTGAATGAAATGTTTTCAGGACGAACATTGTTGGGGTTCTCTTGAAGTTTACTAATAGTTGTTATGCGATCATCGTATTTTTCTAATGATAACCTTATCATAACAACCGATGAAATGAATCTAATGAATGCCTCATCTATTCCATTATTTTTCCTAAAATTTTTCCAGAGAAAATCAGTCCATTTTGTATCAATCAGAAAAGCAAAAGTATCGGTCGGTAATAAATTTACTTCCCATTTATTATCGTTTACAAATTTTTCAAAACTGGCCTTAAAATTTTCAAAAGAAGATAATAATTTTCCTCTCGCATTCATTTTTATGTACAAGTCATCGGTCAAGCCTATGTTTTCTAACTCGACATGATAAAAGCTTATTAAATTTTGTGAGGATAGCTTTTCCCACAAACTTCCGACATCTTTGAATTTCAAATCAATATCATCGATACTGCGAAGCATGGCATCGATAGTTGGATCCTTTTTCCAGGAGAGAAAAAACCAAGATGAGTTAATAATTTGATCACTTAAAGGCGTGTCAGAATGTGTTGGTCCTAGCTTATTATTAACTATAGCTTTACAAAATTCCCGAGAGCTTATGCGAGTCTCATAAGTGAATTTATTCAGCAAAACTCTAATTTCATCAATTGATTCTGTATCTCTTAAACTTGCATACCAATGAAGTAGAAATAACGTTGTGAGTCGCTGTTGGCCATCAAGTGGCTGAAACGAGTTCTGGACTTTACTGCCATAGATAAAATCTAATTTAATGGGTTTATTTGAATTTAAACTATTATGTAATGCAGTAAGAAAATTATCTCTTATTTCGTGCTCATCTTTTCTTCCCTGTGCATAATCTCTCTGAATAATTGGGATTTCAATATTGTGAAGATTTAAAAGCTCAACAAAATTTAGTGTCTTTCCTTTATATTTATTATCCATTATCTTCAAAAGTTAAAAAATTTTTTAAAACAGTTTTCAAATCATTTTCATAGTTATTTTTATCGTCCTGCGTCCAAAACGAAATTTTGGGTGGATATTCACTAAAATATTTCAAAAACACATTTTTAGTGCATATTGGTATAAAAGTTCCATTTTTATCTCTATCGATGATTGTTTTTCTTTTTAATGGAAACACTGAGTTCTTGTACCCCCTATTAGTTTCAGAGTCTAATAGAGTTAGATTGGAAATGTCATCAACTCCCTCTTCGTTCAGATTTGAATTAAAGTGATTTACAATTTCTTTAAAAATATTTTCGAAATCTGTATCATTTGATATATTGCACTTTAAACTCTTTCTCTTCAATGCTCGACCATCTGGTTTATCCACGTCGATAAAGGTAATAGCATCTTTCATCCACTGTTCGCGATGCTTTTCTTCAGGTAGAGAATCTTTGACCGAAGTTATGTGCTCTATATCCCAATTTTGCTCCTTATATAAATCAAAAGGAAAGTATGAATTATCCTTTTCATTATTTAACATTGTTAGAATATTATAAAGTAAAAGTACTTTTGTAACAGCCCGATCTCCATATTGAAGTTCGTTAATTGAAACACCTTTCAGTTCAGTTTTAATTTGAATATCTAAATAAGTTCTAAAATCACTTTTAGTCATCTGATTTGATTTCTCATATAATTTTTTTACTGATATATCAGAAATGCATACTAAATAACCAATTTTGTGGTACAAATCTCTTTCGTTGAACCATTCATTAAAACGTTGAAATCTATTCTTAATTTCTAGCCAATTAATTTCGATAGTTTGAGGCGTTTTGAGTTTAAACTTTTTATTAAAAAATCTGAATGTTGAATATTTATCTGTTATGTCAGCCTCATCGTTCATCATGTCAAAAATAAATTCGATTCGATTTGTGCTAATTCTATTTCCAGTAAGAAAGAACCATAATCTATCATTCTGCAATGAATGTTCAATTTGATCCCATTCTGTAGCAATTTCAAGCTGCCTTAATTTTAATTTGTCAGATGTTTTCGTTTCGAAATTAGAACTATTGAGGAATAACGCCTTGATAAGTTCAGAATTTGTCAATGGGATTTTACCAATATTTATTCTTGTAAAAATGGCAATTGGATCTTCTTCATAACTTTGGTACCAGATAACTTTTGATTGAAATTTGAACTTAGAGCGAAAATCTCCCTTGTCAAAATTTATTTGCTTAGCTTCGAACCATTCATTTATAGCTTCGTACGCATCCCACATATAATAAAAGTCAATATTATCATTTTTATTCTCGACAAGAAGACTATTCAGAAATAGTTTTGAATCCTTTCGAGTTTGATAATCCAAGTCAAAAAGTTTGTCTCTTCTGACCTCAATAAAATCTTGGTTTAGGTACTGCAAAATTAAATAAATTGTCGTCAGTCGTTGTTGACCATCTATTACTTCAAATAAACCATCTTCCCTTTTTTTAATAACTACTGGTTGTAAGCAATACCACGTTTTTTCATCTGAATCAATAACTTGTTTTGCTTTGAAATCATCAATGTCATCTAATAAATCTTTTACCTCTTTGCGCGACCATCTATAGCCTCTTTGGTAGGAAGGAATGTAAAATTTATAATCTTGTAATTCATTAATTGTCTTCAGCTCTAAAACGTTCTCCATTCTTTGATACTTCTAATTAGTTTAAATATTTTGTAATAATCCATGTAGCTCAATTGCTTCAAATAAGTGGATTTCTTTGAAAGGAAGAATCACATCCATGGTGTTTCATAAATCTCGTTATAATTATCAACTTCAATGATTTCGAATCCGATAGCACCTAGAAATTTAATTTTTCCAATTGCTCGGTCATCTGGATTCTCATTTTTAGGAGCGACATACCACCCTTTCTTTTTACGATCAGGGAATTTTTTAAAATATTTAGCTCTTTCAATCAATAACCAACGTATGAAAACCTCATTTTCCTCCATACCTAGCCCGAATATACACAAGGGTTTGTTGAAAATAATGTGAAGCCATGTCTTTGAGCCTCGCCAATTATCTTGATTTTTACCGCCAAATAATTTTCTATCATCTCCCTTATGTAGAAAGTTCCTTGCCTTTTCGACTGATCCCATATAATGGGAAAGGCCCAAACGTATGCTTCTGTGATATCTCACAATTCCATTTATATACCATACACCGAAACCATCTGTTGGATAATTTAGTTGAGTATTTCCATAATAAGTAGTCCAAGGATAGAAGTCTGAAAAAGTTTTTGTATCAGTATAATACTGATGCAGGTTCAATGCGCTTGGAAGAATTAGATCAAAATTTGTCGTAAGTACTGGTGCATTTATCTCTTGTGCTTTTTTCATGAAAGCAATATGATGTTCTTGAAAGTCCCAGTCTGCTAATAGTCTACTGGCTTCTTTTTGAATTTCATAATTGCTGGGATTGCCACTGTTGTTGGACAAATCTAACAAATCGTAAAATTCAGTTATAGTCACTCCTTTAGGGACTTGATCATAAACATCGGGTGAAAACTTATTCCAAAGTTTCATCAGCAGATTGTCCCAAGAAATAGCTTTCGGATTATCTGGAAAACGATTTATTCCATTCCCAACAATAAACGCAATATCTGATCGATTTTGCTCGATGATATCTTTAAATGGTATACTATCTGTATTATTCACTAGCTTTAATTAATTTTACATGCGTTTTGTTTAATATTACAATTGCGTCCCCCCCTAAGGGGTTGACCCCCCCCTTTATCTCTCCATCTTTATATTTTAGAGTTATTGGATCCATAAATGTGTAGGACAGAGATGAGTAATTGTCATGATATAACCCATCTTTACTTAAAGGGTAGTTTTTGAACAACTCTTTATTATATAAAGGCTTCATTGAATTGATTAAAGCTTTTTCCGCGTCAAGAAAAATTTTTTCTTGCTCTGGATAGTTTTTGCCTTGCACTGCCGCAACCATTGTTTCTATATCGGAATTTTCATCAAAAGCTTGTATTTCTAAGTTATCTTGAAATTTAAATGGTAAAATAACAACTTCGTTTGCAGGTAATTGCATTTCGGTTACTGTATCTTCCAGAGATAAAATATCTTGCAAAGTTGAATGTCCAGTTAATCGTTTCAAAATACTCTGCTTCGTTGCTTTGCCAACGTAATGAACTTTATATTGTAAAAACGATTTAAAATCACCCTCAATTTGGCAATTAATATTACCTTTCCACCAGTTCTGGAGTAATTTCTCTGGTGAAAACCAAATCAAGAACTTCTTACTTTCTGTTTTAGTATCTAATAATGAAAAGCCATGAATATTAAAAAATGGAGGCGATACCTGCTTATTTTTTTTATCTAAAAAGTTAAAAGCGGCAGAAATTAAATCTTTATCATTAGAGCCAAGTGATGGTTGAATTAAAGGGAGCTTACAAGATAAAATATTAGGATTTCCTTTTTGATGAATTTCGAATTCTAATTCATATTTCGCAGAACTTTGTCGGACATTCTCGAATGTTATAACAGGTCGCTGCCCAATGACGTAAATGCTAGCCTCTTTAAGAGCAAGCTCTATCATTAGGTCATCTTTAACAAGCGCGAATTCAAAAGCGGTGAGAGGAGCATATCCTAATTCAAGTTGATTTAATAGGCTTTTTTTTTGACTCATAATCGTATTTATTATTTTCCAAAACGCTGTCGCTTGCAAACTGTTGTTTAACGATTAAGCTCAATAGCTTTATGTCCAGACTGTCTTTTTTTATTCTTATCCAGTATGTCGTTTTGTGGACAATTAAGTATTGGTTGGCTACTGCAGCTTGATACGTTTTAGTAACAAGTAATATCTTTTGATGTGAGAAATTCTGGTCCAATTTTGAAATGGTACATTATTTAGATGAGAATTGATTGGATTTTAGAGTAAGAGCGATTAGGGACATTCAATGCACTAATGTATAAATCATATGTGAGAAATCAAAATTCGATTCGCATCACATGTTGCTCACCGCCTGCGAACTGAGAAAATATGTGAGAATTAGCACTGGCAGAGCAACTGGAAATTCGTCAACTTCTATCCAAAAATAAGACTTACGATAAAGTTAAAAGCAGTAATCACTCACGCATATTTTCCATTCATCATCATCCTGATCCTTACCTTTCAAATCCATAACGGTATTGGTTATACAGCTTTTAGTTACCTCTGTACCACATGATAAAATGGTTGACAATTTGATAACACTAGCACGATCCTGTCCCCAAAAGATAACAGCGTAAACAGCATAAGATGAATACTTAAATGAACTTGTGGCATCGTTTAACTCTGATCCTGATATAAAAGTAACATCGACAGTATATTTTTTCGACCAACCGTCTTCAGTCATATACCTTGCAATAGCGGTTTGTTTGTATTTAGCATTCGCTATTTGGAAAGCAAAAACTATTAATAGAGTAAAGAATGTTTTCATGCGTCTATAAATTTTCTCTAATCTCTGATAAAATAAATTAAGAATTCTACGGGAAACCGTAAATACTCATATTTAAGTATGTGAAATCAAAAGTTGACAGGGTGTTGGAAAATAGATAACCACTTTTTACAGAGATTTTATGTAGAAGTTCCTTTAAGCATGTTGAGATTACAAGCTTAAATTTAGTTAATGATTAAATAGATCTGCTATTCCCTTTAAAATTAGTTCTATTTAGGAATAATATTAAGGTTGTTTGACGATAAAAATAATTAAAAAAAGGCTCTTGAATCCCCAGATGTTGCCATAATATAATAGTGATCAAACACAGCATCACATTTATTAGCATAAATTGATCTGTCATATATTGGAGGAAGCGATGCGTCCAATACTTTTTTTATGGCTGTTTGAACTTGTAACTTTGTTTGCAGGTCTTTATGCCAATCGTTGATTAAAACTTTAGGTCTATCTTCTTTCAGACGCTGCAATAAATTTTTCGCAGCTAATTTTACATTCTGCTCCTCGTCTTTAGTTAGCTTTTCTTTTTTAAGAATATCAAACAGTTCTAATTCTTCCTCTGTCAAACCTTCTTTGGCGGCTCTCATTTCTTCCTCTTTCATCTTCTCAACAAAAGCCATCAAATCATCGAAGTAATTTTCATTTGTTGAGTTGCCTGAATTATAGCGGTCAATTATTTCCTGCAATTTTTCAGCAAAACTTCTACGGGTTGAATTCCTATCCATCATGATTTGCAACTTGTCGGTTATGAAAGCCCGTAAGTCTGCAATCTCAATATTCTTGTGTGGAGCCTGTTTGTATTCTTGTTTTAACTTCTCAATATCAAGTTTACTCAAATCAATTTGCTTCCATGCCTTGATATAAAATTCTCGCTTTTCTGCTGCCGTTTGCAAATCGGTTTTTCCTTCTTTCGATACGATGTTTTCTTCTTGTGCAATTATGCTTTCGTCTAATAACTGACTAATTCTGCGCTTTGCATTATCCAAATTTCCTCTGTCTGCTCTGCCGTCTATTACTTCGCGCAAATAATGAATGATTGCAGCTAAAGGAAATTCGCTTCTTCTTGCATTTATATCTGGTCGGCAAGCTTCATATAATGCATCAACGGTATTATCATAAACTATAAACTGTTTCTTCTGCTCATCGTTGGCAACAATAATGTCGGCAAAATCATCAAACAAACTGAGTTTGCTAAAGATCAAAGTAGATTGAGCAATTAAGTTCAAATCAACTCCAATGCCTTTGCAGTAGGTTTCACATTCTGTAATTGCATCTTTGAGTAAAACAAACAAAGCTTCTATATCTCTAGCAGGTGAATTTTCGTTTTCATTTTCACTTGTACCTATAGAACCGCCACCATAAGAGGCAAACGCTTTCTTAAGATTGCGGAATACATTGTAATAATCTACGACAAGTCCATTTTTCTTTGGTTTGCCATTGATAGAAAAATCCGTTACTCGGTTTGCCCTTGCAATAGTTTGCATAAGGGTGTGGTCTTTCATTGGCTTGTCTAAATACAAGGTCGAAACCGTTGGTGCATCAAAACCAGTGAGCCACATACTGCAAACAAAAACCAGTTGTAAAGGGTCTTTCGGGTCTTTGAACTTATCTTCTAATTCAAATCCGTTTTCATCAGCCGTTTTCATTCGCTTGCGATGAAGTTTAATATCTAAATCGTTCTTTTCAAACTTTTCTTCTTCTCCTCCTTCTTCACTAACAATTACTGCCATGTCTGCCTTTCGCATCCATTCCAATATGCGTCTCAGCTCTGTTTTATCTTCTAAGTTTTTGGATTCATTTATTTGCTTTTGTAATTCTCGTTTTTCTTCTTCCCATAGGCGTTTTACTTTGTTGTACATTTTCACGGCCGTGAATTTGTCAATGGCAATCATCATTCCTTTTCCTAAATACCCTCTTCTTGGAAAATGATAAACAATATCTTTTGCAATGATTTCTAATCGGCTGTCACGTTTTAGAACACTCATTTCTTGCGAGAATTCTTTTTCAAGCTTTTCCTGATTTGCATCAGACAAATTTTCGTCCATTACAATTTCAGCCAAATCATCGTTTATATCATCATTCTGTAAAAGAACTTGTGGCACTCGTTTATGGTAGAACAAAGGAACAGTTGATTCATCATCAATGCTCTGTTTAAAGTTGTATTCTGAAATGGTTTTACCAAACCAGTTTTCGGTTAATTGTTTGCTGCCAAGCAATGGAGTGCCAGTAAATGCAATATATTGAGCATTTGGCAAGCCTGTTCGCATATTGTCTGCTAAGTCCTTATATTGTGTTCTGTGGGCTTCATCAATAATAACAATTATGTCGTTTCTGTCTGAAAGCAATGGATATTTTTTGCCTTTATCGTATCTGAACTTTTGAATGAGTGAAAAAATGTATCTGGTATTGGTTTGCAACATTCCTCTCAACTCTTCGCTGTTGGCTGGCTGACATTTGGTATCTTTGCTGAATGCTCCTGCTCCTAAAAAGTTGCGGTAAATTTGCCCATCCAAATCGTCACGGTCGGTAACAATTAAAAAAGTATAGTTACCCGTAAATCGTCTAAAAATCTTCTTGGTAAAGAAAATCATGCTATAACTTTTACCACTTCCTTGTGTGTGCCAAAACACGCCTAATTTTCCCTTGTTACCTGCGTCTGTTCCTTCTTGGTCGTGATGTAGACGAAGTGCGAAATTGTCAACGGCATTGTTTACACCTAAGAACTGATGATTCTTTGCCGAAATTTTTACCGTGTCGTTGTAAAAGAAAATGAAGTTTTCAAGGTAATCCAATAATCGTTTCTTTTCACATATACCCAATACAGCAAAATCTAAACTCACTCCATAATCTTTAATTCGTTGCTTGTCCGGAACTTGTTTTTCACTTGCTGGTCTTAACCAATTGAAAAAATATTCATAGCCTGAGCTGAAGGTACCAATCTTAGTTTCAATACCGTTGCTCAGCATACACAAGGCATTGTAGCGAAACAATAAAGGAATTTGCTTTTTGTATCTTCTTAAATTATCATCGTAGGCATTGCGAAGAGGAATGTTTGAGTTTTTTAGTTCGATAAACACCAAAGGCAAACCATTGATGTAAACAATCAAATCAGGTCGCAAACGCAAATCGCCTTTTATCCAAAGTTGCGAAGTAACTAAGTAATCGTTCCTAGTTTCGTCCTTAAAATCGATTACCTTAACACTTACTGGTTCTTGCCTTCCATTGGTATTGTTGATGCTTAATTGAACACCATCTTTTATTAGGCTGTAAATTTCTTTGTTAGCCATTAGATCGCTTTTATCAAAACGGGTTTTACAAATTAGATTGAAGGCCTCTTCAATAATTTCGGCAGATAAATGTTTATTTAAATCTTGTAATTTTTTTTTTAAAATAGGTTTTAAAACAACATCGGTTTCATTTTTTCTTCCAGTCCCATCTTGCACAAAACAGTTGATATGTCTGTAACCTAGGCTGTTTACAAACACTTCAATTGTAGCTTTTTCTATTTGGTCTTCTGATATAAAATTTGCCATTACTTATGCCATTACTGATTTTTTAGATTTGCTATCTGTTTTAACTTGCAACTTTCCACTTACCAATCTTGGCAATAATCTATCTCTTATTTGGCGAAGTTGAGTATTTTGATTTCCTAACACTGCAATCTGTTTTTGCATCGGCAAAACCAGATCATGAAACGATTGCATCAAATCGTCTTCTGGTAAAATGATTTGTTGAAATTTTAAAAATGGTTCAAACTGATAGTTGCTTATTCCTGTTGATTGAATTTGATAGGTTTCAATCATTCCTGTATCGTATAGGTAGTGAAGAAAATAATACAGATAAAGAGAAGGAATGCTTGTTGTTCTTACTTGCTTGCAGAAACTTGCTGCCATAACTTTATCACCATAGGCATCTAAAATTTCTTGTGTTATGTAACAAGTTCTGCCAAGTGGTTGTCCTTCGCTGCCTCCTGCTGTTTCAAAAACAATATCTCCTTCAATTAATTCTCTCGATTTCATATTTGATGGTTTATGAAAACGATAGACATCTTGGTTTGCTTGACCTGATCTAACTTTTGGAATATCTGTTCCTCTAATTACGTAGCCCGAAACTGAAAACTGATTGTCTTTATTGTCATTGCCCCAACCACCGCCAATATGATAGTCTATAACTTTTCCGATAGGCTCAATTCGCCAATCAGTCGGAATGCCTTTTTTGAATTTTGACTTTTTGAATCCAGGGAATCTCATTCTTACAAACCATTCCTTATATATTTCACTGGCTGTTTGTTCTAATAATTTGATGCGTTTGTTATTTACTTCAATGAATTCATCATAAGCAGAAAGAATTGAGGCAATATTTTGTTGAATTTGGAAATCAATTACTGGAATACTTATTCTGCGTAGGTCTTTAATTGGTAATTGAGGTTGAGCAGTGCCACTAGCAAACAATTGAAATTGCTCTTGCATAAATGTGGACCTAAATATGTAAAAAAGAAATTCATTGGAATATTCAATTTCATCTGCACGAATTATTACCATTCCGGAATTAATTCTAATGTTATCAAACTGAATATTAGCCTTGTTAAAACCAAGATTTCCAATTGTGCCTCTCGTGGTCATTACAACATCATTCTTATTCAACTTTCCTTTTCTAAGTTTCCTGTCTTTTGTCTCCGTAATGAATGAACACCTCGAAAATTCAAACCCTTCTTTGGTAACATTACCCGTGTTCAGAAAAAGACAGTAACCGTCATTATAAAAATCAGATTGTTTTGGGTAGTTTACACCCCTATCACCATCAATAATTTTTATTTCCGTTTGATATATTTTTTTTGAATGGATCATTAAACCTCAAATGAATTAATGTTAGTAGAAATTAAGTTACCTAAATAAACTGCTTTGTTATTTAAAGCAATTAATGCTGAATTTCTTTCTTTCATTTCAAATATAAACTCTGGCTCTGTCAAACCATCCTCTTCAATTACAACACCCACGTATCTACCGGGATTTAATGAATACTCTTGTTCTTCAATTTCAACAAGTGTTACAGCTTTACATAAGCCTGTTACATCTTCATATATTCCATTTGGAAAGCGTTCATTCAGCCAATCAATATGACTTAAGAAATAATTTTGTTGGTCGGTTAAAGCTTTAAGTTTTTTCTCGGCATCGTCAATTTGTTTTCCCCAACGTTTTATTTCTTTTTCCTCTTTAGGCTTCTCGTTCTTTATTCTTTCAACAATAATGTTTTGCTGTTGTGCTTGCTTTTCAAAATGGGTTGCTTGCTTTTGGTATTTTACCAAAAGTTGTTTGAAGCGTTTGGTTTCGCCCCTGTACAAGCGTACAATTACTGCAATATTTTGAATATGCTCTTCGGTAAATTCCCTTAAAGAACGGGTTACTTGTCTGAAAATATTTCTCGCATCAACAAATAGTATTTTATGTTCATTGCTCTTTTTCGCTTTATCAAAAAACCAAAGTGTAGCAGGTAAAGTAACCGTATAAAACATATTCTTTGGCAAAGTCAACATACAGTCAATCACGCCACTTTTAATTAAATTCTGTCTTATTTCCGCTTCACTATTTCTTGCATCGCTCGCACTGTTTGCCATTACCAAAGCAGCTCTTCCTGTTGGTTTTAATGAACTAGCAAATAGATTTATCCATAAATAATTTGCGTTTGGAACGCTGTTTACGGCTGCTTCTTTTTTACTGTTAGGTTTGGTTTTGTTTTTAGGTATTCCGTATTCATTAAAACGCTTATCGTTTTTTATTCTATCATAATTTACTTCGTCCACATTAAAAGGTGGATTTGCCATCACGTAATCAAATTTGCCATAGCTGTCATAAGGGTTTTCATAATAAGCGTTCGCTTGCATTACTTGTCCACGCAAACCATTTACAGCTAAATTCATTCGGGCAAGTTTCACCGTTTCAGAATCTTTTTCACTGCCATAAACCATCAGGTCTTTCGTATCATCGTCATGCAATTCCTCTCTGCGTTTGTCCACAAAATCGCTACTCTGCACAAACATACCGCCACTACCGCAGGCAGGGTCAAATATGGTTCCTTTGTATGGTTCAATAATTTCAACCATTAGTTTTACAACACTGGTTGGCGTATAAAATGCTCCACCCCCTTGACCTTCGGCTAATGCAAACTCACCTAAAAAATATTCATACACTTTACCAAATACATCTCCCGTTGCATCTTCAGGAATGTCTTTAAATGTTTTGAGTAAAGTTTTGGGTAAACTTCTGTCGTCTTTAGTATAGAGTTTAAAGTACTCGTCTTTGGGCAAACTGTCTTTCAGTTCAGGTTTGTAATATTCTATTTGTTCCATTGCCTTTTTAATGGCTTTGGCAATGTCTTCTTTTTCGGGAAGATTTAAGAGATAATCATATTCAGCCTCTTTTGGCAAATAAAAACCACATTTCATAATGGCTATTTCCTCTTCCTTTAATTGCAGTCGTGATTTCTTTTGTGCTAACAGTTCAGCAGCAATTTCCTTTTTCACTTTGTTGTAACGGATAGAAGCAAAGCGAAGGAAAATAAGTCCCAAGATTGGTGTTGAGTATTCACTTGCTTTCAGTCCGCTGTCAACCCGAAGTTTGTCCGCTGCTTGCCATAAGTTGGATTCTAATTCTTTAAGTTGGTATGCTGTCATATAATGTAAACGTATTCGGACGGTAAAGATAATTTTATATGCTAAATAATTCTAGTGTTTCATAAATCTATATTAACTCAAGCAAAATTGCGATTTAAAAATTTGATAGTCTCGCTCACCGCTGCGAACTGAGAAAATGTGTGAGAACTGGTAATTGCAGCGAAACGGGATCCGATCTATGTTTTTAACACCAGCGATTGGCGAGATACTTGTATTAAGTTTTGACATTATTGTAGGTGTTATCAAATTGTTATTTTGTTAATAACGGAGTGATTATTCTGGAGAGATTGCTATAATTGCTGTTTAATATTTAATATTTAATATGAGAAACACATTTACAATAATATTATTAGTCATTTTATTTGTAGGCTGTAAGAAGGATAGAGGATTGATGATGGATCAAACGCTTCAAGGGGAATGGCTTAGTGAGGGATACAGTACGGCATATTTCGACTCCAATAACAATCAAATAACTCCTTACACTCCGACATTAATCGCACCGGTTAAATTAACCTTTGAAGGAAATAATGTCGTTATCCTCGATGAATACAAAATCATGACAACAATTCCTTTCACATCAAATAAATATGGCAAAGACATCAATCTTAGTTTAGGGGGAAAAGGTATTTATTTTGTCAATAACTGGAATGTTGTAAAAGAATTCGATGGCTCTTTGTCGCTAACAGGCGATATCACCCATGCGATGAGCCCTCCGTATTATGATAATGGCAACAAAATAGAAGTAGATCATGTGTTGATCAAGTTGGACTTGAAAAGAATAAAGTAATAGCTTTTATAAAGAATGCGTACCGCTTGCGTATTGAGCGACGATCGTTGCAGTAAAGTCCGTAGGACGATGCAACTTTATGTTTTAATAATATGCAAGTTATTAAGTTAATGTCTAAAGATCATCATCACTGTTCAATGGTAGAAGTAGATCCGAATCATTATTAGGTTTCTTCAAAGTAGAAACTGCATTAACACGCTTACTTACCTCGATTCGTTTCATTAGTTCTTGGGGGAAGGTATCTAATACCATCATTTTGGTATCCAGCGGAAGTGTCTTGCTTAACCATATCTCTTCCTCAGGTTTAGTTAGTATTACAGGCATACGTTTCTTGGTATGAATTTCAGCCACCAACGGATTTGCTTCTGTAGTTAATATACCATAAGTACGAAACTTCTCCTTTGTTTCTGGATCAACCCATTGTGACCATAAGCCTGCAAAGCAAAACAGCTTTCTATCTTTAACTGTGAAGCGGTAGGGTTGCTGTTCCCCTTTAGCATCTTTCTTCCATTCATAAAAACCATCAGCCATTACTAAACAGGTTTTATGATTTACAAGGAGTGGTCTCCATAATTTGCTTTCCATTGCTGTTTCACTTTTAATGTTCCAGGTATCTCGAGTCAACTTTAAGCTGTCAGCAAAGTATGGCACAATGCCAAAAGCCATTTGTTGAATAATGTCTGGCTCGTCAGCAGTTATTACTAATCCCTTTTGTGTGATGGCGAGGTTATAGTTAGGTGTCCATTCACCTTGAATCTGGTGCGGATGCGTTTTTAATATTTCCTTTTCCTCTGCTGTTAATGTATATCTAGCGCACATATATTAATTATTAATATCATATAACAGCTTGATAAGCAGTCCTGTTTTACTTCTTCCTTTTGGTCTTAGGCTTATCTGTTATTTGGTTTAGAGTTGCCGCGTCTTTCAATAAATATCGCTTCAGTAAGCTTAATAGTTCTTTCATGTTATTTAACCTTTATAATGTCATTCCAGTTAGTAGTGTAAAAGGGTTTAAGGAACTCACGTTTCATTGACCACTTTTGATTTTTACCCTCGCCAGCCATTCTTAACGTTCCTGCTCCATAGTGAAGATTTAGTTGATCCAATACTTTTGATACTTTGTCGTGTTTAACACCTTTAAATTCGCTAAAGATGTTCAGCTGCACTTCTGTTTCCGGTATTAATCCAGTTGCTGTCACTTCAACCTTTTGAAACATATAACCACGTAAGTAAATCTTCTTTAATCCAAATAGTGCAGTCTTCACTAGATCAACTGTATTGTTTATTGGATGTTCCAATGGAATTGTAATTGATGGGTATGCTTGTGAAGCTTCTGAACCAAATTTGTTCGTCAGTAACCTAACCGATAGGATACTGGTGCAAAGTTTCTCTCTTCTTAATTTGGCGCCTAATCTCGCTGCATAACTTGAGGTAGCTTCTTTTAATTCATTGTAATCTGTAGTGAGCTTACCAAATGCCCGACTGGTGCACATCCCTTTCTTTGGATCTAATACAGTTTTTAATGGAATACAACTTTCGCCCCAAAGCTCTCGCCACATTCTAACTCCAACAATTGTCATGTGCGTTTGAACCCAATCAACTGGAAGAGATCGGAACTGTGCTGCGGTTTCAATTCCATCTTTAATGAGTTTATGCGCAAACTGACGCCCAACACCCCAAAGATCTTCAACAGGATAATCAGATAGCGCATCGTTAATTTGATCCTCTGATTCCAGAATCATTACACCATCATATTTCTTAGATGTTTTGTTTGCAACCTTTGCAAGCACTTTAGTTGGCGCAATACCCACGCTAATTGGAATACCAGTATTTTTAATTACAGTCTTCCTGATCTCTGTAGCGTATTCTTGAAGGTTATCAAATCCGCTCATATCTAAAAAGCATTCGTCAATACTATAAACCTCAACGTTAGGCGTAAATCTCGCTAGGTTTGTCATTACTCTTGCGCTTATATCTCCATAAAGAGTATAATGGCTGCTAAATACTGCTATGTTATGTTTCCTAATCTCCTCCCTTATTTTGAAGTATGGAGCACCCATAGCAATTCCACAAGCTTTAGCTTCGTTACTCCTTGCAATTACACAACCGTCGTTATTACTTAATACAATAACCGGTAAGCCGTTGTGCTTAGGTTCAAATAGTCTATGACAGCTTGCATAGAAATTATTACAATCTGCCAGTGCGAACATTGTTTTGATTGGTATATGGTAAACAAGCCCAAGTTACTGCACCGAAGATGGCAATCTGCTTTCCTGTGACATTTAAACACGCATCCATAGTATCATTAATACATAATAAGGTGTTATGACCTTTGATCACTAACTTTCTTATTAACCATTCTTCATCAACGCAGCAAACAATTAACATTCCAGACAAAACCGTAATTGATTTATCAACTATGATTATACTTCCTTTCATAATACCGAAGTATCTCATTTGGTCATCATCTGCTTCAAAATAAAAAGTATTAGTTGGATCACTAACAATTCTTTGTGCAATATGCAATCTCCGCTGTTTATAATCCTCCGCAGGAGATATGAATCCGGAAACCTTACCAGGGTTGTCTAAAGTATCTAATACATCATTCCTCGGTATATCTAATTCTCTTATCATAACTAACGATCATTACACAATAAATACTAATAATATTAGCAAATATATCGACGTATTGTACATGATACAATTTAAGTTTTAAACATTAAATCAAAGTGGTTATATTGAGCCACTAGATTACATCTCATGTCAAATAAACACTGCCCTAATTGCAAAAAGAAAATAGAAGGCCTTTTAACCTCTCGACAGCTTCTTAGTGAATCAACAATAGCACTAATCAATTCATTCCATGATCCTCAATCTGAAGCGTATTGCAATGATTGTGGTTTGGCAATAATATCACAGAAGAAGTCAGAAGTAGACACGTTGAAGTCAACGCTGATGTCCGACATCGAAAACCTGATTGGAGCGATTCCAATTATCACGATACCAGACCCTCGTAATTGGACATATAAGATTCTTGGTTTGATAAGTGCACAATCCATATCAGGAACAGGTTTTTTGTCTGAACTATCTGGCTCATGGGCTGATTTTACAGGAGGTCAATCCTCCACTTTAGCCAATAAAGTTTCGTCGGGTGAAGATATATGTAAGAAGAAACTGCGTCTAACTTGTGCTTTGCATGGTGGAAACGCAATAATTGGCACTGATATAGATTATTCCGAGGTAGGTGGAGGCAAAGGCATGCTGATGGTTTGTATGGCAGGAACAGCAGTAAATGTTAATTTGGATAATGATGATTTCAAAACTAAGAAGGATCGACTTGAATTACTATTACGCAAAGTTCACGAATTGGATGCAATCCCGGTATTAAAGCACAGCGAGTATTACAGCTAATAACTAATTTATTAATGATGCTGTAGTCGGCTCACCGCTTGCGAACTGAGAAAATGTGTGAGGATCAGCAGTTGCAAAGCAACGGGATCCGATCTATGTTTTAACACAAGCGATTGGCGAGATACTTGTATCAAGTATCATGACGATCGTGCAGCATTTTCGATTGCGCAGGTGAGCTGAAGAGTGGAATGCGATTAGCTTTATCCAGGATGAAGCGCAGCAAATCCTAGATAAAGATAGAGAAAGCATTCATGGAGCACTCCGCTTGCTCAAAAGGAAAACCATGACAAAGCGCAGCGATGGCGTGTGTTTTTCGTGAGCTTAGACAGTGCGTAATTCCTTTCTTCCTAATCGAGTTTGCACTGCCCCAACCGACTCACCACTGACTAAAAGTAACCGCAGAAACTTAAAAGAAAGCTGTCTGCTGCTGAACCACTGATATAAAGACTAAACCAATACCATTCCCGCTGTAAGCAGCAAAGTTGGGAGGGGATTGGTTTTAGGATTTAAAGAATCTAATTTATAAAATTAAAACATAGACTCCCGCACCACCCTTCCATGTTCTATAGTTATTACAGTTAATAATGCGCATGAAAACTTAATCCCATGTACTTCCTGATAATTATCTGCAAATAAGGCAGCGGAGTTTTGAATAATGCCATACTGTTTATGATAGATGTTTATTAACCTTCCATTGTGCTGTGTTCTAAAGAACTCAAGATTGAACTCTTCAATCAACTTACCATCTTTAAAATGATAAAGTCGCGGACCACGTTTAAGCAATTCACTTGATCTTTTAAGTATGATATTTGGTACTTTGTAGTAGCCACTAAGCGGCGCCCCGTAACTATCGAATACGATTTCTCCAAGAATAGGTTCGATTTCATCGTTTAGTTGTTGCTTATGTACTTCAACTTCTCGTTCATCTAACGTTGCGAGCATCAATTTATTTGATTGCTTAGATGTGCCTATTGTAAACTCAATTTCGTTGTGATTATCAAAGTTACTGCTCTTTGTAATCAAATCATTAAAGTATTGGACGTAATCTAGATTAGGAACTTTAAGCTCGTTCACAAAAGGTAAGATTTCTGACGGTTGTGCACCATCTTTCTTTAGAAGCATTACTGAATCATTCAAGAATTGATGTTTCATTAACAACTTGTCTATTGTCCTATCGATAAGGAATGAGTCTAAACTCTCAATGTATTCCCATGAGCCAGTTTTTACATCACCATTATTAATCATTAATAGAACTCCGTCTCTTCTGAAGACTAGTTTTTGATTTGTACCATCACCCGATATCCAAATCCATGGCTTATCGATTATATTTTCTGTGATATCAAGCTCTTTGGAATATGCCTTAATTCTTGGAAGGATATTAAATAAAAAATCTTTCATAATGAGTGCGTCCTGTTCAAATATCTAAATAAATTTAATAAATTAAAAAGGTAAAGAGCCACATTGTGTAGCTCTTTACATTATGAATCTAGAAATCTTCTTGGTGACCTTAATCTAGGTTGAATTTGAATGCTGTGAGGATGTTGATAACCAACATCATCAAACAATTGGTAATATTTGTTATCATAAAGAAATACATCTCCATTAGTCGTCAAGCGTAAACCAGATCTAAGATAATCATCTGATGGATTATGTCTGCTGTCCATTAATACATCATGGTATGAATCGAAAGAGCAACCAGAGAAGACCTCTTTAAAAAGTATATCAGTTCTTCCTTCAGTATTTAAACTGTCGTCAGCAGGATGAAATATGGTAAAGGGTATCGGCTTTCTTTGAAATGTTCTATTGTAGAATTGTTCTTTCTGATCGTTTTCAATTTTAATTCCTGGTTCTTTGTTTTTAAATAAAGATGTAAACTTCTTTACCAACCAAGCTCCCAAAACCATTAACAGTATGAGGCAAATCGTATTAGTTATATTCATAATATGCGTTATTAATAGGTTAAATAATTAAATGCCGACCGCATCTTATAGTAATTTAACAGCGCAAATCCTTTCTCCCCCTATCTTATATTCAATCCTAGCTATTCCACAATCTATGCAATTTGTTATTAATGTATTATTCATGCTTTTACAATCCTCAAACAACTGATTTATTAATTTAAGTTTCCATTCTTTTGCTTCAGCAAATTGTTGATAAGAGTAGGGCGGATACCACCTTAGCTGGTTACCATATAATTGTGCTTTGCTATTAAGAATTGAATGGTATCGCCTAGCATTTTGCACGAGCTGTTCATCGGTAAAATGGATAGTTAATATTTCTTCATAGCATTTCACTTCAGCACGTACTATGCTATCTCGGTATAACTGATCAATGAATTTACTAATATTATTTCGTGCATGTGCAATTCTATTAAAAACATTGCTGATGGTAATTCCTATAGACATAGTACCATTACTAGGTGCCTGAATAGCTATCTTCATTTGACCGATTCCTAGATGTTTATAACGACCTTTCAATCCAATTGGATGATGTGTTTGCGGCTTTAAACCTATAGGAAGACCAGTTCTAGGGTTTATAGCTTCAGGTGGAATTTCATCGGGTCCTGAATAAGCGGGATTGAACCTTTCAGCTAGTTCAAATACTGGTTGAGTAGTTTGGCTTACCTTCGTAATAAATGTATTGGGATCGATTTGATCAAAATTAGAGTCCTGCTTAAGTATGTTCTTCCATATTTCGTAATTGCGTAGCTCATTCGGAAAGGATATATTGAACATTTCAATTAAATGGTCGCCTTGCTCTTGCTCATAAACAAAGACAATTTCCTCTTTTAGCTTATAGGTATTCGTTCTCTTACTTCCACTTTTTACACTGGACTTCAGTTGCTTAATATATAATTGTGCAAAATTATTTCTATTCCCCGTAGCATCGAAATTGTTAGTACGGTCAAGCAAATCGGTAATTACCGCGAGACTAAGTTTGGAGTTGGTGGAGAAAGGGAAATGCGCTGGTGAAAACAGCCTTAGAATTTCGTTTGTCATTGATTGAGAGTTGATTTTCGATAGTTCCTCTCGATGGGTTAAAATGTAAAAGCGTGGAACTGAAGCCAATCCGCGCTTGAGGCCCTAGGAAGCCGAACACAACAGACTGGAACAGCCCACGCTTTCGCATGGACGTTCGCATATCTGTTCTTGTTGTGTTTGTAATTTCCTAGGTTCCAAGCACAAGAACATAAGCTAACGCTTTATTTCTTTATGGTATAATTTCTTTTATTTCTGGTTTTTCTATTTACTTATTGATTCAATTGTAAAGATAATAACGAGATTGAAATAAGGCGCATTTCTGCGCCATATATTATGATTCTAGTTTATCAACAGTAGCGATAGAACAATACGAATTTTCTCCTTCAGCAACCCTGCGATAAAAAAAGTTATGCAACTGATCGGCTTCTTGAAAGTTCACTCGTAATGCGTATTCAATCCCTCCGGTATTATCATGCGATTGGGTAATTTCATATGCTTTTCTAAGAAATTGGTTGGTAAGTCCTGAGCCAAAACGCTGCAATGCTTCCTGACCAAGATCTATAAAAATAAATGACCTGCCATCTTTACTGTTAGATAAAGTAATGTTCCAGAAATAATTTAAATGCTCGCTGATCATGTTACTTTTATACTCATTTTTTACATGGTCAACGGTTGCGTATGTTCTGTACTTTGCTAAATCGAACTTTCGTAATTGTTCCGTTGCTGCATCAACAATTAGGTTGTATGCTTTTTGTACTTCTGTGTTTACTAAAACTTGCTGTTCGTTTATAACAACAAATTGTGTCTGAGGTAGTGCTGCTTTTGCAGTCTTTGTTCTTGCTTGCATCTTAATAGATTTTTAAATGTGAAACTTGGGTTAAATAAAAAATGCCTCCGGTTGGAAGCATTCATCTTAAATTGGTGTATAATAGAAAAGCACCGCTTTTAGAGCGATGCTTTGTGATTTTCTTAATTCTGAATAATGAGTATTGTTAAGGTAGAATAATGTCTCAAACCTTTCTAATGCTGATTAGATGGTTAATCTGTCGAGTTGGATTAGTAATTTGCGATTCAATTTACCAATATTGGAATTTCTCGATTTTACTTATAAAGGGCAGGATCTTGGCTGCCACTTTGTTTGATTCTTAGACTGAAATTATAGAGGTAGAAGTGTAAATACTTTTTATCTCCCAACTGAACGAATGCGGGGGGTTTGTTGTAATACAACCTTAAGGAACTCGTCCCAAAAGTGATTTTAAGTAAATCTGAAAATATAAAAAATAAAAATTTTCGTTGGATGTCTAAAAGGGGTTTTAAAAAAGACAATATTTAATCATGGGTAATACAAGAATAATTTTTGTCTTTTTTTAACCCGATTTATTAATTATTTAGTATCCTTATTTCTATTAAATTTTGCATATGAAACCGCGTAACCTTTAACATCTGGCTGCTTAATAGTTGTGCGAGGGCCGGTTTTGAAGTATTCCTGAAATAATTTCATTGATGCCTTTAATTTCAGCCCATGCTTATCTATAATCTTTTGCATACGTTTCAGAATCACACTTGTTGCCGCCTTATACCCGTCATCAAATGAATTATTTAAATCATCGATGAATGAAAAATTTCGCTTGTCCGTCAGCTCAATTTTCTTTTTGACTGCATCTTTCATCTGCTTTTTGGAATAGCTGTTTTTAATTAGCTCGTCCTCCCCAAGCACATTATAAGCCTCATAAATATGTGGGTAGCTCCTTTCAATTTCCTTAAGAACGACGTCCCTGTTATCAATTTGATAAGCCATAGGATTTTCAACCAACTTTTTGATTGTGTTTATAATCAGTTGCACCAATAACTTTATAGAAATGCCGTTTTTGGCGATCTTATAATCTTTATCAGAAATAACATAATTTATTTCGGCAAAATTTGGTTTAAAGTAATTGTTGCAGTAAGCTGCCTTAAAATTTTCCTGAGATTGAAAAATCATCTTTACACTTTCCTCATAAAGAAAGTTATCGAACATATAGTAATTTTTAGTTCCATCATCATTTACAAATTCTGAATACCTTACTAGCTTTAGTGCTTCATCAAGTGTTTCTTTAGCACCAACATTGTTGGCAGAGTTACGGAGTGTTTTAATTGTTGCGTAACTTTCGGCACAACCTTCCAAATACCCAATTGATTCTTCAGCAGTTTTAGCACCGAGGTCAGCATCAATATTGGTCATTGCGATAACTTTACTTGTTCCATTTCTGAATCTCCCCACAATTTGGACAGCTTCTGACCTCGGATCAACCATGGTATGCCGAGCGAAATGAAGGTTACTAACCATCATTACAATAGGATTTACATTCATCATGATATCAACTGCTGAGTTAAATCTGCTGGTAAAGAAGTTTATTTTAGCAAAAGTGTATTTTCCATCAGAAGGCACATTATCAAATGTGTTGTAGCCCACCGATTTCAAAGTATACATCTTTTCTTTTGAACAATAAATGTGACAATCTTTTTTTATTTGTAAATCTTCAATTATTGAAGTAATCGCTTTTATTGAATTTAGGAATATGCATAATGTGTAATCTGGATACTCCAGAATTTTTTCCTTTAAAAGCACTGACACGTTATTACTTGATAATACCTCAATCGGCTTGCTATAATCAAATGTGGGCTCAACAATTACCTGATTAAAGTTTTGTTCAGCAAACCTTGGGTCACTAGGAATTACCGCAGTTGCCGATATAAATGCTTTATTTTCAAACTTAAAGAAGTCATCCATCGGCAAAATGATCTTCTTACGGAAAGCAACGTCTTTCATCGTTCGGTCACATTCATCAAAAAGAAAGTAATAATCATTGTAGATGTTGATGCAAAGTGATTCGGCAGCTGCCATTACTTTTGGAAAAGATTCAGGGGTCACCATTATCTTTTTAGATTTGATTCTGGTATTTGACATATAATTTATCACATCGTCAACATTTACGCCCTCGTAAACGCCAAATATTTTTTGAGATAAATACTTCGCTTTTCTTTTCCCTTCAATTACTGGGCGATTCGCTTCCATAATTAATGAATTGCGATCTGTTTCGATTTCAAGCGTTGTCGCTTTAATTCCTGGTAGTGTCTTGAAATATATGGTGTTTGATTCAAGTCGTTCGATTATATCAGCCATTACTTGGCCGAAATGTATTTTTAGGTTTTTAATATTTAGCATGATAATTTTTTATGTTTATTATCTTCATTATTTAGTTTGCCTCTAAGAGGGTGATACTTCACCCTCTATATTTCAATTTTAGATGTCCTGAAATGCAAATTTTATCAGTTCATCAAAATCCACTTGAACAGAAAATAATCCTTCTAAATAGCCAGATATAAAATAACTCATGCCACTTATTGCTAAAACGTCATAGTATTTTAGCTTGCTTGCTCCGAATTCATATATTCTGTACATATGTAAACCATCTTCATCAACTTCAGGAAATGAGGAAGTATGAAATGTTCGTTTTTCACTCATGCATAATAACAGTAGTCTGAAAGCGGCTATTATTTCTATATATTGACTATTAAGCAAATCACGTATTTCGATTTTAGAAAAATATCCATAAGTATCTTTTGACATAAAAATCGTCTCGGCTGTTACAATTTCTCTGTCATCCTTGGCCGACAATTTTTTAGAGTTTTTAACTATCCAAGAATCAATTTTTTTCGTATTAATTATTTCTTTGTTCTTCAATGTTTCTAATATTTTTTGGCGTACGGATTCCATCGCCATGTTTAACGTTCAAAATTTTCTGTAATTAATTTGTTATTACGGAGACAGCGCTATCTCCATATAAGAATGGCTTATTTATTTACCTCATGGTAAAGCTCTTCAAAGTTGATGTTGAAAGCGTATATACCGAAAAGGTAACTTTGCATTAATTCTTCGAGTCCATTAAACCAAACTAGTTTAAAACCAGTTGATCCATTTTTCCTGATATCATTAATGTAATAATATTTATCACCTTTTGCATCAACTAACGGGAAGCTTGAGGTATTAAATTTTTGCTTATTTTTAAGCATTTCAAAAAATACTTGGTAAGCTTGCATTATTTGTGCTGGCTGTTTGAAAATCACTTTTAAATGATCATGATTCCATATACCATTTACTGGATCATTTTCTTTAAAAATATTTACTGCATCCATTAAATGGATGTTTTCATTGTTTTGCGCCTGAAATGATTCGGCTTTTTTTCTTTCTTCTGCAACGATAAATTCAATAATATCTATCTTGGTCTCTTTTTTTGTCATTTTTGTTATTATTTAAAATTAGTAATGAAATGATGGCCATCATTACAAATCTTAAAACAACCTGCAGTTTGCTATCTGATTTGTTATGTCAAAATTATGTCCTTTAAGAGGATGTTCAATCCTTGACTCAGAGAGAAGTCGATGATTTTTTTGGATGTTTATTATTGAGTCTATATTGTATAGAAGCTTGCATTTTTGTATCGGCGTAGATAATCAACAAGCTCTGCTCGTAAAGAACCAATAGCTTTCTCTAATTTTTCTGGCGGATATGGTTCAAAGTTTGGAGTGATATATGCATAACGTCGAGCATACCAAGAATTAAATTTTATTAAATGAGTTAGTTTAACGATAAATTCTGCTTGTTCATTCGAAATTGAAAATTCAGTTGGTCGTTGCGACCGCTTTATTTGTGGAAAATCTTTTATAGCCTGTAGTACAGTTAGATGAAAATTATAATGGAACTTTTCTATTAGTGTTTCATCAATATTTACTTCTCCTTGTTTTATTCGGTAATGATTATCAAATATTAATTCTTCTGTAAAATTATGGTGGCTTTTAGTTGGTTGATTTTCGGAATAGTAATTTAGGAAGAACGTGTTCAATGATGAGATTAAGTGTTGAATTCCCTTAGGAGCTGGCAAAGAAAAGTTTTCCTCTATCGATTCTCCATAACTGATTTTAATATCTGATTTTTGCGGCACATCATATTTTGCCCTCAAAAAGGAAGTCATTTTAGGATAAAAATCCAAAGCTTGTCGACGGGCATGCTCTCTGTATTTTGTATAATGCGTGTCTTTGTGTTTCGCTAATCTAGAAAGAATAGTATCAACTTGGATATCAATATCTTTGCCGATAGGTGAAGAGCCGCTTTTTAGTAAGTTCTCTATTTCTTTCCTAAATCGCGAAACATCTTGAACCTTATTTACATTTAGTTTAATTTGAGCATATTGAGCTAGTGATATTTTTCGATACTTAAACGGCGCATAATCATGCAGCTTTAGAGAATACTTATAAGTTTCAGTTTTAAGTATTTCTGAATCAACGACCCTCATTTCGCTATCCCTGTATGAGCTAAGGTTTGGATCTTCAATAGGTACTATTCTTACATATAAACCAGGTATTTGGAAACGAAGTATTTTGAGGTTGGGATTCATGTTTTGAAGTTATAAAAAGATAGTAAATTTGGGGCATCAGATGAGGCAAAATGATATTAACTTTGAAAAAGCAGGTTGTGAAGAGGTAAATGGATGTAGCGGAGAAATGTTCTCCGCTTTAAATCAGAAGCTAAAACAAATCATTTGTTGATGGTTTGATCTGATTCTTAAATAGTCTTTCTTTTATGTACAACGTTGTTACCTGAAGGTTCGCATGTCGATTTCGTTGTCGTATTTCTTCGAAACTTGCACCTGCTTCAATATCATAATAATTGGATGTATGTTTTAAGGCGTAAAGCTTTAGGTGATTAGGAAGACTATATTTATTTTTGAAGAATCTCCAATTCTGGCTAAAATAGTCTGAGCATACTTGGGTTGCAGCAGGCTTGTTTCTTCCACCGAATATAAACCAATTTTGAGGGCAATCAATTATCAGAACTTTCAAAAGGCCGATCATTTCTCGATCTAATTTAAAGCGAGCCTCATTACCATTCTTTGTTTTTGTATAAGGGATAGTAAGTGATTCATTTGTAAAATCGACGTCCTCAATTTGTAATCTGGTTAACTCCAATGGTCTGATATTATACTTGAAAAGGAACTTACTGGCAACATGTAAACCATAGAAACGCTTATCTGCCGAAAGAAGGGTAGAGACTTGCAACAACTCCTCCTTTTCAAATACCTTAAAGCGTGTTGAATCGTTTCGTGTGTTCTTTTTTACAACCCTATCGCAGGGGTTGTCTTTGATTACTTTTAAATCTTTTAAGTAATTGAAAAAAGTCTTTATATCGATAAGATATGTATTGTAGCTCACTTTACCCCAGTTTCTTTCGAATGCTTTTGCATCTAGAAAATCCTTAATATCTAGATTTGAGAGAGATTGAGCTTTGACATTTGATAGATTCTTTTTTTGAAGAAATGACCTGAAATGCTTCATCAAGATTTTATTGTTCTTCAATGTCTTTTTTGCGATAGCTTCATTGGTTAATGCTTCTTCTCGTTTAGATATCCAATAAACAATGCATGCTTCGATTGAAGATTTCTGGTCTAATGTTAAATCGTTTTGCCCATTTGTCAAAGGATTCCAGTCTTCAATTAATAATGAGACGAGCTCTAGGATTAACTTCTTTGCTTCTAACTTAATCTGTTTGGTGTTGCCATCATTCTTTCCAATGTATTTCCTAATCCGTTCTGTTTTGTTAGTTTTGGGGTTTAGATAATAGAAATAGACGAACGGCTTATTCGAGCCTGTAAATGTTTTCGGAATGCTTAAATAGAATTCATAATCTTCCCAAATGTGTATAAGTTGGGAGTGTTTTGACTGTTTCATTTTGTCGCTTTTGTCGCCACTTTTGTCGCCAATCCGAAAATTGACTTATAAATATGCCTTAAAAGCACTTTAAACAAAGAAAAAAATGAATCATTGGTTAGTAAAATCAGAACCCTTTAAATACAGCTGGCAAAAGTTTAACGAAGATGGAAGAACTTTTTGGGATGGTGTGCGCAATTATCAGGCTAGAAATAATTTAAAAGCCATGAAAGAAGGCGATTTGGTTCTTTTCTATCATAGCAACGAAGGTAAGAATGTAGTTGGAATAGCCAAAGTGGTGAAAGAGTTCTATCAGGATCCGACAACTGATGATGCCAATTGGGTAGTGGTAGATTTATCGCCAGTTGAAACCCTAAAAAATCCGGTATCTCTTGAGCAAATTAAAGCTGAGCCTAGCTTGGTAGATATCTCATTGGTTCGCCAGGGGCGTCTTTCTGTAATGCCGCTAAAAGCGGAAGAATTTGATAAGATTTTAGAAATGGGCAGTTAAATTTTTATCAAACCCATGATAATTATCTCAGTTTTAAACACCGTATTATGAAAACAAGAATACTATTTGTAGCTATTTTATCAATCAGTACGTTGTTTTGCAAAGCGCAAATTTCGGATGGAATTAAACCTTACATTGCCATTGTAAAAACGAATGATACCAAAATTAAAGGCTTGTTCTTTAAAATAGATTCTCAAACGGTTCTGCTTTATTCTGATGAAAAATACCATAAAATAAAAACTTCAGAAATAAAGTCAATAAAATTAAGGGTAACGAAAGCAAGCTATGAATTGCAGAGTTATGTTTTCAAATACGTTGGAAAGAAAGATCCCAATGAATACAAATACACCAACCAGCAAGGAAAAGCGGTAGACAAATGGGGAAGAGGAGAGCCTACACCAGATGAAGAACTTGCTGGAGCTGTTGGTGGGGCAATATTTGGAACAGCGATGGAAGGCGTTGCAAATATTATTGCCGGGTCTTTGCACAATATAAATCCAAGCATTGCTAACTATAAATTCCGTAGAGGGTTTGATTATAGTCAACTGGAAGCACTTAATTACTATTCGGTTTATTATCAGCAGAATCCAAATACCCTGGCCGAGCTTAACAAAATTAAAGCATTGTCGGCGGGCTTTAAGCCGTAGTGCTTTCCTCTACTTTTTTATTGCTAAATGCTATTCCTAAAGTCATTACCAAACTAGATCCCAATACCACCAGAAACAAGAATGATGTTCCTACCTCAGCAATTTTCAGCGAAGCTGGTAAATTGAAATAAAGCAATATACTAATCAATCCCCGTGGGGCAATGTATAAAATTGGGGCAATCGAATCTTTCTTAAAAATCTTCAGGAAAATAAGTCTGATCACATAAATTGAGGCTAAAATAATAAGTCCGTTGGCAATAATGGGCCAATTATTAAGTTCATTTATGTTCATGGTAAAACCGAAAATAACAAAGAAAAAGGTCCTTAAAATAAATGCACTTTCTGCTGATAACTGGTACAGTTGAGATAAATCAGCAGAGAGATTTTTGTATAAAAATACACCTCTGAACCACACATTTCGAATGGTATCGGCATTATTCAGAAATAATCCTGTACTCAGAATTAATACCAGCGAGGATAAATGATAAGATTGACCGATGGCATACACGAGTATCAAAATGGAAATAATCAAGAAAAACTTAATATGGTGAACCAATCTGCCCATGATGTACAATAAAACAACACAAGCAATTGCCGATAAAAGAATAATCAAAAATGTACTTAAACCTAGTCCAATAAAAGCCGATGTGGTGAGGGAGTGATTGGTAATGGCAAAATTAAAAATGATAATCCCTAAAATATCAGAAAACGAAGATTCGTACACCACAAATTCTTTATCTTTGCCACCCAAAGCTGCTGCAGAGGGAATGGCGATGGCAGAGCTGATTACACTGAAAGGTATGGCGTTAGCAATGCAGGTGTATAAATCTTTATGCGAAATTTGGTAAATAATTACGGTGATAATGGTGGCAGTGCCGAGTAATACAGTTAGCGCAGAGAAAAATGCACTCTTGATAATTTTGTTTTTATTTCGATCATATTTAAGCTCCAATGAACCTTCAAAAACAATTAAAATTAATCCAACGGTACCTAAAGTTGGTAAAATGGATAGAAAATTGAAGGTTTGAACTTTTAAGTTCTCTACTAAAAAACGAAGGCCAATACCCAGCAAGAGCAGTAGTAAAACCGATGGTATTTTGGTTTTACTTGCCACTAAATCAAACAGATAGGAGAAAATAACTAATCCGCTTAAAATTATCAGTATGGTATATGTAGTCATATTTTGAGCGAATGTTAAGCTACTAAAATAAAACAAACATGTTAAGCACCAAGAAGTTTTTTGTAAAAATTATGCTTTAAAAAATAGCGCTTTCAATTCGCTGGCATCGTCCGGATTCATTTTACCACCTAAAACCAGGCGTAACTGTCTCCGCCTTAACGCACCCTCAAAAAGCTCAATTTCTTCTGGAGTTTCTGCAATTAGTTCGGGTACCGGAATGGTTCTGGCGCTTTGATCTACCGCTACAAAAGTATAATAGGCTTCATTGCTTTTCTGGCGTGCACCACTGGGAATATTTTCTGCCCAAACATCCAGCCTCACTTCTACCGATGTATTAAAAGCTCGGGTAACTTTGGCCTCGATGGTAATTACATCGCCTAATTTGATGGGGTGTTTAAAAGAAACGTTATCTACAGAAGCAGTCACTACAATACGATTGCAGTGTTTTTGAGCAGAAATAGCTGCAGCAATATCCATCCAATGCAATAAACGGCCACCCATCAAATTGTTGAGTGTATTGGTATCGTTGGGTAATACCAGTTCATTCATAATGGTAAAACTCTCTCTGGCAAATTTCTTTTTTAAGCTCATATTCAAGCGCAAAAGTAAATAAAATGCGCCTTAAATCAGCATTCCATTAATCATTTGAAAAGCAAAGCTTCTTCCTCTGCTTAACGTTCGTCCTGCTCTCACTTCAATCTTTTAAAATTTGTTGGTGCTTCATTTCAAGAATATGCTTCAAATTTTAAAAGGATTTCCGTTAAATCAGGTTTAGGTACAATAGGCAGTTCAAATTGCCCAACCTGTTTACTGTGCTAGATATATTTTAACTATAAATTCGACTATCTTTAAACCATCTCCTTAAATACTTACCGATTTACTTTTAGCTTACATTTCTGGAAAAACAATTGCCAGAAACTCATGTTATCATATCTTAAAATTAAATTAATGCAGAATCAAACCTTAATTCAATATTTTCATTGGTATTACAATGAAGAACAAAATTTATGGAATAAAGTAGCGCAAGAAGCTACGCATTTGAAAGAAATCGGGGTAACTGGGGTTTGGTTACCGCCAGCCTATAAAGCGAGTACAGGTGGCTATTCAGTTGGATATGATGTTTACGACCTTTTCGATCTTGGAGAATTCGATCAAAAGGGAAGTGTAAACACACGTTATGGTTCTAAAGATGAATATTTGAAAGCCATTAAGGCCCTTCAAGATCAAGGAATTGCAGCGGTTGCAGATATCGTTTTCAATCATAAAGCCGGAGGCGATGAATTGGAAAAAGTGCCTGTGAGAACCGTTAATCCTGATAATAGAAATGAATTCACCAGCGATGTTTTCGAGATCGAAGCGTGGACCAAATTCACCTTTCCAAATAGGGCAGGGAAATACTCACAATTTATTTGGGACCATCAATGTTTTAGTGGAGTAGATTGGGCAGAAGACCTGAAAGAAACTGCAATTTACTCTATCCAGAATCATCTGGGCGAAGGTTTTGAAGAAGTTCCATCTACTGAACTGGGTAATTACGATTACCTCATGTTCGATGATATTGATTACCGCAATCGTGCCGTTGTGGAAGAGTTGAAATATTGGGGAGAGTGGCTTGTGGAAACTACCAACATAGATGGATTTAGGTTGGATGCGGTTAAACACATCAATCCTGATTTTATTAAAGAATGGATTGACCACCTGGAGGCAAAGTTTAATAAGAAGTTTTTTATTGTTGCCGAAGATTGGAATGTAGAAAATACCGAATCGCAAGAAGAATACCTGCGGTTAATGGAAGGCAAAACTCAGATTTTTGATTCCCTGCTGCATCATAATTTCTTCCTTGCCAGTAAGGATGGAAACGGTTTTGATATGCGCACTATTCTTGATAATACGCTGATTTCGATCTCGCCTGAACTTGCTGTAACGTTTGTTGATAATCACGATTCTCAGCCTTTACAAGCCTTGGAAAGCTACGTAGAATTCTGGTTTAGACCATTGGCATATTCCATCATTTTACTAAGAGAACAAGGAATTCCGTGTTTGTTTTTTCCGGATTTATACGGTGGAATTTACGATGATAAAAATCCTGAAGGAGAAGATACACATATCGACCTCGCTATTTTACCAGGCCTGGACATCATGACAAAAATTAGAGCTCATTTAGCTTACGGGGAGCAACGCGATTATTTTGACCACAACAACTGTGTAGGTTGGACAAGAGCTGGAGATGAGGAACACGAAAATAGTGGGGTTGCAATTTTATTAAGCACAGGTGAAGAGGGATTTAAAAAGATGGAAATAGGGCAGCATTTTGCTGGAAAAACATTTGTTGATGCACTTGGATATCGAGAACAGGAAGTCGTAATTGATGAGAATGGCTGGGCAGAATTTCACTGTAACGCCGGTAGCGTATCGGTTTGGGTTTTAAAAACCGAATAATATTGATGATAATTTGAAGGTCGAGATTACTAATCCCGACCTTTAAATTACCTTGTAACTTTTACAAAAAATTATCTTCTTTTCTATAAGCAGAAATTACAGTTAACTCTCCTTCTTTTCCAGGTTGCGAGTTTCCGTGTTCCATACCCATCACACCTTTATAGCCTTTTTTATGAAGGTGCTTAAACAAATTTTTATAGTTGATTTCTCCGGTAGTAGGTTCCTTTCTACCCGGATTGTCACCAATTTGGATATAGGCAATTTCATCCCAACAACGGTCGATCGTTTTAATCAAATCGCCTTCGGTGCGCTGCATGTGGTAAATATCGTACAAAATTTTGCAAGCCGGACTTTGAACGGCCTTGCATACAGCATAAGTTTCGTTAGTTTTCTGAAGAAATAGCTCTGGCGTATCGCTTAGTGTTTCCAATACCATGATTAAGCCATGTGGTTCGAAAAGTTCGGCCCCAGCCCGCATCGCATCAATTACATTTGCAAACTGATTTCCATAAGGCAAATTGCGTTCGTAAAAACCCGGAACAACGGTAAGCCATTTCGCATTACATCTTTTTGCTGCTTCAACCGATTTTTTACAGGTTTCTACAAATTTATCCTTAAACTCTTTTTTACCCGTGGTTAAAGAAGTTTTCCAGTTATCGCCGCCATCTACAACGAAAACTCCCATTCGCATTCCAAGCCGAGCCAGTAAGGCACCAATCTTTTCTTGCTCTTCCACAGGTCGGTTTAAGTAACCATTATCTTCAATAGAGCGGAAACCCTTATCGTACATGAATTGAATTTGATCGAGAAAATTTTTACCCGCATGATTAGCGAACATCCCTTGGTGTGGCGCATAGTCCATATTAAAAGTTTTGTCGCTCAATATTGGCGTAGATTTTTCAGCAGCAAAGGTCTCTGTAAATCCAGCTCCTGCTGTAATTGCGCCAGCAGTTAACAGGCTATTTCTTATAAATTCACTTCTTTTCATTTGTTGGTTTTTAAAAATGTAAAGACTTAGTTTTTAATTAATTTCTTAAATCCATTTGATAAGGTATCGGCTACAGATCCATCCTTTTTTCGGTAAACAAAATAAGCTTCCAGGTATTTTCGATTGGCTACAAATTTTAAAGCATCATCTAGATGCATGCCCATCAAGGCATTATCGTACCCATCGGCTGTAATGGCGTCTTGTGCATAAACGGTTACACTTATCATTTCATTATCCAAAGGATAACCCGTTTTCGGATCAATTAAATGAGAGATTGTTTTTTGCCCGCTTTGATGGAATTTTCTATAGTTGCCCGATGTTGTAATCGCTCCGCTATTTAAAACTGCAATATGCCTGATTACTGGTGTGCCATCTTTATCTGGTCCCTCAATTCCAATTTTCATTGCGGTTCCGTCTGGTTTAGGGCCGACAATTCTAATTTCACCACCCAGTTCGGCTACAAAGCTTTTAATTTCTTTGGTGGTCAAATAATTTGCAATCAGATCTACACTGTAACCTTGTGCGATGCCATTAAGATCGATATTTACACAAGGCGATGATTTTAACAGCATGTTGTTTTCCAATTTCAGTTTCTCCATTCCTGTGCACTTCAAAATCGTTTTAATTTCTTCGGCACCTGGTTCCCTATTATTTTCTGCAGGACCAAATCCCCAGGCTTGAACTAGTGGAGCCACAGTGATATCAAAAATCCCTTTGGTGTCACGGTTAATTTCAAAACTTCTTTTTAACACCGCATCTAAATAGGTGTCGAGTTTCGCTCCCTTTGTTGACGAATTAAATTGGTTGATGAGTGAGCCCTTTTTGTAAAGAGACATCGATAAATCAATTTCATTTAATAAGCTATCGATTCCGCTTTTGGTAGCAACGCTATCAGTAGCATAATACATAATGTGATAGTCTGTTCCCTGGGCTAAACCCGAAATCTTATATTGATTCAATTCTTTAGAACTGAAAATCGAAAAGATTAACGGAAGGCAGAGAAACAGATATCGGTACATTATTTTAACTATAACACCTTGGTTTTTCCGGGCATAGCAATTGGATATAACCCATTCGCATCAGGCATCAACTTAGGGTTTGCATCCCAGGCAAAACGCTCGGGCATTAAACTATTGTCGGCAGCTAAGGCTTCATCCCATTTAATGGTTTGGCCTGAGTAAGTCGCATATCGGCCAATTATGCCGGTTAAAGTGCTATGAGCGCCATATTCAGCGTTATCAAATTTATACTCCCCTTTTGAGATGGCATCAAAAAGCTCATCATGCTCAGTTTGGTATGGATTTGCATTTCCTTTTGTATTGTGATTATAGATTACATTTCCTTTCCAATCCCACAACTTCGCCTGGTTTCCGGCTGATAAATAAATTTTTCCTTTTGTACCCTGGAAAGTTTCATCAACCCGGTTAGGAACGCCTTCGAAATGTTTACATTGGCTATAAATCACCGATCCATCTGCATAGGTTAATTCCACAGCGTGATTATCATAAATTTCTCCATAATCTTTTCCAGTTCTCCAGGCCCTGCTTCCCGTACCCTGCACTGAAACAGGATGTGTACCTTTTACCCAGTTTGCAATATCGATATTGTGGACGTGCTGCTCTACAATATGATCGCCACATAGCCAGTTAAAATAATACCAGTTTCGCATCTGATACTCCATTTCAGTTTGATTTGCCGTACGCGGTTTCACCCAAACGCCACCACTATTCCAAAATACCTGACCAGAAACGATATCGCCAATGGCGCCCTCTTGAATGCGTTTCATCGCTTCGCGATAGTTGGCTTGATAACGGCGTTGCAACCCGACAACAACGTTGAGCTTTTTGCTTTTGGCAATTTCTGCTGCGGCTAAAACTTTTCGAATTCCCGGTGAATCAACTGCAACAGGTTTCTCCATAAAAACGTGTTTTCCTTGCTTAATGGCTTCTTCAAAATGGATTGGTCTGAAACCAGGAGGCGTTACGAGCAATACTACATCTGCCAAAGGAATTGCTTTCAAATAAGCATCAAAACCAACAAACTGACGTTCTTTAGGCACGTCCATTTTGTCGGCAAATTTGGTGTTTAAAGATTGGTAACTGCTATCCAAACGATCTTGAAAAGCATCTGCCATAGCTACGAGTTTGATGTTGAATTTAGTACCTAGTGCTTGAAATGCTGCACCCGTACCTCTGTCTCCACAGCCTATTAAGGCAATTTTAATGGTATCGCTTCCCGAAGCATAGGCTCCGGCAAGCGGAATGCTGCTTAACATAGCGCCACCAGCGAGCAAGGCAGATGATTTTAAAAAATCTCTTCTATCGTTTGTGTTTGGTTCGTTTTTCATTCCTGATTTTGGGTTTGTGGTTTTATCAGTTCGGTTTATAAATCTTTTATAGGTTGTTTATTATAATAGGCTTTTATTTCTGCTTTACTTGGGGCTTTAACCGGGCGGACCAGGCGCATGCCAACAAAAGGGGCTTCAGGAAACCACCAATTGCTTTTCGGAATTTGCGGATCAAGCTGTTTCCAGGATGGATCGGAAGCCAACCTGGCTGTTGATCGAAGATTTTCAGCTGCTTCATCGTAGGAGCCGCCACGAACAGCATGTGGATATAGCTTTTCGGGCTTAGCGACAGGGTTTTCAGCTATTTTACTTTCGCCGAGTTTGTAAAAATCAGCAACATACTGATCATAGGTCCATTCGCTCACATTGCCATGCATATCAAACAGGCCCCAGGCATTTGGTTTCTTTTGCCCTACCTGATGTGTTTTATTATCACTATTATCGGCAAACCATGCGTAATCACTTAATGTCGCGGCCTCATTGCCAAAAGAATATGCTGTGCTAGATCCTGCTTTGCAAGCATATTCCCATTCTGCTTCGGTAGGCAAGCGATAAAAAATGCCGGTTCGTACATACAACCATTTACAAAACTGGATAGCGTTATATTGGGTCATGCCCACTGCTGGCTGGTTTTCTTTTCCCATGCCAAAAGTCATATCCAGATAGGGCTTTGTGGGCCGTGTAACTGCATCAACCTCTGCTGGAACAGCAGCTGTACTGGCTTGCTTTTCGAAATCACGATACAAAAAAGGTTCGAAAACATTCCAGGTTACTTCGTACTTGCCCATCCAGAAAGCATCTAACTTTACGTGGTGAACGGGTTGTTCATCTGGTTTTCCAGTTGCGCTTCCCATATAAAATGTACCTGCAGGAATTGGCTCCATGTCAAAGCTCAACTTGGTACCATTAATGTTTTGGGTGTACGATTTTGCGGTATCCTGGGCATAGGCTTGCAGGCAACTAATTGAAATTAATGCAAATGCGAAAATTGGTTTAAACATAATTTTGGTTAGAAATGCCTTGTGAAAAGCATTTACGGTTACTCAATAATCTGATTACTAAAGTAATTAACCAATATTAAACTGACGAAATTTAATGTAACAATAAAGGTATAGTTGACAATTAATCGCAGTTCTCCGCACTAGCGCCTATCAACTGCTTTATTACTGATATTGGCAAAACCAACTAAGGTTTCCCATCTCGCACCAGGGCGACGATAATACACAAAAACCTGATAGGTGTTTTCTGTTTCGAAAAAGGAGCCTTCAAAAGGCTTACTTTCCAAAGTCTTGGTTTCGTTATTGTACCAGGCATACTCGTAATCGTATAGCCCTTGCTTCAGCATAATATTGGTATAAAACTGTTTCCGCCCTGCATCATAAATCATTTTGTTTTCTTTACTTAAAGTATAGTTATTAAAACGACCAATTACATAGGCATCGCCATTGGCTGATGGGGCAGGAGCATTCAATGTGAAAAGTACCCCCATATATTCGGCTTCAGTTTTGTCGTCTCTTCCATCAGTATTCTTGATGAAGAAATTGCCATTTTCATCATATTGGTTGGCAAAAGCACCAGTATTCCTAGGCGCATCCTGAAAAAGCATTACGTTTACCGATTCACTATCACGATAAATATCTTTCACATTATCGGCTTTGTATCGTAAACTTCTGGTGTCAAATTTTCTGAATTCATTATCACCCCAAAAATCGTTGGTGGTCAAATCGTTAAATACAAGTTGATTAGGACGGATAAATGAGGGACGGGTATTTAGTTGTGCGGTATTGGAGTTGAAATTCTGCATCACAATCGCCTTCAAATCCTGATAAGGATTAGGAATAGGCATGCTGTGATTGATGGTAAAATTGATCTTTTGCTTTGTATTCCGATTTGCCACCTGCATAGATTTGGTAACCTCTGCTGCCACGGCCACCTGATTATCTACAATATAAAAACGCTGCGATACCACTGGCTGATTTTTATCGCCATCGAGGTAAACTTTTAATAAATAATTTCCGCCAATTTTCGGCTGTATCTGTGTATTAGGGAAATTTAATTCATAGTGGGTATACTTCCTGGTGGTGTTTGACGAGTAACGGTAGTAGATGATCCTATCGTCATTAAAGCCGCCTAAATAATCTATTGTCGATATTCTTGAAGGTTGCCAGTCTGAAGTACAATGCTCTATAGAATACCAATAGTTTTTAGTTCCTGCCAGCAGATCATCGAATGAAAAGGTAATCGTTTCTGATGAATTTAACTGAATAACAGGCAAACTTTGCTCACGGGTGCTGTTGTAACAAAGAACCGTTTTAATATTAGGGAGGTATATTTTATTCTCGTAAACGAAGTTTTTATCGGTTTGTGAAAAGCTTAGGGTGGGGATGAAAAATAAAAGTATTACAATTAGTTTTTGCATGGTTAAAAGTAAATAGTATTAACCACAGATGAAAAGGATAAGCACAGATATTTTTTAATTGTTTTAAAAAGCATTATGTATGTTATTGAATCGTATCTCTAAACCAACGCATAAGTGTCATTAGAAGATTTTGCTCTCGTTTGACGTGTCTCCGTGGCAAAGAACAACAATAAAAAAGCCACAGAATTTTTTCTGTGGCATAATTTTTAATCTGCTAATCTGCGGCAAACACTAGCTTTCCAGCTCCATAATTTCGGCAGCTAAATTTTCCCATTTCGTTTGGTTGCTATCTAAATCCTGTTTGGCAGCTAAATAACGTTTGTTGGCTTCGGCCAATTTATCAGCTTTGCTGTAAACATTCTCATCAGCCAATTCTGCTTCAATATTTTTTACTGCTGCTTCCAGCTCTGCAATGGATTCTTCAACCTTTTTCAATCCATCATTCAATTTTTTCAATTGACTGGCTGTATTTGGTGTAACAGCTTTTGGCTCTTCTTTCTTCTTTTCAGGCATTTTTACCGGAATAGGTTTCGATACCGGAATTTCACGTTTGCTGTTCCACTCTTCATATTCAGCATAAGTACCAGGGTATTGTTTAATCTGTTCATTTTCGATAAACCAGATTTTATTGGCAACATTATCCAGGAAATACCTATCGTGAGAAACGGCTATAAATGTGCCTTCAAACTGTTGTAGAGCCTGAATCAAGATGTTAACAGATTGAATATCTAAGTGGTTGGTAGGCTCATCGAGAATTAAAAAGTTCGAATCTGTTGTCAAAGATTTTGCTAAAGCCACACGAGATTTTTCACCTCCCGATAACACCTTAATCTTTTTGAAAACATCATCTCCTGTAAATAAGAAACAGCCTAAAATACCACGTAACTCCGTATCTGTATGTTTCGGTGCGAAAGCTTGTAGTTCTTCAAGAATGGCGTTGTCAAGATGAAGCGACTCCAACTGGTGCTGGGCAAAAAAGGTAGTGGTTACATTATGACCGGTTTCGCAGAAACCTTCAAATTTCTCGGTGCCGGCAATCATCCTCAATAAGGTTGATTTTCCTTTACCATTCGCACCAATCAAGGCAATTTTATCGCCTTTTTCAATTACTGCTTCCGCATCTTGAAGAATGTGAACATTAGGATAATGTTTGGTGGCGTGTTCAATCCGAACTACGTGTCTGCCTGATGGTTTAGTAAATTTAAAACTGAAATTAACCGTTGGGTTATCATCATCAACATCATCAATGCGTTCCATTTTATCTAAAGCCTTCATTCGCGATTGCGCCATTTTAGCTTTCGATGCTTTTGCCTTAAAACGTTCGATCAAACGCTCTTCCTGCTTAATTTTTGCCTGTTGATTTTTAAACTCACCCTTTTGGATTTCTCCACGTAGTGCTTTTTCTTCAACATAGAAACTGTAATTTCCAGCATAAACGTTTAATTTTCCTTTGCGAGATTCAACCGTACGGTTTACAATTTTATCAAGGAAATACCTATCGTGTGAAACGATTACAATTGCACCTTCAAAACTCGCCAAGTAGGTTTCCAACCATTTAATGGAAGGTAAATCCATGTGGTTGGTTGGCTCATCCAAAAGTAAAATATCTGGGTCTTGCAATAAGATTTTGGCTAGCATTACACGCATACGCCACCCTCCAGAAAAGGTATTTAGTGGACGGTGTTGGTCTGCGGTACTAAAACCCAAACCTGCCAAAATTTCATTTGCTCTATATTCAATGTTGTAGCCATCCAAAGCTTCAAATTCCTGCTGCTTATCGCTTAGCTTATATAAAACTTCTTCACTGTAATCAGTTTCAATTTTTTTCAGTAGCTCTTCAATCTCATCGTGTAGCTGGTTTTGGCGCTCAAAAGCTTCCATGGCCACATGCAAAATACTATGGTGCGAATCGTAAGAAAGCAAATCCTGGTTTAAATAGCCGATTTTTAAGTCTTTAGACATAGAAACCGTGCCCGAACTAGGCGCATACTCGCCAACAATTATTTTTAAAAGTGTTGATTTTCCTGTACCGTTGGCGCCAATTAAACCAGCTCTATCACCGGGTTTAATGTGCCAGTTCGCCTCGTCGTATAAGGCTCTTGAGCCAATTAGGAATGTTAAATTATTTATTGAAATCATTTCGGCTGCAAAAGTACGAATTTTAAAGGCTTGTTTTATGTCGAAAATTAAATAGGAAATTAGCTTGATATAGCCAGTTTTCTTCAGATTTAGGAAAGCAAAGAAACTATAATTTCTGTTTTTTAGGCGAAATCGAGAAAATCGGTCGTCAAAGTTAAATGATCATGAACACGCAAGAATCTATTTCAATAGTCATCCCCAATAAAATAATAATACATTTGGTTTCAAAACCAAACCACCATGAGCAACGAAAACGTTAAAATTATTAGCAAGGAAATCCTAGCAGATAACTGGTACACTTTAAACAAAATCAAATTTGAGTATAAAACCAAAGGTGGAGTAATTGAAACGCAGGAACGCGAAGCTTATGATCGGGGAAATGGTGCTACAATTTTACTATACAACAAAGCAAATCAAACGATTATTTTAACCCGTCAATTTCGCTTGCCAACCTACATCAATGGCAATGAGAGCGGAATGTTAATTGAAACCTGCGCTGGTTTGCTGGATAAAGATAATCCTGAAACGGCCATTAAACGCGAAACTGAAGAAGAAACAGGTTACAAAATTAGCGAGGTTAAAAAGGTTTTTGAAGCTTATATGTCGCCTGGTTCTGTTACCGAAATTCTTTATTTTTTCGTAGCAGAATATTCAAAAGAGATGAAAGTAAGCGACGGCGGTGGCCATCACGAGGAACAAGAGAACATTGAGGTTTTAGAACTGCCTTTTTCGAATGCCCTGGCAATGATTGCAACCGGTGAAATTAAAGATGGCAAAACCATTATGTTATTGCAGTATGCGCAAATAAATAATTTGATGAGCTAAATGTCTCAAGCGATCTGCCTCATTCTGTTTTCTTGGGTCAAGGATCTTTATTTAAAAAATAACTCCCGATATATTTTGATGTTAAATAAATCTCCTTACATTTGTACTGTAATGAAAATAATTACAGAATGAACAATAGCCGGTTTCCGATTTCCTTACACATTTTAACCTTGCTCGATGATGCGAAAGGTGCGGTAGTGAGCTCGGACTACCTGGCTGGAAGTATTAACATTAATCCTGTACTGGTAAGAAAGGAGATCATTAATTTACGCAAGCATGGTTTTGTTGATAGCAAAGAGGGGAAAGGTGGAGGTTCATTTTTGGCAAAAAGCGCTTCTAAAATTAACCTCGGTGAAGTTTATAAGGCGGTTAAACACAATAATATTTTGGGGCAAAGTAAAAACGAGCCAAATCCTAAATGCCCGATAGGGAAACAAATTAATCAACACTTAAATACACTTTATAGCGATGCAGAAAACGCGTTAATCGAAAATTTATCAACGCAGACACTGGCTGATTTCGCATTAAAATTTAAATAAAAATTTTTTATCCAAAACTGTAATAAAATAAGTTTCAGTTAAATGATTCGATAATCTTATTCACTCATTCACTCATTTAAAATCACTCATTACAATAATCACTCATTCAAAAATTAAATATTCACCAATTAAAATTAAATAACATGAAAGTAGCACTAATAGGCGCCTCAGGATTTGTAGGTAAAGCCCTTTTAAATGAATTAGTTAGCCGGGGAAATGAAGTAGTTGCCATTGCCCGTGACACCACCAAAATTGAAAACGCTGACGAAAAAGTAAGTAAAGTTGCGGTAGATGTTTTGGATACCGATCAACTTGTAGAGGCTTTAAAGGGAGCGGATGCAGTAATCAGCGCATTTAACGCGGGTTGGACTAATCCAAATCTTTATGTTGATACTTTGGCTGGTGCAGAGGCAATCCTGAAAGCAGTAAAAGCATCGGGAGTAAAACGTTACATTTTTATTGGCGGTGCCGGAACTTTGCAAATTGACGGAAACCAGTTGGTTGATGGTCCCGATTTTCCAAAGGAAATTTACCCTGGAGCATCAGCTGTAAGAGATTATTTCAATACTTTAAAACAAGAAAAAGAATTGGATTGGGTGTTTTTTAGTCCCGCTATTGAAATGCATCCAGGTATTACAATCGGTAAAACCGGAAAATATCGTTTAGGTAAAACTTCACCGGTTTTTAATGAAGAAGGTCGCTCAATTTTATCTGTTGAAGATTTAAGTATCGTTTTGGCAGATGAACTGGAGAATGATGCACATCACCAGGAGCAATTTACTGCCGCGTACTAAGGAAATAAATTATCAATGGAAGGCGGAAACTTGATGTAAAATATAATGATCTATTTTAAATGACGATTTGCGAACAGATACCAATTGTCAGTTAAATTGCTATCCATTTATATTAAGCGTCTAACATTTTCCATCTTCCATTACCTTCCATTTTCCATATTTTATTTATCTTCGTGGCATGTATCGCCTTATTAAACCAATTTTCTTCAAGTTTGACCCCGAAAATGTTCATTATTTCGTTGTTAAGCGATTAAAGTGGTTTAATGATAAGTTTCCTTTGGGTAAAACCATTATTCGCAGCAGTTTCGATGTTCATATAAGAGGTTTAGAGAAGGAGGTTTTCGGTATAAAATTTAGAAATCCGGTAGGTTTAGCTGCAGGTTTTGATAAAAACGGAGAGTATGTAGAGGCGCTAAGCAACCTGGGGTTTGGTTTTATCGAAGTAGGTACAGTAACACCAATGCCACAGCCAGGGAATGATAAGCCACGCATGTTTCGTTTGCCAAACGATGAAGCCTTAATCAATAGAATGGGTTTCAATAATAAGGGCGTTGATGTAATGGCAGAGCGTTTGCGATTGCTTAAAGACAAACATCCGGATATAGTTGTGGGTGGAAACATCGGTAAAAACAAAGCAACGCCGAATGAAGATGCCGTAAGTGATTACATTAAATGTTTTGATCGACTATTTGATGTGGTAGATTATTTTGTAGTGAATGTAAGCTCGCCAAATACTCCAGGCTTGCGAGAACTTCAAGAAAAAGAACCGCTGAAAAATATCTTGAATACACTGCAGCAACGAAATAGAAAAAACGATATCTCTCGACCAATTTTACTAAAAATTGCACCTGATTTAACAGATGCGCAACTCGATGATATTATTGAAATTGTAGCAGAAACAAAAATAGCAGGCATTATCGCGACCAATACAACTATTAGCCGTGAAAATTTGGCCACCGAAAAAACTTTAGCCGCAGAAATGGGTGGCCTAAGTGGTAAACCGGTAAAAGAGCGGTCTACTGAAGTGATTCGGTATCTTTCAGAAAAATCGAATAAAGCTTTTCCGATTATTGGGGTTGGCGGAATCCATTCCCCACAAGATGCTAAAGATAAATTGGATGCTGGTGCCTGTTTGGTTCAGCTTTACACTGGTTTTATTTACGAAGGTCCCGGACTAATCAAATCAATTTGCAAAAGTTTGGTTAAGTAGGGTTGTTAAAAGATCTAATGGGATTATACTCTTAATATTTTCTCCATCTTTTTGCCTTTTGCCAGTTCGTCAACTAGCTTGTCTAAATATCTTACTTGCCTAGTTAACGGGTTTTCGATCTCCTCAATGCGATAGCCGCAAATTACACCTGTAATTTTTTCAGCATTAATATTCAGTTTAGCCTGCTCGAAAAAAGTTTCGAAGGTCACTTTTCGGTCGACAAGCACCTGCTGTTTCTGCTCATCAAATCCAGTTAACCATTCTATCACTTGTTTTAATTCTTGTTCTGTTCTGCCTTTGCTTTCAACTTTGGTTACATAGTGTGGATATACCCCTGCAAAAGTTAACCTGGCAATTTTTTCGTTATGAGATGCATTTTCTTTCATTTTTTCATTTTTTCCGAAGGATAAAAATAAGAAAAAACGAAAAAAATATATTGCTTTTAGTTTTCAAAAGTTGAATCATAACACTTAATGATGGTATCGAAGAATAAGATCGATACCATCATAAAAAGCTATTCGTATCCGTGTTAGAATTTCAAGCATGCATAAAACCGCTAAGTAATTATGCGGCTTGGGTTAAAATTCCACATCATCCGCAAGATTACCCCCTTATTCTGCTGCAAAAATTGCAGCATATTCCTTTTGCTTTTCTTCTCGATATTTATTGAACAAGTCTAAAGTTTCAAAAGGCTCATCATTCGTGATAGGCATCCATTGCATGGCTACGGCCTGGAAGTCGCCCAGGTTAATCCCAAATTTTTCTTCGATCCATTGTGCCCCATCAACACCATATTCATAAGCGGCTTGCCTGGCGCCATTTAATTCTTCATAAAAATAGCGGTCCATCTTCATTTTTTCCAGGTTTATTGCACCTTCCTCTGTAAGCGATGCCTGTAAACCTCCAAGTTTTGGATGCTGATCGGCCTCTCCGAAATATTTTCCAAATTCCATGGTAACTTCAAATGTGTGGTCTTCCTGCATCCTTGTAATCCAAATTGCCGAAGCTTCTTCGAAAACCGCAGGTTCGATACCTAGTAGTTTGCAAATGTCTTTCACATCAATTCCAGAAGCCATTTTTGCTGAAATTGCCGCATAATCTTGTATGCTTACCCCGTGAATAGGTTCTAATAATGGATTGCTCATGGCGATAAAGTTTAGTTGGTTTGGTTATTATCATCTCTTAATAATCTCCCCACATTACCGAAGTATTGGCCTCGATAATTTCTATAGTTTGCGAATTCATCATTTATAGGTTTTGGATTGATAAATTAAACTTTAGGCTTTTATAGTGGGTTTGAAATGTTATTGAGCAATGGAAATATTTTCAGAGAGCAAATAATTAAAATTCAAAATCTTATTCATCTCCGTTTTATTGTCCACATTTTCCATTTGAGATCGATATGCATCGCCATAAATGAAGATATGTGTATTTTCTATCTGATAATATTTTAAACAGAACAAAGATTGCACAACTGCCTGATTGCTACTTTCATCAAATACAATTTCGTAACCTATCACACTATTTTTGTCACGTTTATAAGTTAAGATATTGGGCTGGCTGGCCAAAAAGCTGTCCATATTAAAAGCTGTTGTATCTGTCGACATCCAGATGGTAAGTTGCTTTAATCCGAAATCATTTTCTTTATGGTGGAGATCATAAATAATAGAGCGATCTTTTAAAGTTCCAATTTTGATGTTTCCAAAAACCTGATTTTTTAAGTCTCCTGATTCTTTAATCTCAATTTCTTTCGGAATTTTAATGAGAATTTCCCTTCCCTGATTATTTATTAAGGTATCTGTTTTTTGCGGCAGTTTAGTGATCGGGTTGAGAACAATTTGAGGGTTTCTGCCTAGCTCAAGCTTCAAATTTTCAACTTTTTTTTGCATTTCTTTTTGACGAAGAGCTGCGTCATTAATACTTTTAAGGTATTCTTCCTTACTAATCTTCTTAAATTCTAGAATCGTATTTTTCGACCCCGAAAGTGTGGCATTATCTTTAAATTTGATTTTGAAAGCATCGCCATCAAACTCGTTTGCATAGATATCATAATAGTCCTTATTAGGAATTTGGAGCTGACGGAAATTTTTGAGTTTTTTTATGTCGATTGTGAATTTTTCGGGAAGTTCAAAAAACAGGCTATCATTTCGCTTTATAAAGTGGAAATTATAATCTACTACCTCTTGCATCAGGTTGCCGTTAAGCCCCCTAAATGGTTCTTTATTTTCTCTGTAAATGTCACTCACTTTCCAGTAGCTCTCCTTTTCCTGCGAACTACAACTTATCAATAAGAAAGTAAAACAAAGGAGTAATAATGTTTTTAGTGCACTCATGTTTTTACGGATTTTTTTAATTCGATTTAACATTACATAATTATAAGCTTAACGGCTCAAAAGAATTGATTTAATTAGGATTCGCAATCTTCAGTTCAGGATTTGTAGGAGTTCGCCTATTATTCGTTACTAAGATCATAATCTAAATTAGAAATCTGAGCTTTTAAGAAGTATTCAGAACTTCCATATGATTATTCCAGGATCTTGACGTTAAGATGCAGATCTTTTATCTTCACTATTTGCGCCCTGCTGATTAAAGAAATACCATCCGTGATCAAATCAGGATTTACAGCTTTCATTTTATCTGTAAAAACGTTTTTTAAAATTAACTCATCAAAAACTGCATATTCCAGATCGCCCTTCGTTACACTGCTATAGCCCCCTATATTACCTAGGTATATGATTGATTCGCCATCAGTAAGGTAATTACTGTTTGGAATTTGCCTTAACTTATCCATTTTCAGCTTTGAAGTTTCAACAGGCATTCCATTAAAATATAGCTTGTCCTTATATTGCATAAACCCGTCTAAAGCATACGTCTTGATATACTTTTCTTCAAAAACCTCATTTTTCTTAGTTTCCGGATTGTAAAATAGTACCTGCTCTATTTCCACTTTTTTTTTGTCTGTCAATAGATAATTTTTATTGTCAATTTTGATAAAGAGCCCTGGGAAAGTATTTGGGTCATACTTATTGAAGACTACGGCCTTACCTTCTTTTTGGAAATATAGAGAAGGAGAGAAGATCTTCTGAAGATTAATGTTGGAGTAAAGGCTGGGATACCAAATACCATAATAGCCTTTTTCGTTATGTCCACTATCATCATAGCCGTAATTTAAATCACTATATATCGATTTTCCATCCGTAATAAATGATTCTGTATCATTAATTTTAATTTCGATTATTTTACGCTGATCTATATCTAGCTTCTTAATGGAGTTATCGTCAATTGCGAAAACCTGGTTGTTGTAAGAGAAGTATTTTTTAGAGATCACTGGCACTACATTGCTTCCATCCATCAGCTTCTCCGATTGATCTACATGGTCGTCATAATAGCCTTTTGAATTAATTTTAGAATGTTCACCAAAGAAATACAGCCCGTTTTTGTCATAAAAATAATTTGCTGCAATATGTTTCAAAGATGGCTCATCAACTGGTATGGCTACCGGAGCAAGCGCATAGGATTTGATATCAAGGAAATACAGCTTTCCATTTGTTTTGGATTTATAAACAAAATCATTAACTGCAGTGAAATTTGAAATGTCAACTTTAACTGCCTTAATTCGTTCAGATGTATAATAAATATTTTTGTCGTCTCTACAGAGGAAGTAAAACTCATCACGTAGAATGATTTTTAGCTTGTCTAAATCAAATTTGAAAGGGAAGTATTCTTTAAAAAAAGTGCTGTTCCCAATGGCTAAGAGGGTCGTCTTATCATAATCAATTTTTGGATCTTTCTCAAAAGTGAAGCCATCCCAATTTGCACCACCAATCATTTTATAAGCCCGAACCTCTTTTAGTTTGGGCATGATCATGTAACCTCCTATTGCGAACTGACTCACGGTATCTGTTGAGAGCTGGTTATTCTGGTGATTTGATTTTGCTTCTTGTCCGTTGCAAGAAGCCAAGACGATTACTAAGTTCATTAATGTGATAAGCTTTACTATTTTCATGTCTTTTTGCGTTGATTGATTTAAGAACGAATAGCCTAAGTAGGCTAATTTAACATCTGATCGAGGTAGACTTTAGAAATCAAAGATTTAAAATATGCTAAGCCACTAGTCCCGATACCCTTAGGTTTGGATAACGATCGCCCAACTTTTTAAGGAAATCATTGCCAATAATAATTTCTTCCAGGTTTTTTTGTACGTTCAATGAAAAAGCACTTAAACCCGTATTAGGATAGCTGAATAACAATGCAGAAAACAGGATAAGCTCTATCGGAATTTCGTCTGTAGCCAAGGAAATTCTAAAAGCTTTAACTTGATCTCCTTTTTGCCTGGCATATGCTTTTATTGTTCCTTCAAGGGGAAGCTCGGTAATTGACGAGACCAGTAAACGAGCAGGTTTGAAAACAAAATGGCTGGAGATTTCTCCATCAGTATCTGTATCAAACAGGTGTAAATCATCTCCGCTTAAAACCAGATATTTCGGGGTTTGAACGGAATGAAATCTGACTGTTCCTAACGTTGCCATTCCCTTTAAGCTATCTTTCAGGCTATCTTTAATAGAATCTTTCGTTGTATAATTTAGACTGGCATAATTAAAGGCATCAATCATTTTGCCTTCCATCTGTTCACTGATGAAGGAGAGCTCTTCATTTAAAAAGTTGTTTTTATAAATGGCGGCTTTATTCATTTCTGCGCTAAAATTTGTGTTGAGAAACATCTCTGCTTGCTTCTTCTTTTTTATTTGCATAAAATAGAAAATGCCTCCGTATATAGCCGCCATGGCAACGAGAACGATGATAAGTGTGGTGCTCATGTCTTTTAGTTTAATAGGTATATGTAGATTAACTAAATAAAAATACACCTTGATGCGACAAGAATAAGACGTTATTATTATCCGTGGACCTTTATTTTATATTCGTTCCAATATGTTGAATATTTGAAAATGAGAGTGGGAGTGCTTTTTTCTTTCGGGTGAGTGCGTAAAAACTGTAATATCTAATGTCGGTTGTCGCAGTTAATGGCGATATTACCAGAGGCTTTGTTTAATACAATAATGCTTGGGCAACCAAAAGAATGGTACTCGAAACCAAGAATAACAGCTGGTTTGTTTTTAAACAGGTAACCTACCCATTGATTTTCTTCTTTATTTCCAGCCACAAAATTTAGAGGAGCTAATGATGATCCTTCACTATTTGTAAATTTCTCATTTTTCAAAACTACTTTACCTTTTGTGCTGATTGCAATAAAATACCTCTCGGTTATGGTTCCGTCGGTTAAAATATCTTTAATATAATAGATAACTGAACCACCTGTAAAACTGTAATAGGCTTCTTTATCGCCCTTAGTTAACGTATTATGATTTGAAATAGGGAATTGTTTTTTATTGATTTCTTTCCATTTTACCAATTGCATTTTTCCTGGCAAGAACGGATTATTGCTACCGATATAGACTAGTAGATTTTCATAGTAATTTGAAGCCGATTTTTTTAACAGCTTGTCTCCAATTTCAAAACCAATCATGTAATCCCATATCGTAATTTGCTCACCTTTATCCGCGTAGGGCGTTAAGTGCGCAACGGCTTTTAATTGAACAACCGGAGTTTTCGACAGTTGGTTCAGTTTATAATCGTACATAAATACCGTATCGGTTTCTTTTATAAACGTTCCTTTAAGCAGTTTTTTACGGTAAGCTGCCTGTAGCTCGAAGTACTTCAGTTTATCGAATGAAATGTTTTTTTGATTGTTGACGTAAGTTGACGGTATGGCTAAAGTGTCGTTATAGATATCAGAAACGGAGATAAAAGCTTTTGGGTTTTTATCTCCTATGGCAACCACCCTAAAGATATTAAGTTGGTTTCTTGCGATCTGTGATCTGCCTATACTGTTTGGAACAACGCCATCCGATAGGTTTGCGTTATAATTATTTTCTGCAGACGAAATGTTTGATAGCAAACTTAAAGTAGTTGAAGCCAGGGTAATCAATTTGTACATCATAGCACTATCTAATTGGTTGCTCAAAATAATGCTTAATTAATTTAAATGGCAGGTGAATTATAATTCGTTTGGCTATGTAAAGAATTCGGCCATAACCAATTGTTATTGGTTTAAATATCTTTTCCCAAACTACCGCTAGAATGAGTGAATCAATTTAGCAGATTTGGGAAAAGAATAGATGTCGATTAATGCTTGAATTGTTCAATTTGGCTTGCGCCCCAAATTTTTATTAACCAGTAATTTTTAAAGATTGGATCAAACCGTCTTTTATTTCCAAGTGATATGCCAAAACAATAGGACTTCCGGGGAAGTTACCAGAAACTTCCGTTTTTAATATTTGATCGGCATTTAGATATTCAATGGGTTTCATTGTCGCTTGATAATCTTTATTGGCTTTTTCTATCCAATTTTCTATTTCTTTTCTTCCATTGTGCGTTTTGCCCTCGTCAAAAACTACGGCTGTTTCATTAAAACAATTGGCATAAGCTATACTATCAAAATTGTTTTGCGCTGTTACTAAATCGGTGATTACTTTTGGTAAGTTCATATTTTTGTTCTTTTAGATTATTAAATTGTGGGTACTGTTCCCCCGTCGATTACAAAATTGGTTCCTGTTAAATAATTAGCTCTTGGCGAAACCAAAAAGCCAACTAATTCCGCTACTTCTTCTGATTCTGCAGGTCTGCCAAACGGTATCCCACCTAAGGCATTCATAACTCCTTGTTGAGCTTCTTCTATGCTGCTGTTTGCGTTTCTTGCAATTTCACCCAGCCATGCTTTTGATGCTGTAGTATTGATCCATCCAGGTGATACAGTGAGTACTCGAACTCCTTTTGGCGTCACTTCGTTTGATAAGCTTTTACTGTAATTGATCAATGCTGCTTTTGAAGCTGCGTAAGGCAACGTAGAATCGTATAATGGAAGTTTGCCTTGGATAGAGGCGATATGAATAATGACCCCACTCTTTTGTTCAATCATTTGTGGTAAAAATCCTCTGTCTAATCGTACAGGAGCAAGCAAGTTAGCTTGCAGCGTCGATTCCCAATCTTCATTTTTTAATGCAGCGAAACCACCAGCAGGCGTTACCGAAGAACCAAGATTGTTGACTAAAATGTCGAGCCTGCCATAAGTAGAAAGTACTTCGTTAACTACTTTTTGTGAATCTTCTGCCTTGCTCAAATCGGAAGAAATGAAATGCAAATTGTTGTTTTCTTTTTCAGGTGCATTTCGTGCTGTAATAATAACGGTTGCGCCAGCTTGTAAAAGCCTTTCCGCTATCGCTTTTCCAGCTCCTTTTGTGCCTCCTGTTACCAAGGCAATTTTGCCCGATAATTCATTGCTAAAATTAAATTGTACCATTGTATAATTATTTATGGGCAAAATTGGTGTATACAAAAGGTTTGAACAAGTACGGAATATCGAATTGCATAGGGTTAAATTTTTCCCCTATTGTACAATTTGGAACATTGAACTAAGTTTGCTTTATGAAAGACAGAAAAATTCCATTGAATCTAAATTGTGGCCTTGATTTAATTGGTGAGGTGCTTTATGGCAAGTGGAAAATTCGTTTGCTCTGGTTTATCGAACAAGGACATAAACGTCCCAGTGAATTGCAAAGGAAAATACCAGAGGCTTCACGCAGGGTTCTAAATATTCAGTTAAAAGAATTGGAAGAACACGAATTAATTTCAAAAGTTATTTATCCTGTTGTTCCTCCAAAAGTTGAATACAGTTTAACAGATTTTGGGAAAACCTTAATTCCTGTAATTTCTGCTTTGGGTAACTGGGGAGACGAACATGAAGAACGATTGCGGAATCTCATTATAAAGTAGTGAATCAGCAATTTGATAATGGAGTATTTACTGGTGATTGCACATCATGTCGGCTTTTCAATTCTCGCGGGTTCAGGATAGCAGTTCAATTACTTCATAATTTTGAATCGCTTTTGGAAAATCTAATAGCTGTTTGGGCTTTGTATGTTAGGGATATTCAAACCCGAATTCAAATTTCTCCAATCGGTTATTCCATAATTTATAGCTCGCAAAATATTTAGGCATATTGTTATTTGCTAGAATTTTCGACTTACTGTCTTTAGGTTGTTCAATTTCATAATACAACTCAATATAACCTTTTGCACTGTCAATCGGTGTATAACAATTTCCCAGTTTTTCAATGATTTCATTTTTTGTTAAACCTAATTTAATCCCTTTCTCTGTAGTAAATCTGTTGATTTTTAGCGCTTTAAATCCGTAGCTTGCTTTACTAGATTTTTCAACTTTAATAATCGAAATTTGATTTTTGCTATCTCCAGGATGTTGTGTTAATGTGAGTGTTTCGCTTTCAAGGTTTGAATAGAACTGATAGTGGTCTAATTTATCAATGGTATTATTTGATCCCACAAGTTTAGTAGCACTTGCTGCATTTCTTAAAACTATTCCACAAAGTGAGGTGTCAGGATCGTTAAAGATGCAATTTGAATTTTTTAATTTTTCATTCGCTTCATACTTCAATCTTTCCGCCTTGTCTGGTTCAGGAATTAGTTCAAGTCTGTCATTTTCGCCAACCGTTTGTTTCTGCGATCGATTGCAGTTCGTTAGAAATGCTATGGAACAGATTACAATTAAAATGTTTTTCATTCTTAGAAGTTTTTTTAGCGTGATTGCTAATGTTTCAGGTTTTGCAAAAGTAACGCAATCGCAGCGAGTAGGTAGAAAAGCAAATATCGTCAATTGTTGAGCAAATATTCGTGCGTGTCTGCACCAAATAATTTCAGGTCTTTGTCGAATATTTTAAGGTGTTACAGTTTGCTTTTAATCATGTTTAATTGTTCGCTCATTGTTGTAAGATATTGGTCAATAAAATGGCAGGCAACTTCAACACAACTCTACTTTATACTTCATTAAAGGTTCGGCGTTTTATTTTGGTGTTCGTTTAATCTTTCCTGCAATAATTTTTCAAGTGCATTAAAGTAATATTTCAAAGTGTTTGGGCTTATCGAAAGAGGAGTTCCGTAAGTATTCATATTTCCTTGCATCATTTTTCGTTTTAGTCCTTTTACGTTTTCTAAAAATTGATTTGGATCTGTCACAAAAACGAGTAGAAATTTTGAGTTCTGATAGGTTTCTGTCTTTATTTCGTAATCTCATCCCATTTAATAAAGCCAACACTTAAAAGAGCAGATTTGTCGTTTATTCCATCGTTATCAATGATAAGTCCAGTGTTGTTTCTGAATATTTTTTTGGCGCCATAAACGGTAAGCCAACCAAAAATTAAATACGATTTTTTATGCCTAATAATAAATGTATTCTTGAAAAATAATATCACTTAATTGTGTTTCATCTAAGGTATTGTAGATGTAGATAATAGTGGGATTATCGTATTTATCATATTTTTTTATTATTTCTATGTGATAACTGATTTCGGCTTTATCATCAGTTTTAGTTGTGATAGTTGATTTTATCTTTTCAATTTTGTTGTTTTTTACTATCGTTTCTCTTTTTTCTAAGGATTCATAATCGCCTTGTTTGAAATTATCTTCGATGATACTAAACTCTTTGTTCAGTTTTATAGTTTGAGTTTGACTATAATTTCCATCATTTATATCAACAATTTTGTAGGTAAAATCGTCTGACCAAACATATTTATATTCTTTTTCTTGTTTTTTTGTTTTATCAAATGAAACAGTCTCTTTGTAACTAATATCCTTACCTTTTCCTGAAAAAATCATCTTCATATGGATTGTATTTTTTCCGTCTTTGTTTGAACTATTGTATTCAACAGAATTTCCATCTTCATCAAAAGTTTTGATATAGCTACGGAAAAAGTTAGTGGTATCAAGAGGAATCTTGTTGTTTTCTACTTTGCAAACATACTTTTTCATTTCTTTTACATTACCTTTAAGTCCATATTCTACTTTTTGGGAATAGCTTTCGGTAGTATTGTTCATTTGCCCATTACAAGAAGAAAGCGTGACTAAATTTAAAAACAGTAAGATTTTATTCATTTTTATTGTGTTTGCTATTGTGTGCAGGTCTCAAAATTACCGCTAACGCTTCCGGGCTTTGCGTTCGGGCGGGAAGTCGAAGCATTACTTGTCCCGATTTTACATCGGGAAATCTCCAATTTTCCACAAAAGTTCAATCGAAGAACTACCGTTGAACTTGTGCCAAAGGCATCACTTTGTGACAGTTTCGCCCCACTATTGCAAAACCCTTGTTACCTGCCGTTTTTTTCTTATGAATAGCTGTTAATACTCAAAACTATTTTGTCATTTTTGTTATAAAGTAGAATACTGTCATTTCCGTCTGTAAAAAATTCAAAACCGATAACTTGTCCTATTTTTTCATAGTCAGTTAGGTTGATACTTTTAGGAAACAAATATTCAGCGTTTATTTCGATGTCAGCAAAACTTGAATTATTGTCAGATGAAATTTCATAAACGATAGGTGATTTCTTTTCTGATTTTCCCCAATCATCAATTATTTCTCTAAATGCCCCAAATTCATTTGTCAATTGAAAGTTTAGTTTGTTAATTGAAAATTCATAAAATGTTTGAATGTAATAATCAATATTAAATTCGGTACTTTCTGGAATTGAAATTTTTAATTTAGCTTGATTTATATATTCCTCTGTTTTAGTCTTATTGTCCAAATATTTTTTTCCATTTTCTTCAAAGTCAGTTTCTAATATTTGAAAAATTTGTTTTGCGGTTTCGTGTCCGTTGTATAGTTTGATATTTCCATTGAATTGATATTTATTTTCTACAAGGTTAAATTTCGTGTAAGTATTGTTATTATTTTCGGTCGAATTACTTTCGTTTGTCCAAATTCCATTTGATGAAACGAAAAATAGTTTTGTGTTTTTTTCGTCATTCAGTTCGATTCCACATAAAGGATAAAATATTCCTTTTAATTGTCCGTCAGTAAAAACGCTGTCAAAAGTTGGGTAAAGTTCTATTTTCATTTCTTGTTGTGTTTGGTGGTTCTGTAAAATGGCAGGCAACGTTTCGGGGCTTTGCGATGGTGGGGCAATAGAAGCACTACTTGTCCCGATTTTACATCGGGAAATCTTCAATTTTGTACAAAAGTTGGACTGAAGAACAACTGTTGAACTTGGGCCAAAGGCATCACTTTGTGACAGTTTCGCCCCACTATTGCAAAACCCTTATTGGCGGTAGTTTTTGTTTATTCAGCGTCAAAATATTGTCCAAACCATTTGTCAAACGCTTCTTTATATTTTTCTTGTGCAGAGCCAATAATTTCAGAAGGCTCTTTAATTTGGTCTAAACCATAATCTCCTTTTAGCCACATTAAAAATTCATTCAAATCTTCGCTTTCTTCATAATCGTCTTCGTCTTTATAAAAATAGATTTCTTCAAAATCAACTGAAATTTCTGTGTCAAATGTTATTAAATGAAGAAGTTCCAAAATATTTTTAGCTATAATATGCACACCGCCTTCATCTCCAAACACTACAATCGGCATTTCGTTGATAGGTTTAGTCGTTCCGTCATTCCAAATTGCATAAAAAGAACCCGAACCATTTGCTTGTGCAAAAGGAAATAATTTTTCTAAAAATGATACGTCTTCACTCCAACTTTCAAGACCAGTTTTGTTGTCAATTAATACTCCAAAACCTTGTGAGTAATTTTCAAAAGAAGAGATATTTGTCTGAAAGTAAATTAGTTTCTCTAATTCAGTTGGAATTGCTGTCAGACCCCAATTTTCCTTAAATTCTTTAATGTCCATATTTTGTCGTTTTAGTTCTGTGGTGTCGTTCTATAAAATTACCGCCAACGTTTCGGGGCTTTGCGTTCGGGCGGGAAATCGAAGCACAAATACTGGTTTTATTACTGATGTTTAATTGAAAAACTGCTATTGAATTTTGCACTTCAGCCCGCCTGACGCAAAACCCTGTTGTGTGCTGTTTTTATCATCCTCACTCATCAATTTCAACCTTCACTGGGAATTTATTTAAACAAGTTTTAAAATTCTGTAGATTGTTAAACTCTGTAGTTTGTGTAGCATCCAATTGATAACTTATTTGTGTCTTGTCAATTGAACAGATTGTCAAATATTTTACATCAAAGTCTTTTTGCAAAATAATTTTCTCGATTTCAGTCCAATTGATCAATCGGTCGACATAATACTTTATTCCAATTTTATTAAGGGTAAATATTGGCTTCTCTTTATAAATATAAACTAAATTTTTTGTGCATTTATATGTTCCTATCAGAAATATGAGTCCTAAAAAAGCAAGACCCACACTAAAAAAAATGTCCTCTGTATGAATATAATAATAGCTTTCTACCCATATCATAGTTGCCCAAAGTGTTGAGCCGACGAATAAACAAAAGAACGTCAATGTCCAAAATAGAAAATAACCAAACATTGGCGTGTTTCTATAAATTATTGTATTGCCGTCTACTAATTTCATTTTTTTCTATTGCGTTTACATAATGGTCGGAATAAAATAGCACACAACATCTAAATTTACGCATTTCGCAAAGCCGCATTAAATAACATTCGCAAATAAGATTACTAAAAATTTTTTCTAGCTTGCATTTTGTTTATCTTCAATGTATTAGCCCTATTGTTTGAAATCATATTTTTTGGATTTACGAATGTTACGCACTTATAGCCTAATATGAAATATTCAGAAATTTTCAAGCAAAAAATGGAAATTGCCAGGTATGGCGCTTCTACTATCAAATCTTACCGTGCGGCCTTGTCTGTTTTTTTTAAAGAAAATAGCCAAATCGGTGTAGAGAACGTCGATGAAAACATAATTGAAAAGTATTTGTACAAAACGATTACAGAAAAGAATATTTCGGCGGCTTATCAAAAACATTTAATTGGGAGTTTAAAGTTATTCTACAAAATGGTTTTTGAGCGATCTCTGAAAATAGATTACCTGTTTCCTAAAAGAACTGAACAAAAATTACCCAAGTACCTCAATAAAGATGAAGTGAAGAAAATACTTGGCGTAGTTGAGAATCTGAAACATAAGGCGATTTTAAGTTTATTATATGGTTGTGGCTTAAGATTGAGCGAATTAATTAATTTAGAAATCAATAATATTGATTCAAAAAATGGGGTAATTAATATCTATCAGGCAAAGGGTAAGAAAGATCGGCAGGTGATGCTGCCACAAACTGTGCTGCCATTGTTGAGGGATTATTTCAAATTATGTCGCCCAAAGCTGTATTTATTCGAAGGGCAATCTGGTTTACAATATTCGCCTCGAAGTGTGCAAATAGTTTTGAAAGAAGCTGCAGCAAAAGCAAAAATTACAAAGAAAGTTTCTCCACACATTTTACGCCATAGTTTCGCTACGCATTTGTTAGAAAATGGAACGGATATTAGATATATCCAACAACTTCTCGGTCATAATAGTTTAAATACGACGCAAATTTATACCCACATTACCGATGTTGCAAAGCAGAGGGTTCAAAGCCCACTTGATTTTTAACAAAATTTATAGTGCATAAAAAAAGCATCCTTTGATCAGAAGGATGCTTTAAATGTTTTCGAGAAAACTCGCTAAAAACTATTTTGCTAAACCAGCTAAAACAGCGTTGTTTTTAGCTAATTGATCGTTTTTAGGTTGAGCAGAGCGACTTCCTAACTCAATGTTAGTTGCTCTTTTTAAAAATGCTACCTCTTGGTGAGCTGTATTTTTATTCCTTCTGTCTTTTCTTTTTAATCTGGTAACTGCCATGGTAATAACCTTTTAATTATTTTATTTGTACAAATGGAGGTCGAGAGCGGATTCGAACCGCTGTAGAAGGTTTTGCAGACCTCTGCCTAGCCACTCGGCCACTCGACCTTGAAATTCAAGGTTGCAAAAATAGCAATTATTAATTAGTGCGCAAATAATATCTTAATTATTATCAGTCTAATTTTTAACCCGCACTAATTCAGCGCAAAAAATTGCTGCACTTACTGCTACATTTAAAGATTCGGCTGCTCCAATTCGCGGTATGGTTACTGGCTTATTTATTTTACTAATCACCTCACTAGAAATTCCTTTCCCTTCATTGCCTAACACAATTAAGCCTTCGTTGCCCCAATTGGTTTTGTAAATAGATTCGCCATCCAGCAACGCACCAAAAACTGGCAAATTGTTGGATTCTAAAAATAATGGTAGGTGTTCGTAATAAATTTCAACCCGGGCCAAAGAGCCCATCGTGGCTTGTACAGTTTTAGGGTTATAAGCCTCTACGGTATCTTCAGAGCAGATAATCTTATCAAAGCCGAACCAATCTGCTGTTCTAATAATGGTGCCCATATTGCCTGGGTCTTGAACACCATCCAACATCAATGTAAATTGATTTTGCAACGATTTTGGATTTATTTTTCGGTCTTTCGGCATATGTAAAATCGCCAAAAAACCTTGTGGCGTTTGCAAAGTACTAATCTTACCTAATTCAACGTTGTTTACTTCAAATAAGTTTATATTTGCAGGCAATTTGGGTAACAAATTGGATTGTTCGCTGTTGTAAAATATGCTGTGGATTTGGTAGCTCGAATGGGTAAATTCTTGAATCGATTTTATGCCTTCAACCAAAAATAAACCGTGCTCTTTACGATATTTTTTTTGATGCAATGACTTTATAAAACTAATTTGAGACTTTGAAAGCATACCAATACTTGATAAATATAAAACTGAAAAGCACTGCAATATTACTATTTATTATTGTTTTAATTCAGAGCTGTTCTTCTACAAAGTATATTCCCGATTATCAATCAATTGTGAAAAAGGTTACAATTGATAGTGTAGATGCGCAATTTGAGGAGCAGGCTTATAATTATGTTCAAAAAGATATTCGTCCGCCATCGGCTTTTAGCATAAACGTACCGTTATACAATTTGTTTAATACTAAAGATGGCCGTTATAAAACCAATAACATCAAACCTTTTGGTACGCCTCCGGCAATTTTGGATAGTGCACTGGTAGAAATATCAAGAAATCAGATTCAGAAATTTTTAACGGGTAAAGGTTATTTCGATGCAAAGGTTGCCGCTGAAATTAAAGTAGAAAATAAGAAAGCAGAAATTGATTTTAAGGCAAACCAGGGTAAGGCATCGTATGTAGCAAAACTGAGCGACTCCATCTTTAGTAAATCAGTTAAGGATGTTTATGATAGAAATAAATCGAGTTTTACGCGTTTACATCCAGGTATGCGCTATGATGTAGATTCGTTAACGTATGAGCGTGAACAGATTTACCGGGTGATGAAAGAAAATGGCTACTTCTATTTCTTACGTCCTTATGTAAATTTCGATGTGATTGAAACCGAACAGCCGCAAAAAGTAAATTTGCGTTTAAATATTACCAACCCGGCGACGGGGCCGCACAAACAGTACAAAATCGGCACAACCTATATGATTATTGCACCTAGTCCGGATGGTTTTCCAGATTCGTTGCGTAATTATGTAAACAGAGATACCGCTGGCGGTGTTTCATTTACCGATTTATCGAAAAGATATAGGAAAAACCCTATTCTTCGCTATGATTTCTTAAAACAGGGCGAACTCTACGATATTAGAAATGAAAATTTAACCTACGATCGTTTGTACGAATTGAATATTTTCAAAAATGTTAAAATTGATTATTTCAATCGCGATAGCACGGGCAATAAAATAAATCCAATTATCATGGTTACGCCCCAAAAGGTGATGAGCAATAGGATAGAGGGTGAAGTGCCTTTTAATGGTGGTACAGTGGGCATTAATATCAGTAATACTTATACCAACAACAATTTATTTAGGGGCGCAGAGCGATTTGAGTTTCAGGTAAAAGGTGGGTTACAATCTCGGATAGGCAATGGAACATCTCCATTTAGAGATATTTATCAACGCGATTTCTCGGTTAGTGCAAGTATTACCGTTCCACGCCTAATTATTCCGTTTTACAATCCGGTATTGGGAGGAAATGGTATGCCGCATACTACATTTTCGTCCAGTTATATTTATGCCTTGCAGAAAGATGTCTCCGTTCGAAATATTTTTATCAACTCGATCACCTACGATTGGTTTGAAACAAAATCAAAGCTGCATTCCTTTACGCCTTTAAATTTCGAATATCGTTTTGGTAATTTAAGTGATAGTTTGGATGTAAATGAAGTGGCAAATAACCTTTATTATGCAACATTGTTAAGGCGTCAGGATTTAACTTTAGGGATGAAGTACAGTTATACCTTAAATGCAGATAAGTTAAATCAATTGCGAACATTCTTTTATTTAAGGGCAAATATTGATATTGCTGGAAACCTTTTGCAAGGCATTTCCAAGCTTGGCGGATCGGATAGCGATCCGGCCAATGACAATCCTGCACGTATTCTCGGTCTGCCTTTTAACCAATATGTTAGGCCAGAGGTAGATTTAAGATGGTATAAACATTTGGGAGGAGAAAGGCAGTTTATTGCTCGCCTAAATACTGGAATTGCCTACTCTTACGGGAATTCTATTTTAACAGGTATTCCGTTTGAGAAACAGTTTTTTGCCGGTGGATCTAGTGGTTTAAGGGCTTGGCAGGCTAGAACTGTTGGACCAGGTAATTACAACAGGGAAGTTATTGGTTCAGAGACATTAAGAAAGGCGTTATTTGGCTTAGATCAATTGGGAACAATGCGCCTTGAAACCAATTTTGAATATCGTTTTACACTGGCAAAAAAGTTTTTTGGAGCAACCTTAAGAGGAGCAGCATTTCTAGATGCTGGTAATATCTGGAATGTTCGTTTAGGGGAATCAATCAGTCAGCAGGTTACCGAATTAGATGAACTAACCGTTTTTAAATTGAGTAGACTGGCTAAACAAGTGGCTATCGGTACTGGTTTTGGTTTGCGTTACGATGTTCAGTATTTTGTTTTCAGGTTTGATGTAGGTTTGAAATTAAAAGATCCACAATTTGGGAGTAGCGATCAATGGGTAATCGGCAAAATGTTTTCGGGATCAAAAGCGTTTAAAGAACAATATAACTTAACGCATGCTCCAGATACCTATCGATTTGTTCAGTATAATTTTGGTATCGGTATGCCTTTTTAATCAACCAAAAAGTGTTAGTGGTTTCGGCTTTTCTGATGGAGATTTAAATGGAATTTCTTTAAAGGCCTGCCATCTTTTGCCATCATGTTTATAAACTGAAAAGGCTGAAACTAAAAATTTCCTTTTAAACTTACGATCCTTAAACTCAGTAATAAGTTCCCGGCAAACTTCTGGCTTTAGGTCTCGAAAGGCTAATGTTACGTGTGGATTAAATTTCGGCCTATTTTTTTCAATTAATTTCATCGGCTTAAGTTCTTCATCTATTTGTTTCTTCAAATTCATAATGCCTTGATTTTGTTGTGCATCTATGTAAAATGTATGCTCTGGAAAGGAATTGAAATTCAATAAAATTTGCTCAAACGACTCGGAATAGGCAGCATTATTTAGTGCGCTGAAAAAAAAATCCTCTTGCGAAAGTGAGGTTATCTTAACCGGATCATATAAAGTAAGGTGTACAGGGCGTTTAAGAGATTCGAAAACTTTAAACTTTTCAGATATAAAATTTCTCAAATTATCAATATCGTCCACAATGTCTTTCGGAGGGATCAAACATACCAAAAACAAATTTTTCATAATTAAAATTACTAAAATAATTAGTAAAAATAATTTTAAAGTGAAAATAAATTTCGTTTAAAGGCGAATAAAATTTAGTTTTGATTAGTCATCCCTCAAACAAAGCATTTGTTTCAACAAACATCCCGAAGCTATTATTGTTAAGCATTTATTTAAAAACAACTGCCATTTAATTAATAAATCAGATATAACCAAAAGCTAAAGATGAAACTACCTATCAAACTATTAATTGTCGCAACAGCGATTTCATTCTCTGCATGTAAAGGCGGCGATAAAAAAGATGGAAATGCTAAAACCGAATATGCCGAGGCCAGTAATGATGAGGCCAATCAAATAGTAGAATATAACAACGTTTTAGTTGCCTACACAGATAAAAACAATACCTATTTGAAAAGCATGGAGAGCAATGTGCAGCGCATTGCCAGAGGACTGGAACAACCTAATAATCAATATGCGTTTATAGGTATTATAACACCTTTTTCCGTTCCGCATTTTAGCAAATCAACCATGAAACCTGAAACTCCACCAAAAGTTTTAAGCGGTGAAGATCAGAAGTTTTTTAAGGATAATGTATTGGCACTAAATGAATCATTTGAAAAAATGAAAAATACGTATAAGTCGCTTGACGATTATATTAAAGCCGAAGATTTCAAAGATGATAAAGGTATAAAAGGCAAAGCGCTTGTTGATTCCATTTATGCAATGAGTAAAACTTATTACAAATATGATGATCAATTATTAACGAAATTAGAAGTAATTGGTGATGATGCAGAACGAATTATTTTGAAAACGCATCCCCTTAAAGAATATATTTTTGCGATGAAAGATGACCGTAAAGCGGTAGCTGATTTTAATAAACTAATTTTGGAAACGAAAAATTATAAAGCTGATGAAGCTAAAATAAAGACTGCGTACACCGCATTGGAAGCACAAAACAAAAAACATACAGAAATGGATGCTCCAAATGCAGCTAAGTATCCAGGTAAGGATGATTCTTTCAGGCGTTTTAACGAAAGCTTTAAAGAGTTTTTAATAGAAACCAAAAAGGTGATGAGGGATGCTGCAACATCTGGTAAAATAACAGAAAATGATACAGAAAATTTAATTAGAAAGCACGAATATATGCGCACTAGTTACAACAGTTTTGTTGACTAGTTGGAGTGCCTGAAAATGAAAAAACCGATAGCGAGAGCCATCGGTTTTTTTTATGTTCTATCGATAATTAATTACTCAAAATATTCTTTCATTCTTTCGAAGAAACTTTTATCGTTTTTACCTGGTTGCGGCTTAAAATTTGGAGATTCACGTAATTTCTCAAGTGCACTGCGTTCGTCGCTACTTAAAGCTTTAGGTGTCCAAATGTTGATGTGAATAATTTCGTCGCCTCTGTGGTAAGAGTTTACTTCTGGTAAACCTTTTCCTTTTAAGCGTAACAATTTTCCGCTCTGCGTTCCAGGTTCGATTTTAATTTTCGCTTTTCCATCAATTGTTGGCACTTCAAGGCTCATGCCCAAAGCAGCATCAACAAAACTTAAATGTAAATCGTAAACTATGTTATTACCTTCGCGTTTTAATGTTTCGTGAGGAATTTCTTCAATTAAAATAATCAAATCTCCAGGGATACCGCCATTTGGTGCTGCATTACCTTTTCCACTCATGCTTAACTGCATGCCTTCGCTTACACCCGCAGGAATGTTGATGGTGATGGTTTCTTCGCCACGTACAACGCCATCGCCATGGCAAACATTACATTTTGCAGTAATTTGTTGACCGCTACCATTACAAGTAGGGCAGGTAGAAGCGGTTTGCATTTGGCCCAAAATGGTATTGGTTACCCTACGCACTTGTCCGCTACCTCCACAAGTACCGCAAGTACTTACGGATGATTTGTCTTTTGCTCCAGAGCCATCACAAGTTTTACAAACAATTAATTTGTTAACCTTGATTTTTTTCTCTGCACCATGGGCAATCTCTTCAAGTGTTAACTTAACTTTAATACGCAGGTTAGAGCCTTTAGCTACCCTGCGGCCACGTTGCTGGCCACCGCCACCACCGCCAAAAAAGCTTTCGAAAGGATTATGACCACCAAAAACATCTCCAAAATTACTGAAGATGTCATCCATGTTCATTCCGCCACCACCATAACCACCGCCACTGGCACCACCAACACCCGCATGCCCGAACTGATCGTAGCGTTGCTTTTTTTCCGGGCTACTTAGCACTTCGTAAGCTTCGGCTGCTTCTTTAAACTTATCTTCAGCAGCTTTATCACCAGGGTTTTTATCTGGGTGATACTTAATGGCCATCTTGCGATAGGCTTTCTTTATCTCGTCGGCAGCCGAACTTTTGCTAACGCCTAACACGTCGTAATAATCTCTTTTACTCATCTTCTTTTTAAAATGATTGAATTTTGAATGATCGAGTGATAGAATGTATAATCATTCAATCCTTCAAACATTCAATAATTAATTTACGCTCCAACTACAACTTTAGCGAAGCGAATTACATTATCATTTAATGTATAACCTTTTTCAACTTCATCAATCACTTTTCCCTTTAAATCTTCGGTAGGTGCAGGAATATTGGTAATTGCCTCATGAAAATCTGTATCAAATGGTTGATTGATGCTTTCTACATCTTTTAAACCTTTTTGTGATAGTGTATTTTTCAATTTAGTGCTCACTAATAGAATTCCTTCTTTCACTGGTGCAACATCAGCAGCAGTTTCCATGGCTTTTAATGCCCGATCAAAATCATCCAAAACAGGTAATAATGATACGATTACATCTTTACCAGCAGTTTGTAGCAACTCAACGCGTTCTTTTTGAGTACGGCGTTTGTAATTATCAAACTCCGCATATAAACGCAAGTATTTATCGTTAAGTTGTTGAACCTCAGCTTGCAATTTTTCTTCTACAGATAATTCTGGCGCTTGTTCAGTTTCTTTTATAGTGGCATCAGTATTTTCTGCATTCTCAGCAGCATTTTCTGATGAATTTTCAGGATTCATTATATTTTCTTCTTTATCGTTATTTTTCTTCTTATTAAACATAATACTAGGCTGAATTTTTTTGTGATAATCTCAACTATTTTGCCATAAACGTAAATCAGCCAAGCTGTCAGATTTATGTGGCTTTATCTGAACAGATTGACAGAAGAAATACGATTGTAGATTTTTGATTTACGATTTGGCAGAAATCAAAATGGATGGACTTAAGTTTGTGATTCCAAACGACGGTTTTAATAGGTTTGATTTTGAAATAACCAAACATAAAATTCTTACGGCAGGTGCCGGATCAAAAATCGTAAATCTAAACTCTAAAATCATTAGGCTATTTGTGCGCCTTCGAGCACCACTCCATTTTCGCATTTAATTATACGGGATGGAAAAGTGCGGATAATATGGTAATCGTGGGTAGCCATTAAAACAGCAGTTCCGCCCTGGCTAATTTGCTTTAAAAGTGTTACAATTTCTTCTGAAGTTTCTGGGTCTAAATTTCCAGTTGGCTCATCGGCCAAAATAATTTCCGGGTCGTTAAGTAAAGCCCTTGCAATTACAATACGTTGCTGTTCGCCTCCAGAAATTTCGTGTGGCATTTTCTTGATCTTCGAACGTAAACCCACTTTATCCAAAACATCTTTAATACGCTCGTCAATCAGTTTTTGATCATTCCAACCTGTGGCTTTTAAAACAAACTCCAGATTCTTTTCTATGGTTCTATCCGTTAACAACTGAAAATCTTGAAAAACTACGCCCAATTTTCTGCGTAAAAACGGCACTTGGCTTTCTTTTAAATTTTTTAAATCGAAACCAGCAATATTTCCCTCGCCGTTGCCAATGTGTAAATCGCCATATAAAATTTTCAGTAAGCTACTTTTACCCGAACCTGTTTGACCGATTAAGAAAATAAATTCATCTTTTTCGATATGTAAATTTACGTTTGAGAGTACTAAGTGTTTCTGTTGAAAAACATCAACATTGCTTAAATGAATTACTGCGTGTCCTGCCATTTTATATTTCTAATTTAGCAATTTGCCCAAAAGGCAAATCTTTAACCATTTCCATAATGTACTCTTGTTTGTCGCCCAAACCCAGTTTTTCCAAAGATTTATCTGGCCGATCTACCCTAAAGTAAGCCAATAAGGTAAACTTATCATCTCGTAATTGTACGTAATCTGGAATTTTGGCGATGCCTTTAACTTTAACGATATACATTGTGCTCAAAAATAGCATTTCAAAACGATAAGCGAAAGCAAGAATGGCTTTTTATCTAATCAGATTGATCCAGCCGCTAAAGGTTTGGAAGTCACTATTAAAGTAGATGGTGTAATAATAAACAGCAGAGGGAAGATCTTTTCCATTCAATTTCCCATCCCAGGGTTTAAAAGGGCCGGTGCTCTGGTAAACCAATTGTCCGTTTCTATTAATAATTTTGACAACAGGATTCGGAAAGGCGTAAGCAGCTGGAATCTCCCAAATATCATTTATTCCATCGCCATTTGGCGAAAAGGTATTGGAGATTACGATTTTTGGATAAACTTTTATCGATACATCGTCACTCCCGGTTGAGCAACCAAACTTAGGTACAGCGGTTAAGGTGTAAGTAATATCAGTTGGAGGCGTTGCTGTTGGACTTAAACTTAGTGGGTCGTCTAAGTAATCACTTGGTGTCCAGTAAAAATAGTCATAATCACCTGTAATCTTTCCGTTAAGTTTAGTTGACTGTCCGGTAAGGATTTTTACATCTTTTCCGGCATCGGCAACAGCCTTTTTTATTACCGAAATGCTGATGTCGGCATAATCTACACATCCGCCGTTTGAAACCTCAACACGGTAAACGGTGTTGTCGTTGGGAGAGGCAATGGGGTTTGGAATGGTTGGATCAGAGAGTCCAGCTATTGGAGTCCACTTATAGGCTGTTCCCCCCGAAGCTAAAAGTGCGACCGAATTTCCCTCGCAAAGGGTAGCTTCTGTAATGTTGGTAGAAACTGATAGTTGATCAAGCACAGAAACGGACGTTGTGGCTGTGTTTGTACAACCATTGGTGGATACGGTTACCACGTAATCTCCGGACATTGCTTTGGTGGCGTTTGAAATGGTTGGGTTTTTATCAGTTGAAGAAAAATTTGGTCCTTTCCAGCTGTAGGACGTTCCGCCAGATGCATTTAACTGGATAGTTTCGCCGATACAAACAGGGCCTGAATTTTCTGCCTTTGCTATCGGGTAGGCGGTAACATTAATCGTAACAGGCTGAGATGCAACCCTGCAAATTACTGAATTTATATTGTCGGCTTCTGCAGCAACTAAACGATATTGATAAATGCCTGAGGTTGCATTATTGAAAATGGCTGTGTATGTAGTGGCTATTTGACCTGCGATATCGTTCCATCCGCTTCCAGTGTTCAATTGCCACTGATATCTTGGGTTAACATAAACATCATTAGAGACATTGGCCTCCAACTGATAATTAGCACTTTGTCCTTCGCATAAATTAGCATTTACATTTTCGCTATTGTCTATCTTCTGAGTAATTACAGGACCACATGCTCTAAAAGTAATGTCATCAAAAGCCAAGTCGTTTCCAACACCACCCGGACCAGAGTTGATGATTTTAAGCACAAGATCAGTTTCTGTTCCTACTGTGAATGTAGTAGAATATTTAATCCATTGAGGGATAGGGCCATCTAAGATATCGCCAGTAATATAGGTTTTCAAAATCTGACCCATTTTGGTCTCAATTTGAAAAGTAAGATTTGGCTTTTTTCCTGAATAGTTTAAAATATTGATTGCCCAGGCGGCAAATTCATATGTTGTACCTGAGCATAATGAGGGTAAATTAGTCTGATAAAAAATACCCGGGTTCGTAGAGGCATTAACAATCATCATATAACCATCCGGATCGTTAGGTGTATGATTGGTAATTTGGTGCCAACCACTCGTTTGATTGAGCATACCGAAGGTGTTTTTAGAAATGGTATAATCTCCATCGGAGGGAGTACCAGCAACAAATTTATAGTTGGTAATGCCTCCTAACGATGGCCCGAAAAGCGATGAGCCACGCCCAAAGTCGAAGTTAATCACGGGGTCGCCCAATGCCCCTGTACACTCTTGCCCAAATAATTTAATCCCACTAAGAAATAGAAGCAGAATTAAGATTATTTTATTTGGTTTTAGCATGGCTAGTAATGAGCGTTAAACGAATATGTGAATAATTTACTGAAAAATAGGCCTACAAGAAAAGCGTTAGGCCAAAGTATTCAGAAATTCGACGGTATTTACATTATCAGCATAATCCCAGAGCTTAGGGTGCTGACTTTCTCCAAATGGGAATGTGTTAATAGTCAAACTTTCCTTTGTAACTACACATTGAATGTTATCTGCATGCAAACTTAATTTTTCTTCTACTTCTTGAATATTTTCATATTCTTCATAAAAAATAACAGCCAAAGGCGATGCCAAACTTTCGTCCTGTTTTAATAATAGGAATCCATTATCGTAATGTTTTGCCGCATTTACCAAATAGATAGATTTATTGTAATCGTAGTTATTATTATATTTAAAATGATTAATAATGGGTTGGAAGCTTTCAATGCCTTCATAAAAGTTAGCAATATCGTAGCCTTTAGGAAGATATATTTTTGAAACATTTCTACAGCCTAAACCAAAGTAGTCGAAAATATCATTGCCCAGATTTTCGATATCTTCCTTTGTCTCAGTGCCATTAATTACAGCAACGCTATTTCTGTTTTTTCTGATGATGTTTGGCACCTTGCCAAAATAATAATCAAAATACCGCGATGAATTATTACTTCCAGTAGCGATAACTGAATCGAAGTCTTTTAATCGTTCTACATATACAATTTTACTTGCCAATGCCGGTTCAATGTTTATCAACTCAGCAATAACAGCTTTAATTAATTTATCATCAGATGAAGAAAGCTTAATTAGTGCAATATTTCCTGTTGCAATTACACTCAAAACATCGTGAAAACCAACCATAGGAATGTTCCCTGCCAGGATTAAACCAATCTTTTTTGGTGAAGAACTGAAGCTGATCGTTTTGAACCATTCGTCAACATCAGCTTCATTTAACATCTCTGCAAATGAGGATAAAGACTTTTTTATATTTTCTGCGGTAAACCAGGCATTGCTATTTTCTGCAGCGTAAATTGCATTTCCTAGTATGTCAGTAGGGTTTGTAAGCTTTATTCCTAATTTTTTGAAGGCAATTATTACTTTTTCTTTAGTTAAACCTGACATATTTAGAATTATTATTAAGTGATTAAGTGCTATATTTGCATCGCAAAGGTAAACTAAGCAAAAGAATTAGACGAAAACATGGCAATTAAAATAACAGATGAGTGTATAAATTGTGGGGCATGCGAACCAGAATGTCCTAATAACGCAATTTACGATGCCGGTACTGCATGGCGTTTTTCTGATGGTACAAATCTAAATGGTATCATCGATTTTGGTAATCAACAAATCGAAGCTGATTCTTCGCAAGAAGCTGTTTCTGATGAAGTTTATTACATTGTATCTGATAAATGTACGGAGTGTAAAGGCTTTCATGATGAGCCACAATGTGCTGCGGTTTGTCCGGTAGATTGTTGCGTAGACGATGAGGATATTCGCGAAACGGAAGAAGAGTTACTTGCGAAAAAAGCCTGGTTACACCAGGAGAATTAAGATTGTGACTATAAGGTTTTAAATTTCCACAAAATTTAAAGTTTAAGATGAATATAAATCCCGATGAAATTCGGGATTTTTTTGTGCCAGTAATTATCGAGTAGCCTGATAAACAAGCGATTTAAATTGCTCGCTCAACTTGCCGTGAGAAAGTGGCCATTGTTGAACATAAATTTGAGCAACAATTTTCTTTTTCGGATCTACCCAAAAGTTGGATCCAAAAAAGCCTCCCCAGCCATATGAACCGGCGCTTTGGCCGAGTTTTTTACTTCCTTTATCTGATATCACTTCAAAACCTAAACCAAAATAATTATCGCCAAATGGAATATTGCCAATTTGGTTTGTGGTCATCAAATCTACACTTCGTTTAGACAATATTCTTTTTCCATTTAATTCACCATTATTTAACAGCATTTGGAGAAATAAACCGTAATCTTTTGAAGTAGAAACCAAACCGGCACCGCCAGCAAAATAGCCGTTGTTATTGATCGGATAATTAACGGTTGCACCTGGAAACGCACCATCTACCCAAGGTTTTACAGTTTTTGTAGTTTCATCTTCGGTGTAAACCGTTGCTAATCGTTCTTGTTTTTCGTTGGGCAACGCAAAGTAGGTATCTTTCATTTCCAAAGGGCGGAAGATTCTTTCTCTAAAAAATTGATCCAGACTTAAACCTGAAGTTACTTCTACCAATCTCCCTAAAACATCCATAGCGAGACTGTATTGCCACTTTTCGCCAGGCTGCAAGGCTAGTGGCAGCTTCCCTAATTTATTTATCTCGGTTTCCAAAAGTTTTTTATTGATCACAAAGCCAGCCTCAATACCAGCTTTAGCATATATGGCGTTCATCTCTGGCGATCCTATTTGCGCATATCCTAAACCTGAAGTGTGTGTAAGTAAATCCCGAATGGTTATTTCGCGTTTGGCTGGCACGGTGGTATAGCTACCATCTTTTTTATTGTACTTATCAAGCACTTTCGGATTTTTAAATGCTGGAATAAATTTAGAAATGGGATCATCTAGCGTAAATTTTCCTTTGTCAAAAAGCATCATCACTGCTACACAGGTTATGGCCTTGGTTTGCGAGGCAATTCTCAAAATATCATCGGTTTTAAATGGACGATTCAGCTGATTTCCATAAGCCTTATTATACACTGTTTTCCCATCAACAGCAATATTCGCTGTTATTCCTTTAATCCATCCGCTATCAAGGTATTGCTTGAAAAGACTATCAATTTTATTAAGCTCTTTTGATGATAGGGAAGTTTTAACCTCATTGAGTTGTGCATACGAACTATTGAACGTAAGCAACAGGAAAAGAACCGGAACGTAAAAAAATTTCATCATAACAAGGTATCTTCCTGTTAAATATCGCATTTGTTAGGAATAATCAATACCGGACAGGCAGATTTTCTTGCCACATGTTCAGCAACGCTTCCCATTAAAAAATGATACAAGCCAGTTCTGCCGTAGGTTCCTATCACAATTAAATCAGATCCCCACTCGTCAGATTGTTGAATAATGCCGTGAGCGGCCGTATCTACCACACTCAAATAAGTTGTTTTTATCCCATTACCGAATTTAGTTTCCATCTCTTTCAGTAAGATATGGCTGTTTTCTTCGCTGTTATCGTAAGTTTCTAAAAAAACGGGCGCTAACGTTAAATCGGGGTTTACATTGGCAGGGATGGGCTCAATAATGTTTACCAAGGCAACCTCAGCACCAAACTTTTCAGCCATATCATATCCGGCTTTTGCAGCTTTTTCCGAACAAGTGCTATTATCTACAGCAATTAATATCTTTTTAAAATTCATAACGAGCAGATTTAAATGTGAACATCATAAAAATAACAAATTTGAATTCAAAATGTTAGGCATTGATTGTAAATTGTTAGTTTTACTTCTAATTCAACGAGCAGAATTAAATGGAAAATCAATACGGTATTTGTAGAATTGCAGTAGCTCCTTTGAGGGCTGAACCATCAGATAGAGCAGAAATAGTTTCGCAGTTGTTGTTCGGCGATCACGTAGAGGTTATTGGAAAAGATGATAGATGGTGGCTGGTAAAAAATGGCTACGATGGCTACGAAGGCTGGATGGATTTTAGACAATTGGCTGCAATTTCGCATACACAATTTGTAGAAATGAATAGTTGTGAATTATTGGCTCCTTTAAGTTTCAATAATGTTTTAACAGCTGCCGATGGTAGTGTTTATCATTTAAGTCCGGCGAGTAATATTCCGTATTTGGCAGATGGCTATTGTTTTGCCGGCGAAGAAAAGTTCAAGGTTAACTTTGAACCTCATGATACATTGAAGATAGATTTTAAAACTGAAATCGAATCCACAGCTAAATTTTTCCAAAATATTCCTTATTTATGGGGTGGCCGTAACCTTTTCGGTTTTGATTGTTCGGGATTTGTACAAACTGTTTTTAAACTGTTAAATATTAAGTTAAACCGAGATGCCTCACAGCAAGCAGAACAAGGCGAATTGGTTGGATTTTTAGCGGAAGTTAAACCTGGTGATGTAGCTTTCTTTGATAATGCTGAGGGTAAAATTACACACGTTGGTATTATGCTGAGTCCGAATGAAATTATCCACTCATCAGCAAAAGTTAAAATTGATCCAATTGATGATCAGGGAATTTTTAATAGAGAATTAGGCGTTTACAGCCATAAGTTACGAATTATTAAAAGGTTTGTGGAATAAATAATAAAGTTGCATCATGCTGTAAACTGATTTTATGGCAGCACCTTTTACAATTTTAATTAACAACCCTTGTAATGAGAAATGGTTGAGCATGCAGGCTGATCAGTCTGGGGGATTTTGCGGTCCATGCCAGAAGTCAGTTATCGATTTTACACAGTTTTCAGATATCGATTTAAAGTTGTGGTTTACCAACAATCAAAATACAGGTTGCGGAAGGTTTAATCCTGAGCAAATTAATCGATTGATTGATGTGAAAGCAAACTTTTCTATCAGGCAATTTAAGCCGAGTTTGATTGCAGCGTCCCTGGTGGCATTTTTAAGTTTTCCGAAACTAGCGAATGCGATTGGTAAATCTTATGCTACATATCAAACTGACGAGAAGAAATACAAAACAGAAAAAAGAACAGCGCTATCTTCAAAAGGGCTTATCGCGATAAAAGGACGAGTTATTGATAGTGATGAAAGTTTGCCTCTTGTTGGTGGCAGTGTTAGGGTAAAGGGAACAGCCATTGCTACAGTTGCCGATAAAGAAGGTAATTTCGAATTGAAAGTAAATAAGAATGACTTCAAAAATAATTTGGTGTTAGAGTTTACTGCAGTAGGATTTGAATGCCGAAGTTTCAAAGTAAATCTTAAAAAGACTGAAACTATCACTGTAGTCCTGAAGATGAAATATGCTATATTAGGTGGTTTCGGAGTAATTAAAACTCCAACTATCTTAAATCGATTCAAGAGCATGCTCAATGGTTAAATAATCAAGTTCCATTGCTTATCATCCCTGATAAGAATACAATATCCCGCTATTATTCCGCGTTTTTTATAAAGAATTTGAAATCAATTCTAAATCAGTTTTATGAAGTTACTTTTTACGCTCATCACTTTTCTTGTTTGCTTTTCTCAGGGCTTCAGTCAAAACAAACTATCCAAAAGCAAGCAAGCCAGCTATGCTACATTTGTTTATAAAATTAATGATGCTGAGGTAGTTAGTGTCTTAAGCAAGGAAAAAACAAACGATAGTTTTTACCATACCTTAATCAGTTCTGATTATTATAAAGACTATAAAAAAGCAGATTTACCTTATGGGAATTACTTGCTTGTAGATGCCAGCGGAGCCGCTATTAATTCGAGTTTGCATAGCGAAAACAATGTTTTACTCCAATTTATTAATAATGAAAAGGATTTTCAGTTTTACATAACAGACGTAAAAGGAAATCTAATTGCCAATGCTTTTGTAGAAATTGATGGTAAAAAACGAGCAGTTTACGATAGTAAAACGAAATTATACAGAAGTACACACAGCAAGGAAAAAGGTAAACCGAAGGAAGAAGGTATTATAAAGGTTGTGCATGAAGGTGTAAGTAATTTTTTTGAGTACGATGTTGATGATAGAAATTACTATAACGACGATAGGGAAGACTGGCCATTCTTTAAAAAAATAGCTTATTCGTTTCCAGTAAAATATTTTTGGCAACCTTTTAAAACTGTTTTTAAAAAGAAACGTGGCGTTAAGTCTTTATATGCTGGTTATATGGTCTTTAGCAAGCCTATGTATAAGCCGCTTGACACCGTAAAATTTAAAGCTTTTATAATTAATGCCAAAGGCGGAAATATCCAAAACAGGCCTGCAGAAGTAATTTTGCAAGTTGATGATGCTAAAAAGAAATTAGCCACGATAAATCCTTACAAAAATGGCGGTTATGAGTACAGCTTTGTGCTTGCCGATAGTTTGAATTTAAAATTGGATAGGAATTATGGCATTAGTTTGGAAGAAAAATCTAAAAAACCGAAGAATGCATTCCGCATTAGCAATAATTTCCGTTATGAAGATTATGAACTGAAATCGCTTGATTTTTCGCTGCGAACAGATAGAAATGAACAAACAAAAGACAGTTTAATAACAGTTTATTTTAAAGCGACAGATGAAAATGAATTGGCCGTTCCTGATGGCAGGGTAGAACTTATATTAACCACTAGTTACGTCAATTATTATACGGATAAAAAGGTTTTTGTGCCCGATACACTTTGGCAAAAGAACATCACTTTAGATCCCGTTGGTGAAACTAAACTTGTGTTACCTGCTGATATTTTCCCGAAAGCTAGCCTTAGTTTTAACCTAAATGCTAAGTTTTTAAACAGCAATAACGAAGTGAGGACGGCATCAAAATCTTTAACCTATAACGATTGGAAAAAAGCAGAAAAGTCTGTTAAAGCTGTTGAGATAAAATCTGAATTTAGGAAAGATAGTTTGGCAATTTCTTATCTGGTAAACAATAAAAGCGAAACACAGTCGGCTAAATTGATCAGTTATACTGAAGATGATGTGGTGATCAATTCGCAAAATATTACGTTGCCTTATATCGCTAAAATTGATTATCGAGCCGAATACGTTGAAGTTGAAACCCCAAAAGATACGGCCACAATTGATATCACTAAATTAAATCCAGAATTGCAAATTAACGCCATGCAAAATAAAGATAGTTTGCGTGTGGTGGTTATAAATGAGCATAAAGTGCCTTTTTGGTATACCATTTTTGCAGATAACAAGGTTTTTTTAAGAGGGTATACCAACAATTTAGATACACTGATCAAAAACGATAGTAGAAAAGCCAGCCATATTCGCATCAATTATTTTTGGGATGGCGATGAAGAGACAAGCGAAGTGAGTGCATTTTATAATCCTTACCAGTTGAACCTAAAACTGATTGCGCCAGACATGGTTTATCCTGGGCAAAAAGTGAATATGTTGGTTCAGGTTACAGATATTAACCATAAACCGGTTCCAGAAACAGATGTGACAGCACAAGCGTTTACCTCAAAATTTAAGGATGTTCCTGATGTAAGGTTGCCTTATTTGGGTAGAAAATACTTAGCGCACAAAACCAATAAAATTAAAATAGAGGCCGATGAAGCTAGCGGTAGCGTTAGCGCAAAGTTAGATCAGCTTACCTGGACAAAATGGAGCAAAAGTTTAGGATTAGATACCATTGAGTATTTCAGGTTTATGCATCCCAAACCAGTTTATAATGTAATCGAAACTACTAATGATACCACTACACAAGTTGCTCCCTTTGTGGTTTTAGATGGCGCAATTTTGCCTGCCAACATTGTTTATATCGATAATGTGCCTGTGTTTTTTAATCAGGCGCAACAATTACAACGTTATTCTTTTGTAGTAAAGCCAGGTATTCACCAATTTAAAATACGCACAGCGGATAAACTAATAACAGTAGAAAATTACAACATCACCGCTGGTAAAAAAACAATTTTTAGCGTTTTGGCAGATACCACTAATAACTTGGTAACGGTAAGCAAGCCCACAACGCTTACTGCGGAAGAAAGCCAACAATTGGACAATTACATGATTAAAGTTGTAAATAACTTTAACCTAAATAAAACAACCATTTCGGCAGTAACATCTGATACTCGTTTGCTCATAAATCCTAATAACCGAACTGAAAAAGAACTTTTAATTGGCCCGATAAGAGAAAATGTTTTAGAGTTTAACAATGAAAAATGGCATCAGAATTTCACAAAAGAAGCTGGTTTTACTTATACATTTGAGCCGGGCTTGATTAAACAGAAATCAAGCGCTAAAAAATATGCATTTGAGACAAAGCTATCTGGTTATGCCAGTAATGGAAATACGAATATCGCTAATGAATATGCCTTAGAGAAAAATGAAATTGATCAAATTTGGCTAGATTTTATGGATTTGCGAAGTAGAACCACACAACTTTTCTACAATGCAAGTTTAATTGGACAAAAAGGTACAGGCAAGTTGAGGTACGATATTGATACCGCATTTACCAATCACATTCCCTACATCAAAAATTTAATCCTTTTTAAACCTGACCAAGCCAATTTTTTGCGTATTTATAGAGGGGAAATTAATACTGATGTTTTAGAAAGTGGTAGATACAAAATTCTGTTTTTATTAAAAGATAATAGTTATTTTATTACAGATGATATCAATGTGAAGCCATATGGTGCAAATTATTACAAATGGAACAATTTTAAAATTGTACATCCTGATGATTTTAGCCAAAAATTAGACAGCACCATAAAATCAACTCCAAAAATAGGACATTATAGTGGAGAGGGAGGCGCTGATCTTACCGAAGAAATCAGATTGTTTTTCAATACTTATATTTTCGATAAAATTGAGCTAAATAATACTTTAAGGGGAATAATTTTATCATCTGTAAATAATAAACCAGTAGAGGGTATTGTGGTGCAGGTTGTAGGTTTAGATGTAAAAACCATTAGCGATGCTAAAGGGTATTTTAGTTTTAAAACACCAGAAAAAGGAGCTATAAAAATATCTGCCAGAAGATATTACGATAAAGTAATCGATATAGTAAATGGCTCAGTTGGAGATATTTTGCTCGATACAATTGATAACAATTTAAAAGGAGTTGAAATAGTCGGTTATAATGCCGTGAGAAAACAAAATATGACTGCTAGTGCAACTATGTCTATCAGTTCTAATGAGCTTAATTATGCCTTGCAAGGTAAATCTTCTGGTCTTTTACTTCAAGAAGTTGTAATGGTAAGGGGTTCTAGTAGCGTAATTAGCAATCAAAAGCCATTAATTATTGTAGACGGCTTGCCATTTGATGGCGATATCAGCAGTTTAGATAAAGACTTGGTAAAAGATGTTACCATTTTAAAAGATGCAAGTGCCACAGCTATTTATGGAGCTAGAGCGGCAAATGGGGTAATTATCGTCAAAAGTAAAAAGGGAAATTTGACTAATAATCTCGTTGGAGAAGTGGTTTCGCAACAACAAACCATGCGTACAAACTTTAATGATGAAGGCTTTTGGCAACCTAAATTAATTACAGATGAAAATGGTGTGGCCAAGTTTACCGTGAAATTTCCAGATGATATTACCAAATGGAAAACACGTGTAATGGCGATGAATGGCAATAAACAAACGGGTTATACAGAAGGAAGTATCAAATCATTTAAATCTTTAAGTGCCAATTTTGTTTCGCCACTTTTTGCCATTGTTGGCGATAGCATTAACGTTATTGGAAAATTGATGAACTACACACCGCTGGAAGAAACTGGCATTCGAAAGTTTTTGTACAACGGAAAGGAAATCAGAAATTCTACGGTTAACTTTAAAAATTCACTGATTGATACTTTGGGTATCTTCGTGAAATCAAAAGACAGCTTAAATTTTGAATATACTTTAACACAAGAAAATGGCTACTTTGATGGCGAGCGCCGAAAAATTCCTGTATTTGAAGCTGGCGTAAAAGAAACCAAAGGCTATTTTTCAGCTTTGCTCAGAGATACCACTATCAATTATACGTTTGATAAAAATTTAGGTAAAATAACGCTTCGAGCGGAAGCATCAGTATTTCCAACTTTGTTAGATGAGATGACGAAACTGCGTAATTACGAGTATTTGTGTAATGAGCAATTGGCTTCTAAATTGAAATCGTTATTGTTAGAAAAACGAGTTCGCAAATACCTGGGTGAGAAATTTATCCACGAAAAAGACATCACTTTCATCCTTAAAAAACTACAGCAAAATAGAAAAGCGCAGGGAACTTGGGGTTGGTGGCAAAGTAGCGAAGAACAAATGTGGATTAGCTTGCATGTAGTTGAGGCGTTATTACAAGCTGAAAAGGATGGTTACATTGTCGATTTAAATAAGGCATTATTACAGAGATATTTAGTTGGTAAATTAACTGATGAACCAACTTATAACGATATCCAGGTAATTAAACTTTTGCACTTGCTGGATGGCAAAAATTACATTAAAGATTGGGTGTTGGCATTTGAGGAGAAAGAAAAAAAACGTGATGCAGGTTTGTCTCCAACGCTTTTAGCTGCGAAACAGAGAGAAACAAAAGCATCTACTTTTGAGGTATTAGAGATGATGGAATTGAGGCAGATGGCAGGTTTGAAAATAGATTTAAGTGTGTTGACCAAACTTAAAAAACAAACCATGTTTGGTAGTATTTATTGGGGCGAAGAAAATATTCGTTTTTGGGATAATAGCATTCAAAATACCCTATTGGCTTATCGAATTTTAAAAAATGCTGGCGGTTACGAAAATGAATTGGAAAAAATAGCGCTTTACTTTTTAGAGCAACGTAAAGATGGCCAATGGCGAAATACTTATGAAGCTTCTATGATTTTAGAAACGATTTTACCAGCTTTCCTTAAAACAAACGAGAAGAAAGAACCTGCTTCAATAAAGGTTAACGAACAATCGATTACTCAATTTCCTTTCGATAAAGTAATTGAAAATCCCACTGATTTAAAAGTGGAAAAGAAAGGTAATTCTGCAGTGTATTTTACGGCTTATCAGCAATTCCAAAATGTCAATCCCAAAAAAGTAGAAAAGGATTTTGTAATTCGTAGCTCGCTATTACAAAAAGGAAATGCAGTAAGCACTTTAAAGGCCGGTCAAATGACTACCTTAAAAGTAGAAGTTGAGGTAAAAGCAGATGCCGATTATGTAATGATTGAAATTCCTATTCCGGCGGGTTGCAGTTACGAAAACAAGGTTCAGAATTTTTGGGGGATAGAAACGCATCGTGAATATTTCAAAAACAAAACTTCAATTTTCTGCACCAAACTTAAACAAGGTAAATATACTTTTACCATAGATTTAATGCCAAGATATTCTGGTTCTTATGTGTTAAATCCAGCAAAAGCAGAGATGATGTATTTTCCAGTTTTTTACGGAAGAGAAGGGCTGAAGAAGGTGGAGATAAATTAGGGAGCATTGCGGTTGCAAATTATTTAACACGATTTTTCTTTATATTTGTTAAGCAAGAAATTTAATAATATGGAACCAAAAGTGAGAAAAATGGCAATGGTAGTGAATAAATTTAATATGCACGAACATGACCAATCTTTTGAAGATCTAAACTATTGGCTTACCAAAACACCAGTAGAAAGAGTTAGTGCCGTTACTTATTTAATCCAGCAAGCGTTAAAGCCTGGTCAGCGAATGGATAAAACTAAGTTTAAAAAAATTGTATTAAAAAAATGATACTTTCAGATGATTTTGAAGATTTCCTAAAATTGCTAACCCAGTATAATGTACAATATTTAGTAGTTGGTGGGTATGCGATGGCTTTTCATGGTAAGCCAAGGTTTACTGGTGATTTAGATGTTTGGATAAATATATCGGAAGATAATTCCCTAAAAATGGTCTCTGTAATAAATGATTTTGGGTTTGCTTCTTTAGGATTTACGCATGAAGATTTTTCTAAACCAAATTTAATAAATCAAATAGGTTATCCACCATTAAGAATAGATATTTTAACAAGTATTGATGGAGTAGAATTTGAGGAGGCCTATTCGGAAAAATTAGAAATACAATTAGACGAAGGCACAAGCGTTTATTATATTGGTCTTGATGAACTAATCAAGAATAAAAAATCAAGTGGTAGAAAGATCGATATTGCTGATGTTTCTGATCTTGAGAAAAAACGAAAAAGTTAGAAACCTAACCTTCCATTTCCCAAACCATCACTTTTCTGTCATCTCCCGTAGAAATTAGATACTTTCCATCCTTACTCCAAATGATCTTATTGATGGAATGGGTATGACCAAATTCTCCTTTTTCCAAACTTAAAATTTTGTAAAGCTTAAAGTTTTCAGCATCCCAAAGTTTAATGCTTTTATCCTGACTGCTCGTTGCAAAATAGGGTAGGGTTGGATGAAAGACAATGTTGTAAATCGTAAACATGTGCGCTGGAATAGTTTGTACCAATTCGTAATTAGTGCCATAGGCATCCCTTTGGGAGCAATTCCATATTTTTAGTTGCGCATCTCTGCTTCCTGAAATTAAGTATTTTCCAGTAGGATGATAAGCTAAAGAGGTAACGGGTAATGAATGACCTTCCAAAGCTTGTTTTAAACTGTAGTCCGCCAAATTGTAAATTCTTATTAGGTGGTCTTTACAGCCAAAGGCGATTTCAGTTTCATCAGGAGAAATAGCAATGCACCTAACTGTATCGTAAGCGACGTGAAACCGATAAATTTCCGAATAATCATTTAGCGACCAAACTGCAACCGAACCATCTTCACCTGTAGTTAATAATTCGTTTTTGCTTTTGGCTATTTGGATATCAAAAATTGGTTTTAAATGCGCATTTACTCTCTTGATGATTTCCTGTTTAGTTAAATCATAAACACTAAATGCCCCACTTCTTTCGCCAATGAATAACAAATTATTATAGCTAAGCAAACTGTAAACCGAACTTTGTACAGGCGTTTTTACCTTTACGAAAGCCATGCTATCTAACGACCATTCTACAACTCCTTTGTCATTTCCAGCACTATAGAAAATACCATTCTCATCAGCATTTGCTAAAGCATAAACCGGATTTTGATGGCCAGGAAAAGTGTGTAGGTGTTTGAGCATTTTATTCGTATTGCGTAATGAGTATTGCGAATTGCGATTGTCTCACATCTCAATACTCACATCTCACATCTATTTATGTCTACTTTCTAATTTCTTAGCAATATCTTTAATCGATAAACCTTTTTCCTTCAATAAAAAAGTCAGGTGGAAAAGTAAGTCAGCTGCTTCGCCAATCAAATCCTCTTCAGTTTCTGCCAATGCCGCGATAACAGTTTCTACACCTTCCTCGCCAACCTTTTGCGCTATTTTGTTCAAGCCTTTGCTGCGCATTTTATTGATGTATGAGCCTTCAACAGGGTTTTCATATCTATCATTGATAATATTCTCCAACTCGAAAATGAAGTTCTGATTGTAATCTGTTTTAAAGCAGCTTCTACTGCCTGTATGGCAAGTTGGACCAACCGGATTGGCCTTGATTAATATTGTATCATTATCGCAATCGATGTGAATAGATTTTACGAAAAGAAAATTGCCACTTTCTTCGCCCTTGGTCCACAAGCGGTTTTTAGAGCGAGAATAGAAAGTTACCTTACCTTCAGCTTGTGTTTTTTCAAATGCTTCGGCATTCATGTAACCCAACATTAGCACTTCTAATGTTTGCTCATCTTGTATCACTACAGGAACTAAGCCGTCGCTTTTATTAAAATCTATATTCATTTGTTTCTTTAAAGTTTCGTCATTGCGAGGTACGAAGCAATCTTAAAGCGCTGGGTTTTAGTGCCTGCCTAAGTAGTAAGATTGCTTCGTGCCTCGCCTGCCTGCCGCAGGCAAGCAATGACGAGTTAATTTTTTATATCCTAACAGGAATTCCGTTCCTCTTTAATTCTTGTTTCAAATCTGGGATTAAAATCTCCCCATAATGAAATACTGATGCAGCTAAAGCAGCATCAACTCCAGCTTTTTGGAAAACTTCTGTAAAATGTTCCGTTTTTCCTGCTCCGCCAGATGCAATGATTGGAATGTTAATCATCTGGTTTATCTTGCTTAACAAGTTGCAGTCAAAACCAGCTTTTGTACCGTCATGGTCCATTGAGGTTAAAAGAATTTCTCCGGCACCCAAATCTTCAGCTCTTTTAATCCAGGCTTCAGTTTCTAGTTCGGTTATCAATCTTCCTCCATTTAAATGAACAATGTTTTTGCCATCAATATGTTTGGTATCAACTGCTAAAACTACAAATTGAACCCCGAAAGTTTTGGCTAAATCTTCTATTAACTGTGGGTCTTTTACTGCTGCAGAGTTAATACTGATTTTATCAGCGCCAGCATTTAATAAAGCTTCTGCATCGGCAATTTCAGTAATTCCGCCGCCAATTGTAAAAGGAATGTTCAATTGTCTGGCAACCGATTTCACCATCTCAATCATCGTTTTACGACGTTCATGAGTGGCAGTGATATCTAAAAACACCAACTCGTCAGCACCTTGCTGCGCATATTGAGCCGCAAGTTCTACCGGGTCACCAGCGTCGCGTAAATCAACAAAGTTGACACCTTTAACTGTGCGACCGTCTTTTACATCAAGACAAGGGATTATTCTTTTTGAAAGCATTGTTTTATATTTTCGTCATTGCGAGGTACGAAGCAATCTTAAAGCACCTAGCTATCGTTGTAAGATTGCTTCGTGCCTCGCAATGATGAGTTTGTTAAATTTTATCTTTTCTTCTAGATGCAATTGTTACTAAAACTAAGGCAATTATAAAAGTCGGTATACAGAGAAGGAAGCACCAGAGTCCACTAACTCCCATAAACTTTGTATAATTACCTACATAGGTAAACATGTGCATTCCCCATAGAAACATTACGAAGCTAATAGGTATTAATATTAACCCAATTATTAACAGCTTCTTTGAGTTCATTCACTTATATACTACTCAACATCTTCAAATTCCAATCTTTGATCTGCTCAATGGTAATTCTATCCTCGTAAATCGCCTTTCCAACCACTACACTTCTAATAGGATATTTCGCTAATTCATGGATATCTTCCATCGAACTTACACCGCCAGATGCGATTAATTTAATCATTGGCGAATGATCAAGCAATTTTTTATATAAATCTACTGCTGCTCCACCTAATTTCCCGTCTTTGCTAATGTCTGTACATAAAAAACGGAAGAAGCCTAAAGCCAAACATTTATCAACATAATCCATTAATTTAATTGGCGAGCTTTCCATCCAACCAGAATATTTAATTACTTCGTCCAAAACATCAATGGCGATCACAATACGGTTTGCATAGTTGTCTTTTTTGGCAAAAGCTTCGCTCAATTCCTGCAAGAAATCAGGATTGGTAATCGCTTGCGTACCTACAATCACACGGTGAATTCCTGCATCAAGCAAATTAGTTACCTGCTCAATTGTACGGATTCCACCGCCGTACTGCACTTTCATTTCGGTTTTTTTAATGATTTCGAAAAGTGATTTCTGGTTGCTGAAATCGCCTTTTGCACCATTCAAATCAATGATATGGATAAAATCAGTTCCATTCGAACGATATTTTTCTATCATATCGGCAATAGAAACATCATACTCGGTTTTCTGATTGTAATCGCCTTCTCGCAGGCGGACTACTTTTCCGTCCAAAATATCAATTGCAGGAATTATATACATTTTTTTTTAGTTAAAAGTTGAAAGTGAAAAGTTATCTAAATATGAGCCATTCCTCAACTTAAGTTTGAAAAATTTCTTAATATCTGTTCGCCAGCTTTTCCCGATTTCTCCGGGTGAAACTGAACGCCGTAAAAATTATCTTTTTGTACTGCTGCCGAAAATTTTAGTCCATAGTTGGCAGAGGCGATGTCAAAAGTAGGGTTATATTCAATAAAGTACGAATGAACAAAGTAAAATTGTGCATTATCTTCAACACCCTCAAACAATGAATTGTTTTTATGCTCAACATCATTCCAGCCCATATGTGGAATCTTGATTTGCAATGCCTTATCAAACTTTTTAGTCTTCACCGGTACAATATCCAATAGTTCAGCATCTCCTTCTTCCGAATGTTCGGTAATGAGTTGCATGCCTACACAAATCCCAAGTACGGGTTTTTTTAAGGCTTTGATGGCACTAACTAAACCGGTTTGTTCCAGTTTTTTCATTGCTGCACCCGCATGGCCAACCCCAGGGATGATAATGTGACTGTATTTGTCGAAATCAGTCTCCGTATTTACCATTCCGTAAGTGATGTTTTGCCTTTCTAAAGCTGCGGTTAAAGAAAAAATATTCCCCGCTCCGTAGTTCACTATTCCAATCATAATTAGTATCAAGTATTTAGTATCGAGTATCAAGACAAGACACTTTTTTATAAAATTTGAAAACGAATGTCAGTTTTTCATTGGTGCCGTAGTCCTGTGCCAAAGGCACTCCTTTGGAGCTATTCGTTTCTCCCGATGAAAAATCGAGATACGTGTTCGCTGCTATCAGGGTTATAATTTGAAGTTTGTGCATTAACCTTCAACCTTCCAACTTTCAGCCCTCTACCTTACAAAACTCCCTTTGTACTTGGCAACACCATCTTTTCTGCATCACGTTTAACCGCCATTTTAATTGCTTTTGCAAACGCTTTAAATATAGCTTCAATTTTGTGATGTTCGTTTTCGCCCTCTGCTTTTATGTTTAAATTACATTTCGCAGCATCGCTAAAAGATTTGAAGAAGTGGTAAAACATCTCCGTCGGCATATCGCCAACTTTTTCACGTTTGAATTCAGCATCCCAAACAATCCAGTCGCGGCCACCAAAATCAATGGCAACCTGGGCCAAGCAATCATCCATCGGGAGGCAGAAACCATAGCGCTCGATGCCCAATTTATTGCCTAATCCTTGAGCAAAAGCTTCACCAAGTGCTATTCCTGTATCTTCAATGGTGTGGTGTTCATCAATGTGTAAATCGCCCTTGGCAATAACCTCCAAATCAACACTACCATGCCGGGCTATTTGATCCAGCATGTGATCGAAAAAGTTTAAACCTGTTTCAATTTTAGCTTTCCCAGTGCCATCCAAATCCAAATTAATGGTAATATCGGTTTCGTTGGTTTTGCGAACGTGGTTAATTTTTCTGCTTCCTGCTTTTAAAAGATTGTAAATATCCTCCCATTTTTGCGTTTCCAGGATGATGATGTCAAGCAAGGTTTCATGTTTATCTAAAGCTTCTGTAGACCCGAGTGCATCATTCTGGCGTAGAAAAATAGCTTTCGCTCCTAAATTTTTGGCCAGTACAACATCATTCAACCTATCACCAATCACGTATGAGTGCTGCAAATCGTAATCGCCATTTAAATACTTGGTAAGTAAAGCCGTTCCGGGTTTGCGGGTGGGGGCATTATCCTTTGCAAAAGTTCTATCAATAATAATTTCGCTAAAATTTACACCTTCTCCTGCAAAAGTATCCAGCATGAAATTATGGATTGGCCAAAAATTTTCTTCTGGATTTGATGGTGTTCCCAATCCATCCTGATTCGTTACCATTACCAATTCGTAATCCATCTCTGCCGCAATTTTGGATAGGTAGTACAACGACCGTGGATAAAATTTCAGCTTTGCAAAATTATCTACCTGCTCATCTTCAGGTTCAATATTTAAAGTTCCATCGCGATCTATAAATAATACTTTCTTCATCTTTTTATTTCGTTTTCAAAATGGATAATAGTTTATCATTTTCTTCTCTTGTTCCAACGGTAATTCGTAAACAACCTTCGCACAAAGTCACTTTCGAACGGTCGCGAACGATGATGCCTTCATCAACCAAACTATCATAAATTTGAGTTGCGTCCGTCACTTCTACCAGTATAAAATTGGCATCAGATGGATAAACTTTTTTAACAAAATTTAACGCATTTAAATCAGCGGAAAGACGGTCTCTTTCGGCGACAGATTCTTTGATCCAATCGTTAACTTGCGCAATATTTTTTAACGCCTCAAAAGCTAAATCTTGTGTGGCCTGATTGATGTTGTAAGGAGGCTTAATTTTGTTCAAAACATCAATCACTTTTCTCGATGAAAACGCCATGCCCAAACGCAAAGCTGCAAGCCCCCACGCCTTCGAAAAAGTTTGTAAAACTACCAGGTTTGAATACTCCGTTAGCTCCTGAATAAAGGTCTTTTGGCGAGCATAATTTATGTAGGCTTCATCAACCATAACGATGCCTTTAAAGTTGGCTAAAATTGTTTCAATATCTTCTCGGTTTATCGAATTTCCTGTCGGATTATTTGGCGAACAAATGAAGATTAATTTTGTGTTTTTATCAATCGTTTCTGCAATCTTTTCCATGTCTAATTGGAAATTTGGCAGTAAGCTGACTTTGCGAATTTCTACATCATTTATATTTGCAGAAACTTCATACATGCCATACGTTGGCGGAAGAACGATCACATTGTCTTTTCCTGGGTTACAAAAGGCTCGGAAAAGCAAATCTATTGCTTCATCACTTCCATTGCCTAAAAAGGTATTTTCAATAGGCACCCCTTTAATCTTGCTAATGGCATCCTTTAAATCCAATTGTAGTGGGTCTGGGTAGCGATTATAATTTGCGGGTAGGGGAGAACCATAGCTGTTCTCATTGGCATCCAAAAATACAGATGCTTGTCCTTTAAACTCATCTCTGGCAGTAGAATATGGTTTAAGGTTTTTTATATTTTCTCTTACTAATTCGTTAATGTCCATGTTATTTCTGTTTGATATTAAAGGAACAAGGAGTAAAGATGAATGACTTGGTGTTTAAACCTTAGTACTACTTTTTACTTTAAATCTTTGTTTTTTAATCCTTGTTCTTTAATCTTATTGCGTGTGATAGATAAAGGAACTGTCAGCAAAAATGAGTGACTTGGTGTTTAAGCCTTAGTTCTACTTTTTGCTTTAAATCTTTGTTCTTTAATCCTTGTTCTTTAATCTTATTGTAATCGCATTCTTATGTGCCTGCAAGCCTTCGGCAGCTGCAAGTGTTTCAACAGTATTTCCAATGTTCTCTAATCCATTTACCGACAAATGCTGAAAAGTTATCTTTTTAAGAAAAGCATCAGTTGACACACCCGAATAAGCTTTAGCAAAGCCACTTGTAGGTAAAGTATGATTTGTTCCTGATGCATAATCACCAGCACTTTCTGGAGTAAAGTTTCCTAAAAATACCGAACCAGCATTGATTATCAATGGAATAAGGTTCTCAAAATTGCTTGTAGCCAAAATCAAGTGTTCCGGCGCATATTCGTTAGAAAATTCCATTGCAGCATCTAAATGATCGACTAAAACAACGTAAGAATTTTCAATAGCTTTCGCTGCAATATCCTTTCTAGGTAAATCAGATAACTGTTTTTGAAGTTCTTGAACAGTATCATCTATGAACTCACTTGAGGTAGAAACCAAAATTGATTGACTATCAACTCCGTGTTCTGCTTGAGCTAGCAAGTCAGCGGCAACAAATGACGGATTGGCAGTATCATCAGCAATCACTAAAACCTCTGATGGGCCTGCGGGCATGTCTATTGCAACCTTATTTTGAACCATCGTTTTTGCTGTTGTAACATAGCGGTTTCCTGGACCAAAGATCTTATAAACTTGGGGCACAGTTTCCGTTCCGAAAGCCATTGCGGCAATAGCTTGAGCACCGCCAATGAGATAGATTTTCTCGATACCTAGAAGCACAGCACAATAGGCGAGGTAACAATTAGTTTTGCCGTCGCTTTGTGGGGGTGAGCACACTATGATCTCTCTACTGCCAGCAATTAATGCAGGTGTAGCCAACATCAAGAAAGTGCTTGGTAAAACAGCAGTGCCGCCTGGAATATAGAGGCCTACCTTTTCAATCGCCCTGGATTCTCGCCAGCAAACCACACCAGGCATGGTTTCAATTCTATCTTCAGTTTTTAGTTGAGATTGATGAAAAGTTTTGATGTTATGATAAGCTGTTTCAATGGCTTGTTTCGCATCCGCAGGAATGGTTGATGCAATGACTTTCAATTCTTCTGCATCTAAATAAAGCTTTTCTAATTCTACTTTATCAAACGCTTTGGCGAAATTGAAGAGTGCTTTATCGCCATCATTTTTAACAGTTTTAATGATATCTGCAACGCGTTCTTCAACCAATTTATCGTCTTCAATTTCTCTCGAACACAATTCCTTGATCTTTGATGTAGATAAATCTTTATAATTGTAGACTTTCAAGGTGTTATGATTTTAAATTAACTAATAGTTAATAGGTATTTAGAGGTTTTGTTGCTATTTTAAGTGATAATTTTTTCAATTGGCATCACTAAAATTCCCTCCGCTCCAGCAGCTTTTAGGCTATTGATTTTGTCCCAGAAATCTTCTTCCGCAATTACAGAATGAACAGCAACCCAGTTGGGTTCGAACAACGGAACTATTGTCGGGCTTTTAACACCTGGCAATAAATCGACAACTTTTTGCAGGTTGTCTTTCGATACATTAAGCACCACATATTTGTTAGATTTTGCGCTTAAAACCGAACGAATTCTTTGCAATAATTCTGCAACTTCTGGGTTGTCTAAAATCGATTTATTTCCAATTAAAACTGCCTCGGATTGCATCACATCTGCGAATGGTTTTAGTCCATTACTTTTAAGAGTTCCGCCAGTAGAAACGATGTCAAAAATGGCATCACTCAAGCCTAAACCAGGACCAATTTCTACCGAACCAGAGATGGTTCTGATATCAGATTTTATTCCTTTTTCTGTTAAGAATTTTTCAAGAATTACCGGGTAAGAAGTAGCGATGGCTTTGCCATTTAAATCATCCAAATCTTGAATTTGACTACCGGTTTGAACTGCAATTTTTAGGGTGCATTTTCCAAAGCCAAGCTTTTGTAAATACTCAACTCTAGCCTGAGTTTCAGTGATCACATTTTCGCCAACAATACCTAAATCGGCAATGCCATCCTGAACGTATTCTGGAATATCATCATCGCGAAGAAAAAGAATTTCTAATGGAAAATTTTGAACAGTTGATATTAATGAACTCTTGTAGTTTTCGAAAGAAAGACCACAATTTTTTAATATTTCTACGGATTTTTCGTTTAACCTACCCGATTTTTGGATAGCAATTTTTAGTGTTTTCAAAGTATTGAATATAGAATGAACAAGAAATAATTTTACGGAAAAAAAGTTTTGAAGTACAAAACAAACATATCATATCGCCTATCGGCGATGGTGTAAATGTAAGTGATGATTCAAAGTTAAATTCATATATTTATTTCTGCCAGTATCAATACTTTAGCTGATATGCATTGGCAAATATAACGTTTGCATCCGTAAATCAAAAAATAATGGCACTTAATTTGCCTCATTTGCATTTTTATAATTGCTGTTGCTCACTTATTACACTAAAAACTCGACGCTTTGAAAAACTTTCGCTTTCTTTTTATCCCTATAATTATTTGTATTGCTGCCTGTGGATGGTTTAAACAGCCACCAGCGATTGGCAAAGTGCTATCGGAACATTTTAAAAATAAGATTTATAAAGATTTTGATACTGTTGCTTTCGATAGCGTGTTTGTTTCCACTATGAATAGTTTATCAGAATCATTTGTAAACCCTAAAACTATTAAAGCTTATTATACTTCCACGACTAATGAGCCAAAATTGGTGACAAAATTCTACACCGATGGGGAATTAGATTCACTAGTTGCGTATTTAGAAAATAGTAAGGTGCATGGGTTTAATCCGAAAATATTTAAAACTGAGGAAATAAAAGGTTTACTAGCTGAGTTAGCGGCAAACAAATTTAAAAATGTTGAGGAAACCTATCCGGTAATTGCGAAACTGGAATTATTATCTGCTAATGCCTACCTTAATTACAATAATTATTTAAAATACGGTGTTGTAAACCCTCGCAATATTTTCTCCAGATATTATATTAAAGTAAAGCGGCCAGATAGTTTGGGGATGACAAAGCTCCTGGCTTCCGAAAGTTTAATTGATACCTTACGTATAGTTCAGCCGAAATCAGTCCAATATAAAGCTTTGCAAGAGGCATACTTAAAGGCCGATGCATTGGATGAAAAACGTATTTTGCTTTTAAATATGGAGCGTTTTCGTTGGAAAATGCCTGAGACCGGCGACAATTACGTCCAAGTAAACATTCCTGATTTTAAACTTACCTGGTTTGATAAGCAAGATACGGTAATATCAATGAAAGTTTGTGTGGGTGGTAAACGCGAAAGTGGTTACGACGAGAAGTTGAAGGCATTTGTGAAATCTGGAAATTTAGATGATAAGCCTAAAAACCATGAAACCCCATTGTTGTTTAGTAAAATTAATTCTATACAGGCCAACCCGGTTTGGAATATTCCCGTGAGTATTGCGCAAAGCGAAATTTATTGGATGGCCAGAAAGGATCCCTACTATCTATCAAACAGCAACATTAACGTTTATTATAAAGATAAACTTATTGGTGAACCAGATACGATAAACTGGAGCAGATACTCACGCGATAAACTCCCTTTTAAGTTTAAGCAAGGTTCAGGCGGTGGTAATGCTTTAGGGAAATTTAAGTTTATTTTCGATAATAGCTCCAGCATCTATCTTCACGATACGAATAACAAGAACGGTTTTAACTTAACAAATAGAGCAATTAGCCATGGTTGCGTTCGTGTAGAAAAGCCACTTGAGTTTGCCGAAAAATTGGTTGGCGATGGTTACACCTATGATAAACTTAGGGCAGAGGTAGATTTGCCACCGGTTGACAGTACGCATAACAAATGGTACAAAAAGCGCATGGCAGCGAAAGCCGATACCACGAAAGCATTTAAACTTAAACCAGCTTGGTTTGGCCCAAAAAAACCAGTACCATTAATTATTACTTATTTCACAGCCTGGGCTCAGAACAATAAAATAGAATATCGCCCTGATGTTTATCAAATGGACGAAAAGCTTTGGGTAGCCATGAAAAAGTATAGATTGTAGCTCAAAATTTACAACATTTTTGAGTAGGAAATTTGCAATTAAAATCCAAAATAATATATTTGTTAGGAAACATTTAAACAGATAAACCCGGTTACAGGATGTAAAAATTAGCGCTCAACCCTTGTCGCTGTAACTATTTCTATCCCTATTTATTTTATTACGATTGTTTGCGTCGGTTTTAATCCGATTCGATCTTTTCAGCGTCTCGCTGCATTTTTATGTAGCTGAGTGTCGCGTGCATCTCATTTTTTCAACATAAAACATCAAAAACTAAATTTAACAATGGCTATTAATTTACAAAAAGGACAAAAAATCGATATCGGATTATCTAAAATTACTGTTGGTTTAGGCTGGGATCCAAATGAAGGTACTGGCTACGATTTCGATTTGGATGCTTCGGCTTTTATGATTGATGGAAACAGACTAATTCCTGTGGAGGAGTACTTCATTTTCTATGGCAATACAGATTCACCTGATCATGCATTACACCATACAGGCGATGATCCGACAGGAGGAAATAGTGCTACAGGCGATGATGAAAGTATTCAGGTTGATTTGTCGAAGGTTGATACCAATATCCAGGAGATTCTTTTTGTAGTAACCATCCATGATGCCATTACCCGTAAACAAAATTATGGGCAAGTTAGAAATTCATATATCCGAATAGTTGATGATAGCACCGGTGAAGAAGTGGCAAAATATGAGTTGGGCGAAGATTTTTCTATTGAAACTGGTGTAGAATTTGGCAGACTTTATAAACGTGAAGGTAAATGGAAATTCGAAGCTTCAGGAATCGGGTATCGTGAAGATTTATCTTTCTTTTTATCAAAATATTTCAAAGGTCAAATTATAAAATAAATTAACAACGCTCTTTATGGCTATTAACTTAGTAAAAGGTCAAACTATTGATCTCCGAAAAAATGATAAAGGGGAATCTTTCGATTTATCAAAAGTGACGATGGGCTTGGGGTGGGATGTCCGACAAAAAAACACAGGCTTTTTAGGGAAACTTTTTGGTCCTAAGGAGGAAGAGTTCGATTTAGACGCCATTGCTTTTCTGCTCGATGGAAACGATAAGATCATGAATTTGGGCAGAACCGTTAACCAAAACGGCCGTCAGGTTGGTCTTTTCGAAGGAGATGTTATTTTCTTTAACTCCATGAGACATCCATCGGGTAATATTTGGCTAACTGGTGATAACAGAACAGGAGCGGGCGATGGCGATGATGAACAGATTATTGTTAAACTAGATGCCTTGGATCCCATTTATCAAAAGATTGTTTTTGTGGTTTCGATTTATCAAGGGAGGCAGAACAACCAACATTTTAGCATGGTTGAAAATGCCTTTATCAGAGCGGTTGATGCAAAAGGGAAAGAAATTACGAGATACAGCCTTTCTGGCGATGCTTCGTTAAATGGTATGTGTACAATGGTTTTTGCTGAGGCCTATCGTAAAGATGATGGCTGGAAATTCCGAGCCATTGGAGAGCCTCATCCAACAGATAGCTTTTTGGAAGTTTTAAAAAAATACGCGAACTAAATAGATTTTATAACACAAATTCAGCAAAGATAACTTCAAGCTAAAATACAACCAAATATGGCAATTAACCTGCAAAAGGGGCAAAGAGAATCAATTAGTGCTCCACAATTTACAGTCGGATTAGGCTGGGATACCAATAGTTCATCAACTGGTACTAGCTTCGATTTAGATACTTCGATTTTCGTATTAGGTGAAAATAAGAGATTATTATCCGATGCGCATTTCGTATTCTACAATAATTTGAAAACGCCAGATGGGGCGGTTGAACACACTGGTGATAATTTAACTGGTGATGGCGATGGTGATGATGAACAAATAAAAGTCGACCTCTCAAAAATTGCAGCAACTGCTGCTGAAATCTGTATCGTGGTAACCATTCATGATGCTGAAAACAGGCGACAAAATTTTGGACAAATCAGAAATTCTTATATCCGAATATTCGATGGTACCAAAACCGAGATACTTAAATATGAGTTGGAAGAAGATTTTTCAATCGAAACAGCGGTAGAATTTGGGAGGATTTATAAACGAAATAACGAATGGAAATTTGAGGCCGTAGGTGCCGGGATGAAAGATGGGCTTGAATTTTTCTTGAATAAGTATAACTAAAACTAAACTAAAGGATGGCTATTAATTTATCAAAAGGGCAGAAAATTGATTTACGTAAAGAAACCGGTGCGAAACTCACCAGTTTTTGTGTAGGCGTTAACTGGGGCGCAATAGAAACAAAGGGGTTTCTCGGTTTATCTACCAATAAACAAAGCGTAGATTTAGATTTAAGTTGCATTCTAATCGATGAAAACAATAATTTGTGTGATCATATCTATTCGCCGCTGTACAATATTGATTTCTTACAGCAATTTGGTTTGCCAAAAGGGAAATTGGTTTCATTGGATGGTGCTTTGAGGCATACTGGCGATGACTTGCAAGGAGATTCTGGTGGCGATGATGGATTGGATAATGAGATTATTACAGTCGATTTAGCTAAAATTGATCCAAAAGTTTCTAAAATATTTTTCTTTTTGAATAATGTTGGGAAAGAGGATTTCTCCCAAATTCCATATTCAAAAATTAGAATGTACGAAGGTACACCTACACAGGTGAAAGAAGTTTTTGCGTCTTACAACGTTTCTGCCGAACAAAGTTATGCAGGTAAAAAAGCGCTGATTTTAGGCAAATTGTACAAACGTAATGATGAATGGAAATTCGATGCCATCGGCGATCCAACACCTGATACGTTTTTAGGGCAAACCATTCATTTAATCATTAAATCTTATTTGTAATGAACATTAAAAATATAGAGGGTTTATCTGGCGATCAAATTAGGAGTTTGGTAGCGCAGGGCGGAAAATTTGTAATGTATAAATATTGCATCTCAGTAGTGGTGATGACATTCAATAACCCATCTGATTTCCATTTTATCCATCCTGGTAAAAGTAGGGTGGTGCCTGGTTTAGGGCATTTGTTTACCAACTTTTTCTTAGGATGGTGGGGAATTCCATGGGGGCCGGTTTATACTATACAAAATATTTATACTATTTTAAGTGGAGGCAAAGATTATACTGCCGAAATTATTTCGCATATAAACCAAAACGATCCTACTTATGGCACAGGAACTGGTTACAATATTCCTGGACAAAATAATAATGGTAGCACTTACAATCTGCCACATAATAACAACGAAACCGCCAACACTCACAATATTCCTCAATAATTTTATATGAGAAGATTACCCGTTTACCTGCTGCTAGATACATCAGGTTCGATGAGTGGAGAGCCTATAGAAGCTGTAAAAAATGGAGTTCAGGTGATGATTAGTTCCTTAAGACAAAATCCTCAAGCCATTGAAACCGCTTTTTTAAGTGTGATCACCTTTGATAGTGTTGCACAACAAATCATTCCGCTCACCGATTTGGCATCTTTCCAAATGGTCGATTTAAAAGCTACTGGAGTTACGGCATTGGGCGAAGCTTTACGATTGGTTTCCAACAGAATTGAAAATGAAGTAGCCAAAACTACAACCGAACAAAAAGGAGATTGGAAGCCATTGGTTTTTATCATGACTGACGGCGTACCAACCGATGATTGGTTACCAGGTTTGGCTGAATTTAAGAAGCAAAAAGTCGCTTTCACTGTTGCCTGTGCAGCAGGATCGGGGGCAGATACCGCTGTGCTTAAACAAATCACAGATAATGTTGTAAGTTTAGATACAGCAGATTCTGCGAGTATTGGCAAGTTCTTTCAATGGGTAACGGCTTCAATTGGTGTAACCTCTACAAAAGTTGAAGATGCAGGGAAGGAAATTAGTTTGCTGAAAGAACTTCCTCCGCCACCATCTGAGTTGAATATCGTTGTTTAACAGAAAATTATGAGAAGACTACCTGTTTACTTTCTAATTGATACTTCAGGATCCATGTATGGAGAGCCGATACAGGCTTTGAACAACGCCCTAAGTGGGATGATTAATACTTTGAGGACCGATGCACAGGCACTTGATTCGCTTTGGATTTCGATGATCACTTTCGATCGTGAGGTGAAAGAAATCGTTTCCTTAACCGAATTAGCTTCTTTTCAGCTTCCTGAAATTACTTGTCCGCAAAGTGGCCCAACCCATACAGGCCAGGCTTTGGATATGTTATATGAGAAAGTTCAAAATGATCTGATCAAAGGAATTGCTACGCAAAAGGGAGATTGGAAGCCGCTTTTATTTCTCTTCACTGATGGAAAACCTAGCGATTTGCAGTTGTATCGTGAAATGGTGCCAAAAATAAAATCATTAAACTTCGGCGCAATTGTTGGCTGTGCTGCTGGACATTCTGCAAATGATGCACTTCTAAAAGAACTCACACCCGATGTTGTTCATTTGGATACTGCCGACAGTTCTACACTGAAGCAGTTTTTTAAATGGGTTTCAGAAACCATCGAACAAGGTAACAAAAGCCAGGGAACGGGAGAAAGTGTTGCACTACCGCCCCCACCAAGTGAAATAACAATGGTAATCTAAATGGATGTACTCGGCATAATCAGTTTAGCAATTACCATCATTGGTTTTATTGTTAAAATATCCTCTGGTGGAGAAGACCATGATGTTCCCGCACAACACAGCTACAACGAACCGCTTGATCCTTTTCAAGATGGTACTTTAGATGGAATAGTAAATTGCTACGAAACTTTTAGCGTTGATAAATTAAGTATGCATCACGTTGAACGTACTTTGAGAAATAGCCATCATGCGAAATTTAGTTTATTGGCTACCCGTTTGGCGGGCAACTGTTTGTACTTAAGCATCGGATTTATAGATGTATTTGATCGCAAAACCAAAACCGGAGAAATGAAGGAAGTTCATAATGATGTGGTTACTTACTTTTCTATCAACCATTTAGGAGATAGCAAAAATATACTTATTTATGGCTGTTCCAGCTATAACGAACGTGTAAAGGATAGCTACAAAATCATTGCTGGAGAAATTCGGAAAGCCATTTTTGTATGATTTTAGCCTTCAGGATTTTTCTAAATATTTTAATAGTCGGCCTGTTTTTATATTCGAAATTGTTACCCCATAAGGATAAGCTAAATACCAGATATAAAAGTGCATTTAATTTTTTTCAAGGTATTTTTCAGCCTGTTCTTAATTTTCTAAAAACCTTAATAAAACCATTTCAAGTAGGGCAAGGCTTGGCGGTTGATATGACTCAGATTATATTGCTGATTATACTCTTGCTGATAAACAACTATTTTTAATATGAGAAGATTACCCATTTATTTCTTAATAGATATTTCCGAATCGATGGTTGGAGACCAAATCCAGCAGGTTGAAGAAGGTATGGCGACTATCATAAAAGCTATAAAAACTGATCCTTATGCCATTGAAACCGTATGGATCTCGATTATTGTTTTCGCAGGTCAGGCAAAAACGTTAGTACCATTGCAGGAAGTGGTGAGTTTTTACCCACCAAAATTTCCAATTGGTGGGGGCACTTCGTTAAGTAAGGGCCTAGGGCATTTAATGTACCAGATGCGGAAAGATATTGTAAAAACCACCATGGAACAAAAAGGGGATTGGAAACCTATCGTATTTTTGTTTACCGATGGTGTACCCACTGATGATACTAAAACAGCAATTTCTGAGTGGAAGCAAAACTGGCAACGTACGGCAAACATGGTGGCTATTTCTTTTGGCGATAGTACGGACACCCGAGTGCTATCCGAACTAACAGAAAATGTACTGCATTTTAAAAATGCCACCGGGGAAGATTACAACAAGTTTTTCAAATGGGTAACTGATTCCATTAAAACGAGTAGTATCAGTGTAGAAAATAATGAATCGGGCTTTGAACTGGCTAAGATGGATGGCGATACACTTTCAAAAATTGATATTTCAAAAGCACCAGCAAATACGCAATATATCGATAACAATTATGTAGTGTTATCGGCCAAATGCCAAAATACCAAACGTCCTTACTTAATGAAATACCGAAAGGTAATGAATGAATCGGGATTTGAAGGCTTGAATTTACAAACACAAGCTTACCAGTTAGTGGGCGGCTTTCAGGTTGATAATTCTTACTATGAGTACTGCGATGAAAGTGCAGTACAGCAAAAAGTGAATAGCGAAGAGTTGATTGGAGCACCCGCTTGTCCGTGTTGTGGCAACCAGTTTGGATTGGCAGTTTGTGTATGCCAAAAAATACATTGTATCGGCAACGAACCCATGAGTACTTGCCCTTGGTGTGGTAATTTTGGTAGTTATGGATATGGAGAAGGTGGCTTTGATGTAGGAAGAGCACAGGGTTAATCATGCTCGAAACTAAACAATACATACAAAATCTGCTCAAAAGCAAAAACATTGAGGTTTCAGCCGCTAGGCATCATATTTTTGAAAAATATGTTAACGAAACATTTAATATTGATGCCGTAAAACTGATTAAAGAAAAGCAACAAATTATGGTAGATAAATGGATTTTGAAAAACAAAATCGAAGATATTTTAGCCAAGCAAATTGTCATTCCAAATGCAACCGTTGGGAAACCCTATTATGCAAACCTACAGTTTGAAAAGTTAGGTTTCAGTGATATCACAAATGTTGAATTTGAGGGATTGGAGCAATATGGTTTAACTTTCAACCCAACTTTAAATTTAATTGAAGGCGACCCGAGCTTAAGTGGCGATTTCAAAATTAAAATGAAGTTTAATGTTTTAGGAGAGGAGTTGGATACCGAGGCACATGAAAAAATGCTTTCTTTAGTGGTGAATGCCAATCCAAAATCTCTATGGAAAAATATTGCCAGTGCTGAAGGGAAAGATGAAGATTGGAAAGTTGCTAGTTATTGGAAAGAGGATAATACAAATGATTTTCAGCCGATAGGGGATAAACATATTGTTGTGGCCTCAAAACGTGGAAGAAGCCATGCCAATGTGGGGTCGTTTAGAGATGATGATTATGCTTTCAAGCACTTTGACGAAAACGGCTGGAGTATAGTTTGTGTTGCTGATGGTGCTGGAAGTGCAAAATTAGCTCGCCAAGGATCGAAAATTGCCTGTGACGCTGTAATCGAATATTTTTCTGATCATTTAAATGAAGAGAAACTTAGGGGTTTTGATCAGATTCTTTTCGATTATCATCATAAAATAGGAGAGGATGCACAAAAAAAGATTAGCCATTTTGTTTATAATAACCTATCAAAAGCAGCTCAATTCGCACATTATAAAATAGAAGAGTTCGCTACAAAAACAGAAAGTCCGTTAAAAGATTTTCATAGTACCTTGATTTTTGCACTTTTTAAAAAATACGATTTCGGTTATGCCATATTAACATTTGGCGTAGGCGATTGTCCGATAGGTTTATTGAACAAAGATTTAACCGACATCAAGTTAATGAATTGGCTCGATGTTGGCGAATTTGGAGGGGGAACGCGATTTATCACTATGCCGGAAATTTTTACGAGTGAAAAATTTTCTACTCGCTTTGGCTTTACATTAATCGAAGATTTCTCTTATCTTATGCTCATGACCGATGGAATTTATGATGCAAAATTTGTTGTGGAAGCCAATCTGGAAAAGCTCGAAAATTGGAAAACATTTGTAGAAGATTTAGGGGGCAACAATGAAGATAGTGCGGGAGTAGATTTCGAGTCTGATAATGAAAAAATTGCTGATCAGTTATCTGCATGGATGGATTTTTGGAGTCCCGGTAATCACGATGATCGAACTTTAGCTGTTATTTTTTAGAGAGAAACTATGTCTACAATTACCGTTAAATCTTCACTTACAGGCAAATCTTATCAATATGTAGATAATGGCGATCCGAAAAGTGGAACTGCAAAGAATGTATATTTTAGCCCGGATAGAAAGTACGTTGTTGCTATTTTTAAAGAGAAACAAGATTTTAATCAAAAAGAAAGACTGACCAAAATAGTTACTAAATACCTCAATCAGATAGAAACCAAAGAGGCTGGAAAGTATTATTTAGAAGAAATTTATCGTTGGCCAACTGATATCATCGAAACCCATGATCGCATTGGAATTATTGTTCCGATTTACAATTCTAAATTTTTCTTTTCCAAAGGTTATAGCTCAAGCGACTTAATTAAAGGGGAAGAAAAAAATGGAAAATGGTTTGCCGCCGCCAAATTTAGAAATAGGCAGTTCCCCTTAAGTTTAGATCAAAATGAATTGGGCCGATGGCTTAACTATTTTCAAATTGGCGTTAATTTATCCCGTGGGGTAAAAAAAATGCACCAAATGGGGCTTTCTCATTCCGATTTATCATACAACAACGTGTTAATAGATCCTTCAACAGGTTCTGCCTGTATGATTGATTTAGATGGTTTGGTTGTTCCTGGCATATTCCAAGCCGAAGTAATTGGAACTGCAGATTTCATCGCTCCGGAAGTTTTGGCTACCAAACATCTTGAAAAAAACGATCCCGCCAGGAAATTACCAAACCGGTTAACAGACTTACACGCTTTAGCTTGTTTAATTTATATGTATTTGCTGCATCGGCATCCCTTAAAAGGCGGCAAGGTTCATGATCTGGATACCGAAAAGGACGATTTGTTGAGTATGGGCGAGAAGGCATTGTTTGTAGAACATCCAACAGATTCATCGAACCGGCCAAAAATGAATCAGGTTTCCAAATGGGATACCTATTGGGCCGATGTGAATAAAATACCCTATACCATTACCGGTCCATACTTAAAGGCACTTTTTGATAAGGCTTTTATTGATGGTTTGCACAATCCTATGCAGCGTCCAACGGCAGAGGAGTGGGAAATCGCTTTGCTTAAAACTACAGATTTAATGCAGCAATGCAGCAATATTTATTGCGATCAGAAATGGTATGTTTTCGATAATACCTCTATTCCAAAATGTCCGTTTTGCGGTACCAGCCATAAAGGAACTTTGCCCATATTGGATTTATATTATCAATTTCAGCCCTCAGTTTGGAAACCTGAAAACCACAGATTGATGGTGTACAATAATCAATACTTGTTTCAGTGGCATGTAAACAGAAATGTGGTTAGAAATGAAAAACTAACAGACGAACAAAAAATACCAGTGGGTTATTTTACTTTTCACGAAGGAAAATGGGTGTTAGTTAACCAAAAACTCACATCTTTGGTAGATAAAACTGAAGAAAAGGAAATTCCTATTGGTTCGATGGTCGAACTAACAGATGGAAAGAAGCTTTTACTATCTAAAGAGGATGGTGGAAGGGTAATTTTAATAACGCTTGCAAACAAATAAACCAAAATAACTATAATGAATAATAACATGTTTGATCACCCACTTTTAATTGCAGGCTTTGCGGTAGTGGTTGTTATAATGCTGATCATTGACTTAGGTCTCTTCAACAAAAAAAGCCACACCATATCTAACAAAGAAGCCATCACTTGGTCAATCGTTTGGATTTCTCTTTCAATGATTTTTAGTGGTGCTGTTTATTATGAGTTGGGTTTTGATAAATTCACTCAGTTTCAATCAGCTTACTGGATAGAGAAAGCACTTTCTGTAGATAACCTTTTCGTTTTTATTCTGGTGTTCAAGTTTTTTGATGTTGCCAATGAAAACAAGCACAAAGTGCTATTCTGGGGGATTATTGGTGCCTTGGTTTTAAGGGCGATCTTTATTTTTTCTGGCGCATTTTTCATTGAATTAACGTACTTAAATAAAATTTTGAGTCTGTTTGGAGTGGCTGGCTTCAAATACGACATTAATATCATCATGACGCTGTTCGGGTTATTCCTGGTGTATGCCGGAATAAAGTCGTGGTCGGCTGATGATGACAACGATGATGAAGACTATAATAACACCCGCGGAGCAAGATTAGTGAGGAAATTTTTCAGAGTAAGCGATAAATACGACGGAGACAAGTTTTTTACCATGGAAAACGGGGTGAAACTAGCTACGCCATTATTGGTTGTTGTTGCGGTAATCGAATTTACCGACTTGCTTTTTGCAGTCGATTCTATCCCTGCTATTTTTGCGATTTCTAAAGATCCTTTTATCCTTTATACTTCAAATATTTTTGCCATTCTGGGCTTACGTGCTTTGTTTTTCTTATTGGATAACTTCATCCATTTGTTCAGCAAATTAAAATACGGGTTGGCAATTATCCTGTCTTTTATTGGGATCAAGATGATTATTGCTCCATTCTTCCACATCGATTCAGTTTATTCGCTGATTGTTATTGGAGGTGTATTAATCATATCGGTAATTTTATCGGTTATGTTTCCAGAGAAGGAAGAAGAGGAAAAGGTAGCGTAGAAGCAACTATTGCCGCTATTAAATTAGATAAACACTAAAGAATAGTTAACTTCGCCAAGTTTTTAATCGACCGGTTTTATGCCGGTCGATTACTTTTCGAAAGATTACCATGCAAGATAATACCACCTTTAATCATCAAGCCGACATCGTTAATAGTGCCATTAGATTCATAAACTCATGGTTTAAACAGTCTAAAGCGATTACTGAAGAGCTTAACGATTTCTTTATATTACCTGGTAATAAGGTGATTGGAAAAGGGATTATTGTTAGCCGGCTGAAAGGAATTTTTGGTAAATCTGATGAATATGTTGGTGGGAGATATGATATTATTGATGTTAATTTTGAGTTGTTAGCTGATGGGAAAGGAATGGGTTTTGTAGAAGGTGTGGCCGGTTATAGAAATGTGATTCAGAAACAATCAAAAATTGTAAGCGGTCCGTTTAAGCTGTACTTTGCACTGCATAATGATCAGTGGAAGATCGTAAATATTGAATTTCCAGGGTTTGCGTATTAGAACTAGTTTATTATAATTGAAGTTCGCCTCTTTCCATAATTTTTCTATCTTTGGTTTTTAATGAATTTCCTTTATCCGGGCTTTCTTTTCGCACTATTATCGGTTGCAATTCCGGTCATCATTCATTTATTCAATTTCCGAAAATTTAAAAAAGTTTATTTCTCTAATGTTCAGCTTTTAAAAGAAGTTGAGCAACAAAATTCATCACGAGAAAAGCTTAAAAATTTACTGATTTTATTTTCGAGGATTTTAGCATTAATCTTCCTTGTACTTGCATTTGCGCAACCTTATATCCCGCTCAAAGGTCAAAAAACTACCAACCAGAACAACTCAATTAGCATTTATATCGATAATTCTTATAGTATGGAGGCCATTAACAAAGATGGCAATCTATTGGATGAGGCGAAACGGAGAGCAAAAGAGTTAATTAAAAGCTTCGGGGTAAATGATCGTTTTCAGCTTTTAACAAACGATTTCGAGGGAAAACATCAAAGATTATTAAATGCAGATGAGTTTTTGAAAGCACTTGACGATGTTCAGATTTCCGCGGCAAATAGAAATCTGCAGCAGATATTAAACCGGCAAGGCAATGTTTTAACTGGCCCAGTCAACAAATACAGTTTTATTATCTCAGATTTTCAGAAAAATATTGCTAAAGGACCAACATTATCAACAAAGAAAGACATCCAATATGCTTTCATAAAGTTGAATGCTACTGGTTTACCAAATGTTGCTGTGGATAGTGTGTGGACACTTTCTCCTAACCACCAGCCGGGTGCAAGTGAGAAACTTGTTGTTCAATTAAAAAATTATTCTGATGAGGAGGCGAAAAATATTCCTTTGAAACTAAGCATTAACAACCAGCAGAAAGGTTTAAGTGCAATGACTATTCCAGCAGGAAAAACTAAAACGGATACTTTGAGCTTTTCCAGCTTGAAAGCAGGCTGGCAAAAGGGGCAAATAGCCATTAAAGATTTCCCGGTTACGTTTGATGATACGCTATCTTTTAGTTTTAAGGTTGATGAAAGTTTACCTGTTTTGAGCATTAATGGAGCGAACGCAGGAAATTATATCAAAGCGCTTTTTGCTGCAGACAATTATTACAAACTCACTGAGAATGGAGAAAACAATATAAATTACAGTGGTTTTGCTAATTACGGTTTAATTGTACTAAACGGATTAAAAAATCCATCTACTGGCTTGGCACAACAGTTAAAGACTTATTTGAACGCAGGCGGAGCCATTGCAATTTTCCCGGATTTAGATGCTAATATACAAACCTACAACGCTTTTTTAAGTGGCTTGTCTTTGCCCATTATTCAGAATTTAAATACTACAGAAACTAAAGTAGATCAGATTGATTTACAGAACCCGATTTTTAAAACTGTTTTCGAAGACATTCCTAAAAATCTCGATTTGCCGGTAGCTCAACGATATTTTTCTTTTGTAGAAAGTAAATCGGCAAACAAAGAGAATATTCTTTCCTTTCCAGGTGGGAAACTTTTCTTCGCTAAATACGGCGTGGGTAATGGCGCTGTTTATTTATCGGCAACGGGCCTCAACACCGGTGATGGGAATTTAGCTCGGCACCCGGTTTTTGTTCCTTTAATGTACCGTTTGGCTTTAAACGCTGGCAATGAAACAGCACTGTATTATCATCTTGGAAACGATAATGCATTGGCCAGCAAGAGAATTAATTTGGGTAAAAATCAAACCTTAAAGCTAAGCGCTAAAAACTTCGAGGCAATTCCTGAAATCCGTCAGATTAATGGCAAAACGCTTATTTATGTCGCCGATCAAATAAAAAGTGCGGGCTTTTATAACCTTGCCTTGGCCGACTCCCTGATTTCTGTTTATGCTTTTAATAGCGGTAGAACGGAATCTGATATGCATTATTCGAATAAAACAGAATTGGATAATCTTGCGGCTGAAAGTAATTTGAAAGTATTTGATGCTGATAAAGATGCAGTAAAATTAATTGCAGGTGCTAATGAAATCGGACAAACTTTATGGAAACTTTGTCTAATTTTGTCACTGATTTTTATTGCTGCTGAAATTCTGCTCATTCGATTTTTTAACAACCCTAAAAAAACAATATGAATCTCCTAGTTAAAAATGTAACCATTGCCGATCCGCAAAGTAGTTTTAATAAGCAGCAATGCGATATTCGGGTAATAGATGGTAAAATTCAAAGCATAGGAAAACTATCACCAGAAAAAGAAGAAAACGTTTTTGATGCTGAAGGTTCTTTCTTAAGTCCCGGTTTTTTCGATTTAAATTGCGCTGCCGGCGATCCTGGTTTCGAAACTAAAGAAGATATTCAAACTTTAACTGCTACAGCAAAAGCTGGTGGTTTTACTGGTTTGGCACTTTTGCCTCAAACCGATCCGGTTATTCAATCAAAATCGCAGGTAGAATATATCATCAACAAAGCGAAAAATAATCTGGTTGATGTATATCCGGTAGGAGCCATTAGTCAAAATCGGGAGGCTAAAGAATTGGCAGAACTGTTTGATATGCAGCAGGCAGGTGCTGTCGCTTTTTCCGATGGCGACAAAGCGCTGCAGGACGATGGTTTTATGAGTCGTGCCTTACAATATGCCAAGGGTTTTGATGCTTTGCTGATGGTTTACCCGGAAAATAAATCGATTGCAGGCAAATCGCAAATTAATGAGAGCAAAAATTCGGTTCTTTTAGGCATGAAAGGCTTGCCAGCTTTGGCCGAGGAAATGCATATTGCCCGCGATATTTTTTTAGCGCAGTACAATGAAACAAAAATTCACATCAGCAATATTTCTACGGCTGGTTCAGTTGCTTTAATACGCAAGGCGAAAAAAGATGGCGTTCAAATTTCATGCGATGTTACCGCACACCATTTGGTTTTTACGGAAGATTTGCTGACAGATTTCGATAGCAATTACAAGGTGAAACCGCCATTACGTAGCAAAGCTGATGTAAAAGCACTTATCGCAGGTTTGAAAGATGGTACAATTGATGCCATCACTTCGCAGCATCGTCCTGAGGAAATTGAATTTAAAAATGTAGAGTTTGAAATTGCACATTACGGTATCATTGCGTTGCAAACCGTTCTTCCATTATTGTTAAAGGCAGGATTGGACGCCAGCTTAATTGCGGAGAAATTGGCTATTAACCCACGTAAATTGCTAAATTTAAATATTCCTGTAATTGAAGAAGGTGCTGTAGCTAACTTTACGGTTTATAATCCGAATGAAAAATGGCTATATAATGCGGCAAATAACTATTCAAAATCTGCTAATAGTCCACTTTTAGGGACAGAACTAACTGGAAAAGTAACATTAGGTTATAATAATCAACAATTGTTTAAGGATTAAAGAATAAGGAACAAAGAACAATATAAGGGGCATCGGTGAAGATTAAGCAAGGAGAAGATTTTATTAGGCTTACTAGCTTTAATCATTGTTCTTTCATCTTTGCTCATTTAAATTTTAAAATATGGATAACAGAGTAAAAAAGGCGCTTGTCGCATCGTTAAATAAATATGCTGAAGTTGCGGCTATCAACGTAGAAGGTTTCGAAACAGAACTCATTGCGGCTTTTGAGCTGGATGTGAAGTTCATGGACAAAGTTGTTGCTTTTGACGAAGTCTTCGATTCGCATCCAAAATTTGACGAATTGCGTGAGGTATTTTTCGACTTGTTAATGGTTAATTTCTTTAGCAGCGATGTTCAAAAATTAGAAGATGATTACTTAGAAAGCGATGAATGGGCTAATATAGAGGAAGAAACAATTGATAGAGGAACGGAGCTTTTAAACCTTCTTTTATACATCAAAGAATGTAAAGATGAAGATATTGAGCCAGAGTTGGGTGATTTCTTAAAAGAGTTTTTACTGGTTGAAGATGATGAATTTCAAGATGAATTTGAAATTTACGAAGAAATGATTAGCAATCAGCAGTTAGCTGAGAGCAGCGTGGAAGAGATTTGTAAAACTGCTCCAACGCTTAACATTAGCGAAGAAATGCAAGAATTATTTGTTCCTTTTATGGCTTTTTTCCTTGATGTAGAAGGCAGTGCAACCACAACAAAAGAATTAATTCAATTTAGCAGTAACAAATCGTTCGATTCGGCTACTTATATATTGATTACAACCATTAATAACTAAATTAAATCTTGAGATGGAAAAGCAGATAATTTCAAACGATGCACAGCCTAAAGTTTACGAAGAAATATTTAAAAGTGGTTTAATATTAGGTTTAGCAATGTTTGTTTTAGGAATTGCATTACTATTCTTAATGCAAACCGCAAATTCTTTTTGGACAATGGTTATTATCTATCCATTAGTATTTTTAATTGTAGGTCCAATTGTTTTGTCTGTCTTTGTGTTAAAAAATCTCCGTAAAAATATAGGCGGATATTGGACTTTCAAGCAAGCTTTAAAATCAATTTTCATTGTTTTTTTACTAGGATGGCTTGCTTCCTTCTCTTTGAATTTACTTTATACCAAAGTAATCGATCCTAGTGCTACCGAAAAGATGCAGGAGCATATAAAGGATACAACTCTGATATTTATGAAAAATCAGGGCACTGAACAAGAAAAGTTAGATGAAGAGGGTAAAAAGATGGATGAGCAATTCGCCAAGCAAAATGAGCTTACACCACAGTCTGTTTTTAAGAATATTACAATCGCGATTTCAATAATATTTGTTTTTGCATTGATTTTTGCAGCAATATTTAAACGAGAAAAACCATTAAGATTCGAAGATTTCAACTCAGAAATCTAATTTCTATCTACAAAATTTCGAACGTGCAGGTTTTATCATTTAATTTGATGAAATTTGCACGTTTTACTTTAAACAAACCTCGCAGGTTTTTAAAACCTGCGAGGTTTATGCTTAACAATGGATATATCAGTTGTAGTACCCTTATTTAACGAAGATGAATCGCTGCCCGAATTAACGGCCTGGATTGATAAAGTGATGGTTGAAAATAATTTCAGCTATGAAATTGTTTTAGTTGATGATGGAAGTACTGATCGATCATGGGAAGTTATCGAAACACTTAGAATACAAAATCCAGCTATTAAGGGTATCAAATTCAGAAGAAATTACGGTAAATCTGCGGCATTAAATGTTGGCTTTGAGGCTACTCAAGGCGATGTGGTGATTACAATGGATGCCGACTTACAAGATAGTCCAGATGAAATTCCAGAATTATACCGTCGAATTAAAGAAGAGAAACTTGATTTGATCTCTGGCTGGAAGAAAAAGCGTTACGATCCCATCACTAAAACAGTGCCGACTAAATTATTTAATGCAGCCACACGTAAAATGAGTGGAATTGAATTAAACGATTTCAACTGTGGGTTAAAAGCATACCGGAGCGATGTGGTTAAAACCATTGAAGTGTATGGAGAAATGCACCGCTATATCCCGGTAATAGCGAAATGGGCAGGGTTTAATAAGATTTCAGAACAAGTTGTAGAGCATCGTGCTCGAAAATACGGAACAACTAAATTTGGCTTTAGCAGATTTATTAATGGTTTCTTAGATTTACTTTCTATTTTCTTTGTTGGTAAATTTGGTAAAAGGCCTATGCACTTTTTCGGTTCATTAGGAGTATTGAGTTTCTTTTTAGGAATTATCATGTCACTTTATGTACTTGTAGAAAAGCAGATTCTCATTTGGAAAGGCTTAGCCTATCGCGATGTAACTCAGCAGCCGTTATTTTATTTATCATTGGTGGCAATAGTGGTGGGTTCGCAGATGTTTTTAGCAGGCTTTATTGCCGAACTTTTATCTCGGAACGCACCAGAAAGAAATCAATATTTAATAGAAAAGGAATTAAAGTAGAAGGGAAGAAGGCGGAGGGCGTTAGCCGCCATAACCTTCAACCTTTATACCTTCAACCTTCAACCTTTTTACATGTTTTTCTCTATAATCATTCCGCTTTATAATCGTCCGCAAGAAATCGACGAACTTTTGTACACCTTAACTAAACAAACTTTTTTACAGTTTGAAGTTTTGGTGATTGAAGATGGTTCTAAAAATGATGCGAAGACAATTGTAGATTCTTATGCGGAAAAACTCGATATAAAATATTATTTCAAAGAAAACGCAGGGCAAGGTTTTGCCCGGAATTATGCTTTTGAGCGGGCTTCAGGAGATTATTTCATCATATTCGATTCTGATATTCTGGTTCCGCCAGATTATTTGGAAATTGTGAGAAACTATCTTTACGAGCACGACTTAGATGCCTACGGTGGTCCGGATGCTGCACATGAAAGCTTTACTCCAGTACAAAAAGCCATTAGCTATGCCATGACATCGCCTTTCACAACCGGTGGAATTCGAGGTAACAAAAAACATGTTGGCCAATTTCATCCCCGAAGTTTTAATATGGGTGTTTCCCGCCAGGCCTGGGAAAAAGTTGGTGGTTTCATTTTGACCCGGTTAGGGGAAGATATCGAGTATAGCATCAGGATCCATGAAGCTGGCTTTAAAATCGGATTAATTCCAGAGGCTAAAGTATTCCACAAACGCAGAACTAGTTTTAGCCAGTTTTATAAACAATTGCACTTTTTCGGGCGGGCAAGGATTAATATTTATAAACACTTCCCAAAAGAGCTCAAATTGGTCCACTTTTTTCCGGCAGTATTTACCGTAGGCCTTGGCTTTACCATTTTATGTAACTTCATCTATCCGCCATTAGCCTATGTTTGTAACTTTCTGCTTTTGGTGTACTTTATGTTGATATTTTTTCATTCCTGGGCTGTAAATAAATCGTTAAAAGTTGCATTTTTGAGCATTATATCTTCGTTCATCCAACTAACCGCCTATGGTTTAGGATTTATACAGGATTTATTTAAACGAGTGGTATTCAAACAACAATGATCAATTATCTAAAAGAAAGCACTTTTGCCGTTAACGATGTTATTCAAAAAGCATGGGGCATTACCAGAAAACACTATTTTTCTATCGCTACGCTCTGCTTTCTGATGTTTATCACTGCAAGCGCATCCAGCTTAATGGCATTTTTTATTAAAGATGTAAGCAAAGCGTTGAGTGCTGTAATGGCCATTATCTTTGTCTTTCTTTATTTTACCATCAATTTATCGCTATTCAAATACATTTTTCATTTAATGGATGATGAGGAAAATGATGTCAAAATTGTAGATACACTTCCAACACGGCAGCAAATTATTCGCTTTCTTATCGCTACACTCTATTTTGTTGGTTGTATTTTAGGTGTTTATCTGGTGGTTATCTTAGTTGCGTTTCCGTTTATCTACACAGGTTTAAGTTTAGATGTGATTAAAAACGTTGCCATCTCGGTAGGTATAGTGGCCATATTTATCACCTGGCTTAGGATTTCTTTTTTTCCGTTTTTCATCATCGATAAAAATGTAGCGCCTTTCGAATCTATTAAACTAAGTCTTGCCATTACCAAAGGAAATTTCACTAAAATTCTTTTATTGCTACTGGTTTTAGGTGGGGGTTATTTAATTTATTTGGTGTTTAACATGTTACACTGGCCATTTGTAGCCTTCGCCGTAAATATTTTAAGCTCATTTATTATTGTTCCGTTATCGAGTGTGGCATTAACAGTAGCCTACCGTAAAATTGCAGGAGAGTATAAGGGCGATGAACATCCAGATATTTTACACAATATCGTTTAGGTCTCAGCTCTCCAAAATGGGAGCGTTAAAAACAGAGTAAATTTTATGCTTTTTATTATTAACGAACTGAATATTAACATTAGAAAGGAGAAGCCCGTTTAAGGGTTTGGAGATATGGGGTTAAAAGCGGCGTTAAGTAAACCTTTTGCAGCATTTGCAGTATGGCAAATTAATAAGTGGAAAAAGAATGCCGTTGAGGCACAAGATAAAATTCTTCAAAATCTTATCAGAACGGCGGAAAATACCGCTTTCGGGAACGACCATCGCTTTGCGGAGATAAAAAACTATCAGGATTTTAAAGAAAATGTTCCCATTCGCGATTACGAAGCTTTAAAAGGATATGTAGATCGGGTTGTTGCAGGCGAAAGTGATGTGCTTTGGACAGGAAAGCCGCTTTACTTTGCCAAAACATCAGGAACAACTTCTGGCGTAAAATATATTCCGCTTTCTAAGGAATCGATGCCTGAGCATATCAAAGCTGCTCGGAATGCCATACTTACTTATATTCATGAAACTGGTAAAACAGATTTTGTAAACGGAAAAATGATTTTTTTACAAGGGAGTCCTGTGCTGACGCTGAAAAACGGAATCAACGTTGGTCGTTTGTCAGGCATTGTGGCGCACCATGTTCCTGGCTATCTGCAGAAAAACCGATTGCCTTCTTATGAAACCAACATTATCGAAGATTGGGAGCAAAAAGTAGATGCCATAGTAGATGAAACCATCAGCGAAGACATGACTTTAATTTCTGGTATTCCACCTTGGGTGCAGATGTATTTCGATAAACTATCAGAAAAGAGCGGAGGAAAGAAAATTGCCGACATCTTTAAGAACTTCAGCTTGTTTATTTATGGCGGAGTGAACTTCGAACCTTATCGGGCGAAAATAGAACAAAGCATCGGCAAGAGAATCGACTCGATTGAAACTTACCCCGCATCTGAGGGTTTTATTGCTTATCAGGATTCGCAAAAAGATAAAGGTTTGCTGTTATTGGCTGATGCCGGGATTTTTTATGAGTTTATTCCAGCGGATGAATATCACAACGAAAAACCTACTCGTTTATCGCTTGGCCAAGTTGAGTTAGAAACCAATTATGCGCTCGTACTCAATACAAACGCAGGTTTATGGGGATACAGCATTGGCGATACCATTAAGTTTGTTTCCAAAAATCCATACAAAATTGTCGTTACAGGGCGTATTAAACATTTTATTTCCGCTTTTGGCGAACATGTAATTGGAGAAGAGGTAGAGCATGCCTTGTTAACTGTGGCAAACGAAGAAAAAGTGGAGATTACGGAATTTACAGTGGCGCCTCAGGTTAATCCGAAGGCTGGTGAACTTCCTTATCATGAGTGGTTTGTGGAGTTTTCATCGCTTCCAAAAGATATGATCTCGTTTAGCAAAAAAGTTGATCAGGCTTTGCAAAAGAAAAATATTTACTACTTTGACCTCATTGAAGGGAATATCCTTCAGCCGTTAATTATACGTACTTTGCAAAAAGATGCTTTTGTAAATTATATGAAAAGCCAAGGTAAATTGGGCGGACAGAACAAAGTGCCAAGATTGAGTAATGATAGGAAGTTGGCTGATGAGTTGATGGGATACATTATTAAGTAGATCGTCATTGCGAGGAGGCACGACGTGGCAATCTCATTTGTCCTTTCCTGATAAAGGGCTTCTAGCGATGGCGTGATATTTACTTTGTCCTAGCCGGACGGGCTTCTTTCTTTTTGATGTCAAAAAAGAAACAAAAAACACCGGCTGAAAATTTTTGTATTAAAGTTTGTGCTGAAGCTGGGGTACTGCATTCCCAAAAATTTGTTAGGCCGGATTGAGGTGAACGAAGATACAGTACTCAGGCAATGCTGGGCGGAAGGTATATTGGATTATACCTGTCCAAAGAAGAATTGAATAAAAGAATAAAATTTGAAAAACATAACCATCTTAGGTTCTACAGGAAGTATAGGCACACAGGCACTCGAAGTTGTTCGGGATCATCCTGAAATATTTAAGGTTTCTGTATTGTCTGCGCTTAAAAATGCTGAGTTGCTTATCCAGCAGGCACGGGAATTTAAGCCCGAAACCGTTGTGATTTGTGATGAAAGCCAATATTTGTACGTAAAGGATTCATTATCGTCTTTTAACATCGAAGTTTTAGCAGGCGAGGAAGCATTGTCAGAAGTTGCTGCTTTTCCAAAAAGCGATATTGTGCTTACTGCATTGATGGGTTCAGTGGGCTTGAAGCCAACTATTGCCGCAATAAAAGCAGGAAAAAATATTGCCCTTGCCAATAAGGAAACCCTTGTTGTCGCTGGAGAGTATATCACAAATTTAGCAAAGGAATACCGGGTTAAAATCCTTCCGGTTGATTCGGAGCATTCCGCCATATTTCAGTGTCTGGTAGGTGAGGAGCAGAATGAAATCGAAAAAATTTATCTTACTGCATCCGGAGGTCCTTTTCTGGGTAAAGACCAGCAATTTTTATCTTCAGTAAAAAAAGAGCAAGCCTTAAAACATCCCAATTGGGTAATGGGTGCGAAAATAACCATCGACTCGGCCTCGCTGATGAATAAAGGATTGGAGGTAATTGAAGCAAAGTGGTTGTTTAATCTTGAAGTAGATCAAATAGACGTGATTGTGCATCCGCAGTCGATTATTCATTCCATTGTTCAATTTACTGACGGATCAATGAAGGCACAGATGGGCGTTCCGGATATGAAATTGCCTATTCAGTATGCTTTAAATTATCCCGACAGGCTAAAAAACGATTTTAAACGTTTTAACTTTCTGGATTATCCAAATTTTAGTTTCCAGCAGGCAGATATGGAAACCTTTAGAAACTTAAAACTGGCATTTCAATCTTTGAGGAAGGGAGGAAACATGCCATGTATTTTAAATGCGGCCAATGAAGTTGTAGTTGAAGCTTTTTTAAAGGATAAAATTGGTTTCCTGCAAATGAGCGAAGTAATTGAGCAGTGTATGCAAGAGATTAGTTTCATTGAGAAGCCACAATTGAGCGATTATTTAGAAACTGACAAACATAGCCGTATCTTCGCCAGCGAATTAGTAACAAAAAGTAAAGTTTAACATCTAACATAAAAATTTTATAAGCAAATATGAATGGATTGATTATGGCGGGGCAGCTGTTGCTCGGATTGTCTTTATTGGTAATACTACACGAATTAGGGCATTTTCTTGCAGCAAGAGCATTTGGCATTAAAGTAGAAAAGTTTTATTTATTTTTTGATGCATGGGGTTTTAAACTTTTCAGCTTCAAAAAAGGAGATGTTGAATATGGTGTGGGATGGTTGCCATTAGGTGGCTACGTGAAAATTGCGGGGATGATTGACGAAAGTATGGACACCGAGCAAATGGCTCAGCCTGCCCAACCCTGGGAATTTCGTTCGAAACCAGCCTGGCAGCGTTTAATTGTGATGCTTGGCGGTATTATTGTCAATATAGTTGTAGGTGTAATTATTTTCTGGATGCTTACCTTTAAATATGGACAAACCTATACCGTAAATGGAAAGTTAACAGATGGAATCTCTGTAGGTTCGATAGGAAAAGGAATCGGGCTTAAAAATGGAGACAGAATTCTGGCCATCAATGGAAGTAAGCTGATAAAATTTGAAGACGCCATTTCTAGTAAAGTATTGTTTGATGGAGCACAGCTGACCATTTTGCGTGGCAATCAAACGCTTTATATTTCTGTTCCGGATACTATTTTAAACAAACTTTCTAAAAACGATAAAGAAAACTTTATTGCCCCACGTTACCGAATGGCAAGAGTGGAAACCGTTTTGGAACCAGATGAAAAAGCCGACAAACAATCGTTTTTCGATAAACTGTTCAAAAGGCCCTATACAAAACCAGTTTATCCGGCATATGCCGCTGGGATTAAAAAAGGAGATAGCATTTTAGCTGTTAACGGAAAACCGGTTACCTTCTTTGATCAGTTTAAAGATGAGGTTTTTGCAAACAAGGGTAAAACGATAAATATTGCTGCGCTTAGAGCCGGAAAGGAAATCAATTTCGATGTGAATGTTAGTAAAGACGGAACAATTGGAATTGGGCCGAGATTTAAAATGCCAGAAACTGCGCATGTAAGTTTTGGCTTTGCCGAATCGCTACCTATTGGTGCAACAATGGCTTACAGTACCTTTTTAGATAATGCGAAAGGCATTGGGAAGATGATCACTGGCAAATTAAGCGCCCGTAACATCAGCAGTCCGATTGGCATTGCCAAAGTTTATGGTTCAACCTTCGATTGGGTAAAATTCTGGACGCTTACCGGATTAATTTCCATGGCACTGGCCTTTATGAACTTATTACCTATCCCAGGCTTAGATGGAGGCCACGTAGTGTTTTTACTTATTGAAATGGTACAACGCAAACCAGTAAGCGAAAAGGTTTTGGAGAAAGCACAGATTGTAGGCTTTGTAATCCTCATTTGTTTAATGGTGTTTGCTTTTGGTAATGATATTTTAAAATCTTTCGGGAAGTAAAATCAAATTAATAATATTGCCGCAGATGCAGTTTGATTTCGAGCTGCATCTGCGGCTTTTTAATTATATCCTATTATGAGTGAGCAAACGCAACAGCCTAATTATTTCGAGTTCTATGAATTGCCTGTGCAGTTCAATCCCGATCAGCAGCAGGTAAAAGCTAAATTTTATGCTTTGAGCAAGCAATACCATCCAGATTTTTACGCGAATGAAAGCGCTGAAAAACAAGAGGAGGTTTTGACTTTATCCACTCTGAACAATAAAGCTTACCAAACTTTGAGCAATGCTAAAAGAAGATTGAAATATGTGTTGGAACTTAAAGGAATTGTAGAAACTGATGAAGGATATCAATTACCTCAAAGTTTTTTGATGGAAATGATGGAGGTGAATGAAGCGCTGATGGATCTGGAATTTGAGCCTGATGCCGACAAATTATCGCAGGTGCGGGGCGAGGTAGATGTTATTGAGCAGCAGCTCGAAAACGAGCTGGATAAACTGGTTAAACAGTTTGATGAAAGTCCTGCTAATGCAGAAAGTTTACTACCCGCTATCAAAGACATCTTTTATCGTCAGAAATATATATCCAGAATCAGGGAGCGTTTACCGAAAAACTAATTGCTTGATTGTTAGTTCCGTTCCTGGAGATGTTTTTTGTTATTTAAACAGCTGCGGTACAAAAAGAACGAGGTAATCTCTCCAGTTTGCCCAGGTATGCCCACCTTCACTTTCGACATAAGTATATTTCATCTGATTACTATCTAGTTTATTGCGGTAATCGGAAACGGTTTTGTAAAGGAAATCTGTTTTACCAATCCCTATCCAATATAGTTTTAAGCCATTGCTAAACTGGTTTTTTAAGGTGGCATCTATATTTTCGTATACCGGAGAATTGGTTTTTCCGAAGGGCATAATAGCGGGAGAGAATAGCCCGACATAATCGAATGTTTTGGGATAAAACCTGGAGATATGTAAGGAATGGAAGCCACCCATAGAAAGACCAGCAATGGCTCTTTGCGATTTATTGGCATTTACCCGATAATTGCTTTCTATGAATTTAATGATATCGCCAAAGGTTTCTTCCATTTTTCCATCCATCGTATGTGGAAGTTGCATGGTGGGTTTATAAAGTCCTTTTACATCTTCACCTGGCGCTGCCTGTTGTGCCACATTGCCATTCGGCATTACCACAATCATTGGTTTGGCGGTTCCTTTGACAATCAGGTTATCCAAAATCTGAGCCGTACGTCCGAGTGCTGCCCAGGCCTCCTCATCGCCACCCATGCCGTGAAGCAAGTACAAAACAGGGTATTTTTGTTTTCCACTTTCGTAGCCAGGTGGAGTGTAAACCGTTAATCTTCTGTTCATATTGTTTCCTGGCGAGTTATACCATCGTTTAGCCAGGGTGCCGTGGGGAACATCAGTCACTGCATAATGATCTGCTTTTCCATTGCCCACTAAAAACACATTTACTACCGAAGCTACATCTCTGATCTGGTACACATTGCTCGGATCTCTGGTTTTTACACCATCTAACACGAATGAATAACTATATAATTCCGATTTTAATGGAGCAGTGGTGTAAGTCCAGATGCCGTCGCCTTGTTTTTGCATTTGTGCATTTCCAGTTTGATTAAGCATATCGCCTTGCAGTTCTACTTTATTTGCCTGTGGTGCGTACAATCGGAAAGTTACACTTTTATCAGTATGAATTTCTGGTGAGACAAGTTCCTTCTGTTTGCCAAAATTTAAGTTTTCCTGGGCAGATAATCTAAAAGAAGCGATGAGTAAAAAGGCGAGGATGAAATTTTTCATTGGAAGATTTATATAGCAGCATCAAGGTAATATTATAAGCTCAAATAAGAAAATATTGCATTGAGAATGTTACCGATTTTGTTAACAGAAGATTTTTTTCTGTAGCCATAAAAGACTATTTCAGTAATGAAAGCAGAAGCTGAAATTTGTAAGAAAAAGATCCCATGAAGCTCGCTTACATTTTCACTGTCTTAATACTTTTAACTTTATTCTCAGCTTGTTCGCAAAGAACATGTCCGGCATTTCAAAGCAAATTTAGTCCAAGGGGCGGCCGGGGAACCGGATACTAAGCGGATACTTCAGGCGCCTGATTTTATTTGTTAGTTGTATATCAGTATTCCGATTCGTTATCGGAATAAACAAAACATTGCCTCTTGTTTTAGTGTTGAAATTGAACATTAAAACAATCATGTCATGAATACTAACGAAGAAAAACAAACTCCTCAGAATGAAAATTCTGCCAATGATCAACACAATGGTTTAACAGGCTCCAATACAGTGAAAAATCCTGATGACTGGACAACAGGAGATGAGCCGATGACTGGTGCACAGCAGTCGTATCTAAAAACCCTGTCTGATGAAGCTGGTGAATCTTTTGATGAAACTTTGTCTAAGTCAGAAGCATCAAAAAGGATCGATGAACTGCAACACAAAACAGGTAGAGGATTGGAATCTAATCAATAGGATCCGATTGTTGTCATGATCATGATGCGGTTACATCCGATTTTCAACTAGTTTACCTAAGTTATATTTTAAAAGAAATGCCCCATGAAGTATTTACTTCATGGGGCATTTTTTTAGGTGTTATTAGGATTCTTTGATTACTTGGCTAATGCAAGTGCATTTTGTTCTGCTTCCATCATTGCTTTTGAATGGTAGGTAGCTGATTTTAGAGTAGCAAAATCTTTAGTGCTTACATTTTTCATGTTGCTTGCAATTAAGGTGCTTTCCTCTGCTTTTCCGTTTAGTTTTAATACCGCATCTTCATTCACTACGGTGTACAAGCTGGCTGCGGTAGTTTTAATTTTTGCTGTTGCACTTTGGTGCAAAAATAACTGTAGGTTTTTAACATCGAAATTGTTGCTGGTTACCACGATAGATTGTCCGTAAGCTTCAATTCTTTCCAAATCCTGCATGGTGATATTGATGGTTACGAGGTTATGCTCCATCGAATTGATAAATAAGGTTTTTCCATCACTGTTCACTGAAGTTTTGCTGGCGTCGAAATTTTCGGCACCTGAAATGTGCTGAGTTTTTCCTTTTGTTAAAACCAGTTTAACGTTGCCGCTAACCCAAATTCTGTTAAAGCCTGGAGTTACGGTAGCTGTAGTTTCTTTAATTACTGGTTCTGAAGCAGCGCTGCTCATTGCTGAAGAGGTAAATACTACTGCTGTTAATGCTACTGCGAATAATGCTTTTGTTAAATTTTTCATGACTTTATATTTTAAGTTTCTTAATGTTTTCTGATAATAAGACGTGGTCACCCAGGAAACGTTTCAGTTGAAAATGGGCTTTTATACCAGCCAAAGAAAGCATCAGACCAACGCCTGTAATTTGTCGACGAAAAAGTGTTGGTATGGGCCTTTAGTTTTAGAATATGATCGGCGTAATGAGGCTTTCTCCTTTAATAGATATAATTGTTTGTTAAAAAGAGATTTTCGAGCGGGTTCTTCTGGCTTATGAGTTTTCAGTTTTCAGTTTAACATTTTTATCTATGCCTTAAAATGCCTTTATCCTGCCTTTGTCATGCCTTCATCCTGCCTTAGGGATGCAATAGGGATGCTATGGTTGTAGGTAATCTTAGCTGGTAAGGAAGCTTGTGAAAAAAGCGGCAAGCAGGTAGGGAAAACGTGGTCAGCGGGTTGCCGTTCGGCAGCGATACGTCTTTTAAAAACAAGAACCGGAAGGAAGAACGAGATGATTTGTGGGGGCTAGGTTAGAAGAACTAGCTTTTGTTCTGATCAGCATAGTTCATGCCGTACAATTGATTAGGCATTAAGTAAATTAGATCCTTTTGCAAATCAATATAAGTATTGAAACGTTTCAAGATATCAGAACCCAGGATGTGAATATTTATCCCAGGCATGGGTTTAGCTGATCCTAAAAGTTGCGCAGGTATGTTTTCAAGAACAGATTTTCCAAGTTTAAGCTTTTGAAGTTTCGCCGTAATCACAGGAATTTCATTGTTTTGGGTTCCACGCATCATTACCTTTTTAATTACTTCCATCTTTTCCGTTGGAAATTTATCTGTTTTGAGCAAGTTGTTATCCAACATGGCTGTTCGCTGATAACCCGTATCAAAGAGAAACCAGTTTTTATAAGCTTGCTTATCGTGAAAGATGAATCCTTCGATAAAAGGTTTGTTGTTGATGTATTTGATCTTAAATCTGGAGGTTTTGGGATTATTGATGATGTTATTCGGCATTTTAGAATGAATAACCATCAGCTTTTTATCATAATTGAGTTCCACCACCATTCCGTCGAAAATGTCCCAGCCCAATAAGCCATCAGCCTCATGACCCACAACCTGCGTATCATAAACTTTGCTTTGATAAGTTCGGTTTCCCAGTTTTATGTCCAATAGGCGAGAATATAATTCAGGATTGGACTTTGCTTTTTTTGTAAGTGCATCGGTAGTTAATGACATCTCCGTTGCTCCAGTATCGAAATTCATTTGAAGCGAATCCTGGTGGTTGAAGAAAACAGCAATCAGATTGGTATTGTATTGATTAAGGCGGAAAGGAATGGAGTCATGCAATTCTGGCTTCAGATTGCTAAAATTTTTGATTGCAGGAGATTTAATCCTTGTTAAGCAAGAGTCTTTACCGTTCAGCAATACGATGAAATCTATTTGCTCGCCAGGCTTAACCCACAAGGTAACGGAATCTATATCGGTTTTGAAAGTAACTTTCTTTCGTTTGGTAATCTTATTAGTGGTATAAATATCGGGAGAGGTTTTAGGATCTATTCCCCATGATGAAACTGAATTACCCTCTTCATAAATTTTGGCAGACTTGCTTCCAGCTTTAATTACCGGAATTTTAGTTTGCGCTTGTACATACAAAGACAAAGCACATAATAGTATAGTGATGAGCGCTTTCATTTAAAATAGTTCAGCCCTAAAGATGAAAATAATTATTGAAATGTTTTCTTTATGTTGATTGATTTCACCAATAATACATTGGGCTGAAAGTAAAAATTGATTTCCATCTATTTGGCAGAGGTGAGGGGATAGTGTTCTATTGCAACATCAAAGTGTAAAATCATTTTTTACTTTTTGTTTGTGCATTCCTTTGGGTTACTTTCGACTCAAAATCAGATTTTATGAGTTCACTATCCATTTTCCGAAAGGTGGCAGTAGCAGAGGGAATTTCCTATTTGCTTTTGCTTTTCGTTGCGATGCCACTAAAGTATTTTGCCGATTTGCCACTATATGTTAAATATACGGGCTGGGCTCATGGTTTGTTGTTTGTACTGTATGCTGCTACATTGGTTCTTGCCTGGCAGGAACAAAAATGGAAATTTGGTAAAGCGCTACTTATTTTTGTAGCTTCATTGTTGCCTTTTGCACCGTTTATTGTAGATAGGAAGCTAAAAGATGAAAGGCCGGAGAATGCAAGTGCCCGATAATAAATGCATTACAAATTATTTTAAATTATTTTTTGCATTTTAACTTTCGTTCTCTACATTTGCAACCCCGTCCAACACATGCCCAGCTGGCGGAATTGGTAGACGCGCTGGTCTCAAACACCTGTGGGAAACCGTGCCGGTTCGACTCCGGCGCTGGGTACTAACCGGGCTCAAGCCCAAAACCTTAAAGGGTTGCTCATTAACAAGCAACCCTTTTTGCTTGACTTTCAAGATGTTATCATTGAATGTTGGGTCGATAAAAGCGGTTCTAAACATATCGTCACCCCAGAACAGGTTATCTTTGCCCCCCCCCGCATTAGAATATGCTTCTGTGTGATATTACCTTTATGATAAATTTTATTGAGGTTTGGTAGACTTCGGTCAATAGGTTCATCTTTGTTTGGGATTTTATTTATAGTTCGTTAATGATCCAATGGAATAAAAGTGTAAATAAAAGTTTTTTAAAAGCAATCATATTCATGGAAAAATACACTAGATTTATTTTCAGTAATGAATAAATTTCGCACTCTCCGATTGAAATTAAATAATATTCGTTTAGTGATCCGATAATTGAATGAAAATACATGAACAAAGGCTGGGTTATGATGAGGCCGCAAGATTAGCCACGTTAAACCGATATAGAATCACCTGCAGCCCTTCTGAACATAACCTTGAATATTTTGCAGAACTCGCTTGTGAAACATTTGAAATGCCAGTTTGCGCAATTACTTTAATAGATCATGAAAAGATATATATTAAAGCCACATTCGGTACGGTTTGTAAAAGATTAGTGCCTAGAACCAAGGGTTTGCTTGGCGAACTATTGAAGCCTGATGAAGTAACTATTATTGAGGATGATCAACATACTGCAGCGTTTTCAGCAATCTTCGGGGAAAGCATAGATTACTGTGCTGGCCTACCCATTGTTACAGAAGATGGCTACAATATCGGCTCGCTGTGGTTGATGAGTAACCAATCATCTGGTTCATATTTGAAACGGGAGTCGCTGTTGGTCAAATTTGTAAAAGATTTGACCGATCGCATGAACCTATGGATTGCTGTATCCGAAGATGCACAGACACGTTTGCAAAATGTCAAGCTGATATCAGAAAATGAAAAAGTAATTGAAAAAATGTCCAATCTGATGGATTATCAGGAGGCAGTGACCAATGCAAATAGTGTACTGGAAAACGTACTGGATAGTTTTGAGATGATCTTTCAGCAAGCACCTGTAGCTATGGGCATCTGTTCAGGGGCAGAAAAAAGGATCTGGCAGTCAAACCATAGGATTAAGGATTACTTCGGGAAAGTAAACCTATCGGGAAAATATCTTGATGAACTCATCACGAGCGTAAATAATGAAGATTTCGGGACTTTGCTAAAAAGAGTTTATTTATCACGCGAATCTTATCATGTTGAGGAAGCAAGTGTGCTGATAAACTTTCAGGATGGGCCAAAGTATATCTATGCAAACCTCTCCCTGCAGCCTGTTGGCAGGATGGGTGATGAGCCTGATAACATTATTTTTCTTCTCGATGATGTCACTAGCCAGATTTTCTCAAAAAAAATAAGCGAACAGGCCAACGAAGTGCTGCTCAATGCTATTGAAGATACTGGCCTGGGATATACAATTGTTGAATTTGCCTCTGGGCAGATGGAGGCCAATGTGCAGATGAAAAAAAACTATGGTTACGGCGAATTTGAGCCGTTCAGCTATAAGGATCTTTTTGAAGCAATATTGCCCGAATTCCGGGAAAAGATCAAGCGTGCTGTTGACGAAGCTGTTTCCCTACATGGAATTTATCAGGCCCAATATCAGGTTAGATGGCGAGATGGTTCCATCCATTGGTTAAAGGCGTATGGGAAACCGATGTATGATGCAAATGGTCTGGCTTCTCATATCATCGGGTTTAATAAAATAATCGCAGGTGATAAATTAGATCAATAATATGGAAATGCTTTCGTGACCGCAGTTAAGGAAGGTATGACAGTTCATGCCTATGCGCCCTACTATTTCCTATCATTAATTCATCGCCTCAGGATTTGCTGCTATTCTTAAAAATGAAGATCTTACCAGTACGAGACGGAATATCGAAACTAACATCAGATATTGGGTACGGTAATAATGAATAATACTCTCGGCATCATAGGCAAGTAATTAGAATGATTCAACAACTTGCGTTATTGATCACAGGCATCCTTCGTAGATCCCTTCTCACCAATAAACAATCCTTAAGTTTCAATTCTGTTACTCACTGGCTGCAGGTTTTTTAGGCGGCTTAACGGCTCCGATTTTAAATCGGGCAAGTTTGAAAAATGCCAATCTGGTTGCTAATGCTACTCAGCTAACGGCATTTTACCAGTATCAGCAAAGCTTAATTAATGGATACCAGGAAGTAACCATGCAGCTTTCTGCACTGGAGAATTATAAACAGGCATATGATTATAAAACGACGGAAGTCGCAGAATTAAAGAATGCGGTTTCCACGGCAAATGATCTATACCTGGCAGGTTATGCCAGTTTTCTAGAAGTTATTGTTGCGCAAGGCAGTGTGTTAAATGCTGAAATGGAGCAGGTAGACCTTAAACAGGCTTCTTATGCTGCCTTGATCGGCTTATACCGGTCATTGGGTGGATAAGGGTGGCTAAAAAAAGCAAGTCGCGGGTTTTTGCCTTTTCATCAAATGATTACTTAAAGAAGCTGGTCGCTCTTTTTTGATCATATGCCTGAATGATTTCAAAAGCAAACCGCGGCTTGCTCCTGTATGGAGATGGTTGTTAAAATACCCTCGCAAATCTTTTGGTTGAGGTTTTATAGCAGAGTATCTGAACTAGTCAGATGATGTTGTTATTCAGACGAGCAATCAAACTTTTCATCAGTTTCGTCGATGTACGGAAACTGCAGTCTTAAATTCAATAATAAACGGTAAAATTTAAATTAGATATTATATAACTGATCTTATAATCTAATCATCAGTAATATCATTAGGACTTTAATATTAAACCATGGCTTACGACAGATCGTGATCATCAATTAGAATTACTTCTTTTCCCCAGGTCATGATCTTCACTGCATGTTTTTCAAACCTGACTTTAAAACGCATTAGTGAAACCGGTAGGTAAACCGAGACCCATCTGGCGAATAGTACGATCGCTATACTGATTATTCCGATGTAGAATACTGTCGGATCGATCTTGATGATGAGCATTTCTACACCAATAAATAAAAACAGTACAGCGTTGAGGATTTCATCAACCATCTCCCAGAATTTGCCCAGATAGTCTCTGGTCAGGTCGGACATGCCCTCTCTTCTGGATTTATTTCCTGTAAAAATTCCCGCAATAACCATAGCCAGTGGACCTGATACATGAAGTCTGCCCGCTAAAAAGTATCCGCCGGAAACAATAGCAAGTGTTATTAATACTTCCACCTTGTAGTCATCAATACTTCTTAAGGCCCAGTATCCGATATAACCCAGCAGGAGACCGAAAAAAATGCCGCCCAGCGCTTCGACCAGGAACAATTTACCGATGGATATAATTGAAAAGTCGCCACTGGTTGAGCGGGCAATTTCAGCCAAGCTTACAAACACCACTACCGCAACCCCGTCATTGAATAATGATTCTCCGGAAATTTTAAGCTCCAGGCTTGGCGGAATATTTGCTTTTTTAAGGATGCCAAGCACCGCGATCGGATCGGTAGGGGAAATAAGCGCTCCGAAAAGCAGGCAATGAATCAGCGGGATTGGCATGTTAAACCAGCCAAACAACAGCCAAACCAAAACCCCAACTACAAAAGTTGATATCAGTATTCCCACAGTAGCTAATACCAGTACCGGCAAGCGTTCGGCTCTCAATTTGCTTGCATCAATATGGATCGCCCCGGCAAAGAGTAGAAAGCTTAGCATAAAATTCATCAGTACATCCTGAAAATCCAGGGATGTTGCTAATGAGATTGCTTTTTCTGATAGCAATGATTTTGAATTTCCAATCGTCACCAATAAAATTGAGGAGATGAGTGAGAGTGCCATGATGCCAATGGTGGGTGGCCATTTAATAAAGCGATGGTTAATATATGCAAATATGGCGGCTAGTACAATCGTGATGGCTATGATCTCCTGGGTATTCATTCTAGATTAGTAATTTGATTTTCTTAATTCCATACCACTTCTGCTTAAATGGTCTTTTTCGAGAACGTGATGATTGAATAGCCCGAATATAGTCAATTAAAGCCTTTTGCTAATTTGAATTTGAATTGTGATGTTAATTCAGACTTACTTTATTTCCCGTACCAGGAGCGAAAATCATCCCGAAGGAGAAATTTATGATGATGAGAAACGCTTGAGGATTATTATGAGGGTAAAAAGTGTTGAGGAAATCTTCACTGAATGCGCTTATCCCATCTGCGATTATGGTAAGCAGGACCGATTGGTCAACATGGAATTTAACCATATCATGCTACAGCTTTGTGCGCAAACGAATACCCGCTTTTGAAAAGATGCTTGATGCCGTAAATCGCTCACCAAGGTGTCTAGCTGCGTAAAAGCTGAACCTAAGAGAAAAAATAATCTTGCACGTTAATGAGCACTTAAAACATTTTTTAGCCGCTGTATTACCATTATTCATTTTTATTTTAAGAAAAAAGAGCATATGAAATGGTATTTAAATCGGAAATGATTCTATTTATCCCGGTTACTGCTGAGTTTTCCCATTACAGGGGTTGCACTCATGCCATGGAGCACAATAGAAATCAGAATGGTGAAGGCTGCGATTGCCCAGAGCTCTTCCTGTTGGTCGAATTTGACTTCACCAAATGCAAACGCCAGATAATATATAGATCCCATTCCTCTGATGCCGAAAAAACTAATGGCGAGCTTTTCTTTTAAGGGGGTTGGATTTCCTAACAGGGACAAATAGGCGGTGACAGGGCGTACCAGCATCACAAATGCAAGCGAGACCATCGCCATTTTAAAGGTCAATGGAGCCAGTATACCACCTACCAGTGCCCCTCCAAAAAAAATCAGGAGCACAGCAAGTAACATCCTTTCCATCTGATCGGTAAAAGAGTGAAGCTGCCGATGATAATCATGAGTTTTTTCATAATGCCGCAAAGTTAACCCGGCGATAAAGACCGCAATGAAGCCATACGCATGAAGTGATTCAGCCGTTGCGTAGGTAACAAGCGTAAGCGAAATGGCCAAAAACCCATCAGAAGGTTTTAATAAGCGGTATTTTTCAGATATGGAGAAAACCAGGTAGCCCACCAGTTTGCCACAAAGCCAGCCAACAATCAGTCCTGCGGCAATCTTGTAAACAAGGTAAAACCAGCCCCAGTGCCATATTGAAGACGTAGTGATGCCTTCAGATGCAACAACAATCGCTAGCCAGGTAAATGGGAATGCCAGTCCGTCGTTGAGTCCCGCTTCTGAAGTGAGTGCAAACCGGGGTTCGGACTTTCCACGCTCGTTTGGCGGTCCAACCTGTACATCAGCGGCTAGAACCGGATCTGTTGGCGCCAATACTGCAGCTAGTAGCAATGCAGCTGCAACACTCATCCCTAAAACAAAAATGCCAAGCAATGCCGATATCACGATCGATAAGACCATAGCAATTAAGATCAGCCGGAGTGGAGTGGACCATTTCCTGAAAGAAAAACTTCGATCGATCTTAATTCCAGTACCCATCAGCGAAATGATGACAATAAGCTCGGTGAGGTGAACCACCAGCGCATTGTCTTTTTGCGGCAAGGGCGAGGGGAGGATTTTCGGCCATATCAGGTATAACAGTGCTCCTATTGCAACATAAACGATAGAGTAGGACATCCTCACTTTGCGGGCAAGGCTGGGGATAAACGCCATACCTATGCTTGCAAGTCCGGCAATCAGCATCAGTAAAAGATATTGGCTCATTTTCGTTTAATTAACTGATAGATAAAAAATGGCGACTGAAGACACCCGTCGAATCAAGATCATGACTTCGATTCATTTCTATGTTTTTCTTGCATCTCGCTTAATGACATACCTCCCTTGATTCCGAAGTCAAGTGTTCGGCTAGGGAATGGAATCATAATATTATGTTCATCATATACCTTTTTGATTCTGAGGATACATTGACTTTGCACTTCAAGAATATTAACATTATCATGCACATTTATCCAAAGCCGGATCACATAGTTAATCGAACTGTCACCAAAACCGGTATAAAACATGATCACTTCCTCTTCTTCAACCAGTCCTTCTATATCTTTTACTGCCTGGATGGTTAGTGATTTAACGCTTTCCAGGTCTTCACCATAAGAGATTCCAACATTCAGATCTAAGCGCCTTTTACCCAATAACGTATAGTTTTCGATAGGGTTTTGAAAAACATCTTTGTTGGGGATGATGACCATTTGTCCCTGATAGGTCTTGATGACGGTATCACGAAGGTTAATTTCTTCCACTTTCCCCATGTAATCCTTTATTTTGACAATATCTCCAACATACAAGGGTTTCCTCACCGAAAGAAATATGCCGGAAATAAAGTTAGAGGCAATATCCTGAAAGGCAAACGCCAGTGCCAGACCAATGATTCCCGCTCCGGCAAGAATAGAGGTCACTGCTTTATCTTTCGAAAAAGATAGAGCACAAGGCCCACAACGATCAGCGAAATCCAGGCATATTGACCAGCGTAGGAAATGGTCAGTGCTGCAACATACAGACAGGAAGAGCTGATGTCGTTGCCGCATATTGCTGTTGCCTGTAGCTCATTTAATTTAAATGATGGTTTGTGTAGTGATTTATCCATTTGTTTCGGGTTGGGGATTTTTGATAGAAATTGCCTTATTACTTATTAGCCTTGAAATGTACATGATCAATGAATTAATCGACAGTGTAGGCTGGCATGTGATAGCTGATTGACAATGTCCCAAGGCGTTTATTCAGGCCTAATATAGGCGTTGTAAGCACCAGCGACCTGCCTCGCTGTGAATAAATCCTGGTACTGTCACTTCGTAAGAAAGTGCTGTTGTAAAAAATTGAATAAGGTTTTCCTTCTTCCTTTTTATCAGTAGAGAGGAAAATCATGTTGCGTTGATCGACAATAGAGATTTCCTCAAAGTTTTTTTCTCTCACCATCTGATTCATATAAACACTGATGGCCTGCCGGTTCCCTGAGATCATTTTATCCCGAATGGCCCAGGCGAGTGGTTTAGCTAACAATATAAGTTGTGCTTTTAAATTCGCATCCATTTGCACCGAAACTTTTCTTCTCAAAAGCCTATTGGTCCTATCATTTTCAGATTGCATACTCCTGTTTTCTACGGCTTTCCATATCCAAAGACCGGAAATAAGGGCAAGGAAAATCAGGATCGTAATAAGAAAGGTCTTTCGGTAAACCACCGGCGTACCCAATTGGGTTGATTGCTGACTATCTATTGGTTTAGTGTTACGCATCGTTTGATGTTTGTATGTGTATAAGGCCAAGACGTTTCCGGATTATTTGAATCCAATTTATAGCAGAGGGGAATACCAGAAAATAATCGGTCTCTTTTTAAGCCTAAGGTTGTATGAAGACAAACAAGTTAGCAGTTTGTTCTGGTCATTTTAGATTCTAATTCATTAACTGTTTTTACGAATTTTTGAAAGCTGACTGGTTTGACCAGATATCGGTCAGCGTTTACCGAGAAAGCATCGAGTGCATGTTCGGGATGCCCAGTCACAAATACAATAAAGCGGACATCATCCCTCAGAATTCTGGCGATATCAAGCCCGGAAATTTCCATGTTAATATCGAGAAATAAAAAGTCTACCCCTTGATTATTTTTAATTGCTCGAACAGCCGCTGTCGGATCTAAAAAGCTTTCAAGAAGGGATAGTTTGGGTACTGCCTGAAGATATTCTTTTAAGAGCTCGGTGCCATTGTCATCATCATCAATGATTACACATTTATATTGGGATGCTGATTTCATTTTGAGGTAAGTATATTTATTTTTATTTTGTTTAATATTTTTTTGATCTAAGTGATTTGGCTTTCTGCTGGTTAATATGATTGTAATCGATTATTCAAATCAAAAAGAAAAAGGGCCAGAAATATGCTCCGGCCCAATTCCAGACAACAATGTTTTGATAGGAGGCTAATTCCATTGTGGATCCTTCTATTAATTAAATTGATCAGCTAGCTTTTTTTGGATTGTAAATACATCTTATCTACGCTTTTTGTAAAATAGCAGAATGGATTTAAGGTCTTAATCTATGATCAAACCAAAATTCTGGCAAAAATGAAAGCTATAGGTTTCGGCTTTTCCTGGGTTAAGAAAATTCAGAGGAAAGGCTGTTGATCTATCTGTAGACAAATCCCGACAGCTAATTTAACCTCAGCGATGATCACTAAAGACTGCACACAGTAAGTGCTTAGTTTATAAAAATCAAAAGGTAGCCAATCGGTAAATGAATAACGCCAAAGCGCTTGTTACATCTGGCGTGTGGTAGGTAATTGCAAGTTCTGCAAACTGGGTTGCCAGCTTGAAGATAAATGTTTCCTGTGCTATGAAATCAATATAAGAATCTCCTCCCATCTGAAATTTTTTCCGGTACTTTTTTTGCCTCGGCTCCGCATTAGAAAGAGCGAAGTCTATCTTTTCATTCGCAGTTAAGTGCTTAACCAGATGATGGGCTGTTTCAGATCTGGATTTTTCCCACGAGATGGAGGATGATGGAATTACAAGTTTAAAAGCAGAGGAAGATAAAATAATGACACAGGTAAATACTGCTTGCATAAGAATCAGCAAACAACTTCTCAAAAATCTTTCTTTTGTCTTTTTTCTCATTCCTGTTACCGGTAAGTGACAAGATACAAAAAATAAAATAGGGAAATCCAAACCCTACCAACCAATAGCTTCAAAACTCTTTGCTGTCTTGCTGTTGGGGTTGATCCCTGCTAAGCATTCTTTTGGTATTTCTGGAGATTGTTGCCTCGGTAAGAGAAAAGTTTTACCAAACCATATCTTTACTTGAGTGGATATTACCGTTTATTCAGAGTTCAGCAACTTCTTGGAGTATATGCTAGCCACAGACCACTCAGATCCATTTTCAGTTTTATGGGGTTTTCATCTGCAATTGATTATGACCTGTTAGTTTGTGCAAAATTCAAGATTTACTCTTACAATCTGGACTATTCAAAAATAAAACAACTTATGGGACTAAACTATCGGTATGTAATACACGTATGTAAATTTTGAATAAATAGATAGATATGTTTGGATTCAAGTCATTAACAGAAAATAGAATTGTAGCTTGGAAAGCAAGAAATGGCATGAATATTCTTCGGGTTTGTCTGGGTATTATATTTATATGGTTTGGAATACTTAAGTTCTTTCCAGGCGTGAGTTCTGCAGAAGAGATTGCCGGTCGTACCATATTAAAATTAACCTTTGGATCAGTTAATCCCGAAATATCGATGCCGGTTTTAGCGATATGGGAATGTATCATTGGATTAGGGCTGATATCTAAAGCCTGGCTCAGGCTGACCCTCATTTTACTTTATCTACAGATGGCGGGTACTTTCTTACCCCTTTTATTCTTTCCCAAGGAAACCTTTAATCATTCCCTGCTTGTACCTACCCTGTTGGGTCAATATATTATAAAAAACTTTGTTCTTATATCGGCGGGCATTGTAATTGGTGCTACTTTAAGGGGTGGTAAAATTATAACCAGCCCTGTAACAGAAGAAAAATCGGCAAAATTAGAAAAACGATTTGGTAGGATCAGACGTATCCTGAGATTGGAACATATTTAATAAGACTCCAACCTGTCTGATTACAGTTAAATATACGAAGCAGTATTCCTTAACAAAAAGTTATTGCGTAAAGAAAAACCACTGGTCGCTTTATTTACGTACATGACTGTACAACGAAAATAAATACCATGAAAAAAACTTTTTTAACTGCTTTTGCCTTAGTAGCTATCGCATTATCAGTAAATACAACAGTACAGGCCCAAGATAAAATGTCTGGTTCTAAAATGGATGGCACCAAAATGGTTGGTGGTGCTAAAATGTATCCAACAAAAGATATTATCGATAATGCTGTAAACTCAAAAGACCACACTACACTGGTAGCAGCTGTAAAGGCTGCAGGTCTTGTAGAAACCTTAAAGGGTAAAGGGCCTTTTACAGTGTTTGCACCAACCAATGCAGCTTTCAGTAAATTACCAAAAGGTACCGTAGAGAATTTAGTTAAACCGGCTAACAAAGCTACTTTAACCAAAATTTTAACTTACCATGTTGTTTCCGGTAAAATGGACAGCAAAGCAATTGCAGCCGCGATTAAAAAAGGGAATGGAAAAGCGGAACTGGTAACTGTTCAAGGTGGAAAGCTTTGGGCATGGATGGAAGGCAAAAAACTGGTTCTGAAAGATGAAAAAGGTGGAATGAGCACAGTGACCATTGCTGATGTAAATCAGAAAAATGGAGTAATACATGTAATCGATACTGTATTAATGCCAAAATAAGGTTATAAATAGGATTTGGTAAAAGCCGCTCCATAGCTGAAGCGGCTTTTCTATTTTGCTTCCGAACAAATGATTCATAGCTCCGAGGAATAACTAAAACAAAGAGACAGGGACAGTGTTACCAAATCAAAACAAGCCTATGCATGCATTTATACTTACTCAATCTTCGAATGCCAAACGTTTACAATTAAAATGCAAAACACCTGAGCAACTATTAGTGGGCAACATACTCGATAACAGGGAAGGATCGTTCAGTCAACTTTATGAAATGTATGCGCCGAACCTCATGGGTGTATTGATGAAAATTCTAAATCAACAGGAAACCGCAGAGGATTTATTACAGGAAGTTTTTTTAAAGATCAAAAGATATTTACCTTTATACGATGAAAGAAAAGCTCGGTTATTCACCTGGATGCTCAATATTACCAGAAACACCGCCTTTGATTATCTTAGATTGAAATCAAGCAAGCAGAGCAAGTCTACCGTCGAAATTGATGGCCATCATTATGAACTGGAAAGTTTTAGCCATAGTGTAAATACGGATACCATCGGGCTAAAAAAACTGGTGCTTGGACTTAATGAGAAGCATCGAACGATACTCGAACTCTGCTACTATCGGGGCTATACCCACCTGGAGATTGCTGAAGAACTAAATATGCCCCTTGGCAGTGTCAAAACATCTATCAGACAGGCCATATTGATTCTAAGGGGCTTCTTTTCATTGGCTAGTTAGTTGACAAGAATAAGTTATTCTTAAATGCTTTCTCTGTTCTTCCCGGATTTGTATGAGTAGACCGTAAGCTTCGCGAAGATTGACCAAATCATTTGGTAGGAATTAACCGCTCAATAGAAACCAGAATATCTTTGCGTAGCCTTTCTTGAAAAGCATAAGCTGGTCAATTCTAAGAAAAAAATTGCTTCTAAATTTCGAGACGATAGGATACTGCTAGTTAAATCTAGAATCAAACATCACTAGAGAGTATTAGTAAACCTACTGGTTGTAAATAGGTTACCTTTTAATTATACGCCGTATTAACCCATAATTAATCAGTGTAAAACTTCAAAACAAAACAAAATGAAAAATGCATTCAAATTAGGCTTTTTAGCCCTGACACTATCTTTGACATTTGCCGCCTGTTCAGAAAAAAAAGCTGATGCGGGTACCGACACTACCATGGTTGATGCTTCAACCGACAAGATGATGACCGATACGATGATGAAGGATACCATGATGACAGACACCATGATGAAAGATACGATGAGTAAAATGTAGTCTTAAATCAATTTATGTTTAAGAGGGCTTGCGGTTTTATCCGAAGCCCTTTTTTTAGGCCATATTTTCGGAACAAAACTGTTTCTCAGGCGGTCGATTAGTAATGAAACATTCAAAACGTTATTTATCTTAGGGATTACAATCTCTTTGGAAATAGGTTTATTCAATTACAGATTAAATTTTGTTTCAAATGGCCTTTTTATTAATTCTCTTATGTAGTACACCCCTGTGGTCGACACTGGTCTTACTCTATTGCCACTTTTTTCGGAGCGAAACCTCATGGCTTTTCAGAATTTTCGGAAATCTAATGCTTTATTTCACATAAGAGTTAAGCCAGCTCAGCCTTTATTGTAAAAGCCTGTTTAGTCTCTTTTACCCAGTATTCTATTTTCTGCCGGCTGGGGGGCTTGAGTAGGGTTTATACTTACAATCCTATGAAGAACCAGCATGGTGCTTTATTCGTAAATTAAATTATATCAGCCTTTTAGATAAAAATATCTCCTGGGCTTTTGTAAGGATTTAAGTTTTTTAACGACTAATCGAGATATGAGAAATTTAAAATTATTAAGCATACTGTTTCTAGGACTGGCATTAAATGCCTGTGGGCAGAACAACCCATCAGATAACCATACAACCTCAAGAGATATCAAAAAATATCCACAGGCAAAAACAGCAGCTTATTGGAAGCAGGTACTCTCTGCACGGGCTTATGATATTATGGTTAACAGTGCAACCGAAACGCCATACAAAAACCCGTTTTGGAACAACCACAAAAAAGGGATTTATGTAAGTGCCGCTACGGGAAAACCACTCTTCAGCTCTGATACTAAGTTTGAATCAGGCACGGGCTGGCCTAGTTTTTTTAAGCCAATTGATCCCACTGCTATTAAAATTGTCCGTGATACCTAAGATGGAATGCTAAGAGATGAAGTTGTCGAGGCAAGCACAGGGCTGCATCTGGGACATGTATTTGATGACGGACCCGAACCGACAGGTCAGCGGTATTGTATGAATTCTTATGCGCTAAAGTTCATTCCATCTAAATAAATTGATAATGATGAAAATATTTAAAATATGGCTGGTTGGACTGGTTTTCCTTTCGTCATGCATGGATGTAACGACAGAAAAGAATCAGCAGCGCTTTGCGGACTTACCCAGCCCAAAGCCAAATCAGAAGGTGGCAACTTTCGCCGGTGGATGTTTCTGGGCATTGGCCGAGGGTATGAGCGAACTGAAAGGAGTGGATAGGGTTGTTTCGGGATATTCTGGGGGGACGGTAAAAAACCCTACCTACGAAGAGGTATGTTCGGATAATACAGGGCATGCGGAATCTGTTGAGGTTTATTATGATCCTACGGTAATCAGCTATGCCCAGCTTTCAGAGGCATTTTTTTATGCTCATGATCCAACCACGCTAAATCGTCAGGGTCCCGATGAAGGAGCGGATTACCGTTCGGTTGCATTCTACAGAAATTCTGAAGAAAGAAAAACATTGGAACAGGTAATGACAAGGATAAATTCTGCTCATCATTATAGCGATAAAATCGTTACCCAGGTGGTACCTTTCAAAGTATTCTATCCGGCAGAAAACTACCATCAGAACTATTACAAGCTAAATCCTAATAGTGGTTATATTCAAAGTGTTTCCAGACCCAAGGTACTAAAGCTCAGGAAAAGCATGAATGCACTGATTAAACCGGAGTTCAAGGACCAAAGCTGACGAGAAATCGGGATTTTTTTATTCGCCTTTTTTACAGGCCAGAATAATAGTCATAGCCTTGTTCTGCCCAGTAGTCTTTTGGGCGCTGGTCGCTGAAAGACATCAGCCCAATCCGTTTTAGGTTTTTAATGCCATATTTAACAGGAATAATGAGCCTAAGCGGTGCTCCGTGCTGGTTTGTAATTGGCTCACCGTTCATTTCGTAGGCCAAAATGGTTTGCGGATGCAAAACACTGTCTCTTTCCAGACCAACATAGTATTCGCCATTTGGGGTTTCAAGCCCCATATAATTTTTTTCTGATAACTTATCAAGTTTAAAATGCGACAAGAAATCACTGAGTTTAACACCGCCCCAATGTTGAATTTGGTCCCAGCCTTCTACGCATTTAAAATCGAAAACTATTTCCGTTTTTGGTAGAGCTTTTATCTCTTCAATGCCGATGTGTAACAAGTCGGTTGCCCCGGTTCTGACTTTAAGTTTCCAGTTTTTCTCATCAAAATCCTCATCATCTTCAATACCAATCAAGCTATTTACGCGAACGGTTTTTGCTGCACGTTCTTTGTCGTAGGTTTTAACCAGGTGGTTGTTGCTAAAGAAGTTTCGAAAAAATAGTTCCGTTTTATTTAATGCCCTTCTTAAAGGTTGTTTTGCGCCGCCGGTAATTCCAGCCGTCTCTTCAGGTGAATGGAGCAACCACCTCCAACCTGCAACCGCACCACCACCCAAGGTGAAAAATACACCGAAAGAGATAAGATTGCGGCGTTTTATTTTCTGTTCGATACTGAGCGGTGCTTTTACTTTCTTTTTAGTCGGCTGTTCCATGTTCTGATAATTTTTCTTCTTTAACTTTCTCTTTATTTTCTATGACCTCGAAGCCTGATACAACCGACCTAAAATTATTCCACCCCGCAAGTGCAACCTGGACAATATGTATCACAAAGAAAAGTACGTACCCAATAGTGAGTGCAAAATGAATGATCCGGGCAAAATGATAACCGCCACAAAGCCAGCAAAGCCAATAAAATTGGACTGGTTTGTAAATGGCAAGTCCGGTGACGATAGACCCAAAACCCATTAATATAATCGCTGTGTAGGCAATTCGTTGAGCAGCATTATATTTTTTCTGTGGAGGAATGGTTTTTTTGATATGTAAATCGTGAAGTAAAACCAACCACGCTTCCTTAAATGTGTTTTTTTGAGGGATAAGTTCCCGCCAGGCACCAGAAACAATAGTGTAGACGATGTAAAGCAATCCATTTATAAAAAAGAACCACATAAATAAGAAATGGTAAGCCATTCCTTCGGCAAGACGTTGTGGTATATGGAAGTAATTATAAAACCACTCCGGAAAAAATTTAATGTGTGTAATGCCAAAAATGGAGATTCCGTAAGCATCATTTGCCCAATAAATAAACATTCCACTCCAAATCATAATTGCAAGTACAGGGAAATTTACCCAGTGTGTCCATCGCATCAAAAAGGCGTGTTTTTCTTTTATTTCTTTCATTAGACTTTATATAACATTAATGCAATCATTTGTCTGAAACCCACTAGCTGTGCGGTTTGATGAGCAGTTTTGTAACTGCAGTTATTTGTCCGCTTCTACTATTTTGCAGTAAGGCAATTATCTCCAATTCGTTTTTTGTACTTCCTAAAATCAAATTGATCAACCCATTCTCTTTACCATTAAGGTTAACGGTTTTAAAGTCTTTTACAATTTGTACATGGTGAAGTGTTTTGCCTTTGTTTTCCCCACGTTCGATTTTGTTTGTTGCGTTTGGACTTACCATTGCTATAATCAGGTTATTGTTCTGTATCTGGTTGCCGGTTTGATAACTCAAAGAAATATCCGTGTGACTCTGTTTTTCAATGGTAACTTCCAAATGATTCTGGCTTGTTTGTGATAAAGCATTCTGAATCGCATTTCGAAGGCTTTTTTCCTCAGAGCCAATAAATTCCTCGCTTCCGTTTACAACGATTTGAGGTGTATAAACATTATTAAGACGCAGCCAGTTGGCATACTCATGCTGCCTTTTCGAGTTTCTGGCACTGCTAAAGCTATCTTTCCAGCCTAATCTATCCCAATAATCTACATGGTAAGCAAGAATGTAAACAGGTTTATCCTTATTTTCTTTTTCTATTCTCGCTATTAGCGCATCAGCAGGTGGACAACTTGAGCAGCCTTCTGAAGTAAATAGTTCGATCACTGCAAAACCTGGCGCTGCAGGTTTCTTTCGTTTTAAAGTGAAAGCTAAGCTTATCGCAGATAATGCGAACAACACAAATACTATCTTTCTAACCATGGCAATCATTTAAAGGCTTAGTCGTTGGTTTAAATTATTCCTTACAAAAAATAAAATAATTTGTAAGGAATTTAATTTGCTGCCGACTAAACGGTTAGCACTATATTTATACAATGTACGTAAAAAGATGAATGAAGAAAAGCAAGGTTTAATGGCAACCAATCAACTTCATCCCGACCCGGTAACCTGGGTTGAAAAATATGCTGACTACCTTTATCGCTTTGGCATGTCGAGATTAAGAGATGAAGAAGTAGCAAGAGATTTAGTGCAGGATACTTTTTTAGCTGCACTACAACAATTGGATCGTTTTAAAGGAAACAGCAGTGAAAAAACCTGGCTTTCGGCAATCCTTAAAAATAAGATAGCTGATTTTTACAGGAAACAAGCATCAAAAGGGTTGAAGGAAGTTAGGCAGTCAGAATCTGAACAGATAGATTTTTTTAATGCAACAAACGGGCATTGGAATGCTGTACATGCACCCCAGGCATTTGGCTTAGAACCAGATAATCCGTTGCTTACCAAAGAACTGGGGAATATTTTAACAGGCTGCTTAAAAAAACTGCCGCTGTTATGGTTTTCTGTATTTTCGATGAAACACATGGATGATTGTACCTCTGAAAAAATTTGCCTTGAGTTAAAACTTACCGATGCTAATTTTTGGGTTATCATGCATCGCACAAAACTAAACCTGAGGGCTTGCCTTCAAAAAAATTGGAATTGATATGACCGGAGCTTTAAAGAAGATAATATACAATTGCAGGCAGGCAACTTTCCTGATAGAGAAAAAAACATTAGCGAAGATTACTGCCTCTGAGGTCTTGCAACTAAAAATACACCTTGCAGGTTGTTCCGTTTGCAGGACCTTTCAGCAACAAAGCATACTTATTAATCGCTTATTTGTTGGTTTCAAAAATGAAGAGTTAAAGCTTGACGAAGATTTCAAATGGAGCTTAAAACAAAGAATCGAAAAAGAAATGAATAAAAATTGATTTTGATTGTAAGGTTTTCAAATAGGTTGCGACAAAAAGGGAAACAAAAACACAAAAACATGAAAAATCAATTCTTAAAATCTGCAGCTAAAATTGTTCTTGCTGCGTTGGTAACTCTAAGTCTTTCTGCATCGAGCTTTGCAAACAGTCCTCAACAGGATAAAATGGGCAAGAAGAAAATGGATAAGATGGAAAAAAGCAAAATGTCGAAGATGAAGGCAGATTCGACCAAAAAAGCCAAGATGGAGAAATCTAAAATAGCAAAAGACAAAATGTCGAAAAGTAAAATGTAAAAAAACAGGCAGGGGAATTTTCTAAATTCTCCTGCCAAAATTTGTAATATTATGAAAAGAATTATATTATTTATTGCCTTGTTTGTTGCAGTAATTTTAAATGCAAACGCTCAAAAGGGGTTAGTTGTGGGAGCGAATGCCCCGGCTTTTAGTGGGACGGACCAAAATGGAAAAAAGATCAGTTTACAAGCGTTGTTAAAACAACATAAATCTGTAGTGCTTTTTTTCTACCGCGGCCAATGGTGCCCGTATTGTAACAAGCATATTAAAGAACTTCAGGATTCCCTGCAGCTACTTACAAGCAAAGATGCTTATGTGATTGGCGTAACCCCAGAAACCAATGAAAACATTTCAAAAACAATAAAAAAAACCAGTGCAGGTTTCTCCATTATACAGGATAAGGATGATGATATTATGAAAGCTTACGGTGTAAATTTCATGATGGATGATGCGACTTTTTCAAAATATAAAGGTTATGGGATTGATTTGGAAGTCAATAATGGCAATACACGCCATACGCTTCCAGTACCAGCAACTTACATCATTAATCGTTCAGGAAGGATAAAGTTTGTGCATTTCGATCCAAATTATCAGAAAAGAGCTTCCGTAAATACTTTGACGAAAGAGCTTTAAGTTGGTGTGTTTTGAGCAATAACCGGTCGAGGTTAGGCGAAAAACGAATAAGTCTTTTTTTATCGTAGAATTACATTAAGCTTTTTTCAGATCAATCAAAATAATCACTTCTTTGATAACTCATTATCAATTATTTAATATTAACTCAATGTTTCAAGATTCTTAAAATACCACATATATTTTCGTGTTTATAATTACTTAACTTTGTATACTTACCTTTGTTTGTGATGAACGTTACAAAATCAATTTGAGGTGAACTAAATATGAAGCAAGATACTTTAGTAAAAATAAGCAACAGGATTAAAGAGAAAAGACGTGAGCAAAACATCACAGTGCAAGAGCTGGCTGATAAGGCTAATGTAAGCAAAGGACTTATATCTCAGATTGAAAATTCAAGAACAATCCCATCTTTAATTGTCCTTATCGACATTATCAAAGCGCTAAACATTGACCTTAATGTGTTTTTCAAGGACTTCAAGAACACTGATGATTCAACCGTTGTCATCGTTAAAAAATCTGCGGAATACGAAAGATTTGAAAAAGAGGATGCACTAGGTTTTTCCTATCAGCGCATCTTTACACAATCCGTTAAAAATGGTACTGTAGATATTGTACTGTTAGAGCTTGAACCAAATGCAAGCAGGCCGATGGTAGAAACTCAAGCTTTCGAATATAAATATGTCATCAGTGGTGATGTATCCTATAATATAGGCAACAATTTTTATCAACTGTCCGCAGGAGATTCTCTCTTATTTGATGGTCGGATTTCTCATACCCCGACCAATACAGGAAAAAAAACTGCTATAATGCTTGTAATTTATTTTTTTGAGACAGAGAATTCTTAAACTTAACAAAAACTTAATGTAGAGAAGTTTTATTGATTATAAACATGTTTAGTTTTGCTAAACAATGTTTATGCTTATTCAAAGTTTAAGTGTATTCATTCAGTTTAATTATTGAATATGTCAGAGCAAAAAATAAGAATGGTAGTCTTCGATATGGCAGGCACCACAGTAAACGAAGATAACCTCGTTTACAAAACTCTACAAACATCTATCAATGCCACAGGTTTCGAATTCTCTTTAAACCAGGTGTTGGAACAAGGTGCTGGAAAAGAAAAAAAGGAAGCTATCCGCTCCATTCTTTCTCACTTTTCAAACACGCATGACGAAGGGCTTGTCACTCAAATTTATGATCATTTCATTATTGCTTTAACTAAGGCGTATGACACAGCAGACATTTTGCCCCAACCTAATGCAACGCATATCTTCTTAGCACTTAAGGAAAGAAAAATTATTACCGTACTAAACACAGGCTACGATCGGAAAACGGCATGCTCGATCTTGGAGAAACTAAACTGGAAGATTGGAATTGAATTTGACGCACTCGTAACAGCATCGGATGTAAGTAGAAACCGTCCTGATCCAGATATGATTAAGTTTGCAATGCAAGCATTCAATGTGAAAGACGGCGGAGAGGTTGCCAAAGTCGGTGATTCGATTGTGGATATTAATGAGGGGCAGAATGCTGGGTGTGGTCTGAGTATCGGAATAACCACCGGTGCCCATACTGCCTCGCAGCTTAAAACTGCAAATCCTCACGCTGTAATAAATAATTTGATTGATCTTTTGCCTGTTATAGATTCCTATTCAGGTCTTCACTTTCATTGAATTGCCTGATCTTATTTAATCAAAACTTAACATAAGTCAGAGGCGCTCTTAATGAACAAAGTTTAGTTTTGCTAAACATTAGTTATGCGCTAAGATCTTATTAGATATTTCTAATATACAATAAAATAGAAATGGAGATGCTTGAACATCTCCATTATCAAACTGAAATAAAAATCGAGTCCAATCAATTTAAATCACAATCATTCAACAAAGTTATGGAAAACATTCCCTTAACACAAGAAAAAACAGCCCTGATCAAACAGAACTATAACGGGCATGAAATTCATGAGATTATTTCAATGATTAATAGACGTTGTAATATCTAAGAATCATGAAAAACTTATACATTATCATCGCTTTCGTATGTGCAAACTTCACAATGGCTTTTGCACAAGGGACATTAAGAGGAACGGTTAGCGATCAGTCCGGACCGCTACCATATGCAACGATTAATATTCAGAACACAAAATCAAAAACCATTTCAAGTCTTGATGGCTCATTCTCCATTTCTCTTCCAGCAGGAGATTATAAAGTGTCCATCTCCATGGTCGGCTATAGTACGAAAGATACAACCGTCAGCATCATAAACAATAAAGTATCCCTACTTGGAAATATCAAACTAAGTTCTGGAAATGACCTGCAACAGGTTGTGGTTAAGGGGATGTATAGTGCCGGAGAACGAAAAGCAGTTGCAATGAGAAGAAATGCTACCGCCATAATGGATGTTGCCAGTGCCGATGCGATTGGCAAGCTGCCTGACATTAATGCAGCTGAAGCGGTACAACGAATTGCTGGAGTAAGCATAGACCGAGATCAGGGCGAGGGCAGATACGTAACTGTACGTGGTACACCTTCGCAATGGAGCTCAACAACCATAAACGGCGACCGTATGCCTGCTGCGAAAACATCAGGAGATCTTCTTGGTAATAGGACTGTTCCGATGGATATCCTCCCTGCAGAGCTGATCCAATATATACAAGTCGTTAAGGCGATAACACCTGATTATGAGGGGGATGCGATCGGTGGAACTATCAATTTCATCACCAGGACATCTCCGGAAAAAAGAACTTTTCGTGTAATGGGTGCTATTCCGTATGCGGAACGTCCAAATGACAAGTTTGGATACAACGGAAGCGTATTATATGGGGATCGCCTGCTCAATAACAAACTTGGATTTTTAGTTTTGGGGAGTATTAATCAACGTACCTACGCAACAGATGATTACGAGGTAATTTATGGTAATCAACTTCATAATGTAACAACCCTTGATGTGAGAAATTATCAGGGAACCAGGACCAACAAAACCTTGAATGCCTCTCTGGACTATGCCCTTGCACCGGGAACAAAGTGGTACGCCCGAGGATATTACACTGAACTGCTTGACAATGAAAGAAACCGTAAAACGATGCACTACTTTGATCGGGCAACAAACAACGCTGTACTGAGATGGAATGTTGTGGATTATTATTTTAAAAATTATGGAGGCGAAACAGGTATTGAATCTGCATTAAGCTCAAAACTGAGCATGAATGCTCGACTGGCATGGTATAAATCATGGGCCGGCTATAAAGGACCATCTTCGGCAACCAAAGAAAATCGAGGCTATTATTATGGAAACTGGGTACAATCGGTAAAATATGATAATCTGGTAAATATTAGCGGTAAGGACTATAAGTTTTTGCAAGGTGATGGCCCTCAAGGGTACCAAGGGGATGATCCGGAAAACATCCAGCCCCATTTTTCTGCTACTACTCCGTACAATCCTGATAACTATTATTTAGATAGATTTGTCACATCAATCCGAAATATTACCGAAAGCGACAAGGTTGCTGCCCTCGATTTCAAATACCAGGCAACAAATAATCTGCTTGTGAAGTTTGGCGGTAAATTCAGGTATAAAAGCAGTAAATATGATTACAGGTATCAAACCTGGGTTTACAAAACCACTGCAGCTAAAGCTTATCTTCCGTTATGGGAAAGAGAGCAATTTCCAACAAAAAATTGGTTTCCAGAGCTTAATAATGCTTATGATAACCTGAAGTTTGATTATCCAACAGTTGGCTCATTTATTAATCCTTACAGCATCCCATCGGTTGCCCAAAACCTTACCTATACTGCAAACGATGCTACCAATTCTTCTTATGCAGCCGGTAATTATGATGCTGTTGAAAAAGTTGGGGCCGGGTATGTTATGGGAGAATGGGACCTGAATACAGAAATCAAAATGGTGGGTGGCTTAAGGTATGAATATACGTCAAACAAAACCGACAGCTATATCTACAATGATATCACTAAAAAAGTAAGTCCAGTATCGGGTAGCAAAAATGTTCCTGCCGCACTTCCAATGCTTCACTTCATCTATAAACCTATTGAAAAGGCTGACATCAGGGCAGCTGTAACCAGAACTTTTGCACGAGCTGCTTTTAATGAGATTAGTCCCACGACGCGTGTAAATCCTAATACGCTCACAATAGCACTTGGAAATCCAGATTTACGTCCAACGTTTTCGTGGAATTATGATTTGATCGGGAGCTATTATCTTAATGGAACCAGCTACCTAACGGGCGGATTGTTCTACAAAAGTATTAAAGATGCAGTGTATTCTCAATCGTTTACCCAAAGCCAGACAATTGAAGGGGTTACGGCCAATTACCAAGTTTCGCAGCCACTGAATGCTGAAAATGCTAAGTTATACGGTATTGAATTAGGCTATAATCAGAAGTTTACTTTTTTGCCAGGAATTTTAAGTGGTTTAGGTCTTAACCTTAATTATACTTACACAAAGTCTGAAACAACACTTGATGACAGGCCAGGTGAAAAGATTGGCTTATTAAATCAATCGCCCAATATTGTAAATGCAGCGATATTTTATGAAAAAGACCGCTTTTCATTTCGTATAGCTGCCAATTATCGCCAGGCTTTTCTGGTGGAAATTAGGGATAACAACGGCGCAGATCGTTACCAGGATAAGGATTTTCACTTAGATGTGAATATGTCTTATAATTTCCCCAAAAACATCACGCTTTTTGTGGATGCCAATAACCTGACAAATGCGCCGCTTAGATACTATCATGGCGTTAAGAGCAGACCCGAGCAGGTTGAATATTATTCAGCAAGGGGCAGGGTTGGTGTAAACTGGAGTTTTTAACATTAAGAGCATTAAAAAATGAAAAAATTATATATTTCAATAATCGTTCTAACTGTATTCGTAATCTGCTCTTGCAAGGAAAATGAGCTCATTTCTCTTAGCCCGGTCAGCGAAAAAAAAGAATCAGAAACCATGGTCATTAAATCAGGCCAATATGCCATGGCAGCCAATCGTTCAGCACTGGGACTAGCCTCAGTTTCCGAAGAAACAACCTTTAATTATGATGGCCGCTCGGTAAGGGTTAAAGCTTATTCCAGGAACGTTGGGGACACCAAAAATAGCCCGATTTTTAAATATGGAGATCTGTTGAACAGGGCAATCGCCTATAAAAGTGCCCATCCGGCAACTGATGTACGAGTAAAGTTTGCCATGTATAAAATCGGCTTCAACTCTTATGTCGGCTTTAATCCAACGGATGCTTCTTATGGATTTGTAAAAGGAAACGATCATGGTGGGGAGAGCTCGGAAAAATTAATTTATTCTATTGTCAAAGCAGCGCTCAACCAGGTAAAAGTTGATTTTGTTTACCAGTTCGATGTTTCAGAAAGTGTGTTCAATTATATTAATGGCTTTATGGAAGATCCTTGTACGAGCGATCCTACAAAAAAAGTAAGAGATTATCTGAGGATGCGAAAGGTTAGCTGGGGACCTGAAGCTTATCAGCAGATGCATGCAAAATATATGACCGTTAGTCATTATGCCGGAGACGGTGTCGATGTTTTAAATTCGGTTCTTAGTACAACCGGGAATGTGGATGATCATGCAACTACCGGCATTCCGACAGGGAAGGACTGGGTTCAGTCTGGGATGCTTATCAACGGACATGCCGAGCTGATGGAGTCTTTTAATAAATACTTCGAGCTTATTTATGAGAATAATTCAAATCAGGCTAACTTCCATGCTGCAGTAAGAAACCTTCATGCATCCAATGGTTTAAATTATGATGACTATCATTTTAGCAGCTACTTCACCCCGATACCACTATCACCAGCGGGAACCTATGTAGCTGGGCAGGCAGATAGTGCTGCGGTTCAGGGCAATGCCTGGGATGTCAACTTTAACCCTGTAGCGAAATACGTCTCCCAGATGGCTACTACCAGCGGAGACCGTTACCTCAAAGTAAATATGTACCATCAAAAAACGGACAATTTCGGGTCTAAATTGTTTTCAGAGCTGGAACGCATCTACGCTTCGAACACTTCCGGATTGAAGCACTTCCGATTGATGGCTAAGACAAATTCTTATCAGTCGACTAGGCCTCTGAGCATATTTAATAACATCGGCGTGATGAAGTATGGCAAGCCGACGCACGCGAAAAATTTAACTTTTGCCTTTAGCGGGATCAGTGCATATTATACCTTGACAGGCTCTACAAACCTTAAACTAGATGAAAATGCCTCAAAAGCAAACTCGACGCTAGTTGTTAAAGAGTACACTACCGCTCATCCGGTTTATAATGTATACAAAGACATATTTGAATTCCAATTCTAATGCATGTAAAAATTTCCAGAAGAAAATTTATTCTCACCACAGCGCTGCTTATTCCTCTTCCGGTGATGCTTTCCGGGGCGGGAAAACCTTACAGCAACTGTTTTCTGCATGGGGTAGCCTCCGGTGACCCCTTGCAGGATAGGGTGATCATCTGGACAAGGATTTCTATTTCTGATCCTCAGAGAAAAGTTGTCAAATGGGAAGTTTCGCAAGATCTGGAATTTAAACAATTGGTTGCAACAGGAACGAAGCTTATATCAGCCAAGGCAGATTATACTGTGAAGGTTGATGTTAAAGGACTCAGTGCAGGGAATCGGTATTATTACCGTTTTATTTATGATGGGCAGGTTTCTCCGATCGGATTGACAAAGACCCTTCCAAATTCTTTGGATAGTGGCACTTTTTCAATGGCTGTAGTGAGCTGCAGTAACTGGGAAGACGGATATTTCAATTCATTTCGTTTTCTGGCAGCAAAAGAAGAGGTAGATCTTGTACTTCACCTTGGGGATTATGTCTATGAATACGGTACTGGAGAATATGGCAATCCTGAATCGGGTAGAATAAATTCACCCAGACATGAAGTGCTCACCTTGCAGGATTACAGAACCAGATATGCGCAGTACCGTACAGATCCTGATTTACAGGTCCTCCATCAGCAGAAACCTTTCTATTTAATTTGGGATGACCACGAGCTGGCCAATGATGCATATAAGGATGGTGCTAAAAACCATCAGGAAAAGGAAGGCCCTTGGACACTAAGGAAAAAAACGGCTATTCAGGCCTATCTGGAGTGGATGCCTGTACGGGCAAAAAATGCCAGCCAGATACGTAGGAAATTTGAAATTGGAAATGATATTTCCCTTTATCTCATGGATGAACGCATTGCTGGCAGAACCAGACAGATGGAAAGCAGTGAAAAAGAGTTTAGGGATTCGGATCGAGCTATTTTGGGTAAAAGCCAGTTCAACTGGCTTGCTGATGAACTAAAAAACAGTAAAGCAACATGGAAACTCATTGCAAATCAAGTGATGTTCTCTGGTTATGCTGTGGCTGATGGCTTTAAACTTCCTAAATATAATGACTGGTGGCTGGGCTACCCCTATGAAAGGGCTAGGATACTCGATCTTCTGAATCAGGAAGTTTCAGGCAATACTATTTTTCTTACCGGTGATCATCATGAATCCTTCGTCTTGGCTGTCAACAAAGAGGAAAAATTTATGAACTACACCAAGCCATATACTCAAAAACCCATTGCATGGGAATTGTTAACTCCCTCAATCACTTCAAAAAACGGAGATAGGAAAGAGAATAAAGAAATAATTGAGTTTGAAAACATGCTGGCCGATTCAACTATCAACCCCCATTTAGTGTTTGGGGATATCAAGAGTCACGGCTATTTTATCGCTCAGGTAAGTAAAACAGAATTTAAAGCAACCTATTTTTTTGTGGATAACATCTTAAGCCGCAATGCAAAAGAACATCAGGCATCAGCATTCTCAATAGATGCTAAAACATTTAAACTTTTAAAAAAATAACAATGAGTTATGCGAAGCTAGCCGCATTTAGTGGACATGGAGAGCCCATGGAAATTTTGGAAAGAGAAATCCCAAAACTTGGAGATGGGGAGATTTTGATCAGAAATCTTTATACTACAATATGTGGAAGTGACCTGCATACTTATTGTGGCTTAAGGCACGAAAAGGTTCCCACTGTTCTTGGACATGAAATTGTTGGAGAGATCGTATCGTTTTCACATAAACATTCCCAGCAAGATCACTTGGGTAATCTTCTTCAAAAGGGTGACCGAGTAACCTGGAGTATATTTTCTTCAGATCCTGATTCGGAAATGTCGAAGTTGGGAATGCCGCAAAAAGGAGACAAACTGTTTAAATATGGCCATGCCCAGATCACAACAGAAGATTCATTGCATGGTGGATTATCAACCCACTGCATACTCAAACCAGGCACAGCTGTTTTAAAAGTTGATCTTGATGTGCCTTTAGCCGTTGCTGCAATAATTAACTGTGCAGTGGCAACTGTATCTGGTGCGCTAAGGCTTGCCGGAGATTTGAAGAACAAAAATATCCTTATTACGGGCAGCGGCCTTTTAGGAATGGTCTGTTCCGCAATGTGTAGTGAGCATGGTGCAAAAGCCATTCACATGGCAGATATAAATGATGCAAGGTTAAGAGTAGCGAGAAAGTTCGGGGCGACAGATGTGCATTTATTGAACGACGGATCAAGTGCTCTTCCCGAATCAATTGATATCGCCTTCGATATGAGTGGTTCAGTTGAAGCCATGGAAAACAGTTTGGGAAGTTTAGCTATTGGGGGAACAGCCATCTGGATCGGAGCTGTATTCAAAACCAGAAAACTACAACTGGACCCCGAGTCAATCATCCGCAAACTAATTACGATCAAAGGGCTCCACAATTACAACTATGATGATTTTATCTCCGCGGTAGAATTCATCAACCATCATCATGATGATTACCCTTTTAAGGATGTTGTTGCAAAAGAGTTTAATCTATATCAAGCTGATGAAGCTTTTGCCTATGCGGTAGAACATAAGCCACTCCGGGTGGGAATTAATCTGGAAGATTTAAAAATCAATTTATAATGGATAAAAAATTCCGGGTTCAGCAATGGAAAATGTTGCTTATTACCATGTTCTGCTACTTGTTCTTCTACACCGGCAGGCACAATTTCGGATGGGCAGCAAAGGGAATGGCTTCAGATTTGAATATTCCTTATGCAACAATCGGTTGGATTAGTTTCGCGATGTTAATTGGTTATTCAATAGGTCAGCTGATTAATGGCAATCTTGCTGATCGGCTTAGTGCAAGAATTATGGTCACTACTGGTGCATACCTTTCCATTATGACCAATGTTGCAATAAGCTTTTCTAGCAATCCAACCTTAATCATGATTTTATGGGCGTTGAACGGCTACTTTCAGTCGATGGCATGGGCACCCGGTGCTAAACTGATTAATAACTGGTGGAGTGAAGAGGAACGTGGCAAGGCATTTGGATTTTATACAATGGCTGCTGGTCTTTCCTCTGTGGTAACCTATTTGCTTTCCATCATCTTGTTACAACAAGGATATGAATGGAGAATGCTATTTCGCCTTCCTGTACTTTTACTGCTGATTTCGGCCACTGCTTTTATGATTATTGCCAGAGATAAACCCGAAAAGACTTCGAGAAAAGTGATCAAAGAAGAAGACGAGTTAAGCTGGGTGGAGCGTTATCGCAAAGTATTGGGTAATAAGAAATTTATGATTGCCACACTTGCCTTCGGCTTTGAAAGTATGGCACGATACGGACTTATATTTTGGGTTCCTGTTCATTATCTGGGAGGAAATTGGAAAGAAAATCCGGGAAACTTATGGGTAACATTCCTATTGCCTGTAGGAATGGCGGCCGGTGCACTAACCTTTGGCATGCTCTCTGACAGCATATTTAAAAAAGACAGGATAAAAGCCATCGCCTTTGGGATGCTGGTGAGCGCTTTCATTGCAGGATTAGTTTACATTTCACCTGTGCACAATCTGGTTTTGGGAGGCACGCTGATGTTGCTTGCTGGTTTCTTTGTTTATGGCCCACAGGCATGCTTCTGGCCACTAAGTCCGGATTTGTTGGGTAGTAATTTAACGGGTACCGGCATAGGTTTTATGAATATGACAGGATATATGTTCGCTGCATTTGGAGAACCAATTCTGGGCTATGCTATCGATATCACCGGAAGTACAAATAGTATCTTCATCATTATTTCCGTTTTATGTATATTATCTTCAATAAGTGTCTGGGCAGTCCGTTTTGTGAATAAGAGGTAGGTTTTGTTCAATGTAAATTTTAAAAATATGAAATCTCTAAAAATTGTATCTATTCTGTTGATTTTTTTCATGACATCTGTATCAACAGTTTTTGGCCAACGTGTAGTCATTATCGGTTTAGATGGCTTTTCATCTGAAGCGTTTAGTAAAATACCACATCCAAACATTGATAAACTTTTTGCTAAAGGACTCATTTCTCTGGATACCAGACCGGTAATGCCATCCGTAACGCTTCCAAACTGGACTAGCCATTTTTCTGGATCTGGTCCTGAAGAACATGGTGTTACCAGTAACAGCTGGACCTTAAATAAGCACGAGCTTCAGGCTTCGGATGTAGACAGTGAGGGATATTTTCCTTCCATTTTCAAGATTTTGAAAGATGCTAAACCAGGGATTAAAACTGCATTTTACTACAATTGGGCTGAGTTAATCAATTCGATGAATAAAAAATATTTAGATGTAGCCTCATTCGAAGAGAAAGATGGATTTGCTGATAACTATAAATCAGCCGGGCAATTTATTCTGGATAACAAAAAAAGTCCACAACTCGTTTTTTTATATAGTGTGAGAATTGACCATGCTGGGCATGGCTTTAAGTGGATGTCTAACGAATACATTGAGGCGGTTAAAGAAGCAGACCAGGCTATTGGTGAATTTGTTAAGAAATTGGAAGTGAATAATCTGGCCCGGGATACATATTTTTTACTTATCACTGATCACGGCGGTAAAGGAACTGGCCACGGAGGTGTGAGTATGGAGGAAATGCAAATTCCCTGGGCAATTACCGGACCCAAAATAAAAAACTCGGGTATTGCTCAAATTTATAACAGTAACAGAAACACTTCGAGAGTAATAGCCGAAATCTTTGGTATTAAAAGTTTTCCTAAATCCTGGACTGCGATACTACCGGATGGTATTTTTAAGTAGCATTTCTGTTGGCCCTAAGTTCATCTTTTTGTCGAGGGCTTTTGGATTTATTTTTCCTTAAAGTAGATTAGAATAATTTCGAAATCAGTTTAATTTGTTTAGCCAAAAAGATCAATTTCTAGTTCTATTGGATGGGGTATCCTATTGTAGCGGCAACTTGATAATTCTGATATTATCATGGTAAGCAATACGCGTTAAAGGCGCTTGAGTTACATAAACTCCCCATTTAATGTAACCTACATTTCCAATACTTACATCGCCGGCAAACGTGTGATAGTTCGTTTTTTCGTCAACCATGGTATAACTTGTTTGTCCTGGAAGCTTCATATAGGTTTTCATATAGCCTGTATTATTGTTTGCCCATAGTACATCTACCCTGAAATTTAACCATTGATTTACATATGGACGCAAATCAGTAATAATGTCTTTAATAGAGGTAGAACCTTCATATCTTAAACGCATTGCATTTCTTGCTGTTCGAAATTGTAATGGAACACCAGATCCGGATGTAGAATTGCCTGATACTTTAAGTTGGTAGATAGTTGTTTCGTAGGTTGGCCCGGAAACCCAGGGCGTCCAGTCCTTTAATAAAATACTGAATTCGTAACGACGTTCATCGCCAGGAAAAAACCTTGCCTGCTGTATAGCTATTGCATCACTTTCACTTCTTATGTTTCCATCAGAATTATAGGTGGTATCGCCATAAACTATTTTGTGCGCAATGGCATAACCGCTACCATTTCCTGCTGGGTTGATCATGTAGGCGGCATCTGCAGCACTCGCATGCGTAGCCGTCAAACCTGTAATTCCTGAATCAAAGGTACCAGTTTCGTAATTTACATTTAAGATAGTGTCGCCATTATTAAATATATCACCCGCTTTTTTAACATTGTTTTTATTACTCAAAGATAGTGTTTGAACACTACCTTGGCTGTCAACAATGCTTTCTTTTCTACAAGACACCGCTATTAGTGTAAAAAATATCAGATATTTCGGCGATATAATATTTACGTTTTTCATAGGTGCCTATGGTTAGATTGAGTTTATAATAAGGTAGAACAAATAATCTCTACTGATTAATATTGGTTTTAATGTTCTGACCTTTTCCGTTTATCATCAATGAGAAATCTATTTTACCTTGGACAAAGTCATTTCCAGTATTTTCTTTCATTGTTATTTCTGGTGCTTTTTTACCAGTAAAAGGGTAAATCACACTGATGAAATATTGTGTTGTTGAATCTACCTTCCGTTTTTGGAAAGCTACCGCTGGTCGAGGCATTTCTTTTCTATACTCGTAAGAAACTTTACTTTGCTCTTCCAACAAAGTCACTTTATCTGAATTGAGTGATTGGATCAACAAGTTGTTAGCATCATTATAAGTGGTATAAACAAGGTTTTTTGATTTATCGTAAACTGGTTTGGCATCTTCTTTCAAATGAAAGCGTACATCCAGTTTTCCTGTTGCAGAACCGATTGCTCTATCAATAATGATGAAATATTTTTTATCAATGAAAAGAACAGTTCGCTTATGATCTAAATCCTTATAACTGGGGTTGGTAAATGTCAATACATCCATCATTTTACCCAGTTTCCATTTATTTTGCTTAGCATTTGTAATCACCATATTCTGATCATTCAAAGTAAGTGTATTATGCATTTTGGTTTGGCGGTACTCTTCACGAAGTTTATTAATTTCTGCATCGCCGCTGTAGACAAAAGCGCCAGCATCAGGCATAAAATTTCTACCTTTCACATAAAGTTCAAAGGTTCCATTATCAGGCTGTGCATGGAATTCTCCCGGTGGGCTTGCCTTCAAAACCATTACTGTCGATTGATTATTCCACCCATTCCTGAACGTATAAAAACCTGCATTGCTTGATGCGTGAGAGAGGTGATCAGGAAGTTCTCCTTCTTTTCCTTCTGTGGCAAAATATTGGATTACTTTATTCTTCGGAAAGCTTTTAGCCCAGGCCTGATACAATTTTATTCTTCCAGACTTGTCAGCAATCCAGGAATCGCCAAACATCGGCGCATTATAATCCGGGAATGAGAAATCAATATTGGCCATGATCATACGCTCAATGGTTTCGCTAAAACTTTCAGGAAACTCACTTTCAACCCCGGCCATTTTTGCTGCATTGTAACCTTTAAGAAAAATATCGATGGATGCGACGTGGTAGGCCGGGGATAACTCATATTGCACACCGTCGGCATAAACCTGTTTTTTGATTTCGGTATTTAAAACATCAATACCGCTCTTTCTCCAGAATGGCGATGCTTTAAACTCAGGGAAAAATGACCCTGCAAACAATATCCTTTGTGCTTCGAATAACAGGTGATTTCCCTCTTCAGAATAATGTTGTGGAATATAATCTGCTTGCTGATGGAAAGACTTTAAAAATTCCATTAAAAATGCTGGCGTAAATTCAGATGATGATAGAAATAAATTGAAAGTTCCAGGTAAGCTTTGTATTCTTTCAGAAACTTCAAGCGGCCTCCAGGCGTAGGCATCATTATCTGCCGATAAACCTAATGGATTTTTCTTTACCCAGTCACGGAACTGAAAAACCCATTCCCTGGTATATTTCTCATCACCGCTGCTTCGATAAGCCAAACCCATTGCTTGCCACCAGTATACACGATGCAGCTGCCATTTTACCTCATTGTCTTTAACCGGCCAAAGTTGCCAGTTGATATCTTGTCCATAATCAAAAAAACCATATCCCTTGTGGGGTTGAAATTTGTGCAACAATGCGTTATCTGCCTTTTGCTGATTCGCATTCCCTATAGATTTTCCTCTGAAACGCTGCTCATCTCCAATATTGAATTCAGGATGGCGAATAGTTTTTCGGTTGCGATAATAGCTTAACAGTTCTTGAGCAGCTTCAACGTACTGCTTGGACTGAAAGCGTTGATTTACTTTCTCTAACCCTGGATAGGTCAGATTAATATCAATGAAGTCTTCTTTTGAAATAGGGCTTTCCTGAGCCCTTAAACTTACAAAGGGTACTGCAACGATGGTGAGAATGATGAAAATATTTAATTTCATGACTAAGGTTTTTTAATTGATTGCAAATCAATTTTCTTGATTTCTTTATATCGTGTCAGTGCTTCCAGATAATAATAATCTGCATAATCAAGTGGGGTATCAATTTCTGAATTATAAAGGAAAGCACCAACACTGTGTTTTAAAATAAAATATTTGTTTTCACCAGGTTTCGCTAGATAATCATCAGATGAAAGTGATTTCAATATATCTTCCGCATAGGTGAAGTATTTCTGGCCATCTTTAACCTGAGTGCTCAGTTCCAATAATCCAGAAGCAATTACTGCTGCAGCCGAAGCATCTCTCGGCGCTCGCTCTGCGGTGTCCAGTGCATTGTGGACATCAAAATCCCAGGCGGGTACTTTATCTTTTGGCATTTTTGGGTGATTCATGATAAAAGATGCAATATGTTCGGCCTGAGCCAAAAATCTCTCGTCTTTTGAATTGGCATAGCACATGGCGTATCCATACAATCCCCATGCTTGTCCGCGGGCCCAAGCCGATTCATCAGTCAAACCTTGGTGTGTTGCCTTTCGAATAACCTTACCTGTTTTCGGATCATAATCTACAACGTGATAAGAGCTAAAATCTTTCCTGAAATGGTTTTTTATAGTGGTTAATGCATGGGCATTGGCGGCGTTGGCATAGCTGGGCTGTTTTAAAATGTCTGAAGCCCAATATAAATATTCCAAATTCATCATGTTATCAATAATAACCGGATAATTCCACCAGGCGAAGTCCCATGATCTGATCACTCCGATTTTAGGATCGAAACGGTTCAATAAATGCTTTGCGCCATCTTTCAGTGCTGGAAGATATTCTTTGTCTCCAGTGATGCGATACGCATTTCCATAAGAACAGTAAAGCATAAAACCAACATCATGGGTATTGGTGATATACCTTGCCGAATCTAAGGCTAAAGTAAATCGTTTGGCATCAGCTGCCAGCGTTTTATCTCCCGTAAGTTCATAGCCATACCATAACGAGCCTGGAAAAAATCCGGTTGTCCAGTCTTTGTACGGAGCCAGCCTTACGGTTCCATCGGGATTAACCGAACGCGGATTTTTTCCCGGCCTGTAGGTATTTGCAGCTTTCTTTAGTTGAAACTCGACTACTTGTGTTGCTTTGGAAAACCACTGCATTTCTTGTTGTGCGTAACTTTTAAAGCTGCATGCACTAATAAGGAATATGTTAAGGACTTTTTTCATCAGAGAGATTTATATTTTTGCTGGTTAAATAAACTGCTTAATAAGCAATTGTGAAGTTAGGCCAGGCAAACGGTTTCCGATTTCGATTTTCGTTAAAATGCTTTAGATTTTGATCAAAAAGGGTTTTCAATGGAAAGCTTTAAAAACGCATGCTTTGGTTAGATTTTTCTCATCTACCAATTGTAATTATTGTACAAAACCTAAATACTTTGGGCTAAAATTGAAAGTATAAGTTTCGAAATGCATGTACTTTAGGGTTTGATTATGTTCAATACCGCAAGGGTATACTAATCATAAATTATCTCAACCTAAATAACTGTTTTAATATGAACCATTTAAATGCAATAGGTATAGACGTTGGCGGATCTTCCATCAAGTGCGGAGTTGTAAATGCCCATGGTGAAATTTTATATACAACAACTGTTTCGCTGAAAAACGTTAAAACACACAGTGCTGTAATCGGCCACATGACCGAAGTAATTAATGATTGTACCAAAAGATATGCTGATAGCATTCTTGGGGTTGGTGTAGGATTTCCCGGTATCATTGAGGATAATATAGTAATTGCAGGTGGAATCAATCTACCGGGGTTTAGAAATGTAGAGCTGGGGAATATTTTAAAACTGATTACGCGAAAAAACATCATCATTGATAATGACGCAAACCTTATGGGGCTCGGTGAGCTCACCTACGGTGCAGCGAAAGACTGTAGTGACGCGGTATTTATTACTGTGGGTACCGGAATAGGAGGCGCTGTATTAATTGATGGTAAACTTTACGGTGGGTTTAAGAACAGGGGAACCGAACTGGGGCATATCATCGTAAATCATAAAGGTAAGGCCTGTGCATGTGGGGCCAGGGGATGTTTGGAAGCCTATGCTTCTGTTACTGCAATGGTCAATCACTATCAAGCTATTAGTAAAGACGCTCCTGATCATGTTGATGCTAAATATATCGTTAGTCGGTACATGTTGAGGGAAAGTGAGGCGATGGAAGTGATGGAATCTCATTTCGATTACATGGCTACAGGAATTGTAAGTTTTATCAATCTGTTCAATCCACAAAAAGTAATTATTGGTGGGGGCATTAGTGAGTCTGGTTCCTTTTATACCAAAGAGATTGAAAAACGGGTATTGGCATTGGCCATACCCACAGGACCAGGTGCTGCCCAAATTGTTGCTGCTAGCCTTGGTAATAAGGCTGGATTGTTGGGCTGTGCAGCAAACGTATTTCAAAAATACGGTGCAACCGAACCTGTTATGCAGAAGATGATCATCTAACAGCATTATTAACCAATTTTGATACTGATTTAATCAAATTTAAAACTCATAATGAATTCGAAAACCTAGATTCGTTTTCGGTAATGATTGACTATTTGCAATCGAACTTCGGCAAATACAATATCTAAATAGCTAACCAATAATATATACCAAACTAACCTAACTAAAATGAAAAAAATCGTACTTATGCTATGTTTGCTATGCTTAGTTGCAGTATCGCAAGCTCAAACTGTGATTACGGTAAAAGGCGTGGTTCGAGATGGAACTAACCAACCAATCCCAGGTGCGACAATTCTCGAAAAAGGCACGAAGAACGCGGTGATATCTTCACAAAATGGATCCTATCAAATTAAAGTGCCCGCAAATGCCATACTTGTTTACAGGTACGTGGGATCAAAAATGATAGAAATCAGTGTGAATAACAGAACTGATATCAATGCAAAATTGCAGGACGAATCCAATACACTTAACGAAGTTGTGGTTACAGGCTACGGACAGGAAACTACCCGCGGAAGTCTAACAGGGTCTGTCTCATCCATCAGTGGAACTGAAATTGCTAAAGTGCCTGTACAGAACGTTGCCCAGGCATTGCAGGGAAGAATTGCCGGGATGCAGGTTACCGTGGGTAGCGGAGATCCTGGGGCTGAGCCATCGATTAAAATTAGAGGGGGAACTTCGATTACGCAAAGTAACGAACCTTTATACGTGGTGGATGGTGTACCACAAACGGAAGGGTTGGCTTTTTTAGATCCGATGGACATAGAATCGATTGATGTATTGAAAGATGCTTCTGCCACTGCTATCTATGGCGCCCGTGGGGCCAATGGCGTGGTTTTGGTAACCACCAAAAAACTTAAAGGCGGGAAGACCACTATAAACTATGATGGATACGTAGGTGCAAGAATTACAAGCAAATATTTGCCTGTATTGAGTCCGCTTCAATATGCGCAGTATGCTTACGAAAATTCAGTTCGAGATGCCACCAGGCTTCAGCGATTTATCAATACCTATGGCTCTTTTGATTCCCTACAGATCAATTATGGCAACAGACCTGGAATAAACTGGCAAGATGAGGTGTTAGGTAAAACGGTTATGAACCAGTACCATAAAATTAGCATCAACGGCGGTAACAGCGAAATCAGATACAATCTTTTCTATTCCAAAAATAACAATGATGGACTATTATTGAATAGCGGTGCAAATAAGGATATCGCTAAACTGACGGTAACCAACAATATCGGGAAAAAGGGGGTAGTGACAGGCATTGTAAATTATTCGAATCAGGCAATTTATGGAACTGGAGGAACACAAACGGGAGGTAATGCCCGGTTAAGTTTTCTGCAAACCTTACTTCAGTATCGCCCGATAAACGGAAAAAATAACAATGATCTTGATTTACTGGATGATGCCATTGATCCGTTGGATAACCAGGGGAATCCAGCTTTTCAAAGTCCTCTGATTGCGCTCAATTCTCGCCAGATTAAACAATCAATCAAAAGTTTAAACGCCAGTGCAACTGCAAGGTACAATATTCTCGATCACCTTACTTATAACGGTTTGATTAGCTATACCAGCCAAATCAATAAGATTAAGACATTCATCGATGCGGCTAACATTCAGGCGATTCGTGCGGGTGGACCTAGCGGAAGCATTAGTGATGCACTCGCCCAACGCGTTTCCTTTAATAATGTGTTAACGTATGCCAACACATTTATGAAAGACCATAAAATGGATATTTCAATCGGCCAGGAATATATTTATAATTATTTGGAAAATTTTTCAGCATCAGCAAGTGGCTTTCCGCCTGTTAATAATGGTTTTGATAATCTCGGCGCTGGTACTGTGGCGGGTTTTCCAACATCTTATGCCGAAGATGATAAATTGCTTTCTTTCTTCGCGAGAGGAAATTATGCCTACAAAGGCAGGTATCTATTGAGTGCTTCCTTAAGAAGAGATGGCTCTTCTAAATTCGGATCGGAAAATGTATTTGGTTATTTTCCTTCGGCTGCATTAGCCTGGCGGATTATACAGGAACCTTTTATGGAAGGCAACAAAATTTTCTCTGATTTAAAGTTACGTGTGAGTTATGGAAGTTCTGGTAACAATCGGATTGCAAACTATGCTTCACTAAGTACATTTGTTACGGGTAATTATCCTTTAAACAATCAGATTATCAGCACTGCTTATCAGTCTAATTTATCTAATCCATTTTTAAAGTGGGAAACGGTAGTGCAGCGTAATGTGGGTTTGGATTTAGGTTTATGGAAGCAAAGAATAACCCTTACAACAGATATTTACGATAACCGTTCAAAGGACCTATTATACAATACCCGGATTCCGGCCAGTTCTGGATTTACTACTCAGCTCCAGAATATTGGTGAAACATCAAGCAAGGGAATCGAATTTACGCTGAACACGGTGAATATCCGGAATGCCGCTTTTCAGTGGAATACCAATTTCAACATTGCATTCAGCAGAACAAAAGTTTTAAAATTGAGTAATGAAGAAAATTCGTTACTGGTGAGCAGCTATAATACTTCTTTTAATGATTATATTTTGCAGGTTGGACAGCCTGTTGGTATCATGTACGGTTACATCGGTGATGGATTGTATCAGGTAAATGATTTTAATTTTAACTCGACTACCAATACTTATACATTAAAAAGTGGTGTGGTAAACAATGGAACCGTGGTGCAGCCAGGTTATGCCAAATACGCAGATATAAGTGGTCCGAATGGTACTCCAGATGGCCTGATTAATGATTTTGACCGTACTGTTATCGGAAATGCGAATCCTAAGTTCACGGGTGGTATTAACAATAGCTTTAGTTATAAGGGAATTGACCTAAGTGTCTTTTTGGATTTCACTTATGGCAATGATATCTACAATGCCAATATCCAAAACAATCTGGCCATAACAGGTGAATACAATAGTAATCTTGCTTTTCAGGCCGATAGATGGACCAATATAAATGCGTCAGGGCAATTGGTAACCAATCCTGCGGAACTAGAAGCATTGAACAGTGGAAAAAATACAGTTGCCTCTATTGCTGGTGTTACTGCAGGTCGGTTAACCCGATATGCTATAGAAGATGGCTCTTTTCTAAGGATCAACAATGTGAGCTTAGGTTATACCTTTCCAAAGAAATGGTTGGAGAAAGTAAAAATCAAAAATGCCAGAATCTATTTCACTGCGTATAATCTGCATGTATTTACAAACTATTCTGGTTATGATCCGGAAGTAAGCGTGATTAATAATCCATTAACGCCTGGGGTAGATTTCAGTGCCTATCCGAGAGGAAAATCTTTTGTAGCTGGATTAAGTTTGTCCCTTTAATATCGATCGAAATGAAAAATATAAATATCAACATCAGAATGATTTTAGTGATTGGTTTAATTGCACTGATGCCATTGGTTTCCTGCAAAAAATCGATTGAAACCACCCCGTATTCTGCGTTTACATCAGCAAATTATTTTAGATCTGTGAGTGAAGCTTACTCGGCCACCTTGGGTGTTTACGAGGCAATGAAAAGTCCAAATACCTATGCCTGGAACATTCCATTGGTATTTGATGCCGACACAGATATCGAGTTTTTGAGCCCTGGAACTACCGTGAACGACTTTAGAGAGGTTTCGCATTATTATTACCTGGCTGGAAATTCAATGTTTTACAATACATGGTCAACGCTATACGCAGGCATTGATCGTGCAAATGTGGTTATTGAACGTATTCCGCAAATGGATTTGTTTACTAGTGGATCGGCTGCTGAAAAAGCTGATCTAAATAGGATGTTGGGCGAAGCAAAATTTTTAAGAGGATTTTACTACTCAGAACTGATTCGGCTTTGGGGCGATGTACCATTTAAAACAAAAAGTTCGGTTACCGGAGATGACTTAAGATTAGCCCTTACCGATCGTTTTGTAATCTATGAGCAGGTAATGAAGGATATGCAGGAAGCTATTGCCGTGTTGCCGGCATCTCTTCCAATTGATGAGCGCATTAACAAATTTGGGGCGAAAGCAATATTGGCACGTGTGGCGCTATTTGCTGGGGGATATTCGTTAAGGGCAAATGGTACCATGCAAACGGCAAATGATTACGCGAAATATTATCAGATAGCCCAAACGCAGGTAAATGAAGTGATTGCATCAGGACTGTACCAATTGAACAGCAGTTATAGCCAGGTCTTCAAAAATCAATCGCAGCAGGTTTTCGAGCCAAAAGAGAGTCTTTTTGAAATTTCTTTCTACACGCCCACCGTTACCACAACCTCGAGTTCAAGCTTTGGCTATTTTAATGCCGGCTTAACTGCCAACGGTCTTTATAGTAGTACATTAAATAGAGTTTTTGTTCCAGCCTCTTTTTATACCAGTTTCGATAATGGCGACCTTCGTCGTGATTTTTCAATTGCCAGGTACAGCCTGGATGCAAATGGAAGCCGTGTACCACTGTTAACCGCCAGACAAGATGAAACCTGGACACCTGGGAAGTGGAGCCGCGAGTATCAGAAAAACTCAGCTTTGGAAAGAAGCTACACTAACATCAACTATGTTGCCATGCGTTATGCAGATGTTTTGCTGATGAAAGCAGAGATTGATAATGAATTGAATAACGGGCCCACGATAGAAGCTTACGATGCAATTAATACGGTGAGGAGGAGAGCTTATGGAACCAACACAATGGGAAGTGCAATTACGATTACACTTGCTGCGGGTGGAACTGGTTACACAGCCGCTACAACAATTAGCATCACAGGTTCTGGCGTTGATGCTTATGCAGTACCCGTAATTACATCTGGAAGAATCTCAGCAGTAACTATTTTAAATTCTGGCAGTGGCTATACAACACCACCAACCCTTACCATTAACGGTGTAGGTACGGGCGCTGTATTAACGGCTGGCCTACAACCCAAGCGTACAAACGCAACTGTAGATTTACCAACAGGATTGTCTAAGGATGCATTTCTGCTAAGAATTCAAAACGAGAGAGCATGGGAATTGTGCTTCGAAGGTATGCGCAGATCTGATTTGATTAGATGGAATTTACTTGGAGATAAGATAAAATCAACCCAGGATGCTGTTAAAGCGATACGTTCACAGTATGCTTATGTAGCGAGTACAAACTTTGTGAAGGGTAAACATGAACTTTATCCACTGCCACAAAATGAGTTGGATGTAAACAAAAATATTACCAGACAAAATCCAGGATTTTAATCATGCTAAAACTAACATTATTTCTTTTTCTTAGTCTTCCGATATTAGTCCATGCACAAGAAGACATTTATAATCCTTCTGCACAGTACGAATATCCATCTGATCCTTTGGTTCGGAAAAAATTGGATAGGTGGCAAGATCTTAAATTTGGAGTTATTTTGCATTGGGGTATCTATTCGCAAGCTGGAATTCAGGAAAGCTGGCCGATTTGTGGGGAGTCATGGCCAAAAAGAGACACCACTATGAGTTATGAAGCCTATAAAAAATGGTATTGGAATTTGGCTAATCAGTTTAATCCGGTAAAATTCAATCCCGAAAAGTGGGCAGAAATATCTAAAAATGCGGGGATGAAATATATCGTATTTACCACAAAACATCACGATGGTTTCAATATGTTCGATACCCAACAAAGCGATTATAAAATAACCAACGGTCCGTTCAAGAATAATCCTAAAGCAGATGTAACCAAATACATATTTGAGGCTTATCGAAAACAGGGGATGATGATAGGAGCTTATTTTTCCAAGCCTGATTGGCATTCTTCTTTCTTCTGGTGGGATCGCCAACCGACTTCCAGCCGAAATGTGAATTATAATACCAATCAATTTCCTGAACGCTGGAAAAAATTTAAGGATTTTACCTACAATCAGATCAATGAGCTCGTTACCAACTACGGTAACATAGATGTACTATGGTTTGACGGCGGTTGGATACGTTCACCTAAAAAAGGAGAATTAGAAAATCCAGTTGCAACTGATAAAAGGGGGCGGGCACCTTATCCAGCATATTCACAAGATGTAGACATGAACCGCATCGTAAAAATGGCTAGAGTCGCACAACCAGGTATATTAGTGGCTGACAGGACAATTCACGGCCCGAATGAGAACTTTAAAACACCTGAGCAATCTATCCCTAAAGTTCAGATGAAAGATCCCTGGGAAACTTGCATTACATTAACCAAAAGCTGGAGTTATCGCAAGGAAGAGAAAACCAAATCTAGCGCCTGGGTGATCCATAGTTTGGCAGAGATAGTAGCTAAAGGTGGTAATATGTTATTGGGCTTTGGCCCAACGCCCGAAGGAGAATTCCCTAAAGAGGTTGAGCAGCCGCTACAAGAAGTAGGTAATTGGCTTAAATTGAATGGTAAAGCGATTTACGGAACGCGTATAACCGAGAAATACAACGATGATTTGACCTGGTTTACGCAGAGCAAAGATGGAATGATAAGATATGCCATAGTCTGCATCAAAGAAGGTGAGAAGTTACCAGCCACTTTAAGCTGGAAAGGTAATATACCAAAAAGGGGAGCGAAGATAAAGTTACTGGCAACTGATAAGGCTGTAAAATGGAAAATCGACGGTGAGACAGTTGTAGTGGATGTTCCTGAAAATTTAGTCGGAAAGATGAATCCGGCATTAGCATTTAGTTTCAATTAATTTTATGGAAAGAGCTTATTCTTTTCAAATGACGCCTAATTTGGATTCTGATATGTCAGTAATTGTAGAAACTTTCAATTTTAAAAATAGTACGTTTTTAAAATTTATATTTTTCCTTGCCTTGGCAGTTGTAGGTTTTAGAGCAATTGCACAACAGAAAAATAGCAAGCCCAATATACTTGTCATCATGACCGATCAGCAGACTGCTGAAGCCATGAGTGCTGCGGGGAATAAATATTTAAAAACCCTTGCTATGGATAAACTTGCGAAAAATGGCGTTCGTTTTACCAAGGCTTATTGTGCGCAGCCTCTGTGTACGCCATCGCGTTCTTCAATTTTTAGCGGCAAAATGCCTCATGAAACAGGTTTTGTTGGCAATGCGCCTGAAAAAGATGGGCAATGGCCAGATAGCCTACTGATGATGGGTAAAATATTTCAAAATGAAGGTTACCAAACTGGATATGTGGGCAAGTGGCACTTGCCTGTGCCCACAAGCAAAGTTAGCCAACATGGATTCAATTACATAGAAAATACCAATTTCTTGGATTATAATGATGCCGCAACGCCATCCTTTTGCGCCAGATTTATTAAGGAAAATAAAGATAAGCCATTTTTATTGGTTGCTTCCTTTTTAAATCCCCATGATATTTGCGAGTGGGCAAGGGGTGAGACGTTAAAGATGGATGTCATTTCAAATGCACCGCCTGTAGCGGAGTGCCCGCCCTTACCTTCAAACTGGCGAATTCCCGAACTGGAACCTAAAATTGTAAGGGATCAGCAAAAAACGGTTGGTTTGCGCACTTACCCATCAGTAGGCTGGACCGGAGATCAGTGGCGTCAATATCGATGGGCTTACAACCGTTTGGTCGAAAAAGTGGATAGTTATATCGAAATGCTACTGGGTTCTCTTCAAAAATATGGGGTAGAAAAGAATACGATTATCATTTTCACTGCAGATCATGGCGATGGATACGCTGGCCATAGCTGGAATCAGAAACAGATTTTATATGAAGAATCCGCTAAAGTCCCCTTTATCATTTCCAAACTGGATGGGTCAATAAAATCCCGTACAGATGATATGCTGGTTTGCAATGGCATTGATATGACTCCAACAATCTGTGGGCTTGCCGCTGTAAAGATGCCAGGGTATTTGAAAGGAATAGATTTAAGTAAAAGATTGATTAAGCCGAACATTTCACTTCGTGATACATTGGTGATAGAAACAGAATTCGCCGATAATGAAGAATTGCTGGGTATTAGTGGAAGAGCGGTGATCACAAAGGATTTTAAGTATATCGTTTACAATAAAGGGCTACTGCGTGAGCAACTGTTCGACCTGAAAAAGGATCCGGGAGAGATGCATAATCTGGCTAAGGAAAATGCAAGCAAAAACAAATTATTAAAAATGAGAAATTACCTTAAGCAATGGTGCACGAAAAATGGCGATAAATTTAATTCAGGTTTGTAGTAAAGTATATCAATATATGATAATGAAAATTTTTATAGCAGTTTTTATTTCCTTGCTCTCGCTTAATTCCTTCGCACAGCAGATAGGTGTAAAAAAAGTTAATGAAGCAAAACTTCATGCCCGAGTACGGGAGTGGCCATATCCAGCTAATGGTATAACGGTTCCAACCAATGCACCAGCTTTATTATGGCCAGGCACGAATGGTAAGAATAAGGTTTTACCAATGGAAAGTGGTAGTGAGATTCCGGAAGATCCCAATATCGGAAACGTAAAATATAAAGTGATGTTAGCCACAGATCCAAAGTTTCAAAATAATGTGATATCGGGCACGGAACAGCGATGGGCTGTTTATCCCTTGCATCAGGCTTTGAAACCTGGCAAATGGTATTGGAAATATGGCTACGCACTTAAAAACAGCAACAACTGGATTTGGTCTGAAACCTACAACTTTTTAATAGATCCCAAGTACGCCAGTTTACCAGTTTCTCCATCAATCGAAACTGTGCTAAAACGGAACGAAGGGTCACATCCATTGTTGTGGAACATGAACCAGATTGGAGACGACTTTTACAACAGAAATCTCAAAAATCCTGAAGCTAAAAAGTTTATTGCTTTCGCTGAAAAATTGATGCTGGAGCCGCTTCCCGTCGAAAAACCTCAAAGAATTATTGATACCACAGGTAAAACACCTTTGGAAAAAAAGATTATTATCGAGCGGATGTACCACGGCTTTGGTGATGCAGTAGGCACACCAGTTAGAAATCTTTGCATTGCCTTCCAGTTAACAAAAGACAAACGTTTCATCCTGGATGCTAAAAGAAGGGCGTTGAACATTGCCAGCATGGATCCGAATGGTTTGGCAACCGGCGATGACTTTACAAGTGGCGCAGTGTTGGAAGCTTTGGGCTGGTTTTATGATGCGGGCTACGATTATTTAAATCAAGAAGAAAGGCTCAGCTTAAAAAATATGATTACGATGCGGGCGAAGAGGGTTTATGATCATCTTCCCAACCGTTTTGAGCTTCATGTGAGCGATAATCATGTTTGGCAAATCACTTTAAGAAACCTCGCTATTGCAACAGTTTCAGTAATTAACGAAGTACCGGAAGCAAAAGAATGGTTAACCTATATGTACGAAGTGTGGTCGGCGAGGTTTCCGGTTTTGGGTACAACTGATGGAGGTTGGCATGAAGGAAATGGCTATTTTAGGGTTAACTTTAAATCGATTATTTACCTCTCTCAAATGTTCGGTGATTTTAGTGGAGTAGATTATTTTAAGCTTCCCTGGATGCAAAACTTACCCTATTATCTCATCTATACGCATCCTAACGGTTCTGCCTCGACAGCAACGGGTGATATGTGGGAAAATATTCCATACATCGTAAAAGGAGAAGCCTGGTTTGCAGATGCACTAGCTCTTAAAGTAAATAATCCCTATCTAAACAATTATGTGGCGAAGATAAAAATCGATAATCCTGAATATTTCAGAGGAACGGATGATTATCTGCTTTTTAGACTGCTTAATTACAAGCCAGACCGAAAGATCGCAACAAAATCTTTTGATGATTTACCCAAAAGCAGGGCATTCAACGATGTAGGCGTTGTGGCCATGCATGAAAACCTCAACGATGCCAGAAATAACCTAAGCAGTTATTTATTAAGCAGTCCTTTTGGTGCATCAGGTCACGGACATGCTTCACAAAATGCTTTTACCGTAAATTATAAAGGTAAGGTACTGTTTGGTGGAAGCGGGTACTATAGCAATTTTAGCGATAAACATAACCTTTTTTATTACAGAAGTTCCAGGGCATATTCAACAATTTTAGCCGATAGCATCAGTCAAAAGATTGGCGAAGAAGGATTTGGTTGGATACCAAGATCGATCAGTGGTAAAAACATTCAATATGCTTTGGGAGATGCCAGCAATGCTTACGGTAAGATTCAAAGTGAGTTTTGGCTGAACCGCTTCGATCAGATCAAAGTCCAGCCGAGTAAAGGAAACGTCTATGGGGAATCGGGAGTAACATTATATCGTAGGCACATGCTTCAGCTTGCGGGCGAATATATTGTGCTTTACGATGAACTATCAGCCAACAAACCTGTAAAATGGACCACTCAGTTTCATGCACCATACAGTAAGATGCAAGCAGAAAATTCGAATCCAACAAATCGAAAGGATTTCACAACTGAAAATGATTCTGTACGCAGCCTGACTACAGTTTTTGCGAACAGTCCGATTAACCTGGTGGTACATAATCAATTTTCTGAACCTGCGGAAAACTGGAATAAGGTTACTGATGATGCAGGTGCAATCAAAGATTTCAAAAATCAATGGCATGCGGGCATCACGTCTCTGCCATCCAAAAACTTTAGGTTCTTAACGATTATACAACTTAAAACCGGTAAGGTGGAAGTGATTAAAATGCCTGATAGCAATGAAGGAATTTGTGAAGTAAGGCTAGGAGAGTGGCATATTAAGGCCCAATTGAATGGCGAGAAAAAGGCTGCATTAACAATAGATGGAGCGCAAAGCAAATCGTTATTTACTTATGGTGATATGCCGGTAAAATTTCAAGGGAAGGCCTTTGTTTCAAATCTAAAGGGAAGTTCTGTTTTGCTCGAAATGATCAATGGTAAGCTTGTCAAAAAAGAGGTGGTCGATCAGTTTCCTGATGTTTTGAAATATGATAGTGCTAACTAACATGTTAAAATTGATCACTATTAAAAGATTTTTAACCAAATTTAAAAGTGGCTTACATGATGTATCGCTAACTTCGTATTGTTAAGTGTTTGGATCATGCAAACTTATAAATGCTTATCTTGAATATTTAATCATCAGGTTATCTAAAACTCTATGCTTCTACAGAAGTTATCAATCATACAAAAAGCAAATTGGCTCCGATTCAGGTGGCTGAATGCGATTTTTGTATTATGCTTTATTTTGATAACTAGCGATTCGGAAGCGCAAGTTTCTGATCGTAATTTCAGGAATATTTCTGTAAGCAAGGGACTTTCTCAGAGTACCGTTTTCTCGATAAAGCAAGATACGCTGGGATTTATCTGGATGGCGACGCAGGACGGACTCAATCGCTATGATAGCAAAGGCTTCAAAGTCTACCGTCCTGTTAAGGCTCATCCAAATAGCCTTCAATCTTATTACATTCGCACATTATTTGTCGATCATGCGGGTAATTTATGGATAGGAGGTAATCAAGGCGTTAGCCGATACGATTATGCCAAAGATGAGTTTATCAACTATAAATTACCTCGAAGTTTAGGGGAGTGGTATGTTTCTTCGATTACTGAAGATGAACACCATAATATTTGGGCAACATCAGTTGTTGGTGGTATTTTTCAATTGTCACCAAAATCAAAGGCTTTTGAGGAAGTAAATTTTAATTTCTTCGATTATGGAATTAAGAAAATAGCTTATATCGGCAACTGGAAAAAAGATCTTTTGATCGGAACAGATGTTGGGCTCTTCAAAAGATCGGGAAATCAGGACCAATTATCAAAAATTGATCTGGGTTCGGAGAAAGCAGCGATAAATGAAGTTTATCTGGATGGGGACGTTTTATGGGTGGCCACAGAAGGAGCTGGATTGATTCGCTACAATCCGGAAACGAAACAAAAGAAAATTTTTTTACATCAAGCGAATGCGAACAGTATTGCCGATAATAACATTAGGAGTGTAGGGAAAGATACCCAGGGGAATATCTGGCTTGGAACCTTCAAAGGTTTGTCTATTCTTAGTGCTGCTTCCGGACTGTTTGATAATTATTTTCATCAGGTTTCCCAACCCTACACCATTAGCCAGAATTCAGTTCGGTGTTTTTTCAGGGATAAGCAAGATGGGATCTGGTTGGGTACATTTTATGGAGGGGTAAATTATTATCATCGCAATGATATCAAGTTTAACCTGCTGAGTCAAAACACGGGCAAATTATCATTAAATGATGAGGTGGTTAGCGCCATCAGTCAGGATAAAAAAGGTAATTTTTGGATCGGTACCAATGATAAGGGGCTGAATTATTGGGATAGAAAGAACAACACCATTAGCTATTATACCAGCAATGAGCGCAGTGCCAGCACATTGGCATCCAACAACATAAAAGCTATCGCTTTTGATGATCGCGAGCAAGTACTGATCGGAACGCATAATGGCGGTTTAAATATATTGAACCCCGCTACCGGATTGGTTAAGCGTTTTCTACACGATGAAAATGATCCAAATTCAATTGCCGGTAACTTGGTATACAGTGTGCTGAAAGATTATAAGGGCAGAATTTGGGTGGGAACCCGGTCTGGATTAGACCAATTTGATTCAGAAAAGGGGCTATTTTCTCACGTCCATTTGGATAAGGCTGGCAAAAGGTTGAGCTCTGATGATATCACTTACCTTTTTGAAGATAGCAGGCGTAGGATATGGATCGGTACAACCAATGGAGTTACTTTGCTTTATCCGGACAATATGCTGTTTGGGAATACCGCCAAATCTCAAATTAGTGATGATGTAATTACCTGTATAACTAAAGACAGTAATCAGCGAATATGGGTTGGATCAAGGGAAGGCTTGAGTTTGTTCGATGAAGCAAGCCAAACGTTCATCACACATCGAAGCCGAAAAGATTTTATCACAGGTACCATTTATGGAATTGAATCCGATCAGGAAGGAAACCTGTGGATTTCTACAAACAAAGGGCTTGTCCGCTACAATCCAGCGAACAAATCAGTCCAAACTTTTGATGAAAGCGACGGCTTGCAGAATAATCAGTTTAATGATTATGCTTTTTGCAAAGCCAGGGATGGGATGTTACTCTACGGGGGCATTAATGGCGTTTCTTATTTTTATCCTTCAAATATCAAACAACAATCCTTACCATTAAAAGTATCCTTTACCGCACTTGAGGTTTTCGGCCGAATGGTGAATATTGGCGATGAAACCGAAATACTCGAAAATCCACTGGATCAAACCAATAAAATCTCGATCGCTTCTGAATATAAGCAGTTTACCATCCGTTTCAATGCCTTCAATTATATTTCAGCTAACCGAACCCACTACCTCTATATGTTGGATGGTGTGGATGAAAACTGGCAGCGAGCAGATGATTTGAAGGTGGTTTATAATAATTTAAAAGCAGGCAACTACCATTTTAAAATTAAGGCCGTGGGTCCGAATGGAGAAACCAGTGCAGTGCGAAGTTTGCAAATCAACGTACTGCCACCCTGGTATAATACCTGGTGGTTTTACACTTTGGTATTCGCTTTTGCTATAGTTGGGGCTTATGTCGCTTACAGAATTATTGCAGAGCGTGTTAGAGCGCTGCATCAGTTAAAGCTTGAACGTGTTGATAAAGAAAAAGTTCGATACATCAATCAGATGAAAATGGATTTTTTTACCAATGTTTCACACGAACTGAGAACGCCGCTAACTTTAATTCTTGCTCCACTTGAAGAAATGATCAATAAGCCACTGGCGCAAAAAGCGATTGCAAAGCGTCATGAAATGATGCTCACGAATGCAAAGCGGTTGTATAATCTGGTCGATCAGCTTTTTGAGTTTAGGAAAACAGAAACGGGAACACGACGTTTGCAAGTAGAATGGAGCGATATTGTAAGTTTTATACATGAGATATACGAATCTTTCAAGCCTTTGTCAGATCAAAAAAATATCAAATATACTTACCGCTCTACTCAGGCAAAGCTTGCTTTCTTTTTTGACCATGATGCAATGGAGAAAATATTGTTCAACCTGCTTTCCAATGCATTTAAATACACTAAAAATGAAGATCAAATCAGCATTGATTTATCCATGTCAAAAGATTATGCCATTATCAAAATAAGCGATTCCGGTGTGGGGATTGATCAGGATGATCTTGCCAAAATTTTTGACCGTTTTTACCAGGTCAACAATCAGGAAATGAACCTGGGTTCAGGCGTCGGTCTGGCTTTCACCAAACGACTGGTTGAATTGCATCATGGATCTATCACTGCCGAAAGTGAAATTGGTAAAGGAAGTGTTTTCACGGTTTCGATTCCAACCTCAGATACTGCCTATGGCGATTTAGGTAAAAAAGATAGTAAGATTTATGAACTCTCTACTGTATCTGAAGCATTAACAAGCCAAGCGGATCAAAATGTTGAAGAGGTTCTGGAAGATTCCAATGTTGTTGAAGCAGATGACATGCACAAAAGCCATTTGTTATTAGTGGATGACAACCAGGAAATACTAAATTATTTGCGGGAATATTTTGAAACAGACTACCGGATTACCGTTGCATTTGACGGGCTTATGGCACTCAAAATACTTGAAGAACAGGCTTTTGATCTGATTGTGAGCGATGTGATGATGCCAGAGCTCGACGGTTTGCATTTTTGTAAACGGGTGAAACAGAATATCAATACTTCTCATATTCCTGTGATGTTACTCACGGCGAAATCAGAAATCGATCAGCAGATTAAGGGATTGGAAATGGGGGCTGACGATTATATTACGAAGCCTTTCTCCATCGAGATGCTTGCAGCCAAAATTGCCAACCTGTTGAAAGCTAGAAAACGTTTGATAGATTATTACAGCGGCAGTAGGGAGGTGGTTCCTCAAAATCTGGTCTTCAATACCCTTGATGAAGAGTTTCTTAAAAAAGCAATAGATGTGGTAGAGAAACATTTATCCGATTCAGATTTTTCAGTAGAAAAATTTAGTCAGGAGATTGGCATGAGCCGATCTAATCTTTATTTAAAATTTAAGGCAATAACAGGAGAATCAGCAACTGATTTCGTCAAAACCATCCGATTTAAAAAGGCAGTTGAATTAATGCAAAGCAAGCGATATACGATGGCCCAGGTTACTTATATGTGCGGGTTCAACTCCCCATCTTATTTTTCAACAGCTTTTAAGCAATACTATGGCTGTATGCCGACCGAATACCTGATCAAGTTAGATTCAGAAAAAGGCTAGACCAAATTATCCACACACAATCAAATCATGACAAAAACCTATTTAAAATTCATCTTCACAGCGGCATTAATTAGTATAAGTAGCTATGTTCAAAGTCAAGTTGTTACGCTGGATCATTACTTTAACAGCGAAACCAAGCCAAGCGCAAATGGACAAAGCCTACCTTTTCATTATTTGTGGAACGATACGGAAATGACCGGTTTCTCTATTTTAGGAGCATCTTTTAAGGGTAATGGCGCAAAAGAACTTAGCGTACTTTTTCAAAAACCAACAGCGGAAGCGCTGGCAGAGAGCGATGTTTACATCATTGTAGATCCTGATCACCTGAAAGATAATCCTAAACCAAACTACATGAATGCAGAGGATGCAAATGCAATAGCGGCCTGGGTAAAAAGGGGAGGGGTTCTATTGCTTTTAGGGAATGATAAAGCGAATGCAGACCTGGAATACTTCAATATTTTAGCGGAGAAATTTGGGTTCAAATTTAATAATGATTTAATCCTTCATGTTATAGATGATGCCCATTTCGAAGATGGAGCAATAACTATAAGCAACAACCGGATATTTAAAACCTCCAAAAAGATTTTTATTAAAGACGCTTCTTCTATTTCCATAAGCCATACAGCAACGCCAGTTTTAAAAACTAGCAAAGGCGAGGTTGCAATGGTGATTTCTAAATATGGAAAGGGAACTGTTTTAGCCATTGGTGATCCATGGTTGTATAATGAATATGCCAATGGTAGGTTACCGCAAAGTTTCAAGAATGATAAAGCAGCAGATGATCTATCAAAGTTTATGCTAAAATCAATAAAATCAAAGCGTTAATAAACATCAGTTAATCAACGGTTAGTTAGTAACTTCGGATGTATTAGCTTTATTTATGTGCTATTTGAATTTTTTGTGATTCCATATATGAGGGATGTTAAAACTTTAATCTTTACATTACTGCCAATCTTTTGTTTAACGTGCTCCGATTCAAAAAATAGGATCGAAAAAAAACAAAAGCAAGATTCTTTGGCCTCTTGCGAGCAAAATCTTCCTGATAGGTTCGGAGTGCTAAAGGATTCCTCAAGTTTTGTTGCCAATAAAGTTAGTCATCGCGGCATGGTTCTGATTCCTGCAGGAACGTTCAATATGGGCGCTAAGGATAAAGAAGGACGAGAAGATGAGTACCCACAACACAAGGTCAAACTATCCTCTTTTTGGATGGATGTTAGTGAAGTAACCAATGCAGAATTTAGAAAGTTTGTGGATGCAACGGGATATATAACAACTGCAGAACGGAAACCAGTTTGGGAGGAAATGAAAAAACAACTGCCTGCAGGAACTCCAAAGCCACCAGATAGTGTTTTTGTTGCCGCATCACTGGTGTTTTATCAACCTCAATCGATTGATGGTTTGGATAATGCTGCTCAATGGTGGCGCTGGATTAAAGGAGCTGATTGGAAACATCCCCATGGACCGAAAACCAATATCAATGGAAAAGATAATTATCCAGTTGTTCATATCTCCTGGGATGATGCGATGGCTTATTGTAGATGGTCTGGAAAGCGTTTGCCTACCGAAGCGGAATGGGAATATGCAGCAAGAGGCGGTTTGAAAGAGAGCCTATATCCGTGGGGAAATGAGAATGTTGAGAAAGGCGCTGCAAAAGCCAATACATGGCAGGGAAATTTTCCAATTAGCAATACAAACTGGGATAATTTTGGAGGCCTTGCGCCTATAAAACAATTCAAGCCAAATGGTTATGGTTTGTTTGATATGGCCGGAAATGTTTGGGAATGGTGCAGTGATTGGTACCGTTCAGATTATTATAAAACGGTTGGTGGATCAGCTACAAATCCAATTGGCCCATCAGATAGTTTTGATCCAATGGAACCAAGCGTACCAAAAAAAGTTGTTCGCGGAGGTTCTTTTATGTGCAACGCATCCTATTGTGAGGGCTATAAAGTTACTTCGAGAATGAAAACTTCGACTGATACCGGCCTTGAACATACCGGATTTAGGTGCGTGAGTTCTAAATAGCATCTAATATGTTTTAATTAAATGATGAGTAGCTGCTTTGCTAACATCGTTTCCGATATTTTACTTTGATAAGTTAACTACATCACTTGTTTATTGAACAACTACCATTGAAATGTTAAGTCTATAGCATAAAATTTCCAAGTACAGGCTTTGTTTGACGCAATGCTATTATTCTCATTTTGGGTTCGATTTATATAAAGCACTTTGATTAAAGTTCAGGTTATTGATTATAGTTTTCTAAATGAATTATAAGTTTTCAGATTTTGAAAGTTCGAAAGTTGGTTTGATAGCTTAAATTCTTTCTTTGTACCCGCCAATCCTTTTGGTATCTTGAACTTTTTATTATTTAGTTCAAGTCAAGCATTGAAACCTTTCCGGTTTTCATGTCATATACACCTCCAACTATTAAAATTTGATTTTTGTCTTCCATTTCTTTCAGGATGGGACTCCCTTTCCGGATTTCGATAATCGCCTGTCTTACATTTTCTTCACATATATCTTCAACAAATCTGGCATCAGAGGAATCTGTTTTAGGTGTAAAGTTTTTTGCTACCTTAAATACCGCAGGTTTTATTCTTTCAAGTAAGCCGGTTATGTTTCCGAGTTTAACACCATCTATAGCAGATTTTACTGCGCCACAATATTCATGTCCTAAAACAAATACCACTTTTGCTCCCGAAACTTTGCATGCGTACTCCATACTTCCTAGAATATCGTTGTTAACAATATTTCCTGCAACCCTTGCCACAAATAAATTTCCGATTCCACTATGAAAAACATCTTCGACTGGAACTCTGGAATCTAAACAGGAGAGAATCACCGCCTTGGGATATTGGCCTAAAGATGCTTTTCTTACCCGTTCAGCAGTGTTTCTTACAGTAAGATTATCCTCTACAAAATCTTTATTTCCATCCATTAACCTTTTTACAACATCTTCTGGCTTTAATTTAGTTTGCTCTTGTTTAGATAATGGTTCAGTTATGAGTATATCCTGTTTTTCAATCTCAACTGTTTCAGATTGAACTTCCTGATTCTTTTGGTCTGTGCCCTCATGTCTCACACATGAAGATATGATCAGTGCAGCTACTATGATTGATAGAATATTAAATGATTTCATAATAAGAATAATTGGTTAAGGGTTGATTGAGTTTGATTACCAACCTAAAATTACTGTTGAATAAGCCCATAATTTTAATCGTTTTAAACGTAAATAAGATAGAAGATTTGTACAATTGGGCGAAAATATCAATGTTCAATCGGTAAATTATTTTACGTTCGTTTTTTATGACTTTTTCTGTTTGCAGTTTTTTTTTTCGCTGCAGTTGAAGTTGTCATTTGCCCTGAATGGCTTAAATGAATCTGCTATTCATTATATCACTTTAAAAATTCTCGGCCATTAAATTTAAGAATCCTCTGTCTTATGTAAATAAATTTCCTGCTGGCTGAATGGAATTTTAATGCTGTTTTGCCTAAAAGATTCATTTATGGCGATGATCAGGTCACTCTTTGTTGAGCCATTTTCCTTCAGGGTTCTTGTCCAAACCAGTATATTAAGATCAATAGCATTTTCTCCAAATGATTCAAATTGGACAACAGGCTTCGGGTTTTTTAAAATCCTATCTTCACTTTCCAGAATTTCAATAATTAACGCCTTACACTTTCTGAGATCTGTTTCATAGTCTACACCAATATTGATGGCCATTCGTTTTCTTCCTCCGGCGAGTGTCCAGTTCATTAAATGCGAATTCAAAAGATCGCCATTTGGCATCACGAGATCCCCACCATCAAAAGTGGTAATCACGCTACTGCGAAATCCTATTGATTTCATTGTTCCTCCCTGGCCATCCACATCCACCAGATCGCCAACATTTACCGGTTTTTCAAATGCAATGATTAACCCGCTGACTAAGTTGTTCACTAAAGTCTGTAAACCAAAACCAATTCCTACCCCCAGAGCACCAATGACGATGGTAATCCTGTCAAGTGGAATACCTGCGGCAGCCAGTGCTAGAAACAAGCCTGTGCAAAGTATCACAAGTCTCACCAAGAGCACCCAGCTACCTAAACCCTTTTTAACAGATTGCCCGTTTCTACTATTTACAAGATGGTCATCCGAGGTGAAAAATGAAACAATTTTTGATGCGATGACTGCTATGGCCATGATGCCGAAAAATAGCAAAAGTCCATTAATGCTAAAGCTATAATCTCCTATGCGGTGTTCGCTCTCCAGAAGGTTAAGCAATGGCCTGGAAAGGAGATCAAACTGTGGGAAATTGTGGCCCATGAGCACTAGCCATCCCACTACTAACAGGAAATATAAAATAGTCGGAGCTTTGCTGCCAACCTTTCCCAGATTCAGATAAAAAAGTTTTCTATCCTGCACGGTATAAACATCGAATGCCAGGAGAAGTCCTTCGTTGATTAATCTGACCACCCAAAGGAAAATGATCGATATAACTACATTTAAAAATCCGACCAGGAATAATGTTTTAGAAAGATTGAAACGGCCATAGATATTGAAGATAGCAGAAATAAGTTCAAATGCGACCATGATACCAATGGAATAACAGATCCATTTTTCTTTCAGCTCAGCATACCTTTTTTGCAGAAGTATAACTACTCCTGCACTTGCACCCAATATTGAGAAACCGAGCATAAACCAACGTTCATCGCGGGACGACTGAAGTAAAATATTACCAAATGAGGCAGCCAAAAGTACCACCACCATGAACAGCCACACCTTCATCCAATAGCTGGTGATGAAATTTCTAAACAAAATGGTAAGACAAATAGCACTGATTATCCAGATAACTAAACTAAGTATAAATGGAGGTGAGATGAGGATAAACTGGAATAGGCTTAACACAATTACCATTGCCGATAATAATGGGTAGCGGATGGCGAGCTGACCATCCAAGTCACTTTTGAGAAGACCTTTAAGTTTATAAATATTTTTTAATGCCCTGAGATATAAGAAAGAACAGGTAGTCAATAAAAAAATCAGCAAGAGCCTACCTATATTATTGCCCACATAATATTTTAAAGTGAGCAGATTCTTTTCAATGGAAAAGCTAATGATCTCTTTGAAGTGACGAAAGTGTTTCGGATGCTGCCAGATGTTTGGTAATTCGCGGGCCAATGAATTATAGGTCATGTTACGCTCGTACTGCTCCACCTGTTCAATACTATTGGTAAGTTGACTAATTGCTAAATTATAGGTATTCAGCTGTTTCTGCACCTGCAAACTCCGAGCCTTTAGGATAGAATCCAAAGGAGCTGTTTCATAGGCAGCAGTTCCAAGTGTTTTTAAATAATCAACTACTGAGGAAGAGTCTTTTGGGAAAGCGAAAAGCTCAGGAATAGACGACAGAGAATCAAGTTTGTAATGAAATGCGGTAAAAGACTTTTGTCTGGTATCGAGGTTTCTCTTTATTAAAGTTGTGGTCTGTAAAAGCTCCCTTAGAATTCGCTTCGTAGAAGCAAGGTTTCGGTAGGTTTGTATCGAACCCATATTAATAAACACACCATCAGACGCTATCTTGAATACAGATTTAAGATCTTTTAGGTGATTTGTTATAACGGAAGTATCTTGAGAGGTTTTCAGAAACGCCTTTGCATTTTCTGTGTTTACGCGAATCTCATTAATGACTTTGAGTTGTATGAGCGAGATATTGTCTGTCTTAAAATCCTCTTTGCTTTCCTTTTCCGATTTTTTGGCAAATGCCTGCATTTTCTCGAGAAAACTTTCTGTCTTAACTCTTACGCTGTCCGATTTCGTTTTCAACGGACTATTACTTTGAGCAAACGCAATTTGGCTCAAGAAAACGCCTATCAGGGTAAACAAGGATAGTAAAAAATTCTTGAGATGGCGATGATAGGGATTCATTAATCAATACTACATAAAAAATTACCCGATTGCAAGCAGAAAGGCGTATGCAACTAGTGTAATATTGGCTTTTAACCTGATTAGCATTGGCCAAGGCGGTCAGTTTAAAATGCTCATTGGCAATATTCCTTCAAATGAAATGACTTCTGATCTGACATACAGGAAAAAAAAGTTAAAAAAGGACAAAGTGGGCAAACCAATTTATCATCAGGCTTGAGTGAATCAATTAGTGAATGGAGCGGCCGGCCGTGTTTTCGCTTAATGCATTCAAATTAATCCTGTATATTTGATTATTCATGCACATCCATACCAAGCCAGTCGTTGATGAATATAAATTGTTGCGTCAGGTAGCACAAGGAAATCAACATGCATTCAAGCTTCTTTATGAACTGCATAAAAAAAAAGTTTTCAATAAGGCTTTTTATATATTAAAGTCTGAAGTATTGGCAGAAGAGGTTCTTCAAGAGGTGATGCTAAAGCTTTGGCAAAATGCCGGAAGCCTGAGGCCTGATAGCAACATATCGGCTTATCTCCTCACCCTGGCCCAAAACCAGAGTTTTCAGATACTGAGGCGCAAAGTACTTGAAGCCAGAACTGAGCTTGCAATGGGAAAGGCGTGGACAGAGAAACATAATGAAACGGAGGAAGAGATTCTTTTGGCAGATACCAGAAAAATACTCACCGAGGGGATAGCACTTTTGCCTGCTCAACAGAAAATGGTCTACGAGCTCTGCCATATACAAGGCCTTAAGTACGAACAGGCTGCGCAACAGATGAATTTGAGTGTAGAAACCGTACGAAGCTATATGAAATTGGCACTCCGTTTTCTTAGGGCATATCTTAAAACGCATACCGATATTGTTGCATTATTAGTGATCTTCAGATTAATCTGATTTTTTTTTCATTTTCCATACCCCCTAAAAGCGTTCTCATGGATTATATATAAAAAGGGCAGTCTGCGCCCACTTAAATTATGCCAGAGCAAGAAGACTTAAGAATAATTTATTTATATAGGAAATTCTTTTCCAAGACAGCTACTCTGGCAGAGGTGGAGGAATTCAGCAATCTTCTGGATGAGGACCTGACTCAAGACAAACTTTTTAGATTGCTCGATACGGATTTCAAGTTGAGTGAATCACAACTTATCGAAATTGATGAGTTTCGTTCGCAGCAGATCTTTAAAAATATTATTGAACAGCCTCAGGGTCGTCAGACTATCAGAAAAATTTTCCCTCGTATAGCTATTGCAGCTTCATTCATCGGCGCCTTATTAATCGTATCCCTATATCTGGTTTTTAATTATTTTACAGAGAAGGAAAATATCACCACCTCAATTGCTTCAAAAAAAGATATCCCTCCTGGGAAAACCGGCGCTACGTTAATACTGGCAAACGGAAAGAGTATTAATCTCTCAGAAGTGAACAATGGAGAAATTGCAATTGAATCAGGAGTAAGGATATCTAAAAGTCGATCTGGAGAAATTATCTATAACATGGATAATGAGCAGATTTCAGATGGAGAAGGATTAAATATGCTAAAAACAGCAAATGCTCAGACCTTTCGTGTCAAATTACCGGATGGTTCCACAGCATGGCTGAATGCAGCCTCATCGATAAAATTCAGCTCCTCTTTCAAAAATCTGAAGAGTAGAACAGTTCAACTGGTTGGAGAGGCTTATTTCGAGGTAGCAAAGGATGAAAAACATCCATTTATTGTAAAATCAGCTAATCAAGAGGTTCAGGTTTTAGGAACATACTTTAATGTGAAAGCCTATAGCAATGATCCAAGGGAAATCACTACGCTGGCAGAGGGGAGGGTTAAAATCTCTTACATGGCTTCTACCTGGAACGCAAAATCAAAAATAGCCTATAAAGATGAGGTTGTTCTCGCTCCTGGGCAACAATCCGTTTTAAGCGAAGAGAAACTTAATATCAGCAGTGTTGACACCGATGTGCCACTAGCCTGGAAAAATGGGGATTTCATCTTCAATGGTAGTAATATCGAGGAGATCATGCGTGATGTATCTCGCTGGTATAATATCGAGGTTATCTATCCTGGAGAGATTCCCAAAGGCAATTTCTCTGGCAATGTTTCAAGAACAAAAAATATAAGCCAGATACTTAAGGCTTTGGAAACTACTAAATTAGTTCACTTTAAAATTGAAGGAAGGAGGGTGTACGTAACGAATTAACTCAGTAAATAAGCCAGATCCCCGAACCAGGGACCTGGAATAGTTTGGCATTCGCCGACAAACAAAGCTATCAACTAAACCTACAGTATGCCTTTCCCGTGGAAAGTAGAGGTACACTGACAAACCAAACTAAAGCTAATGTATAGAAAATATACCGTAAATCTAGGTATGCCTAATCTGGTATACCATAAAATCTTGCTCACTATGCGATTAACCAGCGTGTTTCTGTTAGCAACCTTGATGCAGGTCTCCGCTGCCGGATTTGCTCAAAAAATTTCCCTTTCAGAAAAAAATGCATCGATTACACAAATCTTTTCAAAGATAAAAAATCAAAGTGGCTTTGATTTTGTAGCCGATGCAAATTTACTCAGATCGATCCAGCCGATCAATATCAGGGTAAAAAATCTCGACCTTCCCGAGGTGCTGGAGATCATATCCAAGGAGCAACCCCTCAAATTTGAAATCCAGGATAAGATGGTTATTGTACTTAAAAAAGAGAGTTCGTTTCTAGATCGCCTCTCCGCAGTATTTTTTAAAATCGATATCAGGGGATTGGTTCTGAATGAAAAAGGGGAGCCAATGGGAGGGGCAAATGTTTCGGTCCTTGGAACGAAGCAGTCGGCAAGAACTGGTCCTGATGGGACATTTTCTTTTCTGAATCTTTCGGGAAAGGAAACCTTGGTGACTAGTTTTATTGGTTATAAATCTGATACACTTACTTTAACTGGACAAAAAACCGTTGCTATTGCGATGAAACCCCTTACTGCAGTGCTGGAGGAAGTCGCCGTGGTTAGCACAGGTTATCAGGATTTAAACAAAGATCGTGCGACCGGCTCATTTGGTATAGTCACCGCAAAGGAGCTTGCCAAATTTCCGACGATTAGCTTACTGGAGAGGCTGCAAGGACTGGTTCCGGGAGTAAATATTTCTACCAAAACAATAGCAGGGCAAAGCCGGAACGGTACGGTAAACATTCGGGGCATCTCTACAATTGTAGGGCAGTATACCCAGGTTAGTGTTGAACCATTGCTGGTAGTTGATGGATTTCCATCGCAGATTTCAATTGCTAAAGGTGCCTTGGATTTACTTAATCCGGAGGATATTCAACAAGTGACATTTTTAAAAGATGCCGCTGCATCATCAATATGGGGCATTCAGGCCGCTAATGGTGTGATCGTGATTACCACTAAGAAAGGCAAAAAGAATTCTGCTCCTGCCGTTAATTTTACCACCACCTATAGCACAAGTGCTAAGCCCCGAACGGATTTCGGACAAATGATGTCTATCACAGATTATATTGCGCTGGAAAAAGACTTAATCAATGCCAATATTTTTATGGATCCGGTGCCATCATCGTTTCGTGCAGCAAACAATACACAAGCTCAGGCCATTATATTCAGAAACAAACGTGGAGAGATTTCAGAAACACAAATGAATCTTGAACTTGCCGCCCTTGCCCAAAATGATAATAGTGATCAAATTGACAAGTATCTACTTCAACGACCTGCAACCAGACAATATACGTTATCACTATCTGGTGGTGGAGTTAACAGTTCTTACCACATGTCTGGATACTACTACACCGATGATAGGGTATATAAAGCAAATAAAAATAAGGGCTATTCTTTTAATCTGGGGTCATCATCAGTACTTTTTAAAGGGGCGGTTACCATCAATAGCTCAATAAGTTATGCCAATACAACAGATCAAACCAATCCGGCATCAGCTCAGGCAATGAGCATGTCGGGGTTAGGCCTTCGCCCTTACGATATGCTGAAAAATGCCGATGGGACAAACATTTATTACGATGTGTTCATGGTTCCCGCTCAGGCAAGGAATTTCGAAAGGCTAGGATATCTTCCATTTCAGTATTCGCCTATCGATGAGCTGAATTATAATAACACTTTAAATACGACCAATAATCTCGGACTTAACGTCGATATTACTGGAAAAATTACATCGTGGCTTAGTCTATCCCTTTCGGGTAATATAGGAAGAAATTTCAATGAACGGGAAAATTACAAAGAGCCGGAAAGCTATGAGGCCCGTATCCTTGTTAACCGTGGTACTAGCATCAATAACCTCGGCAGACTGGTTTATGGTATTCCGAATGGAGGGAAACTCGACCTTAATAATTCCCTGGTAAGAAGCTATAATTTAAGGGGACAATTAAACGCAAGTAAAAACTGGGACAATAAACATGAAATTAACATTGTCATCGGTAATGAGATTCGGGAAGTTTTTAACAAAAGCAGCAGTGAGGCTAGATATGGGTACAATAAGGAAATAAATTCCTATTCGCCCGTTAACCCAAGCGTAAGTTATCTGGACATATTTGGTCAAAGGCCCGTTATCGGTGCAACATCAGGGCCAGTTATCGAAAGGACAACCAGAGCACTTTCCTATTACGCAAATGGCTCGTATACCTTCAATACCAGATACACCATTTCGGGAAGTGCACGCTTTGATGATTTAAACCTGTTAGGGGTAGAAAGACGTAAAAGAGCAATACCTTTATGGTCAACAGGAGTTAGCTGGAATATCAAACAAGAGAATCTTTTTAAAGATATCAACTGGCTGAGTGGTCTGTCTGCAAGGTTCACCCTTGGCTTTACTGGTAACGCCCCTCAGGGTTATGCCCCGGTTACAGTGATTGATCTTCTCGGTACCAACGCCTATACAGGGTTACCGTCAGCTGGCATAAACCGGCCTGCAAGAGAGAATCTGGCTTGGGAAAAAACAAAAATGCTTAATTACGGTATCGAATTCTCCTTGTTTGAGAACAGGATTTCAGGAACCCTGGAATACTATAAAAAGAAAACCACTGATATTTTTTATGAACTGCCTATAAATGCTACCTATGGCTTTTCTAATACAATTTTTAATGCAGCCATGCTTGATGGCGAAGGGGTTGATCTAGGCTTGTCATTCGCATTGATCCGCTCTAAAGAGTGGACATGGAACAACAGTGTTAACCTTTCCTATAATACCAATGTAGTTCATGATGAGCGATTTAAACTGCCAATTGGCAATGAAGATGTTTCGCAGGGTCAGATTATCCATGACGGCTATCCAACTGATTTTTTATTCTCGTACAAATTTGCAGGTCTTGATAATAAAGGAGAAACGCTTATCGAAGATCCTAAAGTTCCCGGTAAATATTATAATACCTGGGATTTCCCTTACTACGATATAAAAGCATATTCTGGAAGAACGGCATCTCCCTGGTTTGGTGCCTATAATACAAACTTTACCTACAAACAATTTGATCTTGGCTTTCAATTCCAATACCAGCTCGGTGGCGTATTTCGCAAACCCTCCATTGACGTGTTAGGTGCCTTTGTGAGCCGTGCAGGAGATCTCGCACAACGGTGGAGAAATCCTGGAGATGAAGCCAATACAAATGTTCCTGGGATTAATGCTGATTATTCAATGGGATTCAATTATAATTCCAGCGTAGAGCGTTATGCTAACTCTGATTTGCTGGTACGTAGTAGAAGCAATGTAAAGCTTCAGCAGATAAGACTTTCCTATTCACTTCCTCAGCACCTTGCAACCAAACTTAAAATCAAGGGGTTAACGGCGTCGGCTATATGTCGCAATCTAGGTATGATATGGGCGGCTAATAAAGAAGGGATTGACCCTGATTACTTGTATAGTGCAAGCACGACATATCAATTGGCTCCTGTAAGAACCTATTCTTTTCAACTTAATCTGAGTTTATAATGCATCAAGATAAGACTATAAGCGTATTAAAAATGTTTTTGATCGCTGTATTAACCATGGCACTTTTCTCCTGCCGCAAATATGTAGAAGATGTTCCCGTTCAAGGGCAACGGGTGTTGGTATATACAAACGACTACCGTTTATTAATGAACAATATCAACGATTCGGGCATCGGTTGTGGGCTCCCGGCAGTTTTGGGTAGCGATGACATCAGTTTCAACGATCCGGCTGTTCAACAGAATGTAGCTTTTGATCCATCGAGAGTTGCTGCCTATACCTGGCGAAAACCATTTTACACAGATAAAACTGACGATTTTGATTGGAACACCATGTATAAGGCCCTTTATACATTCAACACCGTTATCGCAGGAGTTTTAGAAAGTAAAGGCGGTACACCCGATGAACGAAATGCCATTTACGCTGAAGGACTCATTCAGCGTGCTTTCACCTATTTTAGCTTGGTGAATTCCTATTCAAAACAATATGACCAGGCCACGGCAGACCAGGATCCTGGTGTTCCGTTATTGTTGGAAGCCAAACTTTTTGTGAATCTTAAAAGAGCCACGGTAGCCGAAGTATATACGCAGATCTTAAAAGATCTTGAGATTGCGATACCGTTGATACCGATCAACCAGGTCAACTCTGTAAAACCCAATCGTGCAGCGGCCTACGCTTTGCTCTCCAGGGTTTATCTCAACATGCGCCGGTATGAATCGGCTTTGGATGCCGCAGAAAAATCGACTGCACTTTTTGGCGAACTGACAGATTATAATCAGTTTATCACCGTCGCTTTCCCTAACCTGTTGCAAAACAAGGAAGTGCTCCTGCGTAAAGTTCCAAGAATCAGTTATGGAGCGCTACAGTTAAGTAATGATCTGCTTACTTTACTCGGTACCAAGGATCTCAGATATACGCTATTCACCAGACCCGGAAATGCCACAAATTTTTATCCAAATTTTTCGGGAAGAGGTTTTTTTGCAGGGGCAGGGGTAGATCCGGCATCTGTGGGGCTAACTACAAGTGATACCTGGTTAATAAGAGCCGAGTGTCTGGCACGCCTGGGACAAACGGACGCCGCGGTGAAAATACTCAATGATCTCCGAAAATTCCGGTTCAAACCTGCAGACCTGATATCACTTGCTGCCGCAAACAGCCAGCAAGCCCTGCAGTTAGTCGTTGATGAGCGTAGGAGGGAGTTCTTTGGAACGGGGCTTAGATGGTTTGACCAGAAAAGATTAAATAAAGATGCTCTTTTTGCGAAACCGCTCATCAGGGAATTTGCCGGGCAGACCTATACATTGCTTCCAAATAGCAACGGATACGTTTTCCCTTTTTCTTCTATCATCGTTAACCAGAATCCCGAAATTATTCAAAACCCGGAGTAAATAAAGGTATAAGGTTTTATCTGTGGGTAGATAACCATAGATAAAGGATACTTATGTCCAAAAATTAAAATTATGAAACAAAGTATAGTAAAAATAGAGCATCTGTCACATCGTTACAGTAGTAGCTGGGCGATACGTGATATCAATATAGAAATCTCCGACTTTGGTATCGTAGGCTTGCTGGGATCAAATGGGGCAGGTAAATCCACCACAATGAATATCCTCTGCGGATCACTAAATCAAACAGAGGGATCCGTATATATTAATGGTATTAATTTTCGGGACGACCCCATGCAGGCCAAGATGGAAATTGGGTTTCTTCCACAAAATCCACCATTGTATCTGGACTTAACGGTTGATGAATATCTGAATTATTGTGCATCGCTGAGAAACATGTCTGGCAAGATCAAAAAAGATGCTGTAGAAGAGGCAAAAGACCGTTGCGGCATCAGTCACTTCAGTAGCCGTTTGCTAAAAAACCTTTCTGGAGGGTACCGCCAACGTGTTGGAATCGCTCAGGCCATTGTCCATCGGCCGAATGTACTGGTTTTAGATGAACCAACGAATGGCCTGGATCCAAATCAGATTATAGAAGTGCGTTCACTGATCAGAGAAATAGCGAAAGACAGGGTAGTAATTTTTTCATCCCATATACTTTCTGAGGTTCAGTTGCTGTGCAGGGATATCAAAATGATTGAAAACGGCAAAATAGTTTTCGAAGATACAATGGATGCTTTCAACAACTACATCGAACCCCACAGTATGCTCGTTCATTTGAACAATATGCCCAATATCGCGGAACTCGAGGCTATTCAGGGGATCATGAGGGTTGAATTACTCAATGACAGGCTTGTTCGCCTCTTTTTTAGTGGAGAGCCTGAAATTACAGAGACGATCGTAACTCAAAGCGTAAACAATGGTTGGCGTTTACAGGAAATCACTCTTGAAAAAAACTCGGTCGAGGAAATATTTAAACAACTTTCACAACATTAATCCCTTAACATATTCTTAATGAAAACAATATTCAGAATCGCCAGAACAGAGTTGAAGCTGCTTTTTTATTCTCCAATTGCGTGGTTCCTCATCATCATTTTTATGGTCCAATGCGGCCTGGTCTTTGTGAAAGGGGTAGAAGGAATGGTACAGGTGCAGGAAGGCGGCTATAAAATCCCGTTCAGTATTATAGCCCAGATTTTCTCCGGCGCTAACGGAGTATTTTCCACGGTAATGGGAAACCTTTATCTATATCTTCCACTACTTACCATGGGATTGATTAGCCGCGAGATAAGCAGTGGTACTATCAAGTTACTTTATTCCTCACCCATCAGAGTAAGCGATATCGTGTTAGGGAAGTTTACCGCTATGATGGTCATGAGCATTGTAATGGTAAGTATTGTCTCCCTATATATCATTTTAAGCTGCTTTTTTGTGAAGTCTCCAGATGTAGGAATGTTAATGAGTGGCGTGCTTGGTCTTTTCCTGTTACTTTGCGCATATTCGGCAATTGGCTTATTCATGTCTTCGCTCACTACTTACCAGATTGTAGCTGCAGTATGCACTTTTGTAACTTTTGGAATTTTATATAACGTTTCCGGCCTTTGGAAGGGTATTCCGTTTTTAAGGGATGTAACCTATTTCTTATCTGTAGCCGGCCGTACCGACTGGATGCTTGCAGGATTGATTACGAGTAACGGGATAATATACTTTTTTGCAATCATCTTTCTTTTTGTGAGTTTAACGATCTACAAGTTGAAATCGGGGATGGAAACTACGTCTGCGTCAGCAAAGGTGTTGCGGTATAGCTTAATCGTGATCACTACCATTGCAATCGGATACATTAGTTCAATTCCCCAGTTGATCATTTATTTTGATGTGACAACTAATAAAACCAATACCCTTAAACCTTCCACTCAGCAGATTATTCGTGAACTTGGAGATGAACCTTTAGAAGTTACCGGATATATGAATCTATTTGGCGGCTTTATGGAAGATGGAAATCCTGAATCGTACCAGAAAAATATTAATCAATGGTTGCCTTACGTCCGTTTCAAACATAATATCGAGCTTAAAACGGTGATGTATTATGACACGCTTGCGCAAGGTGGAGGGGTTATGAATGGTAATAAAGGCAAGACCCTTACTCAGGTAGCGGCAAAGGTGGCTGAAAATCTGAACCTGAACCTCGACGATTTCAAAACTCCGGAAGAAATCCGAAAAAATATTGACCTTTCAAAGGAGCCCAATTTCTACATCATGCAGTTAAAATATAAGGGGCGCAAAACTTTTTTACGGATTTTTCCTGATAACGATCACTGGCCGTCTGAAACCGAAGTTTCAGCTGCCTTGAAAAGACTACTTCAGGCAAAAATGCCCAGAATTCTTTTTGCAACGGGAGAACTGGAGCGTAATATCAATAAAATTGGCGATCGGGAATACCAGGCCCTTACCAATCTTAAAACTTTTCGAAGTTCTTTGTTGAATCAAGGTTTTGATGTGGATACCATCGCCCTGTCGAGCACAGCCGTTCCGCAAGGAATTTCTGCGCTAGTGATTGCAGATCCAAAAGTTGCGCTTAATTCTTCAGCATTGAAAAATTTGCAGACGTACATTGATAATGGCGGAAACTTAATGTTATCGGGAGAACCGGGTAAACAAAGTATTCTGAATCCGATTCTGCAGCAAATGGGCGTTCAGTTTATGCAAGGTACCATCGTTCAACAGAGTAAGCAACTTCAGCCTGATCTCGCCGCACCTTTTCTAACAGGAGCAGCTGCAGGGATGTTTCTGCCATTGGCAAAAGTGCATCAGGATAGTGTTGTGGTGTCTATGCCATCAGCTGGAGCACTTTCGGTCGAGAATCACAGTGATTTTGTTATCAATCCCTTATTGGTAACCGACCCGGGCAGAAGCTGGCTAAAAAGAGATAAGTTTTTGAATGACTCGGCAGTGGTTGAATTCGAGCCTGCAAAAGGCGACCTAAAGAAATCCCTGCCACTTGCGCTAAGCTTAAGGAGGAACGTAAAAGGGAAAGATCAGCGCATTATTGTTCTTTCTGATGCAGATCTAATGTCAAATGCAGAGCTAAACCGCTTTAATATGAGGACAGCAAATTTCGTGTTTAACACCGGACTATTCAGTTGGTTGAGTTATGGCGCATTCCCGATAAGCAGCTTTAGGCCGTCGCCGCAGGATACCGTTCTTTTCTTAGCAAAAGATCAGGTTAAATTAATCAAAATAATACTGCTATGGGTTGTGCCGGGTATGTTGTTGGCCTGTGGCAGTTTGATATTAATTCGTAGAAAAAGAAAATAAATATGTCTTTTCAAACCGATCAGCAAACATTGGATGACCTGAATATCTTTGGCCGACCAGGTCAGAAGTCTATCTTCGAAATCTTTAATAAAACGAAGACTCGAGGAGGGGGAGGTGTCATGGAGGAAATGTTTCGCTCGCCACTTACAGATGTCCAAAAAATAAATAGCAGGGCCGCCATTATCCAGTACCTGCAATTATCCGGAGGGGATTTTCCGATAAGTCTGGATCATTTCGATCCGATCGAATCTTATATCAGGATGAAGGATGAACGGACCAAATTGTCGGCTAAAGAAGATTCGCTTACTTCGCGGATCAACAACTTAGTTGCCCTAGATTCGGATACGGCTTTAATTCATCAGGGAATTGCCGCTTTAATTAAATTGCTGGGACAATTACGCGATTTTCTCAAACTTCAGGAGACGGTATTCGAACATCCATTTGCCGACAGGTTTAATTTTATTGCAAATATTTTAAACGATCCGGATTTTTCCAGCATTCTCCAGCTGCACAGTGGACGAGGCCCCTCTGCCAGGGAATTCATTGCTTATGACGAATTTTTTAGATTCCTTCACAGAGAAGAGGTTTTCCTCGTCCTTGATTTTGTGTATCAGTTGGATGCCTATTTCGCGATTGCTAAAGTAGCGACAGAAAGGAAATTTGTATTTGCGAAAGCCTTGCCGATGGACAGGCGGGTTTTGGATGTGCAGGGGTTCTTTCATCCCCATATAGATCGGGCTGTAGCCAATTCTATCACGATGCGAAGCGATCTTAATGTGGTCTTCCTGACTGGCGCTAACATGGCAGGTAAATCGACTTTTATGAAGTCTTTCAGTATTGCGCTTTTTCTTGCACACATGGGTTTTCCTGTTCCGGCCGAAAAAATGGAATTTTCCGTATTGGATGGGATGTATACCACTATCAACCTGCCTGACAACCTCGGGATGGGTGCGAGTCATTTTTATGCAGAAGTTTTAAGAGTGAAAAAAATTGCAGCTGAGTTAAAATCCGGTAAAAACCTCTTTGTGCTTTTTGATGAAATGTTTCGCGGCACAAATGTAAAAGATGCCTGTGAGGCAACTATCGCCTTTACTCAGGCGTTCTCGCTTAAACGAAATAGTATGTTTGTGATTTCTACCCACATCATCGAAGCCGGAGAAGTTTTGATGGAAAGATGCAATGGTATCAATTTCATTTATTTACCCACAAGCATGCAGGAAAATATGCCCTCGTATTCTTATAAGATACAGCAAGGGCTGACTGCAGATAGACACGGACTTTTAATTATTATGAATGAAGGAATTTTGGAAATTCTAGAATCTGGACTGGAGCAGAATAAACAAGGCTGATATGAGTTTTATAATAGACAAACAAACCCGGAGTGATCTTAACTTATCGGGTAAATACAGATCCGGTTCGATATTCAGCTTATTCAATAAGGTAAAGACTGCAGGCGGAGAAAAACTTCTGCAGCAAATGTTTAACGCCCCGTTTACAGACGCTGAAAATATCAATAAACGCAGTGGGATTTTTCAGTACATACAACAAAGTGGTTTAGACTTTCCATTTAATAGCGATCATTTTAAGGATGCAGATGACTACTTAGCTGAAGAGAATAATGATTTCTATTTTATCTCACTTGTTAAAGTTTACAGCAAAAAAATCAGAGGGGTTCTTTTACGAGAGCAGCAGTATGATAATCTTGTAAAGGGTTTAACTGCTATGCTTTCCATCCTGAATACCACCAATGCTTTTTTGAATAAATACCAGGATCGATCTTCTTCTTCGCTGGATGACCTGATCGCAAACTTGAAGACTGTACTTGAAGATACGCGTTTAGGTAAGCTAATTGGAAACGAAGTGCTAAACGAAATGCCGCTATATCAGATCGCTGAGTTTGACTTTATGTTGAGACAGCGCTTACGGAAAGAAATGTTATTGCTATTGGAGACACTATTTCATCTGGATGTTTACACTGCAGTAGCCAAAGTCGCCGCGTTGAATAACTTTTCCTATGCCGAATCGTTAAATGCAACGGATAACACCATGGAAATTGATTCACTTCGCCATCCGGCATTGCCCAAAGGCGTGGCCAATCACCTGCGTTTCAGCGAACCTGAAAACATGGTTTTTTTGACTGGAGCAAATATGGCTGGAAAATCTACACTCATGAAATCTTTTGGAATTGCTGTCTATCTGGCGCACCTTGGATTCCCGATTGCAGCAAAATCTATGCGTTTTTCAGTGAGAGACGGCCTGTTTTCCTCTATCAACATGGCAGATAATCTGGAAATGGGACATAGCCACTTTTATGCGGAGGTGTTAAGGGTAAAGGAAGCGGCGGTTAATGTAGCCTCGGGGAAAAGTTTTGTGGTCCTTTTTGATGAACTTTTCAAAGGCACCAATGTTAAGGATGCTTATGATGGAACCTTATTGGTTACCAAGGCTTTTTCGAAGTATCAAAACACTGTTTTTGTTATCTCTACTCATATTATTGAAGTCGGTGAGGAACTCAGGAAAAATAACGGGAACATACAATTTAAGTATTTGCCTACCATCATGAACGGTACTATACCGAAATATACCTATTTGTTGGACGATGGAATCACCTCTGACCGCCAGGGAATGCTCATTATAGAAAACGAAGGCATTCTCCAACTTTTAAAAGACTAAACACTTATACGGAAAATGAAAAACAACATATTAATCCCATTTCGTAGCGCAATGATCGCGTGCTTGCTCATGCTTTTTTGGTGCCCAGATGTTTTAGCTCAAAAAAAGCTAACTAAACTGCAAGCTGAGAATGCTGCACAGAAAGAATGGAATGAAGAGAAAAAAAGACTATTGCCTGCTGCTGAACGTGCCTGGGGAGAGGGAGTAATCACTTTTGAAAAATATAAAATGGCAATTGCTTACCGCGTTTTTGGCGATAAACCCGCCGGGGGACGAAGTCTTTATATTTCGCTGCATGGTGGTGGACAGGCTCCCGTTGCGGTTAATAATCAGCAGTGGGAAAACCAGAGAACGCTTTATAACATCAAGGAAGGCTTAGTGGTGGTACCAAGAGCTCCGACTAATACCTGGAATTTGTGGCATGAGGATCATATTGATAATATGCTGGACTCTATAATCACATATGCGGTTATTTCTCAGGACGTTAATCCGGATAAAGTTTATATTCTTGGATATTCTGCGGGTGGCGACGGGGTGTTTCAGTTGGCACCCCGCATGGCCGATAGGTTTGCAGCAGCTTCCATGATGGCAGGACATCCCGGAGATGCTGATATGCGCAATCTTCGAAATCTGCCCTTTTCCATATTTATGGGTGGCCTGGACTCCGCATACAACAGAAATACTTTAGCCGCCAGGTATAACGGAAAGCTTGATAGCTTACGTGCGCAAGATCCGGGAGGCTATGCACATGAGTTTCATTTATATCCCGATAAACCACACTGGATGGATAAAAGGGATACCATAGCCATCCCGTGGATGGCAAATTTTGTGAGAAACACGTTGCCAAAAAAGGTAATCTGGGTTCAGGACAATCGCCTGCAGGACCGCTTTTACTGGCTGTCTACCTCAATTCAAAAAACAGCAGCTGGGGAGAAAGCAGAGGTAGAAATTAAGGGTAACCAAATACTGGTTTCCAAAAATGATTTTAGCGAGCTTGAACTAAATCTCAACGATCAGCTGGTAGATCTGGATAAACCGGTAACTGTGATCATCGGCGGAAGAAAGGTTTTTGACAAGAGGGTTGAGCGAAACCTTGGGATTATCAAGATGACAGTTGGACAGTATCGGGATCCTCATATGATATTTAATGTCAAACTGCTCGTCAAGGCTAGTCAGGTCAAAGTGGTAAACTAAGTGCTTCTGAAAGAGCTTATCAGTAGCTCTTTAATTAAGCTGAATTGCTTTCATCACCTGAAAAACAAACCTGACAAAATTGTCTTTGTCTGAGTCTCTATCTAAAAATATAAGATCTGTGGACAAAGACAGATTATAAACATGCAATAGAAAAACATTTCAAAAGAAGTACAATAGCTATTATTTAGCTTTTTGCATGTCCAGGTTCATTAAATAAATTGTGTCAGGCTCATTTTAATAGGCGCTACAAAAATAGTTTTAGTTGGATGATTGGTAGGGGGAGATGTCAGCTGGCGCTCCCCTTTATCATGAACCTGAAAACTAGGGGTTGTCGTTTATTTACTGATTCGCGTATTATTGGTTCGACGATTTTATGTTGATGAAGTGTTTTTTGCATAAACCAGAAAGGGTTGACCCCGCTCAACCAAAAATAAATTTTCTATAGAATTACTCGTCGGTTGATTAACAAATTTGCGGAAAGGGGTTAACCTGATTGGCTTATCCAGTCATGCATTAATTTCTGATAAAATAATTGAATCATGCACGAAAAACAAAGTTTATAATCCGGCCAAGTAATAAGTTATATACACCAATAAGTCCGTTAACTTATCCATTAGCTAATTTGAATGTGTGTATTTTCCATTATTCCCGCAATATTTGATAATGATGGATGTTTCTGAGGCATTATCTAATACACAGGCTAATAGAATTGGATCTTGAGTTAATGATTCTCATAAACTCATTTCATTTATCAAATATAACAATCTAAAACTTGCAACAAATGTTGTACTGGTCAGATGGGTCAACGTACTCTTATTTATCCATTAATAGGTGATATGTGACATTACTTGCGAAATAAATGTAACAGAATACCTCTAAGTTCCTTTTATCTTTGTTTCAGTATAAAAATCAGGACAATGAGCAATAGGAATATTTTCAAGAGGTTACGCAATGGGGAAACCATTTTATCGAACGATCCCGAAGCATACAGAAATGCGGGAAGAATCTTTTGCGACCAAGAAACTTCTGATACAGATGAACAGTACCGCAGATCCCGATGAAATAAGAAATTATTTAAGCCAAATAACGGGTTCGGAAATCGATGAGAGTGTTGTGGTTTTTACGCCCTTGCATATCAATTATGGGAAGCATACCAAGATAGGCAAAAATGTATTTATCAATTTCGATTGTGTGTTCTTGGATCTGGGCGGAATTACCATTGAGGACAATGTATTTATCGCTCCGAAAGTAAGTCTGCTATCTGAAGGACATCCAATATCAATTGAGGACAGGCATTCATTGGTTCCAAAAGCCATTCACATCAAAAAAAATGCATGGATTGGTGCGGGTGCAACCATACTTCCGGGTGTAACCATCGGCGAAAACGCCGTTGTTGCCGCGGGAGCAGTTGTTTCCAAAGATGTTGCTCCAGATACAATTGTCGGGGGAGTTCCGGCAAAATTCATTAAAAACATTTAACATGAAAAAATTACTTTTTATAGCGCTGACTGCGATCTTTTCTTATGGTACGGCAGTCGCACAATCCAAATCAAATTCAATACCGATGAAAGAAATATCAGGAAAGAACTATACCACGTTTAAGGTGAGTGATAAGGTAACCATTTATGCAGTAACCTTCAGGAACCAATATCAAATGCAAGTTGCAGGGCATGTTTTCATCCCCAATAATATAAACATAAAAACGAAGAACCCTGCAATTATTGTCGGTCATCCGATGGGGGCAGTGAAGGAACAAAGCGCCGATGTGTACGCTTCGAATATGGCTGAAAGAGGCTTTATCACCTTAGCGATCGACCTCTCATTTTGGGGAGAAAGTGAGGGTGAGCCACGTAACGCAGTCTTGCCTGATATGTATGCTGAAGATTTCAGTGCGGCCGTCGACTTTTTGGGAACACGACCATTTGTTGACAGGAATAATATCGGGATTATCGGCGTTTGCGGAAGTGGAAGCTTTGTGATCAGTGCTGCAAAGATCGATCCCCGAATGAAAGCCATCGCAACGGTGAGTATGTATGATATGGGATCGGCGAACCGTGATGCGCTGAACCATTCACAAACCCTGGAGCAAAGGAAGCATATTATTGCTGATGCAGCGGAACAGCGATATGCAGAATTTACAGGTGGTGAAACTAAATACACTGGCGGAACAGTTCTAAAATTGGAGGCAAACACCCATCCAATCCAGCGTGAGTTTTTTGATTTTTACAGAACGCCCCGTGGGGAATACACGCCAAAAGGAGCATCTAAAGAAACAACAACAAAACCAACCTTAAGCAGTAATACGAAATTCATGAATTTTTATCCTTTCAATGATATCGAAACCATTTCTCCACGTCCACTGCTTTTCATTACCGGAGACCAGGCGCATTCAAAAGAATTTAGCGAAGACGCCTACAAAAGAGCAGCGATGCCCAAAGAGCTGGTTTATGTAAAAGGTGCAGGCCATGTAGATCTTTACGATAAAACCGATCTGATCCCATTTGATAAACTGGAAACATTCTTTAAAACCCACTTAAAATAGAAGGAGGATGAAAAACGTATTAACAAGCATGATGCTGTTTGCTTCCCTGTCGTTAGGTATGGCAAGCTGCGAAAAGGGTAATGAAACCATCTCAATCCAGGAGAATGAAGATTCAAATTTAATTACTACCAACCCATCTACCACCAAAATGAAAATTACAATAGGCAGCGATGTATTTACGGTAACGCTTTATGACAATCCAAGTGCGAGCGCTTTGAGGGCGAGGTTGCCGCTCACCGTCAATATGACGGAACTGAACGGCAACGAAAAATATTACGATCTGCCAAACAGTTTGCCCGCCAATGCCTCGGTTGGTGGAAATATCAAAGTGGGCGATTTAACGCTTTACGGAAGCAATACCCTTGTTTTATTTTATAAAGGCTTCAACACGTCATACAGCTATACAAACCTAGGCTATGTCGACAATCCCAGCGGACTTGCCACGGCTTTGGGCAATGGAAATATTGTCGTAAAATTTGAGAACAACTAGAACATCATATGATATGAAAATCAATGTAAACGCAGCTTCGAGAGTAATCATCTGATAAAAATTTATGGAAAATGATAATCGTTTAAAGCTGTCCCGTAGGGAAATGATAATTGGCACAACGGCAGCGATTTCTGCCATAGCTGCTACCAAAATTACAGGCATAACGGCTGGCAAATCAAATAAAATTGCTTTAGCAGATGTTTCGTTTGTTGTAAATGGGGAAAAACAGCAGTTAGCACTTGATACCAGAACAACGTTGCTTGATGCCCTCAGGGAACATCTTAAATTAAACGGTACAAAGAAGGGATGTGACCACGGACAATGCGGAGCTTGTACTGTAATGGTAAATGGCCGTAGAATTAATTCGTGTCTTAGCAATAATCTGAACAATAACTTCTGACACTAACACCGAACATGGTTTTTCTTATTTGGGATCTCGGTATGGATTATGAGCAGGCTCGAAGAACTTGGTTTAAATCTTGTTTAAGCATGAAAACCTTTGTTGCTGCGGCTTTTTAGGAAACGGTGGCGCATGGTTTAATAATAAGATTTTCTCGTTAAGCTAAAACTCAATAGCCACCTGTGAAGTTTAGATTAATTGAACTTTTCCAGTTTTTTGATGTTGTAAATTATACTTTTAAATCAATAACATGAAAAACGAACCCATTAAAATTAGTGAAAAATTTAATGTTGACACCGCAACATTATTCAGGGCCTGGACAGATGAATCTGCATTGAAAGCCTGGTGGAAACCAACAGGGAAAACACTTTCAAATGTTGAGAACGATATTAAGGAAGGCGGAAAAGTTGCGTATCATTTCGAAAGTGAAGCCGAGACCACCGGTAAATTAACCATCGAGGGCATGTATCAATCTGTAATTCCAGAACAAAAACTGGTTTATACCTGGAACTGGATCGTTGATGATGCAGCACTTGAAAATGGTAATTACCTGCTTACCGTTGGCTTTGAAGCTGCGGAAGAAGGCTCTGAACTAACGATCACACAGGAGAATCAAAGTGAAACTGAAGGAATACATCCACACGAGGAAGGTTGGAAAGAAGCGCTGGAAGCTTTAAAAACTTATCTGGAAAAAGAAGCATTAAACGGAGAATCAGCACAACATTAGTTGCTTAAAGCATCCCAGTTTTGTTGTTATTTGAGATGTTGGAATGGGCATCTCGAATAACATCAACGAGCGATTTTTTCCCATTTATATGCAAAGTCATGTTCTTCAATCGCGACAATGCCATGCCGTCTATGAGGTAACCAAATTTAGGGAGAAGGTGAGCTCATTAATTGATATTTTCAAATAAACTTAAAGCAAAACTGATAATGTGCTATTTTAGCAGACGCCAGAATCATGGCCCGTTATCAACTCAAATCACTTTTAAAAAAATGTATAAATCCCAGGTTCCAAAAGCTTTACTGAATCTTATCATTTTATTGACAATCTCGCTGTGTTGGGTAGGATCATCCAGGGCACAAGATTCTTTAAAAAGAGCGCAGGATTCTGTTCAGGTTATCCCTGATACATTGCTGTTCAGAATCCAGACTGCCCAGGCGGCCATTACGGAAATTAATGCAGCTAATAAAAAAGGCTATGATGTGAGTGCAATTCAAGATCGGCTGGCAGTACTTGGTTCCAGTATTGCTTCCGTAAAAAGGGATTTTGGCAACGGAAAAGGTAATGCAGAAAGCAGAAGCCTGGTTAGTTTTAAACTGATCCTCAAAGATGTGCAGACTGAACTTTCGGCAATCTCTGCACGCCTGGTCAAAACCAATTCTGAACTTCAGCGAATGTCGCAACAGGTAATTGACCTCAGTTCAGATTCGCTGCTTCTTGCAGATCAGGAAGAATCAGAAAAAATGTTGTACAGACCTCAACTCTTGCAAATAAAAACCCGGTTGCACGAAACAGGAGAGGTTACAGGCAAAAACCTTTCAAAAGTAAGCAAGCTTTTGGCGAAAAGTTCTTCCATGAGTAGTGAGGTAAATGATTTACAGGTTGCCCTTGATGACCAGCTAGAAAAATCTGGACGAATTGCTGCAAACAGGGAAGTTCCATACATTTGGTCGGCACCTTTACGCTTGTTTGGGTTTAGCCAAATTGGTTCAAGGTTGTCCGATGCCTATTTCGGACAGGGAGAAATCTTCCAATATTTTATCAATTCAATCTGGGATACAGGCGTTGTGCTACTGATTGTTGTGCTGGCTTTTTTTATCTGGGTTCACCGGAACTTTGTAACAGCAAGTCGTTTATCAGTTAAACGAAAGATAGGAGAACTCAAATTCGACTATTTGCGGGCTTATCCCATTATGGCCAGTTCCATTGTTCTTTTATGTCTTTTGCTCGCCTTTCACTCCGATGCACCCTCTATTTTTATCGAGGTGGTACAACTTATTTTAATGATTTTGATTACCATCCACTTGAGAAGAGTTTTGCCAAAAGAAGCGCTAAGGTTGTGGTTTATGATTCTCGGTGGCTTTGTGTTCCTGGTTTTTGCTTCGAGCCTGATCAGTGAGGCGCTCTTGCCAAGATTGATTTTGTTGGTCATCCATTTGGGTTTTCTATTTTTAGGAGTGAGGATGTATGGGAAAACAAAAATTCCGCAGTTTTCCAAAAGGTTCATTAAATTAGTTATCTGGGTGCTGGTATTGATGAATGGGCTGGCGATAATCATGAATGTGTTTGGCAGAATCAGCTTATCTAAAGTCTTTGGCATTGCTGGGGTCATTAATCTGACGCAAATGATTTCGCTGGCTGTATTTATTCAGATTATGCTGGATGCACTCGAACTACAGATCAAAATAAGTTCTTGCAATAAAGGTTTCTTCTCCAGGTTAAATCCTGATGCAATGAAATCGCAGTTCAAAAAGGTACTTAAGGTATTCAGTTTTATTGTTTGGCTTTTAATCTTATTTAACAATTTGGGGATGTCGTCCGGGATTTATAGCCTGATGACTGGCGTACTCTCCAAAGAAAGAAGTTTCGGCAGCATCCACTTTTCGCTTGGAAATGTGCTTTTCTTCTTCATCATTATATACGTTTCCAATAAATTACAAAAACATGTGCCGCTATTTTTTGGCGAACAAAAAATCAGTTTCGATGGCGCCAGTGATCACAAGGGTTCAAAAGTGGCACTTTTTCGGTTAATCATTATCGTGATTGGACTGCTTCTGGCTTTTACTGCATCTGGCCTCCCGATGGATAAACTTACCGTTGTTTTGGGCGCACTTGGTGTTGGAATTGGATTAGGTATGCAGAATATTGTGAACAACTTTGTTTCCGGCATTATTTTAATCTTCGAGAAACCCTTCCGTATTGGTGATTATGTAGAACTTGCAGATAAAAAAGGTAAGGTTCAGGATATTGGTATCCGGTCGAGCAAATTACTCACGCCACAAGGCTCAGAAGTGATCATCCCAAATGGTGATTTGCTTTCCGGCAGGTTGGTCAACTGGACGTTAAGCAATGATTATCTGAAATCCGAATTACTAATCAAAGTAAGCTCCACCGCTAACATGCAGCAGGTTCAGGAAATCATTTCCGAAGTGATTAAAGGATCAGTCCACACCGTAAACAAGCTCCCACCAGAAATTTTAGTTAATAATTTGGCAGCCGATAGTGTGGAAATTAAAGTTTTAATTTGGGTTAACAATGTGTATGTAGAAGCCGCTTTTAAAAGCGAGACGCTTTTGCGCATTATGGTTGCTTTCCAGGAAGCAGATATCAAAGTGATGTAATTCGCGATTTGTTATATAAGATAGGTTGAATATAAGCTTTGAAGTAAATCCCTGCATATTTTCTTCTTTTGTTCAAATTACTATTTGCCAATGCCTAGTTTCATTCTTTAATTTTTTAGTTGATGAGTTAATAAATAATACGGAACCTGAAGAAAAAATCATTAGATCTATATTCTTTGTGAGTTTCAATTTGGGTCGCCATTGATGACAGCTAATTTGACTAATCGTTTGCTGTATTTAATTTCTTTTGATTTGAGTTACTAGTCTATTGAACTTATGTGGTTTGTTAAAGAAGGATGCTGTTGACTTCCGCTACAAAACGTTCCACTTTTTTTGTGCTAAAAAAACTTGATAGAACCAATACATCTTCTTTCTGGCTACCAGGTCTTAAAAAATATACCTGTACATCGGTTCCCGAATAAATCATATTAGTTGATTTTCTAACCGTTTGGATTCCATTAAAATCATCAAATGAATAAGCTCTGTTCCCCAATCCGATAGGGTTTTTTCGCGTGAGCATTCTGGAACCCTTGTCAAGAGTAATTTCGGTAAAACCTGACAGGATAATCGCTGGTCCTCCAACCAGGGTAAAGAGCAGAAAGCAAACTCTCCCGATATTAAAGCCGCCGCCCAGCCATGCATAAGGCGTAAGTTCATGAATGCCTATAGCCAAAAGACCAACGCCAAGTAGAAGACTGCCGATTCTGTTTCTTTTAAGAATGTATGCGCCACCATTTGGGATAAAAAACTTATACTCATCAATATACTGTGGGGCGAAATCTCCCGGGCTATCATGCGCCTCCAGATAACGGTGTAGAGGTGTGATCACCTCATCGACAAAGCCGATTGCATTGGGATCATCATTTTTTCCATAACTGGATGATACCAATATCCCTTTTCCATATCGATCATTTTTTTTAAATAACCTGTAGGTATAAGAACCAGCCATGTTGGAAACAGGTGAAATGCCGTATATTTTAGAAAATGGAAGGGAGGATATAGTCAGCAAGCCCATTAGTTTTTTTCGCATGACGCCCGCACTAATGTCAAACTCTACAGATGTGCCCGCCCACAGGATGAATAAGATAACTACCGCTATCAGGATAATAAGTATTGGCAGGGAAGAAGTAAAAGAATTTCGGAGATAATAAAGATAGACCAGGTATCCGCTCAGGAAAAAAATGGACAGTACGGCAGCAAGAATATAGGATAGGCCATATGGGTAAACTGTTATACGGCCCGGCTCAATCCGCCAACGGGTTTTCGATAATGATTTCAATGACAAGGGCTTTAATTTTTTAACATCTAAACACTTCACGAGCGATTTGGTTTTGCCGATCTTTAAGGAAATCATTAGTAAAAAGGAAGGGGGGATACATTCGTTTTTTGAGACAAGATACTCTGAAATTCATATCTAAAATTACAAACAAGAAAGTCCCCAGGTTTTGAAAATCGAATTTAAAGATTGAAAGTAGAAAACTAAGATTTATATAAAGATTTTTTTGCAGCCAGTTTTAAGACTTCCACGATCCCTTCATTCTTTACTATGTACATTCCTAAAGTTTCGTTGGAAATCCCTTCTTTAAGTGAATAAGTAAAAATCGGTTTTTTGTTTTCAAAATAGGTGTCTAGGTATCGAAATGAGATATTTTTAAATTTATTTAAAGAGGTAGCAAGCTCTATGATGTGAGTAGAGATAACAAATGCTGAATTTTGAATAGCTTGTAGCTCCGATATAATTAGAGAAGATGCATCATAGGCATCCTTTACATTAGTTCCTCGAAACAGTTCATCAAATATTACAAAAACATTTTGGCTTCTTAACAAGATTTCTGCAACCTCCTTTACTCTCTTCACTTCCGTATAATAATGACTTAAACCATCGTTTATATTGTCAGGAAGATTAATTGTAGTTACCAAACCATTAAGCACACTCAATTTCATTTCCTCTGCTGGGACGGGAAAGCCTAGGTGAGATAAATAAATTGTTAATCCCAGGGACTTTAACAACGAGGACTTTCCAGCCATATTAGATCCTGTTAAAAATATTATGTTTTTAGTAACATCTATCTGGAGATCATTTTTAACTGGCTCTTTAATCGAAGGGTGAAAGAGGCCAGTAATAGATATATTCAAATCTTCCTCAATATTAAAAATCGGGAACGAAAATTCTTTAGAAGCGGCTACTAAAGCAACATTTTCAAAAACGTCTAATTCATACATCAGTTGTAGGAATTTTTTAATATTATGTTTTTCTGCTCCGCGTATAGCTCTGTCTAACTTTGTTACATCTAAGAAACGAAGATGTTTTTCGTTGAGCAATGAAGCTTTCATCAAAACACCTCCATCAATGATATCAAGAATCTCATCAAAAATTTCTAGAAGATGTATTGGAGGGTTATTTGCTTTTTGATCGTTTATGAAGTTTAAAATGTATTTTGTAATCTTGATAAGATACTTGAGCCCAGTTTTTATAATATAATAATTATTACTAGAATTACGTATTAAGTAATCCGATAAAGCATCAAGTGGATTATTTTTAAAGTGCTTAAATTTGCTTTCAAGATAGAAATCAATCAAATCAATCTCTTCATTTCTGATATCAAAATTAATTTGGTTATCAAAAAAAAACCTAATACCATCCCGCCTGGAAATGATTTCATCGCGATTGTTGAGCGGATGATTCATAATCTCAATTAATCGTTTTCTACCACCTACCGTTCTTGTATACTTAAATAAATTTAATATCGAATTTGAACTTACATTTTCTGAGAAAATGTTTAGATCATTAAAGGTTTGCTTATCTATAATAAATGTGCCCACAAACTGAAATTATAATGTTCGGATTTCCTAAATTAATATTAATTACATAGTAATTCTCTATGGTCACATCTGAAAACTCATCTTGCGAGGAAGCTTCTTACATTGTCGTATAAAATCAACAATATAAAAGTTCGTTTTTCGAAACTGAAAACTTGGTATTTATATTCCTTTGCAATCCAAAAAAATAGAATGATTGCCGTTCACCTAGTTGAAAGTTGTGACAAATGTCAACGTCAGTTTGTGTTATCTGACTTCGTTTCCCCTCGCCATTAGTTCTCATTTTTGTTTAAGCACTTCAATGTACTGGTGCTCATTTTTGAACAAGATTAAGCGATATCAATATGAAAACACAAACCAGCAAAACAGATCCAATTTACTATCAGGATGCAAGTACTTTGGCAGATTTGATCCGTAGGCGAGAAATATCACCGGTAGAAGTTGTAAAAGTACATCTCGACCGTATTGAGGCTCAGAACCCAGCTATCAATGCTATTGTCACCGTTGCAGAGCACGCGTTGAAGTCCGCAAAAGATGCGGAAGCGGCAATTATGCGGGGCGATAAAATTGGCCCTTTGCATGGCGTCCCGTTTACGGTGAAAGATTCAATAGATACTGCAAATGTTCTGACCCAGCGGGGTTCGCCGATTTTCAAAGGACGTACTCCAGAACAAGACGCCACCAGTGTTGCACGGATGAAAAAAGCTGGCGGAATCTTGCTTGCAAAAACCAATCTACCAGAGTTTTCTTACTGGATAGAAAGTGATAACTTACTCAGCGGCAGGTCTAACAACCCATGGGACCTGAGCCGTACACCGGGCGGTTCCAGTGGGGGTGAATCAGCCGCTATAGCTGCAGGCATGTCGCCACTTGGCTTAGGCACAGACCTTGCCATTTCGGTACGTGGACCTGCAGCCCAGACCGGGATTGTATCGCTCAAAGCTACACATGGCCGGGTACCCATGACCGGGATATGGCCGCGGGAACCTCGCCGATTCTGGCATGTTGGACCTATGGCCCGAAGTATCCGGGATCTGGAACTGGCTTTTTCTGTACTGTCAGGTGCTGATGGTCTTGATGCTTTTGCAAGCAGCACAGTCGGGTTTGATTCCGGAATGGGTAGCTCACCTCAGCGCAAACTTCGCATAGGATGGATGGTGGGGCCAGGCTTTGGTCCGGTTGATGCTGAGGTGGCCGCTACTGTAGAAGCTGCAGCCGGTGCACTGAAAAATCTTGGCCTTACCGTGGAGCCAGTGAACATACCTGCGCTTGAGCGAGATTTTGCACTTGATGTTTTCAACAAGCTGCATGTGATGGAAATGAAAGAAGCATTCAGGGTGGCTACGGCAGGCAGAAGAGAGGATGAGCTTTATAAAATGGCCAAAACGATGCTCTCCCTGCCCGACACGTCGATGAAAGATTTTATCGCGGCTGAACAGGCGGCTGAGCGGATAAGAGATGGCTTTGCCGGATACTTTCAGAAATACGATGTGCTGCTTACCCACGTGTTGCCAATTCCTGCCCATAAGCATGGTATAGCGGAATTTGTGATCGATGGACAAAAAGTAGATGCAACTTATCTTCAAGGCGCTACTGTGCCGCTCAATATCACCGGCTTACCTGGAATCGCTATGCGTTTCGGCACCAGTAAGGAAGGATTACCGATCGCGGTACAGCTTGTAGGGAGTTGGCAGGCAGAATCAACTATTTTACATGTCGCTTCTTTATTGGAAAGTGTTAGCGAGGTAAATAGTCTCCATCCAATAGCATAAAAAAGGGAGAGGGTTTATCACAAATGATAGTCCCTCTCTTATTTTGGTTTCGTAAACTGTTTTCTGATACGGCTTAAAGTTTCTCTAGATATCCCTAGATAGGAAGCTACCATATGCAAAGGGACTTTATTAAATACCTTGGGATAGGTCTTTTGAAATTCAATATATTTTTCTTCAGCTGAGGCGCTGATCAAGGAATAAATACGATGCTGGCTCGTTTCGTAACCCCGGGCCAGAAGCTTCTCGTAAAACAGTTTCACTGCAGGTATGGTCATCATTAAATGTTCCCAATGCTCTTTCGTCCAGATGATAACGGTGCTGGGCGCCAAGGCTTCAATATTATTTAGCGATGGTGTTCCGTGATTATAGCTCTCCTGATCATTGATCCACCAGTTTTCCACCCCGAAACGCAAGGTATGGTCTGTTCCATCATTGCCGAAACGGTAAAGCCTGAAGCAACCCGAAGAAATGAAACAGTTGATTTTCCATACTTCGCCGTCGTGCAGGAGAGATTGCCACTTGCGTAAAGTTTTCTCCGTGCTAGCCGCACGAATGATTTTTAATTCATCATCTGAAATTTCAACCCAATCACGTAAGTATGCTTCAAATACCTCAAACATGCTCAAAGATAATTAACTAAAGGCAACAATGTTTATAAAATAAATGTATCACTGTCCAAGTTACCGAAGGTTTCAAAAACTGGATGGACCTAAAATAAAAAATGGAAATTTGAGGAATATTACCTTCATTTTGTGAGAAATTTTTTCTCTGATACTAAAGCTCATTTAAATATTCTTTGAGTTCCTCTTTTAATTTATGATAGGTCATCAATTTGTGATCTAAAACAGTGATGGAATCAAAAATTTCGATTACTCCTTCATCAGTTTGCGTAGTCGTCTCATCAATAATTGAAACTACTAATTTATCACCTATTTTCAGATCTTGGGCAGCCCATTTTATGTTTTTCTCCGCTATCGAGTCTCGCCCACTAATACTGACATCTAATGATTCGCTATTGTCGTCCCGCCTAACCCAAGTAACAATTGTTGTTACGACACCAAAATCAGATTCGATCTGAGCGGTGGCGATTTTTTGTCCATTTAAAGTAACTTCAAAAGCTGGTTTATTCATGTTGTTTTATTTGTTTTTGTAATGCCCTAGTACTTTTCTCGGGGTGCTGTCGTTTTGTGAGATTAAATGTTTATGTTGAAAAATCGCTGCCCTACCAAATTCTACCTTTTGTCAATATTGTTGTCTTTCCAACATTATGTAGCGTTAAAAAGAGAAACAAGTGGCTTAATCCTAGTTCATTAATCATAAAACTAAACTTTGAATTATGAGTATTTTAGAAATTATTTAATAAGTGAGTGCACGGTCTAGAACAAGATCCCACCTTTGTCTAGATTATCTTTTGTATTAGCGATCTGGATATCTTAAGGTATCCCAATACCTTAAGCCAATGATTAAATCCGTTCAATATGCGCATCTGGTTTATTCAAATAGGTTTCTCAAATCAAAACTATGGGCAATTTACTGCCCGGTTATAATCAGCCTCAGTAAAAGTGTAGGTGAATTTATAGGTTACATCATTTATACGCTCAGCTTTGTAGTTCTTAATATTTCTAACGCTGTTAATATCTACTTCCTTTATATCTATTAAGCACTTAACGTTATTGAAGCTAATTTTTATATTATTGAAGTTAGCAAGAGGCGTGTTATAATTATCCTCCTGTGATTTTTTTTTACTTATTCTCGCTTGATTTTTAAAAATTGTGGTAGAATTTGGCGATACATTAAATTCCTCCAAACCTTTTTGGTAAGTAATGCTATAGTTTGTTTTATTCACAAAATGGAATTCCCCCACCATTGTGAAATCCTTTACGCAACCTCCTAAAATAGAGATAATGCTAATAATTAAGCCAAATATTAAATAATGTTTCGACATTTGCTTCTGATTTATTGAAATGGCTTACGAGAATAATGCTATGGACAATTTACCGACCGGTTATAATCAGCTTCGGTAAAAGTGTAGGTGAACCTATAAGTTACATCACTTACACGTTCAGCTGTATAATTTTTAATGTTTCTAATACTATTTACATCATCATCCTTAATATTTACTAAACATTTTAAACCATTAAATTTAATTACTAAATCACTACTATAATATTTAAATGGGCTATTATAACTTGAAGCTTCAGGTTTTTCACCTTCACCTCTAGATTTTTCTTCATAAATAATTGTTGATTTTGGCAGAATATTAAATTCTTCTAAGCCTGTATTATAAGTGATATTATAATTCGTTTCATTTATAAATTGGTATTGACCGTATTGGTCGTAAAAGTTATCCTTTACGCAACCTCCTAAAATAGAGACAATGCTAATAATTAAGCCTAAGATTAAATAATGTTTCGACATGTGCTTCTGTACCATTGTCATAATTTTTTATAATGTTATCTTTTCACTCACCCCATGTCGTGGGGATTGCTTCATTGGATAACTTGCGTTTATATTATCATAATATGATATTTCCCTAATTTCTTATTTGTCACAGCATAATCAGGTTAGAATTGAGGCGGGGAAAATTCTTATCAGGTGGATAGTTTGTCGTCATATTAGTTCATTTTTATTTCCAAAACTTCAATCTTTATTCAAAATTTCAAAACTATGGGCAATTTACTGCAAGGTTATAATCTCCCTCGGTAAAGGTGTAGGTGAATTTGTAATGGCCCTCATCAATTTTTTCGATTTGATAACTATTTACATTAATTAAAGTATGTTCGCTTGTTTCTGTTGAAGTAAAGCATTTTTCTCCAATTTTTATTGTAACGGGTATTCTATTTTCTTCCGTTAAATTTATCGGGAGTGAAAAATTATAGCTGTCTGGTGAGATCGTTTTAGGCCCAATCCCTTTAACCTCAAAATAATATTCCCCTCCATTAGCTTCAATTGCGAATTTTTTCTTGGGATAGTCCATTACTATTTTCTTGCTTGTTGAGTTTATATAATGGAATTCAGCATATTGTGCATAATCGACTCTTTTCTTGCAAGAAAAGCCAAAAAAACTCAAGCTAAAAACCCCAAGTAGTAAATAGCGCATCCAAATTGTTTTCTGTGTTATTGTCATAGTTATTTCTAATGTTGATTTTCCGATCTGTACCATTAGCAGCTATATCGAGTGCATTTTGGTTTAAAATTATAAGCGTAGACGACGTATCGATTGTTTCTTTATTGCATCATTAACACGTTCTTCTATAAATTTATTAAACTCTGTTTTGTGATACAAGTTTTTGAGAAGTGAGTTCTTCTAAGCTTTATTTATTACATCTTGATTTGACAAGCTTAGGTTATGCCTGGATAGTTAGCGAATTGTATCCCGAGGCTCTTGAATGGTTCAGCACCTTGTGTAATGATCAGGAGTGCTTTCGATTTCGACAATAGTGAAAATACTAATGGCTGTGGGATCTTTTTTCAGATGTAAATTGTACCACCTTACTTTCGGGGAACTAGTATTGTCTGATGGTTGATGATGATTGAGCGGCCAATCGTGGGGATGAAAGTCAAAAAAACAGCACGGTTTTTAAAACTTAACGTTTCCCTTAAATACCATAGATAGTGATATCAAATTACTTTATGTTAGTATTAGAGTATGATGGTGCACCACCATTTTTGAAATAGATGATTTTCAAATAAGGATTATCGTAAATTTGGACTAAACAAAATCTTATTTATAAAGTTGTAGATGTTAATTTAAATCAGATCATATCGTGAAATCCTTCCTCAAAAGAATCCTTTTTTCAACTGTTGCTTTCATAGCTTTATCAGCTCATGTTTATGCCGTAAAGCAGTCATTTTATTATCAGATTAAAGTATATCATTTTAAAACTGATCAACAGGAGAAAATCATTGATGAGTATTTAAGAACTGCGTTTTTGCCCGCTTTGCACACCGCAGGCATTAAGGATGTTGGTGTTTTTAAACCGATTGCCAAAGATACTTCAGATAGGCTGATTTACGTTTTTATACCGCTTAAAAAGCTAACGGATCTGGATAGAATCAATACGACGGTTGGCAAGGATAAAGCGTTTGCTGAAAAAGGAAAACTTTATTTAAATGCGTCATATAATGAACCGCCGTATACCCGTATAGAATCAATCATTTTGAAGGCTTTTGCTTCGATGCCAGAATATTCGCTTCCAAAACTCACTACACCTAAAAATGAACGGGTTTATGAATTAAGAAGTTACGAAGCGGCAACGGAAAATCTTTCCCTCAACAAAATTGAGATGTTCAACGATTATGAAGTTGCAATTTTTTCAAAGTTGAATTTCAATGCTGTTTTTTATGGGCAGGTGATTTCAGGTGGTAAAATGCCTAATTTAATGTATTTGACAACTTTTAATAATAAGGCCGATCGAGATAGCCATTGGGCAGCTTTTGGTCCTGAATATAAAAAGATCAGCGGTTTGCCTCAGTATCAGCATAATGTGTCCAAAAACGTCACCTTATTTTTATATCCAGCAGATTATTCTGATTTCTAAACAGACAGGCTTTTCCCTCTTTTAGAAGAAGGCTGATGTTAGTAGTTCAAAGATGAATCGCTTAAGTTAACCCTCTATTTTTGACTTCTGCGGCAATAGCTTTGCTGGTTTTTTGGGCCTTAATGATCAGGAACACAAAAAATAAAGGGAAAAAAGTAAAAAATCCAAGCCCGTTTTTTGCTGAGCTATAGATCGCAACGCCCACCAAAGCACCAATAAGTATACAGGTAATAATTAAACTCGATTTTGCTGTTTGATGTTTTTTAAGAAGCTCTTGGTCAGATAGCTGCTTGATTTCCTGTATAGTAATCATAAGGTTAAATTCGATATTGTAATTTACACCATTTAAAATTTCCTGTTTGCCTGAACCACTCGACTAAAATTTGAGGGCGATTGTGCTATCTAATTAATCAGCTTGATCAGTGCCATTGAAAAACCTACCAACACCGAAATAATTAAATAAGAGACAGGGATCATTATTGCTCTTAACAGTTTTGATCTCCTTGAATAACCATAGCCAGTAAAAAACTGGTTATAAAACCAAATACTGTAAAGGAAGCCACCTACCGCTACAAATACATAATAGAAGATTAATAGCGTAGGGATATGCGTGTAAAATATCGTAACTACTGTAAATATTAAAGCAAGAATAAGCTCTACTGCTGTCTTGTAAGAATTCAAGACCAGGTGTTCGCTATAATTAAGTTTAGCTTTTTTGAACCAGAAATAGCTAAATAAAGAGTAAAGGGGGATTAATATCAAAATGATCACCTTTGGGTATTTGGTGGCGAAACCCTCATAGGCACTCATTGTCTGCTTACTGTTCAATGGCATGATGTCTGATAAATGGATTTTTACATATGGCGATAGTAAACTCGAAATGGCCAGTAAAAGAATAATCAAGGTCACAAAACTGAAAAACCTCACCCTTTTTCCCTGAATGAATTCTCTCACGCTATCACCCGGTCTTAAAATCAGCTCTTTTAGTGTAAATAAGACTCCTTTATCAATATGCCAAACACCGTGAATCAGATCGTGTTCCATGAAATGAATTAATGAATAGCGATGAGTGCTTGCTTTTTGCCCGCAATTTGCGCAGTAAGTCCCAGAGGTTTCCGACTGACAATTTAAGCAGGAATGTAGATCTAGATGTTTCGAGCCTTCCACTGTCAATTATTTCTGTTTTTTATAGCAGTATTAAGTTGACTAACTCTCATCAAGATAGGTATCATCACGAGCAGGCAAACTGGAACGATAGCCAGTAAATATGCATTATGTTTGGTAAAGGTTAAGTACAATGCTAAGCTTATGGCTACAGCCATTACCAGCGCATATCCTATAGCAACGCCTTTCATCAGGTTTCGCTGTTTTTTTAGTGATTCGATACTTTGATCTGAAACTTCAGTTTTCATTCGTTTATATTTATTGTTAAAGGCTTAATTCTAAACATTTTATCCTGCTCACCATGTTGGCTTAATAGAGGAACACCATAATTTTTCTGTTAAAACAAGATTGGTAGTGTTTCCGTTTTAACGTCATATCATTCGTTAACGGGCGATGCAAATTCTTATCTGGCAGCATGCTATTCTTCAAATGTTAATCGTTTCATCGTAAAATGTACCAACTTTATTTAACCGAGAAAATCTCATTCAGTACAAAGCTAACGTTATCCAAAACTGTAAAAATGGGTTTCAATAGTAGGTGATGCCTTTACGAATTACGTAAAAATTATAGGGTGCTTCTAGTTATTAATTTCCCAATGCCTGCTTCAAATTTATCAAAATATTATTATATCTCAACATTGAGAGTTAAATTTATTTTACGTTTGTCAAAATCTTAAACAGGTAACAATTTTTTAAAGGAAGGCAGAGATGAATACGGTGAACAAGAACCGATGAGGAATCATCTATCGTTAAACAAAGCCCATAATTTATTCTTGTGATTTTTTAGTTTGGTTCAATAAACACTCAGCTTTCAAGCTTTAGGTTATCATTAGGCAGAAATGAAACAGCCTTTTGTTTAATAGGTAGAAGCTTTGACGGTGCCATGAAAAAAATGCAAATTGCAGCAAAGTTTATTCAAATGGCAAGAAAAGTAACGGATGGCCCGGTCAGGAACAAGGAACGTACCAAGAAAAATCTGGTCGATGCGCTTGGAGAAATTTTAAAAAAAGATGGTTTCTCGGGAGTGAGCATCAGTAGGGTTGCTGAGAAGGCAAAGGTGGACAGAAGATTGATTTATGACTATTTCGGTGGATTAGAGGGCTTGGTGAAAGAATACCTCAATAACAAGGACTATTGGAAAATTAGTCCGGATGAAATCACTGAGATTGTTGAATCGAGTAAAGTAGATGCTGGGAAAGCATTTGCCTACCAGGTTCTGGAAAACCAGTTCAATAGCCTGATGAGTAGCGAGGAAATGAGACGGATCATTACTTGGGGGCTGAGCGAAAAGTCACCTGTTTTAAAGGAATTAGACTCAAAGCGAGAGAATATTGGTGATCAGCTACTGCGTGAGATCTTCGATAAAACCTTCAGTGACAGTGATAAGAATTTTCGGGCAATTTATGCGATATTGATGGGTGGAGTGTATTATCTTACACTTCATAGCAATATGCAGGAAAACCCTTTTTGTGGTATCAACCTTCAAGAGCCATCCGGTCAGGAAGAGATTAAAAAAACCCTCAAAGCAATTGTCGAACTTGCATACACTTGACCCGTTGCATATCAAACTGAATATTAAATAACGTTAATTTAATCCTTTAAGAATAGGGGAGTAGATTAAATCATCGAGTTTTAAGTGTATATTATTATTCCTGAAGTCAAAGATTGCTTTGAACCTTTTTAAGATTTTATTACATAAGACAATTTTATTTTGAATCGCTTAGCCTCACCGCCAGGTTTATTTTTTTACAACCACAATCTTTCGGATAAGGGCAGCCTGGTTTCCATTGGTCAGCGTAACCACACTGCCGTTTTTCCAATATTGTGCTGTTCCGGATGCTCCAGCATCACTGTAACCAGCGACGTAAATGTCGGAGCCTACCACAGCTATGGATTGACCAAAGGCACTTTGAGGACCATTAGATAAAGCGACTGGCACCCCGTTTTTCCAATATTTGGCAACTATGGCATTACTTCCGATGGCTGAGCCAGCAATGTAAACGTCACTTCCACTCACTGCAATAGCAGTACCTCTTACATCGGCAGAACCATCATTGATAAGAACTGGTGCCCCCAGGTTTTTGCTGTAGCGAGTTTGAGACTGCCCTGAACTATTGTAGCTTTCAGACCATGCCATATAAAGATCGTTCCCCGATAGTGTTAAGGCCTGATCGCCGGCTGTTCTTGTTCGATCAGAAAGATCGGTTAATTGTCCGTTCTTCCAGTAGCAGGTAATCGGAGTCAGCCAATCAAGATTTCGTCTTTCGCCTATCACATAAACGTCACTGCCTACAAGGGCAATACCCGATGCAATAGCCTGTTGGTTTTCGTCGGTAAGCACTACCGGCGTTCCATTCTTCCAGTACTTGGCCTGATAGGTTGTTCGCCCGTTAGCGATTTCGTGACCGGCAATGTAAACATCGTTTCCTTGTATAAAAATATCATTGGCATAAGCGTCCCTGGTGCCATCGGTGAGTGATATTGCTCTTCCATTTTTCCAGTATTTTGCTACATATTTTCCAGCTGCATTAATTTCATATCCTACTATATGCACATCCGATCCCAATACCACCATTGCATTTGCATCAGATGAGCCTGAGCCGCTTCCCAAAGTTATGGCATTGCCGTTTTTCCAGTATTTAGCCACATAGCCTTCTCTTCCTGCGGCATAAATGTCAAATGGTGAAGAATCGGGGAGATCCTCAATGCTTCTTTTTTTACATGAGGTGAAGAGCGTAATCAGTAAAAGGAAAAGTAATGCGTTTTGTATCGGTTGTTTCATAAAGATGATATTGGTGTTAGCTGAACAGCAATAACTGGATTTGGTTTGGATTATTTTTCTTCGATCGACGGTTTCAAGGATGAATTTTTTAATACTCAATCTTTATAAAACGAAGATTTATAAATGATACAAACCAGAAAAGCTGATGGCCCTGCAAATCAATGAAATATATATTCGTTCAAGTGTAGCATAAACACATCTGTTCTCGTTTTGATGATAAAATACTAAACCAAAAACCAATGAAAAATATCGCTCTAAAAAACAGTCTTTTATTATTGTTCTTCGTCTCAACTATTTTTCTCAGTTGTAAAAAAGACCTTGGTGTCATTCAACCTAAACCAGTAGATTCTTTTCTTCCAATGCAGGTTGGAAACCTTTGGTATGCCAGCAAAGAAAACTACACGGAAATTCAAGATAGCACGCTGATCAATGGTAAGCTGTTCTACAAGTTTTTCTCCTTAATTGGAGGAGATGGGATCAGTATTTCTTATTTGCGTATTGATGAGCAAGGTAAACTTATCGCTAGTGATCCAAAATATCCAGACTTGAGGGTTATACGAGCCGACTTTAGTGCAAAAGTTGGTGATGTGTTTTTTACCATGGGGTCGGGTACTGATACCGACCAACAGGTTACCGTTACCGAAAAAACAGATTCCGAAATGCGCTTTTCATTCGATTCCATTTATCATCCGAATTTGAAAGGACATCCCTTTGTGGTCGGTTATATTAAGGGGCAGGGTTTTCCAGGAACCTGGACGAAGCTTCGCATTAACGGTGTTCAAATTAAATAACGCAACATTACAACGCTCCAATCAAAATTGAAAATGGCCACAGATGAAGATCTGAGCCATTTTTATTTAGTTTTTTTTATTATTTGTTCTTTCTCAGATCTGTAAATTCCGCTGCTTTGTTTTTAGAAGTTTTCTTCAGCTTAAACTGATCAAACACTTCTCCAGATGCTTTGTAAGCCGTATAGTTCAAATCGTCACCATTTACAGAAATGATTTGGAAGAGCTGCGTATCTTCGGCAAAAACATCCATCCATTTTGGGTTAACATCCACCTTGTACATCTTCGGTCCAGCTACTGAAACCACGTACATCGGTCCGCCTACTTTGCCCGAAGTTCCAAAAGGCAGGTTTTGACCACGACTATAGGTGTGATCATGTCCTTGCAACAATAAATCGACATGGTATTTATCAAAAAGTGGTTTAAATAATTCTCTGAATTCTTTATTATCACGCCCTTTTGCCGTAGAATAAATTGGGTGGTGATAAGTGATCATTGTCCATTTTTTGGGATTATTTTTCAAGACATCCTCAAGCCACTTTGCTTGCAATTTTAATGAGGTAGAATCCAGCACAATCATTTGCGAGTTGAGCGAGATTACCCTCACATTCGAATAATCTATATAATACACTGATTCTTTTAACTGTTCAGGACCGTTTTCTGGTAGTGTGTATTGCGCCTGCCAATGCGGATCTAAAGTTAACGTACGCTGCTCATCTCTAAAATATTCGTGGTTTCCCGATGATGGAATACTCGGGATCATCCCATTGATAAAACCTCCACCAAAGTGCCACTCGCCCCATTCATTATCGTTGTTTGATCTGTTGATCAAATCTCCGGCATGAACAATAAAACGGGCATCGCCATGTGTGGCAAAGGCCTTTCTAATTACTCTCGACCATTTTGAACGGATATCGTTCTGTGCATCGCCAAGGTAAATAAAAGAAAAGGGCTTGTCTGTAGCTGGTGCAGTTTTAAACTGAAACCATTCACTCCAATTTTTACCATCGCCAACCCGATAGGTGTATAAACGATCTGGTTGCAAATCGCTAAAAGTGATGCTGTGATAATTTGCCGATTGGTATTCTTTGCCTTTTAAAGTAGAAGTGACTGCTTGATATTCCTTCGCATCCGGCTTTTCTAATTTTGGCGAACTGCTTTCCAGCAAAATCTGCCCGTAGCCTATACTTACTGTGCTATCTGTTCTCCAGGTAACCGACTGAGTGGTTTTAGGATCGCCAGACCAGGTGAGGATGATCCGATCGGGAAAAGGACCTGCGTTAAAATTTTGTGCCTTAACCTGGTTGTAAATGGCGGTAGATATTAAAAGGCTTATGGATAAAATAATTTTTTTCATTTTCATTATTGGAAAGGAGTGTATTTGAAGCCGAGATTGGCCCATGATGAATAATATTTGTGGTCGTTCGGGCGTCCATCACCATAATCGAGTATGATTTGGGCGTTATTGATGTTGCTGATTCCCATGAAAAGGGAGAACTTTTTGCTGATCTTTTGTGATGCTGAAAAGTCTAACTGCACTCTACCTTTTTCCATCAAATCATTTGCTTGCACCTCTGCCAGTTCGGAGATAAAAGTATCGTAGAAATTCACAGAAATACGACCAGAGAAACCATATTTCTCATAAGACAAAGAAGCATTTCCAACCTTCGGGCGCATAGATGGGAGTCTAACCGTTCTTTCGCTAACTATTCCAGGAACAGTAAACTTAGATTGAATTTGAGTAAAGTTACCGTAGACACCAAAGCCATTTAAGAAACCTGGTAAAAAGGTAAGCTGTTGCTGCCAGGCAATTTCATAGCCGTAAACATGCGCATTAGCACCATTAACGGTTTGTGTTACCTGATAGCCATTAAACTGCCCGCCTACCTGGGTGTAAATACTTTCGAAAATATAGTTTTCTATGTTTTTGTAAAATACACCACCCGAAATTAGACCAAGGGATTTTAGATAATGCTCAAATAAGAAATCGACATTTGTGGATGTCGCTTGATCAAGATTCGGATTACCGATTTTCATCCGTTTTCTTCGAGGTTCCACTTCCTGCCACGGTACAAGATCGTAATAACCAGGACGGGAAAGTGATCTGGTTACTGCAGCCCTAAAATTGGTTCTCGAATCCAGAGCATATTTTAGATTTAAACTCGGGAAAAATCCAGCGAAAGATGATTTCGTGTTCACCTTATTGGTACTCACATAATTACCGGTGTTATCAAAATTTACAATATTTCCATTGTAATTGAAACCGGTGCGTTCGTAACGCAAACCAGCAATAATATCAAACTTGTTTAAGGTTAGTTTTCCCATTCCGTAACCCGCGGCCAATGTTTCGCTACCATTGTAAGTATCTGGGTCGGTGTTCTGACGGATATAGGTGGTGTTATCTACAAAAAGTGATTTGTTGTTTTGGTAATATTCTTCTACCAGATAACCATCGGCAATTGCTCCCGAAAGGTTATAATTGCCATCGAAATATTTCTCACGCTCATAGTTTCCAAGGAAGTTGGAAAGCGATAGTGTCCCTGTTTTTAAAGTATATTGATAATAATCTCTGGTGTGGTCGTCTTCTTTATACTTGTAGCGTCCTCCAAACTTGACCATCAATTTATTTTTTTCGCTCAGATCGAAAGTGCGTTGCAAGTTTGCCGATGCCTGACCATCTTTGTCATGGGCAATCTGATGGCGGTTGGTGTAATAGTTTGTTTTATAATTTGCGGCATTGTTGGCATCTACATTTCCAAAATCAAATTGAGGGGCTCTAGGATTAGATACATCCAGCGCAGCTGAAAGACCTGTATTGCTGAAATAACCATCAAAATATAGCGGTTGATCGTATAAACCGGTGGAGTAAGTAAAGTCTACGTTCGCTTTCCAGTTATTAAAATCGGTTTTATAGCCTAATGAGAAACTGGTCAAATCGCGGTTGTAATTTCTCGGCGAACCACTCGAACCAATGTTTACACCGGTTACGTGGTTGATATCGGTGTAATCGCCAATGCTGTAACTTTTCGTTCCTCTGGTTTGAAGTTCATAAAACTTATTGAAAGATCCTCGCAGGTAAATCTGGCTTTTCTCCGTAGGGAAAAAATCGAGCTCTGCTTGCAAGCCCAGGTTTTCACGTCTTAAATCAGAACCTTCAAGTTCTAAATTGGATAACAACACTTTTTCCTGTCCATTAATTTCATAGGTATCATAATCTTTTTGAACGCGATCTTCGCCTCTAAAGCTCTTGCTGTAATTAACCCCGGCAAGGTATGCCCATTTGTTATTTCGCTTTCCGTAGGTGATGGAACCATCGATGTTTTGCTTATCTAATAAGAAATTATGACCGAATGAACCTTTTACCTGAAGTTGTTCCTGGCCCTGTTTTGGTGTTTTAGAAATAATATTTACCGATCCTGATGTGCCATCAGCATCCATATCTGGGGTGAGCGTTTTGTTGACTTCAATGGCTTCTACCGTAGAAGATAAAATTCCATTTAAATCTATTTCCCTGGAACTTGTGGAAGTGGAAGGCAATCTGTTGCCATTCAGCGTTACCGAGCCCATAGATTGATCAAGCCCTCTGATGATGATGTTTCGCGGTAATCCGTAACTGTAATCCATGGCAATTCCAGGAACTCTTTGCATCGCCTCACCAACTGTTGCATCCGGAAAACGTTCAATTTGTTCTTCAGAAAGCACATATTTAATGTTATCTGCATTTCGCATGCTACTTAATGCAACCGCCTCTCCACGTCTAATCCCATTAATGGTGATGCCTTTCATGTCGTTATTCAATCCCGAAATTTTTAGCTCAACATTGGTGATTTTTCCATCTTCAATACTTACTGTATACTCACTGGGCGAATAGCCAATATAATTTACGGCCAGAACTGCTTTACCTACCGGCACATTATCGATAATGAAATAGCCATTTACATCCGTGATAAATTTTCTGTTGGCGCCTTTTAATACCACAGTTGCATAAGGTAAAGTTTTATCGTTCTCCTTATCCTTAATATAACCCACTATTGATCCGGGTTTTGCAATCTTCCGCACCTGAGGTTTGCTTTTAATCATCACCATTCCATTTTCTTCAATCATGATCAGTGAATTTTTTTGCAGTAATGATTCAAGAATTATTCTGGCAGTTTTCTGGCGATCGATAACAGTTACTTTGTTTTCGGTAATAGCAGAATTAACGTAAACAAAGCTTACGCCTGTTTTATGCTCAATTTCTTTAAAGGCAACTTTCAATGAAACGTTTTTCAGTTCAAGGTTTATTTTTCTATCCAATCCGGTTTGTCCATTGGCCGAAGAAGCCTGCAACAGGTTGATAAAGAGGATAGAGGTAAAAGCGTAAATCAAGCTTATTCGCATAATTATTTTCACAGAGCGGCTAGCCCCATTAAAATTTTTCATAAATTTGGGTGTGTTTAAATGTTCGTATTTATTCATATTTCCAGATCAATCGACGGTTCGTGGCCATTGATCGATCCTATTAAGGCCGTTTCCTATCTGGGATCGGCTTTTTAGTTTCCGTTACATGCGTTTCCTCCTTTTACATAAATAGTTTGATCGATTTGTTTGATATTGATGTTCATTACAGTTTGTATCGTTTTGAGAATCGTTTTTAAATCCTTATTCTCGAATGTAGCATTGAGCTTACAAGAGCTTTGTTGATACCCTTTGGTGTCAAAGTTTACTTTGAACCTTCTGGCTATGGTTTCCAATGCCTCCATTATTGGCGTTTCGTCGAAAATAAGCGTACCACTTCGCCAAGCATCTACATCGTGATTACTTGTTACCGCAGCAAATTGTCCCGTTTGGTTGTCGAAGGAAATCTGATGATCCGGCAGGAGAAAGATGGGAGCAGAAGTTGGCGAACCGCTCTTCAATACGCCGACTTTACCCGTTTTTACCCCGATTTGTATCTGCTTTTCATTTTGGTATGCCCTAATGTTGAAACTTGTGCCAAATACAACCGTTTTAATTTTACGGCTTTCTACCACAAAAGGTTTGGTTGGTTGGTGTTTCACATCAAAAAAAGCCTCGCCCGATAGCTGAATAATCCTTATGGAATCTTTTAACATGTCTTTCTTGTACCGAATCGAGCTACCCGCATTTAGATTTACTTTTGATCCGTCTGGAAGATTAATCTCCAGTAGCTTTCCTGCCGCTGCGGTTTGAGTAATGTATGTTGAGGTTTGTGGAATAATACTTTTTCTGTAGAACAAGCTGCCCAGCACCAATAAGGCACCAATACTGGCAGCAGCCAAACCATATTTCCAAACCGACCGCAGTGTTAGTTTTGGAGCAGTGTTGGAATGTTCTAACTCAAATTGAGGAAGATCTTCACTTTCTTCTGGCATGAGCTGCCCAGTCATTTTCCAGATTTTTTCCGCTTCGTTAAAGGTATTTTGGTGTTCAGGATCTTCTTCAAGCCAGCTATTTAATGCCTGCCGGGAATTGATCGTCTCTGTATCTGTAAATCTTTTGATGATGTTATTCCAAATTTCGTCTTTCATGGTCGTTTGTAGGTACTCATGATGAAGGACAGATTTGAAAGCAGAAAATACGGGCTGGCTAGATTAAGCTTCTGTTAACTGTTCGTTACAGAAATGTTTAGCCTGCTCATGGATAAATCTCATGCTTTTTGCGAGATGATCCTCTACGGTTCGGTGCGAAATCTGCAGGAGTTCTGCAATTTCTGCGTAACTAAAACCCTCTATGCGGTGCATCCGAAAAACCAGTTGACGCTTTTGTGGTAATTGCGAAATGGTTTTTTGTAGAAAGTCCATTTGTGCAGATTCGGAAGGTGGAAATACTGCGGGTTGCGAAAGATCAGAAAGAACCGCTAATTCCTGGCTCTCCAGGTATTGAATTTTTTTCCTTTTGTTGCTGGAGATTTGATTGAGTGCGGCATTTTTTACCGCTTTAAACAGATAACCCTTTATATTTTCGATATCGTTTTTCTGGCTACTGAGTTGTAAAAACACATCGTTGACAATGCTGCTGGCTTCTTCAGAATCGTTGAGATAGTACTCGGCGTAACCGCGAAGCAAGATCGACCAGCGTTTATAGAGCATTGCTAAGTCGCCAGAATGATTGTTCTGGTGCTTTATTTGCCAATTTTTTAAAGAATTTTCCACCAGGTGCTTGTCGGCACAAAGATGCCTGCGACGTATTACCAGGATATTAATGCAATGTTATCTGTTTGGCTTTTTTGATGGATTGAAATTCGGAAATTGTTGGTCATCAAACCTGAATATGCGTAGCATCGTTCAAACCCTAAATATGGTTTTTAAGAGCTTAAGGTTTGTCAATGCAAAGAAAATATAATAGATAGCTAATTAAAAAAATATCAAACTTGCAATTAGCTTTTTTTTTGGTATTACGTAACTCCTAACGATGATTTGTTATCCGCTAAATATTTTATTTCGGTTCAAATATCGTTTTAACAGTATCTACCTTCAGTCTTTCTTTTAACCACGAACGTATGCGGAGCTGGTTTGTAGCTGTAGGTATTTTCGAAACTTCGGCGCTAAAAAGTGTTAATGTATCTTTAACTGGCGTATCCAACCGGTTGATTACGACATGAGAAAGTACGTAGCTCTTGATTTCTGGAAAAAGGGGAATCAATTCGGCCCTAATCTCTGGCAACGGCTGAGAAAATTTATCAATTTTGACAGTTTTACCGGGTTGTTGTTCCTTTTTAAAAACATCTTCCATAATACTCGCCTTTATTTGTGAGAAATCAATTTCTTGCCGGGCGTTAAGTCCTTGTCTTATTTTTAAGTTCGTTCCTTCCAGCTTATACTTTTTAAGATTACCTTTTAAAGTATTTATAAGTTGTTGTGGAAGTTCGGCGCCAATTAACAACAAGTCTATCTCTTTTTCGCCTTTTGAGTAACGAAGGTTTCGGTTAATCACCTGTGTTGTTTTGAAATTAAACTGTTCACGAATGAAAGTCTGCGCATTGCTTTCAAAAATACTTTTCTGTACAATGCCATAAGCGAGATAAATGCTTGGAATAATAGTGACAAGAACACTGATAAGGATATATCTCGATACTTTTTTCTCTACCCCGGGGTCTTCAAAATGTTTTTTATCGAACTTTAAAAAACGTACAATAAGATAAGTAGAGATACAGATAAAAATACTATTGATAAAAAACAGGTAAAGCGCACCAAAAAAATAAAGCCAATTGCCCATTGCAAGGCCGTAGCCAGCTGTACAAAGTGGCGGCATCAGCGCTGTTGCTATAGCTACGCCCGGTATCACATTACTTTTTTCTCTCCTTGTGGCGGCTATAATTCCTGCAAGTCCTCCTGTAAAAGCAATGAATACATCCCAAATAGAAGGAGTGGTTCTGGCTAGCAGTTCGCTCTGCGCCTCGTGTAGCGGGGTAATATAAAAATATATGGTTGAAGTAATAATGCTAATGATCGTGGCAATGAGTAAGTTTCTTCCTCCCTTTTTAACGAGGTCAAAATCATTCGTTCCAATTCCAAGGCCTATACCCATTATTGGACCCATTAGCGGTGAAATCAACATTGCACCAATAATCACTGCTGTGGAATTCACATTCAGTCCTACAGATGCAATAATGATCGCAAAGATAAGTGTCCAGAGTGGGCCACCTACAAAGATGGAGTTTCTTGAAATCGAATCCACCACTTCACTTTCATTGGCCTTATCAATGTGCAAATTGAAGCGTTTTGCAATGAAAATTTTTATCGCTCCTCGTATATCGTCACTTTTATTTTCCATATTATATTAATTGTGTATAGTAAGGGTTTCAATCCCCGCCCGTTTGGTTGATCTCAGGTATGTTATTATTTTGTGTTTGCTATATTCAATTTTTCTTGGTGATCATTTAACCTCATTAATATTTTGAACTCTTACCCCGGGCATGCGGCTGAAAATATCCTGCATGTATTTTCTATGGTTTGCACCTGCAAACACTACCACTGTTTTAACACCTAAGTTTGTGTGCTCTAGATTTGAACGAAAATATTGGGAGTAAAATGAATACATATTTCATGTTTAAATTTTTGCGGACCAAAGGTTAAAATGATACAAAGAAACTTGAATTAATAGCAGCACAGTTGGTCGATGGCATCTTCAAGTGATAAGGCTTTCGAGTATGCACAACGATAGTTTGGAGCGCTAAGAGCACATAGAAGAGAAACTGTAGACTTAATTTTTCCATAGCTAATGGAGTTAAAGATAAGAAATTTCGCAGCAAAGAGATTTATTGTGAACCAACTTTCTAAACCCTGTAGGTTTATTATTTTCTAGACTATGTTGATAAACAATTTTCTTTATGCTAAATAATTTAGTAATTTTTGCCTTATGAATTTCAAGGCAGCAACAACGTTAAAAGAATTAAAAATCGGGAGTGAAGTGGTCGTGATTAGTGGTGTTAAAGGTGAAGAAGGATTATATAGAATTATGATTAATCAATCTTTTAAAGGTTACATACAAAAAAGAATGGGTGAATTTTACCGCATCGACGGTTCTAGCATCCACGATCTTATCTTCGCAAGGATTGCGAATTTTATGATGAGTGAGTAATGTTTCTTAGCCAGCGTTTTCATCAGCTGATGAAGGGACAGCTTCAAATATTTATTCCTTAAGGTAAATATTAATCACTTTATCCAAATAGTGATGGATGATCAGGCAAGTAAATATCGATTACTATTCAGCTTGACTGTGAAAGAGGCTGTATCATAAATAAAAAATGTCATCCTGAGCCTGTCGAAGGGCTTGCGAAATATGCTTTTTGAGGCGTTTCGACAAGCTCAACGTGACAAGATTCAAAGATAAACTGATTTATGAGACAGCCTCTGCAGTTAGAAAAAGATTTTTATGTACTAGTTTCCTGGATCTTTCACCTTTTCCACTACATCCTGGATGTTTTGCGGTAAGTTAGAAAGCAAGTTGTAGCCTGTAGCTGCTTCGATGTCTCTTACGGATACTATGTAATCTTTCCAGCTTGCACTGGTGCTGTTAATGTTGGGTGTATTGATGGCAATTACCCTGGTTGAAGAAGTTACACGACTTAAATCGTTATCACCTGTTTTCAAAAGTACAGCCACTTTCCACACGTTAGCCGGAACAGTTACTTTTCCGCTGTTGATGGTATTGACTACCGATGCGCTTGCCGAACCAATGCCACCGGTGCCATAGCTTCCCATAATCACATAAACTTCATAACCATTTAATGCCTGGCCACGAAGGTAACTTTCAAACGATTCCCAGGTTTTCTGGTTGTTATTTGGTGCTTGCGGGATCATGTTGGTCATTAAAAAAGTTGCGGAGTTGGCAGTGCTGGAACTGGTGCGGTCACCGCTCGGACAATTGTGCCCTCTATCGAAACCAGAGCCAGAATAGCTATTGCTTTGCACCTGGTACCAATTTGTTGGGAGTCCGGTGTATGAAGCGAAATCATCTTTTCTGCTTGCCGTTCCATTGAAGTTATTTGGATCTAAATGCCAGCTTACCCAGTTCGGAATACCGCGGGTCATGCTATAACTTTCTACATAATATTTTTGATCAATCAGATAATTCTCTGCGGAGACAACTGAAGCGAGGGCGCCGGAAGGATTGCCAAATAATAAGTTGGAATTATCTCCTCCAGCAGGTGGGGCATCGGCACCAGCTTCTGGTGTTCCTCTTCCAGGGGTTGGGCTAGTGGAGTTTCCGTTATCTGCAGGATCAGTATCAGGTGCACCTTCCGTAATGCCTGGATCGCCAGTGCCTTTAAAGATAATGTCATCAATATTGATTCTTGTGGTACCGGCTTTTTTAATCTGAAAACGAATTTTACCGGTGGTACTTACTTTGAACGAATCGGTTATCAGGGTAGTGCTGGTTTCGGCAATATCTGCACCCATCTGGGCGTAGGTTTTGCCACCGTCCGTGGAGGCCAAAAGTTGCCAGATGGAGTTGGTATCTGTACCGTATTTGGCATGAGAAACATAAATCATTTTAGCGCCTGCGATGTCAAAGTTCATGGAGAGGTAACCCGTTCTCAACCTCACCGATTTTGCACCGTTTTTGGCATCGGCGGCAAGGTTGCCGATTAGTGCATCACTCATAGTCCATTTCCCTGTTAAGAGCTGAACACTGTCTAATGCGTAGGCACCTTTAGTACCAGATTCGAAAGTTTCGGTAATGGAATAGGTTGTAGGTGGTTTGGATGGGAGGGTTGGCTCGTCTGTAATGTTGGTTTTTTTCGAACACGCGGATAGCAGCAGGATTGCAACAAATCCGGAATAGATTGGGATGTTTTTAAATTTCATTGTTTTTTAAATGTCTATTGGGATGCGTTAATTAGATCATTTAAAATAAAAGGCGAAGGTATAAACAAAATGGACTCGTAGCTCAGTTAGTTCTCAACAGCAGAAAGCCTGGTAAGTAGCGTCAGGACATTGGGTGGTCATCCGTTTAAAAGTTTTGATAACTGTTAATTTGAGATTGTAAATCCATCCGCTTTATTAAGGAGTTTTGATTGATGATCTATCATAAATACATTTTATCTTTACACAAAACGTAGCTGCGGTTTATGGACGAAAATGTCATCAGTGCTTTGACTGAACTGGTTGATTTTGATCAGGAGGAACTCCTTCTGTTCATGAAACGCCTTAAACGGCGAAATGTAAAGAAGAATGAATTTATCCTCAGTACCGGAGATATTTGCAAGTCTATGGTTATTATCAATCGTGGCGGATTGCGATATTTCACCGTCACTGAAAAAGGCGAACAAAGCCATTGGTTTGCTTTTGAAGGCGAGTGGCTTGGTGACTATGAAAGCTTTTTGACGCGGCAACCTTCGGCCAGTTTTATCCAAGCCCTGGAAGATACTGAAATTTATTGCCTCAGCTATGACGATATGCAGGAGCTTTATTCACTGGGTGCCAGGTTCGAGCGCTTTGGAAGATTGATTGCCGAAAACCTTTTTATTAGTATTGGGCGCTCCCGATATGATCTCGCCAATTTGTCTGCAGAAGAGCGATATCTTAATCTTATTAAAGCCTACCCAAAAATATTGAAAAGAATACAGATCCAACATGTGGCCACCTACCTGGGCATACACCCTCAAAGTTTAAGTCGAATCAGGAGAAATATTGCGGGCAGGAAAATTTAAAACGTCGACCGGAAATAAGTAACCTAGGTTATTTTTGAATGCTCTTCTTTTAAGCAATTTTGCCCCAATGAAAACATTGTTGAATTTAATCAGGCATCGCCAAAGTGCTACTCAGTTATTATTTTATTGTGGTGTTATTCACCTGTTGTTGGCCCTGTTTTTCCTGGTACTATTGCCCTTTGAAAACCGGGTAGTGCTGGGCATCAATTTATGGATTAAGCCACTTAAGTTTGCGCTTTCCATAGCCATTTATTCGCTTACCTGGGTGGTATTGCTGGGTTACATCGAGGGAGAGAAGATTAAAAAATATTTTGTCAAGTTTACTGTTTTTGCAATGAGCTTCGAGATGCTGTGCGTTGCCACTCAGGCGGCGAGGGGCGAGCTATCTCACTTCAATCAGACAGGCACCTATAATATCATATTATATGCATTGATGGGGGTTGTCATCGTTTTACAAACGATATTTTCGCTCGCTTTATCGATCCGGTTTTTTAAACCGTTATCATCAGCATTACCCGAAACTATGGTTTGGGCCATTAGATTAGGGTTACTTATCTCTATTTTTTTTGCTTTTCAGGGTGGCTTTATCGGTCAACGGATGGCGCATACCGTTGGCGCTCCTGATGGTGGGCAGGGAATTTGGTTTTTTAACTGGAGCATAAAGCATGGAGATTTAAGAATAGCACATTTTTTTGGCTTACACGCTTTACAACTTTTGCCTGCCTTCGTATGGATTTTCAGAATCAAAAACAAAGTTCCAGTCATCGTTTTCGGGTTGTTTTATTTTGTTTTTGTAAGCTTGCTTTTTTATTATGCCTTGCTCGGTAATGGATTCGCATAAAGAATTATTAAGTCTTGTTTTGATATTGAAACAAAAAAGAGACAATCGTTATTATCGATAGTTGGAAGATAATTGAGTTTAATATTTTTATATTCGAGCCATTGCTAAAACGATTGATGTGATTTTATTTGCTCTTGAGCCTATATTTTCCATCAAGCTTTTATTAACCAAATCAAACTAATCAGGCATCAAATAGCTGGATCAAAAACGATGAAAAAATCCGTAAGCAAATTAATTCTCCTTTCGTTCATACTCACGCTGACAGTACAAGCTGTTGCAGCGGCAGAAATAATTGGTCTTCAATGTGATCATTTGGTGCGGCCCATTGGTATTGATAATCCAGAGCCAAGGCTATCGTGGAAGATGAATGACGATAGAAGAGGCGCTTTGCAATTGAGCTATCAAGTTATTGTGGGCACTGATTCGCTTAACCTAACTGGGAAGCTTAATGTTAACTGGGATTCGGGTAAAATATCGTCAGGCAGCAACTTAGTGGTTTACAAGGGTAGGGCTTTGCGGCCGTTTACAAAGTATTACTGGAGGGTTTTGGTAGCTGACAAAGATAATAAACTGATTTCTTCAACGATTTCAAGTTTTGAAACAGGTATGATGGGGATGGAAAACTGGCGAGGCACCTGGATTAGCGACAGAAATGACGTTGATACCAGACCGGCACCGTATTTCAGAAAGGTTTTTGATTCCGGTAAACAAATCAAGTCGGCAAGGGCCTATATTGTTGCATCGGGTTTGTACGAACTTTATTTAAATGGCAAAAAGGTAGGTAATCATCGTTTAGATCCCATGTATACCCGTTTCGATAGAAGAAATTTATATGTAACTTATAATGTTACAGCACAGCTTAAACAGGGAAAAAATGCGGTTGGTGTGTTGCTAGGGAATGGCTGGTACAATCATCAGGCATTAGCGGTTTGGAATTTTGATAAAGCACCGTGGAGAGCACGGCCGACTTTTTGCCTCGATCTTCGGATTACTTACACCGATGGTTCAACTGATATCGTAACCTCGGGTAATGATTGGAAAACGAGTTTGAGCCCCATTATATCGAACAACATTTACACCGCCGAACATTACGATGCCCGCCTGGAACAAAAAGGCTGGAACACCGTAGATTTTGATGATTCGAAATGGAAAGGTATCACTTTAAGGGCTTCTCCTTCCAGAAAAATTGTGGCTCAAAGCATGCATCCCATTCGGAACGTAGAGGAAATAAAGACAAAAAAACTGCGCAAATTTAATGATACCACCTATCTTTTTGATTTGGGAAGAAACATCGCCGGCGTATCAAAACTAAAAGTATCAGGACCAGAAGGAACAGTAATTCGGTTAAAACATGCAGAAAGGTTGGATTCGAATGGTCGTGCAGACTTATCTAACATCGATGTTTATTATCGCCCTAAAGATGACAAAGATCCCTTCCAGACTGATATTTTTATTTTAAAAGGCAGTGGCGAAGAAGAGTTTATGCCCTTGTTTAATTACAAAGGTTTTAGGTATGTTGAGGTTACCTCGAGCAAGGTTATTAAGTTGGAAGAAAAAAGTTTAGTGGCTTATTTTATGCACAGCGATGTACCTGCGATAGGTAAAATTTCATCATCAAATCCATTAATTGATAAAATTTGGTGGGCAACAAACAACTCCTATTTATCAAATTTATTTGGCTTTCCAACGGATTGTCCTCAACGGGAAAAGAACGGATGGACGGGCGACGGGCACTTTGCTGTAGAAACCGGCCTGTACAATTTCGACGCCGTAACAGTTTATGAGAAATGGATGGCTGACCACCGCGATGAGCAGCAGCCAAACGGTGTTTTACCAGATATCATTCCAACAGGCGGATGGGGTTACGGCACTGCAAATGGAACCGATTGGACCAGCACTATTGCCATCATTCCCTGGAATATTTACCAGTTTTATGGCGATACTAAAGCGCTTGCAGATAATTATAAAAACATTAAACAGTATGTAAATTATATCAACAGCACAAGTAAGGATGGTTTAACAAGTTTTGGCAGGGGAGATTGGGTGCCCGTAAAATCTACATCGAACCTGGAGTACACTTCATCGATTTATTTTTATGTTGATGCTGATATTTTAGCGAAAACGGCAAAACTGTTTCATCACCAGAACGATTATTTAACCTATAGCGCCTTGGCGGCAAAAATAAAAAAAGCCATCAATGATAAGTACTTCAATTCGGAAACGGGAATTTACGGTTCGGGTGTGCAAACAGAATTGAGTATGGCTTTGCAGTGGAATATAGTAGCTGATACCGATCGCCAGCGGGTTGCCGAAAATTTGGCGAAAAGAGTAGCTGCAGATGGTATGCACATAGATGTTGGCGTTTTAGGGGCCAAAGCGGTTTTAAATGCGCTAAGCGACAATGGACAAGCCGAAACGGCTTACAAGCTGGCCTCGCAGGATACTTACCCGGGCTGGGGTTGGTGGATTGTAAACGGTGCGACTACCTTGCTCGAAAACTGGGATATGAAAGCCACAAGAGATATTTCTGATAACCATATGATGTTTGGTGAAATAGGTGCCTGGTTTTTTAAAGGGATTGGCGGAATCAAAATTGATGAACAAAATCCTGGGTTTAAAAACATTCTTTTACGACCACATTTTGTTACAGGTTTAGATCATTTTACGGCCAGTCACGAGAGCACTTACGGCACCATTTTATCGTCATGGAAGCGGAATGCCAAGGGTGTTAAGTACGATGTTAAGGTTCCGGCGAATGCTACAGCTAGTGTTGAAATTCCTGTTACCAATGGAAAAAAAGTATACTTAAACGGAAAGCTGATTGCTAATAACATCAATATTTCAGCCGGTAGCTATTCTTTCGAAGTGAGGTAGCTTATTGTTGATCATTGTATTATACGATTGAAAAGCTTTGCAGAAGACAACTTGCAACCATTCTTTCAAAAAAATCGTCTGATTCATAAAGTTCTGCGGTTTTGCGTTGATCGTTTTATAATCGCTGAACACTGATTAATCTTTTGAGTAAGTATTGATGAAAAAAAATTTGTTGCTGGTATTTGTTTTAAGCGCTTCTCTTAATTTAAAGGCTCAGAAAAAGACAAGCCAGGATAGTATTGCGATATTTTATAAAGAAGTTTTTTCTGCCTTAAAAAAGAAATACTTACATAAGGGAAGCGTAGATTGGTCAGCAGTTGAATCTGAAACAAACAAAAAGTTAACCTCTTACGGCAATTTTAATCAATCATTAAATGAACTACCGCTTCTATTTAAGCAAATTGGAGCAACTCATTGTAATGTTTATTACAAAAAACAAAAGTATGCCGCAAAAGGTAAAATAGTTTCGAAAGATGCTTACAGCGAGCAATGGAAGAAAAAGTACGATAGTAAGCCTGCCTTTGAGGCAAAAGTGATTGGAGAAAAATATGGCTACATTCTAATGCCTGCAATGGTTTTTTTCGATTTGAGCGCCGAAAACATTCACAAAATTTCTCAGCCGATGTATGACCAGATAGCCGCTATTAAAAACAATAATAAAATTGAAGGTTGGATAGTTGATTTACGTTTCAATACCGGCGGAAATTCTATGCCAATGCTTTTGGCTTTGTATGATTTTCTGGGAGATAATAAAATTTGGGGCGTAATGGATGTGAATAAGAAACTCCAAAGTGTAGATGAATTAAGAGCGGGCAACTATCTATTTGGAAATAAGAAGATGTCATACATTAGACCAAACGGAGCATTGTTAGATCAATCAAAGGTAGCTGTTTTGACAGGCGTCTTCACGGCCAGCTCTGGAGAGGTAACAGCGTTTGCATTTAAAGGGAGGCCAAATACTAAATTTATAGGAGAAGCTACCTACGGTGCCACAACCGCTAATATTTACTGGCCGCTTCCATTTGATGCGACAATGGCCTTAACAACTTCTTATTACAGTGATAGAAATGGCGTTTATCATCCAAATATTGTTCCCGATATTACGGTTTCAAAGCAAGACCGTTTCGATGATTTGCTAACCGATGGAAATATTAAAGAAGCAATTGAATTTTTTAAAGGCGAAGGATAAAAACCTGTCGTTCATTAGTGTTTTTGCCCCTTATTAACTTTAAATAAGTGTAGTATTTGTGGGAAAAGTGCATCTATTGTTTCTTCAACTCCGTTTTTCGATCCTGGCAAAGTCAGTACCAGCGTATCTCCAATAAAGCCAGCAACACCGCGTGAAAGCATGGCATAAGGCATTCGCTCTTGTCCGTAGCGCCTGGCGGTTTCCATAATGCCCTCAATTTCGCGATCTAAAAGTGGCGTAATGGCCTCGGGTGTAACATCACGTGGCGATAAACCCGTGCCGCCAGTGAAAATCAATAACTGGTGTTGATCATTAGAAAGTTCAATAGCCACCTTTCTAATTGCATCCACATCATCGGGCACAACATCGTACTTTAAGGTTTCTATTGCAAACTGTTCCAACCTGGCAATTATTGCTTTGCCCGATAAATCTTCATTTTGCTTTTGAAAAATCGAGTCAGAACAAACGACCACAGCAGCTTTAAGCTCAGCGAATTTTTTGTTTTTTAAATCTGATTTTCCACCAGATTTCTCAAGTAGCCTGATGTTTCTAATTTCGATGCCTTTATCGATGGGCTTCAGCATATCATACATCGTTAGCGCCGTAACCGAAGCTCCATGCATGGCTTCTACTTCAACACCTGTTTTGTAAATGGTATGCACCTCAACTAAAATCTCAATTTCCATCTCTTTAATCTCAAAAGTAATGGAAGTATATTCTACAGGAAGTGGATGGCAATCCGGAATGACATCGCTAGTGCGTTTTACACCAAATAAACCGGCTGCTCTGGCGAATTCGAACACATCACCTTTAGGTACTTTTCTTTGCACCACAGCATCGATGGTTTCTTGTTTGGAAACTCTAACTGTTGCACTTGCAATCGCTTTTCTTAAGGTATTTGATTTCTTTGTGATGTTGACCATTTTTTAAATATTTTCTTTCCACTGATGACTTGCATCGGCAAATATTTCCTTTCCCCAGATGGGAAGTTCTGATTTAATTCTTTCTACCAGTTCGTTGCAGGCCTCGATAGCAGGTTTACGGTGTTTCGAAGAGGTGAATACGAATAGACAAATTTCACCAGCTTTGATTGTGCCTAAACTGTGGTGAATGTGCATGCAACTCAGTGGATATTTGTCAAAAATTTCCTCCCTGATTTCGTGCATCTTATTTAATGCCAGGTCTTCAAATGCAGTATATTCAATTGCTGAAACGATTTTTCCGTCAATCTCATCCTTTCTCACTTGTCCCATGAAAATACTATGTCCACCAATTTCGGTTTTAGTATTGTGGTTGGCGATGCTTTTGGCTATAAATTCTGGTGAAACCGGGCCGTCGACAAATATATTTTTGATTTTCTTTTCGCTCATACTAGAAGGTTAAAAAATGGTTTCTCCACTTAGCGATACCGCCTTTTAAACTGTATATTCTTTTTGTATCTCCATATCTTTGATGCAGTTTTTCTGCTGCTGCAACACTTCTGATGCCGTGTTGGCAAAGAAGAACAATGTGATCTGCCCTGATGTTCGAGGAGGCAAATCTATCAAATTCCGACATGGGAACTTGTTGGAAAGTGTTGGCATTTAGTCTCGGAAATTCATGCCGCTCTCGAACATCGATAATTAGGGTAGAATCTTTTTTACTCAGCTCCATCATCCTTTCAGCATCAATCTCGGTGTAACTTTGTATCGGATTCTCAATATTGTGATTCATTAATTCGGCTTCTGTTGTTGCTTTTTGATATTCATCTGAAGGACTGATATTGATCTCATATTGCTCCTGACTGAGCAGGTTGTAATGAAGTAATTTGTTTATTAGTGGTTTGCCAATCTTCGTAAGTAATTTAATAATTTCTCCCGCCGCCATCGTTCCGGTAATTCCTGGCAGAACACCCAGAACGCCATTCTCTGCACAGTTAGCGATTTCGTTAGCGCCCGGTTGAACAGGAAATAAATCACGATAATTAGTGCTAATACCAAACTCGTTGGCCACATTGAAAATAGCAATTTGCCCTTCAAAGCCAGAAACGGCAGCAAAAACCAATGGTTTTTTGAGCAAGGCACAAGCATCGTTAATCAAGTATCTGGATTCAAAATTATCTGTTCCGTCAAAAATGAGATCATAGCCAGAAATGATTTCGATAACGTTTGTTCTGTTAACCAAAATAGGATGGAGGATCAATTCAGTTTCTGGATTCATTTGCTGAAGCCGTTTCGCCGCAACTTCCACTTTCGGTAATCCAATATCATCCATCCCGAAAAGGACTTGTCTTTGAAGATTGGAAAGTTCCACCACATCATGATCGGCAATGCCAATACAGCCAACACCCGCAGCTACAAGATACTGTAGCGCAGGGCAACCCAAACCGCCGGCACCGATAACCAAAACTTTCGCTTTGGTTAAGCGCTGCTGAGATTCGATACCGAATCCACCTAGAATAATTTGCCTCTGGTATCGTTCCGTATTCATTTTATCCTCCTGAAAATGGTGGCATAATTGCAATGCTGTCGCTATCTTTGATCTCACTATTCTGCTGAACAAGATTTTTATTCAGCGCTAATTTGTATTTCATTCCCGCAAGCTGCGGAAAAATATTTTCAAGGTGTGTCTTCAACTCATCAGTCGTTCCACAATCAATGGTCATTTTTTGATTGCTGATGAATTCTGATATTTTTCCAAAGCTGATGATTTCTATCTCCATTTTAAATCAAATCCTAAATCAAAATCACATTTATAGTTTCTCCTGCAACGAAATTTTCTTGCCCTTCATTCAATTGAATCAGGCAATTTGCCTGGGCAAAAGAACTCAATCGGTAAGATTCTTGAGCACCAAGCGGTGTAGCTTTTCCATCTTTGTAATTTCCCTTTAAAAAATGGGTTAATCCCGGTGGTTTCTGATAGGGGTGTGTTAATTCCGCCAGAATTGAGCTTATACTGTTTGCTTTATTTGAAAGCTGGTTTAACGCAGGAACCACATAATTATAATAACAGTTTAATACGGAAGATGGATTTCCTGGAAGGCCAAAAATAACTTTGTCTTCCTTTTTTCCAAAGAATAGTGGCTTTCCAGGTTTCTGTTTTATTTTATGGAAAATTTGATTTATGCCACAATTCGCCGCAGCTTGAAGCACAAAGTCGTAATCTCCAACACTTACACCACCAGTGAGCAAAACCACGTCATTTCTGACTAAAGCTTCTCTCAAAACAGCCGTCAATGTTTCTAAAGAATCTTCAGCTTTTAAAATCTCGACATTAAAAATGCCTTCGTTCTTTAAAGCGGCGGCAAGCGAATAAGAATTTGATTCGTATACCTGTCCGAATTGTAAGGGTAAGCCTGGCTGCTGCAATTCGTTGCCTGTAAGGATTATGGCCACACTTGGCTTGGGATAAACCATTACTTCGCTTACTCCAATGCCAGCTAAAAAGGCCAATGCCGCCGGGCCAAGTAAATCACCTTTTGCCATAGCCAGCTCGCTAGTACGGATCTCTGAACCAATTTGCCTCACGTTTGCACCCCTTACCAGCCTCTCATCATCAAACGTGATGCGGTCATCTTTTTTACTGGTTTTTTCCTGCATTACCACCGTATCTGCACCTTCCGGCAATGGTGCGCCTGTAAATATTCTACTGGTTTGACCTTTGGATATGGTTAATTTTTGAGCAGTTCCGGCAGCCATCTCGCCAATCAAATTCAACTCTTCATGCACATCGTCGAAAATGATAGCGTAACCATCCATAGAAGATTGACGAAAAGCAGGAATATCGAATGCGGCAGTGATATCTTCCGAAAGGATATGGTCAGCAGCTTCCTGCAGTGGTTTTAAAACTGGTTTAAGTGGAGAAATATGGTCTCCAATTAGCTTTCTAGCCTCTTCAACACTTATCATTTATCCCCCAATGGTTATCATGCTTCGGTTTTTTATCGCGTCAGCATCCAGGTTTTCAAAGTGTGTAATTAGTTGTCCGCCCAATTCCTTTTTCTTGCTCCAAATGGAGGCAAATATTAAGGGAAGTACATCCTCCTTGTTTCTTAATGGCGTTAGCAAATCAGTTTCCCCATCAGAGAATAAGCAATTTTTCAGTTTGCCATCAGCGGTTAAGCGCATGCGGTTACAGGTGCTGCAAAAAGGAGCGGTCATGGTACTAATAATGGCGAATGACCCTTCATGACCAGGAATCATAAAGTGTTTGGCCGTATCATGAGGCGCAGATTCTACAGGCAACACGGTAAAATCTTCTTCTACAACATGCAATATTTCCTGTAGCGAAAACATTTTGTTGCTTGTCCATTTATTACCTAAAAAAGGCATAAATTCTATAAATCTGATCTGAATAGGGTTGTGTTTTGTCCATTTGATAAAATCATTTATCTCACCATCATTAAGGCCTTTCATTACCACCATATTTATTTTTACGGCGATTTTATGCTGTAATAATAGTTCGATATTACTTCTCACCTGGTGAAAAACATCACGCCTGGTGATCATGAAAAACTTTTCAGGCTGTAAAGTATCGAGACTGATATTGATGGTTTTAATCCCCGCTTCGATTAAAACAGGCAACATTTCCGCAATGCGGGTTCCGTTAGTAGTCATTACCAATTCTACCGGGAGTTTGCCTAAGCCCTTTATAATTTCTGCAGCATCTTTACGAACGAGTGGTTCACCACCGGTTAAACGAATTTTTTTTACCCCTTGCGCTACGAAAAGTTCTGCCAAAGCGAGTACCTCAGCAGGTTTCATTAAACGCGATGCTGGAGTAAAATCATAATCCTCCTCTGGCATACAATAAAAGCAGCGGAAATTGCAATTATCGGTTAACGATATTCGCAAATAATCATGCACCCTTCCAAACGAATCTGCTATCATTTATTGTTAATTAAATTATTGTAATCTGCTTCAGTATCAATATCAATCTTTCCCAACTCAAATGGAATGTTAACGGTATCATCGCCATGCGTTTTTAGTAATTGCTTAGCGCCAGTTTCACCGGTTAAATTTAGCAATTCCTCGAAGTATTTCTTGTTGAACAATGTTGGCGTGCCAGTTGTTTCAGCATATGCACAGGTAACTATGTTCTTTAGTGTCGATTGATGAACAGAATTTAACTGTTTGAATATTTCCGCCTTAATATGTGCCTGATCTGCTACTGTAAAGATAGCATTTTCAATTTTAGGTTCGATAGTTAACGCGGTTCTTAAGCCGAAAGAAATGCTCGATGACATGCCATTTTCCCAGCGCTCATTTACAGCATAATAAACACCAGCTACTGCAGAGCGTTGCTTTATTTCTTCGGCATAAGCACCCAATACGACCACAATCGGATGAAACTTCGTTTTTACCGATGCTGCAATTGTAATATCAATTAAAGTTTGGCCTTGGTAGGTTAACAGCTGTTTCGGCTTTCCCAATCTGCTGGAGTTTCCTGCGGCCAAAATGATCATTGCGGTGCTCATTAACTGCTTTTGTTATCGTAAACGTGAATTGGATTTTTCTTGTCTTTCAGCATCCCTGCAGATGCGCCAGAAAACGTGGCTTTAATTTCTGCAATAATAGAAATCGCAATTTCTTCGGCAGTTTCCGCTCCAATATCCAGACCAATCGGGCCATTTATCCTCGCTTCCTTTTCCGGTTGATTCAGCTCTTCCAACATTCTGATCAACTTTTTCTTTGGCCCTAGGGTGCCAATGTAAGGCACATTCGTTTGTAAGAGCAAGTTTAAAAGTGCCGTATCGTAATTGTAATTATGGGTCATCAACACAAAAGCGGTTTGCCCGTCTATTTCTACTTGTGGTAAAAGGGCTTCTGGCTTGGCTACTAAAACCTGTTTCACATTCAGAAACCTTTGTTGCGAAGCGTGTGTTTGCCTGCCATCAACAACGGTAATTTCCCAACCCAAAATGTTTGCCATCTCAGCAAGCGGTTGTGCATCGTTTCCTGCGCCGGCAATAATTAACTGAATAGGAGGAGGGATAAATTCCAGAAAAGCATCAAAATCCTGCCCATCAATGGCGTAACTTTCAAACCTTGATAGCCCCAGCTTTAATACATCAAAGGCATCATTTTTAATGGAACCTATAATGGCATCAGTTATTTTTTCCAGGCTATCTTTCTCCCTGAATAACATGATTGAGCCGGGCTGATTTTTGCTCTCTAATGAAAACAAAGTGGCAATAACGCAGTTTTCCCGTCGGCTATTTGCTGCTTTTAAAATCTCAATCGGGTTTGCTTTGTCTTCAGGCAAAATGGGCTCGAAAAGAATATGAACAATGCCATTGCAGCCCAGTTGAACACCGAATTTTGCATCATCTTCGTCGGTGGTATCGTAGGTGACCAATTTATTTTCCTGCTGATGAATGGCCGAAAGTGCTTTTCTGAGCGCATCGCCTTCTAAACAACCACCACTAATGGCACCAGTTAAAAATCCATCATCGGTTACCAACATTCGGGCGCCGGGGCGCCTATACGATGAACCTTCTACTTTTACAACCGTTGCCAATGCCGACTTTTTATTTTCGGCGATGGATTTTTGGTAAGCAGCCAGAATATCAACAATTTCTTTCATACAGGGATTTTATTCGAACCAAACCGCAAGATTGGCATAAAAATTAAATACTTGCCATATCGAATGGTAATTTTCTTATCCTTTTTCCTGTTAAATCGAAAATAGCCTCGGTTAGTGCCGGTGCAAATGGGGGTAAACCTGGCTCGCCAATACCACCAGCATCTTCATCATTTTCCATAATGTGAACTTCAATCGGCGGAATATCAGTAATCCTTGGCATTTGATAATCGTAAAAATGATGTTGTTCTAGCTACCGCAATCTTCAATAGCGTGTGGGCCCATTCGCCCAACGAATATCGAAAGTTGAATTAAACAAATCCAAAACCAATTGTTATAAATTATATTTGCCACTTAGATTATCAGCATACCTATTGAATTTATGAAACCCAATATCATCCCCCAATTAATTCTTTCCTTTTTGCTGATCTGCTCTTTTGGACAAACCTTCGCCCAAACTACCGATGTGGTAAAGATAAGTGGCGTGCTTACTAAACCTTACACGCTAACCTTAGCCGATTTGGCGAAAATGCCCAGGGTTAAAGTTTCACGGAAAGATAGTGATAGCACAAATTATGAATATTCTGGCGTGCTACTTTCTACGGTTTTGGCTAAAGGTGGGGCCACACTCGGTAAAGATTTACGAGGGCAAAACTTAACAAAATATGTGATTATTGAAGGGATTGACGGTTATCAGGTCGTATTTTCTTTGGCCGAATTGGATGCAGATTTTACAGATGAAAAGATTATTTTGGCAGATACTGTAGACAATGAGCCGCTTCTTTCTACTGAAGGTCCGTTTCGAATTATTGTAGAACACGATAAGCGGGCGGCGAGATGTATAAAACAAGTTATGAGTATAAAAATTGAGTTTGCGAAATGATAAAAATTAAGTCAGTTGCCAATAAAATGATGGCCTGCATTGGGATATTATTGCTGTTTAATGCACAAATCTATGCTCAAACCCTTCGCATTGCAGTAGCTGCAAATGCCCAAGCGGTGATTAAAAAGTTACAGGCAGATTTTAAAAAACAAACACGCATCAACACAGAAGTGGTTTCTGGGGCATCTGGCAAGCTAACTACTCAAATTATGAATGGGGCACCTTACGATATTTTTCTTTCTGCAGATACAGAATTCCCCGCTAAACTTTTTGCAGCAGGTTATGGAATTCAAAAACCAAAACTTTATGCATTAGGCAGTCTCATTATATGTGGAAATGTGCAAGGTGATATAAAAGACTGGCAAAATCTGGTATCGACGGATGCGGTAAAAAAAATTGCTATTGCCAACCCAAAAACTGCACCATATGGTTATGCTGCCCGGCAATCGTTAAAATTTTATAATTTAGAGAACAAAATAAAACATAAACTGGTATTTGGAGAAAGTATCTCGCAAGTGAACACCTACCTTCAAAATGGCATTGTGAGCTTAGGTTTTACAACTGAATCCTTTCTGTATGAAAAAGGGTTTAGTGCTAAGCTAAAATGGGCGAGGGTAGATCAAAAAAGTTATAAAAATATTGAACAAGCGGTTATTTTGCTGTCGCATGCAAAAAAATCAGGAATAAATAACGCTTCAAAATTTTATGAATATCTTTCGTCGGCATCGGCCAGAAAAATTATTAAAAACAATGGTTATCATCTCCCAAATTAACAGTAAAAAATAATGGATCTGGAACCGATTTGGCTAAGTTTGAAGTTGGCTACCATTACTACCATTTTGCTGCTTTTTATTGGGGTTCCTATTGCGTATTGGCTATCGCGGAAGCAAACTGTTCTAAAACTTATTGCCGAAGCGCTGATTACCATGCCTTTAGTGTTGCCACCATCGGTGCTTGGTTTCTATTTGCTTTTGGCTTTTAGTCCCAGTAATGCTTTTGGCGAATGGCTGCAAGCGCATTTCGATTTACAACTGGTCTTTTCCTTTCACGGTTTGATTATTGCTTCCATTATTTATAGTCTTCCTTTTATGGTCAGTCCGATAAAAGCTGCTTTCGCTCACCTGCCTAAATCTATGGCAGAGGCTTCTTACATCATGGGTAAATCTAAAACGCAAACCTTTTTTAAGGTGCTTCTGCCTAACATTAAAGCTTCTATTTTTACGGCTATGGTGTTAGCATTTGCACACACATTGGGCGAATTTGGAGTAGTTTTAATGATTGGTGGGAATATTCCAGGAGAAACAAAAGTAGCATCGATAGCGATTTACGATGCAGTGGAAACCATGGATTATGCTTCTGCCAACGCTTACGCACTTATTTTATTTGCCATCACTTTCATCATCGTTGTAGGCGTTTTTATCATCAATAGAAATGCAATTAAAAGCCCATTTGAATGATAGAACTAGATATTGAAAAAAAAATGGGTAATGGTTCGGGCAGTTTGGCACTTCAGGTGAAAACCGCTTTCCAATCAAATTCAGTAACCAGAATTTTAGGGCCTTCGGGAGCTGGAAAATCAACCCTGTTAAAAATTATTGCCGGGCTTGTCTTGCCAGATAAGGGGACAATTAAGTTCGACAATTCCATTTGGTTCGATAGTGAAACGAAATACAATAAAAAAGTGCAGGAGCGCCAGGTTGGCTTCGTTTTTCAAGATGATGCACTTTTCCCGAACATGACGGTTGAACAGCACCTGAGCTATGGCACAACGGATTTAAATTATATCCGCGAATTGCTGAAAATAGGTGAATTAGATCAACTTAAACATCGGTATCCAAAACAACTTTCAGGTGGCCAACAACAGCGCCTTGCTATTTTGCGAGCGCTATCTACCAAGCCTAAATTATTATTGATGGATGAACCTTTTTCTGCACTTGATACTGCGCTCAAAAACCGGATGATGGAAAGGCTGAAACTGATATTTGAGGCACAAAAAACCACTGTAATCATGGTGACGCACCAAGATAATGAATGGGCGAGTGCCGATAATCAGATCTTTAACCTGGAAAGTAGGGAAAATTAAGAAGTTGATTTTAAGTTGTAGTTGTTCCCAGCTGGTAACCACCACAACTTAAAATATTTACTGCGTTTTAAACCGCTGAAATGCTCTGGTAGCTTGTATTCAAATTAATATTTGCTTTCTCGGCAGCCTCAATTGGCGCATAATCTGAAAGGATTAAAGCTTTGCCTTTCTTCACGCAGACATCATGCTCAAAGTGAACGGATGGTTTACCATCTTTAGTTCTTACTGTCCAGCCATCTTTTTCGATGTAAACATCTTTTTTGCCCATATTAATCATCGGCTCAATGGCCATAACCAAATTTTCTTTAAGCATTAAACCCGAACCACGTTTGCCATAATTTGGCACTTGAGGATCTTCGTGCATACTTTTGCCCAACCCGTGGCCAACGAAATCTCTCACTACACCATAACCTTGCTTTTCGTTGTGATTTTGAATAGCGTAACCAATATCACCCAAACGTTTACCTACCACGGCTTCGTTAATACCAATAAAGAGCGATTCCTTAGTTGTTCTTACCAAATCCAGGATGTCCTGACTTGCTTCACCAATTACAAAAGTGTAAGCATGATCGCCATGGTATTCGTTCTTAATAACACCTACGTCAACTGAAATAATATCACCGTCTTTTAGGGTTTCTGTACCTGGGAAACCATGCACCACTACATCATTAACTGAAGTAATAATATGGTGTGGGAAACCGCTATAGTTGTAAAACGAAGGTACAGCGCCATGATCAAGTATAAATTGATTGGCAAGTTTATCAATTTCAATGGTCTGCAATCCTGGACGTAATATTTTAGCGATTTCGGAAAGGGTTTCGCTCACTAAAAGTGCACTGATTTGCATCAGCTCCACTTGTTCATCAGTTTTATAAAAAATCATTGCTGCAAAATTACGAATAAGTTTTTTAAATGCTTATCGTATTTACAGCGTTACAAATTTTACCCCTAAACTTACCCAACGGGATGGAAGGGGAATGGCTCCAATTTCGAAATATTGGGTGTCAAAAATATTTTGTGCATCCATGTAAATGGTGAATTTATTAATAGATTGACTCAGCCTGAAATCGTTAATCCAATAAGATGGCCCGGTTATCCGCTGATTAAATCGCGTTGCCAAAAGCACGGAAAAGTTATGATACTTAAAATCTACAGTATTGGTAACCTGATGCTTTAGCGCCGACAATTGGTATTTTGAAGCCAGCACTTGCGCCATGTTTTTGAACTTCGAATCTAAATAAGAGTAAGCCAAATTAAAATTGAAGTTTGACTGTTCGTGTAAAGCTAAATGATAATTAGAGCGGAAGTTAATCCCTTTAGTAACCATTGTGCCCACATTATTGGCCTGAAATGGTTCGGTAGCTACGAGTCTTGTCCAATCGATAAATTGATCTATGTTTCTATAAAAAAAGCTGGAGTTGAAAGTGAAATTGCGCTTCAGAAATTTGAATCCCAATTCGCTTTGAAACGCATTTTCGGGTTGTACATCGGGGTTGCCAATGTTTCCTGGTCGTTGGTTAAGGTATAAATCGGTAAAAGAAGGAATCCGCTGACTGGTGCCGAGACTACCAATTATTTTGAGTGCGTTACCAATGGCATAACTCGCATCTATCCCTGGATAAATTTGCCACTTATAAGAGGAATTGTAGTTAACGTAGGCACCGGCATTTACATCCAGTTTTTCGAAGAAACTGGTGCGATATTGTGTATAAAAGCCTGCATTTTCTCGACGGTGAGTGCCAATATTTGACGAGTTGATATTTTCGCTTCGCATTTCGGCACCGAAACCCAGTTCGCCGGTATTGGTTTTGTATGTGCTGGTTACTTCTGCTGCGAATGAATTGGTAGCATGTTTACTTACTCCTGCATTCGGATTTACATTGCCAAAATAACGGTAATCATCAAAATTATATCGGTAGCTTAAACGTGGCAGCAAAGTCCATCGGGTAGATAAAATGTGTTTAGATTGTATTGATGCTAACGTAGTTTGAACTTTTTCTGTCGAGTTTCTATCGCCCGGAGCAGCATAGAAACCGTTGGCGCCAAATTCATTTTCGGTATAACCTGCCGCGGCAATAATTTCATTAGTAGCATCAATTTGGAAATTTCCCTGATAAAGCAATTTCGTGTTTTCGAATTGCGTATTGAAACGATAGCCATTGCTTTTATCGTAACCGCCGAATAGAGAATGCTGTTGCTTCGCTTTGCTCAATACGCCACCCAACTGAACTCCGTTGTTATAAAAAGTTTTTCCAGTGCCTTCCGTATTTTTTTCGAAGTTCGATCCGGCATGTACATCTGCCAGCATACCAGAATGTGTTGGTTTCTTGGTGATGATATTAATTGCTCCGGTGAGGCTGTTTATACCGTAGATTCTGGCAGCAGGGCCCCTTATAATCTCTATCCTTTCAATTGCCTCTACCGGAATCGGAAGGTTAAGCATGTTATGTGCCGTTTGGCTATCAATAATTTTGGTTCCGTTTAATAACACAACGGTTTGTTCAAAACTCCCACCATCAATACTAATATCTGCCTGACCGCCAAAAGGTCCGCGTTGCCTTAAATCTACACCATTAGCATATTGTAGCAATTCCTGGATGCTGCGGCCGGGCAATTTAGCAATCATGGTTTGATCGATTACGTAAACATTTCTGTTTTGTTTTGAGATAGGGGTTTTAAAACCATTCTCATTAATGACCACATCATCAATTTTAATTACAGTATCTTGTTTTTGTTGTGCATATAACTCTGCACTGAAGAGTAGCAGTAACGCAAAATAAAGTCTTTTCACTTGGCTAATTTTTTTCAAAAGTAGTATCTTGCCGTACCACTAAAGTATACCAGTTTAAAGAAAATGGATAGTCCGGTTCAAATTCCTTTTAAAAGTTTTATTCAGCTCGATTCGAAAAGCGCAACCGCTATTTATTTACAAATCGTTTTTGAATTTATTAAAGCTATACAACTCGGATTTCTTCCGGAGGGAACGAAATTGCCTGGCAGTAGAATTTTATGCAAGCTATTGGGCGTAAATAGAAATACGCTCATTAAAGCATTTGATGATTTAGAATCGCAAGGGTTTATAAAAATTTCGGCGAGTAAGGGCACCTTTATACTATCGAGTCAGAAGCAGGTTGTTAAGAAAGATGGGATTGGTCCTTTGCAAAATGAGCTCCCGGTTCCTGTCCATTTTGATTTTAAGAAATCAAACATTCTGGATAATCCAGTTGAGGGGAGTGATTTATCCCTTCAATTTAATGATGGTTTGCCCGACGCCAGGCTTGTGCATACGGATGTACTGGCCCGATTGTATGTTTCAAAATTAAAGAGAAACAGAAATAAAGGGGTTTGGGAACAACTGCAAACACAAGCGCACCTAAATTTTAAAGCGCAGTTTTGTAATTACCTAAACCTAACCCGCGGGTTAAAAATAGCACCATTGAATCTGCTCACCACCACAAATCATGAAATTAGCTTATTTCTCGTGCTAAAATTATTGATAAATACTGGCGATAAAGTTGTTGTTGCTTCACCAGGCTATTACTTTTCCAACATGAGTATACTTGATAGCGGAGCTCAAATTATTTCCGTTTCAATAGATGAGGAGGGGATTAATGTGATCAATCTTCGTGAAATATGCAAAGCACATCAAATTAGGGTACTTTACCTCACCTCCGTAAATCTATATCCTACAACAATTTCTTTAAGCGCAAAGCGAAGGATAGAAATACTGGAGCTGGCTAAAGAATACGGATTTATCATCATTGAAGATGATTACGATTTCGAATTTCATTTTGATAACAATACTGTGCTTCCATTAGCCGCTATTGATACTTATAAGAGTGTGGTTTATATTGGCTCGTTTGCAAAGTCTCTTCCGGCAGGTTTTGGTTATGGATTTGTGTCCGCACCGCCAGATTTCATCAACGAATTGGAAAAACATCAACGCATATTAGCATCCGGTGTTGACGTAATTAAAGAACAGGTACTTACCGAATGGATTGAAGAAGGGGAAGTTCATCGCCTGGCGAAGAAAAATAAAAAAATATACAAGGGGCGGAGGGATTATTTTATTGAGCTGCTTCATCTTAAACTGGAAGGATTGATTAAATTTCAGGTTCCTAACCAAGGCTTGGCGGTTTGGATAGAATGGCTGCCCAGTTTTAGTTTAATAAAGTTCCAAAAAAAATGCCTGGATAATGGACTGTTTCTGCCTAAAACAATGTTGTATCAAAATAAAAATTTAACTGCTACCCGCCTGGGCTTTGGCAGTTTGAATGAACAAGAGATGGAAAATGCTGTGGAAATTTTGCAAAAATCTATTGCTGAAGTATTGATAGAAATTAGATAATATTTTATAATTCATCGATAGTATCGTACAGTTAAAATTTAGGAGTCCTCTCTAAATTTGTGGTTAGATAAAATTTATTAGAGAATATTAATCTCATTTGTAAAAAAAGTGATGCGAATATTCCAGATCAAATTCATAACCGTATTTTTGACGTTTATGACATTTTATTGAACTTTTTACAACTAACCAATATAAATCCATGAGCAAAAATTTACATAACAATCCTTTGTTTAAGACACTCGGTATTCTCGGTGTAATAGGAGGAATGGTTACGCTACCTATTCTATCTTTTGCGGTAGCATCGCCAAAACCATTGGTATCCATCTCAAAAAGTAAGCTAACGAAAGTGGTTCCAGTAAGAGGAACCGTTGTGGATGCTAAAGGCGGACCACTACCTGGCGTAGTGGTAAAAGTTAAGGGTGGCGGTGCCGCGGTGGCTACAGATGCAGACGGAAGGTTTACGCTAAACCTCGAGACCGGAAATGAAACCTTAGTTTTAAGTTTGGTAGGCTTTAAGTCGACTGAATTTCCGGTAAATGGAAAGACAGAGGTTAAAATCGTGATGAGCGAGGATATCGCTAATCTCGAGGATGTTGTAGTAGTGGGCTACGGCACGGTTAAGAAGAAAGATTTAACAGGTGCAGTATCTAGTGTAAAAAGCGAAGACATTACCATTAGTCCGGTAAGTAGCCCAATGGAAGCTTTACAGGGCAGGGTTGCCGGTTTGGATATTCAGCGTACCAGTGGGCAATCGGGTCAATCACCAAATGTATTACTTAGGGGAAATAGATCCATTACCGTCGGTTCAATTCCTGGTGCTTCTCAAAATCCTTTGTATGTTATTGATGGAATTATTGGAAACATCAACAGCTTAAATCCAAACGATATTGAAACCATTGATGTACTGAAAGATGCATCATCAACTGCAATTTATGGTGTGGCTGGTGCGAATGGTGTAATCATGATCACCACTAAGAAAGCTAAAGCGGGTAAAGTACAAATTGATGTTGATTCTTATTACGGTACTAATGGCAAAGCAGAATTTCCAAAAGCTTTAACTGGCGATGCCTGGTTAAATTATATTAACGAACGTTACTTTGCTGCAAATGGGAGATATCCGGCAAACTTAACAGATGCAGGTGTTCCGGCATCGGGAATCACCGCAATTAACAATGGCCAATGGGTTGATTGGGTAGACGAAACATTACGTAACGGATCACAACAAAATCACCATATTTCCATTCGTGGAGGTTCTGAAAAGGTACAAGGATACATGTCATTGGGTTACATTCAAGAAAAGGGTATTTACCAAGGCGATCAATCCAAATTCTATAATGTTCGCGGTGGGGTAGATGTAAACTTCAATAAATATTTCAAAGCCGGGCTACAAACTACCGTTAACTTAAGGGATGGCGACCAAACGAATAGCCGGATTAATAAAGCATTTGGTGTTTATCCGCTAGGGTCGGCATATAATGAAGATGGTTCGGTAAATGCACTTCCACTTGCTGGTGTTTCTGCGGTAAGCCCGATTGCTAATTACGCCGATGGTGTATTTATCAACAATACAAAAAGTCTTTTCCTGGCTGTAAATCCTTATGTGGAAATTACGCCAATTAAAAATCTTTCTATCCGTTCAAATTTAGGTTTAACCCTTTCGGCTAACCGACAAGGCACTTTTGCAAACGAACGTTCTTATAATATCCTTTCGGAAGGTAGAACCGCAAAAGAAGCCAGCTATGAAAATAATATTGCTTACAATTATTTATGGGAGAACATTGTCAACTATAATCTTACGATTGCAAAGGACCATCAGTTTACTGTAACAGGGATTACATCATTCGAAGATAGAAGAGGAGAACGCTCATTTATTTATGGTACTGGGCTTGAGTTTGATGATTACAAGTTCTATAATCTGGCAGCTGCAACGTTGTCTACCACTAAAGCAACCGGTTATACGCAACAAAACAGAATGTCGTTCGCCGGAAGAATAAACTATAGTTACAAAGGAAAATACCTTTTTCAGGCATCCAATCGTTGGGATGGTGTATCGCAATTAATTGATAAATGGTCTACTTTTCCATCAGTTTCTGCGGCGTGGCGTATTAGTGACGAGAAATTTATGGAATTTAGTAAGGCTTATGTAACTAACCTGAAATTAAGAGCGGGTTATGGTGTTGCCGGAAATCCAAATATCCCTGCTTACAATAACAGCACTTTGGTGGCTTCAAGATCTGGCGATTTTCCACTTACATTAGGAGGTTCTACTGCATTACCATTGTATTCTACCAATCGTGCTTTAGGTAACGAAGCCTTAACCTGGGAGCGCTCATACAATTTCAACTTAGGTTTGGATTTTACGTTATTTAACGGAAGAGTAGATTTTGCCGGCGAATACTTCCACACAAAATCTAAGGGCGTACTATACCCGAGGAATTTGCCGCCAACGGATGGTGGCTACGATGCTAAAAACCAGTATTTCATTTACGCTAATATTGGTGAAACTAAAAATCAAGGTGTTGAGATCACTATTAACAGTAGAAATATCGATACGAAAAATTTCAGATGGAATTCTGCATTTACTTTTACCAGAGCTACAGAAGAGCTAACGAAGATTGACTTAGGAAACTCTGTAGCAGCAACCTCGTTAATTACCAATAACCTTTTTGTGGGCAGCCAATTGCCACAAACGGTAATTTATGGTTATAAAAAATTGGGTATTTGGCAATTAGGTGAAGAAACGGAGGCTGCAAAATATGGCGCCAAACCTGGCGATATGAAATTGGCGACTGTACCTAGAATCGATGCATCGGGTGTGAGTGATAATGGCGTTCACCCGTACACTGCCGCAGATAGAATGATTCTTGGGCACAATACACCAGATTTTAGCTTAGGTTTACAAAACACCTTCGCCTACAAAGGATTTGATTTAACGGTATTTATGACCATGCGGTACGGACAAACCATTAATGCTCAACTTTTGGGGTATTGGAATTCTGTTGCACAGCCCGATACGTATAATTATTGGACACCAACCAATCCAACTAATGATTTTCCAAGACCAACGCTTGGGGCAGTAAATAACAATCTAATCAGTGCACTATCAATTGTTGATGGATCATATTTTAAAATAAAAAACATTACGCTAGGTTATACCCTGCCAACCAAAGTAAGTACCAAAGCTGGATTTAGCCGCATTAGATTTTATGGCACAGCCTATAACAGTTTTGTATTTGCAAAGAGTGATTTGCTGAAAAATATCGATCCTGAAACTGCCGGAAACGATAGCTTTCCGTTATACAGGCAAATGGTTTTTGGTTTAAATGCATCATTTTAATTTTAAAGAAATAGGGAATGAAAACATTATATAAATATTCGCTAGGCTTAATTGTAGTCTTTTCGCTTAGCACAACTTCATGTAAAAAATATCTTGATGAAGTAAATCCTGGTGCCACTACTTTAGAAACGGCTTATACCAATAAATCGGGTTTTGAAGGATTGATAAATACCATTTATGTAGACAATTACTTCTTTTATGGTAAAGTAGATTTCATCGGTCCATCAGAAATGGGGACCGATTTATGGATCAATTATGCGGGTTCGGATATCGGCATTACCACCTACGATAACACTTTAAACACGAACTTGTCTACACTCAAAACCATTTGGGGAGGTTGTTATTCTGCAATTGGACTAGCAAATACGGCCATCGAATACAGCTCGAAAGTTAAAGGTTTTGCCTCACAGGCGGATATCGATGCAAAAGTTGCTGAAGCTTATTTTTGGAGAGCCTGGGCTTATTTTAATTTGGTGGAGCAGTTTGGAGCAGTTTACCTGACTACAAAATCTGCAGCAACAGAAGGAAATAATATTCAGCCAACGCGAAGTACGGAGAAGGAAATTTATGATTTAATTATTTCCGACCTGAAGTTTGCCTGTGAAAAATTGCCTATTACTCAAGGTGCTTTAAGAGGACGGATAGCAAGAAAAGCGGCTTATGGAATGCTGGCAAAAGTGTACCTACAACGCACTCGTTTAGGCGAAAAAGAACAATATGCACAACTTGCATTAACAACTGCCGAAGAATTAATTAATAATCCGGCAAAATACAATGCTGCATTGTACTTAAGTGATGCTACACGTTCGGGCTTTGCAAAAGCTTTTGATTTGAAAAATAATAAGAGTAATACAGAGTTTCTTTTTCTTCAGGCCGTTGATGTTTCTGGTTTAAATCCTGAAGGTTTTAACAGAGGGCGTACCCGTCAGTATTACTTGCCTGATTTAGGTGGTAGAGGTGCGGAATGGGGTACAACTGAAACAACTGTACTTTATGGAAGATCAAATTCTAAACAGTATAAACCAACCAAATATCTACTAACGAATATTTTCGATCCGAGGGAAAATACACCAGATACCAGATTTGCGAACACCTTTACTTATAAGTTTTATGCAAGTGCTGACAAAGTAATTACTGCTGCTTTGGCAACTGCTTATCAAAAAGATCCTTCAATTGTGGGTAAAACTATTTTAAGTACCAGACAAGCTTACACTGGTCCGGATTATTTTCTTGCTTCAGGTGGTACTTTCGAAGAGGAAAAAAACATGACTAATGATGTAGGGCTTTCTGTCTTTACACCAAACTGGACAATTCCTGCGGCAGACAAAAAGAAAATCCCTGCGTTAGTTGCAGATCCTAATGATCTTTTTGACCCTGCTACGAATAACTATAAATTACCAGCGTCCTTCCCGAATGAGCCAAGTTTGATTAATATTTTTCCAGCGTTCAAAAAATTCTCTGGTAAGATGTACGCACAATCAAACCAAAACTGGTTGGGAGATATTCCGATTTTACGTTTAGGTGAGGTTTATCTAATTGCTGCAGAAGCGGCTATATTAGCTAATAACGATGTTTTGAAAGCGTCTAACTATGTAAATGTAATTCGTAAACGTGCTGCGGTTACTGGGCGTGAAAGCGAAATGCTGGCTACACCGGCAGAAATGAATGTGGCTTACATTTTAAAAGAACGCGGCAGAGAGTTGGCAGGTGAGCATACCCGTTGGATTGATTTGAAAAGAACCGGAAACTTATCAACTGCTTACTTTCAGCAAACCAACCCTATTATTGCCCCTAACTTCGATCCGAAGAAACATACGGTTAGGCCGATTCCACAATACTTTTTAGATGCCATTACCAATGCTGCCGAATTCGGTAACAATGGTTACTAACTAATAAAGTATATTCAATAGGTTAAGGCCGTCTCAAATTTTGAGGCGGCTTTTTTTGTGTAATTCCATCTTGATTTTTTAGTCAATCGATAGCCAAACGTAAGCTAACATTTAACTTAAAAATGGTAAATGGAATTTTGTTTGATAAAGCACTAGGCTCAAAAGAATTTTAACGATTGCTATTAGATACGATTAGGTGAAAGTCTGGCTTAATAGAGCCAGGACTTTCCATTATCACTTTTGATAAAAAAGGATATCGCTAAAAATTAATTAAGCAGGAAGCGAGATAAAAATGGTGGTTCCTTGCTCCAATATCGAGTCGACTTTAATGCTGCCCTGCAGTTTGGCTACCAGGCTACTAACTGCATCTAGCCCAAAGCCATTACCTTTTCGGTTAAAGCGATCATTTCCTTGGGCCGTAAAGCCTTCTCGAAAAATATTTTGTAGGTTCTCCGGTGAAATTCCTCTGCCATTATCTTTCACAGATAATATATATTGATCATCTTCTAAACAACAAGAAACCTGGATTTGTGGTTTATTTTTATCGTTGTAGCGAATGGCATTGCTTAATAAATTGAGCATAATTTGTTCCATCGCAATTTTAGAAGTTTTGATGCTTACGCTTTCAGGCATGGTAATCTCGAAATCTTGAGGCACATTTAACATCGGAATTAAATTTTCCAAAAGGAAACGAAAATCAACATCTTCTTGCCTTGCTAATAATGTTGAAGGTGCTTTCGAATAATCAAGCATGTCATCAACATACGTCACCAAATTCCTGGCAGAGCGCAAGGCAATTTGAATTAGTCTCACTGCTTTTTCATCGCCTTGTGTATCGAATTTCTTCCTTAAAGATTCTGCAGATAAAATAATGCTGGATAAGGGATTCTTAATGTCGTGAGCTACCCGCTGTGCAAACTTTTCTATAAAAAGATTCGCTTCACTCAAGGCGGCGTTAGCAAGCTCCAACTCGTTAACCTTCCTTCTTAATTCTAACTGGTGCTGCGCCTGTTTGGCAAGAATTTTTAGCGCAGCAATCTGACTATCAGTTAATCCTTTTTCCTGGTGGTCGATCACGCACAAGGTTCCCAAAGCAAAACCCTCAGGATTAATCAGTGGTACGCCAGCATAAAAAATAATTTCCGGATGTCCGGTAACCAAAGGATTTTGCGCAAATCGGGCATCCGTCAACGCATTATTAACGATCATGATATCGCCATTGCCAGCAATAGAATGAGAACAAAAAGCAACTTCTCTCGAAGTTTGAGTGAGTTCTGTACCGAAGTTCGATTTAAACCACTGCGTCTTGTCATCCAAAATGGTAACCAAAGCAATTGGGGTTTGACAAATTTCGGCTGCCAGCTTTGTTAAATCATCGAAATCTTGTTCCTGTCCACTTCCTAAAATATTATAAGATCCTAGAGCATTTAATCTCTCAGGCTCGTTGTTTGGTAAAGGATAAATGGTCATATATTGCTTTATAATCTTCAGCGCCTAAAGGTAAACTAAATAAAGCAGCATTTGTTTGAGTTACTATTAATTTGACTTACAAGATATAGTGAATATGTTTTGCTGATCCATTTCGATTGTAGGTGTTGAACAGATTTTTTAATCTTTTCACGATTTTCCACTTAATAATCTGAAGATGATTAGGAGTTAGTATAATTTCAAATACTTCAGCATTGATCAATCATCAGCTTTATCCTCAAATTCAGCCTGTTTATTTTACATATTGTTTTAAAAATACCTGAGGATTGTAAAAGCGATCATTTAGTTGTGCATTATTAAACGTAAGCCAGCTTGCGCAACCGTAATCATCAAACTTTTTGCGTATTTCTAAATGAAGATGATGGTAGTCGCCACCATACTTTTTGCTTTCGTCTTTTGCTAATAATCGAGCTAATTTGGTTTTTTCATCTACCTGTTGCCCGTTGCTCACATAAACTTCTTTTAAGTGTTTGTAGCTGGTAAACATGGTTTTCCCATCTTTCAAAGTATGTCTAACCACCACCGTTTTTTGGTTTTCACCTAAATGAACGGAACAAACTACGCCATTGGCCATGGCATAAACCGGAATTAATTTTGTTGTAGGTTTTACCGGATTAATATCAATAGCAGTGTGAATATGGCCTTTGTAATAACTATCCCGATGATCGCCGAAAATGCTAATAATCTTGATGTTGCTAATCTTTTTCCGATCGCTTACATCAAACGGTAAGAACCAGTTTTCAGCATTTTTTTGAGGTTTGGTATCGGAGTAATAAGGCTTCCATCTTTCTCTGTCTTTTTCAATAGTTGGTGTTTCGGACATTGAAAATGTGAAAAGGAAGAAAAGTAATAACTTCATCTGTTTTATAATTTTATAACAAGATAATATTAAACGGCTAAATATATGCGTATGATAAGTGATTTCATTTATTTGCGCTCTTTTTAAGCTCAATCACGGTGATCTCCGGCCAGATTCCAATTCTGCCCGAAAAACCTAAAAAGCCAAAGCCCCTGTTCACATTTAAATATCGTCCGTTTTCAAATTTTATGCCTCCCCAATGTTTATAACGATATTTAACCGGGCTCCATTTAATGCCAAACGCTTCAATACCGAATTGCATCCCGTGAGTATGGCCAGCCAATGCCAGCTGAATTTTTGATGGATTATTTTTCACCTGTGCCTCCCAATGCGATGGATCATGAGAAAGCAACACCTTAAAATCGTTCACATTTGTGCCAGCCAAAGCCTTCGCCAAATCGCCACGTTCCCCAAATCCAAGTCCCCAGTTTTCGATCCCTGCAAGAATAATTTTATCCCCATTTTTGGTTAACTCTACATGTTCATCCAATAGTAGTTTAAATCCAAGTTCGGCATGATAGCTTTTTAATTGCTGTAAATTTTTAATCTTATCTGCTTCAGATGGCCATTTGATATAGTCTCCATAATCATGATTGCCCAACACGGAAAATTGGCCGAATGGCGCTTTTATTTGCGAAAAATGGCCAATATAGGGTGCGATTTCCGAAGCGGCATTGTTTACCAAATCGCCGGTGAAAACAAACAGGTCACTTTTTTGCGCATTAATCAAGTCGATGCCTTTTTGTACCTGCTTTGGTTTAGTAAAGCTTCCCGAATGAATGTCGGAGATTTGCGTAATGGTGAATCCGTCAAAACTGTCCGGTAAATCATCGAAATAAAGGCTGTGTTTGATCACCCTGTAGGCATATTTGCCTCTCGTAATCCCAAAAATGAACAGTAGAACGGTAAGGCAGAACATCACAAAGGCAAAATCTACCCAATAAATGCTTCGCCCCAACACCTGAAATCCATCTGGTTGAAAGTTGGAGGATATCGAAAGAACCAACCTAAATAAATCTCCAACGAGTAGAAAAAAAGCAAAAACTACTTCCGCGGTAAACACGATTAAAAATGCATGCGTAATAATTTGGAAAAATTTACCCATTCCATTTGCCCGCATTTGTGTAATCGCGAAAAATAAGGCAACTGCTAATCCAATAATGAATACCCAAAAAAATGGAGCCAGTAAGGTAGATTGATTGAGCGTGCCAAAGCCTGAAAGCACATAAGAATTAAGCGCAAAAAATAGAACAACTATGGCAAGTATGGGTAAGAAGTTAATCTTTCGTTTCATAAAGAAAAAATGAAGTATGGATGTAAAAATAGATTTTAAACGTGGGGTTAGCTACTTAAGTTTCAAACTGGAACTATTTTTACGGTTGTTTGATTAAATGCGTTCTTCAATTTTGGTCCACTTGATCATGACCATGCGGAGATCATCTAAAGTGAAAGGTTTTGCTAAGAAATCTTTCATGCCAGCCGCTAAGCATTTTTCAATATCCTCTTGCATAGCATTGGCACTACAGCCAATAATTATTGGTGGGGCAATATTATTTTCATCATAATATTTTAATATTTCTTTAGATGCAGATACTCCATCCATATTTGGCATTTGCATGTCCATCAAAATGATATTAAAATGCGTTTCTTTCACCATTTTCACAGCTTCTAAACCATCGTTTGCGATAATGTGTTTATAGCCAGATTTTTCGAGCATTTTCGAGGTAATAACCTGGTTGAAGACATTATCCTCAGCTATCAAAATATTCATTCCAGCAATAGGAACCATGTTTGTGATTTTGACTGTTCTCTTTTTATGTTTGGCTGGTGGAATTTCCTGATAGGAATTTGCAGGTATTTCAAAGGTGAAGGCCGAACCGGATCCTATTTCACTACTAACCCAAATTTTTCCACCCATCATTTCAGCCAGTTTCCTGCAGATTAAAAGTCCTAAACCTGCACCGCCAAACTGCCGGGTTGCAGAGGGATTAATTTGCGAAAATGGAAGAAAGAGCTTAGTCATCCCATCCTTATCAATACCAATTCCGGTATCTTTAATTAAAGTAACGAGCTGTTTTACACCATTTTGTTCTGCATATTTCAAACTCAGTTTAACGTAACCATGTTCGGTAAATTTTGCAGCATTACTCAATAGGTTGATAACGATTTGCTTATATTTAATTTCATCAGTAACTAATAATTCAGGTACTTTTGAGTCGATTTCGATAATAAACTCCAAATCTTTTTTAATAAAAAAGGGACGGATGATGTTTTCAACGTTTATAATACAGTTTCTAATATCGAATGGCAGATTGTGAATCTCCATCTTATTAGCTTCAATCTTTGAGATGTCAAGCAGGTCGTTAACAATATCGATCATGATGCTGTTACTCGCTTGTAAGGTATTGAGCAACTCGCTTTGTTCGTGATTAAGGTTGGTGAGTTTCAACAGTTCTGAAGCTCCGGTAATACCATTTAGCGGAGTCCTGATCTCGTGGCTCATATTGGCAAGGAAACTTGATTTGGCCACTGTCGCAGCCTCTGCATTTTCTTTGGCAATAATTAATTCCTTCTGTGAGTTTTCTAACCTGAGCTTACTTTTTACCATCAGAAAGCGATCATAATCTGCCACTTTTTTATAGATCGTGAGCATCACAATCATCATAACAGAAATGTCTATAAAAGCCAGAATGATATCCATATTCCTGGCATCATCACTTGGATATGGAATGAGTAGGTGAGGGAAAAAAGTTTCTAACACCACGCATAGTGCAGTGATGATAAAAAAAAAGACAACAAATATCAATCTATATCGCAACGAAAGAGATAGCATCGCAATACTCAAATAGAATACAAAAAATAATGGGGTAGAGCCTTTTATTCCGTCGTTTAAAAACCAGGCTGGAGCGATAGATGCGATATTATAAATAAAATACCAAAATCGTCCAGCCTCGCTAACTCGATCTTTTATGGCGTAATAAAAAAAAGCTAAATGGACGAAGGACCCTAAAAAAATATATAAATTAAGAAACCAAACCAGACCAAGGAAAAAGTTTGCGGCGATATTGATTAGTGAGATCGAAAATAAACAAAGACATAAAACAGCAAACAGTTTCGATTCTGTGCTAATTTTATGCTGGCTAACATCTAAGGTTTTGATAACTTTAAGCACTAACTTAATTTAATTTCTAAAGATATAATTATTTATATCATCTTTTGAATATATGGCAATGAGTGATGCTCACTGAACACATATTTGCATATTTCATAATTGTACTTAATTTATTAGCTTTGTAAGATATATGCTATCAAAAAAGACTAAATACGCCATTAAAGCACTTGTTGCGCTTGGCAAAAATGTAGAAAAACCACCTATGCAAATCTCAAAGATTGCTGAGGAGGAGCATATTCCTAAAAAGTTCTTAGAACAAATTCTGTTAGATTTGCGGAACGCCGGCTTTTTATACAGTAAGAAAGGTGCTGGTGGTGGCTACAGTTTAAACAAAAAGCCTGAAGAAATTCTGTTGGTACAGGTAATGTGTGTTACCGATGGGCCAATTGCTATGGTTCCTTGTGCCAGCTTAAATTTTTACCACAAATGTGATGAATGTGTCGACGAAAAAACCTGTGGTATTCGAAGTGCATTTATCGATGTAAGAGATGCTACACTTAAGGTGCTCAGTGAAACCAGCATTGCTGATGTCATCGGTAGGGAAGATACGTTGAAGTTGGGGATCGATAGTATTTAAACCGTTACGTTTCGTATATTTTTTCTTTTTAGTAGGTATCATTAAGATTTCTTCGCTCGTCGTCTCGCCGCCTCAGGCGAACAATGATGGTCGGAATTGCGTATTGTGTATTTTGCTTGTTCGCTTTTGCGAGGAACGAAGTAATCCTATAACGTTTGCTGTTCATATCATCACGTTGTGAAAACACCTCACAGTGTATTCGATTTTTTCTTCAATCAACTCTTATTTTTCTCGGTGTGAATTGCAGCTAACTGTACTTCTAATATTCACGACACAAACTTTTTTAAGAAAAATTACTACTATTCCTATATACTTTATATATTTGGCAGATGAACTTCAATTTTATATCTATCCAAATTTTTAATATATCGATGCAATATTGTTGTAAAACGCAATAGGGGAAGGTATTTGGATAATTTATAGGTATAAAATATTTGATGCTTCTCAGTTATAAGAGAGGCATTTTTTGAATAAAGCTAACAACACAATATGCAAAGTTTCAGAACAGAACTCGAAAATCCGATTGTCGAGCAGGACATTATCGATTTAGAGAACAAGATTAAAGCTTTTCGAGATGGAACCATTCACGATGAGAAATTTAGAAGTTTACGTTTAGCCCGTGGTGTTTACGGACAAAGACAGCCTGGTGTACAAATGATCAGGATTAAACTTCCATTTGGCAAGGTTACTTTTAAGCAATTGTTGCGTATTGCGGATATCGCCGATGAATATGGAAGTGGCAATTTACACCTAACTACCCGTCAGGATATTCAATTGCACTATGTGAGTTTGGATAGAACGCCAGAACTTTGGGCAAAGCTCGAGCAAGATGATATTACGCTTCGTGAGGCTTGCGGAAATACCGTTCGTAACGTAACGGCTTCACCAAATGCTGGAATTGATAAAGACGAACCCTTTGATGTTTCGCCTTATGCGCATGCAGTTTTCAAGTATTTTTTGCGTAACCCGATTTGCCAGGAGATGGGCAGAAAGATTAAAATTTCTTTCTCTTCCAGCGATAAGGATACGGCCTTTAGTTATATTCATGATTTAGGTTTTATCCCAAAAATTGACGAAAACGGCGAACGTGGTTTTAAGGTGCTGTTTGCTGGTGGCCTTGGTGCACAACCATTTTTAGCTAGTCCAATTCATGAGTTTTTGCACGAAGATCAGCTAATTCCTTTTACAGAATCGGTTTTGCGTGTTTTTGATCGTTACGGGGAACGAACAAATAGAAATAAAGCCCGTTTAAAATATTTAGTTCAGAAGTTGGGCTTAGAAGAAGTTCTACGTCTTGTTGCTGAAGAGCGAATAGCGAACAAGGTTAAAACTTTTAAAATCGATAGAGATGTCGTTCAACAGCCAGCGTTACCGTTGGAGCAAGAATACGCGGCAGTTGAAATTCTAAATGAAACGCATTATAAACATTGGTTCGCAACTAACGTTGTTCCGCAAAAGCAAGATGGTTTTTATAACGTTTATGTGAAAGTGCAGGTTGGCGATATCAAGACTGATAAAGCCCGTGCTTTTGTTGATGCCGTTAAGCCTTATGTTGCTGATGAAATCCGCATCACTCAAAATCAGGGTTTGCTTCTGAAATTTGTTCGCGAAAATGCCTTGCCATCATTATATTCTGCATTAAATAAGATTGGTTTCACAACAGCTGGTTTTGATAGTCTGGCGGATATTACCACTTGCCCAGGCACCGATACTTGTAATTTAGGAATTTCGAATTCTATGACTTTAGCAGAGGTTTTGGAAGATGTGATTTACACCGATTTTCCTGAATTTATTTATGAGAAAAACATCAAAATAAAGATCAGCGGATGTATGAATTCTTGCGGTCAGCATGGTTTAGCAGAAATTGGTTTCCACGGTAGTTCGGTAAAAGCCGAGGGGAAAGTGGTTCCAGCGGTACAGGTAATGCTCGGCGGCGGAACAGTTGGTAATGGTGTTGGCCGTGTGGCAGAACGTGTGATTAAAGTGCCATCGAAAAGAGCGACCAGCGTTTTGCATTTCATTTTAAATGATTTTAAAGCAAACAACCAAGAGAACGAAAATTTCCATCAGTATTATGATAGAAAAGGAAAAGACCACTTCTATCAACTTTTAAAACCATTGGCAGATTTAACCAATCTTCAGCAAGAAGAATTTGTGGATTGGGGCCACGTAGAACAATTTGTAACTGCCATTGGCGTTGGTGAATGTGCTGGTGTAGTGATCGATTTGGTAGCCACTCTACTTTTAGAGGCTGATGAAAAATTTGGTTGGGCGAAGCAAAATTTAGAAAAAGGTGCTTACGCTGACGCGATCTATCATACTTACAGCACTTTCGTAAGCGCAGCAAAATCTTTGCTTTTAGATAAGGGCGTAAACAGCAGCACGCAGGTTGGCGTAATCAGAGAGTTCGATAATCACTATGTGGAAACCGGGGAATTTAATTTATCGACCAACTTTTCAGATTTGGTTTTACAAATCAATAAAAACGAGCCGACAGCCGAGTTTGCCGAGAAATACTTCAATGAAGCTGATGCTTTTTTAAACCAGATTAAGGAAAAAAGAGCAGTAGTAGTAAAGTAAGGAATGAGAGAATTACTGAATGAGAGAATTATTGAATGAGAGAATGATTGTATGCAAGTAGCAAAATCGCTTGTAAAAACATTCACTAAATCACTCATTCAAAAATCAATAATTTAAACGATATGATTAATCAACATAAAGAATCAAAAATTACCCTTTTAGGCGCTGGTCCGGGCGATCCGGATTTGTTAACCTTAAAAGGAGTTAAAGCTTTGCAAGCTGCAGATGTTGTTTTATACGATGCTTTAACCAATGAAGCCTTATTAGAACATGCGCCAGCTGATGCGATTAAAGTATACGTGGGGAAGCGTTCTGGGGAGCATTCGTATCCGCAGGAAACCATAAATAAACTGATGATTGATTACGCCTTAAATTACGGCCATGTGGTTCGGCTAAAAGGCGGCGACCCTTTCGTTTTCGGCAGAGGTTACGAGGAATTGGATTATGCAGCATCTTTCAGCATTCCTGTTGATGTTATTCCTGGCATCTCGAGTTCGATTGGGGTTCCGGGTTTGCAACAAATTCCGGTAACACACCGCGGATTGAGCGAAAGTTTTTGGGTAATTACCGGAACAACTACTTCTGGAGAGGTTTCCAATGATATCTATCAGGCAGCAGAATCTAATGCGACAGTTTTGGTATTAATGGGCTTGAAAAAACTAACTAAAATTATAGAAATTTTCAAAGCTGCAGGCAAGCAACACTTGCCGGCAGCGGTGGTTCAAAACGGATCATCTGAAGATGAAAAACTAGTTGTTGGAAGAGTAGAAACCATTGAAAGTTTAGTGCAGCAGGAAAATATTAAGGCGCCTGCACTTTTAATTTTTGGCGAGGTAGTTTCTTTACATCCTTCATTTAAAAACTTAGTAAAACAATATGCAAGTATTGCCTAACCAACCTGATAATGCGTTGCCTTTTTCTGATGAGGAAAAAGGTAATCAGCTTTTTCCAGTTTTTATTAAACTGAATAAGCTACGTACATTATTAATTGGTGCGGGCAATATTGGGCTCGAGAAATTAGCAGCAATTGTAAATAACAGTCGCCAGGCTAAAATTACCATTGTAGCCGAAATTGTTTCTCCTGAGGTTTATGCGCTTATCGCAGATTATCCACAAATCAAAGTGAAACAGAAAAGCTTTGATGTTTCCGATTTGGAAAATATCGACATCGTTTTCGCCGCAACAAATAACAATATTTTAAACGAAGAAATAAGGGTAGTAACACACGAAAAAGGTTTGCTTATTAATGTAGCCGACAAACCTGATTTATGTGATTTCTATCTGGGTTCAATCGTTCAGAAAGGCGATTTAAAGATTGCGATTTCTACAAATGGCAAATCACCAACGATTGCAAAACGGTTAAAGCAAATATTGAACGAGGGAATTCCGGCAGAGCTGGATGAAACTTTACAAAATATGAGTGCTTTGCGGCAAACACTTAACGGCGATTTTTCGTCGAAAGTGAAGAAGCTGAATAAGGTTACACAGAGTTTAATCAATCCACGAAAAAGCTTTGCAGAGCGCAATATTAAGTGGCTGATCTGGACCGCTGCAATTTTATTAATTGGTTCTATCGGGTTAACGCTCTGGAATACAGAACCTGAATTTCAAACTTTCCTGCTGAATATTGATCCACTATTTTATTGGTTCTTAGGCGCAGGCTTTGTATTCGCTTTAATTGATGGTGCTATTGGAATGTCGTATGGGGTTACTACGGCTTCATTTTCTTTAGCAATGGGTTTACCGCCGGCATCAGCCAGTATGGCCATTCATATCTCTGAGGTGATGAGTAATGGAATTGCCGGATGGATGCACTACCGCATGGGAAATGTAAACTGGAAGTTGTTTAAAATACTCATCATTCCTGCAGTGATTGGTGCAGTTTTAGGCGCATACATTTTATCATCGTTAGAGCATTATAGTGCTTATGTTAAGCCTGTTGTTGCTGTTTATACCTTGTTTTTAGGTGGTATAATTTTGATGAAGGCATTCAATATTAAAAGAAAAAAAGCCGATCAAAAGATAAAAAAGATTGGATTTTTGGGTTTTGTGGGTGGTTTTATCGATGCTGCTTTTGGTGGCGGATGGGGCTCTATCGTGCTTTCAAGTCTTATTGCTGGTGGCCGTCATCCCTTATTTTCATTAGGAACGGTAAAAATCAGTAGATTTTTTATTGCAACCCTAAGTTCTTTAACTTTTTTTACGATGTTAGGGGGCAAACACTGGGAAGCCGTTTTAGGATTGATTATTGGCAGCGCAATCGCATCGCCAATAGCGGCAAGAGTCTCAAACAAAATTTCAGCGAAAACGATCATGGTAGCAGTTGGTATCATCGTAATGATCGTAAGTTTGCGTAGTGTGATCTTGTTTATTTTAAAATTAATTTAGTGATGGGAGTAGAGCAACTAAAGGCAGAACTTACAGGCTTAAATAAAATTGAGAAATTGCGGTATTTGGCTAATAGATATGCAGATCGAATTATTTTTTCAACCAGTTTTGGTTGGGAGGACCAAGCCATTACGCATTTAATTTTTGCCAATGATATTCCTATTAAAGTGTTCACACTGGAAACGGGTCGCTTATTTCCAGAAACCTATTATGTTTGGAACCGTACTTTAGAAGTTTACAACAAACCCATTCACGCTTATTATCCCAAAAATGAATTGTTGCAGGATATGGTGAATACGAAGGGTCCAAACAGTTTTTACGAATCGGTAGAGAATAGAAAAGAATGCTGTTATATCCGTAAAATTGAACCACTGAAAAGAGCGCTAACAGGAAACGAAATCTGGGTAACCGGGATTAGGGCTGAACAGAGCGCTAACCGCGAAGATATGCACGATTTGGAATGGGATGAAGGTAATCAATTGATCAAATTCCACCCCATTTTTGACTGGACTTTGGAAGATGTAAAAACGTTTATTAAAGAAAATAATATAGTTTACAATACTTTACACGATAAAGGTTTTCCGAGCATTGGCTGTGCCCCTTGTACAAGAGCAGTACAACCTGGTGAAGATTTCAGAGCCGGCAGATGGTGGTGGGAAGACCAAAGTAAAAAGGAATGTGGCTTGCATGCTACGGAAGCTGTGGAGCTTGAGGGTAAAAAGGTTGAGGGTGATTAAGACGATTGCAAAAACCTCACCCTATGAAAGCCAGAAATTAAACGCGGTTCACTGCATCCCTCTCGTTGAAGATAGGGAAACCGTGGGCAGCAGCCTTAAACCGAATGTTTAACCGTAGAAACTTTAAATCCCTCTTTTCAAGGAGAGGGAAAGCACAAAATAAGCCAAAGCCCTAACATTGATAGGGTGAGGTTATAGAAATAGAAATGTATGGAACTATATAATTCAACTTTAAAACATTCCAACTTCAAACAATAACAACAACAAAATATAACATTTGAAAAGAGATTAGGCTGTAGAAAATCACAGTCACTTATTCTCTCATTCAAAATTCAAACATTTATAAATGAGTACATATAATTTTGATTACTTAGATGAACTAGAGGCCGAGGCGATTCACATTTTACGTGAAGTTGCAGGGCAATTTGAGAAACCGGCATTATTATTTTCTGGCGGTAAAGACTCGATTACTTTGGTTCGCTTGGCAGAAAAGGCTTTTCGCCCTGGTAAATTTCCGTTCCCTTTAGTGCACATTGATACGGGACATAACTTTCAGGAAACGATCGACTATCGTGATCAGATGATTGAAAGGATTGGTGAAAGGTTAATTGTTGGTTCTGTTCAGGACTCAATCGACCAGGGAAAAGTAGTAGAACAAAAAGGTAAGAATGCCAGCAGAAATGCTTTGCAAACCGTTACCTTGTTAGATACCATTGCAAAATATGAATTTGATGCCTGCATCGGAGGGGCTAGGAGAGATGAAGAAAAAGCCAGGGCAAAAGAACGTATCTTTTCTGTTCGTGATGAATTCGGTCAGTGGGATCCAAAACGCCAACGCCCTGAACTATGGAATATTTACAATGGTAAAATCCACAAGGGCGAGAATGTGCGTGTATTCCCAATCAGTAACTGGACCGAACTTGATGTTTGGAACTACATTCGAAGAGAAAACATCGAACTGCCAAGCATTTATTTCTCCCATGAGCGTGAGGTAATCACCAGAAACGGGCAATTGATGGCCGCTTCTCCGTTTTTAAATATGGATGATGAAGATATCGTTTTTCGTAAACAAGTACGCTTCCGTACCGTTGGCGATATGTCTTGCACCGCTGCTGTCGAGTCTGAAGCAATTTTGATCGATGATATTATCACTGAAATCAGTGCTTCAAAAATCTCCGAACGTGGTGCCCGTATGGATGATAAAGTTTCGGAAGCCGCAATGGAGGATAGGAAAAAAGGAGGGTATTTTTAGGGAGTACTTAGCAGTTAGTATCAAGTATCAAGACTGGATGCCAACTAAAAACTAAACTTTTGACAATCCATTATGACTAGTGAAATGGCATTATGTGATTTGTCTTGATACCAATATCTTGATACTAGGTATGGAATTGATAGACTGAAATTCGTCTTGATACTAGATACTAATATCTTAATACTAAAAAACATGAACATATTAAAATTTTTCACAGCAGGCAGCGTAGATGATGGTAAAAGTACCCTAATCGGCCGTTTGTTATACGATACAGATTCTATTTTAGCTGATCAATTGGAAGCCTTACAAAGCTCCAATCGTAAAAACGACGATGGAACAATAGATTTGGCCATTTTAACCGATGGTTTAAGGGCAGAACGTGAACAGGGAATTACTATTGATGTAGCTTACAAATATTTTCAAACTGATAAACGCAAATTTATCATCGCTGATACGCCTGGCCATATTCAATACACCAGAAACATGGTTACCGGAGCTTCAACAGCTAACCTTGCCATTATTTTAATCGATGCCAGAAATGGCGTTGTTGAACAAACCATCCGCCATTCTTACCTGGTTTCTTTATTGGGTATCAAACACATTGTTGTTTGTATAAACAAAATGGATATGGTTGATTATAGTCAGGATGTTTACAATTCTATCATCGATAAATACAAAGTATTAGCCCAACAACTGAAGTTAGTTGATGTGAATTATATTCCAGTTAGTGCGCTAAAAGGAGATAACATCGTTCAGAATTCTGAGCGGATGGATTGGTACGAAGGCGAAAGTTTGCTGCATTTTCTGGAAAAAGTTGATACCGATAGCCTGGAGAAATCAACTTTAGCTCGTATGCCGGTACAATGGGTTATCCGTCCGCAAACGGAAGCGCTTCACGATTACCGTGGTTATGCCGGGCGTGTGCTGAGCGGAACTTTTAACCTGAATGATAAGGTTACAGTTTTACCTTCAGGAGCCAGTTCTATTGTCGAAAAGATTGAATTTTTCGATCAAACTCCAGATGCTGCGCATGCAGGCCAGTCGGTTATTATTCATTTAAAAGATGATGTAGATATAAGTCGTGGAGATACCATTGTGAATGCATCAGCTTTGCCACAAGAATCGAGATTAATTGAGGCAGACTTATGCTGGATGGATGGACGGGCGCTAGATACATCTATCACATACTTAATTCAGCATAATAGCAAATTAACAAAATGTAAAATCAGCGAAATTTTGCATAAGGTCGATATCAATACGCTAGAAAAACATTCCGCAGAAGAATTTAAATTAAATGATATAGGTCGGGTAATCGTTAAAACTGCCGACGCTTTGGCCTTCGATTTATATGATGATAACCGGGCAAATGGTTCAGCTATTTTAGTAGATAGCAGAACGAATTTAACTGTAGGCGCTTTAATGTTTAGAGCGGCTGTTGAGTAAATACAATGGAAATGGGCGATGTTTTTGGCAAAACTCTTGAGAACCATAACCAAATATCATAATGGAAACTCTTAATTAGAGGAAAGCAATTTCAGCGGGGCATCGGTTACGACAGCCCCGTTTTTCGTTCCAATTTTTTTGTAAACTTTTGTCGTACTGAGGTATGAAGCCGCTGTTCCATAGGTTGCAGATGCTTCGTGCCTCAGCATGACAGCTTTATTTAAGGTTGCTGCTACAAAAAAGATTTTCACTTCAACCGGGTTTATTTCCGTCCGGTCGAATTCTGATCTGAAAGTTTATCCTCAGTGCATCATCAAATTTTTTAAATTTTTTTATCTTCGTTTGTCCCTCAAACAAACATTCACAAGAAACTAAAGACTAAATTATGCATGCCGGAAAGAAGTATACCTTTTTCGAATTTATTTTATGGACCCGTAGAGATCTGTATCGCTTAACGATTCTTGCTGTGATTCCAACAATTCTTTATCACTTTTGTGGCTTTACCTTTCTTTCTATTTCGTGGGTTCCGGTTGCGCTTTTAGGTACAGCTGTATCATTTATCATTGGTTTTAAAAATAACGCCAGTTATTCGAGATTATGGGAAGCACGACAAATTTATGGCGGCATTATTAATATCAGCAGGGCATTTGGTGTAATGATCCGCGATTTTTTAGCATCAAAAGATAAAAGTAATGAAGTTAAAGTGATTTTTTACCGCCATTTTGCCTGGCTAACAGCATTGCGTTTTCAACTTAGAGAACCACGGGCATGGGAAAATATGGATGATCCCCGAAATGTTGAATACTCCAGAAATTACCATATAGCAGAAAAGATAGACAAACTTGAAGAAGTTTTAGCTAAATATCTTTCAGCTGACGAATTAAGTTACGTTTTAACAAAGAAAAATAAGGCTACGCAAGTGATGGCGCTACAATCAAGCCACATCAATAAGTTATTTTCAAGTGGAAGTATATCCGATCTTCAATTGCAATCTTTGCAAAACGCAATAAGTGTTTTTTACGATAATCAAGGCAAAGCCGAAAGAATCAAAAACTTTCCGTACCCGAGGCATTTCTCGTCCATAGCGACCATTATGCTTAATCTTTTCGTGTTTTTGGTTCCTTATGGTTTGCTTAACGACTTTAATAAACTGGGTAATGGCACCTTGATTGAAGGTTATTCAATTTGGTTGAATATTCCTTTTGCTATTTTGTTAACCTGGGTTTTTAATTCTTTAGACGTTGTGGGAGAAAGCTCCTCCAATCCGTTTGAAGGTAATGCCAATGATGTTCCGATCACGAACATCTCCAGAACAATCGAAATTGATATGCGGGATATGCTTGACGAAACCGACCTGCCGCCTGCTATTACGCCGGAACATAATATTTTGATGTAGAATGAAAGTTTCAACGATCCTTGTTGCAATTGGTTTGCTCTGTTTACTTCAACCAACTTTATTATGTGCACAAAAGATGTATTATATTGACCAAAATCAAAAAAGCGTTAGTGTCAGTGAATTCAATCAATCGGTTTTAAAAAATAAAGGTGGATGGGGATATGATAAAACTGATACAGCAACATTTATTAGATTATCATTGAGCTATGCGCAAGGTAAATTACCAATAAGCTATGTAAGCCAGATAAGAAAACTCCTTGAAACTTATTCCACTTCAAAAATAGATACCAATAGTCTCTTAATCGTATCTTACTATACAGGTATCGAACATAAAATTAGAAAAGGATATCCATTAATGACAAAAGATGATCACCACCTTAAGGCACACGATCAGTTTTTGAAAAAGCGGGGAAATATTCGCTACTTCAATATTTACGACAAAAAGCTGCATCCAGACAGTATTTATAAGGCTTTCTATAATAATTTTAGAGACAGTGATGGTTTTTTTGCAAAGTTTTTTGATCTCCAGTATCCTTTGATAAGCGATATCATCTTTAGGCCTGATGGAAGGTACCTGATCGCTTATGGGATTACAGTTAATGAAATCAATAGATATAAAATAATAAAGGAAATGTTAAAACCGAACTACATGGGGGTCAAATAAACTTTGAATGTTTTTGTGGAAATAGCAAAAACATTTCATCGTATTCCTATATTTAATAAATCAGTTCAACCCTTAAAATTCAGAAGATGAAGAACAAAATTTTTTACCTTGTCGTTGCTCTATTCCCATTTGCATATGCTTGTAACTCATCAGATAAAAAAGCTGAAACCGCAAAGAAAGATTCGCTAATTAATGAAACCTGTTATGCTTCGGCGTTTGAAAAAGATAGCGCTGCTATGATTGTAAAAACAATGGCATCGGGTAAAGTTACAGGTTCATTGTTAATTAAGTATGGTGATAAACCTCAGAACAACGGGAAGATAGATGGGAAATTCAACGGTGATACCTTGTTGGTTGATTATCGTTTTAACACTGGCGCAGATACTACAAGAGCGTTTACAAATCCCTTGGCTTTTTTAAAGAAGGATGGGAAATTAATCATGGGGGTTGCTCAAATTGAAACCACTTTAGGCCGGTCTTATTTTGTTAAGGGCAAACCTATTAATTACGAGGCGGGTAAGTTTACGTTTGCTGAAGTGCCTTGTAAATAGATTATAATAGAAGTAAAATCACTTGCTCGTCCTTGCGAGGCACGAAGCAATCTCATTTGATAAAATAATACCACAAATGAGATTGTTTCTCCCGATGAAGAATTGGGATCGCCTGCCTGCCGCAGACAGGCAAAGACGGTAAATTAAAAACGTCAATGGTAGCGCAGCTTAGAATTTGGAGAAGCATTTCGATAGTTTCGGTGTGATAAAAAATAACTCCCGCAGATTAAGAAGATGAACGCAGAAAAAATCAGCGAAAATCTCTTTAATCTGCGGGAAAATACTCTAGTCTTAGCGTCCCGCTAAGGCTTTTTTTATCTCCAATTCAATCCACCGTCGTCATTTCGAGCGCAGCCAAGAAATCTTTGAATTGAATGATGCCCTAACTTATTAAGGACTTTTTTTCTTCAAATTGTTAACATAAATGAGGCAATGCTAATCGGTTGCAGATTCTTCGTTGCACTCAGAATGACAAGTGAAGAAAAGTCGTCATTGCGAGGCACGAAGCAATCTTACAACTATGGGTTGAATATTAGCGATCGCATTAAGATTGCTTCTTTCATGCATGATAGTAAAAGACAGTAAAATTATTTTAAAATAAACTACTACAATTTCTATAGACTTTGTATATTTGATTAATTAATAAAAATAATCACGAGCTAAAATTCCTGACATGATTTTAAGTAAAGTAGAAAAAGCGAACATTGAACCAAAAATTACATTAATAGGTGCTGGTCCTGGCGACCCGGATTTATTTAGTTTAAAAGGTGTTAAAGCATTGAAAACAGCTGATGTTGTTTTATATGATGCAAATGTGAACGGAGCTTTACTGTGTTATGCGCCGGAGGGAATTCCGAAAGTGTACGTGGGCAAAAGAACCGACGATGAAGATTTCTCGCAAGAGGCAGTGAACAAACTGATCATCGATTATGCACTCAACTACGGTCATGTGGTTCGGTTGAAAAGTGGCGATCCATTTTTCTTTGCCAAAGGTTACGAGGAAATCGATGCTGCAGAATCATATAGCATTCCTACTGAAATCATCCCGGGTATTTCGAGTGCCACTGGTGCGCCAAGTTTGCAGAAAATTCCAATGATTTATAAAGACTTAAGTGAGAGCTTTTGGGCAGTAACAGGAACAAATTCAAAGGGAGAAATTTCTGAAGATTTATACATTGCAGCGAAAACAAAGGCTACGATTGTAGTTTTGAACGGAATTGAAAAAGTAGAGGAGATTGCTTCCATTTTTCAAAGTGAAAACAAAGGTTTGCTTCCTGTGGCTGTAATCCAAAATGGCTCTACGACAAATGAAAAAATTGCGGTGGGCCTAGTGGATACCATTGCGGAAGTTGTTCAGGATAAAAAGATTACTGCGCCAGCTTTATTGGTTTTCGGTGATGTGGTTTCCTTACACCCGCAGTTTCAACCGATTAGAGACTTTTACGAAATCATTGCTGAAGAATATTAAGGGTAATAGAATTATATATTTGTTTTGTTGTTAAAAACCGCTGGCGAAAGCTTAGCGGTTTTTTGTTTTAAGGAGCTTCCGCTGATTTCGCAGCAGTTAAATTTGATGCGGTGATGCAATTTGCTAGAAACAGTCTTACGTTCAATAAGCCTGATTGAAATGAAAATCCTTTTTGTTGCGCTTTCGACAGGCTCAGGATGACAGCAACAAAAAGATTGTAATGAAAAGCAGGGCTGCACCGAGCCAAAAGTGATGAACTTTCACTTTCAAAAAATGATCATTCAATTTAAGGAATTATCTAATTTCAATCTGCGATAATCTTCTAAATCTGAGGTAAAGTCTCCCGCCAAAAATTAATATTGAATTATTTTCAAATCAGAAAACAATTGCTAACTTAACGAAGTTATCTACACCAAATATTTAATGGAAATTATACATATCAGTGCCGAGTGTTACCCTGTTGCTAAAGTTGGAGGTTTAGCAGATGTTGTTGGGGCCTTACCGAAATACCAAAATAAAATTGGCCACATTGCCAAGGTGGTTGTTCCTGCATACGAAACAAAGTTTGTAAGGGAAAGCGAATTTGAAGTGGCTTACGATGCCTGGTCTAACTATGGCAATCATCATTTTTCTTATCGCGTTTTAAAAGAAAAAACCAATAAACTCGGTTTTGATCTATATATCATTCATATTCAGGGATTAACCGATAGGCCAAACGTTTATGGTTATAATGATGATACCGAGCGGTTTATCGCCTTTCAAATTGCAACATTAGATTGGATGGCGCAATGGGAACATCGCCCGGATATCATTCACTGCCACGATCACCATACCGGACTGATTCCTTTTATGGTTTCGAATTGCTTAAAATATAGTTCACTAAATCAAGTACCTACAGTTTTAACGATACATAATGCACAATACCAAGGTCAATTTGGCTGGGAAAAATTGTACTATTTACCAGCTTTCGATTTATGGAAAGGTGGATTGCTGGGTTGGGAAGATGCGATAAACCCATTAGCATCGGCCATTAAATGCGCCTGGAGAGTTACTACCGTTTCGCCAAGTTATTTGGATGAAATGATGGACAACGCCAGAGGCTTGGAAAGTTTGTTGCGCCAGGAACGATGGAAATCGGTGGGTATTTTAAATGGCATTGATACCGAAGTTTGGAATCCAGAAACCGACCCGATGCTATCAAAAAGTTACAGTTTAAAAACGGTTGAAGCGGGAAAAGCAGCAAACAAAAAGGCGCTCTGCGATGTTTTTCAATTAGATGCATCTAAGCCCTTGTTTACCTTTATCGGAAGATTGGTTGATGAAAAAGGTGCAGATTTATTACCGGATATTTTTTACACTGCATTGCAGCAACACGGCGAAAATATTAATGTGCTGGTTTTAGGTTCAGGCGATAATTGGGTTGAAGGGCGGTTAAACCAATTGAAAGATGTATTTGGCGGCAAATACAATGCTTACATTGGATACAATGAGCAGGTATCGCATGAAATGTATGCCGGAGCAGATTTTCTTTTGATGCCATCGAGGGTTGAGCCTTGTGGTTTAAACCAATTGTATGCTTTGAGATATGGAACGGTTGCAATAGTGAGGAGAGTAGGGGGGTTGAAGGATACGGTGATAGATATTGGCGATGGTGGTTTTGGCCTTTGCCATGATCAAACCAGCGTTTGGGATGTTACCCACGCAATTGATAGGGCAGTGGGCTTTTATAATGATAAAAAAACTTTTAAGGCGGTACGTAAAACCATGATGAAAATTGATCATTCTTGGGATAGGGCAGCGCTGAACTATATAGAATTATACCAAATACTTAAATAAGCTTAAACATGACTGACAAAGTTTTAGGCGTTATCCTTGGCGGTGGCCAGGGCTCTAGATTATCGCCACTCACACAAACACGCTCAAAACCTGCAGTTCCAATTGCAGGAAAATATCGGTTGGTAGACATCCCAATTTCTAATTGCCTTAATTCTGGCATCCACCGTATGTTTGTGCTGACCCAGTTTAATTCGGCATCCCTAAATAAACACATTAAAAACACCTATCACTTTAGCCATTTCAGTACGGCTTTTGTTGATATTCTTGCAGCTGAGCAAACAGTACAAAATGCTGGTTGGTTTCAAGGAACGGCTGATGCGGTACGTCAATGTATGCACCATATCGTTTCCCATGAGTTCGATTATATCTTAATTTTATCTGGCGACCAATTGTACCAGATGGATTTTAAAGATATGATTGAAAAGCATATTGAAGCACAAGCTGAGATTACCATTGCCACCATTCCGGTAACGGCGAAAGATGCAACAGATTTTGGTATTTTGAAGGCGGATGAAGAGAACATGATTACTTCCTTTACTGAAAAGCCTAAAACAGGTTTGGAAGCTTGGGTATCTGATACTGGTCCGGAAATGCAGGGCGAAGGGCGTAACTTTTTGGCTTCGATGGGTATCTATGTTTTCAATCGTGATTATTTAATCAATATTTTAAATGAGAACGAAGATGAAAAAGATTTTGGTAAAGAAATTTTGCCAAGAGCGATAAACGAAAGTCGCGTATTGAGTTATCAGTACGAAGGTTACTGGACAGATATTGGTAATATTTCTTCGTTCTTTGAGGCTAATTTAGGCTTAACTGACGAAATTCCGAAGTTCAACATGTTTGATAGTAATCATACTATTTTCACAAGAGCCAGGATGTTGCCCCCGTCAAAAATTTCAGGTACAACATTAGAAAAAGCCATTATCGCTGAAGGCTGTATTGTTCAGGCTAGCAGAATTGAACATGCTGTTTTGGGTATCAGAGCTCGTATCGGCAGGCACACCGTGGTTACCAATACTTATGTAATGGGTAGCGATAGGTATCAGACCCTTGAAGAGATACAGTCTGAAACTGAAAAAGGAAACTCTTTAATCGGTATTGGCGACAGATGTTACATCAATAACGCGATCATTGATAAAAATTGCAGAATTGGCAACGATGTCAAAATTAATGGTGGTCCACACTTGGAAGACGGCGATTTTGAATTGTACGCGGTAAAAGATGGAATTGTAGTTGTTAAGAAAGGTGCTGTTTTACCTAGCGGAACGGTAATCTAAATAATCAATATAATTAGCCGAGCCAGTTTGAATTCGTTCAAACTGGCTTTTTTGTTGCCTGACCCAATGAACATTAGACATTGGCGAATGTTGTGGCCACTATCTCTTGAAACAGCAGTTTATGGTTATTTATAAACTAACTACTTCAAACTTCTTTGAACAGACTGGTTCAAAACCACCAACCTTTGTCTCCCTCTTTTCAAGGAGCGGGATTGGAGTAACCAGCCGAATCATTTTCTTTGATAGGGTGAGGTTCTTTGAAAGTTAACGTTCACCCTTTCATTGCCGATTACAGCCCTGCTTTACGTTTCAATATTTTTTAACTTCTGTCATTCCGAGGCACGAGGCGTCTGTTTCATCGGTTGCAGATTCTTCGTTCCTCAGAATGACAGCATATTAAAGGTTGCTGCAACAAAAAATATTTACACTTCAATCAGGCTTATTTAACAACGGTTTGTTTCCTGCTTCACGTTAATTCTCCTTAAAATCATCATTTCCTCCAACATTTTTGGCAAAAGCTTGTTAATCAATAAACACAAAATGAGCGTATGGCTGAACAACATCTTTATCAAACTGGAATTATAGGGAACTGTGCTTTTCTGGCACATGTAAATAAAAATACAGACATATCGTGGCTATGCTGGCCTCGATTTGACAGTCCGTTTGTATTTGGAAGTTTATTAGATAAAAATAAAGGAGGCGAATTTTCGATTTTACCGCAAGGCGAATTCACTTCATCGCAATATTATATTGAAAATACCAATGTTTTAAGAACCGAAATTACAGCTGAGGATGGAAAATATCGAATCACCGATTTTGCCCCGCGATTTCATCTGTATGAAAGATATTTCAAACCATTAATGTTTATCCGAAAAATCGAACCCCTGCAAGGGAATCCGAGGGTGACCATTAAATGTGAACCCGTTTGCGATTATGGCAAGAATAAAATGCGGGCGAGCAGGGGCAGCAACCATATTGATTATCACGGTTGCGATGAAAATATCCGCTTAAGCACCAATGTTTCCTTAACGTATATTATAGATCAAAAAGCTTTCGTATTAAACGAGCCGAAATATCTTATCATGACTTATGGCGAAAACCTCGAAGCGCCCATTGTAAGCACTGCTGAGAATTTCCTTCGTGAAACCGTTTCTTATTGGAGGCTTTGGATTAAACATTCATCCATCGCAGGGTTTTACCAACCTTTCGTGATTCGATCGGCTTTGGTTTTAAAAATCCATCAATACGAAGATACAGGGGCAATTATAGCGGCGAGTACCACAAGTTTACCAGAATCGCCAGGTAGTACCCGAAATTGGGATTACCGTTATTGCTGGTTACGAGATTCGCATTATGTGCTTACGTCGCTGAACCATATTGGTCATTTTGAAGAAATGGAGAAGTATTTTAATTACTTGTCTGATATTTCTCACGCAGAAGATGAACGTTACCAACCTTTATATGGAATTGCCGGCGAAAGGCAGATCACTGAGCATACCTTAGATCATTTGGAAGGTTATAAAGGCGAACAGCCCATCCGAATTGGAAACCAGGCTTATGAACACATTCAAAATGACATTTATGGTCAGGTTTTAATTTCGATGTTGCCACTTTATACTGATCATCGGTTTGTGTTTTCAGAACGCAGCGATTCGGTAAAATGGATTGAAAGTGTGCTATCAAAGATTGAAAGAACAATCGATGAAAAGGATGCAGGTATCTGGGAATTCAGGAATATTGCAAACGTACATTGTTATAGTAATTTGTTTCAGTGGGCGGGAGCACAAGCGGCTTTAAAAATGGCGAAGACCATTGGAAATGCTGATTTCGAAAATCGGGCACAGGTTTTAATTGATAAGGCAGCAGCACATATTGAGGCCTGTTATGATCCAATTAGAAAGGTTTATACCAATGCAGTTGGCAGTCCGCATTTGGACGCAAGTACGCTGCAACTGATTATGATGGGTTATTTAGATCCCGCTTCTGATCGTGCAAAAGATCATTTAATCGCTTTAGAAAATGAGCTGAAAACCGAAGATGGTTTATTTTACCGCTATCTACATGCAGATGATTTTGGCAAACCAAAGACAACATTTTTGATATGTGCGTTCTGGTATGTCGAAGCTTTGGCTTGTGTAGGTCGAACAGACGAAGCGATTAAGGAATTTGAAAACATCATCAAATATTGTAATCACTTGTTGCTATTTAGTGAAGATGTGGATGCAAAAACCGGTAGTCAGTGGGGGAATTTTCCTCAGGCTTATAGCCATGTTGGTTTAATGAATGCGGCTTATCGCATTGCAATTAAGTTAGATAGGCCGATATTTTTGTAGCGGTCATAATTTTCCCGCAGATTAAAAAGATTTTCGCTGATTTTTCTGCGTTGATCTTTTTGATATGCGGGATTTTTATTTGCAAGTTGTCACATTGAGCTTGTCGGAATGTTCTTCGACAGGCTACCATTCACGTTTATAACTTTCCGTCATTGCCTGCCTGCGGCAGGCAGGCGATCCCGATTCTTCATCGGGAGAAGCAATCTCATTTGTTGTATTATTTTATTAAAGTAGATTGCTTCGTGCCTCGCAATGACGAGATTTTTCGAATCAGTGAGCTGAGGGGATTTTTATTGCAAGTTGTCACATTGAGCTTGTCGAAATGTTCTTCGACAGGTTCAGAATGCTATTACATTAATAGGCTTTTGAAGAATAATTTTCCCGCAGATTAAGGAGATTTTCGCTGATTTTCTGCGGTAATCTCCTTAATCTGCGGGATTTTATTTGCAAGTTGTCATATTGAGCTTGTCGAAATGTTCTTCGACAGGCTCAGAATGACAGTTTTAAGAACGTGTTTAGGATAGGTAATTTTTCCCGCAGATTAAGGAGATTTTCGCTGATTTTTTAATTAATCTCTCTCTACAAACTCTTCCTTAACCAAGCTCCAAAGCAACTTTCTTACTTCTTTGAAATCGTTTAGATAGTATTTTGCTTCAGACAAGTTATTGCCAACTTTAACCGTAATCGCATCATCTGGCAAGGCCCTGAAGATATCTTCATCGGTATGATCATCGCCAAGAGCTATAATAAAATCTGGTTGTTTATTGTAAAGCCAATTCAACGCAGCTTTACCTTTATTTACTTCAATGTTCTTGAATTCAATCACTTTATTGCCGGGCATCAACTGCAAACCTTTATCGGCAGCCAAGATCTTCATGTGGCTAACAATTTCATTTGCCCTTAATTCGCCCAATCCTTCTTCAGCTTTGCGATAATGCCAAACTAATGAATAACTTTTTTCTTCGATAAAAGATCCAGGAGTTCTATCGGTATAAGTCTCTAATAACGAACGAATTTCGCCTTTCCATTGGTCGGTAAGCAGTGGCAAACAATTCCATTTATCGCCCTGCGCTTTCTGCCAAGCACCATGCTCTGCAATCATATCTACCTTTAAATGTCCGAACCATTTTTCGAGTGTTTCATTCCGTCTTCCGCTAATAATGACAACTGTGTTGGCAGAATCTAAAGTCAGGTTTTCAATTAAATCATAAAGCTCATCATCAGGAGATGCGTCGTCGATATTTCCAGTAAAATCTACCAGCGTACCATCATAATCAAGAAACAGTACCCGGTTTTTAGTTTCAGCATATTTCGCAGCTATAATTTCGTTAACTGAATTTACTGCGTGTTTTGTTTGCAATGATTTTTGAGAATCTTTCACTTCGTTTAATCTTAAAATAAAATTGTTTACCCAATGTTTAACATTGAATTTTTCTACAATTGCCCGCATGGCTTTCATACGGGTTTGCTGTTCTTCTTGAGGCATTTTTAAGGCCTTAACAATAGCCTCCATAATGTCGCCCAAGTTGTTTGGATTAACCACTAGTGCATCGGTTAACTCTTTTGATGCTCCAGCCATTTCACTTAAAATCAGTACACCATCTTCCTCGTTTCTACTGGCCACATATTCTTTGCTTACTAAATTCATTCCATCACGCATGGGCGTAACCAAGCAAATATCTGCTGATGCATATAAGGCAGATAACACTTCAATAGGGAATGATCGGTAGAAATAGTTTACCGGGATCCAGTCCATTGATCGGTAACGGGCATTGAGATTTCCAACAAATTGGTCTATCTGTTCCCGCAGTTCATGGTATTGAGGAACCGTATCTCTTGATGGGACCACAATCATAAATAACTCGATTTTTCCGATGTATTCGGGATGTACTAGCAAGAGCAGTTCAAGGGCTTTTAGGCGCTCGAGTATTCCTTTGCTGTAATCCAATCTATCAATGGAAAGAATTATTTTCATATCTTCTTTTCCATTTCTAAAATCTCTTATTTCTTGTTTTACGGCTTCTGTTGTGGTTAATGATGAAAATTTTTCGAAATCTATTCCCATCGGGAAAGCTTCTATTACGATTTGCCTTTCGTTACTGTTGAGTACATTTGATGATGAATTTATCGGTAGTAAACGGGTTGCAGTGCTGATGAAATGGCGAACATCATCATAAGTATGGAAGCCTATTAAATCTGAACCGATTAATCCGTTCAGTAATTCTTCACGCCAAGGGATTAATCTGAATATTTCATAAGAAGGAAAAGGGATATGCTGGAAAAATCCGATAGTAGAATTGGGTAGTTTTTCTCTCAATATTCCCGGTAATAAAAGTAATTGGTAATCTTGAATCCATATTTTATCTCTTCTGTTGAGCACCTTCATGGCACTCTTTGCAAACTTGTCGTTCACCGATTTGTAGCAATCCCAATAACTTTGCTCGTAATGCGCATAAGTAACCAGGTAATGAAAAACCGGCCATAAAACTTCATTAGAGAAGCCTTCGTAATATAAATTGATTTCTTCTTGAGTAAGGAAAACAGGATAAAGATTGAGTTCTCCTAATTTTTGAATAACTTCTTCCTGACGTTCTTCTGGAACCTCGATTCCTGGCCAGCCAACCCAAATGGAATTGCCTGATTTGTACACGTCTCCCAATCCGGTAGCAAGGCCGCCCTCGCTCGGAATAAAGATGTACTCGTTGTTTTCTTCGATGATTTTAACGGGTAGTCTGTTCGATATTATAACTGTCTTCATGCTCGTATTTGATGTATCCACATAAATAAAAGCCATTTAAACATCTTTTGTTTGAATTTTGTTTGAAAACAAACATTGAAATGATTTAAGGAAAAATTTCAATCACAGATGAAAAGCAAGATTATAGGTAACGGAAATTGATTTTAATCTGCGTTAATTTTTGAAATCCTTTGGTTAAAAAGAAACTAAACGTAATTAAACACCAATGAAAAAGTTGTTTGCTCATTTGAAGTAGAAACTACTTCGATGCTTCCGCGGTGCATTTTCATAATGTTGCGACTAATGGTTAAACCAATGCCCGAGCCATTTTTACGGGTGGTATAAAAGGGAACGAAAATTTTCTCTAAATCCTCCGGTGCAATTCCTTTTCCGTTGTCGGTTACATCGATGTAAAGTTTCGTGTTTTCCAGTCGATAACTGACCGAAATATGTGGATTTTCATTTTCTTCAACTGCATAAATGCCATTGGTAATGAGATTAATAAGAACTTGTTCGATCAGTTTTAAATCGAGTTGAACCGTGATTTTTGAGGAAGTTTGCTCTACCTCAAGTACCACATTTTTAACTTTCGCAAAAGGCTGCATTAACACTTTAATGTGTTTTAAAATTTCCCCAATGGTATGCGATTCTAAATTTGGTGTTGGTAATTCAGCAATCAAGCGGTAATCTTTTACAAAGTCTAATAAGCCGGTAGAGCGTCGTTTGATGGTTTGTAAGGCAGTTTTCAAGTCTTCCATTTCATCCAAATCCAAGTTTTCTTTGTCGGTTACCATGCTGTTAATCGTATCGGATAACGAGCTGATCGGGGTAATAGAATTTAATATTTCATGAGATATCACACCGATTAATCGATTCCAGGCTTCAGTTTCTTTTTGTTCGATTTCATCCTTAATGTTCTGGAAACTGATGATGGTATAATTTTTTCCGTATAGATTTAATGGAATAACTTCTGTAGATAGCTGGATTAATTTTTCCTGAATTTTTAGTTCCAGAAAACGTTTCCCTCCCGAAGAAATTTGATCAATTTCATTGGCGAAAGCTGGCAAATGTTGTTTGAGGCGATGCCAGTATTTATAAGCAGGAACGCCCAATAGATTCGATGCAGCCTGATTGAAAAAGGCTATCTCTTCATTATCCTGTTCGGTTTTTGTATTGTTGACTACAATTACCCCAACCGGAACTTGTTCCAGAATCGTTTTAATCAGCTGGAACATGGCTTCTTGTTCCATTCGGATTTGCTTGTGCACCTGCAGAATTTCGCTGAAGGATTCGTATAACTCAGGGAAACTGCCTTTTGTGGCTTTATTCTTGAAATTTAACGTATGGTCGTGGGTTTTAACAGCTAAAATGAAACGTTTAATATCCGAACGGATTTCGTTTATGTAATAGTACAGCGAAATTATCGAACCCAATAAAATTAAGCCTACTCCAATAATCGTAAACCATAACTGGGTGTTTTGGATTAGATAGAATAGGAGATAGCCCAGCAAATTAATGAGGAGTAATCTGGATATTAGACGAAAAGTAAATCGTTTGTAGAACATACTTTTAAGGTTAAAGGTTGAGGTTTTTGAGGTGGAGGTTTTGCTTTCGAATAAACCTTTTACCTATTACGATCTCCCTAAAATTAAATGCCGAATTTTTCAATCCTCCTATATAAAGCTGCTCTGGTTAAACCCAGCTCTGCCGCAGCTTTTGATATATTTCCCTTGTGTTTATCAATAGCTTTTTGCACCATCATTTTCTCCATTTCGCCAAGCGCCATTTCATCTGGCATTGATGTGTTTTGTGCAAACCGCTGAGGACTTAGCTGTAAATCCTCTTCTGAAATTTCATTTCCATCGCTCATAATAACGGCACGTTCCAAAACATGCTGCAATTCCCGAACATTTCCTGGCCATTTATAATTTAATAACACATCTTCCGCTTTATGGCTTAAACTTCGGGTTTCTTTATGGTATTTTGTACTAAAAACCTGCATAAAATGATTGGACAAAAGCAAAATATCCCTACCTCGTTTTCGTAGTGGCGGTAACAGCAATTCTACTGTATTTATTCTGAACAATAAATCTTGTCTGAAAGTATTTTTGGAAACCATTTCATTCAAGGGCATATTGGTTGCTGTAATTAAACGAACATTTACTTTACGTTCTTTGCTTTCGCCAAGGCGGATTACGGTTCGATTTTGTAAAACGCTTAATAATTTTGCTTGAAGGGGCAAGGTGAGGTTTCCAATTTCATCTAAAAATATCGTTCCACCATCTGCTAATTCAAAGCGACCAGGTTTATCTTCTTTTGCATCGGTAAAAGCCCCTTTAGCGTATCCAAATAGTTCGCTTTCGAAAAGGTTTTCATTTAATGAACCTAAATCTACATGCATAAAAACCTGGTTCTTACGCTGGGAATTGCCGTGGATTTCGTATGCGAAAACCTGTTTACCCGTGCCGTTTTCGCCTAAAATCAAAACGTTAGCATCTGTTGGCGCAACCTTCAGCAGTGTGTTTTGAAGTTGTTTAATTCCATCGGCCTCGCCAACGATATGCTCGAAACCACGTGTCATATCTTTATGCAATGAAGTGTGGATTTTCTCTAATTTCTTAACCTTTCTGGTTGATTCGCGAAGTTTCGATGCTGCGGAAATGGTGGCAAAAAGCTTTTCGTTTTCCCAGGGTTTAAGAATAAAATCTGTAGCGCCTTTCTTAATCGCTTTAACTGCAAGCTCAACGTTCCCGAAAGCAGTCATTAATATCACCACATAATCTTTATCAATCGATAGGATGTGTTCCAGCCAGTATAAACCTTCGCGACCATCGCTAGCGCCCTTTTGATAGTTCATATCGAGCAAGATAATGTCAACCTCGTTTTTGCTTAACAGCACATTAATTTCCTTTGGTGATTTACAGGTAATTACTTGCTTCACTTGCTGTTTAAGAAATAAGCGGGCACTTAAAAGAATGTCATCATCATCATCGATGATTAAAACTGTGGCGTTTAACATAGATTTAAATTTATAAAAAACCACCCCTTTTCAGAGGTAATGGCATTTGTTTTTTGTATTGTACTTTTTTTAATAATATGAGAAACGGTAAGATATTGAACAATAATTATTTACAAGCTACCTCACCCTGTCAAAGGAAGTAGTATTTGGTGTTTTTCTGCTGTCCCTCTCCTTGAAGAGTGGGATTAAAGTAAAGTTGGTTGAACCATCACCCAAATATGCTTTACGTTTTTTCTGCTCCCCGCCCCCTCTCTTCAAGGAGAGGGGATGAAGGGGTGAGGTTCTTACTTCTGCAAATGCCCCCTAATCGAGTTCAAAACCATCTCTAAGTTTCCGTTCACTTCTTCATTTGTAAATCTTAATACCGTTATTCCAATTTCACTTAATTCGTAGCTTCTATTCTTATCATATTCCTTGTTATCAACTTGGTTATGAATCCCTCCATCAATTTCAATAATTAGTTTAGCCTCATGACAATAGAAGTCTGCTATATATTTATGTAAAGGATGCTGTCTTCTAAATTTATAATCTAAAAGTTTTCTATTCCTTAAACTTTGCCAAATTATTTCTTCCGCGTCCGTTTGAACTTTCCTCAATACCTTAGAAAACTCAAAGAGTTTATGATTTGCTCCTTTGAAAAGGTCGTCGCCGTAGTTTTCCATAACTTGCAACTTAAAAAACTTCACCCTGTTAAAGGAAGAAGTATTTGGTGTTTTTCTACTGTCCCTCTCCTTGAAGAGAGGGATTAGAGTAAAGTTGGTTAAACCCTCAGCCAAATATGCTTTATGTTTTTTCTGCTCTCCGCCCCCTCTCTTCAAGGAGAGGGGATGAAGGGGTGAGGTTCTATCCTCAAAAATAACTAAACTGTCCGCTCCCGCACATAAACTGTCCGATAATGAACAAACTAAAATACCAAAAATTCTTAAGCTATTAGTTTTCAGTGTTTTATATTGCTTTATTTCGTTTGGCACAAGCTTGGCATAACGGACATCAAACAGTACAACCGAACAATGGACAAAAAAATTGAAAAGAAAAGATTTAGCACTAAAACCCTGGTTATTATAGGTGGAGCACTTGCTTTTGTAGCAGTTGTAATTTATGGCTATACTTTATCTTTAAAGAAAACCTATAGTGCAGATGCGGAAAAACTAACTATAAGCAAAGTAGAGTACGGTGATTTTGAAGATGTAGTGTTATTAAATGCAAGTGTTGTACCGTTAACTTCGGTAATCGTAAGTTCATCGGAGGGTGGAACAGTTGCCGAAATCTTTACTGAAAATGGTGCTTCTGTGGTTAAGGGAACACCTTTACTAAGAATTTCGAATTCCAATGCCATGTTGAGTTATACTTCCAGCCAAACCGCCGCTACAGAACAAATTAATCAATTGAGAAAATCGAGATTAGATTTAGAGCAAAATCAAAGGGTTTTAAATCAAGATGTTTTGGATGTTGAAAATAGTTTAAGAACTGCTGCTCGTCAATATCGCTTGGATAGTTCGTTGTTTGCAAAAAAAGTAATTACACTTCAGGAGTTCAATAAGTCTAGTCAGGATTACGAATATTACCAGGGAAAACTTAAGATTGTACGCCAGGCAGTAAAGCAAGAAAATCAAAGCAGAAGAATGCAACTTTCGCAAATTGACCAATCGATGGGACAGATGAATGAAAGTTTGGAAATGATTCGGAAAAATATTGAAAATATGACGATCAAAGCGCCAGTTTCTGGCAAATTATCTTCTTACGACCCTGTTATCGGAAAATCATATAACTCGAATGAAATGATCGGGAAAATTGATGTTTTGCAAGGCTATAAATTGCAAGCCGGTGTTGATGAATATTATATCAACCGTGTAAAAGAGGGGCAGACTTCTACCTGCGAATTTAATGGAAAAACATATAATTTAACTGTGAGCAAAGTAATTCCAGAGGTTACAGCAGGGCAGTTTCAGGTAGAAATGGTTTTCAAAGGTGCTGCACCGGAAGGTTTGCGTCGCGGTTTATCGCTTCAAACGAAGTTAACATTGTCTGATAACAGCAAATCTTTACTATTGGCTCAAGGTCAGTTTTTTCAAAGTACAGGTGGTTCGTGGGTGTTTGTGGTAAACAATGGTAAAGCAACCAAGAAAAATGTAAAAATCGGCAGAAAAAATTATCTGTATTACGAAATTTTGGATGGTTTACAAAAAGGCGATGAGGTGATCACCTCATCTTACGATCAGTTTAACCAATACGACCAAGTGGAGATCAATAAGTAATATAAAAAAGTAAGATGTTGATAGGATACGCGATAACCAATCTACGATAGCCTCACATTTTGATACTAAATACTTGATACTAACAAGCTATGATAAAAATAGAAAACTTAGAAAAAGTTTATAAAACTGAAGAAGTAGAAACTACAGCTTTAAACGGAATTAATCTCCACGTAAAAGCTGGCGAATTCGTTTCGATTATGGGACCATCAGGCTGCGGAAAATCGACGCTGTTGAATGTAATGGGTTTATTGGATAAGCCAGAAAGCGGAAGTTATAAGTTCATCGACACCGAACTTTTAACTTTAAATGATAGGGAACGCTCTAATTTTCGTAAAAGAAATATGGGATTCGTATTCCAGAATTTCAATTTAATAGATGAATTAACAGTTTTCGAAAACATCGAATTACCACTCATTTACAATAAAATCCCTGCTGGTGAACGTAAAAAGTTAGTTAACGAAATCATTGAAAGAATGAATATCGTAAACCGTAGCGGACACTTTCCACAACAGCTTTCGGGTGGTCAGCAGCAGCGTGTTGCGGTAGCTAGAGCTTTGGTAACCAAACCAAAGTTGGTTTTAGCTGATGAGCCTACTGGTAATTTGGATAGTTCGCATGGTAACGAAGTGATGGAGTTGCTTTGTGAATTGAACGAAACGGGCACTACGATCGTAATGGTAACGCACTCGAGTCACGACGCTAGTTTTTCAAACAGAATCGTCAACTTGAAAGATGGCCATGTGATTTCTGAAAAGATAAATAAAAGCCGGAATGAGGAATTGATATAGATGAGTTAAAAGTTATGGGTTGCCAGTAACCAGGCTGAGCTCATGCCTAGATCTCTTCATAATTAAAAATAGTTTTAGTTTAATGATAGGCCAGCCGAATCTTCCTGGATGGGAAGATTCGGGTAAGGCGCTAAAAGAGACTAAAGTTGAAAGACCAAAGACTAAAGCATAAAGATCAAAGCGATTTGCCTGGTCTTGATACTTGATACTAAATACTTGCTTCTAACAACTTGATATTCAAAAGATGTTCAAAATAAACTTAAAAATCGCATTACGAAACCTTTGGAAAAATAAAGGATTTACCATTATAAATGTTGGTGGATTGGCCATTGGATTAGCCAGTTGTATGATTTTGCTTTTATATGTGGCGTATGAATGGAGCTATGACAAGCACTACGCCAATGCAGATAAGACTTACGTAATTTATCAGAATGCACCTGCGAACGGAAAGATTTTTAGTTTTGCATGGACTCCAAATGTTATGGCTGATGAGGTTGCAGCAAAAATCCCTGGCGTGAAATATACCTCACATTCCAGTTACCCAAGTCCGAAATTACTTTCAGTGGGCGATAAGAGAATCAGTGCGAAGCTGAACTTTGCAGATCCAAATTTTTCAAAAATCTTCGATTTAAAATTTATTAAAGGAAATGCGGAACGGGCGCTCAAAGATGTTAATACGATCATATTGACCGAATCTATGGCGAAAAAACTTTTCGGAAACGAAGATCCAATTAATAAAACCGTCAAGCTTGAAAATCAGGATGTGCTGAAGGTTGAAGCTGTAATAGAAGACGTACCTGCAAATAGCAGCATCACCTATGAATGCTTGGCTCCCTGGGCACTTTTTGTAAAGCGAGAGCCTTGGGCACGTCAACCTAACTGGGGAAACAACATGTGTTTGACCGTTGTTCAGCTTAACAACAACAAGTTTCTGGCTGATGCAAATGCTGATATGAAAGGCATCTACAAGCGCAATCAGCAGGGTAACACTGCCGAGGCACTCTTGTTTCCGTTAATCAAATGGCATTTGTACGATGATTTTCAAAATGGAAAATCGGTTGGAGGCAAGATTGAGCAACTTAAAATTTTCTTATTGTTGGCTTTTTGTATTCTTTTAATTGCTTGTGTAAACTTCATGAATTTATCCACCGCCCGTTCTGAGCGGAGAGCGAAAGAAGTTGGAATTCGTAAAGCTATCGGTTCTACGAGAAAATCTTTGATCGGTCAATTCTTGCTAGAGTCGGTCTTTGTAACGGTATTAGCAGGTGTTTTGGCTTTCATTTTAGTAGAGGTCAGTTTGCCATATTTCAATAATTTGTTGGATATAAGCCTGGAAATCGATTACAATAGCTTCACTTTTTGGGGTACCTTATTTGGTTTAATGATTTTTACGGGATTCATGGCGGGGAGTTATCCAGCTTTGTATTTATCATCTTTTGAGCCGATAAAAGTATTGAAAGGATTAAAAATTAAATCTGATTCCTCTGTTTCTATCCGAAAAGTTTTAGTAGTTGTTCAATTTGTATTTGCTGCTTGTTTAATCGTTTGTACTTCAGTTATCTATCAGCAATTAAGCTACGTTAAAAATAAGCCGATAGGTTACGATAAATCAAACCTTGTCCAAATTGCGGTTCAAGGTAAAATGGGTAACCGAAGCAAGTTGGAGCTGCTTAAAACCCAAATGTTAAAGTCTGGTGCGGCAACGGGAGTAACCTTTTTTAGTAAAGACATTACTGAAAGTGGTAATAATACAACAGATGTTCACTGGCAAGGCAAAACAGCTGGAGAATCTATCTTGTTTAATAACCGAGGAATTGGAAGTGACTTTATTGCAACAATAGGCACGGAATTAGTTGCCGGAAGAGCAGTAGAAACAGAATCAAAAAGAGATAGCAACAACATCATGCTTAACGAGGCTGCCGTTAAAATGATGAATCTAAAAAATCCTGTAGGAGCTAAAATCAGATTTTGGGATGTAGAAAAAACAAATGTTGGTGTGGTGAAAGATTTTGTGGTGGAAAGCGCTTATCAAAAAGTTGCACCCATGATTTTTTATCCAAGTTATATGGATGATGTTCAGGTAATCCTTGCTCGTTTAAATCCTAACCAAAATATTAGTTCTTCGTTAGCAACCATAGATAAGTTAATTAAACAGATAGAACCCGATTACCCGGTAAAAAGAAGGTTTGTAAATGAATCTTTTGAACTGAAATTTCAAAATGAAAAATTACTGGGTACACTTTCAAACTGGTTCGGAGGTTTTGCTATTTTCATTTCTTGCTTAGGCTTATTAGGATTAGCTCTTTTCATGGCCGAGCAACGCAAAAAGGAAATCAGCATTCGTAAAGTGTTGGGCGCCAGCACTACAAATATCCTTACGCTTTTAAATAAAGATTTTATAAAACTAGTGGCAATAGCGAACTTAATAGCCTTTCCCTTGGCCTACATTATTATTAACAGGTGGCTGTCTGCTTTTGAATATAGAGTTGCAATTTCAGCGATACCGTTTGTGATTGCAATTGGATTGTCTGTTTTGATAGCCATTTTAACAGTAAGCATCCAATCGGTAAAAGTAGCAAAAGCTAACCCTGTCGATGCACTTAAATATGAATAAAGCTAAAAGACTAAAGCTTAAAGGTTAAAGCGTAAACCTGTCTTGGTACTTAATACTAACTACTTGATACTGAAATATGTTCAAACTCAACCTAAAAATCGCATTGCGAAACCTGTGGAGAAACAAGTCCATCACAGCAATTAATGTTGGTGGTTTAGCTATTGCTTTGGCTGCGTTTATTTTGGTGGCCATGTATTTTACTTATGAAACCAGTTTCGACAAATCAAATCCTAACTATAAGAATATTTATGTGGTAGGGGTAACGTATCCCGAGTTTAAAACCAATTACATTGCGGCTCCATTTGCAAAAGCCATTAAACAAACTTATCCGGAAGTAGAATCGGTTGGTTTAATAAAAGAAGGCTCTTTTGAGCTGACTATTAAAAATGGAAAGAACACACTTTTCACCAAAAATATACTTGCTGTAGACTATAATGCGGCCAAGATGCTAAATATTATTCCAGAAAATGGTCTAACGAAACCATCAGGAGATTTAGAAAGACTCAATTATCTGAGTAAAGAAAGCATGAAAACGCTTTTTCCTGATAAAACAGATAATAAACCTGAGATGGTGGGTTATGGTGCAAGCAACTCGGGGATCACGGGGACTATAGCGGGCACTATTGAAGGCAGAAGACATTCTAACTTTAACTTCGACGGAGTTTCTTTAGCCGCCGAACTGGGTGAGCATGATAATTATGATATGAATGACTATTCAATCTATCTAAAGCTAAAACCTCATGTAGATGTTGCAAAACTCGAAAGAAAAATAAGTGAGTTATATCGATACGAATTATTGAAAGTTAATGCCAAAAAGGAGTTAGTTGAATTAAAAACCATCTCTATATTTTTAGATCCACTGGCAAATTTACACCTGCGCCCTAAAGCAGGAAACGATCTGCCTTATAAAACCTTGATGGCGCTTTCCATACTCGGATTTTTAATTTTAGTGATTGCGTGTATCAATTTCACCAACCTGAGTATTGCCCAGGCCAGTAAACGAGCTAAAGAAGTTGGCGTTAAAAAAGTAATGGGTGCCTACCGTTCTCAGCTTACCCTACAATTTCTTACCGAAATATTTATCCAGTGCTTTATTGCTACCGTACTGGCTTTAATTTTAGCAGAATTAGTGTTACCTCAATTTAATAATCTATTTCAGGTTAACCTTTCCGTTTGGCAAATCGATAATGGATTGATTTGGGAGCTTCCACTAATTTTAGTCATCATCACACTAATCGCAGGCACGTATCCTTCTATGGTTTTATCTGGCTTTAAGCCGGCTTTAGTGTTAAAGGGAAATTTTGCTGCCAGCAAACAAAGCTCTTGGCTGCGGAACGGATTGCTGATTTTCCAATTTAGTATTGCTGTAATTTTTATTATCGGCTTGCTAATTATCAATTCACAATTGAAATACATGCGAACGCAGGATGTTGGATTTAATGCCAATCAGGTTGTTTATATCAAAAACTTAACGCTCTTTAACAATCCAGTCAAGTTTGGTTCTGTCAGTTTTAATCCCGTAAGAGATAGATTAATGCGGATTCCAGGTGTAAAATCTGCTACGGTTGCAAGTTTCATCCCTGGCGGCCAGAATGGAATAAATAGTTATGCTTATAAAGCGACCAAGGCGAACATCGATTTCGTAAACGTAGATTTTGACTACTTTGAAACGCTAAATATCAAATTAAAAGAAGGCCGCTTTTTCTCAAATACCTTTGTAACCGATACTGTTAATTCTGCTATCATTAACGAAAGCGCAGTGGCAAAATATGGTATAAAAAACCCTGTTGGCCAGATCATCAAAGGTTGTAATATCGATTATAAAATTGTAGGCGTAATTAAAGATTTTAAAACCCAGGGTTTCGAAAGTAAGGTACAGCCTACAATATATACAATTAAGGATCCCTGTGGAAGTTACAAAACACAAATCCTGCTGAAGATAGAGGAAAATAAAATGACCGATGCGCTGGCTGCTTTGAAAACGCAATGGCCGCAGATTAATCCGCTAGATGGTGAAGATTTCAGGTACGAGTTTTTAGATGAGCTTTATGGCAAACTATTTAAAAAGCAAGAGCAACTGCAATCGGTGTTTTTTGCAGCGGCTTTGCTCACCATTTTTATTGCCGTTTTAGGTTTGTTTGCCTTTGCAAAATACATCACCAACGGCAGAATCAAAGAAATTGCAGTGCGAAAAATTTTAGGGGCAAGCGATGTTCAAATCTTTAAACTGATTAACAGTTCGTTTTTTATCATGGTGCTCTTAGCCAATGTAATTTCCTGGCCGGTAGCATATATTCTGACTAAAAAATGGTTGGAAACCTTTGCCTACCGAATTGATTTTCCGATTCTGCCTTTTTTGCTAAGTGCTGGCATCACCATTTTATTAACGGTCGTTACCGTCAGCATTCAGGCTAAAAAAGCAGTGAGTGCTAATCCTGTTAATGCTTTGAAATACGAATAGAGTCGAGTTAACAGTTTCGGGTTACCAGTTATAAGTCTGGGCTCGCAACAGGTAACACATAACCCATAACCCAATTATGTTCAGATTAAACTTAAAAATCGCTTTGCGAAACCTTTGGAAGAATAAAATTTCATCTTTCATTAATGTAATCGGTTTGGCTATTGGCCTTGCGGCTTGTTTAATGTTGCTGCTCTATGTATCATACGAATGGAACTTTGATAAGCAAGCCAAAAACTGGCAAAATGTTTATATAGCGATGACCAACGTTCCGGGTGAAGGTGGAAAAATTGGTGGTACTTTTTATGGTTCAACCACTGCGTTAGGTCCGCTGTTGAAGGATAAATTGCCGGAAGCGAAATATGTAGCACGGATGGATTACGGCAGAAAAAGCCTCATAGCAAATGGACAAAATAGCTATAAAAAAGATTCGAAATTTGCCGAGCCCGATATTCTCAAAATGTACGATTATGAGTTTATTTACGGGGATGCTAAAACGGCGCTAAACAATCCACTTTCAGTAATTTTAACAGAAAGTACGGCGAAAACGCTCTTCGGAACCAATGATGTTCTGAATAAATCTGTTCGTTTTCAAGACAAGGAAAACTTAACAATTACCGGAGTAATTAAAGATTTGCCAGAAAATAGTTCAAACAGGTTCGATTTTTTAATGCCTTGGTCGTTTTACGAAATCGTTGATGAGAGCGCCAAAGATTTAAACTGGACAAATTACAGTTTCGTAACGATGGTTAGCCTAAACGCTGATGCCAATATTGATTTGGTAAACCGCAAAGTAGACGAATTGGTGAAAAAGAGTGCCGAACAAACCGAGCAATCGCAACCAAACTTTTTATACCAGGCCAGTAAACTTCACTTGTTTGGTAAATTTGAAAACGGAAAACCAGTTGGAGGAGATATTGAGCAAATCTGGCTTTTCATGGGGTTGGCATTTGGGATATTGCTTATTGCCTGCATCAATTTTATGAACATGGCAACTGCCAAATCAGAGAAAAGAGCTAAAGAAGTTGGAATTAAGAAAACCATCGGGGCAAATCGGACCTCGTTAATTCTCCAGTTTTTAACCGAATCAATGGTGCTTACATTGGTTGCTGTAGTTGTTGCAATTGCTTTGATAGAACTTTGTCTGCCTGCATTTAATCATTTACTCAATATAAATCTTGGAATTTCGTATTTCAATACCGCAAGTTGGGTAGGTATAATGGCGATTGTAATTTCAACTGGTTTAATTGCCGGTAGCTATCCTGCGTTCTACCTATCTTCTTTTAATCCAATCCAAACGCTAAAAAGGAAAATCAAAGCCAGAGGATTTCTAACGATAAGTTTAAGGCAAGTGTTTGTGGTAGGTCAGTTCTGTTTTGCCATTATATTGATTATTGCCACTTTGGTTATTTATCGTCAAATCCAATTCATCAAAAATAAGCCGGTTGGCTTTGATGTAAATGCCTTGGTAGAAATTCCTCAAGATGGTGAGTTGAAAGGTAAATTTGAACTGTTCAAAACTGAAATGCTGAAGTCTGGTGCAGTAATATCGATGTATCAATCATCCGTTAGCCTTTCTCACCGTGGTCGGAATTTTATGGATATTAAATGGGATGGGATGACAAAGCCCGAAAATACGGTGATGTTTAACCAGGTAGCCACCTCTTACGATTTTACCAAAACCAACGGAATTAAATTGCTGGAAGGAAGAGATTTTTCTAAAAAGTTCGCCTCAGATACCAGTGCGTTACTGGTAAGTGCCTCGGCGGTAAAAGTGTTTGGCTATAAAAATCCTATTGGCAAAAGGGTAAATCTTTATGGCACTAATGCTTATATCATCGGAGTATTTGAAGATTACGTTTGGGATTCACCATACAAATCCAACAATCCACAGGTGGTTTTTTTAAACCCTGCACAAACAGGCACCATCACGATGCGCTTAAATAGCGCCAATAATTTGCAAAGTAACATTGAAACCATCAGTAGAATTACGAAGGCTTTCAATCCTGCTTATCCAACAGAAATTACTTTTATAAATTCATTATACCAGGAGAAATATAAGTCAGAAAAAACCTTGGGTATTCTTTCCAACCTGTTCGGCGGACTAGCGATTTTCGTATCCTGCCTGGGTTTATTCGGTTTGGTTGCCTACAGTGCCGAGCAGCGTACTAAAGAATTTGGCGTACGCAAAGTACTTGGCGCATCGGTTGCTAATTTGATGCAATTGCTTTCTCTTTCATTCATTAAAATGATTGTGGTCGCCATTATTGTTGCGGTTCCAATAAGTTACCTGGCGATGAATAAATGGCTCAAGAATTTCGAATTCCATACCGATATTTCCTGGTGGATTATCCCCGTTGCAGCAATAGGAACGCTATTAATGGCTTTAATTACGGTGAGCTTTCAAGCTTATAAAACAGCAAAAGCCAATCCGGTTGATGCTTTGAAATACGAATAGAATCGAGTTAACAGTTGCGGGTTACCAGTTATAAGTCTGGGCTCGCAACAGGTAACACATAACCCATAACCAATTATGTTCAAACTTAACTTAAAAATCGCGTTGCGAAACCTTTGGAAAAACAAGGGGTTCAGCTTGATTAATATCGGCGGATTAGCTATCGGATTGGCGAGCTGTATGCTGTTATTGCTGTACGTTTCTTACGAGTTTAGTTTCGATAAACAGTATGAAAACTACAAAACGACTTACGTTGCGCATACCAATATGACGGCCAATGGAAAAGTGCACACCTGGGCCTGGACGCCTGGATTGTTAGCGCCAGAATTAAAAGCCAAATATCCTGCAGTTGTAAATGCAGCAAGATCTTCCTACCCATTTGAGCAACTAATCAGCTACGATGATAAAAAAATAAAGAATAAAGGTTTATTTGCCGATCCAGAGTTTATCAAAATACTGGATTACAAATTTTTAAGTGGGAATGCTGTTTCTCCACTGGATAATATAAATAGCGTTATTCTTACTCAATCACTAGCGCATAAATTATTTGGAAACCAAAATCCACTAGGTAAAATTGTAAAACTTGATAATGAGGGTGGACTAAAAGTTGAAGCTGTTATTGCTGACTTACCAGAAAATACCAGCATTAAATTCGATTACCTGATGCCCTGGAAATTGAACGAACAGAGACAAAAATGGATTAAAGAGCAAGGCTGGGGAAGTAACTTCTGTTTAACCATTGTGCAACTTCAAAATAGTAGCTTATTGGATCAGGTAAACGCTTCTGTAAAAGGAATCTATCAAAGAAATCAAAAAGGCTTATTAAATGAACTTTTTTTGCATCCACTTTCCAAATTACATCTTTATAACGAATTTGAAAACGGTAAATCTGCCGGAGGAAAAATAGACCAGTTACGAATTTTTTTCATGCTTGCCATCTGTATCCTGCTGATAGCTTGTGTAAATTTTATGAATTTATCTACAGCCCGGTCAGAGAAAAGAGCAAAAGAAGTTGGTGTTCGTAAAGCAATTGGGTCTAGCAGGAAAGCACTTGTTGCACAGTTTATTTTAGAAAGCACCTTACTGGCCCTCATCGGAACAATAATCGCATTTATTTTAGTAGAAATTAGTCTTCCATATTTTAATTCCATCCTAAATATCAACTTAATAATTCAATACAACGATTGGCGATACTGGCTTACCTTGTTAGGTTTGGTGGTATTTACAGGGTTGCTAGCAGGCAGTTATCCAGCATTTTATCTTTCATCTTTCGATCCGGTTAAGGTGCTGAAAGGTTCCGGCGTAAAAACGGGTTCAGCCATTTCTGTTAGAAAAGTGCTTGTCGTTTCTCAATTCGTATTTGCAGCATGTTTAATTATTTGCACAGTGGTCATTTATCAGCAGTTAACTTATATTAAAAATAAACCATTAGGTTATAGTCAGGGGAATTTAGTTCAAATGGCTGCTTTAGGTAACTTAAGGGAAACGAGTAAACTTGAACTTTTAAAAACCCAGATTTTGAAATCTGGCGCTGCGACCAACGTGTCTTTGTTGAGTATGAATATTGATGAAGGGGGCAATAACACCTCAGATATCAATTGGCCTGGAAAAAATCCTAACGACAAAGTTTTATTTAATCAACGTGGAATTGGTTACGATTTTATTGCAACTACCGGTACCGAGCTGGTTGCAGGAAGAGAGTTTAAAATCGAATTTCCCGGCGATTCGAATAAAGTTTTAATCAATGAAGCTGCAGCCAAAATCATGTCGCTTAAAAACCCGGTAGGAACTGCGATTGATTATGGAGAATATAAATGTACCATTATTGGTGTGATGAAGGATTTTGTCGCAGAATCACCCTATCAAAAAGTTGCGCCAATGATTTTCAATAGAGCCTATCATAATGATGGAGGTGTAATTCTCATTCGCTTAAATGAAGCTGAAAATATAAGTGCCTCTTTATCAAAAATCGATGCAATGGTAAAAGCAATAAATCCCGATTATCCGGTAGATCGGGTATTTGTAAGTGATTCATTTGAAGAGAAATATAATTCTGAAAAGCTTTTAGGAACGCTCTCTAATTGGTTTGGAGGTTTTGCAATTTTTATTTCTTGCTTAGGCTTACTTGGATTAGCATTGTTTATGGCAGAACAGCGCAAAAAGGAAATTAGCATCAGGAAGGTATTGGGCGCTAGCACAAGCCATATACTTACCTTACTCAATAAAGATTTTGTCAAGTTAGTGGCAATTGCCAATCTGATCGCATTCCCGTTAGCGTATGTCATCATAAACAAATGGTTGTCGGCATTCGAGTATCGGATCAATATATCGGTATTGCCTTTTGTAATGGCCTTTGCGGTTTCTTTCCTGATTGCCGTTTTGACGGTCAGTATTCAATCGATAAAGGTTGCAAAAGCAAATGCTGTCGATGCACTTAAATATGAATAGCCTGTCCGTTCGATTTTGAACAAACATTTGTTCGGAATCGAACAGTTTATATTGCTGCTTTATTGTAAATTGTTGATAATCAAAATATTGAAGCCAGTTATTTATAGTGGTATAAAATTGGCACAAGCAGCATCAGGTTAGAAAGCTTTATTTCGAAACTGAAATTCTCCAGCAAATTAAAAACATGTTCAAACTCAACTTAAAAATCGCCTGGCGAAACCTTTGGAAAAACAAAGGTTATACTTTTATCAATGTTCTTGGTTTATCCATTGGAATGGCCAGTTGTATCCTCATTTTTATTTTCATCCGTTATCAAATGAGTTTTGATGAAGGCTTTAAAAACGAGGATCGAATTTACCGTTTAACTACTAATTGGACTTCCGCCGATGGATTTGAAGAATCACAAGGCGTACCTAAACCAGCGCCGGCTGCATTTCGTAATGATTTCAAAAATCAAATTGAAAAAGTTGGAGCCATTTGTCAGGATGGTGGAATTATCAAAGTAAAAGATGATGCCGGTAAGGAGAAAATTAAAACTTTGGAAGACGTTTTTTATGCAGAGCCTCAATTTTTTCAAATCATGAGTTTTGAATGGTTACAAGGAAATCCGGTAGAATCATTAAGTCAGCCTAATACCGTGGTTTTATCGAAAGACATGGCTACCAAACTTTTTGGCGACTGGAATAAGGCCGTAGGTAAAACCATTAATTACCAAAATCGCGATGATTTTACGGTTACGGGCATTTTACAGGAGATGCCCCAAAACAGTTCTTTTCCGCTAAATATTGTTGTTTCTTACCAAACCTTTAGAAATCATAATAATGAGAGATTCGATAACTGGGGCAATGTTTCTTCCAATGATGAATGTTATTTTCTTTTAAAGGATGGTGTATCAATTGATGAAGTTCGAGGTGCTTTATCAAAGTTTTCTGACAAATATTTTCAAAGAGATAACATATCTAAACAAGAAATTGGTGCACAATCCTTGGGCGATATACATTACAATGAAAACTTAGGGAATTTTTCAAGCAAAACAATGTCAACAAAAGAGCTTTATGGTTTAGGAATCATTGGCGCATTTTTGATGCTTACGGCTTGTATAAACTTTATTAATCTTGCTACTGCACAAGCGGTAAGCAGAAGCAAAGAAGTAGGCGTTCGTAAAGTAATGGGAAGCTTAAGAAAGCAATTGGTATTTCAATTTCTTACCGAAACATTAACCATTAGCATATTCGCTTTGGTCGTGGCATGTGTCTTAGCAGAAGTTTCTATGCCAGGAATGAGAAATTTATTTCACGAAAATATTTCTTTCAGTGTGATTCAGCATCCCATCATTTTCTTGTTTATGATTGGGTTAGTCATTATCGTAAGTTTTCTTGCAGGATTTTATCCAGCAATGGTGATGTCTGGTTTTAGTCCAGCTTTGGCAATTAAAAATAAGATTACTGCAAATGCCGGAGGCTTAAGCTTACGTAAGGTTTTAGTTGTGGTTCAGTTTTCTATTACTGTAATATTAATTATTGGTACACTCGTAGTTTTAAAACAAATGAATTATATGAGAGAGAAGCCATTGGGTTTTAACCCTTCGGCAATTGCTCTCGTAAATGTTCGAAATGATAGTTTAAGCTTGATGAAATATCAAATTTTACAAGAAAGGATTTCCAAAATACCCGGTGTATTAATGACGAGTTTTTGTAGAAATCCACCGTCATCCAGCAATAATAACGAAACTAATTTTAACTATAATAGTACAGAAAAAGCCAATTTTCAGGCTAATGCAAAAATTGCTGATGAAAATTACTTTAAAACTTTCGGATTAACATTTGTTGCAGGTAAAGCATTTTCTAAAAGCGATACCATAAAAGAAGTTGTGGTTAATGAAACAACTTTGAGAAAATTAAATGTGGTTAATTTTAATGATGCATTAGGTAAAAAAATTAAAATTTTTGGTAAAGAAGCAACCTTAGTGGGTGTGGTTAAAGATTTTAATAATTTGAGCCTGCACGACCCAATATCGCCAATTATCATTACTACAGTTAAAGATAACTACCAAAATATAGCCGTAAAAATGGATAGCAAACATATACTATCCATTATGCCTCAGATAGAAAAAATATGGAATAATACCTTCCCAGAAAATTTTTACAGAGCCTCTTTTGTAGATGATGATATTAGTCAGTATTATGAAACGGAAAGAGTGATGGGGGTCTTATTTAAGGTTTTTGCATGCATTATTATCTTCATTTCCTTCATTGGATTATTCGGCCTAATTTCTTTCGTAGCCACTCAGCGAACCAAAGAGGTAGCCATTAGAAAGGTACTTGGAGCCTCGACGGTTGAATTAGTAAGAATGTTAAATGGATCATTTTTATTGATGGTTTTTATCGCAAACCTGGTGGCCTGGCCATTGGCTTATTTACTAGTTTCAAAATGGCTTTCTGGTTTTACCTACCGGATAGATTTGAGTATCTGGCCGTTTGTAATTGCCATGATTATTTCAATGGCTATAACTTTAATAACAGTTTCCATCCGCTCTTATAAAGCCGCGGTAGCCAACACCATTGATGCACTTAAATATGAATAAAGCTGAAAGACTAAAGACTAAAGCGAATCCCCAAGCCTTAAATCTTTGCCACAGCATAAAAAAATAGCACTTCCGGCTCCCTCTCTTCAAGGAGAGGGCGGGGGGTGAGGTTAATTACTACTTGAAACTAGAAATATGTTCAAACTTAACTTAAAAATCGCGTGGCGGAACCTTTGGAAAAACAAGGTTTATGCAGCCATAAATATAGGCGGATTGGCACTTGGATTAACGGCTTTTGTGTTGATGTTGCTGTACATCAATCATGAAGAAAGTTTCGATTCCTGGTCGCCGGATTTAAAAAATGTTTATCAAATCCGTGAGAAACATGATTTCTTTACGCCTGATAATAAGGAGCATTGGCAAGATGCTGTAGATAGTCGGATGGCAGCTTTGGTTAAAGAAAATATCCCTCAGGCGATAGCCGTTACAAGAGTAGATCAGGAGTGGGATTGGAACGCCGGTTATTCTGTTAAAGTTGAGCATGCAGACCCGGTAATGATACAGAAAGTTAAGGATGCTGACAGCAGCTTTTTCAGCGTGTTCGACCATCAGTTTACACAGGGCGACCCTGAAACAGCGCTCAAATCGCCAAAATCAATTGTTTTAAAAGAAGCTATTGCACTAAAGTTGTTCGGTACCACTAAAGTTTTGGGGAAAACCGTAAAGCTAGTGATCTGGAGAAATGATCCTGGTCAGCAATTAACAGTTACAGGAGTGGTAAAAGAGCCACAAACACCGCAAACTGTTGGCTTCAATGCCATCATGAGGACTGGTGAAAAAGATAAGGACCCAGATAACATTACTGCCAAGCACTATTGTCAGGTTTACGCTAAATTGTATGGTAATTTAGATAGCGTAAGTTTAAACAAGACGCTACAACAAGTTTATGTAAAAGCTAAAAAAGCATCGTTTGCTAAGCAAAAAATAAATTACAACGACTATTACAAGGATGGTAAAAAGCCTGGATTAAGAGCGTTGCAGCTGGCGGAGGTACACGCAAATCCCGCCATACAAATCAGCTGGAAAGATAAATTAAAACCTGTAGTTGGCATCTCTATTTTCTTGCTTTTAGTCTCGGTAATCAATTTTGTAAATTTAGCAACAGCTCAATCTGTTAACCGGGCTAAAGAGGTTGGCGTTAAAAAAGTTTTAGGTTCTAATAAACATCAGCTACTTACACAATTTCTTTTAGAGTCTGCCTTGCAAAGTGTAGTAGCGTTGTTTCTCTGCGTCGTTCTGGTTGAGGTGGTGCTGCCTGCCTTTAATCAACACTTCAATGTAACCTTAAGTTTTTGGCATAATCCAAGATTATTGTTGATGATTTTCCAACTCGTTATGCTGTTTGTCATCGTAACGCTGCTTGCTGGTTTCTATCCATCTTGGGTTTTATCAAACTACAATCCGGTTTCGGTTTTAAAAGGCAACTATGCCAACGGTTTAAAAGGAACAGCAATCCGGAACGTTTTGGTCGTTTTTCAATTCGTAATCTCGGTCACTTTTATCATTGCCATTGGTGTAATGTATCAGCAAACAAAATATGTAAGCAATAAAGATTTAGGTTTCGATAAGGGAAACTTAATTAATATCAGAACCAATTATGAAGAAAAATTTGCCGAACGCTTACGAAAAATTCCAGGTGTAAAATACATCGCTACCACCACGCAGGTAATGGGTAATGCTTTCAACATTCCCGAAGAAATCACTTATAAGGATAATAACATTGCCTTAAATACAGTTACGGTAAGCATGGATGCCTTGCAGGCACTAGGAGTTAAAATAATGCAGGGGCGGATTTTTGCAAAAGAATACAAACAAGATACCGTAAACGCTGTGGTGATCAATGAAAGCGCTGCTAAACTAATTGATAAAAACCCTGTGGGTAAGCTGTATGATGTGAAAAGTGATAAGGAAAAGTACACTTTCCAGATTGTTGGCGTCATAAAAGATTATCATAACGAAGGCTTTGATAAGGCTGTTCTGCCAACTATTTATAAGGTAACCCACCTGGGTGGCACGTCCATGACGAATAATGTGTTAGTTCGGTTCGATAGTGAAAATAGCGCCCAGATTATCCGTAAAATCGAGGCCGAATGGAAAGTTGCGTACCCTAATTATCCAATGTCGTATGTTACCATGAAAGATTCGTTGAATAAGGTGTTGGAGGAGAACAACAGGTTTATGAACATGATTGTGCTATTTAGCACGATTTCGGTTTCATTGTCTTTGTTAGGCTTGTTTGCGTTATCAACCTTTGTTGCCAAAAGAAGAACAAAAGAAGTTGCCGTTAGGAAAGTTTTAGGCGCTGCTAACTACGAAATTATCAACCTGTTAAATAGGTCGTTTTTGATATTGGTGATCATCGCTAATGTCATCAGCTGGCCAATCGCTTATATTCTCATTAAAAAATGGTTGGATGCATTTGCCTATCGAATTGATATGCCTGTTTTGCCTTTCATAGTAGCAACAGTGGTTTCCATCACCATAGCGATATTAACGGTAAGCATTCAGGCAAGGAAAGCAGCGACTATGGATCCTGTAACTGCGCTTAAATATGAATAAAGCAAAAAGCGGAAAGAATAAAACGGAAAGACTAAAGTGAAGCCAATATCTTGATACTTGACACTAAATACTCGATACTAAAAAAATGATAGAACTTAAAAATATAGAAAAATATTACGCCAATAAAGGGGTTAAAAGTTACATTCTTCGCCATGTAACCACTACAATTAAACAAGGCGAATTTGTGTCTATAATGGGACCATCCGGTGCCGGTAAATCAACTCTGCTTAACATTTTAGGTATGCTGGAGGAGCCGACTTACGGCACCTACGAGTTTATGGGCGAAAATGTAACCAGTTTAAATGAACGTAAACGGATTGAACTTTACCGCAATCACATTGGTTTTGTGTTTCAGGCTTATCATTTAATTGATGAGATGACGGTTTACGAAAACATTGAGGCGCCACTGCTTTATAAAAAAGTGGGAAGCGCTGAACGTGCCAGCAGGATTGCTAACTTGCTGGATAGGTTTAATATCGTAGCTAAAAAAGATTTATTTCCTAACCAACTTTCGGGTGGCCAGCAACAACTGGTTGGTATTGCAAGGGCTTTAGCCGCTCAACCGAGCATCATTTTGGCTGATGAACCTACCGGAAATTTGCAATCGGCACAGGCAGAAGAAATTATGCAGCTTTTTCAAAAGTTAAATAAAGAAGATGGGATCACCATTATCCAGGTAACGCATTCTGAAAAAAATGCTGAATATGGGAATAGGATCTTGCACATTGCCGACGGCGTTGTTAAGGGTGATGTACAAGTTTAGTGGTAAGTGCTACGTGTTAAGTTTTAGGTTATACGCTTTAAGTTTTACGCCCGACTTAGAACTTATAACCTAAAACTATAACTTTGCTTGATGCAAAAAACGTTCACCGATCAGATGGGGCGGAAGGTTACCTTCAATTTTCCGCCCAAACGCATTGTTTCTATTGTTCCCTCACAAACAGAATTGCTTTTTGATTTGGGTTTAGATCAGGAAATTATCGGCTTAACCAAGTTTTGCATCCATCCGATAGAAAAGTTTGCCGGACGTACGAAGGTTGGCGGTACGAAGAAACTTAATATCGACCTGATTAAAGATTTGAACCCCGATCTCATCATTGGGAATAAGGAAGAAAACACACAAAGCGATATTGAAGAGTTGGCGGAGCATTTTCCAGTTTGGATGAGCGACATTTTTACCTTAGATGATGCCATGAAAACCATCTCGCAGATTGGTGCACTGGTAGATCGTGACCCTGAAGCTGCATACCTTAACCACCTTATTTCAGCTGGTTTTAACGATTTGAAAACGTTAGCAGTTCAACACCAAATTGATAAAAAAGTTGCCTATCTCATTTGGCGAAAACCTTTTATGGCTGCAGGCAAAAACACTTTTATTGATGATGTGCTGCTCACCAACGGACTGACTAATGTTGTTCAACAAGATCGATACCCACAAATTACATTGGAGAAACTGAAAACTCTTAATTGTGAACTAATTCTACTTTCATCAGAACCCTATCCTTTTAAAGAAAAACATATTGAAGAAATACAGAATGCCATTCCAAATGCGAAGGTTATGTTGGTTGATGGAGAAATGTTCAGTTGGTATGGAAGCCGTTTAGTTAAGGCAGTTCAATATTTTTTCGAGTTTCAAAAAGAACTTTATTAGTCTTTCACTGTTCCTTTGTTTATAAAACTTAATATCTTCACCTATGAAAAAATTTATTTACCTCACATTATTTGTTGCTGCGGTTTCTGGATGTGGGATCATGCGAACTGCGTCTTCCGGGGAATCGATTTCAATAGAAGGCAGGCTAACCAAATTAGGAATGACGACTTATCAGTACGGAACCCATACCATTAGTTATGGCGGCAAAGCTTATGCGCTTAGAAGCAGTAGTTTAAATCTCGATACCTATGCCGATAAACAAGTAGTTTTAAGAGGTACCAAAGTCGCGGGTTACCCAATAGAGGGTGGGCCAGATTTGATAGAAGTTTCTGAAGTGGTGATGAAGTAGCAAAGCTGAAGATAATAATTAATATTATTTTGAAATTTTTGTCGTTCAGAATTAGCGACTTAGCTTTTTTAATAAAAAATAATAGATAAAAACTGGTGCATACCTTTTGATTATTCAATCTAGTTTCTATCTTTGCAGTCCTTAATACATCCTAACTGCGGAAGTGGCGTAATTGGTAGCCGCACCAGACTTAGGATCTGGCGCTTCACGGCGTGGGGGTTCGAGTCCCTTCTTCCGCACAACAAGATAAAGGCCGTTTCGATTTAAACATCGGAACGGTTTTGTTTTTAAAAACATTGATTAATAACAACGGGGGTGATTTGCGAACACTAAGCTTGTCTCACATCTCACTTCTAAATACTCATATCTCTAAAAATGAATATTACACAGGAAAAAACCGGCAACTTAAATGCTGTTGTAAAAATCAAAATCGCACCTGCTGATTATAGTCCGAAAGTAGAAAAAGCTATTAAAGATCAGGCTAAAAAAGCACAACTACCTGGTTTCCGTAAGGGAATGGTTCCTGCTGCTCATATTAAGAAAATGTATGGCAAAAGCATTTTAGTGGAAGAGATCAATAACTTATTAAATGATACGTTATCAAACTACATTGCTGAGCAAAAATTAGAAATTTTAGGTCAGCCATTGCCTCAAATGGATAACGAACGCGATTTTAAATGGGATAATACCGATGAATTCGAGTTCGATTACGAATTGGGTTTAGCGCCAGCGTTTGATGTTAATGTTTCTTCTAAAGATAAATTTACACAGTATGTAGTTAAAGCTGATCAGGAGACTTTAGAGAGCCGTATCAAAAACATCCGTCGCAGCTATGGTAAAATGACAAACCCGGAAGTTGCTGAAGAAGGTGATGTTTTATATGCTGAATTAGTTCAGTTAGGTGCAGATGGTTCTATTTTCGAAGGTGGCATCACAAATACTGCAACTATCCGTTTAGATTTAATCTCGGATAAAAAAGTTCTTAAATCGTTAGTGGGTTTAAAAAAGGATGATGTAGTAACAATCGATGTTCAAAAAACATTTGAAGATAAAGCGGCGATTGCTAAAGCACTAAATATTTCTGAAGAGGATGCAGCAGATTTAAAATCGAACTTCCAGTTGACAGTAAAAAATGTTAACCGTTTAGAAGAATCAGATTTAAATCAGGAATTTTTCGATAAAGTATTTGGCGAAGGCACAGTAACAGATGAAGCTGGCTTCAGAGCAAAAATTCAGGAAGAAGTAGAAAGTATGTTTACACAAGATGCCGAACGTAAATTATCAAACGATATTTACGAAGCACTTTTACAAAAACATGCTTTCGATTTACCGGATGATTTCTTACGTCGTTGGTTAAAAGCAACAAACGAAAAATTAACCGACGAAGAATTAGCAGAAGGTTATGATGATTTCGCTAAAAACCTTAAATGGACATTAATCGAAAACAAAATCATCAAAGATAACAGTATCGAAATTAAATATGAAGATGTTGTTGCAGCGGCTAAAGCGAAGTTAGATGCTCAATTTAGAATGTATAGCCCAAGCCCACTTCCAGAAGATCAATTGGCGCAATACGCTGTTCAATTTTTACAAGATAAAGAAAATGCGAACCGCACTTTCGAAGAAGTTAAAGCAGCTAAAACTTTCGAACAAATTAAAACTATCGTAACCTTGGATCAAAAAGAAATTGATTACGATAAGTTTGTAGAGTTGGATAAGAAGGACTAGCGTTAGGCGATTAGCGATAGGCGTTCAAAATGATTGATCGATTGCTTATATTTAGCGATGGCTCAACTTAAATTTCAATCGCTCGAAGTTTGGCAGTTATCTATCGAACTAACTGATAAATTACTTGATATAGCTGACCGATTGTCAGTCGATAAAAAATATAGATTTGCAGAGCAGCTCAATGGGGCTGCTCTTAGCATATCCAATAATATTGCCGAAGGTTCTGGTTCCATTTCAAACAAGGAATTTGCTCATTATCTGAATATTGCGCATAGATCTGCGTTTGAAAATGCTAATATTTTGGTGGTATTGGAAAGGAGAAAATATATTTCTGACATTGAACTGCTTTATTATCTCGAAGAATTAGATAAATTGGCACGGAAATTAACCAACTTCAGAAAATATTTGTTAAAATTATAATCCGGTTTGGCTTTCGTTAATCAACGCTCAACGCCAAACTCTAAACGCAATACAATATTATGAACATAGATTCACAAGAATTCAGAAAATTTGCCGTTAAACATCAGGGGATTGGCGGTTTACACGTAGATAAATTTATTGCACAGGCGAACATGAATCCACAGAACATGACGCCTTACATTATTGAAGAACGTCAGTTGAACGTAGCTCAAATGGACGTTTTTTCAAGGTTGATGATGGATCGTATTATCTTTTTAGGTGATGCAATCTACGATCAGAATGCTAATATTATTCAAGCTCAGTTATTGTTTTTGCAATCAACAGATGCTGATAGAGACATTCAGATTTACATCAATTCACCAGGTGGTTCGGTATATGCAGGTTTAGGTATTTATGATACCATGCAATACATTCAGCCAGATGTGGCTACAATTTGTACAGGTATGGCGGCATCAATGGGCGCTGTATTATTGGTTGCAGGAGCTAAAGGTAAACGTGCTGCGTTACCTCACTCAAGAGTAATGATTCACCAGCCATCAGGTGGTGCACAAGGTGTTGCATCTGATATGGAGATCAACTTGAGAGAAATGTTAAAATTGAAAAAAGAATTATACGATATTATTTCACAGCACTCTGGCCAAAGTTATGATTGGGTAGAGAAAGCTTCAGATCGCGATTACTGGATGACTGCCGATGAGGCAAAAGGATTTGGTATGGTTGATGAAGTTTTATCGAGAAACTCAAAAAAAGATGGCGAAACAAAATAAAGAATCCCGTTGCTCATTCTGCCATTCTGGCAAGCATGAAACTTTGATGTTAATTGAAGGCATGGATGCATTTATCTGCGATAAGTGCGTTACTCAGGCCAATCAACTGCTTGCACAGGAATTAGGAACCAAAAACACTAAAAATATCCAGGCTGCCATTTCTTTACTTAAACCGTTAGAAATAAAGCAGCATCTGGATCAATATGTAATTGGTCAGGATGATGCTAAGAAAGTGCTTTCAGTTGCAGTTTACAACCATTACAAGCGTTTAAATCAAAAAGTTGATAAAGACGAGATTGAGATTGAGAAATCGAATATCATGCTGGTAGGTGAAACAGGTACTGGTAAAACCCTTTTGGCTAAAACCATTGCGAAAATTCTGCACGTACCATTTTGTATTTGCGATGCAACGGTTTTAACGGAAGCAGGTTATGTAGGAGAGGATGTTGAAAGTATTTTGACACGTTTACTTCAAGCTGCTGATTACGATGTTGCTGCCGCAGAACGTGGCATTGTATATATTGATGAAGTGGATAAGGTTGCCCGTAAAAGCGATAACCCTTCAATCACTCGTGATGTATCAGGCGAAGGTGTTCAGCAGGCATTACTGAAAATTTTGGAAGGTACGGTCGTAAATGTTCCACCTCAAGGCGGACGAAAACACCCCGATCAGAAAATGATTCCTGTAAATACTAATAACATTCTGTTTATCTGCGGAGGTGCTTTTGATGGTATTGAACGTAAAATTGCAAATCGTTTGCGTACGCAGGCTGTTGGTTATAAAGTGAAGAAAGATGAGACCGTTTTAGATCTTAAAAACCTTTACAAGTATATCACACCTCAGGATTTAAAATCTTTTGGATTAATTCCAGAGTTAATTGGTCGTATTCCAGTTCTTTCGCATTTGAATCCGTTGGATAAAGAATCGCTGCGCAATATTTTAACAGCACCTAAAAACTCATTAATTAAGCAATATGTTAAGCTTTTTGCTTATGAAGATGTTAACTTAGTTTTTGAAGATGATGTTTTGGATTTTGTTGTCGACAAGGCAATGGAGTACAAACTGGGCGCTCGTGGTTTGAGATCGATTTGTGAAGCGATTATGTTGGATGCCATGTTCGACACGCCGACGCAAACGGATGTCAAGGAGTTGCACATCACGCTCGATTATGCGATAGAAAAATTTGAAAAGGCCGACTTTAAGAAGTTACAAGCCGCATAAAAATTCAAATCCTTCCCGAGCATCGGGAGGGATTTTTTTTAATATAATATTTATTAACGCTAAGCGCCAAGCGCTTTGCTCAAAGCCTTAAAATATGAATGAAGAAAAAGACGTAAAAAAAGACGAAGCCATAGTGGAGAAAGCCAAAAAGGTTAAAGAGGTTGAAAGTCCTGTTAAATCTGGTTTAAAATCGAAAGATGAAATTGTTAAAAATTGGTTGCCAAGATACACCGGCCGACCGCTGGATCAATTTGGTGATTACATTTTGTTAACTAACTTTAGTAAGTATGTGAGCATGTTTTCGGAGTGGAACGACAATGCCCCAATTATGGGTTTGGATAAGCCTATGCAAAGTGTTACTGCAAATGGAATTACCATTATCAACTTCGGCATGGGTAGTCCGCTTGCAGCAACTATGATGGATTTGTTGACAGCGATAAAGCCAAAAGCAGTTTTGTTTTTAGGTAAGTGTGGTGGCTTAAAGAAGAAGAACCAATTAGGCGATTTAATTTTGCCAATCGCAGCAATTAGGGGAGAAGGAACCTCAAACGATTACCTTCCTGCAGAAGTGCCGGCATTGCCAGCGTTCGCATTGCAGAAAGCAATCTCTACAACTATCCGTGATCATGGTAGAGATTACTGGACCGGAACTTGTTACACTACAAACAGAAGGGTTTGGGAGCACGACAAAGAATTTAAAAAGTATCTCAAAACTTTAAGGGCGATGGCAGTTGATATGGAAACAGCAACGGTATTTACTACTGCCTTTGCAAACAAAATTCCAGCAGGAGCATTGTTATTGGTTTCAGACCAGCCAATGATTCCAGAGGGTGTTAAAACTGCAGAAAGTGATAGTGCTGTAACGGAGAAGTATGTCGAAACCCATTTAAGAATTGGAATTGATTCTTTAAAGCAACTCATAAATAATGGACTTACAGTTAAACATTTGTTGTTTTAACAATTTGTCGTGATTGCGAGGAACGAAGAAATCTAGGAAGAAAAAACATATCAATTTAAGATCGGTTTACCGATCTTTTTTTATGTGCTAGCTGACCACATCGCCAGGACTACTTGAAATATCAGCGATCGCTTTAGGATTCCCACTTGCCTGGGACTGACGGGCTTAAATGTTCGAAGTTTTTGATATCATCGCTCGTCTTTGCGAGAAGGTACGACGAAGCAATCTCATTCGAGTATTATATCGCAGAAGTGAGATTGCCACGAAACGATGAAGAATCGTTTCTCGCAATGACGAGAGAGGGTTCGGAAAGCGCAAGATTGCCTTTTTGTTGTAAAATACAACTTCCTGCTGCCTTGCTGGGAAACGCGATAGTGGCTTATAGCTAAGTTGATATAAGCATAATTTTCTTTGAAAATTTAGCGCATAAAAAAAGACCGACGAATTTGTCGGTCCCTAGATATTACTGTTATAACAAAAGTTATAATTTTAGCCCAAATAAGATTTTAAGATTTTACTTCTTGAAGTATGACGTAAGCGTTGTAGTGCCTTATCCTTAATCTGACGAACACGCTCACGGGTTAAGTTAAATTTTTCACCAATCTCTTCTAATGAAAGCGGATGGTTTGAACCTAAACCAAAGAATAACACGATGATTTCTCTTTCTCTTTCAGTTAAAGTAGATAAAGAACGTTTAATTTCTTCTGATAATGATTCGTTAATTAATGAACTATCCGTGTTCGGCTCATGGTTTTCCAACACATCTAACAATGTATTTTCTTCACCTTGAACGAATGGAGCATCCATTGAAACGTGACGGCCGGAGTTACTTAAAGTATCCGAAATTTTATCAACAGTAGTCTCTAAAATATCTGCCAATTCTTCTGGCGATGGCTCACGCTCATATTCTTGCTCTAGTTTAGAGAAAGCCTTGCTGATTTTACTTAATGAACCAACTTGGTTTAAAGGTAAACGTACAATACGGCTTTGCTCTGCAATAGCTTGCAAAATTGATTGACGGATCCACCAAACGGCATAGGAAATGAACTTGAAACCTTTAGTTTCATCAAAACGTTTTGCCGCTTTAATTAAACCTAAGTTACCTTCATTAATTAAATCGCCTAAAGTTAAACCTTGATTTTGATATTGTTTTGCAACAGATACTACGAAACGTAAATTGGTCTTAGTTAATCGCTCTAATGCAGCTTGATCGCCTTCACGAATCTTTCTTGCTAAAATTACCTCTTCCTCTGCTGTTATTAAATCTACTTTACCAATTTCGTGTAGGTACTTATCTAACGACTGACTTTCACGGTTGGTAATGGATTGCGTTATCTTGAGTTGTCTCATTTATACGTTTTGTGTGCTCTTTAATTGTTGAAGTGTGCAAAGTTACGAAATTGTATAGCAATCCGAAAGGATAAAATACTGAAAATGTTGCTGTTTGCACACGTTTTTTATAGTTTTACTTATAACAAAAATCATTCCAATAAAGTTTTTGTCAGTAATTACTAACACTATCTTAGTATCATTGATTTGCATATATTATTTATTGTAAATCAATAAATATATTTTGTTTTGTAATAATTTATTTTTTATGTTTGATAAGTAAATTATTGAAAATATATGACGATTATAAAATCCTTATCTCAGGGGATGAAACCGAAAAGTACTGGTAGGTTCACGGTTTTTGGTATAAGAGCATTTATTGGTATACTGGAAATGTCTACGATTCTCTACCTTTTTAATTTTTTTGATTCAAGAATTTCGAATGATTACAAATTTATTATGGTTTATTGTCAACCGCATTTTACATCCTTTTCTTTGTCCTTTTGAGCTGGTACATTAAAATTTCTACTAGTGATGATTCAAATAGCCAAAGAATCAAATGGCTCATCATTGTTCAGTGGATCTCAATTTCTATTAGTGTCACTTTGATTTATATTAGTGCTCAAATAAACACTGTGGTATGGCCAGAAGTTATAGTGGAAAAAGTTTTATACTTATTCAATACAGTATGGCCTAATCTTTTCGTTCCGAACCTAAGTTTTATCATTATAACCAATATGATCTTTTACACTACAGCTATATTAAGAAGAAATAGGGATTTAAAACAAGAAAACGATTTAACGATATGATTATGAAAATAGATAAACAAATAACCATTATAAAAACAGCGTATGTTATATTGTTAGCTGTTGTGATTCTTTTGAGTGTTAGTGATGCCTCTAAGGGATTTTTAGAGGGTTGGCAAGGTGTTCCTTCGAATAAATCTGGTAGCATTATAGCTGGCGAACTTAGTGTGTTTCTTCAACTTTTGTCAGGAGTATTCGTGTTAACTAGTGCTTATTTAGGATCAAGAATTATTGCGATGCTTTATGCATTTATCAATTCGGCAAAGAGTGATAATGTTTTTAACGTTATAAATTATAAAAGACTTTTGTCGATGGGCATTAACTCAATGATAACTTCGTTTTTGGTTTATTTCTATAATTTAATCGGATTATATGCTAAAGATGGTGTGTTTAAAATCGATACTATCAGAGAGGCAGACTTTAATTTTTGGTTATTTGTATTTGGCCTAACGTTAATAACTATAGCTTTAGTGTTCAGAAAAGGAATTGAATTGAAACAAGAAAGCGATTTAACTATATAATTATGATAAATTCACGATCTCTATCTTTTTACAAATTTCTTATCGATTCCTCTTGGTATCTTGGCATCGCTATTTGTTGCGTTTGGGCTATCATGTGCTTTAAATCTGTTATTTCAGATGATAAAATACCGGGGGTAGACTTGGTGGAATTTGAATTGACTTTAAACGCCCCTCATCCAACTTTAACAACCCTAAGCGACACCTTTAGTTTCGAAATAAATAAACCTGCAAAAGTCACAGCAACTTTGTCTGACTTCAAAACACAGCAGTTAATTAATCCATTTGCATTGAGCTATTTTACCTTCGTTATTATCGGCCTAATATTTTCCTTTTATCAACTTAAACAAATTAAAGACTTGATTAATGATGTTATCAAAGGGGAAATTTTCACGACTGAAAATATTAATCGTTTGAAGAAATTTGGCATCGTTGAATTGCTTTATATTCCGATAAGCATTCTGTATTATTATTTAACATCTTATATATTCGAGCACTCCACAATTTTTAATCACGATTTAAAAGTTTCGATGGATGGGAAGGAACTTGGGCAATTTTTAATGCATGGATTGGAATATTTAATTTTCGCTGGGATATTTGCATTTGGTCTTAAACTTAAACAAGAAAACGATTTAACCATCTAAATTATATTCAATGCCAATTATTATAAATTTAGATGTAATGCTTGCTCGTCGCAAAATGTCGCTTACCGAATTAAGTGAACGCGTTGGGATTACGATGTCCAATTTATCCATCTTAAAAACTGGTAAAGCAAAGGCAGTTCGGTTGGAAACCCTGGAAGCTATCTGCAAGGTTCTGGATTGCCAGCCAGGAGATATTTTAGAATTCAGAGCTAATTAGCTTACGAGGTTTAAAAGGATTGAATTCGAAGGAAGGACTTCGTCGGTTTTTGGCGGTTCAATTTTATTTGCCACGGAAACACGAAAGACGGAAAATGCAATGAGTTTCAAAATTTCGTTTCTTGAAATGAATTATATTAAATAAACCTAAGGGATAGAATGGATGCCGATTTTTTTATCGGCAGGAAGGATAGCAGGACTTTCGGAACCGAAGCACATAGAAACCTGATTTACAGAAAAAAGCAAATGAGATTGCCACACTCGATGAAAAATTGGCTTCGCAATGATGGCAATTTTGGAAACAAAAAAACCTTCCAGTTTGCACTGAAAGGTTTTTTATTATTCAACAAGCTTTGAGTTTTAGTCTTTCAACTTTTAACTCTCAACTTTCAACTTTCAACTTTTTTATGCTTGTTCAGCCAAAACTTTAGTTACTAAATCTGCAGCTTCTTTTAAAGCGATTGCAGAGTAAACTTTAAGTCCTGATTCATCGATTAATTTCTTAGCTTCTTCTGCGTTTGTACCTTGTAAACGGCAAATGATTGGCACAGGAATATTTCCGATCTCTTGGTAAGCATCGATAACACCTTGCGCAACTCGGTCGCAACGAACAATACCACCGAAAATGTTAATTAAGATAGCTTTAACGTTAGGGTCTTTTAAAATGATGTTAAAAGCCGCTTTAACGGTTTGTGCATTTGCAGTCCCACCAACGTCTAAGAAGTTAGCAGGTTCACCACCAGCCAATTTAATAATATCCATTGTCGCCATTGCCAAACCAGCACCATTAACCATACAGCCTACGTTACCATCAAGGTTAACGAAGTTTAGGTTAGAAGCACTTGCTTCAACTTCCATCGGATCTTCTTCAGCCGTATCACGCATTGCTGCATAATCTGGGTGACGGTATAATGCATTTTCGTCAATATCAACCTTAGCATCAACAGCGATCACTTTATCATCAGAAGTTTTTAACACTGGGTTAATTTCAAACATCGATGAATCGGTAGTATCGTACGCTTTATATAAAGCAGTTACAAATTTAACCATCTCTTTGTGTGCAGCGCCGCTTAAACCTAAGTTAAAAGCTACTTTGCGAGCCTGGAAGCCTTGTAAACCAACTTTAGGGTCGATTTCTTCTTTAAAAATTAAGTGTGGAGTATGCTCAGCAACTTCTTCGATATCCATACCGCCTTCAGTACTGTACATAATAATATTGCGACCTTTTGCACGATCTAACAATACTGAAATATAATATTCTTTAGTTTCAGAAGCACCTGGATAATAAACATCCTGAGCGACTAAAATTTTACTCACCAATTTACCTTCTGGTCCGGTTTGAGGGGTAACCAATTGCATACCAAGGATATCGGTTGCACGTTGTTTCACTTCGTCAAGGTTTTTGGCTAATTTAACGCCTCCTCCTTTACCGCGACCACCTGCGTGAATTTGCGCTTTAATTACAACCCAATCAGAGTTATAATCAGTTTTCAGTTGCTTAGCAGCCTCAACAGCTTGCTCTGGAGTGTCGGCAACAATTCCTTCTTGAACGTTAACACCGAAACTTTTTAATATTTGTTTACCCTGGTATTCGTGAATATTCATTTGCTACAAAATTTGCCCAAAGCTACAATTTCAAACCCTTTAAACAAATAGATATTTCCGTTTTTTTGTAGAAAATGAACGTTTTATGTTAATCCGGAAAAGTAGTCTTGCCCATGCTGCAATTTTTTAAACTTGTAGAGTATACAGCTTTCTTTCCAATTTGATATTAAAGTTGTCAACTCTTAAAAAGAATCAAAAGTATTCCCGCTTTTCAAAGGATTTATCCAACTGCGGCTAGCGTTTTTGGATTGGGTCGCTTGCAAATTTTATAAGACCTTTTTAGCGAGTTCTTTTACCTCATTTCTAAAAGCGGTATCGAACACAGGTTTGGCTGGAGCTCCGGTTTTAAGGCTGTATACGAAATACTCCATCTCATCTTTGTCATCAAAAATCTTATCACCATTTGTATCCTTTATCAGATCCATTAAGATTAAATCATGCTTTTCATCAATTTTCCAATTCTGTATAGAATAATTTTCAGGAGAAATTTGAACAAAGGTTTTGCCTTCCAAGCTGGATAAAAACAAGTTTCTAGGGTCTGCAGATGTTAACTTTTTGTCACCGTCAAAATCAGCATTGGTAACCTCGTAATAGATAAAATTATTCGCTAGTAAAGCGGATTGGTTTGGGTTTTTATCTGGGTTACCAACATTAAAACTGTTGATTATCAGTTTCTCACGGGTTAATAATTCACTTTTGCCCGATATCACGTTATAAAATGCTAAATTCCAATAGTTTATTCCTCCGTCGCGTTTGTAGCTATCAGATTGGCCATCATTTAACTGTAATGGATAAATAATCAGATCCTTATTTTCGATTATGATCGAAGAGCTATATTTTACCTTTGGCGCTTTTGGTTCTTCGCTGGTTCCTGATGGATTATCTACTTCTGTAGAAATTGTTCTTTCTTGATTTGAGCAGGATAACATTAATAAATTAATGGTGATGACTGCAATGAGCGTTATGGTTTTCATAATGTAGCTGGATTCTAATGATTCGAGAAAAATGGAAAAGTTTCTGGTTTATGCAATGTGGAATTAACTTCCAGCTATTGGCGACCCAAAAATACCGACAGCCATTTCTGCCCAAATTAAAAACAGTGCAATTAAAATTACCACCAAAGCAATGGTTCTGCTGGTGCCAGTTTTCATATTTCTAATCACCAGTTCGATGGCTAAACCTGTACTTAATAGCAATACGCCAGCGGCAACAAAGTCTGATAGTGTCCAATTTACTTCGTTGGTAAATTGCATTGCAACCAAGGGAATACATAAAATGAATGCGATCACGCTCAAAATAATTGTGATTCTTAACTTAAATGGGCTTACTGTTTCTTGATTTTTCATGATGTTATTTGTGTTAATTAATTTATACATTTTTAATATTTGTTGCAAGTGAAATCATTTGTCTGCTTAATGAGAACTATTGTACCGTTTGAATAATTTTTGGAGTTGGTTGATGACTGATATTTTCATAGCTCGAGCCATACAGGGTGCTTCTTCCAGCAACCTTCTTCAGCTTGAGTTTCATTTTGGAGAAATATTTATTGAAGTTCATTTTGCCGGCTTTGAACAATTTCTGATGCGCAAACCATACTACCAGACTTGTGCATATAAAGAAGCAGGAATAGGCATGATAGGCGATAAATTTCGAAATTGGGTTTTTGTTGCTAAAAATGATATAAAGTCTTTCCTTTTGAAAAGTGATGTGTGCTGCTTCATCAATTAAAATATCGGTACAAATTTGTTTTAATAGTGTACAGTTTGTCGCATCTTTCAATGCCTGATAGAAAATCTGCGCAGCGCTTTCAACAGTTATGACAGCAATCGTCCACAGCTCCATATTTGTATTATAATATCTTATTTTTCTAAATAAGCTATCGCCCCAATCTTTTTTAATTCTGGGCGCTTCAATTAGGTCAAGATATTTTCCTAGGTTGTTCCCGTGTTTTTGTTCTTCTTTAATAAATAATTTAACAGCAATAGGATAGTGGAGGTCATTAATTTCGGAGGCATATTTCTGTGCTGCGTGTTGTAAATGTTCACCTTCCGAAGTTTCTCCTAGTTGCCAAGCCTGTAATGATTTCAAAATGTTGCTCCTTTCCAGGTCTGTCAGTATTGGTTTTAACTGCCAATCAACCCGGCAAAAAGCTGCGTTTTTAGTGAAATAATCAGTCCAATATTGTGATGAATGAATTTGCATGGTATTTATTTTGTATTTGGTTCATTAATATGCATTTCAATTGTACTTTCTATAAAGTTGGCTAAAGCAAACCATGCTAATGATGCCAGAGCTAGAAGCATAATTATAATTTTGTAATGCCTTTTCATCTTTCTATTCCAAAATATTTTGCCGTATTCCAATCCTGCAAATTCCATGAAAGCCAGCTAACCCCTTTGTATCGCTCTTTAAAAAAACCTATTCGTTGATCAAGCTTTAATTGAAGTTGATCATTTGTAGCACCAATGAGAATTGTACCTTTAGGCGCAAGGCTTCCGAAATTTCCGTCGGCTAAATCAAGTTCCCTTCTGTGCTGATCAATTGTTGGAAGCGTTTTATCTGATAAGGAAAGTAAATAATCCGAATCGAATGCGATGGTTTCTCTGTGCGCTAAATTGTATTTTACAATAACAACATCCCAATTCACCATTGTGAAAACCAATAATAGGAGATACCAAATATTTCCATTGATCTTTAGCAGATAGAAGAATGTTTTTTGCTTGGCTATTTTCAAATAAACAGTGCTTAAGCCCACTAGGCAGAGTGTGGCAAATACAATTACGCCTATACGTTTATAAGTGAGACCATAAACTTCAATATAATGCGCATCTCTAATGAAAACAGAAATAATTAATAGAAAATTCTGGATCATCCACGCAAATGCCAAAATTTTTAACGTTCTGCTTTTTGAATAGAAGTTTAAATTTCCTCTAAAAAAGTAAACAATAATGGCCATTGCTAAAATGATACTGAAGATGAGGGCGGTTGTGCCATCGTGTAATTCGGCGGCATAGTTCGTTTCGGCCAATTGCTTCCCTTTACCAAGCCATAACCACCAAATATCGATTCCATTTAGCATCAGTAATAAAAAGTTTAAAGCAACAAAAGAAATCACCGCGACAATGTATTCGGTTTTCAGCGCCATTTTTTTTGAAATCACTCTACCCATAAACATTCCGGCAACCTCATTCCAAAGGCTTTTAATTCTGCTCTTAGTTTTATTTCGATGCAGATCTTCATTCAGATTCAATTCAATCTTTTCAAAAACACGATCGTAAAAGGTGATGAGTAATCCCCCGGTTAAGGCTAAGCCGAGACCAAAATGAATGAAGCGCTCGAAGCTTAAATCATTGAAAATAAAGCCAAATAAATCTGTTAATATCTTTGCAATGCTATCTCCAAGTTCGGAAGCATATTTTTCAAAAATTGCGTTAGCTCCACTGTAGATGCCGATGAAAATAAATACCATAATGATTGGCAGGATAATGTATTTTAATGGCCTTAGGAATGGTCTAAATTTGAAATTCCCGATTTGAAGATTGGATAGTCGCCTAAATGCGGTTGCAGGGATGGCAATAATTTGTAGTGCTGTGGCCATAAGTGCTACCCAAACCGATCTGATGCTTTGGTAGTGGGAAAAACCGACAAATAGTAAAAAACTGATATAGTATGTAGCAAGCGATAAATCGGAATTGTTAACCACCACCATAACTGCTGCAAGTAAATGGGCCATTGCGTAGAGTTTAAATTTCTTCGTTTTAGCAACCTCGCTGTTGAAGAAGGTAATGCCTAAGATAAATACGCTGTAAATGAGTAGGTTAAGTGCCAATCTTTCTGACCAAAACATCAAGTTAAATAGTATCCCTCCAATAAGGGTAGCGAGTAGGAGGTAATTAGATTTCGTTTTCATTTTTATAATGATTTAAGTGCGATGAAACAGTAGAAAATACTTAATGGGATGTTTGCCAGCATGAAAATCATCGTGGCAACTATTTTACGCCAATAATGCTTGTGGGTATAGCATGAAATCGCAAGGACTGTGAAGAAAATGCCATTAATTAATGCGGCGATTAATAAATACCCTAATCCCAAAATCGGGGTTTCTCCCCTGAAAAGAAGAAAGAAAAGAAAAATTGAAGTTCCGATTGATGCGGAAATTATGGCTAGTTGCCTGCATTGATTGATAATCTGTGGCTCTGCTTGATTATTCATGGATTTTAGGTCTAAAAGTGCTTTGAAATTCAAAGTGTATTTTCAAAAAAAATAGTTTAAAGTTTATTAATCATTTTTTCAAGTGCATCTAAATGCGCTTTAAAAGCTTGTTTTCCTAAATTGGTAATAGAATAGGTGGTGCTGGTTTTACGCCCGATAAAACCTTTATGTACCGCAATAAATTCGGCTTGCTCCAGTGTATTTAAATGCGAAGCTAAATTTCCATCTGTGAGTTCGAGCATCTGTTTCAAATCATTAAAGCTAATTTCATGGTTAACGATCAGCATCGACATTACGCCGAGCCGAATTCGGCTGTCGAATATTTTATTAAGATCTGCTATTGGATTTTTCATTTTATTGGCCTTTCTCGTATTTAAAATACATCACCAATCCATAAACAATATGAAGTACGCCGAAGCCAATTGCCCAAAATATTAACCCGTAACCCACATAAAACATACAAATTAATCCTAAAATGATTTCCAGGAAGCCCAGATAGCGAATATCGCTATAGGTATATTTACTTGCGTTAATGAGCGACAGCCCGTAAAAAATGAGGCAAGAAGGCGCAATAATAGCATAAGTATGAGCATGATTAATCAGCAACGCGATGATAAATAATCCTCCAGTTACCAATGGAATAGCCAAATTGATTAACAGTGATTTGGAGGTTTTGTCCCAGATTGGTAAATTATTCCGTTGACTTTTTCGATAAGTAAACAAAATTCCACCCGCTAAAGCAATTACCAACACAAAAACACCCAGTTTGATTAAGTTAAATTCCAGGTCTATTTCGCCTTCTATTCCATAACTATAACCTCTTTTGTTGATGAATTTTTCAATTTCATCGTTTGCAAAGTAGGCACCCATTAAAGCTATAACTCCAGCAAATACGCCAGATAAACCACTTAACGAGATAAATCTTGAAGATCTATCCATCATTTGTCTGATGTCTTTTAATGCGTTTAGTTGTTCCTCAGAATTACTCATTTTGAAAGTGCTTTGTTTTTCAAAGTTAAATAAGATTCTCATAACTGCAAACTTTTTTTTAATAAATTGATTTTAGAGATGATTATCGGATTGATTACGAAGATTAAGGACTTACACAGATTGACGAATAATAAAAATGTAGATGGGGTGTTATATATCAAGCCTTATACTTACAACCTGTAACTTATCATTCACAAAGCAAAAATTTAACTATTTTTACGCCATGCTAAAAGCCACTGGAATAAGAAAATCATACGGAAACCTGCAAATATTAAAAGGTGTTAATTTTGAAGTTCAGAAAGGGGAGATCGTGAGTATTATTGGTCCGTCTGGTGCGGGAAAAAGTACTTTACTCCATATTTTAGGTACGCTAGATAAACCTGATGACGGGACAGTGGAGCTTAAAGGAACCATCATAAATAAATTAAGTGGAGAATTGTTAAGCGCTTTTCGCAACCAAAATATTGGTTTTGTATTCCAATTCCATCATTTATTGCCTGAATTTAGTGCGTTGGAAAATGTATGTATTCCGGCTTTCATTGCTAAAACGAATAAAAAGCAGGCAGAAACCCGAGGTTTGGAATTGCTTGATTTATTTGGTTTGAAAAACAGAGCTCATCATAAACCCAACCAATTATCGGGTGGAGAACAACAACGGGTAGCCATTGCAAGAGCACTAATTAACAATCCATCAATTATTCTGGCTGACGAACCTTCCGGAAATCTTGATTCAGAAAATGCATCAGCCTTACACCAGCTTTTTGTAACACTTCGAGATAATTTTCAGCAAACGTTTGTAATTGTAACGCATAACGAACACCTGGCTAAAACAAGCGATCGTGTCGTAACGATGAAAGATGGTTTGATCGTTTAGAAAGTTGCCATTTATCAATTACCAGTTATCAACTGCCTGTTATCTACTACCAATTATCAATTTCCCATTTCCCATTCAACACTGAGTATCAAATAACATTTAAACATTGAAAATATTAATTACCGGCGGAAATAATGCCAAAGCCTTAAAGTTAATGAAGGCATTTCCTAGTCATTTTGTTCTGCTAGCCGACTATGGCGACGTTCCGGGTATTGTAACGAAAAATTACGCTTTTACTTCATTGGGCAAGCTCAATCAAGATAGTATTGCACATTTATTATTGAATTTTTGCATCACTGAAGCTATTGATTGCATCATCCCGTTACACAATTATGAGATAGAACCTCTCGCAAAATCAGCCGTTTTGTTTGGTGAATATGGCATTCAGGTGTTAACTCCACCAGCAGATTCGTTACTGAATTATATTTCGCTTGAAAAGACCAACTATGTAAACTATGCGGTATTCATTCAAGGTGAATGTATTTTCGCTAGCGGTGCTGAAATTTTTAAAAAACAGAACCAAGAACTAAACGGAGTTTTCGGTTACAACAATCCTAACGATGATTTAAAACTCCTTATGATTTAAGATGGATGCATACGAGCTAGTAAAAAATAAGCAGATCGTCATTTTTGAACTTGATAATGTGCTTTACCCTGAAAAGGATTATCTGCTTCAGGTTTATTATTTATTTGCCCAGTTTATCGAATATAGCGAGCAAAAAAATGCACAAGCTATCTTAGATTTTATGAAAGGTGAATTTGAGCAATCAGGAGTAGGAGATTTATTCTTAAAAACAGCGAAGGCTTTTGAAATTGACGCCAAATACCAATACAATTTTGATTTGCTTCATCAAAACGCCCGACTGCCTTTAAAACTTTTATTGTTCAAAAACCTGTTAGAGTTTATGCAAGAGTTGGTAATTGAAAGAAAAAAAATATTCATCGTGACGGCTGGAAATCCAGATCAGCAGCTTAATAAAATTAAACAAACAGAATGGAACGGACTGGAAAATTACCTAACGGTATACTTTGCAGATGAAATGGGAGTAGAGAAGGCAGAAATATTTCAGAAGATCCTAAACGACAACAATTTATCGCCAGATGATACGTTAGTTGTGGGGGCAAATAATTTTGATGAACAACAATCCAAGTTAATGAATTTGCCGTATATTGTGTCACTGGAAATTTACAAATAGATATGTTAAGAAAAGTTAATGTGAAGAAGAGCATTTTGTTCTTTTTAGTTGGATCGGCTGGTTTTTTAGCTTCTTGTAAAAAGAACAATACAGAACCTGATTCAGATTCATCTACTCCTGTAGCAGAAAAAAATACACTGCAAACTCCAACTTCAAACCGTGATTATTTAACCCGCGATTCTATCTTTTTATATGCGAAACAAACTTACTTCTGGAATGTGGGCATGCCTGATTATGATACCTTTAATCCACGCAAGTATGCGAACGATGATCAAGTATTAGCAGCGCTTGCGGCATTGCCAAGCACAGGTGGAAAAGATAAATATTCGTTTATTGATAATGGTGCCGTTGCCGGGCAATTGGGCGGTGTAAGTGGTGATTATGGTTTTTCAGCAAATTACGATGCTAATAATTTATTGCGGGTTAAATCTGTTTACGCTACTTCTCCTGCGGCTCTTGCTGGTTTAAAAAGGGGCTATCAAATTACCCGGGTGAATGGCAGAACAACCTTAAGAACCAGTCAAAGCGATATCGATAATTTAAACGATGGTATTTTTGGTAGTAACCCTAGTATTTCAATGACTGTTGTAAAGCCTGATGGTACTTCACAAGATTTGGTAATTAACAGAGGCAGTTATAATATTAATCCTATTCTATACTCAAATACATATACTGTAGGGGCGAAAAAAGTTGGTTATATTGTTTTTAACAGCTTCACCACCAATTCTGTTCCTTTATTGGATGCTGCTTTTACTAAGTTTACAACGGATGGAATCACAGAACTAGTAGTTGATTTGCGTTACAATGGCGGAGGTTCGGTTGCAACATCAGAAGCTTTTACCAATTTAATAGCTCCTGCATCGCAAAATGGAAAAATAATGTATACCACTTATTGGACCAAAACCATGCAAGATGGTCAGGCAACGATTTTAGAAAATCAAAAATTTTATGGCAAAGGTAATGATGGGGTAACAAGATTATATTCTTTCTTCGATTATTCATATAAACCTACTCCAGCTGCCGGAAATCAAGAAGTTTTTGCTAAACGCGGAAGTTTAAATGGACTAACAAGGGTGTATTTTTTAGTTGCAGGCGGAACAGCATCTGCAAGCGAGTTGTTGATTAACAACTTAAAACCAGTAATGGATGTAAAGTTAATTGGCAGAAAAACATACGGCAAACCAGTTGGGTTTTTCTCTCTCAGAATCGATAAAAAAGACTTGTACATCCCTCAGTTTCAAACTAAAAATCAGTCAGGCTTCGGCGATTATTTCGATGGAATGGCAGTAGATAAGGATGTAGTTGATGATTTGACTAAAGACTTTGGAGACCCATCAGAAAAATTATTAGCCCAGGCTTTAAATTATTCTGCTACAGGCGCATTTACCTCATATTTAAAAGAAAGCACATTAAGTAGCACCTCTGGCGTGTCTAGGCAGGTAATTGATAGCAATAACGAAAAACTTGACCACGAATTTAAAGGAATGATCGAAACTCGAAAACTGAAGTTCAAATAACAGGAAATTAAAAATTTAACCTCGATGAAAATCGAGGTTTTTTTTTGTTAATTATTATATAAAATGAGTGTTTGCGGTTGTTTTTCTTCGAAAAAATTAATAAGCTTGTTTAACATTAATCGTTAAAGAGAAGCTATGCCAATAGAAATTGTAGAAAAGGAACATTTAAGCTATTTGAATATCATCAATGCAAAAGAAGATCACACAGAAGAACTAAAAACTAAACTTGATGAGGCTCAAAGACTTGGAAATGAGTTCAAATCCAAAGCAGTGATTACTTTTAACACAACAATTGGCCCTAAACGTGTAGACACTACGGTTTGGGCAGTAACAGAAAAATACATTCAGCTAAAAAATAATATTCATATCCCAATTAAGAGTTTAATTGATATTGATTTTTAGGTTGTCTTTTTAAGGAAATAAATCATCCCGCATTTATTCACCTTAGCCTAAAAATTAATGAGTACGCTTCACAAAATTGCTTTAACTTTCATTAAATCCATTGGTCCGGTAAATGCCAAAAATTTATTAGCCTATTGTGGCAGCGCTGAAGCTGTTTTTTCTGCTACAAAAAATCAATTGCTTCAAATTCCAGGTATTGGTGAGAAAACTGTTGACGCAATATTGAATACTGATGCTTTAAAACGAGCAGCTGAAGAGCTAAAATTTATTGAAAAGCATGGAATTGAAGTTCTTTTTTTTACAGATGAAAATTATCCAAAACGCTTAAAAAACTGTTTTGATTCTCCGATTTTACTTTACTTTAAAGGTAAAGCAGATTTGAATCACTCAAGAATTATTAGCATTGTAGGTACTCGTAATGCAACTGATTATGGCAAAACTTTATGTAAGCAGCTTTGCGAAGTGTTAGCGCCTTATAATGTTTTAATTGTTAGTGGTCTCGCTTATGGTATCGATGTTACCGCTCACAAAGAATGCATTGCCAATGATATTCCGACCGTTGGTGTGTTAGGGCATGGATTAGATCGGTTATATCCGCAAATTCATAAACCAGTTTCTCAGAAAATGGTTTTAAACGGTGGCCTACTTTCCGAGTTTCCAACATTGACAAATCCCGATAGACAAAATTTTCCACAGAGAAATAGAATTATTGCTGGCATTGCCGATGCCACAATTGTTGTTGAGGCATCCATTAAAGGTGGGGCGTTAATTACAGCAGAAATTGCAAACTCTTACAATAAAGATGTTTATGCTTTTCCAGGTAGAACAAATGATGCTTTTTCTGAAGGTTGCAACTTTTTAATTAAGACCAATAGGGCAGGGTTGATTAACAATGCAAATGATTTGATTTATTATTTAGGCTGGGATGATGAAGTGAAAGAAAAGAAGAAACAAGCACAAACTACTTTACAGCTCAATCTTACTGCAAATGAGCAGAAAGTAGTTGATACTTTACAAAGCGGTCAACTTTCTATTGATGAACTTTGTATTTCATTGGCTATTCAGCAAAGCAAATTGGCCATAGTTATTCTCACTTTAGAAATGCAAGGGATAATTGTTTCATTGCCTGGTAAGGTTTATAAGTTGGCTTAAGTTTGCCGCAGATTCGCAAATTTTTATGCTGTCGTGATGCTGAATTCATTTCAGCATCTTATTAATTGTAATTATTTCGAAGTTATAAGTGATTTTTAGTCTGCGAATTTGCGGCTAACCTAAAACCAATATTGCATTTTGCCTAATAATCAATCTATAATACCTATCTTATTGATAGATTATAGAATAAAATTTCATTAAAATGAGTTTATAAAAATTATATTTTAAATAAAATATAGTTTGTAAAATAGTTAATAGCTTTGCTTAATTTTGTATCATGTGGTACAATAACATATTAGAAACCATTGGTAATACGCCATTGGTGAAATTAAATACAATTACAAAAGGTGTTCCTGGAACAATTTTGGCAAAAATAGAAACTACCAATCCAGGTAATTCAATCAAAGATCGCATGGCGGTAAAAATGATTGAAGATGCAGAGAAAAGTGGTAAGTTAAAACCTGGTGGAACCATTATTGAGGGAACATCAGGAAATACAGGTATGGGCTTGGCGATGGCTGCCATTATCAAAGGTTACAAGTGTATTTTCACTACAACTGACAAACAATCGAAAGAAAAAGTAGATGCTTTACGTGCTTTTGGTGCCGAGGTTATTGTTTGTCCAACAAATGTAGAGCCGGAAGATCCGCGTTCTTATTACTCTGTTTCTTCTCGTTTAGAGCGTGAAGTTCCTAATTCATGGAAGCCAAATCAATATGATAATTTGGCAAATACTGCCGCTCACTATGAACAAACTGGTCCAGAAATTTGGGAACAAACTGAAGGAAAAATTACTCACTTGGTTGTAGGTGTAGGTACCGGGGGCACAATTTCTGGTACAGGTAAATATCTGAAAGAGAAAAATCCGAACATTCAGATTTGGGGAATCGATACTTATGGTTCAGTTTTCAAAAAATATAAGGAAACTGGCATTTTTGATAAAGATGAAATCTATCCATACATCACTGAAGGAATTGGCGAAGATTTTTTACCGGCCAATGTAAACTTCGATGTAATTGATTTATTTGAAAAAGTAACCGATAAAGACGCCGCTTTAATGACCCGCGATATCGCTCGTAAAGAAGGTATTTTTGTTGGAAACTCTGCCGGCGCAGCAATTGGTGGATTAATTCAATTGAAGGATAAATTAAAACCAGAAGATGTTGTAGTGGTTATTTTTCACGACCACGGTAGCCGTTATATGGGCAAAATGTACAATGAAGATTGGTTACGCGAACGAGGTTTTTTACAAGATGAAAAACTAACAGCAAAATTAATTCTTGCAAAAAAGGAAGCTACAGAAATTGTAACGCTTGATGCAACGAAGTCTGTCTTAGAGGCGATCAATACGATAAAATCGATGAATATTTCGCAAATTCCGGTAACACAACAGGGAATGATTGTAGGCAAAATTGCCGAGAGTGATATTTTAACTGCTTTACTTGAAAACCCGGGACTGAAATCTGCACCAATTTCAGAAATCATGACGGCTACTTTCCCTTTCGTTGATTTGAATACCTCGATTGATAAAATTTCATCCTTGATTAACAAAGAAAATTCAGCCGTTTTGGTAGAGGATGAATCAGGGAAAATTGAAATTATCACGCAGTATGATATTATAAACGCGATATCGGGGTAAGGGTATCTCACACGCTCGTCATTGCGAGGCACGAAGCAATCTTAATGCTTTGGTTTCCAAATAGTGCTGCTACAAGAGATTGCTTCGTACCTCAAAATGACGAGAATTAAAAAAAAAGCCCGGGTAATTTTTACCCGGGCGTTTTTGCATGATGCTATTTTTCTTTAGTCTATCAGCATCAGTCTTTCAACTTTAAACCTTCAACTTTTAACTCTCTAAACCTTTAATGGCTTGGCGCATCAGCGTTTACACGCTTAATCTGCGCACCTAAAGCTCTTAAACGCGTATCAATATCCTGGTAACCACGCTCAATTTGCTCAATGTTGTAAATAGTTGATTTACCTTCAGCAGAAAGGGCGGCGATTAACAACGAAACTCCTGCTCTAATATCTGGAGAGGTCATGCTGATACCGCGAAGTTTGTATTTTTTATCAATACCATTAACAGTAGCACGGTGTGGATCACAAAGAATAATTTGAGCGCCCATGTCAATCAATTTATCCACAAAGAATAAACGACTCTCAAACATTTTTTGATGAATTAAAACGTTTCCTTTTGCTTGTGTAGCCACAACCAAAACAATACTCAATAAATCGGGAGTGAATCCTGGCCATGGAGAATCAGCAATCGTTAAAATCGATCCATCGATAAAAGTATCGATTTCATAATGCTTTTGCGATGGCACATAGATATCATCACCTCTACGTTCTAATTTAATACCTAGTTTCTTAAATACTTCTGGTATTACGCCAAGTTCATCATAACAAACGTTTTTAATAGTGATTTCAGATTCAGTCATTGCTGCCATTCCAATGAAAGAGCCAATCTCAATCATATCAGGTAACATTCTGTGTTCTGTTCCACCTAAAACCTTAACACCCTCAATGGTTAACAAATTCGAACCAATACCAGATATTTTAGCACCCATGCGATTCAGCATTTTACAAAGTTGCTGCAAATAAGGTTCGCATGCAGCATTATAAATTGTTGTGGTACCTTTTGCTAAAACAGCAGCCATCACAATATTCGCTGTTCCGGTAACCGAAGCCTCATCTAACAAAATATAAGCACCTTTTAAATCAGTAGCATCAACATTGAAGAAAGCTTTTTTACTATCATAAATGAATTTTGCACCTAATTTTTCGAAACCGATAAAGTGCGTATCCAATCTTCTTCGACCGATTTTATCGCCACCAGGTTTAGGAATTGCAGCTTTACCAAAACGTGCCAACAACGGACCAACAATCATAATTGAACCTCTTAAACCACCACCCTTAGCTTTAAAAGTGTCCGATTCAAAGAAATTTAAATTAATGTCTTTTGCTTCGAAGGTATAAGTGTCTTTGTCGATGCGCTCAACAGCGACACCCAAATCGCCCAAAAGTTCAATCAGTTTATTTACATCTTTAATATCAGGAATATTGCTGATGGTTACTTTTTCTTGTGTAAGTAAAACTGCAGATAGAATCTGTAAGGCCTCGTTTTTGGCACCTTGAGGAGTGATTTCGCCTTTTAATTTAATTCCGCCTGTTATTTCAAATGCGTTCATATATCTTTTAGTATTTAGTAATTAGTATCAAGTATCTGGTCGCAAGTATCAAGATTGGGTGGCTAAACTTAATTCTGCCGCCAACTTCTTCTTTTTCACCTTCCGCCTTCAACCATTTTACCCTTTACCTTTAATATTTAGGTTTATTATTATTGTTTCGTCCGCGATTATTATTGCTATTATTGTTTTGACGGTTTTTGCCGTTATTATTATTGTTGTTATTCGTTCTTCCGCGGTTATTATTATTAGTATTCTGACGAGGATTCTGAGCTCTAAACTCTACTTTAGCCAAGTTCACGCCCTCATCAAGCGATAATAATCCGCCAGAAAGATATTTCAAATCTTTGATTATCGTGTCATCGCTTACATTATCCTTGTTCCAGGTAACGTAAGCCATTTTCATAAAGTTTGCGATTCCCTGAACCATTGCTTTTTTGTGCTCCGGATTTTCCTCTCGCATCGCTTTTTCAATCAAATTCTCGACCGTTTTACCGTAATGTTTGTAGGTAATCCGTTGCTGAGGATAAGGAAGTGGCTCTGGTTTTTTAAAAGCATTTTCCGGTAAAGGTTTTGGGTAAGGGCTTTCCACATCAATCTGATAGCCAGAAATAATGTGCAAGTGATCCCAAAGTTTATGTTTAAAATCGGCAACATCACGTAAGTGCGGTTGCAAAAATCCCATCAGGTCGATCACCGCCTGGGCATATTTATTACGTTCCTCAATAGTTGGTAATTCGCAAATATACTTCACCATATTCTGAACGTTGCGGCCATATTCTGATAAAATCAAATGGCTACGCGTAGTATTATAATCAAAATTCATGTACAGATAATTTAATGGATAAATCTTCCGGCGATACGAATTATGAAATAACCAGAGGAGATGAGGTTATGAATTCACCGAAATGTCTATTGCCGGACTTTCGTTATTTATAGTTCAAAGATAATTAAAATTACGATTTTAGGGTTACGATTTTAAATTTTATTTGGAAATGAAGGGTTGGTGATCCTTTTGGTTTTTCAGCCCTGCTATCACTTCAAGTTTTTAAACTCCTGTCAGTCTGAGGAACGAAGAATCTGTTCCATAGGTTGCAGATGCTTCGTTCCTCAGCATGACAATGAGATTTTTTTAGACATTGCAAAAAAAAGCTTTGGGCAGCTACAATAAATCTACCAGACAATCAGATTTCCACTTCGGTCGAAATGACGATTTATTCTTCCGTGTTCCGTTGCATAACCTTACAGCTCATCCGTATTCTTCGGATAGTCAAAAAACACCAAATCCCCAGTTTCTCTGCTCACCATCTTCCATGAATCGAAAGGAAAAGATATTAACACCATGCCTGCTGTTGGGATGTTGGCAATATCAGCGTCGCTTAGTTCATTTGCCAAATCAGTAAACCCAGGGTTATGACCAAACATAACCACAGTATCTGCCTCATCATTCAAACTGTTTACTGCATTCAAAAGCGTATTGGTATTTGCCTCGTAAATGGCCTCCTCATATTGAATATCATCAATTTGATAAGCTTCAGCAAAGAATTTTGCTGTAGATTTCGCTCGCTTTGCCGGACTGCTTACCATCAAATCGAATTTGAACCCCTTATTGATCAAGCGTTCTGCCATTTCTGGCGCATTCTCTTTACCACGTTTATTCAACGGACGATCAAAATCTTTTAAATCTAAATTTGCCCAGTCTGATTTTCCGTGACGAACCAATAATAATTGCTTAGCCATTTAGTTTTTCTTTAATTTTATTTAAAATCGTTTCAGGATTTATTAAATCCATACAGCTCTCAACACCACACATACATGATTTGTTTCCATAAATAGAATTTGGCCGATTAGGATGGTCAACTTGGATACAATCGCTTTCCAACTGACCATAGCCTAAAAACCCCGCATAAGGATGTGTCGGTCCCCAAACAGAAACAACAGGAACACCCACCAATGAGGCCATATGCATACCTGACGAATCCATACTGAGCATCAAATCCAAGTTTGAAATAATCGCAAGCTCTTCTGTAAGGTTAAAATTGCCAATTAAATTATGGGTATTTGGATAAATTTTGGCCCATTGTTCAGCAGTTGTCTGTTCGGTTTTTCCACCGCCGAAAATAAAAATTTCATAGCCCGAAGCAGATAAGCCAGCAATCACTACCTCCATTTTTTCTAATGGATAAACCTTGTAAATGTGCTGTGCAAAAGGGGAGATCCCCAGTTTCTTTTTCGTTTCATCTTTAAATAAATACTCAGCTTTTACCGGTAATTTATTTGGCTTTTTTTTAAGCTTATGGCTCAGATTAACCTCAAAACCTAGTTCACGAAATACATCAGCATAACGTTCTACAGTTTTTCGTAAGGGTTGAGAAATTTTATTTACAGAACGCGTTAATGCTTTTTTCTCGGCTCTGCCTTTATCAATTCGCTTAATTTTAATACCAGTTAATCGAAAAAAAGTTGAAATCGCTCTGCTTCTTAAATTATCATGCAAATCTGCAATAGCTGTAGGTTTATATCTTCGTAGCTCTTTGTAAAGTTTATACAGTCCGGAAATGCCTTTGTGGATGGTTTTGGGTTGAATGGCATGAAAAGTTAAATTTTCAATGCCATCAAAAAATGGTTTAAAAGCCTCACGACTGACCAATATAATTTCCACTGAAGGATTTTGCTGAGAAAATTCTTTCAAAACAGAAGCTACCATCGCTACATCGCCCATAGCTGAAAAACGTAAAACGATAATCCTGCTCGTTTTAACCATTGTCTTTTATAATTGATAACTGATAAGCCTGCAGCGTTTTGCCGCCTTTCGGTTGATAAAGAAAATACACGTTATGTTTTATTCTTATTATTTTAGGACAAAGCTGTTTAGTAAAATCGATTTTCGTTTTCGCATTTAAACCTTCAAAAGCTATTGTGTAGTAATGCATTCGAATAGGGGAATCAACATCACCTTGTGGGAAACCTTCCTTAAAAGTTGCAGATTTCGTTTTTGCTATAACGATAGAATAATACGTGTTAAAAGATGAGTCATTATGATTTATGAACGAATCATCATAGCTTTTAAACGCACCAGATGAGCCGGCAGAATCTAAATTTAAACTATCAACTTCAACTGGTTTTAAGTAAAGTTTCTTACCCGTTATTTTTGGAAAACAAGGTATTTCTGGATACTCATCTTTTTCTATCTCCAAACTGGTGCCACTTTGGCAACTCGTAAACAGCAATACTAAAGCAAATATCCAGAAAAATGATTTTTTAATCATATACCCGCAGTTATACTTTACTGTTGTACAACACCGGATTTAGGCTAGGGTCGTTATACATTTTCATTTGTTTATAAACTTTCATGTACTTTTTGCCAGCCTCAATATCAGCTAATAGTTCATCTATGCTTGTCGATAAATCCTCACGTTGCGATAATAAAACATTGAGCTTTGTTTGACATTGCTCACGGTGTTCTGCTGATGCACTTTCTCGTTCTGCTTCTTCCTGCATGTGGTAGATTTTCAAAGCCAAAATGGAAAGCCTGTCTATTGCCCAAGCGGGACTTTCCGTGTTGATTTTCGCATCTGGCAAAGCCGAAATCCCGCGATAAAGATTCAAGAAATATCCATCTATAAACTCTACCATGTCGGTACGCACCTGGTTTTGGGCATCAATACGTCTCTTCCATTTCAGGCCGTCAACAGGGTCGATCTGTGGGTTACGAACTACATCTTCCATATGCCATTGAGCGGTGTCAATCCAGTTTTTGATGTAGAAAAGGTGTTCTAAGGTCTCGGCATCATATGGATTTTCAACCGGATGGTCGATATCATCAAACTTATGGTAATCTGTAATTACTTCATTAAAGATGCGGTTGGCAATTTCACTGATCATGAGGCAAAGTTAGGGATTTTTACCACAGATTTTCACAGATGAACAGAGATTGAGGAATAGTTAAATCCTGAAAGAATATCTGTGGTTATCTTATCTATCTGTGGTTATTTACAAAACAAAATTTAATCTGCAAATCTGCGGCTAACCTTTTTTAGCGTTAAAATATTCCGTTATTTCCTCTAAAGAAAAAGCATTTAGACATTTATCGGCGCTTAATCCACCTTTGCGAGCCACTAAAATTCCGTAACGCATGTCGTGGAATCCCTCAGTTCTGTGAGCATCGGGGTTTACCGAAAGCAACACGCCTTTTTCCAAAGCGCAACGATGCCAACGCCAATCTAAATCCAATCGTAAAGGATTTGCATTAATTTCGATAACGACCTTATTAGCAGCACAAGCATCAATAATTTTTTTATAATCAATCGGGTAACCTGCTCTGCTTAACAGTAAACGCCCTGTTGGGTGTCCCAAAATAGTAGTGTAGGGATTTTCAATTGCTTTTAATAACCGGGCAGTCGCTTTGGTTTCATCCATTCGAAGATTGCTATGCACCGAGGCCACCACAAAATCGAAAGTTTTAAGCACCTCATCAGAATAATCCAAAGAACCATCAGTCAATATATCACTTTCAATCCCTTTAAAAATTTTAAAAGGTGATAGTTTTTTGTTCAACTCATCAATTTCCAGATGTTGTGCAAAAACACGTTGCTCATTTAACCCTTTCGCATAAACTGCTGTTTTCGAGTGGTCGCAGATGCCTAAATATTGTAAGTTCAGTGTGTCTTTGCAATATACCGCCATCTGCTCGAGCGTATGAACTCCATCGCTCCACATAGAATGATTATGCAAACTTCCTTTTAAGTCTTCGTCCGTGATGAGTTTGGGTAGATTGTTTTCTCTGGCTAATGCCAATTCATCTAAACCCTCACGCAGTTCAGGCTCAATAAATGCTAATCCAGCTTTACTGTAAATAGCCTCTTCACTTTTAAAATGACCATCGCCAGCCAATTTTAAGACCTGTTCAACGTGTTCGGTATTTCCCGTCAGTTTAAACCATTCTAAATAGAAATCAGATTTATCAACAACAAAAACTTTAATTCTCAAACCAGCTTCGGTTGTCGTAATGAAACAATCTTCGCCGAGGATTAACGAAAGCGGTTCAAAAGTTTCCAGGCTGGTTTGTACTTCCTCTACCTGTTCAGCACCGATTACAAATTCCAACTCATCAATAATTTCGCAGGCACGGCGAAATTGACCTGCAAAGCCTAAGGAAGAATGGTTATCAACTTTAATTAACCATTCGGAGATTTGTGCGTATATGGTGTTTGCAAAGCCTTCCACTTGAGCGTAAAGGAATCTGCCGTTTGCTGCCAGCTTAAACTCAATAGCATTTTTAATCTCTTCTTGTGTTTTTAGGCCAAAACCTTTCGCCTCAATTAATCGGTTTTCGTTGCAGGCATAATAAAGTTCTCCAATACTTTCAATGCCTAAGGTTCGCCAAATAATTAAAATTTTCTTCGGACCAATCCCTTTGATACCGAGCATTTCTACAACGCCTTCGGGTGTTTCTCCTATAATATCGTTTAGTTCTTTAAGTTCGCCGGTTTGCAATAATTCGATGATTTTTCCTGCCAAACTTTTACCAATGCCATCGATTTTATCGATCTCATCTAAAGGTTTGTCTTTAAGTGCAAAAGGGAGTTTATCAACCTTAAAATAAGCATTGGCTATTGATTTTATTTTGAATGGATTTACTTCATGTAATTCCATTAACTGCGATAAGAGGCGTAAACTACGGGCGATGGTTTTGTTTTCCATAAGCTGTAAAATTATGAAATAAAGCGTTAAAACTTTTGGGAGCGGTATTTTTTCAAACAGAATTAATTAATGTGTTGTTCTAGAGTCATGAAATCCTCAAAAATCATCCTTCTTGGCTTGACCATTAGTATGGCAGCTTGTCAATCTTCGCAAAACTCTCAGCATAAAACCGATTCGATAGAAAGTATTGAATCGGGTCCAGGCCGCATAGTCGATTCTCGCTATTTGATTGTTCCTGGTCGCTCAGTGGGTGAAGTTTCTCTGGGTGAAAATATGGAAAAAGTAGGAGCGTTGCTTGGTAAACCTGATGCTGGCGATGCGGCAATGGGCAAGGCATGGGGTATTTGGTTTAATAAAGATTCTGTAGGTGGACAAAGAGATGAAATTGCTGTTTATTCATCTTATCGAGATTCGACCATGCGAGTGAAAGATGTGAAACAGATTAGAATTACTTCATGGAAGTACAAAACCCAAGATGGTTTTTACTGTTGGATTAAATGAATCGGACACGAAATTGAAATTCCCTGCTATGGAACGAATTTCTACTTATTTAAATGAGCAAAAAGATACTGTAACCGTTTACGATGCCAAGCAAGACGGTATTGGATTTGAGTTTTTGAAAGGAAAAAGTATTTCTATAACGGTTCATCCGATGAATCAATCGGTTAATGGAACTTATTTGACTTTACATCCGGAGTGGAAAATGATTGAATAAGTTGTAATAGGGGATAGGGAATCGAGAATTGAAAATGGGATTAGGAAAAATAGAAAAAGTAAGAAGGAAGTTGGTCGATTCCATCATCTCTCTTACTTTTTACATTAAATATTACTTTATAACTGTTTCAAAGGGCATTCTTGCCTGAATTCCTGAACTGGCAATAACTTTTTTCATTTGCTGATAAAGCATATAATTATCGCCCAACTCTTGCTTGGTGTAGTAAGTCTTGATCCTGTCTGTACTTTCATCCATAAACGATTTCAAAGGATCGACAACATCAGGGTATTCTACCACTTTGTATTCCTTTATTTTTGCTTTTTTTGCTGCAGCTTTAATCGCATCGTTGAAACTTCCAATTCTATCAGCCAAACCAATTTGAACGGCGTCGGTTCCAATCCAAACGTGGCCACCACCGATGCTATCAATATAAGCTTTGCTTTTCTTTCTGCCATCTGCCACGCGACTTACAAAACCACTATAAATTCTGTTTAATTCATTTTGAATAATGAATCTTTCTCCAGCTGTCATCGGGCGGTTGGTTGCCATAATATCAGCATATTTCCCAGTTTTGACACCGTCGAAAGTAATTCCCAATTTGTTGGTCATCAAGTTTTGAAAATTTGGAATGAGGCCAAATACACCAATAGAGCCGGTTATAGTGTTTGGCTGAACAAAAATGCTATCGGCAGCACAGCCGATGTAATAACCGCCAGATGCCGCAACATCACCAAATGAAGCGATAACGGGTTTTTCCTTTTTTGTTAAAACGATTTCCCTCCATATCACATCCGATGCTAGTGCACTACCGCCAGGAGAATTTACGCGGATTACAACTGCTTTAATGTCATCATCTAAACGAGCTTTACGAATTGCTCTCGAGATGCGTTCTGAACCAATTTGATTATCGTTGCCCTCGCCGCCACTAATTTCTCCATTGGCATAAATTACAGCGACTTTATCCTTTCCAGAACCCGTGTCGGTATTGTTTTTAACATAATCATTAATAGAAACTGTACGTACATTTTCGCCTCTGGTTCTGCCTGATAATCCTTTTAATTCTTCTAAAATTTGATCTTTATATTTTAATGCATCAACCATTTTAAAATTAACCGCATCCTGAGGTTCTCTAACTCTGTAATCATCGGCAATTTTGTACAAACTATCTTTTTGAATATCTCTGCTTTTAGCAATATCAGTTAAAAATGTATTGTACAAACCACCCACATAAGCGGTAACTTGTTTGCGGTTATAATCACTCATTTTATCTAGAATGAAAGGTTCGACAGCACTTTTGTAATTGCCAACACGAATCACCTGCATTTCTACGCCTACTTTTTCCAGCGTACCTTTAAAAAATGTGAGTTCAGAACTAAAACCTTTAAATTCCAAAGCTCCTTCGGGATTTAAATAAACTTTATCAGCAGCAGACGCGAGATAATATGCGCCTTGGGTAAAAACCTCACTGTAAGCAATAATTTTTTTATGTGATTTTTTGAAATCAATTAAAGCATTTCTCACCTCACGCATAGTGGCAAAACCAGCATTCGGACTGCTCACATTCAAATAAATACATTTAATATTATCATCAGTTTTAGCCCTTTGGATAGATTTTAACAAATCATTTAAACCAATTCCGTCTTTTTCGCTACCGCCAACAATGGGCAGATTTCCAAACGGATTTTTCGGAGTACGTTCTGTAATGGGTTGGTCTAAGTTTAAAAATAGTACCGAGTTGTTCGATACAGTAACGGTTTTATCACTGTCGATGGAAGAAATAGCACCAACGATAATTACAAAGATGATGATGAAAACAATAACTGCTGATAGGAAAAATCCTAGCATTGAGGCAAATAGATACTTGAAAAAATCTTTCATTTAAATGTTAATTTTGTGCCGTAAAGATATAAAAATACATGATGCTTAATACGGCTTTAGAGTACCAAACCGCTTATTTGTTACTGGGAGGAAATTTGGGTGATAGAGAAGATAATTTGCGTAAAGCAATTGCACTCACAGCAGAAAATATAGGCTCAGTAGTTTCCATTTCTGCTTTGTATGAAACTGCAGCATGGGGCAAAACTGATCAACCCTCATTTTTAAATCAAGCCGTAGCCGTTGAGACTAACTTTACTGCTATTGAAGTTTTAAACAAGGCACTGGAGATAGAAAAAAATTTAGGTAGAGTTAGGAAAGATAAATGGGGAGAGCGTTTAATTGATATTGATTTAATTCTATATGGAAATGAGGTTATTGATATCGAAAATAAGCTTCAGGTTCCTCATCCGCATATGCAAGAAAGAAGATTTGTTATGGCTCCCCTGGCTGAAATTGCCCCAGGTGTGATACATCCCATTTTGGGGAAAACTATTTTAGATATTTTTGAAAATATTACAGATAAATTAGACGTTAAGAAATTGTAAATATCTAGCTTTGTTATATGCAAGAGAATCATGATAATCATCCCTTAGATTTATCATATCTTAAAGAAATGGTTGGTCATAATCCAGAATTTATGATCGAAGTTTTTGACACGTTTATTGAACAAACGCCTTTTTATCTGGCGGAGTTGGAAGATGCTTTATCAAGTGAAAATTGGGATAAGGTTGGCAATTGTGCGCATAAAATTAAGCCCACATTTAGCTATGTGGGGCGGAGCGATGTTAAAGATTTTGTTCAGTCTATCGAAGATAATGCCCGAAATCAGATCGCGGTGGAGCAAATCCCCCCAGATGTTGAACGCTTGAAAGCCTTGTTAGTCGAGATTTATGCTCAATTGGAAGTCGCTAAGAAGGATATTCAATCTAAGTGATAACTGATTTTTTAAAAGCCCAAGTTTGGCTTTAATTCAAATTATTAATCAGGATTAAGTTACAGCAGGCGTTCCCGTGAATTTATTTCAATGTATTTAATGAAAGAGGTGCTGAAACAAATTCAGCATGAGCATGAAGTAAATACCTTGCAACTATTTCGAACTTATTATATTGCTGCGGCCAGCACGTCTAAAATGCAGGATTGATAAACTGATATAGAGTACCAAAACAAAAGGAATGGCGGCAAATTGTAAAACTGCAATTAGCACAGCTGATATTATTAGAAAGATAAACTTGATTTTATTTTTTGCCCAGCTAAAATCGCTAAACTTCAAAGAGAAGATTTTGATCTCACTAATCAAAAGAAAGCTGGTAATCGCGGTGATAGCAACTAATAGCATCGTGGAACCAATTACCTGAGGATAATCGGTCGCAATAAACGGTAACGAACAGATAAACAGCGTATTCATTGGCGTATTTAAGCCAATAAAATCTTCGGTTTGACGCTCATCATTATTAAATTTTGCTAATCGCAAGGCTGAAAAAACAGTAATAAAGAAACCTAAATAGGGTAAATATTCAGAAGTATAATCACTGGTTTTTAGCAGCTGAAACATAATCACGCCTGGTAAAAAACCAAAACTTACCATGTCTGCCAACGAGTCCAAATCTTTTCCAATCGCCGACTTTACATTCAATAATCGGGCAACCATTCCATCAAAAAAATCGAAAATGCCCGAAAGAATGACGAAATAGGCAGCAGTTTGTAGATCGCCTTTAAAAGCAAAAACGATTCCGATACAACCAGAAAACAGATTTGCACAGGTAATCGCATTAGGGATATGCCTTTTCATTTATTTTGAGTTGAAAGTACAAAGTTAAAGGTTCAAAGTGACTGGATTCGCATTTAGAAAACTTTCAACTTTAAACCTTTAACTTTTAACACTCTACTAGCTATTCATCGAAATTAAAAATTCTTCGTTGCTTTTTGTACCTTTTATCTGAGCTTGTACAAATTCCATCGCCTCCTGGCTATTCATATCTGCCAGGTGGTTACGTAAAATCCAAACACGTTGTAGAATATCTCTGTCTAGCAATAAATCATCTCTACGAGTACTCGAAGCCGTTATATCAATAGCAGGGAAGATACGTTTATTCGATAATTTACGGTCTAATTGTAACTCCATGTTACCAGTTCCTTTAAATTCTTCGAAGATCACTTCGTCCATTTTAGAACCTGTATCGGTTAATGCAGTAGCTAAAATTGTTAAAGAACCGCCGTTTTCGATGTTCCGGGCAGCACCAAAGAAACGTTTTGGTTTATGTAATGCATTAGCATCAACACCACCAGATAAAATTTTACCCGAAGCAGGAGCAGTGGTATTGTAAGCACGTGCTAAACGTGTAATCGAATCTAGAAGGATAACCACATCGTGTCCGCTTTCTACCAAACGCTTGGATTTTTCTAAAACGATGTTGGCAATTTTTACGTGTCGTTCAGCTGGCTCATCGAAAGTAGAGGCAATAACCTCAGCCCTTACGCTACGAGCCATATCTGTAACCTCTTCCGGGCGCTCATCAATTAAAAGAATAATTAAATAAACTTCTGGATGATTTTTAGCAATTGCATTTGCAACCTCTTTTAATAAATTCGTTTTACCGGTTTTTGGTTGTGCTACAATTAATCCACGTTGTCCTTTACCAATTGGTGTAAACAAATCCATAATACGGGTAGAGTAGTTGCTGTTATCCGTAAAAAGATTTAGTTTTTCAGTTGGAAAAAGTGGTGTTAAATAATCAAATGGTACGCGGTCACGAACTTCTGCAGGGATTCTTCCATTAATGGTTTCTACACGAACTAATGGGAAATATTTTTCGCCCTCTTTCGGTGGACGGATACTTCCTTTTACGGTATCGCCGGTTTTTAGACCAAAAAGTTTAATTTGAGATTGAGATACGTAAATATCATCAGGAGAGGTTAAGTAGTTGTAATCTGCAGAGCGTAAGAAACCGTAACCATCAGGCATAATTTCTAAAACGCCCTCGTTTGTAATTACGTTATCGAAATCTAAGTTAGAATAACTGTTTTCGTTTTTGTGGTGGTTACCGCCTCCAGGTTGTTTTTGCTGGCGGTTATCTTCGCGTTGTGGTTTTTCTTGCTTTTCTCTTGGCTCTTGTTTTTGTCTCGGAGCCGCAGGAATCACTTCCGCTGATTCTTCAATTAAAGCAGAAATTGGTTTGCTTCCACCGTCTTCCGATTCAACAATTCTGTCTGGTTGTCTTTCTGGTTGTTGTTGGTGTTGCGGTTCATCAAACAAAGTAACCGAATCTCTTCTTCTTTCAATTGGAGCTGCAGGTTCATCTTTACTTAATCTTGCTCTTTTTTTAACCGGTTTTTCTGGAGTAGAAGGAGCAGCAGTGGCTGATGCAGCAACTTTTGGAGTTTTTTCAGCTTTAGCGGCTTTAGTTTTTGGAGCAGGAGCAACAGCAACCGGTTCGCTTTCGCTATATGGGTCTGCGCCCGTGCCTGCTTTAGCTGCATCTATAATTTCTTGCTGGTGTAACAGTACTTCAACAAGGTCAATTTTTCTAAGGGATTCGGCACCTTCAATGCCATAAGATTTTGCAAGCTCACGTAATTCTGGTGTGAGCTTATCATTTAATTCTGTTTTACTAAACATTCTAAATATATATGTTTCAAGAAATTTTTCATTTGTTTACAACGGATGCTTCCTGTCATAAAATGTGCAAAGGCTTCTCTTGTGATTGCGTAAGCCCAGCGGTTTTTTTGTGTATAAATTCTTAAGGCTATAAAACTGTGATGAGTTGGTTAATAGATATACTCAAAATGTTTCATAAATGTTTACGAGCTGAATAAAAACGATTTTCGCTTTTAAAAAATGGTAACAAAAAACAAGTCTTGATAAAATTTTTCTGGGATATTCAGATAAACGGTTGAGAATTATGTTGCAATTGTATGTATTTGAAACGTAATCCGCAAGAAAAAGTTTAAAATGTTTATAAAAATAATGTATGTGAAGATATTTTTGTAGTTCTAAAAACTTAAAAAACCTCATATTTGCACCAAATAAGCACTTATATGACTAAGCAACAACTTTTCGAGCAGATACAAAAAAAGCGTTCATTTTTATGTGTCGGATTGGATTCTTCATTGGATAAAATTCCAAAACACTTGCTGAGATACGAAAATCCGATTTTGGAATTTAATAAACAGATTATTGATGCGACAAAAGATTTGTGTGTTGCTTATAAACCAAACACCGCTTTTTATGAGTGTTATGGTAAGAAAGGTTGGGAAACTCTAATTGAAACCTGGAAATATATTCCACAAGATATTTTTTCTATTGCTGATGCAAAACGTGGCGATATTGGCAATACTTCTGCCATGTACGCAGAAACTTTTTTTAATGAGCAATCATCCGAAATGAGTTTCGATTCGGTTACCGTTGCACCGTATATGGGTAGCGATTCGGTTACACCATTTCTAACTTTTAAAGATAAATGGGTTATTCTTTTAGCCTTAACCTCAAATTCTGGTCATGCCGATTTCCAATTACAGCAAATTGGCGAGGATAGACTTTTTGAAAAGGTATTAAAAACCTCACAACAATGGGCAAGCGATGAACAAATGATGTACGTGGTTGGCGCAACCCGTGGTTCTGCTTTTGCAGATGTACGCAAACTGGCTCCAAACCATTTTCTCTTGGTTCCGGGTGTCGGTGCACAAGGAGGAGATCTGCAGGAAGTTTGTAAATACGGTTTAAATTCGCAATGCGGATTATTAATTAATTCTTCACGGGGAATTATTTATGCAAGTAACGGCGAAGATTTTGCAGAAAAGGCAAGAGAAGAGGCTTTGAAACTGCAGCGGGAAATGGAGCAGATATTGGTGAACGCAAATATTGTTTAGCCACAGATTCACAGATTTTTCCTATCAAAATTTTTATTGGCCACGAAAAACGGAAACTTAATTTTATTTCCGTGTTTTCTGTGTTTCCGTGGCAAACTTCTAACCAACCATGAAATCCAAAATAGATTTAAAACTTATCCTTGCCTTAACTGGCGTTGCCTTAATTTGGGGAACAACCTATCTGGGTATTCGTGTTGCCGTAGAGAGTATTCCGGCGTGGTACGTAACAGCCATTCGCCAAACAATTGCATCTTTAATTATTCTAATCATCCTTATCAAACAAAAAGAATTAAAGTGGATAGGATGGGCAAGTTTTAAAAGGCAAATATTGCTTTCTATTTTGATGGTTGTAATTGCGAATGGCATGACCACCGTCGCCGAAAAAACGATCCCTAGTGGATTAACCTCTTTGATAAACGCCACTTCGCCTCTTCTGGTTTTTCTAGGATGCGTTTTCCTGGGGATTCAAAAACCGAGCTTAAAAGGTTTTATTGGTGTATTTGTCGGTTTCCTTGGAATCGTCTTCATTTTTCGGGATGGTATTAGCGACTTGCTAGAACCGGGCTACAGAAATGGAATTTTGTCATTAGTGATCGCCGTTTCAGGGTGGACAATCGGTACCATTTATTCGAAAAAACATAGCGGGAAACCGCAGTACATATTTTTAAATCTTTTTTATCAATTTGTATTCTCTGCAATTGTTCAACTGGGCTTAGCCTTGATTTTTTCTGGTGAGGCTGAGGTAAGCTCCTGGAAAACCGAAAGTATCTTTGCTGCAGTTTACCTTGCGGTATTTGGCTCGGTGCTTGGTTATTTCTGCTATCACTACGCGTTGAAAAAGGTTTCTGCGTCCGAAGTATCTATCCTCACTTATTTTAATACAGTTATCGCAATATTTTTGGGATGGTTAATTTTAAATGAACATGTAGGTATAGATTTAATTGTTGCAACTGTTTTGATTATTGCTGGTGTTTTTATTACGAATTATAAGAAGAAAGCGGAAGTGGTTTAATATTCTTGTAGTTATTTCGAACCTTAGTAGAAAAATCTTTGAAAGAAAACTGAACTATATTCACGGCACCGGACAAATTAAACCAAAACTTTAAGGAATATTTCAGTATCTTCAATAATGAATTTTCCTGAAGATTTTCTTCATTATGTTTGGCAATTTAGATCGTTTGACAATAATGATTTGAAAACGGCTGATGGAGAAAATCTGAAGATTATTCATCAAGGTTTTCTGAATAAAAATGCTGGTCCTGATTTTAGTAACAGTAAAATACAGCTTGGTGAAACGATTTGGGCAGGGAATATTGAAATTCATATCAAGGCTTCAGATTGGTTAAAACACAATCATCAAACCGATGCAAGTTATGATAACGTTATACTGCATGTGGTTTATGAGAATGATGTAGAAATTAAACGAATGGATGGCTCTGTTCTACCTGTCTTAGAATTAAAAAATCGCATTGCGGATGAGTTAATTGAGAAGTACGAAAATTTGTTTCTAACATTAACTGATTTTCCCTGCATCGCTCAAATTAAAACTGTAGATAAATTAATTGTCGATTCATTTTTATCGAGAACATTGATCGAGAGATTTGAACAGAAAACACATGTAGTAATAGAAACACTCAACGAATTAAATGGTAATTGGGATGAAACTTTCTATCGGTTTATGGCCCGAAACTTTGGTTTCAAGGTAAATGCTTTACCTTTCGAACTCTTCGCGAAGGCGATACCACAGCAAATCTATAGCAAGCACAAAGATAATACACTGTTAATTGAGGCTTTAGTGTTCGGTTCAGCCGGATTTTTAAATGATAATTTTAAAGAAGAATATCCTGGAAGGCTTAAAAAAGAATTCCAGTTTCTCCAAAAGAAATATAAAATAGAACCCATCGAGGTTTCCGTTTGGAAATTTATGCGGATGCGGCCACAAAATTTCCCAACCATTCGTTTGGCGCAATTTGCAGCACTGATTGTAAAAGCAAATCATCTATTTTCGAAAGTGATGGAGATCAGTGGTGTTGCTGAGCTTCGTGGATTGTTCGAAAACCTCCCTGTAAATGACTATTGGAAAACACACTACCATTTTAAAAAAGAAACGCAGGAAGTAAGTATTCAAATAGGTAAAACATCAATTGATAATATTTTGCTTAACACTGTCGCTTTGTTTCTATTTGCTTATGGCAAACATACCGGGACACAATTCTATGTGAGCAGGGCGATTAAGTTATTAGAAAGTTTACCCTCAGAGCAAAATGCAATTACTGAAAAATTTACCGCTGCAGGTGTAGTAATAGATAACGCTTTTGCATCGCAAGGGATTTTGCAATTGAAAAAACAATATTGCGATCAGAAAAAATGTCTATCTTGTGGTATTGGTATAAAAATTTTAAAGCAGGCATAACTACTTAAATTTAACCAAACTTTCTACCTTATAAATTGGTTTATCCATTATGGAATTTCCACACGAACTTAAAGAGCTTTATCCCGATAAAATTATCGAAGTGAGAGGCAACGCCGATGCTTTGACAGTGATATTGAATGCCGATGTTGATATAGAAAAATTTAAAAATGATTTAAAGAAAAAGTATTCAGGTTTAGAAGAACAACAAATTTTATTCATTAAACATGAAAACAGGCAAGACTTCGAAAAGCTCATTTTAGAATAGGGCAACTCCGAGTTTAACCAAAATAATTGTTAAATTAGTGCTGATACTTCGCTTTCCCTTTTTGATATTGATAAACAATAAATAAAATGAGCTAACCATGTTTCAAAGAATCATCACCTATTTCGAGCAACAAAGTTTTGGCGTATCTACCTACCTTGCCAATAAACTAAATATGAGTACGGCGAAAGTACGTTTGTTTTTTATTTATTCTTCTTTCCTGGCTGTAGGTTTTCCGATTCTGTTTTATTTCCTGGCAGCGGTTGTTTTGGATATTAGAACCTACATGAAAAAGATTAGGTTAAGGATTTGGGAGTAGAACCCCAAACCTCTGAAGGGTCTTTCCCTTTCTAGTGTTTGATTTATGCGCCTCAGTTATACCTCTTCATTTTAGAACAGGTATCTTCAACCTTATACTTCTTGCTTTTCTTTCCCACTTTAGGGGCTAGGGGTTACTCCTCCCTCAAAATCTCTGCAATTTCATTAAAGCCCTTTTCTGCGGCTAAATCTGCTGGCAATTTTCCGCCTTCCATGCGTAAGCCTACTTCTGCTCCATGCTCCAAAAGCAAAATAATTAATTCAATATTCCCTAATTGTGCTGCGGTATGTAACGGCGCCAAGCCAGCTTTCTGACAAACGTTAGGGTAAGCGCCGGCATCTAAAAGCATCTTCGTGATGTTGATGTTATTAGCCGCAACTGCGGAATGAATCGGAAAAACGTTAAATCCATTTTTAGATGCTAAGTTCACATCGGCACCTTTGAGGACCAGAAATCTTGCTAACTCTTCATGACCGAAATAACAAGCTAGGCCCAATGGCGTAAATCCATCTTCAGAGAATTTATTAACATCATCAGGGTTTTGGAAAATGAGGAGGGTAGCGGTATCGAATTTGCCTACAGCGCAAGCTTCAAACAAAGTCAGCTGATTAGAAAATTCTGCAATTATATCTGCTATGCTTTGCTTTTTATAATAACAGGCTAGTAGCAATGGAGAAATATGATGAGAAGTATTCGTATTTGCCAGTTGTGGATTTTGAATCAAAATCGTTTTTACTGCCTCCAAATTTCCTGCTTCAATTTGTTCTTCGAGTTCCGATATACTCATGTTATTGATTTTAGTTCAAATAATCGATTTAAATTAACAAAAAATTAATGGAGTTTGAAACCTCAGCTTTAAGCGGTTTCCAAGAGAAGGTTTTTGATAGAGTTTAGAACATTCGTTAAATAAACCCGATAAAAGCGGAAATACTTTTTCGTTGTTACAATCTTGAATACGTTGTCATTCTGAGGCACGAAGAATCTTCAAGCTATGAAACAGATTCCTCGTGCCTACCATTGACGTTTTTAATTCACCATCTTTCCGATCGATTTCTCATCGATAGAAGCTTCAGAGGAATGCCTTTGGCACAATCTCATTTGCTGTATATTTTATTAAAGAATATTGCTTCTTGCCTCGCCTGCCTGCCGCAGGCATGCAATGACGACCGTTCTTAATTCTGTTAGTCGATATTACAAATCTCGACAAAAGCTTTGTCATTCTGAGCGCAGCGAAGAATCTGTTAAATCAAAGATCCAAACATTAATAGTTTGCAGATTTTATTTCAGGTGGTGCGGCTACTTAAGTTACTGTTTTGTAGGTTAGGGATTCTTCGCTGCGCTCAGAATGACAGATTTAACTTTCCATCTTTGCGATCCCGATTTTGTCGGGAGAAGCTCCAGAGGAATCCCTTTGGCACAATCTCATTAGTTTTATTATAATGATTTTTATAAAATAAATTACCCCTCCGAATAACAAAACCTTGATTAAGATCACAGCGATAACGGGACTTCAGTACCTATAAAACTCAAAACTTACATTTTCTAAAGCAATAAAAATCCCGTTTAACCTCTCCAGGCAAAACGGGATAAAACCTAAAACAAAATCCGTTTCATTTGACAAAACGTACAACTTGTGTGTTGTTAAAATAATAGACGAGTTTTTCTGTTTAAGGTTTAATACTGGCTTAATAATTTTATTTATTTTAAGGCTGATTTAAAAACGCAAGAGATACAACTATATATTTTATATTTGTTAAATATTAACATTAGTACAGAAAATGGCGGTAAGGGGAAACCAGTTTAAAACCAACACATTCAGAGATAAAGGTGCAGAAAATGCGTCAGGTAGGCCATCGTCAAATCGCCAGCCGAAAGAAAAAAGAGAATATTTACCAAGTTTCGACTTGCAGGATGGACGTGCAATAAAAATTGTAGGTCTGTTTTTTGTTATCCTTTCACTTTACTTTTTAATAGCTTTTACATCTTATTTATTTACCTGGCAAGATGACCAGAGTTATGTTATTGATGCCAACGGCGGCTGGGGAAATTTGTTTAAAACGGCTGAAGAGCTGAAAGATTCGGGCGTTACCATTCCGGTTGTACAAAACTGGTTAGGTAAATTCGGTGCCTTATTATCTCATCAATTTATCTACGAATGGTTCGGTATTGCTTCGTTTTTATTCGTATTGGCTTTCTTCATTATTGGATATAGATTGCTATTCAAGGTTAAAATTCTTTCCATTTCTAAAACTCTAGGATATAGTTTTTTCTTCTTATTGTTCATCTCCCTTACCTTAGGTTTTGCTCACGGCTTTTGGTCGGAGTCGCCACATTATGTTGAGGGTGAATTTGGTTATTGGAGCAATAAATTATTGGCGGCGCAAATAGGGGCAGCTGGTGTAGCTGGCTTAATTGCTTTCGCCGGTTTAACAATTTTAATCATCGCTTATAACATCGATTTTAAATTTCCGGAGCGTAAGGAGAGAGAGGTTTATCTGGATAACGAAACGCCTGATTATGTAAATGAGGTGAGGGAAAAATTTTCTCAAAATAAAGAAGTGGAGGAAGTATCGGCACCGATCGAGTTTCCTGTGCGTGATAAACCACCCGTAAGCACCGAACGCAGACAGCAAAATGTTGTGATAAAGTCCAACCGTTACGAAGGAAAAGAGGAAGAAGAAGAGGTAATTGCCCCTGTAACTTTATCGCCGCTGGCTACGAATTTACCATTATCAACGGCTGCAACAGTAGCCACTTCTATGCCTTTAACAGTGGAGCCGACTGTTCAGGAGGAAGAAAAGGAACCTGCTTTTACAATTGAAAAAACGGAAGAAGAGAAAAAATCGGAAGATTTAGTTGAACAATTTGGTAATTACGATGAGAAGTTAGATTTAGCGGGTTATAAATATCCGACAGTCGATTTGCTAGAGAATTATGGTACCAATAAAATTTCGGTCAACGCCGAAGAGCTGGAAGCCAATAAAAACAAAATTGTAGAAACGCTTAATCATTATAATATTGAAATTGATAAGATTAAAGCTACAATTGGTCCGACGGTTACACTTTATGAAATTATTCCAGCTCCAGGCGTAAGGATTTCGAAAATCAAAAATCTGGAAGACGATATTGCGCTTTCATTAGCTGCACTGGGTATTCGTATTATTGCGCCAATGCCTGGAAAGGGAACAATTGGTATCGAGGTTCCGAATCAGCATCCAGAAATGGTGCCAATGCGTAGCATTTTGAACACCGAAAAATGGACATCAAATACAATGGATTTGCCGATAGCTTTAGGTAAAACCATCAGTAATGAAGTTTTTATAGCTGATTTGGCTAAAATGCCTCACTTATTGGTTGCCGGGGCTACGGGTCAGGGTAAGTCGGTTGGGATTAACGCCATTTTGGTTTCGCTGTTATTCAAAAAACATCCGGCACAATTGAAGTTTGTATTGGTCGACCCTAAAAAGGTGGAGTTAACTTTATTTAACAGAATAGAGCGCCATTTTTTGGCTAAACTTCCTGGAGAAGCCGATGCGATTATTACCGATACTAAGAAAGTGGTTAATACATTGAATTCACTTTGTATTGAAATGGATCAGCGTTACGATTTACTGAAGGATGCGCAGGTTAGAAATTTAAAAGAGTATAACGATAAATTTATCAAGCGGAAGCTGAACCCGAACAATGGACATCGTTTTTTACCTTTCATCGTTTTAGTAGTAGATGAGTTTGCCGATTTAATGATGACGGCTGGTAAAGAAGTAGAGGCGCCTATTGCCCGTTTGGCGCAATTGGCCCGTGCCATTGGTATTCATTTGGTTTTAGCTACTCAACGTCCATCTGTAAATATTATAACCGGTACCATTAAAGCCAATTTCCCTGCAAGGTTAGCATTTAGGGTGCTTTCAAAAATTGACTCAAGAACAATTTTAGATAGTGGCGGTGCAGATCAGTTAATTGGCCGTGGAGATATGCTTTTATCTACCGGAAGCGACTTAATCAGGCTACAGTGTGCTTTTGTTGATACACCGGAGGTAGATCGGATTTCTGAATTTATTGGTAATCAACGCGGCTATTCGGATGCCTACCAATTGCCAGAGTACATAGATGAGGCTGGCGAAGGCAGTAAGGCCGATTTTGACCCAAACGAGCGTGATAAGTTTTTTGAGGATGCTGCCAGATTGATAGTGATGCATCAGCAAGGCTCTACATCTTTAATTCAACGTAAACTGAAGTTGGGTTACAACCGTGCTGGTAGAATTATCGACCAGCTGGAAGCTGCCGGAATTGTTGGTCCGTTTGAAGGAAGTAAAGCTCGGGAAGTTTTATATCCAGATGAATATTCTTTGGAACAGTTCTTGAATAGTATTGACGACAAGAGCTAGATTAAACCAATACTAAAAAAGTCGCTCTAACATTCAAAGAAAAAATTTAATATAAGATGAAGAAATTAATTTCAGCATTAATGGTTGTAGTTGCTTTTACAACATCAACTTATGCTCAAACTGATGCAAAGGCGAAGGCGATTTTAGCAGAAGTGAGTAAAAAATACAAATCGTATAACATTGTGAAAACAGATTTCTCTTTCACTTTGGATAATCCGAAAGCTAAGGTAAAAGAAACACAGCAAGGTACTTTGTATGTAAAAGCCAACTCTAATAAGTACAAAGTCGCAATGACAAATCAAGAGTTATTTAGCGATGGTAAAAGCCAATGGACTTACCTTAAAAAGGACAAAGAAGTGCAAGTGAGCAATGTAGATAACAGTGGAGATGCCATTAATCCTGCAAAAATCTTTACCGTCTACGAAAAAGGATTTAAATACATTTACACTGGCGAAGAGAAAGTTGGAGCAAAAACCTATCAAATGATAGATTTGACTCCCGTAGATGCCAAGAAATCAATTTTTAAGGTTCGCTTAAGTATTGATAAGGCTGCTAAGCAAATTGCGAATGTGGTGTTGTTTGATAAAAATGGAAACAAATACACTTACAATGTGAAAACTTTTTCTCCTAATGTAAATATCCCTGAAGCTACTTTTGCATTCGATGCAAAAAAATATCCAGGTGTTGAAGTGGTAGATTTAAGATAATTTTTTCCGCATTGCGGGAAATGATTTTGAAAAGGTTCAGTTGGAAACAGCTGAACCTTTTTCTGTTGCAAGATGTACCAATCGCCGTTTGTCATTCTAACCCAATGAGGAATCTCTTCTGTAGCAGCATGTCGCTTGTAGTCTCTCTAATTGTTCAAATAAGGCATTACAAATGCGATTAAAAAAATCATGCCTGTCTTTATGAATGCTGCATAGATTTCTCTAAGTTTGTTGCAATGTCGTTGCCACTAACAAACCATACTTTAGAAAAGCTAGAGCAATTGCTTTTTGCAATGGGTTTTAAGGTTCGCTATGAAAAGGGTAACTTTAAAACGGGTTCATGTCTTCTGGAGCATAATAAGATTATCGTGGTTAATAAATTCTCCAATTTGGAAGGAAAAATAGCGGCTTTAGTCGCTTTGGTTAAGCAAACCAGCCCGGATGAGAATATTTTAGACGAAAAGCAACGACAATTTTTTCATTCTTTACAACAAACCGAATTATTTTAATGCAAACGCAGGTAGCAGATTATAGATGTAGAAAGGAAGTTTCATTACGATGAAAATTACTTTTTTAGGCACCGGTACATCACAAGGAGTTCCTGTAATTGCATGTAACTGCGAAGTTTGTACATCTACCGACAAGAAAAACAACAGGTTAAGAACATCAATTTTAATTGAAACTGACGATAAAACTATTGTTGTCGACAGTGGTCCTGATTTTCGTTATCAGCTCTTGCGTGAAAAGGTGAAGGATTTAGATGCGGTTTTATTTACCCATGAGCATAAAGATCATATTGCTGGTTTAGATGATATTCGCCCTTTTAATTATTTGCTAAATAAGGTTATAGATGTTTACGCTACAGAACGTGTTCAAACTGCTTTAAAAAGAGAGTTTTATTACATTTTTGCAGAAACTAAATATCACGGTTTGCCACAAATTAATCTTCACACCATTAACAACGGCGAAAAGTTTAAAATAGGGGAGAATACGATCATACCATTTGAAGTCATGCATCATTTATTACCGATCACGGGTTATCGGATTGGCGATTTTACTTATATCACTGATGCGAAAACTATTCCCGAAGCTAGTTTTGAAAAAATAAAGGGAACAAAAATACTGGTGCTAAATGCCTTGCAGCATGAATCACATATTTCTCACTTCACCTTAAACGAAGCGATGGAATTTTCGCAAAAGGTTGGTGCAGAGATTACTTACTTAACGCACATCAGTCACAATTTGGGTTTGCATGAATCCGTAGAAAAGCATTTACCAACTAACATCAGGTTGGCTTACGATGGATTGAAAATTCAATTGTAAATCTCTGTTTCCAAAACCTAAAAAAAAATTATATTTGCACTCCACTTACTCGGGTGGCGAAATTGGTAGACGCACCAGCTTGAGGGGCTGGCGCCCGTACGGGTGTGGGAGTTCGAATCTCCTCTCGAGTACTTTTGTGAATGTTAAAGCCCTGTAAATTCAATATCTACAGGGCTTTTTTGCGTAAATACGTTTTAGGTACAGTTATATTCTTCTGCTTGAAATAAATAGTCTAACCACCTTGACCTAGGCAATGGAAAGTTATATAACAGAACGTTTTACAACCGGTTAGAAATTGTACGAAAAACATTATGGTTCGATTTTGAAAGGAAGTTCCAGCCCTTGTCAGTTGATTAAAGTGAACCGCGTATGAGACTTGCATCTGGTCTTGCATATTAATCGTAGTTTTATATTTCAAAGACCTATCTTTGATTTTTACAAATAAAAATGAACTCCATCACGATCAAAGAATTTTATCAGGATATATTGGGAGAAAGCTGTCCTGATATAAATCAATTTTTAACGGATAACATTCATAAAGATGTGGGCCATTTCAATGTTTTTGATATTTCAGAAATTGCCAAGACCTGCACGTCGAAAACAGGTATGCCTTACAATAAGAGAACTTATTACAAGATAAGCTTGATTAATGGGCAAAATAGAGTGGAATATGCAGACAAAACGGTGGTGATTGACGATTGCGCTGTGCTGTTTGCTTCTCCTAAAATCCCTTATAACTACACCCATCTTTGTACAGATCAGTCTGGGCATTTTTGCGTTTTTACCAAAGATTTTCTTCCTGCCTCAAAGATTGGATTAGAACTCGACAGTCTGCCTGTTTTTTCGCCGCAAAGCGATTTCGTCTATCAAATATCAACAGAACAGTATCAAAAATTTGAAACGGTTTTCTTAAAAATGCATGAGGAAATACAATCTGATTATATTTATAAGTACGATTTATTAAGGAACTATCTGATGGAGCTGATTCATTTTGGGCAAAAATTAAAGCCTATTCTGCCGGTAGAAAACATTAAAACTGCCGCTTCGAGAACCACAACTTTATTTATAGAACTTTTGGAAAGACAGTTTCCAATTGAAAATATTAGTCAAATCTTAAAACTAAAAACCCCAGCAGATTTCGCCGGGATTTTAGGCGTTCATATCAATCACCTTAACAGAGTTTTGAAAGATACCACAGGTAAAACCACCGGCGAAATCATCGGCAGTCGCATTTTTAGAGAAGCTAAAATTTTGCTTACGCAAACTTCCTGGAATGTTTCTGAAATTGCCTTTACATTAGGATTTGAAGAGGTAGCACATTTCTCAAATTTTTTTAAGAAATATGGAAACCAATCGCCACAACATTTCAGAGAATTAGCTATTGTTTGATTTTTGCAAATTTTCGTTTGATTTATACAAACACCTCCTTGGCTTTGTTGATGATCTTTGTTATAGTAATTAAAACGAAAAAAAAATGACAAGTAAAATAGCTTTAGTAACAGGCGCCAGCCGCGGGTTGGGTAAAGACTCGGTTATCGCATTAGCAAATAGAGGATTTGATATTATTCTAACCTACCAAACAAAGAAAGAATCTGCTGACGAAGTAGTAAAAGAAATCGAAGCACTAGGGCAAAAAGCATTTGCATTACATTTGGATATCTCTTCAACTGCTGGATTTAATCAGTTTGTTTCGGAGGTGCAAAATCTTTTAGATACCCAATTTTCCTCAGCAAAATTAGATGCGCTAGTAAATAATGCCGGAATCGGAATTAACGAGAGTTTCGAAACTACAACTGAAGAAACATTGGATGCAATGACAAATATCCATTTTAAAGGGCCTTATTTCTTAACGCAAAAGTTATTGCCTTTATTAAATGATGGAAGCAGCGTGGTGAACACTTCTTCCGGGTTGGCAAGATTCTCTTTTACAGGTTATTCAGCCTATGGTGCAATGAAAGCGGCCATAGATTCATTATCAAGATACCAGGCTGTAGAATTGGGAAGCAGAAAAATCAGAGTGAATTCCATTGCTCCTGGAGCTATCGAAACAGATTTCGGGGGCGGTGCAGTTCGTGACAGTGCAGAATATAACCAGCTTATTTCTTCACAAACTGCCTTAGGAAGAGTCGGTTTGCCTGATGATATTGGAAGCGTTGTTGCATTTCTTTGCTCAGATGATTCTAAATGGATTAATGCACAAAGAATCGAAGTATCTGGTGGATTCAGAGCTTAATTCCGTCTAACACATATCGAAAAACCCATTTAATAAATCTGTTAGATGGGTTTTTGCATTTATAAAGATTGTTTGATGAATGCCCATTAATAATTTATCTATTTTTTTGTGCGATTAAAATATAGAGGCACTCTATGCAAAGTTTAAATGTATGATGAGATTATCCATTTAAATTTTAAGGCAGCAAAATCTCATTAATATTGCAACATATTTTTTAATGTTGAGTTTAAAAGTTAGTTTTGTATACTAACCGAATATATTTTATGAGCAATCTGTCTGATCCAAAACCTGAAAATGGGGTAAATAGGGTAGAAAATGAGCATAAGAATTTTGATGATTATTATCAATCAACCTCAAAACGAAAATTTGAAGGTTGGCCAATTCTTTGGATTTTAATTGTACTTCTTGTAGTATTTCTAATTCTGTACTATACAGGAACAACCACAAGTATTTTAAAGTGGATTGATGGGAAGTAATCGATCTGATTTTCGGATAGCTGTACTCCAAGCATTGCTATTCAATTTTCATTGAATACTTGATGAGCGTTAATTTAGATTGGAATGTATTAAAATTTTTCGTCGTCGCTGGGAATTTGTTCAGCTGAGAAATAACAATATAACATAAGACCAAAAGATAATATGTAAAATGCTGCGGTGATAATTAGGAAAGTGCTCATAATGTTGATTATTTGGTTAGTGTAATTATAACATTAAGTTATCATAAATATTGTAGTAGAAACGCTGAATAATCTCAATAATTATAAACATTTAAAAAAATAGTGTTGAAAACTATTTAATTAGTTGATTTATCTTTCTGGAGCCTTCATAAATTTTCGCCTTAATTATTCTTAAATTGTCTTATTGTAGAAGCTCGTCTGTCTGATTTACCCCCTCAATATGACCTAAATAGCAACATTTTAGTTTTATAGTATTCGCTAATTTTATTTTGTCATTAATAAAAGAATTTAATTATGAGTGTACAGCCAAAATGCAGCAAGCTTTATGGTTTTATGGTGCTATATGAAATGCAGACTGATTTTCTTGTAAGAGCGCTAGACGGAATTAAGGAAACAGATGCGCAAAAACGATTGGATACGAAAGCAAACCACATCGCTTGGATAACGGGGAGTGTGGTTTCTGGTCGCTATTATCTTGCAAGCTTATTGGGTATTGATGCTGAATTTTTAACAGGTGAACTTTTTAAAGATAACCATGGCATAATTGATGACGCTACTTATCCTTCACTAGCTGATTTTAAAAGAGATTGGGAATCGATTTCACCCTTGCTGCATGAGGCATTGATTAATGCATCAGAAGAAAAATTGAATCAAAAAATAGAAATGCCAGGCATGGAAATGACTTTGTTTGATATGATTAGTTTTACCAGCTATCGCGAAGCCAATTGCATTGGACAAATAGCACTATGGAGAAGGCTGCTGGGCTACGCAGGAATGAGTTATATGTAATTGTTAGCTAAAATTGCACTTATTTGCATCAATTGAATTCAAAATATAAACGTTAATGAGGAACAAAAAACTGGAGCTTTTACAACCCTTTGTAGGAAATTGGACTACCCAGGGGCGAACAGTTGATGAAAAAGGCATTATTGGTACCGATGTGTATAAATGGATAGACGGTGCTTTTTTTATGATACATTATGTGGATGTCTGTTTTGGGGATGTGAAGACTAGCTCGGTAGAAATTATTCATTATGATGAGTTGGAAGATGTTTTTAGAACACAAGCCTTTGGGAGTGATGGGTCAATATCAATATCTACAATAAAAATAATTGATGACATCATTCTCATTTTTGCCGATAGTGAACGCTTTCAAGGTAAATTTAAGCTTAATAAAATAGAAGGTACTTGGGAACAAAGAGTTAATGGAGAGTGGCAACATTGGATGGATATTCAACTAACAAAGACATCATGCCGTTAAAGAAACTTAGTTTAAGTGGCAAAGCCGAAGTTGATGAATTTATCAACCAGTTGAATCATCCTTACAAGGAGGAGATATTGCTGTTGCGTTCCATCATGATCAATGCTAACAGTGATATAAAGGAAAGGGTAAAATGGAATGCACCAAGCTTTTATAGCAAGAAAGATATGGCTGCGTTTAATCTTAGGGCAAAGGGATATGTTCAAATTATATTTATCTTTTATGATGGCAAAATGATTGAAGACCCATCGTTTTTACAAGGAAGTTGGAAAGATAGAAGAGAAGCTCGATTTTATGGTGTGGAAGACATCAAAATGAAGCAATCTGCATTGGAGCAGTTTGTAAACGACTGGTTAAGTTTATAAAACAAACCACATAAAACTTAATAAACTAAAACATGAAAATTGCAGTAATTATTATCCGAGTACTATTAGGAGGTATGTATATTTTTGCCTCAGTGCCAGTTCTTTTTAATATTTCAATGGGCGAAATGCCCAAAATGACGGCTGATCAGACCACCTTTATGTCGGGAATTCTGGTAGCCAAGTACTTATTTCCTTTAATTAAAGTTACAGAGTTGATAGCTGGCCTGATGTTATTGATAGGAAGAACGGCACCATTAGCAGCAATAATTATTTTTCCAATAACCTTAAATATTTTCTTGTATCATGCTTTTCTAGGCCCTAAAGAATTACCTATGGTTGGTGTAATGTTATTATTTAATTTGTTTTTATTTTACGCTTACCGACAAAAATATTTGCCTATCATTTCGAAATAATATTTTCCCTTATTAAAACTTTCTCATACTTTTTTGCTTTATTTATTGTTTCAATATAAAAGATGATTAATTATCTTTAAAAACTAACTGATAATAAAATATGAGAAAATTTCCCTTTTTGCTGCTGCTTTTTGTGGCTGTTTCTTTTTCGGCATTAGCGCAAAGCAAAGATGCTATAGTTGGTAAATGGCTTAATTCATCTGGTGAAGGACAAATAGAGATCTTCAAAAAAGGAGATAAATATTATGGAAAGTTGGCCTGGATGAAAGAACCAAATCTAAATGGAAAACCAAAGTTAGATGCCAGAAATCCAGATGCTGGTTTGCAAAAAAGACCACTGCTCAATTTAGAGATTTTGAAGAACTTTGTTTATGAGGATGGCAAGTGGACTGATGGTACGATATACGATCCAAAAAGTGGTAAAACTTATAGCTGTAACATGACTTTAAAAGGAAATGATGTTTTAAACGTTCGGGGTTATGTAGGGATTTCACTACTTGGGCGTTCGGAAACTTTTAGAAGAGTAAAATAGTTAATATGAAGAAAATATTATGGTGCCTTTTAATGGCACCTTTTTTTTGCGCTGCACAATCGTATTCGTTAAAACCACTAAACGAAAACACCAAAACCAGTTTACGTGGCTTAAGTGTGGTAAGTGATAAGGTAATTTGGGTAAGTGGAAGCAATGGATCAGTTGGAAAAACTATTGATGGTGGTAAAAGCTGGCATTGGATTAAACCCAAAGGTTACGAAAAACTCGATTTTAGAGATATTGAAGCCTTTGATGACAAACAAGCTATTATTGTAAATGCAGGTTCACCGGCTTACGTTTTGAAAACGATTGATGGTGGCACAAATTGGACTGAACATTACAAAAACGCAGATTCGGCGATTTTTTTGGATGGATTAGGATTTTGGGACAAAAACAAAGGCATTATTTTTGGCGATCCGATCAAGGATAAAATGCAGCTACTCGAAACTGTAGATGCTGGTAAAACCTGGGAGGATATCTCTCCCAATTTAAAAGTATCATTAGCAAAAGGTGAGGCTGGCTTTGCTGCGAGTGGAAGCACCATTAAAACCTTATCGGGTGGCAAAGTTTGGATCTCTACAGGTGGAATGGTCTCTAATATTTATTATTCTGATGATTACGGTCAAAATTGGAGCGTATTTAAATGCCCAATTTGGCAAGGTAAAGAAACTACAGGTCCATTTTCTATGGATTTCTATAATTCAAAAGTAGGAGTTGTTGTAGGCGGCGATTATGTTCAGGATAAAATAAACACAAACAATGTGCTGCTCACTAATGATGGTGGCCAAACTTGGGAAAAGCCCATTATACCTGTCTCTGGTTATCGATCTGGCGTAACTTATATTAATGCAAAAACGCTGGTAGCTACAGGCACATCAGGTACCGATTTATCCGTTGATGGCGGTAAAAATTGGAAACATATTTCTGATCAAAGTTTTAATGCTATTCAAAGAAGTAAAAAAGGCAAGGCTATCATTTTGGCTGGAGAAAAAGGATCTGTCTATCAGTTAAGCCTAAATTAAATTATTGTTAATCTGTAACAGAAGGACCAATCTTCGTTCTAAACGGTATAATAAATTTTTGGTTGAGTGCATTTAAGTTCAATATTTTTGTTTCTTTGCTCTATCTAAATATCAAAAACAAAGCTTATCTGTGATAAAACTTACAATCAAATATTTCTAGTTCTACAATCAATTTTGTAATATTAGAATTTTATAACACAGATTAGGAAATAGGCGCAATGGCTTTTTACAAACATTATTCATTCGATCTTTGGTTAACGTTGATTAAATCAAACCCAACGTTTAAACTCGAAAGAACCAAATACTTTCATGCGAAGTTTAATGCAAAGCAAAAAAGTATGGATGAGGTCGGTGCTATTTTTCGCCAGGTAGATTTGATGGTGAATGCCATTAACGAAAAAACCGGTAAAAATGTTGATGCTGATGAAATGTACCTCATGGTGATTAGCATGATCAACGATTTCAGTTTTGCTTTTAACGAGGTAGGTTTAGAGAAGATTTACAATGATATGGAAGAGCTGCTTTTTGAACACATGCCGCTTGTGTATTGTGAAAATTGTTTACCCGTTCTGTCTCAAATAAAAGAAAGCAATTTAAGTTCTACCAATATTTTAAGTAATACAGGATTCATCAAAGGAAACACCTTAAAAAAAGTGCTTCATCATTTACAGATAGATCAATTTATCGATTTTCAATTGTATTCTGATGAGGTACGGCTATCAAAACCAAACCCTAAATTTTTCGAATTGATGTTAAACAACATTGATAGAAGCAAACATCCCGAGCTTGATTTACAACACATTATTCATGTTGGGGATAATCCGCATGCTGATATTCGGGGCGCTAGTGCAATGGGTATACAAAGTATGTTGATCAACTCCAATAATCAATCTATTTTAACGTTACTTTCATGATTCCTTACACGTACTCACTTCACAAAATTGATAACACAGCCGATTTTGGCTTCAATCCCGATCATTACAGTCGTTTTAAATTTGGTGATAACTTCATTGCAAAATCATTTGGTAAGGATTTGGCAGACGGATTTATTAAATATTACCTGGCTGATAATTTAATTACTGATCAAATTGTGGTCATTTCAAGTCCGTACAGCTTTATTCCCACAGCTACCTTTGCGATGAAAAACTATTTCGTTTCTCAGCTAAATCGCTGGTTGGTAGAAAACGGAGGCTTGCAGGTACAAGAAACCAAAGTGCACAGAACGGTTACTTACAAGGAAGATTATGGCGAGCTAAGTGCCGAAGAACGTTTAAGCCTGATCGGCAATGATTCTTTTCACATTGATAAAGATTTTCTGGTTGGAAAAACCTTATTATTTCTCGATGATATCAGGATAACGGGTAGCCATGAGCGAATGATTTTGAAAATGGCTAAAGCGTATGGCTTATCAAATGAAATGCATATGCTCTACTTTGCCGAGTTGGTGAATAAAAACATTCATCCAAACGTAGAGAATTTCTTAAATTACCACCAAATCAAATCAATTTTCGATTTGGAGGAAATTATAGATGGAGGGGATTTTTGTTTCAACACCAGAATTGTTAAGTATATTCTCAATACCGCTTCAGAAAGTTTTAGCATCTTCCTCGAACGTAGAAATGGCGATTTTATAAACGAATTGTACGATTTGGCGCTAGGAAATGGCTATCATACCATTGAAGCTTACGCCAAAAATTTACATCAAATTAAAAATTACATCAAAAATAACAACTATAAATTAATTTAAGATATGGCTATTAACTTGCAAAAAGGACAAAGAGAAAACATTGATGCACCTAAATTTACAATCGGTTTAGGCTGGGATACCAACAGCTCTTCAACTGGTGCTGCATTCGATTTAGATGCCTCGATTTTTATTTTAAACGATCAGAAAAAATTAGTTTCTGACGAAAATTTTGTTTTCTACAACAACTTAACTTCTCCTGATGGAGCAGTGGAACATACAGGCGATAACTTAACTGGGGATGGTGATGGTGATGATGAACAAGTGAAAGTAGATTTGACTAAAATTGATCCAAGAGTAAGCGAAATTTGTGTGGTGGTTACCATCCACGATGCTGAAGCCAGAAAACAAAACTTTGGTCAGGTAAGAAACTCTTTTGTAAGAATATTCGATGCCACAACCAATGAGGTGATTTTGAAGTATGAATTGGAAGAAGATTTTTCAATCGAAACAGCAGTTGAGTTTGGCAGAATTTACAAACGCGAAGGCAAATGGAAATTTGAAGCGGTTGGAATGGGAATGAAAGGTGGTTTACAGGATTATTTAAACAAATATCAATAAAATTATGGCAATCAATCTTCAAAAAGGTCAGCGAATCAATTTAGAAAAATCAAACGGAAGCAAGCTGCAAAATGTTTGTGTTGGTATTAACTGGGGCGCTATCGAAAAGAAAGGAATGTTTGGTTTCGGTTCATCAAAAGAAGCCGTAGATTTAGATGCCAGCTGTGTTTTATATAACGACAGTAAGCAACTTTTAGAGGTGGTTTATTTCGGTAACTTAAAATCTAAAAACGGATCGGTAAAGCACAGTGGCGATGATTTAACTGGCGACATGGGTGGCGACGATGGCCTGGATAATGAAGTGATTACTTTGGATTTAGCTCAATTGGATGCCAATGTGAATTACGTAGCTTTTGTTTTAAATAGCTTTAGAGGACATGACTTTGGTACCATTCCATTTGCTTCTATCCGTATTTACGAAGGCACCAGCAAACGTGTGAATGAGGTTTTCGCTACTTACGATATTGCAAATGATGCTGCCTTTAAAGGCTCAGTATCTATGGTTATGGGCGTTTTCTACAAAAAAAATGGCGAATGGAAATTCAATGCCATCGGAGAACCAACCCGCGATAAAAAATTAGAAGAAACGGTTAAAACTGTAACCCAAAACTATTTATAGTTTACAGCTTAAATATAACTATGGAAACCAACCCAAACGAAGCGATCCCGAATCTAACGCCAGTTAAACTGGATAAAGATGGCAATGTAAATCTCGAAGTAATTACCACTGAAGAAACTGCAAAATATAGAGAGATTGCAAAATCTTTAGAACCATCTGATGTGAATTCCATTTTAAATTATGGAAGTGAAGCACAAAATTCGATGGAGAAATATAGTAACGATTTCTTAGCATCGGTAAGAACTTACAACAGTGGTGAAGTGGGCGGTCTTATTAACGAACTGCTTACCGAACTGAACTATATTGATGTTTCTGAACTGGAACAAAGTGGCTTCAAAAGTTTTATCTCTCGCATTCCATTTTTAAAAAATCTGGTTGTTGATGTGAAAAAACTGTTTCAGAAATATGATGTGGTGGTTAATAATATTGATAAGATCACCAACAAAATCAAAGCTGGTCGGTTAAACTCAATTAAAGATAATACCGCTTTACAAACCATGTTTGATAGCAATGTAAGCTACATCAAACAAATGGAAGATTTAATTATTTCTGGTCAGTTGAGATACAACGAACTTCAGCTCAAACTTGCCGAAATGGAAGGCAGACCTGCAGATTACCAGGATTATGAGATAGCTGATTTGAGAGATTTTACCAGCCGCCTGGATAAGCGTTTGGCGGATATGAAAATTGTTCGTTTCATTATGTTGCAGTCTCTGGCTCAAATTAGGGTAGTGCAAAATAACAATACATCAATTGCAGAAAAAGCACAATCTATTGTTTCTACAACCATTCCTGTTTGGAAAAACCAGTTAACCATTGCGGTTGCACTACAAAGGCAAAAAGCCAATGTAGAAATGCAAAAGAAAGTTTCGGATACCACAAATACCATTTTGCAGAAGAATGCAGAGATGTTAAAACAAAATAGTATCGATGTTGCTAAAGAAAATGAAAAAACTGTTGTTTCTTTGGAGACCTTAAAAATGACAACCTCTTCGTTAATTGAAACATTAAACGAAGTGAAACAAATTCATGAAGCTGGGGCACAAAGCAGAAAAGTACTCGATGGTGAATTGAAAACTTTAGAAGCAGAGTTGAAAAAGAACGTGACGAGGGTGAGCTAAACTAAACTATGGATGAATACCGTTTAAATATTCTAAATAAATCAAACGCAGAGATCAACCGTTTACAGTTGCTCTCTGCGTTTTTTGATGATGAAATTATTTATAAAATCTTCTTAAGAACGCAGGTTATTCATCAACTATTTTCCAATAATGAAGATTTGGAAATAGAAAAACTCGATCTTTTTCATTTACAATTTACGGATAGCGTTATTGCCTTACTCCGGAAAATTAAGAAAAGCAATGAGAAAAATGTGGCCTTAATTTATGATGAAATTGATCTGAATGAAGCCCTAATTGATAAAATTTCAGGCTCGCTCGATGATAAAAATAAATTCACGCAAGATAAACAGAAGCAAACATTAAAAGTAAACCAATCGCTTAGGCGACTGTACAACAATCTCTCTGATCTAAGCACCGATTTTCCATTCTCAAAAAATATTAACGTATTCAGTGCCAAGTACGCAAACGATTATTATTTCGATTTAACAGCCGACCAGTTATCACAATTGGTCGATTATCAAGGTAAAAATGTTTATTCGAATGCGTATGCTGTGATTGAAAAGAAATTAATGGGAAGACTTTGTAAGTTCGATTTTAGAACAGAGTTTCATCTGGGTTTAAAATCTGGCGAATTAATTATCGAGGTATATAAGTTTTTGGATAATAAGACTTATTTCCTGTTTTATCCCAGCAGAAATCTGTTCCTGATATGCGATTTATCAGTTTTTAAAGATCTCGATACTTCCAACAATCTTTCAGAACGAGAAAGAATTGTTCAGGAATTAGAATACAAAAATGATAAGTTGAAAAGTAATGCTGCGGTGATGAAAACGGCCATGTCTAAGGATGTACAAGATTTATTAGAAAGCAGCTACCAGAAAATTTCTGATATCAACTTTCTAAATCACCTCAATAATTTCGATGTACAATCGAATATTTTGAAAGAAATGCTACGTACAGATCTTTTTTAAACCGCTATCTCGTTAAAATAGAGAGTTTACTTTTAAACAAATCGATAGTTCGTTGCCAAGCCAATTTAGCTGCGGCTTCATTGTACCTAGTTGGCGAAGTGTTATTGTTAAAAGCGTGGTTCACGCCATCGTAAATATAAATTTTGTAGTCTATTTTGTTTTCTTTCAATGCTTGCTCATAGGCAGGAATCCCAGCGTTTATGCGCTCATCCAAGCCACCATAATGTAACATCAAACTGGCTTTAATTTTCGGTACATCGGCTGCATTAGCTTGTGCGCCATAATAAGCTACAGCAGCTTGCAATTTCGGATCGTTAACAGCAAGTTTATTGGCCATTCCACCGCCCCAGCAAAAACCTACACAACCTACTTTACCATTTCCATCTTTCCTGTTGCGCAGATATTCCAGTCCTTTCAAATAATTTTGAAGGTTCTTTTGTGGATCAAGCTTACCAATTAGCTCCCGCCCTTTATCTTCATCTGCTGGTGTTCCGCCAAGCGGAGAAAGTGCATCTACACCAAGCGCTAAGAAACCTTCGGCTGCAATGCGTTTAGTTACATCAATGATATGTGGGTTTAAGCCCCTGTTTTCGTGAATAACCAAAACACAACCCAACTTCTTTTTGCCTTTTGGTTTTGCTAAAACTGCTTTCATATCACCATCAACACCTGCGTAAGTAACATTTTCTACTTCAATGTCATCACTATTAAAATCAGCTGCAGCAGCATAATTATTTTCTAACATAGGTAAAATAGTCAACGCTAATGCCGTGCTACCAGCAAGAAGCGCAAGCTTTTTCATGAAATCTTTTCTGCTTACCTGGCTGTGGGTATATTCGTCGTAAAGGGTAATGATTTTCTGATCCATTTTAGGTTGATTTTTTATACACAAGATAACCAAGCCTTGCGATATTTAATACATTTTTTGCTAAAAGTTACAATAAAGCGCTACCCATTTTTTTATCAATTCTACCCGATGCTTTACATACCTTGGCGTTAAGAATGTGTTAGACCAATCATCGTAATTATCGTAAAAGAATTTTAAAAAAAAGATATGGAAACTAATTCCTAAATAGGGAATTGCCAATATTTCATCATCGGTTAACGTCCTTATTTCTTGATAAGCTTTTAAAAAAATATTGAAATCTACTTCTGCTTGCTCTTTGGTAATCCGGTTATTTAATTGATGGAAGAAAAAATGATTCAAAAACGACATCAAATCGTTAACTAAATAACCTTCTCCTGCAAAATCAAAATCGAAGAAAGTGATTTTACCACCCTTGTCAAAGTGAAAGTTTTTTGGAAAAAAGTCGTAGTGGCAATAACCATAAGAAAAATTTGAGGTATTAAATGATGAAAATTTATCTATTACCTTTTTAGATAGTGCATTAAGATATTCATATTCATCAGCCATTTCTCTAAAATGAGGCTTTAAAGTTCTCAATGGCGCTAATAGCGTGTTTCGAAGTTGAATTGTTGTCGCTGATGCTTAAGTTTTAGATTTACAGTGGTTTGATGTAATTTGGCAATGTCTCTACCAAGTGTGATTAAATGATCTTCATTCAAGTCAATGATTACGTTTCCTTCAGCCCAAGAAAATAGTATGCCATTTCGTGTCCCTTCAATGGCATTAAATTGTTGTATTTGTTTCCCACTTCTATCTTTTAATGGATGAGAAACCGAATTTCCGTTTGACTTTAAAACATTTAATAACTCCACTTCGGCTTCTATCTCATTTATTTTGCGGTGAGAATCACGATAAATTTTAAATATGTATCGCTCTTTTGTGTTCTCTACCAGCTAAGTATCGCTCACATTTCTAATTAGTAAGCTACAAGTTGTATCCTGTTCTAGTTGATAACCGTCAATGAGATATTTATTTAAGGCCGTTGCCGATAAGGTAGAATATTGAGCCGGGAAAATAGAGTTCATTGCTGCGGAATTAAAAATCAATCAAATATATAAGATTAAAATCGTGGGAATACTTTAATTAGACTACCTTGTAATGTTTTGAACGTGTTGTTCTAATTAACGTTGACTTATTGACAGAGATATTCGATTGCCTTATAGATAGTTATATCGAAGATAAGGTTGGTGTTGTAGAAAATTTTCTTAGTATCGCTCTCGCTGCTCATTTAAAGACCAATTTAATTCATCTTTTTCAAAATAAAGAACTTCTCAGCGCTGGCATTGGTAACAATAAAATTGTTGTTCAGGACAAACTCGTTAGGAGTGATGTAATTTATTGGCTGGATAGGAGACATAATAACCCATACGAAAATGAGTTTTTCGATTTGATGGATAAATTTGTGCTTCACTTAAATAATACTTGTTACACGGGCATTACTGGCTACGAATTTCACTACACGCTTTATCAACCAGGAGCATTTTACAAGAAACATATAGATCAGTTTCAAAACAATGGCAGCCGACAATATTCACTAATTCTGTATTTAAATGCAGATTGGAAAATTGAGGATGGGGGAGAGCTTCGCATTTACCAAAATGATGCACAGCAGAATATTTCTCCAGTTAGCGGCAAAGGTGTTTTTTTTAAAAGTGCCGATTTGGCTCATGAGGTTTTAGTAACCAACAAACAAAGGATGAGCATTACTGGCTGGCTAAAAACAGGTTAACAAAAAGCGCTTTCTAGGTTTGAAAGCGCTCTTTATGTTAGTTCTCTTCCGTATATTTTTTAAAATTATCTAAAATGGACTGCCAGCCGTCTCGCTGCATTTCTATCGGGTTCTGATTTTCTGGATCGAATGTTTCAATGACTTTTGTTTTACCATCTGTTTCTTCAAAAGTGATTTTCACTTGCCTTCCATCGCCCAAGCCATATTCAATAAGTTTATGCTTTTCTACTTTGCTGTAAATTCCTTCGAAGTCAAAACCCATACTGCCATCTTTTGCTTCCATTCGGGTTTTGAATTTCCCGTCTGTTTTTAAATCGTTTTCGGCATAAGGCGCATGCCAATCACTCGCTGCGAAGGTCCATTTTGTAATGTGCGCTGGTTCCGACCAGTATTTCCAAACTTTTTCTACTGGCGCATTAATAATGGCTTCTATTGTTATTGGTGTTTTAGTTTCCATTTCTTGAGATTTAATTTTTATGTAAAGCTAATTGAAGTAATCACATTCCGGCAAGGGCGGATGCGACAAATTACCGGTGTAATTTTCTTGAAATAATTTTTTTCTTTCGTAACAAATTGAAAACAAATGCGAAAGTAAACTTTGATTACTTACTTTGGATGCTAGTTAAACGTTTTACCAAATATGTTATGAGAAAAATTTTAGTGCTACTTCTAGTAAGCTATACAGCTGTGTTTGCACAACAAAGATCGGCACCAGCTTATCCTTTAATTACCCACGATCCTTATTTTAGCATTTGGTCCTCATCAGATTCTTTGCACAAAAGTACAACCAAACACTGGACTGGTGCCAACCAATCGCTCACTGGGATGATTAATGTTGATGGAAAAATTTATAATTTCCTGGGTCAATCAGAAAAAGTTTATCGCTCTATTTTACCTACCGCCGATGAAAAACCAATGGAATTGTCATTTACAGAAAGCAAGCCAGATGCAGATTGGTTTAATGTAGGTTTTAACGATAGTAAATGGGAGAAGGGAATGGGGCCAGTTGGTAGTGAAAAATCACAGGTAAGAACATTATGGAGCAAGGATGAAGTTTGGACAAGACGTGTTTTTACGCTAAAAAATATAAACAGCGACAAGCTTTTTTTTAAAATTAAACATGATGACAATGCCATAGCTTACTTAAATGGTCAGGAAATTTACAATGTACCCAAGGTGGAGGGCAAATTTGTTTATATCCCCTTAGATAAAGCACTTTTGAAAACCGGGAAAAATGTGCTAGCCGTTTATGCCAAAAATACCGGAGGGCCATCATTTTTAGATTATGGTTTAGTAGAAGAGCCTACCGATGCCAATGCCACAAAGATCGAAGAAGCAATACAAAAAAGCTTAACCTTTAATGCTACACAAACCATTTATACAGTTAGGTGTGGTAAAATTGATTTGACTTTAACATTCACATCTCCACTTTTAATGAACGATCTGGATCTTCTTTCGAGGCCAGTTTCCTACATCACCACTAAAGTTAAAGCCAATGATGGAAAACAACATGAGGTAAAACTGTATTACGGGGCATCAACCAATATCGCAACGCATAGTGCTTTCCAGAAGGTTGAAGCAAAGAAATATGGCACTGCAACCCTTTCTATATTAAGGGCGGGTACCATTGAGCAACCTATACTAAAAAGAGCGGGCGATGACGTGAGGATAGATTGGGGTTATATGTACGTTGCTACGCCAGCTAGTTATAAAAGCATTCAAAACATTTCAAGTGTCAGCAATGCATTAACCACATTTTTAACGGGCAAACAATTCAAACAAAATGAATTACAGGGCGAACAATTGGTTTTGAATACTATTATTCCATTAGGAAAAGTGGGGGCTACAGAAAGGGAAAATTATGTGATGTTGGGCTACGATGACCTCTATTCTTTACAATACTTTCATACCAATTTAAAACCATGGTGGAATACCACCGGTAAGGAAACGATCGAGAACCAGCTGCAAAAGGCCAGTGCCCATTATTCTGAAGTGACGCAAAAATGCAAGGCTTTTGATCAGAAATTACATCAGGATGCTGTAAAAAGTGGAGGAGAGAAATATGCACAGTTATGTATTTTGGCTTACAGACAAGCGGTTTCTGCCCACAAATTGGTGCAAAGCCCAAGTGGCGAGTTACTATTTCTATCTAAAGAAAATTTTAGCAATGGATCTATCGGAACGGTTGACATTACTTATCCTTCAGCACCTTTGTTTTTAATTTATAATCCTGAATTGGTTAAAGGCATGATGAACGGAATATTTTATTTCAGCGAAAGCGGCAAATGGACCAAACCTTATTCAGCACATGATTTAGGGACTTATCCATTAGCAAATGGCCAAACTTATGGAGAAGATATGCCAATCGAGGAATCGGGAAATATGTTAATCTTAATGGCTGCCATTGCTAAAACCGAAGTTAATGCCAGTTATGCTAAAAAGCATTGGAAAACCCTAAGCATTTGGGCAGAGTATTTAAGCAAAGAAGGTTTAGATCCGGCCAACCAATTATCCACTGATGATTTTGCCGGTCACCTGGCCAGAAATGCAAACTTATCGGTTAAAGCGATCGTTGCCTTAGGCGGATATGGGATGTTGGCAACCATGCTTGGTGAAACGGCAACAGGGAATAAATATACTGAAATGGCCAAAGAGATGGCTAAAAAGTGGATGGAGTTAGCGGATGCGGGTGATCATTATGCCTTAACTTTTAACGACAAAAATACATGGAGCCAGAAATATAATCTGGTTTGGGATAAAGTGTTAAATCTTGGCTTATTCCCGCAATCGGTTTATGATAAAGAAATTAAATTCTATTTAACAAAACAGACAAAATACGGCTTGCCATTGGATAGTCGTAAAACTTATACGAAATCTGACTGGATCACCTGGACAGCTACCTTAGCATCGGATAGAAAGGATTTTGAAGCTATAATTGAGCCAGTGTATACTTATGCTATTGAAACGCCAGATAGGGTACCAATGAGTGATTGGCATGAAACCAAAGATGCCAGAAGGCAAAATTTTACGGCCCGAAGTGTAATTGGCGGATTCTTTATTAAAATGTTAGAGGAGAAATTAAAGAACAAAAAGTAGTGCCTTCATCTGCAGTTTTCTCATTCTATTCTAATAGGCGCTAAAATTTTAAAAACAATTCATTTCATTGTTGGTTAATTAATTGGTTTCTAAATATTTAAAATTGATCAGGTTAGAATAAAATTAAGGAGATGGGAAAAAGGGTGTGTGTGCTAGAAGATGATGAGGGAATTAGGGATGTAATTATTCTTTTATTACAAGAAGAGAATTACGATGTAACAGGTTTCGCAAGTATAGAAGACTTCAATTTAAATGCTAAAAATCTTAAACCAGATCTATTTTTGCTCGATGTAATGCTTCCTGATGGAAGCGGTATTGATATTTGTAGTGGTTTAAAGACGGCTGATAGTACTAAAAATATTCCGGTTCTGATGATGAGTGCTCATGCAAAAATTGGAGAAATTAATAAGACTTGTAATGCTCAGGGATTTATTTCCAAGCCTTTTGATATTTATGATTTGTTGAAGCGTGTGGATTATCAATTAAATCTTCCATCCTAATTTTTGTTGGAAACCATAATGGTTTAATCAACGTATATACAAACAGATTCATTCAGAAAAACCTTAAACCATAAAACATGACACATTCAACCATTGCAGCAATACTTGGCGGTCCAGAAATGATAATTCTTGGCGTTGCTATCCTTTTATTATTCGGAGGCAAGAAAATTCCAGAATTAATGAGAGGCTTAGGAAAAGGCATTAAAGAATTCAAAAACGGACAAGAGGGTACAGAAGAGCCTAAGGTTCAGAAAGAAGTATAAAATATTTGCTTAAATAAAAAACATTTACCGAAAAACATTTGAAAACTTCAGATCTACCATCTGGAGTTTTTTTATTATAGGATGAACTTGGTTGGAACCGATGTAACAATGCTTTGCTTAAAATTAACTTTTAGATTACATATAAAACATTCACTAGCGTTAATTTTGCCCCGTTCTTGAAATAGACTAACACAAGAGCCGAATGTTAAAAACAAATGAAATATCTAGTTAAAGAAATAAGTGAAGGAAATTGCGATATCACCTTATTGCCAGAGAATTTAAATGATCGGAACCTTTTAATCGAAGCGACAAGAAACTTACCAAAAAATAATCAAGAAACTATTCAATTTCACTATGAACATGCACTAAAGAATGAAGTTCATAATCAAGCTGCTTTTATATCCTTAAATGAGTCAGAAAGTAACTACCCCAAAAGAGTAAACGTAAATTATCAAATTGTATAAAAGTTCAAGGCTTTCCTAACAAGAAGGCCTTTTTTTATGGACTAACTTATCTTAGTGAGAAGGGTGAGTTCAAAAAAATGTAGGCATAAAAAAAGCCATCATTGCTGATGGCTTTAGTTTCGATTTGTTTATTGTACTCGGGGCGGGAATCGAACCCGCACGCCTTTGAAAGCACAGGATTTTAAGTCCTGCGTGTCTACCAGTTCCACCACCCGAGCATTAGTCAATCCCGATAAATCGAGTTGATTAATGTTTTAAAATAAATGCCTTCCGGTAGGAAAGGCATTTAGAGCGAAAGACGAGATTCGAACTCGCGACCCCGACCTTGGCAAGGTCGTGCTCTACCAACTGAGCTACTTTCGCATGAATAATACAATCGCTGTATTCCCTTTGGGGTTGCAAATATAGAAATATAAATTTCAGATTCAAAAATTATTAAAAATTATTTTTTGTTGATTGATAATTCTTCTTTTATCCATCTTCAGAAGTTGAATCAACAAAAAAAGCCATCATTGTTGATGGCTTTAGTTCGATTTTTTTTGAAGTACTCGGGGCGGGAATCGAACCCGCACGCCTTTGAAAGCACAGGATTTTAAGTCCTGCGTGTCTACCAGTTCCACCACCCGAGCAGGCGATTAACCTTTTAAAATAAATGCCCTCTGGTAGGAAGGCATTTAGAGCGAAAGACGAGATTCGAACTCGCGACCCCGACCTTGGCAAGGTCGTGCTCTACCAACTGAGCTACTTTCGCATTAAACAAAACCGATATGCTGTTTCGTTTTGGTGTTGCAAATATAGACAGATTTATATTTCTGTCAAGGGATTTTTTATTAAAAATTTAATATTTAGTTTAAATTGCTGGCTTTCAGTGCCACTAAAATTAAATCAGTTTCAAATCCTCTGCCTTGAAGATAAGTCATTAGCTTCATTTTTCGTTTTAAAGGATTAACTTCATTTAAAGTTCTTGCTTTTTTTAGGGCTAAACTTTCTATGGTTTGCATATAATCATCGTCATCTAAACTATATAGCGCTTTTTGTAAAATTCTATCCGGAACGCCTTTTAGTTTCAAACCCTGCTTAATTTTAATTCTTCCCCACTTTTTAATGTTGAATTTTCCCGAGGCATATTGCTTTGCAAATCGTTCTTCGTTTAAAAAATTGTTGGTGATTAATTCTGATAAAATTTCTTCCAATTCATCGCCACGCATTCCCCATTCCACCAATTTATATCTTACTTCTTTTTGCGAACGTTCCTGGTAAGCGCAAAAGTTTTCAGCTTTGGCCAATGCCTGTTTTTTATCTAATATTGCTGCTTCTTGTTTACCCGTTTTCATAATTAATTGGTGAACTTCGTAAAAATAAAAACGATTACCATAATTTCCTGAATATAATATCATGTTGAATCCGATATATACCATTTCTACCGTAGCTGAAATTTTAAATGCTGATGCAAATTTATTCAATACAGAAGCACGAATTACGCATTTGGTAATCGATAGTAGATCGGTTTTGGTTCCTGAAAATTCCTTGTTTTTTGCTTTATTATCCCATCGAGATGGACACGAGTTTATAAAGGATGCTTACAGCAAGGAGATCAGAAATTTTGTGATTACCGACACGAGCTATTTACAACAATATCCTGATTGTAATTTCCTGTTAGTTGATAACGCATTAAGTGCATTACAAAAACTCGCTATTTATCATCGAAATAAATTTGATTTAACCTGTATCGGCGTTACCGGTAGTAACGGAAAAACCATTGTGAAAGAGTGGTTGTATCAACTTTTGGCTAGCGATTACAGTATTGTTCGTAGTCCGAAGAGTTACAACTCACAAATCGGTGTTCCACTTTCTGTTTGGCAAATCGACGCAGATAATAATTTAGGAATTTTTGAGGCAGGTATTTCTGCAGTGAACGAGATGGAAACATTATCCGTAATGATCCAACCTGAAATCGGAATTTTAACCAATGTTAGAGAAGCTCATGCAGAGGGTTTTAGTTCGAGAAAAGAAAAGCTGACCGAAAAGTTAAAGTTATTTACAAATACGGATCTGCTGATCTATTCGCCAGAATACACGACAGAAATCAACGAAAAAGATTTACCGGGTAAAAAACATTTTAGTTGGAGCACTAACCAAATGGCCGATTTGCGGATTACTGCTGTTGAACCGATTGAAGGGAATTGCTATTTAAGAGCGATTTATCAAGATCAGGAAATTGAATGCATGTTACCTTTTAAGGATAAGGCATCGATAGAAAATGGCATGATTTGTTGGGCAACCTTGCTCGCTTTAGGCTATTCTGCAGAACAGGCTGATCTTCGTTTGGAAAAATTAAGTCATGTGAGTATGCGCTTGGAACTTAAGAATGGCATTAACCAGTGCTCCATCATCGATGATTCTTACAGTGCGGATATTTCATCGTTAGCCATTGCACTAGATTTTCTCAATCAACAGAATCAACATCCTAAGAAAACCGTAATTCTTTCTGACTTATTTGAAACGGGTCAGGACGATCTGGATTTATATACCGAAATTGCTGATTTATTGATGCAGAAGAAAGTGAATCGTTTGATCGGGATCGGCCCACACATTTCAAAATATGAAAGCCTCTTTAACACCGAAGCCCAGTTTTTTGAAACGACAAATGCTTTCATTGAAGCATTTCCAGGTTTACAATTCAGTCATGAAACCATTTTAGTAAAAGGCGCTCGGCGATATGAATTTGGAAGGATTAGTAAATTGCTTACTCAAAAAATCCATGATACGGTTTTAGAGATTGATTTGAATGCCATGGTTCGCAACCTGCAGTTCTATCGTTCGAAAATAAAACCCGGTGTTAAAATTATGGCCATGGTTAAGGCTTTCTCTTACGGAAGTGGAAGTTTTGAAATTGCCAATTTATTGCAGTTTCACAAAGTTGATTATTTGGCTGTGGCCTATGCCGATGAAGGAATTGCCCTTCGCAAAGCGGGAATAACACTTCCTATTATGGTGATGAGTCCTGAAGAATCTGCTTTTGAAGCCATCATTAAACATCAGTTAGAACCTGAGATTTATAGTCTCGAAATTTTGAATAGCTTCTTGAATGCACTTTCTGATTATGATTTCGATTACCCTATTCATATTAAGATTGATAGTGGTATGCACAGATTGGGATTTGAATCTGCCGATATGGAGAATTTAGCAATATGCTTACAAAATTCGCAACGGCTAAGCGTTAAAAGTATATTTTCTCATTTGGTAGCAAGCGGAGAAGCCCTTCACGATGGTTTTACTGAACAACAAATTGAAAAATTCAATTCCATTGCTACACAACTGATAGCAGTTTTAGGCTACAAACCTTTACTTCATATTGCCAATACGTCGGGAATTAGCCGCTGGCCAAACGGACAAATGGATATGGTTCGTTTAGGAATAGGCTTATATGGTTTCGACGCTGCTTTAGCTAATAACCGCGGCTTACAAACGGTAATGGTACTTAAAACAACCGTAACGCAGGTTAAAACCTTAACGGCGGGCGAAACGGTTGGATATAGCAGGAGAGGAGTGATGCCAAATGGGGGAAAAATAGCGACGGTAAAAATCGGTTATGCTGACGGCTATGCCCGTATTTTTGGTAATGGCGTAGGTAAAATGCTCATCAATGGACATTTGGTGCCGACCATAGGTTCCATTTGCATGGATATGACGATGCTGGATGTTACTGGCCTCGATGTAAAAGCTGGAGACGAAGCCATTGTTTTCAATCAGGAACATACTATTATGCAGCTTGCAGACGATATCAACACGATTCCTTATGAAATCCTTACAAATATTTCACAGCGGGTAAAGAGGGTTTATTTTTATGAATAGGTTAGTTTATTAGTAATTAGTTCATTGGTAATTAGTTTATTAGTCATTTGTGCACTAGTTCATCAGTCTGGATGCATAATTGCATGTGTGCCAATACACATTGAAATTTATCTACCATGCTAACTAATGAACCAATGACGAATGAACCTTTAAATTTATCCATCATGCTAACTAATGAACCAGTGACGAATGACTAATGAACTTTAATTTTATCCACCATGCTAACTAATGAACCAATGACCAATGACTAATGAACATTTAAATTTTATCCATCATGCTAACTAATGAACTATTGAACAATTTTGAATAAATTTGCAGCATGAACAGAGTAGGGAAAGCCATTTTAAACTATTTAATTAAAGGTTTATTAATTGTTGTGCCCATCGCTGTGAGCATTTTTATTGTAGTTTGGGCAGTTACAACTGTTGATAGCTGGCTAAATGTAAACAATATTCTGGGTGTAAATCCCCGTACAGGCGAAAGCAGAAACATTCCGGGTCTGGGTTTACTAACTGTTGTAACCATTATTTTATTGGCTGGTATCTTCGTAACCAATTTGGTAACCGAGCCGATGTATAACTGGTTTCAGCGCATGATGCATCGCTTGCCTTTGCTTAATTTCATTTATTCATCTATTAAAGATTTAACCGAAGCTTTTGTTGGTGATGAGAAAAAATTTAATCATCCGGTATTGGTTGAAGTTGAAGGTGGAATGAAAAAAATTGGGTTTTTAACCCAAAATGATTTGCATAAACTCGATCTTCCTGACGATGTCGCCGTTTATTTTCCGTTGTCTTATTCATTTGCTGGTCAGCTTTGTATTGTGAAAAGAGATAAGGTTAAGGATTTAAAAATGAGCGCAGGAGATGCCATGAAATTGGTAGTGAGCGGTGGTGTTAGCGGTTTATAATTCGAGTAAGAATGATTCAGATTTATCATAATAACAGATGCACCAAAAGCCGCCAGGCTTTACGGGAACTGGAAAATAGTAATAGAGATTTTGAAGTAATCTATTATCTGGAAACTCCACCAAACAAGGCGCAATTAATTGAACTAGTCAAAAAACTTGGTATTAAGCCATTTGAATTGATTCGTAAGACAGAGAAAATCTACATCGAAAATTATAAGGGTAAAAACTTAACCGATTTAGAATGGATTGATGCCATGGTGAAAAATCCTGTTCTCATAGAAAGACCGATTATAGTTTCGGGAGATAAGGCCGTGATTGCCCGCCCGACAGAGAGAATCAAAGAAATTTTAGTAGAAAACATTACGGATAAAAGACATGAAAAGCACGATTAAAACCATCGCATAAAGAATTCTGGAATAATATTCTCGAATAAATAAGCCGATAAAAAAAAGCATGTCATCGTCGGTATTGCCGTGAATTAAGCCATTGCTGGTAGATGAATTATAAATAATTTGTGTATCTGTATGGTTATTTAGCGACCACCTGCTTAACCAGCTGTTTTGATAACTCCAATCAAAATTGTCGCCATTTGCAAACGTTACTCTCGCCTTAAATGCAAGCCAATCGTATCTAATGGTTGCTAGAAGCTCGTGATTACTATTTAAAATTTTGGTTTCGGGATTGCTATAGCCATCACTTCTCAATAAATAAATCCCTTTTTGAGTGGTGGCAATTGCCGAATTTTTTAATGAACTAAAATTGATCGAAAATTTTAGGTAAGTACCCTCAAATACTTGATAATTACTATCAAATAACCCTTTTCTCCAATTTAATATCCTTTCCATTTCCACAGGGTGCTATAATTTCCTATATCCTAACTTACTATTAACGATTTATCAAACAGCTGCTGCCGCTCTTCTATTGTAAATTTGTTTAATAAATAATCCTGCAACGATTAACAATTTATTGTCAGTGTCAGCTGTTATCGAACCCATTCTTTTACCAGCACTGTACATGATGTTTGTATTGTTATTATTGGATAACAACCATTGCGATTTCCAAAAACTGGTCGGTTTCCAGGCATATTCGGCTCCAGATTCCATATTAATTGTTGCTTCGAATTTCCAATTACCGTAAGTAATCACCCCAAAAACCTTATTCGTTTTCTGGTCAATTATATTTGTTTTTGGCTTCCAAAATCCCACACTTTTGAAAAAATAGCTTTCGTTTTCTAATGTAGCTTCTGCATCACTTTTCCAGGTGCTAAATGTAATTGCACCTTTTTGTACTCCTTCAATAAACAATTCGAAATTTGAGTTAAACCAATTGCTTTTCCAATCAATAAACTTGGCCATTTGAAATATGTTTCGATTTAGATTAAAGTTATTCTAAGTTGTTACACCAAAATGTTAAACATAAAAAAAGTGCCTGCAGAACAAGCACTTTTTATAATTACTGAATTTTGAATGATTAATTCACTAAATAAAACCCCAAAGTAAAATCTTGTAATTCTGGTTTAATTTTTTAACGTCCAAAATCTTGGGAATCTTATATCCCTTCAATTCTGGTCAATAATCCTTTGATTCTGATTAAAAATTCGGTTTAAGCACATACTTATCATAGAACCTAAAAATGTGTTCGGCAGCTTCTTCAGCAGTATCAACAAGGCGGAATAAATTTAAATCTTCCTCGTGTATGTTGTGTTCCTTCTGCAGCATTGTTCCTTTAATCCAGTCGATTAATCCGCTCCAGTAATCTTTACCCAACAATACGATTGGGAAGCGGGCTATTTTACCCGTTTGAATCAGCGTTAATGCTTCGAAAAGCTCATCCATGGTGCCAAAACCGCCAGGTAAAACCACAAAACCCTGACTGTACTTCATAAACATTACTTTACGGACAAAGAAATAATCGAATTCCAATAACTTATTGTGGTCGATATATTTATTGTGGAATTGCTCAAACGGCAACTCAATATTTAAACCTACAGATTTTCCGCCGTTTGTATGTGCACCTTTGTTACCAGCTTCCATAATCCCTGGACCACCGCCGGTAATTACCCCATAACCGCGATCGGTAAGTAATTTACCACATTGTTCGGCAAGCTGATAATATCTGTTCGTTTCTGCAGTACGGGCAGATCCGTAAATGGTAACACAAGGACCAATTTTAGCCAATTTCTCAAAACCATCTACAAACTCGGCCATTATTTTAAAAATTTGCCAGGAGTCGGTTACCTTTATTTCCTGCCAATCTTTATTTTCAAAAGCGCTTCTAATTTTTTCTTCACTCGTCATATATACTGTATTCTAATATTAAAATTTGGTTTGCGCATCAGTTTTTTTGCTGATTAAAAGCAAGCCGATAAATGTGATTAAACCGTTAATTAAAATCAGTTCAACACTAAAAACATAGCCTCCTAAAATTTCTTTTGAATAGCTTGAAAGCAAGTAACATAAAAAAGGGGATAAAATGCAAACTATTGGTACTAATTTATCGTGCAAGCCACGTTTTTTTACAAACAAACCAAAACTGTAAAGGCCCAAAAGTGGCCCGTAAGTGTAGGAGGCAATAGTGAAAATTAAACTGACTACTGATGAACTATTTAGTGCATTGATTACGATAATAACCAGAAACATTAAAATTGAAAAAGCCACGTGAACAGTGTGGCGTTTTTTTACAGCATCTTTAGCGTTTACATTTTCGGCTTTTGCCATCCCTAAAAAGTCTACACAAAACGAGGTAGTTAAAGCAGTCAGTGCCGAATCGGTGGTGGCAAAAGTAGCTGCGGTTAAGCCTAACATAAATATAATGGCAGGTACTGCGCCCAGGTTGTTCAATGCAATTTCAGGGAATAACAAATCGGTACGAGGTTTCCCCGTAATATGGTCAAGAGGAATCTCAATGCCATTTTTAGCGGCGAAGATATACAATAAAGCACCCACGCTTAAGAAGAAAACATTTAAAATTACAAACACACCTGTAAAAGTGAACATGTTTTTTTGCGCTTCTTTTATGGTGCCCATGCTTAAGTTTTTCTGCATTAAATCCTGATCTAAACCCGTCATGGCGATGGTTACGAAAATACCTCCGATAAACTGTTTGCTGAAATACCACTTATTGGTTAGGAAATCATCCCAGAAAAATATTTTCGAATAACTGCTGTCTTTTATCGTTTCAAATGCTTGCGGAATGCTTAAATTTAAGCTGCTGCAAATAAAATAAATGGTTAAAAAAACAGATAATACTAAGAAAAACGTTTGCAAAGTATCTGTAATAATGATAGTTTTTAAACCGCCTTTAAACGTGTAAGACCATATTAGGGCCAATGAAATTAACACTGTTAACCAAAATGGAACGCCGTAATTATCGAAAATGAAGCGCTGTAAAACAATTACCACCAGATACAACCGTGTTGCCGAACCCAGTGTACGGCTTAAAAGAAATATAGAAGCTGCTGTTTTGTAGCTGTAATGACCTAAACGTTGCTCAATATAACTGTAAATTGAGGTCAGGTTCATTCGGTAATAGAGTGGCAAAAGTACCGTACAAATGATAATGAATCCGACTGCGTTACCCAAAACGAACTGAAAATATTGGAACTGATTTCCTGCAGGTGCACCAACTTCGCCAGGTACTGAAATAAATGTTACTCCAGAAAGTGCTGTTCCAATCATTCCAAAGGCAACCAAGTACCATTTCGAGTTTCTGTTGGCAACAAAAAAGGAATTATTATCAGATGAATCTTTGGAGGTGACGAAAGAAATAACAATCAGTACTAAAAAATAACCAATTAAAAAGCACAGTAGGATGGTTGGCGACATAGTTTTGTTTTAAGGTGTTAAATGTAAAGAAAACGATTTTTATAATCAATATTTTGATTTGGAAATCAGGTTTCAGTTTTCATCGGCTAATTAGTCCCGTCCTTCGCTTTACTCACCCGAAAAAATCGGGTTTCGTGCCCACTTCGGCCGGGTTTAAATTACTTCGGTTTACCTTACTATTTCAAACCTGACAGGAGCGGAAATCCTTTTGGTTGCAGCAACCTTGGATATGCGGTCATGCTGAGGTACGAAGCATCTGCCACCGATGAAACAGATTCTTCGTTCCTCAGAATGACAATGTTTACCAAAAGATTGCAGCAAATGGCAGGACTGATGGAGCCTAAGAACTACGGGTATTGCTTTCCAAAAAAATAAATTTGTCTTGCTTTTGACAACATTTTTTATCAACCATTTTGTATATTTTTGTGCATGAATTTTTCATCCAAACTGCTTGAAGATGCGGTAAACGAATTTTCGAAATTACCGGGTGTTGGGCAAAAGACGGCGTTGAGATTGGTTTTGCACCTTTTAAATAAGGAACAGGAGGAGGTTAACCAGTTTGGAAACACATTAATTAAGCTTAAGCAGGAAATTAAAAACTGCAGCATTTGCTATAACATTTCCGATCATACGATTTGCGAAATTTGTACTTCGCACAAGCGTGATAAGGAAACGATTTGTGTTGTAGAAGACACCAGGGATGTGATGGCAATTGAAAATACCGGGCAATATTTCGGTGTTTACCATGTTTTGGGCGGTTTAATTTCTCCTATGGATGGTATCGGACCAACAGACTTATACATTGATGGTTTAGTGCAAAGAGTTTCAGCTGGTGATATTAAGGAAGTGATATTGGCACTGAGTCCGAACATGGAAGGCGATACGACACTTTTTTATCTTTACAAAAGATTAAAGGATTTTAACGTCCCTGTAACTACAATTGCCAGAGGCATTGCTTTTGGCGGAGAATTAGAATATACAGATGAGATTACCTTAGGCCGATCGATTATTACCCGTGTGCCTTATGAAACTGCAATGATGAAATAATGGCAAAACAGTTTATTATTTTATTGGTAGCCATCGGATTCAATTTTGCTGTTATCGCACAAGTTAAAATCCATTCTCATAATGATTACACGCACAAACGTCCTTTTTTTGAGGCCATTGAAAATAAAGCGTTCTCAATTGAAGCTGATGTATTCTTGATAGGCGATTCATTAATGGTGGCGCATAGCAAGAAAGAAATAAGAGCTGGTAATACTTTAGAAAATTTATATCTCAAGCCGCTTTCCAGGTTTTCCAAAACGAAAGATTATTACACGATCCATCTGGTAATTGATATTAAAGATGACTGGAATTTAACTTCCAAAGCTTTAATCAAGACGCTAAAAAAATATCAAAAAGATTTCGGCAGGCAGGGAAGAAATTCAGTTGTGGTCATCACTGGTAATCGTCCGGAAACTAATTTCGACTGGGCCAATTTATACTTTGATGGATTGCCAAATTTTAACTACTCTGCCGCAGATTTGCAGAAAATCGTAATGATCAGCGATAATTTTGCGAAATATTCGAAGTGGAAAGGGGAAGGAGAGATTTCAGAAATAGACAAAGCGAAATTGAAATTATCGATTGATAATGCTCATAAATTAGGATTACCTTTTCGCTTTTGGGGCGCTCCAGACAATGAAACTTCTTGGAAAATGCTTCGCGAATTGGGTGCAGATATCGTCAACACCGATAAAGTGGCCGAGGCAACCCATTATTTTAAAATGAATTAGAAGGGGTCAAGTCTTGATTTCCTTTACTAGATACTAATATGAACCTAAAAGATAAAGTAATCATCATTACAGGCGCATCGAGCGGAATTGGAAGGGCTTGTGCTGAAGAATTTGCTAAACGTGGCGCAAACCTGGTTTTAGCTGCCCGCCAATATGTTACGCTATGCGAAATCACAGCAGAGCTAGAAAAAAAATATGGCATTAGAGCGGTTGCCGTTCAGGCGGATGTAAGTAAAGAAGCCGATTGCGAACTAATTATCAAACAAACGTTGGTTTCTTTCCAAAGGATAGATATTTTGGTGAACAATGCAGGCTTATCTATGCGTGCCTTATTTAATGATTTAGATTTATCGGTACTGAAAAATTTAATGGATGTTAATTTTTGGGGTACGGTTTATTGTACAAAATACGCCTTGCCAGAGATCTTGAAAGCGAAAGGAACCGTTGTTGGCATCTCATCAATAGCAGGCTATCGCGGTTTACCGGGAAGAACAGGTTATTCGGCATCAAAATTTGCTATGAATGGCTTCATGGAATCTTTGCGTACCGAACTTTTAAAAACCGGTGTAAATGTTTTAGTGGCCTGCCCGGGATTTACAGCTTCCAATATTCGTGTAACCGCCTTATCAAAAGATGGAGCCGCACATGGTGAAACGAGCATGGATGAAGGCAAAATGATGACTTCTGAAGAAGTAGCAAGCATAATTGCTGATGGAATTGAAAAACGCAAACGAACACTAGTAATGACTGGTCAAGGTAAGTTAGCGGTTTGGATGAACAAGTTGTTCCCGGCTTTTGTAGATAAAAAGGTTTTTGATTTATTTGCGAAAGAGAAAAATCCATTGATTAAGGCTTAATCGCGGATGGGTGCGTAGGGAATGGGAGCAAAGGGAATAGGAAATAGTGAATAAGAAATAGCAAATGGCTAATAGGAAATAGTTAATGGCTCCAAAATAGCGCACAACTCGACTTGAAAACCTAATCTATTCCCCATTTCCTTATTCCCTTTTTTATCGAGAATAAATCTGTATGAACAACAATTTCGTTTATTCACCATTGAATCGTTAGATCATTTTCGGCATGACAAAATACTTCCTTTTACTAATGTTCTTGTTTCAAGCCCTTATAGCTTCAGCACAAATAAAAACAGCCAAAAACATAAATTATGCTGGCAATGCCGAAGAAAATAACACGCTAAATATCTTTTATAAAAATGATAGTGTTAAAAATAAGCCTGTTTTAATCTTCATACATGGCGGATCTTGGAGCAGTGGAAAAAAGGAAACGTATTGGTGGCTTGGTAGAAATTTCGCTAGAAAAGGAGTGGTTACGGTCATTATTAATTATCCTTTAGCACCTGAAGCGCAATATCAAAAAATGGCTAATGACTGTGCTTTGGCTGTGAAATGGGTGAAGCAAAATATATCGCAATATTCCGCGAGTGAAGAGAATATCTTTGTAATGGGCCATTCTGCTGGTGCCCACTTAGGCGAACTGATTAATTCAGATCCACAATATTTTCAACATGCTGGAATCAAAAATCCTATTAAGGGCGTGGTTTTGAATGATCCCTTTGGACTCGATATTTTTGAATATTTAACCGAAGCGGAAAAGGATGATTATTATTTCGATTTTTTGAGAACATTTACCGATAAACCCGCGGCTTGGAAGTTGGCGTCTCCCTTAAACTACGTGAATAATATCAAAAACCCACATTTGCTTCTATACGGCGGAACAACTTATAATGCCATAAAGATTCAAACGCCGAGACTTTCCCAAAAATTAAAAGCCAACAAAGTTTCTGTAGAAATGAAGGAAATTAAAGGCAAAAGCCACGTTCCAATGATTAGTCAGATGATATTTGGGGGCAATGATTTGTACAAATACATTCTTGAGTTTATAGCGAACTCATCATTGTAATTTGATGACGATTGACTAGCCTTTTCTTAAGTATTTAGTCAAAATCACAATGGTTTGGCCTTCAACTTTCCCTTCAATTTGTTCAGTATTATCATGAACCAAACGAATGTTCTTCACAACTGTGCCTAATTTTGCACTTAAAGTCGAGCCTTTAACATCCAAAGTTTTAACCAGGACAACAGTATCGCCTTCATATAACCGAGTTCCATTGCTATCCTGATGAAATTCGACAGCTCCATCCATTTCATGATCGCCTGTTTTTTTTGCCCACTCCAACGTCTCATCTTCCAGGTATAAGATATCCAAACTATCTGATGCCCAACCTTCATTTCTCAATCTGCTTAGCATTCTCCAGGCCACCACTTGCACAGGTGCAAATTCTGACCACATGGTTTCTGTGAGTATTTTCCAATGGTTGGCATCTAACTGTTCTGTTTTTTCAATTTGATTTAGACAGGTTTTACAAACTAAAATGCTGTTATCGCTATTGGCATTGCTCATTGGAGGAACTTCATAAACACTTAGACTATTCTCTGATGTGCAAAGTTCGCATTTGTTTCCCGAGCGGGTTTGTAATTCTTGTGCTAAAGACATATTGATTATAAATTTTCGGCGAAAGTACTAAAACTATCTGTAATTAATTGTGGTATGAACTGCATTGTATCTCGGCTGGTGAAGACACCAGCTGATAGCGTTTTAAATGCGGTCGTCATTGCGAGGTACGAAGCAATCTTACAACTAAAGTTTTGTCTTTCTGTCGCATTGGGATTGCTTCGTACCTCGCAATGACGTGTAGGTTAGAGATTAGCCCGCAGATTTAAATAATTTACGCAGATAATACAGCGATCTGCGTAAATCTCCGTAATCAACGGGAAATAAATTAAGCGAAAATTAATTATAGTTTAAGGCGGTCGTCATTGCGAGGTACGAAGCAATCTTACAACTATGGTTTGCCTTTCTGTCGCATTGGGATTGCTTCGTGCCTCGCAATGACGTGGAGGTGAGCGGGAAATGAATTAAGCGAAAATTAATTTTAGTTTAAGGCGGTCGTCATTGCGAGGTACGAAGCAATCTTATAACTATAGTTTTGCCTTTCTGTCGCATTAGGATTGCTTCGTACCTCGCAATGATGTGGAGGTGAGATTAGCCCGCAGATTAAAATGATTTACGCAGATAATACAGTGATCTGCGTAAATCTCCGTAATCAGCGGGAGATAATCATGCGAAAATAAGCTATAGTTTAAGGCGGTCGTCATTGCGAGGAACGAAGCAATCTTATAACAACAAGTTTGCCTTTTGTCGCATTATGATTGCTTCGTGCCTCGCAATGACGTGGAGGTGAGCGGGAAATAAATTAAGCGAAAACCTATTGTGATTTCTCCGGTAAATGAATTTCTGCTAACATACACCTTGCGCTGCCGCCACCGTTTTTTTCAATGGTATAAATCGGTGCATAAATAATTCGTGAATATTTTTCTAAGGCACTGATTTGATCCTTTGTTAATGATAAATAGGCCTGCTCTGACATTACCAACAGACTTTCGCCTTGTGCGTTAGATACCTGTAACATGTTTCCAGCAAAGTGATTCATTTGATCATAACTAATGTTAATAATTTCCTTATTAGTTAGTTTAAGTACTTTGCGGACAAAATCGCGTTCATACAAATTTGCAATTGAATCAAAGCAAATAACAGCGAAACAATCTCCGATGCACATCATCACGTTGGTATGGTATATTGGAAATCCGCTCGAATCAAGAGCGTTAAATATAACTGATTTGTACCCAGCCAACTGACAGAAATTGTTAAATGCTTCTACTTCTGTACGAATGCTTAGGCAAGCGTACGCAATTTTGTTAGCACGATCCAAAACCATGCTGCCTGTACCCTCAAGAAAAATATTCGCAGTTTCGTAGAAACTTAAATCGTTCACATTATTTACCTCAAATTTTTCTGTCAATCCATCCAATATTTCTTTTCTGCGCTCTAATCTTCGGTTTTCAGAAAACATGGGGTAAAGATAAATCGTACCATCATCATGAAAAGAAACCCAATTATTAGGGAAGATAGAATCTGGTGTTTCAGGTTGTAAAGTATCATCTACAACGGTAACATCAACATCGTTTTTTCTCAACAGATCTACAAAACCATCAAACTCTTTTAAAGCCTGGCTTTGTATATCACTTTCAGTTGAGGCTACCTGAAATTTATTATTGCCCGCAGTTTGCTCATTGAATTTAAAATCAACCGGGCGAATCATTAGGAGGTGATTGGTTGTCTGCATAGGAGTTAAATTGTAAAGTTAAAAGTTTAAAAATTCTCGACGTAGTGTTTTTACTTTAAACTTTTTACTTTCAACTTAAACGGTCTCTCAATATCGGTAAACTCATACAGTGGAAACCTCCACGGGCACGAGAAAGCTCTGCTGATGGCATTAAAATTAAAGTATCGGTGATGGTTTCTGCATTTACTTTGCCACTTTCCAAATCCTGAATTAAATCTTTCACATCAACTACATCAAAACCAGCTGCTTTAAATGCTTCTACAGTTTTATCGTTTCTATCGTAACCCAAAACAACACCTTCTTTTATTGCCAGCAAGTTACAGGAATCCGTCCATTGCTCTCTGGAATCGTATGGGAATTGGTTATTTCCGCTGTAAATGATTTTGGTTGGCTCACTGCTCTTTAAATCGTTCTGACTAATATCATTCAACAAAGCCTCTACGTGTTCAAAATGTTTTGGTTCTTGCGGATTTCCCTTTGTAAATTGAATTGCAGTTGTGGCTTCCAATTTTTCGGGCTCCTTTAAAAAATTTATCGGTTCGTATGGATTGTATTTAGGTGAATGGGCAATAGAGTTCAGGATAACCCAGGTATTGCGTTTAACTTGCGTAAAAACGGTGTCTAAGTGCATGTAATCGCGTTTGCTCGGGATTTTCACCACCGTTACTTTTTCTACCACATCATTATCAAACAACAATTTTATCGCCTCGTTTGCGCCATGCTCAGAGGTACGCTCGCTGCAACCGATCAACACATGGTTTTCACTTACCATCATCACATCGCCACCCTCCAGGGTAGTGCTAAAAGCCGGTTCATCGCCTGGGCGCAGGAAATGCATGGTAACATCAGGAATCTCGAGCACCTTATTTTGATAGTCGGCAAATAATGGATGGTTGAAGAAAATATAACGCATCAGAAGCGTTTCGCGAACGCGGGCTTTTTTTGCCGGTTTGTTTAATAAAATGTGGTTATTGATCGTTGTACCCACATCTCGAGTGAAAATCAAATTCGGAATAGGCGCAAAGATCATCGTATCGTTGGCCAAAGTTCCGGAAATAAAAATCTCCGCCAATTCCTTCGGATCAGTATTCGTCAATTGCATTTGCACCTTGTAAGTACAACCTTCAATGGCACAAACAGCAGCCACTAATTTTTTGCGGATAGATTCGTTTTCCAACATTTCACTTAATAGATTTTGAATTTCTATTACTGAATTTGAGTTGTGAAAATCGGGATGATTGGGTTTGTAAAAATTTCTGTTTCCTTCTTCCGAATCTATTAGAGCAAGCTTTCCTTTAATTTTTTCAGGATCTAAGAAATACATCAGGAGTTTAATGTAATAATCATATTCGCCCTTTCGGATAGTATCGAGGTGGACAATATCTTCAAAAAGCCAATCTTGCGCTTTTGATGGAACCACTTTCCCCAATCCGCTATCTGGACTATGAATTAACAACTTACGCAATCTGCCGATTTCGGTGTTTACGCTCACTTTAAAATTTGGATTTTGCTCGCTCATAAATAAGTTAGTTATTGCAAATCTATTAGAAAAATTTAGATATGAGAATGGTGAGGAGAGATTTGGTAGCAGCTTGGATAGCGAAGCTTGTTTCTTGCAAAAGTCTGACAGCTAAAACCTCATCGCAGCGGCAGCTCCCTATTTTCTATTTTTCATCGAAATCAATCGGGACTACAGCGCCCGCCTGCCGGACGGCCAGGGAAAGCAAGGCCATAGAAACCGATGAACACAACAGCACCTTTCCAAAAAACTAAAATTTAACCTGCTTTTGAACTTCGGACTTCCGCCTCCTGACTTCGGACTTTTTTCTTATTTTTACGCCATGAATTTTATTATTTCCGAAGCGCAGAAAGCCATCCTTGAACTTTACAAGGAAGAAGTTGCTGAAAGCCTGATCAATATACAAGAAACCCGCAAAGAATTTGAAGGCCAGGTAACCATAGTTGTTTTTCCGATTACCAAGATATCTAAAAAATCGCCTGAGCAAACTGCAAACGAAATTGGTGAATATCTGGTGGCTAACGTAGAAAACGTAACCAAATTTAACGTAGTGAAGGGTTTTTTGAATTTAAGCATCGCTGAAAGCTACTTTTTAAATCAGTTTAATGATGAAATCTTAGCACCTGATTTCGGCGTTTATCCATCCAACGGTAAAAAGGTAATGGTAGAATATTCTTCGCCAAATACCAATAAGCCACTTCACCTGGGGCATGTTCGTAATAATTTATTGGGTTATTCGGTTTCCGAATTGCTAAAAGCCTATGGTTACGATGTAGTAAAAGTTAACCTGGTTAACGATCGCGGCATTCACATTTGCAAATCAATGCTGGCCTGGCAAAAATGGGGTGATGGAGAAACGCCTGAAAGTTCTGGTTTAAAGGGCGATCATTTAGTCGGAAAATACTATGTGATTTTCGATAAGGAATACAAAAAAGAAATTGAAGCTTTAAAAGCAGAAGGACAAACCGAGGAAGAGGCGAAGAAAAATGCACCATTGATTAAAGAAGCACAACAAATGCTTTTGAAATGGGAGCAAGGCGATGAGGCGGTGGTTACACTTTGGAAAACCATGAACGAGTGGGTTTATGCAGGCTTCAACGTAACTTATAAAAACCTTGGTGTAGATTTCGACAAGTTTTATTACGAAAGTAATACCTATCTTTTAGGGAAAGATACCGTTGATGAAGGACTGGCGAAAGGTGTTTTCTTCAAGAAAGAAGATGGTTCAGTTTGGATTGATTTAACGGCTGATGGTTTAGATCAGAAATTGGTTTTACGTGCTGATGGTACTTCGGTTTACATTACCCAGGATTTAGGAACAGCAGAGATGAAACACGACGATTTCAATATGGATGAGTCGATTTATGTGGTTGGTAATGAGCAAGACTATCACTTTAAGGTGTTATTTTTAATCTTGGAGAAATTAGGTAAAAGCTGGGCTAAAGGACTTTATCACCTATCGTATGGTATGGTCGACTTACCAAACGGTAAAATGAAAAGTCGTGAGGGAACGGTGGTGGATGCTGATGAATTAATTGAAAGCATGGTGACCACTGCTCGCGAAAAGACCGAAGAACTGGGTAAAACAAATGATTTCAGTGAAGAAGATAAGGCATCTTTATATCAGAATATTGGTTTAGGCGCCTTAAAATATTTCCTTCTAAAAGTAGAACCTAAAAAGCGCTTATTATTTAATCCTGCGGAAAGTATCGATTTCCAGGGAAATACGGGTCCATTTATTCAGTACACGCATGCGAGGATTAAATCTTTACTTGCTAAAGCGGAATATACGGCTAAGTCAGCAAGTCCGAAGGATGGAGAAATGTTGCCTGTGGAGTTAGAAATGATTCTTTTGTTGGCAAAATATCCGGCAGAAATTGAGATTGCTGCTAAAGCTTATAGTCCGGCGAGTTTGGCTAATTATTTATATGAATTGGCGAAGTTGTTTAACAAATTTTATCACGAAGTGCCTCCAATTGTTAAAACCGAAGCAGGAGAAACTAAACAATTCCGTTTGAACTTAAGCAAGAAAACAGCTGATATCATTCATTCAGGGATGTTGATTTTAGGGATTACTTCGCCGGAAAGAATGTAGGATAGGAACTAGGAAATAGGAAATTGAGAACAGGGAATTGAGAATGGGAAATAGGGAATAAAATTAAGAAATAGAAAATAGGGAATTGGAAATTGAGGTGGAAGAATCAACGGGCATTATGATCTTAAAATCCTTAAATCCCTTAATCCTGATCAATGATTAATGAACTGGTATTGCTTTGCTTGGTTGCTTTTGCAGCAGGTTTTATAGATGCTATTGTAGGTGGCGGTGGGTTATTACAAACTCCTGCCACCTTATTAATTTTACCTCATTATCCCGTAGCTACATTACTCGGAACAACTAAAATTCCATCGATCGCAGGCACCACTTTAGCAGCTTTCAAGTATTCAAAACAAGTAAAATTTAATTTGAAAGTATTGGCGGCCTGTGCCAGCACTGCTTTTTTTGCCGCATTGCTTGGGGCCTTTTTAGTAAGCCGGATTGATAATTCAGTCATTAAACCCATTATTTTGGTGGTGCTGGTTCTTGTTGCACTATATACCTATTTTAACAAACAATTTGGTAACCATCAGGAGAAAAACCATACTGTTAAACAGCAGGTTTTAATGGCAGCTATTTTTGGGTTGCTTATTGGCTTTTATGATGGTTTAATTGGCCCTGGCACAGGTTCTTTCTTGATTTTGGTTTTTATTGCAGTTTTAGGTTTTGATTTTATTGGCGCCAGTGCTCATGCCAAGATTGTAAATATTGCAACCAATTTGGCGGCAATAATCTATTTTAGTTCTACCGGTCATATCCTCTTTCAATATGCCATACCAATGGCTATTTTTAATTTGGGCGGTGCTTATTTTGGCACAAAGCTGGCGTTGCTAAAAGGAAATAAATTTGTACGAATATTTTTCTTAATTGTAGTTTTCGGGACGATATTGAGGTTTGCGTATGATATTCTTTTGCGGTAATTTGCTTTATGTTCGAAACTTTTAATCAACATAATTTTTATGAGTTGTGCGACAACCTGGCCAGCAAAGATCTGGAATTGTCAAGCGTTTTAGCAAAATATGGTTATCCACCCTTTTGGACGAGGCACAACACTTTTGAATCATTGGTTCATATCATTTTAGAGCAGCAGGTATCTTTGGCGTCTGCGCTTGCGGCTATGCAAAAGCTTAAAGCTAAAATTGGAGCAATCACTCCTGCGAATTTCCTTACACTCAACGACCAGGAATTGAAGGCTTGTTATTCCAGTCGGCAGAAGACCGTTTATGTGCGTGATCTTGCCGAAAAGATTGGCAGCGGTCAGTTAGATCTTTCACAATTAGAAAAACTTCCTGATCATGAAATTAGAGATCGACTGAGAAAAGTAAAAGGTATCGGAGATTGGACTGTAGATATTTACCTGATTTTCATTTTGCACCATACCGATGTTTTTCCTACGGGTGATTTAGCTGCAGTCAATGCTTTGAAAAGTTTAAAGAAATTCCCAAAAGATACAACTAAAGATGAGTTGTTAAGTGCGGTAGCAGACTGGAAACCTTTTCGCACCATCGGACTAATGATGATTTGGCATTACTATCTGGAGGAGCGGAAACCTGCTAATAAAAAGAAGATTTAAAAAAAAGCACCGCTTGGTTAAACCAGCGGTGCTTTGTGTATTCCATCCTAATGACTAATGACTAATAACTAGATTCCAAGATCTTCTTTAGCATAATCTGCACGTGTTTCGAATTCACGTTTGTAGCCTTTTGCTTTTTCTACCCATTCAGGTGCCTGATCTTTCAAGTCGTCTACAATAGATTTACCCGTAATTGGATCTTTTTTCGTCACATATTTAAAGCCTGCATATACTGCGGCACCAATTATTGCTGTTTTTAATAGTCCCATTTTATTTTCGATTTAATTTATCAATATAACATTGGACTAACAGTAATGGTTTTAATTACAACGAATTAAAATTATTTTACAATGTTGAGTTGTAAACTGTCTTTAATCACTATCCCACTGATATTAGCCGAATTATATTTAACGGTGTACTTACCGCTTTTGTCAATGGTAAAAGCATTATTTAAGTCGAAATCGACACTGGTGCTATCACCAGGTTTCAAAGTGATGTAACTATCAGCCGGAGGTGGCATTACCCTTTTGGCCATCGCACCTTTATAAGCTGCCTCCGTTCCATCTTCCATGGTAACATCAACATATTTACTTATCAGGTTTTCGAAAGGGGTATGCCATTTACAGAATTTTGCAGCGGTATCTGCATTGTTGTAAACGGTAAATTTTATATTAATCGGCTGACCGATTTTTGATGTCGATAAAAGTGCCATTTTTCCGGTTATCGCATCTGCCGGAGTATTGGCTGTTTCATTTACAGTCATGGTGTCTGTTTTCTTCTGATCAGACTGTTGATTGGAAGAACTGCAAGCGGCTAATATCATAGTGCTCACGCATAGGATTGTACTTAATTTTCTCATTTATAATAATTGTTAACTATTCTTTTTCTGTGCCGCCTTTAACCGGAACGGGTTTCTTTTTCCGGAAAGATGGAAACGTCATTGGGCTTCTGGCAGGACGTTCATCGCCCAATAAAACACCCCATTGTTTAAACATTTCTGTACGATCGAAAATAATTTTCAATACCGCAACAATTGGTAAAGCTAAGAACATCCCTGAGATTCCAGCAACGCTACCTCCAATAAATACTCCAAGAATAGAGAATAAGGCATTAATTTTAACTTTTGAACCCACAATTCGTGGCATTAAGATATTATTATCTAAAAACTGGACCCCAGCGATAACACCCAATACTGTAATTACAGGCCATAATTCTTGCGAAGAAGCCAAGGTTAACAATACACCGATCACATTCCCAATTAAAGCACCCACATAAGGAATCAGGTTTAATATCGCGAAAACTACTCCAATGAGCAGTGCGTGTTCAATACCAATTAGCATTAAAATTCCACCCAGTAAAACCGTCATATAGGTCACCTGGATTAACAAACCAACTAAATAGCTTTTAATGATCGATTCGGTTTCATAAATAGCCTCTTTCACTTTTGGGTGATGATCTGGCTTGAACCACATAAATATAAAACGCAATAAAATATCTTTATAAAAAAGCATCAGATAAATGTAGATGGGTAACAGGCCGATAAACACGAAAATGCCACTCAAAGTAACCGCTGCACCACCTGCCAGCGAGGTACCCATATTCATCATGTCATCACTTTTATCCTGAATAAAGGCCTTTTGTTCTTTAGCATCATATTGCGAAATTCTACTAATCCAATCGCTTAAAGAATTAATATGCTGCGTAACGTTATTTTTAATTTGAGGAAAATCTTTAACCAGTATTCCGATTTGGTTGGAGAAAAACCATACAATAAGCGCCACGAATATGGCAACCAGTAAAATGGGTAGGATGATTGAAAAGGTTTCCGGAACTTTTTTTCTCTTTAGGAACCGATAAATAGGTAACAGCATAATGCTGATAAAAAATGCCATCAGAATAGGCATAATAATATCGCGACCAATTACTAAAACGGCTACAAGTGCCATTAAACCCAGTAATTCTATTGATCGCTTTACAGTTAGAGGTATATTATTCATCATAAATGGTTGTTCCGATTTGAGGATTAAACAGCATGAAGATAAAAATGTTTTTAAATTAAACTGATCAGCAGTAATCTTCTAAATGCTGAAATGATCTGTCATGAAATCAACTTCATTATAATTTCATAATTCTACCCTTATTTCGCATCGGAATTAAGGGGAAGTCGGATTTATTTGGTAAATGTAATGATTGCTGAATATATCGATTTTCTACTTCTAATTCTATTGAAAGAATTAAATCAGATAAAATTCAGTTAAAAGATGAACAGAAGTTTCATGTATTTTGGCCTGTGTGCTTTGCTCTCTGCAGCAGGTTGTAATCAGCAAAAGGAAGAAAAAGAAGAAGCAATTACTTATGCCGTAACCTCTCCGGTAACCATCGATACTTCCTTCACGAAGGAATATGTATCGCAAATTAAATCCGTTCGCAACATTGAAGTACGTGCTCAGGAAAAGGGATATCTTCAAAATATTTATGTTGATGAAGGGCAGCAGGTACATGCCGGGCAGGTTTTATTTAAAATTATGCCTCGGATGGCACAGGCAGAAGTTTTGAAAGCCCAGGCCGAAACCAAAGCAGCAGAATTAGAGGTAGAAAATACCAAATTGCTTTCTGATAAAAATGTGGTTTCGAAAAATGAGCTTGCCATGGCCAAAGCGAAACTGCAACAAGCAAATGCCGAAACTTCTTTAGCGAAATATCATTTATCTAATACCGAAATCAGGGCGCCGTTTAATGGCACCATCGATCGGATTCCCTTGAAGTTGGGAAGTCTTGTAGATGAAGGCGCACTCTTGACCAGCCTGTCTGATAACAGTCAGGTGTTTGCTTATTTCAATGTTTCCGAACCCGAATATTTAAATTACCAGGCGGCTGCTAAAGCAAAAACGCAGCAAGAAGTGAGTTTACTTTTAGCGAATAATGAGCTATTAAAATCGAAAGGAAAAGTAGAAGTTATCGAAAGTGAGTTTAACAATGAAACCGGAAACATTGCTTTCAGGGCCCGTTTTAACAACGCTGATAATTTGCTTCGGAACGGGGAAACAGGAAAAATTCAAATGGTTGTTCCCCTGAAAAAGGCATTGGTTATCCCTCAAAAAGCCACTTATGAAATTCAGGATAAAACTTATGTTTTTGTGGTCGATAATCGCAATATGGTACACTCACGCAACATCACGATTAGCGGCGAAATGCCCGATTTATATGTGATAGGCAGCGGATTATCAATAGGAGATAAGATTTTACTTGAAGGCGTACAAAAAGTGAAAGATGATGATAAAATCACTTTCAAATTCCAAAAGCCTCAAGAGGTAATCAAACAGTTAAGATTAAAAACCGAATAACTCCAGCAATAATTTTTTATGTTTAGCAAGTTCATACAAAGGCCCGTCCTTTCTATAGTCGTATCGCTTATTATTTTATTTCTAGGCGCATTATCGGTTTCCTATCTTCCCGTTACCCAATTTCCCTCTATTTCGCCACCGAAAGTTAATATCACGGCAGAATATCCTGGAGCAAATAACGAATTGTTAATTAAATCAGTAGTTATCCCTTTGGAGCGAGCCTTAAATGGTGTTCCGGGGATGAAATATATCGCTTCAGATGCTGGTAATGATGGTGAAGCTTCCATCCAGGTGGTATTTAATTTAGGAACTGATCCCAATCAGGCTTCCTTAAATGTGCAGAACCGGGTGGCTGCGGTAACCAACAAACTTCCGCCATTGGTGGTTCGTGAAGGTGTAAAGATCAGTCGTGAAGAATCCAATATGTTGATGTACATTAATTTGTATAGCACAGATCCAAAGTTGAATGAGAATTTTCTGTACAACTTCGCCGATATCAATTTACTTTCCGAATTAAAAAGGATTGATGGGGTAGGTTTTGCTGATATTTTGGGCGATCGGGATTATGCGATGCGCATTTGGTTAAAGCCCGACAGAATGCAGGCTTATAAAATCTCTGTAGATGAAGTGATGAAATCGCTTGATGAGCAAAGTTTGGAAGCTTCACCTGGTAAAACTGGGGAAAGTTCGGGCAAGCGGTCACAAGCTTTTGAATATGTGTTAAAATATTCTGGCCGTTTTAATACGAAAGAGGGTTACGAGAACATCATTTTACGGGCAAATCCGAATGGGGAAATGTTGCGTTTAAAAGATGTGGCTGATGTTGATTTCAGCAGTGCAGCTTACAATTTGTATTCTAATTTAAACGGAAGACCATCTGCGGCGATTGTTTTAAAACAATCTTATGGAAGTAATGCCAGTCAGGTAATCAAAGATGTGAAAGCCAAAATGGCTGAAATTAAGTCAACTTCTTTTCCAAAGGGATTGAATTATGAAATCAGCTATGATGTTTCCAAGTTCCTTGATGCATCTATCGAAAAAGTAATTCACACCTTAATTGAAGCCTTTATTTTAGTGGGTTTGGTGGTGTTTCTATTCCTTGGAGATTGGCGTTCTACTGTTATTCCAGCCATTGCGGTGCCGGTTTCCTTGATCGGAACATTTGTTTTCATGTCTATGTTTGGCATTACGCTCAATTTAATTACCCTATTTGCTTTGGTTTTGGCCATTGGGGTTGTGGTAGATGATGCCATTGTGGTGATTGAGGCTGTACATGCGAAGATGGAAAACGATAGGCGTTTATCGGTATTAAAAGCGACGCAACAAGCCATGAAAGAAATCAGTGGTGCTATTATCGCCATTACTTTCTTAATGGCTTCAGTATTTATCCCGGTAACTTTCATGTCTGGTCCGGTTGGTATTTTCTACCGTCAGTTTTCCATCACTATGGCAACAGCAATTATTCTTTCGGGTATTGTTGCGCTAACATTAACACCAGCTTTGTGTGCCATTATGTTGAAAAACAACCATGGGAAACCGAAAAAGAAAACAGCTGTTGACCGGTTTTTAGATGGCTTTAATAATGCTTTCAATAAGTTATCCGGTAAGTATGAAATTGTACTGAGCAAAGTGGTGGGTCGCCGATTATTGACCTTCGGAATTCTGGTGGCTTTTTGCTTCGGGATTTGGGGACTAAGCGGAACCGTACCTTCAGGATTTATTCCAAATGAAGATCAGGGGATGGTTTATGCGATTATTCAAACGCCACCAGGATCAACGCTTGAACGTACCGACCAGATTGCAGAACGCCTGCAAAAACTATGTGAAGATATTGACGGTGTAAAATCAGTTTCATCGTTAGCAGGCTACGAAATTTTAACAGAAGGTACTGGCTCTAATTCCGGAACCTGTTTAATCAACCTTAAAGATTGGAATGACCGTAAACACTCTGCATCAGAAATTATAAAAGAACTGGAACAAAAAGCAAAGTCCATTCCTGGTGCTACTATTGAGTTTTTCCAGCCGCCGGCAGTTCCAGGATACGGTGCAGCAGGAGGTTTCGAACTTCGCTTATTAGATAAAGCGGGAAGTGGCGATTACAAACGCATGGAAACCGTTGGAAATGATTTTGTAAAAGAGCTTAATAAAAGGAAAGAACTGTCATCAGTATTTACCTTTTATAGCGCAAGTTTTCCTCAATATATGTTGAATATTGATAATGAAATAGCGCAGCAAAAGGGCGTAACGATTGATAATGCAATGAATACCCTTTCCACTTTCGTGGGGAGTAATTACGAAACCAGTTTCATTAAATATGATCGCCAATATAAAGTGATGGTTCAGGCTTTGCCACAATACAGAGCGTTGCCAGCAGATATCTTGAAGCTTTCTGTGAAAAACGATCGTGATGAAATGGTTCCGTTTTCGGCTTTTATGAAGATGGAAAAAGTGTATGGATTATCTGAAATTACGCGTCACAATATGTACAATGCTTCCGAAATTAGTGGACAATCTGCACCCGGCTACAGTTCGGGTCAGGCAATTAATGCCATCACTGAAGTTGCTGCTAAAACGCTTCCAAGGGGCTTCGGTATCGATTGGGCTGGGATTTCCAAAGATCAGGTTTCCAGAGGTAATGAAGCGGTGTATATCTTTTTGATCTGTTTAGGCTTTGTTTACCTTGTCCTTGCCGCACAATACGAAAGCTTCATTTTGCCGCTTTCGGTAATTTTATCTTTGCCTGCTGGTATTTTCGGAGCGTTTCTGTTCCTGCAATTGTTGGGGTTAGAAAATAACATTTATGCTCAGGTAGCCATGGTGATGCTGATCGGATTGTTGGGGAAAAATGCTGTCTTGATTGTGGAGTTTGCTACGCAGCGGCATAGTCAGGGGGCCACAGTTTTAAAAGCCGCTTTGGAAGGTGCAAGTGTACGTTTTAGACCTATTTTGATGACTTCTTTTGCATTTATTGCAGGTTTGATTCCTTTGATGATTGCTTCCGGCCCAGGTAAAATTGGAAATAGAACCATTGGTTCTGCAGCAGCAGGAGGGATGTTGTTCGGAACCATATTCGGCGTGATCGTAATTCCAGGATTATACTACATTTTCGGTACCATCGCAGCCAAACACAAGTTAATTAAAATTGAAGAAGAACATCCGTTAACTGAAGAAATTGAAGATAATGTTTAAGCAAAAAATTTATAAAATACTTGGGTTAGCTATCATTGTTGCCACTTACAACGCTTGTAAAGTGCCAGATTTTGCCCAACGTAATGAGAATAAAAACACACCTGCTAGTTTTAGTACCTCAATAGATAGTACCAATACAGGTGCTGTACAGTGGCGTAGTTTTTTTACCGATCCAAATCTGGTAAGCCTGATCGATACGGCCCTTAAAAATAACCAGGAACTAAACATCACCCTGCAGGAGATTGAAGTGGCTAAGAACGAAATTAAGGCCAAAAAAGGCGAATTGCTTCCTACAGTAGGCTATCGGGTAGGTGCTGGTTTAGATAAAGTCGGTCGATACACCAGTTCGGGTGCCGGCGATGCCTCAACTGAAATTACTCCGGGTAAAGGGGTACCGGAAGTGTTGCCCGATTATGCATTTGGTTTGCAGGCCAATTGGGAGGCCGACATCTGGCATAAGCTTCGCAATTCCAAGAAAGCCGCGGTTGACCGCTATCTGTCTACGGTTGAAGGAAAGAATTTCGTCATCACCAATTTGATTGCAGAAATAGCCAATACCTATTATGAATTGCTGGCACAGGATAATCAGCTGGAGATTGTAAAACAAAATATTGCCCTTCAAAGTAATGCCCTCGAACTGATGAAAATTCAAAAACAGGCTACAAGAGTTACAGAGCTTGCCGTACGTAAGTTTGAAGCCGAAGTGTTGAGTTCCAAAAGTTTAGAATTCGATATTCAGCAAGACATTACCGAAAGTGAAAATAAAATCAATTACCTATTGGGCCGTTTTCCACAGCCAATTGTTAGAGATCGAAATGCTTTTAGTTTATTGGTTCCACCTACAATCCAGGCCGGCTTACCGGCTCAGTTACTGGCTAACCGACCTGATATTAAACAAGCTGAATACGATTTGGAAGCGTCAAAATTAGATGTTAAAGTAGCGAAGGCACAATTTTATCCTTCATTGGGGATCTCTGCGAGCATCGGTTATCAGGCATTTAATCCTTCCTATTTATTACGTACACCAGAATCGTTGATTTACTCCCTTGCCGGAGATTTGGCCGGTCCACTAATCAATCGCAATGCGATTAAGGCAGAATATTTAACTGCAAATGCTAAGCAGTTACAAGCCGTTTTCAATTATGAAAAAACAATCTTGAATGGATATATTGAGGTGGCAAATCAAATTTCCAATATTTCGAACCTCCAAAAGAGTTACGATCTAAAATCAAAACAGGTTGTAGCGTTAACGCAATCCATAGAAATTTCCAATGACCTTTTTAGAGCGGCCAGAGCTGATTATTTCGAGGTTTTGATGACACAAAGGGATGCATTGCAATCTAAATTGGAATTAATAGAAACCAAAAAACAGCAGCTAAATGCGGTGGTGAATATTTATCACGCTTTAGGCGGGGGGTGGAATTAAACCCTCCGTGCTACAGCGCATGTTTATAATAAATTAGGTCGTCATTTCCTGCCTGCAGCAGGTAGGCGAAATGAGCTTTTCGCGATTGAGTAATCTGTCTCTTCATCTTCATCCTCACGTAGGCGGGGATCTTAAAGCGATGTAAAGGCTTTGACGTTTTCTACCCTAAGATAAACTCGCTCGTCCGTCATTTCCTGCCTGTAGCAGGCAGGCGAAATGAGCTTTTCGCGACTGAGAAATCTTTCTATCCATCGTCATCCTCGCGTAGGCGGGGATCTTAAAGCGATCCAAAGGCTTCGCCTTTGATTTTCTTTCGCCTCATCGGCGGCGGCCTCCTTCTTTGTTCTTGATAACAAAGAAGCAAAAAATCAAGGCTTGGAGACAATGTCGGATAAATTCGTCAAAGCTTAATTGGCGGCATCACAAGCTGCGATGAAGAATCGCAGAATACGCGATGCCTTGGTAAGGTGGGTATTGGAAGTTGGTGCAAAAGCTTTGACGTTTTATCTATCCATTGTCTCCTATGCCAGATAGCATGGTGGAACATCAATAGCAGACGTCGAAGTTCTTAGTACTTCATTCGCTCACTCGTCATTTCCTGCCTGCAGCAGGCAGGCGAAATGAGCTTTTCGCGATTGAGAAATCTGTCCCTTCATCGTCATCCTGAGCGTAGTTGAAGGATACTAAAATGATGTAAAGGCTTCGCCTTTGATTTTCTTCGCCTCATTGGCGGCGGCCTACTTCTTTGTCCTTGATAACAAAGAAGCGAAAAATCAAGGCCTGGATCCAATGTCGGATAAATTCGTAAAAGCTTAATTTGCGGCATAACAAGCTGCGATGAAGAATCGCAGAATACGCGATGCCTTGTCAAGGTGGGTATTGAAAGTTTGTGCAAAAGCTTTGACGTTTTCTCCTTTCATTGTCTCCTATGCCGGATAGCCGGGTGGAAGATCAATAGCAGACGTCGAAGTTCTTAGTACTTCATTCGCTCACTCGTCATTTCCTGCCTGCAGCAGGCAGGCGAAATGAGCTTTTCGATTGAGAAATCTTTCTACGAATCGTCATCCTCGCGTAGGCGGGGATCTTAAAGCGATTTAAACGCTGATTATTTCCTTCGGCTTAGTCTTCACTTTTCTTCAACGATTTCAAAAACACAAAACCCACTACGCCTGATAAAACCGAAGCGGTTAATATGGCGAACTTCGCTTCTGATACATGCAAGGCATCGCTAAAAGATAACAGTGCGATAAATATCGACATTGTAAAACCGATGCCTGCCAACATGCCTAAACCTAAGACATGTTTCCAGCCTGCTCCGGTTGGTAGATCTGCAAATTTAAGTTTAACGGCCAACCAGGAAAATAACGTCACGCCGATGGTTTTTCCCGCAAATAAACCTACTATAATGCCCATTCCTAAAGGAGAAACTAGTCCTGTAATCATCTCTTTTTCGAAGGTGATGTTGGTGTTCGCCAGGGCGAAGATTGGCATGATGAGGTAATTTACCGGAACACTTAAAGCGTGCTCCAGTTTTTCTAAAGGAGATAAAACATCCGTTTCATTTGTGGGGATGGTAAATGCTAAAAGTACTCCTGCAATGGTGGCATGAATGCCGGAGTGGTGGATGAAGTACCAAAGGAAGATTCCGGGGATTAAATAGAAGATCAGGCTTTTTACACCGAAATAGTTCATTAAGCTTAACAATACTAAAATTCCGCCAGCCATTGCCAAATATTCAAAATGAATTTGGTTGGTGTAAAATATAGCGATTACTAAGATTGCGCCTAAATCATCAACAATGGCCAAAGCCGCTAAAAATATCTTCAAGCTAGCGGGTACGTTTTTACCAAGCATGGCAATTATGGCCAGCGCAAATGCAATATCTGTGGCCATAGGGATGCCCCAACCGCTCGCAGTTTCGGCTCCTTTGTTAAATATTGCATAAATTGCGGCCGGAACCAGCATGCCACCTAATGCAGCAATTACCGGAAGTGCCGCGTTTTTTAGCGACGACAATTCCCCTTCAACCAGTTCACGTTTAATTTCCAGGCCCACAAGTAAAAAGAATATGGCCATTAAAGCATCATTAATCCAGGCAAGAATGCTGTAATTAACGTGGCCAAACCCGAGCTTGGTTTCTAAAAAAGCTTCGAAACCTTCCTTCGATGCGGTGTTGGCGATCAGTAAGGAGATGGCTACACAAATTAGCAATAAGAAACCGCCAACTTGTCCGGAGCGGAAAAAACGTTGAAATACGGCTAGGTTGATTAGTTTCGGCATGATGACAAAAATAAGGAAAACTTAGTTTCTGACTATTAATTAATTTGATTTAAATGGAAATATAAGTTCCTCTTTTACTGGCAAACGCTCTGAATTTATTTATATCCCGAAGCCTGTAAATTAAATAGCTCCGCGTATTTGCCTCCCGCTTTCAAGAGTTGCTCGTGTGTTCCCGACTCGAGCAAAGTTCCCTTCTCTAACACTAAAATCCGGTCGGCTAATCTTGCTGTAGAGAATCGATGTGAAATTAAAACCGCTGATTTTCCTGTAGTGAGTTGTGCAAAACGTTGGAAGACTTCATATTCTGCCCTTGCATCCAATGCGGAGGTAGGCTCATCTAAAATTAATACTTGCGCATCTTTCATGTATGCCCGGGCAAGCGCAACCTTCTGCCATTCGCCGCCCGAAAGTTCAACTCCATCGTTAAATTTCCTGCCTAGCCATTGCTGATAAGCTCCCGGCAGCTTCTTTGCAAGCTCATCTGCCAAACTAAGTTGCGCAGCATTTTTTACCAACTGTTCATTTTCAATTTCCTTAATATTGCCGACCGCAATGTTTTGATAAAAAGTCATTTGATAGCGGATATAATCCTGGAAAATGATGCCGAGGTTATGCCTTAGGTCGTCTAAATCATAAGATTTTAAATCCCTTCCATCCAATAAAATACGACCTTCGCTTGGGTCATACAGTCTGGCCAGAAGTTTAACCAAGGTCGTTTTTCCTGCACCATTTTCTCCAACCAGGGCCAATTTCTCGCCGGGTTTGAGCTCAAAGCTTAAATTTCTGTTCGCCCATCTATCGCTATTGTGGTATTGGAACCCTACATTTTCAAATACAAAACCTGATTTTATGGGGTTTGGAAAAGGCGGCGCCGCTTCTGGTTTGGTAATTTTCGGCTTGATCTCAAAAAAATCAATGAAATCCTGTAAATAAATGGCGCCTTGAGAAACCATTGTAAATCTCGAAAGCATTGTTTCCATTAAGCTGCTCAGTTGACGAAATGACCCAGCAAGGAAAGTAAGGTTGCCCACCGTCGATTTTCCGGTGACGGTTTCGTAAACAATAAATCCATAGGCCGCATAATAACCAATGGTGCCTAAGATTGAGAAAAATGTGCCCCAAATAGATCTGCGCACCGCTAACTTGCTGTTGTCCTGATAAAATTTATCAGACAAAGTTTTGAATCTGTCGATAATGAAATCAGCGAGGCCAAAAATCTTTACTTCCTTTGCCGTTTCATCGCTTGCACCCAGGTAGCGAACATAATCGAGTTCCCTGCGCTCTGGTGTCTGACTGCGAGACAATGCATAATTCTTGCTATTAAAATAAGATTCGCCTAAAAAAGAAGGGATGATTGCAAGCACTAAAAGGAGAATTAACCAGGGGTTAAAAGCAATTAAACCGGTTAAAAGAAAAGCCATTGAGATTAGATCCTGTATTTGGCTCATCACTTGAGAAAGCATGACACTTCTCCCCACTGTTTGCTGCCTTGCCCGCTCAAGTTTATCGTAGAATACCGAATCTTCAAATTGATCCAGATCGAGCGTAGCTGCATGCTCCATTATTTTAATGGAAGTATAATTCGAAAACTGGTCGCCGAGCAAGCTATCTGTTAGATTAATCATTCTGCCCAGGGCATCGTTCAAAATCGCCAGTAAAAATTGTACTCCTACCAGTTCCCAAAGCAATTGCATATCGCCGTTTGCGGCGCTGGTACTTAAAGCCACCACTTCATCAATAATGAGTTTGCCCACATAAAGCAGGGCAACCGGCATGGCCGAACGTAATATCCGAAGGATGAAACTGATGATTGTCTTGCTAGGACTGCTTTGCCAAACCAGCTTAAACAAACTGGGCAGATTTTTTAATGATGAAAGGCGTTCTTTAAAAGTTATATTCTCAAGGGGTATTGTATTTCTATTCTTTGCCATAGTGGTGCTGTAATAGCAAAGCTAATTATTGCGTGAGTAGTTTTCGGTTTATTTGAAAAAATAGCAATTATGTAAATAGAGATACAATTACAGCCTGAACAATCTTTATTTGAAAATGTTATTCAATCTTAACGAAATCGTAAAAAGATATGATTTAAGGATTAGGAAACTTATTTTTCAAAGAGTAAAAGTTATCGACCGCTGCAAAAGAGAATATAACGCCTATAAGAAGTACAGTTGATCTCACCCAGTTCATGCTGCTCCATTCGGAGGATAATCTTTTAAGTGTTTCAGTGTCTGGAGTTGGCTGCGACATCATTATATCGGTTCTCGGATGGAAGTAAGTAAAAGCAAAAATATCTCCTGAAACATAGCAAATCAAAGCGATTCCAAGAAGTAATCTCATATTTTTTGAATTTTTCCAATAGATGAGGAGTGATAGTAAAGTCAGCAACTGACTTGCAGGTGAAAATATTTTGAAAAAATTTCCAGGATTTACAGTCTTAAAAAATGCTTTCGCAGCCAGAACAGAATTTGGAATATCACTGTCGGTGGCGGCCGCAATAACCATCGAATTAAAGATGTTTGCAAACAAGACTCCACATGCTATTGCCACTGAACTTAGAAGAATTATTTTTTTCATAACTGGATAGTTAATAGGAAATAAATATAATAAAATTTTGTAACAATCAGTTTTTCAAGGTATTGTAATCCTGTGTTCATTGTGTCTCCATTGATAAGCTTAATTGAAAAAAGTTATTCTAAAAATAAAGGTGTTGACAGGGTGATTGAAGCTTGCTATTACTAAATCTTGCTTCGGTTTGAAACAGAAGGCTTTACTTTTTTGCTTGATCAAAAAGTAACAAAAAAATCAAGGTTTGGAACTGATGTCGGATAAGTCATGCGAAACTTTAATTACAACAGCGGATTAGGTTCGATGAAGAATAGAACTGACCTCTGTTTTAGTCATTCGGATTTTGAACGTTTGGGCAAAAGTTTCACCTGCTTCTCTTTCCATCATTTCCTATGCCGCAAAGCAGGATGGCAATAGCGAGGAGTAGAGGAGTCTGCTTTGTAAGGGTTCCTTTTAGCGAAAAGTTTCTGGTTCCTTCTACCTTTCACTGGCAAAGAATAGACCAAAAAAGCCACAAATTCTTAGATTTAAATCTGCGAATCTGTGGCTAAAATTTTTGTTTATGCTATTCTACTTATTTTTTCTTTCCGATATTCACCCGAATGTTCACCTCAAAATCGCCATCGGTATAGCCGCTAATAGCTGAAGTTGCTGTGTTGTAATAGGCCATAAAATATAGAGACGATTTGTAGTTTACGCCGAAGCCTACCGTTGCATTTTGCGTGTTATGATACATGGCCATTACATACAGTTTATCGTTTGCGAAGTTGGCATTTACACCCGCATCCCACAAATTCTTATAGTTTTTAATTCCTCTGAAAACCCCTTTTGGCTCCAGACTGATGCCGTTCATTCCTTCACCAAGGCTGAATTTATATCCGATAGCTGAATAGAAAGTAGGTTTATTGGCATAGTTTAAATCATCCTTTCTAAAAACAGAGCGCATATTTGGAACGGCGCCTTCTATTGTTAATCCTTTGGAGGTATAGGAAACGCCAAAATCTCCATCAAGGTAAGAGCCACGATCGTTAAAACGGGCGATTGAAGGATCGTTAAGATCGCTGTTTCTGATGCTGCTTAAATCTAAACGATCTCTACTCACCCCAAAAGAAACGCCAAAATTCAGTTGTTGTTCGTTATCGCTTAGTGGCAAGTGGTAGGCAAAAGTTCCTACGGCCTTTGTGCGTTGTAAACCGCCAGATTTTTCATTATAAACGTTAATGCCCCAACCTACTTTTCCAACTTGCTGATCTAAAGTTACGCTCTGCGTGAGGGGTGCGCCGGGAATGTTCGACCACTGTTTGCGGAAACTTCCGTTAATATTAAAACCTTCGTTAATACCTGCCATTGATGGATTTACCAGGTAGCGGTTTTGAAAATACTGAGCATTTAAAGGTAAGATCTGCGCCTTAACTGTGCTGAAAATAAATAAACCAGTTGCAAATAGAAACGTTACGCGACGCATTTGCTTTATGTTTTTTGTAATTGCTTTCATGTCTGTAATTAGTCTCTAATAATATTGATGTAACCCTTAAAAGTGCCGATTCCAGAACCTAAATCGATAATGTAATAATAAGTTCCTTCTTCAAGTGGACTTCCGTTTACCGTTCCATCCCAATCATTGGCATAAGCTTGTTTGGTGTATAAAATCCGACCCGCTTTATCAAAAATCTTAACCGTGTTATTTGGATAATAATCGATGTTTTTCACGATAAACTTATCATTATATCCATCGCCATTAGGGGTAACGACTGTGCTGGCTTCCAGTTTATAATCATCTAAAACCGTGATAGTGATGGTCTGCTCACTCACACAACCGCTTGAATTGGTAACGGTTACTTTATAAATTCCCGTTTGCCGAGGGCGTACCGTAACTGATGAACTCGCCTGACCGCTGATGATGTCGGCACCCGTCCAACTGTATTGGTTTCCGCCAGTTGCACTAAGAATTAAAGCATCACCTTTCGAAATCGAAAGCGCTTTATTCGCTGTGATGGCAACAACTGGGAGCGGATTTACCACTACGGTAGCTGTTCCCGTTTGCGCCTGACCACAGTTTACATCGGTAACACTTATTAAACTATAGGCAAAGCTTCCGGCTGTATTCACTGGAACCGATACCGTAACAGAAGCATTTGTTCCTGTCGTGCTCACCGTTCTGCTTGCGCCACCGTTTAGATTATAAGTAAAGGTGTAAGGTGCTGTACCATTTGCACCCGTAAATGTAATTACCGGTGAAGTACCATTTAAACAAACTGCTGTATTGCCAGAAACAGTCGCAGTAGCTGCAGAAAGCTCCGTCAACTTAAACGTTCTGCTTACTGTATTGATGCCGTCATAGTCGGTTCCTCCATTATCTGTTACGGTCACTGTAATATTCGCCGAACCATTTACATTATTTTTAAAACGATAGGTGATTGTTCCTTTATCCACTCCACTGGCCGCAATAGTTAACACGTCGAATAAATTCGGGTTATCAGAAGTGATGCTTAGCGTGGTGGTTTGTGTAGTTTCCGGACCAGCAGATATTCCGCTTACCTCAATAGTTTTGTTCGTTGTGGTGAAACAAGATGATTGGTTGGCAATTGCGCTCAGGTTAGGAGCGCCGTTTCCGAAGAGATACCTTGATTTGATTGGATAATGATCCGTTGTAGTTGAACTATAATTGGTTACCAGATTTTTAACGGCATCCAGAACTTCTGCCGTTCCTTGTATGTAATTCAAATTCAGGCTTTTTGTGAGGATTACATTATCTATCACGGTATTAAAACCCGCAGTAGATTGTTTGCCGGCTAAACTCAAAGGCAAGGTAATAGGGAAATAATTAGCGGCATCCAGGGTAAAATCAGCATACGAAGTTCCCGTTCCAGCCGGCATCGGTGCAATGGTTTTATCCGGATTAAGTACATCATTAAAATCGCCTAAAATGATTACCTTTTTGCCAGCCAAATTAGCATCGATCCAGTTTTTCAATTGTAGGTTTCCTCCTTTTCTTCTATTGTAAGAATCAATTTGTTCGGCTGGAGTTCCCGTGTTCGCCTTTGCATGGATTTCAATAAAATAAACCGTTTCCTTTTTGCCGTTAATCGTTACCTCCGCTTCCATTGCGAAAGGAAAACGACCCGATGACCAGTTTTTGTAAGGTGTTCCATCTACACTCGTTGATGGGATAGAAGGATTGTAGGTGTCTTCCAGTACACCAAAGGTTCTGATCGGTTTTACCAGATCAGTACGGTACATAAAAGCCAGCTTTTGTGCCAGCGGATAATCAATATCTTGTTTGTTATCAGCATAAGAACCAAAAGAACTGAAAACAACATTATATCCGGCAGGCAAAACGGTATTTCTAAATAAAGTGGTGTCTACCACTTCGGCGAAGCCATAAACATCTGCACTGATGTTATTAACTATTGTCTTCACATTCGCTGCCTGTTGTGTATCGTTTGCCGGATCTTGTGCCGGACTACCGAACCATTCAATGTTCCAGTTCACCACTTCTAAAGTATTTGCCACATCGAAAGTATTTCCAGCCAGGTTAACCATTTTTGTAGCCGAACCTGCTGTAGCGATATTTACATTGGCAGAATAAGTAGTGTTAACCGCTGTAGGCGAAAATTTTGCATAAACCGTAGGGGAGGTGTTGTTAATTGCGGCCCTGTTATAGGTTAATGTTGAGGCATAAGTACCATTATTGCTGTTTGCAATACTAAAGTTAGCCGGGGCAGTAACTGTAACATCTCCGGTTAAGTTACCAGCAGAGAATGTAAACGATTTCTCTGTCGAGGTGGTGCCTGCTGCCTGGAAACCAAAATTAACACTCGTTGTAGAAGTGGTGATATCTACTGGTGGAGGAGTATTTGAATTGACTACCGCAAAATCATCAACGGTCCAGCGGCTTGCCGATGAGGTGGTAGAATTGTAAACGAAAGCCACATATACCGGGGTAGCTTTGTAAGCTGAAAGATCGATGTTTCCTGATTTCGTCCAGACATCTGAACCTGTTTCAGGGAACTTGCCATCTAAATTAATCCACGTCGCCAAAGCAGGATTTCCACTTCCAGTGTAAGTGGTAGAAACTTTTAGCTGCAATTTATCTCCTGCGAAGGCAGATCTTGTCCAGAAGGAAAGCACCGCATAATTCATGGTTGATAAATTAAGTGCTGGAGAAATCAACCAATCTTCATTCAAGATGTTTCCACTGGCAAAACCATTTATTTGCAAGGCATTTCCAGCGCTGGCTGTACCGGTAGCATCATTTGCATCGTGACCGAAAGTAGTTGTACATCCCCAGGTTTGTGGTCCGGTAACGCTATATTGGTAAAAACCGTCAGATAATGCAGCACTTCCAACTGTTGTACAATTTTCGAAATTAAAAACAGTTTGGTTGGGATCAATCGCCGGTCCTGAGAGTGCTAATGAAACAGCGGTTGCCCCAGGACTAGTGTGCAAAATAGCTCCTGTGGTATCGCGGGCAACCGTTGGGCTAAACCTCACATAAACGGTTTGGTTGGCAATTAATTCAGCCGCAGTGTAAGATAAAGTATTCGTAAAAGTGATGTTGTTTTTTGAGATCGAATAAGGTGCGCTTGTTGTAAGTGTAGTTGCGACAGTTAAATTTCCGGCAGATAAAATATAACTTTTTGATGCCGAAATCGTATTAATCGCCTGATTACTAAATGCAAGGGTTTTAGGTGTAGTGATTAAGTAAGGGCCAGCAGTTGAAGCGGGTTCGGTTACGGTCGAATTTTGAGGATTCGCCACTTTCGCCACAAAATCAAACGCATTATCATCACTATCAAAACCGTTACCAGCAAATTCTTCGGTTCCTCCTACGCCCAATGTTGTCGCATCTGAAGTTGCCGTTGCTTTACGTTCAATGGATGCAGTATTTGATGGAGCAGTTGTTGGGCCTGAACCTTCAAAGGCATTAGCCGTTCCAAAACCTACAAAATCAACAATTTGTGTTCCGGTAGGGCTTGCGCCCGTTTGCGCAGTGGGTACATTGCTTAATAAAACTTTGCCAGCGGCACCAGCCATGTTAATGGTACCAATACGGTCAGGTGTGGGTAAATTCGTCGTGCCGCCACTTCCAGCACCTTGCTGAATGAGATAAAAAGTTTTCGGAGCAATGCTTCCTGCCAGTGTGGTTACCTGCCAGCTTGTACCTGTTGAACTTGCATATTGAACAGACCAGCCAGTTAAGTTTACTGCTGATAAAGTTGGATTATATAGTTCGATAAAATCATTCTTGTAAATGGCACCAGAATTACCTCCGCCACCGTAAATTTCAGAAATTACCACATGGTTAGCGCCCGTCGGTTCTTTTACACTTGAGTTTTGAGGATTTGGTGCTGTAATGACAAAATCGGTGCTGTTATTGTCTGAGTCAAATCCGTTTCCATCAAATTCTTCAGGGCCACCAACTGCCAATGTAGTTGCAGTAGAAGTTGCGGTCGCTTTCCTTTCTGCGGATGTTGTGTTGGTCAACACGGCAGTAGGCGTGGTTTCGAATCCGGTTGCAGTAGGACCGACACCGATTTTATCTACAACGGCTGCGCCGGATGGATTTGCACCTGTTAAAGGAGCAGTAGCATTACTCAAAATTACTTTGAACGCCGCTCCAGCCATATTGATGGTTCCCGTTACATCTGGGCTTGGCAGATTAAGTGTTCCACCAGCACCAGTTGCCTGTTGAATTAAGAAAAACCCTTTGGCCGGAATACTGCCTGTTAAAGGGGTAACCTGCCATGATGTTCCAGTTGCCGCACCATATTGTACGCTCCAGCCGGCCAAACTTACCGCCGCATTGCCAGGATTATAAAGTTCAATGAAATCATTTTTATACGTTGCAGCTGCGTTTCCTCCGCCACCATATACCTCCGAAATCACAACATGCGTGGCGGCGGCGGGCGGTGTTGTTCCCGTTCCGGTTACCGAGATAGTTTGTGTGCCAGCACCTGTGCTTGAAACCGAAATATTTTCATTTGATGCTACTGCTGCTGTGGGACTAAAACGAGCATAAACTGTTTTACTTGTAGATAATTCTGATGGCGAATAACTAATGGCAGCGCTAAAGCTTACATTGTCTTTTGATAAGGTGAAAGGTGCAGTTGAAGTTAAATTTACTGCATCAGTCAAGCCTGCAGCACTTAAAACAAAGGTTTGCGGAGCAGAATTTGTACCTGCATTCTGATTACCAAAATCCAATGAGGTTTTATCAACGGTTAAGATTGATGTTTGGCCAGTTCCGGTTACTGCAACATTTACGGTTGATGCGCCAGTACTTGTATTTACGATATTACCAGTTGCGCTACCACCTACAGTTGGACTGTATCTGGCATAAACTAATGGAGATGCGGTAAGTTCTGCAGCGATATAGCTAAGCGAATTACTAAATGTGCTATTATCCTTAGAGATGGAGAACGGGGCAGTCGCAGTCACACTCACGTTTCCTGTTAAATTGGCTCCGCTTAAGGTGTAAGATTGCGATGCAGAAACTGAACCTACGTTTTGATTGCCAAATGAAATATTATTTGGATTAGCGGCAAGTGTTGGTACCACTGCACCACCTGAAGTAAATGTGAGGTTAAAATTATCTATTGCGGATGAAGGTCTGTTTCCAGATCCTGTAGTTGCGTTAAGCGTAATAATCCTGATCCAAACTGGCCCGGCATTATTATCTAAAGCTGCACCAAAATCTACAATAATGGCATTGCTTGAAAATGTACTTCCACCGGTAATTAACGTTCCGGTACTCGTAGCAGGGGTGAAGGCTGTTGGGCTTGTTCCAAAACCGTAATCTATCACCCAGGCTGCAGCTCTTGGCGAAGAACTATCTAAAGATTGTAAATCGAAATTTAATTTGAGTGCCGATTTCCCTGTGGTGTTTGCAATCTGAAATACAAAAGCTGCTCCCGAATCGCCAATAGCACCTGTTTGCCTAACTCCCAAGCTGCGGTTTGTTGCAGCATTTTGATCTGTGGTGCTACTTGCTGAAGTTAAGCCAGTTGCTGAAGCAAAATTTTTAAAGGCGCCTGTTGCGTTATTCCAGGCAGTTGGAGCAGTCGTTAATGCTGCTGCAGTACCCAAACTCGTTGCATTTGAACTCAATCTAATGTTGAAACCATTAGGTAATCCAGCTCCAATTCCATTAAAATTTTCAACATACGGAGATGTTGTCAAAGTTACCTGAGCGAAAATTGGAAAGAAAAATAAAAGGAATAAAATGAGAAGTAAAGGTCTTTTCATATAGTTTGTTTTGTTTAGAACAAATGTATATGCAAAAGCCTAATAGTCAGTTTAATTTAATGTTAATTCGCTAGAATGTGGAAAAATAGATTTTATATGGAATAATTTATGTCTGCTTAATACGTTACGCTCAGTTCGAAGTGGTGTTCATAGAAAATCTTCAATGTTGCCTTTGCCTTCACGAATAACTTCAAATTCGCCGTTGGTACAATCAATTACTGTTGAAGCTTCGTTGTCTCCAAAGCCTCCATCAATCACCAAATCAACTAAGTTTTCATATTTCTCATGAATCAATTCAGGATCTGTCGAATATTCAACCACGTCGTCATCATCTTTAATTGAAGTTGATAAAATGGGGTTGCCCAGTTCCTTCACAATGCAGCGGGCGATATTATTATCAGGTACCCGAATACCAACGGTTTTTTTGTTAGAGCTTAATAACTTGGGTACATTATTATTGGCATTGAAAATAAACGTAAAGGGGCCAGGTAACGCTTTTTTCAATACCCTAAACGTCGTGTTGTCAATCGGTTTAATGTAATCAGAAATGTGTTTCAGGTCGTGGCAAATAAAAGAAAAATTAGCTTTCTCTGGTTTGATACCTCTTATCCTGGCGATTTTTTCGATCGCTTTAGGATTGGTAATATCACAACCTAAACCGTAAATGGTATCCGTAGGATAAATAATCAAACCACCTTTTTTAAGCACTTCAACCACTTGTTCGATGGCCTTTTCATTTGGATTTTCTGGATAGATCTTAATAAGCATAGCGTAAAAATAACAAATAATGACGTTAGTTGTTTACAAGATGGTCTAATCATAAAAATTCTAAATATGTACAAAAATTTGTACAGCCGTTTTATTATTTCTAATTTTGATAGATAAAAGATAAAAATGGAAATTACAAACTATACCTCATTCAGGCAAAGTTTAAAAACCTACCTCGATAAAGTTTTTTCTGATCACACACCTTTGTTTGTAACACGTGCAAAGGGCGAAGATGTGGTGGTATTATCAAAAGCAGATTATGATAGCATGCAGGAAACTTTTTACTTATTAAGAAGTCCAAAAAATGCTTTGCGATTACAGCAGGGTTTAAAAGACTATGAAAAAGGCTTAGCCAAACCACAAGAATTGCTTGATGATGAATAAATTATTTCTTGATGTTGCATGGGAGGATTATCTGTATTTTCAAAAAGTTGATAAAGTTATCCTGAAAAAAATCAATGCATTATTAAAAGAAATTGAACTTACACCATTTGAAGGCACAGGAAAGCCTGAACCATTAAAACATCAGTACTCGAGTTGGTGGTCTCGAAGAATAAATTTAGAACACAGATTGGTTTACAAGGTAGAAAATTCAGCTATTATTATTCTGCAATGTAGATATCATACCTAATTTGAACAAAATATGAGAAAAGCTTTCGTTGCTATTGCAGCATTTTTAGTTGCCCTTACCATTATGTTGGGCCTTTATCATCCGTTTTTATGGTGGACTTTTCTTTTCACCGGTCCTTTTGTAATCCTCGGTGTTTATGATTTATATCAACCCAAACATAGTATTGTAAGAAATTACCCGGTATTTGGGAGGTTGAGGTATTTCATGGAAGAATTAAGACCAAAAGTTTATCAATACTTTGTGGAAAGTGATACGAATGGTACACCTTATAACAGGCTAAACAGGTCTTTGATTTATCAACGTGCTAAAAAAGACAACGATACTATTCCATTTGGAACGCAGCTTAACGTTTATGATAATGGCTACGAATGGTTAAGCCATAGTATTGCTGCCATTTCCCACCACGAGCTTAATTCTGATCCACGTGTGCTGGTGGGTGGACCTGATTGTAAGAAACCATATTCAGCAAGTATCTATAATATCTCAGCGATGAGTTTCGGTTCTTTAAGCCAGAATGCAATTTTAGCATTGAATGGTGGTGCTAAGATGGGCAACTTTGCACACAATACAGGTGAAGGCGGAATTAGCGACTACCATCGCCAGCCAGGCGGAGATCTGATCTGGCAAATAGGAACAGGATACTTTGGCTGCCGGCATGAGGATGGGACCTTTAATTATGAAGCCTATGCCGAAAGAGCGGTAACTGACCAGGTAAAAATGGTGGAGATTAAATTATCACAAGGGGCAAAGCCTGGCCATGGCGGGATGTTGCCCGCAAAAAAGGTTACACCAGAAGTGGCTCGTATTCGTTTGGTTCCACAGGGTAAAGATATATTGTCACCGCCAGCTCACTCCGCATTCAATACACCGATCGGGCTCTTAGAATTCGTAAAAACATTAAGAGATCTTTCTGGAGGAAAGCCTGTTGGATTTAAATTGTGTATCGGTCGCAAGAGTGAGTTTTACTCCATTTGCAAAGCGATGATTGAAACCGGTATTTATCCTGATTTTATTACCGTTGATGGGGGTGAAGGTGGAACAGGTGCTGCGCCACAAGAGTTCTCTAACTCGGTGGGTATGCCGTTGAGAGAGGGTGTAGCTTTTGTTTATGATGTGTTGAATGGTTTTGATCTTAAAAAGCATATTAAAATTATTGCTTCAGGCAAGGTTTCTTCCGGATTTGATTTGGTTAAAAACATCGCGTTAGGTGCCGATATGTGTAATGCTGCCCGCGGAATGATGTTTGCCTTGGGTTGTATCCAGGCTTTGGAGTGTAATAGCAATACTTGCCCAACTGGTGTGGCCACGCAAGATCAAAGTTTAATGAAAGGCTTAGTTGTTGAAGATAAAACTGTAAGGGTGAAAAACTTTCATAACCTAACCGTAGCCAGTGCAGTTGAATTATTAGGTGCGGCAGGGCTTCGCGAACCTTCTCAGTTAAGTCGTGCCTATATTAACAGGAGGGTAAGCCAGAATGTGATGCAGTCTTATTTGGAGACATTCCCCTATATTCCTGCCGGAAGTTTGCTGCAAACACCTTATCCTACACGTTTTGAATTGGGTATGGCACTGAGTACATCAAAAAGTTTTGCACCAACCGATTATAAAGTTTCTGCTGTTGATTATCAACATGCTAATTCTTTTAATGATACCATGAGTGAAGAAGGAATATAGCTGAGCTATTTTTTGAAATTAATAAGGAGCCAAGTTTTTAAAACTTGGCTTTTTTGTTATTGATGGTTTTTGTCGAATAGCGTTTTGATGGATGAAAATAAATCGAATCCTATCCGTCGTCATTTCGACCGAAGCGGAGAAATCTTTTAATCGAGTTTCGCCTTGATCAGTATGTCATCCTGAGCGTAGTCGAAGGACTATTCAATAATGAGTCTTGCCTGATTCTAGTCTTAGCGTCTCGCTAAGACTCAAAATTACGATAGTTTGGGATTTAATGTCAGGTCTTAGCGAGACGCTACGACCAGAAAAGTTAATTCATCCTATCCGTCGTCATTTCGACCGAAGCGGAGAAATCTTTAAAAACCGTTTCGAAAAGTACAAAGATTTCTCATTTCCGCTGCCCTCCATTCGAAATGACGGATGCCATAGAAGGGAGTGGTGCTAATTTCAGTCTTAGCCTCTCGCTAAGACTCAAAAGTACGATAGTTTGGGATTTAATGTTAGGTCTTAGCGAGACGTTACGACCAGAAAAGTTAATTCATCCGATCCGTCGTCATTTCGACCTAAGCGGAGAAATCCTTCAAATAGAACTTGCTAAATACAAAGATTTCTCAGTTCCGCTGCGCTCCATTCGAAATGACGGATGCCATAGATGGGATTGATGCTATTGTTCTGATTATTAGCGTCTTGCTAAGGCTCAAAAGTACGATAGTTTGGGATTTAAAGTTAGGTATTAGCGAGACGGTACGACCAGAAAAAGGTTAAGTCTTCCTATCCGTCGTCATTTCGACCGAAGTGGAGAAATCCTTTAAATAGTAGTTGCCAAGTACACAGATTTCTCAGTTCCGCTGCGCTTCATTCGAAATGACGACCGCCATAGAAGGCAGTGATGCTACTGTTTCTGATTCTAGTCTTAGCCTCTCGCTCAGACTCAAAAGTATGATAGTTTGGGATTTAATGTTAGGTCTTAGCGAGACGCTACGACCAAAAAAGTTAATTCATCCTATCCGTCGTCATGTCGACCGAAGTGGAGAATCCTTTAAATAGAGTCGCCAAGTATTAAGATTTCTCAGTTCCGCTGCGCTCCATTCGAAATGACTATTCGTTAGTAGTAAAAAAAAATCCGTTTGAGCATTTCAAACGGATTTTTCACATCAATGGATTTATGCTTTTATCCTTTAAGCTTCAATTAAAATTCTGCGTTTTTAGGGAAGCGAGGGAATGCGATCACGTCGCGGATATTGGTCATTCCGGTAACAAACAATACCAAACGTTCGAAGCCCAAACCGAAACCTGCATGTGGTGCCGATCCAAAACGACGGGTATCTAAATACCACCACAATTCATCCTGTGGGATATTCATGTCTTCCATACGTTTTGTTAAACGATCTAAACGTTCTTCCCGTTGCGAACCACCAATCATTTCTCCGATGCCTGGGAACAAAATATCCATAGCTGCTACAGTCTGTCTACCTTCAGCATCTGGTTCATTCTGACGCATGTAGAAAGATTTAATATCAGCTGGGTAATCGGTTAAGATCACTGGTTTTTTGAAATGTTTCTCCACCAAATATCTTTCGTGTTCACTTTGTAAATCAGCTCCCCACTCATCAATTAAATACTTGAACTGTTTCTTTTGGTTTGGTTTAGATGATTTTAAAATTCTAATCGCTTCTGTATAAGTTAAACGTTCGAATTCGTTAGCTAAACAGAAATCAAGTTTCTCTAACAGACCGAATTCGCTGCGCTCATTCTGAGGTTTTTGTTTATCTTCTTCAGCTAAACGCGTATTTAAAAATTCTAGTTCTTCTTTGCAGTTATCCAAAGCATATTTAATTACATACTTCATCATGTCTTCTGCAAGTTGCATGTTGTCTTCCAAATCAGCGAAAGCCACTTCAGGCTCAATCATCCAAAACTCAGCCAGGTGGCGGGTAGTATTTGAGTTTTCTGCTCTAAAAGTAGGACCGAAGGTGTAAATCTGTCCGAACGCCATTGCCGCCAACTCACCTTCCAGCTGACCAGAAACAGTTAAGTTAGTGGCACGGGCGAAGAAATCCTGTGAAAAATCGACTTTCCCTTCATCAGTACGAGGAGTGTTGTCGAAATCTAAAGTGGTTACTTTAAACATTTCTCCCGCTCCTTCAGCATCACTTGCGGTAATAACCGGCGTGTGCATATAAACAAAACCACGTTCGTTGTAAAACTGGTGTATCGCAAAAGCCAAAGCATGACGAACTTTGAATACGGCATTAAAAGTATTGGTACGGAAACGCAAGTGGGCAATTTCACGTAAAAACTCCAAGCTGTGTTTTTTTGGTTGCAATGGAAATTTTTCAGGATCACTATCTCCCAAAATCTCAACCGTTGTTGCTTTGATTTCAACCGATTGGCCCTTTCCTAACGACTCGACCAATTTACCAGTTGCAGAGATAGCTGCACCGGTGGTTATTCTTTTTAACAGCTCTTCTGGTAAATTATTAAAATCAACTACAACCTGGATATTGCCCATGCAAGATCCATCATTTAAGGCAATGAATTGATTATTTCGGAAGGTTCTAACCCATCCCATAACCGTTACTTCTGTGTCAAATGCTGTCGACTTTAATAAATCTTTAATTTGCTGTCTCTTAATCATATTGTTATTTATAAAAGGCGCAAATTTAGGAAAAAAGTATCAGTTAACAATTAGCAGTATCCAATTTTCAGTTATTGAAACTGCGAACTACAAACTGTTAATTGACTTATCTCTTGCTGCTTTAAACTCTGATCCGGCTTTCCATTGCGGAAAAGTAGTTTCGTTGCTTAATTTGTAACCTACAGTAAATAGGATGTTGGCAATTTGCGCAAAGCCTTTCGTGTTCATTTGTGGCGAGTAAGCATCTGAAGGTTGGTGGTAATGTTTTTCATTATAGCCCAGTCTTTGTTCTTGTCCCCATTTAGCGCCATGTTCCTTGCTATTGAAACCATTCACAATATCGATTGCAGGTACACCCACTTTTGCAAAATTGAAATGATCAGAACGATAGTAGCTTCCGGCACTTGGGCGGGTGTCGCCCACTGCTTCCAAGTCATTATCCTTGAGCAAGTTGACGATGTAGTCTTCCACTTCATTTTGGCCTTTTCCTTTAATAGAAATGTCTTTTGTTTCGCCATAGAAACCTAGCGCATCCATATTTAAGTTGGCTACCGTTTTATTTAATGGATAGATTGGGTTTAAGGCATAATATTCTGACCCTAATAAACCTTGTTCTTCACCGGTTACTGCCAGAAATACGATAGATCGTTCTGGCTTTTCTTTTGATTCCTGAAAAGCTTTGGCGATAGACAGCATGGCTGCAACACCGCTTGCATTATCTACAGCGCCATTGTAAATAGAATCGCCATTAACTTTCGGTCCGATGCCGAAATGATCCCAGTGTGCGGAGTAAATAATCGTTTCTTCTGGTCGTTTACTTCCTTTAATAATTCCGATCACATTTTGCGAAGTGGAATATTTGTATTTATTGTTTAAAGTTACAGTTACCGTTTGGTTTAGCGGAACAGCTTTAAAATCTTTTTTCCGGGCATACTCACGAATATCTCCGGTGATTCCAGCATTAGCTAGTAACTTTGTTGCCGCTTGTTCCGTCATCCAGCCTTCAAGTTTACATCTTGATTTGTGTTTGTCGGCAGCCTGGAGGTATAACCTTGCACCCGTATTGCTATTGGTAATCACCGACCAGCCGTAGCTAGCGGGTTCCGTTTGATGTATAATGATTACTCCAGCAGCGCCTTGCCTTGCAGCTTCTTCATATTTGTACATCCATCGGCCATAATAAGTCATGGTGTCGCCCCTAAAATACATTTTATCTTTTGCGTTAAAACCAGGATCACTGATTAATACCACGACAGTTTTACCCTTCACATCCAGATCTTTGTAGTCGTTCCAGTTAAATTCTGGTGCCACAATACCGAAGCCGGCAAAAACAAGCGGCGAATTTTTCAATTGAATGGTATCCTGTTCTCGTCTGGTAAATGCAACGAAATCATCAACCGCTTTAAATGTCAGTTTTTCCTTCCCGCCAGTTATTTCCATTCTTTCTGATGTGGTAGAAGTAATTTCGACCATGGGCACTTTTTGAATGTAACTGCCATTGTTGCCAGGTTCTACCCCGGCTGTTTTTAGTGCCGACGAAATATAATTTACAGTTTTAGTTTCTCCGACCGTGAATGGGCGCCTGCCTTGCAGTGAATCATCAGCTAAAACAGCAATGTGCTGTTTTATCGTTTCTGGACTTATGGGGCCTAAGCTTGTAGATTTTTTTTCTTCTTTACAGCCGAAAATGAGAGCGATTCCCAATGCAGCTAAGCTTAATATTTTAATTTTGCTCATATTATTTTTCGATTAATAAAAAAGTCATCGGATGAATATAAGCAAATTGCCGATATTCCTCTAATGACTCATTAATGATGGTATTTCAATGCAAGCAAAACAAAGATTTAATTATATGAATTCATCGGATGAATACGTCTAAAACGCAGAGATCAATCAGATGAACAAATTGTTTTATGCTGTCGATCCTGCCTTGTCCTTAAATCTTGAAAATCCTGATCCCTACTGTTGCTGCTGTTGCTGCATGGCTTCCATATATTGCTGGTAGCTGTTTTGCTTTCTAACGGTAGTTGCTAATCCTGATGGTTTGGTATAATTTACTTCTTTGGGTTGGAAGTAATTCTCATTGTCGTTAAAATCTTCATCGTTATAACCTACCGATACATTTACCTCCATAATATGCTCAAAACCACCTTTATAAACCCCTTTTACAGGTGAGCAATCGGCAAAATTTCGGCCAACTGCCAAACGAACATGATTTTCATTGGTGATGCAATTGTTGGTAGGGTCGAGGCCTAGCCAGCCATATTCTGGCAAATAAGCTTCTGCCCAGGCATGGGTTGCGCCTTCACCACGCATGCCGTCTCTGTTCGGGCAAATGTATCCACTTACATATCGCGATGGGATACCCGTTAACCTTAGCATAGCAGTAAGCACATGCGCAAAATCCTGGCAAACACCGGCTTTTAATTTCAGAATTTCTTCAATGGTGGTATCTACCGCAGTAATTCCTTTAATGTATTCGAAGTTGCTGAAAACGTGTGCACAGTATTTAACTGCCGTTTGATATGGCGTATCTTCTGCTGCTTTAATGGATAAAGCGGTTTCTTTCAGTTGAGTTATTCCTTTAAAAGATTCTTGCCTCAGATAATCAATATAAGGCACTTCGTATTTGATGGTCTCTAGACTATTCCACTGTTCGCTGCTAAACATGTCATCTTGAGGCAATGGTTTAGCGAAAGTTTCTACACTAACCTTTGAAAATATTTTCAACTGTGTGTGGGGTTCATTTTGAGTAAAAGTTCCCACCTCGTTTCCATAATAATCTATAAAAATTTCAATCTCCGGGCTACCTGAAATATTAAGGTCGTGTTTAACCACCTTCTGGAAATCGTCTTTTATAGGAAACAAAATGATCTGATTGGCGCTATCCCGAACTGGCGACTCGTATTTGTAATTGGTGATATGTTTAATTTTAAAAATTGGCATAGTGATGTTGGTTATTATTATCTATCGGGATGATTATTTAATACTATGAATTTGCGAAATAATATTCGTTTAAAAGGTTTCCGATGCCAAAAAGTTCAGCCCGGATTTCAGTTAAATAATCATGCAACTGCTCTTCTTCCATTGTGTTAACCGAACTATAGGTAATCATACTTTTCAACCGACCTATTTTAAACGACAAGTTATTGTAATGCTCAATATTGCTTTCGCTTTTTAACCTGTTAAAATACCGCTCGATATTATGCATAGAGTAAAGCGCCGATCGAGGAAAATCGTTATTTAACATCACCAATTCGATAATATTTTTAGCGTCAAATCCTTGTCGATAGGTTTTCAAATAAAGCTCATAACCACCTAAAGATAAAAGTAAATGTTTCCAGTAAGCGATATCCGTTAACAAATCGGGATTGTCGCTAATGGAGCTAAATTTAATGTCCAAAATATCAACAGATTGAATACTTCTTTCCAAATGTTTCCCGATTTTCATGAAACTTCGACTTTCGCCACGTTCCATAGCGCTATCTGCCGTTCCGTGGTAAAGCATTACCTGCTTAATCAAAATATCCAGGGCTGTAATTGGATCATCTTTTTGTACATACCACAATAGCTTTTCGTCTTTAACGGTGTGATAGTATTCGTTTAAACATTGCCATAAATCTTTCGGAATGTGCTCTTGTACGCTTCTTGCATTTTCTCTGGCCAGCGTTACAATATTTAAAATCGAATTTGGGTTTTCACGGTTTAACAATAGATATTCAATAACGGCTCTACTATCGTGCTGAATATTTAACAGTTCGTTTTCATCATCAGCAGAAAAAATCCTGATCACGGGTTTCCAGGTAAATTCCTGGATGGTATCTTGCGATGAGGCATAATTTATTTTTAGCATGCGAAGCATACCATCGCTACGCTCCACATACCTGCTCAACCAATATAAGCTTGATGCTACTCTACTTAACATATTTTTATTCTAAGAAGTTAAAACCCATGTATCTTTACTGCCGCCACCTTGCGAACTATTTACCACCAAAGAGCCTTCTTTCAGGGCCACCCGAGTTAATCCACCGGGAACAATGGAAATTCCATCCGGTCCATTTAGTGCAAAAGGACGTAAATCGATTCTTCTTGGTGCCAGTTTTCCGTTAATAAAGCAGGGGGCAGATGACAGGCTTATTGTTGGCTGAGCGATGAAATTGCGTGGATCTTTTAGGATCTCTAGTTTGTAATCATCTGTTTCCTGTTCCGAAGCTGCATGCCCCATTAACATGCCGTAACCGCCACTTCCATTGGTTTTTTTAATCACCATCGTGTTGATGTTCTGAAAAACATAATCCAATTCATCGCGATTGCTCAGCTGGTAGGTGGGTACATTTTTTAGTATGGGTTCTTCGTTCAAATAATATTTAATCATGTCCGGCACGTAGGTGTAAACTGCTTTATCGTCAGCAACGCCATTTCCAACAGCATTCACTATGGCTACATTGCCTTTTCGATAAGCGCCCATTAAGCCGGCTACGCCTAGAACGCTGTTCGGGTTGAATACCAGCGGATCGAGGTAATCATCATCTACCCGTCGATAAATTACATCAACCTGCTGCAGGCCTGTAGTGGTTTTCATGAAAACTTTCTGGTTTTTAACCACTAAATCCCGGCCTTCTACCAATTCAACACCCATCAATCGGGCTAGGGTAGTGTGTTCGTAGTAAGCAGAATTGTACATGCCCGGGCTTAAAAGCACAATTGTAGGGTTTGATACCGCTCTTGGCGAAAGCGCCATTAGGTTTTTGTAAAGGATGGCTGGGTATTCGGTTACACTTCTTACGCCGCATTGCGGAATCAAATCAGGGAATAATCTTTTCGTTATTTCCCTATTTTCCAGCATGTAGCTCACGCCAGATGGGGTGCGCAGATTATCTTCAAGTACATAGAAAGTGCCGTCGTGATCCCGGATCAGATCAATGCCAGCAATGTGAATATAAATGTCGTGAAGTACATTTACATTGTGCATCTCTCTTAAAAAGTGTGGGCACGAATAAATTACATTGATAGGTACAATTTGATCCTTGATGATAAATTGATTGCTATACACATCTTTTAAGAAAAGATTCAAAGCCTTTAAACGCTGTTTAATTCCTTTTTCAATAAACGACCATTCACTCGAGGTGATGATACGGGGGATGATATCGAAAGGGAAAATCTTTTCAATTCCTTCACCGCTATCATACACGGTGAAAGTAATACCCTGGCTCATGAAGAGTTTTTTTGCCAACTCTTCTTTTTTGTTTAGGTTTTCGAGAGATTCTTTAGAGAAATTATCAATGAAGTTTGAATAGTGATTTCTGTAAGTGTCACTATTTAAAAACATTTCATCATAAGTTTGGGGATGATTTAAGTAATTTTTTATAAAATTTTCTATCATTTGACTTAAATATTTTGTTAAAGTATGATTTTGAAAGTAAAAAATGTGTTTTTGTTATAAAAAAATTATACTTAAACGTTTTGTTGTGTTTTTAGGTAATATTTTTATCTGTTTTTTGATGATGTTTTGTGTTTTTTATTAAATAATTTAATTTATTTATAAATATTGCTTGCTTATATGAAGAAAGTTTGTACTTTTGTGATGCTCGTTAATTATTATTATATATTTGGTTTAAAAAAAGCGCTGGCAACGGCGCTTTTTTTATAAAACTCTTCAGACTTATTCATAATCAACATAAAACCAAACAAACTAAACTAAAAGAAGCTTTCAAGTGATCACTTGGAAGCTTTCTTTTTTAATAAGGTTTTAGTTGCGGGAATAATGCGCAAAAAAAAAGACCATCTTGAGGTTAATCAAGATAGTCTTTTAAAGATATGTTTTGTTGATTGTTATTATTAATCTTCCGAATAGGTGATTTTGTTCACATGTTTGTCTATTTCCCATCTTCCAGTTCCTTCTTCACCAATCACTTCGAATAGTTCAAGCGCTCTACGTGCTTTATATTCTTCTTCACGTTGCTCTTTTAAGAACCAGTTCAAGAATTCCATAGTTACGAAATCTTGTTCTTTATGGCATCTAGCCGCTAAATTTTTAAAGCTTTGCGTAATTGCAATTTCTGCCTCAAGTGCATCTTCAAATACTTCTCTAAAACCTGCAAAGTCAGTTTTAATTCCTGTAACTTCCGGAGAGATTGCATTGCCACCCATATCTAAAACGTATTTGAACAATTTTAATTGGTGCATTCTTTCTTCTTCAGATTGTTTTGTGAAATAATCTGCCGAGAAATCGTAGCCTTGTTGGTTACACCAAGAGGCCATTGATAAATATAGTGATGAAGAGTGAGCTTCTTTTTTTATTTGCTGATTTAAAAGTGTTTCGATATCCTGAGATATTAAACACTTTATACGCATTAGATCTTTCATAATTTCTGTGCTTTAATAACAATACAAATGTAAAACGAAATTGTTCAATTATACTATTTATTTGCTATATGAAATTAGTCTAAATTGCTGATAATAAGTTATTTGTAATGAGTTTAAATAATGACAATTGTTGGTGTGTGTTGCTGAATAACGTTTAACGGATACCGATTGGAAGACATTGAGATAGTGCTTTGATTTTGAGCGAAAGCCCGATAGCGCAACGAACAAAGTTAAGGATGAAGACGCAAAAATGGAGGTCGGAATATTAGAGATTGACTAGCTAAGCAAGAATGTGAAGAGATAATTGCTAGAAATAAAGAAGAAAATCAACTACTGTATAATAAATATAAAGCACCAATTGATTAATCAGAAATATACTAAAGACGGTTGATTCAATGAATAAAAAACAAATAAGCCACTGACGATTAAGCCAATGATTTAATAAACTAATCTATAAAGACAATCGCTAAGCAGGTGGTTGAGTTTGAACATGGTAAATGCGCCTTGTAATAAATCTTTTAAAGCAACAATTTCCAAGGCATTTAAGAGGTAAATATGCTCGCAACCATTAAAAGTTACCAACTCGAAATCAGCCCGGTGTGTATTTAGTAGAAGCTCTTCGATGTCGATTTGCTCCACTACCTTTTTTAATTTTTGTAGCGACATGCAATTGTATTTGGCAAACTTCCCGCCAAAATCAACATAAAAGCAATTTAATTTATCTGATTGATAAACAGAGCCATGTGCATTTGAGAATACGTTAACCAGTTCATTAATATCAATACAAGCTTTTTCCATGTATTGCAAAAATTGGCATTATTTAGATTAAATACAAATAAAAACAAAAATAAATTTTCGAATTGACATCAAGCTGTTCATTTAAATATCGTAAATAAGATGATCGTATTCGCCACCCATAAATTTCTGAGTATTCTGCTTTTTAAAGCCAGACTTTTTATACAGGTTTTGTGCAATCAGGTTTTGTTTTTCTACCAGTAAACCTACCTTCTGATGTCCGAGCGCCGAGGCCCAGTTTATACCTGACTGAATTAATGCTTTGCCAATTCCTTTTCCCTGTGCTTCTGGAACAACGCTCAAGGTATCGAAATAAAACTCTCCTGATTGAGTTTCCGGCTCCGGTTCAAAGTTTTTTAAATTGTGCTTCTCTGCCAAATATTCTAGAAAACCTTTTCGCAATGCAAGTAAATCGCCGCCATTGTAGGCATTTAATGCACCAAGAACTTTGTCTTCCTCCACATATATTATTGTGTTTTCGTAACTGTATTGATTTCCGTTCTGCTGAAAGAAATGTTTAAATAATTCGAATATCACTTTTGGATCACTAGAGTTGGCAAACTTAGCAGCCAGTTCATCCATCGCCAAAACAATTAATGGGACTACCGCATCTGCATCACCTGGTTTTGCTGGCCTAATCATCTAAATTTCACTCAATTTAAATGTTTGATCCACCCGTATCCCTTTTTCAGTTCTTTGTAAAGTACAGCACTCGTTCAAAGGATCATGTTCTAAATAAAGAATGTAGTCGTTATTGACAGCTTCATTTAAAAAAGCCTGTTTTTCGGTCAATGTTTGCAGTGGAAACATATCATAAGCCATCACATAGGGCAGGGCTAAATGACCAACTGATGGTAAAAGATCGGCCATGTAAACGATGGTTTTTCCCTTATATTTTATTTTCGGCAACATCATCGCATCGGTATGGCCGTAAGCAAAAGAGATGTTAATGTTGGACTGCCATTCTATATTTTCGTTTTCTTCCACAAACTGAAGTTGACCACTTTCTTGAATAGGTAGGATATTTTCTTTTAAAAATGATGCTTTTTCGCGGGCATTTGGATCTACAGCCCATTGCCAATGTTTTTCGTTACTCCAATACTGAGCATTTTTGAAAGTAGGGGATAGCTTGTCATTCTCCCGCTTAATGGCGCCGCCTACATGATCAAAGTGCAGGTGTGTTAAAAATACATCGGTGATATCATCCAATCCGAAACCCAATTTAGCCAGTGATGTCGTGATTGAATCATCGCCATGCAAATGATAGTGACTAAAAAATTTTTCATCCTGTTTATCGCCAATTCCGGTATCAACCAAGGTAAGCCTATTGCCATCCTCAATTAAAAGACAGCGCATGGCCCATGTGCAAAGGTTGTTCGAATCTGCCGGATTGGTTTTTTGCCATATTGCTTTCGGAACAACACCGAACATGGCGCCGCCATCCAATTTAAATAGACCTGTGTTTATAGTATGGAGTTTCATCTGCTAGTATTTAGTATCAAGTATTTGGTATCAAGATGTGAGTTGGCTATTAAGTTTTAAAAATACAAAAACCCTTTAGAACTAACTAAAGGGTTTTCGTATTTTGACTAAAGACTAAAGACTAAAGACTAAGGAGTCCCGACTTACAAGTGGATAACTTCACCGTAAGCATCTGCAGCAGCTTCCATAATGGCCTCACTCATTGTTGGGTGAGGATGTACAGATTTTATCATTTCATGACCAGTGGTTTCTAATTTACGGGCAACCACAATTTCTGCGATCATTTCAGTAACGTTAGCACCAATCATGTGTGCGCCTAATAATTCACCATATTTGGCATCAAAAATTAATTTTACAAAACCATCTTTTGCACCAGCTGCACTTGCTTTACCTGAAGCTGAGAATGGGAATTTACCAATTTTCAATTCGTATCCAGCTGCCTTAGCCGCTTTCTCAGTATATCCCACTGAAGCGATTTCTGGAGTGCAATAAGTACAACCTGGAATGTTGTTGTAATCCAAGGCTTCTACATGCTGACCAGCAATTTTTTCCACGCAAATAATGCCTTCGGCAGATGCTACGTGTGCCAATGCCTGGCCGCCAACAACATCGCCAATAGCATAATATCCTTTTACTGAGGTATTATAAAATTCATCGGTAACGATTTTACCTTTTTCAGTTTTGATTCCGGTTTCTTCTAAACCGATGTTCTCGATGTTTGCTACAATACCAGCTGCAGAAAGTACAATATCAGCCTCAATAGTTTGCATGCCTGATGCCGTTTTAACAGAAATTTTACAGCCAGCGCCAGCAGTATCAACTGATTCAACCGAAGCTGAGGTCATTACATCGATACCCACTTTTTTCAAGCTACGCAATAATTGTTTAGATACATCTTCGTCTTCTACCGGAACAACGTTTTCCATAAATTCTACGATAGTTACTTTTGTGCCCATTGTAGCATAGAAATAAGCAAACTCCACACCGATAGCGCCTGAACCCACCACAACCATACTTTTTGGTAATTCTGGTAAAACCATTGCCTGGCGGTAGCCGATAATTTTTTTACCGTCTTGTTTCAAGTTTGGCAATTCTCTTGAGCGAGCACCAGTTGCGATAATGATATTTTTTGCTGTAAGTTCTTTTTGAGAACCATCTGCACCTTTAACTTCTAATTTATTTCCCGGTTTCAATTTACCGATACCCATCACTACGTCAATTTTATTTTTCTTCATTAAAAATTGAACGCCCTTACTCATGCCATCGGCTACGCCGCGGCTACGTTTTACAACTGCTGCGAAATCTGCTGTAGCACCCGCTGTAGTAATTCCGTAATCTGCAGCATGGTTAATATATTCGAAAACCTGAGCACTTTTTAATAATGCTTTCGTTGGGATACAACCCCAGTTTAAACAAATACCACCTAATGATTCACGCTCTACAATTGCAACTTTCATTCCCAATTGTGAAGCTCTGATTGCAGCTACGTAGCCACCTGGGCCGCTGCCTAAAACAATAACGTCGTAATTCATCTGTTTTTTTTATTTTATTTTTTATCTGTCAGATGGAACTTTTCATAATTAAAACATCACAAAGTGATGTTTTGCGATTTAATTATGAACTGTTCATATCTAAAAAGATTTCTTTTAAGCTGTTTTATTGTTGGTAATCTCCCGGTTAGGAGAAGGCTCTTTGAAACAGATTTCCCTCGCTTTAATAAATTATATCAGCATTACACTTAAAAAACTTTTGTTTCTTATAATCCCCAAAACTAAAAAAAAAATGTTAATTGGCACTGATGAATATGAGATCCCGTGTCAAAATTCGGAATTTGACATATTACTTTCATAACCTGGTTGAATTATCGTTAAAAAAGATCTCTAAAATGTTAAATCATCATATAAAAACGAGCTTTTGAAGGCTAAGTAATAAATCCATAGTCCGAATATTATTTTTCGGGATAATTTAATCGCTTCATTCGGTATTAGTCAACAATTTGTAAGATTTAAAGGGCTAAAGGTGTAAATGTTTAAATACTTTTTTTGTGAAATTCAGCAATCGACCTTTTTTTGATTCGATAATGGCAAGATTATATGTGATTCTTTAAGAAAAATTCAATGTTGCTTACAAACGATTGATAAAGTGAAAGTTAAAGGACTTATTAATGATGTTAATTGTTGAAAAGTTTTGGAATGCTTAACGATAATTTAACATTGGATGTTAAAATGTGTTAAATTTTATTAAGTACATTTGCGCCAATAAAATCACCCCCGATTATTATTCAACAAACAAAAAACATTTAAAAAAACAAAGTATGAACAAATCTTTACTTTTAAGATTAGTACTCGTTATTGTTGCAGTTGTAGGTTTTACTTTCGGTGCTAGTGCACAGGTAACCACATCATCAATGACAGGAACAATTAAGGATGCTAGTGGTGCCTTGCCAGGTGCAAGCGTTAAAGCTACACACACGCCAACAGGTTCCGTTTACACGGTTTCTACAAACGCTGATGGTAGATTTACCATAGGCGGTATGCGTGTTGGTGGTCCGTACACGGTTGAAATTAGTTTCGTGGGTTATAAGCCTGCAAAATTATCAGACATTTATTTGAAATTAGGTGAGCCTTACTTACTTAACTTAGTGTTAGTTGATAATAGTTCAACATTAGCTGAAGTTAAAGTGGTTGGTCAAAGCACGAACAGCATCTTAAATTCAAATAGAAATGGAACATCAACTGTAATCGGAAAGCAACAAATTCAAGCATTGCCTACCATTTCGCGTAGTGTAAATGATTTAACTCGTTTAACGCCGCAGGCTAATGGACAATCAATTGGTGGTGGTAATTACCGTTCGAACAACTTTACGGTTGATGGTGCGAACTTTAACAACCAATTTGGTATCGGCCAGAATATTCCTGCAGGTGGTTCGCCAATCTCAATTGATGCATTAGAGCAAATCTCAATCAATGTTACACCATTTGATGTTCGCCAGACTGGTTTTACTGGTGGTTCAGTTACAGCTGTAACTCGTTCAGGAACTAACTCATTTTCTGGTAATGCCTTTTACACCATGCGTGGTGAAGAACAACAAGGAAAAAGAATTGGCGAAAGCTTTAGAATTCAAAATCTTCAACCTTTAGATGAGAAGAATTATGGATTTAGTTTAGGTGGTCCAATTGTTAAAGATAAATTATTCTTTTTCGTTAACTACGAGAAGAAAAGAACTGAACAGCCTGGAACACAGCGTTTAGCTGCTACTCCTTCTAATCCTTACGATCCGGCTAACCCTAACGTAGTTAGAGCCGATGCATCGTTTTTAAATGAAGTTTCTTCGTATTTGAATACAAGATATGGATATCAAACTGGCGGTTATGAAGGTTACTCAAACATCAGTGATAACGAAAAAATGTTCGCCCGTTTAGATTGGAATATTTCTAAAAGCCACCGTTTCAGTGTGCGTTATAACCAAGTAGAAAGTCAATCACCATTTTCAGCAAGTACTTCAGTTACCAATTCTGGTGCAACGGGTAACTTAGGCTATCTAAATTCAAGATCTGGAAATCAGCGTGAGGCTGGTTTGCCATTTGAAAACTCAAATTACTACCAAGCGGCTAACTTATATTCTGCAGTAGCTGAATTAAATTCAAACTTTGGAAGTAAAATTACAAACGTAGCTCGTGTAACTTATTCTCATCAAAACGATCCTAGAAATTCTGATAGTTCTCCATTCCCTTTGGTTGATATTTTGGATGGAACGCAAACAGGAAGTACAGGAGGTAATGTGTTAACAACTTTTGGTTACGAGCCATTTACTTACGGAAACTTACGTGATGTGAAGGGTTATACTTACAGTGATGATTTAAGTTTAGCTTTAGGTAAACATAACATTACTTTAGGTTTACAAGCTGAGTTTAGTACCACAAAAAATGGTTTTCAACGTTTTGGTACAGGTTTCTATACTTTCAGAACTTGGGATGATTTCGTGAATAACAGAATGCCACTACAGTATTCAGTTACTTATCCATTAACTGCCGATGGTTCACAAGCTTTCCCGAGCTTTAAATTTGCTCAATATTCAGCTTATTTACAAGATGAGTTTTCGGTTACAGACCGTTTAAAATTAACAGCTGGTTTGCGTATTGAACAGGCTACTTATCCTGAGGCTGATGAAATTCGTACTCACCCTTTAGTGGCTGCTCAAACATTTGCAGGCGGTCAGAAAGTAGATACTGGTGTTTTACCTGAAAACAGACTTTCATACTCCCCACGTTTCGGATTTAACTGGGATGTATTGGGAGATCGTTCATTACAATTACGCGGTGGAACTGGTATATTTACTGGTCGTGTGCCATTTGTATGGATTGTTTCTCAATCTAGTGATGCTGGATTATTACAATATTCTCAAGTTTATTCAAGTCTAAATGGTGGTACAGTGCCTTTGTTTAATCCTAACATTGCACCTAATTTGTTAACCGCAACAAGACCTCCAGCTGGAACAACTATTCCTGGAACAATTAGTGTAATGTCTCCAGATTTAAAATTCCCCCAAACTTGGAAATCAAGTTTTGCAATTGATGCTAAATTACCATGGGGTATCGTAGGTACATTAGAAGGTATTTATGGAAGAGATTTGAATGTTGCTGTAGCTAAAAACATCAATTTAGAAAACCCTATAAATCTTGCGATTTCAGGATATCCTGATACTAGACCAATATATGCGAATTCGGTATCAGCAAGACAAGTTGTAGATATTAATGCTGGAGGTATTCCAACTACTAATGGTTCAGGTGCATTAAATGTTTACCAAATGACTAATGCAAAAGGTGGTTATACTTGGCAAGCAACTGCACAATTAACAAAACAATTTAGCAGTGGAGTATCAGCAATGATTGCTTATACCCGTTCAGATCAACGTAATTATGGTGATGGAGCAGGTGATCAGTTGGGTAACTTATGGTCTATTCCACAAACATCTGGTAACCCAAATGAGCCTACATTAAGTTATTCGAATAACTTAACCCCTGATCGTATCATTGCAAGTGTATCTTACCGTAAAGAATTTTTGAAAAATTTAGCTACATCTGTTTCTGTATTTTATGAAGGAGCGCAACAAGGTAGATTCTCTTATACTTATGGTGCAGATATTAACCGTGATGGTGTTAATGGTAATGATTTAATCTATATTCCAAGAGATGCAAGCGAAATTACTTTCGTGGCGCAAACTGTAGGAAGTGGACCAAGTGCAAAAACCTACACAGCTGCTCAACAAAGTGAAATTTTTGAAGCCTATATCGCTCAAGATAAATATTTAAGCGCACACAGAGGTGAGTATGCAAAACGTAATGCTGCTACTTCACCTTGGAGAAATCAGTTTGATCTTCGTTTAGTTCAAGAAGTTTTTAAAAACGTAGGTAAAACAAAAAATTCAGTACAATTTACCGCTGATGTTTTCAATGTGGGTAACTTATTAAACCGTAAATGGGGTAATGTTAATTTCGTGAATAACGCAGCAGTTTTAGTTCCAACAAATACTGGTGCTGTAAACAACACCACAAGGCCAACATTTAGGTTAGCGAGTTCAAGTGGAGATGTTGTTCGCGAAACATTTGGTACTTCTCAAACGATTTCTTCTACTTACTACATGCAATTTGGTATTCGTTATAACTTTAACTAATACTTAATTTAAATAATAATTTATAAGCCCTGACTGAAAAGTCGGGGCTTTATTTTTTACAAGACTTTTAAAATTCAAAACTTTTTCTACCCAATAGAATTGTATATACATATAATGTAAACTAAAATACAACGATATGAGCAGTTCAAAACAAACCCATGACCACGATACCATTAAAAAGTGGGTAGAAAAACATGATGGCGTACCTGGAGTAGTTGCAGATACAGATGATGGAAAAGGCGGAGGACTTTTAAGAATTCATTTCCCTAAAAATAGTAAAAGCAGTGATTTGGAAGAAACCGACTGGGAGAATTTCTTTAAAGTATTTGATGATCACAAGCTCGACTTTCTTTATCAGGAAAAGAAGGCTGATGGAGAAGAAAGTACTTTCCATAAGTTTGTAGAAAGAGAATAAAAGTAAGTAAAAGCCTCTACCATCAAGTAGAGGTTTTTTTTGCCTTAAATTTTGAGCGTTTATTCTTATCTAAAATTACGGGCTTGCGGAATGCAAATTTCCTGTTCTGTTTTGCGTACCTGAGTTCTTTTATTTTCGACAGGGAAAGGAGCTGTTTTTTCATCAGAACGGGAAAGTGTTAATAAAGACGAATGATCGTTTTCTTCCTTGCTTAATTTTCTTAATAACGGGGTAAGATCGAAGCAACGTTTTACAATAACATGGATCACTTCACCTTCTCTTTGTAATTTTCCTTCTACCATCAGTAACCTGGCCTGTAAAATTTCTTTTCTATATTTTTCAAATAAGCTTTCAAAAACAACCAGGTTTGAAAATCCTGATTCATCTTCAATAGTAATAAAACAAACTCCACCGGCTGTTCCAGGTCTTTGTCTCACCAATACGAGTCCGGCAACTTTTACTGTTGTTCCATCCTTAATTTCTGCTAAATCTTTATTGGCTGATACCCTTAACAAATTCAATTGCTCCCGTACAAAGCTTACCGGATGTGCTTTTATTGAAAGTGAAGTAGAAGCATAATCCTGAATCACATGTTCGGAGGTAGACATGAGCGGGAGGGACGTTTGTTTTTCCAGCTGACTTTCTGCTGCCTGATCTTTAAAGAGTGCAATTGGTCTATCGGCCAGGGCGGAAACTTCCCATAAAGCCTGGCGCCGATCAAAACCTAAAGAACGAAAAGCATCAGCATCTGCCAAACGTTCCATTGTGGCTAAAGATACACCCACATCCAACAGTTGATGAATATTCTGGTAATGCTTTATCCGATGCGTGGTTAGCGCTTCAATATCTTCTGTTCTAATGCCTTTAATTTGCCTGAAACCTAAACGCAAAGCGTGATATTTCCCTGCCAGTTCTTCCAGTGTATTATCGAAATAAGAGTAGTTGATATCAATCGGGCGAACCTCCACATTGTGCTTTCGGGCATCGATTACTATTTGGGCTGGCTGATAAAATCCCATGGGCATGCTATTTAATAAAGCCGCTGCAAATACATCGGGGTAATAGCATTTTAACCAGCAGGAAACATACACCAGGAGCGCAAAACTTGCAGCATGACTTTCTGGAAATCCATAACTTCCAAAACCCTCCAGTTGCTTAAAAATTCGTTTTGCAAATTCTTCATCGTAACCTTTAGCTACCATTCCAGAGATTAATTTTTTCTCGAACTGCGTAACCATACCTTTCAGTTTAAAAGTTGCCATGCTTCTTCGCAATTCATCGGCTTCGGTAGGGGTAAAACCGGCAGCTACAATGGCAATTTTCATCGCCTGCTCTTGAAAAAGTGGGACTCCTAAAGTTTTATTTAAAATTTCTTCCAGTTCTTTTGAAGGATATTCTATCACTTCTTCTTTATTTCTTCTGCGCAAATAAGGATGAACCATGTCGCCCTGAATAGGACCAGGACGTACAATTGCCACTTCAATTACCAGATCGTAAAAGCATTCTGGTTTCAATCTGGGTAACATAGATTGTTGGGCCCGGCTTTCTATCTGAAATACGCCAATGGTATCTGCATGGCTAATCATTTTATAGACTTCCGGATCATCGTATTCGTTAATTTTAGCCATAGAAAGATCGAGATTGTAGTGTTGTTTTGCTAAATCGAAACCTTTTCTAATGCAGGTTAACATACCTAAAGCCAGTATGTCTATTTTTAAAAAACCCAGTGTATCAATATCATCTTTATTCCATTCAATATTGGTTCGATCAGCCATGCGGGCATTCAATATTGGGCAAAGATCGGTCAGTTTACCCTGCGTAATTACAAAGCCGCCTGTATGTTGCCCCAGCTGACGAGGGAAACCCATCATTTGTGCGGTAAGTGAAAGTACTTTTCTTAATAGTGGATCATTAGGATTAAGCCCTTGCTCTGTTAATCTGTTCCCCTCAAACCATTCATCGGTAAACTCCCAAATGGATGCCGATAGCCGGTTAATGGTATCAACAGACAAGCCCATCACTTTGCCAACATCTCTAATGGCTCCTTTTTGTCGCTGTTGGGTAACGGTTGCAACAATCGCGGCCCGATCTCTGCCATATTTATTATAGATGTATTGAATCACTTCCTCACGGCGTTCATGCTCAAAATCTACATCTATATCTGGTGGTTCATTCCTGGCCGAAGAAACAAAACGTTCAAAAAGCAAATCGAATTTTGTTGGGTCTACCGAGGTTATGCCCAGGCAATAACAAATGGTAGAATTTGCAGCAGAACCGCGACCCTGACAGAGAATTTTTTGCCCGCGGGCGAAACTCACAATGTCATAAACGGTAAGAAAATAAGAAGCATATTCCATTTCCTTTACAAATTTCAGTTCATAGGTAATGTTGTCTACAATTTTTTGGGGCAAATTTTCACCGAAAATTTCATGCGCACCTTTCCACGCTAAATGGGTTAATTCTTCAAAAGGAGAACGCTCTCCATTGGTTATCTCCTCAGGATATACGTATTTGAGGCTATCTAAACTAAACTGACATGTTTGCGCAATATGTACGGCGTTTTGAAGCGCTTGTGGATATTGCCGGTAAAGCCTTAACATCTCTTCTTGAGTTTTAAGATGTCGTTCTGCATTTTTAAACAAATGAAAACCGGCAGCATGAATAGTGCATTTCTCACGAACACAAGTTAACACATCCTGCAGCTCGCGTCTTTCTGGCGTATGGTAATACACATCATTGGTTGCCACTAAAGGAATTTTCAATTGATTAGCAAGCGCTGTTAAACGAAACATCCGCTTTTGATCTTCGCCCTGATAATTCCTGGAAATAGCTAAATAAAGCTGATCATTGAGGTTGTGTTTATATTCTGCCAAATAATTTTGGAAATCGGTTTCAAAATCAAAATTTGCAGATAAAGTATCAGGAGGAATGGCGACAAATAAAATGCCCGATGAATGTTGATACACATCGGATTTGTAAAGCAAACAGCTTCCTTTTTCGGTACGGAGGTTGCCAAGACTCAGCAGTGCTGATAATCTAGCATAGGCTGCCTGGTTTGTAGGGTACGCAAGCAAACTTGGGCCATTCTGTAGGTTCAGTCGGCAAGCCGGGATAATACTGATCTCATATTTTCTAGCTGAGGCATGTGCTCTAACAATACCGGCCAGCGTGTTATGATCAGTAATGGCAATTTTAGAATAGCCCATTTTTGCGGCTTCTTCTACCAATTCTTCGGGGTGTGAAGCACCTCTTAAAAAGCTAAAATTGCTGGTGATTTGAAGTTCTGCATATTCCATAACTATTTAAGCAAAAAAACCATGAATAAACCAACGCGAATTCTGGGCGGAATAATGACCTGCCCTAAATAGCCAATAACGGCAACCCTGATCATCTTCTACAATATAATAATCGCGGTGCTCTCCGCTTTCAAGCCACCATGAACGCTCTATCCGCTCAGGTCCATCTGCTTTTTTAATGGAATGACGTTTCCCTTTGTAAATAAATAACAAAGGAGGATAATCTGGAATTGGAGCAGTAACCTGAATATGTTCTGGTTGATGCAGCAATTGGATCGGTCTGCCTAATGGATTATGCCAGGGTAAATCATTGTTTTCAGTAAGAGAATCTGCTTTTTTTATAGCACGTTCCGGCCAATAATTGGCTTCAGGAATAAAGCGGCGAATAGCTTTCGGTCCCACTTTTCCGGCTACCCGATCTAGTAAAGCAGAAAGTGATGGACTTTGAAGCCCTGATTTAGTAAGCCATAATTTTTCCTGTGGCTGTACTACAGGTTCAGTTTTGCTTGCTGATAAGGTAAAAAGTTCTACGCCTAAACCTGGCGCCAGTTTATCAATGTTTAAAGCAAACAGTTTGAATAAATGATCAGCATCGTTGCTGCTTTGATGGGTTCCAATTGCTGTACGGATAATTTTTCCATCTATACGGAAACCTTTTAATTCTGCCTTGCGTAAACCGAGCCCATCGTTTTTTAATCGGGTACAAATTTGTTCCAGTAGCTTTTTAATGGCTATTTCTATCGCGGTAGCAGTTCTTATGGGTTCAAGGCAAGGAAATCTTTCTTCATATTCAGGGATAATTATTACAGGATCAAAAACTTCAGGTAAATCACCAATGGCCTGGCCAATGCGATTTAATAAATTTTCTCCAAACCGGCGGCGCAACACACTTCGCGGCATTTGAATAAATTGCGCTATTTTTTGCAGGCCAAGTTTATTCAAACGCTCTATGGTTGGTTGCTCCAGCCGGAGGGATGCCGCTGGCAGTGGCAATAAAGCATAATATTGTTTCCTGGCGGGAACAATGTTTTCCTGGCTTGAAAAACGAGCAACTGCCCAGCTAGTTCCAATGGTATCGGCAATGGCCAATTTAGTGGTATATCCAATTTCAAGCAGGCGATTACTTATCTGGGCAAGGTAATGCGTTTCATTGTTCCATAAATGCGCACATCCGGTAATATCAAGCACAAGTCCATCCGGAGCATCAATGGCTACCCAGGGCGTATACCTGATGAACCATTCTGCCAGTCCTTTTAAAAGTTTGATATTTCGGTTATGTTTATCATCAAAAACCTCAATCTCATGTACCAGTGCCCGGGCATCAGCCAAAGGCATGCCCACTAGTATGCCCTGGCTTGCTGCTAAAGCGTTACAGGCGGTAATTATAACGCGACCGTGTACAGGCGCAGTAAAAACGAAAGCGTGTTTTTTTAGCTCCGGACGGCGGATACAAAGCCAGTCCGTTAGTAAAAACGGAAACCATATACTTGCAAAACGCTTTTCCATATTAACTTGCCTGAAGTTTTTTAAGAGGTTGAAGAACTTTTTGAACCTGGTTAATGTGTTGAAATGTGGTACCGTTCCAGGCCACCTCAAAACTTGCAGGCTGTGCATTTCTAACTTTAAGTAAATTTACCGACCAGGAAGGATGACCTACACCAGGCATGCCATCGGGCAACAAACTGGGTAAATGCTTAATTTGCCATCGGGCCAAACAAGTGGTGTTGTTGACCTGCTGTGGGTTATTTCGTAAAATAAAAGCGGGTACTTTGCTTTTTTCAATTACCAGTTGTAGCCGGCGAGATTGGCTAAAACTAAGCTCAGGAATTTCTGCGACCACAGCGCTTAAGTTTTCACATTTTAAGGCTTCTTCCAAAACCCATAATATTTCTTTTTGATGATTGAGATCGATAAAAATAATCTGATCGGGTTTTAATGCAAAACGCTGCATAGCAGGGGGAAAAAGATTTCTGGAACTGCTAATCCAGATTGATGGACTACCGGTTTCCATTAATGCAGAAAGTAATGCGTTTATAAAGCCAACACTTGCCGCTGTATCTTCGGTTTCAAGAGCAATAAATTCATGAATGCCCTCCAGTGGGAAATTTTTATTCGGAAATGCATTTGCAAACAAACTCAATTTAGGTAAACTATTTTCTTGAATGCTTAATGTGCTATAGCCCTGCAAACCTAAAATTTGTTTCTTTAAATCTTCAATTAAGTGCTGTTTAGATTTCTTTTCCATAATCAACCTTCTGTTTTGAATTTAGTAAAGGCAAATATAATGCTAAAAATATTAGTAATTTATAAAAAGTTTTGCACCTTTGTATACGTTATGGAACAGTTAAGTTTTTTTGCTGAAGCAGGACAATCCATTGGCTTGCCATCGGATATTTTAACCTATAAAAATAACTTTATTGGAAAAAGGGAAAGCGATTCACTTTTGATTCATTTAATAGAGAATACGCCATGGGTACAAAAAGTAGTGCGCTATTATGATAAAGAAATTACTACTCCCAGGTTATCTGCCTGGTATGGTGATGCAGAACAGTTGGATTATGCAGCCTTAGGTAAATCGATTCCATTGTGTTGGACTGATGAACTATTGCAGTTAAAAGCTATGGTAGAACCTACTGCCGGCATCACCTTTAATTCGGTATTGCTTAATTATTATAGAGATGGGCAGGATTCTGTAACCTGGCACAGCGATAATGAAACCGTAATGGGCTCGCATCCTGTGATTGCATCTTTGTCTTTTGGACAGGTTAGGTCTTTTGATATTCGCCTAAAAGCAAACCACTCAGAAAAATATTCTATTAAATTAGAACATGGCTCATTGCTTTTGATGAAAGGTGATTTACAGCAAAAGTGGGATCATCGGATTGCGAAATCTAAACGATATATGAAACCCAGAATCAACCTCACCTTTAGAAAAATTATTAATCCTTCATTATGATCAAGCTTCATTATATTCACGAAGACCCAACTGAAAGTTTAGGTTTCTGTGCCTATCTCTTGCTACAAGAAGAAAACCAGCAATCATTTTTAATTTTAAATGATGATGAAATATTGGGTCAGATAGAATTGATTAACGGAGATTGGCGAAACCTGAGCGACCAAAAACTTGATGAACAATTTGTACAATCAATCGGCAAATTTTTAAAAGGACAACAGTTTCTAAAATTACCCAAACTGATAAAAGATCGTTGGCCAATGTGGGTAGAGGAAGTTATTGTTCAATCAGAATCTATGTATCTTATTGTAGCCAAACCCAATATCGAATTTCATTCATTTGAAAAGATTTTCCGTGATTTTATTCCTCAACTTGTTAAAGATGAATGGTTGATTTGTTTTAAAGTTTACGATGCAAAATTCGAGGCTGGATTTGAATTGGAAGTTTAATGGTAAGTTCAATTTAAATCTTGATAAGAATTATAATTTATCAATGGATGTAAAATTACAATTCTAAAGAAATCAAAAATGGCGCTTGGTTTTTCAAGCGCCATGCTTAGCTATTTCTTAATTATAGATAAAAGTTCCTCTTTCACTTTCGATGGTCACCTGTTTTTGGCTTCCTTTTTCAACGTGACCAATAATTTGCGCATCAATGTTAAAGCTTTTAGAAATCTCTATAATATCTTTTGCAATTTCTTGTGGAACATATAATTCCATGCGATGACCCATATTAAAAACTTTATACATCTCTTTCCAATCTGTACCAGATTGTTCTTGGATTAGCTTAAATAGGGGTGGAACAGGAAATAAATTGTCCTTAATCACATGGATATCATCGTTGATAAAATGGAGCACTTTTGTTTGAGCGCCACCACTGCAATGAACAATTCCATTAATTTGTTTACGATATTGTGCTAATATTTTTTTAATCACAGGTGCGTAAGTACGTGTTGGAGATAAAACGAGCTTACCAACAGTAGTTTTACCGAAACCTTCAATTTCAATCTCATCAGTTAGCTGCTTTTGACCTGAAAAAACCAAATCAAAAGGTACAGCAGGATCGAAACTTTCAGGATATTTATTGGCAACAGATTTTTCAAAAACATCGTGACGAGCAGAGGTTAATCCGTTAGAACCCATTCCTCCATTGTATTCTGTTTCATAGGTTGCTTGTCCGTAAGAGGCTAAAGCTACTATTACATCACCTGGTTTAATGTTATCGTTACTGATTACATCTTCACGTTTCATGCGGCAGGTTACCGTAGAATCTACAATAATGGTTCTTACTAAATCGCCAACATCGGCAGTTTCGCCACCGGTAGAATAAATAGAAATTCCTTGTTCCCTTAAATCAGCCAGAATTTCTTCTGTACCGTTAATTACAGCAGCAATTACTTCTCCAGGTATTAAATTTTTATTTCGTCCGATGGTAGATGATAAGAGGATCTGATCAGTGGCGCCCACGCAAATCAAATCATCAATATTCATGATGATTGCATCTTGGGCAATACCTTTCCAGATAGAGATATCTCCTGTTTCTTTCCAATAAACATAAGCCAAAGATGATTTTGTTCCGGCACCATCGGCATGCATGATATTACAAAAATCTTCATCGCCACTTAAAATGTCGGGAATGATTTTGCAGAATGCTTTTGGGAAAATTCCTTTGTCGATATTTTTGATGGCATTATGCACATCTTCTTTTGAGGCAGAAACGCCACGTTGATTGTACCTGTTATCACTCATGTTGGCGCAAAGATAAGGGAAAAAGTCGGGAGTCAGAAGTCGGGAGTCAGAAGTTTTTAGCGTTTAAAATAATGATTTTCTTCGTTTAGATTTAACTCACTATGAACGGTCGTCGTCCTGAACTTGTTTCAGGAACTTGATAGCACGAACAAGCGTTGGGCATAAAACATGAAAGATGCTGAATCAAGTTCAGCAAGACGTGGGGGCTAAACAAAACGCCAATGTTAAAGAAAACGATCTTAAAATCCTTAAATCCAAAAAATCATGATCAAAAAAAGGGCGTAAAGTTTACACCTTACGCCCTATACCTTAAACCTTACGGCTTAAAATCTATTTCATGAATAACAATTCTCTGAATTTTGGTAAAGGCCAAACGCTATCGTCAACAATTTGCTCTAATTTATCAGCATGGTAACGGATAGTATCGAAGTAAGATTTAACTTTCTCATCGTAAGCAATTGCTTTCTCACGAGTGTCTTCGATTTTGTTGGTTACTTTACGTTCTTCTAACATCGCATCGATATTGGTTTTAACGATATCTAAATGCTCAGAAAGTTTTTTAACGATATCAAGAGAAGATTTACTTTCTACGCCAAGTTCTTTTAACCCTTTTACATTCTCGATTAAAGAATTTTGGTAAGCGATAGCAGCAGGAATGATGGCAGTATTGGCCACTTCGCCCATTACACGAGCTTCAATTTGTAATTTTTTGTAGAAATTCTCTAACATGATTTCATGACGGGCATGGATTTCACGTTTGCTATAAATTCCTGTACTTTCAAATAAACTTGCAGATTTCTCAGTTAAATAAGCATCTAAAGCTTTCGGTGTAGTTTTGATGTTTGATAAACCACGTGTTGCAGCTTCATCTTCCCACTCCTGGCTGTATCCGTTACCTTCAAAACGAATCGATTTAGATTCTTTGATGTATTTTTTGATTACCGTTAATAAAGCGATGTCTTTTTTATCACCTTTTTTGATCAATTTATCAACTTCAGCTTTGAATTTAACCAATTGCTCAGCCATAATTGCGTTTAAGATCGTCATTGGAGCCGAAGAGTTAGCTGAAGATCCAACCGCTCTTAACTCAAATTTATTACCTGTAAATGCAAATGGTGAAGTACGGTTACGGTCGGTATTATCCAACAAAATTTGTGGAATTTTAGGGATGCCTAACCAAAGTGCGTTATCTTCTTTGATTTTTTTGCTGATACGTGAGTGCTCAATTTCATCTAAAACATCGTTTAATTGAGAACCTAAAAAGATGGAGATAATTGCTGGCGGCGCTTCGTTAGCACCTAAACGGTGATCGTTACTTACCGAAGCAATACTCGCACGTAATAAATCTGCATGTTCGCTCACTGCTTTAATCGTATTTACGAAGAAAGTTAAAAACATTAAGTTGTTTTTAGGCGTTTTGCCCGGAGCCAATAAGTTTTTACCAGTATCAGTAATTAACGACCAGTTGTTGTGTTTACCTGAACCGTTGATGCCAGCGTATGGTTTTTCGTGTAATAAAACACGGAAATGGTGACGACGAGCAACTTTTTCCATCAAATCCATTAATAATTGATTGTGATCGATGGCCAGGTTTATTTCTTCATAAATTGGAGCACATTCGAATTGAGAAGGTGCAACCTCATTGTGACGGGTTTTTAAAGGAATACCTAATTTTAGGGCTTCATTTTCGAAATCGACCATGTAGGTGAAAACACGCTCAGGAATTGATCCGAAATAATGATCTTCCAACTGTTGGCCTTTAGCAGACATGTGTCCGAATAAAGCACGACCAGTTAACAATAAATCAGGACGGGCATTAAACAATGATTCATCAACCAAGAAATATTCTTGTTCAATACCTAAAGAAGCATTTACTTTAGTAATGCTTTTATCAAAATACTGGCAAACATCAACAGCAGCTTTATCAAGTGCAGCTAATGCTTTTAATAATGGAGCTTTATAATCTAAAGCCTCACCAGTGTAGGATACGAAAACGGTAGGAATACAAAGGGTTTTACCTGCTTTGCTTTCCATAATGAAGGCTGGAGATGATGGATCCCAGGCAGTGTAACCACGAGCTTCGAAAGTATTACGGATACCGCCGTTAGGGAAACTTGATGCATCCGGTTCTTGTTGAACCAAAGCGCTACCAGCAAATTTTTCTATAGCACCTTCGCCACTAGGCTCAAAAAATGAATCGTGTTTTTCAGCAGTTGTACCTGTTAATGGTTGGAACCAGTGTGTGTAATGTGTTGCTCCAGCAGCCATAGCCCATGCTTTCATTGCAGTTGCAATCTGGTTAGCATCGTCAGAATTAATTAATTCACCTTGATTAATAGATGAGATTAATTTTTCATACACGTCCTTAGATAAGAAATCTCTCATTTTTTTCTTATCAAATACATTAGCGCCAAAAAAATCAGAAATTTTTGCAGATGGTGATTTTACTTCTGGCGAAATTCTGTTTTGAGCCTCTTTTAATGCGATGGTTCTTAAGCTTTTCATTAATTTGTTATGTTTTTTGTCAAAAATAGTATATTTTATTGTTTTTTATAAAACAATCGTAAGTTTTAGCGCAATTTTATTGAAAATGAAATAAAAAAATGTTTTTCAAATGGAATTTTTCATTATTCGTAAAGAAAATGGAATTTTCAGTTTGTTTATGGAATTGTGAAATTTGCTACATCATGCTATAAAAATCAATAGCTATGTTCAACTCCTCAATCAATGTGTACAAAACCGAGTGGCTCGATCTTGTATTCGCAAACCGAAACAAAACTTATGGTGCTTATGAGTTAAGGTCTAAATCATCAAAAATTATGACCCGGGCACTATTGGTATCCGTAAGTCTCTTTTTATTGCTTGCATTTGCACCTTTAGTGTATAGCAAAATCTTTCCAACAGCGGTTGAAGTAGTTGCTCCTCCGAAAGTTATTGATTTGAGCGATGTGATCCATGAAATGAAGAAGCCAGAGCCAGAAAAAAAAGTGGAGCCGGCGAAATCAGAGCCAGTGAAAGTAAAAACAGTTAAGATGACTTCGAACATTGTGGTGGTTGATAAAACTGAAATTAAAGATCCACCAACTATCAAAGAGATTCAAAATGCTGTAGTGAGCAATATAACCCAGGATGGCGAAATCAAACCTAATTTAACCTTGGTAACTCCTTCTTTAAATGGTAGTGGCAGCGGATTAGAAAAAGAGGTTACTGGAACTGGAGAGGATAAAGAGATTTATACAGGAGGTGGGGTAGATGAATATCCAGAGTTTGCGGGCGGTATGAAAGCTTTTACCAAATACATGGAACGTAATCTACGCTACCCATCACAAGCGCAGGAGGATGGTATTCAAGGTAAGGTGTTTTTAAGTTTCGTGGTAGAAAAGGATGGCTCCATAACTGATGTAAAAGTACTTAAAGGCATTGGTTTCGGCTGCGATGAAGAAGCCATGAAAGTAATCAAGAAATCACCCTTGTGGAAACCCGGAAAAAATAAAGGCATTCCAGTTAGGGTGAGGTATAATATGCCGATTAATTTCAATTTAATGTAAGGCAGTGGGATCAGTTAAATATTTAACGCTCAAAATAGGGAAGATGTGATGGATGATTGGTTGAAGGCCTGGATGGAAATTCAGGCCTTTTTTTTATATAAATACTGCGTTTAAAGATCTTATTGTCGCTTTACGATTCCCGCCTTCGCGGGAATGACGGGAAGTGCAGAGGATTAACGATAGCAATTAGTGGCTGTCGAATTTGAACACCAACCATGAACGGTCGTCATCCTATTATTGACTTTTTTAAGTTTCCGTCTTTGCGATCCCGATTCTTTATCGGGAGAAGCAATCTCATTTGTGGTATTATTTTATCAGATGAGATTGCTTCGTACCTCGCAAGGACGACCGTTGTTAACGTGATTAATATTGGTTTTTATGAAATAAAATTAACTCTCAGCTTGTCTGGGGATCTTAATATAGGAATCTGCTCTTAATTACATCATTATGTTTGGTGAGGACACCAGCCATTAGGATAACTAGGAACGGTCGTCATCCTCAGCTTGACTGGGGATCCTACTACTCTTTCTTTCTCACGCTTTACGATTCCCGCCTTCGCGGGAATGACGAGAAGTGCAGAGGATTAACGATAGCAATTATTGGCTGTTGAATTTGAACGCCAACCATGAACGGTCGTCATCCTCAGCTTGTCTAGGGATCTTAATACGCTTTCTTTTCTAACGCTTTACTATTCCCGCCTTCGCGGGAGTGACGAACAAAATTGAATATTAAAATAGCCGAAACAAAAAAAGCTTGAGTAAACTCAAGCCTTTTATATAAATAAATATGGTTAACCTATGCCTTTTCTTCAATCCATTTTCTGGCATTTACGAAAGCTTCCATCCATGGCGAAACCTCGTCTTTTCTGCCAGCCGGATAGTTTGCCCAATGCCATTGGAATAAAGAACGTTCAATATGTGGCATCATCACCAAATGGCGGCCTGTTTCATCACACATCATCGCAGTGTTATAATCAGAGCCGTTCGGGCTTGCCGGATACGTTTCGTAAGCATATTTAGCTACAATTTTATACTTTCCTTCTGCATATGGTAAAGAGAATCTTCCTTCGCCATGCGATACCCAAACGCCTAAGGTGCTGCCAGCTAAAGTTGATAACATCACCGAATTGTTTTCTTGTAACGTTAATGAAGTGAAAATACTTTCGTGTTTACCGCTTTTGTTGTGCAACATTTTTGGCTTGTCTTCATGATCTTTGTTAATCAAACCAAGCTCTACAAATAATTGGCAACCATTGCAAATACCAACAGATAAAGTATCAGGACGGGCGAAAAATTTCTCTAGTGCTACTCTCGCTTTTTCATTGTATAAAAATGCGCCAGCCCAACCCTTTGCCGATCCTAAAACATCAGAGTTAGAGAAACCACCAACGGCACCAATAAACTGAATATCTTCTAATGTTTCCCTGCCGGTAATTAAATCCGTCATGTGTACATCTTTCACATCAAAACCGGCTAAATACATTGCATTAGCCAATTCGCGTTCAGAGTTACTTCCTTTTTCGCGGATAATCGCCGCCTTGGGACGAGGTTTAGAGGAATCAATTACCGGTTTCTTTCCATCAAACTGTAATGGAAAACTGTATTTTAAAACGTGGTTTTTATAATTATCGTAACGTTCTTTTGCTAAACCGTTACCTGTTTGTTTGCTATCTAATAAATAAGATGTCTTAAACCAAACATCACGTAAATGGTCAATATCAAAACTGAAGCTATCTGCTGCATTTGTAACTTCCAGCGTAGCTGATGAATTCACTTCCCCGATTTTATGGAAAGTTACACCAGCGCTAGTTAAACTGCTTTCTACTGATGAATCCGCTTGAAAAACAATCGCGATATTTTCCGCAAATAATAATTTGATAATATCTTGCTCGTTTAAGTCAGTTAAATCAATTGATGCGCCTAAATTGCGATCTGCAAAACACATTTCCAGTAAGGTAGTAATTAAACCACCGCTGCCAATATCATGCCCTGCTTGTATCTTACCTTCTTTAATTAGCTGTTGAATAGCGTTAAAGGCTTTCGAGAATTGACCGGCATCTTTGATATCTGGTGTTTCGGTACCGATTTTGTTTAATATCTGTGCGAAAGATGAACCACCAAGTTTATAAGTATCATTAGAAAGGTTGATATAATAAATAGAACCGCCATCTTTTTGAAGTACTGGCTCCACCACTTTAGTAATATCATCGCAGTTTGCACCTGCAGAAATAATTACCGTTCCTGGTGCAATTACATCACCATCTTTGTATTTCTGTTTCATCGAAAGTGAATCTTTTCCAGTCGGGATGTTGATTCCTAAATCGATGGCAAATTCCGAACACGCTTTAACAGCAGCATATAAACGGGCATCTTCACCTTCATTTTTACAGGCCCACATCCAGTTGGCAGAAAGCGAAACGCTTTTTAAACCATCTTTTAATGGAGCCCAAACGATGTTTGATAGAGATTCTGCAATCGCATTGCGACTACCAGCAGCTGGATCAATCAAAGCCGAAAGTGGTGCATGACCTACTGAAGTTGCGATTCCTTCCTTACCTTGGAAATCCAATGCCATTACACCACAGTTGTTTAAAGGTAATTGTAATGGCCCGGCAGTTTGTTGTTTTGCTACGCGGCCACCCACACAACGGTCAACTTTGTTGGTTAACCAATCTTTCGATGCCACAGCCTCCAGTTGTAAAACTTGCTCTAAATAAGTATTCAGTTCAGTTTTTTGGTAACTTACCTCTTCATATTTGCGGTCGATCGTTTGATCTTCCATTACAATTTTTGGGGAGCTGCCAAACATATCCTTCAGCTCAAAATCCATTGGTTTAGCGCCTGTGGTTTCTGATTTGAAAGTAAAACGATGATCGCCAGTTACTTTTCCAACGGTATACATTGGAGAGCGTTCGCGATCGGCAATTTTTTGTAAAGTTTCAATATGTTCGTTGCCGATTACCAATCCCATCCTTTCCTGAGATTCGTTGCCGATAATTTCTTTAGCAGATAGGGTAGGATCGCCAACTGGCAATTTATCCAGATTGATCAAACCACCAGTTTCTTCTACCAGTTCTGATAAACAGTTTAAGTGTCCGCCTGCACCGTGATCGTGAATAGAAACAATGAAGTTCTCTTCGCTTTCTACCATGCCACGTACAGCGTTTGCAGCACGTTTCTGCATTTCCGGGTTGGAACGTTGAATGGCATTTAATTCGATGCCTGATCCATGCTGGCCGGTATCAGCTGATGATACGGCTGCGCCACCCATTCCAATTCTATAATTTTCACCACCGAGAACAACAATGTTGTCTCCTTCCTGTGGTTTTTGTTTTTGTGCCTGACTAGCCTTGCCATAACCAATACCGCCCGCAAGCATGATTACCTTATCGAAACCTAACTTACGAGATGTCATACTGATCCTGTCGAAGTGCTCATGCTCAAAAGTTAAAACCGAGCCAGTAATAAGCGGCTGACCGAATTTGTTTCCAAAATCTGTAGCACCATTTGATGCTTTGATCAGAATGTTCATCGGCGTTTGATAAAGCCATTGTCTTTCTTCAACACCATTTTCCCAAGGACGATTTTCTTCCAAACGTGAAAGCGCTGTCATGTAAACTGCCGTTCCGGCTAGAGGTAAGGAACCTTGTCCACCTGCTAAACGATCTCTGATTTCGCCACCAGAACCTGTTGCAGCACCATTAAAAGGCTCTACGGTAGTTGGGAAGTTGTGTGTTTCGGCCTTTAGCGATATTACCGAATCAAAATCACTTGTAGCGTAATATTCAGGAACATCAGCACGTTTAGGTGCAAATTGTTGCACTCTCGGCCCTTTAATGAAAGCCACGTTATCTTTATATGCAGAAACAATATCGTTGGGATTTTCTTCCGAAGTTTTGCGAATCAACTTAAAAAGTGAAGTTGGTTGTTCTACTCCATCAATTACAAATTTACCGTTGAAAATTTTGTGGCGGCAATGTTCCGAATTTACCTGCGAGAAACCAAAAACCTCTGAATCAGTAAGTGGTCGTTCCAGGTTTTTAGCCAGATTATTTAGGTATTCAACTTCTTCATCACTTAATGATAAACCTTCTTGTTTGTTGTAAGCAGCAATATCAGTAATTTCTAAAATAGGTTCAGGCTTGATGTTGATGGTATAAATGTTTTGATCAAGCTTGTCGTATTTTTGAGAAAGCATCGGGTCGTAGTCAGAAAAATCTTCAGCAACGGCTTTAAATTCTTCTATCCGGATGATGCCCTGAATGTCCATATTTTGAGTAATCTCAACGGCATTGGTACTCCACGGCGTTATCATTGCAGCTCTTGGTCCAACGAAAAAGCCGCTTAAAGCTGCATCTTGCGAAATTTTGGCGCCGCCAAATAACCATTCAAGTTTAGTAATATCATCTGGGGAAAGCGCTTTGTCTGTTTGAAGTACAAAAATCGCTTGCGATTGACTAAGGAAGAAATGAATCATGCTTTTTTTTTGAAAGTGCAAAAATAGCTTTTTTAAATTTAATGAGTGAAGGAATGAAGGATTGAATGAGAGAATTTTGGACGGTTAAATGTAAAATAATTGTAGGTACTAAAATTGCGATTCATTTAGAGCTACTTTATACTTCTGTTATTTAAATTTCAATCATTTTCTGCAACTTTGCTACATTCTGTCATTCAAAATTCACTCATTCTACACCACGTCAAATGTTCAACCGAATTCATCACATTGCTATTATTTGTTCTGATTACGAAAAATCAAAAGACTTTTATGTAAACAAACTGGGTTTTACCATTCTAGCTGAGGTTTATCGAGCGGAACGAAAATCTTACAAATTAGATCTAGCGGTAAACGGCGTTTATCAAATCGAACTTTTTTCTTTTGAAAATCCCCCGGTTCGTCCCTCGAGGCCAGAAGCTCAAGGTTTACGGCACCTGGCTTTTGAAGTAGATGATATTGAACTGGAAATTGGAAGACTGAGTGATCAAGGCATTGTTAGCGAACCTATACGAATTGATGAATTTACGGGGAAAAGATTTACCTTTTTTTCAGATCCAGATGGCTTGCCTTTGGAATTATATGAACTATAACTAGGCTTCATGAAAAAACTTTTACTTTCCTTTGCTTTTAGCTTGACGTTGGTCAGCTGCTTTTCTCAAATAAGATATACTGCAAAAGTAGAAACTGGCTATCAAATATTTTTGTCGAGGCCGGTACGGGTAGATCCTGGCCCGGGATGGAGAGGATATCAGCTTAATAATAATCAAGGTGGCTTGGATGTAAGCGTTATCAATGGAATAAGTTTTAAAGAAAATCTTCGCTTGGGGCTTGGCTTAGGTTATTTAAATTATGAAGGGATAAATGGCTATTCATTTTTTGGCGATTTGGAATACGCAACATCGAAAGATAGGGTTTCACCGTTATTTAACCTGAAAGTTGGTCAAAGCCATATCAAAAATCAATACGATAAAGGTTCTACAGATTCATTTGTGGATTTTGGTGCAGGAGTAGCGTATCGCATCTCTAAGAAAATCGAAATATAAGCCAAGGCAGGATTTAGATTGGTGCATCAATCTATGTTTTTGCCGATTAGATTAGGCGCCAGGTTTTAAGCATAATAAATGAGTATTTTTAAATTTAAGCAATTCGAAGTAGATCAAACGGGCTGTGCTATGCGAATCAATACCGATGGGGTTCTGGTTGCTGCGATGGCTAATCATAACAGGCCAGGAAAAATATTGGATATCGGAGCAGGCACAGGAGTGATCGCGATGATGCTTGCTCAGCGTTTCACAGAAGCTGATGTTTATGCTGTAGAAATAGATTTGCAAGCTGCTGAAACCGCTGAAAAAAATTTTAAAAACTCCGTCTTTAGCAGTCGATTGCATCTTGATCATGTAGCCATTGAAGATTATCAAAGTAGCGAAAAATTCGATCTGATCGTTTCTAATCCACCCTTTTTTGTTAATGATTTGAAAAATGAGGAGCTAAGGAAAGGAATGGCAAGACACGCAAGCGATAATTTTTTTAGTTTGTTGGTCGAAAAATCAAATCAGCTTTTAGATGCCAGGGGCTCTTTGTGGTTAATTCTTCCTTTGAAACAGGCAGAAGAGGTGATCTTTGAGGCCATGAAATATCAGGTGAAACTCAAAGCCCGCATCAATATTTGCTCTGATAAAGACAAATTACCATTTAGGCAAATCATATGTTTAAGCAGGGAAGGCGATTTGCTTCATGAGAGCGATTTTTACATTTACGAATCGCGTGGAAAACATACCCTTGAATATCAGAAATTGCTTAAAGATTTTTTCCTTGCATTTTGATGCCACTTAATGATAATATCGTACAAAAGAAATTCAGTCGAAGACGAGAAATATCTGTTTCAAAAAATAAAGTTCAGATTTGTTGTTAAATAGATTGCGCAAATAAAATTTAGGCTCACTTTTAAAAAATCTTCAATAGATATACGTAAAAGTTTACACATTACTTTACAATTCACTTTACATAATGAAAAAGATCGGTTTAATTTCTGATACACATGGATTTTTAGATGAGGCTGTATTTAAGCACTTTGATCAGGTAGATGAAATATGGCATGCTGGCGATTTTGGTCCTCATGTCGCAACAGAACTGTCTACGTTTAAACCGCTTCGGGGTGTATTTGGGAATATAGATGATGCTGTAATCCGGAATGAATTTCCGGAACATAATAGGTTTCAGTGCGAAGAGGTAGAGGTGTGGATGACACATATCGGCGGTTATCCGGGGCGTTACTCTCCCTTCGTTAAGCCAGAAATATACACTAACCCACCGAAATTATTTATTACCGGCCATTCCCATATTTTAAAGGTAATGTTCGATGAAAAGATAAAATGTTTGCATATTAACCCCGGTGCAGCAGGAAAACACGGTTGGCATAAAGTGAGAACATTGGTTCGTTTTTGCATAACTGACGAAAATATTCATACCTTAGAGGTTATAGAATTATCAGGTAGATAATGTAAAATTTACACTAAGTATGGTTTGCGGCGTGAAAACATTAGGACAATTTATTATAGAAAAACAAGCAGATTTCCCTTATGCCAAAGGTGAACTTTCGAGGTTATTAAGGGATATTGCGATTGCTGCAAAAATTGTAAATCGGGAGATTAACAAAGCGGGTCTGGTCGATATGATCGGTCACGTAGGTACAACAAACATCCAGGGCGAAAAGCAAAAAAAGCTTGATGTTTATGCTGATCAACAGTTTATTGCTGCACTAACCAGTGGTGGTGAATGTTGTATTATCGCTAGTGAAGAAGAAGAGGAAATCATCCATATCGAATCTCCTGTTTCGCAAAATGCAAAGTATATTGTCTGTATCGATCCAATGGACGGTTCTTCAAATACGGATGTTAATGTTGCAGTAGGAACCGTTTTTTCTATTTATCGCAGGAAATCTTTAGAAGGAAGAGCTGGTATTGATGATGTTTTACAAAAGGGTACTGAGCAAGTAGCAGCCGGATATATTATTTATGGATCATCTACTATGTTGGTTTACACCACTGGTAAGGGGGTTAATGGTTTTACATTAGATCCATCAATCGGAGAGTTTTGTTTGTCTCATCCGGAAATGAAAATACCTGAAACGGGCATAACTTATTCCATCAATGAAGGAAATTATGTTCACTTTCCTGAAGGGGTGAAAAAATACATTAAATATTGTCAGGTAGAGGATGACGCTTCTGATCGTCCATATACCTCAAGATATATTGGTTCAATGGTTGGAGACATCCACAGAAGTTTAATAAACGGAGGGATTTACATTTATCCAACTACCGCTCGTTCACCGGAAGGGAAGTTGCGTTTACTTTATGAATGTAACCCGATGGCTTTTATTATTGAGCAGGCTGGGGGAAAGGCGAGTACCGGTTTTGAGCGAATACTGGAGATACAGCCTACAGAAGTTCACCAGCGTGTGCCGGTATTTATCGGATCGGTAAAAATGGTAGAGAAAGCTGAGGAAATGATGTTAATTTATGCCGATAAATCTATAACTCCTCATACACAGGTAGAAGCCAAATTGGAGGATATGGGTGTTGTAGGTGGAATAGATTAATTTTTCCGTGTGCTGTTTAGAGAAGCGTTGCTTTCTTTCGTTCTGCTTCGAAAAAAGTATCAATAGCTAAGTTTTGTTTGTCTTGCGAAGCAAAAACTGCTAATCTGTCACAACGTTCATTTTCCGGGTGATCGTTGTGGCCTTTTATCCAAATGAATTTTACTTTATGAAGTTTGTATAATTCGAGAAATCGGATCCAGAGGTCTTTGTTTTTTTTGTCTTTGAAGTTTTTAGTTACCCAGCCAAAAACCCATTTCTTTTCCACTGCATCCACTACATATTTTGAATCGGAGTAAACGGTCACTTCCTGGTTTAGGCTCTTTAACGCTTCTAAGCCCTTAATAACGGCCAGTAATTCCATGCGGTTATTTGTAGTCATGCGGTAACCACCACTTAACTCCTTATAATGTTTGCCTGCCCGTAATATGGTACCATAACCCCCAGGTCCTGGGTTTCCACTTGCTGCTCCGTCTGTATAAATTTCGATCATAAAGACTGTAAAGTTATGTTTTTGGTTTTGAAAAGTGCTGTTTAGTTCAAGATTGAAAAAAATATTTTGTTTCAAATAATTGAATAATAACTAATTAAAAATTTGTTGTTAAATCTTTGAAAAAAATATTTGCAAGGAATATTAAAAGTCGTACTTTTGTGACACTAAAAAACACGGTGGCTGTAGCTCAGTTGGTTAGAGTATTGGTTTGTGGTGCCGAGGGTCGTGGGTTCGAGCCCCATCAGCCACCCCCAGTGGGACGAGGTCTTTTCAGAAGATTTTCGTCCCATTTTTTTTGCTTCTAACTCTTTGTTTTTCAGGTAAATATGTTGGGCGATTTCATTAACCTTAGGTGTTCGATATCGGTCGCCATTGTATTCCATTTTTTCCGGAAAAAGACAACTTATCAGATATCTTTTACCCTCAACACTTGAATTCTCATAAAATAAATCCAGGTTGGTTAAATTGTTGATGGCTCGCTCAGCTATCGGTTTAATATTCAAAACAGCTTTATTTTTAGTATTTAGCTCTGCCAGCTTCGATTCGAGTATGGCGATTTTTTCATTACCTTCTACTTTTATTGATCTAAAGTCCACGGCATCTAGCGCATTATCCAATAATAAATCCCTCGCTCTCTCAATTTTCTTGTTGCATTCTCTGATCTGTGCTGAATATACTTTTCGTTCATCCAAAATGGAACCAACCTGATTATGATATGCATCAGATATAGTTTCGATAAAAACCTCTTCATAACCATTTCTGGGGAGGTAGGCTAGCAGCTCAATTGTAAAGTCCTCATTGACTTTTTCGGATCTGTACCTGATTCCACAAGCAGATGTGCAATGGTAGTAAGTGAAGTGTTTGTTTTTTCCTTTTGATGAACTTCCACTTAAAGATCGGTGACACTTAGGGCATTTCAGAAAGCCACGAAGCACAAGTGATTCTGGTGTAGCGATAGGCTGTCCAAACTCTTTCTTCCTTCCATTCAAAATGTCTTGTATATTGAAAAACATCGTTTCGCTAATCAAAGCTTCGTGGAGGCCTTGGGCGAGAAATGCATCCTCGTTTTTATATTTAGGCACAATAACTTTTCCGCAATAAATTGGATTTCGGATAATGGTATAAAAATTATTTTTGCTGCAGTTTAATCCCTTTTCTCTTGCTGAATGAAGTATTTGCTCTCCTGAATAAGTGCCCTCGGACAATTGCTCAAATACCCATTTCATTAAAGAGGCTTCCGGCTGTTTCAAGGCAATATATTTCTTTCCATTCTCAGCAGTCTTATTGACATATCCTAAAGGCGCTTTGCCTGTCCATCTACCTTCTTTTTTCGCCTGCCTGATTCCAGCCTTAGTATTTAAGCCTCTTCTGTCATTTTCAATTTCTGGAGTTGTGAGGTAAACCGCCAGCATCATCTTATTTTCTGGTACATTAAGATCTAGAGGCTGCTCTATAGCTTGTGGATCGACTCCCAGTTTGTTGAGCATTGAAATGGTTTGGTAAGCATCACTGGTGTTGCGACTAAACCGGTCCCATTTCGTAAATAATAGCAGATCTGTTTTGCCTTTATGCTTTTTTAAATGGATCACCAACTTCTTCCACTCAGGACGATTGAAAGTCTTTGCAGAATAATCTTCCACGATTACCTTTCTCACCTTAATACCATTCAGTTCACAATATTTTTCAAGTACATCTTGTTGACTTCTCAATGAGTACCCTTTTTCGGCCTGCTCATCTGTACTAACTCTTACATATAAATCAGCTATTTTCATTTCCTATTTTCTTTCTGGTATGTCGTCTAAATTTTCTTAGGCCTGCTTTTGGATTATCAATAGACAATCGACTAAGTACCTCTTTCACAGATAAGTTACTTAACTTGTAGATAAGTTCCAAAACCTTTCTAGCTTTTTCTATACTAACTACTGTACCATGGTTTTGGAGGATTTTAACCAATTTCTCTGGGTTAACTGATCTTTTTTCATTTAGCTTGTAATAATCCATATCCTTTGTCTTTTCACAAGATTCAGCTAAATGAATTTAATCTTAACGGTACTCCTTAGGTAATCCCCAAAGATTTCTAAAACTGGACAAGGGTTCTACTCCCTTCGCATTTATGGTTTTCCCATCCGAAAACTGCAGCACATGGGTAATTCGATTCCTTGATGCTACCTTGTTCTGGCATAAAAAGTTGCTGTTAAAAATAAATATCTTTTCTTGTATGCCTATAATATGAGAACAGAATTGTCACTAGTCTAACTTATAATATTCGTTTTGCACTATGCCTATTGAAAAAAACGTTAGGGATAACTAAGGTTATGGTGATATAGCCAATATTCATTCACTGAATTTTGCACAAAACAATTTTCATGAGAAAAAATATAAATTCAAAACTCATCCGGCCAGGTTCCGCTACTTATTATCGGCATTTACAATTATCCCTTCGTAGAATAATCACCTCGATACCGATACCTTTAAAAAGAAAGCAAACCCAAAATTCTCCGAAGGATCATTGAGATAACTGAACCGAAAATGTCTAACAATAAGCCAAATTTTTAACCACTCGAGTGCTTGGCAAGATGTAGAATTGTCCACAATTCTTTTCTTGCGCCCTTGTGGTCGGGGCTTTTACTCGAAACTCGTAAAGCCTGATGAGCCATTAAATCAATACGAAATGAAAAATAAAAATTTGGACAAAGAGGAGCGGTTGACACAGATGGTCAGGACGCGTCTAACCAAAACCGCCTATGACCGCTTGATCGAGATCATGCAAAAAAGCAACTGCACAACTGTGGGCGGGATCGCGCGAAAGATTTTATCGAATGAGAAGATTGCTTGTTTTTATATCGATGCTACCATGAATGCGCCAATGGAAGAGTTGGCGGCCATAAGAAGTGAACTTAAGGCAATAGGAGTGAACATTAACCAACAGACCAGGTTTTTTAATGCTTCAAAAAATGATTCCCAGCGAAGTTTTTATTCCCTTAAAACGCTCACGCTTTACAAGATGGTAGACAAAAAAGTGGAACGCCTGCTCGATCTCGTAGGAATGATGTCAATAAAATGGTTGCAAGAATCTTGAGTAGTCATAGCATAAGAGGAATTCTAAACTATAACGAAAACAAAGTCCAATCCGGCGCTGCGCAACTAATCCTGGCCAACCGCTTTGCCGTGGAAATTGATAAGCTCAACACCCGTCAAAAATTGGCACGCTTTGAAAGGCTTACTGGTTTAAACGACAGGGCAAAGAGAAATGCGATGCACATCATGTTAAACTTTGACAAGGATGATAGCTTAGATAGTGAAAAATTAGTAACAATTGCGAGGAGTTATATGGAGAGTATAGGATTTGGAGATCAGCCATATCTGGTTTATCAGCATTTTGATGTTAGTAACAGGCACATACACATCGTCAGCACAAATATTAAGCCCGATGGCAAAAGGATAGATTTTCATAACATTGGAAGATCGATTTCGGAAACGGCAAGAAAAAATATCGAGATAGAATTTAATTTGGTTAAGGCAGAGCATAAAAAGCCCAGTCTAACACAAGAGATCAAACACGCTAAAATTAAGGCAGTTCAATATGGTGAAAAACCGACCAAGCAAGCCATATATAACGTTATCGCCCCCGTAATTAGAAGCTACACCTTTACCTCTCTGGCTGAACTGAATGCAATACTTGCTCAGTTCAATGTGATCGCGGACCGTGGTCAGGAGGGTACGGCTATGTTTGAAAAAAGGGGCCTGGTTTATTCTGTTCTGAATGACGATGGTCGAAGGATTGGAGCTCCCATCAAAGCCAGCTTTTTTGCAGGTCGGCCGACTCTTGGTTACCTCGAGAAGAAGTTTGCTTCGAATAAATTTAAAAAACAAGCGCATCGGCTGTCGCTGATGGAAAAGATTGATGAAACTTTTCGGAACCATAGGCTTAAAGATGCCAAATCGTTCCTGTCAGCAATGGAGAAAGTTGATGTCAATACTATTTTTCGCCGAAGTCCCGCAGGGCAGGTCTATGGAATTACCTATGTAGACCACCAAACCAAAACCGTCTTTAATGGAAGTGATTTGGGTAAAGCATATAGCGCAAAATCTATACTGGACAAGATAGGAGTAAATAAAATTGACCTTAAAGCCGTTGTAAATGAGCCAATTCAGAAATATTCTCCAAGCGCTGTTGCCCCAAGTGGGGTGGACAAGGTGGCCATGGGAAAAGATAATAATAATGGTCTGTTGGAGACACTCTTGCAAAAAGATCCTGTTGCAGATTTTCCATTATCACTGAAAAGAAAAAAGAAAAAGAAGCAACAACGCTCACAATCAATTTAATTCCTGAAACTATGAATACCGGAGAAGACGGCCAAGGCCTGAGAAAAATTTTAGACTTGAGTAGAATGATTGCAGTTTTTCTTTTATTTATGCACTTCTACCTTAAATTTTACAAACTATTTGCTGGCCTTGGGTGGCGATCTGGCGTGTCCGATGGATTCTTAACCCATCTTTCCAGAATTGAACTTTTTCAGGGCTGGACACTGATCAAGGTCGCTGCATTGATTTTTATCTCTATTTCGCTTTTGGGTGTAAAAGGTAAGAAGGATGAACAGATAAAATTCCCCCGCATTTTAATGGTCGTAGGGATTGGCTTGTTACTCTACTTCGGTTCTATTGTGATCTTACTATTTCCTTTCCATGATTTTATACTAGGCATAGTTTACATGATTTTGGTGACACTTGGTTTTCTGATGTTTATTGCTGCAGGTACTTGGTTGTCTAGAATCATAAAAGACGCACTTGAAAAAGATATCTTCAATACCGAAAATGAAACCTTCCCTCAGGAAGAGCGTTTATTGCAAAATGAATACTCTGTAAACCTTCCAGCCGTATACCGTTACAAGGGCAAAAACCGCAATAGCTGGATTAATCTGATCAATCTCTTCAGGGGATTACTAGTCGCGGGTACTCCTGGCGCCGGTAAGTCCTATTTCGTCATCAGGCACTTGATCGATCAGCTTATGGGAAAGGGATTCAGTATGTTTTTATACGATTTTAAGTATGATGATCTTTCTGTTATCGCCTATAATTCGCTTTTGAAATATGCTGATCAATTTGAGGTCAAACCCAAATTTTATGTTATTAATTTTGATGATCTCAACAGGACCCATAGATGTAACCCCCTGGATCCGGCGGCGATGTCAGATATAACAGATGCCACCGAAGCTAGCCGCACCATCATGATGGGCCTCAATCGGGACTGGATTAAAAAACAAGGTGACTTTTTCGTAGAGAGTCCTATAAATTTTCTCACCGCTATTATCTGGTACCTGAAGAAATATAAAAATGGAAAATATTGCACCCTGCCGCATGTAATCGAATTAATGCAGGCAGATTATGATCAGCTTTTTACTGTCTTGCAACAAGAAGAAGAGATAAAGGTATTGATTAACCCATTCATCAGTGCCTGGAAAAACGAGGCCATGGCACAACTGGAAGGACAGATCGCCTCGGCGAAGATTGGATTGGCAAGATTATCTTCACCACAATTATATTATGTTTTAAGTGGAAACGATTTTACACTTGACGTAAATAATCCGGATGAGCCTAAAATTGTATGTGTTGGAAACAATCCACAAAAACTTCAAGTCTATGGTGCCGTGCTCTCGCTCTATATATCCAGGATGATTAAACTCGTTAATCAAAAGGGGAAACTTAAAAGCGCGCTTATTTTCGATGAGTTCCCGACTATCTTTTTCAATAATATTGATAGCCTTATTGCAACCGCCAGAAGCAACAAGGTCGCCACTGCACTGGCCGTTCAGGATTTTAGTCAGCTTAAAAAGGATTATGGTGCTGAACAATCTGAAGTGATAACAGGAATAGTGGGCAATATCATTTCGGGACAGGTTACCGGTAACACTGCGAAGACATTGAGTGAAACTTTCGGCAAGATCATGCAGGACCGGCGGAGCAAAAGCATCAATAGCAGTGACGTTTCCATTTCACAAAGCACACAACTTGATTACGCAATCCCTGCCTCAAAAATTGCCGCGCTATCCTCCGGGGAATTTGTTGGAATGGTTGCGGATAATCCTGATGAAAAAATACAACTCAAAATGTTTCATTCGGCGATTCAAAATAACCATGAGTCTATAGCCAAAGAGGAACTGGGATATCGCCCGATTCCAGTCGTCAGACAAGTCAGTGAAAATGAGATTAAAGAAAATTACGATAGCATCAAAGTTCAAGTCGCTCAGTTACTAAAGGAGGAAACTGATAGAAACCCCAATAATCTTAAATCACAGCAAGAACAGTTAAAAAAAGAAAAAAGAACCAAGGTTCAATCCAAAAAGAATAAACAGCAGAATGTGTCAAAAGCCGGAAGTGTTTCAATGTAGGCTGCTATTTAAGTACTGCTATAGATCACGTTTTTTGGAAATAGACACGACTACCTTCAAACCAGAAATTCATATCCCCATATTGTTCATCATGGACTTGAATTTGTTTTTTTATCGGTACGCCTACCTCTTTTAGTGCTTGGATAATTTTTCTCTGGATTCTCAAAAGTTCACTCGGTAATTTGTCTTTTTTGCCAGTGATTTCTTTGATTTTGGAATGATGATTTATCGCGATTTGAATATCTTCCAAAGAGAAATTTTCTTTTTTGCTAACCCGTGCGTTTATTTTCTTTAAAGAGGTTAGCGTCGCTCGCAGTTCATTCAGCGCAAGTGATTTTTTGTAAAACTTGATTAATGTCTTTTGGAGGTTCATTTATAAAACTTTTAGGATTTGAACATTTATAAATACTTGAAGAAGAAATACAAAAATAATAAATTATTGCGCGAAGTATATAAATCGTTGCTAGGAGCGGTGCAAACCAGTTCTATAATTGAGTAGAACGTCCATCGGTACGTCTAATCCAGCATTTATAATCTCCACGAAAGAATCTGTATTTAATTAATTCAAACACTTTGCTTTGCTAAAGTGGAAACAGGAATTTATTGTTAGCTACCTCAAACCATTCCGTTGGTTAATCGTTCAACCTAAACTTAATCTGCAACTATGAACCAGACTGAATTTACTTCTACGCTTAGCAAACATTCCGAGTTCCTCTTCTCTCATGCTTATAAATTCACCAATGACGAGGATGATGCGAAAGACTTGGTACAGGAAACTTTGATCAAAGGGATGAGGTTTGCTGAAAAATTTGACGAGGGCACAAACCTCAAAGGCTGGCTCTATGTCATCATGAAAAATACATTTATAAATGAGTTCAGGAAAAACTCCAGAAAAAAGGAGCTCATCACAACGGATGATGAGATCAGTAGTGCCCACTTAACGAAAAGCGCATCAACTAATACTTCAACGACAACATTTGCAATGGAAGATATATCAAAAGCAATGGCGTCGATAAAGCCAGAGCACAGTATACCATTTCAGTTATACTTCGAGGGGTATAAATATGAAGAGATAGCTGTGCAGCTGGATATTCCTGTTGGCACTGTTAAGACACATATCCACCAGGCTAGAATAGGGCTGAAAAAATATCTGGCAATGTACAGGCCTTAAGATATCAAATCGACTAACGTTCATTCTTTTGTTTCGCGCTTTCAGTATAAGCGACTAAACTGGGCAGATTAAAGATTTACTTTTGAGATTAGAGTTAAGTAAATGCTAAAATTATCATCAACTGTAAGGACTTGGAGCCGTTAACAACCTAATTAGCTGTCTTCAGAGCTATCGATGTTCACTAAGCATTGATTTTAAGGACTTTCTTGCACAGTGGATTCTTCGTTTTACAGTTCCAACAGGTACTGATAGCAATATAGCGATTTCTTCGTATTTGTATCCCTGAAAATGGGAGAGGAATGGCTGAGAAAAAGTATTGGGCAACCTCTGCAGCGCTTTTTGGATATCTTCATTCAAAAAGCATTTTTCTGATAGATTTCGGGTAGCACAATTCAACATCGCTGGGGGTTACCTATGTCGAGACAGTCAGAAACTATCCGTATTTTTCAGACTTTTTGTAGTCATTGATATAAGCATTTTTCATGATGCTATACAGCCATCCCTTTAAATTCCCTCCATGTATGTATTTATCAGCATGAGATAAAGCTCGAAGCATGGTTTCCTGCAGGAGATCCTTAGCTGCATCGCTGTCACGGGTAAACTTTAACGCTGAGCTGGAAAGTTCACGGTATTCTTTACAAACCAATTCAGCGAATGATACCGGTTTCATACCTTACTTTTTAAGTTCCAACATTTTGACAGTTAAAGCTGATTTCATAAATTTTCCTACGAGTGCAGTTTGTTAAACCGCTTCGGTTATGATCTGTATTTTCTTGGGTGTTTTTTAACCCTATTCTTACCAATTTAAAATAAGAATCTTGAGTACAATTGATTGAAATCGTTTAGATTGAACAACAGTAAATAACTATAGTTTGCAATCTCATAAAATTCTATAGAAAATCACGTAAATATTCAATAAAAATGATTTAAGTTGGATAAACCAGAGCACGTTGACCCCGTCTGACCAGAAATAAATTTATTATAAAGTTTTGATTATCTGCCTTTAATAGAATTGGCAGAAAGGGGTCAAATGAATTGGTATATGCACTGGAGACGGTGGATGATGAAAAGTTCACCATTCTGGAAATGCATATATTGTGGCCCTCTTACTCAAATGTAATGAAGTAGGTTTCAATCCATGATAGCCTTGAAAAGTTAGCCTTTATCCTCTAGCATCATATTGATTCCGGCCTCTAAACCGCGAAGTTCTGCAAGTCCTTTCAACCGCCCAATGGCAGAATAGCCTGGGTAAAAATCTTTTGATTGATCATCCAAAATCTGATGACCGTGGTCTGGCCGCATCGGAATAGGTCTATTTTCAACTTTCATCAAATTAACAATAGCATTCATCAGCTTCGGCATGCCCGCACTGCCTTCCAGATGGTTGGCCTCATAAAAATTACCATTTTCATCCCGCTGTACACTCCGGAGGTGAAAGAAGTAGATTCGGTGACCTAACCGCTCGATCATGCCCGTAAGGTCATTATCTGCTCTAGCACCATAGGATCCGCTACAGAAACACAACCCATTCGATTTAGCTCTTACTTTATCTAAAATGAATTGAGCGTCGGCTTCGGTGCTCATTATTCGTGGCAAGCCTAGTATAGACATGGGCGGGTCATCTGGATGAATGGCCATTTGAATACCGCACGTGTCGGCAACAGGCGTAATCTCGTTTAAAAAATAGATCAGGTTGACTCTCAAAACTTCTTTGGTAATCCCCTTGTAGCCATCCAGTAATTCGGTAACCTGCCCGGCAGTGAATTGTTCTTTGCTACCCGGAAGCCCTTGAAGACAACTCGCCATTAGCTGCTTTTTGTCTTCAATCGACAAGGCCTCGAAATACTCTTCTGCCTGACTGATTTCTTCTTTCGTGTAGGAGTACAATGCATTATTGCGGTTGAGCAAGAATAAGTCAAAGGCAATGAAAGCCCTTTTTTCAAACCTCAAGGCAAGTGCTCCGCTTGGAAGAGCATATTTTAAATCAGTTCTCATCCAGTCCAAAACAGGCATGAAATTATAAGTTATTACCTTAATGCCACAACTGGCAAGGTTTTCTAAACTGTTTTTATAAGCTTTAATGTAATGTTGGTATTGGCCATTTCCTTTTTTGATATCTTCATGAACAGGTAGACTCTCCACCACTTGCCAAGACAAACCAGAAGATTCAATCTCCTCTTTTCTCTTCCGGACCTCGTCCAAAGACCAGACTTCTCCAATGGGTATATGATGCAAAGCAGTTACTACACCTGTGCATCCTGCCTGTTTAATGTAAGATAGTGTTACAATATCATCGGGGCCGTACCACCTCATTGTTTCTGTGAGTTTCATAAATAGATAATTAATTTTGATTTTTCCGCTCAAATTCGGAGCGCTGATACTGCCAAGCAGGGTAGACATTCCTACATTTTAATACGCTGGCTAATTCTTGTTTTCTGCCTATTATTTTTTGAACCGCTTTAACAATGTTTATAGCATCTAGGACGTATTTAGATTTCAATTGAACTGGTGACTCCGCAATTTTGAATCCAATTTACGGAAGGTAGCCAATTTACTTTTATCAAAATAGCCAGCGTGTGCCAATGTACTGTATTGTATTTAAATGATCATCCATTGTTTATTGCTGATTTGAAGTGAAATTTCACTGCAGGCAGCAAATGAATCAATCTACTCATAATCCCGGCTTTGGGTTAAACGCTTTAGCGCATCAAGGTCATGAATAGGTCGCTCTAATGCTAGAGGAATATCCCGCTGACTGAATTGCTGAAAATAAAGTAAACAGGCATCTTTCCAGATTTGTGCATCCCGGTTTTGGGTTCGTAATTTAGATTGTACAGCAACAAAACGGTCAGTATCGATTAAGCCTTTTGTTTTGTCCCAGGTGCGTTGAAACTCACGTACGCCTTGTAGACCAGCATCGTAGCGGTAACACATTTCAGTCCACAAATCATTTCCATTTTTTAAACGGTAGGTCCACGGCACATGATGAAACCAGAGCAAATATTCTTCTGGACAAGTCGCGACATTATTCAATTTTGAACGAAGCGGCTCATTGTACTGTTCTACGGCGTTACTACCAGAAACACTTCTGTCGAAACCAATACCTGATGTATCTGCCTTGTGATAATATACAGCAGTCCAATCCTCCCGGATTGCTTTGTTAGTAAACCAAGGAGCTGGCCCATAATGATGGCCTTCAGCAAAAATATGGTGTAATCCTAATGGCATCATATAATTAACCGCCGTCTCCCTGCTTTCCATCATCATTTCCTTAACCGGTTTCACAAAGTTTTGATCTTTAGATTTATCTGCCGTTTCTAAAAAAGTCTGCCTGATCCATTCGTCAGCGATATCGTCGCTTTTAAGTTGGTTATTCCAGGCCAATCGGCCGAAAGCATACCAGTTTGCCTGGGCAAAAATATGGCCTGTCCAATTACTGTCCAATCCTATATTAGCCACTCCGGCAATGGCAGTAAGATTTCTGTTGTCAATACTTCCGTCCGTAACTGCCCCAACAGTACTCCCTTTGCCTTTTTGATAGGTGTCGCTGTTTAAACATTCCTCCCACAATGTGGATAAAAATACCAGCTGATTTGACCATCCTAGATATTCCTGCGTGATTTGAAATTCAGGCATTACGGGTGTTTTAGTCATTGCTCCGAATAAAGGGCTAAAAGGTTCCCGGGGTTGAAAATCGAGAGGGCCGTTTTTAATCTGGATAATCACATTTTTTTTAAACTGACCATCAAATCCATGAAACTCCTTGTAAGCTTGTTTGGTCCGGTCTTCCTTGCTCGGTTCGTACACAAATGCACGCCACATCACTATACCACCAAAAGGAGCCAGGGCATCTGCCATCATATTCGCACCATCTACATGTGTTCGTCCGAAATTTTGTGGACCAGGCTGACCTTCACTATTTGCTTTAACCAAAAATCCGCCAAAGTCTGGAATCAGTTTGTAAATCTCTTTTGCCTTATCGACCCACCATTTTTTTACCTGAGGGTTTAGCGGATCTGCAGTTTTCAATTTGCCGATGGTAACTGGAGAAGAAAAATTTGCAGATAAATAAACTTGCAAGCCATAGGGACGCAAAATATCAGCAATGGCGGAAGCCCTTTTTAGATAAGGCGCTGTTAGAATTTTTGAGGAAGCATTTACGTTGTTTAATACCGTTCCATTAATCCCGATAGAGGCATTTGCCCTTCCATATTGGCTATAGCGTTCTATTTCCGAGCGGTTTAGCTCTTTGGCAGATTCGTCATTTTTCCAAAAAATAGATTTGCCGGCATAACCTCTTTCTACCGATCCATCCAGATTATCCCAATGGTTAAGAATTCTTCTGGAATAGGAGGGATTGGAAGTATAACTTCCACTAGTTTTCCCTACAAGCTGCCTTCTCAGCAGTTCAAACGCTCCGTAAAGTATGCCGAGATCTGTTTTTGCAAGTATTCTTGTGTTTTCCAATTTAAATCCATCACCGTATATGGAAGCGTCATTGCTGAATTCAAATTTTACTGTTGCACCATCTTTACCTTGCCAGCCTTTTTTAATTTCGTTTACAGCAATTTCGAGAACGGCTGATTTTTTTGAAATGTTCACGCTTACATTTTTCGCCGATTTATTCCGAAGCCAAAGGTCATGTCCATTTTCTGCCTTTGCATTCAAAAAGCCAGTAAGCATAAGCAAGAAAAGGTATTTAATATTTTTCATTTAGTTGATGTTGATGGTTTGACTGAGCATGTTTCCACTTGTTTTCAGGGTTTCGTCTGGCTGGCTTCCTCCAATAGTGAGTTTGATTGTGCCTTTCAGCGCTTTTTTATCGCCCATTTCATTTATGTAAGAAAGATCATCTGCAGATAATTCGAAATTTAACGTTTTACTTTCTCCGGGAGCAAGGCTTACTCTTTGGAAACCTTTGAGTGCTTTCCGGGCAGATTTAATTGTAGAATCGCCATGCATAACATACAATTGTGCCACTTCATCGCTCTGCATTTTTCCTGTATTGGTAAGTTTTACCGATAGATTGATGCCTTCGCCTGACTTTAGTTTTTTAGGTGCATTAAAATTTTGATACAAGAAGGAGCTGTAACTTAATCCGTAGCCAAAGCCGAATAAAGGTTTGCCTTTAAAATATCGATAAGTGCGATTTTCCATGTTATAATTGTTGAAGTCCACAAGATCCTGATCGCCTTTGTAAAAAGTTACCGGAAGCCTGCCTGAAGGGCTGAAATCGCCAAAAAGTAACTCAGCGACTGCTGTTCCGGCCGATTGCCCCCCGTACCAGGCATTTACAATGGCTGGAATATTTTCCGCCTCCCAGGGCATGGCGATGGCGCTTCCTGTCATCATTACAAAAACGACTGGCTTGCCACTGCTTTTCAATGCTTTCATTGCCCTGGTTTGTGCCTCTGGAAGCATAATTGAAGTTCGGTCACCGCCATTAAAACCAGGAACATCAACCTTCATTTCCTCACCCTCGAGCTGCGGAGAAATGCCGCCAACAAAAACAAAAGCATCCGCATCACGATGGCGTTTCACCAACGCATCAAAATCTGTTCGTTGGAATGTACCTGCGGAAAAACGGATTTTGGCACTTCCTTCGCCTTGCCAGTATTCTACTGCTATTTGATAAGTAGAATCTTTTATGGCAGCCAGTTGGTATGTTTTTGCTCCCCAACGATTCTTAGACCATGCATCCAGTACTTTCTTGCCATTCACCATCAACCTGTAACCATCGTCGCCTTCTAATTCAAAAGTTACATTTTCAGATTTTGCGGCCTTAAAGTCTGTGATATATCTGGCAGAGAAGTTATTTGCAGTTAGCCCACCATCAATTTGCTGCCCTTCCTGCCAATTATGATTTAGTGTTTTTTCCGTTTGCGTTAACACTGGCTCTCCTTTAAGGTCTGTACCTTTATAATACACTGCTTTAAAACCTGGTTTTCCTTGGCTAGAGAACTGTTTATCAATATCCATGTAATTTAGAATGGTATCACTGGCAAATGAAACTGCTTTTTCATATACCAATTGGGTGTGTGGACCAACTTTATCTTTAATCCCTGAAAGCACGGTGGTAATTTTAGATGGAATGCCATTATAGTTTCCCAGAACAGCAATTTCATTATCAGCATTAGGACCGATGACAACTAATTTCTTCAAATTTTTTCTGAGCGGTAGCGTATGGTTTTCATTTCTCAACAATACCATAGATGCTCTGGCCATTTTCAAGGCATGGGCTTTATGATCATCATTTTCCAATACGGTGATAGGGGTGTTGGCGTATTTTACCATAGAAGCAGGATCAAACATGCCGAGCCTGAAACGGATCATAAAAAGTCTTGTTACCGAAACGTCGATGTCCTTTTCGGTAATGATGCCATTTTTAACTGCCGTAAGAAGCGCTTTATAAGCATCTGTACCGCAATCTAAATCTGTTCCATGAAAGACGGCGTCTGCAGCGGCACTCGCAGCATCTTTATGGGTTTTATGGTTTTTGAAAAAATCATCTATCGCCCAACAATCAGAAGTAACATAGCCAGTAAATTTCCATTTTTTCCGTAAGATGTCAGTCATTAGCAAATCACTTCCACAACAAGGCTGACCTTGAAACGCATTATAAGCACACATTACACCTGCAACGTTCGATTTTGTTACTAACTTTTCGAAAGCGGGTAGGTAAGTATCCCAAAGATCGAATGTACTTACCTCGGCGTTGAATACATGTCGCGAGGGTTCAGGTCCGCTGTGTACGGCGTAATGTTTCGCACATGCAGCGGCTTTAAGGTATTTAGGGTCGTCTCCCTGCAATCCGCGAACGAAAGCGTCGCCTAATGTTGCGGTTAAAAATGGATCTTCGCCATAGGTTTCCTGCCCGCGTCCCCATCTCGGATCCCTAAAAATATTGATGTTTGGTGTCCAGTAGGTTAAACCCAAATAACGCTCGTTGGTACGGCCAAGTGCAAGTGCCTTATTATAAATGGCACGGCCTTCCAGAGCAGAATAGTCTGCCATTTTAGCAAGTGCTACCGGGTCAAATGTTGCCGCCATAGCGATGGCCTGCGGGTAAACCGTTACTTTGAATGGTGTACGGGCCACTCCATGAAGCGTTTCGTTCCACCAATCGTAGGCTGGAATCTTAAGTCTTGGTATGGCTGGAGCCGAATTAAGCATCTGGAGCACTTTTTCTTCCAATGTGAGTCTGGATACCAAGTCATCCACTCTTTCTTCAAAGGGTAAATTATAGTTTTCAAAAATGTATTGTTGTGCCTTAACTGAAGTTATTCCTGTTAGTAGCACAGCAAGGGATGAGATTTTTAAAAATTTTGTTAAACGCATAGTTAATTTGTTGGTACTGTATTAGCCGTCATTTTTAGGTAGGATTTTATTCTGTCATCCCATGAACAGGGAATAACTTGCTGGTGATTTGATTTTTATTAAAAATTAGTCACCTCGTAAAAAGCCTTTTTGGGTTTTAGATCTGCGTCAAACAAAAGCGGGTAGTTTTTTCTTCCCCGTCCATCTAACCAAGTATACCGATCAGAAAGATTCCAGAAAGTTACCCCAGTAATGTTTTTTCTATACTTTCTTAGTACATCAAAAATCATTTTGTATTGGCTTAACTGACGAGATTCCATCTCAGCGGTAAAAGGTGCTTTTTCTCGGTCTGAAGCGTTTGCAATGATCCTACCGCCTTGATTGCCATCGTACACTGAAACATCAAGTTCAGTAATTTGCACTTCAAGACCAAGACTTGCAAATAGTGAAATCGACTTTTCCAGTTCCTCTCGGCTGGGATGGCTCACCGACCAGTGTCCTTGCAACCCTACGCCGTGAATGGGTACACCTTTAGCCAGCAAAGCTTTAAGCATCTTGTAAATTTTATCTCTCTTTTTAGGCTGTTCTGTGTTATAATCATTATAAAATAACTTTGCTTTTGGATCTGCTTTGTGGGCATAACGGAATGCCATTTCCACGAAATCTTCACCAGCAATTTTATATAAAGGAGATTTACGGAAATAGGTCGAGTCGTCGGCAATGACTTCATTTACCACATCCCACGCATAAACATCTTTTTTGTAATGATCAACTACAGTACTAATATGCTCATCCAGTCTTTTTAGCAGCACATCTTTCGATATTTCATTTCCCTGATCATCTTTAAATAACCATCGGGGCGTTTGTGTATGCCATACAAGGCAATGTCCTCTCATTTTGATGTTGGTTTTCCTGGCAAAAGCGGCTATAGAATCACCAATTTTCCAGTTATATTCGTTTTCAACAGGATGGACCGGTCCCATTTTCATTCCATTTTCTGCAGTAACACTATTAAAATGGTTGATGATGAGTTCACTGTTTTTACCTTTAAGATCGAATTGCGTAACCGCAACACCGATGGGAAAGAAATTTTTATAATAATCTTTTAGCCCTTTTGATCCCGCTACGAAGGGTTTAAAAGCTGATAGTAACGCATAAAAAGCAATTAGGAGTGAAGAGCCCGTGAGGATCACAAATCTTTTAGTCATATTTGGTTATTTTGTATTCGCAAATTCGCCAGTTTTTAAATTTTGCAGGTGTTCATATCGCTAAAATTTGAGTACAAATGTTCTTTAAAGTTAACCCGAGTCCTGAAGCTATTTTGGCCACTTTCGTTGTCAGTTAATCGGGCAGGGTGGTTTAGTGGGAGAATTGAACATTTGTTGCCACAATTTTTACATTTAACTTCATTTCACTCGGATAATCATTCTATTTTAGCAGAAGTTCTGTAGCCAAATAAGATAAAGGCCTTATGGAATTAACCAGATATAACATTTTTCGCAACATGGAACTTCGGTTCAATTGTTACAATAAACACCATATGAGCAACAACTTTTTAAGGCATCAGCCTGCAATCTTAAATGAAAAATGTATATGCCCAATTTCAGCTTTATTTAAAAAGACAGTTCAATCATTTTCATTTCTTCGGAATACTCCAATCCAAAGATCATCACTAAATAAGGCAAAAGCTCATCACAATAAAGTATTTAGAACTTTACCAACCATTATATTCTCTTTTTTCAAGACATCAAAATCGTGGATTCACCTTTGTATATCAAAGCCGGGCTTCACAAGGAACTTATTGTGTTTATTGTTATTGCATTTGACTTTTATTGGGTTAATTCAGGCCCAACAGCCAAACCTGAACTTTACATCCTTACAAATTAAAGATGGTCTATCTTCAAATACAGTTAATGCAATAGTCAAAGACCATTTCGGCTTAATGTGGTTTGGTACCGAGGACGGGCTTAACAAATATGACGGAAGTAATTTCACAGTTTACCGCTTTAAAGCCGATGATCCATCTGGTTTGCAGGCAAATGACATTAGGGCGTTACATGAGGATAAGTTTGGGAATTTATGGATTGGTACATCCGGTGGTTCATTAAGTCTGTTCGATCGCAAAAAGGATAAGTTTATCACTTTTCCTGCCAAAGTTGCAGGAGGTTTAAGCAGCGATATCATTCTTTCCATAACCAGTGATTACCGAGGCAAACTTTGGGTAGTCACTTATAATGGTGTTGATGAAATCGACCCTGAAACAAAAAAGATCAAAAATCATATTAACCAGTCTGCACGCAAAGGGACTACGCCGCTGCTATCTTTTACTTGCTTGTTTGAGGATAGTAAACGCCGCCTGTGGATTGGTTCTACCGATGGCGTGTATTTATATAACAGGAAAAATCATAAGTTCAACATCTATAGGCATAAACCTCAGGATCCCTCATCAGTGAGTGAAAATCACATTTCAGCCATTGCGGAAGATCAATCAGGTAATATATGGTTCGGAACAAACAACAGTGGTCTGTGTAAAATGCTGCCCGAAGAAAGAAAATTCAAATTGTTTTCCAGTAAAGTAGGAGATAATAGTAGTCTTACCAACAATAGTATCAGAAGTTTAGCGATCGACAAAAACAATCATCTGTGGGTAGGCACTGAAGATGGCTTGAATATTATTGATATTCAAAGTGAATCCATTTGGCATTATAAACCAAATTCAAGAAGCAGCTACAGCCTGACAGGCAAGGCAATCAGTTGCATTTATATAGATGATCAGGGTATTTACTGGCTTGGACCATTTCATGGCGGTATTAGTAAGTATGATACAAATTTGAACCTGTTTAATCTTAAACAGAGTAATATTCTGGACAAGAATGGATTGAGCGCTTCGGTGGTGACTTCATTTGCACCCTACAACGACCAGATTTTTGTCGGAACTGATGGTGGAGGCCTTAATCTTTTTAATCCCCGCACGGCGCTGGTGGAGCGGTTCAGTACGGCATTAAGCAATGGCATGAACCTCAATAATCTCTCCATCATGACCTTAGCTGTTACCAGAAATCATAAACTTTATATTGGAACTTATTCCAATGGATTGGTCATCAAAGATTTGCTGAGAAATGAGATCAAGCAAATCAAGAAAAACGAAAAAGGAGATGGCTTAAATTCCAACGATATATTTTCCATCAAAGAAGATAGTAAGGGGCGAATATGGGTTGGTACCAATGGTGGCGGGATAAACCTGATGGATGCCACTAATAAGGTAATAGTGCGGTATCGCAAAAATCCGGTTTTGACAAACGATCAAGATTTTCCCGGTAATAATTTTATTCGCTTTATTGAGGAGGACAACAGCGGTAATATCTGGATAGGTACTTATGGTTCTGGTATTTCGATATTTAATCCTGCTACAGCTAAATTTTCGGTGCTGAATAAAGCAAGGAATAAATTGCCAAATGATTTAACGCTTTCAGTGCTGAAAGACCATAAAGGAAATTTATGGGTAGGTACATTTAGTGGTGGCTTAAGTTTGTTCGATCGTCAAAAAAACAGCTTTCTAAATTTTTCAGAAGATGCTGGTTTGAATAATTCTACTGTTTATGCTATCGTAGAAGATGAACAGGGACAAATTTGGGTGAGTACTAATAAAGGCATCAGTTGCTTTGATCAAAAATCAAAGCGATTTACCAATTATACCGTGTACAACGGTGTTCAAAATAATAATTTTGTCCGCGGGGCGGGGATTAGAACAGCAGAAGGAGAGATTTATTTCGGGGGGGCTGATGGTTTTAATTATTTCAATCCCAAATATTTCAAGAAAAATAAGAGTATTCCCTCTGTTCTGTTAACAGATTTGAAAATCGCCAATATATCGGTAATTCCAAGTATTGACGGTGCCATACAGGAGCAAATTTCTATTGCAAAAGATATATACCTTGATTTTAAACAGAACTTTACGTTAAGTTATGTAAGCGTTAATTACACCTCGCCGGAAGATAATCAGTATGCTTATAAATTGGAAGGTTTTGATAAGGACTGGATCCATGTTGGTTCTGCCAAGTCGGTATCCTACACAAACCTCGATCCCGGCGATTACGTTTTCCGTGTAAAGGCGAACAATAATGATGGCCTCCGGGAAGACTCGGAAACTTCGGTTAGGATCCATGTTCGTCCTCCTTTCTGGCGCAGTATTTACGCTTACGTTTTTTATCTCACCTCCATCGTTGGCGCAATCCTTTACCTTCGCCATAGAGGCATCGAAAAGCTTAAAAGAAATTTTGCGCAGGTACAGGAAAAAATGAGGGCCGAGCAATTGTTGGAGCAGCAACGAATTGAAGCAGAGCAATTGAGGGCACTTGATAAGCTTAAAATTAAATTTCTTACCAATTTAAGTCATGAATTCAGGACCCCACTTTCCTTAATTATCGGCCCAATTGATAGACTTGTTGCTGAACATAGTGAGGAGCAGATCACAAGTCCCTTATTGATGATTAAGAGAAATACCAGAAGACTACTCAATCTGGTTAATCAAATTCTTGATTTCAGGAAGATTGAGGATAAAGAACTTAAGCTCAATGCCGTAGAAACAGATATGGTTGCCTTTGTTAAAGAGGTGCTGGAATCCTTTAACGATTTGAGCGAACGCAAGCAGATACAATTGGTGTTCAAAAGTCAGTTTCGGTATTTTAAGGTACCTTTTGATCAGGATAAAATCGAGCGTGTACTTTTCAATCTCCTCTCAAATGCTTTTAAATTCACACCAACGGGTGGAGATATTTCCGTTGAGCTGGAGCAGATTGCCCCTTTAGATCAGTCGGAGGCCTCTATATTGGTAATCAAAGTGGCTGATACCGGAATTGGAATGTCGGAAAAGGATCTCAAACAGATTTTCAACCGGTTTTTTCAGGCAGATGGTATTGCGCCGATATTGAATCAGGGAAGCGGAATTGGGCTCTCCATTGCGCAAGAATTTGTAAAACTTCATGGCGGAGAGATTTCGGTTAAAAGTGAGGAAGGAGAGGGAAGCGTTTTTGCTATTACAATCCCTTTCACCAATGTTGATTTTGGGGAGGAACTGCTGATTGATTTTTCTGGTGCTCAGAACAATGCTGCATCGGAAAAAGCCGAGCCATTGGCGGATGAGCAGCTAAATACAGAAATTCCCGCTATTTTGCTGGTAGAGGATAATGAAGACTTCCGGTCGTATCTTCGGGATGGATTGCGGCCTTTTTACAAAGTATACGAGGCAGCCAACGGACAAGAAGGATGGCAAAAAGCATTATCCAATCATCCTCAAATTATTGTAAGCGATATTAATATGCCTTATATGAACGGCATTGAACTGTGCGAAAAGGTGAAGACAGATAAACGCACCAACCACATTCCAATTATCTTATTAACCGCACTTACAGGAGAAGAGCAACAACTTAAAGGGTTGGAAACAGGGGCTAATGATTACCTCAGCAAACCTTTCAATTTCGAGATCCTGAATGCTAAAATTAAAAATCTGCTTTCGCTGAACAAACGGCTTCGCGATACTTATACAAAACAAATTAAAGTCCAGGCGCCAGAGTTGGTTATTGAATCTCATAGTGACAGGTTATTGAACAAAATCGCATTTTATATCGATGAAAACCTCAACAACCCTAAACTATCTGTAGAAGATCTCAGCAGGCATGTTGGCATGAGCCGCGGAAGTCTTTATCATAAGATTCTTGAATTAACCGGACTCTCTCCGGTGGAATACATCCGTACAGTAAAATTGGAGAAAGCAAAGGTACTTCTGGAGAAAAGCGATTTAAACGTATCTCAAATTGCCTATATGGTGGGTTTTGCTACACCTAATTATTTTGCCAAATCTTTTAAGTTGAAGTTTAACATGCAGCCTTCAGAATATATTAATCTCAAAAGGAAAGTAGATGTCAGATAAATTTGCAGAAAGCTAAAGAAGCCTATTTCGGGCCTATTTTTGAACATTTTTGATGCTAATTTATTCAAATCTGCATATTGCCCGCTGGTAAATCAGATAAATTAGCAGGATGATATAATTCCATTTTACGATGAACCAGATTAGATACACACTACTATGTTTTAGCCTTTGTTTTGTGATAGCAGTAAGTGCCCAAGCCGAAATCAGTTTACCTGCTATTATTTCTGATCACATGATTTTGCAGCGAGACACGCCGTTGAAGATTTGGGGATGGGCTTCTTCAGGAGAGCAGGTGACCTTACTTTTCAATGGTCGGAAATTCAAAGCAATGGCTGGGAAAGATAAGCGTTGGTTAATCCGCTTGCCTGCTGTAAAAGCTGGCGGACCTTACCGGATGGAATTTTCAGGAACAAATAAGATTGCGGTAAACAATATCTTATTCGGTGATGTGTGGCTTTGTGCCGGACAATCTAACATGGTTCACCAGTTGAAAATTCATAACATAACCTATGCTAAGGATATCGCTTCTGCTGATTTTACGCAGATCAGGCAATTCTGGGTGCCCACGGCAACTGATTTGAAAGGCCCCTCAAAAGATTTGTTCAAAAGTGAATGGAAATCTGCTACAAAAGAGGCGATCAATGATTTTTCAGCAGTAGCCTATTTTTTTGCCCGAAAGATATATCAAGAACACAAAATCCCTATCGGAATTATCAACTCAAGTGTTGGCGGTACAACAATAGAGGCCTGGACGGGGGCGGAGGGACTGAGGCAATTTGACGATTATCAACGCTTGATTGAACGCAATAAAGACACCGCCGAAGTGAACCGAGTTAATGCCGCGGCCCGTGCCAGCCAGTCGCAACCCGCCGCAGTTGCAGATAAAGGCTTAACCGAACCAGTGAAATGGTTTGATCCGGCATACGCCCCAAAAGGTTGGAGGAATTTCTATTTGCCGGGATATTGGGAAGATCAGGGCATTCGGGATCTCGACGGTGTGGTTTGGTTTAGAAAAGAAATTCAAGTGCCAGCGGAAATGACTGGAGTTTCCGCATTTTTTCAACTGGGCAGGATCATTGATGCAGATCGGCTGTATGTTAACGGTATCCAGGTGGGTTCAACTGGTTATCAATATCCTCAAAGAAGATATACTGTTGCCGCAGGAGTGCTAAAACCTGGCAAAAATATTTTGGTTATTCGTATAGAGAATTCAGGGGGCAAAGGTGGTTTTGTGCCAGATAAGCCTTATTCAATTACGGCCGATAATCAATCACTGGATTTGAAAGGTGAATGGCTTTACAAGGTAGGTGCAGCATACCGACCTGCATTTAAAACCGGACCCTTTGCAATTCAGGAGCAGGCTCAACCTTCAGCACTTTTTAACGCCATGATTGCCCCAATTAGTCAATATGGTTTAAAAGGTGTGTTATGGTATCAGGGGGAAAGTAATGTAGGCAACGCCGTGGCATATAAAAAGCTTTTGTCAGGATTAATTGAAGATTGGAGAAAACAGTTTCAGCTTCCGAATCTTCCTTTCTACTATGTTCAGTTGCCTAATTATGGCGATACCAGATATCAGCCAGGAGAAAGCGGCTGGGCAATGTTAAGAGAAGCAGCGTTGGAAACCTTGAAGCTGCCCTACACCGGCATGGCTGTTACCATTGATTTGGGTGAATGGAACGACATCCATCCGGACAATAAAAAAGATGTTGGAGAACGGCTGGCGCTGATTGCGCAAAAATGGAATTATGGTGTTAAAAATCTGGTCTTTTCCGGGCCAATTTATACTTCTTCTGTAGTGAATGGCAATCAAATTACCATACACTTTGATCATATTGGATCAGGACTTAAATCAATAGATGGCGGAGCACTTTCACAGTTTGAGATTGCAGGAGCAGATAAGAAATTTGTTTGGGCAGAAGCAGAAATTAAAGGCAATCAGGTAATTGTTCATTCAACTCAGGTTCCGCAACCTTTATATGTGCGATATGCCTGGGCAGATAATCCAGTCAACCCCAATTTGTACAACAATGAAAATCTTCCGGCTTCGCCATTTCGTACTGATCGTTAAGCTATATATGGTCATAGGGGTTCTGTGAAATGGATCTAAATTCATCAGTTTGCTTTGATTGTATCGAAATGGTTACTTCGGCGGTTAAGTGTAAACAAATTTTCTATAATAATCATCAAAACTTCCCGCCTTGAACAGTGGTATATCCTAGTTTTATCCCTTGGGTTTTCTGGCATACCTGATCATTGATGAGTTGGTCAGTCTTCCAGAATTGCCAATTCAATTTTTATATTATGAATTGTAGGATACTTCTAACCAAAGTTTTATTAGTTGATGTGCTAAAATTAATCAGCTTAACTGCTGCGTTCGTTTCTATAACCTCATTTGTGTCTTTCGCACAAGATCCAAATTACCATATCTATTTATGCATTGGGCAATCCAATATGGAAGGTAATGCCCGTTTCGAAGCAGAAGATACTGTTGGCGTTGATCCCCGTTTTCAGCTGCTGCAAGCGGTAAACTGCCCTGATTTAAAAAGAGAAATGAATAAATGGTACACGGCTGTTCCGCCATTAACCAGATGCAATACCGGATTAACACCAGTAGATTATTTCGGACGCAGCCTGGTGGCCAACCTTCCTAAAAAGGTTAAGGTAGGCGTTGTCGTAGTGGCTGTTGGTGGCTGTAAAATAGAATTGTTTGATAAAGAAAATCAAGATACATATATCGCTACAGCGCCAGACTGGATGAAAGGAATGCTTAAACAATACGATAACCGCCCATACGGACGTCTTGTCGATTTGGCAAAGGAAGCACAGAAGAAAGGCGTAATTAAAGGAATTCTGCTCCATCAGGGCGAATCCAATACCGGTGATAGTTTGTGGGTAAGTAAGGTTAAAAAGGTTTATGATAACCTGCTTAGCGATCTTCATTTAAAAGGCAATGATGTGCCATTATTGGCAGGTGAGGTAGTGAACGCAGAACAAAACGGCGTTTGTGCAAGCATGAACAGGATCATTGCTAGACTGCCACAAACCATTCCAAATGCCTATGTCATTTCTTCTGAAGGCTGTACCGCTGCCCCCGATAAGTTACATTTCAATGCAGCTGGATACCGTGAACTTGGTAAACGTTACGCAACGCAGATGCTTGCCTTATTAAAACGCCCCGATAAAAAATGAAGAACTTAATTGTGTTTTTGTTGCTGATTTCATCCTTCCAGGGTTTTTCTCAACGCTATCAAAACCATCTTTTGGAAAAAGATCGCGTAATCATTTACCTCGATGAAGGCAAGCTTACCATTATTCCGTTAGCTGCAAAAGCCGTAAGGGTATTGTTTAGTAAGGCGCTTTTGCCAGAAAAACAAGAATTTGTTTTCTTGAAGAACAATACTAAAACGCCGTTTAAAATTAATGAGACCCCAAAAAGCCTGACAATAGCAACTGTTGGGATGAATGTCGTCTTCGATAAAGCTTCGGGTTACTTACAATATAGTGATCTTTCCAATCGTGTGTTTTTAAAAGAAATAGCGGGCGGCAAACGCTTAAGTGAAAGCATTATATCAGGTGAAAAGTGTTACATCGCTACGCAGCATTTTGACTCGCCAACCAATGAATCTTTATTCGGATTGGGACAATTTCAGGATGGGCAGTATAATTTAAAAAACATTCCACGCCAGCTCATTCAGGTGAACACCCAGATTGCGATACCGTTCTTATATTCAAGTAGAGGTTATGGAATCCTCTGGCATCAATATGGCCTTACAGATTTTAATCCTGCCGACGAAGAGATTCAACTGGCCAGACAATTATCGGGAACAACAGCGCAAAATGAAGTTGAAGTAACAACTACTTCTGGAACGCAAAAAGTATCTCAACAGGAAGCCATTTATACTGGAACGATGCAAGTTCCCGTTTCTGGAAAGTACGCCTTTATGCTCAATTTAGGTGCCATGGAAAGCCGGCATTTGCTTTTGATAGATGGAAAGCCGTACATAGACCAGGCCAATCTATGGCTCCCTCCGGCTGCAGGAACCTTAATTGATTTGGATAGCGGCATCCATCAAATAAAAGTAGTCTGCAAAAACAAAAACACACCGAAACTCACGTTTAAACCCGCTGCAAACGAAACCGTTTTCCGTTCTCCCAATGCTAAATCGCTCGATTATGTGGTGTTCGCTGGAAAAAGCGCAGATGAGGTGATTGCCGGCTATCGAAAATTAACAGGCAATGTGCCAATGTTACCCATGTGGGCATTCGGCTTTTGGCAATGCAGAGAACGCTATACTTCAGGAGCACACCTGGTGAATACAGTAGCTGAATTCCGAAAAAGAAATCTTCCTGTGGATGTCATCGTTCAAGACTGGCAATACTGGGGCAAATATGGATGGGGAGTGCCTAAATTTGATGAAAGTAATTACCCTAATCCGAAAGGATTTATTAAAAATCTTCACGATCTCCATGCCCGTTTTTCTATTTCTGTTTGGGAAAATATCGATCAAAAATCTGAAATAGCGAAACCTTATCTTGCTAAAAATCTCTACATACCCAATAGTCCGTGGATTGATATTTTTAATCCTGAAACGCAAAAACTTCATTGGAACGTACTGGATTCAAATCTTTTCAATAAAGGGGTAGATTCCTGGTGGATGGATGCTACCGAACCCGAAAATGATGCCCTTGTTAGTAAGAAAACTTACTTTGGCCCCGGAGACTTTTATCGCCTTGTTTATCCTTTCTTCGTTAGTCAGGCGGTTTATCATGGGCAACGAAACAGCAACCCTGGCAAAAGGGTGGTTACGCTCACCCGTTCTGCCTTTCCTGGGCAACAGCGATTTGGTACCATCAATTGGTCTGGAGATATTGGCTGGAATTGGGATACCTACAAAAGGCAAATCGTTGCCGGATTGAACTATTCCTTAACAGGGATGCCATATTGGACCACAGATATCGGTGGGTTTTTTAGGCCAGGCAAGAGCCAGTATGCTGATGTTAAATACCATGAAATACTAACGCGTTGGTTTGAATGGGGTGCATTTAACCCGATTTTTAGAATACATGGTTATCAATCGGAAACAGAACCCTGGAAATATGGCCCTGTTGTGGAAGAAAATATGCGTAAAATACTTGATTTACGCTATCGCCTGATGCCGTACATTTATGCTGAAGCCTGGAAGGTTAGTCATGAAGGTGCTACGATGATGCGTCCGCTGGTGATGGATTTTGATAAGGATACCACAGCAATCTCCACCAGGGAAGAATACATGTTCGGCAAATCATTTCTCGTTGCTCCGGTTACTGAGCCTGGCGTAAATACCTGGAAAGTTTATCTTCCTAAAGCCTCAGGATGGTATAATTTCTGGACAGCGGAGTTTCATCATGGCGGAAAACACCTCGCTACTTCATCCCCTTTGGGTAAAATTCCGCTATTTGTTAAAGCCGGATCTATAATCCCTATGGGCGAAGCCGTGCAATATACCCAGGAAAAAGATAATGATTTACTTGAAATAAGGGTGTATGAAGGACAAGATGCTCGTTTTGAATTATATGAAGACGAAGGCGATAATTATGAATATGAAAAAGGAAAATATAGTATAATCCCCTTCTTCTGGAATGAGCGAAGAAGATCCCTGGAAATTGGGGGCCAGATAGGCAATTACCCTGGCAGTTTAACCAAAAGAACATTCAAAGTTGTTTTCATCGGTAAAAATGCTCAGGCTAAACCATATGGAACCGTCAAAACAATCTCTTATCGAGGCCAAAAGTTGATCATCAAATAATTAACGTAAATACTAACCAAATCAATTACATATATGAAATTCAGCCATCTAATTAAACTCTTTATCCTGGCTTCCTGTTACGCGAATGGTTTACAAGCCCAGAATCCCATCATCAGCAATATTTTTACAGCAGATCCTGCACCACTTGTATATAAAAATACGGTTTACCTTTATACAGGACACGATACCGCCTCGGTAAAAGATACCAACTATAAAATGCCCAATTGGCATGTGTTTTCTTCGCAAAATATGGTTGATTGGAAAGACCATGGAACCTTGCTTTCACCCAAAACGTTTTCATGGGCAGGAGGGGATGCTTACGCCGCCCATTGTATTTATAGAGATGGCAAGTTCTATTGGTATGTTTCTACAGGGCATCAAAAAAATGCCGAAAGTGGCGGCGGGATGGCCATTGGTGTGGCGGTTTCAGATAGCCCTACCGGTCCATTTAGAGATGCCATCGGAAAAGCGCTCATTACCAATGAAATGACAAAAGATAAAAAGCACGGTTGGGATGATATAGACCCAACCGTATTTATTGATGATGATGGCCAGGCTTACCTTTTTTGGGGGAATGGTAGTTGTAAAAGTGTTAAACTCAAAAAAAACATGACCGAGCTTGATGGCCCCATAACCGTACTGGATATCAAGAATTACATTGAAGGCCCTTGGATATATAAACGAAAAGGCAACTATTACCTGGTGTATGCAGGAGCAGGTACCAAGCCGGAAATGATTGAGTATTGCATGTCTAAAAGACCGCAGGGGCCTTGGGAATATAAAGGTATTATTCAGGAAAATGTGCCAAATAGTTTCACTACGCATCCAGGTATTATTGATTTCAAAGGAAAATCCTATTTCTTTTATCACAATGGCGCTTTACCAACTGGTGGCAGTTACCGCAGATCAATATGTATCGATTATATGCACTATAATTCTGATGGTACCATTCAGAAGATTGTTCAAACTGAACAGGGCGTTGCTGCGGCAGGAAAACGCTAAACTTCACCAATAAATCCTGAACCGATTACATCAGTCATCACTCTCCAAATTATAAACTAACCAGATATGATTAAATTTATTCGACCTTCACATTTTTTGATTCCCTTGATTACCGGGTTATCAATAGTGTTTAATTTTAGTATACATGCGCAAAATATCGTTACGCCCGGTCCGGCAGAATTCGATGTTTTGAAACCAGGTATCCCTCATGGGAAGATAGATACCATTACCTATCCATCTAAAACGGTTGGGAACGATCGCAAAGCATTGGTTTACACTCCGCCAGGATACTCCAAAAGCAAAAAAATACCGGTTTTGTATTTGCTACACGGCATTGGCGGTGATGAAAAGGAATGGTTAAACGGCGGGAAACCACAGCATATTCTTGATAATCTTTATGCCGAAGGAAAGATAGCCCCAATGTTGGTGGTGATGCCCAATGGCAGAGCTATGAAAGACGACCGGGCAAATGGAAATATCATGGCAAAGGATAAGGTGGAAGCTTTTGCCAATTTCGAGAAAGATCTATTAAACGATCTGATACCATTCGTTGAAAAGAAATTCAGTGTTTACAAAGACCGCGAGCACCGGGCAATTGCTGGCTTATCTATGGGGGGAGGCCAATCGTTAAATTTCGGGCTGGGAAATCTGGACAAGTTTGCATGGGTTGGTGGTTTTTCTTCTGCTCCAAATACCAAATCACCTGCGGATTTAGTGCCAGACACTAAGAAGGCAAAAGAAATGCTCAAGCTGCTTTTTATTTCCTGTGGCGCTAGCGATAACCTCGTTAGTTTCAGTAAGCGTACACACGATTACCTAAAGAAGAATGACGTACCACACATTTATTTTATAGAGCCAGGGGTACACGATTTTAAAGTCTGGAAAGATGGTTTGTATATGTTTTCACAACTGATTTTTAAATCTGTGGATACCGCTAGCTTTTCTAAATATCCGGTGGCGGGAGCACCTGCTTCAACTAATATCGGTTCAAATCGATATCCCCAGATTTTAGATGATCACCGGGTAATATTCAATGTACTGGCACCTGAGGCGCAAAAAGTGCAGGTAGATTTAGGGCGAAAATACGATATGGTCAAAGACAATCAGGGAAAATGGACAGCTACAACCGATTCTATTGGAGAAGGGTTTCATTATTATTCTATAATTATTGATGGCCTGCCAGTTGCAGATCCGGCAAGTAAAACATATTATGGAATGGGAAGAATGGCCAGCGGCATTGAAATCCCTTTTGCCGGCGGTAGCTACTATGCCTTAAAAGATCTACCGCATGGCGATCTCCGGATCAAAAAGTATTATTCTAAAATTACCAATTCATGGAGGCAGTTTTATGTTTACACGCCACCTGGCTACGATGCCAACACGCAGGGGAAATATCCGGTGTTGTATATTGTTCATGGAGGAGGTGAAGACGAAACAGGGTGGGCAAATCAAGGCAAAACCGATTTAATATTGGATAATCTCATTGCTGCTCAAAAAGCTAAACCGATGTTAATCGTAATGCCTGATGCCAATGTGGGTGGCTCGGCCTTTGCTGAAAGCGGCTTAAAAACTTTTGAATCTGAACTGAAAGAGGTGATTATTCCTTTGGTAGAAAAAACCTACCGAACCAAAACTGATGCAGCAAACCGGGCATTGGCCGGCTTATCTATGGGTGGGATGCATACCCTATACACCGGAATTAAAAACACGGCAGACTTTGCCTATCTCGGCGTATTTAGCTCGGGTTGGATTGCAGGTCGACAGCAGGAGGTTGCAGATGCGCAATATGATTTTATGAAAAGTAACCGGGAAAAAATAAACGCTAACCTTAAACAATTTTGGATTGCTATGGGCGGCAAAGAAGATATTGCCTACAATAATTGCCAGGTAATGTTGGCTAAACTTAAAAGCCTGGATATCAGATACACTTACCAGGAATATCCTGGTGGACATACCTGGCCGGTATGGCGAAATAATCTTTATCAGTTTTCATCTTTGCTGTTTAAATAACAGTCCCAAAATCATTATTTATGATCGTACCAATTAAATCTGCTATCAACAAAAATATAAAAAAACTGGTTTGCACAATCTTGCTCCCGGCAGCATTTTATCAAACCTTGCTTGCGCAAGATAAGCTATATAATAATGCCTTTCCACTGGAGCAGGTTACCTTAAAAAATGGTCCTTTTCTTCACGCCCGCGACCTCAACATGCAAACACTTTTAAGCTATGATGTTGACAGGTTGCTGTATCCTTATAGAAAAGAAGCTGGTCTGCCAATAGTAAAAGAAGGTTACAAAAACTGGGATGGTTTGGATGGGCATGTTGGCGGGCATTATTTATCTGCACTTGCCTTCAATTATGCATCTACTGGTAACCCGGAATGTAAAAAAAGAATAGATCACATGATTGCGGTATTAAAAGAATGCCAGAACAAAAACACTAAAGAACGGAGCGATTGGGCATCAGGCTATGCAGGAGGTGTTCCTAATGGTACTGAAATATGGTCAACTCTAAAAGAAGGAAACTTTAAAGCATATAAGGCGGCTTGGGTGCCTTGGTATAATGTGCACAAAACTTTTGCCGGTTTAAGAGATGCTTGGGTTTATGGCAAAAGTGATGTGGCAAAAGAAGTATTCCTTAAATTTTGCGATTGGGCAATAGCCGTTACCGCAAAACTTTCGGCGCAACAGATGCAGGAAATGCTTGATACTGAGCATGGAGGGATGAATGAAGTGCTGGCAGATGCTTACCAGCTTACCGGCAATCAAAAATATTTAACAGCAGCGGTTCGTTTTTCACATCAAATGCTACTTAATCCTATGGCCAGGCATCAGGATAATCTTGATAACAAACATGCCAACACACAAGTTCCGAAAGCGGTTGGCTTTCAACGTATAGGAGAATTAAATCATGATGATGTTTATGAAAAATCAGGACAATTTTTTTGGGAGACAGTAACCGGAAAACGAAGCCTTGCGTTTGGTGGTAACAGTCGTAGAGAATTTTTTCCGAGCGCAACAGCAACGTCTGATTTTATAGATGATGTGGAAGGACCTGAAACCTGCAACACTTACAATATGCTCAAGCTAACAGAAGGTTTATTTAGGGAAAAGCCTGATGCAAGATATGCAGATTATTATGAGAAGGCGCTCTATAATCATATCCTTTCTACGCAGCATCCTGAGCATGGTGGATACGTATATTTTACGCCCGCAAGGCCGAGACACTATCGGGTGTATTCGGCCCCAAATCAGGGCATGTGGTGTTGTGTGGGTAGCGGTATGGAAAATCACAGCAAATACAATGCTTTTATTTATACCCACCAACGCGATTCTTTATACTTGAATTTATTTATTGCTTCTGAACTGGATTGGAAAGAAAAGAAAATTAAACTGAAGCAGGAAACCAGTTTTCCCGATGAGGAACGAAGCCGCCTGGTGGTAAGCGATGGCAACGCAACATTTACGCTGATGCTCAGACATCCTTCATGGCTCAAAAAAAATGAGATGGAAGTTAAAATCAATGGAAAAAAAATAAATTATACCTTAACTGCTTCGGCTTACATTGCCATCAAACGCAGTTGGAAAAAAGGAGATGTGCTCGAATTCAGCTTGCCAATGGAATCGACTGTAGAGCGTTTGCCAAACCTGCCAGAATATGTTGCAATTATGCATGGACCTATCTTGCTTGGTGCTAAAACAAAGACAGAAAAACTAACTGGTTTGGTTGCGAATGATAGTCGCTGGGGACATATTGCAAGTGGACAGAAACTTCCAATTGATAAAGCACCCATTTTAATTGATCAGGATATTACTAAAATTTCGGACAAATTAGCCCCAATTACTGGACAACCAATGCACTTTTCTTTTGTAAACGAAAAAATTGTTAATCAAGAGCCCTTAGCACTAGAACCATTTTACCGTATTCATGATTCGAGATACATGATGTATTGGATGGCCTTAACGCCCAACCAATATGTTAGCTACGTTGATTCTGTAAAAAAATCGGAAACCGAGAAGATGCATTTGTCTGCTCGGACCCAAGATTTTGTTGCCCCTGGTGAGCAGCAGCCGGAAGTAGATCACCAGATGAGAAGTGAGTTTTCCAGAAGTGGATCTTACCTTGATGAATTTTGGCGGGATGCCAACAATGGTGGTTATTTTAGCTATCAGTTGAACACAAACGGTTTGGAAAATTTATTGCTTAACGTACGATATTATACCACAGGGAATGCCAATGAGAAATTTGACATCTTAATTGATGATAAAAAATGGCAAACGATCGACATGGCTTCGGTACAAAACAAACGTGGCTTTTACAATCAAGAATATCCAATCCCTGCAGCTTTGCTTAAAGGCAAGAAAAATATTACCTTGAAATTTGCATCAGTTGATAGAAAAGCCACGCCCCGGGTTTATTACGTTAGGTTGGTAAAACCACAATAAACATTTCTTTAACATAACCTGAATATTGTGATGAAAGACCAAAAATTTTGGCTATTCCTGTTACTTTTTTTAGATATTTCTGTCACCGCTTTGTATGCTCAGCAACCCAAACGTTTGCCGCTTAAGCTTTGGTATGATCAACCGGCTGGTAAAACTTGGGAAAATGCGCTGCCCATTGGAAATGGAATGCTTGGCGCAATGATTTATGGAAATGTAACAAAAGAGATTATAAAACTAAATGAACATACACTTTGGAGTGGTGGTCCATATCAGAATGACGTTCCTGAAACCATCAATTATCTTCCTGAAATCAGGCGATTGATTTTTGATGGAAAACATAAAGAAGCAGAGAATCTAGCCAATAAAGTCATGTTTGGAAAAAAATCATCCGGGCAGATTTTCCAGCCTGCCGGGAACCTCGAACTCAGTTTTACAAAGCAGGAAGTTTACCAAAATTACAAGCGTGAGCTCGATCTCGAAAAAGCAATCTGCAAAACAACCTATACTGTTGATGGCGTAAACTACACCCGAACTGCCTTTGCCGCTTTTGGTAACCGCGTTGTGGTCATGCGCCTTACTGCGAACAAACCAGGCCAGATTTCATTCTCGGCAGGTTACAGTACTCCCCATAAAAAAGTTGCTATTGCCACTTCCGAAACCGATAAGCTGATAATGAAAGGTGTTTCGAGCGATCATGAAGGGGTGAAAGGATTAATCAAATACCAGTTGATGAGTCAGTTTAAAAATGAGGGAGGTACAATCAGTTCAACAGACAGCACAATCAGTGTTAAAGGAGCTAACGCCGTTACGATTTACATTTCCATCGCCACTAATTTCAATAACTATCAAGATATAAGCAGCGATGCCGCTGCTCGTGCCGCCATGTATTTAAAGCAGTCTGCAGCAAAAACCTATGTAGAGATTTTGAATACCCACACAGGGATCTATCAAAAATATTTTAATCGTGTACAGCTTGATCTTGGCACCACACCAGCAGCCAATTTGCCAACAGATCAGCGGCTTGCAAATTTTAGAAAAGTTTCTGATCCAGCCTTTGTATCACTTTATTATCAGTTCGGAAGATATCTATTAATCAGTTCCTCCCAGCCTGGTGGCCAGCCAGCAAACTTACAAGGCATCTGGAATGATAAGTTATACCCGGCCTGGGATAGTAAATACACCATCAATATCAATGCCCAAATGAATTACTGGCCTGCGGAGCCTGCCAATCTTACAGAACTGCATGCGCCATTTTTAAAAATGGTTAAAGAACTTGCAGAAACAGGTGCCGTTACGGCCAGAAATATGTATGGAACAAGGGGGTGGGTGGCACATCACAATACCGATATATGGAGAAGTACGGGGCCTGTTGATGGTGCATTCTGGGGCATTTGGAATGGCGGTGGCGGTTGGACAAGCCAACACCTATGGCAACATTATCTTTATAATGGCGACAAAAACTATCTTAAAACGCTCTATCCGGTGATGAAAGGAGCTGCAATGTTCTATAAAGATTTCCTGGTGGTTCATCCAAAATATAAATGGCTGGTGGTAAATCCTGGTACTTCACCAGAAAATGCGCCGAAAGCGCATGGTGGTTCATCACTTGATGCCGGAACCACAATGGATAACCAAATTGTTTTTGATGTATTCTCATCCGTTATCCAGGCAGCTAAAATCCTGAAGGTAGATCAGAAATTTACAGATAGTTTGGTAAGTATGCGGGCGCAGTTGCCTCCAATGCATATCGGGAAATACGGACAGCTGCAGGAATGGCTGGATGATATAGACAGTCCTGATGACAAACACCGCCACATTTCACACTTGTACGGGCTTTTTCCTTCCAATCAAATCTCACCTTACCGTACCCCCTTACTTTTTTCTGCCGCTAAAAATACGCTGCTGCAGCGTGGAGATGTATCAACAGGGTGGAGCATGGGCTGGAAAATTAATTGGTGGGCGAGAATGCAGGATGGTAATCATGCCTATCAGATAATCCAAAATCAGTTAACGCCATTGGGCATAAACGTCGGGGGTGGCGGAACTTACAATAATCTTTTTGATGCGCATCCGCCTTTTCAAATTGATGGAAACTTTGGTTGCACTTCAGGGATAACCGAAATGCTGATGCAAAGTGCTGATGAAGCGCTGCACCTATTACCGGCACTCCCAGACCAATGGAAAAAGCAAGGATTAGTAAAAGGATTAAGGGCGAGGGGTGGCTTCGAAGTGCAGGAAATGGTTTGGGCAAATGGCAAGTTACTTAAAGTAATTCTAAAATCAGTTATTGGTGGAAACCTGCGGTTGAGGGTGCCAAACCAACTAAAAGGCGACGGGTTTTTATTGAAAAAAGCAAAAGGCCGAAATGCTAATCCATTGTATACGGTTGCAGAAACGCCTGATGCCTTATTATCAGAAAATGCAATCACCAGCCATCTGGTTTTGCAGCAAAGCTTCCTTTATGATATGCCAACTTCGGCTGGCAAATCGTATACACTGCGCATCAATAATTAATTCATTAAAATATGGCATATTTCACAAAATGGAACGTGAGTAAAGTCAATCCAAACACCATTTTTTTATCCTCTATCTAATTACAAATCAGAATGAATAAAATAATTATTTTTTGCTTGCTTTCAATTTCTTGTTTGGGTTTTCAGTTATTCGCACAAAAAGCGCAGAACCCGGTCATTTATGCCGATGTGCCTGATCTCTCAATGATCCGCGTGGGTAAAAATTATTACATGAGCAGTACTACAATGCACATGAGTCCGGGCCTTCCTATTATGAAATCAAATGATCTAATTAATTGGCAAATGCTTGGTTATGCTTATGATACCTTAGCTAATGTAGATGCATTAAATCTGGTTAATGGTAAAACTGCTTATGGTAAAGGTTCTTGGGCCAGTAGTCTGCGTTATCACAATGGAACTTTTTATGTGAGTACTTTCGCTCAGACTACAGGAAAAACTACGCTATTCAGCACCAAAGATATTGAAAAGGGAAACTGGAACCGGGTTGATTTTAAACCAAGTTTGCACGATCATTCCTTGTTTTTTGATAACGGAAAAGCATACATGATTTATGGTACCGGGAAAATCAGAATGGTGGCACTGAACAAAGACCTTAGTGGTATTGATATTGAATTTCCGGAGCGTGTTCTGATTGAAGATGCCGGCCTGCCTTCAGGAAATTCGGGAGGTTTACCCGCTGAAGGATCGCAAATGTTTAAAATAAAGGGTAAGTATTATCTGTTCAATATTACCTGGCCGAGAGGAGGAATGCGGACGGTTGTTGTTCATCGTTCTGATCAACTTTTTGGTCCATATGAAGGGAAAGTAATCCTTCAGGATAAAGGTGTTGCGCAAGGTGGTTTAATTGATACGCCTGATGGTAACTGGTTTGCATACTTATTCAGGGATAATGGCGCCGTGGGAAGAATTCCTTACCTGGTACCAGTAAAATGGGAAGACGGCTGGCCAGTGTTAGGAAATAATGGTCGGGTACCAGATAGCCTCAACCTATCTGAAAGTAAAGGTCTAATTCCTGCTATTTCTGCTGCTGATGAATTTACACGGAAAAAAGGAGACCGCGATTTGCCGCTAGTTTGGCAGTGGAATCACAATCCAGATGCGAAAAATTGGTCAGTAAACAAAAGAAAGGGCTTCCTTCGCTTAACTACAGGCCGTATCGACTCCAGCTTTTTAACAGCTAGAAATACGCTTACCCAAAGAACACTAGGTCCCTTTTCATCCGCTAACATTGCTTTGGATGTTCAAAACATGAAAAACGGCGATTATGCAGGGTTGGGCATTCTACAGAAAAATTTTGGACAAGTGGGTGTTAAGGTTATTAACGGTAAAAAATCGATTGTATTTACCGATTTTTCAAGTGAAAAAAACACTTTTGTTAGCGCAATTCCTCTGATGCAAGATAACATATTCTTTAAAGTCGACTGCGACTTTACCAATCGAAAAGATTTAGCGACTTTTTTCTATAGTCTGGACGGAAAGGATTGGAAAAACATTGGGAATTCAATAAAAATGAGCTATACCATCCCACATTTTATGGGTTATCGATTTGCTTTATTCAACTATGCGCATGATGAAATTGGAGGATTTGCAGATTTTGATTACTTCCGCATATCACAAAGTGAAAAATAGATAGCCGCAAAAGGTAAAAAAAGTTTTTATGTTGGAATTTGAACAATAGTGCTAGCATTTTCATCATTCGTTCAATCTCAGGATAGGTGATAGACCTATCTTCGAAACCTATAAAAGGTGGTGTAACTGTGTTTTCAGCACAATACATCATGAAGGATAACCAATATATAAACTCATTTATGAACAAACCATTTGCAAATCTTTTCTTCAATTTCAGGCATCGCCTAAGAAAAAATTCTTCTGCTAGGCTTATGCTTGCAACTGCACTAATCTGCGGTATGCTAACTTTATTAAGCGCATTCACGAAATATACCGACAGCCTTAAACGACTACCTCCGGCCACACCTGTTTTTAGCAATTATATTTATCAGGGTGATGATGATATTTACAAAAAATACCCGCTGAAATCTGATGAATTTTACACACCCATTCTTCAGGGTTGTTATCCGGATCCAAGTATTACCAAAAAGGGAGATGACTATTATTTAGTAGTTTCCTCTTTTGCATTTTTTCCTGGCGTACCCATCTTCCATTCAAAAGATTTGGTAAACTGGACACAATTGGGCCACGTGCTAGACCGCACATCACAGCTAAAAGTAGAACGTTCGGGTATGAGCGCAGGGATTTATGCACCCTCTATTTTATACAACAAACTAAATGATACGTTTTATATGATCACTACACAAATTGCTGGCGGGATGGGCAATATGGTAGTAAAAACTAAAGATCCGGCAAAAGGGTGGAGTGAGCCATACAAACTTAAATTTGATGGCATCGATCCTTCTTTATTTTTCGATGATAACGGAAAAGCGTATGTGGTGCATAATGATGCCCCTGAAAAAGAATTGTATCAGGGACACCGTGCCATTAAAATCTGGGAGTATGATCTGGCGAATGATCAGATTATACCAGGTACTGATAAAATTATTGTAAACGGTGGAGTAGATTTAAGTAAACGTCCGATTTGGATTGAAGCTCCTCACATTTATAAAAAGAATAACAAATATTACCTGATGTGCGCTGAAGGTGGAACTGGAGGAGCACATAGCGAAGTAGTTTTTGTCAGCGATAATGCAAAAGGGCCTTACGTACCATCGGCGCAAAACCCTATCCTTAGTCAGCGCCATCTTCCTGCAAAAAGAACTGATAAAATAGATTGGGCCGGACATGCAGACTTGGTGGAAGGACCTAACGGTAATTACTACGGCGTATTTTTAGGAATCAGGCCTAATGAAAAAGACCGCGTAAATACTGGCCGAGAAACTTATTTACTTCCTGTAAACTGGGATGGCGAGTTTCCAATCTTCGAAGGCGGTTTGGAACCACTAAAAACAAAGTTGAAAATGCCAGCCGGAGTAAAAAACAATACCGGCAAGCAAGGCTTTTTTCCAAACGGTAACTTTACCTTTCGCGATCAGTTTTCATCAGCAAAACTGGATTACAGATGGATTGGACTTAGAGGGCCAAGAGAAGGCTTTGCCTCAACAACATCAAAAGGACTGATGATAAAACCTTATGCTGTAGATGTTAAAGCAGCAGAACCTATTTCTGCATTGTTTCAGCGCCAGCAGCACAACAACTTTTCTGCTACAGTAACCATGAATTACAAACCTGACTCGGAAAAAGATCTGGCAGGAATTGTTTGTTTACAAAAGGAAAGTTATCACTATGTGTTTGGTGTAACCAAGAAAGACGATAGCTATTATCTTTTGCTGCAGCGCACAGAAGACAATGCCTCGACTATATTGGCTAAAGTTAAAATTGATGTAAATAAACCAATTGACCTAAAGGTTTCGGCAAAAGGTGATGATTATACTTTTAGTTACGCAATGGGAGATAAGAAATTCAACAATCTCGGTGGAACCGTTTCTGGAGATATTTTGTCGACAAATGTAGCCAAGGGATTTACAGGTGCGTTAATAGGTTTGTATGCTACCTCTGCAAGTAAAGTTGCGCTTTAGTTTGCATTTGCAAAGCTCTTATACGATTGCATAAGAAGGAAATAGCAAACAATTGCACACATCAAATTTATCAAACTATAAAATTTCGGGTAATTCTGCATTAAATAAATAATAATAACGCTCAAAATCGGTCTCTGCAATCGTTTGCAGAGACCTTAAACATCAGTGTCATCATTTTGAACAATTGTACCATCAATCCAAAATCGACCAAATTACTTTTATCAAACTAATTACAAAACTCCTCTCTAACTAAGTGGAGTACCTAACCAAATAAGTAATGAATAGCAATCTGATTAATGCCGGTTTCGTGTGTGATTGATTTTGGTAGGCAATTTTTTGTGCTGCTGATCAATATCAGTAGACGTAGAATTCTTAACTCATGATCATGATGCCTATCGTAATCAGTTACAAACAACTAAACCAGAAGATATCAAATAAAATCAAAATGAGACCAGCAACTTAAATGGGGCAACTGCGTTTCGCAGGCATCCAAGTAACATCCACTAACCAAATACTAACCAATGTACGATGAAGAAATTCAACCTAAAGGGCATAGAATATGAGCCTTCTATGCATAACCGAACGAATCAAATTCTACATGCGATAAACAAAACTATATGATGGACAAATACACGAATCAAAGTGGTAATGCCCAAACATTAGATAAAAAAATTAGCGCATTACTATTAAAAATTACATTTATTATCTGCTCTTGTTTGCTGCTTACAAATACATCTGTAGCGCAGCAGAAAAGAGTGTTAAGAGGTACAGTTGTAGATGAGCAGAACGACCCGCTTGTTGGCGTAACTGTTTCCCTTAAAGGAACCAACTCCAGGGTAAGTACCAATAGGGATGGTAAGTTTTCAATCGAAATCCCTACTGATAAAACAACACTGTTATTCAACTATGTTGGGATGAGTCAAAAAGAGATTACCCTTACCGATAAGAACGACATCGTAGTATCTATGAGTAACGACAATAAAGTGCTGAATGAAGTGATTGTTGTGGGGTACGGACAACAGAAAAAAGCCAGCGTGGTAGGTGCCATTACCCAAACTACTGGTAAAGTACTGGAGCGTACCGGAGGCGTAACGAACTTAGGGATGGCCTTAACCGGGAATCTTCCAGGTGTGGTCACCACAGCCTCTTCAGGCCTGCCAGGTGGAGAAGATCCTCAAATTCTTATCCGTGGGCAAAGCTCCTGGAATAACAGTTCGCCATTGATTTTAATTGATGGTATTGAACGTTCCATCAGCTCTATAGACATTTCATCTGTAGAAAGTGTTTCAGTACTTAAAGATGCTTCTGCAACTGCGGTATATGGAGTTAGGGGTGCGAATGGTGTAATCCTGGTAACCACTAAACAAGGAGTAGAAGGCAGGGCACAGGTGCAGGTTAGATCAAACTTAACTGCAAAAGTACCATCGAGATTACCTGAAAAATACGATTCATACGACGCTTTGATGATCAAAAACAGAATTATTGAGCGTGAATCTATCGTTGATCCCAATGCCTGGTCGGGTTATACGCCCATGCAAATGATTGAGAAATACCGGAATCCATTAGATCCTGGTGAATGGGACAGATATCCAAATGTAGATTGGGAGGCAGAGTTATTTAAAGATAAGGCCATGTCTTACAATACATCGGCAAATGTTTCGGGTGGTTCCAAATTCGTTACCTATTTCGCTGGGGTTGACCTTACCCGCGAAGGAGATTTATTCAAAACCTTTCCCAATCAACGCGGATACGAATCAAATTTCGGTTATAACCGAACAAACGTGAGGAGTAATCTCGATTTCAATCTAACTAAAACCACTAAATTTTCAACTAAGTTATTCGGATCGAATGGTGTAAGACAATTGCCTTACGATATAGCAGATGGCGATCAGGCTTTCTGGTCTTCTGCCTACCGAACAGCGCCAGATTCTTTCAGGCCGATTTATTCTGATGGTACTTATGGCTTTTTCCCAACCGCCACTCAGGATCAGCCAAATGCGGCCTTCTGGCTTGCTTACTCTGGCGTAGAAAAACGAACCACTACACAGCTGACAACCGATTTTATTCTTCAGCAAAAACTGGATATGCTAACCAAAGGCCTGAGTTTGCGTGGTAGCCTTTCCCTTGATAATACTTTTCTGGAAAGAAGACGCGGAATAAACGATCAGTTTAATTCAGCACAAAGGAAATATGTTAATCCACTTACCGGCATCGTTTCTTTTGAGCAACAAAGAAATACAGGAACGCAGTTCGATTTTACTGATGCGATTCAATGGTCTGTTGCTACAGGAGAGGTAGATAGGGGCGCAACTTACAGGAATATGAACTACCAGTTCCAGGTTAATTACGATCGTACATTTGGTGCTCATTCGGTAACGGCAATGGGTTTACTACAACGTCAGCGTTTAGCCAGAGGCGGTGCATTCCCAACATTCAGAGAAGATTGGGTGTTTCGTACCACCTATAATTACAAATCTAAATATCTGTTTGAGGCCAATGGCGCCTATAATGGTTCCGAGCAGTTCGGTCCAGATTACCGTTTTGCATTCTTCCCATCAGTTTCTGCCGGCTGGGCAATCAGCAATGAGGAGTTTATGAAATCTATTAAGTTTCTTGACTTGTTAAAAGTAAGAGCATCCTGGGGAAGAATTGGTGATGATGCCCTGGGTGGCCCAAGATGGCCTTTCCGCGATTCTTATCAATACGGCAACAATACGCCAATGGGCAGTCCTGCTGTAGCAACTCCCTATACCATTTATCGTATAGCAACCATGGGCAATCCAAACCTTTCTTGGGAAACTGTAGAAAAACAAAATTTGGGGATTGAATACAGCTTTTTCAAGGGTGACATTTCCGGAAACATTGATATTTTCAGAGACAACAGAAAAGACATTATGATTGGTGGAGGTTCGCGGGCAATTCCATCTTATTATGGATTTGGAGGCAGCGCACCTAGGGCAAATCTTGGTGAGGTAAGCAGCAAAGGTTACGAAATAGAATTGCGCCTAACCCATTCGTTTGGAAAAGGAATCCGGGCATGGGCAAATTTTGCCTTAACACATGCCACCAACTTAACAAAATTCAGAGATGACCCAGAATTAACGCCCGATTACCAGAAACAGGCAGGTTATGCCATCGGACAAACCCGTTCTTACCTGGATAATGGTTTTATCTCCAATTGGGATGACTTATATGGTAGCACGGTAAGGTTGTCTAATAATCAAAATAAATTACCAGGTGATTATAACATCATCGATTTTAATGGTGACGGTATAATTGATGATAAGGACCGGGCGCCATACGGTTACACGGGTAATCCACAGAATACCTACAACGCCAGTATCGGTTTCGAGTGGAAACGATTTAATCTTTTCGTACAATTCTATGCCGTAAATAACGTAACCAGAGAAATAGAATTTCCAAATTATCAAGGCAAAAGTAATGTGGTATTTGTGGAGCGTCCTTTCTGGTACCTTCAAGATGGAGGAGGCGAAGTTCCACCACCACGTTGGAGCGTTCTTGATGCATTTGGTGGTAGCGGAACCCGCTATTATTACGATGCATCCTACATCCGCCTAAAAAATGCTGAACTCGGTTACACGCTTTCCGGCAATTCCGTAAGCAAGCTTGGTGTAAAATCTTGCCGCTTTTTTGTAAACGGCAATAACCTCTTTCTTTGGACAAATATGCCTGATGATAGAGAATCGAACTTCAGCGGCGCTTCCGGAGGCGGGGCATATCCAACCGTCAAACGTTTCAATTTTGGCATTGATATCACTTTATAAACGATTTAAAGATGAAAAATCTCTTAAAAAATATTTTGTTCCCCGCCTTTATTTTAGTCGGAACATTAACATTAAGTTCTTGTAAAAAATATCTGGAAAGATCGCCTCTGGCCGATATTCAGGAAGCTGATCCATATAAAAACTTCAGGAATTTTCAGGGCTTTACAGAAGAACTTTATAACTGTATCCCTTTATTAAGCGTAGTCGAAGCACATAATAGTTTCAATCTTGGCGAAGAAGAATTTTGGGAGCTAGGTGAAACCCGTTTGCTATCCTATCACATCGATCAGGGAAACTATATGGCTTGGACGAATACCTTCTACAATTTTTTAGGTACGGGAGGCGATCCGGCCAACGGAATTAATAATGATCCAAACAGATCCAAAGGAAAACTTTGGGGCCTTTCATGGTATGCCATCAGGAAAGCAAACGTTGGATTGGCAAACCTGGATAAATTAACAGATGCCACTCAGGAAGAAAAAGACCTGATTGCTGGGCAGCTTTATTTCTTTCGTGGTTACTTCCATCAGGTGTTAATGGAATACTGGGGCGGCCTGCCTTACATTGATCAGGTTTTACCAAGTGATGAAGTAATAAAAATTCCAAGACTAAGTTACCAGGCCACTGCAAATAAAGTAGCCGCAGATTTAAAACGGGCTGCAGATTTGTTGCCGGTAGATTGGGATCAAACATTGGTTGGTAAGCAAACAGCCGGAAACAATAATACCAGAATCAATAAGATTATGGCGCTTTGTTTTATGGGGAAAAACTATTTATGGGCTGGCAGTCCGTTAATGAACAGAGAATCGACAGGAAGCAGTACTTACAACGCCGAATTTTGTAAAAAATCTGCAGATGTTTTTGCTGAAGCTTTAAGACTGATAGAGAGCACAAATCGTTACGAACTGGCACCATTTTCACAATACCGTGATCTGTTTTACACTTTCAATCAGAACGGAAAAATTCCAGGCTTGAAGGAATCTATCTTTCTTGAAAATTTAGCTAACGCTGGAGGCCGCTGGAGGTGGAATCAGGTAAATGATTACCGTCCACTGGTTATTCACCAAACCGGTATTAAAGTTTATCCAACAGCAAACTATGCAGATTACTATGGAATGGCCAATGGCTTACCCATCGTTGATCCCGAAAAGAAAGATGACAATAACGGTTACGATCCGGAATATCCTTGGAAAAACAGAGATCCAAGATTCTACAATGACATTATGATTGATGGAGAGAAATGCGTGCTTACTGCTCAAAGCGTAGGTAACAATGAATTCCGTCAATATGCCAGTCTTTTCACCAACGGACTTTTTAGAACCGCGGATGGCAATAAAAAGGTGTGGACAGGTTATCTGAACTCCAAATTTGTTTCCAAATTGATGAATGAATTCGACGGATACCGGGAGAACAACACCTTTGTACTCAGTTTAATGCGCCTTGCAGACGTTTATTTATTATATGCTGAAGCAGCGGCAAATGGTTATGGAACGCCTCAAAGTACTGCATCAGGTTATTCACTTTCTGCAGTGCAGGCGGTAAATAAAATTCGCACCAGGGCCGGCGTAGCTGATGTTTCGAACAGGTTTTTAGCTTCAACAACTGATTTCATGAGCGAATTAAGAAGAGAACGTGCTGTAGAATTGGCCTTTGAAGGACATCGATTCAACGATTTAAGAAGATGGTTGCTGCTTACAGAGCGCCCATATACCTTAAAAAAGGCAGTTGAGTTTGACCGGGCAACTCCAAACGCCCAGGTTTACGCAGATCCAAAAAACGCAAGGGTTAGAAATTTCAGGGAAACTGTATTGTTTGAAAGACAACTTGGCCAACGCCATTATTGGCTTCCTTTCCGTGTGGAAGATGTAAACATGTATAGTGAATTCAAGCAGAATCCAGGTTGGTAATTTTAAGCGAGAAAAAATGAATATAAAATATATAAATGCTTGTTGCTTTTTGCTCCTGATTTACTTTATGAGTATCCAGGGTGCTGATGCACAAGAGAAGAAAGACAGTCTGGTAAACGTTGCATTTGACAGGGTATCTCCGAGAAATCTGCTCGGCGGAGTTTCTGTGGTAGATGTTTCCGATATCTTAAATAAAAGTTATAGCACCAACAGCCTTGATAATTTGCAGAGTTTCGTAGGCGGATACACTGGTAATGTTTGGGGGCAGGCGCCACTCATATTAGTAGATGGTATTCCACGCCGGTCAACTGATGTACGCTTAGTAGAGGTAGAATCCATTACGGTATTAAAAGCGGCCAGTGCGGTAGTGTTATATGGCAGCCGTGGTTCCAAAGGCGTTATTTTGATTACTACAAAACGTGGCAGTGAAAGCCCGTTAACAATTAAGGTAAGGGCAAATACGGGCGTTTTCGTTCCGAAAAATTATCCAAATTACCTTAAAGCTGCAGATTACATGAGCCTGTATAATGAAGCATTAACTAACGATGGTATTGCTACCTCGGGTGCCGGATATACCCAACAGGATATTGAAAATACGCGATCTGGTGTAAACCCTTATCGCTATCCAGATGTAGATTTTTTTAGTTCAGATTATTTAAGAAAAGCCTACACCCGTTCTGATGTAACCACTGAGGTATCCGGTGGAAATAATTTCGCCCGTTACTACACCAACATTGGCCTTTCTTACAACAATAGTTTGGTTAAGTATGGCGAACAGAATAACAACAGCGATTTAGCATTTAACGTAAGAGGTAACGTAGATATGAACATTACCAAATGGTTAACGGCCTCGGCAGATGCTGTGGCCATAACGACCAATAACTACGCAGGCAGAGGGAATTTTTGGGGTTCGAGTGCTACAATTGCACCAAATTTCAATAGGTTTTCACCATTGATACCGATTGATATGCTCGATCCTACCAATGCTTCGCTACAAACAATCGTCAAAAACAGCAATCACATCATCGATGGTAAATTTTTGTTGGGTGGGCAAAGCACCAACCCTACAAACGTATTTTCGGATATGCTTGCTGCGGGTTACATTCGAACCAAATCAAGTACCTTTCTTTATAACCTGAACCTGAAAGCTGATTTAGGTTCAATTGTAGAAGGTTTAAGCTTCAAAACCGGAACCAGCATGGATTATTCTTCCATTTATTCTGAAGCTTATCTTTTGCCTTATGCTACATACAGGCCAACATGGTCAACCGTTAACGGTAAAGATGTAATTACTGCACTGGAAAAATTTGGGGAGGATAAAAACTCAACAAATGAATTTGTGGGTAGATCTACCTATACACAAACGATGTCTTTCAAATCGCAATTTAGCTACGACAGGACTTTTGCAAATGACCACAATGTTACGGCAAATGTGTTGGGCTGGTGGTATAAAACACAATTCTCCAGCGATATTGATAACGAGGGTGGAAGTGATTACCAACCTGTTTTAAATACTAATCTTGGCTTTCAGGCAGCCTATAACTTCAGGAGTAAATATTATGTGGATTTTTCTGCCGCATTGGTACATTCTGCTAAGCTGCCACCAGGTAAAAGAAACGGGCTATCGCCAGCAGTTACAGTAGGCTGGAGAATTTCTAACGAAAATTTCTTCAAAGATAACTTGCCTTTTGTTGATAACCTAAAACTTTCAGCATCCTACGCATCAATCAAACAAGATCTTGATATTACTGGCTACCGGGCAAATAATGTTAATGAACCGGCCGATTATTACCTTTATCAGGGATATTACAGCAACAATGCAACTCTTGGAGGGTATTACCAATGGAGAGATAATGTTGCAGGCGGCAGAACAACTTTATCAGGGCAAGCCGACAATCCTGATTTAACATTTGTAAAAAGAAATGAATTCCGTTTAAGTTTAGAGGGTGCATTATTTAAAAACCTGCTAACTTTCGATTTCAATTATTTCAATCAAAAAACTGATGGATTACTTGCTCGTGGATTAACGCTTTACCCTTCTTATTTTTCTGGTTCAGGCGATTTTCGTCCATGGATCAATTTTAACCAGGATAAACGCAACGGGTTAGATTTCTCTTTAAACCTAAACAGACAAATTGGGCAGGTATTTTATTCTTTGGGCGTGTCTGGTATGTTTTACAACAGTCAGGCCGTGCAACGGGATGAAATTATTGATCAACGTTATTTAGCCAGAGCTGGCAGGCCGCTCGATGCTAATTATGGATATGTAAGTGAAGGCCTTTTCCAAAACCAGGCAGAAATTGATGCACATGCAAAACAAACATTTGGCACTGTTAAACCTGGCGATATCAAGTATCGCGATTTGAACAGCGATGGCTTAATTGATAGCAGAGATCAGCAGGATTTGGGGCATACAGGTTTTGCAGCATCACCTTTCAGCTACGGCGTTAACCTTACTTTGAAATACAAACGATTCACTTTATTCGCATTAGGATCTGGGGTAAGAGGAGCAGTGGGCTTTAAAAACAGTTCATATTACTGGGTAGGCGGTGCAGGTAAATATTCGGAGGTGGTTTTAGACCGTTGGACGGAGCAAACCAAGGCAACTGCCAGCTATCCTCGGTTAACGACCAATAGCAATAACAATTTCCGCAATTCTACCTTCTGGATGTACAAAAACAATCGCTTCGATTTAAACAGGGTACAGCTTACTTATGACTTTAACGAAAAGATTTTTAACAACTCTTTTGTGCATGGTTTGAGCTTATACGTTCAGGGCGATAATTTGTTAGTGGTATCGGCCGAGCGTGAACTTATGGAAACCAATATCGGAACAGCTCCGCAAACCAGGTTTTTTAACTTCGGCGCCAGGGTATCTTTTTAATGATCTAAAACTATAATAATATGAAAATCAATATATTCATCCTCGGATTTGCAGTGTTAGCTTTAACAAGCTGCAAAAAGATTCTGGATCCGGAACCAGAAAATCTGAAGACCATTGATCAGATGTATACAGATGCGAATTTCGCACAGGGCGTTTTGATCAATGCATACCGCACCATTCCTGCATATTATGATAACTCAGAATATGCAACAGATGATGCGGTAACCAATCAATTAACCAACGGCTACCTTCAGGCTGCTACAGGATCATGGACTTCAACCAACAATCCGGCATCAGTATGGAACCAATCTTATGAGGCAATCCAATACCTGAATCTGTTTTTAGAAAATTCGCCAAAAGTAAAGTGGGCTTCAGATGTTGAAAGCTCCAGGCTTTTTAACCTTCGCATGAGAGGGGAAGCTTTTGGCCTTCGTGGGTTGTATTTATATTTCCTGCTCCGTAATCATGGTGGGGTTTCAACGAACGGGCAATTAATGGGGGTGCCAATTGTAACTGCCTACCAAACGCCTAAAACGGATTTTAATATCCCACGGGCTTCTTTTGATGCTTGCGTAAAACAGGTTTATAAGGATTTAGATAGTGCAGAAGCTTATCTTCCGTTAGAATATAATGATGTTTCTGCCGCAAGCCAGATACCAGACCGTTTTAAAAATTTTACCGGCAATGTAGAAACCTATAACCGTGTAATGGGTCAATATGCCCGGCTGTTATTTAATGGTTTAATTGCCAGATCTTTTAGGGCAAGAACGGCACTCCTGGCTTCCAGCCCGGCCTTTCAAAACAGTGCAAATACCACAACATGGGCAGATGCGGCTGAATTTGCCGGAAGGGTAATTGACTATAAAGGTGGCGTAAATGCACTTCCGGCAAACGGAGGTACTTATTATGCCAATACCGCAGAGGTTGACGGTTTAGGAGGAGGGACGAATCCATCTGAAATTATCTGGCGGGAAAATATCGTAACCAGCGATGGAACGCAGGAAGGGCAGCACTTTCCACCATCATTATTCGGAACCGGATTTATGAACCCAACACAAAACCTTGTAGAGGCGTTTCCAATGGCAAACGGTTATCCTATAAATCACCCGAACGCAAATTTTAATGCCAATGCGCCCTATACTTCCAGAGACCCAAGATTTGCCAAGTATATTATTTACGATGGCGCAACAGCAGGCGTTAATAACGCGGTAATCAGAACAGGAAGTGCTTCAGGAACAGATAACGGGATCAATGTTCGTTCAACTTCCACCAGAACCGGTTATTATATGAAAAAGCGTTTGAGAATGGATGTAAACCGTAATCCGATTGCAATAAGCGGCAAAACGCATTATAACCCACGTATTCGTTATACAGAGCTATATCTGGATTATGCAGAGGCCGCAAATGAGGCATGGGGCCCGACAGGAACGGGAACCCGGGCTTATTCTTCGTATGATATTATTAAAGCCATCCGCAGAAGAGCATTCGGATTTGCCAGCGATCCCTATCTGGAAGAATGCAAAGGTGATGTAGCGAAAATGCGTGATTTGATTAAAAATGAACGCCGCCTGGAATTATCTTTCGAAGGATTTCGGTTCTGGGACCTCAGACGTTGGAAGACAGATCTGGCAAAGCTGAATGAAACCGCAAAAGGTCTTGATGTAAACGGTGCTGTATACACGCCGTTCAACGCCGAAACAAGAGCCTTTCAGCAATATATGATTTACGGACCGATTCCAAATTCAGAAGTTTTGAAATATAATCAACTGATGCAAAACCAGGGCTGGAAATAATTGATACCTATTTAAATGATTCAAAGAATGAAAATCAGCAATATTATTATATTAATGGCATTGGCAGTGGGTACGTTTACCTCCTGCAAAAATGCAGAAAACGAATTTCCGGATTTTAAAACTAAATCGGTCTATTTTGCCAGTCAATATCCGCTCAGAACAATTGTGCTCGGTGAAGACTTACTTGTAGATAATACTATGGATAATAAGAAGATGGTATCTATAAAGGCTACTTTGGGAGGTGGTTACGAAAATAACAAGGATATTCTAATTGATTTTGTACGCGATGAAACCCTGCTTAACGGATTAAAGTTTAACAATGGAGGAGGGCAAATTTTACCACTTCCAGAATCATATTACCGTCTGCTTTCCAATCAGATCAGAATTAATGCAGGAGATGTACTCGGCGGTGTAGATGTTCAGTTAACAGATGCTTTTTTCGCTGATCCTAAATCGTTGAGCAGAAATTATGTCATCCCGCTGGTGCTGACAAAAGTTACCGGAGCAGATTCTATTTTAAAAGGCATCCCAGTGGTAGCCAATCCTTCCAGGGTAAATGCACTGCATTGGGCAACCCGACCAAAAGATTATATCCTTTATGGTGTTAAGTTTGTTAATCCATGGCATGGAAACTACCTGCGCAAAGGCCTCGACCAGATTACCCAGTCAAACGGTACAGTAAGTTCCAATTTGCGCCATACACCATATGTAGAAAATAATGAACTGGTAAGTATGACAACCAGCTCGCTAAAAACAGCAAGCCTGCCGTTAAGTATTAAAAATAGCGCAGGCACAACCGTGCCGTTCACGCTTTTACTCAATTTTGGTGATGATAACTCCTGTACTTTAACCAGTACCACTGCAAATATCGAAGTTGCCGGAAATGGGAAATTTGTATCAAACGGAGAAAAGAATAGTATTGGTGGGAGCAATAGAAGTGCGATATACTTAGACTATACCATAAACTTTAAAAATCTGAATGTGAAATATGCAACTAAGGATACCTTGGTTGTTCGCGACAGGGGGATAAAGGCAGAGTACTTTGATGTAGTGAATTAGATAGCAATTCTTAAATAATCTTTCTGCCCAGCGCCTGTAAAAATCACCGTATTTTACAGGCGCTCGCTATTTTTAGTACAAATTAGACATAACACAATGATGACTGACGTGAAATTATCTTCCATTATCATGTATCGTTCTTATAATTTATGTTATAGATTTCTATAATTTATTTTGGCCAATTTTATGGTAATTTTCAAATGCCATAGCTGCTTTTATGGCGTTTCTTGCTATAATTCAATCGGTTGCACAAACTTTGTGTCTTATCTCTTCATCAGGTAGGCTGATTTGGAATTTTTATCTTTTCGGGTCTTGAACATTTGTTCCCTATTTATATACATTTGAATCTTATCCTGATTCATTCATCAGATAACTTTACTTTCCTGATGTTCGCTGCAATTGATGCAATGAAGAGCAACCTAAGTTGCCAGAACTAATCATCCTTTGGCAAGCATCAGGATTAACCATTATAAACCAAATTTTATGAGAAATGAATTTTTACAATTTTTTGTAAAGCCATGCGGGAGATTTTTTCAAAATTTTCCAAAAGTATCATTGACTACATTTTTTATGATCATCTGCATGGCCGCTCAGGCACAGAAGACAGTTAAAGGCCGGGTGGTTGACGACCAGGGCAAGCCCCTTCCAGGTGTAGGAATCTTGCTAAAAGGCACCTCAACAAGCACCTCCACATCGCCAGCAGGAACCTTTAGTATCGCTGTTCCATCAAACAGTTCTGTATTGGTATTTTCTTATATCGGCTTTACCAGTAAGGAAACTACTGTTGGAAACCAGACTGATATTAACGTTATCTTGCTTCCGAGTGCTGCAGAATTAGAACAGGTTGTAGTCGTTGGCTATGGAACGCAGCGCCGTGAGGCCGTTACCGGTTCAGTAGCCAATATTTCAGGTGATAAGGTTCGTGAGGTTCCGGCGCCAAACATTGCACAGGCCATTCAAGGTCGTATTGCCGGGGTAAATATCAGTCAAACTTCTACAAAACCAGGTGCAACCATGCAGATCCTTATCCGTGGTCAGCGTTCCCTTTCTGCCAGTAACGATCCATTAGTGGTGTTGGATGGTATTCCATTCCCTGGATCAGTTGGAGATATAAACCCCAATGATATTAAGAGTATCGATATTTTAAAGGATGCGTCGGCTACGGCAATCTATGGTTCCAGAGGTGCAAACGGCGTTATCCTGTTAACCACAAATCGTGGTCAGCTAGGTGCTCCGGCAAAAGTTTCCTATAATTCATATACTGGTTTGCAAACGCTGTTTGCCAAGTACCCAATGATGAATGCAGAAGAATTTATTGGCCTCAGAAAAGCAGCTGGATTATTTACGACAAACGGTGTGGATGAATCTAATGACGTGGATACTGACTGGCAGGATTTATTTTACAACAAATCAGCGGTAGTTACAAGTCATGATGTAGGCGTATCTGGTGGGTCTGCCACAGGTAGTTACAGCTTCGGTGGAGGTTATTATAAAAATCAGAGTCTGATTCCAACACAGCAATATACCCGTTATTCGATGAAGGCTTCGCTCGATCAGCAAATTGGAAAGCTTTTACGCATTGGTTTTACTACCAATAATAACTATAATCTCAGCGAAGGTAATCAGGTAGGCGTATATGGAATTTTAAGTAATTCACCAATTGCTAATCCATACAATGCCGATGGAAGTTTGAAAAGAACAATCAGAATGCCTCAGGATGAATCGTGGATCAACACCAATCAATCCACTAAAGATTTGCATGACCAATGGTTGAATGAAACAAGAGGTTTTGCCACTTATAATTCCCTTTACGGTGAGGTGAGCATTCCCTGGATACCAGGATTAAAATACCGTACCAATCTTGGTCTTGACTTTATCCAGAGTAATAATGGTAATTATACTGGTGTTGGTGTTGGTAGTGCAACGGCAACTACCGTATCTACCGCAGGGGTAAGTAATTCTCAAACTTATCACTGGACACTGGAAAACTTACTAACCTACGACCGTACATTTTCAGAAAAGCATAACATCAATGTGGTGGCTTTATATTCAGCCGAACAGAACAAATTCAACTCATCATCAATGTCTGCCCGAGATATTCCTTCGGATGCCTTCCAGTTTTATAATCTTGGCCAGGCAAATGGTGAGATCACGATCGGTAACGGCGATTACAGGTTAAGTGGGTTGATGTCTTATATGGGAAGGGTAATGTATTCTTACGATAACCGCTACCTGATCAGTGCTACCATTAGATCTGATGCTTCTTCTCGTTTGGCTCCAGGTAAAAAATGGAATACTTATCCTGCGGTTTCAGTAGGATGGAATATCATGAATGAACCTTTTATGAAAGAGATTACGGCCATTGATAAGTTAAAAATAAGGGTTGGTTATGGCCAGACATCCAATCAGGCAGTAAATCCATATCAAACATTGGGTTTATTAAATACCCGTCCCTATAATTTTGGCGATTCCTATGCCATTGGATACTATGTTTCTCAGCTGCCGAGTCCTGATTTAGGTTGGGAATATTCGCAAACCTGGAATTATGGGCTGGACTTCTCTCTGCTAAAAAACAGGATCAACGGAACATTTGAATACTATGTAACCAATACTAAAGATATTTTACTTGGAGTGGCTTTACCGGCAACTTCTGGGGTAGGCAGTTATACTGCGAACATTGGCCAAACCCAAAATAAAGGTTGGGAATTAAGTGTAAGCGGTAATATCTTTACCGATAAAGGCGGCTGGTCTTGGGATGTAGGCTTTAATCTATCTGCAAACAGGAACAAACTGGTTGCACTTGCATCCGGACAAACCCGTGATGAGGGCAATGGCTGGTTTGTAGGACATAACATTAACTCCATCTTTGATTACGAAAAAATTGGTCTTTGGCAGGCAGGCGATCCAAATTTGAGTGTGCTGGAACCAGGTGGCAATGTGGGGATGATCAAGGTGAAATATACCGGTGATTTTGATGCAACTGGCAAACCAACCAGACCAATTGGTGCTGCCGACAGGCAGATTATGGATGTAGATCCTAATTTAACAGGTGGTTTCAATACCCGTGTGGCCTATAAAGGGTTTGATTTGAACGTAGTCGGCTTATTCAAGGATGGCGGACTTTTACTTAGCACCTTGTACGGATCTTCAGGTTACCTGAACCTATTAACGGGAAGAAGGAATAACGTAAAAGTGGATTATTGGACACCCCAAAATACAGAAGCGAAATATCCAAAACCAGGTGGTATCGCCAGTGGCGATAACCCTAAGTATGGCAGTACATTGGGCTACTTCGATGCCTCGTTCGTGAAAATACGCACCATTTCACTCGGTTATGATTTTAACCGTGATTTAATTAAAAATTCTAAAGTGAGATTAAGAATGTACGTTACCGTTCAGAATCCTTTTGTCATGTTTTCTCCATATCACAGAGAATCAGGTATGGATCCGGAAACCAATTCATATGGTGATGAGAATGTGGCAGTAAATTCTTACCCAAGAAGAATCTTAACTATAGGTACCAATACACCTTCTACACGTAACTATGTAGCTGGTCTTAATTTAACATTTTAATATACAAGTATGAAACGTATACACTTTTATATCGTATTAGGCGCTTGGCTTGGGATGATCGTTTTCTCGGGCTGCAAAAAAATTCTTGAAGAACAGCCACGTAGCATTTTTACACCGGAATACTTTAAAACAACAGCTGGGGTGAATGGTGGTTTAACCGCAATGTACGCTCACCTGCGTAGAATTTACGGTCAGGCCTACTATTATAATTCAACTATTACAGGTACGGATGAAGCTACATGGGGTAAAGACGCTGATGGAAATTTTAAAGATATGGATTGCTCTGGCGTAGGTTCTATACTATCTACAAGTTATCCAAGCAGTGTTTTATGGACTGAAGCTTTTCCCAGCATAAACACCGCAAGTGGTGTAATTGAAAATGCAAGTTCGGCAGGTATCGCTGCTTCGCTAATCGCTGAAGCCAGGTTTTTCCGTGCTTTTGATTATTTCCTATTGGTTCAGACTTTTGGTGGTGTTCCGCTTGATTTAGGTGCAGGTGAATTAAAATTTAATACTAACCCAGTGAGAACATCCATTCGAAATACAGTGCCAGTTGTATATACAAAAGCTGTATTTCCAGACCTGATCCAGGCGGTTGCTGATTTACCCGCGACTGCACGCGTTACAGGTGGCGTAACCAAAACATTGGCACGCCTCTACCTGGCAAAGGCTTATCTAACCTATGGTTGGTGGCTGCAAAATCCAAACAATATACCAACTTATCCTGCTGCTAACCGTACTGATCCTGATGGTCACGATGCAGCATATTATTTTCAGCAGGCTTATGATGTGGCGACAACAGGAATTGAAAATCCGGGTGCTTACGGGTTGGTAGATACCTACTACGATGTTAATCTGGGCTCAAACGACCGCAATAAAGAAATGTTGCTTTACGCAGATCATACCCAAAATAGTGAACGCTTTAACGATGGTAGTTTAACTTTTGGTAGTGGTGGTGCTCCTGATAATTTTGCAGGATGGATGATGACCTGGAATTACACCAATATTAGAAGTGGTGGAATCAGTTCGGTTCAGCGTGAAGCTGAGCAGCACCTCGGCCGCCCATGGAACCGTATGGCACCAACCATCGAGGTATTTAAAAATACTTTTGCTGATAAAACACTCGATTCCCGTTATGATGGAACATTTACTACTGTATATCGTGGAAATTGGCCAAAAGGTTACAATCCACCTTCGAGTGCTCCAGCATCATTACTCAATGCCAATGGACAATCAATCGTTCCTGGAGATGCGGTATTAACCTTTCTTGATTCAGATAATAGTGCTGTTACCTATCCAAGCGGTACTGGAACAAGTAATGTTGGTGCGGGTACCTTGCCAGGACGTGCAGATTATGTGATTGCACCAGGCGGGATCAGCAGAATTGTTTACCCTGGTTTATGGAAACTGGGCCCTTACCGTACGGATAATGGTACCGGCCTTGGGCAGCCAAATGCCGGAAGTACACGCCCTTTCCCAATTGCAAAATTCTCTGAACTTTACTTCGTTGCTGCAGAAGCTGCTGTAAAAGGCGCTGTCGCAAAAGCGGGTAAAAGTGCCCGTGAACTGATCAATGTAATCAGGGGCCGTGCAGGAAAATGGCGTTGGAACAATAACGGTAATGTAGCTAAAGTGGAAGATAATAGTGCCGCAATGATTGCTGCAACGCCTGCAACCATCGACATTAACTACATTCTGGCTGAACGTTCACGCGAATACTATGCAGAAGGTTACCGTAGATTTGATTTAATCAGAACACAAAAATGGGCTGAACTCTCAACAACTTTTTCCATTTCAGGTATCAACTACGGTGATCATACACCTGTAACGGTAACAAGAACCATCACGCCAAACTTATATCTTCGTCCAATCCCTCAAGGGCAGATCGACGGCATGCAAATGACCGATGAAGAGAAAAAGGCTTATCAAAACCCAGGTTATTAATCCTGAATAAAGCAGATTGTTCTTCGGAAGAATCTGCTTTTAACTTTCTTTTTTTTTGATGCAGCTGATTCGTCAGTAATTCTGCAACACCACCATACTATCCGGTGAGATTGTTGTTAATCGCTTATAATAAATGAAAAAAATATTTTCTAAGCTGGGCTTAGCCATGCTTTTCGGTTTCCCCATCAGCTTATTCGCTCAGAATCCAATCGTGCAAACCAGTTATACAGCAGATCCTGCGCCAATGGTTTACAATGGAAAAATTTACCTCTATACCAGCCATGATGAGGATAATTCTACCTGGTTTGTGATGAACAATTGGAAGCTATATACTACTGAGGATATGGTGAACTGGACTGATCATGGTGCAATTGCCTCTTATCAAACCTTCGATTGGGCAATAGGTGATGCGTGGGCGATTCAGGTTGTTGAAAGAAACGGGAAATTTTACCTATATGCGCCGGTAAAATCGTGTGATAAAAGAAGATCGGCAATAGGCGTTGCCGTCGCAGATAATCCCTATGGCCCATTTTACGATCCATTGGGGAAACCATTATTAAGTGTAAGCGATGGAGATATTGATCCTACTGTTCGGGTTGATCAGGATGGAAAAGCTTATATCTATTGGGGTAATCCTGATTGTCAGTATGCCGAATTAAATGAAGATATGATATCAGTTAAAGGGGAGCCTGTTCGGGTACCCATGACGGAAGCCTCATTCGGCAAAAGACAGGGCGTTGAACGTCGGCCAACCCTTTATGAAGAAGGTCCCTGGCTATACAAGCGAAGTGATTTATACTATCTGTTCTGGGCTGGAGGTCCGTTACCGGAGCATTTGGGCTATTCTACCAGTAAAAGTCCAAAAGGACCATGGAAATACAATGGGACATTAATGGCTGCAGAAGGTAAAAGTTTTACCAACCATCCTGGAATAGTGGATTATAAAAACAAAACTTATCTATTTTATCATAATGGAGCCCTGCCGGGTGGCAATGGCTTTAACCGTTCTGTTGCCGTACAGGAAATGAAATTTGAAAGAGATGGACGAATCTTGCCGGTAAAAATGACGACAGGAATTCAAACAGCCTTACAAAATCTTAATCCTTATCAAAAAGTGGAAGGAGAAACCATTTCCTGGTCGGAAAATATAAAAGCAAGTCAGAATAAAGAGGTAGGTGTATTTATTACAGCAAAGAAAAATCAGGCTTTTACAAAAATTAAGAGTGTGGATTTCGGTGCGGAAGGTGCCCGGAAATTATCGGTCCGGGCCGGTACTACCCACAATTCAAAGGTGGAAATTGAAGTTCGCCTCGATGATCGCTCAGGACCTGTAATTACAACACTAAAAGTGCCATTAACAGGTGGAGATAACCGCTGGGCACTGATTTCTGCAGATGTGGTTAAAACTACCGGCGTTCATGATCTGTATTTCATTTTCAAGGGACAGGTAGAAACTGATCTTGCCTTTCTGGATTATTGGATGTTCAGTAAATAATTCTTTGTTTTATCCCAGCTGGATAAACCAGGCGCTAAATTTTTAAGTACAATAAACTCGACCTAACATGATTAAAATCAAATTATTCTTAATATCCACCTTAATAAGCTTTTGTGCAGCAGGCGCCCTGGCACAACCCGCTTCGGGAAGCCATGTTGTCTGGCTTGATCAACTGGACCTCTCGGTAGCCACTCAGGGATTCGGCGTTCCACAAAAAAACCGTTCTGTGGATGGCAAAACCATCACCATCGCCGGGGAAACCTTTGAGCGGGGTTTTGGAACACATGCAGAAAGTTCGCTTTTGATATTGCCAAAGGGGAACGCAACTGCTTTCAAGACATGGGTAGGCATCGATGATGAGATAAAAGGTCACGAACCGGCCGCAGAATTTTTACTGATGGCCGATGGCAAAAAAATCTGGTCTAGTGGAATCATGCGCTTGGGAGATAAAGCAAAATTGTGCGAAGTTTCGCTCAAAGATGTACAAAAGCTGGAGCTTGTTGTGGCCGATGGCGGAAACGGTAATTATTATGACCATGCTGATTGGGCAAACGCCAGCTTTGAATCATCGGATGCAAAACCATTTGAAACGACAAATCCAATTTCAGGTACGCCGTATATCCTTACGCCCCGGGTATCACCACTTCCTAAAATAAACAGTGCAACAGTTTTCGGGGTTAGGCCCGGTTCACCTTTCCAGTTTGTAATTGCCGCAAGTGGCGAAAGGCCGATACGTTTTTCTGCAGATGGGCTGCCTGCAGATTTGAAAATAAACGCGGAAACAGGATTAATCACTGGTAAACTTAAGTCTAACGGAACATTTCCTGTCACTTTACACGCAGTAAATGCCAAGGGAAAAGCTACAAAAAAACTGAGAATCGAATGTGGGGATAAAATTGCACTCACCCCGCCAATGGGATGGAATAGCTGGAATTGTTTTGCCGATCAGGTTTCAGCAGATAAAATAAAACGGGCCGCTGATGCCATGATCAGCAGCGGACTGGTTAACCACGGATGGACCTATATCAATATAGACGATTTCTGGCAAAATAATAAAGATGCCAAAGACCCATCCATCAGGGGAGAATTAAGAGATGCTTCGGGAAATATCATCGTTAACTCAAGATTTGGAGATATGGGAAGCCTGGCAGATTATGTTCATAACAAAAGCCTGAAAATTGGAATTTACTCCAGTCCTGGTCCCTGGACCTGTGGCAGTTGCACGGGAAGCTATGGGCATGAAAAATTAGATGCGGAAACGTATGCCAAATGGGGTTTCGATTATTTAAAGTACGACTGGTGCAGTTATGGACATGTAATCAATGGTATGCCCAATAATGATCCTTATAAAATTGGAGCCCTTTCTTACAACGGCGGGAATGATCTGGCCACAGCCATCAAGCCATTTAAGGTAATGGGAGATGCGATTAAGGCGCAGCCACGGGATATCGTGTACAGCTTATGCCAGTATGGAATGTCTGATGTGTGGAAATGGGGAAATTCGGTTGGTGGATCATTATGGCGCACCACTAATGATATCACCGATACCTGGACCAGTGTAAAAAATATAGCTTTACAACAAGATAAGGCTGCGGCCTATGCCAAACCCGGAAGCTGGAATGATCCTGATATGCTGGTAGTAGGTACGGTTGGATGGGGAAATCCGCATCCGAGTAAACTCAGACCTGATGAACAGTACCTGCATTTTAGTTTGTGGTGCCTGTTTTCAGCGCCATTGCTTATTGGATGCGACATGGAGAAGCTCGATGATTTTACCATGAACCTGCTCACTAATGATGAAGTAATTGCGATCAATCAAGATCCACTGGGTAATCAGGCAAAATGTGAACTGACCATAGGCGATGTACGCATATATGTGAAAAAATTAGAAGATGGAGGACAAGCTGTCGGATTTTGTAATTTCGGACAAGAGCGGGCCATGATCAACTTCAGCGAGTTAAAAAAACTGGGCGTTAATGGAATGGTGAACGTTCGCGATCTTTGGAGACAAAAAGATATTATAAAAATGAACGCCGCTAAGGATAAACTTGCCCTTAATATTCCGGCACATGGGGTTCTGCTTTATAAGTTTACAAAAAAATAATCCATCGATCATACGCATGTGATCATCAAACTCATTTGAAAAAGAAATTTAAAAATATGAACAGAATAATCCTCTTTATTGCACTACTACTTTTTTTAGGAACGAATGGTTTTGCGGATGGAGCGGACCCATTTATATCTAAAAGCTATTTAACAGGTAGTTTCCCGATTTTCAGTAAAGGGAAAATGGCTACGATTCTAACTGCTGCCAATGACTGGCCTGGGGTAAACCGTGCAGCCAAAGATTTGCAGGTTGATTTAAAAAAAGTAACTGGGGTTGAGCCCCGGTTTACTACAGATCAAACCTCAGGAATGGCCATTATCATCGGCACGATTGGTAAAAGCCACCTGATTGATGCGCTGATCAGAAATAATCAGCTCAATGTGGCGGGTATTGCTGGTAAGTGGGAAAGCACACTCATTCAAGTGGTAAAAAATCCGCTAAAGGGAATAGATTCAGCACTTGTGATTGCAGGTAGCGATAAACGCGGTACCATTTATGGTATTTATGAACTCTCCGGTCAGATTGGCGTTTCACCCTGGTATTATTGGGCTGATGTTCCGGTGAAAACCAGCAATAGTTTGTTTGCGGTTTCGGGCCGGCATGTGATTTCGTCTCCGGCAGTAAAATACAGGGGTATTTTTTTAAATGATGAAGCACCAGCTTTATCGGGCTGGAGCAGAAAAGAGTTTGGCGGTTTTAATAGTAAATTTTACGGAAAAGTTTTCGAACTCATCCTGCGCTTAAAAGGCAATTATCTATGGCCAGCCATGTGGGGAAGTGCTTTTAATGACGATGATAAAATGAACCCTGTCTTGGCAGATGAATATGGAATTGTGATGGGTACTTCTCACCACGAGCCCCTTAGCCGGGCACACGACGAGTGGAAAAGATATAAAGGTGGTAAGTGGAATTATGATCAAAACCCGAAACAACTGAAAGCCTTTTGGAAAAGTGGATTGGAACGGGTGGCCAATAAAGAACAGATTATCACTGTGGGCATGCGTGGAGATGGAGATGAGCCAATGACTGAGGGGACAGCAACCGCTCTTCTGGAAAAGATTGTAAAAGATCAACGTGAAATTATTGCAAAGGTAACCGATAAACCCGCGGCAGAAACGCCTCAGCTTTGGGCATTATATAAAGAGGTGCAAGACTATTATGACAAAGGAATGCGGGTGCCTGATGACATTACGTTACTCCTTTGCGATGATAACTGGGGGAATATCAGGAAACTTCCAAAGCTGGATGAAGCACCTAGAAAAGGTGGTTATGGTATCTATTATCACTTCGATTATGTAGGAGATCCACGGAATTACAAATGGATTAATACCAATCCCATTCAAAAAATATGGGAACAGATGAACCTGGCTTATCAATACCAGGCCAATCAGATCTGGATTGTAAACGTGGGTGATTTGAAGCCAATGGAATTTCCAATTTCTTTTTTCCTGGATTATGCCTGGGCACCGGATGCTATCCCGGCTGAAAAGCTGAAACAATACACCATTAACTGGTCTGAAAAGCAATTCGGTTCGCAATACGCACAAGAAATTGCTGAAATTATGGATTGGTATTCCAAATATAACGGAAGGGTAAAGCCAGAGTTATTGAACGATCGAACCTATAGTCTGATTGATTATAATGAATTCGAAGTTATAGTGGAAGATTACAGAAAGCTGGAACAAAGGGCGAAATTTATCTATGAGCAGATTCCTGCTGACCAGAAAGATGCTTTTTATCAGTTGGTACTTCACCCGGTAGAAGCAAGTGCCAATCTTAATGCACTTTACCTGAGTGTGGCGAAAAACAAATTGTATGCGAAACAAGGCCGTTTAGCAGCCAATGCAATGGCAACACGTGTGGCTGAGTTGTATAAACGTGATCAGGAAATTTCAGACTATTACAATAAAACCCTGGCGGGAGGAAAATGGGATCACATGATGGACCAAACGCATATTGGTTATACCAGCTGGCAGGAGCCCAGACAAAATTCGATTCCAAAAACAACTACAATCGCTCTCGCCGAAAATCAGGATAAAAACCTGATGGGTATTGCAATAGAGGGCAGCGATTCATCATGGAAGAGCAATGAAAAAATAAATCTGGTACTGCCTACTTTCGATTATTACAGCAATACATCTCATTATTTCGAATTGTTCAATGTTGAAAAAACCTTTAAATACCAGGTTAAGGCGCCTGTGTATGTCATAATAAACGAGACAGCAGGAGAGGTGGTCACTGATAAACGGATTTATTTAAGTATCGATTGGAATAAGACTCCGAAAGGCATCACCGAATCAAAAGTAACCGTTAAAGGTAATGGCGGCATAAAGTTTGAAATTCCAATCAGGATTGATCATTCCCGTGCTGTCATTGAACCGTTTGCCGGATTTATTGCTCAAAACGGATACGTATCTATGGAGGCGCCAAATTACAGCCGGGCAGTTAATCAGCGGCCAGTATCCTGGAAAATACTTCCCAATTATGGTAAAACACTTGGAGGAGTGATGCCTGTGCCTGTTACTGCATCCGTTCAAAAAATAGATTCCACTACGGCCCATTTGGAATACGACATTTTTTTAAATCAAACCGGAAATTTTACCCTGAACAGTTTTATTTCGCCTACCATCGATTTTTCCAATACCGATGGGTTGAAATTTGCGGTCTCTGTTGACGATCAGACTCCGGTAATTGTGAATATCAGTTTAGATAATAAGAGTCAGGCTGCCTGGAGAAAATCAGTGGCCAACAGCATCAAAATTTTTAAAACACCTTTGCAGTTTAACAAACCTGGTAAGCATATCATCAAATACTGGATGGTAAGCCCAGGAGTAGTATTACAAAAGTTAGTGCTCGATCTTGGTGGTTTAAAACCAAGCTACCTGGGGCCGCCAGAAACCTTTATAAAAAAATAAAATAATTGATCAACATTTAAAAAAACCTAAAATTGAATGAATAATTTAAAAAAATTAACCGGATTGGCGCTGATCACAGCAACTTCGGTACTCAGCTCATGCCAGCAAAGTAGTACAGCTACAAAGGAGGCATCTGGAGATACAAGCAAAGTTTCGAAATACTTATCTCAGCCATTAATCAGCAACATTTACACTGCAGATCCATCCGCTCATGTGTTTGAGGGTAAAATCTACATTTACCCTTCTCATGATATCGATACCGGCACGCCTGAAAATGATAATGGTGATCACTTTGATATGAAAGATTATCACATTTTAAGCATGGATAGTGCAAACGGAAAAGTGACTGATAATGGTGTTGCATTAAGCGTAAAGGATATTCCCTGGGCTGGCAGACAATTGTGGGCACCTGATGCCGCATTTAAAAACGGAACCTATTATCTTTATTTTCCCGCAAAGGATAAAAATGATGTTTTTAGGATCGGTGTCGCAACGGCCAAAACGCCAGCAGGTCCTTTCAAGGCCGAAACAACTCCTATTGAGGGAAGTTTTAGTATTGACCCGGCTGTATTTACCGATACTGACGGAAGTACCTACATGTATTTTGGTGGTATTTGGGGAGGACAGCTGCAACGCTGGAAAGATGGTAAATATGATTCAAACGGATCAAAAACCGATTCTCAAAAAGAAAACGAACCTGCGTTAACCCCGAAACTAGCTAAGCTGAATAACAATATGCTTTCTTTTGATGGCGCTGTTAAAGATGTGTTAATCTTGGATGAAAACGGAAAGCCTTTGCTAACAAAAGATCACGACAGGCGTTTTTTCGAAGGTGCTTGGGTGCATAAATATAATGGCAAATACTATTTCACCTACTCAACAGGAGATACGCATTTTCTGGCTTCAGCAATTGGCGATACACCTTATGGACCATTTAAATATCAGGGCGTTTTCATGAATCCCGTACAAGGCTGGACAACGCATCACTCCATCATTGAACAAAATGGTAAATGGTATATCTTTTATCATGACACGCAACTTTCTGGTAAAACCCAATTGAGAAATGTAAAAGTGACTGAACTAAAGCACAATCCGGATGGTACAATCGCCTTGATTGAACCGATTAAAAAAGGTTAGTGATCTTTAAGTGTGATTGTTTTTCCACCCGAATGGCAATCACATTTAAATTAGTTTCTAACAATCCATTCGCGTTATATATAAACGGTCAGTGATTAAATCGCGGGCCGTTTTATCTTAATCTTCGCAAACCCAATCTTAATTACCTCGCAATACAAGTTTTGTTGCGGATTGCCTGTAGAGGTGACTCTAGCTTGATTTAATTTACTGCCTTAGAAAATCATAATTCCCTGATTATTTAATAAGTTTCACGAGGTAGGACTTGAGAATTTTATAGCTCGCATAGTCGCCTACTATTATCTTACTGTACTCTGCTTTTTCCCAATATTATCATAAACTCATTTCATTAATCCAGTTTAATTTTTAGTTTTTCATAATGAGTAAATGGTAATTTATAATAGCAAATTAATATTCGTTTTTTGAGACTTACAAAAAGGCTTACAACCAAATTCAAAAATCCTTACTTTTTCATTCTATTAAAAGTATAGTAATCAATTTATTGATAATTTCGATTTGCTTCAATGTTGTCAAAATTTTGTTAAAAACATTACCTTGATCATGGATCTTGTGAATTGATACAATTTTTGAATATATTTGATATGTGAGAATTTACTCCAAAAATATTAACCACATAGCTACTTCCCATTCAGAGAAGGGATTATTTGGTGGACATTGTATTTTTCCTCCGTATCCTTACATTTTTCACGACGAGATTTATTATATATCTTCCTTTAAAGATTTTGATAATCTAACCCCAAGCCTTTTATAATCCTTCGGCCTGGGGTTCAGCACCTGTTTTACTGAGACATTTCTTTCAGGATATGATCCAATGTTCCATTTTATCATAATCTATATCGTTAGTTAAATTTAATTAGCCTGAATAGATTTGTATGCCCAGGCTGATATTCAACCTTTATAGGTTGAAATCAATCCCTTTTGAACAAAATTTTTTCACAATAGCTAAATGCTTTAACAATATGGATATGAACTTAAATGAAAACAATGCGGTAGTTATAACCCAGGAGGACTTTGATTTGTTAAAGCCCTATTTCACCAGACAAAAAACGAATTCCCCGGAGATGTCGTTATCGGCGGAACTAAGTAGGGCAGTTATCCTGAAAAGTGATGCTTTTCCACCACATGCCATCAGACTTAACTCGAAAGTCTGGATTCAGGAGGAAAATACCGATAGCCTGGTGGAGCTTACGATAGTATTGCCTCAGCATGCGGACATTAAGCAGAAGAAAATTTCTGTATTAACTCCGATTGCGGCAGCCCTTATTGGATTTCGGAAAGGGGAAACCGTCAGATGGAGGGTTCCTGCAGGAATTAAAATATTTAAGATCATCGATGTCCGGCCACCCATGTAAATTAAAATATGAAACTTATCAAGCAAAAAATCATAATTGTTTTTGAGGATTATGCCTCGGAAAAAGCCATCCGAGGCCCTGATTATTGAAAAATTATTGAACTTAAAAATTAAAACTTTATGTCACAGATTATAGATTCAAATAGCCAGATAGTGCTGACAACGGGAATGTTCGATCTCCTGAAAGCCCAGATAACACGAAAAAAGCTCTCTCCGGAAAACGAAGAGAGAATAAAATCAGAATTAAAGTCCGCCAGGCAAGTCTTACGTAAAGACCTACCCGCCGGTGTTGTAGATGTATACAAGTCAGTAACCATAATTGATATGGAGAACAGTAAGGAGTATACTTATCACTTTGTACCACCAAACGTTGCAAAAACCAAGCATGGGACATTGTCCATATTATCAGATCCCGGGCTTGCATTACTGGGCCATTGCAAGGGTTCTATCATATACTGGCAGACAACAGATGGAGAGAAAAGCTTCCAGATAGAAAATGTATCTGATATTATAGGTTAATCACATTCTGAAGATTTAAATCAATGTTACATGAGAAACGAAGTAAGTGTGCCTCATTGGCGTATAATATGGATTCTGCTGTTTTTGAATGTTGTCTTACTGATTTTTGCACTCTTTGATCAGGGAATATGGTACGTTATAGCCAGTCTTTTTTCTTCAATAGGTATACTTATCTATCACTCAAATAAATTGAGTGGAAAAAGAAAGGGCGTTGAAAGTTCTGTTATTGAAGCTGATAAAATCAGATGGAGGTAAATCTTATTAAGCGTCAGAATTACCGTTATTGGTAGATAATAGTCAGGTCGGATTTGCGGAAACTGTGTAACTTCCGTGATCCGACTTTTTTAATTTAATTCTTATTACTTTTTCCTAAATTTCTTGAAAACAGGTCGAGATTATTAGCCTTTAATGTAAGCTCAAAACATGTAGGATATGGACTTTTTCGCGTGTAAGTTCACAGTTGTTGACGGGAAACTTGGAGAAGTTCCTTGCACGTAGGGCTTAACAAATAGGTGAGACTTAAAATGGAATAACGGAAGAGTTTTACTGAAGATTATTACTTTTGGCAAAATTGTAAATCATGAAAAAAAGGTTACGCAAACATTATCGAAGCGCCAGATATATCTTCTACAAAGAAACGCTAGTAGACAAAAAGGAGCATTTCTGGACCTTTCTCGGCTCATTTTCTGGTATTGCAATTATAGGTCTACTTCATTCCAGAATTCTATCCTCAACGGATAACCTGTTTCTGATAGGATCTTTTGGGGCATCTTCTGTCCTTATTTACGGCATCATCAACAGTCCACTGGCCCAGCCGAGGAATTTAATAGGTGGACATCTTGTCTGCGCCCTTGTAGGTGTCTCTATTCACAAGCTCATTCCCGGCGAGCTCTGGCTTGCTTCTGCCTTATCGGTTTCGTTGTCCATAGTGTTGATGCAGATAACCAAGACCCTGCATCCTCCGGGGGGCGCTACAGCACTCATCGCCAACATTGGCTCTGAAAAAATAACCTCCTTAGGCTACTGGTATGTGCTTAGCCCTGTTTTCTCCGGCGTTGTAATTTTGCTGATTGTGGCCATCTTTTTTAATAACCGTACAACTCACAGAAGCTATCCCATTAATAAAAAATGGTTTCAAATATGGCGAAGATATAAACGGTGATGTGGTGGCCATTTTTAACAAGAGGTGTCCAGAGTGATTCAATGAGACCTGTTGTGCTTATCGAAATAAAATACTTATCCAATGTAGATGACCATATTGTAATATTACCAGTAAAAGACCACCTCATACGGTTTCAATGCGGAGTTGTTTTCGGAATTGAACCAGCCTCTATTATTGTCATTATAAACTGGCTGGGGTTGGTTGAACAGTTGACCAGAATATATCAGGCCTCTTCTTCAAGCAAATACCCAACTTTGTGAAGTAATTCCGGATTGATACACTTAATTTCACCCAATTGCAAATGATGTTGAGCAGAATTGAACTTTTCGATAAAAGCTCCCCCTGAGCCATTTAATTTTAGATATCCTTCTTCGAAATAGAGTTCTTCGACTTCTGCCAAAGAATCCCGAAATCGTAAGTCTAGCAGTTTGGGCTCTTCTTGAGTTTTTCGCATAAGGATCCATCTCGTCAGGTGTACTGTCTGTTCGCCGCCAGGGATTCTGAAGATGATCTCAAGAATCTGGATTTCCGGTCCCGAAAGAAATCGGCATACTTTAAATCTATTGGACATAATGCTAAACTATACTTTTATTCATTAATTTATGATAAATCGTTATCCGGCTCATTCAGGCTGGTTTAAATGATATGGTCAATTATTTAACGATTAACCAAGGATTGAAATACTTTAAGTTTTCGCAGAACCTGGTTACCGCCCAGGTTAAGCCAATAGCGACTCAAATATCAAAAAAAATAGAATCATCTCTGATTTAAATTTACACTGAACAAGCTATGCTTATCCAGTTCGGGTAGTGGAGCTTCGTGGCAACCAGGTTAATCCGGTTAAGCGTCCTTTTTTTCCTCGGACAAATATCCGGTATCGTTTTGTTTATCTCAAGCTAAGGTTGAGATAAACTACATTATAATTGATCTTTTATGTCATATTCCAAATTTCGTTAGGGACTTTTTTTCCTCGCTATTAAAGATCCCTTAGGACGGAAGCTTTCTGCAGGCATTATCAAGAATCATATGATTAACCTTTTTCTCCCAGTCTAACGCCTTTTTTTCACACTCGTCCAAGGTTTGTTTCTCATTCAGGAACCAATCATAGAATGGTATAATGTAGGGGAGCCCGTTCATGGAAATTACCTTAAGAAGGATCAGATCAATATGGCCTGAATCCATAGTGATATCGACTTTTGCAGGAACGCTATCGCTAACCCTGATAATTTCTACCTTTCTATCCTCACTGCCATGGTAAAAAAGTATTCCCTTAGCCTGGTCCAGCCCGAGCGACATTCCATTGAATACTTCTGTCTGCTCAGGGATAGATCCTAATTTTTTGGCTGCCGAGGTTAGTTGGTTGAGCATGTCCTCCTGAATTTCCTTTTTCTTTCTTCTTGCGCTAACTTTCATGCCCGCAATTGCCATTAGAATGAAGAGAAACGATAGCAGACATAATTTTAGCCCGATTATATCCATATTTTTAACTTTATTTAGCTTTACCAATCTCTTGAAGTATTTTTGCTCCAAATGGACTGTCCAAAGATTTATCCGTTATTTAATTTGGTAATAATTTTGAAGGTTCTTGACGGATGTATTCCCGACCTTCTTCAGAAAACGTTCGGCAGATATGAGATCCACTCCCCCAAATCCACATTCGCCCATTAGCTTGGCAGCGGCTTTAAGGGTATGCGTATGGAAATTTTCTATTAGATATTTCACATCAGCACTTGAACCTAAGGGTGAGTTCAACTTGCCTTTTAGCAGCCATTCAAAAGGCGTCTGGGTAATACAACTGTCTGCACCAAAACTCAGGGCCCTCAAAAGTTCGAATTCCGAAACAAATTTCCCGGAGGCGATTATTTTCGTGTCAAGCTCAAAGTATCTTAATGTTTGCTTTGCATCGTTTATTGACTTCATAAAATTTTCCTCGATGTCTGTCAGAACATTTATTCCACTCTCTGTCGTGCCGCAACATCTTTCCTCGATAGTTATGAAATCAATTTTTATATCTCTTAACCAAAGATTTTCAAAAATAGCCTCTAGATGAATTTTATCAGGCGACTTAAGCGAAATTCCTATAGGTTTTTCAACGGCTACCGATTTCAGTTTTTCCAGAAAGTAAGTCATTTTTTCCAGGTTAAAAATGCTTTGGTGATTAAATAGATCTGCAACAGGAATGTCTATCTCAATCAACTTGATGTAGCTACGGGTCAAGGTTTTTAGAAATACTTTGTCCGAAAGGGCATTCTCTATATTGCCATGCCTGCTGTAATCCTTCTCCCTAACCCGCCAGATCAGGTCTCCACCACCCCTTAATAATCCGGATGTTAGACCCTGCTCCCGGGTATGAACCATACAGCCAAGTTTTTTTGCGACTGCAGAAAGGATGAATGAATAGCGATCGGTGTTTTCGGCAAAATCACCTAACCCAATATTAAGCAGATTAACATTATACCTTCCTGTCCCCGAGGATCCACCGATAGATGAGCATAAGTCGCTCGTATCCACATTTACTTGTTCGATTCCGAGGCGAAGGCACTCATAGCCCTTTTGCAGTGGAGAACGCAGATTGTTGGCAATAGATTCAGTAGATTCTCCAACAGCTCTTTTAAATACGGTATTTTTCTGATCTTCGATCCACCGCGGGGCCTTGGGAGAGAAAAAAGAAACCAATTTGTTGATTGAAACGAACGCAGATTTTTTGATTTTCAAAAATGAAATCCTGAAAAATCTTAAAATATATGATCCTTTATAAAAAAATGCAAGGGTAAGGGAGAAGACAATGAAGGAAACCTCAGGTAAAAGAAACAAAAAAAATATAAACACAATAACCGATAAGAGCAAATAATAAAAATTACGCCCATTGCAGGCCGTCGGCCTGAACTTTAGAAAACCCATAAATCAGCAGTAAGATAAAACCTTGGACACTTTTACAGCCCCTAAACATAATTAGTTTGGGGCGGAGCCAAGAAAGTCTTTACTGGTTTTAAGAAAGCAGTATCGTAAAACTGCAGTCGGAAAAAAAGAGGCATACCGGATGCTTCTATTCCAAAAGATATTTATCCTCGAAAATAACAACCTGTACCCGGATGAACTTTTTTTCAGTTTCATAGAGGCTGCCAATATCCGATTTTTAAGGTTGCAAACGTCTTTTATTAATATTTTTTACTTGAAGATGTTATTTATTCATGTTTGCGAGATAGTGTCAATTCAGAAGGAATGCTAATAAAATGAAAAAGATACTAAAAATCATTTTATCTTTATTCGATGGTGATCAAACCTTAATCTAATGATTTCTTCTAAAAAATATTTTTTACTTAAATTAAAAAAGAATGCTCAAGAATTTTGGGGATAGGGTGATAGATTTCAATTGTCAATTACATTACACACCAAAACTCCCCGAAGGCTTCCGTGTCCTGAATCCTTATTTTGATAATCCGGAAACGCTGTTGGTCATGAGGGAATTTTATCATAAGTTTTACCACGATACCAATATACGAAAGTTTATTATTGGCATAAATCCGAGTCGTAAGGGAGCGGGTATAACCGGAATACCCTTTACAGATACCAAAAGGCTTGATAGTGTATGCGGCATCAAAATGCAATCAGCCCACACACACGAAATATCTTCAGTTTTTATCTATGACATGATTGCTCAGTTTGGGGGAGCGAAGGAGTTTTATGGTCAATTTTACATTAATTCACCTTTCCCATTAGCCATTGTTAAATTAACAAAGGAACATAATTGGGTAAATGCCAATTATTATGACGATCCTAATTTGTTCGAGACGGTTAAGGAATATATGATTGATACATTAAGGAAACATATCGATATGGGCCTGGACGTTTCAGAAGTCTTTGTACTGGGAAAGAAGAACGCAGGTTTCATACATAAATTAAACAAGGAAGCTAAGCTATTCGAACGCTTAAAAATATTGGAACACCCACGATTCATTCAGCAGTATAAATCAAAAGACAAGCAATTTTATATTGATAAGTATATCCTGAGTTTCAATGATTTATTCTAAAGCTGGGTTCTATCATTCAAATATGGGCAAAAGAGTTGAAATGCTCTTTTCAATAAGATCCTGGCGGGTCCTTGCAAAAGATAAATTGAATTCCTTAGTTTGTGAGAGTATTAGGATACGGTATATATAACCCAATTAACTTACTTACATGTCATAGGATATGGACTGGCACAGAATCTTCTTTAGTGATCAAAAAACATCTTTTTTTTTAGAAATCTTACTTCGTACACCGATAATGTTTCTCGTTACACTTGCAGTGTTGAGGTTCACCGGAAAACGGGGCGGGCAGCAACTTTCGATATTCGAGGTGGTGATGATTATAACGCTGGGCTCGGCGGCTGGTGATGCAATGTTTTACCAGGAGGTAGGGTTACTACATGCAATTGCGGTGTTCGCAATTGTATTCATTATGTATAGGATTGTAATATTCATTATCATAAGAAACGATAAGGCTGAAATCATCCTGGAAGGTGGCCCGGTATATATAATACGAAATGGCCTGCTGTGTTTGAAGGAAATGAATGGAGATGAGATGGGTACTGACGAATTTTTTGCTGAGTTCAGGGTGTTAAATGTTAGCCATTTAGGGCAGGTTAACTGTGCAATTCTAGAAGCAAATGGAAAAATCAGCATCTTCTTTAGGCCTGATAGTGAAGTTGTTCCAGGATTGCCCATACTTCCTGATCAATTAGCTGGGTTCATCCAAATTATTGATAAAAAAGGGGTTTACTCATGTATTTCCTGCGGTTTCACAAAGGAGCTATTCCCTCAGCCAGAAACCCTATGCGAAATCTGCCGTTCAGATAAGTGGGTGTTGTCAAAAGCTGATCGCCGTATTGTGTAATTAGCAGTTCAAGCGGTTAAGTATATTCATCGGATATCCAGAAAATGTTTACAATAGGCAAGCTGAATTTGTGTTTTCGTATGGTTTCGTGATCCCAATTATTGCCAAATACGTAAATTCTATAGTATCCACGCATAGTATTATTTATTCTAATTATCGTTCTTGATTGTTATCAGTTAGGCAGATGGATATTTTGCTTATATTGTAAATACCTTCTTAAAGTAATTTCCTCAGGGCGGATAATCGTTAAATGAGCTATTATTTCCACTCAAATTGTTTTTTGATGATGGGTTTTTTATCTGCGGTATATAAAACGGAACTTTTTCCTCCAGGCCAATCGTGGATGCGATAAATTTAACTCTTTAAAGGATCAAGCTTTACAAGACTTTGAAGGTACGGCTCATCTGAAATAAAGATTCGTTTTTCGAATGTTTGAATCTTTCCTGAAGCAGAAAACTCATTTATCACCTTGAAAAGGGTCTCATAGGTCGTGCCTGAATAGGATGCCATATCCTGCCGTGAAAGATCTATATCAATAAATCCTTTTCTGTCCAGCCCAAATTGTTTTTTGAGCATCAGAAAGGTATTTGCGATCCTCGCCCTTACAGACATATGCGCCATGTTTCTCATCATCTTCTGGGATTCCTGGAGTTCATTGGCAAAAAACTGCATCAGATCAATGGTTAGCCCTGGATTTATCCTCAGGGAGGAATTAAAGAAATCAAGCCCGACAAAACATACAGTAGCTGTGGAAAGCGCTGTTGCCGAAACCGGATAAACCGGATTTTTGCCCAGGCCTAAATGACCGATGATATCACCTAATAGTGCAAATCTGGTGATAATTTCCTTTTCCCGGTCCCAACGTTTATGCACCTTTATCACTCCGGAATAAATAAAATAAATTCCTTCAACCGCCTCTCCTTCACGAAATACCGATTGTCCTTTTTTGAGCTGGTAAGTTTTTCTTTGTTGGGCAATAGCTGGTAGCCAGTCTTTTACACATCTGCTGCATAGATAGCAGTGATCAACGCCACATCCTTCTGGTATTTCCCTCATAAATTGATTTTGATTTTCTTTGGGTAAAGGTAATAATTTATTCATAACCGATAAAATATCAGTAATATTGTTTTAACAATATTATAAGCTATTTATTATTATTGAAATAGTATTAAAATATTGTTTTAATAATATTTAATTTTCTATTTCTGTAATTTATACAGTATCTTTGCTTTATAAGAAATCAAATGGAAAGAATATCAAAAAACCGAATACCTATTTCACCCTTTTTAGATACATTAAAAAAAAACGGGTTTAGTGGCTCAGGGCCGGGCCTGGCCAAAAAACGACTTTTCTATATATCGACACTCTCCGTAGCGGTTGCGCTGGTAATCAGCGCAGTAGCCAAAGTTCTGGTATCGCTAATTAACCTGGTTACCAATATCTCTTTCTTCGGGACAATGGACCTTGCCTTTCGCAGTCCCTCTGAAAACCAACTTGGCCTATGGGTAATTCTTGTTCCAGTATTAGGAGGAATCCTGGTAGGATTGATGGCACTTTATGGCTCAAAGGCGATCCGCGGGCATGGAATCCCCGAAGCGATGGAACAGGTGCTCACGAACCAAAGCCGGATCAAGCCTGCTATCGCCATCCTTAAACCCGTATCCTCGGCTATCGCGATCGGAACGGGGGGTCCGTTCGGGGCTGAAGGCCCTATCATTGCCACGGGTGGTGCGTTAGGCTCTACGCTGGGACAGCTCATGCATATCACACCAAACGAGCGCAAGATTATCCTTGCTGCTGGAGCAACGGCCGGGATGTCCGCTATTTTCGGAACACCCATTGCAGCCATTTTCCTGGCAATCGAACTTCTCTTGTTTGAGTTTTCTCCAAAAGCCATTATACCTGTTGCGCTAGCCTGCATCACCGGGGCAGCCGGGCACCATTTGTTATTTGAATCAGGACCGGTATTTCCAATGTCCGAGCTTTCGGCTCCCTCAAACCAGGCATTAGGCATTTACAGTCTGGTAGGTGTATGCATCGGTCTATTAGCGGTTGGGCTCACCAAAGTTGTCTACCTTATTGAAGACACCTTTGAAAAGGTTCCCATTCACTGGATGTGGTGGCCGGCATTGGGGGGGATAGCGGTAGGTTTGATCGGGTTCATCTCGCCGCATACGCTTGGAGTTGGGTATGATAACATTATAAACCTACTTTCAGGCAAACTCTCTCTGGCAGTTATGATCAGTTTGTGTATATTCAAGTTTCTCTCATGGGCTATCGCGCTGGGAAGCGGCACTTCAGGGGGTACCCTCGCGCCGCTTATGACTATTGGCGGGGCAACGGGTGCGATTATAGGATATCTTATTTTGAGCTTTTTTCCCGGAGCAGGTATTAGTGTTCCAATGACTGCACTCGTTGGTATGTCCGCAATGTTTGCCGGCGCCTCTCGGGCCTATCTTACCAGTATAGTTTTTTCCCTTGAAGCAACCCATCAGATCAATGGCCTTCTACCGCTCCTGGGCGCTTGTACCGGGGCATACCTGGTTTCATTTTTTTTGATGCAGAACACGATAATGACTGAAAAGATTGCCAGGCGGGGAGTGCTAACACCCGATGCTTACGGACCGGATCCGCTGGCTTCGCTGACTGTCAGGGATGTGCTCAAAAAACAATCTCTTCTTATTAGCCTGGAAGATACGTTGGGAGCGGTTCGATCAAAGATCCAATCATTGGCTGGACATGAGCTGAGTTATGCGGTAACTGATGATGGAAAGTTTAAGGGAACCTTGATTACAGCTGATATATTTAGATCGGGTCTCGATACGCAGGCGAGCGTTTCCAGCTTGGTAGATAATAATACTACCAGTTTAAGGCTCAACGATAGTTTACAAAAAGCAATTCGGTTAATAACCACCAGTGGGCAGGATGGGGTACCTGTGTATGATCAGAACGATAATGATAGATTCTGTGGTTTATTGTCCAGTAGGGATATTTTGTCAAGCTATTATAACCTCCGGCACTCGAGTGAAACCCGTGGCAGGAATCTTTCCTACAGCATGCAGCGCAAGAAGGCCCTCTCAAAAGGCAGAAAACTGTTAAACAGAAAAACGAAATATTAGCAACAGAGTTATGAAAAAAGCAAGTTATCTATTGACTGCACTAGGAATATTAGCCTGTGTAGTGGGATTTTTCACTTTTACCGACCTAAAAACAATCAACCCCGTGGACTCCCATCCCTGGACGATCAATATAAATGGCATCCGGTCCTTCCCATGGCTTGAATTTACCGGAGGACTATTGATTGCCCTTGGTGGAATTTTCAATGTAGCAACATGGCATCAGAAAAAATAAAGGGTTCATTGAAAACCGGGAGTGCGATTTCGGCGGTTTGCTGGGGAGCTGTAAATGGTTGTGGCAATATAAATACATTGCCCTTAAAAAAGCTTCGACTGCTTAAGGCTGCAGAAAGATGCTTTGCGGAAAAAGGGTACTACCATACCACAATACGGGAGGTGGCCGCCATCGCGGGTACAAACTCCTGTATGATAAATTATTACTTTGGCTCCAAGCAAAACCTGCTTCTGGGTATCATCGGGCTCAGGGCAAAGACGTTTGAAGAACTGATAGCTAAAAGCAAGGCACGCACCCGCTCTCCATTAGAGACGCTGTTGGTATTATCCGAGCTTATGATAAAAAAAGTGTTCAATGAACCAGCCTTTCATAAGCTTCTCATACAACTCTATACAATAGGCGAACACGGAGAAGGGCTTGCTTATCTTTACAGGATAAAACACAAGAATCAGCTTTATATCGCCGATATATTAAGACTCGGAATCGAATCCGGGACTTTTTCAGAACATGCCGATCCGGAATCGGTGGCAGGAGTAATAACATCTGTGGCCAATCATTATCTTCTCAATATGCGATATTTTAAGTGGAGTGCAGGGAAAAGCTGTTCAGAAAGGACCTTTACCGCAGAAATGCTTCCCAGGGCTGTTGCAGAAGCTCAGTTGTTGATTAAGGCGCTGACTTATATAAAAGGAAAATGATGATACTATGAGAGCAAAGGAAAAACCATTGAAAAAGGTGCTGTTTACACTTAACAGAAAAGGCTATACCCTGCACTTCGGTCAAGCTGAGCGTGCGGCTACTGCCTGGGGTGTCCACACACCTTATCCTTCGGAACTGGAGTATGAGGTAAAAGAAATCATAGACTGTTATAGTGATGATGAGGGAGAAGAAACCTTTATGACTGTTTTCGCTGTACAGACTATAAGGTTTGGGCTAAAGGGAATCATCATTAAGTCCCTCCGACATGAGAAGTATTGGACTCTTGCGGAGATCTGCAATAAGTTTCAAGCCCTCTGGTTGTCTATGAAAATATATTTTAAAGGCTTTAGTTAATTCCTTTAGCTTTGCAAATGTCACTTAAAGTTAGCTATAAGTTTTGTATTTATCTTTTTAAGGAAAACAATCCATTCATCAACTCTTCATTAAACCCGTTGATCGTTGTGCTGGAGAGCAAATCATGAAGTTGAGCTCTTAGAGCTTTAAACTGCTCATGCAATGGACAGGGATTGATCTCTGAACATTGCTTCAATCCCAGTGCGCAACCGTAAAAAAGTCCATTGCCATCTACTGCCTCCACAATATCGCTTAAAGGTCGATTTAGGGAGCCATCATCAATATAAAACCCTCCGTTTGGGCCCTTTGTCGAACTGATCAACCCCTTACGACTCAAGTCCTGTAAGATCTTGGCCAGATATAGTTCTGGCGATTCAATCGCTACCGCGATTTCCTTTAGCCCAACTTTATGTTCTAATGAAGATTTATGACTTACGAACAAAAGGAATTAGTAAAAGGGACCGTTCCAATTTTAAGGGAACATGGCGTGGCACTGACCACGTATTTTTATAACCGCATGCTAAGCGGAAACCCGGAATTAAAAAATGTTTTTAATAGCGCCAATCAACAGAATGGAGCGCAGCCGACAGCGCTTGCCATGTCTGTACTTGCATATGCGGAACATATCGACAATCCCGGCGTTTTAGCTCATGCCGTAAACAGGATAGCCAATAAGCATGTCAGCCTGGATATACGCCCGGAACAATATGCTATTGTGGGAAAACATCTACTGGCTTCAATAAGTGAGGTACTGGGTGAGGGCGCAAGTCCTGCCTTGATCGAGGCCTGGGGGATGGCTTATGACCAGCTAGCTGGAATTATGATTGGAACAGAGGCTCATCTGTACAGCAAGTCGGCAAACAAAGAAGGGGGTTGGAGCAGCTGGCGACCGTTTGAGATTAAAAGAAAAATGCAGGAATCACAGGAGATCACTTCCTTTTATCTTTACCCATCGGATGGTGGTAAAGTAGCTGATTTTTTACCTGGACAATATATTACAGTTCGCTTATATGTACCGGAATTAAAGGTACTTCAACCCCGCCAGTACAGCATTTCCTGTGCTCCAAATGGTGAGTATTATCGTATATCTGTGAAGAAAGAATATGGTAAGAATGAACGTCCGGCGGGCTACATCAGCAACCTGCTGCATAACCAGATTAAAGAAGGAGATATCATTGAGGTAGCCCCACCATCTGGTGATTTTACGTTTGACATTCATGCTAAAACCCCGGTGGTATTCATTAGCGGAGGTGTTGGTATTATACCTTTTATGAGCATGGTTGAATCATTAATTGCTTCTGGCAATGACAGACCCATCACCTGGATACATGGTTCCAGGAGTTACGAGGTGCATGCTTTCAGAGATAGAGTAACTGAATTAAGCGCAAGTCATGGCTGCATGTCTGTGCATACTTTCTATGACCGTCTCGAGCGGGAAACAAATGATAAACATTACGAAGGATATGTTGACCTTAGTCAGCTAAAAAGTGAGATTACACCTGATGCAGAGTTTTATATCTGCGGCCCAGGTGTATTTATCAAAAAACATGTGCAGTACCTGCTTTCCCTGGGCATACCGAAGGATATGATTCACTTTGAGGAATTTGGCCCTGCTATTTTAGCAATATAATATAAGCCAGAACTTTGGAAGCTAGCTTGATATATAGCCTTATGCTGTTCATATCCCTTTAATTATAAATCAATACCTAGCATTCCGCTTTGATTTCTTAAAGAATGATAAACAAACAATAATACCGGTCAAAAAAGGTATTTTAACCGTTTTAATCAAAATCTTTTTCTTATGTTAATGGTATAACTCTCACTAGATGGATGATATAAGATTAACGACTCTTTTGGGGAGGACGTTTCCAATAGCTGGCATTGTCTTTCTTCTTCTGAGTATATTTGCTTTTTATCATGGATGCATTCAATGTGATGTGATTGACCACAAACTGCTTTTGTTAGGTATTTTTTTTATTGTTCTATCAATAGATGTAAGGGCATCTATTGATGAAATTTATATGAAAGCATAATGATGCCGCTCCACGTATCAAAATCCTAACAATTGTCGCAAAACCTTAATAATTTGTTTGTGAAATTGCTTTAAATAATCATATTTATATTGAAACGAGCAGAATTCATGTTTTTCTGTTGTACAAATTCTCATAAACTCATTTCAATAAACGAATAGGTCCTGTGGGTGTTTGATAATTATCAGCTAAAAATATTCGTTTTTGAGACGATTTTTATTGCTGGGATTGCAGAGGTGAAATCATCCAAATACGCCGGCCATGGTTGTAACACAAAAGTGAGACTCGACTCTTTTATCATCTACACTTTTTGGCTAACTTTGAACCATTGAAAAAGCGCATTACTTTTACTCTTCTGGTGCTGTATTTGTTTTCTGCTACGGAATTCAGGGAAATACTGAAGCTACCCGTGCTGTTTCAACATTTCAGTGAGCACAAGCAGCTTAAGCAGAATTTAAGTTTTTTCGTTTTCGTATATGATCATTATAATTCTGTACCACATACTGATAATGATCAGGAAAGAGACGATCAGCTACCGTTCAAGACCATTGACATGAGTGGTTTTTTAACGCCTGCAATTCCTGTTTCGCATTTTAATACTTTCGAAAAGGCTGTTAGAATAATTATCAAAAATGATACTTTCCATTACACGGAAGGCTATATTCCAAGTCCGGATACAGTTAAAATCTGGCAACCTCCCAAAAGCATTTCCGTAATCTAGGTTTAGGACATGCCCTCTTTTTGTGGTCATTCCTTTTTTAATTGAGAAAGATCATATTCATTTTTTATGCTTAATAAAATCATTGGGTTTTCTGTGAAGAATAAACTCATCGTGGCGTTGTTTACCATCGCCCTAATTATATATGGAGTTTTTGAGCTCTTTAAATTGCCGGTAGATGCTGTACCCGATATTACCAATAATCAAGTGCAAATCATTACCGTAGCACCCTCTTACGGCGCAACAGATATTGAGCGCTTGGTCACTTTTCCTGTAGAACAGGCTAGCAGCAATATTGCAGGGATCAAGGAAATTAGGAGTTATAGCCGGTTCGGTTTATCACTTGTTACACTGGTTTTCAATGATGATGTAGATGTTTATTGGGCCAGGCAGCAGGTTTCAGAACGACTCATCGTTGTACAGGAATCCATTCCAGATGGAATTGGAAAACCCGAAATGGGCCCCATATCAACGGGGTTGGGGGAAATTTACCAATATGTTGTCAGGCCGGAAAAAGGTTATGAGGGTAAGTACGACATTACCGAACTTCGAACTATTCAAGACTGGGTAGTTCGCCGTCAGTTGCTTGGGGTGAAAGGTGTTGCCGAAGTGAGCAGTTTTGGTGGTAAACAGAAACAATATCAAGTTACTATCAGTCCTGGTAAGTTGCAATCGCATGGAATTACCATCGCCGATATTTTTGATGCGCTGGAAAGCAATAACCAGAATACCGGCGGGGCTTATATTGAGAAGCAATCTACCGTGCTTTACATCAGGAGTGAGGGATTGATTGGCAACAAGGAAGATATCGAGAATGTGGTAATCAGGAGCAACAAGGGTGGTGCGCCTTTACTGATCAGAGACGTTGCAGAAGTAGTAATTGGTTCTGCAACCAGATACGGCGCACTTACCTATAACAACCAGGGAGAAGTTTCTGGTGCAATTGTGATGATGCTAAAAGGAGCCAATAGTAATGTGGTAATTAAAAGTATCAAAGAAAAGATTGCCGAAATCCAGAAAACCCTGCCCAAAGGCGTAGTTATTGAACCTTTCCTGGATCGTACCAATATGGTAACCAATGCAATCAGTACTGTACAGACCAATTTATTGGAGGGTGCACTGATCGTGGTTTTCGTGCTCGTACTATTTTTGGGAAATTTCAGAGCTGGTTTGCTTGTGGCATCTGTTATCCCTCTATCTATGCTTTTTGCTGTCATCATGATGAACCTTTTCGGGGTTAGCGGAAACTTAATGAGCCTTGGCGCTTTGGATTTTGGTTTGATTGTAGACGGAGCCGTCATTATCGTAGAGGCAGTCATGCATCAGCTTAGCCACAATAAACGGTTTGCAGGTCTAACCATGCTTTCTCAGCAGGAAATGGATAAGCAAGTAAAAAGTGCCTCTTCAAAAATGATGAACAGTGCGGTCTTTGGACAAATTATTATCCTAGTGGTTTATCTGCCCATTTTTGCCTTACAAGGTATTGAGGGGAAGATGTTTAAACCAATGGCGCAAACAGTGGCCTTTGCCCTGCTCGGGGCATTTATTCTCTCATTAACTTACATCCCGATGTTGAGCAGTATTTTCCTGAGCAAAAAGATTAAAACCAAGCAAAACTTTTCAGATCAGATAATGGGTAAAATCGAATATCGATATCAATCCTTACTAACAAGGGCATTGCGAATCCCTAAGATCATCATCGGGTTCGTTGTTTTTCTATTCGTGATTGCTGTTTTTCTGCTTAGCAGGATGGGCGGCGAATTTATTCCATCAATTGAGGAAGGTGACTACGCGGTTGAAACCAGGGTGCTTTCGGGGAGTAGCCTTAATACTACAATGGAAAATGTACAAAAAGTTGCAGGTATTCTGAAATCGAGGTTTCCGGAGGTGATCAATGTAGTGACCAAAATAGGAAGCAGTGAAGTACCTACCGAACCTTTGCCAATGGATATGGGTGATATGATCATCAATCTGAAACCCAAATCGGAATGGACAACATCTAAATCTTTCGATGAACTTTCTGAAAAGATGGGCGCAGCGGCAGCCGAAGTTCCAGGGGTAACCACTAGTTTTCAGTTTCCGGTACAGATGAGGTTTAATGAGCTCATGACTGGTGCCAGGCAGGATGTGGTGTGTAAGATTTTTGGCGAAAACCTGGATACGCTGGGGATTTTTGCCAAGCAGTTGGGGAACCTGGTCAAAACTGTAGATGGCACCACTGAATTGTATGTGGAGCAGATTACGGGTACACCTCAGATCGTGATTAAATACAACCGGGCAGCTATCGCACAGCACGGTTTGAATATCTCAGAAATCAACAGAAATATTAATGCAGCATTTGCTGGCCAGAGTACCGGGCTGGTATTTGAAGGAGAAAGACGGTTTGATCTAGTGGTGAGGTTGCAACACGATCAGCGGAAAGATATTCAGGATGTTCAGAATTTACTGATCCCGACACCTGCCGGAATACAGATTCCCTTAAACCAGGTGGCATCAGTGGCATTGGTCGATAGTCCGAGCCAGATTCAGCGTGAAGATACGCGACGAAGAATATTGGTTGGTTTTAATGTGAACGGCAGAGATGTGGAAAGTATTGTGGAAGAACTTCAGGAGAAGGTAGCAGCGCAGATTAATTTGCCTACGGGCTATACTGTTAGCTTTGGCGGCTCATTTGAAAACCTCAATGAGGCGAAATCACGTTTATCTGTTGCGGTACCGGTTTCATTGGTGCTGATATTTTTACTCTTGTACTTTGCGTTTAATTCCATTAAATATGGCCTGCTGATCTACACTGCCATTCCACTTTCGGCAATCGGAGGAATTTTTCTGCTTTCCATCCGGGGAATGCCTTTTAGCATCAGTGCCGGCGTCGGCTTCATAGCACTTTTTGGAATTGCGGTACTCAACGGAATCGTTTTGGTGGCAGAATTCAACCGGATCAAAAATTCCGGAGAAACCGATTTAAGAAAAATTGTAACCAACGGAACGGTAACCCGGCTGAGACCTGTACTGATGACCGCTTTTGTGGCATCACTTGGTTTTTTGCCTATGGCGCTAAGTAATGGTGCAGGTGCATCCGTCCAAAGACCTTTGGCGACAGTGGTAATCGGTGGGTTGATGATTGCCACACTACTCACTTTGTTTGTACTACCTGTTCTTTATATTGCTTTTGAAAAAGGCATTAGGGCAAAAGTTGCAAAACCGGTTATTACCTCGCTTTTGGTGTTGATAGCTTTTCTGCCAGCCAGCGCTCAACGAAGAATTTCTGTTGAAGAAGCCGTTGAAACGGCCGTGGCGAATAATTTATTGATCAAAAACCGTCAATTGAGGGCAGAACAGGCCAAGCTGCTCATCAACACAGGAAGTAATTTTCCAAAAACTGTAGTTGGGGCAGAGTACGGAAATTTCAATAGTCCGCTTAGAGATGATAAGTTCAGCATCTCTCAAAGTTTCAGTTTGCCAACTGTATACAACAGGCAAACCAGACAGCTGAGCGAGGAGTGGAAGGCTATTTTGATGGAGGTGAATGTGAAAGAAGCCGAGATTAAAAAAATCACAAGGTCTGTATTTTATGAGCTGATGGTGATTGATGAGAGGGAGAAGGTGTTGAAAAGAATGGACTCGGCCTATATCGCATTTTTAAGGGTTGCTGCATCGCGACTTAAAGCCGGGGAAACCAATATACTCGAAAGGGCATCTGCCGAAAATCAGCTGTCGCAGTTAAAAATCCAAGAGAAAAACCTTGTTCATGAAAAAGAATTACGGTTACGAGAACTCATGCTTTTAATGAATACCAATGAAAAACCTGTTCCCATTTCAGATAAGTTAAAACTGGATGTACCACCAGATGACAGTTCATCACTTGCATCCCATCCTGATTTGAATTTGCAACGGCAGCAGGAACAGGTTGCAGCAGCAGCAATCAAAGCAGAAAGTGCAAAGCTCTTCCCTGATGTTTCTCTGGCATACAATAATATGAGCCTGCAGGATGGGATCCGTTATGACCGTGGGAACAGGTTTCAATCCGTTCAGCTTGGTATAGAAATCCCGGTATTTGCTGGTGCCCAGCGGGCCAGGATAAAATCTGCCAGAACGCAACAGCTGATTGCTAAAAATGATACGGATTACCGTAACAAACAGTTGCGTGCAGAATTTGAAAGTGTAACCAGGCAGGTAGGTCAGTATGCAGATATAGTTGAAGAATATGAGAACACTGCGTTAAAAAATGCAGTTGCCGTAACGCTGACATTGGATAGACAGCTTAAAATCGGAGAGATCAACTATCTGGAATGGACCATCCTCAATCAACAATCTTTACAGGTGCAGCTCGATTATTTTGACGCAGTAAAAAACCTGAACAACAGCATTATCAATTTAAATTATCTTCTATCAAAATAACAATGAATTTCAAGTCATATCAACAGTTCTTAGTCTGCGCATCCTTGTTTGTATGCTTATTTGCCTGCAATGGCGAGGAAGAAAAACTTCCGGAAGAACCTAAAAAAACAAATAGTAATCTAGTGTATCTGAATGCGAAAGAAGCTAAAAACATTAATCTGGAAGTGGGCGAAACGAAACTTCAGGACGTGAGCAAGGTGCTGAAATTAAGCGGGCAGATAGACGTTCCTCCCCAGAATCTGGTTTCGGTGAGCATTCCTTTGGGTGGCTATCTGAAATCGACAGAAATGCTACCGGGAACGAGGGTTCGCAAAGGCCAGATATTGGCGATAATGGAAGATCCGCAGTATATTCAGCTTCAACAGGATTACCTGAGGGCAAGCAACAGACAAGGTTTTGCTATCAAAGAATATGAACGCCAGAGGGAACTGAACAGTACTAAAGCTAGTAGCGACAAGGTGCTTGAGCAGGCCGAAAGTGAGCTGAAAAACCTGAATGTGGAAACCAATGCCCTTGCAGCTAAACTCAGCATGATCGGAATCAATAGCAGGAAACTGACGACCAGAAACATTTCACGTACGATCAGAATTTACTCGCCCATTAATGGTTATGTAAGTAAGGTAAATATGAATGTCGGTAGATATGTAACCCCATCAGATGTGATGTTCGAGCTGATCAATCCTGAGGATATTCATTTAAACTTAACGGTTTATGAAAAAGATCTGGACAAAGTTTCCATTGGACAACGGGTGAGCTCTTACACCAATAATAATCCCGATAGGAAGTTTAGCTCCAGCATTATTCTGGTGAGCCATTCCTTAAACGAAAACAGAAGTGCCGAGATACACTGTCACTTCGATCAGGAAGATAAGAGCTTAACACCTGGCATGTACATGAATGCTGAAATCCAGCTGAATGCCAAAAAAGAGAAAGTGATACCCAATGATGCCATTGTCAATTTTGAAAATAAGGACTATGTATTTATCAAAGAAAACGATTCCACCTTCCGTATGACTGCCCTGCAGAGAGGGGTGTCAGAAAATAATCAAACGGTGGTGGGAAACAGTTTAGATGGGAAGGAGATCGTTTTACGCGGTGCATATTCTTTATTGATGAAGTTAAAAAATACTGCAGAGTAAAGCGAAAGAAGGTAATCTAGTGAAATGTGATATTTTAATCATAGATATTAATGATAAGTAATATTCAAATTTTATTTAATAGCTATAAAAAATTGAATAGTATTTGCACTTTTCCAGATGAGGCAAAAAATGATAGTTAAGTGAAAAGTTTCATTTTGTAAACCAATTTTTTTTTGCCATAATCGTTGCAATTAAACTTACAGCTGAAAGAAAGATATACAATAGGGGTTGAATACTTTTATTGTTTGAGACGGAAATGATATTATACGATTGTTTGGCTTATCCAAATTAACCGTTTAATGAAGAAATAACTCGGCTTATTTTTTTATGCTATTTATGAATTCTGTTGGAGTTTGACTTGTTTGAGTTGTAGAGAATCTCATCAGATGTTTCGGTTCAGGAAAATGAAGTTGGTAAGCTATCTCGAATAGTTTTATTTGAGTGAAGGAGCGAATTTTGTATTTCAAGCAGTAAGCGTTGTTTTAGCAATTTGGTAGCCGTAGTGTTGAATTGGGCCTTAACGGCGTTGTTGCATGAAATCTTGCTAATACCCAATATTTCAACATAATCAGCAATCCGCTGTTTATCTTTAATATGGATCTCCATTAAGTTTTTGAAAAGGAAAGCAGAATTATGCTGTGTGCTTCTTAACGAGAGCCCATACTGCTCAGAATACTGGCGATTTAAAGTCTGGAGCAGATAGTATAACAAGGAGCGAATAATATGGACGCTATCTATCTTACTATATACTAACTCCTTTTTTATTTCTGTCAACAGGTTGCAGTATTTCAGCATCTCATCCTTATCAATATTAATCTGTAAAGGATGAACCAACTGATAAAAGCATAATAAACGGTAAGTAAAAAGCTTATCGGCAAAGAAATTGTTTAAGAATGCTTACTGAAAAATTAAGGTAGTAACCTGCAGATCGTTAAGATATAATTTAAATTCTCGATTTTGAAAGGCGAAATAAAGATAACCGAACCATCCCGTAATTCGATTTCTTAATGCAACATATATAGCGGATAAGATATATCGCCTAAAAATCTGCAAATTCTATTCTCTCTTTGTGATTCCATCACACCACTAGCACCAATTCTATCTTTTTTTATCCAGTTGCAAGTAGTAATTAGATAGCTAAACCAGAAGTATAAATTTTACCGAATAAAATCATGACTCATGAATATTGATTAATACAGCAAACTGTTAACAGGATAACGATAAAGGAGCTTTTGGCTGGAATAATTTTCTCTCTTTCAAGGAACATATTTTCTTTTGATAATGTTATTGAATTTTGAAAGCAATAATGTTTTCGTGAATATGAGACCGGTCGCTTATCTCAGCGGCGTTAACCTGTTTTAATGTAACGTTTTTTACGGGAAGTTTTTGCTCCCCTAAAATTCTGGATATGAACTTTACCTGCTTTGCACTAATCTGGTTAAGTTGAACATTTTTAATGGGCGTAAGCCTGATCTCTATAGTGGGAACCAGGTTTTTCCACTGATATAACACATTAGTTTCAATCCCTAGGATCCCCTGGTCAATTTTTCCAGCTTTGAGATTGTTGGCATAAATGTTTTTGACATAGCCACCCATCCGCTCATTTGTTTTAATAAATATTAGGTGATTAAGTTTGGCACCATCCTGTACCTCGCAATTTTCGATCAGCACATTTTCTACACCACCAGAAAGTTCACTTCCTATAGCCAGCAGTTGATGGCCATTTTTCACAAAACAGTTTCTGATGACGATATTTTTAGATGGTCGCCCCAGCCGCCAGCCTTCGGGATTACGTCCGGACTTTATTGCAATTGCATCATCGCCCTGATCAAAGACGCAATCCTCTATCAGCACGTTTTCGCTCATTTCCGGATCTATTCCATCATTATTGTGCCCGTGCGCATAGACCTTGACTTTTCTGATCACCACGTTCCTAGATAGATAAGGATGAATTGTCCAAAATGGGCTGTTGGTTATCTTAATTCCTTCAAGCAACACATTTTCACAACGGTTGAACTGAATAAACTGGGGACGAAGGTGGGCCGTATCATTTACCATCTGGCGCTCTTCAACAGGCCTATAAGTTGCTGCAAGGTTGTAAAGGCGTTTGATACTCTCCATGTGTGGTTTGGGACGAGCGAACCACGTTTTCCAAACATCCATCTGCGCCTTTATTTCCCCTTCTCCAGTTATTGCAATATTTTTGCATTGATAGGCATAAAAGTGGGGCATAATTTAAGCATTCCATCCCCTCCCAACTGGTATTTACTGCAGGTAGGTAATCATCAGGGTTTTTAGAAAACAACAGTAGCGCACCTTTGTTCAGGTGCAGATTTACATTGCTCATCAAAGTAATTTTACCGGTAAGCCATTCTCCCTCTGGGATTATTACCACGCCCCCTTTTGCGCTGTTTGCAGCTGAAATTGCAGCAGCAATGGCCTGGGTGGTTTTTTCTTTATTGCCTTGTTCCGCTCCAAAGTCTAATATGGAAAAATGCGGACTGCGGGAGAAGTCTGGATACGTAACAGGGGGCATTTTAAATGGCGTAACCAACTTTATAGTTTTTAGACTAACAGCATTGTTTGAAAGTATAAAGGATGATCCTATTGCAACAAATAGTAGCAGAAAAATAATGTATTTTCTCATATATATTTGGTTAGTTCTAGAAGCGCTGATCAATTTAAGATCAAATCTTGTAGTAGCTTTTCATACTAAACTGCGAAAAATATTTGTACCAACCATCCTGTAGCTACCCGTATATTTTTTATAAGGAATTGATCATTTGCACTTTCTGAAGCTGAACGTGTATAATGCTAGTTTAGGTACATCTGTATTAAAAGAAAATACAATAGGTCGAGATACTATTAAGGTATGGAACCAGCTAAATAGTTCGTTTTTTGAGACGAAAAAATTGAGTACAAAACCCTCAACCTATCAAAAATCCACCATTTCTTGATAATCTCGGCCATCCAATTATTTGCCTATTGAATTTTAAAAATTTAGCTACATTTGTAGACCGACCAGTCAGTCGGTTTAATCTTGATTTGTATGAAATTTAAAAAGTTAGGAAGTTCAGGACTCATTGTTTCTGAATTTTGCTTAGGAACTATGACATTTGGGGATCACCCTGTTTACAAAGAATTAGGAGGGTTAAATCAATCGGATGCCGATCAGTTAGTGAAGCATGCAATAGATGCCGGCATTAATTTTATAGATACTGCGAATGTATATAGCGGAGGAAGGTCTGAAGAAATCACCGGACAGGCTATCAAGAACCTGGGAATTGACCGGGATTCTTTAGTATTGGCAACCAAGGCAAGGTCAGCGATGGGTCCGGGGATGAATGATAAAGGTTTATCCCGCAAACACTTGATGCAACAGATAGATGCAAGTCTTCGACGTTTAGGTACAGATTATATAGATCTCTATCAGATGCATTCTTATGATCCATTGACCCCTGTTGAAGAAACTCTTGATGTGATGGATGATCTGGTAAGAAGTGGGAAAGTGCGTTACATTGGAGCAAGCAATGTTCCAGCTTGGTTTTTATCTCAGGCGCTATCTTATTCAAAATATAACCGTATAGAAAAGTTCATATCGCTTCAGGCTTACTATACCGTTGCTGGAAGGGATATTGAACGAGAGATTATTCCATTGTTAGTTAATCAAAATGTTGGGCTAATGGTTTGGAGTCCACTTGCAGGAGGATTATTAAGTGGTAAATATTCAAGATCCGGGGATAACGATTCAGGAAGGCGTAAAACTGTAAACTTCCCATTGGTTAACTCCGAAAGGGCATTTAACATATTAGATGTTCTGCACGTGATGGCTAAAGAAAAAAATGTTTCTGTTGCCCAGCTGTCCCTTGCCTGGTTACTACACCAACCTGCGGTGACAAGTATTATCATCGGAGCAAAAAGACAAGAACAATTATCTGATAACCTTAACGCAGCCAATGTTAAATTTACAACTGAGGAATTGACCACACTTGATGAGATCAGTCAATTGCCGGCAGAATATCCCGGATGGATCTTAGAATATACAAAGGGTGACCGCAACTTGTAATAAGTAATAATTGAAATGTTCTAACTTTGGCAGCAATGACTGGGAACAATATATCCAAGAAAGAAAAAATTATTATCGCCGCAATTGATCTCTTTGTGGATCGTGGCTTCGATAAGGTTGCAACAGCCGATATTTCAAAATCTGCAGGAGTTGCTACGGGTACGCTTTTTCATCATTTTTCTACCAAGGATGATATTATTACATCAAGTTATGTGTACGCAAAGCGTAATTTTATAGCCCAGACAAAAACTAAAGAAACCGCAAGTGATGTTAGAGAGCACTTGCGGTGTATGTGGAATAACCTAATAGAATGGTCATTGGCACATCAAAGTGAATTTGGCTTTATTCAACAGTTTGTTAACTCAGCTTATTATAAAAAACAGATTATGCAGGAGGACGATACCTGGCTTGAATTACTTGAATGGTGGAAAGCAGCCATCTTAAATAAGCAAATCAAGGATGTTCCTGTTGAGTTTCTTATAAAAATGTATAGCACCTTACTGTATAGTACGATTAACTTCCTGATTCTTAATCCACAGGAAAAAGAGAGATATTTTCAGGTTTCTTTCACTTTATGTTGGGATATGGTTCGTACAAGAACAGACGAAACGAAATAATGGAAAAAATCTGGTAAGCAGATAGATACACAAATGCCAATGTTATCATTATTCCCTGGTTATTTAATAAGTTTCAGGAGGTAGGGCTTGAGAATATAAAAGTAAGCAGAGTTGCCTACTATTGTCCTAAAGTACTCCGCTTTTTTCCTATTTTATCATAAACTCATTTCATTAATCAAATTTAATTTTTAGTTTTTGATAATGAGTAAATGATATATATAATAGCAAATTAAAGTTCGTTTTTTGAGACAACTTGCCACTTTTCATAATTGGTGGTTATAAAGTTAAAGAGCCGATATAAAGCCGCGGTTCCTCAATAAGCCAAACATTTTTTTGATTGTAGTCTGATAATATTTTCAAATAACCTTTGTCAATGACATAGATCATTCTAAGATTCCGCAAACAAAAATCTTTTGGAAAACCATTCATAATACCAAAGCCAAGGTTCCTATTATTATTTTAGGAAAGATTGCAGGAATTCTGAAGCAGAAGTCCATACTAAGTTTTCATACCTATTGTTATCTATGACTGAATGTTGAGTAGAATACATTGAATAAAGGTATTGCGACTGCTGCCACTTTGAATATAATTCTCTCTCTCCCGAAGGATTGCTTGCCCGTTGCAGCTTGATCGAATCTGAAAATTGATCCATTTCACCAAGTTTATGAACAGTATATGTTTGTCCGGTAATCGACTTAATTTGTTCAGCTAACATTTTTGGACTGATTTGAAAACTGGCAATATGTAAATCACGTGGAGTTTGCTCATGTAGGGCTACCTCAGAAGTGAAGGCAGCAGTATTTTTTACTGTTGTAAAGTCTAGTTTCCAATCCGCTTTATCGCCCCAATACCCAATGGTTTTATTTTTAAGATTTAGTATCGGTGTGTTATATTGGAGAATATCAGCAAAGGCACCATTAAAAATAGAGGTGGTCACTATTTTGGTTTTGTCGATATATTCTTTGAACGATCTTCTTAGGTCAAAGTTCCGGTTTTCTCCTGGAATCAATGCATTATAATCCGTGCAGAAATCTGATGGTATAAATCGTTTCACTCCAGCGCTCAATGCTGCATCTAACAATCTTTTTTGCGTGTCTAAAATCACCTCGGTTAGTCCTGCCAGTGCTGAGACCACGCAGCCAACACCTTCGCACGCTTTTCTCAGATTTTCAATATCATCATAATCTACAGGAATAATCTCTATTCCGGCATCTTTTAAAACCGATAATTTGGTAACATCGCTGTCCTTCCGTACCAGTGCTTTCACTGCTGCACCACGCTTCACTAGTGCGAGACAGATCATTGAACCGAGATTTCCTGTGGCGCCGGCTACTAAAACTATTTTCTTCATGATTTACTTCGTTTAATTTTTTAAGAAGGTATTTATTGAATCAACAACCATTTCAGGGCATTCCTCGAACATATAGTGACCGCTCTCTGTGAGGTCCACCATGGAACTGTTCTGACATAGGTAAGGCATAGCCATTTTCATATATTGATAGCTCACATTACTGCCGATTCCAAGTACGGGCATCGAAAGTGGTTGGTAAGTTTTGGCATCCTCAATATCCTGAGCAAAGCTTTGATACCAGGCGTTTGATGCCCTTATGCTTTCTTCGTCATTATAAGCATCGGCATAAATTGCTCTTTCCTGCTCACTCATCCTTTTGGGGTCTATCATTACGTAATTGAACAGCCAATCAATCAGATATCGAAAACGGCCTTGAAGAATCTTTTCGGGGAGTTCTTTGACCTGATTAAATCCCATCCACCAGGCATAAGGCATATTGGTATCCATTTTATCCCCGAAAGTACCTGCGGCTGGTATTAAAGGCATCTGCAACATCCCTTGGCTTGGATGCAGTCCATCGGCCACGATCAGCTTTTCTATATACTGCGGATGATTAAATGCCAAAGCCATCGCCACCATGCCACCAATATCATGACCGATGATATTAACCTTTTCAAGACCAAGTTTTTTAATTAACTCCAGTATATCTTCGGCCATGTTTTTTTTGTCGAATCCCAAGCCTGGTTTTTCTGTAGTACCCATACCTCTGATATCTACGATGATCAGCCGATGTTTCTTTGATAGTTCTATTGCTACCTGACGGTAAGAATACCAGGTTTGCGGCCAGCCAGGCAGGCATATCAGTGGATCTCCGGTTCCACCCTCTACATAATGAAGGTCAATTCCATTTACGTTAACATAATGGTTGGCGAAACCCGGAAACTGTTTGATAAGTTCACCGTCTGAATATAAAATTTGTAACTCTTTTGAATGATCGCTCATGTTGTATGCTTTGTTTTGTGTGACCAAAGTTAACGCCAGAGCATATTGGAAAAACTACCAGATGGTAGAAAATTCGCTTACCTGATCTTGTTCCTGATCCTGCTCAAAGCGTTAGGGGTGATTCCCAGTATCGAAGCAAGCTGGTTTATTGGTATTTTCTGAAGCATTTCGGGTGTTGATAAAAATCTAAGGTATCTTTCTTCGGCAGATAGCGTTTGGAAATTTAATAACTGATCGATCATCCTTGCAGCTGTTGCTTCCCAGATTTTCCGGCCAAATTCATCCCAGCCAGGGATATAGGCATAAAGGAAATCCATATCCTTTTTATCAAGGACAATTAGTTCTGTTTCTCCAATGGCCTGAATATTAAACCGGGTCGGCTTTTGTGGATGGAGACTGGAAATCTCGGTAAAGAATTCGTTTTGAAAGCATACCCAGGTAGTGGTTTCCCTGTCATTGAATTCATAATAAAACCTCAGCCCACCTTTAACAATGTAGTAGTATTGATTAGCGATCTGTCCAGCTTTTAACACCAACTTACCTTTAGGGATAACTTTCAGTCTGCACTTAGAAATGACCAGGTCTAATTCTTGGGGCTCAAGATAAACCTTTTCGCCAATGAATTTCCTAAAATTTTTAACTTCCATCTATACTTGCAAACTTACTACAAAGCTTAAAACTCTTATCATGATAATCATTTAAAACAATAAGAACTTACATCTAAAACTCGATCCAGACAGTCACAAGCAGAGATGTTTTAAGAACAGAAAACCCATATAAGTGGCTCTAATATTTTGACTAACTGATTTTCTCTTTGTACATCTTTAGCATCTTTGAAAGATGTTTACGAGCTTCGTGGATTCTTGTTTTGACAGTTCCAATTGGAATTCCAATTTCTTCTGCAATCTCATGATACTTGTAACCTTCAACATATCTAACAAAAGGTGTTGATAGGTGTACAGGTAATTTCGCCAATGCAACATTAATATCTCCCATAACCAGATTGCCTTCAGATGCATTGCGAGTCGCACTTAGCATTAGGTTGGCAGATGAAATCTCCTCTTCCTGAGTGACCATAGTTTGGGTCTTTACGTTTTTACGGTAATTATTAATAAACGTATTCTTCATGATGGTGTATAACCACCCCTTTAAATTCGTCCCTTCATCAAACTTATCATAATTCTTAATGGCTTTCATCATAGTATCTTGCATAAGGTCTTGTGCATCATCTACGTCATTAGTAAATTTTATTGCATGGGCTTGTAATGAAGATGTTTGCTCATTAATCAGAATATTGAATTGATCAAAGGTCATGGTTTTTTGTTTAAAGGTAATCTAAACCGTATCAACAACAATACCACAAGCAAAGACTTATTGTAACGTTAATGCCGCCAATATTCGTTGTCATGGATAAATGATTTATAATGTTTAAATTTGATAGTAAGTTTTTGGTTCTTCGCCCATAAACAACTGCTATTCTCTCTCAACATGAAAACAATTCTTATAGTTGAAAATGAGCCATCCAACTTAGATGTGTTGACCATTACAATGGAAATGGAAGGTTATATGGTCGCAACTCTTCCTGATGGCAAAGGCTTCATTAAATTAGTCAGAAAGATGCAGCCAGATTTGATAATTCTTGATATTGAACTTGGTGAGCATGACGGCAGATTGCTATGTAAAGAGCTTAAAAGTCTAGATGTTACCAAGCATATACCCGTAATTATCGTATCTGCTTCGAACGAAGCTAAAATTAGCACTGCCTTAGACCATGGTGCTGATTGCGTAATATTAAAGCCTTTTGATATCGATCGTTTATTAAAAGAAGTAAGGATTCTTCTTACAGATTAATTCGATAATGAGGGTCTAGCATTTAACCTTACGGTTAAATGCTAGGAATTCTACTGTTATTTTGCTGAAATCAAAACCGGTACTTTTTTTGCCTCGGCTCCGCATTAGAAAGAGCGAAGTATATCTTTTCATTAGCCGTTAAGCGCTTAACCAGATGATGGGCTGTTTCAGATCTGGATTTTTTCCACGATATGGTTGATGATGAAATTACAAGTTTAAAAGCAGAGAAAGATAAAATAATGAGGCAGGTAAATACTGCTTGCATAAGAATCAGCAAACTCTTCCTGAAAATTGTCTCTTTTGTCTTTTTTCTCATTCCTGTTACCGGTAAGCGACAAGTTACAAAAATATATTTTTAAGGTAAAAGTTTTGTAACATAAAGCCGCTACTAATTAATCTGAAACGTTGGCTCTATTTTAATACCGGTGAGCAAGGTTTTGAAAGATAATCCTCTACTTTAAGGATCAACAGTAGAGAAAATTTCATGTCTATCGTCTGCAGGATAACAATATAGGAAGTTTAAATTTATCTGGCCAAGGCATCGAGTCGGATATTGGAAGAGCAACTAAGCTAGCCTCGTTAAGAAACAATCATCTTTGTAACGTGTTATTTAATAGGTAACAAAATTTTAGATATGAAATGTAATAGTTATAACGCCTTAGGTGTGAGCTTAACCTTATCGTTCGTTTTCTGAGACAGATCGCGGGTTGTTTGTGGTAATTAAAAGGGCTTCATTAGTAGAACAAAATCCAATAGGGTCGAAATACTATTAAGGTCCGGAACCAGCAAAATATTCGTTTTTTTGACACAATTCTATTTACAATTGTTGATGTAATCCGAAGTTTGTGGCAGTTCGTTTTTGTTTTTTTATATTGTTTTTGAACGCTTTTAACCTACTAGCAGAAAGAATAAAAAATGGTAAAATTAAAACATTAACGTAAAATTGGATTTATTGGCGGATGATAAGCCATCTGTGATTACTAAGGGTTTCTGGAGTTCGATAATCCTTAAATTAAATCCCCCATCTACGGCAATGAAACCACATGAACATACCTGCAGGTCATATTGGCTATGACTAGTAAGTATATTTCCGCAATTATTGCACAGCGCCTGGTTTGCTTTAAGATTTACCATGCCTGTCTTAGTATTCATTGTTCCAAATATATGGTACATATGCATTTTCTGCAATCTGTAAAAGTTTTTTGTAGTTGCAATTGTAAGGATAGTCATTGCTGATATAAAACCTTGGCGGGCGGAATATTATAATGGAATTAGTTAACATCTTATCGATAGTCCAAATTTTAATTTTTGAGGTTACTTAATTATACATTCTTTAAATTTGGGTTCAATTTAGAATACGATAACAAGACTAATTGCAATTAAAGAAGAATGAATACTATATTTGATTACTATGAAATCTAAACTTATAATTTTCTGTGTAATAATTTCTTTATTGACAGCTTGTGAAAAAGAACACACAGAAGTGATTGCTAAAGATAGTTACATACAATATTTTCAAGCTAACATTGCTGGTAAACCAATTAATATAGAGGGGCCTATTGCTACTAATCGTGATATTTTCCATGGAAGTTGGACTATACTCGGAAACAGCGATGGAACAAGCAATGAAATGTATACAGTGAATGTAAAGGTTCCAAAAGAAGTACTTAATACTACAATTAGTTCAAAATTGCGGTTTCAGATCTTTGATATTAAAGCCCGCGAATATCTAATAAATAGTAAAAATGCATTTCAAAAAGATTTTTCAACCCATGTTTATCTTGTAACTGAACTAGGAACTTCAGCTTCAAAAACCTTTACAACAACTGAAAGCAAAACGGCATTTAAAATTTCAATTTCAAAATATGAAAAACCAAAGGATGGATCCGTTCCTTTTGTCGGAGGGAATTTAAATGGTGTGTTATATAATACCAGAGACTTGCAAGATTCAATTGTAATAAAGGATGCTGCCTTCGAAGTAAGATTTTAGATTTGAATAATTTAGTTAAAGTAACTTCGGTAACTTTCTGTTTTCGAAATTAATTTTATTTAAATTAAACTTCAGCTAATACATTTTTTTTTTGTAAAAAAAAATATTAGTCTATTGATACTTTCGTTTTTTGAGACAATTTGGTGCTTCTCAATTAATTGATTTGAAAATCATTTTTACAGTTTCAGATTTCGTCGCAAGTAATTATCCCTATGTCTAAACTTATTTATAATCAGTTAATTACCATATTTTTTTACTAGTTTTACTAAAAGATTTATATGATGGTCAGAACAGGGATAATCCGCTCATATAATAGATTTGCGAAAATCGGTATCATTGAAGACGGAAACCAACAAAGAATTAAATTCTATTCTAATTTAGATACTTCATCCTTTAAAATTGGTGACCTTGTTCATTTCGAGATTAACCTGTCCCAGAATGGCTTGCATGCAATTAATGTTTTAAACATAATCGAGATAAATGGCATAAAAGTCAATTTGAGTTAAACCAATCTCATTCCGGTTCGGTCGCCTTCAACTGTAAAATCTTCAATTAGTTCGTTTTTTGAGACGCCTTTGTGTTTCTTTTCTTTAAAAACATATAAAGTTTTAATTTATAATCTTCTCGCTATTTATATCAACAAAAGAAGTAGAGCCATAAATTCTTTTTAGTATTAATTTATTTGAATTAAAACAAATTTTTATTGGCACCACATAGTTTTTGCTTAAACTTAATACATTTACGGCGTTATGGATGAACAGGAAATTTTTGAAGCATGTTTCTCTTTGGCGGAAGATCTTATGTGGGAAAAGAATACCGCCCCATTAGAGAAAATTGCGGACCAGATTGATGAACTCTCAAAGACGACTGATAAATATGTGAGCATCGTTAAAAAGAATTTTTTTATAATCGAGGATTTGCCCAACCGGCAAGAAATAATGGTCAGTGTAATTATACACCTCAATGCTTTAGCAATCCCACCGTTGAAGGGTAATTATGATTGGTTTGAGTTTTCGTTGATTACACTTTTAGAAATAGTTAATCCTTATAGTTCCGCAGGGAAGCGTGGCCTACCTTTCCTACTGGCAGCTCGAAACGGTCTTGATCAGATGATCGAATGGGCTAATTATCCCGAAGACGAATAACTTGGTTTTTGAAACACTTTTTTATCTGTATTAATTTGTGTTTATTAACTTACACCTGAAAGAAAGATATGCAGTAGGGGATGGATACTTTCTTTTTTTAGATTTTGTTAACTCCGGCTATCCATCGTTATTTCGTGGTGTTCACGAATCTGTGCAGGTAAAGGAGCTAACTATGGGAACCACTTCCCAATCTAGTATTATAAAAATCACATTAGTGAGCTGGACAATGATGTCCCATATTTTTTTATAACCAACAAACTAGAAACCAGGTTATCCCCTGTTTACAGACAACCTGGTCAATGTATGATCGAATTAGTTAGCCAACTTTAGCACCAATTTGTTTCAGAATACCTAACTCATCCGAGCTTCCCCAGCGTTCGGACATTTTGCCATCTGTAAACTTGCTGATCTGCATGCCCCTGATATTGATTGAATTGCTGGTTGCAGGAATTCCCATGAAGTCGCCCTTATGCGTTCCTGTAACCCGGTAGGCAAAAGAAACAGTGTCGTCATCAGCAGACATTTGTTCTACTTCCAATTTCATATCAGGAAATGCCTCTCGCATCATACCGAAAAATTTAGCATAGCCTTTAGGCCCCGATAGCTGACCTGGTGCAGGATCATGATCTACTGAATCTTCAGCCACTATTTCATTAAATTCCTCATAATTACCACTGTTGACAGCCTCACCAAATTTCTTCTGTGCCGCAATATTTGCTTCTTTACTCATCGTTGCTATTATTTAGGTTTATTTATTTATGAATTCAATCAGATCCGCATTCAACTGATCTTTCGCGGTGATGTATAAGCCATGTGGCTCACCCTGGTAAACAATAAATTTCGATCCGCTAATCATCTGGGCGGCCTGTTCACCCGTCGCTTTGATTGGTACCGTTTGATCTTTGTCTCCATGAATGATTAACGTAGGAACATTTACAGCCGCCATATCCTGGCGAAGATCCGTACTGTAGAAAGATGCCGCACATTGCAAAGTGGATTTTAAAGTTGCCTGCATTGCGCAGATCAGGTCACTGGTCAATCGCTGCTCACTTACTGGATGATTCAGTAAGCCAACGCCATAGAACTGCTTTCCAAAATCACCCAGGAAACCGGGACGGTCTTTTTGAATACTCTCCACAATCTCATCGAGTTGTTCTTGCGGAACCCCATCAGGATTGTCTTCAGTTTGCAACATATAAGGTGCTATCGAGCTAATGAGTACTGCTTTTGTCACCCCTTGGCCACCATAGTTGCTAAAGTATTTAACCACTTCGCCACCTCCCATAGAAAAACCGATTAAAACGGCATTTTCCAGCTGTAATTCGTCAATCAACACTTTGAGGTCACTTGTCAAAGTATCATAATCATAGCCGGTAAGTGGTTTGTTTGATTTGCCAAAACCTCTTCGGTCGTAAGCGATGCAACGAAAACCAGCATCTGTTAGCGCAGCTACCTGATAGTCCCACATCGTGTGATCCAAAGGCCAACCGTGTACCAAAATAACTGGTCGCCCCTGACCAAGGTCTTCATAAAAAATTTTTGTTTCGGTTCCGTCAGAACCAGTGTTGGTGATGAATTTCATAGATGATGTTTCCATAAACAACAACTTGATACACGGATTGTTCGAAGTGTAATTTATAAGCTTACCCCTTGGTATATAAAGCATAATTAACCTAGCAGTTGCTTATTGACCAAAAACTGCCCTTCTAAAGCGGTCTCGCTTCTCTTATAATTCTTTTTATAAAACAAATAATCCATTATTCTATAATTTTTCTGATGACTATCTTTTATTGGTATTACATGGAATAATATCACCTGTTTGACGAGGAAATTGTTTTCTCTTTGGCGGCCCTAATCTGCTAGATCAACAGTTAAAAGAGATTCAAAGTTGTCGAAATACTATAATAATGCGCCTTGTACTACAATGCCTAAAATTAAACTTTAATTTGAGAAGCAATTTTTCTCTTTGCAGTAATTGAGGCAATTGAACTTACAGCTGAAAGAAAGATGTACAATAGAGGACGAATACTTTCGGTTTATTGAGACTGCAATTATAACACTTACCATATTGGTCTCCTTAAATCCGTTTCTTCTTTTCAATTCTAACTAAAATTAATTCTCACTTATATTGCAACCTGTTAGATTAATTCTTCGTCTTACAGAAAACATTAAGTTATGAGAGTTTCAATAATTTTGCTGTTCCTCGTATTTACTTACATTTCTGGTATTGCACAAACTGTGACAAAAAAAAACCAGAATTCAATAAGTCAAGCGGCTGATAGTATTGGTGTATTTTACAAAGCACTTTTTAAAGCGCTCAAGGTCGGTTATTTAGACCGTAAAAAAGTTGATTGGAAATCCGTTGAAAGTGAGACTTATAAAAGCCTTGAATCCTACAATACTTTTAACGGCTCCTTAAAAGAGATAACAAATATTTTTGATAAGATTAATGCAACACACTGCTTGGTGTACAGGGGCAATGACAGATATACTGCCACTAGAAAACCAATATCCAAGGATTTATATTCTGTTGAATGGAAGAGAAAATATGACAGTAGGCCATCTTTTGAAGTTAAGGTTCTTGATGATAAGTTCGGCTACGTAATGATTCCTGGGATGGTTTTTTCTGATAATTCAGCTGAAAATATTAGTAAGATAGCTCAGCCGTTGTATGACTTGATTTCAAAAGTTAAATCAAGTCATAATTTGGAAGGATGGATAATTGATTTGAGATTAAACACAGGTGGTAACTCTGCTCCAATGCTTTTAGCTTTGTACGACCTGCTAGGGAACAATGAGATATGGGGTGAACTTGATGAATATAAGAAATCGGTTAGGAAATTTAAACTGGAAAATGGAAACTATATTCAGAAATCACATACTATTGCGGCTATCAAACCGAGTGGAAGGTTACTTGATCAGGAAAGGGTTGCGGTAATCACCGGAATGTTTACAGGAAGCTCTGGTGAGGTTACCGCACTCGCTTTTAAGGGTAGGCAGAATACGATTTTTATAGGAGGGAATACGGCTGGATATACTACGGGTAATGTTACATGGCCTTTACCATTTGAGTCTTCGATCGCCTTAACTACAGGTTATGATAGTGATAGAGATGGACAGTACTATACGTACATAGTTCCTGATATAGTTATCTCCAAACAGGATAATTTTGACAACCTGATGTTCGATGCTAATATTCAGGAGGCAGTAAAGTTCATAAAATCAGAAACACCTAAAGATTAATTATTAAGCTATTTAAGCTTCGTTTTTTTAAGACAATAATTAAAATGGAAATTTTGAAGCCCTAACAATAGTTACTCACAGAAATTCTTGATTCAGGTAATCTGCCATTCGACTAGATTAACCTTAATGACAAAATTTTAGTTTTAAGATTAATGTTTATTCTTGTTTATTAGTAATTCATTTACAACATCATACTTATAGTTCACAACCTCTCTACTTATTATTAAATGTACAGCTTGCTCAATAACCGACAAAGGCGCAATGAACCACTCCCTTGGTGTGAATCTCTTTCCTTGCCCATCAAATACATCAACATTCAGGCAAGCAGAACCAAAAAAGTTATGAATTAATTGTTCAAACTTCTGTGGGTTCATATTGTAGCATTTGTATGCCATCACAATCCTTACATCAGCCATTAAATAAGTTGGCTCCATCTTGGCATTTTTAATCCTTTCCTCGACAGTTATTTTCGAGAAACCAATTTTGTATAAATGCTTTAAGCCCTTAATTTCTGGATTTTCACTTTTTGATTTAAGAATATAAATATAACCTGCTTCTTGATCTTCGTCAGTAATGTTACCAAACTTCTCAATGAAGCTTTCATTTACTACATCCGCATTCTCAGATACAGCTTTACCATTTGCATACAGTATTTTCTCAACAGAACGTTTAAGCATGTTAGATTCTGTACCATTTTCAAATACGCACCTTGTTCTTCCATCTTCTCTTACCCTTGTGCCATCTGGCTTGTAATGTTCCGTTGTATCTATATTGATTTTTTCAACCAAAAAGAGAATGCCGTTATTCACATAGTAAGCACCCTCTCTCAAATTATCTTGTTTAAAATCTACCAGCTTACGCTTACCATTGGCTAAATCTAACTGAACGTTTTTAAATAATGGCTCATATTTTTCAAAATCTTTACAGGGCTTACGTCTGGCTACAAAATCTGCACTGGCTCTTTCGTCAATTTGCCTGATATGCTTAAGATCAAACAATCCTTCAGAATCTCCTTCCAACAAATTCAATGAATCATCATTAAAAATATCATCTAGGGAGGTTATTTGCTTTACTTCGAAATTTAGCAAGTCAAAATTGTCATACGGTTTTAGCAGTTCTACTTTGACCGGGTTTTCTCTAACTGATCTTAATCGAGAAAACAATTGATGCTCTTGGATACCTCCACCTTGTACTGGTTCTCGATTATTATTCATGTAAAAACTATTGATTTCTAGAAATGAGGCAAGTAATCTTTCCTCTTCATTTCGTAGAGAAGATCCAGAAGGCTTTATATTCAATAAGCCTAATGGGTCATTTTCAAATAAATCAAGTAATTTCTTCGCCTTATCCATTGCTAGCTTTTCTTTTTTGTTCTTTCAAGAAAATAATCGCTTCTGCCATTCTTCGCTCCAACGCATCTGTAGATTGAAGATTAGGTTCTTTCTTAAAGGTTTTAACAAAGTCATTAATTTTGGGCCACAATATAAAGGCTTCTTCTAAAGTCATCTGAATACGTGTTGCTTCTATAACATCTTGGATTACCTTTAAGACCTTTGTGGTTACATCCTTAGATAAAATTTCAAATGCTTTTTGAAATGGATTGATACGATCTATCAGGTCTATATGCAAGTCATCGATATTTACAAACTGCCCTGCCATTCTGATAAAACGTTTATCGCCCACTTCCTTTATTTCGCTACCCTTTACTACAGAATCTACAACAACGTATTGGCGTATTTCTTCGATTTCCTCTTCCGACAAATCAGGATATTTAATTTGAATTATTTTAGGAATAAGCACTTTGTTAATTACCTCTGGATCTAAATTGCCCGGCATTGCTTTCAACATGGTGTCATCCTGCAAAATAGTTGCTTTTAAATCATTTAAATCCGATTCAATTATATCCTTAACCCGTTTTGAAGTTGGGGTTTTAAAACCTCTAACCTTTATTTCTCCTGCTTCAGCTTTATCCTCATCAGATAATTTGGTTTTGAATTTAAAATTTGGTGCCAATACCTGCTCCATCAATAAAGATGCGGTTATGGCTTTGAGCATATTATTTACAGATAGCTTCACCAATTCATCTGCAGCATCTGGCTGAGCAATCAAATTTGTAAATTGGGCATGCGTTTTATTGTTGCTATCCCTTGTACAACGACCAATAATTTGGATGATTTCTGTTAAAGAACCCCTATAGCCAACGGTTAGCGCATGTTCGCAGTAAGGCCAATCAAAGCCTTCTTTTGCCATTCCTAATGCAATAATTAAGTCAACATCGTCAACAGATTTACTTATCCTTAAATAGTTTTGTATTTTATCTCTGTCCTTTTGATTGTCGTTTACTAGGTCTGCGACTTTAAGAATTTTGCCATCCTGAAAGCGTTTTATAAATATGATCCCTGTTTCGGCATCAACCTTTATCACATCTCCCAAAGCGTCTAAAATCGTATCAACCTCTTTGTGCTTATCTTTAGTTGATTCACCAGAATTTACATTGGGAATATGAAGTATGGTTTTTTTATCAGAATCCAATATATCAAGTATGGCAGAGGTATATTTTCCTTGATAAAAATGGTAACCAATCCCTAAAGACTTTAGGAATGTATAGCCATTCAGTTGCTCATAATAATTATAAGTTACCTTGGTAAATTTAGCTTCATCTTCTGGTTTAAGCACGGGTACACTATCGCCACGAAAGTATGAACCCGTCATCGCTACAATATGGGCAGTTGATTTTTGCATAATCGCACGCAGCAATTCGCCTAAACGACTGTCTCCATTGGCTGAAACATGATGAAATTCATCGATAGCAAAAAGCATATTATCAAATTTAGTTTCTTCCAGTTCTTCAAAGGCAAAGCGAAGTGTAGCATGTGTGCAGATTAAGATTCTTTCGTTGTTATCTAAAAAATTTTTGAATGCCTGTACTTTACTTTTACTTCCATCCATGCCCGGGGTACAGAGATTGTACTCGTCATTAGGCTCCCAATTGGAAAAGAATCCATAACTTTTTAAATCGGTTGTACCGAACGACCCGCCGATAGACTTTTCAGGAACGGCAACAATGACCTTTTTTAAGCCCTGATTTATCAATTTATCTAAAGCAATGAACATTAAAGCTCTTGACTTACCAGATGCTGGCGGAGCTTTTAGCAATAGGTATTGTGCATCTCTTGCCTGATAGGCCTTTTCCTGCATTTCTCGCATACCTAAAAGATTGGTATTGGAGCTTTGCCCTGTTTGGGCATAATTTACATGTACGATATCAGGCATATTTTATTCTAATTTTTTAAGTTCTTGTTCATTTTCTTCGATGCTTGGTAAGGATTTTAAATCATCAGGCAGAATTTCTGGGTAAATAGATTTTTGATCAATTGTATAAGATGCGGTTTGTATTAAATCTGCAACAGATTGCTGCGAATTCTTTTTAGCTTTTGTCTTTTTCTCAACCGCAAAAAAGGTGTCTTTTTCCTTTTCTTCAGCAATCATTTTCTCGTAAAGTTTAAAAAGGTATTCCAATCTTTCTTCATCCGTTTCGAAAGGTTTACTTCGGTAACAACGCTCAACAGCCAAATCTAATTGATGATGGGCTTCACGTAAACCATCGGGCATTTTATCTGGATCGTATAATTGAGCCATGGTCTTTTCAGAATGCTGCTCTCTTTCTTCTAAAATTCTATAGACATATTGTTCAATACTTTCTTTTTGTTTGCTGGTTATTTCTGGAAATGGAAAAGTATTATAACAAACTTCTGTTGAATATCTTATTCTTGTTTCTAATTGCCCACCTACTGTACGAATCCAAATATTGTGCATTTTTGAAGATATAATTCCGAAAATTACTGGCTCAGCATTATACAATGCATTAGCTGAATTGGTAATTACAGTCCCACTATCTAAAAAGCCAATAGGAACATATTCACGATTTTCCGATGAAGTAGAGGGAACTATTATTGCATTAGAATCAATAGAGCAGCGCTGCGCAAATTTATGAGGAATAGATGCATAGGCATTTGTAGTTTTTGCAGATGATTCAATTCTAAATTGATATACTTTATTTATTCTATTTCTTAATTCTTCAATTGAATTAGCAAGATCTAATTGTTCGTCAGTTATCCAAAAGCACCATCTTAGCGAGCCTTGAATAAACTCATGTGAACCATAAAGCTTTCTCAACAAAGCAGTAGCCTCTGGATATTTATTCAAAAATGATGTCTTTTCTTCGTCTGTTAAAATTAAGTATCCACCATCACGAGCCATGCTTCCAATAACCATTTTAGGAAAACCTACACTGATAGACTCTGACCTTCTTCTTACAAAGATTGTCGAACTTGCACTCAAATAGGGTGAGACATTTACAACTTCTTTTTTTATACCCTTAGAAAAGATATATTTTTTTCTGTTATTAATATTTTGCAATCCAATGATTATGCAGGTTACTCCTGCATTACTTTTAGCATTATTTGTCCATTTGAATGAAGAATGTGCGAAACCAATTTCAAGATTATAAGCAAATACTTTCGGCCAAAGATATGCTACCTGTTCTCCTTGACATATGGAATTTGTAGATACAAAACTAAATCTTGCATTTATGTTACTGATATAACTAGAACCTTTTAAAAACCAACAAGTTATATAATCAGAGTCCTTGTATTCCAAACTCCCATCAAAAACAATCATCATGTCTTCTTTTTGAAATTTGTCTTGATTTCTTGCTCCCAAATATGGCGGATTTCCCAAAATGTATATTTCATCACCCTCTTTCTTAGGACAAACAATCTCCCAATCCACTCTTGTTGCATTTCCATGCACTATATTACCTCCTACCTTTAACGGAAGGGTCGGATTGGTAATTCCAAAAACCTCCTTAAACTTCATATTTAACTGATGTTGGGCCAGCCACAATGAAAGTATAGCTATTTCATGGGCAAAGTCATCAATCTCAATCCCGTAAAACTGAGATAACTCTACCCTCGAAAAAAAAGATTGCTGGTAAGAGGCGGCCAATGTTAATTGAGCTTTGGGTATTAATTCTAGCTGTTGTTTTTCAAAACCAGTAGCCACCTGTTGTAAGGTTTGTAATTGTTGCAGAATATTAATCTCCAATAAACGAAGCTCCTTGTAAGCAATAATTAAAAAGTTACCACTTCCACAGGCAGGGTCGAAAATTTTAAGTTTCCCAATTCTTTCGAGTAATTTATTCAACCGTTTAGGTTCGTACTCTCCATTTTTAAACTCTTCTTGCAATTCGGTTAAAAAAAGTGGCTCAATTACTTTCAAAATATTAGGCACACTAGTGTAGTGCATCCCTAAACCACCCCTATGCTCTGGCGTAATAACCGCCTGTATCATCGAACCAAAAATATCAGGATTGATGGCACTCCAATCTAATTCACCGCAATCAATAATAGTTTGTCGGCTCCTTCGCGTAAAATTAGGTGCTAAATGCACATTTCTAAACAAGCCCCCGTTTACATAAGGAAACGCAGCGAGATAAGCAGGTAATTGCAAACGTGTGCTTGAGTCACTATTTAAAACTTCAAACAGTTTATTCAAATAAAGGGCTAAATCACTTCCATCTTGTTGGGTATGGCTACTAATTCCAATCGTAAATTGCCCCTTTTGAAAGATGCCCGTATCTTCGGCGAAAAAACAAAACAATAGCCTAGAAAGAAACACATTGAGAGTATGTACTTCTTCTTCTGTTTGCGTAGGGTTGTCCTTTTTAATTTCATCGTAAAGCTTGGCCATTTTTTCGGCCGCTTTAACATCGGCAGGGTTCTCATTCTGATGCTGTGCTTTTTCCATGCCTGCTAATGGCAAGAAAAAATCGAAATGTTTGACGATATTGCCAATTGGTATATCTAATGTATCTTTAGTTTTAGTATCTATAGATAAGAGCGTTGTAAAGTCTGTTATTAAAATAAACCTAGGGTCATGCTTAGTTGCATTAGCATCTATTCTAACGGCTTCGATTATTTCATGAACGTCTTGATTTTTAACAGATTTAAATAACAATTTCTTTTTCCAAGCAATTTCACCCTCATTTTTTGAAAGATTTAAACCTCCTTTTTGCAAACGAACAATTGTACTTTTAGGCGTGCCATAGGCTAAAAGCAAATCATATATAAAAGTTTCCTTATTAAAGAATTTTAGCAATTCTTGTAAATTGTTTTCTATTTGTGTGATGTTCATTATTTAGTTAGCGAAATAAAGATTTTATTATTTTATAGAAACTTTCCAAAACGCAAGATTAGTAGGTCTAAATTGTGAAAATACGAATAATTCTTTGTGTTATATATATTTCTTCAGTTGCGATTAATAAAGTTTTAAAGTTTTCTCAAAATAATTTAATTAAAAAGCCAAGTAATCATAAATAGTACAAGCCCCCTTTTCTTTAAAGTATTATAAGTTGGTTAAGAAATTTAGGTTTTGGAATTAAATAGATATAAGATCTAATCCTATGCTGTGATTGATGCTTATAACCTACAACTGAAAGAAAATATATAACACCCAACTGATGTTCAGATCGTAGCTTTTACGTTTATTTTGGAAAATAGTAATCAGAAACCGAAATTAACACTCAATTAAGATATAATGGTTTTTTAAGATATTGCATTTGTTGGTGGGTAGTTTAAGCTCATTTTTAGTAAATCAAATTACAATAGGCCGATATATCATAAAGTTTTAAAACAAATTTTTTTTGCGTGAGATTTGTATTCATTCTTTCTTGAATTACGACCAGATACATGTCTAGCATAATCTAATATATTTAAAGAGCCTTTTAACAACATATCGTAAATTAATTTAATAACATATGCAATGATTTAATTTATTTGCATTTTTTGAGATGGATATTGATAAATCAATATAATATCCTTTAAGAAATTGCTTTAAAATCTCCATAGTTATATAAGGAGCACAAGTGCTATCATATAATGACTTAAAGTCGCACCAATTTACAGTTATAATGTCTTGAATAACCTTTAAATCATGAAGGGAATTAGCCTTTATTGCAAAAAGGCAGTCACTCAAAGCAATCACCTCCGTCGTATTAATTAGGGCTATTTTTCCAATATTTGGTAGTCCAATTCTAGGGATAACTAGAAACTCGCCGCTAATAAATCTGCTAGAAGCTTCTACGTATCTAAAAATATTGTCGTTGAAAGAACCGTGAGATATATTGGTAGTATGTATTAATTTATATTTACCTTCTTGTAAAGATTTATACATTGGATCTATTCCTCTGATTAATTCACAAGATATTATTGGTTCAAACTTGATTATTTCCTCATCCTTTTGAGTCAGTTTATTTTGTTTTCTCTGCAATGTTATGACGACAGAATTTGGGTTGCATCCTATAAATGAATTTCGATCTAATCTATCCCCGTAATCAATTTCCCATTCAGATCTAAGAAGATCCAATACCTTCTTGTCTTTTATGCTTTTTAAGATTGAGAGTGGAAGAATTGCTATTAAAATACCCTTATCAGTCAAATATTCTAAAGATTTAATTACAAAACATAATGCTGTTCTCACTGCAAGGCTCTCTCCTTTATAATCAACATGGATGTAAGTCCCGCCTCTGCAAGAAAATGGCGGATTCAGCAAAACTAAATCTATTTTACCTAACCATTTGCTCAGCCACTTAGAAGTTTTCTCCTCTTGATTTAAGAAATTTCCCACCTTTAATTTCCAAGATGGATATTTTGATTTTAGGTCATTGATTACCTTGGGGTCAAGATCCAAACCAATAGACTTTTTAGGAGTGAAAGGCAGTGCTCTTAGCAGCGAACCGTCTCCAATCGTAAAATCTGCTACGACCTTTACTTTTGTAGTCAATCCCACTACTATACTAGAGGCAATTTTATTTGGTGTGAAGAATTGATCTGTCATTAGATTTGAACTAAATGTTTAAAAGCATTCAAACGATAACATATGGTATTTTGCTTACCACTAGTTCTCTTAGAGTGCCTTATGGGATGATCATATATCAAGTCAACTCGAGATGGATTAATTAATTTAAGGATAACAGCTCCCAATGCGTGTGGCTTTGTTCCAATAGGAGCAATCCTAAGAATTTTATCAGGGTATTCATCTAATAGACTAGTGCCCAAAACGTAAATTGATACTGGACAATTGGCTTGTTCGTATCTCCAATTTTGCCATATTTCTTCTCGTAATAATATTAATTTATTGCCTTGATATGAGAAAAAGGGATAATCAAAACGGAAACCAGGAACACCAAATACTGGTACGGTATTTTCCTTTAAGGGTTGAATGTCTTCCCAAAGATAGGATAATCGTGTCCCTTCAAATCCCAACAAAGGCATAAAGATGAAGTTGTCAGATTTATACTGAAAAAATTTCGCAAATCCTGGTAGAGGAGATATTCCACTAATTCTTTTACTTAGGTCGAAAATCTGCCCTTCTACTGGACTATCACTAAATCTATATTCTTTTGGTTCGGAATAAAGGACAAAAGACTCTCCAACTTTTCTATATAATAAAACCTTCACTAGCCATGCCCACGTACTATGTGTAAGACCAGTTATATCAATGTATACTGGCAAATTTTCTAGTATACAGACAAGTTCTTGAAAATCTTGGTTACTTCTAAGGCTGAATTTTTCTGCGCGTCCTGAAATTGAGATAGTTATAGTTTGATCATCATTTTCTATAACTTCAAAAAAATCTAGTTCCGAATTTGTTAATTTAAATTCTTCAGATACAACACTTCTTTCTTCGATACTTGAACTATACAGAAGTATTGCACCGGGTTCAAAAGGAACGTCACTTCGTTTTTCATAATATGAAGATATTGAAAAATAATTATGAATTCCCTTCATAAAAGCCTCCAAACAACTTTAATTGATCCGCGATTTCGTTATCTGAAGCACGATTCTGTTTATTTAATAAATATTTGATCGCCTTTGCGGGGGTTTCGACAAGGCCTATTAATTCGTCAGGGTTTAATATAATTTTCCTTTTTTTTCTATGACTGTATACAAATAGAGGAGCAAATATCGGATGAAGCATGTAGTCAAAATCTCTTGTGTCACCCAATCCAGTTAACTTGGTTCCTTTACTTCTTATTAATGCAATATGCATTACAGCCGTGTCTAATAATTCCTTTATTTTTCGCTGTTTATCTAATGATATTTTATCTGTTGGAACTTCGAATTGTGTAACCTCTGGCGCATGCCCCTCTCCTTGAATTGCCATTTCATGTAGAACCTGACCTAAACTTAATACCAATTTCATAAGTTGTGCACCTTGAGTTGAGAGCCCCTCTAATTCGATTAAATTTTTTTTACCTACTTCACCAGCAACTAAAGTCTGACATCGTGCTGAAACTTTCTGATTTAGTGGTTTCTCCTCCTTTGCATGTGCAATCAAACTATTGGTTACTAGCTGTAATAAATAGCGAATATTACCAGCTGAAAGCATTACCAAGGTTTTCCAGCCACAATAGTACTTAGATATACCAACTTTTTTCCTTCGGATAGAAAATAAAGAGGCATACCCATAGTTATTTATTTTGTTTCTCCATAAACTAGGGTCTTTAATAGCATCTCTGAAAATTTTTAAAATTTCGACTTCTGGATTAGGAGTAGAATTAGCAAAAAAATTCATCAAAGCATAGTCTCTAGGGTTATAGGTATCTAGCAATTTAACTTCCCGTTTGGTAAGCCTCGATTTCAAAGATTTAATTACGGTGTCTTTAATTTCACCTGCACCTAACAATATAGCCTCGTCTTCTTCTGACAATTCTTCAAAAAGCTCAGGTATTGAAGAAGGCATCTCTGGCAGTCTTTTTCTAACTTCGGCAAATCTATTGCCTAGTACGTTATTTGCAAAGCTTTCAAATTCTGAATCCGTTAACCCTTTTGATATATCAATTAATACAAGATCGGCTGGATCAACAAGCTGCTCATCGGGATTTAACGTATGTCGCGTTTTAAGACCAAGTTCTCGTATTCCTATTTTGAATGTCATTTCAAAATCAGCCTGTTTGATTAGTGTATTAACTATAACCTGTTGATAATCTCTTAGATTTTCATATTCATCTAATAAGAAATAAAACGTTTTGGAACGAAATTGACTCGTTTGCCGTAACAGCTTAACTAACCTTCTTACAGGTGCTCCTATTGCGGATTTTTTGACTAACTCTACATCTGCGGCATTATTCACATTATTTTCAAGTTTTGCTAATTCTAAGTCAAGAGTTTTACCAATATTCGTTAAAGAATTTTGATGCTCAATACCTATAGATAAACAAAAAGCTTCTAAAAGATGAGAATCTAAAGCGATCTTTGTCTTAGATATATCCTCATACCAATTTGTAAACTCACATATCTGTTTACAAAGTTGAATATTTACGAAATTAGAAAACACGTGTTGCCAAAATAATATATCTCTATCAGCACCGGAAAATGCACTAACCAAGCCCGTTTCTAACTTATAGTATAGACCAACATATTCATTCTGGTCATATATTTTAAAATCGCCATTGCATAGTTTGAATTGACCCTGAAATGAAAGTGACTTTAAAACGGTAGTTTTTCCTGTTCCTCTTCCTCCCTGCAATAAACACGGTATTGGGTTTAATAGTTGCGGAAAATATGCAGGGGCTGTATAAGATGAAAATAGATCTTCTCCTAAATTTTCTGCGCGGAAAGAACCAAACGTTTTTGAGAGTTCTAATATTATATCCATTAACTTTTTTCCATTAAAGCATTCCAAGTGTTTGATTGGTGGCGAAATAGTGGTATTGTGGAATCCGGAATGGTAAATTCAAACGCTATAGTCAATCCAATTTTGTGATAGCCTTGCATATCTTCCTCTTTAATTCCAGCACGTAAGGATGTCTTTTTCAAAAATTCACCAACCTTATTTTTCAATCTTTCGGGCCATATTAAATTGTTTTCATTAAATGGACTTTGATTGTTATCTATCAAATGAGTAAACGAAATATTAAGATCTTGAACTTCGGACTTAATTTGATTTAATCCATATTCTGTTGCGACTAGCACACACAAATGTGGTGTCAAGCCTAAAAGTTTACACTTATCCCTCACGCATTCTAGTAGATCTGTGTCCTTTTCAAAATTATCAGTATATAATGTCAAAAACTGCTTCCCTGATCCTATTAAGTCATCAAAAAATACAACATTCTCCATTTTTTGGAAAATTCCTAGATAAGCACTACCATATAAATCTTCTACAGTCATGACTTGGCTTTCTGGTATCTTTAAATCTCTTCTTAAATATGAGCCTAAAATAACTCCGCTGTCTGTGACATTTCTCCGTTCGCCAGTTGAGGGTATGAAGATAGTTTTATTTATGAAGTCTTGCCAAGCAGAATTATGTTCTGGAACCGAATTCATTTCTTTTGAATATGGTAATAATTTAAGTATTGAGCTTTTTAAAAGCGCGATTGTCATGTCTTTATTATAGAAACAAAAAGCATTTAATAGATATAATGCCATCTCTTTTTCATCGCCATAGAAATTATTTAACCATTTTCTATAATCGATTTTATTCCCGGATGGCCATAATCCCATGCTTATAAATGAATCACATTTTGCTAGAATAATTTCTTCAAGAGTGTTCACATTAAGTATTTCGAGAGGCATGGTACAAATATTGACTTTTTTTTATATAATATCTAATATAAATGGAGCTACATAACTAGTTTTAAAATGATTCTGAAGATATTAACGGATTTAAATTAATTTACTTTCGAGCATAAAATAACGGAATATAGCAGCGACTGATATTGATCATATATTTTTATCAATTCGCAAATAAGCAAGTTAATTTGTGAGGAAGCTTCTCACAAATTGGATAAAACTAAGTAAATAATCGTTTTGTAAAACATTTTTACACTTTGCCATAATTGTTGGATATAAACTTACAGCTGAAAGAAAAAAGATATAGTGGGGATGGGTTACCTTCATAAAAGATTGGAGCAGCATTTAAAATAAATGACATAAAAAATAATTATTCAGCAATTTAGTAAATAACGGTAAGAGTTTTATAATAATTGCCATCAAACTCCTATAAACCCATATTACTATCAAATGGATAGAGCTAATTTTAGATTAATACGAACAAGCAACGAATTTCAGATAAAATTAAATATGACTATATTGGGTGAAATCAAATAGTATTGTTATAAAATAAACTAAGGGTACTAAAAGTAGTCTAGAAGTATCCAAAAAAAAACATGCTCGAAACCCGCTTCTCAATTTCCGATATATCAAGGGTCATCCCGACCACAGGAAGTTTACCCGTAGTAGTCATGGCAGATGACATCAATGACTACGTCTGTAAGTATGATTTTGGCTCTAAGCTCATAAACGAATACCTAGGGCATCAGTTTCTAGACTTATGGGAAATCGAATGTTTTGATGCGGCATTCGTCAATATCAAAAGAGAACACATACCAGCAAATATATTGACAGGAAGAATTAGTGGTCATTTATTTGATAAACCCTGCTTTGGGCTCAAATATGAAAATGATGCACTAAGTGTGAATGACATCTTGATTGGTCTTCAAGGAAAACGAAATGAAATCGATAAACTGGAAAACCGTTTTGATCTAATAAATATAGCGTTATTCGACCTGTGGCTAGCAAATGATGATCGAAATCATAACAACGCCAACCTCCTGATTCTGGGTAAGAATATCATTCCAATAGACCACTCCAATCTTTTTGATGGAGACGGACTTGGACGCAATCTTTCTCAGCTCACTTGGGAAGATAGCATCCTTTACTCAGATGTTGCAAAAGTGCTGCTCAACAGCAAGGCCAAACGAGAGCAGAGACATACAGAATTAATAGAACAATTTCCTATCTTTGTAGCCCGCTGCAGACAGGCATTGCCAGAACTAATTGAAGCGATACCCGAACAATGGTGCAACGATAAAGAAACGCTTCGAGAAAACATACTATCCAGTGTGATAGACAATCAAGCTTGGTTGTCTCAAACAATTTTTACATTTTCCGAACTAATTCATAACTTTAATCGTTAATCAATCAATGAAAACCTTTTATTCCATACTATATAGCACAATCCGACCTAACCTTGATGAAAAGGTTAGTATTGGACTTTTTATGGGAGATGGAGAACGTTGCATATTCCAATATTCGGCAGAAAAACTCCTTATAATCAAAGATCTTTTCAGTAATTCAGCATTTCAAAATATTAAGACAAGCCTCAAGTCGCTATCAAACCTAGTCGATGAACGCGCAAATGATCACTTGAAATCCCATAAAAGCTTTAGAATTATGGAGGTGGACTATTTTGATTATTTATCAAGGTATGCCCAGAACCTTGTTACATACAGCCAACCAAAGAGTATCGATATACAGCTCACAAAGGATAACTTTGAAAAACTTTTTGAGAAATTTGTTTATGATCTGCCAAGAGAAATTGTACATAGGCAAAAACCAATAGAAACTGCACGTCGGATGTTGACAAAATCTATTGCCTCCCACGTCAACTTTGATGTAGAACTAAATGGCTCTGATATTCCAGGTCTAGTTGTGCCTGCAAAAATATGGTTCATAGGTAAGAACGATGTACAAGTGACTGGGGAAAGCAAAGACTTTAACGGAGTGCCCCACTTTATACAACAACAAGTCAACGCCCATCTATACCTCATTGATAAGATTAAGGATACTCCGAGCGGCAAGAATGGCCACTTCTTCTTCATCGCAGATGAACCAGATAGAAAGCTTCATGAAAATCACAAATTATGGAAAGCGGTTAGAGCTTCAAAGTTACTAGACTTCGTACCTACAAAAGAAATCGACAAAGTGGAAGAGTATATGATTATGCATGGAGTCGAACCACTATTCCCATCGGAACTTCATAACTAATAAAAAGCAACAAATTTCCGCGCGTATAAAAAAAAACGATTACTTATTGTTTCGAAGATCAAATCGTAAAATTTGGTACTTGAAAGTTCCATTTCAATTGACCAGTTATTATTCTACAGGAATGGTTTTGAGTAATTCGAGCTAACAATAAAATTTCTCAAAAACCATACTCCAATACGCCCAAGTATTAGAAAATCTTAAATCTATCATTTAGAAATGGTATTGATTGTTAAATTCCTGTATTAACTTAACCCGATCCATATTTATAATTTAATAGTATAGTTTACTTAGTTTATTGTTCATTTAACATTATCAACTAAGTTTTTATAAGCATTGTAATCTTCTGCGCCCATCAATGCTTTTACATATTCATCAATTCCAACATCATTTTTTTCATTTACATATCTCGTAAAAGAGAGAACCCCTAGACACTGGTGAAATCCCCGAGCCTCCATCCCTTTTTTAATTCCTGGTTCTAATCCGGACAACCATTCATAATAGTCATCTATCGTGGGAATAAAATTCTGGGCATTGTTGTGATATATATAGGTTGCATTACCGTAACTAAATAGTAATTCGTTGAATTGTTTCTTACTATGATCTACATTAGATATCATCTCCTCTTGCATTTTGTTACAGCTTTCCAATGGATGTTTAACTTTTATCATAAGATTTTGAGTTATTACCTTATTTGACAGGCAGGTAATGTGTAATAATTCTTCATCGAGATTCGATGGTTTTAGATAAAAAAGGCAACCAAAATTGGCTGCCCCGAACACTAACTTTTAACTAACAAATTATTGTAAAATCAACGTCGTAAATGTAGAGGTATTTTGAATTTCTCAAATACTCATATTTAGTAAAATTAAAAGAGATAGTTTATTATGTCTTCTGAAGTTTTTTAATTTCTTCGTTCGTGTGGGTATCTAGAATTTTAGCATAGCGATAAAACGTTGCTCTTGTTAATTGAAGCCCTTTATAAATTTGCTCTGGTGTTTTATCCATATCCTTATAAACCGAACGCATAACCAATAATTTAGAAATAGTATCTTTAGTAAGTCCTTTCGGCCTCCCTCCGGTACGACCTCTTGCACGAGCAGATTGTAAGCCAGCGTTAGTTCTTTCTCTGATTAATTCTCTTTCATATTCAGCTAATGAAGCCATTATATTTAAAAATAGCCTGCCATTGATCGTTGCTGTATCAACCCCATCCGTTAACCCCTTAATTATAATACCTTGATCGCTTAAATTTAGGACTAAATCTATAATATGTTTCAAGCTTCTTCCTAACCGGTCCAATTTCCAAACAACTAATTCATCACCTTTTCGAAACTGTGCGATCATCTTATCGAGTTCGGGGCGAACCTTTGTTGCTCCAGAAATTGTTTCTTTAAAAATGATCTCACATCCCGCCTTTTCAAGTGCTTCGATTTGCAAATTTAAATTTTGTTCTTTCGTAGAAACCCTGGCGTATCCGATCTTCATTGTATCATTAAAACGTTAATGCGTAAATTTAATAAACTTTGTTTTGTGATACAAGTTTTTAAGAAAATAGTGCTGTTTGATTTGATTCAGTTCCGTACAGGTTTCTGAATCTCATAATACCACCGGTTTTCAATTTCGAGCAATTAGGCTAGTAAGTACCATTACCTAATAATCCAAGCAAATAAGTTAGTTCACGTTATTTTTATCAATATATTTAACAAAAGAAAGAACTTGGATAAGTATAAAACCTATTCTTCCCCCCATTTCGTGGAACTATGCGCATAATAACCATTTCCTTTCCGAAGCCTGATTAAGGATGTGGATATCTTAATCATATCGAATCAAGTTAATATCAACATACAGAATTACAGAAAAGCACACAATTTTTACATTTGGTTGTTCAGTAGATATCCTTGAGCGATGTATTATAATAAAATCTTCAATTGAGTTCTAAATATCTCACCATCCATTCCATATTTAAAAAAGTGACTATCAGGATAATATGCCTCGAGCCTTGAACTCACATTATTTAATCCAGATTTTGTGCCATTTTCATCTGGGTAATTTGCTAAATAATTTGCCGTCTCAAATGATATCTCCGTTTGAGATGATTCAACTTTAATCATTGATGGATGAGTAATATCAACTGTTTCCCCGTGTTTGAAAATATTTTCGACGAGAGTTAATAATAATACGGGAAGAATTTGAGCCTCGGAATTAAAAACATTCTTTTCAAAATTGATATTCAGGGGTTTTTCAAATCTCAGTTTGTTTAGATGGATAACTTTTTCAATCTGTTCGACTTCTTCCACTATTCTAACCGTTTCCCTTTTACCTGATTGTATTGCATATGAAATGATTTCTGAAAGTTTTTGGATTGCTTCACTGGCAATTGCCGGATTACGCTTATTTGCATATTTGACAAAACTAAATGTATTAAATAAAAGGTGAGGGTTCAACTGTGCTTTGAGATATTCTTTTTCTGCAGTAATAAGTTGGTTTTTCAAACCAGAAATTTCCAATGCGTTTTCAGATTCTATTTTTTGTTTCTCAATATAAACCTTAAGGAAAAAGTAACCAGTTGAATAAGCAAGAAACCAGCAGCCCCTCCAGAAAGCACCTGCGAAATATGCAACGGTAAGTAATTGTTTAAAAGGTTTTTCATTATTTAATAGGTAGGTAAAATATACAGATAATAACAAATAGATCGAAATTTCCAAACCAAAATATAGTGTGAAATAAAGCCAGCGTTTTTTTGGTTTATAGATGCTTGACATTGTAATCCTGCTGTGGAAATAGAATAGAGCCGCATTTAACGGATAAAACAACAAATAAAATTTAATTGGACTGAATCGCTGGTTGATTAGACCAACGAAAACAACCTCAAGCAGTATCAAAATACTCCAACATAAAAAATGAATTTTTAGCTCCTTAAGGCTTATTCTACCCATGTTATATAAAATTTAGTATATCATATATAATAAAAATGCCCACTATCTGCACTCAGGCTAATATTGGTTTAACAAATCAAATAGCCATGAATGATTCTACAAAACCAAGATTACAAAAAAGGACCATCTTCATATTTAAGAGAAGATTTTATTCTGTTCTAACCTCTACCGGTGATCCGACCACTTCACTTACAGGTACTTCAACTATTACCGATCCAACAAATACTACCACATCAACTAGTGGTCTGCGTTGATGCTCTATGAAGTGTAATGCTCCGTTAGTAATTTGTAAAACTCTTTTTGATATGGTATACCAACAGGAAATTTCTCATCGTTTTCTAAATAAACCATGTGCCCATCGATTCTGTCGAAGAAAAGCAACGAAATTACAATTGACTTCGCAATTCTGACAAATATATTTTTGCTCTTCAACTCTTCCTCAATATCCTTAAGCATCATGTATGTTACCCGAACATCCTTTGATGTATGCACCCTGACATAATTCGCCATTGCTTCAAAATATAAGACTTCCTTAGTCATAACTTTGAAGTAACTGTTTTTTGTATCGCCTTTAAAAAGTAGATAGTCATGAGCTTGAAGCTGTGCTGAGCGAAGTAATTTAGTTTCATGAAGTTTGTCGACCTGCTCATTAATTTCCGCAAGTGCCAAAGGCTTTACTAAATACCCATCTGTTTTGACTTTGATTGCTTCCAGCGCAAAATCTCTATAAGCAGAAATGTAGACCAAAAATTCAACATGAATTTTAAACAAGCGGGCTGCTTCTATACCGCTGGTCTTGGGCATTTTTATGTCGGAAAAAACGACGTCGACCTTATGTCCGGTTTGTAGGAAAGTAAGGGCATCTTTGACATTAACAAATGTTCCCACCACGGAAACTTTGGGGATTACCTCCAGGAGGTCAACCAATTCAGCGATACCATGCGGTTCATCGTCGATAACAATGCATCTTAGAATAAGTATATTATCATGCTTTTCTTTTTTCATAAGGCAGCAGAAAATTACATAAAAAGACAAAAAAAATCAAATTAATCATACATCAATATCAATCATATATAAAATTTGGGATAGGATATATAATAAAATCAATCACACCATTCCTATAAACTTAAATTGGATATAGAAATTATTGATTTATTAACCGATCAATTTCGAACATCGTTCTTTAATTGGACCTACGTCCTTGGATACTAAAAGGGAATCTCTATGGTTCCCTTTTTTGTTTTACATTATTGAATGGTGATTGGATGGTCACTAACCACACTCTCTTATGCAAACAGATTTGATTTTTGACTCATTGTTGGAAAAAATTTCCTCTTTCCACCAGATTACTCCGCTTTTTGTCCAGAAGCTGAAACCCTTGATTAATTCCCGGGAGTTGAACCGAGGAGATTTACTAATTCAGACCGGATATCGAACGACCCACCTGTGGTTCATGTTCGAAGGATTTGCCAGAGAAGTTGGGCGTGATGAGGAATTGGAACGAACAAGCTGGTTCTACTTTGCAGGTGACTTTATGTATGCTTACCCAGCTTTTTTTAGTCAACTACCTGCATTCAGGGATGTCGAAATAATTAGTAAAAGTATTGTCGTGGAGATCTCTTATAAAGATTTGATTAACTTGAGAAAAGAATTCGAAGAACTAAATACGATCATTGATCTGGCAAGGGGAGTGTGCGAATCTGAACGTGCGAGGTATGCTTCAGAAAATCATACACTTACGGCAAGAGAACGCTACGAACAATTCTATGATCGTCACAAGGGATTGTTCAACATTGCCAGACACAAAGATATAGCCAGTTTTCTCAGGATCAAAAGCGATGGATTTAGGCGCTACAACCATTAGCTATAATTAAATTTTATTCAAAAACCGCGTACCTGCGTACGGAATTTGATTTTTTCTTAGGGCTAGATTTGATTTATGAAATCAATGACAATAAATAAAACCGAATCTCCTTGGTATATCGATATTGGACTTGCACTGCTCATCTTACTATGGCTCTATACCGGACTTTCGAAAATATTTAGACATGATCATTTTGTGTTCCAAATGGGGTTATCTCCTGCGAAGCTAGTGAGTATGAACAAGGAATTCTTGAGCTGGGCAATTCCGGCTATTGAACTGATATTGGTGGTAATGCTGGCTTTCGCTAAACCAAGAAAATTGGGGCTTATCTTTTCTGTTTTATTGCTTATCGTCTTTGAGATCTATATTATTTCGATGCTTTATAACGGCCATTTGCCGTGTGCTTGCGGCGGAGTAGTTGGCTTACTGAGCTGGAAGGGTCATGTAATCTTCAATGCTGTCTATCTTTTGATAGCGACTGCCGTTTATTTTTCAGAATATCCACGCGTCCGGAAGCGCGAATAGAATACCGTTAAACTCTTAAAATTTAAATGTTATGAAAAACTTTAGAAAAAGTTTGGTAGCACTAGCATTATTTGCAGGTGTTACAGCGGCCTTAGCTGGCCAGGTGTCAGGGATGACAAAAGGTAAATTGGTGGATTACAGTTGGACCCACTTCGATACGGATGGTACTACTGTGCTGGAAAGTAACGTCATCAAAGATCTTGACGAAGCCGTGGAAGATTATGGTTGTGATAGAATTGAATCTACAAGGTGCGCAACTGGAACAGCGCCTGGCCAATCTCCAATAACTTTGTATTACCAGTAATATGGAGGGCACATTTATATTGTGCCCTGCAAATTGCTGTTTTAGTTCTGGTCAGAAATGATCAGAACTTTTACCTTTCTCTTTTTGCGTAAGATCTGAATGCCCCGTTCCTCTAGGAGCTTTGTTATCTTAACCATATTAATTCCTTCTCTGGGATTTGGGTTTATGAGTTCCAAATCTATAGGATAGGTAACCTTGGTCTCATCAATTAATGGCTCAGGAAGCGTAAAAACAAGATTAATATTTTCTATTAACTCTCGAATTGTCATATTGTTCATTGTTAAACCAGCTGCAGTTAGCTTAAATGATTTTTCTCTACCAACACTTCTGGGGAGCTTGTTTTTCTTGTCTGATAGAATAATTTGACAGATCTTGGATTTTGAACTTAGTTCAGTCTTATATCCAAAATATTCGAATAAGTCAGATTTCATTCTATTGAAGAATTGTTTTTCAGGAATAGAATTTACGTTACTTAGTTCATACGAGTAGCAATTGGATTCAGCCCATTCTAATTTAGTTTTATAATTTGTCTTGGATATATCTTTTGGCACTCGCATTAAAAGCGAATCGGTGTTCTTGAATTCGATAAGATTTGGATTCAACACTTGTGAGGCATTCAGTTCTCTGTAATATGCACACCAATAAAGCATCCCAATTGTAACATTCATAGCAAAAAACCGCATCCCTGGGGGATTATTATTTCCATCATTGAAAGTTGTTCCCGGGCCAATTCCTAAATTATATTTAGAAAGGCTACTTCGAATAATCGATAAGCTATCGGGTGCATGATAGGGTTTGTAATAATCAAAATTGAGTATATCTTTTTTTTCTCTAAGCCATGGTTTTTTATTTTGTAAAAATTGAGCGATTTTATCTTGGTTAATATCCTCACTCGCTGTAATGGCCGCTACTCTTCCTATCGAATCCACCCAGACATTGTGTGGCAGGAGTCTATGAGGAAAGTATGAGATTAGCACCTTATCGGAGGTTAAAACTGTTATTTTACTTAAATCAATTTCAGGGTGTTTCCTGAAAAATGCCCTTGCAACTTCGATATTTTCATGAGTGACCGCTACAACAGTAAGTTTCTTGTTGAAACGGGCAGAAAGTTTTGAAAGTTCTGCCATTTCCCTTATACAAGGTACGCACCATGTAGCCCAGAAATCTACAATCATCAAACCATTAGAATAGCCATTCTTGAAATTTTCAAGTTGAGCGCTTTCTGGCATTCTATTTAAGACATTTAGCTCAGGAAAATTTTCACCTATATGTATTTCCTTTTTTATTTTTTCTTGCGCCGTAGCGATATGGGTATTGATCAGGAAAAGCCCGATCAAAGTTATTATGCATTGCTTCATCATATTTTTTTTAATAACCTGAGTTTTGTCCCAGATTTGGATTCGTGGTGATTTCATTTTGGGGAATAGGGTAGAATGCCGATTTGTCGGGCCATGCAGGTTTCACAAGACTGACGGCCTCTTTAAGTTTACCCGTGCGCTTTAGCTGCAAAAAGCGTTGTCCGCCCTCGGCAAAAAATTCATTTCTCCATTCCCTTCTCATTGCTGAGGTAAATTCTTCCATTGTAATACCCTCACCGAGAGATGGCAAACCTGCCCTGTTCCTGATTATGTTGAGATCCCTAACCGCCAATGCAACCGATCCCAGTGCGGCAGTCGCTTCAGCATGAATGAGATACTGTTCTGAAAGGCGGAAAATGATCAGGTATTCAGGTGAAGAGGTATTTGCTGTTCTATTGCGGTACTTATAGGGGTGGCTATAGGTAACATTGCTCACCACTACATTTCTAGTCCAGTTTGCCTTTCTCAGATCTCCCTGCTCAAAGGAATTTAGTAAGCTTGGTGTCAATGGATAGAGTGGACGACCGCTTGCAGGAATTAGTGTGGTCGCATCAGCTATAAATCCTGTTGGTGTCCAGATCTGAAACACGGTTTCCTTACTGTTGTTGGCAAATGCGGAGGCAACGGCAGGGAGGGGGCCGAATAGATTGGAAGAAATCAATGTCTTTGAATATTTTTTAGCTTTATCCCAATTTCCCTGCGCTAGATAAACTCTTGCAGCCAGTGCCATTGCGGCATATTTATTTGCTCTTGTTTTAACAGAATTAGGGTTTTCAGGAAACGCATCAAGAGCATCCTGTGTATCTTTCTGCACTAGAAAATAGATTTCACTGATTTCATTTCTGGTTGCTGCCCGATTTTCATCAACATTTGTTCCGGTAATCAGCGGGACTTTTCCGAAAGTGCTGACCAAATAAAAGTAAAAATAGGCACGCAAAAACTTTGCCTCTGCCAAAATGTTTGCCTTGAACTTTTCGGGTAATGGGTTATCGGCACCCAGATGCTCGATAATGTCATTGCAAGAATAAATCGCAAAATAGCTGTTCCTCCAAAAATTAAGGACCGTTGAGTTTGCAGGAGAAAGATTGCTGTTTAAAAATTCGTCATTAGGTTGATTGGGGTAGCTGAGGTCATCTGTAAATACCCCAAGATATTTGTTCAGATTATTATCTACCGTTTTATCGATAAGCGCATAAATATTTAACAGTGCAGCTTTTGTTGCCGTTGTATCAGCAAATACTTCAGTAGTGTTAAGCTGGTTTTTAGGGAGGTCAATGTTGACCATTTTTTTGCAGGAAAATAAGACTGCAATAGTTATAGATAGGCAAGTATAAGATAGTCTTGTTTTCATAATTCTTCAGTTAAAATTGGGTCTGTATTCCAATAAGTAGGGTTTTCATTGGTGGAAAGTTCGGACTTGTAGGGCTGAATGCTCCGGATTCGGGATCGATAAATGGGTTGTCCCGGTTCCAGAATGTAAGAAGGTTCTGTGCCTGTAGATAAATTCTCAACCTATCCATTTTAAGATTCCTCAGAATCTTTCCCTTCAAGTCATAACTCAAGTTGACGTTCTTTAGCCTTAAGTAATTGGAGTTGTAATAGTTGGCGCTGGAGGCTACGAAATTATAATCAATGGTATTGGAGGCCTTAGGTATGTTTGTGACATCTCCAGTCGCCCGCCACCTTTGATTAACGATGGCAAAATCGTTCAACATAACTCCTGGAGTGTAGACTGAACTTCCAAAGCTCCTTTGTTTTGCAAACTGAAAAAAGAAATCCAGAGCAAAGTTCTTGTAGTTGAAGGAGTTTCCCAGGCCGCCATACAGATCCTGTGTCTGTTTTCCTATGGTGTTGAAAAAATAGGGAGACAATGTCGTTCCGCCGTTAACATTAGCGTAAGCTGCAAGCCCTGTTGAAGGGTTGATGCCAAGGGACTGATAACCATAAATTCTGGTGATATCATATCCAATGGACAATGTTTGCGCATAGCTTGAAGACTCAAAATTCTCAAACGATTTCAGTGTATTTCTCGGAATCGTCAGATTAAAACTTGTTTTCCAGGAAAATGATTCTCCGTTTATATTCTCCGTATTTAGTTCTATTTCCAATCCCCTGTTTTCTACGACTGCCGGAAGATTTGCCTGGTAGTTGGCAAAGCCGGTCAGGTAAGGGATTTTATAACTAACCAGCTGATCGTTACTTCTATTAAGATAGAGATTAGTGGTTAGCAGAATTCTGTTGTTTAAAAAGCCAAGTTCTAAAGCAAGCTCCGTTTTGCGCGTGGTCTCCCAGTGAAAATTATCATTGGCAATCCTTGTCGGACGCAAAGCCGGAATGCCATTATAAGTGTAAGGAGAACTACCATAGCTTGAAAGATATTGGTAAGGCGTTATCTGGTCGTTGCCAGTATGACCATAACTTGCCCTAAGCTTTCCGAGGCTTAGCCATGAGAAGTTTTCCTTTAGCCAGGTTTCTTCGCTGAATATCCATGCTCCTGCAATAGAGCCAAAGTTTCCAAAACGCTTTCCTTCTCCAAAACGGGACGAGCCGTCCCTACGAATCGTCCCATTAATTAGGTATCTTTGCCCATAATTTAAAGTTAGTCTTCCAAATGCTGATAGGTATCTATACTCATTGAAACTGTTCAATGCTGTTAAGGTTCCTGCTGAGCCAACATTTTCCATCAGGCTTTCGCTACTAAAATTTTCGCCCTTAATGGATTCACCGTTTGAGGCGGTCGATTGATAAGTACCTCCAAAAAGCGCCTGGATATTGAACTTATTTATCTGTTTTTGATAGTTCAGCTGCGGCTCTACTATAAATGATTCATTTGAGTTCTTACCGAATGCAGTATAATTGATCCCGGATGGCCCCATGCTCGATGAGGGAAACACCTGAATCTGATCGAGGGAAATCCTGCTCAACCCGGCAGTACCCTTAAAGCGCAGTCCTTCAATTATTCCGTAGTCCAGACTAACATTACTGTTTAAATTAAAGGTCTTGGCAATTGTGTATGCATTTTGTTCCGCCAGCGGATTCACGTATGTCCAGTTAAATGACCCATCGGGATTATAAATAGGATAGTGAGGTGGCAACAGAACTGAAGTTGGAATAGACGCAGAATTGGTCAATCTGTTATTTCCAATACTCAAGGTATTTCCAAATTGAAGCTTAAATCTTTGGTTCTTGGAAGTATAATTGAGGTTTGCCTGAAAGCCACCACGCTGAAACCGATTGGTTCCGGGAAGAATTGTCCCCTCATTCCTGAAATTACCGCCAATCAAGAATGTTGTCTGTTCATTTCCTCCAGTTATTGAGGCCTGTAGGTTCGAAGCGTTTCCGGTCTCGCCCATAAGATATTCTGCCCAGTCTGTACCTCTGCTTTGGTTCCAGATAAAAAGGTCCGGTGCGTAGTTCGCAGAAAGTGGATCTGCAGATGGTATGCGTCCGTCATTGGCAAATGCTTCTTTTCGCATCGTCAAATATTCATCAAGACTAAGCAGCTTCGGAAGGTTGGCGGCCTGGTTGATGGACTGGCTGAAATTAATATTATACTTTGGCTTTCCGGTCCTGCCTTTTTTTGTAGTAATCAACACTACGCCATTTGTGCCCCTTGAGCCATAGATCGAGGTGGCATCTGCATCTTTTAGAACAGTTATATTTTCGATATCGTCTGGATTGATGTTGTTCAATGGGCTTGTTGAGCCGTTGACAGCTTGCAATGCGAGTGCATTAGCCGAACCATTGAGTGTGCCTATGGTTGTATTATAGGGCATACCATCCACAATATAAAGCGGGTCAGAACCAGCAAGCAGAGATCCCTTTCCCCTTATTCTGATACTGATCCCACCGCCAGGCAAACCGTTTGTAGTCTGTACCGCCACACCAGCAATTCTTCCGGATAGGGAGGATAGTATATTGGTAACCGGCTGCTTTTCAATTTCCTTAGCTGATAGTGATCCTGATGAGCCTGTGTTCAGTTTTCTGGTTGTTTGTCCATATCCGATAATCCTGACCTCCTCAAGGCTATTGTAGTTTTCCGTCAGCGTAATCAATATTTTCTCTTTTTTGGTTAAATCATATCTATAATTTATCTTATTGAAATTTAAGTGACTAATGATTATTGTTCCAGTTGTCCTTGAAGCTGGTAGACTAAAATTTCCATTGGCATTGGTAAAGGTAGATGATGAGGTTCCGGCGAGCTGTATTGTTGCGCCTTTAATTGGAAACCCATTTTCATCCTGAACACTCCCGGGAATTATGATTGAGGACTGTCCTCTGGCCCAAAAGTTTAGGCATAGTAAAGCCAGTACAATAAATATTGTGGTTTTTTTCATGTGGTTCGTTTGATTAGTAGATAGGAAATACCATCTAGGTAGGTGGTTTAAAGAACCAGGTCGGGGGCCATTTAGAAATTATTGATCATTAACCGAACAAGCATGACCGACCCGCCTGGTAAAGAATTTACTCAGGAGCGCAGATGATGAGTACAATGATATTTAGAAAGTCGGTAGTCAATAGTTTAGGTTTTGTTAGTGATGTGCAAAGTCATTATTGAAAAAACTGCCTTCCACAAGTACCATTAAAGAACCAATGAGAATTATTATTGTGGGAGGCAGTTTTGACACATTCACTAAACTGGGTTTTTTGGCTTCAGTGCATAAAGCCTGTTGAATGGGTAAGTGGCTTCAGGTTTGTGTGTTGAAAAAGAAAAAGCAGCTCCATATCCAGTAGAGAAATGGTAATAGTTTGCAGATTTGTTTATTCTTTTCATACTCGTATCTATTTGTACGAGTCACATAAGAGGAACACTATAGCGGGCTCATCTTGTTTATCTTGACAGGCTTCTCACGGCCGGGAGCATAATACAATAGAGCCCATAATGCTATAGTGCGTACAATTATACACAAAATAATCACCATGGGCATTAATCTATTGTCTCTGCTCTATTTTTGTGAGAATTTGTCAAGAGAGACTCTTAATTAATACCTTAAATATAGATCAAATATAGTAAATACTCTTAATTAAGAGTAAAATAGTTTTATATTTTTTTTGAGTTTGGCTTGGTGATCAAATTACCCAAACAAAAAGCACGAACTGGCTTTCTACCCGATGATATAAAACGAATTGGTTTAAGACTCAAAGCTATCCGAAAGCAATTAGGTTTTTCGAATTCTGATAAGTTTGCAAATCATTATGACTTAGATAGAGCTCAATACGGAAAATATGAGTCGGGCTCACAAGATCTCAGAATTTCCTCTTTGGTAAGGATACTAGAAAAGATTGATTTCAAATTATCAGATTTCTTTAATAATGAATACGACTCTATAGTTATTTGAAAATTTAGTAGAGGTATTTCAATACTATGTCCTCGCAGATATTAATAGATTTTCTGCAAGTGCTAAAAAAAGAGTTAATCGGTAGCAGAATAAAATTAAATTGCGGTTTTGATACAATACTAGCCTTGCCAGCTGACCTACAAAAATATTTATTTTTGAAACGGTGGAAATTTTCTAACCTAACACTCACTAATGGAAACGGTTTGTTAAAAGAGGGCACGACAGCTGTGTGTTCTTCGCTAAATTATTTATACAACTTATTCACAATCAGTGCTGAATACGCCATAGGCGCATGCAGTAGCTATTTTGATGCTCAAAATGTTAGTAAATAATCCACCGAATTGCTGAGAATTTTGTGATTTTTGCGGAAATTACACCAACTATATAATTTTAATAACCATCAATCACCTAAGCTTAAGGTTTTGGCGCTTGATCCAGCATATATCCATGAAAGTAAGTTTTAGTGGTCACGAAACCTTCGTTTGCAGACAGTTCTGGTTAAAAAAAGGCTACGAACACCTCGAAGCGTCGCGTTCCTTCTCTAGTGATGAAAGCGTGGTGCAGCTCGGAGTAGGTAAAAACATGACTACCGCGATCAAATTCTGGTTACGGGCATTTAACATTATCTCTGAAGACGATACAACCAATCGTTTTGGAGCATACCTCATGGAAGGCAAAGATCCGTATCTCGAAGACTCGGCAAGCCTCTGGTTGTTACATTACATGATTATCCGCTCAGAAAGGGTATTTGGGCATTTCGGCAAAAATGGCCAGCCGTTCCGCATTTAAACTGTCACCCTATTTCGCTTTAAAGTGACCACCTGTTTCGGGGAAAACTGGCCGTTCTGATCTTTTGATCAGCTTTTTTCGCAACTGGCTTCCGGGAATAATTTTTCAATTTCTGGATAAAATAAAGGCTCCTGGGAGCATATCTACTATTCGGGATGGATTACGGTCACTTCGCTGTTTTGAAGGGGGTATGGCGTTTTTTTGCGCGTTCCAGTACCTGCGAATGGATTTTGATCGCTAGAAAGGTCTGAATTGAGGATAAATCTGGCAGTAAGATAGATTAAACCGAAAAGTCCTGAGGAAAATGGATTTGGATCCGAAGTGTATATTTGTTCAGAGGGAAAGGAACTTAGATGTGCATCATCCGGTAATCAAATTGGTGGCCAGTTTGGCCCGAAAAAGAGGGGTCACTTTCACCGAAATACACACCCTAATGGAGACTTCCGGTAACGGACTCAACTTTTTGATCCATGCCCAGGAATTCAGGCCCAACAGAGAACGGGATTATCTGCATCTTGTGGCCAAGAACGATGAACTCGTTGCTGATGTCACCGGCAACAAAAACCTGCTCGAAAAAGCATATGTCCTTATTATAAGCAAAATCTTAAGCGATGAGTCGCTGGATTTTCTAAGCGCACTGAATATCGAGTTTGTGGCCAATGAAGATGAATTTGAGGTTGCCCTGAAAAAAGACTACATCGAAAAGTTGCGGCCACTGGAGCGAATTGCCGTCGGCGCGGCGACTACCGCGATAGGGGCGATCACGTTTTTTGATGAAGAGGTACTTGCCTTACCGGCAGAGCTGTTGCGCTCTTTTTATAATGTTTCAGCCAATTCAAACCCTTGCCAGCCTTTGAAGACTACCTGTTTTTATCGAAGATCGCTTGCAACTGGCGAGCGGCTGAGGTTTCGGAACTGTCCATCTTAGGGCTAAAAGAGATTTTCGCCTGCCTTTCCGAATCGACTGCAGCAAACTATAAACAGATCCAAGAACAGCAGGATTACCTGGAAATGATCAGGTGCATCGAAAACGATGTTGAACTGCTCAACGAATTTCCGCTAATTCCCAATATGCACCACAAGCTAAAGACCTTTTCCGAGCTGGTGCGCTGGGAGGAAAAAGAGCCGTACCTTATTCAGGTGGTCGATGCTTTAAACGCGAACATCAGTGAACGCTATGTGCTGGAAGACTATGGCTTCATCAGCAATTTAAAGTCTTACAACCGGGTAGATTTTCGGGATGAGTTCAATAAATCCTGCACCGAGTTGACCGAAAAACTTTCCAAATCCAATGAAACCTTCGCCACCGATGATTGCAGGTTTTTCAATCTGAGCCATTATTTGTGTTTTTTTATTGGACTGAACGGGACCACACCGATAAACGGCGCGCTAACGGCATTTTTTAAAGCTGAATTCGAACTGGACTTTCATCAGGAATTTATCGGAGCCCCAACGGTCGATACCAATTTCTTGCCGGCTATATATCCGCAGGCTCCAAGCTGCCGATGCCCCGCTTATCGAAGCAAAAACCGAAAAATTATTGGAGCTCATTAAGCTCATCAATCCAAATACGCAATTAAAACACGATTTGTTGGACAAACTCGCCTGTTTCCCAAATCAAAAATTCACGCTCAAATCCCAGTCTGAACTTAAGATCGATGCCATCGCTGACGAAGTGTTCAAGGATCAGTATCACCATATCACCTGTATTGAAAGTCGAGAAGTTCTTGCACTGAGCCCGTTTAATGACTTCTTGCAGCATAAGGATACCTTGAGCGGATTACAGCTCGGCGAGGAAATGGAGCGCACCCTCCACCCAAATAAAGTTTTCATGCCCGTTCAGGTGGAAACTTTACCAACTGTACTCGAATTAATCAAAAATATTTCCATTAACCCTCCTACCTGGGGCAGCTGGCTACCGAATATCGATCGGGTGAAAGAGGAGATACTGATGCACAAATTTCGGGACAAGAACACTCGGACGAGTCTGTTCAACATCCTTTCCGAGGATGAAGAAAAGATCAACCTTTTGGGCGAACTTGCCCTCATCGAAGACCTCCAGGGTCTAGTCGACGCCGGAAAGGAAAAACTCAAAGAAAAGCACCGTCACGATCAGCACCTGGATTACATCAAGGAAATTGGTATACGCATTCAAGATATGATCCAGGAGCAAATCGATGAATCCCTGAAAGACACCATCGCATTGGTGGATTCCACCAAGGACGAAAAGCTGCAAACCAAAGAGCAGCAAAACGGGCAGGATTTCATTATTTACCGAGGCACTCAGCCGATTTACTTTATCGAAGTCAAATCTCGCTGGGATAGCGAGGGGATCGTGGCCTTGAGCAAAAGGCAGGTGGAATGTTCCGCCAGAAACCCTGAAAAATATGCCGTGATCACCGTTAACGTAGCGGACTACAAAACAGGGTAGAGGTGAAAGTCGATGACATCTCCTTTGACCAACTTTATAAGGATATATACATCAACGATGATCTGAGCGCAGAGTTTGAGCAGCTCATCAAAGAAAATCGGATCCTGGAAATGGCGCCCGAGAGTGGTAAACTCATCGAATTCAGAGAACACATCCCGCAAGACAGGATCCGCTCGACTGGACTATCCTTTGATGATTTCATCGCAAACTTGAAAACGCAACTGAGCACGCTTGCAAGTAGCGCATTTGTAGCCAAGGAAGCAGGGAGCTAATCAAGCCTTCAACCTGCAAATGCAGAAATCAAGGCGCGGTCAATCGACCGCGCTTTTTTTTAAGCTGTGACCAGTCCTGAAATAAGTTGACACTTATTTTAGGACTAGTCACAGTTCCCGCCAACGGCCATCCAAAACAGATAGCTCCGCCGGTGAATATTTGTCCTCTACTATCACCTTTCGGAGTGAGAATCTGGTGCCTACAGGACTTTAGCGGCCTAATTTTTCAAATTTGAAAATGTATGTATATATATTTAGAGTTGATTGATCAAAGAAGTTATTTACTTACTTATTTCCATCTCTAGATGCTTTATTACTTTATAGTTTATAATTATAAAATTACCACAACCCCATGCTGCGTCAAATAATTTAATTTTTTATTATTCAACTAGTAATTTAACCATAGCCCTTGTACAATGATAATTTTTTCAAAATATTCTTTTAAAGAGTCTAAATAAAGTAGGTCGATTAAATTCTTGTAAGTGAAATGGATGTATAATGCATTCATAAACCGCATTGCTCTTCGGGATCGGCTAGTTTTTATCATTGAGTCAAAATATCTGGATTAATTTCACTCCAATCCAGATCTCTTCAACTTAAAAACAATACCGTAGATTTTGAAGAAATTTAGGAGTATAATGCTATCTCTAAATAATTTCTCGTTCACATAAGGAGATTGATTTTGGGAATAATCTGTAAAAGAACCACTAAAATATTCTAAAGCTGTGCCATTTTGTAGGCAGCGTCTCGATCAGTTTTCTCATCATTCGAAGATCTATAAACCTCTGCAACAGTTAAAGACAGAATAATATCGAAATATTTTGTAAATGCTTGAATGGGAAATCTTTTTTTATCTTGGTTTTTAAGTCTTTAGTACTTAAGGTATTGTAATCCGTCAAATAAAAATCTCGAATTTTGTTTTAGTAATATTTCGTCGGTTGGAAACTCATCAACTTTTAAATGCAAATCCTTTTCAAGGCAAAATTATTTTTTTATACAAAACTTCGCCTGAGGTTTAGAAAAATTATAGCTAATTTAAGTTATTCAAAGCCATTCGCTTTATTTTTGTGTGAAAGTATATTGGCTAAAACATAATTTTGTCTACTCGGCAATATCTAACGAATACCTCTCCCAATGTTTTAGCATGGTTAACCACTCCCAAAATCTCCAAGGTTTAAAACCAAAAGTCCTGAGTAAAGTTTTATTTGGGTTGTTTGGGTTCTGTTGTTTAAATCTAGACCACCTTACTTTACCTACTTCAAAATCAAGACCTTTCCCCGGTTCTTCAGTATAGGTGAAACTTCCATCTTTGTTTTGATAAGAATAACTTTCCTGTAGAAAATAGTTGACTGGAGGTATGTTACTGAAAGCAATAATTGAAATGGCTACTATCAGCCATGTCTTTGGTTTTTTTCTCATCTTCCGATTTAATTACAAGGTCCTTTACTTGCTGGGATATTACCACCAGCTTCATTAATGTCTCGATTTGGATTGTTTGCCTTTTGCTCCCGCAAAGCGCTTGCCATTCCTGCTGGAGTTTTTGCATAACCTGCTCCTCCAGGTCCGGAAATTCCAATTTGTGCTGTTGGGTCGGGAATAGGGATTCCTCCAGCCTGACCTGCTCCGTAAACGAAAGCTGAACAGTTAAAGTCAGTGAAATGATAGTTAGTAGGTGGGTTACTAATATAGTCTATCACCTTTTGAAAACGTCCACCATCTAAATAGTAGGTAGTACTAATATCATAATGAATATCGCCATTATCTTTCACTTGAGACTGCGAACTTAACTTATCCAACCCTGACCCAGTCGGGTAAAAACCAACCGTCTGTGTGATTGTAGTGTTTCCGCTTGTTTTGCTTAGGGAGATGGCGACATGGCCAAAACTATTAGCGCCAACATTAAATGAGGTTCCTGGTTGGGGTTCTACTACGTAGACACGCACAACAAAAGCAGCGTTTGGATCAGAGATTTGAGAAAAACAATCCATCATTTTTTTTGGATCAACTTTGTTGTTGTTTTCGCCAGGCAGATTTGATGGGGGAGGTGCAGATGGAGTGCTTGGAGAGGAACCACCACCCCCACCGCCGCCACCTCCTGAATAATCGGAATTTCCGCCGCCAATCCCATCGTACATACTTGGCATGCTGTCACCTGAGAAACTATAACTGCACTGTCTTTCGGAATGTACTGTAAAATCCCCCTCTGCATCAACATAACTGCTTTGTACCCAGATACAGGATTCCACCATGGCCAGCATAATTTTCCCTTGGATGCCATTTAAAGATTTTACTTTATTTAATGAATTGTTGACATTCTGGATTTCTTCTTCCTTTGACAGTTGCTTGATTTCACCAACTGGCTTGCCGCCACTATACAATCTGCCGCCCTTTAATTTATAGTTCAGGTCGTATTCAAAGACCCTGCCTGTAAAGGTTTCCGCTTCGCTTTTGCCTTTTTTTTGCAGATAGATGGCGTCTGGGATGATTTCCAGGATTCTGGCTTCAATGATCTGGTTTTGTTTATTTCTGCTGATGGTCAATTCCCGGTAGCCCTGTGCATATCGCTGATAAATAGGTTGGCCTTTGAGTCGAACGACCCAGTTGCTACCTCTATTATAAGCTGAGTCCCAATTTAATCTTGTTTCTTGTAGGAACGTTGAACTGTCCATTGGGGTATTAGCTATAAGAGCTTTGGCATCATTTAATGTCAGGTTACTTTTTTCGGGAACTTTATTTTGGGTTTCAGCATTTCCTATTGGTTCTTTTTTGCAGGCAATGACTAGCAGGATGAGGAGTGCGATTGGTTTAAATTTTGAGTTCATCTTGAGATCGATTTAGTGAAAAACTGGTTTCTGATTTGCTGTATTTTGTGATTGAACGCACAACCTTGCTTTTTTGGAACGTATCCTGCTCAATGTTTCCCGGGTCATTCCAAGGTAACTGGCGATATTGGTTAAGGTCGTTTGCTGCTCGATATCGGGATATCTCTCCAGCAGCTGATTTAGCCTGGTTTCCGGGGTCTGGCTACGCAGGAAAATCGATCGTTCCTCGCTCAGTATATAATACTTTTGGGTAACGATTCTGCCTAATAAATTTCCCTGTGGAAAATCGGCATAATAGGCATTGAGTTCATGCCAACTCAAAGACTGTAATTTACAGTCCTGCAAAACCTCTATATACTCATGAGCTGGTTTTTGAGTGAAAAAGCTGTAAACAGAAATCATCAGATCGCCCTTTCGCATAAACCACGTTGTACATTCCTTTCCCTGTTCATCAATGAAATAAGCGCGCAAAAATCCGCTCCTGATAAAGTAAAGTCGCCTGGCAGTTTCGCCGGGTTTTAAAAGCAATTGTTTTCGATGGAATTTTTCGGTGAGAATCTCCCGGTTAACCCGCTCCTGCATAGGGGCAGGGAGTGGCACAATGAAGCCTAAAGTTTCAAGTAAATCGGCCTCTTCATTCTCTAAAATGTTCATACGCTGTCGATTGTGATCGAAATCAAACCTTCGCAGCTTTAATCAGACTAATATTGTCCTGTCGGAAATGGATACAATTGTTTAACGTAAAAATCTGGCATTTGTTTTACTGCCCGTTTTTTTTGTTTCCAGGCCCTTTCTGTTTTAGCGCTCCTCGCAATTTTAAACTTAAATCCCATTGTTATGACCTTAACGAAACTATCAGAAAAACTCTATGAGATATTGCAGGAAGAAATCAGGGAAACCAGCGCTATTGAAAACCCACTTGAAAAGTTGCGAAGTGGACTCGCCGTGGTTCAGACTGCTCTCGCTGAGCTGAAGATTGCCTTGGCAAAATCCGGGTTTGAGCATCAGCAGGAAGAAATCTGGTTCTTTAAAACCGGGAAACCAAGGATCTATGCCATGCTGGTATTTGTTACCGAGCGCTATGCCATAGAAAATAGTATGCCGGTTTTTGGAAAAAAAAGCCAAACAGTACATCTTCAGTCGCAAATATCGTTCGTTGACAGATTCTTTCGACAGAACGAATTTCTTTACCAGTACTACCGCCTGAAAGCAACTGACCTGGATGATAAATATTTTGTTCGTCATCAAAATGCAACGGTACCGGGCTTTGCAGAAGTACCTGATGTAGACCCTTCGTTTTCAACCATTGCCGACTACCTCTTCTCCAAATTTATCGCTTATGAGGAGCTGCTGGTTTACTTGCAAGCTGAGATTTTACACAGAAGCATACCAGAAGGGGAGTTGCCGAAAACCGGGCAGAAAAACCTCAAGTGGACAGGGGAAAGTATCAACGTGGTCGAACTGGTGTATGGGATTTATGAGACCCGCCAGGTGAATGATGGTAAGGCAACGCTCATAGAGCTTATGGATGCTTTTTCCCAGGCTTTCCAGATTAACCTCTCGACATATTTTAAACGTTTCTCTGATATCAAGAGGCGCAAATCAATGAGCAAGACCAGGTTCCTAGATGAAATGCAACAACTGGTTTCCAAAAGGATTGAAGACAGTGATGCCTGGATTCCGGATGACCAAAAGAGCCGCTACGGCTATTAAATCATGATTTATAAATAAATCATTAGGGATAACCCGGGTTATCCTGAAACAAAAATTTCGGCTTTTTGAAATTTTGTATCACAGCGGCAGGCAATGGTGCCTCGCCAAAAATTTAAACCTTATGTTGCAACACTTCACCTGGACTCAGTTCCTGATTGCCTCGGCAATATTTAGCCTGTTATGGTATGTAACAATCCTACTCACGGCCTACCGCAGAGAATTTCTTCTGTTTTTTTCCGGAAAACGAGTTGACAATCTTTCCGCATCAAATCAGCAGATTCCGGTAAAAAACGATCGTTCCACCCATCACGAAACTAGTATGATGGGACTCTCCAAGCTTCCCGAGGGACTGGAGATAGTAGAAATGGGTGCCCTCAGTTTTGCAGGTAATAATAGCGGTGAGCATATTGATGAACGCGAAGAATCCGATAAGATTGGCCTTGTTCCAGATGTCCTTCAGGAACTGAAGGAAGTTTTTGAAGTGCTTGCCACAGAGGATGGCAACAAAAAGGATTTCATAGACCTCGCCAAAATGATCAGCCATAAATATGGTAGAATCGGCTCAAATCCCAATATCAGCCACATCAATACATTCATCAGGGAACATGCACCATTTGCTATTTCTTCAGAGGAAATTGAAAACCTATGGAACTAAGGACATTTATTAACCTAATATTTTTCAAGATGCAAGATTTATTAAATAAAGCTAAGGCCAAGAACTTTTCAAAATTCCGACTACACTGCTGGTGTTTGCTGTTAGCGAATTTCATATTCACTATAGCCTGTTTTGCGCAGGACGGAAATGCTGGGATTCAGGAAGCAACCAATAAAGTTAAAAGCTATTTCGATACCGGCTGTGATCTAATGTATGCCATCGGTGCAGTTGTGGGTATTATCGGGGCTATAAAAGTCTTTAATAAATGGAACGCCGGAGATTCAGATACCAATAAGGTCGCCGCGGCCTGGTTCGGCAGTTGTATTTTTTTGGTCGTTGTCGCCACCGTACTCAAATCATTTTTTGGAATATAACCGGGCCAAGCGAGCTATTGAACACATATAAAATCAATAACAGAAAAAAGAATAATTATGGCAGCTATCTATCAAATCAATAAGGGCGTTTCCCGGCCAATTGTCTTCAAGGGGCTTAAAGCGCAGTACATTGCCTATCTCGCTATTGGATTGGTACTCCAGTTATTGTCCTTTGCCATTCTATACATTTCAGGCCTGAGCTTACTTCTTGTAATGCCGCTGATTCTAACTATGGGCACTTTCTTGTTCGTGGTCACCTTTCGGCTGAGCCACCGCTTCGGGGAACATGGACTGATGAAGTACCTATCCAAAAAAGGGCTTCCCGGGTACATCCGCTTTTCCTCAAGAAGGCTTTTTACGGGCCTGAAGTTTACCAATATTGATTATCAGAACCTAAAAGTAAAAAAATGAAAGAAGCCATAAACATACTCCCGATTTATAAAGTGGAACAAGGCTGTATCCTTTCTTTTAGCGGAGACATTACCCTGGCTTACAAACTGCTATTGCCGGAGATTTTCTCCCTTTCTGACCGGAATTATGAGGCCTATCACCAGGCCTGGGTAAAGGCAATCAAAGTATTGCCGGCTGGCAGCATCCTGCATAAACAGGACTGGTTTCTGCAGGAAAACTTCAGGGCAGATTTCGGGAAAGAGGGCAGGGATTTTCTCTCCCGTTCCAGTGAGCGCTTTTTCAACGAGCGGCCCTTCGTGGCGCATAGCTGTTATATTTTTCTAACAAAGAAATCTGCTGCCGGGAAATCCGCTACTTCGGCAACCTCCGGTCTCTTTCGCGGTAGCCTTGTCCCTCCACAAACCTTAAACCCTGCTGCCCTTTCAGATTTTGTAGATAAGGCGGGCCAGTTTGAAAGAATCCTTACCGATTCCGGCTTCGTATCGCTAATGCGCCAGGATGATGATGCAATCTGTGGAACAGCCAATGCCGCCGGAATCCTCGAGCGCTACTGCTTCCTGCTGGGAGAAAGGGATATGCCGATTATCCGCGACATCCATTTAAAAGATGAGATTAGGGTAGGGGAGAAACATATGGAAATCTATACCCTTTCCGACGTGGAGGATCTTCCTTCATTCTGCGGAAGCCGGATAAATTATGAACCTTATTCTACAGATAAATCGAAATTCAGCACCGGTTTCGCTACTCCGTTGGGTCAGTTACTCGACTGTGACCACATCCTCAACCAGTACGTCTTCATCGGCGAGGTACAGCAGACCATCAAAAGGCTCGAAGCGAAAAAACTTCGGCTGCATTCACTTTCTTCCTATTCCCGCGAAAATGCCAATGCCCGGGATTCGGTCAATGATTTTCTCAACGAAGCGGTTGCCCTTGGCAGGATTCCAATCAAATCCCACTTCAATATCATGGCCTGGTCCGCAGATGCAGGTTTGCTAAAGGATATTAAAAACAAGGTTGGATCGGCCATGGCGTCCATCGATGCCGCGGCCAAGCGGGAGACCGACGGACAGGCACAGATCTGGTTTGCGGGACTTCCCGGTAACCAGGCCAACTTTCCAATGAACGAAACCTTTGATACGTTCCTGGAACAGGCCACCTGCTTTTTTAATATGGAAAGCCACAACCGGGATTCCAGATCCGAATTTGGCATTCGATTGGGCGAGCGCCTCTCGGGCAGACCCGTACACGTGGATATTTCGGATGAGCCGATCCGCCTGGGATACACCACTAACCGCAACAAGTTTATTCTTGGCCCTTCAGGTTCGGGGAAGTCTTTTTTCACCAACCATATGGTCAGAAGTTATTTTGAGCAGGGTACCCATGTTTTGCTGGTGGATGTGGGACACAGTTATAAAGGACTCTGCGATCTGGTTGACGGCTACTACTTCAGCTATTCCGAGGCCAGCCCGATTGCCTTCAATCCTTTTTATCTCGCTGATGGAGATGTACTGGATACCGAAAAAAAGGAAAGCATCAAAACCTTGCTTCTCGCGCTATCCAAAAAAGAAGGGGAAACTTTCACCCGCTCAGAGTATGTGGGGTTCTCCAACGGGCTGACCTTATATTTTAAACACCTGGAATCCCATCCCGATATTTTTCCGTGCTTTAATTCCTTTTACGAATTTTTATCGGATGAATACCTTGTGGTGCTGGAGGAAAACGGGGTGCGTGAGCAGTATTTTGACATCAGGGGATTTCTTTATGTGCTCAAGCCCTATTACCGCGGAGGGGAATTTGATTATCTGCTCAATGCCTCCTCGCAGCTGGATTTATTGTCGCAGCGATTTATTGTTTTTGAGCTCGATGCCATTAAGGACCACCCAATACTTTTTCCTGCGGTAACCTTGATTATTATGGAAGTATTCATCTCCAAGATGAGAAAGCTCAAAGGGGTCCGCAAGATGATCCTCATCGAAGAATGCTGGAAAGCCATTGCTAAGGAAGGCATGGCGGAATACATCAAATACCTGTTTAAGACTGTTCGTAAATTCTTCGGAGAGGCTGTGGTGGTGACCCAGGAGGTAGAAGATATCATTTCTTCTCCCATAGTGAAACAGGCCATCATCAATAATTCGGACTGCAAGATTATGCTGGATCAAAGCAAGTACCAGAATAAGTTCGACGATATCCAGCAGCTTTTGGGCCTGACTGAAAAAGAGAAATCCCAGATCCTTTCGATGAACCGCGCCAATGATCCGGACAAAAAATATAAAGAGGTATTCATCTCCCTTGGCGGTCAGCACAGCCAGGTGTACCGGACGGAAGTTTCGCTTGAAGAATATCTGGCCTACACGACTGAAGAGAAGGAAAAAATGCTGGTGCAGGCTTATGCAGCCCGGTTGGGCAGCATCCGGAAAGGGATAATTTCACTGGCAAGTGATATTAAAAACAATACCGTGGTAAACTAAAATCCAATCATATGAAAAACTACTCAAAAATGCTGCTGGGCGTCCTGGCTATAGCCTGCGCTGCCTGCCAGCGGGATTCCGTCAGGGAATTCCTTCCTGGCCTCTACACCAATTCGGCAACAGGGGAATTAAGTAAGGCCGATGATACCCTGGTAGTAGAATCAGCGGATGGCAACAATTTTCTGATCCATCGAAAAACGGGATTCAATCTGATCCGCAGCGGTAAAGTGGGAAAACGTCAGCATGAGCGGGAAAAATGGCATGCGATCTATGATGAGGCTACAAAAACGCTGAGCGAGACCAGAAAAGGTAAACTCATTATGATCTATCCCGATTCCGGATTTATCCTCATCGGTAAAAGAAAATATACTAAACAATAAAGTCAAGTAGAAAAAACATTAAAAATATGAGATCTCACCATTCAGGTACAAGGCCATGTACCGCAAAAATTAGAAACGCCTTAGCCAATCCATTCAGGAGAATCGGTTGCCTGGGCAGAAAAATGAAAAAGATTATGAAAAGTTATATGGTAATACTTCCCGTAAGCGCGATGACTATTTGTGTGGGCCTTCCAAAAGGGGCAACTGCTCAGGTTGCGGTACTCGAAGTGATCAAGGCCGGCGTAAAAAAGGTCATCCGCGCAGTGGACCTAAAAGTGCAGCGCCTGCAGAACGAAACAATCTGGCTGCAAAATGCCCAGAAAGTACTTGAAAATCAGCTTTCCAAACTCAAGCTGACCGAAATCGCCGACTGGACCGAGAAGCAAAAGGATCTGTATTCTGAATATTATAGCTCCCTCTGGAAGGTAAAATCTGCCATTACCTATTATAAAAGGGTGAAAGAGCTGACGGTCAAACAGGTTGCCATTGTTGATGAATATAAATGGGCAATCGGATTATTTCAAAAGGATAAGCATTTTAGTGTGGAAGAAGTTGACCAGATGCAAAAAGTTTATCTCGGTATCCTCGAAGAAAGCGTAAAGAACCTCGATCAGGTGCTCCTGGTGGTCAACTCCTTTAAAACCCAGATGAGTGATGCGAAGCGGCTGGAAATCATCGGCGCCGCGGCGGATAAAATGGAGGAAAATTATGCGGACCTGAAAAAGTTCAATTCGGGAAATATAACCCTGAGTATTAAGCGCGCTAACTCGGTTGATGAGGTAGCCAAACTAAAGGAATTATATGGGGTGGATTAGACTGATTCGCATCGCTATGGTTTGGATATCACTGCTTGCAGTAGCTGAACATACCCAGGCGCAAACCTGGTCAGAGTGGTTCTCACAAAAAAAGACGCAAAAGAGGTATCTCATCGAGCAGGTAGCGGCATTAAAACTTTACGCAGGCTACTTAAAAAAAGGATACGAAATCGGAAGTTCAGGGTTGACCTTTATCAAAGGTGCAACCAGGGGAGAGTTTGACTTGCACAATACTTTTTTCTCTTCGCTAAAAACGGTCAGCCCGGCGCTAAGAAAAGATGTGAGGATTGCAGAGATCCTCGCCATGCAGCTCCTTATCGGGAAAGCGTTTTCCCGACTGGATGATGTAGATGGACTGGCAATCGAAAGTATGGGTCATATAGATCTGGTGAAAAAGAACCTGTTATCAGAGTGCCTGAACGATATGGAGGAACTCTTTTTGGTTATCACTTCGGGCAAGGTTGAAATGGGCGACGAGGAACGGATCCTGAGGATTGACCGTATTTACCGGTCCATGCAAAGCAAAAAAATCTTTGCGCTGCAATTCTTGGGCGCCGCAAAATCTCTGGCCGCAGAGAGAAACGGTGAGCTTAAAAGTTTAAAAGAAATGGAGGTATGGTATGAAAATAAGTCAAATTAAATCCTGGGTTTTCTTCTTTGTCCTGGCATTTTCATTTTCAGGGAGATCCATGGCCCAGTCCACTGAGGTGCAGCAATTACTGCTGAACGTTGAAAAGCTAAGCCAGCTTAAAAATATTCTTTCGGATATGAAAAAAGGATATACGGTCATCTCGAGCGGATACAATGCGGTCAGGAATATTTCCCAGGGAAATTTTTCCATTCATGAAACATTCCTGGATGGCTTGATGGCCGTGAGTCCCGAGGTTAGAAAATACAGGCGCGTGGTAGATATCATCACTGCCCAGAAAGATATCGTCTCAGAATATAAAAGGGCATTCAGGAATTTTAATGCATCCGGCCTTTTTACTGTTGCAGAACTGGATTATCTGTCCAAACTCTACAGTGGGCTATTTTCCCGGAGCCTGGATAATCTCGATGAGCTCACCATGATCATTACCGCAAATTCGCTCCGGATGAATGATGCCGAACGGCTGGATGCCATTGACCGCATTTACCTGGATACAAGCGATAAGCTCAGTTTTCTGCGAAGTTTCAACCTGGATGCAGGAAAACTATTGCTCCAGCGAAAGTTGGCTACCGCGGATATGGAAGGTTCAAAAGCTTTGTTCGAGGTCAACTAAAATTTAACAAGATGAAAAAAATATTTAGTCTCTTTTTCAAGTGGACAGGCCTTGCCCTTGCCTTTTTTATACTTCCTGCAACGGTATTTGCTCAGGGGATCGCAGCGGAACTTACGGGCATGCAGCCTGTGCTGGACAAGGTATATGATGATATGCTGCCGCTCTGTTCCCGCCTGATTGATGTGGCCAGGGGAATAGCCGGGTTTGGAGCCCTGTGGTATATTGCCAGCCGGGTCTGGCGGCAGATTGCTGCGGCAGAACCCATTGATTTTTATCCCTTGCTTCGTCCGTTTGCCCTGGGTCTATGTATCATGATGTTCCCTGCAGTACTCGGAATAATGAATGGCGTGCTCAAACCTACGGTTTCTGCTACCGGGGCAATGGTCAGTGACAGCAACCTTGCGATTGAAAGGTTGCTCAAAATTAAAGAGGCAGCGATCAAAAAGTCTAAAAATTGGCAAATGTATGTTGGCGAGACCGGGCAGGGGGATAGTGATAAATGGTATAAATATACGCACCCTTCTGACCCTGAGCGGGCAGATGAAACATTTCTGGACGGACTGGGAAACAGTATGCAGTTCTGGATGGAAAAACAGAGCTACAACCTGCGCAATTCCATCAAGTCCTGGCTAAAGGAAGTCCTGGAAGTGCTTTATGCGGCAGCTTCGCTATGCATCAATACCATACGCACTTTTTTTCTCGTTGTGCTGGCCATTCTTGGGCCCCTGGTATTTGGCTTTGCAGTATTTGATGGCTTCCAGCAGACCCTCACCGTGTGGCTTGCCCGCTATGTAAATATTTTTCTCTGGCTGCCCATTGCCAATATATTCGGTAGCATCCTGGGAAAGATTCAGGAAAATATGATCAAGGTAGATCTTGCGCAGATTGAAGCGCAGGGAGATACCTTCTTTTCGTCCACAGATACGGCATACCTCATCTTTTTGATCATTGGAATCGTCGGTTATTTTTCTGTCCCCAATGTAGCCAATTATGTAGTCCATGCAGGGGGTGGAAATGCCATCCTGACCAAAGTGAATTCCATGGTAATCGCTGCCCCAAGTTCCGGTGCCAGCGCTGTAATGGGGGCTGGGGGGATGGTAGCAGACGCCCTTGGAGATGGTGCCCGCATGCAGTCACACAGCTATTCAAGCGCTGCCCAGGGTGATTATTTCCCGGATCAGAACAGCCATCAGAAAGACAAGATATCCGGTAAATCAACTTAAAAACCAATCATTATGTTTACTCAGTTCAAAAACATTGATACCGCCTTCAGCCACATCAAACGCTTTAGTATCTTTTTGATCCTTGCCTGTATACTGATCTCGGGCTTTGCGATCTATAAAGGTTTTGAAATGGCTGCCCGGGCCAATCGCACAGTCTACATTCTGGCCAACGGAAAGGTTCTGGAAGCAGTTTCGGCGGATCGTAAAAGTAATATTGCTGTAGAGCTCCGGGACCACATCAAAATGTTCCACCATTATTTTTTCACCCTGGATCCCGATGAAAAGGTGATCCAGTCCAATATCTCGTCCGCTTTAAACCTGGCGGATGAAAGTGCCAAGAGGGCTTATGATAACCTCAGGGAAAAAGGCTACTTCAATAACCTGATCTCTGCGAATATCTCCCAGGAAATTGTGGTGGACAGTACTTTGCTCGATCTTGATGATTATCCCTATGGCTTTAAGTGTTATGCCACGCAGAAACTGATCCGGGCAACTTCAACCGTGACCCGAAAGCTTATCACTTCCGGAACCCTGAGGGATGTTTCCCGCTCAGATAACAATCCACACGGGTTTTTGATACAGCGGTGGGAAACCCTGGATAATCATGATGAACCCTTAAATCCCTAGCAAATGGAAAAGGAACCAAAAACTAAGAGAGATCAATCCACGGTGATCTCCAGGGTTAATCAACGAATACTTTCCTGGCAAAAAAGATTGGCAGACCATCTCAATCTTAAATGCCGGAACATTTCATCAAGAGGGCTTTTAGCAATACTGGTCAGCTTTATTGTCATCATTGCCGCCTTCTTGCTGAATTTAATCATCTGCGCCATTCATTAACCAATTAAAACAATAGAAATATGAAAAATCAAAAAATCAGGGACAAAAGGAAAATCCTGCTTATCCTGCCCATACTGATCCTGCCATTTCTTTCTTTGGCCTTTTATGCCATGGGCGGGGGAAAGACAACTGGGAATAAAGCTAACGGAAATGCCGGTATCAATGCTTCACTTCCCAATGCCAGCTTCACTAAGGAAAAGCCGGCAGATAAGATGGGGATTTATCAGGAAAGCCAGAAAGATTCATCAAAAACCAGTTCCGGACATCTGGAAGAAATCGCCGGCAGATTCGGTTTCAGCACTTCGCAACCAACAGATCCCACAAAGGACATTGATCTCAAACTGCAGCAATTAAATGCGCAGATCAATGCACCGGTCGAACCCAAGGCCCTGGCTTCTTCCCGGGAGCGTAATATAAAAGTGCCCCGGATGAGCACCGATGTCGACAGGCTTGAAAAGCTCATGTCCTCTATGCAGGGAAATGGCAGTGAGGATCGGGAGATGAAACAGCTTTCTGGCATGCTGGAAAAAGTTCTGGACATTCAACATCCCGAGCGTGTTCGTGATGCCTACATTAAACAGGTTAATACAGCACCGGAAGAAAAGTTTGCTGCAATTCCAGCCGAGGTCGCAGCAAAACAATCCCTCGTCCAGGGTGCCGTACTCAAACTGGTGGTTTCAGACACGGTCACCATCAATGGTACCCTGATTCCCAAGGGACACGAAATTTTTGGACTCTGTAACCTGACCAATCAACGTTTGCTGGTGGATATCAAAACCATTCGAATCGGTAGAAACATAGTCCCCGTGGATCTGTCGATTTATAGCCTGGATGGGATCAAGGGTATTGCAGCACCGGATGCAATAGTGGATAATGCCATATCGGGCGGGGCGGATGATGCGGTGAGGAGCCTGCAGCTGCTGAGCATGGATCAGTCCATAGGTACTCAGGTAGCTGGAGCAGGGATTGACGCCGCGAAAGGGCTTTTTTCAAAGAAAGTAAAGCGGGTGAAAATGAAAGTCAAGGCAGGCTTTCCGGTCCTGCTTCGGGATAACCAGATCAGAAAATAGTTACAGGCTTTGGATTTGGCTGAGACCCGTTATGCACAAGCAGTCATCGTCCTTTTTTACAATGCTAAAAGACTATGCGAAATGCCATCAAATATTGAATAAAGCGCCCGAATGAGCAAATTGATGGATTAAGAAAAAGGACGCCCCCGGCTATCAGCCCCGGTTCGGACAAACATTTTCCCTTCTATTATGGGAAAGCCCATCAGATAATTTAAAAGCTAAAAATAGCAAACAGTTAACCTTTAACACAATGAGTATGAATTTAAACAATTTAGAAAATCTCAAATCTGAGATGAAAGCGCTGGGCTTCAGTAAGGAGCTTCAGGAAAAAATGGAAGAAAACATGAAGTCGAATCTTCCTGATTTTATTTTAAAAGACCAGATCAATGGACACAAGGGGCAGATTGATCTCAATCTTTATTTCAAGCAATCCGGTCAGTCCGAAAACTACTACCTTAACAAGTATGATGTAGCCCTTAATGAAGGAAAAGCTTTGGAAGCCGGTCAGAAATATCTGGTCATCTCTCCAAGTGATACGCCCGGGAAAAACAATGTTTTCAAAAGAGAAAATGTAGCCGAGGCTATCGAAGTATTCAAAAAGCACACCGGCAATGCTGAGCTTGCCGTTGGAAAAGATGCCGCCCACAAGACCAGATTGGCAACTATGGAAGAAGGTAAGATCAATTACGTAGATAAGGAATTCGGCAGGATTTTTAGAAATCCACCATTGCCGCAGACCATCTGGGTGGAAAGAGGGAAGGGTTTTACAGCATCCCAATCTGTGAACCTGATTGAAGGCAGGGCGGTATATCGTGAGGATATGCTCACCCAGGGCGGATTGCCGTATAAAGCATGGATGAAGCTTGACCTGGATGGACCGCGTGACCGTCATATGAACTTCAATATGAGCCAGTATCATGATCCTTCATATGGATTCAATTTAAAAGAAGTCCTTGATAAATTCAACATCAAAGAACTGGAGAATCCAAAGGATAGAGAAAAACTCGAAGCGCAATTAAAGAATGGTGATCGCCCGTCTATTACCGTAGGAAAAAATGGCGAGCAGGTGAAGTTGCAGGTTGAAGCCGTGCCACGTTATTCTCAGCTTAATATGTTTGCAGCCAATGGCAGGGCAGAGAAGAGAGAGCAGTTTTTAAAAGAGCCTTCCTTAAATAAGGCCATCACAAAATCAAAGGGAAAAGAGCTTTCCAACAGTCAGGGTTTGGGCGTTTAAAGCATTTTTGTATTTTCGCGGCTCGTTTTTTGTAACGAAATTAAATTTTAACGATGGTCATCTGTTTGGCCGATAATAAAACAATTATGGAAAAATTTGAAAAAGTAAAAGAACTGGTTTCTTCAATCGAAGCCGATGCTACTAAATTTTATGACGGTGGCAATGCTGCGGCAGGTACGCGCGTTCGTAAAGCGATGCAGGACCTTAAGGTTTTAGCTCAGGAAATCAGAGCAGAAGTTACTGAAAAGAAAAATAGCGATAAATAAAAAAAAATCACTGTTTTGGGAAATCAGGATCCCGGCTCGAAAGGCCGGGATTTTTTACATGACCCTATACTTCGGGGATCAAAAATAATCGCCCGACTGATCATCTTACCTGTGCTCACAAATTATCTTCAGTATTCAGGAGCAAAAGCAAATCGGGATCATTATCAGGTTCTTTGATACCGACGCTTCATTTACCCTTTCGAAAACCTTGGTCCGCGAAATTCTCCCGCTTAATGTGTCCTGAAGAGTAGGAACAAAAACACTTGCAGCCTGCCCATTTGTGATATACCCGATTTCGGCTTCAGGAACCGTAAACTGAGCATAAACCTGATCGGTCTTAATTATATCGAATGCGGGCAAACCCGGACTGGCACTGCTGCCCGCCTCAATTGCCTTTCCAGTCACATATCCTGACATTGGCGCATATAAACGGCAGTCATTGATCCTTTTGGTATTGATATTTTTCGATGCTTTAGCCTGTGCCAGCTTTGTTTTAATATCAATAAAGTCCTTTTCTGGCAAACTTTCTTTTTCAAAGAGATCTTTTAAACGCCCATAAAGATCCTCAGTCTGACTCAAGGCTGCATCTGCAATCAAAAGCGAGTTGCGGTACTCCGTATCATCAATTGTAGCTAACAACTGACCTTTTTCTACAAATTGACCTTCATCAACATAAACTTTATTGATGATGCCTGGAATAGCAAATCCGATTTTTACAGTATTGTCCGGCTCTATACTTCCAGAATAGTTGAATTTAGCCAGGTTACTCTTTGCAGAGATTTTTAGAATGGAAACTTTGGCATTTTCCTGTTTCAATGAACCCAATTTGTTGTCTTTACCCGCACAGCTGCTTAAAAGTAGGGGTATAATGAACGATAAATGGTATTTGTTAATTTTCATGTTGCTTATTTATAGTGTATTATTAAATTATTTTTACAATCTATGTCCAGATTTCTAATACCACAAAAAGTACCAGATGGTATGTTTTTGTTCAAATTTTTTATTTTTTCTGCAGTTCTAATGCTGATGTGATAAGCATAATTTTCGAATTCGGATGCCGCCTGGCATTTGATTCTGAAGATCCGACTCCACTTTTATATAATGCCACTAAAATTGCGCCTAGTCGATTATTGGGATCTTCTTCATATTTTTCTTCAATATTGAGATTGTCAGCAATCATTTTTTTCAGTTCCTCCTCATCGCTCGTGGTGCCGAAATGAAGAAATAATAAATCCAATTCTGATCGTGTGCAATTGTTATCCAGAAACTTTCGAAAAAGTTGTGCAAGTTGGTTTTCTTTGATCAATTGATTCATGTTTATGAAATTCTTACTATCATTGATCATTTTCTTCCACTTTTGATCTTCTCTTCAAGATCAACCCACGCCCCCCCGTTAGAGACATGCTGAAATCCACGCTCTTTAAGCAGATGCTCTACCTTTATACTTCGTAATCCGTGTGAACAGGTTGTAATGTAGGTCTTTGACGGATTAAGTTCTTTGTACCGCTCCCTAATCTGACCCAAAGGAATATTGATAGAACCTTCAATATGTCCGGATTCGTATTCCATTGAGGTCCTGACATCCAAAATTATAGCACCGCTTGAGACCTGTTGGTCGATATCATTGTTGATGGTCAGGATGCGGAAAGTTCGATAGCCCAGATAGGCCAGTAATAGCACCGCCGATATGATTATTAGTGTTTTAGTCATCTTGTGAAATATGTTTTTATTTTGAATGTTGTGATTGGTTAAAGAAGATTATTTTAGCTAGGTGCTGAGATAGGATAACTATTGGCTTTAAATTGCAGTTAATTGGGTTATCTCATATATGGACGTTTGATGAATGGAGAAAATGGCCATGGCACCGATAACAATATGATGACCAGCGCGATCGAAAAATAAATGATAATCTTACTGAACTGCTTCTCTTTTGGATTTGATTTTCTGGTTGGGAATACAGCTATTAACATGATAACCGTAGCTATGGTCATCAATACGCTGTGGATTACACTAAAGAAAAATCCTTCGAAATCATTATAATATAATTGATCCCGCCAGAAATTTCCAGTGATATGACTTCTCCTGTAGAGCATTATTCCGATAGCCAGTTGTAGTGACATCAGGCCGACCGAGCACCTGATGGCCTTAACTGGATAACCTGAAAACGATAGCCCAGTGATTTTTAATTGGTAAGCAAGCCAGATACTGTAAACAATAGATATCAGAGCCAACCAATTGAACATTGAATGATAAACGGTTAATAATTGATACATAAATTTAGTGTGTAGTCATAGTTATATGAAAAGTTCCTCTGATAGAAAATTATTGTCAATCCATTTTTTTTAAATAATCCTTTATAAGCTGCAGTCCGGCTGTATCAATCATCGTAGTTCCCAACTTTGGCATGTGATAATCGCCCATTTCAGACATCCTTATCAATATATTATTCCTGTGCAAGCGTATTCCTGTTCCATCTAGCGTAGTGCCGTAGTTTAGATCGAGTGTCGTCTGACCGGCAAATCCCCCTCGCTGATGGCAATGCGCACAGTTGATTTCCAGGTAACCTCTTGCCCTGTCATCGACCGCAATCTTGGTATTCTTATCCGCAGGGAGTCTGTCAATTTTGTTTAATTTCTCAGCACTCATCAATCCTTTGTCCATCAGATATTGAAGCTGGTTGACTTTTGAATGCCCACGCACAACCTCAACATTAAGATTACGAGCCTTCGGACCAATTGGCAATATTTTATCATTGGAATGATGACAACTTACACATTCGTTGTTTGCAGGGATATGGTATCCAATAGCCATCATTTTACCGTTTGAATCCAATCTTTTAACCGGAACAACATCGCCATCAGTAATCAAGAAAGCCTCTGCCTGTTCCTTGTTCCATTTATATACAGCGGCATGCCATTTGCCAGCCTTGAGCAAAAGCAATCTGGTCTCGATTATCTGTAATTTCCCACCCAGGCTTAAAGGGTAGTAAAATGTTTTTGCGATCAGCGTTCCTTCTGGAAAATCCGGAAGCCCGTTCCCGATTAATTTCATTTTTTTTCCTGGCGGAAGTTTGATCAGACGCTGCTTTTCCGCATAGTCAGTGAATAGTGTTGATGATAATTCAAGTACCTCTACATCAGGAGCAGGAATGAGTTCAGCTGGCTTACCCTGAAAAAGCTTGTAAAAGGACAGGCGTTTCTCGAATCGGGTATTATTATCAATCTTTGGATTGGGTTTAATATTGCAGCATGTCACGTATATCGCAGGTATGATCAAAATTAAGATCATGACTTTATATTTTTTATAACTCATTCTCCTGTTCATCGCTCATTTCACCCTCTAATACGGATTCAGGGTAAAGTATATACCGATCGATATAAAATGTCCCAAATGGAATCAGGCATGCCAATAGTACTTTCCAGGTGGTTTTAGAGAATTTCCACTTGTAAGAGGTTGCAACGCCAAAGGTGGTGATTAAAAACAGGCAGAAAAGAAGGCCGTGGATAGGACCAATGATTCTCACAAGAACCGGTATGTTGCCGATATATTTAAAAGGTACCGCAATAAATACAAGGAAGATAAGTGATAGACCTTCCAGAAACCCGATGATCCTAAGTCTGCCAATAGGATATTTAAGTAGTTTAATCATAATTGAATTTTAAAATGTTCTAAACATGGGACGGTTAGCCAGGGGAGAGAAAGGCCATGGAATGGCAATTAGAATGATCAACAAGGAAATCGTGTACCAAATCATCATTGTTCTGAACTTTAATCGATCCGTTCCCATCCTTTTGGTCTTTGCGGACCCAATCGTCAGCACTACGACTGCGAGCACCATTGATAAAATATGGACATATCTGAAGAATATATGTTCATCCATCACTCCATCCACGCTTGGTAGAACGGAAGCAAACTTTACAATCTGACTCATTGTATACAGATACAGACCGATTAAAAGCTGAATATGAGCGATAGTGGCCGTAATATGCCTAACCAGATTATCAGACTTACGGAACGGGCTGTGGCCGACTAATCCTTTCACTGATAAAAAAATGGAATATAATAAAGAAATAAGTACCAACCACCTGTTGATCGAATGGAGGGTTAACAAAATCTGATGCATAAAAGATACTATATGGTATGTTATTGTTTAAAAAAAATTATAATGAACTAAGATATCCTTTAAGGCTGGTAAGGTAGGTTTGGTACACACCTCTGCCCATTACCTTACCAAGCATCCTGATTCCTGAATATCCTGAGATAACCATTACAGCCACTTGCTCAGGAGATTCCTTGGTGCTGATCTTGCCTGCTTGCTGGGCTCTTTTGATGCAAGATGCAATTGCATTATGCCAGGCAAGCGTCAATTTCGCGAGTGCCTTTCTAAATGACTCATTTACAGGAGCCATCTCATCTATAAGATTAATTGCAGGACATCCATGGGAAACATTAAAGAAAAGAGTATCGTTAAGAAGCGATTCCATCATAGCATATATATCCTTTGCAGGATCTGTGCTTTCTTTCAACGGCCTTACCATTCTGTTATAGAGATTTGGATAGAGCAGTTCCGATATCAATCCCAGGCCCATCTGCTCTTTGTTTTTGAAATGGTAAAAGAAGGCACCCTTGGTTACGTTTGTTGTACTGATAATATCATCTATACTGGTAGACTGATATCCTTTTTGATAAATGAGATCAAAAGATTTTCTGATGATCAAATCTCTGGTTGATGCTGCTTTAGACATATATATTTTATTTATTGTTTTAAATCAGTTATTACTTTGAATACTCCAATTAACATCGCTTTCGAGTAACATATTGCAATATCCGAAAACTAAAATGTTAAAATTGCCTAATTTGTCTTTACAGTTAACTTTAAAAATCTTCTCTTTTTGAAAAAATTGAACACAGAAGGTGCACCCATAAAAAACCAGATGGCCAATATCGGGTCACATACCGCACATCCTGCAGAAGACGAGGGTTCCAGATAAACGATTGGGTTGCCGTATAGATGATGAAGTATATCCCATGTGGTATGCAGCAACCAGCCGATGCCTATAAAATAATAATGCTTGAAGCCCTTATAAGCCACAAAAAGCATTACCGTCCCGAACATGAACTCCCAAATGCCCAAACCTCCACTCCAGTACACAGCGCCTGCGCCTGCGATCAAAAGTGCATTTATTTTTTGCCTGTGCGGTTCTTTAACTAACGACATTAAGGTAATGAATACAATTGCTATTGCAATTGCTGCAAGAACTACGTTCAGTGTGAATTCTGGTGTAAGATGAGTTTGTGTCTCCATTTTATTTTTTTTATGCAAAACTAATTTAAAAACATACCAATTAGTATGTTTTTAATGTAAAATTATATCTTTGGCTTTTCCGGGATACTTAGTGTTATCAAGTTTTTAAACACTTTATTGATTGTACGATGCCGAATTCAGCGAACGAATTGGTAAGCGTTTATGTTCTACAGTCAATTTATGATATAGCCACATGGCTAGATCAGATAATTGATATCATGACCAATTCTGCCATGATTACCAGAAGTATTGTACGCTACCTGAACTATAAATTTTTAATCAAAAAAACGGAGAAGGTGATACCCAAATATAATATAGATTTCAAAAAAAAGGATCACGACCAGTTCCTTTTGTATATAAAAGATCGAACCGACGATTCAGGTAAAGTTTATAATGAGCCCCACAGTCATAATTATTATTGTCTCATTTTTTTGTACGAAGGTGAATTGAGGCATTATGCGGACTTGGGAAACAGGGTCATTTTTGCACCTGCACTTTTAACGCTGGATATCGATCAGGTTCATATTCATACAGATCTAGCAGACTGCAAAGTTTTCTCCATGGCTTTTTCAGCTGATTTCCTTCATCGTCAACACAAAAAATCACAAGATCACGTTGAAGTGCTCAACCGCAGTAATAGTCTAAAGGGCTTAACGTTCTATGGTGATGTTCATTCCGCTATGGGTTTTGGCGTTCAAGGTGACCAAATTATGGTTTGGAAGGTGGTTGATAAAAAACTCTTTACATTAATTGAAGAAAAAATCACCAGAAATGAACCGATTCAATTAGCTTAAATGTGAATGCAGATCAAAGGTTGCAATTCAAATACAAACAGGGTGATATGAATTGGAAAGAAATAGCCTTGGATATAAACTTAAAGGGAATGTCCCTTGAACAATGGGACAGGAGCCCGAGGCCAGGGTTACACTATAAAGGTGATACCAAAGAAGATGCTCAATTTTCAAATTTTTCGCTGACATATGGACGGAAATAAGTATCTGGATTTTACCCAAAGTATTTACACATATTTGGAGATTTCTATAAAATGTATTATTGACGAAAAGGTAAAATAGAATTCAAATAACTGGAATTCCTTATTCCAGATGGCTCCATTGTAAGTGAACTCAGTATAAAATACGTGCTCATTCATTATTATACTATCAAATGTTAAAATAGTATTAATGGGTTTATTCATTATGAACTAGTTTTGATTTATCAATTAATCACCAATTGGACATATAATTTTATTAACCAAATTAAACTTTATGAGTAGAAATTTTTACATCGCATTTGCTTGCTTTCTTTGTGTACTGTTGAGCGCTGATACAGTGCTTGCGCAACAAAGAACTATAAAAGGGAATGTAGTAGACGAAATTGCCAAGCCCTTGCCTGGCGTTATAATTTCTGTCAAAGGAGAAAACATCCAAACCTCTTCTGATGATAATGGAAATTATACAATAACATTGCCTGCAAAAAGTAATACACTTATTTTCAAAATGGTGGGCATGATAACTAAAGAAATTGCGGTTGCTTCAGGTCAAAACAGTGTTAGCGCTAGCCTGCAGCCCGATCTTAAAAATCTGGATGAGGTTGTCGTTGTTGGATATGGTACAGTTAAAAAAAGCGACCTTACGGGTTCTGTTTCGACATTAAAAGGAAGTGAACTCAATCGAACTCCCTCTGCCTCTGTAGACCAACTTTTACAGGGAAAAATACCTGGGGTTCAGGTTATATCCGGTTCAGGACGACCAGGTGCTGGAGCCACTATACGTATACGCGGAACAAGTTCATTAAACGGGTCAAATAGTCCACTAATGGTTGTAGATGGCTTTCCTTGGGGTGATGCTGGTAATTTGAAGCAGATAAATCCTGATGATATCGAATCGATTGAAGTATTAAAGGATGCTTCATCCGCAGCTATATATGGCTCAAGAGGTGCTAATGGAGTCATCCTGATCACCACAAAAAAAGGTAAGCTTGGGCAGTCTAACATTTCATTAAGCACACTTAATACGGTATCTGCTATGTCTTCCAAGCCTGACCTTTGGAGAGATGCCATTGATGAGGCAACTTTTGCTAATGAAGCAGCTTTAACAGGAGGTACCCCTGCAAACCAACTGCCATATCTTGGTGAAATACGAGGGGGAGTTTATTTTCCTTCCATAGCAGAATTACGAGGCCTTGACCCTTCAAAGCCAAAGTGGCCACACAATACCGATTGGGTTGATTTAGTGTATCGCAAACCATTCTCTCAGAGTTATACACTTACTGCAGATGGAGGAAGTGAAAAAACTAAATACGCTATTTCAGGAAATTATTACAAAGAAGAAGGTTTGGTCATTAAAAATTTCTATGATCGCTTCGCCACTAGATTAAATTTAGACCAAAAACTTACCGATGCTATCAATGTGGGTACTAACGTAATTCTTACCTACACAAAAAACAATGGTGTACAGGTTAATGCAGATCGCACAAGGGTTTTTCCAGTTTATGATGATAAGGGAAATTATTTCAGAACAAGTCCCACAGATTTTGGACACCCTTTGGCCATAGCCAATGAGGTATTGAACACTAGTAAGACAATTGATGTACTTGGAACAGTTTATGCCAACGCCAAAATAACCAAATGGCTGCAATTCAGAACGCAACTAAGCTCAAAATATGGCAATTCAATCGGTGACGTATATGAGCCTTCAATTGTAACCTTTAGAGGATTTGAAAGCAATGGCTATGGTGCAATAAATAATTTTAACACCACAGAATTGCTGACCGAAAATTATCTGACCGCAAATAAAACCTTCGGGAAAGACCACAGCATTAACTTTGTCGCGGGTTACTCTTTCCAAAAATTTAATACAAGAACGAGTGACTTGATAGGTAATGGTTTTGTTAACGATAACATTCAAAACGAAAACTTAAGCACTGCAGCAAATAGGATTATCTCTAATGGACTCTCAAGATCAGAACTTGCATCATGGTTTGGTAGAGCTAATTATGTCTTCAAAGACCGTTACCTCTTTACTTTAACAGCCAGAGCTGATGGTTCAAGTAAATTCGGATCCAATAACAAGTGGGGATATTTTCCATCTGGTGCAGTGGCTTGGAAAGCAAACGAAGAAGAATTTATCAAATCACTCAATGTTTTCTCGGAACTTAAATTTAGAGTGAGCTATGGGCTTACAGGAAATCAGGGCATTAGCCCATATCAAACACTGGATAGGTTTGGAACAGCCAGATATTTTACTGGAGATGGTTTTCAGACAGGATTTGGTCCAGGTTTATCAGGTGCAAATAATGAACAGGGTTTAACAATTGTTGGAGGCTTAGGGAATAATAGCTTAAAGTGGGAAACTACCACCTCATTAGACTTGGGAGTAGATATTGGTTTTATGGATCAGAGGTTTAGGTTGACTATTGATTATTATAACAAAAACACCGATGATCTTCTAAGGTTGAGAACTATTGCTCCTTCATCAGGCTTTGATGAACAATGGATTAACGATGGTGAGATTAACAACAAAGGTATTGAGATTGGCCTTAATGCGGATATCATTAGAAAGAGTGAATTTTCTTGGAATGTTGGGGTTAACTTCACGCGCAATCGGAATAAGGTGATTAGCATGGGTGAAAAAAATCGGGTTGATGTTGGAACCCTCTATGAATTGGTCAGACAAAGAATTCTAACCTACACGGTAGGTCAGCCGATGTTTGCCTATTATGGTTATAAATCAAATGGGATAATACAAACGGTTCAGGAAGGTATTGCCTCAGGTTTAACGGGAGCTGCTGCGCAACCAGGTGAAATAAAATATCTTGATATATCTGGACCAAACGGAACTCCTGATGGGGTAATCGATGGCAATGATAGAACCATTATAGGAAATCCGACTCCGGACTTTTTATATAGCTTTAACACAAACTTAAAATACAAAAGATTTGACCTTTCCGCTCAGTTTTACGGGATTTATGGTAATGATGTATTTGATTTTAGAAAACTGACACCAAGCAGGCAGATCATGCGTTGGACACCGGATAATCCTAGTAATGAGATTCCAAGAGCAAATAATACAAGAGGGTTCCTAGCTTCTGATTTCTTCATCACGGATGGTTCTTTCTTGCGTATTCAAAACGTCACCCTAGGATATAATTTTAAGGCTAATCCTATCAATGGGATAAAAAGTCTAAGGATATTCTTTTCTGGCAACAACCTTTACACCTTCACTAAGTTTAATCCAGGCTTTGATGCAGAACTCGGAGAAAATGGTGTTAATGAGGGTGCGTATCCAAGACCGAGGGCGATTTCACTAGGATTAAATATTGGCTTTTAATTTTAAAATCATGAACATAAAAAAATATATATACAGCGCATTTGTTTTTGCAGCAGTTTTATCAAGCTGTCAGAAATTGGAAGAAAAGCCTTATGGGTTAGTGAATACCAGTTCCTTTTATAAAACAGAGGCAGACGCAAATTCAGCATTAGCCTATGCTTATGCAATACTTCCCGAGGTCGGTTATTACTCCCGGGGTTATTACATCATTACTGAACTTCCTACAGAGAACTTAACGCAAAAAGGTGATGCAGGAGTCTCTAATTTTGAATTGGATGAGATCAGGACGACACCGGCAAATGCGGATTTGGATAATTTATGGACCTATTTATACCGAGGCATCGCAAGAGCTAATTCAGTGATCGCAAATGTTCCAAATGTAGAAGGTATCACTGCTGCTAACAAAAACCAAATTATTGGGGAAGGGTATTTTTTGAGAGCTTTGCACAATTTTAATTTAGTGCGATTGTTTGGAGCAGTTCCGTTAAGAACAGAAGTTATTGCTGATGCAGGGCAGGTTCCGATGGCTAAATCATCTCTCAGTGAGATATACAGTCTCATAGAAAGTGATCTAAAGAACGCAGAAGGTTTAATGAGTATTGCTAAAAATAAAGAGGGTAGAGCGAACAAAGTTGCCGCTCAGGCATTGCTAGCCAAAGTATACTTGCATTTAGCCTCTTCTAAAAGTTATAATTCCCCTGGATATGCTTTTGTGGATGATGCAGAGAAAAAGTATACAGATGCAAAGACTTATGCTGCTAAAGTGATTAATGATCAGTCTGTTTTTGGGTTTACCAATACACTGGTTGACATTTGGAATACAGCTCTATATAAGACAGCTGGAAGTGTTAACGAGCATATCTTTGATGCTGCTGTTGATCGCCTAGGTGTAAGAGAGGGTGAATATACGAAGTTACCAAACATGTTTCTCGGTTCTGATCGCCCCATGTCTATTCCCTATAACCCAAGTAACGCAACTAGTCCGGTAATTAATATTGGACAAGGCTGGAATCACTTTAGGACAGAAGCCAGTCATTACAATAGTTATGCAAACACTGACAAGCGAAAAACAGATCTTATTGTGTCTTCCTATACTAATTCTGGTACTGTTTACAACCTTGATATCAATTCTGCTTCAAGGCCATTTTCCAGAAAATTTATAGACCCAGGACGTGATGCTGACAAAATGAATGCAAATTCTCCTATTATCCGCTACTCTGATATACTTCTTATTTATGCAGAGGCTGCAGGTCCAAGTGAAGGGTATTCAGCAGTAAATAGGATAAGGGCTAGGGCTGGACTTGGTGATTTGCCTCCGTCTTTAGGTGTGAAAGCATTTCGTGATGCTGTAGTGGCGGAAAGAGCTTGGGAATTTGCATTTGAGGGTAATCGTTTATTTGACCTACGCCGTACAAATGGTATGGAAAAAATGGCGCAGGATTACCGCAAAACAATTACCAGTGGAGCATATTTCTTTCCTATACCGCAGAGAGAATTAGATACTAATCCGTTAATGAAACCATAAATATTCAACAATGAAAAGGAACAATAAACTAGTGGTTGTAATATTAATGATTACAACAATTTTATTCAGTGCTTGCCAAAAAGACCCCTATGATGATGTTGTTAGCAATGAACGCTCCATCGAAGCGGTGACCTTAGGAGATGGGTTGGCACAAATAGGACCTGCAGTTGTAGATAGACAGGCTGGGACCGTAGCAGTTAAGGTACTGATTCAGGCAGGAACAAATCTTTCAGCTGTGTCAGCCCAGATTCAAACATCTTATAAATCTGAAATAAAACCTTTATCTGGTGAAAAAGTAAATTTTGCAGCCAACAATAATAAATATAAATATACAATCACTTCAGAATCTGGAAAATCAAGAGAATGGACAGTTGAACTTATTCCATTTACAGAAACACTCCTTGGAACTTACACCATTCAGAAACAGGTTGTTTATGGAGGCACCGGGCCTGAATATGGCGGTGGTGAAGTAATAGATTTTTCAGCTAAGCCTTGGTTATGGTCAGCGACCACAGGTCCTTCATTGGAATTGGATAACAGACTCACTTTTGAGTTCCAAGGCGTTACTGCTGAAGGAAAAACCTACGGTAAGGTTACCAATAGTGCAGGTGCTGACGGAAAGTATGCCAATTACGTATTCATAGGAAATCCTCAAACAGACGTAAATAATTTTTATAGAAAAATCCCTATTGGCGAAGGTAAGTGGGAACGAGATTATACAACTAACGTTGTGAAATTTACCTCATCGACCGGCATCGTTTCAGTCGCAACTTTCAGAGGTGCCGGTAGCTTGTCTCTTGGAAACAATAACAATAAAACCATAACAGATAATTCTTTTGACTTTCCTTTAGAAGGGGTGGATGACTACAGTAAGATATACTCCGATTACGACAAGGTTGTCAGAAAGCCGAGAAGATTTTGGGTCGATGTGAAAAAGCTATAAATAAAGAGTCAAGGTTAATTATCATCTAGATCCGCTGGACGAAAAATATATTTTTAGAATTAAAAAATTATGAGAAAACAGATTATTAACGGATTAATGTTTCTAGCCATACTCATTTTTACTTCGTGTAAAGGTGGTGAGGATATAAATCCAGAGCCAAGTATTGACGTTGTCAAACCACCAGTTGGGGTATCAATTTCTCCTTTCAAAACAATTAATTACCTCAACGAGATTTCTGGAAATAAAACGGTGGCAGGCATGCACAACCGCGAACCGAATTCAGATCCAACCAGGTGGACCGAGGAAGTAAAAACGGTGACCGACAAATATCCTGCACTTTGGAGTGGAGATTTTCTTTTTCAGGCAGATAATATTAATAATCGTCAGATTATGATCGACCAAGCTGTTAACCAATGGAAAAAGGGAGCAATTATCAATATCATGTGGCACGCTTGCAATCCAGCCAATTCTCAGCCTTGTGGCTGGGATGATGGGAAAGGTGTAATGAGTTCACTAAGTGATGAGCAGTTCACACAACTAATTACGGATGGCACTGCAATAAATACCAAGTGGAAACAGATGATGGATGAGGTTTGTATTTATCTTCAGCAATTAGAGGATAAGGGTGTGGAAGTTTTATGGCGTCCCTTGCACGAGATGAACCAAGGGAAATTTTGGTGGGGGGGAAGGCCTGGAGCCAATGGTACTCGAAAACTTTATCAGCTTACACATGATTATATGACTAAAACAAAAGGTTTGTCAAATTTGATTTGGGTATGGAACATACAGGATTTTGGTAGTTTGTCAAGTGATGTAAATACCTATAATCCAGGTGATAATTATTTCGATGTGGTGTCAATGGACATGTATTTCTCTGATGGTTCAGGTTACACTGCAGCAAAGTATAAAACAATACTTGATATCGCCAAGGGAAAGCCAATTGCAATTGGAGAGTGCGAAAAATATCCTACTCCCCAACAGTTATTGGAGCAGCCTAAATGGACCTTCTTTATGGGATGGTCTGAGCTGGTATTTAAAGAACAGAGCAATACCCAGGCGCAGATTAAAGCATTACACAACGCGGTAAATGTGGTAACACTCGACGAAATGCCGGGTTGGAATAGATAAAATTCAGCGTTATTTATTTGATTTAAGCAATTTAGAATAGGAAAATTACCAGGATTAAATTATAAAGAATTTAATAAAAAGAATGGATCAAAAACTAAAATTGAAAGAAAAAGTTGCTTACGGATTTGGGGATTTTGCCTCATCTATGTTTTGGAAAATTTTTTCGGTGTATCTACTGTATTACTACACGGATGTTTTCGGAATATCAGCAGCTATAGTTGGTACGATGTTCCTGATCACCAGAATATGGGATACGGCCCTGGATCCAATTATTGGAATTATAGCTGACAGGACCAATACAAAATGGGGCAAGTTCAGACCTTATCTATTGTGGGTAGCTATCCCTTTTGGGATAGTCGGCGTACTTACTTTTACCACGCCAAATCTAAGTTTAGCCGGGAAAGTAATTTATGCATACGTCACTTACACCCTTATGATGATGGTCTATTCAGCAATCAATGTGCCATATGCCTCTCTAATGGGGGTTATGACATCGAACATCAAAGACCGAACTGCGCTTTCTACCTATAGATTTGTTTTCGCCTTTGCGGGTAGTATCCTGGTGTTAGCTACGGCAGAGCCCTTGGTAAGTTGGTTCAGCCAAACAGCATCAGGAATAGATGCACAAAGAGGGTGGTTGTTTACGATGGTTTTATATGCTTGCATTGCTGCTGTTTTCTTTTACTTCACATTTGCGTGGACAAAAGAGAGAATAAGTCCACCAAAGGAACAAAAGTCATCTCTTAAAGATGATTTGAAAAATTTAGCTAAAAACAAACCTTGGTTCATTCTGCTGGGAGCTGGGGTTTCAACACTAATATTCAATTCCTTGAGAGATGGATCAGTCATTTATTATTTCAAATATTATTTTCAAAGCCAACAGGCCTTCGAGTTACCCATATTTAAAATAGCCATTAACTACAGCACACTTTACTTGGTTTTAGGACAGGCGGCCAACATTGCTGGAGTCGTTTTGGCAAAACCAATCTCGGATAAGATAGGTAAGAAAAATACCTTTCTCTATGCAATGGTGATTGCTGCACTTTTGAGCTGTGTGTTCTATTTCTTCAAAGAGAACGATCTAATGTTAATTTTCACTTTTCAATTTTTGATTAGTATATGTGCTGGCTGTATTTTTCCACTACTATGGTCCATGTACGCTGATATTGCTGACTATTCTGAATGGAAAACAGGAAGACGCGCGACTGGGCTGATTTTTTCCTCGTCCTCCATGTCGCAAAAGTTGGGCTGGACACTTGGAGGAGCCCTAACCGGTTGGATGCTTGCGATTTATGGTTTTGAAGCAAATGTTTCTCAAACAATAGAGACACAAAGTGGCATCAGGATGATGTTAAGTTTTATACCCGCAACAGGTGCAGCACTCTCGGCAGTTTTCATTGGTTTTTACAAATTAAACGATTCATTAATGAATACAATATCCGGAGAACTGGAACAGAGAAGAACAAAAGATAAAATAGAGCAAGAAAATTAACAACTCGTTATCTATTTAAAATTTGATAACCAGTTAATTGAATAATAGTAGAGTGTATAGAATTATACTATCACAAATAAAATTAATACATAAGAAGAGCATGACATCCATTTTTAAGAATCGTATAGCGCTTTTAGCAAAAGCACAGGATTTACTGATAAACAAAGAAAACCTGAAAGAAGAAGAGGGCAATGGAATATTCGAAAGATACAAATATCCAGTACTTACCGCGGCACATGTGCCATTAACATGGAAGTATGATTTCGATCCGACTTCTAATCCATATTTTATGGAACGCATTGGCTTCAATGCAGTGTTCAATGCCGGAGCGATAAAGTACAAAGGGAAATACATTATGGTTGCCCGCGTGGAAGGATCTGATAGAAAGTCATTTTTTGCTGTTGCAGAAAGTGATAATGGTATAGATGGATTTAGGTTCTGGGACTATCCCATTGTTTTTGATGCCTACGATAATGCGGATACCAATGTTTATGATATGCGTATTGTCGAGCATGAGGATGGCTGGATTTATGGTCTGTTCTGCACAGAAAAGCGTGATCCGTCCGCTCATGACGGAGATCAAACCTCAGCGCTGGCACAGTGCGGTATAGTCAGGACCAAAGATTTAAAAAATTGGCATCGGTTAGCAGACCTTAAAACACCCTCCCCGCAACAAAGAAATGTGGTCTTACACCCAGAATTTGTAGACGGTCAATATGCCTTTTATACAAGGCCGCAGGATAGCTTCATAGAAGCTGGTAGTGGCGGTGGAATTGGTTTTGGTTTATCGAAGTCTATCGAAAATGCTGAGATCGACCACGAATTTATTATATTTAAAAAAGAATACCATACTGTATATGAGGCCAAAAACGGGCAGGGGCCAGCTCCAATAAAAACCGACAAGGGTTGGTTACATCTAGCTCATGGTGTGAGAAATACTGCCGCAGGTTTAAGGTACGTCTTATACATGTTTATGACAGACTTAAATGATCTTACCAAAGTGATTCACAAACCTGGAGGATATTTCATCGCTCCAGAGGGTGAGGAAAGAGTTGGCGATGTTTCTAATGTTGCGTTTTGTAATGGTTGGATTTTGGATGAAGACGGGAAAGTTTTTATTTACTACGCCTCATCTGATACACGTATGCATGTTGCAACTTCAACTTTGGAAAAACTTAGTGATTATGTAATCAATACTCCAGAAGATGGTTTGAAATCTTCGTTAACTGTTGACACAATTGTGAATCTTGTTAACAAAAATAAAGCAACCGCTCTTGCAGAAACGCAAAACAACAAAAGTTTAACCTATTAGTGTATTCCTAAAGGTAATAGAATAGGAGTTGTAAAATATTTATTAATCACTAAGAGGACCTTTCGCTAATAAATAATAAACGGTTTGACTGGTGAAAAGTCATAAAGTATCATTCACGAAATATCCAGAGGTTCAATGTTAAATGCTGAAACCTTTGGATATTTTCCTCAGCTTACGCCCTAAATGATAGTTATAAATATCAGGATTTTTTGAAAGGGGCTTTCAATATGTGGAAAGCAAAATTACAGACGTATATTACTTACAGTTTATAATTTGATATATTTTGTGGAATACTCATTAACTATAAAAAATATTTTATTTCTATACTTAGCGCAAGTCAATTGATATTAAGCTATGGGTAAATTACTATCATCAAATCTAAAATCGTTGTCTTTTAGATATAAGGTAGATACTTACAGGCTTTAAGGGCAGAATGTTGATTTGATGCCCTCAGCTTATCAAATTATTACAGCAATATTAAACTAAAATGTCAAATAAAAATCCTGTGACATATTTTCAAAATCATATTGTCCATATGAATTTATCATTATACGTTTATAACACTTGAAAATTTGCAATATAATAAGATGCATACCTATGCTCAGGATTTTGAAAACCAATGGCTATTGATATGCGGCGTCGTTTTATCTTTCAATTATTTAGCTTTTTGAAAGCAAATTATAACGGAAAAAGAATGGTGCTTCGCTTTTGCTGTACATGATGCAAGTAAATATCGCCTCAAATCAGCAAATAATGAAGTGATTGTGATTATTGATGTGAATGTGCTCAAGCTTTAGCCGCTACTAAGCAAAACTCTCCAACAAAATAAATTATAATGATTAAAGAACAGATGATAAAAGGCTTTTGCACTATAGGATTTATGCTCGCTGTAATCAGTTTGAAGGCGCAGAACAAAATTATCGCTTTCGTTTTAGAGAACAGAAATGCGAAGCAATATGAAAAAGCAGAGTGGAAAATTGATTTAACTGCTGATTTTGAAAATCCTTATCTGCAGGAGGACATCTCGATGGATATGGAATTAAAATCTCCTTCAGGAAAGCGATTGGTCCTGCCCTGTTACTATGAATCTGGAGATACCAAAAAATCGACCTGGAAAGCAAGATTTATGGCGAAGGAAAAAGGAAAGTATACCTATAGGTTTCATCTGAAAAAGAACGAAAAACTTGTTTTCTCCACGGCTACTAAAACTTTCAATATTACAGGTTCCAAAAACAAAGGAATTTTACATGCGGGAAGCAACTGGGCATTTCGATTTGATAATGGTGATGCTTTCCGTGGTATCGGTGAAAATATTTGCTGGGAATCAAGAGATGATGATGATTCCAAATTCTTCAAGGCACTCCATGAGAATCCTAAGTACAATTATGAATATATGTTGCCGGCACTCTCCAGGCATGGTGGAAATTATTTTCGGACCTGGATATGTTCCTGGAATTTACCGCTGGACTGGAAGAGCGGTATTAATAATAAACGCTACACCAATTCTTCAGCTTATTTCAATCCCAGTGCGATCGCAAAAATGGATAGGCTGGTCAACCTTTCAGATTCGCTAGGTTTATACATGATGCTCACCTTGGGTCCGGGTTCTTATGATGCAAAGAACGGTCGCTATCAGGTATCCACCGCTGAGTTTTTCAAGGATCCAAGAGCTAAAAAACAGTACTATAACCGACTGCGTTTTATTGTTGCCCGCTGGGGATACAGCGCTGCAATTGGTGCATGGGAATTTTTTAATGAAATTGACAATGTCCAGTTCCGAGATAAGAACAATCCAATACCAGCTGAAGATATTGTGCAATGGCACAAAGAAATGGCTGAATACATGAAAAAAATTGATCCATTTAATCATTTGGTTACCACCAGTATATCCCATAGGGATCTAAAAGGTTTAAACAGTATCAGTGATATTGATTTTAATCAAAAGCATATCTATAAAAACAACAGGGCACTCCCAACGACAATTGTGAATTATACAAAGGAATTCAGTAAGCCATATGTGATCGGTGAGTATGGTTATGAATATGACTGGTCGAAAAACTTTGACCTTTTTGCCCAGGAGATGGACAGTGACTTTAAAAGGGGACTTTGGTATGGCCTGTTTTCTCCAACACCTGTTTTGCCACTGTCCTGGTGGTGGGAATATTTCGACAATAGGGGGACTGATACTTACATTCGTAAGGTGAGGATCATACAAGACAGGATGATGATGGCTGGGAAAGGTAATTTTGATATTTTTTCTGTCTCGTCATCTAATTCAGACATGGAACTATATAGCGTCAAATGCGGAAATGAGTATTATATCTATCTGTATAACCCTAAAAAAGAAAAACTCACAACCAAAATCAACATACCTTTAATATCTGCAGTCTATTCTGCAGAAAGATATGATTGTGAAACTGGGAAATTCTCTGCATTAAATGACATTACATCTATTGATAATAAGGCTCAGATTTCTACAGTGGTCTTAAATCCCGGTACCGATGCTGTTTATATTTTAAAGAAGAAATAAATTATGAAAATACTTAAATACGCACTTTGTCTTATTGTAAACCTCAGTTTGATCGGGCAGGTTAAGTCCCAGAAAACGGTAGTGATTCCGAAATTGAAAAAAGCAATCGGACCAACCAGGTTCAAAAGCCTGAATTATCTGTATGCCATTTCAGGAAAATATACCATTGCCGGCATCCATAACCGGGAACCGAATGCTGAACCCGCGAAATGGACTGTTCAGATAAATGTCACGACCGGAAGATACCCGGGATTATGGAGCGGCGATTTTCTTTTTCAGCAGGAAAATATTTCCAACCGACAAAAGATGATAAACGAAGCGTCCAAACAGTGGAGCAAGGGTTCAGTCGTTAATGTCATGTGGCATGCCTGTAATCCTGCACTGGAGCAACCTTGTGGTTGGGACAAGAAAGGTGTACTTAGTAAATTAACAGATCAACAATGGTCGGAACTGCTTACCGAAGGAACCATTATCAATTTACGCTGGAAAGCGATGATGGATGAAATTGCAGTATATCTGCAGCAATTGAAGGAGAAAGATGTTGAGGTACTTTTCCGTCCGTTGCATGAAATGAATCAGGGCGTTTTCTGGTGGGGTGGAAGGCCGGGAGCATCCGGTACGCGAAAATTGTACCAGCTCACGCACGACTATTTAACCAAAAACAAAAAACTGTCAAACCTGATCTGGGTATGGGATATACAGGATTTTAAATCTTTGGCAAAAGATGCAGTTGATTATAATCCAGGTCCCGAATATTGGGATATTGCGGCGCTGGATATCTATGATGATAAAAGTGGTTTTAGTCAGGATAAGTATGATATTATGGTGAAAGCGGGAGGGAACAAGCCAATTGCTATCGGTGAATGTCAAAAATTGCCAAGTCCAGGGCAGCTCAAAACACAGCCAAAATGGACTTTTTTTATGGGGTGGTCGGAGTTGGTGTTTGAGCATAACACGAATGCAGAAATCAATAATTTAATAAATGCTGAAAATGTCATCACCCTTGATGAGATGAAAGGCTGGTAAACTGAAAGATGAAAAGATATTTGTTCATGCTGATATTGTTGGCTGGATTCCAGTCAAACGCACAAAAGCCTCAAAATACCTATAGCGTACAGGGCTGGTGGGGGCCTGCTTCACCACCTTACTCACCAGTGGTTGCAAATGATAAGAGTATAACTTTCCGTCTCAAGGCACCGAAGGCTTCGCAGGTAAACCTGATTTTCGGGGAATGGGCAGTGAATCCTGCTGCAATGACTAAAGATACGGCCGGTAATTGGGAAATTAAACTTCCTGCTCAGCAGCCAGGTGTATATTCCTATCAGTTCTGGGTTGATGGCATCACTATTTTGGATCCAAAAAATCCGGTGGTAAAATCAGGTACGGAACTTTATGGTAGTATCGTCGAAGTTCCAGGGGATGAGCCAAGGTTCGATGAGGTTCAGCAGGTTCCTCATGGTCTTTTGCAGTACATTAAATACCAGTCATCTTCACTTCAGAAATTAAGGGGAATGACGGTTTTTCTTCCAGCAGAATATCAACAAAACCAACAGCAGAAATTTCCGGTGTTATATTTAAGGCATGGCGGCGGGGATAATGAAACAAGCTGGACGCAGGCCGCAGGCAAAGCAGATGTCATCCTGGAAAATCTAATCGCTGAAAAAAAAGCCAAACCAATGATTATTGTCATGACCAATGGCCTTATAGATGGAAGCTGGGCCGGTGGAAGTTCAAAAGATGGCGTTGAGCAACTGGAAAAAGAATTGCTGGCTGATGTTATACCTTATATGGAGAAAAATTTCAGGGTCATGGCGGATAGAAAGTCAAGGGCCATTGCTGGGCTTTCCATGGGCGGGGGGCAGGCTTACATTATAGGGCTGAAAAATCTGGATAAGTTTTCTTATATAGGAGAGTTCAGTGCCGGGCTGCTGAGTGATGCTGCTTTTGACATAAATGAAAGAGTGCCATCAGTATTCTCGAATCCAAAAGAAGTTAATCAAAACATCAAATTATTGTGGATCGCCTGTGGTAAGGATGATCCAAGATATCAGGGGCATCTGGCGCTGGATTATACCCTAAAGGAAAAAGGTATAATTCATGAATTTCATGATAGCCAGGGCGGTCATGAATGGCGTTTCTGGCGTGAACAGCTCCATGGGTTTGTGCAAAGGATATTTTAAATAAATACACGCTTTCCACCATAATTTTCCCTGAATTCCTTTGGGGTACAACCTTTTTTGATTTTAAAAGTCCTGTTAAAATTGGCCATATTGTTAAAACCACATTTATAGGCAATCTCCGCTACAGATTGGGTGGTGTCAATAAGCATTCTGCTGATATGACCCAATCTGATTTCACTAAGGCTGTCAACAAAGGTGTAGCCTGTCCTTTTTTTGATAAACCGGCTGAACGAAGCCTCTGGCATGTTGGCGATTTTGGCCACGTCCGATAAGGTAAGCAACTTATCAAAATTACTGTTCATATACTCAAATACCTTTTCGATGCGCCTGCTATTGTAATTGAAATCCTCTTTTGTAAATGTGGAATCGGAGAGCATTCTATTATCTTTAGAAATGGAAAGATCATGCAGGATCGATAACAGTTCAAGCATAGAATGGAATCCATTCTTGTTACTTAAATTCAGGAGTCTTGGTGCAATTTTACTAATGGTATCAGCTGAAAACAACACCCCTCTTTTAGATTGTTCAAACATATTCCTGATAAAAGATAGTTGGTTGCGTTTCAGGAGTTTTTCATCTAGCAGATCCTTGTGGAACTGAATCGTTACCTCTTTAATTTCAGTACTCCGGCACTTATGTGTAAACCATCCGTGGGATAAGTTGGATCCCACCAGCACTAAATCCATATCATTAATTTCGCCAATATGGTCACCAACAATACGTTCTGCGCCTGGCGCATTGAGCACAAGGTTGAGCTCCATATCATCGTGGTTATGCAGCGGAAAATCGAATTCGGTTTTAGTACGTGAAAAAATTGTGAGACAGTCACTTTGTGTCAAAGGTGTGATTTCCCTTATCATATTATTTAACATGTTATATTTGGTATAGTGCTAAATTAAGCAAAATTCCGTCATCATAAAATATACATGTTAAGAAAATGGAGGAATATTGGTAAATAAATACCAGTGTAAATCGGGCTTATAATATAGTTTAAATGGTAATACGTGCAATAATCGGGTTTAAAGCCTAAATTTAATGTTAAATAAATATTTGATTTTGATAAAAATGTATTGATACTGTATGTAGCTATTTAATGTTTATATGTTAAAAAAGTATTAACACATAACTACTTGAAAATTTATTTTTGTTTAAAATATATTTTTAATGGACCATAAGCTATTGCATTTATCCCAAGAATTCAAAACTGAACTTGATAACATACTAAATTACTGGAAGACCAATACCATAGACCTAGATTTTGGAGGGTTCGTTGGTCAGATAGCCGAAGGTGAGTTAATTAATCCTGATGCTGAAAAGGGATCGGTTTTGAATGCAAGAATCTTATGGAGCCTTTCCGCGGCATACAATTTCAATGGCGATTTGCAGAATTTATATTTAGCCCAACATGGCTTTCAGTATATCAAAGAACACTTCATTGATACAAAATATGGAGGCGTTTATTGGTCGCTTGACCATACGGGAATGCCCAGGTATCGAAAAAAACAGATTTATGCCATCGCTTTTACCATTTACGGCCTTTCTGAATATCATTTGGCAACAGGAGATAATGAGGCATTGGATCTGGCTATAGCATTATTTCGCGATATCGAATCTCATAGTTTCGATCCGGTAGATGGCGGCTATTTTGAGGCTTTTGCAGAAAATTGGGATCAAGTACCGGATTTAAGGTTGAGTCAAAAAGATGCCAATGAAAAGAAAACAATGAACACGCATCTCCATATTTTGGAAGCTTACACCACGCTTTACAAAATATGGCCTGATGAACATTTAAAAAATCAGATCATTGGTCTGTTAGGTGTTTTTAATAAATACATTATAAATACAGACGGACACCTTGATCTTTTCTTTGATGAGAAATGGAACAGGAAATCCAGTGAAATTTCTTATGGTCATGATATTGAAGCATCATGGCTACTGTTGGAGGCGGCCGAAATGATTAAACACCAGGAGCTCATCTCGCACTTTAAAAGCCTGGCCATTAAAATTGCAGAAGCATCTGCTGAGGGTATGGATGAGGAGGCCATGATATATGAATATTCTCCGGTGAATAATCACAGGAATGATGAGAAGCATTGGTGGGTACAGGCGGAGGCCATGGTTGGTTTCTTAAATGCATTCGAATTATCAAAGAATCAAGTTTTTTTTGAACTTTTTGATAAAATATGGAACTATACAAAAAAACAGATAGTCGACCACCAGAATGGTGAGTGGTTTTGGGGGAGAAATGCGGATGGTTCTCTGATGGCGAAACAGGATAAGGCTGGTCTATGGAAATGTCCCTATCATAACAGCAGGGCCTGTATGGAGATTATTTCGAGGTTAAAGCATTTGCAAGAAGATTAAATGATGGGTTCATAAACCATACAGATTAGGCATTCAGGCATTACTTGGATGTTCATCAGAGACAAAATATCATTAAATGTTAAAATCCTATTAAAGTAATGGAAGGCTTGCACCTAAGTTTGTATGAACAAAGTATAAGTTTATGCCACGATATCCCCTTTCAAATTATCCGTCCAAGAATGCATTCCTGTTAATTTTGTTTTTAAATGCATTTCCTCTTCTGCTCCTGGCACAACTTAAGGTGGAGAGTTGGGAAACCAGCAATGACAAATCGATGCTTTTATCAAAAAAGAATATTGTCGAGGCGGGAAATGATGAGGCGGAAGTCATCAACATTAACGCAGCAAAACAATATCAGTCTGTTGATGGGTTTGGGTTTGCACTGACAGGTGGAAGTGCTCAGCATATTATCAGGATGTCTGCTACGGAGAGAAGCAAACTTCTGAATGAGCTTTTTGGAAACAGGCCTGGCCAAGTGGGGATCAGTTATATCCGCGTGAGTATAGGCGCATCTGATCTGAATGAGTACGTATTTTCTTATGATGACCTGAAAGCAGGGGAAACTGATCCAGGGTTAAAGCATTTCTCCCTATCGCAGGATGAAAAAGATGTGGTGCCTGTATTAAAGGAAATTTTAGCGATATCCCCAAAGATAAAAATTATGGGTTCTCCATGGTCCGCACCGGTATGGATGAAATCAAATCAGAATGTTCAGGGTGGGAGATTAAAGGATGAATATTATAGTACTTATGCGGACTACTTTGTGAAATATATAGAGGCCATGAAAAAGCACGGGATTGTTATTGATGCTGTGACTGTTCAAAATGAACCTTTTAATGATGGCAATACACCCAGCATGCAGTTTTTGGCTAAAGAAGAGCTGCGTTTCATCCGTGATCATCTGGGCCCAAACTTTAAACGCAAGAATATAAAAACGAAAATCGTTCTTTATGACCACAATTGTGATGGTCCAGAATATCCCATTTCAATATTGGCAGATCAGAAAGCGGCAGCTTATATTGATGGTTCAGGATTTCATTTATATGCCGGTCAGACGGCTGCCATGGGCAAGGTTCATGGTGCTTTCCCTGGGAAAAACCTCTATTTTACTGAAATGATGGCGGTAAGCAAGGATGGTGGTTTCAATACCGCCTATCCAGTAGGAAGGATATTAGTAGGTGCCTTACGGAACTGGAGTAAAAATGTGATTTTGTGGAATCTCGCGGCAGATCCCAGCTATAATCCTCATACGGACAATGGAGGCTGCTCAATATGCCAGGGAGCAGTGACCATAGACGGAGATAAGGTGGTTCGCAATCTTGCCTATTATGTCATTGCACACGCATCTAAATTTGTCCCTGTCGGATCGTATAGAATTGAAAGCAGCCTTACCACAAAGGTGAGTAATGTAGCCTTTTTAACTCCGGAGGGAAAACGGGTGCTTATCATTTCCAATAATTCAGAAGAGCCCCAATTGGTAAAAGTCGTTGAGAATAATCAGTCTTTCACTTACACTATAAATAAAGGGTCGTCGCTTACCCATATCTGGTCATTATGATAGAAATGAAAAAATATATAATTCTGTTGTTTCTCTTATTTTCTTCGAGCCTTTCATTCGCTCAGAACGATGTTTTAAAGAACGGTGAAACGTTGGTCACGCTTAAGGAAGGTAAAATCAGAGGAACTGTTCTCTCCAGCAGTGTGCTGGCATTTAAAGGTATTCCTTATGCGGAGCCTCCGTTGGGTGAACGCAGATGGCGATCTCCCATGCCTAAAAAGAAATGGGTTGGTGTAAAAGACGCTGTGGCTTTTAGTTCACGATCGCCTCAGCGGAATACTTACGATGACATGGTTTTCAGGAGTGATGTAGAAAGTGAAGATTGCCTATATCTTAATATCTGGAAACCTCAGATAAAGGATGGTAAGTCCTTACCTGTGGTGGTCTACATTCACGGAGGAGGATTTTCCAGTGGGGATGGATCAGAACCCAGGTATGACGGAGAAAGTATGGCTAGCAAAGGCGTGATTTTTATTACTATAAATTATCGGCTGAGTGTTTTTGGGTTTTTAGCACATCCTGACCTATCCAAAGAAAATAAACAGGGGAGTTCTGGTAACTATGGGTTGCAGGATCAGAGTGAAGCGCTGCGTTGGATCAAGCGTAATATTTCAGCATTCGGAGGAAATCCGGATCAGATCACCATTGCTGGGGAATCAGCTGGTTCTATGTCCGTTTCTGCTCAGCTGTGTTCACCGCTTTCAAAAGGATTGTTTCAAGGTGCGATCGGCCAAAGCGGCTCCATACTTGGGTTCGAACCTCCTGTTAGCCTGGCAAATGCAGAAAAAATAGGCGCCGAATTCGTAAAAGCCTGCGGAGCAAACAGCATCTCTGACTTACGTAAAATCCCAACGCAGGAGTTATTAAAAAGATCAAAAGATTACTGGTTCCCCTTAACAGTAGACGGTTATTTTTTTGTAGAACAACCACTAACTACTTATACCTACGGTCGTCAGATGGATGTGCCACTCCTGGCAGGATGGAATACTGCAGAGCGAAGTATGAATGCTATTCTGTCTAATCAGAAACCTACTGTTGAAAATTATAAAGCCGGAGTGGATAGGGTCTTTGCTTCAAAGAGCCAAGAAATATTTGCTCTGTATTATGCGAACACAGATGAGCAGGTGCCACAGTTGGCTACTGACCTCGCAAGCGATCGCTTTATTTCCTATTCTACATGGAAATGGATTGATGTGCACAGCAAAACAAACGGTCATCCTGTATATCGGTATTTGTTTTCTAGAGAACGTCCTGCTTTTATCGGACAAGGATCACATAATGCAGATATATTGGGTGCGGTACATGCTTCAGATATTGAATATGCCCTTGGAAATCTCAAGCTAAACAACAGTTATAAATGGGAAAGTGAAGATTTTGAAACATCGAAAGTCTTCCAGTCTTATTTGCTAAACTTTATCAAAAGTGGCAATCCCAATGGAGAAGGTCTTCCCAGATGGTTTGGTCTTCAAAGCAGTATTCCAAAAGTCATGATTATTGATGGGGAGAGTAAATCTTTACCTGAAAAAAATGGAAAAAGATACTTGCAATTTGATGGGATAGTGAATCCTTTCTAAACACAATATAAAAGGTACCTTGTTGGACCAATCTATTAAGTGCAGTTCCAATTAACCAGAATTGATTGACCCCTTTCCACCAGAAAAAAATTTTATGTAAAGTTTTACTTGCCTTTATTTTACGGAATTGGCGAAAAGGGGTCAAGTGTGGATAAACCAGAATAGAATGACCCCTTTGCACCAATTTTGGTTAATTATTAATTCATTGATTGATAATTAGTTATGAGAAAAATATTTTGGCAACAGGGGGGCAATGACGGTGGTTTGTTCACTAAGCCATCATTTCTTGCTATACCCGATTAAAAGCTTGTTAAATTTTTATTCATTGACCATCTGAAATATATGCGCAAAAAGGCGCCCGTTAATTTGCATTAATAACACCATCGTATGTTAGTTTATTAATGTTGAAATAATTTAAAAAGCTAATGGTTTTCAGGTAACCTATGTTATATGACTGGGCGGTAACGATATTCTCCTAGTCGCCCATCTATGAGCCTTAAATAACGATCACAACAGAGATCAAAATTCTAAATCTTGTTCCAATACCTAAGAATTTCAAGATATTCTTAACGAATCTTTTAACAAAGATTAACATCTATTTACTGGTACTTGTGCTTAATTTTAGTATGTATGATCGCAATCAGAATTAGGTGTTTCATCACCTTCTTGTCTATTTACGTCCCCGTTTTTGTTTCTGCGCAAACACTTAAACAGAAAGAGACAAATCTAAAAGCCTTTACCGAATTGTATGGTTATGTTCGCTTTTTCCATCCTTCAGACGAAGCTGCCAAGATTAACTGGTTTTTTTATTCATTGTATGGAGTCCATCGGGTAATGTTGGCCAAAAATGACAGTCAATTACTTGAAGAGCTACAAGAATTAATGTTACCCATTGCGCCTTCCGTTATCATCGATAGTGTTCCTATACAAAAGTATAGGATTTTAAATAAAATCACACCTAAAAATGTAGTCAATTACAAACTAGTAAATTGGGTTCACAAGGGACTATCTTTGCCTAATGGCTCACCAATGTATAAAAGTCGAAGGAATGATAGAGATACCGTTGACACCAGCTGTGTTGACTATCCATTGTGTGTATTTCAGTGAAAGTGACCCCTCTGTTTCGGGCCAAACTGGCCACCAATTTGATTACCGGATGATGCGTATCTAGTTCCTTTCCCTCCGAACAAATATACACTTCGGATCCAAATCCATTTCCCTCAGGACTTTTCGGTTTAATCCATCTTACTGCCGGATTTATCCTCAATTCAGACCTTTCTAGCGATCAAAATCCATTCTAAAGGCAAGGTAACGCGTAAAAAAACGCCATACCCCCTTCAAAACAGCGAAGTGACCGTAGTCCATCCCGAATAGTAGATATGCTCCCAGGAGCCTTTATTTTATGCAGAAATCGAAAAATTATTCCCGAAAGCCAGTTGCGAAAAAAGCTGATCAAAAGATCAGAACGGCCAGTTTGTCCCGAAACAGGTGGTCACTTTAAAGCGAAATGGGGTGACAGTTTAAATGCGGAACGGCTGGCCATTTTTGCCGAAATGCCCAGGCAGTGCGGAACAGCAAGAAATGCCACAGGACATTAAGCCTATGAAAGCAACACTGGTTGATCAGCCATTCGATGAACCGGGCTGGATCTATGAAATCAAATGGGACGGCTACCGTGCGATATCCTATCTTAATCCAGGCCGGACGCAAATATTTTCGAGAAATAACCTCGAGTTTACCCAGTTTGATGCCATGCGTGAGGCGATGGATGAATTTAATTTCAGGGCGATACTGGATGGTGAAATTGTTGCCTTAAAAGAAGATGGAACCCCTGATTTTGGTGCGCTACAAAACTGGAAAATCAAGAAAAAAGCTAGACTTCACTACTACGTATTCGATATCCTCTGGTTCGAAGGATATTCGCTATTGGATAAGACCCTCACCGAGCGGAGGCAAATATTAGAAGAGATTTTGCCCAGCGGCCATGATACGATCAAGATCAGCCAGGCTTATTCCACCTCGGGAATTGATTTTTTTGATGCTGCAAAACGTATGTATCTTGAAGGTATTATTGCAAAACGTGCGGATAGTTACTATTCCTCTGACAGCAGGTCCCGAGAGTGGCTCAAGATCAAAGCAAAACGACGTCAGGAAGTTATTATTGGAGGTTTTACCAGGAATGAAGGAACCGAGAAATATTTCAGTGCCCTGGCCATTGGGGTATATGATGAAAAAGGAAAGCTCCACTACATCGGCAAAGTCGGAACAGGTTTTAATCAGACGACACAGAAAGAACTCATGATAGCCTTCGAACCCATTTCGACTAAGATCTGTCCCTTTGAAACGATTCCTGATGTGGATGAACCCTCACAGTTTCGGCCACAGAGACTGGGGGCAAAGCCAACCTGGCTAAAACCCGAACTAATATGCGAAATCGAGTTTGCCGAACTCACCAGTGATGGTAAAGTTTGTCAGGCATCATTTAAAGGACTTCGAAAAGATAAGGATCCAAAAGAAATCATTCTTGAAGTGGAAAAAGATGCTGAAGCGATTGTTGATGAAGTTAAGCTCGACCACCAATTGAACAGCGATGATGATAAGGTTTCCGTGACAAAAAGCAATCTAGCCAAGCCTAATCTTCCTATAAAGAAACTATCGAAGATCAGACCGCTACTGGAAGGTGAAGATGATACCAAAGAAAAAAAGGTTGATGGACACCTGCTGAAATTTACAAATCTAAATAAACTTTACTGGCCGGAGGACAAGGTGAGCAAACGCGATATGTTTAATTATTATGATGCGGTCGCGCCCTTGATGGTTCCTTACCTGAAAGATCGGCCGATGTCTTTGAACAGGTATCCGGGGGGCATACACGGTCAGAGTTTCTACCAAAAAAATGTAAAAGAAAATGCGCCCGAATGGGCCCTGACCATGCCTCATACCAATGAGAAGGGAGAGGAGAAAAGTTATCTTTTAGGGAGTGACAGGGCTACACTGCTTTGGATGGCGAGCCTGGGATGTATTGAAATGAATCCATGGTTTAGCCGGGCCTCTTCTCCTGAGAATCCTGATTATTGCGTGATTGATCTTGATCCCGATAAGAATACCTTTGAGCAGGTGATAAAAGCCGCACGGGTGACTCATGAGATCCTTCAGTCGATTGGCATAACCAGTTATCCCAAGACCTCGGGATCAACCGGAATTCATATTTACATTCCTCTTGGTGCAAAGTATACTTACGAGCAAAGCCAGCTTTTTGCCAATCTGATCGTTCGCCAGGTCAATAGGATGCTTCCAAGGTTTACTACCCTGGAGCGGGCAATAAAAAATCGTGGAGGGAAAATGTATCTTGATTTCCTGCAAAACCGGCCCGGTGCGACCATAGCAGGCGTATATTCCCTACGTCCCAAACCTGGCGCCACAGTATCGATGCCATTGGATTGGGAGGAAGTCAAACCAGGATTAAAAATGAAGGACTTCACCATTTTCAATGCGATTTCCAGGCTAAAAGAAACCGGAGATATTTTTGGCGGCATACTGGGCGAAGGTATTGACATGCAGAAGGTTATTGGTGATGCGCAGTCACAATTCTCCTAGCTCTGCATTTCTATTATGCTAGAATAAATGCAAAACTTATGTTCAAAACAAATGTTCTCTTCAATAAAAGCGCTAATGAATAACATTCAGAATTTTCAATCCGGTAGAATGCTTAAAGGGTTGGTTATCGGTGCCATCGGGGTCTTCGCCTTTACTTCAGCCTACCTGCTATACAAAAAGAAAACCAGTCGAAACAACGGGCCTTCGCTGTTAAACGATATTGAACACGACAATAATAACTACTTCAACATGGAAAGGTTCATATTTACCATACCTGGTGTGTCAGGAGATATTCAGGCTACAGTTGAACAAAGCGGAGGATGTTATTTGGTACACCTCAACGGAGAATATATCGGAAACATGTGGCAGGATGAAGATAAGGGACTACAATGGAATACAAAAGATGATAAATTAGAACCTTATGTCTGGGAGATTGCCAGAAATATTTCTGAAGCTTTTTCCAGAAAAGGATTTTCTTCATTGCTTATGGGCACCTATCCGGAAATCATCGCAACTCATTGGAAAGGAAGTGAAACCCTTGAAGTTATTATTGATTCTAATACGGATATCGAGGTATTCAGTACCTTTTTGAAAGATGAGGTAATGAACCTCGTGGATTTTGAAGAACACCTTGACCTCCTGGTTAAAAAGGAAGAAGAGGCCTATTTCGTAATGGTGGGCGTAAATTAATATAGTTGCTTACCCATCCGGATGAAGACCTGTTTTGAATGCTAATAAAAGTAGAAATATAGAATGTTTGAAGAGATGGAAGATAACGAACGAAATACTACGGAGGCAACGCAGCATTCTACTAGAGAAACTGAGCGGTTTGCGATAGAAGATGACTCTGATACCCTTGAACCTCTTGATCAGCGGGAAATTAATGCGGATGATGAAAAAGACTTGCGCTATTGGGCAGAACAATTCCAGGTTAGCCCTGATCTGCTAAAAGGAGCTATCGCATTAAATGGTGACTCCGTTGTTAAAATTAAAGAATACTTAAGCGTCTAAATTTTTGTCATGGCTGAACTTCCGGATTTAACTGTTTTTGCCCGTACCTTAAGCCATCGCTTTGAAGGTAAATTACTAAAATCGATGGAGATAATAGTTGATAAAAAACTTAATGTCTCCGGCACTGAACTCAAAAAGGCAGTAGAAAACAAAAAGCTAACAGGGGTAGACAGAGTGGGGAAGACCCTCCAGTTCCACTTCGGGAATTCCGGCATGCTAGGCTTACATCTGATGTTGAGAGGCGAGTTAAAAGAAATCAAAGCTGACCAGGAACTGCCCAAACATACCATTGCCGCATTTCATTTCACAGGAGCAGAGGGTTTTGCAATTGTTGATCTGCTTAAGCAGGCTAGCCTGACAATGAATCCGAAAGAAAATGTTGTTCCAGATGCCCTGCTGATCAGTGAGAAGGAATTAGGTGTGCTGCTCTCCAAGCGTTCCAGGAAGGTCAAGGAAGTACTCATGGATCAGAAAGCGATCAGGGGAATCGGAAACTCCTATGCAGATGAAATCCTTTGGGATGCACGTATTTCGCCCCTGTCAGTTGCGAGGGAGATTCCGGAAAAAGTGGTAAAGCAACTTCATGTTTCGATGAAAAAGGTGTTGAAAGAGGCCATATCAAAAATTGGAGCGGAAAACAAAAATGAACTGGTGGGGGAGCTGCGGGACTTCATGAACATTCATGGTGCCCATATCAAGAAATCGCCTACGGGTTATCCCATCAAATCAGAAAAGATTAACGGTAGAACCGCTTATTTTACCACTGAACAAAAAAAGTACGGATAGCTTTCTTGCGCTTCGATTTTATACTCTGGTATTCCATTACGCATGGCCAATTATTTATTACAGTAAGATCGGATTCTCTTGTGCCATTAAAAATGTTGTGATATTTCTTTCGGTCAACAGGATCAATCTATTTCATCAGCAAAGTGAATGAGAATGTTGACAATGGAGGTTATAAACACAAAATTTTGTATTTATCTCGGGTTTGGATACCCTAATAGGGAATCGCTGCTGAGCCTAAAAAAATTTAAAATCTGTATTTCAGGTCGTTACTGGAACTGATTTGCAGATTTCTGTCTGAAAATTATATTTGTGGTATGACTGTAACCGTCTTACCTATTTTCGAGACCGACTTCATACCTCAAAAGCAATTGGCAAAGGTAATGAACGATAGACTTCAACGCCTTGCACAAGAACTGGAACAGCAGCATCTTAAGCCCTTGTCCGGTCGTGGATTTTCTTCTGATGACCTGATCATCTACATCAGTTACACGGCGAAATATAAAGTCCGCTTTCAGGTAGTGAACGATGTTCCCGGTGATATTGAATATTTTGTAAAGGAACTCTGTGGGAGGTTAGGTTACATTCAGTGGAAGAATCCGGTTTTTGCCACGCTACAAAAAACAAACTTAAGCAGTTAAGGTCAATATTATGACTTAATCCGGTACAAATTTAGGTTTGATGCCTGGCACGCAAAAGAAATTCCGGCATAAAGCCTCCAGTGGTCTTACGCTCTTGCTATTCATTCCGTATTTAGTCGAAAGCACAAAGGAGTTCTTGAAAAGCCTATACGATAGATATCGACAAGTTGATAATGCTGATATCTTTAGCAAAATAAAACATGAATTGCTTTTTGACGAATTCTAGATACTATGAAAGAATTATAAAAAATTTGACAAGGCATTAGCATAACTCCAAGCCCCGCCCAATAGGGGAGGGCTCTAATTTTAGCAATCACTAGAATACCGGTTAACCTTCTTGGCAATTAAAATTACATTGATCGCGAGGGGTCTGTTTTTCATCACTCCGATTTTGAACTGTACGATATCTCCTGCACAGTAATCCATCTCATCTTCATTATAAAACCTAATTTTTTGGCCATTCAGGTCTTTAATAAAACCATATTTCACTTCTTTATTATAGGATAATACTATTCCCGTTCTCATTACATTAATTTTAGGTTAGAAAAAAATAACGGGACGTTTAAGAGACAATCATCTCAAACATTGGTTTTAAAGAATCATTCTATATAGTACATGGGCATATTATAAATTAGCTACAAGTTTTGTAGGCCTAGAAAAACTCATTGGAATGCAATCTTCCTCCTGAATAAAATCAAGCCTGCCACTCCAAAGAACATTAAGGGAATATAGTCGTCAATAGGACATTGTCTAACATTGAAGGTAACCACCTTACCATTCTGGTAATAATTATTAGGATACTGCGTTGGACTACCATCATTTTTATAATCAACCCAACAACCCGCTGATGGGATTGCATCTTGAACATTGGAAGCGTAAGTTATCAACGAACTAGCTCCAGCGGGCAAGTTAATCGATAAGCGATTGCAGTGGTATAAAATTTCCCTGGAGACTCACCAGGCTGCGGCGCTGTATATATCATATCTACGGTGCTCCTTCCCGCGCTTCCTGCGACAGGTACAAAACAGCCGGTTTGCGAAAAACAGTTTACAGCACAGCACGCCAACACAAAAAGTGTTGCTGAAAAAAGACCAGGAATAGACATTTCGCAAAGATGCATCAAAAAAAGCTTTTGTAAACCCAGAATTAGCGAATTTTCACAACTGAAATGTTTTGAACTTATGTACATTCTTAGTTCACTGAATCAAGACCTATTGGTTCACTACCTAAATTTAACGGCAGCCAAGTATTTGTCTCGTGATAAGTACCTAAAGGGTTACGATTTCATCGTTGAGGTAAATATTTTAAAACATTCTGTCTATCTTCATTGTATATAGTGTCTATCCCGTTGTATGAATTCTTTAAACTCAGCTTTTCAATGGCTCTCATTGAAGACATGCTATGTATTGCACGAAACAAATTTCGTACGATACTGCACTAACGTAGTTTACGTTTTGTTCGCTTTTGTAATCTTGCTATTGCTACTAAAGAGCGGAATTCTTTACGAGTCTGCATCCGATTTATTCTTCCACTAATATTTTACTGTCCAGAATACTTTTATGAAAGTTAAGTTGATTTTACTTTTCGTTATATCATTGTTTAGCACTTATTCATGTTTTAGTCAGGGTTGTTTAATTGCCAAATATGATACTTTCGATAAGGTATTCAACAAACCTACTGCTGCTGGCGCAACAACCTTCGTTCCTGGTAATGGAAATAATTTTGTGAATTTTACAGGTGCTTGTGGTGTCCACACATATATTCAGGTTTTTGGTCCTTCCACTGGTCCCTGTTCAGTAACTGAGAATGGAACAACGAAGAATGGGCTATATTACACCAATATATCCCCACCCTTCAAGAGCCCATGCAACGTTCCGCTTGATGATCACATTTGGTGGGTAATGCTTATAATCGTTCCTGTAACCTATTTCTCGATTAGAAAAAAAAATAGCCTAGTTTAAAAACTCACTAGCATGCATTTCTTTCGGCTGTTCATCATTACTTCCATCTACAGAAAAGCCTTCTTCGTCATCATCATTGGTATTTATCGATGCCCTATTAAGCATAAAGTTATTCCCTGCTAATTTCCATCTTACATCCCATTCGGTCTAACCGAAGTATTTGCAGGCGCCTGCGATTCTGGAGTGTGGGCGGCTATCAACTCGCTCCCGTCTAGTGGACTTTACTTTGTTTGGCTTGGACTTATTATTTCTGCTAGGCCGTTCATTAAGATAATAGAATCGAAAAAAAAACTGGATGTTTGCTTTCTTCATTGAAACCTAAAGTGAGATTACTATTGTTTCTCCGTCAATATTATTCCCCAGGAATTTAATAAATGCAGGATCTGGCTCCAGATAATTATTTTGAATAGCAGATGCGATAATGAGGAGCATTTTGCGCTGATTCTCTTCAAATATTTGAAATAACAGATTTGAGTCATCGTAAATCTTTTTCGGCAAGGTTAACGCCTTTCCAACAACGCAAAATTGGTTGGCAACAACACAAGGGCCATATCTCATGACTTCTTAACCTTTCCAGTCTCGGCTTTCTACTAATCAACCGTTTGTCTTAGAGATCGCAATTATTTGACGGGAATACTGCCGGATCAGAGGGAAAGCATATTGATGAAGCCGGTTAAATATAACTTTCTGTAATCAACTTCATTTGCTGCAATCCAATATGATAGGGGAGTTAATTTTCGAATCAGGTTTTGTGCTCATTGGAAAAAAATGCAATTCCAGAAACAGATCTTAATCGGTCACCTCAACTGCAGCATTCAGGAATACGGGCATATCTGTATGAGGTGCATTTTTAAACCACTCTTCCAGTTCACTAACTTGCGTTAATGTCATATGGCAAGCCTAATCGAAAACCAAAGTAGAATGGGATTGTTTCATCGACTTGCCGGAGTTCTAGGAAAAAGTTTATGAAATCGTAGCGCTCACCCCCGAGGGACATGTAACTACTTATGGAGCTATAGCGCACTGCTTGGGTTCTGCCCAATCATCCAGATCAGCTGGAGTCGCAATGAATCATTCACATTTAACTCATCCAACCTTCCTGCTCATCGGTTGTTAACCGTTCGGGATTATTGACCGGCCGAGACCACTTCACTAATATTACTGTGCACGAACTTTTCTAGAGTGAGGGAGTTGTGGTGTTTGATGAGCAGGTGCAAAACTTTAGTGCAATCTTCTGGGATCCGAAAGATCACCGATAAAATAAACGCGGATTCCTCCTTGTTGTATTGGCATGCCACGTCGCAAACACAAAGTTCCAAGCATAATAAAAGGACCGATAGAAGTTGCTAAAAAAACTTGAGAACAAAATATTGCAGAGTTTGAGGAGCAGTTTTATAGCAGCAGAGGTCGATTCAAAAAAAATAATATAGCCAAAACACTTACTTCTCATAAGAGTTGTAATACCATTCATCTACCTATGGTGAAAACATACATTTGGTTAGTGTATAATATTAAAGCTGTCTTGAGATAGCCTTTTTCTTAACAGTCTGGGATGATTTAATAAGAGTAAAGCCTTGCAGTACAATGCAGGGCTTTGTAGTTTTCAAACTAGGATATATTAAGTTAAAATGTAATTTTAGGGACTTTGGTAGCCTAAAGCAGATTAAATGTCGGGCAATTTGCCGGCAATAGAATTTATCGGGTGATAAATACACCGCCCATTAGGTAGTTATACATTTTAGTATACATTTTTATTTCAAGCATTTTAATTAAATATTTTATCATTAATTTTATGTCAACCTTAAACTAGTGGGATGACACTTAACTAGTATTCTAATACCCTGTCATGGATTTGGCAGGGTATATTAAATTTGAGTATTGTTGATTAACTTGAGAATGTCTATAATTGTGGTAGACAATACAGTCTTGAGGATCACAGGATGACGGCCCTCAGCTTTCGCGAGGAAAGTATACATCCCCTGTTATTTATTTAGCAGGGGATAAATTAACCAGTTCAAATTATGACAGATCAAGAATTCAGTAATTATGCTTTTAAGGTCTTGCTTAGTCTCGGTTTAACCTTTATATTATTGATCGGTATGATTTACCTTTCGTTTCCTGTTCAAGAACCCGCGAAACCTGGCGAGTACATCAGCTATGATTATGAATTAATGATCTTCAACTCTGAGGTACCTCGGGCTGAATTATTGGAGAAATAAAAAACCACCTTGAGTGATTGTATATAAATGACCTCGTTCATTCTCTGAAAAACTTAAATTTTCTGTTCATTTTTTGTTCATTGTACAAATAGAAAAATTGAGATAAGTCAATTTTCGTTTGTTATAAGATGAAAAGATTTATTTTGCTTGCATTATTGTTTCTCTGTACAGATTCAATCGCCCAAAATGGATGCCTTGACGGATCAACTACAACTGGAACCCTATACACGCAAAGAAACTCTGTTTTCAATTTCCTTTATACGAGAAACAGAGGCGGTTTCTTAACTTCTGCCCCAGCTTGTCCTAGAGTTAGGCTCATAACTCGTACTGGAATAGGCACCTGTCAATTTGCAGCATTAGGCCAAACCTATGATGAGTGGACTTACGAAATTTTAAATCCCCCTGTTCAATGCGATCTCGATCATTATGCCTATGGAGCTGTGTTAGTTGCAGGCGTGTTTGTCTTCAGGCGAATGAGGCGATAAGTATCTGATTTTAGGTTGATAATTGTATTATTCTTACTATATTCAAATATCAAATCACTCAACCTTTGATATAACTATTTTTGAGAAAAACCTAGTATTACTTATAGGAAAAACCCATCAAAAATATTAGGCTCAAAAATAACTCTTATATCATGGAAGAAGCGACCTTTCCACAAAATTAGTGAAATCTATAAGGGATTTAAGGACTTTAGAGTGATTTGATTTTACAGAGATTTATGAAGTCAAAAGCGCTATCAGTTATTAAATACTTTATCGGAATTGATGTTGCAAAAGCGACATTTAATTATTGCGTAAGATATGGTGGCGGGCATGTAAATAATGGAAAAGTATCCAATAACGTCGAATCGATAATCGATTTTGTAAATAGCTTGAATCAAATACCCGGATTCAAACTTAGATACGCAGTTTTTGGAATGGAAGTTACTGGCGTTTATGGGATTGTTCTCATGAAAACCTTAATAAAGATGAAGGCTAAAGTTGTAGTTGAACCAGCATTACGCATCAAAAATTCTCTTGGTACTATTAGAGGTAAAAACGACAAACTAGATGCGGCACGAATTGCAAGATATTTAATCAAAAATTTGCAAGAACTAAAATTATGGGTGCCACGCAGACAAATTATCGAAGAACTAAGTAGTTTATCTACTTTGCGTGAACGTATTGTTAAGATTAAAACTATAATAATCACTCCATTAGAGGAAGATGATGCATTTATTGATCAATCCATCTCGAAAGCAAATATCGATCTTTGTCAACCCTCAATTGACAAAATTAATGATCTAATTACCAAAATCGACGATCGCATCAAGATATTATGGGAAAACGATGTTCACTGTAACAGGCTGATGCAAATCATGCTTTCAGTTATGGGTATTGGTGATGTTACTGCACTACAAATTCTTATCCACTCAAATGAATTCAAATCAATTACCACTGCCAGAACATTTGCGTCCTATTGTGGGGTGGCACCATTTGAGCATAAATCAGGAACTAGTATAATCAAGAATTCACGAGTATCGAAATTCGCTAACAAACGGATTAAATCGCTTCTTCATAACGGCGTTAGAACTTGCATAGCGCATGATCCTGAAATTAAAGCTTATTATAAAAGGAGAGTCGAAATAGATAAAAAAAACAAAATGTCAACAATGAATGCCATTAAATTTAAGATTATATGCCGTGTTTTTGCATGCGTTAATGGCGATCGGTTGTATGATAGAAATTATGTGTCTAAAGCGCCAGAGGTGATAGTATAAAAAAAGCCACACATTTCTGTATGGCTTGATCGGGCTTTCCCCGCAAACAATTAAGGTGGCGAGGCAAAACAAAAATTTAATTGAAGCGTTATTATATCATGTCACCATTTAAAGCAGCAATATTTGTAGGCGTAACAATTGGCCTAGTTTCATTTTTTGGTATCAAGTTATTGTCGACCAGTCAGAATGGAACAGAGGATGGTAGCTTATTTATTTAACCGACCAATGATGTATACCTAAACTCATCACTCAATGCCAAAGGAATGAGAATATGTGAATTATGCATGCACGAAAAACCATCAAGGCATTTATCAGTATTGACCCTTAATATCTCCTTCGATTCCTTGGTAATACAATCGTAAACCACATTGTCAAACATTTTGAACTACGATACTTTAGCTTCTCCCCCTATATATCTTTAATAAAAGTCATCGTACCGAACTTATACCATTGATCTTGACAAGTATCAACGCCTGTCTCTTCGCTAAATTCCATGATCATTGCTTCGGTGTAATTCGCATCAGCAAGTTCCATCTTACCACTACACCGTTTAATTTTCCTTTTTGCCAATCAGACATTTGTTTTTCAATCAATATGATCTTGCTTTTATCCTTGGTAACAATAGTTAAGTTCTCATACCTCAAAAAATCTAAACCGGATTGCTAATTATCTTGTTGTTCGTCTGTCCACATTATACTTTCCAAAATGAGCATTAAAATTTACCGTACAGAGTCAAACTTCCTCATCTTTCTGTTTGTAGTGTTGTTTGCTGGCAGCACCTCGGCACAGCGCACACAGAAATCAAGCTATTCGCTTCTTAATCCAGTTCCGGCTGCGTCCATGGCAGAAATGGAAACAGATCGGCCAGACGTGACCGAATCAGCACATACCGTTGATGCGGGACATTTCCAGTTTGAGTCTGATCTGTTCCGGTCTGTGCAGAAGAGGGTAGGGGAAGAATCTACCACCAAGTTCTTTGCAAATAATTTTTATCTAAAGGCTGGCATTAGCAGTACAACCGAGCTTCAGCTCGGCGCGGAACCCATCGTCTGGCAGGTGAAATCAGAACCCGGCGAAGAGCTGGAGCGCAGTCACGGCTTTGGAAACTTAAGTCTCCGGCTGAAACAGAATTTTCTAGGAAATAAACGGGGAAACTTTGCACTCGCTGCCATGCCCTATATGCGTTTTCCGACCTCTGGGTATGAAGATTCTCGATATGAGTATGGTCTGATCGTTCCTATGCAGTTAAAACTTGCGGGTGATTGGAAGCTTGGTTTTCAACTTGAGGCCGACCATTTAGAAGATGAAGAGGATTCAGGTATGCACACTGAATTTCTCCAGTCGGTAAGCCTTAGCCACCAGCTTATTAAAAAAGTTGACGGTATAGCCGAGAGTTATTATACTTATGACTTCAAATCCCATCACTGGTCGAATTACATTAATGCCGCAGTGCAGGTGGAAGTATCGGAAGGAATAAAGCTAGACGGAGGACTGAATTATGGTATTCAGGCCGACGCTGGGCGATCTTGCTTTATTGGAACCAGTATCAGATTTTAATACATCTTTATCTTAAAAAACCAATTCTACCGACTCATCTGTGAAGAATTTTTACATTTTTTTCATTAAAGACAAAATGGAATATATTGTTTCATAAAAGATAAGGGATGGAGGCTAACCAAAATATAAACACACTTAAGCAGGCCGTCTCGAAACGGTTCGGAAGAGAGGTTGAAGGCGAGGCTTGAAGTGAGCGGCTGTCAATAGGGGTTTTCTTGAGCACAAATCATTATATCAGTAAAGCTGCCATTACGTGTTTCTTTGGAATTAGCGCTAATGGCGGAACTGTAAATTCAATGATTTTGTCGTTTGTTGGTGAGCACGCCCATGTTTAACCACGCAAAAAAAAATAGTCCTCACTCAATACGTTGAACCATAACATCCCAATATAATTAAACGAGTGACTAATTTCTTGCTTTGATTTCTACAGCCTCAAGGCCGTTTAGGGTGAGCTAAACTCGTCAATGATCACGCCTTTACGACTCGCAGTATCTATGGATGTAATTTTTCCCCTTTTCAAGCGCTGAAATTATTTTTAGTTTTTGGGAAATCGTTTTGGTAATCTGGTGTTTTTCATATGTATAACTTTGCTTTAAAAGATAAAAACTGAACCAAGTTACCCACATTGAAATCGCTTTTTAATTGTTATTGTGTTTACAGCAGCCCAAAACTTACATACTGTACAAACCTGGGTTGATCGGAATGATTCGGACTAGCGGCGTGGGGTAAGGCTTCGAGCCAAACAACTAAATCGCCTTTTTTGCCGGCAACGGCAATTTGCCGGTTTTCTCCCCTCAGCTTTTCGATGGCTACATCCGGATGGGGGTGTTTAGAGAGGAACATGTCAATTTCGTGGTGGAAGCCAGGGATCAATGTCAATGCGCCTCTTTCTGCAGGAACATCGTTAAGGTAAACCAGGCCTTGAATGTGGTACTGAATGCCTCTGCTAAAATCAATGTCCCAATGAAGCGGAGTTCCGGCAAAGCGGTAGTGAGTATTTTCCGGCGGATTATAGCTTAGTTTTTCGGCATTCGGAACGATATTCTTGCCGCCATAGAGCTGCATGAATACTGCTTTCAGCTTGGCGTTGTGGCGGATTTTATCAATACAGGCCGCCTGATAGCGTTGGAACATCATGCCTTGCAATAATTCATGAGGCTGATACCAGGTTTTGGGATTATCGCTTTGGATGCCTAAGCTCGTTTCAATAAAAGTAATTACTTCTTCGCAATCCTGTTCGGGTACCAGTCCGGAAATTTTCAGGTATCCGTTTTTCCTCCAGAAATCCATATTCTCTTCATCAAGGAGCTGGGGAAGCGTCATATCGTTTTCTGATATATCCGAATAGAGCCATTTATTGAAATCCTGAATGGATTTTAAATGTGTTTCCAATCCCTTTAATCCGATCAGCCATTCCTCAAAATGTGCTTCATCCCTGCACTCCTGGAACAGGAACTGGTAAGTTTCAAAAAGTCCGATCTGGAAGAAAGACAGGAACATTTTTTCTTTTAGGATCAGCGCTTCATCTTTTGGTTTTGGTGTCGCGTTTGGGCGGTGATTTTCGTAGTAAGTACGGATAAAGGGACAGTCTGGCTGGGGCGTGGTATTTAAATGAAGATCAGGAAGCTGGTGCATGGATACCATTGATGGGGAATTGGAAAAATATGAAGTTGCGAAATAATTTGCTTAAGGACAAACTGTTTGCTAACATTACAATCAAATCCCGAACCATTGTTAGATTATATCCAGTTTAAGCATCATTATGATGTGGAGCAGCTCCAGGCAGAACTTTCCATTTGTTTACAGCAGGAATGGGGCGATCATTTTAATCAAAAAGATTATCAGGGATGCTGGCAAATTATCTCTTTGCGTTCGGGCAGTGGCCGGGAAGCAGATATTTATGCCAATTACGGGGTTTCAATCTATCAGGATACCCCACTGCTGGATCGCTTACCTTATTTCAAAGAGGTGATTGATGCCTGGAGATGTGATAAGGAAACCATCCGTTTACTGGCCTTGCATCCTGGAAGCGAGATTAAACCACACCGCGATTTAGGCTGCAACTATAAAGAGGGTCATTTTCGAATTCATATTCCGGTTCAAACCAATGCAAATGTGATTTTTAGGGTAGCGGAAGAAACCCTTGCGTTAAAGGAAGGCAGTTGCTGGTACATTGATTTTAGCCAAACGCATAGCATTAAAAATGATGGAAATGAAGTTCGGGTTCATCTGGTGATGGATGGAATCAGGAATGGGTGGACAGATTCGCTTTTCGCAGCACATGGTTATGATTTCGACGCGGAGCATGTAGCCGAAAAATATGATGCAGCAACCAATGATCAGATTATCGCTGAGCTGGAACGGATGAATACTGATACGGCCCGGGCATTGATTAAAAATTTAAGGGCGGGGAGATGAAGGCGCATTTAAAAAACTGGATCCCTTATCATATTGGTTTTGAGGGTGGACAATGGCACGTTGATTGGCTGGATTTGGGTGATCATCACATTCAGGAACCTTTCTTTGATGAAACGATATCAATTTGCAGGGCACGCATGCGCATGCGCTCCCGCTTCCATCCGCAAAGCGATCTGGCCTTTTTGCTGCAAGCTGCCGCCGGCGTGAAAAGTTTGACACCAACAGCCTTTATTTTTCATGTATCCAGATGTGGTTCCACTTTGTTATCCCAGGCACTCGCCGCAGCTCAGGATCATATCGTGATCGCGGAAGCACCTTTGCTTGATCAGGTGTTGCGGATGCGAGAAAAGGATGTCTCTTTAACGGAGCAGGAACTTAAGGGTGTTTTCTTAGCGGCTATTCAGCTGATGGGTAAACAAAGAACAGGAAGAGAAAAACATTACTTTATTAAACTGGATAGCTGGCACCTGCACTTTTATGCTTTATTGAGAGAATGGTTCCCGGATACCCCCTTTTATTTTTTATCCCGTGAACCTGCTGCGGTGCTGGCGTCGCATTACAAAAGAAGAGGCATCCAGAGCATTCCGGGTTATATTTTACCTGCGGTGTTTGGAATGGAACTTAAACCGGCTCACTTCGAGGATTTCAATTTGTACACAGCAGCAGTACTCGGCGGATATTATGATCGTTTGAGAAGTTATCATGACTTAAACTTTCCACACAATCATTTTTATGATTACCGTTGGGGGATGCAGGGAATGGTGCCTCATTTCCAGCGGGCTATCGGGCTCGAATTTTTGAAGCCGGCCATGATCGACAGGATTGCTTTTCACAGCAAGTATCCAGATAGGCCCTTTAAAACGGAGATAAGCCCGGATGCATCTTTTCGTTATGAGATTGCAGAAACGGCCTATTCAGAATATTATAAAACGTTGCGTATTGATGGCTAGAATTTTCCAGTTTACTGGTTTATCCGGAGCAGGAAAAACCACATTAGCCCATGCGCTCGAAGCAGCACTAAGCCTTGAAGGATACCGGGTGGCGGTGATTGACGGCGACGTATACCGCGGAAAGCTATGCAAGGATTTGGGTTTTAGCCGGGAAGACCGCATAGAAAACATCAGGCGCCTGGGTGCCGTGGCGGAAGAGATGAATCAGCATTATGATGTAATCATCATTTCGGCCATTAATCCCTATCAGGAATCAAGAACCTTATTAAAAAACATGTACGACGCACTTTTGGTACATATAGATTGTGATATCACTACTTTGCGATTGAGGGATACGAAGGGACTGTATCAACGAGCCTTTCTGCCCGACCAGCATGAGGATAAAATCTATAACTTGACGGGAGTAAATGATAATTTTGACGAGCCTGTATCTGCAGATTTTCGGTTGCATACGGGAGAAACGCCTATTAATTTGTCTGTCTGGATGCTGAAAAAATACATGTTATCAGCTATACAGAAAAAATATCGTGTATGATTGCGTATACAAAAAATGCTGATAAATTAATTTTTTCAGAATTCTTTATGGCTATATTTCGACTAATTATACCTTCAAATCTACTTAGGGCAAATGTTTATCGATAATTAATGACATTTGTCAAACTCTTGTAAATAAGGCTATCTTGACTAAAAATTTTATTACATCTTTGTAAGAATTAATCCTCCTTACAAACGCTTTTATGAATACAGATAGAAGATCTTTCCTTCGGAAAAATCTCTTCGTTGGCAGTAGCTTGCTACTGGCAAATTCGCTTGATGCCCTTGCAGGCGTTGCGAAATCTATTAATACCCGTGGGGTAAACCAATCACAGTTAAAAATGATGTACACTAACGACCTTCTTGGGAAGGTTAACGCGGCTTACCGGGATTTCGGGGGGCTTCGCCAGTTGCATAACACGATTAATAACGAAGAGGTTTCGGCTTTATTGTTTGATGCTGGTGGTTTTCTAAATGCCGGCCACGATAAGAATGATCAGTTGCGGGGCATCGATATCATGAATAAGATCAATTACCATGCTGTAAACCTGAGCGCTGCTGATTTATTACAAGGTATAGAATCGTTTAAAGCGCTGATTCCTTATGTCAATTTTCCATTACTGAGCTGTAATTATCATTTTGAAGACCCGCTTTTAAGAAAAACGGTTAAGTCCTATCAAATTCTACAGTATGGTAAATTTAAGGTAGGCGTAACGGCAGTAGGTGAAAGTGCGAATATTGCTGGCCTGGTGGTAAGCCATCAAGAAACGGCTTTGAACAGAGTTAGCCATTTGCTGAAAAAAAAGCACCACTGTGATGTAGTAATTTGCCTGGCACACCTGGGTTTTAACAAAAAAGCGAGAATCAATAATAAAATCCTGGCGCAATCTTCCATTGGCGTGGATTGTGTAATTGGCGGAAACGCGAATGAAGGCAAAAGTCAATTATGGATCGTTAAAAATGCTCAAAAGGAAGAAGTATTGTTGAGCAGTAACCACCATAAAGGTTTATCAACTGCAACCCTTACCATCGCATTTAGTGAAGAAAAAGAAAGGGCAGGTTTGGCTTTTAAACAGCATGTACCGGGAGCTAACAAAATCCAGTCTCAACAACAATTGCTGTCATTGATGGCGGCTCGAAATAATAACAATTACAATTTTAATATCTAAATTATGGAAGAATATATTGCGATAATAAAGCTATTTGCCGGGAATTATGCCATGAGAGGCTGGGCTTACTGCAACGGTCAGTTGCTGAGCATTTCACAAAATGCAGCTACTTTTTCATTAGTTGGAACGACTTATGGTGGTAATGGAATAAATACGTTTGCTCTGCCTGATCTACGCGGTAGAGTGGCTATTGGTGCTACGAATGGATCAGTGCCCGGTTTAAGCCAATACCAATTAGGACAAATTTCAGGAGTAGAAAATATAACATTGCAGATTAATCAAATGCCCCAGCACAATCATACCGGTGTCTTAGGGCAAATTGCTGATAGTAGCGTAGGTAATAGCTCAGTACCCACAGGAAATAGATTAGCAATAAGCCCGAAAACGGGTTCAGGGCCAAATGCAACAACTTTGAATACTTATACAAATGGAACCAGCAACCCTACGTCTTTAGCTGGACAAAATGTCACAATAGGGCTAAGCGGAGGCGGGCAGCCTGTTTCAATTCTACAACCATATCTTGCTTTAAATTATATTTTTTGCCTTGAGGGCATTTATCCGTCCAGAAACTAAATTGAACAGACCGCTCAAAGTTGGCTTTTTGATGCCCTATTCGGGCATTTATCCTTACTATGCACAGCATGTAATGGCAGGGATTTACTGTGCGGCTGCGAAAATGAAACTCAGTCAGCAAGACTTTGCTTTTGTACCGGTATATGTTGGCCAGGGAGGTACAAAAGCCATTCTGGAAGCCATGCAGAAACTGCTTTTCTTTGAAGGGGTGGACGTGGTAACCGGCATGGTGAATATCAAGGTACTGGATGAAATCCGTCCCTTATTGGAAAATCACCAGAAGCTGGGTTTGTTTTTCGATATGGGTGAACTGGCACCATCACCTGCGGGTTACGGCCCAAATATCGGCTTGATTTCCATGAATTTCTGGCAGGCACAATATGCACTGGGTAAATGGGCGGTAAAAGAATTTGGCAAAGACGGTCAGCTCATAGCGCCCATTTATGAAGCAGGTTTTAATTTAAATGCGGCCTTTGTGGATGGTGCCGGTGCTGCCGGAGCGGAAAGGCTAAACAGTATGATATTAACTGAAAATCTGGCCAATAAAGACGGTTTGTATCTGGAAGGATTTTTTGCCGCTCTTGAAAAAGATCCGCCCCATTTTGTACACGCCATTTTTACGGGTAAGATGGGTAGCGACTTTTTGCAACAATGGCGTAGCAGTAAGTTCTACGATGCCATTCCTTTACTGATTGCCGAGAACATGGGTTATGAAGATATGCTTGATGATGTGAAACACCTCGGCATCAAAGTATATTCAAGCTCCAGCTGGAACCGGAATGATGAAAGCGTTTACAACCAAAATTTTGTAAAAGATTTTGAGGATTTCGGTAAACAACAAGCCAATGTTTTTGGCATGATTGGCTATGAAATCGGTCTTTCACTCGCTGAAATGATGCCTTTAATTAAAAGAGGCGAGTCAGCTAATGCTTTACAGCAGCTAAAAAACCAGGGCGTAACTGGCCCGAGAGGTGTTTTAGATGTAGATGCCGATGGCAGGCAACGGCCAAACATCGACATTACCAGAATCATTACGAATAACCAAAATATAAACCAAACAATCATTGCCCAAACATCAGCAGTAGGATTTGATACTTCTTTGTTGTATCAGGAAACTGTGAGTGGCTGGCAAAACCCCTATTTATCCGTTTAGTACACGCTCCAAAATGAAGAGATTCTTTACAAAACAAGGTATTGTCTTATCGGCTATACTATTTTTTCTGTCCTTGGCTATTCCTGCGCTGGCGCAATACGCTGAAACTACCCTCGAACAGGGCGGGCTTTATAGTGCGATGGCGAAAGATGCCGCTAACAATATTTATGTCACCCGTGTGAAAAGCGGCACCAATGGACAAACCTATGAGGTGGTAAAGTACACCAATCCTTTAACCAATCCGGCGGGTACGCCAGTGGTGGTATATACAGGGCTTACACATGGGGCTCAGGAGTTTCCCTGGGGCCTTGCGGTAGCTTCTAACGGCGATGTGTACCTCTCCACTGATTTTACTGATACGAATAAAAACGGAGAAATTATTAAGGTAACGGCAGCGGGAAATTACACCAGTTCAACTTCGTTTCTTACCGGAAAGTATTTTACGGCACTTACCATTGCCAATGATCAGCTTTATGTATCAGAATATAATGGAGCAACTAATAAATACGATGTTGTAAGATATGCCACCGGAGCTTCACCAGGCACTGCAACCATGATTCGTGCAGGTTTTAATGTTGGGGCTGGTTATTCGTACATTACAGGATTGGCTGTTGATGGAAATGGCACTACATACATCGCGGCGCCATTTGACGGGGTAGATAAGGGCAGCATTATTAAAATTACATCATCAGGAACAGAATCTGTTTTATCTGCTGGCGGTTATCCTTCGGCATTGGCTGTTGATGCACAAAATAACCTGTATGCCAGTGAATTTAGCGGCACGGCTAATCAGTATAAATTAACGAAATACGGTGCTGCCGGTGGGGCGACAATCATCAAAAACAACCTGAGTCAAAATGGATTTTATTATCCATGGGGAATAGCAGAAACCAATTCATCCCTATTTGTTGTGGATGGAGATGATGGAATAAACGGAGGCAAGGTGATTATCCTGAAACCAATCATCCCTGCGCCTTCCACACCATTATTGGCGGCAAGCAGCGATTCTGGGATATCCAATTCAGATCAGATTACCAATGTAGTAAGCCCGGTATTTACAGGAACTGCAGAGGCGAACGCTACAGTTAAACTATATGAAGGGGCAACGCTACTGGGTTCAACTTTAGCTACCAATGGTGCATGGTCGATTACGCTGAGCACTGCTTTAACTGCAGGGGTTCATAAATTTACGGCTACTGCTACCAATTCTAGCAACATAACCAGTGCACTTTCGGGAGAGCTAAGTATTACTGTTGATCTAACTTCACCATCTGTTACCATTTCAAGCAGTAGTGTAGCTTTGAAAGCTGGGGAAACAGCTACCATTACTTTTACATTTAGCGAAAACCCGGGAAATACTTTTACCTGGGATGGTTCTTCGGGTGATATCACAGTATCGGGTGGTACGCTGAGTGGCATTTCGGGTGCTGGACTAATCAGAACAGCAATTTTTACGCCTGCTGCAAACACGAACAATGGGGCGGCCAGTATTACGATAGCGGCTGGAAGTTATACCGATGTTGCCGGAAATACAGGAGGCGCTGGTCCAAACCAGGCCTTAACTTTCGATACGCAGATACCGGCTATAACATCAGTACCTTTTCTAATCGCGGCTAGCGATAGTGGTCTGTCGGCTACAGATGGAATTACCAATGTAACCACACCAACTTTTACAGGAACTGCTGAACCTGGTACTACTGTAACTTTATATGATAATGGCAGTACAATTATTGGGTCTGCGTTAGCAACAGGAGGAAACTGGTCCATTGCAGTAAGTACACCACTCAGCATTGGCGGGCATAGTATTACTGCAACGGCAAAAGACGCTGCGGGCAATACAGGTCCGGTATCTGGAGCCCGGTCGATAACCATTGATAGGGTATCTCCTGCAGCGCCAGCCAAACCCGTTTTTGCTGCCGGAAGCGACAGCGGTGTTTCCACTACAGATGGAATTACCAATATCACCAGTCCCACTTTCACCGGAACGGCAGAAGCTGGAGCTACGGTGAGACTTTATGATACAGATGGCACAACCGAACTAGGAAGTGGAGTATCTACAGGTGGGTTATGGTCGATCACTACGAGCTCATCACTAGCGGCCGGAAGCCATAACATTACTGTCAAAGCCACTGATGTGGCCGGAAATACAAGTATTGCGTCATCAGCATTTTCCATCATAATTGATCTGACGGCGCCTGTAGTAACAGGGGTTACAAATAATGACATTTATACGGCACCTGTTTCCAGGCTTGTTGCATTTAACGACGGCACCGGAACGCTCAATGGAAATCCTTTTACAAATAATACCAATGTGAGTGCGGTGGGTAACTATGTACTCGTTGCCACTGATGTTGCAGGAAATTCCACTACCGTTAATTTCAGTATTGTTAAAGCTACGCCGGTGATTACCTGGGCTAATCCAACTGATATTACCTATGGTACAGCATTAACGGCTACGCAATTAAATGCTACAGCAAGCGTTCCCGGAACATTTACTTATTCGCCGGTTTCTGGCACAGTGTTGTCTGCAGGTGCTAATCAAACCTTAAATGTGAATTTTGTTCCGACGGATGCGGCGAACTATAATTCAATCAGTAAAACAGTAAGCATTAATGTAGGTAAAGCTACACCGCTAATTGCCTGGGCTAATCCGGCAGATGTTACATATGGTACGGCATTAACGGCTGCCCAACTGAATGCTACAGCAAACGTTGCCGGCACCTTTACCTACCTGCCGGTTTCAGGTACGGTGTTGAATGCAGGTGCAAATCAAAACTTAAAAGTAGATTTCGTGCCGACAGATGCGGCGAACTATGCTTCGACGAGTAAAACGGTGACCATTAACGTGGGTGAAGCTACACCAGTAATTACCTGGGCAAATCCTGCAGATGTTACTTTCGGCACGGCGCTAACAGCTACGCAGTTAAACGCAACAGCAAGTGTTGCTGGCACCTTTACTTACGTGCCGGTTTCTGGTACGGTGCTGAATGCAGGTGCAAACCAGAACTTAAAAGTAGATTTCGTGCCTACGGATATGCTGAATTATGCTTCGACAAGTAAAACGGTAACGATTAACGTTAGCAAGGCAACCCCGGTAATTACCTGGGCAAATCCTGCCGATATTACGTATGGCACGGCACTAACAGCGACGCAGTTAAACGCAACAGCAAGTGTTGCCGGCACATTTACTTACGTGCCGGTTTCTGGTACGGTGCTGAATGCAGGTGCAAATCAGAACTTAAAAGTAGATTTCGTGCCTACGGATGCGGTAAACTATGCTTCGACAAGTAAAACGGTAACGATTAACGTGAGCAAGGCTACACCGGTAATTACCTGGGCAAATCCTGCCGATATCACTTATGGTACGGCACTAACAGCTACGCAGTTAAATGCAACAGCAAGTGTTCCGGGTAGACTGACTTACACCCCTAATTTAACCACGGTTTTAAGTGCCGGTGCAAATCAAAACTTAAAAGTAGATTTCGTGCCGACAGATGCAGTTAACTATGCTTCGACAAGTAAAACAGTAAGCATTAATGTAGGTAAAGCTACACCTGTAATTACCTGGGCAAATCCGGCAGATATTACGTATGGTACGGCACTAACAGCTACGCAGTTAAACGCAACAGCAGGTATTCCGGGTACACTGACTTACACCCCTAATTTAACCACGGTTTTAAGTGCAGGTGCAAATCAAAACTTAAAAGTAGATTTCGTGCCTACGGATGCGGTGAACTATGCTTCGACGAGCAAAACAGTAACGATTAACGTGAGCAAAGCTACACCAGTAATTACCTGGGCGAACCCGGCAGATATTACGTATGGTACGGCACTAACAGCTACGCAGTTAAACGCAACAGCAGGTATTCCGGGTACACTGACTTACACCCCTAATTTAACCACGGTTTTAAGTGCAGGTGCAAATCAAAACTTAAAAGTAGATTTCGTGCCGACAGATGCGGTGAACTATGCTTCGACGAGCAAAACAGTAACGATTAACGTGAGCAAAGCTACACCAGTAATTACCTGGGCAAATCCGGCAGACATTACCTATGGCACGGCACTAACAGCTACGCAGTTAAACGCAACAGCAAGTGTTGCTGGCACATTTACTTACCTGCCGGTTTCTGGTACAGTACTGAATGCCGGTGCAAACCAGAACATAAAAGTAGATTTCGTGCCTACGGATGCGGTAAATTATGCTTCGACAAGTAAAACGGTAACGATTAACGTGAGCAAGGCAACCCCGGTAATTACCTGGGCAAATCCTGCCGATATTACGTATGGCACGTCACTAACAGCGACGCAGTTAAATGCAACAGCAAGTGTTGCAGGAACATTTACTTACCTTCCGGTTTCTGGTACGGTGCTGAATGCAGGTGCAAATCAGAACTTAAAAGTAGATTTCGTTCCGACGGATGCTGCTAACTATAATTCAACCAGTAAAACGGTAACCATTAATGTGGAGCAGGCTACACCAGTAATTACCTGGGCAAATCCGGCAAATATTACGTATGGCACAGCACTAACAGCAACCCAATTGAATGCAACGGCTAGTGTGCCGGGTACACTGACTTACACCCCTAATTTAAACGCGGTTTTAAGTGCAGGTGCAAATCAAAACTTAAAGGTAGATTTTGTGCCGACAGATGCAGTTAACTATGCTTCGACAAGTAAAACAGTAAGCATTAATGTAGGTAAAGCTACACCAGTAATTACCTGGGCGAACCCGACAGACATTAAGTATGGCACGGCGCTAACAGCTACGCAGTTAAACGCAACAGCAAGTGTTGCAGGGACACTGACTTACACCCCTAATTTAACGACGGTTTTAAATGCAGGTGCAAATCAAAACATAAAAGTAGACTTCGTGCCGACAGATGCGGCGAACTATGCTTCGACAAGTAAAACGGTAACGATCAACGTGAGCAAAGCTACACCGATAATTACCTGGGCTAATCCTGCCGATATTATTTATGGTGCGCCATTAACGGCTACCCAACTGAATGCAACGGCTGGTATTCCCGGCAGCTTTACTTACCTGCCGGTTTCTGCTACGGTACTGAATGCAGGTGCAAACCAAAGCTTAAAAGTAGATTTCGTTCCGACGGACGTAACCAATTATACAAGCATAAGTAAAACAGTAACCATTAATGTAAGCAAGGCAATTCCAGTAATTACCTGGGCCAATCCGGCGGATATTAACGACGGTACGGCATTAACGGCGGCCCAATTAAATGCGACAGTCAATGTGCCCGGCACGTTAACTTACTTACCAGTGGCCGGAACGGTATTGAATACAGGCGCAAACCAAAGCTTAAAAGTAGACTTCAATCCAACTGATGCTTCGAATTATACAGCCGTTAGTAAAACAGTAACCATAAACGTAGGCAAAGCTACACCGGTAATTGCCTGGGCAAACCCGGCAGACATCATTTACGGTACGCCATTGAGCGCAACCCAACTGAATGCAACGGCTAGTGTTCCAGGAACATTCATTTACCTACCAGCTTCGGGTACGATCTTGAGTGCAGGTGCAAACCAAAATCTAAAAGTAGACTTCGTTCCAACAGATGCCACTAAATACAATTCAATCAGTAAAACGGTAGCGATTAACGTAGATAAAGCTACACCAGTAATTACCTGGGCAAATCCTGCCGATATAAATTATGGTACAGCATTGGCTACAAACCAATTGAATGCAACAGCTAGTGTTGCAGGAACACTGACTTACACTCCTGACCTGACTGCTGTTTTAAATGCTGGCGTTAACCAAACTTTACAAGTGGATTTCGTTCCGACTGATGCGGTGAATTATGTTTCAACCAGCAAAACCGTAACCATCAATGTGGCGAAGGCTACACCGGTAATTACCTGGGCAAACCCGGTAGATATTAATTATGGTACACCACTGTCGGCGACCCAGTTAAATGCGACGGCTAGCGTTGCTGGAGTATTGACTTACACCCCTAATTTAACGACGGTTTTAAATGCAGGCGCAAACCAAAACTTGAAAGTAGATTTCGCTCCGACGGATGCTGTCAACTATACTGCTGTTAGTAAAACCGTGACGATTAATGTAGGCAAAGTAACACCCGTAATTACCTGGGCTAATCCTGCTGACATTACATTCGGTACCGCATTAACGGCTACGCAGTTAAATGCCACGGCGAGCGTTCCTGGAACATTTACTTATTCACCGGTTTTGGGTACAGTCTTGAGTGCGGGTGCAAACCAAACTTTAAAAGTAGATTTTGTTCCATCAGATGCTGCCAATTATACAGTTGTCAGTAAAACAGTGACAATTAATGTAGGGAAAGTAACACCGGTAATTACCTGGGCTAATCCTGCTGACATCACATTCGGCACCGCATTGACAGCTACGCAACTAAATGCAACGGCAAGCGTTCCTGGCACACTAACTTATTCACAAGTTTTGGGTACAATCCTGAGTGCAGGTGCAGCCCAAACATTAAAAGTAGATTTCGTTCCGGCAGATGCAGCTGGTTATACTACCGTTAGCAAAACCGTAACGATCAATGTAGGCAAAGCGACACCGGTAATTACCTGGGCGAATCCAGCGGATATCATTTTCGGTACGACATTAAGCGCAACCCAACTGAATGCAACGGCTAGTGTTCCCGGAACATTAACTTATTCCCCAGCTTTGGGTACGATCTTGAATGCAGGAGCAAACCAAACTTTAAAAGTAGAATTTGTTCCCACTGATGCAGCCAATTATACTGCTATCACTAAAACGGTAACGATTAATGTAGGCAAAGCAGCGCCAGTAATTACCTGGGCGAACCCTGCAGACATCATTTTCGGTACGGCATTGAGCGCAACCCAACTGAATGCGGCGGCTAGTGTTCCCGGAACATTCACTTATTTACCAGCTTCGGGTACGATCTTGAATGCAGGAGCTAACCAAACTTTAAAAGTAGATTTCGTTCCGATAGATGCGGCTAATTATACTTCAACAAGTAAAACAGTAGCCATTAATGTAGGTAAACCAACCCCAGTCATTGCGTGGACAAACCCAGCAGACATTACTTTCGGGACAGCATTAACCGTAACGCAATTAAATGCAACGGCTAATGTTTCAGGCACATTCAATTACACACCTAACTTAAATACGGTTTTAAATGCAGGTGCAAACCAAAGCTTGAAAGTGGATTTTGTTCCAACAGATGCGGCGAACTATGCTTCAATAAGCAAAACGGTGACCATTAATGTAGCTAAAGCCACGCCGGTAATTACCTGGACCAACCCGCTTGCGATTACTTATGGCACGCCCCTAACAGCAACGCAGTTAAATGCGGCGGCGAATGTTCCTGGCACCTTGACTTACACACCTAGTTTAAATACGCTTTTAAATGCAGGTGCAAATCAAAGTTTGAAAGTTGATTTTGAGCCAACAGATGCCGCGAACTATGCTTCAATAAGCAAAATGGTAACCATTAATGTAGCCAAAGCCACGCCGATAGTTACCTGGGCCAACCCGGCAGACATTACTTTCGGTACGGCATTAAGCGCAACTCAGCTGAATGCAACATCTAGTGTTCCCGGAACATTTAATTACACACCTAACTTAAATACGGTTTTAAATGCAGGTGCAAACCAAAGCTTGAAAGTTGATTTTGTGCCAACAGATGCGGCGAACTATGCTTCAATAAGCAAAACGGTAACCATTAATGTAGCCAAAGCCACGCCGGTAGTTACCTGGGCCAACCCGGCAGACATTACCTTCGGTACGGCGTTAACGGTTACGCAGTTGAATGCAACGGCAAGCGTTCCAGGAATATTTACCTATTCGCCAGTTTCGGGTACAATCTTGAATGCAGGAGCAAACCAAACTTTAAAAGTAGATTTTGCTCCAACAGATGCAGCGAACTATGCCTCAACAAGTAAAACAGTAACCATTAATGTAGGCAAAGCAGCGCCAGTCATTGCGTGGACAAATCCTGCAGACATTACTTTCGGGACAGCATTAACCGTAACGCAGTTAAATGCAACGGCTAATGTTTCAGGCACATTTAATTACACACCTAACTTAAATACGGTTTTAAATGCAGGGGCAAATCAAAGCTTGAAAGTGGATTTTGTTCCAACAGATGCGGCGAACTATGCTTCAATAAGCAAAACGGTAACCATTAATGTAGCCAAAGCCACGCCGGTAATTACCTGGGCCAACCCGGTTGCGATTACTTATGGCACGTCCCTAACAGCAACGCAGTTAAATGCGGCGGCGAATGTTCCTGGCACCTTGACTTACACACCTACTTTAAATACGCTTTTATATGCAGGAGTAAACCAAAGCTTAAAAGTAGATTTTGTTCCGGCGGATGCAGCCAATTATACTACTGCGAGTAAGATAGTAAGCTTGGATGTAAATAGAAAGCCGGTTAATGGAAATATCATTTTCGCAAACAAGATTTACGATGGGAACAACTCAGCTATGGTTGCAAGTAGTGCCTTAAATGGTGTACTGGCTGCTGATCTTGCCGATGTCGTGTTGACGGGATTTACAGCAACATTTGCAGATAAAAACGCAGGTTTAGCCAAATCCATCTCAACGGCAGGCGCAACACTTAGCGGTGCAAAAGCCAATAACTATACCTTATCGGGTGTGGTTTCTGGTACCGCTGCTATTACTGCAAAACCAATAATAATTACTGCAGATGCTAAAAGTAAAATCTATGGCGATATGGATCCGTTACTGACTTATACGCTTTCGCCGGGCGCTTTACTTACCGGAGATGCTTTGAGCGGAACATTATCCAGACTAGCGGGAGAAAATAGCGGTAGTTACCTCATTAATCAGAATAATTTAACAGCTGGTGCGAATTATACCATTACTTTCAATAGCAATAACTTAGTCATCAACAGAAAAAACCTGGTAATCACATTAGACAATAAAACAAAGGCTTACCTTGCACCAAACCCATTGCTTACTGCAAGTTATAGTGGTTTTGTAGGCTCGGAAAACAGTAACGTTTTGACAACATCTGTAAATATTGCTACTACTGCAACCGCTGCTTCGCCTTCTGGCATCTATCCGATTACAGGTAGTGGAGCTATAGCAGCTAACTACGCAATAAGTTATGTGGCAGGTACCCTAACCGTTCTTTCCAGTCCGCAAACAATTACGTTTGATGTACTGGCGAATAAATTGTCGACAGATCCAGTATTTAATTTAACTGCCACTTCAAGCGCTGGATTAACAGTTAGTTACACCAGCAGCAATAGCAATATTGCTCGTATTGTGAATGGTAATCAGGTTGAGATTTTGAATCCAGGTACCGTAGTGATTACCGCAAGTCAGGCTGGTGACGCAAACTATGCAGCCGCCGTTCCGGTATCGCAAAGCCTAACCGTTATTAACAACCCGGCGCCGCTCATCAGTATTGTGAGTAATAAAGGTGCAAGTGTAAGCAAAGGCGAAACAGCCAACCTTATTGCAAGCGGAGCGGTTACCTATCAATGGAGTAATTCAAATGGAATCCTGAGCGGGCAAAATACATCCACATTAACCGTGAGGCCAAATGCCAATACAACTTATACGGTTACAGGTTTCAATCAGTTTGGAAGAAGCAGTACCCAGAGTTTCACTTTAGAGGTAAGGGCTGATTTTCAGGTATTGAACATTATGAATGTACTCACACCAAACAGCGACGGTAAAAATGATACCTGGATTATTGAGAACATCGATATGTATCCTAATAACCAGGTTAAAGTATTTGACAGAGCAGGAAAATCCGTTTTCGAAATGAAAGGATATAATAATACCTGGGATGGTACTTTCAAAGGAAATGTATTACCCGAGGGTAGTTACTATTACATCATTGATTTCGGCCAGGGTATTGGCATTAGAAAAGGTTTCATTTCAATCATCGGACAATAACAAAAATTAATCCGGTCGTTGCACCAGATAATGGCCGGAAATAAAAATATCAAACATGAAAAAATTATTATTCCCATTACTTTGGCTGGTGAGTCTCACAGCTTACAGCCAGCTAAATCCTATGGGCTCCATGTATTATCAAAATCAATATTTAAACAATCCGGCAATGGCTGGAATAGCACAGGGATGGGAAGCTAATGCCGCTTACAAAGCGCAGTGGACATCTGTAGATGGGGCTCCATCCATGCAGGCTGTAACGGCTACTTATGGTTCTGAAAACAGTAAAATCGGTGCCGGGCTTTCATTTTATAATGAAACATCGGGGGTGATTCAACGTACAAACATCAAAGGTAGTTTTGCTTATCATTTGCCGTTAAACAATGGCGGCAGTTATATCGATTTCGGCTTGTCTGCCGGCGTGATGAACGAGTGGATTGATTTCAGCAAGGTTAGAGGTGATCAAAGCGACATGAGCCTGAATAATTTTAATCAGCGTAAACTTTATTTCGACGGAGATTTTGGAATCGCTTTCAGAACGAATCGTTTAACCATTCAGGGTGCATTACCCAATATGAAACGCTTTTTTAACCGTGATCTGGTTAGGACTGTAGTAGACCGTTCCAGTTATTTTGGTGCGATTTCCTACAAATTCTTAAATCCAAATGGTGTGCTTAATGTGCTTGAACCTAAGTTGACCTATAGGGGAATTGATAATTACCGGGATATCGTAGACCTGGGTTTGAATACCCAGTTTTGGGGAAATAAGTTGCTTTTGAGTTCCATTTACCACACCACTAATAGTGTAACTGTCGGTGCTGGAACAACTTATCAAAATCAATTTTCAGTTTTGTTATTTTACACCAGCAATACCTCTGATTTGCAAAATTATACTAATGGAGAATTTGAGATCGGTTTAAAGTATCACTTCAAATAGCAATTGCACTAAAAGTTTCTATACATTAATAACACCAAGCCAATTTGCTGATTTTGATTAGAGCGACATTGCGATGAGCAATCCAACGATAGTAATCCTGCATTGCGTAAACAAAGGGAAAGATTGGAAACGCAACTTATAAACATATGGGCGTCACCGAGAATTATCATATTTTGTTATTAAATCACGGTCTGCATGAAAATGCTGATGTATTCTCACTATTGCATTTTCTAAAAGGGATAAAGGGAGAGTTTTTGGATTTGGGAAGTCAGTCCTTCACTGCAAGCACTGCTGCAAGGAAACAATGAGAAATAGAAATTACTGGTTCCGCCAGGGAATCAGCTTTCTCATATATTGCCCGATGCAACTGGATTCAACATAAGATTTCTTTTTTACACTTAACCTTGTCGAACGATTGTCAAGAAAACACAATGTCTGAATTTCCAAAGCTTTCTCTGCCCTTTATATGTGGCTACTCATCCGATCTGCTTACACTAACACTTCTTGATGATCCCGATCTGCGTTATTGGATAAATTAAATCACGCAAAAAAAAATAAATCAATGCTTTTTGTTTTAAATAAAACGATATTACATCAGCCCAAAAGTAAAACCCAATGAGGAAAATCACTAAATTATTAGCATTCCTTCCGTTCGTGATTTCGTGCAAAAATCAAGAAAGAAAAGACCTCTCCCAGCTCATCCTAAATGAACCGATTGAGAGTCTAGTTGATTTTGATGCCCATAATACAATAGGTGTTGAAACCGTTGAATATCCCTATTGTCTTCTGATAGAAATTAGTGATGGTAAAAATTATCAGTTTGATGGCATTATTTTAACCGGACAAAAGGTGTTTTTCCAGATTGAATCCGATTTGCTTAAAACCGATAGTCTGACCAAAAGGGGGGGTGGACATATTGACGTCGAGGGTTTTAAAGAGAAAGCCACACTGGACACTGTACTTCAAAAGTATAAAGCAGCAAATTCCATTTATGGACTTAGGATAGAGATGAAAACCCCGGAATTAAAAAAACAGCTCCTTACAAAACTGCAAACCAAATACGGAAAAGGAACCAAAAACCCCAATACCGATAATGGGCTGTATTGGAATTTAAGCAAAGCGCAGAGGTTTATTTTTTTCGCTCCTGATTATGATCGGTTGATTGTTTTGAACAATATCCATTTGTCAAAGACCTGTTATTGGGATATTATGAATGGGCCAATTGATTTTGGAGGATGCAACATAGAAGACTATAGCAGACAATTGCTTAAAAATAGCAGTCATAAACAAAAAGCAATCGAAAGCCCTCTTTAAAAGTAGATAAGATTGGAGTATAAACCATTTGGTCTTAGCAGAAACAGCAGAGTAGGGTTTGTTTGATCTCAATCAATTAAACCTTGAATTAATGATGGCAGCTTATAAGAATACTGTTGAACCTTATCCCCGATGTAACATTATTTCGTAACCTTTTGAAACATTTGCTTTGCATTTTTACCATTTCAATAGTTTTCCTATCTCGAATCTTTTCAATTATTAATTATAATCTTAATCGCATACTACTAAGCACCAAAAAGGTAATAAAAAAATCAATTATACAGTCTTTCATTGGTACTGTTTAACAATTCATGACATTTTGCTCAAAATTGCAGCAAGATAGACAGGCCTCTCAAAAAGAAACTTGAGGATTCATTGATTTCAAAGGGCATTAATTTTCCTGATTTTAACAATGCTAGAAACGGTTTAAAATACCTATTATCTGCGATGCTTCAAAAAATACTGATCTCAGATTCTAGCAAAAACCGGTTCTTCAAATGTAAGATCGGTAAACATAAATGCATTGTCACCAATATTCTTGGGTCTAATGACAGATTGCCTCATGTATCAATCCCTGTACATTATTCATCTTCGGCATTAACTGTTCTTTAACTGATTGTTAACCAATTTCTGTTATCTGATCCCCCATCTTTGTGAAAAGATAGGGTAATTTCTGATTAAGAGTGAATTAACAAATTTTTTGTTATAACTGTATATCCAGTTAAATAACTGTATTTTCAGTTGTATAACTGAAAAATAAGTTTTAAATTTGTGCCTCTGAGTTTCAAATTGGTAGTTGGCCATCAACGATTATCAAAGGTTTAAAACAGACTATATTCATTGACCTCCAAAATTCGTCGCAAGATGGTGAATGCTTATCCTGTAAAGCTGGATGTTACAGTGACTTTTATTCAAAGAAATATGAGTTCATAAACGCAACTAAAATCAGCATATACTTTAGCAATGCAGACATATAATAATAATGATAAGACCAGTTACTAAATCATCTTTACTCAGATCTACTTTAAGAAGAAAGGCTATACCACTATTATCCATACTTCTGTTTTTGATAGTAACTAGTAAGGTACATGCTTCGCTTGATCAATCCCTAAGTAAAGAAGATATCCATTTAAAAAATGATAGTGACGCTGTTAACACTAATTACAACAATGAAAAATTTGAATACTTGGAACAGGCTAGGTTAGCAAAGTGGCCATATTTAATTCAGTTTGAAGCAAATGATTCTGGTTTTCTACGGCTCTCGACCTCCCAAACTCGAAACGTTTACTCCGATAAAAGCTCTGAGATTTCGGGTTTGATAACAGGCGTTAATGGATTGAGCCTGAGTAATTGCACCATAACGCTGAAAAAAGCAGAGACCGGAGTGATCGTTGCCATTAAGTCAACAGATTTCTCCGGCAAATATATATTCAATAACATTACTGCGGGCAACTATTTCCTGGAAGTCGTAAATGTAGGTTACCTGTACAATAAGTCTGAGGTATTTTTAATAACTGAAGAGAAGGGAATCATTTTACCAACGATTATTTTAACCCCTATGGTCAATCAGCTTGAGCAGGTAAGTATTGTAGCAAAGAAACCCCTGTTTGAGAAAAGATTGGATAAAACTATTGTAAATGTAGACAATAGTGCCTTGGCTACGGGGGGATCCGTGATTGATGTCTTAGAAATATCTCCCGGTGTATCCATGGACAATAATCAATTAACACTGATGGGCAAGCAAGGGGTTACCGTAACTATTGATGATAAAGTTGTCAAGCTCTCAGCAGCGCAGGTGATTAGCCTTTTACAGGCGATGCCCGCCGGTTCAGTTGATAAGATTGAATTGATCGCTAATCCATCTGCTAAGTATGATGCTGAAGGAAAAGGCGGTATAATTAATATCAAAACAAAAAAAGGCACTAACCTGGGCTTGAATGGTACTATCAGTTCCATATTTGTTTTAGGGAAAAACCTCCGCCCGGGTAGTGGATTACAAATCAACTATAAACTAAAAAGGTTGAATCTGTTCGCTAATTACAATTATCAGCATGTCCAACAGACCACTCAATATCTGAGTGATAAAATAATATCTGACCGTATCCCTTCTTTAAAATATTTTCAGGATGAAACATCCAATAAGAAGACCAATAATCAGATTGTGAGTTTAGGCGCAGATTTGATTATCAATGATAATAACATCTTTGGGATAATAGTCAACTCAAACACTAGTCGAGGTAATGGTGGATTTGTACAGGATGTTTACTTTGGAAGCAGAAAGTCTGATTTAAGCGACTCGATCATCAGTTCGTTAAATCTAGGAGATTTTCGCTTTTCGACCCAAGGTATTGGCCTCAATTCGAAGCATAGTTTTTCAGCCAATAAACAGGTATTGCAATTTGATGCCACATACACCGGTTACCGATCAGAAAATTCGGCACACTTTACCAATAGTTTCTTCAAGATCGATCGCCCTGCATCAGCAAACCCGGAATATATTAACAATCAATCCTCAGAAAAAATAGATCTTATTGTAATAAGGGCAGATTATAGCCACTCAACTGAAAACCTCGGGAATTTTGGAGCTGGACTGAAAACAGCATTAACCCGTTCAAAAGGCTCAATTTTATTTCAATCTAAATTAGCAGATGTCTTTTTGACGGATAACAACAGAACAAATCAATTTGATTATGATGAAACCATTGACGCAGCCTATCTGAACTATACGGTGAAAATCGGTAAAACGACTGATTTACAAGCAGGAATCAGAGCAGAGCACACCACCTATTCAGGTTTTTCCCCGACAAATGGCCAGGCAGTTGGGCGAAAATATCTTCAGTTCTTTCCGAGCATGTCCATACTTAAAGCGATTAACGGAAATTCTATCGGTCTTTCCTATAACAGGAGAGTAGGCCGTCCAAGTTATGAAGACCTCAACCCTTTCATCAGCTATTCGTCTCCCTATTTTTACACTCAGGGAAATCCCTTGCTGGTACCTGAAACAACTAATTCCTTTGAAGTAAGCTATGGTTACCATAGCAAGTTGAATACCTCAATAGGTTTTAGCAGGACTTCGAATTACTATAATTACTTTACTTCCCTTGCCGGTGAAAACGGGGCTACTAAACAAACCGTCGGTAACTTCAATAAATATGATTCCTGGTACCTTTCTGCCAGTTATAATGAGCAGCTGGTCGATTGGTGGAGCATCAATGCAACCGGTGATCTTTCTTATGACCATTATCAGACGCCATATCTTAATGATTTGATTGATGTTAGGCGCGCTTCGTATAGTTTTCAGGTTTTAAATAGCTTTAAACTAAAAAAGGACCTGACATTTGAAGTCATTGGACTTTACCGTTCAAAAAGAGCGTTGCTGGCCAGAACCATTGATGTAAGATATCGAATAGACGCAGCCATAAAATATTCGTTTCTGAAATCCAGAGCGATCATCAAAACTGGGGTAACCGACATTTTATATTCTTATATAAATAGAGGGACAAATCAGTTCGCCAATCTTTATGGAACCTATTACAATAGGAACGAGAACAGGAGATTCAATCTTTCTATGAGCTATAAATTCGGTGGCAGTACGACTACAAATAATAAGAAACAGACAACTGTTGAAGAGCTTGAACGAATTAAATAAAAGTGCCATCGTCAATAGGATATTTTATGAAGGAATTTGAATTTCAAGACAAGGAGGCACTCATGTTGTACCAAAAATATATTTCGAGGGTTAAAAAGATGGTAGCTGAACTATCGGCCGCTGATCAGGCTGATATTCTTTCAGATTTCAACAGCCGTATTTATCATGAACTATCCGATAAGGCTCCGGATGATGAATATTCAATGATGTTGGAAATTATTGAAAAACTAGGTAATCCAGAAATAGTACTTATACCTTGGGTTGCTGAAAAGCGAGCGGTTGCCCTTGACCAGCCAACAAGTTCTTACACAATATTAATGCACTTCTCCTTGTTGTCCGTCGCTTCGTTCTACCTTTTGCTAAGTTTGCTGTATCTATGCATTTTCATTTTAATTTCTCTGGCTATAGCCAAAATATTTTTACCTCATCAGGTAGGTTTTTGGTATGGTGATTCTGGTTTTAAAGGATTTTGGTTAAATAGGGATGCAGGGATCAACGCAAATGTCAAGGATAGTCTACACTTCTGGCTTATTCCGTTCACTTTTATTATTACCTGTGCGCTGCATTCAATAACACGTGTTATCAAAGCGAAAAAAGCTTATTTTTTTAATAACTTTTCTTTACAAACCCTGAGTATATGAGATGGAACACTTATCCATTCGATAAAGGCATGACGTCGGCTCAGGCAGGAAGTTCTCTTTCATGCCAAGCGCACCCCCTTGCGATATTGACATGGTTATTTTTAGCCATTTTCACTATTGGTGGATTCGTTAGATTTGCCGCACCAAGGTTGGACATGAAATTCAGTATCCACATTCAGGACATTTCTACCGGCCCAACACCATGAAAAACATCCATATTCTTTCTTTAGTGATCCTTTTCTGTTTATCATGCAACCTGCCTGATCCTGATTCCGAAGATAAAAACCGGTCAGCATTTTCATTCCTTCCCATGCAGATCGGAAGTACTTGGAACATGGCGTCCCATAACGCTGTGAAAATTCTAGATAAGCTAAGCATCTATGGTAAGCTATACAACAATTTTCATTCGCTGATCGGCAATGATACCTTACAGCCCAGCTATAAGTACAATGATAAACACAATCGATTCATTGAGGGCAATTCCGGCCGGCCTGACATTATATATACCCCTGCGAAATCTGATGGCGTAGAGAATGAAGAATTCCGCAGCATCTGTGATAGCACCAAAATCGACTGCCCGATCAAAGTGACTGAAAAGACCGAAAAGAAAACAACTTTCATCTACGATGATCAACTATCAGACCTTGAATGGCAACAGGAAGCAGCTCAGACACCTAACGGGCAATGGTCAAAAAAAGTTGTATGGACCTCACCATGAGTGGTAGTCGCGTAAGATCTTTCAGTCATCGCTAATCAGCACACAAGGCCTCACCCCCTTTATCACTCTATGTAAAAAAAATATAAACCATAAAATACCATTCGTCCGTCCTTCTTGCCAATAAGTGGCGCAGAAAATACAGATAAGAAATCGTTCGCGATGTAGCTTAAAGAACCTCACTATCCATTATCCAAGGCGGTGAATCGAAGGTTATCAAACCGACAAAAATCAATTTTAAACAATTTTTTTTACAAACCATTAATACATGAAATTAAATAGTACAATGACGTTAATCACCATTTTTCTTGGTGTTTTCCTTAGTAAAAGTCTGGCGCAAACAGTAGACAAGTCAAAGCTAGATGAACTTTTTAACCATCTCGCAAACCATAATAAAGCGATCGGAACTGTAGCAATCAGTAAGGGTGGAAAAGAAATGTACACCAGGAATTTTGGACAGGGAAATTTAGAACTACCGGTTGATTCCAATGCAACCATTAATTACCATGTAGGATCTATTACCAAAATGCTGACAGCAACAATGATATTTCAGCTGGCTGATATAGGAAAAATTGATCTGTCTGATAAGTTATCAAAGTACTTCCCGGATTTACCCAATGCAAATAAAATAACCCTGGATCATCTATTGTCCCATTCCAGCGGCCTGCGGGATTACCTTACCAAACAGGATAGTTTGTCCAAGTGGCTTATACAGCCCAGAAAACCAAAGGAAATTCTTATGGAAATCAATAGGCAGGGCGTTAAATTTCAGCCGGGAGACAGTGTAATGTATTCCAATACGGGATATTATCTACTTGCCCGGATTCTCGAGAAGGAATACAAAAAACCGTATAGCTATGTTTTACAGAAACAGATAGTCAATCCGCTTCAGCTGAACTCTACCTATTCTATGCCCAGAAATATAAAATCAGATGTTGCGATTAAACCTTACCATTTTGATAAGAAATGGCAGGAAATAACAGACTTACACTTTGCAAATGTAATTGGTGTCGGAGATGTTGTTTCTACACCATTAGAACTGAATAAAATAACCTATGCACTATTTAATCAAGGCCTGGTAAAAGAAATAAGCCTAAAGACAATGAAGGGTATGCCACGTAAATCTTTCGGTGCAGGACTGATGCAAATCCCGTATTTTGGCAAAATATTATATGGTCATGGAGGAGATACATTCGGAACCCATTCATTAACCTTATTCAATCCGGCAGATAGCTTAACCATTTCTATTTGCTTAAACGGCCAGGTATTTTCCTCAAACAACCTTGCGATAGCGGTACTGGACAATATTTACCTTAAGGAAAGCACACTCCCAAATTTCAAAAAGTATGTTGTTGAGACAGCAACACTGGATAAATATGCTGGTTATTATTCGTCCGATTCTCTTCCCCTGAAACTACAAATCTTCCGGGATGGAAATAAGCTAAAGGCTCAGGCAAATGGACAGTCGGCGTTTGAACTGGAGCCACTGGATAAAGATAAATTCGGACGGTCGGCGATCGGTCTTCAAATAGAATTCAGAATGGATGAGAAGAAGTTGATTTTTTCGCAGCGGGGAAAGAAGATTATACTCACAAAATCCGAAGCCGCAGAACGTTAAAGATAAGTGCCTTTAAATAACAAATTTCGAATTATACTCAAAAAAACAAGCCTATTGGCTAATGCCTTTGTGAACATGATAAAAAAAATTTTTTTCAGCATATTCTTTTATTTATGCTTTATCACCTCTTTTGCTTCATTGTGTGTGAAGCCCCAGGACTCTCTGCTTATTAGATTGAAAGATTCCATATCTGTTAGTCATTATCCGAAAATCCATAGCTTATTGATTGCCCGGGGAAAGGATTTAGTGATGGAGGCCTATTTTAACGGTTATACACGCGATTCTCTCCATGATTCCAGATCTTCATTTAAATCAGTCACGAGTTTGTTGATCGGTATAGCGATAGACAAGGGTTTTATAAAGAGTGTCGATCAAAAGATCTATGAATTCTTTCCTGAATATCCATGGCTGAAAGAAGACCCGCTCAAAAAGTTACTCACCATCAGAAACCTTCTGGAAATGAAATCGGGACTTGACTGTGAAGAATTCAATGAAACTAAGGATTGCGAAGATGAAATGAGCATGAGCGATAACTGGGTGAAATATGCCCTTGGAATCAAAATGATCCATAAACCCGGGGAAATCTGGGCGTATACTTCTGCTGATCCTATGATTCTCAGTGGCGTATTGCGAAGAGCCACTCATATGACTGTAATGAAATTTGCGGATAAGTACCTGTTTAAGCCTCTGAATATATCGAAATACAAATGGAGCACTGATCCATCCGGTAACGGCATGACGGCGGGATCTTTCTACATCAGGCCGATTGATATGATCAAACTGGGTCAGCTTGTTAAAGACGATGGGATTTGGAATGGTAGGAGCATAATTTCAAAAAATTGGATTCAGCGCTCAACTGAATGTAATATTGAGATACCTGATTTTTCCTATGTGAAAACCAGCCGTACTAAAGCTGCATATCCGCAGCAGGCGTACTATGGATATTACTGGTATAGAGAAATGATAAAATCTGACCGTTTTCAAGAAGATGTCTTATTTGCCTCTGGTAACGGGGGACAATACATTTTTGTTATCAAGCGTTTAAACCTCACCGTAGTTTTTACGCAGGGCAATTATAAGACCTTCAAAGCGAAGCAGGCTTTTGAGATTCTGGCCAGATACATTATTCCACATTTCATATCCTGAACAATCATCAGGCATCAGTATATAGATTAATTACAAATTTTAAATTACACAAATATAAAAAACAATGATAAATAGAAAATCAACAATCAAAAACAACCTTAAAACTTTATTAACACTGTTATTATTTACTACGTTCTTTTTCTCATGTAAAAAAGAAAATCCAAATATGGGTAGTCTTGAAGTCAACAATGAGTCAGGAGCAGAAGTAGTAATCATCAATACTCAAAGTGGGGAAAGGTTTTCTTTGGAATCAGGTAAGTCCAAAAAGATCGCCACTAATCTTGGGATCGATAACTTTTCAATTGAAGCGCCGGCGAGTGACAACCGCAGCTTTGGCTTTGAAATCTCTGGAAATCAGAAATATACGATTTACAGCTACCGGAACATTTTAGAATACAGGATTTGGGGTATAGATACAAAAACAGCCAGTTTATCATATCTGGATGATGTCGGTAATAAGGTATCGGTCGCCTCTGTAAATCTGCCCTATATCATTTCATATAAAAAGTTTTCGAACAATAGATGGCATTTGGATGCAGCCAATCTGGAGCAAAAGGGATTTGTCAACATACAAGTCTTGGTTAAAGGAAGACTAAGGACTGAGCTGTCAAATACACAATCGGTGGCCGCAGGCGGATCCATTGATGGTTCGAGTCTTTATAAGTAAGCCGATCCCATCTGTTGCTTTGCTGATTCCAGAAAACGTGGTAGCATTGCCCGTAGCGAAATAGTGCCTCGGAATGTAGAAGGCCTGACCAAATCGAATGTTTATAGCTACAATATTTTTTTTAGGGTAATAGGGGTAAAGCTGTTCTTAGTTGTACTATAACTAAATAAACAAAACGATTATGATTGCAGCAATAGTTATCTGGTTTTCCAGGACATACATTTTACCCATGGTTAAGAAGAGAAACGTTCGGATTAAAGCCGTTAAAATATGTCGGAGTGTTTTTTTAGTGATGCTGTTGATATGCTCCAACCAATTAGTATTCGCGGAAAAACTTCGAAAAGTTTATAATATTAAACGAAACGGCGAGCTAATCGGCAAGCTTTACTTTAATCAGGAAAGCGAAGGTGAAAATATTTTGCTTAAAATAACTTCCGAAATCAATACCCGTTTAATCTTCAGAATCAATGTGAAAACTGAAGACTTAGCGCATTTTGCGGGAGAAAAGTTAATTTATTCTGCCGTTAGCAGGATGGTCAACGGAAATGCCAAGGGCATCCGAAAGACGAGCTTGACAAAAGATGGGTATCAATTGCAGGATGGAACAAAGCTGACAAGCTTTAAGCATCAGATTAGCAGGAATATGATGTCCTTGTATATTAAAGAGCCGGTCGATCTTAAACCAATGTATTCTGATCACTATCAATCCTTCGTGGATATTAAAAAGATAGCTGCCCATAAATATAGGGTCAATCTTCCGGATGGTAATTACAATGAATACTATTTTGATAATAACATTTGTAAGCTTATTACCATCAACCATTCTCTTTATACTATAACGATGGAACTTGTATAGTATGGAAGCGGTAAACAACAAATACTTAAAAGTGATGGTGACCGGAGCATCAGGATTTATTGGTAGAAAACTGTGTCTGATGCTAGCTGAAATGGGATATGAAGTCAAGGCACTTTGCAGGAACTTAAAGCACCCTTTTCTGTTGCACCATAGAAATATCCATTTCATAAAAGGTGATATCTTAAACATTGGAGAACTAAAGGCGGCTATGGATGGATGTTATCAGGTCTTTCATACTGCTGCGATGGCAAAGATGTGGTGTAGAAATGAAAATGAATTTTACAACGTAAATGTGGTTGGAACGCGCAATGTATTGGCTTGTGCGCTAGATCTTGGAATAGAAAGGGTAGTGCATACTTCCACATGCGGCGTATGGGGACCGACGCTGAATCTTCCCATTTCTGAAAATGACCCAAGGGCTGTAGGCTTTCCAATAACGTATGAACGGACCAAATATCTTGCCGAAGTAGAAGTGAAAAAGTTTATAGACAAAGGTTTGGATGTTGTTATCGTAAATCCATCGCGAGTGTATGGCGATGGTCCGGTAACAGACAGCAACACGGTGGGTAAAATGGTGAACGGATATATTAAGGGTAGTTGGCGCCTTATACCAGGAAATGGTAAGGCAATTGCCAACTATGCCTTCATCGACGACGTAGTGAACGGACATGCTCTGGCAATGTGGAACGGAAAAAACGGAGAGCGATACATTTTAGGTGGAGACGATGTTTCATTTAACGAATTTTTTGAAACGTTATCAGAAATAACCGGGCTAAAACGGAAACTATACAAGATGCCGTTAGGTATTATCAAGACGTATAGTCTGTTGGAGTTCTTCAGAGCTGGAATTTTCGACGGTAAACCAAAGCTACTTCCTGAATTTGCCGACAGACTTAAAGCAAACCAGCAGTATTCTTCTTTAAAGGCGATTAATGAATTAAACTATGAGATCACGCCTTTCTTTTCCGGAATGGTCAAAGCTGTAAATTATTTTAGAGATTAAGATGAAAAAAACAGTCCTCATTACAGGCGCCAGTCAAGGACTAGGAAAGTCTTTCGCAATTGAACTGGCCAAAAGAGGGGCGGACCTGGTTCTGATCTCTTTGCCAGATAGTGGTCTGGAATTTTTGGCAAATTACCTCAGAAGGAATTTTCAGTGCGATATATTATGCATAGAAATAGATTTAACACAATCGAGCTCCGCTAAAGAAATTTTTCAAACTATAAATTCTCATCAACTCACAATCAATATGCTGATTAATAATGCAGGCCTTGGCAACTGGTCGGGGTTTGAAGAAAAAAGCGGCGATTTTTACGAAACCCAGATCGCTCTGAACATTACAAATACTGTCCTGTTAACCAAATATTTCCTTAATCACATCGATAAGAAATCTCCAAGCTTTCTTTTGAATGTCGGGAGCCTTGGTGGTCATTTTATCCTTCCAAGAAAGCAGGTTTATGGTGCAACAAAGTCTTTCGTAAGTTATTTTACCCGTTGCCTACAGTTGGAATTTCATAAATCCAATATAAATATCAGCTTACTAAGTCCCGGCGGGATAAATACAAAGCCAGAGCTACTTGTGCTGAACAATAGCTTAAAAGGTTTTGCCAGGATTACCATATTAGAAGCCGATTATGTAGCAAAGATAGCCATCAATGGATTGCTCAGGGGTAAGAAAGAAATTATTCCGGGATTTGCAAATCGTTTTCTTTTAATGCTTGATAAAATTATCCCCTCATCTTTGAAACAAATCCTTGTACAACAAAATCTAAAAAGAATTTCATTTGATGCGTAAATACTCGATACGGAGTGAAAATCATACCCAAAAACTGTAAAATTGGACAAAAGCGACGACCAGCTACTTGGGTTAATAAAAAACGGTAATAAACAGGCGTTTGATACCGTGTTCCTTAAATATTTTAATGTTCTGCATAGGTACGTCATTTCTATTATACATGAAAAAGAGGATGCTGAAGAAATTGTTCAGAACGTATTTTATAGGATATGGACTAAACGATCGCAACTAAAAGATGAGGGATTTCTCAAGTCTTTTCTCTACCGATCGGTACGCAACGAAAGTCTGAATTATATTAAACACCAGAAAGTGCGTAACAGATTTAGTATTCATTACAATGATCATCACAATGGCTCAGGTAATTTGACATCTGAAATACTGGTGATGGAATTGCGCAGACAGATTTATGCCGCTATTAATGAACTCCCTGAACGGTGCCAGATTGTATTCCAAATGAGCCGTTTCGAGCAGATGAAGTATAGTGAAATAGCAACGGAATTAAACATATCGATAAAGACTGTAGAAAATCAGATGGGTAAGGCATTAAAGATCCTTAGACTCAGGATGACTGAGTTCCTGATACTTATTTTTCTGCTGATAAAATAAATAAATGGATAAAATTAGCATAACTGATGATTTGCTTGCCAGATACCTGACAGGAGAAGCGAACGGCACAGAAGAAAGAATTGTGGAGGCGTGGGCAGGTGAGCATAACGATAATTTAAAAATTCTCTCAGACTACAAAGCAATGCTTGATGCAACCAATATTGAGGTAGTCTCCGGAGTTGATCAGTTTGAGGCTTTACAAAGACTGAATTACCGTTTGAAACAAAAGCAAAACTTTCTTTTTGGAAATTCGATGAAATATGCAGCATTACTGCTTATTGCCATTACCTGTGGTTTTTTTTTCTATAGCAAAATCATGGTCAGGAGATTAACCATCAGCACCTCAGCGAAAGTAATGACCCAAGATCTGCCTGATGGTTCTGTGGTAACCCTGAACAAAAAATCCAATATTTCCTATCTGGGGGGGGCTTTTACCAGTGAGCGGGAGGTTCGGTTGCAGGGGGAAGCATTTTTCAAAGTAAGACCGGATAAATCAAAGCCATTTGTCATCCATGTAAATCAAATCAGTATCACCGTAGTAGGAACTGAATTTAATGTCAAAACCATGAATGGGCAAACTTTGGTCATTGTGGAGAAAGGTGTGGTCAGGGTAAAAAATCAAAAAGAGAGCATTCAGCTTAATGCCGGCGAAAAAGCTGAAATTGGTGTAAATAATGCGCATTTAAAAAAAGAAAAAAATAGTGGCAAACTCTATAGCTATTACTATTCCAAGGAGCTGGTATGTGTAAATACCCCCTTAAAAGAGCTGGCAAATGTGCTTGATGAAAAATTCAAGACTAGGATAATCCTATCCAGTCCAGAGTTGGATTCACTGGCATTAACAGCAACATTTAAAGATGAATCATTAAAGGATATATTAAAGGTTGTTGCTGAAACATTCAAAATAACAGTGGAATATCATCATGACAGCATTATATTGAAGTAGCAGATGAGAATATCCAAATTAACACTGCTGCTGTTCTGTATCGCTATTTTTAAGCTCAAAGCTCAGGACAACCTGTCCAGAAATGTCTCTATTCAGGTAGATAAACAAAAGTTGAGTGTATTACTTTCAAAACTTGAGAAAGAAGGCGGATTTAGGTTTTCCTACAAGAGTGATATTATTCCAGCTGATAGTTTAGTCTCTTTTCATGGAACCAATATGAGCATTGCCGAAGTACTTGATAAGCTGCTTGATCACCGTTTTGAATACCGTCAGTCGGAAAATTTTATCATCTTAAGATATGCGCCCGGCGAATTAAAACTGCTCTTGCAGGAGTCTTCTGGTGATGTTGGCGCTTTTACTATCAGTGGTCAGATAATTGATGTGACAACTGAACGCCCGGTTGCAGGAGCAAGTATTTTTGAAAAAAACTTACTCGTGTCCGAGCTGTCAGACTCGAAAGGTTACTTCAGTATCAAACTGAAAAACATAACTCAGCCTATTTCTTTAACCATTACCAAAGCAAATTACAAATCGACGCTTATTCATTTCCTTGATGAGGTTCATGTGCGCAGTAGCGGGCAAGGAAGACACGAAAGTTTCCGCGACGGTGACCTATCAGGCATCGAAAGAACCTGGCTGGGCAGTTCGCTAATTACAACAAAACAGAAAATTCAATCCATAAACATTGGTAACTATATTTCCAGTGCACCATATCAGCTTTCATTAACCCCAGGCCTAAGTACTCACGGATCTTTGAGCGGGCAGGTTGTGAACCGTTTATCTGTCAATGCAATCGGAGCTTACAGCGCAGGCGTAAGATGGGCAGAACTTGGATTAGTGTTCAATATTGATAAAAGCGATGTTCAGTATTTTCAATTTGCAGGAATTTTTAATTTGGTAGGCGGAAGAGTCCAAGGAGCACAGATAGGAGGATTTTTTAATTATGACTTAGCTAACGTCCAGGCAGCCCAGGCTTCGCTATTGTTTAATTTCGTGAAACAAGACTTTACCGGCTTGCAGGCGAGCACACTCTTGAATCGTGTCATGGGTGATTTCAATGGTGTCCAGGTAACATCCGGTCTGAATATGTTGGGCAAGACCCTGCATGGAGTACAGATCGGAACAGTTAATTCTGTTTCCAGTGACACTAAGGGAATCCAGATCGGAATTGGCGTTAACCGGGTCGGAGAACAGGTTGGCGGGGTACAGATCAGTGGAATCATGAATCTTAACAAGCGTTCAAAAGCAGTAAGTGTTGCTGGGTTGCTGAACTTGACAAAAGAGCTCACCCTTGGAGCACAGATTGGTGCCATAAATTATACCAAAGACCTAAAGGGACTGCAGATAGGTCTTTTAAATCTGGCTGACAGAAACGACGGTTATTCGATTGGTTTGATAAATATTGCGCTCAATGGCTATCATAAGTTTGCCCTTACAACAAATGAAAGTACCCAATTCAATTTCACCTATAAAGGTGGAAGTAGGAGATTTTATAACCTGCTGGCGTTCGGGGCGAACCGAAAATCAGCTCAAGAGCATTATACTACCGGTTTAGGCTTTGGAACTGAAATAAACATCCTCAGACAATTTACCCTTAATCCTGAACTTAGTTCCCAATATGTTTACCAGGGTAGTTGGAAACATTTAAACCTGTTAAACAAATTTGAAACGGCTATTAACTTCAGGCTAAATACGTGGTTGTCAGTTCAGGGCGGTCCGTCACTAAACGCTTACTATAGCATGCAGAAAGATAAGATTGGCAATTATGGATTGCTGCAAGAAAGGCAAAGCCGCTTTAACTTCTCAAAACCCGGATATTCAGGATGGCTGGGCTGGAGTGCCGGCATTGTCCTATTGTAACCAGTATTATATTATAGTTTCCCGCCGATCTAAAATTGGCTTTCGGACAAAAGAAAATATGAATTATTCAAAACTAACTGCACCACTAGCGTTTTTCTTCCTTCTGGGCGCCCGGTTATCCGCTCAGATGGTTCCTAAAGAAATAATGAACACACTCTGGATGCAGCAAGGATATGATCGGGTACTGAAAATCAATGACAGTACCTATTCCTATTATAATATTGACCAGACAGGCTGTAAACCCCTCGTACAAGGTTTGTTTTACGAACGTTTTAAGCTGGTTTATGTTGGAAAAAAAGAACTTATCCTAAATCCCGGCGGAATCGTTGATTACAAATTTACGTCCTCGGATTCACTGCCAGCATTCTATCAGCTTTCGCCTGGGCTGAACAGAAGCTATCTGGTGAATTTTAGAGTTTTCTGGGAAACCTTTCAAAACAACTATGCTTTTTTCAAGGAAAGAAAAATCAATTGGAACGAGGTTTATGAAAAATATTTACCGATTGTTGAACGTGTTAAATCAGATTCAGAATTCGCGGTTGTGCTCAGGGCGATTATCGGTAAGATCGGAGATGGGCATATCAGGCTTAGCCTTCCTGATACGCTGAAAACGATTTTAAAAGTGCCGTCCAGTATGTCAACTATGAAATCAAAAAAGGAATTGTTAGCCGATTTAACCGGTGCATACATTCCACAGATAAAATCATATAACGGTGGTGTTCTTCAATGGGGATATCTTAAAAGCACAAGAATTGGCTACATATTGGTAACGGATATGGATAAATTTGCAAATTATATACCTGAAGATCAACAATTTTCAACCGGGTTTGATGCCGATTATAACAATATCAGTAAGACAAAATCGCCATTGAAATTGCTGAAGGATGAGTTAGACGGGGCAGATCTGGTAATGAAGCAAGTTGTGCGGGATTTCAAAAATGCAGAGTCAGTGGTGATTGACCTTCGATTCAATTGTCGCGGCTATGAAACTGTTGCACTGAAAATCTTAAGTTTTCTCATTGGTGTCAAAAAAAAGGTGATGTCCGTTTCCGCAAAAAAAGTTCCTGAAAACACACACATCCAGCAATACATTCTCCACCCATCCAAAAATCATATGAGCGTCCCAGTGAAAGTATTAATCAGCCCACAAACAGCAAGTGCTGCAGAAATTCTTGCTTTAGCATCAATAAGCTACCCAGAGATTAAAAGGATAGGAAGTAAAAGTTCCGGCATTCTATCGGGAATGCTCTGGAAGGAATTGCCAAATGGGTGGGCATTTTGCCTATCTAATGAAATTTATAATGATGCCTTTGGCCAAATATATGAAGGATACGGAATTCCTGTAAACGTAGAGTTGAATTATGCCGAAAACCAATCAACGTTTTACGGAGGATTTTATCAGGATCTATTATTTCGTGATCAGGCATTGGAAATAATTCTTCGTAATCCCAGCAACACTGACTTTTAAGATATACTCAGACTCACTCACCGAAAGCAGTTTAATATTGCTATTTTAGCACCAAAAGAAATCTATTGCAAACACCATATTTAAGTTTAGGCAAATCTGAAGGTTTTTATTGGAAAGCCTTCAAAAATGGAGATGCTGCCGCTTTTTCCCTTATTTACCAAAAATATTCCAGTGGCTTGTTCAACTATGGTGCAAAATTTTCCGTTGATAGAGATCTGATCAAGGATTGTATCCAGGAACTCTTTGTACAGCTATGGACTTCCCGGAATTCAATCGGCAATCCAGATCACATTAAAAACTACCTTTATAAATCTTTCAGACATCTTATTCTTAAAAAGATAAACTGGTTGCAGAAGAACGATCACTTTGAGGAAACGGAAGATTATGAATTCAATGTCAGTCTGAATATTGAACAGTCACTTATAGAGGATGAAAGACGGAAACAGATAAGCGAAAGATTACAGAATACGATTTTAAAACTTACAGCCCGGCAGAGAGAGGCTATTTTCCTTAAATTTTATGAGCAGCTCTCATTCGAAGAGATCGCAGAAGTGATGGGGATTACTGTTAAGGGCAGTTATAAGCTAATGGCTAGATCCCTGGAATTCTTAAGGAGCAACTTATCAAAAGAAGATCTAATGATCATTTATTTGGTTTTCAGGTTAAATTTAATAAATTAACTATCAGTTATTTACGAAAAACTATCCCTTTTCGTGGGGTAAAATGTGACTTCGTCAGCTAATCGGATCAAAACAGTTTAGATGAAGAAACAATTAAGTGACTACCATTCTTATACGCTGAATGATTTGATAAACGACAGATCTTTCATCCTATGGATTAGTCAGCCGAACAACGAGCTCGATGTAAAATGGAAGAATATCCAAAAAGCATTCCCTGCTTTAAACCCAGTTATCGCAGAGGCAAAAAATATCGTTTTATCCATGCGTTTCGAAGCCATGGTAATGGGCAAAAAAGAACAGCAGGAGGTGTGGGATAATATTAATCGTGAAATTAGGCTCGACACTAAAGCTCCAAAAGCGATAAGGCTTTGGCCACGCTATGCGGCAGCAGCTATGCTAATTGGAGTTTTTTTTGCCGTTGGTCTACTTTACTTGAGTTTTCAGCAAGTTATCATCATGACGCCTTACGGCGAAATGCAGACAGTCAGCTTACCTGACGGATCAAAGGTGACTTTGAATGCAAACTCAAATATCAGATATGACCGGCACTGGAATGAGGATGAGATCAGGGAAGTCTGGATTGAGGGAGAAGCCTTTCTAAGGGTAAATCATCTCCATAAAAATGGGCCAATCAAAAATCATCAACGTTTTGTGGTTCATACTGGTGCCTTCAACATAGAAGTGCTGGGGACTTCTTTTAACGTCAAAGATAGGAGAGGCCAAACAGAAGTTGCCTTGCTGGATGGAAAGATCAGCTTGGACCTTCGTGATAAACAAGTGACGCCACTAACTCTTATACCCGGTGATATTGTAGAGTATGCAGGCGGAGAAATAAAAAAGAAACCGGCCAATGTAAAAGAACATACTTCATGGAAAGATGGAAAGCTGTTTTTTAGAAACGTAGCGCTTTCCAAAGTATTCAATTATTTCGAGGACATATACGGCTATAAAGTCAAGGTTGAGGACCCACAGATTTTATCAAGAAGACTTTCTGGATCAATGAGTTCGATGAGTGAAAAGGTTTTACTTGAAACAATCGCAAAGACCTTGAACCTCAGCATTACAATAAACAAGGAAACTCGTGAACTTATTATTAAAGCAAATTAAGGAAGAGTCATGAGAAAGCATTTAACAATAGGAATGTTGTTCAGTTTAACTTTTATCATTCTTTTCGGTTCTGCACCCGCACTTAGCCAGATGAAGGCTATTGAAGAGCAGAGATCCCTTGCGGACGTACTCAAGACCTTGACAGCAACATACAAAGTCAACTTCCTATATGAAGAAGCAAATGTTACTGGTAAGAAAGTAAAATATCAGGCCCATGTATACAAAGGAAGAAAAATCAGTGAGGTGCTGAACAAATTATTAGCTTCAACAAATCTTTCCTGGTATAAGGTGGATTCACTGAACTACTCAATATTTCCCAAGCCCATCTTAAAAATTAATCAGGCAAGCCAGCTAAAGGCATTAAAGCTGCCCGAACTGGATTCTTTGCCAAAGGATCAGGTAGTGGGACGGGTAGTGGATGAACATCAGGCACCTATGGGTTATACATCGGTAGTGCTACTGAGAGCGCCGGATTCAGCTACGGTAAAAAATGGTTTAACTGATCTAGATGGTAACTTCAAGTTTGTAGCTGTTAAAGCAGGCACTTATATGATCAGAATTTCCGCATTTGGAAAAAATCCATATACAACCAAGACTTTCTCACTGGGTGGATCCGTTCCATTAGATCCTGACCTGGTTTCCATCATTGTTTTAGAATCAAAAGCAGTGAAGCTTGAGGAAGTAACCATTTCCAGAAAGCGATCACTGGTTGAGCAGAAAGTTGACCGGTATATTTTTAATGTTGACAAAAGCGTTACCGCAATGGGAAATGACGGCATCCAACTCCTTCGTAAAGTACCTGGCATACAAATTTCCGCAAACGCAATTAGCCTTGCTGGAAAAGGCAAAGTCAAAGTGATGATCAATGATAGACTTTTAACGTTATCCGATAATGATCTGTTGAATTATCTCCAAACGTTGCGATCTGATGATATTTCAACAGTTGAAGTCATTACCAATCCATCAGCGAAATATGATGCCCAGGGTAATAGTGGGCTGATCAATATAAAGCTGCGAAAAAGTACAGGAGAGAACTTCAATGGGAATGTATCGGCGGCATATTCGCAAGCAACCTATGCAACAGCCAATATTAGTGCGGGTTTGAATTATAAAAGAAATAAACTTTCCCTCTCAGCCAACTTAAGCACTGGTGACGGATCGGTTAAGGAGACGGCAGATGAAAAGATTTTTTATATAAGCGGACCCCGCCTTTCGAGCGAAACTGTGCGTGCCTATAACCGTTATATTACTGGCAGCATCAGCGCAGATTATCAAATTAATCGAAATGGAATTATTGGCGCCCAGTATTCGGGAACGAAATCCTCGCCAGATAGTGAAGACCATATCTTCGTCACCTTTCCGCAGGCAAATAACGGATTGTTTAGCTCAATCACTGCAGGTAATACACTGAGTACTGTTGATTACAGTAACTCGGGCATTTATTACATCCTGAAGCTTGACACCTTAGGCAAAAAAGTCAATGTGGCAGCTGATTACTTCTCTTATAAAAATTTGCGGGAAAGGCGTTTTGCCAGCAATGAGACAGGGAGTAGCCTTAATGGAAATGGCGCAATTGGATCCAACCAGTTATCTGCCGCTAATTGGGGTAATCAGAATATGGAAATTTACACTTCCAATATTGATGCAGAGTTACCTTACAATTGGGCAAAGATCGAACTGGGAGGTAAACTGAGTTTTATAAACAATGAAAACGACATAGGTTTTCAGAATTTCACTGCTGACTCGATGCAAACCGACCAGTTTCGTTATAAAGAGCATATTTATGCAACATATGCCTCAGCCTATAAAAAAATTGGCAAATGGGAGGCTAAAGTTGGAATAAGATTTGAATCGACCATTACTGAAGGGATGTCTCTCTCTCTCAATCAAAATAATCAGCGAAGATATCACTCCTTTTTTCCCTCAGCCTATCTGAGTTACAGTCCTCAAGAAAGCCATAAATTCTCTTTGAGCTATGGTAGAAGAATTAACCGCCCATCCTATGAGGCCTTAAACCCTTTTCGCTGGTACCTGAATCTGTCTTCCTACCGTGCGGGGAACCCCTTCCTGAAACCCGAATCTATCGACAATGTCGAATTTTCTTATAATTACAAAACCAACTGGACTACGAAAATATATGCTTCCAAAACTGCCAATTGGTATGAGCGTGTGACTTATGTGTCTGCGGAAAGTTCCAAGCAAGCTTATATCTATGAAAATTATGCTACCTTTCACACTGTAGGAATATCACAGAATTATTCTTTTCAAGTGGCTGATATCTGGGAAAGCAACAACCTGATGATGGCCTATTACAACTATTCAAATATGGCTTTGAATGTACTCAGATCTAAATCGAAAAGTTTGAGTGGATTTTTTTCGACAACAAACTCATTCGCCATCAATTCTGGAAAGACGATCTTTGCCGAACTTAATTATTGGTACCAGTTACCCGCTGCAGTTACGCAGTACGAATTGGGCCACTTTCAGGATTTGACTATTGGATTTAAACTTCTCCTTTTAAATAAACAGCTTCAATTGGGTGTTAATGGCTCTGATATATTTAAAACGAATGCTCCCAAAATCACTGGATATACCAATGATATCAGGCAGGAATATAAAAACTATGGGGATCTAAGAAGAGTTGGTTTTTCAGCGAGTTACAAGTTCGGAAGCGATAAGCTCAAAGCAAATCAAAGAAGTACAGGTAATGAGGCAGAAACCGGCCGCGTACGAAAATAAAGATCCTGACACACTTGACTAAACATTTTACAATTATAATTTATGCTTTATACTAAAATTTTATATTTCGCTGCAATCATGTTCCTTTGCAAAAATGCCTGCCCGCAGCAAGCAGGTAATTCCTCGCTGAAAAATACAAACTGGACTCAGGAAGGTTACGGTCGTGCATTGCACATCGGAGATTCCACATACAGTTATTATAATATCAATAACTTAAGCTGTAACTCCTTTGTCGATGGAAATTTTGGGGGACGGTTCAGTGTAGTTTCACTAAAGGAAAATGTACTGGTACTGAATCCTGGCGGAATCGTCAACTATAGATTTAAGCGAGTCGACTCATTGCCGCCATTATGCGCCGGTAGCTCACCTAAGACTAACTCCCTAGAAGACAGTTTCAATGTTTTCTGGAATACATTTAATGATAATTATGCTTTTTTTAACGAGCGTAACATCCACTGGCAGGATATTTACAATGAATATTTTCCAGTAGTCAAGACACTTAAATCAGAAAGAGAATTAGGGAGTTTGCTTAATAGAATAATAAAGAAAATTGATGATGGACATATCAGATTGGAAATCCCGGATTCTTTAAGTTCCGATATTCCCAAAACTAAACCAAAGCTTGCAAAAAACAAGAAAGACCTGATGATCGATTTACAAAGGGCTTATATCGAGAAAAACAAATCTTACAATAACGGGGTGTTGAGATGGGGTTTTTTGAAAGATAGCAAAATTGGCTATATAGCGTTGACTGATATGAACAATTTTTCAAATTACGTTAGCAATGCAGATACAGATACTAAAGATTTTAAGAAGCGCTATGATCAGATACGCGAATCGAGGTCACCCTTGGAGCAGTTTGATGATGAAATTAAAGGAGTAGAAAACGTGATGAAAATTGTTCAATCCGACCTCCAGCAGTCCCGGGCAGTGGTCATCGATCTTAGGTTTAACGGAGGGGGATATGAAACGGTAGCACTAAAGCTTTTAAGTTATTTTGTTTCTGATACGAAAATAATCCTTTCCGTTAAAGCAAAAACGGCTAATGGTTTTACTGCCGACCAACCCTATAAATTGGTTCACGATAAGAAATCATACCGCAAAAAAGTTTATCTGCTATTAGGACCAAATACTGCCAGCGCGGCAGAGATTTTCGCTCTAGGTACACTCTCTTACCGCAATATTACCAGAATAGGATCCAACACCGCTGGAATCTTTTCAGAGATTTTATGGAAAGAATTACCAAACGGATGGGCATTCAGTTTGTCAAATGAAATTTATACCGACACTAAAGGGAAATGTTACGAAGGTGTAGGCATACCAGTGAAATTTAATATGGATTATTCCAGAGACCGTTCGAAATTTTACGACAGCTTTTACCGGGATGGTACTTTTTTCGATAAGTCGTTGGACAAAGTGTTAAATCTGGAGAAGTAATATTTCCCTTCCCTCTGTTAGTAAATAATCAGATCAAACCAGGTTAATTCACAAAGCGCTAGCCGAAGAGCATTCCTTTTCGACTAGCGTTAAATTCCAGGTTTTCGAATCATAACTTCCGAAGTGAAAGTAGCGTTTCTGAAGTTTTTTGCTAACACTATAGTCTCTGCGATTCTTTTTCCAAGCCCGATTCCCGGCCCTCTTTTGCTCTTATTTTATTGTTTCCAAACCGATAGGAGAAATTGATTCTCACTTGCCTGGTCTCTCCCTGATAGGTGGTATGAAGTATGAGATTATTAAGATGGGTATCTGTAACGATCCTGTTTGTTCCCAATATATCGGAAAATGCTATCCTAAATGTCGCTTTATCATTTATTAATGTTTTTTGAAGGCCGAGGTCGATCTGCGAATTGCCTTTAATGAAAGTATTTAAGCCATTAATATTTTTAGAATTAATCACACCGACTGCCTCGGCAGTTATTTTGCCTGGAAAATTAAATGTTTGTTGAACATTCATGGTGCCTGCAAAACGGCTGCGGCTATAGTTTCCATAAGTGAGCGTTCCAACTTCGTTTTTTAGGTGATATCCCATTCCAGTGACGGTAATATTCCACCATTTCGCCAAAGAAAGTTGTTGAGTAACGGTCAGGTTCAATACAGTCTGATTGCCGATATTTCTGGGCACCATATATATAATGTTTTGGCCTGAAACTTCTGTAACGGTGGTACTGATATCACTTGTGTGCGTGAAGCTGGTAGATAGGGAGGTTCTGTTATAATTATACTGGAGCGCAAAAGTGTTCCCATATTGGGGCTTGAGAAATGGATTTCCTTTCCAATAAGATAGCTCATCCACAGGATAGGAAAATGGGTTTAGGTTATTATATGCAGGACGATCTATCCTGCCCGCGAAACTCAAATTGTAGGTGCCCGCTTGTTTGGTTTTGTATGTTATCGCAACGGTTGAAAAAGCATCGAGGTAGTTCCTGACCACTGATATTGGCAATTGTTTTCCATTTTCTACCGGCTGCAAATGTCCATTGGAATGGGTATCTTCGAGTCTTAGTCCAAGATCAAAACTAAACTTATGATTAATAGGGACTTCATATTTTAAGTAGCCGGCGCTGATTTGTTCCTTATAGGTAAAAGCATTGGATAACTCTGTATCAATAACGTTAACGCTTCCATTTTCAGTAAACTGGTTAAATATATTTCTCGCATTTACATCTGAGAATTTTGCACCGGCAGAAACGGTTCCCTTACCCAATGGAAACCTATAGTCAGCCTTAATCGAATATAATCTGATCTTTCGACTATTTTCAACGAAGAAGTTGTTGGAAGACAAAAACGTGCCATCCGGGGAGAAATTATCATTTAAACTTTTGTTTGTCGTCGCTGCGTCGAAAAAACCGTAATCGGCATCTATATCCATGCTCTTCCGGTTCCTTCCCTTATATCTATAATTTATGTTTGCATTATACCGGCTGGCCATTTGTTCTGGATAACTGCTCTCACTTTTCAGTATCTGAAGGAGCATTCCTGATGATTCATCAAAAATATGTGTTATCGGCTTGATCAAACCACCACCGCCTGAAAAATTAGCATTCATCACTATGCCCAGGATTTGTGTGGTATCTATTGCATAATCCAGACCCAGCGCAGATCCAATATTATGCTTTTTATCTACATCATGATTAGCATTGAGGTAGACATTCCCATTCGTTGTTCTGTCGTTATCGTAATCCATCTCATAATGCCCAAAATTATGATTGTAACTTCCGAAGGCATTAACCTTTCCTTTTCGAAAGTTAAGGTTCATATTGGTGTTTTGTTTTAAGGAACTCCCATATGCCAAACCAAGATTAACATTAGTATTGAATCCTTCAGTAATTGATTTTTGCGTTACAAGGTTGATGATGCCACCGGTTCCTGAGGCATCGTAGTCGGCTGATGGGTTTTTGAGAACTTCTATTGACTTTAGATCAGATGCAGACATTGATTTTAACAATTGCGCCAGTTCATCCGTTTGTAAATAAGTTAGTCTGCCATTGATCGTAACTTGGGCACCACTTGCCCCATTTAATGTAATGGTGTTATCCTGATTTACGATTATTCCCGGCGTCTTTCTTAAAGCTTCCAGCGCATTTGAGCCCTGAACAGTTATACTTTTTTCAAGGTTGTAAATCATTTTCCTGCCTTCAACTTTAACAATAGGTTTATTGCCGAAACCTGCAACCACCACGTCTTTTAACTGATTTTGGCTGGTTTTTACTTTAACCACTCCTAGATCTGTATTAACTGATACTTTCAATAGATCGCTCTGGTAAGAAATCTCGTTGAGGTAAGTAACAAGGATTACATAGACCCCGCCCCTGATAGTAAAAGAAAAGGCTCCATTCTTTCCACTTAAAGTAGATTTTATGATCTGACCTCCATTTCCATTTTTCAAAAATATGCTTGCACCTTCCAACAACTCATTGTCCTCACCCTTGGTTGTTCCCTTTAAGATAATTTCCTGTGTGTTTTGTGCAAAGGACTTGTTTAAAAAAAAGCTAAGAATAAAAATAAGGTAGTATGCATTCCCTTGTCTTAATTTAATCATTTGAGTCTTGAATTTTAAAAAGTATAACCTGCAGAATCAATTTGTTTCGCTAAATAACCATTTGTCGCAATATCCTCTTTGTTTCCTTGTTTTTATGATTCAGCTCTTGTCTATCTTCACTGCAAGTATCCCTTTTTGAAAATTAACATCGCTACGGTATTTAGTTCTTGAACTTTGAATACAGCAGGTTGTTCGCGAATGTATTTTGAATTTAAAATAGATCATCAGCCACTCAAGCCTTACCTCGGTAGTCGACCGTTATAACAGATCAGCCGTCAACTGGTAAATACCGTTCAATGGAAGGAATGAATAGCTGATGCATCTACCGTAATAGTATCAGTTGGTTAAACGTCCGGACTCGTTTCCACTAACAGTTCTGTGGTTGATTATTATTTGTGCCCAATTATCTTCATAGCCTATTCCCCTGATATAAGTTACAGAGTGTTTGCTCCCTTTTAAGTTTTTATGAAAAACCATTTCGAACTCAAAAGTCATTTGATCTTTGGTTTTTTTAATAACCTTCACCAGGTAGTCATTTTCCGATCGGTCGTTCAAAGTATAAAATTCTTCACCGAGGGAAGCATTGAATTTTGCATGGGTATAAATTTTTTGTGGTTGATCGGGAAAGCCCTCTATGAGTTGATTATTTTTATTTATCATCAAATACTTGATGTCAACAGCGTCTCCCCCAATCAAAGAATGAAATTTATAGTAACGCTGACCATTAATGAGTGTGGTATCTTCGATTTTAGTATAATTCTGCTCGTTGATCTTCCAAAGATTTCCTACCGCCATTGGTAGAAATGAATCTTCTTTCTGATTGGTATTATCATTCTTAATTATTTGACATGAACCAAATAAAAGGGTAACGGTTAGAATTAATAAGTTTTTGTTGATTTTCATAGTGCTTGGTTATATTAGTTGTCTTGTTATATTGATCATAGTTTAGATAGCTGAGGTATTCTTAGGAGCAGGAGAATCGAAAGCCAATCCCACGGATACTTTCAATAGTGATGCTCTGGTCATCGGCAAGATGCTTGCGTAGTCGGGTAATGAAAACATCCATACTTCTGCCACTAAAAAAATCGTCCTGCTTCCACAACTCATTCAGTATGCTTTTTCGCCTGATTACTTTGTTTCGGTTCAGGTAGAGATAATATAATAGTGCAGCCTCTTTTTCTGTTAGCAGTTGCTTATGGTTTTCGATGCTAAGTATTAAGTTATGAGCATCTAGTGAGTATAGTCCAATAGAAATTACATCCGGTCGTGAAGTGGAATCCTGCACAAACCCTGTCCGCTTCAGTATGTTCTGAATGCGTTGGATCAGTTCATCTGCATCGAACGGTTTAATAATGTAATCGTCAGCGCCGAGCTTTAATCCCTTCAGCACATCCTCCCTTTGACTGCGGGCTGTCACGAACAAAAATGGAAGATTGGGATGAGCATGTACAAGCTTCTCTGCAAGCGCAAATCCATCTTCCTTGGGCATAATCACATCAATTACTGCTATGTCATAATCCTTTTTTTTCAATTCAGCCATGGCTTCCAAACCATTGTAGACCTGCAAAGCAACAAAACCACTGATCCTAAGATATTGGCTAAGTAAATGACCTAAGTCCTTATCATCTTCAACTATTAATATGCTTATGCTCATATGGGTAGTTCTAAACTAAATTCTGCTCCCTTCGGTGGGACGTTCCTGGTGAGCAATGATCCATTGATTTTTATGGCCGTCTCTTTGGCGATATACAAACCAAGTCCTAGTCCTTTCACCCCAAAGTGGTCATGACCAGGTGCGCGAAAAAACTTATCAAACACCTGTTTTCGGTAGGTTGGATCTATACCGGGTCCATGGTCAATTACCTGAATATGATATATCTTCTGTGTCGAGAAGGCCTTTAAAGTTACTGGTGAGCCAGCAGGGCTATATTTTACCGCATTATCGATCAATATGTTTAAGATTCTCAATAGGCAGGATTCGTCAGTGGTAACCAGTTGGTGCCGAGGATCTATTTCAACGATCAAGTTGTGCTCATCAAGCCATAGGTCCTCAGCAAACGCATGCAGAAAGCGTGTGATTTCAATCTCCCTGCGCGGATGCCCAACATCGCTTACGGTGCTTTCCAATACATTATCAATTATTCTTTGGATTTTGCCATATTGCCTGTCCATGGAATCAACGAGTTCTTCCATAACTTTGGCCTGTCTTCGCATATCTATCTTTCTTATACTTTTCAAAATTACGCTTACAGAACTCAGTGGTGTTTTAAGTTCGTGGGTAATGTTGTTTGCAAAGTCGGTTTTCATTGCAGCAAGATTTTTTTGCGTTATCATGGTATGAAAAATAACGTAAAACAAACCCACCACCGCGGTAATAAGCAGGGTGGCAAGAACAAATATTCCTGTCATTTTTTGATATAGACGATTGCTGGCATCCGTTGGCACAAAATAGTTCGCTTGACGGATGGAAATAATCAGTTCTTCTTCTTCAATTGGGTGCTTTTCATCAGCTATGCTTATACTAGCATGCCAGGCATTGCGGTTAGAAAGCAACACGTTCTTGTCAAGTTCATCTCCTCCAATTACCACAAATGGCTTATCTTTTAACTTAAGCAGCGTATCAATTTTTCCTTTCCATACGATAATTATCTCCTCATACCTTGCGCTATAGCTCATACCGTCAGTTGCCAATTTCCCGACAAGGAGCTCACTCAGCCGCTGGCTGTACCGCTTGCCCGTCTTTGCATTCGCACATTTCAGCCTTTTGAAAATTTCGTTTTTAGCTAAATTCTGAGTGATATACCTCTTTATTTCGGACTGAAGATTTTCCTGCATCACGTCCTCCAATTGCTCCATTTCTGGCAGCTGAGTAATTCCATTTACCTGTTCTCTAGATTCTTTGTTGAAACTGTTCTTGTAAAGCTTGTAAGTGTTGGTTACCAGATAAACCTGGATACACAGCAGTATCATCAAGGTTATTATGCTGGCAAGAATTAAAAGGTTAATGCGTGGACTTGTGAACATTGATGTAAAGGTAATCATCTTGGCTTCACTGATGCGTTTCATTCCCGCCATTAACCGATCGTTAACTCTCTATTAACAAGGTTTGCTCCATCAATTATCAACCTTTGTACTTACATAAATATTAATCATGCAGCATTTTTTATTGGTTCTCCTTTTTTTAGGTGTAAGTAGTCAAGTAATTCCGTTAATGTGTTTCACCTTTAATAGCGCCTTATTGGCTGAAGGTTTTGCCGAAAAAATTATTAGCTGTTTTCCATCCAATGGTCTCAACTCGAATGCTGCTTTTTCTGAAAATATGTTATTTGATGATCTTATTTCCAGGACACTCGGCGCGCAAGCGATTGTCTATGATGATGGCGTTAAGAAAATCACCAATGTTTAAAAAAAACATGTAACCCTCAAGCCTCTCCACCTGATGATTGTGAAATTAGACGCTGATTAGCCATACGCGTCATGATTACAGCAGATTTCTTCCCGGGGGTTAGACAGGTCATGATCTGGAAAAATGAGACCTAAACCTACTACTACTACTACGTTAAGTATTCTACATCCAGTAAATTAGCAGTACATCCAAATGGCTTGATTACCACTTAAAAAATATCTTATGTCATTTTATAAACGTCGCGATTTCTTAAAATTATCCAGTCTAACAGCTTTGCCACTTATTGCAGGTGCATCTGCGCCATTTGTTGCATTGGCTCAACAGTCACCATTGCCATCGAAAGATAGTGAAGCAGTCTATTTCATCAATGACGGAATTTTTTATAAGCCAGAAGATTTTATCAGTAAGCTTCAGCAGATCAATACGACCAATCCCATAGAAAGAGACAACTATGGAGAAGGTGGTGCAATGGAAACGCTCCTAAAGAAGTTCGTGGAAATTACCGGAAAGGATGCAGCTGTTTATCTGCCAACGGGAACTTTGGCAAATCAGCTTGCGATCAGTTATTTGTGTGGGACTGGTACTAAAGCATTTGTACAGGAGACCAGTCATGTGTACAGGGATGAAGGGGACGCTTCACAAACCCAGTTTAACAAAAGATTGATCCCCTTAGCTGAGGGAAAGGCACACTTCACCCTGGAAGAACTCGAGAAATCTATCAACTACCATGCTGAGCAGGAAGCGTTTGCCGGTCCGGTCGGTGCCATATCAATTGAGACTCCGGTCAGAAGATGTGATAACAAAGCATTTCCGCTAGAAGAGATCAAAAAGATTTCCGCCTATTGTAAAGACAAGGGCTACAGGTTGCACCTGGACGGAGCACGGTTGCACGTAGCAGCAGCATTTACAGGAACCACAGTAAAGGAATATTCTTCATATTTCGATACCGTATATATGTGTTTATACAAGTACTTGGGAGCAACCGGTGGTGCAGTATTGTGTGGAGATAAAGCATTAATCGAGAATATGCACCACCTGATTAAAATCCATGGTGGAGGTATATTCACCAATTGGCCAAACGCGGCGATGGCTTTGCATCACTTAACGCACGTCGATGCAGAAATGGCAAAAATAAAAGTAAAGTCAGCCGAGCTTTTCCTGCTCATGGAGCCTCTTGAAGGCCTTAAAATAATGCCTGTTGCTAATGGTACAAACCAGTTTAATCTCTCTGTAAGTACTACTATCGATCCGGTAAAACTTAATAAAAGACTGCGGTCCGAACATAATATTGTCTTAGGATTGCCCCGAGAAGATGGATTTGTGAAAATCAAAGTTAATTCGACATTGTTGCGAAAAGACAATAGTGAGATTGTCGCGGCTTTCAAAGAAGCACTTGGATTTGCTAAGCTTTAGAACCGTACGTGAGTTAGAGTTCTTTAAGCTTTCATAAGCAAAAATTACCTTTAGTTACGTAACATTCTGGATTTAGTTGTCCAAAAAATAAAATATGAGGCGTAAGGATGACTTTTCTCATATTCCCAAACAGTTAAAAGATCCTGGGCCAGATGATAAAGGTATTTTCATTCAACTGTGTATATAGAACGTTACCTTCCTTTTCCATTAAAAAGTATCGTATTACTCTTAAAAATTCACAAATGAAACAATCGTTTTTTTTTAAAGCGCTGAGCATGCTGGCAGTAGTGATAAGCTGTTGTTCATGTGATAATACCAGCCAAAACGCGCAGGCCGATAAGGTCTGGTGTACGCACAAGGAATCCGTAATAAAAGACACCTTATTGAGAGATTTTAGGGATTCATCCAGAAATAAAATTGATATGGCTATGCCAGCATTTATTGATCTGGCAATGGATGAGAAGATAAAAGTGATATTGAAAAACAACACCTCAGAAGCGTTGACAATGGATCAGCGATTCTCAATAGAATTATACAAGGGAAAAAAGTGGGAAGAGCTCCCTATCAGTAATCTCATTTTATTTGAAGACATCAGCTACCGCGTGTCTTCTGGAGAGATGAAAGAAATGACAATCAACTTAAAACCCAAACAATTCCGATATAAAACTGGTAGATACAGGATTCGTAAACACATCACTCTTATTCCTAGCAAACGTAAATTAGACATAACGGCTGAGTTTCAAATGAGATAATACGCTGGGTCTGCCTGGTGCATGATTTATGCAAGATGCTGATCAGAATAACCGTTCGGAAATTCCCCTTTTATATTGGTAACAGAAGTTTTTAGATAAATTTTATTTTTATGATTCCGTTTCCCGCTTGAATCATTGTTTGCGAGGCGTAATGATTTACCTTTCTAATTAGCAATTAGATCAGTACCACCAATTTGATATCATTGTGATGATACATGATTTATGGATTTTGATGCTGTTCCTATTTTGATAGGCCTAATTCTTTTTTAGTTTCCCTTACCATGGAGTCGACGTTTTTTATTCCGTTGGCGTCGAAAAAGTGATTGTTGTCGGTTATGCTTTCTTGTATAAGATCGTAATACCTATCAGGAATTCCTTTTGCTACGAACTGTTCTCTTGTGATTTCATAAACCATATGATTATTTTTCACAGAAATATATTTATAAGTATTCGCATTGATCAACTTTACTAGCCGGGACTGTTCTTTTGTTCGCAGGCTATCAGGAATCCCTGCTAAGAAATTATGCGAATTTCCTTTTGCATCAATATAAGTCGTATCACTTGCAGTATTCATTGACTTAAAAATGTTTTTTGATGGCAATGCTTTGCTACTATTATTTACTTTTTTATCGGTTGGATTAGTACAGGAAAATAATGCTAAAATCGGTAATATATGGAAAATGCGAAGGCTCATCATATTGTATTTGCTTGAACGAATATACGATTCTTAACATTAATGGTATAAGTAGTGAAACAGAAACGACTTAATCGACAACCTAAAAATATCAAAATCAATAATATCAAACTGCTCAGATGTTTTTTTCCTAAACTTTTCCAATTTGATAACCCGATTATAACCAATTATAAAAGCCTTTACTGGTCAGTTGGCTTTTATCAGATCCTCCCAGACATCCATTTTTGGTAATGGTGCAATGGCCCCCTGATATTTGCCATCAAATTTCTCTTAAATCAATACCTATGTATCTCATGAAAGGACGATCAACGCCATCAGGGTGGCGAAAGGGGCTGCTAGCAGCAGCTGCATTCGACGATTTTCCTGTGTTGGCCTTAACAATCGATATGTGGATCGCGAGGATTATCATACGTTAACTTTTCATTAACTCTTCATTAGCTGTAATTGCTCTTTGGGGGCGGCATCTTTGTGTCGAATTAAGAAATTCAGTGATATGACTCAACACTTTAGACCAATCTTATTTTTCGCATTTTTAGTGATCTCCATAGCAGCCCAGGCCCGCCAGTTGGACAGCCGGATTTCTGGTAGGATCACCGATAACGACGGCAATGGGCTGCCCTATGTCAATATTGCTATTTCAAGCGCCCGCGATACCGTACCCAGAAAGACTTTGTCCGATGGGGCCGGAAATTATGTTTTCACCGCGCTGCCCGCAGGACGATATGTTGTCACTGCCACCCACCTAGGTTACCTTAGCGGAAGATCAGATTCCCTGACGCTGGCAGAGAGCGTATCGCTTATCGTTCCGGCCATACTGCTCGGTTCCCAGGCGAACCAGCTCGAGCAGGTAACTATTATATCCAAAAAGCCGCTGTTCGAAAAGAAGTCCGACATGACCGTGGTAAATGTCGAGAGTAGCGCCCTTGCAACCGGGGGCACTGCCAGCGATATTCTTTCCATTGCCCCGGGTGTTACAATGGACGATAAGCAGATCTCCCTTAAGGGCAGGCAAGGAGTAGTGGTGATGATCGACGGGAAGATGGTGAAGCTATCGGGATTACAACTGAACACTATGCTGCAAAACATGCCCGCCAGCTCGATTGATAGGATAGAGCTGATTTCAAGCCCATCCGCTCGCTACGATGCGGCTGGCAAGGGCGGGATCATAAACATCAGGACAAAAAAAGGGTCAAGCCTGGGCTTCAACGGCACTATGACCTCCAATGCGGTTGTGGGTAGGTACATTCGTCCGGGGGCGGGGACGGTGATGAACTACAATTTTGGAAAGCTGAATCTTTTCGGTACCTACAATTATAAGCACACCAGATCCACCAGCCAATACGTGAGCGATAAAGTTATTTCCGACCGGATGCCACCGCTGACATACCATCAGGATCAGTTCCTGCGCAGCGTTTCCAATGTACACAACGCCAGCCTTGGGGCCGACTATAAGATTGATGAGCGGAATACGGTGGGAATCCTGGCGGTCCGTGACCACACCATGCGCATTAACTCCTCTGTACAAGATATTTTTTTTGGAAGCCGGGCAGCCTCCGCGCTGGATTCTGCGCTAGTCAGCACAAAAAATGGGGGAGGGCAACTGCTTACAAGCGGACTTAGCCTGAATTCAAGGAATGTGCTATCGGCAGGAGGGCAGCTCCTGCTCCTTGATGCCGGCTTTACCCGTTACCGCTCGATCGCCATGTCATCCTTTGACAACCGCTATATGAATGCCAACGGCACGGCCTCACGCAAGGGCGAATACATAGAGAATGATGCAAACGAAAATATCGACCTGACTGTGGTCAAGGCAGATTATAGTCTTCCGTTGGGGGAGGTCGGAAAACTGGAGGCAGGCCTAAAGGCAGCCATTACGCGTTCCTATGCTTCGCTACTCTTCCGCTCGGGCCTATCTGTTGCTCCCGTACTGGACGGGTCTAAAAGCAATGCATTTGCCTATAATGAAGTAATCAGTGCCGCCTACCTCAACTATGGTGCGAAGCTCGGAAAAGTAACGGATTTCCAGGTGGGCGTAAGGGCCGAACAGACTCATTACTCTGGCAGCTCGCTTACTACTGGGCAGACTACTGGAAGAAATTACCTTAATCTGTTTCCAAGCCTTTCCATCCAGCATGCAATGGGGGAGAACTCGATCGGCCTTTCCTACAGCATGCGTATCGGTCGGCCGGACTTTGAGGACCTGAACCCTTTCGTAGAATACTATTCCCCTTATTTATATTCGCAGGGTAATCCGCTGCTCAAGCCGGAAACCATTCAGGCTTTGGAGCTGAACTATGGATACCACAAAAGCCTAGACCTTACACTTGGCTTTAGCCGTACCAGCGATTACTACAACTATTTTACCTCGCTGGCCGGGAGTAACGGGGCCACTAAGGAGACGGTCGACAACTTCGATGACTATGATACCTGGAACCTGTCAGCCAGCTATTCCGGGGATCTCTTTGACTGGTGGACGGTGACTGGCAACGGTGACATCTCCTATGACCGTTACCGGACGCCGTACCTGGGAGTGAGTATTGATGTCAAGCAGCTCTACTATACTTTTCAGGTATTGAGCATCTTTAGCATTGACAAGGCCATTAACCTTGAACTGATCGCCCTTTACCATTCCAAGCAGGCTCTGCTGGCCCGGACGATCGACGAAAAATACCGTGTGGATGCAGCCCTTAAATATACCTTTGCCGGCAAGAGGGCAAACCTTAAAACCGGGGTGACCGACATTTTCTATACCTTTATAAACAAGGGGACCAATTCCTTCCAAGGACTATATGGGACCTACTACAACCGGAACGAGAACCGGAGGTTCAACCTATCGCTATCCTACCGGTTTGGCGGGGCCGCCAATGTCACAAAGAAGAACCGTGGAAACCAGGAAGAACTCGACCGCATCAAGCAATAGCACGGACCTGAGATTGATATGGAATTCGGTATGTAGGCTTATCTAAAATACTTCCCATCTCCAAATATTGCTCGGGGACACCTCGTTTAAATATCAAAGCATCCCTTAGGTTGATGCTGCGTTCTATTAATATCGCCGCACTTAGGCAACACCGATGCCAGGTTAAACTCACGTGGCCCGCACTAGAAAACGAGTTAGAATTTCCATCTTACACAACTAATAAAATCAGATAACGAAATACATACTTTAAGTCCTTTTAAATGAAACGATTAATCCCAGTCCTAATACTATCGATAACAATCATCAGTGGCTGTAGCATAGACAACGATAAAAAACGCATAGACCTTTTGACCAATGTCCTCAAAGAAAAATATGGATCCGAATCGGTTTCAATAATACAAACTACAGGTACCGACGAGATACAGCAGAAAGTCCATTTCAGTAGGGAACTGACAGACATGCGGGATATAAGATTTATCGGTTCAACTGCGGCGCTCCTTTTATATAAAGAGCTGCGCGAAAAAGAGAAAAAGGAAATTCGACGCTTAAGTGTCGAAATAGAAACGCCTTCGTCAAGATCGGATGTGATGCAATATAGGACCGCTGACCTTGCGACCATTTCAGCGCTTCTTGAACTGGATGATCATTTATTCAAGCTTTTGAAAAAAAGGGACTATGAAGGTATAAAGGCGTTGATCTGGCCTCGGGAAATCCTTCCAAAGGTTGATCAACTGTTTGCAGTCTATGAGGCGATGTGTAAAAATAATGGTGAAATCGCCTCTGTTGATTTATTAGGGTTTAATTTTGTAGAAAAGACAGTGGCAGCTACAGCGGCCGGTATCCCGGTTTTTGTAGCTTGGTTCAGCGTTAGCCAAGGAACACTCAAGAGTGAATATCAGATCAGTATCAGAATGGATACCAACCAGGTAGTCACGCTTTCGATCAATTGAAGTTTGAAACTAGACCGGTATACAGACCGGTAAATGATGCCCCAGAAGCTTAAATTTGTTTTGAGGGCAAAACCTTGTTAGCTATTCATATTATTAATATTTTGAGTCAACAGCCTGGCACGTCTCGTTTCATTTCTTCAGGGAATGCTAGGGGCAGCAATAATACGATACCTAGAAAAGGTATTTTCACCCTTTTTAATAAACATTTTATCTCTTATTTTTGGATTAAAACGCTCACTCATGAATGAAATAACACTGACAACTCCTTTGGGGAAGATATTTGCAATAGCTGGTATTTTCTTTCTTCTTTTGAGCATATTTACTTTTTATCATGGTTGCATTCAATGTCGTGCGATTGATAATGAACTGCTTTTGTTGGGTATTTTCTTTATTTTTCTATCAGTAGATGCAATCAAAGCATCTGCCATTGAAATGGATAGAAAAGCAGATTCATTCATAAGGAATTTAAAATCTTAATATCAATGAATGTTATTACCTTGCTTTGGAGGTATCCTTGCTTAAACTTTGAATTTTCTTTTGCAAGCCGCTTCCGAGCTCAAGTTATAAATTGTTATTAGACGCTGACAAGTGCAAAACTCTGATCTTTCCTTAAATTTTGTCGATGAAATAGCTAAATTAAAAAATCTCCGAAAATCATTGTCAACGAATTTGTCCAAAAGACGTGATCAATGTGCAACATTGGTTTTATTGTTTGAAGTATGCTTTACCATCATGTCCTGTTCTGCCAATCCTATCGGGAAAAATAATGTTAGTTTATTAAAGGCTGCTTTTGATGATATTCAGATAAGTTATCAACTCATTTCCGGATCGCAAGACACTGTATATTCCCAAACATTGCGATCAATTATGTCTATCGATTCGACCATCGACATCCTTGAACAGTGTATCTGTAGAGCGAACAATGCTTTTTCGCCGGGTAATAAATGGAGAAGTTAGAAAATGTAAGGGCTTCTGGCAATTGCTCTCGAGTTTCACGGTTAATATGGTTTTGCGCATATGTCAACTTCCGTTATTCGTTACCAATTAAGTCGCCTAACACGAGAGGGTTTTAATAAAACTTGAAACTCCAGATTAACGCCAATCCCCACTGCTTTTAAGATAAGTTAGACGCCCTTCCAAAATTTATTTATGGAATTGGTTTGTTACTTGAGAGAAGTTAACTTTAACAAAAGGGTTCTGAAGCATCAAACAGTACTCAAAACGCCTAGGGTTTAATCTTTTTTAGTAAGCTTTCTCCTCAGTAATCGCCAGTTGGCTTTTGATAAAAAATAAAGTATAGTAATTATTCCAGCAGGGATTGCCAGAGAGTAAAGCCATCGAAACATAATTGTAAATGTACGTAAATTATTATGGAGCAACTCGGTTACCTTTAAGGTATCATTACATTTTTACTTTGTAGACTTTCGATAATTGGATGTTGCCGATGGACTTACTTTGACTACAAAGACTGACGACCTCGTTCATTCGTTTACAAAAAAGCCGTGAATTCAGCAGAACGATTTATACCCGGGCTCCAATAGAGCTGTTGCAATACAAAATTATGAAAGCGATAATGTCTCGGCCGGTACCCGACTTATTAAATCAATGTAGGACTTAAAGGTTTTAGCTCATCAAATCAGAACTGAGGTGAAAAAGAAAAAAAATAGCGATAGTAAAAACCTGGTTTTATCTTAATCAAGATTTCGGCTCGAAAGATATGGATATAATAGTTTAATACCGCCAAAAACCATCCAATGCTGTTGGTACAAATAAAAAACGGGAACAAAACCTAAATCCTGTTCCCGTTCATCTAAATTAACGCTCTCAAAAGCTAATATAGGATTTTTTGAATTGAAGTAAAATACATCATATAATCCTCTTGCGCCGGGGATTTGCCAATGATCCCATGCCAATTTACAAAAGATCGAGAAACAGCTTTATAATGCTTTTACACAACCAGGATCCTGTTAAAGCATGTTTCTCGGTCCCGTTTGCTATCAGGACATATTACACCAAAATCTCCCCCGATTAGGTAACCGTTATAAAATAATTATCTTGAACCTCAGTAGATTAGTTTTATTTATTTGTAAATGTCCTTTTCAAAATTATTTTTGTCCTATGACCGTCACAGTTTTAGCGATTCTCGAGACTGATTTTATTCCTCAGAAGAACCTGGCCAGGGTAATGAACGATCGCCTGGAGCGTGCCGCCAGGGATCTGGAACAGCTCCATCTCAAATCTCTTCAGGGAAAGGGATTTTCCACAGATGATCTCATCGTCTACCTCAGCTATAATCCCAAATATAAAGTTCGCTTCCGTGTGGTGAATGATGTGCCTGCAGATATTGAATATTTTGTCAATGAGCTGTGCGGAAGGCTGGGTTACTTACAGTGGAAAACCTCCCTGATCAAAAGCATTGAAAACCTAGACTAACATTTTACATCCCAAATTTTTATTTAACTTTTGGATCAAATTTAGGTCTGTAGGCCGGCACGCACAAGAAATTCCGGCATAAACCCGCCTGTTGCCTTTCCGCTCGCTGTCCATTTATTCCGTTGCTTCTTTCGCTTTGGCGGCCCACAGGCCCGTCGGGCTCCATAATTAAATCAAAATATTATGGAAAACACAGCTTATCAACTTGCCGAAATCGAAATCAGCTACAGGCCAGCCTTTAAGGTAGCCAACAGACCGCAAATAGATTGCGCCAGCAGCGCCTACAAAATCATGCTTGAAAATTGGAGTGAGGACAGAATTGAACTGCTTGAAGAATTCAAGGTGCTTTTGCTCAATCGCAGAAACCGCGTGATGGGAATTGTTAATCTTTCTCAGGGTGGCCTGTCTGGAACAATAGCTGATGCCAAGATAATTTTCGCTATAGCCCTTAAGGCCTGCGCAAGCTCTGTCTTGCTTAGCCACAATCATCCTTCAGGAGAGGTTTCACCAAGTCAGGCGGATATTATTCTAACCAAACGGCTTGTAGAGGCCGGAAAACTCCTGGATATTCAGGTGCTGGATCACATCATCCTCTCCACGGATTCCTACTTCAGCTTCAAGGACGAAAACCTAATGTAAATAGTGACCTCACAGATGGCATCCATCACTGAAAGGCGATGGATGCCATTTTTTTTGCTTATTTTTTTCTTCCTTGTTCTACCTCTGTTGTGTTTATTTTTTCTATCTCATATGGTTTACCTGTAGGCATTTTGAGTAGCAAATTTCTGAACAATCCCTCTGCCGGCAAGACCGGGCCTCCGGTTTGCTGAAAAAAAATCTTCCTTTATCGCTACGCTCCAAAGCGTATTTTTTTTCGCAAAGTCTTGCCTTGCTGATGGATTGTAATCAGGTGAGGGTGGCTTAACAAAAAGCCAGAAGGCTCCGGCCGACTGGCGTTGAGCACAATAAATAAAAGGTATGAAAGACTTAAAATTGAAAAACCCACCCGTCCCTGGGCTCCGCAAAGCGGAGCAACACGCAACTATTGCTCCCTATTGGGGAGCGCATCATCCAGTATTATTAAACATTATAAAACAAAAGTTATGAAAAATCAAGTAAACAACACCGCCAATGGAGCCGCGGAATTTATCGACCTTAAAAATGTAAAGAACCCAATCTATCAGCCACTTGCAGGGAAGTCAAATCGCAACACTCAAAACCAGTCACTGATGAACAATGATGGAAAAGCAAACATTAAAACCATGGGACAGACAGATGCAATGAAAAATGACGAGTCAAAAACCGCTCATACTACTACCGAAGAACAACCAGCCTTGAGTTTGGAGGGAACTGTAAAACTCGTGGAAGAACTCCATAGAAGGATGGTGCAGAGAGGCAGGCTGGTTCATACCATTGATAATTTGGATAAGTTCGAGATTGAACAAAAACAAGAAGCAGAAGATATCACCTCCAATTATTACCAGGGTTGCGAAATAGAAATAACAGACGATAAACGAAATAAATTCTCTACCAAAAATCCTGTGATTATCAAATCAGTTGCGCTATTTGTGCGTGATCTCTGCACCAATAAGCTAGCTGAAATAGAGGCCGAAATCATCATTCCCAAGTAAGGCCATTTTTAGTCCTGTTCGTTTGGGCAGGGCTAAATCTACTGGCCTAGAATCAAATTTAAACCTTGGCAGCCTTTATTGCTAAATATTGTATAAAGTGCTTTGATCAATGCTCTCTACCTATAAATACAATTTTTACACTACTCAATTCAATTAATATGAAAACAGAAGAGATATTTTTTATTGTCCGCATCGAGGTGAAAACCGAACACGGACATATCAACGAAACTTTGCAGGAAATGGAAAAGACATCCCGCTTTTTTATCACCAATACCCCAAAAGTAAAGGTTATTCATTCCGAAATTTTAACTACACAAACCCGAAACCTAAAAAACGGAAACCATGGCGCATAACATTAATTATAATCCGATTAGCAAAAAACACAGTTTTTTTTCGGTTAAAGAAAAGGCATGGCATAGCCTGGGAACAGTCGTCACAGAATATCCGACCAGCGCACAGGCAATCAAATATGCAGGCCTTGACTACCAGGTGGAAAAAAGACCCCTTTTCAGTCTTGATAATACCAATGCTGATCTTTATGAAGCAATAGCTAACGACATCGAACCCACCATTCAGGTGCCTAACTATTTTGCAACAATACGTAGCGATACAGAACAGGTGCTTGGGGTAGTAGGCAGGGATTACCAAATCGTTCAAAATAAAGATGCCTTTTCTTTCTTTGATAGCGTAGTAGGCAATGACAACAGTATCAAATATGAAACAGCAGGCGCATTGGGAAATGGTGAGCGTATTTTTATTACAGCCAAATTGCCTGAGTATATCAGGGTTGGAAGGGATGATTTGATTGAGCAGTACATTTTTTTAACAACTTCCCATGATGGCTTTGGCAGTATAACCGCCTCATTCACTCCCGTGAGAATTGTGTGTCAGAATAGTGCGACTCGTTGTGCAGCCTAATAAGCTGTACGGGTCTCACCTGCAAGGGTGGATTTAACTTTTAATCAATCCAGTGGAATGCTGGTGTTAGCGGCTTATCTAATAAAGTCCATCCGACCCTTAACCTGCCAAGAGAACAGGGAGTGGGAAGCTCGGAGCAAAGTCAATCCAGCGGAGCGATGCCGCATGAGAAAGATGGGACGAACTAAATATGATAACCTCGTTAAGGTATCGTGAGCATGCACGCTGTACCCACATCGTATGGTACAGTCTTCCAGTCAACAGGAGCCCAGTCTGTTCGAGGGTTATCCATAAGCTTGTACACGACTGGCGGTATAGAGAGGAGTCTAAGTTTAGGCAAACATTGGTTAAAGGAACGAGGAAACCGAATATCACTTTGCTGGGAAGCAATAAGTACTCTTGAACGAATGTGATATATCGGGTAGGAACAACGACCAAGCAAAGGCTGGTTGGCTACGGTTGACCAGATACGCCAAATTCGTTGTGGATTTAACAAAAGGATACAAATGAAAGTAACTAAAATGCTGAAAGTAAACAGATGGGAAGACATCGACTGGAAAACAGTTGAGCAAAGTATCTTCCGAAAGCAAAATCAAATGTATCGGGCAACGCTTGCCAGTAACATAACCGAAGTAAGAAGATTACAGAGGGATTTACTGAAAGACCCGTATGCCAGATTACTAAGTGTAAAAAGAGTTACCTCTGAAAACACAGGAAAGAACACAGCGGGTGTAGACAAGGCAGTTATCCGAAGCAATGAGGAAAGATTGTCTTTAGCGCAAAGGTTGAACCTTGACAAAGATTACAAGGCAAAATCATTGAAAAGAACCTACATCCCAAAGTCAAACGGTAAGTTAAGACCGTTGGGAATTCCAACAATTGAAGACAGAGCCTATCAGGCATTGGTCAAGATTGCACTAGAACCCGAATGGGAAGCAAAATTCAGCGAGAACACCTATGGGTTCAGACCTGGAAGATGCACCATTGATGCTTGTATGGCAGTATGGCACAATTTGAAGAACCGTAAAGGTGAAGTAATGGTGCTAGATGCTGACATAGAAGGATGTTTTGACAATCTCAATCACCAGTACATACTGGATAAATTGAGAGGAACTAGCAATAACGTTCTACGAGCAATTAATCAGTGGTTCAAATGCGGTTACATTGACGATGGTATATTACATGAAACTGAAGCAGGCACACCGCAAGGCGGAGTGATTAGCCCACTATTATGTAATATCGGATTATGGGGTATCGATTTTGAACTCTATGATCACCTGATATTGACAAGAAAACCAGCCGACAAGAATTTGAAACCATTTTATGGGTTTGTCAGCAATGTTAAAAAGAAGTACAGAGAGCACGCCCCATCAGTAGGATTTATGCAGTATGCCGATGACTTTGTAATCGTATGCGAAAATAATGACTACTTGGAAAGAGTGATGGAAGTATTACCAGCAATACTGGAAAAACGAGGCTTAAAGCTAAGTGAAGCCAAAACAAGGCAGGTAGCATTCCATCAAGGTGACAGCTTCAAATTTCTTGGTTTTGTATTCGATAAATGGAAAAGTGGGAAACATGGCAAGCAATATAAAGTCACGTTTTACCCCGACCCCGACAAGGTGTATGCTTTCGCAAAGAAAATCAGAGAATGGACGAAAATGGTTCGACTATTTGAGTACAGTAACAAAATTGAACTTACTAAGAAAGCAGACTATATGAAAATGATGGTCAACGGGTGGCTGAATTATTACAAATGGGCGATGGATGCATCCCATGGCTTTATGAAGCTAAGGCGAGAACTGGACACAGTCCTTTACAAGGCGTATGAAGACGTGCATAAACATCGGAGTAGCAGACATGACTTTATGAAACGGTATGTAGGGAAAGTGGAACGCAGAGGTAGATTAGTAGACCGTTTCATACTTGGTGACGTCTCATTTGGCATATTTGACATTAGTGCAGATGTAAAGTGGAGAAAGGTTCAAACGGCAAGAAGTCCTTTTGATGGTGATACCGAATATTGGAGTTGCAGAAATGCAATACTAACGGGATCAATGGCAGAGCGGCTTTACAGCATACAGGGTGGATATTGTCCTATCTGTAAAAGTAAGCTTCACTGGTACGAATCATGGGAAAGACACCATAAGAACAAAATTCGGACGGATAATAAGCTGTCAAATATGCAATTAGTTCACAAGCATTGTCACCGCAAACAACATTATGCGGATAAGTTAAGTCTGGGAGCTGGATGCCCTGAAAGGGGCACGTCCAGATCTGTGGGGAAGTTCGAGGGGCGACCCTCGAACTCACCCTAACCGCTAAATGCCGCCCTGAACAGCCGAGAAAACAGTATCAAAATCCGTCACACCGCCACTGCAAACGATCGTCTCAAACACGCACACCAGCTGATGGGTATAACCAACCAGTTAGCTGATGAAATGGAACAACTTTATAACCACTGGGCAAAAGTACGGATCAATGATCAGCAAATATTCAAACTGATACAGATTGCCATGGCACCCGGAAAAGAAACCCTGATAAGTTTGAAAGATGAAAAGTTTCACCAGCTTTCAAGTCATTACATGAATATTGTACAGGATGTTTTTGAATATGCCCAAACTGCACCCTCGCAACAGGAACCAACAACCAAAGGTACTTTATTTGGTGCTTACAATGCAGTAACAGGTTATTTTCAGAATGTACGCAACTTCAAGAACGAAGAACTCAAGCTTAAAAGTATTTTTTATGGAACAGGCCAGCAAAGGGGGCAAACCGCATTCGATCTTTGCCGGAATTTCGAAAGAACCCAGCAAGTATATTTATGTTGATTGGAGTGTTTAGGGTAGCTGCTAAGTTACCCTAAATTCTTATATCCCGGACGCGCTCCGCGCGTAATCATTATATATCTGCGTTAACCAACTTGACATTCACGACGATTTTATGTTGAGCCTTTTATCTGCTCATCTATCAAATCAGTTAATCTAGATCCGTGTTGTGTCTTCAATGTTAGCCCTCAGGTAGAAATCTCTCAGTCCCAAATTAGGTTTTGAAATCGCAACAAGTTTTACATATTAATTTTAATGTTATGAGCTGTAGTATTGAATCAATTTTTATACTTTTGCTAGGAATTGAAATATGAAGCTAACCCACTTCGTTGAACAGTTGTTGAAGATTTCAGATACGTCCCCATGCATGATTTTACTTTCCGTTTCAAACTATTTTTTTACGATTCATCGGGCAAGAAAGATTTATTCACAGTTTCCATTACAGCTGTTCTTCTGATCAGTATTCTTCACCTCATTTCTATATTTCTTGAAACCGCAGTTCCCTTTGGTCTTCTTTATGGTCCACTAACATTTATGGCATTTGAAGTTCCACAAAAAAGGAGAAAAGCCAAGTTTCATCTTATTTGCAACGCTTTTTTGTTTGTATTCTTTTTGGTGTCATACCTTTTATTATACAACAGGATTCCAAATGAATCAATTGCCAATAAGAATATGGTTGTCTATACGATAGGTTATTTTTTGCTTATGGTATTGTCTTTACTCGCTTATAGCATCAAATCTTCTTTTTCTATCAGTAAGCAAAGTCTCGATTTGGGCCGTAAAGCATTTTTGGTTAAGCTACTGGTATATAATGTCTTTGTTGCCCTTCTTATTGCAGCAATACTGATTCAAAGATTATTTTTCCCATGGTTTGGCTTTGGATTCGATATGTTTCTGCTCATTGAAACTATGCAGTTTTTGGGATTAATAGTTATTTCGGTTTTTTTATTCGGAACTTTTCACCAAAAAAATATTTCTAGCAAGTTGCTCCACAGCGAACAGGCTGAATCACCTTGTGTTGTAAATACTATTTACAACGCCGAGAAGGCAATCGCAATTATATCAGATCCTGAGGTCTTCTGTAATCCTACTATATCATATTCATCCTTAGCAGAGAAAACCGGTTTATCGAAGCAGATGTTAGGCGATTTGCTGAATGAGTATTACAAGGCAAACTTCTATCATGTAATTGCAAAGCACCGTATTGAATATGCAGTGGGTCGGCTAAAACAAGATCCCAAAATCAAGATAGAAGCGCTCTCGGATGAATCTGGCTTCAATTCCAAAAGTTCCTTCAACCGTTATTTCAAAGATTTTAATGGAGTAACCCCAAAGGAATTCAGAGATGTTTTCGTGCAATCGGAACAAACAGTAAATTCATGATATTTGGTCTACTCTTCGTAATTATTCTTACTCTCCTATACAATCTTTACCTTATCTATAGGATAAAGAAGCAAGAGGCTTTCCTGGACATTCTTAAAATATATTTGTTTTATGAGCTGCTCCATGTAAGCTATACCATTTTGATGAAATCAATACTCGCTGAACTTAAATACCTTGATTTCGGTGCTCCCTTTGCGTTTGCTTACGGTCCGCTATTTTATTTCGCTGTTCACACTTCTATCAATAGGGTTCAAAAAATAAACCACAAAAAACTTTTTATACATATATCCCCCTCTTTTATTTTCTGGCCACTTTTCCTATTGCTTATCCTTTTCAAAGATCATGTCAACCGCTATCTTTGGACATACTATACCACCCTGGCCGTAGCGCAAGGTGCTTCAATGCTCGGTTACACACTTTGGGCAATATTGTCCTCCAAGACCCGATTGCTTCTGGCCCAAATGAATTCCAGGAATAGTTTATTGAATATTGCCTCTTCTTTTTTGGGGATAATGTCGGTGTTTTTTGTTGTTATAGCAGTCTCTCGTGTTTTTCCAAGGAAAACCGCACCGCCTGGTTTAGCGATGTATCTGATCTACGGAAGCATATTTGTGATTGTAATCAGTATTTGTCGATACTTGTTTAAAAGAACCCGAAGTGAAAAAATATCGGGTATTGTACTTGAGGAAGTTAAGGAAACAAAAACTCCGATAAAAACGGTTACTTATGATAAATCATTAGTACCTAGTGATCAGCTTTTGTCTTATCACACTAGGCTCGAAAAACTAATGAGTGAAGACAAGATATTTCTGAACAGTACCTTGACCCTTGAAAATGTTGCTGTCTTGTTGCGTATAACCAGGCACCATGCCAGTCAGTTGTTTAATCAACATCTTAACCAAAACTTTAACGCCTACATGAACAGTTACCGAATTGAATGGGCATGTAAACTTTTGCTTACAGAATCTCAAATGACTGTAGATGAAATAGGGATAGCCAGTGGAGTCACATCTAAAGCTACTTTTCATCGCATTTTCAAACAATTAAAAGGATGTAGCCCGACGGAATATCGAAAGAAAAGCTGAGATCAAATCTAATTGACTGATATATAGGGGTTTATAAAAATAAGCTGGGAGAAAAAATGTTGTACATCCCAATAATTTGAGACTAAAACTCAATTTTCCTCCTTTATATTTGCGCCAAATTTACATTACTGCAAACCAAACTCAATGTCCCTACACCTCAAACGCTTATTTTTATTTGTTATTGTTTTCAGCGCAATAGTTTTTAATTCGTCAATTGTTCTTGCCGATGGATCAATTAATTTGTATCCTACAACCGCTTCAGGGGGAAGAGCAAAATTAAGATCCAGCACGGCCTCTGATGCTTCCTATCCATTTCCGGGGTTGAATGCACATTTCACTTATGCAAAGGTCGGGGAATTGATAACGATGGCAAGCAGCGAAATGGGAATAGGCAGTGCTGAAATACGTTTGACAGCGCCAGATGGTACAATTACCAATTATACCGGAACGTCCAATGGAAGAATCGCAGACCGGCCGGCCGAAGTTGCTGGACCTCGCCTGCCAGGAGTGGTTGGAGGAAATTTTTATACACCTGTTTATTATACAGTACCAAATGGTGGGGCGGGGATTTATAAGATTGAATTCATAGCCGGGGCCGGAACTAGTGGAGGAACTGAAAACAGAGTAAATCTAGCTGCCACAGATCCATGGACCAGCAACGGTACCAACTCGCGATTAATTTCTGCATGGGATGTTTCTGTATTTTCTAACAGTTCAGCCTCTGCTGCTAAAATTCAGGGACGTGTATATGCTAACATTCTTACGTTAGCTATAAATGGAACTAATGGTTTTCCTGCCAACAGAAATTTCTATGGTATAATGTATGTCCTTACTAAGGACGGTTATATTTATAGAACAAATAACAATGGAAATAATGGTATTAATTTTACTTTTTTTGTAAATAATAAGGGATTGGTAGATGGAACTGACCAACCCATTTATAAAAGTTTAAATACTACCACCAATATTTCAACCAGAATCCAAGATCCAAGAGTGGCTGATACTCAGTCATCAATTACTCATAAGATGTTTTATACCCTGCCTGCCTCCGACCTACCAGTCTCATCAACCGGTGCAGTGCCGGGTGGAACAACTTGGTTGAAAAATACAAGACTGAATCCAGAAGTGACCAACCTGAATATTGTTGGTGCTGACGGAACTGTAGGGCAGGTGAGTAATAAAGGAGGAAATGTCGTTTTTACAGCCAACCTCGCTGGAAGATACAGTATTAAGATCATTAGTAAGAAAGCAGCTGGTGATCCTCAATATTTCCCTACAAGGACATTATCAGGAAATGCACTTGCTGGGCCGAATTCAATAGCGTGGGATGGGAAAGATGGAGCTGGAATTCCACTTCCTAATGGGACGATTCCTGCAACATTAACTGTTCAACTTCAGGGGGCTGAAGTACATTTTCCTTATTTCGATATGGAAGTAAATCCAAATGGATTAATTTTAGATCTTCTTGCGGCAAATAACTCAACTGTGCAATCTAATATTGTATATTGGGATGATTCTGATATAAACCCCGCGTTCGATGTCACATCAAACCCAATAAACGCTAGCCAGTTCGTTATCCCAGCAGGAACCTCAAGTGCTATCAATGGACATAAGTGGGGTGGGTCTAGTAGTCCAACATCAAACACTTTTGGAGATAATAAATCAATGGATACCTGGACGTTCGTTCTTGGGGCTGAAGAAGTCCTTGATCTACAAGTTGAAGTAAAGACCGCTGATCTGGAAGTAGTTAGTATCATTCCATCTGCAACCTCAATAGCGGCGAACGGAACCGTAAATTATACGGTTGTGGCCAGAAATAATGGCCCGAGTGATGTAACTGGTTCACCTTTTGCTTTTTCGGTGCCGGCAGGATATGAAATTGTCAACGTGGTTCCAACTAGCAGTTGTGCCATTGAAGCGTCAAATGCCATTTCTGCAAACAAACAGGCCTACAATTCATCACTGACGCTAGCCAATCGATGTTCAATCAGTTATGCGATTACGGTTAAAGCGATACCATCTGCTGTTGCAGGCTCTGCTTTAAATGTAAAAGCTACAATAATGCGCCCAAATGATGTAACAGATCCGGATGCAACCAATACGACCGCAAATACACCTCCAACGAATCCGGAATTTGAATGTGCAAATAATGGGATAGGGGGGGCTTGTAACAATATCAAAGTTAATGCTGCTGTACTGGTCTTGAATACTGCACCTGTTGCTACTCCTGATATAAGTTCTACTGCAGAAGATGTTACTCTTACCGTTGATGCTGCTGGTGGGATCTTGGCCAACGACTCAGATATTGATACAAATCCACTTACTGTAACTAGATTTACTATCAATGGAATAGCGGGTGATCGGACGATTGCATCGCCATTCCTAATCCCAGGTGTAGGAACTATCACAATTAATGCAAACGGATCATATACTTTTGTGCCAGCTGCCAATTTTAATGGTACTGTACCACAGATCACCTATTTTATGACAGATGGTACCGCAACAGCAAACTCAACATTGGATATTACGGTTAGCCCTGTGAACGATGTGCCGACCGGAACAGGCGATACGAAGACCACACCGGAGGATGCCCCTGTATCTGGCGCTGTTAGCGGATCGGATGTGGACGGTGATGCGTTGACCTATACAAAAGCCACTGATCCTGCGAACGGAACGGTAACGGTTAATGTTGACGGTACCTATACTTACACCCCTAACAAGGACTACAATGGTGCGGACAGTTTTACCATCACCATTTCTGATGGTAAAGGCGGTAATGTGACCGTACCGGTAAATATTACGGTGACTCCTGTGAACGATGTGCCTGTGGCCAGCTCACCTGCGATCACTACTCCTGAGGATACCCCTCAGAACGGAACAATTACGGTGACGGACGTTGACGGCGGAACACCTGTGTTCAGTGTGACCACGCCTCCTTCGAACGGAACGGTAACGGTCAACACTGACGGAACCTATACCTATACACCGAAACCGAACTATAACGGACCGGACACCTTTACGGTAACGGTTGACGACGGAAACGGCGGAACAACTACGGTAACCATTCCGGTAACCGTGACCCCTGTGAACGATGTACCGACCGGAACGGGCGATACGAAGACCACACCGGAGGATGCCCCTGTATCTGGCGCTGTTAGCGGATCGGATGTGGACGGTGATGCGTTGACCTATACAAAAGCTACTGATCCTGCGAACGGAACGGTAACGGTTAATATTGACGGTACCTACACTTACACCCCTAACAAGGACTACAATGGTGCGGACAGCTTTACCATCACCATCTCTGATGGAAAAGGCGGTAACGTGACCGTACCGGTTAATATTACGGTGACCCCTGTGAACGATGTGCCGACCGGAACAGGCGATACGAAGACCACACCGGAGGATGCCCCTGTATCTGGCGCTGTTAGCGGATCGGATGTGGACGGCGACGCATTGACCTATACAAAAGCCACTGATCCTGCGAACGGAACGGTAACGGTTAATGTTGACGGTACCTATACTTACACTCCGAACAAGGACTACAATGGTGCGGACAGTTTTACCATCACCATTTCTGATGGAAAAGGAGGTAACGTGACCGTACCGGTTAATATTACGGTGACCCCTGTGAACGATGTGCCGACCGGAACAGGCGATACGAAGACCACACCGGAGGATGCCCCTATATCTGGCGCTGTTAGCGGATCGGATGTGGACGGTGATGCGTTGACCTATACAAAAGCCACTGATCCTGCGAACGGAACGGTAACGGTTAATGTTGACGGTACCTACACTTACACCCCTAACAAGGACTACAATGGTGCGGACAGTTTTACCATCAACATTTCTGATGGTAAAGGCGGTAATGTGACCGTACCGGTAAATATTACGGTGACTCCTGTGAACGATGTGCCTGTGGCCAGCTCACCAGCGATCACCACTCCTGAGGACACCCCTCAGAACGGAACGGTTACGGTGACTGACGTTGACGGCGGTACACCTGTGTTCAGTGTGACCACGCCTCCTGCAAACGGAACGGTAACGGTCAACACAGACGGAACCTATACCTATACACCGAAACCGAACTATAACGGACCGGACACCTTTACGGTAACGGTTGACGACGGAAACGGCGGAACAACTACGGTAACCATTCCGGTGACGGTGACCCCTGTGAACGATGTGCCGACCGGAACGGGCGATACGAAGACCACACCGGAGGATGCCCCTGTATCTGGCGCTGTTAGCGGATCGGATGTGGACGGTGATGCGTTGACCTATACAAAAGCGACTGATCCTGCGAACGGAACGGTAACGGTTAATGTTGACGGTACCTACACTTACACACCTAACAAGGACCACAATGGTGCGGACAGCTTTACCATCACCATCTCTGATGGAAAAGGCGGTAACGTGACCGTACCGGTTAATATTACGGTGACCCCTGTGAACGATGTACCGACCGGAACGGGCGATACGAAGACCACACCGGAGGATGCCCCTGTATCTGGCGCTGTTAGCGGATCGGATGTGGACGGTGATGCGTTGACCTATACAAAAGCCACTGATCCTGCGAACGGAACTGTAACGGTTAATGTTGACGGTACCTATACTTACACCCCTAACAAGGACTACAATGGTGCGGACAGTTTCACCATCACCATTTCTGATGGAAAGGGCGGTAATGTGACCGTACCGGTAAATATTACGGTGACCCCTGTGAACGATGTGCCTGTGGCCAGCTCACCTGCGATCACTACTCCTGAGGATACCCCTCAGAACGGAACAATTACGGTGACGGACGTTGACGGCGGAACACCTGTGTTCAGTGTGACCACGCCTCCGGCGAACGGAACGGTAACGGTCAACACAGACGGAACCTATACCTATACACCGAAACCGAACTATAACGGACCGGACACCTTTACGGTAACGGTTGACGACGGAAACGGCGGAACAACTACGGTAACCATTCCGGTAACCGTGACCCCTGTGAACGATGTACCGACCGGAACGGGCGATACGAAGACCACACCGGAGGATGCCCCTGTATCTGGCGCTGTTAGCGGATCGGATATGGACGGTGATGCGTTGACCTATACAAAAGCCACTGATCCTGCGAACGGAACGGTAACGGTTAATATTGACGGTACCTACACTTACACCCCTAACAAGGACTACAATGGTGCGGACAGCTTTACCATCACCATCTCTGATGGAAAAGGCGGTAACGTGACCGTACCGGTAAATATCACAGTGACCCCTGTGAACGATGTGCCGACCGGAACAGGCGATACGAAGACCACACCGGAGGATGCCCCTGTATCTGGCGCTGTTAGCGGATCGGATGTGGACGGTGATGCGTTGACCTATACAAAAGCCACTGATCCTGCGAACGGAACGGTAACGGTTAATGTTGACGGTACCTACACTTACACCCCTAACAAGGACTACAATGGTGCGGACAGTTTTACCATCACCATTTCTGATGGTAAAGGAGGTAATGTGACCGTACCGGTAAATATTACGGTGACTCCTGTGAACGATGTGCCTGTGGCCAGCTCACCAGCGATCACCACTCCTGAGGACACCCCTCAGAACGGAACGGTTACGGTAACGGACGTTGACGGCGGTACACCTGTGTTCAGTGTGACCACGCCTCCTGCGAACGGAACGGTAACGGTCAACACAGACGGAACCTATACCTATACACCGAAACCGAACTTTAACGGACCGGACACCTTTACGGTAACGGTTGACGACGGCAACGGCGGAACAACTACGGTAACCATTCCGGTGACGGTGACCCCTGTGAACGATGTGCCGACCGGAACGGGCGATACGAAGACCACACCGGAGGATGCCCCTGTATCTGGCGCTGTTAGCGGATCGGATGTGGACGGTGATGCGTTGACCTATACAAAAGCGACTGATCCTGCGAACGGAACGGTAACGGTTAATGTTGACGGTACCTACACTTACACACCTAACAAGGACCACAATGGTGCGGACAGCTTTACCATCACCATCTCTGATGGAAAAGGCGGTAACGTGACCGTACCGGTTAATATTACGGTGACCCCTGTGAACGATGTACCGACCGGAACGGGCGATACGAAGACCACACCGGAGGATGCCCCTGTATCTGGCGCTGTTAGCGGATCGGATGTGGACGGTGATGCGTTGACCTATACAAAAGCCACTGATCCTGCGAACGGAACTGTAACGGTTAATGTTGACGGTACCTATACTTACACCCCTAACAAGGACTACAATGGTGCGGACAGTTTCACCATCACCATTTCTGATGGAAAGGGCGGTAATGTGACCGTACCGGTAAATATTACGGTGACCCCTGTGAACGATGTGCCTGTGGCCAGCTCACCTGCGATCACTACTCCTGAGGATACCCCTCAGAACGGAACAATTACGGTGACGGACGTTGACGGCGGAACACCTGTGTTCAGTGTGACCACGCCTCCGGCGAACGGAACGGTAACGGTCAACACAGACGGAACCTATACCTATACACCGAAACCGAACTATAACGGACCGGACACCTTTACGGTAACGGTTGACGACGGAAACGGCGGAACAACTACGGTAACCATTCCGGTAACCGTGACCCCTGTGAACGATGTACCGACCGGAACGGGCGATACGAAGACCACACCGGAGGATGCCCCTGTATCTGGCGCTGTTAGCGGATCGGATATGGACGGTGATGCGTTGACCTATACAAAAGCCACTGATCCTGCGAACGGAACGGTAACGGTTAATATTGACGGTACCTACACTTACACCCCTAACAAGGACTACAATGGTGCGGACAGCTTTACCATCACCATCTCTGATGGAAAAGGCGGTAACGTGACCGTACCGGTAAATATCACAGTGACCCCTGTGAACGATGTGCCGACCGGAACAGGCGATACGAAGACCACACCGGAGGATGCCCCTGTATCTGGCGCTGTTAGCGGATCGGATGTGGACGGTGATGCGTTGACCTATACAAAAGCCACTGATCCTGCGAACGGAACGGTAACGGTTAATGTTGACGGTACCTACACTTACACCCCTAACAAGGACTACAATGGTGCGGACAGTTTTACCATCACCATTTCTGATGGTAAAGGAGGTAATGTGACCGTACCGGTAAATATTACGGTGACTCCTGTGAACGATGTGCCTGTGGCCAGCTCACCAGCGATCACCACTCCTGAGGACACCCCTCAGAACGGAACGGTTACGGTGACTGACGTTGACGGCGGTACACCTGTGTTCAGTGTGACCACGCCTCCTGCGAACGGAACGGTAACGGTCAACACCGACGGAACCTATACCTATACACCGAAACCGAACTATAACGGACCGGACACCTTTACGGTAACGGTTGACGACGGCAACGGCGGAACAACTACGGTAACCATTCCGGTAACCGTGACCCCGGTGAACGATACTCCTGTGGTTACTTCACCAGCGATCACCACTCCTGAGGACACCCCTCAGAACGGAACGATCACGGTAACGGACGTTGACGGCGGAACACCTGTGTTCAGTGTGACCACGCCTCCTGCAAACGGAACGGTAACGGTCAACACCGACGGAACCTATACCTATACACCGAAACCGAACTATAACGGACCGGACACCTTTACGGTAACGGTTGACTACGGAAACGGCGGAACAACTACGGTAACCATTCCGGTAACCGTGACCCCTGTGAACGATGTACCGACCGGAACGGGCGATACGAAAACCACACCGGAGGATGCCCCTGTATCCGGCGCTGTTAGCGGATCGGATGTGGACGGCGATGCGTTGACCTATACAAAAGCCACTGATCCTGCGAACGGAACGGTAACGGTTAATGTTGACGGTACCTACACATACACCCCTAACAAGGACTACAATGGTGCGGACAGTTTTACCATCACCATTTCTGATGGTAAAGGCGGTAATGTGACCGTACCGGTAAATATTACGGTGACTCCTGTGAACGATGTGCCTGTGGCCAGCTCACCAGCGATCACCACTCCTGAGGACACCCCTCAGAACGGAACGATCACGGTAACGGACGTTGACGGCGGAACACCTGTGTTCAGTGTGACCACGCCTCCTGCGAACGGAACGGTAACGGTCAACACTGACGGAACCTATACCTATACACCGAAACAGAACTATAACGGACCGGACACCTTTACGGTAACGGTTGACGACGGCAACGGAGGAAAGACTACGGTAACCATTCCGGTGACAGTTGCACCGGTAAATGATTCGCCTGTGGCCAGCGCACCAAATATTTCAACAAATGCAGGAGTCGGAGTTGGAGGTAAAGTAACGGCGAGCGATATTGATGGAGATAATTTAACTTATACAGTAACGGCTCCAGCTGGTAACGGAACTGTGGTGTTCAATCCAGACGGAAGCTATACCTATACGCCAAACCCAGGTTTTAGCGGAACGGACAATTTCATCGTGACAGTAAGCGATGGTAAGGGCGGATCTATAAACGTGCCGATCTCAGTAAACGTGATCTTCGTGCCGAATCCTTCAATGTCGGTTGTGAAAACTGGTGTTGCTGCACCGAATATGATCACTTACAGCTTTAATATTAAAAATACCGGAAACGTGACATTGTTTGATTTTGTATTGGACGATGCCCGGATTGGAATTAATAGCAAGGCCATCTCAATTCCTGGTGGAATATTGCCGGGAGCCAGATTTACTGTAAGCGAAATCTATACGCTTACACAGGCAGATAGAGAAAAAGGCTCAGTTGACAACTCTGCTACAGTATCTGCAAAAGATGCTGCAGGTACGGTAGTTAAAGATGTGACCGGAACTACGGATAACAATGATCTGGCAACTTCTATAGTGTTGCCACCACTTGCTGTGGCAATTAACGATAGTTTCGAGACAGACGCAAATAAAGCTGTAATCAACGAGGTGCGCTCGAATGACAATGTCAACGGTCAGGATATCTTCAGATCAAAAGTAGAGATAACCGTCCAGCCACTTAACGGGAAACTTAGCGTTGATCAAAATGGATCAGTTGTGTATACCCCTAATGCCGGATTTACCGGAGAGGATTCGTACAGTTATCGTTTGGTTGATCAATTCGGTTATTACAGTAATGTTGCAGTTGTATCGATCAAAGTCAACTTCTTTGATATCCGGGTTCCAAATCTGTTCACGCCAAATGGGGATGGCACCAATGATGTATTTGAGATACGTGGACTGAACCAGTATGCCCAGAGTGAACTGACCATTGTAAATAGATGGGGAAATGAAGTATTCAGATCCAATAACTATCAGAACAACTGGAATGGGGAAGGCCTGAACGAGGGAACCTACTACTACCTGCTTAAGGTAAAGAAAAATACAGGAAGCGAATGGGTCATCTTTAAAGGCTATACCACACTGATAAGGGGATTCAAGAAATAAAATTTGATCACTGAACATCGGGGCACCCGCTGCCCCGATGTTCTGATAAAAGCAGACATGAAAAAGATACACATATTAATTCTGTTGTTTTTGGTTGCTAAGGCTGCCACAGCACAGCAGGATGCACAATTCAGTCAATATATGTTCAATGGAATATATATTAATCCGGCCTATGCAGGATATAAGGAACAGCTTAACCTCCATGCTTTCTACAGAACGCAGTGGACCGGAATAGAGGGAGGGCCTAAAACAATGTCATTGGCCGTAGATGCAATTGCCAACAATGGCAACGTAGGGCTTGCGCTTCAGGTTTCAAGCGATAGGCTCGGCGCTCAGCGTAATCAATCCGTTTATGGCAATTATGCTTACCGTATTGCAATGAATGATGATGGCAGCGCCCGATTGGCCTTTGGCGTCGGGGTGGGTGCGGTACAGCTGGGACTGGACGGATCATTGCTCAACCCCAATGATATCGAGGTTAACCAGCCGATCGGAAATCAGAACACTATTGTGCCCGATGCCCGGGCAGGGATTTATTATTCAGACAACCGCTTCTACGCCGGAATCTCTGCGGACAACCTGGTTTCTCAATATATAGATATTGACCGTTATGCCTTTATTGCGCAACCAAAGCCACACTATTACCTGACTGCCGGTGTATTGCTTCCAATAAACCAGGACATGCAGATTAAACCCTCTTTTCTGTTGAAGGACGATCGCGGTGGACCAACAAGTTTGGATCTCAATGCCTTTTTTATCCTTGCTGACAAATTTTGGGTAGGTGGGTCTTATCGCACCGGTGTTAAATTATACAACAAGAACTACCTTCAAAGAGATCTTAGTCAACTAAACTCTGCTGTGGCCGCTGTACAGCTTATGCCCAACAGCAACCTGAGGATAGGCTATGCTTATGATTTTTCGATCGGTCCGCTGCAAGGGTATAGCAGTGGTACACATGAGATTTCTTTGGGTTACTTCTTTACCCGGAAAAATATCAGATTGGCTACACCGCGTTATTTCTAATTTCATCTCATCAGGCAATGAACAAATCAATTTATAAAAAAATAGTATTCTCTGCTTTTCTAACGCTTTCGAGCGGAATAGCGCTGGGACAATATGTGATCAAGGAAGCCGACATGCAGTATCAGCTGTTTAATTTTGTAAAAGCTACTGACCTCTACGAGCAGGCATATAGAAAGAAGCCGACATTACATGCGGCGGAGCGACTGGCAGATTGCTATTTCAGGCAGCGTGATTTCAGGCAGGCCGAGAGCTGGTATGCTATTGCAGCTTCAATGCCCGGAACCAGGCCTTCCAATATCCTTGGATATGCGGAAACGCTCAAAAGCAACGGAAAATACAATGAAGCAAAAGTTCAGTTTATCAATTATGCGGCAAAAACCCCCGATATAAAGGAAAAACAAAAAAATCAATGGATCCAGTCCTGCGATTCCGCCAGGAAGTGGATGGAGACTCCAGTTGCCGTTGATATTGCAGGTGATAAGTCCCTTAACTCTCCGAGCTCGGACTGGGGAACCGTCGTGAACGGAAAATCAATTGTCTTTACTTCTGATAGAGCAAACGCCGATACATCAGCACCTGGTTCCAGACCATTTTTAAAGTTTGACGGCGCTAAAAAGCCGGACAGAACATTCTATGGCTGGACGGGTAATCAATATCTTAACCTTTACCAAAAGGTAGGAAACGACAGCGTCTCCCTTTTTCCGATTCCTTCGATAACCTCTTACCATATCGGTCCGGCGAGTTTTGCGTCTGAACGGGAGATTTATTTTGCCGCCACACTGATTAATAAGGAACTTAATTTTGCCCGTAACAAGGAGCTTAAGGGAAAGCTTGCGACAGCCCATATTGGCATATACCACAGCGAAATGGATGCTCAGGGTAAGTGGAGCAAACCGGAGCCTTTCCAATACAATGATCTTAAAAACTATTCTGTGAGTGATCCCTTTATAGCTGCCGATGGACAAAGCCTTTATTTCGTTTCAGATATGCAGGGAGGGCTTGGAGGAACAGATATTTATCTGACTAAAAAGAATAAAAATGGGGAATGGGATAAGCCTGTCAACTTGCAGTCGGTGAATACGGAAGGTAATGAGAGAAGCCCGATGTGGGATATGGAAAATAACTTCTTTTTTAGTTCTGATGGATGGACTGGTATGGGTGGACTGGATATTTTTACGGCCAAGTCTATTTCTGGAGAAATTTTTACACCTAAAAATATGGGCTATCCGATCAATACGCCAGAAGATGATTTCGCTTATTATCCTGTTAGTCAGAACCAGGGATATCTCTCATCAAACAGGAGCGGAGGAGCGGGAAGTGATGATATCTATACCTGGACAATGAAAAAAACAGATCGACTATGGCTTGTGGGAAAGATTTTTAACAAAAGAAACGGGGTTCCGATAGCCGGGGGGCTGGTTACCCTTTCAAAAGAAGGTTTGACACCCTTGAAGGTACAGACCGACGAAAATGGAGCCTTTAAATTCAGTATCGATCCGTCCTCCGATTATTTATTGACAGGAGAAAAGACTGATTTCAGGGCAGATATTGCAAAGATTTCTACCCAAAGTATCTCTAAAGGCAGAATAGAAAAAAACCTTTATCTGGATCCTGTAGAACTTAATAAAGAAATCAGGATCGAAAATATCTATTACGATTTTGATAAGTCGGATATTCGAAGTGATGCGGCGATTGAACTAGATAAACTGGTGAAAGTTTTGAACGACAACCCGACCATTTGGATCGAACTTGGCTCGCACACTGATTCGCGTGGCGATGATCGCTACAACCAATGGCTTTCACAAAAGCGGGCAAATGCCGCGGTACAGTATATCATTGAAAAGGGAATTTCTAAGAACAGAATCTCAGCAAAGGGATACGGCGAAACAAGACTTTTGAACCGTTGCACAAATGGAATCAAGTGTTCAGCTGCAGATCATCAATTAAACCGGAGAACCGAATTTAAGATCGTCAAATACTAATGAATGCCCTTGAATTAAGGTTTTGGACCTATACTGTGGTAGGGGCTATCTTATTGCTTGTTCTAAGGGTAGTGCTTCAGAGATATATCCAAAGAAAAAAAAGAAGGTCAAGAAGATAAACTGTGCTCAGGCTGTGATAAAAAACTATATGCATGGCGTTAAGAATGGTAGCTAGCTACGAAGTTAATTTTTCAATCAGCAGACAAAATAGCAGGAAGAATACCCGATAAGCAGGATAATTTTTAATTTTACAGAGTAGTTTAGGAGACTACTGCAAAGCTCAAGGAGCTTTGCAAGGGATAGCGGCACATTAACCTGTGCCGCCTTTTTTTTAATTAACGTTAGCCATGGAGATCTACACCCGGATAAACTTTAATTAAAATAAGATGAATCCTTCATCAAATGTATTCTCGCAAATGATTTGCCTGGCGAACCCTGCAAGATCTTATAAAATAATATACACCTCTTCTGACACTTATCTGGTTTCTCCCGGTTTCAGCGAGCTACGGATTATCAAACGGTTTATCCTGTTAAGGAACTTTTTGAAATCGATAGGCTTTACCAGAAAATCATCTGCTTCGGCCCCGAAAGCTGCGAGCGCATGCTCTGGATATCCTGTGATAAAGACAATGAATTCCGCCCGTTCCCGCAGGATCTTTGCGACGTCAATGCCCGAGATCTGCATATGGATATCAAGGAACATAAAATCAATTTTAGCACTGTTTGTAAGCTCCTTTATCGCTGAGGCAGGGTCAACATAGCTTTTGATCAGCTTTAGTTTGGGAATGAGTGAAATATATTCTGATAGCATAAAAACCGAACTGAATTCGTCATCAATTATCACACAACTGTATTTTCTATCTGATTCCAACATATCCTAACAACAAAAATGAAATCGCAATATGAAGGATTACAACCTGATGAAGTATTTTTCTGCTTGTCTGAACACCTATAGATCATAGTTAGACTCTCTCTAATTAAGCAAATCTTTGTAACATATCCATTGGTTTTTTTTTAAAAAATAGCCATTATTATTAACTTTTGACTAAACCTTTAAAATACCCTTTTACTCAGGACCTTGTGCAACAGGGTAGTTTTCGCAAATGATAATGATTACAATATTGAATAACCAAATATTAAGAAGATGTTAACTGAACAGAGGCTGACAAAACTGAGAGAAGCTTTGATTAAAAAACTCGGATCGGAAGTGACCGACTCTTTATCAAGTGAAAGGCTATCTATAGCTATTTTTTTAAAGAGCGGAAATTATGTTAGCCGATCGACTATTATGCATCTCTTTGGCTTTGTAGAAAAGCCGAATTTAATTATAAAAAAAATAAAATAAAAACGGAAGTACAGCCTTGGCCATACCTCCGTTTATCTAAATTAACGCTCTCAAGAACTAAGGTAAGCATCCCGTTCAAAGCTTGCAAGTTTTTTTTCTATTTGTCAAGCTAAGCATATGAGCGCTATCCTTTTCCCAAGCTTATTGTTTGGTCTTTGAAGAACGCTGCCCCAAGTATTTGCGAGCAGTTGACTTGTCTTTGAAAACGCCTCTTAACACTCTTTTGTATAAATCCGGGCGACGGCACCGTAATATACAATTCAATTATTTTAATCAGAACTATCTTTCCTTATTCGATTGCGACAGGACCGTAGCGGCCGTCTCCTTTGTAGCATCACTATACTTATCACTTTTTAAAACCTTGGAGGCCTTGTCTTCCATCTCTGCGCCAGTCTGGTAACTTTTATTCCGCTGGGACATTGCTGATGCTGCCAGTGATTTTGCGGTAGCCGAAGCATTTGGATCTCTTAAGATATCGGACGCCTTTGAGGCAACGTCCGCTGAGGTCTTTTTTTTATTTGCTGACATAACAACTTGATTTAATGAATACTAGCCTAAAATTAAGGATAACTGTTGATGGCTGGGTTTTAGTTTTCCACATAATGGTCTTTCTCACAGGTGCTTAATTCAATTAATTGCTGAAAGTACCTGTAGGCATTTTGAGTAGCAAATTTCTGAACAATCCCTCTGCCGGCAAGACCGGGCCTCCGGTTTGCTGAAAAAAAATCTTCCTTTCTCGCTACGCTCCAAAGCGTATTTATTTTTCGCAAAGTCTTGCCTTGCTGATGGATTGTAATCAGGTGAGGGTGGCTTAACAAAAAGCCAGGAGGCTCCTGCCGACTGGAGTTGAGCACAATAATTAAAAGACATGAACAACTTAAAACCGAAAAAGCCACCCGTCCCTAAGCTCCGCAATGCGGAGCGAAACGGAAACATTGCCCTCCAGTTTGGGGAGAGCGTAAAACATCAGTATTTAAAATTATTTAAAAAAACAATCATGAAAGATCAAGTAAACAATACCGCCAGAGGAACTGCTGAATTTATTGACCTTAAAAATGTAAAGAACCCAATCTATCAGCCACTTGCAGGAAAGTCAAATCGAAACATTGAAAATCAGTCACTCTTGAGTAATGATGAAAAAGCAAACATTAAAACCATAGACCAAGAAAAGACAACGAAAAATGACGAGTCAAAAACCGCTCATACCGTCACCGAAGAAAAACCAATCTTGAACCTGGAAGGAACTTTGAAATTAGTTGAAGAACTCCATAGAAGGATGGTGCAAAGAGGCAGGCTGGTTCATACCATCGACAATTTAGATAAGTTCGAGATTGAACAAAAGCAGGAAGCAGAAGACGTTACCTCCAATTATTACCAAGGGTGTGAAATTGAAATAACAGACGATAAACGAAATAAATTCTCGACCAAAAATCCGGTAATTATTAAAGCTGTTGCGCTATTTGTGCGTGATCTGTGTACCAATAAACTAGCTGAAATAGAGGCCGAAATCATCATTCCAAAATAAAGACCATTTTTTGTCCTGTTCGTTCGGGCAGGGCTAAATCTACTGGCGTAGAGTCGAATTTAAACCTTGGCAGCCTTTTTCACTAAGTATTGTATAAGGTGCCTTTATAAATGCCTTTTAGTCATAAATACAATTTTGATACTATTTAATTCAATTAATATGAAAACAGAAGAGATATTTTTTATTGTCCGTATCGAGGTGAAAACCGAACACGGCCATATTAATGAAACTTTGCAGGAAATGGAAAAGACATCACGCTTTTTTATCACCAATACCCCCAAAGTTAAGGTTATTCATTCCGAAATATTAACCACTCAAACCCGAAACCTAAAAAACAGAAATCATGGCGCATAACATCAATTATAATCCAGTTAGCAAAAAACACAGTTTTTTCTCGGTTAAAGAAAAGGCATGGCATAACCTGGGAACAATCGTCACAGAATACCCTACTAGCGCACAGGCAATAAAATATGCAGGCCTTGACTACCAAGTGGAAAAAAGGCCCCTTTTCAGTCTCGATAATGCCAACGCCGATCTTTATGATGCGATAACTAATGACATCGAACCCACCATTCAGGTGCCTAACTATTTTGCGACAATACGAAGCGATACAGAACAGGTGCTTGGTGTAGTAGGCAGGGATTACGAAATCGTTCAAAATAAGGATGCCTTTTCCTTTTTTGATAGTATCGTAGGTAATGACAACAGTATCAAATACGAAACAGCTGGCGCATTGGGGAACGGTGAACGTATTTTTATTACAGCCAAATTGCCTGAGTATATCAAGATAGGAAGGGATGATCTTATTGAGCAGTACATTTTTTTAACAACTTCCCATGATGGTTATGGAAGTATAACAGCCGCATTCACTCCCGTGAGAATCGTGTGCCAGAATACGCTGAATGCCGCCCTGAACAGCCGGCAGAACAGTATCAAAATCCGTCACACCGCGAGCGCTAAAGGTCGGCTCAAACAGGCACACCAGCTGATGGGTATAACCAATCGGTTAGCCGATGAAATGGAACAACTTTATAACCACTGGGCAAAAATTCGAATCAATGATCAAGAGGTATTCAAACTGATACAAATTGCTATGGCGCCTGGTAAAGAAACCCTTCTAAGTTTACAAGATGAAAAGTTTCACCAGCTGTCCAGTCATTACATGAATATTGTACAGGATGTGTTGGATTATGCACAGTCTGCGCCCTCTCAGCAGGAACCAACGACCAAAGGTACTTTATTTGGTGCCTATAATGCCATCACAGGCTACTTTCAAAATGTACGGAAGTTTAAAAATGAAGAACTCAAGCTTAAAAGCATCCTTTACGGAACAGGCATGCAAAGGGTGCAGACCGCATTCGATCTTTGCCGGAATTTCGAAAGAACCCGAGAAGTATATTTAAGCTGATCGGAGTGTTTAGGGTAACTTCAGGTTACCCTAAATATTCTGATATTCCGGGCGCGCTCCGCGCATAATCTTCAAACATCTGCGAAACATGAAATCCAAAAAATAGGAATCATGCCGCATAACATTATATAAACCAGTCATCGAAAAATACATTTTTTCTTTCAACAAAAGGAATGGCAAACCTTAGGATAATTGACGTATAATCCCACCAGCCCACACATGTGGGTCTCAATTATCAAGTAGAAAAAATCGACCTTTTATTCTCTATAATACACATGCCGGTCTTTATCAAACGCTTGTTAGCGACATCAGACCCACCTTTTATGTGGCTAGCTGGGGACTTCGTTAGGAGTGATCAAGTTATTTCGAAACTTAAGCTTAGTGAGTTTCGGTCTAAACTGATCACCTTGATAAATTGATTATCAAGGTCCTAGAAGTGTGTTGTGGATTATCTTAAACTGGTCAATCCGCTACAGAATTCCTTGGTTAGAGAATCCGAAATTCCCAGCTTGTTCAACCATTATGAAGGAAACTAACTGAGACATGATGAACAGGGGTTACTCGAAGGAGTTTGCAAAGCGCATCTTCAGGCAGCCGGAAGGCTTTGGTAGTTATGGCTTCCTGGAATCACATTCGTCAAGTTTTGCTCTCTTGGCAATAATTTCCTGTTGGATTTGTTCTGGGTGTTGAAATATCGGGATTCAATCGGAAATAGCGATATGTCGCGCTCTTTAGTAGCTAGTTTTTTTACTTAAGTGTTTGTTTTATAGTGATTTGTCTATTTGGTGTGAACTTTGGTAATACCGGGTAGATTAAGACCAACAAGTTTGGAACTTAATTGAACCTAATATTTTTTCATTCAATAATAGTTAGTGAACAAATAAACATTCCTAAGCAGTTATTAGAATTATTAACTAACAATTTATATATATTAAAAAACGAGAAAACTATGAATTTAAAAAACACTTCTGCTACTAAAATCTCACCTGTAATAACAACAGCAGGTCAAGAGCTTGTTCCCTCTCGTTATGCATTAAAGATTGGTGAAATTGAAGTTTTGGTTATCAGCGATGGCGTACTACCACTTCCAACCCAAATGTTGGCACACAACGCCGATCCGGCTGATAGGGCGGAATGGCTCGACGACATGTTCTTACCCTTGGAGGCTTTCGATTGGGCACTAAATGTGGTTGTTGTTCGTAGCGGTGACCAGACTATACTCATAGACGCTGGACTTGGATTAGACCCAGACTTGCACCTGCCACGAGCCGGGCAGTTAATTAAACGACTTGAGGCTGCTGGTATCGATCTTCCCTCTGTAACTGATGTTATCCTGACCCATATGCACATGGACCACGTAGGTGGGTTGCTCGTTGACGGCGTGAAAGATCGGTTGCATCCGGATCTGCGGATTCATGTTGCAGCTAAAGAAGTAAAATTCTGGGAGTCGCCCGATTTCTCTCAAGTATTCATGCCACTAGGGTTCCCAGAAGCGCTTCGGGCTACGGCCAAGGAATTCAGTGAGGTGTATCAGAAGCAACTGCAACTCTTCGATGAAGAGTATGAAGTTGCACCGGGCGTAACTGTTTCCCGCACTGGTGGTCATACCCCGGGTCATAGCGTGGTTCATCTTAAATCTGGAGATGATCAGTTGACATTTGCAGGAGACCTCGTGTTTGCAGTTGGTTTCGAACATCCCGAGTGGTACAATGGCTTTGAGCACGATCCTAAAGAGGCTGTTCGTGTCCGCATCAACCTTTTGAAGGAAGTTGCCGCCACTGGCGGGCTACTTGTGGCTACGCATTTACCATTCCCATCAATAGGACATGTAGCGGTAGATGGAGAAGCCTTTCGCTGGGTGCCAATGTTCTGGGATTACTAACCGAAATACTGGTTAAGGGGGGGGCAAAAACGGAGGACACCCCCCCTTATTTAAAACTAGAGGCCTGTGGCTTGAACTGGACCAGCGAACTTCCACATCCTTCTCTGAGTATATCAAATCTGTAGAGATCAAGGATTTTATCACTCTGTCCCAATCATCGGGAATTTGGAACAGCATCCGCATCCAGATTCAAGCAGGTATTATAGCCCATATGAATATAAGCTTTGAGCGGTTTACCGACAAAATCATCTACTGCATTATGTTCTGCCCATGCGCTCTACCGCTGCGAGATTATGTTTTCTCGTATAGTCGTCCCGACTATAAAATTATCGGTTTTTTTGTGGATTTGAAGAGAAAATCGAAATATGCCTGTCATTCTACCTTATCTCAAAAAAATAAATTCAAAAATAATTAATTTTCGAAAAGCAATTTCTAATGACAAGCTACATTAGCTGAGGGTTTAACAAAATCAGAATATTTAAAAGTTAAGACGCTTTTTCAAGACCGCCTTAACTTTTACCTGTGTTTTCAACTCTAAGGGTGGGAATAAACTTCGAAGTGAGATTTCCGTTGCCTTATAATTAAGTTCATTTATTCAGATATTATTTCCGATAGGAATGTTACCTCTGAAGCATCTCCTTTAACCTTGCCCTTAACAAATTCTATAAATTTAATGGTATAGTCACAATATAAGTGTGTAATGCGATCCTGATCAGTGTTAAATACTTCGTAGAAAACCAAATTTTTCGGTTCATCTTTTTGTACGTTGATTACAAACATCTCGCAACCTACTTCCTTTCTGGTTTCTTTAGCTAAAATATCTGCTTCTTCCATTAAGACTTTTTCATATCCCGGTAAGGCATAAAGCCTGGCAAGGACAGTAACCCTTTCTTTTTGTAAATTCATAATGTTTATAAAAGAAGTGATTAATTCAAATTGTATCCCGCTCCCAATCCACCATCGACATTTATAATTGCACCTGTTATAAATGTACTTTTGGCAACGGTATATACCATATCAACAACATCTTGCACTTCTCCAACCCGGCGTAACAAAAGTAAACCTGCGCTCTGGTCTTCATTGCCGCCATGCATTGGTGTACGGATTATACCGGGAGATATGGTATTAACCCGCACGTTATCTTTCCCGAATTCTGCTGCAAGGTGTATGGTCAATCCATCTATGGCCGCTTTACTCGCCAGCTGGGCAGTGTGTGGCATGCCACTGATACCAATATTTATTAGCGGAGAACCGATATTTATAACTACGCCATCATACTGTTTAACCATTTGCTTAATAGCTGCCTGGCTGGTAAAGTAGGTGCCTTTGAAGTTGGTATTCATGAAACGATCCAAATAGGCCTCGTCCACTTCCAAAAAAGCTCTGGTTTCAAACAGGCCGGCGTTGTTTACTAATATGTCCACAGATCCAAATTTTTCCATAGCAACATCAACCATCTTTTGACCGGTTTCCTTTTGTCCGATGTCGCCCACAACCATTTCAATGTTTTCGCCTCCGCCAAGTTCTAGGTAAACCTTTTCCAGCTTTTCTTTGGTGGTGGAATTTATAACAACATTATAACCGTTTGCTAAAAAATAGCTTGCTATTCCTTTTCCAATTCCCGAAGACGCCCCGGTAACCAGTATTGTTTTCTTTTGCATTTTTATTGTATTAGTAATTTTCTATTCGGGATCACCCCGTGTTTTTTACAAAGATTACTCTAAATTTCCCAGAATTGGTGGTCCTCAAGCATGGATTGGAAGGGTCCAGATTCAACAATTTATCTTGTATAGAATCTTTGTCCCGGAAAGGATAAACGTGCAGTTGGGTCGTGTTGGATTACTTTACTTCAGCTTATTGCGATGACCCCATTACTCAATGATAGAAATAAAATCATGCTAAGGGCTGGACCTGATTTGAATAATCACAGCTTTGGGTAAAATGTTGAAGAGGTTAATTGATCAAAACTATTTTAACTCTCCGCACTAAGCTGGTTAAAAAGCGCTGTATTTAGAGAGTTTTAATGGTTACGACGAAATAAAGCCGTTTTATAAATACGGTTTACAGTTATAACTAGCTTATAGTAAGGTGTTTGTGTTGTTGGTGTCAAATTTGGTTTAAAGGGCTCGAAGGCAATGTTCTAAGTTGCCGTAACTTAAAGTCAACCATATGAAATCACTCAGTCTGACAATCACCAATCCTGAACCTATATTAAAGAATCTTGAGAAGCTTTTTGCCCGTGAACTGAAACCGGAATATTTCTACCTGGCTAAGCCTGCTCAGGAGGATTATGAAAATCCTCTAAATCTAACAACTCATAAAAATGTGCTTGGAATGAGCGAATATCTCCTTCCTGAAGTCATTCATTTAATGGGTATAAGAAGTATGAGCGTACTTATGAGCTATGATATGGAGCCAATAAATCAGTTAAGCCGGGATTTGCTATCAAAACTGGACTTGAACGGTGAAGAAATCTTAAAAAATGAAATGCTTGTTGCCGAATTCAGAAAGCTTTTTAGTCAGACAAGAACGATAGCATTCGATGACTGGTCAGGATTTATTGCTGCATCTGCACTGTGGCCCTTACTGCTCGAAAAAGTAATTGAACCTAGTCAAAATGAAAATCTTGATTTCATTTTTTACCTTGGTGACCCTGCTAAGAAATCAACTTTTCAAGTTGATGAAGTTTTAGCTCTAATGGCAAATTTCTCAAAAAGCGGCTCCGTCACCTTGGCGGTTGATCAGGCCGAAGCATTGAGCCTTTGGCGTTTACTCAACGCGGTTGATGAGCGTATTCCACTCGGAGACCAAACCATTCATGAGCTGAAACGAAAATACTTTTCACTTTATAAATCTATGAGCATCACCCGCCTGTTGGTTTACTCCACCAACGATGCGATGCTTTTTTCTTCCGATGACCAATTTGTACTTACACGAAAAATTGCGGATACCTCAACTGAGCTTGGCATCAGTGCAAGACAGAATTTTGTTTCGGGGTTAAGTACCGGGATCTTGATGGGAAATGAAATCGCCCAGAGCATTGCCATTGGCCTTGTGGTTTTTGGAGCAAGCGGGCCATACAATAGTTTTCCTGGCCTTAGTGCTGTGCAAGAGTATATCGCTGACTGGATAGCCGATCTCGAAAAGCCGGATGCTATTTTTCTTTATCAATAAAACAATCAATTTCACTTTAAACCATAAAAACATGTCAAACTTAAAAGGAAAAACCGCCCTTGTAACGGGTGCAAGCCGGGGTATCGGTAAATCTACTGCTATAAGGTTAGCAAAGGACGGAGCAAGAGTAGCAGTTCATTACGGAAAGAACAAAGATCTTGCGCTGCAGACTGTAGCGCACATCGAGGCCCAGGGCGGATCAGCTTTTGCCATTCATGCCGATCTCTCCTTGCCTCATGCTGCTGAAACACTTTTCAAAGCTTTTGATCAGCATTCAGATCGTCTCGATATTCTGGTGAACAATGCCGGGGAGGTAGTTTATGGCACCATTAAAGAGATCGTAGAAGAAGATTTCGACAGGCTGTTCTCGGTTAATGTCAAGGCACCTCTTTTTATCATTCAGCATGCCCTTACCAGAATAGAGGATGGAGGACGCATTATTAATCTTTCTTCTGCTGCGGCTTATATGGCAAGCCCCATGGCCACCATGTATTCTGCAACCAAAGGAGCAATCAGCACCCTTACCAGGACGCTTGCATGGGATCTTGGAGACCGTAAAATTACAGTCAATGCCGTTGCGCCTGGATTCACTGATACAGAAATGAGCAGCTGGTTTGCAAATCCCGGTGCCAGAGAGTGGGCAGCATCACAATCTGCACTTGGCAGGGTGGGGCAACCGGAAGATATCAGCAATATCATCGCTTTTTTAGCTTCAGACGATGGCTTCTGGGTAAACGGACAAACAATTGATGCAACTGGGGGTGGTCTTTTGGGAGTGGCCAAGACCAGTTAATAAATGATAACAAATAACGAAAATGGAACAACAAAAAATTTCGCACGAGCGTGCAATCGAAAATCTAATGGTTTCCTACGCCTATGCCAATGATGATGCAGATATCAAACTTCTAGGTAGTCTATATAAAGACGCGGTCTTTCACATAGATGAGGTTTCCGCAAAAGGGAGCGGGGAAATTGAAGCCATTGCAGGAAGCATGAGTCAAATAATGGAAAACGGCAGATCGGCAACCACCCACGAGATCACGAACATTATTATTGAAATCGATACAAATGGCGAGTCGGCAACGGGCAGAGCTTATTTCACGCTATATAAGACGGTATCCGGAAATCCTAGGGAAGCAATTATGAGCGGACGCTACGCTGACAAATTTTTTTTCGACCAAGGCTGGCATTTCAAGGAAAGAAAAGCAAGCGTTTTATGGAAGCTATAAAATTAAATAATCCGTGTCATGTCTGAGAATTTTTTAACAATTGAAGGGTTCCTTAAATTGTTCATAGCAGAAACTCCTCCACCGAAATCTCTGGAGGAAACAAGGGAGCGCCAGGCCGCTTACGGTCTTGCATCTCCGTTGCCCAATAACTGGATAGCCCAAGAGATTCTCTTGGGAGAAATAGCTGCTCTTGAATTATCGGGGCCGGAATCTACAAATAAAGGGGCACTACTTTTTTTTCATGCCGGAGGTTATTCTGCCGGCACTGCCGCCGACCACGCAGGACTGGCGGCCCACCTTGGAAAAGCTGCCCAGGTAAAATCATATGCCGTGGATTACAGACTGGCTCCAGAACACCGCTTTCCTGCTGCTATTGAAGATGCATTTCAGGCCTATTTAAATCTGTTGGAACGACTAGGAAAACAAATTCCAATAGCCGTAGCAGGTGATTCAGCAGGAGGGGGGATAGCAATTGCGATCGCTCAGCTTTGTGCGCTGCGGGGAGTGAGGAAACCAGTTTGCGTTTATGATAAGTCCCTGGGCAAACATGCAGCTTGATAACAAGTCTTATCTTGTTCGGAAAAATGCGGATCCGATGCTCAGCAGCGAGGCACTTCAATCACTGAGAAATCTCTATCTTTCAAAGGAAAATTTCAATGACCCCAGAGCATCTCCGGTGCTAGGCAGCTTTGTCGACTTTCCACCAATGTTAATTGATGTCGGTGCAAATGAAGTTCTTTTGGGCGACGCATTGGAAATCGCAGAATTAACTTCCATGGCCGGAAACACTGTATCACTTAACATATGGAAAGATATGATCCATATTTTCCCATGGTTCTATCCTCATCTAAAGGAAGCAGAAAATTCCATTAAAATTGCTGGCTCATGGGTCAGAAATTATTTTAACCCTTAATGCATCTGATAAACAGTCGTGCCTTTCTCTAATTGATGTACCATGTAGGTAATCCGTTCAAAGCAGTTGAATAAACAATTTCAAAATCAGACACATTCTTTTTTATTTAACGACCATGATAGAAATAAAATTAGTGCATCATCCGGATGATCGGGCTTCATTTAATTTATATGCAAACCACCAGGTAGTAGCAGAAATGGACGTTAAAATACTTCCGGAGGTTATCAAGGTATATCATACCCTTGTTAACGCTGATCAACAGGGTAAGGGGTATGCCAAGCAACTTTTTACTCACTTGGTTGATTACGCCAGAGCCAATAATCTAAAAATAATTCCAATTTGCCAATATGTTCATGCCCAATTCTCTGCCCATCCCGAACTGTTCGCGGATATATGGCAGCACGATGAGTAGGGGGACGCATAGGACTAATGTCAGAAATCTGTAATCAATAATAATAAAAGATATTTTTATCTTTTATTATTATTTTATGTTTACTTTTGGATAACGAAACGCTTAATGAATATGAAACTTTACAATAATAAAGGATAAAAAGATATTAATATATTAATTAAAATTATGAATTATGGTCACTGAAGAACAAAAATCACTTATTAAAGCAACAGTTCCTTTTCTTAGAACGAACGGAGTCGAGCTTACAGATCATTTTTACAGAAGGATGTTCCTGCATAATCCGGAACTCAAGCATGTATTTAACATGGGCAACCAAAGTAACGGAAAGCAGCAGACTGCATTGGCAATGGCAGTGCTTGCTTACGCCGACCACATCGATAATCCGGGGGTATTGATGCCTGTGCTGGATGGAATCGGACAAAAGCATGTGAGTCTTGGTATACGTCCCGAACATTACAACATTGTAGGAAAACACCTGCTTGCCGCAATAGCCGAGGTAGTCGGGGAGGGGGCAACTGAAGAATTGCTTGAGGCTTGGGAGGTTGCCTATTTTGACCTGGCGGATTTGATGTCTGGTCACGAAGCATCATTGTATAAAAACCGCGTTGCTCAAAAAGGAGGTTGGAGCGGATGGCGACCATTTAGAGTGGATGGCAAAGTAGAGGAGTCCTCTGAAATCAGTTCATTTTATCTATATCCCGCAGATGGTGGGGAGGTCGCCGATTTCAGACCGGGGCAGTATATCAGTATTAAAGTTTTTTTGCCCAAACTTAACCTCTTTCAACCTCGTCAATATAGCATTTCTACCGCGCCAAATGGGCGTTACTATAGAATATCAGTTAAGAGAGAAATCGCTGCTGATATAAATCTCAATGGTATGATCAGCAACCATCTTCACGATCACGTCAAGGTCGGAGATATCCTGGATGTATCTTCTCCATCTGGAAACTTCGTTTTACAGGATACCGATAAGCCTGTGGTTTTTATCAGTGGTGGCATAGGCCAAACCCCATTGGTTGCAATGCTTGAGAGTATGGTGAATTCAGGCAATAATAAAGAAGCAACGTGGATTCATGGTAGCAGAGACACGAAGGTTCACGCTTTTAGAAAACAACTGGATGACTGGGCAGACATATACCCAAATCTTAGCAAACATATCTTTTACAATGATCTTGGTGAAAATATCGTTTCATCGCAGCACTATGCAGGCCGGGTGGAACTGAGTTATCTCGAAAAACTCAAGCCCGATGCAGAATATTACCTGTGTGGACCTAAGGCATTTATAGAAAAGCAATTTAGCGATTTACTGGAACGCGGTATAAACCGAAATTCCATCTTCTTTGAAGAATTTGGCCCACAGTCGCTCCATTTAAGTTAAACCATAAATAAAAAAATATGCAAACTCATCAAATTGATTCGATAGACGCCCTTACCGCAAAAGGGGAAAATTTAACATCCAGATTATATAGACAATACCTTCAATACGCCGACGGGCAATCCAAAAACCACTTACTGTGGTTTTCTATGGTACTTATGATTCATGGGGTGTTTTTTCTGGCCTCACCTGCAATATTAATTTTATCTTTTAATGCACCAATTGTTGTACTTGCGGTAACCGTATTGAACTTCTTTATTAACCTGATTGCAAACATGGGCGGAGCGGGCATCAGAACCACACTGACCCTGTTCTACCTGGGATTGCTTATCAATCTGGGAATGATATTTTTCTTCGTCTTTTAATAGAAGTAAAAATGCCCAGAGGGCTATTTTGCACTCTGGGCATTTGTTAATAGCCTACTGTGAACCGTTGCCTTAAAAACTTACCGTTTTCGGTTTCACTTAAAACTGCAACGGCAAGGTCTTCAACGGATATGGAATTCTTTCCGCCCGCATCAATAACAGGATTATCAAGGCCAGTCCTGAATATTCCGGTACGAACGCCTCCTGCTAGGTTGCCCGGTGGACTAAGCACTGTCCAGTCCAGATCCTTTTCGCAACGAATGATCTCCAGGTAATCTCTCGCTGCTGATGCGCCTGGCTTGATCTCAGCTGGAAATGCAACATCGTCTACAATCTGTTTCCCGTCAACAAATAAACTGCCTGCACCCCCGACCATAACTAACCGCTTGGTTCCGGAGGCTTTTACTGCTTGCTGAATAGAGGATGACCCCTTAATAAAAAGGTCGTATATATCGGGATTGCCCCAGCCCGGGTTGAAAGCACTGATTACCGCATCACTGCCTTTGATCGCTTCAGACAATGCCACCGTATCGTAGATGTCGATGTTTCTGGTTTCAAGCAATGGGCTTGCCTCAAGTTTTTCGGGATTTCTCGCAATAGCCAGCACCCGATGTCCCCTGGAAATTGCCTCAGAAACGATCTTGCTTCCAACAAAGCCGGTAGATCCGATTATTGTAATTTTCATATTCTTATAATGTATTAGATTTAAGGTTTGGAAAAGTGTTTTTTGTAAACCGCCTGGTCGAAACCAAAATAAAGAAATGCGCCATCTTCAATGGCAGGCCTCTTTATTTCTCTTGGTATATTCAACATCAACTTTATGGCATCTTCACTGGTTACAACTGAGCTTTTGACCGAATCTTCAAGTTCCTTCCATGCACTTCCCTTTTTGTTCAGAAAGGACTCAAAGCCAAGCTTCGCATCCCATTCTAGGAGTTTTTCACGGGTAATGCCTGCCTTTTTGTAATCGTGATAATCAAAAGCGATATTTTGTGCACGAAGCCATGCCATCGCCTTTTGGGTTTGCCTGCAGGTAGTAAGTCCGTAAACCTTCATTAAGTTAATGTTCAGGTGTAATAAATGGTTTTTTCTGATCCCCGATGAAGTAAACCAATAATGCCGCCGGCTTTGTGGTACTCAAGTTTTTCGTCGCAGCATGAAGCAAGTTTGGATCCTCATAAAAGGCCTCACCCTTTTTAAAGCGTTTAACTTTTCCATTGAAGGTAGACTCAATCTCCCCCTCCAGTACATAGGCTATTGCGGGAATCGGATGCCTGTGCGCACCTGATACCTCACCAGGTGCAAAGTTAAGCAACACCAGCCTTATCTCCTGATTGTTGACTTTTTTGTTATTAAGGAGTTTGGTAAGGACGACCGCCGGTGGCGTTTGGATGATGTCTTTTTTGGCGTTACTGTGCTGTGCATTAGCGCCCAAGGAGAATCCGGCCGTGGCCAGTAAGATCAATGCTGCTTTTTTCATTTTACATAATTATAGACACTGAAATTAATGCCTTTATCAAAATTACGGTTGAGAATTTATCAATTAGGGTCCAATAAATGCCTGTTTACTGGTCCAGTAGATCATGGTATGTCCAATTGAAGTTACCCGGATGAACCAATTGATTTTTTCCCAAAGATTTGTCCAATACTGAGAGTCCGATTGTTTGTGTATAGATATTAAACATATTCAAAATGAAAAAAAATATAAAAACGGGAAAACAAATCTTAAGTCCGTTAAATCTTAAAATGATATTCTGGGCCGGCTTAATATCCGGTACCCTTGATGCGATAGCAAGTTCGAGCATCTTTTATTTTCAGCTCGGTCTTCATCCCGGTCAGGTCATGCAGTTTGTCGCAAGCGCGATTTTTGGTCCAGAGGCTTTTAAAGGTGGACTTCCTATGGTTATTACCGGTACCTTTGCACACTACCTTATTTCCTTCGCTTTCGCAGGCTTCTATTTTCTGATATTTCCATATTTAAAAATTACCCGTTCAAACCCTATGGGCGCGGGAATACTTTACGGCGGGTTTATCTGGATGTTCATGAATTTAGGTGTCATGCCTTTAAGTGCAGTTCAGGCACCTCCATTCGAATTGATCGGTGCCCTGGTGAGTATAATTTGCCATATGATACTCGTTGGGCTGCCGATTTCCTTAATTGCAAAACGCCAGGATGAATCAGTTCACTCTTAAACAAGTAATCCGTGTGCTGTGAAACCTCTAATGGTTTACTTAAGTATCAGGCGTCAAATGGCCGGCCTGCAGGCTTTATATTTCGGGTATAACAGAGAGGCGGCGAAATATCGTTATATAAATCGCTATGGAAAAGGAGTTAATGTTTTGATTATCATGTTTTTATTTGTTTGGTTTAGTTATTGGAATACAGTATTAAGTTATAATAAACACGATATGAAAATTAAATATGTATTTACCCCTTCCAGATATTTATCAGCCGGAACAATCGTTCTGGGCATCCATCGAGCAGCGAACGCTGTGATGAAGATCATATATACCTATTATTTATAGCTACATGCCTAACCATAAATTCAGACTAACATATGAATAATTCAAAAAACTGTATTGATATAGAAAATATCAAAGCGCTCAAATTTGCCAAAGTACATATATGCGAAACTTGCGTTAAGACCAGGGATTCCTGGTTGCACTTGAGGACGTGCCAGAGCTGCGGGATTACGCTATGCTGTGACTCTTCTCCCAACCAGCATATGACCGCTCATTTCCATTCAACCGGACACCCTGCGGTCATATCTGCGGAGGCCGGCGAACGCTGGCTTTGGTGCTATGAACACGAAGTGTTTGTAGAGTATTAACTCCTGGCACTAGCAAAAAAAATCCCCGTAAATTTAGTTTACGGAGATTTTTTCGTTTATTGATTTACATCATGCTTTTTGAATAGGGGTTACAAACTCCGGATCCCATCCTGCCAGCTGTGCGCCAATTGCATAAGTACTGTCGAGGAATTCCAGTAACATCTTTTCCGGATCATCTGATTGCTGAACATCGGCATATGGAAGTATAAACTCGCCCAGCTCTTTATGATAGTAGGCCTGTTGTGGCTCAAGGGCTCCTGTTTTATAGCCATCCGGTTCGGGGTAGAGATAGCAATAGAATGCCGCCTGCGGAAATCCTTCATTACCTGACCAGAATCCTGCGTCCCTGACCTCGTGCGAGTAGGCGTCCTGTAAAACCCAGTCCGGCATGCCAACCATTTTGCCCGGGTGTTTTGGTGCCCTTTTTCCTGAGAAAAAAGCAAGTGAGAGGTCAAATCCTCCCCAGAAGAAATGGATTGGGCTGCTTTTTCCCTTAAAACGGCTCCTGTGTATCAAAAAGACATCCTGAATTCTTAGAAGGGCAGTATGGAACGAAACAGCGTGGTTACCCTCATACCCGGCATGAAGCTCATCTATTTCAAATGGAACGGGATCTGCGATCTCCGAGGGAAGCGTCATGATATCGAGCTGGATGCCTAATTGTTCGAGCTGATCAAATATGGTTCGGTAGAATGTTGCTACCGAAACTCCCTCCAGGGAAAATTCCCGATAACCGCCATCGCTAGTTACGATCTTGAGCAAGTGGTTTATTAAATCAAATGATATCTCAAAGTCTTTATCCCGGTAAGGCATCGTCTGGGTTGTCAGCCCCAAAGTCGTGATATGTAGGGTAATGCTCCAGGAGTGGTTTGTCCATGGCAATGTTGCTAGCTTGATCTTTCCCACCACCTGAGTAAAAAGCTGAAGGGTATCATAAGTTTCCTTCCCTGTCTCATAGGAAAGTATTGGCCAGTTCTTTTTCATTTTTTTTATCTATTATGTATTTACTTAATTATATGTTCTCGGACAGCGCCTTTAACGCTTGAGAAAGTTGTCCATCTGGCGATTCAAACTCTTTCAGAATGCTAAAATGGTCTGCATCTGCTATGATTAAGGCTAGACCAAGATTTCCAGCCTTTCTCCAGCTGTTGAGGTAATCATCAGACTGCTTTCTGAATGCGGTTGTTTCTCTTGCTCCCCATGATACTGTAATGGGAATATCGCTAGGACCAATGATCCTCGCCGGACTCGAAGAAAGAATCTGTTCATCGGTGATTCTTACGGCGGGCTGTATGAATGTTTGCGCTACGGGCTGGAGGTCGTACAATCCGCTTATGGCTAGAATTCCTTTAATCGTATCATTCGCAAGGCCGTAGTCCGCCCAGCGTGTAGAGGTTGACATGGCAGCCAGATGCGCCCCCGCTGAATGCCCGGATACGAAAATTCGTTTAGGATCGCCATTCAATGTCGCTATATTTTTTGCCGTCCAGGCGATAGAGGCACGAACCTGTCTGATAATCTCCGGTATTGCGACATGCGGAGCAAGCGCATAGGTAATAATCACTACAGTGAATCCCAGCTCTAGCGGTCCTTTCGCTATAAAGTCGAAATCGTCGCCTATGCCCATTCTCCAGTATCCTCCATGCACAAAAAGCATCACCGGTGAATCGGCCCGCTCTGAAGGATAAACCGTTAAGCGCTCCATTAAAGTTGGTCCATAGTCATAACTTCTTCGGTTAGCATATGCTGATCTGACAAGTGCACTCGCATCCTGGTAGTATTGGATATAGTCAGGGAAGTTCGGGACAGCGCTTTCAACATTATACTCTGAATCCAATTCTTCCTGGGTACTGAATTCACCATAAAGTTTTTCTTCCCGCTTATCCTTTGGGATTTTGTATTCTTTTTCCATGATTAAATAATTTTTATATGGTATCCCTTAAAGAGATTTACCTATAGAATAACAATCATGCCGACTGGGTTATCCGTCTGATAATAAGATTATTATAATGTTTATTAGCATAGTGCATGCTGGCGAAATAAAGCGTAGTCTGGGCTTATCCGCGAAATACCAAGTCTGCAGTAATGGGGCGAAACGAAAGCGGGAATCTATTCTTTAGATTCCCGCCTGAATTGTAGTATGCTTCCGCTTAAGTAAGTGTAGGCTAATTGTTCGTTGTCTTAAGCCGGGAAATAATGGCCCCGGTTTATGCCCAGTTTTTTCATTTTGGAATGCAGCGTGGAAGGGGGGATGCCAAGAATTTCAGCTGCTCCGCTACCACCGGAGATTTTGCCCTGACATGACTTAAGTATCTCGATAATATATTCCCTTTCCATTTCCTCCAATGTTTTACTCATGAATTCAAATTGGGACTTTTCCGCATCATCCTTAATTTTCGGCAGGTGTACTTCTTGCAGGGTACTGTCAGTGGACAGAAGAATGCTCCTTTCAATAAGGTGCTCCAATTCTCTTATGTTGCCCGGCCAGGAATATTTTTTAAGCTCCAAGAGTGCTTTGGGTGAAATGGAGTTGACTCCGATGCCGTTTTTTTTGCTGTATCTGGCAATGAAAAATCTGGTCAAGGGTTCTATATCCTCTATTCTTTCTCGCAGCGGAGGCAACGGAATGGGGAAAACATTGAGACGATAGAACAGATCGGATCGGAATCTGCCGGCATTTACTTCGGCGGCCAGGTTACGATTGGTAGCCGCAATGATTCTCACATCTGCCTTGATTGTCGTTTTTCCACCAACACGTTCAAACTCTTTTTCCTGAAGTACCCTGAGCAGTTTAACCTGAAGCTCAAGTGGCAGTTCTCCAACCTCGTCCAGAAATAGAGTGCCTTCGTGTGCAAGTTCAAATTTACCAATTCTTTTGTCATATGCTCCGGTAAAGGCGCCCTTCTCGTGGCCGAATAATTCGCTTTCGATCAGATTCGGAGGCAAAGCTGCGCAATTGATCTTAACCATAATTTTCTTATGCCGGGAGGATGCATTGTGTACCGCTCTTGCAATCAGCTCTTTGCCTGTACCGGTTTCACCCAGGATAAGCACGGTTGTGCTCGATTCTGTTACAGCGGACATCATATGGTAGACATTCTGCATTGCTTTGCCTTCGCCTACAATATCAGAAAAGTTGTATAGTCCTTTAATCTGCTCATGCAAATGGGTATTCTCGATTTCGAGTTTTTGCTGGTAGCGCCAGATCTTTTCATTTGCAAGAATATTGGATATAGAAATAGAAATCTGAGCGCATATTCCTCTAAGGAGAGAAAGATTTATTTCGTCTGTTAATAGCCATAACGTTCCAATGTTCCTGTTTCCAACACGAAGGGCAGCCCCAAAGGCAGTTTTTAAACCGACTTTTTTCCAGAATTTTATATACTCGGCGCTATTTCCCGCTTTTTCCTCCGCATCTATATTAAATATAACAGGCTCACGGCTACTGAGAACTTTTGCAGTGAGCACTTCCTCAATCGGAATTTTTTTCGATGCCAGGGTTTTGAATTCAGTTGCTTCATCGTTGAACATATTGGTATCGAACATGTAGGGACTTAAGGTTCTTCCGTCTTCATCAATGATCCTGATCATCGATAAGCGAATGCCCAAAACCTCTTTTAATACCTTTGATATTGCTGTTTCGAGTTCCTCCTTTTTTCGCACTGCTGCAATATCCCGGCTAAAATCCAGTAAGAATGATTTCTCCTTGTCTTTTCTGAGTATATTTTCACTCGCTTCAATATTTCGCACAATACCCGATAGCGGACTTGCAATGCGTTCAATGATCTCAACAATGTCTGCATTAAATGTTCCTGCCTGATCGGAAAAGAGTATGAGGGAAAATTTCTTTTTATCTCCATTTGGCAACATTTTAATCAACAATTCCCTCGAGCCTACAGCGTAATTTAGCCTGAACCATAATGGAGTTTTCCTCAGATCCTGAGCCTTCATATCAAAAACAACTGAATGATAGGAGTGGGAGGCGACATCATATATTCCGTCTTCAATTGCGTTTGGCTCCGAAATGGGAGTGATATATTTAGATTTTTCTTCCGGGCGGGATTCCTGATCAAACGCAAATGCACTATATGAACTACCCGTTTCATCACTTGCGACAATTAGGCTATGGCTAAAATCAAAAAGTCTCCTAAGTCCATTATTTAGTACTTTTACAACCTCCTTTTTATTTCTAGCTGTAGCAAGATGGTTACTTAGCGCCAGTAATACCTGATTTGTTGTCTCTCTTTTGCTGATTTCAGCATTGGTAATTATATTTTGGACCGCAGAGGACAGTAGCGGCGAAAGTCCTTTCATGATCCGCTTGAATTCTTCGCCAAAATTGCCGGTTTCGGTAGCATAGATATTAATAAAACCAATGACCGTACCCTGAGTGTTCAATGGGGTAAACATGACTTCTCTGATACCACCCTCATAATTGATTTTTAAGAAAGGCGGAACATCTTTATTATGCAGAATATCCTCAAGAACGTAACTAACCGGTTCTTGTAACTCGAGCACTTTACCGATTATGGGCTCATTGAGTTTAAAATGGGTTAGCGCCAGACGATCATAAGCCTCATGATTTAATATCGATGGGATTTTGATATCCAACAAAAATGGAGTGTAATATTCCCGCTTTTGATCAATAAGGGTTATACTCGAATGGGCAAAGTGGAAGAGCTTTTTTATCCTCGAAGAAAAAAACATCAGCAGATCATCCTTATCGCGAACCTTAGTTAGATCGCTGCTCAAACCAAGCAGAATGTCTCTCTCGCGTTCAATTCTGGTAATCATATCAATTGCCAGTAATTGATCGGTTAATCCCGGGACGCCGGCCTGTTCAGTGCCTGATGTTTCCGCTTGGTTGAGTGGTTTCCCTTTTTCGCTTTTTTGTCTGTCTTCCATGTGTGAGAATAATGATATGGCTTATAATTCTGATCAGGGCCCAACTAAGATACAATTTTCATAATTGCTGCGAACAATTGCTTATAAAATAGGGCACTTGGGTTGATTGGTGGTTAGTTAAGTCCTTCTTGGGTTTTCTATAAATATTAGCTTAAGCGGTCAGTGCGGCATCTGCTTTGAGGTTGTTGTGGTAGGTAGACGAACAGAAATAAAGCCTTTTACTCACTTCGGTCATAATCTCTACCGCTCTCTGAATCTCTTTTTGATTCAATGAGGCAAAGCCAAATCGAAGGCAATTCGCAAATGCTCCGGGAACAGATGAAAATCTTGTTCCCTGAAGAAATAAACCCTTAACAGCTGATTCTGCTATAAACTGCTCTAAAGGAAATCCCGGCCGGAATATAAGCCAAACAGCCATGCCGCCGGTGGGTTTTGAAAAACGCACAACATTGCCGAAACTTGTCTCTAAAAGCTTGCACAACAGTTCGCAACGTTCAGAATATACTTTTTTGGCTTTTATAATGTGCCTGTTGTAATCCCCGCTACTAATCATCCTGCCCAACATCGATTCCATCTGAACATCACCATGCTGGTCAATGAGTCCCTGAAAGTGCGCAGCCATCTGAATAATTTCCGGGCAGGCAATAAGGTAACCCAAGCGAATCGAACTGGAAATGATCCGGTCGAAGCAGCCAATGTAAATCAACCTTCCACCGTGGTCCGCGCTTGCCATTGGGAGGATGGGTCTGTTAGAGAAATCAAAATCATAGCCCATGTCATTTTCTATCACCCAGAAACCATAAAGGTTCATCAACCTGATGAGTCCCATCCGACGTTCGGGACTCATCACAATGGTGGTAGGGTATTGGTTGTGCGGTGCCAGATATAAAACCTTTATTTTTTTTGTTTTCAGGATCTCTTCCAATTCTGCGATATCTATTCCTTGTTGATCCATCTTCAGCTTCAGCAGCGAGGCGCCGGAATGCTCCAGAATTTCATTAATTCCCGGTTCATTGATTTCTGCAACGGCTGCAATATCACCTGGCTTGATGAGTAGTTTTATAGCGATATATAAGGGCATCTGTCCGCCCCGGGTAATGATAAGTTCATTCTCGGAAATATTTAAACCCCGGGAATCGTTGAGCATGTTGCTCAAGGCCGCTTTAAGCACCTTTAATCCCCCTTCCGGCTTCGCGGGTAACAGATGCTTCATAGCGGTAATACTGGTCTGGTCACTGTAGATCCGGTTCATCTCCTTGTATGGAGACAGTTTGCTATCCGGGTAACCATCATCCACAAGTATATCCGAATACTTTAAACGCTGTTCACCGATGAAGTTTTGAGGTTTGCCCCGCCCTAGGGTTTCGGTTTCTCTCTTTGCAAGAAAGTAGGATGTTTTTGGTTGAAAGCTGCGTGGCTTTGTGATCGGCAGATCAAGGGTCACCCGGTAGCCTTTTCGGCTGACTGCTTCTACCCAGTTCTCTAATAGCATCTCCTCATACACCTTGATAATGGTTTTCCTGTTAACATGAAGTATATCCGCCATTTGCCTTGTGCCCGGCAAGTATATTCCTGGTTTCAAAAATCCCTGCTGTACCAAATCGATTAACTTATCGGTGATTTGCCTGAAGACCGGAAAAGCACTTTCCTTATCTGTGGAAATTAAATTTTGAAATGGCAACATTTCTCCTCCTCTTTAAAATATATTTAATTAGTTTTAGGTAACAGGAAGAATCACGCTTCGCGCACCGTTTTCAATCCTGATAAATCCCATTCTACCCTCGTTAAAATCATTCAGGGCTTTGCTTAATTCCTCGGTCGAGCTCATCGTAAGACTTCCATGGGCAAAAATTTCCTCGTTCAAAGGCTGTCCACTCAAAACGATGAACTGACTGTCGGCAACTGCTGTAAAAGCCAAACGCTCCTGCTGATCTGATTGACCCAGAGATATCACGGAGGATTTTTCGAGGTGTGCCGTTTCTGATCCGGCCTTAAGTTCAAGCCCCCCGTTCACAACATATATCGTTGCATTCCAGTCTGCCCGCAGATCATGCTCGAAACTTTTTCCCGCAGAGAGAAAAATGTGTAAAAAGGTAAATTCTTCTGGTGCATGAACCGGATTTGAAACGTTTCCGCAAGTCCCTGAGACAACCCTCACGCGAAGGCCATCGGATTTTATTTCGGGAATAACTGCATTTGATATATGGGTGCTGCTGGGCGGGAGTTGTTTTTTAGAAGCCTTGATATTAACAAACAGCTGTAGACCATGGACCTCGCCTCCCTCAGGTACCGGGAATTCAGTATGTACGACACCTTTTCCCGCCCAGGTCCATAAAAGATCCCCCGGTGCAATCACAATATCAGTACCAATGGAATCCAGATTATGATAAGGCACAGAATCTTCGAAAAGATAGCTGATTGCAGACATGCCTGCATGAGGATGCGCCCCGAAAACATCTTTTGTAAGTTTGAAATGATCAAATCCGATAATCGGATCCATCAATCCGCCCAATAACTGAGCTCTCACTTTTTCTGCCGAAAAAGCGATATTGCCTGCTGAGGTTGCCTGAACAATGTCTGATATTTTAAGTTTTTTCATATTATAAGTTTTAATTTTCTTCAATCTGATGAAATGAATTATCCAGGCTCCATCGTCCTGATCCGGAAAGTATAATGGATAGGGAGATACCAATCACAAGCAAATGATATTCGTAGCCTTCTCCTTTCAACCCCCCTGTCCAATTCATAAAAAAACCTACTGGCCAATGGGCTACTGCGATCATGCCAATAAACATGACCAGGATTCCGGCGGCGAAAACTCTGGTATATAGTCCGCCCAGTATGCTTAGTGAACCAAAGAACTGCAGGAATATGACAAGGAAGGCAATAATGTAAGGGATGCCCTGAGCGGTCAGGTAGTCCATAGAAGCGTTAAAACCGCCCCCGCCAAATAGCCCCAATAATAACTGTGCTCCATGCGGCCATAGCACAATGGCAAGGGTGATTCTCAACACCAAAGGGGAGATGCTCCGGTCGGTCTGGGCAATTTGTCTGATTATTTTTTTCATGATGTACTAATTTTGTGCCTATAAAATGTTGACTTGTATAATTAATGCTGATATAGCCGAAAGAACCAGCCCCGTAAGAAAAATCACGTAACAGGTGCGGAGCAATAAATATTTTTTTCCCAGTACGATGCCTTGCTGATATTCGTTTTTAATTGTATTGCCGATCAAAATTTGCTGGTCCTCGAATCTCCTGAGCAAAGATGCTTCGTACTCGGTAAAGGAAATTCTCTGAAACTTACCGGAATACACCAGGTTTGGTCTTTCCGCATCCAGGGAGTCCTCTATATCTATGAATGGCGCCCCTAGCGTAAATTGAAGAGAATGCATTGCCGGAACCAGCGTAGCTATTGCACTCAATGATAACAGCATTATTGGTATGGTGGTCATACCGTTTGCTTTTAGGATCAGTGTGCATGTTGAAAAAAGTACTACCAAAGCGTTCACAAGAACCAGGATGTTGGCATTGCGGTCCGCATTTTCACCCATCCGCAGCCTTAAACCAAGATTCTCACTAAAAAAATCTGCAATGGCTGTTTTTCTCTTCTTACTTGCTCTTTTTTTTAAATTTCCTTTATGCGTCATGTGTTCTATAATTATGGAGTCTATTTCTCAAATACCAGTAATTCTGCTTTTGCGCCTAATTTTTCAAGGATCTGATTTACAGCTGCGATCATCGGGTCCGGACCACACACATAAAAATGCCTTCCAAAATCATCGATTTCTGCGTTCAGAAAATTCTCATCAATTCTTCTGGTATCATAGGCACTATCAGCCTGCCTGGTAACGGTAAAGTGCGCCGAATTGCCAAGGATCTCCTTGAGTTCATCCACCAGAATAATGTCTTGGTCTGTTTTATTAGTGTAAAACAATTTGCTTTCCCGTGCTTTTCCTTCTCTTTGAAGCTGTCGTAGGATGGCCAGAAAAGGCGTTATACCTGCTCCGCCGGCAATAAAATAACCAGGGCCTTTATATTCAATGCATCCCCATGGCTTCCTCAAGATTATTTCGTCCCCGGGGTTTAGTAGACTCAACTGTCCGGTTACACCACCACGTTCAGGATATAGTTTAATCGTAAATTCCAGATAGGGAGCATCAGTCAGACAGGTGAAAGTAAAAGGGTTCTTTTTATCCAGCCAGCCCTCCTTATTAACCGAAATCTCCGTTGCCTGTCCGGGCCGGAAAATAAAACCCTCCGGACGTTCAACCCTAAATCTGCGCACATCATGTGTTACATTGTGTGTGGAAAGTATTTTTACAGTATGTTTCATTCTATTTGTGTTTGTCTTTGAGCTTCAAGTCGAAAGCAATCAGATACAAAGCGTTTGGTTTAATACCAGCGCCATTGGAAATACCGTGCCTTTCTGTTAAATTGTTGTTATACAGATTGTTATGTTTTTATTATGATGGCGATATTTAGCGTGAAATAAATGAGCTCGCGATATTCAACGAGTTTGTTGAATGATTTGATCAAGAAAATCTTTGCGGTCAGCGTTTCTGAAGCTAAAATCGACAATATCCATTGTGTCTTCGGAGGCGTATGGTTCAATATCGGGCAATTCGAGAAATTCAACTCGCAAAACGATCTAACTCTTATACTTTACGTCAGCCGATATATCGCCTAGGTTATATCTTTCTACCAAATATCATCTCCTTAGAATTGTGGTGAAATATGTAAAAGTCTGATTAATAGGTATTTATTTAATTGGTATTGGTTTTGGCTATAGATATTGAACTTAAACTCAATATCATGGATATGAAAATTAGAAAAAACACAAATCAAAATCTTTCGACGCTTTTCACAGGGAAGATGAAAGTTATCACCACGTTAGCTATGCTGTGGATTGCGCTTCTCATTATGGCTACAAGTGCACTCGCGCAAACAGCTGTAACCAAAGCCTCACCAGAGCAGATGGTCGATGCGTTGCATTCGGCATTTGGCAAGCATCCAAATGCAAGGGCTGTTCATGCCAAGGGCATTATTTTAAAAGGTACTTTTTCGCCTGATCCGGAAGCGAAAAAAATTTCAAAGGCATTACATTTCCGTAGTCCTGCCACTGAGGTTACATTTCGCTTTTCAGATTTTACCGGAATACCAGATATCCCCGATACACTTGGTGCAGCCAATCCCAGGGGCTTAGCCATTAAATTTCATCTTTCCGATGGTAGCAGTACAGATATCGTGTCTCACAGCTTTGATGGCTTTCCGGTCGCCACAACAGATGAATTCAGAGAATTTCTCTTAGCCATATCCAAAAGCGGTCCCGAGGTTGCACATCCTTCGCCAATTGAAGACTTTCTCGCCGCTCATCCCGTTGCAAAAAGCTTTGTTAGCAATCAAAAAAGGCCAAGCACGAGTTATTCAACCTTAAACTACTATGGCGTGAACACATTCCGCTTCACCAATGACTCCGGTGTCACACACCTTATACGATATCAGTTTATACCCATGCAGGGTGAAAAGTTCTTAACGTCCGCACAGTTGAAAACTGCAGACGGGGACTACCTTTCGAAGGAAATTATCGATAAACTCAAACGAGGGCCGGTTAAATATAAAATGTATGCGCAGCTGAGTGAAGATGGCGATAAAACACAGGACCCTTCAATAGCCTGGCCCAAAACCAGAAAGAAAATTCTGCTTGGTATCCTGACGATAAACAAGATGTCGGACAATACACTCCAGGAGGATAGAGGTCTCTTGTTCAATCCTGGAAACCTGCCCCCGGGCATTGACATTGCCGATCAAATGCTGCTTGATAGAATGAAATCCTATCCTATATCAGTTGCAGAGCGAAATCCCCAAAAACAGGTAAATTAGTTTTAAGCATCCAGAAAAATGCACCTATAAAGACTTGGACAAAAAAAATATTTTTTTGTCCAATCCTTAAATCCCGATTGTCATTGGGGTATAAAACAAAATTTTAAAAAAATGGAAACAAGAATTAATCTATTCGCAAAAGGACAAAATGCAATTAAACACCTTTTTGAAATTGGTGGGCATCTGAAAAAATCACCTCTTGACCACAATCTTCTGGAACTGGTTTTCTTCAGGGTATCTCAGATTAATGGTTGCGCATATTGTCTTGACATGCACTCAAAAGAGCTTCGTGCGGCGGGAGAGGACGAACAACGCTTATATGGTTTAAGTGCATGGAAAGAAACCCCGTACTATTCGGAACGCGAACGTGCTGCACTTGCTTATGCTGAAGGTGTTACTTCCTGTCATATCAGTGATGAGCTTTATAGCCTTGCAAAAGGTGTGTTTTCGGAAGAAGAACTCATTGATCTGACCCTTGCCATTACCACAATCAATACCTGGAACAGGTTGAACATCGCTTTTCCCAATACACCGGGAACTTATAAAGTTGGAATGTTTGGATAATTAAATACTTTTAAACCATGGATGAATTCTTATTAATTTTCCGAAGGGCCTTTATGAGCCCACAGGATCAGCCTTCTCCTGACATGCTTCAGGAATCAATCAAGAAATGGCAAGACTGGTTTGGCGGCATCGCCGCCCAGGATAAGCTTGTACGCCCTTTACAGCGGTGGGACCTGGAAGGACGCCTGGTAAGCAAGGATAAGGAGGTAACCAATGGGCCCTTCGCCGAAATTAAGGAATCCATCGGTGGTATGATCCTTATTCGTGCAAAAGATTACCAGGAAGCGGAAGATATCGCTAAAGGTTGTCCGATTCTCGAACTCGGAGGCAATGTCGAAATCCGCAAAGCCGTCGGATAATAAATAAACGAGAGGGCCGAACCGGCACTCTCGTTTTATGCTTACTCAAATTATTCGTCTGCCCACTTCATGCGGTCGGCCGGGGAAAATTTCCAGGGCGCCTGATTGTTTTCGATGTTTGCCATCACCGAATTCAGTGCAGTTGGTGCCAACGACTCCTCCATTACAATATATCTGCGCATGGACACGATTATAGCCAATGGATCAATATTTACAGGGCAGGCCTCAACACAGGCATTACACGAAGTGCATGCCCATATTTCCTCCCGGGTTACATAATCATCGAGCAGCGATTTGCCATCCTGATGACCTGCGCCGTAAATCCCGAAGTTTTTACCAACCTCAGTAACCCTGTCTCGGGTATCCATCATAATTTTTCTGGGTGATAACTTTCGGCCTGTTATATTTGCCGGACAGGAATCTGTACACCGGCCGCACTCGGTGCAGGAATAGGCGTTTAATAAATTTACCCAGCTCAGCTCGCTCACATCCTTCGCACCGAAACTCGAAGGTTCCATTTCTATGGGCAAATAGGTTGGGATCAGCGCCGAACGGACTTCATTGGTAATAGAATCCATATTATCCATAGCCCCGATTGGTCCAAGTTTTGAATAATAGGTGTTCGGAAAGGCTAGAAAAATATGAAGGTGTTTAGAGTAGGGTAAGTAATTTAAGAAAATTAGGATTCCGGTAATATGGAACCACCAACATGCCCGCTCAAGAGTTATTAACGAGTTTATTCCATCAGGCAGAAGGCTCGTTAAATAACCGCTGACAGGAAAATTTCCCGCAAGTGAATAGTGCGGCACACCGGCGTTCTGAAGCTTAAGATCTGCTGCATCCATGATCAAAAAGGCACTCATAAGCAAAATTTCTGAGATCAGTATCGCATTGGCATCCCTTCGAGGCCAACCTTTCAATTCTTGCCCCGAAAAACGCGAAATCTTTAAAAAATTACGTCTGATCAGAAAAACAAGACAGGCGATCCACACCAGCAAAGCAAAGAGTTCGAATGTGGCAATGAGAAAATTGTATACCAGTCCCAATCCCCCAAAAATTCGGTGCTTGCCGAGTACGCCGTCTAAAATAATTTCCAGAACTTCTATATTAACTACGATAAACCCCACATAAACCACCAGATGCAGCGCTGCAGGTACAAGGCGTACGTTCATTTTCGACTGGCCGAACGCGACACGAAGCATCGTGTATAATCTTTTTCGGGGCTGATCAGATCGGTTGACTTTTCTTCCAATTTTAATATTAGATATTATTTTTAGAATGTTAAATGAAAATAAGGTGATCGCCAAAATGGCCATAGCGGAAAAAATTAATTGTGAAATCATATCGTTGATCCTGATTGTGTTTGATGTAAGGTTTATACGGCCCTCCAGATAACGTCTGTAAACCATTTTTGGCGATCAAAAAAGCTTTTCAGGTTCTCAAAAGATGATATTTCTGCAATTTGTTCAATCTCAGCTAAACTGTATTTCTGTGAAATTTCCATGTGGATACACTCTCCTTCTTTGAAAGTTATCCTGCTGCCCTGAAGCTTCAGAACCTGCCGTTTTTGGCTTACCAGATAACTTTTACATGTGCCTGTCTGCGGATCATATGTTGGAAAATGGTCAAATGCACGAATATCAAAATTCCCGCCCAATTCATGGTTAATTCTCGTAAGCAGATTTAAATTGAAATCTCTAGTAATTCCGGCTTTATCATTATAAGCGGAGAGGACTGTGACAGGATTTTTTTTTATATCAATCCCGGCAATAAGCATATCCCCGGCGGACATTATCCCGCGGAGCCTCCTGCAGAAATCCATAGCGTCGTACACGGGCATATTACCAAGATTTGATCCCAGGAAGAGTATAACTTTTCTTTTCGAAGATTTGGCATAGATTTTTTCCAGCTGAGTGAAGTAATCGCCCTGTAAACCTTGAAACTGTAAATCTGAAAGCATTTCAGGTAGGCGAACGTTCAGATCAGAAATCACCTGCTCAGAAATGTCGATCGGATTATATATAAATTCTGCACGCATTTCTAGCAATTGGGATAACAGATGTATTGTTTTAGAGCAGTCCCCGGAACCGAGTTCTACGACTTCAAATTCGTCACCGCCATCGATGACAGCGCTTGCTATTTCAGCACCGTATCTGCTAAAAATTTCAAGTTCACATTTGTAGGGATAATATTCCTCACAGTGCATAATCTGCTGAAATAATTTGTCTCCGTTAGCATCATAAAAATATTTCGAATCCAGATATTTTTCTTTCGCCCGCAGGCCTGTAAGCACATCGCCCAGGAATAGATTAGTTTCTGGAGTTAATATACTCTTGGTTTTCTTTTTGATATGCTTTCCCTCCAACGGGATGTCGTATAATGTCATTTGTGCTGAATAGATTTAATTATGTAACTGCAATTCCGGAAGGCTAAAAAAGAATGTCGAACCGCCAGTTCTTGCTCTTTGAACCCATACGTTTCCATTATGGTTTTCAATGATCTCTTTGATCAGAAAAAGTCCAAGTCCCCGGCTGCTGCGTTCTGATTTCCGTTGATAATCAACCTTGAAATAACGTTCAAATATTTTCTTGTGAAAACATTCAGGGATTCCGATCCCTTCATCAGAAACAGCAACTTCAACATGAGAAAAACCCTTTTTCAGATGTATTGCAATTCTGGATCCCGTTGGTGAAAATTTAACGGCATTGCTCAGATAGTTGTTTATGACCTGTGAGATCTCCAATCGATTTGCCCTGACTAGGCACTTATAATCTGCCTGTACGAAAAACCCATATCCGGGATGTAGCCGAGTAAAATTACAGGCCGCTTCCTCGATAAGAATCCCCAGATCAAATTCAGTCCTCAGCTCTTCATGCCCTTTTTTTTCTGAGAGATATCTGTCCATCAACGCCGTTATTGCATCAATACTCTTGATAATCCCCAAAGTAAGCATCTCAGGGGATATGTGATTTGGTGATAATGAAATTTTCTCCAGCAGCTGGGCATTTAATTTAATGACCGAAAGAGGATTCCTGATCTCATGATCAAGGATAGCCAATGCCCCGTTCGGATCAACAGCGGAAGTGCTCAAATCTTCTGCAGTGCCTAAAAACATACTTCTGTCCTGCCTGTTTTCCGGAAAGTAATGTCCTTCAAGTCTAATCTTTTTAAGTTCATTACGCTGTGTTCTGATCCAAATATCAATTGGTTTGGATACCTCACCGACGGTCATCCCCTTTATCCACTTAAATAAGCGGGCAAGATTGTTCATGTCCAAAAAGTTAAAGGCTTCCCTTAAGCCCAATTCTTTAATCGGTGAAATACCAAGGATTTTTTTCAGCGCAGGTGAGATAAATATTTTCCGCGTGTTCACGCGCATTTTCCAGTAGCCATAAATGCATGCAATTTCCGGAGCTACAGGCCCTGAAGCATATTTATTTTCCTCAATCCACACCGGTAAGTTCTTTAAATGGTTCATAGTTTTTTTGTTTGGTATTTTGTATGTGCTTATCAAGCCAGTTAGTCAAAAGGACGTTCGGATCTGGCGGGACAGCAATAATCCTTTTTCACCTTCCGTGGTCTCTACTGTATGCAGATAGATAAAATCATTTTCAGGTTTGTGTGGGCACTGGTCGATTAATTTTACATAAGCCTGTCCCCGTGCAATCTCATAGCTACTCTGAAGCGATACTAAATTATGCTCACCCTCTTCAAAAAAATCGTTAATAAATCCCTTACTGTGGAATTCCATCACCCTGCGGGCAATTTTTGCATTGAATTTTGTTGCGGTCTTAATCAGCTCTTTCATTCCTTTGGTATTTAAAGTATTATCAGTTGAATAATTAGTACAGTGACTTTTATTAATTTGGAATCTGCGGCAAGTAATCTGATCATCATCAAATTGGACTTTTCGAATCTATATCCTAAGTATTCATTGGCTTATATTCGTTTAATCATTTCCAGTCCGTTTACAGCCGAAGGTGCATCTCTTTCAAATATTTTTTTCTCAAACCCCTTTGACTCAAAAAAAAATCTTCTTTCTTCACCGATAAGTTGAATGGTCATGCGGTTTAATCCACGTTTTTTGCTCAGATTTTCCATGTAATCGATCAGTGCTTCGGCATCTTTTTCATTGTGATTCTGGTGGAAGATTTTTTGAATTTTGAGATAAGAAGGATATCTGCCCAGAATAGAAAATGCCGCAAATGCCTCTGCAACATTTGATCTGAACAACAATATATAATGCTGGTAATTATTCATAATCTCCAGCTCTATTTTTTTTATTGAATGGGTCAGATAAAAAAAATCGAGTTGCTTGCGCCGCTCAGCGTCATCCTCAAATTCAGACTCCAAAGTTTTTTCAATGATGCTCCAGATTTCCTCTATATCATTAAGCGTCGCTGTTTTGATTCTGTACATTTCTTATACCTTTCCCACACCTAAAGCAAAATCATGCCTATTGTCTAAATATTTCTTTATCAGGTTGTTATGTTTTTTATTTTAATTTCTGTCTTGACGAAATAGAGTATAATGTATACCACACCGCGATATTAAGAGAGTGTACCCGTTAACGTTTACAAAAAAAAGCACTCGGAATTTCCTTTGTATTTGATTTGCCCTAATCAGAACTTTGAATTTCTGAATTTGATATCCATACTACTATCCATCTGTCCTGACGGTTCGCAAGGCACCGTTTTGATTCCGGTACTAACGTGGGCTTTTACCATTATGGCGAAATTAGCACCAGTATTACGCCTTATTTCGTGACTACAAACGCGTGGTGGCGAAATAAAGCTGTTGGCAGAATTAGGTAAAATATACAAAGTTATGATAGTCAATTAATTATGCTTGTGGCACATGGGTTGCCTATTGGTTTGCAGTAAGCGAGTCAGATTATTTAATATAAAAAATAATGTATACTGATGAGCATAAGGTTACTCAAAATTTTAATTTAATCTCGAACGACATGAGCAATTTATCATCAATGGCGGGCAATGAGCCCGAGGAAATCGAAGAAGCATTAACGCCCCTGCATATGGGACAGCACCAGCACGATCAGAGTGGTGGCGGTGAATTTATCGGCGACGGCATCCGTATGCATGAACAGCCTCTGGAAACCGGGGAAACACAGGACTGAAAGTCAAGAAGCTACTTATGAACCATAGCCACTAAACTTTGAAAGACACTTTCCGTAAAAAATTTATGAACGAATTCCTTTTAATTTTCCGCAGGGACTATCTGACAAATGGGTATCTGCCAACTTTTGAACAGCTCGACCAGCATCTTGCCCGTTGGCAGGAATGGTTTAGTCAGCTCGCAACACAGGACAGACTTGCACGTCAGCTCCAGCGCTGGGACGGAAACGGAAAAGTAATCACTAAAGATAAAACTGTCAAGGATGGACCATACATGGAATTGAAAGAATCAATCGGAGGTTTGGTTATCATTAGGGCAAATGACTATCAGGAAGCCATTGACATTGCAATGGGCTGTCCGATTCTTGAGCTCGGTGGAAACGTTGAGATCAGAATGGGTGGCGTGAACCGGGAATGATGACCCGGAGTTCCGCTACAAAGTAAGTTTCTCTTTAGATTTGAGAGTTTACCCGACTCCAAAGCTATCAAAGATGTGCAGACATAATTTCGTGTCGAAGGCCATGCATTGCAATTTTTTAGACCTATGAGTACGCCTGCGTGACAAGAAAAAGTGAACAAAACATAATATCAACCTTTAAAAACAAAAATCATGAGTGAATTTGTATTAATATTCCGCAGGGACTATCAGACCAAAGAAATTCAGCCAAATAAGGAACAGATGCAGGATCACCTAAAGCACTGGCAGCAGTGGTTTGGGTCACTGGCCGAGAACGACAGGCTGACCAGACCCGTTCAGCGTATCGATCAGCAAGGCCGAATATCTGGTCAGTACAACAGTGTTCAAACCGGTCCTTACACTGAGGCAAAAGAGTCAATAGGCGGACTTGTATTTATCCGGGCAGCTGATTATGATCAGGCGATCGAAATTGCTAAAACATGCCCGGTTCTGGAACTTGATGGTAGCGTTGAGATCCGAATGGGGCTGTAAACTCCAAACCCTAACTTAAAAATTAAATAATTCAAAACTAAAATAAGTAACATGAGTGAGTTTGTATTAATATTCAGAAGAGATTACAAAACCAAAGAGATTCAGCCATCGCCAGAACAAATGCAGGAACACCTTAAGCACTGGGCAGAGTGGTTTGGTAACCTTGCTTCGAATGATCTTTTGGCAAGGCCTGTTCAACGTTTGGACGCAGAAGGCAGAATTGTTTCTAAAGATTCGGTTAACAACGGTCCTTATGTTGAAGTAAAGGAATCTGTAGGCGGCCTGGTTATCATCAAAGCAAATGACTATGATGAAGCTGTGGAAATCGCTGAAAGCTGCCCGGTTCTTGAACTCGGGGGAAGTGTTGAAATCAGAATGGGCGTTTAATCAAGACTAATAGTTTAAATGCCTTTGCATATACAATGCAAAGGCATTTTAATTTAATCAAATTTACCTGAAGTTATAATAACCATGTACGTAGGCAAAGCATACAAATTATCCGAGTTTTTATTCTGGACAAGAAAAAGCATATATAAACTCATTTTTCTTGGCGCAATTCCAGTTGTGCTCTATGAAGCATTCGATTTACAGTGGCTGGCAATTCCCTGGACAGTTGTTGCGCTCCTTGGGACTGCAACAGCCTTCATTGTGGGTTTTAAGAATACGCAAACCTACAATAGAACTGCTGAAGCAGGACACATCTGGACTTCAATCATAAACAGTAGCAGATCGTGGGGCCTTATTGCCAGGGATTTTATCAATGAGCCTGAAAAAACAAAAAAACTTCTTTACCGTCACTTGGCCTGGCTTACTATTCTTCGCTTTCAGCTAAGGGAAAAAAGAGTTTGGGAGTCCACAGATCAGTCTCATAATGCAGAATACCAGAAATATTATACCATACCGGAACATGAATGTGAACTGGAAGTTGAATTACAAAAGTATCTTTCATCAGCAGATCTGGAATACATCCTCTCCAAAAAAAATCGCGGTGCGCAGTTAATGAGCCTTCAGAGCAGGTTGATAAAAGAATTGTATGAACAAGAAAAAATTCTGTTGCTTCAATTCACAGAAATCCATAAAGGGATACGTGAATTTTTAGCGCTCCAGGGCAGGTGTGAGGGTATAAAAGATTCTCCTTATCCAAGGCAGTATGCGATCATAAACACGTTTTTGGTTAAAGTTTTTTGTTTTATCCTGCCCTTTGGTATGCTCCGGGAACTTGACAAGGCAAACGAACTTGTAATGGGATTCATGCATGGACATATGGTATGGCTCACTGTGCCGTTCAGTGTGCTTATTTCCTGGATGTATACCTCTCTTGGTCAGGTTGGGGAAAGTACCGAAAATCCCTTCGAAGGAAGTGCAAACGATGTTCCCATCTCTTTTTTTTGCGAGATGATTGAAATAGACATCAGGGAGATGCTCAATGAAACTCAGGTTCCAGTTCTCACCCAGCCTAGACATGACATCCTCTTATAGCCGAGCTTGAGCGTTTAGCAAAATACCCAAGTTGAATTTATCTTGCTTATCTTAGCAGGGGAGATGCTGATCTGTGGATATGAGCTGGTGCAAATTATTTGTTAAGTCAAACGTAAAAAATAAATATAATCATAAAGGATAATGAAGACCAGGTCAGTTGTAATTGTCGCAATGCCCAATGCTATGGCACTTGACATCATTTGCCCCTCGGATGTATTTCATAATGCCAATCGGATGAATAACGAGATTGCCAACATGGATTCGGTGATTTATGACCTTTGTATCGCATCCCCAAGCCGTGAACTGGATGTCCGGACAAGTAGTGGTCTTGTCATCCGTTGCGAAAAAAGCATCTTTGATATTCATTATCCCATAGATACACTTATTATCGGAGGCTTTTCCATGGATTACAATTGGAAAAGCCAACCCGAACTTGTAAATTGGATAAAGAAGAACCATAACGATATCAGAAGAGTATGCGCAGTTTGTCTGGGCGCCTTTATGCTTGCTGAAGCTGGCCTGCTGCAAAACCGCCGAGCAACCACGCACTGGCTGAATGCACAAACGCTTCGCTTATCCTATTTAGGAATTCAGGTCAATTCTGATCTGATATTTATTAAAGATCAAAATATATATACCTCGGGAGGCGCAACAGCGGGAATAGACCTTGCCCTCGCTCTTGTTGAAGAAGATAACGGACGTGAGGTGGCATTAAAGGTGGCGAAAGTATTGGTACTTTACCTTAAAAGGCCGGGAAACCAGTCTCAGTTCAGTGATATTCTGCTTCATCAAGAGGCCTCAAAAAAGCCTATTTTTGAACTCCAGCAGTGGATCAAGTCTAACCTGCGTGAGGACCTCACCGTAAAAATGCTTTCAGAAAAAGTATTCATGAGTCATCGGAATTTTGCCCGTGTGTTTTTAAATGAAACCGGATTAACACCAGCTAAATACGTAGAAAAACTCCGTACCGAATGTGCTAAAAGACTCCTAGAGGATTCCAACGACCCAATCGAGCGCATTGCCGCCATTAGCGGGTTCAAAAGCGTTGACACCATGCGGAAGATTTTCGTTCGCAATTTTAGCCTTACACCATTCGACTATCGGAATCTATTCGGAAGGATATAAATTGCTCAAAACCCCAATCATTCTGAATCCAGAATTTTAGGACAGTATAATGGCAGTAATTGCCTGTTTTTTGACTGCTTTAACATTGACTTATATCTTACTTTTGAATATCCCAAACGCCCATCCGGAAAGAATTTCTGATGAATTGTTAGGGAAGGGCAGAACTTCTGACGGCCGGATAAATAATATTTTCAGGAATTCATTGGAATAAGCTTCAGCTCCGTATCAATAGCATTCAACCGAATGTCGGGAAGGGTTAAGTTAGTTCGATGCCCGTGCAAATGTTATAAGTTTCAAATGTAAAACATAATAATGATGATAGATCTTGACAATAAACTCCTGATTCTACAGTCTGAAGTAAAACCCCAAATCATTACTACCCTTGAACTTTTTTGCAAAAAGTTCTCTGCCGATTTTATACTCCTGATTGTGGGAGAATCAACATACGATGCCCATTTTAAGGGCAGTCCTGCACTGCATTACGGTTTTGCAACGGCTGATGATCTAAGTTCTATGACCAGCTTTGCCAGAGATAGTGTGCCTGGAACAGAACCTGTTTTAGCCGATAAAACTAAGATTTCCGGTTCCGTCTATGAGCGGTACCTTTTTATTCCTGTTGAGCTACCCGACGGACCAAGATCTACTGTCGTATTGGGTTATGTTAATGAGATTGACCATATACCTGAAAACAGCAACGGCCTGGCTTTCGAACTTTTATATGTTTACAACGACCTCATTTTAAGGCAATCGATTTATAAAGAAAGTGAACGTAATGAGTTTTTACTTGCTTTTGGCAAAGCCCTTGGCGAGATCAGAGACTGCAAACAGTTGTTTTATCTGCTCAATTCCTCATTAAAATCTTACATCGGATTTTTTGATTGTACCGTATTCATTCTCGAAAGAGCCGGGGAACTGATGTATAACCTCTGCCCGGATTCTGAATCTTCATTAGCCCAGTTCCCTTTTAGTGAACGGGTCAATGTAACTTCTATACCCCTTAATGGCGTCATAGAAAGCAGCTCGGCTGAGGCCGGTAACAAAAAATCTTTTGATTTTAAGGTATTAACTGAAGGCAATGAAGTAGGGCCATTTTTAAAATCCGGATCATCACTTAACGGGCGTAAAGGCAGAATATATAATCTGTATAGTGGCCGCGAAATTATTGGAAATTGCGTTTTTCTTTTTGAGGAAAGTCATCATGAGGATGATAACTTCATTTGTATCATGCCTCTTATTGTCAACCAGATCGCAAGCGTAGTCATGAATATCAAGTCTATCGCAGAAATTGAGTTAAAAGACCGCGAAAGGGATATTCTCCAAGCGATAAATACTGGGATTGCATTCAACAAGGATAAGCTCACACTGTTAAAGAGCATCAACCCAAATTTAAGGATGCTAATTGATTATTCCCATCACTTTGTGAAGACCATTAATGACGACCAGTTAAGTGTAAGCGGACTTTTGGGGGATTTGGATTCAAGGTCAAGATTTCATCCGGATTACGCTTTTATGGTGTCAACCAAATTTCCGATAAGTGACCAAGTCTATAAGGTTCTGCTTTCTAATGATCCAATCATATTTGACCTGGATGAAGAGTTGGCGACAGGAAATGCGCTTCCCCTTTATATGAGCATAAACTATGAATGTGGTATTAAAAAAATGGCCATGCTCAGCCTGCGTGTCGGCTCAAAGATTAGTGGGATATGGGTCATCTGTTTGCTCGAGGGACAAGAGCTCAGTTCATACCAGATCAAGCTGCTCAAGGGAATTTCCCATCAACTTTCCATTGCAGCAGAGAATATAAAAGTTGCCGACACGGTATCTAAAAAAAACCAGGAGCGCGATTTTTTATCGAACATCAGTTATACAATTACTTCGATTCGTCAGCGAAAAGATCTGGACAAACTTTTTAACAGAACCCTCAAAGAGCGTTTCCTATTTCAAGAGGCGGTAGTTATGATCGGAAATAAAGATCAGAGCTACAATACTTTCCTCTATACGCCGGAAATGTATGGAGCAGATCCCGGACATAATGTCGATTACATCAGTGAGCACTTCCGTGCCAACAATGATATATTCTCCAGACTTATGAATTCAGGAGGTGTTCAGGTGTTCGATATGGATAAACTGATAAGCGAGCCGCATGCGCCAAACTACATCCATGCTGAACATGCCGCCGGCGTAAGAACGAAAATTGGCGTTAAACTCGTTCGCGATATGGCGGATATCGGTGCCGTGTTTTTTAACTTCAACCGTGCTTTAAAGCCTGACGGAATTGATCTCGAATTGTACAGTAGCATTTCATACCATCTCTCAACTGCAATATCAAACGTACTGCTCAATGAAGAGGCCATCAAGCGGGAAACAGAAAGAGAACTTTTATTTTCATTGAGTACTGATATAGCGTCTATTCGAAATGGTAACCAGCTCATCCGTTTGGTTACCGAAAAGCTTAAGAAATTTCTCGGCTTTAGTTATCTGGCCATTGGCACGATAAACGAAGGCGGAGATTTTTTCGATATCATTCAATTCGATCCCGAAACCATTTGCCGCAACCACCCGGAATATAAAGATTTGATCTCGATGGTCTTTCCTGTGAATGACGGGGTTATCAATAAAATTCTTGCCTCTCCCGTACCCCTTAGCTTCGAGCTGGAAGAGCTTTCCGCAAATAAGGAATTGACTAGTTACCTTAAGATCAGCAAGGAAAGCGGCATTGTCCAGGTAATTGGCGTCAGGTTTTCTAGGGACCATATACCATTTGGTTCTCTGGTTCTTTTTTTCGAGAACAGACTCGAGTTGACTAGCGGTAAGTCCAGTTTAATCAGCGGACTGGGAAACCAGATTTCCATTGCAGTGGCAAATATCAATGCAAACAAGGAGCTTCAACAACGTATTGATGAAGAAAGTAGACTCATGCTTTTTGGAACAGAACTCCGTTCAGTAAAGGATGTGTGCGTACTGACCAAGATCCTTAGGGTGCAGCTCAGGGAAATTTTCAATATAAATAATTTTCTGATCGCTACTTTAAGTGAGGACAGGCAGAGCGTTATGGAAATTGCCCGTGTTTTGGCTGACGGTACCGTTTCTGCTTACAATGAATCACCCGGCAGCAAGGAATTTTCCAACATCTCACAAACAGTGTTTGCCCAGATTCTCAATAGTGAAGAGCCAGTTTTTTTTGATGCACGGGATTTTGATAACCTGGATAGCCAAACAGGCTTCATGACCGCCTCGCCAGGAAACGTTCAACAGGGGATGGTTGGATCCATCATTAAACTTGGACAGCAACCTATCGGCTTCATGCTTTTTGAACACGGCAATATATCCGAATTTTTAAGCTATAGAAAACTGTTCGATAATATAAGTGCACAGATTGCCATTGTATTATCGAATATCATTTCACATCAGCGAATTGAAACCCAGTTAAAAGAAATTGAAATCTATAAACAGCAACTTGAAGAGGAAAAAATCTACCTCACTGAGGAAATTGAGACCATTCATAACTACACCGAAATAATCGGAGAGAGCACGGCGCTAAAGGATACTTTTCGGCTGATCTCTCAGGTGTCCCCATCAGACAGTACTGTACTCATATTGGGCGAAACCGGAACGGGAAAAGAACTTATCGCAAGAGCTATACACAATAACTCTCCCAGAAAGAACAAAATAATGGTAAAGGTTAACTGCGCGGCCCTGCCTGTAAACTTAATAGAAAGTGAACTGTTCGGACATGAGAAAGGAAGTTTTACCGGTGCCACGGAGCGAAGATTAGGCAAATTTGAACTCGCTAATAATGGTACTTTATTTTTGGATGAAATCGGCGAGATGCCGGTAGACTTACAGGTGAAACTACTGCGAGCACTGCAGGAACGGGAAATCGAGCGGGTAGGGGGAAAAGAGACAATTAGGGTTGATGTCAGGGTTATTGCGGCAACCAACCGGAATCTGGACATCGAAATTGCTGAAGGTCGTTTTCGCAATGATCTTTTCTACAGGCTCAATATATTCCCGATCTCATTACCACCTCTTCGTGAGCGAAAACAGGATATAGAACAGCTGGCCATGCATTTTATTAAGCAATTCAATAAAAATTGCGGTAAAAACATCAATTCCATCAGTAGTAAGGCAATGCAGGAACTTATGGATTATGACTGGCCCGGAAATATCCGCGAACTTGAGCACCTCATCGAGCGCAGCGTGCTGCTCGCCAATGGGAATGTGCTCAAAAGGCTATTGCTTCCTCCGCCAGAGGAACAGCTTGCTTTTAAAGCGCAACTGGAAGAATTCTCGCTCAAAACCATTGATGAAAATGAAAAGGACTACATTTTAAAAGTTCTTAAATATTGCCACGGCCGAATTGCAGGTCCGGGGGGTGCTGCCCAAATTCTGGGGGTTCCCCCTACAACCCTGAATTCCAAAATCAAACGCCTTGGCATAAAAAGAGAACATACCATGTAAGATATTGTAGCCAAGTTCAACCTCTGGTATTTACTAGACTAAATACGAAAAAATTTGACATGAAAAATTTTAAGCCGATGCTGGCAACACTGGCAGATCAGCCATTTAATGATCCTGACTGGGAATTTGAAGTCAAATGGGACGGATACCGCGCATTGACTACCCTTCAGGCCGGAGATGTCATCATCGCTTCCCGAAACGACAAATCCTATAATGAAAAGTTTTTTCCGATTTACAGAAACCTGCAACAGCTAAAATTTGATGCCGTTCTGGATGGCGAAATCGTGGTGATCGATAAAAATGGTCGCTCTGATTTTAGTTCCCTGCAAAACTGGAGATCTGCTAAGGATGGTCAACTCATCTACTATGTTTTTGACCTGCTTTCTTTTCAGGGTGAGAGTTTGTTGGAATTCCCATTGAGTTATCGAAGAGCGAAACTTACCCAAATCATTGGTGAAGAGAATTTGGAAATTAAAATTAGCAGGCCGCTCGATAGTTCTGGAACCGATTCATTCGCTTTCGCAAAAGAAAATGGTTTGGAAGGTATTCTTGCCAAGCGCAAGATAAGCCCTTACTATCCCGGTAAACGTTCTCACGATTGGCTCAAGATAAAAGTTAAAAAAAGGCAGGAAGTTGTAATTGCCGGTTACACCAATAATATTGACAGTCCAAGACTATTCAGTGCGCTTGTTCTGGGCGTATATGATCGCCAGAGATTTGTTTATGTTGGAAAGGTGGGAACGGGGTTCTCAGAAAAAAACGAAAAGGAACTTATCCAACAACTTACTCAGCTGCGAACCACTGTAAATCCATTTTTAGCAGCAGAAATGTCTTCATGGCCTGCAGAACTTAAAAAAGTTGCCATGGATACAGAAACCGTTTGGCTTGTGCCTTTGCTTGTCTGTGAAGTGGAGTTTTCAGAGATCACTAAAGAGGGTTTCTTTCGTCATCCGTCTTTCAAGGGTATGAGAACAGACAAGGCGGCAAAGGGCGTCGGAAGAGAAACAGAAATGCCAACCATTGAACTGATTCGTTCAGCCGGCATAGAAAAACAGCTATAAATATGGAATGCTTGCTAGTTGGGGATCAGGATACCCAGGTTATCGAAATTGCGGGTCAGGTTTTGGAACTGACCCATTTAAATAAATTATACTGGCCTCAGGATGGATTGACGAAAAGGGATATGCTTAATTATTATCATGAGGTTTCCCGATTTATTCTTCCTTACCTAAAAAACAGGCCACAATCAATGAACCGCTTTCCGAATGGAATTAACGGTGCAAGCTTTTATCAAAAAGATGTCACAGGCAAAGCGCCTGATTGGGCCAAAACATGTGCTTATACGACAGCGGAGGGAAAGCAACGGGAATATATAGTTGGCAACGGTGAAGAAACACTTATCTATATGGCCTCACTAGGTTGTATCGAACTTAATCCATGGCTGAGCACCATTGCCTCACCGGATTACCCTGAGTTTTGCCTGATCGATCTGGATCCGGATGAAGGAAATACCTTTGCTCAGGTTGTAGAGGTCGCGCTATGCGTAAAAAGTGTTCTTGATGTCCTGCAAATACCTGGATTTCTCAAGACTTCCGGTTCAACGGGCATACATATTTATATCCCGCTTGGCGGGAAATATACTTTTGTTCAAAGCAAGACACTGATAAAGATGATATTGGACCAAGTTCACCTGATCCTGCCAGGATTGACATCGATGGAGCGAGCGCTGAGCTCCAGAAAAGGAAAGCTGTATCTGGACTTTCTTCAAAATCATGCCTCAGCGACTGTTGCCTGCCCCTATTCACTTAGGCCAAAACCAGGAGCTCCGGTGTCTGCTCCGCTGAAATGGGAAGAGCTTCATAAGGGGATATCCATGTATGATTATAACATAAAAACTATACCAGCCAGACTGCAGGAATTTGGTGATCTGTTTTCTGGTGTTTTTGGCTCCGGTATCGATCTGGATAGCGTAATAGAACGAGGGAAACGCAAATTTGCAAACTAAGGGCGTTTCCCTAAAAATACAGGATATTAAATATAAGATTCTTCTCTTCTGTATCCTTTCAAATAATCAAGGCTCCATCTATAATTCGGCATGGCAGAAAGCAGCAGAGATGCTGCGCAAGCAGTAAAAACGGAATAGCTAAATGGAGCACGGTAACCGGCAAAGAACAACATGCTGAGTGCAAAAAGCAGTAAAAGTATAAAACTGCCTTTTGCTGCATTTTGGGTTTGGAAACCCAGTATTAAGGCTATTGCAAACACAAATTCTCCCAGGGTAGCCAAAAATGCAAATATCTGGGTGACAGGCCTGCTCAGATAAGGCATCAGCGTATTGGTGTAGGAGACAAAGTTATCCCAGTTTCCCCATGCATTGCCGGCAGTTCCTGCATGTCCGAGAATTCCTAGCCGGTCCATGGTGGGAAGAAGAAAGCCTATACCAAGAGCTAAGCGCAAGAACAGCTGCGCGCCATCATATTTGTTTTTCATAATTTTTTTCTGCCAAAATAAAAGGAAATTCGTATTTCACAGGGGACCAGAGCTGATTTTAAATATGGACCAGCCATTTTTCAAACCCAACTAACCAAGTCGAGTCGTATCTTTGTAAATTATTTAGATCTCACTATGCATCCCCAAAACTCACTAATACCCCAGCTTTTTCGATCCGAATACAGGAAATTGGTTTCGGTACTGAGTTACCGGTTTGGTATGGAACACATCGAAGCTGCAGAGGATATTGTCAGCGATACTTTTTTATCTGCAACTGAATCATGGGCAATCAAGGGAATTCCTGAAAATCCTACCGCATGGCTTTATACTGTTGCTAAAAATAAGGCCAGAAATTACCTGAACCGTAACAATCTTTTTGATGCAAAACTAACTCCTGTACTACAGTCCGAATCCTCGCACGGCGAGGAAATCGATGTTGACTTCTCCGAAAAAAACATTTCAGACAGCCAGCTCGCTATGATCTTTACCATCTGTAATCCTGTAATATCAGGGCATTTGCAGATATCGCTGGCCCTGAATTTACTATGCGGCTTTGGAATACAGGAGATAGCGGATGCATTTTTGACCAATAAAGAAACGGTCTATAAACGCCTTCAAAGGGCGAAGGAAAAATTGAAAATCGCGAATATCCGGATCCAGCAGCCTAAGCGAGCGGAAATTACCGGCAGGCTGGAAACTGTGCTGACCACTATTTACCTGCTATTTTCCGAAGGATATTACTCCACCTCTCAGCACAATGTGCTCAGAAAGGAATTTTGCGAGGAAGCCATACGACTGAATTATTTGCTGACAGAAAATCCGCTGACAGATCTACCCAATTCGAGCGCACTGTTATCGCTGATGTGTTTTCATGCATCAAGATTCGATGCCCGGACAGGTTCCAATGGAGAAATGATTTTATATCAGGATCAGGACGAGAGGCTTTGGAACCTCGAAATGATCGAAAAGGGAATTTTTTTCCTGAACCGTGCATCTGAGGGCGATAAGGTTAGTCATTTCCATCTCGAGGCCGCTATTGCATACTGGCATACTAAAAAAGCTGATACAAAGGAAAAATGGGAACAAATCCTTCAGCTCTACAATAGCTTGTTGATTTTAACGTTTTCCCCACTCGCAGCACTGAACCGGACATATGCACTATCAAAGACCGAAGGTAAAACCGTTGCAATCGCTGAGGCCGAAAAATTAAATCTCAGCGATAATCAATTTTACTACGTATTGCTGGGCAATCTTTATTCCGAAATTGATAACAAAAAGGCGTTGAGCAATTTTTCCGCCGCCCTTTCACTGGCAACCAGTGAGGCAGACCGAAAAACCATCGAACGGTATATTGCTGAACTTAATATCTGAAGCTGGCTTTCAAAAAAACAGATTATTTTTTAAGCGATAATAATCCTTCCATCAATTCTCTGTTAAATTCACCTATTGTGGTATTGCTTAACATGTTGGTTATCCTCATTCTGATATCCTTAAATTCATTATGTAACGGACAAGGATTTATCTCAGAGCACTGCTTTAAGCCAAGGCCACAACCAACAAACAGGTTGTCTCCGTCTACAGCCCTGACAATTTCGATTAGAGGCTGATTGAGCATTTCCTGAGAAAGGAAAAAACCTCCGTTAGGTCCCTTTGCTGAACTGATGAGCCCTTTTCTGCTTAGGTCCTGCAAGATCTTTCCAAGATAAAGTTCCGGGGAATCTATTCCGGTTGCAACATCCTTTATACCAGTGCGATGCCCGTCAGCGCTGCGATGGGCCAGATAAAATACAGCGCGGATCGCATATTCACATGTCTTGGAAAAAATTGCCATAATCTAAATGTCAAATATACGGAATAATAAAGGATGTTTATGTCTTTTATGTTGACCTATCTATAATTTTGTTTTAAGTTATAGAAATCCTTCTCTGACATCATTTTTTTAAATGGAAGACATTAAACATTCATCAGATATCGTTAAGCTCGTAGATACTTTTTATCTTAGCGTACAACTCGATGACCACATTGGTCCGATTTTTAACAGGGTAGTGGAGGGCAGATGGGATGTACATCTGGAGAAAATGTACGGTTTTTGGGGAACCGTGCTGCTTGGAACCAGTAGTTATTTTGGAAGACCTTTTCCGCCACACCTCAAGTTAGGTATTGAGCAAAGTCATTTTGATCGCTGGATCAAGCTTTGGCGTCAAGCTGTTGATGGCCTGTTTGCCGGTGAGAAAGCAGATGAAGCCATATGGAGGGGTGAGAAAATGGCAGTGATGTTTTTGTCGAAAATAGATTACTACAAGTCCGGAAATTCGCGACCTGTCATTTAGCCTTTTTATTCAATTTAAGCTACGCCCGATGATTCAGGCGCAGCTTGAAATATAATCTTAAGAAAGGTATTTAGCTACCCACTTTTGTTTAAGGTCGAGCGCCGCATCGTTAAATGCCTGATCGGCTCCCTGTGCAATGGGATCAACAGTAGTCCGTAGCGGACGAGTACCTTTTTCCATTTGAATCAGTTTCAATGCGGCTTCAGCAATTGCAGAAGGCTCGGGTTGATATTTCTGTAATGCGCCTCCAAGTTTTGCGCCAAATCCGGTCATCAAAATCGCGGTATCTTCACCGTATTGATCCAAAACTTCTTCCCTGTCTGCATGGGTTCCCTGCTTGGTGTACATTTCGGTCATAAATGCTCCTGGTTCTATAAGAATAGTTTCTATTCCCTGGCCAATCAGCTCATCATAACTCCCTTCTGTAAGTCCTTCCAGTGCAAATTTGGAACTGTTATAGGGCACCTGAAAAGGTGGAGAAAAACGTCCGGCACTGCTCGAAATATTGATGATCAAACCATCCTGCTCACTTCGCATTCCCGGCAAAACCTCCCTGTACATACGGAAGACGCCATAAAGATTGATGTTCATAATCTTGTGGAACTGTTCCAGGGAATACCCTTCAAGCAAGCCTGTGCCTTGTATGGCCGCATTGTTCACGACCACATCAATTTTTTTATACCTATCCAGAATGGCCGCAATTCCACTCTTTACCGATTCATCATCGGCAACATCAAGTTCAAATACCTCAACGTTGTCTATTGCAGATAGCTCAGATGCAACGTTTTTATTTTTGTCCTGAGTGCCCCTCATCGTTGCAGCTACCTGATATCCTGCAGCTGAAAACTTTTTTACCATCAGGGTGCCAAAGCCACTGCTTGTCCCTGTCACTACGATTACCTTATCCATATTTTCTATTTTTTATTTATCTTGCGCAAAGAAACTATCTATCATTTATTAATTCTTAATCCAACACTGAATTTCCGGTTTCCAAAAGGTGACTAAGTGATAGAAACCGGTTTCCAAAAGGTAACCAAGACATCATGAGAACAATTCACCACGATCCTAAAGACTGCCACATTATTCGTACTGTCGAGGCCATTGGTAATAAATGGAAGCCTGTCATTTTGGTCCAGTTATTCGATGGCCCTGTTCGTTTCGGTAAACTAAGATTGTTCATTCCGAGTATTTCCCAAAAAATCCTGACCCAACAGCTCCGCGAGCTGGAAGGCGATGGCTTGATTATACGTTCCAGCTACCGCGAAAAAGTACCGAGGGTGGAGTATGAAATCAGTGAAAAAGGCAGGACATTAGAGCCTGTGCTACAGGCTATGTTCGACTGGGGGAAAAACAATGTAAAACCTGACACTTTATCCTAGCATTACAACTGGCCAAAAATTTTTCCTTATACCCTGCAAGAGCCATCATCGCAGCCAGGGGATTCCGGAAGCTTGCTCATCCCGCACTTTATAGCCTCTTGTTCAAATTCAACCAACAGCGCGGAAAAATCTTCTTCTGAACGTGCGCCGTTTACAGCAAACTTTTCATCGAAAAGCATATACGGAACGGAGCGTATGCCAAGCGCGTGCGCCTCTTGTTCATCTCGTCGCACTTCTTCTTCGAAAAGTTCCCCTGTGAAGAGTTTCTCCGCATCGAGCCCCAGCTCTAAAGCGATGGTCAAAAGGACCTGCTTTTCTCCAACATGTTTTCCTTCCTCGAAATATGCACGGAAAAGGCGCTCCTCCATTCCTTTCGCTTTACCAAATTGACCGGCAAAATGTACCAACCTGTGAGCATTAAAGGTATTGGTCGTAATTACTTTGTCCCAATTAATAATCAGCCCGCTTTGATCAGCCGCATGAGCAGCCTGGTCTAAAATATTTTGTGCCCGCATGGAATTTTGCCTGTATTTTCTGATGACGGCATTGTGCTGGCTTTCCCCGGAATTTACTGCGATATCAGGTTCCAGTTCATAGCTTTTAAGTACAACTTCAACTGAGGATTTATGTTCAAAGGATTCGATGGCACGTGCGAGGCGTGCGGATGCGATATAACAATAGGGACATGCAATATCAGACCAGATTTCTATTTTCATAATTTTTATTTAAAATACTTCAGTAATTGCAGAACACTCATTTCCAGAGGCTGTTGAATGATTATCTCCTACAATGTTCTGCTCCCAGGATGGTTCGTCGAAGCCAAACAAAAGCTTTTCGCCATATTCAAGAATTGGGCGCTTGACCAAAGCCGGTTTTTGGACCATAAGCCTGATCGCATATTTCTCGTTAAGGGCCAGCACCCTTTCTTTTGGGTAGAGATGAGTCCAGGTTGGAATCTGCTTATTTAGAAAAGTGGAAAATCCGGCCTTTCCGGCCCATTCTAATATTTTATCTTCTTCTATCCCTACCTTCCTGATGTCCAGAAATTTGAAAGTAATTCCTTTTGCACTGAGCCATGCTATAGCCTTGAGTGTTTTCATGCAGTTGGTCATTCCATACAATTTCATAATCGCTGGTTTAAGATTGATTTTATACCATTTACCTAAATCAAAATTCGTACTAATACAGCTAAGGGAAGTGGTCCACTGAATACAAGGTTGCTGGACCAGTTACAGGTCTTACAGACCAATTAAATTGCATCACAGTTTCATCTGAAAATTCGGATTACCGACATTTCTGAATGCTGAAGAATAATTTCTCACCCATTAACAAAAACAACATGGAAGCAAAAATTGGCATAAGCCAGGAGCACCTCTCAGAGGTTGCACATTCATTAAGTAAAATTCTGGCAGACGAGTTCGTACTATATACCAAAACCCGAAAAGCACATTGGAATATCGAGGGCCCGGACTTTTTCAATAAGCATAAATTTTTTGAGGCACAGTACAACCAACTTGAACAGATCGTAGACGACGTAGCGGAGCGCATACGAAAACTCGGACACTATGCGCCGGCAACCCTTAAGCAATTCCTGGAACTTACCCATCTGAGTGAAGATGACAGGGGAAAGAATGATAGTGAGGGCTTCATCACCGCCCTGCTGGCAGACCATGAGACGATATTGATTCATTTAAGGGAGAATATCGGCAAGTATGCCGGGGCTTTGAAGGATTTTGGAACCAGTGATTACATCACCGGTCTGATGGAAACACATGAAACTATGGCCTGGATGTTGCGCGCACACTTGAAATAGTTATTATCTTAAAAAGGGATTTGCTACTTGCTAAATCCCCTTTTTTAGTCTTTTGTAGCGAAGGACTTATAATCTTGCAGATTTTTTTTAAGTAGACGCCTTGCCTCGAAAATCCTGGTTTTTATTGTACCTATAGGAGCATTTGAATCTCTTGCGATCTCGTGATATTTATAGCCCTCAACATATCTGATGAATGGATGGTAAAGATATTCTGGCAAAGTGGCTAAAGCTTTACGGATGTCACTCTTGATAAAACGGTTCTCACATCCATTTGCTGTGCTGCTTGACAGTAATTGATCATAGCTCAACTCCTCGGTCTGACTAATCAGCTCCATGCTCATCTTACTTCTACGGAAACTGTTTATAAAGTTGTTCCTCATGATGGTAAAAAGCCAGCCGCGCATATTGGTGCCCTCTTCAAATTTTTCATAATACCTTAAAGCCTTCAGCATGGTATCCTGTACCAAGTCCTTTGCACTGTCCAGATCTTTTGTAAATTTCATTGCAAACTCCTGAAGCGCAGGTATGTGCTGACTTATGCACTCCAATTGATTTGTTTTCATATTTTTATTGTGGTTAAGTTATTGATTCTGATTTTGCCCGGAAGCCGTCCTTATTTAGCCCGTCTTTCCGTTCATTCGTATTAATACAGCTATTATGCCTGTTTTGCAATTGTCTGTTTCACAAATGGTTGAAGTGTATGTGCCATTTTTTTATAAGATGCTATTTCGTCATTTGCGCTCATCACTCTTGGCATTTCAAGAGCTCAATTCTTGAATTTTCTACAAATGCCACAGTGAGGGAGGTAATTAAAGGGATTGACTATTAAGCTTTACAAAAAAAAGCCCTAACCAGAACGGAAAGGGCTTCAAAGCTTTTTAATCAGCAGTGTTTAAATTCAGACTACCTCAGATTTCCCGGCTGTGCAATCCATTGATCGTACTTGATCTCACCTAAACGGGCATTTGGTGCAGGTGTCAAGGAAGCATCATTGATTTCTACTCCAAAATATGGAGCGTGTTCATTAGCTACAACTTCTCTGTTGTCACCCTTTAAGCCCATGTATTTTTGTACAAGATCACTAAGTCGGATTTTTTCAGGCCCCGCAACTTCTAAAGTTGTATTGATTGGTGAACCAATAGTAAGGGAGGTCATTGCTGCAACGACATCATCGGAGGCTATTGGCTGAATGAATGCAGGTGCAATATGAATACGCTCCCCAACCGTACCGGCCTGTACAATTCCTCCAACGAATTCAAAAAACTGAGTAGAGTGTAACAGTGAGTATGGAATGCCGGATTCTTTTATAAGTTTTTCCTGAGCAAGCTTGGCGCGAAAATAACCACTGCCCTGAAGACGTTCGGTTCCGACCACCGATAGCGCTACGTGATGTTTAACTCCGGCCTCCTTTTCTGCAGCAAGTAGGTTCTTTCCACTTGTTTGGAAGAATTCCATTACAGCCTTATCTTCAAAGGAGGGCGAGTTCGCCACATCCACCACTACATCGGCACCTGCCAGCGATTCTGCCAGCCCTTCACCGGTAATCGTATCTACACCACTTTGAGGGGACGCGGAAATGACCTGATGGCCTAAATTTTCAAGACTGTTTACCAGCTTGCTGCCAATTAGGCCTGAGCCTCCAATAACTACAATTTTCATATTTGTGTGCTTTTTATCTGGGAATTCCAGTGTTTCTATTAATATTCTTCCTATTAGCTTATCTTAAATTGCCGGGGATATTGATCCATTCTTTATAGGTATATCTGCCAATGATTGGATTTTCGCCCGGTACCAGAGTACTATCGTTTACCGCTGCACCGAAATAGAAGGCACTCGGATCCGTTATGACCACGCTCGTATCCCCCTTAAGTTTCAAGTATTGCTTAACAATTTCATCAAGTGCAATTTTCTCCGGACCGGCAACTTCTGCGGTACCATTCAGTGGGGTTGAATTGGCGATATTGACCAATGCAGCAACAACATCGCTGGAAGCAACAGGCTGAAAGACTGCCGGAGAAACGTGAATCTCATCACCTACAGTTCCCGAAGCGGCTATGCCACCAACGAATTCGTAAAACTGGGTTGCCCGTAGCAGTGAATAAGATATGCCTGAAGATTTAATTAGGTTCTCCTGGGCGAGTTTGGCCAAAAAGTATGCGTTTGCCCCCTCACGGTCTACCCCAACAATCGACAAGGCTACCAGGTGTTTTACCCTTGCCAGCTTCGCTGCGGCCAATAGGTTTTTTTCCGAGGTGGTAAAGAAATCCATTACTGCTTTTTCCTCAAAAGATGGGGAATTAGGAACATCGACAACTACTTCAGCACCCTGAAGTACTTCGCTTAGTCCTTCTCCACTTATTGTATTTACCCCTGAGCTTGGAGAAGCTGCAATAACCTCATGTCCAAGATCTTTAAGACCGGTAACGACCTGACTTCCGATCAGTCCTGTTCCGCCTATAACTACTATTTTCATATTGATTTTATTTTTTGGCCTTATGACCCTTAGTTAATTTATTTCTGTAAACCCTTAAAGGGATGATTTGCCCATCGCATTGCTGTGTTGCTGATCGGTTTTCCGCGGGGACTCCGCGCCGACGTAGGTTTGTCCCATGCACGAACGGGTGGAAAGTGCATAACCCATTACAGCCTCCTCAACAAGCTGACACCCGTCATCTTCGTCGCGATGGACACAATAACAGCCTGCAAAACAAAAGCGATAAAACCGTTTTAAATTTCAGACTGCCTCATCCGCTTAGTAAACCTTTTTAGTCCAATAAGTTATTGGGTTCAACTATCGTCCAACAAATTTCTTTACCATTGGTATGACTTTTTCAATATTTCATTTTGACAGATTCAATTGCTGTGCCTAACTGTTTAAGTGCTTGTTTTTTAAGGTTTTATTTATTTGTTTTAATCGTTCAAAGACGCGGTATATAGCCACTCCACCCAACACTCGCGATATATCAAGAGTATTTTTTTTATTTCTGTCATAAGGTGTAATATTGAGTGATTGTGGTAGGAAATTAATCGGCTCATTAAAATTGTAATTTCTTTTTGCTGGAGCGATAAATAAACCGACATGCCCAATTGGAACATACCTGCCAGTTTTTGCCATTCCTAAGTTTGCATCTCACTTGGGCATATACTTAATTGCGATAGAAATTGATTTTCCCGAATTCCAATACATTTAGTATGATCGGTGTTGCATTGCAGCTATGCTTACCGAAAAGGGGCACATAGAATCTGTGCAATCCCTGAACTAAAATTTGGGGATTGATACCTATTCCGACCAAGCCTTCTGTTCAAATGCTGATTGGCGCTAGCAAAATGTTTGCTTAGTTTTCTGTCGATAATTTTTACAATGCAGGGCCGATCACTCCGCTAAAGGCTGTTATCTGGAATACGAGAACAGCTGATGATAGTGGCAGAAAAACCACTGCTGAGCTTGAATAGGCCACCCGGTCGCATAGTTGCTGTATAATCCGGGAGATGCCTACAATTTATTTGTTGGAAATGGCCGCTTAAGGATAGTTCAGACCGGTTACTTCAGCAGCAAACTGCCATAGTTTTTCCGCTTGGCATCCGTCTTTTGCTGCATCAGTCAGCTCGGCGAGGGCCGGGTATCCCCGCAACTCGTATTCTCCATCCGGGCCATAATAGTCACCACCTTTAACATCACCCGCCGTAGCAGCATATAGTGCAGGAAGCGCGCCTTGCCATGCCGGCATCAGTGCTCCGTATTGTTCGACTGCAGCATCAAAAACGGCTTTGTCCATATGCCTTGCAAGCCTGCTTTCAGTAACCCCGGGATGGGCCGCGCTTGAAATGATATTATCTCCAAAGGCAGTTGACCTTCTTTGCAGTTCGGTCATAAACAGTAAGTCTGCCAGTTTACTCATCGAGTACTCGCGCTGCGCATCATATACCTTCTCTAGCCTCAGGTTTTCGAAATCTAATTGCTTTACCATTTTGTATGCGCCGCTGCTCATTGTTACCACTCTTGCCGCCTGGCTCTTACGAAGTAACGGGTATAAGAGCCCGGTAAGGGCAAAATGTCCCAGAAGATTAACGGCAAACTGTTGCTCAAATCCATCTTCGCTCAAACCTGCCGGAGGGGTCATTATACCCGCATTGTTGATCAGCACATCTATCTTTTGGTGACGCTGTTTGATAGCTGTCGCAAATTCGTGCACTTGCTTTAAGCTCGAAAGATCAAGCCTTTCCATTTCAAGTGATCCGCTTCCTCCATCGGCCTTTATAGTTAGGATTGCTTCTGCTGCACGCTCGATCTCTCTTGAAGCTAAGATCACATGAGCCCCTTTTTGGTAAAGTGCCTTGGCAATCTCATAACCAATTCCACTGTTTGCTCCGGTAACTAAAGCAGTCTTGTTCTGCTGGTCCGGAATATTATCTGTCGTCCAGTTCATATCTTTTTTAAGCAAAGATCAGTAGATTATTTCCCTGTCAACTCGTTGGGTCAATCAAAAAGATATATATATCAATCAATTTTAGCTTTCCTATAATTGAACGGACTGATTGTTGTATTACGTTTGAAAAAGGCAGAAAAATGATTCGCCGCCTCAAAGCCCAGTGTCCAGGAGATCTCGCCCACAGTCCAGCTCGTTCCCACAAGCAAGTTTTTTGCTTCCAAAATAAGTCTTTCTGAAATCAGAGCTGAGGTGGATTTGCCGGTAATTTTTTTTAGCGCCTTGTTAAGGTGATTCACATGGATATTCAACTGCCTGGCGAAATCTCTGGGTTCAATGAGTTCTAACCGTTGTGTGCTGTCTTCAATTGGAAACTGCTGCTCGAGTTTTCCAAAAAACTGCTCAACAATGCGTTCATTGGCATCACGCATCTGGTTTGCCGGTTGGCGTGAGGGAACCTGTTTTTCTCCCCTATAAATTAATTCTAAAAGCATCAGCGCCAGTAACGAGTATTTTAAATGAAAGGAGCCTCCCAACTCTTCCAACATACTTTTAAATATGTTTTCTATATTATCAGCCTGCGCTTTTTCAAGTGTTACTACGCTGTGCTCTTCCTGTGAAAACACGGAAAAATCATCCGAACTCGCCAGGTGCGATAGGAAGCTGTTATCGAAAATGCATACGTATCCGGTATGGTCCTTACTGATTCTTTCCCATTGATAGGGCTTTCTGGGATGGGTAAAAACAAGCGCCGGACCATTGATTTCAAATTGATGGTTTGGGTATCTGATCCTGCTATGGCCGGATACGAAACTGATTTTGTAGTAGGAGCGGCGCAGATATTCTGCAGATTTTCCTTGATGCAGCGGGATGTCTTCCACACGCGTAATATTAAAATGGCCTTTTCCGTTGATTCTTTCCTGCCCGCTAAACTTTAATGGCTTATAAAAATCCGCGATTTCGATGATGCCTTTCATCTTGCAAAGATACATGAATCAAGTCAGATTGTTTTTCTTTCCTTTTTCTGGACCATTGAGAATACCTGTCATGGTACCCTCTTGCCAAAGGAAGAAAAATTAGGTTTGTCTAAAATGTATCGGTCATGTAACAGTTACAAAATGAAGAAGAAATTTTTTGACGGCTCAGAAGTAGCTTCTGTTTGGCGATTTGAAAAATTCAGTGATATCTTTCCTGGATTTGTACAGGAAGTTCCCTGGGTTTACCTAGAAGTTTTTGAGCTGCGAAAGGGAAAGTCAGAAGATGATACGGCTAATGCCTGGCCGGTAAATAGATTAACCAAGAAAGATAAATATTCACCAAAATCAATAATTCCAAAAATTATGAACATTAATAGAAGCACTCTCAGTACAGCAAGGCTGGTACTTGCAAGCCTCATTTTAATATTGGCAGCCGTAGCGGTAGCCAATGCTCAAGTCAAAGATTTTCGCAGTGACGAACATCTAAGCCCGCAGGTGAAAACCTTCCTCAATTCCCTTAACAATGGTGGACCAGGTCTGGAAACTTTAACGCCCCAACAAGCAAGGGCCGTACTTTCTGGCGCCCAGTCTTCTGTCAAAGTCGATGAGTCGGGAATAGAGCAGTTTGAGAAAACCATAGAATCAGATGGTTTTAGCATCAAACTGAATGTTGTCAGGCCCCAAGGCGTAAAAGGAAATCTACCCGTATTTATCTTCATCCACGGCGGGGGATGGGTATTGGGAGATTATCCCACACACAGACGCATGCTCAGAGATCTTGTTGTAGGATCCGGAGCAGTAGGAGTGTTTGTTAACTATTCCAGAACACCCGAAAAGGCTTACCCGGTAGCCATCAATGAAATTTATGCTGCTACAAAATGGGTTGCGCTGCACGGCAAGGAGATCGGAGTTGATGGTGTCAAACTTGGCATAATAGGAAATAGCGTAGGGGGAAACATGACCGCTGTAATGGCAATGCTGACCAAGGAGCGTAAAGGACCTTCGATCAAGGCAGCGGTTATGCTTTGGCCCATTGTAGATGCTGATTTTGAAACTGAATCCTACAAGGCTTTTGGTGCCGACCGCTTTTTGACTACCCCACTGATGAAATGGATGTATGATATGTATATTCCGGATCCCAAAAAAAGGAAGGAGGCCTACGCTTCTCCGCTTCACGCGACGATGGAACAGCTTATAGGTTTTCCGCCAACACTAATACAGGTGGCAGAAAATGATGTGCTTAGGGATGAAGGAGAGGCTTTTGGAAGAAAACTGCTTTTGGCTGGGGTAGATGCCACAACGGTCAGATACAATGGGGTAATCCACGATTGGGGCCTGCTCAATGGCCTAGCAACCATTCCACAAACAAGAGATGTATTTATACAGGCATCAGCACACCTTAAAAAGTATCTATTTCAGTAAGGCTTATCCTGACTATTTCAGACGACTATCTTTGACCGGTACAGTCAAACTTTATCTGGCCCCGGAGCCTAAATTTGTATAAAAAAAACGATAATGGAAAACATCAAAGATAAAGTAATTGTCATTACAGGGGCCAGTAGCGGCATGGGCGCCGCAACAGCGCTCAAGCTCGGATCTTTGAGTGCTAAGCTGGTACTCGGCGCCAGAAGGACCGATCAACTTGCAAAACTAGCTAAAGAAATAGGTGAGAATGCTGTTTACAAAAAAACGGATGTTACCTTAAAAGGAGATGTTGACCAGCTGATCGATCTTGCCCTGAAAACTTTTGGGCGTGTGGATGTACTCTGGAACAATGCAGGAATTATGCCGATATCTTTTTTTGAGGAAGGTAACCTGGAAGAATGGGAGCGCATGGTTGATGTAAACATTAAGGGCGTGCTCTACGGTATCCATGCCGTACTTCCTGCTATGTTAAAAGTGGGCAAAGGCCACATCCTTTCAACATCTTCCACAGCAGGTTTGAAAATTTTCCCAAGTACCGGAATATATTCGGCTACCAAATCAGCCGTTAAATCAATTATGGAGGGGCTTAGAGAAGAACTGGCCGGAAAAATTAAAGTAACCACGCTTTATCCCGGAGCAGTATCTACCGAGCTGGGAAGAGATATAACCAGTAAAAAGGTTTTTGAGATGATCGGGAAAATGGGGCCAATGGCCTCAATGGAGGCTGATGCAATAGCAGATGCCGTGATCTATGCAATATCGCAGCCTAAGGATATAGGGGTGAACGAGATTACCATCCGTCCACTGCAACAAGCTATTTAACTGAAAGTTGCCGGTGCTCGTGCCGGCAACTTTTTATTTATCTATCAAATATGGAAAACAAAACAGAGCCGATAGGAGAGGGTATCACTTATGCGGTAGGCTGGCACCAACACCAACTTTTAGAGGAGCTGATCGCTGAACATATGCTTTTACATGTGATAAGTGGAGAACTCCGCCTTTTCGATACCACATCCGATAAGATCTACAGAGCGGGTGAAACGGTTTTTATTCAGCGCAATCACCTGATCAAATGCGGCAGCAGGCCACTCCCCGGAGGCACCCCATATGAGATCATTGTATTTATTCTCGATCAGAAACTACTACAAGACTATATGATCAAAAACACTCCTGACCTGTTCGGGGACGGACCCCCTAAATTCAGTGGAGTGGTAACCCTTCAGAACTGGCCGGCATTTGACAGCCTGTTTGGTTCACTTGATAGCTATCGAAAATCCGGGACCATGATTCCCGAATCGCTCCGACGCCACAAGCTCGAAGAGGCTGTTCTTGCACTGCTGGAATATCCGCTTAAACTTGCCTCGATAATTTTCGATTTTGAAGAACCTGGAAAGATTGACCTCAAAGCTTTTATGCTTCGAAACTATATGTTTAATATTCCAATTAGTAATTTCGCCACACTCACAGGAAGAAGTCTTTCAACTTTTCAACGGGATTTTATCAAAGTTTTCGCAGTCAGTGCATCCCAATGGCTGATTACCAGACGTCTCGAGCAGGCTCAGCAGTTACTTATTCAGGGTAAAAAGCCAACTGAAATTTATCTTGAACTTGGTTTTGCAGACCTTTCACATTTTTCCCGATCTTTTAAAAAAGCTTTTGGTTTCTCTCCATCCCTGATCAATAATAAAAGACCGGTTTAAGTTGCGATTGTTCAGCAATAGTTTCTCAGTACGTAGCTTTTCAGCAATCTGAAAGAATGCGTGATATGGGTATTGATTGTTGCTTGCGAAATGCCAAGCACCTCGCTTGCCTTTTGGTAGGAGTATCCTTCGAGTTTGCAATACACAAAAGTTTTCTTTCGTTGAGGACTCAAGCTTTCTATTGCGCAACAAAGAATGTCGTTCTGCTCTTTTTCTTCTATTAAAACGTCTGAATGCCAGTAGAGTTCACTTGTATGGTTAGATAACTCCTGAATCATTCGCCGGTCACTGGCAACCTTTCTGAAATGGTCATAAACCAGGTTTTGGGCTATCTTATATAAATAGGCCTGAATTGATTTTGAGGGATCAATTTTTGTTCTATTTACCCAGAGCCTTAAAAAAAGTTCCTGAATAAGTTCATCTGCTAGTTCTTCATCTTTTACCAGAAACATAATCCTTGAGTATAATCGGTTAAAATAAATGTGATAAATCTTCGTAAATGCTTCTTCACTATTGGCATTCATGGCATTCAGCAATTTTTTTTCTCGCGATTCTAATAATATTTCTTCCATTTAGGTATAGTTTGGTTTATGTGTTTAATTCTTCAGGCGTGTCGACTACTTGTTGGTTTCCGGAAAACCTTCACATTTAATTATTATTTTCCGATTCATTGAAATGCTCCCCGCTTGCGTAATACTCAGGTATATCGATTATGGAAACATTAAGGAGCAGTTTTGATAAGTTTATTTCGGGATCCTTAAAGGATTGCGAACGAAATGATTTTTTGGATCTTTTTGAATTGCCGGCCTGGGAAAATGAGCTTAAGCTGCTCATCTTATTGGTCATTGAACAGGAAACTTCCGTAGAAATGGGCGTCGATAATCCCGATCTGAACGTAAAGGAAAGCATCTTGCTTTCCGCGCTGAAAGGTCGCTGAGTTTTGCGGTCTCTACCGATACTTGCAATTAATTTTATCTTCATGTAATTCTGCCTTGAAAATCCTACTGAACTATTCAGTAAGCATAATGCGGAGAATTCATAAATGAAGCCAAGTTGTTATAGTCTGTAAGTCAGTTAATTACAAATTTTGATAGGTGGTGCTACTTCGCGACATGCCGTTATCCTCCAGGTCTATTGTTTAAATATGGACAATAGACCAGTTTGTGGTCAGACGGGAATAGTTTAAAACGTATACGGATGGGCGTCTTTGATTGCGGAAAGGATAAAGATGAATTCAGGAGTTTGAACTCTTTGGTTTGCTAATGCCGAGTTTTTTCATTCTAGAATTTAGTGTGGAAATATGCATGTCAAGAACTTCTGCAGCCCCGCCATTTCCAAAGACTTTCCAGTTACACTGCTCAAGAACCGATAAGATATGATCTTTTTCGTTTTCGAGTATGGTTTTTACCTTGACCTGGGATGTTTTTGCCAAAGTCAAGGGTAGCTCAATATTTTCAATCTGCTCAGTTTCACTTAACAAAACACTTCTGAAGATCAGATTCTCCAATTCTCTGACATTCCCGGGCCATTCATATTGCAGCAACTGCTCAGTTACATTTGGAGAAAACCCATCTATAGTTTTGTTCGATTCTTTTGAATACTTTTCAAGGAAATGCTGTGCCAAAAGAACAACATCGTTTTTTCGTTCTCTTAAAGGAGGCAGCTCTATCGGGAAGACATTCAGCCGGTAAAAAAGATCCAATCTAAATCTACCCGCCGCAATTTCTTCGCTCAAATTCCGGTTGGTAGCCGCCAAAACTCGCACATCGATTTTCTTAATCTGCCCGGCAATAGGCTCAATTTCTCTTTCCTGTAAAACGCGAAGAAATTTCACCTGCATTTCTAGTGGAAGTTCTCCGATTTCATCCAGGAAAATTGTTCCCCCGTCTGCCTGTTCAAATTTCCCGGTTCTCTTGTTGTGAGCACCAGTAAATGCACCTTTTTCATGTCCGAAAAGTTCAGATTCGATAAGACTCTCGGGAAGTGCAGAGCAGTTTACAACCACAAAAGGTTTATTTTTTCTTTTAGAATTTTGATGGATATCCTTTGCGATGAGCTCCTTGCCCGTACCGCTTTCTCCCAGTATGAGTACCGAGACGTCAGAATCGCTTACCACTTTGACCTGCGAGAGAACCGCTTTTATTTTGGCGCTGTTTCCAAGAAAATTCTTGAATGTGTTATGAGTAATGTTTGGGAGGGCCGGCTGCGGAGTTTCGATCCGATGTTCGTGAAGATACCAGGCAACTTCAATCATCACCAGAACATCTTTCTCGCGGAAAGGCTTCACCAAAAAACCCTGCGGCATCGTTGCTTTGGCCTCTTCAAGTATTTTTTTGTTTGAGTTGGCCGAGAGATAAACAAAGGGAATCTTGTTCTTTCTAAGGGTTTTGGCAAGGTCTATTCCGGTAAGACTTCCTTGCAGCTGTATGTCGAGCAATACCAGGTCAGGCTGTTCCTTATCCAGTATTTTCAGGGCAATAGGTACAGAACGCGCAATGCTGCAGGTAGCATACCCGGCCTTCAGTAGAATACGCTCAAGGCTGTATGCCTCTATAAACTGGTCTTCAACAATTAGTATTTTCAGCTTCAAGCCATTTCCTCCTCTTCGATAACCGTAAGGGAATTTAGGTATTCCGGATCAAAACTAATGATAAGTTTTGTGCCATTGTCGCTTTCGATCGTTAACTCGCCATTGATATCTGCGCTCAGCCCTTCGATGAGCTTAAGTCCTAGTGAACTTAAATTACTATCCCGTGCAGGGCTAACCATACCTATGCCATTGTCTGAAATAGTCAGTTCGACCAGTTTTCCAACTTTGCTAAGTTGAATGCTGATCCTACCTTTTCTGCCCCATGGAAAAGCATATTTGATAGAATTGGTCACCGCCTCGTTGATGATCAGTCCAAGCGGCATGGCTTGTCCAACATCCAGTGATAAAGCGTCGATCTCGGTAGAATAGGAAATGTTTTCTGCTTCCCCAAAACTATCCTTAAGGTAAGCTACCAGCTCCTTAATGTACTCCCTCATTTCAATGTTCTGAACGTCTTCTGAAGCATAGAGTTTTTGATGAATCAAGGACATGGCGTGTATCCGGTGCTGACTGTTTTCAATGGCGAGCAGCGCATCATCCTTTAGAAATTCTGCCTGAAGGTTGAGCAGACTAATTATGGTATGCAGGTTATTTTTTACCCTATGGTGTACTTCCTTGAGGAGCCACTGTTTCTCAGAAAGCAGCCTGTTTAATCTGGAAAGTAATACTTCCTGACGACTGTTTTTAGCCAAGATTTCTTTGTTGAGCTTTTGTCTAATCAGTGACTGGCGATAAAAAATACCACCAAGTATGAGCATTAAAAGAATGCCCGCTATACTCAGGTTTCTGATCAAACTTGCCTTTTTGACATTCGCCAGATCGAGTTGGGCTTTTTGTCGTAGCGATCTAATCACGTTCTGTTTTTTGTCATCTTCATACTGTACAAGTAAATTGGCAATTTCTTTTTTCTTTTTTTCCTTTGCAACAGAATCACTAAATGAATGGGTGGCACTGAGCTGGCGGATCGCTGATAGGTATTTTCCTTCCGCTGAATCAACCAGATACAATCTATATTTAGTACTGGTGATCGCAGTTGGTGTTGTTGTACTCGGCAGTATTCTGCGTATGGCCTCTTCCAAAAAAGGTCTGGCCTTTGAATATTGCTTGCTCTCTATGTAAAAATAGCCCATCCGATCGAAAGTGACATAGCTTTCATCATGATTGTCACTGACCAGCTTGAAGCGCTCCAGAAAATATTTTTCTGCCTTTTTATTATCTTTCAGCGCGAGATATGTATTGCCATACATATTAACGATATTCAATTTCTGCATATAGATCTCTGGTTTGTTTGAGCGAGTCGCACTGTCCAGAAACCTAAGGGCTTCTTTAGGTCTTTTCAGGTGTATTAGTCCAAATGCTATTCCCTGTATTCCATAGTACATATCTCCAAGACCGGGATAGCGCTTATAAGCGGAAAGAGCTTTTTGATATGCCTCGAGCTCCTTCTCGAACTCATCTTCCCCCTTGAATACCATCCCAAGAAGCCTGTATAAATCTCCTTCTATCAATTGATCACCCGTTTCTTCCATTACTTTTATACCGGCTCTCAAGTAAGGCATGCCGATATCGTTTTTCGATTGGTAGTTGTAGAAATCTGCAGCTAGGTAGTAAGCATACTGGATGCCCCAAACCTTGTACTTTTTGTATTCCTTGACAACTTTTTCTATTTCCATTCCCGGATCTATTTTTTTTCCCACTTGAAACGTTGCAATCGCCAGGCACTCTCTCGAGATAAGCTCATTACGCTTCGCTTTTAATCGGATACTGAGTGCTTTTGCCACCAATAAAACTCGTTCTGCTTCAGGTCGCATTTGCTCAATTCTTAGTTTGGTGTTAAGCAAATGAAATCCCAAAGCCACAAGCAGATCACATCTGGTTTTATCGTCCAGCGAAGGGAGTATGGCCTCCACTTCCGGGAACTTATCTTCGATCAGCATTCCAAGTGATTCCATATACCTCGCTTCGTAATATTTCTGCATATTAGCCAGCTTTTTACTCAAAGATGCAGCCTGGCTGGCGTATCCGATACTCTTTTTGATGAATGCAATTTTTCGCTCTGGTTTGTAATAATAAATGTTGGAAAGAGAAAGTAACATATCCACCTTTATAATATTATCCTCTTGCATCTGAACACTCCTCTGAAGTTCCGATTCTTTCATTCGATCGACCGGCTTTGGCGCGGAGAAGTACTGGGCGCTGCAGCAAAAAGCGCTACAGAATAAAAGAAAGGGGCAGAGGCCAAACATCTGCCAGATTCGACCAGGTACACGGGAATAGCTTTTAGTCAGAGTCATTTTTTGCATTTAGTTAGCTAAAAATGGACAAAAAATTCCGTAAATTTCTGATTACTTGTTTTTTAGCCATATTGGTCAAGCTTTGACCGGTATAGACAAGTAGCATTTTGTTGAAATATCAATAGCATATCCCTGATTTGTGTTGATATCTCAACATTTTAAAATTTTTGATTTTATAATATTTTGTGATACAGATAGTTATAATTTTGGTATATTTCTTGAACTTTGGGAATTTAAGCTTGACCTTTTCATGACAAAATTTTGTAGAGGAAGGTAAGCGTGATAAATCCGAAGTAAAGTAAATGGAAAAAAATAATTACCTGTCTAAAGAAGATCTTCCCGGCAGTTCACATCTATCGGCAAAATTGTATAGTGAGCAACCAAAGCATTTTTCAAACATTGACGCAGGCTGCCTTTCGTCAATAAAAAGTATGGAGGCGCTTTCATCTTATATCCACGGCATAATTGGTGGGTCTGGACTTTTTGAAAGGTATTTCATTCATTTTACTGACCCTTACGGACATTTTCGTCAAATTTGCGATTTCAAATCAGCAGCGTTCTTAGAAGATGATTATTCAGAAATACTTACAGAGATAAATGGTTTTCGAAACATCCAAAGCACGGAACCGAACGAAGATAATCCGTTAGAGGTGTTTAGTGTTATTGATGCCGCTGCAAAAGATAGGGTAGAACCATGGATGTTTCTCTTGCACAGAATGGGCATAAAAGAAGTCGTCGCCCGTTATCTGGATTTCGGTGGAAACGGGATTGGTATTTTCTGGTATGTACCCGCGAAGAGCAATTATAAAATACCGAACATTATAACCGCGCTATTGTCTGGTGCCATTGCAAGCTTTCAGCAAATCCAACAAACCCAGATAAAGATTCCTTTGACAGATCAGTCCTTTATTCAAAATAACCAACCGGAGCCCGCACAACATGAAGAATCAAATAAGGTTATGATCGGAACAGGTCCGGGTATGCAAAAGTTAAATCTTTTGATCGATAAAGTAGCTACCTCGTATGCCACAGTACTAATCCTGGGGGAAACCGGTACCGGAAAAGAACTGGTTGCAAATGAAATCCATTTCCGATCAGAAAGAAAGGACATGCCCTTTGTAAAAGTAAACTGTGCGGCGCTACCCCTTCACCTTATAGAATCTGAACTTTTCGGACATGAAAAGGGTAGTTTTACAGGTGCTACTGACAAACGCATCGGCAAATTTGAACTAGCCCACGGCGGAACGCTTTTTCTGGACGAAATTGGAGAAATGGATTCTGCATTGCAGGTAAAACTTTTGAGGGTGCTGCAAGAAAAAGAAATTGAAAGAGTGGGTGCCTCAAAATCAATCAAAGTTAATGTACGCATCATTGCCGCAACCAGCAGAGATCTTCAGGCAGAAGTAACTCAGGGAAGATTTAGAAGTGATCTTTATTACAGGCTGAACGTATTTTCAATACCTGTTCCTCCCCTGAGAGAAAGAATGGAAGACCTGACCTTATTGTGTGACTATTTCCTGAACAAACATGCTAGGGATAAAACCCCAGTCACACTTTCACCTCATGCATTCAAGCAAATAGCCGAATATCATTGGCCGGGAAACGTGAGGGAGCTCGAACACTTTATTGAACGAAGTATTTTAGTGGCCGCAGGGCCGGTTCTCAAAGCACTTTACCTTCCTGAAAAAGAAGAGCATTCCGCAGTTCCAAGAATAGAAACACATTTTAAAACATTTGAAGAAATGGAGCGCCACCACTTGAAAGATGCGCTTCGGCTCAGCCTGGGCAAGATATCCGGTAAAAATGGTGCTGCAGCCCTCTTGGGATTTCCGCCAAGCACCCTCGCCTCTAAGCTATTGCGACTCAAGATAGATAAAGATGAATTTCTTTGCCTTTAGCATTTCTCCCAAACGGCGATAGTATGTATTTCGCTTACCCAAAGTTACATGATAATTTAAATGCCAAGAATCGCTTTCATCCAAACAGGAGCTATCTTTTGTCTCTGAAGCATAGCGGCGACAAATTGCTCATCACCTAAGTTGCCTGTTGCGGTCATAACAGGTCTCATGAAAAAAGGGAAGAGTAGTATACCAAGATAAGTAATAAGGTGCTGGACAGCATCGCAGCCCGGATCTGCCTCCTTGAGTTGAGTAAGATAAATCGATCCCATAATTTCCGTGTTAAATTTGATCTGGCTCGCGAAACGCTCCGGGTTGTGCTGAATCTCGTTTAAAACAAAAATTGGAAGGTTTGGCTCTTGAAGAATAAGGTTGATATACTGCTCGCTCAATAATACCAGCTTTTCCTCAAGCGAGGTTTGGCTGTCGTTCAGGATTGGTATAATAAAGGAGAAAAGTTTTTCTATACTCTCCTGCATCACCAGATCAAATAGATTTTCCTTGCTCCTGAAATGATAGTTCATCAGTGCAAGATTCACCCCTGCTTTTTCTGCAATGTCCCTCGTTTTCGTGCCGGAATACCCGTTGGTTATAAATTCGCTCCTCGCTACAGATTTTATTTTCTCTATCGTAGATACTGTGTCCGCCGTCTTTTCGCTTTTTACTTTCATTTCTTAACTGCCGGTTAAATATAGAAAGAATTCTAAAAATATCTCAAATTTAAACATTTGTTTTAAACAGATGTTTAAATTAATTATATTTGCATAAGATTTAAATAAATTATTATGGTAGAGATTCTTTTGATCTTTATGCTCCCTATAATTCTAATGCCTCAGATTGCGGCAGGGGTGTTGGCTCGCCAAACAGGCCGGAAATTTTGGTTTTGGTTTTGGGTATCTTTCTTTATTCCTTTTATTTCACTTATTATTCTTATCTCGCTGAAAGATAAAAGTGGTGATACAAAATTGATTGACGAGAGTTCAGATGCTAAAGCCTAGTTCACTTTTGGAAAACAGGATTCTTCTTCTTTGAAAAATAGCTTATCGCCTGCACGGATCTAGAAAATGGTTGCATAAAAACAGCATCAAACAATGTTCCTATAGCTACACGAACCTCAGAAATCTTCAATTTTAAATTAATAGGTAATTTGATATTGATCAGTTTACATTGGAGTGGTGAATTGTTGAATGTAGGTATAGTTGATGCATTCGGTTACTCGATTAACAGATAAAGGTTCTTAAAAGTACTTCAGAATTTGTAGGCACGCTTTTTCTGGCCGATATCCCCATCATGACGATTTCGCATTTGTTGTTTAAGATTGCTATGATCGGATAGTGGTATAAGCGATTTGCCTTGATTATTAGGCCTTATACAGAAATGTTATCAGGTCATGAAGTCCAGTATTCTAAGTTATCTCTTAAATTTATTTAACCCATTGCATAAAGATGGCAATGGGCATCATTGCCAATACTGAAGGAACTATAATGGCGAAGGATATTCCCGAATAATAAATCAAATTATTGTATTTGATGTGGCTCCAGCCTAAAGATCTAAACGCGCTCCAGAATCCATGCAATAGATGCCAAAACAGTGAAAAACAGCCGAAAAGATAGATCAAAACTTCTATCGGGTTCTGAAATTTTTCTATTATCATCTTATATAAAGGCAGCTCTTCGCCGAAACGAAATTGATTGATTCGGTTCGGAATCCAGAAGTTGGAAGTATGGATGACCAGAAAAAGTAGAATAAGTGTACCAAGTAATGCCATGCTGCGGCTATACCAGCTACTCGAAGCCGAATCGTTTTTATAGGCGTATTGCACTGGTCTAGCATCGCGGTTTTTCTTCCACAAATACAAACCCTGGACGATGTGAATGATAAAGCCTAAAACCAATAATATTTCTATCGTTCTTATGATAGGGTTTGTCGCCATAAAGTGTGCGCCAATGGTAAAAATTGCTCCTGAGTCATTATAAAATATTAATGCATTAATCGAAGCATGTACGATCAGAAAACTTATGAGGAAGAGACCTGTTAACGCCATAACTATTTTTTTGCCGATTGAGCTTGTGAGCGATTTTGTAAACCAGTTCATTACTTAATTTCTTGGGTTTTGTTCAAAAATAACTTGATTAATGCGTCAATTGATGGACCAGATAATTAATTCGTTATGGTCCAAAGTCTAATTTTAAATAAACCAGAATAGAATGACCCCATCTCACCACAAATATATTTGCTGTAAATTCTTGCTTGCCTTTGTTTTAGTATTTTGGCGAAGAGGGGTCAATTGAATTGGTTTTTCCAAGATGACCATAGAAGATGGTGTTTTAGCTTTGAAAATTGCGCTTTTAGCCTCTGAATAAGTTCAAGTTCTCTTTTTAGTGGTTCAGCTGATAATAGTTATGGGCGCTTGTAGTTTGATTTAAACTATTCATATCAACACCGTTATAAAAGCAAGTATTTAAGATTTAATTTTAGGTTGTGCACATTAATGAGGGATGCTCAGGTCGTATTAATAGTGAAATTTGGCACTTAACAATAGAGTGAATTTTAAATAAATAATCGGTCAGCTTCTGCGCCGGAATGACGACTGGCCAATAACCTAATACCAAAGAATGAAACAAGGCCAATGGTTACGCCTACTATGACTGCTGCTTTAAATGGTGACATATTATATTAACGCGTCAATGAAAAATTTGTTTGCCTTCTTAACCGAATTGGTTGCAGGGGTTGATCGGGACGTTGAGAATTCTGCTTTCAATGATATTCCTAATAATTTGGTGCTGAAATTATAATAGCGATGAGTAGAGAATGATTAATGATTTTTGTGATCCTTTATCATTGTTCGATAACATTATTTACTTTCTATTTTTCTTAAAACTAAACGCTCTATTCGGCTATTAAATGTAACAATTGAACAAGAAAATTTGTGCGTACTTCGTTAATGATTTAATTTTAAACCTTCATAAATTTTAAGAGGGAAGATGCAATATGAGAAGATTATATTATGCCGTGGCAGCGTTCATTACGATTTTGAGGGGAAAAAATCATTTGTACTGTGATAAGAATGTTAAATCAGTAAGGGGAACAAAAAAGATTTTCTTGGAATTCCGTGCCGATTTAACGGACATGGTTGGAAATCATGAGGAGGAGCATAAGAAGGTAGCGTAATTAGTCCCAGTTGGGTCAATAAAACAAGGTTTTGGTATTGCAGTAAATGCGTGAATGGAAGAGAGTGCAATGAGCATGGTTGATGCACTACGGGCGTCTCTTTTAGTATTCGCAGTTAGGATCACTTTTTTCGCAAGTGCCCTTTATGGCATAAATCTCCATTTTATCAATTTTTCCGTCGCCATCAAAATCCACGGTTAGCGAAACATCAAAATTGGTTTCATTTAAACGAAGTATTTTATAGTAAGTATCTTTTGGACCTCTTAAAGCCAGATTATTGCCTTCCAGTCGCCAGATGGTAGAGGAACTACTGGCGCTACAATTCGCATTAAATATATTTTCATCGTACTGATGATCTCGACCCGGGCGGTTCCTGAAATAAAACGCATCCTTCGTTCTGCACTTATGAACGTATGGAGTACTCACTCCATTTAGCTTGATACTTTCATAAACCCATCTTCCCAACAGCTGTGATTCCTGATATACGACCTTATTTTCATCTTCCTCGTTTTGGTCTTTTTTGCAGGAGATTGCAACGATAATTATGAGTAGCGCTAAAAGTTTTTTCATGCACAAAAATATAAAATTGCTACGAATACTGAACTTTTCTGAGCCTCCTAAAGAAATATAGCCCGCAGATCACTACCGCTGCATAGGCGTAATGATCCAGGCCGCATTTTACCGGACCGGTTGCAGTATTTACTACGATATTATACTCATCATATTGAATTCCAATCGGAGAGAATTGGCACCTGTTACCTGTTTTCATGCCCACGGAAACTCTGGGACAAACAGTTATGGAATTCTGATATTTATTGCCAAAAAAATCATAATAGCTTCCGCTCTTTTCGGTATAATAAAAGCCGTCGAGTGTTCGGAAACAACCGGTGCCAGGTTGAGCGCTGGCAATTAAGCTTATGAGCACCAGGCTTAAAGCAAGAAGTAAATTTTTCATAATTAAGATATAACGTCTTAATTATTTCTTCAGATTTTCTAACAAGGGCAATGAACAGAAATGATCACTGTTTTTCCGGCAGTTCGGTGCGATGAACATCTGAGTGCCTGATCATCAATTCGTAGTCATCATTGATATTTTCACTTTTTTTTATTGGTTCACTGTTGTCCATTAGAAAATAAAACAGACCAATGACCAGCATATAAGTTAAACCTAGGGTTACTAAGAGCTTACATGCATAAGTACTGAACTCTTTTTCTGTCATGAGTTGAAGATAGGCAAAAAAATCTGGTTAGCCGGTTTTATGTAATATCCCGGCATTTGATGGATTGAATAATCGGCGATCTGCGTTCTATTTGATTTAATTCAAACCAAATTTCTTCATATCGTGCTGAGCCGATATATTTTATTAATTTAACAGGAATATTAAATTCCAGTATTATATTAGCAAAATAAAATCGTCCCAGATTATAATGAAAGAAGCGCCCCCTGGAGGGCGTTTTTTTGTTTAAAAGAAAAGCCTTGCATTTCTGCAGGGCTTTGAACCTAATAATCGTCCCGGATTGTTAAGAATATTCAAATATATAAAACTTCAATTAAAACCATTTGTACGAAGATCAGTACGAAAATGTAATTGAAAGATCGCTCAAAAGAAAGGCTATCTCACGACAGCCTTTTCAATTTTATACACCAACCAAATGTATGTTATCATTTATCCATGACGGTATGATAACGCATACATCATCTGATTGTTTTGTCAAGCTCCAAATTTATTTCAATTTACTTTTTGAGCTATAAAATTGCGACTGAAATTCAGCAATATTCTGTTCGCGTGTTTTCTTTAAGGCAGCTTTGACGGGTCCTTTGATTACGCTCGGAAGATCGTCGCCTGAAGGAGTGCCCCCGAGTAGGCTTTTCACGTATTTAACGATCGGGTCATCTTCACCTGCAGTTCTCAGATGTCCTTTAAGGTTTACATCCCAGGCGTTAACTGCATCTGCTACCGACTCGCCTCGGCCGATAACACTGCTTTTAAAATCCAGTGGCATCAGGCAAACAAAATGAGAGGCTTCGGAATACACTTCGGCCCCCAATAATTTTGGAAGGCCTTAAAGTGCAATCTCTACTCTTTTCCTGCGTGGCATTTTAGTAACTTTTATTGAGGTCATAACCGGTATCATCCTTTTTGGCTCTTTGCTGATAATCGATCAGGAACTGTTGAACCTCTTCAGGCGGATCCATGTGGGCTATTATTCTTTTAATATCAATATCGTTGCTCACGGCTTTTTTTAAACTGTTGTCCCAATCGATCAATGCTTCTTCGATTGAATCACCACGGCCGAAAACTCCACTCTGTGGATCTTTGCCATATAGGACACAGAATGAATTGCCATCACGGTATAGCTTTGGTTTCAGCCTGGCCGCTATGCCTTTTAAGTTGGCATTGATGAGCATATCTTTTGGGATATACATAGCTAAGCACTATTTTTGATGTATTCAGCGATCTTTGCTCTACTTGAGCTACCGGCCTTCTGCGCCATTTCTTTGTATTCGCTCACTGATATTCCTTCCTGTTTGGCAGCGTAAGCTACTTCATTTGGATCGTTCAAGTCTACTTTAGAATCGTCACGACTATCTTGTTTTGTTTTATCATCCATGACAATACAACAAGAGGGAATATGGTTTGTTTTATAGTTGAGTTTAGGATTACGGAATATTGCAGCAAATTCCATGTTCGTGAGTTGCCCGAATTCTCCCTCTCCGGTAACGCCCGCACAAGAATAGTGCTGAAGTGTTCCTCCGTGTATCATCCTGGTCGGTTAACAACCTGGTGAGGAGGGATCTTATGGTGGGAGAGCGGTGACTGATTCAGGGCCACTCTAACTAAATGAAATGGGCTAACAGAACCAAGCATTGAGCTATTCGTTAGGTAATGCTACGGTAGGAACGTGTGCTGGCAAATATGTTGTAAACCATTTATGGAATTCGGGCCTGTTGATAAAACAATCGCCAGGCGCTTTGGGTTGTTGCTTTACATTAGCACCCAGATTCATCCCAAATGCCAGAACTTCCCGATTTAGCCGTAATGGCGAAAAACCTTCAAAAAAGACTTGAGGGTAAAACCGTTCAGTCTCTTGAGCTTCATGTAACCAAAAAAACGGTTGGAACCGAAAAGGAATTTTTTGAAGCACTCGTTGCCCATAAAGTAAAATCAGTCACCAGGGAAGGAAAGGAGCTGCGTATCGCTATCGGTGAACATATGCTTGGGTTGCATTTAATGTTACATGGTGAGCTGAAACTGGTTGAGGGCGATCCTCCAAAGTTTCCTATATTCCATCTGAATTTCGGGAAGGACTCGCTCTACTTAACTGACTTTCAAAACCAGGCCAGGCCAATATTAAATCCGCAGAAATCTGAAGTGACTGATGCCTTAGCAATAAGTCTAGAGGAGTTTAGCGAGCTGCTCGGGAAAAAGAAAGCTGATATAAAAGCTGTTCTGCTTGATCAAAAGTCAATCAGGGGAATCGGTAATGCTTATGCCGATGAGATTTTATATGACGCAGGAATTTCACCACATTCGTTAGCCAGCAAAGTGCCAGCTGAGCAATTGTTTAAATCAATGGTGAGGGTATTGAAGGATGCGATTGATACTATCAGTAAAGCGGATCCTGATCGTGTAACGGGGGAGAATCGTGATTTTATGAAAGTTCATTTGCCCAAGACTGAAAAAACAGCCAAAGGGGAGGTGATTATAGCGGATAAAAAAGGTTCCCGCAAATCTTACTACGTACAAAATCAAAAGGAGTACAAGTAATAAATAGCTGGCTTTTAGCTTTTTACTTGGTGGGTTAATGCCGGAAAACAATATATTTGTATTGTCTATCCCTAATTTATGAAAACTTTAATTAAATCTGCCAAGGCGGGTGTGACTCCATTGTGCCCTCGGTGCAAAAATTTTGAAACCTATAGGATTCCGCGAAGCTATCTTTTCAACATGTGTTGACGTTCATACCGGTTAAAAGATATAAATGCGATCGATGTATTAATCGGTTCCACACAATCGATTCTTAGAACTATTCGCCTTTTTTAATGTCCGCACCTATGTTGTTATTGCTTTTGGAGCCGGGTCTAGTCCGTAAGGTTGCGCAGGAGATGATAAGTGTCTTCGGGATTTTCTGGGTATCCTTGTATTGATACTATAGGTAAAAACGTTTCGTTTCTTTTTTTCTCAACAATCTGTGGAGAGAAATAATTCAACTCATTGAATGGGATGTCTATTTTCGTGAACCAAACATGATGATAGAACTTAATTACCGTTTTAAAGATATTTACGGCAACTTCCGCAATTTTATACTGTTCCAATATCCGGATGATGATTTATGGTGCGTGCGTGATGAGCAGGTATTGCTTGCCCGGCTTTCCAGGATTCATGGGTCATGGAAGCAGCTATCTGGTGAAGCTTTGTCCAAGGGGTTTATCCAGTCGGCGGGTGATTTTATTCAACAGCACTATTATGATTCGGTTCCGCTGCAGATCAAGGAACGCTGGCCGAGTATTATTGGCAGTGTGGAAAAGAAATCGGATGCGGAAATTGCCATTGTGTGCAAGCCTCAGGTCAACCTGAGCACGTTCCGGTCTATTTTTTGCAAACATGTCTCGCGGCTTTTCCAGCAGGATATCTCTCTGGATCTAAAGGTGTACAGCTATAACTTTGCGCAGGATTTCAGTTATAAGCTGGAGGTGAAAGCCAAACGGATCGTATAGCAGCTAGAAGATCAGACTAAGTCTGGATCTGTGTGTACAAGCTGTTATTTTTTATATTATATGGGCTGGAATGTTGCTGATTTTTGGTGCTTCGATTATGGGTGAGTTGATTTTGATATTGGAATCTATAGCGAAATATTCTAGGAACTGAATGGTGTTTTGTGTTCTCTTAAAACTACCGTTGTTTTGAGATTATGTCGGGACTTTTACTAAAAAATGGATATTAATTAAATAAAAATATTCGTTTTAAAATTAGACCTAAAGAAACGGCGTATTTAAAAGTATGGGTAGCCTTACTGTCAATAAGAAACCTTAATTATCGCATTTGTAATTTTATTCTGCAAGATTATGTTATCCGTAAACCTGATTGATAAGTTATGTAATAGACGTTGGTTTTCTACCCGGAAATGCCTCCAGGGTGTTGTCTGAAAAAATAAAAATCAAAATAAAAAAATAATAAAACCTGTTGGAAATTATATCTATGAATCATGGATGGCATATTCGTTACACATTCGGATTAGACAGATTAAACAATAAGTTAAGCCTCAATGATTTGTTGGGTTAAATTTTCCAGTTCAGGATCTTCAGGAAATTTTTTGAGGTAAAACTCTTCGTAATATGCTTTTACAATAGCTGCTAAGGGTGTGGCCAACAGTGCACCGATCAGACCGAATGCTGCCGCTCCGGCAAGAAGCATAAACAGATTCGACATAGGATGGATGTTCATTGTGGAAGATCTTAATTTAGGCATTAAAAAGTCTGATATAAGTTCATTAAGTATTAAAAAAAATATCAGACACCATAGCGCTGTCATTCCACTGACTGATAATGCAACAAGCGTAGGAGGAATGGCCATAATATAGAATCCTATCTTGGGCAGTAATTCTGAAAAGAAAGCGAGTGCTGCCCATACCATCGCGCCGGGAACTTCCATCCAGGTTAAAAAGCAATAAACAATCACTGCTTCGATTGTACCTGCAATCACATTCGATTTCATCCAGCCTACCAGCATAACCGAGGTGTTGATAATAGCGTTTTTGGCTTTATCCCGTTGTTCTATGGGAAATAATGTAAGATAAAGTTCTACCAAAGGTTTAGGGTTGCCAACAAAAAACACGATCATACACAGGAAGACAATAAAAATGAATATACTACTGAACAGCGAAATGGAGAAGTTCCCTATGCTTTTTACAACATTGCCAATAGATGGGATAGCAGAGGAAATCGAGACTTCACGCTGATCAATCTGCTCTTGTAGCTGGGGGAAATTACTGATTAGCTTATCTATATAACCGGTTACCGCGTTATAATATATGGGCAGGTCCTGTAATAAACTGTCAATTTGTGTGGTTAACTGCGGGATGACTATCCAACAAAGCAGTACCGAAACAGAAAAAATTATGCTAAATACGATCAAAGAGGCAAGCCATCGTTTAAGTCCTTTTTTTTCTAGCCTGTTAACCGGAGCATTAATGATGAGACCAAACACAACCGCAAAAGTTGCTATCAATACTACGTTAAGTATTTGATAGAGGAACCACAGCAGAATGACCAGTCCCGCGGTATATAATATTAAAGAAGTAATGGTTCGGAATGAATGATCATTTGTTTTCATGGCGATGTTTGTTCAATTATGCAAGTAGTTTTATATGATGTACTAAAAACAACATCATAAATGGCAAAAGGATGTTAAAACGGGATTAAAGTTTTATCAAAATAAGATTTAAATATGCTCAGTTGTGTTAAGTCGTTGATTGTCAGTTTTTCCTGAAAATGCATCTAATTTCTGCATTCCCATTTATTTGATCCCGTTGCATCAGCTTTTTTTCAGTGCTTTTCTGGATATCATTTCTGCGCAACTATATATAAAGCAAGACAGGAATTTAATTATCTCATGGATTTTGTAGGGATAAAGAAGGTACTTTTCTGAAAGATATCAGCCATTTAGAGCGATGGTATTCTCTTTCAGAATTGTTGAGGAGCATAAATCTACCAAAGAGAGCATCAGCAATAGGTTTTTGCAATCACTAATCGGATAACAGTCTTTTATAAGTAAATCATTGATACTGATATATCTTTTATCCTTAAATAAGGATTGACCATGTTGATGTGGTGAATAAAGAGATGCTAGTATAGCGAAGCAATTAAAATGTTTGGAAAACACAGTTCATTCAATATCAGTTATTCGATGTGACGAACCTGAAAGCTTTTTATGAGAAATAAAATTATCACCAAATAAGAAAATAAGATTTCATTTGTATTTTTATTTCAGTTTCGGATCCAGTCAAATCAGGATAATTTTCTGAAAGCAATAATATTTATGGAAAAATACACTAGATTTATTTTTGGTAAAGAATAAGTTTCGCACGCCTCAATTGAAATTGATAATTCTTCATTAGTGATCTGATAACAGAATGAAAATACACGAACAAAGGCTGGGTTATGATGAAGTTGCAAGATTGGCCACGTTAAACCGATATAGAATCACCTGCAGCCCGTCTGGACATAGCCTTGAATATTTTGCAGAACTAGCCAGTGAAACGTTTGAAATGCCGGTCTGCGCGATTACGCTGATAGATCATGAAAAGATATATATTAAGGCCTCCTTCGGGACAGTCTGTAAAAGAATAGTGCCCAGGACCAAGGGTTTGCTTGGTGAACTATTGGAGGCGGATGTAGTGACTATCATTGAGGACGATGAACATACAGCAGCGTTTTCAGCAATCTTCGGTGATGGCATAGATTACTGTGCTGGCGTACCCATTGTCACAGGAGATGGCTTCAATATCGGCTCGCTATGGTTGATGAGCAACAAATCATCTGGTTTTTATTTAAGGAGAGAGTCACTGTTGATCAAATTTGTTAAAGATTTGACCGATCGGATGAACCTGTGGATTGCTATATCTGAAGATGCTCAGACCCGTTTGCAAAATATCAGGCTGATTTCAGAACATGAAAAAGTCGTTGAAAAAATGTCCAATCTGATCGATTATCAAGAGGCAGTGACCAATGCAAATAGTGTACTGGAAAATGTTTTGGATAGTTTTGAAATGGTCTTTAAGCAGGCACCTGTAGCCATGGGCATTTGTTCCGGGGCAGAGAAAAGGATCTGGCAGTCAAACCTTAGGATCCAGGATTATTTTGGAAAAGTGGAGTTATTGGGAAGAAATCTCGATGAGCTCATCACGAGAGTAAATAATGAAGATTTTGGGGCTTTACTAAAGAAGATTTATTTATCACGCGAATATTATCATGTAGAGGAAGCCAGTGTGCTGATAAACTTTGAGGATGGACCCAAATACATATATGCAAACCTTTCACTGCAACCCGTTGGCAGGATGGGTGATGAGCCCGATAACATTATTTTTCTTCTCGATGATATTACCAGCCAGATTTTCTCAAAAAAAATAAACCAACAGGCCAATAAAGTATTGCTCAATGCTATCGAAGATACCGGTCTGGGATATACGATTGTTGAGTTTGCTTCTGGTGAGATGGCGGCCAATGTACAGATGAAACAGAACTATGGTTACGGCGAATCCGAGCGGTTCAGTTATAAGGATCTTTTCGCAGCAATACTGCCCGAATTCCGGGAAAAGATAAAGCTTGCGGTTGACGAAGCTGTCCGTAGCCACGGAATTTATCAGGCCCAGTATCAGGTTAAATGGCGTGATGGTTCCATCCACTGGTTAAAAGCATATGGGAAACCTGTATATGATGCGAATGGTATAGCTTCTCATATCATCGGGTTCAATAAAATAATCTCAGTAGATTAAATGCATCAGTAACATTGATTCGCTTTCCATGAACGCAGTTAGGTAAGATATTTTAGTTCATGATGGAGTAGATTACTTTGGAGGCATGGGTACTATTTGAGTAACCTGCATAGAACGTATTTTCCAATTGTTCTCTTGCTTAACAAAGACTGCCGTAATCATCTTATGATCTGTGTTTCCTTTTCTAACTGTCTTTCCAGGCACCTGGTAATCCTGTTTTGCGATCAGAGTTTCTTTGATGTATACAATTGCTGCGTTGTCGCTCAGGAAGTGTGTCTCTGAAATGTCGAACTTGACCTGAGTGGGTTTTATACAACAATCATTGATCAGCTTAAACTGGTTTATAATCTCGCTTTTTCCTTTCCAGAACAAACCCAGAAAGTTGATGAGCGTTCCATCCTCAGTAAAGGAGTCTGCATAGGATAACATATCATTTTTGTTCCAGTCCGTTTCTTGCTTGATTATGACTTTCTTTATTTGTTCCTGTGGCGTTTGTGCCCAGCAATGAGCATTTAGGATAACAAGGAATAAAAGTATCAGTTTATTCATGGTGTGTTTTTGGTATGTTGGCGTATTCGGTGTGTCTAAAATACTGATTTTAAGTGAAATAAATGCAAATGATTGAATATAATGTACCGTATGACTTCTTTGCTAAGGGATAGGATATTTGATTTTTGAAAGTCCTCATCGACGCCGTTATTTTAAATGGGCTCAATCGATACCTTTTAGGAACTTCTTCTTGATTTCGTGTACGCTGGCCAAGTTGATTTCGCTAGCCCGATATTTAAAACTATCTTAAACGATATTAAAATATATCAGCACATGGCACAGGGAAAAGTTAAAATGTACAATGGTGAAAAAGGTTATGGATTCATCACTCCGGATGAAACATCAGAAGATTTATTTGTCCACGTTACCGGACTTCTGGTACGCGATCTCAAACCGGGAGACGTTGTTGAATACGATACCGAAGAAGGGAAAAAGGGTTTGATGGCTGTAAATGTTAAAAAACTCTGATTGATGAAGGGCTGATTTTCAGGCAAAAGTTATCGTCTGAAAATATGTCTTTGATAGTTTGCTTTAATAATTGGCGTTTGTGATTGTTTCCCCTTCACATAAAATTGGGATTGTTGATCAATTTACGCACCCCAGACGATGAACTCATCACTCATTTGTAAAGGGGGCTAGAAGTTTTTGAAAGTGAAAATACGGTACCTGTATTGGGAGTATATTTTATGGTCTGTACATGGTAAGATATTTTTTTAATCCCAATCTCGCCTGATGGATGTGTGTCTTGACGGTTCCTACAGGAATATCCAGCTGTTCGGCAATTTCTTCATATTTATACCCTTCGAAGTGCAACTGAAATGGAATGCTATATTCCGGTTTTATCGAGTCCATGGCTTTTGATATATCTTCCATGGCAAATGTGGTGGTTGAAGTATTCACTGTGGCACTCGTTTTCAGCTGGGCACTACTGATTTCATCATCAGTGGTAATCAACTCTTTCTTTTTGGTGTTTTTCCGGAAATCATTGATAAATGTATTTTTCATGATCACATAAAGCCATCCTTTGAGGTTTGTTCCTTCATCAAACTTTTCAGCAAACCTCATGCCCTTGATCAGGGTTTCCTGCATCAAATCTTTCGCATCGTCTTCATCATTTGTAAACTTAAGGGCGTGGGAAAGCAGGAATTCAGAGTGTTTACTAAGTATTAAGGTAAATTCGGTCTGGTTCATAGGTGGAGATTGATTTTTATTCCCCAACGATTAATTATAGAAAAGGTTTTAAATCAGGCGAAAAATATTCAGCTTGCGCGTATACCCGTTGAATATAAGCCCGGCCGTCATTATCGCTATTCCGTCTGGTTGTATTTTTTGCTAATAAAATTTGATCCCTCTTGTTTGATTACTAAAAATATTAGCATAAATTTGTGTTGTATAAGGCAAGGACATTTATGATCAGGGCATTTGAGAAAAGAGCAGAGCAGAAGATTTCGGGGTTTCAGTCACCGGCGGCAGATTATTTGGAAGGCAGACTTGATATTGCCGGCAGGCTGGTTGTTGATCCCCATTCTACCTTTTATTTTCAGATGAAAGGTGAGGCCATGTCCTCGGTGAGCATTCATGATGGAGATATTCTGATCATCGATCGAAGCCTGTCCCCGAAAAATGGTGCTACTGTTATCGCTTTTATAGACGGGAATTTTTCCTGCCGGATCTATCAGGTGATAAACAGTATCCCCCAACTTAAAAACGATACCGGAACAATCTACCAGACCGAAATGGATACCCTTCAGATATGGGGAGTGGTGACCTCGGTCTGCCGGAATGTATTGCCCAAATCTTTAAAAACCGGAAAGTACCGCCATGTTTGCGCTCTGTGACTGCAATAACTTTTATGCCTCGGCAGAACGGCTGTTTCGTCCGGAACTTACAGGCAAACCCATTGTTGTATTGAGCAACAATGATGGATGTGTCATTGCCAGGAGCGAGGAAGCAAAAGCATTTGGCATTAAGATGGGGGATCCGGAATTTCTGGTCAGGGACCTGATCAAAAAATACCACATACATGTTTTTTCCAGCAATTATGTGCTTTACGGGGATATGAGCGAACGTGTGATGAATCAGCTTGGCCGCTGGTTTCCCCGGCTGGATGTTTACAGCATTGATGAGGCCTTTGGCTGGCTGGGTGGTATCAGGAACCTGGAAAGCTATGCGCCAAAAATCAGAAATGCGGTGATCCAGAATACCGGTATCCCGGTTTCAATTGGCGTTGCGCCTACAAAGACGCTTGCCAAGCTGGCCAATAAGCTTGCTAAAAAACACAATGGGGTATTGGTACTTGATACTGATGAGAAGATTTCGGACGCGGTCAGGGATTTTCCTGTCCACGATCTCTGGGGCGTTGGCAGGCAATACTATAAAAAGTTCGAAGCACTGAAGATAGAAACGGTGGCCCAGCTGAGGGAGATGCCCGAAATGTGGTTCAAGCAGAATATGACCATCATGGGCCAGCGCATGTACAATGAGCTATGGGGGAGACCTGCCATTCCGCTGGACGAAATCCGCGAAACCACCAAAGGCATTACCGTAAGCCGCTCTTTCCGGAACTATATCGAAAGCCCGGAGATTCTGGCTGAGGCGCTTGCGCTATATGCGAGCAGACTGGCTGAGAAGCTTCTTGCCCAGAAGTTGCGCTGCGTGTACCTTCAGGTGTTTTTATATACCAATAAAAACCGGGAGGACCATCCGCAGCATTTTCCCAGTCATACCCACAAGCTGTTGATCGCCAGTAACAGTACCACTGATCTGGTGGGTATTGCGGTGAAAGTGTCCCAAAAACTTTTCAGATATGGGATCAAGTACAGAAAGGCCGGGGTCATTGCTACAGGACTCATTCCTGAAAGCGAACTGCAGCTTAATATGTTTTCTGATCATGATGGAGGAAAGAAAGATACGGTATCTGCTGTGCTTGACCGGCTGAACCTGGCCTATGGAAGGGGAACGCTGAGAATGGCGACTGAAGGGTATGAAAAAAAGTGGCGACTTAAACATGAATACCTATCCAAGCGTTACACCACCCGATGGAGTGATATTATACAAGTTATTTAAGATAAGAAGACAAGTTATGTGCGGAAGAACACTGATAGGGGAGAGTAGGGCCATGGCGGCAAAGGCAGGTCTTATCCTTGGCGGGGAAGCTAAAGAAAAGGACACCAACCGGCCTCCGGGCACGGATATGCCTGTAATATTGGATGCCCGTCCGGGCAAACTTCATTATGTCAAATGGGGACTTATTCCCTCATTTTCGGTTGAAACGCCCAAATTTGCTACCACTTATTGCCGCATTGAAACCATGCACGCTTTACCGACCTATAAAAACCTGATCGGACGGCGTCATTGTGTTTTTGTGGTGGAAGGGTTTTATGAATGGGACAGGAGCAGTACCCAGAAGCAGCCCTATTTTTTTGAACGCAGAGACGAGGCACTCATGCTGATTGCGGGTTTTTGGGACAGTTGGAAAGATCCAAAGACTGGTATCGTGATCCCGTCCTGTACCATGATCATGCAACCGGCCAATGAATTTATGTCCAAGATTCATGACCGCATGCCCTGCATCCTTTCCCAGGCAGAAAGCGCGATCTGGCTGGACCGTGAGCTGCCTTCCAGGGAACGGTTAACTGTACTGCATCCGGTTAATAATGATTTGCTGAAAGGCTGGCAGGTGGATAAAAAGATCAATAACGCCCGCAATAAAGATGAGGACAACAATAAGCCTTCGGGTCCTGACCTGACGCTTTTCAATTAACTTGAAGGGCTGGACGTCTGGATAGTCTTTATGATATGCTGGAAGTCTGAAATAACAGCTTAGCGATCAGCTGTTTTAGAATGTATTAATCATCTTTTGACGTATGTTGTTAACTATATTTGATTGATTCTTACGCTTCACCTGCTTCTGTTTTCGCTATGGCAGTTCTGATTCTGCTCAGGGTCTCGAGTCTCATCCCCAAAAAGGATGCAATGTATTTTAGTGGTACCCTATTGAGCAGGTGAGGGTAAATATGCCGAAACCGATCGTAGCGCTTGGCCGCTGTGAGCAGCTTGGCTATATATGCCCGCTCAGAAGCGCCCCTGAAATAGATTTCGGTCATCTTCCTTCCTACATAGTTGGCGATCGGGAAATGATTGTACAAATACCTGGACATGGAATGCGGCACCGCTATGGCGAGCACAGGTTCAATGCTTTCAATGTATTCCTCGGAATCCACTTCTTGCCATAGGTTTCGGATACTGCCGGCCAGTTGGAAATCTGCAGCAATCCAGGTAGTGATTTTATGATTCCCTGCTTTAATATATCCATGTACAGCGCCTCTGATGATCGGAAATATGTACCGGTTGCGTTTAAGCGGAGAGGCAATGTGTTTGCCCTTGGAAAGGATACCGGGAATGTCTCTTTGTTGATTATCTGCTCAATCTCCGGATTGAGCTCATGATAAGACTGAAAGACTGCAATCAGTGGTGATCTGCCCCCAAAGTCGTTCCATTTTGCTTCTCCGTATTCGTTCTGTAAATTCATCTGCGTTTACTTATAGGATTTCTGCTATACCTTAGATCTGGATTTTATACACAATTCTCCCGGGAGTTTTGTTTGACCAGGATATAATGTTGTGGATTATCTTCACTTATACTGCATTTTAAATACCAATATGTTGCTGACATTCCGGATTTTTAGGGTTTCTGGAAATCTTAACTTGAGCAAGTTAACATGCATTAATTGGCCTGCAGGGGCAAAGTAAAACGGAAAGTGCTTCCTTCGCCTAATTTGCTTTCTACCCAGATCTTTCCGCCATGGCGTTGTATGATTTCGCTACAGAGAAATAGACCGAGTCCAAGCCCTTGCGTACCGCTTTCCTGCATGCGGTAGAACCGGGAAAAAATCAGCTCAAATTTATCCTCTGGTATACCTGGTCCCTGGTCACGGACACTGATGATGACCTGGTTATCATTCACTTCGAGAGAGATCTCCACAAGCTTTGATGAAGGTGAGTACCGGATCGCGTTGGTCAACAGATTTACAAGTACCTGTTCGATCCTTTGCGCATCGAGCATGATGCTCAACGCATCAATATCGGTGCGGAATTTGAACTCATGCTCGGGATGGACATGTACCATGAGCTCAATACTGTCTTCGATGATGCGTTTGATATTGTTGGCTTCGGTCGTCAGCAGTAGCTTTCCGGCTTGTATCTTTGTGATATCCAATAAGTCATCGATCAGGGCCGTTATTTTTTTTACCTGCTGGGCAGCTCTGCTAATGATGTGCTTAGACTTCTGGTCTCCGCTTGTTTTTTCAAGGATTTGTAGATAGCCGTTTAAACTGGTCAGCGGCGTTTTCAGCTCATGACTTGCTAATCCTATGAATTCGTTTTGTCTCTCACTGAGCGTTTTCACCTGCTCATAAAGGCGTGCTTTTTCCTGCTGTAATAAGATCTGCTCGCTGATATTCCTTGCAATCTTTGATGCCCCGATGATTTTTCCATCTTCAGCAACGACCGGGGAAACGGTCACTGAAATAGGAATCAGTGTGCCGGATTTGGTTAATCTGACGGTTTCGAAATGATCTACTTTTTGACCTGCTTTGATCTGTGAAATGATAAAGGTTTCTTCCTCAAGGCGATCGGGTGGAATGATGAGCGAAATATGCTTACCAATAGCTTCAGCTTCCGGGTAGCCAAACATTTTCTCGGCCGCGGGATTCCAGCTCATAATAGTGCCATCGAGCGTTTTGCTGATAATCGTATCATCAGAATTCGCTACAATTGCCGCTAAAATGGCATTTCTTTCGTTCAATAAAGCTTTTATCATAGGTTGATGGGCCCAAAGTTAAAAAGAATATTCATAATAGTTGTAAAGCATTTGTGCGCTGTAAGTTCATCATCTTTATAGATGATCACAACGGATTTGCCTGACGTGACCTTTTATTAGGTGTAACACACTTTTTGCCATACAGCTACAGTGAACAAGCGAGAGAGAAATACTATAATTTTGCCAAATCGTAAAATGATGAAATAGATGTGTTTGTCAAAATCTGATATAGGTATCTTTTTGATAAGAGAACAATGCTTGATTTCAAATTCATATCCAGGAATATCAGTATGGCGCTATTATTGATTGAAAAGCCAATCAATTATTCAGCGAACGGATATAGAGAAATATTGATGATAAATGTCAAATAAACGATTTTCTGTAGTTTTAAACAGTCGTATTTTAATAGTAAGTGTAAATTTTACACTATATTTGATCCATGAATCTAAATAAAAACGTCTCGCTAAACATCATGGGTATTAGTGCCCTGGATATCAGAATGATAGAATTAATCGCCCAGGGATTAACCTATAACGAAATTAGTGCTGAATTGAATGTTATTCCATCCAAGGCGGAGAGCATACGTAAAAAGCTGATCGCAAAAACCCATACCAGAAATGCCGCTTCGTTGATATCCTTCGCTTACAGATTTGGATTGCTGAAAACATAAAAAAGCATTTATCCCTGGAACAAGAAAACGCTATTCGTTTTTCTTTCTCCAAAATCACCTGGATCTTAACTTAAATTAGCAAAAATTAAGATATCATTTTCTCCTATAGACTTTGATTTCAGAATCGGGTTATTTAGCTCCTAATCGCAATGTCTCGATGACTCGCTGTTTAATTGAATATCCCTTCTGCTCGATGCCTCATCTCATATTGCTGAACTTTCCTGTAACAAATTTTAATTGCCAAAACAAAACCTTATGAAAATTGATTCTATTTTCATAGCTGGAGGTAATGAGAAAAAAAATAGATTTATTGGAAGATGACGAGGGGATCAGGGATGTTATAACCATGATTCTTTCTGACGAAAATTATGAGGTGCGTAGTTTCAGTAACATCACAGAGTTTATGAACAGGGATACCTTTCATTATCCTGATCTTTTTTTATTGGATGTTATGCTCCCAGATGGCAAAGGAATGGAGGTATGTGCGATGCTGAAAACAAATGATAATACCAGATCGACGCCAATAGTCATGATGAGTGCCAATTATGATGAGCTGCAGATCAAAAGATCATGTGAAGCAAATGCTTTTGTATCCAAACCTTTCGAGATAGACTTCCTGCTGAAGAAAATCGGCGCTATGATCCAAAACTAAACTTAGATAATTATTTTGTTTCCAATAAACACATGATTGCAGATATTGATTACCAGAATTTATTTCTTAAAGATCTCGACTTAAGCCTTGCGCTAGAAATCGGCCTTCGAACGATCATCATGTTTACTTTTGTTCTGGTCTTTCTTCGCTCTTCTGGCAAGAAGGGGGTAAGGCAGTTGAGTATTTTTGAAGTAGCAATTATTATCTCACTAGGTTCTGCTGCAGGGGATCCTATGCTGAGCAGTGAATCAGCCATATTTCCATCCCTCCTGGTTTTTATCATTATATTGGTCATTTATCGCCTGATCACCTATCTGGCAGCGAAGAACCAGGGAATTGAAGATATACTGGAAGGGAAGGCCACCTATATCATTGAAGACGGTATGTTCACCTTGCAGGAAGAAGGAGATGCAAATTTTGCGCAAGATGAATTTTTTGCCGAGATGAGAACCCAAAGTATCGAACATGTAGGTCAGGTACGCGCTGCTGTGTTAGAGTCGAATGGTCAGGTCAGTTTTTTGTTTTATACCAAAGAAGAAAAAAAGAAAGGTATGCCCGTTTTTCCAAAACCATTTTCGAAACGTTCTGTTGTTGTATCTGAAAACGGAGATTATGCCTGTACGCACTGCGCAAATGTTGAACAATTATCGGCTCCGGCGAAATGTACAAGATGCGGTAAAGATGAATGGGTGCTGGCAATTGATACTTTGAGGACAGCATAACTAAAATGATATATTTAAATGGCGGTAAGCGGGCCAGGATTGCTTTTTTTGAGCATTCCAAAAACAGCACATTGGATTGGATTTCTGTGAAACCGTTCTATAGCTAAATATTGGAGGAAAGTAAACTTTGAAAAAATTCAGCTTCTGGCAGTTCTTTTTAATTTTTGTTAGCTGTAAAGATTACCCAATGACATTGTTTTCCCTTCGCTATTTGGTATTTTGATTATTTCTTGGGCCACCAGGCGATTGTTTACCATTCCAATACAAAACTGAACGACTTCAAATCTGTTATAGACAATTCTGTTATCCTGATTATGAAAGCGGATCTTTTGACCATTCTGATCTTTGATTATCCCGCAGCCTGACAGGCTATTGTAGGATAAAATGATTCCCAAGCGCTTCATATCAGCATGTAGATTTATATTTTAAGTGAGAATACCTAACTTGAATGAGCAGGCTATTAAGGCGGCAGTGTTTCTACTATTTAACTTTCGAAGCATACTTATTCGTATTGAATCCACTGTTCGCTTACTGGAAAATACTTTTTCTCCTATTTCCTTATTTGTTAATCCTTCAGCAATCATGTTCAAGATCATTAGTTCCCTTTGATTAAAAACGATTACTGAAGGTGCGGAAAAAGGAATGTGATGCATGTTTAAATGTACCCAATATCTTCCGGTATACATTTTTTAAAACAAAAGAGAGTATAAATACCAAAATGTTGTTTTAGAGTGGCTCCAGTACCAGTTTGATAGTACAAGCTGTCAAAACCCTAAGCAAGTAAATATAAGGCGAGATCCTAAGAGGATATGGAATGGATTTAATTATATTATTATTGAATATTAAGACTCAATAAGCTTGAATAAATTGTTTAGCTTTATAAAAGTTCAGCAGAATATTATTTTATCTTCCTGCTTCATGAGAAGACCTGCATGTTCCTTACCATATCATGGCAAAGCAGTGTCATTGTTTTAGAATTGACTAATGATGAGCAAGAAAGAGTATGAGTGGGATGGAGAGGTTGATATTAAGGATCTTCTTGACCGATCAGAAAGCCTTATACAATCCTCCAATCGGATCATTTCCAATATGGAAATGCAGGTTCAGCAGTGTAGATTTCTGATTGGAGCACTTACTTCAAAAATAAAGCGCAACCAGGGTTTATAAGCTAAACTAGCGCAAGAATTTTTCTTTTGGTATCTTAAGAATTCCACTGGAAATACCTTGATGTTCATGTATCGGCCGGGTTTCTGAAAATCTTTATTTGTTTAAATCAGGGAGCAAAATCTCACATCAATACTGTTAGCACATTCGACTGGGCTAGAATAAAGAAAAAAGTTACTGGATTCCTGATCTGGTCAACCTAAGCATGGGATCAGTGATCTGTCATGATCATTCAGTTAATCCCGGGAATATTATAGTGATAAAAGTCTAATATTTACGCCGGTTTTTAAATCGTTAAGATGCCAGTCGAAATCTCCGCACTGATATATAAAACGGTTATATTTCCGGTCGATAATGCATATCAACTTCTCGGTGGTTTGGGAATGAATGCGTTGCTTGATCCCATCTGAAATATGAATGAATTCCCGCTTGAATTATCCGCAGGAAGATTGGTAAATAAAGAAGTGCATCTGCAAATATTAAAAAAATTGCAGGCAGGAAAGATGCGTATCTTACACGATCAGGTACGGTTTTTTATTTGTGAAAATACGTGAATAGATAATGGTATTTTGTAAAAAAAAACGGTTTTTATTTTGGCAGCTCAAACCAAAAGTTCGTACCGGTGAGCGGATCACTGCTCACCCCGATTTTTCCAAGATGCTTGCGGACAATGTTTGCACTGATGAACAAGCCGAGGCCTAAACCTGAAGCGCTGTTCTGGTTATCTGTCGCCTGATAATAACGGTCAAAAAGAAGCGGTATTTTATCTTCAGGTATTCCCGGGCCTTTATCGATAACCGAAACCCGGATGCTTTCCCGCTTATTTTCAATGTTGACTTTGATCTTGCTGGATTTAGGGGCGTATTTGATGGCATTGCCGATCAGGTTGGTTAATACACGCCCTATTCTTTCCGAGTCTGCCCTAAGCATACTATTTTTGTGTCCCAGTAACTCAATGGATTGAGTGGGCAACGCTTCAAACTGATCTATCACTTCCTCCGCCAAAAAGTAGATGTCAAAATTTTCTTTTCTTAGCGAGAGCTGCTCTTCATAATTTTTCCCGGCATTCAACAGGTCGTCAATAATTGCGGTGATCCTGTTGATTCCCTTATTGGCCTGAAGGATCAGCGATTTAACACGCTCTGAAGCACCGTCCTGACTACGGTCGAGAAGTTGTAGTGAAGCTTTAAGACTGGTAACGGGTGTTTTGAGCTCGTGACTGGCAATACTGATGAAGTCATCTTTGTGCCGCTCTATCAGTTTGTCTTTGGTGATATCATTGATCACGCCAATCACCCTGACGACCTGACCGGAATCATCCCTTTCGGGCGTACCTTTAATGTTCAGCCATTGAAGTTGTCCGTCCTTTCGCAGTACCCGGGCCTGTACATCCAGACCATCAGTTTGGGCGATTTTTTGTAAAGCGCTTTTAAAGCCTTCCAGATCACGCTCTGACAGGTGAGGGTAGTAATCTTCCAAAAACCATTTTTTCTTATTGGAATCATAACCAAAGAGCTGGTCGTGATCAGGTGAGCGGAATACTTCACCCGATTTGATATCAAGTTCCCATATGGCCGTTCCTGAATATTTTAATGCAACATTTAACCGCTTTTGGCTATTTTCAAAATGTTTCAGTCCGGTGATGTCGTCGAGCACGGTAAAGCCGAAGGTTTCACCCTCATCGTTGTATAAAATCGTAGTCACATCAACCCATACTATTTCCCGGTCTTTCCGGTAAAGACAGGCTTTAAGTTTAAAGTGCGGTACCTGTTTAGCCCATAATTCTTCCTGCAGATGATGCCAGTGGTCTATATATTCTTCGCAGGCGTGATCCAGAATTCTTGTGCCCAGAATTTCTTCAGCTGTATAACCGAGCAGCTCACAGAGTGCTTCATTAACCTTTAAAATGGTGAGATCTGAGTTTATGATCTTTGTGGCAACGCTGCTGAGTTCAAATATACTGTTGAACTTTGCATCACACTCCCTAAAACGTTGCTCGAAGCCATGCTTTTCACTATCTTTTTTCATATTTTATGCTACTGCATTCTTAACATTTTTTATGCATAAGTGTTTGAGCTGAGACCGGGCCAAAACAAAAATACATCGCGATTGATTTAATATACATGTCAGCATTTACTGTTATTGCAATCGGCTCATCAGCAGGGGGGCTCGAGCCACTACAAAATATACTAAGTCAGTTAGTTCATCCCTTAAATGCTGCAATTGTTTTGATCCATCATATTCCAAAAGGCAATAACAGTAACCTTGCATTGATTCTTCAAAGGGTAACAGATATACCGGTTATAAAAGTTGTTGAGGATACAAAGGTAGAAAAGGGGAAAATCTATGCACTGGGTATAGGCAAAATCATGACGGTTATAAACGGTACACTGATGTTGAGAGAGAGGTCAGAAGAGGAAAACATCAATAGGGGAATCGATGAGCTTTTTATAAGTCTTGCCAGGGACGTAGGGCATCACGCGATAGGCGTGATCCTTTCCGGAGCAGGTCTGGATGGTTTGCAAGGTGCGTTGGCAATAGAAGATCAGCAAGGTCTGATCATTGTCCAGGATCCGGATACCGCCCAGTTCGGATTAATGCCGGGATCACTTGTTGCAAACGACCATCCGGACTATGTACTGTCCCCAAAAGATATTGCAACAAAACTTCTGGAAAAAACAGCTTTGGTGAATTAGCATTTCATTTTGCGGGATCCGGGGATGCGCTCCCTATATCATTATAGCTAAGACCTGATATTTTTTTGCTGATATTTTATAGCTTTACGTGCAAGCGAAATACTGTTCCTTCGCCTAAGCTGCTTTCGACTTCGATCTTGCCGCCCGATGCCTCGATAATTTCTTTGACCAGGTACAATCCGATGCCGGAGCCCTCTCCGGACCTTGATATCCTTTCATATTTTTTGAAAATATTGCCCAGTTCAGCCTCAGGAATTCCCATGCCGTTATCTGAAACCTGTATCACCATATAATCATCCTTTTCGTAGGTTTTAATGTGGATTTCAGGTGTTCGTGCTTTTGAGCGGTATTTAATAGAATTATTTACCAGGTTATATACTGCGCTTCTCAGCTTTCGGCGGACAAACTTGATTTCTGAATGTCCTATTTCGCTTTTGATGACTGCTTTGGACTCTTTGATCTGTGGGGCCAGAGTAAGCCTTACATCCTCAATAATATGCTCGAAATCCAAAAGTTCTTCAACAGGTTTGTACCGGTGTTCGTTTTCACGGGCATCAGTGAGATCATGGATAATGTGCTGCATCTTGATCAGACTGTTTTCCACTTTTTCAAGCAATACAGGGAATCGCTGCATGCCTTTTTCAGGCAACTGCTTGAGCATTTCAATGGTTAACCCCAGACTGGTCAATGGCGTCTTGATATCATGGGAGATGGTATCGAGCAAAAGTTCATGCTCTGCAATGAGTTTCTCCTGCTCCTTCAGATCACGTATCCGCATGGTGATTTCGACGAAAGTGACGATTACCCCGTTGGTTTTTTTATTCTTTTGGACGATATAAGGCAGGATATTCATCTGGTACCACCTTAAATCGGTGGTTTGTATTTCCTTTTCCAGCACCTCTCCGGAATCAATTACGTGCTGAATATTTTCCATAATGGTAGGAAAACGGAAATTTTCATGGATTTCGGTGAGTGGCCTGCCCACATCGGTAAGCTGAAGGCTGAATTGACGCATCGCCGGTGGCGTGAACTTTCGCAGAATCAAATGTGCATCGATAAAAAGCTGGGGAATGATGGTGTTCCGAAAATAGTTTTCCAGTTCCTCATTAAGCTCAATTAATGAACTAATCTGTTCGTTTTTGTTGTTCATCGATTTCCGCCGCGTTGGTCAGGTATTAGGGCCGTGCAAGATATGGAATATCTTCAGCTATTTTATTGTAAGTTACAACTGCTGTGAGTAAACTACATTGGAATACCACGATGGCAAGACATATCTAAAGCGTGAAAGTAAAGATTAGCTATTTTGGAGATTTCGCGAGGAGTGATCTTAAAAAACTCAGGTTTATTTAGACTAATAGGCTTGGAGAATTAAGTATTAAAAATCAGGCTTGAAACTTATGTTTCTACGCATAAAAGTAATTATTCGCGCCTGCTCTCTACCGTGTACACAAAAACTGTCGGCTTTATAGTAACCCAGATTATATTCAATAGGCCGTTCTTCGATATCGTAAACAAAACGCTTTCGAAACAGGATAGGGGAATCAACATTCGTTTCTAATTTTGCGTCAATAAATTCATCTGCCAGTAAAGCACTGATTTCTTCTTTTGAATCATGGCAACAATTCCATGTGATTTTACGACCATTTCGTATAGTGGCGCCTTATAATCTTCATCGCCCGTAAGGCCAACTACCGGGTGGAAATAAGATTCGAAATAAACAAATGGCCCTTCCGGTCTGCCCCGGAGCCGAACTTGTTTAAGTATTTTTTTATCTTCTTTGATTCCAAAGAAACTGGCAATCCGCTTTTCGGGCAGCACCCAGCTTACATGGAGCTCAAAATTTTTGCCCGGAATACCTCTGGCGCTCATTTCCTGAGAAAAATTCATCCAGTTTTTCGACTTGGAACTTAGTGATTTTGATTCCACCACTCTGGTGCCGACACCTTTCTTGCGGATCAACAGCCCATCGTAAAACAGTTTATTGATAGACTGCCTCAATGTTGTACGCAAGATATTCAGTTCTTTTAACAGTTCTACCTTGTTTGGTAACAGTTTACCATCAATATATCCAGCAGATTCAATCAGTTTCCTGAGCAATGCTTCTGCCTGGACCTTTTTGATCAGATGTCAATACAAAGCCCCTGCTTTTCAGATCCGGGGCTTTGTGTTTATATTTCTATGAGTAGTTTTTCTGCTGATTTAGACGGGGCAGTATCGGGTTGCTTCGTTAAACTTTTCTGCGGCTTCTTACTCTTTTTCTTAAACTTCCGGCCATACCACACCAGAAATCCTGTAATCGGTAAGCTGGCGCCAATAAGTGAAGCCAGGAAGGCCATTACCTTACCCGGAAATCCGAGAATACTGCCTACATGGATATCGTAATTCATTTTTCGCAGTTTCTGACCAAATGAAGCTTGCGCATATGGTATAGAATAGGCATCCTGTCGCTTTAACTCCTTGAGGTTATGTTGGTCAAAAGTGTAGCCCTGGCTATTATAAAACTGTCCTTTATTGGGGTATACGGTGATATTGATGGCGGCCTTAGCCTCTGCCGTATCCGCAAAACTGTAATAAAAACCCATCGATTTGGGGTGGATCTTAATGACCTGGTCCCAGGCTATATCCATCGCTTCTTCAGGTGCATAACCCTTTCCTTTTAATGTGGATCTGAGCCTAAACGCTTGTATTCTGCCAGCTTATCGCCACCCGATGTAACCCAGTAAATACCCTCACTATACCATTTAATACCATATACCATTCCAGTAAGGGCTATAGCCGCCAGGAACAATAAGGCGTAAAAGCCAAGTACGTTGTGAAGGTCTAAGTTTACCCGTTTAAAAGATGCACCCCATTTGATCTTAAAACTCTTATCACGGGTTGATTTATTCCATTTCTTCGGATACCACCAGATCAGCCCGGTTATCAGCAGAACTACGAAAATCATAGTACCATAGTTAACAATTGGTCGCCCTATCTCATTAGGCATCCAGAGAAAACGGTGCCCGTTTAAAATAAACCTGAAGAAATCCGATTCACCCGGTTTATGCTCCTCTGTACTGATCACCTCACCAGTATAAGGATTCACTTTCAGGATGGTATTTCCTGTCCGGCGATCCCGCGGTCCGGCACTAGCCGCCCGTAAATTTAAGTTGATGGCCCTGCCTTGTTGGTAATTGGCGTAAGATGCCACTTTCTCTGGGTATAGCTTCGCAGCGATCTGCATCAACTCGGAGGGTTTAACTACAGGTTTATCCTGCCAGGCTACTTTTGTTTCAGGCTCAAGCAAACCGGTAATTTCTTCATTAAAGACCCAAATGCAGCCGGTAAGGCATACAATTAGGACAATGACACCCGATATTAAACCTAACCACAAGTGCAGCCAGTTGTTAATTCGCTTAAAAAGCGTGTCTTTTTGCTTCTTCTTTCCTGGACTTTGATTCTTCGTCATTGTGCCTGTTTTTATTGAGATCAGCTTACTTAAACCGGTAGGTAATACTCAACCATGCATTGCGTGGAACCTCATAGATATAAGTGTAGTAAGAAACAGAGGTTGCAGTTTCAGTTGCCAGCTTCGTATATGACCCCTGCGTTAGCAACCTTCGGTCTAAAAGGTTAGCTAAGGTACTGAAAATTAATACTTTTCGTAGGCCATTGATGGCTGATTTTTCATCGATTCCAAAAAAGTCAAAATTTCCTGTAATCAAAGTTTAGATGTCCTGCGGATAGATTTACTCAAACAAAATCACGGAAGTCGGTATTGCCGCAGAAAGACATGATCTTGAATGGAAGTTCAGTTGTTATCTCTTGTATTCTTCCCAGCAGAGTTCTTCATACCGATTAAGATTTGATAGCCAAAGTGGATTTTATCTGACCCAGCAAATGATCGATATCAAAGGGCTTTTGAATGAAATCGTTTGGCTGACATTGACGCTCTATGTCTTTAAGCGTGGCATGAGCACTCATCACCAATATGGGAGTTGATTGTTCTGATTTAATCTGTTCACAGACATCAAGTCCTGAGCCATCGGGAAGCATGACGTCCAGCAAAAACAGGTCTGCCTGAATATTTTTATCCCTATTGCTGAAATCCATTATGTTGGCGAAGGAAATTACGTTGTAATTCTCCTGCTCAAGGATTAAGTGTATGATTTCCCTAATATCCTGATCGTCTTCCAGTAAGAGAATGGTGAGCATATCGATTTAGTATTTATCTAATGACAATAAATTTTGCGGAACGGTTTTTTAATTAAAATCTTTTCTCAAAAAAAGATTGGATCATGGCTGATGCTTTAGGCATATCAAATGGTTTTTCGATGATACCATCAGCGCCTTTCAAATCGGAATCAAGTTTTATAATTCCGGCTGTCATCAGAATCAGAGGAAGCGTTTTGTATTCTGGCTGTTTTCTGATCGTTTCACAAACGTCAAGACCGTTGAGGTTTCCCATAATCAGGTCAATGAGAATGATGTCAGGCTGAAAATCATTAATGAGCTCAATGATTGAGGCACCATTATCCGAAGCGAGAACCTCGAACTCATCGAACATCAGGGGGGCAAGTTCCAGTAAGGATGGTTCGTCGTCTATGAACAGTAGCTTTCTGATGGGCTTAAACATTCAACAAACATAGTTAAAGCGATTAATACGCAATGAAAAATTTCCTTGTTTACCCAATGATATACAAGAAAGGGTATTTTACTTGAGTTAAAACAGTATTAATATCAGCAAAAAGCAACTTATACTAAGTGCACAATCTTTAGTTTTGTGTATGTTCATTTTTATTTATCTTTCCGGTAAAAGATTTTACCAACAGCAGTACTCAACTTTGCCATACGGAATGTATGATCGATTGGAGACCCATCGGAAATCAAAGCTCTTATGTGTAATTGATGGGAGATCTTTTCGTGCACTCTATAAAATAGAATGTTTTTACCAGCAGCGAAAAGCCTTGAGGAAGAGTATAGAAATCAGCTTACACAATTTAGGTGCAACCAGGAGGCAGGATACCACTTAAACCCGCCTTTAAATAAAATATATGTATTGTAGTATCAAATGTGCTTGCTTATGTTTCTAACGTCTTATAAGTCAGCGGAATATTCCTTGTTTCTTTCTTTTCATCAGGCGTGCAATTTCTTTATACAGATAAATTTTATTGTGTGAAATCATAATCATATATCATTCTGGAAAGCTTGTCAAAATACAAGTATTAGGGTAGTTGATATGACGGTTTTTTAGGGACCACAATTATCATTTGTAGGCTTGCAAAGATTATAGCCGTTCTTGTAACGAAGTCGTGCAACTGCAGATGGGCTGACATCCTGGCCCGTATTTTGTGAAATTAAAGGTATGAATATACAGATAGATGGCAGTAAAGAAGAGCTTGATGCGCTTGCGGAATTTCTTGCAGATGATTCCAGGTTCAATAATGTTTCACAGCAATTGCGCGCTGCATTAGCGTTTGAAGAGCATCATCAGGAAGATGATGTGCCCAGGCCCGGCGATCATCCGCTTGTCGAACGTTCGGAATAGCTTGTTGATAGACCTCGGGGGGTAAGTTCCTTGATCATTTTGGAATTAGGGATGTATTAATGTCTGTCTTGTCTGCTTCGGTTTTAAGGAGAAAATTGTTTAAGGCCTTAAAAAAGAGCTTTGAACGGGGCTGCATGCTTCGTTTCTATTCTATCTTCTAGAGAATGCTTTTTACAATGCTGCATCAATAGCTGCAATGGTTTGCGGAAAGACGAATGCTTTTATGATCTATAAAGGAGGCGTTATATTATTATTTACGACCATAGCCTTGATTGCTGATTTTGTGAAACCAATGGTATTATGTCTTAAAACTTTCAGCCAGCTTCTGTGGTTGTATCACCATGCAGATTTTATCATCCACGGCTGCGCATGGGTCAGCAAAAAAATTATATCCCTATCAGCAATATGCTATAGACACTTTGTTTAAAAAAATGCAGACCGGCACCGTTGAGCTACGTCTGCTATTCCAGTTGCCTACCGGCGGAGGCAAAACGGTTATCTTTTCTGAAATTGCCGATCGTTTTATAAAGCAATATGGAAAAAAGGTTATTGTGCTCACGCACCGGCAAGAACTATGCAAACAAACTTCGCTGGCAATGAAAAATGCTGGCGTTTTCAATAAAGTAGTAGACAGCAAAGTTAAGCGGATAGCCAAAAAAGGTTATTATCACTGTTATGTAGCCATGGTCGAAACCCTTAAACACAGGATCGATGATGGCTTGATCGATACTGAAGGGGTGGGCCTTGTGATTGTAGATGAAGCCCATCACAATTCTTTTCATAAACTGCTCAATAGATTTCCTGGTGCCAGAGTAATCGGGGTAACTGCCACACCTTTTTCAGCAGATGTGTCGCGCCCGATGAAAAGCTTTTACAGTGAGCTGGTGCTTGGGGAGCAGATCAATTCGCTTATCGAACAAGGCTTTTTGGCAAAGCCAAAGGCTTTTGCTTATGAGGTGGAACTCAACACGCTAAACAGGGGCATACATGGCGATTATACGGTGAGTAGTTCCGATGAGCTATATTCGTCTAAAATAATGCTCGATCTTTTGGTACACGCCTATAAGCAACATGCATCTGGTAAAAAAACATTGATTTTCAATAACGGTATATTTACCTCCCGAAAGGTATTGGAAGTTTTTCAGGAGGCGGGTTACCCGATCCGCCATCTGGATAACCAGACCGAAAGCGCTGAACGGGTTGAAATTTTAAAATGGTTCAAAAAAACAAAGGGAGCGATATTAACATCGGTATCCATACTAACTACTGGTTTTGATGAACCCTCTGTGCAGTCAGTTATCCTCAACCGTGCTACCACATCACTTACCCTTTATCACCAGATGATCGGGAGAGGAGCCAGGCGCTTGGGTGGTAAAAAAACATTTACTATTATAGACCTGGGCAATAATGCAGAAAGGTTTGGAGAATGGGATGCGCCGGTAGATTGGCAACACGTATTTGAAAACCCCGAAATCTATCATCAGATCCTGGCAAAGGCCAGCGATGATATCCACCAGATGCCTTCGGAAATGCGAAACAGGTTTGCCAACAGCTCTGAGATATCTTTCGATGTGCTTGCCGTTTATCAAACAGCCATGGATAAGGGGGAAAAGGCAAAAACCGTGCTTCGTGATTCCATCAGACAACATGCAATGATGTGCGCTGACAATGCTGATACAGTGACCCAAGCATTTGAGCTGGAACATGAACTTGATAAAGAAATCAACTGGAGGATAAAACAGTACAGCAAATGCCTGGGTTCTGTAACCAAAAACTATATCAAGTGGTTGGGTAGCGACTATCGGAGCCGTTTGCACAGCCTTATTGAGAAAATCATGTCGAGGCGGGCGGCAATGCGGGCGGCAGTTTAATTCAATGTCAAGATAGTAAGTGGGACTTTTATTAAAAACCAGATTTTTAAGCTCACCAAAAGAAATTTATGCTTTACATTATGAAATGATCTGAACTAATCAAGATTGTTTTGACTATTTTGTTGTTCGTTGTTTGAGATTTTAATCGCACTGGATTCGAAGTGTGAAAATTTCCACTTAAGTTCCAAAATAACTTATTTACTCTTAGCGGAATCTCCAGTCGAATTCATTGGTTCGTCCTTGTCAACGAAAAAAGCGAAACTATTCTCATTCATATTTGCCAAGTTTTTGCGTTCTAAATTTTTAGTACAACGGTTGCCACTTTTCCGAAAAACTAGATTTTTATATAAATCCCTTGCTCTTTAAGTCGTCGACAATTGGCCCAAGAACCTGTAAGAAAGCATTTAAGTGTTCAAAGTATTCCTCCGAGAGGGTACCGCGTAAAATAGCTAACAATTTGATTGTTAGCTATTTATGTTTTATTAATTGTTGCGTTTAAGCATTATCTCCCCTATTTTCCAGCTTTCTGATCTTTTAATATTTTGATCTTTAAGCGCTTATAAATCGATGTTATTTAGATCTTTTAAGTTAGTTTTCTCTATAGTTTTGATATACAATTCGTTAAGATTTCTTTTGTTTCTTGCATAAAATTAGATAAATATGGATAACCTTAGGACTCAACTTTAGAACACTATTTTAGATTTTTAGCATCCATTTTTAAATTTCACATATGATTTGGAATACAGAGTCGATAAATTTATTGTTTTTGAAAGCTTTAGTTTCAGTTTCCCCAATGTTGGTTTTCTTAATGCTCTTTGCATTTTCTAGTTGCACTAATGGTTTGACATAATCAAAAATTATCTCATTTGGCAATTTCAAAATTATCAGGTCATTTACACTTTGTTTTTGAAGATTAAATTTTACCAAAGTTTTCTAATCCTAGTTTTGAAGCCTCCGAAGAAGGGGAGGATATGTTCTCGAGAGGGGTTTTGACAGTGAAGCATTTTGTCGTCAAGAGGAATTGCTTACACTGCTGGTGTATGGAGTACTAGATTATATATCACACAGTCAGGAAAAGGTCTTTATAAATTTTGAAATGGTAGATCGACGTTTCAGTTGAAACTACCAAGATACAATGGATTAAATTGCTGAAAAAATAGTTGAAATAGAAACGCTATGTTTTGCATAGCTAGGTATCCCCTGGAAATACCGATAAATTTGACCCCGTAATCTCCAAGTATCTCTTAACTCACCGTTCGTTTTTTGATACTAACTATTTGGAAAATTCTTGGTTTGTCATAAAAATCGACTGTTTTTTGATAGACTCTATTTAAAAAAAATTCATAGAGAAGTTTAAGTTTAACTATAATCATATATTGTATTTAGTGATTTTTAGACGAACTCTGGCCCGTGTTATTGACGTAATATTTTGTTAACCGAATGTTTCAGTGCGTAATTTAATTAATTTTAGACTTAATTTTATGATTGCGAACTCACAAGTATTGGCAATAAACTTAAATAAGAACTTCATAATTATTTTCCGCCGCCACCAACATCCGGTAACTGAGGTCCATTATCTTCTTTCGTATCCTTTTTGAACTGAAGTTTGCCAAATTTATAGGATAAACTTAAACCAAACGATTGAACAGGGATAAGTCTTAAATTGGTTTGTTCGAAGTTAGGTCCAAAGCTTGTTTGTCTTTGCGTTAAATAACGGTTAAAAGGATTGGCTGCAGTGAGGCCAATACTTGCGTTTTTATTCCAGAATTGTTTCCTTATTGCTAAGCTATAATTAAATACCGATGGTCTGGTGCTCCTGAAGTTTCGCTGCTGGGAATTGTAGTTCCCAAAAACTTCAGCAAGTAAATTTCCGCCAAATTGGTAGCTGGCATTCAAATTTGCTCTATAGGCAAAAGCGCTTACGCTTGCCAGTCCGGGCGAAATGTTACTTCTGTTGCCGGCTTGAAGATTGGTCCGCAAGTTAACCTTTTCAGTCACCGGCACAGAGGCGAAAAGGCTTGCGCCAATACTGGTTTGGGAACCAAGATTCATCCTCTGCGTCAGGGCTACAGCCGAATATTCCACGCCATTGATGGAAATTACATCATAAAAAGTGGTTAACTGTTGCATGTCGTCGGTGTTGCGGCGATAATATCCTGCAAAATAAATATTAGCACCTTTCTCGAAAGTTTTGCTGTAACCTAATTCTAAATTATTGCCAATTTCAGGCTTCAAAAGCGGGTTTCCGGTACTGATATTGTGTGGGTCGCTGATATTGTAAAATGGATTCAAATCACCATAATCCGGTCTTTCTATCCTATAGCTATAGGATAACTTGACCGATTGGGTCTCATCAAGCTTATGCTGTAAGGTAAGGGAAGGTGCAAAGGTGTTATAGCCTGCGATTGCAGCTCCTGAGAAATCGGCTACTTTTCCCGTTCTTTCGTATCTCAGGCCTGCTTTTCCGGTGATGAAATCTTTAAAAAGTGAAAACGATGCCGAAAGATAAGCGGCATACACATTTCGTTTGTAGTTAAAGCCATATGTTTGGTTTGTATTATTGATATAAGCCCCGTTTGTAAGCAACGTGTCGGTCAGTACATTATTGTTTAGGTTGTCAATCAATATTTTTGCGCCACCCTCAATGGTCAATTTCTTGGTTACAGGCAACGTGTAATTCATCGAAATTTCTGTTTCATTCTCTTTTCCGGGATTGCTGCTATTCAATCCTGTATTTGGAAAACCTCCGCCTTGATAAGTTGAAATCTGTGAAGCTTTTACCAGATTATTGCCAAAACTTGCATTATACAGAAAGTCCATTTCATGGCCCTCTTTTTTGAAAGTCTTTTTGTAAGCCAGGCTCACATCGGTGGAGTTGGCACTAAAATTACTGGTTGAATTTCTTAAACTCCTCAAATCAGAAATGTTGTTTCCCGATGTCGCGAGCAGGTATTGCTGAATCTGGTTAGTTGTTCCATTCGTATTATTGTTGAAATGATTGTATCCTAAAGTGGCTGTAAGCTCATCTTTTGGCGTAATATTCCAGTTTAAATTTAAGCCTGTTTGGTAACTACCCCTTTTCTGCTAACTACTGCCATCTTGAAAGAAATTATTAATGGTTTCTCTGGTTGAATTGTAGGATGTTCTGTTGGAAGAACTTTTAGCAACAGTGTTAAACTGCTGGTTGCCACTAAAGAAAATACCAACTCCAAAATTTCCTTTTTTAACATTCAGGTTTGCCGAACCATTCTGAAGTCTGGAACCAATAGAATAATTCACAGTACCGTTTATTCCCTGAAATTTATTGTCTTTTAATACAATATTGATTATCCCACCTGTACCGGTAGCATCATATTTTGCGCCCGGACTGGTAATGACCTCCACGCTTTTAATCTGGCTTGCCGGAATAGATTGCAATGCATCAGCCAGGCTTGCACCAAATATACTTGATGGCTTGCCGTTTATCAGAAACCGAATACTTCCGCTACCTTGCAATTCTACATTTCCATCGATATCTACACTTACCATCGGAACTTTTTTCAAAACATCTAAGGCTACGCCATTTTGCGCTGTAAGGTCTTTCGCTGTGTTATATATTGTTTTATCTATTTTGTTTTCAATAATTGGTGTTTTAGCAGTTATGGTAACCGATTGCAGTTGATCTATGGTTGAGGCTAGTAAAATAGTTCCCAAAGAAATGGCGGAGGATGTTTGGCTCAAAGTTACAGGAAAGGTTTGCGCTTTATAGCCAATGAAGTCAACCGAAACATTGTAAACGCCAATTGGAAGCCCTGAGACAGTAAAACTTCCCTTAGCATCAGAACTTATTCCATTGACTACACTTTTTGTACCCGACTTAAAAACGGTAATGGTGGCAAAATCAATAGGTTCTTTTGTGGTTGCATCCAGGACCGTTCCGGTTATTTTAGCTTTAGCCGTTTGAGCATTGGCGTTAATGGAAATAAAGAAGAGGAAAAATATAAATAAGTAATGGCGCATGGTAATGGGTTAATGAACTGATGCTGCAAATATCAGTGGCGATTCTGTTGGAAAACTGAAGTTTTAGTTAAGCTTGATTTTTGTAGATTGTGTAAATGTCCTTACAAATAGGATTCACACTATTATTGTTATCATTTTTCCTGTTGATAAAGTTTTTTCTGATAGAGAAATGAAGCCAGCTGATAGTAAGAGATTGTTTCATTTGTTAACTTTTCATCATTGGGGATTTTTGTAGAACCACCAGTTTTAAAATCCGGACGGAAAGTATTTACTTTTTTATTGGGATCAAGTACCACAAGTTTTCCATCTCGTATGTAACCAAGGCTTTGATAAGTACTGATAAATGCCCTTTGTTCGGTATCTTCCATTTTAAAAACATCATGGCCAAAAAACTTACTGTGATAACTGAAGTTCAGATAACCCAGAATAGTGGGGCCAATATCCAGCTGCGCTGTAAGTTTCTCAAATCTCGACGGTGCAATATGACCAGGTGCGTAAAAAATCATGGGAATATGATATCTGTCTACCGGCAGTTCTACCTTTCCTGCGCTGGAAGCACAGTGATCTGCTACAATAATAAACAGCGTATTGGAAAACCATGGTTTTTGGCGTGCCTCCTTTATAAATTTTCCGATTGCATAATCTGTGTATTTCACCGCACCCTCTCTACTTGTTTTGGAGGGAATATCTATTCTTCCTTCGGGATAAGTATAGGGACGATGATTGGAAACAGTCATGACTTGCGCAAAAAATGGTTTGCCATTTTGATAGTCTTTATCCAGTTCACGCAATGAAAGTGTAAACAAATCCTCATCTGCTACACCCCAGATATTCGAGTAATGTATCTCCGAATCACTTAAAGCACTTCTGTCAGTTACCTCATAACCGTTATTAGAAAAGAACTCTGTCATGTTATCGAAATATCCATATCCGCCATAGATAAATCTGGAATGGTATCCTTTGGAGCGAAAAACACTGCCCAGGGTAAAAAGGTTCCGGTTATCCGGACGTTTTACAATGGACTGCCCCGGTGTTGGAGGAATGCAAAGAGAAAGCGCTTCTAAACCTCTGACGGTGCGGGTGCCTGAAGCATAAAGGTTGGTAAAAAGCATCCCTGTTTCTGCCAGCTTATCCAGTTCTGGTGTGATGTGCTGGTTATTGCCGAAGCTGCCCAAGAATTCAGCACTCAGGCTCTCCACACTAACGAGCACCACATTCATTTTGTTTTCTTGCTGCTTATTATCTACCATTCTGGTAGTATAAGTGAATTTTGTGTTGTCTGTTGCTTTATTTAGGATATGCTGGATGATAGATTCCACCTTTGATATCGGTAATGTTTTATAAAAAGTGTTGTAATCAAGTTGGTTATTCCAAAAAGCGAAACCAAAATCATACATACCATTTCCAGACAGCTCGTTAACATACTGATTGCTGCTCAGGTATTTCCATTTATGGCTTAGTCCGAAATAGACCAGAACTGGCAGCGTCAGCAGTAAAAGAGCATACACACTTCTTTTTTTGAAGCGCTGCTCAACATAGTTTTCCACCCAGATCAATTTGCGAAGCAGAAATACCACTACCACAGCAAACAAAATCATTATAGCCAGTATCGTATTAATCGGATAGGATTGACGGATGTTTCCAATGACCTCGGTGGTGTAAACAAGATAATCTACAGCTATAAAATTATACCTGACCGAAAATTCTTCCCAAAAAAACCATTCTGATACGGCGTTAAACATAAGGGTAAGTACCACAATAAAGAAATACACAAATAGCAATATTCTGCTTACTTTTTTCCGATACCATCTTGCAGGGAAAATCCACAGGTATATAACTATTGGTATGCAGGCGAATGAAGCAGCTGCCATATCGTATAGAATCCCAATCATAAATATCCTCACAACATTAGCAATTGACCAGTCTATGTTGTGAACAGAAAATAGCATAAGTGCAATTCTGGTCATTAAAGAAATGCTGCATAGCATTACAGCTGCAAGAAGAACAGGTGAGAACCTGTGGCTGAAAAATTTGGTAATTTTATTCATTAATGATGTAGAAGGTTCATAAAATTAGTTGAAATCAAGTTGCGCGAATGTAAAGGCCAAATCTGTAGCAATTCTGTAGGCATATCTCACAGAGGATTGATCATCAATGTTGATCTGAGAAAAAAAATAACAGAACAAAAGGGATGGAAAGCGGTTTATATCCAGTAGAAAAAACAAATGTGCAAAACCCGGCTTTAAGCCCCTCTGAATACCCCTACCAAACCCAATAAAATCATATGATCATTACAGCAAAATCACCAGGCTGCCGCCGACAATCATCAGTCCTCCGATTAAAGTTTTGGTTTCGATTGGTTCTTTTAAGATAAGAAAAGCAAGGCCCATTGCTATGGCAACGCTAAGCTTATCAATCGGTGCTACTTTAGAAACATTCCCTGTTTCCAAGGCCTTAAAATAAAAAATCCAGGAAAGACCGGTTGCCACACCGGACAAAGCAAGAAAAATAAGATTATTTTTGCTCAAGGTTTTCAGCTCAGAAATTTCCCCGCTTGCCAGCGCAATTCCCCATGCAATAAATAGAATGACCAGCGTCCGTATCGCTGTAGCCAGATTTCCATTCACCCCCTTGATTCCGATTTTAGCAAGTATAGCGGTAGCTGCCGCAAAAAAGGCAGAAAGAATTGCATAATATTTCCACATGATTTCTGTTTGGTAATAAGAATAAAAATAACGCTCAAATCTGTAGACAAACTGTAGAACATCGAAAAAAAGGTGACAAATCATACTTGTGATATTTTACTTTGTGGCTGCACGCGTGCTACAGAATTTCTCCAGATTTGAAGCTTATTCTTGTCAGTATTTAACATAAAATATGAAGAATGAAATTCTTTTGAAGACAGTGGCAACCTTTGTGAAGGACTGTCTTCGTAATAGACTTTCTCTCCAGATGTATTTTCACAACCTCGGCCATACTTTAATGGTCGTGAATGGAGTAAAGAGAATCGGGAAGGCAGAAGGGCTTAGCGAGGATGAGATTTTTATATTAAAGCTTGCCGCTTTTCTTCATGATGTCGGTTATACTGAGAAATACTGGGGGCACGAAGAAGAGAGCGCGAGAATTGCAGCAGAATTTTTAGGGGCTAATGGGTTAGCAATAGAAAAGATAGAACTTGTTAAAAAATGTATTGTCGCGACAAAATTTCCGCAACATCCGGTAGGCAAATTAGAGGAGGTGATTTGTGATGCTGATTTCTACCACTTTTCTCTCCTAGACTATCAGGATTACGCAAGGCGGCTAAAAACGGAATGGGAGACAAATCTCAATCTTTTTTATACCGATGTTGAATGGGATAAATTAAATTTGAACATGTTATCAGCTCATATATATTTTACTGATTATGGGAAAAATAAACTTCAGCCAAAAAAAGCGCTTAATATTGCAAAGCTTAAAAGCCGTGTTGAATAACTGACCTGTAAAGTTTATCCGTTTTAAATATAACATTTAGATTAAAAAAAATGAAAATACTGATTGTTGAGGATGAGCAGGCCTTGTACGAAAGCATTTTTGCTTACTTTACCGGAGAGGGGAATATTTGTGAACATGCTCCTGATTTCGATACGGCCAGTGAAAAGATTGAACTTTATAGTTATGACTGCATCCTTTTAGATCTCGGTTTACCGGGGGGCGAAGGGCTGGAACTTTTATCCAAATTGAAGAAATCCAATAAAAAGGATGGTGTACTGATTATCTCTGCCAGGCATTCTCTTGAGGACAGACTTTCAGGACTGGATCTGGGAGCTGATGATTATTTAGTTAAGCCTTTTCATCTTTCAGAATTGAAGGCAAGGGTGAGTGCGATTGTACGAAGGAAAAATTTTGATGGAGATAATGTGATTACTTTCCATGAGATTAAAGTGGACGTAGCTGCAATGATGGTTACTTTGAATGATAACCAACTTACCCTAACCAGAAAAGAGTTTGATCTGCTCGTCTATTTGTTATCCAATAAAAATAAAGTTGTGACAAAAAATGCGATGGCAGAACATCTTTGGGGAGATGAAATGGATCTGTCGGATGATTTCGATTTTATTTATACCCATGTAAAAAATCTGAAAAAGAAACTGGCAGAGACAGGTGCAAAGGATTATATTAAATCTGTTTATGGCATCGGTTATAAATTTACAGATGCATGAAGTTATCTACCCGATATAACAGGGTCAATATCCTGACCTCTTCCATTATCCTGGTGATCACCGGAATAATCTATTATTTCTTTATCCACCTGATCCTCACCAATAAACTGGACAAGGATTTAGCAGTAGAGGAAGATGAGATCAGGCAATACACCAGGACTTATCAAAAGCTGCCTCTTCCGGCAAGTTACCTCGATCAGCAGGTTTCCTATCGCGAATTGCCCGCGGATACTAACGATATCCGGGAGTTTAGCAATACGACCTACTTAAACCAAAATGAGAACGAGCAGGAACCCGGAAGAAGTCTGGTTACTACGCTCCGATTAAAAGGCAAGGACATTCAGGTAACCATTACCAAATCAAGGGTAGAGTCCGAAGATTTAGTGAGGGTAATCCTGCTGATCACCTTAGGGGTGACGCTGGTTTTACTCATCTCACTATTTCTAATTAACCGCTTTGTAATGAGCAGACTCTGGATGCCATTTTATAACACACTTAAAAGAATGAAATCTTTTGAAGTGACCAAAATGGAATCACTAAATAGCGATACCACAAAAATAGATGAATTCATTGAGCTTAACCAATCGGTAAATGCCATGGCTGACCGGGTGAAAAAGGATTACAGGGAGCTCAAGAGTTTTACAGATAATGCTTCGCACGAAATGATGACTCCTCTAGCGGTAATCAATTCAAAACTTGATTCGCTTTTGCAGACCGAACCCTTTACCGCCCAGCAAGGCACACTGCTAGAAGACATCTATCAGGCAACAGGTAGGCTCTCGCGGCTGCATCAATCCCTGCTGCTACTGGCTAAAATCGAAAACAACTTAATTACCGATGCACAGCAAATCGATTTAAAAGTTTTAATAGCATCCAAAGTGAGGCAGTTTCATGAACTTTTTGAAAGGGATAGCTTAACTACGGAGGTTGATTTGAGCAATAAAACAGTAATCATGAGCCGCTATCTTGCAGATATTTTGCTAAATAATCTCTTTAGTAATGCGGTAAGACACAATCAACATGGTGGAAAGATTTCGATAGAACTCACTGAAACCACACTTGTTATTTCCAACACAGGAAAGGATTTTAGCGGGAAAGACAGGCTCTTTGACAGGTTCTCAAAATCAAGCGAGTCTGAAGGCATGGGACTTGGATTGGCCATTACAAAACAGGTATGTAACTTGTATGGATATCAGATTACTTACCGGCAAATAAACGAATTACATATTTTTTCTATTTTTTTTTGATCGCTAGGCTTAACTACAGAATTCCTACATAATTGCCTTATAGTTTTGATGAAAATAAAAACTATGAAAAAGATTTTTGGAATTTTTTTATTAATGGGCGGTATGGTCACCGCTGCATTCGCACAGAAAGTTGCAGCGGCAAAAGTACCGGCTGCGGTTAAAACTGCTTTTACAAAAAATCATCCCGGTGCAAAGGTAAGATGGGAGATGGAAAAACAAAATTATGAGGCTGGCTTTAGCTTAAATGGCAAAGAGACTTCAGAAGTTTATTCTGCAGCCGGGTCTTTATTGGAAACAGAAGTTGCAATCAAAACAAGTGAGTTTCCGGCAGCTGTAATCCTTAAGCTAAAAGGTATGAAAATTACCGAGGCTGCTAAAATTACAAAAGCTGATGGTAGCGTAAGCTATGAGGCCGAAGTAAAAGGAAAAGACTTGTTGTTTGATGCGAAAGGTAATCCTATAAAACCTTAGTATGGCTAAGTACTTTTATATCATGTTGCTGCTTGTAGTAGCAACATTATCTTCATTTGCCCAAAATGTAGATTCGTTAAAAAACACGCCCAATCCGGATTCCCTGGGAAGATGGTATTCTGGTAATCCTATTCCCAAAAAGAAATTTAAAGTGATCTCATTCATCGCTCCGGCTGTTTTGGTAGGTTATGGTTTTGCAGCTGTATATGATAATGGTGCTTTAAAACAGCTTGATTTGAGTACAAAAGCAGAATTACAGGAAGATCATCCTTTGTTTGCAGCTCACGTAGATGATTATTTACAGTTTGCACCGGCGGCAGCAGTTTATGCGCTAAATCTTTCTGGCATAAAAGGGAAACATAATCTGTTTGATGCCTCGATGCTTTATGTAACTTCTGCGGCAATTATGGGGGTTTCTACTCACTTTGTTAAGCAGGGCGTTGGCAGGATGAGACCCAATAATAACGGAGAAAATTCATTTCCTTCCGGCCATACCGCATCTGCTTTTATGGCTGCAGAATTTTTACATCAGGAATATAAGGATGTCAATCCCTGGATTGGCTATGCCGGATATTTCGTAGCCACTGCCACCGGAACATTAAGGATGTACAACAATAAACACTGGTTTAGTGATGTGGTTGCCGGCGCCGGATTCGGGATTGCATCTACCAAGATTGCTTATTTGGTTTACCCTTACATGAAACAGATATTCAATAAAAACAAAGAAAGCAAATTTACATTGATGCCATATTACCAGCCTGGAGCATCAGGCCTAGTGTTTTCCGGAAGATTTTAAATTTATAAGCAACTCCACTTAAATATGCCAAAGGTAATGCCCGGCTAAACTTTTAGCAGAATTGCACAAGTTTTCCATGGCGGAATAAATTTTAGCAAATGAGAACGAAATTCAAATATTTTTCCATTGTTGTACTTTTTAGCACTTCACTTTTCGTGAAAGCACAGGCGCCAGCAAAAAATCTTGAATTTTTTCTTAACCAGGCAAAAATCTCCAGTCCTTTACTTAAGGATCTGGAAAACCAACGTAAATCGGCAGGCATCGACAGCCTTGTTGTTCAGGCCACCGGGAAGCCACAAGTTACCGGATCTTCAAGCGGATTGTATGCACCCATAATTCATGGTTATGGTTATGATGAGGTGATCACGAACGGGAAATCTTTAGATGCCTTGCTAAATGTGAATTACGATTTACTCAATAAGAAACGCATCAACAACCAACTGCAGGGCGTAAAACTGCAAAGCGATTCCATCAGGTACGCAAGTCAAGTTTCCACATTCGATTTAAATCGTTCCATTGCCGACCAATATATTTTAGCTTTTGCCAGTCAAGAACAGGTTTATTTTAATAGTGAGGTGGTTGCTTTACTTAAAAAGGAAGAAACCTTGCTTAAAACATTAACCAGGAGTAATATTTACAAGCAATCAGAATATTTAACGTTTTTGGTTACCCTACAACAGCAGGAATTAGGCTTACAACAAGCAGCTTTGCAGTATAAGAATGATTTGGCTGCCCTAAATTATTTATCCGGAATTACCGATACCACCTCAGTTCGTTTAGAGGAGCCGAAACTTAAATCGGATAAGCTTTTCTCAGAAACGAGTTTTTTCAAAAGGAAATTTGAACTGGATAGCTTGAAGAATGAAAATCAAAGGAGTTCCATCATATTAAATTATCAACCAAAACTTGGCGTATATGCCAATGGAGGTTATAACTCATCGTTAGTGCTCCAGCCATATAAAAATTTTGGAGCCAGTGTAGGGTTTACATTTTCTGTCCCGATTTACGATGGCCGTCAGAAAAAAATGCAGTTTAACAAACTGAATCTGGCAAAAGAAACTATATCAAATTATAGGGAGTTTTTTGTTCGGCAACAAAGTCAACAACTTAACTTAATCCGTCAGCAAATTGACCAAACCGATGCACTTTTTGGAAAAATTGACGAGCAAATAAAGTTTAGTAAAGGATTAATTGATGTGGATAGTAAACTGATGCATACAGGTGATTTGCGGGTGGCTGATTTTGTAATCGCAATTAACAATTATATGTCTGCACAAAACCTGCTGAGACAAACTACCATAAACCGCTTAAAATTGATTAATCAATATAATTATTGGAACCGATAATGAACAAATATTTAAAATTGATTTATGGCAGCCTAGTTGTCATAATCATGTTTTCTTCTTGTAACAGTTCAGCACCTGAAGCTACAGCAGATATGTCATCTCCGGTTACACCCGTACAAATTACACATGCGGGCGACAGCTCACTAGCCGAATATGTTGAGCTTTCTGCAGTATCTGCTTATTTAGAAAAGAGCCTTGTAAAGGCAAATATCAACGGTTATATCGAAAAAGCAAACGCACAAACTGGTCAAAAAGTGGGCAGCGGACAAAATCTTTTTACCCTTATAACTAAAGAGGCAAGGTCGATTGGTAATACCGTTAACAAACTCGACCCGGGTTTTAAGTTTTCAGGAATTTCAAATATTCGGGCAGAGCAAGGCGGGATTATTGTTCAGGTTAATCATCAAAAAGGCGATTATGTGCAAGATGGCGAGGCTTTAGCAACCATCAGCAATCGCAATAGCTTAGTGTTTCTGTTAGATTTGCCTTACGAGCTCAACCAAATCATCAAGCAAAACGGAAACCTGAATGTATTGTTACCCGATGGAACTTTGTTAACTGGTGTCGTTTCCGGAACAATGCCTGCTGTAGATTCACTGGCGCAAACCCAACGATATATTATTAAAGTTTCTTCAGGAAAAGATATCCCGGAAGGATTGATTGCAAAAGTAAGACTGAGCAAACTCAGCCACCCAAATACCCAGGTGCTACCAAAATCTGCAGTATTAGCTAATGAAACGGAAGATGAGTTTTGGGTAATGAAACTCATCAACGATTCTACGGCTATAAAAGTAAATGTTAAGAAAGGCATCGAAAATAGCAATACAACGGAAGTAGTGAGTCCTAAGTTTTTGAAAACAGATCGAATTATTACCTCTGGTAACTATGGAATTGCCGATACGGCTAAAGTTAAGATTCAGAAATAGCCATGAAGAACTTTTTTATTTCTCATAGAAATCCTATTCTGGCCGTACTGGTCATTATTCTGGTTGGAGGCGTTTATTCTTTTCAGCAACTGAAAACTGGACTTTTCCCCGAAATCACTTTTCCGAAGATTAAAATTATTGCCGATGCTGAACTGCAACCAGTTGATAGAATGGTGGTGACGGTTACACGTCCGTTGGAAAATGCGGTAAAGCAAGTGCCAAATCTGCAACTGGTTCGGAGTAAAACGAGTCGCGGAAGTTGCGAGCTTTCGGCATTTATGAATCCTGGAGCAGATATCAATTTAAGCCAGCAACAAATCGAATCGCAGATTGCAAAAATCAGCGCAACATTGCCGGCAGGGGTAAACATCTCGGTTGAGAAAATGAACCCCTCGATTTTACCTGTGAGCGGCTATAGTTTGGAGAGTCCTGATTATTCACCATCAGAGCTGAAAAAAATTGCCACTTATACCGTGAAACCTTTTCTTTCGCAAGTCACGGGTGTATCTGAAATTCGTGTAATCGGTGGAAAAAGTAAAGAGTTTTGGCTCGAGCTTGATGTGGCTAAAATGCAAACGCTCGGCATATCGCCAGATCAAATTAGCACTGTCCTTTCACAGACCAATTTTATAAAATCGAACGGTTACTTAGCCGACCATAATTATTTATACCTTTCAATTACCGATGCAACGGTAAAAACCAAAACTGACCTCGAAGATCTCGTCCTCACCAGAAAGGGAAACCGTACAATAAAAGTTGGCGATATTGCCGAGGTTAACATACAACAAAGTGTAGAATATACCCGAATAAATGCAAATGGTAAAGACGGAATTCTGATTGCCGTTATTAAACAGCCTAACGCCAACCTTGTTGACCTTTCGAGTCAAATGGCCGCAAAGGTTAGTCAGCTCGCAACCATACTTCCTGCGGGGATCACCATCAAACCCTATTACGTACAAGCCGAATTCGTAAACGAATCGGTCGAAAGCGTTCGTGATAGTTTATGGATAGGATTAGTACTGGCCATCATTGTCGCCATTATTTTCCTGCGTTCGCTTAAAGCCAGCGCAACCATATTAATTACCATTCCGGTAACGCTGTGCTTAACGGCAATTGTACTTTATTTTATCGGTTACTCTCTAAATATCATGACTTTGGGCGCTATTGCAGCGGCTATTGGATTAATTATTGATGATGCTATAGTAGTAGTAGAACAAATCCATCGTACACACGAGGAGTATCCTGATGAACCCACTGTTCCTTTACTTGGAAGGGCGATTCATTATCTTTTTCCTGCGATGCTCGGTTCATCGATTAGTACCATCGTGATTTTTGTTCCTTTTGTACTTATGACAGGGGTTGCAGGGTCTTATTTCCAGGTAATGACCAATACCATGATTGTTACCCTGGTTTGCTCGTTTTTTGTAACCTGGATTGGCTTACCCGTAATTTATCTGTTGCTCACAAAAGATTCACACAATAATGCATCAGGCAAGCAAGCTGTTGTTCATGAAGTTAAGCCACAAAATTGGGTGCGTTATTTTATTCAGCGACCGTATATCAGTTTTGTTTTTATATTGATCTTAATAGCTTCCATTGCAGTCGTTTTTCCTCGCTTACAAACAGGATTTTTACCAGAAATGGATGAGGGGAGTATTGTTTTGGATTACGCATCGCCTCCAGGAACATCGCTTGAAGAAACCGATAGGATGTTGAAAGAAGTGGAGAAAGAAATTGTTAAAATACCTGATGTGCAGGCCTATTCGAGAAGAACGGGAACACAAATGGGCTTTTTCATTACCGAGCCCAATACAGGGGATTACCTGATTCAACTCAAACCAAACAGAACAAAAAGTACAGGTGAGGTAATTTCTGAGATCAGAACACATGTTGAAAGTACACAGCCTGCATTAGTGGTTGATTTTGGCCAGGTGATTGGCGATATGCTTGGCGATTTAATGAGTTCGACTCAGCCAATCGAGATTAAAATTTTTGGTAACGACCAGCAAAAATTACAGGGCTTATCAAAACAGGTAGCCGATCTGGTTTCAAAGGTAAGCGGAACGGCCGATGTGTTTGATGGGATTGTATTATCTGGCCCAACCGTAAATGTTCAGCCTAATTTCGCAATGCTTGCTCAATATGGTATAACGCCGGCATCGTTTCAGTTACAAATTCAAACGGGCATGCAAGGTAATGTTATCGGCGATTTGTACGATAAACAACAGCTTTCGCCAATCCGCATGGTTTATCCGGGCAGTAGAAAATTTAGTATTTCTGATATATCGAGGATGAAGATTTTTTTACCTAATGGAACGGCTATTCCCATTCAGAGTTTGGCGAAGGTTGAACTTAAATCGGGCAGTGCAGAAGTGGAAAGGGAAAACCTGCAAACCATTGGTGCCATTACCGCCAGGTTAGATAACCGCGACTTGGGAAGTGTGATGACGGATATTCAGTTAACCATAAAATCAAAAGTGAACCTGCCCTCAGGCTATCACATTGAATATGGTGGTGCTTACAAAGAGCAACAACAGTCTTTTTCTGAATTGCTGACCATTCTTATTGCATCAAGTTTACTGGTTTTTAGTGTGATTTTATTCCTTTTCAAGGATTTTAAAATCGCATTTCTGATACTTCTGATTTCTGTTTTAGGAATCTCAGGTAGTTATTTGGCGCTTTTTATAACAGCTACTCCACTGAATGTGGGCAGTTATACCGGGCTAATTATGATTGTGGGCATTATCGGCGAAAATGCAATTTTTACTTTTTTACAGTTTAAGGAGTCGTTGCACGATAAAGACGTAGATGATGCCATCACGTTCGCTATTTCGACCCGGTTAAGGCCTAAATTAATGACCGCACTAGGGGCGATTATTGCGCTGATGCCGTTAGCATTGGGCATTGGCGCCGGTGCACAACTTCACCAACCACTGGCCATTGCTGTAATTGGTGGGTTTATTGTAGCCCTGCCACTGCTTTTGGTTGCACTCCCAAGCCTTATCCGTAAACTTTATTCAAACAAGCCATTAGAAAATTCAACTCAAAAATAAAAGGAAGTCGCCACGATTTGAAAATCACACAATGGAATGATTAAATCATCATACCAACATCACAAAAAAGAACAAATTTAAACAGATGAAAAAGAAATTTATAACGATGGCTTTGTTGATTGCAACCGGCCTATCAGTAAATGCACAAAAGAAAACAGGTATTCATTTATTAGCTACACACACCATTGGGAGCAGTGGTGGTTGGGATTATCTCACTGTCGATCAAAAGAATAATAACCTTTTTGTTTCTCACGGAACACAGGTAAATGTTTTGAACAGAAATACAGGCGATTCGGTTGGTGTAATCCATAATACACAAGGTGTACATGGAATAGCTGTCGTAAGTGCCTTGGGCAAGGGATATACCACCAATGGTAAAACAGCAACATGTACGGTTTTCGATTTAAGAAACTTAACTGTGATGTCGCAGATTAATGTTGGCCAAAACCCAGATGCTACTTTTTATGATGACTATTCGCAGAAAGTATTTGTATTCAATGGAAAAAGCCATGATGCGACTGTTATCGACCCACAGACCGATCAAGCGGTAGCCACTATTCCATTGGAAGGAAAGCCGGAGGCTGGTGTATCTGATGGAAAAGGAAAAATTTATGTAAACATTGAAGATACAAATGAGATTGTTTGTTTTGATAGTAAAACTTTCAAAGTGTTATTCCGCCATAAACTCCTTGGTGGAGAAGAACCTTCAGGTTTGGCCATTGACCGGGCTACTTCGAGGCTCTTTACGGTTTGTTCGAATAAAGTAATGCTTGTTTTAGACGCGAGAACGGGTGAACACTTAGCTAAATTACCAATCGGTGATGGTGCTGACGGAGTGGTTTTTGATGCAGCAACAAAATTAGCTTACAGCTCGAACGGGGAAGGGACAATCACCGTAGTGAGAGAAGTTTCGGCCGATAAATTTGTGGTAGAAGAAACTATAAAATCAGACGCTGGTGCCAGAACAATTGCACTTGATAATGTTACCCATCATATATTTCTTCCAACAGCAAGTTTTGAGAAAAGTACTGTTGAAGGACAGCGGCCAAAAATAATTTCAGGAACTTTCAAAGTTTTGGAGTTCGGTAAATAAAGATTCTTAGATCATTTAAACATGATTCTTTAATGCAAAGCTAATCCTGAATTTGCATCAAAGGATCATGGTAATAAGTGGTGTCTTAATTTAAAATATCTGACCGATACCAAAGAAGAATAGCTTATCTTCTTTTGAAATTCCATAGTCAAAGAATAAAATGGTGGATTGGTTCCAGGAAATTCTGGCTCCCGCACCGTAAGAGGTTTTGATGTTTTTAAAGCTGATGTCCTGCCATCTGTCCCGAACAGTCCCCGCGTCGAAAAAAGGCGCAATCCCAAAGCCAAAATTTTGTTTGCCCCACTTCATCTCGGCTATTCTGGCCCTGAGCTCAAAGTTTGCGAACCAAACCGATCTCGCCAGAAACCTGTTCGCCCGGTAGCCTCTGAGCGACTGCCTGCCACCCAAGCTATTGATACTTCCATCCGGACTCCACTGGTCCTGGAATTCAAAAAAAGGAGCCCGCTTTCCAAAAATATTCCCTGCCCCTAATCTTGCTGCAAATACTGTTCTTTTCCCTACCGGAAGTTTTTGGTAAAATCTACCCTGTAAAAACAGTTTGTTGAAATTGAACTGTGAACCAACGAATTTACCAGAGAACTCGTTCGCAGCCTCGAAATAGAGCCCTTTTGTAGGGTCAGGTTCAAAATCCCTGGTATCATATATCAATGCAGTCTGCAAAATTGAAATCCATCCGCCTTCTAGCCCTGAAATTTTGCCTTGCTCAAAATCCCTTCGCAAAAGAGAAGTGCCGTTTAGTGCCTTTGTCTTTTGCCCGGAAATGGGGTCAACCGCGTCGGTTTCCAGCCCTTCAAATGTAGCGTAGGCGAGGTGTTGAATTTCATAGCCCCCCATTATCCGCCAGACACCCTTTCCAATCGCATAGTCGGCCTTTAGGTTTAGCATAAATTCGGTTTCCCTAAAGCGGTTAGAAAGTGCATCGCTTACTGCTGTTGCGGGCTCCCCGGGTCCACCCGGACGAAGGGTCTTACGGGCGATGTCGAATTCGCTATAGGTCGCATAGCCTGCTGAGCCGGCCACTGCTGATGGCAAGCGCAGTTCACCTAAAGTAACTTGAGTTGATCCAAAATATAAATTAGATGGATTCTGTTGGGCTTTGAAATCGAGCTTGAATCGCCATCTTGAGCCTTTGTAATAAGGTACATCTAAAGATAGTACGAGTTCCCTGGCATTGGAGGTATAATACGCGGCGTTCGCTTTTAACCTCATCAGGTAAGGAGTATAAGCAAACAATGGATTTTCGTGATTGCCGTTCCAAAACACATTGGTTCGGAGACCAAGGCCAAAACCTGTAACCGGATCAGAAGAAAAATCCGGAATCCCCGTTATAAAAGTGCCCTCCTTTTTCTTTTGAAGGTCGCTGTCTGACATTCTTTTTGATCTGATAAATGAGAGGGAATCAATTGGTGTAAATGCTGTCTTAGTCGTGTCAGTCGTCTGCTGCGCCACTACATTAAGGCTCAGGCAAAGAAGTGATAATATAAATAATCGTCTCATAAGGTTATTGATGTTTTATTACAATAGTCCGATGAGATTTAGAATTAATTCTGAATTCCTATTTTCTTTGAAAAGATACGTTAAAAATATGTACATCTTCAGTAAAGGTATAATTCACTTCCCAGCCATTTTTTATGCAGATTTCTTTTACAATTGCCAGCCCAAGTCCGCTTCCGTAGTGGCTAGCGGAAGAAAAACGCCTGAAAAGTTTTTCGGATGGAAGTGAATTGATGCCATTGTTACTGATGGTAAGCTGGGCTTTTGTTAATGAAATGGTTATTTTTCCACCTACCGTATTGTACCTGATGGCATTGGAAATCAGGTTTCCTGCCATAATCTCAATCAGGGTCTGATTCGCGGAAACCGTTATTCCTGTATCAATCTTTTCTATAAATAATGTTTCATCCAATCGGTAATTATTTTTGAGTTCCCTCTTAGCCATCAATAATGTTTCACTAAGGTTAACCTGCTCCGTATTATCGAATTGGTTATTCTCTATTTTTGCAAGCATTAACAGGTTCCTGTTTATTCTGGTAATCCTGCCGATTGCTAAATCAATATCTTCGATGAGCTGATACTGTCTTTGGGTAACCGGCTCATCCTGAAGTAATAGGTTAAGCTTTCCTTTGATGATAGAGAGTGGTGTCTGTAATTCATGAGAGGCATTCTCAGTAAACTCTTTTTGCCCCTTGTATACCAAAATCGTATGGCCGATAAGTTTCTCTAATGCCTGATTGAGTTCCCTAAACTCGAGAATATTTGTCGCCGGGAACTCGATAGGTTTCTGGTGGTTTAAGTTAAATTCCTTAAGGTTTTTTAATGCTGCCCGAAACGGTTTCCAAAGTTTTTTTGACAGCCTCATATTAAGCACCAGAAATCCCATAACCAGAATAACAAAAAATATTAAAGTCACCAAGGCAATCGCAGCTACCGTTTCTTCAGTTTCCTCGACATTGGTTTCTATGGTCAAAATAAAGGGCTTGCCGTTGATATGGATTAATTTGCGAAGTCCCCGGAAACGGTCAATCTCAACTCTTTTAAGATATGGGTTTTGTCGGAATTCAATAAAAAGACTGTCTTTCAACTTCACATCAAACCCGGTTTCTATTAGACTGGTGCCGGGCTGAATACTGTTCCAGAGTTTGATGCTTTCCTGCAGTTGTTTGTCATCAAGGTGCATTTGGTTAAGTTCGTGCTCTGTCCTGCTTGCAATGATTTGATTATGTTCATCTAATTCTGCAAGCCAAATGCCATCTACGAGATAATGATAGGCCGGAATACTTGCTGCAAGAACAAATAACGCATATACCGAAAATGATATAAAGGTTTTGCTTAATAACTTGTTCATCTTTCCCATTTATATCCTGTCCCATATACTGTTTTCAACTCATGCTCATAACCGGCATCCGAGAGTTTTTTCTTGAGGTTTTTTACATGAGCATATATAAAATCAAAATTATCGAACATATCTGCATAGTCTCCTGAAAGGTGTTCAGCGAGTGCGCCCTTTGATATAACCTTATTAGAATTTCCGATAAAGAAAATTAAAAGATCAAATTCCGTCTTGGTTAACAGAATCTGTTTTCCTTTTATAGATACACATTTTGCCGGTATATCAATCTCTAAATCCCCAACATTGATTTTGTTGGTATTGTCAAATTTCTTTCTTCTAATGACCGCAAACATTCTTGCAGCGAGTTCAGACAAATGGAAAGGTTTGGTAAGATAATCATCTGCCCCGATTTCCAGTCCGCGAATCTTATCATCCAGAGAATCCTTGGCAGAAATAATAATGACACCATCTTCCTTTTCAGCCATTTTGATCTGCTCAAGCAACCTGATTCCGTCTCCATCCGGTAGCATAATATCAAGCAGAATACAATCGTAAGTGTATTGACTGAGCTTAGCCATAGCCCTCTGAAACGTTGGTGCGAGCTCACAGGTGTAGTTTTGCCCGGAAAGATATTCTGCAATGTTTGAGGCCAGGGCAGGCTCGTCTTCAATAATAAGCACTTTCATGACTTCTAAGATAAAACTCAATTCTGTAGAAAATCTGAATGATTATCAATTAGGTATCGTAAGTTATCAAAGGTGTAATTTCAACTACTTGTCAACCTCAAATTTTCTTCATTATTCCACCGTTTTTTGATAGAAATTGAGATGAGTATTTGATAGACAGGTTATTTTCTTAAGTTTTTCAATTTTCAGCTGTTTCACTCACCTTAATTCGGACGCATTTTTAGTGATGTATTATTTTAGTTAGATGTCGGATTTGTATAAAAAAAGGTCTTTAAATTATAAAGATAAGCAACGGCACACTGATATTTTTGTTTAAAGATCAAGATAAGCTAACCAAATACAATATGAACCGTAGAAAATTGCTTCAAAGCCTTGCCATAGGTTTACCAACCCTTTTATTCTCTGATAGACTCTTCGCCTTGACATTGAAAGATGACCACATTAAAGACTTTGTAGAGAAAATTTTAGCTGGTCCGTTTTCACCTACCTGGAAATCCCTATCAAAGTATCAAACGCCGGATTGGTTCAGGGATGCTAAATTCGGGATGTGGGCACATTGGGGTCCACAGTGTCAGCCGGAAGCCGGAGACTGGTATGCCAGGGAAATGTATATGGAAGGCAACAGAAAATATAAATATCATGTTGAAAAATATGGTCACCCATCAAAATTCGGTTTTAAGGACGTGATCAATACCTGGAAAGCAGAAAAGTGGGATCCAGAGGCGCTGGTTACGCTTTATAAAAGCGTTGGTGCAAAGTATTTTATGGCGCTAGCCAATCACCATGATAACCTGGACTTATATGATAGCAAGTATCAGAAAAACTGGAACTCCATCAAGCAAGGGCCAAAAAAGGACATTATTGGTGGATGGGCGGCTGCGGCAAAAAAGAACGATTTACCATTTGCCGTGAGTGTTCATGCTGCGCATGCCTGGAGTTGGTTTGAGACTGCCCAAAGAGCAGATAAAACAGGACCTTTCGCCGGAATTCCCTATGATGGACAACTGACGAAAAAAGATGGCAAGGGAAAATGGTGGGATGGTTTGGATCCCCAGGAACTCTATGCACAAGATCATCCGCTTAGCAAAAATAGTCAGGATAATGGCATGATTCACCGACAGTGGCACTGGGGTAACGGTGTTACCCCGCCAACTCAGGCATATATTGACAAATTCTACAACAGAACTGTTGATCTGATCAACAAATATAGTCCAGATATGATATATTTTGATGATTCACAGTTCCCGATGTGGCCGATCAGCGATGCAGGTCTGAAAATTGCGGCACACATGTATAATAAAAGCATTAAAGATAAAGGAAAGCTCAGTGCGGTGATAACCGGAAAAATACTTGATAGTGAACAGAAAAAGGCAATGGTTTGGGACATAGAGCGTGGCCAGAGCAACAACATTGAGCCGCTACCATGGCAATCTTGTACCTGCATTGGTGATTGGCATTACAACCGCGATATTTACAACCGAAAAGCCTACAAAAGCCCAAAAGCGGTTATTCACACGCTGATAGATGTAGTCAGCAAAAACGGTAACCTCATGCTCAGCATACCTGTCCGTGGAGATGGTTCTATCGATGAGCTGGAAAGAAAAATTGTTGAAGACATTGGTGTCTGGATGAAAGCAAATGGGGAGAGTATTTACGGTACCAGACCCTGGAAGATATTTGGTGAAGGACCTGCACAACAACAGGCTGCAGAATTGAGCGCACAAGGGTTTAACGAGGGCAAGGGCAAACCTTTCACTGAAGAGGATATCCGTTTTGTTACTAAGGGAAAGACACTTTTCGCAACAGTAATGGCATGGCCGGCAACTGGATCAGCAATGATTACAAGCCTAAAAAATGGGAGTGAACATTATCCGGGAACAATCAAGTGCGTTCAGCTTGTTGCCACTGGTCAGGAACTGAAATTTGAAAGAACTTCAGAAGGGCTTAAAGTATTTTTCCCAAATGATGCGCCGTTAGCATCTTATGCCAATCCGCTGAGGATCGTTTAAAAACATTTATCTCATGGATTCAGAGTAAGTTCATGGGGACATTGATCGTGATATTCATGTTTAAATAAGCTCGAAATTATTTAGAGTTCGTATTAGTTGGTTTTTGTTATGTTGTTAGCTTTCTTTCCGGTCATAAACTGATCACGCTTGAGGCGAGTGTTTTATCCACTATTAATTATTATTGAAAATATTACCTATGAAGAAGTATGCCCTTGCATTAGATCTCAAAGATGACGTAAAACTTATTGCAGAATATGAAGACTATCACAAGAAAGGCTGGCCGGAAATTAATGAAAGTATAATTGACGCCGGGATTTTAAAAATGGAAATATTCCGGGTCGCCAACCGGCTTTTTATGGTTATCGAAACCACTGATGATTTTACTTTTTCACGTAAGGAAATAATGGATCAAAACAATGAGATGGTTCAACAATGGGAGTCCCTGATGTGGAAGTTTCAGCAACCTTTGCCTTTCGCAGCAGAGGGTGAAAAATGGATACAGATGGACAGGATTTTTGAATTGGACAGTTCCACTAGACAACAAGTATAAATGATTGACAAGAAAACAAAACTATGGTAAATATCCCACCTTTTGTATTTGGAACGAGTGGTCTTGGGAATATTTATAAAGCAGAAACCTTCGAGAATAAGAAAAAGATTGTAGAAGCTATTTTATTGTGTTCTCCAGAAACAACTTTTTTTGATACCGCAGGGAAATACGGAGCCGGGCTTTCGCTCGAGGTAATAGGTTCATGTTTGAAAGACTTAAGGGTAGACAGATCTAAGGTGATCATATCAAATAAACTCGGTTGGTTCAGAACCGAGCTTGTAGGAGCTGAGCCCACATTTGAACCAGGGGTTTGGAAGGACCTAAAATATGACGCGGAACAGCGCATCAGCTACGATGGAATACTGGAGTGCTATGAGCAGGGAAATCAGTTGCTAGGCGAATATCATTCAGAATATGTTTCCATACATGATCCTGATGAATATCTTTTCGCTGCAAAAAATGATGAGGACTACCAAAAGCGGTACCAGGATATTCTTGATGCCTACAAAGCTCTTTTAGAACTTAAAGATCAAGGGAAGGTCTCCTCTGTGGGTGTTGGTGCTAAAGACTGGAAAATCATACGCAGCATTTGCAAAGATGTTAATCTTGACTGGGTAATGATTGCAAACAGTCTGACCGTTATCAGTCATCCAGCTGACTTAATTGATTTTCTTGCCGAACTGGAACGGTCGGATATTCCCGTAATCAATTCAGCAATATTCAATGGCGGGTTTCTGATCGGAAGTGATTATTACAATTATCGTTTACTTGATGAAAGTAGCGAGGAAGACAGAAACTTGATTCAATGGCGGTCTAATTTTTATAAAATTTGCGATCAGTTTGGATTATCGCCTGCGGTAGTTTGTTTCCATTACGCAAGGAATTTTCCTGGAATCAAAAGCATTGCCATGAGTACATCCAAAGCAGAAAATGTGGCGCTCAATATCGAGATGGCCAATCAAAGTATACCCAGATCTTTCTGGGAAAATATGGTTGTACAGGGCTTAATTGACCGGGGGAGCATTCCCTGGTTGCAGTCATAATCCAATAGTCATTATTCGAAATAATTGAGGAATCGATAAGGATAATGAGAATTAGCTATATTCATGAAGGAAACTTTTGATCATCGGCATCCCGTACCATATCATACTTATAGTTGGTTAAATATCCATCAAGCGTTCTTAAATCAAAACCTCATAAAAACAACATTCTGCTAAACGGATCCTTATAATGTTTTATTGTGGGATTCGTTTTAAGTAAGTCATTTCATATTAAGCTATTTATTGATCAAGAGATTATATAATTTGTGTAGATACATACTATCTTCGTAATCTAGTTCAAATTTCTAACCGATATTTTGTCAATGATTATACTTACCAGAATGTTTTTTTCATTTTGCCTGTTCATAATCAGCTCCCTATACTCAGTAGCTCAGATTGCCAGTACAAACTTTGACAACCCAAGATGGGCCACGATCAAAAGTTATTCATTAGCCGATGGACTTCCCGCAAAGAATACCACCGCCACACTTCAGGATAAAAGGGGCTTCATCTGGGTTGGAACGCAAAACGGACTATGCCGTTTCGATGGCTTTAGTTTCAAAATTTATTCGAGTACGATCGGAAATCAGAATTCCCTTACCAATAACTATATCAATGCATTGTGTGAAGATAAACAAGGTAAGATATGGGTGGCGACAATGGATGGCCTTAACCGCTTTGATCCGCTGTCAGAAACTTTTGAGCGATTTTATCATTTTGAAAAAAAGTCAGGCTCACTAAGTAATAACAAAGTATGGTCGTTACTTTGTGACAGTAAAGGTATTGTTTGGATAGGTACTGATGACGGATTCAACAGGTATTTACCGCAACATAAAAAATTCCGCATCTACAGGCAAGATCAATCCAAGAAAAACGGTATGGTTGGGAAATCGGTCAATGCAATTATTGAAGATAAACATTATAACCTTTGGCTAGGTAACTGGAGTGCAGGATTGAATAAATTCAATACTCAAACCGAGTCATTCATCAACTTTTCTCAGGTTCACCGAAAAGGCGAAAAAAACCCGAACGATATCTGGTCACTGTGCCTGGCACCAAACGGAACGATCTGGGTGGGTACTTATTGGAGTGGGCTGTTTAATTTTGATTTGAAAACTGAAAAATTTTCCAATGTATCCTCCCCAACTTCAAGCAAGAATGCTGTATACAGTATTTCAATAGTGGATAAATCATCAATCTTAGTAGGGGAAACTAGCGGTTTTTACCTTTATGATCTCATTCTCAAAAGATGGAATAGGATTGGTAAACTGGAAAATTATGCTAACGGGCGTTCCTATAAAGACCATAAAGGTAATATCTGGATCAATGCTGTGGACGGACTGTATTTCACTAGCGATCAGCCCCAGAGATTTGTTCTGAATTCCCTGCCTTCATACACAGGAAGCGTCAATAGTATTATCACTGATCGTTTTACTACCTGGGTAGGAACTGAAAATGGCCTGATCTGTGTTAATGAAAACACCGGTCGTGTGAAAATGCTTCCAAAAGAACTAAACAATATTGGGTTGAGCCGCAATAACATCACAAAAGTTTACAAGGACAGTGATGAAATACTTTGGATATTAACAGAGAAAGGCTTCTATAGCTACAACGAAAAGACAAACCTTATTACCAAACAACATCATCGCTCTCTTCTTGGAAATCTGTTTAATGAAGATGTCTTCAGGGATATTCTTGAAGTTGATAAAGGCATTTATATCCTCGCGACCGATGCAGGGATAAAGATTTATAACCGGAATACGGGACAGTACGATCATTTTTACAACGAGTCTGGAAATCCATCTTCAATAAATAACAATCACACGTATAAATTGTGCGAATCTGCTGATGGCAAAATTTGGATAGGGACTTACGGTGGAGGTGTAAATATACTGGATAGAAAAACCCGGAAATTTAGTTTCATCACAACTGAAAATGGATTAAGTAGTAACGTGATCAATGATATCCTGATAGATTCAAAAAAAAATATTTGGATTAGTACAACAGATGGTTTAAATCAATACGATCAAAACAAACAACTGCTCCACACTTACTCTAAAAAAGACGGTTTTGCTTCCAATGTATTCAAGGATTTGGAAGAAGATCATTTGGGTATGCTATGGGTGATTACCGAAAATGGCATATCCAATCTTGATCCATCTTCAGGATTGGTAAGGAATTATGATCAGACAGATGGTTTTTCACTACCATCCGCACTCACACGTTGGAAAAATCTGATCATCGCCGCAGGAAGTAAAGGTTATTTTTCTTTCGATCCCAAGCAGATCCATTCAAACCAGACTGATCCAACGGTTTTTCTAACAGACTTCCAGATTCTCAACAAATCAGTTTCGCCTGACAAATCAGGGCCTTTAAAGGAGAACATACTTATTGCAAAAGAAATAGTCTTAGAATATGGTCAAAGCATTTTCTCGCTGGATTTCGTCACACCTGAATATAGAAATCCCAATAAGGTAAATTACGCTTATAGATTAATTGGGTTTGATGAGAGGTGGAACAAAGTAGGTAATCAGCGAAAAGCTACATATACCAACCTCAACCCGGGTACTTATCGTTTTGAAGTAAAGGCGAGCAGAGACGATAGGTTTTCCGGTAACCACACAACTAAATTGATCATTAGAATTAAATCGCCCTGGTATTTTACATGGTGGGCCTATGCCTGCTATCTGCTTACGGCTTTATTTCTTTGCTACCTGTATATCAATCACCGTAGGCGTCAGGAACAACTGAAATATCAGATTCAGCTTGCGCATTTGGAAAGTGAAAAAGAGAAAGAAATGAGTGAAAGAAAGTCAACTTTTTTTACCAATATCTCTCATGAATTTAGAACGCCACTAACCCTGATTATAAACCCTATTAAAGATTTGCTTGATCAGAACAATGAGCAGGTTCAAAATCATAGTTTGGGAATTGTATACCGAAATGCAAAACGGCTCTTAGGTCTCGTTGATCAATTGATGCATTACAATCGCACTGATGCAGAAAAAACGCAACTAAACATATCAAAATTCGATATCGTTGAATTTGCAAGGGAAATATTTTTCTGCTTCGATCATCAGGCAAAAACGAATCTAATCAGTTATCAGGTGGAAACACCACCATCTTCCATACCAGTTTATGCAGATATGGAAAAAATGGAGGTTATTATCTTTAATTTACTATCAAATGCCTTTAAGTTTACCCCAAACGGAGGAAGCATAAAACTTGAAATCAAAGTTGGCGTACACTATATTAGCTTAAGCATCCAGGATTCAGGTTGCGGAATACCCCAGGAATCAAAGGATAAAATTTTTAACAGGTTTTATCAGGAATCCTCCAAAACCGGGGCTTTTCAAGGTGGATTTGGAATTGGACTTTATTTGGTCAAGCAGTTTATCGAGATGCATAAGGGCCAGGTAAGTTGTTCCAGTGACGGCCAAAATGGAACAATCTTTCAAATTGACATCTTAAAAGGCGATGCGCACCTAGATTCGTTATCATTTGTGACAGAACACCTGGTAGATTTTAATTTACCATCAGACGATCATATGTTGCCGGCAGGAAATCCCTCCAAAGAAAATCGAAACATCACACCTGCCGACTCTTTCGCTGAGGAACGAAAGACAATTCTTATTATTGATGATAATGAAGAGATAGCCAGCTATTTAGGCGATATTTTTGCTAACCGATATCATGTTTTACAAGCCTGGAATGGTGAAAGTGGGCTGACGATGATCCAGGAACTGCTTCCGGATATCGTGATCAGCGATGTGATGATGGGAAAAATGGGCGGGATTGAGCTTTGTCATGCAGTAAAAAAAGATGAATCGATTTCACACATCCCCATCGTTTTACTCACTGCAAATAAATCAGAAGAACTTAGGCTTAAAGGTATAGAAAGTGGCGCCGATGATCTTTTTAATAAACCATTCGACAAAAATTTATTGATTGCCAAAGTAGCCGGTATTCTAAAAAGTAAGAATAATTTACAAAGGTATTTTTTCAGTGAAATCACGCTCAATCCCAATAGTTCAAAGATCTCTTCTACATACAAAGATTTTTTAGCCAGTTGCATTTTAATTGTTGAGAAGCACATGGAGAATCCAGAGTTTAACATCAATGTTCTAGCCGAGGAAATAGGAATGTCCAGAGAGAATCTTTATAAAAAGATCAAATCCATATCTGGGCATTCACCAACCAGTTTCATTAGATTTATCAGGCTCCGCAAAGCGGCGGAAATTTTCATTACCACCAACAACACAATCAGGGAGACGATGTTCGTTGTAGGAATCAATGATGTCAAATACTTCAGGGAACAGTTCAGAAAAGTTTTTGATATGAATCCATCCGAATATATCCAGAAATACAGGAAGATGTTTTCCAATAACCTGACAGTGAGCAAAGAATTTAAACGTGATAAGCCTGCCAGATCTTAAATTACTAAAGCATATCTCTTTCCATTCTTATCTGTCAAAACATCTTTAGTATGAACGAAAACATGGTTTCTAATACCAAATTTTCCATTTACCCCCTTTCATTTTACCTGCTAGCCCCCCTATAGTATATTTTCATTATCGGAATTTAGCGATGTTTATCAAATACAGGCTAACAGAATTTTTTGACTTATCCATTTTGATGACCAAAAGTAATTCAATTTAGATATCAAAGACATCAGTGCATGACGATGAACAAAAAGCTTATCAAACATTCTTTCCAATTATTGAATGTTGATTATGTGAAGCTGGGTAATAAATGGAATTTTAGAAATGTAATCAGTCCTTATTATCGGCTATACTACATCGACGAAGGATGTGGCATAATTTCAGGGCCAAATGGGGCTGTTAATCTGCGACCTGGCTTTTTGTATTTGATTCCCAGCTTTACGCTTTGTGACCTGTACTGTGATACTTTTTTAAGTCAATATTTTGTCCAGTTTTTTGAAGAATCAGCTGATGGGATATCATTGTTTTCCAGCTACAGGGAAACCATGGAGATTGAAGCAAACGATGTGGATATCGCTCATTTTAAAAGATTGATTACCTTAAATCCAGGGCGTGGAATTAACCGATCTCATGATCCCCTGGTTTACGAAAAAGATATTTATTACAAAGAGTATACAGAATTAAATAACCTTCAAAGTATTTCGGCTCAATATGAAACGCAGGGTCTGATTCTGCTGTTGATATCAAAATTCCTTAAACCCGAGGTGTTTCACAAGGATAAGTTAATACTTAATCCTCCAGCAGTAATGGATGCAATAGGGTATATTCAAATCAATTTAAAAGCAACGTTAAGAGTAAGCCAGCTTGCAGATCGAGCTAACCTGAATACAGACTATTTTTCCAGGCTCTTTCATCGGTACACCGGACAAAGTCCGGTAAATTATATTCTCCAAAAAAGGATCGAAAGAGCACAATATCTAATTATTACAACAAAAAAGCAGCAGGAAGAAATAGCGGAATTAACCGGCTTTGATAATGTGCATTACTTTTCGAGGGTATTCAAAAAAATTACCGGACTAACACCAGGTGCATATAAAACCCAAAACAAAACCTTGAATTTTATTGACTGATATAATTATTTCGGTAGACTATGTTTAGCACCGGATAGTATTATGGGATAGATTTAGAAATGTGATCAGTTAGTATCATATAGCGAAGTGTTCAAATCGGACTTTTATATGAATATGTATGATCAGCGGGTGCAGATAGCTAATGATATATGCAATTATGCTTGCATACTGTTCTCATAGTTAAGGTCGGAAAAATATAAAAAGATGTCTGATTACAATAAATGCAGCGTCCCTATTGCAATTTATATTTGAATACATTCCTGCTTTCAGATAAGAAGGAAATTTAACCAAATATTTCAGTGATTATAAAAAGTTTTAAATAGAGATGAAGTTGGAATCTTTCGATCTGAAAACGGAAAATGATCAACGCTTACATTTTTGATGCTATTAGGAATTGTACAATTACTAAAATTCGCTTATGAAAAGAAAAAGAACTTGATTTTAGCCATTGATTAGCCGCTTATTGAAGGCTGATATTATTAATTAAATTATCAGGAAAAGGTTTCTGAATGCCTATTCCTGATCGTCAATAACAATAAACCAACTAACCAAATATGGAAATGATTCCAAAGTCGCCAGAACACTGGCGCAAACTGTTAACTTTGTTAACCATCGGTTCAATACTTTCAGCAAGTTCAATTGCTAAAGCATCAGCCAGCGCAAGCATCAGCCTCATAAGGGGAGAAAATGCTGAGCTTTACAATAATAAAAAATTCGATGTTACCATTAGTGGTAAAGTGACAGACTTAAGTGGCAAAGCCATTCCAGGCGTAGTAATTAAACATAAAGAATCTGGTAAAGTTACCCAAAGTGATGCCCAAGGTAATTATGCATTAAGCATTCCAGAGAATAAAGGCACACTTGTTTTCAGTTTTATTGGCTTCGGAACCAAAGAAGTTGCTGTAGGCCAGCAAACGCAGATCAACGTTCAGTTGGCCGATGACAATAAAAAACTTGATGAGGTGGTAATTGTGGGTTACGGTACACAAAAGAAAGTCAACCTGACGGGTTCAGTCAGTACTGTGTCTTCAAAAGATCTCGATAACCGGCCAATTACCCAGGCATCGCAGGCACTATCTGGTTTATCACCGGGTGTACAGGTACAGCAAGGCGGTGGTCGTCCAGGTAGTGATGGGGCAAGAGTAATCATTAGAGGGGTAGGTACTTTTAATTCGGGGAGTAGTCCTTTGATTCTTATTGATGGAATTGCTGGGTCATTGGATGATGTCGCGCCAGACAATATTGCCAGCATGACGGTATTAAAAGATGCGGCATCAGCGGCAATTTATGGAAACCGTGCCGCAAATGGCGTTATTCTAATCACGACCAAGCGTGGCCAAAAAGGAAAAACAATCATTAGTTATAACAATTATTTTGGATGGGAAAAGATAACCAGCCTACCACAATTTGTTGATTCATGGACTTATGCAGAACTAACAGGAGCAAGCGCAGACGTGGTGGCGAAATATAGAAGTGGGGCCGATCCGGATAATTTCCCCAACGTTCCCCATTTAAAGAATTTACTCAACACAGGTTCAGGATTTCAACAATACCACAATGTTAATGTTTCTGGTGGCGAAGGCAATAACCAGTTTTATTTGTCGGGTAGTTTTCGCGATCATAATGGGTTAACAGCTGAAACCAACAATAAACGATACGATATTCAAGCCAACATCGATACCCGTATTAAAGATAATTTGAGCCTTAAAACCAGTATATTGGGCTTTTCTCAAGTTCAGGCGCAACCGCAGTCCAATGCAGCAGGAATAGGAGGGATTATCGGTTTTGCAGTGCGTGAACCCAATACCATCGCAGGCTTAAGATCGGATGGAACCTATGGTCGCCAGGATTTTTTCGCACCTGAAGCATGGCTGGCCAGTGAAGGTTTTAATAACCTTCGTGCTAAAAACTTCTACGGAAATACCACCCTCTCGTGGGACATCATACCTGGCTTAAATTTAAGTGGAACGGCCGGTTATCATTACTATACCAGTGTTAATACGACCTATATTGCTGATATTAATATCGATAAAACAACCTATGTAGGCCCAAACAGTTTAAATGTAGCAAATACCGATGGAAATGAAGTTACACTTAATTTGCTTGCAAAATATGTCAAGAGTTTTGGAAAGAACAATTTTTCTATCTTAGGTGGATACCAGCAGGAAGCGCATCGCGATGATAATTCAAGGGCTTTTCGCGACAGATTTCCTAATAATTTACTTTATCAACTTGATGCCGGAGCGACTACTAACCAGCAAACTTCTGGTAGTGCCAATGAATACGCTTTCCGATCTTACTTTGCCCGTTTTAATTATGATTTTGGTGGCAAATATCTTTTTGAGGCCAATGTACGTTACGATGGTTCATCAAGATTTGCCCCTGATAATCGCTATGGTGTCTTTCCTGCAGTTTCAGCAGGATGGAGACTTTCAGAAGAATCCTTTATCAAAGACAATATCAGCTGGATCAATGAGTTGAAAATCAGGGCATCTTATGGTTCTTTAGGTAATGCCAATATTGCCAATTATCCTTATCAATACAATATCAGTACGAATACCCGATATAATTTTGGAGGCGTGATTGCTCCGGGAGCCGCCGTCACTGCAGCGGCGAACCGCGATATTAAATGGGAAACAACTACAACAGCCAACCTAGGTCTAGATTTTACTTTCTTTAAAAATACACTAAGCGGAACGGTCGATATTTATGATAGAACAGCTAAAGATATCTTGTATCAGGTTCCGGTCTCATCGACTTTAGGGTTAAGTGCACCTATTCAGAATGCAGGTTCCATTCAAAACAGAGGTATAGAAGTAAGTTTAATTTATAATACGAAAGTTGGCAACTTTAACTTTGCCGTATCGCCTAATTTCTCTTACAACAATCAAAAAGTAATCAAAATTGCAGGCAATATTCAAAGTGTGATTCCTAACTTCTTTTTGGGGCAGGCTTTAAATCCAATTTACGGATTCGTTGCTGATGGATTGTTCGTTGACGCTGCTGACGTATCCAGTTATCCTACCCAGCCAAATGGAGGGGCACCTGGTAACATCAGGTTTAAAGATATCAGTGGTCCGAACGGGGTTCCGGATGGAAAAGTTGATGCCACTTATGACAGACAGATTTTGGGAAATACCAATCCAAAGATATCCTATGGCTTAAATTTAAATGCGAGCTACAAAGGCTTTGATGCTTCGGTTTTATTTTCAGGTCTTGGGGATTACACTGTTCAAATGGGTTCATACCAGGCTTATGCTTTGTATAATGGCGGAAATGTTCAGCAATGGCAATACGATAATGCCTGGACGCCACAGAATCCTGATCGCAATGCCATCTATCCGCGTATAACTAATTTAAGTCAGGGAAGTGCCAATGTTCAAAGAAATTCATATTGGAACAGATCAGGAACATTCGTGCGGTTAAAAAATGCTCAGATTGGTTACACTATACCTGGCAACCTGATCAAGAAGATTGGTCTGGAAAAATTAAGAGTATTTGCAGGCGGACAGAACCTTTTTACACTCAACGATTTTTATGAAGGATGGGATCCTGAAAATGGACAGGGCTCTGGAGATAATCCAAACTTCTACCCACTCACTGCCATTTACACTTTTGGTATCAATGTGAAATTATAATCTGTTGGAGTTAGGATAATTAAATAAAACAAAATGAAAAATTATATATATAAATTAACAGTTGTGTTGGGATGTTCCTTCCTGACTGTGATTGCAGGATGTAAAAAAGATCTTTTAGATACCCAACCGCTTTCTTCCATCTCTGATGCTACTTTCTGGAAAACGGCCAATGATGCTACCTTGGCACTAAATGGGGTTTATGATAGTGGAGCAGGATTTACAGGGTATAATTTCTGGGCAGGAACATCCATGGTTAACCTGGATCTTATGGCAGGTAATGGATCGGAAAAAGAATTAATTCCAGATAATTTTACCAATGGTACTTTAAACCCTACCTATGGATTTGTTGGGTCTTATTATTCGCAAGCCTATGGTCAGATCACCAGGTGCAATAATTTTTTAGCTAACATTGGCTTGGTTACCATGGATGCTGCACAAAAAGCAGTCATGATTGGGGAGGTAAAAACCATCAGGGCATATAACTATTTTAATCTAGCGCTGTATTTTGGTGATGTCCCGCTGGTACAGAAATTATTGACGGTAGAAGAGGCAAATTCAGTAACGCGTGCATCAAAAACAGAAGTATGGGCGTTTTGTGAAAGTGAATTAAAAGCCGCTGCGGCTGCGCTTCCGGTTTCAGTTAGCAATGACCGCCTGGGGCATATGACCTCAGCATCTGCACTGGCAATTTTGGGTCGCTTACAACTTGCCCAGAAAAAATGGGCAGATGCTGCCACGACCTATAAAACCATCATCGATTATAACTATTACATCATCGATCCAAGATATCGCGAATTATTCCTGAATGCTGGTGAAACCAGTCGTGAGATTATTATGTCTATGCAGTACATCAGAGATACCTATAACCATGCCTTATTGCAGTATCTAACCCCCGAAACCTGGGGTGGATGGCATCAGTATTCGCCATTTAATGAATTGGTGGAAGCTTATGAATGTAAGGATGGAAAAACAATTGCAGAATCTCCCTTATTTGAGAAAAATAACCCATACAATAACCGCGATCCACGAATGGATTTTAATATCATGATTTCTGACCGTACCAGCTTCCGCGGCAGAGTTTATTCCGCGAAACCAGGTACGACACTTCCTGATCGTCTGAATCAGTATCCTGGTGTCTGGAGTGGCTATGCAATTTATAAATTCCTGGAGGATGATCCGGCGGTAGCTACCACCAATAATACAGGAAACAATTTTCCTTTGATCAGATTTGCAGAAGTCTTATTAGGGTATTTAGAAGCAAAATTAGAAAGTGGAAGTGGTGTAGATCAGGCGCTTTTGGATGCCACCATTAACAAAGTGAGAGGAAGGGCCGCAGTTGCAATGCCAGCGGTTACCACGATCGATCCAACTGCTTTGAGAACCATTATTCGTAGAGAACGTCGTGTTGAATTCGCTTTTGAAGGCATCAGGTATTTTGATTGTCTGAGATGGGGCATCATCGGCGCAGAAAACAACCAGCAATTTACAGGAATGAAACTGACCAACGATCCAGCCAATTACAAGGATTACCCTGTGAATACAAATGGATATTATATTTTCAAGAAACGTAATTTCATCGTTGGTAAAAATGAGCTTTGGCCAATTCCACAATCTGAAAGGGATCTCAATAAAAATCTGACCCAGAATCCAGGTTATTAAACGCTAAATGAATTTCTTAGATTATATAAACACACACGGTTAGTAATGTTAGCGTCATTCCCTAGGGAATGGCGTTTTTAAATTCTTTGATCATTGCTTTCTATTGCCGTCCTTAAATTTATTTCTATTTAAATAGAACCATGAAACCTCAAGCTATACAAATTCCAAAAGATTTGTTTCATTCATTTTTCTCCAGAGTTGATACCAAACCAGATGTGAATAACTACCTGCATTTCCACACCGAACTTGAATTGATTTATTTTAAGAAGGGAAGTGGTGTACAATATATAGGTGATAGCATGACGCCTTTCACAGATGGTAATATTGTGTTGATAGGAAGTGATATACCGCATTATTATAAACTTTCTCCAAAGCATTTTGATACTACTGTCAGTGATGTGGAGATATATGTGATTCATTTTCATATAGAATTATTTAACAATGCTTTTTTTTGTTTACCTGAATTTCAGGGTATAAGAAATGCACTTGCTCTATGTACGAAGTGCATTCAGATATCTATAATAGATGCACCTGCAATTGGCGTGCTTATCACTCGCATCGTTAGGTCGATTGGAGCTAAAAAACTCTCCATCCTGATCGATTGTCTCTCAGAGATTGGACGTTGCAAAGGGTTACAGACACTCCTTTCTTCAGGTTTTCAGCTGGCGTCATCAACACTCGACAAAGATAGATTGGAAGCCATTTATGATCATACCATCAGTCATTATAAGCGAAAAATTGATCTGAAAGAAATTGCCGCAAAAGCTAATGTTAGCCCAACTTCTTTTTGCAGATTTTTCAAAGTCACCTTTAAAAAAACCTATACCAGGTTTTTGAATGAAATAAGGGTAGGACAAGCCTGCAAGATGCTGAGTGAGAATCATCTGAGCATTAAAGAAGTTTGCTACGAAAGTGGTTATTCCTGTTTTACAAGCTTTTACAAGCATTTTCGAGACATTATTGGTAAAACCCCATTGGTTTATCAGAAAGAATTCGGTTAAGTTTTACTTTTAAGTGCTACCAGATCTACTCGCTGTTGACATCAATAATGATTTGTCAGCGTCTGTGAATTGACGCTCTTCATCGTGAGATCTTTTCCCAATATATTCTCTAGTAAAATCTATTCAAGTAAATAACTTACCGCATTATTAATGAATCCCATCACACAAAAATCTACTTATGCTAAAGGAATCAATAGAAAAGGTGAGAAGAATCTAATTGCCCTTATTCTTATTACCAGCCTCTTTTTTTTCTGGGGTTTTGTGCATAATCTTGATCCGGTTTTAATTCCTCATTTAAAAAGGGCTTTTTCCCTTTCAGATCTTGAAACGGCGCTGATCGATTTTTCTGTATTTATTGCTTACTTCATTATGGCACTTCCGGCAGGTTTTCTAATGAAAAAGTATGGATATAAATTCGGGATCATACTTGGGTTGATCTTATTTGCTATTGGTTCTTTTTTATTTATACCGGCAGCAAATACTGGCGTGTATCTCTTTTTTCTAGGGGCGTTATTTGTTTTAGCATGTGGTCTGACCTTTCTGGAAACAGCAGCAAACCCTTATGTAATTGCTTTGGGCGATGCTGATACGGCCTCGCAGCGGTTAAATTTTGCTCAATCTTTTAACGGTCTAGCTGCGTTTTTGGCTCCGGTAATTGGCGGGAAATTTATATTAAGTGAAAGTACACTTACCGACAAAGAGCTTGCCCTTATGCTTCCCTTGGCAAAAAAACAATTTTTAATGAGCGAGGCTGCAACTGTAAAGGGGCCATATGCCATTTTAGGTGCTCTAATCCTGCTAATTGCGGTAGTGTTCATATTTATCAAATTACCGGATATAAAAGATACTGAGTCAAAGGATGAAAAAACCTCTTTTATCAAAGCATTTCTGCATCGGCACCTCACATTCGCCATTATTGCCCAGTTTTTCTATGTGGGTGCACAAGTATGCGTTTTGAGTTTTTTTATACGCTTTGCCACCTCGGCAGCAGGCCTAACTGCTTCTACGGCCAGTTGGTACGCCGGAGGAGCTGGTCTCGCATTTATGATCGGCAGGTTTGTTGGAACTTTTTTAATGCGCCTAACAGCACCCAACGTATTACTCTTCATATATGCATTGTTCAGTATTCTATTGACACTTATCGCTATTTTTTCTCAGGGAATCATAACCGTATATGCACTTATCGGCGTTTCGTTTTTTATGTCTATCATGTTTCCCACTATATTCTCACTAGGAATTGCCGGGCTTGGAAAGGATACCAAAATAGGTTCCTCGTTAATTGTAATGTCAATTGTTGGCGGTGCGGTACTGCCTTTATTATTGGGCTATATTTCTGATCTAACAGGTAGCATTCAATATGGTTTTCTGGTTCCTTTTCTTTGTTTTTTTATCGTGTTCCTCTTTGGCTTGAAATTCTGGAAGCCTGTAAATAAAAATATTGTTAAATAAAAATGAATAAAATAACCCTTCAGATCGACAAAAAGGATAATGTTTTGGTTGCCTTAACAGATTTAGCCGCAGGCACCATCATCATAGATGCTTCCAGGGAGATTCGTTTATTGGAAGACATTCCTGCAAAACATAAATTTTTCATTGAAGACCTCAAGGCTGGGGAAAAAGTGATGATGTATGGTGTTGTGGTCGGACTATTAAATCATGATATCCTTCAGGGCGAAAGACTGTCCATAGAAAACACTTCGCATGCAACCGATCCTTTTTCGATCAAGGAAACTACGCTAGACTGGCAAAAGCCGGATATGACCAGGTTTACCAACCGTACATTTAACGGTTATCACCGCAGTGATGGTCGGGTGGGTACTGCTAACTACTGGCTGTTTATTCCTGCCGTATTCTGCGAAAACAGAAATCTGGATGTGATAAAAAGTGCCCTTAACCATGCGCTCGGTTATACGGTTGATGATAAATATTTTTACTATGCGCAAAGTCTTGTTGATGCATTTGAGTTTGGAGAAGATCTGCTTCACGTTGATTTTCAGTCCGAGACTAACGATAAAATAAAGAGAGTTTTCAAAAATATTGATGGCATAAAATTTCTCAATCATTCTGGCGGATGTGGCGGTACCCGACAAGATGCAGCAACGCTAAGCAGGTTACTCGCTGCCTATGCTGACCATCCAAATGTTGCAGGAGTTACGCTACTGAGCCTGGGATGTCAGCATCTGCAGGTAGGCGACCTAAAGGCTGATTTATATAAACGCAACCCTGCTTTTGATAAGCCATTTCTTGTTTTTGAGCAGCAGAAAGCCTTAAGTGAAGAAATTATGATCCAGAAGGCTATTTTGCAAACATTCGAAGCATTGATTCTAGTCAACAGACAATCGCGTCAGCCTGCTTCCCTCGATAAACTTTGCATCGGTGTAAAATGTGGTGCAAGTGATGGGTTCAGTGGTATTTCAGCGAACCCTGCTGTGGGTTACTGTGCTGATCTTCTGGTTGGACTGGGGGGAAAGGTTTTATTGGCAGAATTTCCAGAGTTGTGTGGCGCAGAGCAACAAATCCTTGATCGAATGATTGATCGCTCAGCTGCCGAAAAATTTGTCAAACTGATGACCGATTACAATGATATGGCGCATCAGGCTGGTTCAGGTTTTCATATGAACCCATCCCCTGGAAATATTAAAGATGGTCTGATTACGGATGCGATAAAATCAACGGGTGCCGCTAAAAAAGGCGGTACCTCACTTGTTGTTGATGTCCTAGACTATACAGAAGTGGTAACCAAACCTGGGCTGAGTCTAGTGTGTACGCCTGGCAATGATGTGGAAGCCACAACTGGACAAACCGCATCAGGGGCAACCATTATTCTTTTTACAACAGGCTTGGGTACGCCTACTGGTAATCCAGTCTGCCCGACGGTAAAAATATCATCAAACACATCACTCGCCAAAAACATGAATGACATTATCGATCTTGATACCGGTAGCATCATCAGTGGAGAAAAAACGATTGAGCAGGTTGGTGAAGAAATATTGGAGCATTGTATCAAAGTGGCTAGTGGAGAATCTATTCCTAAAGCCGTTTTGCTTCAGCAGGATGACTTTATTCCCTGGAAAAGGGGCGTTTCCCTATAAGCATTCAGATCGTTAACAATATTTTATACACAAGGGAACAATAGAATCTACAATGAAAACAGGAATAAAAAAGATGATGCAATTGAATTCTACACACTTCAGGTGGATGGTCGTAATCTTTATTGTTATGCTACAACTAGGTGACACTATGCGCACCTCCGACCAGGACTATAAGGCCGGACCTGCAGAAAAAGACTATGTCGGTTATCTATTTGCCTATTTTAAGGGAAATGCAGTATCCGATGAAGCACTTTGTTTTGCCATCAGTACAGATGGATATAATTACCGGGCGTTAAACCATAACAAGCCCATTCTGGATTCAAAAATAATCAGTTCCACAGGCGGTATACGGGATCCTCACATTCTTCGCGGTATTGATGGTCAATCCTACTACATGGTTCTTACTGATATGACTTCCTCAAAAGGATGGGATTCAAACCGTGCGATGGTATTACTTAAATCCACAGATCTGATCAACTGGAAACATACTGTTGTTAACATACAAAGACAGTATAATGGGAATGAGGATCTAAAGCGGGTATGGGCACCACAAACCATTTTTGATCCTGCAAAAGGGAAATACATGGTTTACTGGTCAATGAAACATGGTGATGGTGCGGATATCATTTACTATGCTTACGCCAATGAAGACTTTACCGGCTTTATTGCAGCGCCAGAAGTTCTGTTCAGACCAAATAATGGCAAATCCTGTATTGATGGGGACATCATCAATAAAAACGGATTATTTTATCTGTTTTATAAAACAGAAGGGCATGGAAATGGAATTAAGCTGGCGATTACAGATTCGTTGACCAGCCCGAAATGGATTGAACAACCTGGATACAAGCAGCAAACCAAAGACGCGGTGGAAGGATCGGGAGTGTTCAAGCTTAGCAATACAGAAAAATACATTCTCATGTATGATGTGTATGGAAAAGGTAAATATCAGTTTTGCGAGAGCTACGATCTTGATAAATTTAAAGTCATAGATCATGAGGTAAAAATGGATTTTCATCCCCGTCACGGTACCATCATTCCATTATCACGCAAGGAATTAATCAACCTGACCAACCAGTGGGGCATTCCGGACGGTATGGAATTTTCATTCCGGAAAAACCCTGTTCTCGAGGGATATTATGCTGATACGGATATATTGTATTCTAAGAAAACGATAAAATTTTATATCTATCCCACTAGCGATGGTTTCGACGGATGGGGAAATTTTTAAAGCTTTTTAAATATAATTCTGATAAGAACTTAAAAAACATGCCAACTGACGCACCGTGCTTCAGCGCTGCTTTTATTCTACTTGCTGATCGATGGATATCTGCGATCGGCCATATCCAGAAATAATAATGCCGCAAGAAACATATGAGCCACGATGTATAACCGTCGGTTAAAGGATTATTGATCATAAATATTTTTTGATCTAAAGCAGAAAAAATGAAAATCAATATCAATAGAATGATGCAGGTGATTTTAATCCTTGCCCTGTGGTTTCCTTTTACTGGCAGCGCACAGCCGCGTTACAAATATCAGGCGATTCATTCAGGTGTTCCACTCGTTGATGATAAAGGAAACACCTTGAGCGCACACGGCGCCTGTATCATAAAAGAAGGTAAAAGGTATTATCTATTTGGAGAGAAACATTCAGACACCAGCAATGCTTTTGAAGGTTTTAGCTGCTATTCTTCTGCTGATCTGATAAGCTGGAAATTTGAACGTCTGGCACTTCCCAGGCAAACATCAGGAAAACTTGGGCCTAAACGAATCGGTGAACGCGCTAAAGTCATGAAGAGCCCGGAAACGGGAGAATATGTGATGTTTATGCATGTGGATACTTTGGGTTATAGCGATCAGTTTATCGGCTATGCCACATCTTCATCCATTACGGGCCCTTACCGGTTTCGGGGTTCATTGATGTTTAACGGACAGGCAATTCGCAAATGGGATATGGGAACTTTTCAGGACCATGACGGTTCAGGGTATTTGCTGATTCATGGAGGAGAGATATATAAACTCAGCGCGGACTACAAAAGTATTGTTAAAAAGGTCAACGGGAGCATGACGCCGGGATTTGAATCGCCCGCCATGTTAAAAAAGGACAATGTCTATTATTTTTTGGGCTCAGATTTGACCAGCTGGGAGCGAAATGACAATTACTATTATACATCAAATAAGCTCAGTGGTCCATGGACCAAAAAAGGGTTTTTCTCACGCCCCGGAAGCCTAACCTGGAATTCCCAGACCACTTTCGTCCTACCGATCATAAGCGCCAAAGATACTACGTTTATGTTCATGGGTGACAGATGGTCCTATCCCAAACAAGCCAGTGCAGCTACTTATGTCTGGCAACCTTTAAGTTTTATCGATACAAACCTGTCGATGTCCGAATGGTATGATAGCTGGAAAATAAGCCCTAGCAGCAAGTTTGTTCCAGATAAGATCATCGGAGACACGATTGTAAATAGTGATCATCACCGCATCCGATACATTGGAGAATGGCTGCTAACTAATGATCGTATTGCAGTGACATCTTCAGCGGTCAAAGGCAACTCCTTTACAGTCAGCTTTGAAGGTACACAAGCTGCCCTTTATGGTTTTTCCAGTCCTTCCGGAGGGTACGTTAACATTGAGCTCACCGATGCAAAAGGAAAAGTACTGCTATCAAATCTCGTGGATAATTATAGTAAGTATGCAAATTCGTCACTTAAATACATCACTCCTTTGCTTAAAAAGGGAAAATACACATTGTCTGTAATGATCACAGGCGAGAAAAGTAATTGGTCAGACAAAAGAAAAAATCTATATGGAAGTACCGGTACATCTTTCTCTTTCGATAAGCTTATCATTAAGCGCTGAAACGGAATATTTGGTATGGTGAATTCAGATTATGAATTTGAAACGGTAGGAAGGAGCGAGGAATGGAAAGAAAATGTACTGTCCAATTCTGCCATCAGATAATCAACAAAGATCTGGATGAAAGCAGGAAAACATACCTTAAAAATTGTCAAAATTGACCCAGGTATAATTCTAGACAGAATTTTCCTTGATCTGGGTTCGCCTGGACTTTACGGGGTGCCCAATCAGCAGCACTGATCTTTAGCTCATGATATTATCGCCAAATTTCTTATTTCCCAGCCTCACCGCATGCGCCAGTTTAATATTAAACAATCTTTTCAAACCATGATAAGCAATAAAAGAACTCAATACATCCTGATTTTTTCTTCTCTGTAATGGTATTGCCTGAGTCATTTGCTCAAAACAACAAGCCTAATCCAGCTCGAGTTACCGTCGACTTTTCCAAACCAGTAGGGCAGATGAGCCCTGTCTGGTCATTGTTTGGTTACGATGAGCCAAATTATACTTACATGAAGGATGGAAAGAAACTGCTCTCAGAACTTTTCATGCTAAGTGAGGTGCCAGTATATGTTCGTACACATAATCTTTTGACCACCGGCAACGGACAACCTGCGCTTAAATGGGGATCCACGAATGCATATACACTGGATACAGAATGGAATTTGAGGACGATGGAGCCATCAAAATCATTACGCCGACCGATCAAGGAATCAAACCGGTTAGCAGTAAATCTAAATAATGATGAAATATGGAAGAGTATAACTTAGATTGGCTTAATTGTAACCGCTATGGAACTAATAAACTATCGATCATCTGAGGATCTAAACTCTCTCTATATTGACTTTAGCCATGTCGCAGTAAATAGCTGGCTTACTTGATCCTTTCGTTTTTAGAGGTCATTCATATAGTCTGTGATACTTTTCAATATTTTACTCACTATCAGCTGAAGGGTACGTAAACCAAGAAAGCATCAAATTGAACAATAGCTCAGTTTGATGCTTTGATATCGACTTTAACTTTATGCCGACAGAAGCGCTTCAGTACTTTTTATTTCGGCATAGATGAATGCTAGTGCAGCTAAAAATGCATGATGCACATCATCCGCTTTCACTGTTCTTCCATTAATTTCCAAGTTTCTCGAAGCACAGGCATCACTGATAACAGTACATTTATAACCAAAGTCAAATGCAGCACGTGTTGTGGCATCTACACACATATGCGTCATCATTCCAGTAATGATCAATTCTGATACTTCGTTTTCTTTTAAATAGTCTAAAAGACCTGTATCTCTAAAACTGTTTGGATAAAACTTTTGAAAAACATTTTCTCCATCAAGGGGTTTCACATTTTCGTGGATTTTTATCCCTTTTGTTCCCTCCACAAAGACTGGCATAGCTTCTGGGTTAGCCGAAACATGTTGTATGTGGGCAATTGGTAAATTATTTGCTCTAAAATGTTCTAATATTTTACCGGCGTTCAAACTTGCTGCCAAAGGATTTACTAATTCAAGGGCGCCATTTTCAAAATAATCATTCTGAATGTCGATAATTATTAATGCTTTTTTGCTCATAGCTTTTATATTTTACTTGTTTCAAACATCTATGAGACAAAGCTAAGTAGGTTTTATACCAGGCTTAATACCAAAACACTATGAATTGCTACCATTTTGATATTCATTTAGAAATTCAGTTGTGGTAACGCCAGTTTGGTTTTTAAAAAAGCGCATTAAATGGTTAGGTTCAGAAAAGTTAAGCTCAAAAGCAATTTCACCAACTGTAAGTTTAGAATATATAAGATAATCCTTGATGGACACAAGCAAACGTTGTTTTAATAATTTAGATGCTGTAACATTGAATTGCTCTTTGACAGATTTATTCAAGGTAATTCGGTTTATGTTTAGCAGTTCGGCATATTCAGTAATTCGTTGTTTTTCTTTAATGTGGGTCTCTATCAATTGCTTGAATAGATAAGCATCGTTATTTTTATTTTTTTCGATTGCCAAATGATGTTTTTCAGCATATTCACGGTTAAGTTTTTGAAGCAAATAATAAATCAGTGATCGGATGATGTGAACACTGTCGGCTTTAGTTTTGACCAGTTCCAATTTAATTTCAGCAAGAAGAGAATAGTACCTCTCAATGAGCGCATCATCAACCTGTAGATTTAAGGGATATTCTAATTGATAAAAGTATAAAAGACGATAGGTAAATAATTTGTCAGCAAAAAAATCATTTAAAAAATCTTCCTGAAAAACCAAAACTGTAAACTCCAGATCATCAGGTTTCAGGCTCCACTGTCGTTTTTGGAAAGGTGAAATGAATATAATACAGTTGTCAGTAATGTTTATTTTATCGTGATTCAACATCAGATGACCGTCGCCCTTTTTAAAAAAAACGATTTCCAGATAATCGGTATCATAAATTTCCTTCTCAAGATAGCTCTCTTTGATTTCATCAGAAGGCAGAATATTAATCAGAAAATCTACCCCGCATTCTGTTTTATGAAATTTCTGGGTTCTCATATTTTTGTTGTTTTGAGCATTTATTATTCTAGTTTTTAATGAGATATTAAACTAAATTCTCCAGGCCAAATGCAGCCAGCTGATCCACAATAGGCAAAGTTTTCAATCCCAGTTCAGTTAAAGTATATTCTACTTTAGGAGGAATTTCTGGATAAACTTTTTTACTTACTAATTTATTTTCTACCAGCATGTTCAATTCCTGTATCAGCATTTTTTCACTGATTCCAGTGACGGCCCTTTTTAGCTCACCATATCGAACTACATTCCCATTGATCTGAAACAATATCATCAATGTCCATTTACCACTAAGCAGTGATAACGAAGCTCTTACTGGGCACCTGTCGTCGCAGGGCGGATTTATTTGTAAACTTTTTTCCATTGATTATCAATATTTCTAACTTTTTGGTTAGTACCCAACTGATAGGTAAGTACTTGTACAAAAGTACGTACTAATGTATTTTTGTGCAAGTGTTACTAAAAAAATAAATGTAAAATGAAAATATTAGTATTCGGAGCTACAGGCTCACAACAATTTAATGTAATAGGCGAAGCAAAGAAAAAAGGTGCCGAAGTAGTTGCTGCGACAAGCTCAGAAAAAGGTTTTGATAAATTATCGCACGCAGGAGCAATACCGGTTTTAGCAAATTTAGCTGATGCGGATAAAATCAATAAGATTACTAAAGGCATCGATGCAATTGCCTTCATGATTCCTGTTTCGCTGCCCAATCCTTTTGACGGTTTACAATATGCTAAAAATGTAATTGATGCTGCTAAAGCAAATGGAGTAAATAAAATCGTTTGGAATACCAGCGGCTGGTTGGAATCTCAAAAAGTTGGTTCGCCAGTTGATGATATAAAATTGGATGTTCAGGATTATTTAAAAGCCAGCGGAGTAGATTACGTAATTCTCGAACCAACTATTTATATGGAAAATATGATGGGACCATTTTGCGCACCTTTTATTAGTAATGATAAAAAACTTGCCTATCCCACACCAGAGCCCATGCCAATTGGATGGATTGCAGCCAGAGATGTCAGTGCCTTTGTAGTTGAGGCTATTTATAATGAAAACTTAAAAGCAGATAATTTCAAAATAAGTGGCTTGGAGAATTTAAAAGGAAATCAATTAGCGTCGGCATTTTCCAATGGTGTCGGTGAAGAAATTGTTTATTATCCGCAAAAACCCCAGGAATTCGGTGATATACTAAAACCTATGGTAGGAGAGGCAGGAGCAAACAGCGTTGCAGCCTATTATGAAAATCTTCAAAATGCAACAGAATATCCTTCCAAATTTAACCCCGACATGAACGAAGTTTTGGAAAAACTTCCCGTTAAAATGACTTTGTTGTCTCAATGGGCAAGCGAGAACAAAAGTTATTTCATTAAATAGATTAAGTTTATATGGAAGCCAAAGAAGTTGTAGCAGCATATTTTGATGCATTGGCAAAAGGTGAAATGGAAAAAGCATTTTCCAATTTTTCCCCAGAAACCAAATGGTATCAACCAGGAAATAATAAATTTTCTGGTTTAAAAAATAATTTAGCTGAGATTTTCCAAATGTTTGATGGCATTATAACGCATACATCAGGAAAGATGCTCGTCAAACCCACAGGGGCAATTCTGGAAAGTGGAGATATGGTATCAGTTCCCGTTTGGTTTAGTGCCAAAAAAGAATCGAAAGTGATGGATTTGGGTGGGATGGATTTATTTCAAGTCAAGGCAGGTAAAATCGTTCATGTTTGGACATTTTCAGATGACCAGACGGTGGACGATAAGTTTTTTGGAAGATAAGCATACTAATAGCTTTCGGTAATGTATATTCGAGAATCACAATTCAAACAGTCAGTGATAGTATAAAAATTTAAATAACATTCAGACGGATTGAATTTCGTTCTTCAGTCCGTCTGATATCTGACACAAAATCCTTGTGGAACAGCAGGATTACATGATGCACTTATTCAACATGCTTCTTCTTTGTAATTAGCTGATAATTTATAAGTATTGTTTCTCGGCTTAGATAAACCGGGGCAAATTGACCCCATCTCACCGGAAATATATTTGCTGTAAATTTTTGCTTTTCTGTATTTTAGAGAATTGGTAGAATGGGGTCAGATTAATTGATCGTTTTTATGGAAATTTTATCTAAATAAATCGTAAAGGAAAGCCCCCATCAGACCAGATGAAAGGAAATGCATGACGGTACAGATTCTTCACCAAAATGAAGATATGCCAAAGAACATATTACGCAGTTATTTTCAATGTTTTGTTGTGTAATGGATAATGCTGTGCAGCTACGATTTCTCTTGCTTTAACTACATCGCCGATAATTATTAGTGCAGGATAAGCTAAGCCTTCTCTCAAAGCCATTTCCTGAATATCTTTAATTTCGCAGGTGCCTTGTTTTTGATGTGGCAATGTTGCGTGTTGAATAATCGCCGCTGGCGTAGAACCTAAGCCCGCCATTTTGTAGGCTGACGAAATTTCTGCGAGTTTTCGCATACCCATATATATAACTACGGTAGCCGAAGTTTTCATCGCACAAGCCAAATCATTCGACAAGCTTCCGTCTTTTTTAGTGCCAGTGATGATCCAAACACTTTCGCTAATGCCACGGTGCGTTAATGGAACATCTATAAAGCCAGAGCCTTGCATGCTGCTAATCCCTGGAATGTACTGCGATTTAACACCGTGGCTTTCCGCATAAAGTAATTCTTCAAAGCCTCTGCCAAAAATAAATGGGTCGCCACCCTTTAAACGGACTACAACTTTGTTTTTTTTGGCATATTTTACAATTAATTCGTTGATTTTTTCTTGAGGAGTACAACTTTCATAAGGTTTTTTACCGACATATACCATTTTGCATCCAATCGGAGCAATTTCCAGCAATTTATTGTTACTTAGATTATCATACAGTACAACATCTGCTCTTTTCAATACATTATAGGCTTTCATGGTCAATAATTCTGGATCTCCAGGACCCGCACCCATTATAAAAAGTCCAAAATCTTCCATTTTAATCTGTTTATTTTTAACGAAATAGCTATTTATTTATAAAAGTGATGAAAAATTATTAAAAATTGTAATATTTTATGATAAAAATCATGTTTATATCAAAAAATTAAAACAAAAACATATATTTGAATATCAATTATCATATAAATATTAATAACAAATAGTTTATTTTCAAAAAAACTAATGATAAATGATGTCTAAAAATTATATCTATTAAAATTTTATAAATTTTTAATAAAAAATCATCCGAGAACTACAAAAAACTTAAAAACCATGAATAAATTAAAAGTAATTGTAATTGGTAATGGCATGGTAGGATACAAATTCTGCGAAAAGCTAAAATCTAAGTCTGATTCATTTAAATTAATTGTTTTTGGAGAAGAACCCAGACGAGCTTACGACAGGGTTCATTTAAGTGAATACTTTAATGGCAAAACAGCTGAAGACCTTTCTATGTCAACTGCGACCTGGTACGAGGAACAAGAGATTGACCTTTACCTGAACAATCCAGTTACTGGCGTAGATAGAATGGCTAAAACCGTTTCTACTTTATCTGGCGAAAAATTTAATTACGATTTTCTTGTATTTGCCACTGGCTCGGCAGCATTTGTACCAAATATAAAAGGAATCGAAAAAGATGGTGTATTTGTTTATCGCACCATTGAAGATCTTGATTTGATTTCAGCTTATTCAAAAAAAGCTAAAAAAGCTTCGGTAATTGGAGGCGGTTTATTGGGCTTAGAAGCGGCCAAAGCCTTGATAGATTTGGGTATAGAAGAAACCAGCATTATCGAATTTGCACCTCGCCTAATGCCCAGACAAATTGATTTGGCTGGAAGCGAAATGCTAAAATCAATGTTGGTTGATTTAGGCCTGCAAATACACCTCAACAAAAACACGAGTAGCATTGAGGGCGGTACCAGCATCAGCGGATTAAAATTTAGCGATGACAGCGAACTGGCGATTGACATGTTAGTAATATCTGCAGGGATAAAACCAAGAGATGAACTGGCGAGACAATGCGGCATTAACGTTGGTGCAAGGGGTGGGATTGTTGTAGGTACCGAAATGCAAACCAACGACCCATGCGTTTTTGCCATTGGCGAATGCGCCCTTTTCGAAGAAATGATTTACGGGTTGATTGCGCCAGGTTATGAAATGGCAGAAGTACTGGCATCAAATCTTTGCGCACAAAGCAAATCTTTCAAAAGTTTTGATATGAGCACTAAACTCAAATTAATAGGGATTGATGTAGCCAGCTTCGGCGACCCTTTTATTAACGAGCCAGATTGCCGAACCATTGTTTTTGAAAACAAACATAAGGGCATTTATAAAAGAATAAACATTAGTAATGACGGGCAGTACCTTTTAGGAGGTATTTTAATTGGCGATGCAACAGCATACAACATGCTGTTGCAAACCAGTGTTAACCGAATTGCGCTATCAGAAAATCCTGAAGAATTAATTTTGGGCAGTCGTGGCGGCGAACAAGCTGGCGCTGGCATCGAAAGCTTGCCAGATGCTGCGTTAATTTGCAGTTGCGAAGGTGTTACCAAAGGCGATATCTGCAATTCGATAACTGAACAAGGTTGCGAAACAATTGATGGTATAAAAAAATGCACCAAAGCAGGAACTGGATGCGGTGGCTGTATGCCAATGGTAAAAGATTTGATGCTTCACACCCTAAAAGCGCAAGGAAAATATGTTCGAAACGTAATTTGCGAACACTTTAATTACAGTCGCCAGGAATTATACGACCTGATTCACATCCATCAGCTAAAAAGCTACGATGAAGTTTTAGATAAACTCGGCGAATCTGACGGTTGTGAAACCTGCAAACCTTTGGTTTCTTCCTTACTGGCAAGTCTTTGGAATGAAATGATTCTTAAAAGAGGAAATGATACCGCACAGGACAGCAACGACAGGTTTTTAGCCAATATCCAAAAAGGCGGTTCGTATTCTATTGTTCCTCGTGTTGCGGGTGGAGAAATTACCCCTGAAAAATTAATTGTAATTGGCGAAGTATCCAAAAAATACAACCTCTACACCAAAATAACAGGAGGACAAAGAATTGATATGTTCGGCGCACACCTGAACGATTTGCCAATCATCTGGGAAGAATTGATTGCTGCTGGTTTTGAAAGTGGACATGCTTACGGCAAAGGTTTAAGAACGGTGAAAAGCTGTGTTGGAAGCACTTGGTGCAGGTTTGGTTTGCATGACAGCGTAAGTTTTGCCATCCGCATTGAAGAGCGCTATCGCGGAATCAGGGCGCCGCATAAGTTTAAATCTGCGGTAAGTGGTTGTATCCGTGAATGTGCAGAAGCACAGAGTAAGGATTTTGGCATAATCGCCACAGAAAAAGGCTGGAACCTTTATGTATGCGGCAACGGCGGCAGTAAACCCCAACACGCTCAATTACTTGCAGCTGATGTAGACAGCGAAACCTGCATCAAGTATATCGACCGTTTTTTAATGTTTTACATCCGCACAGGCGACCCATTAACCCGAACCGCAACCTGGCTAAATAAAATGGAAGGCGGGATGGAATATTTACGCAACGTGGTAGTTAACGATAGCCTCGGCATGGGCGAAAAATGGGAAGTAGAAATAGAAAGATTGGTAGATACGTACAAATGCGAATGGAAAGAAGCGGTAGAAAATCCTGCCATCAGAAAACGCTTTTCACACTTTGTTAATGCGCCAGAAGAAAAAGACCCAACAATAGAATTCGTAGAGATGCGTGGACAAAGACGCACTCCGGAATGGAAATCAGTCTAACCAAATATAAAATCAACCAACAAATTATCAACCATAACCAAACAATTATGACAGAAACAACAACAAATTGGTTAGCCGCATGTCGTGTTGAGGATGCAGTAGAAAACGGAGGGGTGTGCGTAAAACATGGAGAGGAACAAATTGCGCTCTTCTATTTTACCCGAAGAAATGAATGGTATGCCACGCAAAATGAGTGTCCGCACCGTAAGCAAATGGCTTTAAGCCGGGGCATGATTGGAACCATTACCGATGAACCTAAGGTAGCTTGTCCGTTCCATAAAAAGAATTTTTCGTTGAAAACCGGCGAATGTTTAAGCGGAGATGAATGCGCCATTAAAACTTATCCCGTAAAAGTAGAAAACGGAACGGTTTACATTGCATTAAACGTTTAGCCGCTCAACACCAAACTTAAAATTATGAAAATCAATAATTATGTGGCTTTTTTAGGCTGCCTTGCCATAGCTTTGCTTTCATTTCGAGCCAAAGCACAAACAAATTTCAGCCTTTTTGATGGAACAATCATTGCAGGTTATGTAGATCATGGCGCTTACCTCAACTGTACAGGTCCGAGTGTAAAATTTACTAAAAAACCATTTTCAATTGCCGCAGGCTTACTACCAACACTGAGGTTTAAGGAAGACAAAGTTGCTGCTGGAGCCACCAAAAACAGTTTAGTTACCCCAAACTTAGGTTTCGGGTTAACCGCGGTATTCCATCATTTTGCGGTTCAGTTACCCTTTTACTACAATGCTAAAACAGTGGCCAAAAACGGTGAATGGAACGTGGGCGCAGGCCTGGGTTACAAATTTTAATTCAAATCAACCTTAAAATCTAAACCGATCCCCATGACAGCTCAAACAAACAAACCACTCGATAAACTAAATATATTTTCGCTCAAAGGTGTTCAAATGAAAACCTTTCATATTACCTGGCTTACCTTTTTCTTTTGCTTTTTTGCATGGTTCGGCATGGCACCATTAATGAAAATAGCCCGAGAACAATTGCATCTTACAAAAGACCAGGTTGGGAATATCCAAATCGCATCCGTTTCGGCAACCATCCTTGCCCGCCTTTTAATCGGAAGGTTGATAGATAAATTCGGGCCCAAAATTATTTACACCTGGCTATTGGTGCTTTGTGCCGTTCCAGTGTTGCTTATCGGCACCAGCCAATCGTACACTTCATTTTTACTTTTCAGGTTAGCCATCGGCGTAATCGGCGCATCGTTTGTGATTACGCAATTTCATACCTCTATTATGTTTGCGCCAAACATTAAAGGCACAGCAAACGCCACCGCAGGCGGTTTCGGAAATGCTGGCGGTGGTGCAGCGAACGTATTTATGCCACTAATCGCATCCGCATTAACGGCTTTGGGTTTTTGCAGTTCGGCAGATAGCTGGCGTTATGCAATGATTTTTCCTGGCATTATGCTTTTAGTATGTGCATTTTTATATTACCGTTACACTCAGGATAGTCCGCAGGGCGATTTCAAAAACCTGAAAGACGAGACCATTAAAAGCAGCAAAAACACATTTCTTATTGCCGCAAAAGATTACCGAACATGGATTTTAACCATTGCCTATGCCGCTTGTTTCGGCGTAGAAATCACTGTTGATAATTTCGCACCCATCTTTTTTACCGATTCTTTTGGTGCAACCATCGCCATTGCAGGTTTGGTAGCGGGTATTTTTGGTTGGATAAACATTTTCGCTAGGCCAATGGGCGGCATTGTTGCCGATAAAATTGGCAAAGTTTGGGGCTTCGATGGCAAAACCCTGCTCTTATCCATTTTATTGTTAATTGAAGGTATTGGGCTAATTTGGTTTGCCAAATCTGGCAACATCGGGATGGCTATTTTTATGATGTTTGTTTTTGGCTTGAGCTTAAAGATGGCCAATGGCGCTACGTACAGTTTGGTTCCGTTTATCAACCCTGTTGCCGTTGGTAGCGTTGCGGGAATTGTTGGTGCAGGTGGCAATATCGGTGCTATGCTCATCGCTTTTATGTTTAAATTAGAGGCCAGTCATTTAACCAAAACCGTTATCGAAAATGGGCAAACCGTTCAAAAAGACCTGATAAATTATACTTCCGCGTTTACATTATTGGGCTATATCATTCTGGGAATCGGTGTTGCCGTTTTTATTTTCAGAACGGTAATGGCTCAAAAGAAAGCAAAAGTAGAAGAATTGGCTTTTGCTACAAGTAACTAATTTAAACACGACTTATTCCTTATTACCTTGAAGATAGAAAACAACACATTTGCCAATAATACAACAACCTGCTGCTATTGCGGCGTTGGCTGCGGCATTGTGGTTAGTAAAGACAATCAGGAACGCATTACTGTTGAGGGCGATAAAAACCATCCTGTAAACAAAGGGATGTTGTGCAGCAAAGGCATGAATTTGCATTACACCGCAAACGATAAGGGCGATAGATTGCTTTATCCCGCCATGCGGTACAACAAAAATATGCCATTACAACAAGTGAGTTGGGATAAGGCATTGGAACGCACAGCGATGGTTTTCAAGGCATTAATAGCAAAACATGGTCCAGACAGCGTTGCATTTTACGCTAGTGGGCAGTGCTTAACCGAAGAATATTATGTTGTAAATAAATTGATTAAAGGTTTTATCGGCAGCAATAACATCGATACCAATAGCCGCTTATGTATGAGCAGTGCGGTTGTGGGTTATAAAATGAGTTTGGGCGAAGATACCGTTCCCATTAGTTATGATGATATTGAAATTGCCGATTGTATCTTCGTGGCTGGCGCAAACCCTGCCTGGTGCCATCCTATTTTGTGGCGACGGGTAGAGGCCGCGAAAGAGAGAAATCCGAACCTGAAAATTATTGTGAGCGACCCACGAAAAACGCAAACCTGTTCGCTTGCCGATGTTCATTTACAACTTAATCCTGGTACGGATATTACCCTGCATCATGCCATTGGCCGATGTTTAATTGAAGATGGAAACATCGACCTCAATTTTATTGCAAAAAGGACCAATGGTTTTGAAAAATATCGTTCAACCGTTTTCGAAACTTCGTTACCGGAAGCTGCCTGTATTTGTGGAATTGAGGAAAGCGATATTCGTTTGGCGGCATCTTTTATAGGCAATGCGAAGGGTTTTATTACCATGTGGACGATGGGCCTCAACCAAAGTGTCGTAGGCACCAACAAAAATTTATCGCTCATTAACCTCAATTTAATTACCGGGCATATCGGCAAACCTGGCAGCGGACCTTTTTCGCTTACAGGCCAACCGAATGCAATGGGCGGCAGAGAAGTTGGCGGCTTAAGCAATCTGCTTCCTGCTCATCGAAATTTAGACAATGAAACTCATCGCAATGAGGTAGAAAAATTCTGGCAGATCCCTTTGGGTACAATCCAACCAAAACCTGGGCTTACCGCTACCGAAATGTTTGATGAGTTGAATACCGGAAAGCTGAAAGCGATCTGGATTTTATGCACCAACCCATTAATTAGCTTGCCTGATGTTAGAAAAGCAGAAGAAGGCTTAAAAAAGGCAAAGTTTGTGGTGGTGCAGGATATTAGCAACACGGTTGAGACCCTGAAATATGCTGATGTGGTTCTTCCTGCTGCAGCTTGGGCCGAAAAAGAAGGCACCATGACCAATGCGGGGCGTTACATTTCGTATTTAAGCAAAGTGATACAAGCACCTGGCGAAGCTTTACCTGATGCAGAAATTATTTGCAGGTTCGCTCAAAAGATGGGTTTTGAGGGTTTCGATTTTAAAAATGCCGCCGCCATTTACGATGAACACGCCGCACTCACCGAAGGTACAAATATCGATATCAGCGGATTGAATTATGAAATTCTGAAAGAAAAAAGAGCCGTTCAATGGCCTTACCCCAAACAAGAAAAAGCTTTTGGAACGACCAGATTGTTTGAAAATCATCAGTTTTTTACGCAGGATAAAAAGGCAAATATCATTTCTTTTGATGGTCAAAATCAATCTGAACCTTTAACGCCAGCGCATCCGCTGATTTTAACCACTGGCAGAATAAGAGACCAATGGCACACCCGCAGCAAAACAGGTAAAGTAAACAAACTCAACCAGCACATTAGCGAGTCGTTTCTGGAAATTCATCCCGCAGATGCGGAAAAAAGAAATATTAAGGATAATGATGTAGTTGAAATGAACAGCCTGCACGGAAATGTGCGTTTGAAAGCTAAATTTTCGACAGATATTAAACCTGGAGTTGTTTTTATGCCGATGCATTGGGGCAAAATTTTAAAGAGCGATTTAAATCGGGTAAATAATTTAACCAATAACCTGGTTGACCCACAAAGTAAAGAACCCGATTTTAAATTTACTGCAGTTGAGGTAAAACTTTATCGAAAACCGAGGCAAAAATTAATTGTAATTGGTGCTGGTGCAGGTGCTTGTGGTTTTGTGAAAAGCTACCGAGCCTTAAATAGTGAAGATGATATTGAGATTTTCAGCAGGGAAGATTTTCCGTTTTATAACCGTGTGCTTTTACCCGATTATATTATTGGCACTTTGCCATGGCACAACCTGATTAAAATGAGCGATAGCGAGGAAGTTGATTATAGAATTAGGCTCCATCGCGGTTTAGGTATTGATAAAATCAACAGAATTGATAAAACGGTTGTGGATAGTAAAGGCGAAATCCACCATTACGATATTTTGCTTTTAGCCACAGGAAGCAGGCCGTTTATGCTAAAGGATATTCCGCCGCTTAACGGTATATTTACCATGCGGAGCCGAAATGATGCGGATAGTTTTAAAAAACATGCCGCGGCAACTAACGGAAAAGTGGTTATTGTGGGTGGTGGTTTATTGGGTATTGAGTTGGCTTCATCGCTTGCAGAAACTGGCTCGAAGGTAAGTGTGATTCAACGGATTTCGCGGTTAATGGGCAGGCAATTGGACGGCTTGGCAAGTCAGTTATTACATGAAGAACTGATTAGTAAAGGCATCGAAATTTTTTATAATGATGAAATTGATCGCGTAATCGGTGAAAAAAAAATATCGGGCATCCGCCTGAAAAGTGGTTTATCAATTGATTGCGAATCGCTGATTATTGCCATCGGAACAATGCCCAATACCGAATTAATTAAGGATGCTGGCATTGAATGCAAAAGAGGCGTTGTAGTTGATGAATATTTAAGGACCAGCGAGCAGGATGTTTTTGCCATTGGCGAAATTGCCGAATTTAAGGGGCAAATGTATGGCATCACCGCCGCGGCAGAGCAACAGGCCGAAATTGTGGCCAGATTTATTTGCGGTGATATTGCTAAGTTTTATCAGGGCAGCCTGCTAATGAATATTTTAAAAATGCACAGCTTGGAATTGTGCTCTCTAGGTTTGGCGGAAGTTCCCGACAACGACCCAACTTATGAGGAAATTACCTTTATTGATAAGGCCAAGCGCTATTATAAAAAGTGCATTGTACATCACGACAGGTTAGTAGGCGCCATATTAGTGGGCGATAAAAGTGAGTTTCTGGAGTTTAGAAACCTCATTGAAAATAAAATGGAGCTGAGTGAAAAAAGGCTTCAACTATTAAGAAGTGGCAAAACTGCCGAACCAATTATTGGAAAAATGGTTTGCAGCTGCAACAATGTGGGGGAGGGCAATTTAATTAATAAAATAAAAGATGGCTGTAAAGACCACTTGCAACTTTGCCAGCTTACAGGTGCAGGAATGGGTTGCGGAAGTTGCCGCCCTGAAGTAAAGGCTATTCTCGATTCCTTTATTAACGTGCTAAAAACAGCTCCAAAAGTTGCATTAGCTGAATAAAACTTAAAATAATGATGAAAGTAGAAGTGGAACCATCTGAATTTATTAATCTCGAAGGCATTGAATATTTCAAATTCGAAGAAGATTTTATGGAAGAAAACGTTCGCTGCATTCCAATGGTGGTTCGTTTTAAATTGGATTTGGCAGGCATAAAGCTAAAGCTTGGCGAATGGGGTCGGTTTCATCCAATGGAAAGAATAGAATTGGCTCTTTTGCCAATTTCAAATACAATAGAAACTGCTGAATATAGAACATACTTAATCAATCTGATTCATATTTATACAGGAAAAAATGCAACAGAATTTGCCGTAGATATGCAGCCAGCATGGAATAACTTAGCGCAAATTCCGCAAATGCTGATTGAAAAATCTACCGAGTTAAATCTGGAAATCTCCATCAGCCAATGGCAAAACCTAAGCAACATACAAAGATTTGCTTTACTGAAACTTTGCAGATCAGGGCATGAAAACATGAATTTCCCTAAAGCGGTATTGGAATTTGGCTTAATCAACACTTAAAAATGGACCAAACAATTATCATCAATTTTCCTGGCGGGATTATTTCTCCTGGCAATTTGTACAACATATTGGTGGCAGCCAGTAAGGCAAAAATCGGGTTTGTTCGTTTCGGTTTGCGCCAACAATTATTGGTTGATACCGCAAATTATAACTTGCCAGGTTTTACGATTGAGCTTGATAAATTAGGAATTGCTTACGAAGTTGATAATAATAATTCGCCAAATATTATCAGTTCTTATCCAGCTGAAGAAATTTTTATACGCAACAGCTGGTTAACGGACGGTATTTATAAAGATATTCTGGATGATATTGATTACAAACCTAAAGTGAAGGTAAATATTTGCGATAGCAACCAAAGTTTTACGCCCATGCTTACGGGCAATATCAATTGGATTGCATCTTCGCAAGCAGAACATTACTGGCATTTAATTATCCGTTTTCCAAAAACCAATGTAATTTACGAGTGGAAACAGCTTTGCTACACCAACCACATTGCGAAGCTAACTAAGGCGATTGAAAAGATTATTACGGATTATCCATCGCAATTTATAGATAACGAGACCGTCAATGGCGAAGCACTTTTTGCGTATTTAAATCAGGAAGATTTTGTACTTAGATTTGTCGAAAAACCTGTTGCTTTATCAACCTTCAATTTACCGTATTACGAAGGATTAAACCGTTACAACAATAAATATTGGCTGGGTATTTACCGTAGAGATGAATTGTTTAGTGTTGCTTTTTTGAAACGCCTTTGCCAGTTGTGTTTGGATACCAAACTTGGTCAGTTTTGCTGCACTTCGTGGAAAACCATTGTGGTAAAAGGCATTGAAGAAAAAGACAAAAAACTTTGGAACGATTTACTGGAAGAATTTGAGCTGAATATGCGCCATGCGGCGAACGAACTCAATTTTCAGGTAGAAGATAATTGTTTGGAAGGACTGGAATTAAAGAACTTTTTGGTTAAGCATTTAAGCATTAATGATACCCGAACTTTCGGTATTTGTTTTGGAATTAAAACCCGAAAGAAAAGTGAAATTTTTAGCAGTATTTTAATCCGAAAAAGATATGTGATTAGTTTATGGGGGATAAAATTATTTCCAGTCTATGATATTCTTTGTGCGAAGGATTTCAACCCTAACGAACGTACCGGCGAGATTTTTAGTCGTGGCAACCCACGATTAATATTGCCTGAGCAAATTAGACGAGCGGTTTATAAATTTTATAAGCAGCGCCAAAGTGCTTTAAAGAGTAATCCGCAATCTGTAAATATGAAAACCGAAGATTTATCTAGCAAAGACAAAGTTGTGCTTTACCAATGCAGCGATTGCTTGACGGTTTACAATGAGCAGCTTGGAGAACTGGAAAATAACATCTTGCCAGGAACAGCTTTTAAAGATTTATCTGAAGATTATTGCTGCATCCTTTGCGAAGCAGATAAAAGTAATTTTGGGCCAATCGAGCAATCAGAATTGATGTTATTATAAGCCGTTAACTTCCCCATCAGAATTGAAGTTATCAAAGCAGCGATAATCCTTATCCTCAATAAGAATTTCAGAGACGTTTAAATTGGATAATACGAACTTCATGCTGCGTCCAAGCAATTTACCATCTTGAAGCATGTGCAATATCTTTTTCAAACCTCTGGAGGTATAAATCCCGCACAATGGCTCTTGTTGTTCGCTTTTTATAAAAATATAAGCATCGAAAGCATCAGAAACAACAAAAGCTTGCTTTAATTTCTCCAAAATATGCGTTTGCATTAGCAGCATATCACAGGCCAATAGAAACAAATCATCATTCGGATTTGCCAGATGCGCTGATAAAGCGCCAAGTAAGGGCCCTTTTAAATCAAGCGATTGATGGTCTGTAATTAACTGTGCTTTATTAAAATAGTTAGCGTACTTTTTTTCCTGAGTTAGATTTACTGAAAATTTCACATGCAAGCCTATGGATCTCAGTTTATCGGCAGCCAATTCAGCCCAAAGCTTATCCTGATGGTTTAATAAACCTTTATCGGTTCCCATCCTTACACTTTGTCCGCCGCATAAAACAACCCCAATCATGATTTACTTATTGCTCAAATCCAGCAGTTTATTTTCATCCAAAATGCCAATCATTTTATCTTTTACGTGGATGAGTTCTTCGGCCAGCAGTTCGTTCATTGTTCTAAAAACAGTTTCGTAGGTAGCCCCAGTGTAAGCTGCCAAATCCTGCCGACTTAAAGCCAGATTTAAAAAACCTTCGCTATTTAAACCAAATTGCGTTTTAAGGCTTAATATTGCAACAGCTAACCTGCCTTTTACCGACATTAGCGCAAGGTTTCTCATTTTCTTTTCTGAAGATTGCAGTTCATCAGCATAAAACATTAATAAACGATAAGCAAAATCGTGGTTGACTTTAAGCGTAGTTTTGAAAAATTCGATATCAACATAGCATAATGATGTCGTTTCCAGAGCAGTTGCTGAAATCGGGTAATTGCTGTTTGCAGTACCAATACCGCGATGACCGAAAATAGCACCATCATTTGCAAAGCGGATGATCAATTCTTTATCGCCCCAATGTTTATGCACCTTAACATTGCCCGATGTGACAAAATAAACACCTGTTACAGGCTCGCCTTCCTTAATAATAACCTCGCCCTTTTTAGCAACGAAATTGCGTTTATGGCTATTTATTACAGCATGCCACTCAGGTAAGGTATGCTTACACATCAAGCAAGCTTCTAAATTGCAGCTGTTATTTTTTTTCATTGTTTAAATAATTAACAAAAGTACAAATCGTTGCAGTTTATAAAGCTGTTTTTAAAATTATATCTTTAAGTCCATTCATAATAAAATTAGTGATTTCAGTTAGTGCTTTTCTCCATCAATAATTTGAAATATGCATATGGTTTATCCATCTAATATTTAATCATCAGAAATATTCATTATCCATTTCTGGAGTGCCACTTTTCTGGATTTTCGCTTAGCTCTGATTTTTTTCATTTTGTCTACAACTTTGGGAATTAGCTTTTCTCTTTCCTTTCGTAGTTTCATCAACCTACCCAGCTCATTGTACTCTGTCATCTTAGTGTCTAGTTCTGCGATTCTCTTCAAATCAGCAATAAATTTATTACTAATTCGAACCGTTGTCGACCCCCAGTGGGACGAGGTCTTTTCACAAGATTTTCGTCCCATTTTTTTTGTCATTAATCATCTGTTTTTCAGTTCAGTGTATACTTTTATTGAGATTTTTTTGGTGTTCGACATATTATTCACTTTTTCGGTGATTTAAATACAAAAATCTTTAATTACATATATAATTTAGTTTTAAATGCCTTAAAACAGGTGTTCGAGTACCATTAGGACAATGGCTGGATAAACCAGAGTACGTTGACCCCGCCTCACCAGAATATATTTGCTGTAAAGTTTTGCTTGTCTGTATTTTAGAGAATTGGCGAAAAGGGGTTAAATGAATTGGTTCATGCACGCAAGTGGCAAAATCTCAATATAAAAAAGATTGTTTTGAGGGATTGGAACCTTCTAAATTCCTGGAGTTTTCACCCTTTAACCTTTTACTAAAGGTTATGAAGGTTAAATTCTACTATGACGTACTCGCCACTGCACTCGAGGAGATCTAAGAAAGAGGCTTTATACTCGATTTCAATCTCGAAACGAATAGCTTCTTCAAAAATAAAAATAACTTCAATATAGAAGATTTCGGATTGTAGATATTTATAATAACGAAGGCGATACTGGCCCTGTAGGTGAAGTATCACTATATGCGATTGAATCAATGCAGGGTAATTGAGGTTTTTTCTTGCCAGTTATGGCGCTTCAACCGATGAGTATTCTACCAAAGTACTCCATTTACTTAAAGAGGTAAGGTAGTTTTATTTCTAAAATTTACATTAAAAACAATACCTGCATCGCATGTTGAAGAACCTTTAGGTCATTCAACTTTCCAAATTGAAATTGCGGTCTAATTGGTTTATAACCAGGGATATTTAATAAATTTAAAATATTTGTCTTGAGCTTTTAAGACAAGTTGGTTTGAGCTTATGGGGCAAATTAAAAGGATTTGGGTTCATTAATTTTGCATCAGAAAAAAAAATAAGATGAAAACAATTGATAAAATCTACATTGACGGCAAATTTGTTTCTCCGATAGGTCAGCAAAGCCTGGAACTTTTTAATCCTGAAGATGGTACAAAGGCCTCGGAGGTTAAGTTGGCGAATGGGCAGGATGTTGATCTTGCAGTTGCTGCAGCGAAAAAAGCATTTAAAACTTTTTCAAAAACCACTATAAAAGAGCGTGGGGAGATGTTGGAGAGGTTAGCACAGGCAATTATGGATCGTAAGGATGATCTTAATGCTGTTGCAGTAAGTGAATATGGCTCACCCATCAGCGCAACTAAAGGCCGCACACATTACGCAGCCCAAATTTTTCTTGATACGAAAGATGCTATGGATGGTTTTGAATTTCCAAAGACACTTGAGCATGCAACAATTATCCTCCAACCATTAGGCGTGATCGCAGCGATAACGCCATGGAATGCAGATTATACCCATATTTGTGGCAAACTTGCGCCTGCAATTGCAACTGGGTGCACTATTGTAATTAAACCTAGTGAAATCAGCGCAGAACAAACACAAATTTTAACAGAATGTTTTCACTCAGCGGGCATTCCTGACGGCGTCATAAATATTTTAAATGGCACTGGTAATGTAGTTGGTGCCGCCCTCACAGCACACCCCGATGTTGAAGTAATAACATTTACTGGCTCAACCAATGTTGGTAAAATCATTTACCGCGGAGCAGCAGATACAATGAAACGGGTAGTTCTGGAACTTGGCGGAAAATCGCCGAATGTAATTTTGGAAGATGCTGACCTCGAAACGGCTATTCCCAGAGCGCTATATATCGCTTTCACTAATAGTGGACAGGCTTGTCATGCAGGAACACGTCTGATTATTCCCTCATCCAAATATTCTGAGATTAAAAACTTACTTATCAAGTCGGCGCTGGATTTTAAAATCGGTGATCTCCATTCTCATGACAGCCTTATTGGCCCATTGGTTAGTGCGAAACAGTATGAAACAGTTCAGCAATATATTCAATCTGGGATAGACGATGGGGCAGAAATTTTAGTCGGAGGTCTTGGACATCCGGATGGCCTGCAAGGATACTACACTAAGCCCACTATTTTTGCAGGGGTTAAGCCAGGTATGAAAATTGAACGTGAAGAGATTTTCGGTCCTGTACTCTCTGTCATTGAATATGATACAATTGAACAGGCCATTGAGATCGCTAATGATACCATTTATGGCTTGTCGGGATACGTTAGCGGTAAGGATCCTGAAACACTTAAGTACGTGGCTAGCGAGATTCTTTCGGGCAGGGTGCTTATCAATACTGTGGTTAACAAAGAAAGCAGATCACCATTCGGAGGATTTAAACAATCTGGAATTGGAAGGACATCCTGGGTTTATGGAATTGAAGAATACGTAGAGCCAAAAGTAATTACAAAATTTTAATTATCTTCCCGCTGGTACTTATAAGCACCAGCGGGTTTTGTTTCTTAAATGTATTTTTTATGCTGGCATCAAGGCAAATCAACATTTCGACTAATTACTATGAACCTTTTTCCGGTGAACAGTATACACAGGAACTTTTATTCAGCTATCAGATTTCGGGGAAGCTGATGGTGGACGATGATGGCCATGTACAGGAATTTTTAGCTGGTAGCTTTCGGCTGGTCAGAAAGAACAGGCTTTTAAAATACTGTAAACAGCCTTCCAAAACCAGTCCGTATATATCCCTGAGTGTCGCTTTTAGAACCGAAATGCTAAGATCCTTTGCGGATGCCCATGGTTATCATCCACGTTATCGTATACGTAGTCCATCAGTTATCAAGTTGAAGAAACATCCCTTGTATGAAGCACATGCGAAATCTTTGCAGGCGTTTAATGAGGTTGATGAGATTGCGAACGCGGAATTAATACAGATAAAGATAAAAGAAACGCTACTTATCCTGCTTAAAGAGCAGCCGGAACTTCAGGATGTCATTTTCGACTTTTCGGAGCCCGTCAAAACAGATATTTCCCGATTTATGCAGGAAAATTTCAGATATAATCTTCCCTTATCGCGTTTTGCTTATTTGAGTGGGAGAAGTTTGGCAGCTTATAAAAGGGATTTTGAAAAAGTTTTCCAGACATCTCCTGGAAAGTGGTTGCTGGACCGCCGGTTGGAGGAGGCAGACAGGATTTTAAAAACAACAAATAAAAAATCCGCGGAAATATACTTGAGCCTGGGTTTTGAAGATTTATCCCATTTTTCAAGAGCCTTCAAAAATAAGTATGGTATACCGCCTTCAAAGGTTCTAATAAACAAAACTAGTTCTTGATTCACTGTTCAAAAGCAATGCTGGACTTTTGGAATTAAAGAGATATTGAGGAAAAAGAATCAAACACCAAAAGCGTAAGTGAATGATAATAATAACTATAACCTCAAATTTAATTTTATTATTTGTAAGACAAACCAGAACTAAATGAACTATCAGGACATTGCTTTTACCGAAGAGGTGAAAATATTACAGGAAAAATTTGGTAGTCGGGCAGGCTATGCTCGGATGGCCCAATTTAGAGACACTGAAGGCCTCACTGAAGAAGAGATAGGTTTTATCGCTCAACAGGATTATTTTTATTTGTCAACCATCAGCAAAAGCGGCTACCCTTATATCCAGTTCAGGGGAGGCCCGAAAGGCTTTTTAAAAGTTCTTGATCCTTCAACCCTAGGTTTTATTGATTTTGAAGGAAATAAACAATATATATCTACGGGAAATATTAGCACCAATAACAAGGCAGCTTTATTTTTTCTGGATCAGGCTGCGAGGGCAAGATTAAAAATGTTCGCCGAGGTCGAAATAGTCGCTTTGTCCAATCGTCCGGATCTTTTTGAAAAACTCAGCCTGGAGGATTATAAGTATAAGCCCATGCGCATTATGCTTTTTAAGATTCAAGGCTATGACTGGAATTGTCCCCAGCACATAACTCCAAGATATACCCAAAAGGAAGTTCAGGAAGCTTTTCAAGACCAGATGGAGGAAGCAAAAAGACTTAAGGAGGAAAACGAAAAATTGAAAAAACAGATCTTTGAACTCACCAAATTACGATAAGCAACTGGCTTGTCGCAAAGTTTGAGTATAGTCTGATACAGATTTGCAATACACTCTATAAAGTTTGTGTTTACATCCTATTTGAACATACCAATAAATTTGTCACCCTCTCGCCAATTTACAAACATGAAGATAGCCAAAAACTTGCAACAAATATTTTGGTGAGATCAATCTACTCAGGCTTATCCACAATGACCGTTAAAAGGCTTTCAAATATTGAAAATACTCCCGATGATCGGTACTAAAGTGAGCAATGCTCATAATACTTTAATATGGCCTTAAGGATAATAACAAACTTTAAAAAGTTCAGACTTTAATCGGTAATATTTATTATCCATTTCTGAAGTGCCACTTTTCTTGATTTTCGCTTAGCTCTGATTTTTGTTTTCTTGTCTACAACCTTAGGAATTAATTTTTCTCTTTCCTTTCGTAATTTCATCAACCTACCGAGCTCATTGTACCCTGTCATCTTCGCGTCTAGTTCTGCGATTCTCTTCAAATCATCAATGAATTTGTTGCTACCACGGACTGCCGCCAACCTCAAAGTTTTGAAAGCAGTTCTGAAAAGAACTGCTTTTTTTTGCTCTAAAATTTTCTCTCAGTCAAACTCATTTTAGAGTATTCTACTCAATTCCGATCATTGAAATGCATATATACATGGCTTTGAAATTCACTACCTTGTATTGCGTTTTTTACTAAAGATGGACTTAAGCAATTACACTAACCTGACGCCTCCTTCTTAAAATTTCCTTTCGGCGATTACTATAATTTGCCAGTAGCATCTACGGGAAACAGATTTTCATCTACCTGGGTACCCTGGCCGGCTACTCTGCACCATTTGCCTTGCTTTTTATGATAAACTTCCAGCCGTCTAACCTTAATATCTACATCTTTGCCTTCAATTCCAAGCCTAACTTGGATGAGTACATTCACAACTGCCATCGTTCCTTCGTAAATCCTAATGATTTCTTGTCCAGGAATGGGCGTGACATATCTAAAGACAACTTTTTCTTTTTTCTGTGCTTCTATCCATTGCTGGCGGGTGAAAGAAATATCGCCTTTTGGCCCAACTGCAATAAAATCATCACAATCGATTACTGTACCGGGTTTCTGGCTGCGCAGCAATTGTTTTATTTCTAACCGCTCTTTCGGATAACTGGTTGTATCTACCTGCGCCTGCGCAATAAGGGTCAGCAGGAAAAGTATAGCCGTGCTAAAGATTGTTTTCATTGTAGGGATTTTTTTAAATTTGAGATATCAATATTTATTTAAAAATAAACATCTTTTTTCGATATTAATATACTTACAATTAGTAAGTTAACTCAATAATGGAAATTAAATGTCATGCCAGTTATTATTCCTCTTTTTCAGGATGCTTACTCTCATGGATACAAGAAAAGACTTAATTATAAATTAGCACTTCAATTAAATCTGTAAATAGGCTTAAAGGGATTGAGCAGCTGAGGCTAATTTAAAACGAAACTAAAATTGATTGTTTTGAATTATTCACTACATTTAACCGTAGTCCATTAGGTTTTTCGGTACTACAGATTTACCAAATAAAGTACAGTTTCCTAAACCGGATATGAGCCGCTTAACCTTTCTCTTTTCTTTTTTGTTTCTTCTCTCATGCATTCAGGTAAACGCCCAACTGACTTTCAAAAGTGATTTTTATTCCACAGAAAATGGCCTTTCTCATGATGCGGTGACGAACATCATGAAAGATCGTGAAGGTTTCATTTGGGTAGGCACCTGGAATGGAATTAACCGTTTTGATGGCCATCATTTCAGATCATTCAAATCTTTTCCGGGAGATCTTTCGCGGTTAAAAAACGATAGGATTGATCAAATTGTAGAAGATTTTGGAACAAATTTGTGGATTAAAGCTTATGATAATCAGATCTACCGCTTCGATAAAGTTAAAGAACAATTTAACCTGTTCAGCCTTAAACATGGCAAAAAGGTGCTTTTTAATAGGATAAAGGTTGGCAGTGGCGGCGAAATATTTTTAATTACCAAAAATGATGGTTTAGTTGTCATCCCAGATCCGAAATTCCCCGAAAAATATGAACATTTCTCTACGAGTTCCTCCTCTTCAGTAAGATTTCCATCTAACGTTGTCAATTTTGTTCAGGAGGATGCTCAAAAGAAAATTTGGATCTCTACTAACAAAGGTCTTATCTGTTTAATCAAGCGGAACAAAGGTTTTGTGCAGTTAAAACTTAATGCCAGCATTTTTAGTGGCGAGGATTTTGCATCCTCTGCAGAAAGTAAATCCAGCCTTTATTTCGGATCAGCCACCGGTAATCTACTCGTGGTAAATAAATCAAATCTGTCAGCAACTATAAACCGGATATCCAAAGGCAAAATTAATAGCATTTTAGCGTCGAAGTTTAGTGAAAATATTTATGCTTCAACTTCAGTTGGAGAACTGATTACCGTAACCGCTAATCCATTTAATGTTGTTCGAACAAGCCAGGCAGGCGAGAAATTGGCTTGGATGTTCGAAGATAAAACAGGCTTAATCTGGATTGAACCTGAAAATAATGGCGTAATCTCCTATAATCCAAAAACAAATAGTTTCAATAAAATAACAGCAACAAGTGATGATGGCTATACTTATAACGGAACGTACTTTAGGGCCTTTGAAGATAATAAGGGAAGGGTTTGGGTGAGTATGAAAAATGCCGGATTAGGTTATCTGGAAGGCGATAAAACCAAATTTCAAATATTTAATAGCGGTAAAAATCCATCATTCGATAATCTGCCAAATGCCGTTACAGCTTTATTTTATGAAGGTGACGGCGTAATCTGGTTTAGCAGTGTAGATCGAGGTGTAAATAAAGTAGTGCTCCAGGAGGGGTATTTTAAACAAAAATTTCCTACAGAAAAAACGATACAAAGATCGGATAATGATGTGCGTGGTATTTTGGTAGACCGTAAAAACCGCCTTTGGCTTGGGCAGAAAAGTAGGAACATTTATGTGCTAAAGGATGGAAAGCAAGTCCCTATTAAATTTGTTGATCACGAAAAGAATGCTTTAGGTGCGGTATACTGCATTTTAGAAGATAGTAAAAACAATATTTGGTTGGGTACAAAGGCAAATGGTTTATATCTGGCTAAGCCCTTGAATGCAGAAAGGACCAGTTATTCACTCACTCATTTCAAAAAAAATCAATCACAGCCCTATTCCGTAAATAGCAATGAAATCTATTCTCTCCTGGAAGACAAATTTGGAAAAATTTGGATCGGTACTTTCGATGAAGGTTTAAATGTAGCCATTGTTAATGGGGGTAATACTAAGTTCTTGCATAAGCAAAACGGTTTAAAAGGCTACCCGCACGAAGGTTTTCAAAAGATTAGAACCTTAGCATCAGATGGAGCCGGAAATATATGGATTGGAACTACAAGTGGCTTAGTGGTTAAGGATGCGGGTTCTGCTGGTGCTCCAGGTTTGCGATTTGCGAACTATGCTAAAATGCCTGGTGTAAAAAATAGCCTTGGAAATAATGATATCCAATTTATTTTCCGAGACCGTAAGAATAGCATGTGGTTAAGTACCTCTGGTGGTGGTCTGGATAAGGCATTCGTACAGAATCCTTTTAAAAAAGTGAGTTTTAAAAACTATACTACCCAGCAAGGGCTTCCGAATGATTACGTACTAAGCAGTACGGAGGATCGCCACGGCTATATCTGGGCCGCTACGCAAAACGGACTATCAAAATTTGATCCTGTAAAAGAAGAGTTTACCAATTATGGTACTTATAACGGCTTACCTAAAGTCACTTTCTCTGAGTCGGCAAGCCAGCGTTTTGCTGATCAATCTATTGTGTTTGGCACCAATCGGGGTTATATTCATTTCCATCCGGATAGTATTGTGAATAAGAAAAGTGCTGCAAAAATGGTGTTCACTAATTTGCAGGTAAACAATGTCGATCAGTTTCCAGATTCGAATGGCTTAATCAACGCCGATATTAATTATTTAAATAAGCTGGAGCTAAATTATGATCAAAATATTTTAAGCATTGATTACGCCGTGCTGGATTCGAAGAAAGGAGCTAAGCAATTATATGCTTATCGTTTACGGGGCTTTGAACAAAATTGGAGTATCAATAGAGAAAGGCGAAGAGCCACCTACACCAATTTGCCTCCGGGTAAATATGTATTTGAGGTAAAAAGCCTGGATAACGAAAGTTTCATCCATCTCCCATACAAACAGTTGGCCGTTACCATTTTACCTCCACCGTGGAAAACATGGTGGGCTTACTTCATTTATATTTTAATTGCCTTGGGGCTTATAGAGGGAGCCAGGAGAATTATCTCAACCATGATCAACCTTCGAAACAAAATTACTGTTGAGCGGAAGATGGCAGAATTAAAAAGCAACCTTTTTAATAATATATCTCATGAGTTACGCACTCCACTCACGCTAATTTTGAATCCCATTGAAGAAATTGGAAGAAACGAAGCTTTAAGTCCTCAGGGATATGATCAGATTGAAATTGTAAAAAAGAATTCTAACCGAATGATACGTTTTATCAATCAGCTTTTGGATTTCAGAAAGCTGGAAAGTGGTAAGGCCAAGTTGCAAATCGCTCATTTCGATTTAAGTATGCTGGTTAAAGAGGTATTGACTTATTTTCGCGAAACTGCATTGCAACGCAATATTAGCCTAAGCCTTATACCGAGTGATTTAGCCTTTAATATCTGGGGTGATAAGGACAAATTAGAAATTGTAATTTATAACCTGCTTTCCAATGCTTTTAAATTTAGTGCTGATCATTCAAATATTGAGGTGAAAATTGATAGTGACCCCTCAATGAAGTATGTTAATCTCTCAGTTGAGGATCAGGGCGTTGGTGTTCCGGCAAATCAACTCAAAGAAATATTCAACCTTTATTACCAGGTCGATCATCAGAATGATATGAATCAAAAAGGTTCGGGCATTGGTTTGGCACTTTCAAAAGAAATAATTGAACTGCATGGAGGACAGATTTCTGCACATCAAAACGAAGATCGAGGCCTGACCGTAAAAGTGGCGTTGCTAACTGATAAATCTCATTTTGTTGGAGAAAATATAGAATTTATAGAAAGCCAACAGGTTATTCTGCCAGTTAAACAGGCGCCGAAAGGAGAGCTGAAACCCCCAGTAGTTAGTGATGATTTACAACCCAAAGCGAAGCTGCTACTGGTAGAGGACAATGACGATTTAAGAAACTTTCTGACTACCCAGCTTAGCAGGTTTTATGAGGTGGAGACGGCTGGAGATGGCGCCGAGGGTCTGCAAAAGGCCCAGAAATTAATACCCGATTTAATTTTAAGTGATGTGATGATGCCGGTAATGAGCGGTATCGATATGCTTGACCAATTAAAAAATGATATTTCGACCAGTCACATCCCTGTGGTATTGTTATCTGCAAAATTTTCAATTGAAGACCAGATTAAAGGCTTGCAATATGGAGCTGACTATTATATCACCAAGCCTTTTAATAACGAGTTTTTAATGGCCGCTATTGCTGGTTTAATAAAGCAACGAAAAAGGATTTTTACCGAATTGGTAGAAAACAAACATTTGCCGCCGCTTGAACCTTCGGATATTGTGATTACCGACAAAGATAAACTGTTTATGGAAAAGGTAATTGAAATAGTGGAGCAGAACATGGAAAACACCGATTTCAACATCGATTCTGTTGCAGAAGCCATTGGCATGGGGCGTTCTACCTTTTACCGGAAATTTAAAAGTTTGACAGATTTCGCCCCGGTAGAATTTGTGCGGCACATGCGTTTGCAGAGAGCAAAACAATTTCTTGATGGCGGAGAAAAAAGTATTTCGGTAATTGCCTATACCGTGGGCTTTACCAATGCCAAATACTTCAGCACTTGCTTTAAGGAGAAATACAAACTGTCTCCTTCAGAATATTTGAAATCAATAGGTGAGTAGTTGATTTTGCCTAATACTTAAACCCCTTTGCACATTTTTTAAACTCCATTTTATCTTTCTGATGATATTTTTGCCTCATCACTAACCAAATATAAAGACTGTTGAATGTGTTCAGTATTCATCAGTCTGCAATGGATAAGAAAGATATGAGAAGCATAAAAACCAGCGTTCACCCTAGCAAAATTATTTTTGGCCTATTCCTCCTGTTAGGCTTTACGGGCTACTCCTTTAGTGGAGTTGCACAGCAGCTCCTTAAATTGTACTACGATAAACCGGCTCAAAATTGGAACGAAGCACTACCGCTCGGCAATGGCCGATTGGGTTTAATGGCTTTTGGAAATCCTGAAAGGGAACATTTACAGTTGAACGAGGAAACCGTTTGGGCAGGTGAACCTGGAAATAATGTGCCAGTGAATACCTCAAGCCAAATAAATGAAATCAGGAATTTACTTTTCCAGGGTAAAAACCAACAAGCTCAAGCCCTTTCCAATCAAACCTTTCCCCGCCAGGCACCTGCTGATCTTAATTACGGTATGCCTTATCAAACCGTAGGAGATTTGTGGATCACTTTTCCAGGTCACCAAAACTATAGCAATTACTACCGCGATTTAGATATCAGCAATGCCACATCAACAGTAAGCTATCAAGTAGACCATACCACATTTACAAGAAAAGTGTTCGCGTCTCTTACTGATGATGTCATTGTGATGAAAATTACTGCCGACAAGCCCAATAGCATCAATTTCACACTAGGCTTATCCAGTACCCAAAAAGATCACCAGATTAAAAATGGCGGAAGTTATCTTCAGCTCTCAGGCAATAGTGGCAGTGTAGATAATAAAAAGGGAAAAATTAAATTCGAGGCATTAGTGGCCCCTGTTGTACAAGGCGGATTGGTTAATAGAACTGATTCATCAATAACGGTGAGCAAAGCTAATTCGGTAATCTTTTACATCTCCATTGCTACAAACTTTAAAAACTATAAAGATTTGACCGCTGAGCCATTGGCAAAAGCAAAATCAATTTTAAATAAAGCCATTGCTAAAAAATACGACGAAGCTCTTGCCACACATCAGAAGAAATACCAGTCATTTTTTAATCGCGTAACATTAGAATTGGGAGATTCAGAGCAATCTAAAAAAACAACTGATGTTCGGGTAAGGGAATTTGCCGATCATAAGGATCCACAGCTTGTGGCACTTTATTTTCAATTCGGACGATACCTTTTAATCTCAAGTTCACAGCCCGGCGGTCAGCCAGCAAACCTTCAAGGAATTTGGAATGATAAAAATTCGCCTCCCTGGGATAGCAAATATACCGTTAACATCAATACGGAAATGAATTATTGGCCTGCTGAGATGACCAACTTATCTGAAATGCATGAGCCATTATTTTCCATGCTAAAAGATCTGGCCACTACTGGCAAGGAAAGCGCATCTCAAATGTATCATGCAAGGGGTTGGAACATGCACCACAATACCGATTTGTGGCGAATTACCGGTATTGTTGATGGCGGTTTCTATGGCATGTGGCCAATGGGCGGCGCATGGCTTACACAACATTTGTGGCAACACTATCTTTTTACCGGCGATGACAAATTCTTAAGAGAAAACTATCCAATTTTAAAGGGTGCGGCCATGTTTTATCTGGATGTATTAAAGGAAGAGCCTAAAACTAAATGGCTGGTAATGGCACCGTCGATGTCGCCAGAAAATACTTATGAAAAAAACGTAGGCGTTGCTGCCGGAACCACTATGGATAACCAGCTTATTTTCGATACGTTTAACAACCTGATTAATGCTGCGAAAATCTTAAAAACCGACGGATCGTTCTCTGATTCTGTATCGACCGCATTAGCTAAAATGCCACCGATGCAAATTGGTAAATACAATCAGTTGCAAGAGTGGCTACAGGATTTAGATCGACCAGATGATAAACATCGACACATCTCGCATCTTTATGGTTTGTATCCTTCTGGACAGATTTCCCCGTTTCGGAATCCGCAATTGCTGGAAGCAGCGAAGAATTCTCTGATTTACCGTGGAGATAAATCAACAGGATGGTCTATGGGCTGGAAGGTGAATTGGTGGGCTCGAATGCTGGATGGAAATAAAGCTTACAAGCTGATTTCCGATCAGTTAACTCCAGCCCCGATGGAAACCAAAGGCCAGTCTGGTGGTACTTATCCAAATCTTTTGGATGCACACCCACCGTTTCAAATTGACGGTAATTTTGGCTGTACTGCAGGTATCGCCGAAATGTTGCTACAGAGTTATGATGGCAATATTTACCTGTTGCCAGCTTTACCCGATGCTTTGGCTAATGGGAAAATAACAGGGCTTAAAGCTCGGGGTGGCTTCGAGGTTGATATGGAGTGGAAAGATGGCAAATTAAAGAAGCTCATTGTTCAATCAACCATCGGCGGAAACTGCCGGTTAAGACTTTCAGATCAGGTAAGTTTAAACGGAAATGCAAAGCTTGTAAAATCAAAAGGGGAGAATGCGAATAAGTTTTATCAGATAAATAAAATCAAAAGTCCGATGTTATCTACAGAAGCAAAATTAAAAGGCATAGCAATTCCGAAAACTAACCTGTTCGATTTTGATACCGTTGCTGGCAAGAAATATATTTTTAATGCTCGCTAATCCGAATTAAACTTCAAAAAATTTGGTTTTAAGAGTAATAGAGTGGATTTGCACAGAAAACAGACTATTTTGGTCAATTTTTTTACCCCATTTTTTGTAGCTCAATTTAAATTTGTTTATCAAAATGGAGTAAGGCTTCGCCCTTGTCACATTTTATTGCTAACCAAATTTTCAAATTGTTAATCGTTTAAGAGCATCTTCTTAAGTAATAAATTCACAAGTCAACTTATTTTTTTACAACATCAGATTTATAACCAATTTTAGATTCAACTTATGCAACCGTTTGCATTGAAATCATTATCAAAATAAACACCCGGGTTTTCATCTTTGAGGGCCCAAGCTAACCAATTAAATTATGAGGAAAAACTACAACATCTATTTCAAAAAAGAGGCTTTTCAACGAGTGAGATTATTGAAGAGCCCAAAAGCGCTAAGCCATGATAATTTCTGCTTACAGTTATTTAATTGTTCACCAATCAACTGATCAATTATGAAATACATATACATTTTTATCACCCTCATTTTGTGTTCAGCACAATTTGCATGGGCACAAAATCGAACAATTAAAGGGCAGGTAACCGATGAAAAAGGCGGTATAATAGTAGGCGCAACCATATCCATAAAAGGCACCAACCGGGGGATTAATACAGATAGCGAAGGAAAATTTTCAATTGCAGTGCCATCTGGTGTGGCCACTTTAGTGGTTCAGTTTGTAGGTTATGTTAAAAAGGAGGTGAATATTGCTGCCGATGGTACGACTGCTAAAATTACGCTTCAGGATGATGTTAATGTCCTCCAGGAAGTTACCATTGTAAACGTCGGTTATGGTACAGTTTCCCGAGAAGCCCTTACCGGTTCTGTTTCCTCTCTTCGTGCTGATCAGATTAAGGATATTCCAATTAATTCTGCCGAACAGGCTCTTGCAGGTCGGCTTGCGGGGGTGCAGGTAACCGCTACCGATGGCGCTCCCGGAACCAACGTACAGATCAGAATTAGGGGTGGGAGTTCTATCACACAAGATAATTCTCCATTATATATTGTCGACGGAGTACAGGTTGAAAATGCGCTTAGAGCACTGTCACCTCAGGATATAGAATCTATTGATGTGCTAAAAGATGCAGCCTCTACCGCCATTTACGGTGCGAGAGGTGCAAATGGGGTAGTATTGATTACCACTAAAACCGGTAAGCGTGGAAAAATGACCGCTAGCTATAATGGTTTTGTCGGCGCAAGTAAAATTCTGGGTAAGTTAGATGTGCTGGATGCGACTGATTACCTTAAATATCAATATGAGCGCAGTCGCGGAAATGTGCTTGATAGTACTTCGTTCGTGAATAATTATGGTCCATTTGATACCCTTGAAGTGTATCGTGATAAAGGCCGCGACTGGCAAAATGAGGTTTTCGGAAAAGTTGCGTTGCAGCAAACGCATAACTTGAGTTTAAACGGGGGAGATGAAAAAATTAACTATAACCTAAGCTTAACCACCAATGGCCAGGAAGGGGTTATGATTAATTCAGACTTCGACCGTAAGCTTTTAGGTTTCAAAATGGAGTTAAGGCCGAATCAAAAATTCAGAGCTGGTTTCAATGTAAGATATACTGATGAACGAATTAATGGTGCTGGCGTATCAAGCCCGGGTTTGGCCAGGGATAATTTCCTGAAGAATACACTTTCCTATCGCCCGATAGATAGTAAAAACCCAACAGATATTGATTTCTACGATGCTCAATATCTTGCAGTTTCCGACCTGAGAAACCCGGTGATTAATGCCACCGCGGTTTACCGAAAAACTTTTGGGAAGAGATACAACTTGTCGGGTTATCTAAGTTATGCATTAACTCCTGAAATCACCGCGAGAGTAACCGTAGGTTATGACAATAACAATTCCAGAACAAACAATTTTTATTCAGAAATTACTGGTCAGGCCTCGCTTTATTCCGCAATGCCAATTGCTTCAATATTAACGGGTGTAGTAAATTCGCTAAACAATTCGAACACTGTTACTTACAGCAAGAAGAATATTGCAAAACATCATGATATCGACGTATTGATTGGTCAGGAATCCTATCAAACCAGAAATGAGCAGTTTAACGCCGAGACCAGGTATTTCCCTTTAGGTATCAGTCCGGAAAAGGCACTATCCAATATGAATTTGGGAAATCCACCTGCAGGGCAGGCACAGCCGCGTCCTACAACGAACAATGTAATGGCCAGAACCTTTTCGTTTTTTGGACGCGTGAATTATGGGCTAGACAAAAAATACTTGCTTACCTTAACGGCCAGGGCCGATGGTAGCTCTAAGTTTATGGATGGGCAACGCTGGGGATTTTTCCCTTCAGGAGCACTTGCCTGGAGAATTTCTGATGAGAAATTTGCACAATCTATCAAACCTGTGGTTTCTGATGCCAAGCTGAGATTGAGTTATGGTTCTACAGGTAATAACCGGATCAATGATTTTAGTTACTTACCGCTTTATTCTTCCAACACCTATTATGGATTGAATGAACAACTTGTGCCAGGCGTAGTACCCACACAGTTGGCTAATCCAAATGTGAAATGGGAAACTACAGTATCAAGGAACCTTGGCCTTGATTTAAGTTTTTTCAAAAACAGAGTGCAGTTTACAACTGATATTTATTACAACAGTACCAAAGATTTATTACTGCAAAATCCTATTCCACAAACCTCTGGATATACGCAACAAACTCAAAATATTGCGGCAACATCAAATCGTGGTATAGAGTTTCAATTGTCTGGATTGATTGTGCAAACCAAAGATTTTAGCTATTCAGCAAGTTATAATATGTCTTTCAATAGGAACAGGGTTGAAAAGCTTAATGATGGCATCACGAGTAAAGGTTATGCATCAGGTTGGGATAGCAATACAGGAAACGACTATTTAGTTGAAGTTGGAAAGCCGCTTGGCCAGATGTACGGATACCGCTCAGACGGTTATTATAAAGTAAGTGATTTTAATTTTAATGCAACTACAGGGGTTTATACCCTCAAGCCAGATGTTGCTTCATTTTTTGGCGTAACCAGAAGCACCATCCAACCAGGTACAATGAAACTTTTGGATTTGGGTGGCTCGATCAAAAATCCTGATGGTAGTCCGGCGATCCATACTGATGAAGACAGGACGGTGATAGGAAATGCAGCGCCAAAATTTATTGGAGGCTTGAATCAACAGTTTTCTTACAAGAACTGGGACATGAGTATTTTCGTGAACTTTAGTGTAGGGAATGATATTTATAACGCCAATAAAATTGAGTTAACCAACTCAAGATTACGCGGTGTAAACTTGTTAGAATCTGTAAATGGCAGATTTACCACGATAGATCAAAATGGTAAGTCGATTTACAATAACCCTGCAAAGCTAGAGGAATACAATGCCAATGCAACTACCTGGCGCCCGTATGAAAACAGTAATTTGTTTACCGATTGGGCTGTAGAAGACGGATCGTTTTTAAGGATCAATAACATTACGCTCGGTTATACGCTACCGACTGATCTGGCGAAGAAAATCAAGTTGTCTAGCCTTCGTTTTTATGCTACGGTAAACAATTTGGCTACCATTACCGGTTATTCAGGTTTTGATCCTGAAGTAAATACCCGTACAAATGGAGGATTAACGCCTGGAGTAGATTATTCTGCATATCCAAGATCTAGAACCATCCTTTTAGGAATTAACTTAACTTTTTAAAAACTAAAATTTCAGCATATGAAATTCAACAATATTAAAAGATTTGCCTTCGGAGCGATGTTGGCCTCTGCCATCTTCAGCTTAGGCGCTTGTAAAAAGTATTTGGAAATTAAACCCGAGTCTGCTTTTTCACCTGAAGATATTTTCAGCAATGTTTCCAGTGCCAATTCGGCTATCATGGGCGTTTATCAGCTTTTAGCCGGAGATGATGGTTATGGCCAGCGCCAATCATTAGTGTTTGTAAACGATACCGACGAGTTCTCAAGAAGTGGCGATGTTGATGCCGGTGCCCGAGGACTTGCCCGCTACAGTGCCGATGCCGGAAATAGTGAGCTTGCTGCTACTTTCACCAGAGGGTTTCAGGGAATTGAACGTGCTAACTTATGCATCAAATATATCCCTCAAATGGCAGCTTATAACAATGGGTCTGTTTCAGATAAAAAAGAATTAAGAAGGCTGTATGCCGAAGCCCTGGTACTTAGAGCAATCTATTATTTTGACCTGGTTAAAAACTGGGGCGATGTGCCCATGCAATTGGAACCATCGGTTTCAGGAATGGATTTTAACCTTAGTAAAACCAATAGTGATGTCATTTACGATCAGATTTTAGGTGATATCGCAGTTGCTGAGCGCATGTTGCCTTGGCGCAAAGAAACCACTATTGATGAGCGGATTACCCAGGGTGCTGCCCGTGGAATGAGGGCCAGAATTGCTTTGTTCAGAGGCGGGTATCAGCTGCGCCGGTCGTCAAAAGTGATGGAACGTTTACCTGATTATTTAAAATATTACACGATGGCGAGAGATGAGTGCGATACGATAATGAAATCGAATCAACATGCTCTTAACCCTAGTTTTTATGATGTATTTAAAAAAGCTAACGAGCTAACTTTGGATAACGTATATGGCGAACGCATGCTCGAAGTGGCGCAGGCTGGTGGAAATGCCAACTATGACAGTAAACTAGGAAGAGCTAGCGGTACCCGTATTGCTGATGGATCTCGCTACGGACCCGGTGGTGGAGCATTAAACCCAACGGCAAGTTATTTTTATTCTTTTGATGTATCCGATCCGAGAAAAGAGGTGACGATTGCTCATTATAATATCGATGCGAATAATTTGAAAAGCCCAGCCAGAATAACGGAAATGAACGACGGAAAATACCGTAGAGACTGGAGACCTATCATTGCAGGAGCTACCCAAACCCTGGGAATTAACTGGATTATGCTACGCTATTCTGATATTTTGTTGATGTACGCAGAAGCCGTAAACGAAATTAATGGATCGCCTGATGCATCGGCAATAAAAGCATATGAAGATGTGCGCAAGCGGGCTTTCTCAGCAAATCCTGGTAAAGTAGGTGTAACCCCGACTTCAAAAACGGCTTTTTTTAATGCAATCGTACAGGAAAGATCATGGGAGTTAGGTGGCGAAGGAATCAGGAAATATGATTTAATACGATGGAACTTATTGGGAGCAAAACTTGCTCAAGCCAAAGCAGAAATGACGGCGATTGTGAATACGCCAGCTAAATATGCGAGGTATTTGTATTACAGAAATGTGGGGGAAGAGTTCGAATTCCTGCCGGGAACAGGTTATTATCTGCCTGATCCTGCCGTAGCACCTGCGCCATTATACAATGCCACTACAAATCCAACGGGATATATTCGTATAGATTGGAGGCAGAATTTAACCACTACAGCTGGTGGCGCAATAGAAAAATTAGGGCGTACTTTTCAATCTAACCATTCCGAAGTTTTACCTATTCATAGGAGTATTTTGGATTTGAACCCCAACCTTAAACAAGATTATGGATATTAATTGCAATATCCTCTCTGAAAACTGATGATTAAAATACAATGCCCGACCTGAAGGTTGAGAAATTCGACGGCCTGGCTTTGTACCCTTAATGCAATGGAGACAAGGGTTTATTCCATTATCATTTCGAAAATTTATCATACTTCAACCATCATTCAGGAAAATATGAGAATAAAAGTTTTGTTGGGCTTTGCTGTAACGGCCATTAATTTAACTGTATGTTTTGCACAGAATAGCACAACCATACCAAAAGATACCTCTTACAATGTGCGAAAAGTTTACTGTCAAATTCACAAAGATTATCCTTACGCCACGTTGGTTAAAGATGAATTGCCTGCTAACGTTAGCCAATTCAGGGATGTGATTTACACTACTTTGCCTAATACGCGTTTTGGAAAAAGAGATTTACATGCAGATATTTTTAGACCGAAAACCAAGAAGCTGTTGCCAGCTTTGATTATGGTTCATGGTGGAGGCTGGCGGTCCGGTGATAAATCAATGGAAGTTCCGTTGGCACAATTGATCGCAAAACAAGGCTTTGTTACCGTGCCGGTTGAATATCAGCTCTCTTTGGAAGCGCCGTATCCGGCGGCGGTTCATAATTTGAAGGCGGCTGTTCGTTGGTTAAAAACAAACTGGGAAAAATATGGTGTTGATACCAATAAAATTGCAATTTCCGGAACATCTGCTGGCGGTCAGCTTGCAGCGCTTGTTGGTACCACAAACGGCTTACCTCAATTTGAAGGAGATAGGGGCAATTCAATTGCTTCGAGTAGTGTTAACGCCATTATTGATATAGATGGTGTGATCAGTTTTATAGCTCCAGGTTCACTTAACCTCAATCGGAAACCAGATTCTCCAGATATTGCTTGGCTCGGTGGCAGTTTCCAGCAGAAACCTGAGATATGGCGTGAAGCTTCTGCGGGTTATTGGGCAAATGAATCTACCGTGCCAATGCTGTTCATCAATAGCGGTTTTTCCCGATTTCATGCCGGTCAGGATGAGTTGGTAGGTAGCCTTAAAGAATGGGGTATTTACCATGAAGTGCACAAGTTTAATATAAAGATTCATCCGTTTTGGCTATTCCATCCCTGGGCTGATGAAACCGCTAATTATATCTCCGATTTCATGAAGAAAGTTTTCAGTATGAAATAATTTTCGGAGCTATGATTGAAATACAGAATCCTCGATCTGCTTGTTTTACAAAAGCTTCAAATAGGTTTTTGCAAAGCCGAATAATTATTCTCTAAACCTAATTTACATGTACACAATCATTGTTTTTCAATTGATCTCATCGGAGTTACTAAACATTTAAAAAACTGAGAAATGATGTCAAAAATTTTATCTCAAAATCTTCAGTCGCAGTCGCTAACAGAGTTTGTTCAGAAGGCTGTACTTAATTTATATGGAGCATTACCTTCAATAGGTTGTCCAGAATTAAGCCGATCGGATACAAACTCCCCACTTAATCAATTCGTTAAACACCTGAGGATTTCTGGAGCCCGGGTATTTATCAATAATGATGATTATTTTTTCTCCAGAGCATTTGGCCCCATTTCTGAACGCTTAAAAGGAAAGACCAGAAGAGATATCCGAAAATCACTTGCATTCTTAAGGATAAGAACCTATACCAACTTTAATTTTCGTGTCGCTGCGGGTGTCGCTTCTCATGGTGCGTTGTTCATCACTAAGCCAGATATGATTCAACTCCAATTGCTAAACCAATGCCGTTTCGCAAAGCTGTTTATTTATGAAGAGGACATTCTATCTAACTTTCATCAAGCTGATTCGGTACTTACACAGAATAACCAAACCGATGGCTATTATGTTTCTGGCCCTAACAATCTGGCTTTTACACCTATCAATTTCGTGAGAAATATTAGCGGTTTGAGCGTTTATATCATCAGGAAAAAAGTTGTAGTAAAATCCAGGTCAGTATTTTAAAGAAAATCAACCCAAAAAATACCCTATCTGTTAGAGATAGACTAAATAGATATATGAGAAAATTTCAACTATTCCTTTTTTTATTGATACTGCTAAGCCAGTCCGTTATCGCCAAGCAACCTGATATTAAATTCACGGTATCGCAGGATGGAAAAGGCGATTTCAAGACTATTCAGGAAGCCGTCAACGCCGTTCGCGATCACATGCAATTCAAGGTTTCAATCTTTGTCAAAGCGGGAACTTATCATGAAAAACTGGTGATCCCTGCCTGGAAAAAGAATATCATGCTTATAGGAGAGGACAAGGAAAAAACAATTATCACCAATGGTGATTATACAGGAAAACCTTTCCCTAACAAAGACTTTACAGGCAATCCAAAATACGGCACCTACACTTCATATACCGTACTGGTACAGGGAAATGATTGCAGTATAGAAAATATGACCATTGAAAATACGGCTGGTACGATTGGACAGGCAGTAGCGCTGACCATTGAAGCCGATCGTTTCAGTGCCAAAGACTGCTCGATTTTGGGTCATCAGGATACGCTTTACACTTCCAAAGATGGGAGGTGTTATTTTGAAAACTGTTACTTTGAGGGCACTACCGACTTTATTTTTGGTGAAGCTACCGCAGTGTTTTACAAGTGTATGATCAAAAGTCTGGCTAACTCTTATATCACGGCGGCATCAACCACCAAAGAGCAGGCTTTCGGATACGTATTTTTGGAATGTCAGCTGATCGCCGCTCCAGGCGTTCAAAAAGTTTACCTCGGCCGTCCTTGGCGGCCATTTGCAAAAACCGTTTTCATCCGCTGTGATATGGGATCACATATCGTTCCTGAAGGATGGCATGCCTGGCCTGGAGATCCGTTATTTCCAGATAAAGATAAAACCGCATTTTATGCGGAGTACGGAAATGTTGGGCCTGGAGCTAAACTAACGGGTAGGGTGGCGTGGTCAAAGCAGCTTTCTAAAAGAGAGGCAGGGGCTTACACAATCAAAAATATTTTAGGTAACTGGTTGCCAACTTTCAAATCGCTTTAAAATGTATTCGATAAAAATAGCTGCGTTTTTAGTTGCCTCCTGGTTAAGTTTTGCCAGTGCCCAGGAGTTCATTCCACTATATCCTAAAGATAAAATTCCAAATTCGAGGGGTACCACTAGAAAGGATAGTATTACGAATGAACGGATATTTCGGGTAGCAAATCCCGGGATGTACTGTTATTTTCCTTCAAAGCAAGAAAATAAGGGGGCAGCGATAGTGATTTGCCCTGGAGGCGGTTACGAGCGGTTGGCATATTTAATTAGCGGAATACAATTGGCCAAATGGTTCAATACCATGGGCATTTCGGCGTTTGTCCTCAATTACCGTTTGCCAAATGATGCCGATTTAATAGAAAATGCGAAGGCACCGCTTCAGGATGCACAACGGGCACTCAAGGTTGTTCGAAGCAATGCTTTAAAATGGGGAATCAAGCCCGACAAAATCGGAATACAGGGTTCTTCGGCCGGAGGGCATCTGGCCAGTATGGCAGGAACCAGCCTGAATGATATATCGAAAATTGGTGATAGTTTAGATCAGGTATCGGCTCGGCCAAATTTCATGATTTTGGTGTCCCCGGTAATTGATATGGGAAAATACGCCCATAAAGGCAGCAAAAAGAACCTGCTTGGACCAGGGCCAGATAATTCATTGGAGGCCAAATATTCTACACAGTTACTGGTAACCAAAGAAACTCCATCCAGCTTTATTGCTGTCGCATTTAACGATCAGGCCGTAGATCCACACAATAGCCTGCTTTTTTATCAGGCCCTGCTTGAAAACAAGGTACCGAGCAGTTTACATGTGTTTCCGCAAGGGGCGCATGCTATTGCTTTAAGAAACAACCCCGGAAGTGCTGAACTATGGACAGCACTCTGCGAAAAATGGATGTATGAAATAGATATCATTCCGGTAGCACTAAAATAAAACAACAGAAATTTTCGATTAAAACATCAGCACACTAATTATGAAATCAAGGATATTATTGCTCACATTATTGACCCTTACCTGTTCGGCATTCGCTCAAAATAAAACAAGCTCGTTTTCCTGGCAAAATCTACCAAAAATCAGCAAACCAACATTTAAGGCTGATACCCTTTCAATTGCAAAATTGGGCGCTAAAAGCGATGGTATATTTTTAAACACCGAAATCATCAATGCTGCGATTGCAACATGCAGTAAGAATGGAGGAGGCACTGTGTTAATACCTCAAGGTATCTGGCTTACAGGTCCGTTATATTTGAAAAGTAACGTTGAGCTGCACCTGGATAGAGGGGCAAATTTGATTTTTAGTAAAGACAAATCATTGTATAAACTGATAGAGGGAGATTATGAGGGGAAACCGGCTGCCAGAAACGAATCCCCGATTAACGGAATTGATCTGGTAAATGTGGCCATCACCGGGAATGGCATTATTGATGCAAACGGAGATGTATGGCGTGCTGTTGGGCAATCGCAACTTACAGCTTCTCAATGGTCTGCGAAAGTGGCCTCCGGTGGGGTGTTGAGTGATGACAAAAAGACCTGGTATCCCAGCGACCAATTTAAAAAGACACATTTAGAAGGTAAAAGCATGCTGCTTCAGGCTGGTAAACCGCTGGAATCTTTCAATGATATGAAGGATTATCTGCGCCCCAATCTGTTGGTGCTTAAAAACTGTAAAAAAGTATTGCTGGCTGGAGTTACTTTTCAGAATTCTCCGGCCTGGTGCATTCACCCGCTTTTGTGCGAGGATCTGACTGTCGAAAATGTGACCATCAAAAATCCTCACTATGCACAAAATGGCGACGGCATCGACATAGAATCCTGTACACGGTTTCTGGTTGAGAACTGTGTGTTGGATGTTGGAGATGATGCCATCTGTATCAAATCGGGGAAAGATGAAGAAGGTAGAAAGAGGGGAGTAGCCTGTGCCGAAGGGGTGATTCGTGGAAATACGGTTTATAGCGGACATGGAGCGGTGGTGATAGGAAGCGAGATGAGTGGTGGTGCAAGAGATATCTTTATAGAAAACTGCACTTTTATCGGTACAGACAAAGGCCTACGCTTTAAATCGACCCGGGGAAGAGGGGGCGTGGTGGAGCGAATTTATGCCAGAAACATTACGATGAAAGATATTCATCAGGAGGCGATTTTCTTCGATATGTTCTATTTCGTAAAATTTGCAACAGATGGTAAGCGTAACGATTCCCCAATAGTTAACGAGGGTACACCAGTTTTCAAAAATATGTTATTTGAAAATATTACCTGCCAGGGAGCCAAGGTTGCGGTATTTATCCGGGGATTATCTGAAATGCCTGTTCAGAATATCGCCATACTAAACTCAAATTTAGTAGCTGAAAAAGGCATTGAACTTACAGATGCATCCGGAATTCGTTTCGATAATGTTGGTGTGTTTACGCAGAATAAAGCACCATTGATATCTGTTGCAGGGGTTAGGAACGTTCATCTGGATAAATTAAAGTTTTCTGCAGGAACACGGCTGCTACTGTCAATTGATGGAGATAAAAATAGGGATATTGTGATTACAAATACAGATTTGAAGAAGGCAAATAAGAATCTGGAACTAAAAAATGGCGCTTCAGAAAAAGTGGTAACCCTAAGCAAATAATTTTCTATACATAACCAGCTAACTTCATTGTGTTTCAGAATAAAAGCGACTGTTTTTGAGTATTAACTTAGGTAATCTCAATGGCAGTCGATTACAAAATCAACTTTAATACATTGGAAAGAATCGGATTATGATCATCGGCCCGCCAATTAAGATATAGCTCAGTTTGGAAGGGAAGCTTAATAAATCGTAAACCCGGACTTTCGTGATAAGAATACGAATCTGGCAATACGGCTATCCCCAAACCTTTTCGCACTAAGGCAATAATAGTTGAGCCGAATTCAGAATGAAGGTAAACCTCGGGAACGAAATCAAAAGAATTAAATAGTTTTTGGATAATGTACCCATAACTACTCCCCTCATCTATAGTTGGAAGGATAAATTTTTGCTTTTCAAGGGTTTCCTTTGTTAAATCTTTGAAGGTTTGGTAGGGGTGATTTTCGGGTATAACCAAGGCTAGATGATCTGTGTAGATTTTTTTCGATTTAAGTCCAGCGATCATATTGATATCTCTGGTTATTGCCAAATCGATCTTATAGTTCCTCAAAAATTCCTGTTGGTTTTCGTATAAAATCTGAAGGAGTTCAACCTGTAATTGAGGGTATTCGATAGAAATTTTCGCTAAAATATCGGGGATGATAGAAGCGGAAATTGAATCGGGATGGGCAATTTTTATGGTGCCACTTTCACCCAGATGAATCTGCTTTGCCGATTGATGGATATATTCAATCTCGCTCAACTGCACTTCCCATTTATCTTTTAAAAACCTGCCGGCCGGTGTTAGTTTTACATTCCTTTTGTTACGCTCAAATAGTAAAAGCCCTAATTCATTTTCCAACGATTGAATTTGACGGCTTAAAGCAGATTGCGTAATGTTCATTTTCGCTGCCGTATTCCAATAGTGAAGTTCTTCTGAAAGGGCCAAAAAGTATTTGATTTGCTGGATATTCATTAATGCAATTTAATCATTAATAATTGAGCAAATAGCATTTTATTGCATTTGTTGAATATGTAAATTTGGAATATGCAAAACATAGAAATACTTCCGGTCAAAGCTAAAGATGTGCTTCATCTTCAGGATATCAGCAAACTAACTTTCTCTCAAACATTTTCAGCTATTAATTCCGAAGAAAATATGGCCAAATATCTGGAGGAGAGCTTTTCTATTGATCAGCTGAATGAAGAGTTGCACAATGAGTCATCACTATTTTATTTTGCAAAGTTGAATGATGAGGTGATCGGCTATATGAAACTAAATACAGGTGAAGCGCAAAAAGAGAACCAAAATGACAACGCACTTGAGATAGAAAGAATTTATGTATTGCAAGAATTTCACGGTAAGAAGGTAGGCCAATTGCTTTATCTCCACGCTATTAAAGTAGCCGGGGAAATGAGTGCAGATTATGTTTGGTTAGGTGTATGGGAGAAGAATTTTAGGGCCATTGCCTTCTATAAAAAGAATGGATTTGTAGCATTTGATCAACATGTATTTATACTGGGCGATGACAGACAGATCGACATTTTAATGAAACTAGAATTAGCTAAGAACAAATAAAAGATTGACAATGAGCATCGTAATACGTAAAGCAGCGGAAGCCGACAGTGGGAAAATCTGGGTACTAATGAAAGAGCTGGCCATATTTGAAAGATACATAGATAGCTTTGCCATTACGCCAGAAATTGTAAAGGAAAATGGCTTCCATAAAAGCCCACCAGATTTCTATTGCCTTTTGGCCGAACATGAGGGTGTGATAGCAGGAATTCTGGTCTATTATTTTCTTCCTTACACCGCTCAAAACAAACCAGCCATCTATATGAAAGAACTGTATGTAGATGAAAACTACAGAGGACAGAAAATAGGTGAGCAGTTGATGCAGGCGCTAAAAGAAGAAGCGCTGTTGCATAACTGTGGACAGATTAAATGGACAGTCGCGAATTGGAATGAAGCTGGACAACGGTTTTATGAAAGGTTGGGCGCTCATAAAAATACTGATTGGCTGAATTACGAACTGGACTTATAAAACTTGTTTTTGTAGATGGAAAAAAGAAACTTACTACTGACTTTATTAATATTTGGGACAGCTTTTTGGGGCATTTCATTTTCTGTAACCAAGTTAGCGATAGGGACGGGGTCACCATCTACATTCCTTTTTTATCGATTTCTACTCGCCACACTGGTGCTCTCTATGGTCTTTTGGAAACATGTGATGAAGACCAAATTATCAGATGTAAAAACTGGAGTGCTGTTAGCTATACCTTTGTTTCTAGGCATACACCTACAAACATTGGGTATTAAACTATCTAGCGCTTCACAATGTGCCTTCATTGCTGGTATGACGGTAGTTATGGTGCCATTATTGAAGTTGGTACTTTATCGCAAAGCTGCATCAGCTAAAATTTGGATTGCTGCCATTATTGCACTGAGTGGTTTATTTGTGATCTCCATAAATGGGCAATTGAAAATAGGTAAGGGAGATTTGTATACGATTATTGGTGCATTTGGTTTTGCCATTTATTTAATTGCAGTCGAAAAAAAGGCAGCTGGAAAAAGTTTAGTTCCGACCATCGTTCCTATGTTTGCTACATGCGCAATACTCACCTTTGGTTTAGCAATTACCGATGAAAATGTTAATTGGTATCCTGAAACCAACACCTTTTGGATAGGTGTTGTGTATTGCGCATTATTTGCAACTGCTTACATGTATTCGATTTCTAATATCGCACAAAGATATATCAGTGCAGAAAGGGTATCTGTAATCTATCTATTTGAACCTGTATTTGGTGCCGTAGCTGCTTTTTTCATTCTAAATGAAAGTCTTTCTATGCGTTTACTTGTTGGTGGCGGATTGATTTTTTTAGCTACAATTATTTCTGAGGCTAATCTTAAAAAGCTGTTGAATAGAAATGTAAAATTGGCTAGTTAATCACGTCAATTTCAAAGCATCGATATCGATATTTGCAGTTTTATTGTCTGCAGTAGTCATGTCAAGAATTTGACTATCGTGACGCTGTTTTGAAAAAATGGGAGGTCAATTTCTGATATCCTTTAATTACTCTTTGATTTAAATCGTAGATTTAGCCACATATTTAAAATATAGCTATAGAATAAGATAAAAATATGAGCGTACTCTTTATAAAAAATATGGTCTGCAACCGTTGTATTATGGTGGTGCAGAATGAAATGGATAAGCTTGGATTAGCGGTAGAACATATAAAATTGGGAGAAGTTACACTTGAAAAAGAACCAACTGCTAGTGAAAGAACTGCGTTGGAAGGTGCGCTGGTATCATTAGGTTTTCAGGTGATTGATGATAAAAAAAGCAGGATTATAGAACAAATCAAAAATGTAATTATTGAGTTGGTACATCATCAGGATAATGATGCAAAAAACAATTTATCCGATATTTTGAGTGGAAAACTCAACCACGATTACAATTATCTTTCTAACTTATTTTCGGAGGTGGAGAGTACCACAATAGAAAAATATTTTATTGCCCAAAAGATTGAAAAGGTAAAAGAATTGCTGGTTTATGATGAACTATCGTTAAGCGAGATTGCTTTCCGTTTAAATTACTCAAGCGTAGCTTATTTAAGTAACCAATTCAAAAAAGTAACTGGATTGACGCCAAGTCATTTCAAACAAATAAAGGAAGATAAACGCAAGCCGTTGGATGCCGTATAGATTTTTTATATAATTTAGCAACAATGTTTAAAGTAGAAAACCATATCAAAAATATCAGGTACATCGTTTTGATGTGGTTTATACTGTTTTCTCTAAGTCCTTGTACGGTAAAGGAACTACTGTTCTATTCTTTAAATACTGAATATGCCGAGCCGCTCAATAAATCAAAGACTGTACAAACAAACCCTTGTCAATATTCGTCCAATGAATATCAGCAGAGATCAGCTGCACAGCAATCGAAAATTAATCAAAAAATTGAGCCTGTTGATTTCGTTTGTAATTACGGTTTTCCAACGTATGTTGCTAAAATAGACAAGAACTATTCAAAAACTTCTACGGGAAACAGCCCTCCAAAATATATTTTATATAAACGCTTGAAGATTTATATAGCATAGCAAGTTGCTTGTAAGTACTATAAATTTTTTCACGTTTAATAAAATACCAATTCAATGAAACATCATCATATTGATAGTTCTGCCAATAATATGGCCGGGCTTTTCACATTATGTCTACGCTGGATAATCGGCTGGACTTATTTCTCAGCCTTTTGGAGAAGACTTATTCTAGAAAATAAACTAATTCCTGAAGAAGCCGGCTATATCGGCGAAAAATTCAATCATTTTCTTCCCAATGCTTTAAGTATCAAACCAGTTATTGAATACCTGGTTTCTAACCCCGATGCGCTGCAAATTTCAATGGTTACATTTACCATTGTCGAAGCCGTTGTTGGTTTACTCCTCATTTTAGGCTTATTTACAAGGCTGATGGGCATCGGTGTGTTTTTTCTTGCCTTAGGTATTCTTCTCGGTTCGGGCTGGCTGGGCACCACTTGTCTGGACGAATGGCAAATTGGCGTACTAGGCCTTGCCGGTGGTTTTACTATATTCCTTTCGGGAAGCGGTGCTTATTCTTTGGATAATTACCTAATGAATAAACAACTCGGTTTTACGAGTAAGAAATGGTTTGGATTTTTAGGTTCGGGGGGTGTTGCCGATAAAAAGATTGCAACCAAAAGCCTTAATCATTTCGGCATTCATTTTTGGACTGACACTATTTACTAACCAGTATTTTCACGGTGGCGTATTGGGTACGCTTCATAATAAATCCGTCAAACCCAAAGTTGAGATTTCCAACATACAGCATAATGGCCCTCAGCTTACCTTTCGATTATTCAGGGTGGAAGGAGCAGATGTTTACGGCTCATTTTTGATTGGGATACAAGTTTTGAACGAAAAAAATGAGGTGGTTAAATCCATCGGTCAAAACGAATTAGCTCGTTTTTCGAAGGATAAAATCAAAAATCATTATGTTGCCAAAATCAAATCTGGAAAACATAGTATGATTTTACCACTAGGAGCAAAGGCGGATATTACCATCGATTTGGACGGGGTATTAATCAAAGAAAATTACAGACTAAAATTAATTGACATTAGCGGAATTGAGTGGACAGCTGAAATAATGTAGATTTTTGTTTTAAAGTAGGCTTGGTTTTACAGCCATGCCTACTTTTATGTAGTTACACCTGGTATGTTCATTTAAAAACTTTGAATTTCGTACATTGGCTATCTAAATTTTCAAACACAATCCCTTCTTTCAAAATATTTACTTTAGCTGGATGTTTTGGTTTTGAAAACCGGTACAACAACAAAATTCTGATGCGACCGCAAAAACAAGAACTATGGACATCATTATTTGAAAAACAACGAAGCAACATCGACAAAATTTGAATGAAAGAAATTAGCGTAAGACAAATTAAAGAGCCTGATTTTTCAGAGGGTTTTAGTATTCGAAACATCGGTACTTTGCTCTCCGAAAAAGATTTAGTGCAAGAACTGCATAGGCACAACTTCTTTTTTGCTTTGTTTTTGGAGAAAGGAGCAGGGAAACATAGTATTGATTTTGTCAATTACCCTGTTAGCGACTACTCTGTTTTCTTTATGCGACCAGGTCAAGTGCATCAGCTTACTCTAAAACAAGGGAGCAAGGGATACTTAATACAATTTAACCGTGAATTTTACGCTCCAAAAGAGGAGCCCGTTAATTTCGTTTTACGGAAAGTAAGCCATAAAAATCACTGTCCACTTTCGGTCGAAAAGTTTAGCAAATTACTGTTGCATTTATCTTTCATTTTTGAAGAATATACCCAAAAACAAGACCGCTACAAGGAAGTTATTACGGCAAGTTTGGAAATACTTTTTATCGAATTGGTAAGACAAAGCAAAACCCCGAAAGAAATACAAAATGATGCTACTAAATATTCGCAAGAGCAATTGGAAGAATTATTAGAACTATTGCAAAAGCATATTGTAACGCATAAACAAGTAACACAATATGCCGAAATGATGCACCTCACTACATTTCAACTCAACAAAATTACTAAAGAAACTACCGGAAGTACCTGCTCTCAACTCATCAACGAGCAAATAGTACTTGAAGCAAAAAGAAACCTTTTGGCTACCTCTAATCAAGTAAATCAAATTGCTTTCGATTTAGGATTTGAAGACCCTTCCTATTTTATTCGTTTTTTTAAAAAACATACCAACTTTTCCCCCGAAGCATTCCGCAAGAACTTTAAATAAGTCCAATCCAAGTTCAATTTTGTCCTATCATAACCGATCCTACTAAAATAACTTTGCAGAATAAATAAAAATATTCAGCAATATGAAAATAGTAATTGTAGGTGCATCGGGCACTATGGGGCAGTATTTGGCGAATGTGCTTGAAAAGGAAAATCACGAAGTAATAAGAGCCAGTCGTTCTTCAGAAGAGATACAGGTTGATACAACTTCTACCCAATCCATTGAAGCAATGTTTGCAAGGATTGGAACTTTTGATGCCCTGATTTCTACCGCAGGGGAAACTTTTGTTGGCCCTTGGAAAAACTTGAATGACCAAACTTTCAAAAAAGGAATTGAAGGAAAAATGATGGGGCAAATTAATTTGGTATTAATTGGTCAACATTACATCAATCCAAAAGGTTCGTTTACATTGATTACTGGAGCATTAACACACGAACCTCAGATTAATTTTGCCAATGCTTCAGCAGCAAACGGAGCGGTAGAAGGTTTTGTTAGAGCTTCTGCCATTGAGTTGTCAAATGGTATCCGCATCAATGCTGTTAGCCCAACGGTAATTGAAAACTCTCCACAATATTTTCCTTATTTCCCGGGAGAAATTCCAACAACGATGAAGCAATTGGAATTTGCCTTTAAGAAAAGCTTGTTTGGCGCTGTAACAGGACATATTATCAAACCGTAAAATAATCAAGATGAATACTAAAAGTAAGATTATCCAATCCATCAAAATTTGGATAGTAATTTATCCTTCGATAACGCTTTTTTATATATTGTTTGGTAGTTATTTAGCTGAAATGCCATTGTATTTAAGAACACTCATCTTAACATTGGTATTAGTGCCCTGGATGGTATTCGTAGGATTACCATTTATACATCTTTTGTTGAAAAACATCTCTAACAATGACAAATCTTAACCGAAGAACTTTTATTAAGCAAAGCGGAATTCTTGCAACAGCCTTTGCATTGCCACTAAGTTTTAACCAATTTAAAGAAGACAAAAAAATGAAAGATAAAAATCAATTTGATGTAATTATTATTGGAGGTAGCTATGCCGGACTTGCCACAGCAATGGCATTGGGCAGAGCATTAAGAAATGTGCTTATTATCGACAGCGGAAAACCCAGTAACAGACAAACACCACATTCGCATAATTTTTTAACGCAAGATGGTAAGTCACCAAAAGAAATTGCGACACTTGCAAAGCAACAAGTAGTAGCATACGATACAATCACATTCTTTGATGGTATTGCTACAAAGGGCTTAAAAACAAGCACTGGTTTTGAAATTCAAACTGAAACGGGCGACAAGTTTTCGGGAACCAAATTAGTTTTCGCCACGGGTATAAAAGATATGATGCCCAGTATTATCGGATTTTCTGAATGTTGGGGTATTTCTGTTTTGCATTGTCCCTATTGCCACGGTTACGAAGTGAAAAATGAAATAACCGGTATTTTGGGTAATGGCGAATATGGATTTGAATTTTCAAAATTGATATCGAAGTGGACAAAAGATTTGACCCTTTTTACGAATGGAACATCAACGCTAGCTGACGAACAAAAAAGGCAACTTGAAAAACATTCTATTGAAATAGTAGAAAAAGAAATTAAAGAGTTGGAACACGTAAATGGGCAACTCAAAAACATCTTTTTTAAAGATGGTTCAAAGCAAATAGTTAAAGCCATTTACACCAAACTTCCTTTTGAGCAAAATTGTACTGTTGCTGAACAATTGGGATGTGAATTAACCGAAGATGGATATATAAAAATTGATGCTGCTCAAAAAACAACCACAAAAGATGTGTTTGCCTGTGGCGATAACGCAACACGAATGCGGACCGTTGCAAATGTAGTAGCGATGGGAACATTTACGGGTATGACGGTAAACAAAGAACTTATCGAAGAGCGTTTTTAAGTATCGACTTTTATAGACAAATAAAAACCCAAGCGTTTAAGATTGCTCAAAGTTATTTCAAAGAAATAAAGGAAGGGAAACGAAAACCATCAGACCAGGTTTAGTAAATATTACAAATCAATTCCATAATTCCACAATAACTATTCTCCGTATTGTCGCCAATTTTGTATTGCAAATAAAGCAATAGAAATTATGGCTACAAATAACAATAGAGAAACAGTTTACATTCCTTTAGAAGATGTAGAAAGCGAACATTGTGCATTAATCGTTGAAAAAGGATTGGCAAAGGTTGATGGTGTTGCAACCCAGAAAGTAGAAATCAACAACCGTAGAGCAGCCATTACCGTTAAAGATACTGAAACCATTGGCAAGGCCGTTGCGGCTATTAAAGACTTGGGCTATGGTGTTTCATCTATAAAAAATACCTTTCCTGTTTTAGGAATGACCTGTGCTTCTTGTGCGGGCAGTGCCGAAAGTATCGTAAAGTATGAACCAGGTGTGATTGACGCTTCTGTCAACTACGCAACCGGAAACCTGACCGTTGAGTACCTTCCCAATATGACGGATGCTACCAAACTGCAAAAAGCCGTTCAGGGTGTTGGTTATGACTTGCTCATTGTTGAAGAAGCAAAACAACAGCAATCCTTAGAGACGATCCACGCAGAGAAATTCAAAAAGCTAAAAAACAAAACTATTTGGGCGGTTATATTATCGTTACCCGTGGTAATCATCGGGATGTTTTTTATGGATATGCCTTACGGTAACGAAATTATGTGTTTTTTTTCCACCCCTGTTGTACTTTGGCTGGGTAAAGACTTTTTTATCAATGCGTGGAAACAGGCCAAACACCGTTCTGCCAATATGGATACTTTGGTTGCCTTGAGTACAGGAATTGCCTATATATTTAGTGTATTCAATATGCTTTTTATGGATTTCTGGCACCAGAGAGAATTGCACGCACACGTCTATTTTGAGGCAGCTGCAGTGGTCATCGCCTTTATTCTTTTAGGTAAATTATTGGAAGAAAAAGCCAAAGGAAACACCTCTACGGCTATTAAAAAACTGATGGGCTTGCAACCCAAAACGGTAATGGTAATAGCTCCGGATGGAACAGAAAAACAAACCGCTATTGAAGCCGTAGATGTAGATGATATAATCCTGGTAAAGCCCGGCGAAAAAATTGCGGTCGACGGAATGGTTACTTCTGGTAATTCGTATGTAGATGAAAGTATGCTGAGTGGCGAACCCGTTCCAGTACTAAAAACAGAAAATGAAAAAGTATTTGCCGGAACCATTAATCAAAAAGGAAGTTTTCAATTTAAAGCAGTGAAAGTGGGTAAGGAAACCATGCTGGCCCAAATCATTAAAATGGTGCAGGATGCACAAGGCAGTAAAGCACCCGTACAAAAATTGGTTGATAAAATTGCAAGTATTTTCGTTCCAGTGGTGATTGGCATTGCCGTTCTTACTTTTATTTTATGGATTATTTTGGGTGGCGAAAACGGTGTAGTACAAGGATTGTTAGCAGCCGTTACGGTATTGGTAATTGCTTGTCCTTGTGCGTTGGGCTTGGCTACACCAACGGCTATTATGGTGGGTGTGGGCAAAGGCGCCGAAAATGGTATTTTAATTAAAGATGCCGAAATCCTTGAATTGGCTAAAAAAGTGAATGCAATTGTTTTAGATAAAACCGGAACCATCACACAAGGAAGACCTGAAGTAACCAGCATCCAATGGCTGAACAATGATGATACGACCAAGACTATTTTGCTGAGCATCGAAAAACAATCAGAGCATCCATTGGCTGAAGCTGTGGTGAAACATTTAGAAAATTCATCAACAATTGCGATTGCTGATTTTGAAAGTATTACAGGGAAAGGTGTAAAAGCCAATCATAACAACGAAACCTATTTTGTAGGAAACAAAAAACTCCTGGCTGAGAATAACATTTCGATTGCAGAACAATTGCAAAACCAATCCGATGAATGGGGTAAACAATCCAAAACGGTCATTTGGTTTGCAAACAGCATAGAGGCACTTTCTGTTATTGCCATTTCCGATAAAATCAAAGAAACATCAGTTCTGGCAATCAAAGAAATGCAAGAAATGGGCATCGAATTATATATGCTTACCGGCGACAATGAAGCCACCGCTATAGCAATTGCCGAGCAAACAGGCATCCTGCATTACAAAGCCGAAGTATTGCCACAGCACAAAGCGGATTTTGTAAAAGAACTGCAGCAGCAAGGTAAAGTAGTAGCCATGGTGGGCGACGGAATTAATGACAGTACCGCTCTGGCAACAGCCGACGTAAGCATTGCCATGGGAAAAGGAAGTGACATCGCAATGGACGTGGCCAAAATGACCATCATCTCATCAGACCTTACCAAGATACCACAGGCAATACGTTTATCCAAACAAACCGTGGCCACCATTAAGCAAAACCTGTTTTGGGCATTTATTTATAATCTTATCGGTATTCCATTAGCTGCTGGAATATTGTATCCAATAAACGGTTTCTTGCTGAACCCAATGATAGCAGGAGCTGCAATGGCTTTGAGTAGCGTAAGTGTAGTGACGAATAGTTTGAGGCTGAAATGGAAGAAATAAACCAGTAAATATTATAAATCAAACAAAGAAAACTACAATGATAAAACGGGTTGATTGACGCAACTTTGTACTATCAAATAAAATATAACGAAATGGAAAATAATAATCAAGATTTACAATTCAAGACAAATATCAATTGCAGCAGCTGCGTAGCAAAAGTAACCCCTTTTTTAAATGATGCTAAAGGTATCGGGCAATGGGAAGTAGATACTACGAATAGGGAAAAAATTCTCACCCTAAAATCTGAAGGAATTACTGAACAGGAAGTAATAGAAACCGTTCAAAAAGCTGGGTTTAAGATAGAACCTATAAAGTAATTTAAAAAAATATCTCACCCATCAGCGGTATTTAACATCGTTGTAATTATCCATTACACAGCGTTAAAAATTGTCTTTAGTTGGGCGTTTGCCATTTGGCAAACATCAATTGAAAGAGGTTCTAAATTCTATCAGAACTTGTCGCCAAAAAATAAAACCTTCCACAGAATGAAGGTTTTATTTTTAAGGCTGCAATGAAAATTTGATGGTTTCAATTTTTTACTTCAACAAACCGCCCATTCCAAAGGCAGTCAACGCTTTCTCGTATTGAACTTGAACGGCATCATTTGCAGCTTTAAGGTATTCCCCTGTGAATGGATCAACATTGGTTCTTATCGGACGCTGACCTTTGGGTAAGCTGATTAAGTTTACTACTGCATCTGCAACATCTTGCGGATTAGGATTTAAGGTTTCAAATGCCTTGCCAACAGCCGCACCCATTTTATTAGGATAATCCGCTATCACTGCGTAAGCATCATTAACCGAAGCATCGGAACCAGGATTAAATTTTTGTGACATCTCTGTCGGGAAAGCACCAGGTTGTAGGATGGCAACGTCAACACCTAATGGTCTTACTTCGTAATGCAAACCTTCGCTAATGCCTTCCAAACCAAATTTTGAAGCACTGTACATTGTTGCAAAAGGAAACGAAACGGCGCCAAATCCACTGGTGATATTGATGATGAGACCTTCGGATTGTTTACGCATAAATGGCAACACCAATTTCATCAATCGCCAAGGTGCGATGACATTGATATCGAACATTTCTTGTACATCGGCGGTTGTAAAACTTTCGGCCACGCCATTTCTGCTAAAACCCGCATTGTTTACCAAAACATCTATTGTTCCTTCTTTTGCGATGATGGTATCTATGGCTTGCTGCACACTGTTTTCATCCGTAAGTGCAACATCCAGAACGGTAATGTTTTCTATCTCGGAGAGGGCTTTTGCTTTATCTGAATTTTTACCGTTTGTATCTCTCATTGTTGCGTAAACTTGATGTCCTAAGGCTGCAACGCTTTTTGTAGTAAGCCATCCAAACCCGCTATTTGTTCCTGTAATTAATACAACTTTTTTGTTCATTATATTTTGATTAAAATTAATGGTACAAAGTTCCGAGCTTTAAAAATTAAAACATTTACCATTTGGTAAAAAGAGATTTTTACAGGATGTTTTTTCTAATTCTACTCAACGACTGTTGGGTAACGCCCAAGTACGAAGCGACCAATGATAGCGGAACACGATTAATAAGCATGGGATATTTTTCAAGAAATGAGACGTAACGGGTTGTGCCATCTTCCGAAACCAACGGACTTCTTCTATCCATCGCATCTGTTAAACATTTTTGGGTTATTTTAGCTGCAATCCTGTCCCAATCAACTATTGTGTTTGAGAGTGCATCCCAATCTTTTTTAGTAAAAGCGAGCAATTTGCAATCGGTAACAGCCTGAATATAATCTGTTGCTGCTGCCTGTGCCTCAAATTTTTGCTGGTCTGAAACAAAGCTGTATTCGTCAATAAAGTAATTGGTTATCTCTTCACCTTTATTATTGTAATAGCAACACCGAAAAACACCTTCTAAAACAAAACCAATGTATTTTGGAATTTTTCCTGCTTCGGAAAAATAATCATCTTTTTTCAGTTCCAGTTCCGTTGTCTTGCTCTTGATAAAGTCGATTTGCTGTTGGTTCAAATTGCCGAAACGCAGTATATATTCAATTAACTTTTCCATTGTTGTAAAGGTAGCAAATGGCTTTAATTAGAGATTTACCATTTGGTAAAAAGTCATGGAGCTTTCCATATGACCTACGACGACGTAAATCTTACAATTATTAACCAAAATAGCACAACGATTACCACGCTGTTTAATCCCAATTTTGTATCTAAATATCAGAACAATGAAAGCGAAAAATAACTCCTTACTTCTAACGGCAGTTTTGTTGTTAATGGCTTCCTCCGCATTTGCCCAAAAAGTAGTGCGATACGATTTGTACGTTAAAGACACGCTGGTAAATTACGCCGGAAAGGAGAAAAGAGCCATCGCCGTAAACGGGCAAATTCCTATGCCCACACTCACTTTTACAGAAGGGGACACGGCAGAAATTGTGGTGCATAATCAATTAAAAGAAGGCACTTCACTGCATTGGCATGGTGTATTTTTACCCAATAAAGATGACGGTGTACCTTATCTTACGCAACCTCAAATCTCACCTGGAACTAAGCATACGTATCGTTTTCCCGTTATTCAGAATGGTACGCACTGGTATCACTCGCATTCGGGTTTGCAAGAACAAATCGGCATGTATGGCAACCTTGTATTTCTCAAGAAAGCGGGTGATAAAACTTTTAGAAAAGGGATAGATGATTTGCCAACCGTACCCATTGTCTTGAGCGAATGGACCAATTTAAATCCGAATAACGTACACCGGATGTTGCACAATGCCAGCGATTGGTCGGCGATAAAAAAAGGCGCTACACAGTCGTATGCAGAAGCCATTCGGGCAGGGCATTTCAAAACAAAAATCAACAACGAATGGAAACGGATGTTGGCAATGGACGTAAGCGATGTGTACTATGATAAAATTTTAATGAATGGCAATGCTTCCACAGATTTAAAAAATATCGATGGCAAAACACTTAAAGCGGGCGATAAAGTGAGGTTAAGAATTTCAAACGGTGGTGCTTCCTCTTATTTTTGGTTGCGATATGCCGGTGGAAAAATTACCGTAGTAGCCAATGATGGCAACGACGTAACACCGGTGGAAGTGGATCGATTAATCATTGCTGTTTCTGAAACCTATGATGTGGTAGTCACCATTCCCGAAGACGGCAATGCATACGAGTTTATGGCCACTACCGAAGACCGCACCAATTCTTCAAGTTATTTTATAGGTAACGGCGTTAAAAAGCTGATTGCCCCGCTTCCGAAATTGAAATATTTTGAAGGGATGAAGATGATGAACGATATGATGAAGATGAATGGCGATTTGGATGATATGGGAATGAAAATGAGCCTAAATAAAATGGATATGAATGTGGTGATGTATCCTGAAATAACGGGTGAAATCGAACAAAAAGAAGGCCATAACAAACACAATATGGAGGATGAAAATCGTTACAACGCAAACGCTTTAGGCAAAATTAAAACGCTGAATTATGCCATGCTTTCATCACCTCATAACACGGAACTTGCCAAAGATGCTCCTGTAAAAAAATTAAACTTTACCCTTACCGGAAACATGAATCGCTATGTCTGGAGTATGGATAATAAAGTCCTTTCTGAAGTGGATAAAATACCGGTAAAAAAAGGAGAAGTATTGCGCATCACCATTTACAATAATTCGATGATGCGACACCCGATGCATTTGCACGGATTTGATTTTAGGGTAATTAATGGCAAGGGCGAAAAATCACCGCTCAAAAATGTGCTGGACATCATGCCCATGGAAACCGATACCATAGAATTTCTGGCAAACGAAGAAGGCGATTGGTTTTTCCACTGTCATATCCTTTACCACATGATGGCCGGTATGGACAGGGTTTTTGCAGTGGGCGATTACAAAAACCCATTACTTCCAGACAAAGAAAAAGCCTACAAAATGTTGCAACACGAAAGCAATATGCCTCACTTTATGGCTCAAAATGATTTCGCCACCAACGGAAATGATGGAGAAGCAATGCTTCAAAATGCCAGATGGAGTTTGGGTACGGAATGGCGTTTAGGGTATAGCGATATGCATGGTTATGAAGTTGAAACCCACCTGGGAAGATATATCGGAAAAATGCAATGGTTGATGCCGTTCATCGGTTTTGATTATCGATACAGAAAGATGGGAATGGACGAACAAGAAACTAATTTATTCGGACAAACTAACAAAAAAGACACCCGTAGAGCCGTTAGTTTAGGATTTATGTACACTTTGCCAATGCTGGTTAATTTTCAGGCGGAAATCTATCATGATGGAATTGTCCGCCTATCATTAATGCGTGAAGACATTCCCATTTCAAAAAGATTGAGAGCAGGTTTTATGGTCAATACCGATAAAGAATTTATGGGTGATTTGAAATACATCATCACTAAAAATATCGGTATTCGTACCCATTATGATAGCGATATGGGCTTTGGCGTGGGGTTGTCTTTGAATTACTAAAACCTCAACAAAAAAAATATAAAATTAAGTTCAAAAATAATGACACATCAACACAACCACAACGACGACGAACACGACAACCATAATCACAATCATTCACACGAAGGGCACGAGCATAATGGGCATGAGCACTCAAAAGACAGTGCCTTATCCTTCGCCTTTTGGCTCAATCTGGCATTTTCCATCGTTGAGGTCATTGGTGGTGTTTTAACGAATTCAACAGCCATTATTGCTGATGCTTTTCACGATTTAATGGATGCAGTTGCAATCGGTCTTGCCATACTTTTAGAAAAAGTATCGGGTAAAAAACGGAGTGCAAAATTCTCTTATGGCTATAAAAGATTTTCACTTTTGTCTGCATTGGGGTTGTCCATTTTTTTGTTGGCAGGTTCGGTAACGATGATTATTGCAGGTTATCATTCCTTTTTTTCAGAAAAAGAAGTTCACAGTGTCGGTATGTTAGGATTGGCAATTCTTGGGCTTGCTGTAAATGGTTTTGCCTTCCTTAAAATTAAAAATGGCGGTGGACATAACCATCACGGACATAGCCACGGTGGGCATAATCACAACAGTCAATCCATCATGCTGCATTTATTGGAAGATGTTTTGGGTTGGGCTGCCGTTTTGATTGGTGCGGTGGTTATTTACTTTACCGGTTGGAATTGGATTGATGGGGTTTTAACCATTGGCATTGCGCTGTATGTAGGTTTCAATGCTATTAAAAATCTGATTGCCACAGTGAAAGTGATGTTACAATCTGTTCCCGAAAATGTGGATATAGCGCAGTTAACAGAAGAACTCAACCAGATTGAAGGTGTAACCAATATCCACGATGTACACATTTGGAGTTTGGACGGCAGTTACAATGTGGGCTCTCTACATGCAGTAACAACGGATCTAGCAGGAAAACCGGAACCAGATATTATGAACAAAATCATCCAACTGATGCAGCAGTACAACATCCAGCATCCTACCATTCAAATTGAAAACAGCGCCACAGTTTGCAGTTTTAACAACTGTTAAGACGGCTTTCAGCTTGAAAACGGAGTAAATCAGATAAAATTAACCATGGGTTTTGTCGTTGGATTTTTCCATAAAATTTGTACACTTTAATTTAACTATTTTAGTGCCCCTAATCAAATATATCATTCAAAGTAGCTATTAAAAATTACCGAATTTTGCCGTTATTAAAACTATCATTAGCTGATATTTATGACTATCCTAAAAACATTAGAGAAGATTACGACTGAAAAACTTTTAGAAGTTTTCAATTTATCATTTTCAGATTACGTTGTACCTTTTTGCCTGACTAAAGAACAAATCGAAGACAAAATAAAAAGCGACAGTATTAAACTTGAATTTTCTGTAGGAGCGTTCGAGGATGATCAATTAATTGCTTTCGTACTTCATGGGTATGACACTATCGACAACTTCAAAATTGTTTATAATGCCGGAACAGGCGTAATTCCAGCCAAAAGAGGAAATAAATTGACCGCGAAATTGTATGAATATATTTTGCCGATTTTGCACGAAAATGATATTGACAAGTTGCTATTGGAAGTAATCATCACCAATGAGCCGGCAATCAAAACTTACAAAAATATAGGGTTCAAAATTATCCGGGAATTAAATTGTTATAAAGGTCCATTAAACATAACCAGCACCAATAATGATTTTAAAATTCGTGAATTGCAAGTGTATGATTGGCAAAAGCTTCAATCCTTTTGGGATTTGAAACCATCCTGGCAAAATTCAATTACAGCGGTCGAAAAGCTAAAAAAAACCAACATTTCTATAGGGATATATGACGGGAAAAAATTATTGGGTTACACGATTTTTAATCCGAAAATAAAAAGAATACATCAACTTGCAGTTGACAAAAACGACCGAAGAAAAGGCGTTGGGCCGCACCTTTTAGCATACATCGCAACAAATTATGGAAAAGATATTTCTGCTATTAATGTTGACAATACTTCAGCAGAAACAATGAAATTTTTTAATGCTATAGGAATGGATATTTACATTAAACAGTACGAGATGGAATTGAAGTTGAAATAGAGTGTCCCCAACATCCTTCATCATCTAAAACCGATTGTCTATCTATATTTTTTAAAAGTCATCGTAATCATTTAGCGAATTGATTTACTTAACTAATTTATACTTGAAATGAATGCTGCAAACAGTCGATCCTCAACAATTCTCTTAGAAATTGGAAAATTATTATGCGCTTACTTTTGATATAAAATAAAATTTTCAAGGTTAAATTCGACTTCATTGAGCAATACTTCCTCATTTTGCAAAATATTATTCTGATAAACAAATGTTAAGTTGTTTGCCTTTAATACTAATATTTTGATCTAAACATTTTATTGTTTTTACTACTAAATCCATAAATTTATAGATATTAATCATGAAACACCTTTTACACCTCAGTTTGCTTAGTCAATTTCAAACACCGAATTCCATTCAACCTCGTCAAAAATTCTCTTCACATCCCATGTGTTGCTGATCCATCCGGTAATCATATTGGGACTTAAAACAGAAGGAGGACGGCTCCTCGAAGATATCTTCCACCCGATAATGGCGATCAAATAGGAGAGGATTATGTGTGGATAGATTTTACGGCCTTCATCCATATCTATGAAGCTAACTCATTCACCGCAGACATTTATTATCATACATCAATTGAAGAATGAAATTTGGGCACTACTTTTGACGAATGAGTCGTTCAAGAAATCAAACTTATATTTAATTTAAATTTCAAACCATGAGAAAATTATTTTTTGCGCTTCCGGCGCTATTTTTACTCGCATCTTGCGGAGGATCTTCAACTGATAATGCAAAAACAACGACTGAGCAAACCGCTGCAGCGCAAAAAGGTGAAACTCTAACATTGGATACTGCTGGCACTTCAGTTGATTGGAAAGCGGCACACAAAGGTGGTTTAGCGCCACGTTGGGGCAAAATCAGTGTAGACTCTGGATCCATCTCAGTTGATAAAGATTCGTTAAGTGGTGGAGAATTCGTTATTAATTTAGGTTCGTTAAAAGTTGATCCTGCTTCAGTTACAGAAAAAGATAAAAAAGCAAGTGATTTAGAAGGACATTTGAAAAGTCCTGATTTCTTTGATGTAGCTAAATATCCTACTGCTAAATTTGTGATTACTAAAGTTGAGCCATTCTCTGGAACTCAAACATCCAATCTGTTGAAAGATCCTAACTATTTGATCAGCGGTAATCTGACTTTAAAAGACAGTACTTTGAACATCACTTTCCCATCAAAAGTAGAAGTTTCTGCAACTGGTGTTACTGCAACTGCTAAATTTGTAATTGATAGAAGTGCCTGGGGAATTAATTATAAAGCCGAAGGTAGTCCTGAAAACTGGATGATATCAAAAGATGTAGAAATTGGTTTAAACCTTAAGGCTAAAAATTAAACCTTCAAAACTTTTTGATCAAGCTTAAAAGCAATAAAGAATTTTGGCGCCCGACACATTAAGTGTTGGGCGCTTTTTTGTGGTTTCAAATGCAGAAATGTACGCCTTTTTGTTGATGATATTTCTATTGATGGGAAGCAAGTTTATTAATAGATGAAATAATTTTTTTCTCCTGAGCATCTTCCGTTTTTTGTGAAATAATATCTTCGATGATGGCAGTTTGTTCACTTTCGTCCAGGGCTTTAAATTTTTGGTAAACATCTGCATCTTTCAAGCAATCTTTTATCTCCTGTTCATTGGTAAGTCTATCATCAGAGGTCTTGATCATGGTAACGGTTACTTCATCGCCGCCACTTTTATTAATCGCTTTCCGGATCGTACCGTTTATCGAAATCCGTTTATCCTTATTTTTTAACGGAGCTAAATTCAGGTCTTTGAATTCGTAACCATCTATGGTGCCAGAAACTTTCATAAAACCCCATCTGCCTCTAATGTCTTTAGTTCCCGGAATTACTAAATGATAAGTCCAGGCGCCTTTTCCAGGTTCGTGCTGAATCTTAAGTTTCTTATTTTTTAATAACTCTTTCATCACATCAAATATCTAAATTGAATCTTAACATTGAATAAAATCATACAAAGCCTAATTTTGACTATTTAATTTCGGCAGTATAATTACGCCTTCGTCAGTATCGCCAATAGATTCATATTGTCCGTTTAAATAAAACAATCCGGCGAGTGCGGCGGTAATGGCATCAGCTTCATCGTGGCTGATTTTGGTTTTCAGATAGTTTCCCTGTAGACCCAGACGGCTAATTCCTGCAATTAATTCTGGTAAACCTTTCTGTTTCCGCGTCAGGCCAAGAATATCCTGACATCCGCCGGGGAAAGTTTCTACAACATTAAATCCCAGCTGCCTGAATTTTGAGCTAAGCACAATACCTCTCAGCGTAAGTTTTTGCATACTTTTGATAAGCGGTGGATAGGATCTGATGCCTCGTTTCAACAGTAACCGTTCACATAATCGGGTTATCCCAAATTCATGCCGTCCGGGATCCTCATCAAAAACAGAATTTCTTCCCTTTGGCAGAGTTAAAGGTGCATCTATACAAATCACCTGTGGATCTCTTGCGATAGTTTGCTCAATTAATTCCTCGTCAGATCGGATTCCTTTTGTTTCCACCACGCCATTTTGGAAAACTGCCCAGCCAGAAGGTTTTGTTTCAGAACCTGTCAGATCTATTCCTACTGTAATACTTCCGGATGATTTTAGGAGTTTAATCGTTTCCAAGTCGTTTTGATATTAGCTTGAATTACAAAAGGCTTGTGCTCATTTCCAACCCAGTTTTCTTATCCAAATTTAGTATTTTTCTCAAACAAAGCTCTGTTAAACGCAACAACCTCTGGATGAGAAGGATAAGATTTCATTGCAGAAAGTCCGGCAATCGCTTCGTCTCTTTTCACCGGAGCTTCTTCTCTCACGCCGTCAGCTAAGGCCTGTTTTAATTCTTCTGAATTAAGTTCTGTTCAATACGCAGGTGTTCCCGGCTGATGTCTCCAGGATTCCGAAAGATTTCCTGCATCAACTGTATCATAACCCGCATCATTAATCAATTCTGCAAGTACTTTTTTTGCTGCGACGTCATCTCCTGCAACTGCCATTGCAATTCTGTCTTCTGCATAGGGTTCTTTTCCGCCATTTTCCAGTGTTTCCGCCAACAAGTTGTTGAAAGCCTTTACGACAGGTCTACCAAAAGCGCTGGCCAAAGAACTGAAAGAGCTGGAGCAGCACAAATTAATAGAGCCGATTGTCACCAATGATTATCCCGTAAAAATTACCTACAAATGGACGCCTTACGCTTGATGCCTGTAACGGCTCTTTTTAGTTCGCCGTATCGCATCACATTTTCGTTGATAAATGATCATTAAAGTCCATTTGCCGCTTAGCAATACCAGCGAGCCTCTTACCAGACAGGTTGCATCGTAAGCCTCTCCATATCGTTATATGAAGTGAATCAATAACAGCGTTCACAACTTTCGCAATCTGCGATTGATAATTTAACTCAACTTTTCGAGCCTATATTTCAACGATTGTTTTTGCCTGTTTACCGAAAGGTAAATTATTTTAGAACAGGATCGCCGCATCTTTAGATTATAAAACGAAGCAATACCGCTTAAATTAAAACTTAAAACCATGAAAACCAACATTGGAATCACCGAAAAAAACACAGACGCTGTTGCTGTAGAATTAGCAAAATTATTAGCTGATGAATTTGTGTTGTACACTAAAACAAGAAACGCACATTGGAATGTTACTGGCGATAATTTTCATGCTAATCATATTTTCTTCGAAAATCAGTACAAACAACTTGATGAACTGATCGATAGCGTGGCAGAGCGCATGAGAAAGATAGGTCATTTCGCTCCAGCAACAATAAAAAGCTATTTAGAGCTAACCCAACTAACTGAGTATAGCGAAAGAAGCAATGATGGCCTTGGCTTTATGAAGGATTTGTTGCAAGACCATGAAAGCATTATCGAGTTTTTACGTGGCAACATCGTTCCTTTTGCAGAGAAGTATAAAGATTATGGTACCAGCGATTTTATTACAGGTTTGATGGAAACTCACGAAGAAATGGCCTGGATGATTCGTTCATATTTCAGATAATCATTTTCAGGGTCTTCAAAACAAAATAGAGTAATTATATTTGGTGCAAATCATAAATAAACATCTCTATGAAAGCTCTAATTGTTGATGATAACGACATTGCCAGAACTACTTTGGCACACTTGGCGAAGAAAATTCCAAATCTTACTATCGTAAATGAATATGCTAATGCCATTGAAGCTTATAGTCATATACTAACGCAACCGGTAGATTTGATATTTCTAGATATCGAAATGCCCGAAATGACAGGAATTGAACTTACAAAAAACCTGTCGGGAAGGGATGTCATTATCATTTTTACATCTTCTAAAAAAGAATATGCGCTGGAAGCCTTTGAGTTAAATATTGCAGATTATTTGCTTAAGCCTTTTACGCCTGCCAGATTTTTACAGGCGGTGACTAAAGCCCAGGCTATATTTGACAGTAAAAAAGAAAGTGTAGAATACGAAAAGGACGAATTTCTTTTTGTTAGAGATGCAAATATTACAAGGCGATTGAAGCTAGACGATATTTTTTATGCGGAGGCCATGGGCGATTATGTGAAGTTTTACACCAGGGAAAAAATGTTTGCCATTCATGGAACCATGAAAGCAGCTGAAGAGCGCTTGCTACGAGATAATTTCATCAGGGTTCACCGTTCTTATATTGTTGCCGTAGGTAAAATAGATACTTTGCAAGACGGGGGAATCATCATCAACGGAAAATTTATCCCCGTAGCCGATGCCTATCGCAAAGCATTGAATACCAGAATGAACGTTTTTTAGCTTAAGTTTCGCTTTTGAAATTTTACCAGGTTTAAGGCTGATACAATCATAATTATCGACTTTATATTTTAATTTATGATCAACATTTCGACAGTTATGGGCAATAAACGATTTGCTTATTTGATTGTACTTACCTTTGTTGCAGGCTCTGCTTTACTAATTGCAGTACAAATAAATTCGGCCAGAAATACCAAAGCGCTCATTAATAACAACAATACGCTATTGCACGAACTCCACGCCAGCAATCATTTGCGTGAGATTGATCGGGATATTTTAGGCGTGGAAAGCAGGATAAGAGCATCCATCGCAACGAACGATACTACACATTTGGAGGGTATTGATCAGAAGATCAACCAGATTGAAACCTTTTTAGATTCGCTTTCTAAAGACAATGCAGATACTGCCGAAGAACATCTAATTACCCGTTTGAGTGTGCTTGCCATGGATAAAAAAGTGGTGAAGGAAAAACTCTTACATCGTTACCACGAGCTGGGGAATATGAATGATCAAACTTCGATTGCAAATCCCCGGGCTAGAAAAATCTCTAACGAGATTACTTCTATCACCGCGAAAATTTATCGGAGCCGTCAATTACACATGATCGAGCTGAGTAAAAAAAGCGAGGAAATGGGAGATAAATCGCGGTTGTATGATATCTATATTTTGATCTTGCTGGTATTAAGCGGTGCGGTTGTTGGTTTCCATATCATTCGCCAGTTTCGTAGGCAACACCTGTTAATTAAGGAACTGGATGTTGCCGAGAAAAATGCTACCGTAGCTGCTCAAACCAAAGAAAACTTTTTGGCCAATATGAGCCACGAAATCCGAACGCCTTTGAGTGGAATATTAGGCTTTACCAATCTATTACAAAAAAGACCCTTGGATGATACCGCTGCGGAATTTGTTTCTTCTATTCAGCGCTCGGGAGAAAATCTAATGGCCATCATCAACGATATTCTTGATCTTTCCAAAATAGAAGCTGGAATGATGCGCATCACACCAGGGGTGTTCAGTATTAACGGTTTAATCAACTCTGTGGAGACGCTGTTTTCCGAGCGTGTGAAAGAGAAAAAACTGACCATATCGAGTCAGGTAGATCCATCTATTCCAGATACATTAATTGGAGATGCTACCAGACTTACACAAATTCTGGTCAACCTCATCGGAAACGCCATTAAATTTACACAGCAGGGAAACGTAAATATCGAAGTTTATAATAAAGAACAGCTAGATGGTAAAGTTACTGTCGGTTTTAAGGTTTCTGATACAGGGATTGGAATTGATAAAGAAAAATTAACCGAAGTTTTCGAACGATTTAATCAGGGTGAAGATTCCATCACCAGAAACTACGGTGGAACGGGTTTAGGCCTATCTATTGTAAAAAATCTGATTTTGCTACAGCATGGAAACATCGAAGTGAGTAGTGAGCAAGGTAAGGGAACAACTTTCAACTTTTACATCCCTTATGGCATTTCTGCTGAACAAATACAAAATGTACCGGCATTAGATGTCAATCATTTTAAGGATAAAAATAATATGCCTTGGCGGGTTTTAGTGGTAGATGATAATGCCATTAACCAGAGTTTAATGAAGCATTTATTGTTGCAGTGGAACGTAGATTTTGACATTGTTGCTAACGGAGTTGAGGCTATTGAAAATTTGCGGCACCAGACATACGATTTAATTTTGATGGACATACAAATGCCACAGATGGACGGTTATACGGCAACGCAGCAAATTCGGGAAGTGTTGCAATTAGATACTCCAATAATTGCAATGACGGCACATGCAATGGCAGGTGAGCGAGAGAAATGTTTAAGCAGGGGTATGAACGATTACATCTCCAAACCGATTAAAGAAGAAGAACTTTTTAAGCTAATTTCTGGTTTTGGATTGCAAGAGCGTCATCAACAAGCGGCAGAAAATGTAACTGATCAAAATAGTTTCAAATTTATCGATCTGGATTACATGCGGTCCATTAGCGGAGGCGATGTCGATTTTGAAAAAACAGTTACGCAGCAATTTATAACCAATGTACCCAAGCATTTACAGCAGTTAAAAACTGCCTATCAAAATAATGATTTTACTACGGTAAACATGCGGGCGCACGATTTTAAAACCAGTATTGCTATGCTCGGCTTATTAAATATCCTGGCAGAAAAACTAGATTCGATTGAATTGGTTTCTGAACAAAATGAAGTGACGGAACAGATTATAAAAGATTTAGAATACGTGTTAATGCAAGCAGTTGCTGAAGCAAAAATATTCTTACAACAACTTTAAAAAGATTTAGATTATGGATTTGTTTTCTCCTTTTAACCTACGCAACTTAACGTTAAAGAATAGGGTAGTGCTTTCTCCAATGCAGCAATACAGTGCAAAAAATGGCATTCCTGGAAACTGGCATTTGGTACATTTAGGAAGCCGGGCAGTTGGTGGTGCTGGTTTAATTATCACCGAATGCACAGCGGTAGCGCCTAAAGGTTTAGCCACTCTAAGTGATGTAGGGATTTGGAATGAGGAACAAAAAAATGCCTGGAAAACTATAGTTGATTTTGTTCATGAGCAAGATGCTAAAATTGCGATTCAGCTATGGCATTCGGGAGGAAAGGGAAGTTTAAAACATCCAAATGAAGGGATGAAACCATTAACGCCAGAAGAAGGTGGCTGGACGGTGAAATCGTGCTCTGCAATAGAGATGAACGGAGTAGCCTGGCAAGAATTTACCCTTGAAGAAATTTCTGATTTAAAAAGGGATTTTGCTAATGCAGCAATACGTGCGGTCGAAGCCGGCTTTGATGCCATAGAGATCCACGCGGGGCATGGTTATCTGTTTCACCAGTTTTATTCTGCCGTGATCAATAAGCGACAAGATAAATACGGGGGCAGCTTGGAAAATCGAATTCGTTTTTTGGTAGAAACCGTTAAAGAAATAAGAAGTGTCATTCCAGAAGGCATGCCGCTATTGGTTAGAATTTCGGCTGTAGATTATATCGAAACCGCTGAAGGATGGACTTTGGAAGATAGCATAGCGCTTTCAAAAACACTTAAAGAAAATGGGGTTGATTTTATTACCGCCTCTGGTGGAGGATTTACCAATGTAAGTAAAGACAAGGTTTTTCCTGGATACCAGGTTCCGTTTGCAGCTGCAATTAAAGAGCAAGTGAACATCGCCACTGGTGCTGTCGGGATGATTACCACAGCCGATCAGGCAAATGAAATTGTGGCTAGCGGTAAGGCAGATTTGATTATCATTGCCAGAGAACATCTACGTGATCCGTATTTCGCGCTCCACTCGGCTAAAACTTTGGGTATTGATATAGAAGTCCCTTGGCAATATAAAAGAGCTTTTTAGTTTATAATAACTGGTTTCAACATGGAAAAAGACGGTGCTTCGGTTGTAATTACCCATCATATTTTAAACGATAAACAGAAAGAATATGAACAATGGCTGAGTGAAATTATTCCTATCTCTAATCATTCTGAAGGCTTTATAGATTTACAGATTGTAAGGCCCATTCCGAAGCTTACCTTTGTGTACACCGTAATTATTCGTTTTGATACCATTGAGCATCTCAAAGTTTGGATGGAATCTGACGATCGAAAAAGAATGATCGATAAGGCACAACCATTCTTTAGAAAAAATGATCGGTATCAAATCAAATCAGGTTTAGATTTTTTATTTAACAATGAAAGTGAAGGCAATAAAACGCCTGTCCGCTGGAAACAATTTCTCGCCACCTGGTCGGCCATTTACCCATTATCAATCTTGGTACCGCTACTCTCATTGCCAGTTTTAAGACTGCTCCATATTCCGGTAAATCATTATTTTGACGCCTTTATAAATTCGGGATGCATTGTGCTGTTAATGGTTTACGTGGTAATGCCGAATTACACTAAAATTATTAAGAAGTGGCTTTATAGATAGCATTATTCGCTTCATCATTTCAAGTTGTTCAAAAAGCAGCAGACATTATTCTATTTGTCTGCTGCTTTTTTGTTGCGCTTTTCCTTTGAACAGAAACTTAATCAATTCTTTTTGATTCCGCCTCCGGTGGGTTTTGCGTTAGGGATTGAAAGGGTTTAGTACCAATTCTTTATTGGTACCGTAGCGAAGCGGAGCCCTGCAAAGCCCGACCCTTGCGTAGCTTGGTTAACGCACAGATGGATTAGAAAATTCATGCAAAATGAAAGGTAATCTCACCCATTTATCGCCATGCCCCTGTATTTAACGACATTTTTTGCCCGTTCATCGAAGAGTGATTTATTTGGCCTGATACTCGTATTAGTTTTACACCATCAAGTTAATACAATTAAAACCCTAACATTATGGAAATTCTACAAACTCCAGAAAATGCATTATCTCATTCAACAGTAACAGCTATCATCAATGCGCCGTTTGAAAAAGTAAATATCGCCGATTGGTTATTAAACCTTCCCGACGCTGAATATCAAAGGTGCTCAACCCAACATATCGGCGCCGCCATTTCTTCAACATACGAAGGGCAGCCTGTATCATTAAACGTCGAAACTATCGGTGATGCGCTGATGGTTCAACATTATGTAGCTGTTGAGCACCGCCCGGATTATTGCCGGATGCTTTCCATTTCTGATTCGATTACAAAAGGTGGCCGTACTAAAGTTCAGGTGCTTTGGGAACTTAAAGCCACAAAAATAGACGAACAAACTACCTTGTACACTAACGAAATTCACGCCACTGCTACACCAGAAATGTTCGAATATTTAAAAGCGCATAACATCAATTTAGCTGATGCTGCTGCTTCCAGACAAGCCGCTTCTGATGAGCACAACCATGAAGAAACACCGAACTTTGCAAAAAGTATCGAAAACAAAGCATTAACGGGAGAGTATAACCAACCTTTTTAAAACCGATCACGAGCGTAGTTCAATACGCTCAATCATTAAACAACCTTAACAAGTTTTCAAATCTATCTCAGCTGATCTCAACGATTACTTTCGCCCATTCACCAAATTGAAAATTAAAATGAAAGGTTTCTGAGATAGATTTACAATAGAAAAAACAAGAACCAAAAAAAAATACGACTATGAAAACAACATCACTAAGTTTTAGATACGAACTCGAAAAAAAGGAACCACGTACCAACGATGGAGGAACTACGAGAGGTGCATCTGTTACTGATTTTCCAGCATCGATTGGCATTGCCGGAGTTTCGATGAGATTGCAACCTGGAAGTATGCGTGAATTACATTGGCATGCCAACGCTGCAGAATGGGCGTATGTAATTTCAGGAAACGTTCGTACTACCATTATTCATCCTGATGGACATAGCTATGTTGATAATTTTGAGCCTGGAGATGTTTGGTATTTCCCTAAAGGTTATGGTCATTCCATCCAGGCAACGGGAACGGAAGAATGCCATTTCATTTTGATTTTCGATAATGGAAATTTTTCTGAAGACCACACATTCAGTGTTACCGATTTTGTTTCTTGTATGCCGCCAGAAATTGTAGCTCAAAACTTGGGTTTAACGCTCGAAGAGGTTGCCTTACTACCTCAAAAAGAAGCTTATTTTGCAGCTGGCGTGGTTCCTGATGAAATGTCGTTTGTTGCGCAAGCTCGCCCCGATGAAAAAGATATTCAGTTAACTAGTTTTCACCGATACCCTTTACATGCGCAACAACCAAGAATTGTACCTGGTGGAGGATTACAGCGATTGGTTAGCAGTAAAGAATTCCCGATTAGCAGTACCATGTCTGGTTCTCTTATCGAATTGCAACCTGGTGCGCTAAGAGAAATGCATTGGCATCCAAATGCAGACGAATGGCAATATTACATTTCCGGTCAGGCCGAGATGTCGGTTTTCCTGGCGGAATCTACTGTGGTAACCGAACAATTTAACGCTGGAGATGTGGGTTATGTGCCAATGGGAGCGGGGCATTATATCAAAAACACAGGAGATACAGTTTGTAAAATCCTGATTGGCTTCAATAGCGGAACCTATCAATCCATTGATTTAAGCGAGTGGCTAGCCGGAAATCCTAAAGATGTAGTGGTAACTAACTTCGGATTAAAAGACGGTGAAATTGAAAAATTTCCAACTGAAAAAATCTTTATTCAACCTAAAATATAAATTTCAAACCTCATTTAAACTATTGATTATGAAAACGACACAAATCAAAATTACAGCCCGCATCAGCTTATTCTTAGTGATGCTTTTGGGCTCGGTACAATTTTCTCTGGCTCAAACTTCAGCACCAACTGTAAAGGCCAATACCTCAAAAATTTGGGGTGCTGTAGATGGAATTGCCATTGAAGGGATGGTTCAAGGTCCTTCTACCGAAATTACGCCGCTGCAAATTGCATGCGTTTTTGAATATACCGAAGGCGATATTTTCAATTCTCCACCAGCATTGCCCGAAGCGGTAAATGGAATGGTACATCTTGATAAAAGCCTGAATGGTTTGATCACTGAAATCCGTAAGTCAGGCAAATTTGCGGGCCATTCTTTAGAAACCTTATTAATTACGCCACCAGCCGGAACTATCGGAGCAAAAAAACTATTGCTAATCGGTTTAGGCGACCGAAATAAATTTACACCCGAGTTAATGAAGCAAGTGGCTAGCGTAGGTATGGAGGAAGCATTGCGATTAGGAGTTACTCAATATGCATTCGCAAGCGACCTTAAAGATGCGGGAATTGATTCTCCTACAGCGGAAGTGGCAGGTTATGGGGTAACGGGTGCTGTTAATGCCTACAGAACCCAGGTGTTTTTGAAAGCGAAAAAGATGGCAAACTTTAAACCGATTCAAAAAATAACGTTATTGGCTGGCCCGGCTTACTTTACAACTGCTGGAGAAGGTATTAGCCAGGCCATTACAGCTTTAAAATAATTGATAATCGGTTATAAAGTTAAAATCTAAAATGCAACAGCCAATGGTTTCTTCAGCTAATAGATCCTTACTGCCGGCACAGATAGCCTTGCAAGAAAAATTGGCCATATGCCTGGCTTTAGTTGCCGGATTTATTGATGCAACGGGGCTGATTAAGTGGAAAACTTACGTATCTTTTATGAGTGGAAATACCACGCAGTTAGGATCAGCGATTTCTTCGGATCAATTCGGAACGATGATCATATCGCTTACTGTTATTGGATGTTTTGTATTCGGCATTTACCTGGGAACCTGTTTATCGTTATCAAAACTTAACAAAACGAAAGCTTTAACATTTTATCTCGTTTCTGAAATGTTAATCGTTTATACAGTGGCCGACAATGTTTTTGCGATACCAGCTATTCCATCTGTTGCCATTATTGGATTTGCGATGGGATTAATGAACACAATAGTAACCGCCGTTGGCAACCAGAATGTGAATACCGATTTTGTAACCGGGACACTAAATAGTTTCGCCAGGAATACGGCAATGCTAACCATGAGCAATGACGAGTTAGAAAATAAAAAGTATAAATCAAACGCCATACACCTTTTACTGGTTTGGCTTGGCTTTTTATCCGGTGCATTTATGGCGCATTATGCCTTAATTATTATTGGCGCCTGGATCTTGCTATTGCCTGCATCGGTATTGCTAATCTGCTCACTATTTTATAAATCCAACAGCAATTAGTCCTGGTGCTGATGGAATTTTGGAAACTTTAGGAACCCTTAAAACTAAATAATTATGTCACTAAAACCAACCGTCAGCAATGCTGACCATGCACAAGGAAATATGGATGCCGACCTTGTTGTTGTAGAATATGGCGATTATCAATGTCCTTACTGCGGAGCAGCGTATCCTATCCTTAAAACATTAATGAGTCAATTTGGAGATCAAATCAAATTTGTGTTCAGGAATTTTCCACTTTCAGAAATGCATCAATATGCTAGAGCTGCGGCGCTGGCTGCAGAAGCCGCTGGTTTGCAAGGTAAATTTTGGGAGATGCATGATGCTATTTACGAAAACCAGCGAGCGCTAAACGAAATGTTACTGATGAAGCTAGCCGAAAAATTAGAACTCAATCTTCCTCAATTTGAGGAAGACATAAAAAGTTCAAAGCTGGCAGAAAAAGTCGATGCAGACTTTGAAAGCGGGGTGATGAGCGGCGTAAATGGTACCCCATCGTTTTATGTAAACGGAAAAAAATTCGATGGTGGTGCAGAAGATTTACTGCAACTGATTAGCGCAGAAGAAGAATAGCATTGGTATAATAGCTGCGATATTTAAAATTAATGCCGAAAGCGATTGATTTTTATCATAGATCAATTTGATCTGAAATTCTCAAAGCTACATTTGTACTATAAGTAATTAAAAAACCCTATAAATATAGATCATAAACTTAAAACTTAGAAACCATGAGTACACTAAAATTAAAAGACGGAACAGAGATTTTTTACAAAGACCAAGGTAAAGGACAAACTTTAATGTTTCACCACGGATGGCCGCTATCATCAGATGATTGGGATGCGCAAGTGATATTTTTCTTACAGAAAGGTTATCGCGTAGTCACTCACGACAGGAGAGGACATGGTCGCTCTAGTCAGGATATTTACGGCCATACCATCGAGCAATACGCGTCTGATGCAGCTGAATTGGTAGCGTTTCTTGATCTGAAAGATGTGATCCACATCGGGCACTCAACAGGCGGTGGCGAAGTGATTCGCTATGTGAACAAATATGCCAATGGCAGAGCCAAAAAAGCAGTTTTAATCAGTTCAGTTCCACCGATTATGGTAGCTAGCGACAGCAATCCTGATGGAGTTCCAATGTCTGTTTTTGACGGGATCAGAGAACAGACTTTGAACAACAGACAGCAGTTTTATATCGATTTAACTTTTCCTTTTTACGGGTACAACAGAGAAGGTGCTGATGTGAAGGAAGGCGTACAGAGAAACTGGTGGAGACAAGGTATGATGGGCGGAATTGTGGCTCATTATGAAGGAATCAAAGCCTTTTCTGAAACCGATTTTAGAGAAGATTTAAAAGCTGTGGATATTCCTGTTTTGGTTTTGCATGGTGAAGATGATCAGATTGTACCTTATCAAAATGCCGCTTTAAAATCAATTAAATTATTGAAAAACGGTACCATAAAAACGTATCCTGGTTTCCCTCATGGAATGCCCACAACTGAAGCAGCGACAATAAATAAAGATCTTTTGGAGTTTATTGAAGCATAGTCACAAAATTTTGGTAACTTCAGTACCAATTACTTATATAAAAATAAAGCCTTTCATTTCTGAAAGGCTTTATCTGAAACAAACCATATTATAGATGGTATGGTTTGCAATCTATCTTTCTATCCTATCCAGGCATAGATCGTCCCGTGTTAAACTAGATGCTCCTAATTTGACATTGTAAATTTAGCTATTGTTGCTATTGCGGTATATAGCCCTTTACTACCATTCTCATTTAGTTTTTTTCTCTACTAGCTTGCTCTGTTTTTGATTAATTCGTTGCAGAATTTCAATTAAGAAAACTGCTCTTAATAGGAAAATCTGCCTTTAGCGAGCTGTTGAAACTGGCTGTCCTCTCTAAATTCAATGGGTAAATAAGAATTACAATTTTAGAAAGTTCTAAGAATTTGATCCGTATTCAGATTTAATTAATAACCAAAACTTAATGGTAAAATCTATGGTTGTAAAAGAAAGCAACCCTACAGAACATACCATGAAAACAAAAGACACAGGAAGCGATCCAAAATTCGCATCTAAAACAACTGTTGACGATTCTCCGGCCTTAAACGATTTATTTAAGGATTCAATTGCAGATTTATATTGGGCAGAAAACCATCTGGTTAAGGCCTTGCCAAAAATGATTTCGGCAGCTACAGCAGATTCGCTTAAGAAAGCGATCACCTCTCATCTAGAAGAGACTAAAACGCATGTAAAAAGACTAGAGCAGGTTTTTGAGCTGATGGGCGAAAAGGCTATCGCCAAGAAATGCGATGCCATGGAAGGTTTAACTAAAGAAGCGGAAGGAATTGTTGAAGAAACGCCACCTGGAACTGCAACAAGAGATGTAGGTATTATTCTCGCTTCGCAGAAAGTAGAGCATTATGAAATTGCCAGTTATGGCGGCCTTCATCAATTGGCCATTACTTTGGGTTTAACAGATGTTGCCGATGTATTAGCGCAAACGCTTGAAGAAGAAAAATTAGCGGATACAAAACTAACTGATATTGCAGAAAACGAAATTAATTATAACGCGGCTGAGGAGGCATAAAGATTAAAAATATGGCTAAGAAAAATGCTGAAAATAATCCAGCGCCTGCACAGCAGGAAAATGATAAAACCAATAAACTAGAAGCTTTTGTGGCCGATTCGACTGGGCAAAAGCTCACCACCAACCACGGCGTTAAAATTAATGATGACCAAAATTCACTAAAGGCAGGCGATAGAGGAGCCACACTTCTGGAAGATTTTATACTTCGGGAAAAGATTACTCATTTCGATCACGAGAGAATTCCAGAACGTGTTGTACATGCCCGTGGATCTGCAGCACACGGTGTATTTAAGGTTTACGAGGATATGTCTGAACTTACCCGGGCAGCTTTTTTATGCGATCCTGGTGCTGAAACCCCTGTGTTTGTTCGGTTTTCTACCGTAGCAGGTTCACGAGGATCGACAGATCTTGCAAGAGATGTACGTGGATTTGCCGTGAAATTTTATACCCAGGAAGGTAATTTTGACCTTGTGGGAAATAATATGCCGGTATTTTTTATTCAGGATGCTGTTAAGTTTCCAGACTTAATACATGCTGTTAAACCCGAACCAGATAACGAAATGCCTCAGGCAGCTTCTGCTCACGATACTTTTTGGGATTTTATCTCACAGCTACCTGAATCTGCGCACATGATTATGTGGGCCATGAGTGATAGGGCGTTGCCGAGAAGTTACCGGATGATGGAAGGTTTTGGGGTGCATACTTTTCGTTTCGTAAATGCAGAAGGTGTTTCCAATTTTGTTAAATTCCATTGGAAACCTTTATTGGGAGTTCATGCCGTAGCTTGGGATGAAGCCCAGAACATTTCAGGTAAAGATCCTGACTTTCACAGAAGAGATTTATGGGATGCGATCGAAGCAGGTGCATTTCCAGAATGGGAGCTAGGCGTTCAAATTGTGCCCGAGGCTGATGAATTTAAGTTCGAATTCGACATTCTCGATCCAACGAAAATTATTCCGGAAGAGCTGGTTCCTGTTCAGAGAATTGGAAAAATGACCTTAAATCGGAACCCGGATAACTTCTTTGCCGAAACAGAACAGGTTGCCTTCCATGTGGGCCATGTAGTGCCTGGGATAGATTTTACCAATGATCCATTATTGCAAGGCAGGTTGTTTTCGTACACCGATACGCAACTTATTCGTTTAGGTGGGCCAAATTTTCACGAAATTCCAATTAACCGTCCGGTAGTTCCGGTGCATAACAATCAAAGAGATGGTTATATGCGCCAAACGATAAACCGCGGCAAAACAAGTTACGGTCCGAACGGTATTGCCAATCAAGATCCTCAGCAAGTAAAAGCTGCTGATGGTGGTTTCGTGAGTTATAACGAACGAATCGATGCCAAGAAAATCCGGGCGAGAAGTAGAAGCTTCTTTGATCATTTTTCGCAAGCGAGATTGTTTTTTAATTCGCAAAGTGATCCTGAGAAAAACCACATTATCGATGCCCTAAGTTTTGAGCTTGGTAAGGTTAAGGCGGTAGAAATTCGTGAGCGCATGCTGGCAGTTTTGGCGCAAATTGATAAAGGCTTAGCTGCGGAAGTTGCTTATGCACTAGGTTTGCATATTCCAGAAATTGCTTTGGAAGATTTAAATAATAGTATTCCAGCAGATGCTGATCGAGCAGATTATGCCTCTGAAAATCCGGAAGGAAGTTTGGCAAAATCTGATGCATTGAGTATGGCCGGAACAGTGAAGGATACTATTAAAACGAGAAAGATCGCAATTTTGGCAGCTGATGGCGTAGATGAAAAAGCATTGAGCACCGTTAAAACTGCTTTGGTAGCAGGAGGAGCCATAGTACACATCATCGCCCCAAAATTAGGAGAAATCATTTCTAAAGGAGATCAAAAAATTGTACCTGATGAAAGTTTCCTTACAGCAGCTTCGGTATTGTATGATGCGGTTTATGTTCCTGGTGGTGCGAACAGCGTAGCCACTTTAGAAGCAGAAGCTAACGCCGTACATTTTTTAAACGAAGCGTTTAAGCATTGCAAGGCCATTGCCGCAGATGATGAAGCCATACAGGTGTTAGAATCTACTTATTTCCATAAGAAGTTACCGGCTGAATATTCGAAAGAAACAGTGTTGAGAGAAGGGGTTATAGTTTCGGGAGATGTGGAAGAATTAACAAGCACATTTATTGAAATGATTGCCCTCCATCGCTTTTGGGAACGTGAGAATCCACGGAAAATCCCAGCATAATTACAAAAAAATGGCGCCATTTGGCGCCGTTTTTTTGTTTTGAGGTTTTGTAAATAGTTAATGTTATCCTGCGATTTTTGCCAAATGTGCTTCCAGCAACTCAATTCCTTTCTCATTTCCCTGCATCGCTGCAAAATCTAAAGCATGTTGCCCTCTATTATCAAGTAAATTGGCATCAGCACCGCTAGCCAATAGTAATTGCAAAACGTCATTTCTACCAAACATCGCTGCAAACATTAATGCCGTTCCTCCATTTCCATGTTTCAAATCTAAGTTTGCCCCATGTTCAATTAATAATTCGACAATGCCGATATAACCTTTAAATGCCGAACCCATTAAAGCAGTATTGCCGCCAAAATCAGCAGCATCGATATTGGCACCATGCTCAATCAATAATTTGGCTGCTTCAGGTTGATTATTATAACAAGCGATGATCAGAGGCGTATAGCCCTTTTCATCTTGAAAATTTAAGTCTGCATTGCGGTGAATCAATTCTGTTAAAACTTCAATTTCTCCTTTTCTTGCAGCTGGTATAATGAGTAAGTTTATGTCGTTCATGTTCTTACAACCTTGCTATGATTTAAAAGTTTTAAAAACTATTTTCCGTACACAAGTATCTTTAATTCTTTCCCTTCCGTACTTTGCTGCAGTGTATTGCTCAAAGCCAAAAAGCACTTTTCATAGTCAATACGTTCATTAAACATCCGGTGACCCCGAAGTTTTAATAAGGCTTTTAGAAAGGTGATGGCAATTGTAGCATCAGGATGTGATGAGAAAAACTCCAGGTATTTTTTGTTTCTGATCGTCGCCCTCATATCATCCAGATCGATATTTAATTGTCCACCTCTAACTTGAGCGCTATCAATTTCATCAGCAATATTAATGGTGGTGTTATTTTCAAAAATCAACATTCGATAAGATTTCGGCAGGAAAGCATATGTCTTTTTGGCTTCTTCATAAGTTTTAGTCGAATCTGGGCCGAGAAAAAAATAGCGATTTGCTTATTTTCCATTTCACATGGTTTTTTAAATGCAAACGCGAAATCCTTTTCCTTTATCGGTTGAAAATATTGCTTTTTTGAGTTTAGATCATAAATGAAAACATACTTATTGTTCGCGGTAAATTTAATATGGCCGGTTAATTTAAGGCTATCGGTTTGAGCAAATGCGTTAAATGAAGCCAGGAAGCCGATCATCAATAGAATTCTTTTCATGAAGAGTATTGTTAAGTGTAGATAACTGATGTAAAGTATTTAATTTACTTTATATATCTAGCTAATTGGCTTTTTTTATCTGTTAAAATTCCCTTCTGATTAATTTATTTCAATTTAAACTTCTGTTAATCAACTGTTTGATGTTAAAATTGATTTTAAAAAATCCGGGGTTCATCACTTTTGCGTAAATGATGTCATAACAGAAACAAAAAACCATGAAAAAATTATTTTTATCGGCAGTGGCTATAGTAGCTATCGCAATCGCATCAAACACATCAGTTCAGGCTCAGGAAAAAACCAAAATGGTTGGCGGCGCTGCAATGTATCCATCGAAAGACATTGTAGACAATGCAGTGAACTCAAAAGACCATACTACCTTGGTTGCAGCAGTTAAAGCAGCTGGTTTAGTAGAAACATTAAAAGGAGCTGGACCGTTCACGGTGTTTGCACCAACAAACAGTGCTTTTGGTAAATTACCAGCAGGTACAGTTGAAACATTGGTTAAACCAGAAAATAAAGCAACGTTAACCAAAATCTTAACCTACCACGTAGTATCAGGAAAGCTAGATAGCAAAGCAATTGCAAAAGCAATTAAAGCTGGTAAAGGAAAAGCTGAACTAACTACAGTTGAAGGTGGTAAACTTTGGGCTTGGATGGAAGGCAAAAAATTAATGTTGAAAGACGAAAAAGGTGGTATGAGTACCGTTACAATCGCTGACGTGTATCAAAAAAATGGTGTTATCCATGTAATTGATACCGTTTTAATGCCAAAATAATCATCCCTACAGTAATGTTAAAACCGCATCGAAATATTTCGATGCGGTTTTTTTATTTAGTGCATAATGCTAAAATTCCATTTTATATGCGATCACTGAATTGGTATTGAATGTGGGTACGTATAGCATTTTGCTTTTCGGATCGTAGCCGATATCTGCAGTGTTCATTTTACCTCTTACATCCAAAAGCTTTTGTTTATTGCCATCTTTCTTGATGTGGTAAATGATTCCTTCCCAACAGGTAACAATAAAATTCCGCTTTCCATCAGGTTCGAGGCCATCGCCAGAAGCTTCCAAACCTTCAGCAATTTGAGTTGCAACTTTATGCTTGTCAAACTTTAATAATTTTGTGCCTGACAACACATGAAGTTCATTGTTAATAAATTTTAAACCATTCGCAGATGTTACATTTTCCAAATAGATTTCGCTTTTATTGTTAATTATCCGATGAATTTTATTTGTTCTCGTATCTGAAACATAAATTATTCCACGTTTATCTATCGCAATATCATTCAGAAAAACTGCTTCCGGAACTCTTATTGTTGCGGTGATTTTAGCCGTGGCCGTATCGATCTCATGTACCACATCAAGGTCGGCCACATAAAGTTTTCCATTGTAAATTGCCATTCCTTTCGGCGCATTTAAACCCGTAATCCAGGTTAAATTTTTAGTGCTACCATCTCGGTTTAAAATGGCGATACCGCCTTTGGCGTCTTTCTTATTAGCCGCACCATCAATCAGCGATACATACATTTGTTGTTTTTGGGGGATATAAAGAACCGATTCAGGTACGGCAAGCTGATCTTTAGACTTCCATATCTCTTTCAAACTGGTGCTTTGAGCATTTAAAGATAATGCTGCAAAAAGCAATGTCGTGGAAAAAATGTATTTCATGTTTTGAATTTGGAGGATGATTAGCAAAATATAAAATTTAAAATCCCGATACAAACTTTTATGGAAATCACCCATTGAGGTATTGCATCCTACCGTGATGTGTGGCAATTTTAGTAAAAATAAAAGAGGGTTATGTTACACAAAATATTAGTGCTTGTTTTGATGCTTTCATCTTGCGGTGAAACAGATGCACAAAACAAAAAAGTAGTTAAAAAAGCAATTGTGGTAAAGCAGGTTTCGCCATTATTTGTAGGCAATTATGAAGGAATCAATAATGCTAAAGCCATTTCAATTAATTTGAAAGCCGATGGAGCGAAGGTTTCAGGATCATTAATCATGAATGGAGAATCAGCGAAAATTTCGGGCATTGCTTCAAAAAATATTGCCAGTGGGAAAATTATCGAAGATATTAGTGGTAAAGTCTATGCTTTTAATGCAGAACGAAAATTAAATACATTATTCTTTTCGATTACTTTTCCAGAGTATAATAATCAGGTGGTTAAAATGGAGCTCACCAAAATTAATGCGCTAAACACTGCCAATTTAACTAAGCAAAGAGATTCGAGATTATTGGGCACCTGGCGCAATACCGAAGTCATCAGTAGTGGGAGTGGAGAGTTTTATTCATCTTTTTCTACCGATTATTTTCTTACGCTCAATGCGGATGGAAGCGCCTTTGCATGGTCTGGAAAAAGCGCTGGCGGAACCAAAGATGTTATGGTTGATGCCAATGGAAATGGTAAAGCCCAAAAGATGGAATGGTACACGCAAGGTAAAAGTCTATTTTTTGTTGATCCTTTAAGTAGAAAGCAATCATCGGTAAGCTTTTATGCAGAGCCAGCCCGAATGATGTTATCTACCAACAATAGCAAAAAGGTTTACCATCGAATGAAGTAATTTACTCTACTTCTGCATTAACTTTCTCTTCTGCCAGTTCAAGATCTTCTTGTGTGGCTTGCGGTTTTTCATTTTGGCTTTCTGCCTTCGGGTTATGTTGCAATTCCACGCACATAGGGAAGTGATCGGAGCCACAATTTTCCAGGCGTTTGATGGAGTTAAGAGAAAAATCTGTCGAGCAGAAAATATGATCTAAAGGAAAACGCAAGAAAAAATAATTGGCATTAAAAGAGTTGAAAAATCCTCTGCCACGTCTTGGGTCAAGCAATCCGCTAATTTTACCGAATAATTCAGTGGTATAACTCCAGGCGACATCATTCAAATCGCCCATTACAATCACTGGGTACTTATCATCTTTTGCTTTGTTTGCCACCAACAAGATCTCTTTGTCCCGCTCTGTTGATCGAGGATTTTCTTGCGGTACTGGTGGCTCTGGATGTAAACAAAACAATTTAACCAACTGTCCTGATGGTAATTTCACCAAAGTTTCAATAGAGGGGATATCACTTTTGACGAGGTAGTTTACCTGACCATCAATTAATTCATATTTAGAGTATAACAGCATTCCGTAGGTATTTTCCAGCGGAATTTTAACTTGATGTGGATAATCGTTGCTTAGAAAATCCATTTCCTGCTGCCACCATAAATCGGTTTCTACCAATAGAACCACATCTGGCTTGCACTCGGCGATGATTGTAAGATATTCATTCGCTTTTCTATTCTCCTGAAAAACGTTTCCGATAAATAATTTTAGGGTAGAAGAAGTTTCCTTGTTTTTAGAATCTATAATCTGTTTTTTACCAAAAATGGTGAAGGGACTAATCAGATATAGTAAATAAAAAAGGTTAAGCAATAAAGCAACTATAATAATGAGATCAACTGTGGTTTTTGGAAAATCAAATAAAAATATAACCCCAACTAGCACCAGGTTTAATACCAGCTTTTGCAACCTTGGGTATTCAAACACCCTGAAAATCCAGAAGTCGTGACGGATGAATGGAATGAGTGTTGAAATGATAATCAACAAACTAAGAAAAAATGGAACTGAATGCATCAAATAGGAAAGTTCGGCAGGCGACCGAGCGCTTTAAGTTTAGTTTACAATTTTTAGAACGTATTTAACACCGCTTTGTTTGTTTTGACTGCGTGAAATACTGGATTCAGCCTTGGATTTTTAATTGACAGGAGTCTTGTACGCTAATTTGCAAACGCTAACCTCAATTGTAAAATCCTCAAGGGCATCTGTTTAATGTAAAATATGACTGAAATTCTTTAAATTTAATTCATATTGGATGTGCTTTCAGGATTTCTTAACATTTAATTAGCATAATTTGTAGCTTTGACAAAATGTCCCTTGAAAATCTGAACGATAGCGACGAATTAAGATACCTCGAATACTTAAAAAGTGGTCGCAGGGAGGGTTTTGATTTCATTTATTCCACCTATAGCCGGCTGCTATTGCCAAAACTGCAGCGCATGGTTAAGAATAATGAAGTTGCTGATGAGCTTTTGCAGGATATTTTTCTCAAAGTTTGGATAAACAGGAATGATATCGACTTATCTAAATCTTTTAAAGGCTGGATTTTTACCATTGCGCAAAATACGGTTTATGGCTACTACAGAAAATTGGCCTTAGACATTAAAATGCAGAAATACCTGATCGAAACCTTTGCAGAATTTTACAATCAAACCGAAGATTACATTTTTAACAAAGAACGTTACGCCTTACTAAATTCAGCGATAGATAAATTACCAGCTCAACGCAAGGAAATATTCAAACTTTGTAGGTTAGAAGGTAAAAGTTATCAGGAAGCTGCCGAAATTCTAGCAATAAGTCCTTCAACTGTGAGTAATCAATTGGTAAATGCAACGAAATACGTAAAGCGCTATGTTTTTTTTCATTCCCAGGAGTTTATTATGCTCTGTATTCTGGCATATTTAAAAAAATAACAAAAAAAATCAAAGTGCGATAGTGTGTTTGTCCATCTCGTGCATAATATATAATGACAACGATGGAGAAAAACTCAATAAAACCAGAACTATTCGAAAGATTTATTGCTAATGAGAGCAATGCTGCGGAGCTTAACCAGCTTTTTCAGTATTTTGAAGTTGCTGATGAATTGGAGTTGAAAAACTTAATTGCCGCTGAAATTGAAAGTGGTGCCGAAGACTTTGATACACTTGGAAACCAGAAGCGTCTGGATGCTATTCATGCCAAACTTACTGAACATCTTTTTGAGAAGAAGACAAGTAAAGTTTTAACCTTGGTAAGAACTGGCAGCTTGCTTAAAATTGCTGCAAGTCTCCTCATCATTTCACTATTTGGCTTGCTTGCGTACAGGCTTTTAAATCCTGGTCACCTAATCACTCCAGGAACTGCAATTGCCACATTAAGTTTTGATGGTAAAAAGACCAAACTTGGGGTAGGACGTGACACAACGATTTATCAGAAAAATGGCATTCAGGTAAGTACAAAGGCGGATGGCACTATTGTTTACATGGCTGTAAATGCTGATTCGGCAACGGCCTCGAGGTTGAACACGCTGGAAACGCCGAAAGGTGGCGAGTACAAAGTTACTTTGGGCGACGGCTCAATTGTAATGCTCAACGCTGGCTCGAAGCTAACTTTCCCAACAGATTTTAGAGGAACTGAAAGGAAGGTTTCTGTAGAAGGTGAGGCCTTTTTCCAAGTGGCCAAAAATGCCGCAAAACCATTTATTGTTGCCGTTGCTGGTAGTGAAATTAAGGTTTTAGGGACACAGTTTAACGTGAGCAGTTACCCCGAAGATCGGGAAACAACCGCAACATTGTTAGAGGGAAGCATTCAGTTTTCAAATGCGGGTCGCAAGGTTATTTTAAAGCCAAACCAACAGGTTTCTGCAGGCTACAGTAAATTAGAGGTGAGAAATGTTTCGGCCGACGATTTTGCAGCATGGACCAAAGGTGAATTTTTGTTTAACGATGTTCCGTTGAATGTAGTGATGCAAAAACTTGGGCGCTGGTACAAAGTTGAAGTCGATTTAGCTGCGATGCCGCAGAAAAACCTGTACATCAAAATATCCCGCAAGGCGGATATTGATGAGGTTCTAGAAAACATTTCAAAAGCCACCGGTTACCAATTCGAGATCGAATCGAATAAGATTGTTTTAGAGAAGTAAGATACCCGTCGTCGTCAGTTAACAACCAACCAAACTAAATTTTATGACAAACCACTACTTTCGCTTCGTCCGATCGGGATGCGGCTATTTATTAAACTGGTCGGCATTTCTATGCATAGCGATGCTAGTTTCGCTAAATGTATCGGCGCAAAATAACCAGTACAATTTTGTTAAAGCACCACTGAATACCGTTATTTCGGAAATTTCGACCAAAACCTCGTATGAATTTGTATATGATGCGGAACTGGTGAAAAAAGCTACGCCAATCAGTTTAAGCCTTAGTACCACCAGTATCAGAATATTAATGGATGCGGTGGTTAAGGGGCAAGATTTTACTTACGAGATTAACAACAACAAAACAATTGTACTAAAAGCGGTTGCTCAAAATCTGGAAGAATACACTGTTCATGGAATGGTTACCGATAGTATCGGTGGGCCACTTCCGGGCGCTTCAGTAAAAATCAAGGGGACCAATAAATATACCACCACAGATGGTAATGGGCATTTCAATGTAAATTTAAATAGCCAGTTCAATACTTTGGATATAAACTACATTGGATACCTCTCAACCACACAAAAATTTGATAGAAATGCTGCTTTAAAAGTGGTAACGGTAAAATTGAATGCAAATTCATCTTTGCTAGCTGATGTGGTCGTAAATGGTTTTCAATCTATTAGCAAAGAGCGATCAACTGGAGCAGCAACCATCATTGACGAGAAAAAGCTAAACGAAAATATTAATATTGACATACTGAGTGCGCTTGAAGGCCGTGTTGCAGGATTGGTTTATAATAAAAATCCAAACGGGCAGGGTCCTGATCAGCCAGTGTTAAGAGGGCAGGCTACATTTACAATAGTAGGAGGAAACGCTCCCTTAGTTGTAATTGATGGTTTGCCAACAGAAACCCCTTTAGAGGAAATTAATCCTTATGATATTGAATCAGTTACTGTTTTAAAAGATGGTGCTGCCGCTTCAATTTACGGATCAAGATCGGCAAATGGGGTGATTGTATTAACGACTAAAAAAGGAAAAGAGCCGCTTAAAATTTCTTTAAATACCGATTTTTTCATCGATACCAAACCTACTTTCGAAAGTATGCATTATGCATCAACTGCTGATATTGTAGATTTTGAAACAGATGTTTATAATAGAGAACGTGCCCGTTATGCCAATACTGAAACCATGTTTGCCGCTTATGGAACAGTTGCTAATGGAAGTATCAAATATTACAGTCCCTTATATCAGTTATTTAGAGATAGAGATGCGGGCAAAGTGACCACAGATCAGTTTAATCAACAAATAAGTTCTTTTAAAAACGCAGATTACTACGAGCAATATCGCGATAACGTATGGCAGAATGCTTTTCGTCAACGTTACAACTTGTCTTTGAGTTCAGCAGGTTCTAAATCAAATACTTTTGCATCCATCAACTACGATCGCTCTGCTGAACGTATAGTAGGAAATAACAGCCAAAAATTTACACTTTATTTCAAAAATACTTATAACATAAAAAAATGGTTGTCAACCAACATCGGTTTTAATGGTGCTTACTCAACATCTACTTCAACTGAAGGAAGTTATGATTCTCATACCGCTATCTCCCCTCGATATGCTTCCATAGTAAATCCTGACGGGAGTTTGGTATACTCAAATTATGTTAATCTTCAAGACGGTATTGCGGGTTCGATTATTAATGGTGCAGTTGCAGGAGCACTTAGTAACATGCCGCAATATAAATCATACCGATTTAATATTTTGGAATCGCTGAATGAAGGTTTAACAGATGCCAATACGGTTTCTTTAAGAGCTTTTGCCAACGTTCAAGCTAAAATTATGGATGGTTTGAATTTCTCCAGCCAGATTCAGTATGAAATGGGAACAACAAAAGCAGAGCAGATTTATGATGTAAACTCCTATAAAATGCGAGCGGCATACAACGCATTAGTGAATTTTACCCCTGCTACCAATGTTTATACATTTGGATTGCCTACAGGTGGTAGAATAAGCCAAAATATGCAGCAAAAAAACTCTTATACCTTTAGAAATCAATTGAGTTTTGATCGATCCTTCGGTGATGGAAAACATTCCATAGCTGCTATTGCAGGTACAGAGATGCGTCAAACCTTTTCACCTATCGGAATGAGTGACATTAGATATGGTTACGATCCGGTAACGTTAACATCGACTATAATTAATAATCAAATTGTGAGTCAAACAGGCTTACCGAGCTACATTTTTGGTGGTAATAAAACTCTCGGTATTGCTGGTCGTAGCTTCCAAGAAACTAAGCACAGAAATCTTTCTTATTTTTCAAATGCCAGTTATACTTATTTAAATCGTTACAACGTAACTGGTAGTTTCAGGATAGATCAGGCAGATCTATTTGGAGCTGATCCAGAATTTAAAAACAGGCCATTATGGTCAGTTGGTTTAGGGTGGAACGCTAGCAACGAAAAGTTTATCGAATCGCTTGGTTGGGTTAATTTGCTCAAACTTCGGGCTACATATGGTGTAAATGGAAATCAAAATACGGAAACCACAAAGTTCTTAACTGCAAGAAGAGTTAATGATAATCTATTTACATCACTTCAATATTTAAACATTATTGGCTTGCCAAACCCGAAATTGAGATGGGAAAAGACAGAAACTTACAACTTAGGTTTGGATATGGCTTTTTTGGGTAATCGACTACGCGGAACTATTGATTTTTATGATAGAAAAAGTACCGATTTAATGGTAACGACTGATTTAGATCCAACTGTTGGAACAGCATCATTAACCATTAATAATGGTATCTTAAGAAATAAAGGAATCGAGTTTACAGTAAATGGCGATTGGTTTAAATCTGGCGATTTGATGTTAAGTTCTACTTTTGTTTTGGGTTTTAATAGAAGTAAAATTGGAAGAGTAAATAGAGCGCTGGCAACTGCTACTTCATATGTAAGCTCTCCACAAACCTATTATACAGAAGGCACAGACTATAATACTTTGTATGCTTACCGTTATGGTGGTATGGTTAATGGTTATCCTTATTTCTTGGATGAAAATGGTAAGGCAACGCTTGAGTTTGATGCAACCGGAACTCCAATAGTATCTACAAGTAGAGATATCAATAACTATGCTGCTTTGGTAAGTATGGGTTCTTTAATACCAACCTACAATGGGTCATTCTCTCAACGCGTTTCCTACAAAAATTTTGATTTAAGTGCCTTATTGGTTTTCTCTGGTGGCAATGTGATGAGGAAGGATGTGACGCCATTAGGTTCAAACGATATCTCTGATCAGGATATTACACAGCGTTATAAAAATGGGATCACGCCTGAATTGCCAAGGTTATATGTTGATTATTCAGAAGCGATGCTACAGCGAGCGTCTACAATCTCAACTTTGTGGCAGAAAGCAGATGTGAATGTGGTAAAAGCTGATTACGTTAAACTGAGAAGTATTTCTCTTGGTTACAGTTTGCCAAAACAGTTTATCAAAAAGTTCAATATTCCATCAGCTAAATTTACTGCACAGGTTAACAATCTGTGGTATGCAAGTGCTGCCGGAGATGATATTGATCCAGAATCATATTCGCTGAACTCGGGTACGAGAACACTTCAAAATCCAAAATCATTTGTATTGGGCATCAACTTAACTTTTTAACGTCATGAAAAAAAATATAGCAATACTTGCATCTTTTCTAATTGTCTTCGCAATTTCTGGATGTAAAAAATATACTGATTTAACGCCAAAAGGATCACTAGTGATAGAGAATGCTCAAGATTATTATGAGTTAGTTTCTTTTCCAAATAGAGCATATCTCATCAGTAATTTTCAATATCTGGTAGATGATATGTGGATTAAGGAATCGAATTTCATTGGTATTACTCCAAATATCAATACCGTCCATTTCAGTTTCAACGAAAATATCGATCGGGTATCAATGATCAGTTCATCTAACTTTTACGATCGTGCCTACTTATATATCAATCGCTGGAACACCATCATTTCATCGGTAGATGCAAGTAAGGGCGAACAAAACGTTAAGGATTTGGCCAAAGCTGAAGCCAAAGCATTGAGAGCTTTTGATCATTTCCTGTTAGTTAATGTTTATGCTAAAGCTTATAATCCGGCTACTGCCGCTACCGATGGTGGAATTTGCATCATGGATAAATATGATTTAGAGGCACAACCTACTAAATCAACAGTGGCGCAGGTTTACGATTTCATTCAGAAAGATATCGATGAAGCTATTCCGTTTTTACAGGTTCAGCCCAGCGATCCATATCATCCATCTTTGGCTTTTGCCTGGGCGCTAAAAGCGAAAATCCATTTATTTAAAAGAGAAATTGCACAGGCAAAAGAAGCATGCGAGAAATCGCTTTCTTACAATAACCAGATTTTCGATTTGGTAAAATATACCACTACGCAAGGCGGACCAGCGGTTACGCCAATTATAGCGCCTAATAATCCTGAAGTATTGAGTTATCAATACATTCAGGGCTACAACGAAACTAATTTTGGTTATACCTGGTTAATTAGTCCTGAGTTAAGAGCTTTATTCGGAACAAATGATGCTCGCTTTAACCTGTTTTTTAATACGACAAGCGCAAGCTTTTTGGATATTGGTTCTGGTGCTGCCTATTACAGTATTGCTTATACACGCTTTTTCTATCCAACAGTGGGTTTGAAAACTACCGAGGTTTATTTAATGCAGGCTGAATGTTTGGCCCGTCAGAATGATTTGGCAGGAGCAATGGCCGTTGTAAATAAGTTGCGGGAGAAGCGTATTCTTTCTGGCACCATTAATCTTCCTGTTCCGGCAACGCGGAAAGAAACTATGGAAATTATTATCAATGAGCGCAGGAAAGAGATGGTATTAGGCTTTAATCGTTTTTTCGATTTAAAAAGATTAAACACCGAAACAGAATATGCAAAGACAGTAGTTCGTACCTATCCTGTGGTGAACAAAACTGTTCCTCAGCAAACCTATACGCTCTTGCCAACATCAAGATTGTATGTGATTCCGTTTCCGCTTAACATCCTAAAGAAAAATCCAAACCTAACTTTAAATACCGACGAAAAACTTCCGTTTTAAGATGAATTTTAAACAAATTTTACTTCCGATTTCATTTGCGCTCTCCTTAACAGCATTTGGTCAAAAACCGGTTGCAAAACCCGATAGTACGGTTAAAAAAGCTCCTGTTGAGTACAGCAAAATTATCCCTGCCAGTGCTATTGGGCAAGATGGACTTTTCAATGTTCGTCAGGTTGATCAAAAATGGTTTTTTGAAATTCCTGATAGTTTGCTTGGCAGATATTTGCTTGCCGTGACCCGATATGTCACCACTCCTCAAGGATTTGGGAGTTTCGGTGGTGAAAAAGTGAACGAACAAACATTATATTTTCAGAAAGGGAATAACAATAACCTGTTTCTTAAAGGTGTTGTGTATCGCCAGGAAGCTAAAAGCCTCGATGGGCCTATCTTTCAAGCGATGATGCAATCGCAGGAAAGCCCGATTGTAGCCAGTTTCGATATAAAAGCGAAGAATCCGGTTACGGGGAATTATGTAATTGATGTAACGGATTTTTTTAAGAAAGACGTGGCCGTGGTTTCAATTTCTGCTGATGAAAAATCAACGAAAAAGTTAAATAGTTTAGCCGACGATCGTTCTTTTATTGAGAAGATATCCTGCTATCCGATTAACACCGAAATTAAAACCACCAAAACATATGCAAGTGCTGGTTTGGGCATTCCCGCTGGAGCTTTAACCGGCGCCGTTACCTTGCGTTTAAATACCTCTTTTATCCTTTTGCCTAAAGTGCCCATGCGTAAGCGCATTGCTGACGAGCGAGTTGGATATTTCAATAACAAATACATCCTTTTTGATGATGATTATCAACGTACGCAAACCAAATATTTGGTACAACGCTATCGCTTAGAACCGAAGCAGGAAGATATTTCAAAGTACAAAAAGGGCATTTTGGTTGAGCCAAAAAAACCAATTGTGTATTATATAGATCCGGCTACGCCAAAAAAATGGCGTCCTTATCTAATCCAGGGGATAAACGATTGGCAAAAAGCATTTGAGCAGGCGGGTTTTAAAAATGCCATCATTGGTAAAGAATGGCCTGTTGCAGATACGACGATGAGTTTAGAGGATGCCCGCTTTTCGGTGATCAGATATTACGCTTCGGAAACGCCGAATGCCTATGGTCCCCGAATTAGCGACCCCCGCAGTGGTGAAATTATGGAAAGCCATGTGGGTTGGTATCACAATGTGATGAAACTGGTGCACAACTGGTATATGATTCAGGCTGGTCCGCTAGATAAAAGATCCCAAAAAATGCAGTTTGATGATGAATTAATGGGGCAGTTAATTCGCTTTGTTTCCTCACACGAGCTTGGGCATACGCTTGGGTTAAGGCATAACATGGGTGCAAGCAGCCAAACTCCGGTAGAAAAACTTCGTGATAAGGCCTGGGTGGAAAAGAACGGACACACAGTTTCGATCATGGATTATGCCCGCTTCAATTATGTGGCGCAGCCTGAAGATAATATTTCTCCAAAAGGAATTTACGCCCGGATTGGTGCCTACGATAAATGGGCAATAAATTGGGGTTACCGGTATTTTGATGGTGAGAAAGATGAATATGCAGAGGAAAAGTTGTTAGATAAAATGACCACCGATACCCTCACCAATAACCCAAGATTATGGTTCGGTGGTGAAGGTAAAGACGAAGACCCACGTAGCCAGTCGGAAGATTTAGGCGACGATGCCATTGTTGCCAGCGACTATGGAATCAAGAATTTGAAGAGGGTAGTGGCTAATCTGAAACAGTGGACATACGAGCCTGGAGATCAGTATAATAACCTGGCTGAGCTTCACAAGGAAGTTGTTAAGCAATACAGTCGTTATTTGTACCATGTAATGAAAAACATTGGCAATCGCTACGTAACTACCCGAAGTGTAGATGAAAAAGGAGTGGTTTACAGTGAGGTTCCTAAAAAGAAAGTGAAAAGCGTAGTGAGCTATGTTGGTCGCCAGGTTTTTGAGGCACCACTTTGGATGTATCCGGCTGATCTGGCTAAATACATCGATTTAAAGCCGATGGAACAAATTTCCGATCAGCAATCGCAGATGTTAAATATGTTTCTTAGTCCGGGGATGCTTTATAATTTAAGTCAAAAAGCGCTAACCTCTGCTGATCCATATCCCGTAAGTGAATTTTTGGATGATTTAATGGTAACAGTTTGGAAAAAACCTTCACTCGATATTCAGCAGGATACTTATTTAAGGAATTTACAACGTTCGTATGTAGAAAAGATAGGCATGGTCATCAACCCGAAAGATGTTGCAGATGGTAAGATGATGAGTGGTGCTCAGCGGAGCGATGTTCGGCTGGAAGCATTGGCGCACATTAAAGCCATCAGAAGAAAGGTAGAAGAAATCATTCCTCAAACAACGGGTATAAATAATCTTCATTTGCAGGATATGCGCATCGAAATCGATAAAATTATTAAAAAGACAACCATAAATCCATAACATGAAAAAATACATTTTAACAGGTTTGCTTTCTATTGCTGCCTTTGGTTTTTCGGCATCTGCCCAAGTAAAAACATCGGCACAAGAAGTAGCTACGCCAGAACTGGCAGAGAAAAGGGAATTACTTAAGAAGCAGGTGATCGCAAATTATTTAGGTATGAAAAATAGCCTCGTGCTTTCTGATGAGAAAAAAACAGCTGCTTATGCCAAAGAATTTTCTAATTCGCTTACGTTATTCAAGTTTAAAAAACTGACGCTAGAGGAGATGAACATCGCGACAGTTGCCAGACAAAGCATTAAAGCCCTTGCAGATAGTATCACTGCCGCTCCATCTATCAACGAACAGAGAAAACTGATGGAGAAATTGTCGACTCAATTTTGGGCAAATATCGAAAAGTATAAACCAGCAAACACTGCTCTTTATCAGCAAAGATGCCCTATGATGGGAACAACATGGGTGAGTGATGAAAAGAAAATCGCAAATCCTTATTACCCTAAAAATATGCTGACTTGTGGAGAGGTGATTGCGGAGAAATAATAGAAAGATTTTAAATAATAGTTAATGATAGACTGCTGCAGAATAACGGATGTTTTCTGCAGCTTTTTAGTTTTCGGATTTCCTCTTCATATTGTTACCAATCGTGGAATTTGTTGTTGCACCTGATTGATAGTTTAAACTATCTTTGTTTTAGAAAGACTATTGTGAATTAAAGATGAACGAGATTGGAAAATTGCTTAGCAAAATAATTGCTGAAGACCGAATCAAAACCAGATTAATCGATCTGGTTTCATACGCCTCTGATGCCGGATTTTATTACTTGAGACCAAAAGCAGTTGTTCAGCCTATTTCTATAGATGAAGTGGTCGCTTTGTTCGGATTTTCCCATCAGCATAACGTTCCGATTACTTTTCGTGCTGCGGGTACAAGTTTATCAGGTCAGTCGGTTTCTGATGGTATTCTGGTCGATTTAAGTCAATACTGGAATCTGGTTCGGGTAGAAAACAGTGGCGAGCAAGTTCGTGTGTATCCAGGCGTGACTGGAGCAGTCGTCAACTCAGAGTTAAAAAAATACTCTAAAAAAATTGGGCCGGATCCGGCCAGTATTAATTCTGCCATGATGGGTGGGATATTATCAAACAATGCAAGCGGAATGTGTTGCGGCGTGAGCAAAAATTCTTACCACACCATTAAGTACATCAACTTTGTTTTACCAAATGGTAAGCGTTATTCGACGGAGCAGAAGGATGATTATGTTCGTTTTGAAAACGAGTGTAAAGACATCTGTTCGGGCATTTCGGCATTAAAAGAGCAAATCACATCTGACGAGGAAATTTTCAATCTCATCAGAAATAAATATAAAACCAAAAATACAGTAGGTTATTCGGTAAATGCCTTTATCGACTATGCTCATCCGCTAGATATTCTTGCCCATATTTTGATTGGAGCGGAAGGTACGCTAGGATTTATTGCTGAAGCAGTACTTAATACGGTACCGGATTATCCTTTGAAAACCACAGCTTTACTGTATTTCCCAAATATTTATGCCGCTTGTAATGCAATTGTTCCATTAACGCATTCTGGAGCAGAAGCTGTGGAGCTGATGGATCGGGCATCACTCCGTTCTGTGGAAGATATTAAAGGTGTTCCAATAATTCTTAAATCGTTACCAGAAGAAGCTGCAGCACTTTTGGTGGAGTATCAGGATCATACGCAAACTGCTATTGATTTTAAATTAGCACAATTTCTTGCCGTTGCTGACGCACTTGAACTTATGCTGGCGCCAGAGTTTACTAACGATCCTATCGAGCAGGCATTTTTATGGAAGATTAGAAAAGGCATGTTCCCCTCTGTTGGTTCTGTTAGGGCCAGTGGTACAACGGTAATCCTTGAAGATATTGCTGTGCCTGTAGCTGAATTGGGAAATGCTATTTTAGACCTGCAAGCCCTATTTAGTAAGTATGAGTATAGCAATGCGATTATTTTCGGCCATGCTAAAGATGGAAATATCCATTTTGTAGTGACGCAGGCTTTTGAGACTGCAACTGAAATTGACCGTTACGATCGTTTTCTACATGAAGTAGTTACACTGGTAACTGAAAAATATAAAGGCGCCCTTAAGGCAGAACATGGAACGGGAAGGAACATGGCGCCATTTGTTGCAACTGAGTGGGGTGAGGGAATTTACGAAGTAATGAAAGCGTTGAAACAACTTATTGATCCACAGAATCTGCTAAACCCTGGAGTAATCATTAATGAAGATAAACATGCTCATATCAAAAACTTAAAAGATCTACCTAAAGTTGAAGAGGAGGTTGATAAGTGTATGGAATGTGGCTTTTGCGAATACAAGTGCCCGAGCCGAAATATTACCTTAACCCCTCGACGTCGGATCGTAGTGAGACGTGAGTTACTTAAGTTAAAGCGAAATAACGATAATGCTACTTACAAGAAGCTTCTTAAGGAGTATGAATATGACGGGCTGGAAACCTGCGCCGTTGATGGCCTTTGTGCAACGGCTTGTCCGGTGGATATTAATACAGGTTCATTAGTAAAGCGTTTGAGAAGAGAAAGCCATAGCAAATTTGCTAACGGGCTGGCCTTAATGGTTGCGAAAAACTTTAAGCCGATAACTTCTATTGTTAAATTCGGGATAGAAGTTGCCTCTGGAATGAATTCGGTATTTGGCGCAAATGCCATGACGAACTTGACTAAGGGCGTCAGGAAAATAATTCCTGGAGTGCCGCTTTGGTCAAACCAAATAAAACCGACCCATGCAAAAGGCGACAGGATATCAAAATCAAATGTTAGTGATGCGCCAGCTGTAGTTTATTATCCAACCTGCATCAGCAGGACCATGGGTGGAGCCGTAACGGATCAAAAAAACATCATCGAAACATTTCTTCAGGTTTCCGAAAAACTAAATATTAACTTCCATATTCCTCAAAATATTCAGAACACCTGTTGCGGGCAAATCTTCTCATCAAAAGGTTTTAATGATGCATTCAAACATACTGTAAATGATACGGTTAACAAATTATGGGAGTGGAGTGAGGGTGGTAAAAACCCAATTGTGCTAGACATTACTTCCTGTACTTATACGCTTCAAGAATGTCGCCCTTCTTTAACTGAGGATAACAAGGTTAAATATGATGCTTTAACCATAATTGATAGTGTAGACTATATTTTAGATTATTTACTGCCAACGGCAAATGTGGTACGTAAGAAGAACAAGATTGCACTTCATCCGGTCTGTTCCTTACAAAAAATGGGTTTAGAAGGCAAGTTTGTAAAGATTGCCCAGCAACTGGCTGATGAAGTTCTGCTACCTGTTCATTCGGGTTGTTGCGGAATGGCAGGCGATCGTGGATTTCTTTTCCCTGAACTTACCGCTTCTGCTACATTGCCTGAGGCAACAGAAGTAAAAAAAGATAACTATGAAGGTTACTATTCATCTGGTAAAACCTGCGAAATAGCCATGTCTGAGGCAGTTGGGAAAAATTACGAGTCTATTATCTACCTGCTGGCAGATTGTATTTAACTTTTTCGATTGCTTTAAATACTTTATTAGCCTTCCGTTTTTTGCTATCTGAAGATAAAATTAAGCGTACTTCAATTTCTTATACGGGTAGTAATACTCTTTTGAAATCATCATATTCCCTTTAAATTTGTACTGTAGATTAAATCATCGGGACGATTTATCGCTAGAGAAGAGCAGCAGATAGTACAACACTATCTGCTTTCTTTTTGCTTTGCTAGCATAAGCGAGTGTTGCTTAAGTTTCCTGGCAAATTACTCAGATGGATCTCTAAACAATTTATTTGACTTATTTACAATTTCAGGGCTATGCTTCAAGCCATTCTACACTTATTTGAAGTATCGTTATTTCAGTATGGGAGTATTTCTTTCCAGCGATGTTTCGCTGATTAACGAATGGATGAGCTATCTTTGCGGTACTAACAAAATCATTCATATTCATCTTGATTACTAAAGGCAAACGAGTAATTTCATCTATCACCTATTTTTTTCTTGGAGAATATTTTTCAGATGCGCTGCGCACTACGCTCACAGTAATCATTCCCATTATATTTTTCTTTTATCTTGGAAATAGAGAGGCGGCAACTGGTATTGGCGTAGGTGCATTGCTCATTAGTTTAACCGATTTGCCCGATAACCGATTTAACAAGTTTAGAACGGCTTTATTGAGTCTTGCGTTTTTCTCATTTACCACTTTTGTGGTTTCACAGGTTTTAGATTATCCTATTTTTAAAGCGCTTGTGATTACCTTCCTGGCCTTCGCATTTTCACTTTTAAGTGTTTATGGTCAAAAAATGGGTTTGATAGGTACCATGTCACTTATTGTATGTGCCTTTGTAATGGGGCTTCATCCGCCACGGCCAATTTATTTTAGTGGCTACATGTTACTTGGAGGAATTTGGTATTATATGATCAGTTTAATTCAGACCGTCATCAGACCGTATCGTTCGTTGAATCATGCTATTTTTGAATGCCTGATGGCTAGTGCCGAATTTTTAAAGGCGAAAGCTAGAAATTATGATCCCAATATCCCGCTGGATCATCAGCAAAAGGAGGTCATCAAACTTCATATTCGTGTTAACCAAAAGCACGAACTGATCCGAAATTTGCTTTTGACTGATCGCTATGCAATGGATCCGGGAAATAGCAACGGGCAAATTCTGCTGGCACGGGCCGGCTTTCTGATTGATTTGTATGAGCAACTTAACGCGGTGCATTTCGATTACGAAAACGTAAGGCAAACCTTGGCGGGAACTGATGTGCTGCCGTTGATTGCAAGTTTGATAGCTGAGCTCGCAGAAGTAATTGAAGCGCTTGAGCAGCACATTCGTTCGAAAAACAATCGACCAAGTTCATCAAAAGAGGTGAGCAGGTTTTTAGAAAGTAGAGTGCTTTTGATCCAAAAACTTCCAGCGCTTACTGAAATTCAAACAAAATTTGTCAAAAACGTCTTAACAAACGTCGACGAGATCAGCAGTATTATAGCTTCCATTCGTAATAAACAAACTTTTACTGCGCACCACAAAGCTGGTCGTGAAAAAATTGCTTTTCCTCGTTTTTTAAGTTCCGACCGTTTTCCCTTGAGCGATCATCTCACTTTAAAATCACCGATTTTTCGCTTTTCTCTGCGGATGGCGATTTGCTTTCTTTTTGGTTTTATCTTAATCAGTCAATTTCAGGCTAGTAAATATAGCTACTGGCTGTTTCTAACGCTGGTAATTGTCGCCCGCCCCAAATTCTCCATCACCTGGAAACGAAATTTTCAAAGACTTAAAGGCAGTTTAGGAGGGATTGTAATTGGTTTGGTTTTGATTTACATCATTAAAAGTCCGGCAGTCCTATTGTGTATTTCGGCAATTTGTCTGCTTGGGTTTTATGCTTTCAACAGAATCAATTATACCATTAGCGTGCTATTTATTACGCCTGCAGTTATTCTTACTCTAGGGAGTTATCATGGTCATTTTGATCATATTGTGCATGATAGAATTTTGTATACTGCTATCGGATGTGCCATAGCGATTATGGCTACCTATCTCTTCCCCATCTGGGACAGCAAAAACCTACATCAAAAGATAAAGGAAGCAGCAGATGCCAGTTTGAAGTACTTTATTATCGCCACAACGGAATCTAATCAGGGTGAAAATGCGGCCAGACTCGCACGCAAGAATGCAAATCTTAGCCTTTCAAGCTTGTCTGAGTCTATAGAATCTGCCAGTCAGGAACCTCAGCAATCGTTGAGAGATTTGAAAAATTTCTACGAGTTGCAGGTGATCATTTATAAAATTAATGCGATGGTTACTTCTATCTTTTTATCAGGAGAAAGAGTAAATCAAAATATTAATGATCAAATATTTAACGAGATTCATTTCAATCTGAACTTAAGTTCGGAAAGTTCTACTAATAGACTTGAATCTAATCAACAGTCCATCGGCGAAGTAGTTGGCAATAATGCATTGTATCAAAAACTACATATCATTCTAGCCTTATCTGCGAACCTTAATGAGTGCTACAAAAGCAGCTAGTTGAATTTTACATCAATATGCATTTTCGCATAAACAGATTCAATACGTATTTGTTATCATTACGTTTTAATTGATATACAAAATGGATTTAAATCTAAAAAATAAAACAGCTTTTATCAGTGGATCAACCGCTGGTATTGGTTATGCTATTGCCGAAAGTTTTTTAAAAGAAGGGGTTACCGTAATTATCAACGGAAGATCGAAAGATACTGTTGATACTGCCGTAGAAGATTTGAAAAAGACTACCGGAAGTAATGCGGTAAGTGGAATTGCTGCTGATTTTTCAAAGGTAGAAGAGGTGAATGATTTAATCGCTGCTTTACCACAGATTGATATTTTAATAAATAACGCCGGGATCTTCGAACCAAAATCATTTGAAGAAATTAGTGATGAGGATTGGTTTCGCTTTTTTGAAGTGAATGTGATGAGCGGAATCCGTTTATCACGTCATATCTTTCCAAGGATGTTGGAAAACAACTGGGGCAGAATTATATTCATTTCCAGTGAGTCTGCAGTGTTCATTCCTGATGAAATGATCCATTATGGAATGACAAAAACCGCCCAATTGGGTGTAAGCAGAGGTTTAGCTGAGCTAAGCAAAGGCACAAATGTTACCGTGAATTCGATCCTTCCAGGGCCGACAAAATCGAAAGGTGTCGGCGGTTTTATTGAAGATTTAGCTAAAAAAGGAAATATTAGTGTAGCTGAAGTTGAAGATGATTTCTTTAGGAATATGCGTCCAACTTCGTTAATCCAGCGGTTTTTGGATGTAAGTGAAATTGCCAATGCAGTAACTTATTATTCAAGTCCATTGGCTTCTGGCACAAACGGGGCAGCAATACGTGTAGAAGGCGGTTTAATCCGCTCAATTTTGTAAATAATAGATTAGAATATAATTATGAATACTGAAAAAGCCATATTAGCAGGAGGTTGTTTCTGGGGGGTAGAGGAATTGATCCGTCATCAACCAGGCGTAATTTCAACAGTAGTGGGTTATACTGGCGGTGACGTACCGAATGCTACATACCGAAACCATGGCACCCACGCCGAAGGAATTGAAATTGTATTTGATCCTGAAGAAATGTCCTATCGAAAATTATTGGAGTATTTTTTTCAAATCCATGATCCGACAACAAAAAACCGTCAGGGAAATGATGTAGGTACTTCTTATCGTTCGGCGATCTTTTACCTCAGTGAGGAGCAAAAAAATACGGCACTGGAATTGATTCAGGAACTCGAAAATTCGGGCAAGTGGCCTGGAAAGTTTGTTACAGAGGTTGTTCCTGCCGTAGATTTTTGGAATGCCGAAGAAGATCATCAGGATTATCTTCAGAAGATTCCTTATGGTTATACCTGCCATTTTGAAAGACCGGATTGGAAACTGGATTAACAAGCAGCAGGCGTATCAAAAACATCAGTATCATCTTGACCTTATAGAAGGGCTCATTAAAATTCCCTGAAGTAACGTTTAGACAAACTCAAAGGCTATATTAGAAAAAATTATTTTAAACAACAAAGCCTTTCGGATTCTGAAAGGCTTTGTGCTTTTATGCCTGTGCAGGATTAATCTTTTCAACTTTCTTTTTGTACGACCAGTAGAATACAATCGGATAAACAAAAAGGTTGAAAAGTGTATTGGTAATTAAGCCTCCAATTACAACAATGGCTAAGGGCTTCGAAGCTTCAGAACCAATTCCTGTAGATAAAGCAGCCGGCATTAATCCAATCGCTGCCATTAAAGCAGTCATTAAAACTGGTCTGAATCTGCTTGCAATACCATCTCTCATGGCATCGGTAAATGTCCAGGTTTCGTGGTGTTTCAGTTCGGCAATATTGGTTTTGAAACGGGTAATCAGAATTACTCCGTTTTGAACACAGATGCCAAACAAAGCAATGAAGCCGATACCTGCAGAAATGTTAAAGTTTACACCTGCAAATAATAAAGCCAAAATTCCACCAATCATGGCAAACGGAACATTATTTAACACCAGCAAAGCATCTCTTATATTTCCGAAAAGCACAAACAGAATGAAGAAGATTAACAACAAACTCACTGGAACGGCTTCTGATAATCGGGAAATGGCTCGTTGCTGATTTTCAAAATCTCCAGCCCATTCCAGTTTGTACTCTTTCGGAAGTTTTATTTGTGCATTTACCTTTTGTTGTGCTTCGGCAATTACGCTGCCCATGTCGCGGCCACGGATGGAAAATTTAATAGCGCCGTAACGTTTATGTTTATCGCGGTAAATCATACTTGGTCCGGTAATTTTTCTGATGCTCGATATTTCACCAAGTTGTACATTTGAGCCCGATAAAGTTGGGATCCTTAGTTTGCTGATCGAACTTTCATCATTCCTGAAATCTTCCGGATAACGAATAATAAGGTCAAACTTTCGCTCACCTTCATAAATTTGTGTGGCCGCTTTACCGCCAATTGCCATTTCGATAACCGCATTTGCATCAGCAGTGCTCACCCCATAAAGCGCCATTTTCTTTTGGTCGAGGTTAATTTGTAATTCTGGTTGCCCAAGGTTGCGCAAAATTCCGAGGTCTTCAATACCCTCAACTGTTTTTAAAATCTTTTCAATTTTTTCTTCTTCCTGTTCGATGAATTCGAAGTTTTCGCCAAATATTTTTACCACAATAGAACCCTTTACACCAGAAACGGCTTCTTCCACATTATCAGAAATGGGTTGCGAAAAATTGAGACTGATGCCTGGAAAAGTTTTGAGCTTTTCCTGCATCCGCTCGATCAACTGCTCTTTGCTTTGTTTTCTTTTCCATTCTTTCCGTGGATAAATATCGACGTGAAATTCCATGTTGTAAAATCCCGTTGCATCGGTACCATCGTTTGGTCGGCCAGTTTGCGACATCACTTGTTTAACTTCTTCAAAACTCAAAAAGATCTTTCTCATATCATTGGAAAGCTTTTTGGTTTCATCTAAAGAAATACTCAGCGGCCCTGTTGCCCGAACGTAAATAGAACCCTCATCTAAGCTCGGGAGAAATTCTGTACCTAAAAACTTAAAGCTAAATGCGCCCATCAGCAACACGATAATAGAGATGGAAAAAACCAGTTTTTTCTTACTGAAACAGATATCGTAGAATTTTAGGGTGGCTTTAGTCATCCATTCCAGAAAAACATTGTGTTTTTCTTTTACATTTTTCTTCAGCAATACACTCGCCATTGCAGGTACCAGTGTAAAAGTTAAAATAAGCGCACCTAAAAGCGCAAAACTCAGTGTCCAGGCGAGTGGAGAAAACATTTTGCCCTCTACTTTTTCAAAAGTGAAAATCGGCAACAAGCCCGTAATGATAATCAGTTTGGCAAAAAGGATTCCCTTTCCATTTTCCATACAGGCTTTTTTGATGAATCCGAGCTTGCTAATTTTATTAAAACGATCCATGCCCAGCTTCTTCGCCCGCATATCCAGGGTAACAAAAATTCCTTCGACCATCACCACTGCACCGTCGATAATGATCCCGAAATCTATCGCCCCCATAGATAACAGATTTGCAGGCATTCCTTTCAGTTTAAGACAGATAAATGCAAATAGAAGCGCTAACGGAATGATGATTGATACGATCAGCGTGGTCCGCCAATCGGCCATAAAGAGGAAAACAATCAGAGTAACAAATAAAATTCCTTCGAGCATGTTTCCCATCACTGTGTGTACAGAATAGTTAACCAGATCTTCACGGTCGTAGAAGGGCTTAATCTTCACATCATCGGGTAGGATGGAACCGTTAATCACATCGATCTTTTCTTTTAAACGGGCAATTACTTCACTCGGATTACCACCCTTGCGCATCACCACAATGCCTTCAACCACATCCGGATCATAATCTCTACCTACCTGACCTAATCTCGGCAAAGCCGATTCTGCAACCTCGGCAATTGTTTTTACGTAAACCGGAGTTCCGTTTACGTTATCCACTACTACGTTTCTAATTTCATCTATATTGTTGAGCACGCCAATTCCACGCACCACGTAAGCCTGCCCGCTTTGAACAATAACATCGCCACCAACGTTGATGTTGCTTTTTGAAACAGCTTCAAAAAGTTCGGTAGCGGTTACGCCATATTGAATTGATTTCTGAGGATCAACTGTGATTTGGTAGGTTTTTACCTCTCCACCAAAACTAACTACATCAGCAATGCCCGATACGGATAGGAGCTCACGCTGGATCACCCAATCCTGCAATGTTTTCAACTCCCGAACCGATTTCTGATCACTGCTTAAAGTGTAACGAAAGATTTCTCCTGTGGGTCCGTATGGTGGCTGTACCTCAGGCTGAATTCCCTCGGGCAAATCGGCTTCATCAAGGTGATTGTTTACCTGAACCCTCGCTTCGGCGTAATCAACATCATCTTCAAAGCTTACTTTAACTATCGATAATCCAAATAGTGATGATGAACGAATGCTGGTTCTTTTCTCGGTTGGATTCATGGCAATTTCCAACGGCCTACTTACGAATTTCTCTACCTCTTCGGCACTTCTGCCTGGCCACTGCGTAATAATAGTGATGTTGGTATTGGTAACATCTGGAAAGGCATCTATCGTGGTACTTTTGAAGCTGAAATAACCGGCCAGGACGAGGATGAATGTGGCGAAAAATATAAAATATTTATTTTTCAGCGCAAAGCCGATGATACTTTTAATGAATTTGTTCATGATTAAAGTTTGATGATGTAGGGATTTTACTGGGTTTTCAGGTTTTCAAAAAGGAAAACTTGTTTCGACGCAATGACACGATCGCCAGCTTTCACACCTTTGCTGATAAAGATCTTGTCGGCAGTTTTGCGGCCGATTTCGATCTCCTGAATGCGGACTTTATTATCGCCGCTTAATAGTAAAACATAATTTTTATTCTCATCAAAAATTACCGCCCTTGCGTTTACCACAGGTAAATTCACACCTGAACTAGCTGAAACCTTTACCGTACCGAGCATACCTGGCTTCAATAAAAAATCAGGATTTGCAATGACAACCCTTGCGTTCATAACCTTGCTATCTTGATCTATCAGGTTGTAAATTTTGTCGATTTTTCCCTTAAAAGTTTTCTCCGGATAGGATAGGGTCGACAAATTCACTTCATCGCCAGCTTTTACCCTGGAGATATCCGATTCGTAAATGTTAATCATTGCCCAAGCATTAGAAAGATCGGCCACTGTAAATAAACTTTTGTCGTTATCGCCACGCAACTGCATATTGTCGTTAACATTTTTTTCAATTAAGAAGCCATTCAATGGCGATTTTATGGCATATAAACCCGTGCTGCTTCCTCCATTTATTTTTAAAACAGAATTGGCCCTTTTCAGCTCCGCTTTCTTAATTTGATAATCGTTTTTAGCCTCTTCTAACTCTTTAGCAGATGATAAACCACTTTCATAAAGTTGTTCGGCTTGCTTAAAAGTTCTACCGGCAGTTTTAAGTTCAGCATTTGCAGCGATTACTTCTTTATCAAAGCCGGCCATTTCAGCACTGTTTACTGTTGCGAGGGTTTGTCCTGCCTTAACCTGGTCGCCTAAACGCACATTCACGCGATTTACCGAACCGCTTACCATGGGGAAGAGCTCCGATTTTCGATCTTCATTGGCCGTAATTTTAGCAGAAAATATAATGTCCGCTTTGCCATTTGCCTGCTGAACAGTGTCGATAGTAAGCCTGTTCAACAGCGAATCTGTAATCGCGAATTTTTCAGATGGAGGCGCTGCTTGTTTATCGCTACAGCCAAAGCCGAAACTTACTGATGTTAATAAGAGTGCCTTAATGATATTTTTGTGGATGGTTTGCATAGTAATTATTTGAAAATGTTGGTGCCAGTAACGTAGTTTAATTCCTCTCTCGAGCTCATTCTTTCGAATTTCAGATTGTTTATTTGCAGGATATTTTCCTTGTAGGATTCATATAAATCGAGGAATTCGATTAAACTGATGTTTCTTTCTCTGAAGTTTTTAATTAAACCGTTAATCAGTTTATCAAATTCGCCATTGAAGGCAGGATCGATTTCTGAAGAAAGTTTTTCATTTCTCAACGCAGTGCGATAGCTGTTAAAAACCTCGTTCGATAGCAAGATCTCCTGCTTTTTGATGTTCGAAGTAGCAGCATCAATTCCAACTTTTGCCTTTTTAATTTCCCCCTGGTTTCTGTTGAATAAGGGAATAGGAATCTTTAGTCCAATACCCGTATATTTTTCAGGGTAATTGCCTTTTAAATCGTAAGCCAATGAGATTTCGACATCAGGAATGGCCATTGCTTTTTGAAGCTTTAAATTGAGTTCGTTATATTCAAGATCAGTTTTCGCAAGTTTTAAATCGGCCCTGTGTGTTCTGGCAGAGTCGAGCAGATTGGAATAGGGAATTTGATTTAAGGAAATATCCTTTTCCACTCTTTCTGGAAGTTCTAAAACCAGGGAGACATTGGGTTCCAGGCCGCATAGTAAACGTAAATCTTTGTGATAATCTTCCAAATCATTCAGCAGGTTTACCCGTTCTGATTTTAGGCCAATAATCAATGATTTTATTCTAACTACATCTTTTAGTGCAACATTACCCGCTTTCAACTGCAAATCGTACGCCTTTAAAAGGCTTTCAGTCGATTTGATCTGGTCATCATAAACCTTTATCGTTTGGGTGGAGAAATAAGTCTTGTAAAAAGTATTGCGTAACTCAAACTTAAGTGTACGTATCAAATCGAAATATTCAAGTTCCGCCAATTTTACGCCTGTTTGGGCAAGCTTAATGTTCTTGTTTCGCTTGCCGGCGAGTTTAATTAATTGAGAAACCGAAGCCGCATACTGCCCATACTCAAAGGATGTTTGCAGGAATTTCTTTGTTTCGTGGTTGTAAAAAAGATTTTCGTATTCAAGCTCCGGATTATCGAAAAGCTTTGCCGTAATTACTTCGGCTTTGGCGGCATCTATTTCGTAATTACGGGATAACAGGTCAAAATTATTCTTTAGAAAAAGGACTTCGGCCTGTTTTAAATTGAGCTTTAAAGTGTCAGTTTGTGCTAAGCTTACCTTGGTAGAAACAGTAACTATAAAAAGTAGAAAAATACTTATTCTCATCATGCGGCAAAACTATCTTTGCCGAATTAAACATGAATTAAATCGAAATTAAAACCGGATTAAAATAAAGGCAGGGTAATAATAAAGGTGCTTTTTTGAGTGCTTGAGCTTGAAATCTCAACTTTCCCTTTAAATAGGTTTATAATTTTTTGAGCCATATATAGACCCATTCCTTCACCGGTTTTCCCTAGTTCTTTAGAGCGGGTGTAGAATGGTTTAAAAACTTCTTCTCGCTCCGACGCAGAAATTCCTTTTCCCTGATCACTTATTTTGACAACTAAATTTTCAGCATTTCGTTCCAGTGCACAGGTTACCTTTTTGTTGTCGGAGAACTTAAAGCCATTTGAAATAATGTTATCAAACACGATTTGTAACAATACAATATTTGCCAACACCTGGGGTTGGCTGCCAGCCAAATTGTTTATTATATCAATTTTGAGATTTTTTTGATGCTGCCACTCCTGTTTAATTTTTATCAACAGCTCATCTATCCGAACAGGAGAAAGCTGTGACTGAATCAATTCGACATCCATTTTTGCCAGGGCCAATAATCCGGTAATGATATGATCCATCTTTTCTGCATCATCCAGCATGGATTGAATCGCTTTTTGATAGGAATCACTATCACGCTCTTTAGATAGCGCCAGTTCTGCAGTCATCATCATCCTCGTAACGGGTGTGCGCAACTCATGCGAAGCATTGGCAACAAAGGTTTTTTGAAGAATAAAAGCCTGCTCCAACTCGTTCATCAATTGATTGAAGTTTTTTGCGATAAGACTAATTTCGTCTTCGGTGTTGCGCTCTTCAACTCTAAATTCCATGTTTTTCAAGCCAATTTGTTTCACTTCGGTCATAAACTTTTTTAATGGCTGTAGCATTTTTTCAGCAATCCATCTACTCAAAAGCAAAACGATAATGGAAATCATTACGAAAACAAAAACCATAATTTTCAAAAGCTTTACAAGCCTGTCATGAGAGCCTTGGTCGGTTGCCGAAGCCAGGATTACAAAATCGCCTTGGTTGTCTTTGTAATAAATGCCAACAACCTGCCGCTCTCCATCGGTATATTTTAAGCGTTTGTTTCTTCTAACCTTTTCTATTGTAGCTTTTGTCCAATATTGTGCGGAATCGCCAATAAAGGTTGCCCTATTTTTATAGTCATAAATGCGGGTTACCTCACCATTTAACTTTTGCAGGTATTTATGCCGCACTTCGTTTAAGGCATCTCTGCTAATTTCGTCGGCCTCCAGATACAATTTCGCCGTAACCATTGTTCTATCTGTAAGGCGCTCAAAAAAATCAGCCTGCAGAAATTTCATGAAAGTAAAATACACTACGCAAAGCACCGCGAAAAGCAAGGAAGTGCTGATTAAAGTAAAATACAACGCAATGCGATCTTTTATTTTCATTACTTAAAAATGTAGCCCATATTTATTTTAGTGTGAATTAATTTTCTGTCGAAGTCTTTGTCTATTTTCTTCCGCAGAAAATTAACATAAACATCTATCACGTTTGTCCCTGTATCGAAATTAATATCCCAGGCCATTTCAGCAATATACCGACGCGATAACAAACGGTTGGGATTTCGTAAAAACAACTCTAATAAAACAAATTCTTTGGCACTGAGGTCGATGATTTTTCCGGCCCTGCTTACCTCTTTGCTTAAGGTATCCATTGTTAAATCCTCGAAAATAAGTTGATGATTTGGAATGTTTTCTAAAGAAGTTTGTCGTCTTAGTAGTGCTGAAACACGGGCAAGCAGTTCCTTTAAATGAAAAGGTTTTACCAGGTAATCGTCAGCGCCAGCATCTAAGCCAGTAACCTTATCATCAACGGTACCCATAGCGGTGAGCATTAGGATAGGAGTCTGGATGTTTTTTTCGCGAAGGCGTTTACAAACCTGGATGCCGCTTAAACCCGGCATCATAATGTCGATAATTAGCAGGTTAAATAGTTCCTGAACGAAGTGTTCCAACGCATCAATTCCATTGGAAACAACATTTATCTGATAGCCGTTTTCTTCCAAAGCAGTTTGTAACAATGCTGCAATTTTTGGATCATCTTCAGCTATTCCTATTTTAAGCATTTACAAAAATAGTGATATGATCTTAAAACGGGATTAAAATGAAGGTGCTAAAGGGGTTTTAGGTTTGGAATCAGGTTTAAAAATGCTTGGAGGTTTGCCTGATATTTTTTCTTATCCAGCTTAAAATAATAGGCGCCTTTTTTAGAGCAGGATTTGTCTTTCTCTTCCAACTTAATTAGTAAGCCCGTTGAACTGATCTTCCTGCTGAAGTTTCTGGTGTCAATCTTGGTATCATTTACCTCCTCAAATAAAATCTGTAACTGAGGAATGGTGAATTTTTTAGGTAACATTTCGAACAAAATAGGGTGTAAGGCTGCTTTATAGCGTAATTTTTCTCTCGCATCTGCCACCATCCTGTCGTGGTCGAAAATGAGTTTAGGTCGCTCACTAATTAAAAACCATTCTGCGTGGTAATCATCATTTAGTTGCGTTTTGTATTTATTGAGATCAATCAATGCAAAATAACAAACGGAAAGCGTTCGCTCGATCGGGTCTCGGGCAGGCTCTCCGTAGATTTGCAATTGCTCCAGATAAATTCCTTCTAAGCCAGTATTCTTTTTTAAAACACGTTGAGCGGCTTCATCCGGACTTTCATTACTGCCCACAAAGCCTCCAATTAAACTCCACTTGTTGATTTCTGGTTCCAAACCTCGCTTCACAAGTAAAATTTTCAAGTGTTCTCCGTCAAATCCAAACACAATGCAATCTACAGCGACTAAATAATGAGGTTGACTAGAATATTCTAACATGTTTAATAATTATCGGGTGATGGTTTAAATTTCTACTAAAATATAAAATATTAGCAAAGTTATTAATTGTCGTTTTGACATTTAATATATTATAGATAGCTTTGTTATTATTAGATTAACGAAAATACGCTCAATTCAAAACACAAAGAAATAGTTATGGACATAGAATCTTTAAAAGCCTCATTTGTAAAAACTTTTAATACTGAACCAATCATTGTAAAATCGCCTGGTAGAATTAATATTATTGGCGAACATACCGATTACAATGGAGGCTTTGTGATGCCTGCTGCCATAAATAAAGCTATTTATGTTGCTGTTTCTAAAAGGACAGATAACGAGATCCATCTTTATTCAGAAAGCTATCAGCAATTTCATAACTGTAGTATTGAAAGCATTGAGAAATCAGACAAAGGCTGGGCAAACTATATTTTAGGTGTTGCAGATCAGCTAAAGAAGAGAGGTTATAAGTTTGGTGGATTTAATCTTTATTTGGATGGTAACGTTCCGCTAGGAGCTGGCCTGTCTTCTTCTGCTGCATTAGAATGTGCAACCGTATTTGCAATCGATTATCTCAACGGCCTCGGTATCTCTCCAATGGATAGGGCGCTAATTTCACAGAAAGCGGAGCATGTTTTTGCGGGAGTGAACTGTGGGATTATGGATCAATTTGCTTCCGTTTTTGGTAAAAAAGACTATGCCGTAATGCTGGATTGCCGTTCGATGAAATACGTTTACATCCCCTTAAAATTAGATGGCTATAAATTGGTTTTATTGAATACGAATGTCAAACATTCACTGTCCGACTCGGCATACAACACCAGAAGATCGCAATGCGAACAAGGGGTAGCATGGGTAAGCGAATTTGTTGCGGGTGTAGCTAGCTTACGGGATGTTAACCGGGCTATGCTTGAGCAATACGTAAAGCCAAAAAGTTTGGAGGTTTTCCAGAAATGTAACTTCGTAGTAGAAGAAATCGAAAGGGTAGTGAAAGCCGCTGATCAACTTGCCAATGGCGATCTTGCCGCTTTAGGTCATCTGATGTTCCAAACTCATGAAGGCCTGAGCAAAGATTATGAGGTAAGCTGCGCTGAACTTGATTTTCTGGTAGAACTTGTAAAAAATGATAATGCTGTTCTTGGCGCACGAATGATGGGAGGCGGGTTTGGAGGCTGTACCATCAATATTGTGAAAGATGAAGCTATAGATGAACTGATTGATCGGGCGAAAATAGACTATAAAGAGCGGTTTAATCTGGAACTTGATGCCTACGTGGTACAAACAGATAATGGATCTGAATTAGTGAATTAAATTTTAGGATAAATAAGGTTTATACAACATAGGCCTTATTTATTGTAATCAATTTTACACTAGGTGTTTTAACGTTGCATTCTTGGCCGTTTACTTTTTTGAGGCTGTGAACCAGAAGGTTTTGGCTTAAATACTTTCTTAGGTGCTTCTTCAGCGCTTTGTTTCACTGTAATTACATTTCCCTTAAAAGTTTCACCATTTAACATAGAAATAATATTGCTAGCATCTGATTGATTGAGTACTTCTATAAAGGCATAACCCTTACATTTTCCGGTTGCTCTATCTCTAACAATTTTTATGGTTTCAATTTTACCATGTAGGCTGATAAAAATTGCAAGATCCATTTCCTGGATATTATCTGCTAAACCACCGACAAAAAGCTTAATCATATTAAGAAAGTTAATCTAAGGATAATTTTAATTATTAATATGTCCTGATAATCACCTTTTATATTAATAATGTTGCAAAATAAGCAATATTAACGCAGAAACAAATGTAATTGTTCTCTTTTTTTGCGAAACTTATTGAATTATAGTAGTTTAATATTGTTTGAAAAATCAGTAAGGCGATTTGTTTGTGCTAAAGGTTCAACATCTCTTTAAATATGTTTACTATCAGTCATTTTATTGGTATTGATTATCACCTCAGATATTCAAAATTTTATAATCGATCGCCGCTTCTAATCAGAATAGATGAACTTTAGATTACTTTTTCAAGCAGAATGAGTTCTTCTTCTAAGAACCAACCTGCTTCAATTGGCCTGAAATCGGGTTTTTAATATTACGGCAAGGAATTTGTTAAGGATTTGGAAAAAATAAGATTATGAAAATATACAAATCATTCCCATTAGTGCTTCTGGCAATTGTACTGGTATCTGGTTGTGTTAGCAACAAAAAATATACAGAGTTACAGGATACTTATGCTAAACTCAGAGAACGGAACCAGGAGCTGAGTAATCAATATCAGGATAGTCAAAGAGAACTTACTGGTGCAACCAGCAGGGTTAAAAGTTTAGAAGAACAAATTGCATCAGAAAAAGCAAATGTAACCGCCCTTCAAGATGCATTGAACAAATGTTTAAGTTCAAGCAGCCAGGGAAATGTTAACATTTCAAAATTGGTTGATGAAATCAATAGTTCAAATAAATACATCAAACAATTGGTTAATGCTAAAAACAAAAGCGACTCACTCAACATGGTATTAACAAATAACTTAACCCGCTCATTAAGTAGGGAAGAATTAAGTGATGTTGACGTTCAAGTGTTAAAAGGCGTAGTGTACATCTCTCTGGCCGACAACATGTTATATAAGTCAGGTGGATTTGAAGTAAGCGATAAAGCAGGAGAAACTTTAAGTAAAATCGCTAAAATTATTCAAGATTACAACACTTATGATGTACTAATCGAAGGTAACACAGATAATGTTCCAATTTCTCAGCCTAATATTCGCAACAATTGGGATTTAAGTGCTTTACGTGCTTCTTCGGTTGTTCAGGTTTTGCAAAACAAATATTCTGTCGATCCAAAACGCTTAACAGCAGGTGGAAGAGGTGAATACAATCCGGTGGCCGATAATAATACGCCAGCTGGTAAGGCTAAAAACAGACGTACTCAAATCATCATAACCCCTAAATTAGATCAATTTATGGATCTGATTGGCAAAGCACCCGAAGCATCTCAAAAATAAAATAACGAATTAGTTAAATTAAGAGCCTGGCCATTTATTGATGCAGGCTCTTTTTTTATTACCAATTCTATCAAACTAATAACCATAACAACATAATCAATAAAAAATTTCATCTGCATCACAATTCCTTCAAACATTTTCTATCCTTTAGCGATTGTTCATATACAAAATTATGGAAGAGCTAATCAATCAATTAAAAAAATATTTAGGAAACAGGGTTGAAGAAGTGCGAAGCAAAGGACTTGCCGAGGTGGAAATAGTTATCGGGGAAATGGAAGATGTTGATCAGCTTTCGGCTGATCTTAAAACTCATATCGGGGAAATTGTAGATGAGATCACGTTAGCAAAAATTGATTTTGTTACCCCTGAAGGAAAGCAACTCTACAGCTTTGCGCTAAACCAATAACATCAGGTATTATGAAAATAGATATCCGAAAGCGAAGCATTGGTTTGAATTTTTTGGAAAGTAATAAAGTCGAAATCTGGCTTTGGGCTCCTAATGCTAACAATGTAACATTATTAATTCCAGAAAAAGACTTAGAAATACCATTATTGAAACAAAATTTTGGTTATTGGTATGCACTCTCATCCGATATTTCCGAAGGTGATCAATACTCTTTTAAAATCTGGCAATCTAGTGAAACAGATGACGATGTTTCTGATGCTAAATTTATCACAAGAGCAGATCCTGCATCAGTTTACCAAAAAGATGGCATTTCTGGAATGTCAACTGCGTTAAATTTGAAATCATTCCATTGGACGGATAAAGAGTGGAAAGGCATCTCGTTAGAAGATTATATTATCTACGAGCTTCACACCGGTACTTTTATTCCTGATGGAGATTTTAAATCCATTGAAAACAAGCTGGATTATTTAGTTGATTTGGGCATAAATGCGATCGAAATCATGCCTGTGGCACAATTTCCTGGTAACCGAAATTGGGGTTACGATGGTGTATATCCGTTTGCTGTGCAAAATACCTATGGCGGCCCAAAAGACTTACAGCATCTGGTAAACCTTTGTCACGAAAAGGGCATTGCAGTAATTTTAGATGTGGTTTACAATCACTTAGGACCGGAAGGGAATTATTTCAGCGATTTTGGGCCCTATTTTACGGATAAATATCACACTCCCTGGGGTAGCGCAATCAATTTTGATGATGAAAAATGCGATCCCGTAAGGCAGTATTATATCGAAAACGTATTGATGTGGTTCCGCGATTTTCACATTGATGCATTGAGACTAGATGCCGTTCATGCGATTAAAGATGGAAGTGCCAAGCACATTTTAAGAGAAATTAAGGAAAACGTAAAACTTCTTTCTGAAACTGTTGGCAGGGATTTCAATCTTATAGTTGAACTTGATTTAAATGACAATAAATACATCAATCCAATAGAGCAGGGTGGTTACGGTATGGATGCACAATGGATTGACGAATTCCATCATGCGCTTCGCGTAACTGCCGGTCAAGCGAAATACGGCTATTATTCTGATTTCGATGGAATTGAGCATTTGGGTAAAGCTTTGACTGATGCCTATGTTTATGATGGTCAGTTTTCGGCTCATCGAGAAAAGCGCTTTGGAACAAAAGCCAAAGACAATCCTGGAAAGCAATTTATCGTTTTCTCTCAAAACCACGATCAGGTTGGCAATAGAATGCTTGGCGAGCGGGCAAGCCAGCTGGTAAGTTTTGAAATGCTAAAGCTGATGGCTGCAACTGTATTTGTGAGTCCTTATTTACCACTCATTTTTATGGGTGAAGAATACGCTGAAGAAAATCCATTTATGTTTTTTATCTCACATATTGATGAAGAACTGGTTGGACTGGTAAGGGAAGGAAGAAAAAGAGAATTCGCCGCATTCCATAATGGTGAAGAAGTTCCTGATCCGCAAAGTGAGGAAACATTTAATCATTCAAAACTAAATTGGCAAAGCCAGCTTCAGGGCAAACACCAGATCATGCATGCATTTTACAAGGCAATTATAAAGCTGCGAAAATCCTTACCTGCATTGGCTCATCTTAACCGCCAACAATTAAAGGTTGATGTTTATCGAGATCAAAATTGTTTAACGATGATCCGATGGCATCAAAATCAAAAAGTATTATGCGCATTAAATTTTTCAAAGCAACAGCAAGTTTTGCCAATCTCAAATGGATTGGATTATAACCTCGTTTTAAATTCTGCAGCCGATCAGTGGGGAGGAAACCACAATAACGATGTAGATTTTACTGATAATAAGCTCACTATTTTTTCAGAATCGATCCTAATTTTTACTAGCCAAAATGTTTAAACCGACTTCAACATACCGCATCCAATTTCATAAAGATTTTAATTTTAAATCATTAAATAACATCATTCCGTATTTACAAAAACTAGGGATCGATACCATTTATGCCTCACCGATATTCGAAGCTGTTGAGGGTAGTACTCATGGTTATGATGTTGTAAATCCACTTCGGGTGAACCCTGAAATTGGTACAGAGGAGGAATTGTTAGAGATCTCCACAAGGCTAAAGACAGCCAACATTACCTGGATTCAGGATATTGTCCCTAATCATATGGCATTCTCACCAAAAAATAAATGGTTGATGGACGTTTTGAAAAATGGGAGCAAGTCAAAATATGCCTCTTTTTTTGATATCGATATTTCGAATGACCAAAAACTGATGGTACCTTTTTTAGGTTCAGATCTGGAAGATGCTATTGAAAGCTCAGCGTCAAAATTAATCAAAAATAAAGATGAATACTTTCTAAACAATGGAGATTCAAACTGGCCCCTAAATATAGTTAGTCAGGAAAGGCTTGCTGGGAAAAACGACGATGAAATCATCGATAAACAACTGATTAAAGAAATTGCGAATGAGCAGTTTTATCGCTTGTGTAACTGGCAAGAAACAAATCATACCATCAATTATAGAAGGTTTTTTACGGTAAATGCACTAATCTGTCTGAACATTCAGGATCACGAAAACTTCGACATTTACCATGAATACATTTTAGAGCTAGTTAAAAAAGATATTTTTCAAGGTTTACGCATTGATCACATTGATGGACTTTATGATCCAAAAGTGTACTTAGATAGATTGAGAAAAGCTGTTGGGGATGAAGTTTATATTGTTGTAGAGAAGATTTTGGAGCGAGATGAACAATTGCCGTCCGATTGGCCGGTACAAGGCAATACAGGATACGACTTTTTAGCCATGACAAATAACTTATTCACTAATCAAACGAATAGGGGCAAGTTCGATGAAATTTATAAAGAAATCACGGGCAAAAATCTTGATCCAAAGATATTAATAAATGAAAAAAAAGAAACTTTCCTGTTTCAATACATGCAAGGAGAGCTAAACAATTTATTTGATTTATTTACCGATTTAGAGCTTCTTTCAACTGAAGAAATTGACCGGCTTAAACCTGAAAAACTAAAACGAGCTATTGCAGAGCTATTGATTCAGATGCCTGTTTATCGCTATTACAATTACAATTTTCCACTTCCAGAAAACGATAGCGAAAATTTAAAAGCATTATTGACTCTAACGGCAAATCAAGAAGACTTAAAAGAAGCGGCTTCTGCTTTAAAACGAATGTTTCTAATGGTACCATTAGACTCGGATGCTGAATATAATGGTAAACTGAGCAAATTTTACCAGCGGTTAATGCAATTTAGCGGGCCGTTAATGGCTAAAGGGGTAGAAGATACTGTAATGTTTACCTATAATCGTTTTGTTGGGCACTCGGAAGTTGGCGATGCACCCGATGCATTTGGTTTCAGTGTCACCGAATTCCATCAGAAAATGGTTGACCGTCAGTTGTATTGGCCATTGTCGTTAAACGGAAGTTCTACACACGATACCAAGAAGGGAGAAGATTTTAGAGCAAGAATAAATGTACTTACTGATCTTCCTGAGGTATGGAAGGTAGCAATTAAGGATTTTAATTCAGCGATAAAAAACTCCGAAAAACTAAGCGAAATCTATAAGTTAATCCACAATAATGATTTTTACCTTATTTTCCAGACTATTTTAGGTGCTATCCCTTACCCCGGCGAGGATGCGGATGAGTTTGATAATCGTTTGGTTCAGTTTATAGAAAAGGCCTTAAGAGAAGCAAAAAAAAGATCTGATTGGGCAGAACCGAATGAAGAATATGAAAAACTATTACAGGATTTCGCACTTCAATTAATTGATGAAAATGAAGAAAGCTTCGCTATAATCTCGAAACTTCTCAATCGCATTGCAGATTTTGGAATTTTAAACAGTTTGTCTCAACTGGTTTTGAAATTCGTTTGTCCAGGGATTCCCGATGTTTACCAGGGAACAGAACTTTGGGACTTGAGCTTAGTTGATCCAGACAATCGCAGGCCGGTTGATTATGAAAAACGGAGTGAGTTTATACAACAAGAATCATCGGTAAAAGAACTTTGGTCTTCAAGGTATTCTGGAAAAATCAAACTATGGTTAACTAAAAAACTCATTAATTTTAGAAAAGAAAATCAGGATGTTTTCACTCAAGGGGATTATATTCCGTTAAAAGTAGAAGGTACTTATCACGATAATATTTTAGCTTTTGCTCGTAAATACAAAGAGCAATATGTTGTTATTGCGGTTCCTTTAGGTTTAGCAACGATAAGCAAAGTTGAAGAAATTGTGGATTTTAATTGGTTAGATACCCAGATTATACTTCCGAAAGAGTTTCCTACAAGCTGGCGCAATATTATAACTGAAAAAGATGAAGTAAAAGATATCCTTAACGAAAACATTTTGGTTAACCAGTTATTTGGTGAATTGCAAATTGGTTTAATTGAGTTAAAAAACAAAACCATTGAGCGATCTGCAGGTATCCTGATGCACATTACTTCCTTGCCTTCGAAAAACGGAATTGGTGATTTTGGATCTGAAGCCAATCGATTTGTTGATTTTTTAGCAGAAACAAACCAACAATACTGGCAAATATTACCACTAAATCCCACGAAAGTTGGAAATGGCTATAGTCCATACTCCAGCAATTCGGCTAAGGCGGGTAATGTTTTACTAATTGATTTAGAACAATTGGTAGATGAAGGTTGGCTTACGGTTGATGATTTGAGCGCTTCCGTTTTGCCTTTTGAAGATAAAGTTGAATTTTCTCAAGTCGAGGAGGCAAAATTCAAGTTGCTCAAAAAAGCTTACAAAGCTTTCAAAAAGGACAAATCGGAAAATACTGACCTAGAATTTTCAAACTTCTGTACCAAAGAAATTGAATGGCTTAACGATTTTGGTTTATATACTGCTTTAAAAAATCATCATCAACAATTAGAGTGGTATAACTGGCCGGCAGAATTTAAAAAAAGGGAAACCAAACAAATCGATGTTTTTCGTAGTGAATTTGCTGAAGAAATTGACGAGGTAAAATGGCAGCAGTATGTATTTTTTAAGCAGTGGCATAAACTGAAAGATTATTCAAACTCAAAGGGTATTAAAATAATTGGAGATTTGCCATTTTATTTAGATTATGATTCTGTGGAAGTTTGGTCTGATCCCGAGCTTTTTAAATTGGATGCTAATTTGAAACCGACATTTGTAGCTGGTGTTCCTCCAGATTACTTTAATGAGAATGGCCAATTATGGGGGATGCCTGTTTTTAACTGGACTGTACTTGAAAGCACTGATTACGAATGGTGGATTAAGAGGTTACAGAAAAATATGGAAATGTTCGATCTACTTCGTTTAGACCACTTTATTGCTTTTTCGTCCTATTGGGAAATACCTGCAGATAGAGAAAATGCTATTAACGGGAAATGGGAAAAAGGAGGGGGAGAAAATTTCTTTAAGGTAATTAAAGATAAATTTCCAGAGATGCCTTTCATTGCCGAAGATTTGGGGGAAATAAGCACCGAAGTAGAGCAGCTTAGGGATGAATTTAAATTGCCTGGAATGAAAGTGCTACAGTTCGCTTTTGGAAGTGATCTTTCTGCATCTTCGCATATTCCCCATAACTTTACAAGCCAAAATTGTATTGTTTATTCTGGTACACATGATAATAATACATTAGTTGGTTGGTATGATAGAGATGTTGAACAACAAACAAAGGAGCGCATAACAAGATATTTTGATCGCCAGATTGATAAAAAGAATATTCATCAGGAATTTATCAGACTTGCATTTTCATCGACTGCTAAAATAGCCATTGTGCCGATCCAGGATGTTTTAGGTTTAAATGAAGAAGCAAGAATGAATATTCCAGGTAACGCAAATGGCAACTGGTTATGGCGATTGGATCTGGAAAAGCTCAAAGCAATCAAACATTGGCTAGCAGATATTACTTCAATTTACGGCAGAACAAAATAACGCGGATACATTCACGCAAAGTGCTTGATGTCTTTCTTGTCTAGGTAAACGAAAATATCATTTAAAGTGACACATCTGGTTGCTCTGATTGCAGATTTAAGTACTTCCGTTGTAATTCCAAGTCTGATGGTCCAATAAATTAGATCTTTTTCTTCAGAAATGCTTACAATTTCTGTTTTTTGGTCAATTGATGAAGATGAATTGTTCATAATAACAGTTTTTTGGGTTTTTATAAAACAATAATTAAACAAATGGAGCTTTCAATTCTAAGTTAGTAATTATTTTGTCTATTTATTGTGCCTTGTGAAACTTTTTTGAAAATTTCTCATATTAAATTCCTTCGGTAATTTTTTTCTCTTTGCATATTGTTATCTTATTATAGCTAAAAGTTGTTCAAAAATGATTAATATGTATTTTTAATTCTACATATTTAGTTATTTTTGTCGAATTTTTAGGATGATATAAATGAGTAAATTAAGAGTAGGCACTATTGTCTACATTGATAGCGAGAAACAATCGGGTGTAATCGTAGACGAGAATGCTCAAGATATTACATTTAGTATGGAGTTCGTTAATGACTTTGTTAAGGTAGATGATCAGGTTTCTTTTGAAATTACATTAGACGATGGTTTAAAAGCCATCAATATCTCAATTCTTTAGATAGATAGTTTCTAGATATCCTCTACATTCTCAAATCATTCTAAATCGAAAAGGATTTCAATAGGAACTCATCAAAATTGATATCATGAACTCCAAATTCTAAAACTTTTTCTTATTATTGTTATTCATTATTCCCTAATATCTAATTTACGGCTCGAAAACATTTTCCACGTCCCTAAATTTTTAAAATGAATCCCGAAAAAATCTATAATGCAGATAAGTGGTTAGCGTATGGCGGATTTTCACCTTTAATTACTGTCTTTCGCACCTTTCACGATTTGTCTCCCGAAATTGAACAGATTATAAACGAGCAAACATTTCCTGTAGCTTTTAAAAAAAATAAATTTATTTCATCTCCATTACACCGCAATAAGTTCATCTTTTTATTGTTAAAGGGAGTTGCCAGGGGGTATATGAAGGAGGAAGATAAAGAAATAACCACCTGGATTGCAAAGGAACATGAACTTGTGGGCAACATCAGAAACTTGTGGGATGAGCAGCAGCCAACAGAAGAGTATGTGCAAGCTTTGGAAGACGTAGAAGCTATTGCTGTTCCGCATGCGATGTCGAGGCAACTTTATAATAACTTCGAAATTGCCAATTATGTAGGAAGGAAGATGACACAAATCCACTACTTATATGCTTGCGAAAGGGCTTATATATCTAGATTACAGTCAGCTGAGAAGAGATACAAGCGTTTTTCACAGAGCTACCCTGAACTGGTCAATCGTGTACCACTTAAATATATTGCATCTTTTCTGTGCATGCGATTGGAGACTTTAAGTAGATTGAGGTCTAAAATCTCGGCTGAAAGTTAATATAGCTAATCAGTCTTTCTTACAGCTTATTATTCAGCCGATATTTTAAGTATTTATACGTTTTTTTAAGCCCTAAATCATTTAATTTTTATTTCCAATGTTGTAATTGTGCTGAAAAAAATACGCTAATCGTTAAAAAGATAAAAATTAAATTTATATAAACTGTTATAATTCAGTCTGTTAATCTGTGTGTAAGCTCAAATATCTGATTTTTCCCATTTAACACTTCTTGATTATCTTTTTTTAAAAATTTATATATATTTGTTCTTACCCTTTCGAGGGTATGTTTTTCATAGGTAGATGTAGGGTCAGAACATTGTTCTGGCCCTTTTTTATGTGTGCTAATTCTATTTATAAAACGCTAATTTTGTGTTATGAATAAAAAGAAAGTTGTAGTTGCGGTAACAGGAGCAAGCGGTTCAATTTATGCAAAGGTATTATTTTATAAGCTGGCACAGTTAAGCGATCAAATTGCAGCAGTTGGGGTTGTGATGAGCGATAATGCTAAAGAGGTTTGGCAGTTCGAACTCGGAAACCAAGATTACAGCAGCTATCAAGACTTTACTTTTTATAATAAAAACGATTTTAATGCACCATTCGCTTCTGGTTCAGCGAAATACGACACGATGATAATTGTTCCATGCTCAATGGGTACATTAGGCCGAATCGCTCACGGCATCTCGAATGACTTAATTTCGAGAGCTGCAGATGTAGTTTTAAAAGAACGAAGAAAACTAATTGCAGTTGTTCGTGATACGCCATTCAGCTTAATCCATATCAATAATATGAAATTGGTTACAGAAGCCGGCGGGATCATATGTCCGGCAAATCCATCGTTTTACAGCCTTCCAAAAACAATTGAAGAAGTAGCTGGAACGGTAATTAGCCGGGTGCTAGATTTGGCCGGTTTTGAACAAGAAAGTTATCGCTGGAATGAAAAGTAATAGGACTTGAAATATTGGTTTCGACGGGAGTACCCTGCTGTCTAATGTTGATTCACTGTAATTTACTTTATATCTCAAATCTCATATTCCAATACTCTAATCTATTTTCCTATCTTTGCAGGCTCAATGAAAAAGGTCGCATTTTATACATTAGGTTGTAAATTAAATTTCTCTGAAACTTCCACAATCGGTCGATTATTTACCGATGCGGGTTATTCTGTTGTAGAATTTCAAGATCAAGCCGACGTTTATGTGATTAATACTTGCTCTGTTACCGAACACGCAGATAAAAAATGCCGTAAAGTTGTAAAAGAAGCTCTAAAATATTCACCGAATGCATTCGTGACGATTGTTGGTTGTTATGCACAGCTAAAACCGCAGGAAATTGCTGAGATTGAAGGCGTTGATATGGTATTGGGCGCTGCTGAAAAATTTAGAATTGTTGATTTCATCACCGACTTAACGAAAAATCCTAAAGCTGTAGTTCACCAACAAAACATTGAAAAGGTAAATCACAACTTCATTGCATCATATTCTATCGGAGATAGAACCCGAACATTCCTAAAAGTTCAGGATGGTTGCGATTATCCATGCACTTATTGCACCATTCCATTGGCTCGTGGCGCTAGTCGTAGCGATACAATTGAAAATGTAGTAAGTAGAGCAAGGATGATAGCAGAAAGTGGTGTTAAAGAAATTGTGCTTACAGGGGTTAATATCGGCGATTTTGGTATCCGTAATGGCGAACGAGAAGATAAATTTTTCGACTTGGTTAAAGCTTTGGACGAAGTTGATGGTATTGAAAGAATTCGTATTTCCTCTATAGAACCGAATCTATTGAGCAATGAAATTATTGAATTTGTTTCTACTTCGAAACGTTTTGTTCCACATTTTCATATCCCTTTACAATCTGGTTCTGATAAAATTTTAGGTCTAATGCGCCGTCGCTACCGTACAGATTTGTATGTAGAGCGTGTTGCTAAAATTAAAGAAGTAATGCCTCATTGCTGTATCGGGGTCGATGTTATTGTAGGTTTTCCTGGAGAAACAAAAGAGGATTTTCTCGATACTTATCAGTTTCTAAACCAGTTAGATATTAGTTACTTGCATGTTTTTACTTACTCTGAACGTGAATTAACAGTAGCTGCTGAAATGGCTGGTGTTGTTCCTGGAAGTCAAAGAAACGAACGCAGTAAAATGCTACATATTCTTTCTGACAAGAAACGCAGAGCTTTCTACGAATCGCAAATTGGAAGCGAGGCTGAAGTGCTTTTTGAAGCTGATCAAAAAATGGGTTACATGCATGGGTTTACCAAAAACTATGTTAAAGTACGTGCCAAATATGATCCGGTTATGGTTAACGAACTTAAGGCTGTTAAGCTGTTAGAAATGACAGCTGATGGAGAAGTTGAAGTGGCTGAACTGGAAACTACATACGCACATCATTAAACTGAATTTAATTTTTTAGAGAGCAATCTATAAGCTGCTTTAACGCTACCCGGGCTATCTGCTAAATCTTTTTGCAAATTTTTAGTAATTAATATAAGTGAGTGAAACAAAAAGGATATCGCTGCTATCCCGTCTATACACCCAAAAAATTGCTATAAACTCTGGTATGATCCCCTCGTTATGCCAAGAATTACTTAGTGATGTAATCTAAACCTGATCGAAGCGAACATGAGCATCAGCCTTTTTCTGGCTGCTGGCGAATAAAGCGTAGAGCAGGACAGAGGCAACCGATTTAAACCGAAATTGCTTTCCAAATCATAACAAATCTCCAATATAGTAATAGAATCTTTCAATTTAACATTGCCAATTAAGAGTTGCGCCATACCTTTCAGCTTTGGTCTTTCTTTCCTATCTTCGCAACAAATAATTTTTATGTTTCCTACCGTTTCGCATTTTTTAGAATATCTGTTTGGTATTAACTTGCCATTGCCATTTAACACTTTTGGCGTTTTTGTTGCCATTGCATTTATAGCTGGTTATTGGGCTTTCACTAAAGAATTAAAACGCAAAGAAGCACTGGGAATTCTTCATCCAATAAAGAAGACCGTTGTTATTGGTAAACCCGCTACCACATCAGAAATTGTAATGAATGCACTTTTTGGCTTCATTATCGGTTACAAGTTGGTTTATGCATTTCTAAATTATTCGCTTTTTGTAAGTGATGCTCAATCTATTTTAATGTCTACCAAGGGGAACATTATTGGGGGGTTATTTTTCGCTGGTTTGTTTGCTTATTGGGATTATAAAGAGAAAGATAAAAACAAGTTAGATAAGCCGAAAGAGACGCAGGTTACGGTACATCCGTATCAATTAATGAGTAATTTAATTGTATGGGCTGCTATCTGGGGTTTTCTAGGTGCTAAATTTTTTGATAATTTAGAGTATTGGGATGATTTTGTTAAAAATCCAATTGAGCGATTGTTGTCTTTTAGTGGCCTTACCTTCTATGGCGGTTTAATTTGTGGGGGTGCAGCAGTACTGATCATTGCCAAAAGAAATGGAATAAAACCTTTACACATGCTGGATGTTGGTGGACCGGGTATGATGCTGGCTTATGCTGTTGGCCGTATTGGTTGTCATTTATCTGGTGATGGTGATTGGGGAGTTGTAAATTCAAATCCGAAACTATTTTCTTGGTTGCCAGATTGGATGTGGTCTTATACTTATCCAAACAATGTGGTGGGGGAAGGAATCCCAATTCCGGGCTGTACTGGTAAATTCTGTAACGAGCTGGCGCAAGGCGTATATCCAACACCGTTATATGAAGTAATTGTTTGCCTTATTCTTTTTGCATTTCTGTGGAGCATCCGCGATAAAATAAAAGCACCGGGATTAATGTTCGGTATTTATATGATTTTGAATGGAATAGAACGTTTCTGTATTGAATTGATTCGTGTAAATTCAAAATATCATGTATTCGGTTTGCGGTTTACTCAAGCTGAAATGATTTCTACCTTTTTAGTGTTAGGCGGTATTGCCTTAAGTATTTATGCACTAAGGAATAAGAATAAGCTAGCCTAAATTCCTTTCCAAAAATTCATTTTAAATCCAACAACCTTGCTAGGTTTTTGTTAAACAGCTATGAATTACGAATTACTATGCAATAAAGTAATATCAATTGTAAGGCTTACCGGAAATTTTATCCGTAAAGAGTCGATGCAATTTGATGCTACAAAAATTGAATACAAGGGGTTAAATGATATGGTTTCCTACGTTGATAAAACTGCGGAGCTGAAATTGGTTCAAAACCTTGAAAAATTAATTCCCGATGCTGGCTTTATCACCGAAGAGAAAACTATTTCCAGAGAAGGTAAAAGCCATACCTGGATTATTGACCCCTTAGACGGAACTACCAATTTTATTCATGGCATACCTGCATATGGAATAAGTGTAGCACTTTACGAAGATGGTTTGCCTGTTATTGGTGTAGTTTACGAACTTAATAGAGCCGAGATGTTTTACTCGTATGAAGGTGGAAAGGCTTTTTTAAATAAGAAAGAGATTCAGGTTTCTGTAAACCCTGATTTAAAATCCAGTCTTTTAGCTACAGGTTTTCCTTATTACCAGTTCGATAAGCAAGCGCAGTATTTGAAGTTGCTCGAAGAAATGATGCAAAAAAGCCACGGTGTCCGAAGGATAGGAGCAGCTGCGATAGATTTAGTTTATACCGCCTGCGGTCGTTTTGATGCTTTTTTTGAATACAATTTGCAACAGTGGGATTTTGCTGCCGGATGTTTTATCGTTCAGCAAGCTGGCGGAGAGGTTTTCGATTTTTCTGGCGGAGATGAATACTTCACAAAAAGAGAAATTCTAGCCACTAACGGCAAGTTGACCAAAGAAATGTTAGAAGCAATAAAAAGACATTTCAGTTAACAAAAAGAGCATAAACAATAAAGGCTCACTTGAAAAAGTGAGCCTTTATTGTTTAATGAATATGATTGGTTATAAAGCTTCAGAAACCACATCAGTAACTTCAGGAACCATTCTTTGTAATAAGTTTTGAATACCAGATTTAAGCGTTATGGTTGATGAAGGACAACCACTGCAAGATCCACGTAATTCTACAGTTACCACACCATCGTCAAAAGATTTGTAAGTGATTGCACCCCCATCTTGTTCAACGGCAGGGCGAACGTAATCATGCAAAATTTGTTGAATTTTAATCTCCGTTTCCGAACCTTCGAATGCTGGAGCTTCCTCCGCTGTTGCTTCTTTTATCTTTAATTCAGATTCTACCGCACCCTTAACAAATTCCTTTAAAATAGCTTCGATATCAGCCCAGTCTGCATCGTCAGTTTTCGTAATGGTTACAAAGTTACTGGCGAAAAAAACACCAGAAACAAAATTAAACTTGAACAATTCCTTTGCGAAAGGAGAATGCTCAGCGCTTTCTTTAGTTGCGAAATCTTCACTGCCGTTAATTAAAAGCTTGTTAACCATGAATTTCATGGTTGCCGGATTTGGAGTTTGCTCTGTATATACGTTAATCGTCATGTCTTAATCAATTTGAATAAACAAAATTAACAATTAGTGGCCAATAATACTTTTCGCTGCTGTCTGTTTAGCGTCAATTTAATTCTGCTAAAAAACGCCAGTGTAATTAAATGGAGTTATCGTCCTTAACTGTACTTTAACTTCCTCAGTAACAGCCAAACCTTCAATAAATTCTGCAATGCTTGCTGCATTAATTTTCGAATTTGTTCTGGTCAATTCTTTTAATGCCTCATAAGGATTTGGAAAGTTTTCTCTACGTAACACTGTTTGGATAGCCTCCGCAACGACAGCCCAATTATCATCTAAATCTGCGTGTAAAGCAGCTTCGTTTAATAAAATTTTATTTAAACCACGTAAAGTAGAATTGATTGCGATTAAAGTATGCCCGAAGGGAACACCTATATTCCTTAATACTGTAGAATCTGTTAAATCCCTCTGTAACCTGGAGATTGGAAGTTTTGCTGCAAAAAACTCAAATAAGGCATTTGCGATTCCTGCGTTTCCTTCCGCATTTTCAAAATCGATTGGATTAACCTTGTGTGGCATCGCTGATGAACCAATTTCACCCGCCTTGATTTTTTGTTTGAAATAATTCTTCGATATATAAGTCCAGATATCGCGGTCCAGGTCAATGATAATGTTATTAATGCGCTTCAAACCATCACACTGTGCTGCAAACTGATCATAATGTTCAATTTGGGTGGTGTGTTGCGCTCTTGTTAAGCCTAGCGTTGAGTTTACGAAATTGTTTGAGAAATCAACCCAATTAACTTGCGGGTAAGCAATGTGGTGTGCATTAAAGTTTCCTGTTGCACCACCAAATTTTGCGCTGTTTGGAATGATCTTCAAGCTTTCTAATTGAATACTTAATCTTTCTGAAAACACTAAAAATTCCTTTCCTAATTTAGTAGGTGAGGCGGGTTGCCCATGCGTGTGCGCCAACATTGGAATGTCCTTCCACTCAGTAGCCAGCTCATTTATTTTTTGAATTAGCGAATCAATCGCTGGATAATAACTTTCGTTTAAGGCCAGTTTTACTGAATATGGAATGGCTGTATTATTGATGTCTTGCGACGTTAAGCCGAAATGGATAAATTCTTTATAGTCTTGTAATGAAAGTGCATCAAATTTTGCTTTGATAAAATATTCAACAGCTTTAACATCGTGATTGGTAACTTTTTCAGTTTCCTTAATTTCGAGCGCATCAGTTTCTGAAAAATTCTCGTGTATCGTTCTTAATTTAGCGTACAACGATTTGTCGAAATTTTCTAAACCTGGTAAATTAATTTCGCATAAGGCAATAAAGTATTCAATTTCGACAAAAACACGATATTTTATTAGCGCTTCTTCAGAAAAATAGCTAGATAAACGTTCGGTAGTTTTTCTGTAACGACCATCAATAGGTGAGATTGCTTGTAGCGAAGTTAAATTCATTATGCGGATTATAATTTTGCCGCAAATTTACTACAATTGATGGATTAAATAGACTGAATGAAATAAAATTTGAGCCTACATGATTATTTCATTTTTTATAGTGGAAGATATAAACGAAAAAAGCTCCAATCGGTTACGATTGGAGCTTTTTTATATAAACCGTTAATTAGTTTTTAACAACAGTAGTATCAGTTTTAACAACTGTATCAGCAACAGTAGTGTCAGCTTTAACAGTAGTATCAGCAGTGATAGTAGTATCAGCGCCTAAAGTATCAGTACCTTCGCCTTTTTTTTCTGAGTTACAAGCAGCAACTGATAAAGATAAAGCGATAGCTAAGAAGCCTAATTTGAATGCATTTTTCATTTTAATTTTGTTTTAGGTGATTAATTAATTTACCCTTAATACCTAAAAAGAAAAAAGGTAACCCAGAAAAATTAAATTAAATAAAAAAACTCCAACCCATTAAGATTGAAGTTTTTCTATATTTTATTAAACTATTAACTAGTGTTTTACAACAGTAGTATCAGTTTTAACAACTGTATCAGCAACAGTAGTATCAGCTTTAACAGTAGTATCAGCAGTGATAGTAGTATCAGCACCTAAAGTATCTGTACCTTCAGCTTTTTTCTCTGAGTTACAAGCAACAACTGATAAAGATAAAGCGATAGCTAAGAAGCCTAATTTGAATGCATTTTTCATTTTGAAATTTCGTTTTAGTGATTAATTAATTTACTGTTAATACACGAAACCTAAAAAGGTAACCCGTGAAAATAAAAAAATAAAAAAAAAAGCTTGAATCCCTAAAGGATTGAAGCTTTTCTATATCTTATTAGACTATTAACTAGTGTTTTACAACAGTAGTATCAGTTTTAACAACTGTATCAGCAACAGTAGTATCAGCTTTAACAGTAGTATCAGCAGTGATAGTAGTATCAGCACCTAAAGTATCTGTACCCTCAGCTTTTTTCTCTGAGTTACAAGCAACAACTGATAAAGATAAAGCGATAGCTAAAAAGCCTAATTTGAATGCATTTTTCATTTTTGAATTTTTTTAAGTAATTAATTTTCTTGTTAATGCCGCAAAGTTAAAAAGGTAACCCAACAATTTTCAAAAAAATGAAAATATTTTTTATCCGGCTTGGGTTACCACATTTGTGGAGATTGTATTAAGTAATGATAGTAGCTATAAATAATTTTTTATCTAATATTGGGTTACTATTTTTAGAAAAATGTATTAACTAGTGAATAACAGTTTAAAGAGTTCAGTTCCAACAGATAGAGAGGTTGTTTTAGGTATTCTAAATAACTCAGAAGATACACTTAACAAGTTATACAAGGCTTATTATACAATGGTTTTGCAGTTTATTCTCAATAATAATGGAGATGAAGATGATGCAAAAGATGTTTACCAGGAGGCTATAATAATTTTATATAACAAAATTAAGGAAGGTAATTTTGAACTCAGCAGTAAGCTTAAAACATACATTTATTCAGTTTGCAGGCGTATTTGGCTTAAGAAATTAAGCTTAAATAGTAAAAAATCCGGCAACATTACTGATTACGAAGATGTTTTAATTGTTGAGGAAGATGTGGAGGAGCATGAGGAGAAGGATTTGCAATTTGTTAAAATGCAATCAGCTCTCGATCATTTAGGCGAACCCTGTAAAACCATTATTCAGGATTTTTATATCCACAACTTATCCATGCAGGATATTTGCGAAAAGTTTGGTTATACCAATACTGATAACGCAAAAACACAAAAGTATAAATGCCTGCAAAGGTTAAAGAAAATATTTTTTCAACCATAGTAATTGAAATGAGAAACGATTTGGAGTTAGATGCAATTATTGAAGATTATCTTTTAGGTAAACTTAATCCACAGGAAACAGAAGCCTTTGAAACTTTGCGTCGCAATGATGCAGCAGTTGATCATAAGGTGGTTTCACATAAGTTCTTTCTAGAATCGATGGAGGTGTTTGCTGCCCAATCACGCTTAAAAGATCAGTTGAATAACATTCATAGTGAGATCGATGTAGAAGGTTTAGCTTCTGCTTTGAGGCCTCATCCGTCAAAAGTGGTTCAATTATGGAGAAAACATAAATCTGCCATTGCTGTAGCCGCTTCGTTTTTAGTATTGTCGCTGGTTTCTGTTTATTCTATTCAGCATAACTCGAAACAGAAAGAACAACTTGTGTTATTAAGCAACCAGGTTAATAAGGCAATTAAAACGCAAAATAATTTAATTAGAAAAATTAATAATACCACTAATGCAACTGGTAAACCTGCTGTACAAAATAGCTTTGGTGGTACTGGGTTTGCCATTTCTACAAATGGTTACATTTTAACGAATCTTCATGTCATCAATGGCGCAGATTCTTTATATGTTCAAAACAATAAAGGCGAATCTTTCAAAGTGAAATCAATTTACACCGATTCCCAGAACGATATCGCTATTCTTAAAATCAGCGATAAAAACTTTAGCCATCTTTCTTCTATTCCGTATTCGATTAAAAAAACAACAAGCAGTATTGGCGAAACGGTTTATACTTTAGGCTATCCAAAAGATGATGCTGTTTTAGGTGAGGGATATGTGAGTTCAAAAAATGGATTTATTGGTGATACTACGCAATATCAGGTATCTATCCCTGTAAATCCAGGTAACAGTGGCGGACCGCTGCTTGATAATAATGGCAACTTGGTTGGTATTATCAGTGGAAAACCAGACCAAACTGAAGGTGCTGCTTTTGCTATCAAATCAAAATATATCTTAGAAGCCATGAGAGCAATCCCTCAAGATTCGTTAGGCACAAATAAACTATCAGCAAGTAGTAAAAAAAGTTTGCTTTCTGGTTTAAAACGTACTAAGCAAATTGAAAAATTGCAAGATTATGTATTCATGATTAAAGTTTATAATTAATTACCCAAACAAATTAATATTCTTGAAACCCTGTTGATTAACCTCTTCAGGGTTTTTTGTTGCGATTATAATTTCATTGTATTAAAATAATACAAAGCCTATGTATTTAGTATAGTAATGTTTAGATTTGTTTAAATCAACTATAAAATAAGAATATTATGAGTATAAGATTAGGCGATACCGCACCAAATTTTCAAGCAAATACCTCCATTGGCGAAATAGATTTTTATGACTACCTGGGCGATAGCTGGGGTGTTTTGTTTTCTCACCCGGCAGATTACACACCCGTTTGCACTACTGAACTTGGGCGCACAGCTGCATTGAAAGATGAATTTGAGAAGCGTAATGTAAAAGTCTTGGCTATTAGTGTAGATACTGCTGAATCACATAAAGGCTGGATTAGTGATATTAATGAAACGCAGAATACCTCTGTTGAATTTCCAATTATTGCTGACCCTGATAGAGTAGTTGCTAATTTGTATGACATGATTCATCCCAATGCATCAGAAACCTTAACCGTTCGATCTCTCTTTGTCATTGGCCCTGATAAAAAAGTTAAACTGATCATTACTTATCCAGCCTCGACAGGTAGGAATTTTAACGAGGTGTTGAGGGTAATCGATTCTCTTCAATTAACTGCAAATTATAGTGTGGCAACGCCAGCCGATTGGAAAGATGGGGAAGATGTTATCGTGGTAAACAGTATAAAAACGGAAGATATACCGGCAAAATTTCCGAAAGGACACCAGGTGATTAAGCCATATTTGCGTACAACACCTCAACCTAATAAGTAATTTCGAAAATCAGTGATTTTGTTCGCAACATTTTTGTTGAGTTGCGCCAGGTAGGTTGTTTTAAAGTTGCGAATCATTATATTTGATAGTTTTGTTTCAGAATTGGCGCTTAATCTGGTTGTTTACTTATTTATTTGATAAAAAATGATTAATTAAGAGGTGAATCAAAGCATAAGGGTTTATTTTTTTATACAATTTTTTATTTTTTATGGCAACCGGAAAAGTTAAATGGTTCAACACGCAAAAAGGCTTTGGATTTATTGTTCAAGAAGACAATAAGGATTTATTTGTCCATTTTAAAGACGTTTTGGGTGGAATTGAAAGCATCAAAGAGAATGACACAGTAGAATTTGAAGTAGCTGAAGGCAGAAAAGGTTTACAAGCAGTAAACGTTAAAAAGATTTAAGCGAAAATATATAAACTTAATCATCCTCACATTAAGCCTTTCTATGGAGAGGCTTTTTGCGTTTTAGTAATATTGAAGAATAGTTGATCTTAGGATAATATTATTCCCTGAAATATCTTTTGTGAAAATAAGGAACTCATCTTTCCCCGCTTTTATTTTATACTTTTTAGCTAAATCTGCTGGTTTTGCAGGGTAGTTTCTTACAATAATATTTCCAATTAATTCTGCGCCTTTTTTCAAATCTTTGGCTGAAAAAATTTCATTTATTATAAATATTCTTCCAGGAAAATCAGTGTTTAGTTTTGCGGAGGTATAGAGTTGTGTTTGCGGATGAAGTTTCCTTAATCCATATTTTTTTCCTATCAAATTAAAGGCACCCGATTTAAGTAATGCGGCATCCGGCTCATATAAATAATCTTGTGGTAAAACACTTTCGATAAAGGTGGCGGAGATATTTGATTCATGTTGTAGAAAAGAAAAGGTTTTTTCAGTATCGTTTATGGTAACAGCTTGAATTTTTACTTCTTTATCCGAGTTGCTGTCGATAACCCAAAGCAATTCTTTACACTCATTTTTTACACTTACAATATGAATTTCGCTTACGTTTCTTAATTCTGATAAACCTGCTGAAATGTCTAGTAGAGGAGCGGTTTTAATGATAATCCTTGATGATTTAGACAACAATAAATCAAGATTGCTAACTACATCAGGCGTACAATCTTTCAGCATGAAAACTTTGCCGCTATCAGCTCTTCTTGCTGGATCTACATAAATGGTATCGAAACTTTTTGACGTTTTTTTCAGGTATTCGATTCCATCTCCAGCATAAAAACTGATGTTTTTAACATTTAAAATCGAGGCGTTATATTCAGCAATCTGCGATAGATCCTTATTGTATTCAGCATGGGTAACCGCTTTGGTTTTTTGCGCAAAGTAATAGGCATCTACGCCAAAACCGCCAGTTATATCAATCAAGCTATTGCCTTTTGCAAGTTTTGATTTGTATTTGGCGGTAACTTCTGATGAGGTTTGCTCAATCGAGAGTGGTGCTGGATAATAGATTTTTGGTGTGTTGTACCAGGTAGGCAATTTCTTTTGCGCTTTTTTCTTTGCACTAATTTGTTGAGCCAGTTCAACGGAAGAAACTTTTTCAAAACTACTTCTAGACAAAACAATTTTATTTACATCAACATTTAGGTTTGCATCGATGTATTTTTGAATTGCATCATCTAAAATATTCTTATTCATTCTTTTTAAGTAGCACTTAAATTGAGTCAATTTTATTTTTGCCCCTCATTACCATTTGGCAGGTATGACGGCTTTTAACCTCTAATAAAATATCTTTATCAACCGTAACCCGATCAATCGTATTTTGGTTGTAATATCTAATGGTAACTAATTCCAGTCCCTTATTATATTTTACTGTAAATTCTGCTGATAGGTCTTTAATCAGTTTTTCAATCTGAGCCGGATGATCATCAACACTAACAGAAAAGCTAATGGCGGAATTCAGCATGGTGTTGATTTTGATTTTATGCTTATGAAAGAGTTCGAAAATGTTGCTCAAATTCTCTTCAATAATAAACGAATAGTCTTTCGGAAAAATAGAAATTAACGCCTGATTTACTTTGAAAATAAAAGAGGGGATGGGTAGGGGATTGTTCTCGCCCGTAATCGCAGTGCCTGATCCTTCCGGTTGAATAAATGATTTAACCAATAAAGGAATCCCTTTATTTTGTAATGGTTTAATGGTTTTAGGATGGATAACAGTTGCGCCATAATAAGTTAGTTCAATCGCGTCATGATAAGACAATTGCGGAATTTTCTCTGTTTCATCGAACCATTTAGGGTCAGCATTCAAAACCCCAGGTACATCTTTCCAAATGGTTAGTGCAGCGGCATCAAGGCAGGATGCAAAAATTGCAGCAGAATAATCAGAGCCTTCCCTACCTAGGGTGGTTGTATAATTTTCGCTTGTGCCGCCGATAAAACCTTGGGTAACCACTATCTTTTCAGCTAATATCGGCATCAAGTCACGCTGAATAATTTGATTTGTTTTTAGCCAATCTACTTTTCCTTCCCGATAAGTATTGTCAGTTTGGATGTAATTTCTCGCATCCACCCAAAGTGATTTATTCCCGGTTTCATTCAGCCATGCTGCTACAATTTTAGTTGAAACCACCTCGCCAATGGAAACAATCTGATCGTAAATATAGTCAACATCATTGTCGGGCTCGTCTTCAATTAACCAATCAATTTCTACGAAAGAATTTGCTACATCATCATAAACCGGATTTACTTTGCCTTCAAAAAGTGCTTCTATTATCTGAAAGTGAAAATTTTTTATCTCGTCGAAAATAGCATGTGTTTCATCACTTTGTGACAAATAGGCTTTGGTTAAATCTTCCAATTGATTGGTGATTTTTCCCATTGCAGAAACCACAATCAAAAGGTTCCCTTTTCTATAATCGCGAACAATATTGGCTAAATTTTTTACTCCTGCTGCATCCTTAACCGATGCACCCCCAAACTTAAAAATATCCATATTAAAATGCCTTTACTTGTTCTTTAGAAAGTGCTGCATTTAACCAGCCACTTTCTAAATGTGCTGCATATTTATTGTAAAAATTTATTGCCGGCTCATTCCAATCCAATACCTGCCAAACCATTCCGGTATATTTTTCACTTTTGGCTTCGTCAATCACCTTTTCAAAAAGTACTTTACCTATCCCTTTGCCACGCATTTCTTCTGTTACGATAAAATCTTCTAAGTATAATCTACAACCTTTCCAGGTAGAGTATCTTGTGTAAAATAAGGCGAAACCAACAATTTCCGTATCTACTTCTGCAACGAAAGCTTTCCAAACAGGATTCTCTCCAAAACCAGCATCGATAAAGTGATTGATATCTACAGTTACCTCTTCGGGAGCTTTTTCATATACAGCCAATTCATGGATCAATTCCAAAATCGTTGGGCAATCATCCGCTTTAGCTATTCTAATATTTAAGTTCATTAATTTGGCGATATATTTTTAAAATGCTTGATTATTCTTTTACCGAAAATACTGCTTCCTATACGAACCATGGTACTACCTTCTTGTATGGCAATTTTGTAGTCAGCGCTCATGCCTGTCGAGATCTCCTTAAAAGAATCTTCGTTTGGAAAAAAACTAGCCTTAACGCCATCAAAAAAGACTCTAAGTTCATGAAATTCGATCGTGATCTGTTTCTCGTTTTTGGTATTTGTCGCAATACCCATCAAACCAACTATGCGAATATTTTTAAGCTGTTGATATTCATCAGACCTTAATAGCTCAATCACTTCATCATAGCCCAAACCAAATTTAGTATCTTCATCAGCAATATAAACTTGTAATAAACAATCAATTACTCGCTTGTTCTTCAAAGCCTGCTTATTAATTTCCTGGAGAAGTTTAAGGCTGTCCACACCGTGTATCATCTTTACAAAGGGTGCAATATATTTCACCTTATTGGTTTGAAGATGACCAATTAAATGCCATTCAATATCGTTCGGAAGTTTTTCTTCCTTTTCTAACATTTCCTGTACATGGTTTTCGCCAAAAATACGTTGTCCGGCATTGTAAGCCTCCTGGATAATTTCTACTGTTTGTGTTTTTGAAACAGCAATTAGCTTAACTCCACCAGATTCTACTTCGCTTTTATATTGTTTAAGATTATCAGCTATGCTCATTTATAACTATTTTTGGGTAAAATTAACAACCTTGCTGCAATTTGGGCAAAAAAATAATGTTTAATTAATAATGAGGAGATTAGTCTGGACTCTGGTAGTCCTGTTTTTCGTGTTCGGCTGCAAGCCAAAAGCGCCAGAAGGCATTATTGATAGAGAAACGATGGAACAGATATTATATGATGTACATTTGGTAGATGGCTATCTATCGACCATTTACATACAAGATTCTGCAAGAAAAGTTGGTGCAGCTTATTATAACGGCATTTATAAAAAGTACAATACGGATTCTGTTCAATACACAAAAAGCTTAAATTATTACAACAGCAACCCGGATCAATTGCAGGAGATTTATAAGGCGATTTCCAAAAAATTGGAGAATCAAAAAGTAAGTTTAAAAAAGGCAGACTCATTAATGCAACGAAAAGCCTTTGTCAAAGATTCTGTTAAAATTATAAAAGCCTTCAAAGCTGACTCTCTTGCCATCAGAAAAAAGATGAAACCAGATTCTGTATCGAAAGCGGCAGCAGAAAATCAAATTAAAAAGAAGAAAGCCAAGGCTGATTCGGTATTAAATACAAAAAGAAATTTTAGCGGAGCGTTACAACTAGCGCCCGCGGCAGTACAATAATATGTTATACCCTGATAATTGTTTAGAACGTTTAGGATTTGTAGAGATAAGACAGCTGATTAGCAAACATTGCTTAAGCCCAATGGGTCAGGCAATGGTGCAAAAGATGCAGGTGATGAGTCGTTTTGACCAGATCGATAAATTTTTACGCCAAACCAACGAATTTAAAAGCATCCTGCAAAATCAGGAACCGCTACAAATCAATACCTTTTTTGATATCAAATCGCTAGTCGAAAAGATTAGGGTGGAAGGTACTTACCTTTTGGAAGATGAGTGGTTTCAGGTTTATACTTCCCTGCAGACTGTTTTTTCAGTTTTGCGTTTTTTTGAAGAAAGAGCAGAAGTGTATCCAACACTCGAGGCCTTATTTGAACATTTGCCGATCGAGAAAAACATCCTTCGAAAGATAGAGACAGTTATTGATGCGAAAGGTAAAATTAAGCCAAATGCATCTAAAGAATTGCAAGAAATCACTTCATCTATTGCTAAAGCCGAGCAAGATGTGCGCAAGCGGATGGACTCCATTTACAAACAAGCTATTGCCAATAATTGGGTAGCCGATGGTAGCTTAACCATTCGCGATGGCAGAATGTGTATTCCTGTTTTAGCCGAAAATAAAAGGAAGCTTAAGGGATTTATTCATGATGAGTCGGCCACTGGTCAAACTGTTTATATCGAGCCAGAAGAAGTTTTTACCCTTAACAATAAACTTCGTGATTTGGAATTTGATAAGCGCAGAGAAATCATTAAAATTCTGATTGCATTGACTGATGAACTACGTCCTTATTCGCCACTATTGCTTTCCTATCATGGTTTTTTAACCAAACTTGATTTTGTTAGGGCCAAAGCTTTATTTGCTTTGGATATTGAAGCGGAAATGCCTGGGTTACTAAAAGAACCAAAAACCAAATTAATAAATGCAAGGCACCCGCTGTTATCTATTTCTTTCGCCGCCGAAAAGAAGACAGTAACGCCATTAAATATCCATATTGATGCTGAAACACGTGTAGTTTTAGTTTCTGGCCCAAATGCTGGAGGTAAATCAGTGTGCATGAAAACGGTTGGTTTACTCCAGATTATGTTGCAAACGGGCTTACTAATCCCGGTTGATGCCAATAGTGAAGTGGGTATTTTTGAAAATATATTTGCTGATATTGGTGATGATCAATCGATAGAAAGTGATTTGAGTACCTACAGTGCCCACTTAAAGAAAATGCGTTATTTCGTTGAGCATGCTTCCCCAAAAACGATGGTTTTGATTGATGAATTCGGTACGGGTACTGATCCACAATTTGGAGGTCCGATGGCCGAGGCAGTATTGGAAGTACTCAACAATAAAAAAGTGCGTGGCGTAATTACCACACATTATTCTAATTTGAAACTTTTTGCTGGCAACACGCCTGGTTTAGAAAATGCGTCAATGCTTTTCGATAACGCTAAAATGAAACCTTTGTACATTCTAGAGATGGGCAAACCCGGAAGTTCTTATGCGTTTGAAATTGCTCAAAACATCGGTTTGCCTAAAGAAGTGATTCAGCTTGCCAGGGAAAAAACCGGTTCGAATCAAAATCGCGTTGATACCATGTTAGTAGATTTAGAGCGTGAAAAGAAAACGATTTACGATGCAAAAGTGAGCCTGGCCACTCAACAAAATAAGGCTAAAAATTTAGTTGCCGAAAATGAAAAATTAAGAGCTTTTTTGGATGAAAACAGAAGGGTTTTAATCAAAGAAGCAAAGCAGGAAGCGCAAAACATTATTAAAAATGCCAATAAACTGGTAGAAAATACGATTGCTGAAATTAAAGAAAAGCAGGCTGATAAAGAAGTAACCAAACAATTAAGGCAAAATTTGCATCAGGAGTTAGTTAAGAACACCGTTCCAAAAGAAAAGCCAAAACCTGTTCAAGTTATTGTTGGTGGCGAAATTACGGTTGGAGATTGGGTAAAATTTACTGACAGCGAAACAACCGGGCAAGTGCTGGAAATTAACAGAAACGAACTGGTTTTGGCTATTGGAGATTTACGCTCGAACGTGAAAAAAAATCGTGTTCAAAAGATCAGCAATAAGGAAGCGAAAAAGGTAATCCAAAGCAGTGCCGGTTCGTTCGCGGGGAGAATGAACGATGCTGTATCAGGCTTTAGAGCTGAATTAGATCTTCGCGGAAAAAGAACTGAAGATGCTTTATTTGAAGTAGAGAAATATTTAGATAAAGCGATTATGTTAGGCTTTCCATCTATCAAACTTATTCATGGTAAAGGCGATGGAATATTGAGGAAAATGATTCGGGAGTATTTGAGGAAATATAGTCAGGTGAATAGGATGGAAGATGAACACGCAGATAGAGGCGGTGATGGGATAACCTATGTTTATCTGAATTAAAATTTATCTTTAATTTCTTATTTGAAGAAGGTAGATTTCAAAGTTTTAATACCACTCTCTTGCCGTCATTACGAAAACATTTTGCGATTCTTCATCGCTAATGTTTTTGGTATGCTCACGCTAATGTGAATTGCTGGAAGGATTGTTAAGTTGAGATTTGTAAATGATAGAATGAAAAATTATTACTTTTTATTCCCGGGACATTTCTTACAGCGTTTACCTTTTTTAAACTTCTCACAACATTTCTTATGTTCCGCAGTGCAGCTTAAAATAAAACCCATTCCTTTTTGAAACTCAGGATCGGTAGGTAGAATAAAATTGTTTTCTTCTCTCTCGTAAATCATTGCAGTACAAAGGTAATGCTTGTTTAGATCAATTCCAATTAAAAGTTATTCGTAGAAGATTTAAACTGATTTCATGCTGGGTTTGTAGCCGCAATTTGTAAATTAGCGAACTAACCAAAAATTCATAAAATGATTAATAAAGTGGTATCAAGCGCTAAAGAGGCGATTGATGATATATCAGATGGCGCAACCTTAATGCTTGGTGGTTTTGGACTTTGCGGAATTCCTGAGAATTGTATAAATGCTTTGGTAGAAAAAGGCGTTAAGAATTTAACCTGTATTTCGAATAATGCTGGGGTTGACGACTTTGGCATTGGATTGATGTTAAAACAGCGTCAGGTTAAAAAAATGATCTCTTCTTATGTCGGCGAAAATGCAGAGTTCGAACGGCAATTACTAAGTGGCGAATTAGAGGTTGATTTGATTCCGCAAGGAACTTTAGCGACAAGATGTTTGGCAGCAGGATATGGAATGCCTGCTGTTTTTACACCAGCAGGAGTAGGAACAGAAGTTGCAGAAGGTAAAGAAATCAGAAATTTTGATGGTAAAGATTATTTAATGGAATATGCCTTCGACGCTGACTTTGCTATTGTAAAAGCTTGGAAGGGCGATACCGCTGGGAATTTAATTTTTAGATCGACCAGTAGAAACTTTAATCCAGTAATGGCAATGGCTGGCAAGATAACCATCGCAGAGGTGGAAGAGTTGGTTGAGGCAGGCGAACTGGATCCAGATTATATTCATACGCCAGGAATTTATGTTCACAGAATCTTTCAAGGTAAAGATTACGAGAAAAGAATAGAACAGCGTACGGTTAGAAAGTCTCCAGTTATTTAATCATCCTCTCATTCAAAATTCATTCATTTACATAATGGCATTTTCAAAAGAAGAAATAGCGCAACGTATAGCGCAAGAAATAAAAGATGGTTACTATGTTAACCTTGGCATTGGTATACCAACCTTGGTGGCCAATTATATTCCAAAGGGAATAAATGTTGTATTGCAATCCGAAAATGGACTGCTTGGAATGGGACCATTTCCATTTGAAGGTGAAGAAGATGCTGATTTAATTAATGCGGGTAAGCAAACCATCACTACTTTACCGGGCTCCTCAATTTTCGATTCGGCAATGAGTTTTGGAATGATCAGGGCGCAAAAGGTTGATTTAACCATTTTAGGGGCAATGGAGGTTTCTGAGAATGGCGATATCGCCAATTGGAAAATTCCTGGTAAAATGGTTAAAGGAATGGGTGGTGCAATGGATTTAGTAGCATCAGCAAAAAATATCATTGTAGCCATGCAGCATGTAAATAAAGCGGGAGAGAGCAAGTTGCTATCTAAATGTACTCTTCCACTGACTGGGGTAAAGTGTATTAAAAAAATTGTTACTGAATTAGCCGTTTTAGATATTCTGCCCGAAGGAGGTTTCAAACTTTTAGAACGAGCACCCGGAGTGAGCGTTGATTTTATTAAACAATCTACAGCAGGAAGGTTAATTGCTGAAGGCGATATTCCGGAAATGCGATTGGATTAAAATAAAAAAGGGGTCAAGTTTTTAAAGCTTGACCCCTTTTTGTTTACATCTATTATTTTAATTTATATCAACCAGAATACTGTTCCTTAAGTCATTCGAAATATCTTCAGTGATGGCGATGATTTCATCAGGCTCATTGGTGTTATTCATAATCACCTTATTACATTGCTCTCGATAAGGCAACAAATATTCCTTGTAGGCTGGAACCACATGGTTATGCCACTTATAAAGGACGTCATCTTCGGGGTATCCACGTTCCAAACCATCGCGTTTAATGCGGCGATCTAAAGCAACTTGTTCATCAGCATCAACAAAAATGGTATGATCTAGCAAGGCTGCAATTTCTTTGAAATGCAAAATAAAAAGGCCTTCAACAATGATTATAGGTGCTGATTTAATCTCTAATATTTTAACTACCGCAAGTGGATTATTGAAATTATACTCCTTTTTATAGACAACCTCTCCGCTTGTAAGTTGTTTTATATCCCTTAAAAACTGTTCACTATCAATGGTTGAAGGAAGATCAAAATTGTAAAGTTTATTTTCTTCCTGGGTCATATCGCCTGCAGGAATATAATAATCATCCTGGGATACCAAAGTTACTTCATCTTGCTTGAAGTGATGTAAAAAGCAGTTTAAGAAAAATGTTTTACCCGATCCACTTCCACCGGCAATACCAATTATAAAAGGTTTTTTATTCAAACTCATTGAGCACTATATGTTAGATTGCAAAAAAAACGTTTGTCTAAAGCACCTAATGAATCGGCTACCGCTTTAGTCATTACAATGATAACATCTTTTGTGGATTCGTTCTCTGTAAATTTACCAACAACCTTTGCGAATGTTGTTTTGTTAGTCATTGGGTTGGTAATTTTTATTACTCTGCCTACTGGTGCTGTACGGTGTAAAACTAGCATTTTCGAGCCGTCTAAATCTGCATCAGCAATCCAAACAGCTGCACCTTTTTCCTCAATTTGGCTTAGGCCATAAACACTTGGGTCGCGACGAAGTTTTGGATCTTTAACCATTGTGCTATCTGGTTCACTTTCCTGCTCTTGTTTAGATGCCTCATTTACAGATTTTGGTTGAGGTGGCTTAGGAATAATTAATTTCTGATCTACTTTTATGGCGTTATCATCCAGTTTGTTAGCTGTTCTGATTTGATAAGCCGTTAAATTATACTTCTTCGCGATGCTGAAAATATTTTCTCCAGTTGCTACAGTATGAATAAAACTTTCTTCTTTCGAAGGTGAAGCAGACGACGTTTTTACCGGTTCAGCTTGTTTTTCTTCCGGTACTTCTACTTCAGCAACTACTCCTCCGGGCACTTTTAAAACTTGCCCAATCGTAATCGCATTATCTGGCAAATTATTTAATTTCCTTAATTGGTAAGCAGTAATACCATATTGCTTTGCAACCGTAAAGATGGTTTCGTTACGCAAAACCGTATGAGTACCTGCAGCATCTGAAGTTTTGGCCGCTTCGGTTGGCGTTTTGGCAACTTCGGTTGGAGTTTGTTCTGCAGTGCTGATTACTTTATTTTCATCAACATTTTTTGTAGCCGGAATCTTTAATTTCTGACCAATTCTGAGATTATTGTTTGATAAATTATTTGCCTTTTTAACCTCTTCTACGGTGGTGCCGTATTTTTCTGCTATTTTCCCAAGAAACTCTTTAGGCGCTACCGTATGCTCAATCATGGTTTGATCTGCAACAGTACTCTCAATAGCGGGCGTAGTTACCGTAGTTTTAGCTGGTTTTATTGGCTCGCTTGTAGCGGGGGCATCTGTACTATTTTTCGTAGCGATCTTTAAAACCTGCCCAATACTTAAATTATTTCCGGTAAGGTTGTTCAGCCTTTTAATTTCATTTATAGTTGTTCCATACTTTTCAGCGAGCATATTTAAATTGTCTTTTGCTTTAACAGTATGCTCAATGATGCCGCCGTCTTTGCCCGAAGAAACAGGGGGCGTGCTGCTTGTTGTTCCCCAGGGAATATTGGTTGGAACTTTTATAATGACCCCAACTTGAAGGTATTTGTTCTCGTTGTAGCTCATAATATCTTTTGGCGAAACATTATATCTTCTTCCAACAGAATAATAAGTGTCTTTGGCTACAATTTGATGAACGATAAGTTTCTTTCCGTTATTATTTTCAACGCCGATAGAGTCTCTAAGTGTGTTTGCTTTAGCATTTGCGATGTTTAGAGCAAATAGAACAAAAGCAGATAAGTATATTTTGTGCATTTATTTTCTATAAATTTCTTAGTCAAAGGAAGCAATTATACGAATAAAATATTTAACCCTGTGGAGTTAATTAACCCGTTTTTAAGTAAAAATAAGATAACTTTATTTCAAAAAAATGGTCATAATATTCATTCACAATATCTTGTGAAAGAAAACAATTGGCTTCGTGTTGATTAATAAACGAACTAATAAATAAGGTATTGTATAGATGAGAATTTAGATTAAAACATTTATAAATTTGGGTTGTTACGTACACATTAATATCACATAAAAATTAATAAAATGGACGCTAAAGAAATAAGCTTAAATGAAAAAGAAGTAAAACCAGTGGTTGATCTTTTGAACGATTATTTGGCAAATTATCATATTCACTATCAGAAATTAAGAGGTTGTCACTGGAATATAAAAGGTCAGAATTTTTTTACGCTTCATGTTAAGTTTGAAGAATTATATACCAATGCACAGCTTACCATCGATGAAATTGCCGAGCGTGTTTTAACTTTAGGTAAACCACCACATAGTCGTTTTGCAGATTATATCAGTGAATCTGAAATCAAAGAAATTGACACGATTGGCATGAAAGATTTAGATATGGTTGATGCGGTATTGGATGATATGGCTAAGTTGATTGAAATTGAAAGAGAACTATTAGAAGCTACAGATAAAGCTGGCGATGATGGGTCGAATGATATGGTAAATCGCTTCATGCAGTTTAAAGAAAAAAATACCTGGATGTTACGTTCTTTCGCTGGAAAGAAATAATACTTTGAAGTAGGTTTTAAAAGCCTCAGTTAAATGGATGAATTGTCAAATCTGTTTATCTGAGGCTTTTTTGTGTTATAGAATAGCTATTTATTTATCTTTGGGCATGGCATATAAAAGTTTAGCAGAGTGTGTTTCCGATCTTGAAAAACACGGTCATCTAATAAGGATTAAAGAAGAAGTCGATCCTCATTTAGAAATGGCCGCCATCCATTTAAGGGTTTATGAGAAACAAGGCCCTGCTTTGTTGTTTGAGAATGTGAAGGGTAGTCCCTTTCCGGCGGTTTCTAATTTGTTTGGAACTTTGGAGCGGTCGAAATTCATCTTCAGAGACACCTTGCCAAAAGTGCAGCAATTGGTTTCATTAAGAAATGATCCAATAAAAGCATTGAAAAATCCTTTCAAGTATGCAGGGTCAGCAATGTCGGCATTGTCGGCGTTGCCCATGAAAACGCCATCTGCAAAAAATAATTTTTTGAAAACCTCCATTAGTAAATTGCCACAAATTGTAAACTGGCCCATGGATGGAGGCCCTTTTGTAACGATGCCTCAGGTTTATACTGAAGACATTGATAGGCCGGGAGTTCTAAATGCAAATTTAGGGATGTATCGCATTCAATTGGGCGGGAACGATTATATTCAAGACAAGGAGATCGGTCTGCATTATCAGATTCACCGGGGCATTGGTGTTCACCAATCTAAAGCAAATAAAGCAGGTTTACCACTTAAGGTGAGCATTTTCGTCGGTGGTCCTCCATCTCATCCTCTGGCTGCGGTAATGCCATTGCCAGAAGGTTTATCAGAAATGACTTTTGCCGGAGCATTAGGCGATAGGAGATTTCGCTACTTTTATGATGATGAAGGATTTTGCATTTCTGCTGACGCCGATTTTATTATTACTGGAACTGTTTATCCTAATGAAAATAAGCCAGAAGGTCCTTTCGGCGATCATTTAGGTTATTATAGCCTTACGCATCCTTTTCCTTTGATGAAGGTGCATAACGTATACCATAAAAAAGATGCCATCTGGTCGTTCACAGTTGTTGGACGGCCGCCGCAGGAAGACACAAGCTTTGGTGCATTAATTCACGAAATTACAGGATCGGCCATTCCACAAGAAATTCATGGATTGAAAGAGGTACATGCTGTTGATGCAGCAGGTGTTCATCCTTTGCTGTTTGCAATCGGAAGCGAACGTTATACGCCATATTTAAAGGAGCGAAGACCACAGGAAATCTTAACGATCGCCAACCATATCCTGGGTAAAAATCAACTCAGTTTAGCTAAATATGTTTTCATCGCAGCTAAAGAGGATGATGAAAAATTAAGTACACATCACATTCAGGATTTTATTACTCATATTTTGGAAAGGGTAGATTTAACCAGAGATATCCATTTCTATACCAACACCACAATCGATACCCTGGATTACAGTGGCGATGGTTTAAATAGCGGATCGAAGGTTGTTATTGCAGCAGCAGGGGAGAAGAAGCGAAATTTGTGGAATAAAAAGCCTGAAGGCTTAAAGTTAGGGGATGGTTGCTATCAATCTCATCTGGCTATCCCTGGTGTTTTAGTTATTGAATGCGACAAATATATCAGTGCGGAAAAAACAGCAGCAGAAATTGCTTTGTTAAACATCACCTTAATCGATCAGGATCTTTCCGGATTACCATTAATTGTATTGGCCGATGATTCTGAATTTACAGCAGCAAATATTGATAATTTAGTTTGGATCACTTTTACCCGAAGTAATCCCGCTGCCAATATTTATGGCGTTAATGATTTTACTATCGATAAACACTGGGGTTGCAAAGGCCCAATGATTATTGATGCAAGGAAAAAACCTCATCATGCTCCTGAACTCATTAAAGACAAAAATGTGGAGGAAAAGATCGATGCCTTGGCTAAGCCAGGAATGCCGCTACATGGAATAATTTAGTTGAATATTTGAAAATATTTGCCCATTTTTAGGTACATGTTTTGCATTTTACCTCAACTTTCGCGTGCCTTAGCTATCATTTTATTAATACTTTGTTGCTGGATGAAGTTGTCCGCTCAACAGGTTGACAGTTTGATAAAGGTAATTCGTCAGTATGGAAAACAGAATGCAACGTCTAGCATCTTTGTTCACTTTGATAAAAACGTTTATTCCAATAACGATCAGGTTTGGTTTACCGGGTATTTACTCGAAGGTATTGCACCAATAGCCGATTACCATACTTTACATCTTGCATTGGTAAATAATGCTGATAGTTCGGTAGTTCTTCAAAAGAAATTTTTAATTCGTGAAGGCTTTGCATTCGGAGATTTAGTTTTGCCAGATTCGCTGTCCGGCGGATCTTACCGGTTTGTAGTGAGTACCAATATTAGAATAGCTGGCTTTAACGTTTCTGACTTTATTCAGCCCATTACCATAAAATCTACCACAAGAAATCTTTTACAACCCAGCATTTCCGTTTTTAATTCTTACAATGATCAAACTCAAAATGGAACCATGTTGCTTAAAGTTTTGACGAGTGATAATCGTTTTGTTGAAAATGCTGAAGTGAAGTACACCATTGGTCGTGATTCGATTTTGAAAAGAGCTTCGTCAAAAACGAGCGTGATTGGAGAAATGATGATTGATTTCCCGGCAAACAAAATTAACGCGAAGAACAATTTATTAAGAATTGCAATAAAAAAAGATAACCAGGTTAAATATCTCAAGCACGAATTGCCAATAATCAACGGGAAAAAATTTCAGATTAGTTTCTATCCTGAAAGTGGCTATTTGGTTAATGGATTGTTTAGTAAAGTGGGGATTGAAATTAAAGACCTAATGGGTACTCCTCTTCTTACAACGGCAGTTTTGTATGAAAATGATAAAGCTATTGATACGGTTAATACGAATTCTATCGGGCTTGGTTTTCTTTCTATCATACCCAATATCAAATGCAAATACAGCCTAAAAGTATTAACTGGTGATATTGAAGGAGATCATTATGATTTGCCACCTATTTTGAGTGCGGGTGTGACGATGAATGCTAATAATGTTATTGCAGATAAAGACTTTCGTTTAAAATTACAAAGTAGTTATGATACTCAAGTTCATGTTGTGGTTCATAATTATACCGATCTCTATTTGCACAGCGAGATTGCCTTGAAGAATGGTGTCACTCAACATGTTAGACTTGATCTGGATTCTGTACCGATGGGATTAAATGCCATAACCTTATTAGATAGTGATTTCAAGCCTCTTGCGGAACGGATTTTTTTTAGCCATTACGATCAAACGAACCAATTGCAAATTTCAACTGATAAGGATGTATATGGTACGAGGGATAGTGTTCGATTGGATATCCATACGATTACCAGAAGCAAAAATTCCCTTCAAGGTTTGGTATCCATTTCGTGTACACAAGCTAACCGATTCTCTGAATTAAACAATATAAATATTGTAGACTATGCATTGCTAGAAAGAGAATTGGTAAACTTACCGGCTAACCCGATGGGAATCAAAGTTACGGATCGTGAGTATTTAAATAATATTCTCCTGGTGAAAGGGTGGAGGCGGTATCATTGGCCCCGGTTAAGAGATAGCTTATTTGCGCAAAAGAAAATAATTAATGATGAAGTTAGCGGCCAGATAAGAAAAGGGAAGAAAAACGTAATGCTACCTATGGAATTATTTACGATAGCGAAGAGTACTGTTCATAGCATTTCATCAGATAGTACCGGTAAATTCAAAATCCCTTATTCTAATTTAATTACCGATGATAAAGATGATGTATGGGTGAACCTTAACCATAAAAACGCATCCAATTATACATTAGAAATTCATGATCCGGCTGAAGAGCTGAAAAAAAATATTAGTGCGCAGCATTATGAAGAAGTAGTTGCTAACTTATCAAAATCAGTAATTAATCAAGCTTTTACTGATCCTCGTGGTATAAATCTAAAAGAAGTAGTGATCAAGAGTGATAAAGGCGAAAAAATTGATTTTGCGAATAATGGTTATATGAATAATTGTGGTGATTATGTCTGTCCTAATAACATTTTAAATTGTGTAAATCATTTTGGAAATTCTGAGAACAAAAGCCCTAAAGAGGGAGGTCAGTATCGGAATCAAAACGGTGGAATTACCATTTATCATGGTTGTGCAGAGCGTAAGAAAGATGCAAATATTTCTATTTTGAGGGGGATAAAACTCGGGAAGGAGTTTTATAATTTCGAGTTGGATAATAAGGATGAACCTATTAATATGTCAACTATATTTTGGGATTATCAACAAGTTTTAGATTCTGAAGGAAAGGCTCGACTAAATTTTACAACTGGTGATTTAACAGGCCGTTTCAAGATTGTAGTGCAAGGTGTTACTGCCAATGGTCCAATTTATGGTGAGCATTACATCACAATCAAGCGGCCATAAAAAAAGCTCTCGATGCAAATCGAGAGCTTTTGATAAAATATTATCTATTCTTAAAATCTAACTCCGAAAGTTAAGAATACATTATTTCTATTGCTCTTAACATCTGCAACAGGCTCAGAATAATCATCTAGTAAATAAGGGCTAGAATTGAAATTCGTTTTATAATTCTGATAAGCCAAATCGAAATAGTAATTATCAACACGGTAACCTATACCGCCTGTTAAAAACTGGCCTTGGTAAAAAGAATTCGATCCACCTTGAATACCGTTTCCATTTACACCATAACCACCTCTCAAACTTACTTCATTGCTTACTTTAACTTCTGCACCAACTCTATAGTTTATAGCTTCTTTGTACGATGCTTTTACAAACGCATTATTGTCGCTAATCGTTGATGAACTTCCACCACCATCTGCCGAGAAACGCATTGATGAATAGTCGATATAATCAACATCTGCAGAAATTAGAGCGATATTACTAATTACATAGCTTAAACCTGCCGATGCTTTTAGTGGCGTACGCAGATTATAAGTAAAGTCATAATACCTGCTTGGGCTATTAATTGATGAAGCGGCATTAGTTGCATTACCTGCTAATCTAGCTTGCAAAGTTTCGGTTGTATTATCCTGAATATTAAGCCACGTTGGAGTCTGGAAGTTTAATCCAATCCTCAACTCTGGAACCGGGCGATAAATCATTCCTAACTTTAAATTGAATCCATTACCCCGAGACTGTTGATATCTAATATGAGTTAAGGTGTAATTTTCGTTGCCAGTGTAAGCAGGAATCGCGTCATCATAAGAATTAACAATACCAGATTCTGTAAAGGAAGCATCACTAGTATATTTTACATTCACAAAACTCGCTGTTCCACCTATATATAATTTATTCGAAAAATTAAGTGCTCCAGCTATATTGAATTCTGAAGTAGATCCAAGTCTGCTTTCAGTCCAGTTTTGATTGAAGTTTGCATTATTATAAGGTTCTGCCGAGAAACCATTTGGATAGTTTGGAGCGTTTTTATTAATTAGATAACTATCATAAGCATCGCCTGCAACTGAATTCTCAGTTCCGAAACTATTAGCCTGATCAACATAAGAGTCTCTTATTGAACTATTGGTGTTAATGCCATTATAGTCGATGTTATTAAGAAAATCATTGTTCCTGGTATAGCTAAGTCCGAAAACAGTACTAACCAAGCCTTTATTTACATCAGAACCTTTTAGTTTTGCGGCTGGATTATAAAATACAACACCTAGGTTATTTAGATTGATTTGACTTTTGTTGGATTTAATGTTGTTGCCTAAGTAAGAACTTTCATTGGAAACGCTATTAAACTCAGGAGTAATGTTAAATTCTGATTTGGTGAATAATCCAAGTCCCGCAGGATTCGCATTGATTGATCCTATGTCGCCACCAACGCCAATTTGAGCACCAGCCATTCCTTTAAAACGCGATGAACTCCCATAATTTGTTTGCGAAAATCGGAACGCGTCAGGGGCATAACTCTGTGCGTATGCTGAACCAATGGTAGCTACTGTAGCTACCATGGATGCCAATATATATTTTTTCATTTAATGTGCTTTATTAGTAAGATATTAACCTCGTCCTGCTCTTGATGGTCTGGAACCACCACCGCCGCCGCCGCCATTAGAACCGCCGCCGCTGCTTCCACTACTTGATGGAGGTGGAGAATATGTTGGTCTGCTCATTTCAGTTCTTTGAGGTTGTTGAGGTGTATAATTTTCGTTTCTGGTCGGTCTACTACCTTGTGTTCCTTGCGGAGTGTAGCCTCTTCCAGCATTATTACTAACTGGTCCTTGATTACGGGTAGGTCTTCCTGCATTGTTATTTGGCGCATAGCTTTGACCTGTTTGGCCGTTTGAATTTGCAATACCTGATCTACTTGGTCTTCCAACATTCCCTGCGGTACCATTTCCATAAGATCTTGGAACACCTCTATCGTTACTTCCTGGTCTAGGTCTGTAATTGTTATTGGTAATCACGCCGCCGCCATAATAGCCGCCGCCTAAGCCCCAGCCACCACCGTACCAGCCACCGCCGCCCCAACCGAAGCGATCGTAATATGAATATGGCCCCCAATTGTTCCAGCCCCAGTTATTCCAACCGTAGCCCATGTTGCCATAATAGAAAGGATTATTCCAGATGCTGCCGTAACCGAAGCCACCGCCCCAACCGAAACCACCACCCCAGCCACCTAAACCATAGCCATTATTCCAACCCATGCCATAACCTAAATAAGTGGTTGCGCCATAACTATTGCCATAATTGAAGTTTTCGTAGTATGGATCGTAATAGCCACGAAAGCTACTGCCATTGTAGAAACGATTAATTCTGGAAGAGTAGTCCATATCATAATAAGGATTACTGGTCCCATAGTATTCATCGTAATCTTCGGTTTGTCCTTGTACCTGTGCTTGGGCTTGACTTTGAGGAGGAACGTAAGCTTCTACCTCTCTCGCCTTCGCCACGGAATTATATACATCATCATTGGCTTTGGTTTGGGCCAATTTTGTTGTAGAGCATGATGCCGCCAACCCTGCAGCAGCAATCATTACAATGGGTAAAAATTTAATTGGTTTCATTGTGTTTATATTTAGTTGTGTGTGTTCACTAATTTACTAAAAATGGATCAAATTTACTAAAAATCAACTATTTAATTAGTCAGATTTATGTATTAATGCAAATGCCTTCACTGTATAATCGTTTTGTAGGCATAAATTTATAAATTTGTGATCTAATTTCACCTTTTTTAACACACAAATTACGTTCCAAATACATAAGATGAGCAAAGAAATTACAAGCAGAGAAGCAGATTATTCTCAATGGTATAATGATATCGTTATAAAAGCCGATCTGGCTGAGCATTCGGCAGTTAGAGGCTGCATGGTAATTAAACCCAATGGTTATGCTATATGGGAAAAAATGCAGGCCGTATTGGATAAAATGTTTAAAGATACAGGCCATCAAAATGCCTATTTTCCATTGTTCATTCCGAAGTCATTTTTTTCAAAGGAAGCCTCACACGTTGAGGGGTTTGCCACAGAGTGTGCTGTCGTGACACATTATCGTCTAAAAAATGACGGTAATGGAAATATTGTGGTGGATGAAACTGCTAAATTAGAAGAGGAGCTTATCGTTCGCCCAACCTCAGAGACTATTATCTGGAATACTTATAAAGGATGGATTCAATCTTATCGTGATTTACCAATTTTAATTAATCAATGGGCTAACGTGGTTCGATGGGAGATGCGCACCAGGTTGTTTCTTCGTACAGCCGAATTTTTATGGCAGGAAGGGCATACTGCTCATGCAACTGCTGAAGAAGCGATTGAAGAAACAGAACGTATGCTGCACATCTATGCCGATTTTGCTGAAAATTGGTTGGCCGTTCCAGTGGTTAGGGGAAGAAAATCCCCAAATGAAAGATTTGCTGGTGCTTTAGATACCTATTGTATTGAAGCCCTAATGCAAGATGGAAAGGCGCTACAGGCAGGTACTTCCCATTTCTTAGGTCAGAATTTTGCCAAAGCTTTTGATGTAAAGTTTACTGGAAAAGATGGTAAGTTAGATCATGTTTGGGCAACTTCATGGGGTGTTTCTACACGTTTAATGGGTGCACTTATTATGGCGCACAGTGATGATTCAGGACTTATTATCCCACCTAAATTGGCGCCAATTCAAGTGGTGATTGTTCCAATTTACAAGGGAGATGAAGACTTAGCGAAAATTTCGGCTTATGTAAATGAGTTAACAATGCGCTTAAAAGGAATGGGAGTGTCGGTAAAATACGATGACAGAGATACACAACGTCCGGGCTTTAAATTTGCTGATTATGAATTGAAAGGCATACCAGTACGTATTGCTATTGGTGGCCGCGACTTAGAAAACAAAACAGTGGAAATTGCCCGTAGAGATACGAAAGTTAAACAAACTGTTCCACAGGAGGGTTTAGATATATACATTGTGAAATTACTGGAAGATATTCAGACCAGCATGTTTAACAAGGCCTTAGCTTATCGTGATGAGCATATTACTGAAGCGAACAGCTATGAAGAGTTTAAGGAGTTGTTGGATGGTAAAGCTGGTTTTATTTCAGCCCATTGGGATGGAACTCCAGAAACAGAACAAAAAATTAAAGAAGAAACCAAAGCAACCATTCGTTGTATTCCTTTAGATAATAAATTGGAAGATGGGGTTTGTATTTATTCTGGGAAGCCATCAATACAACGTGTTTTATTTGCGAGAGCATACTAAAAAGTCTTCAGTCGATAGTCCTGAGTCTTCTTAATGATTGAAATATTAATGTAAAACTGTTTAGATAAGATTGGGAAATCTCAATCTTATCTCGATACTTGAAGCGCACATCTCAAAAGAAAAAATGAAATTCGGAACAAAAGCCATACATGCAGGTCAAGAACCTGATCCAACAACTGGTGCTGTAATGACACCAATTTACCAAACTTCAACCTATTGGCAAAAATCGCCAGGCGATAACAAGGGTTATGAATACTCTCGGGGAACAAACCCTACACGTAAAGCATTGGAAGATTGCTTGGCAGCTTTAGAAAACGCCAAATATGGTTTGGCTTTTTCTAGCGGTATGGGTGCTACAGACGCAGTTTTAAAACTGCTTCAGCCGGGTGATGAAGTGATTACCGGAAATGATTTATATGGTGGATCTTACAGGATGTTCACTAAAATCTTTTCTAAGTATGGAATTAAATTCCACTTTTTAGATTTATCCAAACCAGAAAATATTATACCTTATATTAACGATAAAACTAAACTGGTTTGGATTGAAACACCCACAAATCCTACCATGCAAGTTGTTGATATTGAAGGTGTAGCAAAGATCACAAAAGAAAAAAAGATAATATTAACAGTTGATAACACTTTTGCTTCGCCTTACTTGCAAAACCCTATCGATTTGGGAGCAGATATCGTGATGCATTCGGTTACAAAATATATTGGAGGCCATTCGGATGTAGTGATGGGTGCATTGGTTACCAATGATGACCAATTGTACAAAGATTTGTGGTTTATCTATAATGCTTGTGGTGCAACGCCTGGGCCACAAGATTCATTTTTGGTTTTACGTGGAATAAAGACACTGCATTTGCGGATGAAAGCGCATTGTGAAAATGGCGAACGCATTGCCCATTACCTCAAAGCACATCCAAAAGTAGACAAAATTTACTGGCCAGGATTTGAAGATCATCCAAACCACGATGTTGCTAAAAAACAAATGAGAGGTTTTGGTGGTATGATTTCTATTACTTTAAAGGGAGCCGATTTACAGGAAACTTTTAGAATTGCATCAAATTTTAAAGTATTTACTTTGGCAGAGTCATTAGGTGGTGTAGAATCTTTAATTAACCACCCTGCAACGATGACCCATGGATCAATTCCGAAAGAGGAACGAGAAAAAGTGGGCGTTATTGATAGCCTTTTGCGTTTAAGTGTAGGGGTTGAAGATATCGATGATTTGCTTGAAGATTTAGAAAATGCTTTAAAATAAGCATTTGAAAAAAGAAGTTAATAACTTTAGTCATCCATTTGATCTGCTTTTGACTGATCGGATGGATGACTTTTTAGTATAAATGGAATGGATTTCTTAGCACTTCAAAACTTTTTGGACAGTAAGGTAGAACAGTATAATCGACCAGAGTTCATTGCTAACGATCCAATTTGTATTCCTCACTTATTTGCTAAAAAGCAAGATATTGAAATTGCAGGTTTTTTCGCTGCGATTCTGGCATGGGGACAACGTAAAACCATCATCAATAAGTGCAGAGAGTTGTTAGCTAGAATGGATAACTCGCCACATGATTTCGTTTTGCATCATCAGGATGCTGATCTGAAACAGCTCCTGCAATTTAAGCACAGAACATTTAACGATACAGATCTACTCTATTTTATAGCTTTTTTCAAAGCACATTATGCGAAATATAATAGTTTAGAACATGCTTTTATTCCCGAAAATGCATTTCAAAATGGTTATTTGGAAACAATGTCTGACTTGCCTTCCGTTGAAATGTCTTCAGCAGTGTGTTTTGCAAGCGATTTGAATTTCACAATTGAACAATCATTAAACTACTTCAGAAGCTACTTTTTTTCTCTTGAAGATTTTCCTCACCGAACTAAAAAACACATTTCTTCACCGGCACAGAAGTCAACCTGTAAGCGACTAAATATGTTTTTACGATGGATGGTGCGGAAGGATACTAAGGGGGTTGACTTCGGGATTTGGGAAACTTTAAAGCCTGAGCATTTGATCTGTCCTTGTGATGTTCATGTTGATAGGGTAGGGCGGTTACTGGGTTTAATCACCAGAAAACAAACCGATTGGTTAACGGCAATTGAATTAACTAACAATTTAAAACAGTTTGATCATAGCGATCCAGTGAAATATGATTTCGCTTTATTCGGGTTAGGAGTAGAGAAAGTGCTTTAATGCCCCTATAATTAAGAAAAGTCTAGAAAAGCTTCTTTTTTACAATCTATCTTCCTATACTTACATAGTAATTTCAATAGATATTACAATTTATCTGTCCCCATATTTTATCGATGATTGCAGTTAATTTATCTGACCAAGATAGATGGAAGAAATACAATAATTTTTCTCCATTAATTTCAATATTTAAAAAATTTCATCCGCTGAATGATGAAATTGAAAAGCGCATTAATCAGCATACTTTTCCGATAAGTTATAAGAAAAATAAATTCCTGGTTTCTCCTGTAGATCGAAATAAATATCTTTTTTTAATAGTTAAAGGCGTGGTAAGAGGGTTTATTAAAGATGGGGCTTCTGAAATCACTACCTGGATTGCTATGGAGAATGAAATTGTGGGCACGATTAGGAATTTATGGATCGATGGAGATTCAGAAGAATATTTGCAGGCACTGGAAGATGTTGATCTCATTGCTATTCCGCATGTGCTTTCAGAATATTTATATGAAAATTTTGCGGAGGCCAACGTTGTTGGACGAAAGATGATGGAGCTTTATTACCGTTCTGCTGAAGAGCGAGCCTTCTTATGCCGCATCTCGTCTGCCGAAAAACGATACAAGCGATTCTTGTTATCTTTCCCTGATTTAATCAATCGTGTATCATTGAAACATATTGCATCTTTTTTAGCCATACGATTGGAAACTTTGAGCAGAATAAGAGCAAAAATTTAATAAGCTTATTACACAAATAAATTCCTCAAATATCTCTAGAAGGGCTAAGTTTTTGATACAAAAACTTAGCCCTTTTTGTTTGCTCAATAATTGCAAAATCAACCTATTTCTGTAATATAAATTCGACATTTTGTTATTATGTTGTTGATTATTGTCAAATAATCTATCCCTCTATTTCGTCCAATAATTTTGCTTTTAGAAAATATTGTCAATTTTTATCTCGTTTGTATTATTGGTAATACAGTTTTTGACAAAAAAAGAACAAATAGCAGCGCTAAAATTGGCCTAATTATGTGCTTGTGGATATCCAAAAAATAGTTTAGTTTTGCGGCCCTTAAAAAAGGGTCAATTTTAGGTTGTTTTGTATGTTAAAACTGGTTTTAAATCAACGAGATACAGCATATTTTAAAATTGAAATTTTGTTAAGATAAATTAAATTTTAAGAAGAATTTTTAATTGGATTAAACCTGATTAAACCACAAACTGAGAATATTTATAACGCTCACAATTTCTAATCAAAATGAAAAAAAATCTACTGCTTGCTTTAGGTCTTACATTAACCATTTTTAGCGCTGTTGCTCAGCAAAAAATGAAAGACGGTACAGTTGTACAAAGTAATTTACCAAACAAAGATGCAATTCTTGAACTGGAGAGTAATAACAAGGGTTTGTTATTTTCGAGGGTGATGCTGAAGGATTCGAAAAATCCAGCTCCGCTTTCTGCTCATGCTGCAGGTATGATGGTTTACAACACACAAAAGATTGCTGATGTTGTTCCAGGTATTTACTATAACGACGGAACACAGTGGATTTTGGCTCGTCAAGGCCAGGCGTCAGGTATTACATATAACCCTGTAACCTATACGATCACCTATATTGATCCGGCCACCAACTTACCAGCCAACATCGATTTGAAAGATGTTGTTAAGAAAAATGAAACTGTAACTTCTTTGGTAAAGCAAGAAAATGGGACTTATTTATATACCTCGGAAAGTGGCAAAACTACCACGATTAATGTTCCAGCCGATGTAATTAATAATTTCCAATCAATTGTTAACGATAACTCTGTCAGGACGATTTTAGAGAGTATCTTTAAAAATACCGGTGGAAATGTTTTTTACGATGGAGCCAATTTTACTTACGTTGATAATAACGGCGTAAAGCAAACCATCAATATTGCCCAAATTGTAAAGGCGAATGAAACGATCACTACACTAATTGATAACAAAAACGGAACTTACACTTACACTGCTGAAGACGGGAAGACAACTTTAATAAACGTTCCTGCAAATGTGATTTCAAATTTTCAAACTATAGCCAACGATAATTCGGTACGAACCATCATCGAAAATATCGTTAAAAATACCGGTGGAAATGTTTTTTACGATGGAACCAATTTTACTTACGTTGATAATAACGGCGTAAAGCAAACCATCAACATTGCTCAAATTGTAAAAGCGAATGAAACAATCACTACTTTAATTGATAATAAAAACGGAACTTACACTTACACTGCAGAAGACGGGAAGACAACGTTGATCAACGTTCCAGCTGATGTTGTTAATAATTTTCAAACTATCGCAAACGATAATACAGTAAGAACGATAATCGAAAATATTGTTAAAAATACCGGTGGAAATGTTTTTTATGATGGAGCTAATTTTACTTATGTTGATAATAATGGCGTAAAACAAACCATCAACATTGCACAAATTGTAAAAGCGAATGAAACCATCACAACCCTAATTGATAATAAAAACGGAACTTATACTTACACTGCAGAAGACGGGAAGACAACTTTGATTAACGTTCCAGCTGATGTTGTTAATAATTTTCAAACTATCGCAAACGATAATACAGTAAGAACGATAATCGAAAATATTGTTAAAAACACCGGTGGAAATGTTTTTTATGATGGAGCTAATTTTACTTATATCGATAATAGCGGAGTAAAGCAAACCATCAACATTGCCCAAATTGTAAAAGCGAATGAAACCATCACTACTTTAATTGATAATAAAAACGGAACTTACACTTACACTGCAGAAGACGGTAAAACAACTTTGATTAACATCCCAGCTGATGTAGTCTCAAATTTTCAAACTATTGCAAATGATAATTCAGTAAGGACAATCATCGAAAATATTGTTAAAAACACTGGCGGTAATGTTTTTTATGATGGAGCTAATTTTACTTATATCGATAATAGCGGAGTAAAGCAAACCATCAACATTGCACAAATTGTAAAAGCAAACGAAACATTGACGGTTCTTGCCTATGACAAGGTTACAAACAAATTAAGCTATACAGACGAGAAAGGCTTGAAAACTGATCTTGATTTGAACAACGGCGCTTTGGCTTACGACAAAGCTACGAACACTTTAAACTACACAGACGGAAAAGGTTTGGTAACTTCATTACCACTAAACACCACTGCTTTAGTTTACGATAAAACCAATAATGTTTTAACTTATACCGATTCAAAAGGTAATGCGACGACTATCGCCATTAAAGATCTGGTTGCTGCGAACGAAACTTTAACAGTTCTTGCCTATGATAAGGTTACAAACAAGTTAAGCTATACAGATGAGAAAGGGTTGAAAACAGATCTTGATCTGAACAATGGTGCTTTGGCTTATGATAAAGCAACTAACACTTTAAACTACACAGACGGAAAAGGGTTGGTGACTTCATTACCATTGAACACCACTGCTCTTGTTTACGATAAAACCAACAATGTTTTAACTTATACCGATTCGAAAGGCGTTGCAACAACAATTGCCATCAAGGATCTGGTTGCAGCAAACGAAACATTGACGGTTCTTGCTTATGACAAGACTACAAACAAGTTAAGCTACACAGATGAAAAAGGTTTAAAAACCGATCTTGATCTGAACAATGGAGCTTTGGCTTATGACAAAGCAACTAACACTTTAAACTATACAGACGGAAAAGGTTTGGTGACTTCATTGCCATTAAATACCACTGCTCTGGTTTACGATAAAACCAATAATGTTTTAACATATACCGATTCGAAAGGGAATGCGACGACCATCGCTATTAAAGACTTGGTTGCTGCGAACGAAACATTGACGGTCCTTGCCTACGACAAGACTACAAACAAATTGAGCTATACAGATGAGAAAGGTTTGAAAACCGACCTTGATCTGAACAATGGTGCTTTGGCTTATGATAAAGTAACGAACACTTTAAACTATACAGACGGAAAAGGTTTGGTGACTTCATTGCCATTGAACACTACTGCTTTAGTTTACGATAAAACCAACAATGTTTTAACTTATACCGATTCGAAAGGCGTTGCAACAACGATTGCCATCAAAGATCTGGTTGCAGCAAACGAAACATTGACGGTTCTTGCTTATGACAAGATTACAAACAAGTTGAGCTATACAGATGAGAAAGGTTTGAAAACCGATCTTGATCTGAACAACGGCGCCTTGGCTTACGATAAAGCAACTAACACTTTAAACTACACAGATGGAAAAGGTTTGGTGACTTCATTGCCATTGAACACCACTGCTCTAGTCTATGATAAAACCAACAACGTTTTAACCTATACGGATTCAAAAGGCGTTGCAACAACAATCGCCATCAAAGATCTGGTTGCTGCGAACGAAACTTTGACCGTTCTTGCCTATGATAAGGTTACTAACAAATTAAGCTATACAGATGAGAAAGGCTTGAAAACCGATCTTGATCTGAACAATGGCGCTTTGGCTTACGATAAAGCTACGAACACTTTAAACTACACAGACGGAAAAGGTTTGGTGACTTCATTGCCATTGAACACTACTGCTCTGGTTTATGATAAAATCAACAATGTTTTAACCTATACCGATTCAAAAGGCGTTTCAACAACAATTGCCATTAAAGATCTGGTTGCTGCGAACGAAACATTGACGGTCCTTGCCTACGACAAGACTACAAACAAACTAAGCTATACAGATGAGAAAGGTTTGAAAACCGATCTTGATCTGAACAATGGCGCCTTGGCTTATGATAAAGCCACGAACACTTTAAACTATACAGATGGAAAAGGTTTGGTGACTTCATTACCATTGAACACTACTGCTTTAGTTTATGATAAAATCAACAATGTTTTAACCTATACCGATTCAAAAGGCGTTTCAACAACAATTGCCATCAAAGATTTGGTTGCAGCAAATGAAACTTTAACAGTTCTTGCCTACGACAAGACTACAAACAAATTAAGCTATACAGATGAAAAAGGTTTGAAAACTGATCTTGATCTGAACAACGGCGCTTTGGCTTACGATAAAACGACGAACACTTTAAACTACACAGACGGAAAAGGTTTGGTGACTTCATTACCATTGAACACTACCGCTTTAGTTTATGATAAAACCAATAATGTTTTAACCTATACCGATTCAAAAGGTAATGCGACAACCATCGCCATCAAGGATCTGGTTGAAGCCAATCAATTAACGGCTAGCGTTGTCGATGGTGTAACTACTAGCATAACATCTGCTGCAAGTATTGCAAATCCACGAAATACAGAATACAAGGTTGAAGTGAAAGATGCTGCGATTACTACAGCTAAACTCGCAAATAATGCAGTGACTACTGAAAAGGTAATAGATAAAGCGATTACTGCGACAAAACTTGATGCCGGAGCAGGAACAGTGGGAAGAGTAGGGGTTGCTGATGCAAGTGGCGTGGTGACTTATCAAAATCTTACGCCAGGCACCTTAACTGGTAAAAAAGACATCACTACAGATGGAATTATTAGCGTTAACAACACAAATTCTTTAACTGGTGCTGTTTTAGAAACTACTGATCTTAAAATTAACGATAACTCCATCACAACTAAAAAAATCAATGCTCCTGCAGGTACAAGTAAACTTGTTTTAGGATATGATGGGGCTGGAAATGTGGTTTGGTCTACAGTGGATGGAATTGCTGGCAGTACAACAGTAAGTAACAATGTAATAGGAACTTCATTAACAACTACTGTAAATGGTACAACAGGTGCTCCAGTTGACTTAAAGGATGCTATTCAGGCTGGTCAAAAAACTACAGTTGTAGCGGCTGGTACAGGTACAACTGTAACACCGGTAACTGCTGGAGCTGTAACAACATATACTGTCGCAGCTGATCTGGCTAATATTACTTTAGCAGGAGACGTAACGGGAGCAGCAAATGCAACCAAAGTTGAAAAATTGCAAGGTACGCCTGTGAGTGCAACTGCTCCAACAGCTAGCCAGGTATTAACTTTCGAAAACGGAGCCTGGATAGGTAAAAAACCTACAGTGGGCGCTACCGATGTTTTGAATGCTGGTAACTTAACTTCTGATCAAATTACATTTGCTGATGGTACTGGTGCAACTTTGAAAAATGTAGTTGCCACTGTTAAATCAAAATCAATTACAGCGGCCATGTTAAATTCTGATGGTGCTACTGCTGGTCAGTTGGCCACAGCAGATGGAACAGGTGGTGTAACTTACAAAACGTTTGATGCAACATCGCTTGCAAATAAAAAATCGATTACCGGCGAGGGAATTACAGTTAATAGTCCGGCCGGCGACGGAACAGATGCAGTTTTAAAAGACGTGAAGTTAGGCATTGCCGACAATGCAATCACAACTGCTAAAATTGCAACTGATGCGGTTGAAACTTCAGATATCAAAGATAAAAATGTTACGGCAGCTAAGTTAACAGCTGGAACAAGTACCATTGTAAATCGTATCGCGACAGCTGATGCAGCTGGAAATGTAACCTACACTGATTTAACTACATTGGTAACTGGTGCTGAGACTAAATTAGTAAACGGTACCAACACAACTGTTACCGGTTCTGGTACTGTAGCCGATCAATATAAAGTAAACGTTGCTACTGCAAATGGTACAACATTAGGTGTGGTGAAACAAGGTAATGGCTCTGTTGTAGTGGCTGCAGATGGCGGACTTTCGGTTGATGCTGCTGCAATTACTACCGGTAAAGCTTTAAGTTCTACAGATTTATCTTTATCTGCCAATGCGCCTACGTCACTATTAAAAGATGTAACGATCAACATAAAAGATAAAGCGGTGACGGCGACAAAACTTGGCGCGGCAACTGATGGAACTGATGCAAACAAAGTAGCCACTGCAGATGCCGCTGGCAACGTAACTTATAAAGCCATTACTGATGCCAGTGTAGTCAGTACAAAAGCAATCACTGGTACTGATATTAATGTAACAGGTGGTAATGGAGCAACGCTTAAAGATGTTAGTCTTTCTATTAAGCCAGGAACAGCTGGACAATTATTAACTACAAATGCCGCTGGTACTGGTACGGAATGGATTAATAAAGTTGACGCAACCACAGTAAGCAATACTTCAAATTTGAACAGCTTAACTACAACTGTAAATGGCAAAACAGGAGCGGCAGTAAATATTATTAATTCAAATACATTAACACTAGATGTTGACAAAAAATTGATCAGTACAGTTAACGGAATTGCTACTACACCAGCTTTAGATTTAGCCCCAGCAATTGCTGCTGCTCAGAAAACAAGTTCAGTAGTGAATGGTACAACGACTACGGTTAGTTCAACTTTAGCTGGAAATAACACAGCATACAAAGTAGAAGTAAATGATGGTGCAATCCAGGCTGGACAGTTTACAACTTCTTTATCGAATGGTGTGAATACTACAGTTACTTCAAGCACAGCTGGAAAAAACACTAACTATGTAGTGAATACTAATGTGGCTACTACTTCGGTTGTTGGTGCAGTTAAGCCTGGTACAGGTTTGGCCATCGATGCAACTGGTACTTTAACTGTTGATGCAAATACAATTACTACAGGGAAAGATGTTACTACTGGCAGTGATAAAATAAAATTAGGCGGTACTCCCGCAGGAGCAGCATTGAAAGCTTTCTCAATAGATGTTGATGAAACAAAATTAAACTTGAATGCAAGCCAGATTAAAGGTGGCACAGCCGGGCAAGTGATGGTAGTTGGTGCAGGGAATGTTGGTTCGTGGGTAGATAAATCTACTCTTGTTCCGCCGACTGTTGTGAGCAATGGCTCAAACCTTAATACATTAACTACAACTGTAAATGGAACAACAGGAACAGGTGTTACGATTATCAATTCCAATACCTTAACACTTGATGCAAATAATAAATTAATCAGTACCGTAAATGGACAAGCCACAACACCAGCTTTAGATTTAACTCCCGCAATACAGGCTGCACAAAAAACAACAACAGTTGTTGCAGGTACAAATGTTTCGGTAACGCCACCTGCTCCAAACGCAACTGGAAATACAGCTTATACGGTTAGTGTTGCTACAGCAAATGGCACTGCTTCAGGAGTAGTTAAACAAGGTAATGGTTCAGTAGTTGTTGCTACAGATGGTGCACTTTCAGTGAATGCTGCTGCGATTACAACTGGCGCAAATGTTACTGCTGGAAGTAGTAAAGTAGTGTTAGGCGGAACTCCGGTAGGGGCTGCCTTGAAAGCATTTTCTGTTGATGTTGTGGAAGCAAATTTAACACTCTCGAATATTGGGGGTAAAGTGACTAATAATCAAATCACAACTGGCACAACCGGGCAGGTTTTAATTACAAATGCTGCTGGAACAACTCAGTGGGTTGATCAATCAACATTGGGAGACAATACTACTGCAAACAATGGTTTAACCAAAACAGCTAACAATATTCAGCTTGGAGGTGCTTTAACTACACCAACTGCCATTACTACAAACGGATCAAACACTCTAGCTATCGCTGGTTTACCTACAACAGGCACAACCACCGATAAAATTGTAGTAGCCGATCCAACAAGTGGAGTTTTGAAACTGGCCAATGCTGCTATGCCTAAGTGGTTTTATATGCCATCAATCGTATTGGATGTCGCAACAATTAGCACCGGAAAAACTGTAAATCTTTATAACCTCTATAAAGCACAATTTGAAAATGTACCAGGTACAATGAATAGTACCGGGTCAGCAAAGAGCATTCCATTCCTGTTAAATCCTACAGATTTAGAATACTATGTTACCTATGTAGATGCTGCGGTAATTACGGTTACTTCGGTTAATGCGAATGGCATAATGACCTATAACGTAACCGGAAAAGCAAAAACTACCTCATTCGCTAACATTGTATTTGTTGTTAAATAATCAAAGCCATGAAAAGATTAACGCAATTAATATTGGTAATGATTTTATGCTTTACTATTAAAGCGAAAGCACAGATTACCAAAATAGAGACATACAGTGAGCACGTAAAGGATTTTTCATCCACACAAAAGGATGAGATTAATATGCTGTTTTTTGGTACTGTTCCTAAAATTTTTATTTCTGAAACTGGTAAAGAAATCCTACTGTGGGCTGACAAAGGTTCGTTTAAAACGGTGGAATTAAGCTACCAACAAATTGAACAGCTTAAGAACACAGAGTTGTCAAAATCTTACAAAACAGTAGAAGTAATTTCATTGAATATAGAAAAGGGTAAAGCATTTAAATTTGACGATAGTTACTTAGCTGGTTTTCCAAATCTTAAGTATTTATTGATTAATAGTAGTGATGGAATAAGCGTGGAAGAAGTAAAGCAACTTCTAGCAGATCTACTCTCTTCTTCCGCTTTATCAGATCAAATACAAGTTATCCTTAACAAAACAAATACTTCTTCTTAATACAAGCAGCCATGAAAATCAATTCAAAGATAAACTTAACTGCTGGATTAAGAATTATAGTAATTCTTGGATTACTTGGTCTGAATTTCAAAGCGTTCTCTCAAGCGTTGGTGAAGAAAGCGTTCACACCACGAATTTCTACGTTAGCACCCGGGAGCTATCAAGGTAAATCTATTTATAATCTCCAAGGAGATTTTAATATGATTGGAAACGCAAATGCCAAAAGTGCTACCGGGCCGGATAATGCCTCTAATATGGTGTTTAATAAATTGCCAGGAGACTTATTAAATACGAGTATTAAAAACTCATCATCTGCTGATTTTGTGCTACCATCTAACGCCAGTTTAGCCTGTACAAAAATTGTATTCGCTGGTCTTTATTGGACAGGTAGAGGGGATGATAATTCGGGAGATGTGCTTAGTAAGGTTGGGAATGCAGGCAATGGCATGAACAAAAAAACTGTAAAATTTAAAGTGCCAGGCGCAACAAATTATGTTGACCTCACCGCCACTGATATTTTTTATGGTGGATCGGATGTTTCGGGAATGTATGCGGGTTTTTATGATGTAACTGATTTAGTGAGTGCTGCAAAAACGGGTACCTACGCTGTAGCCAACATAGCAACTTTCGAGGGTTCAGATGGTCTTAGCAATCCTAGGATTGGTTATTATTCTGGTTGGGGACTCGTGATTGTTTACGAAAATGCGGCTTTACCTTGGCGCAACATTACGGTGTTCGATGGTTTTGGTTATGTTAAAGGTTCTTCTTCCAGTAGTAATTACGGAACATTAGATGTTTCTGGATTTCAAGCTGTACAGAATGGTAATGTAAATATAAAAATGGGGATGATGGCGGGTGAAGGAGATAGATCTTTAACCGGTGATTATTTTAGTATTCAACAAAGGCTGTCCGGTAACTTCACTGCCCTATCTCACGGATCGAATAGTACAAATAATTTCTTCAACTCCTCAATCTTTACAGGAGGAAACCCGAGGGTTCCTAATAATGTTGATAATGATGGGATTGACATCGCTATGTTCAATCTCAATAATACTGGTAATGTATTAATTAATAATAATCAAACCGCTACATCTTTTCGTTATGGCTCCAGTGGAGATTACTATAATATTTTCAATATTACTTTTGCCGTTGATGCTTACATTCCGGAGGTTCAGGTTTTTAATGCAAACGTATCCAGCGTACCCAATGGAGGTACAGTAGATCCAAATCAAAACATAGAGTTTACCTCAACAATTTATAATAAAGGTACTGAGCCTATCAGTAACGGTGTGGTAGAAATACCAATACCATTTAATGCGCATTATGTAAGTTCCAGTGTAACGGTAGGAAGCGGTTCGGTTACCTGGTCACACCCATCGGGTGCAACAGACCCGAACGTTACGCCAGGAGGGGTATTGAAGTGGACAGTAGGTAATTTAATTAAGCCAACAGACCCTAATACGATCCTTGCGCAACTGAAATATAGCATCCGGGTTACCAATGATTGTACAATTCTTAAAACTGGTGGCGCATGTGGTTTATCTATCAATCTTGATGGAACTTTTACAGGTACTGGAACCAACTCAGGCATTCCCATTAATAATGGATTTGTTATCGGTTACAATTCCGATTGCGGTAACACGCCAATTCGCGATCCTTTTACCTTAACCATTGTACCATCACAGGCATTTTTGAACGCTTGTCCTAATGATGTAATCAATGGTTCTAAACAATTTAAAGCATTTTGTTCAGTAGTTAATAATGTAATTCCTCGGGCTACCATCACTTCAAGTTATCCGGCAGGAACGAAGTTTTATACTCAACAGCCAGGAACAGCAGGCTATTTAGCTACAGAGGTTACCGGCAATTTTGCTGTAAATCCTACTGGAATCGCTACGAAATATTATGCAGTTTTAAGTGGAATGCCTATTGGGTGTTACCTAAGTTTAGAAACGGTAGTAGAGATAGTAAGTACTCAACCAACTGCTGCAAATATTCAATATTGTATCGGCTCACCTGTACCGCTTAACGTTCAACTGTCATCTGTAGGATCGACGAAGGGCTATCAATTGTATTACTTCGATAATAATAGTACAACACCTTTAGCCAATCCGCCGGCGCCAACTGCAGCAGGAATTTACACTTACCAGGTAGCGGAAGGTACAACGCAGAATAATGTAACCTGCTATGGTCCAAAAGTTAGCTTTACTGTAGAAGTTTATGCAATGCCTGTAATCACTCAAAACCTGACAGATTTTTCTGTTTGTGCTGACAACATCCAAACTTTAGTTATTCAAAGCAATGCCAACCAGGTGAGTTGGGAATATTTCAATACCACAACAAGCACCTGGACAACGTTAACTGCTGCAACTTTTCAAAATCAATTGGTGTCAAGCGGATCTACTCTAACCATTGATAATCCTTCTATTAATATTGATCAATTGAAAATTAGAGCAAAGCTAACATCAGCTAATAGTTGTGTAATGTATTCTGCAGAAGCCATAATGGATGTGCGACTTTGTAATATCATCACTAATCCAATGCTTCCGGCAAAAATCATCAAAAATTAATCTCAGAAAATGATAAAGAAAATTATACCTATTCTACTTTTGATTTTTCTGTCTATTGGAACTGTAAAAATTTATGCGCAAACTGGTGCAGGAAGTAAAACTGTAGATGATTCTGCTGTAATTGTTTCGGTAGGAAATACGGAAAGCCGTTATGCGGAAGGTACCTATTTTGGGCCCAATGCAAATTGGGTTATCGATGGAACATTGGAAATTTATAGTAAAAACATTTGGATTGCACCTGGTGCAAAATTCTCTGGCTCGGGTAAGATTGTAATTTATAATCCTGGAGACAATCCATTTTATGCTGATATGCCATCGAGTTCAACGATAATTGATGGAAACAATAGTAATTTCATCAATCTGTTAATCGAGCACCACAATAGAAACAGTGCTACGCTGAGTGATATTGCTGATCCAGGTTATGGAACAGCTAATCCATCGGGTGTGCTTGCAGCCACGCTTAATATTGGGGGTACGCTAGATTTGGCACAGAACAATGCCAACATTATCTTGAATGGCAGCAACCTCGTTTTTAATGATGCTGGAAAAATTACCAATTATAGCCAAAATAGAATGGTAGTTACCGGTAACAGTATCTCCGGGCACATGGTTAAAGAGTTTTCAGGAAGTTCAACCTTCGTTTTTCCGGTTGGTATTGCTGAAGGCGATTATACTCCCGCAACGTTAACACCTCAGGCGGCAGGCAAACTTTATGTCAGTGTACAAAATTACACGGGTGCCAACCTTCCTGGAATAACCACTGTTCAGGGAATGGATCGTACCTGGAATATTTATTCATCAGTACCTGTTCAAACCACGATTACACTTCAACACAATCAAAATACAAACGGTTCTAAATTCGTTGATGCCACCGCTACCATTGCCCGCTATTTAGGTAATTCCAATTGGGATATCGTAGCCGGGACAAACCCATCGTTAGGTGTTCATACCCGGTCGAGTGTGCTCATTGGAGCAGATATGGCGGCAAATGGAGCTTTTTTTACCAAGCATTCTATTTCCGGAAGCAACCTATTTATACCAAACTTATTTACACCTAATGGTGATGGTACCAACGATATGTTCGAAATCCGTGGTCTTAACTTGTTCTCGCAAAACGACCTGGTTATTGTAAACCGTTGGGGTAACGAAGTCTATAAATCAAGTAACTATCAAAATAACTGGACTGGCGAAGGCCTGAATGAAGGTACTTACTATTATTTGTTGAGAGTTAAAGAAAATGCTTCTTCGCCTTGGCAGGTATTTAAGGGATACATCACGTTAATTCGTGCATTTAAAAACTAATGGATATCGTGAGAATGAAAAAAATATTATTGTTAATCGGGTGTTCCATCTTGTTTTTTGTAAAACCAGTTTCTGCCCAGCAAGACGCACAGTATAGCCAGTACATGTTCAATGGCATCTATATTAATCCGGCTTATGCGGGGTATAAAGAGGTTTTGAATGTTCACAGCTTTTACCGCAGTCAATGGACAGGGATTACTGGTGCACCGAAAAGTATGTCGTTAGCCGTAGATGCTATTGCGAACGATGGAAATGTAGGTTTGGCGCTTCAGGTATCTAGCGATAAACTGGGAGCACAAACCAATCTGGCCTTATATGGAAACTACGCTTACCGTATTAGATTGAATAATGATGGTAGCTCTCGGTTGGCTTTAGGTTTAGGGGTTGGTATGGTTCAATTGGGTATTGATGGTTCGATGCTAAACCCAAACGATCCAGAACCTTTTCAGCCAGTTGGTGTACAGAGTACCATTTTGCCCGATGCCAGAGCAGGTGTATATTTTGCAAACGATAAATTTTATGCAGGTTTTTCTGCTGATAATTTAATTGCTGCCTATATTGATATTGATCGTTATGCGTTTATACCACAGCCAAAGCCACATTTTTATTTAACTGCTGGTGCTTTGTTTCCAATAAATGAGGATTTCCAGATTAAGCCATCTTTCCTTTTAAAAGATGATAGGGGCGGACCAACGAGTTTAGATGTGAATGCTTTTTTAATGGTCAAAGAATTTTTGTGGGTTGGCGGATCATATCGTACAGGTGTGAAGCTTTACGATAAAAGTTATCTTCAAAAAGATTTATCTCAACGAAATTCAGCAGTAGCCGCGATTCAGATTTTTCCATCCGAAAGGTTAAGAATAGGTTATGGATATGATTTTTCAATTGGTCCATTGCAAGGATATAGCGGAGGCACACATGAAATTTCGATTGCCTATTCCTTCATCAGGCCAAATATCAGAATGGCAACACCAAGGGTGTTTTAGATACATATCCTGGAATCTGTAAGATAAGATTTACAGACTTAATTGATAAAAAAGTGTCTTTTTATGAATAAAAAAACAGACAAAATACTATAAAAACGAAACAATTTATTAAATTGCAAAATATCTAATTAACATGAAAGCAAAGAATACTGGAAGTACCTTTACTGTGCTAATTGCCGATGACCATGAGATTATTCGCAGAGGTTTAAAAAGCTTAATATCGGATTTTTGGGCTGGAGTAGAAATTATCCATGCGGCAACACTAGAGCAAGCGCTTATAGAAACCGAGAAAGCACCCAACCTAATCATTATCGATGTGAATTTGCCTGGAGGCAATAATTTAAAGGTAATTGATCAAATTAAAATGGTTCAACCCAATGCTAAAATATTGGTGTTCTCCTCCCTAAATGAAAACATTTACGCAGTACCTTACCTAAAATCAGGAGCCTCGGGTTATTTAACTAAAAACGCTGAAGAGTCTGAAATTGTAACAGCCATTACCACCATTTTAGCAGGTAGCCGTTACTCTAGCCGCAACGTAAAGGAAAATATGTTTAATAGTATTTTAGGTAACGATGCAGATAATCCGTTTACAAAGCTATCTGGAAGAGAGCTAGAAGTTGCCGAATTGCTGACCAAAGGTGTTGGGGTGTTGGAAATTTCCAATCAACTTAATTTGCAAATGGGAACTGTAAGTACTTATAAATTGAGGTTGTTCCAAAAGCTGAAAATTAAAAGTATTATTGAACTTGCCGAGAAGATGAGCATCTACGAAAAATAAGGATTGCTCCCAAGCATCCTTATTTTTTATTTTCATTTGTTGTTCCAGTACCTTCTTCACCAGATTCGTTAGGACTATCTCCTGCCTGGCCATATTTTTCGGAAGCACCCTTTCCATTCTGGTCAAAACTTGCTTTCTCTTTGGATGTTCCTGAAGTTTTAGCTTTCCCTTTATCTTGATCTTTTTCCTTCGTTTCCATGATAATTCTTTTATTTAACTGTTTAACAAAGCTCGAAAGTTAAAAGTTTTAGCTAATTGCGATTCATCTAAGGAGAGCCTATCTTTTTAACGGACTTTTAGATGTTCCATGACTTGTTCCAATTTCCAGCAAGTTCTTTCTTTGGGTAAAGAGCAAGCAGATTAGAAGGATCAGAATTGCTCCAATAATCAATAGCCATTTCTTCATCATTTTGCCAGCGTTTGGGATAATGAACGATTGAAGTATCTCTTACTTGTTTTTTACTGAATCACGGGCACGTTTTTTAAAGAAACCGCGAAGCAAGAAGTTGCTTTGTAAAGCTTCTAAATCTTCATCTAGCTTCTTGCTGCTTTTTTCCAGATTGATCATAATTGCCCTTACCTGATCGGCAGTTTTAGCATCGTTAAGCAGTAAACCTGCTGCGTTATCGTTACTATTTAATTTTCCAGAAGCCTTTTCTAAGTTAGCCGCCATTACAGATGCCGATTGAGCAGTTTTTTGTAGTGTGCTGGCAGAGCGTTCCAGCTTAGCAAATACCGCCGTGTCCGTCATCATTTTATCCATTAAGCCATTTTTGGTATTCAGTGTTTTCCCGAATGTGTTTAAGCTTTGTGCTGTTTGCGCAGTTGAAGCTGTTATTCTATTCAAGTTAGCAACCATTGTTTTAAAATCCTGGGCCAACTTTTCATCAGAAAGGAGTGCACCAGCAGCACCTTTTCCATCTACCAGGTTATGGGCAAGAATTTTGAAGTCGCCGGTTACGTCGACTAAGTTTTTATTGTTTACCTGAAGGGTTTTCATGATGTCATCAGTAGATAAGGAATTATTTACCTTCAGCACGTCGCCGTCTTCCACGAAAGGAAATTTTGGATTTCCACCGGTGATCACCACAATTTTATTTCCGATTAAACCATCGGCACCAATGCTTGCACCCGCATCTTTATGGATGTATTTATGCACATCTTCTTCTATGCTCAGAAATACGCGTACCTGTGAGGTTCCAAAAAATTCAATCTTTTTGATTGTGCCGATTTTAACACCAGAAAACCATACATTGTTTCCTTTTTTCAATCCCTGGATATCGTTAAAAACAACACTCAAGGTAAAGCTTTTAACAAAGGTTTTCTTTTGGCTACCTAAAGTAAAAATGGCAAAAACGAATATCAAAATGCCAATGGCAATAAATATTCCAACAGTTATTTTCTTCTTATTATCGTTCATGGTTACTGTATAAAATTATAATCAAAAAATGGTTGTGCTTGCGGATCTCCGGAATTGAAAATATCGTCGAAAGATCCCTGACGTTCGAAACTACGTTCGACCAACATGGCTACCCTGTTCCCGGTTTCTTTAGCACAGGTTAAATCGTGGGTAATTACGATTGCGCTGGTATGGTAACGTTCCTGTACGGTATTGATCAGTTTGTTTATTTCTTTAGATGTAATTGGATCCAGCCCTGCAGTAGGCTCATCATAAAGCATGATTTCCGGTTTCAAAATCAACGTTCGGGCAATTCCAATCCTTTTTCGTTGTCCCCCGGAAAGCTCGGAAGGCATTTGATTGATGGTTTGCGATAACCCCACTGCATCAAGCATTTCTTCCACTAAATCTTTAACTTCCTGTTTGCTCAAATCCCTGCGATTTCTTACCAAAGGAAATTCCAGGTTTTCCCTTACCGTCATACTATCATAAAGCGCACTATTTTGAAAAGAGAAACCTACCCGAAGGCGGAGTGCCAATAATTGTTCGTAAGAAATATCATCTACAACATGATCTAATACATTTACCAGGCCTGAATCTGGTTTGAGCAGACCGATGATGATTTTAATCAACACGGATTTTCCTGTTCCGGATTTACCCAAAACCACCAAATTTTCTCCCTTGTAAAGATCGAGAGAAGCATTTTCCAATACCTGGTAGCTGCCGAAAGCCTTATAGAGATTTTTGATCTCGATCACCTTTTCGGTGCTGTTTAAGATTTCTTTTTGTACCATGCGATTAGCTGTTAAACAAACTGAAAATTTGTACGCAAACTACTTCCTCAATAAAAATAAGGAACATTGCCGTTACTACCGATGAATTAGCAGCTTTACCTACACCTTCAGTGCCTTTTGATGAATTGTAACCCTGATAACAACCGACTATTGCAATAGTGAAACCAAAAAGAATGGCTTTGAAGGTTGATGCAATAATATCGAGGAAAGTGATGCTTTCTAAGGCGCTTTGAAAAAATGTAGTTGCGCTAGTGCCTTCGTTAACGGACACGTTAAGTAAGGCACCCAACATGCCTACCATTGCTGTATAAAAGGTGAGTATGGGCATGGTAATGGTAGCGGCCATTACCCGGGTTGATACCAGGAATTTGAATGGATTTGTCGCCGAGACCTCCATGGCGTCAATTTGTTCGCTTACCTTCATTGATCCAAGCTCCGCACCAATGCTCGAACCAACTTTTCCAGCGGCAATTAGGCCTGTAAGCAGCGGAGCAAGGGTTCTTAATAAGGCAATTCCCACCAACGATGGGAGCCAGGATGTTGCGCCAAATTCTGACAAGGATGGACGCGATTGTTTTGTAAAAACCAATCCTGTAATAAAGCCGGTGGTTGAAATTAATAAAGCTGAACGATAACCAATTTCGTAACATTGACGCATTAATTCCTTAAACTCGTACGGAGGCAAAAATGCTTCCTTAAAAAAACGGCCAATAAAACGGAAAACCTCGTAGAGGTTGATGAATGTTTGAGCGAATTTTCCAACAGGTTTTGGATGATCTTTGGGATCTTCCACTTTTTCTATTCCCATCTTGATGCTTTAGTCTTTTTGGTAGAATCTTCTTTAATTATTGCCTCTTTCTGAATGCGATACTCGGTCACTTTTAGCGTATCGGCTGGAGACAAACTTTTATAAAGCACATTAAAGGTAGTCATTAAAGATTTTTTATTTTGATCATATTCAGTATTCGAGATCATTCCGTCGATATGTTTCTGGTCCAATTCGAAAGATTGATCCAGCAGTGCTTTGGTGGAATCTACAATCGCATCATTTGATAATGTGACCTGCTTATCGACTTTATTCCCGCCCGAACCCTTTTCTGGATTGGTATTGTGACAGGCGATGGCTAAAAGAGCAATTGGAAGCGCCAAAATTATTCTCATTTTAAGAATACAGATAGCTAGGGAAATTGTTTGTTTAGATGGAAAGTATTCGAAATATTTTTGAAATCGAAATTAGGCACTTCAGTATCCAATTTAATAAAGGGAAATTGAGTAAGTCGTTAGTTTAACGCTTAACTATTGATCAAAACTATTATATCGGTGGAATTTTAAACTAAATTTTGGCTAATACTGTGGGTCAAAAAATATTACAACCTTCAGTTGTTAGTAAAAATTTGATTTAGATCAATAATTCTTAAAAGTTGGTGTTTCAAAAACACCGTCTGAATCGGTCTAATCGAATAAGTTTAATGACATAGATCAAACATTCCAACTTATGTATTATTAATACTACAAAATAAATACATGTTACATTATTTTGACAAAGGAATGTAATATCTTCGCGGCCTAATGCCCAAACTGTAAGCTAAGGAAATAAAAGTTTGTCTTTTAAAACCATAGTGTTTAGACCTACGTATGTACGTTTAACCAACAGACAAGCTTAAAAAATACTACATCACCCCAATTGTTGTAGACTTTATCGTCCCCCGTATGAATAAAAATTTACCCTCTTTGTGTGGCTTCACACAAAACTCTTCTCGTATTAACAATTATTTAACGAAGAAGTTTGTAAAATGTTTTAGTTGTTTGCTCATCTTTCTAGTTTTTTCGCTATTGTTATTTTTGGGTACAGCTTCCGCTCAAACTTACAAAACACATTACATTGCACCAGCGCCTTGGCAATACTGGACAAGAGCGAATGAGCTTATTGTTACAACAAATGTTGCGAATACGACTGTTACAGTTAAAAAGAGTGATGGTACAGTTGTAACCACGCTGACACCAACACCAACCTCCCCAGCGGTTTACAGGTTTGTTGGTGATCCAAACACCTTGGTACTGAATAGTTTGAACACTGTTCTTTCTGACCGCGGTATGATTGTAGAAGGGACAAATCCTATTTCTGTGAATGTTAGAAATGTGGCGTCAGATCAGTTTAATGATGCAAATGGTAAGGGAAATGCAGCATTATTTAGTTTCGGAGATGCAGCTGTTGGTACGGCTTTTAGGGTAGGGTATTACCGAGACGGAAACTTAAATGGTTCAACTCAAAAGCCTATTTACAGTATCATGGCTCTTGAAAATAATACTACCGTTAGGTTAAATGGTACCGCATTAGTAACCTTAAATGCAGGTCAGAGTTATTTGTTTCAAGGTGCGATTGGCTCTTTGGTAGAAAGTTCGGCAGCAGCTGTAATGAATTCTGGAGCACATATTGATACCCCACTGGGTTGTGGCGATGGAGTTTATAACCCTGTTCCGCCAGTTAACTCCTTGGGTAACGAATACCTGGTTATTAGAAGTGCGGGTAACAACGTAGCAGAACAAACTACTGTGGTTGCCACATTGCCAAATACAACAGTTACCGTTACCAATTATAATCTAAACGGAACTTTAGCCTCAACAAATAGTTATACACTAGTTGCCGCAGGTAGTTTTGTCACTTTTGCCAATGGTATTCCTGGAGCTACTGCTAATGGCTCTAACCAGGTTGGAGTACAGTATTCTGCCTCAAAAATTTCTGCTACAAAAAATGTAGTTGCTTATTCTGGTACGGCAAATAACTGCGAGGTTGATATGTTAACCTTGGCCCCAATTGCCAGTTGCGGAGGAAGTTTGATAGCTAAAACATATAAATTTCGACATAATGATGGATCAGATCTGCCATATTTTGGCTACATCACCACCAAAAGTGCGACAGACAAAATATTATTAACTACTACAGGAAGTGCGACTACAAATTATACCAATGTAGATCTAGAATCAGTTGCGGGAGTAGGAGTTAGGAGACAATTAGGTAGTACGGGTATTTACTTAATCGACTTTACCAATACAAATCTAGGTTCACCTGCGTCTCTAACTTTTACAAGTGGTTCGAGGGTAAATGCCGTATTGGTTCAAAGTGGATCAGGTTACTCGATGTCGAGTTTTATCACACCATTACCAGAACAATCAATTAAACCAATTTTAACACAAGGTAGCTGCGCTAGTGCAACACTTTCTGCTGATCCTACAGCTGTTGGGCCTTATCAATGGTTCTTAAATGGTCTTCCTATAGCAGGTGCAACTAACCGTACATTTTCGCCTACAGAATCTGGTTCTTATTCATTAACAACAAATTTAGGTTGTGGAATATCTGCACAATCTGTGCCTATTACAATTGCGCTTTGTAACGTAGATAGAAGTATTACCAAAACAGTTGATGATCCAAATCCGCCAATAAATGGTACCGTTCGTTTTACTTTAACAGCCTCAAATACTGGTGTAGGTACTGCGTTAGGTGTTTCGGCTACCGATTTATTGCCGTCAGGTTATACTTTTATTAGCAGTGTTGCCTCAACAGGTACTTCATATAGTGGCACAAATGGGATATGGAATATCGGGTCTTTGGGGCCAAATGGATCAGCTACCTTAGTAATTACTGCAAAAGTAAATTCATCAGGTAATTACACAAATACTGCTACAATCACGGGTTCTCAATCAGATCCAAATACTGCCAATGATGTAAGCACTGTAACCGTAGTTCCTATTACTTCAATTTCACTAACCTCATCTACCACACCACCTAGTGATGCGCAAACAGTTTGTATTAATACTGCCATAACCAATATTACTTATGCAATTGGAGGTACAGCAACTGGAGCGAATGTAACGGGTTTACCTGCTGGAGTTACTGCAAGTTATAACGGTACAACCAAGGTGCTAACCATTTCTGGTACACCAACTGCTACTACAACCGGTCCAAAAGGTTATGTTGTTACTTCAACAGGTGGAAGTCCTAACGTATCCGCTTCTGGAACAATTCAAGTAAATGGGATAGTGGCAACGCCGGTATTTGCAGCAGGATTGGCTTCTAACAGATGCCAAGGCGCAGGAACTCAAACTTACTCGGCCACTGCGACTAACTCAACGGGGATAACTTATAGTATTAACACTACAAGTCAGCAAGCTGTAATTGATGCCACAACTGGAGAAGTAACGTTTTCTTCATTGTTCTCAGGAACTGCAATCGTAACCGCTTCTGCTGCTGGATGTTCGCCTAAAACTGCTACACATACTATTGTTGTCACCTCAACTGGTACAATCACTGGTACGGCAAGTGTTTGTAGTGGAAGTAATGGTACTTTACTTTTGAGTGGAACAACCGCATCGGTAGTGAGATGGGAATATTCTACAGATGGAGGTACAACTTGGATTACTTATACCCCTGCAAATACAACAGCAACTTTAAATTATACCAATCTAAATGTAACTACAACCTACAGGGCAATTGTCACAGGTGGCGGTTGTGTTGAAGCTGCATCTTCACCATTTACGGTTAGTGTTACACAAAGACCAGCTATCTCTAATCAAACTTATAATTTGTGTGTGAGTGGCACTTTCAATTTTCAACCAGTTGAGGCACCTGCAGGAACAACTTATACTTGGTCGGGACCTTCAATTTCTGGCGGAACCGTTACTGGCGCAACCAGTGGAACGGCAGCAACATCGGTTAGTCAGACGTTAACAAATACAGGAACTACCACTGCAACTTTAATTTATACGGTAACGCCAACAAATGGACTTTGTGCTGGAAATGCGTTTACAATTACTGTTACCGTTGGACCAACAATTATAGCGTCTGCGGTTAATCCAGCTGCTATCTGTAGTAGCAGTTCGTTCTCGGTTACACCAACAACATCAAATGCCAATCTTAAATATACTTGGACAGCTAGTATATTAAGTGGAACAGGGGTTACAGGTTTTAGTAATCAAACCACTTCGGTTTCTGCACCAATCAGTCAAACATTAACTAACTCTTCATCAGCCAATGCTGTGGTAAGATATGTGGTAACGCCAGTTTTAGATAACTGTTCTGGTACTGCTTTCAACATTGATGTTACTGTACAAAGCGTAGTAACTGCAGGAACAATTGCCGCTAATCAAACTATTTGTGCTAATACTACTGCCGCTCCAATTACTTCTACAGCTAACGGAACTGGTGGCGGAACAATAGCTTATATCTGGGAAAGTTCTTTGAACGGAACAAGTTGGACAGTTATTTCTGGGGCAAACTTAGCAACCTATTCACCAGGTGTTTTAACTCAAACCACCCAATACCGCAGAACTACAGTTTCTACGGTAGGGGCAGTAACTTGCCAATCTCCAACTACAACTCCTGTTGTAATTACAGTGGGTACGGCAAGTACAATTACTACGCAACCGGTTAACCAGAATGTAAGGGCTTTAAGCAATCTTACCATTACGGTAGCAGCAACTGGTGGTTCTGGTACACGCCAAATTCAATGGCAAGTAAGTACAGATAATGGCGCAAACTTTACTAATATCGCAAATAATGCAATTTATAGTGGCGCTACAACTACCTCGCTAACCATCACCAAAGTTGATCAAACGATGGAAGGTTACAAGTACAGGGCGGCTATCACACAATCTGATAATGCTTGTGCAGCAGTTAATTCCACCGCTATTAATTTGACCATAGATTCAGACCGAGATGGTGTGCCGGATACAATTGACTTGGACGATGATAACGATGGTATAACAGATATCGTTGAAGGTAATATTGACAAAGATGGTGATGGCATTCCAAATTATTTAGATGTTGATTCTGATAATGACGGCATTGTTGATGCGATTGAATCTAACGGAAATCCTGCAAATGACCCTAATAAAGATGGTAGGTTTGGAATCGGAACCTTTGTAGATGTGAATGGCAATGGCTTGCTGGATTCATTAGATCCGGCAGCAGGCGGAACGGCATTAGTAATTCAGGATAAAGATAAAGATGGAAAACCTAATTATTTAGATCTTGATTCCGACGCAGATGGTATTCCTGATAATTACGAAGCCGCTTTCTACATTGTAGACGGTGATAACGATGGTATCATTGGAACTGGACCGATAGTAGATGCTGATGGAGATGGTTTATCAGATTTAAACGATCCAGATTTTGTTGCAATTAGCAGTTTGTTTAATCAGGATCGCGATTTTGATGGCTTTTCTAACTATTTGGATATCGATGCGGATAATGATGGTATCATTGATAATATTGAAGGTTTACCTACTACGGTGTATGTTGCACCAACAGGTATCGATACAGATGGTGATGGGATAGATAATGCGTACGACATCAACAATGGAGGTGTTGCTTCCGGTTATTCAAATATTGATGGAGGTAGTGCGCCGGATTATGTAGATACTGATGCGGAGAATGATGGGTTTAGAGATTGGTTGGAAAATGCAGTAGTGAGTCCGCTAGAAGTTGACGTAAAAAACAACCAAACCGGTGCAAATGGCTCAGATGGGATAATGGATGTTTTGCCAGATGCAGATAATGATGGTTTGGCAGATATTTATGATAATGATAACGGGAATTCGAATGTAACCAGGTATGCTACAAATGGCGGTCAAACACCTGCCAGTATGCCAAATACGCAAGTTCCAGGCGGTGAAAAAGATTGGAGGGCATCAACAGATTATGATAAAGATGGCGTGCCTGATGGAGTAGATTTAGATGATGATAATGACGGGATTTTAGATACAGTAGACGGTATATTGGATACAGGCGGTAGAGATGGTTTGCCAAATTATCATGATCTTGATTCTGATGGTGATGGTATTCCGGATGTACTTGAAGCTGGCGGTTCTGACCCAGATAATAATGGTTTGCCAGGTATTGGCTTAGTTGGGAACAAGGTTGATGCAAACGGAATTCCTTTAGCTGCAAATGGCGGTTATACACCGAGAGATAAAGATGGTGATGGAACTCCAGATTTCTTAGACCTGGATTCTGACAATGATGGTATTACTGATGTAATAGAAAATGGCGGACCAGATCCAGATGGTGATGGAAAAGCTGGAATCGGTTTTACCAATGATTTTGATAGCGATGGAATCAACGATCTGGTTGATGATTATAATAACAATACGGGTAGCTTAACAGGTGATCCATCGGGAACACCAATGACGGTGAAAGATGCCGATGGTGATGGTATTCCAAATTATTTAGATATTGATTCTGATAATGATGGAATTTTGGATGCTGTTGAAGGTGCTGGTGACCTGGATGGAGATGGAATCCCTAACTTCCTGGATCTGGATTCTGATGGAGATGGTATTCCTGACAACATTGAAGCGCAATCTACTGCAAACTATATCGCCCCAACCGGGATTGATTCAGATGGCGATGGGTTGGACAATGCTTATGAAGCTACAAGTGGCTTAACTCCGGTAAATACGGACGGTGCAGATCAACCCGACTATTTAGATCTAGATGCTGATAATGACGGAGATAGCGACACGATAGAAGCATACGATACAGACAATGATGGTGTAGCAAATGTTATTGCAGCAGGTGCTGATGCAGATAAAGATGGCCTAGACAATAACTTTGATAACAACGATGCTGCTTTTAATCCAACTAATGGACAAACGCCATCTTCATTTCCTAATTTAGATACACCTGCTACAGCAGAAAGAGATTGGAGAGAGGACTATAACATCCCTCCGGTAGCAACTGTGCCAGCCAATACTGTGTTAACAGAAGATACGCCGAAAACAATTACAGGTATTAGTTTTATAGATCGTGATGCTGGTAATAATTCAGTAACGGCTACACTAAGCGTTCCTGCAAATCAGGGTATTTTTGCAGCAACTAGTGAAAGTGGTATTACAATTGGAGGTTCAGGGACAAGGTTGGTTACCATTACTGGGTCCATTGCAAATATTAATGCCTTTGTTGCTGCCAATAAAGTAACATTTACCCCGTTTGCCAACCTAAACGGAAACGTTACTTTAACTACGTTGATAAATGATTTGGGCAATACAGGTGGTGCACCTTTAACAGATACCAAAACAACAATATTAAATATTCAGGCAGTTAACGATATTCCAGTAGTTGCAGATATAAATAAAACAGGAACAGAAGATACGACGGTTCCATTTGCAGCTGCAGATTTTACCAATCAATTCACAGATGTAGATGGTACTTTGGCTAAAGTTAGAATCATCACTTTACCAACTCCAGCTCAAGGTTTATTAAAATTAAATGGTGTAGATGTTACCGCTAATCAGGAAATATCAGTTGCCGATTTAGCGCTAATCACCTTTGTGCCAACAGCTAATTTCAATAGCAATTTATCATTTAGTTATAACGGAAGTGATGGGGTAGATTATGCTGCCTCACCAGCAAATATCACCATCGCGATAGCTGCAGTAAATGACAAACCAGTTATTGGTGTGGTAGGAAAAACAGGAGCGGAGGATGTGATTTTAACCTTCTCAGCTGCGGATTTCACTAGTCAATTTACCGATGCAGATGGGGATGCTTTAACAAAAATTAGAGTTGAAACATTGCCTCCAAATACTCAGGGTATCTTAAAACTGAATGGTGTTGCGGTAACGGTAAATCAAGAAATCCCAATAGCAAATTTAGCTCAGCTTACGTTTGAGCCTTTTGCTAATTACAATGGTCCGGTTACCTTTAAATGGAACGGAAATGACGGAACTGACTATGCAGCAACCAATAACAATGTAAACATCGTTTTAACATCTGTTAACGATTTGCCTACAATTTCTCCAATTAGTAAAACTACTGCAGAAGATGTTCAAATTGCCTTCACCTTAAACGATTTTACTAATAATTATTCAGATCCAGAGGGGGATGCTTTAAGTAAAATACAGATTAGCAATTTGCCGTCAACCACTCAAGGGGTTTTGCTATCAAACGGAGCTTTGGTTACTGCCGGACAAGAGATACAAGCTGCTGATATTCCGAATTTGGTATTTGTACCAGGTAGCAACTTTAATGGTAGCACTTCTTTTAGGTGGAATGCAAATGATGGAACCGGTTATGCTACCCCTGTAAACGTAAACATTACGGTTACACCTGTAAATGATCCGCCAATAGTAACAAGTATAGCAAAATCTGGAGATGAAGATACGACCATTGGTTTTACAGCTACAGATTTTACCAACAGTTTTACAGATGTTGATGGAAATACCTTAACTAAAATTCAGGTGGTAATCTTGCCAGCGAATGGCTTGCTAAAATTGAGTGGGGTTAACATTACTGCTGGTCAAGAGATAGATTTGGCTGCTTTAGCTAACATCACTTTTGTGCCAGACCCTAACTATAATGGTACAGCAACATTTAGATGGAATGGCTTTGATGGAACAACTTATGCCCTTGCAACAGATAATGTAAGCATAACCATCAACCCGGTGAATGATTTACCAGTTGCAGCAAATGATGTTGCCACAGTTGTGGAAGATAACGTGTTAAATGCCGCATCTGGTGCAGGTTTGCTATCAAACGATAGTGATGTTGATGCAGGAACAACTTTAACCGTTACTGGATTTACTTATTCTGGAATAGTGGGTACGCCAGCAATTGGTTCACTTTTCTCTATTTCAAGTGTTGGCTCGATAACCATTAATGCAAATGGAAGTTATGTATTTACACCGTTAGCGAATTATAGTGGTGCAGTACCTGTGATAACTTACACGATAAGTGACGGGAATGGAGGTACAGCAACAGCAACATTAACAATTACCATAATTCCAGTAAATGACGCTCCGGTTGCGCTTAATGATACAAATTCTATTGCTGAAGATGCAACCTTAACTGTTACGGCATCGCCAACTACAGGCTTATTATCAAATGATACAGATCCTGATGGAAATGCATTAACTATAACGGGCTATACAATTGCAGGGATCTCCGGAACTCAAAACATTGCTGCCCCTGTAAATATTCCAGGGGTAGGTATAATTAATATTTCGGCTGATGGAGGTTACACTTTCACTCCATTGTTAAATTATAACGGGCCAGTACCAATCATAAATTATACTGTAAGTGACGGTACAATATCAACTACCGCTACACTTACCTTATCTATTACACCAGTTAATGATAATCCAATTGGAGTTAATGATGCAGCCACTATTTTAGAAGATGCAACCTTAATCAGAGCAGCAGCTAATGGTTTATTAGCAAACGATAGTGATGTAGATGCAGGAACAACCTTAACTGTTACTGGTTTTACCTATTCGGGTATTACGGGTACGCCAACTATTGGTTCTGCATTTACCATTCCGAGTGTTGGAAATATTACTATCAATGCAGATGGCAGTTACACTTTTGCACCGGTTGCTAACTTTAATGGTGCAATACCTGTAATTACCTATACTGTAAGTGATGATAGTGGCGGAACAGCAATAGCAACCTTGACAATTACAGTTACTCCTGTTAATGACCCACCACTTGTTTCTGATGTACCTAAAACAGGAGCAGAAGATGCAACCATCAGCTTTGCTGCAACAGATTTTACAAGTAAATATTCAGATGCTGAAGGTAATGCAATTACAAAAATTAAGATTGTTAGTTTACCAGCCAATGGCGAATTAAAATTATCGGGTGTTAACATTACGGTAAACCAAGAAATAACACTTGCCGATTTAGCAAATATCACCTTTGTGCCAGCTGCCAACTTTAATGGAAGCACCACGTTTAAATGGAATGGATTTGATGGGACAACTTATGCAGATATAGATGCGAACGTAAACATTACCATCACACCGGTAAATGATGCACCAATTGCAGGTAATGATGTGGCCAGTATTAAGCAAGGTGAACAATTAACTATTGCAACACCAGGTTTGTTATCAAATGATATTGATGTAGACGGACAAGCATTGACCATTAGCGGTTATACTATTGCAGGTATTGCAGGTACTCAAATTCCAGGAAACGCGGTTGTGATTCCGGGTGTAGGAACCATTACCATCAATGTAAACGGTAGCTTGATGTTTATGGCTTTGCCAGGTTACAGCGGTGCCGTTCCATTAATTACCTACACAGTAACCGATGGTTCATTATCAGCTACAGCAACCTTATCTATTTCTGTTTCAATAGATAATCGGGCGCCAATTGCGACAAACGATACAAAATCTACAAATGAAGATGTAGTTGCAACTGGAAATGTAAGAACGGATGGTACGCCAGATACTGACCCAGACGGTGACCCAATTTCAGTTGAAAACTTTAGTATTGATGGTAGTCCGACAGTTTATTTGCCAGGTAACACCGCAACCATTCCAAATGTTGGTCAAATTGTAATAAATGCTGATGGAAGTTATACTTTCACACCAGTACTTAACTTTAATGGAATTGTACCTACCATCACTTATACTATGGTAGATAATCCATTGCTAAGAAACGCTTCGGCAACTGCAGCAGAAACAGCTGCAACTTTAAAAATTACAGTTACCCCTATAAACGATACGCCAATTGTTGTTAACGAAACAGAAACAATAGATGAAGATGCTCAAGGCATTTCTAAAAACTTATTAGCTAACGATAGTGATGTTGATGCTGGAACGACTTTGATTATTACCAGTTTCGTAGTAAATGGAAATACAATTCCAGTAACAGGAACACCTGGAACCTTTGCCATTCCTAATTTTGGAGTAATTACCATCAACCAAAATGGCAATTATACCTTCGTGCCAGATGCCAACAAAAATGGAACTGTACCAACAATAACATACACAGTAAGTGATCAAAGCGGAGCTGGAAATGCGACAGCAACCGGAACTTTAAATATTACAATTAACGCAGTTAATGATGCTCCGATAGTAACTGATTTAGCTAAATCTGGTTTAGAGGATGTAGTGATCACTTTTGCAGCGGCAGATTTTACTGCTCAATTTAGTGATGTAGATCCTAATCCATTAGCTGAAATTAAAGTAATTACTTTACCAGCAAACGGAACATTGAAGTTGAGTGGAGTACTCATTACTTCAAATCAAATCATTAGTGCTGCAAATTTAGCTAACATTACATTTGAACCTAATGCTAATTTCAATGGTTCTACAAGCTTTAAATGGAACGGCTCTGACGGTTCATTATATGCTGTGGTTGACGCAAATGTAAACATCAGCATCACTCCAGTTAACGATCAACCTTTAGTTAATAACGAGATTGAGAATATTTCCGAAGATGCAACGGGTATTGTTAAAACTGCTGCAAACGGACTTTTAGCTAACGATAGCGATGTTGATGGTAATTCACTTGCTATAACAGGCTATACCATTGCCGGTAATCCAGGAACTGGAACACCAACTTTAGCAACACCATTTAATATTCCAGACATAGGTACAATTAATATTAGTGGCGATGGAAGTTATTCATTTACGCCTGTTGCGAACTATAATGGTTCAGTTCCGGTAATTACTTATACGGTTAGTGATGGTCAAGCACAACCAAACTCAACTAACCTGGGTACTTTAACCATCAACGTAACTGCTGTAAATGATGCGCCAGTTGCTACTAACGATAGCGGTAATGTGGATGAGGATGCTACGTTAACGGTAGATGAAGTAAACGGATTGGTTGCAAATGATTCAGACATAGATGGACCAACAAAAACCATTACAGCATATTCAGTTTCTGGTATAGCAGGTACACCTACTATTGGCACGCCATTTTTAATTCCGAATGTGGGTAACATCACGATCAATGCAAACGGAAGTTATGTTTTTGCACCATTAGCAAATTACAGTGGTACCGTTCCGGTTATTGTTTACACGCTAAGCGATGGAACATTAACAGCTACAGCAACACTTACTTTAACTATAAATGCAATTAATGATGCGCCAGTTGCCGCAAATGATACAGCGACATTGTTGGAAGATGGTAGTGTTACAAAAACTGCAAATAATGGGTTGTTAGCCAATGATACAGATGTAGAAGGACAAACTTTAACAATTACCGGTTTTACTGTAGCTGGTATTGCCGGAACACAGCCTGTAGATGCACCATTTGAAATTCCGAATGTAGGTTTCGTTAATATTAGTGCAGATGGTAGTTATAACTTTACTCCTGCTCAAAACTACAACGGAACTACACCAACAATTACCTACAATATTAGCGATGGTAATGGTGGAACGGCGTCGGCTACTTTAATATTTACCGTAACTCCCGTAAATGATGCCCCTACAGCAACCAATGATGCAGTTAACATTAACGAAGATGAGACTGTAACCAGAAATTCTGCCAATGGATTATTGGCAAATGATTTCGATATTGATGGAGATGCATTTAACGTAACTGGCTTTACCATTGCTGGTATGGCTGGTGTACAAGCCGTAGGCTCCAATCCAATTACCATTACTGGTCAGGGCGGCGTAGCTGTCGGAACAATTAGCATTTTAGCAGATGGTAGTTTCACCTTTATACCTGCCGCCAATTACTTTGGTGCGGTTCCGATTATTTCTTATACCGTAAGCGATACAAATGGAGCTACGGCGACGGCTTCGTTATCTATAAACATTGCTTCGGTAAACGATGCACCAACGGCTTCTGCGATACCAATCTCTATCACCACATTAGAAGATACCCCACAAAATGGATTAATTAATGCTGCTGATGCAGATGGCGACCCATTAGCATTCAGTTTAACAACACCTCCAACTAACGGAACTATTTTATTAAATCAGAATGGAAATTATACTTATACACCGAATGCAAATTACAATGGTCCAGATAGCTTTACAGTAACTGTTAGTGATGGTAAAGGTGGGGCAATTGTAATTACTGTTACTATCACCGTAACACCTGTTAATGATCCGCCTGTTGCTAGTTCACCTTCAATTTCAACTGCAGAAGATACCCCTAAAAATGGTGTGGTTACAGCAAGTGATGTGGAAGGAAATCTGCTTACTTATACTTTAACCACAGTACCAACAAATGGTACCGTTGTGGTAAACACAGATGGAACTTATAGCTACACACCAAATACAAATTACAATGGTTCTGATAGTTTCACCATCACTGTAAATGATGGTAATGGGGGTACTGCAACTGTAAATATTCCAGTTACCGTAACACCAGTAAACGATGTTCCTATAGCCACATCGCCAGCAATTAATACTGCAGAGGATACTGCTAAAACTGGATTAATTACTGTCTCAGATGCTGATGGAGATGCATTAACGATTACAATTACCACACCACCAACAAATGGTATTGTAGTTGCTAATCAGGATGGTACCTATACTTATACACCAAATGCAAATTATAATGGCAGTGATAGTTTCACTGCAACGGTTTCTGATGGCAAAGGAGGAACAACAACCGTAACTATCCCAATTACAATAACTTCTGTTAACGATGTTCCTGTTGTTAATTCTCCTGCCGTATCAACGCTTGAAGACATGCCAAAAAATGGAACAATTACCGCTACAGATGCTGATGGCGACCCGTTAACATTTACGGTTACTACATTACCAACAAAGGGAACTGTAGTGCTTAATGCAAATGGTACTTATGTTTATACACCAAATGCTAATTACAACGGCACGGATAGTTTTGTAACCAGAGTTAGCGATGGCAACGGTGGAACTGTAAATGTAACTACTTTAATTACGGTAACACCTGTAAATGATGCTCCTGTAGCAAGTTCACCTTCAATTATTGTGAGTGAAGACACCCCTAAAACCGGCGTAATTACTTCAACTGATGTTGATGGAGATACACCACTTTATACGGTAACTACGGCTCCATTACACGGAACGGTAATTGTAAATGCAAACGGAACATATACTTACACGCCGGCTGCTAATTATAATGGTCTGGATAGTTTCACAGTTACGGTAAGTGATGGTAACGGTGGTATTACAACAGTTACTATCCCGGTAAATGTAACCCCGGTTAATGATGCGCCGGTGGCCACAGCTCCGGCAATCACCACAGCTGAAGATGTTCCGGTGAACGGAACGATCACGGCAAGCGATGTGGATGGAGATGCTTTAACTTTCACCATCACTACACCTCCAACAAACGGAACGGTAGTGGTCAATACAGACGGAACCTACACCTATACGCCAAACGCCAACTTTAACGGAACGGATAGTTTTGTTGTAACGGTGAGCGATGGCAAAGGAGGAACAACAACGGTAACCATCAGTATAACGGTAACTCCGGTCAATGATGCGCCAACAGCTACGTCGCCAGCGGTAACTACAGCTGAAGATGTTCCGGTGAACGGAACGATAACGGCAAGCGATGTGGATAGTGATGCCTTGACGTTTACTACGACCACACCTCCAACAAACGGAACGGTAGTGTTGAGACCAGACGGAACATACACCTATACGCCAAATGCGAACTTCAACGGAACCGACAGTTTTGTTGTAACAGTAAGCGATGACAAAGGTGGATCAACCACGGTGACCATCAACGTAACGGTAAACCCTGTGAACGATGCGCCGGTGGCCACTGCTCCGGCAATCAATACAGCTGAAGATGTACCTGTGAACGGAACGATCACTGCAAGCGATGTGGATGGCGATCCATTAACGTTTACTACGACCACAGCTCCAACAAACGGAACGGTAGTTTTGAGACCAGACGGAACATACACCTATACACCAAACGCGAACTTTAACGGAACCGACAGTTTCGTGGTAACAATAAGCGATGGCAAGGGCGGAACAACAACGGTAACCATCAACGTAACGGTAACTCCGGTCAATGATGCGCCAACAGCCACTGCTCCGGCAATCACCACAGCAGAAGATGTTCCGGTTAACGGAACGATCACTGCAAGCGATGTGGATGGCGATGCATTGACGTTTACTACGACTACACCTCCAGCCAACGGAACGGTCTTAGTCAATACAGATGGAACCTACACCTATACACCAAACGCGAACTTCAACGGAACAGACAGTTTTGTGGTAACAGTAATTGATGGCAAAGGAGGAACAACAACGGTAACCATCAATGTAACAATAACTCCGGTCAATGATGCGCCAACAGCCACTGCTCCGGCAATCACAACAGCAGAAGATACTCCGGTGAACGGAACGATCACGGCAAGCGATGCCGATGGCGATGCTTTAACTTTCACTACCACTACAGCTCCAACAAATGGAACGGTAGTGTTGAGACCTGATGGAACCTACACTTACACGCCAAACGCGAACTTCAACGGAAGCGATAGCTTTGTGGTAACAGTAAGCGATGGTAAAGGCGGAACTGCAACGGTAACCATCAATGTAACAATAACTTCGGTGAACGATGCGCCGTTAGCAACTGCTCCGGCAATCACCACAGCTGAAGATGTTCCGGTGAACGGAACGATCACGGCAAGCGATGCGGACGGTGATGCATTGACCTTCACCACGACTACACCTCCAACAAACGGAACGGTAGTGGTAAGACCAGATGGAACCTACACCTATACGCCAAACGCAAACTTCAACGGAACGGACAGTTTTGTGGTAACAGTAAGCGATGGCAAAGGTGGAACAACAACGGTAACCATCAATGTAACAATAACTCCGGTGAACGATGCGCCGTTAGCAACTGCTCCGGCAATCACCACAGCTGAAGATGTTCCGGTTAACGTAACGATCACGGCAAGCGATGCGGATGGCGATCCGTTAACGTTCACCACAACTACGCCTCCAACAAACGGAACGGTAGTTTTGAGACCAGATGGAACCTACACCTATACACCAAACGCAAACTACAACGGAACGGACAGTTTTGTTGTGACAGTGAGTGATGGTAAAGGTGGAACAACCACGGTAACCATCAACGTAACGGTAACTCCTGTGAACGATGCGCCGGTGGCCACTGCTCCAGCAATCACCACAGCTGAAGATGTTGCGGTTAACGGAACAATCACTGCAGGCGATGTAGATGGCGATCCATTGACGTTTACTACGACTACACCTCCAATAAACGGAACGGTAGTGGTCAATACAGACGGAACCTACACCTATACACCAAACGCCAACTTCAACGGAACGGACAGTTTTGTGGTAACAGTAAGCGATGGCAAAGGTGGAACAACCACGGTTACCATCAATGTAACGGTAACTCCTGTGAACGATGCACCGGTGGCCACTGCTCCTGCAATCACCACAGCTGAAGATGTTCCGGTTAACGGAACGATCACGGCAAGCGATGCGGATGGCGATCCATTGACTTACACCACAACAACACCTCCGACAAACGGAACAGGTGTGGTAAGACCTGATGGAACTTACACTTACACACCAAATGCAGACTATAACGGAACCGACAGTTTTGTTGTAACTGTTAGCGATGGCAAAGGTGGAACGACCACGGTCACCATCAACGTAACGGTAACAGCTGTCAATGATATTCCGGTTGCAACTTCTCCTGCAGTAACCACGGCAGAAGATATTCCGGTGAACGGAACGATTACAGCCAGTGATGTGGATGGCGATCCATTAACGTTCACCACGACGACACCTCCAACAAACGGAACGGTAGTTTTGAGACCAGACGGAACATACACCTATACACCAAACGCGAACTTTAACGGAACCGACAGTTTCGTGGTAACAATAAGCGATGGCAAGGGCGGAACAACAACGGTAACCATCAACGTAACGGTAACTCCGGTCAATGATGCGCCAACAGCCACTGCTCCGGCAATCACCACAGCAGAAGATGTTCCGGTTAACGGAACGATCACTGCAAGCGATGTGGATGGCGATGCATTGACGTTTACTACGACTACACCTCCAGCCAACGGAACGGTCTTAGTCAATACAGATGGAACCTACACCTATACACCAAACGCGAACTTCAACGGAACAGACAGTTTTGTGGTAACAGTAATTGATGGCAAAGGAGGAACAACAACGGTAACCATCAATGTAACAATAACTCCGGTCAATGATGCGCCAACAGCCACTGCTCCGGCAATCACAACAGCAGAAGATACTCCGGTGAACGGAACGATCACGGCAAGCGATGCCGATGGCGATGCATTGACTTTCACTACCACTACAGCTCCAACAAATGGAACGGTAGTGTTGAGACCTGATGGAACCTACACTTACACGCCAAACGCGAACTTCAACGGAAGCGATAGCTTTGTGGTAACAGTAAGCGATGGTAAAGGCGGAACTGCAACGGTAACCATCAATGTAACAATAACTTCGGTGAACGATGCGCCGTTAGCAACTGCTCCGGCAATCACCACAGCTGAAGATGTTCCGGTGAACGGAACGATCACGGCAAGCGATGCGGACGGTGATGCATTGACCTTCACCACGACTACACCTCCAACAAACGGAACGGTAGTGGTAAGACCAGATGGAACCTACACCTATACGCCAAACGCAAACTTCAACGGAACGGACAGTTTTGTGGTAACAGTAAGCGATGGCAAAGGTGGAACAACAACGGTAACCATCAATGTAACAATAACTCCGGTGAACGATGCGCCGTTAGCAACTGCTCCGGCAATCACCACAGCTGAAGATGTTCCGGTGAACGGAACGATCACGGCAAGCGATGCGGACGGCGATGCATTGACTTTCACCACGACTACACCTCCAACAAACGGAACGGTAGTTTTGAGACCTGATGGAAGCTACACCTATACGCCAAACGCGAACTTCAACGGAACCGACAGTTTCACAGTAACGGTAAGCGATGGTAAAGGCGGAACTATAACGGTAACCATCGTCGTAACGGTAACTCCTGTGAATGATGCTCCGGTAGCGACTGCACCAGCAATCACCACAGCTGAAGATGTTCCGGTGAACGGAGCGATCACGACAAGCGATGTGGATAGCGATGCATTGACCTTCACCACAACAACAGCTCCAACAAATGGAACAGTAACAGTGAACAGTGATGGAACCTACACTTACACGCCAAACGCCAACTTCAACGGAACAGACAGTTTTGTTGTAACAGTGAGCGATGGCAAGGGTGGAACAACAACGGTAACCATCAATGTAACGATAACTCCGGTGAACGATGCGCCAACAGTCACTTCGCCAGCGGTAACCACAGCTGAAGATGTTCCGGTGAACGGAACGGTCACGGCAACTGACATAGACGGTGATCCATTAACGTACACCACAACAACAGCTCCAACAAACGGAACGGTAGTGGTCAATACAGACGGAACCTACACTTACACGCCAAATGCCAACTTCAACGGAAGCGATAGCTTTGTTGTAGCAATAAGCGATGGCAAAGGCGGAACCACAACGGTGACCATCAACGTAACGGTAAATCCGGTGAACGATGCACCAACAGCTACTGCTCCGGCAATCACCACAGCAGAAGATGTTCCTGTGAACGGAACCATCACGGCAAGCGATGCCGATGGCGATCCATTGACGTTTACTACGGCTATACCTCCAACAAACGGAACGGTAGTGTTGAGACCTGATGGAACCTACACCTATACGCCAAACGCAAACTACAACGGAACGGACAGTTTTCTTGTAACAGTGAGCGATGGCAAGGGTGGAACCACAACGGTGACCATCAACGTAACGGTAACCCCTGTGAACGATGCACCAACAGCAACTTCGCCAGCGGTAACCACAGCTGAAGATGTTCCGGTAAACGGAACGATCACGGCAAGCGATGTGGATGGAGATGGCTTAACGTTCACTACGACCACGCCTCCAGTCAACGGAACGGTAGTGGTAAGACCAGATGGAACCTATACCTATACACCAAACCCGAACTTCAACGGAACGGACAGTTTTGTGGTAACAGTAAGCGATGGTAAAGGCGGAACTGCAACGGTAACCATCAATGTAACAATAACTCCGGTGAACGATGCGCCGTTAGCAACTGCTCCGGCAATCACCACAGCTGAAGATGTTCCGGTGAACGGAACGATCACGGCAAGCGATGCGGACGGCGATGCATTGACTTTCACCACGACAACACCTCCAACAAACGGAACGGTTGTGGTTAATACAGACGGCACCTACACTTATACGCCAAACGCCAACTTCAACGGAACGGACAGTTTCACGGTAACAGTAAGCGATGGCAAAGGCGGAACCACGACGGTAACCATCAATGTAACAATCACTCCGGTCAATGATGTTCCGGTAGCGGCTACTCCGGTAACCGTTGGCACCAATAAAAATACGCCGGTAAGCGGTCAGGTTACCGCTACTGATGTTGACGGCGATCCGTTGACCTTCACAGCAGGAACACCTCCGGCAAATGGTACTGTTGTGGTAAATCCTAATGGAACATTTACCTATACACCTAACAACAATTACAGTGGAACGGACAGTTTCACAGTAGTGGTTAGTGATGGCAAAGGCGGAACAGCAACGGTAACGGTCAATGTAAACGTTGCCCAAACCAATGTTGCTCCGGTGGCTACCGCTCCGGCAATCACCACAGCTGAAGATGTTCCGGTTAACGGAAAAATCACGGCAACTGATGCCGATGGCGATGCATTGACGTTCACCACAACAACAGCTCCAACAAACGGAACGGTAGTGTTGAGACCAGACGGCACCTACACTTATACGCCAAACGCCAACTTCAACGGAACGGACAGTTTTGTGGTAACAGTAAGCGATGGCAAAGGTGGAACAACAACGGTAACCATCAGTGTAACGGTAACCCCGGTCAATGATGTTCCGGTAGCCACTTCACCGGCCATTGCTACGCCACAAAATACACCTAAAACCGGTGTTGTTACGGCAAGTGATGTAGATGGCGATACCCTAACATTTACGCTGAGTACTGCGCCAGCAAACGGTACTGTTACCGTTAACGCAGATGGAACGTATATCTACACACCAAAACCTGGTTATGTAGGAAATGATTCCTTCTCCATTACCGTAAGCGATGGCAAGGGCGGTACAGCTGTGGTAACAGTTCCGGTAAACGTAACGCTTGTTGCCGCTCCGTCAATCGGTTTAACAAAACAGGCAACCAATGCGGTAAGCAAAGCCGGTGATGTGATCAACTATAACATCGTGGTAACCAATACGGGCAATGTTAATTTAACCAATATCACTGTTGTAGATGCAGGTGCTGATGTGGGTTCGATAACTCCTGCAGGTATTGCCAACCTGAGTCCGGGCGCCAGTGCAACCGTTACCGCCCGCCATACCGTTACGCTTTCAGATGTTAACAACGGATCGTTTAGCAACCAGGCGAGCGTTACGGCAAATGATCCGAACGGAAATGCCGTAACTAAATCAAAATCTGATAACCCGGCTACACCAGAGGTGGATGATGCAACGGTTACTGTTATCGCTCCGGCATCGACCATTACATTGGTGAAAACAGGTGTGGTGAGTGCAGACGGCAATAGCATCAGCTATAATTTCAGTATCAAAAATACAGGAAACGTAACCTTGCATGTGATCACTTTGGTGGATGCAAAACTTGGGTTGAACAGGACCTTATCGGGCAATCTCGCTCCGGGGGCAACAGCTACCGAAAGCGTTACCTATCAGCTGACACAGGCTGATAAAGATGCCGGAAGCGTAACCAACTCTGCAACCGTAAGCGCCAGAACGCCTGCCAACCTTTCGGTAAGCGATATTTCCGGAACTACAGAAAGCAATGATACGCCTACGGTAACAAGCTTTAGCGTTAATCCATCGATTGCACTGGTCAAAACAGCAGCTTTCAGCGGAAATAAGGTAACCTACACCTTTACCATCAAAAATACCGGTCCGGTTACTTTGAACACGATCACTCTGACTGATGCCAAACTGGGAATCGCAGGTAAAGCAATCACAGTTGCGGGCGGTTTAATTCCGGGGGCAACAGTTTCAGATGTAGCGGTTTACACCTTAACGCAGGCCGATAAAGACCTGGGTACGGTGAGCAATACCGCTACGGTGAACGCAAAATCGCTGAACGGCATAAATGTAAGCGATGTATCGGGAACAGCGGAAACCAATAACACTGCAACAGTCATCAGTTTCCCTAAATCGCCAACAGCGGTTGATGATCTGGGGACTACTAGTGCAAATGCTCCGGTGGTGATCAGTGTACTGGCGAACGATGATCCGGGCAACTCGGCCTTTGATAAATTATCGGTTGAAATTGTAACTCAGCCCAAAAATGGTAAAGTGGTGGTAAACGCCGATGGAACGGTAACCTACACACCAAATGCAGGCTTTACCGGCGAAGATGTGTTCACTTACCGCGTTAAAGATGCCTTCGGCTATTATACCAACGTGGCATCGGTAACACTTACGGCCAATTTCATCGGCATCAAAGTGCCAAACCTGTTTACGCCGAATGGCGATGGCATAAACGATGTGTTCGAGATCAGGGGATTGAACCAATACCAATCCAACGAATTACAGATCGTTAACCGTTGGGGCAATGAAGTTTTCAGGGCCAAAGGCTACCAGAACAACTGGACAGGTGAGGGGCTGAACGAGGGCACCTATTACTATCTGCTCCGTGTTAAAAAAGCAGGAAGCGATGAATTTGAAGTGTTCAAGGGCTACATTACTTTGATCAGGGCATTTAAAAACTAACACATGAAGCTTAGGGAAATCAGGAGTTCAAACCTGATTTCCCCTTAAGATATTAAGATGATGAAGAAATTATTATTGTTATTCGGGTGCTCCATCCTGTTTTTTGCAGGACCGGTTGTTGCCCAGCAAGATGCACAGTACAGTCAGTACATGTTCAACGGCATCTACATCAATCCGGCCTATGCGGGTTACAAAGAGGTCTTGAATGTGCACAGTTTTTACCGCAGTCAGTGGACGGGGATCACCGGCGCACCCAAAAGCATGTCGCTCGCCGTAGATGCGATTGCAAACAGCGGCAACGTGGGCCTGGCGCTTCAGGTATCGAGCGATAAACTGGGTGCACAGACCAATCTGGCCGTTTATGGCAATTACGCTTACCGGATCCGGTTAAACGATGACGGAAGTTCGCGGTTGGCTTTGGGTTTAGGTGTTGGAATGGCCCAACTGGGCATTGATGGTTCGATGCTGAATCCCAACGATCCAGAACCTTTTCAGCCGGTCGGCGTACAGAGCACCACTGTTCCGGATGCCAGGGCAGGGGTTTATTTTGCGAATGACAGATATTATGCCGGCTTCTCGGTGGATAATCTGATTGCCACCTACATCAACATTGATCGTTACGCCTTCATCCCTCAGCCAAAACCCCATTACTACCTGACTGCAGGGGCTCTGTTTCCCATAAATGAAGATTTCCAGGTCAAGCCCTCGTTCCTGTTGAAGGATGACAGGGGCGGACCGACAAGTCTGGATGTCAATGCTTTTTTGATGATCAAAGAATTTTTGTGGGTTGGGGGATCTTACCGGACGGGGGTAAAGCTTTACGATAAAAGCTACCTTCAGAGAGACCTTACACCCAGAAACTCGGCAGTGGCCGCGATTCAGATTTTTCCGACCGAAAAGCTGAGAATTGGCTATGGGTACGATTTCTCGATCGGTCCGTTGCAGGGGTACAGCGGCGGCACACACGAAATTTCGATTTCCTATTCCTTCATCAGGCCAAATATCAGAATGGCGACACCAAGGGTTTTCTAATAAATTAACAGCGATCAACATATAATGAACAAAATTTTACCAGCTTTTACTGTTTACTGCCTTTTGGCAGTCGGTTTTTCAGCAAGGGCACAGTACGTATTAAAAGATGCAGACAAGCAGTTCGAACTTTTCAATTATGCCAAAGCTGTAGATTTATACGAACAGGCTTATAAAAAGAAAGAAACTTTGCATGCGGCAGAGCGTCTGGCCAATGCTTATGCTTACATGAATAATTACAAACAGGCGGAAAGCTGGTTTGCTATTGCCTCAAAACTAAATGGCAAAAAACCTGAAAACATTTTAGGTTATGCAAAGGCTTTGCAAAATAACTCCAAGTATAGCGAAGCCAAGGTTCAGTATCAAAACTATATCGACCAGAAAAAAGATGTTACCGAGCGCCAAAAAGACGTTTGGCTTTCCTCTTGTGATTCGGCTCTGCAATGGATGAGACATCCGAAGCAAGTGGAACTGATCAATCAAAAATCCTTGAACAGCAGTCAGTCCGACTGGGGCGCTACCACTTACCAGGGCGGGGTAGTTTTCACCTCAGATAGAACCGAGACTGGTCTGGAATCAAAAGAAAATACACCGTTTTTAAAATTCGACGGAGCTCAAACTCCCGATAAAAATATTTATGGTTGGACCGGGAATGGATATTTAAAACTGTACATCAATAGTAGTCCAACGGATAGCTTGAAATTGTTTCCCATAAAAACAGGTACCCGGTACCATGTTGGATCGGCAACCTTTACCGCCGATGGGAACACGGTATATTTCACCATGACGCCCATTCCGGACGATCTGGAAAAAGTAAAAAACAGGCCAAGCACGGTCAATGTAGAAATATACAGCAGTACAAAAGCCGCTGATGGAAGCTGGGGCGAACCGGTCGCTTTTCCGTACAACGATGTAAACCGGTATTCTGTTGGCGATCCGTTTATCTCTGCGAGTGGAACAAGTCTATATTTTGCATCGAACATGCCGGGTGGAAAGGGCGGAACAGATATTTACGTTTCTTTGAAAACCGATGCAGGAGAGTGGGGAAAGCCGGTCAATCTGGAAGAAATCAATACCGCTGGAAACGAACGCAGTCCTGTTTTTGATGTCAACAACAACCTGTTTTTCTCGAGCGACGGCTATGTTGGTATGGGCGGGCTGGATGTTTTCAGGGCACTGAGAGATGGTTCAGGTATTGGTAAAATCGAGAATATGGGCTATCCTTTTAACTCACCGCAAGATGATTTTGGCTTTAGCCTGAATGAAAAGGGCGGCATCGCTTATCTGTCTTCAAACAGAAACAATGGTTTGGGCAGCGACGATATTTACGGCATCGATCAGAAAATGATTATCGCTTTCAAACTGGAGGGTACGGTATTCGATAAGAAGACCAGTCAACCTTTACCCAATGCGCTGGTTACGCTTGCCAGGGTAGGCGGTGGATCCATCAAAACTGAAGCAGATGCCGATGGGAATTACAAATTCAATCTCTCAGCAGAAAGCGAATACAATGTAAGCGCAGAAAAAACCAATTACCGGTTGGATACCGAGAATCTGGCCACAATCGGTTTGACAACTTCTGAGGTGATTAGACAGGATCTGCATCTCGAACCGGTCGAAATCAACAGGGCAATCAGATTGGAAAACATCTACTACGATTTTGATAAATGGAACATTCGTGCTGATGCCGCAATGGAACTGGATAAGCTGGTTAGGATTATGGTCGATAACCCTACCATATGGATTGAGCTTGACTCACATACCGATAGTCGCGGTAAAGACAGCTACAACCTTACATTATCTCAAAAACGTGCTGAATCTGCGGTTCAATATATCATTTCTAAGGGCATTGATAGAAACCGCATCACGGCTAAAGGTTATGGCGAAACGCAGCTATTGAATAAGTGTGCCAACGGCATCGAATGCAGCGATGCAGACCACCAGTTGAACAGAAGAACCGAATTTAAAATTGTGAAGCAATAATTTATAGAGAAGGTAGAATATTATGAAAATGTGTTTGCTCAAAATGCGGTTCTGAATAAATGCTTTTTAGCAGTTCAACGAACTTAAAAAAGTCTTAATTAATCTTTACTTTAAAAGATGCCCTGGTAGCGATGTCAGGGCATCTTTTTTTTAGGTTAATTTTTTTGGATTGAGATATGAGAACTCTTTAAGACTAAAAATGTTAGTATTTTGTGGATAAAATATCCGATAAATCGAGATTAAAACTAAATTAATTAGTATTTTTGGTTTTGAATTTGAGGTAATTTGCAGAATTTGGTAATGTTGGAATCATGACGGACAAGGACAAACATATCATTCATATGGATCAAGATGCATTTTTCGTATCAGTTGAACTTCGGAAGAATCCTAAACTAGTTGGCAAACCAGTAATTGTTGGTGGCAGTGCAGATCGGGGCGTAGTGACTTCCTGTAGCTACGAAGCCCGTAAATTTGGCGTGCATGCAGCAATGCCGGGTCGAATGGCAAAACAGCTTTGTCCTCAGGCTATTTTTGTAAGGGGAAATATGGATGACTATTCCAGGGCTTCGCATGAAATTACCGAAATTATAGCCGATCGTGTTCCTTTATTTGAGAAGGCTAGTATTGATGAACATTATATCGATATGACAGGTATGGACAAGTTTTTCGGCTGTATGAAATTTGCTTCCGAACTTCGGCAAACGATTATCAAAGAAATGGGATTGCCAATTTCTTTCGGCTTGTCGGTAAATAAAACCGTCTCTAAAATCGGCACCAATGAATGTAAGCCAAATGGAGAGTTGGAAATTCCCTTTCCAGAAGTTCGACCTTTTTTAAACCCTTTGCCGGTACACAAAATTCCAGGTATTGGCGATGCAACTTATAAAAAGCTAAGCGAAATGGGGGTTCGGAAAATCCAAACTTTAGCAGAAGTTCCTCAAGATTTAATGTTTAAAATTCTAGGCCAGCAGGGCTTGGCAATTTGGCAGAAAGCCAATGGTATAGATTTTTCACCAGTAGTTCCTTACCGTGAACGGAAATCGATCGGTACACAAACGACTTTTGAAAGCGACAGTATGGATATCGCAAAAATGAAGGCGATTTTAAGCGGCATGGTCACTAACCTCACTTACGAGCTCCGGAGTCAGCAGAAGTTAACCGCCTGCATTACGGTTACCATTCGTTATTCGAATTTTGAAACCGTAACGCAACAGGCCCGAATTCCTTATACCGCACTCGATTCTTTCCTGATTTCCAAAGCACACGAGTTATTTAAGAAGCTATATAGCAAAAGAATGTTGTTACGCTTAATCGGTGTGAGGTTGTCTCATCTGGTAAGCGGTTTCGAACAGATTGGTTTATATCATACTTCAGAAGAAGAATACGATTTATACCAGGCGATGGATAAAGTGAGGAATCATTACGGTATCGAATCGGTTGTAAAAGCCTGTATTGTTAAAGGCCCGGAACGAGATGAAAATGGAAAAGTCATCAAATATAATCCCCGAAAGAAAAAGTTGCCTGGAGCTGAAAATGAAAATGGAGAAGAAAGAAAGCGATCGAGAATTAGAACTTTTATTAACGCTGATTTAGGAACAGCTACCAAATTAGACGGATAGCTTTTTTCATTACAATTGGTTAAATGTTTAATAATCTATCCTTAACCCTAAACCTGGAAGCCCGGAAACTGTCAACCAGCAAGGAATTCGGCAACTAACAACTGGCAACTGTTAATTGCCAACTGGAAACTGGCAACTGAAAACCGGCAACTGCCAACTGGTAACCGACAACTGAAATGTTTCTTAACGTACATTCATCATATAGCTTAAAATACGGAACGATGGATATTCAAACAATCGTTGCCAAAGCCCGTGCTTTAAATATTGGTCAGCTTGTTTTAACAGATATCAACAATTCTACCGGAGCTGTCGAATTCATTAGGGAATGCTATCGACAAGGAATTGCGAAAGAAGCAGATGATGTTCAAAAAGGAAATATTCCCTATCCACTCAAACCCATCACTGGAATAGAATTTAGAAAAGACCAGCAGCTTTTATATATCGGTATTGCAAGAAACAGAGAAGGGATGCGGGCGCTCAACGAGTTTTTGAGCTTCCATAATATCGAAAATATTCCACTTCCGGATACTGCGCCCATTCTTAACGATGTTTATTTTATTTATCCTTTTACTAAAATTTTTAATCGGACATTAAAATCGAATGAGTTTATCGGCATAAAAAGCGATCAGTTAAACCACCTTTACAAACACCCTTTGCTCGGGCAAAAGGAAAAGTTGGTAATCTGGCATCCGGTTACGGTAGGTAGCCGGGTAGAACATCGCTTACATGAATATCTACGAGCGATTGAATTGAATACCTTATTAACCCTGGTGCCAGAAAATGCAAAATGCGGATTTAATGAAGTTTTGGTTTCCGAAGAAGAGTTGAAACTCAAGTTTGAAGCATTTCCGTTCATTGTTGAGAATACACAGAAATTATTAAATGCATGCGATTTGAGCAGTTATTTTGAGCCTGGCCCTCAGCCTGTCTCTAAAAACCGCTTTTCCTATTGTAAGGAAGGTGAAGATTTGGACAAGATTTTGCTCAGGCGAATTGCATACAAAGGTTTAGAAAATCGTTACGGCAAAAATAATCCAGTTGCCAGGGAACGAATGGAAAAAGAGTTGCGCATCATTGAACTGAAACACTACTGCGCCTACTTTTTAATTACGTTCGATATTGTTCGATACGCCATGGGAAAATGCAAGTTTTACCATGTAGGTAGAGGGTCGGGTGCAAACAGCATCGTTGCTTATTGTCTGCGCATTACTGATGTAGATCCCATTGATCTTGATTTATACTTCGAGAGGTTTTTACATGAGAAACGTACCAGCCCCCCAGATTTTGATATAGACTTTGCCTGGGATGAGCGGGAAACCATTCAGAAATATATTTTTAATAAATACCCGAAGTGGCATGTTGCTTTTTTAGGTACGATGAGCACTTTTAAAGACCGGGCCATTATTCGAGAAATTGGTAAAGTGCTTGGTTTGCCGAAAGAAGAAATTGATGGTTTCATCGACCCCACAAAGGAACGTGAAAATCAGCAAAATGCTACCTATCAAAAGTTAGCTGCCGTTCACCATCACATGCAAAATATGCCAAATCAACGTTCCATTCATGCAGGGGGTATTCTCATTTCTGAAGAACCTATTACTTATTATACTGCTTTAGATTTGCCTCCAAAAGGTTTTGTAACAGTACAGTGGGATATGTACGAGGCAGAGGCAATAGGTTATGAAAAGTTTGATGTATTGAGCCAACGAGGCATCGGCCATATTCGTGAAGCAGTGCAACTGATCAAGAAAAATTGCGGTCGTGATATCGATATTCATGATTTTAAAACTTTTAAAAATGATCCAAACCTCAATGCTATTTTGCGTGAAGGCCAGCCCATTGGTTGCTTTTATATCGAGTCGCCAGCCATGCGCCAATTACTAAAGAAATTGAAGTGCGAAGATTATTTAACCCTGGTAGCGGCGAGTTCGATTATTCGTCCAGGAGTGGCGAGTTCTGGCATGATGAAATCTTTCATTGAGCGTTATCATGCGCCCGATAAGGTGGTTTATCTCTGCGAAGAGATGAAGGAACAGCTTAAAGAAACGTACGGGGTTATGGTTTACCAGGAAGATGTGATTAAAGTTTGCCATTATTTTGCAGGTTTGGATTTGGCCGATGCCGATGTGCTGCGAAAAGCGATGAGCGGTAAATATCGATCTAAGTTAGCTTTTGAAGAACTCGTGAATAAGTTTTTTATTTCTGCCCGTAAGCAAGGGCATTCAGAAGAATTAATTACCGAAGTGTGGCGACAGATATCTTCCTTTGCCGGCTACAGTTTTTCTAAGGCACACTCTGCTTCTTTTGCTGTAGAAAGTTACCAAAGTTTATACCTAAAAACTTATTATCCAAAAGAGTTTATGGTGGCGGTTTTAAATAATTATGGCGGTTTTTACAATAGGTGGGTTTATGTTCACGAGCTTCAAAAAACTGGTGCAAATGTACATTTGCCTTGTGTAAACCACAGCGATGAAGTGGTGAACATAAAAGGAAATAATGCTTTTTTAGGCTTCACGGGAGTTCAGGGTTTGGAGCATAAATTTATTGAAAGTATTCCTCAGGAACGCAGGTTGAATGGACCTTTCAAAGATTTAGAGAATTTCGTAAAACGAACTCAAATTACATTAGAACAAGCAATACTATTGATTCGCTTAGGCGCCCTTAGGTTTACCGGAAAAGATAAGAAAACACTACTCTGGGATATTTACAACTATTTAGGACACAAGAACAAAATTGTAAATGCGGCCGAGTTGTTTAGCCTCGAACGCAAAGAATATACGCTGCCAGAACTGGCCAACTCTCCGATTGAAGACGCGTACGTAGAATGGGAACTATTGGGTTTTCCGCTAAACTACCAAATGTTTGATTTTTTAAAAACCAGCTACCGCGGAGAAATAATGGCTGCCGATATGAATAAGAACGTAGGGAAAACAGTCAGAATGGTAGGGAATTACGTTTGCGAAAAAACCGTTCGAACCGTAAAAAACACTAAAATGTGGTTTGGGACTTTTTTAGATAGTAATGGCGATTTTTTTGATACAACCCATTTTCCTAACGCAACTCCAATGTATCCTTTCAAAGGAAAGGGCTGTTATCTGATATTGGGTAAAGTTGTTGAAGACTTTGGCTTCCAAAGTGTGGAAGTTTTAAAGTTCGCCAAGTTGGATATTAAGATGAACCCGGTAGCGGTTGATTAATAGAAATAAGAAATAGTATGAATTTAAAATCACACCGAGAGTGGTATTCAATAGTTCTTTACCCTCAAAAAGAAATTATTGATAAAGTTAAGGCCATTAAAGATCTTTTGGCAGATAAAGTTGGTGATTATGCCAGTCGAAATTCAGAAGCACACATTACAATTGTCGAATTCCCTGCAAATCCCAGCGAATTTGTTTTATATAAATTATATATGAAGAACTTTTGTTATAGCCAGAAATATCAAGATGTATCATTTAACAATTTAGTAGTTTCCAGTAGGAACGGGGCTGTAGTTTTATTGCCATCCCATGATTCAAAATTATATCTAAGCAATCTTCTAAGAATCTTTAGAATTGGATTAAAAACAATGTGTGTAAAACATGGAGGAGCTGCACATATCTCCATTGGACGAAAATTAACTTCCAGCCAAATTAAAGTTGCTAAGAATGCATTTGATGAGATAAATTTAGATTTTCTTTGTGAAAAGATTGCAATCAGAAAGTTTAATCCTTTAAGAGGTCAGTATGAAGTATTATATGAATTCTACTTTCTCGGGAATCGACTTTTGGAAAGACAACTTTGTCTATTTTAACAAAGCTCTGAGCCGATTAATTTCGTTAATCGGCTCATGATTTGGCTAGTTTTTGAGCCGAATAAATCGTATATTCGGCTCATGAACTATAATTGGGAACTTCCAGATTGGCCAAAATTTGCTTACTCAATTAAAGAAATTGCAAGTAAGTTGTACAATTTTGCACAAGAAACCGGAGAAGTTAATGTCTTATTAAAATCGCTGCCAGCCGATCTTAGACAAGAAACCCTTTTAGAAACAATTTTATCGGAAGCCATTAAAACTTCAGCAATAGAAGGAGAATTTTTGAGTAGAGAAGATGTAATGTCTTCTATCAAGAATAACTTAGGTATAAATAAGGTTGTAGAGGTAATTAAAGATAAAAGAGCATTAGGCATTGCCGATTTAATGATTGATGTAAGAAACACGTTCAATAAACCTTTAGATGAGCAAATTTTGTTTCATTGGCACCGGTTATTGCTTGGAGATAACAAGGTTGTGAATGTTGGTGCGTGGAGAATGAGCGATGAACCGATGAGAGTAGTCTCCGGCGGTTTAGACAAAGAAAAAATACATTTTGAAGCGCCACCATCCTACAACGTGCCAAAAGAAATGAAACTTTTTATTGAATGGTTCAATGACACAATGCCTAATGGGAAAAAAGAGATTGATGATCCGGTAGTTAGATCAGGCATTGCTCATTTATATTTTGAAAGTATCCATCCATTTGAGGATGGAAATGGACGAATAGGACGTGCTATTGCTGAGAAGGCGCTTTCGCAAACTTTGGGAAGACCAGTGATGCTTAGTTTATCTAAAATAATTGAACGGAATAAAAGGGCTTACTACGATGCATTGAAAACTGCCCAAGCGAGTGATGAAATTTCAAGTTGGTTGGCGTATTTTGTTGAAACGGCATTGATTGCTCAATTAGATGCTAAACAAATGATCGATTTTACACTTAGCAAAATTAAGATGTTCGACTTGTTTAAAGATAAATTTAACGAAAGACAGGTAAAGGTGCTACAAAAAATGTTCAGTTTTGGCCCTGATGGTTTCGAAGGAGGAATGACTGCAAAAAAATATATCTCATTAACTAAGTCATCTAAAGCTACAGCAACCAGAGATTTAAAAGAGTTAGAAAATTTAGGTGTGCTGGAATCTTTTGGGGCAGGAAGAAGCGTGCACTATAAAATAAATTTAACTTAAACCCATGATCCACATCAAAGCCGAAATAGAAAAGTTTGAACAAATGGCCGATAAAACGGGTTGGAGCTATGTTTTTATTCCAGCGATAATAGCCAATCAAATTAAAGCTGATTGTAAAGTTTCTTTTAGGGTAAGAGGAAAAATAGATGATGTGGAAATCGCAGGCGTCGCTACAGTTCCAATGGGTGAAGGTGATTTCATTATTGCGCTTCGAGCCGAACTTCGAAAAAAATTAAAAAAAGAGGCTGGGGCAAAAGTAGAATTGTGGCTGGAAGAAGATAAAAACTTTAAAATAGAAATACCCGAAGATTTGGAAATGTGCCTGGCCGATGTTGATGATTTATTAGAGCGATTTCTAAATCTTTCAAAATCACATCAAAACTATTTTATTAAATACATCAACGAAGCTAAAACCGAACCAACGAGAACGAAGCGCCTCACAATGACAGTTATGGCGATGGAGAAAGGGCAAGACTTTGGAGCAATGATCAGGGCAAGCCAAAAAAGAAGTCTTGAGTCCTAAGTCCATAGTCTCGAACCATAAGTCGGTCGATACTTTCAACCTGCAAGTTTTAACTTTCAGCAGTTAACTTTTCTCCCGACTGTAATTTCTAAACCAGCTGCTCACCTTCATTTGAATCACTCCTAGAAAAGCTTCTCTGAAAATACGGGTACTCATTTTTGATGTTCCCTCTGTTCTATCTGTAAAAATAATTGGAACTTCAACTACCTTAAATCCAAACTTAATGGCGGTAAATTTCATCTCAATTTGGAAAGCATAGCCTACAAAACGTATTTTTTCCAATGGGATAGTTTGTAGTACAATTCTACGATAACACTTAAAGCCTGCTGTCGCATCCTGAATGTTAATTCGAGTAATAAAACGAACGTACATTGATGCAAAATACGACATGAGAACTCTTCCCATTGGCCAATTTACAACATTAACCCCTCTAACATAACGAGATCCGATAGCAAGATCAGCACCATTCACACAAGCTTCGCGAAGCCTGAATAAGTCATCCGGGTTGTGAGAAAAATCAGCGTCCATTTCAAAAATGTACTCATAATCACGCTGCAAAGCCCAGTTAAAACCATAAATATATGCTGTACCCAAGCCTTGTTTGCCCGCCCGTTCCTCTATAAATAGTTTCCCGCCATATTCAACTTGCAGCGTTTTCACAATGTTTGCAGTGCCATCCGGAGATCCATCATCAACAATAAGCACATGAAAAGGTTGCGTTAATGAAAAAACCTTTCTAATGATCTTTTCAATGTTTTCCTTTTCATTATAGGTAGGGATGATTACTAAACTATCAGACACGTGTTGGTATAATTTTAGAATTACGATTGAGGAATTGTTGTATGGGGCGAAATTAGTTATTAAAAACCAAAAGCCCGAAATTTTCTTTCAGGCTCTTGATTGTGTTGTATTTGATGTATTATCTTACTTCTCCCATTAGCTTTTTAACCAATTGTGAAAATGCGATTAAGGCTATACCTGCAATAAGCGAGTAAAGTGCTAATGCTTTATACCCTTCGGTGTAAGCTACCAGCTTTGTCATTAACGAAGCATTATCAATGCTCGACATTTCTGCACCCAATTTGCCGGCAGCAAGCTGGCCAAATGCACTCGAGAGAAACCAAAGTCCCATCATCATACCAAACATTTTCTTTGGCGAAAGTTTCGTAATAATCGACATGCCAATTGGCCCCAAGCATAGCTCGCCCAAAGTAAGTAGGAGATAGGCCAGGGTGAAAATATTTAGGGAACTTATCCCTTGCTCATTGGAAAAAAATCTCGTTGCGTAAAAAACATAAAAGCTCAGCGCCAACAACAGAAAACCGATTCCAAATTTAACAACCGTATTGGGTTCAATTTTGCGTTTGTACATTCCAATCCATAACAAACCCACCAAAGGACTGAAAACAATTACGAAGAATGAGTTTACGCTGTTGTTCACCACATTGGGATCGATGTTGAAAAAAAGCAAACTGTGATCTAAATTGTCTTTAGCAAAAAGAGATAAGGAACCGCCACTTTGCTCGGATATTGCCATAAAAATGAAGTAGCAAAATATGAATACAAACGCAGCAATCAGTTTATATTGTGCCTTGATGTCTTTAACCATTGCGGTTTCGTAGATAAAATAGATTAAAGCTACAATGCCGATAGTGTACATAAAATAGTCAGTATAGGCAGTGTTTTTAACCATGATAAAGATCAATGGAATACAAAGCAAAGAGCCTATGTAAACGGATATTTCGTAAGCGGTTCTTTTAGATTTTTCTAGATTAAGCAATGGAGAATTTCCAATAGGACCTAAAAACTTTTTGGTAAAGATAAAGGTTCCCAAACCGAAAGCCATTACAACAGCTGCCGAAAGAAAACACAAATGCCAGGAAACATATTTACCTAAGTAAATGCACATAGCGCCACCTAAAAGGCCTCCAACATTTATCCCGGCATAAAAAAGACCATAACCTGCATCTCTTCGGTTGTCTTTTTCGTGGTAAAGTTCGCCAACCATCGATGAAATATTTGGCTTGAAAAAACCAGTTCCAATGATTGAAAGCGTAATCCCTACATAAAATAAATCCTGAGGAGAAAAAGCTAAAATCAGGTTTCCGATAATCATTAACGATCCGCCCCAAAAGAGCGACTTCCTAAAACCTAAAATCTTATCGGCAAAGATGCCGCCAATAAAGGTAAAGGCATAAACAAAAGCCTGAATTGCACCGTATTGGAGATTCGATTTTTGATCAGTTAATCCCAATTGATCAACCATGAAAAACGCCAGGACACCTCGCATCCCATAAAAACAGAAGCGTTCCCACATCTCTACTAATGATAAATACCAAAGTTGCTTCGGATATTTACCATCAAAATTCTGAATCGCTTCTAATGTTTCAATAGAAGGCGTTTTTTCTGTAGCGATTTGCATGCTATTTAACCCCGTGCATTAATTTTTTGATGATCGGCGTTAACAGCATAATGAAAATACCTAATCCTACTGGGATCAAAGTGAAAATCAAAAAGAATGTCGACATCGAATACTGCGCCGTAATTTTATCAATCATTCCACCCATGGTACCTGCAATTTTGTTTCCAATGGCTATGGCTAAATACCATATTCCGAACATGATCCCGATCATTCTTCCCGGAACCAATTTTGAAACATAAGATAAGCCAACAGGAGAAATAAAAAGTTCACCCATGGTATGGAAAAAGTAAGCTAGAATTAACCAGATCATACTTACGGAGGCAATTTTCGCACCTGGTGGAATTGAACTCGAACCATAAGCCAAAGCAGCAAAGCCGATACCCAATAAAATCATTCCGATACCGTTTTTTACAGTGGCGGTAGGGTTGAATTTGCTCTCCCAAAGTTTTGAAACAATAGGTGCACAGGAAATAATGAATAATGAATTTAATACACCAAACCAGGTTGCAGGAACTTCAGCTTTAACATCGCTATACTGGTTTTTCAGCATGTAAATTACCAATCCCCAAATGATAGCAAAACCGGCTGCAAGAATAATATTCCCCAACGCGAAATTTGCAAATGTTTTTCTGAATAAACTAAAAAGAACGTAAGTAATAATGACCAAAGGAACCACCGTAATCAATGTATTGGCAACATTGAAGATAATTTTGGCATTTCCTTCTAATAACCTTGCCGTGTAGTCTTTTGCGAAAATCGTCATCGAACCGCCGGCTTGCTCAAACGAAGCCCAAAAGAAGATAGTGATAAAAGCAAGTACGATTACCACAATCATTTTATCTCTCAGCTTAGGTGAGTATTGTGCAATCCTTTTAATCAAGATAAAAATAAACAAGGCCAGTGCGATGATAATAGCGAAGTTATCTCCCGTTAAACTGCCGATTTTAAAATTAAACACCGTTGAACCGGTAATTTTTGATACCGGATCATTTATAATCCAGATTAGCCCAATGATTGATATTAGCCCAATAAGTACGATATCGAATAGGGAGAAAGGATTTTTTTTTGCCTCTGCAGGGTCTTCATCTTCATCAATAACTACATTGTTTTTCTCAGGTTTAAGCCCAATTGAACCAAATATATTTTTAGTGAAATAGAATTGAAGCATACCTACAAACATGAAAATTCCGGCCAAACCGAAACCATAGCTCCAACCCCAATTTGGATTCTCGCCAATGTAACCGCATAATAACATTCCTAGAAATGCTCCTGAGTTAACACCCATGTAAAAAATAGTATATGCACCATCTTTTTTCTCTGGATGTTTTTTGTACATGTGTGATAAAATCGAAGTCATGTTTGGTTTAAAGAAACCGTTTCCAACCACCAAAAGGCATAATCCAAGGTACATGAAAATTGGATTGAACTCGAAGGCCATCGATAGGTGTCCCAGGGTCATTAAAAGCGCCCCCAAGATAACCGCCCAACGATAACCGATAAATCTATCGGCAATAAAGCCGCCCAAAATAGGAGTTAAATAAGCCAAAGAAGTATAAGAGCCATAAATTGCAAGCGCATGTTCTCTTGGCCAACCCCATCCTGGGTTATCGCCAAACATGGAAGAAGTAAGAAATAGAACAAGTAAAGCACGCATACCGTAGTACGAAAATCTCTCCCACATTTCCGTGAAGAAAAGCACGAATAACCCTGCCGGATGACCCAATACTTTGCTGCTAAAGAAATCGTCTTTGGTTTCAATGGATGTTTGCATAAAACATTTGTTGGTTTTAGTTTATGAATTCAGAATTTGTGTGTTGTTTAAGCCTGTTTGCAAGGCGCAATATAGGTAGCGATTGGCAAACTCACAAATTTTTACCGTATAGCAATAGTAATGATGTTGTTAAGCAGCGTTAAATTTTAAAACTTTCGTTCTGGTTTAACATTTTTCTTTGGATCGGCATATAACTCATCCATTGCATTTGGATCATTATTTAATTCTAAACCTTCCATCAGTTTTAGTTTTCCACCTATTATTTTAAAGCCATCAAACGTTCCGTCCGATCCATAAAATTCATATCTACCAGTCATCTGAGAATCGAAAGGCGCCAAATGATCAAATACAATCATACCTGCTTTTCGATCTGTTTTCAAAAGCATCGCATTTGATTTGGTGTATTCAAAAATGAATCTGTTTTTATCTTTTATGTTTTTTCCATCGAAAACTGGTGCGCCAAATGTTAACTTATCCTTACTAAAGGAAAGAATTTCGATTACCTTTTTAGTGGTCGTTTGATTGTTGCCTTTCCATCCCAACAAGATGTAATAGGGCAGCCGGCTACCACTGGTAACGGGTATAATCTCGTAATAACGGGCCCCAAACCATTTTTGGTTGTCAGTAATAATATTTGGATCATTCAGGTTTTCGGTTTGATCGATTAAAGGGAAAAGTTTCAGCGGACCATTGTTGCTATTCATTTGGATGGCTCCATAGTATCGGTAGGTACCATTTTCCAACAAAAGGTACCAACTAATTACTCTAAAAGCCTGATCTGGAGATTTAATGATGGAAACATTTTTTAATGAATCGAAAGAAAAACCAAATGAATGAGGTGTCTTCAGTGCATCAACTAACGTTTTAACAAACTTTCCATTCAATTCTAGCTTCTTTACATCAAAAGTTTCTGCGGTGGTAGCCTTCGATATCTTAACTAGTGTATCCTGGAAATTTTCAAGTGTCTTTGTGTTTTGCTGGGCACCAGCATAAAGCCCGGCAAACAGAAAAATTAATAAAAGATATATTTTTTTGATTTTCATTTACATTAAGAATGCCGGGCATAAAGCCCGGCAAATTTTAAATTCTTTCGATAACAATGGCACTTGCGCCACCACCGCCATTGCATATTCCGGCGACGCCAATTTTACCGTTATTCTGTTCCAATACAGAAAGTAAAGTAACCACAATGCGAGCACCAGAAGCACCAAGTGGATGCCCTAATGATACTGCTCCACCATTAATATTCACTTTATCGTTTGACAGTTCTAACAGTTGATTATTGGCAATTGATACCACAGAAAACGCTTCATTGATTTCAAAATAATCGACATCTTTAATGTCAATATTGGCTTTTTGTAAGGCCAGCGGAATCGCTTTTGATGGCGAAGTAGTAAACCATTCTGGCGCTTGTTGTGCATCTGCATAAGCTAAAATTTTCGCTAATGGTTTAATCCCCATTTCTTTGGCTTTATCTGCACTCATTAACACTAATGCTGCTGCACCATCATTTAAGGTTGATGCATTGGCTGCAGTAACCGTCCCATCTTTTTTAAATACAGGTTTTAAGCCTGGAATTTTTTCAAATTTTACGGCAGTTGGCTCATCGTCAGTATCAATAAGGGTTATTTCACCTTTTCTGTCTTTCACTTCAACTGAGGTAATTTCAACTGCAAATTTCCCTTCCGTTTGAGCGCTCTGAGCTCGTTTGTAAGATTCTATTGCAAACTTATCCTGATCTTCACGACTGATGTTGCATTCTGAAGCGCAAAGTTCAGCAGCAGAACCCATGTGGTAATCGTTGTAAACGTCCCACAATCCGTCTATAACCAAACCATCAGTAAGCTGCCCGTGGCCTAAGCGATAACCATTCCTTGCTTTATCTAAATAATAAGGAACATTGCTCATGCTTTCCATACCGCCTGCAACCATAATCTCATGATCACCGTTGGCAATGCTTTGTGCGGCCAACATAATCGCCTTGGTTCCCGATGCGCAAACTTTATTAATGGTAGTAGCAGGAAGATCTGGCAAACCCGCAAATTTTGCAGCCTGGGTTGCTGGGGCTTGTCCTAAATTTGCAGATAGCACGTTGCCCATATAAACTTCCTCTATATCTTCTGGTTTTAAACCAGCTTTCTCAACGGCAGCTTTAATAGCAAAGCCACCTAATTGTGTAGCAGAAAATTGATTTAATGAACCGCCAAAGCTTCCAATGGGTGTTCTAGTAGCTGATACAATTACAACTTCTTTCATGAATAAATATTTTTATGAATTTTTGGTTAGTCCGCTAAGTTATACATTTTTTAATATTGCAATAACGAATACACGGCCATTTTAGCATGAAGGAAATGTCAGCTCAGTCGCATTAAAATTAATAACGGTTGACACCATCTCAAATGATGATGCGTTGAGGTGTAAATGGTTTGTTTTTAGTCTTCCTTTGTTTTTCCCTTTTTTCGCAATTTAAGCGCCTGATTAAGTAAGAATTCAATCTGTCCGTTTGTACTTCTAAACTCATCAGCTGCCCAGATTTCTACTTCCTTTAACAAAGCAGGACTAATTCTCAAAACAAAAGCTTTTTTATCTTTCTCTGCCATCCTTAACTTATTGCTCGTATTTGATATCTTGTTTTCAAATTAATGAGGAATAATTCCATTTCTTCAATTTTATTAGAACTGAACAACAGCTTCTTCCCGTTTTTAAATTCTATCTGTAACCCCTTCGATTTATCATTTAAAAGGTAAGCCTTATCGTTTCGTTTAAACCAGAGTCTGTTTTTCACTCCATAACCACCATAATCGCCGAAGGCATCATATTTTGTGATGTAAACATTTTCTACACTATTCCAGTCGATAGGTGTTAATTTGATTTTGAAGGGAAAGTATTTATAAAAGATTCCTTCTTGATTTATTCTCAAGGTCAAAACGTTTTTTTGAATAATATAAACCACTAAAAAAGGAAGTAAAATCGCCCAAATGGGAGCGAAATATGCATTTTTTAAATCCTGGAAGTTCATTCCGCCCTTATCGAACAGCACAATAGAACCTACCATTATGGCATCCACGCCGATTAAAATATAAAGCCACCACAGGTTTAACTGTTGTTTTTCTTCAAATTCCATGGCATTAATTGTATAGTGTGCCGGTGTTTACTACGGGCTGTACATGGCGATCTCCACATAAAACAACTAATAAATTACTCACCATCGCAGCTTTTCTCTCTTCATCTAAATCAACAATTCCTTTTTGTGATAATTTTGCCAAGGCCATTTCTACCATGCCTACGGCACCTTCAACAATTAGCTTCCGGGCAGCAATGACGGCAGTTGCTTGCTGACGTTGCAACATGGCACTGGCAATTTCTGGTGCATAAGCCAAATGTGATATCCTTGCTTCCAAAACTTCAATGCCTGCTCTTGATAGCCTATCGTTTAGTTCGTTTTCGAGCAACTCACTAACTTTATCAGCACCGTCTTTTAAAGTGATGCTATCTTCTTCACCTTCAGAATGATCATAAGGAAAAATATTGGCGAGGTGTCTTACAGCAGCTTCACTTTGAATATTAACGTACTGCATGTAGTTTTCTACCGAAAAAACAGCTTTTGCAGTTTCATTTACCTTCCATACCACAACGGCAGCAATTTCTATCGGGTTTCCCAGCTTATCGTTTACCTTAAGCTGCTGACCGTTTAAGTTATTGGCTTTTAATGATAGCCTTCTTTTAGCAGTTAATGGGTTAACCCAAAAAAATCCATCGGCCTTAACGGTGCCAATATATTTACCAAATAAGGTTAATACCATAGATTGATTCGGATTGATAATTAAGAAACCTGGAAAGATTAGGAAAATATCTAGCGCCAGTAGTAAACCTCCCCATAGAAAGCTTTCAGTTACGAAACAAAAAATAGCAGCACCAATAAGCGCTAAAAATAATACAAAGGTTAAATAACCTGATGGAGGACTGATAATTTTTTCTTGATACATAATTGATATTAATTTGATATCATAAAGTAAATTATAAAAGATGGTAATTGCAAACAAATTCAGTAAAATGTATATTAGATAAAAATGTTAATTTTGAAAGCACAATAATCCTATCGTTTTGGCCAAAATCAAGAAAAATTCACACAAAATCCTTTACCGTAAATATTCATCAAACTTGAAGTATGTGATGATGATTTTTACAGTTTTCATCATTACGCTTTTTCTTCCTAAACAGCCGCGTTTTAGATATGAATTCGAAAAGAACACTGTATGGAAAAATAAAGATCTGATTTCGCCATTTAGTTTCGCCATATTAAAAACCAATCCACAGGTTAGTAATGATAAAAAAAATGCCCTAAAAAATATTCTGCCTGTTTACCAATTTGATAAAGCAATTTCCGATAACGCTTTAGAAGAATTTTCGAACGACTTTGATATTAAATGGAAATCAACGCAACTTGATGAAAAAGATCGTTTTCAGTTTAAAACTGAAGCTTACAACCTTTTAAAAAGCATCTATCAAAAAGGAGTTATCGGCTTAAATGTGAAACATCAAGGTGGCGCAAAAAATTACGATTTTTCTTTAATGGAAAATAACGTGTCAAAAACTCGAAATACTCAAGACGTTTTTACTGCAGAAAGTGCACTCTTGTTTTTCAAGGCTAATTTCAAGGCCACGAGTCAAGTAATGGTTGATCTGGTAGCAAACCTTGCAATGGATCACATAGCTCCCAATATCGTTTTTGATGAAAGGCTAACTCAGGTTATTCAAGATAATACGATTAGCAATATCTCTACTACCAAAGGCATGGTGCAAAAGGGCGAGTTAATTGTATCTAAAAATGATGTGATTGATGAAGAAATTTATCAAAAACTCGAATCTTACAAAACTACTTACGATGCGCAAACGAAAACCATAGGTAGTAGCGTGTTAGTTTATTTTGGTCAGGTAGTTCTCGTAAGTTTCATTCTAGCCATTCTGATGTCCTTTCTGTTTCTTTTCAGGAAAGATATTTTTGCTGATAATCGCCAGCTATCCTTAATACTTATTGTAACTACAGGAATGCTTTTGGCACTTACTTGGGCCATTAAGATGGAAATTCCAAGTTTATATTATATTCCATTCTGTGTCGTTCCTATCATAATAAGGATTCTTTTTGATACACGTCTGGCACTTTACCTGCACATGTTAGTGATTCTAATTGCTGGTTTTTTTGTAGCCAACAGCTTTGAATTTGTGTTTTATCAGGTAACTGCTGGTATGGTTGCCATTTTTAGTATTAAAAACTTCGTAAAACGTGAGCGGTTTTTAGTTTCCGCCATGTTTATACTTTTTTCATACTTCGTTGCTTTTGTGGGTATTGCTTTATTAAGAGAAGGTAGTTTCAGGGAAATTGAATGGATCAATTTTATTCCTTTTGTTTTCAGTGTTTTACTTTCCCTTTTGGCTTACCCCTTAATTTACCTTTTTGAGCGTATTTTTGGTATTACTTCTGATGTTGCCCTAATAGAACTTACAAACACAAATAACAAATTGCTTCGCGAGCTTGCTTTCAAAGCACCTGGAACGTTCCAACACTCGTTACAAGTTGCTAATCTTGCAGAAGCGGCAATCTTCAAAATTGGAGGAAACTCTGTTTTGGTTAGGGCAGGAGCACTTTATCATGACATCGGTAAAGTTGATAATCCACAATATTTTATAGAAAACCAAAATACAGCTATAAGTCCACACGATAAGCTGCCTTACGAGCAAAGTGCACAGATTATTATTCAACACGTTCATAAAGGAATTGAAATTCTCAGGAAAAATCAAATCCCTGAAGCTATTATAGATTTTATTAGAACGCATCATGGAAATACCCGGGTGGATTATTTTTATCAGTCTTTTTTAAAAAACACACCAGAAAAATTCGTTGATGAGAATATTTTTAGATACCCTGGACCAATCCCTTTTAGCAAAGAACAAGGCGTTCTAATGTTAGCAGATTCGGTAGAAGCAGCGTCTAGAAGTCTGAAAAATCCCGATGCTCAGAACATAAATGATATTGTTGAACGGATTATTAACTATAAATTGGAGCAAAATCAGTTAGATAATTGCGATTTAACATTAAAAGATATTGAAACTATCAAATTGATTTTCAAGACGATGCTAATGAGTATCTATCATGTGCGAATAGATTATCAACAAGTTTTGTAATTTTTTTTTGTAGAATAGGTTGTTTTACTATATTTGCAGACCTCAAAACAACGTCGGTAGGACAGAAAGTAGAGGAAGTTGGAGAGGTGCCTGAGTGGCCGAAAGGAACAGTTTGCTAAACTGTCGTACTGGTAACGGTACCGCGGGTTCGAATCCCGCCCTCTCCGCAAAAAGAAAAAATAATTTGGCAAAAAAATTGATTTATCATTTAAAAATCGTTTCTTTGCCAACCCTTCGAAAAAGGGTTTAACAAGAGAAGATACCAAGTTCGGGATGTAGCGTAGCCCGGTATCGCGCCTGCTTTGGGAGCAGGAGGTCGTAGGTTCGAATCCTGCCATCCCGACAAAAAGTTCAAACCTACTTTCAAAAAAAAGGTTTAAAAAAAGGTGATACCTAAGTTCGGGATGTAGCGTAGCCCGGTATCGCGCCTGCTTTGGGAGCAGGAGGTCGTAGGTTCGAATCCTGCCATCCCGACAACTACAGATACAGTTTGTATCAAAAACCCTCTAAATGATGAATTTAGGGGGTTTTGTTTTTTAAAATGGGTCAATATGGGTCAAACATTTTGCAACCAAAAAGACTACCAAATTATTCTTCGTAAATTTATAATCTCACAAAACTGAAATTTTCTTGTAATTAATTTTTTTAAATAGAACCGATCAGGTCTACCGCTTTTTTCTGCTGTTTTTTGGTAGTCTTTTTGGTTGCAAATTAAGGAGAAGATTTTATGAAATCTAACCACAGTTTTAGCGTCAATTTCTTTATTAGACGCAATAGGGAGTCCTTTGGAAGAACTCTAATTTATGTTAAAATTACTGTCGATGGTATTAGGTTTTTTGTGCCCATAGCACAGACAGTGTAAGTAGCACAGTGGGACCAAAAAGCCAAAAGCTCAACTTTAAAAAAAATAAGCTTTGCATTGTAGGAGCTAGGCGAAATTAATAACTGTGGCTTTACTCATTTTATAATAGCTTCCACTCGTTAAAATACATGTTTCAATCATTGTCTAAAAATATCTTCCCAAAGGCATGTAAATTAAGCTAAGCAATTAATCCTGAAATTTTAGCTGTAATAGCAGGTTTTTAACCAACTTTTAAAAGTCAAGATCATGAAAACTTAACAAAGTTATTGGCAAACCCTCATTGTAATCGATATATATTGATATTTACAATTGGTGGTAATGTCTCTGGCGAATTCTGCAATGGAGAGAAAAGCTTATAGATCACTTCAGAAGTGGTGTTTAAGATTAACCTTGAGGAGAATTTCAGTTATTTTGATTCAGAAAATGGCTTAATGATTAAGGAATAATGACAAAAATAAATATGCTAAATGCTCATAATCAACAGATTGTTTCCTTAGATTTAGTAAAAACAATAATAAAGCTTGTAGACGTCCACTGAAAATAAGGTTTAGTTAACCCATAAAGCTATATAATATGAAAAACATAATATCAATCTTATTACTATCATGGCTCTGTTTAACAGCAAAAGCGCAGAACAGATATTTTGAAATCTATACCGATTCCGCTGCATTGAAAAAGCAAAACGATGATATCATCCGTGATATAGAAGAACGGGTAAAACTTGTTGAGTCTTCTTTTAGTTTCAAAGGACTTACTACAGAAATCCCAAAAACGTTTATGCCTGGGCAATTCAGGTCCAGGACAAATAAGATCTACCAGTTAACCTGGCAAATAGGTGGTCCGCCTATGGAGAGTTTTCTCACAGAAGTGGGCGGAAATACAGAGAAGGGTAAATCTTTAGCTGCGCTGTTTTTTTACGGATTTTTTCTGCCCCACGAAGTGGGGCATGCATTGCAGTTTCATACAGGAAATGTTCCCCAAAATAATTATGACGGAGAGTATGAAGCAAACGAATTGGCTCTTCTATATTGGAGAAGCAAAGGAAAGCAAAAAGAGCTTCGACAATGTTATGAAATGGCAAAAAGGGTACTTACCAAAGTTAAAAATCCTATACCGGAAAATGTCGATGCAAAAAAGTATATCACGGAGCATTATGTCGAATTATTAAAAGACCCCAATAAATATGCTTTTATCCAGTTTTCTCAGATAGTGAAAATATTTGAGGACAAATCCTTGCCGGATTTTAATATCTATATTAAAAAATACTTTAAGAAGTAAGGAGGATACTTTAAAACATTAATTAAGAGTCCTTTTAACAGATATTTAGAACAACATTCTATGAAACGACGTAAATTTTTGCTGACCTCATTGCTGACGGTTCCGTTTACCGCGTTGGCAAAACTTAACTTTTTAACGGAAAGAAAAGCTTGGGCAAAGCCTGAGAAAGGGTTTATCGTGAAGGCATCTGAGAGTAGGTTTTTCGGAAAGAAGACTTCTCCCAAAGAGACTTACGGCCGTTGTATGTTATCCTCAGTAGATACCGAAAATCAACTGTATATGAGTGCCAGTGCTGATTTGTCGAATAAGGAAGTTGGTGGCCCGGCATTGCATATACACCACAAAGACGATGAGATATTCTATGTGGTTTCTGGAGAATTTTTAATCCAGATTAATGAAGAGGTATCCCTGATCAAGAAAGGAGATACAGTTTTTATTCCCAGGGGAACGGCCCATACATTTGCCAACCACCTTGTAGAGAATCCTGGAGAAATGCTTACCATTCATCAACCTATTTCTCCCGAGCTTGAAAAATTCTATGATGTATTCTGTCACAACGGGTACATGAACGAAGAGCAGATGGGTAAGCTTTTTACTAAAGATGAACTGAAAACGCTTTTAGCCAATAATACCTTTGTAGGGCCGCCTATCGATATTGAAGCAGCGCTAAAAACATTAAAGCCGTAATATAATTTTTAAATAAGATCTGTTTCACAAATAGTTGTACAGTAAATGCGTAACTAATAAAACGCAATGGCGAAGAGATCGTAAGTAGTTTTTTGAGAATGGGGATGGCGTTTCAGGACGCAAGTTATACTATGGTTTTACAAAACGTGCTCTCTTGACTATGATAATTTATTGGATAAAACTTTTTTTTTGATGTAATGGAGCATTTGATCAAAAGCTCAATGATATCAATTCGATCTGGGATGTTTGGTGCTTAACATTACTCATTACAATTGCCATCATTTTATCTGGTCTGAAATGAATTAAGTTTTCAGAATTGCGGTTTAAAATATCTTTGAAACAAAAAAGCCTCACATAAATGTGAGGCTTTCTGGTGATCCCGCTGGGATTCGAACCCAGGACCACTACATTAAAAGTGTAATGCTCTACCAGCTGAGCTACGGAATCATTTCCTTTTGTTTAAGGAGGTGCAAATATAGAGATAAAAATTAATCGAGCAAATAAATTTAAATAATTATTAAAAAATTATTTTAAGGTTAAAAAAAAGTAAAGCCAACTCGCTGATTTTGAATTTTGTAAGCTTGCATAACGTTCGAAAAATTTTTTAAAATTATTTTATAGTCCTTGGAATAAAGTTCAAAAACGATTGAAATTGTGCCTTGTGCTTGTTTTTATCCAACTTGAAATAAAACGCACCACGCCTCGAATTCGATTTATCTTTTTCAGTTTGTTTAATTAGCAGTCCGCTGGCGGTAATTTTACGAATGAAGTTGCGGTTATCAATCGGTGAGTCGTAAACCTGCTCGTAAAGTGCCTGCAACTGCGGAATGGTGAATTTTTTCGGCAGCAGCTCAAACAGAATAGGGTGCAGTGCTGCCTGGTAGCGAATCTTGGCCATAGCAGCCTTAACCATATCGTTATGGTCGAAAATCAGTTCGGGTACTTCTTTTAACTTAAACCATTCTGCGTGGTATTGATCGTTGATCTGTTTGCTGTATTTGTTAATGTCAATCAAAGCAAAGTAAACTACCGAAATAGTGCGTTCAATGGGGTCACGGTCTGGGCGACCGTAGGAGTGGAGTTGCTCCAGGTAAACATCATGCAAGCCTGTTAGTTCTAACAGGATTCTTTTTGCGGCGCCATCTAAATCTTCCGTATCGCCGATAAAACCGCCCATTAAACTCCATTGATCTTTAACGGGTTCAATCGCCCTTTTGATTACTAATAATTTAAGTTGATCGCCATCGTAACCAAAAATAATGCAATCTACAGCAACAAGGACAGGTTTTTGATTTAAATATTTTCCCATTAAAAAAGAGAGTTAAGTTTTTCGTCGTTATAATCACTAATAAAGCCTAAGATGTTCGGATATCCATCAAACTCCTCGATGCTGTGAGTGGTAGTGAGTACGATGCATTTCATTCCAGCATTTAATGCTGATTCGACGCCTTTCGGCGCATCTTCAAAAACCACACAATCTTGCGGCGAAATATTTAATGCTGCTGCGGCTTTTAAAAATGTTTCAGGATCTGGCTTGCTAATTTCCACATCATCAGCACTCACTATTGCGTTCAAGTAATTGCGAATGTTTAATCCATCAACAACAAAATCGATATTAAATGGAATTGCTGCAGAACCAATGGCCATCGCGATATTTTTCTGCCTGGCCAATTCTAAAAAATTGTCTAGTCCGGAAATTAAAGCCAGGTGCGGAAAATAGCCTTCCTGATATTTTTTCTCCTTATCCATAGAAAGCTTTTCTATTTCTGATGGAGAAAATTTATTGCGACCAAATACCCGCTCTAAAACTTCGTGGTTTTTGCCATACATCTCTTGCTTAACGGTTTCGTAATCTAAATTTGCACCTAAATCTTCATTCATAATGGAATGCCAGGCCAAGGTGTGATATTGCATATCGTTGATCATGGTGCCATTCAAATCAAACAGAAATGCTTTAGGTTTGAAGTCGAAATTTTGCATAAGCCGCTAAATTATGTGAAATTTTTAGATGTGAGCTAATCCAATCAATATTACCTTAAATTTAATTGATAATCGTTGGAATAACGTTAATTTATTTTTCATACTTTAGCCTTAACCAAAATAAATCTTATGAAACGAATTTTTTTAAAAGGCTTTCCAATTGCAGCAATTTGCTTAGCGGCCACGTTATATTCCTGCAATCCAAAAAGTGAAAAAAAGGATGAAACAAGCGTTCAGGCTGATTCATCAAAATATAACACCACACTTGAGGGTAAGGAAGTGAAGCTTTTCACTTTAAAAAACAAGCAAGGTGCAGTAGTTACAATTTCCAACTATGGTGGTCGAATTGTATCACTTATGGTGCCTGATAAGGATAACAAACTTACCGATGTAGTTTTAGGATATGATAGTATCGGAGCCTATCGCAAAAAAGGAGAACCGTTTTTCGGTGCTTTAATCGGTAGATATGGTAACAGAATTGCTAAAGGAAAATTTACCCTTGAAGGTAAGGAGTATCAACTTCAGTTAAATGATGGGGTAAACACCTTACATGGCGGAACAGACGGTTTCTTTTCAAAAGTTTGGGAAGCCAAGCAGTTAGATGGACAAAAATTAGAACTTAATTACATTTCTAAAGATGGTGAAGCGGGTTATCCTGGTAAGCTTGATGTGAAAGTGGTTTACAGCTTAACAGAAGATAATTCATTAACAATTGATTATACTGCTACGACAGATAAAGCAACGGTGGTAAACTTGACCAATCACGCTTACTTCAATTTAAATGGTGAAGGAAACAAAACGATTTTAGACCACGAGTTAATGATTGCTGCTGATGCTTATACGCCCGTTGATTCAACGTTGATTCCTACAGGTAAGTTACAGTCAGTTAAAGGCACTGCTTTCGATTTCAATACAGCCAAAGCCATAGGCAAATCAATTGATGAAAATGACCAGCAATTAAAGTACGGCAAAGGCTACGACCATAATTTTGCACTTAAAGCAAATGATGGCAAAACTGCTGTTGCAAAGGTTACAAGTCCATCGACAGGAATTATATTAGAAGTTTTTACCACTGAGCCTGGCTTACAGTTTTACAGCGGAAATTTTTTGACAGGTGCAGATAAAGATGGTAAAGGCGGAAAATCGTATCCTCACCGTTCGGCCTTCTGCCTGGAAACACAACATTTCCCAGATGCACCGAATCACCCGAACTTTGCTTCAACCGTATTAAAACCTGGTGAAACTTACAAAACCAGCTCTACTTATAAGTTTTCTAAGTAAACCCCAATTTTATCAACTTAAGCTTTTTTACCACAGATGCACATAGATAAACACAGATTTTATTTGGAAAATAATTTTATCTGTACCTATCCTGTTCATCTGTGGTTAATTAAATCGCAAATCTCATTTAAGATTTCAACAACCGATCGGGAAACTGAGTAATTTTCTCAATGGTTAACTGCTGCATAATCTGATACAAATGCGTCTTGAACATATTGATAGTGTGATCGCCACCTTCATTGCCAAGCGCACCCACGCCATACATAAAAGGGCGGCCCATAAAATTAAATTCCGAACCTACAGCATGTGCCCTTGCTAAATCTACACCTGAACGAATACCTCCGTCCATCATAATTTTAAGCTTTGATTTGTATGCCGGATTAGCGGCGAGTTTGATTAACGAATTAATCGAAGACTCGCCTGCATCAATTTGCCTGCCGCCATGGTTAGACACGATTACGCCATCTACACCAATTTGAATCGCTGCCTGCATGTCTTCATCGGTAGCAATTCCTTTAAGTACCAAAGGGCCTTTCCAAATCTCGCGGATAGCCGAAACTTTTTCGATATCAACTTTTCCGGTAAAGGTCTTGTTCATGAATTGCCCTAACTGCGACATATCCATGCCTTTTTCCATATAAGGTTTTAATGTTGCGAAAGAAGGAATGCCATGTTGCAAAGTTTTTATTCCCCATAATGGACGGGCAAAAGCTTGCAGAATATTATTGATAGACATTTTTGGTGGGATGGAAAGTCCACTCTTGATCTCTTTATATCGTAATCCAAAAGCTGGTACATCAACTAAAACGACCAGAACCGGGCATTCTACTGCTTTTAATCTTTTAAGAATATCATCTCTTAAGCTATTTTCTGTCGGATGATATAATTGGAACCAGGCTTTTCCATCCGATACTTCAGCAATACGTTCGATGCTGCTCGTAGAAACCGTACTGAGCGTATATGGGATATCGGCTTTTGCTGCGGCCCTCGCTAAAATTTCTGGTGCGTTTGGCCACATTAAACCTTGCAAACCAATCGGCGAAATTCCAAACGGTGCACTATAACGGCGACCGAAAAGTTCGACAGACATGTCAATATCTCCACCAACTTTTAAGTAGTTTGGTTTTAAATAAATGTCATCAAAATCGTTTTCGTTTCTAATGAGGTTGAGTCCTTCATTGCAACCTCCTTCAAGATAGTCGAAAGCAAACTTTGGAATTCTTGACTTCGCCTTAACTCTTAAATCGGCAATGGAGGGATATTGTGGATTATAAGGGAACGTGATCTTTTTACTCATATTAATTTGTTCATTATCTATTATTTGGTTCGAGAGGCGAAAACTAATATTTTAAATTAAATTTCCCATCCTGCTCTATCGGCCTGGTTTAAATGATCAGAGTTTGTAAAAAGCACTTGCATTCTCTCCAAAAATAAGTTTTCTTTCGGCGTCAGTAAATCGCATTGCATACTTACTTACCAGATTAAACCAATCCTGGTAGGGGCGACTGATGAGCATTACCGGCCAATCACTGCCATACATCACCCTTTCGCAGCCAAAATTTTCAAAAATCACATCGAAACAATTAAATATTTCGACTTCCTTCCAGTTTTTCCAATCGGCTTCGGCTAATAATCCGGAAACTTTGCATGACACATTCGTGTTTTGCGCAAGCGTTTTGATATGACCAGACCATGTTTTGAGGTCTTGGGATTTTACATCAGGTTTAGCACAATGATCCAAAACCAGCGGCTGATCTGGAAGTTGGTCAACAAGCTCCAAAATACTTTCCAGTTGGTTATGATAGCAAAGTAAATCATAGGTGAATGCAAACTGATTAAGCTGCTTTACGCCTTCAACAAATTTCGGATCGACAATAAACTCGTGGCTTTCGGCCTGCAAAACATGCCTGAAACCCTTAATCTTCTTAAAATTTTTCCAATGACTTAACCGATCAGGTAATTTTTTGTCTTTCAAATCAACCCATCCCACTATTCCTTTGATCATGTCATTTTGCTCCGCGAGTGTAAGCAGAAAATCATTTTCAGCTTCCGACTGGTTTGCCTGAACCGCAACACAACCTGAAATTTGAAGCTCATTGTAAGTTCGCATCAAATTTTTTGGAGAAAAGTCTTTCCGGATGGCATTCATTTTCTCTGAAATCCAACTGTCTCTAACAGGGTCGAAATTCCAGAAATGTACGTGAGAGTCAATCATAAATTATTATAGTTTAAAAATCTGGTCCATCAATCTCCATTTTTCGCGGGGTAAAGCACCGGGCAAGGCTTGCTGATATTTCCACATCAACGCTTCCCATTCCTGCACTTTTGAATTCTTTAAATCGGCTGCTGTTTTCTTTTCAAAAGTAAAGCTGTCGTTTACATCCATCACCATGAAAAGGCGGGTTCCGGAAAGGTAAATTTCCATATCATCTATCCCAGAAGATTTAATGCTATCTAAAATTTCAGGCCAAACCGATTGGTGATACTGCTTGTAAGCAGCAATTAGTTCGTTATTATCGATCAAATCGAGCGTAAAGCAGTGTCTTTTCATGTTAGTTTCCGCTGTAAGCTTTAACAGTTTGTTTGCTGCTACCTAAGCCGTCAATGCCCAATTCTACAACATCGCCTGCTTTTAAATACCATGGTTCAGGTTTTTGGCCCAAACCAACACCTGCAGGTGTTCCGGTAGTAATCACGTCGCCAGGTAAAAGTGTCATAAACTGGCTGATGTATGAAATCATGAAAGGAACATTGAAAATCAGATTCGATGTGTTTCCATCTTGTAAGGTTTTACCATTCACGGTTAGCCACAGGCGAAGATTGTGGACATCAGCAATTTCATCTTGCGTGGCAATAAATGGGCCGATAGGGGCGAATGTGTCGCAGCTTTTACCCTTAACCCATTGTCCGTTTCTTTCCAGTTGGAATTCGCGTTCGCTGTAATCATTATGCAAAACATAACCGGCAACATGATCTAAAGCGTTTTCTTCTGAAACATAACTGGCTTTTTTGCCAATCACGATAGCCAGTTCTACTTCCCAGTCAGTTTTTTTGCTGTTTTTTGGAATCACTAAATCGTCATTCGGACCAACGATTGCCGAGGTTGCCTTAAAAAACAAAATGGGCTCAGTTGGGATCGCCGCATTGGTTTCTGCAGCGTGATCTTTATAGTTTAAGCCTACGCAAATAAGTTTTGATGGGCGAGCAAGGGCTGCTCCCAAACGTACATTTTGATCAACTTCTGGTAAATCAGCCGACTCAAGATTTTTTTTTAATTTCTCTAAACCGTCGCCACCAAAAAACGCCTCGTTATAATCATCAACCAATGATGAAGCATCGTAATATTTTTCATTGATAATCACACCTGGTTTTTCAAATCCTGGTTCGCCAAATCGTATTAATTTCATTTTAGAAAGTATTTATATTTTATTTTATCTAATTATTTAATGTGGTAAAGCCGCCATCAATAGGATAATCGCAGCCAGTTATAAAAGAAGCCTCGTCGCTACATAAATATAAGGCAAGGGCACCAACTTCCTCCGGCTTCGCCATCCTTCCAATCGGTTGAGTTTTCGAAAGTTTCTCAAACATTTCATCGATGTTATCTGGGTAGTTCTTTTGTAGAAATCCATCAACAAAAGGCGTATGCACCCTGGCTGGAGAAATAGAGTTGCATCTGATATTTTCGCCGATATAATCTTTTGCAACGCTCATCGTCATCGCTTTAACTGCACCCTTTGCAGTACTGTAAACAAAGCGATCGGGCAGGCCGATTAATGCAGCAATGGAAGCCATATTGATAATTACACCACCGCCAGCTTCCCGCAATTGTGGGATAGCCGCGTATAAACAATTATATACGCCTTTTACATTTACACGCATTACCCTGTCGAAATCAGATTCTTCAGTGGTATCGGCCTTACCAATATGGGCAATGCCAGCATTATTTACCAAAATGTTAATCGCTCCGATTTGATTGAAAATTTCTTTTACTGCCTGATGATCAGCAACGTCGCAAGCATAACTAAAAGCCCTTCCGCCAGCCGCTTCTATTTCTGATAACGCTCCGGCAGCTTGTTCTACACCCAGCTCGATGATGTGCACTTCTGCACCTTGTTTTGCCAATATGGTCGCTATGGCTTTTCCAATTCCACTTCCACCACCTGTAACTACAGCTCGTTTATTTTGTAATGAAAACATATTTTTTTTTCAGATTAATAATTGATAATTTGGTTAAAATCCTGATCGAAATCGGAGTAAGAAGCAAATATATACAACGCTTCTCTTTGTTGTTGTTTTTATACTTACAAATAAAGCAGATATTCTTGATTAAAAATTTGATCTTCTTATCAAAATACTTGCTGATGTTGTCATATTGCCTTTAAAGTTATTAAAAGATGGTTTACCTTGCAGAAATATTACAAAATCCAAAGGCTATAATACTTATATTTGAATAATTTATTTATATTTAAATAAGCTTTTTAACCAAATGTTATTTCCTTAGCCTTGTTTTCAAGGTTTGTTATTAGAGCCAACCGAATGAGAAATTTTCTGATTTTTATTTTCCTTTTTATTTCCAGCAGTGCGATAGCGAATTCAGTAACGCCAGCAGCAAAATCAAAAACCATCTATTTATCCTCGCAAAGTGGTACACGTGAAAAGTTTGGCTTGAAACGCCTGACGGATGCGTTAGTTGCAAGTGGTTATAGCGTTAAGTTTAATGTGATTGATTATCGCCAGAAGTTTGTAAAGGGTAAAAACTCTATTGTTATCGGCACTGCAGACGACAAAATTTTTAAACCGCAATTCCCGGTTTCACTTGTCAAAAAGGCTTCTACAGCTGGTAAAGAAGGTTTTTCTATCTCTTGTGATCAGGATGGTACACTTTATATTATAGGTGCAGACCATTCAGGAACCCTTTATGGTTGTTTGGATTTGATCGATAAAATTGCTGAAAACAAAGTTCTCCCAGCAAAGCTTTCCTATACCGATCATCCGGAAATGGTGTTAAGGGGAACCTGCATTGGCCTCCAAAAACCCGATTATCTCCCGGGTCATGATGTTTATGAATATCCTTATACCGAAGAATCTTTTCCATGGTTATATGATAAAAAGCTATGGATAAAATATCTGGATATGATGGTTGAAAACCGCTATAATTCTCTTTATTTATGGAACGGGCATCCATTTTCATCCTTGTTAAGGCTTAAAGAATATCCTTATGCGGTTGAAGTGGATGACGCGACTTTAAAAAAGAACGAAGAAATTTTCCGTTTTCTAACCAGTGAGGCTGATAAACGTGGAATTTGGGTTATTCAGATGTTTTATAACATCATTATCCCGAAACCTTTTGCAGACAAGCATGGCTTGAAGACTCAAGACAGGAACCGACCGATTATTCCTTTAATTGCTGATTATACACAGAAATCTATTTCTGCTTTTGTAGCGAAATATCCAAATGTGGGTTTAATGGTGGCGCTAGGCGAGGCTATGGAAGGTGTCGGCCAGGATGATATTGATTGGTTTACCAAAACAATTATACCCGGAGTGAAGGATGGTTTGAAGGCAGCCGGAATTAAAGAGGAGCCACCAATTGTTTTACGGGCGCATGATACCGATGCACCAGCGGTGATGAAGGCAGCTTTACCTTTTTATAAAAACTTATATACTGAAAATAAATTTAATGGCGAGGCTTTAACAACTTACGAACCTCGTGGTGCATGGGCAGAGCTCAATCGTAAATTGGCAGCCATAGGCACTGTAAACATTTCAAACGTTCACATCTTGGCAAATCTGGAACCTTTTAGATATGGATCTGCAGATTTTATTCAGAAATCGGTTATAGCGATGAATAAAATATACAATGCGAAAGGTTTGCATTTGTATCCTCAACACAGCTATTGGGATTGGCCTTATGCCGCCGATGATGTGAAAGGAAGGATTTTAGAGGTAGATCGCGACTGGATTTGGTACAAGGAATGGGCAAGATACGCCTGGAAATCAGAACGTGATCGCCCACAGGAAGTTAATTATTGGGGCAAACAGCTTGCTGATAAATATGGCTCGAGCTTGGCGGATGGAAAATCAATTTTGAACGCTTATGAAGAGTCTGGAGAGATATCGCCAAAATTATTGCGTCGGTACGGCATTACAGATGGCAACCGCCAAACCTTAACTTTAGGTATGCTGATGACGCAGTTAATTAACCCTTTCCGTTACGGTTTATTTACATTGATGTACGAATCGGAAGCGCCGGAAGGCGAGATGATTATTGAGTATGCGGAAAAGGAATGGAAAAAACAAGGTCACATTGGCGAAACACCTGTTCAGGTTGCTAAAGAAGTGGTGGAACATGGGAAAAAGGCATTGGCATCTATCGAAAAGGTAAAAGCAACGAAAGATGTCAAAGAATTTAATCGCCTTAAAAACGACATGTATTGCTATGATGAAATGGCTAATTTCTATGCAGAAAAGGTAAAATCAGCACTGTGGATTTTGAGGTATAAATATTCTAACAACGTTGCCGATTTAGAGCAGGCATTGCCTTTTCTTCAAAAAAGTGTGGATCATTATGCTAAACTGGTTAAGCTTACTGAAAGCAGTTATTTATATGCCAATAGCATGCAAACCAAACAAAGGAAAATTCCGATGCGAGGAGTTGATAAAACTTTTATCCATTGGGAAGAAATGTTGCCTGTTTTTACAAAAGAATTAAACCATTTTAAGAAGAGCATCGATTCTTTAAAATCATTAAACGGAGCAGCTGTTACTAAAGTTATGCCTTACAAAGCTGCTGAAGTAAATGTACTTAACGAATCTGCAAACTACATCATCAACAAAAATGTGGAGGTATTTACAGATACCACCGTTCAAATCAAAGAAGTTGCCGAACAATTGATCGGTTTGAAAGGAATAAAAATTTCAAAGGAAAAGCAAGTTAAAACGGGTACCGAAATCAAATTTTCGACTAAAGCGCCTGTGAAGTTGTTGGTGGGATTTTTCAGTCAGAAAAACCCAAAATACCTGGCTCCACCTCAGTTGGAAACCGATGCAAGTGCAAATAATTATGGCCAGTCGGAAATTAAAATTTCGAATGCTTTGGTGCTAAACGGCTTTCCGCCGGCAAACGTACATGCTTATTCATTCTCGGCAGGAACGCATAAGTTGAATCTGGGTAAAGGCGAATGTTTAATATTAGGTTTTATTGATGATAAACAAGAACTGCGTATCTTCAATGCAGGCTTAGATGGTAGAGGAAAAGATATAGACTGGTTATTTGAATAATGAGAAATACACGAAATTTTATAGCGACCATTTCCTTATCGGTTATGGCGTTTACAGGCTTTGCACAGCAAAAATCTATTTTAGGCACTGAAAAATTAAATAAATATGTGTCGTATTTTAATTCAATCGATGACGAAGCGGTAAAAAATTATATTCCAAATGCCGACGCTTTTAATTGGCTGGCAGATCAGGCGCCTTTATTCGAATGCCCTGATTCTGTTCTAGAACAAAATTATTATTACCGTTGGTGGACCTTTAGAAAGCATTTGGTTAAAACACCGGAAGGATTCATTTTTACCGAATTTATTGAACCTGTAAAACATGCTGGAAAATACAACTCCATCAGCTGTGCTTTAGGGCATCATATTTATGAAGGCCGTTGGTTGAAAGACAACAGCTATTTAAAAGATTATATCAAATTTTGGCTTTATAAAGCCGATGTTGGTCAACCTAAGCAACGTTTTCATCAATTCAGCAGTTGGGTTGATGATGCCATTTATCAGAACTATCTGGTAAAACCTGATCAAGGTTTTTTAAAAGAAATTCTCCCGGCACTTGATGAAGATTATGCCAAATGGGAAACTCAGCGACAACTTAAAAATGGCTTGTTCTGGCAACATGATGTGAAGGATGGAATGGAAGAATCAGTGAGTGGCTCAAGGAAGGATCAAAATCAACGCCCTACCATTAACAGTTACATGTATGGAAATGCTGTGGCTTTAGCTAAGATTGGTGAAATGTTTAGCGATCAGGCTTTGGTTTCGAAATATCAATCAAAGGCTAAAGCGATTAAAAAATTAGTGCAGGATAGTTTGTGGAATTCATCTGAATCATTTTTCGAAACCAGGAAAGCAAAAGGTGGTTCGTCTGATGTACGCGAAGCCATTGGTTTTACACCCTGGGACTTCAACCTGCCTGATGATAAGGCAGAATACGCAAAGGCATGGAATCAATTACTGGATACCGCCGGCTTTAAAGCGCCATGGGGATTAACCACTGCCGAGCGTCGGGAGCCAACTTTTAGAACCCGTGGTACGGGCCATAGCTGCGAATGGGATGGTGCACTTTGGCCTTTTGCAAGCTCGCAAACCTTAAAAGGGCTTTCGAATTTGCTTACAAATTACAAAAATCACGGTAAAATGAATGCACAGGTCTTTTATCAGGAATTGCATCAATACGCGGCTTCTCATGTGAAAAACGGTAAACGGTATATTGGCGAATATCAGGATGAAAAAACGGGAGAATGGCTAAAAGGCGATAATCCTAGAAGTAGTTTTTATAATCACTCCACTTTTAACGATTTAATCATTAACGATCTGATTGGAGTAAAACCTCGCCAGGATAACATGTTAGAAATCTATCCATTAATTCCGAAAAATAAATGGGATTGGTTTGCTTTGGATAATCTAACTTACCATAATAAAATAGTGACTTTAATCTGGGATAAAACCGGGAAAAAGTACAATAAAGGAAAAGGTTTTGCGGTGTATGTTGATGGAAAAGAAATTTATAGATCTAAAACATTGAAGCCTGTAAAAGTTGAGATGAACTAAAGAGAGCTGAAGCCAGTATGTGGGTTGGCAGTTCCTCCTTTTCGCGACGGCAGAAATTTGAAAGCAGCATGTTATGCTTTAGGCTTAGTTAATTGTAAATGATCACATCATAAATTAAAAATATAAATAGTAATAAACAAAATGAAACACATCCTAAAGTCGCTAATCTTTTTACTATTAACAGGTTTTTATTTATCCGTTAACGCACAATCGTTTTATAATGTTACCAAATATGGTGCGAAAAACGACAGTAGTAAATTGGCTACTGCTGCCATCAAAAAGGCAATTGATGCGGCATCAAAAGCAGGTGGTGGAACGGTTTATTTCCCAGCAGGAAAATACTTAACTGGTGCAATACATTTAAAAAGTAATATCACCATTTTTATAGATGCTGGTGCTGAATTGCACTTCAGCGATAACTTTGATGATTATCTGCCAATGGTGGAAAGTAGATATGAAGGTGTAGACGTTAAAAGTTTCTCGCCATTATTTTATGCTTACAAAGCGGAGAATATCTCCATCATAGGGCGTGGACTAATTGACGGCCATGGCAAGAAGTGGTGGGATTTTGTGGAAGGTTATAAAGAGGGGCAAGCTCGATCTAAATGGCAATATGAATTCGATAAATTAAACAAAGACATTTTGTTGCCAGACGATCCGAAGCAAATGAAACGAGGTTTTCTTCGTCCGCCGTTTATTCAAACCATGTTTTGTAAAAACGTATTGATTGAGGGCATTACCATACGGAATTCGCCATTCTGGACGGTTAACCCTGAGTTTTGCGAAAATGTAAAGATCCATGCGGTAACAATCAATAATCCGCACTCCCCAAATACGGATGGAATTAACCCGGAATCTTGCAAAAATGTTCACATTTCAGATTGCCATATTAGCGTTGGCGATGACTGTATCACGATTAAATCGGGTAAGGATAAACCTGGAAGAAGAATGGCAATTCCAGCCGAAAACTATGTAATTACCAATTGTACGATGTTATCCGGTCATGGCGGTGTGGTGATTGGCAGCGAAATGTCTGGCGATGTGCGGAAAATTACCATATCTAATTGCGTTTTTGATGGAACGGATAGAGGAATCAGAATTAAAACTGCAAGAGGAAGGGGTGGTGTAGTGGAAGAAATTCGGGTGAGCAACATCATCATGAAAGATATTAAGCAGCAAGCTATTGTTTTAGATATGCAGTATGCTAAAACGAATGTAGAACCGGTGTCTGATCGAACCCCAAAATTCAGAAATATCCACTTCAGTAATATCACAGGCCAGGTAAACCAGGCAGCTTACCTCAATGGTTTAGAAGAAATGCCGATTGAAAATATCACGTTTAACGATATTAATATGGATGCAAAAACTGGTTTTGATATCAGTTTTTCAAATAAAATTGAATTTCATAATGTACAGGTGAACACAGAAATGGGTGCTTCTTTAAAGGCATCAAGAGTAAATAATCTGGTAATTAATAATCTTAAAACCTATACTCCGCATAACGATGCAGCAGTGGTAGACTTAAAAAATGTAAGTAATTTATTTCTTTACAACTCTTTTCCAGTGGTAGGAACAGGCACTTATTTAAGGTTAAGCGGTGCCGGAACGAAAAATATCTCTTTAGGAAATAACAATTTTAGAAACGCCAGGGTAGGTGTAAGAAAAGAAAAAGACGCCTTCGAAGCGATAGACTATGTTTCTGGTGATAAAGGACAATAGAACCTGATGAAAGTTAAATCGATTATTTTAATAGCTACGCTCTTATGTACCATCAAGGTTTCTGTTGCACAACAAGCCAAGCAGGAACTCTGGTACAAACAACCTGCAGAGAAATGGACCGATGCCTTACCAATTGGAAATGGCAGAATTGGAGCAATGATTTATGGAGGTGTAACTTACGATCATATTCAGTTTAACGAAGAAACTTTATGGACCGGAAAGCCTCGCGACTACAATCGGAAGGGCGCCTATAAATATCTTCAGGAGATTAGAAAACTACTTTTCGAGGGGAAGCAAAAAGAGGCTGAAGCACTTGCTCAGAAAGAATTTATGGGCCTGCAAAGCGAAGCAGGTGATCGTAAAGCATGGGTAGCGGAAATGAAAGAAGGTAAGGGAATGACCGGAAACCCTGCTTCAGCGAATTATGACGACAAACTCTGGAAAACGATTGCGGTACCCGCTTACGAAGGTTGGGAAACTGTGGGTTTAGCTAATGTGGATGGTTCAGTGTGGTTTAGGACAACCTTTGATGTAGCACAAAGCTGGGCGGGTAAAGATTTGGTGCTCGATCTTAACAAAATTTTTGATCAGGACGTTACTTACGTAAACGGCCAATTGGTTGGCAATACCGATGGCCCCGATGCCAGAAGATATACTGTACCTGCAAAACTGATTAAACCTGGTAAGAACGTAATTGCGATCCAGGTGCTTAACTACTATGATCGTGGTGGGATAGGTGGATATAAGGATACGAGTAAAAAGATTGGTGTTTATCCCGTAGGTGCAACAATTGAACAGGGCGTTTCGTTAGTGAAAACCTGGAAATATAAAATTCAGGATCAAAATCCTCCAGCCGTTCCACAGTATCAGGCCAGTTATCAGCCTTTTGGCGATTTGAATTTACAGTTTGCTCAGCAAGGTTCAATTAGCAAGTACAAGCGTTCCCTTGATTTAGCCACTGCAACCGTTCGCACTGCTTATCAGGCAAATGGAGTTAATTTTATTAGGGAGTATTTCGCAAGTCAGCCTAACCGGGCGATCGTGATAAATCTTACTGCCGACCGTAAAAAATCAATTAGTTTCACTGCTGCTTTTTCTAGTTTACATCAAAAGTCTGGGGTAAAAGTATTGCCGAATAACACACTTTCACTTACCGTAAATGTGAAAGATGGCGTATTGAGGGGTGAAAGCAGGTTGAATATTCAGGTTAAAAATGGATCGATAAAAACAATCGGTAAAAAAATTGAGGTAATCAATGCTGATGAAGCCACATTATACTTAACAGCGGGAACTAATTTTATAGATGCTCAAAACGTTTCTGGCGATCCAGCCAAGGCAAATATCCAAGCGCTAACTTTGTTGAAAGGTAAGTCGTACGAAGAAGTGAAGAAAAATCATGTTCAGGAATACCAGAGTTACTATAATAAATTCAAAGTTAATTTTGGTACCTCAGAAAATGAGATACTGCCGACTGATGAACGTTTAGTAAAATTTGCAACGTCTAATGATCCTGCTTTCTCTGCACTTTACATGCAATATGGTCGGTATTTGTTGATTTCTAGTTCACGACCAGGTACACAACCTGCAAATCTTCAAGGGATTTGGAATGATTTACTTACGCCACCATGGGGGAGTAAATACACCACAAACATTAACATGGAGATGAATTACTGGCCAACGGAAATTCTAAATCTTTCGCCATTAAATGAGCCTTTGGTTAAGAAGATTGAAGGTTTGGCAAAAGCGGGCGCAGAAACCGCTCGTGAGTATTATGATGCACCGGGCTGGGTTTTGCACCACAATACTGATATTTGGAATGCTACGGCACCTATCAATGCCTCCAATCATGGAATTTGGGTAAGCGGTGCCGCCTGGTTAAGTCAGCATTTGTGGGAACATTATGCGTTTAGCCAGGATAAAAAATTCTTAAGTGAAGAAGCTTATCCCTTGATGAAAGGAGCGGCGTTGTTTTTTGATACTTTCTTGGTTAAAGACCCGAAAACAGGTTGGTTAATCAGTTCGCCTTCCAACTCGCCAGAAAACGGCGGCTTAGTGGCCGGACCAACGATGGATCATCAAATCATCCGTACCTTATTTAAAAATTGCATTGCTGCTGCCGATATTTTAGGTGTTGATCCTGATTTGAGAAATTCATTGGCAGCAAAGCTGAAGTTAATTGCACCTAATCAAATCGGAAAATACGGGCAGTTGCAAGAATGGTTAGAGGATAAAGACGACACCACAAATAAACATCGTCACGTTTCCCATTTATGGGGTGTATTTCCTGGAAATGACATCACCTGGACTCAGGATGAAAAGATGATGAATGCCGCAAAACAATCTCTGCTTTATCGCGGCGATGAGGCCACAGGCTGGAGCTTAGCATGGAAAATTAACTTTTGGGCGAGATTTAAAGATGGCGACCATGCCATGGAACTGGTAAAAATGCTGCTGAAACCAGCGAAAAGTGGAGCCGGATCTTATGTAAACTTATTTGATGCTCACCCACCATTCCAGATCGATGGAAATTTTGGTGGTGCAGCCGGCATCGCAGAAATGATTGTACAAAGCCACCAGGGCTTTATCGATATTTTACCCGCCTTACCAACAGAAATCCCTCAGGGAGATGTTAGTGGTTTGCGAGCCAGAGGTGGTTTCGAGCTAGATATTAAGTGGAAGGATGGACAACTGGAAGCACTCGAGGTGAATTCTAACGCTGGCGGAACATGTTTAATTCGCTATAAAAATCAAACCATTAGTATTTCGACCCAGCCAGGTGGAGTTTATAAGTTAAGTGGGGATTTAAAAACGCTTTAAATCTTATGTAAATCGTCATTGCGAGGCACGAAGCAATCTTAAAGCAATTGCAAAATTAAATTAATGAATAAGATTGCTTCGTGCCTCGGGATAACGCATAATGTTATTGTATGAAAAATTTAAAAGTATCATTTCTTGCCATTTTCCTTTGTTTAGCATCCGGTGCTTTCTCGCAAAACAACCGAAAAGACATTCTACTTAATGCCAACTGGGTAAGCATTGCTGATGAGAAAAACATCAATGCCTACAATGGGTTTGAAAATACCACCTATAAAACCAATAACTGGAAAACCGTAAACGTTCCCCACAACTGGGACCAATACGAAGGATATCAAAGAAAACTTCATGGCAATAAACATGGTTACGCCTGGTATAGAAAAACCTTCAAAAGCAACGAACTTAAAACCGGCAAAAGGTTTTTCTTATACTTTGAAGGTGTTGGCTCTTACGCCACCATTTGGCTAAATGGAAACAAAGTTGGTTATCATGTAGGTGGAAGAACTACGTTTACTTTAGATGTGACCGATGTTATCAAATTAAATAATCAGGAAAACTTATTGGCTGTTAGGGCGGATCACCCTGCAAACATCCAGGATTTACCCTGGGTAGATGGCGGTTGCTCTACCGAAAGGGGTTTTTCCGAAGGTTCGCAACCTATGGGTATTTTCAGACCTGTACATCTCATCGTAACCAATGAGTTGCGAATTGAGCCTTTTGGTGTTCACATCTGGAATAATGATCGGATTTCTGAAAAATCTGCTCTGCTAAATTTTGCTACAACTGTCAAAAATTACGGTTCAAAACCTAAATCAGTAACGATATACAACCAGTTGTTAGATGCTGAAGGCACTATTGAAAAAGCACTGCCTAAAAAAATAGTTATCCCTGCAGGCAAAGAGGTTGTAATAAATCAAAAAACGGATGAGATTATTAATCCCAAATTATGGTCGCTCGAGAACCCATATTTATACACCTTAAAAACTTCCATTACCGAAAATGGTAAGGTAATAGATGAAATCAAAACGCCTTATGGAATCAGATGGATCAGCTGGCCAATTGGTGAACAAGCAAATCAAAAAGTATTTTTTTTAAATGGAAAGCCAGTTTTTATTAATGGAATTGCAGAATATGAGCACTTAATTGGCAACAGTCATGCTTTTAGCAATGAGCAGATTCGTTCGCGGGTAATGCAAATTAAATCTGCGGGTTTCAACGCATTCCGGGATGCGCATCAACCGCATAATTTACTTTATCAAACCTATTGGGATGAGCTGGGTATTTTAAGCTGGACCCAAATGGCTGCTCATATCTGGTATGATACGCCAGAGTTTCGAAAAAACTTTAAATTATTACTGGTCGACTGGGTTAAGGAGCGAAGAAACAGTCCTTCGGTTGTATTGTGGGGCTTAGAAAATGAGAGTACTTTACCCGAAGATTTTGCAAGGGAATGCACCGAACTGATCAGAAAATTAGATCCAACGGCATCATCGCAAAGAAAAGTAACCACTTGCAATGGGGGCAAAGGGACCGATTGGGATGTGCCGCAAAATTGGACAGGAACTTACGGTGGCAATCCTGCAACTTACGGAGAAGATTTAAAAAGACAGGTTTTGGTTGGCGAATATGGTGCATGGAGAACGATAGATCTTCATGAGGTTGATGCAAACGGGAAAGGTTTTACTGAAAACAAAATGACCGATTTAATGGAAACGAAAGTTCGTTTGGCAGAAACGGTAAAAGATCAAACTGCGGGTCATTTCTTCTGGTTATACAGTTCACATGATAATCCGGGTCGGGTACAGGGGGGAGAAGGCTTGCGAGATTTAGATCGCATTGGTCCGGTAAATTATAAAGGAATGTTTACCCCATGGGAAGAGCCGACTGACGTTTTTTACATGTTCAGAGCCAATTATGCGCCAAAAGCTACCGAACCCATGGTTTATATTGTTTCTCATACCTGGCCAAATCGCTGGTCGAAACCAGGGATAAAAGACAGCATTGTGGTTTATTCCAACTGCAATGAGGTAGAGCTTTTTAACGATATCAATGGAGCATCATTAGGCAAGCAAAAACGTGGCGCTATCGGAACACATTTCCAATGGAATAAGCCAAATATTAAATATAATGTGCTTTACGCAGTGGGATATGTTGATGGAAAGGCTGTCGCCAAAGATCAAATGGTGTTAAATAGCCTTCCGAAATCTCCAAACTTTGATCGCTTGGTAATTAATACCGATGTTTTAAAACCTCAAGATAAGTACAACTATTTATATCGGTTAAATTGTGGTGGACCATCTTATCAAGATCATTTTGGAAACCAATGGTTGGCAGATCAACAGTTAGTTTCCAATACTAAAAATTACGGTTCAACCTCCTGGACTTCCGGTTTTCCTGGAGTACCTTCATTTTTTGCTAGTCAGCGAAGAACCTTTTCGCCAATCGCGGGCAGTTCAGATTGGAAGCTCTTCCAATCCTTCCGTTATGGTAGAGATCAGCTGAAGTTTAGCTTTCCTGTTCCAAAAGATGGCGAATATTTAGTGGAGCTATATTTTATTGAACCTTGGCTGGGAATCGGCGGTGGCATGAATGCTGAAAAAATGCGGTTGTTTGATGTAGCAATTAACGACAAAACTGTGCTAAAAGATGTTGATATCTGGAAAGAAGCAGGTTCTAATACTGTTTTAAAGAAAACCGTAAAGGTTTTCAGCAAAGCTGGACAGTTGACGATATCCTTTCCGCAGATCAAAGTTGGGCAGGCGCTTATTTCAGCCATTGCCATTGCCAGCTTAGATAAAATTCAAATTACTGAAAATCAGTCTAATTCGATTGTGAACATTCAGCCTGGCAAAAATTACAAATTAGAGAGTTGGATGGATATTGGCGATAAACAATTTATAGATTCGTCTGTGCAATTTACTTCCTTGCCACCAAATCTATATGGCGCAGAGTGGATTCAAACCAGTAAAGTCAACAAAGATTTTGTTTTTAAGATAAATGCAGTAGCTGATGTTTTCGTGGCTTTAAATGAAAGCGATGAAAAGCCAGCCGACTATGAGGATACTAAAACGCAGATTACGAATAGCGATGGAGAAAAGTTTATGGTCTTCCGTAAAAGGTTTTCAGCAAACGACCAAGTTTCAGTGAGTGGCAAAATGAGGACGATAGCCATTGTTCCACCAAGTGAACTTGAGCCAGCTTACGATTTAAAAACGGTGACTAGCTACAAAGCAATTGATGCAAAACTAGCAGGTCAGAGCATCGTTAAGCAAAATTTAATGGATAAGCAACGCGTTATTTTTAAAGAAAGTAGCGGTGGAATTTTAGAATGGTCGATAGGCGTTGGAGTGGCCGATACTTATTCTTTAACCATCAAATACCATAATCCATTTTCAAAAATTTTAAAAGCTAAAATCGAATTTCTTTCTGCGGATGGCACGTTAATGAAAACAGAACAGGCCGAATTTGCCCCAACAAAATCAGGTAAATGGAATTATCTAAATACCAATACAGGCAGCATGATCAATGCAGGAAGTTATAAAGTTCGTTTAATTGCAATAGATGCGAAAGAGTTGGCGATTGATGCTTTGGATGTACAATAGGGTAGCATCAGTTGCGAGTTACCGGTTATTAGTTACCTGTTTGGGCTTTTGTTTAGTTACGGGTTGAAGGTTGTAGGTAATATCCTTGAGAAATTAGTTGCTTCAGTTATAATTATTATTTAACAGCTCTTTTTTTAAGGATTTTTTTATTTTTCGGCTTGCAGACCTGTAACTGATAACTCGCAACCCGTAACACTATTCTTAAAGATAAGATGGTACAAGATGTAGCCAAAATCTTATATGAATGCTGATGTTTAGAAATGCATATTTGTTTTAACCAAATTAATAAACGAGCCAATAAGTAATGAAAGGTCTTCCTATTTTCGATCTTGCGATAATCTTCATATACCTTGTTGGGATGATATTAGTTGGGGTTTATTTTTCACGAAAAAATAAAAATTCCGAACAATTTACAAAAGCTTCGGGCCTTATTCCCGGATGGGCAATAGGTTTATCAATTTATGCTACGTTTTTAAGCAGCAATACATTTTTGGGTGTTCCAGGGAAAGCCTTTGGAAGCAACTGGAATGCATTTGTTTTTAGTATTTCTATGCCGCTTGCCGCTTGGGTAGCCTCAAAATATTTTGTTCCTTTTTACCGCAATACAGGAGAAATCTCTGCCTATACACATTTAGAAAAACGTTTTGGCGCTTGGGCAAGGGTTTACGCAGTGCTTTGTTTTTTACTTACGCAACTCGCCAGAATGGGGTCCATATTCTTCGGAATTGCGTTAAGTTTACAGGCGCTAACCGGTTATTCCATGCAAATGATCATGATTGTGATGGGCATCTGCATTATTTTTTATACCGTGTTAGGTGGAATTGAAGCAGTAATCTGGACAGAAGTGGTGCAGGCTGTAGTGAAAACATTCGGCGCTCTACTTATTCTGTACCTCATTATTACCAATATGCCTGGCGGCGTTTCTAAAATCGTAGAAATTGGTAAATCTGCAGATAAATTTAGTCTGGGAAGTTTTAAAATGGATTTTGTCGGCTCTTCGTTTTGGGTGGTGTTGCTGTATGGATTCTTTATCAACCTGAACAATTTCGGGATGGATCAGAATTATATTCAACGTTATCATACCGCATCATCAAGTAAAGCTGCATCTAAATCAATATGGCTTTGTGTATGGTTATATATTCCAGCATCGCTATTGTTTTTTATTATAGGATCTTGCTTGTTTGCCTACTATGAAGTTAATCCCAACTTGGTGCAATCCATCAAACATCAGGTAGCACTTGAAAGATTGCCCGTTGGTACAAGTGCCTCAGAGGTTTTGAAACTTCAAAATGCATTGCTTCCATCAGATTATGGCGATAAGATTATGCCGCATTTCATGGTCACCAAAATTCCGGTGGGGTTGGTTGGATTAATCGTTTCAGCAATTTTATCGGCGGCAATGAGTACCATCAGTTCCGGTATGAATGCATCTGCAACGGTTTTCTCTGAAGATATTTACAAGCGTTACATCAAACCCGACGTAACGGAAAAACAGAACCTGTCGCTGCTACACATTGCAACGATTGGTTTTGGCTTATTGGGGATGATTGCCGGAATTGCAATGATTGGCGTTAAAAGCATTTTAGATGTTTGGTGGGAACTTTCAGGGATATTTGCTGCTGGTATGCTGGGTTTATTTCTACTTGGAATTATTAGTAAACAAACAAAAAACCACGAAGCGATAATCGCAACCATCATCGGAATTGTAGTTATTATCTGGATGACATTTTCCACCCTATTGCCACCGGAATATGAAAATTTCAGGAACCCCTTGCATAAAAACATGATTATCGTAATCGGCACGCTGACCATATTTTTAGTTGGAATTTTCGTTACCAAAATCAAGAAGAAAAAACTAGAAACTGCAAATTAACATCACTGGATTTGCACAAATTATCATATTAAATCCTACATCAATATTAAATGGAAAATGCACAAAAAGGGTTCATCCCGGTAATGCTCACACCTTTTTTAAGCAACGGCGAGATAGATTATCCTGCCCTCACGCAATTAACCGAAATCTATTTGCAAGCGGGTTCTTCTGGTTTATTTGCCAATTGCCTTTCGAGCGAAATGTTTGAATTAACTGATAAGGAACGTATCCAAGCCATTAAACATGTAATAAAAGTAGCAGACGGTTCGGTGCCAGTGGTGGCAACAGGAACTTTTGGTGGTGCAATTGCCAAACAAGCAGATTTTGTTAAAGAAGTGAGTGATTTAGGCGTTGAAGCTGTAATTGCCATCACAGGTCTGTTGGCAGACGAGCGGGAGAGCGACGCTGTTTTTAATGATCGGGTTTATGACTTGCTGAATCAAACTGGCAAAATTCCCATGGGCTTTTATGAATGTCCTGTGCCTTACAAAAGAGTTTTGAAACCTGAACAGTTGGCAGATTTTGTATCGACAGGGAGAGTAATCTATCACAAAGATACCTGTCTGGATTTAACACAGATTAAAGAAAAACTTCGGTTAACAGAAGGAAATGCTTTTGGTTTATACGATGCATATATTGTTCATGCGGTAGAATCTTTAAAGGCGGGGTCGTCTGGTTTATCCTGCATTCAGGGCAATTATTTTCCAGAGTTAATCGTATGGCTTTGCGACCACTATAATGACGAAAGTCTGGTTCAAGAAGTAAATGCTGTTCAACAATTTTTAATCGATAATATGGATGTAATGCACAATGTTTATCCAATAGTTTCGAAATATTTTCTTCAAAAACGAGGGTTAAATATTTCAACATTTACGAGGAGAAATGTAGGGTCATTTACACCGACCATAGTTAAGGAGGTAGAGAAATTATATGACGATTACACTGCTTTAAGAACGGATTTAAATATTCAGGTATTTATTTAGTTTGGCCGCAGATTCGAAAATGATAATTGTTAGTATTAATCTCTGCACTTTAGTATTCAAAATTCAACAATTTTTTGTGATTACGTATCAGGTGAATTGAAAAATCATTATTAATTATTCTTAATCAATCTGCGAATCTGCAGCCCAGAAATTATGATGCTAATTCAAGTACTTTCGTTTATAGTCCAGCGGCGTCATCCCGGTAACTTTCTTAAAGTGCCGGTAAAAGTTCGAAACGTTGTTGAAACCGCAATCAAAACAGATCATTTCGGTAGGGAGCTTGTTTTCTATTAGAAACCTGCAGGCGTGGCTTACCCTAATCTCAATCAGGAAATCATAGAAAGTCTTTTTGGTCATCAACTTAAAATAACGGCAAAACGAGGTTACGCTCAAATTGCTCAAATTAGCTACTTCTTCAAGTGTAATGTCCTTTTTATAGTTGCTTAAAGTATAATTGCAAATTTTATTGATACGCAAAGTCTCCGATTCGTTCGATTGATAGAAAGTATTTTTGCTCGTCACGATGGTCGAATACTCGTCAGTTTCGGCCAATGTTTTCAGTATTGATAACAGAATAATGATGCGGTCTAAATTTGTCGCATCAATAGCAGAACGCATTAGCTTAACCAACTTTTCTTTTGCCGTTCCATTAATAACCATTCCACTTTTCGCTTTTTCAAATAGTTTTGGCAATAAATAGGCTTCGGGTAAATTGAGCATATATTTTCCCAGGCAATCGGGCAAAAAATGGATCACCATTGCTTCGGTGTTAAGCTCCCGGTTATTTTGAAAGTACTCATCCTTACAGCGCCAGGTGTGAGGTAAATTTTCGCCTAGCAGAATCATTTCATCAGGCTCAAAATTACTGATGTTATCTCCAATAAACCGAACACCTTCTCCTTTGATTACATAATGCAATTCCAGTTCTGGATGATAGTGCCAAATATTTCCAAAATCAGGTTTAATATCATGACGGATACTAAATGAACTTTGAAGCGTAACGGGAACTTTATGAAAGTGAGGTTTCATATTTATTGAACTAATATTTGGTTAAGATTAAATATCATTATTATTTAATCGTGCTGCTAATTGACTTAAAGTTAGTAAGTTTTATGGTAACATCCTATATTAAATTGATAAAAACTATTATTAAATAACGTTTTCTATTGTTGAGTTTTGTATATAGCCCAATAAGGTTTAACCAAAATATAAGCTGACAAATTATTTTTATATAAATTTTTTGTTCATTAATAAATTATGAGAGAAGGTTATCAAGGAGAAATTCTGCTTGTTTCTAGCGGAGATTTACGACTTTCAGCAAATCAAAATTGCTGGCCGGCGCAAGTTGCAATGGAGAAAGATTTAACTGCTGCCATTGAAAAACTAGGTGGGAAAGTTAAAAGAGCTCATCAATATAATTCAGAGAAAAAACATGGTTTTATCGACTCGCAAAGAATGGGTATGGATATTTTTAGAAATATTGATCCAAATCAACCTTTAATAGTTGCTGAAAGTGTTTGGCAATATTCTCATCACGTTCTTGCAGGTTTAATCACGCATAAAGGTCCGATATTAACGGTAGCCAACTGGAGTGGGCAATGGCCTGGTTTAGTAGGAATGCTCAATTTAAATGGGTGCTTAACCAAAGCGGGCGTTTCTTATAGCACTTTGTGGAGCGAAAATTTCACCGATGAATTCTTGATCGATGGCTTACAAGAATGGATTTCAACTGGTAAAATCACTTACAATCAAAGTCATGTTAAAAGCTTAGCGCTAAACAAAATACCGGCAGAAGACGAAAAAGTAGGAAGAGCATTTGCCCGTTCGTTAAAAGAACGCAAGGTTATAATGGGTGTTTTCGATGAAGGGTGCATGGGAATGTACAACGCCATCATCCCTGATGAGCTGCTCCATAAAACCGGTTTCTTTAAGGAAAGATTGAGTCAATCGGCACTTTACGCATCGATGTTAGAGGTTACCGAGAATGAGGCTGAAGAGGTTCTTCAATGGTTGCTTAAAAAAGGAATGACATTTAATTGGGGAACAGATGAAGTGACCCAACTTACCCGCAAACAAACACTAGAGCAGTGCAAAATGTATATTGCAGCCTTGCGCATTGCCGATGATTTTAGTTGTGATACCATTGGAATCCAATACCAACAGGGTTTAAAAGATTTAACGGTTGCCAGCGATTTGGTTGAGGGATTACTCAATAACCAAGATCGTCCTCCGGTTTATTCAAAGTCAGGGAAAGAACTTTATCCTCAAAAAGCATTACCACATTTTAACGAAGTTGATGAATGTGCTGGTTTAGATGCTTTGGTAACTTATCAGCTTTGGAACGAGTTAGGGATGTCTGGAGAAACCACTTTACACGATATCCGTTGGGGAGAATATTACAAAGGTGGCGAGGTTGATGGTTTTGTCTGGTTATTTTTAATTTCGGGTGCTGCTCCACCGGCACATTTTATTGATGGTTACGCTGGTGCCAGTAGTGATCGGCAACCGGCAATGTATTTTCGCCTGGGCGGTGGCTCTTTAAAAGGCGTGAGTAAACCGGGCTTTATCGTTTGGAGTAGGGTATATGTGAAGGATAACGAATTACATTGCGATTTAGGAGTGGGAGAAGTGGTCGCCCTGCCGAAAGAGGAAACTGAAAGAAGGTGGAATGGAACCACACCAGAGTGGCCAATTATGCATGCCATATTAAAAGGTGTAAGTCGCGATCAGTTAATGGCCAGGCATCAGGCCAACCACATTCAGGTGGTTTACACAAATTATGAAGCCAATGCGCATGAAGCTTGTAGAATAAAAGCTGCAGCTTTGGACGAATTGGGTTTAAAAGTGCACTTTTGTGGTGATGTCAACTTATCAAAAAACAGAATTTAATTTAAATATACTCAAACATGAAATTATCAATATTAGCTTTGCTGTTAACGTTTTCTACTGTAGCAACAACTTTTGCTCAAAAAATGACTCCTGAAGAAAAAGCGAAGTACGTTAAATCAATTACCGAACGTGCTGATAAGATTGTGGCAAACCTGGGAATTGCAGATGCGAAAAAAGCGGAAAAGGTTAGAAACATTATCAGAGATCAATACAGCAACCTAAATGATATTTATGCTGTTAGAGATTTAAAAGCAAAGGAAATTAAAAGCAAACTGGAAGGCAACAAGGTAGAAAGAGATTCTGCTTTGGTTAAGCAAAATAGAGGGGTGATGGAATCCTTAGCCAAACTTCATAATAAATATATCAGCAAGCTTTCTGCTCATTTAAGCCAGGATCAAATTGATTTGGTGAAAAACGGAATGACTTACAACGTTTTGCCAATTACTTATAAAGCTTACCAGGAAGAAATTTTAACGCTTACTGAAGAACAGAAGAAACAAATTTTGGTTTGGCTCACTGAAGCCCGTGAATATGCAATGGATGCAGAATCATCAGATAAGAAACATGCCTGGTTTGGTAAATATAAAGGAAGAATTAATAATTACCTTTCTGCTGCCGGCTACGATTTGAAAAAGGAGGGCATTGAGTGGGAGAAAAGACGAAAAGCAAAGGCGCAAGGGAATTAGTTTTTCTGCTGCTTAATTAACGTAATTAAGCAGCCAAAATTTTTTAACATTTTTTATTTAAGAATATTTCATTTATATATGAATTTTATTTCTATATTGTAACCTAATTAAAAATTGTAATAACGGTAACTATTGCTTGTTCTATTTATTGATAATATAATACAATAACAAGCTTTAAATTTTATCAAGACTTTGTAATTAAGCTTTCTTTAATAGTTTGATTATACTTTCTAACCAAAACAAACATTAACAGAATCAAAGGGATATGAGCCATCTTAGTTAAAATTCGATCAGCATACTTAGAAAAAAAGCTGCAACCGAATTTATTGTTTAACTAACAATAACCAACGGAAGATCAAAATAGTATCAAGTCACTCATCTCTCAATTAGTAAACAAACATTAATTCAGCTGTAAAGTCAAAATAAAATTTGATTCACAATAACATATTTAACAAAATAAATTTGATACAAGCCGGCTTGTTCAACCCTCAATTGAATGTAATTAGTATTAAAAACTAACCAAATAATAAATATGAACTTAAAATTTTTACGCAAATTATCTTGGGTATTAGCACTCATGACAATTATCAGTACTTCGTTGTTTGCACAGCAGCGACAAATTACTGGTAAGGTTGTTGATAAAAAGGACGGCCAACCGCTTCCTGGAGTGACTGTAGGAATACGGGGTAAAACCAACAATGTAAGCACCAACGATAAAGGGGATTTTGCATTAATTGCAGATCCTGCTACTGATGCATTGGTGTTTTCGTATATCGGCTATGTAAGGCAAGTAGTGCCATTAGCCGGCAAAACAAACCTCACCATTAGCTTCGTTGAAGATGCTCAAAGTTTGGATAACGATGCGGTTGTAGTAGTTGGTTATGGTACAAAAAAACGTAGTGAAGTACTTGGTTCGGTAGCAACTATCACCGGTGCCGAAATTCAAGATGTTCCTGCACCAAATTTAGCTGGCGCATTAAGGAATAGAATTGCGGGTGTTGGTGTAGGACAGGTATCAGGTAGGCCTGGCGCTCCAATCACATTAAATATTAGGAACTCGACTGTATCGGACCAAGCACGATTAAACGGCGCAACCGACGAACCCCTTTATGTAGTTGATGGGATAACCGTAACGAGAGATGCATTCGATAATATTGACGCATCAATGGTGGAAAATTTAACCTTCTTAAAAGATGCCTCTGCTTCTATTTACGGAGCAGCGGGTGCAAAAGGTGTGGTTTTAGTTACTACTAAAAGAGGTAAAATTGGTAAGCCAAGTTTAACCTACAATGGTTACTTGGGTATATCAGATGCAGCGCAGGTACCAGAAATGTTGTCTGCCTATGATCACGCAGTGCTATTGAACGATACATACCGTTATCAGAATGGACCAGCATCAGGACTTTCGAATTTCTTCTTACCAGCAGATTTAGACTATATCAAAACACTAAATTACAAAAGCTGGTATGATGAAGTTTGGCAGGCATCAACCATGCAAAGACATAATGTAGGCATCTCTGGCGGTAGTGATAAGATTACTTTTTTTGCTGGTGGTAATTATCAAAGTGAGAATGCTAATTACGCAGGTATGAAGTTTGATAAATATGGTTTTAGAAGTGGTGTAGTAGCTAACATAGCCAATGGCTTGAAAGCAGATATTAATTTTAATGTTGACTATAATACGAGAGAACAACATCATAATGCTACAGATAGTGATGCCGGATTTTTCGAAAGAATTGTGAGTATTCCAAAATGGGTACCTATCAGTATTAACGGCACTTATGTTGATTTTAATGCTAATAATAGCAGGATAAATCCAGGAGCCGTGGTGGAATCGGGATATTACAATAATAGTAGCACAAAAAACTACCGCATAAATGCTGCAGTTACCTACGAACCAACTTTTTTAAAAGGTTTTTCAGCTAAGTTGCAGATTTCACAGTCAAGTGGTTCTTCAAAAGGCACACAGTATATCCCACCCTACAGACAGGGTAATTTTGTTAGAACAGGTAACAATGGTCAATTATTTACCGATCAGTTGGTTAATACTTCACCCACTTCAGGTTATATAGAACCTACTACTGCAATAGGATCAACCATTACACCTGCTGTAGGAGAAAATAGTAGTTATCAAGGTTTCTTTACTTTACAATATAATAAAACTATCGCTAAGCATTCAGTTAACCTTTTGGTTGGTGGTGAGCAAAGTGAAGGTACTACACAACAATCTACAGTTCGTTACAGTAATCAATTAATTCCCAATATCGATCAGTATTGGGCATATGATGCTACGACACTGACGCAGGTAAGTTTGGCTAGAACAGCAGTATCAAAACGCTCGTTCTTTGGTCGTTTCAATTACGATTTCGATAAAAAATATCTTTTGGAAGTAATCACTCGTTTAGACGCATCCTCTAACTTTGCTACTGGAAATCGTTGGGGTGTTTCACCAAACGCAGGTTTAGGCTGGGTAGTAAGCCAGGAGAATTTCTTTAAAGATGCCGAATATCTAAAGTTTATTAATTTTCTTAAATTAAAAGTAAATGTCGGCATTACAGGTGATGATAGAGTAGGTGTACGTTTATGGCAAGATAGATTTTTGATTGATGTAACGAACGGTTATTTATATGGAAATGCGAATCAAAATAGTTTAAACAGATCACGTTTAGCTAACCCAGACATTACCTGGGAGAAAAAAAGAACCATCAACATTGGTTTGGAAACTTCGATGTTTGATAATAAACTCGACTTTAGCGTAGAGGTTTTCCAAAACCGCAATTACGATGCATTTGATTTAGGAGGAAATAATCTTTTTCCGCTTTACTTCGGTACAGCTGCACCAGTTGTCAATTATAGAGAAACTTACAACTGGGGATCAGAATTTAGCATTGGTTACAAAGCCAAACTAGCTACCGATTGGAATTTAAGTGCAAGCATGAACTTTGGTTGGGGTAACTCAGTGGTTAATAGAACACTTTATGCTCCAGGTCAGTTAATTAATAATGTAGCACCAGATTGGCAAACACAATTCGGTACCGATCCTCGTGTATATTCATCTAGTAATATCGGTTTAAGATCGTTAGGTATGTTTAGAACTCAAGGCGAAGTGGATGCTTGGATGGCTAAGTATCCTAATTACAGAGTATATGATGTGATCCCTCAAGCAGGATGGTTGTATTTTGAAGATACTAATGGGGATGGTGTAATTTCGGATAGTGATATGGTACCGTTGTATAAAAATACTAATTCTTTCTTCGGAACTGGTTTGTCACTCAATCTAACTTATAAAAACTTTTCTCTAAATACCAATATTAATGCACGTTTTGGAGGCAAAGTATTTTACGATAGCAGGGCTAGGATTGCACCATCAGCTGCTAGAAATGTGTTGACTATATGGCAAGATCGCTGGACACCTGAAAATCCAATGGAAGGTAAATTCCCTCGTTTTGATGATCCTGCATTAACCAGGAATTCTGATTTTTGGGCAGTTGATGGTACGATGATCCGTATCAATACTATGACTTTGAGCTATAAAGCGCCTACTGCTTTTGCGAATAAATTGGGTATTGGTGGTGCTCGCCTGCTATTAACCGGAAACAATTTGTGGACAATTATCAATCCACTACCATATAAGGATCCGTACACTTCAAGTGCTTACGATTATCCAATGTTGAGAACAATATCTTTGGGATTAACTGTTAACTTATAATCTTTTAAGTAATGATTAAGCAAATTAAAAATAATATAAATAAAGCATTGTTAGTTTTTGCATTAGCAGCTGCTTTACCTGCATGTGTAAATAAAGATGAATTTTTCTTATTGCCAGATACCGAAGGTATAGATGCTGCAATATGGGATAATGAAGGATCTGTTCAACTGCACTTAAATAGAGTGTATGATGTTGTTATGCCTTGGTTTCCATTACAGGTTTTACCCGATCGTTATGGTGTTCATGTAGCAAGTGATGAAAGTTATTTTCCAGATGGTAATGACAATGCTAAAGCAGCATTGGGTTTGGTTGGGGTTTTAGGAGTTAATGACGTAAGATTTACAGGAAATCAGTATCGTGGAAATCCGGGCGATAATAAATATTGGGATATTGCCAGATGTAATGATGCGATTACTAACGTACCGAAGGGTAAGATGCCAGCAGATAGACAGCGTATTTTATTAGGTCAATATTATGCCTTAAGAGCGATGACCTATTTTGAATTGGTAAAAGTTTATGGTGGTGTTCCACTTATCTTAGAGCAGCAATTGGAAAATTCGGTATACATGGGTGGTAGAAAGAGTGCAAAAGAATGTATTGATGCAATCGTTTCTGATCTAAATACTTCTATGCAAATGTTGGAAGGCTTTAATCCTGGTGATGGAGATGGAAGAGGTAAAATTACCAAACTGATTGCAGCTTGTTTAAAGGCTAAAGTTCTTTTTTATTGGGCAAGTCCGCAATTTAATCCAACTAATGATGCTAAACATCCTTATCAAGCAGCGAGATGGACAGATGCTTTAACTGCAAATAAAGAGGCTTATGATTTAGCTGTTACAGCCGGCAAAAGATTAATGCCAAATTATCTTGATATTTTCCGTACTGAAGGAACTGCAAATTCGGAAGCGATATTGGTTAGGACCTATTCCAGTACAGTTAATGCCAGAGGGCACAATGGTGAATCAAGAAACAGACCAAGTTCTGAAGGTGGATCTTATAGCTCATTCTATACACCTACCACAAAAATGTTAGATGCATACCCAATGAGGGATGGTAAACCTAGAAATACTTCTACTGCTTTCCCTTATGATGCAACTATGTTTTGGCAAAATAGAGACCCGAGATTTGAAGCTACTTTTGCATACAACGGCAGCGTTTATCCATTAAGTGGAAATGCGACAAGAAAACAGTGGACCTACAATACCGCAGTAAACGAATCAAATGGTAACGCTGTTTATGTTAAGCGCTTCACTACACCTGGTTTAATTGCTGGCGCAGTTGCTTATAATAATGGTTTAGGCGGTAGTGGAATGGACTGGATTGAATTAAGATTCGCCGAAGTAATGCTAAATTATGCCGATTGCTTAAATGAAACAGGAAATATCGCAGGAGCAAAAGATTTGGTTAGACAAATTCGTGTTAGAGCGGGTGTGGTGGCTGGAGATGCTGATTATGGCTTAGGTTTAGCCGGTAGTACTGCTGATTTACGAACTTTAATTTTAAATGAAAGACAAATTGAATTTGCTTTCGAAAACAAACGCAATGCTGATTTGAGAAGATCTCGCACCATGCACCTGTTAACTGGAAGTATGGCAAAATTGGAAATTCAATTGGCATCTGCGGCTGATAAAACTACGCTTGAAACAGTTACGAACGGCGTTATGTTTAGAGAAACCATTAATGTTAACGATAAAACTACTTATAATAGATATTTTAGAACCGTTACTCTGACCAATGCAACATATTTGCCTTATAATGTTCCAGAGTTTCATTATTTCTACACTTTCCATAGTGATTTTGTGAATTTTGGTGCCAATATCGCTACAACAATCGGTTGGCCGGGTGGAACTTTTGATCCATTAGATTAATTAGGAAATATTAAATTCATTATCAGTTTTAAAAATTCAAAAATGAAAACTAAAAATATTCACAAGTTATTCTTTATTGCATTAAGCATATTGTTGTTTGCTTCATGTAAAAAGGAATCAGAAAATATATTTACCATGTTTACGGATGTAACCGTAACCTATAATAATAGCGATCCCCGTTGCGTAACCGACTACAAATTGGTGAACGATAAAGATGAGGTTTGGATTGATTTCACTATCAATTCAGCATCTGAGGATATGTATTCATATACCATAGAGAAATCTTCTGGAACACAAACGCCCGAGCGTACCATAATTTCAATCAATGATCCGACTAAGCGCAGAAGTTTTAGTGATATCATTAAATTAACGATGGCTCGTGATGGAAAAACCACTTACCGGATTTATGCATTAAATCAAAAGGGGATTTTTATTGGTGATGGAAAAAAGAGTGTAACTATTGAGGTGAATCCAAGTTATATGGTTTATGCCAATAGAACCATCTACCTTCCAGATTCAGTAGGAAAGTCATTGCCTAGCTTTTTCTCGTTAAGAGATGCCTCAAGCTTTAGTTATACTAATGGTGCTTCAAACTCAGCTAACATTGATTTCGGAGTTTATAGAAAACTAGCCTCAAATTCCACCCCATCAGCGATTTCGTATACTTATAATTTATATTCTCCGAGTGTGGCTGTAAATCCATTGAGTGTTTATGATATCAGTACTTGGACACCTAAAAGAACAACAAAATTTAGCGCACCTATAACGGGACAAGCTACAGCATTTTTAACAGGGGCAGTATCTGGCTCCACTGTAGAAACATTAGCTAAAGCAAGAACTATCAATTTGGATGCTACTGTTGGTACCACATTAGCCAATGGTCTTAATACCGGTAGCGCTGTATTTTTTTTAACTCCGGAAGGTAAATATGGAATTATGTATATTAATGTGGTTGCCTTAGATTTTGAGAAGAAACCTTTCATTAACGTAAGTGTTAAAGTGCAACGATAAAAATGCCTTTTCTGGCGGCTAAACACCGCCATAATTTTATATATATTTGGTTTGAAAAAAGGAAGCAGCGAGTGCTTCCTTTTTCATTTAAGAATGTTACATTTATATATGAAAATTATTTCTACCTTGTATCGTGGCTAAGTTATAACAGTCAGGTTTAAATGCATATTCTTTAGCTATTGCTAATATGATATACTTTTAAGTCAAAATGTTGCACAAAACAGCCACATATTACGGTTAACTTTAAATTTTAATATACTTTCTAACCAAAATTTTTTATTTGAACTGACAAAGAAATGAGCCACGTTTATTAATATTTTTTCAGTTAAAGATATTAGCTTCAATTCTTTGCTTTTCTTAGGAGCAAAACAATATGAAAAAAAACTTTTTTAACCTACTATTTTCATCAGCATTAATTCTCTCCGCTGGTTCGGCTTTTGCGCAATACCCCAACATTCCTGCTGATGTTAAAAAAGCATCAGATTCGATGATGAAAGCTGCTTATCATCAATCAGACGTTGCTTGGGAGAAAGCTAAGCCCATTATCGAGCAGGAAGCTAAACAAGGAAAGCCTTATATTCCTTGGGCTGGTCGTCCAACTGACTTACCTCAATCGGATATCATTGCCTTCCCGGGTGCTGAAGGTGGTGGCGCTTACAGTTTTGGTGGTCGCGGTGGAAGAGTTATTGTAGTTAAAAATCTGAACGATAGTGGTCCGGGTTCGTTACGCGATGCCTGTGAGCAAGGTGGAGCCCGTATCGTTGTTTTCAACGTTGCTGGTATCATTCGATTAAAAACGCCGTTAATTATTCGTGCACCTTATATTACTATTGCAGGTCAAACCGCCCCTGGTGATGGCGTTTGCGTGGCTGGAGAATCGGTGTGGTTAAATACACACGATGTAATTGTTCGGTTCATGCGTTTCAGAAGGGGTGAAACTTTCGTGGGTCGCCGGGATGATGCGATTGGTGGAAATCCGGTAGGTAACATTATGATTGACCACGTTTCGGCAAGTTGGGGTTTAGATGAGAATATGTCGATGTACCGCCACATGTACAATGATAGCACGGGTAAAATCGAGGACAAATTAGCAACGGTGAACATCACTATTCAAAACTCAATCTTCTCTGAAGCATTGGATACCTGGAACCACGCTTTCGGTAGTACCTTAGGTGGTGAAAACTGTACTTTTATGCGTAACCTTTGGGCCGATAATGGTGCCAGAAATCCTTCAATTGGTTGGAATGGAATTTTCAATTTCGCAAACAATGTAGTTTTCAACTGGAATAACCGCTCTACAGATGGTGGAGATTACACTGCGTTATTTAATATCGTAAATAACTATTACAAACCCGGACCGGTTACCAATTTAAAAGAACCGATCAGCTACCGGATTTTAAAACCAGAAAGCGGTCGTAGTAAATTGCCTTATGTGGTTTTCGGCCGTGCCTACGTAGAAGGAAACATTATCGAAGGAAATGAAAAAGTAACTAAAAATAATTGGGATGGTGGTGTGCAGCTTGAAGATAAAAAAGGCGAGCTAATGACATTTGAGCAGGCTTCTCCATATTTTGCAGCAATGAGGGTGAGAAAGCCATTTCCAATGGCAAAAATTACCATTCTACCAACTTTACAAGCCAAAGATTACGTACTTACCCATGTTGGTGCTAATTTACCAAAAAGAGATCCGGTGGATACAAGGGTAATTAAGCAGGTTACAACTGGTAAAATTGATTTTATTGAAGGGGTAAAGTTACCAGAGAAAGATTTTGAACACCGTCGTTTACCAAAAGATTCTTACAAAATGGGTATTATCACCGATGTCAGTCAAGTGGGTGGTTATCCACAATATAAAGGTACGCCTTACAAAGATGCTGATAACGATGGTATGCCAGATGCATACGAATTAAAAAACGGATTAAACCCTAAAGATGCATCTGACGCTGCAAAAATTTCCAAAAGTGGCTATTCAAACATCGAAGTTTATTTGAACAGTGTTGTCAATGTTTCAACCGTAAAACCTAACTAATATGCATAAGTGGAATTCTATTTTTAGCATTGCTGTGTTATGTGGTATCGGGAATGTTGCTTTTGCGCAATACCCGGTTATACCCGAAGCAATGGAAAAAAGAGCCGATTCACTTTTAAAAAGTATTGAAGAGCAATCGGAATTACAGTTTCTTAAAGTAAAACCTATCGTTGATGCTGAGGCGAAGCAAGGCAAACCTTATATTCCATGGGCTGCAAAACCAAGTGATTTACCTCAGGCAAAAATGGTTGCTTTTCCAGGTGCTGAAGGTGGTGGAGCTTATTCTTTTGGCGGCCGAGGTGGAAAAGTTTATGTAGTGACCAGTCTGGAAGACTCAGGTAAAGGAACTTTACGTGAAGCTTGCGAACAAGGTGGTGCCCGCATTATTGTGTTTAACGTAGCAGGAATTATCAAATTAAAAACACCCCTGATTATTCGGGCGCCATACATTACCATTGCTGGTCAGAGTGCACCTGGCGATGGGGTTTGTATCGCTGGCGAATCGGTTTGGATTAATACGCACGATGTCGTGATTCGTTATATGCGTTTCCGCCGCGGTGCTACCGATGTTACCCGTAGAGATGACGCAATCGGCGGCAATCCTGTTGGAAACATCATGATTGACCACGTTTCAGCAAGTTGGGGATTAGATGAAAACATGTCTATTTACCGCCATGTTTATGATCCGAAAGACGGTTCAAAACCAGAAAAATTGCCAACGGTGAATGTAACCATTCAAAATTCGATCTTTTCTGAAGCCTTAGATACTTATAATCATGCTTTTGGAAGTACCATTGGTGGATTAAATTCTACCTTCATGCGTAACCTTTGGGCTTCGAATATTGCAAGAAACCCTTCTGTTGGCATGTACGGTGATTTTGGTTTCGCGAACAACGTAATTTTTAACTGGTGGAATAGAAGTGCCGATGGTGGCGACAATGCTTCATTTTATAGTTTTGTAAACAATTATTATAAACCAGGTCCAATAACGCCTGCAGGTCAGCCAATTTCTTATCGCATTTTAAAGCCAGAATCGGGAAGAGACGTCAGGTTCAAAAATGAGTTTGGCAAGGCTTATGTGACTGGGAATATTGTTGAAGGCAATGAAAAAGTAACCAAAAACAACTGGGATGGGGGCGTTCAGCCAGAAAGCAAACGTGATATGCAGAAGTTGTTAGATTCTATCCGTGCTGACAAACCACTTCCCATGGCAAAAATTTCGATCATCGATACCAAGAAGGCGTATGATTATGTTCTGGCAAATGCTGGTGCATCTTTACCTGTTCGAGATGCGGTAGACAAGCGTATCGTTAAACAGGTAGCAACAGGTGAAATTGAACATGTAGAAGATGGAAAACTTCCCGCTGCTCAAAATTATGTTAAACGCCGCTTGCCAGCTGATTCATACAAAAAAGGAATTATTTCTGATATTGCACAAGTTGGCGGTTATCCCGAATACAAAGGTAAAGCTTACCTCGATTCGGATAAAGATGGGATTCCAGATGCCTGGGAAACTAAAAATGGATTGAATCCTAAGGATGCCAGTGACGCAGCAAAAATCTCGAAATCAGGCTATGCCAATATCGAGGTGTATTTAAATAGTTTGGTTGATGTAAATAAGGTAAGGCCTTAAAAGGAGTTGAATTGAAGAGTTTAGCGTGAAAAGTAAAAATACTAAGCACCATATATAACCGCGTCGTCATTGCGAGGCACGAAGCAATCTTAATGCGATAGCGAAAGTTTTAAGATTGCTTCGTGCCTCGCAATGACGATAAGCGTAAATAGAATAACATTAATGCCAAAAACTAACCACATATATAAATCTAAAGTACTGTCTATTCTGGCTTTACTTTTTTTGTTTACCAGTTTTTCGTTTGCCCAAAAAACAAAACCAGTTGAACCACCCAAACCGCTTTATAAAAGCAAGGATGGTAAATTGGCTTACACTCCTGATACCGAGGGAAATCGCATTCCTGATTTTTCTTACGCAGGTTACATGGCTGGTGAAAAAGCAATTCCAGATGCAACAATAAAAGTAGTGGTTCCGGTTTCGAAGGGCGATGCCACAATAAGAATTCAATCTGCGATTAATTATGTTTCAAAGTTACCTATCGGAAAAGATGGCTTGCGTGGGGCTATTTTACTCGAAAAAGGAACTTATGAGGTGGCTGGCACACTCAAAATTTCAGCGTCAGGTGTGGTTCTTCGTGGTAGTGGATTTGGCGATGGTGGCACGAAAATTTTTGCAACTGGATTAGATCGGATCGGGGTAATCAGAATATTAGGCAGGAATGATCGGTCAGAACAGAATCCAGTGGCCATCACCAATAACTATGTTCCTGTAAATGCAAATCAGGTCACCTTATCCAATATTAATGGTTTCAAAGTCGGCGATCAGATCCTGATTAATCGTCCATCCACAAAAGAATGGATCGAAACCTTAAAAACGGCTGAGTTTGGCGGTGGCGAGAGTGCTTTGGGTTGGAAACCCGGGACAAGAGATATCCGATGGGATAGAAAGATCACGGCAATAAACGGTTCTACAATTACGCTTGATGCGCCGCTTACAACTGCACTAGACGCGAAATTTGGGGGGGCAACCGTTTCCAAGTATGAATGGAATGGAAGAATCAACAATGCAGGAGTTGAAAATTTAAAAATAGAATCCGATTATCACAAAGAAAATATTAAAGATGAATACCATCGCTGGACGGCGATTTGCCTAGAGAATGCGCAAGATGCCTGGGTGCGACAGGTTGTTTTTGAACACTTCGCTGGCTCAGCGGTAAATGTGTTAGAAACCTCAAAACGCATTACTGTTGAAGATTGTAAATCATTTGCGCCGATTTCAGAGATCGGTGGAGAGAGAAGAAATACATTTTTAACTATAGGACAGCAAACGCTTTTTCAAAGGCTGTATGCTGAGTTTGGTTATCATGATTTTGCGGTTGGCTTTTGTGCACCGGGACCAAATGTTTTCGTACAATGCCAATCTTATTTGCCTTTCAGTTTCAGCGGTACAATTGATAGCTGGGCATCCGGCGTTTTGTTCGATATTGTAAACGTCGATGGGCAAGCCTTAAGTTATTTAAATCGTGGTCAGGATGGGCAGGGTGCCGGCTGGAGCGCCGCTAATAGCGTTTTTTGGCAATGCAGTGCAGCAAGGGTTGATAATCCTCAGCCACCAACCGCACAGAACTGGGCGTTTGGAACATGGGCACAGTTTTCTGGAAATGGTTATTGGGACATGTCGAATGAACAAATTCAGCCAAGAAGTTTGTATTATGCACAACTTAGAGATCGATTGGGAAGTGAAGTTGAGGCAAGGACATTTTTACTTCCGGTAGAAACCGAAGCTTCGAGCAGCCCACCTGTTGATATGGCGCAAAAATTAACCAAGTTAGCCTATAAACCTGCATTAACTATTTCCCAATATATTGATTCGGCAACAGAAAGAAATAAAATCTCTACAGATATAAATCAAGCAAAAAGCATTGATAAAATTGGCGTAGAGAAAGTAATTCAACCAACACTTGCTGAGGCGATGACCATCAAAAATGGCTGGCTGGTTCGCGGTAACGAATTGGTGGTGGGCAATCGCCAGGATGTACCCTGGTGGAATGGAAGTGCCCGCCCTTATGGGTTGAAGAAAACAAAATTCCATGCTAGCCGTTTCGTTCCTGGTCGTGAAGGAAATGGCCTTACCGATGATTTGAACGAGATCACAGACTCCATGCAAAATGGTTCTGTAAAAGTTTTGGATCATAATTACGGGCTATGGTACGATAGAAGGAGAGATGATCACGAACGCATTCGCAGAATGGACGGTGAAGTTTGGGCGCCATTTTATGAGTTGCCTTTCGCCCGTAGCGGACAGGAAAAGGCTTGGGACGGTTTGAGTAAGTACGACATCACAAAGTATAATCTTTGGTATTGGGACAGGCTAAAAAGTTTCGCAAATCTTGCCGATCAAAAAAGTCTGGTCTTGATTCATCAAAACTATTTTCAGCATAATATTATTGAAGCAGGTGCCCATTATGCCGATTTTCCATGGCGTACGGCCAACAACATTAATAATACTGGGTTCCCAGAACCCGTACCTTATGCAGGCGACAAAAGAATTTTTATGGCTGAACAGTTTTATGATATCAGTAATGAAAATCGCAAAGCGATCCACAAAGCGTACATCAGAAAATGTCTGGAAAACTTTGATGGAAATTCGGGTGTAATTCAACTTATTGGTGCAGAATTTACCGGTCCGATACATTTTGTACAATTCTGGATTGACACCATTAAAGAATGGGAAAAGGAAACCGGTAAGCATCCGATTATTGGTTTAAGTGTAACTAAGGATGTTCAGGATGCAATCTTGGCCGATAAGACAAGGGCGGATGTGGTCGATTTGATCGATATCAGATATTGGCATTACCAGGCAGATGGAACTGCTTATGCACCTAAAGGCGGCCTTAATTTGGCACCAAGGCAACATGCCCGCTTGTTGAAACCAAAGAAAACTTCGTTTGAAGAAGTTTACCATGCAGTTTCTGAATACAAGGAAAAGTTTCCAGCGAAAGCTGTCATCTATTCAGGCGATAATTACGATTCTTTTGGTTGGGCTACTTTCATGGCTGGCGGTTCTCTTTCCAATATTCAAGGGTTTGATAAAAATTTCTTAAGCACCGCTTCCTCTATGAAAGCATTCCTTCCTGCGGGTAAATCTGCCGGGCAATATGGCTTGGAAAATACAGGCAAAGCCTACATTTTGTACAATGCATCAGGCGAATCAATCAATCTCGACCTCAGTAAAGTGGCTGGGAAGTTTAGTATGAAAGTTTTAAATACGCGAAACGGAAAGATCCTGAAAGAAGAAAAAATAAATGCAGGGGCTATGGTAAAACTAAATAAGGTTGGAACGGGCGATGAGGTAATCATCATCAATAAAATTTAATACATGAATTTAAAATTTAAACTATCTCTGGTTTTCTTAGTATCAATCCTGGCATTTGGATGCAAGGATAAACCACATTTTGGTGATAAAAGTCTACTGATTTCTGAAAATGGAAGATATTTTTCTACCGGCGATGGAAAACCCTTCTTTTGGTTGGGCGATACGGGTTGGTTATTATTTAGCCGCTTAAATCGGGAAGAAACCAATACTTACCTGGAAGATAGAAAACAAAAAGGTTTCAATGTCATTCAGGTGATGGTTTTGCATGATGTGGCTGCTAAAAATATTTACGGCGATTCTGCTTTGGTGAATAAAGATGTTTCTAAACAAGTTTTAACCGAGCAAAACGATTATAAAGATTCTACTGCTTACGATTATTGGGATCATATTGATTATGTTGTTGACAAAGCTGCCGAAAAAGGACTTTACATGGCGCTTGTACCGGTTTGGGGAACCAATGTGAAAGAGAAAAAAGTAAATGAGGTTCAGGCAAAAAAGTATGCTGAATTCCTAGCAAAAAGATACCGTGATAAGTGGAATATTATCTGGTTAAATGGTGGCGATATTAAGGGAACTGACGGTTTAAAAGTTTGGAATGCGATTGGCGAAACACTACGAGCGAATGATCCAAACCATTTGATCACTTTTCACCCACGGGGAAGAACTGCTTCTTCGGCTTGGTTTCACGATGCAAAATGGAATGATTTTGACATGATTCAATCTGGTCATCGCCGTTATGAGCAAGATACCTCAGCAAAAGAAAAATTACATTATGGCGAAGACAACTGGAGATACATTGAAAGCGATTATAAACTGAAGCCAGCAAAACCTACAATTGATGGTGAACCGTCATACGAAGATATTCCGCAAGGATTGCATGATGTTACCCAGCCACGCTGGAACGACGCTGATGTAAGAAGATATGGCTATTGGTCGGTTTTTGCCGGAGCCTTCGGCTACACTTATGGCCATAATTCGGTGATGCAGATGTACAAAAAAACTGATTTGAAACCTGCTTACGGTCCGAAAGATCAATGGATTACGGCGATAAATGCCCCGGGAGCTCAGCAAATGAAATTTTTGAAAGACTTAATGTTATCACGTTCTTATTTTGATCGGGTACCTGATCAAACGATGGTTGCAGGAACCAATGGTGAAAAATACAACAAAGTTTTAGCCACACGGGGAGAGGAGTACGCAATGTTTTACATCTACACGGGTAAAACTTTTAGTGTACAGCTTGGCAAAATAGATGGAGATGAGGTGAAGGCTTCATGGTATGATCCACGGACGGGAAAATTCACCACAATTGGTGAGTTTGAGAATAAGGGAGTAAAAGAATTCAATCCGCCAGGAAAGCCTGCAAATGGTAACGATTGGGTTTTGGTTTTGGATAAGGTTTGAAGTTTGGTTTGTTGCTATTGCTAACATGCCCGTCATTGCGAGGCACGAAGCAATCTCACGAGCCAGCAATCCTCAAAATTGCTGTCATTCTGAGGTACAAAAAATCGGAAAACGATTAGTACTGCTGAAACCTAACCCACCATTTTGGTTCGGCGGTGTATTTGGTGGTAGTTTTCTGCGGCACGGAATTTTTCACTGTGTTCAGACTGACAAAGTTGGTGATTTAAGTGGCGGTTATAAGAACGGTCGTCATTCCCAATTTGATTGGGAATCTTAAAGCGATAGCAACCATTACTTGGTCATTGCATTAAGATTCACGCCTACGCGGGAAAGACGGAGTTAAAATAAAAATTAATAAATGTTTAAAGCAAAGTTCATATTAACATTACGTTTAGCCATCATCGGACTGTCTTTGTGCGTGGTAACGTCTTGTTCAAAACAAGGGTATTTATTCACCTCGTTCCATGAACCCGCAACTGATGGCTTACGTTTTTTATATAGTTACGACGCTTACCATTGGACAGATTTGAATAAAACTTTCTTAAGACCTACGGTTGGCACACAGAAAGTTTTACGCGACCCATCCATTGCTCAAGGACCAGATGGGATTTTTCATTTGGTCTGGACATGCAGCTGGAAAGGCGACAAAGGTTTTGGTTATGCCAGCTCGAAAGATTTGATTAACTGGAGCGAACAAAAATTCCTGCCGGTAATGGAAAGTGAGCCTAAAACCGTAAATGTTTGGGCACCAGAAATTTTTTATGATAAGGAGCAGGCCGAATTTGTAATCATCTGGGCATCAACCATTCCATTCCGTTTTGCTAAAGGTATTGAGGAAGAAGAGAATAACCACCGGATGTATAGCATTACTACCAAAGACTTTATCAATTTCTCTAAGCCCAAATTGTTTTTAGATCCTGGTTTCAGTGTAATTGATGCGGTAATTGTGAAACGGGCCGCAAAAGATTATGTTTTGGTGTTGAAGGATAATACCCGTCCGAACAGAAATTTAAAAGTAGCTTTTGGGCAGGATGCCTTAGGTCCGTATAAAGATGTTTCAGAAACTTTCAGTCCGAAATTAACCGAAGGACCAACAGTGGTTAAAGTGAAAAATGATTGGTTGATTTATTTTGATGCTTATGGCCAAAAAATTTATTCAGCTTACAAAACATCAGATTTTAAAAACTTTAAAGATGTGACCTCGGAGGTGTCGGTACCAGAAGGACATAAACATGGAACCATTATTAAAGTAAAAAGGAAAGTGATTGAAGGATTGAAAAAATAAAAGGACTTTCGGTTGGTATCTCACCAGCCAAAATAAAATTCGTCTTTGCGAGGTACGAAGCAATCTTAAAGCGTTGGCTCGAAACGAGAAAAAACCCGTTGTAAGATTGCTTCGTTTCGATGACAAATCGAAAACTCGCAACGACGGCAAAATAAAAGAAGAATGAAATTGAATAGACTATATATCATCTTATCACTTGCACTTGCATCATCAACATTGCAAGCGCAGGATACAGTACGTTACACCGGGAAGACTTTAGTGAACGCAGATTATCACCATGGGCAACTTTCGCCGGTAATGGGGGTACATAATATTCAAACTTTCAGGGCAAATAGAGAACATCCGGAATTGGCCGAAAATTTTGGCTGGACGTATAACCATGCCCCAATGTTGGCCTATTGGAACAATAAATTTTATGTAGAATACTTAAGCGATAAGGTTGGCGAAAGTATTCCGCCAGGGCAAACTTTATTGCAATCTTCACCGGATGGTTATACCTGGACTAAGCCAGACGTAATTTTTCCTATTTACAGAATTGCAGATGGTACCACAAAAGAAGGCAGAACCGATGTGGCTAAAGATTTAGATGCAGTAATGCATCAGCGCATGGGTTTTTATGTTTCTACCAAAAATGTATTTCTTGTTTTAGGTTTTTATGCAATCAGTTTTGATGCTAAAGATGACCCTAACGATGGCCATGGAATTGGTAGAGCAGTTCGCGAAATTCAGGCCGATGGAAAATATGGTCCCATCTATTTTATTCACTACAATCCTGGTTATACAGAGAAAAACACCAAATATCCATACTTTACAAAGAGTAAAAATAAAGCTTTCGTTGCAGCTTGCAAAGAGTTGCTGGCCAATAAGTTGATGACGCAGCAATGGAACGAGGAAGCAGATAGGAAAGACCCGCTAATCACGTTGCAAAAACAGTATAAAGCGTTTAGTTATTATCATCTACCTGACGGAAGAGTAGTCGGTTTATGGAAAAATGCTTTGACCGCGATTAGCGCTGACAACGGGAAGAGCTGGCCTGAGAGTGCCTTTCGAGCGCCAGGTTTTGTAAACAGCAATGCCAAAATTTGGGGTCAAAAAACTGCTGATGGAAATTACGCAACTGTTTATAATCCTTCGGAATATCGGTGGCCCTTAGCCATATCAACCAGTAAAAATGGTTTAGATTATACCAATTTGCTTTTAATCAATGGCGAAATCACTCCGATGCGGTACGGTGGAAACTACAAATCTTATGGTCCGCAGTATGTTCGCGGCATTATCGAAGGCAATGGGAAACCTGCCGATGGCAAATTATGGGTAACTTATAGTATGAATAAAGAAGATATTTGGGTTTCTTCGGTGCCTCTGCCTGTAAAAGATAAGGCTATGGAACACGCAAATGATGATTTTGCTAAAACTGGCAGCGCAAAATTGCTCGAAAACTGGAATATCTATAGTCCGCTTTGGGCACTGGTTAAAGTGGAAGATGGCGCTTTGATATTGAAAGATAAAGATCCCTTTGATTACGCAAAAGCCGAACGCTTATTCCCTGCATCGAAAAAGATAATTACTTCATTTTCAGTTACACCAAAGCAAAATAACTTCGGTTTATTAGAGATCGAATTACAGGATGCAAAAGGAACGGCAAGTGTTCGCCTGACATTTGATACCGCCGGAAATTTAAGTGGAAAAGCTGGTGCTCGCTACAAAAACTTCATGAAATATGAAGCTGGAAAAAGCTATGACATCAAATTGAAGTTAGATGCCCACACGCGGTTTTATTCACTTACCGTTAATGGAAAGGAATTGTCGCTAAGTTTAGCCTTTCAGCCGGTGGTTGATGTTTCGCGTATTGTTTTCCGCACAGGAGAAGTTCGTCGCTTTCCAAATGTGGATACACCTGCCGACCAGACTTACGATTTGAAAAATGCTGGAGAATTTGAGAAGAAAGAAGCCGTTTATTCAATTAAATATTTAAAAACGGAAGGGTTTTAGGATGGGAAATATTGATAAACACACCGTCATTGCGAGGAGGCACGACAAAGCAATCTCATTAGATCAATCAGATTGCTTCAGCTCGCACCAATCCAGCTTCGCAATGACGACCGCCTTACAATTAATGAGATTTATCACATCGTCTTTGCTAGGTACGAAGCAATCTCTCATGATGTTAGGTCTCCTTGTACTTTCCTTTTCTGCCAACGCCAAAATCCTTTTGCCGCAAATTTTATCGAGTAACATGGTTTTGCAGCGAGATAAGCCCATCAACATCTGGGGATTTGCTTCACCAAATGAAAAAATCGAGGTGAATTTTGCAGGACAAACAAAGCAAGCCATAACGGATAAAAATGGGAATTGGTCTGTGTTATTATCGCCATTAAAAACATCAGCACAACCACAAAGGATGACGATTTCGGGCGCTAATAAAATTGAGTTGACGAATATTTTAGTCGGTGAAGTTTGGCTATGTTCCGGTCAATCGAACATGGAATATCAAATGCGTAAACTGGCGAAAATTCCTAAACCAAAAAATGAGAAACTGCGTTTTCCTGCAGATGCGGTAGAAAAGGCCAAGAATCAACAGATCAGGATTTTCCTGGTCAACCGCAAGCAGTTGACAAAACCCGATTCTATTCATAAAAGTTGGGCCGTTGCAGAAGATTCTGCTTTAAGGGCATTTTCGGCTGTAGGTTATTTTTTCGCGAAAGAAATCCAAGAGAAATTGGGTATTCCGGTTGGAATGATTTCTTCTGCTGTTTCTGGCAGTGCCATTGAACCCTGGGTTTCTCCGGAGGCTTTTGCGCAGGAGGAATATTTCAAAAATCAAAAGGTAAGCAACGACCCCGGCAAGTTTTATACACCAATGATTGAGCCATTAACCAAGTTTAAAGTCCGCGGATTTTTGTGGTACCAGGGAGAAACCAACTGCTTTTTAAATGAAACCATTAGTTATTCCTATAAGCTTAAAACATTGGTTAACTTATGGAGAAAGGCCTGGGGTGAGCAACTGCCATTTTACTACGTTCAAATTGCACCTTACGATTATAGCAAGCAAAAAAGCGATAAAGTTGTGCTGACGCCAGATACGGAGCCTAATTTTTGGGAGGCTCAACAGCAGGTTTTACGTTTGCCAAATACAGGAATAATTTCAACATCTGACTTAAATGACAACGGAGCAGATTTGCATCCAACCTACAAATGGGAGGTGGGAAGGCGTTTAGCGCTTTTAGCTTTAGGCAAAACATACAACCAGAAAATTGATTTTTCTGGCCCGCGTTATAAAGCCGTTGCCTTCAAAAATAATTTCGCTACTCTGGACTTTGATTATTTAAAACCGATTGCAGGCAATACTATTACGGGTTTTACCATTGCAGGCAGTGATGGAAAATTTGTTGCAGCCGAAGCTAATATTAAAGAAGGAAAAGTGATTGTTTCTTCGAAAGAAATTCCTAATCCAAAAGCAGTGCGTTACAATTGGACAGAAAATCCAACAGGTAATTTATATAGCAATGGTTTACCTGCACTGCCTTTCAGAACTGATAACCCTCTAACCAGTCAATTTAAAACCAATTAATGAAACTTAGATTTATACTTTTCTTTTGTTCGATTATGTTGTTTGGTGTTGCAAGTGCGCAGCAAACGGAAAAATTATATCTTTCTGGAACGGGAAATGATGATACCGTGAACTGGGATTTTTTCTGCACTGCCGGAGCAAATTCTGGGAAGTGGACAACCATTCCGGTGCCTTCCAATTGGGAATTACAGGGTTTTGGTAAATATAACTACGGCTTTAACAAGGAGGAAAACAAAGGAAAGGAAGAAGGCCTTTACAAGTATAAATTTAAAGTTCCGGGCAACTGGAAGAGTCAGCAAATCAATATTGTTTTTGAGGGTTCGATGACGGATACCGAAGTTAAAATAAATGGAAAATTAGCAGGAGCTGTGCACCAGGGTTCTTTTTATGTGTTTAGGTATAACATTTCGAACCTGCTGAAACCTGATGGTGAGAATTTACTGGAAGTGAAGGTTTCAAAACATTCGGCAAATAAATCAGTAAACGAAGCAGAGCGTAAAGCCGATTTCTGGATATTCGGCGGGATTTTCAGGCCTGTTTACCTCGAAGCTTTGCCACAAACACATTTTGAAAGAATACAAATCGATGCCAAAGCAGACGGAAATTTAAACACTCAGGTAGCCTTCACTGGTGATGCCGACAAAGTTGAAGTAGAGCTTTTTGCTAAAGATGGAAAACGTTTTGGTGACAGGTTTACAACTTCGGTTAAAAAAGGAACGCAAAAATTGATGTTAAACCATCAGTTTTCTCAGCCAGAACTTTGGTCCTCAGAATTTCCAAACCTTTATACAGCGACATTTTCGCTTATTAAAAAAGGTAAAGTCATCCATCAGCTTTCTAAAAAAATTGGTTTCAGAACAGTAGAAGTAAAAGAACGTGATGGCGTTTATATAAACGGAGTTAAAATAAAATTCAAAGGAGTAAACAGGCATTCATTTTATCCGACATCAGGCAGAACAACAAGTGAAAAAATCAGCATAGCTGATGTTGAGCTCATGAAAGAAATGAACATGAACGCGGTGCGCATGTCGCATTATCCTCCAGATGGCCACTTTTTAGAGGTTTGCGATTCGCTCGGTTTATTTGTGATGGATGAACTGGCTGGCTGGCACGGCACTTACGACACGCCAACAGGCACAAAATTGATGAAAGAGATGATGCTGAACGACGAAAATCATCCATCAATTATATTCTGGGCAAATGGAAACGAGGGTGGCCATAACCGCGAACTCGATCATCTTTTTGCTGAAGAAGACATCCAAAAGCGGCCATTAATCCATCCATGGGAAGTATTTAACGGATTTGAAACCACACACTATCGTGAATTTAACTACGGAATAGGAAATTACGATCATGGTCACAACATTTTAATGCCAACTGAATTTTTGCATGGTATGTGGGATGGCGGTCACGGTGCTGGCATAGAAGATTATTGGAACGCGATGTGGAACAACCCGCTTTCAGCAGGTGGTTTTCTTTGGGATTTTGCTGACCAGGCCGTTGTTCGTACAGATAAAAACGGCGAATTGGATACCGATGGAAATCACGGCCCCGATGGCATTGTTGGTCCTTACCATGAAAAGGAGGGCAGTTTCTTTACCATTAAGGAAGTTTGGAGTCCTGTTTTTGTAGAGAAGAGAGAGATGACCGCTGGTTTCGATGGCTCCTTTTTATTGGAGAACCGTTATGCTTTCACGAACTTGAATCAATGTACTTACGAATGGAAATTGAGAATGCTGAAGTCTGGTGGAACTGATGCTGAATTTAAGGCCGGTAAAGCAGATGCGCCAAACATTAAACCTTTTGAAAAAGGAAAATTGCAAATCAATCTTCCTGCAGACTGGAGAACTTTTGATGCGCTTTACCTCACTATAAAGGATTTTTATGGTAAAGAGTTATTTACCTGGAGTTTTCCAATTGCCTTACCAAAGGCTGATGCAGATAAAATGGTCACAACCACTGGACCATCGAAAGTAAATTTAAAGGAAGATGTAAATTCGTATCAGGTGTCGGCAAATGGCATCGACTTTACTTTCAATAAAACTACAGGATTATTGCAACAAGCTAAAAATGCAAATGGAACAGTTCCGTTTTCAAATGGTCCTGTAATGCAGGAAGCTGAAAATAACTTCAAAAATTTCACCACCAAAATGGATGGTCAAAATCTCATAATTTCATCTAAATTCGATAAGAAAGAGAGCTGGAATACTTTACAATGGACAATCTACCCATCTGGATGGTTAAAAATGGAAGTTAAATATTTTCCTTCGGCCTATTTTACCACATTTGTTGGACTAAACTTTTCTTATCCTGAAACGGAAATAAAAAGTGTAGAATATAAAGGCAATGGGCCTTATCGGGTTTGGAAAAACAGGATGAAAGGGCAGCAGTTTGGTATCTGGAAAAAGGATTATAATAATTCGGCAACTGGTGAACCTGGCTGGCAATATCCTGAATTTAAAGGTTACTATTCCAACATGTATTGGTGTGAGTTTGTTGGAAAACAACAATCTTTTAAAGTGGTAACAGATAGAGAAGACGTATTTTTAAGGTTGTTTACACCAAAAAAATCGAAAGATACCGAGTGGGATAATATGAGCCCAACTTTTCCAAATGGCGACATTTCTTTTATGAACGGAATTTCGGCAATAGGAACCAAAACGCAGAAACCAGAAACCACCGGACCAATGGGAATGAAACATGTATTTTACGATTTCGATAAAGACCAGAGCAGGGCGTTGGATATGACTTTGTATTTTGATTTTTCAGTGAAGTAGTCCGTCATTGCGAGGAGGCACGACGAAGCAATCTCAATAACGGAATTATGGAGCACAATAACATTAGTAAAAAAGATTGCTTCAGCTCGCTCAGGCCCAGCTTCGCAATGACGAATTTTAAAAAAAACAATAACACAATCAGTGTAATCACTTAATCGATGTAATCAACCGCGAAGCGTAATGAACATTAAAATCTACATAGCGATAATCAGTATTTGGTTACTACCATTAACAAAAGTGGTGGCTCAAGTTTCTTTGCAAAATACAACCTGCGAGATGCTCGAAAACCCACTTGGAATCGATGTGCAAAAGCCGCGTTTTGCATGGCATATCATTTCGAAAGAACGAAACGTGATGCAAACCGCTTATCAAATATTGGTTTCATCAACAGCAGAAAAACTAAATGCAAATGAAGGTGATCTATGGAATTCGCAGAAAGTAAGTACAGCCGAATCAATTCATGTAAGGTACAATGGAGCGCCATTAAAAAGTAGATTAAAAGCGTTTTGGAAGGTAAAAGTCTGGACAAGCGCAGGTCAAAGTGAGTGGTCAACACCAAATTATTTTTCTATGGGCTTGCTGTATTACAAAGATTGGCCGAAAGGATGGATCGGCTTCGACAGGGCATTTCCGTGGGATAATATCAAAACTGACTCACGCTTATCTGCGAGATATTTCAGGAAGGAATTCCAAAATAAAAAGCAGGTTAAAAGTGCCACAGCATCTATCATTGGTTTAGGTTTGTACGAGCTTTTTATCAACGGAAAAAAAGTTGGAAACGATGTATTATCGCCATCGCCAACCGATTATACCAAAAATGTAAAGTACAATACCTACGATGTAACCAGTTACATCAAAAATGGAAAAAACGCTGTTGGTGCCATCTTGGGTAACGGACGTTTTTTCGCCATGCGCCAGAATGAGAAACCTTATAAAATAAAGACGTTTGGTTTCCCGAAGATGCTGATGAATATCAACATTGTGTACACAGATGGAAGTACAGCAAATATTGATACCGATAATAGCTGGAAAGGTACTGCGGATGGTCCAATTAGAACGAACAATGAATACGATGGCGAGGAATATGATGCGACTAAAGAAGCCGTCGGTTGGAATACAGTGGGTTTTGATGAGAGCAAGTGGCTGAAGGCGGAATTTGTGCAGGAGCCCAGCGGAGTGATTGAGGCTCAAATGAATGAGAATATGAAGGTGATGAATACCTTGAAGCCGGTTTCAATTTCGAAACTCTCTGGTGGAAGATACATTCTTGATATGGGGCAAAACATGGTTGGATGGTTGCAAATAAAGGTTAAAGGAGCAAGAGGAAAGCAAATTAAAATGCGTTTCGCTGAATCGTTACAAGATAACGGAGAACTTTTTACGGCCAATCTTCGCAATGCGAAATGTACAGATTTGTATACTCTAAAGGGTGGAGAAACCGAAACCTGGGAGCCCACTTTTACTTACAGGGGTTTTAGGTTTGTAGAGCTTTCGGGGTATAGTTACCAGCCGTCAGTGAACGATTTTGTGGGGAAAATGGTTTACGATAACATGAAAACAGTTGGAACTTTTGAAACTTCGAACGCCTTAACCAATCAGATTTTCAAAAATGCCTGGTGGGGAATTGCCGGCAGCTATAAAGGCATTCCGGTTGATTGCCCGCAACGTAACGAGCGTATGCCATGGTTGGGGGATAGAGGCGCAGTAGCTTATGGTGAGAATTTCTTGTTTGATAATGGCAGGTTTTATGCCAAATGGCTTCAGGATATTAGAAATTCGCAAAAAGAAGATGGTGCAATTCCTGATGTTGCGCCTGCGTTCTGGCGCTATTACAGCGATAACATGACCTGGCCAGGGGCGATGCTCCTGGTAACAGAAATGCTCTACAAGCAAACAGGCGACGTTTCTTCGGTTCGCGATAATTATCCGGCAATGAAAAAATGGCTTTCTTACATGCAAGATCGCTACATGAAAGATTATATTTTAACCAAAGATAGTTATGGCGATTGGTGTATGCCGCCCGTTACAATTGAATTTGGCCGAGGCAAAAGTGCTGATAAAAAATATCCTTCCGAATTGATTTCAACAGCATATTATTACCACTTTACAAATCTGATGATACAATTTGGAAAAGCCATTGGTAACGAGGAGGATGTAAAGACCTACGAAGTTCTGGGAGAGAAGATCAAAAATGCTTTCAATGAAAAGTATTATAATCAGCAAGGATATTATGCTACAAATGCTTTGACCGATAATATCATTCCGCTTTATTTTGGTATGGTTCCGAAAGATAAGGTAGAGACTGTTTTTAAAAATATCACCCACACTGTTGAAGTGACCAATAAGGGTCATTTAAGCAATGGCTTAGTGGGGATTCAATGGTTAATGCGTTGTTTGAATGACTATGGCAGACCAGATCTTGCTTACACGGTTGCTACCCAAAAAACCTATCCAAGTTGGGGTTACATGGTAGAAAATGGCGCCACAACGATTTGGGAATTATGGAATGGCAATACGGCAGATCCAAAAATGAATTCTCAAAATCATGTGATGATGCTTGGAGATTTACTGATTTGGTATTATGAAAACCTTGCTGGAATTAAGTCTGAAAGTGCTGCTTTTAAACAGATCACGATGAAGCCTGAAATGATTGAAGGACTGAATGCTGTAAATGCCAGTTATAATTCAATTTATGGCATGATTAAAAGCAGTTATAATAAAACAGGAAACACCTTTACCTGGAATTTAAGCGTTCCGCCAAATACAATGGCTATGGTTTATATTCCTGCAAAAAGCAAAAGCGAGGTTTCGGAAAAGATTAAATCAATTAAAGATTTGAAATTTATAAAAATGGAAAATAACCGGGCGGTTTATGAGATCGGTTCGGGTGATTATGAATTTGTAGTGGATGGGAAGTAGGAGATTGGGAATAGGAAATAGAGAGTGGAGAATAGGAAGTAAGAGAATAAAAAACAGGTCGTCATTGCGAGGCACGAAGCAATCTTAAAACGATCGCCATGCTAAAATTTTCTTAGCTCGTAATTACTAAGTTGATAAAGCAATTAAAAATAGAAACACATAATTAATACAATGATGAGAAAGATTTTAAAACCAATAATGATGTTATTGATGCTGTTAACCACGGCAACTTCCCTCAGTCAAGCTCAGGATGTGAGCGCAAATGAAGAAATTTTAAATAAAGCGAAGGAATGGGTTTCAGCATTAAACCTAACAGACGCAGCTAAAAAAACAGCCGTAGAAAATGTGATTGCTGTTCACTTAACGGCTGTGAGAGATTGGCATAACAGCCATCCTTCATCAACTGTTCCGGATGGAATTAATCCGGTTACCGGGAGCAAATTGACTGATCTTGATAAGCAAATTATCGCCGATTCTGCTATGCCCTCAACCGTTCACCAATCTTTAATGGATGGTTTAAATAAAAACTTATCTGCAGAACAAGTAGAGGTAATTCTAGATAAATACACCATTGGTAAAGTCGATTTTACCATGAAAGGCTACAAAGCCATCGTTCCGGATTTGACAGCAGATGAAGAAGCTAAAATTTTGGCTTTTATGAAACAGGCCAGAGAGCAAGCTGTCGATTATAAAAACATGAAACAGATTTCTGCCATTTTCGAGATTTACAAAACCAAGTCAGAGCAAATGTTAAACAATAATGGTCGCAGTTGGAGAGCCCTTTACAGCGCCTATACCAAAAAGATAAAAGAAGAGAAAGCGAAAAAGGCTAAACAATAACGGCGATTGTTTCACCTCATCGTCATTGCGAGGCACGAAGCAATCTTACTACGGTAGCTGGAGCATTAGGATTGCTTCGTGCCTCGCAATGACGAACTTTGTTAATTGAAAAAAACTATGTTAAAAAAGAAAATATACATCACACTAGGAATTGCATTAGCATTAGGGTTAAGTGCAAATGCACAAGTTGAAAAGTGGCAAAAAGGGGTGGTAAAGCAAGAATTCCTCTACGATCAAGCGCCGTTTCCATCCTGTCATTCAGCAACAATTGTTGAAACACCAACGGGCTTGGTTGCTTCCTATTTCGGAGGAACAAAAGAGCGGAACCCTGATGTTGAAATTTACATCAGTCGTTTTGTAGAAGGAAAATGGTTAGCGCCGGTATCAGTGGCCAATGGTGTTCAACCCGATGGGAAAAGATTACCTACCTGGAACCCGGTTCTATATCAAATTCCGGGAGGAGACTTAATCTTATTTTATAAAATCGGTCCGAAGCCATCTGAATGGTGGGGATTGATGAAAACTTCGAAAGACGGTGGAATTACCTGGTCGGATGCTACAAAGCTTCCAGATGGTTATATCGGCCCTGTAAAAAACAAGCCAGTTTTGTTAAGTAATGGAAATCTGTTTGCGCCTTCCAGTAGAGAGGGTGATGGCTGGAAAATTCATTTTGAGGTCACTAAAGACAATGGCAAAACATGGAGAACGGTTGGCCCATTGCCAGAAAACGGCATTAAGGCTATTCAGCCTAGCATTTTACAGCATGGAAACGGCAAGTTGCAAATTTTAGCAAGAACAGCTAACAGGGCTATTGTCGAATCGTGGTCAGAAGATAACGGCGAAAGCTGGTCTGCTTTAACGAAAACCTCATTGCCTAATAATAATTCTGGCACAGATGCAGTAACGATGAAAGATGGACGTCACGTTTTGGTTTACAATCACGTTTTGCCTCCCGGCGATTTAGCAAAAGGACCAAGAACGCCATTAAACGTTTCGGTTTCTAAGGATGGAAAAAACTGGTCTGCAGCTTTGATTTTAGAAGATTCACCAATTAGTCAATATTCATATCCTGCCGTAATTCAAACATCAGACGGGATGCTCCATTTCATTTATACCTGGAGAAGGCAGAAAATCAAACATGTGGTTGTTGATCCTTCAAAGTTGAAATTGAAAAAAATCAAGAATGGCGTTTGGCCTAAGCTTAACGGCTATGCAGCTCCTGTCATTACAGAAACGAAAAACGAAGAACCATGAGAGTAGGCAATTTTGCATTTATTCCAACCGTCATTTCGAGGGAGCCAGATTATTTTAGTTCTCAAAGGCGCAGATTTACAACGAAGACCGCCGTATCGTCCTTGCGAGGTACGAAGCAATCTCTTTCTATTAAATCAGCATAATGGAACGAGGTGGATATGTTTATATCATGACTAACAAAGCACATATGGTTTTATATACAGGTGTAACTTCTGATTTAAGAAACAGGATTTATGAACATATCAATAATCAGTACCACGAAAGTTTTACCTCTAAATACAAGTGCTATAAACTAGTTTACTATAATTTCTTCTGGAGTATAGAAGAAGCGATTGATGAAGAAAAAAGAATAAAAGGCGGCAACAGAATTGCCAAACTTAAATTAATAAATGAATTTAATCCAAATTGGAACGATTTATATGAAACATTGGACTAATTTTTTTACGTCGAATAGAGCAAATACGGCGCTAAAAATTAACCTTTCGAGAGAGATTGCTTCGGTTGATGAAAAATCAAGCCTCGCAATGACGGATTTGTTGATTCAGTCTCTCGCCGGATCGTCCTTGCGAGGTACGAAGCAATCTGACCTTTCGAGAGAGATTGCTTTGGTTGACGAGAAATCAAGCCTCGCAAGTACGGGCAGAATATTTAAGTATGTTGCAATATTATTGGTTTATTTTTCTTTCCCGATTAACATATCTGCCCAAACCCAAAATACTGACAATCTTTACAAAAAGCCATTAGTCGACGTTTTAAAAGAAATCCAGACCCGCTTCAACGTTCAGATTAAGTATTCAGAACCGCAGGTGAAAGACAAATGGCTGAACTACGCAGAATGGCGTTTTCGTGCCGATGTAGATGAAACGCTCACAAACGTTCTTGCTCCATTAGATATGAAGGTAAACAAGGAAAAACCCGGCGTTTACAAGTTAAAAGAATACGAATACTACCGATGGGAACCAAAAGATGGCTGGGCCTACCTAGATACGCTAGCTACAAAATACAGCGACAAAAGCAGTTGGGAAAAACGGAAGGCGGAGATAAAACCCGAGCTTTACAAAGCCTTGTTACTTTCACCGTTGCCGGCAAAATTGAATTCAAAACCAATCACTACGGCGAAGCGGGTTTTTGATGGTTATTCGGTAGAAAATATTGCTTTGGAAATCCTGCCGGGTGTTTGGATCAATGGATCACTTTATAAACCGCTAAATGTTAAAGGCAAAATTCCCGTAATTCTAAGTCCTGATGGCCACTGGGAAAAGCAACGCTACAGAGCCGATTGTCAGCTCCGTTGTGCTACGATTGCACGTATGGGCGCAATGGCTTTCAGCTACGATTTATTTGCATGGGGCGAATCGATGCTGCAGTTTAAGTACGAAGACCACCGCCGGAGTTTAGCCCAAACAGTACAAACTTTGGGCGGAATCAGAATCCTCGACTATTTCTCTTTGCTCAAAGAAACAGACACCAGCAGAATCGGAATTAGTGGTGGTTCAGGAGCTGGAAGTCATTCGATTTTAATGACCGCTATGGATGATAGAATAAAACTAAGCGCACCAGTTGTAGCGATGTCATCCTATTTTTACGGTGGTTGTCCATGCGAAAGTGGAATGCCTATTCATCAATGCGGTGGCGGAACAGATAATGTAGAATTAGCAGCAATGGCGGCCCCACGACCACAACTTTTGGTTTCAGATGGTAGCGATTGGACGGCCCACACACCACAACATGATTTCCCTTACCTGCAAAAAATGTATGGATATTATGGCGTGAGCAATAAGGTGGAGAATGTTCATCTTCCTGCAGAAAAACACGATTTTGGGATAAATAAACGCATTGCGCTCTACGATTTTCTGATTAAAAACTTTAAACTGAATGGCAGTTTGGTAAAAGATAAAGCCGGAAAATATGATGAAAGTAAAGTAACTATCGAGAAAGAAAATGCAATGTACGTTTTCGGAGATAAAGGCGAAAAGTTACCAAAAAACGCAGTGATGGGATTTGAGAATCTGGAGAAATTATTTCCATTAAACGCAACGAGATAATGCAAATGCAGCAGAACAGACGAGCTTTTATCGCCAATGTAGTCCTATTAACGGGCGCCGCATTAATTCCTGATCAGCTACTTGTAGCAGCCGAAAAAGTGGGTAAATACAAAGTTGCCGTAATTGATTTGATGATTTTGAAACGTCAGAAAATTAGTGCCTTGCCACTTGCAAAAGAGCTTGGTGCAGATGGACTTGAAATCGATATGGGTGGTTTGGGGAATAGAGAGACCTTTGATAACAAATTAGCCGACCCGATAGTGCGTCAGCAATACCTTGATCAAGCGAAAGAATTGAATCTTGAAATTTGTTCTTTAGCAATGACGGGTTTCTATGCGCAATCCTTCGCCACACGGCCAACTTATCAAAAAATGATTCAGGATTGTTTGGACACAGCAAAGGCAATGAACGTAAAAGTGGTGTTCTTGCCGCTGGGTGTTCAGGGAGATCTTGTTAAAAATCCTGAGCTGCGTGAGCCTATCGTTAGCAGGCTGAAGGTTGCCGGAAAAATGGCTGCAAAAGCGGGTATTGTGATCGGAATTGAGACAGCACTCGATGCAACAGCTGAACGTAAATTGCTCAAAGATATTGGATGTAAACACATTAAAAGTTACTTCAATTTTTCAAATCCGATAAAAAATGGGAGAGATTTAGAGCAGGAATTGAGAATACTCGGTAGAAAAAATATCATTCAAATCCACGCAACCAATGATGACGGCGTTTGGTTGCAGAACGACCCGAAAATCGATTTAAAAAAGGTAAAAGAAACCCTCGACGACATTGGATGGAGCGGTTGGTTGGTTGTTGAAAGGAGCAGAGATGCAAGCCAACCTACAAATGTGAAATATAATTTTAGTGCCAATACCAGTTACCTTAAGTCTGTTTTTCAAATCGATAACTCGTCATTGCGAGGCACGAAGCAATCTCATTAAGGAATTATGGAAGCCAGAAAGAAGCAAAGTATAAATGAAAAGAAATCGTTGTCTACTTGGTTTGTGTTGACACGAACCAGGCCATCACGATTTAAACCTTTTTTCTGTTTTGTAATTTTGCTGTCGTTGCTAAACGTTAACACAAGTGCAGTAGAAATTTATGTCGCAAAAAATGGTGCTGATACTAACAATGGAAATAAGGAACAACCTCTTGCAACGCTTCATGCAGCCATTCGGAAAGCCCGAGAATTAAGACGTTTAAAAGATCCATCCACTAAAGATGGAATTAAAATACTGGTTGGAGCAGGCATTTATCAATTGCATGAGCCCATCGTTCTTCGCCCTGAAGATGCTGGAACTAAAAGTAGCCCCACAGAGATTTTCGCCACTGAAAAAGTTGTTTTAAGTGGTGGGGTTAGAATCGCGGGTTGGAAAAAGGTCAATGGAGCCGTTCCAGGATTACCAAAAAAGTCTCTGGGAAAAATTTGGGTTGCTGACCTTCCTAACGACGGTGTCAGCGATTTGCCATTTCGCCAGCTTTGGGTAAATGGAACTAAGGCGATCCGGGCAAAAAATTATAATGGAGATGCCATGGGTAGAATTTTATCCTGGGATAAAAAAAATCAAACCTGTAGAATACCGCTTCAACAAAACACGGATTTAAGCAAAATTGCCGGTATGGAAATGTTAATCCATCAATGGTGGGCAATCGCCAATCTTCGGGTAAAATCGGTTAAAGTGATTGGTAATGCTGTAGAGCTTTCTTTCATGCAGCCTGAAAGTAGAATTCAATCCGAACATCCCTGGCCAGCGCCCTGGATTTCTGAAAAAACAGGAAACTCTGCTTTCTATTTATCCAATGCCATCCAGTTTTTAGATGAGCCAGGCGAATGGTTTGCAGATCTAAAAAACCATAAAATTTATTATTGGCCGAAGGCATCAGAAAATATGCAAAAGGCAGTTGTGATGGCCCCTTCATTAGAAAATCTGCTAAAAATTGAAGGAACAATTGATGATCCGGTTTCTTTTGTAAGCTTCCAAGGGATTTCATTCGAACACGCTACCTGGCTGAGGCCATCCAGGGAAGGACATGTTCCACATCAGGCTGGGATGTACATGCTCGATGCGTATAAACTTGCAATACCCGGAACTCAAGATAAGCCAAGTTTGGAAAATCAGGCTTGGGTTGGTAGGCCGGCAGCCGCTGTTGAAGTAAATTTTGCCAATCAGATCAGCTTTGAAAACTGCCGTTTCCAACATCTTGCCTCTACGGGTTTAGACTTCAACAAAGGAACATCAGATAATTTGATTAAAGGCAATTTGTTTAAAGATATTGGCGGTTCAGCGGTCTTAGTGGGTACATTTTCTGATGAAGCAACAGAAGTTCATTTGCCTTATAATCCCAAAGATAAACGGGAAATTTCAACGAATGCCCGGATAGAAAACAACCTGATTACGGATGTTACCAATGAGGATTGGGGTGCTGTTGGCATTGGTGCAGGTTATGTGAAAGGAATCAAAATTATCCATAATGAGATTAGCGATGTCTCCTATTCAGGAATCAGCATGGGCTGGGGGTGGACTAAAACGCAAAATGCGATGAAAAATAACATCATCAACGCAAACAAAATCCATCACTATGGCAAACACATGTATGATGTTGCAGGAATTTACACGCTCTCTGCCCAACCAGAATCTTTCATTACCGAAAATGTAGTTGATAGTATTTATAAGGCGCCATATGCTCACCTTCCTGATCACTGGTTTTACTTGTATACAGATGAAGGATCTTCTGAATTCACCATCAAAAATAACTGGACGCCTACTGAAAAATATCTTCAGAATGCGAATGGGCCGGGAAATTTATGGGAAAACAACGGGCCAAAGGTTGCTGAAAACATCAAAAAAAATGCAGGATTGGAGTTGCCCTTCAGATACATGCTTAAAGAAAAAAGCAGTTACTCAAATCGCGGTATCAATCAGGCGGAAGATAAAACGGTTGTTTTTGAATTGATATTTAAAGATGATCAGTTACCGGGGAAACAAACGCTGGATGATTTTGCAAAAGAGAACAACCTATTAACTAACGCAATCTATAAATGGAGTAACAGATTGGTTATTTATACCTCAAGCTTAAAAGTAGAAAGTTTACAGCAAACTTTGAAACGCTTAAATGCGACAGAAGTTAAGCTTTATGACAATATTTTTTACGACTTTAACAGGGAGAAAAACTGTGGGGAAAAACCAGTTGCCGAATGGGACAATGTGATTCTATCGGCCAATTTGGTTGAGGACGAAAAAATGCAGAAAGAGTATTTGGATTACCATAAAACGCAATTTGAAAAGTGGCCGGAGATATCCAAAGGATTTTGCAATGCTGAGTTTCAGCGCCTGGCAATTTTTAAAAAGGATAGGCAACTGATGTTAATTATCAGTATTCCTAAAGGCAAAAAACTAGACGATTTAAATCCAAAAACGACTTTAAATAATCCGAAGGTGGATGAATGGAATGCCATTATGAAAAAATACCAGGAAGGTATAGCAGGAACAAAACCCGGGGAGGCTTGGGTATTTTTTAAACCGATTGAATAGATAAATAACCGTCATTGCCAGGCATGATTCAATCCTACATATTCATTAAGATTGCTTCACACCTCGCAACGACGACTTAAGAAATAAGAAAATATCAACATGTTAAGACTAGGGATTTTAGGTTTAGGAGAGGGCAGAAGCACGATTTCTGCATCATTAGCGAGCAAGAAATTTAAGCTCATTCAGATTTGCGATGCGAACAAAAAGCTTTGCGAGGAACGCTCATTGGAATTCGATTTTCAAAATTGGACTACCAATTACGAGGATATGCTAACGAGCGATAAAATTGATATGATAGCCATTTACACACCAGATCATTTGCATTTTGAGCACATTAAACTGGCCTTGCAACATGGTAAACACGTAGTTTGTACAAAGCCATTTATTGATGATCTGTCTCAGGCCAATGAGCTTTTAGAATTGGCAAAAAAATCAAGAAGGAAGATTTTCGTAGGACAAAGTTCTCGTTTTTTCGAACCTGCAATGCGCCAGAAAAAGGATTTTGATAAAGGTTTAATTGGCGAGCTGATCACCATCGAAAGTCATTACCATGCAGATCACCGTTGGTTTCTAGAGAAAGGTTGGTCCTTAAAACAATCATTTAAATGGTTGTACGGCGGCTTAAGTCATCCTGTTGATTTTGTTCGCTGGTATATGCCTGATATTGAAGAAGTAATGGGTTATGGCATGTTGAGTAGCAACGGCTTAAAAGCAGGATTGAAAAATGTTGATACGATGCATTTTATATTCAAGGCAAAAGATGGCAGAATTGCACGGGTAAGCGGTGCATATACAGGCCCAACGCAACCTGCAAGTCGCGATAGCGGAATGAGTTGCATTCTCCGCGGAACAGAAGGAGCGAGTCAGGCCGATTACCACGAATTACGCTATTCTGTTACGACCAAAACCGGTGAAGAAAAGATTATTACCTGGGGTGATGCAACATTGAAACACTATTTCCGTTTCGAGGGACAAAGTCATCATGCGGGCGAATACCAGAACTATCTCGATTATTTTGCAGACAGTATCAATAACAAATTCACGGCCTATCCGGATTTAAAAGAAGGAATTGGAACTGTTGCCCTATTGCAGGCGATGGATAAATCAATGGAGATCGGTTTGCCTGTAAAAATTGATGAAATTTTAAAAGTAAACAATATTACAAGAGAATCGATTGGCTTGTAGTTTATGCCACAGCGAACGGAATAATATTAACCACAGATAGAAAGGATAAACACAGATACAAACTTAAATCTGTGTTTATCTCTGTGCATCTATGGAAAAAACCAACAACCAATAAACAACTAACCAAATAAATTAATGGGAAATATTGTAGAACGTTTAACCAACTTAGATTACTTTATTGTCGCCGCTTACCTCGTCATTTTAATTATTATCGGGTATAGGGCAAGCTTTTCAAAGAAGAAAAACGAAGATGAAAACTTGTTCCTGGCCAACAAATCACTTAACTGGTCGAGCATTGGTTTTAACATGTGGGGAACAAATGTTGGTCCATCCATGTTGGTTGCGTTTGCAAGTATCGGTTATTCTACGGGTATTGTGGCGGTTAATTTCGAGTGGTATGCCTTTATCTTTCTATTCTTGCTTGCCATTGTATTTGCTCCAAAATATCTGGCAGCTAAAGTAAGTACCATGCCCGAATTTATGGGCAACCGTTACGGCGATTCAACACAAAATATACTTTCCTGGTATGCCCTGATTAAGATTTTGATTTCATGGCTATCATTGGGTTTGTTTGCTGGTGGTGTTTTGGTGAGGCAGATTTTGGGCGTTCCGATGTGGCAATCGGTTACCGTTTTAGTAGCTTTTGCTGGCCTGTTCGCATTTTTCGGCGGACTTAAAGCTATCGCTAAAGTGAACGTTTTTCAAATGATTTTACTGATCTGCGTTTCCTTCGCACTTACTTATTTAGGTTTGGAGAAAGTTGGAGGAATAAGTGCACTATACCAAAAAACACCAAAGAATTTCTGGAACCTCGTTCAGCCTGGAAGCGATCCGCAATATCCATGGTATGCCATTCTGCTGGGTTATCCGGTTTCTGCTGTGGCTTTCTTCTGCACCGATCAATCCATGGTTCAATCGGTACTTGGAGCCAAGAATTTAGAACAGGGACAGTTGGGTGTCAGTTTTATTGGTTGGCTTAAAATACTTTCATTGCCGCTTTTTATTGTCACCGGGATTTTGTGTTACGTCTTATATCCTAATCTGGGCAACGCCGACATGGCATACATGACCATGGTTACCAATCTGTTTCCTCCAGGAATGAATGGCTTGGTAATCGTGGTGTTAATTGCAGTTTTGGTAGGTACAATTGGATCTTGCCTTAATTCTTTAAGTACTGTTTTTACCATGGATGTGTATGTGAAAAAAATTAACCCCAATGCAACAACCAAAGAAATTATTAAAACTGGCAGGTTAACAATAGTTGCAGGTTGCGTTTTTGCCATCCTGGTTGCATTAGCAATAGATAATATTCAAGGCCTGAAATTGTTCGATGTCTTTCAGGCTGTGTTAGGTTTTATTGCTCCGCCATTGTCTGTTGTGTTTTTATCAACTGTGTTTTGGAAACGAACCACTAGAAAAGCTGTTAATTTCACGTTGTCAATTGGCTCAATCATCAGTTTAGGTATAGGCGTTTGTTACCTTTGGGTTTTGCCATCTTCTGTATATACATTTTGGCCACATTATCTGGTTTTGTCCTTCCTCATTTTTGCCTTGCTGATGATTTTGTCGATTGTTATTTCTCTTGCCGATCGTTCACCATCTGTTTACATCGTAAATGAATCACATCAGGCAAATATAGAAAAGCCAAGTCGAAGGGTATGGATTTCTTTTGGTGCATTAGCCGTTGTGATGGTTATACTTTATATATTCTTTAACGGACACTAAAAAGGTGTTTGAGGTCCGAAGTCCGATGATATCAAGCAAAAAATACACTATATGAAAAACTTTAAAACAATAATTATTCTGGCATTTTTAAGCTGTTTTGTGATGCCAGCTTTGGCCCAAAAAGCCTCATGGATTTGGTATCCAGGTGACTTTGATATTTACATGAGCAATGTAATGCAAAACCGCAGAACCGAACGAGGATCATTTTTTCCAGTCTTTTGGAAAATGGATAGCCACTATGTCCTGGTAGATTTTCATAAGGAATTTAATCTTTCTCAACCTGAAGAAGTTAAGCTTTTTGTAGAAGGAACTTATAATGTTAAGATCGACGGACAGGCCATTTCTGGTTTTCCTAAAACCATCCAAATTCCTGCCGGAAAGCATAAATTGAGCCTTAAAGTTTACAATCAGGCACATGTTCCAGCGATTTTTGTACAAGGAACAACAATTGTTTCAGACGAAACATGGCTTTCGACTTTTGAGGATAAGGAATGGATTGATCAAAGCGGAAAGGTTTCCGACAAATCAGGAACCACATTCGTTTCGGCAGGTTCATGGAATTTGAATGATCCCGATCAATTGCCGTCGCAGTTTAAATTACCGGTGAAACCGATGTTTGCAATCTCGAAGAAGAAAAACGACGGCGGCGAATTGCTTGATTTTGGCCGGGAAACATTTGGTTTCATAAAAGTACACGGTTTGAAAGGCAAGGGCCGTTTGAGCTTATATTATGGCGAATCGCCTGAAGAGGCTTCCTCAGAAGAAAAATGCGAAACGTTAGATTATGTTGATATTGATCTAACGCAAAAGAAAGATTCGGTAATGCCACTTTCGAAAGCATTCAGATATGTAAATCGCCAAACCAGTGGAAATGTGACCCTTGATTCCATCTCCATGCTTTATGAGTATGCGCCTGTAACCGAAAGGGGAAGTTTTAAATCATCTGATACCGAACTGAATAAAATTTACGATGTAGCTAAATACACCTTTCACTTAAATACCCGTGAATTTTTTATCGATGGAATTAAACGCGACCGTTGGGTTTGGAGTGGTGATGCCTACCAAAGTTATCTGATGAATTATTATTCGTTTTTTGATGCACCAACAGTAAAAAAAACTTTATGGGCACAACGCGGAAAAGATCCGGTTACAGCCCACATCAATACCATAATGGATTACTCTTTCTATTGGTTTTTAGGGATTTACGATTACTACAAGTTCACAGGCGATCAAAAATTTGTGCAAGATATTTATCCCCGTATGCAATCTTTAATGACGTATATCGATGGAAGAAAAAACAAAGATGGTTTGCTGGAATGGATGCAGGGCGATTGGATTTTTATCGATTGGGCAGACAAACTGAGTAAAGACGGTGAAGTAAGTTTTGAGCAATTATTATATGCCCGAAGCTTAGAAACGATGGCTTTATGTGCCAAACTGGCCAATGATACTGAAGGTGCCACAAAATACGATCAACAAGCAAAAGAGTTAAAAGCTAAAATATTTGATTTGTATTGGAACCAAAATAAAAACGCCTTGGTTCACAGTAGGATAGATGGTAAGCAAACGGACAATGTAACGCGTTACGCCAATATGTTTGGCATCTTTTTCGATTATTTTACCCCAGAACAGAAACTTGGTGTGAAAAAGAATGTGCTCCTTAATGACCAGGTTGCAAAAATTACAACTCCTTATATGCGTTTCTACAAACTGGAAGCCCTTTGCGCAATGGGTGAGCAAAGCTACGTCTTAAAAGAAATGAAAAGCTATTGGGGTGGAATGTTAAAACTCGGTGCAACGTCTTTTTGGGAAGAATATAATCCAGATAAAAAAGGGGCAGAGCATTTAGCAATGTATGGCAGACCATTTGGAAAAAGCCTTTGCCATGCCTGGGGTGCAAGTCCGATCTATTTATTGGGCAAGTATTATTTGGGTGTTGAACCCACTACACCAGGTTATGAAACCTATACGATCACCCCAAATTTAGGTGGTTTGGAATGGATGGAGGGAAAGGTTCCTACTGCTAATGGCGATATCTCCTTGTACTGCAGTAAAAAAGAAATTAAAATTTCATCTGCCGTAGGAACAGGAAAATTAAGAATAAATAGCAAAACCAAGCCTGTGGTAAAAGGTGCAGAAGTTAAGGAAGTTTCGAAAGGTGTTTATGAGATAACAATTGATAAAGGCAGAGATTATAGTGTGAAATATTCTGGATAACATATGTTTTTTGTTTTTCGTCATTGCTTGCCTGCCCTTAGCAGGCAGGCAATGCACAAAGCATCTTTATGCGTTATCATTTTTTAAGGCTTTCAAACCTTCCACTTTGAGAGATAAACTTAAAGAACAAAGGAGTGAAGCCAATAGGTTCAAACCACATCTCTTTGTTTCCCTCTCTTCAAGGAGAGGGATGCAGTGGATTGAAAAATAACTACAACCTTTCACAGGGTGAGGCTTTTAGAACAGTTTCCACCCCAATCCTTTGTTCAATCTTCCTTATGCCCGCTTCGGGAAGACTAACCTCACCTTTCTTTCATTGATGGATCTAACAGACAAATGATTGAAGCAACGGGTTCAAACCGCATCTTCTTTGTTTCCCTCTCTTCAAGGATAGGGATGCAGCACATGGAAAAATAATTACAACCTTTCATAGGGTGAGGCTATTAGAACAGTTTATACTATAATCCTTTGCTCAATCTTCCTTATGCACGCTTCGCGAACTTCCTTATGCACGCTTCGCGAAGACTAATTTAACATTTCTTTGAGAGATGGATTTAAAGAACAAAGGAGTGAAGCCAACAGGTTCAAACCACATCTTCTTTGTTTCCCTCTCTTCAAGGAGAGGGATGCAGCACATGGAAAAATAACTACACCCTTTCATAGGGTGAGGCTTTTAGAACACTTTATACCCCAATTCTTTGCTCAATCTTTTTAACACACTTATTTGCTTCTGAGAGAATAGTATCATTTCCCATAGCCTTGTCGTTATTTAAAGCATTTAACATCGAAATAGTTAAACAGGCAATAATGCCATTGTTGCTATCTACACCAATCGGAACAGAAATATCCGTTACACCCGAAACGGAATCACTGTTTTTGAAATAAGAACCAGTTTTCTTAATATCGTCGAGCGAAACCATAAAATCTTCTTGCTGCGCTTTACTATATTTCTTGAAAATTGAATTATTTCTTAAAGTTGTTCTTTTTTCAATGTCGGGCATATAGGCTAATAAGACCTTGCCAGAAGCTGTTAATGGCAAGGGGAACAAATTTCCTTCTTCAATAGACAGGGCAATAGGCCCCGGACTTTTAGCATGGATAATCACCATCACCTGGTTCATATACAAGATACTTAAGTGGCAAGATTGGCGGATGGTATTGGCCAGTTCTTCTAATGGAAATTGAGCGGCTTTTCTCAACTCGTCCATCGGCGAATGCCTGTGTGAAAGGTAAAATAACTTTAACGAAAGCCTGTACTTTCCAGAAACTTCATCACGTAAAATATAACCACGACTCTCCAAACTCATTAACATCCTGTAAATTTCATTCGGCGTTTTTTCAATGCCAACCGCAATTTCAGTTTGTGAAAGGGGGATGGATTGTGCAGATAGATGTTCAAGTATGTCTAATCCCTTGTCTAATGCAGGGGCCTGGTATTTCGTATCGTTATTCATTGAAAGTAATTTAAACAAACTTAATAATTTGGAGCAAATAAAAATTAAAAATCAAAAGGAGTTATAGTATAAAAATTGTTTTTATATATGAAATAAATATTTATATTTGAGTTAGCCAGATATAGAGAAGATAGATTTGAAATTTCAGCTCGTTATTAACTATTGAGCAATTTCAGTTTCCAATTAACAGTAAAATTATTAACCAAATATTTACCCTAAAAATCTTTCTATTTTTTAAAAAACAATCATGGTAATTGCTAAACAATTATCAAAAAACTAACCAAATAAATTCGATTATGAACCCAATTAACTGCAAGAGCTATTGCTTGTTTAGGCTGCGCCATGTTTTAATCGCAAAAATTTTAGCCATCCTCATGGTTATTGCGACAACTGGATTTGCCCAAACCTTACCAACTAAATTTATTATTAAAGGAGTGGTTTCCTCACAAAAAGGAGAAACTTTGCCAGGTGTGAGTGTAAAAGTAAAAGGTACCGACATTGGTGCAACAACCGATACCGATGGAAAGTACTCCATTTCTGCTGCTTCGGGTAATGTAACTTTGATTTTTTCTTTTGTGGGTTTTACCGTTCAGGAAGTGGCGGTAAATAACCGTACCACCGTCAATTTAGCGCTTGCCGAAGAGCAAAACGACTTAGAGGATGTAATTGTCGTAGGTTATGGCACACAAAAGAAAATAAATTTAACAGGTGCTGTAGCTACAGTTAGTGGAAAAACACTCACTGAAAGACCAGCTCCAAATGCGGCAAATTTAATTCAGGGTCGTATAACTGGCGTTCAGGTAACGCAACCCTCGGGCGAACCAGGAAGAGATAACCCGAACTTTTTAATCAGAGGGCGTTCTACCTATGGCGGAAGCACCGATCCACTGGTATTAATTGATGGTGTAGCGGGTTCCTTCAATAATTTATCTCCTGATGATATTGAGAATGTTACCGTATTAAAAGATGCATCATCTGCCGCAATTTACGGCGCAAGGGCTGCCAACGGAGTAATATTAGTAACTACTAAAAAAGGGAAACGAGGTGAAACGGTGTTTAGCTACCGGGCCAATTTCGCCAGACATACCCCTACAGCACTACCAGATTTAATTACAAATTCTGCCCAATACATGGAAATGTATAATACAGCAGCGGCCCGTTCTGGTATCGCTTTCAGATATGCACAGGCTGATATAGATTTATATCGTAACTCGCCAGATAAAGCACAATATCCTGATTTCGATAATCTGGATTACTATATTAATCCTGCTAATGTAATGCAACATAACCTTTCAATCTCTGGCGGAAGCGATAAAAGCACTTTCAATATTTCAGCAGGTTATTTAGATCAGAATGCTGTTTTTAAAGGCTATAAGTTTAAGCGCTACAATGCATTGCTAAACTATAATAATAACCTAACCAAAAGCATCAGTGTGGGTACAATTATCAACATGACTTATAAAGACCGCAAGGAACCACCTTTTACTGGCGAAAACATGGCCTTGCTAGTGTATGCTGCAGGCCCGCTTTATGGCCCGTTTTTGCCTGATGGTAGCGGTAGGGTAGTTTCGAGGGCTTATGCAAACGAAGGCAGAAACCGTAACCCACAAGAAGCTTACGCCATGGGAGAACAAACGACCAAAGAGTATAATGTGAATGCCCAGGCTTATATCGATATTAAACCTTTTGAAGGCTTAACCTGGAGTTCAAAAGTTGCAATAAATTATGTTGATGAATATTACAAAATGTATCAGCATCCTTACTCTGCCTTTCTCTTACAAGATAGAGCACCTTTAACTAATGAATATGTAGCTAACTCTTTTGGTCCCGATATTTTAGGTGTTACCGATCAATATTCGAAGGTTTTAAATCCAACCGTATACTCCACATTAACCTACGAGAAAACCTTGGGTACAGGGCATAACCTAAAAGCTTTAGCCGGTTTTGAACAGCTATCTTATAAAAATCAAAACTTAAGAGGCAGAAGAATTAATTCGGTAGCACCAATTCTGGAAGATCTTACCGGTTATTCTGCATCAGGCGAATCTTTGTATTTTACGCATCCGAGGTTACCGTCTTTAGCCGCACCATCAGAATGGGGTATGAGATCACTATTCGGACGAATTAACTACGATTTTAAAGGGAAATATTTATTGGAGGCTAACTTACGTTACGATGGAACCTCGAAAGTTTCGCCAGATTACCGTTGGGGCGTATTTCCATCCTTTTCTGCGGGGTGGTTGGTATCTGAAGAAAGCTTTATTAAAGATAAATTAAGCTGGCTAAGTAGTTTTAAAATCAGGGCTTCTTACGGTACACTGGGCAATCAGGATATTGGTACTTACCTCTATCAGGATAATATTATCATTAATAACGTTAATTATCCTTTCGGTAATAGTGCACTGCAACAAGGTGGTGTTATAAATGATTTCAAAGATGTTAGTTTAAGATGGGAATCAACCAGAAGTATTGATGTTGGTTTCGATCTTAATATTAAAAATGGTCTTTTTGGAGCAACCTTCGATTGGTTCAGACGTTCTACTTTCGATATTTTAGCCAGACCAACCGTACCATTAAGTTTAGGGTTAGGTGCCTCGACAGTTAACGATGGAAAAATGCGAAGCCAGGGTGTTGAACTGGCTTTAACGCACCAAAACAAAATCGGCGAATTTACTTATAGCTTAAATGCGCTAATTTCTACTGCTAAAAATAAAGTGATAGAACTTAGAACACCAGCAAAAGGCAGTACCATCAACGAAGTTGGATTACCTTACTCTTCTTTCTATTTGTACCAATGGGATGGTATTTTTCAGGTGGAAGATATTGGTAACCCAAGTGTTCCTGTGCATGAATTAAATCGTAGTCCGAAAGCGGGAGATTTAAAAATGAAAGATGTAAATGGTGATGGAATTGTAAACGCAAACGATAGAATAGTGGTAGATGGTGCTTATCCTGATTTTAACTATTCTTTCGGTTTAAATTTAGGTTATAAGAGATTTAGTTTCAGCGCTTTTTTCCAGGGAGTTGAGGGCATCAAAAACCGCGTGAATAACTGGGGCGTCGACCCTTTCCAACAAGGTACAGCACCTACTACTAAGTTTTTAAATGCTTGGACACCAGAAAACAGAAGTAATACCGTGCCTGCCATTTATGTTGCTGGTTATAGCGGAGTTGCGCCTTATGCAGCATCAACTTACTATCTACAAGATGCATCTTATTTACGACTTAAAAACGTAATGCTTGGTTTCGATGTACCGGTTAGCGCTATTTCTAAAATCGGAATTAAAAGCTTAGGTGTGTATGTATCCGCTGATAACCTATTCACTATCACAAAATACGAAGGTGGAGATCCAGAAAGAGCTAGTTCCACTGGAAATTTGGCGCAATATCCACAAACGAAAATTTTTAATGTTGGCTTAAATGTTAAATTCTAAGAGATATCTCATGAAAAATAAAAATATAATATTGTGTTTCGTATTCGGATTACTAATATTCGGGTCATGCAAAAAAGATTTTTTAGATAAAAATCCATTAAACAGTGTCTCTTCTGAAATATTTTGGGGCTCAGAAACTGATGTACAAACTGCATTGGCTGGCGTGTATTCTCGCTTGCAGCAAAACTTTTTGGGCTACGAAAGGGTGTATTTAGATGCATTAAGTGATAATGCTTTCCCATACCAAAATACCAATCAGGCAAATTTGCTTGAAATGACAACCGGAAGTATTTCGCCAGGATTAAGTGGCGTTTTACCAAATCTTTATTCATCTCCATACAGAGCAATTACTTCTTGTAATTATTTTCTAGATAATGTAGACCGTGCTCCGGTGACTGAGGCGAAGAAAAATGTTTATAAAGCAGAGGTACGTTTTATAAGAGCCTTGGCTTATTTTGATTTGGTGCAGCATTTTGGAGGCGTGCCAATTAATGAGCATTACCCAAAAACTGTTGAGGAGGTAAAAATTCCGAAGAGTACAAAAGAGCAGGTTTATGCTTTTATACAACAAGATTTAGACTTTGCTATTGCTAATCTTCCAAATGATAAATATAATGGTCATGCAGTAAAGGGGAGTGCACAAGGTATTAAAGCCAGAGTTTTAATTACCCAGCAAAAATGGGCAGAGGCTATTCCAGTGTTGAAAGAAATTATGACAGACAATAAATTTGCACTTTCTAATAATTATGCAGCTTTATTTAAAACAAGTGGACAAGCTACGGCAGCTGTAAATACCGAAATTATGTTTTCTACCCAATACCTTGCTCCAACTAATCCTCAAAGAACTTCTCCTGGTGCAGGCGGTATGGATATTGAATTGGGATGGTTTTCCCTCATTCAGCCTTACAAAGATTTAGCTGATGATTACGAAATGACAGATGGAAAACCAAGTGCGGAATCGCCTCTGTTTAGCGCTGCAAATCCCTACAATAATCGCGATCCCCGATTAAATTTAACCATGAAACTTCCTGATGAGATATGGAGAAATTCGTCAAATGTAATTTGGAATGGTTTTGCACAATCTTTCACCGGATTTTTAATGGAAAAGTATGTCGATCTATCGAGAGCACCAATTACCTCTGGAACGGCCACACTAACCGATCAAGATTACATTCATTTACGCTATGCTGATATCTTATTGATGTATGCCGAAGCGCAAAATGAAGTTAGTGGCCCCGACGCAACAGTTTATAAAGCAATTAACGATGTTAGGCAACGTATCGGTATAGCAATGCCAGCTACTGATCAAACCAAATATAATACTCAGGCTTTGCTTAGAAATTATATCCGCCATGAGAGAAGAATCGAATTTGCACTTGAAGGCCAGCGGTATAATGATTTAAAACGATGGAATATTGCGCATATAAAATTGCCTACTTTGCGCACACCAGCAGGAACAGCATTGATTTTTGAGACCAAAAATTACGTATTGCCATTTCCATCATCCGAACTGGATAATAATCCGAAATTGCTTCAAAATCCAAATTATTAAATTACCAGCAGCAGCTAAGTTAATAATTAGCTGCTGCTACTTATTTCGCTACAGAATTATTACAACGTCATCTCTTTTCATATTTAAAAAAATTATTTATATTTGAATTAGTCACGTAAATAGGTTTAACGTTTAACTATAAACCTAAATGCTAACATAAAGAATTAATTTCTTTTGTTGTTTTTGAAGCTGATAACCAATTATAAACCTAGGTAAAACATCCAAAAGATGTCAATTTTTTAATGAGCAAATTCATAACTTTTTTGTTGCTTTTCACATTTAATGCTTCGCTTTTTGCGCAGCAGGTTGAAGTCATACAATTAAGTTTAGCCTCTCGCCATAATCCAATCGGAGTAGATTTTACTTCGCCAAGCCTAAGTTGGAAATTACAATCTGATCAACGAAATGTGATGCAGTCAGCATATCAGGTTCTGGTTTCGAGCAGCATTACAAAGTTGAATCAAAATATTGGCGATGTTTGGGACACCAAGAAAGTAAATTCTGCACAATCTATCCAGATAAAATATCAAGGCAATAAACTTCTATCAACCAAAACCTATTACTGGAAAGTAAAGGTGTGGGATAATTTTGGAAATGTTTCACCATGGAGCGCTACTGCATGTTGGCAAATGGGTTTACTAAATGTTGAGGATTGGAAGGGCGCCAAGTGGATTGCTTACGAAAAACTGGCAGATTCGAATATCAATGTTTTACCTGTTGATGGTAAAAAAGATAAGTATACCGGCAGTAATATATTGCCAATGTTCCGTAAAGATTTTGTCGTTTCTAAAACTATAAAAAAGGCAACCGCTTTTATTTCGGGCTTAGGTCATTTCGAAATGAGTTTAAACGGCGAAAAGGTTGGGGATGATTTTCTTGCGCCGGGATGGACAAAATATGACAAAGAAGCATTGTATGTTCCCTACGATGTAACCAAACAGATCAAGAAAGGGAAAAATGCTGTTGGTGTAATGCTTGGAAACGGTTTTTATTATATCCCTCCCGTTAAAGAACGATATAGAAAACTAAAGGTAGCTTATGGTTATCCAAAAATGATTTGTCGTGTTTTGGTTGAATATACAGACGGTACCTCTGCCAATATTATCAGTAACCAGAGTTGGAAAACGGCTCCTTCAGCAGTTACATTTTCAAGTATTTATGGCGGTGAGGATTATAACGCAAACCTCGAGCAAAAAAACTGGAATGTAGCAGGATTTAATGACCAGCAATGGAAATCCGCTTTGTTGGTCGATGGACCGAATTTAAATGCCCAAAAGGAAGAGCCTGTAAAAGTTTTTGGATATACCTCTTCTATAAAAACTACTCGGGTGCCTAATGGTGAGTGGGTTTACGATATGAAGCAAAATTCATCATCGATAATAGAATTGAAAGTTCGCGGTAAAAAAGGCGATACCATTCTCATTACACCGGCGGAGTTAATTAAAGAAGATGGCTCAGTGACGCAAAAAAATATCGGGGGCCCATCGTACTTTACCTACATCTTAAAAGGTGAAGGAATAGAAACCTGGCGGCCGAAGTTTTTTTACACGGGTTTCAGGTATCTTCAAGTAAGAGGTGGTATTCCGGCAAACACAGAAAATAAATCTGGCTCACCTGTTATAGAAAGCTTAAAAGCATTACACATCAGAAATGCCGCCGAACAAGTGGGTGAATTCAATACATCAAACGAACTTTTTAATAAAACCTTTAAGTTGATTGATTGGTCGATCAAAAGCAACATGGTGAGTGTGTTTACCGATTGTCCGCATCGCGAAAAGCTTGGATGGTTAGAGCAACTGCACTTAATGGGCAATTCTGTAGGTTACAATTATGCTGCGGCGCCATTATTCAAAAAAGCGCTCGAGGATATGAGGAATTCGCAGTTGCCTAACGGCCTTATTCCAGAAATAGCGCCAGAATATGTGAAATTTGAATGGGGAGGCGATATGTTCCGTGATTCGCCGGAGTGGGGAAGCAGTGGCATTCTACTTCCCTGGTATTTATATCAGTGGTATGGCGATAAGCAAGCAATGATTGATTATTACCCGATGATGCAAGGCTATATTAACTACCTTGCAACCAAAGCTGATAACCATATTTTGTCGCAAGGGTTAGGAGATTGGTATGATTTGGGACCAAAACCTCCAGGTGTTTCCCAACTCACGCCAATGGGCGTTACAGGTACGGCGATCTATTATTACGACTTAAAGATTTTAGAAAAAATGGCTACGCTTTTGGGTGAAAAAGCAGATGCTTTAAATTATTCGAAATTAGCAGTCGAAGTAAGAAAAGCTTTCAATGATCAGTTTTTTGATCCTAAAACCAAGCAATATGCAACGGGTTCGCAAGCTGCGAACGCCATGGCGGTTTACGTGGGTTTGGTAGCAGATCAGGATAAAAGCGCAGTGATCGAAAATTTAGTAAAAGATATTAGAAACCGGAAAAACAGTTTAACGGCTGGCGATATCGGCTACCGCTATGTTCTTCGTGTTCTGGAAGATGCAGGAAGATCGGATGTAATTTTCGACATGAACAGCCGCTCTGACGTACCTGGTTATGGAATGCAAATTGCCAAAGGCGCAACCGCTTTAACCGAGTCATGGGCCGCACTTCCAACCGTTTCAAATAATCATTTTATGCTTGGGCATTTAATGGAATGGCTTTACAGCGGCATCGGCGGTATTCGTCAGGCTGATCATTCAGTTGCTTTTAAGCATATTGTGATCGAGCCGGAAGTGGTTGGCGACTTAACTTCTGCAAATGTAAGTTATGATTCTCCTTACGGGAAAATAGCAACGCAATGGAACAAAAGTGACAAAAACTTTGTGCTTGAAGTGAATATTCCAGTTAATACAACGGCTGATGTTTATTTTCCAGGGAAAACAAAGCAAACCATTACAGATGAGTTAAATCCAAAAATGAATGCCTTAAGCTTCGAAAACGGCAAGGCAAAAATTACAATTGGTTCGGGGCATTACAAATTTATATGTACAAATGAATAGATTTAAAATCATACTTTTTCTGGTTTTGAGCACATTCAGTCTACAAGCTCAGGTTGCAAATTCTGTTTCTCAGGCGGAGATGGAAAAAATTTATCAGGAAGTTAAAACGCCTTTTAAGTATGGCCTGGTAATGGTTCCTGACGATAAAGATTATAAAATGGACTGCCCAACTATTTTTAAAAAGGGAAAATACTGGTATATGACTTATCTTATTTTCAGCGGGCGTGGTTACGAAACCTGGTTATCAAAAAGCAAAGATCTTTTGCGCTGGGAAAATCAGGGCAAATTGCTGTCGTTTGGCGACAATAGTTTGTGGGATGATAACCAAAAAGCGGGTTACAACGCTTTGCTAGATATTAAATGGGGTGGAGACTACGGTGTAAATCAATTCGATGGTAAATATTGGATGTCGTACTTTGGTGGAAAAGAAAAGGGCTACGAAGTAGAACCGCTCTCAATAGGCATGGCTAATGCGAAAAATCATCCATCAGTTGTGCAAGAGTGGAGCAGGTTAGATAAACCTGTTTTAACTTCAGCAGACAAAGATGTTCGTTGGTGGGAAAACAGAAACAAACTCTTTAAAAGTACAGTTATTGAAGACCCAAAAAGGTTAACCGGACATCCGTTCGTAATGTATTATAATGCCGTTGGTGATTCTTTGGCTAATAATAAGAAAACACGTTGGTACGAGCGAATTGGAATGGCAGTTTCAGATGATATGGTTCACTGGCAGCGTTTCAATAAAAATCCTGTGGTGCATCATCCTGTTGGAATTACGGGCGATGCGGTAATCCAAAAAATGGGTGATAACTACGTGATGTTCTATTTTGGTGCCTTTTGGCAAGACAGAAAAGGATCATTTAATCGTTTTGCGGTATCTAAAGATTTAGTAAACTGGACTGATTGGAACGGCGATAATTTAATTGAATCATCAGAGAAATATGATGAGTTATATGCTCACAAGTCTTTCGTGTTGAAGTACAAAGGAGTGGTTTATCATTTTTATTGTGCAGTGAACAAGCAAGATCAACGCGGCATCGCGGTGGCAACCTCGAAAGATTTAGGTAAAAGTAAAGTGAACTTTGTAAGTGGAAATTAGAATGAAGATGTTGAACAATTTTAAGGTTTTATTTTTTTTGATGGCAGGCTTGTCGGCAAGTCATCATTGCGAGGCAAAATCAGCCAACACCGTCATTGCGAGGTACGAAGCAATCTCATTTGTAGAATCAGATTGCTTCGGCTCACTCAATCCCAGCCTCGCAATGACAACTCGCCCAGTAATAGTGATTTCTGAATCCCGCACCAGAACAAATTTCAATAAAAACTGGAAATTCTTTTTAGGTGACGAGCCAGGGGCGAAATCTCCAGCATACAGCGATTTAAAATGGAGAAAACTTACCTTACCCCACGATTGGAGCATTGAAGGGAAATTCGACGAAAAAAATCCCGCTAAACCCGAAGGCGGTGGTCTTCCAACAGGAATTGGTTGGTATAGAAAAGAATTTACAGCGCCTGCAGATTTTCAAAACCGAGTAATCAGCATCGAATTCGACGGGGTGTATAAAAATAGTGAAGTCTGGATTAATGGAAAATATTTGGGAAAACGACCATACGGCTATTCTTCTTTCTCTTATGAGATTAGCAACTTTTTGAAATCGGGTAAAAACATCATAGCAGTTAAAGTTGATAATTCAGCCCAGCCAGATTCCCGCTGGTATTCAGGTTCTGGAATTTACAGGAACGTTTGGTTAACCTCTACAGCTAAAACTGCAGTATCAAAATGGGGAACTTTTATAACTGCAGATCAGTCTGGTAAAGTAGAATTGCAGATTCAGGTTCAGAATAAAACCTTAAAAACACAAACTGTTGCAGTAACGAATACCATTTATAATGCCGAAGGAAAAATAACTTCTGCTACTGTACAGCAAGCGCTAAAAATCGATACATCAGGTTTATTGATCAACAGGATTTTCGAGGTTAAAAATCCCATTTTGTGGTCTGTGAAAAATCCTTATCAATACAAACTGGTTACGCAAATTTCCCAGAATGGAAAAATCATTGATAAATACGAAACCAGGTTTGGCATCCGATCTTTCAATTTTGATGCTGAAAAAGGCTTTTCTTTAAACGGTAAGCCAATGAAAATTTTAGGAGTTTGCCTCCATCATGATTTAGGTGCTTTAGGTGCTGCCGTTAATGTTAGAGCAATGGAGCGTCAACTCGAAATTATGAAAGAAATGGGCGTTAACGCCATCCGCACTGCTCATAATCCACCAGCACCAGAGTTTTTAGATTTATGTGATAAAATGGGTTTCCTGGTAATGGACGAGGCTTTTGACATGTGGGCGAAAAAGAAAACCAAAAATGATTACCATTTGAATTTTTCAGAGTGGCACAAACGTGATCTCGAGGATATGATCAAACGCGACCGTAATCATCCATCTATTATACTTTGGAGTATTGGAAATGAAATTCGCGAGCAATTTGACAGCACAGGCATTGCGATTACCAAAGAATTGGTCGGTATCGTTAAAAATTTAGACACTTCCCGTCCGGTAATTTCAGCATTAACAGAAACCGACGCGAAAAAGAACTTTATTTACCAGGCGAATGCGCTTGATGTTTACGGACTTAATTACAATCATAAAAAATATGCGGATTTCCCAAAAAACTATCCGGGAGTAAAATTTTTGGCTACAGAAACTACATCTGCTTTAGAAACAAGGGGTTTTTACGATACGGCAGATACCATTCGCCGTTGGCCTAAAGATGGAAAAACCAAATTTACCGAAGGCAATAAAGAATGGTCTGCATCCTCATACGATAATGTTTCGGCCTACTGGGGTTCTACACACGAAGAAACGTGGAAGGAAGCAAAAAAATACGACCACGTTTCCGGTTTATTCGTTTGGACAGGTTTTGATTATTTAGGAGAACCGTTGCCTTATCCCTGGCCCGCCAGAAGTTCCTATTTCGGAATTGTGGATTTAGCAGGTTTCCCAAAAGATTCTTATTACATGTATCAAAGCGAATGGACGAATAAACGTGTTTTACATATTTTGCCACACTGGAACCTGCCTACCGAACAGGCGGGTTTGGAATCAGGCAAATCTGTTGAAGTTTGGGCTTATTACAACAATGCCGATGAAGTGGAGTTGTACCTCAACGGTAAATCATTGGGTAAAAAATCAAAACAAAATGATGATCTGCACGTGCTCTGGAATGTAAATTTCGAGCCGGGAACACTGAAAGCAGTTTCCCGAAAAAACGGTAAAGAAGTTTTAGTTAAGGAAGTGAAAACTGCAGGAGCAGCAGCCAAAATAGAATTAATCGCCGATAGGAAAAACATCAAAGCCGATGGTTCCGACTTATCATTTGTAACGGTGCGGGTTTTGGATGCTGCTGGCAATTTAGTGCCAAATGCGGATCATTTAGTGAATTTCAAAGTGGAAGGCGATGGTTTTATCGCTGGCGTTGATAATGGTTTCCAGGCAAGTTTAGAGCCATTTAAGGCAAATTATCGCAAAGCATTTCATGGCTTATGCCTGGCTATCCTTCAATCAACGGAGAAGGCCGGGGCTATCAAATTAACGGCTAGTTCTAATGGTTTAACATCAACATCTATCACAATCAATACAGGGAAATGATCAACTAAATATTAGAGAATAAACTAGACAAATAAATTTAAAATTAAGGTATTGTCATTCTGAGAAACGACAAATCTGCAAACGAATAGGGACAGGCTCTGCCAAAGCATATCTTACCTCAATGTTGTATGAAATAGCTTAGAGATTTTTCACCGCGTTCAGAATGACGACAGTATAAATAAACAATAAATGGTTGGCAGTTTGCTAATTCATTGCCGTTGACTTTAGTCGACGGTTTAAAAAGAAGAAATATAAAGTGGAGAAAACAATTAATTTAAAAGGAATAACCTGGAATCATAGTCGCGGGCTTTTGCCTATGGTGGCTACGGCACAGCGTTTTTCCGAATTATATCCAAATGTTAACATTACCTGGGAGAAAAGGAGTTTGCAGCAATTTGCCGATTTTTCTATTCAGGAACTGGCAGAAAGATTTGATTTACTCGTAATCGATCATCCCTGGGCTGGTTTTGCAGCGAAAACACAGTCGATAGTGCCCTTAGATTTTTATCTTTCTGATGATTATCTTGCTGATCAGGAACGAAATTCGGTTGGTCAGTCTTACGAAAGTTATTTCTATGATGAACATTTATGGGCGCTTCCGATAGATGCGGCAACCCCGGTGGCGGCTTCACGGCCTGATTTGTTTGCTGATAACGGTTTGGAATTGCCGAAATCTTTCGACGATTTACTAGCGCTTGCAGATAAAGGATTGGTTGCCTTTGCTGGAATCCCAATCGATGTACTGATGAACTTTTACACGCTCTGTTGCTCTCTTGGCGAAGATCCTTGTCAAGGTGATGATGAAGTGGTGTCGCAGCAAACTGGTGTTAAAGCCTTGCAAATGTATCGCGAACTGGCTTCGAAAATAGATCCGGCAAACTTCAATAGAAATCCAATCCACGTTTATGAAGCGATGACCTTAACAGATGAAATCGCTTATTGCCCGTTTGCGTATGGCTATTCCAATTATTCAAGAAACGGATATGCCCGCAAAACCTTACATTTTCACGATATGATTTCCCTTGATGGAAAAACAAACTTAAGAAGCACATTAGGTGGAACCGGTTTGGCGATATCTTCCAAATGTGAGGAGCTAGATGTAGCCGCCAAGTATGTCGAATTTGTGGGTTCTCCATCCTGTCAATCTACTTTGTTTTTCGAAAACGGAGGTCAGCCAGGGCATTTAGCAGCTTGGAAAAACGAAGAAGTTAACCGTCAAAGTCACAATTATTTTTTTAATACTTTACCTGCTTTACAACGGGCATTTCTTCGTCCGCGTTATCATGGCTCCATGTTTTTTCAAGATCACGCAGGCGATGTAGTTCGGGATTATTTAATGAATGGTGGAGACGAAATTGCAGTTTTATCGAAGATGAACGAATTGTATCAAAAATCTAAAACTTTGGTATTATCATGAACAGGCCGCTAGAAGGACTTTTAGTTTTGGAGTTTTGCCAGTTTCTGGCAGGACCATCTGCCGGCTTAAAATTAGCAGATTTAGGCGCTCGGGTAATTAAAATCGAACGCCCGAAAACCGGCGATGCTTGTCGTCAGTTATCAATAAAAAATCTTTTCGTTGATGATGATAGCTTGCTTTTTCATACCATTAACCGCAATAAGGAAAGTTATGCAGCGGACTTAAAAAACCCGGATGATTTAGAAAAGTTGAAGAAATTAATCAGCAAGGCTGATGTAATGACGCATAATTTCCGCCCTGGAGTAATGGAAAAAATAGGATTGGATTACGATCATGTTCAGGCTATCAATCCTAAAATTATTTATGGAGTGGTAACTGGTTATGGAAACGAAGGCCCATGGAAAAATAAACCAGGTCAGGATTTATTGGTTCAGGCAGTTTCGGGATTAACATTTTTATCGGGCGTTGATACAGATGGACCCGTTCCTTTCGGGCTTTCTGTTTCTGATATTATGTGTGGAAATCACCTGGCTCAAGGCATTTTAGTCGGTTTAATCAAGAGAGCAAAAACCAATAAAAGTGTTTTGGTCGAGGTGAGTTTACTGGAGTCGATTTTAGATGTGCAGTTTGAGGTGATCACTACCTATTTAAATGATGGCGGGAAACTGCCAGACAGAAGTGGGGCAAAGGGTAGCGCACATGCCTATTTAAGTGCACCTTACGGGATGTATGAAACAAAAGATGGGTATATTGCCATGGCGATGGGAAATCTTCCGAATATTTGCGCCATTATTAAATGTGATATTTCCGATTTGTATGTCGAGGCAGGTTCAGCCTTCGAGAATCGGGATAAACTGATTGTTCGTTTAGCCGAAACTTTCAAAAAGGAGGAAACCAAAAACTGGGTTAATCTTTTAGAAAGCCACGGAATTTGGTGTGCAGAGGTATTGAATTACCAAACTGCCACGGCGTTAAATACTTATAAAAATCTGCAAATTGAACAACAGTTGGATTTGGGTGAAGACCTGAAAATCAAAACGACAGTAAGCCCTATTAGGTTAGATAATGAAAAATTATTTGCCCCGAAAGCTGCACCAAAACTGGGTTTTGATACATTGGATATTAATAGAGAATTTGAATTAGAGAATCATCCTTAATCGATTGTCATTCTGAGCACAGTGAAGAATCTGTAAGTTCAGAAACACAACTTAAAATAAAAATAAATAAATCGGTCGTCATTTCGACTGAAGCGAAGCGAAATGGAGAAATCTTTGACCACCGTTGAAGATCTCTCCACTACGGTCGAGATGACGACCGCTTTTAGCTCAAAATAGCAACTTTGATAAATAAACAAAATTATGAGACCGCTTGAAGATTATTTAGTTATCGATTTCAGCCAGTTTCTTTCCGGTCCATCGGCAAGTTTGCGCTTGGCTGATATGGGCGCTCGGGTAATCAAAATTGAACGTTTAGGGGTGGGCGATATTTGCCGCACCCTATACACTTCGAATCTGATTATGAACGGAGAATCGTCTGTTTTTCATGCCATCAATAGAAATAAAGAGAGCTTTGAAGTAGATTTAAAGAATGAAGAAGACAGGGATATGGTGCGTGAGCTGCTTAAAAAAGCAGATGTGATGATCCACAATTTTCGCCCTGGCGTGATGGAGCGTTTAGGCTTTGATTATCCTTCAGTTAGCGCTTTAAATCCAGCCATCATTTATGGCGAAGTTTCAGGCTATGGAACAGATACAGAATGGAAAAATAAACCAGGCCAGGATTTACTTTTACAATCCGTTACCGGACTAACATCTCTAACAGGAAATGCGGATAGCGGTCCTGTGGCAATGGGTTTATCTATTGTTGATATGCTGGCGGGTGCGCATTTGGCGCAAGGACTTTTGGCTTGCCTATATCGCAAAGCGATAAGAAATGAGGGCGGTTTTGTGCAAGTAAGCATGATGGAATCGGCCTATGATTTTCAGTTTGAGACGATTACGACCTTCATGAATGATGGCGGTGCTTTACCAGAACGTTCAAAAAGAAACAATGCCAACGCTTATCTTGGTGCGCCTTATGGGATCTATCAAACCGAAAATGGCTATCTGGCTTTAGCAATGGGTTCAATTCCTCAATTAGGACAATTATTAGACTGCGAAAAGCTGGAAGATTATATAGAATTGAAGGAAGCTTTTGATAAAAGAGACGAAATTAAAGCGATTTTGGCAGAACATCTGCTTACCGCAACTACTGAAAAATGGCTTTCCGTTTTAGAACCAGCAGATATTTGGTGTGCTGATGTATTAAACTGGAATGCACTGATGGCGCATGACGGTTTTAAAGTATTAAATATGATTCAGGAAGTGGAGATGGAGGATGGTTACCAATATGAAACCACCCGATGCCCAATTCGAATTGACGGCGAACTGTTAACTTCCAGCAAAGGTTCACCAAAATTAGGGCAAGACAATGAAAGGATTATAAAAGAATTCATTACGCAGAAAACGATTGCCAATGCATAACCAAATAGAAACTTTCAAAATAGCTGTTCGCAAATTTGCTCCGTTTGAATCCGCGATACGGAAATTCTGGGATCAATATTGCGAATTTTCAGGCTGTACCGTGAAGCTGGACATGGTGGTGATGGATTTGCATGAACTCTATGATAAAACCATTTCAAAAAAAGGTTTAGCGAATGGAGATTTTGATATTGCCCACATCAGCACAGATTGGGTTTTGGAAGGTTATTCTCATCAGGATTTTGAAGTGCTCAATCCTTACATCAACAAAAATAAACCTGAAGATTTTCCGAGAGGATGGAGCAAGTCTTTATTAACGTTGCAGCGTTTTGGTTGGGAAGTGGTAGGCTTGCCCTTCCACGATGGACCAGAATGCTTCATCTTCAGGAAAGACTTGTTCGAAAGCGAACTTGAGCAAACAAGATTTTTGGCAAAGTACGGTAAGCCCTTAGAAGTGCCAAAAACCTGGGATGACTTCCATCAAATTGCCCAATATTTTAACCGTCCGGAAGATAATTTATATGGAAGTATTTTTGCCTGCTACCCTGACGGGCATAATACGGTGTTTGATTTTTGCCTGCAATTGTGGACCAGGGGTGGGAGCCTAACAGATAAAAACGGATTTATCCAGCTTAACACAGAGGCGGCAATCAGCGGGTTAGATTTTTACCGAAAAATAGTGAATGACAAAACTGCGGTCCATCCAAAATCAGCCAAATTTGAATCGGTAGCTGCTGGAATTGCATTTTCGCAAGGAGAAGCGGCCATGATGATCAACTGGTTTGGTTTTGCTGCGATGTGTGAAGTAGATGTAAACTCTAAGGTTAAAGGAAAAGTTGATGTTGGTTTGTTACCAGCAGCGGAGGGTAAAAATTCCGCTTCGTTAAATATTTACTGGCTTTACACCATCGCCAAAGGCAGTAAAAATAAGGATCTTGCTTATGATTTTCTTCGCTTTGCATTAGCTCAGGAACAAGATAAACAACTTACAATGGAAGGCGGAATTGGCTGCAGAATTTCAACCTGGAAGGATCCTGAAATCAACGTCATTATTCCTTATTATCACAAATTGGAAACGTTGCACGAGGTGGCAAATATGCTACCGCAAAAACAAAATTGGGCAGCAATTGCCGCTATTATCGATCAAATGGTTTTACAGGCGGTAAATACTGAAACGCCAAGTGAAGCGCTTATTTTAGAAGCACAGAGCCAGATAAATAAAATTGATAAATGAGTATTGATATAAAATATAAACCAGAATTACCATCAACAAAGCAACCAATTATTATCATTGGTGCTGGTGGAATCGTGGCCGATGCACATCTTCCAGCTTATAAAATTGCTGGTTTTGAAGTGTACGGCATCGTGAACCGAACCAAAGAACGGGCCCAAAAATTAGCAGATGCTTTTGGTATTCCGAATGTATTTAATACCGTTGCTGAAGCCGTAGCAAATGCACCAAAAAATGCAGTTTATGATCTCACAACAATGCCTGCGCAATATATCGATGCTTTAAATCAATTGCCAGATGGAAGCGCTGTTTTAATCCAAAAGCCTATGGGTGATGATTTTGCTCAGGCAAATGAAATTTTAGCGCTTTGCCGTTCTAAAAATCTGAAAGCAGCTATTAATTTTCAACTTCGTTTTGCGCCATTTGTAAGTGCAGCTAGATACCTCATTGAAAAAGGACTTATTGGTGAACTTTACGATATGGAAGTTCGGGTGACGATTAAAACGCCTTGGGAAATTTTTCCACATGTGATCATTCATCCGAGGCTTGAGATTCAATACCATAGCATCCATTATGTAGATCTGATCAGATCATTTTTGGGTAATCCGAACACTGTTTTAGCAAAAACTTTGAGACATCCCGCGAAAAATTTATCATCTTCACGCTCTACAATTTTGTTAGATTATGGTGATACGCTCCATGCGGTGATTAATACCAACCACGATCATGATTTTGGACCAAACCACCAGGAGAGTTATATTAAATGGGAGGGGACAAAAGGTGCGATTGTGGCAAAAATTGGCCTGTTAATGGATTATCCTCATGGTGTGCCAGATGTTTTCGAATACTGTATTGTAGAAGAAGGTGAATCGCCTGAATGGCAAACTGTAAAACTAGAAGGCTCTTGGTTTCCGGAAGCTTTTATTGGAACGATGGCAAATTTGATGAGGTATAATGAGGGTTCGAGTGATGTGTTGTATACAAGTGTTGAGGATGTGATTCAAACGATGGCTGTTGTGGAAAGTGCTTATCAATCGAGTGATACCGGAGGGGTAAATGTTTTAGGTTATAAGTTATAAGTTATAAGTTCGGATATAGGCGATTTCAAGAGCCAAAGCACTTAAAGTCGTTCTACTAAATCCAGCCTAACAAATTTTTCGGGATGCACAGTTAAAGCCAAAGCATTAACTTAAATAGAAAAATTTTAAGCTGGGAGTTTTGTTTCTTTTGCGATCAAAAGAAAAAAGCCCGTCTGGCCAAGACAACGAAAATTTTTAAAAAAAAATAAAATGTATTTCAAATCAACATTTTTTGAAGATTACCAATTACAAGATAAACGTACAACGCTTGGACGTACGATCACAGAAACCGATTTCGTTGTTCACGCCGGCCATACAGGAGATTTTTTTCCGCACCACATGGATGCAGAATGGTGTGCTACGCAGCCTTTTAAACAAAGAATTGCCCATGGAACGATGATTTTTAGCATCGGAATTGGATTAACCGCTTCAGAAATTAATCCGGAGGCGATGAGCAAAGGCTACGATAAACTGCGTTTTGTAAAACCTGTTTTTATTGGTGATACTATTCATTCAGAAATCACAATCTCAGAAAAGGGAGATAGCAAAAGACCCGAATACGGAACTGTAACCGAACACGTAGAAATAATCAATCAGCATGGAGAAGTAGTTTTAGTCTGCGACCATTTGCTTGTAGTAAAGAAAAATCATTAGTTCAGTAGTCAATAGTTCATTGGTTTGGGTGCCGATATTGATGATTTTGATAAAATGCCAACAACACGAAATGGACAAATGTATAGGATAGCTTTGCACTAATGAACCAATGACTAATGAACCAATGAACTAACAAATAAACCAAATATAATGAACCACAACACACAGCCAGAAATTGTAACCGAAGGTGATCCTTCATCAGGGAAAAAATACCTGTTGCCTTTTATCTTAGTAGTCAGCCTCTTTTTTCTTTGGGGAATGGCGCACAACCTCGATTCGATATTAATTCCACACCTAAAAAAGGCGTGTAACTTAAGTAATAGTCAATCTACATTGATTGACACTTCAGTGTTTTTAGCTTACTTTTTAATGGCAATCCCTGCGGGTGTGCTTCTAAAACGGTTCGGGTATAAATCAACCATGATTACTGGATTGCTAGCCTTCGCTTTTGGCGCTTTTTTATTCGTTCCTGCGGCAAATAATTTGTCTTACATTACATTCTTAATAGCACTTTTCATCATTGGTTGTGGTTTAACGTTGTTAGAAACCTCTGCAAATCCTTACGCAGCAATATTAGGTAGTCCTGATAAAGCGGCATGGCGATTGAACCTCGCAGCAACATTTAATGGTTTAGCAGCACCTTTGGCAACAGTTGTAGGTCGATTTATTCTTTCTGGTAAATCTCACACCAAAGAAGAATTAGCGGCAATGACGGAAACTGTTAGAAACAATTATTTTCTAACCGAAGCATCAACAGTAAAAACACCATATATTATTTTGGGAACTATTTTGGTTTTAGTGGCCTTGCTATTTTATTTTATGAAACTTCCAGAGGTTAAAACAGCCAGTAAAGATGGTATTTCTCAAGGTAGTTTTTTGGGCGCTTTAAAACATAAACATTTACGTTGGGCAGTAATTGCACAGTTTTTTTACGTAGGTGCACAGGTTTGTGTAACTAGCTTTTTCATCAGGGCAGCACAACAGGCTGGTGGTTTTGATGAGTATACAGCATTGAATTATCTAGGGTTATATGGTACATTATTTTTAGTTGGGCGATTTGTGGGGACAGCTTTATTACGCTACATCGCATCAAACAAACTATTGGCTATTTACGCTGTAATATGTGTTTTACTTAGTATTGTTGCTATAACTGGAACAGGAGTAGTAGTAGTTTACGCTTTGGGCGGTTTGGGTTTCTTCATGTCGATTATGTTCCCAACCATTTTTGCCTTGGGAATAGATGGTATAGGAGAGGATACAAAACCGGGTTCATCTTGGCTCATTATGTCAATTGTTGGCGGTGCGATATTACCATTCGGGATGGGTTCCCTAATCGATCATTACGGAGATAATATCCAAATTGGTTACAGTATTCCTTTAGTTTGTTATTTAATTATTCTTTATTTCGGATTAAGAGGTTATAAAATCGCCCATAAATAAACAATGTTCCGTTATTACTGGGAGGGATAAAAAAATAAATCGTTATTGCGAGGCCTGGAATGAGTAAGCTGAAGCAGTCTGCTTTACGAGAAAGATTGCTTCAATCGATGAAAAATCGATTTCGCAATGACGAAAAATAAATCAAAATGAAACGAGTGTTTAGTAAAATCTTCCTGTTCTTTCTATTGTGTACTTTTAGCTTTACGCTTAATGCACAACAAAACGAAAATGCTAAACCTTGGGTATTCTGGTATTGGGTAAAAGGTGCGGTTTCTAAACCTGGTATTACAGCCGATTTAGAGGCGATGAAAGCCAATGGAATTGGAGGTGCTTACTTGATGAGTATTCAAGGTCCGGATAAAACGCCAGTTTATTCACCACCAGCAGTTCAGCTTACACCCGAATGGTGGAAACTGGTTGAGTTCGCCATGAGTGAGGCCAAACGTTTAAACTTAAAACTTGGAATGCATGTGAGTGATGGTTTCGCCTTGGCCGGCGGACCCTGGATTACGCCTGAATTTTCCATGCAAAAGGTGGTTTGGTCTAAGACTGTGGTAAATAGTGCAACTCCAAAAATTATCCTGCCTAAACCAGAATCAAACGAAAACTATTATAAGGATATCGCAGTTTATGCTTATCCATCGCCTGTGGGCGAAAACATTTCTACCAGAACGGTTATACCTAAAATTACGGCTAGCAATGATGCTGATGCCACAGGATTGATTAAGTCCGGAAATAAGAAAAACTTTGGTTCCAACGAACCGTGTTACATTCAATATGAGTTTGCAAAACCTTTTACTTGCAGAACAGTAACTATTAAAATTAGTGGAAATAATTATCAGGCACAGCGACTGGCAATTGAAGTGAGTGATGATGGAAAAAGCTTTCGATCAATTGGCAGGCTGGAAGCACCACGTCATGGTTGGCAAGATACCGACGAAGATGTAACGCACTCCATTAAACCAACAACGGCTAAATTTTTCAGGTTTATTTACGATAAAAAGAATTCTGAACCAGGGGCTGAAGATTTGGATGCGGCTAAATGGAAACCTTCTTTGAAACTGGTAAATCTTGAGTTAAGTTCATCTGCCCAAATTAATCAGTTTGAAGGGAAAAATGGTTCGGTTTGGAGAATTAGCAAGAGAAGTACAAATGAACAGATTGCAAAAGAACTGTGTGTTCCATTGAATAAAATCATCAACCTCACGGATAAATTAAATGCAGGCGGAACTTTAAACTGGAAAGCACCGAAAGGCGAGTGGACAATTCTAAGAGTCGGACATACATCAACAGGCCATACAAACGCAACCGGTGGTGGTGGAAAAGGGTTGGAGTGCGATAAGTTTAATCCAGAAGCCGTTAAACTGCAATTCGATAACTGGTATGGCGAAGCGCTAAAATATGGCGGACCAGAAATAGCTAAGAAAGTTTTAAGCGTTTTCCATGTAGATAGTTGGGAATGTGGCAGTCAGAATTGGTCGCCATTATTTAAGGCAGAATTTCAGAAACGCAGAGGGTACGATTTAACGCCATACTTGCCTATTATGACCGGATTGCCTGTAGAAAGCGCTTCAGTTTCTGAGAATTTTCTTTACGACATTCGTAAAACCATCTCCGAATTGGTAGTAGATCAGTTTTACAAAACCTTGGCAAAATTAGCTAGAGAACAAGGGGTAACTTTTACGGCTGAAAGCATTGCGCCAACGATGATGAGCGATGGATTGTTGCATTACAAAACTGTTGATGTACCAATGGGAGAATTCTGGTTGAACAGCCCGACTCACGATAAGCCGAATGATATGTTGGATGCCATTTCTGGTGCTCATATCTATGGGAAAAATATTGTTCAAGCAGAAGCTTTTACCACGGTTCGCATGGATTGGAATGAGAATCCTTCGAATATGAAAACATTGCAGGATAGGAATTATGCGCTTGGAATTAACAAGTTGGTTTATCATGTTTTTACGCACAATCCATGGATGGATAGAAAACCAGGGATGACGCTAGATGGTGTAGGGTTATATTTCCAAAGAGACCAAACCTGGTGGAAAGCGGGTAAAGCATGGGTAGAGTACGCTGAGCGAACACAAAACCTGTTACAGCAAGGTAAGCCTGTGGTTGATATCGCAGTTTTTACGGGAGAAGAATTACCCCGCCGTTCAGTTCTGCCAGATCGGCTAGTAGAAACTTTACCTGGCATTTTCGGTGCTGATGTAGTGGAAACAGAAAAGAAACGTTTGGCCAATGTTGGAGAACCTTTGCGTCAGATTCCGTCTGGCGTAACACATTCTGCAAATATCGCTGATCCTGAAAACTGGGTAAATCCGTTACGCGGTTACGCTTACGATAGTTTTAATCCTGATGTATTGGCTACTGCTAAGGTAAAAAATGGGGAGGTAGTTTTTGAAAGCGGCGCAACATATCAAGTTTTGGTTTTTCCCGGGGCGATGAAAATGAATCCGAACTATCAATACATGAGTTTTGAAATTGTTGAAAAGCTTTATGAATTAATAAAGGCGGGGGCCAAGGTTATCGTTGCAGATAAACCTTTATATCAAAATGGTTTAAAACAGGCAAGTAGAGCTGAGTTTGATCTAATAGTTAATGAGATTTGGGACGATAAAATTGCTACTAATCTTATTAAAAGGATAGGCAATGGAATGATAATTAAAGCGCCCTATTATAGTGAGAATTTCGATAAAATTGGCGTCAAAAAAGATTTGAATATTACTGATGTCAACTATGAGGTCACGGATGTTTCACCTGGGTATTCAAAAAACATAACCTATACACATAGATCAGATGGATCAAAAGATATCTACTTTATATCAAACCAAGAAGCTGAAGAAAGAGATTTTAATTTTTCTTTTAGAATAAGTGGAAGGGTACCTAAAATCTACAACTCGGTAAGCAATGATACAATAGCTTTGAAGAGCTGGTCGATTAGAGATGGAAGGACTTATTTTAACTTAAAATTGCCATCGAATGGTTCGGTGTTCGTAATTTTTAATGAAAAGACAAGTTTAACTCAACTGCAAGCTGGGCCAAATTTCAATAAGTTTAAAGCCATTGAAAATATTTCAACGGACTGGCAAGTACAATTCGATCCAGCTCTTGGTGGTCCGTCAAAGCCAGTTGTATTTAAAGATTTAACCGACTGGACTAAACAGGCTGATAGTTTAATAAAATACTACTCAGGAGTTGCCATTTATTCGAAGAGTTTTACATTCAATGGAGATACAAAAAATGCCTGGATTGATTTAGGTGAATTTTCCAGCGTGGCTGAAGTGAAAATCAATGGGATAAATTGTGGCACATTGTGGACAGCACCGCATCGCTTAAACATCAGCAAAGCAATAAAAAAGGGCGAAAATAAAATCACTATTGAAGTTACAAACACCTGGGCAAATCGTTTAATAGGGGATGATAAATTACCTGGAGATAAAAGAATTACGAAGACTACTGCGCCTTTCCGTTTGGAAGGTAAACCTTTAAATCCTTCAGGATTGTTTGGGCCGGTTGTTATTCAAGCGGAAGAGAAATAAAAATAATCGTCTTTGCGAGGCATGAAGCAATCTATAAGAAGTATTGCTCTTGGCTTGCAATGATAGCAAGAAGATAAAATAGCAAGCAATATGATAAACAGATCTGCAATCATCATCCTACTAACGCTACCATTTTTACAGGTTTATGCCCAGGACATGGCGCTTGTTAATACTTCAAATAGTAAATATGCGAAGTTACGAAGTGTTAACATGGCTGATGTAACCTGGACAAAGGGTTTTTGGGCCGATCGGTTTAAGGTTGCGACTGAAACCATGGTGCCCAATATGTGGGCCATTTATAACGATCCAAAAATAAGCCATGCATTTAAAAACTTTGAAATTGCCGCAGGCTTAGATACAGGTGCGCATTCAGGACCATCTTTTCATGATGGGGATTATTACAAAACACTGGAAGCTGTAGCGAGTTTATATGCGTCGACAAAAAATCCCAAACTCAATGAAATGATGGATAAAGCTATTGTCGTGATTGGAAAATCGCAACGCGAAGATGGTTATATCTACACGAAAGCAATGATTGAGCAGCGTAAAACCGGTTCAAAAAATCAGTTTCAAGATAGGCTGAGCTTCGAATCTTATAACATTGGGCACTTGATGACGGCGGGTTGCATCCATTATCGTGCTACTGGAAAAACCACACTATTAAACATCGCTAAAAAAGCAACGGACTATTTGTACAATTTCTACAAATCGGCATCGCCAACACTGGCCAGAAATGCCATTTGTCCTTCTCACTACATGGGCGTTGTAGAAATGTACCGCACAACTAAAGACCCCAGATATTTGGAATTGGCCAATCACTTAATTGCCATTAAAGGTAAAATTGATGACGGAACAGATGATAATCAGGATAGAATTCCGTTCTTGCAGCAAACCAAGGCGATGGGGCATGCGGTGAGAGCGAACTATTTGTACGCTGGCGTAGCCGATTTATATGCCGAAACCGGAAAAGATTCACTTTTGAAAACCTTGAATTTAATGTGGGATGATGTGAATCAGCATAAAATGTATATCACAGGAGGCTGTGGTTCACTTTATGATGGCACTTCGCCTGATGGGACCTCCTACAATCCAGCTGATGTTCAAAAAATTCATCAGGCTTTCGGTCGCGATTACCAGTTGCCAAATTTTACAGCCCATAACGAAACCTGTGCTAATATTGGTAATGTACTTTGGAACTGGAGAATGCTCCAGATTACAGGCGATGCAAAATATGCGGATGTGATGGAACTGGCTTTGCACAACAGTGTTTTATCGGGAATAAGTTTAAATGGAAAAAACTTTTTATATACTAATCCGCTGGCGCAATCTGATGATCTTCCATTCAAACAACGATGGTCAAAAGATAGAGTTCCATACATTGGCCTATCGAATTGCTGCCCTCCAAATGTGGTAAGAACCATTGCCGAAGTAAGTGATTATGCTTATAGTGTTTCTGATAAAGGCTTGTGGTTCAATTTGTACGGTGGAAATAACTTAACTACTAAATTAGCTGATGGCAGTAAGATTTCTGTTGCGCAAACTACCAATTATCCATGGGATGGAAATATTATGATCGCGATAAAAGAAACAGGAAATAAACCGTATTCAGTTTTTCTTAGAATCCCAGCATGGACTCAAAATGCTCAAATTAGTGTTAATGGAAAGGCAGAAAATATTGAAGCAATTTCTGGAACATACGCCGAAATAAATCGGGTTTGGAAAAAAGGTGATGTAATAGAATTGAATCTCCCGATGGAAGCTACTTTGATTGAGGCCAATCCTTTAGTAGAAGAAAATAGAAACCAAATTGCGGTAAAACGCGGACCAATTGTTTATTGCCTGGAGTCAACAGATTTACCAGGCAAAGATATTTTCAACGCTTTTATTCCTACCTCAACGAAATTTACCGCTCAACCAATCAATATTGATGGTGCCGAAATGATGAGTTTGATTGGTAATGCTAAAATTGTGGAACCGAATAACTGGAAAAACGTATTGTATCGTCCGGTTAATAATAATAGCAATGATGCTGAAATTAAACTGGTACCTTATTTTGCCTGGGGAAATCGCGGGCATTCAGAAATGTCGGTTTGGCTACCGGTTAGTAAATAAAATAACGTGATAAGAATGAAACTAAAACTCACCATACTTTTAAACCTCATTTGCTGCATCGTCGCATCGGCAACGGTTAAACCTGCCTCCATTTTTACCGATCATATGGTTTTGCAGCAACAAAGTAATGTGGCCATTTGGGGTTGGGCGAAGGCTTCTGCTAAAGTAAAGATCATCACATCCTGGAACAAGAAAAGCTATTCAGTAATCGCTGATCAAGACGGGAAGTGGAAAGTAAAAGTGGCCACACCATCGGCTGGAGGACCATATGAACTCGAATTAAATGATGGCGAAAAGCTGGTTTTAACAGACATTTTAATTGGTGAGGTTTGGTTTTGCGGTGGTCAATCGAACATGGAAATGCCAATGAAAGGCTTCAAAAGTCAGCCAATAATCGGTTCAAACGAAGCCATCCTTAAATCGGCGAATAAAAATATTAGACTTTATACCGTTCCGCGTTCTTCCATTATCGAACGCCAGGAAAACAGTAAACCATCTCAATGGAAAATGGCGGCACCAGAAACGGTTTCTAACTTCAGTGCGACTGCCTATTATTTTGCTTCCCTATTAAGTGAGTTATTGCAAGTGCCTATCGGTGTCATCAATGACAGCTATGGAGGTTCTTCCATTGAAGCCTGGATGTCGCCAGAAGATTTAAAGGCATTTCCGGAAGTTAAAATTCCAGCCAAAGGCGATACGATAAAAGAAGTAAGCAGAACACCAACAACGCTCTATAACGGAATGCTTTATCCTGTGATTGGTTACGGAATCAAGGGTGCAATTTGGTATCAGGGAGAATCTAATTACGAGCGACCAGATCGCTATGAAGATTTATTTCCAGCAATGGTTTCTTCATGGAGAAAAAATTGGAATAACGGAGAATTTCCATTTTACTATGCGCAAATTGCTCCCTATAATTATGCGCAGCTTCCGCCTTACCACATTGGAGGGAAATTTAACTCCGCATTTTTAAGAGATGCCCAGCGAAAATCTCTAAATAAGATTCCTAATTCAGGAATGGCGGTTTTGATGGATATCGGTGAGGAAAAATCCATTCATCCAGCGAACAAAAAACAAGGTGGTGAGCGTTTGGCTTATCTTGCCTTGGCACAAACTTACGGTATAAAAGGCTTTGGCGCACTAAGTCCCAATTATGAGTCTTTAACCATTGATAAAAATAAAGCAGTAATTAAATTTCAAAATGTAGCCAATGGCTTGACCGCCTTCGGTAAAGAATTAAGTCTTTTTGAAGTAGCGGGAGCAGATCGGAAATTTTATCCTGCGAAAGCAGCAATTACCGGAAGCAGCATTACAGTATCAGCTGAACAAGTTAAAATGCCAGTTGCGGTTCGTTATGCTTTTAAAGATTTCCTGGTAGGCGATTTATTCGGCAATGATGGCCTGCCGGTTTCTTCTTTCCGCACCGATGATTGGGATAATTAACGACACATCATTGCGAAATACAGTTTATTCCGACCTTTCGGGAAAGCAATCTCATCAAAAAGATTTCTCCGCTTCGGTCGAAATGACGACTTATAATTGATTAACAAAGAATGATTTTAACCAAAACGATACCAAGTAAATCAAGTATTCTGGCTAAGACCTTAAATGTTCTCACATTCCTTATATGGTCAAAATTCTATGTATTTCGCTTGGATGTTGCCAAGTTTCTATGTGGGTCAAAAATTTTTATTTCGCTTTTGTGTTTACTAACCTCTACTGCTTTTTCGCAAGAAAAACAACTTGCTAATGTTGTTTGGACTTCCCAAAGTATTAATTCATCAGAATCGATGCCGGTTGGCGGAGGAGATATCGGCCTAAATTTATGGGTGGAAAAAGGTGAAGTTTACCTTTATCTATCGCGTAGCGGAACATTTGATGAAAATAATACGTTACTCAAACTAGGCCGGGTAAAACTTAAATTCAGTCCTAATCCATTCGATGGAAAAACTTTCAAACAAGAATTAATTCTAAAAGATGGATATGCTCAGATTTCCGGAGTTAATGGGGATTTGAACACCCAAATCAAAGTTTGGGTAGATGTTTTCAATCCAATTATTCATTTAGATATTAAATCAAATCAGAACATTAGCACCGAAGCAAGTTATGAAAGCTGGCGTTTTGAAGATCGCATAACTAAAGGCAAGGAAAATAACCAGAATTCGTATAAATGGGCACCTCAAGGGATTGTAAAGACTCTTAAAGACGAGGTTGTATTTAAAAATAATGCCATTCAATTTTATCACCAGAACAAAGCAGAAACCGTTTTCGACGTCGCCGTAAAGCAACAAGAACTTGTTGACAGGAAAGAAGAACTATATAATCCTCTAAATAATTTAATTTTTGGAGGAACAATGAGGGGAGATAACCTATTGGCCGCTGGGAATTACGAAGGGAAATATTTGAATACGCCTTTTAAAGGTTGGACTTTGAAAAGTAAGAAGCCCTCCAAATCGGCTAATATTTCCATTACCCTAACCACTGCAAAAACCAAATCGCTTCAGGAATGGGAAAGAACATTAAATGCAGTGCCAAACAAAATCAATCAAAAAGCAAGTGTTAAATGGTGGAATGATTACTGGCAACGAAGTTTTATCAACATCAGCTCAAAAGATGAAGCAACGAATCAGTCATCAAAAAACTATCAGTTGTTTCGGTATATGTTAGGCTGCAACGCATTTGGAAATTATCCTACTAAGTTTAATGGTGGCTTGTTTACTTATGATCCGCAACTTACAGATACTGCTTTGAAATACACGCCCGATTTTAGAAACTGGGGAGGAGGAACGCACACCGCACAAAACCAGCGGTTGGTTTACTGGCCAATGTTAAAAAGCGGCGACTTCGAAATGATGAAGCCACAGTTCGATTTCTATCTCAATCTACTGAAAAATGCGGAGATTAGGACGCAAGCTTCCTGGGGACATAATGGAGCCAGTTTTACAGAGCAACTGGAAAACTTTGGATTACCAAATCCGGCAGAATATGGCTGGAAACGACCTGCTGATTTTAACAAAGGCATGGAATACAATGCCTGGTTGGAATATGAGTGGGATACCGTTTTGGAATTTTGTATGATGATTTTGGAAACTGAAAGATATGATGGCGCAAATATTGAAACATATCTTCCTTTAATTGAAAGCTCCCTCACATTTTTCAAAGAGCATTATACCTACCTGGCGAAGCAAAGAGGAGCAAAGGCTTTGGATGCCAATGGTCACTTGGTTTTATATCCGGGTTCTGGTGCGGAGACTTATAAAATGGCCTACAATTCCACCTCGACAATCGCTGCTTTAAAAACAGTTCTTGAAAGGCTGATTGCGTATCCCGGTTTATCCGAAAAACAAAAAACAGAATGGAATGAAATGCTAAAAACCGTCCCGCCAATAAGCTTCAGGGAGTTTAATGGTCATGCCACGATTTCTCCTGCTAAACTTTGGGAGCGAATTAACAATACCGAAAGTCCGCAATTATACCCGGTTTATCCTTGGGGAATTTATGGAATAGGAAAGCCGGGTTTAGACACGGCAATCAATACGTTCAAATATGATACAGACGTTTTAAAATTCCGAAGTCATGTAGGTTGGAAACAGGATAATATTTTTGCAGCGAGATTAGGATTGACGGATGAGGCGGCAAAGTTGACAACTGCGAAACTGAAAGATTCCGGTAGGCGCTTTCCTGCTTTCTGGGGACCAGGTTTTGATTGGGTTCCAGACCACAATTGGGGCGGCTCGGGGATGATAGGTTTACAGGAAATGCTACTGCAGGCAGATGGAAAAAGCATTTATTTGTTTCCTGCGTGGCCTAAAGAATGGGATGTTCATTTCAAACTTCATGCTCCATATAAAACGACAGTCGAAGGGACTTTGAAAGATGGAAAATTAGTAGATTTAAAAGTTTTGCCAGAATCAAGAAGGGCAGATGTAATTAATAAAATGTTAGAGTGACGGAGGATTGAATGAGGGAATGTCTTAGCGATTTGCCAATGAACATTTATTCATTCAAAATTCAATCATTGAATAAATAGAAAAATATGGATTTACAGTTAAAAGAAAAAGTGATCGTAATTACTGGTGCTGCAAAAGGTATCGGACGTAGCATTGCAGAAGTTTTTGCCAAGGAAAATGCCATCGCAGTAGTTGTTGGTAGAAAAGCCGATGATAACCAAAAAGTTGTTAATGCTATTGCTGCCCAGGGTGGAAAGGCTGCACAATTTGTTGCTGAATTATCCAATCCTGATGATTGTAAGAAGGTAGTCGCTGAAATTGTTACTCAATTTGGAAGAATTGATGGTTTGGTAAACAATGCAGGTGTAAATGATGGAGTGGGTTTAGAAAGCGGTAATTACGAAGATTTTATGGCTTCATTACACAAGAACGTGGTCCACTATTATTTAATGGCACATCACGCCTTGCCAGAATTGATTAAAAGCAAAGGTGCAATCGTTAATATTACTTCGAAAACAGCGGAAACTGGTCAGGGAAATACTTCAGCATATGCTGCAGCAAACGGTGGAAGAAACGCTTTAACCCGCGAGTGGGCAGTAGAGCTTTTGAAGTATGGAATCCGTGTAAATGCAGTGGTGGTGGCCGAATGTTGGACCCCAGCTTACGAAACCTGGATTGAAACCTTACCTGATGCACAAGCTAAATTGGACGAAATTACCTCTAAAATTCCTTTGGAAAACAGAATGACTACTGCGGAAGAAATTGCCAACATGACTGCTTTCTTAATGTCGTCAAAATCAAGCCATACTACCGGACAAATTATTCATGTAGATGGTGGTTATGTTCATTTAGACAGAGCTTTAGCTAACGCGTAACCCAGTCCGTCATTTCGAGCGAAGTGCAACACAGCCGAGAAATCTATCTAAACAGATCTCTCCATTCCGCTATGCTTCAGTCGAGATGACGATTTTTTTACTCAATCATTAAATTAAAAATGAAAACCCTTACTTGTACAACACCTGGTACCTTCGAATATTCTGAAACAGTTAAGCCGGAGTTAAAGAAAGATCACGCCATTATTAAAATTAAGCGAATTGGCATTTGTGGTACCGATTTACACGCTTTTGAAGGTACCCAGCCTTTCTTTAATTATCCACGGGTTTTGGGGCATGAACTTTCGGGTGAGCTAGTGGAAGCAGACGGCGCTGAAGGTTTTGAAATAGGTGAGGCCGTAACGTTTATTCCTTATTTTAACTGTGGTGAGTGTATTGCCTGCCGCATGAACAAACCAAATTGCTGCGTTAAAATGCAGGTTTGTGGCGTACATGTTGATGGGGGTATGCGAGAATATTTGCAAGTGCCATCGCGTACACTTTTGCATGGTGAAGGTTTGAGTTATGATGAACTTGCTTTAGTTGAGCCGTTGGCAATCGGTGCCCATGGTGTTAGGAGGGCAGATGTTCAGCCAGGTGAATTTGTACTGGTAATTGGTGCTGGTCCGATTGGTTTAGGAACGATGGAATTTGCCCGGATTGCCGGCGCAAATGTGATTACTTTGGATATCAACGAAGATCGGTTGGCATTTTGTAAGGAGAAATTAAAAGTTGCTCACGTGGTTAATGCGCTTGCGCCTGATGTAACGCAACAACTTAGCGATATTACAAACGGCGATATGCCAACTGTCGTGATTGATGCTACGGGGAATCAAAAGGCAATCAATAACGCGATTAATTATATGGCTCACGGGGCACGATTCGTTTTAATAGGCCTGCAAAAAGGAGATTTGATTTTCAACCATCCGGAGTTTCATAAACGCGAATCAACATTAATGAGCAGTAGAAATGCAACCACCGAAGATTTCGAACATGTAATTAAGTCAATGAAAGCGGGATTGGTAAATCCTACAAATTACATTACGCATCAGGTTAAATTTGAGGAGGTGAAAGAGGAGTTTGAAAGTTGGTTAGATCCTAAAACGGGGGTGATCAAAGCAATGGTAAGTATAGATTAGGTTTTGCTTTCATTCTACTGGTTGGTGTCTCCACCAACCAGATTTTAAGATCCTGAAATAAATTCAGGATTATGACCGTTCGTGTATGTGTTTTCTTTTGCCACATTCGCAGATTACTTTTGCTACAAATAGGCAATCCTACTGGTTGGTGTCTCCACCAACCAGAAATAGGAACCCCAAAACTGTTTCCACCAACCAGTTACAAACAAAAAAGCCGATAGTTAAAACTATCGGCTTTAAGATTTGAGCGTTTAAATAATCCTATTTGAAGAAAACCTCGTTCCAGTGTAATTCATTTCTAAACTGGTTAATTTTCGTATCTGCACCAATGTTTACGTATTCCAATCCTGCAATGTTTGCAAAATCCAATAAGTGTTCGGTAGTTAAATTCTGACTGTAAGCGGTGTGATGTGCACCACCAGCATAAATCCAGGCAGCACAGCCTGTTTTCATATCCGGAAGTGGTTTCCATAACACGCGGGCCACAGGTAAATTAGGTAAATCATTTTCTGCCTCAACAGCGGTTACTTCGTTAACCAACAGGCGGAAACGATTTCCCATATCAATTAAAGATGCATTTAAAGCGTCGCCTCCGGCAACATTAAAAACCAAACGGGCCGGATCAGCTTTGCCGCCAATTCCTAATGGATGAACTTCTAAACTTGCCTTGCCAGATGCCAAACTTGCATCAACTTCCAGCATGTGAGAGCCCAAAACCATTGAGTTTGAAGGATCAAAATGATAGGTGTAATCTTCCATAAATGCGTTACCGCCAGCTAAACCAGCGCCCATTACTTTACAGGCACGTACCAAAGCTGCTGTTTTCCAATCGCCTTCACCAGCAAATCCATAACCATCGGCCATTAAACGTTGCGCTGCTATCCCCGGAAGCTGGATCATGCCATGCAAATCTTCAAAAGTATCAGAGAATCCTTTGAAGCCGCCATCTTCTAAAAACTTACGTAAACCCAATTCAATTTTAGCTGCATCGTAAACAGATTGATGTCTGGCACCGCCAGCTTTCAAGTCGGCAGCCATTTCGTAAGTTTCTTCGTATTCCCTCAATAAATTTTGAATTTCATCTTCAGGTATCGCATTAATTACTGCTACTAAATCTCCTATGCCATAAGTGTTTACAGAGAATCCAAACTTCATTTCAGCTTCCACTTTATCGCCATCGGTTACGGCAACAAAACGCATGTTATCTCCGAAGCGGGCGAATATTGCTCCCTGCCAATCGTTCCAACCAGCAGCGGCACGGCACCAGATATCAATTTGTTTGGCTACTTCTTCATCTTGCCAATGGCCAACTACAACTTTACGATCTTTGCGCATTCTGGTTACCATAAAACCAAACTCACGATCACCGTGTGCACTCTGGTTCAGGTTCATGAAATCCATGTCGATGGTACTCCATGGAATGTCGCGATTAAATTGCGTATGCAAATGCAACAGTGGTTTCTGCAAAACATTTAGGCCTCTAATCCACATTTTAGCAGGAGAAAAGGTGTGCATCCAGGTAATTACACCGATACAGTTTTTATCGATATTGGCTTGTTGCAATGTTTCGAAAATCTCTTCAGTGCTTTTCACAATAGGCTTGTAAACAACCGAAACAGAGATTTTTCCATTCTGGTTTAGTGAATCAGCAACTTCTTGTGCATGCGCTGCAACTTGTTTTAAGGTTTCTTCACCATACAAATGTTGTGTACCTGTGATAAACCAAACCTGTAATTTTTTTAAATCAATCATTACTCTATGTTATTTTAATTTTATTCAATTCTTCTCAGTCTGTATGCTCACAGACCAAAAGATTTATCATTTCTAGGTGCAGATAATAGCTTTATCATTTTTGAAAAGCAGATTTCTGTTTCCATCGGTCCGCTAGTCCTGCTTTCCGTTTTATCCCGATGAACTATCGGGATGCTCACTCCAATCAGGTTTATTTTACTTCGGTAAACCTTTTAATCCTAAACCCGATAGCAGCGGCAGCCCCAGCTTTTTCTGCTGGGCTAAAGCAAAAGGCGGGACTATCGTAACCGAATCACCACTGCAATTGCTTTCCAAATCATTTTCAGATTTCTACAAAAATTTGAACCTCAACATTCTCAACTCCGAACTCACTTATTGTCCGTAATAAGCGCCTGTACCATGTTTGCGCTCATAATGCTTTTGAATTAACGAATCTTTTAACTTCGGCGCCTGAGGATTGATTTGCTGGGTTAACAAAGCCATTTGTGCAACGGCTTCTAAAACAGCGCTGTTATAAACTGCTTTCTCGGCCGTTTTTCCCCAGGTAAAAGGAGCGTGGTTACCCACTAAAATCATCTCCACTTCTTGATAACTCAAACCCAAACTTTCGAAATGATTCATAATCTGAAAGCCTGTTTCATATTCGTAGTTGCCTTTTATCATTGCATCGTCCATTGGTGGTGCACAAGGGATATCAACCGTCAAATGGTCGGCGTGGGTTGTTCCATAAATTGGAATGGCCTTTTGCGCTTGTGCCCAAGCTGTTCCATAAGTAGAATGTGTGTGAACAATTCCACCTACATTTTCCCAATGTTTATACAAAACCGCATGGGTTTTGGTGTCAGATGATGGACGTAAACTTCCTTCAACAGTATTGCCATCGAAATCAACAATCACCATTTTATCGGCTGATAAATCTTCGTAAGGTACACCGCTCGGCTTAATGGCAAATACACCTTTAGCCCGGTCAGCGGCACTCACATTTCCGAAAGTGAACAATACCAAGCCAAGTTTAGGCAACTGCATGTTGGCTAAATAAGCCTGCTCCTTTATATCCTGATAGTTGCTCATGATAAGTACGGTTTAACATCTTTTTTATTGTAACGCTCCAGGTATCGGCCTAAGCCAAGATACTGCTGGTAATGCATGCGGTACATTTTCTGTTTCTTCACATTTGGCTTGTACTCTTTTTCAAAACCAGTTCCCATAGCAGCCATGGCATCCTCAATGGTTGGGTAAATGCCAGCGGCAACAGCTGCAAACATCGCTGCACCCAAAGCGCAAGTATGTTCGAAACGGTGGATTCTGATTGGCATTTCCAAAACATCGGCCATCATTTGCATAATGTATGATGATTTTTTAGCTACTCCGCCAATGCCGATAATCCCTTTAACCGGAACACCTTGTTCTTTAAAACGATCTACAATTGCTTTAGCTCCAAAGCATGTTGCAGCAGCTAAAGCACGGAAGAAACGAGGCGCATCGGTACCAAGGCCTAAACCGGTAATGGCGCCTTTAAGTTCCTGATTGGCATCTGGAGTTCTTCTGCCGTTCAACCAATCTATTGCTAACTCAGCATAGTCGTCGTCTTCAAGTGCATCAGCTTGTTTACTCAAATTAGCAATTATTTTGCCTTCCAATTCTTCTTTCAAAGCAACTGCTGTTGCTTCATCAATAAGTTCAGATGCTGTTAACAGATGATTTAAAGGCCAGCTGATTAAGTTTTTGAACCATGCGTAAACATCGCCAAAAGCCGATTGACCAGCTTCCAAACCGGCCATGCCTGGAATTACGGAGCCATTCACCTGGCCACAAATACCATTAATCAGTTTACCATGTAAATCCTGATTTGGGGCAACCAAAATATCGCAAGTGCTGGTTCCCATTACTTTGCTTAAGTAATAAGGTTCAATCTGTCCGCCGACAGCGCCCATGTGGGCATCGAATGCGCCAACGCCTATGACTACATCAGTATTTAAGCCTAATTTATTTGCCCATTCCTCGCTTAATGTTCCAGCTGAAACATCAGAAGTATAGGTATCAACAAAAAGCTTTTCTCTAAAGCCAGCCAAAAGTGGGTCTAAACTGCTAAAGAAACTTTCCGGCGGTAACCCATCAAATTCTTCTGCCCATAAAGCTTTATGTCCGGCAGCGCAGCGACTACGTTTCATCGTTGCCACATCAGTTCCTCCTGTTAATAAAAAAGGAATCCAGTCGCAATGTTCCACCCACGATTCTGCGTTTTTTTCGATGGACGAATCAATTCTTAAAATGCGCAATAGTTTAGACCAAAACCATTCTGAAGAATAGATGCCGCCAACGTATTTCAAATAGTTTACAGGAAATTTCGTCGCATGTTCATTAATTTCGGCAGCCTCTTTAACTGCAGTGTGGTCTTTCCAAAGTACAAACATGGCATTTGGATTTTCCTCAAAACCTGGCTTTAATGCAAGGGGAGTACCTGATGCATCGACAGCAACCGGACTGGATCCGGTGGTATCAATGGAAATACCTTTAACCAAATGGGCAATATCCGCTCCACCGGCTTTTGCCAAACAATCTTTAATGGTGTGGGTTAAACCCTCAACATAATCTAAAGGATGTTGCCTGAATTGATTGATGGATGGCTTACAATATAAACCCTTTTGCCACCGTGGGTATAGAAAAACGGATGCAGAAATTTCTTTTCCTTTAGCAGTATCTACTAAAACGGACCGAACAGAATCCGTCCCGTAATCAACGCCAATTACATAGTTTGCTGTGCTCATAACAATAAATAATCGTCAAATTAACGTTTATTTATCTAAACTAAAAAATTTTAAACATTTTTTTAATCCACAATTACGAAGCATTCTTGTTTGCAGGCGTTTAAGCACTTTTGGGTTTAAATATGCATAATAGATTAAATAATTATCATATTGTTTTTACATGCGAAAGCCCTGCATTGCTGCAAGGCTTTTTAGTATTGTTTTTTAAAATTAAACCTTTTTTGGAGGAAGATCGAATGCTATAGCTTCATGTTCAAAATGCCCGTTATGTGCGCCATCGCAAAAAGGTTTGTTTTTTGATAATCCGCAACGGCAAATAGAAACAATTTCTCTGCCTTGCAAACCATAAGCATTACCGTTTCTATCTACAATTTCAAAATCACCTTCAATTTTCACTGATCCGTTATTGTTGATCGTTAGTTTTGTTTTTGACATAAATGTTTTGTTAGTATGTTACAAAATTAACTTAAACAGAATTGATTTCCCTTATTAGTTTACAGTTTAGAATTGTTCCGCGTAGGCGTTAATGTTTTACAAATACCAATTGAAGGATGGCGAATAATTAAAACCTACAGGCGGATATTCATCAAAGAAAATTTTTGTCTTCTTTAATTGTATAATTAACCAAATTCTCTTTAAATATCTTAATTCGATACATGAAACAAGTGTTTGGTAAGCGATTTATTTTGGTAGTGCTGATTGGCTTAGTCCTCCTGGCTTTCTTCTTCGTCTCTTTATTTGACAAAGGCGAGAGTGGGAATAGCGGCATGTCACTCAAGTTGCAAAAGTTTATACCTTTTGGCGCTTTTTTGATTTTAGAAACATTTTTGATCGCTCAAGCACTGTATTTTTTTGTCAAAAAGAGAGTTAGTGACGGACTGCAAAATATTTATGCAGCAGCTTTACTTGGAGTACTGCTTTTTCTAATTATGTATATCGGACACACATTTATTACTTCTTAAGATCATGAAATTTTTAATCTCTTGTACCTGTTGTTTTTTATTTTTCACTATTGGTTTCGCACAGGAAGTGAAAACAACCTTTTATACCGGTAAAGTTAATAACCGATCGGTTAGATTGTATTTAAAAGAAGAGGGAAATGATTGTGGAGCAACCCCACTATATTCTGGCATTTATCAATACGGCAATGGCAAAAACTGGATCGAATTACTGATTCAAAGTGATGAAAAAGGCCGCTTCGGGATGACAGAGTATCGGTTTACAGGAATGTTAATCTTGAAAAAAACTCCTAATGGTTTGGAAGGGATTTGGATCAGTCCTGACGGCAAAACACAATTAAAAGTTGTACTGAAGAAACAAGCATTATCGCCAAAGTTGAAGGAAGAATTGGAAGAGGGTTTAGAACGAACACACTATGAAAATTATGATTGTTAAAAGATACTTGATAGATCTCTCTGGATGCATCAATTTTCAATGTTACTAATTAATAAAATATGTTTAAACGCCTCATTAAGTTTTTCATTCTATTAATCGTCTTTATACAGAGTGTTCAAGCACAGGTTAACATCCTGGAAAATAACAGAGCACTCCTCAACAAACTTGCACAATTTGCCTATGTTGGTAAATTGGACAGCAACTTCATCAAATACAAAGCCGAAAGGAGCTCTGGTTATGGCATTGCATCTCGAAAAACAGGAACAGTAATTTTTCCCTCAAAAAATGGTAATGGCTATTCAATGGCCTCCTACGGTAAATACCTCGCCATTGAAAAGCGTAGTAATTTGGGAAACGAATTATTTGGTCTAATAGACGAAAAGGGAAAAGTTATTCTCGACTTTAAATATGATTTGATAGGCAACTTTTTAGTTCCGATGCCCGATAGTTTAGTGATTGTGCAAGTGGGAAATAAATTTGGGGTTTTTAATACAAAGACTGCGCTTTTATCGCCGATAATTTACGATAACACAAACAATGTGTTGAACGACTATGATGCCAGTCGTAATGGTACTTCGATTGAAGCGGCCAAAAGTATTTATAGCCAATTAGGCTTAGACGGTTTTTATGTTCAGCCAGTTAGCGTAGATTATATCGAGCCCAATGCAAAAATTATTGTTAACGACAATGTTGCTTATCTGGTGAACAAAAAGGGCGATAAAATATCAAAAAACTATGATTACGATTTGGAGTCTTTCTATAAAGCACATCCTTATGAATTTTATTTAGGCGCTGTTAAAGATACTGGAAGTAAAAATCCAGAGGCTCGAAAATTATTTCTCATTAATGGTCTTGGCCAGGAAGTTGCTGAAATTTCGTCTCATCGAAATAGTGGCAATCGCTATCTTATCGATTTGATCCCCAAGCGAAGCTATTATTTCATCAATACCGAGAAAATAATCACCATTCCTGATGGTTATGAGAAATTTGTTGAGCTGTATTTGTCTGAGGGTTTTATTGGTTTTGTAAACTTAAAAACCAAACAGAAATTATTTGTCGATCAATACGGAAATCAACTCACTATTGGCGAACCGCCAGTGCCCAAAAAAGCCATTTTAACTCAGCAATTAACTGATTTTGAAATCAACGATTTTAAGAAATTGGTTACAAAGCAGCTGTATTTAGGGCGTGTTACGAAATACCAGTACACCAATACTGGCAAACTGTTTAAAGAAACTGGTTTCAATTGTGAAGGTTCCGACCAGCCCATACTAGGATGGGAAGACACTTACTATTATGATAACAATAATAAGGTAAAAAGGATTACGAGATATCAGGGTGTTAATGAACCATTTGATTTGGATCCAAATGAAGCAGCCCCTGCGGTAAAAAAAATATACAACGCCAAAAAACAATTGGTAAGTACCACCAGTACAGTTGGAGAAACAAAATATGAAGAACGATTTACCTATGATAATTCTGGCAATGTAAAAGAAACAACCAAGTGGTATGATGGAAAGTTGATTTCGAAAAGTATGTTTAAGTACAATGCCAAAAGCCAGGTTTTAAAGGAGGAGGTTTTTCGCGATGGTAAACTTGATTACACTTACACCACTGGTTACGATAAGCAAGACCGAAAAATAAAATACGATATGATTGACAGCCGAGGAATAAGCACAAGCATTTGGTTTTACAGATACAATGGTAACGGCCAATTGCAGTATAAAATTGATTTGTATAGTATGCCCGAAGAGAAAAAAATGGAAGTAATGGAAGCTGCTCCACCATTGCCACCAGCACCTGAAAAGCGTACGAATTAGAAACAAAAATGATTAGTGGTTGATCTGACAAGAAAAAAACGCAGTTGAAAGTTTGACGCTAAAAAGGTATTAACCAAAGTTAAAGAAGGGTTGGAGATGTCTCGTAATGAATGTACCATGAAAACACAATTGAACTAAACTACTATTTATGAAGAAATTTATCTTAGCAAATTTTATACTTCTTGCCCTGCTTGGTTGCAATGGCGAATCACAGGAAAAAACGAAAGCCGATAAAATGAAGGAAATTATTGCGGCAAACAAAGCTGATGTCGATTTGCTGCTTGGCAGCAGTCCGAAAAAGTTTTCGGCAAAAACGGTTGATGGAAGCACATTTAATTCTGCAGAGCATGATGGTAAGTACTGGATTGTATTTGTTTATCAAAATAGCTACCTCAAAAAATCAGAAAGTTATGATCTGGTGGCTGAACTAAATACACTGCACCAAAAATATGGCAATCAGTTTCCTATGGTTGGAATTGTGAATGGGTTTTCAGATGATGCTACAACTATGACGAAAAGTGTTATAGACGCTAAGTTCAGTTTCAAACAAATTGACAATACACAGGGGCCGGGAAAAGAGAAGGCAATTAAAGAGAACGTTTATTGCACACCGGCAAAAATCCTGATTGATCCGAAAGGTAAAGTAGTTTACAACGGGTGTGGCGGGAACACAGACACCTTTGATGTTTTGCTCGATAGTTTGGTTAAATCAAAGAAACTTTAATTTCCATGTTGATGGAACAGGATGAACTCGAATTAAATAAAACGAAAAATAGTAATCTTAGTATTGTATTAATTTTAGCAAATTTTTCCTTGTTAGTGGCTTTTGCTTTCAGCGCAGGCGAAGAAGGAAAAGAGCTGGGCTTAGGCGTTTTGGGGATTGGTATCTTGTTTTTGTTAGGTGGCTACGCATTTAGCTATCATGGAAAAGGTTACAGAATTGGTAAATGGCTATTTGGCATTGCGCTAATCATTGCTATTATATTTTTTGGCTTGTTATGGTATTCATGGCAACTAAGTAAGGGCTTTAACCATTAATAGTATGAAGATCAATCACATCAACAAGTTGTATATTGGTTTTGGCGTCTTACTGCTTGCAGGTATCATTTATCGTTTTTTAACTTACAAGAGCTGGGAGAGATATGATTATTCGGCAACTGTTACTGCGCCAAATACATTTCCGATAGCAATTTCTGAGTTGTACTTGATCACGCCAAATGATGATTTCGAGCCTATAGATTCTGAATACTTGTCTAGTTTTTCAACAAATTGGCAAATTGATTACACGGCCAGCACACATGCGAAAACACAAAGATTGCCAAGCAGTATTAAAATAAGTTATTTTTCATTCAGGGATAAGCTCTTTTATAGTGATAGCCTGCAACTGCCAAAACGTAGCATAGAAAAAATATTCGATTCAGCTCGTCAGAATAAACAGTTTTTAATATTATCTGATTATGCCGGCAGGCGGAAAGGTTTGTCGTTTATGGTTGGAGTTGCAAATAAAGGCAATGTAATTATATGGTTAAGGGGAGTAAATTTGGAGCAGGAAATTTTGCGTGTCAAATTAAAACCAAAAATCCCAAAGGCAGCTGATTTTTACTTCGATGGAAAAATATCGAAAGAAGCGTATTTTGAAGAAGCTTTCAGCAAACTATCAGATAGTGTGAAAACGCTGCTTAAAAATGGTTATGACAAAGATGCAAACTATATCGATTCGCCTTCTCGATATCTAGAGAACAACAAAGAACTTTGGGATTACCAAAAGAAAAACGGATTTATAGATTAACGCTATGAGAAATACATTATCTAAACATAGTTTTATCTTGATCTGTTTTTTAATTTTTATAAACCAAAAAATACACGCACAGCTAAATATTTTAGAAAACAACAAAGCCCTAATTGAAAAACTAGCTAAATTCCATTTTATTCATGAAATAGACAGCAACTTTATACAATATCAAACCAAAGAAAGCGCTTCTATTAATTACGGTTATGGCGTTGCGAATAAAAAAACCGGAGAAATTATTTTTCCGGCTCAAAAAGAAATTTCTGGTTTCATTAAATCATATGGTAAATATATCGCGATACGCCAGCTTAATAATTTAGGCAAAGAAGTATTTGGGTTGATAAACGATACCGGGAAAATCATTCTCAATTTTCAATACGATAGAATAGGCAGTGTTTTTGTGGCGCTACCAGACAGTTTACTTACAGTACAAATGGGGAATAAGTTTGGCGTGTTCAATACCAATACACAAATTCTATCCCCAATAGTTTATAATAATATCAGCAATGCATTAAATGATGGTTATGCTTACCATGAGGGTGGTGCAAGTCAAGCAGATGAAATTGTTTACAGCCAGCTAGCGTGGTTAAAAGGATATCGTGCAAAGCAAAGTCTGGTTGAGGATAGAGAGCCTAAAGCCAAAATAATACTTAAAGGTGATGTAGCATATCTAGTAAATAATAAGGGCGAAAAAATATCCAAAAATTACGATTATGATATGGCGTATTTTCATCGATCACACCCTTCCGAATTTTATACAGGTGCAGTTAAAGATACAGGTAATACTAACCCAGATGCCCGAAAATTGTTTCTAATTAATGGTGATGGAAAAGAAATTACAGAAATTTCCAAAGCAACAAATGATGCTGACCGCCATTTTATAGAATTAGACCGTTACAAATCTTATTATTTTATTGAAACTAATAAAACTGTAACTATCCCGAACGGGTATTACAGGTTGGTATATTGCTATTCCAAAGAAGGTTTTTTGGGCTTCCGAAACATCAAAACTGATCAAAAATTATTTATTGATAAGTACGGTAACCAAATCATTGTAGGCTTGGCGCTTCAGCCTAAACCAATCATTATTACACCGAAACTTAGTGAAGCTGAAATAGAAAAGTTTAAAAAATTAGCCACAGTAAATCATCGCCTTGGCCGGGTTATTAAATATCAATATAATGAAAAAGGTAAGGTGTTTAAAGAAACAGGTTTCGATTTCGACTACATTCCTTTGCCAGAGTTAAGTTGGGACGAAACTTTTTATTACAACAAAGTCGATAGCGTAACAAAAGTTACACGTTACACTGGTGGAGATGAAGTTTATGAATTGTCTGATGACAACAAGCAAGGTAAAACTTCAAAGACTTATGATACAAAAAAACAGGTTGTGAAAACCGTTTTTTCTAGTGATAATTACAAATATGAGGAACACTTTGTTTACGATAAATTTGGCAGATTGGTGGAACGTACTGAAATAACTAACGGCAACGTTGGTGGTAAAATGTTATTTAAATACGATGAAAAAGGTAGGCTCATTGTTGAAAATTTGTATAGAGATAAGCAATTAGTGTATACTTATAAAACCAGCTATGATGCTAAAAATAGAAAGATAAAATATGATATGATTAACGCCAAGGGAACTATAAGTGGAATTTGGCTATATGAATACAATGATAAAAATCAGTTGCTTTATAAAATTGATTTGTACAGTCTAACGGATGATAAGAAGCTGGTTGAGGCAACAGAGGGCAGACCAACTTTGCAACCAGCGCCAAAAGAGGAAAACTAGAAAATGAGAAAGATATTATTGCTATTGGTCATTGTGTTTTTTGCTGGTTTGGTTTACAACATATACCCAGAAAATAAACTTCCATCAGATGTGTTGGTAGATTCGTTGGTAGTTTCTAAATCTCAACATAAAATGTTCGTTTATCAGCAAGGGAAATTGCTTAAAACCTACCAAGTTTCTTTTGGCGATAATCCGGTTGGACATAAACAATTTGAAGGTGATGAAAAAACACCTGAGGGACATTATACCATCAACGCCAAAAATGATAAAAGCGGCTACAATAAAAATTTAGGTATTTCTTATCCTAATGTGCAAGATATCAATTATGCAAAGTCGATAGGAAAGTCTACAGGTGGCGATATCAAGATTCATGGTTTACGAAATGGTCTAGGTATGATTAACAAATTTCAAAGGTGGTTTAACTGGACGAATGGATGTGTTGCCTTAACGAATTCTGAGGTCGATGAGTTATATCGCTCCGTGAAATTAGGAGCGGGAATTCAGATCAAACCATAAAATAAGTGAAATGAGAAATTTAATTATACTTATATTTTTGTTTAGTATAGCTGCTTGTCAACCAAAGGAGAAGAAACACTCAGGTAAAGAGGTGAAGGCTTTTCCGAAACAACAGAAAAAGCAAATCAAAATCGAAAATCCTATCGTGGGAAATACGAGTGATAGTAAGGTCTTTTATCAATGCGATCCAAATTGTATCTGGGAATATTACCATCCGTTTGCAGATACCAGTTATGTTTTTGCAGTTCGAAATTGTGGGGAAGAATACCTGGAAAAAGGAAAAACAGCCCGAATATATTTTGGTATAGATAGGGGGCAAACTGATAAAATAATCTGGGGAGAAAATGTACTTATCAAAACCCAAAAAGATTTTATAGAATACAAAGATTTCAATGGAGATGATGTAAATGATATTGTTATCTTCTCAGAAACAGGTGCGAGAGGTTCAAACTCACATTATTTTTTATATCTAGTAGATAGCAAAAATCATAAGGTTAATCGCGTGCTAAATTTTGAGAATATTGTTAATCCAGAATATAACAAGAAATATAATGTAATTCTAGGTTATGGTTATTCTGGGACAAATAACTATAGCGTTTACAAAATTTCTAAAGCCAATAAAGTTTACCAAATTGGTGCAGGTTTTGAGGATGATTTCGCCGGAGACGAGGAGGTATTGGATGGTAAGATCAAAGATATTTTAGATAAAAATCGAAAATGAAGAAAATATTGATGCTTTTTGCAGCGTCGCTATTATTTGCATGTAATGGTGGCGACAAAAAGAAAGATGCGAATACCCAAAATGTGGTGCAGGAAAAAGCTGCCGATACCACTCAAATAAAAGTAGCCAATACTTCAAAATACATCCCGGTAAAAACTTGGGTTGATGATTTTAAAAATTTTAGGTCTGCTGTTTTAACAAAGGATAAGGCCAAGCTTAAAACCTATTTTAAATTTCCTGTATTAACTACCGAAAATTCTAGTTTGTGGTATTTAATTCAATTGAGCGATGGGGAGTGGAAAAAGCGAAAGTTAAAATATGGAAGCAAAGCCGATTTCTTTTACGAAGAGGATCTCGACCGTTACCTTAACCTGATTTTTGATCCCGACTTTGTGAAGACCATCACCAAAATAAAAACCGCTAAGCTTTTGAATGAGCAGCATTCAGAATCACCAATATTTACCAAAGGAGACTATACCTATCAAATGTTAGCTGATTTTTACGTAGAAGAACAAAACGCCCTGTATTTAAATATGAGTTTTGGGAGCACCGGTGTTGATGAAAACGGAGAGCATGTAAGTGAGGGAGAACACAACAACATTTATATGTTTGAATTGGTCGACAATAAACGAATCATTTTTAAAGGCTTTACTGCGGCAGGTTAATCATTCGAAATCTGTTAATTAAACATTCTAAGGGTTGTAAAATATATAAAGCATAAGCGAATAATAAACAATTCCTCGCAAATAATAATTGAGCGATTTCGCTAAAATGAAAATTTATAGTTTGGTGTTTATAAAATGATATAAGCATGAGAACGCTAAATTTTTTCTTCCTATTTATTGTCCTATCACTTGTTTCCGCCTGTTCAAATTCGCCTAAAAGCGATGGAGTTGATTACTTCTCCAAATCTGGTATCGAAATCCCAAAATATAGTAATGATGAAGTAAATAATCATCTAAATGATTTCAAAAATCTTTGGAATGTACTCTCAACTGCGGTGAAAAATGATGACAAATCATATTCTCCGGAGTTAAGCATACAGTTTTCTGACTGGACAATAAAGGCACTTAAATTAGAAGATAAGCTTAAACGTGATGAACGCAAAACGTATTACGGATTTATAGAGGACCTTACTAAAAAGTGGGATGAAAAAAGAAACAAACTAGATTAATTAAAATGGCTCCAAAAATGATTTTGAAGATTACTCCTTTATTCCTGCTGCTTTGTTTGGCTAAACCAATTTTTGCACAACTGCCCGAAGAAATAAAATGGAAACATTTGCAAAAGGATTACAATGCCGATAGTAGCGAATTGGTGCTCAGCTTAAATAACAAACTTTTACAAGGCAAGTACAAAATTCCATTTGATGAAGGCGGATTTGCACTTTACAATATCAAAAAAGGAATAATTACTGGCGAGGCGTTTTGGTATTCGCAAGGCGGAAGAATGGAATGCAAACTTTACTACAAAAACGGCGTTCGTAACGGGATAAAAGAAAATTACGATAACGAAGGCAAAGTTTGGTTACGCCAGGAGTATAAGGATGGCAAAAAAAACGGTGCCAGCGAAATGTACAGCGGTGGTAAATTATCAAATAAATCTGTGTACAAAGCCGATAAAAAACACGGTTTATCTCAAACCTTTTCAGGCGACCAAGTAATAACCGAAGCTTATTATGAAAACGATTTGAAGAATGGAACTTCTAAAACTTATGGTTCAGATGGGAAATTAACTATAGAAATTAATTACAAAAATGATAAGCGAAATGGTGTTTATCGAGTTTATAACGATGGACAAATCATGACCGAAACCAATTATAAAGATGATTTGCAAAACGGTTTATCCACCAATTATGCTTTGGGTAAAAAAAATATGGATGTCGAATTTTTGAACGGAAAACGTCATGGCGTTTCACACATGTACAAACCAGATGGATCAGTGCTTTTTACACATTACTATCTTAATGGAGAAAAAGTAACAGAAGCAATTTATAAACAAGCGCAAAAATAAGGTAAGTATAAAACGTTCCAAAAAATCTTGAAGAAATTATCATCGCAAACGACTTCCTTAGAAATTGCGCAGTCGTTAGCCAAACTTAAAAGCGTTTGGGTTGCTAGATTTATGAGGTTTACGCCACAAGTATTAGTATAAACTTGAATTGGCTAAATACAACTAAAATTAGTATCAAACGGCTCAGACTTACAAATTTAAATACTACAATAACAATAAATTTTAAAGTTAACAAAAAACAAAATGAAGAAAATGCTATTTATCGCTCTTGCATCAGCTATGCTTATTTCATGTAGCCAAAACAAAGAAAAAGGAAAAGTTGTAACGTTTGAAGAATACCATGCCTTAAATCAAAAAGAAGAAAATAATGGGAAACGATTTGCCATTGTCGGTTATCCTTTTATTGACGGCGATATCACAGTAAAAAGTACATTGTCTAACGATAGCCAATTGCCGCATATCGCTTTTTATGATGAGCCAGGTGGAAAAGGAAAAATGATTGCATCGCTACCTATGGCTAATGGAAAAGGGAAAAATGAATTTGACGCACCCGGTACATTTACAATGGATCAGGTTGTATTTTACGATAACGAGGGAAAACCCTTAAAATACACAGATAAAATGGAAGTATCTTTTACTATGGATTTACAAGTTGATAGAAGCAAAACAACTATGAACGACAAATCTGTTTATTACGGCGGTCCAAGCGAAACCAGAATAGATAAAGCGAATTAAAAGGTTAATTGAAACTGAACAGTTTAATACCAAAGGTTAATTTTTCATCAAACCGTACATATAGCATGAAAAAGTAATAATTCCATTCACACTAAAAAGAATTACAGCCGCTGAACCCCAAAAAAGCCCCAAACACGGGTGAGTACGCTTGGGAATGGGAACAAATTAGAATAGACCCGATTAAACAATATTACTATTAACATAGTGCCTGCGATAGGTTAAAGAAAAACGAAGTCACCTTTAAAATATCGCAGGTTATAATCATTTTTCTTATGGGATTTTTTGATAAAATATTCGGACAAAACGATAAAGCTGAACAGCCAAAAGAAACATTGCCGACACCAAGTATACCAATCTGTAAAACCGAACAAGAACTTATAGAACAGTTTTGCGGTATTGCGTTCGATAAGCAAATTGATTTAGGCGATGTAATCGGCAGCAATAATTGGAATGTTGACATGACGAAGGGAGAAATTAGCTTTGGTGCAGACTTGGTGTTTCCTATCCAGGTTTTAGGAACATTTTCACATTCATCTCAAACCTGGCTTTGGGCCTGGGCAAATACAAAATCAGAATTGCCTGAAAGCATTATGCAACAAGCAAACCAACTAAAAAAATATGGTGACGAAAACGATATAGATCTGCTAAGTATTAACCAATTTGATGCAACAATTGCCGATTTACACTTAATTGGATCGGTAGCTTCGGGCATGTTTAACACAAGTGGTTATTATATCGCCGACTATGGTGAAGGTGCGATGGTGGTTACCATACAAAGTGAAAAAGTAGATAAAATTCGTCAGCACAATCACCACAGAATTGCGACAGTTTTTCCGCAACTCATTTCGCAATTTGAGATGAACCACAATTTGGCGCTAACGAATTATTTAAACGCAAAAGGTTACCAAATTTCTGAGAATGGAGCCAAGTTAGTTGCTGCAAAAAACGGACAAACGATTACAGCCGAGTTCGATGAGCTATCGAGATTAACAAAGTTGAACGGATAAAAATCCAGCACAAAATGATAGAAATTTTTAAACAAAAAAGCGAACAATTATTTAATCAAGTAAAAAACGATGAAAGGTGGGATATCAATAACCAAACCTTGTTTAATGTTTTTGCTTTAAGTTACTATGGCTATAGTTTCGGCGTCGGAAATTTATTATGCTTTTTAGACCCAACCGAAATAAATGCGTTTGTAAAACATAAATTAATAGAACTAGGGGGTGCAGAAAAATATATAAGTGGTTTAATTGACTTTGCCTACGATACTTTTTTACAACCAACAGAGGGGGTTAATGCCCAACTGGTAGGAATTGGACACAGTCATTTTGCGGCAGAAGACACAACTGAACTAACCAAAGCAATATTTAATAATGCAAAAAGTATTCAACAAGCTTAGGCTTATCATCTAAAGAAATCAAAATGAAAAATTCCTATTCAGTTTTAATGCTTTCCCTAATCATAATGCTTTTTGCTGCGTGTGGCCCAACTATTTCTGGCAAGGATGAGCAAGCTTTTAAAACATCAAAAGCTAAAATGGAAGAAAAATTAGACAAAGAAGAAAAAGAAAACCTGGAGAAAGCTTTGCGGATAATCGTTGTAAAAGCGATGAAAGAGAAATGGAATTCCCCGAAGAAATATGGAGGAAAATCATTCGACAAAATTTCCATGGAAATGATTGATGGCAAAAGCTACAGCGCCATCATCAGCTATGCTGAAGACTTTTTAAAAGCCGACCGAGATGAAAAAATAGCCAGCAAAAAAGCCGAAATTGATAGTTTAGAAAAAGATAAGCTTAAAGCAATTGAAATAATTAAGAAAATAGATGCTTTTAAATTGACTAAAATCTCCATTAGTGAAGATGTGTTTTTTTCCGATGATCCCAAACAGCCTTTTTTGGATTTAACTTTTACAAACACTTTTAAAGAAAATTTAATTGGAGAGTATATGTTTTACATTAATATTTATTCCAAAAAAACAGGAGAATTAATAGCTTCAGAAGGTCAGGGAGGTACTTGGAATGATGATTATGTTTTAAAACCAAATGAAAATTTCGATTATCACCAACCCTTGCTACATAATGCGGTTCAACATTCTAACTTATGGAAAACTGCAAAATATCCTATCACCGATTTTTCTCCATATGATTTGGTAATCAAAGCTTATGCCACTAAAATAACAACCAAAAAGGGTGGAACCATTGAAAGACCAAAAGCCGATGCAGCTTATTTTGATGCTGAAATTAAAAAGCTAAACGAAGAAATTAAAGCACTTAAAGAAACAAAAGCAACTTTGGATGAACTGGAATTGACGGATAAGAAGTAAAGATGAAAAAACTGATATTAATCTTAATTATCGCTTTGTTTTATGGATGCAGCCAAAACCCAACATTTACAAAAGATAAAATGCTGACTGATTTTTTAGCTGTTGATGCAATAGAAAAAGCGGAAATTCATAATAATTACGGAACGTTTTTACTGAACAAAATACAGCTAGAAAACCTGAAAACAGCATTAAAAAAATTGAATTACGAGCCAAATCAAGACATTAAAGTTGGTGCAAAAGGAGTTTCGTTTACTATTAATAAAAAAGAATACCATTTATCTATGCGTACCAATGGAGAAATGGCAGAGATATTTGTAAATAACGAAAGCTTGGTTTTTAAAACAAATGGTTTAAACCTCGATAATTATAAGAAAGATTAGTTTAATGTTACTGGTTACGCTGATAGAGGAATAATTGACACGAAGCTAAAATAATTAAGTATCTCAACAAAACCTCGAAAAACGCCATTTAAGAAACGCAAATGAAGAATATATGGATACTTACAATGCTCTTACTGGTGCAATTTTTTGCTTTTGGACAAAATGAAGAGAAAAGCTATTACGACAATGGTAAATTAAGACAGCTAGGCTTATACGATGCGAATAACGAAAGAACTGGTGAATGGAAGTGGTATCATGAAAATGGAAAATTAGCGACGATTGGAAAATACGAAAATGATAAGCAAACAGGCGAATGGAAAGATTATTTCCCAAATGGAAAATTAAGTGAAATAGGAAGATGGGATAACGGAAAACTAACAGGAAAATGGGAAAGCTACTATATTGATGGTAAAATATATAAAACAGGAGTGTATGCCAATGGAAATGAAACAAATGAGTGGAAAGTATATTCCGAAAATGGTCAATTGTTGGAAATAGGAAGCTATGAAAATGGAAAAAAAATAGGCGAATGGAAAAAATACCACGAAAACGGACAACTCTTATCTATCGGAAATTACGAAAACCAAAATAAAACGGGAGAGTGGAAATATTACTATGAAAGTGGGCAATTAGAACAAATTCAACATTACAAAAATGGTATTGAAGTTGAAGAATGGAAATCGTTTTATGAGGATGGAAAACTTGCAAGTATAGAAATGTATAACAATGGACAGCTGATTGGGCTGTCAAAAAGATACCACGAAAATAACCAATTATGGATAATTGGGAACTATGAAAATGGCAAACAAACTGGCGAATGGAAATGGTTTCATGATAATGGAAAACTGAAAACTGTTGGTAGTTATATTAATGGAAAAAGCGCTGGCGAGTGGCGAGCTTACCATGAAAATGAGCAATTAGAAAAAATTGGGCAATATGATGAAAATGGAAAACGAACAGGCGAATGGAAAACATATCACGATAACGGAAAACTGGAAAGTATCGGAAAATCTAGTAATGGAAAGCAGATTGGTGAATGGAAATATTACGATAGGAAAGGCAAGTTAATTAATCAAAAACTTTAGAAATGGTAAATACACAACAGCAAATTTGCTTAAAAGTTAAAAAGCATTGATCAACAAATCTGATTGGCATCGAAACTGAAAAACGTTTAAAAAAATGAGCATAGATGAATATTCTGAACTCTACTTAACTATAAAATTGATTTTTGCCGTTTCAGTTTTTTTTGGACTTATTGGTTTTTCAATTGCCTTTATTTCGCAGTTCGAAATCAAGTTTTTGAAATACAGAAAAGTTGGAATTATATTAATATTCAATGCGATTTTTTTTGGCTTTTTAACCTACAACATCTATACAAATATGATAGAAAAGATTAGAAACGAAGTTAAAATGATAGTAAGTGATGTAGGTACTAAAATTTACCACCAAGAGGATGTGTTTAGCAAATTCTCTTCGAAAGAACTGAAAAATGAAATACTAAAAATGAAAGACTATAATTCTCATCATTCTGGTTATGGAGAAGGTATGAGTTTGACAATAGTGAATAAGAAAATAAAAACTTTTCATCTCACACTTTACAGGGATACACAAATAAGTAATGAATATTGGGTGTTCTCAGATAAATACGATTTTATGACAACTGACGATGAGATTGGAAGAATACATAGTGATATTTTAAATTAAACTGTGCTAACGTTTACCGCTTAATTTTCAACTATGATAAAAATTAGGGCATTAATTTGTTTATTTCTCAGCTTTATAGCTGTAAGCCAGCAATCATGCATCTCTAGGCTTAGGCGGCCAGAAATTACTGGCGTAATTGTAGATTACGATAAAAACCCCATTGCCAATTGCAAGGTTGGAGAAGCTTTAACAGATAAAAATGGAGGGTTTAAGCTTGCTGAAGAGCGTTACAATGCATTTTTGTTGACTGAAATATTTGCTATGGAAGCTCCTCCCTTAATGGTTTTTGAGCCGGTAGAAAAAGAAGGTTTTGAAAAAGATGCAGTTTCAATGTATAGTACAAGAGGCGGTGGGCAATCAAAAGGTGCGAAATATAAAATTGATACTATTTTTTTAAGAAGAACCAACCAAACATTTGATATATCAGCTTTGCTAAAAAATAGCGATTGGAAATTAGCCTTTACCAAACAGGCTGATACCGTTTATTTGCTTAAAGATGGTTTTAGAGAATGGTGTAAAACAGATAGGTGCAGTCCGTTTTACAGCGAGTATCAAGGGCTTGTAGACAACGCCTATACTGGTGCTAAAAATCTTCCAGAGGGAATGATTAGGAGAATGATAGAGGTGAGGTTTGATGCAGAAAAATCACCATTTAAAATAAATATGATTTGCGAATATAATAGCACTTTTGATGGGCCAAACAGACCAGCAGATACCACAAATTCAAAAGGGAGCTATCAGGTTTTGAACAATACGAAAATGCTATTCGATGCAGGTAAACTCAAAGAGCTTACGGGGAAATACAATATCTCTGATGTAGATTTATATCAAATGAAATTAACCAAGGTGAAATGAAAAAAATCGGCTTACTTTTATTCATTTTATTTGGCTTAGCAAAAATTGTTACGGCCCAAACTAAAACAGACAGCTTATATAAAAAAGCCGATGAACTTGCTCGTTTGGTTTATAGCATCGATAACCCCTATGAATACGATCCGGTAAGAATTATTTATACGGATAGTATCAAACCCAAACCTTTTAATGAGGTCAGCTACAGTTGGGCCTTATCACTTTTTAAACTGCAAAAAGATAGGATCGAAATATTTGGAGATAAATTCTCTATCTCATATAACAATATCAAAATTGAACTTTTTAAACCTATTAAACAGGTGATCTCCATGTGCCCAAAATTGGAATTAAACTCAAATGATGGTAAAAATTTTCGTTCCAAAAATGGTTTGGTTAGCCTTTCCACTGTTAAATATAAAGGTGTTGATTATATCGTTGAAATGCAGGTTAATGACAGCAAATTGAATGACAGGGAAGTAAAAAATTATGGTATTATATTGGTCGATGGGTTTCCGGTAACGCATAACCATGATCCAATAGAAACCACGGATGCATTTAATAAGAAAGCAATTGATATGGCCCATCAAATTAGTGGTTATGGTAGATATGGATCTTACAGGTTTAGGTTGCGAAAGGTAGATAATGAATTGCTACAGATTGCCAGTTTAACTTATTCGAAAGCATACATCGAAAAATTACAGCAGAAAAGTATTAATTTTTCTTTTAGATGGGAAAATGATTTTGCTAGACATATTTATAAAATTGGTTTTTATATTGATGGTATCGATCCAGATAAGAAAGAACTAGAAGCACCAAGAGCGAATTAAAATGACGGTAATCATCATCTTGTTTTTTATTATTTGCCCCAATGCTGGCTATCTGTTTTACAAGCAGGTAAGGCAAAATGCAAAACCTGCAATTGTGGTTGGGGAGTTTATTTTTATAGGTCTTTTTATCCTGTCTATTAGTTTATTTGGTATGATCTGGCTTTTTAATGGCGATGATTATTATACCTCAATAGATGTGGTAGATGGTGGCTATACGCCACTCGCTTTCAAGCACTTGCCAACACTCTTGGTGTTTTTTACACTTGCCATTTTCAGCCTAATTAAACTTTGGTATAAGCGCAATAATTTGCCGCCTTTGCTATTTTCAATCTGTGTAGTTTTTGTGATTATTGGTCTGCCTATAAGCTTGTCTGTTCTTATTCAAACGGGTAGTAATACAATACACAATAAAGGAGAGTTTTTCTTTGTACCACTACCATTCTTTTACATTGTTACAAGCATTATCATTTTAAACAAAATTGTAAGCAACGAAATTAAATTTTCGCCCACTAAAATTTATCGCAACAAATATCTAAACCAGCTAAACCAAAAACTAGCCCAAGCCAAAGTACTTCCTTTATGGATTTTTTTGATGATTTTGCCAGTTTTCGCCATAGTAACAGCTATTTTAATACTCTTCGGGCAACATGTCAATTCTATAACTAAAGTGTTTACAGAAACCACTACCTGGACATTCTCGCAAAAAACACATCCTCCATTTTTAGACCATAAAGGGCATTACCTCTGTACAGTTGCTGTTTGCGGAACACCTGCAATTGTAAAACCTTTACGGCTTGGCAAAAGACATGGGCACGAAATTATTGTGAACAGACAGTTGTTAATTGCCAATGCTTTTGAAGAATTGATACAAGAAAACGCACCTCGTTTACACAAAGTGATTAGAGGTTTTTACGATAAATATGGCTATCCGCTATCAAAAAAAATTACTACAGCCAAGGCTTCAAACGCAGTTTATATCTTAATGAAACCTTTAGAATATTTCTTTTTAATGGTGTTGTACTTGTTTAGTGCCAAACCCGAAGAAAAAATAAACAAACAATATGAAATTTAAGATAACTGCCATTTTCATGTTGTTTGTCTCGTTCAGTTGCATCGGGCAAGAAGTAAAACCTACAAAAATGGAAGAGAAAACGAGCACAGTTCCTGTAGAACCTTTAGGTTTAATTAAACAGCGTAAACCAGTTGGCGATTTTATGCCCGATTTTAATGTAGAAACAGATTTTTTAATAGCAAAAATTGGTGATCAGCAATACGCCATTAAATCTTCCGACTTAGTGCCATTAGTTTTAGATGTGAGTTGGATGAGCAGTATTCCACGTTGGAACGCCTACATCAGTTATTACAAGGAAGGCAGGTCTGTTTACACCAATGCGCAATATGTATTAAATATCGACCCGAAAAATCTTGACCCCAAAATTTTTAAAAAGCTCAACTATCAAAAGGAAATAATTAAAGACGAAGAAACGTATGTAGCCAAGCGAAAAGAACTTGAAAAATCTAATGAAGGGAGATGGTATGAAAGAAAACGTTACTTTATTGAACACGAGACGAATAAATACTTCCTGTATTTTATTGTGCATATCCCTTTAACTCTTGCCGAATTAACGGCCTTGCCCTCGAAGTTAGCAGATTATAATCCCGCTGAATATTACCGTGCAAACGGTAAAGAGAAATTCGAGAACAGTATTAAAAGTAGGACTATCGAATATAATCGTTGCGAATATTATTTTACAACAGCTGATAAAAACGAGAGAGTTTATGGAGGTTATAATGCCAACAACGAGGGCCAGTTTCTGGTGCCGGTAAAAGTTTATTGCAGGTTAACTATAGATAATTGTCGAGCAAAATTTGATGCCAAGACGATGCAACTGTTTTACGGCAAACCCATTGGGATTTATAAAGGAGCAGAGGAAAAAAATGAAGCGTATATTTTAGAATGGTTCGATTTTTAAAACGATTGACATTCTCTAATAGAAAGATATGGGTCATGTGTCCCGCTTAATTAAGCCAAGGTTTTTAAAGCGGTCGTCATTGCGAGGAACGAAGCAATCTCATTGCTGTTTAGCTTTCTACTTTCGAAAAGGAGATTGCTTCGGGCGATGAAAAATCGACCCTCGCAATGACGAAGCTTTTTTAACTTAATGACATTGAGGAGAAAGTGGGAGGATTAAACAACATAAACTAGAAAACAAACAATGAAAAAAATACTTATCATACTATTATCAGCACTGTCTTTTTTTGAATTAAAAGCGCAAGATGCCAAAGTTACTTCAATTATAAATTTCACTGGATTGATCGATAAATATCCGATAGAAATGAAATTGGAAATGAACCAAAAGAACGATAGTATAGCTGGCGAATACTACTACAAAAAGAATGGCAATACCGAGAAAATAATTCTCGAGGGCAAATTAATAGATGGCGAACTCAACTTGCAAGAAAGCACCTACAATATCGCAAAGCGGAAATATGAAATCACAGGGAAATTCAGACTTAATTATATAGACCAGATTTATTTGAGCGGCAGTTGGCAAAAACCTGGTAAAGACGCAGCATATCTAACCGTAAAACTGACAGCTAGAGAAAATTTAAAGGCATTTAATCCTTCCAATTACGTTTTTCAGTACTCCCGAAACCGAGCGAAGATAGATAACCTTCCAGCCGATGCGCAATATTATTTCAATCTGGTTTTGCTCAAGGTCTTCGTAAACAAAAGCCAGCGCTGGATTTTTACAGATTTTCATGATGTTTTTATGAAAGAAGCCGAAGTTTTGCTCGAGGATCTGAATTTTGATGGTTACCTCGATATTAAAATCCCCATCTATTACCCAGGCGTAGCCAAAGGCGATTACTCTTTCCTGTATTTTATCTATCAACCCGAAAAACGTGGATTTATCCAAAGCAAACAGTTGAATGATTTAGGTGTGATATTTTTTGATGCCGTTAAAAAAGAAGCCCAAACCATAGATGCAGATGGAAGCGGAAACGAAGGAACCCAATATTACCGCTGGCAAAATGGAAAACTGTTTCTGGTGAAAGAAGAAAGGGTTTACGAAAACGACAGCTACACGCATTTCACTTATTATAAAATCGAAAACGGAAAATCTGTATTGGTTAAAACCGAAAAGAAAAAATAAAAAATGTTATGCAGTGCTTTTTGCGAATAATAAAGCAAGAGCAACACATTTGTACAAGGCTAGAGCGAATAATTATTATCTATAAAGAGAATAGAAAAGGAGGTTATCTTCAATAAAAAAACTCTCGAATATGGAAAATAATAAGGCAATTCAAAATGCCGAGCGAATAAAGTCTGCTGCGATCGGATTTATTGGCGCTGGAATATTTAGTCAAGGCACATTGTATTTTCAACCTCAATCTAACTACAACATTCCCCGCATTTTATATCCTGTATTTATTTATTTAGGAAATACTGGTCTGGCGGTAACAATGGTTTTGCTCGGGCTTGCACTATTGTTTTTCGGCCTTAGGAAATGGATGGGCCATGGAGGAAAAACTGGCCTATACGCCTTGGTTTCGTTGGCCTCGCTTGCACTGTTTTTTTCTATTTTAATTTTTGCGGGAAAGAAAAAAACGAGCACAGAGGAGTTAGTGAAAACTTCCGAAGAAAACCGACAAAAGGGAATTGATAAAATCAATGCCATGGAAAAACCGGATTTCGGTAATCCAGAGGTTGATCAGCACTTCGCTGCTTTCGAGACACTTTTAAAAGAGTATTCAACTGCCTTTAAAAATAAAAACAAAGCCGAAATTGATGCAAAGGAACAAGCTTATATGGATTGGAGTAGTAGATCAGCAGGTTTAATCCAAAAGCTAGAAACGTCAGAACAGAAACAGCAGTTTGCCCTGTATTTGGCCAAATTATCCATGAAATGGCAGGAAGTGGAGTAGATACTTTTTCACCGTAGCGTCATTGCGAGGAAGCATGACGAAGCAATCTATTTTGCGGGATAGATTGCTTCGTAACCTCGCAATGACGACCTACTTTATAAATTAACCTACCAAAAAAATGCAAATCACTTTAAATTACGCTTACACTCAAGACCAGCTTAAACGAGCTTACCGCTTTAACGTTTTCCCAACGCCACGGGCGAAGTTCTTTTTATTATTTCTAAGCTGTTTTATTTTTGGGGTAGGCATTTCATGCTGGTTTATATCTGAGCCATCTACATCGAATATCCTGCTTATAAAAGCTTTAAAGAACATTATGCTAGCAACATGTTTAATTTGGTTGTCTGTGCTGCTCGCTGTTGCGCTAAATTATTATTACCTGCCAATTTATGCTTTTAAACAAAGCCCATTTTACAGAGGTAATTTTACCATTAATTTATTTACAGAAGGATTGGCTTTTAAACAGCAGCTTGTTGAGAAAGAAAGTAGTAGCAATCGAGATGGCTTTGTGTATTGGGGAGCATTTACCAAGAAAGCTGAAAATGAAGAGTTTATTATGCTGTTTCAGGGCAGAAAGCATTCAATTTTGCCCAAGTCATCGTTTTTAAGTATTGCTGAGTTGGAAGAATTTAGATCGTTTTTAATGGAACAAAAACATATTAAAACAAAGAAGTTTAATGGGGCAGAAATTTGGATAAAGAACTAATGTAATGACTATTTATAGGAAAAATATTCTAGTAATCATACTGGCAATTGCCGGCTTTATCTTAAGTATTGTCTATGGATATTTTTTTCGCAATTTCATCCAACAACCTGATTTCAAGTTGAAAGACAGCCAATATAAATTGCTGCCAGAAGGGGTAAAGACGGAAAGATACAGTGTGACTCGTCTTTTCAAAAATTCCTACAGAGATAATCTTTCGAAGCCTTATTATTTCGCTTCAAGAAAGAATATCATTCTTATTAAACATCATGAAGATAAGAGGAAACAATCATTTTATAAAATAGATAGCTTAGGAAATGTGGCCGATAGCATTACATTCAACAACGATTATAGTACTATTCTCCGTGGCGATTATATATTGCAAAACACAGCATATTCAAGCTGGATATTAGATGGCGATACCACCACTAAAAAATACATTGAGCTTAATGCCAGTGTTGACTGGCCGAAAGATAAAGTTGAAGAGGAATTTTCCAGACTAAATCAAAAAGCTACAGACGTGTTCTATTTCAAATTCGATCGCTTATGGAAGTACGATGATCCAAATAGAAACCGTGAAATAGATAAGGCCATATTTTTAATTAACGGAAAATGGGTTGCACTTTATGGTAAGAAATTATATGTAAATCTTGATGACCTCCCTGATGCTCAGCTACCAAATCTGGTTCCTGATAGTAAAGCCTTTGATAAACCCAATTCAATCGTCTATGTTGCTGATTATCAAAAAATAAACCGGGTGAAAAAAAACAACTGGTATGGGTTCGCTTACATCAATTTATTTTATAAAACAGATACAATTAAAATTAAGGCGAAGTTATTCCAGAATGAAAAGCCAAAAAACGATCAAGGGAAGTATCCTACATACAATTTTGGCTACTATAAACCTAAAAATCTGCCATACGCACTCCTCTATGAAGATGATGTTTATTATATCATTAAACCCAAAAATAGCAATGAAAATTAAGCTGTCATTTATTAAAGCCTTTTTAATTGCATTAACAACCACCATTGGTTTTCTGATTTATGTATTCATAAATCCTGAGTTAAATAGCGGTTATGGTGGCCTGTTTTTTTTTAGCATTAGCCCAGCTATATTAGTTGGTGTAGTTGTTTATTGTTATATCATTAAATTTTTCGATCATGCAGGTTTATTGGCGCCACATTTCATCTTTAGGTTCTTGGTGCCATTTTTAGTGATCTCGCTGGTGATTTGGATTGCTGTCAACACTGGAGACGATCCATTGATCGAGGCTTTTCAACAATACAATTTCCATGATTATATTAGTTACTTTTTCAATTTCGCTTTGTCGGCTCTTTTGCCATTGGCAATAGTTTTTGCGGCCATCACGGGAATGCTGGAGATAGGTAATAATGAAGCTATACAAGAATAAATAAGCAATAAAATGATGAAGAAATATTTAATGCTGTGCATAGTTTTTGGTCTTTTGGCTTCAAGCTGCCAAAGTGAGCCCAAACCTATTAAAGCGAATAACAAACGCGATGTTAATGTATCCAAGTTCGATACAGCTACCAAAACTATTCATGTTTTTGTAGCGCTTTGCGATAACAAATATCAAGGTATTGTTCCTGTACCAAAAGCCATTGGCAATGGCCAAGATCCCGATAATAATTTGTATTGGGGATGTGCAAATGGAATCAGGAGCTATTTCAAAAAGAGTAAAGAGTGGAAGTTGCTGAAAACGCAAAAGTTGGATAAAATACGAATGGAGCGTTTGGTTTTTAAACACGTTAGCAAAAATTACTACCTCGTTGCAGATGCGTATGACGGGCAATACATTAAAAAAACAACTACAGATTTTCTTTATAGTGCCGCGGGGCAGTTGAAAGATACTATCAACATAAATAAAACAACCATTGGGATAAACGGTAATGCAAAAATGGTGGCTTACATAGGCCATGATGGTTTAATGGATTTTCAGCTGGATGAAAATTTTAGCAACGCTGATGGCAAACAACGAGATGCCATTATTTTGGCCTGCATCAGCAAAAAATATTTTGCACCCCATTTAAGCCAGGCAAAAGCAAATCCACTACTGTGGACAACCGGATTAATGGCGCCCGAAGCTTATACTTTACACGATGCTTTGAGCAGTTATATTGCTGGTGGAACTGCCGATCAAATCCGCACCAAAGGCGCTATGGCTTATACCAAATTTCAGAAGTGCAGTTTAAAAGCATCTAAAAATTTATTGGTTACCGGATATTAATTAAGAGTTAAAAGCTCAATTAACCCTATGAAAGGATTCACTTTAATTTTGTTTTTATGCTATGGAATAACCACTTTGGGGCAGCAGAAAAAGGTTATCTCAGTAGGGTTTATAGCCACTTATGATCAGCTTCCAAAAATAAAATTCGAGCAAAGCAATCAGGCCGAATTCGATCAAATTAAACCAGCTAAACAATTTTCGAAACCCTTACTTAAACCATCAAAAACACATCATCTTATTCTAACGAAAGAAAAACTTTTCCAGTTAAAAAAGTACAAAGATTATGGGTTAGCAGGAGGTTTTTGCGGCTATGAGTATTTAGGATACTATTCAAAGCTGAAAATATATGCACTTAGCGATAATTCAACTTCAGAAAATTTAGGATTTGGCACCATGGTACTAATTGATAGTATCACAGCTTACCAATACCAAATAATTTCAATAGGTGATGGCGCAGTAGAAACGCCCATTGCATCTCCTAATGGCAAGTATTTTCTTTACTTTTATAACTGGATTTACGACCCTAATAGTTGCTTTATTGGTCTGTTAAAAGTGGGAGATAGACAACAGCCACAAAAATTTTTGAGAGAATACTCGAGCTTCGAAACTAAAAATTGGGCAGTAGAAAAAATAAAATGGATCGATGATCAAACCTTTATTGTTAAAGCTTTTAAAATTGACAAAGCAAACGGCAGAACAAAATCATTTCACTATTTTAAAAGCAAAATAGAATGAAGAATTTAATTATAGTAATAGTATTAAGCTGTTCTTTTATTGCATGCACTGAAAGTAAAAAAACAGAGAACCAGACAGTTACAGTTGAAGATACCGCAAATGTTTTACCTTCTAAAAAAGCTGAAGGAAAGATGCTCAATCAACATAAATTGATTGAAGAGTTGACGAAGCTACAATCTGCGCTAGAAAATAAAAATCCAGAAGAATTAGGGAACTTTTTTCTATTCCCCGTAAGAGATACTGCTTTAATTATTTCTGAGGTAAACCCAGATTTTGATCTACAACGGTCAGCCAATAATAATCAGTTAACCGAAGAAATGTTAATCCACCACTTCTCCAGATTATACGATTATTGGGATTTAACTGAGTTCTCAAATCTTTTTAAGCATTTGAATTTGAAAGAATTGGAGTATAAAGATAACATCAGTAATACCCATCATATCAAAGATGATGGCTGCTATTATATCTATTCCATTAAGGTAATAAATAAAGAAGTCATCATTTCTTATGGAACAAATTCTGATGATGTTTATAGACAACAGCATCCGGATGAGGAAGAGGTTTGTGAAGAATACCAGTGGACATGGATTTTTTTATGGGATGGTCACCATCTTCAAGTTAAAAAACAGCTAATTGCAGGATAATAGACTTGCAGGCGGAGAATGATGTGTCAATACCTTCGCTGTATTGGTTATAGCTATTTATTGGAGGAGTTTGAGATCAATCCACTGATTGTTTGAATTTTGTAAGTAATACTTTGATTGATGCAAGACGACTAACAATTTGCTATTACTTTTGTTGAAGTATAATTACCTAAAATTTAAAAAATGATTGCAACAAAAGGATACGCGGCACAAAACCCAGGTACAGATTTAGCACCCTGGAATTTCGAACGCCGGGAAGTTGGACCACATGATGTTCAATTTGAAATTTTATTCTGTGGCGTTTGCCATTCAGATTTACACCAAATTAAAAATGATTGGTTTCCTGGAATTTTTCCGATGGTTCCTGGTCACGAAATAGTAGGTAGAGTAATAAAAGTTGGAGACCACGTAAAGAAATTTAAAGTAGGTGATTTAGCTGGAACAGGCTGTATGGTTGATTCTTGTCAGGTTTGCGAAAATTGTAAGCAAGATCTGGAACAATATTGTCTGGAAGGAAATACCCAAACTTACAATGGCTTGGAAAGAGACGGGAAAACTCCCACTTATGGCGGTTACTCTGATTCAATCGTGGTAAGAGAAGAATTTGTATTGCATGTCTCTGATAAATTGGATCTTGCAGCTGTTGCTCCACTGTTATGTGCTGGGATCACTACATACTCTCCATTACGCCATTGGAAAGTAGGTAAAGGACATAAACTTGCCGTTCTTGGGCTAGGTGGTTTGGGGCATATGGCCGTTAAATTCGGCGTAGCCTTTGGTGCTGAGGTAACGGTTTTAAGTACATCGCCTAAAAAAGAAGAAGACGCGAAAAAACTCGGTGCTCATCATTTTGTAGTGACTACAGATGCTGAACAGGTTAAAGCGGCTACTGGAACTTTCGATTTCATTTTGGATACCGTTTCAGCGGAACATGATTTCAATATGTATTTATCGCTACTTAGAACTAACGGTGTGCACATTTGCGTAGGTGTTCCACCAAAACCAGCAGAAATTGCTGCTTTTAGTTTATTAGGCGGAAGAAAAAGTTTGGCAGGTTCCGGGATTGGAGGCATTGCCGAAACTCAGGAGATGTTAGATTTCTGTGCGGAAAATAACATCGTTTCTGATATTGAAATGATCGATATGAAAGACATTCAGACTGCTTATGAACGTATGGAAAAAGGAGACGTTCGTTATAGATTTGTAATTGATATGGCAACGCTATAAAAAACAGAAATTTAAGCCCGAAGCCCAGTAGACGTTAATTTACTGGGCTTTTTGTGTTATAAATCGACATTCATTCTCGTTTAGCTTTAGTTTACCATTATTAGATATTTCTCTCACAAAAAGCTTCGCTTCAGCTGATAAAGCGATCTGCCTCTTGGTTCAATTTATATTTTTTTTAAAATTTATGATGATAAGATTGTCCATCTTTATGTAGCGACTCGTCCATGTGAATTAATGTTCGGTACAATTATTTTTGGCTTATACCATTTATAAACATGTTTCTGAGCATTAAAAAAATATACTATCCGAAAGCTTTGGCGTTTTTGCTGTCAGCCCTTTTCCTGAACTTTGCTTCAGCACAGCAAAAAAATTATAATATTGATATTTCCAATGCCGCAGAAGAGATTGTTAATGGTCAACTTAATCTGGGAGGTGTTGATCCACAAGGAAATAAAATCGAGGTAAACAACTACTTCATATCCTATAATAATCAGGCTATAATTCCAATTACTGGGGAGTTTCATTTTAGCAGATACGCTGAAAATTATTGGGACGAATCTATTAAGAAAATGAAGGCAGGTGGCATCTCTATGATTGCTACCTATGTTTTCTGGAACATGCATGAAGAAAAAGAAGGTAGCTTCAATTGGACTGGTAACAGAAATCTCAGAAAGTTTCTTCAATTATGCAAAGCGAACGATGTTCAGGTGATCATCAGGATCGGGCCATTCTGCCATGGAGAAATTAGAAACGGTGGTTTGCCAGACTGGTTACTGTCAAAGCCATTTTCAATTAGATCCAATGATGCTGGATATTTGGCCCATGTAGATAAGCTGTATAATGAAATTGGTAAACAAATGAAAGGGCTGTTTTTTAAAGATGGCGGCCCCGTTGTAGCCACGCAGTTAGAAAACGAATACCAGCACTCTGCTGCGCCATGGGGAATATCTTATCCTGGAGAGCCTTACGATTTCACGGCTTCAGCAAGAGATCGTGCTGTTACCCATCAGGGTGTAGCGGTTTCCGATATTAAAAATCCATATACCGCACTTGGTCAGGATCATATGAAAATGCTTAAAAGTCTTGCCATTAAAAACGGGATAATAACCCCATTGTATACCGCTACCGGTTGGGGAAATGCTGCAATCGTTGAAAATGAAAGCCTGCCCGTTACTGCTGCTTATGCTTATCCAACATGGACAGAGAAGGCCGATATTTCACCTTTTTTCTTGTATAAGGATATGACCAAAGTTCCCGATTACGCTCCGATAAGTTATAATCCGCAAGCTTACCCGGCATTTGCAGCAGAGCTTGGTTCAGGAATTATGAGCACCTACAGTAGAAGACCCACCGTTGCTGCAGAAAGTATGGATGCCTTAATTAATAGGTGTTTAGGAAGTGCGGCCAATGGCCTGGGTTATTACATGTATCATGGTGGGTCTACACCAAGAGGTGAATTTTATTTTAGTGATGAAACTTATGGTTACCCGAAGATTTCATACGATTTTCAGGCTCCTATTGGTGAGTATGGGCAGATTAGGGCGGCGTTTCACCGCTTAAAACTGATCCATTTCTTCTTGAAAGAATTTGGCTATCTTCTGGCTCCGATGGCGGTCACATTACCGCCAGATAATGAGAAAATTAAACCAGAAAACTTAGAAACGTTACGCTATTCGGTAAGGTCTGATGGAAACAGTGGTTTTCTTTTTATCAATAACTTTCAGGATGATGCAAAACCGACCGATAAATCTGGATTAGTAGTAAACCTCAATACCAAAACCGGAAAGATTTCTATTCCAGTCAATATAAAAAGTGGAGAGAATGCTATATATCCCTTTAACCTCAATATTAACGGGGCAAACCTTAAGTATGCAACTGCCCAGCTGCTCACCAAGTTTAATGGTGTAAATCCTTATTACGTTTTTTTCGCTAATGGGCAACAACCTGCAGAGTTGGTGTTTACAAAATCAGCAGGGCTTAAGATAGTTAACCTCAGCAATTGTAAGGTTTCGCAAGCTGGGAACACAATCAAAATTCTACCAGATCTAAAGTCTTTCGCAGAGGTCAGCATAGAGCTGGCGGGGAAAAAGACCAAGGTCTTAATCATTTCAAAAGCAAAAGCGCTGCAATCCTATATAATATCAGCTGATGATCAAAAAGCCATTTGCTTTTCTGAGGCCATTATTTTAAAAGATAAAGATCAATTGCAGTTACTCTCTTTAGGAAAAGCGAATTTTAGTTTATCAGTCTATCCCAAGGGAAGTTTAGTTTTTGAAAATACTTCTGAGATGAAGGTCCAGAAGGATAATTTTCCTACTGATGACTACACGGTTTCAGTTCCTGAGGTTAGTCCTGTATTGGATAAAAATTTAACAGCAGAAGATAAGGTTCAGGTTAAGCTGCCGGTTTTAGAAAAGGGATTGAATGATATTTTTCTAAATATTGATTACTTGGGTGATGTTGGCTTAGCTTATCTTGATAATACGCTTGTTGCAGATGATTTCTTTAAAGGGCTTCCATGGAATATTGGTTTGAAGCAGTTTATCGGGCAGTCGAAATCAAATGAACTTCAGTTTTATTTCAGGCCTATTTACAAAACAGCCCCATACTTGGTAGATCTGTTACCACAGGCTCTACCTAAGTTTGAAAAGGACTCTAAATTAGTCGATATTAAACACTTAACCTTTGTTCCAGAATACACTTTTACCATCAAAATAAAATAGAATGACACAGACAAATACTGGATTTCACAATGGTTATATCATAGGAATTTCTTTTATCTCAGCGCTTGGCGGATATTTATTTGGTTTTGATTTCGCGGTGATTTCAGGGGCGTTACCTTTTTTAAGAACTGAATTTCTGCTTAATGCCTGGTGGGAGGGTTTTCTTACGGGCTCATTGGCTTTAGGTTGTATTGTCGGCTGCCTCGCTGCTGGAAAAATTGCAGATGGATATGGGCGAAAACCAGGCCTTGCAATCGCTGCAATCGTGTTTGCTGTTTCATCTGTTGGCATGGCTTTTTCCACAACCTTAAGCGTATTTGTAGCCATGAGGTTTGCGGCAGGTATAGGTGTAGGTATGGCGTCGATGTTGAGCCCGATGTATATTGCCGAAGTATCTCCTGCAAAAGTAAGAGGAAGAAATGTGGCCATCAATCAACTCACTATTGTTATTGGAATATTGATTACCAATTTGGTTAACTACAAACTCGCAGATATTGGACCTGATGCCTGGCGATGGATGTTTGGCTTGGGCGTTGTGCCATCAGTTTTATTTTTGTTAGGCGTGATTTGGCTGCCAGAAAGCCCTAGATGGTTAATTGTTTCCGGGCAAGCTGAAAAAGCAAAAGCCATCCTGAACAAAATTGGGACCCCCCAATACGTAGAATCAACAATGAATGATATTCAGCGTTCCAATGCTGAAAATACAGGGAAACAAAGTTATGCAGCTGTTTTTGCAAAAGCGGTACGCCCTGCAGTTTTGGTGGGGATTACCCTTGCAGTATTTCAGCAATTATGTGGAATCAATGTCGTCTTCAATTATACTTCAACCATCTTTGAATCTGTTGGGGCCAGCTTAGATAGGCAGCTTTTTGAAACCGTTGCAATCGGCATTGTAAATCTTGTATTTACGTTCTTTGCCATGTGGCAGGTAGACAAACTCGGGCGGAAACCTTTAATGCTTTTCGGTTCAATTGGTTTATCGATTACCTATATTATACTGGCATATTTGCTACAAAGTGGTGCCGCTGCGGGTTTAGTTTCTGTTTTCGTCCTCATTGCGATTAGTATGTACGCCAGCTCTTTGGCGCCGGTTACCTGGGTATTGATTTCTGAAATATTCCCCAATCATATTAGAGGGCTCGCTTCTTCTGTAGCAATTGTATCGCTTTGGGGAGCTTATTTTATTCTAGTTTTCACCTTTCCAATTTTAGCCGAAAAACTCGGTACTTATGGGCCCTTTTACCTGTATGCGGTGATATGCTTTCTTGGGTTTTTATTCGTGTTGAAAAAGGTAAGGGAAACTAAAGGAAAAACGTTAGAGGAATTGGAAAGCACTTTTGTAGGACATTAAAATTAACATCAATAATGAGTATTTCAGAGGTAAAAGTTTGGCAGGAAGAAGTGATCATTCCTACTTACGGTATCGGTAAACCTGATAAAAATCCTATGTTTTTCGAGAAACGTGTCTATCAGGGGAGTAGCGGCGTGGTGTATCCAAACGCGGTAATCGAAAAGATTGAAGATGAAAAAACAGACAAGGCCTACAAAGGCTTGTTTTTGGAAAATCGTTATATCAAAATTATGATCTTACCCGAATTGGGTGGGCGTATCCAAATGGCTTACGATAAAATAAAAAAACGTCATTTTGTATATTATAACCAGGTGATTAAACCAGCGCTGGTTGGATTGACCGGACCGTGGATTTCGGGCGGAATTGAATTCAATTGGCCTCAGCACCATAGACCAAGCACCTTCGAAGCGATTGATTTTGATACCAGCGAAAACAGTGATGGAAGCAAAACTGTGTGGATAAATGAGGTGGAAAGGATGTTTGGAACGAAGGGATTGGTCGGTTTTACCCTGTATTCAGATAGGGCATACGTGGAGATTAAGGCCAAATTGTTTAATAGGACACCATTACCGCAAACTTTTTTGTGGTGGGCAAATCCAGCCGTAAAAGTTAACGATGATTATCAATCCATTTTCCCACCGGATGTGAATGCCGTTTTCGACCACGGCAAACGTGATGTTTCTTCCTTCCCAATTGCAACAGGAACATATTACAAAGTAGACTATTCTCCTGGAACAGATATTTCCAGATATAAAAACATTCCCGTTCCAACCTCATATATGGCCATCAACTCCGATTACAACTTTATGGGGGGCTATGAGCATGACTCAAAAGGGGGGCTATTGCATGTAGCCAATCACCATGTTTCGCCAGGAAAAAAACAATGGACCTGGGGTTATAGTGATTTCGGGCAAGCTTGGGATAGGAACCTTACTGATGAAGATGGGCCCTATATTGAACTGATGACGGGAGTATTCACTGATAATCAACCTGATTTTACCTGGCTGATGCCTTACGAGGAGAAAACATTTACCCAATATTTTCTGCCTTATCGCGAACTTGGACAAGTAAAAAATGCAACAAAAGATATCTTACTCACTGTAACTGCTGAAGAAAGTAAACTCAACTTTAAAATAATGGTAACCTCTATTCAGCCTGCAAGTAAAATCATCGTTTCCATTGGAGGCAAATTGCCTTACAACAATCAGGTAAATCTTCAACCCGAAGAAATTTTCGAGGATTCGATTGCGATTGAGGCTGATTTTGATGAGAAACAGCTGTTGTTTCAGGTTTTGAATGAGCAGGGAAATGAACTGATTCGTTATCAGCCCGCTGAAAACAAAAAAAATGAGATGCCAGAAGCGGCTAAGCCAGCCTTAATGCCGAAAGAAGCGAAGAGCAATGAACAGCTTTTTTTGATTGGTCAACATTTGGAGCAGTACAGGCACGCTACTTTCAGTCCGGTTCCATACTATGAAGAAGCTTTAAACAGAGATGCGTCTGATTTGCGCAACAACAACGCACTCGGACTTTGGTATTTACGCAGAGGTCAGTTTGAAAAAGCCGAACCCTATTTTCAAAATGCTGTTGCAACATCAATAGGTAGAAACCCCAATCCTTACGATAGCGAACCCTATTACAATTTGGGCTTTTGTCTAAAATATCAGGATCAAATTAACGAGGCATATAGTGCTTTTTATAAAGCTACGTGGAGTAAAGCATGGCAGGATACCGCCTTTTTCTCTATTTCCCAAATTGATGTTTTCCGCGGAGATTATCAGCTGGCTGATGAACATATAGATCAGGCTTTGAACCGAAACATGGGAAATAGCAAAGCCTGGGCACTGAAAGCAACGGTGTTACGATATTTAAAAGATTATGAAAAAGCCTTGCTAGTTTGCTCAATCGCTATAGAAAAAGATCGTTTTAATTTAGGGGCGAGGTTTGAACGGTATTTGATTAATGAGGCAATCGGCAATATCGAGGAAGCCAATCTGAATCTTAATCAAGTGTTGATTTTATCTCGGGGTACTGAACATAATTTGTTGGAATATGCCATCGACTATGCGGCTGCAGGATTATTTAGAGAAGCCGGCAGGTTTTTAAAACTGGCCGAAAGAAATGGAAATACTTCTCCAATGGTATATTATTACCTCGCTTGGTTCTCTGCTCAATCTGGAACGATCGAGATTGCAAACCGTTATGTTGAACTCGCTTCTAAAGCGAATTCCTATCTCTGTTTTCCAAATAAACTTACGGATATTAAGGTTTTGCAATATGCCATCGCCAATCAAACATTAGATGCTAAAGCACCGTATTATCTAGGTAATTTATGGTACGATAAACGTCAATACCATGAGGCCATCAAAAGTTGGGAACTGTCCGTTTCGATTGACGATCAGTTTCCCACTGCTCATAGAAATCTCGGTATTGCTTATTTTAACAAACTTAATCAGCCGAATTTAGCATTGGCTTCTTTTCAAAAAGCCTTTAATTTAGATAAAACCGATGCACGGGTATTGATGGAACTCGATCAGTTGTACAAAAGATTGAACTATGGAGTTACTGAGCGCCTGAAATTTCTGGAGGAACATTTAGAAATAGTCTTGCAACGTGATGATCTGTATTTGGAACGATTGTCTATCTATAATTTTATCGGTCAACATGAAAAGGCCTACGAGTTAATCATGTCCAGAAAGTTTCATCCATGGGAAGGAGGTGAAGGCAAAGTTTCTGGTCAATACTTGTACGCCTTAATTGAAATGGCCAAAGCTTATGGTATGCAAAGTAAGTATGATCATGCACTTTCTTTGCTTCAGGAAGCGCAGACATATCCACACAATTTGGGTGAAGGAAAGTTATATGGCGCAGCAGAAAATGATGTATTTTATTGGTTAGGTGTGTGTTACGAAAGGTTAAGTGAATCGAATACCGATGAAGAATATTGTAACATTGCAATCGCTTGTTATCAAAAGGCGACTGAAGGAAATTCGGCTTTAGGGGCGGCAATGTTTTACAATGACCAACAGCCCGATAAAATATTTTATCAGGGTTTGGCCTGGAGAAAACTCGGAGAGGATGATAAAGCTAATATTATCTTTAATGATTTGCTTTCTTATGGACAAACCCATCAGGAAGATCAGGTGGTATTAGACTATTTTGCTGTTTCATTGCCTAACCTGTTAATTTTTGATGATGACTTGAATGTGCGGAATAAAATTCATTGTTTGTATATGTCAGGACTTGGACTCGCGGGTTTAGGGAAAATAGATGAAGCGGTCAAAACTTTCAATTCTATTATTGATTTGGATGCAATGCATTTCGGAGCGAAAAGTCATTTGCTGCTTTTGGCTACTGAAGGTTTGGGAAAGTTGGCAAGTACATAATTAATTAGAGACATGATCTACTTCGATTTTTCATTTTTGTCGCCTCAACTATCTCTTATTTTATTGCCTTTTTAATCGCTCTTGTTTGTTGCTAAGACCGTTTATGTTGGTTTTTATATATAGCAGGAGCGATGCCCATCATTTTTTTAAATAATCGTGAAAAATAATATTGATCAGAGAAACCCACCTCTACACAGATTTCCTTGATATTCAAATCACTAAAATATAAAAACTGGCAAGCCTTCTGTATTTTCAACTCGTTAAAATATTGGTTAGGAGAACGTCCGGTTTTTGCTTTGAAAAGTCTGGAATAGTGGGTTACAGACAAGTGTTGTGCGGTTGCCAGATCCTGAAGCGAATAGTTGAGTGCAATATTTTGTTTCATAAATGCAATCGATCTGGCAACTTTATCCAATTCGGTATGGGATGGATTAATCTCTTTGAAATAGATTAAATGTGCCAAAAAATTCTGTAGGCTCAAGTTTACAATTTCTAAATCTCTATTCTCAAAGCTGTTCCCGAGTATTTTCAACATCATCTCAAATTCTCGAAATCTTTTTTCGTCATACGCAGAGAAAACAGGGGTTTGAATATTTTCCAAGTATCGACGATAAAAAATATCAGCACTGGCGCCTTTAAAATGTATCCAATAAAGTGTCCACGGGTTGTTTTGTGAACTTGCGTATTTATGCCCAACTTGTTTCGGCAGAATGATGAAATGATTGGGATTAAGCTTAAAGTTTTGATCCTCAATGGTTACAGACCCGCTCCCTGTGATACAATAGAGCAATATGTATTCGCTACACCCGAGTTTACGCTCCCTGCTATGGTAAATCGCATGTGGATAATAGCCTATGGCTGTGAGATACAACTGATTAATTAAATCATTCTTAACAACAGAATTTTTAACATTCGGTGGAAGAACAATCATTTGTTGGCCAACAAAACCCTCCTTTATCTTCTTGTCTGATTTTAATTTATAGGTCATAATGGATAGCCGCTACCAATGATCGTATCTTTGCATTATTTTTTTTAAATATGCGTAGATCAATGGTTGGTTGATGTTGTTAGGTTAATTCTTCAAGCATAGCAAATATAACAATTTCCATGTTTTACTTATTTTAATTGACTTTCTGTGAAATCTTTCGTTTCTTCACAAACCTATATATCCTAACCACAACCACGCCGGTAAAAGGCAATAAGCCAATGTTCAAATCCAAAGTAATCTTAATCCTATCGCTTCTTTTATCCGTTTATTTTCAAGGTTTAGCGCAAAGAAACCAAATCACACTTAATGATGGTTGGAAATTTTCTAAAGGCACTTTTGCCGATGCGGCTGCACCAGGTTTTGATGACAGTAAATGGCAAAGCGTTCGGGTTCCTCATGATTGGGCTATTTCTGGTCCTTTCGATAAGGAAATAGACAAACAAGTTACTGCCATCACGCAGAATGGTGAAAAAAAGCCGACTGAAAAAACAGGTAGAACGGGTGCTCTACCCTACATTGGCGAAGGTTGGTACAGGAAAAAACTTACTCTTCCCGCCGTTACTTCAACGCAAAAAGTGTTGCTGCAAATCGATGGTGCAATGAGCGAACCCCGGGTTTACCTTAACGGAAAGCAAGTAGGGCAGTGGAATTATGGTTACAATTATTTTTATATAGACATTACCAATGAACTGAAATCAAAAGATAATGTGCTGGCCATTCACCTTAATAACAAGCCAAAATCTTCCCGTTGGTATCCTGGTGCAGGGTTGTATCGCAATGTTCACCTCATTATCAAAGAAGAGAAAAGCATTGATCAATGGGGCATTACCATCACTACTCCGGTGGTAGAAAAGGGATTTGCTAAGGTGAACGTAACAACAAAACTAATTGGCTCAAACTTGCGCCTGGTTAATCAGGTTTTGGATAGTTCGGGTAAACAGGTTGCTGTAGATACTGCAAAATCTTTTTTTGGACAGGAGGCAGATCAGAATATTCGCGTTTCCGAACCAAGATTATGGAGCCCCGAAAACCCATATCTGTACACGCTTGTTTCTACAGTATACGATGGTGACCAGGTTAAAGATATCGTTAAAACTCGTTTCGGCATCAGAACCATTAGTTTTAAAGCCAATCAGGGTTTCAGTTTAAACGGACAAGTACGAAAATTTAAAGGCGTTTGTTTACATCATGATTTAGGTCCGCTCGGAGCCGCGATTAATGTGGCCGCGTTACGCAGACAACTAACCATCTTGAAAGATATGGGTTGCGATGCAATCAGGAGTTCACATAATATGCCTTCGCCTGAACAATTGGAGCTTTGCGATGAAATGGGATTTATGTTCCTGGCAGAAAGTTTTGATGAATGGGCAAAAGCAAAGGTAGAAAATGGTTATCATTTGTATTTCAATACTGATGCTGAGAAAGATATCGTAAATCTTGTACAGGCAAATAAAAACCACCCGAGTATTGTGATGTGGAGTTCAGGAAATGAAGTGCCAGATCAGTTTGGAGCCGAAGGGGTTAAACGGGCAAAATGGTTACAGGAAATTTTTCATCGTGAAGATCCTACTCGTCCGGTTACTGTAGGAATGGATCAAGTTAAGGCTACTATGCAATCGGGCTTCGGGGCACTTCTTGATATTCCAGGACTAAATTATCGGGTGCATCTTTACGAGGAGGCCAACAAGGCTTTCCCACAAGGTTTTATTTTAGGCTCTGAAACGGCCTCTACAGTAAGTTCGCGAGGAGTTTATAAATTTCCGGTGGTTAAGGCCAAAGATAAGCAGTATGATGATTTCCAATCTTCATCTTATGATATGGAATACTGCAGCTGGTCTAATCTTCCCGATGATGATTTTGTGATGCAGGATGATAAGCCATGGGTGATCGGGGAGTTTGTATGGACTGGCTTCGACTACCTGGGCGAGCCAACACCTTACGACAATAGCTGGCCTTCAAGAAGTTCATATTTCGGAATTTCTGATTTAGCAGGTTTGCCAAAAGACCGGTTCTATTTATACCGAAGCCGATGGAACAAAACTAAACCAACATTGCATTTACTTCCACATTGGAATTGGGAAAATAGAACTGGAGAAACCACACCCGTTTTTGTTTACACCAGCTATGACAGCGCTGAACTTTTTTTGAATGGAAAAAGCCTTGGTATTCGTAAAAAAGACAAAACCTCTCCTCAAAACAGATACAGGCTGATGTGGATGGGTGTAAAATATCAACCGGGAACGCTTAAAGTTGTAGCTTTCGATGCACAGGGTAAACCAGCTGCGGAAGAGAAAATAGTAACTGCAGGTAAGCCTTATAAGATTGTACTTACTCCAGATCGGAGCGTAGTTGATGCAGATGGAAAAGATTTGTCTTTTGTTACCGTTTCGGTCGTTGATAAAGACGGAAATCTATGTCCTACAGCCAGCCAACAACTCAAGTTTGATGTGAGCGGTAATGGAAAATTTAAAGCTGTGTGTAATGGCGATGCCACTTCTTTAGAGAGTTTTGAGAAACCTACCATGAAATTATTTAGTGGAAAACTGGTGGTTCTGGTAGAGTCGACCGTTAATCCAGGAAAAATAAAATTAAACGTAACTGGAGGAGGTTTAAAGGCAGCGCAAACAGAAATTATTTCCAAATTAAAATAGCTTTAGTTTGATTTTTTTTCTTGATTGATTTGGACGGGTGGCTACAGGATGGCAAATAAAAATTGTTTCTGCATATTTGGTTGCAATTGAGTTTTCAGTTGCTTAACCAAATATATTTTTCCAGTACCGATTGCGGTTTGAACGTTCCATTTATGAGTACAATAATTTTATTTGCGGGTGATTTATGGACCAACTATGCCACCAATATCAGTGCGGATAAGATCTATTTACGCATCGCCGGAAACAAAACATCTACCCACGGAAAAACCATCGAAAAAAAAGCAAATGAATTTTAAAAAACTGATATTAATTAGCGGCGCTGTGTTTTTCTGCCACCAATTAAGAGCGCAAAGTATAGATTATAAGTTTGACTTTGGGCCAGGCAAGGCAGCAAAAAACCACATCAAAATTTTACCAAAAACCAGCTTTGCGAATAACAAAAAATATGGTTTCGATTTTGATAGTGAGGTAGAAGGAATCGACCGGGGAGGCAAAAACCTGCTCAATGCCGACTTGGTGCGAAGCAATAAGCCGTTTTATTTTTCGGTAGCGGTACCAGAGGGAAATTATAGGGTAACATTAACATTGGGAGATGCAAAAGAATCGTCGTTAACTACGGTTAAAGCAGAATCCCGCCGGCTGATGCTAGAGGATGTTAAAACTAAAGCAGGCCAATATGTGGTCAAATCGTTCATTGTCAATGTAAAAAATAAAAACATTAAAGATGGGAGGGTTGTTGGGCTGAAACCCCGTGAGCTTACCAAACTAGATTGGGACGATAAATTAACCTTAGAGTTTGATCACCAAACAGCATTAGCAGGCTTAGAAATTACAAAAGTTGAAGATCAGATTACTGTTTTTTTGGCTGGCAATTCTACAGTTGTCAATCAGGAAAATGAACCTTGGGCATCCTGGGGGCAAATGATTCCCCGGTTTTTTAAGCCTGGTGTTGCCATTGCCAACCATGCAGAATCTGGCCTCACATTGGGCTCTTTCCAAGGAAGCAGAAGGTTGGATAAAATTCTGAGTATTGCAAAGCCAGGCGATTACCTGTTTATAGAATTTGGCCACAACGATCAAAAGGAAAAAGGCGCCAATGATGGAGCTTATAAATCCTATACGGAGCGGATGAAAACCTTTGTTTCTGAATTTAAGAAAATCGGTGGAATCCCTGTAATTGTTACTTCTACTAGCAGAAGATCTTTTGGAGCAGATGGAAAAACACAGAATACACTTGGCGATTATCCAGATGCCGCAAGGAAGGTAGCTAAAGAGGAAAACGTTGCTTTAATTGATCTTAATGTGATGACAGCCAAATTGTACGATGCATTGGGCGAAGACAAATCTAAAAAAGCCTTTGTTCATTATCCAGCAAATAGCTATCCCGACCAGGATAAACCATTGGCAGACAATACACATTTCAACCCGTACGGGGCTTATGAAATTGCAAAGTGCGTGGTTTTAGGAATTAAAGCTCAGCAGCTTGGCATTGCTAAATATATTGTGAACGATTTTCCTAATTTTGATCCATCAAAACCAGATGACCCATCAGTTTGGAAATGGCCTGAAAGCCCTAATAGCAGCTTAATCAAACCTGATGGAAATTAATAAACGATCATGAAATTCATTCTATCCCTTATTTGTTTCTTTACTGTTAACGTATGCTGTATGGCGCAACAGAAGCTCACCGCTTTTCAGTTGAGAGATGTGCGTTTACTAGAAAGTCCTTTTTTGGCTGCTCAGCAAACCGATCAAAATTATATGCTCTCGCTAAATGCCGATAAACTTTTAGCACCATACCATGTAGAGGCTGGCTTAACACCAAAATCTAGTTCGTACGGTAACTGGGAAAATACGGGTTTAGATGGGCACATTGGTGGCCACTATGTATCGGCACTATCACTAATGTATGCCTCAACCGGCGATTTAAAAGTAAAGCAGCGGCTTGATTATATGATCGATGAGCTGGAGAAATGTCAAATTAAAAATGGTAATGGTTATCTTTCCGGGGTGCCTGACGGAAAGAAAATTTGGGACCAGATCAAAGCAGGCAATATAAAATCATCAAGTTTCTCGCTAAATGATAGATGGGTTCCATTGTACAACATTCATAAAATTTACGCCGGCCTTTACGATGCTTATGCTATTGCTGGAAACATTAGGGCGAAAGGAATGCTCATTAAGCTCACCGATTGGTGCATTGATTTGGTGTCGGGTTTAACCGATGAGCAAATTCAAACTTTGTTAAAAAGTGAACATGGCGGCTTAAATGAGGTTTTTGCCAACGTATATTCAATTACTAAGGATAAAAAATATCTTAAACTGGCCAAGCAGTTTTCAGATCACTCTATTTTAAATCCGCTTGAAGACAATAAAGATTCTTTAAATGGTTTGCATGCCAATACTCAAATTCCGAAGGTAATTGGGTTTGAACAAATTGCCTTGGTAGCAGCCGATACGGAAATGGCAAACGCTGCAGATTTTTTTTGGAAAACAGTTGTAAACCACCGAACCACCTCCATTGGTGGCAACAGTGTGAGGGAGCATTTTCATCCTTCAAACGATTTTTCTTCGATGCTTGAGTCGAGGGAAGGACCGGAAACTTGTAATTCTTACAATATGCTGAAGCTCACCAAGCAGCTGTTTCTTGCCAATCCATCAAACACTTATTTAGATTATTACGAACGAACGCTTTATAACCACATTCTTACTTCGCAACGCAGCAAAGGTGGATTTGTGTATTTTACCCCGATGCGTCCCGGGCATTACCGAACCTATTCGAATCCTCAGGAAAGTTTTTGGTGCTGCGTGGGATCAGGATTGGAAAACCATGGTAAATACGGCGAGTTGATTTATGCTCATGATGAAAAAAATCTATTTGTAAACCTCTTCATTCCATCGCAAGTTGATTGGAAAGAACGTGGGATAAAAGCTGTTCAAAGAACATCGTTTCCAAACACCGATTTCACCACGCTTGAAATTTCGCTGACGAAAAAACAGCAATTCGCTGTGAACTTCCGCTATCCTTCTTGGGTTGAAAAAAATAAAATGCAGGTTTTTGTTAACGGAAAATCTGTTGAAGTGAAAGATTTAAAAAATGGTTATGTAAGTGTTAACAGACTTTGGTCAACAGGCGATCGGATTAAGGTAATTTTACCAATGCATACCTCAACTGAATTTATGCCTGATGGATCTGACTGGGTTTCCTTTGTGCATGGTCCCGTGGTTTTGGCAGCAGCATTAGATACGCTGGACCAGCCGAATATCACTGCCGACGGTAGCAGAATGGGACATATTGCATCGGGTAAGCTTTTACCGATAAACGAAGCGCCTTTGGTAACTGGAACTAAAAGCACCCTTGCCAGTCAGGTAAAACCTTTACCTAACAATGCATTGGAATTTAGTGCTGCAACATTAATTTATCAACCGAAATACAAAGATTTAAAGCTTGTTCCTTTTTATAATTTAGAGGAGAAAAGATACGTGATTTATTTCCCTTATGCTACGATAGAAGGTTTACCAGAACGGGCGAAGGCTATTCAGCTTGCCGAAAAGGAGAAACAGGAGTTAGAATTGGCAACAATTGATCTTGTAAATACTGGCGAACAGCAACCCGAGACTGATCACGATTTGAAAGGTGAGAAAACGGAAAATGGAACTTTCAACGATCAACATTTTAGAAATGGATCTGGTTGGTTTAGTTATGTGTTGAAAAACAAAGATTTACAAGCTCGCAAAGTGAGGCTATTATTATATGGAGCCGAAAAAAACCGAACTTTCGATGTGATTATTAATAGCAAACTTGTAACGCAAATCTCAATGGATGGAAGTAATGGAAATGTGTTTTTCTCGAAGGATATCTTAATACCAGAATCTCTAATGAATAAAGAAATCACCGTAAAATTTGAAGCTAGCAAAGGTTCCAGAATTGCCAATATTTACGAAGTAAGACTGATGCGATAAGATTTAAAGGTTAGCAAATCTTAGCAACCAATAGTTAGCTAACGAAGTTTATTTATCTGCTTCCCGCCATTCGCTACAATCTTTTTGTCGGCTTCTGTCATGCTGAGGTACGAAGCATCCCTGCCTACCGTAGGCAGGTGTTTCATCGGCTGCAGATGCTTCGTGCCTCAGCATGACAGTGTATTCAAGGTTGCTGCAAACAAAAAGTATTTTCGCTGCTGTCGGGTTTAGGTAATTAATGAGCTACAAGAAACAAAGACTTTCAAACTGCAGGATTTGGCTAAAGCCTTGGTTGCTTTATTTATTTTCCGTCAGTTGAAACTGACGGCAATAATTTATCGCCAATCGGTTTTGCCAGCTTTAGTCCTTTTACTTTAGCTTTTAAGCTTTTATCTTCGAGCTTTTTTTTCTTCCGCTGATGCGGAAAAAAAAGAAGCAGTTTTAGCAAAAATAGTTCAGGTACTGTAAGCGAAAGCTAGATAATAATGTTCATCACTAATCAAGGTCTTTATTTTGCTTTTTTTACTCCTTCGCTGGTCATCACTATTCTTTTTATCGTTCCGTCGCTATTATAGTTCAAATAATCGATACAAACAGATCTTCTGAAACTGCCGCCGTCAGTATTAATGGCGCCATTGTGGTAAATGAAATATGATTTTCCTTTGAAATCGATTATAGCCTGATGATTGGTATTCGAATTTCCAGCTATCTCATTTAAAATGCCTTTATATTCCCATGGTCCATTTACATTTTTGCTCATGGCGTAAACAATCTTTTCAGGGAAACCCGATGCATAAGAAAGATAATACCAGTTTTTGCGTTTGTGTATCCAAGGTGCCTCGGTAAATTCGGGGACGTCAATTTTTTGTATCGGACCATCCAATTCGATCATGTTCTTTTTAAGCTTGGCATAATAGCATCTTTGGTTTCCCCAAAATAAATAAGCCTGTCCATCATCATCAATAATTACAGATGGATCGATATCGTCCCAGCTGATTTTGACATCTGTAGTCATATCATTTGTGATCAGCGCTTTACCAATCGCATCCTTAAAAGGTCCACGGGGATTGTCAGAAACCGCTACTCCGATAGATTTTCCATATATAGTTCCGTGAGAAATAGCTACATACCAATAAAACTTTCCATCGCGTTCAATTACTTGTGAGGCCCAGGCATCGTTTTTTGCCCATGCAAAGTTTTTAACATTTAGCGGTGAAGGATGTTCCTTCCAATTGATCATATCTGCTGAAGAATACACTAACCAATCATGCATTTCGTAATTCTCCTTCCCCTTCGGGGCGACATCATGTCCGGTGTATAGGTAAACCGAATCGCCGTAAACATAGGCAGCAGGGTCTGCCGTATATTTATCCGTGATAATCGGATTGCCTTTGGCTACGATAATTTTTTCCTGGGCCTTTATGCCAAATTGTATCGCTGAAAGCATTACTATTGATAGGCCTAATCGTCTTAACATCATATTATTGCTTTAATAATTTTTTAAGTTCTTTTTCTTTTATGGTGAGGATGGTTCCGTGCCTCAAACCTTTCGGTAGTAAAATTTTCTCAGAAACATCGGTCCAGTTTTTTAAATCTGATGATAAGATGGCGCCATATTTATGATCGCGATATTTATCAAAATAAACAAGCCATTCGTTGCCTACTTTGATTGCCGTTGGCCCTTCAGCCCAGTATTTTCCGGTTATAGCTTGACCAGCTTTTGAGTAAGGACCAGTCAAATTATCGGCAGTTGCAATCTTGATATTTTTTTGAGCCGGTTCGCGGGTTTCATCTTTTAAAAACATGATAAACTTTCCCTCGTCCTTTACAATGGTTGCATCGATTACGTTAAAACCTGGCTCATAAAGAAGTTTTGTTTCCGAATAGGTTTTGAAATCTTTAGTGCTTACAAAATAAATTCTATGATTATAACCATCTTCTAAGCTCGAAGCGGTTTCATTAAATTTTCCTGTTATGGTACTTGCCCAATAAATAATATAGGTTTTAGTAAGGCTATCGTAGGTAATTTCAGGAGCCCAGGTATTTCTTGCGCCTTCCTGTTTAGCCATTACTGGCAAAAATTGTTGTTCGCTCCAATGGATTAAATCTTTTGAGTTTGCATATCCAATTCCTTTATCTTTCCAGCTTACTGTCCAAACCATATGAAATAAACCGTCTGCGCCACGAATAACGCAGGGGTCTCTCATCAATTGATCTTTACTTACTGTTGGTTTCAAAAAAGAAGAATCATTTTTTAGGGCAGTCCATTGGTAAGCATCTTTACTGTAAGCCAAGTGCAGGCCATCTTTACCGTTATTTTTAAAATAGGCAAACAGATATACGGCTTTATTTGATTGTGCAAATAGGTTGGAGGCGCAACACATCATTGCTGCTAAAAGGAGATATATCTTTTTCATTTTCATACTGTTTATTTCAGCTCAAGCACCACCACAGACTGAGCTGGAATATCTACTTTAAGTGCTTTACCAGATTTTTTTGCACCATTAAATTTTGCGTTGTGTATTTTATTTGGATCAGAAAACGTGTTGATATCCGTTACTTTTGCCGAAGTAAGAATCTGGCCAGTTACCGTTTTCCATTTTAAATCACCTAAATCTGTGTTGATAGAGATTTTATTTTTCGGGTCGAGATTTACCAGCGAAACGTGAATGGCTCCGGTTGAATCCTGCGAAGCAGAAACATTCAATGCTGCAATTTTTTGATCACCCATTGTATAATCCGGACTTGTAAAATTTATCGGAAGGTACTTCGCATCCATGTGTACTTTGAATAAGTCGAAAACATGATAGGTAGGAGTGAGCAGCATTTTATCTTTTTCTGTTAAGATCATTGCTTGTAAAACATTTACCGTTTGTGCCAGGTTTGCCATTCGCACCCGGTCAGAGTGGTTGTTAAAAATATTTAGGGTTGTGCCGGCAATTAGCGCATCGCGTAAGCTATTCTGCTGATAAAGAAAGCCCGGATTGGTTCCCGGTTCTACGTCAGTCCAAATCCCCCACTCATCAACAATTAAAGCAACTTTTTTCTTAGGGTCATATTTGTCCATAATTGCCGAATGTTTGGCTACAATTTCTTCCATACGAATACAATTTTTCATCGTATTGAAGTATTGTGCTTCATCGAATTTAGTTGCCGAGCCTTTTACGCCCCAATTCCCTGTAGGTAGGGTATAATAATGGAGTGTTAAGCCCCACATTCTATTTGGGCCAATGTTTTTCATGCAGGTTTCCGTCCAACGGTAATCTTCTGCATTAGCACCACTGGCAATTCTTTTCAACGGAGCACCAGGATAATCACGGGCATAAGTAGCATATCGGCGGTATAAATCGCTGTAGTAATCAGCGGTCATGTTGCCGCCACAGCCCCAGCTTTCGTTTCCTACACCCCAAAATGAAACTTTCCAGGGTTTATCCATTCCGTTTTGCTTCCTGATTGCCGTCATTGGGCTCACGCCGTCGAAATTAAGATATTCAACCCATTTGGCCATTTCCTCAACCGTTCCACTGCCCACATTACCTGCAATGTAGGGCTCGCAGTTCAGCATTTGGCAGAGCTCCAGAAATTCATGTGTGCCAAAACTATTGTCTTCTATTACGCCGCCCCAGTTGGTATTAACCATTTTCGGGCGCTCATTTCGTGGTCCAATACCATCTCTCCAGTGGTATTCATCGGCAAAACAACCACCTGGCCACCGTAAATTGGGTACATTTATTTTTTTCAAAGCCGCTACCACATCCAATCTTATTCTGCCCTTATTTGGGATAGGAGAGTTTTCATCTACCCAAAACCCATCGTAGATACATCTCCCTAAATGTTCTGAGAAATGACCATAAATGTGTTTACTAACAATTTGATCGCCCGCAGGCTTAACGGATAATAACGTTTCGCTTTGCGCATTTGCAAAATAGCTAATGCAAAGCATTGCGAAAGAGAACATTAATTTCTTCATGGTTTGGCGTATGAGATGAATGGGATTTTAATAACGTTGAATGAATATGGCTTTAGCGAGGTGCTCAGCTTCTTGTCTTTTATACTGATAGCAGCTGCCTTCGGACTCACGGCAACCGGGTTTTCGAAAGAATTTAATTGGCTTAAGTGCTCACTTGCCAATTCTTCAATTGTCCCTTTGGTTTTCAATTTAGTTTTTCCTTCCAGATCAAAAATTATGCTTTGGCTTTCTTTGGTGTTATTTGCAATTTTAATGATCAGTTCTTTTTTTGTTTTGTCGATTACGGATGAAGCAAAAAGACCATCTTGTCCGATGATGTTCTTGTCATCAAGTGTGATGGAAACCACATCGGTGCCTTTGTTGGTAGAAAATAGTTTCTGAACGTAATAGTCTGGCGTACCATACGAATTTAAATTATCGACCCAAATCATATCTGGTGCCCATTGCCAGCCATCAATATGAGCAAAAAGCGGTGCGTACGATGCCATTTGAACTACATCAGCATTGCGCTCTAATCCTGTCATTAATGAAGCCGAGGCCAGTGCACTTTCCCAGTTATTTCGATTGCTGCCAATTACGTTTTTATCGGCATGAACAGCATATTCCCCGACAAAAATTTTGGTGTCGTTTCTAGGATAATTATCGTAACGGCCAGCATTTTTCAAAAACCAGTCTGCCGGACGATAATAATGTTCATCTATAAAATCAGCTTTATTTTCACGCAGTGAGGTATTCAATAGATTGAAACGATCGCCATCAGGATCGGTTCCTGAGCTGTTAATCAATTTTAAATCGGGATATTTTGCTTTGATTGCTTTTGTAAAAATCGCCAGGCGCTCTAAATACTGCGGTCCCCAGTTTTCGTTGCCAACCCCCATCATTTTTAGGTTAAATGGTTTTGGATGACCAAGCTCGGCTCGCTTTTTTCCCCAGGTGGTACTCACATCTCCATTTGCGAACTCAATTAAATCGAGCGCATCCTGAACATAAGGTTGTAATTCATCTAAAGCCACTACTTCGCCGGTATTAAACTGGCAGGCCATTCCGCAATTAAGAATCGGCAAAGCATCCGATCCAATATCTTCTGCCAGCTGGAAATATTCAAAAAAGCCCAGTCCGAAAGTTTGATAATAATCTGGGGCAGGGCGATGGGCAAATTCAGTATTCCAGCGGTTGATCAGCAGTTTCCGCTCCTCAATAGGGCCAATGGTATTTTTCCATTGATAACGGTTCGCCAGATCAGTTCCTTCCACAATGCATCCACCCGGAAACCGGATAAATCCTGGCTTCATATCCGCCAGCAACTGGACCATATCTGCCCTCAATCCTTGTTTACGATTCTTCCAGGTATCACCAGGAAATAGCGAAATCATATCTAAATCGATATTTCCTTTCCCTTGAAAGATAATGCCGAATTTTGCTTTTGGGTTGGTTTCAGTAGCTACGAAACTTACCGATTGCTTTTTCCAGTCGTTGCCGGTGCTTTCAGGAATGAAATTGCCCTGACCAATAATTTTTCTATTTTCATCCTTCAAAATTAACACCATTTTCACTCCAGGTTGCAACTGACGGTACATCGCTGAAAAATCATATCGCATCCCTTTTTTAACTCCTATGCCCTTGAAGCCTTCATTAATCAATTCGAAATCATCAGTTAATTTTTTAATCTGGAGGTAGCGGGGATTCGCCGCATTGGTTTCTTTGCGGTTCACAACCAACACTTCACCTTCTCTCGGTTTATTTCTGTAAATCGACCAGCCCATTAAAGGTTTAGCAAATTCGAAAGATCTGTTTTTAATGAGTTCCGCGTAAATTCCGCCATCGGCACCAAAATTAATATCCTCGAAAAATACACCCCACATATTGGGTTGAACCTTTGCAATGGGTTGATCTAACTTAACTTTAACGATTTTTGGCTGCTGTGCATTTAACGGAATCACAAAGAAAGCCGTTAAGCATGTAATTAAAACACTTTTTACAGGTGCAATGAGTTTCATTATATAATATTTGGTCAGTACTAATTGTAAATGTAAAGTTTTTAAAATAATAAACGTTAATTGTACGATTATTTTTTTGCGAATGTTATTCTACAATATTGCCATCTAGGTTATGCATGGTTGGTCCTTGTTTCTATCATTAAAAAGATGTTTCCATTAAATTTAGTAACATTTATATCTCAATTATAATTTCATATCGCTTTAAAGGGTTCAGATCGTTAATGTAGCATGTTAACATCTAATTACAGGATACCACAGGATGCCAGTTTATGATTTAGTCTTTAAATTGTCGACTTAAAGAGCATTTCAATTTAACCTGAAGATGCTTTTCTAACCAATATCTTTTTATGAGGCTCCCTTGTATCAGTCTTTTGTTTATGATGATGTCTTTGTGTGCGGTTTATTACGGGCAGCGGCAATCGTTAAGCAACAACACATTAATGTTTAGAAATGCAGCAAAAAATGGCGAAGAAGCTTTGACAATTGGAAAGGGAGAACTATCAAAAGATACCATTAACTCTAATACAACTAAACCTTTAACTTATATGAGCCTCCAAGCTGAAAGCACGAGGCGAACAAAGCAGGGCAAATTGTACCATAATATACTGAATTTGATTGTTGGTAAAATATAATTTCGAAATTGATTCTATTTAAGCGCTTATGAAAATCAAACATATCATTGTTCTTGTCGTGGTGAGTTGCTATTCCTGCTTGGGTATGGCACAGCAAAAATCAGCAAAGCCGCTTCCCGATGCTAAAACAATGAAGTTATTTTTTGAAAAGGTCTATCTGCAAACAGACAGGAACTATTTCAGCACTGGCGAGGATGTTTGGTTTAGCGCCTATTTGGTGAACGGAAAAAGCACAAGTCTTACATCGAGTAGTGCGAACTTATATGTAGAACTCGTTTCTCCCCAATCGGCGATATTAGATAAAAAAACGATTTTATTAAGCAAAGGGTTAGGGAATGGAGATTTCAAATTACCAGATTCTATCGCTACGGGTTGGTATAACATACGTGCTTACACCAACTGGATGCGGAATTTTGGCGATGAATTCGTATTCCAGAAAAGTATCTATATCACCAACAACCTGAAAGAAAATGCCACTTATGCTACGCGAAATGCAAACAAAAAACCTGTTGGCATTGCCGAAAGTGGCAACAAAAAAACAATTACATTTTTTCCTGAAGGAGGGGCACTCGTTGAGGGGGTAAACAGTTTGGTGGCTTTTAAAACGAACGATGATTTAGGCAATGGTCTCAAAGCTTCAGGTAGTATTGTGTCTAGTAAAGGCGATACAGTAGCAAGTTTTCAAAGCACAGCCGTGGGAATGGGATTATTTACTTTCACGCCCAAAATAAATGAAACCTATCGAGCGGTAGGGGTTTTTGGCAATGAGAAATTTTCGACGCCACTTCCAGAAATACTTAAAAAAGGTTTGTCGTTACATGTAACCGCCGATTCGCTTTACTTAAAAGCATCTATTACCGCCAATGAGATGATGTTTAGTGAAATTGCTGGAAAGACTTTGTCAGTTGTGATTAAACACGCGGGAGACAAAATTTACACAGGAGCAGTTAAAATGGTAAAGCAAAGTATTTCAGTTTCTATTCCAAGCAAAGGTTTTCCAGCCGGTATTGCGGTAATTACTTTAGTTGATGATTTAGGAAAACCACACTGTGAGCGTTTGGTTTTCATCGCTGACGAAAAGAAAGTTTCCTATACGCTTAAACCCAACAAACAGACTTATCAAGCTCGCGAAAAAGTAGTGCTTAATGTAAAAGCTACTGATGCTTTTGGTATGCCGGTCAAAACCAATTTCTCACTGGCCGCTGTTGATGGTTTGATTCCGGATGATGGCAATGATATACGGACTTACTTGTTGCTTCAATCAGAAATTAAGGGCGAGATTAAAAATCCGGAGCAATATTTTGATGTTAAAAATCCTTCACGGTTAAAGCAGTTGGATTTGCTTTTGCTAACACAAGGTTGGAGAGCGTATTTATGGCGAAAATTTGCCGATACAACTATGTCTGTAAGTTATCTGCCTGAACCTGCGCTATCAATAAAAGGCTTTGTGAGAGAAAAAGTGGGTAATAAACCACTCCCAAATATGAATATCACATTATTTGGATCTGGATTTACTGGCGACAAGTTATTTACCACCACAACGGATCAGAATGGAAATTATTTTATTGATGGACTAAAGTGGTATGGCGATCAGCCTATAAAAATTTCTTCGCAAGATGCTAAAGGCAAGAAGGGCGGATGGCTTGAAATTGATTCGGCAACCAAACCAATATCTATCACTTTTAAAAAAGGATTACAAGATTTTGCTAAAAATATCGAAGCAGAAATCAGTAAACGCATGGATTATAATAAAATTTATAAGTTCGGCGATTCAATTACTTTAAATGATATTCAAATTAAGGCAGATCCAAATAAGAAGAAAGTTGTGCTCTTTAATGAAACCGTAATGACGTTTGGCTATCCTGAGCAGGTTTTCAATATCACTCCTGCCGATTACGCTTTTAACGGGCTTGAGCATTTCTTGCTCACTAAAGTAAGTGGAGCTTACCCTCGCGAAGATGTAGATTCAGTAGGATCAGAGGGGATTGCATTTATTTCAAATGGCAAAAAAATCACGCCAATCATAAGAGTCAATAATCGGGAAGAGTTGGTAGGCGAAAGGCGGGATTATTATAGTTTGAGAATGGATAAAATTGATCAGGTTAAAGTGCAGCACCTGATTAATAATTCGGGTACCGATGTTTATGTGATCAGTCTTAACTTAAAACAGGATGCGCTCGGTGCAACAAATCTTCATTTACTAAACCTCGACTTAACCGGATATTATAGTGCAAGAACATTTTACTCTCCCAATTATAGCAATCCTGCAAATAAAAATAAAGATTTGAGGACAACCATTTTTTGGGCACCAAAAGTAGAAACCAATGCCAAAGGAGAAGCAAGCGTAGTTTTCTACAATGGCGATAATAAAGGAACAATTGTAATTAAGACAGACGGGATCACAGAAAAAGGATCGGCAGTTACTGCAAAAAGTACATATGTTGTTCAATAAAACAAAAACCAAAAGAAGACAATTTGATGAAAGATAAACCAGTCGTTTTAAAATTCGGCTTTCTGCTGCTGATGATCATTTCATCATTGTATGTTTCTGCCCAGCGCCAAATGGAAAACCTGGGAAGAGGAGTAGTTGCCGTTCGCCAGGGTGCTGATTCTGTATTTATCAGCTGGAGGATTTTAGGGACTGAACCTGATGACATCACTTTTAATCTTTATCGAAAAACAGCCAATACAATAGCGAAAAAGTTGAATCAAACCCCGCTATCAAAAGCAACAAATTTTGTTGATGTCGGCATAAATCCTGATTTAGATAATAGCTATTTTGTAAAGGCGATAATAAAAAATCAGGAGCAAGAAGCGGGCAAGTCCTTTTTATTGAAGGCTAGAAGCGCTGTAAATCAGTATCTGACTATTCCATTAAAAACTCCAGCCGGATATACACCAAATGACGCATCGGTAGGTGATCTCGATGGCGATGGGGAATATGATATTGTTTTGCACCAAACGGGTAGAAGTCGTGATAATTCATCAAATGGACTAACTGATCCACCAATTTTTCAGGCTTATAAAGTTGATGGTACATTTTTGTGGGAGATTAATTTGGGTAAAAACATCAGAGAAGGTGCTCATTATACACAGTTTATGGTTTACGATTTAGATGGAGACGGAATTGCCGAATTCGCCTGTAAAACTGCTGATGGTACGATTGATGGCATAGGAGAAGTAATAGGCGATTCAACAAAAGATTATCGCGATCGCAATGGCCGGAATTTAGAAGGCCCAGAATTTTTCACCATTTTTAGCGGCAAAACGGGTGAAGCTTTGGCGACTACAGATTACATTCCTGCGAGAGGCGACATTAGCGCTTGGGGTGGAAAAGGTGGTAATGGCAAAAATGATAACTCAGGAAATCGGGTTGATCGTTTTACAGCATGTATCGCCTACCTTGATGGCATTCACCCGAGTGTGGTAATGGCCAGAGGTTATTATGGTAGAACCGTTTTAGCAGCTTGGGATTGGCGAGGGGGCAAGCTTTCCTCCAGATGGGTTTTTGACTCAAAGGATGGAAAAAATCCCTTTTCAGGAATGGGAAACCATAATTTAAGCGTAGCCGATGTGGATGGTGATGGAAAAGATGAGATCATTTTCGGATCGATGTGTGTGAACGATAATGGAAAAGGTTTATACACAACTGGTTTACGCCATGGCGATGCTTTGCATGTTTCCGATCTTGATCCCGAAAGACCCGGACTAGAAGTTTTTGGTGTTCACGAAATTGAAGAAGGAACAAAAGGGCCTGGAGTGGCAGTTTACGGCGCAAAAACTGGGGAAATATTATGGCATGGATCCGAAGATGAAGACGTGGGCAGAGGTGTGGCAGATAACATAGACAATACCCGGGTTGGTGCGCAAATGTGGTGGTCCGGTTCCAACGGTTTATTCGATATTAAGGGCAATAGAATTGGAGCACAGCCACGATCTACCAACTTTTTAATTTACTGGGATGGAGATCTTTCCAGAGAACTTTTAGATGGCAATCATATCGATAAATACAATGGCGGAAGACTTTTGACCGCTGATGGCGCTATTGCGAACAACTGGACAAAGTCCACACCAACATTAAGTGCAGACCTTTTTGGCGATTGGCGTGAAGAGCTTGTTCTTCGGTCGTATGACAATCAAAGTCTCCGAATTTACACCACCACTATTCCAACGGAGCATAGAAATTACACCTTGATGCATGATCCACAATATCGCCTGAGCATTGCATGGCAAAATGTTGGCTACAACCAGCCGCCGCATACTGGTTTTTATTTTGGTTATGGAATGAAAAAGGCGCCGAAACCGAATATTGTACTTGTTAAGGCTGCAGCTCACAACCTTAAATAACAAGAATTTACTATCAATAAAGCTCAGTTTAATATCCACAACATTGAAAAGAATATAAACACATGAAGTCAATATCAATAAAGTTATTTGCATTTGCAGCGATAGTTATCGTTGCATCAGCATTTATTAACCCAGAAAAACCAGCACTTCATACCATTGGCGACTCTACCGTACGTAACTCAAATAAAGAAACCTGGGGTTGGGGTACACCAATTGCCGCACTGTTTGATACCACCAAAATTCATGTAGAGAATAACGCCATGGCGGGCAGAAGTACCAGAACCTATCTTTCGGAAGGAAGATGGGATAAAGTTTTGGAAACGTTAAAGCCTGGTGATTTTGTAACCATGCAGTTTGGACATAACGATGGTAGCGAACCCGACACTACAAAAGCAGGCAGAAGGGGTGTTTTGAAAGGAACTGGCGAAGAAACAAAGGTGTTAACCTGGCCTGATGGAAAGGTGGAAACTGTACATACTTATGGTTGGTATATTCGCAAGTTCGTTCGCGAAACGAAGGCCAAAGGCGCCACGCCAATTGTGGTTTCTATGATTCCCAGAAATCAATTTAAAGATGGGAAAGTGCTCCGGGCTGATCAAAGCTTTGGAAAATGGGCCTCAGAAGTAGCCCAGCAAGAGCAAGCTTATTTTGTCGATCTCAACAAAATTACTGGCGATAAATATGACGAGCTGGGACCTGAAAAAGTTAAAGCCTTTTTTCCTGGAGACCATACACACACCAATTTGGAAGGTGCTAAACTAAATGCACAATCGGTAGTAGAAGGAATTAAGAAATTGAAGGGCTGTAAATTGAAAAATTATTTATTGTAAAATGAGTTGGCTGTATCATCAGTTACGATTGTCATGCTGAGGGGTAATTTATTTCATGAAAATCAATATAAATGATGTTAAGAACGGTCGTCATTGCGAGGCACGAAGCAATCTCCTTTAATAAAATAATGAAAAAAATGAAATTGTGCCAAAGGCATTCCTCTGGAGCTTCTCCAGATGAAAAATCGATTTCGCCTGCCTGCTGCAGGCAGGCAATGATGGAAAGTTTAAAACGTCAATTGTAGCTTGTCGAAGGATCTTAAATTAATCACGGTGTTTTGCAAAACACGACCTAACAAAATATAGAAGTCTTAAAATTCTTTACCATTATCCTTTTAGAATAAATTCTTATGAAATCAAAACAAACATACTTAGCGCTTATCTTAACGGGTGCCTTTCTCGTCTTTTCTTCTTGCATGATCTTAAGGCAAAAACAAAAACCAACCTTATTTTTAATTGGAGATTCTACTGTAAAAAACGGAAAGGGTAAAGGAGATGGTGCTTTATGGGGATGGGGAAGTTTTATTGAAAATTTTTTCAATACCGAAAAAATTAATATTGAAAATGATGCCTTAGGCGGAACAAGCAGCAGGACATTTCAAACCAATGGTTTATGGGATGCAGTTTTAGCCAAGGTAAAAAAAGGCGACTTTGTGATGATGCAGTTTGGGCACAACGACAGCAGTCCGCTTGATGATACTGCCCGTGCCCGTGGTACTATAAAAGGTATCGGCATGGAAAGCAAAAATACTTTCAACCCCATCAAAAAGAAACAGGAAACTGTTTATACCTATGGGTGGTATATGCGGAAGTTTATAAACGATATCAAGGCTAAAGGCGCAACGCCAATTGTTTGCTCCTCGATTCCAAGAAATCCGGTTAAAGATGGTAGGGTAGTTTTAGTTAATGATAGTTATGCCGGATGGGCCCAAGAAGTTGCAAAGGGAGAAAATGTAGATTTTATTCCCTTAAACCAATTGATTAAAGATAAGTATTCGGTTTCATCAGCAGATCAAATTAAAAGCTATTTTACAGAAAAGGACCATACACATACCAATGAAGATGGAGCGAAAGTGAATGCCGCACTAGTTGTGGAGGGCTTGAAAGCATTGAAAAAAAATAAGCTGAAAGCTTACTTGAAGTAAAGAGGATGATTCTTATGTCTAATTGATCGTCATCTCAAACGCGGTTTTTTAAAGCGGAGAGATCTCCTTCTAGAAAAACTGATTAATAAGATCTCGAACAATGCCATTTTTACTTTGAACACAGTTCAAAATCACTACGAATAAATACGGTTTAACAGGACACTACAGGTTGCCCATATTTATATTTAATGCTATTATAGTGCCCTTAACCAAATATATAGAATGCTTTAGCATTCATTTCAGATAAAATTATGCAGATAAAAGTATTGTCGTTTGCAAAATATGTAGCACTTGCTATATGTTTCCTAACCGTTTTTTCAACGAGTAGCTTCGGTCAAACCATTTCTGTTTCAGGGAAGTGGAGGTTTAAAATTGATGCTGGTGACGAAGGCGTGAATGCTAAATGGTACAATACCAAATTGCCAGAAACCATCAATTTGCCAGGTTCCATGGCAGAAAATTTAAAGGGCGATGATATCACGCTTAAAACAAAATGGACGGGGAGTATTTACGATAGTTCGTATTTTTATCACCCCCGTTTGGAAAAATACCGTAAACCAGGAAACCTTAAAATTCCTTTCTGGTTAACCCCTGCAAAACATTATACAGGTGCCGCATGGTATCAGAAAGATGTAGAAATTCCTGCAAACTGGAAAGGGCAGCGGGTGGTTCTATCTCTCGAATATCCCCACTCAGAAACGCGTGTTTGGATTGATGATATGGAAATTGGTACGCAATATACCTTTGTGGTGGCGCAAAACTTCGAGTTGCCAGCAAATTTAAAACCTGGAAAACACACCATTACATTGTTAATAGACAATCGGATTAAAGCCATCAATGTCGGTCAGGATTCTCACAGTTTAACCGACCATACACAGGGAAACTGGAATGGTGTAGTGGGGAAGATGTTTTTACAGGCTGGTTCTCCTATATATTTTGAAGATGTTCAGATTTATCCAGACTTAAAGAAAAAATCTGCAAAAGTAAAAATTGAGCTAAAGGCAGGTTCCAATATTTCTTCCAGCGGGAAGATTACCTTATCTGCAAAAAGTTTTAACACCAAAAATATAGTTACTGTAAAGCCGGTTACGGTTCCATATCAAATTAAAAATGGAGTGGGTACTTTAGAAATAGAGTTACCAATGGGCGATAACATTGCTACGTGGGATGAATTTGATCCCGCTTTATATCGCTTAACAGCTACTCTAACTGCTAAAGATGGTAAAAAGGACACTAAAAATGTTCAGTTTGGCATGCGTGAGTTTAAGGCTGTTGGCAGAAGTTTTGAAATTAATGGTCGGCCGGTATTTTTACGTGGAACAGCTAACAATTGCGAATTTCCATTAACCGGTTATCCCTCTATGGATGTTGCTGCCTGGGAACGAATTTTCAAAATATCTAAAGCACATGGATTAAACCACATGCGTTTCCACTCCTGGTGCCCACCTGAAGCTGCTTTTATTGCTGCCGATTTAACTGGATTTTATTTGCAACCTGAAGGGCCAAGTTGGGCCAATCATGGTACATCAATAGGAGAAGGGAAGCCAATTGATCAATTCATCTATGATGAAACAAATCGGATGACTAAAAACTACGGCAACTACGCTTCGTTTTGTATGATGGCCTATGGCAACGAGCCTCGGGGCAGACAGGTAGAATATCTAACAAAATTTAATAATTATTGGAAAGCAAAAGATTCGAGAAGATTGTACACCGGAGCTTCAGTAGGTGGCAGTTGGCCGGTAATTCCAAATAATGAATATATGGTTCGTGCTGGTGCCCGGGGCTTAGATTGGGGTAAGAAACCGGAGAGCATTTCCACTTACGCCAAGCAAATTGAACAATTCACCGTTCCTTTTGTAGCCCACGAAATGGGCCAATATTGTGCATTTCCAAATTTTGCGGAAATGAAAAAATATACTGGTGTTTACAAGCCGAAAAACTTCGAGATGTTTCAGGAAGATTTAGCCGATCATGATATGGCCGACCAGGCCAAAGATTTTTTAATGGCTTCGGGAAAGTTGCAAGCCCTTTGTTATAAAAATGAAATTGAGAAAGCTTTAAGAACCCCAAATTACAATGGTTATCAATTACTTTCTCTAAATGATTATCCTGGCCAGGGAACAGCGTTGGTTGGCGTTCTGGATGCTTTTTGGGATGAAAAAGGATACATCACTGCCAAAGAATTTAGGCGTTTTTCGAACAGCACAGTTCCATTGCTTAATGTTCCTAAATTTGTTTATACCAACAACGAAACGCTAACTGCAGCTGTTCAAGTTGCGCACTTTGGCAAAGCGCCATTAAAAGATGCCAAGGTTTTATGGACTATAAAAGATGCTTCGGGAGTAACATTGGCTCAAGGCGCTTTTAGTCCGCAAACATTACCTGTTGCAAATGGAATTATAATTGGCGATATCAAATTTGATTTGAAAACTATTCAAAAAGCCACCAAGTTAAATGTAGAGGTAAGCATTGAAGGTACCGAGTTTGCCAACGATTGGAGCTTTTGGGTTTATCCGGCAGAACTTCCAAAATTTAAGACCAGTTTTTATTATACAGACAAATTGGATGATCAGGCAAAAAAGATATTGGATGAAGGCGGAAATGTATTCTTAAACGCGGCAGGCAAAGTAATCAAGGGTAAAGAAGTGGTTCAAACATTTTTGCCTGTTTTCTGGAATACATCCTGGTTCAAAATGCGTCCGCCGCATACGTTGGGCGTTCTTTGCGATCCAGCAAATCCAGCCTTTGAAAACTTCCCGACTGAAAGCCACAGCAATATGCAATGGTGGGAAATTGTAAATAAGGCGCAGGTAATGAATTTGGAAGATTTCCCTAAAGGATTTAAGCCGATCGTTCAACCGATTGATACTTGGTTTCTCAATCGTAAACTGGCTTTAGTTTTAGAGGCCAAAGTGGGTAAAGGCAAATTGATTATTTCGAGTGCCAATCTAAGTCCCGATTTAAAAGATTCGCCTGCGGCGCAACAACTTTATTTTAGCTTGCAACGATACATGATGTCTGACAACTTTAAACCGAAGTATGAGGTCGCCTATAATACTGTAAAAGATATTTTCGAAAGTCCATCTAAAATTCAGTTCGATACTTTTACAAAAGATAGTCCTGACGAGTTAAAACCTAAACCAAATTCAAATTAGAAAACCTGCTGTCATAGCGCTTAAGGCGGCAATCTGAAAAGCATCAAGGTTGAAGAGATTGTTTCCGATTTAAATCTTATGACAAACATAAATTAATAATAATGAAGAAATTCACAGTCCTTTTCTCCCTCATCATTGGCTTATCAGCACAGCTAGTTTTTGCACAGAAAATTCCAAATAAAAAAGCGGTTTTAAAGGCCATGCAATTAACCAATACCTATTTCATGAACAAATGGCCCGATGCTGGTAAATCTATCATCACCAACAAAGAGCGGCCTAGTAACCTTTGGACCAGGGCGGTTTATTATGAAGGATTAATGGCTTTATATGAAGTTAATCGTGAACAGAAATATTATGACTACGCCGTTCAATGGGGCGAAAAACATCATTGGGGATTAAGAGATGGTGTGAAAACCCGAGATGCAGACAATCATGCTTGTGGTCAAACTTATATTGACCTTTATAACATCGACAAAAAGCCAGAGCGTATAAAAGATATAAAAGCATCGATTGATATGATGGTTAAATCTGGTAAAGTAGACGATTGGACCTGGATAGATGCTTTGCAAATGGGAATGCCTGTTTTTGCAAAGTTAGGGAATCTATACAATGATAACAGCTATTACGATTACATGTATAAAATGTATTTACACAGCAAAAACGTACAGGGTGGCGGTTTATACAACGCAAAGGATGGCCTTTGGTGGCGAGATAAAGACTTTGTTCCGCCGTATAAAGAGCCAAATGGCGAAGATTGTTATTGGTCGCGGGGAAATGGATGGGTAGTTGCAGCTCTGGTCAGGGTATTGGATATTATGCCAAAAAACGCAGCTGGTTATGACGAATATTTGAAAACCTACCATGAAATGATCAAAGCTTTGGTTCCATTGCAACGCACAGACGGATTTTGGAATGTAAGTTTACATGATCCCAATCATTTTGGGGGCAAGGAAACTTCAGGAACCGCCTTATTTATCTACGGGATGGCTTGGGGTGTTAACAAAGGTATTTTAGATCAGAAAACTTATTTGCCAATTATCAATAAAGCCTGGAATGGCATGGCAAAATACGCGGTTCAAAAAGATGGCTTCCTTGGGTATACACAGGGTACAGGCAAAGAGCCAAAAGATGGACAGCCAGTAACCTATACCAGCAAGCCAGATTTTGAGGATTATGGATTAGGCTGCTTTTTACTAGCCGGTACCGAGATTTATAAATTGAAAAAATAGCAATAATCCATCACAAACACTATGTTGAAAAAATATCTGGCTTTTGCTTTTCTTTTGATCTCATTTACAGCTTCCAGTCAAACCATTGGAAACTATAAATCGGGCTTTAAAAGAGATGGTAACGCAATTTCATTCCTAACCACAAACGGCGAGGTGAAGCTTGATTTTTGTACCCCGGAAATGTTCCGAATCAGATCAACCTGGAACGGAAAATACGAGGCAAATGAAAATTTAATGGTCATTAAATATAGCTGGCCGAATGTTACTGCTAAAGTGGAGGAAAAGAGAGATCAGTTTATAATCTCCACAGCCAAAATTTTAATTAAAATTTATAAAACTCCATTTAAAATCGATGTTTTTGATTTAAAAGGAAAACTTTTGAGCGCTGAAAATAATGGGTCAATTGCTAAAGCTGCTACAAAAGTTGGCGTAACTAAAAAGCTTCAGGCCGATGAGCATTTTTTCGGCTTTGGTGAAAGGATGGATTTTATGGACCGTCGGTTTAAAAAAGTTACATTAAATGTTGGGCGTGGTAAAGGTTTGCCCCATGCCATTGGCGCCTATAATATTTTGGAGGCAAATTACTGTCCGGTGCCGTTTTTCATGAGCACAAAAGGTTATGGCATTTTCTTCCATAATTCTTTTGCCACAGAGTGGGATATGGGCGCATCAAACAAAGATCAGTACAGTTTTAAGGCTGCTGATGGGGAACTGGATTATTATTTTATTTACGGACCAACATTTCCTGAAATATTAAATTCTTATACTTCCATTACTGGTAAATCGCCTATGTTACCACAATTTGCCCTTGGTTTACATGCAGGAACATATAGCGGAGGAACCTGGGGACATGAAGATAAAACTTCAGACCAATACGTTGTTGAATTGGCGAGAAAATATAGAGAGCTGGGCATTCCGGTTGATTTGCTTTGGCTAGATTCTACCTGGAGGTTGTTTGGCGAAAAGGGAGGGAAAGGTGCAACCTCTTTCGAATGGCGGGAAACCTTCAAAAATCCAAAGGGAATGTTTGACAGTATTTATGCCATGAACTACAAAATGGTAGGATTACATCTTCGTCCGCGGTTTGATAATGCGAAGAAATTAAATCTATTAGATCAAGCACAGGAGAAAGGCTTTACCTATCCAGAAAATGGAAAACCAGGAGAATTCGTTAACTTTTTCGATGAAAAGGCAACCCAATGGTGGTGGGATAATGGGGTGATGCGGGTAGCGAAATTGGGTGCGAAATTTCTTAAAACCGATGAAGGAAGTGCTTTTGGTGCACTAGCAAATGAGAGTGAGAAAGTTGGGCCAACAGGTAAAGAAGCAGAACGACTACATAATTTATTTCCCGTGGCCTATGCCAAGGCACCTTTTCTGGAGTTTGAAAAGCTTAATGGTTTTCGTGGACTGAATCAAACTCGTGAGGGTTATTCAGGCATCCAACGTTATCCTTATATTTTCGCCGGCGATTGGCCTAGTGAGTGGCAGTATTTTGCACCCGTAATAAAGGCAGGTTTGAATGTTGGCCTTTCAGGTGTGGGTTCATGGGCACATTGTATGGGCGGTTTCGAACACCAGGCCGATCCTGAATTATACATCCGTTGGGTCCAGTTTGGGATGTTTAGTCCGATTGCACTTGTTTTTGGAATGGACCATCCCGGTTACAAAGAGCCCTGGAATTATGGTGAACAGGCGTTACAGAATTTTAAAAAATATGATCTGCTACGTTACCGTTTGTTCCCGTATTTATACAGCAGTATGCATCAGCAATATGCAACAGGTTTGCCAATGATGCGGGCTTTGGTTTTGAACCATCAGGATGATGAAAATGTTTACGAAATTGGCGATCAATATATGTTTGGCGACAACTTTATGGTTGCCCCGGTAACTACCAAAGGTGCGATTACGCGGTCTATTTATTTACCAGAAGGCACCTGGTTTAATTATTATAATGGAGAAAAGTTTGCCGGCAAAAGTTACCATCATGTAGTTGCTCCATTAGATACAATCCCACTTTTTGTAAAGGCTGGAAGCATTATTCCAATGCAACCAGAAATGATTTACGCTGGAGAAAAGCCTGTTGATGTGATCACACTCGATGTTTTTCCTTACGAAGATTCAAAATATGATTTCTACGAAGATGATAACTTAACTTCAAAGTATAAAGAAGGTGATTTTTCGATTACTAAAATCACATCTTCTTCAAAGGATAATCGTTTAATGATAAACATTTCAAAATCTGAAGGAAAATATAAACCAGGTAGTCATTTTTATTTAGCAAAGATTCATTGGAATGGTAGAACAGCTCCACAATCAGTTTCCGAAAATGGCAGTATGTTGGCAAAGCTCAAATCCGTCGATTCCTTAGATAAAGCTGCTGGTTGGTACTATGATGCTAAAGCAAATCTTGTTTGGATAAAATCTGCTGGAAATAATGACAGGGATATTAGTTTGAAAGTAAATTAATCAGAGAAGTAAGAAAACGGTCGTCCTTGCGAGAAACTATTTTTCATGGTTTCGTGGCAATCTCATTCTTAAAAGAGAAGATTGCAACAGTCAAGAAATACTCGCTCGCAACGACGACCGCCCTTAAAATGCCGCTCATATTGATTCTTTGATATAAATTAACCTTCAGCATGATAGCAAGAGGTTCTGTTATCCTAAAACATAGAAATAAAAAAAGATGAAAATTGCATTTAAAATGAAACTTAAGCCTGGATTTAAGGATGAATATAAAACTCGTCATGATGCAATTTGGCCGGAGTTGGCTGTATTGCTAAGAGAAAATGGTATCAGTGATTATTCCATTTTTTTAGATGAAGAAACTGATACCTTATTTGCCGTACAACAGCAAAATGGAAATTCATCACAAGATTTGGGCAGCACAGCAATAGTCCAGAAATGGTGGGCGTACATGGCCGATATCATGGAAACGAATGCAGACCAATCTCCCGTATCAATTCCATTAGAACAGGTATTCCATTTAGATTAAAAATCATGCAAACTAAACGATTCGTCTCGCTGCTTTTTATAGGCTTTTTATTTTATCATATCACTAGTGCCCAATCTGTATCTAAAAAGGAAGTCACCTGGCCTAAGATAGAGCGCCAAATGAAACCATGGACGAGGTGGTGGTGGATGGGAAATGCCGTAGATGAAAAGAACCTAAACATCGTTTTGCAAAAATATGCTGCTGCAGGTTTGGGCGGGGTAGAGATTACACCGATTTATGGTGCCATGGGTTATGAAAAGCAATATCTGTCGTTCCTTTCGCCTCAATGGATCAATGCATTAAAATACACCGTGAAGCAAGCCAATTCGCTCGGGATGGGCGTAGATATGAATACCGGAACAGGCTGGCCTTTTGGTGGTCCGCAGGTAAAACCAGAAAATGCCGCAACAAAATTAATTGTTCAGGAATATAAATTAACTGCTGGGGAAAAGCTGAATGAGGTAATAAAAGTTAAGGAAACTAAACAGGATTTTGCCAAATTGCAGGCGGTTACCGCTTACGGGCCAAATGGTGAAACAGCTGATTTATTTGCTGCTGTTAATCAAGATGGCACTTTAAGCTGGTCGCCGAAATCTGGTGTTTGGCAAATTTATGCAGCTTTTGCCGGTAAAACCCGACAAATGGTAAAACGTGCCGCTCCTGGCGGTGAGGGTTTTACACTAGATCACCTTGATAAACCTTCGGTAGATGTTTACTTAAAACGCTTTACCGATTCATTTCGGAATAAGCCACAGGGAATACGGTCATTTTTCAACGATAGTTATGAAGTGTATGGCGCCACCTGGACCCCAACTTTTTTCGCTCAATTTAAAAAGAACCGAGGGTATGATTTAGCCACGCATTTAAAAGATTTAGTAAGCAAAGATTCGACGAATGAAAATATTGCTCGTTTAAAGTCCGACTACCGTGAAACCATGGATGAATTGCTGCTGGAAAATTTTACAAAAAATTGGACGAACTGGGCACATGCGTTAAAATCATTAACAAAAAACCAATCTCATGGTTCACCAGGCAATTTGCTTGATCTTTATGGCGCTGTTGATATACCGGAAACCGAAACTTTTGGCTCTAGTGCCTTCGATATTCCTGGTTTGAGAAGAGATTCTGCTGATATTAGAAATGTCGATCCTGATCCGATGATGAGTAAATTTGCATCTTCAGCAGCGCACACCGGAGGTAAAAAGCTAGTATCTTCTGAAACTTTTACCTGGCTTACCGAACATTTTAAAACATCCTATTCGCAATGTAAGCCTGAAGCAGAACAGCTGTTCCTTTCGGGCGTGAATCATATTTTTTATCACGGTACTACAAATTCTCCTGAAAACGTGCCCTGGCCGGGTTGGTTGTTTTATGCCTCTGTTGAAATGAACCCGAACAACAGTTTGTGGCCGCATGCCCAGGGATTAAATAACTACTTAGCTCGTTGTCAATCCATCTTACAATCGGGTACATCTGATAATGAATTGCTGATTTACTGGCCGGTTTACGATGTTTGGAATAAAGCGAAGGGATTGGATATGGCACTAAAAGTTCACGATGTGGATGAATGGCTCCATCCAAGTGCTTTCTATAAACTAGCTAAAAATCTTTCAAAATCTGGTTACTCGTTTGATTTCGCTTCAGATAGGTTATTGGCGAAAACTAAGGCAGAGAACGGAGTGCTTCGTACTGCAGAAAATGCTTCTCCTTTTAAGGTCTTGATTATCCCTTCTTGTAATTTGATGAGCCCCGAAACTTTGGATAATATCCTACAACTGGCGAACAATGGCGCAACGGTTATTTTTCAGGAATTGCCTAAAGATGTTCCGGGTTTAGCTAACCTTGAAAATAGAAGAGCTGAATTGAAGGCAGCTTTGTCTAAAATAGTGTTTAAGCCTTCAAAAGATGGCTCACTTGTTTATCCAATAGGTGCGGGCAAAGTGCTTTTGTCTGCTGATATTTCCCAAACGCTTTCAAATCTTGCGATCAATAGGGAAGCTTTAACCGATTCGGGTTTGCAATTCATCAGAAGGAAAGTGAATAGCGATACTTATTACTATTTGGTAAACCATACGGCTAAAGATATTGATACGCAAATCCCTGTAAACGCAGGTGGAAAAGCGATTATTCTGGATCCGCAAAGTGGACTTATCGGCTCCGCTGCAATGCAAGGTAAAAATGTTCGTGTGCAGATTAAATCAGGAGAGGCGCTCTTTCTTAATATGTCCAAAAATCAATCAGATAATATTGCCTGGCAGTATCTGAATAAAAGCGGGCAGCCAATTGCCATTACCCAACCATGGTTATTACACTTTACTGCAGGAGGACCAGAGCTTCCCTCAGATCAGAAACTAAATCAATTGGTTTCCTGGACAAAACTGAACGACCCTAAGCTAGATGCGTTCTCTGGAACTGGAGTTTACACGACCAAATTTAATTTGAAATCGAAAACGGCTAAAGAGTATGTATTAAACCTTAATCAGGTTGATGAAAGTGCCCGGGTTTGGATAAATGGACAAGAGGTCGGAATTTTGTGGAGTATTCCGTTTCAGGCCCGAATAGGTAAATATCTGAAGCAGGGAAGTAACACGATCAAAATTGAAGTGGTAAATTTAATGGCCAACCGAATCCGGGATATGGATATTAAAAAAATCGAATGGCGAAAATACCACGAAATCAATTTTGTAAACATAAATTATAAAGATTTTGATGCCTCTAAATGGTCAGTAATGCCATCTGGATTGATTGGCCCGGTAGTAATCACGCCTTATTTTTGATCGAATTTGATATTTTTTTACTAATAGTAAGATGAATTAGTGCTACTATTTAAACCCCAGTATTCAACTAAATCGATTTATATTAACTTTCGCCAGCAGATACTTCATTTATGATAATATTTCATAATAAATGACAGGATGGTACAGGATGGGAATACCTGATAGCCTATTTATCTTTAGTCAAGTTTACTAACCAAATAATCTTTAACCAAATATTTAAAATAACGTTCGTTTAGCGAATCTATGCAATAAACTTCTACGCTCTTTCCGTTTTCATCATTTCATTTTCCGATCCTTCATAGCGTACTGTTTTGCAATTAGTTTTATGGCCGTTGGCATTCAATAAAATTATTATGAGTAAAATTTTACCAAAATTTTTAATCGTCATTTTGACATTTATTGTTATTCTGAGCAGTTGCCGGAAGAAAGAGTTTGATGAATTTTATGGTCGTCCCGAAAATTTAGGCGATCCTATCTATCAACAGCTCCAGGCAAAGGGCACTTTTACCAAATTTTTGGAATGTATAGACAAGGCTGGCTACAAGGAAACCTTAAGCACGGCGGGTTCTTGGACAGTTTTTGCTCCAACTGATGAGGCGTTTAAAACTTACCTACAAGAAAATTCGCTTACAGAAATTACTGCAGATTTAGCTTCGAAGATTGTCCGTTATTCAATGATTTATGATGGGGAAAAAACGGAAAAACTGAGTGATTTTTTCTCTGTAAAAGGTTTCATCAAAAATACCGCATTTAGAAGGAGATCTGTTTATTACGATTTTGTCTATGACGAGAAGGACAACAACGGCAATCCTATCAAGGCCATCGCCACCAATAGGAATGGAATTTACTTTGCAGGCGATTTTAACAATAAAAGTATAACCTACTTCTTAGCGCCATTTATGGCTTTCTCTGGTTTATCTGCCGCAGATTATAATTTTTTCTATCCTAACATTGCTTACAATGGCAGTAATGTTGGTCCCGCTCATATTTTAGGCGATCAGCAAAATATCATTGCAGAAAACGGCGTCATTCACGTGGTCGACCGCGTTTTAACGCCACCATTAAGCATTGATCAGTATGTTGGATCTAAACCAGAATACAGTACTTTCAAAAGTTTGTTGGATAAGTTTGTAACATACGGCTTAAATGCAGATATATCGCATCGCTACGAAGTATTAACCGGGAAAGCAGCCAATGTATATGTGAAGAGTTATAGCACACTATTGGGTTTCTCGCCAAATAACGAAAACTTTTTGAAGGTAGATGCCAATGATGCTCAGCAAGGTTCTTACAGTGTAATTGCACCTACAAATGCTGCTGTTGATGCTTATGCAAAAAACGTATTATTAAAATACTGGAGAAAAAAAGGCGTAAATACTTTGAATGAACTTTATGTTGTTGCGCCAGATTTAATTCGCGATTATGTTAATTCTCATCTTTACAACACTACTTTGTGGCCAGCTAAATTTGCCATCACTCAAAATGTTTTGGGTGATATAACCAAGCAAAGCACTACCGATATTATCGATAAACAAGTATTGAGCAATGGATTTTTCTATGGTTCTAACAAAAGCCAGGATGCTAACGTATTCTCTACAATTTATGGCAATGTAAATCTCGATCCTGATTACAATATCATGAAACAGGCATTGTTGTATTTTAATTTAACAATTCCGCTTAAAACACCTTCAATTAGATATGTAATTATTCCGATCCCCGATGTTACTTTGAAGAAAATGGGCTTCTCTTACGAACCATTTTTTGTAAGCCAGCCGATTCGTGGAGATTTACAAGCATTAAGACGCATTTTGCAAACACATATTATTCCATTAGGCAACAGGGCAATTCCCGATTTTAGATCTGGGTCTGGTATTTTGGAAACTTCTAATGGAGAATATATCAAATATAACCGCAACACCTTATTATCAGCAGGTACACAAGATAGCGTAGCAGTTTCTAAACAGACCATCCCTGTTGATTCTATTAACACTACCCCTGTAAACGGTGCTGTAGTTTATGGTAAAGAGGCTTTAACCTATACCGCACTAAATGTTGGTAAACACATCGAAAGATACGGTACATTAGCTACCGACCCATACTATAATTTCTTTCAATTTTTATTTAATAATGCTACCCTTTATAACAAAACAACTGGTGCCATATCAGGAGTAACCGATGGGGTGAGTTATACTGTGTTTATTCCAACCAATGCGGCTATTGTTAATGCTGTAAAAGCTGGCTGGCTACCAGGCAATGTGACTACGGGCGTTCCGAATTTCACTGCTACCGATGGTGCTTCTGTTACATTGATCAATAAGTTTATCCAATACCACATCATCAATAAAAGTACCGTAGTGAGTGATGGACAAAAAACAGGTGAATTTGAAACGCTTCTCAAGAGTGATTCTGGCGATGCATCAAAAATAAATGTGGTCATGAATACCACTACTACACTTTCATTGCGTGATGTAACCGGTGCAACAGTGAATGTACTATTGGGTGCTACTGATAGAAGTAACGTACTATCAAATAGAACAGTTATCCACCAGATCAACTCTTATCTAAAATATCAATTCTAACCAACATGACTAAGAAATATACATATAGTATTTTTATTTTACTATGCTGTTTGCTGTTGTCTTCTATCGCATCTGCACAGCAAATCAATTATGTGAAGGGGAAAGTAATCGACAAGAAAGATCGCCAGCCCATTATTGGTGCCTCTGTAACCATTGTAGATAAAGACCGCAGGGTAATGAAAGGCGTTTCCACTGATATTGATGGAAACTATTCACTTCCAGTTAATGATAAAACCTATAGGATCATGGTTTCCTACATTGGCTATAAATCTACGGCACCTATTGCCATTGATAAAGCAGTGATCAATTTTCAATTAGAATCTGCAGACAACCAGATGGAGGAAGTTCAAATTGTATCGCGGGCTAAAACGGATAACGGGAGTGGTATGAGTATCGATAAGCGAGATCAAACCTCGGCAGTAGGTACCATCAATGCAAAAGAATTGGAAGATATGCAAGCTGCATCAATTGATCAGGCTTTGCAAGGTAGATTAGCCGGTTTAGATATTGCTGCAAGTAGTGGAGATCCAGGTGCACCCATGCAGATTAGGATTCGGGGTACATCGTCAATCAATGGTGCGGTAGATCCTTTAATTGTGGTAGATGGTATGCCTTACGACATCACTATTCCATCTGATTTTAACTTCGCTACATCAGACGAAAATAATTATGGTCAGCTTTTAAACATTGCACCATCTGATATCAAAGACATCAGCGTTTTAAAAGATGCTGCTGCAACCGCGGTTTGGGGTTCGAGAGCTGCAAACGGCGTATTGGTAATTAATACTAAAAGAGGTGTTTTGGGTCCACCTAGCATTTCGTACAACTTCAAAGGTTCTTATTCAAAGCAGCCAAGTGCGATACCAATGTTAACGGGTAATCAATATTCCTCGTTAATTTTAGAAGAGTTTTACAATGCGGGCAGACAATTTGCTACTTCTGATTTTGCAAAACAGTTTCAGTACGATCGCAACGATCCTTACAATTACTACAATTACAGCAATAACACCAATTGGTTAGAAAGCATTACCAGAATTGGTTATCTACAAGATCATAACTTATCGATCTCGGGTGGTGGTGAGAAAGCAAAATACCGTGCATCAGTCAATTATTTTAATCAAAATGGTACAACTGTTGGAACGAGTTTGGGTCGTTTAAGTGCAAGGGTAAATTTAGATTATACCGTATCAACCAAGATTCGTTTCAGTGCAGATATCGCTTACACCCACATTGATAACAAAAACCTTTATCCAAGTGGATCAAGAGACGCAAATGTGAGAGATGTGGCTTATACCAAAATGCCTAATCAGGCCGTGTATGAGTATGACGAATATGGAAACATTACCTCAAACTACTTTAGTCCGGCTACAACCGCACAGGGAGGCTTTGTATACGATTTTGCAAATTCCCGTGTTTTAGGAACCTATAATCCGTTGGCTATGGCGCTCGCAGCAAGTAATCAGCAATTGGGAGAGCGGATAATTCCTAAATTTAGTTTACAATATCAAATCATCCCTGATAAGTTGAGATTAAATGCAAATTTCCAGGCTGATATCAATAATACAAAAGTTAAAAAGTTTTTACCTCAAGTAGCCACAGGTCGTCCATTCTCTGAAGCTGTAGTAAATTATGCCGGAGATTCTGATGGTGATTCGTTTACTATGGCTACCAATATCACTTTGGCATATACGCCAACATTGGGCAAAAACCACGATTTAATCACTTTTGCCCGATTTGATAGTAACGATAGCAGAAGAACAGGACAAGGAATGTTTGCAACCAATACAGCTTCTTCCTTTTTAGCCGATCCTTCCATTGATGGCAGAACGAATCAAACTGGCTCCGCTTATTCTTCATTTTCGCAAAGCCGTTCTGTTGGTTTATTAGTAAGTGCGCAGTATAAATTCATGGATCGTTATATCGTAAATGGTGGAGTTAGGGGAGATGGAAACTCTAAATTTGGACCTAATAATCGCTATGGTTTATTTCCATCGGCATCTGTTCTTTGGAGAATTTCTGGAGAACCATTTATGAAAAACACCACCAAATACATTGATAATTTAGCTTTAAGAGCAAGTTATGGTGTGGTTGGTAATGCTCCAAGAAACGATTACTCCTATTTCAATACCTACCAGAATTATGGTTTCAGTTACTTAGGATCTTCGGGCGTATATCCATCTAATATCGAATTATCAGATTTAAGATGGGAAAAAGTAACGCAGTCTAACGTTGGTTTAACAGTGGTTTTACTAAAGAATTCATTAAATATGGATATTGATGTTTACCGTAAACGTACAACTGATTTATTTTATAATGGCATCGCTATTCCTACCTACAATGGTTACTCCGGAGTAGATATGAATGTGGGTACAATGGATAACCAGGGATGGGAATTCAGTTTGTTCTACACGCCAGTTAAATCAAAAAAACTTCGTATTGATGTGAATTTTAATATTTCACACAATGAGAATATGATTCGTGAGATCTCGCCATTGGTGCCTAGAGAAAATAACGCTCGGATAACTACCAATAACGCTTTCAAGGTTTATTTGCAGGAAAATAACCCATTTGGTTCATTCTATGGGTTTAAATTTAAAGGTGTTTATGTTGATAAAAATTCAACAATTGCCTTGGATGAAAACGGCAACCAAATCGTAGGTCCGAATGGCCAGCAGATATTTATGCGTTTCGCTTATCCATCTATCGATTATGTTTTCCAGCCAGGCGATGCCATGTATGAGGATATCAATCATGATGGAAATATTGATTATAAAGATATTGTCTATCTAGGTAATGGTAACCCTAATTTAACTGGTGGTTTTGGTACGGCAATCACTTTTAATGGTAACCTGCGCTTAGGTGCCAACTTTACCTACAGAACGGGGTATCAAATCATCAACGGAACAAAAATTAATACCACCAGTATGTACGGTTTTAATAATCAAAGTACAGCAGTTCTACGCAGATGGAGAGCCGAAGGTGATATCACCGATATTCCTCGTGCTACTTATGCAACGGGTTATAACTTTTTAGGCTCAGATAGATATGTGGAAGATGGCTCTTATTTGCGTTTGAGAAGTATTACCCTAAAATATGATTTCAGCAAAAATTTATTGAGACGTATCGGGGTAAGGGGTTTAAGCGCCAATATCATGATGGAAAATATTTTAACCTTCACCAAATATACCGGACAAGATCCTGAGGTTCCTGTTAAGTTATCTACCTTCTCAACGGTAGTAGATAACTCTACAACACCTCCGATAAAAACAATCACCCTAGGTTTAACAGCAAATTTTTAATCAGCAAAAAATGAAAAAAATTATATATAGTGCGGCTGTAGTCATGGTGCTGATCATGTCTAGCTCATGTAAAAAATGGTTAGATACACAACCTCGTGATGGCATCACCAGACAAGGTTTTTGGAAAACCAAAGAAGATATCCAGGCTGCAGTAGCGGGTTGCTACGCGTCTTTGCTGGCGCCGCCTCCTGGGGTAAATGAAAGATCTTTAATCGAAAACATTTTTGTTTTTGGTGAGATAAGAGCCGATATGATTGATCCGGGACCTGGAGCCTTAAATGATGAAACTGATATTTTTAATGTAAATATTACGCAAAGCAATTCATTGAGTCGCTGGAATGCATTTTACCGCACCATCAATTTCTGCAACACGGTTATAGATAATGCACCATCGGTTCGTGAAATCGATCCAACGCTTAGTGTAGAACAGCTTAATGCCTATTTAAGTGAGGTGTTAACTTTGAGAAGCCTGATGTATTTCTATCTGGTAAAAAGCTATCGCGATGTGCCTTTAAAATTAACGGCAACCACAAAAGATACCGATTTGCAAGATTTGCCTAAAACATCTGCAGCAGCCATTTTAACTCAAGTTGTAAACGATTTGAAAAAAGCGGAAGCTGGGGCAGTTACTACTTTTGGCAATACGGTAACAGATAAAGGCAGGGTGACCAAATTTACTGTAAATTCAGTGCTGGCTGATGTTTACCTGTGGATGGATAATTACGAAGGCTGCATTCAGGAATGTAATAAAGTAATTAATTCGCAACGTTTCGCACTACAGTCAGCAGCCTCTTCGTGGTACTTCAACGTGTTTTTTAACGGAAGTTCTATCGAGACGGTTTTTGAATTCAATAATAAGTCATCCGTTAGCAGTCCTTTGTTTAATGCTTTAGGAAGATCTCCTAAAAGATTTTTGGCTAGTTCATACCTGGGTAGTGATGTTTTTATTCCTGATGATGTTGACCCAACCAGGTTTTATGATATTAGAGAAGAAGCCTTTTACCGAGGTTCAGATTTAGCGGTTGTTAAATGGGGAACTGATGCCGTAACATTCATCAACTGGCAGGTTTACCGTATTTCTGATTTGATGCTAATGAAAGCTGAAGCCCTTGCCGAAACCAGCAGAGGAGCAGAGGCACTTGCTTTAATTGAAGAAATAAGGTTAAAAAGAGGAGCCGTTGTAGCCACTTCGCAAACGGTAGATCCTGGCGATAAAGATGCAATATCTGATTATATCTTAGCTGAACGTGCCCGAGAATTTGCATTTGAGGGAAAACGTTGGTACGATCTTCTTCGCATAGCTAAACGCGATAATTACAAACGACTTGATCTTTTATTAAACATAGTGGCTCAAACCGTTAATCCTGCACTACAACAATCGGCAATTACTAAGTTTAGAGACGTTAACAGTCACTATTTTCCAATTCATGAGGCAGAACTTTTTGCTGATCCTCAACTTGTTCAAAATCCATTTTACACCAAATAATAGCATGATGAAAAATAATTTAAATGGCCGCAATGCAATCATCATGATGGTTGTATTAGCTTTTACATTTGTATTTATAAATGCTTGTAAAAGAGAATCGCTTACCTTAACAACTACAGATGATGTAAATATTACAGGATATCTGGACCGCTATCCTGATCAGTTTTCCATGATGAGACAAATCATGGACCGATCTGCCACAACAGGTTTTTTAGGTGCCTACGGAAAATACACCTTGTTTACACCAGATAACGTGGCCGTAACGGCATGGCTAAAAGCAAAAGGAAAAGCAGCTGTTGCAGATTTGACGGTAGATGAAGCCAGAGATATGATTAAGTTTCATATTCTGCCTGATACTGTAGCAACCAACCGTTTTACCGATGGCAAGTTACCGCAGATAACATTGTATGGTCAATACCTTCAAACAGGTGCAGTTAACCAAGGCGGGATCAGTAGTTACGTGGTAAATAAGATTGCCAAATTAACAAAGTCGAATATTAGAGTAGGCAATGGAATTATCCATGTGTTAGATCATGTACTTGTACCAGCAACTTTAACATTAGCCAAAAGTGTTGAAGCCAATTCTCGTTACAGCTATTTTACTCAGGCCTTAAAAGAAACAGGGTTTTACGATTCATTAAATATTGATGGCGCTGCAGCGAAAGATACCACACGTCGCTTTCAAACCTTAATTTTAGAGTCAGACTCTGCTTTGAAAGCTGCAGGATATTCGAGCTACGCTAGTTTTAAAAGCAGATATTCAAAAACGGGAGATCCTAAAAATCATGCTGATAGTTTATGGTTATACATGGCTTATCACATTTCTACAGGTCCGTCTTACACACCTGATATCATCAGTTCGCCAGCAATTTATACATTGGCACCTAAAGAAGTGATCACAACCAAATTTTCTGGACAGAAAATTTTGCTGAATGAAGATGAATTTAATGGAGTAGTAGAACCGGGTGTTGAACTGAACAGAACCTTTAGCGATGTAACGGCGTCAAATGGCGTATCGCATGAAGTGAAAAAGCCATTTGCAATAAAAGTGAGGGTACAATCTGCCGTTTATTTTGATGTTTCTGATCATGCAGATTTGAGAATTAACCCGAAATGGAGAGGCGCTGCTGCGGGAACTATCCCTTTGTATGCGAATGGATTAACTACGGTAAATGGATTGCTTTTCGGTAACGACCTTTCTAAAGTAACTCAAGGAAGTAACTATGAAAGGGTAATTGTACCAAATGCTACACGGAAATATGCTTGGAATGATTTTCTAAACTTATCACTCGGCGCAAGTGCGGCAAGGATACAATACATCGATATCAGGACACCAATGTTGGTAAAAGGCAAGTACAAGGTATGGATATGTTATGCCCAAAGTGGAAGTTCGAATTTATTTCAAGTTGGTGTAGATGTGGGAAGACCAGGAGAACAGATTCTGCCAAATTTAGTCGATTTTAGACAATACCTGGGCTCTTCCGGTATTAGTGCAACAACGGCTACGCTACCATCGGCAGATGCTTTAATGTTAACAAACGGTTACAAACGTTACATGGCAACCACTGCCGATTATCAGGGTACAGCAAGGGGAGAAGTTTCTATAAATGGCTCTGGATGGGATCAACTGGTTGGCCGCTTGGCAGGTACTGCTGATATCCAAACCACCGACAGACATTGGATAAGGTTAACAGTGGTAAGTAATGCAGGGTCAAGTAACCAAAGTTGGTTGGACATGATCCATTTTATTCCTGTTGATGCCGACCAAAACTATCCGCGTTTTTCAACCTTTGGAACAGTATTTAACCGCCCATAATTTATTAAGCCGGGGTGGCAACACTCCGGCAAACAAATTCTAACCAAAAGAAAATTCTCAATGAAAAAAAATATACTTCACACCCTATTGCTCCTTAGTACCATTTTTTGGCTAAGCGCATGTAAAGATGTATTGGAAGAGCATACAGAGATTGTGAATGTTGATAACACGATCGACGTTTTTCAGAAACTATCTGCGCAATCTAATTTAAGTAAGTTCAGTGATTTTGTACGCAGTACAGGTTACGACAAACTGTTGGCATCATCTCAAAATTATACGGTTTGGGCACCAACAAACGACGCATTAAATTCTTTAGATGCTGCAATTTCATCCGATCCGGCAAAATTGAAAGATTTTGTAGCCAACCACATTGCTTTAACTACGGTGGTAGCTCCAAAAACCGCTTCAGATACTTTACGCATTCAGTTGATCAATAAAAAATTCGCTACACTGGTAGGCAACACATTTGAAGAAGCTGCTGTTACAGGTGGTGGTCAGTTTGTTAAAAACGGTGCGTTATACACCATTGATAAAGCTGTTCCAACTAAATTTAATGTATGGGAGTACATGTTAAGCAGTGCGGATGCACCACTGCAGACTAACTACATCAGCAATATATCATCAATGGTTATTGATACCGCTAATGCAGTGATTATTGGTTATAATAATTCTGGTAACCCGATTTTTGCAGCCAATCCACCAATGGTTTCCAGAAATTTATATTGGACTACCGTGGCCGATCTTCGAACCGAAAATCAACAGTACACGTTTTTTATGCTTCAGGATGCTGCTTTCAATAGTGAAACGGCGAAGCTTACACCATACTATTCTATTTTCGATAAACTGGGATTAGTAAGCGACTTCACCGTGAAAGGTTTATATACCGCAGATAAATTGCCTGATACGTTGCTTTCAACACGCGGCGTTAAAATTCCGATCAGTAAGGCTGCAATAGTAAAATCTTACAAAGCAAGTAACGGAATTGTACATGTAATGAGTGCACTTCCTTTTAGACTAAAGGATAAAGTACCTACATTCAAAATTGAGGGAGAACTTCCTTTTAGTTTCAGAATAAACAGGGATGGAAATACGCTATACAGAACTAAATTAGATAATAAGGGAGTTCAATATAAAGATATTGAGGTTTATGACCACAGCGTATCAGAATATTACATCAGGTACTTAAGAAGTAACGTGCCGGTGGCTAAATATAAAGTTTATGCCCGGGCAGTTGCAGGTGCCGCAGGCGATGCACAGGTTGCAGCATTTACACAGCGCTATCATATCTTCAACCCATTAACCTCTACGCCAACAGCTCCTGTTTATGATTTATTCGCCATTCATAATGTAACGCCACTCAATTATGATGAGGTTTACATGGGCGAATTTACGCCTAAGCAATTCGGGTTATTAGACCTCAGGTTAACCAGTGCCGCTAGCACAGCTAAAAATGTAAGTACGCTCATATTGGATTATTTGAGATTTGAACCTATTCTTCCATAATCTGAATTATAAATTGACTATGTATAATTTTACCATCATAAAAAAAAGAGTTTCACTTACACTGTTCGGAATGATGTTTGCTACTGCGGTTTTTGCGCAGACAGATACCACCACAACAGATACAAGTAAGTACAGTACCGATACCACAACGGTTAAAGTGAAAGTTAAAAAACTTGTCGGACAGAAAATAACCGGCATCGTGGTAGATGGCGCAACCAATAAACCTGTTACCGGTGTAAAATTAACCGTAACAGATTTTTCTGGTGCACTAACCGATGATAAAGGTCGCTTCTCGATTACTGTTCCAGATTATAATGCAACAATCACCATTAGTAATATTGGCTATCACACTAAGTTGCTGGCTGTTCACAAAGGTAAACTCGCAACGATTAAAATTTACCCGAGTTCTTTTGCTTCTGTGTTTACAGAGGTGGTGTTGCCATCGGGTACCCAAAACCTGGCCAGAACTTCATCAGCTATTTCTTATGCCAATCCGCAAGGTGGCTGGACAGTAAATGCAGAAACGCCTGACAGTTATTTGCAAGGAAGAATGGCAGGGTTAAATTCTATTAGAAGATCAGGAACCCCTGGAATTGGAGCCGATTTATTTGTAAGAGGCTTCACTTCACTTTATGCAACCAATCAGCCTTTGTACGTGGTTGATGGAATGATTTTCGACGCCAATTCTTACGGCTCATCTTTAACAGCCGGGCACCGCAATAATCCGTTACAGTTTATTGATGTTCATGATATTGAAAGCGTGAGCTTAATTAAAGATGCAGCAGCGGCAGCAGTTTACGGAACCAAAGCAGCCAATGGGGTAATGATTATTACCACCAACCATGCTAAAGATTTGGCTACTCAAATAGATTTTGCGGCCTATAGCAGTATCAACCTGGTGCCAAAAAAACTTTCGGTAATGAATGGAGGTGATTTTAGAACTTATCTTTCTGATATTTTGCAAAGCCGTGGTTTGAGCAATACTGCTATTGCAGCGTTGCCTTACATGAACGATGATCCAAATCAAGCCACCAACCCAACTTATGCCATGTATCACCAAAATACCGATTGGCAAAAAGAAGTTTTCAAACGTAGTTTCAATCAAAACTATTTTCTGAAAGTAAGTGGTGGCGATAACATCGCTAAATATGCACTTTCGGCAGGTTACTCGAAAAATAAAAGTGTTATCGATTCAACGAATAACACAAACTATCACATGCGCTTCAACAGTGATTTAAATTTAACGAAGAAGCTTCAGGCAAGTACAAATTTATCTTTTAGCTATACGGAGCAAAGCTTAAAAGACCAGGGGATTGCGCCACGTACCAACCCAATTTTTTTATCATTGGTAAAAGCACCTTTTCTTGCCAAAAATGAAATTAGCTCTACCGGCGCAGTTTCTCCAAATCTTGCAGAGGCGGATACACTTGGGGTAAGTAATCCCAGAGCACTTATAGAAAAAGGTTTGAATCAGAAGAAAGCTTACCGTTTCTTTGGTAACATCGTGTTCAACTATGAATTCAATAAAAATTTCAAGATATCTAACTTAACCGGCTTAACGTACGATAAAACACAAGAAACTTTGTTTATCCCTCGTAAAGGCGTAACAAATGAGGTGTTAGAAAATACTATCGGCGATAGCAAGTTGGGTTCTCAAGTAATTCGTTATTCAAACGTTTTTAATGATTTTCGCTTCGCATTTAACAAAACCTTCGCCAAAGATCACAATTTGAAAATGAGTTTGGGTACGCGTTATTCAAAAAATTCTAGCGAACAGGATTTTGCCATAGGTTACAATTCTGCAACTGATGTGTTGATTAGTATTGGCAACAGTAATGCTGCCCTACGGTTTTTTGGTGGAGATATAGGCAATTGGAGTTCTCTAAATACTTACTTCACTACAGATTACAGTTATAAAGACAAGTACTTTTTAAGTCTGGCTGTTGCGGCAGATGCTTCATCGCGTTTTGGTAGAAGTGATGGAAACACATCAGCAAGTACAAGTGGATACGGCTTAAATTTATTTGGTGGCAAAACGGCTCTTTTACCGGCGTTAAGCGGTGCCTGGATTGTATCATCAGAAGATTTTATGCAAGGTTATAAAGGTGTAGATCTACTGAAACTTCGGGCAAGTTATGGCATTGTAGGGAATGATGATATCGGAAACTATAATAACAGACAATACTATGTTTCGCAAAATTTATTGGGTCTCCAAGGTGTGGTTCGCGGCAATGTGGCCAACCCAAATATCCAGTGGGAACGTGTAGCCAAGTTTAATGTTGGCGTAGATGGTTCCTTTTTTAATGAGCGTTTAAGCATGAGTTTAGATTATTATGTACATACCACCAGTAAAATGCTAAACTATATTCCGGTTACTTCAATTGCCGGTGTAGATTCTTACGTTGATAATCAAGGAGGTATGCAAACCAATGGCTTTGATTTTGGTTTGAATGCCCGTGTAGTAAACAAAAAAATAAAATGGGATTTGGGCGTTAATTTAGGCCTATACAGAAATAAAATTCAAAGTTTATCCAATGGAAACGATATCGTTACCAATTATGCAAACGGCACATACTTAACAAGAGTTGGCGAAACAGCTAATTTATTCTACGGTCAGCGCACCAACGGTGTTTACGCTACGGATGCCGAAGCTACAGCTTCAGGATTATCTATTGTAAATAGTGCAGGGGTAACCGTACCTTTCAAAGGTGGAGATATGAGGTTTATCGATACCAATGGAGATAAAATCATCAACGGAGCTGATCGTGTGGTGATTGGAAATCCAAATCCAGATCTTTTTGGAAGTTTCAATAATACCGTTGGATACAAAAACTGGACACTGGATGTATTGGTTTCCTTCGTATTAGGAAACGACCTGTACAACTACACACGCTCGGTGCTCGAATCGGGAAATGCTTATTACAATCAATCAGAAATTATGAGAAACCGTTGGAGAGGCGAGGGGCAGATTACCAATGTACCTAAAGCCAGCTTTGGCGATCCGATGGGCAATGCTCAGTTTTCTGATCGTTGGATTGAAGATGGTTCGTACCTGCGTTTACGTTCGGTAAATTTAACCTACAACGTCCCTTTAAAAACGAAGGCGATTAAGTATGCCAGAATTTATGCCACCGGAAATAATTTACTTACCCTGACCAAATACCTGGGCTACGATCCTGAGTTTAGCGCTACTGGAAGTATTTTCACTCAAGGTGTAGATACCACTTTAGAGCCACAGTTCAGATCGGTTCAATTGGGTGTTAGAATTGGTTTATAATTGATAATTGATAAAAAGATGAAGATGGATTTTAATAAAAAAGTTATTGCCCTTTTAGCAGTAGCCCTGCTTGCAACAGGTTCATGGTCTTGCAAAAAAATAATAGATGAAGAGGCAGAAGCGACGCTTGATATATCAAATGCTTACCGAAATTCTACTGATGCCGATGCCGCAGTGATCGGTATTTACGGTCAGTTTCTGGGTTTACAAAAAACATATATCCTTCAAAATGAATTGAGAGCTGATTTGGTAAACGTTACAGCAAATGCCGATCCTTATTTAAAACAACTGGCTAACCACAGCGTCACTAAAGATAATCCTTACATAGATCCGAGGCCATATTACAAAGTAATTTTAAACTGTAATGATGCCTTGAAAAATTTCCAATTGATGCGGGACGACTTCCGCATGAGTGTGGATGATTACAACAAACACTACTCTGATATTGGCGCATTAAGGAGCTGGATTTATCTCCAGTTGGGGATTCAATATGGTAGCGTTCCCTATATTACAACTCCGGTAGAGAATGTAGACGACATTAAAAACTTGTCAGCATATCCACGAATTTCTTTTGAGGAGCTTTTAACAAAACTGATTGATTTTACTGAAAAATTGCCTTACAAGGAAGTGTACGCTTATCCAACTGGAAATCCATTGGTGATCACCATTGATGGAAATAATACGCAGAAAATATTTATTTGTAAACCATTTGTACTTGGTGATTTATATTTATGGAGCAATAACTATTTAAAAGCTGCAGAGAATTATAGTAAGATATTGAACGTTGAAAACAACAATACTAATATTAACATTGCTTTTGACTCCTATAAAGTAGTTTATTATGGAAATTCTGCCTATAATGATCAGGCGGTACGCTATGCGAAATATCAAGACGAAAGTACTTTGCTGTATGATCAAGGCTGGAAAAGCATGTTTAGTGCTCAGAACACCAATAACGTATGGAATTCGGAGTTTTTCTGGGGTATTCCGTACAGTTCGAGTTTCAAGCCGGGTAATCCTATGATCGAGTTGTGTTCTCCAGTATATGGTAAATACCTGATAAAACCGTCAAAAGCCGCTATCGATAATTGGAATGCGCAAAGACAGAACAGTGGTATTCCTTACGATGCGAGAGGTAGACTATCTTATGAAACCACTGCTACTGGGCCGGCCATTACTAAGTTAACAGATAATGTTATCCCAGTTACAAACCTAAACAAAGGAGGTAAATGGGGTATTTATCGTGCTGGATTATTGCATTTACGTTATTCGGAAGCGGCTAATCGTGATGGTAAGAGCAAATTGGGTTGGGCATTATTAAACATCGGTATTGCCAATACTTTTTACACCGGTACACGTTCATCAGCTGGAGCACCTACGCCAGTGTCATTTGATGAAATCAATACCATGCAAACGCCTTATCCGGCACCGTACTATCTGGATGCCAGAAACAATAATGATTATAAAAGCCCTTGGTACCGTAATACAGGTATTCGTAACCGTGCTGGCCTAACTCCGCTTGATGCCAGTTTGCAAAGCGATATGATTGGTTTAGAAGGAAAGTTAATTGATGAAGGTGCTTTAGAATTGGCTTTCGAAGGCAATCGCTGGCCAGATTTAGTGCGCATAGCCCGACGCCAGAATAACCCTGCTTTTTTAGCGGAAAGGGTTTACCAAAAGCTTTTAAAAGATGGCGATCCAACTGCTAGCGCAGCTAGAGCCAAACTACTAAATCCTGAAAATTGGTATTTACCATTTGAGTGGAAATAAACACGAAGATTCAATTTAAAAACCTTCATCAGCAATGAAGGTTTTTAAATTGAAAATTTTTTATATAAATAATATATTTATTAGTAAAAAATAACTTAGATTTGTTTAACGTTTTAAACTGGCTTTGAAGGAAGTGAAATTCTGAGAATAAGCAAGGCTCTTTAACCAAATATTCATCAAAAGCAAACCAACAGCACTCATTGGTTTCGAATTTTAAATATGAATTTCTGGAAATAAAGAGCATAACTGCATCGCGTTATATACAAGATAATTTCAGTCGTAGAGGCTGCAAACATAAAAAATTACCTGACTCATAACAGGTATATATTTGGTTAGAAAAAGGGACAGTTCCGGATGGATTGTCCTTTTCTGTTTTTAAAGGTTTTACCAAAAAATCTATCGTTCTACTAATTATCTAATCGCTTTTAAATGAAAGCTTTGTGGTTTTATTAAGAATATTTATCTTTAACATTCATCCAAAATGATATGAGAAATACTTTTCTAGCCATTATAGTGATTTGTTGCTTCTTTTCCTGTAAAAAAGAAAACAATGCAACTACCGCCGAAACACTAAAAGGAAAATGGTCAACCGGCGGCTACGATATCATCCTCTATAATTCATCGGGAGATGTGGTTAGCCATTCCGTTGCAGACGCCATTAAAACTTATTGGACCTTTGAACAAAGTCAAATTAAATTATTCAACGATATCAATGCCGATGTTAGAACATCAAATTATAGAGTGCTCAATACGGTGAGTACAAGAACGCTTATCATTGAAAATGTTGCCATTGCCACCTTCGATAACTGGACAGTTGATGAGCAGTCGAGCAACACGATGGTCATTTCCGCACAAATTAATGATAAGGCCCAACTCACTTATGGGAAAAATCAGGTGGCTGCCAAGGGTGTAAAGACTATCTATTTAAGCAGAGAACCATAGTTAGGCCACAAGTCGTCGACACTAGGTTTCCTATTCATCAATGCAGGATACTACAGGACGCAATTCGTTGCCCATTTATTGATATTTGAAATGGGTCGATTTAATGTTGATCGCTAACCAAATATGAAATATTTAATAACCGTTATCCTTTTCATCACTGCGTTAAAGCTTAATGCGCAAGAATACGACATCACGAAGTTTGGCGTAAAAGCTGATAGCAACATCGTTCAAACCAAAGCCATACAAAAAGTAATCGATCGAGCGGCCTCAAGAGCTGGAGGAAAGATTGTGATACCTAAAGGCACTTTCTTGACTGGTGCTTTGTTTTTCAAAAAGAAAACAAAATTGGTTTTAAAAGAAGGTGCGGTACTAAAAGGGTCAGATGATATTAATAATTATCCTTTTATCCCATCGAGAATGGAAGGGAGAAGCCTGAAATATTTTGCGGCAGTTGTAAATGCGTATCAAGTGAACGATTTCAGTATCGAAGGACCTGGAACCATTAATGGCAATGGATTAAAATTTTGGAAAACTTTTTGGTCGCATCGTGATTCGCTTCGCAAAATTGGAAAGGAAAGTACCAATTTGGAAGTGAGCAGGCCTAGATTAATTTTTATTTGGGGAAGTGACAATGTCAAAATTCAAAATATTAAACTTCGCAATGCCGGCTTTTGGACAACGCATTTCTACAAATGCAATAACATTTTAGTAGAAAATACTGATATCCGATCGCCATATCAACCTGTTCCTGCACCAAGCACCGATGGAATTGACCTTGATGTATGCAAAAACGTGGTCATCAGAAATTGCTATATCTCTGTAAATGATGATGCTATTGCTATCAAAGGAGGTAAAGGACCAACCGCTCATCAGCTGCCAGAAAACGGAACGGTAGAAGATGTATTAATTGAAAACTGCACTTTTGGAAACTCGCACGCGGTGCTTACCTTGGGCAGTGAATGTGTACACGCCAACAACATCATCCTTCGCAACTGCGTAATGGAAAATAATTGTCCGATTTTGAACTTAAAGATGAGAGGTGATACCTTTCAAATTTATGAAAACATTACCATTGACAATATAACCGGTAAATGCGGTTCGGTAATTAGCCTCAATCCCTGGAAGCAGTTCTTTGATTTAGCAGGCAGCACTGAACAACCTTTTGGCACCATTAGGAATATCAAAATGAGCAACATCAAAGTAGAAGCCAACAAATTTGGTGAAATGAACGGCAATCCCCTGGACAAACTTTCTGGTTTTACCTTTCAGAATTTGCAGATCACTACTAAAAATCCTGTACTTAAAAATAATTATGATGATGTTAAATACGAAAATGTTATTGTGAATGGTGAACCATTGGTTGTGAAAAAGTAAATGTCTTTTGTTTTGACATTTGATAATCTATAAGTTATAAATTTTTATTTGATCCAAAACAACGTTTTCGTCCAATGCTTTAATGGTAATGGAGTGTTTGCGTTGTTTATTATTCAAGCTGGTCACAATCATACGTTTGGCTTGATTGGTTAAAACATTGATTTTCCATTCTTCATTTCGGTCGCTGGTATGGTAATCCACAATTTTTGGAGCCTGGTCATCAATTTTTATCTCAAACCGAATCAATTTTCCTTCCACCGGTAAATTCGGAGCAAGCGCTACTTCAACCCTTATCGAATCTGTTGCAGGGCTATTAAATTCATACCCTGCGTGATCTCCTTTTTTGATAGATACCGCTCCACTTTGATAACCTAAGCCATGTGATACAGGTTTTGTACCTTCGAATTTTACAAATTGATTTCCGTTGAATGTTGCAAAAGGGGCTTGGAAAGTTTTAAGCGGAGTTGCTGATTTTACTTGCGGTAGTTTTTGAAAAACTGCAAGATTTCTTGGTTTGAAATCCATCATGTTTTTCCATTTTCCATTCGTCAAAGTCGTATACTTAGTCGTGAGTTTTTCAATGGAGTCATAAGCGGCATCGCTTTGCGACCAGTTCGTACGACCATGTCTGGCAAGTTGCGCATATAGCAGCTTTTTGTTTAACTCGGCTGCCCCACGTACGGGGTATTCAATCAATTCAAACCAGGCATTTTGCTTGTCGGCTGGTATAGCTTTAGAAAGCTGGACTACTTTTTCGGCAATTTTATCATAATCGGCGATGCGGTTTTTTATTTCCTGCTCGCTCCAGGGTAAATCTGCAACTTCTTTAAATTTTAGATCGGTCTCCTCAGTTCGCGTGTTGCCCATAAATTCGGGTTTTCGGATATAGGCCAAACGATAGTATTCATTCATTACGGCGAGTAAATCAGCAGCATATTGCTGGCCAAACTCTCTTGTAAGCCATGTTTTTAAATGTTGATCCAATCCTTGTTTGTTATCTTCAATCGAATCGATATTCCAAGCCATATCCAAAAACAGTTCGGTTAAATATTCCCCCGGCTTAATATCACCAACGTTTAGGATCCACATGTCTTTAGCACCTTTATCATAAGCGAGCTTCATTTGCGTATAAATTTGCGCAGGATGATTGGTAGATAGCCAAAGGTAATCATGCGGACGACCCCAGTAAGAAATGTGATAGTAAATCCCGTTTCCGCCTTTGCGGTTCCGCTCTACTTCGGTAGGGAAGTGGCGGATATAGCCATAATTATCATCTGTCCACATCAAAGTTACATCATCAGGCACTTTAAGGCCCATGTTATACACATCCAAAACCTCTTTGTAAGGAATAAAAACTTGAGGAACTTGAGTCAGATCAGGATTTAAATTCTCACTGATCATGCTACGTTGATCTTTAATTATCGAGGTGATGGCATCAAATTGTTCCTTTAAAGTATTTGCCCCTTGCATTTTTCCATCGTGAACCCCTCTAATTCCTAAGGTGTAAATGTTGTCAGAGTTTTTAAGGTCCTTCACTCGGGTTTCCCAAAAGCGCAATACATTTTCACGGTTATTTACATAGTCATAATTGCCTATACCATCAATTTTCCATTCTGTATTGGCACTCCTCATCATTGGTTCACAATGTGATGAACCAACAACAATTCCATATTTATTTGCCATTTCCCTATTACCAGGCGTTTGAAAGAAAGCTACAGAAACTTCATGCATGGCTGGCCAAAAAGCATTTGCCCTTAAACGCAACAGGAGTTCAAAAATTCGGGCATGTGTTTTTGGTCCTATTTGCCCTTTAATTTTCGAAGGTTCGAAAGTGCGGGAACTCCAGGGCATCAAACCAAAATCTTCATCGTTGATAAATATGCCGCGATATGCTACCGATGGATGTTCTAATAATCGTAACCCGTTTTTAAAGCTTAGTGAATTTTTTCTGGCGATGGCCGCATCTGCCCACCATTCCCAGGGTGAAACGCCGATGCGACGAGATAATTCGAGTATGCCATAAGCGGTGCCTCTTTTGTCGCTACCTAGGATGTACATTTTATCATTTTCTACCCATAAAGCATAACCTTCAGGATGAATTTTAAGCTTTGCCAAAGATGCCTGGTCAATCAGTTTTTCTGCAAGGGAATGATTTCCAAGGGTGCCGACTATAATCTGAGCGTTTGAACCTTTCGATAAATTTGCATTAAAAACGGCCGTGAAATCTCTGGAAAAAATATCAACTGCCGTTTGTACTACATCTTCTTCTCCGCCAGGCAATAAAATTTCCATATTCTTCCCCTTGCGAAAGATAAAATCGGCAAATAGGAACTGGGGTAGTGCAAAGAAAACAATCAGCAGAAGTAGTAGTTTAAAATTCATCTATTCTTTTATTTGATAATCATTTTTGATATGGAGATGTTATTTGCTGTGCTGCCGTAAACCGTTTTTTTCTTATCGGACCAATTTGGGCGCTCGCCTGTTACCTCTAACCTCATTTTATAACTTGATTTTTTTAATATTGGCGATAAAAATATCAATTGTGAAGCAGGAGTTTTGGAATAAAAATCTACCAGTGTATTCACCAAAATTTTTCCGCTTTTATTGCTCAGCGATACTCTTGCATAACCATTATCAGGTAAGGTTAATCCATAAATTCCAATTTGAGTACCGATAAATTCGACAGAAACCGAGGCTTTAGATTCGGTTGATCGCATAACAGGAGATTCGTTGATAGTCGTATCGACCCACCGCCCAGCATATTTTAAGAGTTTATTATTGCTTAAAAGCATTTGATAATCAAGCGCTTTAACCGTTGCTTTGCCACTAACTTGATTTATTTTCCAGGCCTGTAAAAATGTAGAGATAGACATCGAATCACCTGCAAAACTAATGGGTTGCCAAACATAGCTCGCAGCAGAATGCTGTTTTGGATAGGACCACCTATCGCCCATAAACATGTAAGTTGTATCAGATTTTCCATATATTTTCAGTACAAAGGTTGATTGTGAATTCCACGTAAGTTTTCCTTTTGGTGCTAATAGTCCACCAAATTTCCATGGACCTGAAAGCGAAGATGAAGTGTAATAATAATTATCATTCTTTTCCCAAGAGCTTAGATGAGATCCGATAAAATAATATACTCCACTTCTTTTAAACAGTGTGGGCGATTCAAAACCTGTAGATATATCTTGATTCAGCAGTTCACTTGCAGATTGGTAATCATCACTTAACCGATAAATAATTCCGCCATGGGTAAGCAAGTACCCTTTTCCATCATCATCCTGAAAAGTACCCATATCCCATTTTTTGATCGCTTTTCCGTTAAATAAAAGAGGTCCGTTAAATAGGTAGGGGCCTGTGATGTTTTTTGAAGTAGCATAACCGACAAATTGATCTTTATAGCCTAAAGTATCAACATGCATCAACATCACAAAAAGTCCTGAAGAGGGATTTTTCATCACTTTTACGCGTTCTCCAACTCGATTTGGACCAAGCTTTCCGTTTAGTTGTTTTGGAAGAGCAACGCTTTCAAATTTCCAGTTGTAAAGGTCTTGTGAAGAGTAGCAGTTGAAACCTTCGAATGCATTGCTGGTATCGCTATGTGCTTCGCCAAACAGATAATACCGACTTCCTTCTTTAAGGATATTTCCCCCGTGAGCACTTACTACATTACCATTTTGATCATACCACGATAAACCAGAATAAATTGCATCAGTTTTTCCAGGCTGTTGAGCAAATAAATTTAACGCTTGAAAAAGCAGCATGCTCCATAAAATACTCAAAAGTTTGCATTTGCGCATCAGTTTTATCTATTTTTTATTAAAGAGACATCGTCTATCAAGCAGCTTGCATCAACCATTCCCTCGGCCAAAAAGCCAATTTCTATCTTACCATTGGCGATATCAATGCTTTCAAGCATAATAGTGTTCCAATTATTGTTTTCTTTTTCAAAATGGTGACTAAGCCTTTTGCCTCCGCTTACAGCATACATTTCCAGATTCTTAAATCGGCCTTTGGTTTTTACTTTTGCGGTTAATTTATAGCGCCCATCAACCAGTTTAACTCGGGTAGTTGAGGTAATAATTTGATTAATTTTTCTTTCGAAATTTACTTTATCGCTAACATTTAAACTTTTCTCTCCAATAACAATTTTTCTTTCGGCTGTGCTGTTGAAATGATTTAACGCTGGGGAGGTTAAACTATCCATGCTAATTTGATTTCCTTTAATGACAGCGGTTTTCCAACCTGTTAATTGCATTTGAACTGGCTTAACTACACTTGGAATCCGCTTTCTATCTGCTTCAAAGCTACCATTTTTAACAAAGTCATTGTCGTCAGCAACTTGCCAGGCGCCTGTTTTAATATTGAGATTCCATGAGTTAAGCGAATTAAAATACGGTGTTTTTCCATCAAAAGATAGTGGACACCATTGGTTATAACCTAGTCCATTTCCAGCGAAATCGGCCCAGCGATCACCACAAAAAATAACAGTTTCTGCTTTTGAACCTTTAACGTTAACGAAGAAACCTGTTTGTGAAATGTGTGCATAATCTTCAGCACTTCCGTTTGTTACCAGCATTTTGTTGCTAGGTAAATACGGTCCACTGATGTTGTCGGCCACTAGATAGTAAGCCAGCGAGCCATCCCACCCATAAATATTTGAAGCATACATGTAATATTTCCCTCGATATTTGAACATGCAATTGCCCTCACGACTCTCGCCCTTGAAAATTTCTGTACAATCAAGCAGGTTAACTTTGCCGTTTTTTACTCCGATTTCCGAAAGATAAATTTTATTGCGACCTCGACCATAAGAATAAACCAGATATGATTTTCCAGTATCTTCATCGTTAAAAACAGTTTGATCGCCAGTATTGCTGGTTCCAATCATTGGCTCCATGTTTATTCGTTGATGCCAGGTAAAGGATCCGTTCGGAGTATCAGCAGTAGTAATGAGCACCTGATTGCCATGCTGAACAAACATGGCGTACTTTTTTAGTGCTGCAATATAGGCTACCCCTAATCTACCAACCCAGGTTTTAGGCACTCTGCTTATTTCACCTTTAGTTAACACGTTACCTTCGCTAGTCCAGTTCACCAAATCAGTAGAACTATAGCAAGTAACGGATTCGAATGTTGCATTTGGATAGGTAACTGATGGATTGTTTAAGTAAAGTTCGGCCTCCACATATTTGACTCCATACCAGAAATACTTTTTAGTGCCAGATTTTGGATCGGTAAACTGAAAAATACCACCACCTTGGCTATAAATTGGCTGGCCATCTTTTGTTTTCCAGAAATTATCATTTTTGATGTTTGCAAACTGTGCCTGTAGATTATTTACAGCGGTAAACAATAGCAAAAATGTAAGGATTAGAACAGGTAATTTGAAGTGATTTTTTATTTTGATTTTGCTCATTTAATTTTCAAGTGATTTTATTTTTTAGTGCTAGAATTTCGATACGCTGGGCTACTGCGGCAAACTCATTGTGTCAGGTATACACCTCGCAATTTCTCTTCTATTTAGCTCCATAAATTTCGGTTTCGATAATGCTTAAACCTCCCTTTGATTTGGTTTCAGCCCGCTCGATGCCGTCATCAAGTTTTTTGCCATTTACTTCAACGCCGATTTTTTCGCTCTCTGCCGTCTCTTTTCCAGAACCGAGCAACTGAATAGTTACCGTTTTGCCTATTGTTGGCTTACAGACAGCGGTAAAATAGCCCAAACTTGGAATGGTATTGCCTTTGAAAACCTCTTTGTCATCCACCAAAATTCTTATCGGATACGCTTTAGTTCTAAAACCATTTACTTTCAATTCAACTTCTGTAACCCTGGTTTCTTTAGCCAAATTGTATTTGATCCAGGCGGTGTTTAAATTTCCATCGTTTACCCAATCACTGAGCTCGTTATCATCATAACTTAGCTTGGCCTTTTCTGTATTAGCGCCGGCAGAGGCTGATAAAATGGTTACAGGTGTTCTGCTCATCTGGTAAGTTTGTGCTACTGGTGTTTCTCCACGCTGTAAGTTTGATTTTAATCCGTCAGCCGGAAATTGGACTGATAAACCACCAGTAACATTTACGGGAAGTGTTTCTAAGATAATCGTAGCGGATTTTAATCCATCAGCTTTTGCAGTGATATTGATTTTACCCGGCGTTGTGGTCGACCGAATTAATACCCTGTTTACGCCACCTTCTACCGGCAACTGTTTGGATAGTATATAGTTATCTGGTCCTTGCGCTAAACCACCACGCCACTCTGCCGGACCAGTTATTTCAAAATTAATTAAGTTCAATGCGATCGGGTTTCTATTTCCTTCGGCGTCTACAACCTCTACCTGAACAAGTGCTAAATCGGCACCATCTGCTTTAAATCCTGTGGGATGTTGTAGCTTGGTTAGTTTAATGGCAACAGGCGTTCCGGCGGTTTTAATTTGCTTTTCAGCTAGTTTAGCACCTTTATCGTCATAAGAAATTGCCTTTAAGCTTCCAGATTTGTAAGCAACATCTTTAAAAGTATACAAAAAGCCATCTCTTTTAGCTCCAAAACCCAATGATTTTCCGTTAACAAACAGTTCAGTTTTATCGCCTGCGGCGATTACATTAATATCCTTTTTAATTCCAGCTTTATAATTCCAATGACCGATAATATGAATGCCTGTTTTTTTGGTATCGACCCAGCCATCCCAAATCACTTTATGCGCATAAAATCCATCTTTAGGGATTCTCATGGCATCTACTTCGCCACTTCGACGGTAATTTTCTTCTCCCCGGTAATGGGTGTTAGAATCCGAAAAGATGATATTCACGCCTCCAGAACTTACCCTTTTTCCGGTCCCTGGTCTCTCTTTGTAATATTCATTCCATCTCACTACGTTCTCTATGGCGTGTGTATCCTGATTTCTATTATAAATGCTGGCATCTGCACCCTTATAAAGTGGACCCGCACCATCTTTATGAAAGGGAGGCGAAAACTCGTCCCAGTATTTTCTTAAACCTTCATCTCTGGAATATTCCATCGACCACAATGGTTTTGAAGCACTTTTATTGATGTACAACATTTCCCCGCCATATTCTGCGGAAGGAATGTCCAACATTTCTCTGGAGCCGATCGCCCGGCCTCCGTTAGGGTCGTACTGATCTCGAATTGCTTTCATTTCATCCATGTGGGCTGCACTAATAGATTCATTACCACATTCGTAAAACAGGATGCTTGGATTATTTCGATTGTAAATAATGGCATCTGTCATTACAGATTTTCGTTGATCCCATCGGGTTCCCGTTACATCTTTTTCTGCATCACCGGCAGGCATAGCTTGAATTAAACCTACCCGGTCGCAGGATTCTACATCTTGTTTCCATGGTGCAATATGCATCCATCTTACTAAATTGGCATTGCTTTCCACCATCAATTGATTGCTGTAATCACTCAACCAAGCGGGTACCGACAAACCAATGGCAGGCCATTCGTTGCTGGTGCGTTGTGCATAACCCTTCATCATCAATACCCGATCGTTGAGGTAAACCATACCATCTTTGAATTCAGCCTTTCTAAATCCGGTTTTCGTATTTAATTCATCAACCGTATTACCGTTTATCTTAATTCGGGAAGTAACCGTGTACAAATATCCATAGCCCCAACTCCAGAAATGCAATCCTTCAACCATTGCCTCTGCTTTTAGCATTGCGGTTGTTCCTGGCGCTAAGTTCTGAGCTGTGGATTGAAAAGTTTTAATCACTTTACCTGATGCATCTTTAATTTGCACCTCATAAAGCACTTCGCTTATTGCTGAGGTCTCATTACGGACTTGCGATTCAGAAACAATTACTGCTTTTTTACCTGTGATATCAAAGTTTTTGGCATAAACATAGTTGCCCGTTGTTTTCAGTAAAGCATTTAATGGCAAAGTTTGATAAATCTTTCCCGTGAGGTGCAGGCGAACATTTTTAGAGATTCCCCCGTAATTGGCATTGAAATTTTTATCACTCCATTGGTATCCCGAGTTTGTAGCCTTCTCTTTGTAATTCCAGGCATTATCAATTCTCACGGCAAGCACATTGTCTTTGTCTGGCTGAATTAAATCACTGATATCAAAGCCGAAAGCCGTTACGCCATTTTCATGGCGACCGATAAACACGCCATTTAAATAAAATTCTCCGGCCTGCCTAATTCCCTCAAATTCAATGAAAACTTTATGGTCTTTTGAGCCTTCAACTTTGAAATGTTTTCTATACCAGGCGATGCCAGTAGAGAGCTGTTCGATAGATTTTTTAAATGCCTCATCTTCATTCCAGGCGTGGGGAAGGGTGATTGGTTTCCAGCTGTTGTCTTCAAAATCAACGTTTTTGGCATTTTCCGGATCACCGACAAATAATTTCCATCCGGGATTAAAATTATAGGTTTTTCGTTGATTCTGTGCCTGAAGGCTGAAGGTAGAGAAGCTGAAAAATATAATGAGGTAGAAGTATTTCATGTGTTATTGTTTTAGTTTCGCATAAAGTGGTGCATCTCTGTCGCAAGTGATTTCACCATTTTCATATTTCAGTTCAGCCATTTGTATGGAGCTTCTTCTGGTGGTGTAATTATCTATGCCTTTGTTTTCAGGTGTTTTGCCGGGATGTGTGAAATAATAAACGTAAGCTTTCCCATTGTTAACCAGCACATCGCAATGACCGCCCATCACGCCATCATCCTCGCCTTTGCCTGGCGCTTGCAAAATGTTTTTTTCCTGCCTTTTCCAGGTTAATAAATCAGTTGAGGAATAGACACCAAGGCCTTTCCAGTTGTCAACAATCATCCAATAGGCATTTTTCCAGTAGAAAACCTTTGGGCCTTCGCATCCTTTATCGCCAACAATTCTTTTTCCGCTATCAACCCAATGGTAAAGGTCTTTGCTATCAGCGTAGAAGATCGATTTGCCTGCCACTTCGTTATTGTAATACATCCGCCAACCCTGGTTGTTCGGCAACTTAAATACGCAGGCATCTATGCAACGATCGGAGGCCAAAGGCAGTTTAGATTCGAATTTCCAGTTAATTAAGTTTTTACTGGTTAAATGAATAATATACCGTGGATGGCGCCAGTCTTTGAAAACTCCCGGCACGTAGGTAAGGTACATGTGATAAATACCTTTATTTTCTATCACCTCTGGCGCCCAGTGGGTGTAATCCGTTAGGCGATATTGGATGTCGCAAGTGTCGCGGTAGTTCCATTTTATGCCATCCTTTGATTCGGCGATGCCAATTCTGGTTCCATGTACCCAGCTCACTCCATCAAGGTTTTTTGCATTAGCCCGCCTATTGGTGTAAAACATGAACCATTTTTTTTCTCCCTTATTCCAAATGACGACTGGATCTGCCGCTCCATCAAATATAGGATCTCTAAAAAGAGGTTTATTAATTAATGATGTGCCTTTTTGTTGTGCAAAACTGAATATGGAAACTAAAAGCAAGCAAGCGAAGATAATTTTTTTATAGATAAAGATTTTCATAAGATGTAATGCTTCAGCATGCCGCAACATGGTGTTGTCAACAATCTTAAGACTCAAATATTTGGTTAAATAGCTTACACGATTTTACGGTTTAAAAATTGGTATACCATCCTGTTCCATCCTGTTTAAAGTAGGTTCAAAAAGGATTCGGGAGGCTAGACTTAAATTTCAATCGTTTGAAAAAATAGGTGTAATACGAACCCTCTCAAACGAAAAAGAGCAATTAACTCGAAGTTAATTGCTCTTGGAATTCAATATAGTGCTGTTCTTACCAGCCTGGATTTTGTAGAGCCTGTTTTTGAGTTGGGCTCAATGCGCTTCCATTAGATTTGATCACATCAAGGAAAGATTGAGGGATTGGTCGAAGATAGTGTTTTCCATCTATCGGCTTCGCTTCTGCATTAAATGCTGCAGTTCGGGCAAGAAGAGTTTTGGTCCTAGCTAAGTCTTCCCATCTTTGCAACTCGCCCATCAACTCGCGGGAACGCTCATTTAAAATGAATGCTGTAAACTTATCAGCCTGCGAAGCAGCACCAATCTTATCATAAAAGTCTTTATTGGAGTTAAAGATATCACCATCACTATTGAGGTGCATTGATGCTAAGGTGTTAGCAGTTGTTACTGCCAAGTTATTCGATTCGAAATAGGTGTTTTTATCAGAGTATGAAGAAAGGGCAGTGGCATTTGTAACCGGATTTGTTTTGTAAGAAATTCCTCCGTCCACATAACTTTCTCTGTTTTCTCCATCTTTGTAAGCGGCACGATCTCTAACTCTGTTTAAGTAAGGAATGGCTTGAGCGTACTGACCTGATCTGCCATATGCCTCGGCTGCTATGAGGTAGGTTTCTGCTAAACGGGCTAAAATTCCATCTCTCTGGCCAAATTGCGAGGCCACTAAGTTGCGAGAGCCATCCATAAATTTAGATAACGCAACAAACTGGCTAACGCCATAATTTCCGTGTGCTGCAAGATAGCTTTGCGGTTGACCGGAAAAATATCTCACAAACATACTTGGTTTTCTACGACCAATATCTGTTGGAAGAGGATTTGCAGCATTCGCATCTAAAGCAGTGTAACGGGTATCTCCAGCATTATTTACAATGTACAACACCGCTTCTTCACCACCTACAAATTTCGCCTGACCAACTTGCGCTGGAGTAGGGGCATTAGCCGCAGTCCATTTAGGCGCACTTGCCGGATTATTTGAAACATACCGGGTTTTGAAACTTTTCCAGAACCTGGAGTCGTTTACACGGTCGAATACATCTAAAGCATAATCTGTCGATCTTAAACGCTGAAATTCACGACCACCTGCAAGATCACGCACCATACCGGGAAGGGTTTGATAAACCGATGGATAATATAAATGAATTTGATTGCCGTAACGACCTTGAGTTGTGGTGTTATTGGAAAATTGAGCTGCTAAAATAATTTCTTTATTTGATTCATTTGCACCATCAACTGTTGTAAAGTTCCAAAGATCGCTGAAGTTAGTGGCTAAGGTGTAGCCCCCGCTATTAATTACCAAATCAGCATATTTAACTGCGTTTTGTAAATCGGCAGTTTTAGTTTCGCCATTCCACTCATTGTTAATTTCGCTAGCACGAAACAGGTAGGCCTTTGCAAGGAAATGCGCTGCTGCCCATTTGGTAATTCTTCCAGGCTCTGCTGCTGTTGTAGGGAGTAAATCGTAAGCTTGAATAAAATCTTGAATTACTTGCGCATAAATTTCTTTTGCTGTACTTCTTGAAAACTCCTCCTGTATAGTTTCTGAAGGTTCGAGTTTTAAAGGAACGCCGCCAAACTGTTTAACTAACTTAAAGTAATCAAAAGCACGCATGAAGTAACCTTCACCTAAGCGCACATTTTTATTTGCACCATCATAATATACCGGTACATTTTTAATGATAATGTTTGCCGAATTGATGTTGCCATACATATTGTCCCAAACGGAGGCAATATCACCCGATAGAGAGTTGAAGTTTCCATCATAAGAATTAAACATTTGTTCGGTACGATCGCCGCCAACGGTAAACTCATCAACGCCGTAATTTGTGGTAGTGTAAGCCCACGTGTAATTAAAGTGGAACTTTAAACTTTGATACATACCAATTACCAAACCATCCAAACCTAAGGTGGTTTGAAAATCGGAAGTGTTATGTGAATTAATTACTTCTTCATCTAAGAAGCTTTTTTTACAGGAGGTTGGAAGGATCATCAATGTTCCCAACAACACCATTCCTGATAGTATATTTATAAACTTTTTCATTTTCATTTTTCTTTGGCTAGAAGCTAGCGTTAATTCCAAATACAAAACCTCTGTTAAAAGTAGATCCACCTAAATCGGGATCGATCCAGCTAACATTTGAATAAATCAATCCTGGATTAATCACTTGTGCATAGACTCTCAAGCGAGACAATGTTAGTTTCTTTGCGATGTCTGCAGCGAAATTGTAACCCAATGAGATGTTTCTGATTTTGATAAATGAAGCATCTTGGTAGTTCAAAGCACTTATGTATTGATCGCCACTTGCGCTAGCATAATTCGGAGCAGGATAAGCATTTGTAGGGTTAGTCGGTGTCCAATAATCAACCACACGTTGTGCAAAACGCCCTTGTAAAGGTTCTGCGCCTGTTTGGATTAAGAAATTATAGCGAGCCACCATAAAAATTGATAAATCGAAACCTTTGTAAGCAAAAGTATTTGTTAAACCACCTGTCCAGCTCGGATTGTAGTGGCCTAATACCTGGCGATCATTGTTTGCATCTATTTTATAATCGCCGTTTATATCCTTTACTTTAACGCTACCGGGAGCAAACCAACTGGTTTTTGCAGCAATATTTGCATTGAACTTGGCCATCTCTGCCATGTCTTCTGGTGTATTTTGCCAAATCCCTTCCTTCACATAATCGTAAGCCACACCATTTCTTTGACCAATGAAGAAACGGTCGTTAACCATATCACCGTTGTCCAGTTTTACAATTTCATCCTTGCTCATAGAGAAGTTTAAAGTCGATTCCCATGTGAAATCATCGCTTTTGATGTTTATACTGTTAATAGTAAGGTCAAGTCCTTTGTTTTTTGTCGAACCCACGTTATCAAATGATGTGGTATAGCCGTTTACTGAAGCAATCTTTTTCAACAAAATTAAATCCGTTGTTTTCGATTTGTATAAATCCAATGAACCAGAGATTCTGCCTTTAATTAAATCGAAATCAAGACCTAAGTTATATTGTAATGTTTTTTCCCAGCTTAATAATTTGTTAGGGAGCGGGATAGGATTTGCTAGAGAGGCATCTGAAGATACATAACCAGTTTGCGGTGAAGTTCCGAAAGTGTAAGTTAGCGGTTGAAGCAAACCAAGTGTACTACCAATATCTACTGATGAGTTACCTGTGCTACCCACACCAAGTCTCAATTTTAACTGGTTAACCCATTTAATATCTTTCATGAAATCTTCTTGCTCTAACCTCCATGCCAACGCTGCAGAAGGGAAAAAATCCCATTTGTTACCAGCAGCTAACTGTGAGGCTCCATCCCAACGGGCAGAAGCCGTTAACAAATATTTACTGTTCCAGCTATAGTTAGCCCTGGCCATATAAGAAACTAATGTCGACTTCCTTAAATTGGCATCAAACGCATCTAAATTTGTAATGTTACCTGTATTTAAACCATACCAAAGTGAGTTTGGTAATGAAATTTTGCTTCCTGTTAATGATGATGATTCTTCACGGTAAGATGATGAACTTTGCAATAAAGTTACACCAAAATTGTGTTTATTAATGGTCTTATCATAGTATAGTAAATGATCAAGCGTATAAGCAAATCGGCTATTTTGATTTAATTGCGCATAATTATTAATTGATCCTGGTACCCCAGCATCGCGATTAACCGATTTCGCATCTTGATATCTTCCATTATAATAGTTTGAGAAATCAGGACCGAAGTTGACACGGTATTTTAAATCTTTTAGAATATTTACTTCAGCAAATACAGAACCTAATGTGCGCAAGGTTTTGCGCAAGTTGATATTGTAGTCTGCTTCTAAAACCGGGTTTTGAATGTTTATATCGCCCCCAGGTAAGTTAATGCGGTTACCGTTAGCATCAAAGGGAATAGCTAAAGGAAGCATGCCACGTGCTGCAAAATAAATACTACTAGCTCCTGAAGCACTCGCCGCCTGGAAACCATAGTTTTGCAATCCATAGGTTGCCGTTAAGTTAGCACCCATTTTAAACCATTTTACCGGATTAATTTCTATGCTCAGCTTTCCGCTGTAACGTTCAAAATCCTGACCCAATTGAGTTCCTTCTTGGTTTAAATAACCGAATGAACCGTATGCCTTAATTTTATCAGTACCACCGCTCACACTCAACACATGATCTTGTGTTACGCCAGTTCTGGTTACCAAATCTCCCCAATTCGTTGTGGGTACTAAACTACCATCAAATACCCCATTAACCCAACCTTGATCGAGGTTGGCCAGCATGTTTGGATCTTGTTTAAAAATCTCGCGATCGGCAGCTTGTGTAGCCACTACAGGATAATTATAAATAGGAGCAGTGTTGGTTCCGTTTATCGAATTGATATAGGCTGTTCTGCGGTAAGCATCGCGGCGAAACTCAATATACTGACCTGAGTTCATCATTTCTGCTCTGTCGTTTAATTTTTCGATCGTTGCTGTTCCAACGTAGTCCAAAGTCAATCGTCCTGCCTTACCTTTCTTAGTAGATACCAAAACGACACCATTAGCGCCTCGTGAGCCATAAATAGCTGTAGCAGACGCATCCTTCAGAATGTCGATTGTTTCAATGTCATTTGGATTTATTGCCTCAATGCCACCAGCCTGCAATGGAATTCCATCAACTACGTATAGCGGCGCATTACTTGCCGTAAGTGATCTTACACCACGAATCAATATACTTCCCAATTGCCCTGGGCGTTCATTCGATGTAATATCAACGCCGGCTGCTTTACCCTGAATAGCCTGCAAAGCATTGGTTACCGGTCTTGATCTAATTTCTTCGGCACCCACACTCACTACAGCTCCCGTTAAATCGCTTTTCTTAACGGTATTATACCCCACAATCACTACCTCATCAAGATCATTAATTGAACTTTTCAACTGGACAGTGATAGTTGTTCTTCCATTTACCGGAACATCCTGGCTTGCATACCCAATATAACTTACCTCTAAAACAGGATTTGTAACCGTCGAAGGGATGTTGATTGAAAATGCACCGTTGGCATCTGTTGTGGTTGCCAGAGCTGTGCCCTTAATTTTAATACTAACGCCTACCAGGGTTTCGCCTTTGTCGTCAGTAATTTTTCCCTTTACAGTAACATCGAGTTTTTTACTGTTTTTTGCATGAACAATGCGCACAATTTCAGCGCCTGATGCCGCATTAACGGTGTTACTCATGAGCATAAACGACAATGCAGAAACACCTACAATCAGGATTTTTTTTCTGCTTGATACATTTAGCCGATGATTTGATTTTGATTGGAAATTCAAATTCATGGTAATGATTTTAATTAATATTTGGTTAATAAGCGATCAATGATTTGCGAAACGTCTTCCAGTAGTTTACCTTTCGGTAACACAGCGATCATAGTGGAAAAATAATAAGATTGCGGATTTACGGGCTGTAAGTTAGTCGTTGATACGGATATATATTTGGTTAAACTTATGCGATGTTAGCGGTTTTAAACAATTATTCCATCCTGTTCTATCCTGTAAGGAATGTTAATTTTTTTGGAAAATCAAGGGAATAGGAGTTGCTGAAAAACTTTCACGGATGGATTAGAAGTTTTTTCGAAGAACACTTTTAACCACTGGAGATTTATCTGCAAGATTTTGCCTGAGATGCCTATGCTCACAACCAAGCGAAAATTTTTTCGGCCTGATCAGTTTGAATGTGATTAAACAAAAAAACCTCACATTTCTGTGAGGTTTTTCGTGATCCCGATAAGACTTTAACCTAGTTTAAAAATGAAAGTTTAAATCGTTTTATGGGTGGATTTCAAATTCGACTAACCAAATAGCTAAGCATTTGATTTCAATATTTTCTAAAATCTATAATTAGTAAGCTTGAATTAGAACATTTGCCGGGATGTGGAGTACATCAGTTAATTTTCGGATCATAGACAGGCTTAGTTTTCTTTTTCCCGATAGAACCTCTGATTTCCTTGAACGCGTACCTAATAAATTGCTGAGTTCGTTTTCAGACAAGTTCATTTGTTCCATCCTAAACTTTATAGCTTCAATTGGATTAGGATAAGAAACAGGATAATGTACTAATTCATATTCCTTGATTAATAGGCTCAAAATTTCTAATTCATCAGAAATTAAAGAACCTTCGATGATATCAGTTTGCATCAACTCATACACATGAGCTAGAGCATTATCGTATTCTTCCTCAGTTTTAATTGGTTTTAACATAACTAATTGTTTTAGCATTTATTTTATCATACTGTTGATGCGAACCAAACCACACAACAAACACAATTTTTAATCTGTACTCTATATCTACTATTAAGCGATAACTATTGCCGTGAATATTAAAAACAACTCTTTTTTCATTGAGAACAGAAGCATTTTTATATTGTGCTTTTAGCTCATTCGGATTATTCCATAATGCAGAAACCGCCTCTTCATGCCAGCTCAATAATGCCTGTTCTGCCTGATGGAATTCATCAATATAGTCCTTAAGGGCTTTTACGGCTATCACTCGCATATTTAACAAATATACTAATTTGTTCCCAAAAAGGGAACATAGGGTTGATTGATTTTTTTTCAGATTTAAGTAGGTAAGCAAATAGCAATCTTAGAAATTAGATTGTAAAGATTCTAATATGATTGTGAACGTTAGATTGAGGTAATTTTTATTCTCCTAAATATCTTTTAATGCAAAATGCCCCAATTTTCATTGAGGCATTTCGTGATCCCGCTGGGATTCGAACCCAGGACCACTACATTAAAAGTGTAATGCTCTACCAGCTGAGCTACGGAATCTTCTTTATTAAAAACGTTGTCCGTTTCCTTTAAAGTGATGCAAATATAGGGTTACCATATATCTCATGCAAATAAAAATATTGAAAAAGTGCTACTGTATTGATTTATAAGGCAATTAATTATTCGTGCTCACAATTTTGAACGAAAACCTCAATTTAAAATAGTAATAAATTAACCGTGATGGTCATTTTTTATAGTTTGGTTGTCAACCATCGGAATTTATTGGTTTAATTGACATAAAGGGTTATCTAACAGTTAGAACAGAGACACCCAACGGAATTGATGCTGAAAATCACGCAAACGTTTGAGTTGAAAAGTTATAGTTAAATTGCTTAGTTTGGTCCTATTAACTAAACAAACCAACTTTAACAACTATAAAAAATGATCAACCCCTCTAAACCGCAAAAGAAAACGGCACTATTACCCATGATAATTTGTTGTGCCCTGTTTTTTATTTTTGGCTTTGTAACCTGGGCTAATGGAACTTTAATCCCTTTTTTGAAATTAGCACTCAACCTAAAAACTGATTTACAGGCATTCTTTGTCACATTTGCATCCTACATCGCTTACTTCTTCTTAGCATTACCAAGTTCATGGATTTTAAAAAAGATAGGCTTTAAAAATGGATTGGTATTGGGTATGGTAATTTTGGGAGTTGGTTCTTTAATATTTATCCCGGCTGCCGATAATAGAAGTTTTAGTCTGTTTTTAGCAGGAATATTTGTTCAGGGGTCTGCTATGGCACTCTTACAAACTGCTGTAAACCCTTATTTAAGTATTATTGGCCCCATCGATAGTGCGGCAGCTCGTATATCAATTGCAGGTTTATGTAACAAGGGCGCTGGTGTTATGGTACCCATTATTTTCGGTATTTTATTTCTAGACAATGCAAAGGAGGTTACCGCAAAATTAGAAACAACTATAGATATAAATGCCAAGAATGCAATTTTAGATGAACTTCTACATCGGGTTCATACCCCTTACATTGTATTGGCGGTGGTATTTGTGCTCTTTGCAATTCTTATTAAATTTGTGCATTTGCCTGAAATTAATGCTGAAGACGATGAGGAGGTTTTAGTAAATGATGAGTCGCTAACTCCGGTTGTTGCTAAAACAAGTATTTTCCAATATCCACATTTATTTTTAGGCGCTTTGGCCATATTCAGTTGCGTAGCAGTAGAAGTTATGGCCGGCGATATAATAAATACCTACGGTCGTGAATTACATATCGACGCCGATTTGCTGCGTTTCTCAACTTCTTTTACTTTAATATGTATGCTTGTGGGTTACGTACTAGGAATTGCTACTATTCCTCGGTTTGTATCACAGCAAATGGCATTGAGAATTTGTGCGCTTTCGGGTGTGCTATTAACTATTATTTCGGTTTTTACAACTGGATATGTTTCTTATTATTCCGTTGCTTTATTAGGATTGGCAAATTCTCTAATGTGGCCAGCTATTTTTCCGTTGGGAATTAAGGGGTTAGGTAAGTTTACCAAGACGGGATCGGCCATTATGATTATGGGAATTGCTGGTGGTGCAATTTGGCCTTTAGTTTATGGCTTTTTAAAAGACAAGTTGCATATCGACTTTCAACACGCATTTTTATTTGCTATGCTTCCGGCATATCTGTACATTATATACTTTGCGATTAAAGGTCACAAGGTGGGGTTTAAATATAAGTAAGACTTACCTGGCCAAGCATCTGTTGGCCAGGTAAGTCTTCGTAAACTTTAATGTTTTGCGTTTTTCTCAAACGATGTAAATGTTTGAAGTTTCAAGACACTTACACCATCGTTTTCTTCCATTTACCTTTCTTGAATAGGATGAAAGCCGCTACAGCGATTCCTGCTTCAGCCGTTGGAATGGCAATGAAAACGCCAGTTGGACCCATTTCTAAATACTTAGCCAGAAAGTAAGCCAAAGGGATCTGGAACAGCCAGAAAGCGAATATGTTGATTTTGGTTGGCGTCCAGGTATCGCCTGCGCCATTAAAAGCACTGCTAAATACCATCGCAGCTCCATAAATAACAAAACCAATACTTAATATTTTCAAAGCACGACTTGCAATTTCAATCACTTTTACATCGGATGTAAAGAAGGAAGCAAATAAATGGCCACAGGTTAAAAATATAACACTTACCACAGCCATGAAAATGATGATGTATTTTAACGTTTGGAAAACAGATTTTTCCGCTCTATCAATATGTCCGGCACCCAAATTCTGTCCAACCAAAGTTGCAGCAGCGTTACTTAATCCCCAGGCTGGAAGCATGAAAAACATCATTAATCGTAATGCTGTCTGATAGCCTGCTGAACCTTCATCGCCACCAGTGGTTGCTACCAATTCTGCTAGAAATACCCAGCTGCAACTCGCTATTACAAATTGAAAGATGGCTGGAGCAGCAATTTTGACAATGGCTTTGATCTGCTCTAAGTCGGGAAGAAATTGACTGATCCGGATCTTTAAAGCATTTTTTCCGTTGAATAAATTGTAAATCTGGTAACAAACGCCCAATCCACGTCCGATTGTTGTTGCAATTGCTGCTCCTGTTAACCCAAATGCAGGAACTGGTCCGAATCCATTGATAAAAATAGGGCAGAGGATGATATTTGCAATGTTTGCAATCCATAAACTTCGCATCGCAATTGCTGCGTTTCCAGCACCACGAAAAATTCCGTTGATTAAAAATAATAAAACAATGATAACACTTCCGCCCATCATAATGCGTACGAAAGTGGTTCCGTGGTTTGCAGTTTCTATTGAAGCGCCCATTAATAGAAGGATATCTCGGGCATAAATTAATCCAGCAATGCTGATTAAAATATTAATTGCTACTGCTATCACAATAGTTTGCATACCAGCTTTCGCCGCTGCTTCTGGGTTTTTCTCGCCAATTCTTCTGGCTACAACGGCGGTTGCAGCCATACTTAAACCAATGGCTAATGAATAAATAATGGTTAAAACCGACTCGGTTAAGCCTACAGTTTGTATGGCGTGACTGCTGTTTTCTAAGTGACCTACGAAATATAAATCGACTAAAGCAAAAACTGATTCCATGGCCATTTCCAGCATCATTGGAATGGCTAATAGAATTATTGCTCGTTTTATACTGATTGAAGTTAAATCAACTTCGTGGCCTTTTAATGATTGTACAAGTACATCAAAAAAAGATGATAGTTTGCCCTGTGTCTTTACTGACTGTGACATATATATAAAGTAAATTATGATGAATAAACCAAAAGATAGGCAGCTAGCTGCACAAATCTTAAATTGAAATGGGAGGGAATCCTCGGTTATTTAAAACCTAAAACGGATTGCAGATACTATCATGGTTCTGTTCTTTTTGATAGCTCAAATATAAATAAATTTTTGAATTGTCAATTTTTGATGACTGATTTTTAGGGTATTGATTAATCTATTTGCCACGGAAACACAGAAATCACGGAATTTTATTTCAACATTTATTCATATGCTGTATAAATGCAACATGACTATAGGTTTGTCATTCTGAACGCAGTGAAGAATCTCCAAGCGATGAAATACAACCGCCAATTTACCTACGAAAAATGTGAGTGCAATATTTTAAGACAGAACAACTAGGTTGCGGATTCTTCGTGCCTCAAAATGACAGCAATTTTAAAGTTGCCGTTCCCATTTCGTGATGACACGAACCGAGGTGGCTAAAATCTATGGAATTACATAAAAACTGAAAATCACTTTATATACTATAGGCCTTTATCATTTCCTCAGTAACTTTTGTTCCGCGGCTGGTGTTTAAATCAATTAACACATAATCAAAGATCCCGTCAGAAGCAACTTTGCCCGTTTTTTTGTTGATGATTTCAAACTGAACAGAACAACCTTTATCATGCATGGTTAAAATGCCTGTTCGTATTAACATCAGGTCGTTCATCAAAAGCGGACGTTTGAAATTAATATCCACATGGCTCACCACCCAACCTAAACCTTGCTTGGTGAAATGTTCCCAAGGCATATTATAGAATTTTTCCATTTGCTCATAACGGGCGGCCAATACATAATCCAGGTATTTGCTGTTGTGCACATGATTAAACATGTCTATATCATCGGGACGTACACGTAGCTCGCTTTCGAAAATGCTAAATTGATTCTTTTCCAAGGGTAATTGTTTTGTGCAAAAATAGGGTTTTTAATATTAGATGCATTTTAAGTTTTTGTGTAATTTTAAATTATGGGTCGATTGAAGATATATCATTTGGATGTTGCTAGGGAAGAAATCGAAAAAAAATCGTGAAGTTAAATTTTTATCTCTTTCGTCAGAAGACAGATTTCTTGAATTGGTTAAACTTAATAAGTTAGCTGGAGATTCAGTATTTTAATTCCAGATTCACTACTTAATGATTCTCTTACTTTTTCCAGCATTGGATTTAAAGATAAGAGTTATCTTATTAGTTCACTTAAGAATAAAACTAGTGTAGATATTATTCTTGAAGAAAAAATTATTTCACTTTCTGAAGTTAAAATAACTAATAAAAAGTTAAAGCAATATAAGCTTGGAATAACTGGCAGAACACCGATGCTTTCTATACCTACAAAGAGTTATCAAAAAACTGATATAATGGAGCAGGCGAGATTAATACATCTCAAAAAACCTGCGAGAATACTTAATGCTAATATATATGTTATCTCAGAATCTTCAAAGGAGGTAAATATTCGCTTAAATTTCTATGCTTTCGAAAATGGCTTACCTGGAAATAGGCTGATTGAAAAAAGTATTATAAGAAATGCTAAGGTTAGTAAAGGTTGGTTTAGTCTAGATTTAAAAGATGAGTCTATTTATATTGATGAAGATTTTGTAGTAGCTTTTGAGTATTTGCCTAGTGCACAAAATTTTGTTGTATTTGGTGCAAAGTTGGGTGCTTCAGATAGTTTTTTAAGAAGTAGCAGTCAGGGTATTTGGAGAAGAAACGTCCTTGGTGGTTCCAGCATTTACGTCACAACTGAAATGTAAAACTATAGTTTAAAATTAAGTTCATTGCACAGCCTTAAGTTCCCTAAACCCGACTTAGCGAAAATACTTTTTGCAACACTTGCTGAATGAGATTGCTTCGACGTTCCTCCTCACAAAGACGACAAAAGGGGTACTGTAGGCAAAAAGATTGCAGCGAGGGCGGGAGTGCAGCAACCGATTAAAACTACAATGTGCTTTCCGAATTCTAAACCCAGTAAACGAGCCGTTTAACTATCTGCTGATTACTCTTGCTAATAATCAAAAATAGCTTTATCTTTGCCACATTCCAAAGAAATGCTTTTTGGAACAATTAATTAATTTTTATTGCTTTAATATTATTCAAGAAATGTATTTAAGTCCAGAAAAGAAAGCCGAAATCTTTAAACAACACGGCGAAGTAGAAACCAACACTGGTTCTGCAGAAGGTCAAGTAGCGTTATTTACATACCGTATTGCGCACTTAACAGAACACTTAAAGAAAAATCGTAAAGATTTCTCTACTCAGTTGTCACTTCAAAAATTGGTAGGTAAACGCCGCGGTATTTTGGCTTACCTATACAAAAAAGATATTGAGCGCTACCGTGCTATCATTAAAGCTTTATCGCTTCGTGATATCATCAAACAAAAATAAGCGAATTTTATCAACGAAAGCCATTCTTTAGAGAATGGCTTTTTACGTTTCCTGTTAAATATTTAACGGGATTTATTATAGATAAGTGTTTTAATCTTATCTTCGTTTGCAAAAACAAAAACATATATAAACAACGGTGTGTAGAAAGAGGAAAACACACCATAATTCTATTTAAATGAATGTAATAAAAAAATCGTTCGATTTGGGCGATGGCAGAATTGTAGAAATCGAAACAGGGAAATTGGCTAAGCAAGCTGATGGTTCGGTGGTAGTTAAAATGGGCGATACAATGTTGTTAGCAACTGTTGTATCTACTGTTGGTGCTAAACCAGGTACTGATTTTTTACCTTTATCGGTTGATTATCAAGAGAAATATGCGGCTACTGGTCGTATTCCTGGAGGTTTTTTACGCCGCGAGGCAAGGTTATCTGACTACGAGGTTTTAATTTCTCGTTTGGTTGACAGAGCTTTGCGCCCAATGTTCCCTTCTGATTATCACTCTGATACTCAGGTGATGATCTCATTAATTTCTGCTGATAAAAATATAATGCCAGATTGTTTAGCTGGTTTAGCAGCATCTGCAGCTTTATCAGTTTCTGATATTCCTTTCAACGGTCCTATTTCTGAAGTACGTGTGGCAAAAATTGATGGCAAATTGGTAATCAATCCATATGCTAGCGATTTAGAGCGTGCAACTTTAGAATTTATGGTTGCTGGTTCGGCTAACGATATCGGAATGGTTGAAGGCGAATGTGATGAAATTCAGGAAGATGAAATGGTTGAGGCTTTAAAATTTGCACATGATGCAATTAAAGTTCAATGTGCGATTCAGGTTGAATTAACTGAGGCTACTGGTAAAACGGTAAAACGCGAATATAGCCATGAAGACCATGATGCTGATTTGAAAGCTAAAGTTTATGCTGATACTTACGATAAAGTTTACGCAGTTGCGAAATCTGGTTCGAACAAAGATGAGCGTAAAGTTGGTTTCACTGCAATCATTAATGAATTTTTCGAGGCAATGCCAGAAGATACAGCAGATTTAACTAAAGCAATGGCTAAACATTATTACCATGATGTTCAGTATGATGCAATTAGAAATCTTTTGTTAGATGAGGGTATTCGTTTAGACGGCCGTAAGACTACTGAAATTCGTCCAATTTGGAGTGAAGTTGGTTATTTACCTGCTGCTCACGGTTCAGCTGTATTTACACGTGGCGAAACTCAATCGTTAACATCAGTTACTTTAGGTAGCAAAGATGATGAGCAAATGATTGATGGTGCTTTCTTTAACGGTTACCAAAAATTCTTGTTGCACTATAATTTCCCTGGTTTCTCAACTGGAGAGGTTAGACCAAACAGAGGTGCTGGTCGCCGCGAAATTGGTCACGGTGCTTTAGCACAACGTTCTTTGAAAAAAGTTTTACCTCAAGGTGAAGCTAATCCATATACTATCCGTATTGTTTCTGATATTTTAGAATCTAACGGTTCATCATCAATGGCAACTGTCTGTGCTGGTACATTGGCACTTATGGATGCAGGTATTAAAATCAAATCGCCGGTTTCTGGTATCGCAATGGGTTTGATTACTGATGAGAAGACTGGTAAATATGCAATCCTTTCTGATATTTTAGGTGATGAAGATCACTTAGGCGATATGGATTTTAAAGTAACGGGTACTGAAAATGGTATCGTTGCTTGTCAGATGGATTTAAAAATCAATGGTTTATCATACGAAGTATTAACTAAAGCTTTATTACAAGCTAAAGAAGGTCGTTTACATATCTTAAACGAGATGAAGAAAACGATTGCTCAGCCTAATGAAGACATGAAGCCACATGCTCCACGTATCGTTTCTATCACTATCGAGAAAGAATTTATTGGTGCAATTATCGGCCCTGGAGGTAAAATTATTCAAGAAATGCAACGCGAAACCGGTGCTTCAATTTCTATCGAAGAAGTTGAAGGTAAAGGTATCGTAGAAATTTTTGCTGATAATAAAGCTGCAATTGATGCTGCTGTAACCCGTATCCGTAACATCGTAGCTAAGCCAGAAATTGGTGAAGTTTACCAAGGTAAAGTAAAATCAATTATGCCATTCGGTGCATTTGTTGAGGTTATGCCAGGTAAAGATGGTTTATTACACATCTCTGAAATTTCATGGGAACGTTTAGAAACTATGGACGGTGTATTAAAAGAAGGCGATAAAATCGAAGTTAAATTGCTAGACATCGATAAACAAGGTAAAATGAAACTTTCTCGTAAAGTTTTATTACCTAGACCAGAAAAACCAGCTGCGCCACAAGCTTAGCCATACTATCATGCTGAATTTATTCAGCATCTGTAAAAACAGGCTTTGAAATAAATTCAGAGTGACTACAACTAATTAGCCCTTTCAGCGTAAAACTGAAAGGGCTTTTTTGCGAATGAAAAGCATGATTTACTTGAAGTTATAACTTCACCTTCATGCTGTTTGTTTCAGCATTTTTTCTTGCTATTAGGATTATGAGATAAAATTAACGTAACGACCATCTTGGGGAGAAAATAATTCAAAAAATATAACGTAGGTGAGTATGTGATGAAATCTGAGCTGCGATCAACTATTTTATTTTAACTCCATTTTTGTAAATCTCTTCACTTACAACTTTTCCCTTCTCATCTTTACAAATTCTCGCCCCCTCTTTGTTTCCGTTTACATAAGTAGATTCGCACTTAGGCTTACCGCTTTCAAAAAAGCTTTTCCAGTCCCCAACTTGTTTATCTTTGCTGTAAGCACCTTGTTGCGATACACCTCCATTGCTGAAATAAGAGGTAAAGTTTCCTTCTAATTTATCATCTACGTAAGCACAGGTTTCGCTTACTTTACCATCCTTAAAAAACTTTTTAAAAGTACCTTCTTTTAATTCTGCAAAATCTCTAAAAACGTAAAATTCATCTGCTTCCAAAATTCCATTTTCATAAAAGTACTTCCACTCGCCATTCCGCTTGTCTTTAGTAAAATTTCCAGTTGATTTTACTTGACCATTTTCATAGAAATAACTAGCAGTTCCTTCTCTTTTCCCTTTTTTCCAGTTAAGTATAGAACTCACTTTTCCATTGCCGAAAAACTCTTTACAAGTTCCTTCTTGTAATCCGTCTTTCATTCCACAAGGCTTTTCTTTTTGGGCAAAGACAAGGTTAGAAGTGAAAATTAACAAGATTGTGTACAAGTATTTATTCATCATTATTGATTTTTATTTCAAAAAAGTTTAATTATGTAATAATATAAATACATTTTCAAAAAACAAATTCTATATTTCGCTTATGAAAAAACTAAAAATTTTTATTCTATCCCTAGTTTTCAGTACTACTTTCATACAATCGAATGCACAGAAGACTGCGTATTATCCGCAGGTTCCTTTTGATTCATTGCAAGCTAAAAGTATGTTGGCCTTAGGAACATCGAGTATTGAAGGAGTTGCCATTACCGGGCCAAAGACTTCGCTCGGTTATAGAGGACCACTAGCGCCGAAAATTCAAGCTGCAAATGTTCAGGTCACGTTATTTCCGGTAACACCGTATTTCGAAGAATGGTATCGGTTAAGAAAGAAAGAAGAAAATAAGAAAACGAGTGTTTATATGTCTGAAGATGCTTTTCGTTGGCGAATTACCATTCAAACAGATGAATATGGAAGATTTAAATTTGATAAAATGAAGCCTGGTAAATATTTTCTTCAATGTATCGCAGGTTACTCTAAGTCGGGCTCAACGCCAGTTTATCGTGGCAGTGGCTATAATAATTATGGTGGACGAACAGATTATTACGAATATCAGAGTTATACCAATAATTATACTGATAGAATTGAAAAGTTTTTGGAAATTACCAGGGATGGGCAATCGCTTGAAATTAAATTAAAATAGTAATTAAACCCTTTCAGTAGAAAGGGTTTTTTGTTGACATATAATTAAGTTTAAAATGATTTTGTAACTTGCATTGTTGCTAATATTTTTTAACTAATTCGTCATTGCGAGGTACGAAGCGATCCTTTTTACTCTTTATAGGTGGAATTGAGATTGCTTCGTACCTTGCAATGGCAACAAAATAAAATAAATGAAATACATCATTGCTCCATCCATACTTTCTGCCGATTTTGGTAATTTACAACGAGATATTGAAATGATTAACCAAAGTGAAGCCGATTGGTTTCATGTTGATGTAATGGATGGTGTTTTTGTGCCCAATATTTCTTTTGGCTTCCCCGTGATGGCAGCTGTTAAAAAACATGCAACAAAATCTCTGGATGTGCATTTAATGATTGTGGAGCCTGACAAATTTATTCCTGAATTTGCGAAAGCTGGTGCAGATAGAATTACCGTTCATTACGAGGCCTGCACCCATTTGCATAGAACCATTCAGCTCATAAAATCATCAGGATGTAAAGCTGGCGTTGCTTTAAATCCACATACACCAGTTACTTTATTGCAAGATGTAATTGAAGACCTGGATTTGGTTTTGATCATGTCGGTAAACCCAGGTTTTGGCGGACAGGCATTTATCCACAATACTTATAAGAAAATTCAAGATTTAAAGCGTTTAATTCAAGGCGTAAATGACGAATTGATTATAGAAGTTGATGGTGGTGTAGGATTATCCAATCTGGCATCATTAGTAGTGGCTGGTGCTAATGCTTTTGTTGCTGGAAACGCCATTTTTGCGGATGAAAACCCAGCTGAAATGATTTCTAAAATGAAAAGTTTAACAACCACTGGTATCAGTATTTAAATTTTAACCACATATAAAAAGGATGAACGCAGATAAAGATGTAAAAACAAATAATCCAGCACAGAAACACCGAAATCACTGAAAGTTTAATTCCGTGTCAATCTGTGTTTCGTGGCAACAAAATTCTGTCTGCATCTGTGGTAAAAATTAACCAAATCTCTACGCTAACCAATGCTCAAATTTCGGCTGCTCTTATTCCTTTTTATTGCTGGTTGCAGTTTAGCTATTGCTCAGCCGCAGGTTAGGATTTCGGGGATAGTTTACAACGAAGAAAAGTTGCCACTGTCGCAAGTTACCGTTATCGTTTTAGGGCAGGGGCAATCAACTGTAACCGATGAATTTGGTGTTTATACCATCTATTCAAAATCACGAAGCTTTAGTATCAAATATTCCTTGCTTGGATACCGGCCACAAACTTTAAAGTTTAACGAACGTTCGGGCGCTAGAATTACTCAACAGGTAAAGCTAATTGCCAATATTAATGAGTTAGAACAAGTAAACATCACGAATAAACAAAATCAGCTCAGTAATACCACCACAATTAATATTGCAGATATTGCCTCCATGCCTTTGGTTTCCGGAAACTTCGAAACCATGCTTAAAACCCTACCTGGTGTTTCAACAAACAATGAATTAAGTGCGCAATACAGTGTTAGAGGTGGAAATTTCGATGAAAATCTCATTTATATTAATGATGTTGAAATAAACCGACCCGTTTTAATTCGCAACGGTCAACAGGAGGGACTTAGTTTTATAAATTCCGAACTGGTTAGCAAAGCAAAATTTTCAGCAGGTGGTTTTGAGGCAAAATATGGCGATAAACTTTCGTCTGTTTTGGATATTAGATACGATAAGCCTGATAGTAACCAAACCATTTTAAGTACAAGTCTTTTGAACACTTCTTTAACAGCAAAGCGGATTTTTAAGCGTAGTTTTTTGCTGGCAGGTTTACGGTATAAAAACAATTCAAGTGTGCTTATTAAACAAGATGAAAAGGGGAGTTATAATCCTAATTTTGCAGATGCACAGTTGATGTACCAGTACGATTTCTCCTCAAAATTTAACATAAATGTTTTGGGGAATTTGAATTTGGGGCAGTTTAAACTGGAGCCTACCAATCGCGAAACACAATTCGGAACGTTAAATACCACACTTCGCCTGGATGTTGATTATACCGGGCAAGAAATTGATGACTACCAGACTTTAGGATCAGCAGTTACGGCAAGTTATTCTCCCAAACCCAATTTGGTAATTAAGTTTATAAATAGCTACTTCAATACCATAGAAAGGGAACGATTTGATATAGATGGGAGTTATATTTTTGATGAGGTAGACAATACTTTTCCTGTAGAAAATTTCGGTCCAGTTACTAAAAACAAAGGAATAGGAAGTTATTACAATTATGGCCGAAATAGTTTGAATACCCAGGTTTTTGCATCAGAAATTAAAGTGGATCAAAATTTCGACAATCACGTTTTCTCCTGGGGATTGAAGTTTGACAAATCTAAATATGATGATCGCTTGAATGAATATAACTACACTGATTCTGCTGGATATATTTTGCCTAATCATTCAAAAAACATCGAATTACAAAATGTCATCAACGTAGAAAATAACATCGATATTAAAAATTATAGTGCTTATATTCAAGATAGTTACTCGCTTTCAAATTATGCAGAACTGCAGCTTGGTGCCCGTGCAACCTATAATTCATTAAGTAAACAACTGTTAATTAGTCCGAGGTTGTTGATTGCTTATCGCCCCAACTCAAATAATAAAATTTTAAGGTTTACTGCTGGAGTTTATAAGCAGCCGCCGTCGTACCGAACCATTCGTGATTTTACAGGGAAGCTGAATATCAACCAAAAGGCACAAAGTTCTTATAACACATCTGTAGGTTATGATTATGCCTTTGATGCTTTTGGAACGCGTTTAAAGTTCACTTCTGAAGCATATTTCAAATATTCTGATAGATTAATTCCATACAAAATTGATAATCTTCGGATTAAATACTTGGCAAACGAAGTTTCACGAGGTTATGCATATGGCGCCGATTTTAGTATTGGGGGCGAGTTTGTAAAAGATTTGGTTTCTTATTTCCGTATGTCGGTTATGCATGCCAATGAAGATCTTATCGGCGATAGCTATATTCAAAATGGCGAAACCATTTATCCAGGTTATTTAAAACGCCCAACCGACCAAAGATTGAATTTTTCTATCTTCTTTCAGGATAAGTTGTTAAATAGTCCAACTTACAAGGTACACTTAAATGCCTTATATGGTTCTCGTTTGCCAATTGGTCCATCACAAACGCCACGATATTTGGATAAGTTTTATGTTCCATCTTACAAGCGGGTTGATATTGGTTTCTCCAAAGATTTTCTTGATGATGCGGCGCTTCATAAGCCAAAGTTTCTGGATAAAAACTTTAGCTCTGTAATGCTGTTTTTCGAGGTTTTTAATATGTTGAATATCGATAATACCGTATCGTACCTGTGGCTAAAAGATGTGGATAACGTGCAGTATGCAATTCCAAATTATTTAACCGGCAGACAGTTTAATCTGAAGTTGATCGTGAAATTGAAAAACAATCCATAGTTTGGAAAGCGCTAATGCGCAACAACTGCTGCATTTTCCGAGGCCTCGATTTCAGTTTTAATAAATCGTTTTCCGATCAATAGGCATACTAAAGCGATAAATGCTGCAGCGGTCATCACTAAAGGCATAGGAATAACCGAGTGCTCACTAAATAAACTCACCATTACAGAAGCTAGTGCACCAAGACCCATTTGCAAAGCACCCATAAGTGCAGATGCACTCCCAGCATTTTTGCTGAATGGAGCTAATGATAAAGCTGCTGCATTTGGATTGATAAAGCCCAAGCAACATAGGAATAAAGCGATAAAACCAATGGTTGAATATAAATTTAACCAATCGTTTAAAGCAAAAATCAAAAATATTAAACTGAATACGCATTGAGCTAAAAGCGCTATCGTAACAATTTTTTTGCTCGTTAACCATCGTAAACATAAACTGTTTAGTTGGCTCGAACCAATGAAGGCTACAGAAAGCAGTGCAAAGATCCACCCATAACCAGTTTTGCTAACGGCGTAAATCTTCATGAAAACCTGTGGCGATGATGATACATAAGCAAATAGGCCTGAAAATGTAATTGAGCTGATAAGTGCATAAGTGGAAAATTGCGGCTCTTTTAAAACCGTTAAGAAACTTTTTAAAATGGGTTTCGGCTTTAAGGAATAATTGGGGTCAGGTTTATAGCTTTCGGGAAGTTTGAAAATGGAGGCCAGCAATATTATTATAGCCATAAAGCCTAAAAATACGAAAACATATTTCCAACCTAATGCGGATATCAAATAGCCGCCAGCAGTTGGGGCAAGCATCGGTGAAACGGCGATCACTAGCATCAGCGATGCAAACACTTTCGGACTTTCTTCAACAGAAAATAAATCGCGAACCATTGCTACTGAAGCTACTGCCGTAGCGCAACTGCCAATAGCTTGTACAAAACGCAAAACAATTAATTGATTTACATCTGTAACGGCTAAGCATAAAAATGAGGACACGATATACAAAGCCAATCCAAAAAACAGCGGTTTTTTTCTTCCGTATTTATCTAACAACGGGCCATACAGTAGCTGGCCTGCAGAAATTCCGATAAAGAAACTAGATAGCGATAATGCAACTGTAGATTCGGTGCTTTTTAAATCTTTAGCAATATCAACAAAACCTGGCAAGTACATGTCAATTGAGAAAGGGCCAAGCGCCGCCAAGGAGCCCAAAATTAATATAAGATAAAAGTGCTGTTTCTTATCCATGAATATTCCGATTTTTTTGAAGTCGCAAAGATTGGTAGATTATTTTTGCAAACCTATTTTTAAGGTCGAATGAGTGTAAAAGTCTTGGAAAAAATTACAGCTTAAAAACTAAATCTCATTCGATTTATCTTTAGATTTATACGCTATGACTTTTAAAACTAAAGAAAGCCGCTTACTTCTCGTTCTGGGGAGTTTTTTTGTGGCGAATGCAATATTATCAGAATTTATCGGTGTAAAATTATTTAGTGTTGAAGAAACATTGGGTTTCAAGAAGTTTGATATTAACTTATTTGGTGTGCCTAATCTTTCGTTTGTAATGTCGGCGGGAGTGCTTACCTGGCCAATCATTTTTATCATGACCGATATCATAAACGAATATTTTGGGGTAAAACAAGTGCGGTTTCTATCTATTTTAACTTCCATTTTGATAGCTTTTGCGTTTTTAGTGGTTTGGGGCTCTATGCATTTAAGCGCAGCCGATTTTTGGGTTCATCAAAATATAAACGGTGAAGATTTGAATATGAATAACGCCTTCGCTGGTATTTTTGGCCAAGGCATGTGGATTATCGTGGGTTCTATCATTGCTTTTATTGTGGGGCAGCTCGCCGATGTTTTAATATTCCATCGGATAAAAAAGATAACCGGAGAGAAGTCGTTATGGTTACGAGCTACTGGTTCAACTTTGGTTTCTCAACTGATTGATAGTTTCGTAGTAATTTTCATCGCATTTTATTTAAACCCTCAATATCATTATAGCTGGCAAATGGTTGCTGCCATTGGTTTAGTAAATTATACTTACAAATTCCTTGTTGCTATTTTAATGACACCTATTCTCTATATCGTTCATGCTATAATTGATGGTTATTTAGGGAAAGATTTAGCAAAAAAACTAACTGAAATGGCAGGAAGGGGATAGCTTCATTTAATAAAATATGAAAAAGATATTTATAATAGTAGCTGCCTTAACATTTTTATATGCCTGTAAGGAAAAACCAGGTGGAGCGGAAGCTAAACCAAATGATATTAGAGGCACTTGGAAATTGATATCAGGAAAAATTATTGATAAACACACTGGAAAAACCAGCGACTATCCAATGAATTTTGAAATGATTAAGGTTATAAATGATACACATTTTGCCTTTTTAAAGCATTCTACAAATCCTAAAGATAGTTTAGGTTTTGATGCTGGTGGGGGAAGTTATACGCTAAATGGAAACGCTTACACCGAGCATCTTCAATACTATAAAAACAAAAATTGGGAAGGCCAAAAATTTGCTTTCAAAATTACTGTAGTAAATGATACGCTTACTCAAACAGGAGTGGAGAAAGTTGAAAAAGAAGGTGTTGATCGGGTAATTATCGAAAAATATATCAAAGAAAATAAATAACGCAAAAGGTCGGAATCGCTCCGACCTTTGTACTTAACAACAAAACAAATAAAAAAATTAACCTTAAAAAATTCTTATATCGACGCTAGTTCTTCCGCGAAGACATTTGCAGCAACCTGCTCCTGTTTGTAAATCTGCCTACCCGTATAGGCGACAAAAACATTCTTATCTAGTAGAAGATCACGATTACTAATCAAATTTCCCAATTTCACCGTACCGATTACGTATTTGTACTCACTGGCTGAATAACGCTCGCTAATGTTATCGAACTCCAGTAAACTGATTAAATCTTCATCAGCATAACGCAAATAGATCTCCAATAAAATATCTTCAGTGTGTTTTACACCATTTTCTGAGTGATATTTTTTGTACTCATAACGATAATCATAACGTAAGGCAGCAATATCAGAAAGTACAGCAGCGCCTGTTGGGTGGCCACCTGCACCTTTGCCAAAGAAAAATTGCTTATCAGCAAAAGCCGCCTGAACCGTTACCGCATTGTATTCATTCTCTACATTGTATAAGAAATCATCTTTTGCTACCAATTTTGGCAATACATAGGTTACAATATCCTTTGTGTTTACTTTTCTAGCTGTTGGAACCAGTTTAATTTTGAAGTTTTTTTCACGAGCATATTTAATGTCGTAATGAGACAGGTTTTGAATACCAATGTTCAATATCGCATCAGGGTTTACGAACAAGCCATAAGCATGCGCCGTTGCGATAGCTAATTTGTATTTTGGGTCGTATCCACCAACGTCCAAAATTGGGTCAGTTTCTGCAAAACCTAAGTCTTGCGCTTCTTTTAGTGCCGAATCATAACTCTGATTTTCGTTAAAAATTTTCGATAAAATATAATTCGACGAACCATTAAAAATTCCGCTCAGGGCATGGAAAAGTTCATTATCATAATATTCTTCCAGGTTTCTGATGATTGGAATACTTCCGCAAACTGCACCTTCGTAAAGTAGCGATGTGCCATGTTGCTGTTGTAGATCTACTAACTCTTTCAAGTGCGTAGCAATCATCTTTTTATTTGCTGAAACTACGTTTTTACCATTCTTCAATGCCGTAGTTACAATTTCGTAAGCCGCATCAGCATCATTTATCAACTCTACAATCGTATTGATTTCGGAATTATTCAGAATCTCGTTTTTATCCGTTGTAAATAGATCTTTATTAAGGGTACGTTTCTTTCTTGGGTCTTTAATCGCTATTTTAATGATTTCAAGGTTAAGGTTCTGGCTTTGGATGATGTCCAATAAACCTTGTCCTACAACTCCGAAACCAAATAATCCGATTTTTAAATTTTTGCTCATGTTGTTTTATAGTATCGAGTAGCGGAAAAAGTATCAAGAGTAGATGCTCAAAAAGGCTTTCGCTACCATTTGTTTTTGCTATTTTTTATTTGCCACGGAAACACGGATTTACACTGAATTAGGTACCCTAGTTTTCCGTGACTGATTAATTATTTCTATGTTTTTAACCTTGGGTTTTTATTTTAAACCTTCCACCGTTCATGCTTCTGCCTGATTAGGCAGTATGCTGCAACTTGATAATTTTTTTGTTTCTGCTTTCCTTAATGAAATTTCCGATGATGTTTGTTAATGCATTAGTTTCGATCAAGAAACCATCATGACCATATTCAGAATGAATGGAGGCAAATTCCGCATCGTTAATATGATCAGCTAAAAATTTCTGCTCCGAAATTGGAAACAGGAAGTCATTTTCAATTCCTATAACTAGCGTATTTGCTTTAATTAGCTTCAAAGCCTCGGCAATTGATTTACGGTTGCGACCAACGTTGTGGCTATCCATTGCTTTAGTTAAATAATAGTAACTATAAGCATTGAAGCGGTTTATCAATTTCTCTCCCTGATAATTTTGGTATGATGAAGCCCTGAAATTATCCGTTTTATCGTTTACGCTTTCTACCTGCGTATTGCCATAAGCATGGTAAGTTCTGTAGCTCAAAAGCGCTATACTACGAGCGGTTTTAAGTCCCTTACTACCGCCATCTGGCTGGTTAGCGTAAAAAGTTCTATCGGTGGTAATCGCCAAACGCTGGCTTTCATTAAAAGCAATTCCCCACGGAGAATGAACAGCATTTGTAGCAACCAAAATAAGATTCTCAATTCTGTTCGGCTCAATTATTCCCCATTCTACTGCCTGCTGACCTCCTAATGAACCGCCAATTAATAATTTGATGTTTCCAATGCCTAAATGATCGGCCAATAGTTGGTGAGCAGATACAAAATCGCGGATAGTAAATTGTGGGAATGATAGATAATAAGGTAAACCGTTTACAGGATTGGTACTTAAAGGATTGGTTGTTCCGTAGTTCGAACCCAAAACATTCGCACAAATGATATAATGTTCTTCCGGATTAAACAAAGCATTTTGCCCAAACAGACCTTCCCACCACTCAAAAACATCGTCATTTGCGGTTAAAGCATGGCAAACCCAAATTACGTTATCTTTTTTGGCATTTAATTTTCCATAAGTTTGAAAAGCGATTTGCAAGTTTCGAATTTTCTTGCCACTTTCTAACTTAAACTGTTTGGGATAATTATACACCCCAACCTCTGAAGAGGTCTTTGAACTTCTATCGGTCATATTATTGACTGTAAATTTTTAAACATGTTTTGTTGCAACCCTTTCGAGGGATGGATAGTATTAGGCTTGTAAACTTTCAGCAGTTGCGTGAGCGCTGATAGTAGCAAAAGCCTGCTCAAAATCTGCTTTAATGTCATCGATATGCTCAATACCAACTGAAACCCTTAACGCATTTGGTTTTACACCTGCAGCTAATTGTTCCGTTTCACTTAATTGTTGATGTGTGGTTGCCGAAGGCTGAATAATCAGCGTTTTAGCATCGCCGACATTTGCTAAATGAGAAACCAGTTTTAACTGATCTATAACTTGGGTTGCATTTTCCTTGGTGCCATTTAATTCGAAAGATAAAACACCACCGAAACCATTGCTCAAATATTTTTTTGCCAGATTATTGTATTTGCTGCTTGCTAAACCTGGATAATGAACTTCTTTAACAAGCGGATGATTTTCTAACCAGGTGGCCAACTCCAAAGCATTATCTACATGGCGTTGTACGCGAAGAGATAACGTTTCTAAACCTTGCAATAAAAGGAATGAATTGAAAGGCGAAAGGGCAGGACCCAAATCTCTTAAACCCTCAACTCGAGCACGAATGATGAATTGAATGTTACCAAATGGGCCGCCGATGCCGAAAACATCATTAAAAACCAATCCATGATAACCTTCTGATGGCTCGGTGAACTGCGGAAATTTTCCATTGCCCCAATTATAATTTCCACCATCAACAATTACGCCTCCAATGCTGGTTCCATGTCCGCCAATCCATTTTGTTGCAGATTCTACTACGATGTTAGCGCCATGTTCCAAAGGTTTAAATAAATAACCTCCAGCACCAAAAGTATTATCCACGATGAAAGGAAGATCGTATTTCTTCGCAATTGCTGCGATCTTCTCAAAATCAGGAATGCTGAAAGCCGGATTTCCAATGGTTTCTAAGTAGATCGCTTTTGTTTTCTCTGTTATCTTTTGCTCAAATTCTTCAGGCACATCTGGATTTGCAAAATCTACATGGATGCCCAGGCGTTTGAAAGCCACCTTAAATTGATTGTAAGTTCCTCCGTAAATATGTGTTGAGGAAACAATGCTATCTCCCGCTTCTAAAATATTATGTAATGCAATAAACTGTGCCGCCTGACCAGATGCTGTTGCTAACGCTGCAACTCCACCTTCCAACGCCGCAATTCTTTTTTCAAAAACATCAGTCGTTGGGTTCATTAAACGAGTATAGATATTGCCAAATTCTTTTAAAGCGAAAAGATTAGCGCCATGTTCGGCATTTTTAAATCCATAAGAGGTAGTTTGATAAATTGGAACTGCTCTTGATCCTGTGGTTGGGTCTATTTCCTGGCCAGCGTGTAACTGTAGTGTTTCAAATTTATATGAAGTTGACATAATTCTAAATGATTGATTAAATGAATGTTGAAGATTGATTTCAAGCTTATGGTTATAAAATTTATCACCATAAATCAAGATAATTTTGTAGGGCGTATCCCGATCTATCGGGACCTTCCAATTTGAAAAAGAAACAAAGGAGGAAGATTTTTAAATTACTGTATGCAACAGCACATACAAGTAATCGCCCGCATATCACAACAAATCAATGAAATAGAAGAGTTCTCTACCTGATTGAGGTTTAGCTGAGGTTCGCTTTGCGATTGAAGATTTAGTATTTTCATCAGTTATAATTTATATCTCCAAATAACACCATGTTACTTGGTCAGGAATTGGCACCTTCTCTTTCTGAGGGTTGCCAGTGGGTCACGGAGCCAGTCTCTCGCCACTTCTTTATAAATCAATCCGATTAAAGATTGACTTTTATTCAGTTGTTCACCAAATAATATTTCAAATATCTAATTTAATTTCGAAACAACAAAATTAAATTCTGATAATTTGTTAAGTGCTTGTGAATCAAATTCGTAATTTTAATTTGAAATCATAAAATAAACTTAACCTTAAAAATTTTATGTTTGTCATACCTATCTAATCATGATGAAAAAAATAAAATCTACTTCCTTAGTACTGCTAATTGCAATATCAGGATTAACAGCTCAGGCACAATTCGGGGGATTAAAAGACAAACTATTAAAAGTTGGAACGGCACAAGGTGCTAAAGCTCTTGGTGTTGATAAATTTTTAAAGCAACCCGCTGCCATTACTACAGCATTTGAAGATGTAAACCGCGAGGGTGAAAAAATGCCTGATTTTAATGCTAAGGCAAAATTTCAGCCGCTATATTTACTGCCTAAAAACCCTGATGGAGGTTTCGTTTTGTGCGAGGGATTTTATGAAATGACAAATAAGAGCTACTGTTTAAAAGCCGGAACTTTTGCACCTTCGAAAGGGGATGGCTACATGTTTGCTCCTGTTTTAGGTCCGAAAGAAGAGATTGTGGTTGCCATTTTAAAGAGCGCAGAAAAACATCCAGAGGTGGAACAGCATGATATTCAAATTTTGCTTTGGACGATTATTGCCAGAACAAAATTTGCTGATTATGCAGGTACAGTAAAGCTAACAGCATTGAAACTTTTAACACCGAAACAGTTAACCCAACTGGAAGGCGGTGCCTTAGGTATTTTACCTTTCGATGTAATGGAAAAAGCTAAAGATCAGCTTCCCTCAGGGATTAAAGCTGTTTTCGAGGCTGAAAACAATATCCGTCAACTGGTTTCTTCTGGCAACTATACCTATGCCGATATGGAAAAATACGCCATTATTGCAGGTATGGCGCCACCAAGGGCCGATGTGCCAAGTGGTATTTGGACAAAACACCCTGACGGTTATTACGTTCGCTATTTTCCGTCTGGTTATTCGGTTACTAAAGTTCAGGTTTATGTACCGAAGGAGTTGTTGGCGAATGGAAATAAGATTGTTTATGATGCTGCCGGCGATATTGCTTGTCCTGCAAATACTGGTTCTCAGCGGTTGGCGCAAACAAACGAGCCATTAGAACCAAATTATTCTACGAAATTGGTAACGGTTTGTAATCCTAAATAGATTTTGAATATGAGCGGGATTGTAATTCTTATGGATTTGCAATCCCGCTTTTTGCTGTAGGCCCTATGGGAAAAATGAAGGGGTAAAGTTAAATAGTTTGCCACCCATAGGCTGCGATTTAAAAACAGAGTTTTGCCAGCAAGTGACTACTAGGTTGCTATTTGAAACACCGTTAGCAATCTTATTTCATTTGTTAAAACTCATAGTTTTAAGATTGCTTCGTGCCTCGCAATGACGGGCTAAGTTACCCAAGTGCTTGTTCTAAATCAGCAATAATATCATCCACGTGCTCCAAGCCCACGGAAATTCTTAAAAGATTTTTTGGGGTTTTACTGTCTGGCCCCTCAACTGAATAACGGTGTTCAATTAAACTTTCCACGCCTCCTAAGCTGGTTGCTTGCGCAAACAGCTTTACATTATTAACCACTCTGCTCGTTTCTTCTACATCACCTTTAACTAAGAACGACATCATTCCACCAAAATCCTTCATCTGTTTTTTAGCAATCTCATATTGAGGATGCGTTTCTAATCCGGGGAAGAATACAGCCTCTACTTTTGGATGGTTAACCAGATATTGCGCAACTAATTTGCCGTTTTCGCAATGGCCCTTCATGCGGTAAGCCAGGGTTTTTATACTTCTACAGAGTAGATAACAATCAAACGGAGAAGGAACCGCTCCACCGGTTTGTTGTATATTTTTTATTTTTTCCCAAAGCTCATCTTTTTTGGCAGTGACCAAGATTCCACCTAAAACATCGCTGTGGCCACCCAAATATTTAGTACTGCTATGCATTACAATGTCAGCGCCTAACAAAATTGGATTCTGTAGAATAGGAGAGGCGAAGGTACTGTCGCAAGCAAAGGTAATGTTGTTCTGCTTTGCAATTTTCCCGATTTCTTCAATATCCGTAATTTTTAGTAATGGGTTTGATGGGGTTTCTATCCAAATTAATTTGGTATTTGGTTTTATACTCGATTTAATTAATTCCAAATCAGTTTGATCAACAAAATCGAATTCTAAAACTTCGTTAAATATGGTGAGAAGCTGCTTTTTTATCCCCCAATACATATCATCAGGAGCGATAATATGGCTACCAGGTTTTAATGCCTGGAACAAACTCATTCCACAATTATTTCCTGAAGCGAAAGCTGCTGCATCTGCCCCATATTCTAATTTAGCTACAGTGTTTTCTAAAGCAGACCTGTTTGGGTTGCTCACGCGGCTATACATGTGCCCTCCGGGGTAGCCTCCATTCTCATCGCGAAAAAAAGTTGTCGATAAGTTTATTGGCGGGGTAACATCTCCGGTAGTGTTTTTAACAAGATTAGATGCGTGAATAGCAAGGGTTTCGGGTTTCATAATGATTTGATTGTGCTGCAATATAATCGCATTGCAAATTAATAATTTGCTGCTAATTTAAGGTTCGAAATTGTTTTGGCAAGATTTATGTAAACAGTTTCCCGAAATTAAATTAAACTAAAATGAAAAGATTATTTATAGCTATCGCAATAGCATGTTCTACTTTAGTAATGTTACAAAGTTGTTCATCAACTAAAAACGCTGCAACAGGTATTAGTGGCGGTAGAGGTACAGTTACCGGAACTTGGGTGTTAAACAACGTGGCCTTAGAGGGCTTGCCAGATCAAGCTGTTCAAGGTTTATTTGGAGAAAAATCTTACAAATGCTTCCAGGGAAGTACTTGGAAATTAACCAATAGCGGAAACGGATCATACACTTTACCAGCATCAAGCACTTGTGGCGAGGTAATGCAAACTATTTTTTGGTCGGCTACCCCATCAGAAGAAACTTTTCAATTTAAGAAAATCTATGAAGGTGATAAAGCTAAAAACGTTACAGAAGGATATCGCCTGGTATTAACACAACTTTCAAAAGGCAATATGGTAATGAAATCTCCGATTGAATTTGGGGGCAAAACGGCAAATATCGTGTTGACTTTCTCGCCGGCAGTAAATTAAAAAGAACATAAGGATTAATAATGAAAGCACTTCTGAAGAGATGTGCTTTTTTTGTTTAGCCACAGATTTAGGTTTAGGTTTTTTTGCTGCAGATGCACAGATTTGTTTTTAACCACAGGTAAAAAAGGATAGGCAAAGATTTGGGTTATTATTTACTTCAGTCAAGATTTTTTGCCACGGAAACACGGAGTGTCACGGAATTTGATGTACAAGTTTCTGTGGTCTCTGTGTTTCCGTGGCAACTGTAAAAGTAAGAATCTGTGTTTATCCGTGTCCATCTGTGGCTAATTCATTTTTTAGAAATTTAAAATCTGTAAATCTGTAGTAACCTAATCGTTTGTTACAACAAAATGATTTTCAAATCGCCCCAATATTGTACTTTTGTGCAAAATAAAATCAGGAATGAATACAACTGAGCAAGTTGAAAAAATATTAGCTGATACTTCATTATCAACTGAACTACAGAACATAGCACATAAAGTTCTCCATAAAGAACGGATTACTTTTGAGGAAGGCGTTTATCTTTATGAGCATGCAGAATTAGGTTATCTGGGAGTTTTGGCAAACTTCATCCGTGAGGAAAAACATGGTGATAAGACTTATTTCAATCGCAATTTCCATTTAGAGCCTACAAATCTTTGTGTTTATGATTGTAAGTTTTGTTCTTATTCCCGTTTAATAAAGCAAAAAGAAGAAGGCTGGGCCTTGACGATGGAACAAATGCTCGATATTGTTAAAAAATACGATGATGAGGCTGTTACCGAAGTACATATTGTCGGCGGTGTTTTGCCTCAATATGATGTGGCTTTCTATTCTGCATTATTTACTGCAATCAGGGCGCATCGTCCTGATTTACACGTTAAAGCATTAACACCCGTTGAATACCATTACATTTTCAAGAAAGCTAAAATTGATTATGCTACAGGTATGAAGTTGATGAAAGATGCTGGTTTACAATCTATGCCAGGGGGTGGTGCTGAGATTTTTCATCCTGAAATACGTGAGCAAATTGCTAAAGATAAGTGTACTGGCGAACAATGGCTTGCGATACACGAAGAATGGCATAAGTTAGGGATGAGAAGTAACGCAACGATGCTTTACGGCCATATAGAGGAGTTTAAACACCGTGTTGATCACATGGAAAAACTTCGTGATTTGCAGGATAGAACTGGCGGATTTCAAACCTTTATTCCTTTAAAATTCAGAAACCAACACAATCAAATGAGTAATGTGGCGGAATCTTCAGTAATCGAAGATTTGAGGAATTATGCCATCGCCCGTATTTACATGGATAACTTTGATCATATTAAAGCTTATTGGGCAATGATTAGTCGCGAAACTGCTCAGCTTTCACTAAATTATGGTGTTGACGATATTGATGGAACTCTCGATGATACGACAAAAATTTACTCCATGGCTGGTGCTGAAGAGCAAACCCCTGCAATGAGTACCCGCGAATTGGTTGAACTGATTAAACAGGTTGGGCGAAAAGCGATAGAACGTGATACCTTATATAACGTAGTTACCGACTTCGAAAATGTTGTTTTTGAGGAAGAAAAGAAACCAGCTTATTATAAGTTGCCAGTCGTAAATTAATGATAGAATGAGTGAATGAAAAATGAGTGAATTATTGTGATATACTTATAACATTCACTCATTCAAAAATCAATCATTCAATAATTTTAAAAAATGAAGCAAATTTATATTATCCGCCACGGCGAAACAGAACTTAACAGACAGGGAATAGTACAAGGCAGAGGTATAAATTCAGACTTAAACGATATGGGAAGAGCCCAGGCGGAGGCTTTTTACCAAAAATATAAGGATGTTCCTTTCGATAAAATTTATACTTCTGAATTAAAACGTACCTGGCAAACCGTTCAAAAGTTTATTGATTCAGGATTACCGTGGGAAAAACTTTCTGGTTTGGATGAACTAGCTTGGGGAGTTTGGGAAGGTAAGCCGAATACGGAAGACTCCAGAGATGCTTTTCGAGAAATGTTGCAAGCTTGGGAGGACGGTAATTACGCAGCCCATTTTGAAGGTGGTGAAAGTGTTCAAGATGTTTACGAACGCTTGAAACAGCCAATGGAATTGCTTTCCACAAGGCCTGAAGAAGAAACCGTTTTACTTTGCATGCATGGTAGGGCAATGCGTGTTTTCCTTTGCCTTCTTCTTGATAAACCACTAAGCGAAATGACAGAATTTCCACATCAAAATACGGTTTTGTATAAAATGGGATTTGAAGATGGAAAGTTTACCGTTCTTGAATTTAATAGTGCCATTCATTTGGATGGTTTAGTGATTGAGTAGTAATTAATCGTTCTTGCAAGGTACGAAGCAATCTTACTCTTATAGTTTTAGCAAACGCTTTAAGATTGCTAGGTGCCTCGCAATGGCGGAAACATTTAAAACAGTAAAATACCATTGAATAAGATTAAAATATCAGCTGTTGCTTATACCAACACCAAAGCTTTTATATACGGATTAGAACATTCTGATATCATTGATAAGATAGAATTAAGTTTAGATATTCCTTCAGATTGCGCTGCTAAAGTAATTAGTGGTGAGGTAGATATGGGTTTAATGCCTGTTGCTGCAATTCCCTTGGTTCCAAATGCGAACATTGTTGCAGATTATTGTATTGGCAGCGATGGTGCAGTTAATTCAGTATTTATTTTTAGTGATGTTCCTGTTAAAGAAATCAAAACTTTAAGACTAGATTCTCATTCCAGAACTTCAAATAATCTGGCTAAAGTGCTGTTGAAGTTTTACTGGAAACAAAAAGTAGCATTTACGACAGACCCCGCTGCAAAGACTGATGCCGTTGTTTTGATAGGTGATAGAACCTTTGGGAAAAAAGACGATTATGCTTTTGCCTATGATATGGGTGAGGAGTGGAAAAACTTTACGGGTTTACCCTTTATGTATGCTGCATGGGTAGCAAACAAAGAAATTTCTGCAGAATTTAAAGCAGAATTTAATGCTGCTTTGCAACTTGGTTTGGCAAATAGAAATGAAGTTTTAAAAACCTTACCACTTGTCAATAATTTCGATTTGGAGGATTACTTGTATCATAAACTTCAGTTTGAAGTTACAGAAGGCAGGACTAAAGCCTTAAAAATGTTCTTAGGTTATATTGAGGAGTTGGAGAAGGAAAGAGTATAAACCAAATTTTTTATATCGCTAATTCTTTAGCCAGTTCCAAAAATTCATAGTTTATCTGAAGGTTTTAGAAATGTTCAGAGTAGAAAAACCAATGTAAAAAGGCAATCCCTATTTTTGGAATTGCCTTTTCAATTTTAATGTGCTTTCATCTTTCCAGCAATGGTTTCGAGTTTACTTTTTAACTTTGAAAGTGCCCCATTAAGTGCCAAATCGTAGTTGTTTCCAAGATTAGTAACCGCGATAGGTTCTTTGCCGGCAATTTTTGCCTCGATTAAACAACGTTTGTCATCCAGGCCTTCTTTACTGCCGTTTTCGTCAGATAGATGTACCTCTAAGCGGGTAATTAGATCATCAAACCTTCCTAATGCATCGTTGATGGCGCCTTTAATTTTATCTTCGTATTCCTGGTGAATGGTTAAATTTTTGTCGGTATTCAGTTGAATCGTCATAATGAAAAGTTTAAGTTAAATATAACAGCTTAACAGTTCAGATGAAGAAACGTTTTTAAAATACGATAAATAAATGCCCCTTTCTGTAGATACGCTCCGAACTTATTTAGGACGAACATAGATTTTCTAAGGCTTTTGCTGAACAAACTTTGTTTTTAAACCTGATAGAAACGAACACGGAGTGCAACGAAGTAAAGTGGATAGCAGGGCTGCAGCTTCCGAGAGGTACAGAACTATTCATTTTCAAATAAAAGATGATCATTTAAGCTAGTAATTGTAAAACGTTATACGCCGATCCGCAACAGGATTATCGTATATAGTTACTTTTAAAACTTCTTTAACAATCTTTCAACTTTTCAACAAAACCGCCGTAGAACGATGAATGATGTTATCTTTATAGCTTTTGCAAATTAATATCAGTTTTGGCTAAAGACACGAATAAAGAAACCCCGTTAATGCAACAATACAACGCTATTAAGGCGAAGTATCCAGGTGCACTTTTACTTTTTAGGGTTGGAGATTTTTACGAAACCTTTGGCGAAGATGCCATAAAAACTGCTCAGATTTTAGGAATCGTACTGACCAGAAGAGGTACAGGACCTAACGGTGGGGCACTCGAATTAGCGGGTTTCCCTCACCATTCCTTAGATAATTACCTATCAAAACTGGTTAGGGCTGGGCAAAGGGTTGCTATTTGCGATCAGTTGGAGGATCCGAAGGCGACTAAAACAATCGTAAAACGTGGTGTTACTGAATTGGTTACTCCTGGTGTTGCTTACGGCGATAATATCGTTAACCAGAAATCAAACAATTATTTGGCTTCTGTTTATTTCGATAAAACACAAATCGGAATATCATTTTTAGATATCTCGACGGGTGAATTTATGATTGCCCAAGGCAATAGCGATTATATTGATAAGCTTTTACAAGGCTTTAAACCTACAGAAGTAATCTTTCAAAAATCTAAACGCCAAACTTTTATAGAGCAGTTTGGCGATCGGTTTTATACGTTTGGATTGGATGAATGGCCATACACCTCAGATTATGCTGAAGAAACTTTATTGAAGCATTTTGATGTCGCCTCGCTGAAAGGTTTCGGTATTGAGCGATTACAAAGCGGAATTATTGCGGCAGGGGTTGTTTTACACTATCTGGGCGAAACGGAACATCGAAATTTAAAGCACATCACTTCAATTAGTAGAATTGAAGAAGATCGATACATGTGGTTGGATAGGTTTACGATCCGGAATCTGGAATTGGTAAACTCCGCAAACGACAATGCCGTTACTTTGTTCGATATATTGGATCACACCTGTACGCCAATGGGCGCCAGATTGCTGCAGAAATGGATTATCATGCCTTTGAAGGAGCTAAAGCCAATTGAAGAGCGCTTGGGTATGGTTGACTTTTTCGTTAAAAACGAAGAAATTCAACAGGAATTTCTAACTCATATCAAACAAATCGGTGATATAGAAAGGTTGATCTCAAAGGTCGGCTTACAACGTGTTGGACCACGTGAATTGGTCGCGTTGAAGCGGGCTTTGATTCATATTGAGGCAGTTAAGAACCTCGCCGCCAAGTCGAAAAACCCGTTCCTAATCAAAATCGCCGACCAACTAAATCCTTGTTTGGCAATTCGCGAGCGGATTGAAAGAGAACTTCAGCCAGAACCGCCAGCATTATTGATTAAGGGAAATGTAATTAATGATGGTATTGATGAAGACTTAGATCGCTTGCGCAAAATCGCTTTTGGCGGTAAAGATTATTTGGTGCAAATACAGAAGCGTGAAGCTGAAGCAACAGGAATTCCCTCACTAAAAATTTCTTTTAATAACGTTTTTGGTTATTATTTAGAGGTTACGCATACCCATAAAGATAAAGTTCCAGAAGGTTGGATTAGAAAACAAACCTTAGTTAACGCCGAGCGATACATTACGCCAGAACTTAAGGAATACGAAGAACAAATTTTAGGTGCTGAAGAGAAAATTCAAGCCATTGAAATTCGTTTATACAATGAATTGATGTATGAAACGGCAAGTTATATTAAACCGATTCAACTCAATTCGTTTTTGATTGCGCAATTGGATTGCTTGTTGTGTTTTGCACAATTAGCAGAGAAAAACCATTACACTAAGCCCACTGTAAATAAAGAAAAGGTTCTTGATATTAAGGGTGGCAGACACCCGGTGATTGAAAAACAGTTGCCGGTTGGTCAGGAATACATCACCAACGATGTCTATTTAGATACTGATTCGCAACAAATTATTATGATTACCGGACCAAATATGGCGGGTAAATCAGCCATTTTGAGACAGACTGCTTTGATTGTTTTAATGGCGCAGATGGGAAGTTTTGTGCCTGCCAAGGCTGCTGATGTAGGATTGGTCGATAAAATTTTTACCCGTGTCGGCGCATCTGATAATATTTCTTCTGGCGAGAGTACTTTCATGGTGGAGATGAACGAAACGGCCAGCATCTTAAATAACATTTCGGATAATAGTTTGATTTTGTTGGATGAAATCGGTCGCGGAACCAGTACTTACGATGGAATTTCGATTGCCTGGGCCATTGCAGAGTTTTTGCATCAACATCCAACTTCCCGCCCGAAAACTCTTTTTGCTACGCACTACCACGAGTTAAACGAATTGGCGAACACAATGCCTCGTATTAAAAATTTCAATGTTTCGGTTAAGGAGATGACGAATAAAGTAATTTTCCTAAGAAAATTGGTTCCGGGTGGAAGCGAGCATAGTTTCGGTATCCATGTGGCCAAAATGGCCGGAATGCCACCTAAGCTAATTGGTAGGGCGAATGAGATTTTAAAGAAACTCGAAATCGATAGGACAGAGGGACAAAGCATTAAAGACAGCATCAAAAAGGTTCAGAATCAAGCTTACCAATTGCAAATGTTCGCTATCGATGATCCTGTTTTAGTTAAGATTCGCGACACACTGAACAATTTAGACGTGAATGCATTGACACCAGTTGAGGCCTTGTTGAAGCTCGATGAAATACAACGGTTAATAAAAAATTAGGAAAATTAACCACAGCTAATAAGGATAACCACAGATTTATATAAAAAACTATCTGTGTAAATCTGTGGTTAAAGAATAGTAAAGCATGATAAAGACAAAAAACTCATTTTGGTTAATCTTAATACTCTCACTTGTTTTAACCGCCTGTGGTTCTAGAAAATATACTGTTAAAAGCGATACAAAAGCGGCAAAGGCAGCTGATGCAACGTCGAACTTAAAAAGCAAGCAGCTCTATAAATTCATTACCGATTGGACAGGTGTAAAATATCGTTTCGGTGGATTAGATAAAAATGGAATTGACTGTTCGGGCTTTGCTTTTTTATTGGAGAAAGAAATTTATGGCGTAACCTTACCCCGAATTTCCCGCGATCAGGCCAAAGCCGTAAATAAAAAAAGCATCGATCGTTTACAAGAGGGCGATTTAGTCTTCTTTTCCTTCGGAGGAAATGATGTTGACCATGTTGGCGTTTACCTGAATAATGGCTTTTTTGTACATGCCAGTACGAATAGAGGCGTAATTGTTGATGATTTGAATTTGCCAGCTTATCAAAGGGTTTTAGTGAAATCTGGTTCGGTTAATTAACAATCCTAATATCCGTTGGTTGAAACCAACGGCAATGACACCGTACAGGTTTATGTTGCATCCATTTCATTGCAGTCTGCTTTAGCTGACTGTAAAAGATAATTTTCAAACTAAAACTTTTCAATCTTCGTTATAAAATTATGCGAATATTTTTTATAGTCTGCTTATCTTTAATTACTTACAATGTTAATGCGCAAGTGAAACTGGTCACTCTTGATGATTTGGATAAACGCATCGCTCAAGGGAAAGATACCACTTATGTAATTAATTTCTGGGCAACATGGTGTTCACCATGTGTGGCTGAGTTGCCTAATTTTGAGAAGCTACGGTTAGCCAACCTCAAAAAGCCCGTGAAAGTGCTATTGGTGAGTTTAGATTTTAAATCAAAATTACAGAAAAGCGTTATTCCTTTTATAGAGACCAACAATATTAAAGCGGAGGTTTTCCTTTTAAATGAGCCAGACCAGCAACAATACATCGGGAGAATTGACAAAAATTGGTCGGGAGCAATACCGGCAACATTATTTGTGAAGAAGAAGGTAAGGCGATTTTACGAGAAAGAATTTACTGAGCAGGAACTTAAAAAAACTTTATTAAACCTAAAATAGAAATACAACGTTATTTTTATCAAAATGAAATTAGGGATAATTGCTTATCCCTTAATAACGTTGTCATTCTGAATGCAATGAAGAATCTCAGAGCTATGGAAAACTAACGCAAATAGCCATCGAACTCAAAACAGATGGGGTAAGTTTGAACAGTGCAAATCGGTTATAGATTCTTCACTGCATTCAGAATGACAAAAAATCTAAACTTCATCAAAATTGGTTGATGTTGCCAAAACTTTCCAGTTTTCCATATCTTTCTGTACATCAGCTATCTTTGTATTTGCAACTTGATAAGCATCAGGACCTAAAAATAAATGCAAGGGTGAATTTTCGCTTTCTGCTGCTGCAATCATTACGTCTGCTGCCTTGGCAGGATCACCAGGTTGATTATTGTTGATCTGTTCCTGATGGGCGATTTGAGATTCACGCACTTCTTTATAAGCATCAATCGGATTTTTAGGAATAGCAAAGGATCCGGAACTTAAAAACTCCGTTCTGAAATAGCCAGGTTCAACAACTGTAGCCTTAATGCCAAGCGATTTTACTTCCGCGGCCAAAGATTCTGTGAAACCCGCTACCGCAAATTTAGTGGCGCAGTAAATTCCGAAGCCTGGAAAATTTCCAGAAAAACCACCAATTGATGATATGTTGAAAATATGACCAGATTGTTGTCTCCTCATTTGAGGTAAGGCTTTTCTAATTACATTTAAAGAACCGAAAACATTTACATCAAAGTTTTCACGAGATTCCTGATCACTCAATTCTTCCAAAGCACCAACCATTCCATAACCAGCATTGTTTACTACCACATCCAGGCTCCCAAACTTGCTAATGGTTTGGCTTATTGCCGATTCAACACTTGATTCGTTCATCAAGTCAACGGAGATTGGTAGGAAATTTTCGAATTCTCCAACGGCGTTCGATAAGCCGTTTACGCTTCTCGAAGTTGCCGCAACATGATATCCACGACTTAATAATTTCTTTACCAATGTTAGTCCGAGGCCTTTTGAAGCGCCTGTTACGAACCATACTTTTTTATTTTCCATGATTTTTGTTTTTAAATATTTATGCCATATAAGACATATAAGAGCATTTAAGCATGTTTTATTTTAAATTTTTTATTTGGTGATAATAGCTGATTAATCGAAATCAGTTGAAATAGTAATTGCTTTCCAATCTTGATATTCTTTTGTCAGTGCATCAGTTTTTGCGATTGCCCTTTGCAAGGCATCTTTCCCTAAAAGCAAATGAATAGGAGGGTTTGGCATACTTGCCAGAGAAATCATTGCTGCAGCAGCTTTTTCTGGATCGCCAGCTTGTGTGCCATCCATTTTTAAGTATCGTTCGTGTATCGCCCTTACTTCCTGGTAGGCATCAATTGGATTTTTTGCCAGCATTAAAGATTCTTCTTTAAGAAAACTTGTTCGAAATGCTCCAGGTGCTACAACCGTGACTTTAACGCCAAATTCTTTGAGGTCTTCCGCTAGCACTTCAGATAAGGCTATTACTGCTGCTTTTGCAGCTGAATAAACAGCCCAACCCGTGGCGCCAACGATACCAGCGATTGATGCAATGTTGATGATATGGCCGGAGCGTTGTGTTCTTAAATGCAGACTTGCTTTCCTAATCACATTTAAAGTTCCAAATACATTTACATCGAAAGCATCTCTGGTTTCTCTATCCGTAAGCTCTTCAATGCTGCCGCCAATACCATAACCTGCGTTGTTTATTATCACATTGATTCTGCCAAATTGAGCAACAGTAGCATTAATTGCCTTTTCTACGCTTAATTCGTCAGCAAGGTTTACGGCTAGAGGAAGGAATTTTTCTGAATTTGTATTGACTGCAGAAATCAAATCGTTTACATTTCTGGATGTTGCTGCAACAGATTGACCTGCTTTTAATAACTGGTTTACTAAACTTAGCCCTAATCCCTTAGAAGCACCAGTTACAAACCAAACTTTTTTAAGTCCCATAATTTTATCCTTTTTGTTAAGACAAAATTACGGCAGGAACTAAAATTCGCTATTACGTTAATCAAACTGATGATTACGAAAATCAAACAATCCGGTATGAACTTGGCGTATGGTTGGTGAGTTTCTTGAAAAAGTTATTAAAGTGTGTTGGTTCTTCAAAACCTAAACAATAACCAATTTCAGAGATGTTCCAGTCGGTATGTTTCAGTAGAGCCATAGCCTCACTCAATAACCTTTCGGTAATATAATGGGTAGTCGTTTTTCCTGTTGTTTCTTTTATTGCCCTGTTTAAATGGTTTACATGTACAGAAAGCTGAGCTGCAAAATCTTTTGCCGAACGCATGGTAAATCTTTGTCCAGGGTTTTCAATGGGAAACTGTCTTTCTAAAAGTTCTGTAAATACCGAGGTAATTCGCGAGTTTGCATCTGGGTGTTTATATAACACTTCAGATGGCTCTGTTTTTAGTGCGAAGTGCGTTATTTCAGTAGTGTAATTTCTGAGCAGATCATATTTATACATATAATCGCTATTAATTTCTTCCAGCATCTTTTCGAAAAGCGAGGAGATGAGTTCATCTTGTTTTTGATCCAGAATATAGGCTGGCTTACCTCCAACGGCAAACATGGGCAAATCTCCAATATTTCCTCGAATTTTCTCATTGAAAAATGCTTCGGTAAATATGCAGAAATAACCTTTCACCTCATTCAAGTTGCCACTTGCCAATTCCCATTTGTAGGGTACCAAAGGATTGAAAAACATCAGCGCCGTTCCATTAATTTCAACGCTTTTATCAGCATAATGATAGATATTGTGACCTCTGTTCAAAGCGATTTTATAAAAGTCTCTTCTGCTGTATTTAACAGGTGCTTTATCATCGCCGACACAGTCTTCCATTCTAAACACGTTAAAATGGCCAATATCTTTTTGAAGACTATCTGGCAAGAAATCAAATTTATTTTTATAAAAATCTTCTATAGATTCTGACTTACTCATGAAACAAAGTTACAAAATTCAAACCAGGAAAGAAGTCGTCATTTTACCGTAGCGGAGAAATATTTGTGAAAAGTGTATTGTCCAAATATTTTTCTGTACGCTACACTTCAACTGAAATGACGAAGTGTTAAATAGGAGATTACCATGATAAATAAATTTGCATTTAATATACCAATCGGTATATATTTGCTTCGTCAATTCAAATCAACATGACTAAGGCAGAAAAAACAAGAAATTTCATTATAGAGAAAACAGCACCTATTTTTAATATGAAAGGATATGCTGGTACCTCATTAAATGATATCATTGCTGCAACAGGGCTAACAAAGGGTAGTATCTATGGCAATTTCGCCAATAAAGATGAAGTTGCGCTTGCTGCTTTCGATTATAATTTTAGTACGAATGTTTCAAAAATCGAGGCAGAAATAAGCCGGCAAAATACCACTGAAGGAAAATTGCTTGCTTACATAAATATTTACCAAAGCCTTTTAATTAATGGGATTTCTCTGGGTGGTTGCCCAATTTTGAATACGGCTATCGACGCCGATGATACCCATCCCGCTCTTCGGGATAAAGTTTTAAAAGCCGTCTTGTCCTGGAAGAATAGAATTATAAGTCTGGTAGAGGAGGGGATTTTAAAGAAAGAACTTAATGGTGATAATAATCCCGAACAAATTGCGCTGACAATTATTGCAATGATAGAGGGCGGAGTGATGGTTTCTCGCCTCACCAACAACATGGACGATTGGAAATTAATCATGAATTCTTTAAAAAAATATATTAAAAGCTTAGGCTAAAAAATTTTAAACAAAAATATACCGATTGGTATATAAATAAAAATAGCAAATATGAAAACTTCACAAAACACAGTATTAATTATCGGCGGAACAGCTGGTATCGGATTAAAAATCGTAAAACAGCTAACAGCATTAAACAATCATGTGATTGTAACGGGTAGAAACAAAGAGCGCCTGGATTCCGCATTATCTGGAGTAAGCAATGTTACGTCCATCCAATTTGATGTAAGCAAGGCAGAAGAAGTTGATCAATTAGTTGAACAGATAGGAAAGAATTTTCCCCATCTAAATATGGTGATCAATAATGCCGGGAGAGCAATTGTTTACAATTTAGCTGATAACAATCAGGATGCTTTTGCAAATGCTGAAGATGAAATGTTAACTAATTATTTATCAATTATCAGAATTAATCAAAAACTTTTACCGATTTTAAAAGCGCAGTCAGAATCGGCAATTGTAAATGTTTCTTCGGTTGTAGCTTATGTTCCTGGTATCACGTTGCCGACTTATGCAGCTAGTAAAGCAGCTTTACACTCTTATACAACTTCGTTAAGGTTAAGTCTCGAAGATAGTTCAGTTAAAGTTTTCGAATTGATGCCGCCTTTGGTTGATACCGAATTTTCAAAAGAAATTGGAGGGCACAATGGTATTAAGCCATCAGTTGTTGCTGATGAATTTATTGCTGCTTTATCAAAAGATGAGTTCGAAATCAGGGTCGGTGATACCGCTAAAATTTATGAATTGTTCCGTCAATCTCCTGTAGATGCTTTAAATGTGATGAATGCGAACAGAAAAGCTTGGGTAGAATCGATAAACTAATTAATCGAAAACAGCAGGAATGAAAAAGAAATTAACTTTCGCCTTTATTATGGCAATTTTTACAACAGGAATTGTAACCTTTGCTGCGATAAGCGTAAATCTGGGTTTTAGCGAGAAATTTATTAAAGTCTGGCTCAAATCGTGGGCAATTTCTTATGTAGTGGCCATTCCGGCTATACTAATCATTGCTCCTAAAGTTCAGGCTTTCGTAGATTACCTGTACGCAGGAGAAAATAAAAATTAATAAAATGAAACGAGTAGTTGTAACTGGATTAGGCGCTATAACGCCACTTGGAAACACTGTAGAAGACTTCTGGAAAAATATTCTGGATGGTAAAAGTGGTGTCGGACCGATTACCAAATTCGATACCAGTAAGTTTAAGACACATTTTGCTGCTGAGGTAAAAGATTTCAATGCGGAGGAGTTTCTGGACAAAAAAGAAGCTAGAAAGTACGATACCTTTACCCAATATGCTATCGCATCCAGCGACCAGGCAATAAAAGACGCAGGTTTGGATTTTACTGCCATGAATGATGCCCAATTGGCTGAAATTGGCGTAATTTGGGCTACTGGCAATGGAGGAATAACAACCTTTGAACAGCAATTGGCCGAATTTCACCAAGGTGATGGAACGCCAAGATTCAGTCCGTTTTTTATTCCGAAAATGATTGTAGATATTGCCGCCGGTGCCATTAGCATCCGCCACAAACTCCGCGGACCCAATTATTGTACGGTTTCGGCTTGTGCTTCTTCCAATACGGCTATTATAAATGCTTTCGATACGATTCGTTTGGGCAAGGCAAGTGTCATGGTCGCCGGAGGTTCTGAAGCTGCAATTACCGAAGCTTCTGTTGGCGGTTTCAACGCTGCGCAAGCTTTATCTAAGAGAAATGACAGTCCTGACACAGCTTCAAGACCATTTGATGAAACCCGTGATGGTTTTGTGATGGGCGAGGGCGCAGGTGCTTTAATTTTAGAAGAATTAGAACATGCTTTAAGCCGTGGCGCTCATATTTATGCAGAAATTGTTGGAGGCGGAATGGCTGCTGATGCTTACCACTTAACAGGAACTCCACCAGATGGAATCGGAGCAACTTTAGGGATGCAAAAAGCTTTAAGCGATGCTAATATTTCTGCAGACAAAATCGATTATATCAACGCTCACGCTACCTCGACAGGCTTAGGCGATTTGAGCGAATTAAATGCAATCAAAAATGTTTTCGATGGCTTGCCTGTGGTAATTGGGGCATCAAAATCCATGACAGGCCATTTGCTTGGTGCCGCCGGCGCTGTAGAAAGCCTGATTAGTATTTTATCCATAAGAGATGGTATCATTCCACCAACAATCAACACTGAAAAGCTTGATGAAAAAATCCCGGAAGGATTAAATATTGTTTTAGGGCAGCCAATTAAAAAGGAAATCAACTACGTTTTAAACAATACATTCGGCTTCGGCGGACATGTAGCCAGTACCATTTTTAAGAAATTTGAGAGATAAAGTTACTTGTCCATTAGCAGGTTAACAAGTTCTTTTAACTCTTCGAGTTCCTGTTCCAATTTCGCAATACGATTTTCCAGCGCTTCATTGGGTTGGAAAATTGTAGTTTGCGCTCCTTGCGGTTCTTCGTCTTGATTATCTGCCTGTTCACCTAATAGGTGTACATATCTTGCCTCTTTCTGTCCTGGTCTTTTGGGCAACAGTTTTACGAACGCAGGATCTCCCTCCGCAAGCTTTTGTAATTGTTCTGAAATTTCTTCTATACTATCAAATTCGAAGAGTCTTCCAGAATTACTATTGATTTCGCCTGGTGTTAGTGGTCCTCTCAAAAGCAGTAGACAAAGAATAGAAAGCTCTGAAGGGATTAACGGATAGGCAATGGCTAAGTTATGTTTATATTTAATTACACGGCTCGAACCACCTGTTGCTGTTGAAATTAAACCTTTTATTTTTAGTGAATTTAATGTTAGTGTTACGGTTTCCTCACTATAATTAACCACTGGATTTCTTGAGCTTTTTTGATTACAAGCTGCTGTTAAACTGTTTAGCGTCATCGGGTAATAATCTGGCGTGGTTCGGCTTTTTTCTATTAATGAACCTAAAACGCGTTGTTCTTCTGCAGATAAATCGGGTAGCAATTTAATTTCTTCCATTTGCTAAAAATAGAAATTGAGTTGACATTATCGAAATTATTTTGTTGGTATCGGTTATTTCTTTCAGCTAATGCCCGATACCGCCGTCATTCCTACGCGGGTGGGAATCTTTTAACTTTTGGAGACCTCTAATATCGAAAATCTCCATCTCTTAAAGCCTCAATCTTATCGCTTATTAGAATTATTCTAAATTTCTAAATCGAGCTAATTTCAGCTTAAGATTAGCGAACTTAGGAGACATCTCAAAACATACTTTATGCAATCATCTGATAAGGAATCAAATCAGGGCGATAGCAGGAGAGACTTTTTAAAGAAAAGTTCACTCATTACTGCAATCGCTTTAACACCATCTGTTGCTGTTAAAGCAGCCGAAAACCAGGCTGATGAACGTTTCGCTGAACTTTTCGAAAAAATACCACTCAATATAACGGTAAATAATAAAGCATATAAAGCTTCTATCGAGCCACGTGTTACGCTGTTAGATTACCTGCGTGAAGAGCTTCATTTAACAGGAACTAAAAAAGGTTGTGACCATGGCCAATGCGGTGCATGTACCGTTCATGTAAATGGCGAACGCGTAAATTCTTGCTTAAGCTTGGCAGTGATGAACGAAGGGAAGAAGATAACGACTATAGAGGGACTTGCAAATGGAGAAGAATTACATCCGATGCAGGCTGCATTTATCAAACATGATGGTTTTCAGTGTGGTTATTGTACACCTGGACAAATCATGTCGGCAGTGGCCTGTGTAAACGAAGGGCATATAAATTCGAGGGCGGAAATTAGTGAATATATGAGCGGAAACATCTGTCGTTGTGGTGCTTACCCTAATATAGTTGACGCAATAGTTGAAGTTTCGAAGGGAGGAATGAAAGCATGATTAATTTCCAATACTTAAGAACGACCTCAACAAAATCAGCCTTGTCGTTATTGACAAAAGACAAGAACTCCAAATTTCTTGCTGGGGGTACAAACCTGATCGATTTAATGAAAAGAGGCGTAACAGCTCCTGAAAAATTGATCGACATTAACCATGTTCCTTTAAAGCAAATTGAACTTGTTGGTGATAAAATTATCATTGGCGCATTGGCTTCGAATACTGCTGTTGCAGAAAATGCTTTGGTTAAAGAAAAATTGCCTTTGCTGGCGATGGCTTTAAATGCCGGTGCATCGGCACAATTGAGAAATGTGGCTACAGTTGGTGGCAACATGATGCAAAGAACACGTTGCGGCTATTTTTATGATACTGAAATGCCTTGCAACAAGCGCCAGCCTGGATCTGGTTGTGGCGCTATTGGTGGCTTCAACAGAATGCACGCCATTTTCGGAACATCAGATAAATGCATTGCTGTTCATCCAAGTGATATGTGTGTCGCTTTAGTCGCTTTAGATGCAGTTGCTGTGCTGGCAAGTACCAAAGGTGAACGCAAGGTTTTATTTAAAGATTTTCATCGCCTTGCGGGAGATACTCCGCAGTTAGACAATAACTTAAAATCAGATGAGATGATCGTCCGCCTGGAAATTCCGGTAAATAATTTAGCCAAAAATTCTAACTACTTAAAGGTTAGAGATCGGGCATCTTACGCTTTTGCCTTGGTATCTGTAGCGGCCGCCTTAGAAATCTCTAACAATAAAATCAGCGATGTTCGCCTTGCAATGGGCGGCGTTGCACACAAACCATGGAGATTAACAGCGTCGGAAAATTTCTTAAAAGGCAAAGAGCCAAGCCTTGAAAACTTTGAGCAAGCCGCTAAATTGGCAATGACGGATGCGAAAGGCTTTGGAGAGAATGATTTCAAACTTCAGATGGCTCCCAACACAATTATTGAAGCGTTAACTGTTGCAAAATCTAAGGCATAATCATGGAAAATCGAATAATTAAAGATGAAAATGACCGCGTAGATGGCGTTTACAAGGTAACAGGTAAAGCTAAATACTTTGCCGAATACGAATTGCCTGGCTTAACCTATGGCGTTTTAGTTACCAGCTCCATTACTAAAGGTAAAATTACTACGCTTGATACAAAAGCTGCTGAAAAAGCGCCGGGCGTAATTGCGGTGATATCTCATTTAAATAAACCTTCAGCTCCGGCATACGAACAAGAGGGCGGCTCACCTTTTAAAATTTTTTATACTGATAAGATATTTTTTAACGGACAGCCAATTGCTATTGTGGTTGCAAATACTTTTGAGCGGGCAACATATGCCGCATCATTAGTAAAGGCAACTTATGTAAAAGAAGATTTCAATACAGATTTTGAGAAAGCAATTGCCGATTCAAAAGCTAAAAAAATTCAAGGTCAGCCTGATTATAAACGAGGCGTTGAAAATGCCTATAAAACTGCTGAGGTGAAAATTGAGGCTAAATATCATTTGCCTATTGAAACACATAATCCGATGGAATTACATGGGATTATTGCTGATTGGCGACCGAATAATCAGGTTACCGTTTATGCAAAAACCCAGGGCGTAAAGGCAACGCAGGGAACAATAGCTAATGTATTCAAAATTCCAATTGAAAACATCCAGGTAAATTCTGAGTTCGTGGGCGGTGGTTTTGGGATGGCCTTACGTACATGGCCCTTGGAAATTGCAACGGTAATGGCTTCCAAACATCTTGGTAAACCTGTTAAACTCGTAATTACCAGAATGCAGATGTTTACCATGGTGGGTAATCGTCCGGCAGCCGTTCAAACCATAGGTTTGGGCGCCAGTAAAGACGGAAAGTTAACTGGAATTACGCATCGTGCTTTTGGAGAAACCTCTGCCTACGAAAACTTTACTGAAGGGGTGGTGAACATGGCAAAATTCATGTATAAATGCGATAATGTGAATACGCAATACACAGTTGTTCCTGTAGATTTGGGTGTGCCTATCTGGATGCGTGGACCTGGGGAAGCGACCGGTGCCTTTGCGCTGGAAAGTGCAATTGATGAAATGGCTCATGCTTTAGATATGGACCCACTTGATTTCAGAATCAAAAATGACCCAGAACGAGATCAACAGCGTGATAAGCCATTTTCGGATAAAAATATTAAAGAGGCTTATAAAATTGGCGCTCAGAAAATAGGATGGAGTGAACGCAAAAACAAGCCTGGAAGTTTAGTTGAAGGCCAATGGAAGACTGGTTTTGGCGTAAGTATTGGGGTTTTTAATGCCAACCGGGGGAGAGCCAGTGTTAAGGGTATTTTGAAAGCCGATGGATCTTTGGTTTTGCAAAGTGCAACCAGTGATATCGGTCCGGGAACTGGAACAGGAATGACTTTGATTGCAAGCAAGATAACCGGAATTCCCGTAAGTAAAATTACTTTCGAGTTGGGAGATTCTTCATTGCCACCAGCGCCAAGCCAGGGTGGTTCTGCAACGCTTTCTACTGTGGGTTCTGCGGTGAACGATGTTTGCGTGAGCTTAAAATCGACCATAGCAGAATTAGCAGCCAATTCGAATATGGATGCGACATCCAATTTTGTCGATGTTTTAAAGAAAAATAACCTTCCATCTATCGAGGTCACTAAGCAAAGTTCTGCTGGTAAAGAACGGGAAGAATATTCCATGTATTCTTTTTCCATCCACTTTGTGAAAGTAAAAGTGCATAGCTTAACTGGTGTGGTTAAAGTAGATAAAATTGTATCAGTTGGTGATTCAGGAACGATTGTTAGTCCTAAAACTGCTCGAAGCCAGATGGTTGGCGGTGCAGTGGGTGGCGTAGGTATGGCACTGACGGAAGAGTCTGTTATCGATCACCGTTACGGGCGGTATATCAATAATAATTTTGCTGATTATCATGTGCCGGTCAATGCAGATATACCTGAAATAGAAGTACATTTTATCAATAAGCCAGATCCATACATTAACCCAATGGGTGCAAAAGGAATGGGTGAAATTGCTTTAATCGGTTTTTCTGCAGCGGTTGCAAATGCGGTTTTTAACGCCACTGGTAAAAGGATCAGAACTTTACCGATCACGCCGGATAAGATTTTAGCGAGTGCCTGATAAAAGATAGTTGAGGAAAAACGAAGATTAAATATCAATTTAAGATAGTATAAGAAAATTTATATGATAGCTGCAAAAGGATATGCTGTTCACAGTAAAACAGATCAACTAACGCCCTGGAATTTTGAGAGAAGGAATGTTGGCCCAAAGGACGTTTTGATAGAGATTTTGTTTAGTGGTATTTGCCATTCGGATATTCATCAGGTGCGCAGTGAATGGGGTCCTGCTCGTTATCCAATGGTTCCCGGACACGAGATTGTTGGTAGAATCACTGAAGTGGGATCGGAAGTAGCCAAGTTTCGGGTTGGTGATTTGGCAGGAATAGGTTGTATGGTAGATAGTTGTAAGGAATGTACAACCTGTAAAGGCGGCCAGGAGCAGTTTTGCGAAAGAGGTGAAACGGTGTGGACCTACAATAGTGTAGAACGTGATAAGAAAACGCCAACTTACGGTGGATATGCGAATAAAATTGTTTGCACAGAAGAATTTGTAGTAAGCATTTCTGATCGTTTGCCTTTAGCAGGAGTAGCACCATTACTTTGTGCGGGAATTACCACTTATTCGCCGATTAAACGATGGGGCATAGGCAAAGGACACAAGGTGGCCGTTTTAGGCTTGGGTGGTCTTGGGCACATGGCGGTAAAATTTGCCGTTGCATTTGGTGCAGATGTTACGGTTTTAAGTACTTCGCCTTCTAAAGAGCAGGATGCAAAAAGTTTAGGAGCACATCATTTTGTAATTACCAAGGATCCTGAAGAGCTGAAAAAATATGCAAAGCATTTTGATTTTATCATTGATTCTGTTTCTGCTCCGCATGACTATGAAATGTACCTAAAACTTCTTAATGTAAACGGTGTTCATATTTGCGTTGGATTACCACCAGAACCTTTAAAATTTCCTGGCTCTGCTTTAATGCATGGAAACCGATCTTTAACGGCTTCGAGTATTGGCGGTATTGCAGAAACGCAAGAAATGCTAGATTTCTGTGCAAAACATGATATTGTTTCCGAAGTGGAAGTTATTAATATCAATTACGTAAATGAAGCTTATGAACGTGTTTTAAACAGCGATGTAAAGTATCGTTTTGTTATTGACATGGATACTATTTAATTGTAGTTAGATTAGATCTGACTTTTATATTCAATAGGTAAACTTTACGAAGTTAAGATCATAAAAAAAGGCGAACGTTAGTTCGCCTTTTTTATCTAAGCATTTACCGTATTATTTAGCAGTTGCTTTTCCATTATAGGTAGCAGCCAATTTTAAAGCTTCGTATGCATTAACAATACCACCGCTGATGCATAAATCAGAGAAAGGTACTGATACCGATTCTGCATTTTCCTCTTCTCCTTTTTTGTAAGAGACGTTATGATTTACTTTGGTAACTGATTTCACAATGATCTCTTTCACTTGTGCGGCAGTCAGTTTAGGATAATAAGAACGGATTAATCCTGCCAAACCGGCAACAACAGGTGAAGCCATACTTGTTCCGTTCAAATTTTTGTATTTCGATCCCGGGACAGTAGAATAGATTTGCACACCAGGAGCAAAAACATCTACCTGAGTTTTACCGAAGTTCGAGAAACTTGCTTTTAAAGTTTCATCATCTTTAGGTCCAGATGCGCCAACTGTGATCCACGATGCGATTGTTTGCGCATCTAAATCTTTATGATTAGGGAAATTATTTTCCGTATCGATATCCTTATTTTCATTACCTGCAGCCTGCACAATTAAAACATCTTTAGAAGCTGCGTATTTCATAGCTTCATTCACTACAGCTTTGTCCCAGCTGTAAGCTTTGCCAAAGCTCATATTAATTACTTTTGCGCCGTTATCAACAGCATAACGAATGCCGTTCGCCACATCTTTATCACGCTCATCGCCATTCGGTGTAACCCTAACGCCCATAATTACCACATTGTCGGCCACACCTTTAATCCCTAAATTGTTTATTCGGTCGGCTGCAATAATTCCAGCAACATGAGAACCATGCATGGCATCCGGACCAGCAACGTCATTATTGCCATAAAATTTTTCTTTAAGATCGTTAGGATTATCACCTACAATGCTACGGGGATCATAATCAACATTTAAGTTATATTCTGCCTGACGGGTGTAATAATCGAAACCTTCTTTAATTTGATCTTCGTAAAAATCTTTAAAACTTACATTCGCCAATTGCTCAACTAAAATGCTTTGAATACGGCCATCCATTTCTGCTGTTGGTTTGTAGGCTTTAATTTCGGCTAGAGTAGGATTCTCTTTTCCCAATTTCTTAATAAAGGCGTCTAACGCGTTTTTAAAACCAGAAATATTAGCTAAGCCAGCCTTAGCCTCGCCTAACTGTTTTTCCAAATCTGCTCTTCTGGCTTTAAATGCCTCAAAATCTGACTTATCTTTTGCCGAAACCGTTGCATCTGTAGTATTTGCAAATCGTGTTTGATCGCGGCGTACTAAACGCGTTAATTCTAAAGTTTCGAAGTTAACAGACTCTTTTGGTCCACCGATAAAGTTCCAACCGTGAATATCATCCGTGTAACCATTCTTGTCGTCATCTTTTCCATTGGCAGCGATTTCTTTAGCGTTAACCCACATAATTCTTTTTAAATCTTCATGTGTATTTTCAACGCCTCCATCGTTTACGGCTACAATAACCTTTGTCGATTTTTTTCCTTTCAAAAGTTCTTTGTATGCTTTTTCTGTGCTGATTCCAAATGTTGAATCAGTTTTAAGATCAAGATTTTGCCAATTTGCTTTTTGTGCATTGGCTATAAATGGTACTGTACTAATTACAGCAGCGCTCATCAACGCTCTAAAAATTCTACTCTTATTCATTTATGTATTTTTGTATTTAACGCGGAAAGATAATTTTAATTTTTCGTATTTATGAAAATGTAATTAAAATGATGAATCTATATAAACAAAAGATCCCATTCAAGTTAATGAACAGGATCTTAAATAATTTATGTTTTCTTATTTTAGGTTGGTTACAATTTCTTTAGCTGCTTGATCATGACCTTCTATAACAGTAAGGGTTTTACCTGCCCACTCTTTTAGTTTTGCATCTTTGTTTTCCATACCATCTTTAAACAAAGGAATTGTTTTTTGATGATCGCTCACCATCATATCCATATAATGTTTATCAAAGCTTGCGCCAGTCATTTTTTTCATTTCATCCAGATGGATCTGATCTTCTGCTGGAAGCGCATCCGGAGTTATAATTTTTTTATCTGTCGCCAACGCTTTTAGTTCTTTGTTGGCCTGAGTATGATCTGTCAGCATTTTAGCTGCGAAATCTTTCACTTTTTGATTGGAAGCGTTCTTCATCGCAATTCTTGCTGCCTCAACTTCCATAATACCACCTACAGCTGCTTTTCTCAAAAACGTTGCGCCAGCTTCATCCAAACCTGTTTCTATCACTTCACTTCCTGCAACATGATTACCGTTTACCATATTGGTATCGCCAGCTACGCTATCTTTTGTAGTCGATGATTTTTTATCTGCTGTTTGGCAAGCGGTGAAACTTACTGCTAATGCAATTGCGGTTACATATAAAAATTTATTGCTCATTTTATTTTCGTTTTGTACGTAAACAAAACACCAATTAGCAGAAAAGGTTTTTTTGATGTTAGTCTTTATTGTAAGGATTTGAAATGGAAATTGCCATCTGGTTTTCGGGATTTTTTATCTGCGAAAATCCGAATTGTTCGTAGAGTCCATGTGCATCATGGGTAGCCAGCTGGTATCGTCTGAGATTTTGTAAATCAGGGTGGAAAATCATAAATGATATTAGTTTTTTAGCCAGTCCCTTACCACGATAATCCTCTTCTACGTAAACATCGCACAGCCAGCCGAAAGTCGCTTTATCGGTTATCCACCGGGCAAAGCCTATTTGAATGCCACTTTTGTAGATGCCGAAACAAAGCGAATTTTGAATTGAAGCAGCAACAGTTTCTGCAGGGATATCCTTAGCCCAATATGATTCTTTACTTAAATACCTATGAATCCGATCTATCTGCAATAGTTCCTTTTGATCTGAAAAAAGAAATCCATCTTCAATTACCTGCATTTTTTAATCCTTTATTTTGATAAGCAATAATAGATTAAATTGACTAATTTCTCATATTAATGAACTGCAATGGCTGGTCGAAATCTTCACCACGGCATAAAGAAATCACGGCTTGGAGGTCATCAATTTTTTTGGCGGTTACCCGAACCTGGTCGTCCATGATTGATGGTTGTACTTTTAAACCACTCGCTTTAATTTTAGCAACAACCTTTTTGGCGGCTTCTTTATCCAGTCCTTCTTTAATGGTAATTTCCTTGCGAATCATATTGCCGGAAGCGATGATTTCTTTGCCAAAGTCAAGGCTTTTTGGATCCAGATTTTGTTTCATCATCCTCGATATAATCGAACCTTCAATGGCTTTTAATCGCATGTCATCTTCCGTAACAATGGTTACAACGTTGGTTTTTTTATCCAAATCTACAGTACTTTTCGATCCATTGAAATCAAATCTATTGAGGATTTCTTTCTTGGCATTATTAATCGCATTATCAAGGGTTTGCGCATCAACTTTACTTACAATATCAAAAGAAGGCATGGTTTTAGCTTTTAAATTAAAAAATTAAGTAGATTTATTAGAAAATAATCGATCTCACAAAAAAACGAAAAATAATATGAAAACCACTAAAGCTAAGTCTCAAAAAAAAGCAACAAAAAAAGAAGCTGCAAAACAGTTAGAGCAATCAATTACTTCGCAGTTTTTAGATGTAATTAAAAGCTTGGGCCATGATGCATCAGAAATTAGTTCAGAAGTTGCAAAAGCAAGCAAACGCGTAGCTAAAAAATTGACTAAAAAGTTTACGGTGATCAAATCAGATGTGGGTCATAAAATTGATGATTTATTAAAGTCGTCAAAATCAAAGGCCAATAAAAAGCCGGTTACAAAGGTGGTTAATAAAGCGGAAAAATCTGCAGCGAAAGTGGTTAAAAAAGCAGTTTCTAAAGCTAAACCGATTGTTCAAAGTGTTAAAGTTGCAGCAATTGCATCTGAGGAAAAAGTAGAAAAAGCGTTAGCTAAGCCAGTAGAAGCCATTAAAAAAACTGCAAGTAAAGCGACTGAAACGAAAGAGAATGTCCCTGCTAAAAGAGAAATAAGCAAAGTTGCTGCAACTGGAGTACCAAAATCAACAGAAAAAGCTGTTAGCAAAACAATATCAGCGGCTAAGCAAAAAGTAGCAACAGCAAAGAAAGACGCTACCGATACTAAAAAAGCAGTTCAAAATAAGGCAAAACCGTTAGCAAAAGACGTTGCGAAAGCAGCTGAAGAAGCAGCAAAGCCAAAAAGTGTTAAAACGGCCGCTAAAAAATTGCTTTAGTTTCGGTTTTTTGTATTAACGATTAAACAATTCGTTAACGTTAACACTTTGATTTATTAACATCAATTTAACAAATTATTTTGCAGCTTTGAGCATCCCTGTACCCACGGGGATTTTTTATTTTTTTAGATGAGCAAGAAGAAAATACCATTTTTAAACCGCGAAATAAGCTGGTTGTATTTCAACGATCGTGTGTTACAAGAAGCGGCCGATGAAACCGTTCCACTCATCGAAAGGATTAAGTTTCTATCTATATTTTCTTCCAATCTGGAAGAGTTTTATCGAGTGCGGGTCGCAACAATGTCGCGGCTAACCAATTTAAACGATAAAGCAAAAGCGCTTTTGGGTTTCAATCCGAAGAAAATCCTCAATGAGATTAAAAATATCGTAGTGAAACAAGAGCGAAAGTTTGATCAGTTGTTTCAGGCTACGCTTATCAATGAGCTTGCACAAAATAGAATCTTTATTTTGAATGATACCCAGCTCAATGTGAGTAGAGGAGAGTTTGTGAAGAACCACTTTCGTGATAAAATTTTATCAAATCTGGTTCCAATCATGTTGGATATGGATAAACCTTTTCCAGAACTAAAAGATCGGTTTTTGTATTTCTTTGTGAAATTATCCAAAAAGGATACGAAAGTTAGAGAGAAGTATGCGCTAATCGAAATTCCGCCGAGTTTGCCACGTTTCCTGGTCTTGCCAGAAACCAACGACTTAAAGTTTATTATTCTTGCCGAAGATATTATCCGCTACTGCCTTGATGATATTTTCTATGTTTTTACTTACGATCATTTAGAAGCCTACTCTATTCAGCTAACAAGAGATGCTGAGTTGGATATAGATAAAAATATCGATGATAAGTTTATCGAAGACTTAAAAAGTAGTTTAGAGAAACGGAAAAAGGGTAAGCCAATGCGTTTATTGTACGATTCGGCAATGCCTTTGAACATGCTTACTGTTTTAGTAAACAAACTCAAACTCGATGCTGACAGTTTGATACCGGGCAATAGTTATCATAAATTTGGAGACTTTATCTCTTTTCCTAACGTTGGGAAGAAAGAATTAGAGTATGCGCCAAACGTACCCTTAAAGGTGCATGATTTGCCACGTACGCAGAGTGTTTTTAGTAGAATTGCTCGTCGTGATTACCTGGTAAATCTACCATATCAATCTTATGATTACATCATATTGTTTCTAAGGGAAGCGGCAATTGATCCTAAGGTTACTGAAATTCAAATCACGCTATATCGCCTTGCTGAAAACTCGAAGGTAATTAACGCCTTGATTAATGCGGCAAAGAACGGCAAATCAGTTTCTGTAGTATTGGAACTAAAGGCCCGGTTTGATGAACAAGCCAATATATTCTGGACATCAAGGTTGATGGAAGAAGGTGTAAAAGTTAATTATGGCTTAACAGATTATAAGGTTCATTCTAAAATTTGCCTGGTTAAAAGAATAGAAAAAGATAAGCCTGTTTATTATGCAAATTTAGCTACAGGAAATTTCAATGAGAAAACCGCTGGGTTATATTGCGATCACAGTATTTTCACAGCTAAAAAGGAAATTACAAATGATCTGGTAAAATTATTTGATGCGTTAAACAAAAGAACAGTAACCAAAGGATTTAAACATTTAATCGTTTCTCCGCTGGAAAGCCGCTCAAAGCTGATCAATTTTATCAATAGAGAAATAAGAAATGCCAAAGCGGGAAAACTGGCTTATATCATGCTAAAAGTGAATAGTTTGGCTGATGAAGGCATCATTTCAAAGCTATACGATGCCAGTAATGCTGGTGTTAAAATTCAACTCATTGTTCGGGGAATTTGTTGTTTAGTTCCTGGCGTTAAAGGCTTTAGTGAAAACATAACCGCTATCAGTATTATTGATAAGTTTTTAGAACATGCTAGAATTTACATTTTCAGTAATAATGGCAAAAATGATATGTACTTATCTTCTGCAGATTTAATGAGCAGAAACTTTGAGCATAGGGTAGAAGTAGGCTTTCCGGTTCTTGATCCCGAAGTAAAACAAGAAATTCAAGACATCATTGATCTTCAGTTGCAAGACAATACAAAATCACGACAAATTAACGCATCCAATAATAATAGATATCATAAAAATAGATTGAGCAAAAAGATTAGAGCTCAGGTTGATATTTATAACTACTTAAAAACCAAGCACCAATAATGTTAAGATATGCAGCTATAGATGTTGGCTCGAACGCAGTAAGATTGCTCATTGCCGACATCAGCAAAAGCGACGGGAAATATAAATATAAAAAGAACACTTTAATTAGAGTGCCCTTACGCTTGGGCGATGATGCTTTCTTGGATCATCATATTTCTGAAAGAAAAGCGGGAGATTTGGTAAAAACGATGTCAGCCTTTAAAAGTCTGATGGATGTTTATCACGTTTCCGAATATTTGGCCTGTGCTACATCAGCCATGCGTGAGGCTAGCAATGGACAGGATATCGTGAAAATGATTAAGGCACAAACGGACTTAAATCTCGAAATCATTGAAGGTCAGAGAGAAGCTAACATCATTTATGCCAACCATATAGAGGCCGATTTAGATGAAAATAAAACATATTTATACATTGACGTTGGTGGTGGAAGTACCGAATTATCGGTATTTGTAAAAGGCGTACCAGAAGCTTCACGTTCGTTTAATATTGGTACGATAAGAATGTTAGATAATCAGGATAAAGAAGAAACCTGGGACGAAATGAAAGAATGGGTGAAGGAGCATACCAAGAATTACAAACAGTTGGCAGCAATTGGTACTGGAGGTAATATTAATAAATTATTCAGAATGAGTGATGAAAAGGATGGTGCCCCGCTATCAATTCAAAAACTAAATGCACTTTACAATAAGTTAACAAGCTATTCTCTAAAAGAGCGTATACATGAATTGGGTTTAAATCCTGATCGTGCTGACGTAATTATTCCTGCAAGTGAAATTTATTTGACTTTAATGAAATGGACAGGTATTAAACAAATTTTTGTTCCAAAAGTGGGCATGGCCGATGGAATGATTAAACTGTTAATTGAGGAAAAACTTGATTAAGAGCGGAAACTTCCAGCGAAAGCAAGTTTAAAAAAATGCATCACTTCTTCATTAAAATCTTCTTTGGCGTAAATTCTTAAATGGTGATTATATTGTGAGGCTCCTGGTATTTTAGCGATTTTAACGAAACACAAATTATCATCGAAAGGCTTATTAAAAGGTAAAACGATATGAATAAAGTTTTTTCCAAATTGAGTGATGTAGGCAAAATCGAGTGTAGAATGTAAAGCAACCATCGATTTTTTTGCATGTAGCTGAACGATGCCAATCTCATTTATCTGCGCTATAAAAAAACGGAATAAACCTAAGGTATATTCCGTTTTTCCATTTAAAAAATCAGCTGGTTGACCAGACACTATTCTTCTAATAGTTTAGTGGCAGCCTCATCAGTAAAGAAAGTAAGCTTACCATCAATAGGATCAATGAGTTGAGATGGATATAAATCAAAATCCTTTTGTTCATCGCCAATTACATGTTTAATGGCTTCGGCTTTGTTTTCTCCAAAGACAAGGAAAGCTATGTTTTCGGCTTTATTAATTAAAGGGGCTGTAAAACTAACGCGATAAGTGTTTAGCTTTTCTACGAATACAGAAGCTATGTTTACTTCTTCATCCTTAACCAATGAAGTATGGGGGAAAATTGAGGCGGTATGCGCATCATCACCCATTCCCAATAAAATTAGATCAAAAACTAAATCTTCGCCTTTGAAATGATTATCGATTGCTTTTTTATATTCAATTGCAGCTTTCTCTGGAGCCAGTGTTGTATCAACATAAAAAATATGATCGTCTTCAATATTTAATGGATCGAGTAGTGCCTTTTTTGCCATTAACCCATTGTAATTTTCATCATTTGCCGGAACATTTCGCTCATCGCCAAAAAAGAAATATACTTTTTCCCAATCAATTCTATGTTCGCATTCTTTCGCCAGAAAATGATAAAGTGCTTTGGGTGAACTACCTCCGGTTAAAACAAAATTAAAACGATCATTTTCCTCAATAGAAACCTCAGCAATTTTGATAATGTAATCTGCTAAATCTTCAGTGAGTTCTTCAATCGTTTTATATATTAATAAATTCATATTGCTAAATATTAAACCTAATTGCGAGGCAAAAAGCAATCTCCATCACTTTAGTTGATTATTGCTTTTTGCCCAGCTATGAGGAGTTTTTACTCTTTATTTTTTAATGGTAAATTGAACCAATGGAAGCCATCTCTTGCAATAAGTGCCTCTGCTTCTTCTGGTCCCCAGCTATCGGCTGGATAGTTTGGAAAATTTATTGATTTTTTACTTTCCCAGGTGTTTAAAATTGGCATTACCAATTCCCAGGCAGCTTCTACCTGATCGCCACGCATAAACAACGTTTGATCACCCATCATGGTATCCAATAATAAAGTTTCATAAGCTTCCGGTGTGTCGCCCTCATAAGTTCCTTTATAGTCAAAAACCATATCAACAGGATTTAAAACCATATCCAAACCAGGTCTTTTCGCTTGCACCTGCATGCGAATACTCATTTCTGGTTGGATACTAATTACCAGGCGGTTTTGTTGCCAGCTTTCTGTTACATCAGAAGAGAAAATTTGATGAGGAACATCTCTAAACTGAATGGTAATAAGAGATGAAGTTTGATTTAACCGTTTTCCAGTTCTTAAATAAAATGGAATTCCCTGCCATCTCCAGTTATCAATATGGAATTTTACAGCGGCGAAGGTTTCTGTATTGGAGTGTGGATCTACACCTTTTTCCTGGCGATAGCCCGGAACCTCTTTACCTTCAACCCAACCTTTGCTGTATTGGCCACGTACAGTGTGGAAACGGATATCTTCAGCAGAGAACGGACGCATGGCTCTTAAAACCTCCACCTTACGGTTTCTAATTTCGTCGGCATCAAAGTTAATTGGCGCTTCCATGCCTATTAAGCACAACAACTGTAAAAGGTGATTTTGAATCATATCACGCAGAGCACCAGCACCTTCATAATAACCACCCCGATCGGCAACACCCAACTGTTCGGTAACCGAAATTTGAACGTGATCAATGTAAGATCTATTCCATAATGGTTCAAACAGTGCATTTGCAAACCTAAACGCCATCATGTTCTGCACCGTTTCTTTACCCAAATAATGATCAATGCGGTAGATTTGCTTTTCGGTGAAAATAGTACTTAATAATGCATTAAGTTCTTTTGCAGACTCTAAATCATGACCAAATGGCTTCTCAATTACGATACGGCTATTATCTTCATCCTCAGTAAGTTTATATTTTTGCAGGTATTCGGCAATAACAGGGAAAAAGTTTGGAGCCACGGCCAGGTAAAAAATCACCTGCGTATCTTTGCCATATTCTTTTTGGTATTTTTCTACTGCCGCTTTTAAATTCTCGAAGGTCTTAGGTTGAGCAAAATCTGTAGGACAATATCGAATGGTATCACCAAACGTATCCCATTTTTCTTTTTTAACTTTACCCGAGCGAGAAAATTCATTTACAGCTTCTTCTAGAGCGGTTTTGTAACTCTCATCGGTATACTCGGTTCTACCGGTGCCAATGATAGCAAATTGATCAGGCATGTAACCCTCAATAAATAAATTGTATAGCGCAGGTGCTAATTTTCTTTTATTTAAATCACCTGTACCACCAAATATTACAAATATTGTGGGGTTTAATGCGGTTTTGGTTTTCATTATATTTTTGGATTCTTAATCAAATTTATTACGATAATTTGTTCCAATCAGCATGGAATACGCCATCTTTATCTATACGTTCGAAGGTGTGAGCTCCGAAGAAATCTCTTTGTGCCTGTATTAAGTTCGAAGGCATTCGAGCAGTGGTAACGGTATCGAAATAGGTTAGGGTAGAGGCAAAAGCTGGAATTCCGATACCAGCGTTGATGCAGGCTGAAATGCTTTTACGAGTACCGGCAAGTGTAGATTTAATAATCTCCTGGATACCGCTATCACCGAACAAGTGTTCCAACGAATTATCTTTTTCGTAAGCCTGGTAAATATCTTCTAAAAATTTAGCACGGATAATACAACCCCCCCTCCAAATTTTCGCAATTTCCTGCAGTTGAAGATCGTATTGATATTCTTTAGAGGCTTGCACTAACAGGTGCATCCCTTGTGCATAAGCGCTAATCATAGAAAAATAAAAAGCATTTTCTAAATCATCAACAGTGATATCAATTTTGTTTTCTTTTTTACCAAAAGCATCCTCAAGTGAAACCCTTAATGCTTTAAATTTTGATAAATCGCGATTTGAAACTGCTTCATTGATGGTAGGCACCGGCAACTGAAGTTCCATTGAAACTTCTGAAGTCCATTTACCTGTTCCTTTTGAGCGGGCTTCATCTTTAATTTGATCTAATAAATCATTTTGTGTTTCTGTATCTTTAAACAAAAATATTTCTGCAGTAATTTCTAAAAGGAAAGATTGTAGTCTGCCTTCATTCCATTTCTTAAATACATTGTAAATTTCATTGTTAGAATAACCCATCCCGTTTTTAAGTACACCGTAAACTTCTGCTATAAGTTCCATGATAGCGTACTCAATGCCGTTGTGTACCATTTTTACAAAGTGACCGGAAGCACCTGGACCAATGTAAGTAACACACGGATCGCTACCTACTTTAGCAGCAACTGCGTCGAAAACGTCTTTAACCACGTTGTATGCTTGTTTATCTCCTCCAGGCATCATACTTGGTCCAAACCTTGCACCTTCTTCGCCACCAGAAATCCCCATTCCAAAGAAATGTAAACCATCTTTTTCCAATTCGTCAACGCGGCGGTTGGTATCTGTAAAGTGCGAATTTCCACTATCAATAATGATGTCGCCTTTACTCAACAAAGGTTTAAGTTCATTAATAACGCTATCCACAATTGGGCCGGCCGGCACTAACAAAATCAGGGTTCTTGGCGTTTGTAAACTATTGATAAAGGCTTTGATATCGTTAAATCCTTTAAGATTGTGCTCTTTTCCTTCATCTTCAAGTTTTGAGATCATCTTCTGATCTTTATCATAACCCGTAACGGAAAAACCTTTATCTGCCATGTTTAATAATAGGTTTCGGCCCATTGTGCCTAAACCTATCATCCCTAATTTGTAATTTTTAGAATCGTTATTTGACATTTCTTGCTCTTTTGCTTGTTACCCAAAATTAGGGTTTAGAAATTAATATTATTAATTGTGTTGTTATTTGATTGTAATAAAAAAACCAATTAGTGTATATTTTACACTTTGGGATTAACGGTAAATATATTGTATTTATCGGCCAATTTCCAAAGTTTGGCACCGCCTTTAATTCCATCTCTGTTGGTTACCAGTTTCATGTTTTCATCTAGCTTAAAGTCTATCTGTTTCGAGTTGCCTCCGCCGATATAAAGGAAATCATAATTGAATACCGTTTTATAAGTTTCGATTACTTTTTTAAGGCGTTTGTTCCAACGTTCGCCACCTATCTTTTCAAAAGCTTTGTTTCCGATATAATCGTCGTAATCTTCTTCTTTGTTTAACGGAAAGTGTGCAAGTTCCAAATGGGGTAAAAGCTCGCCATCAAACAGAAGGGCGGTTCCAAAGCCGGTTCCAACAGTGAACACAATTTCGAATCCTTTTCCCTCAACTACGCCCAAACCTTGTTGATCGGCATCATTTACCAACCTTACTGGTTTATCGAGAGCATCTGCTACACGTTGGGCCAAATCGACATCAGCCCATTTGTTTTTTGCCAGATTAGGTGCAGTTTTTACAATCCCATTTTTTACATAACCTGGAAAACCAATTGAAACCCTATTGAAAGTATTAGGGATAGGCTTAATTAACGCTTCAATACCGGATACAATATCTTTTGGTGTTGCACCTTCGGGAGTTTTACTTTTTAAATATTCTGATAGCATATTCCCATCCTCGTCTAGCAATACTGTTTTAATACTTGTACCGCCTATATCGATAGATAAGATATTGGATTGATCGTTATTTGTTTTTGTTGCCATGTTGCAATTATTTATACTAAAACTGATTGATGCAAATTAATAGAATCAAAAAACATAAAACGAATAGAAAGGTATTTAATTTAAAATAGTAGACTACTAAATATATAGATTTAGTAGAATATTATTATGTTTGTGGCGTTTAAAATTGAAACAGAACTTTCATATAATGGGCTTAAATTATCTTGCATTTGCAATTCCAGCTTTTTTTATTTTTGTATTTATAGAATATCAAATCGCTCAAAGGCAAAAAAGGGAGAAAATTTTTAGATATGAAAGTACCGTAGCTAACTTTAGTGTAGGTATAGCAGAGCGCCTATTAAATCTGTTTATTGCAGCTAGTTTTTATCAGGTATATGATTGGGTATATCGTAATTATGCTTTGTTTGATATTTCTACAAAATGGTACGTTTGGGTTTTACTACTGTTGGCGACAGATTTAGTTTGGTATTGGTACCATAGATTGGGGCATGAAATTAATTTTTTATGGGCTGCACATATTGTTCACCATCAAAGTGAAGAATTTAACCTTTCGGCAGCGGCGAGAATCACCACTTTTCAGGCAATTTTTAGAAATGTATTCTGGTGTATATTACCCTTCATAGGTTTTCAGCCTACTATGATCATTAGCATATTGTTGGTGCATGGGGCCTACTCATTTTTTACCCATACGCAAATGGTAGGGAAACTGGGTTGGTTAGAAAAGATTTTCATTACCCCATCGCTTCATGGAGTGCACCATGCAAGTGATGAAAAGTATTTGGATAAAAATTATGGTGATGTTTTCGTTTTTTGGGATAAACTTTTCGGTACTTTTCAGCAGGAGGAGGAGGCCCCAAAATACGGTCTCACGCACCCATTAAAAAGTTATAGTTTTTTGTGGCAACATTTTCATTACTACCTCGAGATAGGAGAGGCCTACAAGCAAGCAAATGGTTTAAGGGCAAAATGGGATGCACTCTTTGGTAGTCCTGCATTGATGGACCAAAATATCAGGCCAATTTTAGAAAAGAGATTTGAACAAAATAAGATTAAGAAAAACTCCAGGGTAAATTTTAGGCTTTACCTGAATATTCAATTAATTGTGGTTGTAGCCATGCTTACGGGGCTAACATTGTTTTTTAACGTTATTGATTCGTGGGGGAAAATCGCCATGTCATTTTTTATTTTGCTTACTTTAATTAATATTGGTGCGCTCCTGGAGCAACGAAGATGGATCTATTATCTTGAATGCTTTCGTTTGATTTTAATTCTGGCTTACTTGTTTTATAGCTTAAATATTTTCAGCTTCGTTATTTTGCCAATATTCGTACTTGTTATTCTAGAGAGAACAATTTCTTTAAGTAAAATTTACATTAAGTACGTTTTTGCTAGGTAAGAGCGTAGTGTTTGGTGTTTCTTTATCTTTCATTTACGCTGACATGAGAATGTTACATAGAATTTTTATTTTATTAAAAATGCTTTAATAGCATTTTAGTTATATTTAAATATTTTAATGTAACCAAATAATTACCGGTTTTTCTTTAGCGAAATCTTATTCGCAACTCATGCTGTTAATGTCTGTATATACAGCTTGAAGCTATTTTATCGTACGTTTCTTTCATCGTATGTTGAATTATCTTGGCGCTTCATTTTCTTTAATATAGAATTGCAGCAATTGAAAAAGATAATTATCTTCTGAAATTCGTTAATTGTTTTTAGTTTCGATTTGTTTTGTTAATTTTATTTATCGAAACCATTAATAATGGCAAAACGAACAATTCGTAATTTTATGAGCGTTTATTTTGTTTTCTTAATTGTTGCTTAACATATCCTTAATCTCGAAGGGCTTATTTTGCAGCTATTCCGAAAGCGTAACAAAACGAAAATTACTAATTAAAAAAGCTAATAACCGGATATAATATGAACAAACTTTTTACTAAAACTAGTTCCATGTTTTGGCATGGATCAAAAACTGTTGATGAAATCCCTAAGCATCTTCAGTATGATGAACAGAAGTCTTTTCTATCAGTAGTAAGTCATCCCTTTTCATTTTATTTCAAAATTTTACTTATTGGGCTATTTCTTTCATCTACTCTGAGCCTGTTTGCGCAGCAGCCGGCACAACGCTTTGTAGTTAAAGGAAAAGTGCTCGATGATGGAGATGGACAGCCTTTAGTGGGTACAACCATAAGCGATGGCGCTAGAAAGGTATTGGGCGTAACAAACGATAATGGAGATTTTTCGGTTAGGCTTCAAGGTACAGGAACCATTTCATTCAACATGGTTGGATATACGGTTGTAAGCAGAAGTATTTCTGGGAATTTGACTGGATTAACAATTAGACTGAAATCATCAAACAGCCAGTTAAATGAAGTGGTAGTAACTGCTCTAGGCATAAAACGAGAAGAAAAATCACTAGGTTATGCGGTTTCTAAATTAGATAGTACAGCATTCACCAATGCGGTATCAAGTAACTGGACGGATGCCTTATCGGGTAAAGTTGCTGGTTTAAATTTGGTTAGAAATAGCGGTCCTGCAGGTTCAAACAAAATAATTTTGCGTGGCGAGAATAATTTAACGGGAGATAATGAAGCATTAATTGTAATCGATGGTGTGGTTGCAAGTAGTTCGGCCAGGCGTACTGGTGGAACAGGCGGTGGCGTTTACGGTACATCAGGAGATATAATGCCGGCCGATTTTGGCAGTGGCTTAAACGATTTGAATCCCGATGATATTGAGAATGTTACTATCTTAAAAGGACCTGCGGCATCAGCATTATATGGTCAACGTGGTGCAAATGGGGCAATCATTATTACAACCAAATCTGCTGGCTTAAACCGAAAAAAAGTTAATATTTCATTTACATCAAATAGCGCATGGGAAGAAATAAACCGCAGTCCTGATAGGCAAACACAATACGGGGCAGGCGTTGCCGGAAATTCATACTTTTCTTATGCTGCAAGTGCTGATGGTGCAAACACAAGTGCAACAAGTTCTACATACGGGCCAGAGTTTGACCCAGGTATGATGTTTTTTCAGTATGATCCTGCGACCAAAAGTCAAGGGTTAACCAGAACTCCTTGGGTGGCTGCGCCTGATCCTGTCGATGCATTTTTTAAAACAGGTTTTGAATCATCCAACTCATTCAGTATAGACGGTACTTTTAAAAAAGTTGGTTTACGTTTATCAGCAAGTCATGGAAATAATGAGTGGATTGTACCCAATACAGGATTAGATAGAACAACAGTAGCCTTAAATGCAACAACCAACATCACTAAAAAATTAAATATTAATACTAAAATACAATACAGTAATCGCAATAGCGATAATTTGCCTGCAACAGGGTATGGTAATCAATCGTTAATGTATTGGTTTATGTTTGCACAACCTAACGTAAATATAGATTGGTATAAAGACTACTGGGCACCAGGTCAAGTTTTTAGACAGTTTACGAACTTAACCACAACTTTTCCTGAAGGGCCTTATGCAATTTCAGAACAATATTTAAATGGGCAGAGACGTAATGGTTGGTTAGGAAATATTCAAGCTACCTATAAATTTACTGATGAGCTTAGTCTGATGTTAAGAGCATCTGGCGATTTAAATAACGATGTTCGGGAAACCCGCCGTCCTTGGGATGCTGCCGGTAATAAATTTGCACAGGGTTCCTTCCGTGTAGCTGACATCCGTTCGTATGAAATAAGTGCTGACTTTTTATTAAGATATAATAAGAAGATTTCCAAAGATTTTCAAGTGACCGCTAGTGTAGGCGGTAGCCAAATGAGAAACCAATATAATAAATTAGAGAAAAGAGCCGATGGATTAATTATTCCAAATCTTTATGATTTAACAAATAATCAGAATCCAGTGGTATATGTTCCAGATACAGCACAATTTAGACTGAACAGTTTTTATGCGCTAGGCTCTTTAAGTTATAAGAATTATCTTTTCTTAGATATCACAGCCCGTCAAGATTGGAACAGTACTTTAGCTACTATCACCAGAACTGATAATGTTGGTTTTTTCTATCCATCAGCAAGTTTGGCTTTTATTGCTTCAGATTATTGGAAGCTGCCTAAGATGGTAAGCTTTGCCAAGTTAAGAGCTTCAATTGCACAAGTAGGTAGTGGAAGCACTGTTCCCTACAGAACCGCCTATAATTATTTGTATGCCAGCGACGGAATTTATCCGGATAGTGCGATGAACAATCCTCGTGTGTTGCCAAACCCTGATTTAAAACCGCTTATTACTACAACGGTTGAAGTGGGTATGGAAGTAAAACTATTTAATAATAGATTAAATTTTGATTTTGCTGCATACAGCGGGAATACTAAAAACCAAATACTCAGTAGAATTATCGACAAATCTACAGGTTACAACTTGCAGGTTATAAATATAGGTAGAGTAGATAATAAAGGTATAGAGTTGGCTATTAATGGAACACCATTGAAATCAAGAGTTTTTAAATGGGAAGTAAATGCAAATTTTTCGGCCAATAGAAATAAAATTAGAGAATTAGCAGATAGTTCGGTTGTATTACGCACAGGTGCCCTGGGTGGTGGCCAGGTAGTGGCTAATGTAGGCGGAAGCATGGGCGATATGTACGGAAGAGGTTATTTAAGATCTCCAGACGGTCAAATCGTCTTTAACCCGCAAACTGGTGTTGCCCTTGAGAATCCAAACTTATTGTATTTGGGTAATACGTTACCACAATTTAGATTTGGTTTCGGATCAAACATCTCCTACAAGAATTTAAGTTTGGGCGCTCTGTTCGATGCACAGTTAGGTGCAGTTGGGCATTCGTTAACATTTTCTAGAATGGCATCCTTGGGTAAGCATACTATCACTTTACCAGGAAGATACAACGGTGTCGTTGGCGACGGCGTTCTTTTGAATCCAGATGGTACTTATAGAAAAAATGATGTAGTGGCTACTGATATGAACGCTTATTACGAATCTCTTTATGGTAGCGGCCAAGCGGAGGGAAGCGTTTTTAGAACTGATTATTTGAAATTCAGGGAAGCAAATTTAACCTATAATTTCGGGCAAAAAGTGCTTAAAGGTCTTGGTTTCACTAAACTAAGCTTAGGTGTTTATGGCCGTAACTTATTTATTTGGTCGCCTTGGCCTGCATTCGATCCAGAGTTTGGAACTTTAGCCGGATCAGATATTGTTCAGGGATTTGAAACTGGGCAGTTGCCTTCAACCCGTACTTTTGGCGCCCGTTTAGTTGTTGGACTTTAACTTTATTTATCATGAAAAATTATAAACTTAAAATAACATATACATTTTTGGCCATTATCGGTTTGGCGATATCATCTTGTACAAAAGATTTTACGGAGGTAAATACCGATCCTATTGGCAAAAGTACAACAAGCGCAAACCAATTACTTGCGCCAGCGCTGGTAGGTGTATTAAATACTAATATGGTTAGAAACTGGAATTTCAACAACCAGTTAATGCAAGTTACCGTTGAGATTAATGATTCTGAAGGTAGGGTTTTTAGGTATGATGTACGCAGAACGCTTGCAGATTATACCTGGAACAATTGGTACCTATATCTTACTGATTTAAAAGATATTTACAATATAGCGAGCAAACCAGAATCACTTAATAAGTCATATCAAGGCATATCATTGGTCGCACAAACTTGGGTATATCAATTACTAACCGATACTTATGGCAATATTCCTTTCAGCCAGGCGAATATGGGGAAAGAAGGTAATGTACAACCTGCATTTGATAGGCAAAAAGATATTTATACTGCGATGTTTGCTCAATTGGAGCAGGCAAATCAACTTTTAAAAGAAGGAACTCCTATTGTTGCTACCAGTGATCCTGTTTTTCAGGGAGATGTTTCTAAATGGAGGAGGTTCTGCAATTCTTTATACCTCCGGCTTTTATTAAGAGTATCGGCTAAAAGTGAGGTTTCAACAAGTGTAATTGCTAAGATTAAACAGATAGTAGATACGAATCCGGCAGAATACCCGATTATGCAAGACAATACGCATACCGCTAAAATACTATGGAATGGAACCAATAGCAGCACCGCAGTTTATTCATCGCCATTCATGGTAAATATACGTGCCGCCGACTTTAGAGGTATTCCTATCTGTGATTTCTTCTTAAGTAAATTAGTTAGTTGGGGTGATCCAAGAATGAATGGAAGTCTGGGAACAGGAAATGTTAATCGCTTTTGCATAGATCAAGCTCCAAATGGAGGTTTTGTAGGTGTTCCAAGTGGTTACGCACCTGGTTCTGGTGTTACTGTTTTATCACATTTTAATTCAGATGCAGATTCGAATAAACCAACATTACAAACCGATCGTTTTACAGGAATTATCATGAACACGGCGGAAGTTGATTTCATTTTAGCAGAAGCAGCTGCAAAAGGGTGGATTAGCGGGCCTACTGAAAAATATTACTATAAAGGAATGGTTGATGCCATTAACTATTGGCTGCCAAACTACATCAGTACCCCAACTGATAGTAGATTTATCGATTATATCACCGCTGCCGATTTGGAATGGGACCCAACATTGCCTCTAGATAATACAACTCTAGGCAATACGAGCCAGCTGGAAATGATCCACATTCAAAAATATTATGCTTTGTTTTTGGTAGATATGCAACAATGGTTTGAGTTTAGAAGAACTGGCCATCCAATTCTACCTAAGGGACCAGGTTTAGTAAATAACCAAAAAATGCCAGCCAGGTTAAATTATCCGTTGGTTACCCAATCTACAAACCCAACAAGCTACAGTAATGCGATAGCCATACAGGGACCTGATGATATTAATACGCTAATGTGGTGGCAAAAGCCATAATCATAAAAAATTCATTTGAAAATTATGAAAAAGATATTAAAAAATGCGCTGTATGCATTAGTTTGCATGGCCTTTATAATAAGTTGCAAAAGAGATTCCGATTATGTAATTTCTACTCCAAGTTCTTTTATTCCGAACTTCGATTTGCGGAAGATATATACTAACGCTGAGGTAAGCTTAAACCTTGAAAATATGCGTGGAGCGAGTATGGTTAAGGGTCAGGTAATCTCCGATCATTCTACTAGAAATTTACCTGCAGGTTTGCTAATTATTCAAAATACCAGAATTGTTGGAGGAGCAGATTCTTTAAGAGGAATAGCCATTAATATTGGTGCCGATGCGGCTAAATATGTTCCAGGAGATTCAGTTCACGTTAAAATTGATGGCGGTGTTTTAAAGCGTGTAAATGGCTCATTGCAAATTACCGGAAAATCGGGTGCAGATGTAACTAAAATCGCTTCAGGAAAAACATTGTTTAATACGCGTGGATTCGGAAATTTAATTACCACCTATCCTGATCGGTATGACTGTACTTTACTTACCATCTACAAATGTACGTTTAACCCTACTTTGTCGAGTTCTGAAACGCTGTCAGGTGAGAAAACAATTAATGATGGTACCGCAGATTTGACACTCGCAACCGATCCAAGCGCAACATTTGCGAATGTAAAACCGCCTTATTCTGGCAATTATAGGGGTATTATCATTAATAAAATGGTTAATGATAAGATCGTTCCACAACATCGTTTAATCAATCCTAATGACATAAGTCCTTTAAGTTCAACTGTCGATGCTCCTGAATGTATCATTAGTGGTTTTATCAGCGATGTTAACGGAGGCGATGGTAATAATGAATATGTCCAACTTCGGGCAACTAAAGATATTAATTTTGCAGTTACACCTTTCTCGTTAGTTGTAAGTAATAATGCTGGTGCATCTGTTCCTACTGGTGTGCCGGCGCAAGGTTGGGCAACTGGGCAACAAAGAACTTACAAAATTAATCTTACATCTGGAACAGTTGTTAAAGGAGAATTCTTTTATGTGGGCGGTATTAATAAACTTATAAATGGTGCGAATTCAACTTCTATTGCATCTTCGAAATGGATAAGAGCTTTAGATTATAATAAGGTAAGCGATAGATTCAATTCATCGAGCACTGTAACAGGTAATGCAACCACTGGACTATTTGCAAACAGTGGAAACGCATTTGGTATGGCATTGTTTAGAGGAATTGAAGTTACCCAAGCCACCGCACCTATTGATGTGTTATGGGTTCATAGTGGTGGAAGTTTGTATCAAATTGGCGCAGCGCCAAATTATGGTGCTGGTTATAGAATTGGAAACACAGATATTTACGATATCATCAACCCACAAACCTTAGTGCCTCAACCGTATTACAGAGCAGGAACAAATACTCAATCTTTAACTTATGCATTACCTGCAGATGCAGGTTACTTCTACGTGTTGGGTGGTGCTTATGATACAAAATTGAATAAGTGGGTAAAGGCACGTACACAAACCACAATTATTTTAAGCAAAACTTCTACTATAGCTGAAATAGAAGGCGCAAATGCCACTGAGATTAGGTAGCTGATTTATATAACCTAAAATGAAAATTGAAATGTTAGGAGAAAACTCAAAGAAATTTTCTCCTAACATTTTAAAACAAAGCAACTTCAAATTCTAAATATCTCCCATAAATTATCAAATCACCAATACATATTCATCCTAAATGAACAGAAGATCGTTTATCCAAAAAACTGGATTACTTACCACAACCTTATTTGTAAGCTTAAAATCATACTCCGCTTTTTCTCTTTTAGATATTGATAATAAAATTAGCGGCAGGGTAACAGCTAAAGGAAAAGGTATTGCAAACGTGGTGGTATCAGATGGTTTTAATGTAATCCAAACCGACAAAAATGGCAAGTATACTATCGAAGTAAATCCTTTAGCCAAGTTTATTTGGATTAGCACACCATCAGGTTATGAATTTACCACAGAAAGCCATTTGGCAAAGTATTATGAGCAGCTTGATGCCAAAACAGATTTAAATTTCGAATTGAAGGCGATGAAACAAGATGATAATCGCCATAATTTTATTATTTGGGCCGATCCGCAGGTGAAGAATAAAAAAGATGTCGAGAAAATGATGACAACATCGGTTCCTGATACTAAAAAGGTAATTCAATCGATGGGAAACATTCCGGTACATGGAATAACGGTTGGGGATATTGTTTGGGATAACCACGAATTATTTGTCGATTATAATCAAGCAGTGAAAGAAATGGGTATTCCATTTTTTCAATGTTTAGGTAACCATGATATGGATTACAGAATGGGTGGCGATGAAACTTCGGATAAGACATTTCAAGAGCATTACGGACCAACTTATTATTCTTTCAATCGCGGTAAAGCACACTATGTAGTAATGGATGATGTACGTTATTTAGGAGAAGAACGCAAATATGACGGCTATATTTCTCAAGCTCAACTAGATTGGTTGGCGAAAGATTTAAAGTTTGTAGATAAAGATGCGTTGGTTATCATCAATTTGCATATTCCAGTGCATAATTCGGTGAAAAACAATACAGATTTATATGCGGTTTTAAATGGTTTTACCAATGTTCACATCATGTCTGGCCATACCCATTACATGCGTAATGTTATTACCAATGGAATTTTCGAACACAATCATGGTGCAGTTTGTGGTGCATGGTGGACTGGGCCAGTTTGTGAAGATGGAACACCAAGAGGTTACGGCGTTTACGAAGTAGATGGAAAAAATTTAAAGTGGTATTATAAATCAACAGGTTTAGATAAAAAGGAGCAAGTACATATTTATGTGGATGAATTGACCAATCAAAAAAGATTGATTGCCAATGTATGGAATTGGGATCCGAAATGGAAGGTAGAGTATTTTCTGGATGGGAAAGCAATGGGAGAGATGGAGAACCAAAAAGGTTATGATCCACAAACGGTAACTTTATACAAAGGTGCAACGCTACCTGCAGGCAGAACTTTTCCCGAACCTCATTCTACCGAACATCTATTTCTTGCTCATTTTCCACCAGCTGTAAAAGCAGTAAAGGTTATAGCAACAGATCGCTTCGGCGAAAAATTCGAAGCTGAATTCAAAGCTTAAACGTAGAAGGCAGATAAATTATAGCATTCAAAATAATTAATATGAAGTTTAAAGTAGCAGTATCAGTTTTTTGCGGCGCAACCTTATTTGCGTCAGTTGGATTTTCTCAGCAAGCTAAATTTCCGGCATTTAGCGCAGAAGCCCACCGGGGAGGTCGCGGCCTTTACCCTGAAAATACCATTACAGCCATGTTGCAAACCATGAAAATTGATGGAATAACCACTTTGGAGATGGATACCCACATTACTAAAGATGGCAAAGTAGTGGTCACGCATGACGATTATTTAAGTCCGGCGTTTATGCTTACGCCTGAAGGGAACGAGATTCCTGTTACAGATGCGAAAAAATATCCTGTTTTCGGAATGAATTATGATGAGCTACGAAAATTCGATCTTGGAACCAAATATTTTGATCAGTTTCCAAAGCAGCAAAAATCAAAGCAATATATTCCATTATTAAATAGTTTGATCGATTCTGTTCAAGCCGAAATCAAGAAAAACAAAAGCAAGCAATTTTTCTACAATATCGAAACAAAATGTAGTGAAAAAGGAGATCGAGTGACCAATCCAGAGCCTGAGGTTTTTGTTAAACTATTAATGGATGTTATTGAGAAAAAGAAAATCATGCCTTATGTGGTGATTCAATCTTTCGACAAAAGAACGATTCAGATCATTAATAAAAAATATCCGAAGGTGAAGACTTCATTTCTGGTAGCCAATAAAAAAAGTTACGAAGAAAATATAGCTGATTTAGGTTATAAACCGTTTATCTTGAGTCCGGTATGGCAAATGGTTAACGAAGAAATGGTTGCGAAGGCACATGCTGATGGCGTTAAAATTGTGCCATGGACAGCCAATACAGCAGAAGATATTAAAAAGTTGAAAGCTCTTAAAGTTGATGGAATTATTTCTGATTATCCAGATATTTTAGTGCAGACAAAGTTGTAGCCTCAAGCCTTTAAAAATCATTCACTATGAGAAAAAACTATCTTACATTATTAGTTATCATCATTATAATCGCTCTACAAGTGTTTAATGTTGCCAATGCCCAAAGCGTTAAATGGGACAGTACTTATCGGCCGGGCAAATATGTAGAAATTGTAAACCGGTTTAAAGCAGATAGCAAATCAAAGAAAGATTTTGTGTTTTTGGGCAATAGCATCACAGCTGGAACCGATTGGGCAAAACTGTTAGATCTGCCTCAAGCAAAAAACAGAGGTATATCAGGTGACATCACCTTCGGTGTGTTAGAGCGGCTGCAAGATGTTATAGATGGTAAACCAGCAAAAATCTTTATTCTTATTGGAATAAATGATATTTCGAGAAATATCCCAGATAGCGTGATTTTAAGAAATTATAAAACAATGATTTCGCGAATTAGACAAGGATCGAAAAGAACTCAAATTTATTTTAATACACTGCTACCTGTAAATAGCTCTTTTGCCAAATTCAAAAATCATTATGGTAAAGATGACCACATTCTCTGGTTAAATGAGGAAATTAAAAAGCTTAGCGCTAAAAATGTAACGATTATTGATTTGTATTCAAATTTTACGGATCAAGATAAACATTTACGTGCCGAACTGACTAAAGATGGACTTCATTTGATACCAGAAGGTTATAAGGTATGGGCAGACTTTTTGAAAAATACAGGCTACCTCAATTAATGAGATTTCGATCTTCACGGAAACGAAAAAAGCGTCCAAATTAATTGGACGCTTTTCCTATTTATCGAATATTTTCTTAATTCTTAACCTTGTGTAGGAGGATTTGAAACCACTGGCGCTTTATCTCTTTTGCCTTTGCCCATTCCTTTTCTCATTCTGTCACCTTTCTCTCTCGCTTCCGATCTCATGGCTTCCATTTTGGTTTTTTGTTCTGCTGTTAAAATGCCATCTATTTTGGCTTTCTGAGCTTGCATCGCTTCCTTGCGTTCTTTCATCTTGCCTTTCATATCACCTTGATCAGCAGATCTCCATGTCTCTACCTTTTTAGCATTCTCTAGCTCAACGGCATAAATTTTAGTTTTCTGATCAGCAGTTAAGCTTAATTCTTTTTCTAACCTAGCTGTTGCCTTTTCAGCCCGCTGCTCTGCGGTCATTTTCGGCATTTGTCTTCTGGCTCTTTTTGTACTGTCTTGAGCAAATGCAGCAGTGAAACCCATTACTGCGATTGCTATTGTTAAAATTGCTTTTTTCATGTCTATGTTTTTTTATGTGTTTGTTTTCTAATAGATATGAAATAAGGCAAACGGTTTAATCGCGATAAGTTAAAAAGTGTTAATTTTTATTAAGCTGGGAAATGGATTTTTGCATTTGCGACATCATTTGGGTTAAGGTTTCCATTGTTGGATCTGGAGTTGGTTCAGGCAATGAAGTCGAAATATAGGCTTTTGCTTTCCAAATTTCCAAAATATCATCAGCCGCAATGGTATAAGGGTCGTATACTTTATTATCTGAAATCAACTTTAAATCTTTGTTTTCTTTGAATCGGTTACCAGCTCTTTTGTAAACTACGCCTTCGTTCTTACTGATCACTATGTACGTTTCTCCAGTTTTAACTTCGTTCCAATTATCCAAATACTCACCAATGATTACACTACCAGGTTGAACAGGCAACATACTATCGCCCATAATTTCAAAAGCACGAAAGGTACCTTGCCTTAATGCTGGGAGCGGCAGTTGAAATTTTGGAAGATCGCTAATATATTGAGGATCTGAAAATCCATTTAGGTAGCCTGCGCTTGCTTTCACAGGAACCAGTTCTATATTCTCTCTGTCGTTTTGATCGACAGAAATACTCAGCACTCTCAAGTTTGATCCAGAGCTTTTCGGTTTTGGTTTCCAGCTGTCACTTATCTTTTCATTGATAAATTCATCGATAGTAAGATCGAAATACTCTGCTATTTTTTTTAGTAAATCGTATTTTGGTTCCGCTCGGTCTTCCTCGTATGCACCGATAAGCGAACGCTTAATCTCCATAACATCTGCGAAATTTTGCTGTGTATGGCCTTTTTTCTTCCTGAGGTACTTTAAATTATTTGAAATATTCGACATAAAAATAAATTTTAAAATAAATTTGGAATTACTAAAATAGTTAGTAATTTTATGCTCATAAAGTTAGTAATATTATTTTGAATTGCAAGAAGGTATACTAAATAGTTTAGTTTTAATGTTTAAATCTATTATAATGAAAAAGTTTGTTTACATCGTTACCGACAGAAACCGTACAAGCATGCACGTAGGCATGAGTTCTGATTTGATTAAGACATTGGATTTTTACAAGCAGATGCCGAACTTATTTTTCGATAATGGAAAACAGTTAACGCGTTTAGTTTATTTTGAAGAGTTTAAAACTGAGCCACAGGCATTAGCTCGTTTTAAGGTGATCAGCCGTTTTACCCGCATGCAAAAAGAAAGATTGGTGAGATCTTGTAATCCGGATTGGATTGATTTAACAATTGGTTTAGATTTCGAAAATATTTTGTTGCACAGAAATATGACTAACCAGGTTAAACTAGCATTTACTAGTTTATCTTAACAATTATCAAGTTTAGACTAGTTTAATGTCCAAAATTAAGATTTTTTTAGATGATTACTGTTTGATCTTTTTGAGAAAAATATTTTCCAAATCTTTGATGTTTTTAAAATAGGTTGCTTTATCAGCAAATGCATTTGGATTATAAGCAGCTCCAGGTTTATGTTTTTCATGAAGATTGAACTGACTGGCATGGGAGGCTACCCATAAATCGAAATCGATGTTTTTCATTGCTTCAAAAGTTTTGGCATAATCGTTTTGAATGCCCAGATAATCTTTTACTTCAGAAAATTTTCTATCAATGATGATGGATGGAAGATTTGCTATTAATACCCTGTAAGTTTTTTTATCATCATTTGTGTTGAAAATGAAACTACATGAACCCTTTGTATGCCCAGGATGATGCAGCATAGTCAAGGTAGTATTGCCTAAAGTTAATTTTTCATTATTCTTGAGAAGATGATCCGGTTTGATGGGTTTAAAAGTTACCCCATATTTACCCATTTCGTAATCTGATTTGCCTCCCGAAATAATGGCAGCAGCATCTTTTTCATCAACATAAAGCTTAGCGCCTGTTTCACCTTTGATGTCAGCCATTGCACCCAGATGGTCAAAATGTGCTTGAGTGAGTAATAAGATTTTCGTTGCTTTATAATCAAACCCTAGTTTTTTGATATTTTCCTTAATTATCGGAAGCGAATTGGCCAAACCCGTGTTGATTAAAATGTTACCCTTGTTGGTCACAATTAAATAGGAGGCAAGATCGTAAGTACCTACATAATATAGATTTCCCGCAATTCTAAACGGTTCTGTTTTTTCAGACCACTCTTTAGGATTATTTTTCGGCTCGTTTACTTTTTGTCCAAAGATTGATCCGCTGAAAAATAATGCAGCGATTAATACGATATACTTAACAGCAGAAATCATTTCAAACTCTTTTAATATTAAGCAAAGTAATTTACCATCCAGGAGCGAAGGTTAATCCAAATACGCCTCCCTTAACATCCTTCCGTTGGAAGGGAATTGCATAGTAAGGCTCCAAAACAAAGTATCCAAATACATTTACCCTTAGCGAAATACCAACGCTCATTGCGGGTACACGCTCATTTGTTGCTTGGTAAGTAACCTGATTTCCTTTACTATCCAATACAGGGTTTCCGTTTGTGTCTCTTACCACTTCAGATGTGTAAGTCGGCTCACTTTTGAATTTAACTTTTGTATCATTTGTCCACGCTAACCCGGCATCAAAGAACAAGTTTAAATCACTAAACAATAATCCAGATGGTATCGCCGCTAATTTTTTAGGCCCGGTAAAAGGTAACCTTAATTCAAAGTTGAAAACGGCAATCTTGCTTCCTGTTAATTGGTTAATGTCAAAAGACTCTGAAGATTGTGCTGAAGTGGTTTTGTAAATCGAGTTGGATTCGTAACCTCTAATTAAATAAGGATAACCAACATACATTGGATATAATCGATCGGCATCTTTCCCAATTCTAAAAGTATTGTAAGACCTCGCCGCAATTGTAATGGGTTTCAATCTCCAATATTTTCTTAAGTCGGCAGTTGCGCCGGCAAAATTGTAAGTACCGAAATATTTTTCACCACTTACGCGATATCTAAAACCATCTAATGGTCCGGTTAAACCGAAAATAGAATTATCGCCAACAAAGCCAGCGTTTAACTGATAAAGTGTAAATGAATTAAACGGAACGCCGTAATCTAATGTAGCTTGCTCGTTATCGAGGCGTTTTCTATCCGAACCTATGTAATAACCTGCAGTATTGTAGTAATTGCTGTAACGGTCAATTCTGTAGCTATATCTTGAGAATGCTCCACCAACTTCAAACCGGTGTATCTTGCTAAAAGGGTAGGCGCCAAAAAGCTGTACCTGATCTTCAAAAGTTCTGATGATATCCGTTCTTTCATTTAAAGCATCTACAGTGGTATTATTATCAGCAGGTAGTTTTTCGTACCCGTAAGAACTAAAACCCGATACATAAGGGATATGCGAAATTGCCGCTCCCCAATTTATTCGGCTTTTCTGATTGATGTAACCTACCAAACCACCAGCATCGTAAATCTCTCCGTTAACGGAAATGTTGGCGATAATTTGGTTGGTTCCTAAGATGTCACTGAACATGCCCACAATTCCGCCAGAAACTCCGGTTCCAAATCGACTAGTTGAAACTCCAACGCCACTATTGGCCAAATAATCCAACTTAAATTTTGGTCGGTAAGCAACGGTTTTCATTGAGTCGGCAACAATTTTTTCGAAGCGATCAAAGTTGTTCAAATTCGAATTGATGATGTTTACCCCATAATTTTCCATCGGTGGAAGAATGGCGGCATCAAAATTCTCTTCTTGGTTGCCAATTCTCTTCGCTTTAAAGCTGCTTAATTTTGCATTGTAAAGGGTGTAGCGTTGGTAGCGGTAATAGCTATACACGATATCATCGGTACCAGAAACTGAAATGGCCGGAGAAAATTCTGTGATTCCGCTTATGCCTGTAAAGTAATCAGTTAATTGATCAACCGTGTTGCCATCGAAATTGTATTTATACAAATTCCGAAATCCATCTCTATTGGATAAAAAGTATACGTTTTTACTATCAGAAGAAAATTGCGCATTTAAATTATTTGCGCCTGGAAACACATCGAGGTTCTTAACTTCCTTGGCTGAAATGTCGTAAATGGCCAGATTGATTGGCAATACCGCGTTGATGTTTTTATTCTGAATAGCAGCTCTATCTGATGAGAAAACTATTTTTTTTCCATCTGGAGAATAGCTAGGCGCATAATCTGAATAAACATCGTTGGTAATTTGTGTAATTTCTTTCGTATCTAAATTGTATGAAAAAATGTCACTTTGCCCTTCAACCATCCCAGAAAATGCAATATCTTTTCCATTTGGCGACCAGGTTAAATTGCCGAACTGTTGCACCTGACTCATTGCTGTCTGCGAAACTGTTAATCCGTTCGCCACATTGATAATCATCATCTGGTTTTTGCCATGGCTAAAAATACTGAATGCGAACTGTTTACTATCTGGCGACCAAGCCCCTGCAGATTCTATAAAGTTAAAATCGTCGATGTGACCATTGGATATTTGACTGGTAAGCTTTCGAATAATCCTTCCTGTTTTGGCATCGGCCAGAAATAAATCAATGCCAAATAAATCCTTCTCAGACATGAATGCCACATACTTACCATCAGGACTGATTGCCGGAGCAACGTTCATGTTCCCTGCATTTTTATTATCGATAATTTTAGTCCCTGTTATTTTAATCTGCGAGCTGTCTGCTTTTAACATCGGTTTGTAGTGCGCATCAATCGAGTTTTTCCATAAACCAGATAACGTTTTATCATCATAACCAAATGTATATCTTATCGCATTTTCGTAACCGTATTTAGCTGTATTTTTAAATAGCGGAACTATTGTGGTATCGCCATACTGCGAACCGATGTAGGTCCAAAATGCCTGACCATAACGATACGGGAAATATTTATTCGAATTGGTAAGGTCCTTCAACGATGGAATATCTCTATTCAACATCGCATCACGCATCCACATTGAAGTAAAGGCATCCTTTTTACCAATGGATAGATATTCGGCCATTCCTTCAACCATCCAAAGTGGCGTTTTACCTACGTTTTCTAAACTAATGGAATCTTTCTCCAATAAAACATGGTATTGGAAAGCATGAACCAACTCATGCCCTAAAACATGTCGTGTTTGACTGTTTAATTCCATTACAGGCATAATTACCCTGTTTTTTAGCGCTTCAGTAACACCACCAGTTCCAATCCCTATTTCTCCCTGCAATGCCGTAGTTTGCTGAAAATCAGGGTGATTGTTATATAGAATAATAGGATTTTTAGTTAAAAATGTATCTCTAAAAACTTCCTGATGCATTTTATACCAGGTTTCTGCATCCTGAGAAAAACGTTTCAGCATGTTTTCATTTTTCAGATAGTAATAAATCTCAAAATGTGGCGTCTGCAAAACTTTAAAATCAAGCTTTTTGTATCTAACCTTATTTTGGCCAAAGTATTGGGCTTTGGAAGAAAACGAAATCATAATCAAAAGCAATAAAGGGATGTATTGCTTGAAATAAGTAGCGCTTATTTTCATAAATGTGTGTTTTTGATTATTCAAATAATTAATAACGAAGATTCTATCGAATGGATAAAAATAGCAATTCTTAAAATCACAATCAGGAATTTAACAGTTTTTAAACAGTGAAATCATGAGGTACAAATCACGTTCAAAATCAATTACCGCCGCTTTCATTTTTTTTCTTGTCACGCTCTTCCTGTCTCTGTTTTCTTCTTAGTTCACGCTCTTCTTTTTTCGTTAACGGAACCGTTGTTGCAGGTTGGTTTTGAACAGGATCAGGCTTCTTTTCATCTTTTTTAACCTCTTGCTCGGTCGTTGCTGTTGGCTCTGCTACCTCAGGAGTTTCTGTAGGATTAAACTCTGTAGAATCTACCTCGACACTATCATTTGAACTAGTATCGCGAACATATTGCGGACTAGGACAATTATAAGTTCTGGTAATTTCTACCGTCGCTTTCGGGAAAGGACCGTAGGTATATCCTGTTGATGGATCCATGTAAACCTTATCCATAAATTTAGCGAATATTGGCAACGCTGTTCTAGAGCCTTCACCTTGTTCGCCATTTTTAAAATGGGCCGTTCTTTCATCGCAACCTACCCAAACACCGGTTACCAAATCTTTGGTTAAACCCATATACCAGGCGTCAACATAATCTGATGAAGTACCGGTTTTTCCACCAATTTGGTTATTCTTTTTAAATAGATTTGGCCATTCCCACAAAGCTTGAGAGGTACCTCTTGGTTCTTCCATACCGCCACGAAACATGTAGGTCATTAACCAGGCAATCTCTTCAGATAATACTCTTTTGGTTTTAGGCTTAAATTCCTCGATGATGTTATTATCTAAATCGGTAATTTTTTCAACCAAAATAGGGTCAGTTTTTATGCCCTTATTCATGAAGGTAGCATAAGCTTTAACCATTTCATAAACAGTAACATCGTTTGAACCCAAACTTACCGATGGAACAGATTCCAAATGACTATCAATACCACACTCATGAGCGTACTTTACTACATTATCCCATCCAACTTTATCAGTTACTTGTGCTGTAATGGTATTTACAGATCTGGCCATTGCCCAACGCAAACTCATTTCCTGGTAAGTAACACTGTAATCGGCATTTTTGGGCTCCCAATACTTGGTTTCGCCTTTATCTTTATATTCAATTTTAACAGGCTTATCAGTAAATTTATCGCAAGGACTCATTCCTTGCTCCAATGCTGTTAAATATGCAAATGGTTTAAATGTAGAACCAGCCTGGCGTTTAGCCTGATTAACGTGATCGTATTTGAAAAATTTGTGATCGATACCACCCACCCAAACCTTGATTTTTCCACTGGCTGGTTCCATCGTCATCATACCAGTGTTCAATATTTTGCCGTAGTAACGGATAGAATCCAAGGTAGAAAACAAAGTATCGCGATCACCTTTGTAGGTAAAAATTTGCATTTTTTTCTTCTTGTTGAAATAGGCAGTAACCGAATCTGGTTGATTTGGAAACTTTTTCTGAAGCAAAGCATAAATAGGGAGGTTTTTCATTGCCCGGTCCGGATAATCCACTTTCTTCTTTTCAGAATCGTACCAGGGATCTTCATTGCCCCAAACGCTGTAAAACCTGCGCTGTAAAGTTTTCATTTGCTCTGCAACAGCTTCTTCAGCATATTTTTGCAGTTTCGAATCGATGGTGGTATATATTTTTAAGCCATCTTCATTTAAATCGTATCCATTATCGGTACACCACTTCTCCAGATATTTCGACACTGCAGCACGTAAATAGGAGTCGCCATCGCTTCCGTCTTCCATTTTACCTTCTTTAAGTTTAATGGGCTCTTTAGAAAGTATGGCCAAGCTATCCTTGCTTAGCTTATTATTTTTATTCATTTGGCTCAATACCACATTTCTGCGTACCAAAGCTTTTTCTGGATTTTTAGTTGGGTTGTAAAGGCTAGTCCCTTTCAGCATACCAACAAGCATCGCAGCATCAGTGGTGGCTAGATCTTTGGTTTCCTTATCAAAATAAATTCGAGCAGCGGTCTTAATTCCGTAAGTATTATTACCGAAAGAAACCGTGTTCAGGTACATGGTTATGATGTCGTTTTTAGAGTAATTGGATTCAATTTTTACAGCAGTTAACCACTCTTTAAGCTTTACAATTAGCGTCCTAACCAAGGGGATTTTCACTAAAAAACCTTGAGATTTATTATACCTGGTGCGGTATAAATTCTTAGCTAATTGTTGAGTAATTGTACTGGCACCACCATCTTTACCCATTCCAATAACAGCACGCCCAACAGCTTGAGCATCAATTCCCCAATGTTTATAAAAGCGAACATCTTCGGTAGCTACCAAAGCATTAATTACACTTGGCGCAATATCACTAAAACTTACCGGAGTACGGTTTTCCTTAAAATATCGACCAATCAGTTTTCCATCACTTGTATATAATTCAGATCCCACACGCAATGTAGGCGTTTTAATGTCCCGATAACTTGGAGAATAGCCAAACAACCACAAAAAATTGAGTTGAAGGGCAGAAAAGAAAATAATGATAAAGAATATTAAGATTGTAAAATAACGTAAGTACTTGTTTTTTATCTCTTTGAACATATTGAATGTGCTGATAATTTGGTAAATGCTGTGGCGATAAATATAAAAAACTCTGTATGCAAATTAACGTTTTTAATTTACTAATTTTTTAGTACTATATTTAAAACTTTGGTTCTGGATTAATCCGAAACTGTATATTGTTAGATGCTAATCACGATCGAAAATATTGAGAGATTACGATAGGTACTGAATCAATCACCAAAAAAATATGGTATAAAAATGAAAAACGAATTCAAGGAGCTAATTGTACAGGGCGATAAAAAATTTTCGATTAAAAGTGCGAAAACTGATTTTACCGGTGGATACAATAAAGAAACGGCCAAAGATGCATTGATAAACTCAAAAATTGAAGTCAATCATTTACAGGAAAAATTATATGCATCAGCAACGCATTCTATACTCATTATTTTTCAGGCGATGGATGCTGCCGGGAAAGATAGCGCTATTGAACATGTAATGAGTGGATTAAATCCGCAGGGTTGCCAGGTTTTTAGTTTCAAAGTGCCAACATCCGAAGAATATAAACATGATTTTTTGTGGCGGCATATTAAAGCATTGCCAGAACGGGGAAGAATTGGGATTCATAATCGTTCGCACTATGAAAACGTTTTGGTTTGTAAGGTTCATCCGGAATATATTTTGAGTGAAAGCCTCCCAGGTTTTGATGAGGTAAAGAAAATCAATAGAAATTTTTGGAAGAAGCGTTATGAAAGCATCAAAAATTTTGAAGAGCATTTGGCTGCAAATGGAACAGTAGTGCTTAAATTCTTTTTAAATGTGAGTAAGGATGAACAGAAACAACGGTTTTTGGATAGGATAGAAGACCCTACCAAAAATTGGAAGTTTTCTTCTGGTGATATTAAGGAAAGGGCTTTGTGGGATGACTATATGAAGGCTTATGAAGACGCCATTAACGAAACAAGCACGAAAGAATCGCCATGGTATATTATTCCAGCAGATAAAAAATGGTTTGCCAGATTAGCAATTAGTGAAATAATTGCCGACAAATTGAAAAGCCTGAATATCAAATTTCCTGTTTTGGACGAAGTTGAACAAGGTAAATTGATGGAAACTAAAACGGCTTTACTTAGCGAATAATTCTGCTTGCTTGAACGTGGCAATCTCTTTTTGGTTATAAAATTAACTGAAATGAGATTGCCATTAAATCAAGAACAGTCGTTTCTAACAGCGAAATGCAATATCTCATTACTGATAATTCATCTTAAATTTAGATAAATCTGGTTTAGGCTTTTTACGACTGGTTTCCAATTCGTAAATCGTTCGCCCCAAATTTTTCATAAAAGGAAAACAGACCGTATCATATTCATATTTGTTATCGTTATAAATCCCGTCTTCATTACTCTGTATAACAGCCGTAAGTAAATATTCAATTCCATTTTTAAAGTCTACAAAATAGGAGTTGTCGATAATATATCCGTAACTGTCGCCATATTTGTTGAAAATCCTGATGTTTGGATCCGGAATTACATTTTTCTCTCTACCATAATAAAGCATTTTAGCATATGTTGGCCAAAATTCCTTTTCATCATATTTTGGATAATCACTTTCTGTTGGATATTTGCTCATGTAAGTGTAAATCAATTTATAATCTGCAGCGGTTAGGTTAAATCGTTCTTGAGCCTGTAAAGCTTCTGGAAACATTAGTTTTTGCATTAAACGATGTTGATCATTGATGGCAAATGCGTTCTTATTGGCTAAACTAAAAGGTTTATTTACCAGTTTATCTGCGCTATCTAAATAACCTTTACCCATTACCAGGTTAGTTAAGTTCAATTCGTATTCTTTCGGATCGTATTTTGCTTCTTGCTCATATACCAAACGGTTGTCATTATAAAAACGAATTGGGTTGGTATGTTTAGCGGTTTCTCCCGCGTCGCCTATGGCTAAACGGTTCAAAATTCTGCTATCATTAAAACCATACTTTTTAAATTTATCATTAATTTCAGCACGCCCGATAAACTCAAACAACCTATTGAAAGCATCATTATCACTGGTAAGCAAAATCTTTTTAATATAATGCTCAAGGGTCGGAAGTCCATTTTTCGCACTGCCGTCTTTTTCAACTTTAGTTTGTCCCCGAAAAGCGCTATCGGTTATCATAATGCTTTTCACGGTTAAGCCTGTGCTTTTTAATCGGTTCACTTTTTCCAAAGCAAAAATAACAGCCGCAAGTTTTACGGTGCTTGCAGGATAGAAATAATGGTGTGGATCTAAATTAAAACTGTAGCTTTTAAAACTTGGTTTGTTTTTAATGTCACGGGTAATCTGGGTGTATAAAATTTGAACCTGGTTTTTATCTGGATGGTTAAGAACAGAACCAAATAATTCTGGCTTTGATTCCATTAACTTTTTAAGCATAATAGTATCAGTTTTTTGAGCCATAACGACAGAATAGTTTATTAAAAGGGTGATCAAAAGTAGGATTCTCATTATTTTGGCTTTGATATTTAAAGTTAAACTTTTGATTGAAGAAATGCTTTCTCCATCATCCATTTTACAACTTGTTTAATTTTGTTAGCTTTGCGCCGCTTTTGGTTTTTGTGTTGCCACAGAATTAAAAGGGAATTTGGTGTAAATCCAAAACTGTCCCGCAGCTGTAAGCTCTATAATGATTTTTAATTCTACGCCACTTTTCTAATCATGGAATGGGAAGGCTAAAAATCGGGAGTAAGTCAGAAGACCTGCCTTTAGCATATAATTTCATAGCTTTCGGGGATTGAAGCTTGGATTGAAGTACTTAGCGTTTTCGTATTTTCATTTCCTTTTCTATCTGCTGGCTGTGGGCAAAACTCACAATCAAATGAACAAAACAAAAATTTTGATTGCCGCAGGCTTAGGTTTGGGGCAAATCGTAATTGGTGAATCAGTTAAGGCACAGGATACCTTGAAACTGAAAGATGTGGTAATTTCTGCCACCAAGAATGATCAAAAACAATCACAAACAGGTAAAGTGGTTAGTATCATCAGTAGGGAAGTATTGGATCGCAGTCAGGGCAAATCTCTTCCAGAATTGATTAGCGAACAAGCCGGTATTATTGTAGCTGGTTCAGGAAGTAATCCTGGCGCTAACAAATCAGTTTTTTTTCGCGGAGCGGGAAGTGCTTACGCTGTCGTATTAATTGATGGAATCGTTCAAAATGATCCCTCTGGAAACGGTGGTGCTTTCGATCTTCGCCTTTTTGCTATCGATCAAATCGATCACATTGAAATTCTACGAGGCGGCCAGTCTACCATTTACGGCTCTGATGCCATTGCTGGGGTAATCAATATCATTACCAAAAAAGGCGGCCCAAAAGGCAATACAATATACGGTGTAGCCAGTGCAGGCAGTTACGAAACTTATAAAGGTACAATTGGCTTAAATGGCAGCCTTGATGCTTTTACTTATAATATAAACTACACCCACCACAAAACGGATGGGATATCTGAAGCAGCAAACCCAGTGGGTAATAACACAGCGTTTGATAAAGACGGCTTTAAAACAGATGGGGTAAATGCAAACTTCGGAATAAAATTGGATCAACATTTTTCTGTTAATCCTTTTATCAGATATTTTGAAGGCAATTACAAAATTGATGAGGCTGCTTTTACTGATGGTATCGCAGCCAACCATTCACTGCTGAAAAATTTTAGCGGGGGTGTAAATTCCAAATACGAGTTTGGAACGGGCAAGATCAATTTAAATTATAGTTACCAAAGCACTTCGAACAATACCTTAAGTAGTTTTGACGGTTTTCCATATGAAAGTGTTGGTGCTGGAAGAATAAGTTTGCTTGATTTATTTTATAACCAAAAGCTTGGAGATAAACTCGATTTATTGGTAGGCATTGATAACAGGGTGATGAAACTTTCCTCGGCAGGCAACAAACCGGAGAGTAATATTTTTGCCGCTTACGGCTCACTCTTTTTGCATGATTTAAGTATCTTCAATTTAGAAGTTGGCGGTCGTTATAACAAACACGAGCAATATGGTGAAAACTACACTTACACCATTACACCGAGTATTAATATAATTAAAGAACTAAAACTATTCGGTACAGTTTCAACAGCTTTTAAAATTCCAACACTTAATATGCTGTTCGGGCAATATGGATCAAATTTAAACCTGAAACCAGAAAAGTCTCAGAACTATGAAGCTGGTTTTAATCTGAGTTTAGCTGATGATAAATTCTCGCTACGTGGAGCGGCTTTCAAACGCGATTTAACAGATGCGATCATTTACGATTTTGCAGTTGGGTACATTAATCAGGAAAGTCAAAAAGTAAGAGGTTTTGAAATCGAGCCAGCAGTTAAAATATGGAAATTTACCCTTAATGGTTATTATGCTTTTACTGATGGAAACGAGTATAACAGTGTAAATAATAAAGTGGAAGATTTTCTTTTTAGAAGACCTAAACATGCTTTTGGCATTACAACAGGTATTCAGGCAACTGATAATTTATTCATTAATGCCAATTTGAGGTATTTTGGTTCACGTACGGATGGTAATTTTACGGACTATGTTGTAGAAACATTGCCAAGCTACAAGTTGTTAAATGCTTATGCAGAATATGCGTTCGCGAAAAAACGTCTTAAAATCTTTTTCGATGCTAAAAACATTTTAAATGAAAACTATAATGAAATCATCGGTTACAATGCAATGGGTTTCAATTTTAATACAGGCCTAAGTTTTAATATCCGCTAATAAAATTTAACTTTGTGTTGTGATAAAAACTCGTACATCACAAGCAACTTGTCTTACTAACTAAATACTTTATACTAATCACTATATACTAATATATGTCTAATTTGAAATTTAATCCACGTAACCTCATTCTGTTACTAATCATCTTGGTAATTACTTTGTTTCGTTTACTGGTAACGTTTAACTCAGATGAGCTTCAGTTTGCAAACTTTTCTTCTATTGGAGCGGTAGCGCTGTTTGGTGGCGCATACTTTAAAGATCATGCAAAAGCTTTTGCTTTTCCATTAGTGAGCTTGTTTTTAAGCGATTTTATCTTAGCCAGTACAATTTTTAGTAAATACAGTAATGGTTTTTTATATGAAGGATGGTATTGGACCTATCTTGCTTTCGCCTTGATGGTTTTGGTGGGAAGAGTATTGTTAAAAAAGATAAATGTAGTCTCACTACTTTCATCTACCTTAGCAATTGTTTTTATTCATTGGATTGTAACCGATTTCGGAGTATGGTTTCAAAATCCATCATATCCACAAACTGTAGCTGGATACTGGAGCTGCCTGGTTAAAGCAATACCGTTTGAAATCAGGTTTTTAGAAGGAACTTTAATTTACGGTGCTCTTATTTTTGGTGCCTTTGAAATATTGAAATCAAAATATCCGGTCCTTAAAATGCAGAAGCAAAGCATTTAATTTCTCAATATTTTTGTTAAATCCTCTTTTGATCTGTTTCAAAAGAGGATTTTTTTTAACTTTATATTTTCCTTGTTGGATAAGCTCCAGCTAAACAAAAATCATCCATTCCCAATTAAAACATCATACATTCAATGAAAGTCGTTTCTTTTTTACCAGCTGCCACCAAAATGATTTACGATATGGGTTTGCAAGAATACTTGTAAGGGGTAACTTTTGAATGTCCGAAAGAAGCGGCAAATCAACCTAAAGTAGTGCGATGTGTTTTAGAAGGTAAAAATTACTCGAGCATCGAAATCGATCGTATCTTCTCTGCTTCAAAAGCACAAGGTAAAAGTTTGTATTGGGTTGATGATGAGCTTTTAGAAAGCATTGCTCCCGATGTTGTTTTCACACAAGATATTTGTGAGGTTTGCAATATTGATACCGTGTGTACCGAAACCGCTGTAATGAAGCTTTCTAAAAAACCGACACTCGTCCCCTTATCGCCAAATAACCTTCAGGATGTTTTTGAATGTGCCATAACTATAGCAAAGGCTTTAGGGAAGGAAGAAGTTGCTTTAAGGTACTTGGCCAATCTTCAACAGAAAACCGACTTTATTTTAGATGAACTACGTGCAAATAGAGCGCCTTTAAAACGAGTGATGCTGATGGAATGGATTGAGCCGATCTACAACTGTGGTCATTGGATTCCTTTTCAAATTGCTGCTGCCGGTGGGGTAGATATGCTTTCCAATCCTGCCGGAGATTCAATTGTAACCCAATGGGATAAAGTCGTGAAATACAATCCTGAAGTATTGGTAATTGCCCCTTGCGGTTTTGATAAAACAAGAACTTTGGCCGAAATGGATCTACTTCTAACAAAAAACAATTGGACAGACTTAGCAGCCGTACAACAAAATCAGGTGTACATTGCAGATTTTGACATGTTTACCCAACCCAGCATCGGTACATTGGTTGCAGGAATAGAAGCGTTGGCCTGTATGTTTCACCCGGAGATCTTTAAAGCCGACGAGTCAATTACAGCGAAATTTATCAATCTTTCCGAGTCAAAGACGTTTCAATCTTCGGTATTTTAAATTTAAACGAGTATTCTCCCATGCAAAGGAGAAGCGTTATAAAGCATCTACAGTCGGCCAAATCATTCCAATCCAATAATTTTAATATTAGCTTATGAAGATAGTTGTTTTAACAGGTGCAGGAATAAGTGCAGAAAGTGGATTAAAAACATTCAGGGATGCTGATGGCTTATGGGAAGGCTATAATGTTCATGATGTTGCAACTCCAGAGGCCTGGGAGCGTAATCCTGAATTGGTGCAGCAATTTTACAACGAGCGAAGAAAGCAGGTAATCGAAGCAAAACCCAACAGAGCGCATCAGCTCTTAGCTGAACTGGAGCAAGATTTTGATATAGAAATTATTACACAAAATATTGATGACTTACATGAGCGAGCCGGTTCAAGTAAAGTGCATCATCTTCACGGCATCATCACAAAATCACAATCAGATCTACGGGAAGATCTTACTTATTCTATAGACGGATCTGACTTAAAAATGGGCCAGTTATGCGAATTAGGTTCTCAGCTTCGTCCGCATGTGGTATGGTTCGGCGAAGCCGTGCCTATGATTGAAGTTGCCGCTGATATTTGTCAGCAGGCAGATATCTTCGTCTTGATTGGCACTTCATTAGCAGTTTATCCCGCCGCTGGTTTAATCGATTTTGTTCCCGCTGAAGCTATCAAATATATTATCGATCCCGTAACACCTAATGTGAAAAGGTATAGAAATGTAGTCAAGATTGAAGCGAATGCTGTTCAGGGTGTTGCTCAACTAAAGGAAATCTTAATTAATGAATGATAGAAAACTTTGCATTTTTAATTGGAGCGGAGGGAAAGACAGTACCTTGGCGCTTCACTATGCACTTGAAGATCCTTCAATAGAAATCAAATACCTCGTTACAACGGTTACGGAACAATATAACCGGATTTCGATGCATGGCGTTAGAGAATCTTTGCTTATCGCTCAGGCCGAAAGTATTGGCATTCCACTATATCAAATTCGTTTAGGTGAAATGCCCGATATGGAAAGCTATGATCAAGTGATGCATGCTCACCTAACAAAATTCAAGGAAGAAGGTATCACGCATTCCATTTTCGGAGACATCTTTTTGGAAGATCTTCGCCGCTATCGTGAATCAAAACTAGCGGAAGTTGGGTTGAAAGCTATTTTTCCGCTATGGAAAACAGATACCACTCAACTGATTGATGACTTTCTTAACTTGAACTATAAAACCATCATTGTTTGCACACAAGAAAATTTAGAGGCTTTTTGTGGAGAAATAATTACCAAAGTTTTAATTTCTAATTTACCAGCAGGCATTGATCCCTGTGGCGAAAATGGAGAGTTTCACACTTTTGCTTTCGAAGGCCCTATTTTTAAAAAGAAAGTCCCATTCGAGCTAGGACATAAGATGTTTAGAACCTATAATGCACCAAAAACAGATGATGTTGATCAAGAAGATGCAGCATCAAAATCTCCGACCATCGGCTTCTGGTACGTCGATTTATTAAATTAATTTTTATTAATTAAAACTTTTTGGCATCATTTTTTCTTTAGTACACGTAATTAACTAAAATACACATCCTAATGAAACCTGTTTTGTGAGGTTAGGTAGCAAAACAAGATTCATATAAACAAAAAGTTATGAAAAAGATATTCGTAGTAATCGCATTGAGTTCAGTAATGTTTGCTTGTAACAATAAAGCAAAAGAAGAAGCTGCTTTAAAACAGCAAGAGGCAGAAAAACAACTTGCCATAAAAGCAGTTAAAGATAGTTTACGTTTAGATAGTTTTAAAAAAGCCGAAACAGCTAAAGTAGAAGCTGAAAGAGAAGCTAAACATCAGGCAGAATTAGCAGAAGCTAGAAGAGCTGGTGCAGCATCATCTAAATCATCAAGTTCTTATGCGAGTTCAGGTGGTAGCAGTTCTAGTTCTTATGGTGGTACACAACCAACAGCTAAGAAAAAAGGCTGGAGTGATGGCGCAAAAGGTGCGGTAATTGGTGGTGCAGCCGGTGCAGTTGGTGGTGCTTTAATAGATAAGAAAAAAGGTAGAGGTGCTATTATTGGTGGTTTAGTTGGAGCTGGTGGCGGTTATTTAATCGGCAGAGGCGAAGATAAAAAATCAGGTAGAGTGCAATAATTTTAAAAATAATATTTACTTTAAAGCGGCTAATCATAGCCGCTTTTTTTATGCCTATACAATTTTAAATTTTAGCATCCCTTTCAAATGATAGAAAATACTAGCCTCAGTAAACAAAAAGTTCAACATTTCGTATTGTTTTGGTTGAAGCCACAGTTGACAACAACAGAAATTAATGACTTTGCTAATTTTTTCGAGAGTTTAAAGTCTATCAAATTGATTAAAAGCTTACACTATGGATTAGCGGCGAGCACACCCGCAAGATCAGTGACGGACAATTCGTTCACCTATTCATTAACAGTCACTTTTGATAGTATCGAAGATCATAACGCTTACCAGGAAGACGCGACTCACTTAGATGCAGTTGAGAAATTTTCTAAAAACTGGTATAGGGTAGTGGTTCATGATACTGTTGTCAATTCATAAATTGTATGAGTCGTGATCTATTGTTTTATATCTTCTGAGAGTTCTACATCCAGGCATCATAATGAAGGTTAAATCGACCGTAATCAAATAAAGGCTTTTTGATTATAATATCGAGTTATACTAATTATAATTTCTGATATCCCATTAATTTGGCAAAATAAACAATCGAAATATTATTCTGTTTAGTGTTTTAATTAATTAGTAACCAATTAATTATAAATACTTATCTAAACTCTAAATTTATATTGAGCATTTTTTAATAGTTAAAAATGGTAGAATAGTCAGAATATAATTTTGAATTCATAATTATTCTATTAATGACCAGGTAGTTACGGGTTAAAATTGATGCCTTTTATAAGCTAGAGTAAAATCAGTTCGCATAACTTTAAACCGATCTATCACCGATTCAATAAACTCTTCGTCTAAGATTTCAAATACATCATTAACGCCACCCCCACTTAAATCTAACTCTGCAACTTTATAGCTTTGCTCAAAAGTTCCTTGTTCAAATTTTACGATGTATTTTTGATTCATGGCAAAAATGCTAATCTTACATTCCGGATGTGGAAGTTCTGCGATTACTCTCATGTTTAAACGTTATTTATAGTTGTAATTGATAAGCCATTAAGCGTTCCGATGGTTTCGATAATTTCAAATCGGGCAAATAACTCTTCTGAGTACCATTGCCGCTCTCTAGTCAATTTGATTACGTCAGAATGGTCGTGGGATTTATAAGCATAATTTTTCATGGACTGTGCATCTGTCCAAATTGAAAACGTGGCCTGGTCTAAGAATGGATTTTCACCGACTCCGGCCGATAAGATAAAGCCGTCTGCTTTTCTCATTGCCGCTGCTGCTCTTTTGATGTTACTTCTAAAATCTTTAACCTTACTGAATTTAATAGCTGCTCGAGTAATTACGGCAATTCTATCAGTCGATTTTATCGAATTTTTATTGACAACAAAAGGTTGTTTTCCAGACCAAAAGCCATGTGAAGATAAAGGATTAAGTAATATAGTAAACTCTTCTGATCCAAATAAACGGAACCACTTTATCGGTAAAGATTTTTTATAAAAGGCGTCGCAATCGGCCCGGGTTTCCCAGTTTGTTAAGATTGCCCAATGTCTAAAGTCTGGGGGTAAATCGACTTGTGCATCTTTGCCGCTGCCCATTAATTTCCAAAATTTACATTTGTTGTTTAACCATAAAGGGATTCTTAAAATTGCCATTCCCAAAAATGCGAATGGTATTGCAATCCTATTAAATTTGGTAATGGTTAAGGCAACAATCATACTTAAGATTTATGTGCTTCAAAACTAATAAAATTAAGATTGTGCTTCATTCAATTTTTTGTCATTATCAATTAATTGTGTAAAAATCAACAAAAACCTAGTTAACTTTGGGTCATGGCAGAAGACTTAACTATCATCAAAACCGCTACGAAAGCTGAACAATATCAATCGTTAATTCCTCAAATCGAAGCTCTTCTCACGGGAGAAACAGATTTCGTGGCGAACATGGCGAATGTTTCGGCTGCATTAAAGGAACAGTTTAATTGGTTCTGGGTAGGGTTTTACCTGGTAAAGAACGATGAACTAGTTTTAGGCCCATTTCAAGGTCCTGTGGCCTGCACCAGAATCAAGAAAGGTAAAGGCGTATGTGGTTCATCATGGGAGAAAAATAAAACCATAATAGTACCTAACGTTGATGACTTTCCGGGGCACATTGCTTGTGCTTCGGCGTCAAAATCAGAAATTGTATTACCACTAATTCAAGGTGATGAGGTAATTGGTGTGCTGGATGTTGATAGTGAATTTTTAAGTCATTTTGATGAAACAGACCAATCTTATTTAGAGCAAGTTATATCCATTTTGTTAAATCAATAGTTTATTAAAATTGAAGCTACCTGCAGAATATTATCTCAGTGAAGATGTCATTAAATTAGCAAAAGATTTACTGGGTAAAGTCTTATTTACTAATATTAACGGTGATATTTCTGGAGGTATGATTGTAGAAACCGAAGCTTACTTCGGCATCAAAGATAAAGCCTCGCATGCTTATGGTGGCAGGAGAACGAACCGAACAGAAACAATGTATTCCAAGGGCGGCATCGCATATGTTTATTTATGTTATGGCATGCATAACCTTTTTAACATAGTAAGTGCCAACATTAACGATCCTCACGCAATCTTAATCAGGGCAATTGAGCCTTTAATAGGCAAGGAGATTATGGAAGAACGCCGCAATATGCCGTATACAAAGGCCGCCATATCTTCTGGTCCAGGCTCGGCTGCTAAGGCCCTCGGCATTGACCGTTCTTTCAATGCTAAATATTTAACCGGAGATGATGTTTGGATAGAAGATCATCACAATACTTTTCAAGACGATGAAATTGCAACAACGCCCAGGGTAGGCATTGCGTATGCTGAAGAACATGCTCTACTGCCACTACGATTCTTCGTTAAGGGCAATAAATATGTGAGCAAACCAAATAAGATCTAGCTTCACTCAAACATTTCATCCTTCCCGCTGTTTTCTTTCAAAGATCTAAAATCATGAAAAACGAAAAAAATATAGCGATATTAAAAGAGATGGCGGAAAGTGTTCGCACTTGTATGTTCACCACTTTTTCTGCTAACGATGAGCTTGGTAGCAGACCAATGGGAACCGCAAAGATTGAAGATGATGGGAGTATTTGGTTCTTTACGAACGAATATTCATTAAAATCTAAAGAAATTTCAAAGGAAAATAATGTGCTACTGGCTTATAGCGATCCGTCCAAAAACACTTATCTAACAGTAAAGGGACAAGCAGAGTTGGTTGATGATCAGGTGCGCAAAGAAGCATACTTTTCACCGTTTATTAAGGCATGGTTTCCAGACGGAGTGGAAGACCCTAGATTGATTCTTATAAAAGTTACACCAGCTGAAGCTGAGTATTGGGATTCATCATCTTCAAAAATTGTAGTGTTGTTTAGTATCTTGAAAGCTGCTGTAACGGGAGATACACCGGATTTAGGTAAGCACGACACCATTAAATTCTAATTTAAAGTACATCTATAGGAAGCAGGATTGGAAACAATACCTGCTTTTTTTGTATTATTGAGGCAATGAAATTAGAAAATACATTAGATTTTGCAACTGCTTTAGATGAGAAAGACCAGCTCAAAGAATTCAGAGCTCAATTTCTTTTTCCAAAATATAAAAATAAATATTTTATCTATCTGTGTGGCAATTCGTTAGGACTTCAACCTAAAATTGCTAAAGAGGTTTTAAACAATCAATTGGATAATTGGGCAAATTATGCGGTAGAAGGTTGGTTCGATGGTGAAGAACCTTGGATGTTCTATCATAAGGAGCTTAAACGGCTGATGGCACCAATTGTCGGCGCATCGCCAGCAGAGGTTTGTCCGATGAATACCCTTACTGTTAATCTACACTTGTTGATGGTCAGTTTTTATCAACCCAAAGGAAAAAGGTTTAAGATTATCATGGAAGGTGGAGCATTTCCCTCTGATCAGTACGCAATTGAAAGTCAGGTGAAATTTCATGGGTTCGATCCAAATGATGCAATTATCGAAGTATTCCCTCGAGAGGGAGAAGATACTCTTAGAACTGAAGATATATTGGCTAAGATTGCAGAAAATGGAAAAGAAATAGCTTTAGTGCTTTTCGGCGGAATAAACTATTACACCGGTCAATGGTATGATATGGAAGCCATTACTAAAACTGGGCATAAGGTTGGTGCAATAGTCGGTTGGGATTTAGCGCATGCTGCAGGTAATGTTCCTGTTAAACTTCATGATTGGGGAGTAGATTTTGCTTGTTGGTGTTCTTACAAATATCAAAACTCAGGTCCTGGTGGAATTAGCGGGATTTTTGTACATGAAAAACATTTTGCAAATGATAAGCTCGATCGGTTTGCAGGCTGGTGGGGTTATCAGGAAAGTAAGCGTTTTAAAATGGAAAAAGGCTTTGTCCCTGAAAACGGTGCAGATGGATGGCAAGTGAGTTGCACCCAGGTAATGCCTATGGCCTTATACCATGCATCGTTGCAAATATTTGAAAAGGCAGGTTATATTGATAGCCTTAGAAAGAAAAGTATAGATTTAACTAATTACTTAGAATACGTTATCAATGAGGTAAATAAGGAATTAAATGTAGATCAGTATAAAATCATTACGCCGAAGAATTCTGAAGATCGTGGTGCACAACTTTCCATCATTGCTAAGAATAATGGAAAGGAAGTTTTTGATGGATTAGTGGAGGCCGGTATTCTCGGCGACTGGCGTGAACCAAATGTTATACGCTTAAGTCCGATCCCCTTGTATAATTCCTACGAAGATATTTATTTAACAGGTAAGGCACTTATTGAAGTATCCAAAAAGGTGTTAAAAGCTATATAACTTATGATCCACTATAATCCGAAAGATTGGTTTACATTTATTTTTCACATTCATAACGGTGATACCTTTCGAAAGTTATGGCCCTTGATGATCAGCATGGCTATTTTTTCTGCTTTTGTAGCATTTCTTGAACTTAACATATTCAAACTTTCGAAAAGTGATTATGTAAGCAATATAGGAATGATGCACAGCTTGTTGGGTTTTGTAATTTCAATGCTTTTGGTATTTCGCACCAATACTTCTTATGACAGATGGTGGGAAGGAAGAAGACTCCTGGGTTCGTTAACAAACGTTAGTCGCAACTTTGCAATGAAAATTAAAGCCCTAAAGCTACCAGATGACGAAGTTAGATTTTTTGAATATGGTATTCCCAAATACGCTTTTGCATTAAAAGAACATCTTCGTGAGAAGAAATATTTTGGTAAAAATAGTTTCCTGATTGAGGTAGAGGAAAGCAAGCATATTCCAAATCAAATAGCAAGCAGTATGATCTCCCGACTGTATGACTTAACACGACAAGGTTTGATTACACAAGAGCAGCTGATTGTGCTTACTAATGATGTAAATCAATTCACTGATATATGCGGCGGTTGCGAACGTATCAAAAACACACCAATTCCGTTTTCTTATAGTGTTTTTATTAAAAAATTCATCTTTGTATACGTGCTCACCATTCCAATAGGTTGGGTTTTTAGTTTAGGATATTATTTGGTGTTAATCGTTCCTTTTATACTCTATGTATTAGCGAGTTTAGAGTTGATAGCTGAAGAAATAGAAGATCCATTTGGTTATGATCCTAATGATTTACCGGTAGATCAAATCTCAAATAATATCGAGAAACACGTTGAGGAGATTTTGAGTTGATGATTAAAGTAGCCTGGCACCCGCTATATGCTCACCCGCTACCGGAAGGTCACCGGTTTCCAATGCTTAAATACGAATTGATCCCCGAGCAACTGTTGCATGAAGGGACGATTGAAAAGGGTAATTTATTTTATCCAGGGAAGGTAGCAGAAGAGATCATTCTTCTATCACATGAAAAATCGTATTGGGAACAGCTTCGGGATTTAACGCTATCGGCAAAAGATCAAAGGAGGGTTGGTTTTCCATTAAATGCGCAATTGGTTGAACGAGAATTGCGTATTACACAAGGTACAATTGATGGAACCAGGTTTGCAATTGAAAATGGAATTGCCTTTAACGTAGCTGGTGGAACGCATCACGCAGGTAGTAATTGGGGCGAAGGTTTTTGCTTGTTAAATGATCAAGCTATTGCTGCTAACTATCTGATAACTAAAAAAGTAGTAAATCGTATCTTAATCATCGATTTAGATGTTCATCAGGGTAATGGCACCGCTGAAATTTTTCAGAATAACTCAAATGTCTTTACTTTCTCTATGCATGGAGATAAAAATTTTCCCTTCCGCAAAGAAATTTCAGATTTAGATGTACCTCTTGATGATAATATTGAAGACGACACCTATTTATCATTACTAGAAACGAATTTAAAGTTTGCTTTCGAGCGCTCAAAACCTGAATTTGTTTTTTATTTATCTGGAGTGGATGTACTTTCTACTGATAAATTAGGAAAGTTGTCATTAAGTAAAGTTGCTTGTAAAGAACGCGATAAAATGGTACTCATGACCTGTAAAAATAACAACCTCCCCTTACAGGTGAGTATGGGTGGCGGTTATTCTGCCGACATTAAAGATATTGTAGATGCGCATTGCAATACTTATCGTTTAGCTTTTGATTTATTTAGTTAAAGCAATATCCTTATCTTCGCCGAATGTTGGAGATTATTTATCAGGATGAACATTTGATTGCCATTAATAAACCTCACGGTTTGTTGGTGCATCAATCTTCAATTGCCAGAGATGCAACAGAATTTGCGCTGCAAATGCTGCGAGATCAGGTTGGGAAGCACGTTAGTCCTGTGCATCGACTTGATAGAAAAACAAGTGGTATTTTGTTGTTTGCGTTTGATAAGGAATCTGAAATCGCTATGCATCAACAATTTATGAATGCAGAAACTGAAAAAAAATATTTAGCTATTCTTAGGGGTTTCACGCCAGAAGCGATGAATATTGATTATCCTTTGGCTAAAGAGAATGGAACGATGCAAGATGCTTATACTTCATTTAGAACTCTATCACATGCTGAGATTAATGTTCCTCTCGGAAAACATTTAACTTCCAGGTATTCACTGGTAGAGGCTACTCCGAAAACAGGGCGAATGCACCAATTGAGAAGACATTTCAGTCATATTCTGCATCCGATAATAGGAGACAGAACCCACGGATGCAACAAGCAAAATAAGCTTTTTCTAGAACATTGGAACATGACAACCATGTTACTACATGCATCAGAATTGAGTTTTACCCATCCTAAAACATCAACAAAGATCCATTTAAAGGCCGATCTACACGAAGAATTTAAAAGAGTAATGAGTTTTATGAAAATGGAACTTTAACACAATTTTTATCCCGAAAAACTGTTTATAAATCATCTATGAATCAATACCTACGTTTAGCTTTCCCAATTTTAGCACTTTTTGCCAGCAGTTGTTCTTCAGTTTATATGCCCAATGTACCCAATACGCCCATGTTAAGTAAGCAAGGTGAATTTAGTGGTGGCGGGCACATTTCTCTAAAAGGTAATGCTAGTATTAACGGCGCTTATGCAGTTTCAAATCATATTGGAGTCCTTTTCAGTGGCTCAAGAATGAATAGTGAACGAAAATCAAAAGATTTCGGCCACAAGCTGATTGAAATAGGTGGCGGCTATTTCGATACCTTCGGGCCAGATAATAACCGAATTATCGAGATTTATGCAGGTGTTGGCAAGGGTTGGAGCGATATCACCTTTAGGGATTACAAGAACGATGTTTTAGTAAGCAGTGAATTGCAGGAAGTGGATTATAGGAAGTCGTTTCTTCAGGTTAATTATAGTTCAAAAAAGAAAAATAACTTCAGGTTATTTGGTAAAGACTTCCCGATTAATTATGGAACGGCCCTTCGAATAAGTCACGTTAAAATGGATCGATTCTTTTTGAATGGGGTAGTACAGCCTAAAGAAGATAATATTTTCTTCGAACCTATCTTTTTCACCAGAATGGGCTTAAACAAAAATATCCAATTACAATATACTACGAGCAGTAATTTCGGCTTAAAGAATAGAGATTACATGTCTGCAGGCAATTCTATTTTCACTATCGGTGTAGTGGTAAATGTTGGGGGTAAATAATGGTCCTGGTAGAATAAAAAAGATAAAGCTATTTTATCAAATCTTATGATCTTAGACATGAGGATTTTAACCAGCCAATTGCTTTGTTTTATTTTGAAATCTCCAAAACAATAGGATAGAAGCAGTTAGCAATCCGAAGGTTAATCCATACCATATTCCATTTACGCCCAGGCCAAAAGTAAAACCTAGCAAATAACCAACAGGTATGCCTACAACCCAATAGGCTAAAAATGTGATGAGTGTTGGCATATTAACATCGCCAATGCCTCGCAGTACACCCAACCCTACAACCTGTGTTCCATCAAATAGCTGAAAAAAGCCAGCAATAATAAGGAGTTGCCCAGCTATCGCCACAACTTTTAAATCGTTGGTATAAATAAAAGGCATCACCTGGTGTGCAGCCACAAAAATTATTGCTGTCAAGCTCATAAACAACAGAATAACATGATAACTGGCTATTGCAGATTTACGAAGATCGATGAAGTTCTTTTTACCAAAATTATTACCTGTTTTAATTGTCGCCGCCGATGCGATTCCACTCGCAATCATATAAGTCATTGCAGCAAGGCTAATTGCGATTTGATGAGCGGCCTGTTCAGTTGCGCCGATTGTGCCAATTAATATTGCAGCCCCGCTAAATGCGCTAATTTCGAACGAATATTGCATGGCCACGGGTGCACCAATTTTTATGATTTTAAGAGCGGTAATTTTATCAATAAAAGTAATTTTAAAATTGACCAAATACTTTTTGAAATTAGGAGATCTCAAAACGTAAATACCCATCACTATTGCCATTAAAAAACGATCGATAAAGGTGCTTAAACCTACACCGCTAACACCCATTGGCTTTAAGCCAAACATTCCCTTTACGAAAATGATACCCAAGGTGATGTTGAGCGCATTACCCCAGATAGAAACGTACATGGCTTGTTTGGTAAAGCCTAACCCCTCTGCAAATTGTTTAAACGTTTGGAAAATAAGTAATGGAATAATAGATATAGAAAGCCAGCCTAAGTAAGGCTTGGCATAAAAAACAACTTCCGGAGTTTGATTCAAATGATCGATGACAAGCAAAACGCCAAAATGAACCAATATATAAAGTATTATACCGACAATTATATTGATGATTAAGCTATTGGACAATAATTTCCCACACTCTTCATCATTTTTGCGACCATTTTCCTGAGCAATTAAGGGCGTTAAGCCATAAGATATTCCTAAGCCAATTACCATGATCAAAATAAAAATGCTATTTACCAATGATACAGCAGCAAGCTGGGTAGTATCAGTAAAGTGCCCAACAATAACACTATCTGCCATGTGTACCAACGTATGGCCAACTTGTGAACCCACAATTGGAAGGGCCAAATGGAGATTTTCCTTATAGTAAGGTTTGTATTTGGCGTAAATTTTAGAAAACATAAGTTTGCAAAGGTCGGCTTTTTAAACTTCAAAAAGAGATCTATAAGACGTTAATTTATATGATTTGCTCTGCGGTAACAGAGAAATTTAATAAGAGATAAGGTTGGAGGAGCAAATTGAAAGTTTCCGAATAGCTTTTATACCGCTACAAAATATTCTTCTTTTTCTGATGTGTAAGCTTTTATCACGTTCGTTAGTATCAGGCTCACTAGAATTTTCTGAGCCTTTCGATAAGAGCACCTCAAAAGTTTGCTAAATTCTTTTAATGTAATCCTGTCATGATCGGCTAAATACTGTAACAGGGCTTTTTCGTTATCAGAATAGGAAATGAGGATACCCTGATCTTTATGGTCGTTTTTTAAAACTTCGACAATTATTTTACTTGCCAAAACAGTTTTATCGTCTATGCGAATATAGGCCCACCATTTGTTCTGATCATCAAGGGCGTAATGTGGTTTGAGGTCACTCTCTGGAATATTTACAATCAAAACTAATTTATCATCAACGTAGATCTCTTCAAAGAAAGGTTCTATTGCTGGTTTGCAAAATTGATGAGCAGCAGTTAAAATCATATATTTCTCTTCTTCTTCTGATTTTACACCCTTGATGGTGCCATCATCGGCCACACCAATCAATAACTTTCCACCTTTATTATTAGCAAAAGCAACTAAGCTTTTAGCGATTTTTTCAGTGTTGGTAATTGTTTTTTTAAAATCGAGCATAACGCCCTCACCCTGTAGAATCAAACTTTTAATACTCGGCATGTCAACAATTAGTAAGCAACTCTTGGCGTTTCGCCTTGGTGCAGGTTTCTGATATAAACTTCATTCATCACGGTAGCACAAAGCTCTCCGTTTTTGTTTGTAATTTCCATAGGATAGGCTTTTACAAACTTCCCTATGGTTTTTAAAGCGTGTTCCGCCTCCGCAATCATTTCATCGTCAACACGAATTGTGAAATACAGATTGCTACGCCCGGGTTTTAGATATTGAATGGATGCACTTTTTAACCAGACTCTAACTTTAAAGCCCCTACGCTGCATTAATTGATCAAATAAAAGTGCATAAAATGGATCGGTTGCGGCATATATTGTTCCCCCAAAGATGGAACCATTATAGTTTTTATTTAAAAAGCTTTTACTCAACTTAACGGTACAGCTTCTAAAATCATTTTCAAATTTTTGAACCCAAATGCGCTGAAAAAATAAAGGGGGATAAAAGCGCATCACCCATTTCAAGGTATTTTGAGAAATAATCATACTTCCTAATATCAGAAAGATTTGGCAACTTTTAAAGTTTTACTGTGCATGTTTTGGTAATTATTAGGTAAATAAAGGCAGCACAAGTTTATGTTGATAGGGTGGATGCGGTTAAACAGTTTGATAGCGTTGTGTTCTTTAATTCTGCATAACAACGAAGTTCTTAAGCTTAAAACAAAGACGCTGTTTCACGACTTCTCCGCGTTTTAGTTAGATATCACTGCTATCTGGCACGAGATTTATGCTCCTAGTCATATACTTTTTCGGTTGAATAGCTTGTAAATCAGCCACATGAAATTACATCTAAGCATTTCTGAAGAAAAAAAATAAAACCAAATGATTTCAAGGTTGTTAAGATTACAGATAACATTAAAAAACTATGAAAAAAATAATTTTAAGTCTTGCTTTTGCTGGTACGATAATGATTGCCACATCAGCATGCAATTCATCTAAAAACATGGCTGGATCTTCAGACAGTACTACGATGGATTCTACAACAACAACAGCTCCAATGGATACAACCTCGACAACCACGCCGACGGATACATCCAAAACGATGCCACCAGATACGACAAAAAAAATGCCTCCTATGTAGGAGAATAAAAAGCCGCTCCAATAGAGCGGCTTTTATTTTTATAAACTATTTTATTTATTTGTGCTTATTTGTACTTTCAGCAGATAAACCAAATATTAAATGAAACCTGAATCAAAAGCCAACAATCGTAATGTAGTTTTTTTAGTTATTGTAGCTGCTCTTGGCTATTTTGTAGATATCTACGATCTTGTTTTATTTTCCGTTGTACGCGTTCAAAGTTTAACTGAAATTGGTGTTTCTGCAGAAAATATGCAGTCTGACGGTTTTTTGATTATTAACTCACAAATGTTCGGGCTGTTGCTTGGCGGAATACTATGGGGGGTTCTGGGAGATAAGCTAGGCAGAATTAAAGTTCTTTTTGGCTCAATACTTTTATATTCTTTAGCGAACATAGCCAATGGCTTTGTAACCACGGTTAATAGTTATGCAATCATTAGGTTTATTGCAGGTATAGGTCTGGCTGGAGAACTTGGCGCTGGCATTACCCTGGTAGCCGAGACGATGGATAAGGAAAAACGTGGGTATGGAACGATGATAGTTGGTGCGATTGGTTTACTTGGAGCGGCCGTAGCAGCAACAGTAGCTTCAAAATATACCTGGCAAACTTCTTATTTTGTTGGTGGTGGCATGGGTTTAATCCTCCTTCTACTGCGTGTTGGCACTTTCGAGTCCGGAATGTTTAAACATGCAGCCAATACAGATGTCTCTAAAGGAAACATCTTCATGCTCTTTAATAACAAAAAGCGGTTCTTAAAGTATTTGTATTGCATACTAATCGGTATTCCATTGTGGTTTGTTGTAGGCATATTGGTAACGCTGGCTCCCGAATTTGGCAAAGCTCTAGGCGCAACAGAACCATTAAAAGCCGGAACGGGGATAATGTTTACTTATTTCGGTATCGCCATTGGAGATGTAGTTACCGGATTACTCTCGCAGGCACTTAAGTCTCGAAAAAAGACTGTGTTTATTTTTCATTTATTATCAGTTATTAGCGTGGTAGTCTACTTAACTAGTTTTGGTTTAACCAGTAGCGCATTTATTTGGATCTGTTTATTTTTGGGTTTTTCAGTTGGATACTGGGCTACTTTTGTAACTATAGCTTCAGAACAATTTGGAACAAATATCAGAGCAACAGTAACCACTACCGCACCTAATTTTGTGCGTGGGGCACTTATTCCAATCACTTTTCTGTTTGAATTTTTAGCCAAAAGATACAGCTTAATCACTGCTGGATATTTGGTGATGGCTATCTTGACCATTATAGCAGTTTTTGGCTTAAGTCAGTTGAAAGAGAGTTTCAGCAAAGATTTGGATTACCTGGAAGAGTAAATCTTTAAAGTAGCCGATCGGAGCGCTTCTAATAGTTAATGTCAAGAAAATGTACTATCTAAACATAAATCCCTTTAGCTATTTCAATAGGGTTAAATTTGTGTGTATTTAATAATTCCACCATGTTTAAAGAAGAAGTAGCAGAACGTTATAAGCAAATACAGGATGAGATTTGTAGAGGTTTGGAAATTGCCGATGGCAAAGGGAAATTTGCAGAAGAGCTTTGGGAAAGAAATGGTGGGGGAGGTGGCCGCACCCGAATTATGCAAAATGGCGCTATTATCGAAAAAGGTGGTGTTAATTTTTCGGCCGTTTACGGAAAACTTCCTGAAGCAGTTAAAAAAGCCTTCCAAGTTACAGAAGATGATTTTTTTGCTACCGGGGTTTCAATCGTGATCCACCCAAATCATCCTTTAGTACCGATTATTCACATGAATATTCGCTATTTTGAGCTTAATGAAGAAACACGTTGGTTTGGTGGAGGGATAGATTTAACGCCTCATTATGTTTTCGAAAATGACGCCCGTTTTTTTCACCATAAACTAAAACAGGCCTGCGACGAGTTTAGCACGGATTTTTATCCAAAATTTAAAAATCATGCTGATGATTATTTCTTTATCAAACATCGAGAAGAAACACGCGGTATAGGTGGTATTTTTTACGATCGTTTAAAGCCAGAAAACACAAATTTATCATGGGATGAAATTTTGGATTTCTCTGCTAATGTGGGTGAAAATTTTTTGCCGATCTATACTGAATTAATTGATAGAAATCGGGACAAGGATTTTACAGAAGCACAGAAAAACTGGCAATATCAGCGTCGAAGCCGTTATGTTGAATTTAACCTGGTTTACGATTCGGGAACTAAATTCGGTTTAGAGACCAATGGTAGAATAGAATCGATACTGATGAGTTTGCCACCACAGGCTAACTGGGGTTACAATGTTCAACCCGAGGTAGATTCAGATGAATATAAAACACAGCAATTTCTAAAAAAGGGCATTCACTGGATTTAATTCGAATGCTATTTCACCACTTTTTTTTGATAGCTTTCCTTTAAGATAATATCGCTTGTTTATTATTATTCCTAAAAGTTGTAATGGTAATACTAGGTTAATACCTTCTTAATCTTCGGACTTTAATTTTGCCGCAGATTATATGAAACAACGACTCTTATTTGCATTGTGTTTTCCTTTATACGCTTTTGGCCAAAAAAATAATAATTCACCATCCAGTTATGAAATTCATGATATTAAAATAACCGGATATCTTCAAACTCAATATCAAAAAGCGCAATCTCCGGGAATGTCATCTTTTTCTGGTGGAGATTTCGATACCAATTCTGATAATCGTTTCATGATTCGAAGAGGGCGTCTAAAAATTGATAGGGTTGATAAATTTTCGAGTATCGTTTTCCAAATTGATGCAACCCAGACAGGGGTACAGCTAATGGACGCATTCATACAATTGCGTGAACCAACTTTTAAAACTTTAAAACTCACGGCCGGTTTATTTAATCGGCCTTTTGGTTACTCTATAGTTTATTCTTCAGGCTACCGCGATTTTCCCGAGCGGGCCAGAGTTTTCCAAACTTTGATGCCCCGCGAACGAGATTTGGGTGCTATGATTGGTTTTTATCCTCAAAAACGCAATACTACGTTAGCTTTTGAACTCGCTGTAGTAAATGGTAGCGGAAAAAATGCAACAGACTTTGATGGTAGAAAGGATTTAATAGCTAACCTTTCACTGAATATTGACAGCCTTGCTAACAAGAAAATCCAAATTGGCCTGGGTGTATCTGGTTATTTTGGTGCTGTTAGAAACAATACTAAAACTTCATATATAGATACCAAAAGCGGTTTTGAGCTTAGAAACTATGATGATGTAGGTAGTTATCTGGATAGAAATTACTTTGGTGCAAATTTGCAGCTAGGTTATGATAGTAATTTAGGCAAAACAACGCTAAAAGGCGAATATGTAGCAGGCTTACAGCCAGGTATTGCCGGCGATGGGAAAAAAGGCCCTAGTGCGAGTATGAGCTTTGGTACTCAACCCACCACTAACTTATATCAACGAAACTTTAACGGTTACTATATTTGGTTTACACATACCATTGCCAAAAGCAATTTAACTGCCTTAATTGCTTACGATGTTTATGATCCAAATACAAAAGTTAGTAATCAACAGATAGGGATCGCCAGCAACTTTACCAACGCAGGCGATGTGAAATATAACACGCTCGGCTACGGGCTGGCTTATCAAATTAATTCAAGGCTCAAAGTAACCCTATACAATGAACACATTAAAAACGAAATCACCAGTTTAAGTGATTTTAGTGATGATGTAAAAGACGACGTCCTCACTACGCGTCTTCAATATCGTTGGTAATAATTCAATTTCTCACAAATTAATCTAAAAAGTACATTAAAATAAACAGTATGCAAATTTGCTCTATTCAATCTTTTTTTGCCAATACAGATTTAACGGTCCCCTTAATTATTGTATTTGTATTATGCTTACTCGCCGTTGCCGGATTCGAGTTTGTAAACGGCTTTCATGATACAGCTAATGCTGTTGCAACCGTAATTTATACCAAAGCACTAAAACCAATGTACGCCATACCATGGTCGGGAATTTGGAATTTTCTTGGTGTATTTGCTGGCGGTATAGCTGTTGCTATGGGAATTTTAAAATTAGTTCCTCTCGATTCACTGATGGGACTACCAGTATCTATTGGTGCATGCTTCGTTTTAGCGGTACTTATATCATCAATAATATGGAATTTAGGTACTTGGTATTTTGGTATTCCATGTTCTAGTTCTCATACACTTATTGGCTCACTAATCGGAGCCGGGTTGGCATTTTCATGGTATTACGGCGGTAAGGGAGTTAATTGGGGAAAAGCCGAAGAAATCGGATTGTCACTCATTTTATCACCCATTATTGGTTTTGGTTTAGCCATATTACTGATGTATTTTTTAAAATATGTGGTCAGATATCCGGCGCTTTTTCAAATTCCTAAAGGCGAAAATGATCGTCCGCCGATGATGATTAGAATACTTTTGATTGTCACTTGTACGTTGGTAAGTTTTTTCCACGGCAGTAACGACGGGCAAAAAGGTGTTGGTTTATTGATGTTGATATTGATTGCATTTTTACCCGCCAAGTTTGCCGTGGATCATAGCATCCCTAATGATAAAGTTATTGCAACACTAAATAACACTGAAAATCTAATTGTCGCCATTGCCAAGACTAACCCTGCCAATACTGTAGAATTCACTGCTATTAGAGCCAATATTGCAGCTATAAAATCACATGTTGATATAAAAAACGAGAAAGATAAAGCCGCAACTTATAAGTTTAGAAAACAGATTGAAGGATTGGTCAAATCAATTAAAGGTGTTGTTGAAAATAAGGCAATAAAAAGTGATCAGAAATTAATTCAAGATTTAAAATCAGCTTCTGTTGACATAGAGAAATCAATTAATTTCGCACCGATTTGGGTAATTGCAATCATTTCTATATCATTAGGTTTAGGTACCATGATTGGCTGGAAACGTATAGCGGTAACCATTGGAGAGAAAATAGGAAATGAACACTTAAATTATGCGCAAGGCGCTTCAAGTGAAATTGTAGCCGCTTCAACCATTGGAATTAGTACAGTTTTAGGTTTGCCGGTAAGTACTACTCATGTTTTATCAAGCGGTATTGCAGGATCTATGGTGGCCTCTGGCGGTAAAAGTAATTTAAACAGCGGTACATTAAAAAGCATTGGGATGGCCTGGGTATTAACACTACCAGTATCAATCACGATTGCAGCATTGTTATTTGCACTTTTTCATCTTTTTGTCTAATCAAAAGGTTTTACTAAACCGTTATTTTAATTCATAAATAATATGAAACAAATATTAGTCGCTAGCGATTTCTCAAACAGCGCAAGTAATGCGCTTACCTATGCACTTTCTTTAGCCAGAGTTTTAAAGAAGGAAGTCGTTGCCATCAACGCTATTCACCCAACAGAAGGGATTAACAATAATACCTACAATGCTTTTTTTATAGAAACATATTATGATAAAAAAAGAGAAGCTTTAAAAGAATGGACCAATAATATTGTGCAATCCGGTGGCTTTGATGATGTTATTGTAAAATCAATTTGTGATGTTGGTTTTCTAAGAACAGTTTTAGAACGACATGCTAAAAATAATGCTGTAGCATTGTTGGTTATGGGTATCACAGGTTCAACTGGTATCTTAGGTATTGTAGGTAGTAATGCCAGTATGGTTATTGCCAAAATGCGAATTCCTACACTGATTATTCCATTGGATAGTGTTTTTCCACCATCACCGATTATTACTTTTGCAACCGATTATCAATCTAAATTAGGATCTAAAGATGTTAAAATCTTAAATAAGATCGTCAAAGAATCTGAAGCCGCAAAAATTCAAATACTATATATCGAAGAGACAAAAGAAGAAGAAACTTTTATCCAAAAGGGAGAGAAGAAGTTAAAAGGTATATTACCTAATTCTGATTTACTCTTTAATTATATAGAAGATGATGATGCGGCAGACGGCATTGTAGATTTTGTTGCAAAAAATGAGACAGATATTTTATGCTTGGTAAAACGACAACACAATATTATTTACAGATTATTTACCAGCAGCACTGTAAATAAAGTGGTTAACAAAGGTGTAAAAGCTGTTCTAGTTTTACACGAATAGTTTATTAAAAATATGTTTAGAAAGCAGTCAAATATATCTGACTGCTTTTTTTATGGTATTTTTTTTGTTCATCGCTATAATGATCATGCACAATCTAACACCTTAATATAATTGATTCACATTCAGTGTGATAAGTAAATGCTTTCCAGCAAAAATTGTCTGCCAGATATGGACATTTAGAAATATTAATATTTGTCTTATAATTAATATTATGTTAACTTGATAATGCTGAACATCCTACTCCTCTATGAATCTGATGAGGAAATTAAAGTTCTTGAAGTTTACGATTTAGTTCCTGCACTTTATCAGTTGCATTCTTTTTGGTGTAGATATCAACCAAAAGCTGAACCGTCTTTTTATCGTTAGGATTTATTTCATTAGCACGTTGCAAAGCAAACTGTGCTCGGTTAATTAAGTTATTATATTTTGCAGCTTTATCTGCCTCGTTCTTGCTTAATGTTTCATTTGCACTATTAATGTATGCTAAACTCATCTGATACAAAGCATCAAAATAATTTTGATCTGTATCAAGGGCTTTGTCGTAAGCTAAAATTGCCGTAGAATTGTTGCCGCCTATTTGTTGCAAATAACCGTAAAGAAAGTATAAAAGTTTATTTCCTTTTTCAACTTTCAAATTACCTTCAATAAGCGCTGCAGCTCTGGTGTAATTTTCGGTATCTAGTAAAAGATTGATGTAATCGTTGGTTAAATTTCTTTGAAAAGGATTTTTTACTAAACCATCTTCTAAAGTTTTAATGGCAGTTTCATTATCATATTTGCCTACATAAAGTTGCGCAAGTTTTTGAAACATGGCTGCATTTTGAATTCCGTTTTCTTTTGCTCTTTTGAAGTAATTGATAGCTTCATCATAATTCTGGATATTCAAAGCACAAATCCCGGTGTTTAACGCTAAGGTTGTGTCAGTAGGAAAAGCATCGCTTACTTCCTTCAAATCCGTATAGGCTTCGGTAAAATCATTGTTAAAAAAAGATGCATTAGCTTTCTCTTGTTTTTTAATTAAAATATTATGATGTGATGCCTTTATTAAGCCTGAATTGTCTTCATACTTATCCAAGCCCCTCGCCTGCTTGATGGCGCTATTGGCAGCATCGTAAAATTTATCAGCATTTGCTTTATCTGTGTCGATTAACGATGCGTAAGATGTGAGGTAAGATTTTATTGCCCAGGTTTCTGCCCAATTTTTTGTTTTATTGTCTTTTTCTGCAGATTCTATTGATTTCAATCCCTCAGTAATTATGGCCAATTGTTTTTTTTCGTCTTCTTTATTTGCAATTGAAGCCTGCAATTTTCCAACAGAATTCCTGGCGATTAATATTTGACTTTTCTGAGCTAAAGCATTAATTGAAGTGAAAATTAAGAATACTAATAATAACTTTGAACCGCTTTGCATAAGATAATTGTTGTATAATTATTGATTAAAAACTGCTAATGCTGTAAAAATAAACAAAAAAAAAGAGTCCCGATAAAATCGGGACTCTTTTTTAGAATTATGAGATCTTTATTGTTTCGGAAGCGCATCTAAACGTTTCTTGATATCCTCATAATTTTTGGTATCATTTCTAAATCCATAAATGGTTTTTAAGGTTTCTAAAGCACCAACATTTTTGGAATCAATTTCTAAAGCTTTTTTGTAATATGGTAACGACTTATCTAACAAACCGTTCATTTTAGCAGTTACCTCATTAAATTCTTTTACTTTTTTAGCATCAATTTTATTTCTATCATTTTGAAGTTTCAAGGCTTGAGAGAAATAAATGTTTCCTAATAAAACCTGATAGCTTGCATTATTTGGCTCTTTCGACGCTAAAGAATTTAACATTTGCTCAGATTTTGCTGCATCACCCCTATCAATATAGATTTGAGTTTCAGTTTTAATCAGCTCTACGTTTTCAGGATATTTGGCAGCTGCTTCTTTAATTATAGCTAAAGCGGCAGTGGTATCTTTTTGCTTACGTAAAGTAATGTCAACCAATTCGTTATACAAGTCTGATGATTGTGGCGAATTTAATGAAATTACTTTCTTAAATTGTTGAATTGTCGCAGGCCAGTTTTCAGTATTTCTTGCTGCAATACCAGCATTTAAATACATTGCTGTATCCTGTGGATTGATTTCTGTAGCTTGAACAAATTTAGTGTATGCAGTTTTATAATCTTTTTTGTTATAAGCCATCACGCCTGCATTTCTAACTGCATTAGCGATGTTGGTTTCTGCCAAAGCAAAATTGTCTTTCTCAGCACCTTTAGTATCGATCTTCTTACCTTCAACAATAGCATCTTGAGCTATCTTTAGATTAGCATCTGCGTTAGCAGCATCAACAGTATCGATAATCGCTGCAGATGAAGCAAATAAGGCACGGTAAGACCAAGCTTCCGGCATTATTTTAGACTTTTCGTCGGCTATCGCTTTATCTGTATGCGCTAAACCAGCCTTAATCGCTTCCATCTTTTTTGGTAGTGGCGTGCTAGCTCCCTGCGAGGTTAACTGGAAAATACCCCACTTCTTTTTTGCTTCGTTAACTTCGCTTTTCTGAGCAAATGCAGAGCTTACTGCTCCTGCTAAAATTATACCTAGAAATACTCTTTTCATAATATTTATTCTAATCTTTATTTAGTTAATTTTCTTCTTCCGTTTCTTCCTCTGAGTCTGTTTCATCTTCATCAGTTTCTTCAGCTTCGGTAGTATCTGGCTCTATTTCTTCACCGTCAGTAACCACTACATCAGCTAAATCAACTGTTTCTTCCTCATCTTCTTCGTGGTCGATTTTTGTTACAGATGCTATTTCATCATCACCTTTCAGTGAAATTAAACGAACACCTTGAGTAGCTCTACCCATCACCCTCAATGCAGAAACAGGAATTCTGATTACTATTCCAGATCTGTTGATAATCATTAAATCTTCGCTATCAGTAACGTCTTTAATTGATACTAATTGTCCTGTTTTTTCAGTAACGTTAATGGTTTTTACTCCTTTACCGCCACGGTTAGTTACACGATAATCTTCAATATCGGTCCGTTTTCCGTATCCTTTTTCTGATACTACTAACACCGTAACCTCTGGATTGTTTACAGCAATCATGCCAACAACTTCATCTTTGTCGTGAGCTAATCTAACACCGCGTACACCGGTTGCCGTTCTACCCATCGGACGAACAGTACTTTCGTTAAAGCGAATGGCTCTTCCTGAACGTAAAGCCATAACAATTTCGCTTTGTCCGTTGGTTAAACATGCTTCTAGTAAAACATCACCTTCGTTAATGTTTATTGCATTAATACCATTAACACGCGGACGAGAATATGCCTCAAGAGAAGTTTTCTTAATGGTACCTTTTTTAGTACACATGATGATGAAGTTATTCTCTAGGTATTCCTGATCTTTAAGGTTCTTAACTTTAATGTAAGCCTTAATTTTTTCATCTTTTGGAATATTGATGATGTTTTGAATGGCTCTTCCTTTACTGGTTCTTGAGCCTTCAGGAATTTCGTAAACCCTCAGCCAGAAACATCTTCCGGCTTCGGTAAAGAATAACATATAGTTGTGGTTGGTAGCGACCAGCATGTGCTCAATGAAATCTTCATTTCTAGAGGTACTGCCTTTTGATCCTTTTCCACCTCTACCCTGCGCTCTAAATTCGGTTGCTGGTGTACGTTTAACATAACCCTCATGAGAGATTGTAATCACTACTTCCTCATCATCGATGAAATCTTCCATGCTCATATCCTCCGCAGAGTGAACAATGGTCGTTTTACGTTCATCACCAAATTTCTGTTTTACTTCTTCTAATTCATCCTTGATAATTTGCATACGCAAACCTTCATCAGCTAAAATAGATTGCAAATATTCGATGGTTTTCATCAATTCCGCATACTCCTCTTTAATCTTATCACGTTCTAGTCCTGTTAAACGACGCAATGTCATATCCAGAATAGCACGGGCTTGAATATCGCTTAAGCCAAATTTCTCCATTAAACCTACACGGGCTTCTTCCGGAGTTTCTGATGCACGAATTAATTTAATTACTTCATCTAAATGGTCTAAAGCAATTAAATAACCTTCTAAGATATGGGCACGTTTTTCAGCTTCCGCTAGTTCATATCGCGTACGGCGAACAACAACATCATGGCGGTGATCTACAAAATGTACAATCAGGTCTTTCAGATTGAGCATCTGCGGACGACCTTTTACCAAAGCAATATTATTTACACTGAAAGATGTTTGTAAAGCGGTGTACTTATATAGATTGTTCAAAACAATCGATGCATTTGCATCGCGTTTTATCTCGTAAACGATCCGGATACCATCTTTGTTAGATTCATCTTTAATGTTTGAAATACCTTCCAATTTTTTCTCACCCACTAATTCAGCTGTCCGCTCAATCATTTGGGCCTTATTAACCTGGTAAGGAATTTCGGTAACAATAATTACTTCTCGGTCTCGAAGGTTCTCAATCTCAGCTTTAGCACGCATTACAATACGTCCACGACCGGTTTCAAAAGCCTCTTTAACACCAGTGTAGCCATAAATAATACCACCTGTCGGGAAATCTGGAGCTTTTACAAACTTCATTAATTCCTCAATGGTAATATCTCTGTTATCAATATAGTTTACAATACCTTCAATACATTCGGTTAAGTTATGTGGCGCCATGTTAGTGGCCATACCCACCGCAATACCACTAGATCCGTTAACCAAAAGGTTAGGGATTTTTGCTGGTAAAACTGTTGGCTCTTGTAACGTATCATCAAAGTTCAACTGAAAATCTACCGTATCTTTGTTGATATCAGCAAGCATTTCTTCGGCAATTTTTGAAAAACGTGCCTCCGTATAACGCATTGCCGCAGGTGAATCTCCATCGATGTGGCCAAAGTTTCCTTGTCCATCTACCATCGGATAACGTAAGCTCCAATCTTGAGCCATACGAACCATAGTAAAATATACAGATGCATCACCATGTGGGTGATACTTACCCAAAACCTCACCCACAATACGGGCAGATTTTTTATGTGGTTTATTACTGGTTACACCAAGATCGAGCATACCGTAAAGCACCCTGCGGTGAACCGGTTTTAATCCATCACGTACATCAGGCAAAGCCCTTGATACGATTACCGACATTGAATAGTCAATGTAGGCAGATTTCATCTGCTCCTCTATATTAATTTGGATGATTTTGTCGTTTTGTTGATTCTCTAAATCTTCTGCCATAAATTATTATTCTCGTTATCAAAAACGATATTTAAAAAAGCTATTGTTATAACCTTGCGAATTTAGCAAAAATATGCCGAAATAAGGCATTGTGGAAAAGTTTTGGCCGTTAGTTCGGCTCATCAAGTCATTAAATGTTTTTAATTCTTTTAAGCGTAGTTTAAATTGATTTGTCTTTGATTAAATCAATTGTATTATCTACAGATAATCTCAACAGCTCATTCATTTAACGTGCCCTGTAGGTTTTAACTTAATTTTAAGCGGAGATACTGCGTTCAAAATTATATTTTTGTGGCAAATCAATCTCGATATGGCCAAGGAAAGAAAATCTGCAATGAGTTTTATCATGATTACCTTACTCATTGATTTTACGGGTTTTGGAATAATTATTCCCGTTCTGCCAAAATTAATCCAGGATTTTACAGGCGGTGGCTATGGTCTAGCAGCAGAATATGGTGGATGGCTTACACTCGCATATGCTTCGGTACAGTTCATATCCTCTCCTATTATTGGGGCATTGAGTGATCGTTTTGGTAGAAGGCCAATTTTATTAAGTTCGTTATTCGGGTTAGGGATTGACTATATTTTTCTGGCCTTTGCACCATCAATTGTTTGGTTATTTGTTGGAAGAATTATCGCTGGGATCACCGGTGCGAGTTTTACCACTGCCCAAGCTTACATTGCAGACATCTCGTCACCTGAAAAAAGAGCTCAGAATTTTGGTTTGGTAGGTGCAGCTTTCGGCGTTGGCTTTATTCTGGGACCTGTTTTAGGTGGTATCTTTAGTCATTTTGGAACACGTGTTCCATTCATGATTGCGGCAGGTTTGTCGCTCATTAATTGGCTTTATGGATATTTCATCTTACCAGAATCGTTGCCAGTGGATAAAAGAAGGCCGTTTGAATGGAAAAGAGCGAACCCAGTTGGGTCTCTCATCAGCATTGGGAAATATCCGGCCTTACTCGGTTTGATGGTTACATTATTCCTGTTGTATTTTTCTAGTCATTCAGTTCAATCGAACTGGACATTTTATACGATGGAGAAATTTAATTGGGATGCCGCCTGGGTTGGCTACTCACTGGGCTTTGTTGGTCTTGTCATCGGTATTGTTCAGGGTGGCCTGATTCGAATTATCCTTCCGAAAATTGGTGAAAAGCGGGCAGTTTATATAGGTCTGTTACTTTACGTAGTCGGATTTACGGCTTTTGCATTCGCCTCTAAAGGTTGGATGATGTTTGCTTTTATGCTTCCGTACGGATTGGCAGGGATTGGCGGACCGGCAATGCAGGGAATTATTTCCAATCAGGTTGCGGGAAACGCTCAGGGAGAAATGCAAGGTGTTTTAACTGGATTACAAAGTTTGGCTGCCATTATAGCTCCGTGGGTGATGACCCATATTTTTGCTTATTTTATTGAAGGAAATGCTCCGGTATATTTTCCTGGTGCGCCATTCATTTTAAGTGCAGTGCTTACCCTAATTGGATTTTTCATTGCACTTCGGTCTTTACAGAAATATCATTAGTTACGAGCCTGTATCACTTTAAATTCGTTTACCACCATCACAACGTTATATATCAGCAGTACAACAGCTTCGATGTTAGCTACTTTTTCAAGCGCTTTGTTAAAGGCTGATGAAATGATTAGTCCGAGAATGATTAACACAATTGATATGAAAAACGATAATTTGATGGACCGATAGAGCATTGATAACCTGAAAACGGTCTTCTTTTTAAAAAGCACCGGATCTTTGATCAACTCAAAAATATTTCCGAACACGAAAAATAAAATCAAGATTACAGCGACACCCGAAACTGTGCCTTGGTTGAAATTAGGAATAACCAAATAGTCTTGATAAATAAAATAGGCAACAATGAGTATACAGGCGAGTGCCTTAAGCAGCTGCCAGTTTTTTCCTTTTGTGAGCCAAAATAACCAGGGTGCTTTCGTGGCTTCTGCCCCATCTTCAATCTTCATTTTTAATTCAGGCGATAAATTTACAAAGGGATTTATGATGGTGATAATCAAAATTAGAACGGTACTAACAAACTGGAAAATACCATCTGAGATCAAGATATGCACTTTCTCTTGATCTAAAACAGTTGGGGAGAAAAAGGATATTAGGATTAATAGAATAATCACAGAGTGAAAAAATAGCGGGTAATAGTTCTGAATTGGATTATTTTCTATTCCAGGATTTTCGGGGATAGTTAGTTTATTAGAATCACTATCAAGGTATCTATTTAACCACTGGATACCAAAAAAGAGAACGAAGATGGAGAACATTGTTGTTTTAGTTAAGTTAGAGTAACACGTTTGCTAAGTTTGCCAATTCACTGCGTTCGCCCTTTTGTAGCGTAATATGCGCATAAAGAGGATGGTTTTTTGCATTCTCGATGAGGTAGGATAATCCATTACTTTCTGAGTCCAGGTAAGGCGTGTCTATTTGATAGATATCGCCTGTAAAGACGATTTTTGTATTTTCGCCAGCTCTCGAAATAATGGTTTTAACTTCATGAGGCGTTAAGTTCTGGGCCTCATCAATAATGAAGAAGATTTTGGTTAGCGTTCTCCCTCTAATAAACGCTAGTGGTGCTATGGCAATCTTCTCTGTCGTGATCAGTTCATCAATTTTCGCCGACATTTTATCATCGCCAACAAACTGATCTTTAATAAAGCGTAGGTTGTCCCAAATTGGGGCCATGAACGGGTCTGTTTTCGATTTTGCATCTCCAGGTAAAAAGCCAATATCTTTATTACTAAGAGATACAATGGGTCGGGTAATATAAATTTGTCTAAAATCTCTGCGCTGCTCAAGTGCACTGGCAAGCGCTAAAAGTGTTTTTCCTGTGCCGGCATTCCCCTGGATGCTAACGAGCTTAATATTTTCATCTAATAAAGCGTGAATGGCAAATGCCTGTTCGATGTTTTTGGGCTTTATTTTAAAAATCGGATCTGTAGAAACTAAAGAAATGGTTTGATTATTATGGTTAAAAAAAACGTTGGCGGTTTTTCTTTTATTTTTTAAAACGAAGAAATGATTTCCTTCTTTAGCTGGCAGGCCAATATTTGCTGATCCTAAGATTTTATCTTTTTTTACGGATTCAATTATTGATTCATCGAAGTTAAGAAGCTCTGTTTTACCAGCATAAAGCTCATCTACATTCTTGATTTTACCTGTTTCGTAGTCCTCAGCAAATAAATCAAGAGCTTTTGCTTTTAAACGTAAGCAGATATCTTTCGAAACCAATACTACTTTTTTCTCCGGATTTTCTTCGCGTAAGCTTAAAGCAGCATTCAAGATTTTATGGTCGGTTTTACCTTTTCCAAAAATTTCCTCGGCATTTACTTTTAGCGGCTGTTCGTTTAATATTACTTTGAACTTGCCTGCGTTTTGCGCCTTCAGTGCCACCCAATCGCTAATCAGTTTTTCCTTGGATGTTTGATCGATCAATCGGATAAAACTTCGGGCTTCGAAATTTCTAGTATCGTTACCACTTTTAAAATTATCGAGTTCTTCTAAAACTTGGATAGGAATAGCCACGTCGTGTTCGTGAAAGTTATTGATTGCATCATGATCATATAAAATGACTGATGTATCTAAAACAAAAATCTTTTTCTTGGGGTCAGAAGTTAATTTACCTTTTGTGGCCATTTGGTAAATTTACTGTTTTAGCAAATAATAGCCGAAAGATTGATCATTCTTTTTAAATGATTTTAAAAATGAAGCCAAATAAAAACGGGGTCCTTCTTCTTTCGATTCAGTTCCCCGTTTTAACCTTAAAATCAACCGTAGTTGTGTTTAAAGCATCTAATTCTTGTTACTCTGATTTTTCCGTTTTCGCTAGGTTTTGCAACTTTTACGATTCGTGAAAATTTATTTCCAACTATTCTGTCCGTAAACTTCTTAGTTTTCAATAAGCTCTGTTTGGGCCTGTGCAATTTTCATAATAGCGATCTTTCGATGGAGGCTATTCTATATTCATACTCAGTTTAACCCTTTCTGAAATTAATTGTTTTCCCTGTAAACGTATCCGAAACAATTCCCTTTTCAGTTCCTTATCTCTTTTGGATTGTTTTCTCAGAATTCAAAGTACTTCGTATTTGATATCATCTAATTTAGCAGGAAAACACATTCTTGTCAAGAGAAATCTGAAATAAATTATCAACAAAATTATCAACGTGATATAGCTGTTTATCAACATGTTTAGCTAAATAAATTGGCGATTTTACCTATAATAACGACGATTAGAAGATTTATGAACATTTATAAAAATCTAGTTTATCAACACTAGGCAAATATTTGAGAACCAGCGGGCTAAGTAAATTCTGCTTAATAATTAATTTTTTTGTAAAAACTTAATTTTACAGGCAACAAAAAACCTCTGTATTATGTTATTTTTGTACATGCAGATTAGGCAACCCATCAGAAATATTCAAGACTTTTTATTGAGTACCTATTTTGCTGATGGTTTACGCATTACCATTGGCGTGCTTCTCCCCTCGCTTATTCTGGCACAATTTGGCCTGTTAACTTACGGCATGACGCTTTCCCTTGGCGCTTTGTGCGTAAGCGTAGTCGATAGTCCGGGGCCAATGGTTCACAGGCGAAACGCCATGTTGGTTACTACCGTACTGATATTTCTTTTTTCCATTATTACCGGCTTAACAAACAAAAGCCACTATTTTATCGGCTTTTTACTGGCTATTTCGAGTTTCATATTCTCCATGTTTTATATCTATGGCGTTAGAGCGGCGTCGGTTGGAACTGCGGTTTTATTAATCATGGTGTTGAGTATTGATGATGTTCGCCCATGGCAGGATGTGATTATTCACGCATTAATGGTTTTGGCCGGCAGTTTATGGTACACGGGCTTAAGTTATTTTGTGTACCGCCTTCGCCCCTTCAGGCTTGTACAGCAATCGTTAAGCGATTCAATTTTAGAAGTAGCGGAGTTTTTAAGAGAGAAGGCTAAATTCTATCATCAGAATAATAATTATGATAAAACTTATGCGGATTTACTGCAGCTCCAGGTTTCTGTTCATGAAAAACAAGATGCAGTAAGGGAATTACTTTTCAGAACCAGGGAAATTGTAAGGGACTCTAGTCCGGAGGGGCGTTTCCTTTTACTGGTTTTTGTAGATATGGTTGATTTATTTGAGCAGGTAATGTCTACCTATTACAATTATCAACAGTTGCACGATCAATTTGACAAGGCAGGAATTCTATCAGACTACGAGATGGCCATTAAACGGATTTCTTACGCCCTTGACGATATTGCTTTCGCCTTAAAAAGTGGTGGCAAGCCCGTAATCTCCAAAAGGTTATTAATAGAAATTGAGCGTTTAAAAATTAAAATCAACAATCTGGAAAAAAATAATGTCAATCAGGAATATAGTACTATTGGCATCATCGCTTTGAAGAACATTGAAGTGAATATTGAGAATATTCTGGCAAGAGTGAAAACGATATTTAGTTATTTCAAAGTACGTACCAACAAAGATCTTAGAAGAGCGGAAGTTGATACAGAGAAGTTTATTAAGCGCCAGAAATTTGATTTTGATCTATTTAAAGAAAACTTAACGTACAGTTCTTCTACTTTTAGGCACTCCTTACGGGTTACTGTTGTAATGACGTTAGGATTTATCGTTTCGCAAATACTTGATTTTTCCCATAGCTATTGGATTTTATTAACCATACTGGTGATTTCAAAGCCCGGTTTTAGCTTAACTAAAGAGCGTAACTATCAACGCTTAATCGGAACTACGGTAGGCGCTTTTATAGGGATGGCTGTCGTCAGTTATATTCATGATAAAAACGCCTTATTTACTATTTTGCTCATCTGCATGATTGGCAGTTATAGTTTTCAACGTAAAAATTACGTAGTTAGCGTGCTCTTTATGACTCCTTATATTCTTATCCTTTTCGATTTTCTGGGTATGGGTTCTATTGCATTGGCTCGAGAAAGGATTTATGATACTTTCATTGGATCAGGCATTGCATTGTTGGCTAGCTACTCTTTGTTTCCCACATGGGAACATGAAAAATTAAAAGAAGCCATGACTGATATCATAAAAGCTAACAAAGCCTACTATGAGCAAGTGGTAAAATTGTATTTTGAAAAGGTATATAACAGAACGGATTATAAATTGGCCAGAAAAGAAGTGTATGTAGCCACAGCTAATCTAGCTTCCTTATTTCAAAGAATGTTTTCTGAGCCAAAGAGCAAGCAGCTTTACATAAAAGAAGTGCATCAATTTACTGCATTAAGTCATTTATTGTCTTCGTATGTAGCTACGCTTTCTTTGTATAATAAAGAGCATGAATTTATATTTGAGAATTTCGATGCATTAAAACCAATGGCACAAAACACTAATTATTTGCTCGATACTTCAATAAATAATTTAGTTGAGGGAAATGACGCGATAGGAAACGTTCCGTTAATTAGGTTGGCTGATACCGGCGTAACGATTAACGAAGGTAAAGATCTAGTTCCCGAACAATTTGATTTGATACAAAAAGTGGCTTATGATATTTATAAACTAACTTTAAAAGTCAAAATCTAATTCTTTTTCATAAGCTCGATGATATTACAAGTATTTAAAGGCAATGTATATTGAAGTCCGTTGTCGAGTTTAAAAATGATTTGCGTTTCACAGGATAACTTCATAGCCGCCAGATCATCTCCATTGAAAATAATTGGGAAAAATTTCTGTTCTGGATTATCCGTTTTGACAGTTTCTTCTCTTTCTTTAAATTTTAATTTAAACTCAACCTCTTTTGATTTAATGTAGATTTTATCGACTTTTTTATAAGTAACATTGACAGAAAAATTAATCATCAGTTGACTATTGTTTGAATTATCATTGTTTTTAAATAATTCATAAGCGTAATAACTATTCTCGTTCCGAAAATATTGATAGTCTATTATACGCTTGTTTTGTTGGCTATAGGCCCATTCGCCTATTAAAATAAAAGCAAACATTAAAAAGATTTTTTTCATCATTTAAAATTTTGGACAAGGGACTTTGAAGCCTTTAAAATTATTATGTCGGTAAATGAGCGACAATTCATAAGTGCGTGGCGTTGCACTCATCAATTTGTTTCCGTAAACGGTGTAATTTAAGCCAGCGCTCACATCGCCCATTGTAACGCCCAAGTAAGGATAAAATGAGGCCTCGTTAAACTTGAACCACATTCCGAAGTTTAATTTCAATCGAGTTTCATCATTGGGTTTTAATCCCACGACAGTACCCAAGATAGTGTCTTTATTATTTCGCTGAACATTATAAACGCCAGTTACATTTAAATCGAGATAATTACTAAGCAAATAAAGCATCCCAAAATTTACCGTTTGCCTGGAAGGAACATATTGGTTTGTGTTATTCAGGAGTGTTTCCTGAGGTTTTGAGAGGTGATAATGCGCATATCCCAAAACGAAACTAACATGATCAAAAGTAGCTGAAAAATTACCGCCAATATTTACATCGAAGTATGATGTTTTATCGTTCTTCAAATCCAGGTAATTCGGTAGTGAATTGTCGAACCCTCCATCAGTATATTGCGATGCAAAAGTTAGTTTGTTATAATCTAAAAATCTAGAAACATAAGACACTTGTGGCGCCAAACCGAACTTGAACCGGTGATCCACATCAAGATATTGATAATAAGACATGCTTGCACTGATATACTGCGACTTTAGCGCTTTGTTAAACGATTCATCAAATAAACCGCTTAAACCTAAACTGAATACGCTGTTGGTGAAATTTTCGTCTTCCACAAGCTTAACATCGCCAGAAACACTATAAGTATTGTAAGGATCGCCTAAATTTCCCCATTGCTGGCGTGTGTTTACCGCAAGGCGATACTCGCCATCAAAAAAACCTGTAAAAGCTGGGTTCAGAGACAGAGGAGCCGCAAAGTATTGTGAAAACTTTGGATCCTGTGCAGAACAACATAATGTAACCAAGCACAAAAATGAAAGGAGAAGCGATTTGTACATTATAATATCAATATGGTTTTACCTGTAGTTTGAAATTTTCCGCCAAAGGTGTCAATCCCTTCTGCAAACCATGAAAATGTTTCTAATGGTTGCATTTTGCTTTTAAATTGACCATCCCAACCATTTGCGGCTAAATCAGTCTGAAAAACGAGAATTCCCCATTTATTGAAAACCTTGAAACTTGTCAACTTTTGAATACTTACCAAAAATGGATACAATCGGTTATTTGTATCCTTATTTGGTGTAAACGCTGTTGGAACAACAATTTTAGGCTGAGGTAAAATGTTAAGTTCTATCGATGCCGAAACTGAACATCCCTTGTCATTTTGAAGGGAGATATAATAAATGCCAGCTTTATTAATTCTCGTAGGATCAACAATTGGCCGACTTAATGATGCATCATAAAAATAGCCAACCTTGACGTAATCTTTGCTTCCCTTTATAATTTCTGCCGAAGTAAGATCAATAAAATCGTTATCAAAAATAGGTCTTGGTTTATTGAGAACGATGGTTGGCAATGGATCAACGGTTACTTTTAGTTTACTATAAACGAAGCAACCAGATGGGTTTGTAGCCTTAACAAAGTAAATCCCCGATTTAGATACCGTTTTTGGATTCAACAGTTTCTCAGTCAACCCCTCGTTTGTATAGAACGAATAACTTAATTGCTCAGAACTTCCTTCAAAAAGATTGGGGTTAGTTAAATCAATTTTTTCGGGATAACACACTTCAGATGGGTCTTTAACAACCAAAACCGGCAGATCATTAATCATAACATCAATTTTGTTGTTTACCGAACAACCTTGTGCATTAGTAGCAGTTACGTAGTAAGTTCCGGTTTTAGCTACGTTTTCTGGATTAGTAAGGGGGATTGTTAGCGCTGCATCTTCGAAAAACTTGTACTGGAAGGAATCATCGCTACCAGCAAAAATACTTGGAGATGATATGTTAACCTTATTTGGAAAACATACCGCAGTGGGATTACTAATCTTTAATATAGGTTTTGGACTGATTTCAACTTTAATCGGGAGAATTTTGTTGCAACCGGAATTATTAGAAAAATTAACATAATAAATGCCAGAGGCGTTTACTGCATTAGGATTTGGCAAAACTTTAGTGGCTTTTTCATCTTGAAAGTAAGTTCTAGAAATACCATCTAGCTTTGAATACAGGAGATTGTTTGTAATATCAACGGTTTCGTTATAACAAACTGCCGGAGGATTTTTCACTGTGATATTTGCAATATCGAATACAGCAACCTCAATTGTCGCAAAGCTTTCACAGCCTTTATAATTAGTGGCCTTAATGAAATATTTACTGTTTTGTGTTATCTTAACCAAGCCAGTAACTTGTTGTGTTAAATCCTTATCCTGATAAACCAGATAAGTAAATCCCTCATTTTTATTCAGAATATAATGAGCACTGGTCAAATCAATTTCAGTGTTTTCGCATACTGTGTTTTTTTCTTGGACTAGAACCTGATAATCGACACTATGCACTACAGCTTCTACGGAGCTAGGACATCCAAATCCATCATATGGCATTAAATCCAGGATAATTTTTGATCCTTCAGCGGGTGTGGGTTTTAACGTAATTGATTGGCCTGAACCATATTTCACAGATCTATCTGCATTATACCAATTGTAATTTTTGAAGCCGCTAGGTCCAGATATATTTAGCTCGTCGGCGCTTTTACAATAGGTATTGCCTACAATTAAATCGCCACAAAGATTATTTACATCTACATAAGCGTAGCCAAAATGACCACCTAGGGCACAATCTGCGCTAATGAATTCTATCAATAATTTTTTGCCCTGATAGCCAGATAAGTTAATGGTAACTGGTGTCCATTCTTTATAAATTACGGAGTTGTTGACCTTCGATTTTGTGAAACCTGGCAATGACGATGTTGCTACATACTCAAAGGATGCACAAGGAATATAAGCGTTTGTTTCAAGGTCTTTAACTCTGGCTATAAATCTTGGCTGCTCCTCCAAAGGGTGATTTGGATCTTCCAAGACAACAGCATACTGATAGGTTAAAGTGAATTCCGGCCTGTCTGCAGGCACGTTTAATAAATAAGATATGCCATCTGCTTGGGCTCCTGTACCATTGTTTCCCAACTTTACAGTAAAGTTGCCGCCATTTTTTGGGATCAGCGAAAAGCCTCCATAAAAGTCTTTCTCCGTTTTAGCAGAGATTAGCGTATGTCTGCCAGAAGCCGGATTGTTAACTTCATTGGTATAAATTACATTCTTGTTTTTGTCGATACTTGCAAGTCCGGTAAAAAGCTTCCAGTTCGAAAAATTTCCATTTTCGAAACCGATATTTTCCGGACAGGTTTGAGCACTCAATTTTGATGGAATAGCAATTATCGCTATCAGCAACATCAATAACAATTTATTAATCAACGGGACGATAATTAAAAAGTGATATTGTAAAAATATTATTTTAGTATCTGCTTAACATTTCAGTACCCCTTACAAAGGCTTTTATTACACGAAATATGACGCTCGCTATTCGGAATAGATCTTTATATCCATCGGTATTGATAACAGACTAGATATAACCTATTGATAAATAGAATTTTAAACCTCTGTAACGATTGTTGTACCAGTTGTGGGTACCTTACTCACCTCTATTAAAACCTTGATTTTTTTTGCTTTTTTACACAAAATATCTTTGCCTATCTAGTTTTAGCTAAAAATTGGGTTTAATCTGCGATTATGTTAAGCGTGTAGTGGTTGCAAACAATGCCGGATAGTGTTTGTTTATCTTGTTAAATAAATTATTATGGAAAAGCTATATACAGCTGAAGTTACAGCTACTGGAGGAAGAGATGGACACATTAAATCGAGCGATGGAATTTTAGATTTCGAACTTAGAAAGCCAAAAGAACTTGGTGGGCAAGGCGGAGCTACTAATCCCGAAGAATTATTTGCTGCGGCTTGGGGACCTTGTTATCTAGGGGCTTTAGGTTCGGTTGCAGAGCGTGAAGGCGTTGATGTGAGCGAAGCAAATGTTAAAGTGTTGGTTTCTTTCAATAAGGATGGAAATTCATTTGTATTATCTGCAGATTTAGATGTACATATTCCTGGAATATCTCATGAAGAAGCGCAGGCTATTGCTGATAAAGCACACAGAGCTTGCCCGTATTCGAAAGCTGTTAAAGGCAATATAGAGGTTAGAGTAACGGCAGTTTAAGCAACTGCAATTTTGATTATAAGTCGGCGGATTAAATTCTTCCGACTTTTTTGTTTAATAGTGTTAGAGTAATAATAACTTGCTGGCTAAACCGAGAATGAGGAGGAAACCAAAAACATCGGTAAAAGTGGTTATAATGATGGATGATGCAATAGCTGGATCAATCCCAACACGTTTTAATATCAACGGAATCCCCGCACCTGTTACCCCGGCTATTAAAAGATTTCCTGTCATGGCTAAAAATATGACTAAACCTAACATAGGGTTTCCATCAAAGAAAAAAGCAAAAATAAATACGATTATTCCGTTTACAGCTCCATTAATTAAACCTACCGTAAATTCTTTTAAAACCGTTCTGTAAGCCTGCTTGTCTGTTAAATCGTAAAGTGAGATACGCCTTACGGTTACCGCAAGCGCCTGTGTTGCTGCGTTCCCACCCATCCCGGCAATAATAGTCATGTAAGCGGCCAGCGATGGGATTAATTTAATGGTTGGGTCGAAATACCGTACAACAGAAGAAGCTAGAAATGCCGTGCCGAGGTTAATGATTAACCAAGGCAAACGTGATTTTACTGCCTCTACCCAATTACCGCTTAGTTCTTCATCTTCGGATACCCCGGAAATTTTCAAGATATCTTCAGTGCTCTCTGCTTCCATCACGTCGATCACGTCATCGAATGTAACCCTGCCTAATAATTTTTGGTTGTCATCAATTACCGGAATACTGGTTAAGTTATACTGCGAAATTAGATATGCTACCTCCTCCTGGTCAGTATCCGGATGAACATAAACGGCATCCATTTTAACCAGCTCGGTAATTTGAGCGTTATGTTTCGCTTTAATGATATCTTTTAATGATACAATTCCTTTGAATATTTTTTCGTCGTCTACTACATAAATGGTGTAAAACTCTTCCATTTCTTCACTCTGGCGAATGATTTCCTCAATGGCATCTTTTTTAGTGAGATTAATATTAACACAGATAATTTCTGTGTTCATTAAACCACCTGCAGTTTTTTCGTCGTAGGTTAAAAGATTCCTAATCTCTGTTGCATGTTCATCCTGCAAATCTTCCAGAATTTCTGCCTGCTCGTGATCTTCGAGTTGAGAAATAATATCGGTTGCATCATCATAGTCTAGTTCTTCTACAATTTCTGTACGCTTATCAGGATGAAGTTCAAATAGCAAGTCTTCTGGATGGGATTCTTCATCCATCTCAGAAATAATTTCTGATGCAATTTCTGCAGGAAGGATATTGATGATATGCCTTTGCTCAGATTTGTCTAATCTTTCGAATAAAATAGCAATTTCCGAAGCATGGTATTCCTCTAAAACCTCCTTTAAAGTTTCATCACCAGCTAAAATGGCATTTTTTACCTTTAGTACATCGCTTTTATCTATTTCGAATGACTGCATCGCTCCTTTGACCTAACCAATATGTGTTTGAAGCTACTAAGGTATAAAAAGCAAATAGAATTTACTTACTTAAACCAGCCCTTGCGCCAAAAATAAATCACTTGTATCACAGCAATTATGCCCATTACAATCCAGGTATAGGTGTAACCATGCGGACTATAGAGTTCGGGCATATTGTCTGGCATTACTTTGCCGGTTACGGGATCTTCCCGGCTAAAATTCATTCCATAAATACCTGCAATGAATGTTAAAGGAATGAATATAGACGAGATGATGGTCAGCACTTTCATAATCTCGTTCATCCTATTGCTGATGATTGAGAGATTCATATCAATATTTGCTGATGCAATTTCTTTCAAAGACTCAATAAAATCAATGATTTGGATGCAATGATCGTAGGCATCTTTCATGTATGTTTTGGTCAGATCAGAAATCAGCGGACTATCCGTTCTAATGATGTCGTTCAGCTTATCTCGTTCTGGCCAGGCAATTTTCCTAATGGTGATTAATGATCGTTTAATGGCTTGGGTATCGTACATGATTCTCTTATCAGGACGATCATAAAGTCTATCTTCGATGGCATCAAGCTCCTCTCCCCAAAAGTTCAACAGTGAAAAATAATTGTCGACAATTACATCCATTATCGCATACATCAAATAACTGCTTCCACCGATGCGGATATTCCCTTTGCCAATCTCCAATCGCTTCCTCACTGGCTCAAAGCAATCAGAATAGGTTTCCTGAAAAGTAATTAAGGTTCTTTCTGATAAGATAAAAGAGATTTGATCATTGCATAAAGTGCCGTCTTCACCTAAATAAAGATGTCTGCTTACAGAAAAAATATAATTATCGTTGTCATATTCATCCAGTTTTGGCCTTTGATAAGAACTTGTAATGTCTTCCAAAACCAACCTGCTAATGTCGAATTTCGAATAAAGTGTTTCGAACATATTTGGGTCTGCCAAACCCTTTATATCGAACCAATAATTATAGCTCTTATCCTGAATAAGCTTTTCTATATTATTGATGTTTTTCAGTTCCTCTTTTTTATGAGATTTATCATTGTAAGTATGAAGAACGATCACGGGCTTCAAAGCCTCATCATCAATGGCATAAAGCCCTGGGCTTGTTCCTGGCGCTGGAACTTTATAATGCTTGTGGCGACTGCGAGGTTTGTTTTTTCCCATTTTATAAATACAACTTGGCTTGTGGACCTTGGTTGAACAACAAATCAACTATACTTAAGTTGTTTAAAAATTGATGCCTGTCTTCAAAAACCTGATAATATGGCTTAGCGTTTACAATATCCTCATTTTTTTTAGGATTCATTATCCCTCTAAAGTCTAATTCCGGAGCAATTTGATCCTCATAAGAGGTTGTTGTACCCAAATCTATCTTTAGCTTTAGTTTTTGCAAAAGCCATTCCATCAGCTCCATATTGTAGTCAAAAAGGAATTCAAATCTATTTTGATAAAACTTCGATAGTTCATCCTCATAATATTCGAAATAAGCAGAGCTGCGGTAGCAAGTTTCTAAACTCAACCAATGTAAGCGTTGCCAATTGAAATCATAGCTGATGCGAACATCTTTCATTTTTTTATGCGTTTTTGATCCTTTTACCAATGGAACCGTTAAATCTAATTTCCCATTTGGAGAATAGATACTTGCTCTATTGCGGTACGTTTGCTTTGCTAAATGTTCATGTTTTTCTATTAAAAAATCACTACCAAATTGCTGTATCAAGCTAAAATAACCTACAGGAGGAAGATAAAATAATGGTAGTATAGCTGTATTCTGCATTTGAAAATTTATGTTTGTAGCTGAAACCAATAAAAATAATGATTAAAAGAGTGATGGCGCACATTGGCGTATTTTTTTTATACCTCGTGTCGCTACTACCACTGCCTGTTTTGTTTTTTTTTGCAAGATTACTATATTATCTTCTTTATTATGTAATCGGTTATCGAAAAAAAGTTGTTCGCCAGAATTTAGTGAACTCTTTTCCTGAAAAATCAAGTGATGAAATTATCGCTATAGAGAAAAAGTTTTTTATTTTCTTATCAGAACTGATTTTTGAGATCATCAAAATGACTACTATCTCTGAAAAAGAAACTTTAAAAAGGGTGAAATTTTCGGGCTTGGAACAATTGGAGAAACATTTTAATGCTGGTGAAAGTGTTTTGGCCTGTACCGGGCATTACGGAAATTGGGAATTAGGAACTTTAGCATTAGGTTTAAATATCTCTGCCAAAACAATGGTTATTTATAAACCGCTAACCAATAAAATCTTCGAAGCGTGGTTTAACTGTTTTAGAACAAAATATGGAAATATTTTTATCGCCATGCGCCAAACTTTAAGAGGCTTGGCTGCTTATAAAAACGAACCTACATTGTTTTGTTTTGCAACAGACCAGGCCCCTACCCGTCAGGAAACCAAATATTTTGTTGATTTTTTAAATCAGCCCACTGCAGCTTTGTTAGGCGTAGAAAAAATTGCCAAATCAACAAACAGACCAATTTATTATTTTAAAGTTACAGTAGTGAAGAAAGGTTATTACCATGTTGAGGTTTTGCCTATGTGTTTAAATCCGTCATTAGTGGATGAATACGAAATTACTAACTTGCACTTTAAATTTTTAGAAGATATTATAAAAGAACAGCCACAGTATTGGTTATGGAGCCATAAACGCTGGAAATTTAAACCTGAATAACAACATGAATCCCTCAGTAGCCGTTGTCATATTAAACTGGAATGGAAAGGCTTTTCTACAACAATTTTTACCAGGAATATTACTTACCCAATACGATAATCTGCAAATTATTGTAGGTGATAATGCATCTACAGATGATTCTGTGGCATTTTTAGAAATTAACTTTCCTACAGTTAAAATCATTAAAAACGATTTAAATTATGGTTTTGCTGGTGGTTACAATAAGGTTTTGGAGCGGGTTGAAGCGGAGTATTTTGTGCTCTTAAATTCGGATGTTGAAGTGACATCCAACTGGATTAAGCCCGTTATCGATTTAATGGAAAGCGATGATTCTATCGCGGCCGCCCAGCCAAAAATTAAATCTCAGTTAAAGAAAAGCGATTTTGAATATGCAGGTGCCGCCGGTGGTTATCTGGATATTTATGCCTATCCATTTTGCAGAGGTCGTTTGTTTAATGTTTACGAGTCGGATGAGGGGCAGTACAACGATCAAAAAGAAATATTTTGGGCAAGTGGTGCAGCGTTTTTTATTAAAAGCAGATGCTGGATAGAAACAGGAGGCCTGGATGCCGACTTGTTTGCCCACATGGAAGAAATAGATTTGTGCTGGCGATTGAAAAATTTAAATTATAAAATTATGTACTGCCCTACCTCGGAAGTTTTTCATGTTGGCGGCGGTACATTACAAACTGAAAACCCTTTTAAAACTTATCTAAATTTCAGGAACAACCTGATTATTATGCAGAAAAATTTGCCTGCAAGTGATGCTTTTTTTAGAATAGGCATTAGAATGTGGATAGATTTTGTGGCTTGGTGGCACTTCCTATTATCGGGAAAACCTAAATTTACATTGGCTGTAACAAAAGGACATTGGCATTTTATCAAATCGATTGCCAAAACAAATAAAAAACGAACTTCGGTACAGAAGCCTTATGCTACACACGCTGGCGTATATAACAATAGCGTAGTTTGGGCATTCTTCATCAAGAAAATAAAATATTTTAGTAAACTCTACTAATCTATAGCTTCATCGAGTTATCGGATGCGGTGAAAATGCATCTTGATTAGGATAGGCTACTTATTTCTGTATTAAACTTTCAATAGCTAAACGATAACCTTTCATTCCAAACCCGGTTAACACACCCTGACAATTTTTTCCGGTTAAAGATACATGTCTATATTCTTCACGGGCATAAATGTTCGATACGTGTACCTCAACCACTGGTGCTTTAATTGCTGCAATGGCATCGGCAATCGCTACAGAAGTATGTGTATAACCACCTGCATTTAGCACTACCCCATCATAACTAAAGCCAACTTCATGTAATTTATTAATTAATTCGCCTTCTACATTGCTTTGAAAATACGCTATTTCTATGTTGGGATATAATAATTTAAGCTCCTTCACATAATCTTCAATGCTTACATTGCCATAAATAGAAGGTTCACGAACGCCAAGTAAATTTAAATTTGGGCCGTTAATTATTTGAATTTTCATGATCAATTAATGGTTTTATGTTGTAACGTTGCAATGTTATAAAAAATCTTAAATAAAAGCATGCTTTGGCAATCATATATTAAAGGATTTAGAGCTTACTTAAAATTAGAGAGATCGCTTTCTGATCATTCTGTACAGGCATACCTGAATGATATCACTAAATTGAGCCAGTATTTCGAAGCTGTAAAAGAGGAACCCAAATTAACGGATATAAAGGCCTCTGATATCAAATCATTTATCAGTTGGTTAAATAACCTAGGTATGCTAGCCAGTACGCAAGCCCGGGTAATTTCAGGTATGAAAGCATTTTTCACCTATTTAATGTTGGAAGAAGTCATTCAAATCGATCCGATGGCATTGATCGAAGCGCCAAAACTAAGTCGAAAGTTGCCTGATATGCTGAATATTCACGAAATCAATGGTCTTATTGAGGCTATTGATGCTTCGAAACCAGAAGGAATGCGCAACAAAGCTATTTTAGAAGTGCTTTATGGATGCGGGTTGAGGGTTTCTGAACTAACAGATTTGAAAATTTCGAACTTATATCCACAGATTGAATTTATAAAAGTTATCGGCAAAGGGAACAAAGAGCGATTGGTTCCTATTGGTGGAGTTGCTTTAAAACTACTGGATATATACTTAAATCAAGTTCGCAATCACATGACGATAAAAAAGGGAAATGAAGATTTTATTTTCCTTAATCGCTTTGGCGCAAAACTTTCTCGCATTTCGATTTTTAATTTAGTTAAAAGTCTTGCTTTAGCTACGGGCCTCAAAAAAACAATAAGTCCGCACACTTTGCGCCATTCTTTTGCAACACATTTAATAGAAGGTGGCGCCGATTTAAGAGCAGTACAGGAAATGCTGGGGCATTCCAGTATTACAACAACTGAAATTTACACCCATATCGATAGGGATTACTTGCGGGAAGTAATCACGCAGTTTCATCCGCGATCGTAATTGTCTAAACAAAGCTCGCTTTAATCATTCGGTTTTTACCCTGCATATCTTTTCTCAAATCGATAGTTGTAAATCCTTTAGTAGAGAGCATTTCCATCGTTTCCGATGACAAAAATTCATTAATCTCGAGGTACAAATTACCATTTGGGTTTAAGTTGGTTTTGGCAAACTCTGAAATAGCGTTGTAAAAAATCAATGGATTATCATCCTCAACAAACAATGCCAGCTGTGGCTCGTGATCTAACACATTAGCATGCATGCCTGCTTTTTCTAAGTCTCTGATGTAAGGTGGGTTACTCACAATTACATCATATTTTTCTTCACTTGAATATTTCAGGATATCCGCATGGATGAATGACAGTGGTGTATTCAGCTGAACCGCATTTCGCTGCGCTACTTCAAGTGCATCAGCAGAGACATCTAATGTTGAAACCGATGCTTTCGACAGGTGCTTTTTTAGGGTAATTGGAATGCAGCCCGAGCCTGTTCCAATATCCAATATTGTAATGGTATTTTTTTGATTTTTAATCTTGTAGTCTGAAATAATCCAATCTACCAACTCTTCTGTTTCAGGCCTTGGAATGAGTACATTTTCATTCACGATAAAGACTAAACGATAAAAATGGGCTTCGCCCAATATATATTGAATGGGCTTTCCAATGATCAAATCGTTGAGAATACTTAGCATTTTTTGGAGATGAACGAAGTCCATTACACTATCGCCCATCATGCGCAATCTCCCTGGTGAAAATCTCAAAACATGTTCTGCAGCCAGACTAAACATCGCTCTGGCTTCATCACCATCATATTGTTGACTTAATTCTTCTTTGAAATGCTCTTCTAACTCTCCTAATTTCATCGTTGTAAATTTAATATTTTTGAAACCATATCGATGATGTTTTTAAGGCTAATGGCTCATTTTTTAGTATTTTTGCGCAAATGACCAACGAATTTTACATGAAACGCTGCGTAGAGCTGGCGGCCTTAGCAATTGGAAATGTAAGTCCTAACCCCATGGTTGGCTGCGTAATTGTTCATAATGGGAAGATTATCGGTGAAGGTTATCATCAAGAATTTGGTAAGGCCCATGCAGAACCGAATGCTATAAAATCGGTTTTCGATCAGTACGGTGATGAAGGAAATGAATTATTAAAGCAAGCCATTGCTTATGTAAACTTAGAACCTTGTGCGCATTTTGGTAAAACCCCTCCCTGTGCCGATTTATTTGTAAAACATCAATTGAAAAAAGTTGTAATTGGCAATCGTGATCCGTTTTCGGGGGTAGATGGCAAAGGGATTGAGAAGTTAAGAAATGCGGGTATAGAAGTAATAAGTGGTGTTTTAGAGGAAGAGTGCAAATATTTTAACCGCAGATTTTTCACAAGAATTCTGCAGCAGCGCCCGTATATCATCCTTAAATGGGCAGAAACCGCAAACGGGTATTTTGCAACAAATGATGGTCACCAGAAATGGATCAGTGGCGCTTTAGCCAAAAGGATGGCCCATCAATGGCGGACAGAGGAAGATGCCATTTTAATTGGCAAGCAAACGGCCATCATCGATAATCCTCAACTCACAGCACGAGAGTGGCCAGGAAAAAATCCCACTCGCCTTGTAATTGATAAGAATCTCGATGTTCCAAAAAGCAATCATATTTTTAATGCTGAGGCTAAGACCATCATCTTCAATGAAATTAAAACTGATGTGGTTGGAAACGTTCACTACATTCAAATGGAAGATATGCATTTCTATCTGGCTCAAAAAATAGCCTTTCAACTTTATTTGATGGATACGCAAGCGGTAATTGTTGAAGGTGGTGCGAATATTTTAAAGCAATTTTTGGCGGCTAATATCTGGGATGAAGCCAGGATTTTTAGTTCTCAGGGCAGTTGGAACGACGGCATTCCTTCACCAGTGATTAACGGTCGTTTACAAGAGCAAATGCAGGTTGGTTCTGATCAACTATCCATCTATATTAATCAGCACAACTAAATGATATACATACTATTAAGCATTTGCTGCAGCGTTACAGTTGCCGTATTGCTAAAATTGGCAAAACGCTATCAAATCAATATCATTCAGGCAGTTACAGTAAATTATTTTGCTGCTTTAATCTTATGTTATGTTTTCTTTAAGCCAGATGTTGTTGTTTTAAATTCCAGTGCTCCATGGTCAATTTACTTATCGCTAGCAGTATTATTGCCTTCGGTATTTTTGCTTTTGGCTGCATCAATAAGAAACCTTGGTATTGTAAAAACCGATATCGCCCAGCGATTATCTCTTTTTATCCCAATTTTGGCTGCTTATTTTATATTCCGTGAAGATTTTAATCAACTAAAAATAATTGGTTTATTAGTTGGGTTTCCCGCTATCGTTTTAACTTTCCTTCGAAAAACTGATCAGAAGGAAAACCAGGTAAATTGGATTTATCCATTAATGGTTTTTATAGGTTTTGGTGTTATAGATGTACTCTTCAAACAAATTGCCTTATATAAGTTACTTCCATACACAACCTCGCTCTTCGTTATTTTTTGCCTAGCGTTTATCGTTTCGCTCATCATTGTAATCGTATTAATGATCAGTAGAAAAATCAAGATTCAGCTGGTTAATTTGGCTTGCGGCTTGGTTCTAGGATTATTTAATTTTGGTAACATTTTGTTCTATATGAAAGCCCATAAAGCCTTGTCCAACAATCCATCAACGGTTTTTGCAGCAATGAATATGGGGGTAATCGTAGTAGGAAGTTTAATTGGAATAATCATATTTAAGGAGAAATTAACAAAAATAAATTACCTCGGAATCGTGTTAGCCCTTGCTGCTGTCATCTTTATTACCTTGTCGCAAAATGCTGTTCGATGATTCTTATAAAACGATAGAAAATCCTTCAGAAGGAATTTTTCGTGATAAAGGCAGTAAATTCATCGCTTACGCCTATCCTATCCGCAATGAAGATGAGGTAAAGCCTATTATTGCAAATCTTCGTAATGAACATTCCAAGGCTAGACATTGGTGTTATGCCTATCGTTTAACTCCCGATCGTTCTGTTTTTCGTATTAACGATGATGGCGAACCCTCAGGCACTGCTGGCAGACCAATTTTGAATTGCTTACTTTCTGCCGATCTTACAAACATAGTGATCGTGGTGGTCCGTTATTTTGGTGGCACATTACTTGGTGTTCCTGGTTTAATAAATGCCTATAAAAATGCCAGTTTAGAGGCGATTACCTCTGCAAAAATTGTTACTAGAACAATAAATGATTTGTACGAAGTAAATTTTGATTATCTCCAGATGAATGATGTGATGAAACTGGTTAAAGAGGAAAACCTGATTATTCTACAGCAACACTTTGATGCCAATTGCATTTTAAAACTTGAGGTGAGAAAGGCACAACTGAATCAAGTTTTAAGTAAGTTTGATAAGATAAGTAACGTAAAACTGAAATATCTCCAAACCACTTAAGTGCCTAAACAAAATTTACTTTAAGCTAAGCAATTATGAAAATATCCGAAAGCGACTTAATTATCAATCCAGACGGGAGCATTTATCATTTGAATTTATTGCCAGAAGACGTTGCAGAAACAGTAATTACTGTTGGCGATCCGGATCGGGTGGCTGAAGTAAGTAAGTATTTTGATGAAATAGAATTAAAAAAGGGGAAAAGAGAATTCATCACGCATACCGGTTATGTAGGTAAAAAGCGGGTAACTGTGCTTTCTACCGGTATTGGTACGGATAACATAGATATCGTTTTTAACGAATTAGATGCTTTGGTCAATATAGATTTTGAAACCAGATTAATTAAAAAAAATCTTACTTCATTGAATATTATTCGTGTGGGTACTTCTGGTGCCGTTCAGGCCGATATCCCGATGGGTACTATTTTGGCTTCGAATTACGGGTTGGGTATGGACGCCTTAATGAACTATTATGTTCAGGAAGTTGCTAATGATGATAGAACTTTAAAGGCTGATATAAATAGGCATTTTGAGCATTTAAAAAACGTTAATCCCTATTTAACTGCTGCTAATGATACTTTGCTAAATACAATTGGAAAAGATTTACCACGAGGAATCACCATTACTGCTCCTGGATTTTATGCGCCACAGGGACGGGTAGTGAGAGCTGAGAATGCTGTCCCTAACTTCATAAGTTTAATAAATAGTTTCAATAGCAATCAATATCGCATTACCAATTTGGAAATGGAAACAGCGGGTATTTATGCATTGGCTAAGATATTAGGACATAAAGCTTTATCAATAAATGCAATTTTGGCAAGCCGTGTAAACTTTGAATTTAGTAAAGAACCGAATAAAATTGTAGAGCAGGCTATTAAACTGGTGCTAGAAAGAATTTAGTCACGCTAGCTTATTCTGTTTTCTAGCGTTATCTATTTTCCTCGAAATGCAACTCACACATTTTTATTTCCAGCCTTTAAGCAGTTGGAATTTTTTCCTGTACCAATTCATTGCCCTCACTATCTAGATAAGTACAAGTCATTGCTCCCAAATCAATCACCCATTTTTCTACGCCAGCATCTGCAGCTTGCTTACAGAAGGTCAAATAATCAGTATCTCCTTTTTGATGTATTTTTAAAGCATTACCCAATTTATCTGCAGATGATTCATCGTTAATGATAAGTGCCGGGTACTCCTGCGGACTTGCCTGCTGTGCATTGTCTTCATCATCAAAATAAATGGAAAGTCCGTTAGCCACATAAACATCATTTCTGACTACCCCCATTTCTTTAATTTCCTTAATAAACTGAGGGAAATCAGCACCGGTTTTTATTTTCGCTTCTGCAGTTTTAATATCTTGAAGGCTAAACATAAATTATTTGGCTAGTGATATTTTATAAATGGTAGTTTGTGTGTATAAATCCTCAGGCTGTAAAATAGTACTCGGAAATTCAGGAATATTGATTCCATTTGGGTGGTGCTGGGTTTCAATGCAAAAAGCGCTGTAAGCTTTATAATCTTTTCCGCCTTTGCCATTTTTTACATCAACGTATTTTGCGGTGTATAAATGTGCAACAGGCTCGGTGGTGTAAACACTTAAAGTTAAACCACTCTCTAACTCGCTCGTTTTACTTGCCAGAGATAAATCACCATAAATTTTATCAAGAACAAAGCTCTGATCATAACCTTCTTCAGGGTCCCAATCTTTTCCAATTTCCTTTAAGTGTGTAAAATCGAGCGGTGTTCCAGCTACCGGAATTAATTTTCCAGTTACTGAATAATTATCATCTTGCTCTAAATAATTCGACCCAAAAATTTGAAGTTGATGATTAGCAACATTTCCACCATCAGGAGATAGGTTAAAATAGCCATGGTGGGTTAAATTAATGGGAGTAGCTTTATCTGTTTCAGCTTCGTAGCTTAAAATAAGTTCATTATTCTCAGTCAATTCAAAAGTTAGAGAGATCACTAAATTGCCTGGAAAATTTTCCTCGCCATCTTCACTTTCATATTCTAACGTAACCAAGGTTTGATTTTCATCAACTTCAACAATATCCCAAACTTTTCTATCAAAACCTACCGTGCCGCCATGTAATGTTGCTGCACCAGCATTTTGAACCAATTGGAAGCGCTCTTCGCCAATGCTAAAACGACCATCTTTGATGCGATTGGCATAACGACCAATTACCGCTCCGAAGTAAGGATAGTTCTTCAAATATTCAGGATCAAGATATTGCTCAAAAGTATCGAAGCCTAATACAATATCCTGCATCTCACCTTTGGCATTTTGAACTATAAATTTGTTAATGATAGCACCATAATTAAAAATCTTAACGTAAGTGCCTTTGCTATTGGTTAGTTCAAGTGCGAAAATTTCTTCGTCATCAATAAATTTTCCTGTTGATGTTTGCTGAACGCTCATAAATTGTAACTTAGGATTTTTGTTTCGTAACAAACATAGCATTATTAATGCTTTTATAAATATTTTTAACCAAATGAAAATCGAACTTGAGCAAAATTTTTTAGCAAATTATAATCGTAATTCTGATGCAGTTTACTTCACTCCTGGAAGGATCAACCTGATTGGCGAGCATATAGATTATAATGGTGGACTAGTAATGCCTTGCGCCATCACATTAGGAACCTGGGTTGCTATTGCCTCAAATAACGATGGCAAATTCAGGTTTAAAAGTTTAAATTTTGAAGCTCAGGTTGAGGTAGAGAGCAATAAGATCCATGATAAAAACGGCAGTTTATGGGCCAACTACCCTATCGGAATAATCAATGAGTTTTTAAAGGATGGGAAAGAAATCAATGGATTTGATTTTCTGTTTTTTGGCAACATTCCAATCGGATCCGGCCTATCTTCTTCAGCATCAATTGAAATCGCTACGGCATTTGCATTGAACGATTACTTGAATTTGGGCTATGATAAACTGGAACTAGTCAAAATTGCCAAAAAGGTTGAAAATGATTTTATCGGTTTAAACTCTGGAATTATGGATCAGTTTGCAGTAGCAGTTGGTGAAAAAGATAAAGCCATTGTACTTGATTGCGAAACGCTGAAATACAAAATGGTTGATGTTGCCTTAGGTAAATATTCTTTGGCCATTATCAATACTAATAAGCCCCGAGAATTGGCTGATTCTAAATATAATGAGCGTGTTGCAGAATGTCAGGAAGCTTTAAGATTGTTGAATGAGGAAATTACACTTCACAATTTGTGTGAACTAAATGCAGAGAAGTTTGCACTGCATAGTCATTTGATTCATGATGAAACAATTCTGAATAGAGCTACACACGTTGTAAAAGAAAACGACCGCGTTCATCTTGCGGCTAAAGCACTTAATAACGGCAGCTTAGAAGAATTCGGCCGGTTAATGTATGCATCGCATAAATCATTGAAGGAGCTTTACGAGGTTAGTGGAGATGAGTTGGATGCAGTTGTTGATTTTTGTTTGACTTACGATCATGTAATTGGTGCCCGAATGACTGGCGCTGGATTTGGAGGCTGTGCCATCGCTTTGCTTGAAAAAGGTTATGAGGAAGATTTTGCCAAACATTTAACAGCGTATTATGTGGGGAAAATCGGTTATCCTGCAGCGATTTACATTAGTGAGATTGGAGATGGCCCCACAAGGCTCTGAAATATTTAAGAAAGCCAATAACGATAATCTTCCAGATAAACTGCAAATTTGCGGTTAATACAATGAAAAAATTAAAATTAGACGAACTCAATCGTCCAGATATTGCAGCGTTTAAGGCGCAAGATAAACTTCCAGTCGTCGTGGTTTTAGATAATGTTCGCAGCATGCATAATGTTGGGTCTGTTTTTCGCACAGCAGATGGTTTTGCACTGGAAAAGGTTGTTTTGTGTGGAATTACCGCACAACCTCCACATCGTGAAATCGAAAAAACTGCTTTAGGGGCAACACACTCTGTAGAATGGATTTATTATCCTGACACTTTATCTGCCATAAATGCCTTACGTGTTGAAGATTATGAAATTGTCGCCATTGAGCAGGCAGAAAATAGTACCATGCTAAATAGTTTTCAGCCAGATCCCAACAAAAAATATGCGTTAATTTTTGGTAATGAAGTTGATGGCGTGAGTGATGAAGTGATGGCAACCATTGATGAATGCATCGAAATTCCTCAGTTTGGAACCAAACATTCTTTTAATATTGTGATTTCGGCCGGTATTGTATTTTGGGATTTCTTTGCAAAGTTAAGACTATAAATATTTGCTAGAGCCATTTGCGTGGTGAAGTCAATTTTTAATCGAAATCTAATCTTTGTATAGAATTATAGACAGTTTTTATCCCGATAAGGGCTGTTAGGTAACATTTTTGTGAATTATTTTATCAATTATAATCATCTGATTTAATGATGGTTGGATGGATTTTCTCTTTTTTGGCAAGGTTTTTTCTTAGAGGCAACCAAACAGTATTATAAAAAAACTGTTAAGAGACTATTATTTATAAATTAATAAAAATGAATTCGAGAATTACAAAATCAACAATGTTGGTTGCCTTATTAGGACTATCATCACAATTATTTGCACAGGAAACGCCGACTACAACAAGTAGATTTGGTAAACAATCATTAAGAACCTGGAGCGTTGGTGCTCACGGTGGTATCTTAAGCCAAAACACTTTCTTAGGTGGCTCTAGTGTAAAGGCAGATGAATTTAAAAGTATTGGTTACGGTGCCTTCGTTAAAAAGCAAATTTTACCAGCTTTAGGTTTACAAGCTGACTTTCTTCGTGGAGAAATCAAAACTTTAAATTCGACAAGCACAGTACAACAAAAAAACAGTATCAATTGGTCTGGATCATTAACAGCAGTTTTAAATATTGCAAACTTTAGTTTAAATACTGAAAATGCAGTTTTAATTCCATACGTAAAAGCTGGTGCTGGTTACATGTCATCTGATTCAGAAATCGGAACCGTGCAAAGTTTTACAGATAGAGAAGGTTGGTTTATCCCAACAGGAGTTGGATTTAAATTAGGTGTTGCTAAAGGTATTAACATCGATTTAGGTTATGATATCAATTTTATCAAATCTTCACCAACAGTTAAAAATGCTTATAACGAAAGCAGATTCTCTTACGCTCACGCAGGTTTAGAGTTTGCTTTAGGAAACAGAGAAAATTCTCAATTGCAGAACTATAGCGCTGTTGCCGATTTACGTAAGCAAAGTGCAGAAGAAAGTGCTGAATTAAGAAGAGCATTATCTACAGCAGAACAAAATGCAGCCAGAGACAGAGAGCAATATGCTAAAGATTTAGCTGATGATGATAATGATGGTGTAGCTAACAAATTTGATAAATGCCCAGGAACTCCAACAGGTACTGTAGTTGATGGTTCAGGTTGCCCAATCAAAGTTCAACGCGAAATTATCAGAGAAACTAAAGTAATAACTGAAGAAGATCGTAAAGTTGTTAAAGATGCGATTTCAAACTTAGAGTTTGATTTAGGTAAGTCTACTATCCGTTCTAAATCTTATGCTTCATTAAACAGAGTTGCTGGTTTATTAGTAGAGAAAAACTTTAGCTTAAAATTAGCTGGTCACACAGATAACACTGGTGGTAGAGAGTTAAACTTACGTTTATCTAAAGAAAGAGCAGAATCAGTGAAAGCTTATTTAGTATCTCAAGGTGCTAACGCATCAAGAATTGAAGCTACTGGTTACGGACCTGATCAACCAATTTCGACAAACAAAACTGCAGCGGGTCGTCAAGAAAACCGTCGTGTAGAATTTACATTATACTAGTCAATAGTAAAATGATATAAAAAAGCCCCGATGAAAATCGGGGCTTTTTGCGTTTAAATTTTTCGTTAATGAGAGGCACGAAGCAATCTATACTATCACACAGGCAACTGATCTCTGGCGATGACGATTTACAATTAAGATAAACCTTTTTTATTTTTATAAGTCATTTTGGCTTTCGTACCCGCACTGTAGTTGTAATTCTTTAAATTACTTGCTTTCTTCTCGTGAAATGCGGCACCACGTTCGGTAACATCCTCTTCTTCCTCTTTTTTCTTTTTCTTTGGTTTTGCGGCGGCATCCATTATTTTTAGATCTTCAGGGAGCTCCATAACATCCATCCGCTGACCAATGGCTTGTTCAATCTTCTTAACCTCAACGAGTTCTATATCAGTAGAAAATGTAATCGCAACCACTTCCTCTTCTCCTGTTTTAACAATACGCTGAATTAACGTTTCCTTTTGCTCAGGCAATTCTAAATGAAGAATAAATGGAATTCCCTGAATATCTAGCTCCCCTAGGTTCTCATTAGCGACAATAAGCACTCTCGCATCAGGATTTTCCTTAAAGTCTTCAATGTCATCGTAACCCTTATCATCGAAAAACAAAGAACGGTAAATACTAATTTCGCCTTCTTTTGGATTATTGAAGTTTTTATAAACCGTTTGGGCCGTTAATCTGGTATTTACAAACACAACTACTTTATCAAAAAACTCAGCATCATTTAGCAAAAGTGTTAACAAGTTCAACTTCGTACGGAAGTTTGGAACTTGATATAACATCTGCGGATAAACTTCTGCTTGCTGTTCACCAATTTCATCAACCTCTATGGTTGTTGCAGAATCTTTCATAAAAGGAGAAATCATGTGATTCAATTTCTCATGAATTACTTCTGTAAAAACAACATGTTGAGATTTATAAGCACTGTTTGCCAATTCAACTACAGGAAGCTGTAATCCTTTTTTAACAATCAGTTCGGCATTATCTACAATAAATAATTGAATTTTATTGGTGTTTAGGGCAAGTTTCAAATACAAGGCACGAGCCCTATCGGGCACAGCAACAATAATATCGCAGCCATCGGTAATCTCATTTATTTGTGTTTCAACAGCCCCACGACTGTCAATTCCGAGAATTCTGAACGTATTATTCCGGTTTAATAACTTGAATTGTTCTAATACATGATCAACATGTTCAGCATCTGGAACCAAAATTAAAGCTCTTGGCGCTTCTTCGAAAGCATATTTCAACTTCATTAAGGTAGCTAAAACATAAGTTGTTGTTTTTCCTGCTCCTTCTGGTGCTATCGCAATAACATCTTGTCCACCCAAAATTCTGCTCATGGTTCTGATTTGAATCTCTTTTGGAGTTAAAAATCCTGCATCAGTCATGGCTGCAACAAGTGGCTTACTAAGCTTTAATTTCTCTAATGACACGCTTATCGTTTTAATATTTGAAAATGCAAATATCCTTAAAATAATTAGCTTTTGAGAAATTGAATTCAGGCTTAAATAATGAATGTATTATATCTACAGCTAATTCCGCCTTATAAGCTATGGCTTTAAGATTAAAAATTGAATCTTTCTTTCAGCTTCGCTTTGTGAGAAACCTATCAAAGCACAGAAAGAAATAAAATAATTGCTTCTATATCAAAAAGTTATCAAGTTATCAAATAAATAACTACAAAATCTATAGACATTATATACTTATTTATATATTTGTTGAATATTGAATTGATAACTAAAATATGTTAAACTATTAAAGGCAAAGAATATGTCAATATATTTTCAATATCCAGCAATCAGCGACTATCCAAGTTTTAGCTATTATACCGAAATCACGGCAGTCGATGCTAAGCAAATAAAGGATGAAGATAAAATTAATCGTGAAGAGATTATTGTAATGAAAGATTTTTTATCCTTAAAACCAGTTTAACGAAATTGGCCAGTGACCGATAGGAAGGTTAAGGTTTTATAAACTTTGAAATGTTGGTTCGAATCCAACACTAGGCCGCTAAGTGTATCTCATAGCACTTAAACCTGATTCTGCTCAATCAGGCAAGATTTGGTTATCTTATATTTGTTTTGTTGTTAGCAAAGGCTATCCGCGATGGATAGCCTAACTTTTTTGCAGCTAGATTAATAGACTAGCACCGCAAAATGATTAACCGCGTTACTAAGCTTATGCATTGTAAGTCAGCTTTACAAAAGAATGCCCGATTTGCCCTTCCATTGGTGGATTAAGTTTTTTGATACTCACGTTTATGGTTTCAACAAAAGGATAGACCTCGATTACTTTTAATATGATATTATTTAAAACTGTTTCTAAGAGCTTTTGAGTATTCTTCATCTCATCCAATATAATGGTATTCAAATCTTCGTAATTAACTGTGTTGGCAAGCTCATCATCAATAACCAATGGAGTAAATTCAGTTTCAAGATCGATTATAAAATGACTTCCAATTACTTGTTCTTCGGGATACCAGCCATGCAATGCAAAACAACTAACTTCCTTTAATGCTACGGTTTGTTTGAAATGACTCATATAGGTGTGTTTCTGTATTTAGCAAAATTAATTTTTTATTCAGGAATATAATGCCCCTTGCGGTAAATTGTTACCTTTGAAATGAACGGATTTCTTAACCAAATAATAGAATTTTAAATGAGTATATCGTCGAAGAAAGACCTTTATGAGGCTCCAGATTATTATCTATTGGATGAGTTGCTTACTGATGAGCACAAACTGATTAGAGCATCGGCTAGAGAATGGGTTAAGAAGGAAGTGAGCCCAATTATCGAAGATTACGCTCAAAAGGCAGAATTTCCGAAGCATTTAATAAAAGGATTGGCTGATATTGGAGCTTTCGGGCCAACAATTCCGGTAGAATATGGTGGCGCTGGATTGGATTATACCGCATATGGAATTTTGATGCAGGAGATTGAACGCGGCGATTCCGGAATCCGTTCTACCGCATCTGTTCAAGGATCGCTGGTGATGTATCCTATTTATGCCTACGGAAGTGAAGAGCAACGAAAAAAATATTTACCAAAATTAGCAAGTGGCGAAACGATGGGATGTTTTGGTTTGACAGAGCCTGATCATGGATCAAATCCTGGTGGCATGGTCACCAATATTAAAGATGCGGGATCTCACTACATTTTGAATGGTGCCAAGATGTGGATCAGCAATGCTCCTTTTGCCGATATCGCTGTAGTTTGGGCAAAAGATGAATCTGGTAAAATTCGAGGCATGGTTGTAGAACGTGGAATGGACGGATTTTCTACTCCTGAAACACACAACAAATGGAGCTTGAGAGCCTCAGCTACTGGCGAGTTGGTCTTTGATAATGTCCAAATTCCAAAAGAAAATGTTTTTCCAGAAATAAGTGGCTTGAAAGGCCCGCTAGGTTGTTTGAATCAAGCACGCTATGGTATTGCCTGGGGCGCTTTAGGAGCAGCAATGGATTGTTACGATACTGCTCTTCGTTATTCAAAGGAGCGAATTCAGTTTGGAAAACCAATTGGAGGTTTTCAATTGCAGCAGAAAAAGCTAGCCGAAATGGTTACGGAGATTACTAAAGGGCAGCTTTTGGTTTGGCGTTTAGGTGTGCTTAAAAGTGAAAACAGAGCAACAGCTGAACAAATATCAATGGCAAAAAGAAATAGCGTAGAAATTGCATTAGATATCGCCAGAAACGCTCGCCAAATGCTTGGAGGAATGGGAATCACAGGAGAATATTCTATTATGCGCCACATGATGAATCTGGAATCGGTAGTAACCTATGAAGGAACGCATGATATCCATTTATTAATTACAGGTATGGATGTGACCGGATTGAACGCTTTTAAATAATGCAGATACAATATATAAGTTAATGAGAGATTACAAAAAATACACTTACATCCCCGCTTCACCTGAAGAGGTTTATTTAGCACTTACAAAAGACATTAGCATCAAACTATGGACGGGTGCGGATGTTGAATTCGAAGAAAAGCCCGATACAGAATTTTCATTTTGGGATGGCGACATCGTGGGAAAAAATCTTGAGTTTGAGCCAAACAAAAAAATTGTGCAGCAATGGTACTTTGGTGAAGATGCCGAACCGTCAATCGTAACGATTAAACTTCACGAAGATAAAAAAGGAACGTCGTTGGAATTTAAACAAACAAACATCCCAGAAGAAGATTATAAAGATTTCACAGAAGGAATTGAAGAATATTTTATCGGGGGATTAGTTGATTTTTTTGATGAATAAAACTAAACTTTATAAATTGTAAATACATATCAACCCTTTTCAAACTAATTATGCCGCTCTCTAAACATCCTATAATTCTTATTGCCATACTTTCAACCGTATTATTATCTTCATGTGGCGTTGTTGTAAATAATCTGCCGGTTTTTTATACCCCTCCCGCTAGTTCAAACCACATGTCCTACCTTCCAAAACCGATGATGGAAGATAGTGTTAAAGTAAAAAATTACGTTAGCGCTAGTTTCGCCAACAACAGTCTGCCTTATAATGTTGGAGACATGGCCATGGGTTACATTAACTACAATCGGTCTCACGTAGTTAAGAATTTCAATTTCGCCTATGGCGGGTTCGGATATTTTGGAGGCACTTCCAGAGGTTACGAAAACACTCAAAGAAAGATTATCGAAGCATATCATGATCAAGGATTCTATGGTTTTGGTTTACGCACATCAATTGGAATAGCTGAAAAGTCTGGAAATACAGAATTTCGGATTTTGAATTGGGAAAGTGCTTTTGTTTATGAGGCAGGTAGCTATGCTTCATTCAGAAAAGATGTGCGAAGTAAAAACGATCCATTATCGATAGCTTCTGATAAAACTGCACTTTTTACAACGGGTGGCTCAACAGAAATTATTTGGTCTGGACGTAAAAATACCGATAGACAATATGGTTTCCGCCTATTTGTGGGTAGCACTATTGATTTAAGAAATAACATTAATTATAGTGAGGATAAAATTACTGGCTTAGCAACTGACCTGTCGTTTTTTCTCAAGATTAAAAATGTTTACGGAATTTTAGGTTCAGGAACCAATTTAATGAACAACTCTGGTAAGATTACACTGGGCTATTCATTTTAATAAAACATAATTTCAGGTTTGCTGTTCAGCTATTAAAAATAAAGATATCATGAACAAATCTATAGGACTTATCTTAATTGTAATTGGAGTGATTATGCTCGTTTGGACGGGTTTTTCATATACTCAAAAAGAAAAGATAGTTGATGCCGGACCCATTCAGATATCAGCTGACAAAGAAAAATCGGTAAACTGGCCGCCGTATGTTGGTGGAATAGTTTTAGTTGCAGGTGTAGTTGTACTTGTGGCCTCGAAAAAAAAATAATGTTAAATATCATTGCGAGGTAACGAAGCAATCTATCTTGCTGATTAACATCGCTTCGTACCTCACAATGATGAATTTGGATCTATAGTTCGTTACTGTAGACAGATCTTATCGCATCTCTCAAATTATATTTGGATGCCATTACTTCACCATAAGCACCAGCACTGCGGATGGCGAAAACGTCACCTCTAAATGATTCTGGTTGCTCCACTTCTTTGCCGAAGCAATCGGTGCTTTCGCAAATGGGTCCTACAATATCATACTTGATTTCATTTCCGTTACCCCGAGTTAAATTCTCAATTTTATGGTAGGCCTGGTATAAGGCAGGACGCATCAATTCAGTCATTCCAGCATCTAAAACCACAAAGTTTTTCTTCTTACCTTTTTTGATATATAATGCTTTGGTGATTAAAGCTGCCGATTGGCCAACCAATGCTCTTCCCAATTCAAAATGAACTTCCTGATTAGGTTTTACGTCCAGGAAATCGTTGAATATCTTGAAGTAAGATTTAAAGTCAGGGATTTGGTTATCAGGACTATAATAGTCAATACCTAAACCACCACCGACGTTTAAAATCTCGACAATGAAACCTTTATCTTCAAACCAAGTACAGAATTCGTTTACGCGAACACAAAGGTTTTTATAAACATCGAGGTTGGTAATTTGAGAACCGATATGGAAGTGAATACCAATAAATTTTAGGTTTTTAGATAACTTTAAAGTTTCCGCACATTGGGGTAAATCCCAAGAATTGATTCCAAATTTATTTTCGTCTAAACCTGTGGTAATATTGTGGTGGGTATGGGCATCTACATTAGGGTTGATACGAATAGCTACCTGTGCAGTCTTGCCTTTTGCAGCTGCTAGCTCATTCAGAACTTCCAACTCTTGGATAGATTCTACATTGAAGCAGAAAATATCCAAATCCAAAGCCTCATTTATTTCCTTATCGGATTTACCGACACCAGCGAACACAATTTTTTTGTGATCGAAACCAACTTCAACAGCTCTTCTCACCTCTCCGGCACTTACACAGTCTGCACCAAAGCCAATCTGTTTAATTTGCTCGAGTAAAACAGAATTGAAGTTGGCTTTTAAAGCATAATGGATGTGAAATTTGTAGGGTGCGGCGGCTTCAGCACAAGTGCTTAGCGTTTTTTGCAATAAATCCGTATCGTAATAGTAAAAAGGCGTTTCTATATTGTTAAACTTTGATATATCTTTATCGGCGAACATGTTCAAATTCCTTATAATCGTTTTAATTTTATTTTTTGTACTCATTTACTGGGGCAACTATCTTGATTTGAAGCATGGACGCATCACCCGAAAACAATACAATGGGAAAATTAGATTTTCTCTTGTTCTTATTTTAATTGTATTGTTCTTATTCTTTATTAGAAAATGAAAATAATTGCAGCCCTTTTTGTCATTTTAATTATCTCGTTAGGGTTATTTAATTCTTACAAGAAATACAAAAATCAATTGTTACCAGTAAACTTCTTAGGTTTTCACTTCATTATCGGCCTGCTGGTGATTATGGGTGCATTTTATTTGCTATTCAAATAATCTATTGTGCAGACTTCTTAAAGCTTCTGTTTTGTATTCGCTCAATATGAGTAGCGAAACATTATAGTTGCTTCCTCCATAAGAAATCATACGAATTGGAATATGTTTCAACCCTTCCAAAACCCGACTAGCAAAACCATGCTTCTCTGATCCAAAATCGCCTACAACGCAAACAATACTGTGGTTGGTATCAACTTCAACGGTGCCGAAGCTCTCTAATTCTTCAATTATTTTTGAAAGATTTCCTGTCTCATCGATAGTTAACGATACCGCAACCTCAGAGGTGGTGATCATATCAATCGGTGTTTTGTAACGCTCAAATACTTCAAACACGCGACGTAAAAAGCCGTAAGCTAAAAGCATCCGACTAGATTGAATGCGAATAGCAGTGATGCCATCTTTTGCTGCAATTGATTTGATTTTACCCTTTTCGCTGTTATGCGTGATCAAAGTACCAGCGGCAGAAGGCTCCATGGTATTTAACAAACGAACAGGAATTTTATATTTCTGTGCCGGAAAAACAGATTGCGGATGCAAAATTTTCGCTCCAAAATAAGCCAATTCTGCAGCCTCATCAAAAGATAGTTGTGCAATTGGTTTTGTCCCTTTTACAATTCGAGGATCATTATTGTGCATCCCGTCGATGTCTGTCCAAATTTGAACTTCTTCGGCTAAAATTGCTGCTCCAAGTAAAGAAGCAGTATAATCGCTTCCACCACGACGTAAATTATCCACTTCGCCAAAACTGTTGCGGCAAATAAATCCCTGAGTAATGAACAATTTATTGCCTTTGTTTGCTTCTAATAATGGCGTTAAATGTTTGGTTGTGAATGGAATATCAGGTTCATTGTCTTCATCAGTCTTCATAAAATCTAATGCTGGAAGTAACACTGATTCGACACCGATTGACTTTAAATAAATATGATATAAAGTAGTGGATAATAATTCGCCTTGAGCCAAAACAACTTTCTCTTCAATTGAAGTAAAAATATCGTTGGTTAAAACAGCTAAAAAGCTGAAATGATAATCAATTACCTCATTGCCCATCTCCTGAAAATCGGCATCGGGCAATAACTCGATTACAAAATCCCTATATTTTTGATATAAATTTTCAACACATTCGCTCCCCTTCTTCTTATCCCCAGCTAAAAAATAATTAGAAATTTCTACCAAACTATTTGTAGTACCAGACACTGCTGATAAAACCACAATCTGTTCTTCATTTGGATTAATGATATCCAATAATTTCGTCATGCGCTCGGGACTACCTACAGAAGTACCCCCAAATTTTAATATTTTCATCTATTTATAAATTGGTTAACCGGATGAGCCGCCTGAACTTTACAATTATTGTGAAAAAGTTACAATCGGCCCATTTATAATACTGGATTTTCTTATAATTGTATCGGGGCGTGAAAATAAACAAAAGCAGCTTAAAAGCAACATCCTCAACAAAATAAAATTTGGATTAGTTAAAATTTCGATATTTTAACAAAACTTCATCCAATTAAATTTGTTCAACACCAGATATTAAATTAAAAATAGAGCTCAATGCAATCAATTGATCAATCAACACAAACCACAATAAATCAGTGGTTAAGCGGAAAATACGACGATAAAACAAAGTCTGAAATTCAGGAACTTGTAGATAAAAATGCAACTACAGAACTTACCGATGCTTTTTATAAAAGCCTTGAATTTGGTACAGGTGGCTTGCGGGGCATAATGGGTGCCGGCTCTAACCGAATAAATAAATATACCATCGGTACTGCCACTCAGGGTTTAGCAAATTATTTGAATAATAAATACCCGGGTGAGAAAATCAGCGTAGCCATTGCTCATGATAGCAGAAATAATTCTGATTATTTTGCAGGAATTACGGCTGATGTTTTTTCAGCAAATGGTATTCACGTATACTTTTTTGAGGCATTAAGACCAACTCCCGAGTTATCTTTTGCCGTTCGTCATTTCGGATGTAAAAGTGGAGTAATGCTTACCGCTTCCCATAATCCTAAAGAATATAATGGATACAAAGCTTATGGAGCAGATGGCGGACAATTTACCTCTCCTGATGATAAATTGGTTATCGATGAAGTAAATAAAATTAAGAGCATTGACGAAGTTAAATTTGATCGCGTTGATGCAAATGTTGAGTTAATTGGCGAGGCTGTAGATAAACTTTACTTAGATGGAATTACTGCGCTTTCCATTTCACCCGAAGCGATTAAAAGACAACACGATTTAAAAATAGTGTACTCTCCTATCCATGGTACCGGAATTACTTTGGTACCAAAAGCATTGGAACAATTTGGCTTTACTAACGTAACCATTGTTGAAGAGCAAAGTAAACCTGATGGTAATTTTCCTACCGTCGTTTATCCAAATCCTGAAGAAAAAGATGCCTTGACTTTAGCGATGAACAAAGCTAAAGAGATTGATGCTGATTTGGTTTTGGCAACTGATCCAGATGCAGATCGCGTGGGTATCGCTGTTAAAGATAATGATGGCGAATGGGTATTGTTGAATGGTAATCAAACTGGAAGTTTATTGATCAATTATCTTTTATCTGCCTGGGAAGAAAGCGGTAAATTAGATGGCAATCAGTTCATTGTGAAAACAATTGTGACCTCGAACCTGATTGAAGAAATCGCAAAGAAAAAGGATGTTACTTATTACAATACCTTAACTGGATTTAAATACATTGGTCAGTTAATGACTGAATTAGAAGGTAAAAAGTATTTTATTGGCGGTGGTGAAGAAAGTTATGGCTACCTGATTGGCGATTTAGTTCGTGATAAAGATGCAGTTGTTTCTGCTGCTTTCATTTCAGAAATGACGGCCTACTATAAAGATAAGGGAGCAAGTTTATACAATGCTTTGTTAGATATGTATGTTGAATATGGCTTGTATAAAGAAGATTTGGTTTCATTGACTAAAAAAGGTAAAACAGGTGCTGAAGAAATCAAAGCCATGATGGTTAAATTCCGTGAGAATCCACCTGCAACCCTGGGTGGTTCTAAAGTTTCAGTATTAAAAGATTATGAATTGAGCCAGGAAACTGATTTAACTACCGGAAAAGTAACGAAGTTGGATTATCCAACTTCTGATGTTTTACAGTTTATTACTGAAGATGGAAGTATCGTTTCTGCTCGTCCGAGTGGTACCGAGCCAAAAATTAAATTTTACTGCAGCGTAAATGCACCATTGGCAGATAGATCAGATTTTGCTAAAGTAAATGAAGAGCTGGGTGATAAAATTAAAGCTGTAATGGCCGATTTGCAGGCTTAGGTTTTAGCCACAGAATAAAAAGGATTAACACAGATGAAGAATTTCATCTGTGTTTTTTTATACCCGTCAGTTGAAACTGGTGGTAATAAGTGGCATTTAGTATAATCTTTCTGTTGGTAATTAAAAGATGCTCCACTGGATTACAATTTTATTAGGTATTCATTGCCGTTGATTTCAATCAACGTTTTTTAAAAATGACTTTCTTTTCTTTGCTTCAATCATTTTCTTTAATACTTTTGCAGCAAGTACAATGTTCAAAAAAATCCTGATATACTTTTTAGTGATTTGTTCGGTTTCAAACGGAGCGATGCAACTGGTGGTTTATTCTGGTTACAAAATGAACAAAGAATACATTACAAGTGTGTTTTGTATTAACAAGGAACATCCTGAATTGCATTGCGATGGACAATGTTTTTTAGCTAAAAAGCTGAAAGACTTAGATAGCAAAAACAAACAAGCTCAGGAGAATCTCAAACGAATTGTAGAAGCTGAACCAAAATTTCAGATTACTGTTATCAATCATCAAATTCCATACTTCATTATCAAATCAGAAAGCGGTTATCTCGAAAAACCAGTTAAAGACCTTTCTGTTTCTATTTTTCATCCGCCGAAAATGGTGTAAGTAAATTTCACTTTTCTATGCGGCGGCTTTGCCCATCGCAGGTCTAGTCTATTTGTCATTCTGAACATTGCGAAGAATCTAATTGCTTACAATTATTTCCTTCTGCTGTAATGCTGGTTTTCTGCTAAAACGTTAGAGATTCTTCATTGCATTCAGAATAACAACAATTATTTAATTACTTATCCCAGTTTTCAAACAATGAAATTACATCAATATCTATTGGCATTATTATGCCCAATTATGCTTTTATCCTCTTGCAAAAAAAGCGGCGATGAAATAACAGCAGATACAAAGTCAAGCTTTACAATCGAATTCGAACATCAGGTTGATGGTGCTGCATTGGCGCTCAATACAACGAACTACAAGAATGCTAAGGGCGAAGATTTCAAAATCAACGTATTCAAATATTATGTCAGCAATATCAAGTTAAGCAAAGCTGATGGCACAACTTACCTGATACCAGAAAGTTATTTTCTGATTGATGAATCGAAAAGTGACTCAAAGATGATCACCTTAAATAATGTTCCGACAGGAGATTATACAAGAATTGAATATACCATTGGCGTTGATTATGCCAGGAATTTTGCTGGTGCTCAAACCGGAGCATTAGATCCAATTAACGGCATGTTCTGGACCTGGAACAGCGGTTATATTTTTGTAAAACTGGAAGGAACTTCTCCTCAGTCTACAGCTGCGAACAATGCCATCACCTTCCATATTGGTGGTGTTATCGATCCAAATAATACCATTAGAACTATTTCAGCAGAAATTAACGTAGCAAATCCGTTAAGAATTAGAACTGATGCCAAACCCAATATGCACTTTATTGTAAATGCTGCAGCGCTATTTACAGGCGTTAGTGATGTTAGTTTTGCTACATTGAATTTTACCATGGGCGGGGCCAACTCTGTTGTGGTAGCAAATAATTATGCGAAAGGGTTATTCCGTTTAGATCACATCCATAATTAATATGAGGCGTAAACTAAACGTTTTTGCAATGCTTTTCTTAAGCATTGCATTAATGTATGCCTGCAGCAAAAAAGAAGCAGGGATATCTCCAGAAGAGGAAAAAATAATATTTTCTATTCCTGCTAATTTTCCTGCGCCGGCATACAATTTCGAAGAAAACCAGCTGACTAATGCGGGTTTTGCATTAGGTAAAAAATTATTCTACAACGCCCGTTTATCTGCTGACAAAAGTGTTTCATGTGGTAGTTGCCACCAGCAGTTTGCTGCATTTGCAAATCTTGATCATAAAGTGAGCCATGGTGTAGATAATTGTCAGGGCAAAAGGAACGCTCCTCCTCTTTTCAACCTGGCCTGGCAAAAGGCTTTCTTTTGGGATGGTGGGGTAAAAAACCTCGAAACATCTCCCTTAAATGCTTTTACAGATGCCTGTGAGATGAAGACCGATTTAGAAACAGTTGTATCGTTTTTGCAAAACACGCAACCCTATCCCGAATTATTCAAAAAAGCGTTCGGCGCTGGCGATATCAATTCGCAAAAAGTACTAAAATCGATTACTCAGTTTGTGGGTGTTTTGGTATCAGGAAATTCCAGATATGATAAGATAATGCGAAAAGAAAAAGGCGTCACTTTTACAACAACGGAGTTGGCAGGTTACAATTTATTTAAAGAAAAATGTTCATCCTGCCATGCAGAGCCACTCTTTACCGATTTTTCTTACCGAAGCAATGGTCTGGATTTGGTTAGTCTAGATGAAGGTCGTTCGCATATCACCGGTGCGGCTGCCGACTTTGGAACATTTCGCGTTCCAACGTTACGTAACATTGAATACACGGGACCATATATGCATGATGGCCGATTTTATAATCTGGATGAGGTACTTGAACATTATAATTCTGGAGTGAAGAATTCCCCGAATCTAGATAAAAGTTTGAGAGCCGGAATCAGGTTAAATGATACTGAAAAAGATCAAATCAAATCATTTCTAAAAACATTAACAGACAATGAGTTTATTAAAAATACATTATATAGTGAATCGTAAAATATTAATTCTACTATTTGTTTTGGTTGGTAGCCAAACATTCGCCTGCGACATTTGTGGCTGTTTTATGGGGATTACCCCCTATTTTAACCGCAATAGCATTAGTCTTCTTTATCGCTATCGTTCTTTTAACGGTTATGATGGTCAAAATCATTCTTTGTTTCCTACAGGAGGTAAATTTTTTATCCCCGCAAGGCAACGAAATTCACCGATAACCGGCCACGCCGGAAATCAGGCAGATTATGAGTTATATCGTTCAATGGAAATTAGAGGACGATATTTTATTAGTAGTCGACTGGAAATTAATGCAATTTTACCGTATGTATCCAATAGCGAAAGATACAACGGTTATACCTCATCCATTTCTGGCATAGGTGATGTAAACCTTTACGCAGGGTATCACCTTGTACAACAATTGGAAAATAACTTCAAGCAACAGTTAATTGCCGGTATAGGTGTAAAACTTCCCACAGGGAAAAACGACTTCAAAAATAACGAAGGAATTAGATATTCATCTCTGATGCAGGCTGGAACGGGCAGTACAGATGGATTTGTATACTTAAATTATATTGTTGGTTTAGGGAATTTTGGGGCAAGTTTAAACACCTCCTATAAAGTGAATGGAACCAATAGCCGTGATGAGGGGATTGCAAACAGCACAACCAGTTTTCTAAATATTTTTTATACCGAAAGAGTTGGAAAAGATGTACAGGTAATGCCTTCAGCACAGTTCTTCTATGAATATTCTGGCGGAGAAAAATACCAGGCTATTAAAACCGGCGAACATGTAATGAATAATTTAATGGGTGGCGTAGGTGTAGATGTTTTTTACAACAATATCGCATTAAATGCTGGGTTACAGAAAAACATTTGGGAAGCCAAAACTGATCACCCGATGAGCGCTGGACGTGTTCATTTAGGAATAACTTACAATTTTTAAAAAACGAAAATGAAAAATTTCATAATAATACAATTGGGCCTAACGCTTCTGTTTTTCGCTGCTTGTAAAACCGAACCCGATGCAAATGCGGTAAAGAAAGAAGTACTAAACATTCACGACAAACTGATGATGGATGGGGAGAAAGTAGTGAAAAACAGAATCAAATTAGATTCTATTCTAAAAAGTGGAAAAATCAAATCTGCGGTAGATTCGCTTAAAATGGCTAACCTGATTAATCAATTATACAAAGCCGATGAGCGCATGATGGATTGGATGCATTTCTTTAAAGATGATTTTAAAGGTAAAAATGAGCAAGAAAATATGGCGTACTACAAATCGCAGATGATTAAAGTCAGAGCCATTGAAGACCAGTATATCCAAGTAACAAAGGTATCAGATTCGGTTTTGAGAAATTACAATATCAAATCTGTAGAAACCACAGAAATGAAAAATCATAAGCACTAATTGTTTTCCCGCTGATGGAAAGATTAGCAAAAATTTGATTCAATCAGCGGGAAACGATTTGAACTGGCAACAAAAGAACAATTAATCCCATCCTTTATACTAGAGGTTGTATATTTACATTTTAATAAAATCATCATGAATAAATTGATTTCTTCGATAGCCGTTTGTATGCTATCAATCACCTTATTTTCATCTTGTCAGCAAGAAAAGAAACTTCCGTTTTATGGCGAACGACATGCGGAAACCGTTAGAGATGCTGCAGGTGTTGAAAAGATAGACACGGTTTATCAAACCATTCCAAATTGGTCTTTCCTTAATCAAGATAGTGTGATTACGACAAATAAAGTTACTGACGGAAAAGTTTATGTAGCCGATTTTTTCTTTACCTCTTGTACCACCATCTGCCCCACCATGCATCGTAATTTGATGACGGTTTACAACGAATTTAAAACCAACCCTGATGTGATGTTTGTATCACACACCATCGACTTTAAATACGATAAACCTTCGGCACTTAAAAAATATGCAAAGAAACTCGGTGTTGATGGACCGAAATGGCAATTTCTTTATGGAAGTAAAGACAGTGTGTACACGCTTGCTGAGAAAAACTACCTGGTAGCGGTTGGCGAAGATAGCACAGCAAAAGATGGTTATATTCACCAGGGATATTTAGTCCTGGTTGATAAAGACCGAAGGATTCGCGGCGCTTATGACGGCACCAAGGAAGACCAGGTTGAACAGTTGAAAAAAGATATTCCGGTTTTATTAGCAGAGTATAAAAAATAAATTTTAACCGCAGATGAAAAGGATAAGCACAGATAACAACACAAAATCTGTGTTCATCTTTCCTTATCTGTGGTTGATATTAAATAAAAATCCATGCGCAAATACATCATTAATTCCATTTTTTTACTTTCGATTGTTGCCATCATTGTTTCTTGCCAAAATCAGGAAACGATCGACTTGCAGAACTACATGTCTAATGGAAAAGATATTTACAAAGCAAAATGCCAGAACTGCCATGGTGAAAATGGCGAAGGTTTAGGTCAGCTCGCTCCTCCACTTACCGATTCAGTATTTTTGAAAGCCAATAAAACACGTCTGGCTTGCATTATTAGAAATGGAACGGATGAAAAAATGACCATTCACGGTAAAGAATACCAGGAAAAAATGCCGGGCTTCCCTGAATTGGCAGATATCGATGTGGCTCAGGTAATGGTTTTTGTTACCAATTCGTTCGGGAATAATCAAGGTTTTGTTCCCTACTCACAGGTTTCTACACAATTGCAAAATTGTAAATAATCAAACTTCTTCAAATAATTTGACTTAAAAAGCCCATCTTTGCGCAAAATGCAGGTTGTTCTATCGCTGTTCCGATTCATCGGGAGAGAGGAAAGTCCGGGCAACGCAGGGCATCTCGCTTTCTAACGGAAAGGAGTTCAGGATTGAAAACCTGAATTACGGATCAGTGCAACAGAAAATATACCGCCCCGAGCAATCGAGGTAAGGGTGAAAACGTGCGGTAAGAGCGTACGAGCATTGCGGGCGACTGCAATGGTTTGTAAACCCCGAGAGTTGAAAGACCAAATAGGCTAACGCATGTAGGGCTGCCCGTCCGATGTTAGTGGGTAGGTCGTTAGAGATAAACGGCAACGTTTATAGTGGATTAATGATAGAAATCCTGAGCAATCAGGAAACAGAACCCGGCTTATAGACCTGCATTTTTTTCGTTTTCGAAAGCAAAAACTAGAATTTTTTTGTTTTTCCAACTATCTACTATGATTTCGTTTTAGGTGATGATCCAAAACTCTAAATTTTCTTATCATCAATCTCTATCGGTTGCCACGGAGACACGGAATTCACGGAAAATATATTATTGATAATACAAAAGTCTATTTAATGCAGTGTGAAAGGTTATTGAGTTAACATTCGATGTTTAATAGAGCATTGAGTTAATAACCTAACGGAACTGACAATATTCATATTTATCTTCCCCTAAAAAGGTAACTTGCTTGAATTATCCAAACAAATTTCTATCTACTATTTTCCGATAAAAAACTTAAAACCTTTTTAATGATTTCTCGTTTATAGGCTAAATTGATTGTATAATAAACTATACATAAATTTAAAATTATATATTAGCACTTCAATTAGAATAAGAATACCAAATGGCCAAACTATTAATTATTGATGATGAGCGGGCAATTCGTAGCACCCTACGCGAAATCTTAGAATACGAAAATTACGATGTTGAAGATATCGATAATGGTATCGACGGCCTTGAAATGATCAAGAAAACCAATTTCGACTTGGTTCTTTGCGATATCAAGATGAATAAAATGGACGGTATGGAAGTGCTCGAACAGGCACAAATCATCAAACCAGACCTACCTTTCATCATGATTTCTGGTCACGGAACTGTAGAAACAGCCATTGAGGCCAGTAAAAAAGGTGCCTTCGATTTCATTTCAAAACCACCAGATTTAAATCGTTTACTGATCACCGTTCGCAATGGTTTAGATCGTGGAAATTTAGTTACTGAAACAAAAGTTTTAAAGCGTAAAGCAAGTAAAACCCGTGAAATTCTAGGTGAATCTGAGAGTATCTCGAAAATTAAAGAAACGATTGAACGAGTTGCCCCTACTGAAGCACGAGTTTTAATTACAGGTGCAAATGGTAGTGGTAAAGAACTGGTTGCCCGTTGGCTACACGAAAAATCAAATCGTGCTGATAGCCCGCTAATTGAGGTGAACTGCGCTGCAATTCCATCAGAATTAATTGAAAGTGAGTTGTTTGGTCACGAAAAAGGTTCATTTACTTCGGCTGTTAAACAACGTATTGGTAAATTCGAACTGGCAAATGGCGGAACATTATTCTTAGATGAAATTGGCGACATGAGCCTTTCTGCACAAGCTAAAGTGCTTCGTGCTTTACAGGAACATAAGATTTCTCGTGTTGGTGGCGAAAAGGAAATCGAAGTTAATGTTCGTGTTTTAGCAGCAACCAATAAAGATTTATTAAAAGAGATTGAAGATGGCAATTTCCGTATGGATTTGTACCACCGTTTAAATGTAATCAACATTCACGTGCCTCACTTAACAGAACGTACTGATGATATTCCAGTGATTGCACAGAATTTTCTGGAAAGTATTTGCAATGACTATGGCATGCCTGTTAAAAAAATTAACGAAGGTGGTATGGCTGCATTACAAGCTTTACCCTGGACAGGTAACGTTCGTGAGTTGCACAATATGATTGAGCGTTTAATTATTTTGAGTGATAAAGTGATTACCGAAAATGATGTACGTGCTTTTGCCAATCCAGGCGGCGGAACGAACATTGGTGCGGCAACAAGTACACAAATTGCTAGTTCTGCGAATGGTTCAGGGATGTCTTCTTCTTTCGATAGCTTTAACAATTTCCAAGATTATAAAGATCATGCGGAGAAGGAATTTATCAAATTTAAACTGGAAAAAAACAATTGGAACGTTTCAAAAACTGCGGACGAAATCGATATTCAAAGAAGTCATTTATATAGCAAGATTGAAAAATTCGGCTTGAAGAGAGAATAATTTAAAAAGTTATAGGTTGTAAGTGATGAGCTTTAGGGCTTAAAACTTACAACTTAAATTAACCCATATAATCATTCTGTCTCATCAATAAAGCCCTGTATTTATTGAAAATAGCTGTTTTAGAAACGAAACCTTGATATTGGTTTTCGTTATTGATCACCGGCAAAATCCATGCATTTTCCTGTTCCATTTTCTTCAGAACCGTTTTTAAATCATCAGCAATATTAATGGTGAGTGGAGCTTGCTGAAGCAGATGGGAAACAGTCAGTCTTTCCTTTTGCTCCTCTTTAATCATCTCTCCGAAAATTTCTTCCACGTAGATAATCCCTTTGAAATCTCCTAACTCATCAATAACTGCACAAATATTTTTATGCGACTGAACAATTTCATTCATCTTCATGGAAATTAAATCATTAAGATAGAGAGCAGGATAATTTTTCTCTATTAGATATTTTAACTTCATCTGATTCAAAACTGTTGTGTCTTTATCTTCGTGTGATAATAGTTCGCCTTTATCCGCTAGTACCTTGGTATAGATAGAATGCTTCTGTGCACTACGGTTAATAGCATAAGAAATCGCAGTAGTAATCATTAGCGGAACCATTAATATATAACCTCCGGTAATTTCGGCAATCAGAAAAATACCTGTTAATGGTGCATGCATGATCGCTCCCAAAGCAGCTGCCATACCTGCAACTATGAAATTCGAAACGTTCAAATGGGCAATTCCCGATAAGTTGACCATGTAAGCGAAAATAAAACCAATTAATCCCCCCATAATTAAACTCGGCGCAAAAGTACCCCCGTTGCCTCCTGCACCCAAAGTAACCAGGGTAGCAATTGATTTCATAAAAATGGTTACAATTGTGAAAAGTATAACCACTGCCGGAATGCTGCTGTAATCGGAAAAGATACTGTTGTTAATTACCGTTAAATAGTCGCCTTTCAAAAGGCCTTTAATGGTAATATAGCCTTCACCATAAAGCGTTGGGAAAAGAAAAACTAGCGCTCCTAACATCAAACCACCAATAATAACTTTGGTGTAAGGATGTTTAATTTTATAAAAGAGGCCTTTAACAGCATAGTTTGCCTTAGTAAAATAAATTGAAAACAAACCAATTAATCCAGCCAGAAGTACGTAGTAAAATAAGGCGTTAATTTGCCATCCTTCTGTTACCAAAAAAAATAACTGTTGGGTGTAAAATATACGAGCAACAACTGCGGCAGTTGCAGCCGACAACAAAAGTGGGATAAAGGCCGGTATTGTAAACTCGGGAAGTAATATTTCGATTGCGAATACGATTCCGGCAACGGGACTATTAAAAGCGCCGGCAATACCGGCAGCCGCTCCACAAGCCACAAGCATGGTAATTTCGCGATAGGATAAACCTAAAATACGTGCTAAGTTGGATCCAATTGCCGAGCCACTAGTAACTATTGGGGCCTCTAAACCGGTTGATCCACCGAAACCTACCGTTACTGCAGCAGTGATGATTTGAGAATAAATATTATGTGCCTCTACCCTGCTCGATTTTTTGGAGATAGCGTAGAGCAAGGGAGTTAAGCCAGTTTCGAACTTACTTTTTCTGATGAAATATTTGATGTACAGAACCGTCAACAGGATTCCAATCATCGGAAAAATGAAATATAAATAGTACTTATATTTCCAATGCCAGTCTGATTGAAGAAACTCTTCGATATGGTGTGTTAAACTCTTTAACGCGGCGGCCGCCAGGCCAGCGAGAATACCAACAATAACAGCAAGTATGATTAGGAAATTACGGTTTGATATTTTTGACTTTCTATATTGGTTAATCTTATCAAGGTAATTTACAAATCGGATATACATGTTATTCTATTTTCTGGTTATTGATTTTAAGCGTCAAATTTATCCAGCTGTTTAATTAATGTAGCAAAATCTTTTGGATATGGCGCATCGATTACAATGTCTTTATCATCTAAGCCTTTGAAAATTAAATGTCGGGCATGAAGCGCAAAACGTTTCATAATCGGTTGCTCCTCCTCTCCTTTAGATAATCTATATCCTCTTTTAATTGATGATAAAAATACTGGTTTTCCTTTGTACATGTCATCACCCACGATAGCAGCACGTTGTGTAGCCAGGTGGATACGGATTTGGTGCATACGGCCGGTAATCGGTTTACATTCTACTAATGTGTAATGTTTATAATATTTCAATGAATCGAACACAGTCTCCGCTCTTTTTCCTTCCGCTCTATCAATAGTTACGTTTTTATTTCCATCATTTAGAATGGGTAAATCAACCAATAACTTGTCGAATATTACATGGCCATCAACTACTGCATGGTAGGTTTTATCCACTTTCCGGCGTTCGAACTGCATGGATGCATGGCGATAAGCTTCAGGATTTTTAGCAATAATTAAAGCACCAGAAGTTTCCTTATCTAAACGGTGACAAACCTGTGCATCATCGCTATATTGTTTAGCCAGACGCAACACATTAGTTTCCCCAGAACCACCTCTTTCATCGAGAGAGGCCAAGAATGGTGGTTTATTGATTACAATAAAATCGTTGTCTTCAAAAAGAATAAGGTCTTTAAAATTCGGGTACTTCAAACTGTGTGCTATTAATGAGCCGCAAAAATACGGATTTTATTTTATTGGTTCAGAATTTAACCACAGATTGCATTACAATAGAATCAAATCGGGTATATATTGAAAGTGCTTTTTATTGTGTGTTAAAACGGGAAGATTATAATACAATGCTGTTGAAGCAATTAAAGTATCGGCAATAGCTAATCTATGACTTAATGCAAATTGTTCGAATAGACTCAAAAACAAATCACAGATATCAGAATTAATGGGGATTACAGTGTATTTTTTGATCTGCTTTTTTATTCTGAATAGTTCTTCTTTATCTCTTGCACCTACTAAAAACTCGGCAACGGTTATGCTACTAACATAAAAAATATCTGATTTTATTTCTTCAATTATTTCTTTTGTTTCTGTGTTACCACGATAAAGTTCAATTAGAACTGTTGTATCAAAAATCACCATTTAGATGGCCATGAGTCTTTTCTGATTTCCTCAACTGATGGGAAATTTAATCCCTGGCCAAAAGTTTCGAATAATTCGGCTTTTGAAATCTTTTTGCCTGCTGGTGGCAAAGGATTTTGGTTTGATAATTCAATTACAATAACTTCTACTTTTTTACCGAAGAATTTCTTTGGCATTTCAATAGTGTGATTATTTTTATCTGGAATTAAAACTTGCCTATACATTTTGTTATTGCTTTTATCAAAAATACTAATAAAAAAATGATTCCTCATAAAAAGAAGCACGGATTAATCATTACAAAAAGCCGCAGGCTTCCTGAATAATCAGCGAATCTACGGCTCTAATATTTTTAATCAATCTTTAAGAAAGCTCGAACTTATAACCAACGCCTTTTACCGTTGAAACATAAGTTTCGCCTAATTTTTCCCGAAGTTTACGGATGTGAACATCAATAGTTCTATTGGTAACCACTACAGAATCTTCCCAAATATTTTTAAGGATTGATTCACGGGTGTAAACCTTACCAGGTTTAGAGGCTAAGAGATATAATAACTCAAATTCTTTTTTGGCAAGAACAACTTTATTTCCGCCTTGAAAAACTAAATAAGCTTCACGGTCGATCACTAAATCGCCAATTTCTAATTTGTTTTCTGACACTTCTTCAGTTCCAGTGTTCCTTCTTAAAATTGCGTTAATGCGACTTACTAAAGCCCGAGGTTTAATTGGTTTCGCAATATAATCATCGGCACCTACATTGAAACCTGCAATTTCTGAATATTCCTCACTTCTGGCAGTTAAGAAAACCATAAAAGTGTTTTTGAATTCAGGAATTGCCCTCATTAATCTGCAAGCCTCAATTCCATCCATTTTAGGCATCATAATATCTAAAATGATTAAATCTGGATGAACTTTCTTAGCAACCGTAATTCCTTCCTGACCATTGGTAGCAGTAAAAACCTGGTAACCTTCTTTTTTTAGGTTGTATTCAATCAGTTCCAGAATATCTGGTTCATCATCAACAATTAATATTTTCTGACCTGCGTTGTTCATAGTTAAATATTTGTTACGAAAGTACTGTCTCTGATGTAATTTCTAGTTAAGCCTAAGTTAAGAAATTGTTAACGACTTAAATTAGTTTAACATTGAGTTTCTTTTAACGTAACGTTTTAGCTAGAAACGCTTCCAGCTCCTCTCCACGGAGGTTTTTAGCAGCAATCTTTCCCGTCGGATCAATAATATAAGAAGTAGGAATTGCCTGAACCTGATATTTTTTGACTGTTTCTCCATTGAAATCTTTTAATTCAGATACCTGATTCCACGCTAAATCATCTGCCTTAACAGCACCTAACCACGCAGCTTTATCAGTATCTAAGGATATTCCTAAGATGTCGAAGTTTTTAACTTTGAATTTATTGTAAGCTTTCACCACATTCGGATTCTCCTGACGACATGGTTGACACCAGGAAGCCCAAAAATCCAAAAGGACGTATTTACCTTTATAATCTGCTAAACTAACTGCTTTCCCGTCGGCCGTATTCATAGTAAAATCTGGAGCCACTTGTCCAACCTGAACAGCCTTTAAAAGCGCCATCTGCTTCACAAAAGTATCTACTGTAGCATTACCTTTAATTTCATTTTTAACTTCATCTGCAAATTGTACAAGCTCCGCCTCATATTCTTGCGGACTAAGCGTATTCATCGCGTAAAAGCTGGCAAGCGTACCTTTATTGTCTTTAGCAAATTTAATGATCTGCGTGTTCAATTGATTTATATACGACTGATACTGAGGCTTCATTTCCTCTAATATTGCTGCTCTGTTTTGTGGTTGAGTAGCCACTTTAGCCTCAAAATCCGCCTGCAATTTTTCAGCTTGTTTCGAGAAATTATTTCGAATGGTATTTAACTCTGATAGTTTTTCAACCTCAGTGGCTCCAGATATTTTGTAAGCCATTGTTTTATCAGTTAAATCAGCTTCTAATTTAATTTGATCACCATTTTTGGCAATTAGCATAAATTCATGATTGCCTATTGAAACACGGAAAAAATCTACAGATGGCGTTTTACGAATAAATTTAAATTCGCCTTTTTCGGATAAATTAGTCGAATCGATGGCGACCATTTGACTGCTTTGCATCCCGTATAGGAAAACTTTCTTCTCTGTTCCAGTGTTCTGGAATGTTCCGTCAATTGTAAAACTATCTTTCGGTTTACATGCTGTAAAAGCAATCGCAATTAATACGATCAGACTTAAATTTTTTAATCTCATTATTTTAATTTTTCTAGTATTAATTCATTCAATTTCTTAGCATCTGCTTTACCTTTTGCCAACTTCATTACATCGCCAACAAACAAGCCTAAAACGCCTTTTTTACCTTTTTTATAAGCCTCAACTTGTTGTGGATATTTGGCTAACACTTCATCAATAAATGCACCTAATTCATCGCTGTTTTCTGAAATCAGTAAATTTAATGATTGTGCAAGTGTATCCACATTAGCATTTTGTTGCGTTTCAATTGCTGGTAATAACTGCTGAATCGCGATTTGTTGTGTAAGCTTTTTATCATCAACCAAATTAATTGCAGCAGCTAATTGCTCTGGTTTAACATTATAATCATTAATAATTATACCCTTTTCGCTTAATACGGCCCTAACCGGGCCAATTAACCAGTTAATAAGTGTTTTTTTAGTATTAACAATTGGTAAAGCTTCATTAAAATAATTTAACAGATCCAAATCCTCTGCAAATAAAGCTGCGTCTGCTTTTGTAATACCAAATTCGGCAACCATTTGCTTCGAAATTTCATTTGGTAAAGCGGGCATGGCCGATTTGATTTCTGCCAACCAATCGTCTGAAATAAAAATAGGCTGCAAATCCGGATCAGCGAAATAGCGGTAATCGTTTGCCTCCTCTTTTGTTCTCATTGGCGATGTTGTGCCTTTATCAGCATCAAAATTTAATGTACTTTGGATGATTTTGCCGCCATTCTCAATAACCTCCACTTGTCTTCCAAATTCAAAATCCATTGCTCTACGTACGTTACGCATAGAATTTAGGTTTTTTACTTCGCAACGGGTACCAAATGCTGTGGAGCCATTCGGTCGGATAGAAATATTTGCATCGCAACGCAAACTCCCCTCCTCCATGTTTCCATCACTCACATTTAAATGGCGGACCAACTTTCTAATTTCAGTAAGCAGTGCTGATGCTTCTTCGGCGCTACGAATATCAGGCTCCGTTACAATTTCTATCAAAGGAACTCCAGCACGATTTAAATCAACTAAAGAATAGTTATCATCCTGATCGTGAATACTTTTTCCTGCATCTTCTTCTAAATGAATTCTGTTGATTCCTATTTTCTTCAATGAGCCATCAGCTAATTCAACTTCAAGGAAACCGTTTACACAGATTGGCTGATTATCCTGCGTTATTTGATAGCCTTTTGGTAAGTCGGCATAGAAGTAATTTTTTCTATCAAAGTGATTGGTTTGATTGATTGTACAATTTAAGGCCAGGCCAATCCTAACCGCTTTGGCTACCACCTCTTTATTTAGCTTAGGCAAAGCACCCGGTAACGCCAATGAAACAGTTGAAATATTATGATTAGGCGAAGCCCCGAAACATGCACTATCGGCAGAGAATATTTTGGTATTGGTGTTTAATTGAACGTGAATTTCCAGTCCTGAAACTAGTTCGTAATTGTTTTCGGTTGTCCCTAAACCCATAGATAAATGATGCCTTTAAATGTATTGAGCTGGCAAATATAGTTAAAGAATGTTAAAACGAATTGCCTCAATTAAACTACGCGAAAATGCTTTTGTCTATTTCAATAATTAACACACACAAGGAACCTTTAATTAAAAAACATTATGAAAAAGTTAGTTTTATTTGCTGCAGTTTTGATGGTTTCATTATTCAGCATAGATGATGCAAAAGCTCAAATTAATTTAAGCATTAATATTAGCCAACAACCAGTTTGGGGCCCTACAGGTTATGATCATGTAGATTACTCTTACCTGCCGGATATCAATGCGTATTACAATGTCCCATCCAAACAATATATCTATTCGAATCAAGGCAATTGGGTTTGGACAAACAGTTTGCCAGGTCAATTCAGAAATTTTGACTTATACCGAGCATACAAAGTTGTTGTAAACGAACCCAAACCATATTTAAGAAATAACGTCGATGTAGCTAAATACAGTAAATTAAAAAACTATAATGGCCGCCAATTGGTAATTAGAGATAGTCGTGATAGGAAATATGATGTGGTGAAAAACCACCCCAACTATAAAGCTGTTGCGGTGAATAATAATAGCAATCGCCAAAATCGTACACAAAAAACTGTTGTAAAAATAAATCAAAACTCAAGGACAGCTCGAAATTCCAATCGTGGCAACGATAGAAGAATAGAAAATGATCGTCCAGATAGAAATAAAGCAAATGGTAGAAGTAAATAGCGTGATTTAGTTGTGATTAGGGAGTTTCGAAAGAAGCTCCCTTTTTTTGTGGCACGCCTTTTGGAAATATGGGTCTATCAACACAAATTAAATCGATTATGAAAAGATTATTTTTAGTTGCTGTAGTAATGATGATTTCATTCCTCAGCATGCCGGCAAAGGCTCAAGTAAATTTGAATGTAAATATTGGTTCACAGCCGCTTTGGGGACCCACTGGTTATGATCACGTTGATTACTATTATCTTCCAGATGTGGAAAGTTACTACTATGTTCCGAAAAAGCAATTTGTATATTTAAATGGAAACGACTGGGTTTTTGCGAACAATCTACCATCGAGATACGGAAATTACGATTTATACAATGGGTATAAAGTGGTAATTAACTCTCCAAAACCTTATCTAAATTTTAAAAATGATAAGGTTAAATACGGAAAATTCAAAGGTAACAAAGGTCAGTTGGTAATAAGAGATAGCCGCGACAGCAAATACTACGTAGTAAAAGGTCATCCACATGGAATGCCACCGGGACAAGCTAAAAAAATATTCGGTAAAGCGAATAAGGGAAATGGTAACCATGGCAATGGAAACGGAAAGGGAAAACACAAATAATTGTTAAGTGATTAAGAAAGGGCTTCGAAAGAAGCTCTTTTTTTATATCTCTGTTACAATAGATTTTTTGGCATAGCGTTTGAATTTGTATTAAACACACAAATAGAACCGATTATGAAAAAGTTATTTATCATCTCCGCGATTGTAGGTATCGTGGCTTTAACATCAAATCAATCTAACGCCCAGGTAAGTATTAACGTTAACATTGGCGCACAACCGGCTTGGGTTCCTGTTGGTTATCAAAACGTAAATTACTATTACTTACCTGAAGTACAGTCTTATTATTATGTTCCGCAACGCCAGTTTGTTTATTTAAATGGAAATCGCTGGACTCGATCTAGATATTTACCGGCTAGATATAGAGGCTATGATTTACACCGAGGAAGAAAGGTAGTTGTATATGGAAACAGCCCATATCGCAGTTACAATACGCATAGAGTTAGATATTCTAACCATAAGAATGTGTTTCGTTCATCATATGGCGGCGGAAACAGGGGTCGTTATAACGCACCGCGAAACCATTACAGGCCACAACGCGTAGATTATAGACGTCACGATCAAAGAGTTAATGCTAGTTTATTTTCTAGAGGACATAGAGAAAAACATGGTAGACGTTAAATAAAAAAAGAGGCTTTAGGCCTCTTTTTTTATTTAAAATCGCTTACCAATTGTTAAACCAAATCTTGGGTAAGCTTCTAAGGATTGATTTTTACTTCCAAATACCCTACCTACACCTAGGTACGCTTCACCTAAAAAACCATTTCGAGTTAAAAATTTTGCTCCGGCAGCGGCGCCTAAGCCAACGTCCGTGTAGTTTCTTTCTGGTAAAGTAAAGTCATAACCAGCAGGATAGCTGGTGTAAGCCAAAGATGTATAATCAAATTCTTTGTGCGATATAATCCCAGCATTTCCTTCAATAAAGAAACCGTTCGCTTTTTTGTTACCAAAATATATGCGATAGTGCGGGGTAATGACATAATTTATTCTGCTGCCAAAAACATTTTCATTAGTTGCACCGATAGCAACCGATAATCCAACACCCATGTTGTCTTCAATGATTCTTTCGTAGGTAATTTCAGGAAGTGCTAAAATGGAATAAAACAAATTAATCTTAATCTCATTATTCCCGCCATGGCCGATGGCTTCAGATTTAAGTTTGATAGACTGGGAAAGACTATCTATGTTTTTGTCTTGTGCCCTTAAATAATTTGTTGAGCTTAATAGCGCTAAGAATAAGAGTATTTTTTTCATCTAGATATTTTTAAACGAAACTAATAAAATAGTTTGAGTACAAAATATTTTGCAACTTTTTTAAGACGCCGTATCTTGAGCATATTCAATCGATAAAACATGGTAGACGTTAATAAAAAAAGAGGCTTTAGGCCTCTTTTTTTATGATTAGTTTACATTATAAGTATTATCACTTTTCACTTTGTCTGGAACATGACTATTGCCCATTGTTACTTTATTCAGTTTTTTCGAAGTTTTAATTTCGATTTGCACTTCCTTTGCGCCATCCTGCCATACAGCGATCGTACTATGATTGGTTTCTTTTGATCCATCTGCATAGTTTAACACCAAATCAATCGGTAACGCTTTAATCCCTTTATTTTCAATTTTTATTGAATAACCAGTGTCTATTTTATCCACCGATTTAATTGCCATATCCAAAACGCCGCCCTCGAAAAACCATGACTTCCAAAACCAGTTTAAATTTTTTCCACTTCCTTCATTCATACTGTTAAAGAAATCGTAAGGCATTGGGTGTTTCCCGTTCCAGTTGTTGATGTAGTTGTGAAGCGCTTTAGTAAACAACTCCTCGCCAAGATAATCCTTAACATACAAATACGCTAAACCAGGTTTCGGATAAGAATTGGTAAAACTTCCAGATCCTTTTAAGTCAGGTGTCAATGTCATAATGGGAGAATCATCTTTATTTCCTGATGAAGCTGCCGTGGGTTGAATACCATATTCATCTACGATGGTGGAATCGATCATTGGTGAAATTAGCCACTCACCTATCGTGGCCCAGCCTTCATCCATCCAACCATATTTAGTCTCATTTATACCCATATAAAACGGAAACATGGTGTGGAAAATTTCGTGATCTGTTAAAGTAATCGCATCTTCCCTATTATCAACTGGGTTATCATTAACCATCATCGGATATTCCATTTGGTCTAAACCATCGAAAATAGTTTCATGATTATATGGAAATGGCCATTTCGGAAATTTGTAACTCATTGATTCAACAGTTTTACGGGCAAAATCAATTACTTCATAATAGTCTTTGTGCTTAGCGTTAAAAACAGCATCAACCCTGGTTCTACGTTTCGTCTTTGGATCAACCATTAAGCTGGTTGATTTCCATAAATAATGATCACTTAAAGCAAAAACAAAATCAGTAACATTTTTGGCTTCGAATTTGAAGGTGTTAAAAGTATTAAGCTTAGTTACCTGTTTCATTGCCAAATCTTTTTCTGTAATCACATCTACAATCCCATCATTTTTTTCCGCTGAAGCGATTCTAGCGGCAATCTCTTTATGGAATACTTCATTAGCATTTTTTAAATCGCCTGTACCCCAAACGGCAAACCCACCAGGAACTTTAATTTCTGCATTAAACTGATCAAAATCGTTGTAAAATTCTTCTGCTCCTGTATAAGGATATTTGTTCCAGCCATCCACATCATCGTAAACGGCAATTCGAGGAAAGAAATAAGCTATAAAATGCGAGCCATCATCTACTTGCCCGGTACGAATGTGTGAGCCCTTGTTTAGGATATAATTGTAGTCGAAGTTGAACTTGATGGTTTTGCCAGGTAAAAGCGATTGAATCATGATATGCATATTCGTACCGTCAATCTGTAAACTCCCTAACGCTAACTGACTATTGTTTAGGGCTGCGGCTGTAATTTGTACGCCCTCACCCAAATCAGAATCTGCTATTTTTGATTTTCTGATCGAACCCTTTTTATACAAATTTGGATATAGCTTGAACCAAATTTCTTTTAAGGTATCCGGACTGTTGTTGGTATAAACCACATCTACCTTACCCTTTAACAACCGTGTTGATGGATTAAAATCAACCTTTAAATCGTATTTTGAAGAGTTTTGCCAATAGTTTTTCCCTGGTTTTCCACTAACACTACGGGTCTCTTTGTTGTATGTATTCTGAAAAACCGGTTCAATAGGCAATTGAACCTGAGCGTTTGCATATACTGCAGAAAAAAGTATAATGCTAAATATTTTAATCACTTTCATTTTAAATCAAACCTTAATACCGTCAGCTTATTTACCAAATTTCATCTTTAGCTGCTCAAGCATGTCGTTATTAATAGGTTGTGCAGGCTTATCTGGTTTTTGCTGAGGCTTTTGTTGATATTGTGGCTTTTGCGCAGCAGCCGTTGGTTGTGGTTTTGGCGTGCGGTTTTCGTTTTTCTTGGCATTAAATTTTGCCCATTCTTCATCCAGTTTTTTCTTCGTGTATAAAGGAAAATCACCTTGCTTCATCCAGGCATAATAACTTGGTTCAACAGCAAAAACTTGTTCGGTCGTTTTTCCTTTGTGTTTTCCGAAGTTAAAACAAACCTCATTTTTATCATTATAAACCATTCTGCCAGCAAAATCTACAGGCTTATGTATGTTAGTAAATATGTGTAAAGCATCTACATCATTCACAACAGGAATGCTTTTGTTGCCCTGTTTATCTTCAAATTCTTTTTCCTTGTACATCTCCAGCTGACCAAGCAAAACTTTATAAGTTGCTATTACATCTGCCTCTGCAGCATGAGCGTTTATTAAATCTTCCTGGCAATAAAATTTATAAGCTGCTTTTAATGTACGTTGCTCCATCTGGTGGAAAATATTCTGAACATCAACGAATTTGCGTTGGTTCATATCAAAATCTACATCAGCTCTTAAAAATTCTTCCAACAACATCGGAATATCAAACTTATTTGAGTTGTAGCCAGCCAAATCGCTTTCTCCGATAAATTCGGCAATTTCTTTTGCTAACATTTTAAAGGTTGGCTCGTTTGCAATGTCTTCATCGTAAATGCCGTGAATTAAAGAAGTTTGCAAAGGAATCGGCATTTCTGGATTTACACGCCAGGTTTTAACCTCTTCTTTACCATCTGGATATGCTTTTAAAATCGCAATTTCTACTATTCTATCAGCACCTACATTTATACCAGTAGCTTCTAAATCGAAAAATGCTAATGGACGTTTTAAATTTAATTTCATTTTATTGAATAAGAGAAAGAATACAGCGTCTTACTGCATCGAAAATTATGTTTATCCAAAAGTGCTAAAAAGGTTTGATTTGTTTGTAAAACACCGTATTAAATTCGAAATATAATTTTCAAATTATTTCTGAATATTAAATGCTAGCTTTAAATTGCTGCAAAATTTAAAGACGCACTCTATGAAAAAACTAATACTTTTTCTCTTACTATTTTCCGCATACATACCGGTTTTTGCTCAAAACTTTAATTTTGGAGCCATTACCTATGATGACTACGAATTTGACCGAAACAAGCTTGATAGTAACGCAAATGCAATAGTGCTCAAAGAATTTGGTACAGCAAGGATAGATCTCGATGATGCTACAGGAAGGCTTGAACTTATTTTCGATTATCATGTAAAAATCAAGATTTATAACAAAGAGGGATTCGAAAACGCAAATGTTGTAGTGCCTTTATATAAGGATGATTCTCGGGAAGAAACCATTAACGATTTAACTGCATCAACCTTTAACTATACTGACGGCAAGTTTGTTGCAACACCTATGGATAAAAAAGCTATATTTTTCGAGAACCGATCAAAGTATACGAAGCTTTTAAAATTTACGCTACCGAATTTGAAGGAAGGATCAATAATAGAATATAGCTACAGGTTAAAATCTCCAAACCTATTTAATTTTAAAACATGGGAGTTTCAGTGGAAAATACCAAAGGTCACCAGTGAGTATCTGGTTTACATTCCTGGTATTTACAATTACAATGTTTCCCTTAGGGGTTATCAAAAGCTAAGCGATCAAAAGGTCGAGTTAGCTAAAGAATGTTTGCGCATTAATGGGGCAAATATAGATTGCTCCAAAATTTCTTACCTGATGAAAGATATACCCGCATTCATTGAAGAAGATAATATGACCGCTCCAAGTAATTTTAAATCGGCTATTTATTTCGAACTTTCTGATGTTACCAATCCGTCCGGGGGCAAAACATCCTACACAAAAACATGGAAAGATATTGATTACGAACTATCCAGTGATAAATCGTTTGGATCACAAATGAAGCGCAAGGATATGTATAAAGATCTTATCCCTTCTATAATTAAAGATGCGCCAGACGATTTGACGAAAGCGAAAGCGATTTTAAACTACATCAAAAAACAAATTAAGTGGGATAACTATTACGGAATTTATTGTGCGGAAAACATCAAGAAATCCTTCGATAACAGATCGGGAAACGTCGCTGATTTGAATTTAAATCTTATTGCTGCACTTTCTGCTGCAAACCTTGATGCTGAAGCCGTTATCTTATCTACCCGAGAGAACGGCACGATAAATAAACTCTATCCCGTAATCAGCGATTTTAATTATGTGGTTGCCAAATTAAACATTGGTGACAAAAGTTATCTTCTTGATGCTACGGAACCGCTTTTGCCTTTCGGTTTGTTGCCTTTGCGCTGTATGAACGATCAAGGCCGGGTTATTAACTTGAAAAAACCCTCTTATTGGATCGATTTAAAAGCGAGCCAGAAAACGGTGACCAATTACATTTTAAATGGAAAACTGACTAACGAGGGTAAAATAGCGGGTACACTTACGACCATTTATCAGGGTTACGCCGCTTTTGCCAAAAGGAAAGAAATTAAAAGATACACCTCCACTGATGAATTTGTAGAAAAACTAGACGAACGGTTGGTTAAAATAAAGATTTCCGACCCTGTAATTAGTAATTTAGATAGCGTAGAAAATCCACTCACAGAAAAGTACGAAATAGAGTTTACCATGAACGATGGAATAAATAAAAATGAATTTTATTTAAGTCCGTTTTTTATTAATGCGATTTCTAAAAACCCTTTTAATTTAAATATCAGAACTTATCCTGTTGATTTGGGTGCAGCATCTGATGAAAGGATTATCATCAATATCGAACTGCCAGCAAAGTATAATTTAGTAGAAAAACCAAAAAATCTGGCTATTGGCTTACCCAACGGTGGTGGTAAGTATCTGCTGCAAACTCAATTGGATAATAACACCCTGTCATTGAGCCAGATTTTGCAATTCAACAATGCTGTTTATCAACCTGATGAGTATCCCTTTCTAAAGGAATTTTATAGTAAAATAATCCAAAATCAAAAGGTAGAGTATTTATTAAGAAAAGGCGAATAATATGAGATACAAACTTATAATAATATGCCTTTTTACTTTGATTAACACCGCTTTTTCGCAGGATAATTACGATGTTGATTTAATTCCCGGAACACTCAAAAACAGAGCTAACTCTTGTATCAGAAATGAGGAAATATTAGTTGATATGCGTTCGCCAGAAAACGTATTGTTAACCGTAAAGAAAGCGATTACTGTATTTAACGAAAATGGAGAAGATGAAGCAAGGCTGGTATTAAACTATGATAAAAATACCGCTATAAAAACAATAAAGGGTGAAGTTTACAATGCTGTTGGTAAAGCAATAAGCAAGTTTACGCAAAATGACTTTAGTGATGTAAGTGCAGCAGATGGGTTTTCTTTGTTTGTAGATAGCCGCGTAAAGCATTATCTGCCGAATGTGAATCAATATCCGTATACCATCGTTTACAACTATGAAATTCGTAATAAACAGAATTTAATTATTCCCAGATGGGTCCCAAAGCCTGGCGATGATGTTTCGGTGGAAAAAAGTTCATACACATTTATCTGTAAACCAACTGATGAGGTGCGCATAAAAACTGTGAATTATGCTATGGAACCAGAGGTTTTTACAGATGAAAAGCAAAAAAAAATGGTATGGAAAACCAGCAATATCTTAGCTGTTAAAAGTGAACCTTTTAGTCCTAACCCCGAAACTTATAGAACAAGCATTCAAATTGCACCCAAACAGTTTACTTATTACAACCGCAAGGGTAGTTATCAAAATTGGGAGGAGTTGGGGAAATGGGTTTATGATGATTTGATTAAACAGCGAAATACCTTGCCGCCAGCTACCATAACGATGGTGAAAGATTTGGTAAAGGATGAAAAAACTGATAAAGATAAAGCCAGAAAAATTTATCAGTATTTGCAGGATAAAACACGATACATCAGTGTTCAAATTGGTATTGGTGGTTTGCAGCCTATTGCAGTAAGTGAGGTCGATCGTTTAGGATATGGAGATTGTAAAGCGCTTGTAAACTACATGCAAAGTATGTTGAAAGCTGTTGATATTGAATCCTATTATTGCGTAGTGGAAGCTGGAAGCGAAAAAATAAGTCTTGACCCTCAATTTGCCGATATGGCTCAGGGTAATCACATCATTCTCTGTTTACCACTTAAAGGAGATACGACCTGGCTGGAATGTACCAATCAAAAAATTCCTTTTGGGTTTTTAGGCGATTTTACGGATGACCGGCTGGTGTTTGCCTGTACTCCAGAAGGCGGAAAATTACTTAGAACACCTAAACTAAGTGCACAAAATAATCTTCAGATAAGAAAAGTAAATTTGAGCATTAGTTATGATGGTACAGCTCTAGGCAATATGCAAACGGTTTTTTCGGGCTCGCAATACGATAATCATGAAACCAATATCGAAAAATCGATAACCGAGCAACTGAAAGCACTTAAAATTTGGTATAATCTTGATCATATAGATTTCGAAAACATCACTTACTTAAGAGATAAAACTGATAATCCGAAGATTACAGAAGATGTTAAAGTTAATATCCGTCAATATGCGCCAGTGGAAAACAATAAGATGTATCTACAGTTAAATGCTTTTAACATCTCGAGAGGTATTCCGGAAATAAAAGTAAGAAAGCTTCCTGTTTATATAAATAGAGGCTATACTGATGATGACACCATCACTTATTCGATTCCAGAAAACGTATTAACTGATTTTATTTTACCGATGAATAAAAGTCTGGAAAGCGATTTTGGGTCTTATGAATCGAAGGTAACTGTTGAGGGTAGAAAAATTATTTACCACAGAAAAATCAAAATTAACGATGGAACATTTCCTGCCGAAAAATATAGCTTATTTGCAAAGTTTATGACCGACGTAAATACTGCCGATAATTTGAAGTTGATCCTTAACTTAAAAAAATAATACCCAAGGCAATTCCAACAATCATAATTAAGTACATTAAAATTTCTGTACTTGCAAAGCGTTTATACTTTGTCCAGAAGGAATAATCGTCGTCCTGATTTGGCATTTTTTTCGTTTAAGCAGCAAAACTAACAAAATTGGATTAAGATTCAGGTTGAAAGGTAGTAATCTGTTTGGCCATGCCCTTAAATAATACAATATGAAATGGCCACATGGCGTACCAATACATTCTTCCCCATAAACCTTTCGGCCTGAAGGTAGCAATTTGCGATAGAAACGCCTGGCCATGAAATTCTACCAATTTGAATTCTAGCCAGGCTTCACCAGGCACTTTCATTTCGGCATAAAGTAATAATCGTTTATTCTTTTTGTCGGCTAAAAGCACCCGCCAGAAATCAAGCACATCACCAGCTTGAAGATCAATATTACTGGTTCTGCCTCTGCGTGTGCCTACGCCGCCGAAAATTTTATCTAAAAAACCTCTTAGCTGCCAAAGCCAATCCATAAAATACCATCCTCTACTTCCGCCGATGCTCCAAATATTATCAAAAACCTCTTCCGCCTTGCGTTCAAAAGGCATTTTCACCTTATATTCCAACGTACCATTTTGTGGAACTTTAATTTGATCCATGAAATCGGTTTGCAGGTAGCCTCTATTTAAGGCATCTTTCCAGCTTGAAACTATAGAATTTTGATCGATTTTTTCAAAAGCCAAATGCAAAGCCTGGGCATAGGTTAAGCATTGCCGCGGCACCACCTCTTTAATTCGGTCATCTTTACAAATCACTTCATTTTTCATGCTATCAACCAAGCTTTTTGCCAGTGAGTAAGGTACAGGTGTAATTAAATTCAACCATAAAGATGATAATCGTGGGGTAAGTACCGGTACGGTGATAATCCACCTTTTCAGACCGCGTTCCTTTGCATAGCCCAACAACATATTTTTATAAGTTAAAATATCCGGACCACCGATATCAAACGTTTCATTAAATGCTTCTTTGTTATGGAGAACACCAGTTAAATAGCCCAATACGTCGCGAATACCGATAGGCTGGCATTTTGTTTTTACCCATTTTGGAGCCACCATCACCGGGATTTTCTCTGTTAGATCTCTGATAATTTCGAAAGATGCACTCCCAGAACCGATAATAATTGCAGCTCTCAATATGGTACAGGCAATTCCCGATGATTTTAATTCTTCTTCGACCGCCAGCCGGGAGCCTAAATGTTTGGATAAATGCTCGTCGTTAGCAATACCAGTAAGGTAAATGATCTGCTTACACTTTGTTTTTTTTATTGCGTTAGCAAAATTCTCTGAAGATTTTTTCTCTAAATCAGAAAACCCTTCGTCGCTTGACGACATGGAGTGAACCAGGTAATAAGCTGCATCAACATCATCCGGAATCTCATTTAGAGAATCGGGATTTAATAAATCACCATTGATAATTTGAACCTGATCCACTAAGTCAGATTGTGCCGCAAATCTTCTGCTATCACGCACCATGCAAACAACCTGATGCTTCGCATCTAATAATAAAGGGAGTAATCGTGTACCTATGTATCCGTTTGCGCCAGTGAGCAGTATTTTCATCAAGTAATTATTTATTTCACAACACCTTAAAAACTGTTTTGTTATTTCTTTTCCTACTGATTTAAAAGAATTTGTATTCCACTAAGCTATAAAATAAAAACCTAAAGTCATTTGAAGGTCAAACAAGCTGTATTATTAAAGCTACACTGTGTTTTGGACAACATTTGGTTTAATCTATCGTATATGTAGTATTAAACCAAACATCCCTGTATGAATAAATACATTTTATACTTTGCTTCCATCATTTTAGTATGTGTTGCTCTTATTGGAACAAGTTTTAAAGCAGCTGATCAATCCCAATCTCAACCTTTAAAAAACTTTGCAGCAGATAGCGTTTACAACCAGTACATTTTGGATTTATATCAAACGGCCGATTTGGATTCGGTTGGTTTGAGTGAGCAGGTATTTGAGAAAGCATTGACCGGTTATTATAATATGAAATATTCTGGCTTATTGCATGACAAATCAGTGCTAACCATCGCAGATTTTGATCAGGAAAGTCGTAAAAAGCGCTTGTACATTATTGATATAGATAAAAAGAAACTAATTTTAAATACATGGGTGGCACACGGCCAGAATAGCGGTGGGGATAAACCCTCTAATTTTTCGAATATTCAGAATTCGAACCAAAGTAGTTTGGGGTTTTATCTCACTGGAGAAATATATTTTGGAAAACATGGCAGATCGTTAAAACTAGATGGAATGGATCAGAATTTTAATAGCAAAGCCAGAGATAGAGCGATTGTTGTACATGGGGCAGATTATGTTTCGCAAGAAACCATAAATAAACTGGGTAGATTAGGAAGAAGTCAGGGCTGTCCTGCTGTGCCCACTAAACTCGCCAATAAAGTAATTGATGCCATTGCAGATCGGACAGTCTTATTTATAAATAGTTCAGAACAAGCTTATCAGTCTTCTCTTTTAAACGAAACACTAGCGGCTAATGCAGCTTTAAATCAAAATAATATGATGGCTGCCCAAATGGATTAGTACATTTTGAGGTTGGTGTTGTTTAAATTTTTAGGGAGCATTTTAACAAAAATTGGTTTAAACCGGGCCAAAAAATCCCATACCCAACGATTGCTGTCTTTTTCCTTTTCGCCGCAGTCCACAATTTCTGCTCTCAGTAGTAACTTCTTCACAAAATTGTTCAGAGGTGTTAATTTAATAACGCTATTAAACTTTAACCCTACATAATCGCAGTAAACATGTACCAATATTTCAACAATTAACGAGTCATTGGAAATGACTAAATCCTTGTTAAACAGATTTTTGTAATTACTCTTAATCGTTTTTGCTAACAAATTAAATCTTTCGTTAACGTTTCCATTCAAAAAGCGCCACAATTCAGCATCACTGTATACACGAATTATGCCCGGTTGCAAATCAACTTTTATCCTGCATGCTGCTAATTCGTAAATCTTTCTCATTTTTTAATATTGGATTTAAAAATCGATTTATTGTTACTAAACGATGTATTCCAAACAGCTTGATGCCGAAAATGTTTAAGTTCAGCTGGTTACCCTGTGAGTAAAATTTTAGCTGTTGAAAGGATTATTTTAGTCATCTTTGAGGTTGAAAAATACGCCTAATTAATGAAGATAGTTATTGCAGAAAAGCCCTCTGTTGGTCGTGAACTTGCTAAAGTTTTCGGCGCAACAACCCGTAAAGATGGATATATCGAAGGTAAAGGATATTCATTTACCTGGGCTTTCGGACACCTACTTCAATTGGCACCTCCACAAGATTATGGTTTTATTGGTTGGAGAAAACAACATTTACCAATGTTGCCAGCTAAATTTAAGTTAGCAGTAAGAAAGGTAAAAACCAAAGATGGTTTTGTAGAAGATCCGGCAGTTAGAAAACAGTTGGACACCATTAAGCGCTTGTTTGATGAAGCAACCGAAATCATTGTTGCTACCGATGCCGGGCGTGAGGGCGAATTAATTTTTAGGTATATTTATTATTATCTGAAATGTAAAAAACCTTTCAAACGACTCTGGATATCATCTCAAACAGATGAAGCGATAAAAGATGGCTTCAGAAACCTAAAGCCCGGCACAGATTATGATACCTTATTTAATTCGGCACATTGCCGCTCAGAATCTGACTGGTTGGTAGGGATGAACGCCACTCAGGCTTTAAGTATCTCGGCTGGGAACAGAAGCGTATTATCTTTGGGCAGAGTACAAACCCCAACGCTTGCAATGATTTGTGCCCGGTTCCTGGAAATTAAAAATTTTGTTCCCCAAACTTATTGCCAAATAGCCATCCAACTGATCAAGGATGAGCAGCAATTTAAGGCAGTATCTACCTCAAACTATAAGGATAAAGAAGAAGCTGAAAAACTTTTTGCATTGGTAGAAGATGTAGCTTCTGGTTTTGCCACTGGAGGAAACATCACTGCTGTAGAGGCTAAACCCCGCAAAGAACCACCACCACTTTTGCACGATTTGAGTAGCCTGCAGCAGGAAGCAAATAAAAAGAAAGGATTTACCGCCGACCAAACCTTAAATATTTTGCAAAATTTATACGAAAGCAAATTGGTATCCTATCCACGTACCGGATCAAGGTATATTGGTGATGATGTTTTTGCTGGCGTTCCAACGTTAATTTCGAAATTTACCACTCATCCTGATTTTGGTAAACAAGCACAGTTTCTTCAAACGTTTAGCCTAAATAAAAGAAGTGTAAACGCTAAAAAGGTAACTGATCACCATGCCGTATTGCCCACCGGCGAAGAAGCGTATGGTTTAAGCAGCGATAAACAAGCGGTTTACGATATGGTTGTGGGGAGGATGATTGAAGCTTTTCATCAGGAATGCCTTAAGGAAATTACCAAAATTACTATCCAATCGGGTTTAACTTTCATAGCGAATGGAACCGTTATCCGCTCTGCAGGATGGCGCTCGGTTTTTAACGAAACCGATGAAGATAAAAAAGATGAAGACAATGCGGCGCTGCCTAAAGTTGTTGTAGGTGAGCAATTGCCTATTTTAGAAAAGTCTTTGCTCGAAAAACAGACCAAACCAAAAGCCATGTACAACGAAGCTTCGTTATTAAAGGCACTTGAAACCTGTGGAAAAGAAATTGAGGATGAGGAATTGCGTTATGCCATGAAAGACAGTGGTTTGGGTACCCCAGCAACACGGGCTTCAATTATTGAAACTTTAATTACCAGAGAATATATTGTACGCGAAAAACGTAATTTGTTGCCTACTAATAAAGGCTTGGCAGTTTACGAAGTGGTAAAAGACAAACAAATTGCACAAGCTGAACTAACCGGACAATGGGAAAAGCGATTGGAAGAAATTCGATCGGGATCTTCCGTGGCAGATTTTAAATCGGAAATTACGGAATACACGAAAATGATTACCAACGAATTATTGATTGCGGGAGCCAGTATTTCTGGAAAGCTAGAAGATAAAAAACTAGAGAAAGCTTAATCGAAAGCTTTCTTTAACACTTGCTCAATCGAGATACCCATGTTTTCATCTTTTTTGATGAAACCTATCGCCCCTGCATCTTTATATTGGTGCTGTAAAGTGGCCTTATCGTTACCTGTAAACATGCACACCTTTATTTGAGGTTGGATGGCATGAACTTTTCTTATAGTTTCAGGGTTACTATCTCCCCTTGGCATATTGATATCCAAAAGCAAAAAATCGAACTGGGTTTGATTTAGCAACTCAAATGTATCTGGTAAATTAGTAGTTTCAGTGATAGTTGGATTGTCGAGAAATTTTTTGAAAAAACCTTTCATCACCATTCTCATCAAATCACTATCGTCTGCAATTAAAACTTTAATTCCTACTTTCATTTCCGTTAATTATTAAACCATCATCCTTTACAATGAAATTTATATAACACAGTTTTCTTCCTTGATGGTTAAAGGGAATTTTAAAGCGATAAAATAAATCCAGGATGATTTACTCAAATGTAATAATTTATACGCAAAATAAATGACCTAATAGGTTAGCTATTTATAAATTCCCAAGCGCTATGGTAGGCACCTAATTTATCGGCATATTCAATAAAGTCTGCATAAAATTTGGCCTTTGATAATGTTGCACTATCTCCTATTACTACCAATTTCTTTCGTGCCCTTGTCATAGCCACATTCATTCTTCTGGTATCTGATAAAAACCCAATTGATGCATCGGAATTGCTTCTGGTTAAACTGATATAAACAACATCACGTTCCTGCCCCTGAAAACTGTCTATTGTATTTACCGAAATTTTATTTTTTAGAGGAATTAAAGCTTCATTTTCTTCAACTAAGGACTTTATAAATTGTACCTGTTGTTTATAAGGTGAGATAATTGCTATTGATGGAAAATTATCAATTTCTTTGGAAGTAACTTCCTGCACGAATGAGGTGAGATGATTAACTAAAAAAGCAGCTTCATCAGGATTTATAGTACTTGTGCCATCTAGTTTTTCATCAAAACTGCAGCCAGCAGTATCGATATAAATAAGTGGTTTATCATCGTCGAAAATTAAATGACTTGCAACGGAATGATGAGCATTTAATTGGTTCTGATAAAAAACTTTAGAGGAATAGCCCATAATGTTCTGGTGCATTCGATACTGTTCGTTCAAAAGCACAACAGACTCAGGGTGAATGTCTATCAACTTTTCTAATAATGTTTTGCTTAAGCCATTACTTCCGGCTTCTTGGGATTTTATTGTCGGTGAAAGCTGAAAGTGATCTCCTGCAAAGATTATCTTCTCTGCTTTTAAAATTGGTATCCAGCAGGCGGGTTCTAATGCCTGGCCAGCTTCGTCAATCACTACGGTATTGTACTTCAAATTGCGGACGCTGTAATGGTTTGCACCCACTAAGGTTGCAGTGATAATTTGTGCCTTATCAAACAAATGGTCTGTAATATATTGCTCAATTTTTTCTACTTCTTTCCCAATTTTATGCGCCTCATTAAATAAAGCTTTCCGTTGATCTCTTTCAGCCTTGCCAAAACTTCGCTTATACTTATGGGCCATGTTTTTATATTCGTTGGCCTGTTTTTTTAGCGATTTAATGGTTTTCATATCCGGATGATCAGCCATTTTGTGTTCTAGAGTCGAGGTTAGTAGTCGTTCTGAAACCCGAGCTGGGTTACCAATACGGATGGTATTCAACCCCTCCAGCAAAAGTTTCTCTGTTAATAAATCAACGGCAGTATTGCTAGGGGCAACTACCAAAATCTTTTGGTTATTATGCTTGATCAATGATTTTATGGCATGAACGAGTGTAGTCGTTTTTCCTGTACCAGGAGGACCGTGAACAATTGCCAAATGATTAGCGGTGACAATTTTATTTACCGCAAGCCTTTGCGAATCATTCAATGTGCTAGGGATAACAAACTTTTCTTCCGTCTGAAACGATGGTTTCTCAGCTGTGGCCAATATTCTGATCAGTTTATTTTCTGAATCATCTTCCGAAAGAACTGACGCTCGTTTCAATGCATTTTGCATTTCATCGTAGCTGTTGTTGTCGAATAACAAATCGACACCAAGTTTACCATCTCTTGTCCAATCTGGCAATTCATCAACCCGAAAGTTGATTTTCATTCTAGTGCCCGTTTGGTGGGTGATTATTCCTTCTAGCTGATCTTCCTTTGGATCATGATTGGAGAATAACACCACAGAAGATCCAAATCTAAACTGATGAGAAAAATCTTGATGTGTTGTACGTTCCACCTCCACGGTTAAATAATCGCCCCTTCCGATCTCATTATTTCGGATAGCAATTGGATACCAGGTAAGCCCCAGGGAACGGCGATCGGCAGGCGAAGTATTTTCTGTAAGCTTTAGATAGGATTGCAGATCTGCCTCACGCTCTGTATTAAGTAGATCTTGAAGCTTTTTAAAATATTCTTTTAACAATGGATAGGATAAAAAAAAATCAGTGAATTATATAATTAATGAGACTAATTTGCAATTACAACACCAATTCATGATGGAGCCTCATCATCGTCTCGTAAGGATCTGTGGCAAAACCAGGGTGTACTTTAGAGCATTGAATTACAGTACTTCTAGTGGCAGTAAGCCATCTAAAACGGGAGGCCTGATCATATTGACCAATCGGACCAGCATTTTTTGCGCCTATGCTAATTCGTTCAAAAGCTGAAAGATTTGCCTGTACTTCGTCAATATCGATTTTAGCTGAAAAAGTAGATAGTTTAACTTCATCAACAATGAAAATGCTTTGCAAGAATTTCTTTTTTGCACAGAAAAGAATAATGCCCACATTCATAAATTCTTCACGCTCTACCCTAGGCATAACACGAATCACGGCATACTCAAATAAGAATTTCTCTTGCATGCTGCGCTTCTTTTAAAAATAGTTCAGAATTTGCTAAACGGGTTTCCAGAAAATACGAGTAGGCATTCCTGTGTGCTGTATTGCTTTCAAAGTTAGTCTCCCCTTCCAACCAATCATCCGGAATTAAGTTGATAACTGCCCGAATTTTTTCAGGATTTAAGATCGATTTAAATTCCTGATCAACAACATCTAACTCAGATGCCCAAGGCAATAAAACATGGTCTTTTACCAGAAAAAACGGTCTCGTAGCCTGTTCTTTCCAGTTTTGCCATGAATGGTGAAAATATAGCGACGCACCATGATCGATGAGCCAGAGTTCCTTATGCCAAATGAGCATATTGGTGTTGCGGCATGTACGATCCATATTGGTTAAAAAACAATCTAACCACACAATTTGCGAGGCCAGTTTGGCATCGACAGTAGTAACTGTTGGATCAAAAGTTATGGCACCTGATAAGTAATGAAGTGCGAGATTTAAACCGACACTTGCTTTTAGTAAATCTTGAATTTCTTCATCCGGCTCGGTTCTTCCAAATGCCTCATCCAGATTAGCAAAAACTAATTCCGGAACCCGTAAGCCCAAAATTCTTGCTATTTCGCCACCAATTAGCTCGGCTATTAATGCCCTTGTTCCCTGGCCGGCGCCACGGAATTTTAATACGTATAAGAAATTATCGTCGGCTTCAGCAATTGCAGGCATTGATCCGCCCTCTCGCAAAGGCGTAACATACCGCGTAACACTAACCGTTCTTAGTTGAATTTCATTCATAAGCTTAATTAGCGTAACAATTATAAAAATAGGTCACGTGCTAACCTCGCCACAAATTTAGAAGATTTATATTAATATCATTAACCTATACGGTCAATTAATCATGCCCTAGATACGCATTGCCTGCTGGTGTCATCACGGCTGTCCATTGAATAGATTCCCTGTTAATTTTAACTAAGCCCATGCTTTCCAATACCTCGTAATCATCTTCCATCCCGCCTAAAATTGGAGAACTTACTTGCTGATTGATAACCTCTAATAGAGATACAATTTCTGATCTTTCCATAATTATGGTTTTTGAAGTACTAAACAGTTGTAGCATTAAAATGTTTACTTCAGGATCTAAACATTTTCGATGGTTGAAGGTTGTATTTAAAATTAATTCGATTTCATGGAACCACACATCTATTACATTTTTGTTTTAGCGCTCCCCGTAGCTTGCATCGCCTGGACGGTTACCAAAGAAGAAATTTTTAGAGAGGCGAGAGAATTTTGTGTTGATCGATCTAAAAATTGCGACAAGCTAATTAAGCGGAAATTTTTTTATGTGTTCACCTGCGAATATTGTTTCAGTCACTATATCACCTTGATTATCCTGTTGATTACGAAATACACGCTTATCTATCCAGATTGGAGAGGATACATTATAGCGTTCTTTGCAATTGTTTGGATTGCAAATGTATACATGAGCTTATATAATATTATACGAATTGATTTAAAGAAAGAGAAAATTCGAGCAGCCAAAGAAGAATCAGAACTTAAGGGAGAGTAAAAATTTGAGTTAAGAAAATACTTTTTATGCCATCATCCGTTATAGATCATTTTAGTTATAATCCAGAAGCGAAAGCACTCAATATCACCTTTGTCTCTGGAATGGTCTATCAATATAAAGGTGTGCCGCAGAAGGTATTCGAAAGCTTCAAGGCTGCCAGATCAAAAGGCAGATATTTCAATTATTATATCAAAGAACATTACTCATTTAAAAAACTAGCAGATGCCTGAAGGACCATCAATTGTGATATTAAAAGATTTGGTGGCTGGACTGCACTTAAGAAAACCTGAGGTTTTGGAAGTGACAGGAAATGTGACGACTATTGATAAAGACCGGCTTTTGCATCGAAAGGTTAATGATTTCAAGAGCTGGGGAAAACACTTTTTAATTTGTTTTGATGATTTTACTGTCCGTATTCACTTCATGCTTTTCGGAACATATTTAATAAATGATAGTAAAAAAACACCAATCAAACTTGGACTCACCTTTAAAAATGATCAGCTAAATTTCTACACCTGTAAAATTGACCTACTTGAGGGTGATATTAACGAACATTACGACTGGAAATCTGATGTTATGTCTAAATCATGGGATCCCAAACTGGCACTAAAAAAATTGAAAGAAACCGCATCTTCCTATATCTGCGATGTATTATTAGATCAAAAGATTTTTGGAGGCGTTGGCAATATCATAAAAAACGAAGTGTTATATAGAACTAAAGTTCATCCACTTAGTAAAATTGAAGATATTCCTTTAGCTAAACTTAAAGAGGTTATTAGTGAAAGCCAACGATATAGCTTTGATTTTCTGGATTGGAAAAAGGAAAACACATTGAGTAAGCATTGGGAAGTGTATCTGCAGAAGAAGTGCGCTGCAGATCATAAGGTTACTAAACAAGAACTCGGGAAGACACACAGGCAATGTTATGTGTGCGATTTTTGTCAGAGAAATTATTCTAAACAATAATTTCTACCACAAATACCGATGTTTCGTCTTGTATTTCTTAACGATGACAGTGAACTATAATCTTAAAGTAAAAGAATTGTTAAACATTTAGGAATTATATAAACTACTTCTATATTTGTCCTCGAGAGCGTTAATTTAGATACGGGTATATGGCTTAGGCTGTATGCCCGTTTTTATTTTCAACGAATTCCATATGCTGAATTACTTTTTCCAAGCATATTTTCAGCCAAATCGTGTAGTTGTTTGGGTTGTATTCAATATCTTTTTTCAACAGATCGAGGGTCATGTATTTAAAATCCATCACCTCGTCTAGATTGATTACGGGCTTCTTATTAGATCTGCCGAAAAAAACATGATCAAGTTCATGCTCCGTCAATCCATCTTCAAATTTAACTTTATAAAGAAAGTTGAAGGCATAACTCAAATCACATCTCATTCCCATTTCTTCCCCTAACCTTCTCTGTGTGGCTTCTAAATTGCTCTCGCCTTCCCGAGGGTGACTGCAGCAAGTGTTAGTCCACAACCCACCGGAATGGTATTTTCCTTGGGCCCGTTGCTGCAATAAAAGCTCATTGTTATCATTAAAGATAAAAATGGAAAACGCCCTATGCAGAGCACCCTTTTGATGGGCTTCTAATTTCTCCATTTTACCTTGCGGTATATCATTTTGATCAACTAATATTACGTGTTCTTCCATTAAACTAAATCACGTTTAATTTATGGCGGATCATAGAATCGAACATTAAACCAATCTTATGGTGGTTAGGTATTCTTATTCTTTCAGTCATAATTTTCTCTGCGCTTAATCCCTTTATTTTGTTAAATAACTTTTTATAATAGATATATGATAAATAAACGCCGTTTCTCGAACTTAACGGGAGCATCTTAATGCCAACCAAAGACTCATTAAACTCCTCCTCTATTTCTTGCTCAATTTTTCGTTTTTCGTTATCACAGAACGCCGCTAAATTCACATTAGGGAAATAATTCCTGTTCAAAGCCTGATGATCTGCTTTCACATCCCTCAAAAAATTAACTTTTTGAAAGGCAGAACCCAGCTTCATCGCATAAGGCTTAAGTCTATTATACTCGCTTTCATCGCCATTGGTAAACACTTTTAAGCACATAAGCCCTACAACTTCCGCTGAACCCAAAATGTATTCATCATATAAATCTTGCGTGTACAATTTATCTTCTAAATCCATTTCCATACTTCTAAGAAAAAGACGAATGAGTTCATGATCAATCTTAAACTCGTTAACTACTTTCTGGAAAGAATTAATCACAGGATTTAAGCTGATGCCTAACTGGATAGATTCGAAGGTGTCCTGCTTAAATTTTTCGAGTAAATACTTTTTATCAAAATTATGAAAGCTGTCAACAATTTCATCCGCTAAACGAACGAAACCATATATAGCATAAATGGGTTGGCGCAACTCTTTACCTAAAAAATAGATGCCAAAAGAAAAACTGGTACTATAACTAGTGGTGGTGAGTTTACTACAATTGGCCGATAGTTGATCGAAAATTTCTTTCATGTTAAATAGGGATTTGTATTGATTTTTCGAACTCATCAAGCGATTTAAACCAATTGATATGATCAATATTTTTAAGTTTTTTTATAACTGTTGCATTTCCTGCCAGATGAATTTTAGCAGTTTTGCACTTATTAGTGAGGTTAAGGATATATATATTTGTTGATTCTTCTGCTCTTGATTTAACCATAAAAAGCAAAACGTGATCAATATTTATTGTCGAAATTACAGCGCTTACAGAATCTAATGGTGTTCTATTGCCTAAAAAAATAACATTTTGATTATTTAGTTTAAGCAGGTAGTAAGCGAAAATTAAACCGATGTCATGGTCTTCATCTTCGGGTAGAAAAAGTAGCCAGGTAGCGGAATCCTGGTTAGTGGTACTTATTTTATCGATCTGGGCAAAAAGTTTTTGTCTGATAATGTTGCTGATAAAATGTTCGTGGGCAGGACAAATATCATCTTTTCTCCACATCAAACCTAAACGAACAAGTAAAGGGTATGTTACCCTACGGTAGGTATTGGTAACACCCATTATCTGCATGCAATCGTTGAGTAGATTGTTAAAAGCTAAGTGATTAAATTCTAAACCAAACTTGATTAACCTCGACAGATAGAATTCAGCCAGATCATCGTCAGATTGATGCTCGTATTGTTGATCTAAAAGATCTTCTATCGCTTCGTTGGAGAGACTACAAATTTTTGAAATTTTTAAACCAACTTGATTTAAGCTAACGATGTTTAATAGCTTTACAAGCTGTTCATCATCATACAATCTAGTATTACCCTGTGATCGCATAGGTGTCAAAGCATTATACCTTTGTTCCCAAATCCTAATGGTATGCGAATGTACACCCGAAAGCTGTTCTAGATCTGAAATGGTATAAGTCATTTTTGTTTAAATATATTCAATAAAATCTAAACAAAAAGAAAGTCGAATAGTTTTTTTCTATCCGAAACAAAACTTACAATTTCGAAGTACTAAAATTGCAAGGCAGCTCCGTTGGAATGCTCAGTCGAAACCAGCGAATTTTAGTACTCAAAACGCTAATTAAAACTCAATTGTAGGCTCGCTCAGTTAGCAGAACCCCACTCTCTCCATTTCCCGTAACAATGGTGTGAACATGTTTATATGTTTGACTAAAAAAATCATAACCGTGTTCCATTGTTTCTATCGAAACCGATTTAATTGGGTATTTCCGATTGGTTTGAATACACAGTAAATTACCATTTGCAAGCAAAAGGAAATCACAATCATATCCTAACTCTTGCAATTCAATCACTTTTCTGGTGATAGATTTATTCAACGTAGTAGTGATGGCGGTTCTGTTTTTCATAGGAATGTATTTTAGGTAGATAATTACTGAGTTGTATTTAAGAATCATCTTAAGATTATTACGGTTTTAAACCCGAAATATTATCAAATGGTCAATAAATTGTAAATCACATCAATCATTTATGTTAAAACTACATATTTATTATTATTAATCGCATATTTATACCTCTAATAAAATATATGTGCTTGCAGTTTATTAATTCATATCCGTAAAATTAACACTACACAATTAAATCTACTATTTGCCAATACATTATAAATTATTTTTCGATTTTATCACTCTAAATTGTATTTTGCAGCATCTAAAACTCACAAAATGTCTATAAGTTGCATCGCCATTGATGACGATCCCCATTCCTTAGAAAATCTAATTGCTTACATGGAAAAGTTGCCCGAACTGGAATTAGTTCAAACTTTTACTGAACCGTTGCAGGCGTTGGCAGAAATATCTATGGCAAACCCTGTTGACATTATTTTCATAGATGTAGAGATGCCTGCGCTTTCTGGTATTGAGCTCGCTGGTTTATTGAGACAAAAGGCCAAGCATCTTATCTTTACCACAGCTCATCCGAGATATGCATTAGATGCCTTTAGAGTTGAAGCAGATGCCTACCTATTGAAGCCCTATTCTATTCTTAACTTCACCAAAACCATTAATAATTTATTTCCTACTGGTAAAACCGACCATCAAACTTTATCCATCTTTAATGATCATTACTTTTACATTCCATTACATAATGAGAATGACGAATTAGTAAGAGTAAATTTTGAGGATTTGATTGCTGTCGAGGACCATAAACACGATATTAATTTTATTACCACGGAGCTATCTATATCAAGTGCAAAAATAAACTTCGCGAAGATGATTAATATGTTGCGATCGCACCCGGGTTTTATCCAGATTAGTGCCGATACAATCATTTCTAAAAAGCACATTAAAAGTGTTTTAGGTAATCAAATTTTGCTTGCCAGCGGAATTTCATATACAATTGAAGATTCGCACAAATTGCTTTTTACCGAATTTGCAAATAACAATTCTTTGAAAGATAGCTGATAATTGATGTCATCGGGAAGTTTAATTTAAGTTTTTAATAGCGGTTAAAACATTCCTGATGTTTCTTTGTATTAGGGATAGTCTATTTTTTATTAATTGAAGATCCGTTTTGAAAAGAATATTAGTTGTTGATGATGATCCCGATATTTTGGAGGTTTTTCAGATGGCACTAGAAACCGAGCATTACAGCGTTTACCCATTATTATCTCCAAGATTTATATTTAAAACAATAAAAGAGTTTATGCCAGATTTAATTATTCTGGATATTATGCTGAACGGAATGGATGGCAGAGCAGTTTTCAAAGAGCTAAGACTAAATCCTGAAACAGAAAATATCCCGGTAATAATGGCCTCTGCCCGTTATGATGAAAATTACATCGTATCGCAAAAACTAAACCCGGATGATTATTTAGTTAAACCTTTTAACATTTCAGATTTACTGCGAAAAGTAAATAAGCTAATTGCTAATTAAAAAACCATATATGAACTCAAGATTACTAACCCCGATTATATTGCTTTGCGCCGCAATATCAATGAAAGCTAGCGCACAAAGTAACCGTCCTGATAAACTTTATTCTATGAGTGGAATTGGTTTTGCATTCCCGATGGGCGAAACAGCAGATTACTTTAAACCGAAATTCTCAACTTCCCTTGGGGTAAATCTAGCGGTAGGTAACGGAGGCTTTTTCGTTTATCCAAAGGTGAGTTTGCATGCTTTTACATTTAACCAACAGATTGCTGACCCCGGTTACACTTATACCATTCAGAAAGGCAGATCCACTACTTATTTATTAAACATTGCTTTAGGGTATCGTAAGATAGTGGATAAATGGGCTTTTTATGGATTCGCTGGTGCAGGTGGCGGCTTTATTTTGACTCCTCAAGCTGGGGTTAATGCCAATACATTGCAGGTAAATATGGAAAACAAAACCAATAGTTTAGGTATTGCTGAAGGTGGCGGTGGAATTGAATACAATATCGGCGGCGCCAACTTATTCGTAGAGGTTAGTTATATGTATGGTTTTGGTAAAATTCAAAATCGCGTATTTAACACCGTTCCTGTTAGCGTAGGTATTAAGCCTAATTTAAGCAAATTATTGAGTAAGCTTTAATAAAATATTAATAATAGTTAACCCAGCGATTGCGTTATTACGTATTCGCTGGTTTTGTTTTAAAGCATTACTAAAAATGCAATACAACTAAAAAAACCATCAAAAAATAGCTCAAAATTATTTTTATTACTAAATATTTTAGTATAGATTTGTATTTGAAAATTTGCCGATGTTGTACGCAGTTGTAGATATAGAAACCACGGGAGGCCATGCCTCTGCAAATGGAATTACTGAGGTAGCCATAAACATTCATGATGAAAATCAGGTGGTGGAATCCTATACAACCTTAATCAATCCAAGGCAATTTATACCTGCTTATATCACTGCTTTAACAGGGATTGATAACGATATGGTAGCAGACGCACCCCACTTTGAGGATGTCGCACTGCAAATCTACCAGCTTTTGAATGAAAAAGTTTTTGTAGCCCATAATGTTAATTTCGATTATTCTTTTTTAAAACATCATTTATCGGCTGCGGGTTACGATTTGAACTGCCGTAAACTTTGCACTGTAAGACTAAGTAGAAAACTTATCCCAGGAAAGGCTTCATATAGTTTGGGCAAACTATGTAGTGCGTTAAATATCTCCATTCAAAATCGACACCGTGCCGGAGGAGATGCCGATGCAACCAGTATATTGTTTAATATGCTTTTAGAAACCGATCACGAAGGTATTATTGCCGAAATGTTAAAGAAGAGTTCAAAAGAACAGGTTTTGCCCCCACATCTAGATCGTGCTTCAATTTTAAGGTTGCCCAACCAACCTGGCGTATATTATTTTAAGGATAATAAGGGAAAGATAGTTTATGTTGGAAAAGCTAAAAACTTAAAAAAACGAGTGATAAGCCACTTTACCGGCAACAAACCTAATAAGCAAAGACAAGATTTTTTACGTACTATTTATAATGTTGATTATGTAGTTTGCGGCACCGAGTTGATGGCTTTAATTTTAGAAGCGAACGAAATTAAAAGACTTTGGCCAGAAAATAACAGAGCCTTGAAGCGTTATGAGCATAAGTATGATCTTTATGTTTTTGAAGACCAAAATGGTTATTTAAGGTTGGCGATAGATAAGCATAAGACAAACAATAAATCTCTTCAAAGTTTTAATAGCTTGTTAGAAGGTTACAATTTTTTGAATCAACTAATTGAAAAATATCAACTTTGCGCTAAGCTCTGCTATCTTCAAAAAACGGCTACAAAATGCACTGCACATGATAATGGACAATGCTTTGGCGTTTGTAGCGGTATAGAAACAGTTGCCGTTTACAATAAGCGCTTAAATAATGCGCTAGCTGACCTCCAGAGTTTACAGCCCAGCTTCGCATTGGTTGATGATGGACGCGAGGCAGAAGAACTTAGTTGTCTTGTGGTAGAAAATGGAAGATTCTACGGAATGGGATATTTTAAAGATAAAACCTATTTAGCGGACGGCTTAGCTCCTATCAAAAGTGATTTGTCAGTATATCAATCCAACAGTTATATTCTCAATTTAATTCTTAATCATGCTGCAGAATTTCCGCAGAAACTATATAAATTGTAATTTAGGCTCTCGAAATTTGCGAGCTAATTTTATCAGTTATCTTTCAATTCGTTACCTTTCGATTTAGATATAAAATACTTAAAAGCTTAAAATTGATGTAAGTTTGCTAAATCAAATTCTTAATGATAGCTCGATTAAAGCTTATTTAAAAACACATATTATGATATCTCCAGATTCTTTTAGAGAACTTGCCTTGTCTTTTGAAGACGTAGTAGAAACACCAAATGCCAACAAAAACTCGTTTAAAGTTGACGATAAAATCTTCATTACTATTGATAACTCAAACTTAAAAGCAGTTTTTAGATTGTCGCCAAAAGATCAGAATAAATTTTCGGATTTAGACCCATCAGCAATCTATCCTGCACAGGCAGGCTGGGGCAAACAAGGATGGACAATTTTTGAATTAAGTTTCATAGAAGACGAAGTTCTTAATGATGCGGTTCGACTTTCTTATTGCGCCGTAGCACCAGAAGATTTAGCTAAGAAATATAAGAAGAAAGCCGTTAAGAAGTAACAAATTGGCTCAATTCACACCGTAAATTTTCATAAATAGCATTCTTTTTCTTTTGAAAATCTGATTAAGTTTAATAAAATTTTATAGCTATGATCAAATCACTATGGATAAATCTTCCAGTTAAGGATGTAAAAAAATCGAAAGAATTTTTTACCAACCTTGGTTTCAAATTAAACTTGCAATATGGTGTTCGCGAAGATAGTGCGAGTTTCCTGGTTGGTGATGCAGGTCTGGTTTTAATGCTTTTTGAGAAATCGTTATACGAGGGTTTTGCCGGTAGCGCAGTTTCAGAAAATTTTTCTGGAAACGAGGTATTATTTTCTTTCGATGCCGAGAGTCCGGAGGAAGTAGATGATTTGGCTAAGAAAGTAGTAGAAGCTGGAGGCTCTATTTATGGCGAACCTGGTTATAAAGACGGCTGGATGTACGGTTGTGGATTCATAGATCTTGACGGACAAAGGTGGAGTATCTTGTTCATGGATTTCAGCAAAATGCCTTTGGGCTAATTTAAATCATTAAAATTGAGCCTATGGATGCTAATCCGCTAATAGCTGAATGTGTTTACAATGTGCCAATTGATAAAGTTTGGCAAGCCTTAACAGATAACAACCAACTTAAACAATGGTATTTTCAATTGGATAAGTTCGAACCAAGGATTGGATTCAAGTTCGACTTTATTGGTGGTGCTGACGAAGGACCAAAATACTTACATCTTTGTGAGATCACCGAAGTTGATGAAGAAGGTGTAATTGCTTATTCATGGAAATATGATAACTACCCAGGCAGCTCAATAGTGAAATGGGAAATCTTTGAGCAGGGAAACAATACCCGGCTAAAACTAACTCATACAGGCGTTGAAACCTTTGCCGACAATGGTAAAGATTTCCAAAAAGAAAGTTTTAAAGCTGGATGGAATTACTTTGTAAATGATGCCTTAAAAAATTTCTTACAAGTACTGTAAATAATTGCTTGCTATTTCAATCCATTCTTTAGTAGTTCAGCAACAGTTTTGTCCGTTTTGAAGGTAATTGCGTTCACATCCAATTCGCTTATCGCAACCCAACGAAAGGCTTGAAGAATTTCTCCTTCTACATCGAAATCGTAAATTTTTGTTTTAAAGGCAAGTTGTAAAGGTGCCTTTTCTTTAACCAGGTAATACACACTTATCACCTGACTATCGTTAAAAGAAGATTTTTCGTAAAAATCAGTCGTGTAAAAATGTGATAACACCTCTATCTCAGCATTACATTCTTCCATAAATTCTCGCTTTAGCCCATCAATAAGACCTTCGCCAATTTCCAAACCACCACCAGGAAATTTGCTGAAACGAAAGCCATGCTCCTCTTCATCGCTAATTAGAATCTGTTGGTTAGCATTAATTAGCAAACCATAAACACGTACATTAAAGTAACTCATTTTCGTAATGCTTTTTGTTCTTGATCACAATTTCAGGCGTCCAGATAATTTCCTTTTTAAAGGCTTCTGCCCTCACAGGGCATTCGCTCATGTGGCAATAATGGCAGCATGCAGGCAAACACGGGTCGGCATGGATAAATAGTTCTGCTTTTCGAATGCCGTTTTTATTAATAAGTTCATCAATCTGTGAAATTTCTCTATGAACCTGATTCAAGTCGAAATAGTAAGGCAATGTAACATGGCAATCTATGTGAAAATCAGGGCCGTATTGTTGGGTACGAAGATTGTGAACATCAATCCAGGGATTATGCCTATTGTTCTGCAGTACATCAACAACTTCTTCTACTAAGGTAAAATCGCTTTCATCCATTAAGCCACCAACTGAACTTCTTGTTAACTTATACCCAGAATATACAATGTAAAAACCAACGATAACAGAAAGCAGACTATCCAACCAAATTATATTTGTTATTTGAATAAGCACTAAGCCGAGAACTATAGCCAAACTAGTATAAGTATCTGTAAGTAAGTGCTTTCCGTCAGCCTGTAGCGTTATAGAATGCTGCTCTTTCCCAACTTTAACCAGATACAAACCAACGATCATATTTACCAAACCAGTAATTCCTATAATTATGGTCCCCTGTAAAAGCTGCCCAACGGCATGGGGATAAATTAAATTGTAAGATGATTTGAATATAATAATGATACCTGCTAGAAGAATCAAAATTCCTTCAACAAAGACAGAGAAAAATTCTACTTTTCCGTGGCCATAAGGGTGGTTTTCATCTCTGGGTTGCGTACTTAAATAGATGCTGTAGAACGCAAAACTGCCAGCAATTACGTTTACAATGCTTTCGGCTGCATCGGTTAAAATGGCATTTGAGCCCGTGATGAAATAAGCCACAAATTTGGCTAGCATTAAAAAAATACTAACCACTAATGAAATTATAATCGCTTGCTTTTTAATCGTCACGGGATATTTTTCACAAAAATACGCTTATCACTCAAATTAAATGAGAAAAACTATGCCTTTTTTAGTGCAGAATAATATTTGGTTTATATATTTGCGTTCAAAGTAATTAACCATGAGCACCTTATCCAAAAGAATCAACAATCTATCCGAATCTGCGACACTTAAAATGACCAAATTAGGCCGTGAACTGGCCTCAAAAGGTGTTAATATTATAAGTTTAAGTGTTGGTGAACCCGATTTCAATACTCCTGAACATGTTAAAAATGCCGCAAAAAAGGCTTTAGATGATAACTACACCCGTTACTCTCCAGTTCCAGGATACCCAGATTTACGTCAAGCTATTGTTAACAAATTAAAAACCGAAAATAATCTCGATTACGATATTTCGCAAATTGTAGTTTCTACCGGCGCAAAACAATCGCTATCAAATGTAATTTTAACATTGATAGATCCAGATGATGAAGTGATTATTCCTACGCCATATTGGGTTTCCTACTCGGAAATGGTTGTTTTAGCGGAAGGAAAATCAGTTTTCATCGATACAGATATCGAGAGCAATTTCAAAATTACGCCTGAACAATTAGAAGCGGCTATAACACCAAAATCGAAGTTGTTTATGTTCTCATCGCCATGTAACCCTACTGGTTCAGTTTATAGCAAGGATGAATTGGCAGCTTTAGTTAAGGTTTTTGAGAAACATCCTAACATTTATATCCTGTCGGATGAGATTTATGAGCATATCAATTTTGTTGATCAGCACGAATCTATCGCACAATTTGACAGTATTAAAGATAGAGTAATTATTGTTAATGGCTTTTCGAAAGCATTCGCAATGACCGGTTGGAGATTGGGTTATATCGCAGCAAACAAAGAAATTGCTGCTGCAAATGATAAATTACAAGGACAAACCACTTCAGGAACTTGTTCAATTGCACAAAGAGCGGGCATCGTAGCTTATGAGCAGGGTCTGGACAGTGTTTTAGCCATGAAAGAAGCATTTCTTCGTCGTAGAGAATTGGTTTATAATTTACTAAACGAAATCCCTGGTGTTAAAACGAACCTTCCAGATGGCGCATTCTATTTCTTTCCAGAAATCAGTTCATTTTTTGGTAAACAAGATGCGGATGGAAATATCATCAAAGACTCGTCTGATTTAGCGCTGTATCTGCTAAACGTTGGCCATGTAGCTACCGTTGGTGGTGATTCTTTTGGAAACAATAATTATATCCGTTTATCCTATGCAGCTTCTGATGAAAGTTTACTAGAAGCTTTAAGACGAATTAAAGAAGCACTAGGCAAGCTAGCATAGTTATTTGCAGTTAGTAATTCGGAATTTTCAGTTTATATATATAAAACCCTTCGCTAGAAATGATCTGGCAAGGGTTTTTTAATTTTAGAGTCTTCGTATTGCAATATGAATATTAAATAGAAAAGATCGAAACTGATAGTAAAGATCCGTCTTGGCTAATTCCTTAAAGACGAATAACAACTTAGCTTCTGATGGCCTCAACCGGATCTAATCTTGATGCGGAATATGCCGGCCAGAATCCCGATATCGTTCCAATAATGACAGATATCCAAATGCCGAGTAATATATTATTTACTCCAAGTATAATATAAAATCCGGTCAGCGCTCCGAGTAGTAATGCAATCAAATAGACCAGCAACAGCCCGAGCAGCCCTCCCAAAATACATAGTGAAATAGATTCGAAGATAAATTGCAATAGAATAAAATAATTTTTTGCTCCCAATGATTTTTGAATACCAATAATGTTTGTTCGCTCTTTAACGGATACGAACATGATATTTGCAATACTAAAGCCTCCAACTAATATTGAGAAACCACCAATAATCCAACCTGCCCAATTTACCATAGTAAACATAGAATCTAGTTGATTGGAAAGTATGGTTGTTTTATTCAAAGCGAAATCTTCTTCTTGGCCAGGCCTGATTCTATGGATAGATCGCATTAAACCTTTCAATTCGCTTTCTACTTCTTCAAGCGAAACATTATCGTTTCCACGCACTGTAATTTGTGGACCGTATCGTTCATTTTGAATATCAAGAATGCTCTTGGCAAAATTTATCGGGATATTTACATTTTTATCCAAAGAAGTACCCAACATATCCTCGCCCTCTTTTTTAAATACACCAATAACTGTTAATCTCCTGCCTAAAACTTGCACTTGTTTACCTATTGGGTCATCTCCACCAAATAATCCGTCAGCAACATCTGCTCCCATCAATAACACGGGTGAGCCGTTATTGCTTTCGGTTTCAGTAAAATAGCGACCGGCTTGCAGTTCGAAATTCCAGGTTTTATCAAAATCATGCGAAGCTGCTGAAACATTTATCCCTTCAACAGAATTACTCCTGTATTTTATTGTCCTATCACTCGTCGAGATTTCAAAGGTGATTCCCTGGGCATTCCCCATTCGTTCTCTCAAAGCAGCAAAATCACGAAGCGAAGGCTGTGGCCTGTTCATGTATTTCCACCAAGGGTAGTTATCGCCAAAACTCCAAGGCCATTTTTGAACATAAATCGTATTCGATCCCAATTTATCTACACTTGACTGAAGTTTACCACGAAAGGTATCTACTGCTGAGAAAACAGCGATGATGGTAAAAATCCCAATTGTGATCGCAAGAAGCGACAACATGGTACGCATTTTATTTTGGCGTAGTGCATCAAAAGCAAAACGAAAACTCTCCCCTATTAGCCTAAAGATTATCATAATTAATGGTTAGATGCACAGCATATAAAAAGGTTACAACTCATTTTCAAAACTAGTTAATTTTGTGGCGTTTCAGAGTTAAGCGACTTCTTTTTCAATATTTAATTAACCAAAACATTGTATACTGTAATTACGTTTGATAAAATACGAAAAAGAAGAATTAAATTCGTATTTTTGCACCTCAAAAAATTCATCAAGAATGAAATTATCACAATTCAAATTCAATTTACCAGAGTCATTAATTGCTAACAATCCAGCCGAACAACGCGATGAAGCACGTTTGATGGTTTTACACAAAGACAGTGGTAAAATTGAACATAAAATTTTCAAAGACGTGCTGGGTTATTTCGATGACAAAGACGTAATGATACTGAATAACACAAAAGTTTTCCCTGCTCGTTTATACGGCAATAAAGAGAAAACTGGCGCTACTATCGAGGTTTTTTTGCTTCGCGAATTAAACAAAGAATTACGTTTATGGGATGTTTTAGTAGATCCAGCTCGTAAAATTCGGGTAGGTAATAAATTATATTTCGGCGACGATGACTTATTGGTTGCTGAAGTTGTTGATAATACTACTTCTCGTGGGCGCACCATTCGTTTCTTATTTGAAGGAACTGACGAAGAATTTAGAAAAAACGTAGAAATTCTAGGTGAAACCCCACTTCCGAAATACATCAAACGTAAGGCAACTGCTGAAGATAAAGAACGTTACCAAACCATTTTCGCTAAACACGAAGGTGCTGTAGCAGCTCCAACTGCAGGTTTACATTTTAGTCGCGAGTTGATGAAACGCCTTGAGCTTAAAGGTGTAGAGTTTGCGGAAGTAACCCTACATGTTGGGTTAGGAACCTTTAGAACCGTTGAGGTAGAGGATTTGACTAAACATAAAATGGATTCAGAGCAATTTATCATCGAGCAAAAAGATGCTAATATTGTTAATAAAGCCATAGAGGAAAAAAGAAGAATTTGTGCAGTTGGAACTACTTCAATGCGTTCAATAGAATCGGCTGTATCAGCAAATAGAACATTAAAGGCTGCAAATGACTGGACAAGCAAGTTCATCTTCCCTCCTTACGAATTTAATATTGCTAATTCAATGATTACAAACTTCCACACGCCAGAATCGACATTATTGATGATGGTAAGTGCGTTTGGTGGTTATGAAAATGTAATGAATGCTTACGAAGTAGCAGTTAAAGAAAAATATAAATTTTATAGTTATGGTGATGCCATGCTAATTATATAGATTTTAGTACTTAGTATTTAGTATTTAGATAAATTTGTCTAAGTACTAAATACTAATTTCTAGATACTCGAATGAAATACTACGCTATAATTGTAGCAGGCGGTTCTGGCAATCGGATGCAGACGGAAACCCCAAAACAATTTTTGTTGCTAAAAAACCTCCCGGTTTTAATGCACACCATAAAAGCTTTTGCGCAAAGCGATACTCAACCTAAAATTTTATTAGTTTTAAACAAAGAACAACAGGGCTACTGGAAAAGGCTTTGCGAAGAGTTTAATTTTAGGGTACCACACGAAGTGATTAATGGTGGCACCGAACGCTTTTATTCGGTTAAAAATGCAATTAACTCCATTAATGAAGAATGTTTTGTCGCTATCCATGATGCCGTTCGTCCGTTAGTTTCGAAAGAATTGATTGACGGGTGCTTTAAGGAGGCTGAACTGCATGGTAACGTTATTGCTGCTGTTCAATCGAGCGACAGTGTAAGAATGTTTAAAGACGATAAAACATCGGCGTTGAAGCGAGATGAAATCTTCCTGGTACAAACGCCTCAAACCTTTAGTTTAAAAATTTTAAAAGAGGCTTACCGACAAGATTATTCGGTGAGTTTTACTGATGACGCCAGCGTTGTTGAGGCTATTGGTGAAGCTATTCACATTTTGGAAGGCGAAAGAAATAATATTAAGATAACCTATCCTGTCGATTTAGAGTTAGCAGAACTTTTGTTAAAGCGTTGATAAAGGAAAGGGTGTTTCATAATAATGAAACACCCCTTCTAATTCATCAATATTTTAAGATTTTACGCTGCAAATTGATGAATGTTCGCTTAACATATTTTATGTTGCTCTGCCTATAACTTTAAGCAAGATTGCAATAATTGCGATTACCAATAAAACGTGAATGATGTTACCCACATCGCCAAAGCCGTGGAACACAAAGCCGATCACCCATAGTATAACCAATACTACTGCGACTAAATACAATAAATTTCCCATAGTGTTAATTTTTTAAGTAAATGTTGATGTATTAACACAGCTGGAATACTTTTGTTTAAAAAATGTAAATTATATTTTTAATTGGTTGATAATCAAACTCCTTTTCGTTGTAAAGAAGTCATAAAAAAACCTCTCGTTTTTGCGAAAGGTTTCTTTATGCTTTATAAAATTTAGTATTCATCCTCATTAAAGAAGAAATCTTCTTTAGTTGGATAATCTGGCCAAATTTCCTCAATAGTTTCATAAGGTTCGCCATCATCCTCTAACGCTTGCAAGTTCTCAATAACTTCTACTGGTGCGCCAGAACGGATACCATAATCAATTAATTCATCTTTAGTTGCAGGCCAAGGTGCGTCTTCCAAGTGCGATGCTAGTTCTAATGTCCAATACATATCTTCAATTCAATTAAATTCTTGTTCTTAACAATGCGCAAAGTATATTAAAATTTTTGAGCAAAACAAACTTATTTTTCCACTATTAAATCCGAGGTATCCAGATGTTTTCTTCTGCGCTAAAATCCATGTTCAGTTTTCGTGCCAAAACAAACAGATAATCACTTAAGCGATTGAGATAAACGCTAACTTTGTCGTCTACAAAGCTATTTTCTGCAAGCTCAACAGTTAAGCGTTCTGCCCTTCTGCAAACGCATCTGGCAATGTGGCAGTAAGAAACAGTAGTATTTCCGCCTGGTAAAACAAAGTGCTTTAAAGGTGGCAGCACTTCATTCATTAAATCCATTTCCTGTTCCAATAAAACAATATCAGTTTCATGTAGATCAGGAATTTTCATTTTCGATTTTTCTGGATCTGCCGCTAACGTTGCCCCTATTGTGAATAACCTATCCTGAATTTCTTTCAATAATTTCTTGTATTCGGGAGCAATATCCTGACACATGATTAAACCTAAGTGAGAATTTAGCTCATCAACCGTTCCATAAGTTTCTATGCGTAAATGATATTTCGGGACACGAGTACCACCAATTAATGATGTCTGTCCTTTATCGCCAGTTTTAGTGTAGATTTTCATACCCCTAGCCCCTAAAGGGGAATTATTATACAAAATCCTAAAAGTCCCCTTTAGGGGATTTAGGGGTTAATTTATTTTTTCCCAATCGCTGCCACTATCATTTAAAGCTTGCAGGCGTGGAGAAACATTTTTGATATCGGTATTTACGTAATCGTTCTCAATTAAACCATCACGCATTCTCACAATTCTGTGTGCATGTTGCGCAATATCCTCTTCGTGAGTAACCAAGATAATCGTGTTCCCTTTACTGTGTATTTCTTCAAGAAGACCCATGATTTCTATTGAGGTTTTGGTATCTAGGTTACCGGTTGGCTCATCGGCCAGAATAATAGATGGATTGTTTATTAACGCTCGTGCTACAGCCACACGTTGGCGCTGACCGCCAGATAACTCGTTCGGTTTATGATCCATACGATTACCTAAATTTACATTTTCTAATGCCTTTGCAGCCCTAGCCTCGCGGTCCTTTTTGCTACTACCGGCGTAAATTAAAGGCAAAGCCACATTATCAAGCGCGGTAGAACGGGGTAAAAGATTAAAAGTTTGAAAAACGAATCCTATTTCTTTGTTACGAACCTCGGCTAAAGCATCATCAGTCATTTGGCTCACATTCGTTCCATTTAAGATGTAAGTACCACTTGATGGTGTATCTAAACAGCCTAATATGTTCATCAAGGTTGATTTTCCCGAACCTGAGGGCCCCATAAGCGCAACAAATTCGCCTTTATTAATGTCTAAAGAAACTGATTTTAAAGCATGGATAACTTCTGATCCGATTACATATTTACGGCCAATTTCTTTTATGGTAATAAGTGGTTTCTCCATGTTTTTTCGTTTTTAGACAAGCGTAAAGGGTAAGATGTTACAATAGTAACAAAATTACTTTTCGATAATTTTTGGAACCATAAAAAATTGATCAGTATGTTTTGCGGCGTTTTTAAGTCCATCTGCCGTTGATATCTCTTGTTTCACAACGTCTTCTCGCCAAACATTAGTCGTTTCATTCATATAAACTAAAGGCTTAACAGTTGAGGTATCGAGTTCGTTGAGTTTTTCCATAAACGAAAGTATCTTGTTCATTTCAGGAATTAGGGTTTCAACTTCCTTTTCATCAATATGAATTCTGGCCAAATCGGCAATTTTATAAATGGTTTTTGCGTCTAAATTCATTTTACTAGCTTACTTTCAATGAGTTGAAATACCTTTTCCTTTAACAAATCAGAATCAACGTCTGCCAACTTTGCTGTGTCTATCGGTTTGTGGACGTAAATATCGCAAATTCCTGGCTTACTTCCATACTTGGCGCCGTCATCCCAGTTAATTTTCCAAACATTGGTAATGCTGACTGGCACGAGTGAAATGTTTTTATCTATAGCTAAACGAAAAGGACCATTTTTAAATTCGCCCAACCGTGGCGGATAATGATCATCTATTTTTCCCTCTGGAAAAATAATCAAGCTCATTCCTTTTTCTAAATTTTCGCCAGCTTTTTTAAATGCCCGAAAGGCAGAAATTTTACTATCACGGTTTACCGAAATATCAATTGTTTTAAAGAAAATTCCTAAAACAGGATTATTTAACAATTCATCTTTGCCCATAAAATGGAATTTACCATGACACATGATACAAAACACCATAATATCCAAATTCGAAGAGTGGTTGGCACAATAAATATACGTTTGCTTGTAATTTAGTTTTTCCTCGTAATAATAGTTGTACCAAACGCCGGAAAGCAAACTGCAACAGAAACTATTGGCTTTTCTGCAAAGATTTAAAATGGAGTAATATTTTGGATTACGAGATGTGAGGTAATACATTGGATAAAAAAGGATAAAGAAGAAAATTATCCAAAATAAAAACCATACTCGGTGTACTTGCCTTAGAAAGTGAATCATAGATAATCAAAAATATAAAATACTTTATCATTTCAAATACTGATTAGCCACCACCAATTAAATGATTGGTTATTTAATAATATGAATCACAAAAGATTGATCCATCAAATTAAGCCGAAAAAATCTATTCATATAAAATTGATTATATCGTATACGTTGCTTGCTTTTTATTTTTAATTTCGTGCCATTATGAAAGAAACAGTGGTGAGTGGCATTAGGCCAACTGGAAAGCTACATTTAGGAAATTATTTTGGTGCGGTAACCAATTTTGTAAAAATGCAGTATGATTATAACTGCTACTTTTTTATTGCCGATCTACATTCATTAACAACTCATCCTACTCCGGGTGATTTGCATGGTTATGTTCGCCATGTATTAGTGGAATATTTAGCTTGCGGAATTAATCCAGAAGAAACCACCATATATGTTCAATCTGATGTTCCAGAAGTTTCGGAGCTTTATTTATATCTGAATATGAATGCATATTTAGGTGAATTGGAACGAAGCGCTTCTTTTAAAGAAAAGATAAGATCTAACCCGGATAACGTAAATGCTGGTTTATTAACCTATCCTACTTTGATGGCTGCAGACATTTTAATTCACAGAGCTACTAAAGTGCCGGTTGGAAAAGACCAGGAACAACATTTAGAAATGACCCGTAACTTCGGAAACCGTTTTAACAGGATGTATAATGCCGATTTTTTTCCTGAATCTTTTGCGTTTAATTATGCTGAAAATTTAGTTAAAGTACCTGGTTTGGAAGGAAAAGGCAAAATGAGTAAATCCGATGGTGATGGAAACTGTATCTATCTATCCGATAGCCCTGAAATTATTCGTAAGAAAGTAGCCAGAGCAGTGAGCGATAGCGGACCAACAGAAGAAAATCAGGAAAAACCAGAAGCAATTCAAAATCTTTTTGATTTGATGAAAATTGTCTCTACGCCTGATACCATTGAGCATTTTGATGGATTGTATAATAAAATGCAAATCCGTTATGGAGATATGAAGAAGCAACTGGCTGAAGATATGATTGTGTTTAACTCCCCTATTAGAGAGCGTATCGAAGAACTTTCGAAAGACGAAACTTATTTAAGACAGGTTGCTAAACATGGTGCATTAAAAGCCCGTGAGAGTGCTCAGAAAACCATCAGAGAGGTTCGTAGTTTAATCGGTTTTAAAAGTTTTTAGTAATTTTAAATAGATTTGAGAAGATTGATATGAGATTTGAGACAATGCTCGACTCCATATCTGATATCTCATATCTCATATCTAGATATATATGCACATAGCAATTGTAGGAAATATAGGCGCAGGAAAAACAACATTAACGGGTTTACTCGCCAAGAATTATGGATGGGAAGCTCTGTATGAAGCGGTTGACAACAACCCCTACCTGGAAGATTTTTATAGCGACATGAAACGTTGGAGCTTTAATCTTCAAATTTATTTCCTCAACAGTCGTTTTCAACAAATTACTGATATTGAAGTAAATAAACGGAACGTAATTCAGGATAGAACCATTTACGAGGATGCACATATTTTTGCAGAAAACCTGCATGATATGGCGCTGATGACCACTCGTGATCATGACAACTATCGTGCGATATTTGATAACATCACTTCTTTCATCAAGCCACCTGATTTACTGGTCTACTTACGAGCGTCGGTTCCTACGTTAGTAAATAACATTCAACGTCGTGGCCGCGAGTACGAAGCAGGCATTCGGATTGACTATTTATCTAAATTAAATGAAAAATACGAAGCGTGGATCAAAAATTATAACCTGGGTAAACTGTTGATTCTAGATAAAGACAAATTGGACTTCACCAACAATCCAGAAGATTTAGGTACTGTTATTCAGTCAATTGAGGCTGAAATAAACGGTCTGTTTTAATTTTGTTTTTTACATTAAATTTTCAAATACATCGTTACACTAATGTCTTGAGGAACAAGCCTTTTTTTGCTTAGAATTTGTTTTTGCTTATCGCTTTAGTTATATTATAAAGATGACGGAAAAAGATTTTGAACACGAGAACTATTCGAATTGGAAACTTGGCATTTTTTATTTCAATCGAGATGATAAACGTTTGTTTGTGCACAAGCGGATCAGAATTTTAGGTTGGACACTGAATTTTGCTCATCCATTGTCTTACGTTGTGTTGGCGCTAATTTTTATTTTAGCTTATATCTTAAGTAACCTACCATAAACATGATTGATAGTGCAAATTTAGCCATAGGTATTATTCCTGCCCGGTTCGCTTCTACCCGGTTTCCAGGGAAGCCTTTAGTTGATATCGCAGGAAAAAGCATGATTCAACGCGTATATGAGCAAGCGCTGAAAGCAAAAAGTTTGTCGAAAGTGGTTATTGCTACAGATGATGAGCGTATAGCGGATGAAGTTAAGAGATTTGGCGGTGAGTTTGTGTTTACATCTGCTCAGCATCAAAGCGGCACCGATCGATGTGCCGAAGTGATTGATAAAATCCCCGGGTTTAATATTGTAATCAACATACAAGGCGATGAACCTTTTATAGAGCCTAGCCAAATAGATTTATTAGCAAGTTGTTTTATTGAGGATAAAGTTCAGTTGGCCACGCTCATTAAACCCATCCAAAGTCAGGAAAGCATTTACAATCCAAATAGCCCGAAAGTGGTGATTGATGTAAATGGCAGAGCAATGTACTTTAGCCGAAGTCCGATACCATTTATCAGAAATGGCGAGCCAGGCGTTTGGGCAGAGAAACATCAGTTTTATAAGCATATTGGTATCTATGGATATAGAACAAAATCATTAAAAGAAATTACCAAACTACCACCATCATCATTAGAAATTGCAGAGAGCCTGGAGCAATTGCGGTGGATTGAAAATGGTTTTTATATTCAAACAAAAGTTACAGATTTAGAAACGGTTGCAATAGATACTCCAGAGGATTTATCAAAGTTGAATAACTTATTAGCGGCTTTGAAGCGAGAATAAAATAATATTCTTAAATTACACTTAAATATGATTTAATACCCTCAAATTTGAATCGTTGAAAAAGATTGTAATCATTTTTATATCATTTCTAATTATTCAAACGGCTAGTTCTCAAGAACCTATCGGTATCTCCGTAAAATCCAATTTGTTAAATTTATTGGCTAAACAGCCATCTTTTTCTATTGAGAAAACCTTTCGCCAGAGATACGGTCTGGAGCTTTCCTATTCATCAGGCGAATTAAACTGGGGTAGAGACTACAAGTTCAGTGGTTTTTTGCTTAGAGGGAAAATGTATGCTTATGATATTGAGGCCAAAGAGATCACACCCTTTTGGGGATTGTATATTGGAAACCTGAACAAAACTATCGTTTCTAACAATGCCTATGTTCATCCTACAGGATTTTTATCGTTTGGAAACAACAGAAATTTCAAGGCGAATTCAATTCGTTCAGGGATGAATTTGGGCTTTTTATATCTCCCAACCAAAAGATTTTTAATAGAAACCACTACAGGCTTAGGTTATGGCAAATATTTCAACTTAGAAACATTTCAAGATAGAGCTGCTCCGAAAGGTTATTTGGATTTCCAATTATGGTTATCAGTAGGCTATACCTTCTAATTATAATTTAATTGTTTATAAAAACTTAAAATTTGTATTTTCGGAAATGAGAAAATTGCTGCTCCTACTTTCCGTTGCCTTATTGTTATATGCTTGCCAAACTGACAAACAGAAAAACAACGATTCTATAGAATTTAAGAATGTAAATCAAAGTATAGCTCAATCATTTTCTGATCTAAATAAGCTCGATACTTTTAAAATTGAGCTAACTGGCAGGAAACCGGAAGAAATGGTTTTAACCTTTACCATTAAAAATTTTGATGGTAAAGAAATTTATAATGTAAAACTAAAAGGAACCGATTTGTTAGGAAATACAGATCCAAACCTTGATTTATCGAAAGAAAAAGCGCAGATTGTATTCTTAAAAACCATAGCAGATGATTTTTTTGCTGAAGATAATTTTCTCGAGCCTGCAGTGATGCCGGAAGACAAGGCAGACAAATACGTTCCGGATAAAGCGCTATACGAGGAGCTTAAAAAATCTGGTTTGAATGGCTTCAAGTATCGTTTAGGTAAAGAAAAAAATCTCTATATCGCCTGGAGCGAAAAAGAAAAAAAGGTAAAAATCTACTATAACTGCTGTTAAAAAACTCCCTATTCTTCGTACAACATCCCTATGTCCTATTAAACTAATCTAATATGAGAAGAGCTGTTTTGTTGTGCTATTTTGTTTTTTGTGCTGTGCTTAGTAATGCGCAAAGTGTATTTTTAAAAGAAAAACCAGCTAACGAAAAAGCTGCAGTTAGTATCAATGACCATGCGCCAAGTGTGATGTTTTTTGGTGTAAATGATGGAAGCGATAGTTGGAAAAATCATAAGCAAAAAGAAAAAGAAGTCAACGCCTATTTTGGTTCGGTTTACAGCAACTTTCCCATATTCGACATTGGAAAAGAACGTGTTGTAGAATATAGTAACTCCAATGGAAAATTTGTTTTTTACAGACCGAATACTAAACGACAATTTGGAATGATTGTTTCCAATGGGAAAGACAAGCCAATACTAGTTTTCAATCCAGACCAGTATTTGAAAACCATAAAAACTTACCTCAATATTAGTAGTGCTGATGATTTGGTTCCTAAAACGTTGGATGAACGAGATCAAAAAGATGCGGTTACAGAGATGCAAGATGTTCTAAACATAAAGTTCGTAACCGATCAATCGTATGCTCAAAGGCTAATTAAAAATGCGAGTTCAGTACATTACAGTAATACTTATGAAGACGGAAGTCCGAAAATGACTTGTACAAATAGAGTGTTCGAAATGTTTGGCGATAGTTTAATGACGACCAAGTCGCCTTATGGCGCCAACTATGTTTATGATAAAAATAACATAATGCAATCAATGGACAATACAATGAACGGTAAGCCAAGTGGTTATTCAAAATATTTGAGAGATCAAAATGGCTTAATCAAAAAGATTGTTAGTGGTGATGAAAAAAGCACCGATTCGACTGTTTTTATTTATGAGAAAGATAAATACCACACCATTAGCTTCAGTGGTTCAAGGCCTTATTCTTTAGAGACGTTTTTTTTAAATGATCAAATGCAATGCGTTCGTCGGTTATCCAAAAGATCCGATCAATCCATCATTTGGGACATCACTTACATTTATGACAAATTTGGACGTATCATTCGAGAAGGAAAAGTAGATAGCGAAATGATTTATAGTTATAAAAATGATTCTGATGCCATTTTCTCGGGCTTCAAATCCTACAGCCTAAATCCCAGAAAGCTTGATCTACAAAATGAGGTAATTAGAGAAAAGAACAAGCAAACCTTTATTGGGAGAAATGGAACTGGAGGCTTGAATTTCAAATCTGTAACTTACACTGCTAAAGATGGATCGACGAAAACCTATTCTTATGATAAGGATAATAAATTGACAAGTGTAAGTGTAATACGCTGCTTGTAAAGTTTAACAGATGTTGTAAAACAGTAAACATCCCAATTACCAATCTTTTTTAGATTATTGGAATGTTATCAAACTTTCCCATTTGTAAACAACGCTTTCAATAAATCTAACTGATCTTGATAAAAAAACTTAAAAAAAGAGAGATTGCCCATCGGATAGGCATGAAAAACAGGGCTAAGAATAACTAATAAAGTAGGATTCGCTTTCCATATTGTTAGAAATTGAATATAAGTAATCGCTAATTTTCTGATAGACATCGCATTATCATTTTTAAAATATCTAAATTTTAAATCAGCAGAAACAAGGAATTTTCCTACCTTTGTATCCCGTACAAAAAGCGGCAATATTTACCATTTGCCGTAAAAAATCACAAACATGACTAAGTATATTTTTGTTACGGGCGGTGTTACTTCCTCATTGGGTAAGGGCATCATTTCCGCATCTTTAGCTAAACTTTTACAGGCACGTGGCTACCGTGTAACCATTCAAAAATTCGATCCTTATATCAATATCGATCCAGGAACACTGAATCCTTATGAACATGGCGAATGTTTTGTTACTGAAGATGGTGCCGAAACCGATCTGGATCTTGGTCACTATGAGCGTTTCTTGAACGTTCCAACTTCACAAGCAAACAACATTACTACTGGTCGTATTTACCAAAACGTGATTAACAAAGAACGTAAAGGTGAATATCTAGGTAAGACTGTCCAGGTTGTGCCCCACATAACCGATGAAATCAAGCGCAACATGCGTATTTTAGGCGATAGTGGTGATTACGATATCGTTATTACTGAACTAGGCGGAACCGTTGGTGATATTGAATCTCTACCTTTTATTGAGGCTGTTCGTCAGTTTAAATGGGAAGAAGGAAGTTCGAATGCGATTGTAATTCACTTAACATTAGTGCCTTATTTAGCTGCTGCAGGCGAATTAAAAACTAAGCCAACACAACATTCGGTTAAGGCATTATTGGAATATGGTATTCAACCGGATATTTTAGTTTGTCGTACTGAACATCACTTAGGTTCTGATTTAAGAAAAAAAATTGCTCTTTTTTGTAACGTTAACATCAACGCCGTAGTCGAATCTATGGATGCGTCTACTATTTATGATGTTCCGTTGTTGATGATGAAAGAACAGTTGGATAAAACGGTTTTGGCTAAATTAAAACTCCCAACTAAAAACGAACCAGATATGGAAAGCTGGAAAGAGTTTTTAGGACATTTAAAAAATCCGACAGCTGATGTAACTATTGGTTTGGTTGGTAAATATGTTGAGTTACCAGATGCTTACAAATCGATTATCGAATCTTTTGTGCATGCAGGTTCTAAAAACGAATGTAAAGTTCGTGTAGAATATATCCACTCTGAAGGCATTTTTCCGGATAACGTAAAAGAGAAATTAGGTCACTTAAATGGTGTTTTAGTAGCACCAGGTTTCGGAAGTCGTGGTATAGAAGGGAAAATTGATACCATTAAATACGTCCGCGAAAATAATATTCCATTCTTTGGGATCTGTTTGGGTATGCAATGTGCTGTTATTGAGTTCGGACGAAATGTTTTGGGCTTAAAAGATGCGCATACTACCGAAATTGAAGCTGACTCTAAAAATCCTGTGATTAACATGATGGAAGAACAGAAAAACATTGTAAACATGGGTGGCACTATGCGTTTAGGTTCATATCCTTGCGACATTAAGAAAGGAACGAAAGCATTTGCTATCTACGGCAAGGCACATATCAATGAGCGTCACCGTCATCGTTACGAATTTAACAACGATTATTTAAAGCAGTACGAAGATGCTGGAATGATTGCTTCTGGAATTAATCCACAAACAAATCTTGTGGAAATTGTAGAGCTAAAAAACCATCCTTTTTTCGTTGGAGGACAGTTTCACCCAGAATTAAAATCAACAGTTGCTAATCCTCACCCACTTTTTGTTAAATTTGTCGCCGCTGCGATGGAGTTTGCGAAAAAGAAAACGAATTAAAAGCAGTACAAACAAATATAATGGATAGAAATACCTTTACAGGATTATTCCTGATTATGATCATCTTGGCGGGATCATTCTACTTTTTTGGGCCAAAAGATGCTGAAATAAAAAAAGAAAATGCCAGAATCGACTCTATAAAGAGAGCTGATTCACTAAAAAACACTGGAATTAAACCAGTTTTAAAAGACACAACTGCTGTAGCAACTACACCAACTGTAGATTCTTTGGCTTTAAAAGGTCCTTTCGGTTCTGCAATAACAGGAACCGATGCAAAAACAGTTTTAGAGAATGAGAAATTATTAATCAACCTAAGTAATAAAGGTGGTAGAATTATTTCAGTAGAAGTTAAAGGACAAAAAACCTATGCTGGCAAGCCGCTAATATTATTTGACGGAAATGCCAATAAATTTGGCTTGACTTTAAATGCTGCTGGCAAAGTAATCAACACTAACGATTTATACTTCACTCCTACTAAAGCTGGTAATACCGTAACCATGCGTGCTAATTATGGCGCAAATGCTTATGTTGAGTATGTTTACGATTTAAAAGCTGCAAGTAATAAAGTTGGCTTTAACATCAACCTGGTTGGCTTACAACAAGTAATTGCCGGAAATAACATTTCTTTAAACTGGCAAACTATTTTATTACAGCAAGAAAAATCTTTAGAAAGCGAGCACCGTTATTCGGCACCATACTATAAATATGTTGACGGCGATGTTGATCACTTAAGTGTATCAAAAGATGAAAAAGAAGATTTAGGCAAAGGAAAAATTCAGTGGTTTTCATTTAAACAACATTTTTTCTCTGCAACGCTGATTTCGAAGGATGGTTTCGAAAAAGGAAGTTTAGAAGTAAAAATCCCAACAGCTCCTGGTCAGGTTAAATTTTATGATGCTAATATGCAATTACCTTATGCGCATCTTGCAAACCAGGCATACAGCATGGAATTCTACTTTGGTACCAACAAATTCTCTGCTTTAAAAGATCAAGGTTACGATTTAGAGAAACAAGTAGATTTAGGTTACTGGCCGTTAAAATACATCAACCGTTTTATCGTATTGCCTGTATTTAATTTCCTTAACAACTTCGGCTGGAACTTCGGTTTAATTATTTTGGTATTAACCATTTTATTAAAAGTTGCATTATCTCCATTAACTTATAAGTCATACCTATCAATGGCTAAAATGAGGGTATTGAAGCCAGAAATGGATGAAATTAAAGCCAAAGTAGGTGAAGATAATCCAACCTTGGTTCAACAAGAATATTTAAAACTTTACAAAAAGGCTGGTGTAAATCCACTTGGTGGTTGTTTACCAATGGTTTTACAATTACCGTTGGTAATGGCTTTCTTCTTCTTCTTCCCTAACCTTTTCGAATTACGTGGAGAAAGTTTCTTATGGATGAAAGATTTATCAACCTATGATGAGTTTATTAAATTCGGATTTAAAGTTCCATTTATTGGCGATCACTTGAGTTTAATGTGTGTTTTGATGACAGTTTCGACATTAATCATGACTTACTTTAACAATCAGGTTTCGGGTGCAACTGGCCAAATGAAATACATTGGTTACATCATGCCAATCATTTTCTTAGGTGTTTTGAACAGTTACCCTGCGGGTTTAAACTATTATTATTTCTTGGCCAACTTAATGACTTTCGGACAGCAGTTCTTAATTCGTAAAATGGTAGATGATGATAAAATCCATGCTTTAATTCAACAGAATAAAGCAAGACCAACTGATGATAAAAAGAAGAAATCTAAGTTTCAACAACGTTTAGATGATTACATGCGTCAGCAACAACAGGCAAAAAAATAATTAAATAATAATAAAAGAGCCTCGATTGTGAAAACAGTCGAGGTTTTTATTTTTACTGAGAATTTTAAAAATATTATAGTTATCAATTCTAATTTAATTTCACTAAATTGAAATAACCAAACACAATCCTCCCTATTTTTTATTTACTGGTTTAACGCCCTCAAATGAAAATATGGAATGTATTGTTAATCTCCCTTACGCCTTTTTATTTATTCGGTCAAAACAGTCTGGGTCCTCGGCTTACTGCCATGGGCAACAGTGGCACCGCCGTTACCGATGTTTGGGCGCTACAGGCAAATCCATCGGGAATAACCTCGCTCGAGCAGCCAACCATTGCCTTAAACTACATTAAACATCTTTTTAGTGATGAAATTAGTACACAAGCGCTAGTTGCTGTTCTACCTTTAAAAAACAATTTTGTTGGACTTAGTTTCCAACGCTACGGATTTACAGAATACAATGAGAGCAAAATTGGTTTTGCTTATGCCAAAAAATTTGGAAACAAACTATCAATCGGCCTTAACGCAAACTATCATCAGCTTAAAATTGCGAACTATGGTGCTTCAACAGGTTTTTCGATAGATTTTGGAGCGCTTTACCATTTTAATAATGTATTTACTTTCGGAGCTTTTTTAAGTAATCCATCCAAACAAAAATTCAGCAGCACTGAAATATTAATAGAAATTCCAACATCGATTAATGTTGGTGCGAGTTATTTGGCCTCTGATAAGGTATTAATTGCTACATCTGTCAGTAAAAAACTTAATGAATCGATTGATGTCAGATTGGGTATCGATTATAAAATTATCAGTTTATTGAGCCTACGCGGTGGTTTAAGTGCAAAGCCTTTTAAGCAATATGCTGGTTTCGGTTTAAACTATAAAAAGTTCTTGTTTGATATGGCAACTACCTACGATGCCAACCTTGGTTATGCACCCCAAATTGCAATTGGCTATGCGTTTTAGACTTATAACATTGGTATTTGTAGTGACGGGTTTCATTGCAAACGCTCAAATTGCTGAGCAAGAAGTTGATGTTCGAGATATTTTGGAAAGTGTAGCAGAAAATCTTCCTGACGATTATGATATGACTGAACTAATTGAGGTGCTGACGAGATATAAAAAGCATCCAATTAATCTTAACAAAACTTCACCAGAAGAATTGAAGACACTTGTATTTTTGTCTCCTCTTCAAATCAGTAACTTCTTTGCCTATCTAAAAGATAACGGAGATTTTGTCAATGTATTGGAGCTTCAAAGTATTGATGCATTTGATATAAAAACGGTAGAAAGTTTGTTACCCTTTGTTACTTTAAGTGTTGCAACAGAGTACGAAAAACTTAGCTTTAAAAATATCTTAACTTTAGGAGAGAATGATTTAGTGATGCGTTTTGCACAAACTTTGCAGACGCAAAAAGGTTTTACAGATTTACCTGGAAACCGATATTTAGGATCTCCAGAAAAGTTTCAAGCCCGCTATCGTTACCATTATGGAACAATTGTTTCAGCCGCAATCACAATGGATAAAGATGCTGGTGAAAAATTCATTGGTAAACCATTTGATTTCTACTCTGGAAATATTGCCTTATTTAAATTAGGTCGAGTTAAAAAGTTAGTAATTGGAGATTACACCTTACAATTTGGACAAGGTGTTACCATGTGGTCGGGATTTGCCTTTGGTAAAGGGCCAGATGTTACCAGCGTGGCGAAAAAAGATTTGGGCTTGCGTCCTTATACTTCAGCCAATGAATATTCCTTTTTAAGAGGCGTATCCGCAACAATTAATCTTTACAAAAATATTGACATCACTCCTTTCGTCTCTTTTAGAAATCTTGATGCAAGTCAGGAGCTAGATTTTGACGGCAATCTAGTTCAAGCAACAATTAATCAAAGTGGTTACCACAGAACCCCGACAGAAATTGAAAACAAAAATTCTTTGAGTCAACAGGTTTATGGAGCAGCACTTCAATATACCAAAAATGAATTGGGGATTGGTGCCATTGCTTATCATAGTAAATACGGAAATAGTTTCATTACACAAACTGCGGTTTACGATCGGTCTAGTTTTACAGGAAATTCATTAACAAATGTTGGTGCTTATTATAATTATACCTACGAAAATATTTATCTCTTTGGTGAAGTTGGAAAAAGTTTAAATAGTGGTTTGGCTTACGTTAACGGTGCTTTAATCAGTCTTTCTCCTGTAGTTTCTGCTGCAATAACGTATCGGAATTATGAAAAAGATTATCATAATTTTTTTAATCAGGCACTGGCTGAGGCAAGCGAAGCGATAAACGAAAAAGGATTGTATGCAGGCTTAAACATCACTCCAAACAAAAAATGGGCGTTCTCCATTTATGGTGATTACTTCCAATTTCCTTGGTTAAAATATCGTATAGATGCACCATCAAAAGGTTACGAAATCTTAAGTCAGGCGGTTTACACCCCGAGCAAAACCTTTAAATTTTTAGCAAGATTTAAAACTGAACACAAACAACAAAACACCGATTTGGATGTCCCGATTAACTTTTTGGATGATGTTAAGAAAGAAGGCTACCGCATAGAAGTGAGTTGGCAACTCAATAAAAAATGGAGCTTTCAAAACCGAATGGAAGTTTCTCAATATAAAAAAGGCGAAGCAAATCGTGAATTTGGCTATCTGATTTACCAGGATGTAGATTACTCTCCGATGTTTTCTAAAGTCACCGGAAATCTGAGAATTGCATATTTCAACACACCAAGTTACAACAGCCGGATTTATGCCTACGAAGATGATGTGCTATATAGTTTTGCCTTCGGAATGTACAGTGGAAAAGGTTTCAGGACTTACTTAAACCTGAAATATAACCTTGCTAAAAAATTAAATATTTGGGCAAGATACGCCATGTTTGTTTATAAAAATGTAGAAACAGTTGGTTCATATTTGGACGAAATACAAGGCAATAAAAAATCAGAGATAAAAATTCAGTTGAGGTATCAATTTTAAAATATGTTTAAAGCAGAATATATTTTCGCAAGGATTCTAATTCCTTTTTTAATTGGGATTGGCATTTTTTACTTCATCGCAACGCAAAGAATGATTTTGATTACTGAGATTACGTTGGTAGTGATTTTCATTTTTTTATTAACTATTAACATAATTTACAAAAAGGCTAAGGGCTATAAGTTTAAAGGCATAACAGGATCATTAATTTTTATTTTCTTTTTTATACTGGGAGGATTACTATGCCTCTTAAATAATCACAAGCTGAGGCAAGATTACTTCGCCAAAAAGAAATATACTTACTTAAAAATTTGGATAAATGATGAACCCGAGCAAACAAATGATATTTTAAGGTTTACGGCAAACGTAGTTTCGGGTTACGAGAATTCGAACCACGTTAAGCTGAGCGGACAATTATTGCTGGCTTTGAAGGTAGATAGCCTAAGCCCAGTAAAATTAAAATATGGTGATGAGTTGATAGTGTTCGCAAAATATCTGGAAGTTGAACCCCCATATAATCCCGCTGAATTTGATTTTAAAAGGTGGCTGGCCAGCAAAAACGTTTACGAACAAACATTTATCAACCAAAAGCACTTGCTTAAAACTAATAGAAATACTGGAAATCCGATTATAAAGTTTGCCTTGGATTTGAGGGAAAAGCAGGTGGCAAAATACCGAAAACTGATAAAAGATGATGAAGCTTTTGCAGTTGCATCGACACTAATTTTAGGATATCGGGCGGATTTAAGTAAGGAAACGCTAGCAGCTTATTCTAAAACTGGAACCATCCATGCTCTCTCTGTCTCCGGTAGTCATGTGGCGATAATTTTCTTTGTGCTAGATTTTTGTTTAGCTTTTCTGGACAAAAAACGTTCACTTAAAATTTTAAAGTTTATCCTCATCTGTAGTTTGATTTGCGGCTATTCATTAATTACAGGTTTATCTCCATCTGTCGTCCGGGCGACGATTATGATCACAATTTTCATCACAGCTAAAACTTTCGCCAGAAATAAAAACGGATATAACACTTTAGCATTTGCGGCATTTTGCCAGCTGATTTACAATCCATTCTTAATTTGGGATGTTGGTTTTCAACTGTCATACCTGTCCGTTTTTGGTTTAATTTATCTTCAACCAAAGATTTACAAATGGATCTACGTTAAAAATAAATGGCTGAATAAAGTGTGGCAATTGATTGCACTTTCTCTATCGGCACAATTGGTTACATTTCCGCTTTGTATTTATTATTTCCATCAATTTCCTGTCTATTTTTTAATGGGGAATTTGTTTATCTCTATTCCGCTTATCCTCATTATGGTTTTAGGAATTGCTATTCTAGTTCCATTTATAGATAAAATTTCCCCGATTTTTGAATGGATAATCGTTACTACAAACATCGTTCTAAAACGGATTGCCGATTTACCATTTTCTACTTTTTCATCGGTATGGATTACTCTTCCAGAATTAATCTTGATGAGTATTGCTTTGGGCTTATTGATTTACGGGCTTGTCAGTAAGAGTGCTAAATTTTATATCTTTTCCGCGTTGATTTATGTCGCCTGTTCTGCAATTACCCTTTATAATGATTGGGCGGCTATCCATCAGAAGAAAATTATCTTTTTCACCTTAAGAAAAAATTATGCAGCTGCATTTATTGATGGTAAAACCGCAATTTTACTTACCGATTTAAGCTCAGACGATAGAAATTACGAATTCTTTATTGAGCCCGCACTGCAACAATCTCAGATTAATGCAATTAGATTTACCAATTTGGAAAGAGACACCGTTTCGAAGAATTTCATTAAAAAAGATAACCAAATTGTATTTTATAAGTACAATATTCTACTGATTGATGAACACCTTAATTATAAAAAGATAGTAATCGATAGTAAATTTTCAAGCGTTTGGTTAACAGCTAATAACAAATACAATTTGCAAAATCTTCCTAAAGAATTAACATTTAGACATTTAAATATCGACGCTACAAATAAAGATTATAAAATAGCAACCTTTAAAAAATTTGCGGAGAATAATAAAATAGAAGCTCATATTTTAAAGAAAAATCCTGCATATTTGGTTTACCTAACCCAATAACATGGAAAACCTGGTTTTGTACCGTGTGGAAGAAAGAATTGCCACCATAACCCTCAACAGACCCGAAAAAAGAAACGCACTAAATCCTCAATTAATTTTGGAATTAACTGAGAAATTTATTCATGCATCAGAAGATGATGCGGTTAAAGTGATCGTATTAAAAGCAAATGGAGGTTCATTCAGTGCGGGTGCAGATTTAGAGTATCTTCAACAATTACAACAAAATACCTTTGAAGAAAATGTTATAGATTCGAATAATTTAAAAAAGCTTTTTACAACCATTTATTATCTTCCGAAAATAGTTATTGCACAGGTAGAGGGACATGCAATCGCCGGGGGGTGCGGATTAGCCACAATATGCGACATTATTTTCGCCACTCCTGAAAGCAGTTTTGGCTATACAGAAGTTAAAATCGGCTTCGTACCGGCTATCGTTTCGTGTTTTTTGAAGCAAAAGGTAAAGGAAACTATAGCTAAAGAATTATTGCTAACTGGAAAAACTTTCACAGCTCAGGAGGCTTTGGAATATAAATTGATAAATTATGTAACAAATTCAGCAGAAATTAATCGAAGTGTTAAAGAATTTGCACTACGTTTGTGTAGCGGGAGTTCTGGTAATTCGTTGATGATCACAAAACAGCTAATTAACCAAACAACAAATCCCTTATTGGAGAAAAGTCTGGAATTTGCAGTACAAATAAACGCTAGAGTGAGGGAAAGTGAAGATTTCAAAAAAGGAATTGCTTCATTTTTAAATAAAGAAAAAATTAACTGGTAAAAAACTAAACTTAAATAAAAACATGTTAAAATCAATCAAAACAAGCGTTGTCGCTTTAATCTTAGTTAGTGGTGCAATAATCGCACATGCGCAAAAAAAAATTGCTGAAGGTACGATTACTTACGGCTTGGAATATAAATTAACTGATGAGCAAAAAGCTGCAATGGGCGGTCAGGAACCACCTGCAGAAATGAAAGTTAAATTCAATAATGGTTTAACTAAAATTGAAATGGAACAAGGTCCTGCTTTAATTGGTATCGTTTCTGATAACAACGAAAAAACGGGTTTATTATTAATTGATGTGCCTATCGCTCAAAAACAATTCGCCGTAAAACAATCAAAAGAAGATGTAGAAAAAGCTATGGGTGCAATTGCTAAGTTTTCAGATTTCAAAGCAACTGGCGAAAAACAAACTGTAGGTGGTTACAATGCTGAAAAATATACATTTAAAGATGATAAAGGTGGCGCTCACGAATTATGGGCAACTAAAGATGTAGAACTTCCAAACGTAGGTTCTCAAAACTATTTCCCAGGTTTAGGTGCATTTCCGGTAAAGTTTACAATGGTTCAACGCGGTATCGAAACTACAACAACATTAAAATCAATTGCTGAAGGTAAAGTGGGTGCAATTTCGAAAGACGTTCCGGCAGGTTACGAAGTAGTAACTATGGACGAATTAATGAAAATGCAAGGTGGCGGAGAATAACTAACTTATATCTTACAATCAAAGGCTTTTTAACTGCCGGCTTTTATTTAAATTAGCCCAAAAGTTAAAAAGCTTTTTTTATGACTAATTTTCTATGATAAAAAACTTATTACTCAAACTCTCAATAGTTTGCATTACCGTTTGTGTACTTGTTGATGCAAAAGCTCAAGGCATAAATTGGGCAAAAGATGGCAATTCTTATTATCAAATTACCAGTGGAGAAATTGTTTCTGTTACACTACCCAAAAGTGAGAAAAAGACGATTATTTCCCGGACACTTCTAACGCCTTCAGGAAAAGATGCCCCAATTGCAGTTCGTAGTTTTCAACTTTCTGCCGATGGAACTAAAGCTTTAATTTACACCAATAGTAAAAAAGTTTGGCGCTACGATACGCGTGGAGATTATTGGTTGGCTGATTTAACAGCGAATAAGATCACTCAAATCGGCAAAGACAAGCCTGCATCATCGTTGATGTTTGCAAAATTATCGCCCGATGGAAGTAAGGTTGCTTATGTAAGCAAACACAATTTGTACGTAGAAAATTCTGACGGTACTAACATGAAGGCCTTAACAACCGATGGAACAGACCGAATGATTAACGGCACTTTTGATTGGGTTTACGAGGAAGAATTCGATTGCAGAGATGGTTTTAGATGGAGTCCTGATGGAAAATCTATTGCTTATTGGCAAATCGACGCTACCAAAATCAAGAATTTTTTAATGATTAATAATACCGATTCGATTTATCCCTTCACCATTCCTGTAGAATATCCGAAAGTTGGCGAAAATCCATCAGCTTGTAAAGTTGGTATTGTCGATGTAAATACTGCTAAAACCAATTGGTTAAATATCCCTGGCGATAATATTCAACATTATATTCCTCGGATGCAATGGGTTCCAAATAGCAATGAGGTAATTCTCCAACAATTAAATCGCGAGCAAAATGAAAGTATTGTATTTATTTGCGATGCAACCAGTGGCGCTGCTAAAGCCATTTATACCGAAAAAGCAAAAGCATGGATTGATGCCCAAGATGAGTGGAAATGGTTAAATGACAATAAGGAGTTTACCATTTTATCTGATAAAGATGGATGGGCACACCTTTATAGAATTAGTCGTGATGGAAAAAAAGAAACGCTGGTAACAAAAGGAAATTACGATGTTGTCGATGTAAAATTAATCGACGATAAGAATAACTATTTGTATTTCATCGCTTCGCCTAATAATGCCACACAACGTTATTTGTATAAAACCAAGCTCGATGGTAAGGGCAAGTTAGAACAAGTTACGCCATCTATCCTGCTTCCTGGCACGCACAGCTATGATATTTCCCCTAATGCAGCTTTCGCTCGTCATACCTACAATAGCGCTACAGTAAGGCCGGTAACCGAATGGATGAATTTTACTACAGGCAATCCATTCACCATGGATGGTAGCATTACTAACCAATTATCAAAACAAGAAGCACCTAAAAATAAAGTAGAATTCTTTAAAGTAACTACAGAAGATGGTGTTGAATTGGATGGCTGGATGAAAAAACCAGATAATTTTAATCCCGATAAAAAATATCCTGTAGTATTTTATGTTTATGGCGAACCTGCTTCTCCAACAGCCTCTGATACTTATGGAGCCGGTAGAAATCCCCTTTATGCCGGCGATATGGCCAAAGATGGTTATATCTATATTTCTATGGATAACCGTGGTGCGCCTGTTCCTAAAGGTGCAGCCTGGAGAAAGGGTATTTACAAAAACATTGGTGTAATTAATATCCGCGATCAGGCCATGGCCGCAAAAAAACTGCTGGCTACAAATGCATTTATGGATAAAGATCGTGTTGCCGTTTGGGGCTGGAGTGGCGGTGGTTCATCCACTTTAAACTTAATGTTTCAATATCCTGAAATTTACAAAACAGGTATCTCCATTGCAGCTGTTGGTAACCAATTAACTTACGATAATATTTATCAGGAACGTTATATGGGCACTCCTTTTCCAAGCAAAGAAGCTTATGTTAAGGGCTCTCCTATTACTTATGCCAAAAATCTGAAGGGTAATTTACTTTACATTCACGGTACTGGCGATGATAATGTTCATTATCAAAACGCAGAAATGTTAATTAACGAATTGATTAAAAACAGAAAGGTTTTCCAATTAATGAGCTATCCGAATCGTACGCACAGTATTTCTGAGGGCGATGGAACCAGTGAGCATTTATCGCTCACTTATACTAAGTTTTTGAAAGATAACTGCCCTCCAGGCGCAAAATAGAATTAGTATTTGAAAAGCAATTTAGCGGGGAATCGGATTCGATATCCCCGCTTTTCATTTTAATCTTTTTTGTGAAAATCAACCTCGCAGGTTTTTAAAACCTGCGAGGTTTCTCAAAAAAGTATTACATTTCAATCGGGTTTAGAATGCAATGTTCTACACGCTCCTTAATGTTAGCTTAGCATAAAGCTTAATATGCGGCAGGGAAAATTTATTTTATCAATCCCATAATCATTAGTGAAACTACTATGGCGATTCCGAAACTCAGCAAGGTGCCAATTAGTACATATTCGGTTAATTTTAAATCATGTGCTTCTTTTAAATCGCCAAAGCGGAAAACAGATTTAGCCGCCAACAGAAAACCTACAGCCTCAAAGTGATTGGTGAGGATGAAAACAAAAATCAATGTGCGTTCTAAAATTCCAATATATTTCCCTGCATTCTGTAACGATTTCGGACTCTCATCATCACTTTCTGGTAACCACTTGGCAATAATCACTTTCATAATGATGGATGTTGGCATAGTCAAAAACAAAATGCCCGAAATTATAATCCACGTGTGCGTTTCATTGATAAAACTGATATTTAAATAACCATTATAGAAAAAATTCCATACCAATACAATAGAGCTAAAGTGCAAAACCTGGTCAACAAAAAATAAGATTCTGGCATTTTTATTTGTTTGAAAGATCGATTTTAAGGCATCAATTAGAAGATGCAATACACCGATTGATAAAGCTATTTTCCAAACATTAAAGCTTAAAAAAACAACAAAAATTAATCCTATATGAACCAGGACATGTAAATATAACTTGCTTGATTTTAGCTTCTTTCTTTCTTTATCTTTCACCCATGAATTAGGCTGCAGAAAAAAATCTCCAACTAAATGCGCTATAATGATTTTAATTAAATAGATCTCCATTATTTCGAAAGCGTTTGGTTCAATTTTTTACGGTATAATTTATCCATCTCCATCAATTCAGAATAATGAGCACGTTTTAAAGCCTCACTTACCAAAGATTGGGTTCTGCCTGAAAGCACGGCTAGCTCACTTTGCAACACATTTTCGTTTTCTAATGCCAGCTTGACCATTTCTGCTGCAACTATTCCCCAACTATCCATTGCAATTAAAGAAAGCTTAATCATAACATTAATTTCTTCATCGAAATCAGGGAAGTCAGTTTTAATAGCCAGATTAACTTTTGCTTGTTTTAAGCTATCAAAAGCTGCTCCAGAGCTTACAAATGCATCTCCGCTTGATTCTGAAAGTTTTTTACGCTTGCTTTTTATATCTCCGATTCCAATGCCCATCCTCACATCTGCAGGTTTATTTATTCTGATACAGGCTTTTAAATAAGCTGCAGTTTTAATGGCATTTTCTGTCTCTACCTCTACCTGGAAGCTATCTCCGCGATAAATCTCCCACTTATTATTCTGCTTTGAAACTACTTTTAAAGCATTTTTCAAACTCAATAACCAGCTATCTTTTATCTTTCTTGAACCTATTATATCACCTGTTATAATGCAAATCATAATACAATATCGGATTATTAAATCATATTTCAAAAATTATCGGCTAATTACCCGATATTTCTATTTATCGGCTAATTACCCGATATTTTAAATTATCGGCTAATTAGCCGATATTGATTTAAAACTTATAGCATAATTTATTGTTTAGTACTCATGGCATTAATAGAATTTACAAAAAGAGGTATTTACTGTAAGCAAGGAGATTTTTATGTAGATCCTTGGTGGCCTGTAGATTACGCCGTAACTACACATGGCCATAGCGACCATGTACGTTTTGGAAATAAACATTACCTCTGCCATACCTTAACAAAGCCTATAATTAAACGCCGCATTAGCGAAGATTTAAATGTAGAAACCCTTAATTATGGCGAAAGCATCGTTCGTAACGGTGTAAATATTTCATTTTATCCTGCAGGCCATATCATTGGTTCGGCACAAGTTAGATTAGAATACAAAGGGGAAATCTGTGTTATTTCAGGCGACTATAAAACGGAAGATGATGGGATTAGTGATATTTTTGAACCCGTAAAATGCCATTCATTTGTATCTGAAAGTACTTTTGGTTTGCCTGTATATAAATGGCAAAAACAAGATCTTGTTTTCGATAAAATTAAAAGTTGGGTTAGCGATAATATTCCACAACAAAAAACGAGCGTATTAATTGCATATAGTTTAGGGAAAGCACAACGTTTAATTAAAAATCTTGCGGGTAGTGTTCCTATTTATGTTCACAATAGTATCGCAAACCTAAATGAAGTAATTATCAATGCTGGTGTAAACTTGCCAGAAACGATTAGAATTACACCCGAAACTACCAAGGATGAATTACAGAAGGGAATTGTAATTGTGCCACCAGCCATGCGTGATAGCCGATGGATTAAGAATTTATCCCATCCGGTTACTGGTATTTGCTCAGGTTGGATGCAGGTTCGGGCACACCGTCGCTGGCAAAGTGCCGATGCTGGTTTCGCCCTCAGTGACCATGCCGATTGGACAGGGCTAATGGATGCCATTACTGCAACCGGCGCAGAAAAAGTTTATGTTACCCATGGTTTCACGGCCGCTTTTAGTCGGTTTTTAAATGATGAGGGCATTGAATCAGAAGAAGTAATGACCAAGTTTGGGCAAGAAGACGATGAAGAAAACAAAGTTGATCTGGCGGATGGTGAGAATCAAAAGAATGAAACTGAAAACATAAGCGCAGAATGAAAAGATTTGCAAAACTCATTCAGCAGCTAGAATTGAGCAATAAAACCAATGATAAAATTGCTGCCTTAGTAGATTATTTTAATTTTGCCGATGATAAAGATAAGATTTGGGTCATCGCCTTGTTCACAGGTAAAAAACCTCGTCGACCAATTAAATCAGCATTGCTTAAATATTGGGCAATAGAAATTACACAAACACCCGAATGGTTATTTTCTGAAAGTTACTCGAACGTGGGCGATTTAAGTGAAACCATTGCCCTGCTCCTCCCACCTGCAGAAAAAACTTCAGATATTCAATTGCATAAATGGATTGAAAATTTGCACGATTTGGAAGGTAAAAACGATGAAACTAAAAAAGATTTCATCTTAAATGCCTGGAATACCTTAGAAACACAAGAACGATTCATTTTCAATAAACTTATTTCAGGCAATTTCAGAATTGGGGTTTCCAATAAAATGCTGGTGAATGCCCTGGCCAAGCAAAGTAGTTTGGATAGTGCCCAAATTATGCATAGCATTATGGGCAAGTGGAATCCTTATGAAATTACTTTTACCGAGCTGATTAATGGGGCACATGTAAATACAGATAACTCCTGGCCGTATCCCTTTTGCCTTGCCTATGCTTTGGAGCAAGAGCCAGAAAAGTTAGGCGATATTACTGAATGGCAAGCCGAATGGAAATGGGATGGTATCCGCGGACAAATTGTTAAAAGAAATGGTGAATTATTTATATGGAGCAGAGGCGAAGAATTGGTAACAGAGCAATTCCCAGAACTACATTTTTTAATTGATATTTTGCCAGATGGTGCAGTTTTAGATGGTGAAATACTAGCGGTACAGGATAAGCAGGTTTTATCTTTTAGTACTTTGCAGCAACGTTTAAACCGTAAAACGATCAGTAAAAAACAACTGGAAGACGCCCCTATTGGGTTCTTCGTTTACGATATTCTGGAGTTTGAGGCAAATGATTTTCGCGAACATCCTCTTAGTGAAAGAAGAAAAATATTAGAGCAGTTAATTGGTAGTTTAGATGAAAGTGCTGTAATTCTATCACCAGTTATAAAGTGTAAAACCTGGGAGGAATTAGCGGAGTTAAGACAAACCTCACGTTCAATTAACAGTGAGGGAATTATGCTTAAAAAACTGAGTTCACATTACCACAGTGGTCGTAAACGTGGCGATTGGTGGAAATGGAAAATAAATCCTTATACCGTTGATGCAGTGATGATTTATGCTCAAAAAGGTAGTGGCAGACGAGCAAATTTCTTCACCGATTATACTTTTGCCGTTCGCGATGGCGAAAACTTGGTTACTATTGCGAAGGCTTATTCTGGCCTAACCGATAAGGAAATTAAAGAAGTGAATTCTTTTGTAACCAAAAATGCAATAGAAAAATTTGGACCAGTAAGAACGGTGAAACCCGAACTTGTTTTCGAAATTGCATTTGAGGGAATTGCAGAAAGTAAACGACACAAAGCCGGTTTGGCACTTCGTTTTCCACGGATTTTAAGATGGCGGAAAGATAAAAAAGCTGCTGAAATAAATACATTAGAAGATTTGAGGCAATTACTGGCATCAACATTTATAAATGATTAGAAAATCAGGTTTCTGTGTTTATCGGAACCGAAAGCCCTGTCATACACTTTACTCACCCGATTAAAAAAATCGGGTTTCGTGCTCGCTCCTGTCAGGTTTATTTTACTTAGGTTTACCTAACTATTTTAAACCCGACAGAAGCGAAAATATCCCGATTTTTCATCGGGAATTGTAGCAAATGGCGGGAATGATGCAACCAAAGAACTACTGAAATTGCTTTTCAAGTTAAAAATTTAGAAATTATAATTATACATGGACCAAACGAAAACCAAAGGCTACAAAAAAATTAAGCAATGGCTTAAAGCCAATGGTCGTAAACCATTTAAATTTCAAGAAGATGCCTGGCAAAACTATTTAGACGGTTACAGCGGATTGGTGAATGCTCCAACAGGATTTGGTAAAACATTTTCTTTGTTTTTGGCCATAGCCATAGAGGCGCTAAATGCATCAGAATTAAGCAATAAAAAAGCAAAAGACCGTTTGCAACTCATTTGGATTACCCCACTTCGCTCCCTGGCTAAAGATATTGCAAGAGCGATGCGTGAAACACTTACCGAACTTGAATTAGATTGGCATGTTGGAGTAAGAAACGGCGATACCTCGCAGGCAGAAAAGGTTCAACAAAAGAAATCGATGCCCGAAATTTTATTGATTACACCTGAAAGTTTGCATCTTTTATTGGCGCAAAAAGGCTCTTCAACTTTATTTAAAAATCTGAAATGCATAGTAGCAGATGAATGGCATGAATTGTTAGGAAGTAAACGTGGTGTATTGGTAGAACTTGCTATTTCCCGGATTAAAGGTTTGCAAAAATTGGAAAAAAATCAGTTTTTAAGAGTATGGGGAATTTCGGCGACCATTGGAAATATTGAAGAGGCTTTGGATGTTTTGGAGCCTGATGAAACGGCGAAAAGGATCATTATAAAAGCCGACCTAGAAAAGAAAATCATCATTAAATCTATCCTTCCCGATGATATTGAAACCCTGCCTTGGGCTGGGCATTTGGGTTTAAAACTGGCTTACAAACTTCTGCCTATCATTGAGAAAAGCAAAACCACTCTTATTTTTATCAATACCCGTGGGCAATCGGAAATGTGGTACCAGCACCTGCTAAATATCGAACCTGAACTGGCAGGAAGAATTGCTATTCACCACGGTTCGATAGATTTTGAACTCAGAAACTGGATTGAAGATGCATTACACACGGGACAACTGAAAGCTGTTATTGCGACTTCATCTCTGGATTTAGGGGTTGATTTCAAACCCGTGGATACCGTTGTTCAAGTGGGTTCTCCTAAAGGTGTTGCCAGGTTTTTGCAACGTGCCGGCCGTTCAGGGCATTCACCCCATGAGGTTTCGAAGATCTATTTTTTGCCAACCCATGCTTTAGAATTAGTGGAAGCAGCAGCAATTAAAGAAGCAGCCAAAACCAATAATATAGAAAGTCGTGAGCCATTCATTATGGTTTTTGATACTCTGGTTCAATACCTGGTTACTTTAGCTATTGGAGATGGCTTTGATGACAAGATCGTTTATGAGGAAATCAAAAATACCCACGCTTTTAAATTGATCTTGCCAGAGCAATGGGCTTGGGTAATGCAATTTATTACTTCAGGTGGTGATAGCTTAGGCGCTTATAATGAGTTTAAAAAGGTAACTAAAGATGAAGACGGATTATGGAAAGTTAAAAGCCGACAGCTGGCTATGCGACATCGTTTGCACATCGGAACTATAGTAAGTGATGCGATGTTAAAGGTAAAATTTCTTTCCGGCGGGTATATAGGCATGGTAGAAGAATATTTTGTTACCCGGTTAAAAGCCGGCGATAATTTTCGTTTGGCTGGTCGGGTTTTGGAGTTTGTTCACGTTAAAGATATGACGGTGATTGTTCGCGTGAGCAAACAGAAAAATGCCATTTCTCCAAGCTGGAATGGTGGCCGTTTGCCTTTATCTTCAAATCTAGGTTCGGTATTGCGGAAAAAATATAATGAAGCGTTAGATAAAACCCATAATGATGAAGAATTGGATTCTGTTTATCCATTATTTCTTTTGCAAGAAAAGCGTTCTCATGTACCACGCAATGATGAATTGCTAATTGAATTGATTAATAACAAAGAAGGTTTTCATCTTTTTGCTTACCCATTTGAAGGGCGTTTAGTTCATGAAGTTTTGGCGGCTTTGGTAGCCTACCGTTTGAGCAAGCTTTTGCCGATAAGTTTTTCTATTGCAATGAACGATTATGGTTTTGAGCTCTTAAGCGAAACCGAAATTCCTATGGATGAATCTATCGCTTACGAAGTTTTCTCGCCAAAAAACTTAACAGAAGACATTACGCTAAGTATCAATTCAACAGAAATGGCTCGAAGAAAGTTCCGCGATATTGCCTGCATTTCAGGTTTGGTTTTTCAGGGGTATCCTGGTAAATATGTTGCCAATAAACATCTCCAGTCATCTGCAGGTTTATTTTTTAATGTTTTTAGCGATTACGATAAACATAATTTACTTTTGCGCCAGGCATACGATGAAGTTTTTTATCAGCAGTTGGAAGAGCCAAGATTGGCTGCCGCGTTAGAAAGAATTCAAAATAGTGAGGTAATCATTACCCATCCTCAGAGTTTTACACCATTATCATTTCCGATTAAGGTTGATAGTTTACGGGAAAATATGAGTTCGGAAGAATTGGAACAACGAATTGCAAGGATGAAAGCTGAATCGGAGAAATTTAAGTAGATTACCCTTTTACTGTTTCGTCATTGCTCGCAACTACGGACTATATTAGATAAAAATTAATGACAATAACAAGCCACGGAGAAGAACTGATTCTAGATAAAGAAAGGGCTTTATACTTACCACAACATCAACTTTTAGCCATTAGCGATTTGCATTTGGGTAAATCTGCACATTTCCGTTCTGCTGGTGTACAAGTACCATCTACCATCGCTCAAAATGATTTACAACGATTAGGTTTGCTCATTGAAAAGTACAAACCTAAAACGTTATTGATTAATGGTGATATGTTTCATCATGGTTTAAACACCGATATCGATGAGTTTGCATCATGGAAAAAGCAATTTCGCGAACTCACTTTCTTGCTTGTAAAAGGAAACCATGATAGGTTAGCAAATGCTGATTATGAATCAATGCAAATTGAAATACATGAACCGAGTTTTTGTTTGGGGCCTTTTTGCTTTATTCATGATGTACCAAAATGTACCGAAGAAGAATTGTATCCGATAAGTGGCCACATTCATCCTGGGGTTACTGTAGTGGGTAAAGCAAAACAGCGTTTAAAATTTCCTTGTTTCTTCTTTGGAAAAGAATATGCAGTTTTGCCAGCTTTCAGTACGTTTACAGGCCTTTATAACATTTACCCGAAGACTAATGAACAAATATTTGCGGTTACGCCCAATAAAGTGGTCGAAGTATAATTAAGAATGAGAATCGATAATCTGTTTCAATTGCGAAGCCTGCAAAACACCACTTTGACGCCAAACTTGTTTTCCTTGTTTGAATAACATTAAAGTAGGTACACTTTGAACCGAATAGGCTGATGCAGCCGCTTGATTTTTATCAATATCGACCTTAATAATAGATACGGAATCGCCAACCTGCGATTTCAATTGTTCTAAAATGGGCTTCATCATTTTGCAAGGTCCACACCACTCGGCAAAAAAATCTACCAAAACTGGTTTCTCTCCATTTATTAATTCTGAAAACTTAGCCATAATTTAAGTCGTTAGTCGTTAGTCAAAAAACAGAATTAACGTGATTTGGTTTTAAACTAAAGAAGTCAAGCTTTGAAAAACTTGACTTCTTTTTATTTTAATTAAATCTCTCTGTTAAAATCCCAGTTTTCCAGGTAATCAGCCACTCTTCTAATAAACATCCCTCCTAACGAACCATCCACAACTCTATGGTCGTAAGACAATGAAAGGAACATCATGTGGCGAATTGCAATAACATCCCCGTGTTCAGTTTCTAACACTGCAGGTTTCTTTTTAATGGCGCCCACAGCTAAAATAGCAACTTGTGGTTGGTTTATAATAGGTGTACCCATCACGTTTCCAAATGAACCTACATTTGTTAATGTGAAAGTCCCACCTTGTGTTTCATCCGGTTTAAGTTTTGAAATCCTGGCTCTTGCAGCTAAATCGTTAACGGCTTTTGTTAAACCAACTAAATTTAACTGATCGGCATTTTTTATCACCGGAACAATGAGGTTTCCACTTGGCAAAGCCGCTGCCATACCAATATTGATATCGCGTTTTTTGATAATTTGCGTTCCGTTAACCGAAACATTGATCATTGGAAAATCTTTAATGGCCTTTGCTACAGCTTCAACAAAAATTGGCGTAAATGTTATTTTCTCATTTTCACGTTTTTCAAAGGTATTTTTCACTTTGTTGCGCCACAAAACCATATTCGTCACATCGGCCTCAACAAATGAAGTGACGTGTGGAGATGTCGTTTTACTCATCACCATATGATCGGCAATAAGTTTACGCATTCTATCCATTTCAATAATTTCATCGCCACCAGAGACTGATGTTGTTGATGTTTTAGTTGCAACCGGTGCTTGTTGTGATGCGGTAATAGGTTCAGCAGCTGGCTGATTAGGAACATTTGAAATGGTTGGTGAGGCATTCGCTTGCCCACCGTTTCTGTTTGAGATATAATTTAATAAATCATCTTTGTTGAGCCTGCCATCTGCACCAGAGCCTTTTATTGAATCGAGTTCTTCAATGGAAATATTTTCTTGAGAAGCTATGCTTTTTACCAGAGGAGAATAAAAACGGTCTGAAGAAGCAAAATCAGCTTGCACTTCAGAAGTTTTTTCTTGCTGTAATTCTGCTAAGCCTGGAATGTCTTGAGGTTGTTCTTCTTCTACAACAGGCATTTGTCGAGCAGCTTCTTCGGTTTTAACGTCGTTACCACCTGCAGTTTCTATAATAGCAATTACATCACCAACTTGTGCAACTTCATCTTCCTTAAATAATTGCTTTACCAATTTACCGGCAACAGGTGAAGGTACTTCAGAATCTACTTTATCTGTTGCAATTTCTAAAATTGTGTCATCCAAATCAATTGAATCTCCAATTTGTTTTACCCATTTAATTACGGTTGCTTCGGCAACACTTTCACCCATTTTTGGTAACAATAGTTCGTATTGAGCCATATTAAATTACAGTATTATATATTGGTATTGCGACAAAAATACAGTTTTTATTCGTTGTAAAAGTCTTCCCTAAGTAGATTTAATAACATCATTAATGCTGATGCTGCCGAACGTTCGATGTTTTGAAGGCGTTTATTACTGAAATTAAACACTTTAGCAACTGTTTTATTCTTTGATGAAATCGCAATCCACACGGTTCCAACCGGCTTATCTTCGGTACCACCATCTGGTCCGGCTATACCACTTACTGCAATAGCATAATCAGTTTTGAAATGTTTAATTGCTCCTTCGGCCATTTCGGTAACCGTTTCTTCACTCACCGCACCAAATTTAGATAAGGTAACTTCTTTCACGCCCAAAATCGATTCTTTAAGTTCGTAGGCATAGGCCACAGCTCCGCCCCAATACACAGATGAACAGCCAGGATGTTGAGTAATCAAATGGGCAATATAGCCACCAGTACAACTTTCTGCAGTAGATAAGGTTAAACCTTTCGATTTCATTAGATTGAGAATGGCCTGCTCGAGCGGGAGATCTTCATCAATTACAACAAACTTTTTAACTTTTGTGATAATCTGTTGAGCATAAACTTCAACTTCAGCCTTTAAAGCCAATTCATTATCGCCTTTTGCAGATAAACGCAAACGCACCTGGCCTAATTTAGGTAAATACGCAAGCTTAATATGCGGTGGCAAACCATCTTCGATTTCTTCAATTTCCTTGGCTAAAAAGGATTCACCAATATTAGCCGTCAGAATAGTTTTGTGTACAATTGACGGTAACTTAAACCGGGATTTAATTCTTGGTAATACTTCATCGTCCATTAAATACATCATTTCGTACGGAACTCCAGGCATTGACACAAAAATCTTATCGTGCTGCTCAAACCACATGCATGGAGCGGTTCCGTTTTTATTAACGATCACTTCGCAACCATCTGGTACATCAGCTTGCTGAATGTTAATATCCAACAAAGGGCGTTTGAATTTCTCGAAAATCTGACGAACCATTTCTAAGGCTCCGGCATCGTTTCTAAAACCCATATTGAAATATTTAGCCAAAGTTTTCTTGGTAATATCATCTTTCGTCGGACCTAAACCACCGGTTATTAAAATGATATCTGCTCTGGTTTCAGCATCAGCTAATGCAGATAAAATATGTTGTTCATCATCAGAAACTGATGTAATCTGTTTAACCGAAACGCCAATTAAATTTAATTGTTTAGCCATCCAGGCCGAATTGGTATCAACAATTTGACCGATGAGAATTTCATCGCCAATGGTTATAATTTCAGCTAGCATAATTTTACTGGTATGTATTGTAGAAACCTTGTCTTTTGCTCAATTTTAAATCTTGAAGAATTGAGGCCTTAACCTTTAAGGTTACGGAATAACTCTTATAAGCACCATAAGGAACCCAATTCACACTCATATCCCAACAATGTAAGTCACGGTAAATCCCTATGTTCATTGGTGTTAGACCATTATTTTGAAAATCGTAACCCGAATTGAAAGTAAATTTCCATTTAGGTGTCAGATTAAAATCTCCGTTGAAGTTTAGCGTATTACTTGTTGTGCTTACGCCAAAATCGTTACTGTATTGAAAACTGTAAGAGAATGAGAAATTCCATGGAATATTGAAATCCACAAAAGCATTTGGATCTCTGCTGATGGCAGCCAATTGTTCTGATTGCAATGGCGACAAGCCTTTTTCCTTTGCAGTTTCGCTCAATTTATCATTGGCTTCATTTTTCTTTTTCAAGGCATCCGGATTTAAGCTGTAATCGAATGAAAATCCGATGTTAGTTAGTCGGGCTAAGCGGCCACCTCTCCTCAGGGTGAAATTATTGCTTCGCGTAAAGGTTCTTTGTCCGGTAACAGGATCTACACTTTCATCCAAATCATAAGGATCGAACGTACCATTGTAGTTAATTCCTAATTTATCTGTAAACTGAGAACGACCATTAAAACTTAAGGTAGAAAGTTTATTTCTCGGAGCCAGAAAATTATAAGAACCAGAAATACTTAAACCTTGAATAATTGGAATTTTTCGCTCTCCGGTACCAGTGGTATCTTTGCTCGATTTAACTTTTAATTCCACCGTATTATCTACACCAAAACCGATAGCGGCAGCTTTGCCAGGAAAAGAACCTTGATAAGCCATCCCCTGAAAAACAGAATAGGTTAACGGCTGTTGATAAGTATCTCTTATTTCTTTACCATTTTGATCAATTGCAGCCAAAAACGGACCTCTACCTGCTTTAGTAAAATCTGGCGAATAATTAAATGAAACGTTAGGTGTAATTACGTGGCGCATAGCCATAATGTTCCCCAGGTTTTTAAACTTCTTTTGACCATAAATTTTGGTAGACATACTGGTAGAAAGACTATAACTTCCGGCCCGTTTGAAACCGCTAAGGGTATCTATCCTTTCTGTATAAGTTCCATCATCGAAACTGGTAAATCTTTTATTGATATGTTGAAAATTCCAAACCTCGTTATAGCTACCACCCAAAGAGAAGTTTAGATATTTTAGGGCTGTAAACGACATGTTGATAGGAATGCTGTGACTGAAACCAGATCTCAACCGCTTTAAACCATCGTTTTGAAACAATAAACTATCCTTTGTATCTATGGCATTCGTTCCTTGCAAAGCATATCCAATGGTAATTTTCTGATACCATTTTTGCTCCCCCACGCGAGTTTTTGAATCGAATGGACTAAAAGTTGGCACGTTAAAAGTTGCATCGGGCAATCTAATGGATACATCCCTTGTGCGCAAGGTTTGATTACTCGTCATCGATAACGAATAATTCATATTGTTGGAAAAAGTTTTAGAATAACTAATACTACTATTGGTGGTATTGTTTGCAATCGCATTTAAATCGTAGTTCAAATTAGCAGGACTATTGGTGTAATAGCTACTGGAAGTAACGTTAACACTGGCACTAAAAGTTGTTCCAGGGTTGGCGTTTGCGTTTTGTGAGTGCGACCATCTAATGCTAAAATCCTTGTTAGGATTTTCAAAAGCTTCAGTGCCCTCTAAACCATTTTTTACACTGTTGTAGCTAATACCTATGTTTCCGCTAAATTTATATCTTTTGATGTAGTTACTGGTCAAATTGGTCTCGTAAGAACCATTTGTGTAAATACTTCCCAGCAATTTAGCGTCCCAGTAATCATTTAAACCAAGGTAGTAACCTCCATTTTGTAAAAAGAAACCACGTGTTGCATCCTCTCCAGGGCTTGGTAAAATTATGCCTGAAGTTCTTTTATTTGGTTTAGGAAAAAATGCAAATGGTAAACCTATTGGCGTAGGTACACCTTCAAAAACCATGTACATTGGTCCACTTATAATCTGCTTTTCCGTGGCAATACCTTTTGTAATCAAAATCCCGAAGTGAGGATGAGGCAAGTTGCACGTGCTGTACATTACATTTTTAATGTGCAACTCATCATCAATTTGTTTTTTACTTTGTCCGCCAGAGAAAAAGCCACCCTCCTGCTCAGAGAATACACCGTAAACTTTTGCCTTAGTAGTTTCAGAATTATAATAAAGTGAATCGGCTATTGCAGAACCATCGGTACCGGATTTAAATATCGGTTTACCAACGTATCTATTGGTTTTAGGATCCGTTCTTCCACTGGCAAAAATCAGTTTATTTTGCGAATCGTAACGGATATAATCTGCATCGAGTTCGAAGTCGCCATAATTTACCCTGGCGTTTCCATACATGTATATGATACTCTTGTTCTTGCTGAAACGAACTGAATCGGCCCGGTACTCTACTTTTTGATCCAAACCACTATTATTTGGAGATGCTTTTTTCGATGTATCTCTTTTTGATGTGTCTTGCTGGATGATTTGTTGCAATGAAAAAGAAGAAAATGCGTTAGCTTTACCAACACCATGTGTTAATAAAATGACAGAAATTAGTAAAATAGAGCTAGTAAGAAGTTTCAAATTCGTATTTGAATGTTATTTTTGCACAAATGTTTAATCAAAAACGTTCAAAATTAGTGAAAAATATACCATTGATGTATCTTAAAACCATTTTAACATTTATTATTTGTTTTGCTTTATTCAATACAATTGATAATCAAGCCTTTGCGCAAGAATATAAAATTAAAACAATCGTAATCGACGCTGGTCATGGAGGAAAGGATGGCGCCACGCATGGTGTTTATTCTAAAGAGAAAGATGTTGCTTTAAAAACAGCACTTAACTTGGGTAAAGCACTTCAAGATAGTATTAAAGATATTAAAGTAATTTACACGAGGCAAACCGATGTTTTCATTCCATTGTACGAACGCATCAACATCGCTAATAATGCAAAGGCTGATTTATTTATATCTATTCACTTGAATGATATGCCGGTAAGGGTATCGAAAGTGGTTGATTATTATAAAAAAGTTAAAGGTAGAAAAGTTCCTGTTTACCGTTCTGTCGTTTCGAAAAGTACTTCTACACGGGGCACGGAAACCTTTGTATCTGGCACAGGCCGTTTAGGAGAGCAAGATGAAGTAATCAAAAGGGAAAATGCTTCGATGTTTTTAGAGGATAATTATCAGAAAAACTATGAAGGTTTTATTGCCAATACACCTGAGAATGACATTATGCTTTCTTTGATGAAACAAACCAATAGAGAAAGAAGTTTAAAATTTGCGTCGCTTTTACAGCAAGAATATATCAATGCTGGCAGAATTAACCGGGGCGTGCAGGAAAAAAGTTTGGCAGTATTAGCACGAGCATCAATGCCTGCAGTTTTAACTGAAATTGGTTTTGTAAGTAATCCCGATGAGGAAGATTATATGAACTCTGCAGAAGGTCAAACAGAAATTGTTAATGGAATAATTAAAGCGATTAAAAACTATAAACGTATTGCCGAAACATCTTTCTAATCTACCCCATCCCTATCAAAATGAAGATCAAACTTCTAGCCTTTCTATTTTTAATATTTCCGTTCGTCCCAAGCCACTCCATTGCTCAAGGATATAAAATTAAGACAATTGTTATCGACCCTGGTCATGGAGGTAAAAAGCCCGGTGCATCTGGAAGTTTTTCTACCGAAAAAGCTATTGCATTAAAAGTTGCCCTTAAATTAGGCGCAAAGTTAAAGGCAGAATTACCAGACGTTAAAGTAATCTATACCCGAACGAAGGATGTTGATGTGGACTTATATAAACGGGCTGAAATTGCCAATGATGCCAATGCTGATCTTTTTATCTCCATTCATTGCAATTCGATGCCTCCTGGAAATAAACACATAAAAGGTGCCGAAACACTTGTTGCAGGATCGCATAGATTAAAGGAACAAGATGCTGCGATTAGAGAAAATGCCGATATCAAACTAGAGAAAAACTATAAAAGCAAATACGATGGTTACGATCCAAATAATCCGGGGACGTTCATTCTTTTATCATTACTAAAAAATACGTTTCGAGATAAAAGCATTAAATTTGCGAAACTCATTCAAACAAGTTACATCAGCAGAGATAAAAGAGCAAGCCGGGGGGTTAAAGAACAGGGAGTTTTGGTGCTTCAAAGATGTGGAATGCCAGCCGTGTTAACTGAAGTTGGGTTTATATCGAATAAAGAAGAAGAGAAATACATCAACTCTGAAAAAGGTCAGAATGAAATTGCAGATTCGATATTGGCTGCAATTAAGAGCTACAAAAAATCTGTTGAGGTAAAATAATAGTAGAATTAGTTTTTAAATGGTATAAAACCACTTATTCACCAAACAAAAATAACTGTGTAAGCATTATGTAATAACAACATATATTTGCACGATAAATTAAAGAATTACGCCTCGGACAAGTAATAATTACTAATTTTACCGCTTGTATCCGTCAAAGATAAACACTCATGAAGATTAAAAACGAAACCAAAGTAGGTATTTTAGCAGCATTTGCCATCGCTTTACTCATAATAGGATACAATTTTTTAAAAGGTAATTCCATTTTTTCTAGCGAAACTACCTTGTTTGCAAGATATACGAGAGTAGACGGTTTAACCGTTTCTAAACCTGTTTTAATTAATGGATACCAAATCGGTCGGGTTGCTAAACTGCAGCTAGAACCTGGTGGAACTATTTTGGCTACTTTGAGTATCAATAGCAAATATGATATTCCAGAAAATAGTATTGCTCGATTAGAGGGAACTGACCTTTTAGGTAGCAAGGCGATTGTAATGTCGTTAGGTAACTCAAAAAAAATGGCTGAAGATGGCTACACATTAAATGCCAACGTAGAAAAAGGCTTGATGGAACAAGTTCAACCTGTACAGAAGAAAGCAGAATTAATTATTGGAAAAATGGACTCCATTTTAAGTAGCGTGAATTCTATCTTAAATCCGAATTTCCAGAAAAATGTTGACAAAAGCTTTAATAGTATTGCAGGAACACTTGCATCATTAGAAACAACTTCTAAAAAGGTTGATGGTTTAGTAGGATCAGAAAGTGCCCGCATAGAGGCTATTTTTAAAAATGTTGAAGGTATTACTGCCAACTTAAACAATAACAATCAAAAAATTAGTGACATACTAACCAATATAAATACCGTTACAGATAAGTTTGCTGCTGCTAATTTTAAACAAACATTAGATAATGCTAATAATGCTATTGCCGACTTACAAAGCGTTATCTCTGGTATTAAAGATGGAAAAGGAAGTTTGGGATTATTATTAAATGATGATAAAATGTATCAAAACTTAAATAATGCATCTAAAAATCTGGATGAGTTGATGATAGATCTAAAAGCAAATCCTAAGCGCTACGTTCATTTCTCTGTATTTGGTGGTGGAAACAAAAAGGACAAATAGTCTATTCTATAAGTGAGAAGCCTTGCAATTTTAAGTTGCAAGGCTTTTTTCGTTGAAAATATTTAGAAAAACAATTGAAGTACAAATATTTAAGCTCGTTCCTTCTTTCCGCTAAATCTTTTAACAGAAAAAGTTAAAAGGATACCGCTGCTATAAGGTTTAAAAAATTCTTTTGGTTTACAACTGGAAGGTTCTTCCCTCAATGGCTAGCTCAGTATTTTCGAAAACAGATTGGGTTTCTTCCAATAACATCTGAAGCGTTTTATATCGCGATGAAAAATGACCAATCAGTAATTTCTCCACGCCATTAATTTTAGCCACCTCTCCTGCTTGCAACGCAGTAGTGTGGTGAGTTTCATTTGCCCTATCTAAAAGCTCGTGCATAAAGGTAGCTTCATGATATAAGGTATCACAGCCTTTAATACTAGAAAAGTAGCGTTCGTCATACCTGGTATCAGAACAGTAAGCATAAGATCTAGGCGGATCTGCAGGCGTAGTATAGTCTTCACTTTTTAAAATCTGTCCATCAGGCAATTCAACATCAACTCCTTTTTTCAAGGCAGTGTAATAAGCCATCGGAATCTCATCTGTTTTCTCTTTAATCAGCTTACGTTGTCTTGGCTTTTGCTTAAAAATAAAACCTGTTGTCGGAATGCGATGATTGAGTACAATCGTCTCCACAATCAAATCTTGATTTTCAAATATTTGCTTTGATACGTCTGCTTCGATGGGAAAAAATTCTAACGGATATCTTAAAATCGTATCTGAGTACTTAAACTGAATCTCTAGAATTTCTAAAAGTGGTTTCGGTCCGAAAATTTGCATGGACTTTGTCCGGCCGTTTAAATGCAAACTAGAAAGTAAACCGATCAAACCAAAATAATGATCGCCATGCAAATGGCTAATGAAAATATGGTCGATTCTTGCCGCTTTTAAATTGTACTTAGTGAGCTGCTGTTGTGTACCTTCACCACAATCAATTAAATAAAATTTTTCATTACAATTTAAAAGCTGCGCTGATGGATTCCTATTAAAAACAGGAGTTGCCGAACTGCTTCCAAGAATTGTAATCTCAAATTTCATATTCTATTGATATAAAAAGCCTCGTAGGTTTTTGAAAACTACGAGGCCAGTGTTGTATTTATAAGTAAGTTATTTTGCGCCTCTGAACTCTTTTTCCAATTCATCCATAAAGATGAAATCAGTAGCTTCCTCTAATGTATTAACAAACGTTACAGATTGAAATATGTTTGATAATTCTATAATTGGTGCAATTTCATCATTGATACCAGTTACGATAAATAATCCACCAGCAGATTTGCAAAGTCTGTCACCCACTAATAAGCAACTTAAATCCTGCGCATCAGTGCATTCTTTTACATGGCTCAAATCAACAATGATATTCTTAAAACCCTCTGCATTAAGTAAATATAATTCAGATTTTAAACCTGGTGAATTATCATTTGTAAACTTAGGTTCTTTTAACTTTAAGGTTACGTATTTATCGTGTTTGTCAACTGAAAATTTCATCTCTTCTAATCTTTATTTTACTAATGTATAAAAATTTAAAGCGTTTCCAAAGCCTTCGTAACATTGCTTTCTATACGACTTGAAATAGAATCAGCATCAGCTTTCACAAACTTTTCTCCAACAATATGCTCATAAAGTTCTATGTATCGTTCTGAGATTGAATTAACAATCTCGGGAGTCATTTCTGGAATAACCTGACCATCTTTACCTTGAAAGCCATTTTCGATCAACCATTTCCGCACAAACTCTTTAGAAAGTTGTTTTTGAGGTTCGTCGGCTTTTTGACGATCTTCGTAACCATCGGCATAGAAATAACGTGACGAATCTGGAGTATGAATTTCATCAATTAAGTAGATTACGCCATCAGCTTTGCCGAATTCATATTTAGTATCGACTAAAATTAATCCGCTTTTCGCCGCGATTTCTGTTCCACGCTGATATAGAGCGTAAGTATATTCTTCCAACTTTTCATAGTCAGCCAATGATACAATTCCCTTTGCAAGGATATCTTCTCTTGAAATATCTTCATCGTGACCAACAGATGCTTTAGTTGTTGGGGTGATGATTGGCTGAGGCAGTTTATCATTTTCCTTTAGGCCGTCGGGCAAAGAAACGCCACAAACAGAACGTTTTCCTGCACTGTATTCACGCCAGGCATGACCTGCCAAATACCCTCTTATTACCATTTCTACTTTAAAAGGTTCGCAAATACGGCCGATGGTTACCATTGGATCTGGAACATCTAAAACCCAGTTTGGAACGATATCCTGTGTTGCAGATAAGAATTTGGCTGCAATTTGGTTTAGAACCTGACCTTTGAATGGAATGGCTTCGGGTAAAACTACATCAAATGCAGAGATCCGGTCTGAAACGACCAGCACCATTAATTTATCAGCTATGGTGTACACATCGCGTACTTTACCTTTATAAAAATTGCTCTGATTTGGAAATTTGAAGTTTGTTTCTTTTTGTGCTTTCATGAGGCGATAAAAATAGTAAAAAAGTCTTGAAAGTCTGGAGTACGAAGTCGGAAAGTCTGGAGTCGAGAGTTAAAAATATAGTAATTAAAAAACCTGATAGCTCGGTTGGCTATCAGGTTTAAATTATTTCAATCTGTTTAATATTCTGATAAAGTCGTCTTTTAAAACCGTTGCGACAAATTCGTTTTTAACTTTAATATTAACTTTATCTTCTGATTTGAATAGTTGCAGTCTTCCTTTGAAAAGATGCTCATCCTGAGTTTCTGCAAATTCAAAAAGCTTTTTAAGCTTTTCCTTTCGACATACCCATTCTTCGTCATCTTTTGAAATGATTAGTCTGATGGTGTAAGGCAATTTCTCAAACGAAAATTTTAAATCATTTTGAAGACTAATAGTTTCCATAAAATTAAATCTAACTGAAGTTTTATTGGAAGAGAACAGATAACATCAAGCTTTTCCTCATTGTCATGCCGAATTTATTTGAGCACCTTTCATGCTATCAAGCCCCTGAACTAAATTCAGGGTGAAGACCACCTTCGCAACCTCGATCTTACTGAATATCGCCGTAGGCTTTCAATATGTCTTTAACCAATTTATGACGGACAACATCTTCACCGCTTAGGTAAATGATATCGATTCCTTTAATATCTTCAAGAATCCTTAATCCATTAAACAAGCCAGACATTTGTTTTTTTGGCAAATCGACTTGCGTAACATCACCTGTGACAATAAACTTAGCCGTCGGCCCCATACGCGTTAAAAACATTTTCAACTGCATATCTGTCGCATTTTGCGCTTCATCTAAAATCACAAAGCAATTATCTAATGTTCGGCCACGCATAAAAGCTAATGGCGCAATTTCGATGGTTCTATTTTCAATATAAAACTTTAGCTTCTCTGCCGGAATCATATCATCCAAGGCATCGTAAAGCGGACGTAAATAAGGATCGATTTTTTCTTTCAAATCTCCAGGCAAAAAACCGAGGTTCTCTCCTGCCTCAACCGCAGGTCGAGTTAAAATGATCCGCTTAATTTCTTTGTTTTTTAGCGCTCTTACAGCTAGCGCAACTGCAGTGTAAGTTTTACCTGTTCCCGCCGGACCGATTGCAAAAAGAATATCGTTTTTAGCAATACTACTTACCATTCTACGCTGATTGGCCGTTCTTGCTTTCACCAACAAGCCGTTAGTGCCGAAAACAATCACCTCGCCGCCGCCGCCAGTTGGTTGCTCTACATCTTTTTTTGCAACGCCGGCAGCTTTTGCTCCTAGAATAGATTCAACATCATTATTGGTTAATGAGCTATATTTCTCAAGGTGAGCCACCAGTTGGTTAAACTTCTCTTCGAATGCCTTAAGTTCCTGTTCATCACCGAGAACCTTAACATCGCTCCCTCTCGCTACCAATTTTAATTTAGCGAAAGCACCTTTAATCATTTCGTAATTCTCGTTATTTGCCCCCCAAAAGTGAGCAGGATTTACGGTATCCAGAGTTAATTTTAATTCGTTCAAACTGTAGTATTTTAAAAAGTTATCGGGGTATATTAATTAAAATTTGAATATTTGCAGACGCTTACGCCTCTACACAAGAATAAGCAATAATAACGAATTTTTAATGGGTATAATTACTTTAACAACAGATTTAGGTTCAAAAGATTTTTACCAGAGCGCCCTTAAAGGTAGTCTGTTAAGTCTTATGCCTAACGTTAACTTAGTTGATATTACCCATGAAGTTCCATCTTTTAATATTTCTTACGCTGCATTCGTTTTAAAAAATGCTTATCCATATTTCCCGAAGAATACGGTACACTTGATTGGAATAGATTCGGTTTACAGTGAAAACACCAAATATATTGCCGTTAAACACCGCGACCATTATTTCGTTGGCGCTGATAATGGTATTTTTTCATTGCTTTTTGATGATGTTCCGGAAGATGTTGTAGAATTAAATATTATGCAGGATTTGAAATATCTTCACTTCCCATTGGTTGATATCTTTGTGAAAGCTGCAACCCATTTGGCAAAAGGCGGGAAACTGAAGGACATTGGTTTACCTGTAGCAGAAATTGAGCAAAAGATGCTTTTACATCCTGTTATTGAGCGTGATATCATTCGTGGGAGTGTAGTTTACATCGATACTTTTTGTAACGTAATTACTAACATCACCAAAGACCTTTTTACCAGAATTCAGAAGAATCGCGATTTTACATTGTATTTTAGAAAAAGCGAAACCATCACCCAATTAAGCTGGCATTATAACGAAGTTCAGGAAGGCGAAAAGCTATGCTTGTTTGGAATTAGCAACCACTTAGAGATTGCAATAAATAAAGGCAAAGCTAGCGGTTTACTCGGTTTGCATCTAGGCGATATCGTTAGGGTTGAATTCCATCCCTAAAGAGATGAAAAATTAAAGAACAAAGCTGAAGTTAGCACGCACGCCATACCTGAACGGCCGTCATTGCGAGGAACGAAGCAATCTAAATACGTTTTCTGTAACCATTGTTGTAAGATTGCTTCGTGCCTCGCAATGACGAAAGCAAAATACCACGTTGCAAACCAATGAACCAAAAACAAAGCGTTCAAACAACTTCTACTCTTTTCACGTTTATTACCACATGAAGAAATATTTTTATTTACTCTCCATCCTATTCATAAGTTTTCAAACTTTTGCTCAACAAGATACAGCATCCTATGCGGCCCAACGCGTTAAGGTTAATTCACTACTCGCAGAAAGAAGTGCGAAATTTGGTCAATATGACGAAAGCTTAAATCAACGCACAGGAATCTTCGGCTGGCAAACCAAAAAGGATATAAAAAACTCGAATGAAATTCTACGCCAGGTTGTATTGACGGACAATAATATTTTCAAAGAGCTGAAGGTTTTAATGGATTACAAGGATCTGGAGAACCAAAAGAAGGTTGCTGTAGCCGACAATTCACAAGAAAGAATTGAAAACTATATGTTAACCATTAAGAAACTTCAAGATCAAAACGAAAAACTAAACAGCGATCTGTCCAAAAAAAATAGTGGAGGTTTATCAACCTATTTTATCATATTCTTAATTCTGATAATGGCTGGCGGATTTTACTTCTTCAATAAGAAACTACAGCGATATAAAAAGTATGAGAAAGGCAGTATTTAAAGTTTTGGTAAAGATTAATAATGCAATTTTGCCAAGTTTAATAAAAAAGGATCCGAATAACTTGACCACTTTTCAAAAAGCGATATTGGGATACCGCTATTGGGTGTTAACGAAAGCTTTAGATTGAGAAAAAACCTCGTAGGTTTTGAAAAACCTACGAGGTTTGAGTCATATTTACTTCTTAAAGTGCTCAATAATCAAAGTTGCCAATTCCGTACCAATACGTTCTTGCGCTTCGTTAGTTGATGCACCGATATGCGGTGTTAATGAAATTTTTGGATGAGTTAAAATTTCTGCTAAAGGTGTCGGTTCATTATTAAAAACATCTAAACCAGCGAAAGAAACTTTACCTGAATTTAAGGCTTCGATTAAAGCTGGCTCATCGATAGTTCCGCCACGGGAGCAATTTACGATTCCAACACCATTTTTCATTTTAGCGAACTCTTCTGCACCTAAAATTGGTTTATCAGCAAATGGGGTGTGCAAGCTTAAGAAATCACTACCAGCAATTACTTCATCTAGTGAAACTGTTTTTATTGGAATACTTACCGATTTTCCGCCCTGAAACTCCAAAGTAATTTCAGATTCTGATGGAAACAAATCGTAAGCTAAAACATTCATTCCTAAACCTAAGGCCACTTTTGCAGTTGCCCGACCAATACGGCCAAAACCTATAATTCCGATTGTTTTTCCGCTTAACTCAGTTCCTTTAGCATATGCTTTTTTAAGGTTGTTGAACTGCGTAGAACCTTCAACAGGCATTTTACGGTTGGCATCTTGTAAAAATCTTATGCCTGTGAATAAGTGAGAAAAAACCAGTTCGGCAACTGATAATGAAGATGCGGCTGGCGTATTTACCACCGCGACACCTTGACTACGGGCATATTCAACATCAATATTATCCATACCAACGCCACCTCTACCAATCAATTTGATATTTGGAACAGCATCAATTAACTCTTTTCTAACTTTCGTTGCACTACGAACCGTAATGGCATCATAGTTTTTTAAAGCTTCAGCCAATTGATCTTGAGGAATGGTTTCGGTATCAACCTGAAAACCTGCTTTCTCCAGTAGTTCTTTTCCGATTGGGTCTATCCCATCGTTTGCTAATATTTTAATCATTGTTACTTTTATGATTACACAGATTTTTAGATTACACAGATCTTAATAACAGAAATGTAGTTACCCTAGCTTATCTGCGGTATAATTTAAATCTTAATTTGATTTTGCTTGTTTTTCTTCAAATGATTGCATTGCATCAATTAAAGCGTGAACGCTGGTAATAGGAAGTGCGTTATACATCGATGCTCGGAAACCACCAACGCTTCTGTGTCCTTTGATACCAATAATCCCTTGCTCTTCTGCAAATTTCAAGAACGGTTTTTCCAGTTCAGGGTTTTCCATAATGAAACAAATATTCATTTTAGAACGATCTTCTACAGCACAAGTACCTTTAAACAAGGGGTTTCTGTCGATTTCTCTGTAGAGTGCTTCGGCTTTTTGCTTGTTCTCTTTTTCGATTTCTGCAACGCCACCTTTCGATTTTAACCAACGAAGGTTTAATAATGAAACGTACACTGAAAAAACCGGAGGCGTATTGTACATCGAACCATTATCAATATGAGATTGATAGTTTAACATCGACGGAATTTTACGATCAATTTTACCTAAAATCTCATCTTTAACAATCACAATGGTTAAACCTGCAGGACCGACATTTTTTTGTGCACCCGCATAAATTAAATCGAACTTCGATACATCAATTACGCGGCTCATAATATCCGATGACATATCACAAACGATTGGAACACTCGTTTCAGGAACATTAAATAGCTCAGTTCCGTAAATGGTATTATTAGAAGTATAGTGAAAGTAAGCACTATCAGCAGGGATTTCGAAATCTTTTGGAATAAAAGTATAGTTCGAATCTTTGGATGATGCAACAACATTCACATTACCAACAAATTTAGCTTCTTTTAGCGCCTTGGTAGCCCAAACACCAGAATCTAAATAACTTGCTGTTTGTCCATCGCCCAATAAATTCATGGGTACCATTGCAAATTGCAAACTTGCACCGCCTTGCAAAAATAAAACGGAATAACCCGATGGCACATTTAATAACTCTTTAACCAACTTATCAGCTTCAGCAACAACTGCCTCAAATTCAGTTGTTCTGTGCGAAATTTCTAAAATTGATAATCCATCGTTAAAATCTAAAACTGCCTGTGCAGCTTGTTTAAACACTTCTTGAGGTAAAATACAAGGGCCTGCGCCGAAATTATGCTTCATCTTATTATATAAATGATTATGGCGGTAAATGTAAAATTTTTAAAGCAGTTATGCCTAAAAAATCTTATCCAAAAAAATCACATTTTGTTAAAAAATCGAGCCATATAAGCTGATTTATTGCTGTTTTGGCAATTTGTAAAACGATGTTTACCCTTAATCTCAAACGAGTAGAATTTTCTTAGACATTGCGACGAAACATCCTCCTGTTGTTTAAAGGATTGTTATTACAGGAAACGTTTGATGACAACAATCAAAGGTCTTAAGTTTTACCTACCCTACACCGTTTAACACATTTAATGTTTTTTTTACTATTTTCGCTAATAACATGTTGAATATACAATCGAAACTTCCTGGTGTAAGCACTACCATTTTCTCGGTAATGTCTAAACTTGCAGCAGAGCATAATGCCATTAATTTATCACAAGGTTTTCCTGATTATACTTGCGACCCAGTACTGACAGACTTGGTTAACAAAGCTATGAAAGATGGTTTCAACCAATATGCCCCAATGCCTGGCAATAATTTACTTAAAGAAACTATTGCTGAAAAAGTCGAGACCCTATACAATATTAAATATAACCCTGATACAGAAATAACCGTTACCGCTGGCGGTACGCAAGCTATATTTACTGCGCTTGCAGCAATAATCAATCCTGGTGATGAGGTAATTATTTTTGAGCCCGCTTATGACAGCTATGCTCCTACTATTAAACTCTTGGGAGGATTAGTAAAAACTTACGAACTGGATCCACCTAATTATACTATTGATTGGGAAATGGTGAAGAAGCTGTTCACTTCGAGTACTAGAATGATTATTTTAAATTCGCCTCATAATCCAACTGGCAGCATTTTATCAGCGGATGATATGAAATCGTTGATCAAATTAATTAACGGAACGGATATTCTGATTTTGAGTGACGAGGTTTATGAACATTTAATTTATGACGGGCAGAAACATCAAAGCGTAATGCTTTTTCCGGAATTGCGTGAGCGGAGCTTCGTTATCGCGTCTTTCGGTAAACTTTTACATGCTACCGGCTGGAAATTAGGTTACTGCTTGGCGCCCGAGGTGCTTACAAAAGAATTCAGGAAAGTACACCAATTTAATGTTTTCAGCGTTAATAGCCCTATGCAACAAGCTATCGCTAACTACCTTCAAAAACCCCAACATTATTTAGGTATTGGCAAATTTTTTCAGGAAAAGAGAGATTACTTTAGAAAGCTACTGGCTTCTAGTCGATTGCAGTTACTTCCTTGCAACGGTTCCTATTTTCAATGTGTAAGTTATAGTAATATCAGCGATGAAAAGGATGTAGATTTCAGCATGAGGCTAATTAAGGAGTTTGGCGTTGCCACCATCCCTGTTTCAGCATTCTATCAAAAATCAACCGATCACAAAATTATTAGATTTTGTTTTGCAAAAGAAAATGCTACGCTTGCTTCGGCTGCAGAAAAGTTAAAAAATGTTTAATCATCCCGTAAAATAAACATATATGGATACACCTGTTTACACTCAAATAGAAAACCTGAAAGTCACTATTTTCCAGGCTTATCTATTTTGGGAAAACATCGAAAAAAACCTTCAAAACCTTGCCCTTAGATTATCAATGGGTGTTCGGGAAAAAACAGATTTAATCATTTTGCCTGAAATGTTTAATAGTGGTTTTAGCATGAACTCGGAGGCCCTGGCCGAGGAAATGGGCGGTTTTACTATGCAATGGATGCAAAAAACAGCCTATCAATATAATTGTGTGATCACGGGAAGTCTTATCATTAAAGAGAATGGAAATTACTATAATCGGTTAATTTGGATGGAACAAAACGGCGATTATAAATATTATGATAAGCGGCATTTATTTGGTTTAGGCGAAGAGGATAAAAATTTTACTGCTGGCAAGGATAAACTTATTGTCGAACTTAAAGGCTGGAAAATTAGATTAGCGGTTTGCTACGATTTGCGGTTCCCTGTTTGGTTACGCAACGTTAATGAGGAATATGATATATTACTTATTGTGGCCAGCTGGCCAGATAAACGTTCGGCGCACTGGAGGGCATTAATTCCGGCTCGAGCCATTGAAAATCAAAGTTACGTTATAGGTGTTAATCGTGTTGGTCACGATGGAAATCAGATTTATCATGGCGGGCATTCCATGGTAATCGATCCTTATGGCAGCACCGTATATTACAAACCAGAAGATGAAGACATGTATACGGTAACCATTAATTATGAGGAATTGGTAAAAATTAGAAGGCAATTTCCTTTCCTAAAGGATGCTGATCAATTTTCTATCACTTAACTATTTTACAAAAAAATAACTCGTCAAAAAAAGTCAAACATTAGTAATTAACCTCAACATGTTCAACCGTCGCAAATTTATAAAAGCATCTACCCTTTCTGCAGGTTTACTCGTTCTCGATAAAACCAGCATGGCTGATGCCATTCCGTCTCATAAAGAAAAAGCTGCTAATCTCCCTATTGTGATTTCGACATGGGATTTTGGAATTGCAGCAAATGCTGATGCCTGGAAAGTATTATCAAAAGGTGGCAAAGCATTAGACGCAGTAGAACAGGGCGTTTGGGTACCAGAGGCTGATGAAAAAAATCAATCTGTAGGTTATGGTGGCTTGCCAGATAGAGACGGCAAAGTAACGCTTGACGCTTGTATTATGGATGAAAATGGCAACTGTGGAGCGGTTTTAGCACTGGAGCATATTAAACATCCAATTTCTGTTGCTAGAAAAGTTATGGAAAAAACGCCTCATGTAATGCTTGCCGGTGATGGTGCTTTACAATTTGCTTTGGAACAAGGTTTCAAAAAAGAAAATTTACTTACCCCATCGAGCGAAAAGGCCTGGAAAGAGTGGTTAAAGACAGCGAAGTACGAGCCGGTGATGAATATCGAGAATATGCTGTACGAAAAGGCAGCTCCACAGAAATTACCAGGCAACCAGTACAATCACGATACCATTGGAATGTTGGCCATTGACAGCAAAGGCAATATTTCTGGTGCCTGTACAACAAGTGGCATGGCGTATAAATTACATGGTAGAATTGGCGATAGCCCAATTATTGGAGCTGGACTCTATGTAGATAATGAGGTTGGTGGTGCCACTTCAACAGGTGTTGGAGAAGAAGTAGTAAGAAATGTTGGTTCGTTTTTAGTGGTTGAGTTAATGCGACAGGGTTATACACCCGAAGCCGCTTGTAAAGAGGCCGTGATGCGTATTATTAAAAAGAAACCAGAGACTGCAAAAAATATTCAGGTTGGTTTCCTGGCCATAAATAAAAAAGGTGAGTACGGCGCTTACGCTATTCAGCAAGGATTTAGTTACGCGGTTTGCAACGCCGAAAAGCAAGATTTGTTAATCAAAGGAAAAAGCTATTACTAACAATTTAAAATCATCCCAAAACAAATATTATAAATCTAAAGATATATTATGGGATTACTCTCTAAAATTTTCGGCAAGAAGAATGTCGAGGAACGTAAAGGCGAACCTGATTTGGTTTATGTTGCTAACGAAGATGAGCGCATGAACTGGGCAATTGAAAAGGCCAATTTAACACTTTGGTACTTCGAAGACAGCTTAGAAAATCCAAAATCTGAACAAGCGTATTTCTCCATTAAAGTGAAGATTGTGGATGGTGATAAGGGTGAACACATCTGGTTAATTGACCCACATTTTGATGGCGAAGGAAATTTGTATGGTACGGTTGGAAATGAACCTGTTGATATGAACACGGTAAAGCTAAATCAGAAAATTGGAATTGAGCGTGATTTGATTTCAGATTGGATGATTATTGAAGGTGGAAAGCTAATCGGAGGCTACACCATTCGGGTAATTCGAGACGGTATTCCAGCAAATGAACAGCCTGCATTTGATCATAGTATCGGTTTATATATTGATGAAGGCGTTGATTACTTTAAGATTAATAGAGACACACCTGAAGGCGCAATCTTATCGCTTGAAAAAGCTTACAGTAATAAAGATATAGACGCTGCCATTGATTGTAAAGATTTTTATGAAGAAGCAAGAACTATGCTTGGTGGAATAAATATTGAACTTGACGAAGAAATCATCGAAAAAACGGCTGAGGTTTTAAAGTTGTCCTTTATCAAAAGCATCGAAGAACACGGTTTTCCGGATTTTTCGCAAATTAAAAACGCTTTTCCAGAAAGACAGAAAGTAAGTGAAACGCATTGGATCATCACAGAAATATGCTGGTATCCCGATAACGGAAAATCTTTTCAACAACTGAGTACTTATAAGTCATCCAATGGATGGAAAGTATTAGGACCAGTAAGCACCGAACCCGCTGAGGGGGAACAACAAGAAGACTAGTAAAGCTTTTTGCTTATCTAAATAAACAAATCGATACTTATTATGAACGATATAAATTCAAGTTCCAATTCAGGGGTTGATGAGTTTAAAAATGAATTTTCAAATCACCCTGTAGACATCTGGGGTCTTGAAGTTTGTGCTAACGGATACGAATCGGCATTTAACGCACAACTTGGTGGTGCAATAAGAGTAGAATTGTGTGATAACCTTGCCGGAGGTGGCACAACACCCAGTTATGCTCAAATTGCTTTGGCCAAGAGAAATCTACAAATTGAAATCTGGCCAATCATCCGACCTCGAGGGGGCGATTTTTTATATTCTGACTTCGAGTTTGACTTAATGAAAGAAGATATAAAAAATTGTAAATCATTAGGTTGCGATGGTGTTGTTATGGGGATACTTCAGGCTGATGGAAGCATTGATAAGGAAAGATGCAGTGAACTAATCGCCCTGGCTAATCCCCTTCCCGTGGCTTTCCATAGGGCTTTTGATATGTGTAACGATATGCACCAAGCACTGGAGGATTTAATTGATCTGCAAATTGTCCGTGTGCTTTCGTCGGGTGGCGCTACATCAGCGAGAGCAGGTGCAGAAACTTTGGCAAATTTAGTTAAACAAGCAAATGGCAGAATTTCAATTATGCCCGGGGCAGGAATAAACATCACTAATATTCAAGAGTTAATCCAAAGTACCGGGGCCAAACAGTTCCACGCTTCCTGCAAGAATTATGTACCTAGCAAAATGCAATTTCGCAATACAGAAACAAAAATGGGAAGCATTGCAGACGAATATCAATACGAATTAACTTCAGTGAAGAAAGTGAAAGAGCTGGTTGACGAAATCAACAGAAATTAAATGGTAGCAAGTTTTAAACCACATAAAGTTTTATTGTTTGCAGCATTGCTTTATTTAATCTCGATTGTTTTTGTGCATGAAAAGATAGAAATCAATTTAGCCGACACTTATTTTTTTATTGATTACACATTAATTGTGGCATTCATTTGTGGGCTTCTGCTGATATTCGCTGCACTTTATAAGTATCTAAAGAAATATTTTTCCATTAAACTCTTAACATGGCTACATATCATTCTATCAATAGTATTACCATTTTTTGCAATGTGGATTAGCCATTCATTCCACAAGTCATTGGCATTAATAGAAATGACTGATGCTGGATCGATGGATTACATATTGAATCATCAAAGGACGCTCCACAAACTTATACTTACGTTCATCATCATTCAAATCCTTCCTCTTATTAATGTGTTGGTTAGTTTAATCAGAATGAAATATTCTACTGCAAAAGTGTAAAGCTGTTTTACAAAATTCAATTTCAATCATTCAGTCTTCAGATATTTAGTATATTTAAATACCTAAACTAAATTAATTTGTTATGAAAAAAATCTCATCTCTATTGCTAATGGCGTTATTTTTTGCAGCATGCCAAAATAAAGACGCAAAAACTACTGAAGCTGACTCAGCAGACACTACGAAATATCCTTATACCTTTAAAAAACAACAAGGCTGGGAAATGAATAAAGACAGTAAAAATGGTGTCATTGCCCTTAGTACGATTAAATCTTTTGAAAATATGGATACTACTGCGATGGGGAAACTGCTTGCAGATAGTGTTTGGTTTAATTTGGATGGCTACAAATTTAAAGGAACAAAGGCACAATTTCTAAATCAAATCCAAGGAGAATTTGCCAAGATGAGCAGCTTCAAAATTGAGATGGAGGATATGGCATCTGTAATCAATAGAGATAAGACAGAAGAATGGGTGAGCTTATGGTATAAACAAGTAACTGCCACAAAAGATGGAAAAATCGATACCATTCAATTGTATAACGATTTCAAAATCAAAGATGGGAAGGTACAAGGTTTATCAGAATATGTGCAGCACCCGATGAAAATGTAACAAAAAAGCTCCAAAAAATTGGAGCTTTTTTTATGACTATTTATTTCCACTTCCGGGAACATAATGCAAACCGGGTGTTAAATAATGGAGTAAAATTACCCTTGAATATCTATAGTTTATTGGAGAGCATAAAAATACGCCAAATAAAATTACCCCAACATAAAACCAAAGGTTTTCGTAGATAAGTTCTAGACCTAAAACATAGGCTGCCACTCCGATAGTAATAATCTCAGCTACATTCATAGCGTAGCTCACAAACATTGCTACATAAAAAAAACCAGGCTCACGCTCAAATTTTAAGTTACAAACCGGGCAGTTGATATTTGTTTTTTGCAACTTAAACGAGTAAGCGCTTCCGGTAAATATATCACCTTGTCGGCAACGAGGGCATTTACAATTTATAAATGCTTGAAATTTAGATAACTCTGCCATACTTAATATTATTAATGTACAAATTTACATTATTATAAATATGCAAATTATGATCTACATCATGTTTCGGAATGTGGTTGCAAATCTATTTTATATCAGGACGAATAATCTTTCCCCGCTTAACTTCAATTAATCCTTTACCAGACAAAATTTTGATTTCTCTAATAACCGTTTCTACCCTCAAACCGGTCATATCGGCTAAATCTTGTCTGGTTACTTTCAAACTATCACCAACTTCAATATCGTTTAGAAGGTAATTTATGATGGTTAATAACCGGTGTTCTGCTTTTTCATTGGCCAGTTCTTCCAGCATCATTGATTTGTAAAACAACCTGTTGCTTAGCGTTTGAATAAGATTGATGCTGAAACCTGGTATCGTTTCAATTAAGTCGAAAAATTGCTTTCTTCCAACCAGAATAATCTCCGATTCTTTATTTGCAATGGTATAAGCTAAATACTTCCTATTTATGATTAGAGCAGGTTCACCAAAGTATTGTCCCGTTTTAAAAATTCCCTGAATAAATTCTTTCCCATCTTCGCTTACCGTGACCATCCTAACTTCGCCAGATTTGATAAAATAGACATAGCGTGGTAACATTCCTGGTTCATAAATAGGCGCATCTTTCGGATAAACCTTTATTGCAAAACCGTGCTCAATAAGTTGTTGAATATCCATGAAGCACTAACCCAATGTTTCTTTCATTAAATTGGTGTAAAATTGCTTTAACGTTATGCCCATGGCAGCAACCTGTTGCGGAATAAAACTGGTAGCAGTTTGCCCTGGAATAGTGTTGATTTCAATAAAATAAAAATTTCCTGTTTCGTTTTCCAAAAAATAATCGATCCGCACTACTCCCCTACAATTTAATTTTGAATAAACGCTTTTTACGATTTGATGAACTCGATCATATTCTTCATCGTTCATATATCCTGGCGTGATTTCCTGAGTTGCGCCTGGCGTATATTTGGCTTCAAAATCAAAAAATTCGTTTGCTGGAATCACTTCTGTAGTAGGTAAAACCGTGATTTCGCCTTTAGCGCTATACACGCCGATAGAAAATTCTCTACCACTCACAAATTCTTCTATTAGCACTTGTGTATCTTCAGCAAATGCTTTTTCAAGCGCCATTTCCAGATCATCAGCATGTTTCACCTTGCTCATTCCGATACTACTTCCACCACTATTTGGTTTTACAAAATAGGGCAACCTTAAGTCTTCCTTAATTTGATTGATGTTATAATTTCCATTCTTAAAAATCTGAATAGATTTTGCAGTATATAAATGATCGATGCCCTCTACAATTGCTTTTGTATAACCTTTATTCATCGTTATTGATGAAGTTAAGGCATCACAAGTGGTGTAAGGTATTCCCAACATATCGAAATATCCTTGCAGTTTTCCGTCCTCTCCCGGCGATCCGTGTATGGCAATGAATACGCCGTCAAATTTAATTTTACGACCCTCTAACATTAGAGAGAAATCATTTTTATCAATATCTATTTTAACAGAATCTGCAGGTTCGTAAAACCATCCTTTATCGTTTAACATTATTTTATAAACATCATACAAATCGGTATCGATATTTTGAGCAATAGTTGCTGCACTTTTTACAGAAACAACCCATTCGCCTGTGGTACCGCCTGTTAACAACGCAATAGTTTTCTTCATCTTTAAAATCCTTATTTGTAAATAGAATTTGATCGTAATTATATCATCAAAAATATAAATATCTTTGCGCATTGTTTAATTTTGATCCAGAGAATTGATAATTGATGGTATTATATTTGCTCAAAGCAATGAACTCGATTGTTTGCAAAATGCTTTCAAAAATTAAATTAACTACATTTGAGTTTATACGCTTAACACCAGAATTAAAGATTCATGTCTAAATTTATAGATTATTTAAAAACCAAAAGCTTTAGAAACAATATTTTAGCTGCCGTTATCACAGTGGTTGTACTACTACTTATCGCTTTTTTCAGTTTAAGGTATTACACCAAACACGGTCAGGGATTAAATGTACCAATGGTTAAGGGTTTATCATTTGATCAAGCGGTAAAAAAACTGGAAGATGTAGGTTTGAAATACGAAGTAGATTCTGTTTTTATCCTGGATCAGCCTGCCGGGATTGTAATCGACCAAGATCCTGACCCTAACACTTTTGTGAAGGACAACAGAACTATTTATTTGACTATAAACGCAGGTAAAACGCCTAACACAAAATTTCCTGATATTGCTTTTAAAACACTAAGAGAAGCACAGGCTATTATTGAAAGTTCCAGATTAAAACTTGGTGATACTACGTACAAACCTGACGTGAGTAAAGATGTAGTTTTAGAAGCTTCGTTCGGTGGCTCTGCCATTGCAGCTGGCGACATTATCCCCGTAGGATCGAGAATCAATTTGGTATTGGGAGACGGTAGAGGAAGTCAGGAAGTTGATGTACCGCAATTGGTTGGCTTAACCGTTGATGAGGCTAAGTTCAGCTTAAAAGGATCGAACCTAAGTTTGGGAGATATTATGTACGAGGGCAACATTATCGACAGTGCAAATGCAGTAATCACCAAACAAGACCCCATGCCAGCCGATTCGGTAACAAAAGTAGCTATCGGAACAAGAATTAACATTACGCTTTCGAATAAAGAACAATAAGATACAATGATCGAAGTAGAAAAAAAGAAAACGAGTACCGGTAAAAAAGCTGTTATTGCCATAGCTGTAATCATTATTTTGATTGCAGGTTATTTTGCCTTAAATTTTTATAGGCTTTACTTTGCTCCCAATGTAACCGAAAACCAAAAATATCTATACATTAAAACCGGTGAAAGTTATGACGAGCTTCTATTCGAAATCAAGAAAAGAGATATCTTGAATAGCGCCTCTTCATTTGCTACTGCTGCTGGGAAGATGAATTTACCTGCCAACTTAAAACCTGGTCGTTACCGGTTGAAAAAAGGGATGACTAACAGAACGTTAATTAATTTAATCAAAGCTGGAAATCAAGAACCTGTTAAACTGAAATTTCAAAACATTCGTAAGAAAGAGAATTTTGCCGCCTATTTAGCCAGTAATTTAGAAGCCGATTCCCTCAGCTTTATAAACGTTTTGGATTCTGCCGCATTGATCAGCAAATACGGTTTCAATAAGGATAATATCTATACCATGTTCATCCCGAATACTTATGAGATGTACTGGAATATTAAGCCTACCGATTTTTTGGAACGCATGCATAATGAATACGATAAATTCTGGACCGCAGAGCGTAAACAAAAAGCTGCAAGTTTGAACCTAAGTCCTGCGCAAGTTTACACGTTGGCTTCGATTGTAGATGCAGAAGCACTTTATGATAAAGAAATGCCCATCATTGCTGGTTTATATCTCAACCGTTTAAATAAAGGGATTTTATTGCAGGCCGACCCTACTGTAATTTTTGCGAATGATGATTTCACGGTGAAACGCGTTACAGGAAAATTATTACAGGTGCAATCATTATATAATACTTATAAATATGCAGGTTTACCTCCGGGGCCAATTATGATGCCTAGTATTAATGCCATTGATGCCGTTTTAAATCGTAACGAGAACAATTACATTTATATGTGTGCAAAGGAAGATTTTTCTGGCTACCATAACTTTGCAGAAACTAAAGCAGAGCATCAAATTAATGCAAAAAAATATCGTGATGCCTTAAATAAAAGAAATATCTTCAGGTAATGTTTGTACATGAAACAAAAGTAAAAGTACGTTATGCCGAAACGGATCAAATGGGAGTTGTTCATCATGCCAACTATGCTTTGTATTATGAATTAGCAAGAACAGAGTGTTTTGAAGCGTGTTCTGGCATCACCTACGAATCAATGGAGGCGGAAGGTGTAATGCTTCCTTTGTTAGAGCTCCAATCTAAGTTTTTGAAACCTGCTTTATACAATCAGTTGCTTACCGTTAAATGTATTGTAAAAGATTTGCCAACAGTACGTTTAAACGTAGAGTACGAAATCTATAATGAAAAGGAAGAATTAATCAACATTGGAAAAACTGTACTTGTTTTTGTTGACAAACAAACCAGAAGACCTTGCCACCCACCCCAAAATTTTATGGATGGTGTGAAACAGTATTTTTAGAAAAGACAAATGGAATGGTTACATCGGCAATTGCTACATCTTAAAATCTATTCTAATTTTATCGAATGGACCAAAGGATGTGTATTGCCTGGGTTTAGCCCACTGCCACTCTACACCGTTGCAACATTTTTTTTTAGGGAAATTAGTAAAGATACGTTGGTGAACAAAGCTTCATCTTTGGCTTACAGTTTCATGCTAGCCATATTCCCTGGAATAATTTTCCTTTTTACGTTAATCCCTTTCATTCCAATTAATGGTTTCCAAGACCAATTGCTAAGTTTAATTGAGCTGGTTTTACCTCACAATGCTTACGATGCTTTTGAGTCAACACTAAAAGATATTGTCAAAAATCAAAATACAGGTTTGTTGTCTCTCGGATTTCTATCGGCTATATTTTTTGCTACCAATGGTGTTAAAAACTTAATGAAGGCCTTTAATAAATCCTCGCTCATTATAGAAACCCGAGGCTGGTTGAAGCAAAGATTAATAGCGTTTGTTTTAACCACAGTAATATGTTTGTCTATTATTATTTGTATCAGTGCAATGGCAATAGGCGAATTGGCATTAAAATACATTAAAGGAGAATTACACATCAAAGAAAGCCTGGCAGTTTTTGCCATTCAATTTACACGATGGGCATTATTGGCCGTTTTATATTTCATCACCATTTCAATTTTGTATAGATATGGACCTTCGCACACGAAAAAGTGGAAGTTATTTAGTGCCGGCTCGTGGCTGGCAACTATTTTAGCTTTTTTAACCATTTGGGGATTCTCCTACTACATTAATCATTTTGCATCGTACAACAAAGTTTACGGATCTATCGGAACCCTCATCGTGGTGATGATCTGGTTATATCTAAACTCTCTCATTTTATTAATCGGTTTTGAGTTAAATGCCAGCGTTGATGTAAGTAAACGCAGTGTTAAAATAATAAGACCTACTTTCAATTTGTTCAAAAAATCTGATCCAATCGAAGGAAATATCCAAAAAAAATAAATTTTTCTACCTCTGCGTTAAGCAATTATCAATTTAATATAAAAAAAATGCATTCTTAATTTGCAGATTTAACCGGAGTTTGTACTTTTGCCTCCGGAAAGCTGGCAGAGTGGTCGAATGCGGCAGTCTTGAAAACTGTTGACTGTAACAGGTCCGGGGGTTCGAATCCCTCGCTTTCCGCAGATTTAATATCAAAATTTCAAAAGCCCGCAAATCATAAGATAGCGGGCTTTTTTGTTTCTCAAAGTACTCGAGATATTTATAAAGTCGAATGTTAGGAAAAGGACTACTAAACAAATTAATTTCTTGTTAGAGGCTCTTCTACAGCAGTCTTTTTTGACAACAATCCATCAATTTCATCATTAAATGCTTTGACAAAATCAGTGTAGTATTTTCCCGTTGCTGGTCCACTATAACCTGTATGGATCTGAGCAACATTTCCATTTTTATCGATGATGATCATCGTTGGAAAAGAAAGGAAATTACTTAGTCCAGGAAGTGATTCTGCAACCTGTTTTTTATCCGGTTTGCCTGCGATCACCTGATCATATTCAATGCCGAACTTATCGCGAAATCTTCCCAATGCTTTTTTTACATAAGCCGAATCCAGTTGCCGCTCATAATGAATCCCAATAACTTCAACGCCACGACTGCGATTTTCCTTGTACCATGGAGCGATAAATGCTGCCTCATCTACACAATTAGGGCACCAGGTTCCGGTAATCGTCAGGATCACAACCTTATTTTTAAATTTCTCATCCTTCAACGAGATCTTCTTTCCATTAACATCCGGAAGAGAAAAGTCAAGCGTTTTATACCCATCTTTTAAAAAAGTTAATTTGGTCGCATCCGGGAGGGCCGCATTTTGATTTTGAGTTCCGGTGAAGGGCGTATTCCCCCTGGCACTCACTACTTCTCCCACAATTTTACCGTCTTTTGAAAATGTGCCTTTGTAGTAAGCAGGGCTCGAACCGATGAAACCGGAAAGATAAAAATGGTTTCCATCAACACTGCCTTCAAGATAGCGGGAATCGCCGGTAATGCGGAGAAATGTACCTGTAATTTTATTTCCGGCCTGCTTAAAAAGTCCTACCGCATTTTCACTTTTGCCATTCTGTAACTGAAAAACAATATCGTATTTTCCAGAAAAATCTGCATCTGGTGCCTGGCCGCTGGTTGCAAACCGATATTGCTTTGCTTTACTGGCATACACAGGCAGTGGTTTTCCAGATCCATCCTGTCTCTTCAATACGCCGACAAGTGAATCTTTCTGGATTTTAAAAGCAAGAACATTGTCGAACTGATCCAGGTTAATCAACAATGAATCTCCTTTCCTTTTTACAACTCCCCCGTCGAAGCGCTCATCGGCATTTAAAAAGCTGAGAAAGGGTTGATCACCGTTTCTATTTTTAATTTCAAAATTAAATGGTACTTCAACACCGGGTTTGAGATTAAAGACACCTCTCCAGATTCCATCTGCCCGAAAAGATTTCGGAGATTCGACACTATTGCTTTTGATTTCATTTTTTGATTGCGCTGATGAATTATGTAGGAAAAGTCCTGCTACAACTATTAAAATATATTTTATTTTCATGGGATGCTGATCAATTAATAGCGCAAATGTAGGCATGATTAGCCTTAAGAAAAAAATATTTCAATAAAATCTATAGAATTACTAGACAATATGATTTTTCTATTATCTTTGCGCCAGTTATTTTAAAATACTTATCAAGAAAGGTGGAGGGAATGGCCCTGCGAAACCTTAGCAACCACCCTTAGGTATGGTGCTAATTCCATCCCGGAAAGTCCGGGATAGTTAAGTCAGTTGAAGGCCAAATCATTGTTAATGAATATGAGAGCACTCCTGATTTATAGGAGTGCTTTTTTTTATAAGCGGATTGCTACAATTGATAAGTGTTGATCTATCAGAAAAATAAATTAAATGGAAAAAACTAACGAGCAAAAATCAATTTACGCATGCATTTCAAACCGAAGTAAAAGAGACCGAATGCGAACGGGTATTTGTATAGACTAAAGTTAGCAAATACCACAAAAACTTAATTTTCATTATCAGTGTGTTAAAAAATTCGTCAAAAGCGGAGTGGAAGAGCTTTGCCAAAATTTCGCGACATCATCCCTTAATTAATCATCAACAATATCTATTATGTTCAACAAGATTAAGCTTCCGGCAATATTATTTCTGCTATTGCTTTCCCCATTCGTACGTGCACAAAACATCTCCATATCAGGCACGGTTAAAAGTTCATCAGGAGAAACTCTGCCCGGCGTTTCCATTTTTGTAAAAGGTACCAAACAGGCAGTAACAAGTAATGCTGCCGGCAGTTTTACCATTACGGTAACTGGCAAAAGCACATTGGTATTTTCTTATATCGGCTTCGCTACTAAAGAAGTGGAAGTATCTGGTGATACACAGGTGCTCAACGTGGTTTTAAATGATGCGGATAACGCTTTAGATGAAGTTGTGGTTACCGCTCTGGGCATATCGAGACAAAAAAAATCGTTGGGTTATGCCGTACAGGAGCTCAAAGGTGAGAGCTTGACTGAAGCGAGGGAAAGCAACCTGGTAAATGCGCTGGCAGGTAAGGTTGCCGGCGTGAGGGTAACCAATAGCCAGGGCGATATGGGTTCTTCCCGCATAGTGATTAGAGGAGAAACTTCTATTTCTGGCAATAACCAGCCGCTTTTTGTTGTGGATGGTATACCCGTGGATAATTCGCAACTCAATTCCGCTGGCGCAAGAGATTACGCAAATACAATTTCCGATATCAATCCAAATGATATAGAATCGATCAGTGTGCTTAAAGGCCCGAACGCAGCAGCGTTGTACGGCTCAAGGGCAGCGGCCGGAGTAGTTATTATCAAAACAAAATCCGGAAAATCGAAAAAGGGTTTGGGGGTCAGTTTTAACTCCAATGGGGTTATTGAAAGTTTACTTACACTGCCAAAGTACCAGGATGTTTTTGGTCAGGGATCAGAAGGCAAGTTTAGCTACGTAGATGGCAAGGGTGCCGGAACGAATGACGGTGTGGATGAAAGCTGGGGCCCGAGAATGGATGGCAGGCTGATTCCCCAGTTTTTTTCAAAAGGAGTAGCCGTTCCATTTGTAGCCAATCCAGATAATGTTCGTGATTTTTTTGAAACTGGCTATTCTCTTTCCAATGGCATTGCCGTTGAAGATGCCGGAGAGAAATTTGATTACCGCTTATCCTACAACAATCTAAAACAGGTTGGTGTGGTGCCTAACTCCGGGCAGGACAAGAATTCGTTTGCCCTAAACACAACTTTGAGGATTACGCCAAAGCTAACTCTAACAGCGAATGCAAATTACAGTAAACTTGGTTCTGACAACTTACCAGGAACAGGCGGTTCCAGGTCGACCAGTACCATGCTTCAGTTTACCTGGTTTGGCAGACAGGTAGACATTAATCAATTGAAAAACTACCGGGATGAAAACGGAAACACTTTCAACTGGAACAACAGTTACTACAGTAATCCGTACTGGGTGGCCTATGAAAATACAGTATCCCAAAACCGGAACAGGATTATCGGAAACATTGGCCTAAATTATAAAATTACTGACGGTCTTAACTTTAACTTCCGTTCGGGAACAGACTATTATAATGATCGTCGTAAGATCAAGATTGCATATGGTACCAATGGAACTCCCTTTGGCTCCTATACCGAAAGTGCTTTTACCGTGAACGAAAGCAATACCGATGCAACCTTGAACTACACTAAACAGCTTAATGATGATTTCAGCGTGGAAGCTTTGTTGGGAACGAATATACGTTCGAGATATATCGAACAAAATGATCAGAGTGCACCGAGGCTTGCTGTCGCTGGCTTATACACTTTGAACAATTCCAGAGATCCACTTACCTCTTCTAATAATTATAGTAAATTGAAATCTTACAGTGGTTACGCATCGGCGCAGATTGGATTTAGGAATTACCTTTTTGCAAATGTGACGGCCCGTAACGACTGGTCATCGACATTGCCGGCCCAGAACAGATCTTATTTCTACCCTTCCTTTAACGGAAGCCTTGTGCTGACAGAAGCTTTTGATATCAAGAACGAGGTGCTCGATTATGCCAAAATCCGTGGAGGTTGGTCGAAAGTAGGTAAGGATGCCGATCCATATCGCCTGATTAACACTTATTCTTTCAGTGCCCCTTTTGGGAGCAATCCTCAACTCAGCCCTTCGGCCACAGATTTGAATCCTGATCTGAAACCTGAAACCACGACCTCATCTGAATTAGGAGCAGAAGCTGTGTTGTTCAACAAGCGCCTTCGTTTTGATGTAAGTTTATACAATACCAATAGCTACGACCAGATTTTAAGTGTGGATGTTAGTCAGAGTACCGGATTCAGGTCCAAATTGTTAAATGCAGGAAAAATCAACAATAAAGGCGTGGAAGTACAATTGGCGGTTACTCCTATCAGAAAGCAGCTGACCTGGGATATTGATGTAAATTATGCCGCGAACAGAAGTAAGGTTATCGAGCTGGATCAAGCGGGGCTGTTGCAAAACTATGTCGTGGCAACAAACTCTGCTCAAGTCATCGCAGCTGTCGGCCAACCTTATGGAACGCTGTTTGGTAACGCTTTTTTAAGAGATGGCAGTGGAAATATCATCGTCAATGCAACAGGAGCTCCACAGGCTGATCCTACCAAAAGGGTTCTGGGTAAATATACACCAGATTGGATAGGCGGCATATCCAATACCTTCACCTATAAGGGTATTAGTTTGGGCGTGTTGATTGATGCCAGCTTTGGCGGCTCAATTTACAACGGCACCTATGCAACAGGAACCTATACAGGCGTGCTGGCCTCTACCCTGCCAGGCAGAGCGGCAGAATTGGGCGGAATTTCCTATTATTATCCGGGAAATGTGAAAGCAAATGGAACAGTAAGACTGGCTGACGGTGCTACGGCGCCCGCCGGTGTAACGGTTTACGATGACGGGATGATTTTCGATGGGGTAACGGCTGATGGGAAACGCAATGAGAAAATACTTTCTGCACAAACCTATTACAAGTCGTTTCGCACCATTGATGAGGCCAATATATTTGATGCTTCCTACGTCAAACTCCGCGAAATTAAACTGAGCTATAACCTACCCTCGAAATGGATACGTCCTTTAAGTCTGCAAGGCGTCTCGGTATCACTTGTAGGAAGAAACCTGGCGATACTGCACCGTAATGTAGCCGATATCGATCCGGAGGTAGCCTTTAACACTGGTAATGGCCAGGGGCTTGAGAGCCTTTCTAACCCAACAACCCGCAGCTATGGCATTAACCTGAACATTAAATTTTAATCCTATCCACATGAAAAATAAATTTATATATATCACTGCTTTCGTTTCAATTTTAGCAGCCTCCTGCGGCAAGGAACTCGACGAAGTAAACATCAATCCGAACGCTACTGAAAATGCACAGCCTGATTATGTGCTTACTGCTGCGATAAAAAACACTACCGATGCCTATTGGGGAACAACTAACAACATGAATTCGAGTCTTCTTTTTGCGCAACACTGGGCAAAGGTCCAGTATACCGAAGAAGATCGCTTTATTTATTCGAACAGTAGTTTTATCTCTTTATGGTCTACCTTGTACTCGCAAAGTATCACCGGTTTTAACAAGATCATTGAAATCGGAAATACCACCGCCAATCCAAATTACCGGGGTGTGGCTTTAACTTTAAGGTCCTGGTCATTCCTGTTGCTTACAGATGCCTATGGGGATATTCCCTACAGCCAGGCAGGAAAATTAGACGAATTCATTACGCCAGCTTATGACAAACAAAAAGACGTATATTTTGGCCTCTTGGAAGATCTGAAAAATGCTAAAAATGCTCTTGATCCCGCAGGGAAAGCCATTACAGGTGACATTATCTATGGTGGAAATATTGGTAAATGGAAAAAGTTCGCTAACGCTTTACGGTTAAGAATCGCTTTGAGAATTGCAGACAGAGAACCTGCAAAGGCAAAGCAGGTATTGGATGAAATTAAGGCTGATGGCGATCAATATATCAGTGACAATACGGATATTGCCCAACTGATTTATCAGATCTCCCCACAACAGAACCCGGTGAGTGCACAATTTGATACCCGTGATGATTACCGGATTAGCAAAACAATAGTTGATAAGCTGTCTTCGCTAAATGACCCACGGCTGCCAGTTTATGCAAGCAGAACACAAACCGCTACCCCTGAAGAATATGTTGGTTTGCCCAATGGATTAACCAATTCAGAAGCCAGTAACCTGGGCTTTGCCAAAACATCCAAGCCAGGAACTTATTTTCTTGCGCCGCAATCCCCTGCCGTAATTTTCAGCTATGCAGAATTACTTTTCGATAGAGCCGAGGCTGCTGCAAGAGGCTTAACTACAGAAAATGCTGCAGATCTTTATAAGCAAGGCATCATAGCTTCGCTGAAACAATTTAGTGTATCGGATGCTGCAGCCAATGCTTATCTGGCGCAGGCATCAGTTCAATATGATGCTGCTAGTTATAAAAAATCAATCGGTGAGCAAAAATGGCTTGCGCTTTTTGGTCAGGGTTTGGAAGCCTGGGCCGAGCGTCGCCGATTGGATTACCCGCAACTTACCGCTTCGGTGAATACCGTACTAAATGGCCAGATTCCGGTACGTTTTATTTATCCGGGTACGGAGCAATCTCTAAACGGACAAAGCTATAAAAATGCGGTGGCCAGCCAGGGTGCTGACCTGCTGACAACCAAATTATGGTTTGATATCAATTAGTTCTGGCTTTTTCCCAGACTGAAAAAGTATCTTGCCCTGGAAACCCACATGTTTCCAGGGCATTTTTGTAACAAAATATTTGACCGAGCCTGAGGTTAGAGCGCCTGCTCATATTTCTCCTTTTGCTGTATCTTCAACTCTCGTTTATCAAAAGGATTCGGAGCAAAGCGCTGATCCTGCAAGCGGTCATATTCCTTCACATAATCCGGATGTTCGGTGCCCATTACCCTATCCCAGAACCTGAAATACAGTCCATAGTTCCCCTTAAATTTACTGTGGTGCAGGTTATGGTGAACTGAAGTATTCAAAACTTCAAACGCCAGGGTGAAGCGAAACCATTTAGGCATGATTTCGTAGCCGAGATGGCCGTACACATTAATGATGAAACCTGTCACAGTAAACAGCAATATTGTTAAGGGGTGCATCGGCAGCAGCATCACAATCAGCACCAGAACAAAGCCTTCGGTAAAGGCTTCCAGTATATGGAAACTATAGGAAGTCCATGGTGACGGATTGGTACTTTTATGATGGACCAGATGGGCAAGTTTGAACAGTTTTTTATGATGTAGCAGGCGGTGCATCCAATAAAAATAAGTATCGTGGATTATCAGGCTCAAAACCAGGGCAACACCGATATACCATACCGGGAAATCATCGATCTGACTATAAATTCTGGTGTACTGCTTAAGTGGGGTGAAAATTAACACCACTGCGATGATTGAAAACACAAACGTACTCTGCATGGAATGCCATACCTCACGGATGAAGTCTTTTTTTGTTGCCGACTTTTGCTGAATTTTAAACTTATTCAGTTTAGCAGGCATCAAGAGATAAAAGAGCATGAAAGGAACTCCGGCAAGTACAAAATACCGGATGGCTGAAATACTAAAAATACCAACGGCGGATTCTATTATCTTTTCCATATCTATATTATTTTTGTCTCTCAAAAGTATAGAACAGATAGATTTTGCGCCGTTAACAAAAGATAATTTAGCAGCTTAACAAAAGATAATTTATGTCATTGCTTGCCTTTTGTATACATTCTTTTTCGAATACGGCTTAGAGAAACCGGAGTAATACCGAGCATCGATGCAATGTATTTATCTGGTACTCTGTTTACCAAGTCAAAACGCTCAGCAAGAAGTTCCCGGTAGCGCTCTTCTGGCGATTGCGTAACAAACGATTCCAGCATTTTTAAGGATTCCGCCAGCATTTTCATCAGGAAAAAATTACGGAGCGGTTCGTACTCCGGGTGTGTCTTCAAAATTTCCTCTAAAACGTCATAGTCAATCTGTAATAACTTTACAGGTTCAAGAGCACGGTAGATAAATCTTGAAGGTTGGCGGTTAATAATGGTATCGTGTGAGGCAATAAACTTGCCTTCGCCACGCAGAAGAAGAGTAGCTTCATCACCATTTTCCTTAATGATGTATACTCGAATGATGCCTTGTTCTATAAAAGCCAGTCTGCGGCTATTTTCGCCTTCGCGGATATAGGCTTCATTTGTTTCCAGCGACACAGCAGTGGTCATGGCAAATAAAGGCCCGGTATCCGCAGGCATAATCCCGGCTAAATCAAACAATAATTCCTGTAAGGTATCAATTGATGTTCTCATATAAATAATAGTGGTAATGAGCAATGGCTAAAAATAAAAATATAATAACAGCCTAGCAAAAGCTATCGCACGCTCCCGTCTTATTTTTGCAATCACTCAGATATCCTCAATAAACCTGAACAGCATACAAACTTAAATCCAGGAAAACAAAAATCAGGATGGAAGACATAACATCAGACATTTTTAATCTCAGTTACCGGAGAAATACGTTGCTTTATACGCATTTGTCAATACCCTACTTCACCTGGTTGTTAGCAGAAAACATTCTGTACTTAGCCCCGTTTTTCTTACGATGAAAGATGCCGGAAAACGATACAGCTGTGTAATTATTGATGATGAATTTAGTTCGATAGAGATAATAAAAGAATATATCTCCCAGATACCAAAACTTGAGCTCCTTAAATTTTATCTTGACCCAGTTTCGGGTTTGAAAGCCCTACAAGACGGACTCAAAGCCGATATCTTATTCCTTGATATCAATATGGAGATATCAGGATTGGATATTGCAAAAATGGTTCGTAATCAGGTAAAATCGATTATTATTACCAGCGGTCATGTTGAAAATGCCCTCTCCGCATTTGAAGTAAATGCAGATGCTTTTTTAGTGAAACCTATTGGCTTTAAAAGATTCCTTAACACGGTAAATCAGCAGATCGTAAAGAATGTTTCTGATTTAATCAACAGATGATGGTCGGCTTTCGCCTGGCTTAAGAAATCTAACTATAAAACTCTTCTCGAAAGAAGTTATTGAAACAAATGTTAAACCTTATAAATCATTCAACGGTAATTTACCCTATTCAATTTATCAGTATATAATTACTCCTGATTTCGTTTTCTTCTAAAATAATTTATTTTCTGTTGGAATAAGTATATCTTGAAACATCGGTGTCTTTATTAAAAAGTGCCTAGTAAAACATACGACAACAAGAGATTGCCTGTTAATGTCAGAGAAAGAACTTAAGATTTTATCGCTATTTGAAAACATTGAGCAAGGTAGCAAAGCTGCTTTCGATGAGCTTTTCATGCTGTATCACCATAAGCTACTGTGTTTGGCAAAACAATATATTAAAAATAAGGAAGGCGCTGAAGAAATCACATCTGAACTCTTTGTGAAACTATGGCTCAAACGGCACAATCTCTCTCAGGTGATCAATCCAGAAGTATATTTGTTCATTTCAATAAAGAATGGCTGTCTCAATCTGATTAGATCCGAAAAAAAGAGAAATTCTATCTTCAGCCTCTCTTCTTCTGCAGAAGAACCCATAAATCAAGAAAATTCGGGTATGGCTGATCAGGAGTTATACAAACTCCTCGATGACGCAGTGGCTGGGCTCCCAGAACAGCGAAGAATTATTTTTATTCTTATCAAAGAAGATGGATTAAAGACCAAGGCTGTAGCAGAAATTATGGGCATTTCGGTGAGGACGGTTGAAAACCAGCTATACAAAGCTGTCAAATCTTTGGCGGATACGCTGAGTCTATATTTAGGTTATCACCCTCAAAACAGGAAAAAGCGTAGCGTGGCTTCTCAATGGCTTCTTTCCTTTTTTTTCTAACCGTAGTGAGTAGTTTTCAAATTGAAACTGTCTTTAATGTAAAAGCATGGAGTGATGAACAGACAAAAATTCATTAAATTATTTTCCCAAAAAATTTCGGGTGAAATTAATGCCGAGAACAAAGATCTTTTAAACGTCGCAATCAGCGAAAATGAACATTATAAAGTATTGGCAGATGATTTGGAAAACTATCTGCGTAATCAACCTACAACCGTCAGTCCGGATCGTCAGCAGCAGTTAAACCAAATCTGGGCCACTATTGGGGCAAATGAAAATGAACAGTTCATGGGTAAATACAGCTATTCCAAACCAAATAAAATTGTCCGCTCGGCAATATGGATTAGATCAGCTGCCGCCATAATTATCATATTCTTCGCAGGCATATTGCTTTACCGACTTCTAAACAGGCAACAACCTACTGAATTTGAGCAGCTAACCACTCAAGAAGTGAAGACTTTTAAAATGCTGGACGATGGCACCAAAGTTTGGTTAAACAAACATTCAACCTTACGTTACAATAAGGGCTTTGGTGCAGGTGCAAGAGAAATAATAATAGAAGGAGAAGCCTATTTTGATGTAGTCAAAAACAACCAGATTCCGCTATATGTTCATGCTGGAAATATTGATATCGAGGTAAAAGGCACCGCTTTCAATGTCAAAGCTGAAAAAAATAGTAAAGATATTGAGGTAGCACTACTAAGAGGACTCATTGAAATTAGTGACAGACTAAACAAAAACAACCGCTTATTATTACGCCCTAATCAAAAAATTATTTACAACACACAACTAAAGGATAAAGAGAATAAGCTGCGATTGAAATTGGTAAATCCAGCTCTGCTTTTGACTGAAACCAGATGGATTGCTGACACCCTTGTGTTCAGAAAAGAAAAGCTTAAGGATTTGGCTCTTAAAATTGAGAAAAAGTACGATGTAAAAATAGATATCCAAAGCGAAACATTAAAGGAAAAGAGGTTTAGCGGAATATTTATAAACGAAACGATCGAACAGGCAATAGCTTCCCTTAAATTGTCATACCCACTGAACTATACAATCAACAAAAGGTTGGTTGTAATTAAGGAGCAGGAATGAGAAAGGCGATAATGCTCCTTGCACTAATGTGGATAGTGGGTTCCGATATTTCGGCTCAGGAAAGAAAATTAACCTTGACGTTACGGCAACAACCGCTTAAAGAATTGTTTAAACAAATCGAAAAACATTGCGATTATGGTTTTATATACAGTGATGAAGTTGTCCAGGATACGATGCTGGTATCAATCAAGGTAAAAGACATGGCTGTTTCCAACGTGCTTGGAACGGCTCTTAAAGCCCATCGATTGGTCTTTAATTTAATCTCCAAAAAACTGATTGCAGTTGGTTATCAAAATTACCCGCTTAAAAACCGCGAGGTTTCCAGGTCGGCATTCTCCGGAACAATAACAGATAGAAATGGCGTAGGCATCCCCTTTGTATCCTTAACCCTACTGCGATCATCAGATATTATTGAAAAAACAGTAAGTGATGATAACGGTCGTTACCAGCTCAGCTCCCCTCTTTTACCCGAACATGGCTATCGGCTACTGGCAACCTTTGTCGGTTATAAGCCACTCGAAATTTCCTTTACCCTTGTAGATATTTCTCATTTACAGAAGCTGGTGATGTTTGAAGACGCACAAACCTTGCAAACCGTAACAGTGGTCAATACCAAACCACTCATCGAAAGAAAAACCGACCGTTACATCGTTAATGTGGAGAACGGTTCACTAGCACAAGGATTATCAGCTTTCGAGGTACTACAAAAATCTCCTGGAATTTGGGTAAATCAGGATGGCAGCATCAGGATTAAGGGAAATCAATCTGTGATGGTGATGATTAACGACGTTGTTCAGCGGATGTCGCAAGATGACTTAGCAGAATACCTAAAATCACTAAGGTCCGAAGATATCAGTAAAATTGAGGTAATATATAACCCGCCTGCAGAATTCGAAGCCGCAGGAACAGGTGGGATCGTTCATATTGTGCTCAAAAAATCCCGGAAAGATGGTCTTAACGGATCCATGAATGCGAGGTATCAAAAACAGGGAAAGCAGGGATTGATCACTAGTGGAAGCTCGTTGGCTTACAAGCTAAAAAGGCTTTATTTAGCCGGTAATGGCTCATACACCAATGATAAAAATTCTTCTTATGGTGAAGAAACCTTTTACTACCCTCATGCGAGCACCTTTAGCAATACAACGGTTCGCAGCAACAAAATTTCGAGATATCAATATCGTTTCAATGCGGTTTACGACATTGCGTCAAATCAATCACTAGCAATACAGAATACAGGTTCAAAGAACCAACCATCGCAACTATTTTTAACAGATATCATCTATCGAAATATCACCACCAGAACAGGTTATGCCCGTGCAGATTGGGATAGAAAAATTAAATTTAATAGCACCACGCTTAACTATACATGGAAGATCGACAGTCTTGGCTCCTCATTAAAGATGATTGGAGATTATTCTGAAAATGCTAAAAAGGAGCAAAATCAGCTTTTAACAACTTATAGCTCCCCGTTAAGCAACATGCAATCCAGAACCTTGACACCGAGCAGTACAGAAATTTATGCCGGCCAAATTGATTACACCAAAAACTGGAAAAATAAACTTGAATTGAAGAGTGGAATAAAGTATAGTGCTATCCACAGAGATAATGAAAGCATAAGCGAAAACCTAATTCAAGGCCTGTGGATAAATAATCCGCTAATCAGTAATCAGTTTCTGTATAAAGAACAGTTGGCCATGGTGTATACAACGCTTGAAAAAACTATCGGCCCAAACAGCCTTAAAATTGGATTAAGAGCTGAGCAAACCCATTCCAACGGACTTTCAGTTACATCGGCCGATGCTTTCAAAAGAACATATTTTAGCCTATTTCCATCGGTTTACTTAATGAGAACGCTCAATGAAGATAAAGGTTCATCGCTGTTCTTCAACTACTCAAAAAGGCTTCAACGACCATCTTTTAATGATCTTAATCCTTATCGGTTGCAAGTTCACGATTATATGATTTTAACGGGAAATCCTGACCTACTGCCACAATATTCGCATAATTTTCAGGCAGGTTATAATTTCCTGAGCCATTACAATTTCGATGTTTATTTCTCGTCAACCTCTAATCTGATTGCCTTGCTGGCTAATACAATCGCTAATAATGTTGTCGAGTACAAATCATTTAACTTTAGAAAAGGTACAGAATACGGCTTCAACTTAAATGCTTCACCGCAAATCTCGAAGGCCTGGAAGAGCAACTACAGCCTTTCCCTTTACCAGGCTTCAGCTTCTACAAATAACCTGGGCAATACAAAGACTACGCTGGCCGCAAAATCTATGCAGACCATAAGTTTCAAAAAATTACCGAGCCTGGATATCATTTCAGAATATAAATCCCCATCGCTTTCCGGTAACACGAGGCTGGGGCATCTGTTCTACGTTGATATGATGCTTTCACAAAAAATAATTAAAGAAAAAGGAGTGTTGCGAATTTATCTTTCCGACGCATTTAATACCGTCCGAGAAAAGGAATTTTCGTTTAATAACGGCACCATAATCGATTTTTATCAAAAGCGACAAACCCGGAATATTAGTCTATCCTTCAGCTATAATTTCAGCCTCGGTAATAAGTTCAATCAAAACAACATTGAGCAAAGCAATAAAGAGGAAAACAGAAGGATGGGTAATTAACTACTTTAAGAGTATTGGCTATGACTGCTAAAAAATATCGTTATTTCATTATCACGCTTGCGTTATTCATCGTTGCGAGTTTATCAGCGAATGCCCAACAGGTTACAGTAAAACTTGATAAAAAACCTATTATAGAGCTATTTAAGCAGATACAGATTCAAACCGGATACTCCATTATTTACAGTAACGAAATCGTTTCCGATTCTACGTTGATATCAATAGAGGCAAATAAACTAAACGTAAATCAATTACTGGATAGCGTCCTTGCCTTTAAAAACCTATTTTCTCAAACACTTTCAGCATCATTGATTGTGATTCGAAGCAGAGAGATGGAGCTTGAAAAATCGAGTCCTAATCAAGTGATCATTTCCGGAAAAGTGATGAATAGCGATGACCATGGAGTTCCATTTGTAACAGTTTCACTTTTAGAAAGCGGAGTGTTGGTAGGTGGAACCATTGCAGACGAGCATGGAAATTTTAAATTCTCCTATCCATTGAGAAAAAATAATGGTTTCACTTTGAAGCTGACTTCCCTTGGATACGACAACCTGATTCTAAAATTGCCAGTGGATAAATATCCTATCGGGCTACAAGATTTTGGAAAGATCACCCTCGAATCCCAATCTAAAAATCTACAATCGGTACAGGTTAATGGAAATCAAAGGGTAATTGAAATGAATGACGGAAATATTGTCTTCAACGTCTCCAAAAGCATCAGCGCACAGGGCACAAATGCACTTGAACTGTTAGCCCGGGCACCAGGTGTCAGCGTTGCCAGTGATAATTCCATCTCGTTGAATGGTAAATCGGGGGCATCGATTTTAATTGATGGAAAGATGACTTATTTATCTAACGGAGAAGTTGCAGAACTACTTAAGACGATGTCATCCTCCAATATCAGATCAATTGAAATCATCAACAGTCCCGGAGCCAAATACGATGCTGCAGGTACGGCTGGAATTATCAATGTAAAGACTTTGAAACCGACTGTAAATGGCTTGAACATGAGCATCACCTCAGGACTAAATTATGGCGTTTATTTGAGAAACAATCAGGATCTTTCCATCAACTATAGAAAAAACAGATTCAATTTTTATGGTTCCTACAGTCATTTTTTCGGCTATTATTCTTATCTCTACGGAGGAGACCGAATTCAGGAGGGTAGATTCTATAATAGCTTCACAGATGACGTTGACAAAAGAAATAAAATCGGATCGAGAATTGGTGCAGATTTTATGATTAATAAAAAAAGTACTGTAGGCATATTACTAAATGGTAATTTCCTTTTTGGTGGAGGAATAACAGATACCAAAACCGAAATTGGCCTGGAGTCGACGAAGATAGTGGAGCAAACGCTTACTGCAGTGAACGACTATTATGCGCAAGGTACCCAACGATATAATTTTAACGCGAATTATAAATTTGAAGATACGTTAGGTAGAATCCTGAATATTGACGTGGACTATGGGAATTTTACCAAACGAGCAGGAAATCTTCAATCTAACAAGTATACGTTGAATGATCAAACTGTACTCAATGATAACCTTTATCGCTCATTAAATGGTATTGATATTAGTTTAGGTGCGGTTAAAGTCGATTACACGACAAATCTTTGGAAAGGAAAACTGGAGACTGGGGTGAAATATTCAAGCGTATCCTCTTCAAACAACTCCCGGTTTCTGGAAATCCAGCCGGCAGGTGAAGTGCTGGATCCCTCAAGATCGAACAAATTCTCTTTCGAGGAGAACATTAGCAGTGGTTATGTTAACTATAAGAAACCATTTGGAAAATGGCAACTCCAGGGCGGTTTGAGGGTTGAAAATTCGCGTTCGACAGGTATGCTCGAAGCAGTTTCCGAAATTTCAGGCAATCAGCAAACTATCAACCGAAACTACACGAACTTCTTCCCTTTCTTTTCTGCCAGTTTAACGGCCTCCCCGTCACATAGCTTTTCTTTTAGTTATTCCAAAAGGATAGATCGGCCAGCTTACCAAAATCTAAATCCCTTTATTTATTTGTTGGATGAACTTTCTTTCTGGCAAGGAAATCCATTCCTGAAACCTCAGATCAGCCATCGAGGACTAATACAATATGTACACAAAAGCACCATCATCGGCTTAGGTTATACGTATACCAATGATTTTAGCATGGAGGTAACGGATACCATCGGTTCATCGAAAATTGTTATGATTCCCCGAAACCTGGGCAATCAACAGCATGTTGCATTAACACTGACCCAATCGCTAAAGCCTGTGGCTTGGTGGGATATCACCTTTAATGGAACGCTTTTCCGTCTTAATAACAACATTGATTTCGGGAATAGCCGAACCCTTGATCTTAAACAAACAGCTGCGAGATTAAGTCTCCAGCAGACATTCCGATTGCCCAAGGGTTTTGTTGGCGAACTGATGGGATTTTACAACTCTAAACGCCTTTTTGGGGCAAATCAGTTCTTTGAACCCAATAGTCAGGTAGACATAGGATTACAGCGAAGCTTTTGGCGAAAGAATGGAACTTTAAGAGTTGTTTATAGTGATATTTTCAAAGGAAGCAAGGCAAACTCCTTTCAAAGCATAGGGGATTTTACCATCCGAAACTATAGCTATTTTGAAACCAGACAACTAAAACTGAGCTTCAGTTACAAGTTTTCTACCGGAAACTCAAAAGGTCCAAGAACCCGAACTTCTGCTTTAGAGAATGAAAGTGGCCGAATCAAATAACATTTAGAAAGTATTTTCGGCTATTTACTCAGATGGATTTAGATCTCACTCTTGCTCAAACATCTTGAATAAACCCTAGATCTCTTCACAGAAAATAGCCGACTGAACGCAGATGAGAACAATTATTTCCTCATCAAAAAATCCAACACAATTTTGTTGAAAGCTGACGGATTTTCCTTGGGAGCGAAATGGGTTGCACCCTGTAGCAGCTGTACTTCTGCTCCGGGTATTCCCTCTGCAATAGATCGGGTATGCTCCTCTAAAATAATATCTTTCTCACCCGCAAGTACCAGTGTTTTGGCGGTTATCTTTTTAAGCGACTTTTGATCAATCTGCGGCTCCTTTAATAACATCTCAAGGAGCAGCATGGTATTCTTATCATCAGGATTGTTTTTCGCCTTTAGCTTATTCAGATCACTTTTAGTTTGCTTCAAAATTTTCGGACTAACAGCGGATTCTTCAGGATTAAGGTTAGCGCCCATCACTACCAATCTTTTAACGTAATCAGGATTTTTAATGGCAAGAGTAAGACCGGTATTTCCGCCATCACTCCAACCTAAAATACTCACATTTTTGAGATATAGACTATCTAAAAGCGTTTTCATATCTTCCGCAAATAGATCATACGAAAGGGATTCAGACCTATTTCCTGAACTTTTTCCCTGTGCCCTAGTATCTACTGCGATTACCTGAAAGTGCTTAGCAAACTCCCCTATCTGCAATTTGAAATCACTAATCGATCCACCGTTACCATGTAGCAACAGCAAAGGCTCGCCTGATCCATAAGTTTCATAGTAAATTTTTGAGCCCGCAACATCGATGTATTTACCTTTGAGCTTATCACGTCCATAAGGATAAATGATCTTTGCATTTCTGGAGTTTATATGCAGATGATGAAGAACATTTCGATCGCTATCCAGTGCCAGTTCTATTTTTACCCCTTGTTTTTCCTTTAAAGTTTCAGTGCCCCTAAAGCCTTTAAGTGGCAGTGACGATTCTTCGAAATCAGCATTAGGGATAACCACTTTTTTCCACGAACCAGCAACCGTTTCCACTTCGAAGCTAAAATTATCGTAATAAAAATCCCCATTTCCATGGGTATTCACATATAACCATACCTTTTGTGCACTTGACGCTACTGTTCCGGCGATCTCATAGTGATGCCAGGCAGAATCTTTATTAGTAGCAGGTTTCGATTGCCTTGTTCCGGGAACAAAATCATAATCTCCTTTTCCAACCTGAAGAAAAAAGAATCCCGCCAGGCCAATACTGTCGGATGGTATATTCTTGATATCCACTCCTGCCTTGAAGCGCTTTCCTATAAAAGATTTAATTGGAATTTCCCGTACAATCCCAAGATCATTACTGGTAGTAAGTTGTCCAAAGCAAGGCAAAGCGGAGGCAAAAAAGAAAATTATAGCGCAAAACCGAATGGTGTTATACCTCATATAGCAGAATAAAACAATGTTACTAAAGTCAATCTCGGCGCTAAATTAGAATTTCAAATTAATTTTATCTATCAAAAACACTAAGCATAAATTATTAAAATACCCAAATTCATTTTACGTCTCTATTATGACAGCCGCACCCCCACCATTTCTGCTCGATTTAATCGGGATGCTTGTGTATGATTTTACCGCTTAAACATTCTTTTTATAATCCATTGCCTGATGAATTCCGTTAGCTCCATTCCAAAAAAAATCTAGCTGATAAGTTTCTTTTTTGATAAAAAACTTTATTTAAGGAATCAATTTTTTATCACGCAAACTTTCGAACAGATTGAAAAATGTTTCCTCTGTATCCTGATATTCCATAAACCCGAAATTCCTGCTTTTTGACATGCTGGTCATCACCTCTATTGGCCTGCCCAGATCCAGATCAGTATGCCAGGCTGAGGCTAAACGATCCAGGTTCGTTTCTTTTAAATGATATTTACTGGCGATATCCGCCCATATTGAAGAAGCATTACTCATCTGATCTTCCAATGGATTTATATCCCCATTGAAGCCAACACTAGCAATTTCAAAGTAATCGGCAATTTTCTTCCAAAGCCGGTTCCAGCGAAACACATCTCCATTTACCACATTGTACGCCTGATTTTTTGCAGCATCTGTGGTCGAAGCCCAAATTAAATGAGCAGCTAGAATTCTTGCATCCGTTACGTCAGATATTCCTTCCCACTGCGCCCTGGAACCTGGCCAAACAAAAGCATTTCCAGTTTCCTTACAGATAGTGGCATAAGCTGCCAATGTGGTTCCCATATTCATGGCGTTACCAACAGCATGGCCAATTACCGTATGCGGCCGATGTATGCTCCAGGTATAACCATCTCTCGCTGCTCCGGCATAAACTTCATCTTCCTGAGCATAATAAAAATTTTCCAAATCCAGGCGGGGATGTTCCTCTCGCAGAGGTGTTTCAGGAAGAAAACCTTCTTTTGCGTAAGCCTCAAATGGTCCAAGGTAATGTTTCAACCCGGTTACCAGTGCTACATGTTCTACTGTTTTTTTTGGCGAAAGGACGCTCAGCAGGTTTCGCACCATTAATCCGTTTACCCGAACATTTTCCGCTTCTGTATCATTGCGCATCCATGTGGTAATAAAAACATGCGTTGGCGAAATATTGGTAAGTCCGGTTTCTAAACTTTTTAAATCAAGCAGGTCTGCCGCAACAGGTATAAGTTTTTCATTCTCCGTATTTGGGTTTCGGGAAAGACCGTATGTTTCCCACCCCTGTTCAATCAGTTTTTCCGCCAGATTTCCTCCCGTGATGCCACTTGCTCCAACCACTAATGCTATCCTTTTCATATTTTTCTTTTTATTTGTGCAAAGTTATAGTCGAGATATTGAAATACACTTGATATTTGTCAAGAGGGCAAATCCATATCTTCAAATAACAGTTAGTACTGATATTCCAAACCAATAAAGTTCATGAACAGTTTTGAAATCCTCTTCAGTCACATTGATCGAAAAATATCGCTTTCTCCTGAAGAAAAGCATATGGTTTTCGAGCATTTTATACCAAAACAATTAGCGAAGAAGCAATACCTGTTAAGTGAGGGTGAAGTGTGTAGGAATATGGCATTTGTGTGCAGCGGCTTGCTGAAAACTTTCAATGTTGATGAAAAAGGAATCGAACGTGTAAGTATTTTCGGTTGGGAAGGCTGGTGGCTATCTGATTTCAGTAGTTTTTTAACAGGAATAAAATCTGTATCCTTCATTGATGCCCTGGAAGATGCTGAGTTGCTTTTGATTTCCAAAGAAAACTATGAAGCGCTTACCCTTCAAGTGCCCAAAATGGACAGGTTTTTCAGAATTTTATATCAGAATAGTATTGTGACTAAAGAACGTAGACTTCGAAATTCCATAACCTACTCTGCCAGTGAACGGTATAGTGAATTTATTGAAACCAATCCGGAGGTAATCGACCGAATCCCACAACACTTAATCGCGTCCTATCTTGGAATAGCGCCTGAAACCTTAAGCAGGATAAAGCGTAAAATAGCAGCAGGATAATAAAGGTATAGAGGCTTAGCATAAATATCGTTAAGGTAGGTATTCCGTTTAGGGTTTCGTGATTTTCCCCGGGTTTAATTCAAATTTTTTCGAATTTTTTTGTGTCTACTGGAATACTATGTTCGCTAGGAAGTCCAAAATTAATAAATAGCTATTCGATGGGAACGTAGCGGATACGGACTAACCTGATCGCGTCCGGCCTGTTTAAAAGAGATAAGTTTTGAAGCAACTTTTGGCATATGGCAATCAATACAGTTAGCAGTTAACATCCCTTTCGATAGCGTATTTTTGCTGTGTGCTACTGACTGATGACAGCCCATGCATTTCTGCGAATAAGCACTGAGATTTCCTTTGAGATTTTCATGCGTTTGATGGCAGGATTGGCAGGTCATCGCCGATGATTTAACGTAACAGGCACTGCTCTGAAGCATGGTACTCTGGTTTCCATGCACATCCAATTCAGCACCACCAAAACCTCTAAAATCCTGAACATAGAAATCATCGAGATTATCTCCAGTTTTAAATGAAAAAACGGATTTTTGGCTCATTAAAGTATTTCCTGAATGACATACGCCACAAGCATCCATTTTCTGTTTTCTTGTTAGTGACTTAAAAACGGCAATAAACTTCGCTGATTTTTCATCTGGATTTTCGGTATGGAAAACCACATGTGCTTTTGCCGGACCATGGCAGCGTTCACAATCAACACCATAGATAATTGATCCTCTCTCCATTTCTTCCTCCTGGGAAAATGCGGAATTTTGAGTCAGTTTTTTTTCAACGTACGATCCATGACATTCAAAACAACGGCTGGTAATGCCGCGTTCATAGTAATAATTGTTGCCTGGAAAGCCGGGACTGATGGCCCAATTTTGGATTGCACTAAAATACGACAAGGGCAGCTCATACAACTTTTTCCCCTTCCAATAACCATAGGTATAAGCCTTTTCCCCAGAGCCGAACACAATATCAAACCGCTCTGAATGATCCTGTTTTCCATCCAGATAAGCGGTTTGAAAAATGCCGTTTTTCCTTTGTTCAATCATTACCTTTCGCTGCCCGTCGTAATGAAAAGTGTTGGAATCCTTATCAAATATCGCGAGTAACTCGGCATTTACTACAGGCCTTGAGGTTGAGCCATGAGCACTGTGCGCATAGCTCGTGGAAAGATCCTGATGGCATTTCATGCAGGCCTTAGCCCCCGCATAATCTTCGCCCCTTTGATCTTTTGGCAAAGCGTCATCTGTATTCATGCACCTGGAAAGCCCTATTACAATAAAAAATAGGGCAGATAAAATTAAGGAGATGCGAATAGAAGCTTTCAAAGGGATATTATAATTGGTTATTTGATGAACTGAATATAGCTAAAATTATAGCCACCTTCATCTGCTACGATCCTGATTTTGTGCGTTCCCTTTTTAAGCGGTACATCCTTAATCTCAAACGGAACAAATTTCTTGTCACTACCTGTTTCTGGTACAGCAACAGCTTTGACAATCACCTTCCCATCCACGATAATGGTCATCCTTCCATTCCCATGAGCGGCAGCAGTATTCATTTTAAGCTTAAAATTATCACTTTTCGGAACATTGACCGTATACTGCAACCATTCCCCTTTTTCAATGTTGTTTACATAATAACGTTCGTATTCCGTAGAATCTTTGGCAATATCTACACCATCATTCCGGTAAATTCTACCCCTGTTTCCTGCAGAGCGCTTTTTAGTCGAAACATGATAATCGGCCGTATCAAGATCAAAATAAGCAATATTGTTCCTGCCCAAATCATAATCAACGGCATATATGATCGAACCATTTTTGATCAGGTGATTTTTGAAAGGCTTAGTTTCATTACTGGAAGGTTGACGAAGCATGGCATCAATAACATCCCTATGGATAATGTTTTGTTCCAGTCGGCTATAAATTGCGAGTTCCATCAGGCCGCTATACACGTTACTCTCTTTGGGCTTATTCCCGCCTTTATTAAGGTATTTTACCAGGGCATCATAATTAGGATTAGATCGGATCTCCAAAGGATTATTCACGCCAATTTTTTTCAAAGGCCACCACGACCAGCCAATATTATTGCTTTCCAGAAGTGAGATGGCGTCCCTGAACCAAACATTTGAATTTTCTCCGGTTTCCCCTAGCCATATTGGCGCATTTTGTTCATCCCTGGCTTTAATCATATGTGCAATGGAAGCCTGATCGTTGTAATTCCAATATTTATGGAAACTGATTGCCATGTTTTTATCCCATAGGGGAAAAATTCCATTGTAATTATTGCCCCAACCATTGCCCTCCACAATAATCATATGTTGCTGATCCACATCACGAATAGCAGTGGTGATCTCCATCATTAATTTTCTTAAGGGCGCATTAAGCTTCTCCTGGGTGCCGTTTGGGTCGGCCGAAGGATTTTGAAATCCATAGTTTGGCTCGTTTAAAATATCATAAGCACCAACAAACGGTTCATCCTTATATCTTTCAGCAATTTTCCTCCACAAAGCAATCGTTTTCAATTGGTTAGCCTCGCCATCCCACAAGTTAGGTTTAGCAGGATCGCGATCTGCGATATTCAGATCATTACCCTGACCACCAGGAGCGGCATGTAAATCCAAAATGAGATACATATTATTAGCCTTGCACCACGAAAGCAGACTATCAGTCAACTGAAACCCTTTTTGCAGCCAGGTATTCTCGCCGGCCAAAGGTTCTTTGTCCGCTGGCAACGTATAAAGGTTATAATGCATAGGCAAGCGAACAGAATTGAAGCCCCAGCGTTTCATAGAATCTACATCAATTTTGCGAACGTGATTGGCCAGCCAGGCATCATAAAACTCCTGTGTTTGTACCGGACTCATAAGCGCTTCTATGCGTTCGCGTATTCTGTATTGCTGGCCTTCCTTTTCAATTTTGAGCATATAACCTTCCTGCAACATCCAGCCACCAAGTCCCATACCACGCAACAGCACGTTTTCGCCCTTAGCATTGACAATCTTTTTTCCGTCTGCCCTCAAAAAACCCTGACTAAAGCCATTTAAACTTAAGCCAGATATTAAAATAACGAAGAGAGCTGAATATAAACGAGACATATTTTTTAATTAATGAGTTACCAAATATAAGTTGCCACTGCACCCTTCTGCAAACTGGCACTAAGGTTTTTCTGGTGATGAGTGATATTAAATTTAATAAGTTCCTTGCCAGTATTGGCCACGATTAGAACCGTTTTACCATCGGCAGTCTTAAAGGCAACGTTTGGTAAATCTACTATTTCGTTAGAGGCGATTCTTACCGCCCCCGGCCGCACAAATTTTGAGGCATGGGCAATAGAATAGTAGGCCAGGTTTTTCGTAAAGCGATCGCCATTGATGGTAATTGCACCCTGACACATGGAGCAGCCGCCGCGGTCGGTAAAAGGTTTATTATCCGGATCGGCCGCAAGGTTCCATTCAATTACATTTTTACTCCAGTTTCTCATCGCACCGATAATCAGTCTCCTGACAGGATTTATAATATTGATTGTTTTGCTATCAGGCGGTTCAACCACCATCTGCTCGGAAAAATAGATGTTTTTATCAGGGTGGGCTTGGTGAACATCGCTCAATGCTTCTATCTTGCCACCATAAAGATGAAATGCCGAGCCGTCGATGTATTGACTGGCCCCCGGATCATCTAAAATACTGATAGGATAATCCGGACGATCTGCATTATGATCATAGATGATGATTTTCGTTTTTAAATTAGCGGCCTTAAATGCCGGTCCCAAATTGTTTTTAATGAAAATCGCCTGATCTGGAGCCGCCATCAACAAACTGGGATTATTTCCTGGATGCAGTGGCTCATTCTGTACTGTAATGGCGTCAATAGCGATGCCCTCTTTTTTCATTTCCTGGATATAACGAACAAAATAGCGGGCGTACACATCATAATATTCCGGCTTCAGCATTCCTCCACGTGCATCGTAACTGGTTTTCATCCAGAGCGGCGGCGACCAGGGCGATGCCATAATTTTTATTTTTGGATTGATGGCCAAAATCTCCCGCATCACCGGAATAATGTCCTTTTTATCTTCAGAAAGATCAAAGTGCTGAAGCGAAAGATCGGTCTGCCCCTCGGGCAAATCATTATATGAAAATACTTTCTCGTTCAGATCAGAAGCGCCAATACTCAGCCGGAGGTAACTTATACCGATGGAATTTCCCCCGGTGGCAAAAAGTTCCTGCAATAGTGCTGCCCTCGCAGGTGGCGACATCTTGATGATGTGCTGTGCACTTCCGCCAGTCAAAGCGAAGCCAAAACCATCTACAGACTGGAATTTCTGCCGATCGTCAATGGTGATCGTTGGTGCGTTATTTTTTGAAGCAATAGAAGGCTGAAGATCAGCCTGCCGGGTAAACAGCACTGATCGATCAGCCACCGTCAGCCATTGTTGCACAACCTGGGCATTCACAAAGCCGTTCAGAAGCAAAAAAAATACTAAAAAAATTAAAGGTTTTCGTCTCGTCATATCGGATCATAGATTAAAAAACAGGAAAGAGGATCGCCCCCTCTCCTGCTAACAATTAAACAATAGTACTAACCAACTTATTTTGTACCCCCGTACTCTTTATTCTGCTCCAGTTTGGTATTGGCCAATTCTGCCTGCGGAATTGGAAAGATCTCATTTCTTCCAGACTTGAAGCCTTTATAAGCCAACAAACTTGCCGCCTTACCCCAACGCACCAGATCGAGAAAACGATGGCCTTCGCCTGCCAGTTCAGCTCTTCTTTCTCTGATGATGTTATCAAGCGTTACGGCAACAGGGTTTAATCCTACCCTGGCACGAACCGCATTAAGCAGTTGGTACGCCCTGCTCCCGGTTCCTACTGCTGCGTTACTGGCTAGCAATGCCTCGGCTTCGAGAAGATAGGTATCTGCAAGACGAATTTCATAAGCATTCTGTGGGAAATTAAGCTCAGTTTGTCCGGTAGGCGCTTTATCGGCTACTCTTCCAATTGTTTTTTCGAGAAAATAACCGGTGTTTTGATAGCCAGCTTCGTAGGTGGCGATTCCATTTCTCTGCAAACTGTCTAAATTGGCTACAGTAGCTTTATTTCTCGGATCAAAATGAATAAAATCAAAAAATTCTTTGGTGAAAAGCAGAAAACTGTATCCCGAATAATAATCCGGAGCGCCAGTACCTGGTTTATAACCACGTGGTCCGGTGATGATGTTGAGCAAATTCCCTTCAGAAGCACCCGCATCATTCCAACCTCCATTAGAGGAATTAGAGTGAACAATTTCCAGGATGGATTCGGCATTGAATTTATTGGCCACCTTAAACAGGTCACCATAATTGCTTAACAACCTATATCCATAAACCGAATTGGCCTGTCCAGGTGTAGTTCCGTTCACAAGGGCAAGTTGCTCGGCCGCCTGTGCATTTTTTCCCTGCCATAAATAAACTTTACCCAAAATAGCTTGTGCTGCACCTTTTGTAATGCGGCCTCCATCTGTTCTAGCCACCACGGTATTAGGAAGTCCCGGAATTGCCTCCGTGAGATCTTTTTCAATAAGTGCATAAACCTCAGCCGGGGCAGCCTGTGTTACATTATAAATTTCCTTTGGATCAACCGCCGCGGTGAGTAAAGGAATGTTCTTGAAAAAACGAACCAGATCAAAATAAAAGATGGCCCTTAAAGTTTTAGCTTCGGAGATATAATTGGCCTTAGTGGTTGCATCCATGCTGATATCTCCCACTTTTGATAGAAAAACATTTGCCCGAAATATGCCGGCGTAGCCTTTATTCCAAAGATATCCCTGAGGGCCTACGGTGGCACTAAGGGTAAAATTATTTACTACTTGCAGATCATTGATGTCTGAAGGACCTCCACCACCGGCGATCTGATCATCAGAAGCAGCATCCATAATCGCAATTTTATCATATAAACCACCTGCCTGAAAACCAAAACGGTCATAAATGGCAATAAGTGCGGCTTTTGCCTCTTGCGGGGTTTTATAATAGTTATCCAGCAGAATACGTTCCTGCGGATTGATTTCGAGATATTTTTTACAGCCAGCCACTGTCGCTAAACCTGCGGCAATGATGATGGCATAAGTCAATTTATTTTTCATTTTCATTTCCTTAAAAATTAGCGTTGATACCAAATACAAAAGAGCGGGCCTGAGGATATAGACCTCTGTCGATACTAAAAGCATTTCCACTGTTATTCGAGCCTAGTTCCGGATCGTAGCCCGTATATTTTGTGGCGGTAAAAAGGTTTTCAGATAAAACATAGACTCTGAATTTTTGCAAGCCTACTTTACTGACTATGGATTTAGGCAAAGTATATCCGATCTGAAAAGTCCTCAGCCTGAAATAATCTCCTTTTTCGAGATACAGGGAAGAAAATTTGGTCAGGTTTTTATTTGGATCTGCATCTGTTAACCTTGGTTGGGTTGCTGACGGATTAGTTGGTGTCCAACGATCCAGCCTTGAAGTCTGATAATTCGCGTTTGGTATATCCAGGCGTCTAAGTCCCTGAAAGATCATGTTGCCAGCCACGCCGCTACCGAAAGCGATCAGGTCCCAGTTTCTGAATCCCAGGTTCAGCGTGATTCCATAGGTGAATTTTGGGAGACCATTTCCGATAAAGTCTCTATCGTTCACATCAATCGCTTCATCATTATTTAAATTTGCAAATTTTACGTCACCCGGTTTTGCCAAAGGTTGTAACACTGTTCCATTTGGACCACGGTAAGCATTAATTTCTGCCTGGCTCTGGAAAATTCCCTGATTTACATAGCCAAAAAACTCATTGTACGAATGACCGATCTGTGTACGGGTAATGTTTCCCAGTGTTTGGAAAGTGGCCTGAGAATCATCAATAAAGTTGATACCAGGACTCAATTTATCAATTCGATTTTTTAAGAACGATCCGTTGCCACTGATGCCGAAGTTGATCTCGCCGAACTTCTTGCGATAGCCAAGCTCGAACTCAAATCCAGAATTGGACATATCTGCAATGTTGGCTGCCGGACTTCCGCTTCCGATGTAGCCCGGTACAGGTGGATTCTGAAGAATACCTACTGTTTTCTTTTTATACCAATCCAAAACCAGATTAACATTTTCGAACAATGTAGCATCGATACCTATGTTGGTCTGGCGGGTTTCCTCCCACTTTAAATCTGGATTCGCGGAAGCCGCAGGACTGTAACCGATATTCACGATGTTCTCATTACCGAAAGTATAGTTTCTGCCACTTCCCACTAAAGGCACATAAGCGAAATCTCCAATTCCATCATTACCGGTTACTCCGTAACTGGCACGAAGTTTTAAAAGTTAACCACCTTGTTTTGAGGAAAAAAGTCTTCCTTGGTTGGCACCCAACCAATCTGTCCTGAAGGGAAATAACCGTATTTATTATTGGCACCGAAGCGTGATGAACCATCTCTTCTGATCAATGCCGAAAACAGATATTTTTCCTTATAATCATAAGTCAACCGGGAGAAAAGCGAGAATACTTTATGATCAGTGCCCTCACTGCCGTCTGAAGTTCTGTTTGTAGCAACAGGTTTGAATCTCATTGAGGCAGAATAAAAATCCTGGGCGGGAACATCGAAAAAGGTCGTACTTACACTTCTGCTGAACCCGTCGCTATAGGAACCCTGACCAACTAGTAAGCTTAGATTTTGATTGCCAAAAGAGCGGGTGTAAGACAACGTATTTTCCAGGTTATAGGTAATTACGTAATTGATGTTACGTGAAAACTGCGTTCTGGTATTAGTTGTAGAAGAGTTTAAGTAATAAATGGGATTGAATCCATCGCTGCCATAAAAAGCCAGTTTTGAACCCAAAGTGGAACGAAAACGAAGTCCTTTAATCGGTTCCGCTTCCAGGAAAGCATTTCCCACAATGTTATGGTCCCACGAGTAATTACCGATTCTTCTTCGAATATCTCCAAGTGGATTGGTAATCTCCTGCGCCACTCTTGTGGAAATACCATAAGGATTTCCAAACTGATCGCGAAATACCGGTTGGGTACTGTAGGGAGCAGCTCCGGCAACAGCCGGATCAGTGATGATGGCTGGAGTGATCGGATCTAAATTGATTGCAGAACTCAATGGGCCACCGAACTCACTATTGGTATTCCCCACAGAATTAGTAATGGCATGACTGTAACCAAGATTTTCTCCAATAGTCAACCATTTATAGGGTTTATGTGTAGAATTGATCCTGATATTTGCCCTGTTGAATTTTGAGACATCCTTTGCTACAATCCCATCAATCTTGAAATAACCTGCTGAAAGATAAAAGGTAGATTTCTCACCGCCCCCACTGATGGAGAATTCGTGGTTTTGTCTGCCTGCATTATCATTAAATACCGTGGATTGCCAATCGGTACCTTCGCCAAATGCCGCTGGATTGGCGAAAGGCAAAGTAAATGTTCCTGAAACATAATCATTGGTATATGCTTCATTTCTTAGAGTCGCATATTCCGTGGCGTTTAGGAGGTCGAGTTTCTTTGCCGCCTTGGCCTGTCCGTAATAGCCATTGTAGCTCATTTCAATCTTACCCTGTTTTCCTTTTTTGGTAGTCACGATGATCACACCTGAAGCAGCTCTGGCGCCATAGATAGCTGCAGAAGCCGCATCTTTAAGCACCTCAATCGACTCGATATCAGCTTGGTTAAGATAACCAATACCACCGTTGTCCACCACAACCCCGTCAATTACCCACAATGGATCATTTTTACCTCCAAAGGAAGTAAATCCACGGAGCCGAACAGTTGATGCCGAGCCAGGCTGGCCAGATTGTGCAGCAATAGTCAAACCGGAAGTACGACCCTGAAGTGCCTGCTCAATCCTGGTGGTTGTTGGTTGATTCTCCAAATCCGCAGCACGAACACTTGAGATCGCACCAGTTACCACACTTTTCTTTTGCACGCCGTAACCGATCACGACAACGTCAGTCAGATCCTGGGAATTGGTTGTTAATGATACATTAACCTTCCCTCCCGAAGGTATAGTAACCGTTTGAGTGTTCATCCCGATTAGGCTGATCGTAAGCGTTCCACCAACAGGCGCCTGAATAGTGAACACACCATTAGGATCGGTAGATGCTGCCCTGGAAGATCCATTAAGCTTAATTGTTACGCCCGGTAATGGGCTACCGTCCTTTTGGTCGGTGATCTTTCCTGTAACGGCAATATCCTGAGCATAAAGTACAAAGGGAAATGCCAAGAGACAGTAAATGAAGAATACGAATGTAAATCTTCTTCTCATAGAAAATCAATTTTAAATTAATATTTGGTTAGTTATATACAACCGGATTTGGTTGCCGGATGATGGAATCAAATCTAAAGCGGTAAATGAAAATCGCACAATTCAGCACTACTACAGCAACCATACAAAGACTTACTTTATTGACAAAAAAATATAAACCGCCCCTACATTGACCCTACACGCACAATACAAAAAACTGATAAACAGACACTTGAAAAAACATACTCTGAGTTCTATGTTATACAAGTAAAGTCCTGCTTTAAGATGTTCAGCGGATGGATAAATAGGTATAAAAGAATAAATACCGGGCAGGAAAATCCATGCCCAGAACTGTTGCAGTTACGCTTACGATGAGGTAAAGCTTCATGCTGTGAGGCGCCAGTTTACTGAATTTTATTTACCACCAGGTCATCGAAATAGATGTAACTGGTTTGACTGCTTCCCCATACGGCAACATCCTTTCCACCACGGAAATTATGGAAGGAAAGGCGCTTGATCAGTCTTTGCGCATCATTGGTCGTCCACCGAATGGCCTGATCGAGGACAGCGGTTCCGTTGATTCGCACCTGTACCCAACCGTTTGTACTAGATCCTGTATTGGCCTTCACGTAGAGGTGTACATTATAACTCTGACCTTTTACCAGGCTTCCGCTCGAGGGATAACTTTTTCCAAAGGTATCTCCACAAGGGCCCGCCATATCCCTATGGTACACATACGGTTGAAAATAAACCCTGCTCCCGTTATTGTACCACATCAGTCGCAGACTTCCTCCATTGCCATCGGTAGCAATATCACAACCAGTGTTGCCCTCGCCGATCAGAAACCCAAAGCCCACTTTACCTCCACGGCTCCAGTCGAACTGAGAATGAAAACGGACTTTAAAATCAGCGTCATATGCTGATCCATCGGATATATCTGCACCGGCAATCAAGCCATTGGAGACTGCATTAGGGGCCAGCGTAGCCCTGGCCCAGCCACTTGAAATGTAGGCACGATCCTGATTCCAGCCAGAAAGTGTTGCCCCACCAAAATCCGCACTTGCGGCACTGGAACTATACGGACCATCGGCTCGACTGAACTGTGTATTAATATTACTGGGATAGGCCTGGGCGGCAGCTGTGGCCATGGTTTTCTCCAAACTAACTTTCTCTTCAGTAGCGGTAGAGAACTGATTTTGACTTTGTTCCTCCTTAGAACAGCCAGAGAAAATGCTTAAAAATAATGGCATGGCAATGCCCGCCAATAATAAATTGATTTTTGAATTCATAAGAATTTGGTTAGAAATGAACTGATTTGTTAAGCTGCTCAGACAATCTCCTTGAGGCTGTACTGAGGGAAATAATAGGACTGTCTGTTTTCTAAATGATGGATAGTTGCTTTTCTTAAATTTACCAACCAGACAGATAAAGAATACAACAGCATAACTAAAATACTACAAAAAGCTATTTTTCTTAACGTTTCAATCGTTTGAAATAATAGCATTAACAACCTGTTAATAAAGCCATTTCTAATGAATATCCTATTCATTAGAAGCTTATCCTTCAGTATAGAAATTAATTTGACGAACCAATCGGCCAGCAGCGCAAAATGAAAGGGATAGCATCAAATCAGGCGTAATTCTAACTTGGATGATACAAACTAAAGTTGATTTTAAAGAGGCGATTTAGATCATTTTGTTTTGGAAATTTCATTTAAAAACTCGTAGAGATTAGTTTCAGGCTTAAGCTGCAACTTTTTTCTAAGTCTGTACCGGCCCACTTCCACCGCTTTGATGGTAACATTCATCAGCTGGGCCATTTCTTTTGTAGAAAGGTTCATCGATAAATAAGCACAGAATTTTAAGTCATTTTGACTAAGTTCAGGATATCTGGATTTTAGCTTATTGAAAAAGTCGGTATTCACATGGCTGAAATGCACACTTAAATGATCGAGTTCCTGATCCTTTCGCTCTACGTCTTTGATCAACCGGATGAGATGCCGAAAGCTGGTGCTACTATCAGTAATATCATGGTTTTTAACTACTGCAGAGATAACTTCCTTGATTTTGGCCAAAACTTTTCCACGTTGCAGCAAGTGCATGGTCATGGTAGAAAGCTCCTTATTCTTGTAATTCACTTCGGCTTCCAATTTCTCATTCTGCAGTCTGATAATTTCTTTCTCATTTCGATCAAGCTCAAGCTGATGCAGATAACTCATGCGATGCTGGGCCTTCTGATGTTTTGCTTTCTGCCATTTGATCAACACTTTAATCGCAAGCGCAGTTAACAAGATGTATATTATTTTCATCCACCAGGTATCGTACCAGACATGCTTAACCTCAAAAACATAACTCAAAACCTTCGATTCGTTATTGATATGAGACCTTGCCTTGACATTGAAAGTATAGCACCCGGCCGGGAGGTTGGTATAGTCTTTTTCGCTCTTATCGCTCCAGACTGACCAATGATCATCGAAACCAACCAACTGATAGCTGAAAGTTAAATTCTTATCCTGTTCAAAAAGTGTAGATGAAAACTCAAAATGGATTGAGTTTAACTCATTGTTAAAGCTTGGAATATGAGAGACGTCCTGCCGCTCGGCAATCGCATTGTTCTTTACAAAGTATCCCCCAAAAACCAGGCTATCGCTTTTGCCTTGTAGCTTTACAGCTCCGAGCACAATATTTGGTCTGGTTATATTTCGGATATATTTGCTGTAATTAATATGATAAGCTCCCTTGTTTGCCCCAATAAAAATATTTTTGTCATCCAGGGCATAGATCGATTCAAATCCTCCCACCACTTTCCCATCAAGTTCAGGCATGTAAAAAATGCTGAAATTACTTTTACCAGAAGGTCTGCTAAAATCAATAACCCCAACCCTTTTATTACTTACAAACCAAACATTTCCGTCGTTATCTTCTTTCAGATACTGAATCGGTGTATCATCCAACAACTTTCCAAACAAGCTGACACGGACAAACCGATTTTTGTTTGAATCGAACTCATAAACTCCTTTAGTGGTTGCGACCACTACCCTGTTCTTGATCCGATAAACATAGTTGTAGAGTTTGAAAGGTAGCCCATCTACATCAGTAAACATTTTAATATTTAAAATGCTTTTATGATCAGGTTTCAGCAAAATTCTATAAACGCCATGGTATGGATGCGAGGCCCAAATTAGGTCAGGATTATTATTATCTGCCACGATGAACCTAAGGGTCTCTTTGATACCTTCAACCTTGCCCATATTGCTAAATCTTCCATTGCTGTAGGCAAGCTTCTGAAGTCCGGTATAAGTTCCGGCAATCACATCTGTAACGGGAAAGATGTTTTCGAGAGACTCGAACATCCACGTGCCTGGCAAACTAAACATGGGCACCGCTACATTATTATTGATCAGAAATGTCCCTTCTTCATGGGCCATAAGCAATTGGTTGTTGAATTCATTGAGTCCCCAAACCTGGCCTTTGGTGTTTTTCACTTCCTGAAAGTTAGAAACAGAATAGCTTATATCAGCAGAATTGCCGGTGATTGCGGAACGGTAAAGTCCGTTGGATGTACCGATGTAAATAGATTGATTGTGCTTCCGGAAAGCATAACTGGTGATCTGCTTAGTTCTGTCCGGAAAGATATTTTTGATCGCACTGTTAATGGCTATATATGAAATTCCATCATCAAGGGCGAGCCACACATTCTTATGCTTGTCTAGCAAAATACCCCGGACATTGTTATTCTGTAAACCTTCTCGATAATTGTATTTTTGAACCACCTGACCCACCCTGTTCATGATGTAAATTCCTCCCGAAGTGGTACCTATTGCGTATTGACCTGAACTGATTTGGCTAGCAAAAAAAATCCTGTCATTGAACAGTACTGGATCAAACCCAGTTTTAAATGAGGTTAGCTTTCCTTTTGAAATGATAAACAACCCCCTTTTCAACGTAGATACGAGAATAGAATCCCTTCCGTATGGTATGATGGAGGTAACACTGGCTTGCTTTAGCACAGTGTCTGCACAATATGGAGTCCAGATACCTTTGTCGAACAGGAGCAACCCTTTTTCTCTCACCTGAGCAAAAATCTTTCCGTTCGCCTCTCCCAGGTGAAGCCAGGTGGTAGCGGTTTTGTAATATTTGACCACATCATTCTTGTAGTGCAGCACAGCATTGTTTGAGCGAAAGAAAACTTCATCCTTTACGATTGAAATATCCCAGATGTCCGCTAGTTTCCTCAAGTCCTCTGGTAGTAAATATAAAAGCGAGTGGTAGCGGAGAATTCCTTGCGCATCAGGAAAAAAATAACCAAATTCATCCTGGCCGCCTACATAAATCCTGCTTCTGGAATCAATCCCTAGAGATCGTACAGCGGTAAAATTAGGCAAACGATGCAGATTCCAGTGTCTGCCGTCAAAGGTCAGCAATCCTTCATTGTTTCCAAAGTAAAGAATGCCGCCCCGATCTTGTTTCACATCCCAATTCTGAATTCCTCCCTTATACACTTCATTTGTATAATTGACGATTTTGGGTGTGCCCAGCAATTCCTGCGCCATGGAATTACCGGCAACGAAAAGAGCAAGCAGGAATATCAGCGTTTTTATCATTTGGTTAGGGAATGATTTATGCAATTATAGAAATATATTTCCAAATCTGGCAACTTGGGAGATAGCTCCAGCAAATGATATCGTATAGCAGTTCACCGCTATCTGACAACTAAAAAATCATGGTCTCGGGCGGTTCATTCCATCAACAGGTTATCCTACCGTTAAGTTAGCGATTGATAACTCGCAAAACTAGATTAGCTGCAGCACTACAGCTTTGTTCTCAAATATCGGAGATGAAAAGTGATTCTATTGCTTTTGTACACACCAGGTGGTCATACTGCGAAGGTTTTGAACATTTGTGGTTTTTATGGGCTCATGCAGCTCACCTCTCATCTTTTTGGTTAAACGGATCAGCATTTCCTGATTAACTAAAAATCGCTCAGACTCATCCGGGAGAATATAACGTCCGTTGCCAATAAAGTGGACACTTGATTCAATTCCAATATCAGAGGCGAGCCGGCAGAAAAAATATCCACCTGGTTTTAAAACCCGCCACATCTCGTTAAGCATGGCTTCAAAATGCTCCATGTTTTCTGCGAAATGCAAAACTGCACTGCTAATCACAAGGTCAAAATCTGCATCTGGAAAGGGAAGAGAAGTAATATCGGCCACCTGAAAATGACCAGATAAAGGTTTCGCAGCATAAATGTGGGCTAGTTCCTCAACTTGCTGAATCGCTTCGGGCTGTTGATCAACCCCAAAAATCTCGAAACCACTTCGAAGAAAATACACCAGATTGCGACCCTCACCGCAGCCCGCATCCAGTATTTTTTCACAATGATCGTAAGTCCCTTTCAGGAGTTGATCGAAAAGATAAATGTCGATGTTACCGTAAATTTTTTGAAGATTTTCCTTTCTTGATTTTTTCATTTTCGCAAAGATAACATTTGCATAAACTCTGCTCATCATATAATGAAAATTGCCTTTGGAGCTTAAAGCAATACCAAGAGGAAGATTATCAAAGCGGAAAAATTATTTACAAAACAGATGGATGAATAATTTGGAACGGAACAGCAAGTACAACGAGAGCTTTTTAAATCCTTAAAATCAATTTTTAGCAAACACCTTCTTAAAATAATCCAAAACGGAGGTTTTTGGTTTTCTGGGGTTTTCGGGACCAATGAGAAAACCATAGGGCTGCAAATGCGGATAGTGATCGCAAATGATTTTTGCCATCCCCAATAACGGCACTGCCAAAATCATTCCCGCGACGCCCCACACCAACTCACCTAGCACAATCGCCATAATGGTAAACAGTGGGTTAATGTTAACTTGCTCACCAACAATAACGGGTTCCAGAATATAACTTTGCAAAAATTGCACAAGAAAATAGGTAATTAAAACACCGATAATCATCTTTCCATCTCCACCCTGGGCTACAACGGCGAGCACAGTCAAACCGGTACCGGTCAGATTTCCAATAAATGGAATCACTTCGAGAAGGCCGCAAAGGACAGCAAAAAAAATGGCGCTTTCCACCCCAACAATGCTAAAACCTATTCCATACATGATCCATAATACGCCAATCATGGCAGCAAGACCGCTGAGATATTTCTGTGACACCTTGCCTGCCTGATGAATGACTTCAGTTGTATCCTCATTTTCCTTTTTTGGAACCAGCTTCAGCAAAAACTTTTTGATATGGCCACGCATGGAAAGAAAAAGAAACATATAAACCAGCACAAGAACGGTGTTGATCAGAACGCCCATCAAACCAGAAGCAAAAGATAAGATTAACCCACCTGATTTGCCCTTAGTACCTTGCTCAATGGCCTTTTGCTGCTCCGCTTTTTTGATCCCAATCGTTTCATTGATCCATGACTTTAAAGACTCCAACATCCCAACGATCCGCTTTTCCATCCCGTCGAGATGATCCGCGAGACTTCCCAGCTGGATGGACAACAGCGCAATGATCAGCCCCATGGCAAGAACGAAAAGCAAAATACATGCAAGTGAAGCAAAGGCTCTGGAAGCCCCCTTGCGTTCAAAGAAGTTGGATAGCCTGATGAAAACCATCGATAACACAGCAGCCAGCGTTATCGGAATCAAGAATGGAGCGGCAAAATACAGTCCGCCAAAGGCCAGCACAAAAAGAAACAGCGTATTTACAGAGAGGCTAAGTTTTTCCATATGCCAACAAACAATACGCTGACGCAAAAGTTTAGTGAGATGAATGATATTATAAAAAAGGTGGCTTAAATTTATGTAAGGCAATATTAAACTTGATGATTTCTATTTTTGAAGAATTAAGTATTGAAAAGGTTTCAGCCTGAATACTTGCGCCAGGTTGGTTTTTGAGCCATCTGAAATGTTTGTCCACTTGCCCTTAAGCTTAACTGGAAGACTGTACGTAACAGGTTTATTTCTCAAATTAGCTAACACGAGCACATTTTCTTTATTAAGGGTTTTGGTGAAAACACAAACATCATCGCTACTATATGAAACCATAACACCCTTGCGTACAGCCTTACTCTTGTTTCGGAAAGCCACTATTTTCTTATACTCCGCAAGCACATCTCGGTTGGTTTCTTCGAGAGACCAGTCGATGGATTTTCCCGTAAAAGGAAAGGTAAGCCTGAATGGCGTTCCTATCTCCTGTCCGTTATAAATCATTGGAACGCCTTTCATGTAGGCGGTAACAACGAAGGCGGCAGCAGAACCTTTTTTGCCACCGAAAAGCTCAAGCGGCGTGCCATCTGATCCGTTTACATCGTGATTTGTTAAGTATCGAACCACTGCCTGGCCACTCTTTGCACCTTTATAGTCACTATTATTTAACGTATCAATCGACTTTACAGATTTATTATTGCTAAAGATACTTTTCAGATTCCCGAAATAATTGAAACCAAAAAAGTAGTCAAAACCAGCAGTAAAATATCTGGGACTACTGCCCTCGGCCAACATCAAAAGATTATGGGTTTTAATGGTCTTCAAACTATCATTTACCTGTTTCCAGAAATCAAGTGGAGGACCATCAGCATAATCACAACGAAAGCCGTCGATATTTGCTTTATATACCCAAGACTTCATGGAATGAATCAGTGACAACCTCAGTTCTTGGTTGCGAAAATCTAATTGGGCAACATCCCGCCATGTTTCTGGGTATTTGATTTCACCCAAACTATCACGCAGATAATAACCCGGTTTGTTTATCCAGGGATGGTCCCACGAAGTATGATTAGCCACAATATCAAGCATTACGGCAATATTTCTTTTATGCGCCTCATCCACCAGCTTTCGTAAATCGTTCAGCGTACCAAATTCTTTTCCTACCTCATCATAATTCATCGTTGCGTAAGGAGAATTTGCGCCTTTGAGTTTACCTACTGGATAAATGGGCATTAAGTAGATCACATTAATACCAAGCTCTTTAATCGAGTTCAATCTTTGAGTTACGCCTGCAAAATCACCTGTTTTACTGAAGGCCCGGGTGTTTACCTGATAAAGCATCACATCCCTAGTATCGGGAACGCCCGTAAACGGCTGACCGTATTGAGCAGGATAGCCGTTATTTTGAGCAAGAGCTAACATAGGTAGCATCAAAAACCAGCCTGCTAAAAGAGATAATATTGAAAGGTTGTTTTTCATTTGCAAAACTTCTAGACTTTAAAGGTAGCAAGGAGGGTGACATAAAGTATCTTCCAAAGCGCAAAATTAGTAAGCGTAACCAGAATTTTGCTTTAGATACAAAATGGTGCCGCATCGGTCTTTGGAATTTTAAACTACCAAATACCTTTATCTCAGGAGGTTGTTTATCAGGATAACTTGCAATCGATTTCACAATAGGGATATTAAGTCTTTCTCATACTGCTGGTCAAAACATTGATAAAACCTATTGAATTAAATTCTGTTGATCTTTTGGACCCGAAAGAAAAGGTCAATTAATCATGATTGTACAATATGATGAAAAAGGCTGGCACATCGTTACCCAGCGTTCACACGGATTGCTCGCAGGGCAGATTTGCGCTCGATGGAAAGTTACGGATCAGCCCGAAAAATGGGTTGAGACCTTAATCGCAACAGCTGAACATGATGACGTTTACAATGAATTCGAACGCAGTCCGCTTATTGATGAGAATGGAGCACCGATCAATTTTAAGAGTACCAGATTTGACCTGGACAGTTCGACGAGATTGATGGACATGGCATTGACCAAAAGCCGGGTTATTGCGCTATTAATCGCCAGACACATTTCTTTTACCCACGGGAGCGATCCATTAGCCAAAAGTTTTATAACAAATCTAAAAAAGCACGAACCCCGATGGCTTAAGGATACAGAAGTTACAAAAAAATCAATTGACCTGGCTTACGCTCTTTTGGAATTTTCAGATGCCCTTTCCTTATTGATCTGTCAGTCGCAAATCCCGCCTGAAGGTCGCAAGGTAGAAATCAGTACCGGACCTAACGGACTTCCCTATTTCCTCTTTCAAAAAGAAGAATCACTCATTGTTGAGCCATGGCCTTTTGAAACAGATCAATTTTCAGTCAGCTATGAAACCAGAACAATAACGCAGCTCAGGTTTAAAAGTGATGAGGAGTTTAGGTCAAAACTCAAAACTTCCGCCGTTAAAAATCATAATATGATCATCTCTCGTTCGTAGAGATAAAAAACATCACCAAAAAAGAAATGTACATTTGTTTAGTCGATTTTATAACCTCATGACATCGTTTTAGAAATAGATAATTTCACATAAATTATACTTCATTACTATGAAAATATCAAATTTTGTCTTTCCCGTTTTCTTGGTGTTATTGCTTCAAACGGCCGTTGCACAACAACAACAATCGCCTTACACTTTCAAAAAACCATCTGCAAATGGTACAGGCAAGGTATATATGGGCCGCGAGATTGCCCAGGTAATGAGCTTCGAAGGCGTAGAATGGTTGGAAAGAAACAGCCGGACAGCGGAAGAAAACACTAATCTGGCTTTGGCGTCGATGCCACTAAAGAGCAACACCGTTGTTGCTGATATTGGTGCAGGATCTGGATTTTATACTTTCCGTGTTGCTACGCGTATTCCGAAAGGTAAAGTATATGCAGTCGAAATCCAAAATGATGCAATTGTTCACCTAAAGAAAAAAGCGTTCGACGATGGTGTTAAAAACGTGGAAGTGATCAAAGGCTCAGATACCTCACCCAATTTACCACCCAGTTCAATTGACCTGGCATTTATGGTAGATGTCTATCATGAATTAGAAAACCCTGCAGCATACCTCGCAGCGATAAGCAAAGCGCTTAAACCTAATGGTCAGCTACTGCTATTAGAGTATAAAGCAGAAGACCCACAGGTAGCAATCAAACCAGAGCACAAAATGAGTGTAAAGCAAGTGAAAAAAGAGCTTGGAGCGAGTGGATTTAAGCTGGTTAAAAACGGCAAATTTCTGCCCTTACAGCATTTCCTACTATTTGAAAAAACAGTAAAATAAAATTTCCTTTATCTAGTTTCCGTGTCACGGGTTATAGGAAACTTTTAATCTGTAGCAGCTCAATTAATGCTTTTTGCCGTTATCCTAAAGCTTAAGCATCATGCTCTATAACCGAAAAACATGGCGAAAGGCTTACAGTGAACGCTAAGTTCGACTCACAACCTCATTGAAACACCTAAGTTTTCTGCTAACATTTGGGCAACTTTTCCGTTTGGATCGAGTGGCTGCACCCTGGATGGTTTCACTTTTCGATAAGTGATCGAAACTCTCCTATCTCTATGAACTATATTTCCATCGATCATATCTTTTTTTCTTGGCGGAATTGCATGACTCCATTTTTTGCGGGCATCATCCTGCATCACATATAAAGATCGCCTGGGAATCACCACGTCAATAACTTCAAAAGTGCTGGTATTAGTAAATTTCATCACACATCCACTTCCGAGGTTGATCCCGCAAATTTGATTCTCATAATAAGCCCGGTCTTTATGTGATTTAATGCCTTGACCAGGAAGGTATTCGTTGATTATTACCTGATCAGGCTGATGATCTAAAATATGCTTTTCGACAATTTCCAGCGCCAGTTGATCTATTTCCTGAGGAATAGCGATCGGATAGTTCACCAGATTGTAGGGTACCTCCAGTTCATTTCTAAAGCCATAATATTGAAGCCTTCTTTGATAATCAACTATCCATGACTGACCATCAATTTCATTTAATAATTTTGTTTCTTTTGCTAGATCAATAAAATCTGGATACAAGAACAAACCTGGTATAAGCGTTTCCATTTTTTTAAATTAAAATATAAGATCTAAACGTTGATAATGAGGGAAATAAAAAAATGGATTTCAGTACGTAATGGAGTTAAACTAAAGTAGTGTATTAAGATAAAAGATGGTTAAATCGTTTCATTTACATTCCGAACGTTTCCCTACAAAAACCAACCAATTAACGACTAACTAGACTTCCATTGAAATTAGCGTTGCTCTTGCTCAATCGCTGCGCCGATTTTTTGGACCAAATCTTCAGGAATAAGATCACTGGTTTTCCAGATTGTAAATGGCGGTTCCTCTATCTTTTCGGGAAATATCACACCTGCATGAACCCCATCAAGACTGACATGGTATTCATTATTAAACTGATTTACCTCAACTTTGTAGGTATTGATGTTGAAACTATACGATTGCATAACATAGCTAATATGAAAGACAACATATTTGGCATGAATTGGTTTTGACCACCTCAGGTTAATTACTTCTAAACCAAATCAATCGCGATTTGAATTTTTAGAACCATCATTTGTCGAGCTACTTCATTTGAACGGAATTAGATCTCATTAGTCTCAATCTTTTCTAAACCGAAGTTAAATACCTGCTTAGCTTCAAAATGTACGTGTTTTTCTCTCCTATCACAGGTCGCATCAACAAACAATTAAGGAGCGATGTTTTCAAGAAGATAAAATATAATATTATGATTAAAAGAACATTTAAGTGGAGAAATACAATTACCATTATAGCACTAGCCAACCTTGGCTTGGGCTGCAATATAGCCGACAAACGTTCATCAATGGAAAAAGACAGCGTTGGAAATGATACTGCTGTTAAAGATCACGTTGGAGGGGTTGAAACATTCGAAACAAATATGGAGGAAGATGCAGCAGGATATTTGAAAGCAGCGAGCCAATCTCTAGTTGTTCAAGATAGTTTACTTACTGCGGCTTTGTCTTCCGGAAGCAGTGAAGAAATTAAAACATATGCAAAAAGGGCACGTGAACGCACCAGATTTTATAAAAAAAACTTGGAGGGTTTTTGCAATAAAAATAAAGTGCTTTTAAATGAGGCATTGCGGATCGAACAAGTTGATTCGCTTCGTTGGTTATCTCGGCAGGTAGGTATAGCATTCGACAGGCCATTTTATAAACAATTATCAGTTGAGTTGAATAAAAACATTGAAGCTTATGAGGATGCCTATAACGCAAGACAACAAAGGGTAAAAGCTTTTGTAAAAGACGAGTTACCGAGATTAAAAAAGGAGAAAGAACTGCTAGATGAGCTGGGAAGAAATATTAAGTGAGTTAGCTGATTTTATACAGTGATCCTAATGCTTATCAGCTAATGCCCTTTTATAACTTTTTTTATTGTATTCTAATGGACGCTGCGCAACCATTCAATTGCGCCGCGTCCGTTTCTATTAAGGAGTGGCAGGGCCTTTATGCTCCCAATGGTCTTTAATAACCTCACCATTCGATCCGAATTTAAGCCTTCTGGCGTAGCGCTCGCCTCTGATTTTTCCATTTGCATCCTTCTTGCCAATAAAAATCATAATTGCTCTGCCGTCATCGTCTGTTTTCAGCGAAAGATCATAACGACCAAAGTTTGTTTCAATAAATTCATTTTCCGGATAGGCCTTATTAATTACCTTAATTAACGTATCTGTAAGTTTCATGTCTTTGATGTCGTTTAATATTTCACATTGATTTCCATTTAGTATCTATCATAATTAAATGGTAGACGCTATCTTAGCTAAATCTCCCATGTTTCGGTACCGCTTTTTCGTGAAAGTTTTCGGCTAAATCTTTTAATTGCGATCTCATTTCTTCACCTTCCATCACTTGGCCATGCCCGGTAAGTAGAAACTCCGGATCAAGGCTGGCTAACGTTTTCACCGATTGATGGGCAGCATCCCAATCAGTAGTCAAATACCGTGGCGGGCCGTTAACTTCTTTAATCTGGAAGAGAACTTTATAAAGTGAATCTTGCCTCACGGTTACAACAGCATCGCCGCTTATCAGTACACGATCTATTGGCCTGAAAATGGAAATATGCCCGGGCGAATGTCCTGGCGTATGTATCCAGCTCCAATCTTCAAATCCTGGCAAGGTTTGGTTCTCAGGCAGAACTTTTAGATAAGGGGTGATATTTGTAGCTTTGTGTGGATATAGTGACGAGATTTTTGCCAGAAGCCCACCTTCAACAGTGTCATCTGGTTCAGGATAATCTTGTGTTCCATTTAGAAAAGGAAACTCTGCCTGATGTGCATAGACTGGAACTTGCCATTTTTCTAGAAGTTCAACAAGACCTCCGACATGATCAAAATGACCATGAGTGAGCAAAATAAAGTCAGGTTTTCGTTCTCCAAATCTTTCTGTTGCAACTTTGAGAATCTCTTTTCCCGAAGTTGGCATTCCAGCATCAACTAAAAACCACGATTCACCAGGTTTACCTACCATAGCAATATTCACAATTTGATTGGTGTAGTAGTATACATCACCAGAAATTACTCCATCATCATAGCTGGATGATGAAGTCATTGGGATAAAATGATTATCCTCACTTTGAGATATTTTTTCCATAAGCTTTCGATTCTTCAATTTCACCTTTGCAGAAAGATTTTCAATTATATTTTAAACTTTGAGCAGCTCCTCTCAAACGGTTTACATTAGTCCGCTTCTAAAAAACCAAGAATTTCAAATGATGGTTTTATCATTTTGCGGCAACATCGATTTTTTTATAGCGGCGAAAAGCAATCGTTTAAATCAGATTGGCACGTTTCAACTCGCACCGCTTAAGTATGTGGAAAGCCAGCGATAATGGACGTTTTTCAAAAAAGAATTGATTACCAATAAGCTTGCTGAAGATATATTGAAACAAATATTTACAAAACTTTTGCTTCTCAGGGCATGTTTTTCAACTAACAACAAGAGTTTTTCGCTATGAAAAAAATAAAATTTTTACCATCTATTCCTCTAATTTTTTCATACCGATATCAATTTCAAATAACTAAATCCTTAAACCATTAATTTTTTTTGAAATGCTAGCAATGAATTATAGAGGACCATTTAGGGTCCGGGCTGAGCAACGACCAATGCCAGAAATTCTTCATCCCGAGGATGCAATCGTGAGGGTGACCAGAACGTGTATATGCGGTTCTGATCTTCATCTTTATCATGGTATGGTGCCCGATACAAGAGTTGGATCAACCTTCGGACACGAGTTTATCGGAATTATCGAGGAAGTAGGACCGCTGGTTACAAATGTTAAAGTGGGTGATCAGGTTCTGGTTCCATTTAATATTGCATGTGGAAAGTGTAATTTCTGCAAACAAGGTTTATATGGAAACTGCCATGAATCAAACACCATGGCAACTGCAGTGGGTGGCATTTTTGGATATTCACATACGGCGGGAGGATACAACGGCGGACAGGCTGAATATGTACGAGTGCCTTATGCTAACGTGGGACCAACAGTGATTCCTCCAGATATGGATCCGGATGACGCGGTGTTACTTACCGATGTGGTGCCCACTGGTTATCAGGCGGCAGAAATGGGTGGTATTAAAGAAGGCGATACCGTAGTAGTTTTTGGTGCCGGACCTATTGGAATTATGGCCGCAAGATGTGCCTGGTTTTTTGGTGCTGCAAGGGTCATCATCATCGACCACGTGGACTATCGCTTAGAGTTTGCAAAAAATTATGCGAAGTGTGAAGCGTACAACTTCAAATCTATGGCTGATCCGGTTTTATTCCTTAAGAAAACAACCGATTGGTATGGTGCGGATGTGTGTATCGATTGCGTGGGTTGCGAGGCAGAAGGGAACGCATTGCAAACCTTCACTGGAAAAATTACGCTGATGCAGGCGGGTGCTGCCACAGCACTACAATGGGCCATTAATTCCGTGAAAAAAGGCGGTATTGTGTCAGTGGTGGGTGTTTATGGTCCACCGTTTAATTACGTACCTATTGGAAATGTACTCAACAAGGGAATAACGTTACGTGCCAATCAAGCTTCAGTAAAAAGACTTCTTCCTAAATTAATTGATCATGTGCAATCCGGCAGGCTTAGTCCCAAAGATTTAATTACCCATCGTGTTCCACTCGAAGAAATTGCAGATGCCTATAACATTTTCTCGAAGAAACTTGACGAGTGTATCAAAACGGTATTAATTCCTTCAACAAAAAATTAAGAAAGATGAAAACAAATTCAATAGATTACAAAAGCATTCCAGGTTGGGGAATAGATATAGACCCTGAAAACGAACCCACTTATCCAATGAAAAACTATACGGGCGACGACCATAAACGCAGCGTTTATGAGCGGTCAGAGCCACAACCGGTGAACATTGAATTACTTAAATCGAATGAAAGGCCAGCGTTTAGTATGGTATTTGGCGAGTCGATTCCTCCATCAGGTTTAAGTGGAATGATTAGAAGATATGCATTTAAACATAGTGAAGACCGTTACCGACATTGGATTCCGCTCATTCTAGCCGACCGCGTGAACGCTTGGGAAGGGATTGTTGATGACCTAAAAAAAGGAACAATTCCTAATATTTTTGCGGAGCGAGGTATGAAATCGGAAATGAAATATAACGCTGGCCCTTTCGCCAAAAAAGCGTTGACCACAGTAGCAGTTGGCGTCGCTTTATATCTGCTTTGCAGGAAAAAAAGATAAGGCCTCAATTTGTCACCGTCAGTATATTTATGTGTGAGCTTACTTCTTAGTAAGCTCACCTAACCAAAGGTTAAATCATATCGAACGCATTTTCCTAAACGAATAGCGAGAATGTTTTCATTTAAAAACGAAGATTAGGAAGTACTTCGCCACCGAAATCTTCGATAAATTCTTTTTGATTTCGATTTACATTGTGTAAAATTATGCGATCTATTCCTAAACTTAGGTCTTGTTCAATCCACTTTTTATGTTGATTTAGGCTGGAGGAAATTCTCACATGTTCTTCCATATCCGCCGGCTTTACCAATTGAGCTGCGGCATCGAAATGTGCCACAGTTGGCAATTCACCCAGTACACTTCCCTGAAAAATATTGCTGCGCCACTGGTCATAAGCACCAGCTTCTGCCTCCTCCTTCGCTCGTGAATAAGATAGCTGAACTTTTAAATGAATGGGTTTCCCTGCGCCGCCATTGCTTCTAAACGCCTGCACTACTTTTTCTAGTTCATGATGCGGTTTATGCGTCGTTAATAAGCCGTCTGCCCATTCGCCCGCCCACCTTGCAGTTTCCAGGCTAACTGCCGCACAAAATAACAGTGGTCTTTCTTTTGGCAACGTGTATAGTCTTGCGTTCTCTACATTAACCAGACCTCTATGGTTAACCTCTTCGCCATCTAAAAGCTTTGAAATTACTTGGTAGCATTCCAAAAGTCTGGCATTCCTTAAAGATTTCTCCGGCCATTTATCTCCAGTGATACTTTCATTCAAAGCTTCGCCACTTCCCAGGGCAACCGATAGTCGTCCGGGAAACATTTCATTGAGCGTGGCAATAGCCTGAGCCACTATGGCTGGATGATAACGTTGACCCGGGGCACAAACTACGCTGTAAGGTAAAGTGGTAGATTGAAGTGCTGCCCCAAGCCAGGCAAATGAGAAGCCGCTTTCACCCTGCCGCTCACTCCAGGGATGAAAATGATCTGATGAGGAGATAGCATTAAACCCACAATCTTGCGCTAGTTTGCTAAGTTCGAGTAAAACGCTAGGGGCAAATTGTTCGTGTGAAGCATGATAAGCTATTGTCATTTTAAGAGATTTTAGTAGGGTTTATAATTCAGAATTCATCTACACAACTTAGCGATAACGAAATTTGAGCACAATCATCACAATGTTCAATGCCAGCGCAAAGAAGTTCGTAGAAATTATCGCAATATCTGACTTCACGAATCCGTAATAAATCCAAAGTGCATTTCCGGTCATTAAAACAATAAACATGAATATAGATACCTCTTCTGCCTTTTTCTTTTTCAAGGTTTTAATAATCTGGGGAAGAATAGACGACGATGTACATATACCCGCCACTATTCCAAGAATGTCGATTCCTTCCATATTTCCTAGTTACATTTTATCAGGATTTTGTTTTCCTAACGATTTTGGGTGCCTTCACCTCAAAACCTTAGATACTCAAACAACAAGCTTTTTATTGGCTCTGTTCTGCTAAAATGTAAATCAAGTAAATTCTCTCTCTGGAAGTATTTTTCACAAACCGATTGGGCAGGAATTGATCGGTTGCTATAAACTCATTGGCTTCTTCTTTTAATAAAAGAGGTATGTCGAAGCTTAGAAGGATGATATTTAGATTGAACTTTAAATTTTCATGAAATAGCGAGCAACATCAAAGCGATAATCGCCGCAGCTAGCGTACTACAAAAATTGACTACATTATTTCCTATTAACCCTTTGCGTTCCAACAATGCTCCGAGTATTGAATCTGATAAATTCCCTGCTGTACCCGCCAGAGTAATCCACAAGAGGTTAATATCAAATCCAAAACCAATTGCATATACCAACGCAATCACCAGACTTCCCATTACACCAATCAAAGTACCTTCTAAACTGATCAAACCATCTCTCCCACGTTGATCCGATTTCAGCGTGATTACATTATAAAATCGCTTGCCGTAGATTACTCCAAGTTCTGAGGAAAGTGTATCTGCAGTAGCAGATGCAAAAGCCGCGGCCATTGTAGTCAACATAAGGGCAGCAGATTGAGGATAAACAATTACTATAACACCAGCGATAGTAGAAACACCAGCATTAGCAAAAACCTGAGCGGCTGTTCTGCCATTTTTGTTCTCATCCAGATCAGAAAAATTCCGCTTTTGATCCCTTTTCCACGAAGTAGCAACTGATCCAATAATAAAAAAGGCGGTCATCATCATCACACCAACAAAGCCCGAGGCCATAAAGATTATACAGGCCATTAAGCCTCCGGTAAAGGATGCTGGAATAGTGAGTTTTTTAGCCACAATACTGTAAATCATGCCTGCAATAATGATGATAGGCAAAAGTATATCACTATACTTAAGATTTAACAAACTGATGGTGCTACTAGTCATTTCCAAATTTAGAATTTTTCCGTTGCGCTGACACCAAATACACGCCTTCTATAAAACATTAATAATGAAAATGGGTTGCAGGCTTTCTATTGAAACTCTTGTTTTCTCGTCAATGAATCACCAGGTATTTCACCCTTTTGAATATGTAGCTTTGACTGATGTATTGTGGTCTTGATACCTTCGAACCAGGTATTAACCATCCAAATCAGGTATTTATACGCTAAACATGGTTATCGGCTCAATCGTTTTAAATAGGTAAGAATTTATATATGGAACCAATATCAGCATGGGCGGCTAATGCTCAATCAGAACTGAAAAATTTAAAACCAATTGCAGCGCTTTCTGAAGAAATGGACTTGTCTCTTTATTTAACCAGTGATACTTTATGGCTGGTGAAACGATGGCAAGATGACTCAAGCATAGGATTTAGAACGGCATTTTCTCCGTCAGGTGTTTTAACCTTGGAAAACATGGATCTCAAAGCAAATAAAGCCAGCGTTAAATTGGAGACTAACTCACTAGGTTATCAGGTAGACATCTCCTGGAATCCTGAAAATGGCCAACTGAGATATTCTTTAAATGCTACGCCTAAGATCCCGCTTTTAATTCCTTATTGGCCAAAAGATATCCTAAGTTTTGATAGAAAGGGGAAAATCAAGCAGAAAGGTACAATACATACTCAGCAACGAGGTACACGTTCAGGCATCATGTACTTCAACGATGGGGAGTCTGGATCAGTATTTTACTTTCAAAACCTAACAGCCCTAAATGATTATTGCGAGGGTACACAATCTAGCGCAGGTGAAACGGTTGGTGGCGAATGGCCGGAAATCGGATTCTCCTTACCCGCTTCAAATGCCAGTCTGGAAAAGAACAAATCATATATCCTGAACGATAGCTTCGTTGTATTTTCAAAGGAAGTTCCCACAACACCTGCTGACATAGCTGTTCAATACCTTGATAAGCTTGCTGATGTTTATCTGCAACTTCCCCGGCCTGAAACCACTTATTATAAATGGCTGGATACCGCCGAGAAGGGCCTCCAGGATCTGGTTTATCATAAGGGTTGCTGGACATTTGCGGGCGGCCACTCCTATCTGAACGCCTACGTAGCTGATTACAAATCGCCACCAGAGGTAATGGTTCAGTTAGCCGTGTTAGTGCCAATGCTCGAATATCTGGAATGGAAAGGTGAGGCCGACCATAAATTAGTTGATGAACTGATAGCAGGTTTGCCAGCTTTTTATGAACCAAAAATGAAAACTATTGTGCGTTGGTTGCCGGCTCTGGAGAGCAACCTCGACCACTCAGAGGAACAAAAGAAGCCTCGTGTAATGGATTCCTGGTACTTACATCATCCACTAATGAATTTGGCGAGGTTGAGCGATCGTAATAATAAGACTGCAAAAACCCTTCTCATGGATTCCATTGATTACGCAATCAAGGTGGCACAACATTTTAAGTATGAGTGGCCTGTTTTTTATCAGATGGATACCTTAGAAGTTATTAAAGCCGAAACTGCTGAAGGTGAAGGCGGCGAAAAAGACGTACCAGGAACCTATGCAGATTTGATGCTCAGGTTATGGAAAATGACGGGTGACAAAAAATATTTTGAAGAAGCAAGGCAGGCAGCTGAAAAGCTTAAAAACCTTAGCTTCGAAGTATTTTACCAGGCGAACAATACTGCATTTTCTGCAGGAGCAATGATTAGGCTTTACAAGGAAACGGGTGACAAAACATATCTCGAACTGAGTTACGTTTGCATTGCAGCATTGTTTGATAATATGCAACTATGGGAATGCAATTACGGGCACGCCAAAAACTTCCCTACCTTTTTTGGCATATTTCCATTAAAAGATGCACCATATACAGCAGCCTATGAAGAGCAGGAGGTTTATTCTGCTTTGTGCGATTATCTTGTTCAAATTCAGGATCTGGAAGTGCTTCCTTCCATCAGGCTTCTAATTGCGGAGTTTGTGAAACACATCATTGGCCGCGTGGTATATTATTATCCTACAATGCTTAAAACCGATGCGATAGTCGAAAAATCCAAAACCGGCGAAATCGACCCCTCTTTATGGATTGCGCTTGAAGATCTTCATGATGGCTGGGAACAATCTGGCGAAGTTGGTCAGGAGGTGTATGGTGCTGGTGTTGCTTTTGGCGTTATAGAAAAACAATACCACAAAGTAAAAGATGAATCCTTTATGATATTCTGTGATTATCCAGTAAGCGGTTTTCGAAAACGTGGGAAGTCCGTTAGTTTTGCTACCCAAGGCGACCAGCGATTATCTTGCCGGATAGTTCTTCTACCTCAGGAACCAAAAGATACGTACAACTTTACTGTCTATATCGGGAATGATTCCAACGCAGTTGAACCGATGAAAATAGATAAACAAGCTATCGAATTTAGCGTTTCCGGCAATGAGAAAATAAAAATATCCTGGTGAAAATGCCTTCACCAGGATATTTTTAACGTATTAAGTTGATATTATAATTAATCTATGAAACTGTTAAGGCTACGAACACTGCTCCCGTTTCTTTTTTATTCTGAGCAGTTTCAAACGCCTCGTTTATTTGATCTAATGGATAAGTATGAGTGATCATTTTCTTTGCATTGATTTTCCCCTTAGCAAGCAGTTCCACACAAATCGACATTTCTGGATAAATATCCCAAAAGCCATAACTGGCGCTTGGGATCAAACTGATCTCCGATTTTTGTAAATCCTGCCAATTCAATTCTATAGCAGTATTTCCATTTTCAAAGCCCCCGACAATTATTACCTTTCCTCCAATTCGAGTGATTGATACCGCTACAGGAAGCGTGGTGGTCATCGATTCGCCTCCGGCGCACTCAAAAGTCAAATCTGCTCCTCTTCCATTGTTGAAATGTTTCATGCAAACTTGAGGGTCTTCCGTCTCAAGATTCACTACCCTATCTGCTCCTAAAGATTTAGCCAAAGCCAAAGAACTTTGAACAATATCGAATACAACTACTTCAGCACCCGATAACTTGGCCAGTTGAAGTTGTGCCAACCCTATTGGCCCCGCACCTATTATCGCAACTTTGTTATTTATTCTCAGTCCGCTAAGCTTTTGTGCATGCAGGCTAACAGAAAATGTATCCAACAAAGCAGCTTCTTCGTCGCTCACGTTATCGGGAAGAATATGGAATTTGGTAGAGGGGCCAACAACGTATTCAGCAAAGGATCTGGATATGGTATCCATCCTTACCTTATACAAATTTGGACAAAGGTTATATTGCTGAACCCGGCACCAGTCGCAGGTCCCATCACCTAGCAAGGTTTCTACCACCACCCTATCGCCCGGCTTCACATTTCGAACTACCGGTCCGGTTTCCACAACAACTGCAGACATTTCATGTCCCATAATTTTACATTCGAGATCTGGCTCATGTTTTTTCCAGTGCCGTAAATCTGTTCCACAGATACCCGAAACTTTAATGCGGGCCAAAACCCAGTCATCGGCTGGAATTTTAACCCTGTCTACTTGTTCAATCTTGAACGTTCCGTCCGCCTCTTTTAAGGCTGCTTTCATTTTAATGCTCATTCGATATCATTAAACGTTATATAAAAAACATTAAATAAGCTGCAAATGTGGGCGGATTTTTAGGTTCACAACATCCGAAGCAGGTGGTTGGGCAATACAAAATGCGATAGCCCAAGCAATGTCATCTGCAGGAAGCATTTCATGTTTTTCTATCTGTTCCAATTTCTCTTCTTTGCTAGCCGGCTGCATATCAGTATCAACAGCTCCTGGTTCGATAAGTGAAAGTCTAATCCCCAATGGATTAATTTCTTTTCTTAATGCCTCAGAAAAGCCTTGAATCCCAGCTTTTGTTGCGACATAAACACTGCTTTTCTCTTCCCGCACATCGGCACTCATGGATCCAATATTGATAATTTGTCCTGCTCCGGCGGATTTAAAACGGTTTATTGCCTCCTGGCTACAGGCCATGTAGGCTAGCAAATTCGTATTTAAAATATATTGCCAATCCTCGTAACCACCATCCGTGATACTTCCGTAACCGAGTGCAGCATTGTTGATAAGAATATCCAGTCCGCCAAGTTCAGAATCCACGGCATCAAAAACTTTCCGTATGCCTGCTCCTGATGACAAATCTGCTTCGACAGCAATTGCAATTGGTAATTTTTTACTTTTGATGACTGCTATTGTTTCCTGCAAAGGTTCGTCATTCCTGCCGCAGATTAAACATTTCGCTCCCAAAGAACTCAACAAAATTGCAGATGCTCTTCCGATTCCGGTGCTGCCGCCAGTTATCAATATTTTCTTGCCTAAAAAGGCACTGCTAAAATGAGAATTGAAATCTTCCATAGTATATTATTTGAAGTTAAACCTGTTACCGCTTACATCCCTATTGACACGTCGAGCAAATTCAAACCGATTTGTTTAATTCTGATCTTCCATATAGATGGAACGATGATTATAATTTTATAACCAGCCAGATTATTTTTTTGTTGAACGGTAAATACCCGTTATCAAGGGTCATAAATACTTGATTTTAATTCATTCATTTTACCAAAGAAGATTGTGGAAGAAATATAGATACGCTGGCTCAGGAAATAGCGCAAGAAATACCACCCAGGAAGGTGAAAAACTATAAACTTGAATAGAAGATAAATCCTTAACTGAAAAATTAAAGAGTTCAAAACGTATGATAAGCTAAGTACTATGCTGTAAAGCAATAAGGGTTATCAATAAGAAGCTTGCACTTTACAACCAAACACTAGCCAGGGAGTTTGACTTTTTGTCCGGTCTTCGCAGCTTGATAAATTGCCTCAATAATTTTAAGATCTTTCAAACCCTCCTCACCATCTACAGAGACAACAGGTTGTTTATTTTCGAAAATAATCGCTGCCATTTGATCCATTTGTTCTGTTTGATGGGTGGTAATGGGTTGGTTGAGTTCGCCTTGATGTGTTCTGCCTTTTATCGGACCGTAACCTGTTGATGGCTGCATCTCTGCAAAGCCTTTTTCGCCACTCAAAAAAAATCTATCCAGGTGGTTGATATTATAACTAGACAAGCATGAAGCTATAGCGCCGCTAGGGAAACCCAATTGGAATTGTATGGTTTCATCTACGCCTTCCTTAAATTTCACCGGATCGGTTTTGGTTTCCTGTGCCGTTACCCAAACAGGCTCTTCACCTACCATATATCTTGCGCCATTAAGCGCATAAATTCCAATGTCCATCATTGCTCCGCCACCAGCCAGTGCTCTATTTAATCGCCACTGGTTTGGGTCGCCTGCTTTAAAGCCGCATTGCCCCTGAAAAAACATAATTTTTCCAAAGTCGCCAGCTTTCCTCATTCGAATCACTTCAAGGGTCCGCGGTTCAAAGTGCATTCTATAACCCACCAATAATTTCACATTTGCTTTTTTGCAAGCAGCAACCATTTCTTGCGCCTGTTTGGCATTCACGGCCATTGGTTTTTCGCAAATGGCGTGTTTTCCAGCTTTGGCCACACGGATAAATTGATCGTGATGAAGTGCATTTGGCGTTATGACATAAATCGCATCTATATCAGGATTGTTTTTTACCTCGTCGAAATTCTCATAGTTGTAGCAATTCTGCGCTGGAATGTCGTACTTCAGTTGCCAATCTTTAATTTTGGATGGCGTACCACTAATCACCCCCACCAGTTTTGCCTTAGTACAGGCTTTCACTGCTTCCGCCACACGGGTTCCGTACCCGCCTAAACCCATAATAGCAACTCTGAGCACTTTCCCTTGATAAGACTGATCTTTCTTTTCGGAATAGTTCGCAAATGTTGATAATGAACTCAGCTGCAGCATTAGTGCAGATGCACCCATTTTTTGTAGAAAATCTCTTCTTGTATTCATATTCATTGAGGGTCTAGAAACTGTTCCTATACTAAGTAATGAAATATCTTAATGATTAATACCTTTTGGCAAAGAGCTGATTAACACTCTAAAATCTAACAAAAATTTTTTACGTTTAGTTTTGCGATGAATTTCCTCTGCATACAATAAATAGGGTAAATCAATTGGATGTTACAATTAAAAACTTATGAATTTCGCGAGGGTTTTCGATTTTCTAGTTTCCACGACAATGAAAAAGATAAATTGTTCCCTTCAATACTAATGATTGTTAGCTAGGAAAGAATAGTAGACGACTTAAAATCACGTGAAATTAAGCGATCCTGACTAGTTTCTGTACCCTTTTTCTCATCCGACAGTTGACCAAGAAGTTCATTGTATTTTTCCAATAGCTTAATGTATTTATCCATCCAGAAGTAAACAGACTTACTATCGCCATTGGTGGGATTATTTTGATTTGGATGATGGTAAGTATTGTGAGGTCGATGACTGCTATTCGAAAAAGCTTCCGGTAATTCTTTAGAAAAATCGTGACCTATTACATGGCCAACCTTCAATAGAATTTCTGGATTTAGACTTTTTTGATCGAACCAATTGTAGATGGTTCTTCTACTTACGTTTAACTTTCGGGAAAGCTCACTAATTCCCATGCTATCTCTGCGTACTACACGCTCAAGAACCTGACCAACGTCGACACTCATTGCTGTTAATTTAAATTCTAAAAAATACTTAAACTAGATTAACAATCAGGACGATTCAGAGCAAGCAAATTAATCAAATTTCGGGTAACTCAAAAAAATAAACTTATAAAAGTTGAAAATTAGCGCATAAAAAAAGAGGCAATGCCTCTCTTTATGTTTCAAATGCCCTAATAATTATGCTTTACTAGCGCTTTTCTCCGAACTAATTTTCAATTGTTTATTAATACGCTCTAAAACGTCATCAATATCAAATGGTTTACTGATGTAATCATTTGCAAAAGCAGCAATAGCTTTTTGTTCGCTATTGTTTTGTGCAGACATTACAATTATCGGAATATGTTTCGTAAAAATATCAGTCTTTAAATCTTCGCAAATTTCTGCACCATTTCCATCTGGCAGCATCACGTCTAACAAAAAAAGATCAGGCATAGCATCCTGGATATTCTTTTTTAATTCGGCAAATGTTGATGATAATTGTAATTCAAAACCTTCTTCTTTTAATAAGATTTCAATTACATTTCTTATTTCTTGATCGTCTTCTAAAATGTGTATTCGTTTAGTTTCCATATTCAAATTATATCGTTTTGGTTCGTTCTTAAGTATAAACTATACAATAGTAACAGTAACACCTAAACTTTCTAAATGTTTTACAATTTGCTCAGAAATTCCTTTATCAGTGATAATATGATCAATTTCGTCTAAACCACAAATCTTTCCAAAACCTCTTTTCCCAAATTTAGTTGAATCTGCTAATACAATTGTTTTTTGCGATGCGCTAATCATTTTGCGATTCAGGTGCGCTTCCATAGCATTCGTAGTGGTTAAACCGAAATCTAAATCAATGCCATCTACCCCTAAAAATAACTTGTTAAAATAAAAATCGCCTAAAACCTGCTCAGCGTAAGATCCCATAACAGATGATGAACTTTTCCTTAGCAAACCGCCCAGCTGAATCACCTCAATACTGGGTTCTCTCATTAATTCTAAAGCTACGTTTAGTGCAGAAGTAACAACCGTTAAGTTTGTACCTGAAGGAATATTTTTGGCGAAGTAGAATACCGTAGTGCCAGAGGCGATTACAATAGAATCGTTATCATTCAATAGTGAAACAGCCGCCAACCCAATTTTATTCTTTTCAGTCGACTGTATTTTCTCTTTTTCGTTTACTGGCCGATCTACTGTATATGGATTATTTATTGTCGCCCCCCCGTGGGTTCTAAAAAGTAGCGTTTTATCCTCAAGGAGTTTTAAATCCTTTCTAATTGTTACAGATGATACTTTCAACTCCTTACATAAATCCACCACATTAATATATTGGTCTCTCTGCAGGCGATTCAAAATAAATTGGTGCCTTTCAGCTAAATTCATCATAAAATCTAATCATTTATTTCTGCTGCAAATTAGCAAATAAAATTCTCATATCTGATTCGGTCAGATAATTAATATTTTTTTAACACCGATATTATATTATTTCGATAATGATTACTTATAATTGCGTATTGTTTCGTTTTATTATTTTTTAAAAATAAATGGAAAGACTTCATCATCATCTTTTGCCAAATAATTATACTTGGGATATCATCATTATTGGTGGTGGTGCAACTGGATTAGGCACAGCATTAGATGCGACCACCAGGGGGTTAAAAACTTTATTGGTCGAACAATCAGACTATGCTAAAGGCACATCTAGTCGCAGCACTAAACTCGTACATGGCGGCGTGAGGTATCTGGCCCAGGGTGATATTGGATTAGTGAAACATGCCTTACGCGAACGAGGTTATTTACAAAAAAATGCCAATCATTTGGTTAATAAAGAGGAATTTTTAATTCCTTGTTACGATTGGTTTTCTGTAGCGAAATACTTAACAGGACTAACCCTTTACGATTGGCTTGCTGGAAAGTTCAGTTTTGGAAAATCAAAATTCTTCAGTAAAAGTCAAACTTTAGCTTTGATGCCCGGCATTAAAGAAAAGGGTTTAAAAGGCAGTATCAGATACTATGATGGCAAATTTGATGATGCCCGCCTAGCCATTAACATTGCGCAGACAGCCATTGAAAATGGCGCTACATTATGTAACTATACGAAAGTTACTGCATTATTAAAAAATGCCAACAATGAAGTGAACGGTATTGAAATTAAGGATACAATCACTGGCGAAACATCGAAACAATATGCGAAAGTAATTATAAATGCTACAGGAGTGTTTGTTGATGATATCTTGCAGATGAATAATCCTCAGTCTAAAAAATTGGTGCGCCCCAGTCAAGGTGTTCACGTAGTATTGGATAAAAGCTTTTTGAATAGCGAATCAGCTTTGATGATACCAAAAACATCAGATGGCAGAGTTCTCTTCGCTGTTCCATGGCACCAACATTTATTGGTTGGCACAACCGACACACCCTTAGATGAGCACAGTTTGGAACCAAGGGCATTAAAAGAAGAAGTAGACTTTATAATTGCTACAGCAGCCACCTATTTCAAAAGAAAACCTTTGGAAAAAGACATTTTAAGTGTTTTCTCTGGCTTGCGACCTCTTGCTGCGCCAACAAATAGGGATGGAAATAGCACAAAAGAGATCAGTCGAGATCATAAATTAATGGTATCTGCCAAAGGATTAATTACTATTACCGGCGGCAAGTGGACCACTTACCGCCGCATGGCAGAAGAAACGGTTGATTTAGCCATTACTCATGCTGGCTTAAACGCAAAACCATGCATTACCAAAGAGCTAAAAATTCATGGCAGTACTGAAATAGCTGGGGATCATCATTTGGATATTTATGGTTCCGATCGTCAGAATATCGAAAATTTAGCTCAACAAGAACCGGATTTAAATCAAAAACTTCACCCAAAATTTCCGTACCTATTGGCAGAAGTAGTTTGGTCGGCCAGAAATGAGATGGCAGAAACCGTTGAAGATATTCTAAGTAGAAGATTACGAATACTGTTTATTGATGCGAACGCGGCTAAAGAGATGGCACCAAAAGTAGCCTCACTCCTAGCTAAAGAACTTAAGCAACAAATTAGTTGGGAAAATGATCAAGTAGATAATTTTAATAAATTAGCCGACGGCTATACTTACCACATTGACTCAACGCAAATTGAGAAAGCCTTAACCTAATAAAACCTAACCAAATATAATTATGAGCAAGTTTATCATGTCTCTTGATCAAGGAACCACAAGTTCAAGAGCGATCATTTTTAATCATAATGGCGAAATTGTTGCCATGGCCCAACGCGAATTTACGCAAATATATCCTCAGGCTGGATGGGTAGAACATGATCCATTGGAAATATGGTCGACTCAGCTATCGGTAGCAGCTGAGGTAATCGTAAAAGCCGGACTATCGGCAACCGATATCGATTCAATCGGAATTACCAACCAAAGAGAAACAACTGTCGTTTGGGATCGGGAAACCGGCCAGCCTATATATAATGCTATTGTTTGGCAAGACAGAAGAACTTCCACTTACTGTGATGAAATTAAAGCACAAGGCTTGTCCGAAAAAATACAAGAAAAGACAGGCTTAATTATCGACTCGTACTTTTCAGCTACCAAAGCAAAATGGATTTTAGAGAACGTTAAGGGGGCTAAAGAAAAAGCTGAAGCGGGAAAATTAGCATTCGGTACAATTGATTCCTGGCTTATATGGAAGTTGACAGCAGGCGAAAAACATGTAACTGATGTCACCAATGCTTCCAGAACGATGATTTACAATATCCATACCCTGGCATGGGATGAGGAACTGCTCGACTTATTCGGTATTCCCAAAAGCATGTTGCCAGAAGTAAAATCCTCAAGCGAAGTGTATGGTGAAACGGCCGGAAGAATTCTTGCCGCTAAAATACCCATCGCAGGTATTGCCGGCGATCAGCAGTCGGCCTTATTCGGACAAATGTGTACCGAAATCGGGATGGTAAAAAACACTTATGGCACAGGATGTTTCATGCTCATGAACATTGGTACCGAGGCCAAACTCTCTTCGAATAATCTGTTAACCACCATCGCCTGGAAGATAAATGATCAGGTGCATTATGCGTTAGAAGGCAGTATTTTTATTGGCGGTGCAGTGGTACAGTGGCTCAGAGATGAAATGGGACTAATTTCTAAATCTGCCGATGTAGAGACGCTTGCCCAAAAAGTAAAAGATACCGATGGGGTTTACGTAGTGCCTGCATTTGCGGGTTTAGGGGCGCCACATTGGGATCAACATGCCAGAGGAACAATAACAGGTCTCACCCGAGGCACTAATAAATCGCATATTGCAAGAGCCGCCTTAGAAAGTATTGCTTATCAAACGATGGATGTACTAAAGGCAATGGAGGCTGATGCAGGTGTAAATATCGCCGAACTTCGTGTAGATGGTGGCGCCACAGCGAATAATTTATTGATGCAGTTTCAGGCCGATTTACTAAATTGTAAAGTGATAAGGCCTCAGGTTACAGAGGTTACCGCATTAGGTGCAGCTTATTTAGCTGGTTTAGCTACAGGTTTTTGGGATAGCGTAGATCAGATTCGATCTCAGTGGAAAGTAGATAAAACTTTTGTTGCCGAAGATGGGGTTGACAACGCGGCTCGAATTAAGGGATGGAACAGAGCAATAAAAGCAGCGAAAGCAAGTGCAGTTGACTAACTTTAATTGTATCAAAAATATTTAACCAAATATTCATCATGACAGAATTTGTTGCAGAATTTATTGGCACAGCGTTGCTGATTCTACTTGGAAATGGCGTAGTGGCAAATGTTGTACTCAACGGCACAAAAGGAAATAATAGCGGTTGGATTGTAATTACCACAGCCTGGGCATTGGCTGTATTTGTAGGGGTAGTTATCGCGGCGCCCTTCAGCGGGGCACATCTAAATCCAGCGGTAACCATCGCCTTAGCCATTGCACAAAAATTTAATTGGGTTAAAGTTCCATATTATATTTTAGCCCAGCTTTGTGGTGCTATTGTTGGCTCTTTTTTAGTGTGGGTAATGTATAAAGATCATTTTGATGCTACCGAAGATAAGGGGTTAAAAGCTGCCCCATTTGCAACGGCACCGGCAATAAGGAATCTAAAATCAAACCTATTCTCAGAAATCATAGGAACATTTGTTCTCATTTTCGTGATTTTCTACTTTACAAATGCCGAGATGGGCAGTGATAAAACACCCATTGGCTTAGGTTCGTTAGGTGCAATTCCAGTTGCATTTTTAGTTTGGGTAATTGGCCTTGGACTCGGAGGTACAACGGGTTATGCAATTAACCCCGTTAGAGATTTAGGTCCCCGGATTGTTCATTCGATCATTCCCATGAAAGGAAAAGGCACAAGTGACTGGGCTTACAGCTGGGTTCCAATTGCCGGCCCAATTATTGGAGCAACTTTAGCTGCTTTGCTTTACTTATCTCTAAACTTATAAAATAGGATCTTCACTGTAAAAGCGGTGAAGATTTTTTCTTAATAAGTTGAGGTAACAATAGTTCAATTAAAATTTCCGCTTATAGAAATTAGATTCACTGATTTTATTGCTTTCTGCCTACAACGTGGCTTCAAGACAGGATTTAGGCTTAGGATAAATTCCTATATTTGGTATCGAACTAATCAAGTATAAGCCTGTGCAAAATTATTTTCTCGTTGTTGATACCGAAACTTCAGGCCTGCCCAAAAACTGGAAAGCTTCCTATACTCAGGAGAACAACTGGCCTCATATCATCCAAATCGCCTGGATCATTTACGATGAACATTATATCGAAATTCAGAGGAAAAACCATTACATTAAAAATCCCGACATTGCTTTAGATGTAGCTTCGCAGAAAATCCATCACATTACTCATGATTTTTTAGAGGCTAACGGCGCTTCAGGATTAGAAGTAATGATGGAATTTAAAAAAGATATTGACAAATATAAACCCTTGGTAATTGGTCACTTTATCGAGTTCGATTTCCATATGATTAATGTCGAATTCTCCCGCCTGGGATTAAATGATATCTTCAATGGCATCGACTTTTTTTGTACCATGAGTGCAAGCAGGCCTTATGTTAGAAACCCTTCTGTAGAACTGCTTAAATTGAATGAGTTTTATGAAGAGCTGTTTGCTGAGGCACCTGAGGATTATCATAACGCACTGGCAGATACATTAAATACATCAAAAATATTTTTTCATCTCCTGAAAACCGGAATGGTTGATCATGATGCGATAAGAAAACAATCTGATAATTTGTTAAAAGCAAACGAACAAAAAACTGAAAAATCCCGTAATTTTATAAATCGCCTATTCCCGTTATAATTCATGAAAGAAAAAATTGATTTTCTGGCCGCTACCCTTCCCTACAGTGTGCTGCCCGATCAAGTTTTAGAAGAATTAGCCAATCTGGTTGAAGAAGTCGACTTCCCTGAAAACACCAGGCTATTTGATGAGGGAAATCATAAGGTTAAAGGGGTTCATATCATGGTAGAAGGAAGTTTTGAAACTTTTTTCTTAGATAGTCAGCAAGCAAAACGCAAGGTAGAATTATATGGACCAGGAACTACTTGTGGGGGAATTTCGATCTTGTTCAATAAAAGGAAGCCTATTAAAACAGTTGTGGCGCAGGCGGGTACGAAGGCTCTTTTATTACCAAGAAAAATTTTCAAAGCAATTTGTGCAGAATATGAGGAGTTCTTCGATTTTTTTGCAAATGATTTTGGCAAGAGAATGCTTGATGATGAATACGCTCATTTTTACAAGACGAATGGATCACTTGAAGATAATTATTTAGTTGTTGATCAACTTTATTCTTCGAAAATAAGAAGCATTGGCTACAGGCAAATCATCTATTGTAATAAAAATACCCCAATTTTCGAAGCTGCAATTAAAATGGCGGAGAATAAAACGAGCTGCCTCTTTGTAAGGGATGAGCAGGAGCAATATGTAGGTTTCGTAACCGATATTACACTACGGGATCGGGTAATTGCTGGTTTAATAGATCCGAAGCTGCAGATCAGCAATGTTATGGATGATAAAATCATCAGCATCTCCACCAACGCCTATGTTTATGAAGCCATATTACTCATGTTTAGCAGTAAGTCGCGGTATTTGCTTATAGAAGATGAGGGTAAATTTATCGGTTTTCTGAGCAGAAACAGGCTGTTGAGTGAGCAAACAAAATCTCCTTTAGTATTTATACAATCGGTGAAGAGCGCCACAAGCAATGAAGAGCTGAAAGCAAAATGGCAAAAAGTACCTTCCATTGTAGCGCAACTACTCGACCGTGGGGTGCATGCCGAGATTGTGAATGAAGTGGTTACCACCATTGCCGACACGATTTCGAATAAAATTATAGAAGATGTGATCCGTAAACTTGGTCCACCGCCTGCTAAATTTGTATTTATGGTACTTGGAAGTGAGGGAAGAAAGGAACTTTCGTTAAAAACAGATCAGGACAATGCTATTATTTACGAAGACACTCCTGAAGATCAAAGAGCAATGGTTAGGAGCTATTTCCTCGATTTTGCCACTCAGGTTTCGGATAAATTAAATTATGTAGGTTTTGTGTATTGCGATGGCGATTACATGGCTACAAATCCTAATTGGACGCATTCCTTATCACATTGGAAATACAATTATAAAAACTGGATAGAAGAAGCATTACCGGAAGCAGCGGTAAAGTTCGCGGCTTTTTTCGATTGCAGGGCAATATATGGTGACGCTGAAATTATGGATGATTTACGTCATTTTGTTGACGACGAATTGAAGAAACCTATTGAAAAATTTTATGTTTACCTGGCCAAGAATGCGCTGCTTTACGAACCGCCTCTAACCTATTTCAGAAATATAAAAACACAGAAGATAGAGAGCAGAGAGGTATTCGATATTAAAACGGCGATGACACCGATTGTGGATTTGGTAAGGGTTTATGCGCTTCAAAATAGAATTTTCCAAAAGGAAAACACAGGTGAACGCCTGAGGGCTTTGAAAGACTTAGGCGTTTTTAGCCAAAGCCAATTCAATGAGTTGACACAGTCTTATTATTACTTGATGGGTTTGCGGCTTAAAAACCAGGCGAACCAAATCATCAAAGAAAATAGGTCGCCAAATAACCTGATTGAAATTAATAATTTAACAAAAATTGAAAAAGTTACTTTAATCGAAATATTTAAGACCATCTTAAATTTTCAAAGCGGAATAAAAATGAAGTTTACCAACAGCCTCATTTAAACTAAAAAAGGGAACCAGTTTGGTTCCCTTTTTTTAATATCATTAACGCCTAAGCGAGAATTTCTATTTTACTGCATCAATTACAGCTTTGAAAGCTTCTGGGTGATTCATTGCTAAATCAGCCAATACTTTACGGTTTAAACCGATTTCTTTTGAAGCAAGTTTACCGATTAATTGAGAGTAAGAAATACCGTGCTGACGAGCACCTGCATTAATACGTTGGATCCATAATCCGCGGAATTCTCTTTTCTTAACTTTACGGTCACGGTATGCATATTGCAAACCTTTTTCTACTGTGTTTTTAGCAACCGTAAAAACTTTACTTCTTGCGCCCCAATAGCCTTTGGCCATATTAAGGACTTTTTTCCGTCTTCTTCTCGAAGCTACTGCGTTTACCGAACGTGGCATGTTGTTGTTGTTTTTTGGTAAGCGGCGTTCATTTAAGAATCTTTAATGCCTGATACCTGGTGAATTAATAAATTACTTTCCGATACAAAGCATACGTTTAACGTTACCTGAATCTGCATCTGTTACAATTCCTGCATTTCCAAGAGCACGTTTACGTTTAGTACTCATCTTTGTTAAGATGTGACTTTTGTATGCTTTGTTTCTTTTGATCTTACCTGTTCCAGTAAGCGAAAAACGCTTTTTAGCACTGGAATTGGTTTTCATTTTTGGCATAACCTGTTTTTTAATTTATAAACCTATTTTTATTTTTTTACTATTTTAGGCGCAACTGTAAGGAACATACGTTTACCTTCTAACTTGGGTAATAACTCTACTTTTCCTACATCTTCCAAAGCCTGGGCAAACTTTAACAATAAAATTTCACCCTGTTCTTTGTAAACGATTGCTCTACCTTTAAAATGCACATAAGCCCTAACCTTCTCACCGTTCTCTAAAAAGCTTACTGCATGTTTAAGTTTAAATTGAAAATCGTGGTCGTTCGTATTAGGACCGAAACGAATCTCCTTAATTACAGTTTGTTTAGCATTGGCTTTAATTTCCTTTTGCTTTTTCTTTTGTTCGTAAACGAACTTACTGTAATCAATAATTCTACAAACTGGAGGCACCGCATTTGGAGATATCTCTACCAAATCCAATTCAAGTTCATCAGCAAGTGCCAAAGCTTTTGCCAAAGGATAAATCCCCGGTTCAACATTATCGCCAGCCAAACGCACTTCAGGCGATTTAATGTACTGATTAATGTTATGTTCTGCTTCTTTTTTCTTAAAAGGTGGACGTGGTCCCCTGTTAAATCCTGGTCTTCCTAATGCCAAATGTGTATTATTTTAATTTAAACCGTTATTTCTTTTCTTAACAAATTGTTGAATTCCTCCAACGTCATTTCGCCTAAATCTCCTTCACCATGTTTACGTACTGAAACTTTACCTTCAGCCATCTCTTTATCACCGATAATGAGCATGTATGGGATCTTTTTAACTTCCGCATCGCGGATTTTACGTCCGATTTTCTCGTCTCGAAAGTCAATCAGCCCGCGAATATCGGAATTATTTAGTTCATCTAAAACTTTTTTTGCATATTCTTCATATTTTTCTGAGATAGGAAGAATAATAAACTGCTCCGGACTTAGCCATAAAGGGAAATTGCCAGCGCAATGTTCTATCAAGACTGCAATAAATCTTTCTAATGAACCAAAAGGCGCACGGTGAATCATTACAGGTCTGTGTTTTTGATTATCACTACCTGTATATTCCAACTCGAAACGTTCGGGCAAGTTATAATCAACCTGAATAGTACCCAATTGCCATTTTCTACCTAAAGCATCTTTAACCATAAAATCCAGCTTCGGACCATAAAAGGCCGCTTCACCATATTCTACTACAGTATTTAAACCTTTTTCAGCAGCCGCTTCAATGATTGCAGTTTCAGACAATCTCCAGTTTTCGTCAGAACCAATGTACTTCGCTTTGTTCTCCGGATCTCTTAACGACACCTGAGCAGTATAGTTTTCAAAACCTAATGATTTGAATACATAAAGTACCAAATCGATTACTTTCTTGAACTCTTCTTTCACTTGCTCCGGCATACAGAATAAGTGTGCATCATCTTGAGTAAAGCCACGTACACGGGTTAAACCGTGTAACTCGCCACTTTGTTCGTAGCGGTAAACTGTACCAAATTCTGCAAAACGAACCGGAAGATCTTTGTAAGAACGTGGTTTGGTTTTGTAAATTTCGCAGTGATGCGGGCAGTTCATCGGTTTTAAGAAGAACTCCTCTCCTTCTTGCGGCGTTTTAATTGGCTGGAAAGAATCTTTACCATATTTCTCCCAGTGGCCAGAAGTTACATATAAATTCTTGTGACCGATATGTGGCGTAACTACTTGTTCGTAACCGGCTTTCGCTTGTGCTTTTGTTAAAAAGTTAACCAAACGTTCACGTAAAGCAGTTCCTTTAGGCAACCATAGCGGTAAACCCATCCCCACTTTTTCTGAGAACGCAAATAACTCTAATTCTTTTCCCAGTTTACGGTGATCGCGTTTTTTCGCTTCTTCAATCATCGCCAGGTATTCAGTTAACTCGCTAGCCTTCGGAAACGTTACGCCGTAGATACGTGTTAATTGTTTTTTGGTTTCATCACCACGCCAGTAAGCACCGGCAACATTCATCAATTTAACAGCTTTTACAAAACCAGTATTTGGAATGTGTGGCCCGCGACATAAATCAGTAAACTGACCTTGAGTATAGAAAGTGATTTTTCCATCTTCCAATCCATCAATTAAATCCAGCTTGTACTCGTCGCCCTTTTCTGTAAAATATTTAATTGCATCAGCTTTGCTTACGCTTTCACGTACAAAAGTTTCCTTTTGTTTAGCCAACTCAATCATTTTGGTTTCAATGGCTTTGAAGTCATCAGATGAAAATTCTTTGTCGCCAAAGTCTACATCGTAATAAAAACCCGTTTCAATAGCCGGACCGATACCAAATTTTGTACCTGGATAAAGTGCCTCTAAAGCCTCAGCCATTAAGTGGGCTGATGAATGCCAAAAAGTTGATTTCCCGGCAGTGTCATTCCAGGTCAACAGTTTTACTGAAGAATCAGCATCAATTGGACGTGTTGAATCCCAAACTTCGCCATTAACTTCGGCAGCTAAAACATTGCGGGCTAAGCCCTCAGAAATTGATAATGCAATTTGATGGGCAGATGTGCCCTTTTCGTACTGACGGACAGAACCATCAGGTAAAGTAATGTTAATCATCTACAACTATGATTTGTTCTTAATCGCTTTGCGGGAAAGCTTTAGAACGGTTTAAAAAAAATGTTAGTTCGCAATCACATACAAAGTGATTTTTAATTATCGCGAAGATAATGAATTTTCCCTACTATTTTGAATTAATGGGGATGAAACACTAAATTATGCTTCAAGAAAACAACAGTTAGATGCATAAAAAAAGCCTGCTCATTTGAGTGAGCAAGCTTCAGTAGGAAAAAATATTTTTAACTATTATTGGCCGATTACTACCGTTCTACCTCCTCCGAAGTTTCCACCTGGGCGATTATTTCTGAAACGTTTCATCATGTTTTCCATTTTGACTTTGTACTCGTCTTCTGTAATAAGCTTTGCTTTTTTTGGAGCGGTAACATCTTTGGTGCTCACACCCCGGTATTCAATGCTTTTAGCCATGGTACTGTTACCCTTACTTTCTATAGCTAAAACTGTACCTTCAGTCCACATTTTAGGATTCGGAGAAAAATTGAAACCCAAATCATTAGTATACCAAATATGAGTTTCTTCAGTTATATCTCTATCTTCACCTAAAATCTTCATTGATCTGATAGATTTTACAATCACTTCCTTACAATCAAAACCGATAATTTTTTTGGTTGCATTGGTTTTTTCTATTACGATTTTTGGTGCAACAATAGGTTTGGGTTTTGTGGTATCACCTGGATTTCCACCTCCCATTCTAAATGAACCAATCGGTCCTGAAGTTGAAAGTGTAAGTTTGCTAGGCATGTAATAAGTGGTGTCGTTTAAATCAAACACTTCTGATAGTTTTTGATCTGCAAAAGAATAATAATATTCTCTATTCCCGCCTGCACCACCAAAACGCATCATCATACGGCCCATACCGCCGCCACCGCCACCACCGTTACTGTCTTCGGTTTCTTCTACGGGCATATAACTAGCATTAGTTGCGGTAAACAGCAATTCAAAATTGGCTTTACTTGTCGATGGCATCCGGGCTATCGCTTGTTCGGGTAGTTTGACGCCACTTGCAGCCATCATCGCCGCTGGATCTGTAATGGTTTCAAATTGTATTGCTCCCGAAGTTTTCTTTTGCGCATTTGCTACTGATGCAAAAGATAAAACGCCTAGTAAAGCGAAAATTATTTTTTTCATGGGTTCTGTGTTTTGTGTTTTAGATACGAAAGCTGAGAAAAGGTTTAACAAAGATATTTCAGATTTAATGTGAAACCTGTTAAAAAGTGTTAAATACTTAAAGATCAGTGGTAATATCTTCGTTAATATTCGGTACTTTCTAACCAACCATTACATAAAACATCGGCAATATGCATGGTTTTTATGGGAAGTTTATTTTTATCGATGTAACCTTGAAGGTGTAGGAGGCATGATAAATCGGTAGAAATAATGTAATCAGCTTGTTGTGCTAAAGCATGGTTTACCTTTTGTTCGGCCATGGCTGATGAAATGGCATCAAATTTCACTGCAAAAGTACCACCAAATCCACAACACATATCATTATCAACAAGATCGAGCATCTCTAAACCATGTACTTTAGATAGCAGCTGCCGAGGTTCGTCTTTAATTTTGCATTCACGAAGTGCGCTGCAAGAATCGTGGTAAACCGCTTTACCCTCAAGTTCGGCACCGAAATAGTCTTTTTTAGCTACATTAACCAAAAAATCAGAAAGTTCCCAGATGTTTGACTGTAAGCTTCGACATTTATTGTGAACGATTGTATTGGTAAACAAGTCATTAAAACCGCCTTTAACCATACCCACGCAGGATGCTGATGGTGCAACTACGTAGGTGTTCTCCGTAAAATCGTTCAAAAATTTAGTACCTACTTCTTTTGCTTCATCCCAATAACCAGCGTTATAAGCCGGCTGACCGCAACAAGTTTGTTTTGAATTGTATTCAACTTTGCATCCCGATTTTTCTAATAACCTTAACGTATTAAAAGCGGTTTCAGGATATAATTGGTCTACAAAACAGGGAACAAACAATTCTACTTTCATCAACAAATATTCTTTAGCTTACAAACTTACAATTTTACTGTTTCTTTGCGCTCGATTTTTTTCAAGATTACCAAAAACACCAATCCAATAATAAAAAATGAAGCTAAAGCGATAATGGAGAAGCGAATATTTCCGGTTAAATCCTCGATATAAGCAAAGCTAAAAAGTCCGATTACGATGGCCAGTTTCTCGGTAACATCGTAAAAACTAAAGAATGAAGTGCTATCTGGCGTATTTTCGGGTAAATATTTTGAATAAGTAGAACGGGATAAGGATTGGATTCCGCCCATAATTAGGCCAACAATAGCTGCTAACGAATAAAATTGATATTCATTCGAAATGTTATAACCATAGATACAGCAGCCAATCCAGATGATTACAACCATCATTAACACATTAACATTTCCCCATTTTTTTGCCAAAAATGACATAAGCAATGCCCCTGGAATAGCAACGAGCTGAATAATAAGAATCACAGCAATTAGTTTAGCTGTACCTAATTTCAGTGTTTTTTCAGCGAAACCTGCAGCGGCCAACATAATGGTTTGTACGCCCATTGAGTAAAAGAAAAACGAAAACAGAAAGCCTTTAAGCCTTTTGATTTGCTTCAATTGGGTCCAAACTTTCGCCAATTCACTGAAGCCATCCTTTATAATATTGGTTTTTACTCTGCCTGTTTGAGGCGTGCCGTTGGGAAGAACGGAGAACGGAATCTGTGAAAAAACAATCCACCAAACACCTACTAAAAGAAAGGATAACCTTGGAGGAAATGAAGCATCTACAATCCCAAACCATTCCGGCTTGAGCACAAAAAGAAAACAAACTAATTGGAGCACTACTGAACCTATGTAACCATAAGAAAAGCCTTGAGCGCTTACACGATCCTGATGATCTTCGCTGGCGATTTCAGGTAAGTAGGAATTACTAAACAATACGCCTCCAATATAGCCCATTGCCGCCAGCACAAAGAAAACAATGCTGATTTGCAAGGTATCAAGTTTAAAAAAATATAAAGCCATACAAGCCAAACCGCCCATATAGGTAAAAAATTTCATGAAAGATTTTTTGTTCCCCCTCCTGTCTGCAATAGACGAAAGGATGGGCAACGCCAGCGCCATAATCAGGTAGGCAAATGATAAGGCATAGTTAGATAAAGATGTGTTTACAAATGTTCTGCCTAAAAAAGTTACTTTATCGCCATGCTCTTTTGTGGTGGTAATAATGGTGTAATAGGCAGGGAAAATTGTTGAGGTAATGACTAAATTATAGGCAGAGTTTGCCCAATCAAAGAAAGCCCAGGAACGGATGGTTTTCTTGTTGTTTTTTTCTATCATTTTTCGCTTCGCGGATGATTATACTGATTATTGGATTATACGGATATCAAAACTAATATTAATTCACAAATTGAGTGGCGTTTTCACAAATCTTCAATCGCAATTCTTAAATCTAAAATCAAATGTAATACTTCTTCCCATCAGTTTTTATTTTGCCTGCATCTAATAATTCGCGAATGGCAGCTATCCGTTCATTTTCAGCTCCATTTTTTATATGCTTAACCAAATCATCTAAACTTATTGGCTGTTGTTGAAGCAAAGAAATGATTTCAAACTCTATTTCATCGTTTAGCTGAACTTCGTTTTCTGCCCTTTTTTCTGCCAGGCAAACATCACAAACCCCACATTTTGTCGCCGTATGTTCATCGAAATAATTTAGGAGTTGGATACTTCTGCATTTTTTTGTGCTGGTGTAAGCCACCACAGCACTAACCTGCTTTAGTAGAATTTCTTTTCTCAGTTCAAGGTATTTCACATCCAGGTCAAAGTGATCCATATCTACCCGAGGACGAACGTATTGTAATTGCGGTTGATCAGTTTGCTGTATGTAGGTTAACATTTCAATAGACTGAAGTTTGTTTAATATGGCAATCACATCCTTGAAGGAAATACCGAGTTTCTTGGCTAAATCGGCTTCATTTATTTTAACAAAACCATCGAAGGCACCGCCGTGAGAACGAAGAATTGTTTTAATGACCCCGTCGTATGCTTTATTTTCTATTTGAAACCGATACACATCCTCATGCCCAACAATAAACATCAGCCTCGATGGCAAAAATACACTTTCTGAAAGCGTGATGTAACCATCATGCTCCAGAAACTTTAAAGCGGAAATTGTTTTTAAAACACTAATATTAAATCGCTTACAAAAATCAGCGATATCAAAGGTAAAGGTCAATCCTTCGCCAGCGCCGAAAGCTAGCTGGAAATAATTTCCCAGGTAATGATACACCTTTCTGATCTCATCCGGAGATGGAAAACTATTGATGTAGCGAGATTCAAGACTTAAAACGTCGGATTGATTCGCGAGCAAAACCGCATAGCTTCTTTTTTCATCACGGCCTGCCCTTCCTGCTTCCTGGTAATACGCTTCAAGGCTTTCCGGTAAATCCAGGTGAACTACGAAACGAACATCTGCTTTGTCAATCCCCATCCCGAAGGCATTTGTGGCCACCATAATTCTGGTTTTGTTCAGTTTCCAATCTTCCTGTTTTTGAAAACGCACATCCCGATCTAAGCCTGCATGATAAAAATCGGCTTTAATTTGATTGCGGTTTATGAAGTTAGAAACTTCGGCAGTTTCTCTTCTGTTTCTAACATAAACTAGCCCAGTGCCTTTAACATTCCGGCAAATCTCTATCAGTTTTTTATATTTATCTTCCTGTCCGAAAACAACATAACTTAAATTATCTCGAGCAAAACTTTTAACGAAAACCTGTGGGTTTTTCATCTCCAACTTCTCTACAATATCTTTGCGTACAAATTCTGTAGCCGTTGCAGTGAGTGCCAAAACCGGTACACCCGGAAGAATCTCTCTTAACTTGGAAATTTGTTGATATGGTGGACGAAAATCATAACCCCATTGCGAAATACAATGCGCTTCATCAACAGCGATCAGGTTTACGTTCATGTAAGAAATACGTACACGTACCAACTCGGAAAGCAATCGCTCGGGAGAAAGATAAAGGAATTTAATTTTGCCGTAAATGCAGTTATCCAATAAGATATCAATTTCGCGTTTGCCCATACCAGCATAAATGGCAATAGCCTCAATACCTTTCGATTTTAAGTTTTCTACCTGGTCTTTCATCAACGCAATAAGCGGCGAAACCACAATGCAAATTCCCTCTTTTACCAATGCAGGAATTTGAAAACAGATCGACTTACCACCACCAGTTGGCAGAAGCGCAAGGCTATCTTTGCCCTCTAAAACCGAAGCAATAATTTCTTGCTGTAAAGGCCTGAAAGCTTGATGGCCCCAATATTTTTGTAAAATCTCTATTGCTGTCATAAATCGGCGGTATCAAAACTATAAAAAAGCTGTTGATATTGCTAAATTGCGCCACAATTAATCAAAAATATAGAATGAAACACCTCTACCTTCTATCTGCACTTTCGCTTTTATTTTTAAACATAACCGCCCAGGAAAAAAAATGGGATGTTGAAAAATACCAGGGAACTACGAAAAATTTCACGCTAAATACCGATGAAGGAACCTGGATGAATTTGGACGTAAGCGCCGACGGACAGGAAATTGTTTTTGACTTATTGGGTGATATTTACACCATGCCCGTTTCTGGAGGTCAGGCCAAACTAATTAGTGGTGGCATTGCTTACGACGTACAACCAAGGTTTAGTCCGAATGGAAAATATATTTCTTACACCAGCGATAAAAGTGGCGGTGACAATATTTGGATTATGAATCGTGATGGTTCTGGCAAAAAGCAGGTGACTAAAGAAAGCTTCAGGCTTTTAAATAACGCCACCTGGATGCCAAACAGCGAATATATTGTAGCCCGTAAGCACTTTACAGCAGGCCGCTCATTGGGTGCTGGAGAAATGTGGATGTATAACATTAATGGTGGTGATGGAATTCAATTGACTAAACGCAAGAATGACCAGCAAGATGCAGGCGAGCCAAATGTTTCGCCAGATGGACGATATCTCTATTTCAGCGAAGATGTTAGTCCCGGGCCAAACTTCGAATACAGTAAAGATCCAAACGGAACCATCTATGCCATCCGCCAATTAGATTTAAACACCGGAAAATTAACTACCCTTATCAATCAACAAGGTGGTGCCTGTCGTCCGCAGGTTTCGCCTGATGGCAATTTAATTGCTTTTGTTAAGCGGGTTCGTTTAAAATCAACCCTCTATGTTCAGAATATTAAGACTGGCGAAGAATGGCCTGTTAATGAGGATTTGTCTCACGACCAACAAGAAACCTGGGCTATTTTTGGTGTTTACCCAAACTTCGCCTGGACGCCAGACAACAAAAGTTTAATATTTTATGCGAAGGGCAAAATCAGAAAAACAGAAATCGCTAATTTGATTACATCCACTATTCCATTTCAGGCCAATACGGTTCAAACGGTTCAGCAGGCCTTGCATTTCGAACAGCAAGTGTACAATAATGATTTTTCAGCAAAAATGTTGCGCCAGTTAACAACATCACCAGATGGAAAAACGATAGTATTCAACGCAGCCGGATTTTTATACAAACAAGAGTTACCAACAGGAACACCTGAACGATTAACAAGTGGAATGGATTTCGAATTCGAGCCCAGTTTTAGTCCCGATGGCAAGTTTGTAATTTACACTACCTGGAGTGATGAACTCCGCGGAGCGATTAAAAGAACTGATATTAAATCTGGTAAAACCATCACTTTAAGCGATGAAAAAGGATTTTATTATTCCCCTCAATATTCTACCAAAGGGGATAAAATTGTGTTTAGAAAAGGAAGCGGTAATGATGTTTTAGGCTATAATTATGGTCGTGGAACGGGAATTTTTATTATGCCTGCTGCTGGCGGTACTAAAACTTTGGTTTCAGATAATGGAATAAAACCATCTTTTAACAATCTAGATACTCGAATCTATTTCCAAAGTTATGCGGATGGTAAAAAGTCTTTAAAAAGTATCGATTTAAATGGTGCTAACGAGAGAACACACTTTACATCACAATATGCAAATCAGTTTGCGGTGAGTCCTGATAACAAATGGCTTGCTTTTAATGAGCTTTTTAATGTATACGTCACCCCAATGATTAATGTAGGAACGGCCCAGGATGCATCGGCTGGAAATAAAGCCATTCCTGTGGCAAAAGTTACAACAGATGGTGGTACTTACATGCAATGGAGCGCTGATAGCAAAAATCTTCATTGGACATTAGGCCCGAAATATTTCACTATTGATGTGAAAAATGCTTTCAATTTTGATGGTGCTACCCCGAAAACACAAGCCAGTTCAATTGATATCAACCTCACTTTAAAAAGTGATGCTCCTACCGGAATTGTAGCCCTAAAAGGCGCCCGAATTATTTCAATGAAAGGTGATGAAGTGATTGAAAACGGAACAATCTTAACAGACGGAAATAAAATTACGGCAATAGGAAAAGCTGATGCAGTGGCGATACCTGCAAATGCGAAGGTTATTGATGTAAACGGCAAAACAATTATGCCTGGAATTATTGATGTTCATGCGCATTTACGCACCAGTCCTGATGGGATTTCGCCACAAAATGATTGGAGCTACATGGCTAATTTAGCTTTCGGTGTAACTACTTCTCATGATCCATCAAGCAATACTGAAATGGTTTTTAGCCAGAGTGAAATGTTAAAAGCAGGAAGAATGGTTGGGCCAAGGTTATATTCGACCGGTTCTATTTTATACGGAGCCGATGGCGATTTCAAAGTGGTAATCAATAGTCTTGACGATGCATTGGCTAATTTGAAACGGCTTAAGGCAGTTGGCGCTTTTTCAGTAAAATCTTACAATCAGCCTCGCAGAGAGCAGCGCCAGCAAATTTTGGAAGCTGCCCGACAGCTAAAAATGGAAGTGGTGCCAGAGGGCGGTTCTACATTTTTCCATAATATGAACATGGTTGCCGACGGACATACGGGAATTGAGCACAGTATTCCAGTTTTACCGGTTTATAAAGATGTAACTACCCTTTGGAACAATACCACCGTGGGTTACACGCCAACTTTAATCGTTGCTTACGGCGGTCAGTGGGGAGAAAATTACTGGTACGATAGAACTAATGTTTGGGAGAATGAAAAGTTAATGACTTATACACCTCGTTCGATTATCGATTCGAGGGCAAGACGCAGAACCACCTCAGAATATAGCGATTACAACCATATCGATATTGCAAAAGCCACGAAACAAATTGCAGATGGTGGTACAAAAGTAAATTTGGGTGCTCATGGGCAAATACAGGGTTTAGGTGCACACTGGGAACTCTGGATGTTTGTTCAAGGAGGATTTTCGCCATTGCAAGCCATTAGAAATGCTACTTTAAACGGCGCACATTATTTAGGAATGGACAAAGAAATTGGTTCATTGGAAGTTGGCAAATTAGCAGATTTAGTCATTATGGATGCCAATCCTTTAGACGACATCAGGAACTCCGAAAAGATTAAGTATGTGATGATTAACGGCAGACTGTATGATAGCGCCACGATGAATGAAGTGGGTACGAGAGAAAAACTTCGTAGCAAATTGTGGTTCGAAAGCGCAAAAGGCAATGGATTTGTAATTCCGAATAGCGAATCAGAAACATGGACTTTTACCGTTCCACATTGTGATTAATTTTTTCCCGCAGATTAAGAGGATTTACGCAGATTCTTTTAGTCTGCGGGATATGCGTTATCTGCGGGGAAATTTGGAAGTAAAATCACAAAACCAACAAACCAAATTCTCTTAAAGTATTCACAGGTTTTGAATACCAGAACAATTCAAAGTTTTCCATCTCTATTTCAAAATCTGCTTTAACTTCAGCAAAGGTGTAAACCTTTTCATTTGAGATGTGAATTTTACCTAAAATCGAAACCAACCATTCGCCTTCACTCTTATTGGTTTGAATTGTAAAGCTTTGTTTTTTATCATGAAAAATTAACGATGCCATTTCCCAGCTATTCCCTTTTTTCGATTTGGTAAAATATTCAGCAGCGGGCTTCCCTCCTAACCAAGACACTTTAGCGGTTGGTTTAGTATGAAAATGATCATCATTGCTCAAAGCACCTTCGATAAAATCAGCTGGAATTTTGGTTCTTGGGATCTTAAAATCGAACCAGTCTTGTAAGTCGTAATCGAAACAAATGCCATGCATAAAATTGAATAACGACTTTTTCAACCCATAACTAAACTTGTTATGGTCGATGCCGGTTTTATCGAAGTAGTTAATGTCGTTATTAGCGAAAGTGCCAATTGCTTCTGTTTCCTTTACCACTCCAAACTTTTCGGGGTACATGCCAACGGGACTGTGTGCCGTCATCGCAAACTGATGCCAAAAGCCCGATTGCAATATGCCAGCCTCAAATAGTTGACGAACCATTTCTAAACTATCTACAGTTTCCTGTATCGTTTGTGTGGGATAGCCATACATTAAGTAAGCATGAACCATGACGCCTGCTGCTGTGAAGTTTCGCGTTACCCGGGCAACCTGTTCAACAGTTACACCTTTGTCGATCAGTTTTAGCAGCCTATCGGATGCCACTTCGAGACCGCCTGAAATAGCAATGCAGCCCGATGCTTTTAGCAGCAAGCATAAATCTGCTGTAAAACTTTTTTCAAACCGAATATTTGTCCACCAGGTAACCGCTAATTTCCTTCTGATAATTTCAAGGGCAACTTCACGCATCAAAGCAGGTGGAGCAGCCTCATCAACAAAATGAAACCCATTCTGCCCTGTTTTGGTAGATAAATCTTCAATCCGATCAACAATTTGTTTGGCTTGAACTGGTTCGTAAACCTTTATATAATCCAGTGAGATATCACAAAATGTGCATTTTCCCCAATAGCATCCATGGGCCATGGTCAGTTTATTCCACCTGCCGTCACTCCACATTCGGTGCATTGGGTTTACGATTTCTATCACCGAAATATATTGATCAAGCAACAATCCGCTGTAATCGGGCGTACCAACATCAGTTTGTTTGTAGTCTTTTCTAAAGGAATCATTTTTGTAAACCACCTCGTCATTTTCCAACAAAAATGTACGCTTATACGTTTGCATTTCCTTCGGCAAGGTTCCACTAATGTTTTGAATGAGCAAATCGATGGGCAATTCCCCATCATCCAAAGTGATGAAATCGAAAAATTCGAAAACACGTTCATCAGAAAGCGAGCGCAACTCCGTGTTTGGGAAGCCACCACCCATAGAAATTTTAATTTCAGGATAATTTGCTTTTACCCACTGCGCACACCGAAAAGCGCTATATAAATTACCTGGGAAAGGAACAGAAATCAAAAACAATCTCGGGTCAATTGCTGCGATCTTCTCTTCTAAAATTTTAATAAGAATTTGATCGATGTAAGTTGGTTCATTTTGTAACGCCGTATATAATTCATCGAAAGAATTGGCGCTTCTGCCTAAACGTTCTGCGTAGCGACTGAAACCGAAATTTTCATCTACACATTCTACAATATAATCAGAAATATCTTCGAGGTATAATGTTGCCAGGTGCTTCGCCTTATCCTGCGTTCCCATTGCTCCGAACGCCCAATCGAGTTCTTCTAATTGCGTAAAGCGAGCTGCCTGAGGAAGAAAATCATCTCCACAAATTTGCAATGCCAACGTTGGATTTTTACCTTGAAGGAAGGCAATCACAGAATCGATGGTTTTCAGGTATTCATCCTTCAACGCAAAAATGCGTTTGGCATTATCACTTTTCAATTTCGAACTAGAAACTTCAAACAAATCAGCTAATCCATTTTTTGAAAACAGTTCTAATATTACTTCAATCCCCAAGTCTGCTTGTGTTGAAGAGATATTTTTAGTGTTTAAAAATCCTTTTATATACGCTGTTGCCGGATACGGGGTATTCAGTTGAGTAAATGGCGGCGTAATGGCAAAGATTTCGGTTTTCAAAAGATTTGTTTTTCTGCAAAAGTAAAGGAATTTTAGAACTTAGGGATTTATTATAAGTCAAATTTGCATGGTTTGTATCCACACAGAACATTCCATAATTTTTATGTCTGGTTGTTTAAATACAGATTGAGGAGAAGCTATTGAAATGCTAAAAAAATTCAGCACGATGATTTGGTTGAGATAGCCACTAAACTAAAACCCAAATCCAAGCGTTTTAAATGGATATCAATACCTTTTCTATCTGAATGAAATATTTTTATTTACTTACTTTTCTTCTAGCAGCACATCTTTGTTTCGCTCAAAAAACATTCATTTTCCCTAGAGTGAAGCCGCAAGGCGTTTCTGTTGAGCAGCTTACTCCTACAAACTGGACAGTAATTGAAACAGCAAACGGAGATTTGAATCATGATGGGGTTGAGGATATGGCTGTCGTTTTTCAATTTGATAAAAAGATTGATGAGACGAGAACCTACGGGGATAATAATTCGGAAATTATAAAGGAAACGCAGAAACCACGAATTTTAGCGATTTTTTTTAAAGATCATTCTACAGGAAATTTCCGCTTATCTACCCAGAATAACGATTTTATTCTGAGATCTGAAGAAGGCGGTAAACTCGGCGATCCGCTCAACCAAATCGGAATCAAAGACCAGCAGCTTTATTTACGCTTTCAGGGAGGTGCAGAGTGGCGCTGGGAACTGGGCTATACTTTTAAATTTGAAAATAAAGACTGGTTTTTAACCAGTGCGATAAACCTCTATTTTAACCAGAATACCGGCGAAATGACCGAACGTGTTTACGATTTTAAAACGCGTGAATTATTTACTACGGTTGGGAATTTACACAGAAGAGATATCGCGAACCGAAAAACGAGTGAGGTTCTATATTTTTCTCAGTTGAGAACATTTAAAACATTCAAAAAGCCTTGGGCCTGGGAAATAATGCCCAATGTTTATCTATAGGTTTTGCCACGGAAAAACTTTTTGCCACGGAAACACAGAATACACGGAGATTTGGCATTTAATTAAGCGGTCGTCATTGCGAGGCACGAAGCAATCTTAATGCGATATGCTTATAGAGTGATACTTCGCAATGTCGAGCTGCTGAATAAATTAAATATTCTGCGCTATTACGAAGCCACTTGCCCAGGCCCATTGGAAGTTATAACCACCCAGCCAACCCGTAACATCCATGCATTCCCCGCCGAAAAATAAGCCAGGAATATTTTTACATTCCAAAGTTTTGGATGAAATTTCATTGGTATCAATTCCGCCACGCATCACTTCGGCTTTATCATAACCTTTATCACCAGCTGGTTTCATTTTAAAGTGATGGATCGTTTGTTCAACTAATTGGATTTCCGAATTTGTTAGGGACGCAACCGGTTTAGTTAGCGGCAAAAATTTCCCTAAAGCATCAGTAAATTTCTTCGTATAGAAACGGTTTAATAAAGTGGATAAAAGTGTTTTCCCATTTGTTTGGCGTTCCTCAGATAATATTGACACAATATTTTGACCGGGCAGCAGATTAAGATTTACGCTTTCTCCTCTTCTCCAGAAGGACGAAATCTGTAAAATTGCAGGGCCACTCAAACCCCAATGCGTAAACAATATATTTTCTTCGAAAGAAATTTCTTCATTACTTACTTCGCAAAAAACTGAATTGCCAGAAAGCTGTGCAAACCATTCTTCATCTTTTCCTGTGATGGTTAAAGGAACCAGCGCTGGTGCGGTTTCTACAATTTTCAAATCATGCTTCCGGGCAAAACGTAATGCAAAATCTGTTGCACCCATTTTTTGGATGGGTAAACCGCCTGTAGCCACAATTAGTTTTGCGGCCGTTAGCGTGACATTTTTTCCATTCTTATCGTAAGTAACCCGAAAACCATCTGGTAATATCTCAATCTCTTTAACGTCGGCATTGCAGCGAATTTCCTGACCAAAATCTGCACAGATTGATGTGAAAACCTGTACCACATCTTTTGCATTTTTTTCATCGGGGAACAATTGTCCCAATGTTTTTTCCCTACCATGAATCCCATAAGTTTCGAAAAAACTTACGGTGTCATCGACCGTCCATTGCGTAAAAGCCGATTTAATAAAGTGGGGGTTTGCAGAAATAAATTGTTCTGCTGAAGCAAACTGGTTGGTATAATTGCAACGACCGCCACCAGAAATCAAAATCTTGGCACCTGGTTTTTCATTCTTTTCCAGTACAATTACTTTCTTCCCCAGATAGCCCGCTTGTACCGCACACATTAACCCGCAAGCACCTGCGCCAATAATTATTGCATCAGCATTCATTTCGCAAAGTTATAAGTTTTACCTTCTAAGTGGCTAGCAGAATCCTTTTTATAATAGCCGCGATTGTAGTGGAAATACTTTTTGAAGCAGCGTCTTCGGCATGTTAAAACTGACAATAACAAAAAGATTGGAACGTAAAGCGGGACTGCATTTTAATTTTCGCACTGTTTTTGCGCTACAAAACCTTTGCGATTTAGTGCTATAAAAGGCCTGTTGAAGTTTATTTTTTGCTATTTTTGCGATTCAAAAAATCTACTTTATTAATGGCAAAACAGATTAGCGAATTAAAGTTAGGTATTCTTGGTGGCGGTCAGTTGGGCAGAATGCTCATTCAGCAAGCCATTAACTATAACGTTACCTCTTTAGTTTTAGACCCTGACCCCGATGCTCCTTGCAAACACATTGCAAATTATTTTGAAAACGGTTCTATTACCGATTTTGACACCGTTTATAACTTTGGAAAGAAAGCCGATATTATTACCATAGAAATTGAAAAGGTAAATATTGATGCTTTAGAACAGCTGGAAAAAGAAGGCAAACAAGTTTTTCCACAGTCAAGGGTAATTCGTTTAATTCAGGACAAAGGCGTCCAAAAGCAGTTTTTTAAAGAGAACGATATTCCTACCTCTCCTTTTCACATCGCAAATACCAAAGAGGATATGTTAAATAGTGCGATCCCCTATCCTTATATTTTAAAGTTGCGTAAAGATGGCTACGATGGCAAAGGGGTAATGAAAATTAATGGTGCTGCCGATTTAGATAAGGCGTTTGATGCACCATGTATTGTAGAAAAACTGGTTGATTTTGAAAAGGAAGTTGCCGTGATTGTTGCCCGAAATTCGAATGGCGACATGAAAACCTTCCCAATGGTGGAGATGGAATTTAATCCTGAAGCCAATTTAGTTGAGTTTCTTATTTCGCCCTCAACTTTTGCAGAAAGCCTGCAACAAAAAGCTGAAAACATTGCAAAAAGTATCGCTTCTGCAATGAATATTACTGGTATTTTGGCAGTAGAAATGTTTGTTTGTAGTGATGGTGAACTTCTGGTAAACGAAGTGGCGCCACGTCCACACAATAGCGGGCACCAAACAATTGAAGGCAATTACGTTTCTCAATTTGAACAACATTTGCGCTCAATCTATAATTTGCCGCTTGGCGATACCACAAGCATTACCAATGCAGTGATGATTAATTTGCTTGGTGAAAAAGGCTCGGAAGGTGTAGCTAAATATGAAAATCTGGAGAAGATTTTGGCCATTGATGGCGTTTTCGTCCATCTTTACGGTAAAAAATATACCAAACCGTTTCGTAAAATGGGCCATGTAACTATTGTTGATATCGATAGAGATAAAGCTATCGAAAAAGCTAGATATGTACAGAAAACGTTGAAGGTGATTGCGTAGAAGATTAAAGAGTAAGTAACAAAGACTAAGATTTTAAAGTTAAAACACAAAAAATGAGTGCGAGAGTTGGAATAATTATGGGCAGCAAATCTGATTTGCCTGTTATGCAAGATGCTGCTGATATATTAAAAGAATTCGGAATTGAATATGAAATTACCGTAGTTTCTGCACATAGAACTCCTGAACGCATGTTCGATTATGCTAAAGAGGCACAGGCACGGGGTTTAAAAGTGATTATTGCTGGTGCTGGCGGCGCCGCACATTTACCTGGAATGGTAGCTTCTATAACAACTTTACCTGTGATTGGTGTGCCGGTAAAATCATCCAATTCTATTGATGGATGGGATAGTATTTTATCCATCCTACAAATGCCAAACGGTATTCCCGTGGCTACGGTTGCATTAAATGCGGCTAAAAATGCAGGTTTATTGGCTGCTCAAATTTTAGCTACAGCCGATGAGTCGCTGACTGTAAAAATGCAGGATTATAAAGATGAGCTTAGAAGAAAAGTAGAAGAAAGTGCTGCTGAAATGAGCGGACTATAAATATTAGGTTGAGCTTGTCGAGGCTTAATATCCCACGACAAGCTCAATATTAATTTAAGCTGGGATCTATTGGAAAATTGCTTACGTGGGCATATTTCGGACCCAGGTTTACAATTACATCTCTCCAAAGTTTTTCTTCATCATTGCCGAAAATAATTTCCGGTTGTGAGATGTCGCTCACCATCCAGGCATTTTGCTCCAGTTCTCTTGCTAATTGTCCGTTATCCCAACCTGAGTAACCCATAAAAAACTTAATCTCGCTTTCGTCAATCGCATTGTTGTTGATTAAAATTTTTAGTGTTTCAAAATTGCCTCCCCAATAAATACCATTGCCAATTTCTTCACCACTTTGCAACTTACCATAAGCCCGGTGAATGAAGTGCAAAGTATCTGCGGCAACTGGCCCACCAAAATAGATGTGGTTATTGGCCTCCCATAAATCTTGAATCACATCTTTAACCAGCAAGTTTCCCATCTGATTTAAAATATAGCCGACTGTTCCATCTTCTCCGTGCTCGGTTAATAACACCACCGAACGTTTAAAATTGGGATCAGCCATAAAGGGTTCAGAAATTAATAATCTTCCGGTTTTCGGTTTTATATTGTTCAGCATCACGATAATCATTTGAAGCACCATAAAAGATGCCTATTTTTGTTCTATGCAAGTTACAAACGAATTTCTACAAAACCTGCGCCAAGATTATAAAAGCGCCACGTTAGATGAAGCTGACGTAGATAACAATCCTATTACGCAATTTCAAAAGTGGTTTGAAAATGCTGTTGAAGCACAAGTTTATGAACCAAATGTGATGACATTGGCCACAGCTGACAAAGCCGGCCGACCAGATGCCAGGATTGTGTTACTAAAAGGCGTTGACGAAAATGGTTTCAGATTTTTCACTAACTATTTAAGCGCCAAGGGTAAGGAATTAAAACGTAACCCTTACGCGGCATTGGTTTTCTTTTGGCCAGATTTAGAACGCCAGGTTAGAATTGAAGGCACGGTAGAAAAACTAGATAAAGAAACCTCTGAAGAATATTTTGTAACCAGGCCAGTAGCCAGTCAAATTGGTGCGGTAGCCTCTCCGCAAAGCCAGGTTATTCCCGACAGGAAATTTTTAGAAGAAAAGTTTGAAGAGCTGAAAGAAAAAAGCGAGGGTAAAAGTATCGCCAAGCCGGCACACTGGGGTGGTTATATTGTAAAGCCAACTCGGATAGAATTTTGGCAAGGTCGCCGAAGCAGGTTGCACGATAGAATTAATTTTGAACTTGTTAAGGGTAGCTGGGTGAAAAGCAGGTTAGCGCCATAAAGTGTTTTCGAATAAATAGAGATCTGCTATCCAGCCAGATCTCTATTTTAACTAATCATTAACTAACCTAAATGATACTAGGAAGTGCTTTTATAAAGACGTCATGACTGAAAACTTGACGATTATTTTCTATCATTATCAAGCAATCGAAAGGCTTATTTGTTTTGTTAGTCAATCAGATTTTTGTCAGAAATGAGGTGCAAATCTGTATCGCAAAACATAAGTGTTCTGTAACCAGCACAATACTTTCAGCAATAGTAATATCTTTGGAAACTTCGAAAATAAAACATTACAGAAACCCCTAACCAAAATTTTAATGATTAAAAATATTTCAGTTATAGGATCGGGAACTATGGGCAATGGAATTGCACATGTGTTTGCTCAATTTAATTACTCGGTTAGTTTGGTAGATATTAATCAGACAGCCCTCGATCAAGCCATACAAACCATTACTAAAAACTTAGACCGACAGGTTGCAAAAGGACTAATTACTGAAGATCAAAAAACACTAACACTAAAGAACATTTCTACGTTCACGTCGATAAAAGAAGGCGTTAAACATGCTGATTTAATAGTGGAGGCAGCTACGGAAAATATAGAATTAAAGCTTCAAATTTTTAAAGATCTGGATGATGCAGCACCAGAAAATGCTATCCTGGCTTCCAACACATCATCTATTTCAATTACTAAAATCGCTGCAGCCACCAATCGTGGAGATAAAGTAATTGGTATGCATTTTATGAACCCAGTGCCGGTGATGAAATTGGTTGAGGTGATTCGGGGATATCAAACCAGCGATGAAACTACACAAACGATTATGTCGCTTTCTAAAAGCCTTGAAAAAACGCCTGTTGAAGTGAATGATTATCCGGGTTTTGTAGCCAATAGAATTTTGATGCCGATGATTAACGAAGCCATATACACCTTATACGAAGGCGTCGCTGGTGTTTACGAAATCGATACTGTAATGAAATTAGGAATGGCTCACCCTATGGGTCCATTGCAACTGGCAGATTTTATAGGTTTAGACGTATGTTTAGCAATATTAAAAGTTCTTCATGATGGATTTGGAAATCCTAAATATGCACCATGTCCGTTATTAGTTAATATGGTTGCTGCCGGAAAAAAAGGTGCAAAATCGGGTGAAGGTTTTTATAAATATACAGCTGGATCAAAAGAATTGGTGGTTACTGATAAATTCAAATAATCCTAATTTTTTTAGCATTTAATTTTATATTTGCTGTATGAACGAAAATCTTGATCCAGATGCAAGCAGCTTAAGTCCTACGGACAAAGATATTGAACGGGTATTAAGACCACAGGCTTTTGAAGATTTTACCGGGCAAGAGAAAGTGATGGAAAACCTTCGGATTTTTGTTCAGGCTGCAAAACTTCGTGGCGAAGCCCTTGATCACGTTTTATTACACGGGCCTCCGGGATTAGGGAAAACCACACTATCTTATATCATTGCCAATGAGATGGGTGCCGGCATTAAGGTAACTTCTGGTCCTGTATTGGATAAACCGGGCGATTTGGCGGGTTTGCTAACCGGTTTAGATACAGGCGATATCCTTTTCATTGATGAAATCCATCGACTATCACCTTTGGTTGAAGAATACCTCTATTCTGCCATGGAGGATTTTAAAATCGACATTATGCTCGAAACCGGGCCTAATGCCCGTTCTGTGCAGATTTCACTCAATCCGTTTACGCTTGTTGGCGCAACAACCCGTTCAGGTTTGTTAACTGCACCACTACGGGCTCGTTTCGGTATCAATTGTCGTCTGGCTTATTATGATGCCAAGCTTTTAACTACAATCGTTCTTCGTTCTTCTGATATTCTTAATACACCAATTGACGACGAAGGCGCTTATGAAATTGCCCGTCGTAGTCGTGGAACGCCCCGTATTGCAAACGCACTTTTGCGTAGAACAAGAGATTTTGCACAAATAAAAGGAAATGGAAATATCGATCCTGAAATAGCAAACTATGCCTTAAATGCTCTAAATGTTGATGAACATGGTTTAGATGAAATGGATAATAAAATCCTGTCTACTATTATTGATAAATTTAAAGGAGGCCCAGTGGGTTTAAAAACTATAGCGACTGCAGTTGGAGAAGATGAAGGCACAATTGAAGAGGTTTACGAACCTTTTTTAATTCAGGAAGGTTACATTATGCGTACCTCTCGGGGAAGAGAAGTGACCGAAGCTGCTTACAAACATTTGAAAAAGAATTATCCTGGGCAAACTGGAAAGTTGTTTTAAGGTAGGTTTATTACCTTGCCGTTTTAATATCTGTTTTAAAACAGTTTAGCATATTACTGCGCTTATTTCAGTAGAGGTTGACTGTGATAAAGATTGCCACGTCCCGATGAAAAATCGGAACTCGCAATGACGACAGGAGAGCAAGAATAGTTCTCCTATTGCCATACCAAATGGAGTATTAATGATAGGGCATTCTCCAATATTTTATTGACAGCTGATGAAATCCTTCTAGTTATTAATAATAAATAATGATCGCCTAATGTCGATTAACAGTAGCATTTATCAATACAGAAGGTTGTGAAGTTTTTAATGTTCTCTTAAAAAACCTCAAATATATTTGAACATTTATCTCATCTTTCTGTTCCTTATCTATAAAACCAACAAATTATGAATATCGAATTACGTAAGCTCACGCTTGAAGATTATGCCGATTTAAAAGAATCAATGTTACAAGCCTACGATAGCATGGGTGGTTCAATCTGGCCAAAATCAAGCATTGCTAAATTATTAAGTATCTTCCCCGAAGGACAGCTTTGTATTGCTGTCGATGATAAAGTAGTAGCTTGTTCACTTTCAATTATTGTAGAATACGACGAATATGGCGATAGACATACTTACAAACTAATTACCGGCGATTACTCTTTCAGCACTCACGATGCTAATGGTGATACACTATATGGCATTGAAATATTTGTTCACCCTGAATTTAGAGGCTTAAGGTTAGGACGCAGACTTTATGAAGCTCGAAAAGAGCTTTGCGAAAGTTTAAATTTAAAAAGCATTATCGCTGGCGGAAGAATTCCTGGTTACCATACCTATTCAGAAACTTTAACGCCAAGGCAATACATCGATAAAGTAAAGGCTAAGGAAATCTATGATCCTACCTTAACCTTTCAAATCTCTAATGATTTTCACGTTCGAAAAGTATTGAAAAATTATCTTCCTGGCGATAAGGAATCTAAAGAATATGCAACGTTAATTGAGTGGAACAACATTTATTATCAGGGAATCGATGCTTCCGCCCGTTCAGCAATGACCATTCGCTTAGGTTTGGTGCAATGGGAAATGCGTTTGTTTCCAGATATGGACGTGTTCTATGAGCAAGTGGAATTTTTTGTCGATGCGTTAAGTGGTTACAAATCCGATTTCATTATGTTCCCGGAGCTGTTTAATACTCCATTGTTGCAGCCCTACAACCATCTTCCAGAAATTGAAGCCATGCGTAAACTGGCAGAGAAAACTCAGGAGATTGTGGACAGAATGCATGAGTATGCTCTAAGCTACAATGTGAATATTATTACCGGAAGCATGCCCTTACTTGATGGAGGAAAACTTTATAATGCAACCTATTTATGCCACAGAACAGGAAAAATCGATGAGTACAGAAAGATTCACATCACCCCCAACGAACAAAAATATTATGGAATGATTGGTGGCGACAAGGTGCAGGTGTTTGATACTGACTGTGGTAAAATCGGCATTTTAATTTGTTATGATGTAGAATTTCCTGAGTTAAGCCGCATTTATGCAGATCAGGGGATGCAGATTTTGTTTGTACCTTTCTTAACCGATACACAAAATGGCTATACACGAGTACGCCATTGTGCGCAGGCAAGAGCAATAGAAAATGAATGTTATGTGGCCATTGCGGGCTGCGTAGGCAATTTACCGAAGGTGAACAATATGGATATCCAATTTGCTCAATCTGCTGTATTCACTCCTTCTGATTTTGCTTTTCCCACCAATGCAGTTAAGGCCGAGGCCACTCCAAACACAGAAATGGTGTTGGTGGTGGATGTAGATTTGCATCTTCTCGACGAATTGCACCATTATGGAACAGTTAAAGTTTTAAAAGACAGACGAAATGACTTGTATCAGGTAAAACTGCTTAAATAGTTTTTGAAGCGCAAGTTTCTGCAGCTCATAAAATTTGTTCCCGCCTTTTGCTAAATCCCGATCCTTAGGTGCTCACTGATCGTTTGATGAATCGGGATATCGCTTTCCGTCGGGGCTAATTACCTAAACCAGAAGTTATTTAAACAAAAAAACGCCGGTCGCATCAACAACCGGCGTTCAATTATAATCTAAAGCTAATTACTTTTTCATTGCAAACCATACTATCAATCCGATAATAACTGCTATTGGGATGATCCATTTTAAAACAGAACCTGCCCCATTTTCATCACGCTCTGTAACTGCAGGTTGTGCTGGTCCTGGATCTTCTTTATGGTTTTCGTAATCTTGTTCTATCGGTTTAGGAGCTTCTCCCGATTCCGTATGTTTTGGATCTATGTTTTCCATTTATGTTGTGAGTTAAGTTCCTTTTAATCCAATTCATCGAATTTTGAAGAACTGCAAATTAATTAATTTAGTTTTCTGTAGATAGAACAAGTGATTGTTAAAAAGGTTTTGCTTCCTAAGCCTTATCTTTGTATATCGTGTTTAGTAATACTGCAAAATATAGCCAACAAATTAAAGATGAAGCCCTTCGTTTGGGTTTTTTGTCTTGCGGCATTTCAAAAGCAGAATTTTTAGAAGAAGAAGCACCCAGACTTGAAAAATGGTTAGCTCAAAACCATCACGGCGAAATGAAATACATGGAAAACTATTTCGATAAACGTCTTGATCCCCGCCTCCTGGTTGATGATGCAAAGTCAGTAATCTCTTTATCGTTAAATTATTATACTGATGAAAAACAGGTAGATCCGGAGGCGCCAAAAATTTCAAAATATGCCTTTGGGCAAGATTACCATCATGTAATAAAAGATAAATTGAAATCACTTTTACAATTTATTCACGAGCATATTGGAGAGGTTTCTGGAAGAGCTTTCGTAGATTCGGCTCCGGTTTTAGACCGGGCATGGGCAAAAAAATCAGGTATTGGATGGATTGGTAAAAACTCAAATTTAATCAGCAAAAAAGAGGGGTCTTTTTTCTTTTTGGCAGAGTTGATCGTCGATTTAGAGTTGGACTATGATCATGCTTTCCAAACCGATCATTGTGGCACCTGCACCCGTTGCTTAGATGCTTGCCCTACTGATGCGATTATTGCTCCACAAGTGGTAGACGGAACTAAATGTATTTCCTACCTCACTATAGAGTTGAAAAATGAAATCCCTACTGAGTTTAAGGATAAAATGAGCAATTGGGCATTTGGATGTGATATTTGCCAGGACGTGTGCCCCTGGAACCGGTTTTCGAAAGTACACAACGAACCTGCTTTAGAACCTGAAAACGGATTGTTGGATTTAACAAAGGAAGATCTTATCGAAATAACCGACGAAGTTTTTAAAAAGGTTTTTAAAGGGTCGGCTATTAAACGCACCAAACTTGTTGGCCTGAAAAGGAATATAGATTTTTTACAATCTTAGGCTTCCCCATTAAAAATTGGGCTTTCAAAAAAATGGAGAAATCTTTAGAACTTGTAGCCAAATTCTAAGATTTCTCCGCTCTATTAACAAATATCAAAACGATCTATCCTGCGATAAATCCTTCAGCTTTTTCTAAAACCGCTGTTAAACCAGCAGAATTTTTACCTCCGGCAGTTGCATAAAATGGCTGGCCACCGCCTCCACCTTGAATTTCTTTACCCAGCTCCCGCACAATATTTGAGGCATTCATTCCTTTTTTCACCAAATCATCTGATAGCATTACCGTTATTCCAGGTTTTCCCTCAATTTCTGTAGTAAAAACCAGGAAAAGATTATCAATCATATCTTTCAATGAAAAAGCAAGGTTTTTAATGGCATCGGCGCTTTGTAGGTCGATGTGTTTCGCAATTAAGTTAACGCCATTTATTCCACGAACGTGATGAACAATTTCGTGTTTCAAAGCGCCCACACGTTCTAAAGTAGATTTTTCGATCTCTTTTTTAAGCTTTGCATTTTCGTCAAGCAAGGCTTGAACCGATGCAGATAAGTCTTTAGATCCGTTTAGCAATGCTTTCAAATGGCCAAGTTCTTTACGTTGATCAAGGAAATACTGTTCTGCTTTATCTGCAGTAATTGCCTCAATTCTGCGTACTCCAGCTGCAACAGCACTTTCAGAAATGATTTTGAAAGAACCGATTTGACCTGTTGCCTTTACGTGTGTGCCACCGCAAAGCTCTTTCGAGAAATGGTCATCAAAGGTAATCATACGGACGAAATCGCCGTATTTTTCGCCGAACAACGCAGTTACCCCGCTTTCAATCGCATCTTGATAAGGCGCATTTCTTTGCTCTTTTAATTTAATGTTCTGTCTGATCTTCTGATTTACAATTACCTCAATCTGAGCCAATTCTTCTTCTGTTACTTTAGCGAAATGAGAAAAATCGAAACGTAGATAATCGGGATTTACCAATGAACCTTTTTGATTAACATGTTTACCCAATACTTGCTTTAAAGCAGCATGCAACAAATGTGTAGCCGAGTGATTATCCTCCGTCAGAATGCGTTTATCTTCATCTACAACTGCCCAAAATTTACCTTCCAGGTTGTCAGGAAGCAAATCTGTAAAGTGTACCGTTAAACCATTTTCTTTTTTAGTATCCGTAATATCAACCCAAAACTGGCGACTATGATCTTCTAAACGACCAGTATCTCCCACCTGACCACCACTTTCGGCATAGAAAGGTGTCTGGCGCAGAACAATTTGATATTGCTCTTTTCCTTTAGCTTTAACTTTACGGTATTTTAAAATCTCGGTTTCAATTTCTAAATCATCATAACCCACAAACTCGCTTTGATCGTCAGCGTTTACGATAATCCAATCGCCGGTATCAATTGCAGTAGCAGCACGACTATCATCTTTTTGTTTTTGAAGCGCTTGCTCATATCCAGCTAAATCAACACTCCAACCTTTTTCCCTCGCCATTAACTCTGTTAAATCAATAGGAAAGCCGAAAGTATCAGATAATTCGAAAGCGAAATTTCCTTCCACTAAATTATCGGCAGCCTGATATCTTTCGAAACGTTGAATACCTGTAGATAAAGTTCTTAAAAACGAAACCTCTTCTTCCAGCACAACTTTCTGAACGAAATCCTGTTGTGAAATCAATTCATCGAAAACACCTTTAAACTGTTCGGCTAATAATGGAACCAGCTGATTTAAAAATGGCTCTTTGAAGTTTAAGAAAGTATAGGCATAACGGACAGCACGACGTAAAATTCTGCGAATAACATAACCTGCTTTGTTGTTTGATGGCAATTGTCCATCTGCAATTACAAACGAGATGGCACGAATATGATCGGCCATTACACGCATGGCAATGTCAGTTTTTTCGTCAGCACCATATTTAATTCCCGATTTTTCAGCAATAAACTGAATCATCGGTTGAAAAACATCGGTATCGTAGTTAGATGTTTTCTCCTGTAAAACACGTACCAAACGCTCGAAACCCATTCCCGTATCAACGTGTTTGGCTGGCAAACTTTGCAACGAACCATCTTTTAAACGGTTAAATTGCATGAATACATTATTCCAGATTTCGATAACCTGCGGATGATCAGCATTTACCAATGTGGCACCATCAACCAAAGCTTTTTCTTCATCGGTACGGCAGTCTACGTGGATTTCAGAGCAAGGACCACAAGGACCGGTATCGCCCATTTCCCAGAAATTATCTTTTTTATTTCCTGGTAAAATATGGC